>CAWALJ010000008.1:0-1139078 GCA_963782955.1 uncultured Chloroflexia bacterium | reverse complement strand
GCGCCGGTCGGAATGGCACCGCCGTTGGCGTCAAACAACTGCGCCGAACTGAATTGGGGCTCGATACGCTCGGTGAACGACATCAAGACTTCAGGAGGTGACTGCGTGACGACGGCATTCTGATCGGGGGTGCTCTGTTTGAGGAACGCATGCGCCGAGGCCGCGGGCGTCAGCGCGATCCAGATGAAGACCATGGTGCCCAGAATGGCGGCGAATCGGCCGTTGCGATGACGATCTGCCATGGCGTAGCTGCTTAACCGTCCACACGATCATGTGCGTGAGGAACCACCGTGTTGCCAGACAGTCGACAGCGCGACCCTGGATAGCCTGAAGCGAGTAGAGCGTGAAGCATCCTGCGACGTTCCCAGCATGTGCATAGGGCGACTATTCGATCCGGTGTTGCTGTGCGGGACAGTAACACTGGCGAACTTCGCATGCAAGACTGAGAGCCCTCAGCATTCTTCCGGGTTCCGGATGCTGACCTATCTGACCTTCCACGGGCCAACAACACACCGATTGGTACGCGCCGCACCATGACCGATGACCCAGTACCCTTGTCGCTCCCGTTCTCGGAGATTACGCATCGTTAGCGCAATCTTCTCACGCCACCGCATTTGGAACGCACGGACATCCCACGGACCATCGTCCCACCCTACCATGACTATTGTGACCTTCTCGCGTACTGAACACTATTGTCACACTTTTCATGAGCTCGCAACACCTTTTTTGCGGTCCGTCTCCTACAGTCTGAGCGTGGGAGGAACGGATGGTCTCCCGGTGACGGATACAGCGAGGAACGACAATTCCGCTGTCGGGAGACCTCTCGATGATCAGCCTGGTGCAAACGTTGGAAGGTACGAGCTGCGGGATGGAGGAGCGAGTCGCGCGACGACACGTCTGCGCTCGTGGCATGCGCACGCGCCGAAAGTTCCAACTTCGCCGATCTGACCATCTCTCACTCCGTTTCCAAGACGACCCGACGGGTCACCTGGCCAGTGGATGCATTGATCCTTGCGGTGAACATGGACGCCTCGGTGCCGCGAGGGGAGCAAGTGGCGTAACCGGCCTCTGGTGGGCGGAAGCAAACCACAAGGGTGTACTCCTGTCCCGAATTGATGAGGTTCTGGCCGGCCTCGGCCCGCTGACGAGAGGAGGAGCCCAAGGCCAAGACCAGGCTTACGACGATTCGGTAGACGACTGAACTTGCCGGGCGGGGATCTGCTCGGCCAGGCGATTGAAGAAAAAGGGAGTACACCATGTTCGCGCAATCAAGAACCTTCGCCCGCCTCGGATTTGGGTTTGCCCTGGCAGTAGTGCTCTCGCTGGCAATGGTGTTGCCTGCGCTGGCGGCAGGAACAGATCAGACCCAGGTTAATCAGGTACTGAGCCCTGGAGCGCTCAGCATCACTTCACCTGACGAGACTGTTGCGCTCACAGAAACTGACCTGACAGGTCAAACGATCACAAACACGGCATCGCTGGATAATTTCACCGCGACGGATGCCACCGGTTCCGGAGCAGGCTGGAAAATTACTGTTCAGGCGAGTGCCTTCACGAATGGCACCGCTGGTCAGAACCTGCCCCTGGGGTCGCTGAGCCTGGCTAAGCCTAACGTGGCGGCCGATGGAACGACGTCGCCATTGCCATCGGTACTCATGGCTGACGACACTCCGATTGACGTGACTTCTCCAGTGATTCTGGCATCTGCCGCTGCGAACGAAGGCATGGGAGAGTACGTGTTTGACTTCGACTCCAGTGCTTCAGATCTGACCCTGACGCTCCCGCCGGCGACGACCTACGCGGGGACCTACACCAGTACCATCACCTGGACGGTGGTCTCGGGGCCCGAAGAGGACTAGGACCCGAATTGGACTGGAAGGCGGCGAGAATTTATTCTCGCCGCCGTAGCTTGAGGACCCCTCCCATGACATCCAGCCTTCATCGGTTGCGACTGCCCGCGCTGATCGCGATGTTGATCTTCGTCCTTGGCGTATCGACACCGGCAGTGAACGCCGCGAGTTCAGCGAACAATGATATGCCGTATTCCATCACAATCATGGCACCTCAGAATCAGCATGCCGGAATACGAGGCTATTTCGATCTAGACGTACAGCCCGGCGCGGAACAAACCGTCTATCTGGCGGTGTCGAATAGCACCAATCAAGATATAGCGTTGAAGTCAGCGGCAGTAAACGGACTCACCGCGACGAGCGGCGGCGCGGTCTACGTGCAGGGACCGGGCAGCGATAGTTCCAGACTCATTAGTTCAGATTTTGCCGTTAGCCAGTTCATCAGTCTGCCAGGTGAAACCATCGTCCCGGCGAAGGGCACGGTCAAACTGCCGGTGACCATTCACGTTCCGCGCATCGATCAAGGCACATACCTTGGTGGGATTCAGTTCACAACGGAAAAGCAGGCCGACGCTCAGTCAACCAGCGCCAACGCGAAGACCTCATTCGATGTGAGCAATCGGGTCGCTCGTGTGATCGCGATCCAGCTGAACCTACCCAAACAGGTCACCCCATCGTTCGAATTTGGTGGAACCGGTCTGAACGTCTATCCATCGGGCGCGTACGCCTACGTCGAGATGCGTAATCCGACGGCAAGTCTGCTGCAGAAAGTCCAGGGAACGTATCGCGTCTCTCTGGCCGGGAACACGATCATGACCGGGGAATTCGGGCCGTTCATGATGACACCGGGGTCGCAGATTCATTACCCGATCAAGTGGACCGGCGCTCAGGCATCTCCGGGTACATACGACGTGGACGTGACAGGAAGCGCTAATCAGGTTGCGTCGATTTCGGCTACGCTGCATTTCACGGTTTCAGCTGCCCAGACCAAAGCGATCAAAACCGATCAGCCAAATGCCGCAACCATCGCTCAGACCGAGACCGTCAACAACACATCCGTCTGGCAAATTGTCACTCTCACTGCTGTAGGAACGGTTCTGCTGTTGGCATTCATTGGCTTGATCGTGGTCGTCGCCCGTCGGCGAGTGCGGCACCACCACGCCTGACGACCAACTACCGAGTAAGGACGACAAAGATGAGCTTCCCGATGACGCACTGCATCGCACATATCGGGAAGCTCATTTCGGTGTTGGTACCATGACGAACGCAACGAGTGCTTTCGAGCGCACGGGCTCGATCGCAACCGAAAGCCTTACGATCTGTGCCAGCTTGACTCTCTCGCGTCAGGCTCTCTGTTGGGCATCATTCGCGTCTCAAGTCGAGATCCGCCAAGATGAGATGGCTCCACGCTGTATCCGCGCGTTGTTCGAGCTGAACGCCTCTGATATCGTCCCGAGGTCGAGTATGGTGCAGGAGGCTGGATCACGGCACGTTTTCTCATCGTCACGCTCCCAATCACCGGTCATTTCAATCCGGCTACCCCGATTGCGACCAGACTCGTTGAACGTGGGCATCAGGTATGGTGGTATGCTGGCCAGCGTTTCCGTGCACGGGTGGAACGAACGGGCGGCATTCACGTACCAATGCGGGCTGGGCATGACTACGATGATCGTGACCTGGATGCCGCCTTTCCCGGACGGTCAGAACTGAGCGATCTTGGTCAGGTGAAGTTTGATTATGTGAACCTATTCATGGCGGATGCCTTTCGCCAACTGCAAGACCTGCGCCGGTTTGTCAATGAGAATCCGATCGACGCGATTATCAGCGACGTGGCTTCGGGCGGTCCGACGCTGCTGCATGAGCTCGGCGGCCCTCCTTACGCGTCGATCGGTGTGACCGCCCTGGCGGTCGCCAGTCATGACACTGCTCCATTCGGCTCGCGACTGCGGCCCAGTTCATCAGTTATTGGAAAACTGCGTAACCGGGTCCTGTACGCGATCGTGGAGCGCGTTCTCTTTGGATCCATCTTGGCCGACTACAATCGAAGGCGCGCCGAGATCGGTTTGCCGCGATACGTCGGCTCGCTCTATCAGTCGTTCAACTCCCCGTTCCTTTTCATGCAGCCCACGGTTTCCGAGTTCGAATATCCGCGCAGTGATCTGTCGCCGTCGATCCACTTTATTGGCCCGTTACTGCCCGATCCGCCAGCCGAGGTGGACCCGCCGGAGTGGTGGGACGATCTCCAGGATCGACGAGTCGTTCACGTGACGCAGGGAACATGGGCTACCTCGCCGGCGCAGTTGATCATGCCTGTGATGGACGCGTTGCGTGACGAAGATCTGCTGGTTGTAGCGGCCACGGGCGGCAATGGTCTGACCGCCGGGCAAATTCCGAACAACGCGCGCGTCGCCACGTTTCTACCGTATCGAGAGTTCCTGCCGCTGGTTGACGTGATGATCACCAATGGCGGTTATGGCGGGGTGAACTTCGCGCTGGCAAATGGCGTCCCGTTGATCGTTGCGGGAACGACGGAGGAAAAGCCGGAGATCGCTAGTCGAGTCGCCTGGGCGGGCGTTGGAATTAACCTTTAAGACATCGAATCCGAGCCAGACGAAGATTCGGGAAGCTGTGCGACAGGTGCTCGAGTCACCACGGTACAAGGCAAGGGCGCGCGCCATTCAGGCGTCGATGGCCCGGCATGACGGACCAACCGAGGCAGCGACGTTGCTTGAAGCCCTCATTGAGGGTAAGGTGCTGACTGCTGCGATTCCGTGAGTCGGGCCGGATGAGGAGAGCACGCGGTGCCGGTAGTGGCCAAGCGTTCCATGAGTGAGTTCGTGCTGGCGTTCGCTGCAGCCATGTTGGTGAGCGTTCTGCTTGGCTATCTCAATCTGCACAACGACGAGGTTGAGCTTCCGCTTGGAATCCTCCTCGTCTCGAGCTTCGCGTTCGGTTTGGCATCGCCACGCCGCTCCTGGTTGTGGGCCAGTATTGTCGCGCTCGGTATTCCGCTCTCCTCACTTCTTTCGCTCAAGACTGGCGTGTATTATCCCTGTCGCCAGGGTCACCCGTATAGCTGTGAATCGGCGTCGCTCGGCAGTGCGCTGAGCACGTTTGCTCTGCTGATGCCAGCGCTGGTCAGCGCCTACATCGGCGTGCGCGCCGGACGTGGCAAACGGGCGGATTCGCCGGTTGAGTGACCCCTCATCGCAGGGATCGACGACTGGCTCCGGCTAAACATCGCTGAGTTGCACGGATGCGCGGGATGACGACTTGGTGTGCCCGGCGAAGTCGTTCACGTGACAGTTCTTTCAGGTTTGACTTGAGCGGGCAGAACTCCCATGTCAAAGCGACCTCTCTGCTAATTTCGGGTTCATCCCCAACAGAACAACGCTCTCGCTCCATCCTATGCGCAAGAAAGGCACCCGACTCCAGAGCGTGAGCCACTTCCGACACCAGGAATTGAATCTATCAATTTCGATAGAACGACGGCACCTGAGGGGCATCTCCTGTATCGTACGGATAGGCGATATTTGGCGTGGACGTTGACAAGGTTGCCCCTCACCGCTGTCTGGCCAAGAACCTCCATCCAACTACGATCTCTCCATAGAGTCTGATCTTTCAAATACGATAGAATTGCTCCCTTTACATTGTGACCGGCGATGTGGCACGTTGACTGACACCGACGCCGATCGTTGACGTGCAATTCCGCCGCGATGCGCCGGGCATTCAGCGCTCCGAAATCGAATCGCGAGAACGCAGCCGATTCGTCTGGACGGGACGGATAGTGCAACGTCTCCGTCCACTCAACCAGGGTGGCTCTGACGCTGAGTCGTCGCGTCGCTGCCGCATGAAGTGCACCTCACGAGTGCTCGGTTGTCCGGTTCGATGACGGGGCGTCAATCGGAAGTTTGAGCAGCACTGATGATGTCGAACAATGACTTGCCGATGCGAATATTGGCGCTCAACTGGCGTTGCCTACGTCATCCGCAGGCTGGTGGCGCTGAAATAAACCTGTTCGAGCAGGCCCGGCGTTGGGTTCGTGATGGTCATGAGGTGACCATCTGCTGCGCTGACCCGGGCAGAGCGTACGCGCCCGATCGGGACGAGGTTCTCGATGGCATCATCGTGCGTCGACGCGGCGGTCGCTTCAGCGTCTACCTGTGGACGCGCTCTCTACCTGCTGCTGCATGGCGGGCGCTTTGATCGTGTGCTCGACGTCAGTAACGGCATCCCGTTCTTCGCTCCACTCTTCTGTGGCAACCCAGTCGTTCTACTCGTTCATCATGTCCACGAGCGCCAGTGGTTCAGCGAGTTTCCTTCCGCCCTGGCGGCAATCGGATGGTTCCTCGAAAGCCGCGGCGTGCCTTGGCTCTACCGAGACCGACCGGTAATCGCCGTGTCGCCCACTACTCGGGACGCGCTGGTGTCGCTCGGCCTGCCTTACTCGCAAATTCAGGTGGTCTACAACGGGATGGAGTCGCCGGGGAACCTACCGAACCGGGAGCGCGATGCTCACCGCGTGGCCTATGTCGGACGTATCAAACGCTACAAGCGACTCGATCAGCTGGTCAAAACCATTGACGCGTTGCGTCACGAGTTTCCGGACGTCCATCTCGATATCGCCGGAGACGGAGATGCACGCGCCAGGCTGACGGCGACGGTCGAGCGTCTGCACCTTTCCGAGCACGTGACGATTCACGGCTACGTCGATGACGCAACCAAGGCAGAGATTCTCCTTTCGGCCAGCGTCTTTGCCACACCATCGATGCACGAAGGCTGGGGACTCTCGGTCATCGAGGCCAATGCCTATGGCTGTCCGGCGGTCGCTTACCGCGTTCCGGGATTGCAGGTGGCAATCCTGGATGGCAAGACGGGGCTGCTGGCTGACAGTGATGAAGCGTTCACGGACGCCGTCGGAACGCTACTGCGGGATGAAGTGCTGCGGCAACGGATGAGCGAGACGGCCCTTCAATGGGCACAGCGCTTCGATTGGGAAGCCTGCGCACGGCAGACGCAGGAAATTCTGTCCCTTGGTGAACTTGAGCGCGAACCAGCAGCGGTCCTCGAGACGAACGAGGTCGCGGCGCAATACTCGACGCATCGCTAGCGCTCGATTGTGACGTCCCTCAAACCGGCCTCAGCATCTCGACTGATATTGACATGCCGTTTCAGTGGGAAACGAAGAGTTGAACCGTGACAGGAGCAAGAAGGGTTAGCCGTCAAGTACAGCTCGTGCCGATTCGGATGGTTCACCGCCCAAGCGGGAGGCGAACTGGGTCGAGTAGTCTGGTCGCGAGTTTCCCTCCCCGTTTGACTATGCTCGTCTCGTTCGGTGCTATCAGTGTGCTGAACTACGGCTTCAGTCTGGCGACTGGCTGGCTGCTCACTCCCGGGGACTTCGGTCTACTCGCGTTCGTGCAATCGATCTTTTTTCTCGGCGGATTGATTTTGGAATCGGGCATCGCCTGGACCCTGGCGCGCTCGTTAGTGCAATCCCACGATGGGGATCGAGCGGCACTTGTTCGTGGGTCCGTGCTCGCCAATCTGCTGATTTCCGCCGTGCTCAGTCTGGCTTTGATCGTCCTGTTCGTGGCGGGACCGCTACGGTCGGGATTCGAGACGTGGGCGGTGCTGGTTATCGCGATCACCGCGCTCAACTTCGTGGCGGTGGTGACCATCGTCCGGGGTGCGGCTCAGGGCGTGGAGAACTTTGCGGCTATGGCGCTGGTTCAGGTCATCGAAGTAGTGATCAAAGCAGCGATCGGCATTACACTGGTGCTCCTCGGTTTCGGAGTTCTGGGAGCCGTGCTCGGCCTCGCCGCTGGCGGATTCATCGCCGCAATCGCGGGTACCATCTATCTGCGTCGCGGCCTGGAAATGCAGCTATCCGGACCGGTGACGATGCCCCGGGTCAGTGCGGCTGGGCCTATGTTCGGCGCACTGCTGGGCCTGGCGCTATTGCTCAACGAAGACCTGATCGCGGTCAAATTATTAGTGCAACCGCAGCGCGCCGAGAGTGGCTACTATCAGGCCGCGCTGGTTTTGGCGAACTTCCCGTACTTCCTGGCGGCCTCAGCGCTGATTCCGATCCTCTTCACGCGCGCTTCGCGCCATCACTCATTCACAGCCATGCGCGGTGAGCTCGCTGACGCGATTGCGACAGCCCTGGTCTTCATCCTCCCCATTGAGTGCGTGCTCGTCGCTGCCCCCCGATTTTGTCTAACGACCGTCTTTCCCCATGCGTACGCGCCGGGAGCAAGTGTTTTGCGACTGCTGGCCGTCGGGAACGGTCTCCTTATCATCACGGCGATGCTGGCAGCCGGATTTCAAGCGGCAGGTATGGCGCGGATTCCGGCGCGAGCATTCCTATTGACAACAGGAGTCGAGGCGGTGGTCTTGTCAGTGGTCGTACCTTGCTTTGGCATTCGTGGGGCGTCGGTCACGTTCGCACTCGCTGCCTCGGTCGTTTGCCTACTTCTGGTGATCGCCAGTCTCATGGCCTTGAATGCGGATGATCTGGCACGATGCGTGACCTGGGCAGCGCGCTACGCAGCATCAGGTTCGCTTGGATTCGCAACGGGATGGGCTGTTGCGACGCGCGGTCCGTTACCGCTGGCACTCGTCGCTGGACTGGCTGTCTACGCATTGGGGGCCATTGCGTTGGATCTCGTCCCACACTCTTGCAGGCCAAAGGTTCTGCTCAGCCAAGTGGGTATGCGTTCATGATGCCCGTACCGAACAGCCTGCGCATTCTGCATCTGGCTTACGAAGACCCACAGCAGCCGGGCAGCGGAGGCGGCTCGGTCCGCACCCGTGAGATCAACCGTCGGCTCAGTCGACGTCATGACATCACCGCGCTGGTCGCCGGATATCCACATGCATCAAGACGTGACGAAGAAGGCGTGCATTGGCGTCACACGTGGCCCCACAGTGGAGGGAAGATCGACCGTCTGGCCTACTTCGCACAGGTCGGCCCGATGATTCGCCGCGAGGCATACGACCTGATCGTCGAAGAGTTCGGTGCGCCCTTCAGCACCGCACTGGCACCCCTCTACACCAGACGCCCCGTGGTGGCGTCAGTGCAGTGGATGTTCGCGGCGCAGATGCGCACGAAATATCGCCTGCCGTTCGATTGGGTCGAGCGACTCGGACTGCGCCTCTACCGCGACTTCATCACCGTCTCTGCCTGGGAACGCAAGCAGATCCGGGAGCGTAGACCGAACGTTCTGGTGGAATCGATTCCGAATGGTGTGGACGATGGTGCGTTCAGTGTCGAGCGCGCCGAACCGACACACCTGCTCTATCTGGGTCGGCTTGATGTCGTCCAGAAGGGCGGCGACCTGCTGCTCGACAGCTACGCCCAACTATTGCGCCGTACCGGCGGAGGGTGCCCGCCGCTGTTGGTTGTGGGTGACGGTCCGGATGGTCAACAAATGATGGAGCGCGCCGAACGACTTGGCATTGATCGTCGCGTCGACTTTCGCGGACGTGTCGACGGAGTTGAGAAGTTCCATCTCATGGCCCAATCTCATGCGGTCCTGATGCCCTCACGTTTCGAGACGTTTGGCATCGTGGCGGCCGAGGCGCTCGCCGTCGGCGTCCCGCTCGTGACCTTCGACGTGGGGCCCCTGCGTGAAGTGGCGGGAGGCGGAGGTGCGCGTCTGGTTCCGGCGTTCGATCTCGACGCCTTCACCAATGAAGTTCTGAATGTGATCGGCGACCGGGTGAAACGCGAGCGGGCGTATTGGGATGGACGCGCCTGGGCGGAACGCTATCGTTGGGACGCCATCACGCAGCGTCAGGAGGCGCATTATCTGCGTGCAGTCGAGCGGTCTCGATCGCTAATAGGCACCGTCGCGGAAGCAGAGGGTGGGTAGGCAGGTGTTCGTCAAGACCGTGCTGGTGGCTTCCAATCGAGCGTCACGGCAGCGGCGCTCCTCAACCCCACTCCGTCCAATTCGCGTTCGATCGCGTGCCAGGCTGCGGCGAATATCACCACCGTCTGTGGTGCGATGCGCGCGAGCGTTGCGCATCTGGCAGGTACTAACGGCGCCGCGACTGGCGATGAGCGTTCTCGCCTTCCTTGCGTTCGGCTTGAGAGCTTTTCGGCTTGGCCGATCATGGGATATCTTCGTTGACGAAATCACCTACCTGCGGCTGTCGCAGAACGTTGCCAACCACCTTTCGGTTAGCCTCTATGGCAGTCACTTCTACTTGCATCCGCCTGCATTCTTCTTTCTTCAGGCACTCTATCTGAAGCTCGTCGATCCGAACGGATCGGTGATCGTCCAGGTTCAGTCAGTCCGTTACGTCAACACACTCGTGGCTGCGGTCTCCACTGCTCTACTCTTCTATATCGGATATCGCATCGAGGGCCGGTTGAGTGGTTTGATCGCGGCCCTGATGTTCGCCTTCGATCCGTTTGTGATCCGCATCAGCAGTCGCAACCTGCTTGATCCATCGGCCGTGATGTGGGTGCTGCTCGGGTACGCGCTGCTCCTTTCTGTTGACGATTTGCGACGTGAACCAGCACCTCGCTTGATTGGAGTCGCCGCCGGACTAGCATTCGGAATGGCGTTTCTGACCAAGGATATGACGCTGTTCCTTACCCTGGTGCCGCTGGCGATCTGCTACGTTCTCGACTGGTCAGTCTCTCGCCCGCTTGCTCGTCTGACCGCTGTCGTGACGGCGTCTTGCTACCTTCCCTACCTGCTGATAGTCGCGGCGGTTGGTGACACTCGTCCGTTCCTTCATCAGAAGTTCCGCGGCGTCTTGCGGTTGCTCGGCGCCATTCAAGAGACTGGATTTCACCGGCATGGCAGCCCGTCCTTTTTGAGTGCAATCTTTGCGCAGCTCGACACCTTCGCCACCACCTACGTCATCATCGCGCTCGGCTTGCTCGCGATCTGGGTGCTACTCATGGCGGGTGGCGAGCAACGCAGGCTGGTGGCCGTCTGGGCCGGTAGCGCCTACGTTCTGCTGGCGTATAGCGTCGGCTTCGGCACGTTAGAGGAACAGTTCTTCTATTATCTTGTGATCCCTTCGATAGTCGCGATTGCGGTCGCGAGTAAGACCTACTACCAGACGCGGGCTAACACGTTTCAGCACCGTCAGCGCATCGTTCTGGCTGGAACGTGGCTAACCCTCGTCTTCGTTCTCTGGAGCGGCACGGTCTGGTGGCGCATCCACACCACGCCCGACAACGGATTTCAACGGTTGGAAACGTATCTTCAGCAGAACGTGTCTGGCGGCAGCCGCATTGCCGTCACCACCCAGACCGGACAGTTCGTCACCACTGGCTATGTCACTGGAATCTGGGTGACGCCGGCGGAGCTGCGCCAGCATCATGCCCGCTACGCGATTGTCAGCACGAGCGAGATCGACAAGGGCTATTCATTTGCTGGGAAGGACCTGTTGCTGTGGCTGCGCCAAAACGCACAGCTGGAGTACAGCTTCCACGAGCCGTCGTTTGGCTCGTTGCGTCTCTACCGCTTGCCGCTGGAACCCGGCTCAGTCGTGGTGCCGAATCGCTGACGCTCAAGTAGTCGCTCGCGGTCTAGAGCGCAGTGGTGGCGATGGCGTCGTGATAGTCGGCGAGCGTGGCGAAGTGGCCGGAGAAGAGTTGATCCTCACGAAACCACATCAATCCCATCAGACCGAACTGACTCGACTGCGTCACGCTGCGAATCATGTCAGCGCGATTGCCCCAGCCGGTGTTCTCGCCGTAGAGCCGGAGCACTAGGGGATGACGCTCGACCAGAGAGGCGAGGTACTTAACCGGACTCCAGTGAAGCGGATCGCTGCTCGCGTCGCCTGGCGGTGACAATCTCGAGGCGTCGGCATCGAGCCAGGTGGTGGTCACGACGACTCCCGGATCCTCGGTGGCGCGCAACTGTCGTGCAAAGTCGTAACCTCGCTGGATTTCACCGTTCCGCTCAGCAGGTGTCGATCCATCCAGGTCGGCGTGTACCGCCGATTCGATCTGCCCGGGACGAATTCCCCAACTTGGGTAGAGCATCATGATGTCTCCATCGTAATGCTGGCGCAGTGAGCGCACTTGCCAAGTCTGAAAGTCAGTTAGTCGATCGAGATACCATTCGATGAACTCCTGTGCTTGACCGGCAGGCGATGGTTGGCCAGGGAACCAGTTCTTCACCGGGGCGACCGACCGGGCGTCTGCGTCGAACGCCCAGTAGCAGTTGGTTTTGCTGTCCCATGACGCAGGCGGATAGGTGAGCTCTCCGTAGCGTCCGCCGCCGAGTCGGACGGCGCTGAACTGAGTGCCGAAGTCGCGAAAAATCGTCGCCAGATAAGAGTCGACCAGCAAGCGAAGATCGGGATTGAAGACCAGGTTGGCGTCACCGCTGTCGATACCGGTCGGAGCATACGGTCGGCCATACTGGTTGACGTAGTAGCTGTTCGGGTAATTGCGATGCAGCCAAGCCGGTGTGTCGTGGTATCCGAGGTTCAGGATCACCGAGAACCCTGAAGAGCGGAGCGCGTCGAGTTCTGCGCTTTTGCGTGCTACGTACTCTCTGGATGACTGGTTCTCGAATGGGTAGTACTCACGCCAGCTCAGGCGAAAAAGTTTGGTGTTGATCCCCGCGGCCCGCTCTTGCGTGAGGTGCAGGCCGTCGTTGCCGATCAACCCCCAGAGCGGTCGCGCAAGCGGTGAGTTCGCGGAAAGCGTGTCGGTTGTCGCGGAGTCGAAGGATGGTGCTCTCCGCACCCAAAGTTGGCGATTGGAAGCCATCGTGGCCACACTGCTCAGGCCGCTTGCTGCCAGGGCCGACGCGATCAAGAATTGTCGTCTGCTGACGTATCCGGCCAACCGTCGTCCCTCCTTGCCCCTGGTATACCCCACGCACCATCCATCGAGGCCGAATCCAACGAAAACGTAAGGGAGTGTTCCCGGGTTTCATGGCCAGCGGAGTGGCGAACAGGTTTGACTACATGCGCTCCGGCGCGCGGATTCCGAGGAGGGCCAAGCCGTTTCGCAGCAATTGAGCGTTCGCGTCGACCAGGCGCAATCGCGCGGCTCGCAATTCGTGCGACTCAGCGGTGAGCACCGGACAGTCTCGATAGAAGCTGGCGGTGGCTCGCGCCGTCTCGAAACACCATGCGGCGATTACCGATGGATCGAGGGTTTTCCCAGCCTCTCGTACGGCGTTCGGCAGCATGGCCAACTGCTTGATTAGCGCCGCTTCGGATGGATGGGTCAGGAGCGAGGCGTTTGCGGTTTCGGATCTCGTATCGATCCGCTCCTCTGCGGCCCGCCGGAGGATCGAACGACAGCGCGCGTGCATGTACTGAATATAGGGTGCGCTGTTTCCCTGCAGCGCCAACATTCGGTCCCAATCGAGGCTAATGTTGCGTCGCGCATCTTGAAACAGATCGTTGTAGATCACCGCTCCAACCCCTACTGCTTCGGCGATTTCCGCCTTTTCGGTTTCGGAGAGCCCTGAGCTCACCTCCTCCACCACAGACCGCGCCCGCTCGCGAGCCTCGTCGAGGAGCGTGTGCAGGTAGATCATGTTGCCGCGCCGCGCGGCGAGCGGCTGTCCGTCCGTCCCGGTCACCACTCCGAAACCGACGTGTGTCAGTTCGGTCGTGTCCGGGACGACATGCATTGCTCGCACCAGCGCGAAAAGCTGTCGAAAGTAGAGTTCCTGTCGTGCGTCGACGACGTAGATCATGCGTTGCGGTTGGTAGGCACGCATCCGGAAGAGGATGGTGGCGGCGTCACGGGTATGATAGAGCGTTCCGCCGTCACTGCGCCGCAGCAGGAATGTTGGCAGGTCTGGAAGATCCACCACCAAGGCGCCGTCTTCCGCTGGCCGCACCACGCCTTGCTCGAGCGCCAGACGAACGACCTCGTCCATCTTGTCAGAGTAGAAGCTTTCGCCATGGATAGTATCGAAGCTCACTCCGAGGCGATCGTACATCGGACTGTTGACCTGCATGGTGAGCCGCACGATCCATTGCCAGCGCTCGCATGCCTGTACATCGCCCTGCTCCAACCGTAGCGACCAATCCCGCGCTTCCTGGTCAATACTCGGATCGTTGGCCGCGAGCCGATTGTAACGAGTGTAGTACTGCTCGAGCGCTGCCAGCGCTTCTCGGTCCTCTCCGGGCGGAATCCCTTCGTGCTGCAACGCCGTCAGGAGTAATCCAAAGTTCTTGCCCCAGTCCCCGATATGGTTGTCGCGAATGACCTGGTAGCCGAGCGTGGCCAGGATGTTTGCCAGCGACTGACCGATGATCGTCGAGCGAACGTGGCCAACGTGCATGCGCCTCGCCATGTTGGGAGACGAGTATTCGACGACCGTCGTCTGCCCGTTTCCGAGATCGTCACCGCCGTAGAGGTCACCGAGCCGCATGACGTCGTCCAACACCGCGTTCGCGAAGCGAGACGGATCGACCTGCACATTAATGAATGGGCCGAACGCCTCAATTCGACCCATCAGCGAGTCCGGACCGGAGTCCAACGCGGCGACGATTTCGAGCGCCAACTGCGCCGGTGCCATTCCGCGCTCGCGGGCCAGTCGAAACATCGGAAACGCCAGATCAGCATCGATGCCGGGCTTGGGCCTGACGAGATCGATCGATTCGGGGCTCAGACCTGCTCGGTTCATTAGCGTGGCACGAACATCCTGAACGAATCGATCGAATGCATACTCCATAGCCGCGTGAACCCTCCGTCTCGATAGCATGTCCGCCCGCCTGCCGTCTTGTCATTGCAGTACTCAGAATTTGACCAATACTACCCCACGTGCTTTGGGGTGGCAGACACTCGGGATTGTGATTGCCGCGGCGTGGGCAGAACCGAGGTGCGAGCAACGACTGGCTATCGGAACCTTCATCATGGGTGTGGGGATAGGCGCCTGCGATCAGACGCCACTTTGAGCAGTTACGGAGTCTGGTGAGCGATTTCTTAGCGATTGAGCGTCGTCGCCAACACGCCGTTGAGGACTCAGTGGGTCGCGGCGACGTTCACCGATTGGACGCTCGGACTGGTGATCATCGTGTCGATCACGAAGCCACGCGCAGCGGCAATTTGCTCGCGCATGATTGCCTCGGCTCGCTCGCCCTCGCCTTCGATGAGCGCATCGAGCAAGTCATGGTGCTCGTGGAACGCCTCTTCGTTGCGATCGCGCAGCAGATGGCCCAAATGATGAACACGCTCGATTTTGTCGAGTAGTCCGACGATTACTGCCGCCAGTTCGTCGTTTCCCGAAGCCTGTGCCACGATGCCGTGAAACTCGGTGTTGTGGCACAAGAACTCTTCGGCGCTCTTCGGATCGCCGAGCACGTACTGCGATTCACTCAATTCCCTGAGTCGCTGTTTCTGCGATGGGTTCAGGCGACCAGCGGCCAGCTTCGCTGCTGCGGGCTCGAGCAGGAAGCGGATCTCGAACAGGTCATGCACGTACTTCAGCGTAATCGGCGCGATGAGATAACGCTGTCGCGACGCCAGTTGAACCAGTCGCTCTTGGTAGAGGCGCTTCAGCGCGGCACGCACTGCGGCGCGGCCGACTCCGAACCGGCTCGCCAGTTGCTCTTCGGTGACTTGACGGCCGGGTTCCAGTTCACAGCGAATGATGCCCGCCTTGATCTGGTCGTAGGCGACCTCCGCCAGCGCGCGTCCTGGTTCCCGTTTTCGACTGGTCTTACCTGACATTACCTACTCCCTGGTTCGACTCTCCGCGCTGTCGAGCACTATCCGGATCGGTCAAGCCCGGCATGACTCCCACCACGGCCCAACACAGCCGCGTGCTTGAAGATCTCGAGCCTCGCCCTCGTCCGTCTCGCGTTTGCCAGAAGGACGACCTGTCGCACCGTCTGCGGTCCAAAGAAGCGCCCAAGGTATGTCTGACAGGTGTGACGGTTCCCATCGCGCGCTGAGTTGTCATATCTTCTCACGTTCGCGACCGCTAGAGCGCTGCCAGTCTCTGGACTTCTGTACTGATTCCGATTGAACCCGAATTTATCAGTCGCCCGAGTGCAATACATCAGGCGCCTGACGAAGTTGACATGGGATCCCCACATTGCTAGTGTACGGGATAGGACTCAAGATGCCCAGGGACGGGGTCACGCTCCTCGTTCAGCCACCACAACAGGCGACTCATTTCGGACGCCCTCGTATCTCAGGCCGCTGTTGTCTCGGTTGTCTGCGATGAGCTCGACGAACGAATGCGAGTGTTCGCCACGCTGTCGTCCTGGCATCGGGTGGATTGCGTATGCATTTGAATGGGGAGGAAATCCTTATGAGCCATCCCGCGTCCGGCACGGGAAAAGACGTACGGGCTGCCGTGCTCGAGTCGCTGCGCTACCGGTCGATCGGGCCTCACCGTGGCGGCCGTGTAGTGGCGGTTGCGGGCGATGTTTCGAACCTGGCGACGTTCTACTTCGGTGCCTGCGCCGGTGGCGTGTGGAAGACGATTGACGGGGGCCAATACTGGCATAACGTCTCGGATGGCTTCTTTAATACCGCCGCCGTCGGCGCGATCACGGTGTCGACCTCGGATCCTAACGTCATCTACGTCGGCACGGGCGAGACGACCATTCGTGGCAACGTCTCCCATGGAGACGGCGTCTACAAATCGACTGACGGCGGGCGCTCCTGGCGCAACATGGGTCTGGCCGAGACGCGTCATATTGGCAAGATCGTCGTTCATCCGGATAATCCGGATCTGGTCTATGTGGCAGCCCTGGGACATGCCTGGGGACCGAATCCGGAGCGCGGCGTCTATCGCTCGAAAGACGGTGGCGAAACCTGGGAGAAGGTTCTCTACAAGAGTTCGTGTGCTGGCTCGCATGATGTCTCGATCGACCCACACAATCCCCGTATTCTCTTCGCTGCCATCTGGCAGGCGCAGCGCTTCCCCTACAAGCTGGAGAATGGCGGACCGGACTCTGGCATCTGGCGCTCATTTGACGGCGGCGACACCTGGCAGGAGATTACGCGCAATTCTGGATTGCCCCAGGGAATGCTGGGCAAGATTGGTATCACTGTTTCACCCGCTCAGTCGGGGCGCGTCTGGGCCGTTGTCGAAGCCGAGGACGGGGCCGTCTTCCGCTCGGACGACTATGGCGACAGCTGGACTCGCCTGAGCGAAGAGCCGCTGCTGCGTACCCGCCCCTGGTACTACATGCACATCACCGCCGATCCACAGGATCCCGACACGGTTTACGTCCAGAACTACGGTATCTGGAAATCGATCGACGCAGGGATGACGTTCCATAGTATGCCGACACCGCACGGTGATGAGCACGCCCTCTGGATCGACCCGAACAATAACCAGCGCATGATCAAAGGAGATGACGGGGGCGCCTGCGTCAGTTACAACGGCGGTCAGAGTTGGTCGAGTATCTACAACCAACCGACCGCGCAGATCTACCATGTTACCACCGACAATCAGGTGCCCTATCGCATCTACGGCTCTCAGCAGGACAACTCGGCGTTGAGCATCCCGAGTCAGTCGGTGGACGGCGCCATTCACGAGCGAGATTGGTATGCACCGGGTGGCGGCGAGAGCGGCTACATCGCCGTCAAGCCGGATGATCCGAACATCGTGGTGGCATCCGGTCCGGCAGGTCGACGCGCCTACAATGACATCATGACCCTCTACGATCACCGCACCGGACAGAAGTGGAACAACACGGTCTGGCCGGAACTGTATGGCTGGGGCGCTGGCGCCGATAGTCTGAAGTATCGCTTCCAGTGGACCTTCCCGATCCACTTCTCGCAGCATGATCCCGATCGGCTCTACGTCTGCTCGCAATACGTCCATCGTTCGACGACGCTCGGCTCGAGCTGGGAGGTCGTCTCGCCGGACCTGACGCGCAACGATCCCGACACGCTGAAGCCCTCTGGCGGTCCGATTACGCGTGACAATACCGGTGCCGAGGTCTACGCCACCATCTTCTCTCTGGCCGAGTCACCACATGAGGTGGGAGTCTTCTGGGCCGGATCGGACGACGGCTTGATCCATCTGACTCGGGACGACTGTCGGACCTGGCAGAACGTGACACCGCCGGACGACCTCCTGCCCGCGTGGTCGCAGATCCTGATCATCGAGCCATCCCCGCACGACCCAGCAACCGCGTACGTCGCCGCCACGCGGTACAAGCACGACGATCCGAGACCGTTCGTGTTGAAGTCCAGCGATTACGGTCAGACATGGCGTGATATCAGCGGTGGTCTCCCAGAGGAGTGCATTACCCGCGCCGTACGTGAGGATCCAGAGAGCGCCGGACTGCTCTATCTGGCGACTGAGACCGGGATGTACGTTTCATTCGACGACGGCCAATCCTGGCAACGCATGGGCGGTAATCTACCGGTCGTGCCAGTGCATGACATGGTGGTGAAGGACGCCGAGTTGGTTGTTGCCACGCACGGGCGCTCCTTCTGGGTGCTGGACGACCTCACGCCGTTGCGCGCGATCGCGTCCGGTTCGTCCGAGATTCCGACATTGTTCCCACCGCGGACGAGGAAGCGCATCCGCTCTTATGGCGGGATGCTTCGAGGTGAAGGCACGCCGGGTGTCGTCAACTACTCGCGCGCCGATACGAGTCTGATCTCGATCCAACCGCACCGCAAACCGAATGGTGACATCGAGCATGAGAATCTCGATTCTGGCGAGAATCCGCCCCAAGCCTCGGTGATCACCTACTACCTGCCGGAGCGGGCCACGACATCGCTGAAGCTCGAGGTGCGTGACGATGGCGGGAACGTGCTGCGGACCTTTGAATCCGTTCCCGGAAACGCCGGGATCAATCGGATCGAATGGAACTGGCGCATTGAGGGCGCGCCGAAGGTTGAGGGCGCCGATCTGCAGCCATGGGACCGCCCGGATGGACCGATGGTGTTGCCTGGAACCTACGAGGCAGTGCTGACGGTCGGGGACAAGACACTGCGCCAGTCGTTTGTCATCGAGCCTGATCCGCGCATTTCGACCAGCGAGGCTGACCTTCGCGAGCAGTTCGATTTCCTGCGGGAGATCCTTCAGTCGCTCAGTGAGACCAACTCGACGATCAACCAGATCGGCACGCTGATCGGTCAGCTTCATGCCTGGAGCGGTCGGCTGACTAACAATGAAGCAGACGATCTTCGTGCGCAAGTCAACCGAGCGATCGAAGACCTGCGCGCGATTCGCAACGAACTGATTGACGTCAACATGCGTGGCTCGCAGCTCTGGCCGAGCGGTTTGCACGAGAAGCTGAACGCGCTGCTCGATTCCGTTGACAGTGCCGATTACGCTCCGCCGCGGCAGGCGCGCGAGGCCTACGCGACCTTCGCCGATCAACTCGAGGGTTTCACCAGTCGCTATCGATCCATCGTTCGGGATCAGGTCTCAAGGATCAATAAGTCAATCGAATCGGCAGGACTGCCGACCATCGGTCTATCAGATCAGCGGTAAGCTTTCACTGAAGGCGACAGATACCTGTCAGCACGACGCGTTCGTAGAAGTGATGAAGGAAGGATGAACGGAGAGTATGCGAGGACCTTTCAAGAACGAACCGTATATTGACTTCTCAGTCGAGGAGAACCGCGCTGCCATGCACGCGGCGCTCGCCGAGGTTGAGAAGGAGCTGGGGAAACGCTATCCCATCGTCATCAATGGCGAGCGGCGAGAGACTGGCGACTGGATTCGATCGATCAACCCAGGCAACCTGGATCAGGTGGTCGGCGAAGTCGCCAAGGCGCGCAAATCGGACGTCGATGACGCGGTAGCCGCGGCGGCGAAAGCCTTCACGAGCTGGCGCACGATGACGGCTGAGGGCCGTGCCGGAGTGCTGTTCCGCATGGCGGCCATTATTCGACGCCGCAAGCTCGAGCTTACTGCCTGGATTGTCTACGAGCTCGACAAGGCCTGGGATGAGGCCGAGGGTGAGCTCAGTGAGGCGATGGACTTCCTGGAGTGGTACGGGCGTCAGGCGCTCGAAATGGCTCAGCCGGTGCACCTTGCCCCGATCGCTGACGAAGCTGTCGAGCTGCGCTGGGTGCCGCTGGGCGTCGGCGCGGTGATTCCACCATGGAACTTCCCGGCCGCTATCCTAACCGGTATGACAATGGGACCGGTCGCCGCCGGAAACACCGTCGTGCTCAAACCCGCCAGTAACACCCCGGTCATCGCCTACAAACTCTTCGAGATTATGGAAGAGGCTGGTGTTCCAGCGGGCGTGGTCAATTTTCTACCCGGTTCCGGTGCCGAGGTCGGCGACGCAATGGTCGATCACCCGGACGTTCACTTCGTGGCCTTTACCGGCTCTAAAGAGGTCGGTGTGCGTATCTACGAGCGAGCCGCCAAGCTGCAGCCGGGTCAGCGCTGGCTGAAGCGGGTCTCCGCCGAGATGGGCGGCAAAGACGCCATCATCGTTGACTCAGACGTTGACGTTGCTGCCGCGGCTGAAGGTATCGTCACCTCCGCATTTGGATTCTCCGGGCAGAAGTGCTCTGCCTGCTCTCGCGCGATCGTGCATCAGGACGTCTACGACGACGTGGTACAGCGGGTAGTCAAGCGCACGCAGGACCTCGTGACCGTTGGCTCGGGCACCGAAGGGAACGCGACGGTTACCGCTGTGGTGGACGAGAAGCAGTACAAGTCGATTCTCAACTACATCGAGATCGGTAAGTCCGAAGGGCGGCTGATGCTTGGTGGTGAGGCGGCCGGTGGGAATGGCTACTATATCGAGCCGACCATCTTCGCTGACGTCCCGCCGACGGCGCGCATCGCCAGAGAGGAAATCTTCGGACCGGTACTGGCCATCGTCAAAGCCAAAGATTTTGACGAAGCGCTGGAGATCAGTAACGACAGCGAGTACGGGCTGACGGGTTCCGTCTACTCACGCAATCGGGCGCACCTCGAGCGAGCACGTGACGAGCTCGAAGTCGGCACGCTCTACTTCAACCGCAAGTGTACCGGAGCGATGATGGGGGCTCACTCCTTCGGCGGAACGAAGCTCAGTGGCACGAACACCCGTGGCGGTGCTCCTGATACGCTGCAGCACTTCATGGAGTTGAAGTCGATCGGCGAACGTCTCTAGCGTTGCCGAGAGTCTGCGTCCACGTGTCGGGGCTGGCCCCTGTGTCAGCCCCGACATTCCGTGGATCGTGGCGTAAGGCTCAAGCGGAACGACGCGAAACCTGTTCTCAACGGATGAAAGGATCCGGGTGGTGGCTCTACAGAACGCGCCAATAGCCCAAGACTCGACGGCGTCCAACTCAAGCGAAGGTGTATCGACCAGAGTGAACGCGGTGTTTCGCCGCGGCATTCTGGTTGCAACCCAGAACCGGGCCGTGGCGGCCACCGTTCGACGCTACGGCATGCGCCTTGGCGCCGCTCGCTTCGTGGCGGGTGAAACGCTCGATGAGGCGGTTCCGGTGCTGCGTTCGCTCAACCAGCAGGGGCTCCGAACCAATACCACCCTGCTCGGTGAAGGCGTGCGTGACGCTGACATGGCGCGCACGGTGACTGCCACCTACTGCTCGATCCTGGATCGAATTGCGGCCGAGAAGCTCACCACCAACATCGCTTTGAAGCTGACTCACCTGGGCCTGGACGTCAGTGAGGACGAGGCGTTTCACAACGTCGAGACTGTGGTGTCACACGCATCGATTCTTGGCAATTTCATTCGTATCGATATGGAAGAGTCCGTGCGCGTCGATCCGACACTTCGGGTCTACCAACGCCTGCGCGCTGCAGGCCACGACAACGTCGGGACCGTGCTGCAGGCCGCGCTCTACCGAACGGCTCAGGATCTGGACAATCTGCAAGCGATCGCGCCCAATCTGCGACTGGTCAAGGGGGCATACCTTGAACCGGCCACCATTGCCTATCCAAAGAAGGCCGGCGTCGATCTCAACTACCTGCGTCTGGCCGAGCAGATGTTGCAGCATAACGCCTTCACCGCGATCGCCACGCATGACGAGCGGATCATCAATCACGTCATCGATTTCACCCGGCGACACGAGATCGGCAAAGATCGATTCGAATTCCAGATGCTCTACGGCATCCGGCCGCAGAAGCAACTGGAACTGGTGAACCGCGGCTATCGTGTGCTCGTCGCCACCCCCTATGGCAAGGAGTGGTACTTCTACCTGATGCGCCGACTGGCCGAACGCCCGGCAAACGTTCTCTTCCTGGCCCGGAACCTGATCAGATAAGTCCGTGAGGGCCGCGTTCTATGGCCGAGCGGGGCATGGATTGAGCTCCGCGCCGTCAGTTGGGCGGGCTCCTTCGTTTGCTCGCCTCCGATAGCCATGAAGCGTCCCAACAAAGACGCCCACTGACAAACGTTGTTCGTGTCCCTGACATCCGTCAGGCGCCGATGAACGAGCGCTACTTGATCGCGCGGCCGATCGGTCGCTCGCGAGAGGATCGAAGTTGCAAACAGAGTTACTGCAAGGTCGAATCGACCGCGTTCAAAGCGTGATGCAGGATCGCGGTGTCGACTTCCTCTTCGTCACTCCATCATCCGATCTCATCTACTTCTTCGACGTTGAAGCTCACGCCAGCGAGCGCCTCCTGCTTCTGATCATCCCGAAGCAGGGCAAACCAGATCTCGTCATTGCCAATTTCGAGCGGCCACATGCCGCCGGGAAAGAAGAGTTGGTCTCGGTACATACCTGGGAAGAGCACGAGCGCCCCCTCGATCTGGTGCAACACGTGGTCTCCGGAGTGAAAGTCGCCGACGATTGCCATCTGCGACCAGATGCGCGCCGGATTTCTGGTCGGCATGTTGGAGTCTCTGCCTGATGCGGGCTTCGTGAATGGCACGGGCATTGTCCGAGAGTTGCGCATGGTCAAGGACGAGTCAGAGATCGACAACTTGAAGCGATCCGGCGCCATGGCCGACGCTGCCTGGGAAGAGTTCGTTGACACCGCGAAGCTGACTGGCAAGACCGAGCGTGAGGCCGCTGGCGAATTGGCGGCGCTCCAGATGAAGCACGGGCTGGATGTGCCGGATATGAAGATTTGCGCCAGCGGACCGAACAGTGCCTCACCGCATCACTCCACCGCCGATCGTCGTATTCAGACGGGCGACTCGGTCGTCTTCGACTTCGGTGGCAAATACCGCCACTACTCATCTGATATCACCCGCACAGTGCACATCGGCGAACCCAGTGAGGAGTACCGCCGGGCGTACGAGACCGTGTTGAACGCGAACGAGGCCGCCGTGCCTCACTATCGGACCGGCGAGCAGTGCCAGGCCGTCGATGCGGCAGCGCGCCAGGTGATCGATGATGCTGGATTTGGCGAGTATTTCAGTCACCGGCTGGGGCATGGATTGGGACTCGATGGGCATGAGGAGCCGTATCTGGTCAAGGGCAACACCCTGCCCCTGCGCGCGGGGATGGTCTTCAGCGACGAACCTGGCATCTACATTCCCGGTCGATTCGGCATCCGCATCGAGGACGCCGTGATCGTGCGCGATGACGGTGGTGAGAAGATCAATCACTGTCGCCGCGACCTGATCGTGATGGAGTAGCCGGTTTGATCGCTTCCGGGCGTGATCTTCTCCCAGCCGAATCGAAGGTCACGCTTGGGCGCGTTCCTAATTCGTTCACGGTGAATCTGCCACCGGTCATGGTGAGGTAGTGGCCGCGGTGAAGTCGTCGTCGCGAGTCGAAAAAACGGCGGTGGAATCAATGCGGCGCAAATCACACGGCAGACGAAATGTCGTGACTTGCTAGGCTCATCCCCGGAGATCATTGCAGCCCGTCTGCACCCGCCAGGTTCTGTGAGAGTTTCGCCTTCAAAATCGTCATCAACAGGATGATCAATACGACGGTCAGACCGAACCCGGCCAAAATTGGCAATCGTGGATCAACTTCGTATAGGAAACCCGCGAGAAATGGCGCTAGCGCATAGCCCGCGCCGCTCAAGATCTCGGCAATCGCGTAGGCGCGGGCGTGAAACTGCCGTGGCGCAATGCCTCCGAGAGCCGATTCGAACAAGGTCCACGTGCCGAAGAACCCACCCAACAAGATATACGCAATGGCAAACGCCGGAAGGTGACGACCAGTCATGACCAGAGCGAATGCTGCCGCCACGGCGGCCAACGCGAGAGCGATTCCATGCAGTGGGTGACGAAAATAGCCGATGCGGTTGACGACCACTCCCAGCATGATGCTGCCCATCGCCGAGAGCGCGGCAAACGCCCCAATCACCCCGTCGTTGACGCCCTGCACGCCGTGCAGGTAATTTGGAATCAGTGACATGCCCAGTGAGAGGCAGAAGATTGCGATCATCTCAGTCAGGCACCATACGACAATCGGTCGCTGCCGAACGTGGTTCGGTACGACTCCCTGACCCTGTTTGACGTCGTATCCGGACTGCTCGAAAGCCGCGACAGCATCAACGTCGCCGCGACGGTTAGGGCGGCCGCGAAGACAAACACCATTCGCAGCGACAATTGATCGACGACCACGCCTCCGATCAACGGGGCGAGCAGTAAACCTGTTGCTGGAGCGACGGTGTTGATCGTGGTGAAGGTTCGTGCGCGGTTGATCGACTCATCGGCGATGGAGGCAATCTTCGCCAGCACCGATGGAAAGGTCGCCGTTCCAAGCGCGAAGATCAGTCCAGCCGGAATGATTTGCCACCAGGACTGGCACAACGCGTAGGTGATCAGCGCAACAGCCATCACCGCTTGCCCGCCAACGATCACCCGTTTATGCGAGACGTGGTCGGTCAATGGTCCGGCCGGGACCAGCGCAATGAGCCTGATGACCCCTGTGACGCCAAGCACGAGACCGATCTGCGATGGCGATGCTCCGAGCGCCGCGATGTAGAGTGGTAGGAGTGTCTGATAGCTGCCAAAAGCGCCTTGCAGGGTCGCCATGCCAGCGAACATGATCTTACCGTCACGGCTTAGCCAGTTCAGCGGCCTGGTGGTCGTGATCATTCACCCAAAGCTTGTGACTCTTCTCGTGCTGATTTCGAGCGTTTTTCGTCTATGACATCAGGCCCAGAGATCGAATCGGCACCCATGCCGAGCTGATACTCGATGCGACGCAGGCGTCGAGTACCGCCTGCGACCGTGCACCGGCGGCGAAGTCGGGCAGACCGGACGGGCCACCGGCAACCATAGCAGAGACGAAGGCGCTGGCAATGTCGCGGCGCGGATTTCGTTCGTCCAGCGGGATTGAATGCACCTCGGTCTCCCCCCGTAGCATGCCGCGAAGCGACCTGGTCCCGACGTAGAGGCTTCCCTGCGTGCCGTGGAGGGTGACCGAGAAATCCGTGTGATGCTCGGCAACGGGAACTCCGCGCAACGTGACGAGTCCAGCACTGGCAAGTCGGCCGATTACCGCGAATCCGTCGTCGACGGCAACATCGACCCAACGGTCAGTCTCGCTCAACGGAACGCGGGATTGACTGGTCATCATCGCCGCGGTCAGGGATTCAACGGCTCCTCCCAGCCAGAGGACGAGATCGATCAGGTGTGGGCCTGCGGAACTGCGTAGCAGTCCGCCTCCTTGCTTCGCGTCGGTGAACCACTGCGTTTTGGACGTGCTTCCGAATGACGCGTTGAGATAGTCGATCGGATTGACGGTCACGAGCGCGTCGATATTCGTGACGGCACCGATCTGACCTGATTGGACGAGTTCGGCCGCGGTGCGGAAGCTCGACTCATAGCGCAGGTGGAAGTTGACCAAATGGACGATTCCCGACTTCTCAGCTGCCTGGAGTAACTCCAGTGAGTCGTCGAGACTTGCGGCGAGTGGCTTTTCGCAGAAGACGTGCTTCCCGGCGTCGATCGCGGCGAGCACCATTTCACGGTGCAACGTTGGCGGAGTCGCGATCACGACGGCGTCCAGATCAGCTGTGAGCACCTCTCGATAGTCATCCGTCGCGAGTGGAACATGAAATTTCGCCGCGAAGCCTTCTGCCCTGTGACGATCAGCGGACGCAATTGCCACCACATTAGCACCGTCTATCTGGCTGAACACCTTCGCGTGCGTCGCACCGATTCCGGTGCCGATGATGCCGATTCGAACAGTGTCGGACATGTATTCCAATCTCCCGGCGATTGACTCGTGTAAGTCGCGCATTACGGGCGGTTGGCGGTTCGTTGACGAGCGCTAACGGATCTCGTTCAAAGCGCCAGCACGCGGACCCACATTGCGGCCACCGGGCCAAAACCATGACGTCGTCCGCGATTTGACGCTTAGGTCGCCACCGCGCCAGGGATGTCACAGATCGGACTAGACCGCGTTGCGAATCAGTTCGCGAGATTGACGGATGTGTTCCGACATCGCCATTCTCGCGGCCGCCCCGTCTCGATCCACGATGGCTCGAATGATCTCGTTGTGGTGAAAGTGATTCGTGCGGTGAGGACCATGAATGCCGAAGTGCTGATGCCAGACCCACGTTGAAAGCATGAGCAAGTGATCGACAGTATCTTCGAGAAAGGAATTCCGTGCGGCTCGCGCGATCCCCCGATGAAGCGCCTGATCATCTCCCAGGAACGTGCCATATTGGCCTGTCTCAGCCGAACGTTGCACGACTAGTCCCAGTTGCTCCAGCACGTCCACGTCTTGCGCGGTGCGCCTCAGCGCCGCAAGCTCGGCGATTCTTGCTTCGATGGTTTCGCGCGCTTCGAAGATACCGAGGATGTCGTCGAACCCAAGCTTGGCGACGGCCATTCCGCGCCGAGGAAAGATTGTCACGACTTTCTGCCACGCCAGTCGCTGAACCGCTTCACGGACCGGAGTGCGTCCAAGACCCAGTTGATCCGCCAGTTCCTGTTCGTTCACCACTTCACCGGGACGCAGCGTTCCGATGACGATCAGTTCGCGAAGCTGGCGATACGCGGTTTCTGCAGCTGAAATTGATTGTCCGTTTGCACTCGTGATGTTCACCTGAACCTCTCTTGGCTGTGTGCGAACCGAGCCGCGAATTGCCAATAAGCGCGGATATGCAACCAGCGCGACTGGGGCTTGAAGCCGCTGACGGATCGTACCTGAGTCCATGGTCTTGACACTGCACGAGGCTCTGCTATGCTGAGTCGTGGTTGTCATACATCATAGCAGGATGTTCCTGATATATCAACATACGTCACGTGCCAGTGGATGGCTGGAGAAAGGTGGAGATACGCTCATCCTACGGGTATTAACAGTGACGTTGATCGTGCCTTGCGTTCCAACAGTCGTCACCCCGACCACCTCGTGCCGCTCCCAATCTCGGAGGTACCCAAAACGCATGGGCCCGAACGTGGGAACGACTTGTCATTGATAGGTATCGGGGAGTGTGAAATGCTCCCAATATTGATCATCATCGGGTTTCGCCGAGAACGTTTCTTAGCCTAACCCGAGTGGGATCAACGTACCCGCTGGGAGGAGATTACGATGGGCATTGACGAACCAATTGCGAATTCCAAACGGATCGCCAGTAAGGTGACGATAAGTCGGCGCCGCTTGTTGCAACGTGGGGCCGCGCTGGGAATGACGATCGGGGGGTTGGGCACATTGCTGGCCGCATGCGGAAGCAGCAATTCTAGCTCTTCGACTTCCAGTACGGGTTCCAGTGCTCATCCAACGGCGGTTCGGCCGCGGGCTCGACGCCTACCAATAGCAGCGCCAGTTCTCAAAGTTCTGGGACAGCGGCCAAGCCCGAAGTCCGGCGGATCGCTCACCTTTGGCCTCTATCTGGAGCCTGACAGTCTGGATCCGGCGGTAACACCCTACGCCGTCTCGCACACGATTATGATGAATATCTATGACACCATCGTCTGGCGCTCTGATGCTGGCGACTTTGTACCAGGACTCGCTGAGAAGTGGGAAGCCTCAACCGATGGGCTTACCTACACTTTGAGTCTCCGCAAGGGAGTCAAATTTCACGATGGCACCGATTTCGATGCCAACGCCATAAAGTTCGCGCTCGATCACATTGTTGACCCAAGCACGCATTCGGGCTACGCTTCAACGCTGCTTGGCCCATACGACCACACCGACGTAGTCGACCCGCAAACCGCAAAGGTAGTCTTCAAAGCGCCGTTCGCCCCGTTCATTGACGGAGCCAGCCAGGCATTCCTCGGCATCCCCTCGCCGACTGCAGTAAAGAAAGACCCGAAAGCGTTTCCTCCATCATCCGGTCGGTACCGGCTTCATGAAGTTTGACGAATGGGTCCTCAAGGACCACATCAGTCTTTCCAAGAACCCTGATTACAATTGGGCACCGAAGATCTTCGGGCACCAGGGGCCGGCATACCTGGATAAGATCACGATTCGCTTCTATGTCGATGATCCAACTCGATTGGCTGCGCTACAATCGGGCGACGCTGAACATGATCGACCGAGTGCCGGTCAGCCAGATGAAGCAGATTAGTTCTGACCCTCAGTTTACGGTCATCGCCAAGACCCAGCCAGGGCTACCCGACGTGGTCTTCCTCAACACCGCGATCGCGCCGACCAACGATCTCGCGGTTCGCCAGGCGGTCAACTACGCGACCAATCAAGAGGCGATATGTGCCGTCGGTGAGTTTGGAACCACCACACCTGCTAATGGACCACTCTGGAAGTCAACTCCCTATTACTCCGCCGCCGCCGCCGACTACAAGTTCGATCTTGAAAAGGCAAAACAAATTCTGGATAACGCCGGTTGGAAAGTTGGGTCGGATGGCATCCGCTCAAAGAATGGGCAGCGTCTGACCCTCGTCTGGGCCTCGACGGCTTATAGTAGTGCCTTCGATCAACTTCTTCAGTCGCAATGGCGGGCTGCGGGAGTCGAACTCAAGATCGACAAAATGACCGCAACTGCTGCGTTGGCCGCGATCACGAACAACAAATGCAACGTCTTCGGGAACAGTTGGAACGCCAGCGACCCGGTTATTCTCAACAACCTCTTCCTGAGTTCCAACATTAAGGACGGGTACGCCTGGTCCAAGTACGCCAGTCCGGCGATCGACGCCGCGCTCGAGGCTGGTGAAAAGACGCTAGACACACAGAAGCGAACACAGGAATATGCCAAGGTTCAGAAGCTGATCATGGACCAGGCACTGATCGTTCCTCTCTTCGGGGTTCTGATGAACGACGGCATCCAGTCAAAGTACAAGGGGGCGAAGCTCGACTTCCGCGGATACGAGTGGCTCTATGACGTCAACCTGACATAGCGGTCTGGCGGTGCCGACCTTCTTTCTGGAAAGGTGCGACGGCGGATGGTAGCCTACACGCTCCGACGTCTGGCTTCGATGATCCCTGTACTCTTTATCGTCTCGGTCCTGGTCTTCCTAATGGTTCATCTGACGCCAGGTGACCCGGTCCAGACCATGCTCGGCCAGTCGGGGGCATCAGCTCAACAAATTGCCCAAGCACGCCACCAGTTGGGGCTTGACCGCCCCTGGCCAACCCAGTATGTGCTCTTCATTGAAAATATGGCGACTGGTAAAGAGCGCTCGATCATTACTGATCGTCCCGTCGTCCAGGAGTTTTGGACACAGTTTCCGAGCACGATGCGGCTGGCCATCGCCTCGCTCGTGGTGGCCGCCTTCGTCGGCATCGTCCTCGGCGTTATCGCTGGGACCCATCCGCGATCAGGCATCGACTACAGCTCGATGGTTGTGAGTTTCCTTGGAATCTCGATCCCTAATTTCTGGCTCGCACTACTTCTGATTTACTTCTTCGCCGTTCGACTCAACTGGCTGCCCGCCACCGGCGGAGGCGGCGTTCGTCACTTGATACTTCCGGTCCTTGTTCTGGCCTTTCAGCAGGTTGCCCTGATCGCCAGGTTGGTACGAGCCAGCATGCTTGAAGCTCTGGAAGAGGACTATGTAAAGACTGCCCGATCCAAAGGCCTCGGTGAGCATAGTGTCTGGATTGCTCATGCTCTTCGCAATGCCCTCCTTCCGGTCGTCACGCTTTTGGGCTTGAACTTTGGCTATCTCCTCAGCGGCGCCGTTGTAATCGAGATCGTCTTTGCCCGGCCTGGCATCGGTCGGCTAATCGTCGATGCCATCGAGTCCAAGGACTTCCCGCTGGTACAAGGAGCGATTCTCCTAACGGCAGTTGTTTATCTGGCAGTCAACCTGTTCACAGATCTGTCCTACGCCCTGCTCGATCCACGGATTCGGCTGTAGGGGAGAGAAGAGAGGCTAGATGGCAAATGATCGACATTCAGTCACCCACGTCGCTGGTGACGAGCCGCTCTCCAGCAGAGTCGTCCGTGAGAATCTCTCCGATGCCGCCCATCAGAGCCATCGGATACGAGTAATCCGCCGCCTGCTCCGTCATAGAGGTGCTGATGTTGGAGGCATTATCCTCATCCTCTTAATCTTGATGGCGGTTCTGGCCCCGGTAATTTCCCCTTACAATCCGATTGCTACTGACGACAGCGCGGTTCTCAAGGGACCGAGCATCAGTCACCTGATGGGAACCGACAATTTCGGACGTGATATCCTGAGCCGAGTAGTTTATGGTGCCCGCCTCTCGCTGCGTATGGGTTTCGTCGCCATCGTTATCGCACTTGTCATCGGGACCGCGATCGGACTGATCGCGGGAGCCTATGGCGGGTGGACTGACAGCGTACTGATGCGTTTCATCGACGCATTGATGGCCTTCCCCGGTATCCTGCTGGCATTGGCGGTTACGGCGGTTCTTGGCAATGGGATAACGAACGCCATGATTGCCGTTGGCATTAGCTTCATCCCTTCCTTTGCCCGGCTCGTCCGCTCCTCGGTCCTGCAAGTAATGGGAATGACCTACATTGAGGCCGCTGAGTCTATCGGTTGCGGCATGCCACATATCATCCGAAAACACATCTTGCCGAATGTATTGACACCGATCATTGTTCTGGCGACTCTCGGTGTTGCGTCGGCAATCCTCATCGGTGCCTCTCTGAGCTTTCTTGGTCTGGGTGCGCAACCTCCTACTGCGGAGTGGGGCATTATGCTCGCAGAAGGCCGCGAGTTCATGCGCACTGCTTGGTGGATTATGCTGTTCCCAGGACTCGCCATTACCATTACCGTCGTAGCCGCCAACTTGATCGGCGATGGACTACGCGATGCGTTTGACCCCAAAATGAAGATCTGAGCAATCACTTTTTCGAATACCTGCCAGGTGTTATCCGTTGAGTTCAGGAAGGGAGTCACCAATGCGAGCCATGATCCGCGACACCGAAATCTACTTTGATATCGAAGGGGCCGGCCTCGTCCCCGATGGCTCAAGAATGGTCGAGAAACCAGTCTGCTTCGTTATTCATGGTGGCCCAGGTGCCGATCACACGATGTACAAACCTGCGCTCGACCCTCTCGCCGACAAGATGCAGCTCATCTACATTGACCATCGCGGGCAAGGTCGATCTGCTCGTGGGCGTCGTGAAACGTACACCTTGGACAATAACGTGGAGGACGTGGAGGCGTTACGACAATATCTCGGTCTCGACAAAATCGTCGTGCTGGGCGCGTCTTATGGCGGCATGGTCGCCCTCTCGTATGCAGTTCGCTATTCGCAGAACCTGTCCCATCTCATCGCCGTCGTCACGACCCCGAATTATGGATTCCTTGAGCGGGCAAAAGAAATTTTGGCAGAGCGAGGCACCGAAGAGCAGAATGCAGTTGCTCAAAAGCTGTGGGCGGGGAACTTTGCCGACGAGGAAGATCTTCGCCACTACTTCAATGTCATGGGGCCTATGTACACACTCACGTATAAGGAAGATGAAGCTCAAGACGCTTGGGCGCGTTGATCCTCTCGGCCGATGCCATTAACGAAGGATTCGGTGGTTTCCTACGTACCTACGATGTCACCGACGAACTTCAGAATATCACGGTGCCAACGCTCGTGATCGGTGCTCGCCATGATTGGATCTGCCCGCCCGAGTTCTCGGAATTGATCGCCAGCAAGATTCCCAACGCGGACCTTCGCATCTTTGAGCACAGTGGTCATATGGTGTTCAGCGATGAGCCCGGTGCGTTCATCGATGTGATTCGCGGTTTCGTCACCTACAACAACTGAGTAGGAATCCCTCGATCCAACGATGAATGTCGGATGATCGAACTGAGTGAGGACGCGCAGCGGTGAGAGCAAAGATTCGTGATACCGAAATCTACTTCGACATTAATGGCGCCGGACTTGTTCCGGATGGTCCGAGGATGGTTGAAAAACCGGTCGCCTTTGTCATCCATGGCGGGCCAGGTGGTGAACATAGTGGGTTCAAGCCGGCATTGGATCCGCTGACCGAGCGAATGCAGTTGGTCTACTTCGACCATCGTGGGCAGGGCCGATCTGCGCGAGGGCCAAAAGAGAGCTACACCCTCGACAACAATGTGGAGGACATGGAGGCACTCCGCGAATACCTCGGACTCGACAAAATCGTGTTGATTGGTGTTTCCTATGGCGGAATGGTCGCGCTAACCTATGCGACCCGTTATCCAAACCACGTATCCCATCTCATCGCCGTCGTAACCTCGCCCAATCATCGTTTTCTCGATCGGGCGAAGGAGATCGTCGCGGAACGAGGCACCCCCGAGCAGCAGGCCGTGTGCCAATTCTTATGGGAGGGGAACTTCCAGACGGTCGAGCAAATGAACTACTACTACGAAGTGATGGGTCCGATGTACTCGCTGACTCACGATTCGGAGAAGGCCAAGGAACGGCGAGCCAGATCAATTAGCTCTCCTGATGCAATCAACGAAGGTTTCGGTGGGTTTCTGCGGACCTATGATATTACCGATCAACTTCAGAAGATTACCGCGCCCACCCTCGTGATCGGCGGTCGTCATGACTGGATCTGCCCGCCAGAGTTCTCGGAATTGATCGCCAGTAAGATTCCCAATGCGGACCTTCGCATCTTTGAGCATAGTTCACATTCGGTGACGGCAGACGAACACAAGGCGTTCATTGATGCAGTCCGCGGGTTTGTCGTGTACAACGACTAGATCGCGGATGTGGGTCGTGCTCCGCGTCCGCGGTCAAGCTGCGCATCTCGGTGTTGCATACAACGGCGTGAACGCTATCGATTTGGCATCAAACTACATCGCCGCCTTCCACGAGCTTGGTCACCAATTAGATTGCGAATATCGCCATCCACTCTGGCGTTCTCATCCCGCAGGGCACGTATTCAGTGTCACGCAAATCACGAGCGAGCCATCTCCTGGTTCGGTCCCCAGTGCCTGTGAGGTCAAGTTCAGTGCTGGATACATGGCCGGTGAATCTCGCGCGGATGTGCTTGAGCGTGTTCGGTCGGTCTTTGATCGGGTTACTAGTTCGAATGACTGGCTGGCGGAACATCCGCCGGAAATCGCGATTGCTGGTCCGCTCATTGATCCCGCGGCAACGCCGATCGATCACTCGTTGGTACGGGATCTTCAATCGGCCCCGAAGGATCTTGGATTTGCAGAACCGGAGGTGCATGCGCTTTCGGCGGGGACGGATGGTCGCTTCCTTGGCGAAGCTGGGATGACTGGAGTGGTCAATTTCGGTCCAGGAAACATGGCACGCGGGCATGGACCCGATGAGTTTATCGAGCTGAACGAGTTTCAGCGGGCGATCGTATGGACTGCGGTTACAGTGGCGCGGTATTGCGGAGTGGAGGACACGGATGACAGAACCGACCTCGATGTTTGACCTGGTGAAGACTCTCACCGAGATTCCGGGCCCAACTGGCCAGGAAGAGTTGGTGCATGAGTGGTGTGCGGCGCACTGGTCCGACTATTCAGAGCATGTTGAAATCTCGCCAACCGGCAACGTTGCGGCGCGCGTTGGAGGACATGGACCAAGCCTGGTCGTGCTAGCGCATGGAGACGAGTTGGGGTTCGTCGTAACCAGCATTACCGAGAATGGACTGTTGCACATCTGGCCCGCGCGGCGAGATCCAAGGGGTCGTCCAACCCTTCGTTACAACCCGATCAATCAACCTGTTGCCATCATTGCCGAGAGCGGAATTGTCGAGGGGCAGCTGTGCTACGCCAGCGGTCACGTCATGAACGCCTCTGAGGCCAAGGACTTCTTCAACTGGGACGATTGGTTCGTTGACCTGGGGTATTTCTCGCGTGAACGGGTGGAGTCGTTCGGTATTCACCCCGGCACTCGTCTGGTGATCAACCCGCCAACTCGCCGTCTCGGAGATGTTATTGTCGGGAAGGCGATGGACAATCGTGCTGCCATTGCGATCGCGACGTCCGTTGCCGAACGCGCGGTCACAGCGGAATTGAAATACGAACTCTGGGTTGGTTCCGCCGTCCAGGAAGAAAACGGTCTGCTCGGTTCAGCCAGCTTCCCCGACATCCATCAATTCGACTTCGCGGTCAACCTTGACGTTGGACTTTGCGGCGACGTGCCCGGTACGACGGCACGGACTCATCCGGCCAGGCTGGGTGGCGGGCCGTTGATTGTCCACGGGGATTTCTCCACCCAATATTCCCATCGCCTGTCAATGGCGCTGGTTGAGGCTGGGCAATCGGTGGAAATACCGGTTCAGCAAGCTGTCTTTCAGAACTACGGCAGTGACGGCGCCGAGTTGATTCGTCGTGGAGTTGAAACGGCCCTGCTGACCTTTCCCACTCGATATACTCACTCTCCCAACGAGATGGTGCTGGAACATGAGCTCGTTCAATGCGTTGATCTGATACTCGAGTTTCTGAAGCGTGATCCGCTGCCGCCGAGATGGCCGAAGTGATCGGTCTCAGGCGAGGTCGGGTGTCGGGTTTGGCTCGTCACTTCCATTCGACTTGACTTTGGACAGGCCTCTCGGAATCGGCGAAACTGGTAAGTCAACCAGTGCCAAGTAGTCTATGCAAGTAGGAGTGAGGGAAGATGTCGTCGAGTGAACCCAGTCACTGGAGCAAGGAACCTGGACGTTGGCCATCGGCTATGAGCCCGGAAGCGTATGCCACGGTTCCAACCGTTTCGACACCGCGTCCATCACCGGACGGATCACGCATTGCCTACAGCCGAGCGTACGACGGACGTCTCGATCTCTGGGTGGTCGGCACGGAAGGATGCGCGCCACTACAGTTGACCGACCAAGCTTCGATTCAGGGTCCGGATCCGAACCAGCGCCATGCGACGGCGTTCAACTGGATGCCGGACGGGCATCATCTCGTTTTCGCGTCGGCTCAGGACAAGAAGCTCTGGCAGGTTCCCGCGGCTGGTGGGCCTTCACACGTCGTCGATGAAGGCCCGGGAAGCCATCATTCGCCTGCCGTGTCGCCGGATGGCAATCGCGTGGCGTACGTAGCGGAACGGGGCGAGCACGTCGATATCATCGTGGCAGATGTCGATGGCCGGTCGCTGCACGTGATCAGCTCCGGCGAGGATTACGTGCTGCAACCGCGATGGTCGCCCGATGGCACTCGCCTGCTCTACGGCCAGTGGCCCCACTACGACATGCCGTGGGATGAGCGTGCACTGATCGTCGCCGATCTCGAATCGGGGGAGTCGCGCGTCATCGCAGGCGGAACACGAGTTACCAATGCCGACGCCGTTTGGTCGCCAGATGGATCGCGCATTGCCTTCGTGTCCGACAGGGAGGGTGAGTTCGGCAACCTCTGGGTGTGTGATGCGAATGGCGAAAACGCGCGGTGCGTCGTTCATGAAGAGGTGCAGCATTCGTGCCCGGCCTGGTCGCCGAACGGCCAGCTTGTGGCGTTCGTGCGAAACGTCGACGGTGACTGTCAAATCTGGTGCTGGGACGGGCAGCAAGCCACGGAACTGACCAATGAGCCCGGGGTGCATGGGGAACTCTCGTGGCTCGATGATCAGCAGATTGTCTGTATCTATTCCTCTCCGATTCTGCCGGCAGACGTCTGGTTGATTAGCACGGGCAACGGTGCACGTAAACAGTTGACGTTCAGCGCAACCGGGGGAGTGCTTGGCGCTGATCTTGTTATGCCAGACCACGTTTCCTGGGAGAGCTCCGACGGGCTAACTGTCCACGGCTTGTTGTACACACCTACGAAAACGGTACCTGGTCAGCATCCGCTCGTGGTGCACATTCATGGCGGCCCAGTTGGCCAGTCGCTGGCTTCCTGGCAGGGGCACATCCAGTATCTGGTGGGCCGCGGTTACGTCGTGCTCGCGCCGAACTATCGTGGCAGCAAGGGCTATGGCCGCACCTTCATGGAAAAGCTCTATGGTGACTGGGGCGGCGGGGACCTGCAGGACAACGTGACCGGCGCCCGGATGGTGATCGCACAGGGTCTGATCAACCCACGCAAGGTCGTGGCGATGGGCGGTAGCGCAGGCGGCTACGGAACCTTGATCTGTATGACCAAGGCACCAGACTTCTTCAGGGCTGGCGTCTGCCGCTTTGGCATTGGAGACCTGACGACGTTCACCGACAAAACCTGGATCTTCGAGCGTCACTACATCGCCAAGCTGATGGGGGCTCCTGCCGAGAACAGTGACCTGTACTACGATCGAAGTCCGGTCAACTTCGTCGACGAGGTCAAAGAGCCGATCCTGATTCTCCAGGGCGAAGAGGATATCGTTTGCCATCCTAGCCAGATGAACGGGATGGTCGATGCACTGCGACGACACGACAAAGACGTCGAGTATCACACGTATCCTGGTGAAGGACACGGCTGGAAACGAGTGAGCACCATCATCGACGACGCCAATCGCGTTGACGATTTCCTGATTCGCAAGGTGCTGAACCGCTGAGGTGAATAATCCAGCGTGAGGCTGGGAACACCGATGTTTACCAGCCACGCAAACCGAAAACGAGTGCGTATCGCGGCGGTCAAGACATTGACCGCCGCGGTTCATGCTATGACTGTCGCGCGACAGACTCCCGCCTTCTCGGCCTGGATCGTAAGCTCAAATCTCGCGCCTGCAAGGGCTGCAACCAGCCACTCGACGTGCGTGCGGCTCAGGTTCGGGTAGTGGGCCGATAGGTGCAGGCTGGTGTACTGGCTGACGCGACCGGCGAGGTGCTCGAGTTCCTGGACCGCGACGCTGCCGGGTAGGAGATAGCTCTTCTCTGGCAGGTCGATCCGGGCAATGAGGGGCCTGTCGGGCCTCCGATTGCGCTCACTGCCGCAGGTTGGCAGGAAGCCATCGTTGCCGACGTTGGCCCAAATTCGAATGATGCCCGACTCCAGGTGTTCGGCGCCGGATTCGATAACGCGGAGTCGCGGCGCTGTGCCCATCGCGCCAATCGCGAACGGAATCGCGCGTTCGATCTCTTCCGCCAGCAGCGGGCCGGGAGGGTTCAGCAGTCCGAACTTCACTTCCAGTCCACCAAGTTCCACCGGGCCAAGCTGCGGATGATCGAATGGATGCCACGCCGTAAATCCACGACCACCCGCATGCTCGTCGAGAAGTCGCAGGATCTTCAGATCATCGTCTTCGGTTCGATCCTCTTCCAGTTGAAGGTAATTGGTGCTGGGAATGCCGGCACGATGAGCCAGCCCCCAGAGCTCGGTCATGTAGGGCAGAACTCCGAGGTGGTCGTAAAGCCAGTCGCACTCGACTCCATACGACGGCTTCTCGGGCTGGTAGGGATTGCAGTGGAACGGTGATTCACAGCGAAACCCCATCGAAGCCTCCCCGATCGCTCCGATTACTTGAAGTGCGCGAAGGTCGAGCGGTGGGATGTGCTCGTCGGCGTAGCGGGCCGAAGCGCGCAGGATCAGTCCGGCGGCGGTGTGGTGCAACTGCGCCCCGTGGATATTGCGATGTGAACGGAGGAATGCAGCCACTGCCTGAGTTTCCGGCTCGCTGAGTGGATATGGTCCAGAACCAGTCTGCACCCAATCTGGCTGCCAATTCGCCGGGAAGTTGCGGTTGAAATCGAGGGAGGATCGCGACGGGGCGAGCGTGATCTTGCCACCGTCCCAGTTGCGGATTAGCCCCTCCGGGTGAACGAAGTAGTAGTCGCCTCCGTATTCACTCGGACCACGCTTGAGCATGATTCTTGGATCGCGTTCCGAGACCTTCCACGGTCCGGCTGGGTCCTTGATTCGCATTGACCCGATTAGTCCATCGCCGTCGAGGTCGTACAGCTCGAGTCCATCGAAGCGGCTGTCGAGTGAATTTTCGGGATACGGGTTCGTGGTTGAGCGGACGTTGGCGGTCGACGTCAGGAATTGTTCGGCGCCATCAATGGCGATGCGTGGGATGACGTAGACCGCAGTCTCGTCGAGGATTCGCCGCATCGCAGGGTCGTCCTGATAGTTGTAAAGGAGGTGGTGGATGGTCGCTAGCGCGACTGCCGAAGTCATGACTTCGGCCGCGTGGATGTTAGCGTCGATGTAATAGGCTGGCTTTTCGTTGTCTGGACCAGTTTCGCAATTCGTTAGCGTTACGCACCAGATGTCACGACCTTCACGGCTCCGGCCGATGCTTTCCAGACGGGCTAACGCCGGATGCTCCACCACCCAGCCGCGGAGCATCTGGGTCAGCAGATCGTACGTGTAGTAGCGATCCTGGCGCCACTCGGCGGTGTCCGCCAGGTAGTGAAGCTGTGCAAGGTCCACTGATTCCATCTCAACATGTCCGTCTCTACTCAAGAGCACCGCTCAATCGCCTCAACAAGCGCAATGCTGGCAGACCTTGATGGCCGTACAACCTGGAACCTCAATCGCGTGGTCACAGCTCACCCAGGATGTAGACGAAGTCGCCTGGTTGTACCCGGGTCACGGTGCCGCGTAGCATGATCAAGACTGTCTGCTCGAACGGAGTTCTTAACACTTCGAGTTCCTCGAAGGTGTACGGACTAAATGTGCGACTCAGAACTGTGCCGCGTGGCACCACTCTGCCGAGATCGGCGATGCCCAGTTCCGGAACCAGCAAGCCACCCTGGTGCGGTCGTGTGTAATCCAGCCGCTCAACGATGGTTGGATTCGGATTCGGCAGGGGCTCTCCGTCCAATGACCCGAGATGTCGAAGCGCGCTCAACACGCCGACGACGCCCCGTTGAACGTAGTCCTCATCACGAGCAAGCCCGCCACCCATCTCGACCGTCACTCGACGAATATTCGGATCGATTGGGTCTCCGTGGCCCCCAGTGGTGCGGTACATCACATTGAAGCCGAACGAACGGGAGAGTTCTTCATCGTTGAGGATGTAAACGTAATCGACTGTCGGGAAGACTCCGCCGCTGTGCAGATCGATCCATGCGTCGAGCCCGGTAACGAACCGGTTGACGAACTCATGTGCCAGTTGTTCGGTCATCCAACCCTCAGGATTGCCGGGATAGACGCGATTGAAGTTCTGCATGTCCTGCGGGCTGTGACGAGTGACCCATTCGAGCGCCAGAGGGTTCGCCACCGGTACGATTTTGAGCGTTCCTTTGAGTTTTCCGGGATCGATCTCACCAAACACGCGTCGAATGGTCTCGATGGGTGGTACCTCATCGCCATGTACACCGGCGGAAATTCCGACCACAGGCCCGGGTTTTGCCCCAGTGATGGTGTGCATGGCGAAGCGCAACGGATTCCCATCGGCGCGCACGCCGAGTGTGACCCATTCCATGCTGTGTGCTGCTGATTGGCTCATGCTTTCTCTCTCTCCCAGTGCAAAAGGCGTTCAACGTTTTCGTCGCTATCGCTGCACAATGTACAACTTCCATTCGCGTCTGCGACCCAATTCCTGAACGTCGCTGAAAACGCTGCAGGCTGATGAGCGATGAGACGAACACCATCCTATCGTTGGGGCCGGCGAGAATCGGTTGTCGTGCGGTAATTGGAATTCCAGTGTTTTGGATCCACGGCGCTACCTCCGTCAACGAGTGGGATTCGAATCTCCCGAATCCAATGCTCGGTAACGGAAGCCCTACCGTGATCGGTGCAGTGGCTCGAAGTAGAGCGACACACGAAAGCCCGTTCGATGCCGAACGGGCTTGTACACCATCTCGCTCGACTGACAGGCTTCGATGACGAGTCACCTGGAGATTGGAGCCTGGCTTCCCAGCGACAAACGTGAGATCGATTGGAGCGTACATCTACGCCGCGCGACGTGACATTCGCCTCGCCGCATCACGTGGCTGCCGCAGACGGCACGAATCGCCCCAATTCTTCAGCTCAGCCAGCGCGCTAATCGCTTTGGACAGGCGTCGCGACCGCCCCGCTCAGGCGTTGCTGGCGGCGAGACAGCAGTTCCGGCGATGGTTGTTTGACGTTCCAGGCCAGATGCAGTGCGACCAAGGACCGGATCACCAGCGAATTGAGATCGAATTGGCGCCAGCCGATGCCGTGATAAGCCATGGCCGGGAAAGCGTGGTGGTTGTTGTGCCAACCCTCACCAAACGCGAGCAAGCCGATGAGCCAGTTATTGCGGCTTCTGTCCGGTGTGTTGAACGGCCGGCTGCCGAACGTGTGACAGATGGAATTCACCGAGAAGGTGACGTGATTGTGATAGCCGTAGCGGATCAAGCCACCCCAAATCAGCCCTGGCCAACCAGCTATGAGATAGGGGATGAGCAGGCCAAGAAAGAACCAAAGCAATGTGGTCCGCTCGACAAACAGGACCACGGGATCCTGCAGGAGTTTCTTGCCGTAGCGTTCGCGATCTGCTTCCGGCGCCTTGAGAACCCAACCGATATGGGCATGAACGAAACCGTCCAATGGACTGTGTGGGTCGCCTTCTCGATCGGCAAAGGCGTGGTGCTTGAGGTGATTGGCGGCGAAGTCGATCGGGCGAGTCGGTATCGCCATTGTCCCCAAAATAATGAAGAACGCTCGGATCGACGGGCGAGTTTCGAAGCTGCGATGGGTTAGAAGTCGATGAAACCCGACGCCCGTTCCAACGCCCGTGAGAAGAGAAAAGACGAGGAAGAGGATCAGCTCTTTTGTGCCAAGCCACGTTCCCCAATATGCCCACGCGACATATCCGAGCGCGAGGAACGGGATAACGACATATGCAAGGACGACGAGGCGATAGACTTCGCGGGGAACCCACCGCTCAAAGACCTTGACGAGTACACCGATAAGGACGATCGACCCGATCACATACAATCTGTTCTCCTTCGTTTGGTGCGTCCGCACAGGCACGCTGGAACTGCGCGGGTTCAACAGCGATTCTCCACAGGATCATCCAGGTCCTTCGCCATTTACCGAGCACCGTGCATGCCGAGATGGTGAAATGGGTCGAGGGTAGATGTCAAGCAAAGTACGGTGATGCAGATTACACCTTAACACATGGTGTCAAAGGCGTGATCTGAGTTCCACATTTGAGTTCTGAATAGTACCTGTGAGTTTTGATCGAGACTCTGCCCAGGCTGAGCGACACGCGCGATGATCACGGCCTGCGAGTGGAAGTGGTGATGCAGCGGTGGTGGCACGTTCATCGCTCGGCGTTGGGGCTTACGACCTGGCTGACGGTATGCGCACGTCTGCCCATTCGAGGTTTGCCAGCCACGGGTCAGGTGTTCTCTGTGTGGTGATTGAACTGGGCGAGCAACTCAGTACAGCGCGTCATCGCGTGGTCGCCACGTGCCGGAATGGCTCTTTGCATCTGGTGCGACCGTCGGGTTCGTCTCCCGCGTGGTGATGCACCGGTGGCCGAGTAGCGGATGACTGAATACTCGGCGCTGGACGACAGTGCTGTTGCGTATGCTTGACTTGCGATGGGCCGTGTCATCTTCAATCAACGGTCTACATGGCCTCACATGACGACCCGGCGGTGAACGACAGCACAAATGAACGGGACCCAGAAATCGGGCAATGAACCTCGTCGAAATTGGTTCCCATGGTCACGGTGAGTCGTCTCATTCGCGGTGTTCACTCCGACGAGCCAACATGCCGTCAAGTCGATTTCGCGCGGAGCCGCGCTCATGCCTCTATGCCGCCGTGAGGTGTCATACTCCAGGTTGTGGCTGAGATGTCGAACATCGATCACGTGAAGCGGTTCGTCAGACCGCGGGGCGTGGTCATGAGATCGCCGGGCATGAGGCGACCAACGGACTGCCACTTGCCGTGGCAGGAGGTGGTCGGTGTCAGGGAGAACGTCGGAGGATCACGGTATGCCGGTACGGGTGGGAATTGACACAGGCGGGACATTCACTGACGTTTGCTTGATGACCAAGGATGGCCAACTCGCCATCTTCAAGCTTTCATCGTCGAGTCGCGACCCCAGTGAGCCGATCGCGGACGGGCTCTCGGCGATCCTGGCGCAGGAGTCCATTGGCCCTGAGTCGGTCGAGTACCTGGGCCATGGCACTACCGTCGCGACGAATGCTCTTCTGGAACGGCGCGGCGCGACGACCGGCGTGATCACGACTAACGGATTCCGTGATCTGCTCGATCTCGGTCGACAGATGCGCCCCGATCTGTATGATCTCCAGGCCGACAAGCCGACTCCGCTTGTTCGCCGGGCACATCGGATCGAAGTTCCCGAACGAGTGCTGCCAACCGGCGACGTGCTCGTGCCGCTCGATCGCGATGACGTAAGACGAGCAGTGACGCAGTTGCGGCACGCGGGTGTCGAGGCAATAGCTGTGTGCTTCCTCTACAGCTATCTGGCTCCAGATCACGAAGATCAGGTCGCGAAGGTTATCGCCGAGGAGTTTCCGGAGGCCTACGTAAGCCTCTCCCACGACGTGATTGCCGAGTTTCGCGAGTATGAGCGGTTGTCGACGACGGTAGTGAACAGCTACGTGGGCCCGATGATGAGCCGTTACATTCAACGTCTCCGGTCCCGCGTTTCGGATTTGCACGTTCCGACGACACCCTACATCACACAGTCAAACGGTGGGATCATCTCGCTCGATGTCGCGAGTGACTCCCCCGTGCGGACGGTCCTTTCTGGTCCCGCTGCTGGGGTTGTTGGCGCAAGCGTGGTAGCGGATGCGGCCAATCTCCGCAATATCATCACCTTCGATATGGGCGGCACCAGCACCGACGTCTCGTTGATCGCTACGGGGCAGGGACGCATTCGCATGCAGCACGAGGTGGCAGGCTATCCGATCCGGACGCCGATGCTGGACATCAGCACCGTGGGCGCGGGTGGCGGATCGATCGCCTGGATCGATAGTGGCGGCCACCTGAAGGTCGGTCCCCAGAGCGCGGGGGCAGAGCCGGGGCCCGCGTGCTACGGTCTGGGTGGTGCGGTGGCGACGGTCACAGACGCCAATGTCGCTCTGGGCATTCTGAGTCGTGAGGCGCTACTTGGCGGTCACATGAGGATCGATGCGGCGAAGGCTGACGCGAGCATTGATCATCTCGCGAGTAAGCTTCGGCTCGACCGCGAGGAGGTCGCTCAGGGGATCATCTCGATCGCAACGGTGAACATGGCCAAGGCTATTCGGGTGATTTCGGTCGAACGCGGCTACGACCCGCGCGACTACACGTTGGTGGCATTTGGTGGTGCCGGTCCCCTGCATGCTGCGCGTCTGGCGCGCGAGTTGGACATTCCGCGCGTCCTGGTACCAACCATCCCGGGCATTCTGTGCGCCTACGGCCTGCTCGTCGCGGATCTACGCACCGATTACTCCCGCACAATCGTCGCCCTAGCGAGCGCCGATTCGTTCGACGTCGTCAATGCTGAATTTGATGAGTTGTGTCAGAGTGCGCATCAGTGGTTCGAGCGCGAGCGAATTCCGCATGGCGCCCGACGCCTTCAACGAGTGATCGACATGCGCTACGTCGGGCAGAACTACGAGCTTCCAATCGAGTTGCCCGATCGTTCGATCACGCCAGAGGATTTGCCGCGGATTCTGGCTGATTTTAATGCCGCGCACGACCAGTCCTATGGTTACTCGGCGGAAGATGAGCCAGCGCAATTCGTCACGCTGCGCCTGGAAGCGACCGGTCTCGTGGACAAACCTGTTCCGCGACGAGTCCCGGCATCCACGTCGCTCGACGTCGCGATTGTCGGTCGTCGACGAGCCTTTCTTCCAGAACAAGATGGATGGGGAGATGTGCCGCTGTTTGACCGCTCGCGACTTGGAGCCGGGGCGACGATCCTGGGGCCGGCCATTGTGGAGCAGATGGACTCAACCACGCTCGTCCTACCTGGGCAGCGCGCCACGACGGATGAGTTCGGCAACCTGATCATCGATAACGGTGGACGAGGAGCGATTGCATGATGATTCAGAAGCAAACACCTGCACCAGTGGCCGATCTCTCTCCGATCACGGTCGAAGTCATTGGGTCGGCGTTCAGTTCGATCGTCGAGGAGATGGGGACTGCCCTGATCCGCGCCTCCTACTCGACGAATATAAAGGAACGTCGTGACTGCTCGACGATTCTGTTTGACGCGCACGGGCGAACGCTCGCCCAGGCTGAACACATTCCGATCCATTTGGGTTCACTGATGGGAATCGTTGAGGAAGTACTGCGGCGCCATCCGCAGGAGACGCTCGATCCGAACGACATGTTTATTGGAAACGATGCATATACCGGCGGCGGGACGCATCTGCCCGATATCGTCGTGCTCTCGCCAGTCTTCGTCGATGGCCGGCCAGTGGCCTTCACCGCGAACCTGTCCCACCATGCTGATTTCGTCGATCGCGGGCATGCGCACATCTTTCAGGAGGGGCTGCGCATACCTCCGGTCAAGATCTTCGATCGGGGCGAGCTATGCGAAGACATCCTCGAGGTCATCCTGCTCAATTGTCAGGTGCCACATGAGCGGCGTGGTGATCTTCGTGCGCAATTTGCCGCGAATCGCCTGGGTGTCCGGCGCGTGCAATCGCTCTGTGAGAAGTACGGGCTGGAGACGGTCACCGCGGCCGGCGACGCCCTGCTCGACTATGCCGAGCGTCAGACCAGAGCTGGCATTCGACATATTCCGAATGGAACGTACTCGTTTGAAGATCGCTTCGATAGCGAGGAGCTCGGAACCAACGAGTTGCTGCTGCGCGTCAGCATCACGGTGACCGATGACGAGATCTCGCTGGATTTCACGGATAACCCGCCTCAGGTACGGGCGGGTCTCAACATGGTGCGCACCGCGCTTCTGGCCACGGTCTACTACGCGGTGAAGACCGTGGTCGATCCGACGATATTGCCGAACGCCGGGATGTACCGGGCGATCAAGGTTGACGCCACTCCAGGAACCATCGTCGATTGTCTGCCGCCGAGCGCGATCAATGGCCGAACACAAACCTGTCAGCGAGTTGTCGATCTGGTGCTCGGGGCTCTGGCGCAAGCTGTTCCGGAACGGGTCATCGCCGCCTGTACTGGGTCCAATGCGGGTATGACCTTCTCCGGCGTGGATCCACGTAGCGGTCGATACTACTCGTACCTCGAGACGATTGGCGGTGGGTTCGGAGCGCGCGCAACCAAGGACGGACTCGACGGCGTACAAACGCACGTGACCAATACCTCAAACCTGCCGGTCGAGAGTCTCGAGGTGGAGTATCCGCTCCGAGTCGAGCGCTACGAACTCGTGCAGGATTCCGGCGGACCAGGCAAATGGCGCGGCGGCATGGCCATCCGTCGCGACGTTCGCGTGTTGGATCACGTGGCCGCATTCCGGGGTAACACTAGTCGACGATTCAGCGAGCCCTGGGGGCTGTTTGGCGGAATGAACGGCGCCCGCTCCACCATTACCATCGACGGCAAGCCGATGGATGATTCGAGCAACGGACAATTGCTCCTCCAACCTGGACAGGTAGCAAGCATGGTGACGGCCGGTTCCGGTGGATACGGCGACCCCGAGGAACGTGCTCCATCCTTGGTGGTGCGAGATCTGGAAGACGGTGTGATTAGCCGTGAGCAGGCCCGCGAGGCCTATGGCTACGACTACGACGACGCTGATGGGAAGGAAAAGGATTGATGGCAACGAGCGACGTCGTGGTCATCGGCGGTGGGATCAGCGGAGTGACCGCGGCTCACGATCTTGCTCGACTTGGGGTGAAAGTGACCCTGGTGGAACGAGGCGAACTGGCTTCGATGGCCTCGGGTTGGACCCTGGCCGGAGTGCGTCAGTCAGGCCGCGATAAGGCGGAAGTGCCACTCGCGCGAGCCGCGGTGCGGCGTTGGGAGCATTTGTCCGAGGAACTCGATGCCGACGTGGAATACCGACAGGAAGGGAATCTGCGGCTGGCTCGCAACGCTGATGAGGTGCCACGCATCGAGACCATGGTGCATGAACAGCAAGCGCTGGGACTCGACCTGCGTTACCTTCCGGATAACGATGCGGTTCGAGCAATCGCGCCAGCCCTGTCCGGCACGGTGCTGGCAGCGTCATTCTGCCCGACTGATGGACATGCCAATCCGCATAAGACCGTGAACGCGTTCGCTCGCGCGGCAAAACGTGAAGGCGCCGAAATTCGGACCAATACTGAAGTCACGAGTATCGATGTCGTGGCCGGAGCGGTTCGTGGCGTGCAAACGACGGAAGGACCGATTGCCACCGACGTCGTGGTGGTCGCCGCGGGTGTTTATTCGGATCGGTTGCTGAAGCCGTTGGGGATCGAACTGCCGATCACCATCGCGCACGCCATCATCGTGCAGACGGTTGAGCTGCCGCCGGTGCTCTCGCAGGTGCTTGGAGTTGCGAATGGGGACGTTGCTGGGCGGCAGGAGGTTAGCGGACGCCTGCGCTTCACCGGAGCGGCACTGCCGTGGCCGTGGGACGGACCGCGACACGATCCCGTAGCGCTTCAGCCGCCCGCCGCAGAGATCGCGGCGTTGATCCAACGCACGACCGATGTATTTCCCAGCTTCGGCAGGGCTGGGATCGAACGGGTCTGGGGCGGACTGCTCGATATGACCCCGGACGATATTCCGGTCATCGAGCGTAGTAAGGCTGTCGCTGGGCTGATCGTTGCGGCGGGATTCTCGGGTCACGGATTCTGTCTTGGCCCGGTCACTGGACGAATATTGAGCGAATTGGCAACATCTGGTTCGTCGACTTTGCCGATCGAACCGTTCAAGATCGATCGCTTCGGCGAGGAAGTTAGCGGAGCAACACCTTCACTGCACGGCTAGCGCCGAGTGTGAACCGTGCCCACGGGCGCTAACGTGGGCACCGGCTCGCCAATCACCCATCCTCGGACCTTCAAACCCAACAAAACGCCCCGGTCGCAATGACCAGGGCGTTCGTTTTCCGCGTCTATATAGGCTTTTTCTGGTGAGCCGCCAGGGACTCGAACCCCGAACCCGCTGATTAAGAGTCCCGTGAATGCCCGTCCAATGTCTTTTTCGGTATCCAGAAGAGTGCGTACGTACTGTCTCATATTATGTCATCCACAAGAATTAACCAGTATCCCCGCGTTTGGCTGTCAGTTTGGCTGTCAAATTTGGGGGTAGAAATTCAGTATTCATGATGATCAAGCGGAGCCTGAATCATACCACGGACGAGCCTTGGCAGCGACCTTTGCTTGTCGTAAGAGCAGGACTGTGTCACAGTCGCGGCGTGGACCAGACGGGGCGGTTTCCCGAAAATTTCGTCGCCGCGATCCATGCAGGATACATCCGAGGAATCGCCAGCAATGGATCAGGGAGTGCCGACGACGCTCTTGTGCCTCGTGGTCTCACGTTCGTGAACCATTGTTCCCGCTATGCAGCGATTGGAAGGCTGACAGCGGAACCGTCCGGCAGGTGTGCCAGTGGAGTGTGAGGCGGAGATTAACACGATGACCAGCGGTGAAGCGAGCCGATACGCAGCGGGTGACCCGGGCGAAGGGAGACGACGGCTGTCTCAGGCGGCCTACGCGCGAGCCGAACAATTCTTACCGTGGAATGCCGAACGCCTGATGGGGCGCATGCACGTGGAACCGCAGTGGATCGATGAGGGCACGCGCTTCTGGTATCGGGTCGACACCACGGACGGCCATGAATTTGTGACGGTGGATCCCGCTGGTCCCACGCGGTCTCCATCGTTCGATCATGTGAAGCTCGCCGCCGCGTTATCACGGGTGTCCGGCATTCCCGGAACCGCGCAGCATCTTCCCTTCGACACGTTCGCCTACGTGGATGCCTCGACGATTCGCTTTGACGCGTACGGGTCGACCTGGTCGTGTGATCTGGAGTCGTACCGCTGCGATCGGGATGAATCGGCCGAAGCCGACAACCACGATGGGACGCTCTCGCCGGATGGAAAGTGGATCGCATTCGCGCGCGATCACAATCTCTTCGTGCGCTCGACGGAGACGGGCTATGAGGTGAAGCTCACCGACGACGGTGTGGATGGGAACGCATACGGTACCCCACTCCCATCACCGCTCGAGGGTGCGGGCATTGTGCAGCAGCGCAGACCGACATCAACCCGGGTCATCTGGGCCCCCGACAGTTCCCGCTTTGTGTCGTATCAGATTGACCAGCAATCGGCCGGACTGCTCCACCTGGTGCAGTCCACGCCGCTCGACGGCAGCCTCCGACCACGGTTGCACACCTACGTCTACCCGCTCCCCGGAGACACTGACGCGCCGCTGGCGCAGTTGGTGATAGCCGACGTGCCATCGAAGTCGGTGGTACGGGCGCAGCACGTCGACGTGCCCATGCTCTACTACGGGTCGCCGCTGCGTCCCGATTCCCTGTGGTGGTCCGACGACAGTCGCCGCCTGTTTCAGTTCGCGCGAGGTCGAGGCTATCAATCCTCCCGTCTGTCGACGATCGATCCGTCGACCGGCGCGTCAAAAACGTTGGTTGAAGAGTCGGCCGGAACGGCCATCGATCCGCACCCCACGCATTCCGGCCGACCCATGGTCCGCGTGCTGGACGACGACGAGATACTCTGGTTCTCCCAGCAAGATGGCTGGGGCCATCTCTATTTGGTGGATGCGAAGAGCGATGCGCCCTGGCGCCAGATCACCTCGGGGCCCTGGATGGTCACCGAGATCATGCACGTCGACCAGGCGAACCGCCTCATCTACGTCACCGGTGTGGGGCGCGAGCCGGATCGCGATCCGTATTTCAATTATCTGTATCGTGTGCGCCTCGACGGTGGCGATCCCGAGCTCTTGACCCCTGAAGACGCGACGCATCAGATCTCGTTCAGCCCGGCTGGTTCCTCGTTCGTCGATACCTACTCCCGCGTTGACCTGCCACCCGTAACGGTGCTGCGCTCGAGCGACGGCGATCAACTGCTTGAGCTCGAGCATGCGGAAACGCACCTGCTCGAGGCCACGGGATGGAAGCCGCCTCTGCGCTTCCAGGTGAAGGGTCGTGACGGGAAGACCGACATCTTCGGCACGATCATCGTGCCCAGCTGGTTCCACGATGACGGCACGACCTCGTTGCCGATTCTGGACAGCATCTACGCCGGACCGCAGACCAACCAATCCCCGACGTCGTTCGCCGGTTACTCGACGACGGTCAACGTGCCCGACAAGTTCCGCGACGCGTGGCACGCGCAGGCGCTGGCGGAGCTCGGGTTCGCCGTGGTCATGATCGACGGCGTCGGCATGCCCTTCCGCGCTAAAGCATTCCATGATGGGTCGTTCCGTAACCTGGGTGATGGCGGCATCGAAGACCACGTGGTCGCGATCCAACGCCTGGCGAGACAGTATCCGTACCTGGATGTGTCTCGCGTCGGCATCTTCGGACACTCCGCCGGGGGCTATGCCTCCACCCGGGCCATCCTGATGTTCCCGGAGTTCTACCAGGTGGCGGTGTCGACGGCCGGCAACCACGATCACCCGCTTGGACAAAGCCACCTGGGTCGAGCGCTATATGGGACTTCCGGTCGGCGAGCACTACGTCGACCAGTCCAATGCGACGCAGGCGCATCGCTTGAAGGGCAAGCTGCTGCTGATGCATGGGGAGATGGATGAGAACGTGCATCCCGCTTCGACGCTGCAAGTCGTTGACGCCCTGATCAAGGCCAACAAGGACTTCGATCTGCTGATTCTGCCCAACCGGCCGCATGGATGTGTCGGCGATCCGTATTTCGTGCGGCGGCGCTGGGACTACTTTGTCCGGCACCTCGCGGGCGTCGAGCCGCCGCCAGGCTACGAGATTGCGCCGGATCCACGGACCGTCACAGACTAGACCGCCGTTACCACACAGAAGGCCGCAGGGTGAACTCGGAGCGAGGGTTGGAGAGAGCGCTCGAAAGCGTCATTCTCGGAATGGTGCCGCGTGCCACGCGATTCACCGGTGCTCCATCGCGCATTGCAGAATTCGCACAATTCGCGGAATTCACTGCGGACGATGGGTATTGGCCGGGTTCTCGGTGGCTCCATGAACATGGTGCAGCGTACGGCAATCGTGGTCGTCGAACGTCGGAGTATACAGAGCGCGTGAAAAGAGCAAAGGTCCGCGAGATTCCGACTTCACACGACATCTGCCTCTCCCCTCCATGTCTTTCTCCCGGGCGGAGGCGTTGGTCCGGGCGAGCGCACCGACAGTTGACGTGAGGGTTGATGGTGCGTCCGCCTGCCGGAGTCGAACACGACATCCCAGTGGGTACCGACGGTGCAATCAGCCTGGATCGTCCCTCGTGTTGCTTGTTTCGGACGATGACCACGGAAGATGCCATTTCGGTGGTGATCGTTCACCAGTCTTGCTACCAGGAATTATGTTGAGGACTCAATTGGAGGACGTCCGAGTGAACGACCTGAATCTTCGACTCCTGCGAGATCAAATCGTCGGTGGGACCGAGCGCTTTGCGGTCAAGAATCTTTGGACTTCTAGCGGGGTGGGGATCGGCGCGAGTTGGAGATCAGAGGCTTGTCTGATCCTCGCGTGGTGACGCGTTATGACGCGTCCGACAATTGCTCGATGGTTGCGCATCACGTTCCTAATTGTCGTGCTGAAGTCTGATTTACATCCATCGCCGTTCGTCGGCAGCCGAGGACATCGGTCGAGGGGCTGTCAAGTATTCCCGGAAACTTGCCCGATTCAGGATCTGGCTGACCGCGTGAGGTCTGCGGCCAGCCAGGACGTTTATGTTTCAGATGCCACCTACGGGTGAGCGTCGCGTTGGCGTTGAACCGAGAGCACCGCCACGCTGTCCCCGAGTCTCGGTCCGGTGCTCTGACGACGCGGCACTGTCTACGCGTGCGGTCGTCCGCGTATGTCAACTCGTTGTGGCCCACGTGTTGGTTCTTCGTTGTCGCCTGCCACCTGGTTGTCCGTATTCCACGTCGGGCGTGTACCCGGTGCACCGACCATCGACTGACGGTTACCGCCCCCGGCGCAGGACGTTGCTCAGGCCGTCGCCAAGCAGACTGAAGGCAACGCCAACCAAGGCGATGGCGATGCCTGGGAACGTCGGCAACCACCAGGCCGTTGCCATGTATTCTCGTGAGTCCGCGATCATTGCGCCCCATTCCGGATTCGGGGCTTGGACCCCAAGACCGAGAAACCCGAGTGCCGCCCCTGCCAGAATGTTGAAAACGACCACGGACGTGGCAAACACTATGGCGGGGCTGACGACGTTCGGCACAAGATGGCGGCCCATGATGCGCAGATCCGAGCATCCCAGCGTCCGGGCTGCAACGGTGTATTCCATGCTCTTGGCGGACAGCACCTCGCCGCGGACCAAGCGGGCGAATGCGATCCAGCTCACCAAGATGAGCGCATAGTACATATTGAGGAGTCCGGGGCCGAGGACAGCGATAATCGCGATAAGAAGGACGTAAAACGGAAATGCGACTTGGATCTCAATGACTCGCATCAAGATGGTGTCAACCCAACCTCCGTAGTACCCGGCAATCAGTCCGACAGCAATTCCGACCACGAGCGGGATCAGGGCAGTGATAATGCCAACGGCAAGGTCGATACGTGCACCGGCTAAGACACGTGAAAGTTGATCTCGACCAAACTTATCGGTGCCGAACGGGTGTGCCCAACTCGGTGCCTCCACGGCCGACTCATAGTTCTGCTTGATAGGACTATAGGGAGCGACGATCGGACCGAGGATACCCAACAGAATCATCAGCGTTGCCAGGACGATCCCTACGACCAAGGTTGGGTTGCGCGCGGCGCCGCGCTTCACTCGTTGCCAGCGCGTTCGCTCCTCGCTCGCTCGTCCCGAAAGTGTGGCCGTATCCGAAACCATTTCCATGTCCTTACAACGTGATCCGCGGATCGACAAACGAATAGGCCACATCAGTGAGCAGGTAGATCACCAACACGAGCACCCCATATACCAGGGTAAACCCCTGCACGACCTGATAGTCGCGTCCGAGGATGGCGGCGATCATCATGGTGCCCATCCCTGGCAAAGCGAACACCGATTCGATGATGACCGACCCACCGACAAGCCAGCCGAGATACAGGCCAAGGAGCGTGACGGTGGAGATCAAGGCGTTGCGGAGGACGTGGCGCATGATGACGGTGCTGCCGCGCAGTCCCTTCGCGCGGGCAACCGTCACGTGTTCCGATCCCATCGTGGCAATGATGGCATTGCGCAGATTACGAATCAAAACTGCGGATACGCCGAGCGACATCGTGAACGCTGGCAAAAACAGATAACGAATGTCCTGGAGGGGACCCTTGCCGATCCCACCAACGGGAAACAGGTTGAATTTGACGCCCAGTAGGATTAAGAGTAACAGCCCGATCCAGAAGCTTGGTGCGGAAATCCCCAGTATGGTGTAGCCTCGGACGAACTGATCGACGATTCCATCTTTCCTAAGCGCCGCGATCACAGCTGACGGAATCGTGATCACCAGCGCGAGGACCATCGCAAAGACGACCAGTGAAAGTGTGACCGGTAAGCGTTGCTTCACCAGCGTCGACACCGGTTGCTGTACCAGGATTGAATGCCCCAGGTCACCATGGAAAATCTGCTTGACAAAGATCGCAAATTGGACGGGAAGCGGCTTGTCTAATCCCAAGTGGCTACGCAATTCGGCGACCTTTGCTGGCGTTGCTTGAACTCCGAGCAACGTGACCGCCGGGTCACCGGGGATTGCATGAATCATCAGAAATACGAGGACGGCGAGAATAATGAGTGTCGGGATCATTTGAATCAAGCGATTGAGCATGTACGCGCCGCGGCCCATTGATTCCCTTTCAGACTGCAAAATTGGAGAAACGACGCTCGCCCAGCAATGGGCGGGGAGTGTGGTAACTGACGGCCGTGCCGCACCCCAAAGGGATGGGCACGGCCGCTCGATACGAGGTGCTAGGATTTCTTCCAGACTTCCCACCAATAGTAGAAGCCAAGTGGAGAGCGATAGAATCCCTGCACGTTGTTCCCGATGTAGCTAATCGACGACGTGTAGTAGAGGGAAATCGTGCCACCGACATCCTGGTTGTATGTTTGCTGAAGCTGGTAGTAATCCTGCTTGCGCTTTGCGGGATCGAGTTCCTCAGCCGCTTGGTTGACGAGGTTCACGGCATCCTGACTCGGTTGGTACCCGGTGTTCATGCGTGGGGTCACGAAGAAGAACTGGACCAATTGGTCGGGATCGGCCATGCCGTTGGTCCATTGATACCCGGAAATGGCTTCAAAGTCGCTCTTGTACCAGTTGTTCCCCAGCGTTGAGCTTTCGACCTGCTCGATGGTCAAGTTGATGCCGATCGCCTGCCACATCTGCTGGGCAAGTACCGCATTGTCGTTGCCCAGCTGGCTGCCACTTGGATACTGGAGCTTGGCTCCGGAATGACCGTTGGGATACTTCGACTGTGAGATCAGTTGCTTGGCTTTGTTGACGTCATACGGGAGTGACAGATCCGGATCCCAGTCCAGAGTCCCCTTCGGAAAAAACGAGTTCGCAACCACTGCGGTGCCGGCCGTAGCCCGGGCCACCAACGCGCTTCGATCTAGGGCCAAACTCATGGCCTGCCGGACCTTGACGTCGTCAAATGGCGGCTTCGTGAGCTGAAGAACCATGAAATAGACCTGCTGTTGCGGGAACGACACCAGTTGACCTTTGTTGCTGCTTTTCAGCGTCTGGACCTGACTATAGGGCGCACTGCCGCCATCAAGCTGACCGGCCTGAACCTGGAGAACCTGCGTGGTGACTTCACTGATTTGTTTGATGTCGATCTCGTCTAGATACGGAAATGGCTTTCCGTCTGGCGCGACATCCCAATAGTACTGATTCTTAGCCAGGGTAATATGATCGTTCGCTACGAACTCCTTTAGCTTGAACGGTCCTGTGCCAATCGGCTTGGTAATCTCATTCTTGCCGGTTTGTTGGATGAGGCTCGCGGGGAATACCGCGTTGGCGGGCACGGCCATGCGCGCGAGGAAGCTCGCCACTTTCGTGGTAAGGACAACCTTTACGGTCGCGTCATCGACCTTGTCAATGCTCGATGCTTCCTTGAGTTGCCACATATAGTCGCCCATCGTCTTATTTCGATTGAGCGAAGCGACGACGTCGTCGGCGGTCACGGCAGTTCCGTCGTGAAACTTGATATTGGGACGCAAATTGAACGTGTAGGTTAGGCCGTCGGTGCTCACGTCCCACTTCTGAGCGACGGCCGGCTCAACGTTTGTGCCATCGCGCGTGGCGCGTGCGAGCGCCTCCAGCATCGGCACCATAACGGTTTCGTCGACCAAAGCCTGCGACCAGATCGGATCGAGCTTCATCGGTGCCGCCGTATAGCCAAAGGTCAAGGTTCCACCACGCTGCACCTTCGCACCGGATGTCGTTGCGGCCGCCGCGGCCGTTGCCGTGGACGTGCTCGATCCGCCGGAACTCGGGGTTGCGCCGCCAGAACTTGCGCTACTGGTCGACGTCGACGTGCTGGCCGACGCACTGGTCGGAGTGGATGATGATCCGCCGCCACAGGCCGCAAGGAGCCCGCTTAGTGCTCCGCCTGCCAGTGCAGCAACGCCAAAGCGCTGAAGGAGTTGTCGACGAGACAGATTCGCGAGTGATCTGCCATTGTTTGTAACCGGTTGTTGGGTTTCATCCGACCCGTTCACGTATGTCTCCTGACCTCAATCGTGATTTCCTGTCCACCGTGCGTCTCCCGCATTCGGCGACGCTACATTGTCAGCAGTTCCATGGTCACAACGGGAGCGAACCGTGACGACGCGTCATCCCAGCCTCCTCTCGCTCGGCGTCTTCACCGGCACGGAGCATGAGCTCCCAGTCAAACGTAATCTTGACCACGTCCAAGATATGCGCGGTTCTCATCGAAGTGATTCCGTCGATGCGTCCAAGCTTCTGTAGCAAGAAGTGGCGTAGATGTACCGGCGAGATCAACATCGCCTCGATCATCGCGTCAAACGGTCCCGATGCGACGCCCACCCACCGGACTTCGTCGAGTGCGGTGATGGCGGCCAGCGTGGAGTCAGTCTGCATGGGATCAATCTGAAGTTCGATGATGACCTGAATTGGCAGCCCGATCTTGGGGCCGTTGGCGAGCACGCCGACCATGATGATGTTTTCCTGTGTGAGTCGTTCGATGCGGCGCGCCACCGTTGTGCGCGGAACACCGAGCAGGCGGGCAATTTCCGTGGTGGGTTTCCGACCATCGTGTTGCAGTTCAGCGATGATGCGAAGGTCAAGCTCGTCGATCAACGTGCTGATGGCCAAAGTCCCCCCTTGTCGCGTTTCGGTGTCGTTGGCACTTCGTGCATTGAATGTAGCGTTCGGTGGTCAGAATGTCAATGGATTGCGCTTTTAGTGGTCGAAATGTAATGTAGGAGGCGTTTCGTGGCGTTTCGTTTCGCCGGAGCCGGTCCCGTGTTTGGGGGGATCGCTATGAGTCCGTTGGTTTCAACGCGCGAAGCCGCTGACGCCACGAGGGCTGTCCGTGCCGTCGGAACCATGGCGGAGGCTGTACCAGAAGGACAGGAGGATCAATGGACCGATCACAATCGCACACCCCGAAGGGGACACCACCGTTGGACGGACCGTCTGCGACCGATGGTTTGATCCTTTCCGCAGAGCGTGCGGCGGAGCTCGCTCCACGGATCGCAGCCTTGCTGCGAGACTTTCGGCGTTTGGAGGAGATCGTGCCGGCAGGGATCGAACCCGCGATGACTCCGGAACTGATCGACGAGGTGTCACGTGAGCGGAACTAGCCTGGCGCTCCTCAGTCTGTCACAGGTACATGGCCGTATCGTGAACGGCGAGGTGTCTCCCATCGAAGTGGTCGACGCGGTCCTTGAGCGGATTGCCGCACTCGAACCGCAGTTGAACGCGTTTGTGACCGTGATGGGGGAGAAGGCACGCGCCGACGCCCAAATCGCCCAAGAAGCATTGTCCCGTGGCGAGCCGGTTGGCCCACTGCACGGTGTTCCCATATCCGTCAAAGATCTGTTCGCGACCACGGACGTACCGACAACGGCGGGATCCGGGGTCCTGGTCTCCAACGTACCATCCTATGACGCCACGGTCGTGCGCCGTCTGCGTGCGGCTGGCGCGATCATCATTGGTAAGACCAACATGGCCGAGTTCGCCTATGGCGAGACCCACCCCGATTTTGGCCCAACGCGAAATCCGTGGAATCTTGCGTACGGGACGAATGGTTCGAGCGGCGGTTCGGCTGCCGCCGTTGCTGCGGGGCTCGGATATGGGTCGTTTGGCTCCGATTCGGGCGGTTCAATTCGCCTGCCAGCAGCCTTTTGCGGCATCGTCGGGCTCAAGCCGACATACGGGCTGGTGAGCCGCTCTGGCGTTATTCCACTCTCCTGGTCCCTCGATCACGTAGGGCCGATGGCCCGAACGGTTCGGGATTGTGCGCGCTTACTTCAGGCGGTCGTGGGAGTCGACGATGCCGATCCGACTTCTGCTCGGAGTGCGATTCCAGATTTCCTCGACGCATTGGAGCGCGTCCCATCACCCGTCACGATCGGAGTTGTGCAGCCGTCCCCGGGCGATCGTGTTCGCCCCGAAGTCTGGCAGATCACCCAGCAAGCCGTGGCGACGTTGGAACAGCTGGGATTTGACACCGTTCCGGTTGCGTTGCCGTTTCCCGAACACGCGGCTCGGGCGCTGATGGCCATGCTGTACGTCGAAGCAAGTACGTATCATCGGTCATGGCTCCAATCGTGCCCAGAGAAGTACAGCGCCAACACCCGACAAAGGCTTGAATTGGGAACGCTGGTTCCCGGACACGTCTATGTGACCGCACTCCAGGCTCGTCGAATTATCATGAACGAATATCGGAGCCTGTTCCGGAACATTGATGTGTTGGCAACGCCGGCCGCGCCTATCGCCTCGTATCGCCTGGATGGAGCGCCGGTCGCCCCCGTTTCTGGTGAGCATGGCGACCGGATGAATGACCTGATTCGATTTTCTGGTCCCTTCGACCTGACCGGTTTGCCGGCACTCAGTGTGCCGTGCGGTGTTACGGGCGAAGGATTGCCGGTTGGACTGCAACTGGCCGGACCGGCCTTCAGCGAGGCCGTGCTGATGTCGGTGGCTCATGTGTTTCAGGAAGCCACGAAATCCGATATTCGACCGACTGCGGCGGGCAATGTGGTTGCTCCAATATGACGAGAACCAGCGGATTGGAATTCGTGCTCATTGCCGAATCCAAGAGCGGCTGGTTTGGGTTGGGTTCCATGCGCCGTTCACGGCCGACCAAAACCGTCACCGGTTAACAATTTTTGACGATGCGCACGGTTCGAGCTTCGTTCAGGGAATCAGATCGGCTGCCCCACAAATCGCACTATCCCGCACCGCGTGCCGGTTGGGTCCGCGCCGATTGCGATCGCTGAATTGGACGAACGTTGCCCGCTCCGGCAACTCGTGGACGTATTTTGCACTCGTGGTCGATGGGTTCGGTCACGGTCAACTCGCTTGCCAAGCGGCGGACCGGCGGTCGATCAGCATCCCGGTCGGCGCATTTCGCGCACCGGATGCTGACAAGTTGCCGAACAGGGTATTCGTTGCTCATTTCATCGATGTGTCCGATCGGTCAGATCGGCCGACGGTATGAGAAGTCCACGCGCGATGTGGTACCTGATGCATCCCAGCGCGGTCGAAGCATCGGTGAGACTACCTGGCATCTTTTCGACGACATCTTCGCACTGGACCCGGCCAGATGACGGTGGCTCTTCCGCAACCAGCGTGAAGGCGCCCGATTCTGACCGACGGCTTCCGGAGTAGACTGAGTGGCAACGGTCGTCTTCGTCCTGCGTCCACGCGAAACCGTGCCGCCATGTCTTTTCCCGCCTTGGCCAATGCCTTTCCAGACTGCGTCCTGGAGCAGGTCCGAATCGACCCCGATCAGCTTCGGATCCAACTGCGGAGTCGCCACGACAGTGCCTGCTGTCCGGACTGTGGACGACCAAGTTCACGCGTCCATAGCCACACCCGCCGGCAGGTGCAGGACCTTCCGCTCCTTGGCATCCCCGTCTACTTGGATGTGCTGGTGCGGCGGTTCTTCTGTGACACGCCAACCTGTGCTAAGCGCACGTTTGTGGAGCACCTGTCGGCCGTCACACCGTCCCGCGTGCGCCGGACCCCACGGGTCACCGACGCGGTGCGCGTCATCGGCTTTGCGGTGGGTGGTGAGGCCGGAGCCCGCGTCGCGGGCCGGCTTGGCGTCCGCACCAGTGGGGACACCGTGCTGCGCATCCTGCGGGCCACCCCAGCGCCGAACCGACCATTGCCAACCGTCATCGGGATTGACGACTTTGCGCTCTGTCGGGGCCGGTCGTATGGCACGATCCTGGTGGATCTGGACCGCCATTGTCCCCTCGATCTCCTCCCAGATCGCACGGCCGAAACGGTGGCTGCCCGACTGCAGGAGAGTCACACCGTGACGGTGGTGGCCCGTGACCGGTCACGGGAGTTTGCTCGTGGGGTCGATGCCGGTCTCCCGCAGGCCACGCAGGTCGCTGATCGCTTCCATCTGCTGTGTTCGCTTCGTGAGGCCATCGAGCGTACCCTGCATCGTCTGCGGCCCGAGCTGCGCCAACTCTTGGAAGACGACGATGCGACCGATGGCGGTTCGACTCCCTGCGATGGGCCACCTCCGCCGCAGTACGATCCCGGACCGGCGCGAGAACGCATCCAAGCGGTGAAACACGCCGAACGGGACCGCCGCTTCCAGGCGGTGAAGAATGCCCAGCGTCGGGGACTGAATCTGCGACAGATCGCACGGGAAGGTGAGCTGTCGGTGGCAACGGTCCGGCGGTGGGTGCAGGCGGATCGCCTCCCACCCGAGCGGCGCGGCTATCGGCGTGGGAGCAAGGTGGAGCCCTACGCCGCCTATCTGCGCCAGCGACTGGCCGAGGGCTGTACCAATCAAAGCCAGCTCTGGCGTGAGATCCGTGACCAGGGCTTCACGGGCACGCGCTCCCTCGTCGCCAAGTGGCTGCGCGCCCACCGGACCGACGACGAACAACCGGCGCGGCCTCCACGTCGGCGGCTCCCGAGTCCCAAGCAGCTCGCGTGGCTGACGCTGCAGGTCGACGATCCGGAGCGATCCGTCGGGGAACGCTCGCTCTGGAAGTGCCTTGGTCGTCATCCCGAGTTGCGCGCGTTGCAGCAGCTGGCCACGCGGTTCATGACCATGGTCCGTGAACGCCAAGGAACGTGTCTCGACTGCTGGCTGGCTGATTGCCGCAGTGGATCGATCCCGGAGTTGCGTAACTTCGCCAAAGCGCTGGAGATTGACCGCGACGCCGTCACGGCGGCGCTCACCTTGTCCTGGTCGAACGGGCCGGTCGAAGGACAGGTCACCAAGCTCAAATTGTTGAAACGGGGCGCCTATGGACGCATGAAACTGGACTTGCTGCGACAACGGTTGTTGCACGCCGCTTGAGCCCAGCGAACCTGGGTCGGTCCGCACGTTCGAGTACCGGCGTCGCAAATCGAGAGACTGATGGTCACGGATCACCACGGGTAACCCGACCTTCACGCTCATTGCGGAAGAGCCACGGTCATCTGGCCGGATCCATCTTCGCACGGTGCGTGCAGACGACATCTCTGAATTCGTGGGGATCGTTCGGAGCACGAGGCTTCCGCACGTCGTCGTCATTCAATCCAGTTTGTACCGACGTGACAGGAGTGGCGGACCGATCGGCGAGACTGTCACGGTCTTGCATGCCGGAGTCACGCGTGTGGCGACGCGCATGGCCGCGGAACCCGAGCGGCCTGAATTTGCTCAGTCCTCAGTCCAGTACCGAGTCGGGTTACTCGATGCATGAACTATGGCTCGCCGCCCTGGTCCTGCGTTGTCGGTGCCGATCCCGACATGGCCGACCCCTCGTGGAGGTACAACATGTTCAACGTGCCCGCACCGGTCGCGACTGAGACCGCAATCGAGCGGATCATCTCTATGAGTCAGGCAGCCGCACGCGTAGCTTCTCCCCGTCACGCTCCAATGGACATTCCGAACGCCTGTGAGAGGGACGCAAACCGAGCGAGGATCACCTCAGCCTCGTCGCCACTCGCCAAGCGTGGCCGCCCTCGCCATTGCGTCGGCTCACCGTAGCCAAGTGAGACCGGGACGAGATCGATCCCGGTGAGCGACCCCTCCTCGAATTGGCACCGCGGGACCACCGTCTGCCAGTAGCGCGGATCGGCGGGAAACCCTTGCTCACCATCGCGACTGCGCGACCGCGCAATCTCACTCGGCGTCTTGCTCTGGTCGACACGGAAGCGGAGATAGGAGTCGGTTGGGAGTTTATAGACCAGATCGTTCTGCGCGATGAAGTTGCCGAGGCTGTAGAAGATCGGTTTCCCCTGATACAGCTCCATCCCACGCAGCAAATGCGGGCCGTGTCCGACCACCACATCCGCCCCCTCATCAATCATGCGGCGGGCGAAGATCGGAATGAATTCGGCTGGCTCTTCCTTGCTCTCACCCTGCTCGTGCGCGTGCAGGCTCACCATGACGAGGTCGGCGCGTGCGCGTGCCTCGTGCACCCAGTCGCTGATGGCCTGGACATCGCGTTCCGACGGGGTGGTTCGGATGGCCGGCTGTTCGGCGGATCGGAAGTTCATCTCCAACAACGGGAAGACCTCCGGATCATCGGGCGGAAAACCGAAGCCCAATTGAATGCGCTCGAGCCGTTGTCGATCGAGACCGAGTCCGATGGCGATGGAGCGGATGGACTCGAACTGGTCCGGCGTGACGTCGTAGATCGTGTCGACGCGCAGCGGGTTGAGTCCAGGCCGGCCTGGCAGGTCGGTAGCTCTGGTCGGCGGCCAGTTGGCCTTTGGCAAACGACGAGCAGCACGAGATCATCGCGACCGTTCCACCGCCGCGATCGACGTAGACCGGCATGCGGGCTTCCGCCAAGTTTCGCCCGACCCCGGCGAATGCCACGCCTTTGGCTTCCAGGGTCTCAATGGTCGCCAGCAGCCCGGCGATGCTGTAATCGAGCGCGTGGTTGGTCGCGGTCGAGAGCAGATCGAACCCACTGGCCAGCAGGTGGTCAACGACCCACGCGTGCGCGGCCAGGTGTGAACCACCGGACTCCTGCGCGGGATATCCACGAAAATCATTGGGCAAGACCTCGAGATTGCCGAACGTCACGTCGGCCGCACGCAGCAGGTCCACCAGCTCGCGTGTCGCGAGGTCGTCACGAATCAGCGCGTGCCGGGTGATCATCGCATCACCGGTCAGCGCGAGTTGCAGAGACCGTGGTTCTGTCACGACGCGTCCTCACTTTCCCTGTGTTTGATCGACAACCATCGCGCAATGAGCGCTGGTGCGCAAGGGGATCGAGGACGTCACGAGATCGATCAGCTTCGTGTTGTCCCCGTTTGATTGGGCGCGAGACGGCGAATCACTCCAGTTTCAATCGTTCCCAATGATCGATCGGTCATGAGTTGGATGGTGAGTTGCGGTCGATCCCCTCGTTGCAAGTCCTGAGATGTCAGAGTTTGCCGAGAAGTCCAGCGGATGACTGGCGCCGGGCGAGCGGAAGACCGCCAAACGTGCTCATCAGGCTCCAGATCAGCATCACAAAAGGGTCGATTGACCGGACTCGAGCTATTTCAAATGACGGCGTAGTGTCCGATCAGCTGGGCCACTGTCGAACCGGTCATTCCGTTTGCGTTAGCCCACTCGACGACGAACGCCCCCGATGCATTCGCCACGTCGCTTGACGATGTGAAAGCAGGTCCTTACATTCTTGCAAGAAGTGCTCATCTCAATACGTTGTGGGCGAGAAATCCTGTCTCGGTGGGTGCCCCACTCATAGGGACGCTGCGACATTGGTGCAGGCGTGAAGCGGTGAATCATGAAGAACGATGCGGTCGAATCCGAAGGAGACCTGACAAATGCGCGGTCATCACCGTTGGCCGCGTTGCTCGGTCGAAGGATGGCTGAAGCTGGTGTCTCGCTGAGCCAACTGGCAATCCGCTCCAACGTCCCGAAGACCACGCTGCACCGCTGGCTGCGGGGTGACGCGGTACGTCCCTATCATCGGGCTCACCTGCTTCAGGTGGCCGTGGCCCTGCAACTGCATCGCGTCGCGACCAATCAATTGCTGCGAGCGGCAGAGCTTCCCTCCCTCGCGGTGCTCGCGAAAGCGGGGGTACCAGATGAGATGGAGGTGCTCGCGCACTGGCAGCCATCCGGGCCAACGGTTCTGCCGGCGCCCCTCAACTCGTTCGTCGGGCGGGAACGGGAGATCACGGACATTGCCGAGCTCCTCGCGAAAGAGCGCGTACGGCTAGTGACGCTGACTGGGATCGGTGGGAGTGGCAAGACACGGTTAGCGATCCGAGTTGCACGGGAGGTCGATGACGTCTTTGAGCATGGGGTCTTCTTCGTTCCCCTGGCGACGATCGGAAATCCGGATCTGTTGCTTCCGACCATTGCCGGAGCGGTGGGCTTGCGGGACGTGATCGATGCGGCGGTGCCGAACCGGTTGATCGACTGGCTCCGCCCGCGACGGGTGTTGCTGCTCCTCGACAATCTGGAACAGCTGGTTGAAAGCAGTTCCATCATCGCCGAACTGTTGCATGCGGCGCCGGGGGTGACGGTCCTGGCCACGAGTCGTATCCCCTTGCGCCTTACTGGCGAATATGCATGGGCCGTCGAGCCGTTTCCAGTGCCCTCCGGTGAGCGAACACGTCGGTCACTCGGCGAGAATCCGGCCGTCGCCTTATTCCGCAACCGCGCCCACGCAGCCAATCCGCGTCGTGAGATCGACGACGAGGAACTCAGGAGTATTGCCGAGATGTGCGTACGGCTTGACGGCCTACCCCTCGCGATTGAGCTTGCCGCAGCGCGGACGCGGGATCGAGCACCCGCGCAGCTGCTCGTCGACTTTCCCAACACCCTGGATCTGGCGAGCGACGGTCCGCGTGATGCCCCAGCCCGTCATCAGACCGTGCGCGCGACCATTGCCTGGAGCCTGGATCTCCTGTCGGAAGCCGAACGTGCCCTTCTGTTGCGGCTCACCGTGTTTGTGGGCGGGTGGACGGCTGAGGCTGCGGCGGCGGTCGCGCTGTCGGAGTCCCGAGCGCGGGAATCGGTTAGGGCGATGTTGCAATCCCTAACAGATGCGAATTTGGTGCACCAGATCACGTCACCGATGGGGACGACTCGGTATCAGATGCTCGAGACGATTCGCGAGTACGGGCGCGAACGACTCGGGTCGGACGCTGAAACGACGTTCTTGCGCGATCGGCACGCGACGCATTTCTTGGAGCTCGCGGAGTCGGCGCCGCCATATGTTCCGGAAGCGCGCATGGGCGATTGGTATGCGCGTGTCGAGGCCGATCTCGATAATGTGCGGGCCGCGCTCACCTGGCTGGATGCCAGGCATGATCTGGAGCGATTGGCCCGATTTGTCGCGGCTCTCTGGCCCTACTGGCATGAGTATCTGCGAGTCGAAGAGGGACGTGCGTGGTTACAGGCGGTCGTGGCGCATCGCGCGGCGCTGTCTCCGACCCTGCGTGCCCAGATCTTGACCGGTGCCTGTCTGCTGGCGTCGGCACAAGCGGATTTTGCCGTGGCCCAGACGCTGGGTGACGAAGCGCTGGAGCTGTGGCGGACGCTCGACGAGCACCATGGACCGGCGCTTATCTTCCGGCAGTTGGGCTGGGGCAACTATTTGCGGGGTCTGAGCGCGTCAAGCCTGAGCCTGGCAGTGTCCGCGCTCGACGAATGGCGTCAGATTGGGGATCCGCACGGGATTGCCCTCGCGGTTGGCGACCTCGCGCTGACGCAGTGCGTGCTCGGGCATCTTGATGACGCCGCGCTCTCTCTGACGCAAGCGGAACAGTCCTATCAACAGTTGCACGATGCACCGGGTCTCGCGCGAACGCGCCGCGACCAAGGGGTGCACGCATTGTTGTGTGGTGATCTCGAAGGGGCCATCGCACTGCTGGAAGACGCCGTCAACCGCCTGCGGGAAACTGGCCGAAATTATCTCCTGCCCGGTGCGCTGTGCTACCTCGGGACGGCCTATTGTTTCGCCGGGAAGCTCGAAATGGCGCTCAGGTACTACCGGATGGGGCTGGAGTTACCGAATTCCCTTGAGGATACGTCTCACCTCGCGTTGACACTGCTGGGATTCGCGGCGGTGGCCATCCGGACCAGCAACGGAGAGCGGGCCGCCATCCTGTGTGGCGCCGCCGCAACCGTGCAACAGGAACACCACATGGCCCTCCCTCCGTCCGTTCAAGCCATCTACGAGCGAGAAACTGGGCAACTCCTCGGCCAGCTTGGGAAAGCGGCCTTTGAACGGTCGTTCGCGCTGGGGTGCCAGATGACGACGGCCGAGGCACTGGACTTCGCGCAGTCGAGGAATGTGGGAGACTAGCAGACCGCGGTCCGCTACTCCGCTCCGTCGTGCTCCGGTTTGTCGCAATTCCGTTATCTCACGAACGCACGTCAAACGCGTTTGCTCGCATGGTCCACGCCTGCGCGGCACTTCCTTGAGGCTGTCGCCTGGGATGTACGCCATAACGATGAACGAGGTCTCGTCGGTCTTACCCCAGTCGAAGATCGACACGATGCCCGGATGATCGAGCGAGGCGGCAGCGCGGGCCTCGCGCTTGAAACGCTCGACCGCGGTCGCGTCTCCGCCAAGCGACCGATACAGCATCTTGATGGCCACCTGACGGTCCAACCGCGTGTCGTGCGCCAGGTAGACGTCGGCCATCCCGCCAGAGCCGATCCGGCGAATCAATCGGTAACGCTCGGCAATAACCTGCTGATGTGACTCCATGGCCTCATATCCACGTCAGCTCTAAAAGGCACGTCGAACTCGGTGGTCGGCAGGCCCTCGTCCGTCAACATGGCACATGCGATGCCGGTACCGACGGGAGGCCACAACTCCGAACCTCGGCGACGTGCAAGCCACCCTGGATGTCACGTCGGGCCTGGCCACAGTCCAGTGGCTGTCGACACGGCTCGCATCGCTCGGTGCCGGTCGGGTTCACTTTTCGTGCATCAGTCCGATGGGAATCATCCGCGGGTTCTGAAGGTGACGGGATTTCCTTTGGCAGCCAAGATTCATGATGATCTCCAACTGGGCAACCGAGCGCCAGCCCATTTGCACGAGGGATCGTGTCGGGAGAATCTCGTCGTTGCCCTGTAGATCGTGGGTTCGGCCGGCATGTGAGAACCCAATGTCAAACGCGAGGAAGATCGCGCATGGCGGCGATCCATCCACCACGTGGGTACGATGCCCGTTCACCCATCCAGGTGCAGCAGTCTCGCCCCGTTCTTCTGAAGGATCGCGCGCTTTGCCGCTTCATCGATCTCAGCAGATTCGATGCGGGCCTTCTGGCACGCGGCGGAATACAGGGGCGTATCCGTTCCGAAGAGGATGCGCTCCGGGCCAGCGTCGGCGACGGCCCACTCAATCAGCCCACTGACCATTGAGCGGGCTGACGACGTATCAACCCAGAGGTTGTGGTGACGGGCGCGTTTGACGGCGTCGACCTGTCGGCTGAGTGATCCATCGTCGCTGTTCCCAAGGTGAGCCAAGATGACGGTGACTGTGGGGTAGCGATTGGCGAATGGAACGAAATCCTCCGGATAGCTGCCCGGATCACCACTGTGCGTGAGGATCAGCGCGTCATGCTCGTTTGCGAACGCGAAGACCGCGTCTCCATAGTCACGGATGTCGTAGTAATGTGCATGCGGATGAATCTTGATTCCCGCGCAGCGCGGGTGGGACAGGAGTCCTTCCACCTGCGGAAAGATCGAGGCCTCGCGCGGATCGAGCACCGCCCAAAAGCGAATGTCAGCATGCTCCTCTGCCGCTCGACGTGCATCCTCATTTCCGCGCAGCACATCGCCCCCGTAGGGCATCAGGGCCCGAAGTGCGGATACGACGCTCAAGATGATGCCGGCATTTTTCGCCCGTCGACGAACGACCTCAATGTCACCGCACATCAGTCGATCTGAGAGTCCGCCCATCCCTCGGTCATAGGGTCCAAAATGGGCATGTACATCGATGGCGTCCACTGTGTTCGCTCTGTCTCCCTCACGTCACTGACACCGCGAGCAGCGCGTCCGTGCGACGGTGTTGTGTACAACCAGGCCCTGGACCAGCTGCCCGACCATCAAGACGCGGGCCCTGTGCGCGACCGACCGCTACTCCGTGCCACATCCTGGTGATCACCACGGCCACGATCAAGGGCCCGTACGATACGATGTCATCCATTGGTGAATTGCCACCCGCAGGAGCGACGTCCCCGGCTCGAGTCGGGTCATCCGCGCCCACACGGCCCGTGCTCTGCATCCGCATGACCACGCGGCATGGTCATACGGCGCCACCGAGATATGCCCGATATCACAGGCAGCGCCATGACCAATCACCGACGGACGACTACTGCGCATCCTCCTGACGACCTCTGCGTGACGGTGTCCGAGGCTGCGCCGATATCGAGCTAGACTGCCGCTGGCTCGACCACACCCGGCCAGCCGAGGGATGCCATCAGGCGCTTCAGGTCGTCCAACTGTTCCGGCGTGAGCGGCAGGGACGGCGGGCGCGGCTGCCCCATCGGCTTCCCGATTGCCTCCATCATGGCCTTCTGCAACTGATAGCCGCCGGAGCGTCGTCCGACCATGCCACCGAACTCACGGATGGGCCGGGTGACGCGCTCGAACTCGGTCAGGGCCTGGTCGTAGTCTCCCGCTTCCATCAGATCCCACACTTTGAGATCCTGCTCCGGATAGGCGTGGGAGATCGACGAGATGAACCCGCGTCCGCCGTTCTTGTGACAGCGGATGGGCTCGATGGAGTTGTCGATGACGTTCAACACGGACGAGAACTCCGTCATCCGGTCGTAGTCTTCGTCCTTCGGCGTGCGCCACTTCACCGCCACCACGTGTTCCGCCGTGTCGGCCAGCCGCAGCAGCGTCTCCGGGGCGATCGACTCGGCCCCGAACCACCAGGTGTTATAGATGAGGATGCCGATATCGATGGCGTCCGAGATGTCACTGAAATAGCGCAGATAGTCATCCTGCGTCGGGTGATGAAAGATCGGCAGATCGACCTGCACCCCGACGGCGCCGAGATCCTGGGCGCGTTTGGCGTCTTCAATCGCGTGCAGCGTGTCTTTGGTCTTCAACCCGCAGACCACGGTCGCTTCATCACCAATGGCGTTGACCACGGTGCGCAGCAGGTGTGGCCACTCGTCGTCCCCCAGGTCGGGCCCCTCGCCCATGGCCGCCGCCACCTTGATGACCGATTTGCCCCGCACCAGACCATGCTCCACCCACCAATGGCTGCGTTCAGCCATGGTCTCGAGGTCCAACCGCAGATTGCGGTCAAAGGCCGTGGGCACGGTGGTAATCACGCCGCCGATCACCTGACGCAATTCGTCGCGATTCATGTCGGTACGCTCCTCTGTTCCATCGTTACGCTGTATGGCTCGCCGCAGCTGCAGCGAGCCCCTCGATCACACACGATCGTTATGTCTATAAGAACCAGCCGCCCGGGGTGTCGCCGAGCACCTAGTCGCGACCCGCACGGCTCGCGCTGGGGCTCGCCGTCATCGACGCCAGCAGATGATCAAACCCGGCCTGAATCTCCGGGGTCACCGCCGCGTCACGGGACGGGAAGCGCGAGATCCCGCCGTTGAGCCCCACGGCCCGCATCGCCGGTCGCACAAAGATCCCTTCGCCGCCGGTCTGCGCCGCGATCTGCGCCACCAAGCGCTGGTATGGCACCATCGCCTCTTCAAACTCCTGATGCGCCTGGGCGTAGTCGTGTCGCTCCATCAGGTCCCAGATGCGCCAGCAGAATTGCGGATAGAAGTTCGGCCAATGGCTCACGAAGACGCGGCTGCCAGCCAAATGGCCGAGAATGGTGTTGAAGGTGTTGTTCACCACCGCGACCTTGCCGTTCCAGCGCCGGATCCCCTCCTGGAACAGGTCGACGTTCGGCGAGCTCCACTTGACCGCGATGGCGTTGGGGAGTTCGATCAGCGCGTCGATCAAGTCGAGCGGCATGTCGTAGCCCGTGTACCAGTTGTTGTAGATCGCGAATCCGATGTTCGTGTGGCGGGCGACCTCGGCCATCCATGCGGTGACATCGTTCGGACGACCGTCGTAGTAGAACGGTCCCGAGATCTGGACCGCGTCGACGCCAATCTGCTCGCAGAACTGACAGAGTGCGATACACTCCCGAATGTCCAGGCACTGAACACCGGCAATGACGGGGATGGTGCCGTTGACGACGTTCACCGTCGCCTCGATCACCTGTTTGCGTTCCTCAATGGTCATCGAGGTGAAGTCGCCGCCAGATCCCGCCGTGAGTATCACGGTGTTCTGGTCGTTGGCTCCTTGATCGATCAGCCACTGGACATTGACCCGCAGCTGCGCCAGATCAAGGTCGCCGTTTTCGGCGAATGGCGTGACGATCGGAGCGAGCACTCCTTGCCAACGGTCCATTGCCTGTTCCCGGGTGGTCACGCGGTTTCCCTCCTTGTGGTGCCCCGAGGCACCATTTCGATCGTCAAATGATCCGTCGACGCCCTACGCACGTCGACATCGGTCTGTCACGGTCACTGGGATGTCGACCCGTTCGCCGGAGACATCCCACTCGTCACTGCCGTTACTCCACCAGCCGCCACCCTCTCACCGTGAACGCACGCGTGCCAGCGAGTCTGGCAGGGCGTCGAGCAGGCGCTGCACCTCGCGCTGGGTGTTGAAGCAGGCAATCGAGACGCGGATCGACTCATTGTCCAGCTGCGTCTTGACCACGACGCCTGCGTGTTCCCAGAGGTCGTCGGTGAGCTGGCGCATGGTACGCACGTCGAGATCGTCGACCACGAAGGCGGTGATGCCGCTCATCTCCGACGCATATCCCTCGGCCAGGAGCTGGACCCCGGGCATGCGGGCGAGTCCGTCGCGCAGCATCCGTGTGAGGTGCCGCACCTGGTCCTGGGCGCGCGTCAGGCCGATCGATTGCAGCAGGCGGACGGCGGCGCCAACCCCGACCTTCAGCGCGACACTCTCGGTGCCGATCTCAAGGCGAGGCTTCATGGTCGGTGTGCCGTCTGATTGCCCCTGGAGCACGTTCTCCGGAACGAGCGAGAAGGGAGCGCTGAAGGACGCGACGTCTCGGGCGTAGAGATACCCGGTCCCATGCGGACCGAGCAGCCATTTATGGCCGGAACCGATGAAGAAGTCGCACCCCAGTTCGCCGACGTCCACCGGGAGTTGGCCGGCGCTCTGCGCGCCGTCAAGCGCGACCGGAACGCCGGCTGCATGCGCGGCGTCAATGGCGGACGCGACCGGCAGGCAGCGGCCATCCTGACACGAGACGTGGGACAGGAACAGGAGCCGGAGCCGATCCGTCGCCGCCAGGGTCGTCGCGAGTGCATCCAGGAACTGTTCCTGGGTGGATCCAGCCGGGACGATGACGGGCTCAACGCCGCAGCACTCGGTGAGCGCGCGGACCGCGTTGCGCGTGCCCACGTGCTCCGTGTCGGTCAGCAGGATGCGGTCGCCGGGCTGCCAGCGGACGGCGTTCAGCACGTAGCGGATGGCGAGCGAGGTGTTGCCGGTCCAGGCGAGCTGCTCCGCACCAGCACCGAGAAACGTCGCCAGGCCTGCCCGCGCGGCTTCCGCCCGGGCAAAGAGGTCGGCCAGTGCGGCGCTGCCGCAGATACCGGCATCGCCTTCGGCCTCCAGCGCCTCCACTACTGCCTGCTTGACCGAGCGGGCTAGCGGCGCCAGTGTCCCGGTTTGAAAGTAGGCCGCGTGCCGGCAGATCGGGAATTCGTCCCGCAGCGGGCGCAACCACTCCGGGTCCGCGGTGAGCGCCTCATCGCTCGTCGCCAATTCGGCGTTATGCTCCTGTGACGACATCCGTCCGTTCCCCCATCATTCCCTGCGGCTCCGCGGCGCCATCTGTGATCCGGTCCGGCTACTTGGCCGTCGGATCCAGCGCGTCCTGCAGCCCATCTCCCATCAAGGTGAAGGCGTACATGGTCAACGCGATCATGACGCCGGGAAAGAGACTCAAATACCAGTGTGGTTGGACGTAGGGCAGGTACTCGTTGAGCATCTTGCCCCAGCTGGGCGTCGGCGCCGCGACGCCAATCCCCAGGAAGCTCAGCCCGGCCTCACCCATAATGGCGGACGGGATGCCCAGGGTCAGGGCGACGATGACGGGTGTGAAGGAATTCGGCAGCAGATGCCGCAGCATGATCTGCCAATCGGTGGCTCCCATGGCGCGCGAGGCCAGCACGTAGTCCTGCTCGCGCAGGGTAAAGACCTGGGCACGCACCAGGCGCGCGACGCCGATCCAGCTGGTGACCGCCAGCGCGATGTAGATGTTGATCAACCCACTCCCGAGCACCGCCATCATCAAGATAGCGAAGAGGAGCGTGGGGAAGGCCGAGGTCACGTCGACGATGCGCATCAGGCCGAAGTCGACCATGCCACCGAACCAGGCGGCCGCTCCGCCGAGCGGTGCACCGACCAGGAAGGAGACCAGGTTGACGATCAAGGCGACGGACATCGAAATGCGTGCACCGTAGATGATGCGCGTGAGCAGATCACGCCCGTACGGATCGGTCCCCATGGGATGCGACCAGGACGGATATTCCCAGGCCTGGCTGTAGACCTGGTGGTCGTAACCTTCGGGCCGTAAGAAGGGCGCGAAGAGGGCCAATGCGATCAGCCCGACCACGGCCACCAATGCCACGGCGGCGAGTTTATTGTGGGCGAAGCGCACCAACGCATCCCGATACAGGCCACGTTCCTTCTTCTTAAGCGCGCGTTCAAGCGTGACCTCGGCTTCCGTCGCGGTCATGTCCGGCCTCCCGTCAGCCGCACCCGCGGATCGACAGCCGCATAGAGCAGGTCGGTCATGAGATAGGCGATCGCGATCACGCTGCACCAGACCAGCGAGAGGGCCATGATCACCGGGTAATCGCGATTGTAGATACTGAGCGTCAGTTCATTGCCGATGCCCGGGATGCGGAAGATGGTCTCGATAAAGAAGGAGCCCGTCACCATCCAGGCGACCAGCGGACCGAGCACGGTCAGCATGGGAATCAGGGCATTCTTGAAGGCGTGCCGCAGCACGACGGTGCGTTGGTGCAGCCCCTTGGCCTGGGCCGTCCGCACGTAGTGGGCGCGGAGCGCATCGACCAGCGAGGCCCGGGTGTAGCGGGCGATGGTCGCGGTCGGCCCGAGCGCGTAGGCAATCACTGGCATGATGGCCTGTTTGGGTGAGCCCCAGCCCCCGGTCGGCAGCCAGTGCAGTTCCACCGAGAAGACGATCATCATCAAAATGGCGACGACAAAGGTGGGCATCACGATGAAGGTCACGACGGTGAAGGAAGTCAGATAGTCGACCCAGGTGTTGGGTCGCAAGGCTGAAATCGTTCCGAGTGCCAGTCCAACGACGAGGGAGACCGCGAAGGTCATGGCCCCGAGCTGGATAGTCACGGGCCAACTGCGCGCGAGAAATTGGGTAACGGGTTCGCCGAAGCGAAACGACACCCCGAGATTGCCGCGTACCACGTCAAGCATGTAGCTGAAATACTGGCGGTAGAGCGGTTGATCGAGGTGGTATTCGTGCGCCAACCGATCGCGCACCGATTGGGGAACGGGCACTTCCTGATTCTGACTGGCGTCAAATGGGCCACCAGGAACGGCGTGCATCAGCAAGAACGTGATGAGGGACACGGCAAGCAAGACGCCGATGATGCCCAAAACGCGAATGAAGAGATACCGAACCATGCTGCTCCATGCTGGTGATCGGCCGGCGTGGTATGACCACTCAGTTCACCACGCCGGCGACTCAGTCGTGACGGGACCTACGCCTTGATATAGATGTCTGACCAGAAGCGCGCGTAGTGAAACTTGACCCCGTCTGAGCGCTTCTTGAGTCCCGCGATGTTCGGTTTCCAGAGTTGCCCTTGAACCGGGTTACCGATGAACACGGCCGGGACATCCTCGATCAGGATCTTTTCGGCCTGGTTGTAGAGGGACTTGCGCTTGGCCGGATCGAGCTCGCTCCGCGCTTGCGTATCAAGCTGGTTGAACTGTGGATTGTTCCAGGTTGAGCGCGACTGATTCGTCCACCAATCCAGGAAGTCGGTCGGGTCCGAATAGTCCTGCGCCCATTGGATCAAGCCCAGGGTAATCTGGTGTTTTCCGAGGTCGCTCATATAGATGGAGCGCTCGACGTCTTTGGGGGTCACCGTCACGCCGAGGTTGTCCTTGAGCATGCGCTGGATGGCGACCGACTCCGGCACGATCTGCCCCTGCCGGGTCCACACTTCGAGACTCGGGAATCCCTTCCCGTCCGGGTATCCCGCATCGCTCATGAGTTGTTTGGCTTTGGTCGGATCGTACGCCTGGATCGCCTTGATCTGCGGATCGTTGGCCTGATTGTCCGGGAAGCCCGCCGGCAACATGGTGTAGGCGGGGACCTCGAGCCCCTGCATAACCGATTTGGAGATCGCGTCACGGTCGATCGCGTGACTGAACGCTTGCCGGACTTTGAGGTCTTTGAATGGCGCGGTATCGGTGTTGAAGAACATGTAGTTGGTGGTGAATGCCGGGAACGTATCGAGGTCCTTCTTGATACTTGAATCGCTGAGTGCCTGGCTGAGATCGGCACTCTGCGTGAGATACAGCCAGTCGATCTCGTTGGCCTGGTACATCGGCAGGGCCGGCGAGCCTTGTGGCACGAAGGTGTTGACGATCTTGGTCAGCTTGCCCGGTGCCGGCCCGTTGTACTTCGGATTCTGCACGTAGGTCACGTGCTGACCTTTCACCCACTCCTGTGCCATGTAGGGGCCGTTACAGATCACGGTGTCAACCTTGGTGGCCCAGGCATCACCGTACTTCTGAACGATGTGCTGGGGAACGACCGTCGCGATGAACCCGATGACCTGCAGGAAATACGGAATGGGCGTCTGGGTGGTGATCACCAGCGTATGGTCATCCGTCTTGCTGACGCCCAACTGCGTCACGTCGGTGATGGTCCCTTTGCTGATCGCGGTCGCGTTCTTGATGCCGGCGTAGAACCAGACGTACGGATTGGCCGTCTTGGGATCGAGCATACGACGGATGGCGAAGACGAAATCGTCGGCGGTGACGGGAGTTCCGTCGCTCCACAGGGCGTTCTGGCGCAGATTGAAGGTCCAGGTGACGCCGTCCGTACCGAGATCCCATTTGTCGGCCGCGCCGGGTGACGCATTGAAATCGGCGTCCAGCCACACCAAAGGCTCAAAGATGTGACCCGACATACCGTCTTCTTCGTAGATGTTCTTGGTCGCGTCGAAGTGCTTACCCTCGACGCCGGCGTAACGAAAGACCTGCTTGTTGGCCGGGGCCGCATCGCTGGGCAAGCCGCCGGTGCTGGCCACCGTGGTCGAACTGCTGCTGCCACTGGTCGCCGTCGCCGCGGCCATCGTCGGCGAACTGCTGGCCGCCGTCGTGCTGGTTGCCGCGCTACTTCCGGTCGTGGCCGTGCTGGTCGACGCCCCGCTGGACGCCGTAGTCGGGGTGGAACTCGATCCGCCACAGGCGGCGAGCAGCGGCACCGCCGCGGACGCGGCCGTGGCTGCGGCCAATCCCATGAATTGTCGTCGTGATACTTTGCTGGTGATCCCCCACAGCAACATCGTCGATTCCTTCCTCCTCAGTTCAGTGGTGATCTGGCGCCCGCTGGTGTCGCTGGATAGGGCGATCCGCGCAGCGCGGTGACCTGGCGGGACCGATGCCGCGACGCCGCGGCGGCGATCCTCAACGATCGGTCTGGCTCGATTTTCACCATCCTTTCGCGAGCTACCCAGTGGTGGTGGACGTTCGAACGGTTGACGGCGTGGAAAAGTCAGGATGGTAACCCAGGTCGGCGGAGATGGTATTGGCGGCGTTGGTGACGAGGGAGATCGTGGCAGGAACGCGATCAGGAGGCAGATTGTGGATGGAGGACGTCACACTGACGGCGGCAATCACCCGGCCCGTATGCTGGCGGATGGGGGCGGCGACACAGCGCACGCCAACGTTGAATTCCTGTTCATCGACGGCGTAGCCGTCACGGCGAATCTGCTCAAACTGGGTGGCGAGCGTGTTGGCGTCGACGATACTCTCGGGCGTGCGCGAGACGAGCTCGGTCGTCTGGAAGTACTGCTCCCGCTCAGTGAGCGGGAGATGCGCGAGCAAGACCTTGCCCATGGCGGTGCAGTTGGCCGGCATGATGGTTCCCGGCCGCGAGTAGAGCACCGTGCCGCTGGTCTCGCCCACGATGGACTCGATGACCACCAACTGATTCCCCTGCAAGACCGCCAGATTCGCCGCCTCCCCGGTCCCTTCGGCCAAGCGCCGCAGCACCGGCGGGGCGATCTCCGGCAGGGCCAGGCCGCTGACCAGCGCGTTGAAGGCGTAGATGAATTTGTAGCCCAACAGATAGGTTCCCGTGGCGGCATCCTGACGGACGAACCCGTTCCGGACGAGCGTTGCCAGGTTGCGATGCAGCGTGCCGGGTGGTAAACCCGACAGTCGCAGCAGATCGGTCGAGCGCAGCCCATCGGTGTGGGCAATGAGCAGATCGATCAGTTGCAGCGCTTTGTCGATGGCGGTCGGTTTGTCCACGTCCCGCGATGCCTTCACGCGTGGGCGGCGCGTCACGCGCACCACTCGATAGCACGCCGCCACGGCTAGCCGTAGACGACGCGAGCAATGGAAATACTCCATATTGTGGAATGCTAGTCTATAATATGGACAGCATAGCATTGCCCTCGCAACGCGTCAAGTCCGTTGGTTGCGGTGGCTTCGTGGATGTTCGTCGCGTGGTTACGCCGAACGAGTGGCCGAGATCGCCGGATACCGGTCGAGGCGCTCCGCTTACCGTGCCGGACGGCAGGGTCCACCTCCACGCCAGATCGCGGCGAACCCCTCCTTCACCGTCGCGTCCATTCCCAACGTCTGCCACGTCCACCCCACTGTGAATGGGGTGGACGCCGACCAGAGCCGTGCTAGGATGCCTCGGTGTGCCGTGGCGCTGACCCGACACGGCGATGGTGCGAGTGGAAAGGACACGCGACGTCGATGACGAATCACGGGGGAGGCCGTTGGCGGGAGTTGCGCCAGGCCGGAGCCATCACTCCGCTCACGCTGCATGCGGGCGGGATCAACGTGCCCCTCTTCGTCGCCGCGGGGCGGCAGACTGGACCAACGCTTGCCCTCCTCGCCGGGGTGCACGGAGACGAGTATGAAGGCCCCATGGCGATCGCTCGCCTGCTGCAGCAGCTTCCTCTCGACGACCTGGCGGGAACGCTCCTGGCCGTGCCGGTGACCAATCCACCGGCGTTTGCCGCTGGGACGCGCGTCAGCCCGCTTGATGGGCTGAACCTGGCCCGCTGTTTTCCGGGCGACGCACAGGGAGCTCCCAGCAGGCAACTCGCCGCACTCATCGCCGAAGAGGTTATCGCACCCGCCGACGCGCTCATCGACCTGCATAGCGGGGGAATCGCGGCGGAGATGGCACTACTCATCGGCTACTGCGACACCGGTGATCCGCTCGGCGCCGCTTCCCACGATCTCGCGGTCGCCTTTGGCGCACCGGTCCTGTGGGAGCATCCGGAGATCGCGCCCGGGCGCACCCTCTCCGAAGCGGCGCAGCGTGGGATTCCGTCCATCTACGCGGAGGCAGGCGGCGGTGGCGGTGCGCCGGACGACGTGGTCCGTTGCTATCGTGAGGGCGTCGAACGCGTCATGCGCGCGCTGCACATGTTGCCCGGGCCACCACCGGAGCCGCGCCATCACGTGCACTGGTTTGGCTCCGGGAATACCGATTTGGCCGTTGAAGCCGGAGCGACCGGGCTCTTTCACAGTCTGGTCCGGGTCGGTGATGACGTGCATGCGGGTACCGTGATCGGGGAGATTCTCGGTTATGACGGCCAGATCCTCGAACGGGTCACGGTCGCCCAGGATGGGATCGTGGCGCTGGTGCGCCGGCTGCCGCCGGTGTCGCTGGGCGATGGGCTGTACTTGTTGACGCAGCGAGTCGATGATCGATAACGCGGACCGCATGGTCCGCGGCAACGAGAGAGTGAGACGTCGCGTGGGATTGCCGCAGGAATTTGGCGGAGTCGTTCCGCCCGTATGCACGCCGTTGACGGAGTCATTTGAGGTCGACATCGAGTCCTTCGAGCGACTGATCGAGTTCCAGATTGACGCGGGCGTACATGGGCTGTTCGTCCTCGGTTCGACCAGCGAGATGGCGTTCCTGACCAACACGCAGCGGGCGCAGGTGCTGGAGACGGCGGTCTCGGTCGCGCGCGGACGCGTGCCGGTGGTGGCGGGAATCATCGACATGACCACGGCGCGCTGCCTCGAGCACGCGCAGGCCGCCGCCCATGCGGGGGCCGATGCCCTGGTGCTGACCGCACCCTACTATGCCCGTGCCAGCCAGGCAGAGACCATCGATCACTTTCGGACGATCCATGCGGCGGTCGATCTGCCCATCCTGGCCTACGACGTGCCTCCGGCGGTCCACACCAAACTCGAACGGGACACGGTGCTGCGCCTGGCCCAGGAGGAGCTCATCGTCGGCATCAAAGACAGTAGCGGTGATGACGCCAACTTTCGCGGATTGCTGCTCGAGACCCGCGGGTTGCCCAACTTCTCGGCCTTCACCGGCTCGGAGCTGTTGGTCGACTCGGCCCTGCTGATGGGCGCCAGCGGCACGGTGCCGGGGCTGGGCAACGTCGATCCGGCGGGCTACGTGCGCCTCTTCAATGTCGCGCGCGCCGGTGATTGGGCTGCCGCGCGACAGGAGCAGGAGCGTCTGTATCGGCTCTTCTCCATCGTCTTCGCCGGGACGACCGGGCGTATGGGCTTCGGGTCCTCAGCCATGGGTGGGTTCAAGACTGCGCTGATGTTGCGCGGCGTCATCGCGACCAACGTGGTGGGGCGTCCCATGACCCGCTTCAATGACGCCGAGGTCGACCGCGTGCGTGCGGCCCTGGTGACGGCGGGTCTGCTGCCCGAATGACCAGCGACGTGAACGTGAAGGACGATCGGGAAACTCTCGAGGACGGCCGACCACCGCGGGTGGCCATCGTGACCGGCGGCGGAACCGGCATTGGCCGAGGTATCGCCCTGCGCTTGGCCCGTGACGGCTTCGCGGTGGTGGTGGCGGGGCGACACGAGACGCCACTGCGCCAGGTAGTGGCCCACATGACCGCGGCCGGTGGACGGGCGCTCGCCGTGACTGTGGACGTGACCCTCCCGGCCGATCGTCAGCGTCTGGTTGACGCCACATTGGCGGCTTTCGAGCGCATCGATGTGCTGGTCAACAACGCGGCGGTCACCGGTCCGCCGGCACTCAGTCCCGCCATCGATGAACCGCTCGAGCACTTCGCCCACATCCTGAACGTGAACTTGATCGGCGCTTTCGGCTGCGCCCAGCTCGTCGCGCGGCACATGCGCGAGCGTGGTTCTGGATCCATCGTCAACGTCTCCTCGGTCGGGGGTTCGGCGGCGCAGGAATTCGCGGCCGCCTACTGTGCCAGCAAGGGCGGTCTGGACGCGCTGACCCGCTCGCTTGCCCTGGAGTGGGCGCCGTACGGTATTCGGGTCAATGCCGTGGCCCCCGGCGACATCGCCACCGAGACCAGTCGAGACATCGTGGGTGCCATTGCCGATGCGGGAGCCACCGGGAGCTACGTGCGCAAGACGCCGCTCGGTCGACGCGGTACTGCCGACGAGATCGCCGCGGTGGTTGCCTTCCTGGTCTCGGACGATGCCAGCTTCGTCACCGGCGAGGTCGTGCGTGCGGACGGTGGCTTTCTGATCTACTGATGGATCGTCAGTGAGGAAGGAGGTCGAACCGTGCGACTGACCGAGCACATCTACCTGGTGGGGAGCGGAGAGATCGGACTCTCCGATCCCGACGACTGTCACGTCTACCTGGTGGACGGTGGGGACGAATACGCGTTGATCGATGCGGGCTGTGGGACCGACCGCAGCGTGACCTCGATCCTCAACGTCATCGAACAGGACGGGTTGGATCCCGCCCGGCTGCGCACTGTCATCCTCACCCACTGGCACTTCGATCACGCGGGGGGTGCGCACCAGTTTCGCGAACGGCTGGACTGCCGGGTTCTGGCGCCGGAGCGTGAACGCCCGTTTGTCGAGCACGGTCGAGACGGTGTTCCGGCGTGCGCGGTTGACGCTGGTGTGGCGCACGGAGATCACATCCAGATTGGCGCGCTCACCCTGATCGCGCACAGTGTGCCGAGCCACTCCGAAGGGACGACCGCCTATCAGCTCGATACCACCGCGGGCCGAGCCTTGTTCGCCGCGGACATTCTCTACAGCAACGGGGTGATCGGGCTGATCAATTACCCTGGTTCCGAGCTCGCACTCTATCGCGCGTATATCGGTCGCCTGGCCAATCTCCAGGTGGACGCGCTCCTGCCGGGCCATCAATTGTTCACGCTGAAGCACGGACAACGGCACATCGATCTGGCCATCGATCGCGTCACCAACGGGCAGTTCGTGCCATACAGCATCGGGCAACTCGACGTGTCGTTCATCCCGGCGGCACGCTTTCCCTGATCTGCTGCGGGAGACGCGCAGGTGTCTGGTGGGTTGACGCAGCGAACCATTGCGGACCTGGCCAGATGTCCGGGGCTCTTCCGCAACCACCATGAAACCGTTTTTTGATGGGCTACACGACAGGACATTATTCGGATCGAAGTGAGACGTAAACGACATCCGTGGCTCGAGCGACTCCGCGCGAAACGGTCTTGCCGCAGGAGACCTGACCTATTCGGTGATGCGATAGCCAACGATACGGATTGACTGACCGCGACGAGTACTCTCGAGCACGGTGTCCCCACTGGTGCGGACGCCAAGGCGACCCGCGACGCGGGCTCCGGCCTCACCGCCCACCGCAAAGCCGATGACCCGCACCGCGTTAGTGACGCGTGGGGTACGCCGCACACGTGATGGCGTCACGGTGGAGAGGTGCTCCACAAAGGTGTGCTTGGCACAGGCCGGTGTGTCGCAGAAGAATCGTCGAACTTGGACGTCCAGGTGAACGGGGATACCGAGGAGTGGGAGATCCTGCACCTGACGGCGAGTGTGGCTATGGACGCGCGTGCTGAGCTGTCCGCACTTCGGACAGCAGGCACCGTCGCAGCGACTCCGCAGCTTGATCCAAAGCTGATCGGAGTCGATCCGGACCTGCTTCAGGATGCAGTCTGGAAAGGCGTTGGCCAACCCGGGAAAAGACATGGCGGCACGGTTTCGCGTGGAGGCAGGGCGAAGACGACCGTTGACACTCAGCCTACCCCGGACGCCGTCGGTCAGAATCGGGCGACTTCACGCCAATTGCGGAAGAGCCACCGTCATCTGGCCGGGTCCACGTTTGCCCGGTCATGAATATACGGCGGAGGGTAGGTCGTCCGATCCGTTGCCCGGTGACGGGTATCGCGTTGTCCGTGTGAATTCCGAGTTCCACTCTGTTTCATTTCCGCGGGGACGTGCTTACCAGTCATCTCGCCTTCTGTTGCGTGAATTGGCCGCAGCAGGGACCCGCATACCCTATTGCCGATTCAGTTCGCTGGCGCCGACGGTCGACGCGGAACCGTGTCTCGTCAGGCCGAATCAATAGTCACCGCAAAGTGAACGTTCGTACGCTTGTACGATCATGAGGACGAAGCGCTCGGAATCGATCAGTCGCTGTCACTGCAAGGAGAAGCGAACGTGGATTTCCGGACTTGTACGAACATGCAAATAACAGTGAACCATTGGGATTGCGTGTTTCGTTCGTGGAGTCCACTGCTCAATTCGTGCAAGTGTTGTGTCCGTGTGGCACATGCAATGTCGCGTGATTCATTGCATACCGAGAACTTTAGATTTACATTGACCGTATCGAGAAGTCCGTACGAGACGCTCATCGTGAAGAGGAGGATGATCGAGAGCGTTCACGACACGCGCAACCCCTCACGGGCGCAATGAGCCAGGATTCGAATGGGAACGTCCCGTTCCCAAAGTGTGGTCGCCGCGATCCTGGTTGGCGAATGGCGAAACCGACCATGGGGAACGTATGCCGCAGGCTACCGGTTCCGGTCAGTTTGCCATTTATGCGGGAGGGGAATATGGTCACGGCTCGTATGAAGCCAGGTTGGCGCAGATTTTCGACCAGGCGGTTCTGGTTTGTCGCCGCGATTGCGGCGGCATTGACGTTGTCCTTGGTGCTTCGCCTTCAAAATGCGGCCGCGGACACAAGCACGAATGTGGTGGTGACCAGCAGCGATGTCGGATCGAGTTGGTCTACCGCTGACACAAGTACTGGTGGAGCGGTGTCATTCGTGAGCGGTCCGGGTACGGCTCTCCTTGGTAGCGGTAGCCTCCACATCACGACTGATTCGGGCAACGCCAAAGCCCAGCTGATGAATTACAGCTACATTGGGACCAAGCTTGCAGACCTCACGGCGCTCAGCTACTCCGACTACCGCGCGAGCGACAGCACGACCAACGCCGCCCAGCGCATCGGTCTCAACATCGAGGTCGATTACGCTGGTGACGGTTCAAGCTATACAACGCTGGTGTATGAACCGAACTACCAATCCGGCGGCAGTGGCGCGTTGGTATCAGACACCTGGCAATCATGGGATGCGATCGATGCGGGTGCCGCCGTTTGGTGGTCAACCAAGGACATTCCGGGGGTGTGCGCCTTCAACTGTTTCGTATCATGGAGCACCATCCTGACAAACAACCCAAATGCCAAGATCAGCGGTGAACTCGGTTTCAACGCTGGCTCTGGCTGGGCTGGCATGGCTGATGAAAACGCCGATAACCTGGCGGTCGGTGTCTCAGGGAATACCACGGTCTATGACTTCGAACCGACCCCCGCGAACAACGTCCAAATGACTGTCCTTGACTCAAACGGAGATGGCATTCCCAATATCCAGGTCAGCGACACCGTCGCCTGGATTGGCAGCACGGATGCCAACGGAGTGCTCAGCACCAATCTCGCGCCGGGCACGTACACGTTTCACGTGTCCTACAATGGCACGAGCGCCAGTTACGGTCCGGTCGCGGTAACGGCCAACGCCGTCACGCAACACACCTTTCAGACCTCGGCCGTGACGGTGAAGCTCAAAGATCACAGCGGTGGAGGGCTTGTAGGAGGCCAGGTTGCCTTCAAGACGGGCAACAACACCATCTGGCTCGCGCCGTCGCATAGCACCGATGCGTCTGGCGAAGCCATTGGCCAGATGTTCGACGGTACCTACGACTTCCGCATGCAATACAACGTCGGTACCGCGTGGCAGAATGGCGTTTCAGTCAGCGGCGCGACCGAGGTTGACTTCCAAACCGGTCAGCTGAGCCTCGTCTATAGCAACTCGGTGAGCTTTGGCCAGGGGAATCCTGACACAGCATGGTTCACCAACTCGGGTACCGAGCTGCTTCCTGGGACGTACCAATTTGACGCACGCGGGTCGAGCTGCAATGCACTCACGATCACGGCACCCGATCCCGGTACCGCCGACACTGAGAGCATCTTCGCCGCTCATCTCGTCGATCACAATGGCAATCCGCTTGAAGGTGGCTCGGCACAGTACGCTCCGGGCGGTTCGTGGTTCACCATGGGCACCACGGACGCGAATGGCTGGATCTGTCAGGTCGTCGACGGGGCGCTCGGCAACGTCAAGGTGGGCATGACCTATCACCAGGCCGAAGTGCAGTTGACGCAGAACATCGCGACGAATGCCATCTTCAACTACCAGACCGCACTTGGTACTATCCGGCTTGAGGACCATGCCGGGAACGGGCTCGCCGGTGGTGTGGTGAATCAGGGCGGTGGTTACTGGGATAATGGCATCGCCACCACGGACGGCAGCGGGGATGCCTACGTCGAACTCTTCCCCGGCCACACGTACAAGTTCCAGATGGATTTCAACCATCTCAGCGAGGTCCAGTATGGTGACCCGACGACATCGCCGCTCGTGTTCCAGACGGGTCAACTCATCCTGCATTACAGCGGGAATATGAAGGCGTCGCTGGGTGGATCGTGGGTTGACTTCAGTCCGCCGACCGTCTCGACGGAACTCTTTGGTGGGACGCACACCTTCGTCTTTGACGGGTTCTCCACGCCGATCACGGTCAGTGAAGGTGCGGTCACGGAAGAGAGTGTCGTCACCGCGCAGCTCACGGATCACCACGAATCACGGCGTCGCCGGCGGAGTCGCCTCCTGGTATCACGGCGGATGGCACCCGATGCCCAATACGAATAGTGCCGGTTGGACCGGCGTCGTGACGCCGGGGACGTTGGGCAACGTGTCGGTTGCCATGACCATCGGTGGAACCCGTGAGCAACTGAACCAGTACCAGCCCACGAATTCGTTCTTCGCGTTTCAGACCGAGCAGGTTACGCTCGAGTTGAAGAACAGTTCGAACAATCTGATCGACACCGGCACCGGGTCCTACTACGCCAGTGGTTGGCATGACCTCGGCAACACGAGTGGCGGTACGATCACGCTCGAAATGCTGCCGGGTACCTACAGCTTCGCCATGGTCTACCAGGGCGAACGCAATCAGATCACCCAAGACATCGGCACCAATCCGATCGTCATGTTCCAGACCGTCCCGGTAACGATCAAGCTGGAAGATCATTCAGGGAATCCCCTGAATGGAGGACCGGCGTCGTACTACGCCAGCGGCTGGCATGATCTGGGGAACACAAGTGGCGGACAGTTGAGTCTGGAAATGCTGCCGGGTACCTACAGCTTCGCCATGGTCTACCAGGGCGAGCGCAATCAGACCAGCCAAAATATCGGGAACGATCCGACTGTGGTGTTCCGGACGATACCGGTTACGGTTGAATTGACGAGTAGCAACAACGACCAGTTGACCGGGACGGCGTCCTACTACGCGAGTGGGTGGCACGATCTCGGCAGCACAAACGGCGGGCCGATCACGGTCGAGATGCTCCCCGGCACGTACAGCTTCGCCATGGTTTACCAGGGTGAGCGAAACCAGATGAATCAGAATATCGGCGAGAATGCCACGGTTTCGTTCCACACCGTCCCGGTCACCGTCAAACTTGAAACCAGCATCGGGCCTGGGATTGATGGCGGCGGCGTGAGCTACTACGCGAGCGGCTGGCACTCAGTTGGCAGTACCACCTCCGGCCAGTTCACGCTGGAGATGCTGCCGGGTACCTACACGTTTGGTATGAGCATCAACGGAACAAGCGAACACAAAACCGCGAGCGTGAGCGGGCCGGCGAGCACGGTCACGTTCCAGACCGGAATGGTCATGTCAGCGGGGACGGCAACAAGCTACTACGCCAGCGGCTGGAAGCCGTTCACACAGAAAATCGAACTCCTACCCGGGACGTATACGTTCGCATTCAGCAACGGCAATCACGTGTCGTATACCGTGACGGCGGGACAGGAGACGAATATTCCGTAGTAGGATAATGTGACCGCACGATAGGGTGAAGCGCTCCGTCATAATGATGGAGCGCTTCCTCACTCCTTCTCGGGCCCTCCATGACCACTGGTTCTGCGTCAATGACGGGCAAGTGCGTGATGCGCATGCTCGATGAGTCGTGATTGTCTCCCCCCGTGTCGTGAAAAGCGATCGATAGGCCCCGGGCGACCAGGGCTTGTCAGAATCGACGACACAAAGAGGACAATCACGGTCCCCAAGCTCCTGCAAACGGACGATCCGTGGTAGCGCCTGTATCCTGACCACCCGTTCATCCAGCGTCTGCGTGTGCTTCTGTCTCCGCGTTGGCCCTTGCCCGTTCTTCAGTCGCGCCGTCACTCCACGAGCCACGCCGCGGTCGACCGAACCACCTCGCGAATGTGATGTACTCCCGACGCATAGGCACGGACTTGCAGGAGTTCGGAATGATCTGCAACGCGCATCAGAGTTGCGGATCATTCACTGGAGACCCTTGCGATTATCGTATGACGGCACGTTGTCCCACGTGTGAACGTACACCGTGTAACAATTTTGTGACAAATGATTGACATGATATCTATCGGGTACTATGGTACCAATCGGGAAGTCCGGATGACTGACATGTCGTCACATTATTCCCATGGGTAAGGATCCAAGGATGTGCGCGAAGGAGGGAGACGTTTCCGCGTCTGGTGTTGTTCACCGTATTGGAACGTGCGATGACGGCTCGTTCAGTCGCGCGTGGGGACGGAGGATGGTCACTGCGAGCCTGAGCCCGCACGGGTTCGAGTCAAGGTGCCGACGCTTATTCAACGACTGAAGTCTACCGATTCGACGCATTTCTGAGCGAATCACGCTCGTGGAATTGCGGAGGAACACATTGCCGCGTCGGTCAGTACGTTCGTCATCGGCCTCGGATGGTCATCTGGAATTCATGATGACACGTTAGGACAGCGCCGGGGAACTGACGACTATTGATGAGCGACCATATCTCGCGGTCTCGTCAGCGCGTGAAGGAGTCACGATGAAAAGATACTACTGGGCGGTTCTTGCGAGTATTTCTGCGGCGGCCTTGCTCCTGGTTGCGTTGCTATCAAGCGCTGCCTCGGCTGCACCGCTGGACGCCGTCACAGTCTCCGTCAATGACAGTGGTGGTTCGGGCCTCACCGGTGTCACGATTCACTATCAGTGCAACGAGGGACCCGTCCTCCTCTTTGGAACGACGGTCGGCGGCACCGCGTCGGGTAGTCTGCCCGATGGGGCGAGGTGCATGCTGACCGCGATCTATCGTGGAACATCCGCGAACCAGACGCAGACGATCCAATCCGGCACCACGTTCACCTTCCAGACGTCAGCGGTGACCGTGAAGCTAGAAGCCTCTGACACCAGTCCGCTCGCTGGCGGCGCGGTGGCCTATAAGCCAACAGTGGCGGCAGCACGGTCTACCTGAACGCATCTGGATCGAGCACGACGGACGCTTCAGGCATGGTGACCGGGCAGTTGTTCGACGGAACGTACGACTTCCGCATGCAGTACCAGGGCGGTACGGAGTGGATGACCAGCCAGGCTGTGACCAATGGCTCCAGTGTGACGTTCCAGACGGGCGAGTTGAGTATCGTCTACAGCAACCCGATCAGCTACGGTGGCCCGGTCGGTGACAGCGCATGGTTCACCAAGTCCGGCATGGAACTCCTCCCCGGCACTTACGTCTTCCATCCGCGTGACACGGCCTGCACGGTCAGCATCGAGACTCCGGCCGCGGGAACCACGGCGACCAAGAGCATCTTCGCGGCGCACCTGGTCGACTCGAGTGGCAACCCACTCCCCGGTGCCCCGGCGAAATGGGCCAATGGCAGCTGGCACCCCATGGACGCGACTGACGTCAATGGCTGGAGTTGCCAGGTGGTGGACGGGACGTTGGGCAACGTCAAGGTTGCGGTGACCTACCATCAGGGAACCGAGCAGCTGACGCAGAACATCGCGACCAACTCGATCTTCACCTACCAGACGGCACAGGGCACGATTCGGTTGATTGACCATGCCGGGAATGGCATCGAGGGCGCTATGGTCGATCAGGGTGGCGGCTACTGGGATACGGGTATTGCCACGACGAATGCCAGTGGCTATGCCTACGTCGAGCTCTTCGCGGGACACACCTACAAGTTCCGCGTGGACTACAACCACCTCAGCCAGATCAAGACCGGTGATCCGACAGCGTCCCCGTTGGTGTTCCAGACCGGTGAACTGACGCTCCATTACAGCGGGAACATCGCCGGCGCGCTGGGTGGCTCGTGGGTCACCTTCGACAAGCCATCGATGGAGCTTTTTGCTGGCACCTACAACTTCCGCTTTGACGGCTACTACATTCCGATGACGGTCACCGAGGGTGCCGTCAACGAGCAGAGCGTCATCACCGCGAAGCTGACCAATCACTATGGTCAGGCTCTGGCTGATGGCACGGTACAGTACGCCCCTGGTGGCTCCTGGACCCCGATGGGGACCACCAATGCCGGTGGCTGGACGGGTGTCGCCGTTCCTGGCACGTTGGGCAACGTCAAGGTTGCCATGACCTACCATCAGGGCAGTGAGCAGTTGATCCAGGATCAGCCGACCGCCTCCTTCTACGCCTTCCAGACGGCGCGGGGTGTCATCCGGCTCGTCGACCACAACAGCAACGGCCTGGCTGGTGGCGTCGTCGATCAGGGCGGCGGAACGTGGGTTGACGGCATCGCGACAACCAACGCCAGTGGCTATGCTTACGTCGAGCTGTTCGCGGGCCAGAACTACAAGTTCCGCATGAACTACAACCACACCTCGGAAGAGATGATTGCGGACCCGACGGCGTCTCCGATGGTGTTCCAGACCGGGGCGGTCCACTCGGAGAGTGGTAACGCGACGCAGTGGGCTACGGGAGCCTGGCTGCCGTTCGTCCAGGATCAGGAGATGCTCCCGGGCTACTATCACTTCACGTTCAGCGACGGCTACGGTGTTCACTACTACACGATTAGCGCTGGGGTGGTGAACGACATCCACTAGTCCGGAACCACAAGCGATAACCCGATCATGACCAAGCGCGGAGGTGTCCAGCCTCCGCGCTGTCGTTTGTCGTGGACCCGCCGAGACGCATGAACAACGCTTCACCTTTGACCTTTCGGACACTTCAGCCGTGCCCATCGTCGTGGCCACCGGCGCCGACCTCTGGGTTGCATTTGCGATCTGTGATCTTGAGGAAGCATGCGAGCAATCGACGTGCGGTTAGCGACGCAGTCTTGCAAGGAGATAGTTGTTTGCGTTCGGCCGTGACCACGGGACATGCATAGTAGGTTGCCATCGGTCGCCGCAATCCGCATTGAGAATCCGCTACTGTTGTGATGTGGTGACGCAATGGAGGAAATGTACCGGTAGTCTTTGATGGGAGGATGAGCCGTCACAGACTTCATACAGACCGGCATGCTTGTGAGGTGCTCGTTCGGCATGTTGGTCGAGTTGACGGTTGTGCGAAGGGTCAGTTGGAAGCGTGAAGCGCCCCATCACTGGGATGGGACGCTTCACTGCTACGCTGGCTCGATATCCTGGCCAGCAAGTGTCATACGCCTTATGGGATGTCGGTCACGCCTCCTGCCGCGACCGAGTAGGTCTGGTGCGTTCCGCCTGTAAGTGCAAACGTATAGCTGCCGGGTAGGAGTTCGACGCCCCCGCCTGGGAATGCATGCCAGCCGCTCGCATAGTAGTTGGTGCAGTCCCCACTTTCAGACGTGAACAATCCGGTCTGGAACGTGACCATGGTTGTGGTTCCGCTTACGCTCGCCGACTGATGTTCACTTGAGCCGTTATAGCTCATGGCAAACGTGTAGGTGCCGGGCAACATCTGCGTTGAGATGGTGCCGTCGCTCAACAGATTGCCAATCTCCTTCCAACCACTGGCGTAGTCGGATGCCTTGCCTGTGCCGTCGGAGATGGCGGTTCCGTTGTGGTCGGTGAGTTTGACCGTCACGTTGACGTGTCGTGAAGGTGACTTGGTCGCGGTTGGAAGGTTGTCGCTGACTGGTGTTCGTGATCTGGCCGTTGTAGCTCATGGCGAAGGTGTAGTGTGCCGGGCAGCATCTCCGTCGTCACCTGGCCACCCGCCCCATCGTGCAGCTTGTCTTCCACCCGCTTGCGTAGTAGGAGGCTGTTCCGGCGTCAGTTGCAGTAGTTGTCGCTCGCCACTTCAACGGAGTTCCACCTTCACTCCCGAGGTCGTGAAGGTGATCGTGGTTGAGGTGCCAGCCGACATGTCTGATTGGTGTTGTTGCGACTCCCCTTGTAGCTCATGGCAAAGGTGTAGGTGCCCGGGCAGCATCTCCGTGTGGATGTAGCCCATTCGTTCCCGGTCGTGCCGATTGACTTCCACCCACTGGCGTAGTTGGATGCCGTTCCGGGTCATTGCGTGATGTAGTTACCGCCAGTGGTCAACCAATTCAACCTTCACGTCAGTTGTCTTGAAGGTGATGGTCGTGGCCGAACGATTGACCTCCTGATTCGAGAGTTGCTGACTCTGGCCGTTGTAGCTCATGGCGAAGGTGTAGGTGTCCGGGCAGCATCTCCAGCGAGACCTGGCCACCCGACATGGGTCCAGTGACTTCCAACCGCTTGCGTAGTAAGAGGCTGTTCCTCCATCAAGCAGGTTGTCGCTCGAATCACGGAGCTCCACCGTCACATTCGCGGTCTGGAACGTGTAGACCGAATTGGTCGGCTGGCTCTGGGTGAGTTGTTGGTGCGCGCCCCCGTATGACATCGAGACGGTGACGTTACCCAACGTTCCATCGAACACTTTACAGATCGTCCCATGGCCGTTGGTGGGACCCATTGGTTGCCAGCCACCAATGTAAGCCGAAGCTTGGCCACCAGCGATGCCCACACCGGAGTGGTTCAGGAGTTTTCCGACGACGACGCTCTTGACGAGGTGGTCACCACTGTGGATCACGATTGGATCCACGCAGAGCGTGCCTGTCCCGTCGACATCCAGCGAGATCGTACCCGGGAGGAACTCCATCGTGGGTTTGTCGAACGTGTAGAACTGGGAGTTCGACCAGTCGATCGGTTCGCTGTAGTTCACCGTTAGTCGCCCGGTCTGGAACGTGACTACTGGGTTGGTCGCGATGTTCTGGCCGTCGAGTTGCTGCCGTGTGTGGTTATAGACCATCGCAAAACTGTACGTCGCCGGAAGGAGCTCGGTGGATACCTCTCCACTTGAAGTGGTACCGCCACCGAAGGTCTGCCACGAGCTCGCGTAGAACGATGCGTTTCCGGTATCAAGCGGATTCCCATCGGCATCGACGAGCTTCAAGGTCGTCAAGACCGTTTGGAAGGTGTAGTGGGACGCATTGAGTTCAGCGCGGCTTTGCTGGATTTGCTTCCCCTTGTACGACATCGCGATATACAAGCCGGACGAATCGGGGGCGGAGAATACCAGATTGCCATTGGCGTCGGTCGTGCCAGGCAGTGAATGCCAACCGCCCACGTAGTAGGAGGCCGTGCCACCGGATAGTCCGTTGCCACTGTGATCGACGAGACGCACGACCCCGCCGGTGAAGCTGCACCCGGTGACGTTGAGATCGAAGTTCGTCTCAGGCGTGTAGAACGTGTAGGCGGCGGGAAGGAGCGTCATCGTTGGGCCATGGAACGTGCGCATGGCACCGTCTGGGCCCTTGTAGTGGATTGTCCCTGGATTGAAGATCGTCACCGTTGTGGCCTGGAAGTTCACATTTGTCGGGTCACTATCAATTGCTTGCGTGACAGTGTTTGACGCTCCCCCGTAGAGGGCCTGGAAGTCCACACCGGATGCGGGGAAGAGTTCGGTCGAGACCTGGCCACTGCTGTTGGTGTAGCCGATGTTGTGGTTACCGTCGCCAGGGTTGTAGCGAATCAGCACACCGACGAGCGGGTTTCCATTGCAGTCCGCGACGGTGGTCAGGACTGTGGTCGTGGTGAAGGTCACATCGGTCGGATCGGAGACGATATCGACCGAGTGGCTGGCCGACGTTCCGCCGTAGAGGGCCTGGAAGTTCACGCCGGATGTGGGGAAGAGTTCGGTCGAGACCTGGCCACTGCTGTTGGTGTAGCCGATGTTGTGGTTACCGTCGCCAGGGTTGTAGCGGACGAGGACGCCGCTAATGCCGTGGCCGTCGGAGTCCGCGACGGTAGTCAGGACCGTGGTCGTGGTGAAGGTCACGTTGGTCGGGTCACTGGCGATACCGACCGAGTGGCTGGCAGACGTTCCGCCGTAGAGGGCCTGGAAGTTCACGCTGGATGCGGGGAAGAGTTCGATCGAGACCTGGCCACTGCTGTTGGTGTAGCCGATGTTGTGGTTACCGTCGCCAGGGTTGTAGCGGACAAGGACGCCGCTAATGCCGTGGCCGTCGGAGTCCGCGACGGTAGTCAGGACCGTGGTCGTGGTGAAGGTCACATTGGTCGGGTCACTGACGATACCGACCGAGTGGCTGGCCGACGTTCCGCCGTAGAGGGCCTGGAAGTCCACACTGGATGTGGGGAAGAGTTCGATCGAGACCTGGCCACTGCTGTTGGTGTAGCCGATGTTGTGGTTACCGTCGCCAGGGTTGTAGCGGACAAGGACGCCGCTGATGCCGTGACCATCGGAGTCCGCGACGGTGGTCAGGACCGTGGTCGTGGTGAAGGTCACGTTGGTCGAATCCGGAACTACAATTCCGCTCTGAACATCCGAAGTCCCACCATATAGTGCCTCAAAGCTATATGTGCCATCTGATAAGTCGGCAGCTACGCAACCGCTACTATTGGTGTAGCCAATGTTGTGATTGCCGCCACCGTTGTTGTATCGGATCAAGACACCTGTAACTGCGGTTGGCGAACCTCCGCTGGTGTTCACACACACCGTGACGGAGTTCGAGGCTGCCGCTGCAATCCCTGCCCAGCCGACGAAAGCCGTCATGGCGGTAACAAGCGCCGCCAGGGCTAGCCATCCTCGTTTGTTTCGGAGTTTAACGAATTCCACAATCCCTCCCGCGGTAATGGCGGATCGAACAGCTTTCCGGATACCGGAAGCCTTCCCCAGGGTCGGTTTCGCCATTCGCTCACCAGGTTCGCGGCGACCAAACTTTGGGAATGGTGGTCGTTATTCCCATCCGATACCTGGCTCATCGCGCCCATTGGGGGAGTTGCGGTGAACTAATCAGTAATGTTCACCTCCGTTCTCATCAAATTGCGTTGAACTCGCTCGTTGCATGAAGTATGAACAACGTACAACACTTTTGCAACAACATCCGTGTTTTTCCAGGTGTCGCGTTGTCACATGCGTGAACGTCATATACGACAACGATCCTGACGCAATACCGTCGATTGATCACATCTCATCGTCATTGCACGTTCTTGTAAGCTGGCTAAGATCGCGATGAGTCCTTGGCGTGGCAATGCGTTGCGCTCGTTTCAGTGTTTCTATGCAAGGAACCGCGGATGAATCCTGCCGTCAGATGTTCGAAGAATTTTGGTCTTTTTGGGGTAGAACGGTTCTTCGCCGTGTTCAGACTAGCACTCAAATGTGCCTGTCATGCACAGAAGAACCAAAATGAAACACAGTGGAACACAGTGAGTCACTCACCGAACATCAACGTGTCAGATTCGATTCTCACGCTGCACGCGTATGGATGAGCGAATTTGGAATTGAAACATTGACTGCAACGGGATGCGAGATGTGACTTTGTGGGCTCGCTAAAGACGGCCGCCGCATGGCGGTTGATTGGTAGCGAGCTGATCGGATTTCGGCGTAGTGCGGCGCCATGGAAGACAACAAGCGAACTGCTCCGCTCAGGGACGGAGCAGTTCGCTCAATTGGAAGCTTTCGGATGCGACTCTCTTCGTTCGGAGTTAGCCCGTCATTCAGACGGGCCACTGTTATCGTGCCGACTTCACCAATCTATTGGTGGATCGGCAACTTGCTCACGGGCTCGTATTCCAGGAGTGGAACAGCGGCACGTGAGCTTGCATCCAGTTCAGCAGGAAGGTCCACAAGTCCTCGGTGGCTGAGAACTGAACCGCCGGGATGTAGCCACTCCAGCAAGCATCACTCGGAGAATCCAATCGGAAAGTGCCACTTCCCGCGTCTCCATGGTCACAATACTCGCTCGCAAGAGCGTTTTGGAACACCGTGTCAGGGTGTGGCTTAGAGCCCACTGTGACGGTGGGAGACAGAGCGATGTTCAGAGAATCGTAGAAGCATCCAGCGGTAGTCGAGTAACAACTCGCACTTTCCCCGATGGGGTTCGGGCCGTAATGAGTAGAGTTGTACTGAATGCCATATATTACGGAATCCGGAAGCTGTGTGCCCATGCTACTGAAGTCGAAGGTGACATTTGCTGCGATACCGTTGTTGCAGGTGTTTGTGGACGAGTCGTACCACTTCCCTGTTGAGTCACCTGTGCAATTCACATCGTCCTTGGATGGTCGGTAAGGCACATTGAATGACTGGGTTTTGGTTGCAATGAGCGCTACCACTGTATCGTTGGCGCCCACCGCATAGATGTTGAAAGTGATTGGGACGGAGTATGTCGCGCCAGGTGTCGTGGCGCAGTCATCCGTATGCCACGTTCCATTCTGGCACGCCCAACTGCTCAGAGTGACAGTGACGGTCTTCAACGTTCGTGGGCCACTTGCGAAGTTGATCTCATCACCAAATTCGGTATATGCGTAGGCTTCAGGACCTACGCTCGGTAGGTTTGCTGGCAACGGAGACACCGTGCTATCGTAGATAACTTGCTGGTTCACTTGTTGCGAAAACGACGGTGGAATGTTGAAAGTCGGCCCCTGTGCAAAGGCCGTCGCTGGTGCAAGCGTTGCCGCCGCCACCAGGATCATGATGAGCCAGGTGACTCGCTTCATCCGTTTCGCCTTCCCCTCAGTTGCTAGCCCGGGAATCCCCAGCTAGTCTCGAACGTACACGCTCCAAGCCAGAGTAGCACACTTCCCTCTACTTGAGAACCGTGCTTGATGAACAATTTGCTGCGTGCCCCCATATCAGTACTTTAATAATGGACATGGAGGGCCAGTTCGTTACGGCAATCACTTTTTGCTTGTTTGCCTCTCCTTTCCGAGTTGCTGTCAGCTCGCTTGGCGTGATCCAAGCTTCCGTCACTGCTGCAGGGCTTTCACCACTACGTTGCTGAATTCAACTGTTTCAGTTGCGTGCGTCCCCAAATTGTAGAGTGCGAAGCCGATCATGCCGTGGCTTGATCCGCTGTAATCGGCTGTGCCAACGTCGGTGCCGTCGACTGAGAACCAGAAGGAGTTTCCTTCAGCGATGATCTTCACCGTGTGCCAATCGGATGCGTTGAGTCCGGTTGTCAGCGAATACGACGCGATGTTCGCGACCGTACCACCGGTCGTGTAGGTGACTTGCAGTTGACCGGCCGTCCCTCCGGAGTAGACCAAACATGCCTGGTAGTAGCTGCCGCCTCCGGTTCCCGACACCACCCGGAACATGGCACACCCGAGCGCGTCGCCATTCTGCGTCTGCTCGCGCATCGAAATGGCATACGAGGCGTCACCGTAATCCGATCCCGTATTTGTGTCGGCAACGGAAACCTGAGGGGGAGCGGTCAACGCAAATCCGTCGTTGGTTGCCGCACCGTTTCCCCCGTTGCCGTCAGTGAACGAATCGAGACCGGTCAGCGACGACTGCAGCAGTACGCTGCCCTCTGCGGGCTTGCCCGTCGGGGTACCCGTCTGGGTTGGCGTCGCCGATGGCGTGCCGGTCGGTGAGGTGGTCGGCGATGTGGTGGCCGTGCCGGTCGGTGTCGTGGTGGGTGTTTCGCCACCGTTCAAGTAGGCCGCGTGGGTGGGCATGTCGGAATGGTGGCTGCCGTCCCAGGAGTAGCCCCAGAAGTGCCAGCGGAAGGATTCGACCAGGGAACGCAGGGTGGCGGTGATATTGGCCGGGATAGGTTGCCCAGCAGCAGTGAACCAGGGATCGATACTCTGCGGTGGTTGAACCGTATTGGCATGAGTGGGGACGTCGGGATGATTGCTGCCATCCCAGCTAATGCCCCAGAAGTGCCAGCGGAAGGCTTCGACGAGGGAGCGCAGGGTCGCGTCGGTGGCGGCTTGATCGAAGGTGGAACCGGTCACCCAGGGACCGACCGGATCACCGGTGCCGGTGAGACCGACGTGACTGGGGAGTTCCGGATGCGCGTTTCCGTCCCAGGAGAGCCCATAGAGATGCCAGCGGAAGGCCTGCACCAGGGACTGCATGGTGGCATTGATCTGCGTGGCTTTCGGCGTGCCGTCCGCATGGAACCATTCGCTGTCTCCCGCATTGTTCGAGACCACGAAATCCCACTGAGCTTTGAATTCCTTGCCGCCCGCGTCAATGGCGTCGATGGTGGCCGTGTAGGTCCCAGCGGAGAGATCCTGCGCGTGTGCGATGGTCAGGCTCTGGTCGGCGCTAGATTGCTGCGCAATCATGGTGCTCTGCAGCGAGAGGACCACGTTTGAGAGTGCGGCATCCGAGGTGGCGGTCGCGCTAATCGTGACTGATCCCGGTGCCACGGTGGTGAAGGGACCTGGCGTGAGTGCAGTGAAATGCGGGTTGGTGTTGGTGTCAGAAGCGCTCGCTGTTCCGGCCCCTCCCAACGCCATCGCACCCGCGACGGCCAAGAACAGAGCCAGTACCGCCGTTAGTCGCAGAAGGTGTTTCATCATTCCCCCAGAAGAGTCTCTGTTCTCGTCCGCACGCTTGGGTGCCTTCGTGTTCGTGGGCGTCTCAAGATTTGGAATTGCGATCGACCACGTTGCCTCCGAAGATACACGTCGTCTCGCCCGAGGTGAATTGAGGACTAATTAGATTGAGTGCAAATCAAGCTCATCCTTGCCTTCGCGGTCCGAAATGAACACAAGAATGTGGATGCAGAACTGAAGTGACGATGGAATTCCGACTAGGTCAACCTTAGCAGACATCGGTGCCGAGATGCTACCATATGGCTGATTCGAGACGAAATGGAACAGAATGAAACGGGCTTGGTTGGACTTGACCGCCAACAAGCATGCCTACCAACACAAAACGCCCCGGTCATTGCGACTAGGGCGTTCGTTTTCCGCGTCTGATTAGGCTTTTTCTGGTGAGCCGCCAGGGACTCGAACCCCGAACCCGCTGATTAAGAGTCAGCTGCTCTGCCAATTGAGCTAGCGGCCCAGACCATTCGAATAGAGAAGAGCGTCGCACCTTTAGCGCCATATCAGGTTGGCTTGTCACCTGCCCGGCGCCGTCAGCGTGATCCCCACGCTCAAACCGTCCGTGAGTTTATCACAGCGAGGACATCTTGACAGGGTATCTGGCGATTTCGGTTGCCGATCCGTAGGGCGAGTCACCGAGTGCCGGAACGATTGAATGCGCCGTATCTCGCGCTGTGACTCGCGCCGTATTTGATCACGTGTCTTCTCCGGGGGTTGCCCTTCGCAGTCTGCACGGGCCGCGGCTCCAAACGTCTTCATCGCCCAAGACTGAAGCGTTGAAAGAGTCGACCATCCTGTCTCAGTAGATGACGTTGACCGAGATCGGTCCATCTTTGCTCGTTACGGTGACCAGGGTGTTCTCGCCGGAGCGCTCATAGCGTAGATCGACCAATCCGCCGGCGATGCGCAATCCGCGCACGTTCACCCAGTTCAACCAGTCTGGTAGCGAAGGGCGCACGATGGTCAGTCGCTGGTTCAATCCATCCGGCTGGATGCCGAGCGCCGCTTGCAGCATGAACGGTATGCTGCCTGCGGCCCAGGCTTGTGGACTGCAGGCCACCGGGTAGCGCACCGGTCCGGGAGCGTAGTCGCGCTCGTAACCTGCGAAGGTTTCCGGCAGTCGATCGTTGACGAAGTTTCGTGCGGTGTCGAGCATTCCGGTGAAGATCCGATGTGCTTCGTTCACGTGGCCTGTTTGATAAAGTCCGGTCGCAATGAACGAATTGTCGTGCGGCCAGACGCTGCCAACCTGATAATCAACCGGGTTGAACGAGCGGTCGTTCGCTGAGAGCGTGCGAATGCCCCAACCGCTGAACATGTCTGGCTGCATGACTCTGGTAGCGACTGCTGCCGTCCCTGCGTCGGAGTAGATTCCGGTCCAGAGACCATGCGCCGGATTGGAGGCGACACTGGTGGAGAACTTGCCATTTGACTGACGGCAGAGCGCGTAGTACGCGATTTCCGGCATCCAGAATTGGGTGTTGAAGGCGCTCTTGAGATGCCTAGCTTGCTGCTTCAGTTTTTCAGCAGTTGCACTGTCACCATCGCGATCGTACAGTGTCGCGATCCGAGTCCACGCCAGATAGGTTTCGCCCTGCACTTCCGGAAGTGCGATCGGTGGCTCGGCCAGTGAACCGTCTTCCATCACGATCGAGTTCCCCGAATCCTTCCAGCCCTGGTTACGCAGTCCGCGCTTGGAGTGGGTCTGATAGTCGATGAATCCATCACCGTCGCTGTCACCATATTCATCGATCCACTTCAGCGCAGTGTCGACGTTGTGCTTGAGTTCGTGAAACAGGTCCAGGCTGCCGGACCAATCGCAGTAGACACCGAGCAGGATGAGGAACTTCAAGGTGCTATCGACACTGCCGTAATACGGTGTCTGTGGGATTTCATTCAGGTTCGCCATCTCGCCCACGCGAAACTCGTGCAAGATCTTGCCAGGCTGCTCGTCGCGCCAGTGGTCGACTCTTGTCCCCTGGTATTGCGCGAGCACCCGCAACGTATGCTTCGCGATTTCCGGCTCGAACGCGGCCACCTGCAGGGCGGTAACCAGGCTGTCGCGGCCGAACAGGGCCACAAACCAGGGAATGCCCGCGGCAAAAAATCGTTGGCCGTATTGGTTCATGGCGAGCATGTGGAGATCGAGCAACGATCTCGTCAGCACCGCGTTGAAGACGCGATTGTCGGTCTCGATGTGCGTGCCGGTGCCGAGCGCTCCGCGCTGAGCATGGCCGATGGACTCCTGCATCATTCCGTCTCGGGTTGATGGGGTAATCTCAAGTCCCGTGTCATTGACATCGAGCATCTCGAGGGTGGCGCGCATTTGCCAGGTGTTACGCGGCTCGATTGATACGCTGAAGGTGGCCGTGTGCTGTCGGTGCTTGTCGGGGACCGGCGTGAAGTGAATGGTGGACTGTCGCTGATGGCCATCGGCGCCGTCGTAGCGCAGCGTGAGCGCATCTCCCTCCCAGTGAGGATCGTGAAGCGTGCCTCGTTTCGCAGCCGTCGCGCCACGCACCTCGAACATGTCGATGAAGTCCGCCCGGTAGCTGAGCGTCACAGTCAGATCCACCGGCTGTGACAGGTAGTTGTCGATGGTAATCGTTTCGGTGAACTCGTTGTCAATCCAACGATCGCAGCGAATACCGAGAGACTCCTTCTTGATCGCGACCCCGCCACTTGTCGTCGTGAAAGTCGGGATTGGTGAGCTGAAGGACACAGCCGCCCAGATCGCGCGGTGCCGACAGGAGGGAAACGAGCCGCTTGCCGTTCACGCGCAGGCGATGCTCGCAGAGGTAGCGTGTGTCGTGGAAGTAGAGTCCTTGCTCGGACTCCGGTTCGACCTCACCGTCCGGCGCCGAAATCACGAAGACGTTGGCTTGCTTGAAGACGATTGAACTTGGCGTGCGCTGCCGGGTGGCCGGGTGGCCCTCGTGAAGAATGCGGTGAGATTGGTTGGCGATGTCGGGCATGATGAAACTCCCCGGAATTGGCTAGGCTGACACATTCACCCGGCAGCGCGCCAGCCTCTACCAGAGTCCTTCTCGATCAGCCCGTCAGTGGCCGATAAAGGTTGGCCGATCAGCCATATCCGGAGATGTCAGCTCCACTAGCCCCTCACCGGAGAAGTCCTCGACCAATGAGGAGTCGTTGAACCAACTCTGCGGCGCTGGCTGTCCCCAATACGTCTGTCGTTTGGGATCGTTCAAGCGCCAGCGGATCGGCTCGAAATCCGGATCGGGAATCAGGTAGTCGCTGGTGTAGAGCTCAATCCGATTGCCATCCGGATCGCGAATGTACAGGAACATTGCATTGGATATTCCGTGCCTGCCCGGTCCGCGTTCCAAACTCTGTTCGTAGCCGGACGCCGACAAAATGTCGGCAGCGCGAAGTACATTGCCTGGCTCCTGCGTCCAGAAGCCAACGTGGTGCAGTCGAGGACCGGGACCGGTCATCAGCGCGACGTCATGCACGTTTTGCTTCCGATGCAGCCAGGTGGCCCAGACGCGAGGATGGTCCTCTTCGGTCTCGGTGAACTCCGAGCGCCGGAACCCCAGGTCATCGCGATACCACTTCTCGGCCGCGGATACGTCCGGCACGTGCAGGTTGACGTGGTCGATCCGCATGATGTTGGGACCGCGATGGAGATGAAACATTTGCAGCATGCGTTCGACACGCTGCACGTCGTGGTAGAACTCGACCGGGAACCCCATCGGATCCTGGATGCGCAGAGCCTTCCCTTGCCCCGCCTCCTCGTCCGGTTCGATCCAGCGAGCCGGTAGATTCCGGTCACGAGCCAGTTTGAAGAGCGCTTCGAGGTCGTCGTTGTCTTCCACACGATAGCCGATGTGCGAAACGCCAGGCGATTCGGCCTTGTGCAGAATCAGGCTGTGATGTTCCCAATCCTCGATGCAACGCAGGTAAATGCGATCGCCGATGCGCTCGGTCTCGATGAGCCCCAGCAGATCGACGTAGTACTCGCGGGCACGTTCGAGGTCGGTGACTCGGATCTCGACGTGACCAGTCTTGAGAATGTTGAACGGGAGATTTTGCTTCGGGGCGGTCATGGTCCGTCGCTCCACTTCACCTGCTAGTTACCTGGCTGGCATACAACTCGCTCCGGATTGCCCGCCAGCCTGCGTCATCTTCACAGTCACGCGGCGATCGCGTGCTGACTACTTGCCGTGTCCTGGTCGATCCAGAAACTCCTTGACTCGCCGCTTGTACGGCTCCTTGTCGTAGCTGGTGTAGAGCGCGCTCGCCATGCGCACCGGGTCGCCGAAGAAGAAGCGCTCGTAGAGCACCTGACGCGAGCCGAACGCGCTGAGCGCGATATCCCAGGCCAGTCGGAAGAGCTTGACTCGGTTGTAAGCATCGGTGTTCCGGCCCTGCAGGTACTTGTCGATCATCGGCCCGATCGGGCTGTGCGTATCCGCTTCGGTCGGGATGGCCATCAATCCGCTGGCACCCAGCAGTTGCAGAATTTCGATCATGCGCGGGTAGAGCTTGGGGAACATGTTGCGCGCCGCGTTGAGCGGGGCGAAGGCAGGGGTCATCATGCCCCATGCGTCAACATTGGCGTCGGCCTCACTGGCTCGCAAGAAGGCACGCATGGCCTCGATGTCGATGATGATCTCCGAGAGCTTCTCCTGCACGTGCTGGAATCCGTCGATGCCGATGCGGTCACCAATCATGGCCGCGACGCCAAAGACGAACTCTGCCTTGGCCAGGTCCTTGACGATCACCTGATTCGCCATGTGCACGACCGCGTTGGTCTCCGCGAAGACGCCGTTGCAGAGGCGCATGTCGCCATAGATGAAGACCCGCTCCCATGGAACGAGCACGTCCTCGAAGACGACCACCGCGTCCATCTCTTCGAAGCGGGAGCCGAGTGGATGGTCGAAGGCGGAGCGGCCGTAATCGAACGACTCGCGGCAGATGAACTTCAAACCAGGGCTATCGACTGGAATCGAGAAGGCGAAGGCGTACGGTATGTCGTCATCCGAGCCACGCAGCACCGTTGAGGGGAAGACTTCGATCTCGTCGGCAATTGGCCCCAACGTTGCCAGCATGCGCGCGCCCCGAATAACCAGCCCGGCGTCGGTCTCTTTGACCACACGGGCCACGATGTAGGGATCGACCTGCTGCCCAGGGCCGACGGCTCGGTTCACTTGCGGGGTGATCAGCGTGTGGGTCATGCACAGGTCGTTCTCGCGAACGTGCTCGTAGTAGTGCTGAATGTTCGGTCCATGGCGTGGATCGCCCTGGCTGAAATAGCTCGCCGCCGCCGCGAACGCGGCGAGTCCAGTATTGAGGTAATCAGGCGTGCGGCCCATCATGCCGCCGGAAAAGTCCGACCAATGCTTCATCATGGCCGTGCGCCTGGCAAGATCCTGGTGAGTCCGCGGCTGGATGAACGAAAGTCCGACCCGGTCTCCGCTGGTTGGTGAGACGTAGGTCATGTCATCGCGCAGGTTGGGATCGCACTGCATGTCGTAGAGTGCAGCCAAGCTGCGCGTCACATTGCGGAACGCTGGATGCTGCGCGATGTCGCCCAGGACGCGCTCGCCATGGATCCAGACCTCGCGTGGGTGCTCGCGCAGCCCCTGTAGATACGCTTCCCCATTTCGAGCGCCCATGCGTCCCTCTCCTCCGTATGTCATGGCCGCTGTATTCGCCGAGACGACGGCGGCCGTCAATCAGTCCAAGTGCCGCGTTGTTGCGAGAACCTGCGCTTTTCGCTCAGCGCTCGGTCGGCAGATCTTCCTCGGCGACCACGCGATTTTCGAGTGCCCCGACGCCGACCGCTTCCACCCTCAGTACGTCGCCTGGTTGAATGAATGAAATGCCTTCCGGCGTGCCGGTCAGGATGACGTCATCCTGTTCGAGCGTCATGAATTCACTGATGTACTCGATGATCGGCGCCACCTTGAAGATCAGGTTCGAGGTGTGCCCCTCCTGCCGTAGCTCACCGTTGACGTATGCACGAAGCTGCACGTTGTCTGGGTCGATGCCTTCATCCTCGACTACCCACGGGCCGAGTGGCCCGAACGTGTCGTAGCCCTTGGCCTTGACCGGCGGGCGGTAGTAGTTGGTGATGTAATCGCGCACGGTTACGTCGTTGCCGACAGTGTAGCCGCGGATCACCTCGTGGGCGTCGATCGCTTTTACCTTGCGGCAACGGCGACCAATTACGACGCCAAGCTCCACCTCGTAGTGCATCTTCTCCGCCCCCTTGGGGCGAATGATCTCGGCGCCATGACCGATCAGAGACGTGAGCGGCTTGAAGAAGAGGACCGGGGCGGTCGGCGTCTCGAGTCCAAGCTCTTTGGCGTGATCGGCGTAGTTCAGTACCAGCCCGACAACCTTGGTCGGTGTCACGGGCGGTAGCCAGGTGATTTCGGACTGTGGATAGCTGCGACCAGCCTCGTCGACGACGCGATCTTCGACCACCTCACCCGTGTGAATTCGACCGTGCGCGACAAATCGTGCTGTTCGCATCAAGCGTCTCCATTCCCGGCGGCCGCAGCCCCGGCTGGGATTAATCCGTAGCGCTCCGTTACCGCGCGTAGCTTCTTCTGGTTCGCTTCAGACGGAAGAACCAACGGCAGTCGCAACTCGGGCTGGATCTTGCCCATCAGGCCGAGCACGAATTTGACCGGGCCCGGGTTGGTCTCGAAGAACAGCGCCTCATTCATGGCGAACATCTCGTGGTGTAGGTCACGCGCCTCGAGCCATTTCCCCGCAGCGGTCAGGTTGTAAAGCTCGGCAGATTGTCGCGGCATGACGTTGCCGGTCGCACTGATGTACCCTGCGCCGCCCAGCGCCAGCAGAGGGAAGCAGAGGGCTTCGATGCCGGAATAGACCATAACATCTCGTCCACAGCGATCGAACAGCTTGGTGACCTGCTCGAAGTCTTTGTTCGCCTCCTTGACTCCGATGACGTTGCGGCGTGCCTTGAGGATGCGCGCCGCCGTCTCCGGTTCCAGGTTGACTGCTGTGCGTCCCGGGATGTTGTAGATGATGATGGGAAGCGACACCTGTTCGGCGATCGAGGTGAAGTACTGGTAGAGCCCTTCCTGGCTGGGGCGGTTGTAATACGGCACCATCATCAAGGAGGCGTCGGCGCCCACTTTCTCGGCGAATCTTGTCAGACGAATCGTCTCGTCGATGTTGTTCGTACCGGTACCCGCCACGATCGGCACGCGCCCGCGAACCGCCTTAACCGTCGTCTCGATAACGTGCTCTCGTTCGTCGAGCGAGAGCGACGAGGGCTCACCCGTCGAGCCGGTAATCGATATTCCGTGACTGCCGCTTTCGATCTGCCACTCGATCAGATCCTTGAATGACGGCTCGTCGAACTCTCCGTTGCGGAAGGGGGTGACCAGCGGGACAATCGACCCGCGCAGTTCTTTGCTCAACGCATCATCCTTTTCGTTGTCAGCGCGAGGGGCCGCGCCGTTAGATCTCTGATGACTGCCGCAATTCGGGCGCCGCGATCGGGACGAGCGCCGTGCGGACCGACCGCAGGCGAATCCAGATCGCATAGCCGAGCAGGAGCGTTGACGCTACCCACAGGAGCGGCTGAAGAGGCTGAAAGTAATTCATCGCTCCACTCGCGCCGATTGCCAGCACAACCACCTTGTTGCAGACCGGGCAGCCGACCGCCAGGAACGACAGGAACCCGCCCGCGGCCATCTTCCCGTCCTGCAACGAGCAGACGGCAGGAAGAGCATAGCTCGCGGCCAGCAAACCGGTCATCAGCGCGGTAATCGCCAGGAAGGCATAGTCTTGCGGGCGCACCGGCACCATGCGATCGAAGATCGGGTTTGGAATGAGGACGGTGGGTATTCCGATAAGCAACGTGGTTGCGGTTGCGGCGGCTACGCCGTAAAGGGCTGCTCGCCCGCGAGTCCCAGGAGGAAACAAGTGAGCCGCGTTCATCCACGCCTTTCCTTAATAGAGGCTGTGTCGAAGGCTTCGCCACTCCAGTCTACGTCCTACTATTAACTTTGCGCAAGCACGACTGTTCGGAAGTCGACTGGGCTCTGGACAGCGTCTCTCTCCTGTGCTGAACTGACCAGCGTGGCTCCCCTGCGCCGAATTATCGTGGCTGCGATCCCACGTACGAGTGAAATGGAAGTCGGTAATTATGTCTAATCACCTCACAATTGACGACTTGCTTAACATCAAATCGATCAGCGATCCCCAGGTCGCGCCTGACGGCGAACGTGTCGCCTATGTCGTGGCCGAGGCGGCGCTGGAGGTTGGCGAATCCTCTGCCTCCAGTCGCATCTGGACTGTTGCCGCGACCGGCGAGAACGACCGTCAGGTGACTCAGGGACCGGGAAGCGACGATCTGCCTCGCTGGTCGCCAGATGGGCGAATGCTGGCGTTTCGATCGGATCGCCAGCAGCGCGGAACGGGGCAGCTCTACCTGCTGCACCACGATCTGGGCGAGCCGACCGCGCTGACTGACTTTGACGGAGGAGTGAGCGACTACAGCTGGTCGCCGGATGGTTTGTCGATCGCGGCGGTGGTCCGAGATGCGATGCCAGCGCGCGAAAAAGGATTCGACGAGATCCTGTACGAGGACCGGCTGCGCTATGGTCGTATCTGGATTATTGACGTTTCTACGGGCGAAGCTCGTCAGGTCACGCGCGGCGAGGTCCACATCTGGGAGTTTTGCTGGTCGCCGGACGGCACAGCGATCGCCGCGATCACCAGTGGCAAGCCGCTTCGGTGGGACTGGTATCGTTCGCGTCTTTCCCGCATCGATGTCAAATCGGGTGAGGCGACGAGCTTGCACGAACCAGAACGCCAGATCGCGCGGCCAGCCTGGTCGCCAGACGGACGGTGGATTGCGCTCACCTCCAGCGTCTGGAGCGATCCGGGCATGACCGGCGGAGATGTTTTGCTGGTTTCAGCCGACGGTCACGAGGTGCGACACCTCCCCGGGAACGATCTTCGATCTCATCTCACCGTCCACTGGGAGCCGGAGAGCCGCTCGCTGCTGACTGCGACGCTCGAACGTGGAGCGGCGGGGATCAGCCAGGTCACGTTGGACGGCTCGGCCGAGACTCTGTGGCGCGAGGAGCGAAATTTCGCCAGCTATGGGGTATCGGCATCGAGCAGCACGGGGGTGGTCGCGAGCACGCAGGCCGCATTCAACCAACCGGTGGAGGTGTGGTTGGGACGCGTCGGAGCGGACGTAGAATGGCGCCAGTTGACGCATCACAACGACGCCTTCGTGGATCGGATCCCGGGGCGTCTCGAGACGCGAACCTGGCGGGCGTCCGATGGCGAGGAGATCCAGGGATTGCTGATACGCCCGACCGGCGCACCGGACGATCGACCGGCTCCGATGGTAACGATCATCCACGGAGGACCGACTGGCACCTCTGGCTATAGCTTTCCTGAACGTGGCACCGTAGTCTGGGTGCCCGAGCTGCTACGCCGGGGGGTTGCCATCTTCTTTCCAAACGCCCGCGGCAGCGCCGGTTGGGGGCTACGCTTCGCCGAGGCTAACCAGCGAGATATGGGGGGAGCCGACCTACAGGACATTCTGGCAGGAGTCGACGATTGCGTGAACGCGGGAATTGCCGATCCTGAGCGACTCGGCGTCACTGGTTGGAGCTATGGTGGCTACCTCACCGCGTGGGTGGTGACGCAGACTGACCGCTTCAAGGCCGCAATCGCCGGTGCCAGCATCACCAACTGGGTCTCCTTCCACGGCACCAGCGATATCCCCGCGTTTGACGAGGTCTTCTACAATGCTGATCCGTATGATCTGGAAGGCCCGTACATCAAATTCTCGCCGATCTACTCGGCCAACCATGTGACCACGCCGACCATGTTCCTGCATGGGGAACGGGATCTGATCTGTCCGGTAGGACAGGCGCAGGAGATGTTCCGAGTGCTGCGAGATCGGGGCGTGCCGACCGAGTGCGTGATCTACCCGCGAGAAGGCCATCCCATTCGTGAGGAAGCCCACCGGCGCGACATGTATCAGCGGGGTATCGATTGGTTCTGTCAGTGGCTGGGTCTTCCGAACGCAAAGTGATTGACGCGCGAACCGGGCGGTAAGAAGCGGGAACGAAATGGTGGGGGCGCACTGCAGTGCGCCCCCACCATTCGAAACCGTGTCGCATGATGTACGAGAGCAACTCGCGTGCTCCCGCGAAGGATTTCTAATCCGAGAGGCGCGGGTCGAGCGCGTCGCGCAGTCCGTTGCCGAGCAGGTTGATCGAAAGCACCGTCAAAAAGATCATCACGCCTGGGATCACCGCCAGTGTCCAGGAGTGGGTCATGTATGACTGCGCGTCGGTCAGCATGTTGCCCCACGATGGTGTCGGCACCTGCACGCCAAGACCGAGGTAGCTCAGAGATGCCTCGACGATGATGAAGACCGGCACGGCCAGAGTCGACCAGACGATAACCAGGGGGATCACGTTGGGCAGCATGTGACGCGCGATGATACGCGTGTCGGTTGCACCGACCACGCGCGCGGCTTCGACATAGTCGCGCGTGCGTAGCGTCATGATCTCACCGCGAATCAGACGTGACAGGCCCATCCAACTCACCGAAGCGATGACCAGTGCCAGTACCACTGCACCGACACTGAAGAGCGTGTTGATGAAGATGAGCAGGAACAGCGCCGGGATCGAGAGCATCACGTCGACGAATCGCATGATGATCGAATCGATCCACTTGCCGTAATAGCCTGCTACCGAGCCCAAAGTGCCGCCGATCACGAAGGCACTCAGCGTGGCCAGAATCGATACCATCATCGAGACTCGACCACCATAGGCAAGACGTGTAAGCACGTCACGGCCAAGGTTGTCGGCCCCCAGGATGTAACCCGGACTGAACGGCTTGGTGAACCGATCGAGCAACGACTGATCGGCGTAGCCCTTGTGGGTGATGAAGTGAGAGATCAGCGGTGCGCCGAAACTGAAGCACAGGATCACTACGGTCATGAACAGCGCGACGACGGCAAGACGGTTGTGCTGAAACCGTCGCCAGGATTGTTGCAGGTAGCTTTCCGGCTGACGTCTGGCGGCACGGCTCAGGTCGCCCGCTTCGGCAAAGCGCTGCGAGGCGCTGTCTGGAGCCAGGATACTGTCATGTTTGGCATTCACGTCGGCCATGATTTTTCTCCTGGTTCCTTACTCGTACCGAATACGCGGATCGAGGACACCGTAAGCGATGTCAGCCAGCAGGTTTGCGACGACCGTTAATGTGGCCACCATCAGCACGCATCCCATTACCGTGGTGTAGTCACGTTGAGTCGCGGAGTTGTAGATCAACCTGCCAATGCCGTTCCAGGTGAAGATCTGCTCGATGACCACCGCGCCGCTGAAGAGATTCGGGATGTCGAGCGCGAGCAACGTCACCAGCGGCAAGATGGCGTTACGCAGCGCATGCCCGAAGATGACACGATTGTCTCGCAAACCTTTCGATTGCGCGGTGCGCACGTAGTCCATGCGCAACACCTCGATCATCTGCGAGCGAATATAGCGGGTCCAGGCAGCGGTCTGCACGAAGGCCAGCACAAAGGCTGGCATCAATAAGTGCTTCAGCAAGTCGAGGAGGCCGCTTTGACCGAGTGTGTGTACATTCCCCGATGGTAAGGATGGCAAGCCCCAGTCACGGAACTTCACCGAGAAGAAGATGATCATCATCAGGCCGAGCCAAAACGTTGGGACCGCCACGCCCCCAACGGCTCCGACCGTGGTGATGTGATCGAAGATGGTGTTCCGGCGTGTCGCGGCGTACACGCCGATGGGTATCGAAAATAACAACGACAGCAGCAGCGCGGCTCCCGTCAGCAGCAGCGTGTTCGGGAGTTTCTGCAGGATCAGCTGAGACACCGGTTGATAGGTGACCAGTGATAACCCGAGGTCGCCACGTATCACGTGCGAAAACCACTGGAAATAGCGAATGTAGACCGGTTGGTCGAGACCGAGGCTGTGTCGGATGCGGGCGAGGTCCTGTGGTCTAATGTCTGGGTTAAGCTCCAAACTTGAGATAGGAGAGCCAGGCACGAGATTCGCCAGCGCGAACGTGACGATGGTGATGCCGATGATGAGCGGGATGATCTGCAAGACTCGGCGGAGCACAAAGCGCCCCATCACGGTTCCCTTCTAACGATGCGGAGCATGCGGCCTGCGTGCTGCGAGCCCGACTTTGGCCAATGAGCACGAGCGGGAATGGGCGTGGTCGCGCCCATTCCCTGCTGTCAAGAAACGCACAACCAACACGAACTACGCGTCGACCCACCACTGCTCTGGGTTGAATGGCAGATCAACCGCGTTCGGGAAGACGTTGTGCACACGATTGTTGACGCTGTAAATCCCCTTCGGGAAGTCGGTGATCGGGCTCGGGATGTCATCCATGATGATGTTCTGCATCTGGGTGTAGATGTCCTTGCGCTTGGTGTGATCCGTAGTCGCAAGGCCCTGCTGCAGCAGATCATCAACCTTCGGATTCGAGTACTTGTTCATGTTGAAGCCGCCGGTGTAGGAATCCGTGGCCCACATGGTCGTCTGATCCGGGTCAACGCCCCAACTGAAACCAACCAGGAAGACCTCGAAGTCCTTGGTGCCGGTGATTCGGTTCAGGAAGGCGTTCCACTCCTCGGTCTTGGGAGTCATGTCGACGCCGACCTTTTTCCACTGCTGCTGCATGACGGTCAGGTACTGCTCACGAACGTTGTTGCCGGAGTTGGTGTACATGTCGAACTGCAGCTTCTTGCCGCCCTTCGCGCGAATGCCGTCCGAGCCCTTCGTCCAACCCGCGCTATCCAACAGGGAGTTCGCCTTGTTCACATCGTATGGGTACTTGTTGGTGATGCCATCCGGGTTGTAAGCCCAGGACGGGACCGGCATCGTGCCCACTGCGACCTTGCCGATTCCAAAGCGGATCGCCTTGATCATGGCCTCGCGGTCGAGCGCGTACATCAGCGCCTGGCGCACCTCTTTGTCCTGGAAGAGGGTGGTCTTTGCGGGGTCGAGCTGGTAGGAGAAGAAGGTGAAGCTGAAGGTGTCGTATTGCACGACCTTCACGTCGTTACGGCTGCTCATCTCCTGGACTGACGACTCCGGAATGGTGCCGTAGTCGACCTCACCGGTTTTCAACTGCTGTACCAGTGCGTTCTGATCAGGCACGATCTTGTAGATGTACTTGTCGAGATTCGGCGCGCCGTTCCAGTAGCCATCGAACTTGACCATGGTCATGTGATCGTTCTTGACCCACTCTTCGAACTGGAAAGGTCCGGTGCCGATAGTGCGGCCCTTCTTGCCGGTCGAGAACGGGTCCTGCGCCAGCGCATCCGGAGCAACGTCCTTCAGCACGTGCTGCGGAATGATCGCGTAAACCATGTTGCTGACCAGGAAGGCCGCGTTCGGCTTCTTGAGCTTGACCGTAACGGTCTTATCGTCGGTGGCCTCAATCGTGTCCACGCGGTCGGTCAACTCGGACGTGCGCGGCGAGTTGGTCTTCGGATTCATGGCCAGGTCGTAGGTGAACTTGACGTCCTGAGCGCTGAACGCCTGGCCGTCCTGCCAGTTGACGCCGTCACGCAGATTGAAGGTGTAGGTGATGCCGTCACTGGAAATGTCGAACTTCGTCGCCAGGTCGCCAATTGGGGACGCGTTGCTTGGGTCCACCCGCATGACGGCGTTGAACATCATGTTGATGCACTCGTTCGACGAGGTATCGGTGGAGAGAATCGAGCAGACCGTCTTGGCATCGGCAAATGTGCCTTCGACGACCTGGCCGCCCTTGTGCTTGGCCGGCTCGATGGCGAACTGGCTACCGGTCGACGCCGTCGTTGGCGAGGCGGACGCGGTGGTCGCCGTCGCAGCGGATGCAGTCGTGGCGGCCGTCGTTGCTGCCGGACTCGCTCCACCAGCGGCCGTCGTAGCTTGAGTGGTGGATGCCGTGGTCGCCGCGGTAGTCGCGGCCGGAGTGTTGGAACTGCTGCCGCACGCAGCCAGCAGCGCACCAATTGCCGGAGCACTCAGGCCCATGATGGCAGCACGGCGCACCAGTGAGCGCCGAGTCATTTTGCCGCTTCGCACTCGATCGACCAGGTCATCGATGGTCTGACCTTTGTCTGTCATGATCTCGCTCCTCCTCGATTCGAAACTGATGGATCGACTGGTCATCCAGCCAATCCCACGGTCGCTTCTTCAGCTGTACGGATACGTCCACCGAGGGATGCAGCCCCTGTCTGTCACGGCTGCTCGTACGAATGCTGGTCACGCATAGCGAATCACGCGATTTCAATCTCGATCGGCCGGCGCCCGGCAAAGGTGCGCTGATCAGTAGCGCTCGACAGACCGAACCTCCGCTTACAAAATAAACGGTAGGCGGGTTTCCTCCTTTCGCGATCTCCGGATCCAGATACCTCAAGCCCACGGGCGTCCCGTACCCATATTCTCGGCGAGGTATCACGCTGGTTCCCGATCAAAGATCATAAACCATCTATCACGCGGTTGCGAAGTCGTCAAGAATAGATGGTCTAACACGCCGATTACAAAATCTTGTTATCACCATACTGAGATGCAAGGAATCTATCGATGTCGAGTGTTGTCGCCTCGCGAGTATCGGTCAGTTCCGGCATGTGACACGTCGTTTGACGTATCTCAAGCGCCGCGCGGGCAAGGACATCGCCGAGACGATCGTCTGGCTACGCGCGCAGCGTGGTCAGGGACCTCAGTTTTGCCCTCAAGAAGCATTGAGCGTCAATAGGTTGGTATCATTGCCGGGTTTGCAACTCTGGCGCGACGCGGCTGTTTCGGAATGTACCTGGAAAATGTCTGCATACCGACTGGCGATGACAGCCGGATCATCTGATTGGCAATCCGCATGAACCTCCCGACCGCCGTAGGTTCGCTGCGCTACCGCGACTTCCGGCTTATCTGGTTCGGTCAATTCGTTTCAATTCTCGGAACGCAGATTCAGACGGTCGCGCTCGCCTGGTTGGTCTATACCCTGACTGGATCAGCCGCCGCGCTCGGTGTGGTCGGGCTGGCTCGTGCGGTGCCGATCATTCTGCTGTCGATGTTCGGTGGCACGCTGGCGGATCAGGTTGACCGCCGTCGCCTGTTACTCGTGTCGCAAAGCGTGTTGGCGTCCTTCTCGGCGCTGCTGGCGATCTTCGTCTCGCTCGGAATGGCTAATCTGGCCGTACTCTACGGTTTCGCCGTGGTGACTGCCGCTGCCTCGGCCTTCGATGGACCGACGCGCCAGGCGATCATTCCCGCGCTGGTGCCGCGAGATCGACTGGCCAATGCGTTGACCATCAACGTGCTGGCCCAGGACACGGCGGCAGTCTTCGGTCCGGCGGTGGGCGGATTGGTGCTGGCGGCGCTGGGCACCTCGACCGCCTTCTTCATCGACGCCGCTTCGTTCATGGCGGTGGTCGCCGCCCTGATTGCTATGCGAGAACATCCACCGGTGCCAGTCGTGCAGCGACGCGGACTCGCCGCACTGGTCGACGGTCTGCAGTTCTTGCGCGAACGATCGATCCTGTGGCAGTTGATGATCATCGACTTCATGGCGACGCTGCTGGCCTCGACGCTTGGTCTGCTTCCTGTCTTTGCCAAGACGGTACTGGAGATCGGACCGAAGGGCCTTGGCGTACTCTACTCCGCACCCAGTGCCGGAGCGGTGGTGGGTGCGGCCCTGTTCACCATGGTCCCAACGCCGAAGCATCCGGGTCGCGTGGTGGCAATCGCGATCGGCTGTTACGGGTTGGCGCTCGGCATGTTTGGCCTGTCTCAGTCCTTCATCGTGGCGTTGGTGCTACTCAGCCTGGCGGGCGGAGTCGATGAGGTGAGCCGCGTCATGCGCCACACGGTGCGGCAGCTGGCGACGCCTGATGGGTTCCGAGGGCGCATCGGTGCGGTTGCCGGCATTTTCTCCGCGGGTGGTCCGCGGCTTGGTGACTTTCAGAGCGGGTTGGTTGCCAGCCTGGTTGGACCGCGCGGCGCGATGGTCTTTGGCGGCGGAGCATGCATGTTGATGGCCGCGAGTTCGCTTGGCTGGGCCCGGAGTCTCTGGCGCTACCAGGGCGAGGAAGAGGCGGTTCACGCCCCCTCCCCGCAGCCTGCCATTATCGAGCCAATCAGTCCAGTCTCTTCGGCACCAGATCCTGCTCCAGGTGAATGATCGACGTCTCGATTAGCCCATGTGGTTGTAGCTGACGATCTCGTCAAGCGGTTTGCGCCCGCCGCGTGACGGATTCGGCCGAGGATCCTTTGACGTGATTGGGAATCCGATGGCCACGATCGATCTGAGCGTGCGCTCGCTCGGCACGCCGAGGATGCGTTTGGCCTCTGCCTCTCGCTCCTCCTCGAGGAACCAGGCAACGCCGCTTCCAAGTCCGAGAACCCGCGCCCCGATCATCAGCCGTTCGGTCACGCGACCCTCGTCGTAGGCCTCGCTAGCCGTGCCACCCTTCCCTTCCAGCACAATCGCGATGCCTAACGGGGCGTCCGCCACCCAATTGATCGGGGTACGCAGTTGACTCAGCTGACCCAGGATCTCTTTGTCGTTGACCACCACGAAATGCCACGGTTGCGTGTTGCGCGAACTTCCCGTCCAGCGTGCAATCTGGAGCAGTTCCTGGATCAATTCTTCCGGCACAGGATCCGGATGGTACTGACGTATCTGACGAGCGTGATTCATCTGATGAATAAACGCGCGAGTGTTCGCATCAACAGTCATGTGAACCCCACCTCTGATAACGATCGGTGCTTAACCGGTCGACGGCGTCAATTTCTGTCATCATACGGGAGATGACTGTACCGGTCTAAACGCCGGGAACCAGCGATGATTCCCGCCCTAATGAGAAGCAGAATCCTGGAGACAGGCGAGATCGCGCACAAACGCGTACGGAGGCAATTCGTGGACCAGAAGAGGACACCAGTCTATTACGGCAATTACCTGCAGCTCGATCGCCTGCTATCCAGTCAGACGAAGCTCAGCGAGGTGCATGACGAGATGCTGTTCATCGTGGTGCATCAGGCGTTCGAGCTCTGGTTCAAGCAGATCTTGCACGACCTGGATTCGGTGCTCGACTTGCTCGGAAAGGACTATGTCGACGAGAGCAACGTTGGGACAGCGGTATCCCGTCTCCACCGTATCGTCGAGATCGAGCGGGTAATTATCGAGCATTTCACCGTGCTGGAGACGATGACGCCACTCGACTTTCTCGAATTTCGCGATCTGCTCGTGCCCGCCTCTGGCTCGCAGAGCGTGCAGTTCCGGCTCATTGAGAACAAGCTTGGACTGTTGCACGATCGGCGGATCCGCTTTCATCATGCCGATTACTGGCGCAACCTGAGTGATGACGACCGGGCACGAGTCGAGGCATCGGAGGATGAGCGTTCGCTCTTCGACGTGGTCGATCGCTGGTTGGCCCGTACGCCGTTCCTCAACTTTGGCAGCTTTCGCTTCTGGCGGAGCTTCCGTGAGTCAGTCGATGAGATGCTCGAGCGGGATCGCCGCATCGTGCGGATGAGCACGGCGCTTGATGAAGAAGATCGCGTCAAGCAGCTCGAGGACGTCGAGCGAACGGGGGAACGCTTCGCACTGGTGTTCGATCCGGAAGCACACGCGCGTTTCGTCGAGGCTGGGGAGTGGCGACTCTCATTCGACGCCACGCTTGCCGCGCTCCTGATCCTCCTCTATCGTGACCGCCCGATTCTCCAGCAGCCATTCCGCCTCCTGACCACACTGATTCAGATTGACGAGATGTTCACCGCCTGGCGCCAGCGACACGCGCTGATGGTGCAGCGGATGATTGGCGCCAAGATCGGCACGGGTGGATCATCTGGACACGACTATCTGGCGCAGACCGCCCGCTCCCACACGGTCTTCACCGACCTATTCAATCTCTCGACGTTCTTAATCCCACGCTCGCTCCTGCCGGTTCTGCCGCCCGAAGTGGAACGGGCGCTCTCGTTCGTGAACGAGGCGCCCGATGGTTCAGGAGGGGACGAATAAGCGCGGGACGACTACGGGAGCGAGGTCAACTCACGCGTGACGTGGTTGAGCCGTTCGGCGCCTTTCTCCGTCACGGCAACCGAGTCTTCGATGCGCACGCCCCAGCGACCGGGGATGTAGATGCCAGGCTCGTCGGAGAAGACCATGCCAGCCTGCATCGGCTCGGTATTGCCTTCGACGAGATAGGGGTCTTCGTGCCCGGTCAGGCCAATTCCGTGACCCAGACGATGGATGAAATGTTCGCCGTACCCGTGTGCGGCGATGACGCTTCGAGCCGCCCGGTCGATCTCCTGGCAAGGAACTCCGGGTTTGATCGCTTCGAATGCTGCCTGTTGCGCTTCCAGCACCACATTGTAGATTTCGACGAATTCCGGGTGGGGCTCTCCCGCAACCGGTGTGCGCGTGATGTCCGAATAGTAGCCTTCGTGTATGCCACCGAAGTCCATCACCACCGGATCTCCCGCCTGAATGACCCGATCGCTGACGTGGTGATGAGGTGATGCGCCGTTCGGACCACTGGCGACGATGCAGAAGGCGATGTCCGGCATGCCGTGACTGGCCATAATTGCCTGCAGTCGGTCCCCGACTTCACGCTCGGTGCGACCGATCAAGCGTTCGGTCGCGCAGAACTCTTCCCACGCCGCATCGGTGCGGCGTGACGCTTCCCGCAGTAGTGCCAGCTCGGCCTCGTCCTTGACGGCGCGCAGCTTGGAGAGGACATCGTTGCCTCGTTCATAGGTCGTGTTGGGCAGCGTCTTCTGCAGGCGCAACAGGAAACCGCTCCACAGTTGATCGTTGACGCCGACGCTCTCCGAGTGCGTTTCCTGAACCAGCGCCGCCACTCGCTCGAGCGGATTGTCGGTTTCGTCCCAGACCGCGAATTCGAATCGATCGCTCAAATCCTGGATCAGTGGCGCTTCCAGACGCGGCACGACGATGGTGCCCTTACCGCGCCACGGCAGAATCAGGGCGGTCAAGCGCTCGCTGAGATGCGGCACGTGTCCCGTCAGGTAGCGGAAATCGGAGGAAGGACCGATCATCAGCAGATCGACTCCGGCCTCTTCCATCAGCAACTGCGCGCGTCGAACACGCTCGCTCAGAACGTCAGCGTTTACCGTCATCTTGCTCTCCAACTCCCCGTCATGATTTCTCAGGATGCCGCGTTTATGTACAGCTGTTCGCTGTTGGCGTGCAGAATCATCGCCGCCGTCTCAATCGCCTCACCGATGGTCATCAGATCCTGACCGACGATACGACCAAGCACCTCGACCAGTGAGGTCCGCCACAGTCGGGCCGCAAACCACTGGAACTCAGGCACAGCGTGTCCGTCAGACGAAGCCAGGATCTTGTGGGCTGGAGCAACTCCGATTGCCTCGTCGATCAACGCGGCGCAATTGGAGCCCGCCAGTGGCACGGTCAGCCCGAGATCAATGTACGCGTTCGGATAGATACTGCTCAAATAGGCAGCCTCACGTACGAACGGGTAGCAGTGCAGCATGACGATTGGCACTGGTTGGAAACGTGTTTCGCGAAAGATCGCGCGCAAGAGCACAGGATTCGAAGTTGGCAGATAGACGTCATCGTCACCCAGTGCCACGTGAAATTGCAGCGGAAGTCTCAGCTCGGCGGCAACTTCCAGGGTTTCCCAAATGAGCGCATCGATCAGCGGTTTGTTGGCGAGTCGCACGCGCTCTCCGCCGGCCGCTTCGATCTCCCTGCGATAGATGTCAAACGCGCTACTTGCCGTTGCTGCGTCGACTGGATGAATCTCGAGCCCAGTTCGATAGGCGGCGATGCTCTTGAACCCCGCGCCATTGTTTGTCTGGCGCTCGACAAGTTCTCGGGCAAACGCCGGACGAAAATCTTCCCAGTTCGTGTACTGGCCGATCATCTGTTCGGCCAGCGTCTCGATGCGCAATAGTCCGCGTACTTCGCGGCCAACTAATTCGGCCCACTCTTCCGAGGAGTAGCAGCGCTCCTGCTGAAACAGATAGTCGTTGTAGATTGGTCCCAGGTGAGCGTCGTCGGCAAGCAGCCGATGGTAGGCTGCTGGTTCGTGGCGAGCGCGGGCTTCGAGGACTGCGAGCTCGGTTGGATCGCAGCCAAGTAGCCCGGCGAGCCAGCGGATCATGGATCGATACCCGGAGGTTCCGGTAACGTCCGACTGCTGCACAGTTGCAGCGGTCGACTCGGTGAAAGCGGCGCGCAACGTGTTCGGATCGAGTGGGCCGTCAAGCTTGAGTGGCGCGTGGCAGTGGTGATCGAGTAGCTCGATCTCGTTGATCTCCTCACGCAACCAGTCACGAGATGTCAACAATCAGCTCTCCTCTCGAGGCATCGTGATCGCTAAGGGGCATCAAAATAGGCGGCGCGCTCCCATGCGTTGACCTGCAGGTTGTAGCTGGCAAGTTCGACTCCTTTTACTCGAAGGAACTCGGAGTGAATCAATGGACCGAGCCCTTCGCGGAGCGTCTCATCCTGCTCCAGCGCGGCAAGAGCGGTTCCGGCGTCACGTGGCAAGAACCGCATGCCGCGTTGAGCGATCTCTTCGGCACTCAAGTGGCCCGCGTCCGCGCTAACTGGGTCGCCGGGATCCAATTGTCGCCGCACGCCGTCAAGTCCGGCCCAGATCAGACCAGCAAGGAAGAGGAATGGATTGGAGGTGTTGTCGCCAGCGCGGAACTCAAGTCGCGCTCGTCTACCGGGCCCGGGCACGCGCACCAGCGCGGCACGGTTGCCAATACCCCAACAGATGTGCGCCGGAGCCCAAGATGCGGGCTGAAGCCGCTTATAAGAATTCGGCGTTGGGGATCCGAGTGCCGTGAGTGCCTCCGCATGCTGCAGCCAGCCCGCCATGAATGCACGAGCGGTGGCGCTCAGACCGGACGGATGCATCTGGTCGGCAGTGCGATCTTCGTCGGTTCCCTCGTCTTGCAGGCTCAAGTGAATGTGTAGTCCAGAACCGGCTACATCGGGCGAAATCTTGGGCATGAACGTGGCGTGCTGGCCGAGCTTTCGGGCAACTCCGCGTACCGCCATGCGGAGCAGATAGAGGTCGTCGGCGGCTTCGATCGGACGATCTGGCGCGATATTCGCTTCATACTGACCCTGCCCGTATTCCTTGCCAATCTGCTCGAGTTCGACGCCCATATCCGGCAGCACTTCGGCGAGACGACGCACGAACTCCATGCCGTCGCTCAGACCGTCAATGGTGTACATGCCTGCCTGGCTGATCGGATCGACTGCGTTCTCCTGAAACAGATAGAACTCTGGTTCAAACGCGACTCTGGCAGTCAGTCCCGCATCCGCCAGAGCGGCGACGGCGCGCTTCAGCGCGGCGCGCGGGCAACCTGGCCACACGTTGTCATCCTCGTCGTGCAGTGTGGCGAAGGCGATCGCGGAATCTGACTCGTAGGGGATGCGGACGGCGCTGTTTGCGTCCGGAACGGCCAGCACGTCGCCGCTATTGGCGCCAAAGAATGGGCGCGGCACCTGCACATCGCGAATGGTGAAGTTGAAGTTGGCCTTGGCGAAGTTCGTGCCCCGCTCGGCTACACGCGACACGCGTTTCCGAGGGATATCCCTTCCGGCCATGCGACCATGGAAATCGGTGTAGACCACCCAGAGATGACTGGCGTCGTGTTCCGCCATCCAGGCCGCGAGATCATTCGCCATGCGCCCTCCCTTCCCCGTTGACCGTCACCCTAGACTAGCAGAGGGGCGCGGCGACCGGTAGATCCGCTGAGCTCACGTCCGTTCGTGCTATAGTGGTCGTTTGTTGCAGAGCTGTGCGTCGCGGAAGGAAGCGCGATTTGACGGACGGTGACCGATGCGACGCACAGCCTCTTCCCACGTCGCTGTTGGAAATTGATGCCGCCTGGCTGACCAATGTCTTGCAGCAGTCGAACCCTTCGCTGCCACGCGTCAATTCGGTTCGTGCCGAACCGATTGGCCAGGGGTTCGGTCTGACGGGCTTGCTCGCGCGCTTATGGATCGGCTGGGCGTCGTCAAGCTGCGTTCTGCCGCGAACGATAGTGGCCAAGCTCCCGAGCGCACAGCCCGAATCGATGTCGATCTACCGACAGGCACAGAGCGTCAATCCTGAGCTGCAGCGACGGTACGTCGAGCGTTGTGCTCATGAGGTTGGTTTTTACCGTGAGATCGCTCCGAGGTGTCCGAGCCTTGCCCCTGGTGCGCTCGTCGCAGAGGCTAACGTCGATGATGGGTCAGTCGTGCTGTTGCTGGAGGATCTGGTTGATGCGGTTCCAGGTGACGTGCTATCGGGTTGCACGAGCGATCAGGTATCGGCGGTGCTGGACGAGATCGGCGCGTTTCATGGACGCTGGTGGCAGAACGTCTCCTCGTTCTCCTGGCTGCCACGTTGGGCGACTGACTTCGAGAGTCGAGATCAGCGGTACTCACAATTCGTCGAGCCTTTTCTTGAGCGCTGGGGCGAGACGCTGTCCGTCGAGATGATCGCGCTGATCGAGCAACTGAAGGGTCGCTACGCCGCCGTGCTGTCCAGGCTCGATCGTTTGCCATCGACGATCATCCACGGAGATCTTCACCTGGATAACCTGATGTTCACGGCATTCGAGCCCGGACGTCAGACCGTGATTCTCGATTGGCAGACCGTTAGCTACGGTCCAGCCGTCATCGACGTTGCTCAGCTCATCTATACCTCATTGGCGCCGGCGATCCGGCGCTCGTCGGAAGCCGAGTTGCTCGAACGCCATGCGGCGGTGCTGGAATCAGCCGGGGTGCCGGATTATGGGGTCGATTGTCTGAGCGAGGACGTAGTACTGGCGCTGCTGAGATTGCTGGCCGGGGTCGTTGGTTGGCTTTCGCGGGCTGATCCTGAGGCAGTCGAAGGACGCGAGCGTGACCTCATCCTCGCAGCGCTCGGTGACGGTCGTCTGGTCAACGCCTTGCTCGATCATGATGCCGGACAACTCCTTGGAGAGCTGTGACATCGAGCCATGCACTGGTTTTCGCAGTATGGGGCGCGTGACGGAAGGCAGACACACGAGGTACTGCTTTACGTCATGACGTGACACGATGTGTTGGGACTGTTCAACCCCGGTAGATCACAGCACAGCATGAAGCCCGCTTTCAGCGAGCGGGCTCCATTGCTCGATTCGTTGGCGTTGTGAACTAGGACGTTGGCGACGCTACCGGCGTTGCCTGCTGTTGGGAGTTCGGCATGGTGCCGAGCTTCAGCTTGATCTGTTGGGTATTGCCGTTGCGCAGCACGGTAAGCGTGATCGTATCGCCTGGCTTCTTGTTGGCGATCGCCTGCGCCAGTGCCGAGTCGCTGTTGAGATCGTTGCCATCGATCTTGGTGATGATGTCCCGCTGCTGCAATCCAGCTTGCGCGGCTGGTGAGCCTTGCTGAACCTGCATTACCACGACGCCAGAGGTCTGGTTGATGTTCAGTTGCGCGGCGATGGCCGGGTTCAGCGGCACGTACGAGATCCCCATATAGGCATGGTTAACATGACCGGTCTGAACCAACTGCTTGGCGATATTCATGGCGGTGTCGATCGAGATGGCGAAGCCGATGCCCTGAACCGACGTGCCAGAGCTGGTCTGAGTGGCGACCAACGTGTTGATACCGACGACCTGACCGTTCAGATTGACCAACGGTCCACCCGAATTGCCCGGGTTAATCGACGCATCGGTCTGGATGACGTTGAACAGGAATGGGCCAGCAGTGTTGCTGTTTTGACTGGCGGGTTCCTGTACGGTACGTCCGAGGGCGCTCACGACGCCAGCGGTAACGGTCGGGCCACCCTTGAGAGCCAGAGCGTTGCCGATCGCAACAACCCAGTCTCCGACCTTCAATTCGCTGGAATTGCCGATTTGCGCAACCGGCAGATTGTTGCCCGAGATCTGTAGCACTGCCAGGTCATCCTGCGGATCCTGGCCAACGACCTTTGCCTTGAAAGAGCGGCCGTCTGGCAGTGAGACTCTCAGGCTCTGCGCACCCTCGACCACGTGGTTATTGGTCAGGATGTGACCCTGATTGTCGAAGATGAAGCCGGAGCCGACACCGGCGGGCACGGTCGGCTGATTGAATTGCTGCGGGGCCGCCTGCATATTCGTGATCTGCACAACGGCGGGCTTGGTCTCCTGAACGACCTGGCTAAAGCCGTTCTGGATGTTCGCGGCCGATGCACTTGAACTGCTCGGTGTGGCCATCGACGATGCCGTGGGACTGGCCGTGCTGTCACTTGCTAACGCGACGCTCGTCGTCGAGCTACGTGTTGAAGCACTGGCAACTGGCCCTCTCGACGTACCACCGCTGGAAAAGGTGCAGGCTGTTGCCGAAAAGATGATGACAAGCACCACGAGCATTCTCGCGCCGTACTGCCTGAGCGACTGTATGAGCATAGAGGTCCTCCCTGGATGAACCAGCATGTACCGAGTGGACTCGGTCGTCGTTCGGTTTTTCAGCGCTGAAGCACTCGGAGAATCTGCTCGGAGCACGCGTCGGGAATCGCCTGATTGGGATCAACTTCCTTCATGGTTCCCTTGAAGCAAATGCGGTTGTACGGTTTTCAGGCATCAGTCCAGCAGCGGTGAACGACGTTCCGTTCACCGAGCGTGTCGCCGTACGTGATTCAGCGGCTTGGGATGTCCGGTAGGGAGATCGGCCCGAGACTGAAATGTCGATGCTCGTGCCCGTTCCGCCGGACAAACTGTCTTGCGTGGGACGGCAGATGTTGATCGTACGGTGCGCGACGAATCATTGCCGCCCGCTATGCCATGGCGCACGCAGCGTGCCGAGAAGCTACCATAACGATGAGAATTGTTGGCGGAATCTGAGCCGGAACGGTCGCGAAGCATCGGATATCTGGCCGACATCGGCCACTCAGGTGGGAGGCTTCGCCTGATTCGGATTGGCGATCTGTCAGGCTAATCGCCAGTTACCGGCGCTCCGAGTTCGGCGGTGCGGTGGCGTAAACGGGGAGGTGGCTCTGGCCGCGTGGAGAGCAAGAAGAAGATCGAGCCGACCAGGGCAAACCCTGACAGTATCGTAAACCCGACGGTGTAGTTGCCGAAGTGATCGGCCATCACCCCTGCGATCAGTGGACCACCGACCGTGCCGACCATGATGATGGTTGAAGAAAACCCCATGACCTTGGCGAACGAGGCCCGCCCGAAATAATCGGCCCGCATCGCCTGCATCAGCGGACCGCGAACTCCCCAAGCCATGCCGTGGGCGATGGCGAAGACGACGACCATCCAGGTCGAGTTGGCGTACGCCAGCATCAACAAGCCGAAGGCATGGCCAAACATTGCCGTGGCGGTAATGTAGCGCTTGTCGATCCGGTCGCCGAGGACGCCGCCGACGATGCGACCCACGATCATGACGGTGGTCATGAAGGCCAATACGGTCGCCGCTTCACCAACGGTGTATCCAAGATCGTCGACCAGGTGTAGCACGAGGTGGACCGTCACTGCTGAGACGACAAAGAGTGCCAACCCATGACCGAACGATATGAACCAGAACGCGCGGGTACGCATCGCCTCGCGCGCGGTGAACTCGGCCGGTTCCGGCCCCTTTCTCGGTTTGGTCGCTGCCAATGCAGTCTTCGGAGGACCGCCATCGGGCAACAGTCCGACCTCTTCCGGCGTGCGATGCATTATCCGACTCATCGGGAGCGCGACAAACAGGATGATCATGCCGGACGCGAACGCGGTTGCGCGCCAGCCGTTGGTCGTCAGTGACCAGGCAATCACGGGGGCCATTAGCCCCGCAACGCTCAAGCCCAACTGCGTCATAGCCATGGCGAGCGATCGGCGTCGTTCGAACCAATTGACCACAACCGTAGTGACAGTCATGAACCCGGACATGGTGGCGCCGAGGGCAGTGATCATGAAGACGATGAAGAAGGTGGTCAGAGAGTCCACGCGGCTGAAGGCGATGAAGCCGAGCCCAAATATGACCGCGCCAATTTGCATCACCCGCCGCGGGCTGAAGCGGTCGATCAGTGCTCCCTGAACCGGACCCAGCAGACCGGTCTGGACGCTCTGGAGTGCATAGGCCAGTGAGAGAACCGTTTTGCTCCAGCCAAATTGGTTGTGAAGCAAAACCGCGTAGGTACCGTACGCCTGCTGTAGCAGGCCTGTCTGCAATGTCTGAAAGACAATCGCGCCGACGACGATCCACCAACCGAAGAAGAGGCCGCGCGCTCTTCCACGGGCCGTCGCGATGAGTGCCAAGAGTGCCTCCAACTGAACCTGACTCCGCCGCGGAAAGGCGGGCGGGACGGAGTCGCGGTGGACATCTTAGCATGCTACGACGCCGTATGCTGCCGCGATCTTGTCGTTGCCGTCGCGGTCGGCGGTCGTTTCCCGTCCCTGTGCTACACTCGGTCCATTCGCGAAACCAGCACAGCGCCCAGCGGCGTCCAAGCGAAACGGCTTTGGTCCTCCCGTGGCTACCGAATCTGAGCTGACGAACGCAGCCGGCATGCAACCCTACATCGAACCAGCGGGCCGCTTGGACGAGCTCGACTCCCTCTATGCCATGTCGGTGGAGATCGCCGGCTTGCGCAAACTCAACCAGGTAATGGATCGCGCGCTTGATTACTGTCTGCAGCTCACGGCCTCTGAATTCGGGTTCGTCGGGCTCATCGACGATCCGAAGTTCCTCGACGTGGCTGCCATCAAGGGCTTTTTGCCGGACCGGCCGGAGTTTTGGGAGCGTTTCCGGCGAATCCCGATCCGCCGCACGATTTTTGGCGTGGTGATCATCGAGGGCCGGTCTAATCTATCGAACGACGTGGCCGGAGACGATCTTCACGTTGGCGCACCGCGTGGGCATCCGCCGGTACGCACGTTTCTTGGAGTTCCACTCACCGTTCGCAACCGCACCATCGGCATGATCGGGGTGGCAAATCGTCGTGATGGTTACGACAGCGGGCACGAGCGGCTGATGTCGACCTTCGCCAATCAGGTGGCTGTCGCTATCGCGAATGCGCGACTGTATGAAGAGCAGCAGGCCATGATCGCTACGTTGCAATCGCTGCATGCGCGGCTCGATCAGGCCGAGATCCAGGCGATGATCGATCAAGAGCGGACGCGTATCGCCGAGGAGCTTCACGATCGCGTGGCCCAGATCATGTTTGGGATTGGCATCACGGCGAGTTGGTGCGTCGAGCACTTTCCGCGAGAGGACGTTTCCGACCAGCTTGAACGCATCCGTGACCTGGCCGCTCGCGGCGGTGAGGAAATTCGGGCGTCGGTCTATGACCTGGCGAACACGCAGTCGACGCGCGAGCCGCTGGTGGATGAGATCAGGGAAACGGTTCGGGCGATCAACGGCGCCAGTACGGTGCAGATCGATCTGGTTGTCACCGGTCGCCCACGCCGATTGCCACAGCGCATTGAGGACATGCTGCACCGAGTGGTCATCGAAGCCTTGACCAACGTACAGCGGCACTCGCGCGCGGACGTCGCTGTGGTCAGCCTCACCTACGAGTCCCGGCGTACCCTGCTGGTCGTGCAGGATAGCGGACGAGGAATCTCGGCATCGACGCTACATAGCTTTCGTTCGGATCATGGCCACTTTGGTTTGCGTGGTATCGAGCGGCGCGTGCAGGAGGTCGGTGGCCAACTCGAGATGCAGAACAGCGACGAAGGCGGGTTCGTCATTCGCGTGTCGATCCCGACGCTGGGTACGCGGAGTTCATCATGAGTGGTGCGCTGCGAGTCGTGATGATCGACGATCACGAGATTGTCCGTAATGGCCTGAAGCACATTCTGGATGGCGATCCCGAGTTCGCAGTGGTGGGCGAGGCCGATGATGGCCCGAGCGGTCTGGCGGCGGTCGAGGCGACACGCCCCGACGTCGTGCTGCTCGACGTGCGACTGCCGAGCCTCTCCGGTGGAGAAGTGTGCCGCCTTATTGCCGAGCGCGTCCCGGAGGCACGCATTTTGATCCTCAGCGCGTTCGGCGATGACCACCTGGTCTACCAGTGTCTAATGGCGGGAGCCGCGGGCTACGTGCTGAAAGACATCGTCCACTTCGACTTGAAGAAGAGCCTGAAATCGGTGGCACGCGGCGAATCGGTCATCGATCCTCGTGTGGCGGCGGCGGTGGTCGATCGCCTGCGGTCGCCGGGAGATCAGCCATCCCACAACCTCTCGCCGCATCAATTTTCGGTGCTGCAGCTGATGAGCCAGGGGTTCTCGAACCGGGAGATCGCCGATCGACTATTTCTCAGTGAGAATACCGTCAAAGGCTACGTGCAGGACGTACTGCGGCGACTCAACGCCAAGAACCGGGTTGAGGCCGTAATGATCGCCAGTCGCCGCGGCTGGTTGTGACCGGTGCCGTTCGATGAATATAGCAATTGCCCACTCGATCGAACCAGAACGCGTGATCACCGTAACTGCAGATCTTCCTCCCAGAATTCGTTTTCGCCGCGCGACGATGTGGCGTTTCGCTGCACTTCCTGTGCTCGGAGCTGAACGCGCCTGATCTTCCCGGATATGGTCTTGGGCAGCTCCGCGAATTCCAGCCGGCGAATGCGCTTGTACGGCGCGACCCGATCGCGGCAGAAGCTGAGAATCTGCGCTGCGAGTTCCTCGTTTGGCTCAACACCAGGTTTGGTGATGACGTAGGCCTTGGGCACGGATCCACGGGTCGGATGAGGACTTGGCACGATGGCTGCCTCGGCGACAGCAGGGTGCTCGATCAAGACGCTCTCCAGCTCGAATGGACTGATACGGTAGTCGGAACTCTTGAAGACATCATCGGTGCGGCCGACGTACCAGAAATATCCGTCGCTATCGCGTGACGCCATGTCGCTGGTTCGATAATAGTCGCTCCCCAGTGCGGCGTTGGACGACCGAGTATCACCCAGGTAACTGTTCATCAACCCTATTGGCCGTGGAGCGAGTCGCAATGCGATTTCGCCGTCTTCCGACTCGATGCCATCGGCATCCAACAATGCCACGTCATATCCGGGCAGTGGTCGTCCAACCGAGCCCGGCTTCAACAGCTGCCCAGGGGTATTGCCAATCTGTGCGGTCGTCTCCGTTTGACCGTAGCCGTCGCGTATGGTCAGTCCCCAGGCTGAGCGAACGCGTTCAATCACTTCCGGATTCAGCGGCTCGCCAGCGCTGACGACTTCGCGGAGTTTGACCGGATAAGCAGTCAGATCTTCCAGAATGAGAAGTCGCCAGACCGTTGGCGGAGCGCACAGGGTGGTGACCCCGTGATCGACGATCACGTTCAACGTCTCTTTTGCGTTGAAGCGGGCATAGTCGTGAATCAGGATCTCCGCTCCCGCGTTCCAGGGGGCGAAGAAGCTGCTCCAGGCGTGTTTGGCCCACCCGGGCGAACTGATGTTGAGGTGGACATCGCCTTCCTTCAGCCCGATCCAGTACATTGTCGAGAGATGACCGACTGGATAGCTCTGGTACGTGTGCAGCACGAGCTTGGGTTTGGATGTCGTCCCAGAGGTGAAATAGAGCAGGAGCGGTTCGTCCGCCCGGGTCGGCGCACCTGGTGTGAAGTCGGTCGACCTCCAATCCGCTTCCTCGTAGGAGCGCCACCCGTCAACGCTATCGCCCACGGCGATACGCGTGTAATCACCCGGAAGCGTCGCGAATTTGTCGGCGACGCTACTGTCTCTGATGACGTGGACGATGTGTCCGCGCTCGAAACGGTCCTGCAGATCGTCGGGCGTCAATGCGGTCGTGGCCGGAACGACGACGACTCCCAGCTTCATCGCCGCGAGCATGACTTCCCAGAGTGGCAAGTTGTTCGGCAGCATTAGCAATGCCCGATCGCCGCGGTTCGCGCCCAGATCGCGCAGAAAGTTCGCAACTTGATTGGAGCGCGCGGCCAGTTGGGCAAAGCTGCGACGTTCCACTCCTGACTCCCCGACAATGGTAAGGGCCGGACGATTGTTGCCGTCCGCGTATCGATCGAAGTAATCGAGCGCCCAATTGAAGTGCTCGATTTCGGGCCAGACGAAACCCTGATAGGCTTCGTCGTAATCCTCTCGATGATCGATCAAAAAGTCGCGAGCCTGAATGAAGCGGTCAGCCATGGTCAACTCTCCGTTCGGCCACCGTTACCGTGACCGGGTTGAAGTCGAAACGTCGCAATTGATGCGAACGATTCGGCAAACCTTATTGGCGCTGATGCCTGATCTCAAGATGAGAAGCTATTGGCCGATTCTAGTCGCGGATTGTCCACGACACAACCGCAACTCGTCTCCCCGACTTGCGGTACCATGCTCGACGTTGGCGGCACCGTGCTGTCTGGCGAACATTCCGTATGGGAGGAGCAGACGTGAGCGATCATGAATCGAACGAAATGGGTCCTGGACAGCCCCTCTCGTATGAGCAGATCGTCTCCTGGGAGCGGCCAGGAGACCCGCAGATTGCACCTGACGGTTCGCTGATCGCCTTCACCATGCGCTCGGTTAGCGACAAGGAGGAGCATCCGCGCGGTTCGATCTGGGTCGTCCCGTATGCGGAAGGTGACGCTCGCCAGCTTACGGGTGGTGTCGGGCTCGACACGTCGCCGCGCTGGTCGCCGGACGGCACTCGGCTCGCCTTTCTCTCCGACCGGGCCGAACGAGGGAAATCCAGTGTTTATGTCATGCACGTTGATGGTGGTGAGGCGACTCGTGTCTTCGATCAACAGGGCGACCTGGCCGAGCTGAAGTGGTCGCCGAACGGACAGTTCCTATCTGTTCTGTTCACTGAGCCGGAGACTGAGGAAGAAAAGAAGCGTAAAGAGGAGCGGGACGACGTTCGTGTCTGGGATACCGACTACAAGTATCGACGTCTGTGGATCATCGATCCCGAGAGTGGCAAGGGACAGGCAATCTCGCCGGAACGAAGGCAAGTGCACACCTACTGCTGGTCGCCTGACTCCGAGCGACTGGCGATCAACACGTCAGCCACTCCACGGGTGGACGACATCTTCCACCCGACCGAACTCGCGCTAATCGCTCGTTCCGGTGGTGACCCGGCACTGATCGCAACGCCGCGGAGCACGACCGATGACCTTCTCTGGTCTTCCGACGGGAGATCGCTCGTCTATCGCGGACCGGCCGGTCGTGTCATTCACGGCGATTACGCCTACGCGATCGACGTCGAGTCTCACACTGAGCGCTGTTTGACGCCAGGCTACGAAGGCACCGTTGACGATCTGACCAAGGACGCTGGCGGAAACCTGGTGATGATGGCGTTCGAAGGTCTGAACGCGGTTGTCTATCGACTCGCGCAGGATGGTGCTCGAACGAGACTCACCTCGCTCGATTTCAGTGGCAAGATCACTCCGCCGGTAACGGTGAGTGCCGATGGCGCGAAGCTGGCCTTCGTGCGCGAAGACGCAACCCATGCGCCGAACGTCTGGGTGCTGTCGGTAAACGACATATCCCAGAACAACTCCAACGGTGATGCCGTTCAACGCACCACCTTCAACCGGGAACTCGAAGAAGCCGGCCTCGGGGAGGCGGAGATCGTACGCTGGACCAGCGACCCAGGCGTCGAAATCGAGGGTCTGCTAATCAAACCTGCCGGATACGTTGAGGGAGAGCGCTACCCGCTCGTCGCGCTGGTCCACGGCGGCCCGACCTGGCATTGGAGCAATATGTTTGCGGTCACCTGGCATGACTGGGGACAGATGCTCGCCAGCCGCGGCTACGCCGTGCTAATGCCCAATCCTCGAGGCAGCACCGGCCGTGGTCCAGGATTCTCCAACGCGATTTTTGGTGACGTTGGCGGTGGCGAATATCGCGACATGATGTCCGGCGTTGACGCGATGATCGATCGCGGCATCGCTGATCCCGATCGACTGGGAGTTGGCGGCTGGAGCTGGGGTGGCTACATGACCGCCTGGACGGTCTCACAGACAAACCGCTTCAAAGCTGCGGTCATGGGTGCCGGATTGCCTAACATGATCAGCGACAACGGCCTAGGCGACATCCCGAGCGCCAACCTCTCCTACTTCGAGACCACGCCCTATCATGATCCTGAGTCATACTTCGAACGTTCGGCGATACGGCACATTCAAAACGCCTCCACCCCAACGCTGATCCTGCACGGTGAAGCAGACGACCGGGTCAACCCGGCGGAAGGGCGCGAGATGTACGTCGCGCTACGCACCCTCGGAGTCGAGACCCAGTTCGTCACCTACCCGCGTGAAGGGCATCGCATCGGGGAGCGCAAGCATCAGCTCGATCTCGTATCGAGAGTCGTCGACTGGTACGATCGCTTCCTCAAGGCGGAATCATGACGCGGGACGAGTGAGTTTGGTTAGCCAGTCGAAGGTCATTGCACGGTTACCCCGCGGCGGGCGCTATGCCCGCCGCCGACTCGCGTCAACCTAACCGACTCACACGAGTCGAGCGGTAACCCCTCCTCATGTCCGTTCACCAAAACGGATGAGATTCCCCCTCCGTTCAGAGGGTGTCTCTCATCAATCTGGCGTCCTGATTCGCCAGATTTGCGGGTATTCAGTCTCCCCTGCCGATGCCTAGACTACTGTTAACCCTTTTCTGATTTGGCTGGTTGGTCATTCTATTGGGATATGACGCCTGAACACCGGCCAAGCGTGTTGCTCGCTTCCACGAAAGGAGTGGCGCCGCGATGATCCCCGGTGCGTTTACCTACCTCAAACCGAGCACCATCGACGAGGCTATTGGCCTGATGACCGAACACGTAGATGACGGCAAGGTCCTCGCCGGTGGTCAGAGCCTCATCCCGATCATGCGTTTTCGCCTGGCGGAACCCGAGTACCTGATTGATATCAATCACATCAGTGGCCTTGCTGGCATCGTAGAGAACGGCGATCACCTCTCCATCGGCGCGCTGACCCGCGAGTATCAGATCGACGGCTCCGAAGTTATTCACCAGCGCTACCCGATCCTGATCGATACGGCATCGATGATTGCCGATCCGCTCGTGCGGAATCTGGCAACGGTGGGCGGAAATCTGGCGCACGCCGATCCAGCCAACGATCATCCGGCTACCATGCTCGCGCTGCGCGCCAGCGTCGTGGCCCGTGGCCCACAAGGCGAGCGCGTGATTCCTATCGACGATCTCTTCGTCGACGCGTTCACCACCTGTCTGGCTCCAGACGAACTACTTACCGAAATCCGCATTCCGAAACCGGTGGTGAACTCTGGAGCGGCCTACGTCAAGTTCGAACGCAAGGTCGGAGATTACGCGATTGCCGCCACCGCCGCGTATCTCGAACTGGGCTCAGACGGCAAGATCGCGAAGGCAGGCGTGGGACTCACCAACGCCTCGTACAAACCATTGCGGGCGGAGAAAGCCGAGGCAGCACTGGTCGGACAGACGCCATCCGTCGACCTCTTCAAACAAGCCGCCTCCGCCGCGTCGACTGAGGCAGACCCCGGTAGCGATCTGCGCGGGTCGGCCGACTACAAGCGAGCCATGATCCGAACAATGACCCTCCGCGCGCTGAAGCAGGCGGCCGAGCGCGCTGGCGTGAGTCTGTAATAGGAACGAAAGGGCAACGCATGAGCAAGATACCGATTCGGGTCACGGTGAACGGGGAGGAAGTCTCGACCGAGGTCGAACCTCGCACGCTGCTGGTCCACTTCATTCGCGAGCAACTCAGGCTGACTGGTACACACATTGGCTGCGACACCACCAGTTGCGGCGCCTGCACCGTTCATTGGAACGGGCGGCCGGTCAAGTCCTGCACCGTCTTCGCGGTACAGGCCGACGGCGGCACGATCGATACGGTTGAGAGCCTGGAGCAGAACAACGAATTGCATCCAATTCAGGAAGGCTTTTGGCAAGAGCACGGTCTTCAGTGCGGCTATTGCACGCCGGGCATGATGATGACCGCCGTGGCATTGCTCAAGGAGAATCCCAATCCGACTGAGCTCGAGATCCGCCAGGCGATCTCTGGCAATCTCTGCCGCTGCACTGGTTACGTGAACATCGTCAAGTCAATTCAGTATGCCGCCGACAAAATGCGCCAGTCCTCGAGCACGTCAGCCGAGCCTGTCGCGGTTGGAGGGGAGTAAGCGATGTCAGCCACCGAAATTCAGGGGCTCGGCAAGCGTGTCAAGCGCAAGGAAGATCCCCGTTTCATTCGCGGCAAGGGAAACTACATCGACGACATCAACCTGCCGGGCATGCTCTATCTGGACATCGTGCGCAGTCCGCACGCTCACGCCAAAATCCTGAAGATCGACGCATCCAAAGCGCTGGCGATGCCTGGAGTTGTCGCCGTCATTACCGGCAAGGACCTGGAAGCGGCCGGACTCGCTTGGATGCCGACCCTGATGAGCGATCAGCAGATGGTCTTGCCGATCGACAAAGTCGTCTACTACTCCCAGGAAGTCGCGGCCGTGATCGCCACCGATCGCTACACCGCCGCTGATGCCGTGCTCGAGGTCGATGTCGAATACGAACCGCTAGAAGTGGTCGTCGATCCGTTCAAGGCGCTCGAGCCAGACTCTCCACTGGTGCGAGACGACCGCGAGAAGAAGACGAACCATATCTGGCATTGGGAAGCGGGAAACAGGGAGGAGACCGACCGAATCTTCGATGAGTCAGAGGTCATCGTCAAGCAGGACCTCTACATTCCGCGTATCCACGTCGCCTCCATCGAGACCTGCGGCTGCGTCGTCTCAAACGACCGCATATCGGGGAAGCTGACCATCTACATGACCAGCCAGGCGCCGCACGCGCATCGCACCGTCTGGTCGCTGGTGACCGGCATTCCCGAGACGCAGATTCGCATCATCTCGCCGGACATCGGCGGCGGATTCGGGGGCAAGGTGCCGGTCTACCCGGGCTATGTGCTGGCGACCGTCGCGGCGCTGACGACTGGCAAACCCATCAAGTGGATCGAGGATCGCTCAGAGAATCTGCAGGCGGATTCCTTCGCCCGTGACTATCACATTCACGCCGAGGTCGCGGCCAACAAAGATGGCAAACTACGCGCGATGCGTGTCAAGACGCTGGCCGACCATGGCGCGTTCGACGCCGCCGCCAATCCGTCGAAGTTTCCAGCCGGACTGTTCAGCATCTGCACCGGTTCCTACACCTTCGAGAATGCCCACGTGGAGGTCGACGGAGTATTCACCAATAAGGCGCCCGGCGGGGTCGCCTATCGCTGCTCCTTCCGAGTGACCGAGGCGGTCCATACGATCGAACGCATGGTCGACATCCTGGCCGATGAACTCAACATGGACGCCGCCGAAATCCGCATGAAGAACTTCATCAAGCCGGAGCAGTTCCCGTACAAGTCGCCGACCGGCTGGGAATACGACAGTGGCAACTATCAGGGCGCATTGGATAAGGCGCTGAACGAGATCGGCTATCAGGAACTGCTACGCGAGCAGGCCGAGAAGCGCGCTCGCGGAGAACTGATGGGCATCGGCATCAGCACCTTCACCGAGATCGTCGGCGCCGGGCCGTCACACACGTTCGACATCCTGGGTATCAAGATGTTTGACAGCGCCGAGATCCGCGTGCATCCGACCGGTTCGGCCATCGTGCGCATCGGCGTGCAGACTCAGGGACAGGGCCACGAGACGACCTTCGCTCAGATCGTGGCGGAAGAACTCGGCCTGTCGGTCGATAAGATCATCGTCGAGCACGGTGACACCGACACCGCTCCCTATGGCCTCGGAACCTATGCCAGTCGTAGTACGCCGACGGCGGGCGCGGCCACGGCGGTCTCGTCACGCAAGATCCGCGAGAAGGCGCGTCTGCTGGCAGCACATCTGCTCGAGTGCAATCCCGAAGATCTGGAGTGGTCCAACTACGCCTTCCGGGTCAAAGGCGCGCCGGAACGCTCCAAGAACATGACCGAACTGGCGTTTGCCGCCTACACCAACTTCCCACAGGGCCTGGAAGGTGGACTCGAAGCCGTCACCTATTACGATCCGCCGAATCTCACGTTCCCGTTCGGCGCGTACGTCGCAGTGGTCGAGATCGACCGGGGCACCGGTCAGGTGAAGCTGCGTGAGTTCCTGGCGATCGACGACTGTGGCACGATCATCAACCCAATGATCGTCGAGGGTCAGGTACACGGAGGGCTGACCATGGGCATGGCGCCGTCCCTCTTCGAAGAGATCATCTACGACGAGCACGGCACCATGCTGAACGGCACGCTGATGGACTATCTGCTGCCAACCAGCATGGAAACGCCATCCTGGAAGACAGGCAACACGGTGACCCCGTCACCGCACCACCCGATTGGCGCCAAAGGCGTGGGAGAGAGCCCGACTGTCGGAGCACCACCGGCTATCGCCAATGCGGTGGTGGATGCGCTCAGCCACCTCGGTGTGCGCCATGTCGACATCCCGATCACGCCTTGGAAGCTATACGGCATCCTGCAAGAAAAGGGAGTCGCCGAGTAACCCGATCATCCCCACACCCCCGAAGAGCCACGCGCCGGAACCGGCTGATTCGGCGCGTGGCCTCGGAGGATCACTGGCGCGACGAATTGAGCGGAAAATCGAGACATGGATGCAGAGCTGATACACCAACACGAACACAACGACACGCTCTCCCAGGACATCTTCGCGCGCGCCGCGACACTCAAGCAGGCAGCGCAACCGTTCGTTTTAGCGACGGTGGTCTGGAGCCATAGTCCGACGTCCGCGCGTCCGGGAGCCAAGGGGATCGTCACGCCCGACGGTGCGCTCTTCGGCTGGGTCGGTGGCAGCTGCGCACAGCCGACTGTGGTTCGCGAAGCATTGCAAGCGCTCAAGGACGGAGCACCTCGTCTCCTCCGGCTCGATCCCGAGGGTTCGCCCGATCCATCTCGACCGTCACTGATCGTGGCGCCGCTCACATGCCAGAGTGGTGGCACGGTGGAGGTCTTTCTGGAGCCGTTCTTGCCGTCATTGCAGTTGATCGTCTTTGGTCAGAGTCCGGTCAGCGACGCGCTGATCCGGCTCGGCCACGTGATGGGCTATCGCGTGGTGGCCTCACGTCCAGACGCGGTCGAAACCGTGCCCGGCGACGCCGACCTCGTGCTGAACGATCTAAACGTCGACGAGATCGCGAGTGGCAGGCAGACCGTTGCCGTCGTGGCCAGTATGGGCATCTACGACGAGGACGCGATTGCGGCCGCGCTGCAAGCTCGGGTTGGCTACATCGCATTCGTGGCCAGTCGCAAACGATTCCAGAGCGCGCGCGATCTCCTGGCTGGCTCCGACATTCCCGAGGACCTACTCAACCGCGTCAAGGCACCCGCCGGACTTGACATCTCAGCAAGCTCACCCGAGGAGATCGCCGTCAGCATCCTGGCGGAAATCATCTCGCGACGCTCGACTCTTCCAATTCCCGCGCCGAACGCTGCGCAAGCGGACGCGACCGTCGCTATCGATCCGGTTTGCGGAATGGAGGTTGAGATTGCAACCGCGCGCCACGTCGCCGAGTTCGGGGGCCAACGCTACTTCTTCTGTTGCGCCGGCTGTCGCCGCTCGTTCGAGAATGATCCGGAAAGATACGTCAACTCCGTCCAATCGACAGAGTAGCGTGCCGGGATGCAGGTGAGCACACAAGGTGCTCCGCGTGTTGCTGCCTCCAACACCGTGTCATTCGGTCCGAAAGCGACTCGTCTCATGGCGCCCCATTCCGCGTCATGTCCTCCGGTGAGTCGATGTAACGACATCCACTGGCGACGTTCGTGCGAGAATAATCGCGGGAAACACAATCCGCCGTCGTGCCGCGCGATCGACCTCTTCCGCGCCAGACAGGAGCACCCAGTCATGTTCGATCCGTTCCGTTTCCGCATCCCCACCGAGGTTCATTTCGGTTTTGGCGTTGCAGCCGGCGTTGGCGAGCACGTCAAGCAACTCGGAGCGAAATCTCCCTTTATTGTCACTGACCCAGGGGTTCGCCAGGCGGGCATACTCGACTCACTGGTCCAGTCGATGATCGACAATGGCACGCCACCAGAGATCTTCGACAGGATCAGCCCCAATCCGCGCGATCACGAATGCGTCGCCGGAGCTGAAGCAGCTCGTGATTTCGGAGCCGATCTGATCGTCGCAATCGGTGGTGGGAGTCCGATCGACGCAGCCAAGGCGATCGCCGGGCTGCTGCCAAATGGTGGCGCGGTGCAGGATTGGGAGCCACCGAGAATCTTCGAACGCTCGCCCGCGCCGATCATCGCGATTCCGACGACCGCTGGCACCGGCAGCGAGGTGACGCGCTCTTCAGTCATTACCGACACGGATCGACACATCAAGATCAGCCTGAGGGATTACCAGATCGCGCCACGCGTCGCACTGGTCGATCCCGAGCTCACCCTTTCGTTGCCGCGCTCGGTCACCGCGGCTACCGGGATGGACGTGCTCACGCACGCCGTCGAGGCATATACCTGCAACAGGGCCACGCCGCTCAGCGACATGTGCGCGATCGAGGCGATTCGACTGGTTCAGGCGCACCTGCTCGACGCGGTGCGTGATGGAAATGATCGAGAGGCACGGGAAGGCATGATGCTGGCAAGTCTGATCGCTGGCATGGCCTTCAGCAACGCCGATGTCGGGGCGGTCCACTGCCTAGCGGAATCCATCGGCGGACTCTACGACACTCCGCACGGAGTCGCCAACGCCGTGTTCCTTCCGTTCGTCTTCGCGTACGACGCCGACAGCGATCCGAAGCGGCACGTCCAAGTTGGGGAAGCGCTGGGCGTTGACATCGCAGATCTTTCCGATTTTGAAGCTACGAGAGAGACCGGGTCCGCTCTCAAGGCACTCGCCGCCGCGGTGGGCATTCCACCATTCAACGAACTGCCGAAGGTCGACCCCAAGGATTTCGATGCCATTGCCACGGCATCGGTGGCCAATGGCTCGAACGGTAGCAACGCCCGGCAGATGGGCCGGGAAGACTACCTTACGATTCTGCGCCAGGCGTGGGAGGACTGAGGTGGTTGCTAAATACTTCCGGCGTTCTTGGTAAGGAGAACCAGGACGTTCACGTCCAACTCTAATCGCCAGGTGGAATTTCGCGGAAGAGGGTTCCTTCCAACAGCAGATCTCGCAACAAATTTGCGGCTGTTCGGGCATCTTCGGCTCTGCGGACGTACTCAGACTCCAACTGATGCTGATGCCGCTGCCGCGCGCTTTCGATCAACCTGCGGCAAATGTCCATCCGTTCGAGCAGCCCGTTGAAGGTTGACCAGAGCTCCTGTTCGAGCGCCATTCCTTGAGCCTCCAGTAGGCTCAGCAGCGAGAAACTGTGTCCAACGCGGCAGCGGAACTCAGGAATGCTCTCTTCACGTGTCTCCTGGAGAACGCCACCGCACTCTGGGCAGCGCATCACCAGGCGCAGGGTATCAACGCTCCGCTCCAGTTCGCTTTCGGGTTCCGGGGGGCTAATCAGACTCTGTTGCAGTAGGTCACCGTCGTCCCCAGGCGTCGCGATTCGGTCTGAGCTTTGTGTCAATGTTTCTGCTTTCTCGATCTCCGTCATCATCTCAATGAGCGATGCCCCCATGTCTCGCACTGGCACCGACCGGTCAACTTGCACGTTCTTCATCGCGTTGGTCGGCATAGCTGGAAACGTCGCATCTTCCGGGTCCTGCACTATGCACTTGCCACCAAGTAACTTAATTCGACGTAGTCCGGCGCTCCCGTCATCAAGGCTGCCCGAAAGCACGACGCCGATGACGTTATGACGGAACGATTCTGCCGCTGAACGAAACAGGACGTCGATGGACGGGCGGAATGCATGTTCACGTGGGCCATGTGAGAGGAGGCAGGCATGATCGTCGATCAGCAGATGCCAGTCCGGCGGCGCGACGTAGGCGTGACCGGCTTCCAGTTCCATCCCGTTTGATGCCAGGTGGACGTTCAGCGCCGTCTTGCGTTGAAGCAACTGCGGCAGCAGGCTCGGGCTCTCCGGAGGAAAATGGATGACGACACAAACTGCGGCAGCGAGATCTCCGGGCAGCTGTGGCGCGAGATTCAGCAGCGCTTCAACTCCTCCTGCCGATCCCCCAATGACGATCAGGTGGCGAGCAATCACTGCATGCCTCTCTCGTCGATAACGCACCGCTTGATCTCGACTAGGGCGCGAGGAGAAATGCGGCCACGTCTCGGCACCGGAACACCAAACACCCCGGCGCGTACGATCAGTTTCGCACGAATGCCGCCGCGATGCGGTCTTATCACGATACCTGTCTCATGGCATACAAGATCCGCAGAACCGACTACTCAGGCGCGTCGAGCTCATGCGGAGCGGCACATTTGGATCGAGAGGTGTGGTCTCGGCAACACCGGCCAGACGAGCGCTCATTCAGTCAAGAACGGCGGTGCCAGTGTCAACCGGAAACTCAGCCACGAACATCGTCATGCCAGACTTTGGGAACTTGACACTGAGATCACCACCATGGAGACGCATGATCTCACGGCTGATAAACAAGCCCAATCCCAAACCACGTATATCGGATCGCTGATGGCCCAGATAGAAACGTTCGAATATCCGCTCCCGATGGAATGGTTCGATGCCGATTCCCCGGTCAGCAACGGTCAGTCGCAAACGATCATCGTTCGCTCTGTCAAACGTGACCGCGATAGGGCCGCCGTTGATGCTGAACTTGATGGCGTTATCCAGCAGATTCGAGACAACTTGCTCGAAACGAACAGCGTCCACCGATGCCCAGATGTCGGGAGTGATTTGATGCTCAAATTGATGTCTGGCCGTCGTGAGCTGCGCGTTCTCAACCTGGCTGGTGATCAGTTGCGAGACGTCGGTGGCCACCGGTCGGATTGCCAATTTGCCAGACTCTGCCCGGGACACGTCAACCAATTGCTCGACCAGCGACGTGAGGTGATCGGACTGCTGCTCAATGGCACGCGCCATCCGGTACGCCTTGACCGGATCCAACGTTGCCGTTCCCGATAGCTGCTTCGAGAGGATCTGCGCATAACCACGGAGGATCGTAATCGGGGTGCGAAGCTCATGCGCCGCAACGGCCAGAAACTGATCGCGGACGTTGGCCGCTACCTGCGATCGTTCATAGAGCACCGCGTTATCGAGCGCGAGCGACGAACGGCCAGTCAACTCAAGAGCAAAGGTCAGATCGTCGCTGTTGAATGCGGGCCAGGAGACGCCGCGGCCCATCTCGAGCACCCCAAGCACCGTGCCGCGAGACCGAAGCGGCACCGCCATCACCGAAATGCGGGCAGGATCGTCGTGGGGGATCCAATCCAGCGCCCGTGGCGCCGTGCACTCGGGGGAGAACGATCCGCCTTTCGCGAGAACGTGTGGCATTCCACTCTTCAGCACAGACGAAGCGCAACAGAGCATCGATCCGGGTTCGAACGACTGGTCACTGAGCGCACACGTGTGGCTTTGATCCAGTGCAGCATCGACGTGCTTGAACTCCCGCTCGATAAGCGTTCCAGCGTCGTCAAGAAGCGCGACAACGCCCCAATCCGCCATCGTTGGAATAACGCTGGACAGGAGAACCGTGAGTGGAGTCCGCGAATCTGCAGAGCTACTCAATGTATCAGAGACATCTGACAGCGTGCTAAGACGCTGCTGAGCGAGATCCGCCAGACCCGCCGCCCGAATTTCACGGGTATGCGCCTGCTCGAGTTCGACGGCCTGAGAACTGAGCTGCTGTTCCAACAATGCGCCCAAGGACCGCGCCTCGTTGAGGCTGTGGTTTCGCGCGGTGAGGTCGCGCAATGTCCAACGCAGCACGTCTGGCTCACCGGCAACGTCCTGACCTACGCGGACAGCGAGTTCAGCCTCGAACGAAGCTCGTCCGCGTGGTCGCAACTTGACGTCAAGCTCCTCAAGAGGAGTGCCGCTCTGAACACTGAGCAGCAGGCGGCGAAACGCTCGCCGATGTTCCGGATCGACGAAGACCGAGAGCGGCTTCCCAGTCAGGTTGCGCGGCTCGACCTGAAGTATGGTCGCGGCAGTCTGGTTCGCCTCACGAATCACGCCCATCAAGTCGGTGATGATGTAACCGTCGGGGGCAAGGTGGAAGAGATTTCGATAGCGTTCGGTTTCCTGACCAAGCAGGTGCTGCGTCAGATGAAGCTCTTCGTTTTGCTGCCGGAGTTCCTCGATGGAGACATCAAGTTCTTCGATAAATACATCAAGAACACCCAGCCAGCGACTGGCTGCCTTGCCAGGCGACCGCGGGGTGTGAACCACATCCCGAATGAGATCCACTTGTTGGGCGAAACTTTCAATGTCCACTACTCGGCACGTTCCGCGGTGGTGATCGACTTGTCTTCCTCCGCTACGATTTTCCGCTCTTCCACCCACAAGATCACTCCATCAACATTGGTTCCATCTCGGACCAGAGGATCGCAGGTGACGGCGCAGTCCACGGTGCGACCACGACGATTCAGCGCCTGCACTTCAAATCGGACGCGTGCGTCCTTATCTGCAAGACACGCTCGAATGGGCTGCCGAAATTCTTCGACCGGAAATCCAATGTCAAGATTGAGCAAGAACTGGTTCAGGACCTCACCCGCCCGGAGACCCCACAGATCTTCAGAGCGCCGGTTCCAGACAATGACACGCATCTCACGATCGACGACGATGACTCCAATCAGCGAACGGCTGAGAATCGACTCCATCATCAAATTGGCTGCATTCAACTCTGCCGTTCGTACCTGAAGTTCCACGTTTATGGTCTCAAGCTCTTCGTTCGTTGACTGGAGTTCCTCATTCATCGTCTCCAATTCCTCGTTGGTCGATTGGAGCTCCTCATTGGTGGTCTCCAGTTCCTCGACTGTTGAGTTCAGCTCCTCGTTGGTTGTTTCGAGCTCCTCATTGGCTGACTGCAGTTCCTCGTATGCGGTTTCGAGCTCCTGATTCGCGTGTTCCAAGTTCGTCTGGAGATCGATCAACTCAGTTACGTCAATGAAGCTTAGGTTCACTCCCGCATGAGCTGTTCCGCCGCTTTCGAGTGGCTGCGCGATGATCTTGTAGCATCGCTCGTCGTTTGAGTCGGACGGCCAACGAATTGGCTTCGTCTCGATCATTTCCCGTTTGTTGAGCACATCGTCGATGAGCGACCGCATGTCAATCGGTCGATACGACAACTGGAGATCTTTGATCGGGGTACCGACGAGATCTGAATTCAAATTAAAGGAATCACGCGCACGAGCATTCAACAGCACAATTTTCCCGAGTTGATCAATGACAATTTGGGCGTTGGGGCTGTTATCAAACGCATCGGCACGTAGTCTGGTGGTTTCGGACATCTGGGAATGCGCGCGAAACGTTCTCGCCTCAGTCATAACGTCAAATCTCTCTCTCACCGAGAGGTTGCGCGTCTTCGTGAATACTCTCCAGCGCGGATCGATCGCCGTGAACAATCTCGTGTGTGATACCAGCATTTCGGCTTTCCCGAGAAAGAGATAACCGTTCTCGTTGAGCGCAAAGTGAAGCCGCGCAAGTATCCGCGCCTGAGTCGACGAATTAAAGTACATAAAGGTATTTCGACAAATGAGTAGATCGATGCGCGATATGGGTGCGTCTTGAACAAGATCGTTCCGACCGAAAATGATCGTCCGTCGCAAGTCACTGCGGAAACCGTAGGAGCCGTTCAAGCGGCTAAAATAGCGTTCACGATATGTCTCCGGAACGGACTCAATCGCATTCGGCGCGTAGACGGCGTGGCGAGCACGCTGCAGTGCTTCTTCATCGACGTCGGTCGCGTAGATCTTGACGCGCTCCTTGAAGATCACTTCGCCGAGCGCCTCACACAGAATCATCGCGATGGTATAAGGTTCTTCGCCGGACGAACAACCGGCGCTCCAAACGCGAATCATCTCGCCGTCGTCCTTGTTCGAAAGGATGCGTGGAACGACCTCCTTGGCGATGAACTCCCACGCTTCTGGATCTCGAAAAAACTCGGTGACGTTGATCAGTATAGTATTGAACAGGAGCTCGTATTCATTCGGATTTGTCTGTAAGTAAATGATGTATTGGCTGTAGTCATCGACGTGGACGTCTTGCATACGCCGCTTAATCCGGCGCGCGAGCGTGCCGCGTTTGTATCCGGTGAAATCGAAGCCGTGATCCTCTTTGAGGAATTCGAGTAACGCTTCGAGGTCCGGGTTCTCCAAATTTGACGCCATTCACTGCTCCGCAATGATCTCAAGAAATTGTCGGCACGCGAACTAACCTGTCACATCGCCAGATCGTGAATTCTCCGCTCATTACGCTAGCAACCAGCAAGAGCGCTCGCGGCCGATCACGTCTAAAATGGCTGCCAAGTTCGCCCCGTGCCGAGCTAGCCCAGCATCCGTCAGATTCATCTGATTCGGCTGCACACCGGTGTGCTTGAACGACGGGGCAGTCAACAAGAAGGGATTGTCCGCGATATCAGGTCGATGAGTCGTGTTGCGACGAACGTCACCGTTCATTGTGTCGTCGCATCTTTAGGTGGGCATTCCACTCAGTTTACATTACACGAACCGATGGCAATGGCGTTTGATCTCAATTCGTCTGGACCCAGTTCACCGACGATCAGTGAAGGAGACCAGGAGCGAAACCCGGTGGACTCATCGGAACCTGACTGCGTAATTCGCATCCATCAGAGTTTGGCCAGCGTCTCGGCCAGATCGTCCATCCAATGCACGAGGTCATCGAGGCGAAAACGAGCGTTTGCTGGACTCGGATTCGGTACCATGAAGATCCGGGTGTGCCCCATGCGCTCACCCTGCAACCCCAACGCAAGTTGGTCCGGCTCGGTTTCCATCGCATAACGCAGGAATGGCCGCAGCGCTGTCGCACCCTGGAAGCAAGCGATCCGCGGGGAGTAGTGCTCGATACGGGAGCGTGCTCGCGGCGCCCACTCGGCAAAATCACCAGCATGAAGGTCCGATGCGGACGAGGTGGGTACCTTCACCACATCGGTGAAACCAAAGCCATCCTCAAGCAAGCTCAAGTCGTGCTCGGGCAAGAGCTCGGCGTATCCGCGCCGGTTCCGTGCGTCCAGGCTCAAATGTGAACGAGAGAGGGCCGGCCAGAATCGATTCGTGGGTCGCGCAAAATAGTGCCCCTTTTCCACCGAGTAGAGTGAGGGGTTAATTCCGACAAAGATCACCTTCAAGCCTGGGGCGAGAATGTCCGGAAGTGTCGAAACCATGCCGTTTTGCGCGGTCTTCATCAGGCCGTTGCCCTCTCTGCGTCATCCCGTGTCGCGGTTCATCTCAGGTCTACTCTGCGGCGCTCAATCCTTCGGCGCACAGAAGTAGTAAATGAGCTCCTTCACATGCGCCTTCGCGTCAGCGATACGAACGCTCTCGTTGCTACCGTGCGCCTTGCTTTCTTGCTGTCGTCCTAGACCGACAGTGGCGATCTCGTCCGTCTCCAGCACTTGCGCGATGAACGCCATATCGGTCGATCCACCTGAACCCGTCTCGACAAAGTCACTGTCCGAATATCCCTGCACCAGCTTGAGCGCTTCCTTGAGTCGAACCGCTCCCGGGTGAGTAGCGGACTGGTAGTAGGATGGGTAGTTCTGGGTGAAGACCACGTCAACATCCAGCGCTCGACTCTTCTCCATGCCGCGGTCGACCGCTTCCTGGATCTCTGCTTGTACGTCTTCGACGTTCTCTTCCGGGATGAACCGCCGATTGACGACCAGGGTGCAGCTTGCGGGAACGATGTTCGACTTGACACCGGAGTTGATGATGTCGAGGTTAAACATCGGGCGCAGGTTAGATGGAGCACCGGGAGCCGGGGCCAATGGCAGCGACGAGCGACGCTCCTCAACTCGCTGTTTCAGCGCCAACAGTTCGACCATGATGGGAACGGCTTCCTCTAGAGCATTGACACCCAGATAGTTTGCGCCTGAGTGGCAACTCTTCCCTTTCACGGTAACGGTCACATCGAGCGATCCATTAGATCCTCGTCGCAGAATCGGGTCCTGGCTTCCTTCAAGGCAGAGCATGGGAGCCGTCGCGTAGCCTTCGAGCGCCAGATGATAGAGACCAGGATAGACGCCAATCTCCTCATCGGTACAGAGCAGGACGTTGAGATCCCAGACCGGCTCCAGTCCTTCCACCCGCATCACATCGAGCGCGGTCAGGATCGACGCGATCGTGCCTTTCATGTCGGCAATACCACGACCGTAGATGCGACCGTCCTTGATTTCTCCACCGAACGGGTCGAAATCCCAACCTTCTTCGATTGGCACCGTATCCATGTGCGCATAGACCGAGAGCGGTGGTTTGCCATTGTTGAGCCGCGCCACAAGATTGACGCGATCGCCTTCGAGCGGCAGCGGAATTTGCGCCACTTTCTCCGGGGGGATGACGACGCGGGTCGTGTCGAAACCGAAGCGTTTGAATTCTGGTTCAACCAGATCGAGCACCGTGTCGTAGTTGCGTCCCGGCGGAACACAGTTGTCGATCGCGATGAGCTTGCGCAGTCGATCGATGAGCTCGGCCTCGCGATCCTCAACCGCCTCGAAGGCAGACGTGAAATCCATCGTTTCCTTTCCTTCCGTGTCTGTAAAGCCTGCCGTGTCTCAGTCGATTCGATCTCGTCAGTGCTTACATTGGGTTCGTCTTTTTGAGCGAAGTGACAATTCCCCCCTTGCACGCGTGGGACCGACACATCGAGAACGAGGAACCCCTTCGACTCCGCTGCGCTCCGCTCAGGATTGCGAGTCCACGTTGGGCTCGCGTACGGCAGGACCGAAACCCTGATGAGATGTCCATTGTCACCGCGGACTCCGGAAATCCTTCTCCTTGATCACCTCGTCAGAATCGCGCCGGTCACTTCACCGAATCTCGCAACGTCTGCAGCAACTCCGGAGTCCCAGCGGCAAACGGCATCACCCTGGACAGTAGGTCCAGATGCAGCGGCAACGGATCACCATACTGATCGGACGAAACGCCTCCGGCCTCGGACAGGATCAGCAGTGAACCCGCGTAATCCACCACCTTCTCGCCGAAGTTTGGCGGCCAGTGCACGTTAGGATTGGCGAAGCCGTGCAGCGACCCGGCCGCGATCAGGCAGAGATCGAGCGCGGTGCAGCCCGTGATGCGTACGCGATTCGACCCAAGGATCAGTGGAGCCGTTCTTCGTAAGCCCTCGTCATCGGCGGGACGCACCAACGCCAGCCACGCATCCTTCAATTCGGTCACTGGTTCACAGTGAATCGGGACGCCATTCATGCGGCTTCCGCCACCCTTCACCGCGGTGAAGACGTCACCTGTCGGCAGATTGCGCACGCAGGAAGCAATTGGCTCACCATCCAGGAGCGCGCCAACGCTAAACGCATAGAACGGAAACCCGAACTGACCACTATGTGACGGTAGCGCCGGAGGCACCGCGTGCATTGAGGCGGGCAGATGCGTCAGCGTCAGTTCAGCGGCGGCGGTGGCGTTGGCCGTGGCGTCAATCGGGTCGACGATCACGGTGACGGCAGACCCGCGATCGATGAAGCCGACCTCCTCGCTCAGGATGTTGACCGGGGTTTGAAGTTCATTGAAGAAACCGAGGACCACGTCCTCGGCGATCTGGTCGATCCCCTTGGTCTCAGCGCCGTCGGCCCCCATGCCGACCACCTCGGCGAGTAGATGTCGCTCAGCGGCAACGATGGCCTGCAACACCATTTCACTGCATTCAACCAACGACCAAAGCAGTCGTTCGGCGTCGACCATGACTCGAACTCCTCACCGCCCTGGCCATGCTAACATCGATGGCCGAGGATGCAACCAGATTCTCGGCATCGACCGTGCAGCGAATTACGCGAGACGCGGTTACAGAGTGATATACGCTGCGAGACGTGGGTTTCTCCGCACTTCAGGAACCCGTGGTATGCTGGCTGAACAGTGGCGTTTGTCCGCTTCACTCCGCGGAAATTGATGTCAAACGCCCGGGCGAGCCGGAGGTTGCAACGCCACCGGTCGCGTACCCAATTGAGGGAGGATGGTATGCCAGGAACACCTGACCCGTTCGGCGCGCGAGGGTCATTCACATTGTCAAACGGCGATAGAATCAACTATTACCAACTTTCGGCGATCGCGGATCAGATTCCGGCCGGACTCGATCAACTTCCATATACCGTTAAAGTGTTGCTCGAGAACTTGCTGCGCAATGCAGGCAACGAGCCCTTCGAAGAGGAGCACGTTCGAGGCCTGGCTGGCTGGCGTCCGGGCAAACGTGAATCGCTCGAGTTTCCGTTTCTCCCCGCCCGAGTACTGCTGCAAGACTTGACCGGCGTGCCGGCGGTGGTCGATCTGGCGGCGATGCGCTCGGCGATGGCGCGACTAGGCGGCGACCCGAAGAAGATCAACCCGCTGGTGAACGCGGACCTGGTCATCGACCACTCGGTCCAGGTCGACGCGTTCGGCACGACGCTCGCGTTCGCGCGCAACGTTGAGCACGAGTACCAGCGCAACGGCGAGCGTTACCAATTGCTCCGCTGGGCACAGCAGGCCTTTCAGAACTTCAATGTCGTGCCGCCCGGAACAGGCATCTGCCACCAGGTCAATCTGGAGTACCTGTCCAAAGTCGTGCAGCTTCGCGATGAAGCTGGGGAGAAGGTGGCTCTACCCGACACGCTGGTTGGCACTGACTCTCACACTACCATGGTAAACGGACTCGGCGTCCTCGGCTGGGGCGTCGGAGGTATCGAAGCGGAGGCCGTACTGCTTGGCCAGCCGATTTACATGCTGACGCCACAGGTGGTTGGCATCCGCATGGTTGGCGAGGTTCCGGAAGGCGTCACCGCGACCGATCTGGTACTTAGCGTCGCGCAACTGCTGCGCAAGACAGGCGTGGTCGGCAAGTTCGTCGAGTTCTTTGGCTCCAGCCTGCGACATCTGACGCTGCCGGATCGGGCAACCATCGGTAACATGTCGCCGGAATACGGCGCGACCGCCACGATCTTCCCGGTCGACGACGAGACGCTAACCTACCTGCGACTGACCGGTCGCAGCCCCGAGACGGTCGAACTGGTCGAACGCTACGCCAAGGCGCAGGGGATGTTCCGCACCGAAGACGGTCCGGAACCGCTCTACGATCAGGTCGTCGAGCTTGACTTGTCGACACTCGAACCGAGCGTGGCTGGGCCGCGGCGCCCACAGGACCGCGTTGCCCTGAGCGATATCAGCACCAGTTTCCGCACCGCGTTTGCCGATCGCATCGCGCAGTCGAACGCCAAAGCGGCTCCATCAACCGGGCCGGGTGGCGGCACGGCAACCGCCGTTGCCGAGCGGACCGACACGGCGACAGATCGCGAGCCAGTCGAGATCGAGCTAGACGGCCACACCGCCGAGCTGAATCATGGCTCGGTGGTCATCGCCGCCATTACCAGTTGCACCAACACGTCGAATCCGGCTGTGATGATGGCCGCCGGACTGCTGGCCAAGAAAGCGGTCGAGCGCGGTCTGGACGTCAGCCCAACGGTCAAAACCAGCCTGGCGCCGGGCTCCGGCGTGGTGACGGCGTATCTGGATCGAGCGGGACTGACTCCATTCCTTGAAGCACTTCGCTTCCACTTAGTCGGCTACGGCTGCACGACCTGTATCGGTAATAGCGGTCCGCTGGCCGAGCCGATTTCGGAGGCGCTGCAGACGCACGATCTGGTTGGCGCGGCGGTGCTGAGCGGCAACCGCAACTTCGAGGGGCGCATTCACCCACTGGCGCGTGCCAGCTATCTGGCCTCGCCACCGCTGGTGGTCGCCTTCGCCATCGCCGGAACCATCGACATCGATCTGTCGAAGGATCCGCTCGGCGAGGATCCTAACGGCGATCCGGTCTACTTGCGTGATATTTGGCCAAGCTCGGCCGAGATCAAAAAGGCAATTGCCGATGCGGTCAGTCCTGAGCTGTTCGCCGAGCGTTACGCTGACGTCTTCACCGGTGACGAGCGCTGGCGTGGCTTGCCGGTTCCGGCAGGCGACCTGTACGACTGGAACGGCGAGTCGACCTACGTGCAGGAACCACCTTTCTTCCAGGATCTCAGCCCGGAACCAGGGCCATTCTCCGACGTGGCCGCGGCACGCGTGCTGGCACTGCTTGGCGACTCGGTGACGACCGACCACATCTCGCCAGCTGGTTCGATCCCGCCTCAGAGCCCGGCTGGGCGCTATCTGATCTACAACGACGTGAGCGCCCGCGAGTTCAACAGCTACGGTGCGCGGCGCGGCAATCACGAAGTGATGGTGCGTGGCACCTTCGCCAACATCCGCCTGCGCAATCAACTTGGAGACGGACGCGAAGGCGGATGGACGACCGATCTGCTCGACGGAAACGTCACGTCGATCTATGAGGCGTCGGTCCACTACGCAGAAGAAGGCATTCCGCTGATCGTTATCGCCGGGAAAGAGTACGGAACCGGCAGCTCGCGCGACTGGGCAGCCAAAGGCACCCTGCTGCTTGGCGCCAAGGCCGTGATCGCCGAGAGCTTCGAGCGAATTCACCGCAGTAACCTGGTGGGCATGGGCGTGCTGCCGTTGCAGTTCCTACCCGGGCAGAATGCAACGAGCCTTGGCATCACCGGTACCGAGACGTTCGACATCAAGGGGATCGCCGACGGGCTGACGCCAGGCGAGAAACTGGATGTCATCGCGACGCGCCAGGACGGCAGCACATTCGACTTCCAGGTGCAATCACGCATTGATAGCCCAATGGAGATCGAATACTACCGCAATGGCGGCATCTTGCAGACCGTGCTGCGGAGACTGCTCAACGCCTGACGTTTCGGCTCAAACTGGAGCGCAAGACCGCGGTTGAATGGCCTGACGGCTGTCCAACCGCGGTTCCGTCTTTCAACCCTGGAGGCATGATGACCGCGCGACTGACTGATCAAGATTGGGACATACGGCAGCACATCTACCAGCAGATCGTCGCTTGCGGCATTGCCCCATCCATCCACGAAACGGCCAAAACATTCGGCATCTCCGTTGACGAGGCTCGGCGTGCCTTCCATCGACTTCATCGCCGCCGAATGATCGTTCTCGAAGCGGGCACTGATGACGTACGCATGGCCATTCCGCTCTCCGTTGTTCCGACCGTGCACCACGTCTGGATCGGCGACAAGCTGCTCTACGCGAACTGCGCCTGGGATTCCCTGGGCGTTGTCGCGATGCTCGATGTAGACGCAAGGATCGAAGCTGTCGGCGAAGACGAGTCCGACACGGTGCGCTATGCCGTAGAGAACGGGAAGCTGGAGGCGCCTGACGACCTGCAAATCCAGTTCCCGTTGCCGTTGAGCCGTTGGTTCGACAACATCGTCGATACTTGAAGCGCGATTACCGTTCTCCGGTCGGAGGACCAGGCAAGTTCCGGCCAGATCCTGCCGCTCGAAACGGCCTGGCGGTTGGCACAAGCGGTTTTCGGCGATCGCATGGACCCAGCGTTTCGCGGCCAGGACTCCGCGACCATCAACGCCGCCTGTGCGAGATTAGGGCTGACCTCGGACTTCTGGAAGTTGAAGCCGGGGGAGTCGATTTAGTGACCTGATGAACCGTCGGCCACGGAGGGCAGCCTCGCGCTCGCTCTCGTCATTTCGCACCTGCTTAACCGGCATCCCGATTCCGCGCCTCGAGGTCCAGGAGTGCCCGCTTGCGGTTCAGCCCGCCTCCATATCCATGAAGCTGCCCATCGGAGCCGACGATGCGGTGACATGGAACGATGATCGCCGCGGGATTGGCGCCATTGGCCGCACCAACCGCCCGATAGGCGTTGGGAGCGCCAATGCTCACCGCGATCTCGCGATAGGTGACCGTCTCGCCATACGGCACTGCACAGACCTCGCGCCAGACGCGCCGCTGGAACTCGGTGCCCTGCAGATCGAGGGGGACGGTGAATTCACGCAGATCTCCCGCGAAATAGGCACGCAGGTCCTCCAGCGCACTGGTCGATTAACGGGCCGCCTTCGGCAAGTTCGAAGACAGTGGAGCATCGGCGCTCGAGTTCGGCCAAGCACTCCTCGCGCGTCGCGCCCGGAACCGTCATGACGCGAACGCCGGTGTCGCTAGCGGCCACCCACACACCGCCAAGTGGTGTCTCGCACCAGCCGATGTAAATTCGCTCGGGTTCGACACTCTTCATGTGATCGCCCAATTCATAACGCTGGTAGGTCAATTCTTGTCTTCAGGCCCGATCGCTCGGAGGCCGGTGGTATAAATCCTGAAGGAGCGATGCATCGTCAACTCGCGGCAAACGATCGCAACGAATCTACGAGCGATGAGCGCAAGGATAGTGTGATGGCGGGCAGCTCGCCACCGGTCGAACCGATCGGCTTCGACCACGTCAACTTGAAGACACGCGACATGGCCCGCGCGATTAATTTCTACACCGAAATTCTCGGCATGCGCCTGGTACGAGCGGAACGCAACGATCGGGGTGAGATTCGCTTCGCCTCGATACGGGTCGGCGATATGCTCATCGACCTGCAGCCGAACGACGGGGACTGGTCGTCGGATGGCGGCGGACTGAATCACGTTGCGATCCTGATCGAACCGACCGACCTCGACGCGCTCGCCGAGAAATTGCGTGGGGTGGGCATAACGATCACCGAAGGGCCGGTCAGGCGACAAGGAGCGTTCGGCTACGGACAGGCGCTCTACATCGAAGATCCAGACGGCAACGGGCTCGAACTCAAGCACCATGAGTGGCCTGTCATTCGCTAGCTACCAACAGCAGGAGGAGAAGAGGTTCATGGCAGAACGACAACCGGTCCGGCGCACCGTGCTCGACAACGGATTGACGATCCTCACCCGCGAGAGCCGCCGAGTACCGGTCGCCTCCTTCTGGGTCTGGTATCGGGTCGGCGCGCGCAACGAGGTCCCCGGCATCACCGGGGTTTCCCATTGGGTCGAGCATATGCTCTTCAAAGGCACGCCTACCTGGAAGCCGGGAGAAATCTTTCGCGCGGTGAACAAATATGGTGGCACGCTCAACGGCTTCACCTGGATCGACTACACGGCCTACTTCGAGACGCTGCCCAGCGCCAACCTGCACCTCAGCATCGACATCGAATCGGACCGCATGCAGAACGCGCTATTCGACCCGGATCAGGTGACGAGCGAGCGGACCGTGATCCTCTCCGAGCGCCAGGGAAACGAGAACCAACCGACCTTCCATCTGCGTGAAGAGACGAGTTCGGCCGCGTTTCGCGCGCACGCTTACGGACAGGGAGTTATCGGTTTTCGCTCTGATCTTGAGACCATGACCCGCGAGGACCTCTACCACCATTACCAGACCTACTACTCGCCGAACAACGCAACGGTCGTGGCGGTCGGCGACTTCGACACCGACGAGCTAGTTGGGCAGATTCAGGAACGATTCGGCAGTATCCCTCGTATCGAGCCGATCCCCAATGTACGCACGGTCGAGCCAGTGCAGATGGGACAGCGCCGCGTGACGGTGCGCATGCCTGCGCCGGCTGCCACATTCTGGCTGGCTGGCACGCACCGGACGCCAGCTCGCCCGATACTCCAGCCCTCCTTGTCCTCGACACCGTTCTCTCCGGCGGCAAATCGATTGGCTTCGGCGGTGGCGGTGGCATGGGACGCAGCTCGCGTCTCTATCGCGCCCTCGTCGCCAGCGGACTCACCTCTTCTGCTGGATCATCGTTCGCTCTGACCATCGATCCATATCTCTTCAGCGTTTCGGCAACGCTGGTGCCCACCACCAAACCGGAACAGGTGGAAGAGATGGTCTTCGAGCAGATCGATCGGTTGCGCGACGAGCCCGTTCCCGCGGACGAACTCGAGCGGGCGATCAAGCAGTTACGGGCGCAATTCGCCTACGCCAACGAAAGCGTCACCAGTCAGGCCTACTGGATAGGTTCCCTCGCGACCGTCGCACCGGAAATTGACCCTGACGAGTTCGTAGATCAGATCGCGAGTGTCACGGCTTCCGACATTCAGCGGGTCGCGCAGACCTATCTCACACTGAACAACAGCACGGTCGGCTGGCTTGAGCCGACGGAAGAGTCCGGTGCTGACATCCCTGAGAACGTCGCCGCCGCGGTTCCACACTTCTACACAGGTTCCGCCGAGACCGCCCCCAGCGGCGATATCCCGCACATTGAGGTGAACGAGCGCACGCTTGACAACGGCATGTGGCTGCTGGGCCACCACGACCCGACCAGCGATGCCGCCGTGTTCGACATCCGTATTGCGGCGGGCTCGATGATGGATGGCGGCCTGCCTGGGCTGGCGTCTTTCACCGGCCGTATGCTCAGCCGCGGCACGCAGAACCAAAGCTTCGCCGAACTAAATGAAGAACTCGACAGTCTCGGAGCCGCCATCAGCGTCGGAGCCGGACGCGAGCACCTCGACGTCACTGGAAAGTGCCTCAAGGAAGATGCAGCCCGGTTGGTGCAGTTGATGGCGGATGTCATCCTGCGGCCAATCTTCCCGGAGGAGGAGATCGAGCGTGTCCGCAACCAATCGCTGAACGCGCTCAAGCAAGCCCTGAACGACACGCGCTCGGTTGCAGGTCAGGATCTGCGCGAACTTGTCTATCCCGAGGGCCACCCCTATCGACACCGCACCCTCGGTGACGAGTCGTCGCTCAAGGCAATCGATCGGGATGCACTGATGCGCTTCCACCGCGAGAAGTTCCGGCCGGACCAGGCGATCGTGGCCTGTGCGGGTGGGATCGAGGTTGACCATGCCTGGGAGCTCATCGAGAACGCGTTTGCAGGTTGGACAGCCACCGGGGATGCCGGATCACTCGATGTGCCGGTGGTTGAACCGCCGGAGACGGTCGTTCGCAGAGAGTCGACTATTCCCGGCAAACTGCAGGCTGACATCGCCATCGGATTACCGACACTGACGCGCGAGGATCCGGACTACGAGCCGCTTCGCGTGGCAAACATGATCCTTGGCCGGCTCGGCATGATGGGACGGCTCGGAGCGAGCGTACGCGAGCGACAGGGCATGGCCTATTACGCGGCGAGCTCGCTGGCCGCGGGGCTCGGTCGCGGCATGTGGACCGCCTACGCGGGCGTCGATCCCTCCAACATCGACCGGGCGATCCAGAGCATTCTGGAAGAGGTCGACAAGATGCGGAATGAACCGGTCACTGACGAAGAACTCTCGGACGCCAAGAGCTATCTGATCGGCAGTCTGCCGTTGAGCATGGAGAGCAGCGATAGCATCGCCAACGCGGCGCTCGATATCGCCTTCTATCACCTCGGACTCGATTATGTCGAGAAATTGCCGGAGCGGATCCGCTCGCTGACTGCTGAGAAGCTACGTGAAGTGTCGCAACGCTACCTGCTGACCGATCGCGTCGCCGTGGCTGTGGCCAAACCAGCGCCGAAGCAGTAGCGCGGGTCGCCAGCATTGACAGGCCGTGGTGGCATAATCGGGGATGGTGGCTGCATGTCAGCACCAGAGATTCGCTAGGAGAGGAGACACCCGCACCCATGGCCGCTGGCTCAACCTTTACGGCGTTCTGGCTCTACAAGACGAGCAACGAGTGGCGCGCCCAGCCAGCTGACGTACGCCGTCAAGGGCGTGACGAGTTCATCAGCGTCCTGGAACAACCCGGCGACGGAATGTCGGTTCGAGGCGTGTATTCGACGATCGGCTATCGCGGCGACGTTGATCTGATCATTTGGGCTGTTGGCGACGACGCTGATCACATTCAGCGCTTGGCTGTTCGACTGCGCCACACGTTGCTGGGCAGCATGCTCGAGATGCGCACTGCCTACATCGGGGTCGCGAGCATGTCGCAGTACGATCCGACGCACGGGCCTGCCTTCTTGAAGGGCATTGCACCGGCCAAGTACTTGAGCGTTTACCCGTTCACCAAGACACCCGATTGGTACCTGCTCAGCTATGAGCAACGCCGGGATATGATGGCGGTCCACGGTGATCTTGGCGACGAGTTCCCGTCGATCCTGACCAACACCGTCAACTCCTTCGGCATACAGGATCAGGAATTCATCGTCGCGCTGGAGGATGACGATCCGGCAGTGCTGGTGAAGATGGTGCAACGCCTGCGCCTGGCCGAAGTGCGCAAGTACACCCAGGTCGACACACCCATCTTCCTCGGTCGTTTGAAGGATCCAGGCGAAGCGCTCAGCGACATCGAGTAGACAGATCACTCGATTTGCGTTTGGCGGACTCGAAAGACAGGCGGCACCCTCTTGCTGGTGCCGCTTTCCTGTTGTCGACCTGCTCCGTCAGTCACGCACGAAGACGATTCTGCTCGGCACCGCTGCACTTCAATAAATTGCACACCGTCGCTCTTCGGTGACTCAGAATCGCAATGTGCTTGCTTGGATGGAGCCAGCGATTGACAACCGACCGTCCACCGACCATTGCTGGTTGCGAGGGGGCCGCGGCTGTGTCGTGAATACAGGGATATGTCGTGTCGCGGCGTCGTTGCTGCCGCTACTACCTGAACAGCACGAACAACAACCCAGCACACGCGGCACCAAAGAGTGTGGTGACCGCGTTGACCGTGTCGTTGTTCACGCCCACCCAACCTCGGATCGCCACTGTTGGAGTGCCGCACGTGTGAAGCGTGCGCTCGGTCGAGACCATGCAACGAGGACAATGATACAAACGCTGGACGCTTGCGCCAATCAAACTATCGACGAGTGACCCGATGAGGCCCGCCAACGTTCCGATGACAATAATGCTGAGAGAGTGCGGGCCGCCGACACCGCCAATCGTCCCGATCGCGAGCGCTCCGACCAGCGCTCCCAGCAGCCCAAGCGGCGTAATTCCGCCGGATGACCCCGCCGTCACCATCTTGCCAGTCAGAATCGAGCGTGGCGGCGTTCGACTGAGTGATCCGATCTCGGTCGACCACGTGTCGGCGGTGGCCGCCGCCATCGAGCCAATGAAGGCCGGGAAGAGGAATGCGGCATGGGGCGTGATTCCGTGAAGCACGGCGACCAGCGCGGCAACGCCGCCATTCGCCAGCACCTGAACGGCGTCTCGCCTGGATCCCTTCTCCACAAACGCTTCCGCGTGGCGCTTGCGCTTACGGCCAACGCGAGACAACGCGCTCGACAAGACGAAAAAGCCGACCATGACAGCGGCCCAGCGCAGACCGCCCAGCCCGAAAATCGCCGTCCCGACGACCGCCGCGGCGATGGCACCACTGCGCGTGAGCGCTCGCGCTCGAAGGCCGCCGAAGGCCACGACAGACGCTGCCACAAGTCCGATCGCAACGGCAATCGCAGTCGACATCCGTCTGCTACCGACCCATCAACCCGACGCTACGGACCGAAGAGCTTGATGAGGCCCTCGGGTCGAATATCGAAGACGTAACCTTCGATCTCGACGACCGCCGGTCCGCTCGCCTCGCCGAAGCGGATGAGCAGCTTATGGCCCTCAAGTTCCATCTGTTTGTTCGCGTTCCTTGCGAATGGATGCCGCGGATTTCCATGCACGTGGCGCGCTCCGCCCGCCAGATCCACCGCCTCCTGCGCTAACCGCAAAGCCGTCTCATCGTCGATCGTCAAGATGCCACACTCCTTCTGCACGTTGAACCGCCAAGACTGGTTCACGGTGCACTCTCGCTTCGAAGGATAGCATCCGTCTGGCGGCATTCTGGCGCATTCGTTGAGCAACTGCGGCACATCGGGTAGGATTAGCGACGCGACCGGTTCGAACGGACCGGCCTGAGCCCGTAGCTCAGTTGGTAGAGCAGCGGACTTTTAATCCGCGGGTCCTGGGTTCGAGTCCCAGCGGGCTCACCGCCAAAAACCGCATGGAATCAACGAAAACGGATGCCCGCTCGAGTGTGAGCGGGCTTTTGTTTGGTCCATTATGTTCGTTTGACATCCAGATTGACAGCCACACGCGCGGATGGCAGCCAAACTGATGGACATGTCAGGACCGTTTCTTCAGGATGTCGTCGATCTTCGACGCCGCTTCGTGAGCGAGTTCCGGGGCAACGTGCGTGTAGATTTCCATGGTGAGGCCGATCTGGGAGTGGCCCATCAGCTCCATCGCGACACGCGGGTGCACGCCTTGAGCAGCCAGCAGTGAACCGAAACCGTGGCGGAGTCCGTGGAACGTCAGCCAGGGCAAGCCAGCCGCGTCACGCAGCCGATGAAACTGCGTGGTGATGTTGCGGGGATCGAGTGGCCGGCCGAGCCCCGTGGTGAAGACCAGGCCGTGATCCTCCCAGCGTGGCCCTTCAGCCAACCGTTCTTCGAGCTGACGACGTCGATGGTCCTGCAAAGCGTGCAGTGCGACTTCCGGCAACGCGATGCTGCGGTGACTCGTCTCACTCTTGAGATCCACCAACCGCAGATGACCATCGATGCGCTGGAGTTGGACGCGCGTGCTGATGATTCCTTTTTCGAGGTCCACATCCTCCCAGCGAAGACCCAGCGCCTCCCCTTGGCGCAGTCCGACCGCCAGCGCCACCGTGAAGAGCGCCTCCAGGCGATGTCCCGCAACCGCAGACAGGAACGATCGTGCCTCTTCAGGCGTCAGATAGCGACGCTCGGGTTTCACCCGCTTCGGCGGACGAGCGAGTGCCGCCACATTCCGGACAACCACGCCCCAGCGAAGCCCATCGTTGAGCGCTTTGCGCAGCACGGCGCGATGATAGGTCACCGTCCGCGGAGACAGGCCGCTCTCACGCTTTTCGTTCATGTAGGTCTGAACATCTTGCGGCGAGAGTTTGGCCAGTCGAATCCGCCCCAGCACTGGGATGAGATGGTGTGTGATAATCATTTGGTAGCTGGAAAAGGTCCGTGGCCGGAGGCTCGGCCGACCGATGTCTTCCAACCAGTGTGTAAGAAATTGCGCGACCGTTTGTCGCTCATCGACGACCGGAAGCCCTTGCTGCTGCTGTTCGAGCGTCTTGTTCAGCTTGCGAGCGACCTCTGCTCGCGTCTTTCCATAAATGTACTTCCGCTTGCGTTTCCCGTCCTTGTAGCCGAGATGGGCAACACCAACCCAGCGCCCGTCCTCTCGTTGATAGATTGATCCTTCGTGTTTGCCTCTGCGACTCATGGTTGTTCCCTCAGCGAATCTGACGTGCGCCTTGAGCGCGATTCATAGTGGTAGAGATTGGTTCGAAGATCACTTTGACCACCTACGCCGGTGGCAACTGCTCACTCTTGGGGCCACACCGAGTGCCGAGCAATTAGCACCTGCGATGGACAGTATTTTTTGTTTGCGTGAAGCAATTTAACCAGACAGACGCCTGTCGTTTCTCAGTCGAACTGGTCGTTTACGGTGATCTGTTTCCATGGATACCTGCGATCGAGCACGGGGGCCGTCGTGGATGATGGTCAACACGTCGGTTCCGTGGCTCGCGTCGACAATCTTGACCGACTATTGCCGAAGGATCTGCGCAACGTTCAGATCACGATCGATTTGGCTCATACGATGCTCGGGTTACCATGACGCTCGCCTCATCTTCGGGAGATTGATCGTAGACGAGAGTGCAGCACCGAGGACGACGAATCCTCGGTGCTGCACTGTTCCTCATCAGATATCCACTTCCGGTAGATAGCCTGCTTCGCATGCCCAGCAAGTCATGCAGATGCCAAGATCACCTTCTTTTGCGACAACGAGACCGCGCCCGCACTTGCAGCAAACCTTGTCGGAGATCATCGGCCGACTGTCTTCAACGGCGTTGCTCCGGCACATAGTACACGTCCCGAAAACCTGCTCCGCGCGGTCGAGGATCACGCGCTCGCAGAACACGCATCGCTCGAACGATCCTTCCTCCTGGTTGCACACGTTAGAAACAGCGGAAGTTGGTCATTAGCAGAGAGCAACGGCTCCGCATCAATGATGCAGAGGTAATTGCCCCGGACGCGAGTCTCGTCGCCGTTGTCACTCGGCTGAACCAGACGCCAGATTTCGACAGGACGACCGCCACCTTCGTGATCGTACGAAACCGCGACCTTACCCAATCGCTCCAGAAAGTCCAGCGCGGTCTGAATCTGCGCGGCTGACTTAGAGCGTGTTTGGTGAAGCCTTCGGCTCGATGATTCGGTACGCTGGGGTGCATGAATGCGACCTACCCATGCAACCTCACCGATGCCGAATGGGCGTGCGTCCAACAGCACCTGCCAGCAAATGTGACGCGGCGACGTTGGCCACGCCATTCGATCCGCCGTGTCCTCGACGCCATCTTCTATCTTCTCCGAACCGGATGTCCGTGGCGCTACCTCCCGTGCGACTACCCACCGTGGCAGACCGTCTACTACCATTTTCGTCGTTTTCGCCAGACGGGCGTCTGGCACCAGCTCTTGGTGGCCTTGCGGGCGGTTACCCGCGAGCGTGACGATCGAGACCCGCAATCGAGCGCCGCGATCATCGACGCGCAAAGCATCAAGACCGTTGAGGAGTCCGCAGGCATCAGTGGCTTTGATGGTCACAAACGCGTCAACGGACGCAAACGACACCTCCTGGTCGATACGTTGGGCTTGCCGCTCTCCATCTGGGTGACGCCAGCGAGTAGCCACGACAAGGTCGGGGCGGAACGGGTGCTTGCGGGCCTGAAGCCACTCGTCCCTCGCTTGGTGAAAATCTGGGCTGACGGGGCATACACGAGTGGGACATTGACGCGCTGGTGCGCGCAGTATGGCGGCTGGGATCTCGAGATTGTCGGGCGTGACCGTGCTGTTCCGGGCTTCGCGGTCCAGCCGCGACGCTGGGTGGTCGAACGAAGCTTTGCCTGGCTGGTGCGTAATCGCCGGTTACGGCTCGACTACGAGCGCCGCGTTCAGACGAGCGAGACCCTCATCGAAGTGGCCTTCATCCGCCTTCTCCTGCGGCGCCTCGCGAGGAGCACCGGATGAATCACCAAACACGCTCTCAGAACGACGCTCCAGGGGACTCAGCAGAATTACTCGCTACTGGCCCCCTGACGAACGAATCATTCGCAGCGCGAGCTGGGTCGACTCCACTTGGAATCAAGGAAATGCGGCTATGTTACACTGAACCCACATGAGAACAACTTACTGATCTGGTGCGCCGACCTGCGCGACCAACCTAGAGGGTCGACACCAATGAATCCATCTTCGCTCTCTCAACCGCCGGTTGTGCCAACCAAACGCATCGTTGGCCGTGACCGAGAACAACAAGTACTCAACGCGATTCTTGGCCGCATGTTCGCAGGTGGCGGATCACTCGTGTTGGTGAGTGGCGAAGCGGGAATCGGCAAGACATCGCTCGTGGACTGGCTGGCGGACCAGGCTAGGCGCTCGGGAGTTCTGCAGTTCAAAGGAGCTTGTTTCGATCTCACAACTACTCCGCCATACGGCCCGTGGCGAGAGTTGCTGCGGCGTTACGTGCCGAGTTCGAACCTGCCGCAAATGCCAGACTTCATATCTGATCCGGTGGCGATGGCCGCGTTAGGAAGCCAGGAAGCACTCTTTGATGGAGCACTGCAGTTCTTCCAGGCCATTGCCGAGCGTCTCCCAATACTCCTGATGATCGAGGACCTGCACTGGGCCGACCAGGCAAGCCTCGACCTTTTGCGATTCGTTGCGCGCCACATCCGTGACGATCGACTATTGCTTGTCGCCACGTACCGCGATGACGAGTTGACGCTCGATCACCATCTATCGCAGTTGTTACCATCCCTTGTGAGGGAGTCCGACACAACGCGAATGGCGCTGAGTCGCCTAAAGCAGCCGGCGATTTCCGCCATGGTGAAGTCTTATTGCCAACTTGGGCCAAGCGATCATCGTCGATTGGCGAACTGGCTGACCGAAATGGGTGGCGGCAACCCATTGTTCACGGAGGAGTTGTTGCATGATTTGATCGGTCAACAACTCGCTCAAGACGGTGCTGGTTGCTGGCGGCTCGACAATCTCCAACATACCCGGGTTCCGCAGTTGCTTCGACAGGTGATCGACAGACGATTGATTCGACTTTCTGCGGGTGCGCGGCGCTTGATCGAGCTTGCCGCAGTGATTGGACATGAGATCCCCCTTGATTTATGGCAAAACGTATGCGGTCTGTCGGGAGACACATTCCGAGTATTTATTGAAGAATTTGTGAATGGCAAGGTCATCCTGGAACTTCCGAATCATAGCGGATGGAAATTCAATCATGCGCTGATTCGACATGAGATCTATCAGAGTATCCCGCTCTTAGAGCGACGCTCGCTTCATCGAACTATCGGGGAATACTTGGAAACGGCATCCTCCACTAATCCGGATGCGATTGCGTACCACTTCAAGCAATCAGGTGACACGAGCGCCTACAAGTGGTACATACAGGCGGCGGTCCGGGCATGGAAATCCTATGCGTGGTCACTCGCGATCGATCACCTCAAGCAAGCTATGTCCCTGCTCGCCAACAATCAGATTGTCGAACAAGGTTGGCTGTCGTTTCACATCGGTAGACTGTGCCAGGTATCAGATCCACGCACTGCGTTGGAGCATTTCCTGGCAGCGCAGGAGATTGCGAACCGCACAAGTAGCACCGCGCTTCTTGCGTGCGCCACGTTCGCGGCTGGCGTGATGTATACGGGGACGCTGGACTTTGTAAATGGATTTCACGAGATGGAGTCAGCGATACGCCTGTTCGAAAATCTGCCTCCCGCCGAACGCGCGTGGTTGAACCAAGGTGATGAATCTGGTCCGACCCTGGACTCGCTTGACATGGAACCCAAAAGAGACTGCTGGGACAACGCAAGTCAAAGTCTCTCCGGCTTGCTGAAATTCGACTACGGGCGGCGCGGAATAATCTCTCTATACCTCGCCGGAGTTGGCCGCCTGGCGGACGCCCGAAACTGGCTTCAACCACATCTGAGCTCCGAGGACCCGGCACTGTCGCCGACTGAGCGACCAATCTCCTTCATGCTCGCATACGCCACGTTGTTCGGCATGGTGGGTGACCCTGTCCGAGCAGTCGCTGGATTTCGATCCGTACGTAATACCTCCGTGAACCGCCCTCCAATCACACAACTGACTGACGCGTGGCTGCAATTTGACGCGCTGATCATGCCCTATCAAACTGACAATCTCGCACTGCGAGTAGAACTCGTGGACAGGGTCGAACATGCTGGGAGATTCGCGAGTGGTGCAATCCCCACCGGATGGTCTGCAAAGTTCGGTCTGTCCCTTGCATCCGTGATGGATGGTTCGTGGAATGAACTTCTATCATGGACGAGTAAGACCAATATCGAGCACGGACCGATGTTAACGCCTCACCGCCTGTACGCGGCGCTCGCGGCCGTCGCCTACTACCAGGGCCGATCGGCAGATTGTCTCGCAACGGTGAGCTATCTGTTTCCTGACGGCCCCGAATCAACACCGGGCAACGTGTTCATTCTGGCAGCGTCATTGGCTCAACGAATCGCAGCAAGATTGGCACTGCAATCCGGCGACCTTTGTACCGCATGTGCGTGGATAGAATCGTATGATCGATGGCTCGGTTGGTCACAGGTCGCGTTTGACCGCGCCGACAGCGAGCTGCTCTGGGCGGAGTATCACCTCGCGTCCGGCAACCGAGCTTTGGCTCGTCAACACGCTAGAAGTGCACTTGCGCTCGCCTCTGAACCGCGCCAGCCATTGGCGCTTATCGCAGTTCATCGTTTTCTCGGCCACCTGTATACCGGCGATGCGAGCTTCAAGCGTGCCGAGAATCATCTCCAAGAGTCCCTTTGCTTGGCCGATGCATGTGCGGCGCCTTTCGAACGCGCGTTGACGTTTCTCCGTATTGCCGAGCTTCGTGCCGCTCAAGATCGCCGCCCGCAGGCCCTATCATCCTTGGAAGGGGTGCGCCGCATCTGCGAGCCACTTGGGGCGAAGCCAACACTGTCGAAAGTCAATTTACTGGAGAGTCAGTTGGCCGACGGCGCAACTTCATCCATGATGCGCACATCAGGTCTAACGGAACGTCAACTTGACGTACTGAGGCTCGCGACGAGCGGACTCTCAGACCCAGAGATCGCGCAAAAGCTGTTCATCAGCACCCGCACGGTTAACTCCCACATGTCGTCGATTTTCGGCAAACTCGGAGTCAACTCACGAACGGCTGCTGCTGTCTGGGCAAACACACACGGTATTCTGGATGGCATCGACGTCATCTGATCGTGCGCGCCGACACGTACATGCCACAGCGAACGAGCGCTGTCCCTCCACACACCAATCAGTAGAACTACTGATTGACCGTCACATGGGTCCATCCGTCACAAACCGGTAGTTCTTCGGATGTCAGGGCACGTCCGTTTTTCCTACAGTATGAACATCGAACGTAGCTGGAACGCAGCAACCGGAGCCTGAAGTTGCGGGAACACGTGGATTCGGTCCCGTTGAATACGACGCCACTTGCGTCCGTGGCGCTTCTCGATCGAGGACCCTGGAGCAGATTGCGGACAGTTTAACTCGGATGGGCCTCGGGTTTGGCAGGGCGGGTCTGCACCTACACACGTGGCCGAAAATCTCTGCAAGCCGCTCTACGTTCCACGAAGTCGACGAGGCGCTGACAGCCTCGTCCGATGCTTGACATTGGTGAATTTCTCGGCCGGGGTCGGCACTGTTGCCCTTCCTACTGCTAAGGATTCGCTAAGATCCGCCGGATATCCTGAAAATGCGCGGCTAACTTCAACTCGGTAAGAACACAAAACGCCACCCATCAGTTCGGAAAACGACTCGGCAACGCTTTCGCGCCCGGGTTGCGTCGAGCCGCAATCGCGAAGGCTCTGACTGCCCAACTGACAGGATCGACGACGTCGACGAGAACTCACGTCCCTGACGTGATAGGGATCCCATTTCCCAATTTCAGGCGGGGACTGGCAGGGAGGTCACTCTATGCTCCTGGAACATGGACTTCGGCGATCGGCACGGTTGTGGCCAAACCATGCCGCCGCCATAGACGGAGATACGTACCTGACCTACGCCGAGTTCAACGATCGAGTCACCCGACTCGCGAATGCGCTTATCGACCTCGGACTGGAGCCTGGCGACCGCGTCGGTCTGCTCATGCTCAACTCGTTCCGCTACCTGGAGCTGTACTATGCCGTGAACGTGGCGGGCGGCATCATCGTGCCGCTCAACTACCGGCTCGCCGTCCCAGAACTCACCTTCATGTTGAACGACTGCGCCGCACGTATGCTGTTCGTCAGCCGCGAGCAGGTGGGAAACGCCTGCCGTATCCGCTCACAGTGCTTGTCTATCGGCGAACTCATTCTGGCCGACGACGGCGACTCTCCCGCCGGATTCATCACATACGAGGATTTGGTGGCACGGGGCAGTGATGTCGATCCAGTCATTCCGAAGGCAGAGAACGACATTGCGGGCATCTTCTACACGGGCGGCACCACCGGTCTGCCCAAGGGAGTCGTGCTCACCCATCGCAACGTCATCGCAAATGCCTATCACATTCTGGTCGAGTCACAGGTAACGCAACAGGTCGTCTACCTGCATGCGGCACCCATGTTTCATCTCGCTGATGGTGGCAACACCTTCGCCATCACCATGATCGGCGCCACTCACGCGCATCTTCGATCCTTTGAGCCGACTGCGGTCCTCGAAACGATAGAACGGGATCAGGTGACGCATACGGTCCTCGTTCCCACCATGATCAACGCGCTCGTCAATCATCCGGCGGTCGACCACTACCAACTGTCGAGCCTCACGCGCATCTCGTACGGGGGATCGCCTATCACGGAGACGACGCTCACCCGGGCGATGGAGGTCTTCGACTGCGAATTCATACAAGGCTACGGGATGACCGAAGCCTCGCCACTCGTCACTGTGCTCTCTGGCGCAGATCACCGCCTCGAAGACTCCCAAGTCGTTCGAGCACGTCTGCGTTCAGCAGGACGGTCTTGCATCGGCGTCGACCTGCGCTTGGTAGACCACAACGATAACGAAGTCCCGACAGGCACGATCGGAGAACTCGTACTCCGAGGCGACAACGTCATGCTCGGTTACTGGGAAAGACCCGATGAAACCGCTCAAGCACTGCGCAACGGCTGGCTGCATACCGGCGACATGGGGGTCGAGGACGTCGATCACTATGTCTACATCGTCGACCGCAAGAAGGACATGATCGTCAGCGGTGGCGAGAACATCTACAGCATCGAGGTCGAGAACGCGGTCGCGAGTCATCCTTCGGTCCTCGAGGCCGCCGTGATTGGCGTGCCTGACGAGCACTGGGGAGAGGCGGTCACCGCCGTGATCGTCCCAAGGGCCGGCCACAGACTCATTGAAGACGAGATCATCGATCACTGTCGAGAACGAATTGCTCGGTACAAGGTGCCCAAGAGGGTGGTGTTCAGGGAGTCGCTGCCCAAGAGCGGGGCCGGGAAGATTCTCAAACGCGCGATTCGGGACGAGTTCTGGACGGGAGAGACACGGTTCGTTCACTAACGCATCCGAACTGCAAGCCGATCACAAGGCCGGGAGCAATCACAAATGGCATCCAACATCACGAATCGAGCAGGTCAATCCAACGAACTGGAGTGGAAGGTCATCGCACCGCTCAGCCTGACGATACTCGTCATTTTCATTCACGCATCCGCGTTCGGTCCGCTGGCAGTCAACGTCGCCAGCGACCTGGGAACGTCAGTGGCACTGGTGGCTCAGGTCTCGACGATCACGCTTGCGACCATGGCAGTCGCCGGTCTCTTCATGGGACCGATCAGCGATGCCGTCGGACAGCGTCGCACCATGCTAACTGGACTGTGGGTGCTCGTTGGATCCGCGGTGGTTGCGGCGATTGCGCCCAACTACTTCATCTTTATCTCGAGCGGCTTCGTCGCTGGACTCGGAGCATCCATGAGCATGGGGACAGCCAACGGACTGGCCGTTGTCCGCTACCGTGGTGATAATCAGCGCACCGCCCTCAGTCGCATTCAGGCCGCCGGGACATCCGGCTCGATCCTCGGCGCGCCCATACTCTCCACGATCGCCGCCGTCCTGATCTGGCGCGGTGCGTACGCCGTCGTCGCGGTGGTCTACCTACTCGCAATCTTTCTTATCGCGCGGGGAGTGGCCTCAGACATTCGCCCAGAGCGGGTCAAAATTTCGCTCAATGCCGTCGTGTCGGCGTATCGGCCACTCGCAGCTGACCGATCGATGCTCGCTCTGTACGGCGGTTGTCTCTTCCGTGCCATCTCCTGGTTCGGACCGTTCGTCTACCTGGGCGCCTATTACATCGAACATTACGGTTTGTCACTCAACAGGTTGGCCTCGCCTATATGGTCGGCGCGGGCGGTCGCTTTGTTGGCAATCTCGCTGTTGGTGGTCGCTTGGGCCAGATGGATCTTCGTGCCCTTTACGCGGTCGCAACCACCGTGGCGGGATTCGGCTGGTTCGCGGTCTTCGTCCTACCGGTCCCGGCCATCGCCACCATCATCCTGGTTGCGGGCATCGCACTCTCTGCCGGAATTGGCTGGATCAGCCTGCTGACGATGCTTGCAGGCGAAACACCCGTCGGCAAAGGAACCACCATGACGCTGAATATGTCGATCTTCGCGTTCGGTTCGGCAATTGGCACGGCAGTCGGCGGCATCGTGGTCGAAATTGCCGGCTACAACGCACTCGGGCTGTGCTTCCCGGCCTTCGCACTCTTCGCCGCCGTTCTTGCCCTCGGTACCAACGGTCTCGCGACGAATCCGAGAACCTGCGCTCGCCGACGAACGATCGGCCTAACCGTCACAGGCATCACGAAAGGAGCAACCGACATGTTGAATCGACTGTCTCAAAGTGAACATGAGGAGCAACAGATCATTGCCGAGCAAGCTCGCAAGGTACGCGCACTCTATCCGGAACTCTTCGCCGCTCTCGACGAGCGCGACCGACACATCCGCCAAGCGCTGAATCGCATTCCGCACCCAGCTGACCCGGAAACGATGGTGCCTCCTGCCGAGATGGAACGGTCGATCACGGCACTACGCGGACTCGAAAACGGGATCAGCAAATTGAGTGACGCGACCTCCTGAGATATCGGCAGCGACTCACCGCGGGGAAGCCGAGAGCCCGAACACCGACCTTGATGCACCGACTCTTGATTCAACGATGAAGCAATATCCGAAGGAGCAACCATGACAAGTTCAGCCACACCCCTTCGTGTCGTCCTCATCACGGTTACCGGAGACTTTGTACCCACCTTGGAAGGCTGGCTCAAACAGAAAGGTCACCGTCTCGTCGGCGTGCTCTCGGCTCCTGGCCCCAGGAGCCGACGCACTGATGGGTATCTGGATGTTGCCAGGCACGCACGGCCCGGTCTCGACATCATCATCTCGAATTATCGAAATCGGTGGGCGGACATGATCCGTCCACTCCGTCCAGATCTGCTCGTCTGTGCCAGTTTCAACTGGAAGATCCCACCAGAGGTCTTTGCGGTATCGCGGTTGGGCGCGATCAATGGCCATGATGCCCTGTTGCCAAAGTACCGCGGCCGTAACGCCACTGGCTGGGCACTGCGTAACGATGAGCCCGCATACGGGGTCACGATTCACTATATGACTTCTGAGTTTGACGACGGGCCAATCCTCTCTCAGCGCAAGGTGCCGATCACTGACGAAGATATCGATGTAGAGAGTATTCGCGCTCGATTCTTCGCCGCGGCGAAGGAAGCCACATTCGATGCCCTCGACAAGGTCGTCGCTGGTGATCCCGGCGTGCCGCAGGATGAGTCCCAAGCAACGTTTTCACCGGGAGCGTTCGAACCCGAATGGCGTGAGATCGACTGGTCCAAACCCGCCCGCCACACCTTCATCCAGGTCCGCAGTTGGTATGGCGCCAGAGACGTTCCGCTTGGGGCTTTTGGCCCCATCGACGGCGTTCGCATGCTCATCACCAAAACGAAACTCGTCGACATTCCCCCAAGCGGTAGGGCACCGGGCACTGTCCTCGAACGCAACGACAACGGGGTCTTGATCCAGTGCGGCGACAAGCCGCTGCTGCTGCTCGATCCGACTCCGGTCGAGACCGAGTCGATGCCACGACTCCAGGTCGCAGCCGGGTAGCCCGGCAGAAGGGAGCGCCATCAGAAACGTGCGGTATTTCGCGAAGAGCTGATTGTTAAGGGAGGGAGTACTGGAATGGCCGTCACGTCGATTGTTTCTTATCAGGTCAAGTCAGGTCGAGACGAAGAGTTCATCGCGCGAATGAGGGAAGCAAAAGCCATCGTGGCAAGGCTCGCGGTTGGCCAACGGTCCATGCGACTGTGGCGCGCAACGATCGCTGGCGCGAACACCGGACTCTACAGAGCATCGTTCGAATATGACGACCTCTCCTCTTGGGCTGCGACCCTCGAACGAGAGGAGCATGACGCGGCATTCAGTGAGACGCTCAAGCGCGCACAGTCGGCAGACAGTCCGGCCAGCTTTGCCGGCCGCTCGCTTCAGAACGATCTCCTGCCGGTGGCATACGCGTCAAACTCGTCGGCCAAGGGCAAGATCATGCAGATAACGGCGGGGCACATCAAGCCCGGTCGTATGGAAGATTTCGTGTCCCGCCTGGCTGATGTCAATCAATTCGTGCTGCGCTCGGGCGCACTGAGCGCTCGCCATACGATCACGATCGTCGGCGGGCAAATGACCGGGCTCGTCGTTTCATTCGGCGAGTACGCAGATATGGGCGCGTTCGCCGAGGCCTGGAAGCGTAACGACGATCCGGAATGGCAGGCGCTCGTGAAGGCATCCAGAGCCTCTGACAGCCCCGTCACTATGGAGTTTCAGTCGATCCTCATGGAGGTCCAACTTTAGCTGGGCCACACCGTCTCGCAGTCGTGATCAAAGCTAGCAACACGTACGGAGGGAGACCCAATCATGGCGATCATGCGAGCCGACGTTCTTGAACTCAAAGACAACCGTGTGGACGAACTCATCGCCTTCGCCAACGACGTCAAGACACAGACACCGAGGATCGGGGCGAAGAATTTCCACCTGACCAGATTGAGAGTTGGCAGCACGAACGCTCATCTCTGCCTGTTCAGCGGGGAATGGGAAAGCTACGCGGACCACGGGGCCAAGTTCCCAGATGCTGTCCGAAACGACTCCGAGTGGCAAGCACTCATGAGGTCCGGACTCGGACCTGAGGGCCCGGCACGGTACCTCCGCACTCAATTTGGGACCAAAGTCGCCCAGATCGGGCCTGAAGTCGACGTCGGGCCAGGCGGTCAGATTCTCGTCCGGTTCTGGGACGTGAAACCGGGACGTTTCGACGAGTTCATGAAACTCGTGCATGAGGCCGCGCCATACGTCCAGCAACACGGCGCCAGCACGACATTGCTACGAATGTCGGTTGCAGGCCAGGAAGTCGGCAGCATCGTCTCTATCACGCCGTTCAGAGACATGGCGACAGTTGGGAGCTACCTCGACACCATCGAGTCACATCCCAGCGCCAAGCAATCGTGGAGCAAGCTGGACGCCCCCGATCCGCCGATGCGCCAGGTCTCAATGCGCATCGACGCGGTTCTTCTGTAACCGCAAACGCCGGGTTCGCATTGTCGGAACCCGGCCGACTACGTCGTGCTGTCGCGAAAGAGAGGATCGATCATGACCTTCACGCAAGTCGAAACCGCGGTCGTGAAACCGGGAAAGATGGACGACGTGGTACGCCTCACTGACCAGACCCGCTCAACCTTGGCGAACGCCGGAGCTACCGATTTCAGTCTCCACCGGGCCATCATCGGGGGACCCGCCGCCGGAAGCATCTTCTGGGCTATCGATTACGAAGACAGCGCTGCCTGGGGCAAAGCCTACGACGTGTTGTACGCGGACAAGGACTGGGCCGAGCTTCTCGATCGAGTATAGGGACCGAACGGCGTCGTCACGCGGCAAAACTCCGAGTTGTTGGAGGTCGACCGGCACTTCGGCATGGTCGATCGTCCTAGCCAACCCGGTAGTGTTTCAATGCTCTCGCAATGGCGGGTCACCCCGGGCCGCCTCGATGACGCACGTAAGACCACGGCCGCACTGGCGGAGTACTTCATCGATCTTGGCGGCCATTCAGTCACCTACCGGTACCACATCGCCGGTCAGCTATCCGGACTCTATGCGCTCACCACGCAGTTCCCGGACATGACTTCGCTCGGCGAATGGCAGCGACGCCAGCAGACAAACCCTGAGATTCAGAGAATCTTCGCGGACTTCATGGCCGCCAACGTGGCGATCCGCAACTGGTCGCTCGTGTCGCGGCGTGTTGCCTGATCGACGCCTACTTTGAAAGGAGCGAACCCATGTCTGTCTTGCGCATCGACGCTTTCAGGGTCAAGCCGAGTCGGCTCGCCGAGGCCCTGGACCTGATACGTGACCTGAAACCCATTCTTCTCGATCTAGGAGCACGGCGCGCTCGCATGATGACGATCGACACCGGCGGACCGAGCTCGGGGATCTACTACGGCGAACTCGAGTTCGAGAGCATGGCCCATTACGCGGTTTATTCGACCGCCATCACAAAACATGAAGCCGGTCAGAAAACTCTCCGCTCCATGTCAGCGCCCGATGGTCCGACCACGTCACGATCATCGATGACGACCGTCGTGATCGATACGCTCGGAAAACGCACGGAGGGTTACCAGGGTGGTGTCGAGCTAGTTCGTGAGTTCGACGTGCCTGCTGGTCGCATGGCGGAAGCATTGAAGTCCCTCGAACCGATGGTGAGGGTCCACGCCGATCTCGGCGGTTACATTCGCCTGATTCGCCCTGGAGTCGGGGCGCCTCCTTCAGGGAATCTCGTGACCGTTGTCGAGTACCCGGATATCACCACCCTCTATGCCTTCCTCGAGAAGACACAATCCGATCCGGACGTGCGCGGGCTTGTCGCCAGGTCGAACCAGCCAGAATCATCGACCATCACCCGCGAGATTTCGATCCATCGTGAGGTCGCGGTCTGACGGCAAGGCCGTCACGACCACGCCAACGCCCGCTGGCGACAAGGAAGGAGGTCACATGGCAACTGATCGTCGATCGCTCAGGGTTGTCGGTATGACCGTCATCGGCCTCTTCGTTCCGCACATGGAAGATGTACTTGGGCAGAAGGGGCACCGCCTTGTCGGCGTCCTCACCGCCCCCGGGCCGAAATCGCGGCGAACCGACGGCTATCTCGACGTGGCGCAACATGCACGACCAGGTCTGGACGTCCTCGTGTCCAACTATCCCAACCGTTGGGCCGACATGATCCGACCACTCAAGCCTGATCTGATATGGGTGGCCGCCTTCAACTGGAAGATCCCAGCCGACGTGCTCGGAGTACCTCCACTCGGGGTGATCAATCGGCATGATGCGCTCCTGCCCAAATACCGCGGCCGAAACGCAACCGGTTGGGCGCTGCGCAACGATGAACCGGAATACGGGGTGACTGTCCATTACATGACGCCCAACTTTGACGATGGTCCGGTGATCAGTCAACGCCATATCCCGATCACCGATGACGATTATGACTTCGAGAGTCTGCGCTCGAGCTACATACGGGCCGCGACCGAGGTCGCCCTCGATGCCCTCGACAAGGTGGCCGCAGGGGATCCTGGAATCCCTCAAGACGAATCGCAGGCTACCCACACTCAAGGTGTATTCGAACCGGAGTGGCGCCACATTGACTGGACTGCCCCCGCGCGGAACATCTTTCTCCAGGTACGTAGTTGGTACGGCGCCCGTGATGTTCCGCGAGGTGCGTTCGGCAAGATCGACGGTGAGACCATGCTCGTCACGAAAACGCAACTCGTTGATCAATCGCCGACCGGCCTTGCTCCGGGAACCGTCATTCAACGTGGAGCCGACGGCATTTTGATCCAGTGTGGAGATCGACCGCTGCTGCTGTTGGAAGCACTTACAGTAGCGTCGGACGGTACACCGCACCACTGATCGCCGAAGGAGTGTACCTTGCCTTACGTCACCAATCCCGATGACGGCATCCGCATCTACTACGAATTGAGCGGTGATGGTCCACCATTGGTCCTCCACCATGGCGGGACTGGGCGCATCGAACGCTGGATCGAGGCAGGCTACGTCGACGCCTTGCGAGCGGGTTTTCGTCTGATCCTGTTCGACGCGCGAGGACATGGCCGAAGTGACAAGCCGTACGACGCGTCTGCCTACACCTACGACCGCTGGGTGAGTGATGTCGTCGCGCTGATTGACCATCTCAACATCGAGCGTGCTCACTTCTTCGGCTACTCACACGGTGCGTTCGTCGGGTACCGAATGCTCCAGTTCGCTCCCGAGCGCATCCTGTCGCTGGTACTCGGCGGTGGACTGCCACATCAGATGTACGCCCATTACAACAACCAATATGAACTCTTCAAAGATGGTCTTGATGCGCTGCTGCGAAGACGCGCACAGATGGGGAACCCCGTCTCGGAGCAAGAGCGGGCGCACCTGGTGACAGTAGACCTGGCCGTCGTCGCCGCGGCGGGCCTGGCGCTCCGCGACGAGCCAAGCGTTGTGGATGTCGTGACCAAGTCCCCGGTACCCATCTTCGCGTTTGCGGGGACCAATGACACACTGATCAACCCGATGAACAACCTGGCCCCACTCGCACCACTGTTTGCGGATGGCGAAGTCCTGCTTCTGAGTGGACTTGACCACGGAACTGCCTTCCGACAGTCGAAGCGTGTCGTGCCATACGTCGGGGCCTTTCTCTCCAGAATCGAGTCCGCGAAGTTGCAGTGACATCGAGGACGAACTCTGGACGACAGTCAACGAAGATGCGCGATCTCGCTCTCCAGAGACCCGGAGGCCGCCAGTCAAGCACCGGTCACCCTCCGCACTCGATTACGCGAAACATCTCCTTGAACATGTAGCTGTTTAGAAACAGCCGATTCGACTTACTCGTCAGCGTCATCGATCGTGACCGATACGGCGTCTCGTCAGACGTCGACCATGATCCGTGATATCTCGTTCTGAAGGCGCGACAGGCCGAGTTCGCTGGCCTGGTTGCTGATCTGTTTCAAACGCGCCGTTGTGTCGTCGACGGCAGATCCACTTCGCAGCGCCAACTCCCCGAGGAACACCTCGTTCCAGAGCGCGTGTAGGAGAAATTCGCGCTCGCGATTGAGGCGGAGCGCGCGGCGAAGGAGTCGTTCGGCATCGTCAACGCGTCCGAGCCACATCGCCAGCCGACCCAGCGAACCTGCAACCGCGCCAGTTGGATACCGGACCCGTGCGCTGTAGCCATCCAGATCCTCGCAGGGGAGCAACGTTTCGTAGAGATGCAGCATGTCGTCGGTCTTTCCGAGCTCGAGCACCGTATCGACCAGGTTGAGCACCGTCGGGAGCCACTCGAACGTTCGGGAGATCCGAGTGTAGTCACAGACGGGCCGAAGCTCGAGCATCAGCATGGCTTCGGCAGTCCGGCGATTCTGGCACAGGTAGAGCAGGTGATACGAATCTTGAAACGGGCTCGTAATCAGGCGTCCGGCGATGAAACTCATACGGTCAGAGACTTCATGCAGCCGCTCCTGTTCGCGTCGAATAGCAAACAAGAGCCAGTTGGCGGAGCCACTGTGCGGCCAGACTGCGTCCGCCACGCTTTGATGCTCCTCGGCCATCGCGAGGTCGCCACGCCCGAAGGCCAGACCGCCCTGTTGCACGCTCGCCAGCCATTGGAAATACGGCATGCGCAAATAATCAGCGATCCAGTCCAGCTGCGCCATCGACGCACGGGCGCTCGGGATATGCCCCAGCGAAACCAGATAGGCATGTTGTTCGTGCAAGGCCCAGGCGAGTAGCTCATAGTCGGAGTGCCGGTGGGCGATACTGATCACTTCGTTCACGATCTCGAGTCGACGCTGTAATTGATCGACGCCGTATTGACTCAGATTGCGCCAGACCAACATGAGGCCGCGCAGCCGCTCGTCGCCCAGCCGGGCCGCGATCTCGACCGAACGGTCGCTCATCACTTTGATGTCATCGTCCGATCCACCCGGCTGCTGTCGACCCTCGACCGCCCCCAGCACCCGGTGATACAGTGCGAGCCGACCGAGCAGTCGCGCGTGCCACGGGTTGTCCGTGCTGGAAACGCCCGCAAGAGCCCGCTCCAACAGGAAGAGGCCAGCCAGATCGCCCTGCGTGGTCTTGGGGCAATGCCCTGCCACGCCAAGAGCAGCGTGGGCCAGTAGGTCAGGTCGCCCGAGTGCTGTCGCGAGCTCGGCCGCGTGAAGATACTGTATTCGTGCTTCGGGCACATGACCGGCTCCAAACTCGGTTCCTCGGCCGACGCCTCCGTGCCATAGCGCGTCTCCCAGAGCTAACATGACCTGGCATTCGACCTCATAGTCCCGATCGTCGCGCGATTGCAGAGCTTCAAGTGTGTAGCTCAGATCATCAACTGCACCCTGCCACGCAAAGTGGCCGATGGCTCGCAGCCCACGTTCGAGCGCCGTCTCAACAGATTCATCGCGTTCATGCCGACCGACAAAGTCATTAGGAATCTGGTCAACATCACCCATGGTGGGTGCCCAGGGGCGCTGCGCGCGATCATCTCGCTCAATCTGGGCAGCAAGTAGTCTGGTTGCCAACGCCGGTTCCACGTCCAGCTCGTTCCGAAGTGTCACGCGGAGCTGCTCGTATTGCCTGAGCGCATGCCTGCGTCGACCACTCTGGGCATAGAGTGACATGAGACTTCGGTGTGCTGACTCGAGTACTGGTTCGGCCACAACTGCGCGTTGGTAATAGTCGATCGACGCATCTCGTTCGCCCCGAGATTCGTGAAACTGCGCCAGAGAGAGCAAGAGGTTCAAATACCGCTCATGTAGGGCTTGCCGACGGGAAACCGTCCACTCCTCATATCGATCCTCCGGGAGCAGTTCACCAGCGTAGAGTTCGACGGCTTGTGCAATATGCGCGTGATCCGCTGTGCCGGTCGCTTCGTCCGCGCGGCGTTCAAACTCGTCAACGTCAATCTCGAACCCGGCTCCGAACTCCAGTGACAGGATTTGACGACGGAGTGGCAACAGTCGAGAGTTGGTCGCACTCGGAGTAATGCGTGCAAGCGTTCGGCGGGCAACATGAAGGGCCTGATAGAAGTTGTTCAGTGCGGATTCATGGTCTAGCTCGGGCCAGAGATGCTCGATCAATTCGTCACGATGTATCTGATGGCTCGGCCTCAACGCAAGCAACTTGACGATACTCGCGGCCTTGCGAAGCCGGAAGTCGTCAAACTCAAGCGTCGTACCAGATCCAGAAATCCGAAACACACCGAGCAATGCAATCCGGATCAAACCAGAAGATTGCGTGTGATCCACGTGGGAAGGATGATTCATAATGGCGCTCGCAGATCGAGAATATTGCGCGTTTGGCAGTATGGGTTCATTGTAAGGATTCATATGGGAATCGTCAAATCTCTCGATGAACGCTTGTGACCTGCGAGGTCCTTTGCGAAGGAGTGGTGCGCCGGCTTGCAGTTGTCCCATCGAGACTCCCTTGACAACGGGCCGTATGCTCGCGTTGAGGGATTGCACTCGTCCTGACGCGGATTACGGCTGGGTCGAAAGACGCCGACCTCACCGCCATTCTTGCTGGAGATCCACGAACCACCCACGAACACCTCTGCTCGTTCACCATCAAGGTCGACGCCCCTTCAGGTGCTGCGGCCGCGCGAGTGGCGCATGACAGGAGGCCGTCAGAGGTCTAACCTCGCCACATGATAGGGGCTCTTCCGATCTTTTGGTGATGACGGGATGGGCCGCCCTAATACCGACGCAGATGAGTCGTCTGTAGATTGACCGCCAGATCAGGCGGCCTTGACCACGTGTCGTCGCAGCACCACAAAGCCCACTCGTTCATACATCTGCTGCTTGAGCAGCTTCAGGCGATGCACTTGGCCTTCTGTCTGCCCGTTCCTCCACGGTTCGGTCAGTCCAGCCTGCACGGCGTCCAGGTCGCGTCGCAGTCCGTTGGCAAATCGTCGCAGGGAGCGCACGCAACGTCCACGACACCGGTGTGCTACGCATTGAGGTGTTGACCTCGCCGCACGCAGACCATGGTCGCGAGCTCCTCAACCGGTTGGAGGACCGTCGCCAGCGTGTCATCCGCCTGGCAAAGGTGTTGGAGAAAGGTCTTCTGCTCCGACGAGCGATCGGCACAGCACAGCGGACGAAGAGATGCGCGACCTGCCGGGGCGTGGGCGGTCTCGCGGCCCGCTGGTGATGGCTTGTTCCCGGTGGGAAGTCTGCGGTCTCGTCCCATCGAAGTTGAGCGACGAAGCGGGAGACGGTGGCGGCGGAGGCGGTGCAGCCCGCGTCCTGCACTCCTTCCATCAGCCCATCACGTTATGACTGACTTCGTTCCAGCGTGTGAGCACGGTCCGGATGAACGGGGTCAACAGGATCCGCCGTCGTCGAGACGGTTTGCGCTCGGGTGGGTATTCGAGTTGACGATACCGGTAGACGGTCCGCTGACTGCCGCCCACGGTGTGCGTGATGTCAGCCACGTCGTCGCCGACCGTGTTAAACGACGGATCGCCTCGTACTGTGCGACGATCCGCTAATACCGTGCCTAGCTCACCTCTTCCGCGCACAACCGTCCGGCGCGCGGCCGATCCGGCGTGAGCGGACCCGGCGCCTCCGCCAGGAGGGACTCGTCCACCGCGTCGGTTGTCGGCTGGAGCATCTCCGCGATCTGCCGCAACGCAGGCCGGTGGTGTGGACCTGGCCAGACGCCACGGAAGATCGATGCGTTGACAGGTGCGCTCGAAATAACTGTCAGCCGGTGCTTCCGCCACGTTCAGGTCCGCAACAATACCGGCCCCACCTAAAGTGAGCAGACCGCGACCAGGAACTGTCTTTTCGGCGAGGTCAAGATGCCGCGCAAGGTGACGGACCTGATTGTCGCCGTCGATACCGAGGACGTGCTGCAGCGCAGCAACTCGGCGCCTTAGCCTCGTGTTCATCGGCCCGTACGACAATGAAGACCGGTTTCGCTCGCTGTTGACACTGTAGCAATTTGATCCCCCACTGTCCGTGATCGTCGAATGTGACGCGTGCGCAGCATATTCTCAGAGATGAACGGCGTACCAATTCGATCAGGAGGATGCAATGCGACGGATATTGTTCGCACTTGTCATCTGCCTTGCATGATCTGTCAGTCAGACCCTAGCGCACAGACTCCGCTCAAGACTCATCGCCAGCCGGAGATGCTTCCTTAGGGAATGGAGCAAACGTCTCATCCTTCGTGATGTCTTGGTTGGATCCTACGCGCAGCGGCGATCGCGCGGCGATGAGCGCAGCGGCCGCGAAGACGATGATCACGCCGATGAGCGTGGGGCGATCGCCGATCAGCCCGATGGCAAGGCCGGCAATCAGCGCTCCGAGTGCGGCCATCGTTCGGTTGACCGATCGTCGGGTGGCGTTCGATCGCCCGAGCAGTTGGTCCGGCGTGAGCGCCTGCCAGTAGCCCATCTCGTTTGAGTTCTCTAGGCCCATGGCGAGTCCCTGGACGGACAGCGCAACGAACAGGAGGGCATCACCGATCGGGGTTGACGGGGCGAGGGCGACGATAAGCCAGGCGATCGGGTATGCCACGCGCGCGAGAATGATCGCTCGTCCCGATCCGAGCCGAGCACCGCACCACGGTGCGATCGACGCGCCGATCAGGCTGGTGATGCCGAAGACCGCCAGCAGCAGCCCGAAGGTGAAGGCACTGAACCCGAGGGACCGTAGTGCGAGGAGGGAAAGCACGGTGAACGCGGCTCCATTGGCAAGGAACCAGACGTGGGTCGACGACGCCAGTGAGCCCAACACTCGATGCCGGTACGTCCATCGCAGGCCATCACGGATCTCGGCGCGAAGATTGCCGGTGCGGGAGTCATGCCGAGGCTCGTCGACCCGGATGCTCGCGTTGAGTCCGGCGTCGATGAGGTAGCTGATCGCGTCGATGGTGATCGCGACGGGGGCTCCCAGCAGCCCGATGAGTCCGCCACCGATCGCTGGTCCGAGCGTCTGCGCCGCGGCGTCTGTTTGATCGAGCCGCGCGTTGGCCGGAACGAGTCTAGCTCGTGGTACCAGACGGGGAAGCAGCGACTGGGTCGCGGCGAACCCGAAGACGGAAAACGCGCCGAACAACAGCAGGACGATGACCAGATTCCATATGTGCAGGACACCGGTCAGCCAGAGGACCGGGATGGCGCCCAGGGACACGGCACGCCCGACGCTCGCCCAGATAAGGACGATTTTGCGGCGCCACCGATCGGTGTACACCCCGGCGATGAGCCCGAGCAACGCATAGGGCACGAACTGAGCGGCGTTCACCACACCGACTTCGAACGGTGTCGCGACGAGCAACTTGACAACCAAGACGGGCATCGCCACCGCGGTCACCGCCGTGCCCATGGAACTGATCGCGGCAGCCGTCCAATACCGACCAAACGAAGAGAAAGGAGGCGCAGCGCGATCAGTTCCCACCCACCCAATTCCTCACATCTTTGCTCCCGACAGGGCCATCCAGTCGGCCCAGACCGTGCGCGAACAGGAGGCGCTCGCTGGAGAGCTTTCCAATCCGGCGAAGCGTGTCCGCTCGAACAACCGTTTCAAAGACCGACGGACAACCCGGACCATGGCCGCCAGTTTGGATCCATACGGGACCCTTCCCCAGGATTATGACGCAGAACGTACTGGCTGGAGGCCAGGCACCAGATCCGTGAGATCAGTGCGGCGAGCTCGCGATCCGCTTCCGGGCCTGCTTCGTCAGTTCTCCCCGTCCGACCATCGGCTCCCTCGCTGGCTTCCACGACTCCAGCTGCTAACAAGGGTAGCAACTCCCCAACCATTCGTCAGACAGACCGTAGTCGTGCTCGTCGGGCACGTGGAAAAGTCGGCGTCAGGGCTATTTTGGTAGGCGAAGTCAAAGGCACGGTCTCCACTTCGCACGCTCATATTCGAGTTCGCGACTCGTCTCGACGTCACGGTGTCTGCCCTGAAATTTGACATCCAAACTGACAGCCAAACTACTGGATTGCAGCCAAACGCAATGGACATAGTCAGACATGATGATACGTACGTACTATAGTTTTTGGATGCCCATGGATGACGCAGACGGGCTTTCCCTGGACTTTTAATCCGCGGGTCCTGGGTTCGAGTCCCAGCGGGCTCACCGCCGAAAAGCGCAATGTCGCAGATTCTGAAAGCCAGTCCGTCAACGCACAGGCGATTCTCGCTGATATGCGGGGACTGCTGCCGAGAAGATCGTGTCAAACTCCGATGGATTGACGTGGACGTGGGTGTGCCTAGGTGGCCTTCGAGCGGCCATTGGGTGAGTTCGATCTGGTGACGTCGAACTGTTCGGATTCACGGCCGCCGAGACGTTCGGAGATCTGGCGCGCCGTCTGGCGCACCGCTTGAGCGACCTCCACGGAGCGAGCATCGTCGATGCGGCTCTCGGGCGCCGAGAGGCTAATCGCCGCGATTGGGTTGCCCGAATAATCGAGAATCGGCGCTCCAAAGCAGCGTGCGCCCTCCTCGTTCTCGCCATGGTCCTCGGCGAATCCGAATTCTCGTATGCGGGCCAGTTCGTCCAGTAGCCTCGGGATGTTGACGATTGTCCGGCTGGTGCGTGGCAGTAACACGGTCGGTAGGTGACGCATCAGATCATCCTGAGGCAAGAACGCCAGAATCGCCTTCCCAAGCGACGTTGCGTAGGCGGGGTCGCGACTTCCCAGGTGTGCCGCCATACGCAGACCGTGATCGCTTTCAACCATGTCGATGTACGCGATCTCATGGCCGTCGAGGATTCCCAGGTTCACGGTTTCGTGGAACTGGTGGTTGAGTTCTTCCAGCGAGGACCGCGCCAGTTCGTGCAGGTCGATCCCTTCGAGCGCACGCTGCCCAAGATGGGTGAGTCGCGTACCGAGCCGGTAGCGGACGGTGGCGCTATCCCGGGCGATATACCCTCGCTGTTCAAGCGTCGCGAGAATGCGGTAGGTGGCGGATTTGGTGGAATGGATGCCGCGCGCAATCTCGGTAACACCGAGTGGTCCATCCGAACGTGCCAGTGCTTCCAGAACGTCCAGCGCGCGATCGACGACGGCAATCCGATAGTCCGGTCGAGAATCACTCACGCAGGCGACGCCTTCCTCGCCAACTCGTCAATGACGTCAGCAATTTTGTTCAGTGCATCAGCGAATACTTCATCCGTGTGAGCAAACGAGAATCCGGAATGTCCCGGCGCTCCGCTGCTCCCATAAGCGTGAAAGTATACTCCCCGCTTCAGACAGCCAAGAACAAATTTCCGGTTCAGATCATGGTCATGGTGGACTGCATCCGCATAGGTTCTGACTGGCTCACGGCGACCGAAGTAGAGGCCAAATCGAGCTCCCAAGCCCTGCACCAGCACCGGTAACTCGCGCTGATCGAACAACTCCTGCAACGCGGCATAGAAGCTCTCGCTCCGCTGGCGCAAGCCGTCGTACATCCCCGGCTTGTTCAGCTCGGTCACGGTCGCAATAGCCGCGAGAACGGAAAGGAGATGTCCGGAGTACGTTCCGCTATGCGCAACGGGGCCACCAGGAGCGAGCTGTTCCATCAGATCTGATCTGCCGACGAGTACCGAAAGTGGCATCCCATTCGCCACGGCCTTGGCAAAGGTTGACAGATCAGGGGTCACCCCGAAATGCATCTGCGCGCCGCCGGGTGACATGCGGAAACCGGAAAGGACCTCATCGAAGATCAGCACGATTCCATCGTCTTGCGTCCGCTGTCGGAGCAACTGCAGAAACCCGGGCTCAGGCGGAATACACCCAGCGTTGTAGAAGACCGGCTCGCAGATGACTGCGGCAATTTCGCCACGGTGCCCGTCAAGCACCCGCTCAAAGGCATCTGGGTCGTTCCAGGGAACGACGGCCACGTCGGCTCCATAGACCTCCGGCACTCCACCCGACGACGGGACGACCGCATTGCCCGCTACACCGTCCGCAGGCTTGAACAGGAACGGCTCCGTGAGTCCATGAAAGTGGCCAGTGAATTTCACGATCTTCGTACGGCCAGTCACGTATCGCGCCAGTCGGATGGCGACCAGTGTGACTTCCGAACCAGTACTGGCGAAGCGCACACGCTCGGCAGAGGGGATGATCTCGGTAAGCATGGTCGCGAGTTGCTGGTGGAAAGGCGTCTCTGCCGCGGCGATGATTCCGGCGTCAAGACCCTGCCGAATCGCGGCGTTCACAGCTGGGTGACCATGGCCCAGTATCGTCGCTCCGTTGGATTCATTGAAGTCGATGAAGCGTGCATCGTGAACGTCGAACACGAAGGCGCCGTCACCGCGACTGAGGTAGAACGGCTGTCCCAGGTACGGATGGAAGCGCATTGACGCCGAGACGCCACCTGCGAGCACTCCGCGCGCGCTCGCGTATAACGAGTTCGTCGCTTCGACGTCGACTGGGCGCTCCATGAAGTGTCTCCTTACGTGTCCAGATTCAAACGCACACCGACCACAGACGGTCCGCGACATTCTCGGGCCTGATGAAACAAGAACGCTATGGTCCGTTTAGATATTGAGGGACTACCGCCGGCGAGCCCGCGGATCGAGCGCATCGCGCAGGCCGTCTCCCAGCAGATTCAACGCAAGCACCATGAGAAAGAGTGAAACCCCTGGAAAGACCGCCAGCCACCAGGCTCGCTGCATCACGCGCTGGCCATCCCGCAGCATGTTGCCCCACGTCGGGATTTCGGGCGGAACACCGGTGCCAAGGAACGAGAGTGAGGCTTCGGAGATAATGGCGAACGCAACGACGAAGGTGCATTGCACGATAAGTGGCGACAGCGAGTTGGCGAAGACGTACCGCCGCAAGATCAACGGATCGCGCGCCCCGATCACTCGCGCAGATTCGACGTACTGCTGCTGCTTGGTCACCAGCGCGGCGCTCCGGACCAGCCGTGCGATGCTCGGGGTGTAGACGATTCCGAGCGCGACGATCACGTTCGTCGTGCTCGGCCCGAGGCTTGCCATGATCGCGATCGCCAGCAAGATGCTTGGGAAAGCCATCATGCCGTCCATGATCCGCATGATCAGTGAATCGAATTTGGTGTAGTAGGCGGCGATCAGGCCAAGGACGGACCCAATGATTGCCGCCGACGTCGTCACCAATGCGCCAACGAGCAGAGAAATTCGCGCGCCGAAAAGGATGCGCGTGAGAACGTCACGACCGACGTCATCGGTGCCAAACCAGTGCGACGAAGACGGGCCGAGCAACCGGACACCCGGCTCGAGATGCGTCGGTGAGTAGGGCGTCAGGAACGGCGCGAAGATCGCAAGCAGCACCGTCAGCAGAATGAAGGAACCGCTGATGACCGCGGCCGGATTCTCCAGCAGAACGCGCAGCCAGTAGAAACGAGACCCGGGTCGAATGTTCCCGAAGATCCCTCGTCGAGAACCGCGTTCCGCACCATCGTGGTGCAGGGTATCAGTCGCCGCCATAATGAATCCTCGGATCGATATAGACGTACAGTATGTCGACCAGCAGATTGGCAAGCACGTAGAAGGCTGCAATGGTCATCACCGCGCCTTGAATCACCGGGAAATCCCGTCGAGCGATGCTCTGCACCACCAGGCGCCCCATGCCCGGAATGGTAAAGACGGTTTCGGTGACGACCGCGCCACCGAGCAGTGCCCCGAGCGAATACCCGATGACGGTGATGGCCGGGATAAGGGCGTTGCGCAGGCCATGTCGCACGACCATCAGCCGTTGTGGCAGTCCTTTCGCCATCGCCGTTCGCATGTAATCTTCGTTCAGCACATCGAGCATCGAGGAGCGTACGAGCCGGGCGAGCAGTCCGGCAGACGAAAAGCCAAGCGCGAATGAGGGCATGATCATGGCTTTGAAATGCGCGACCGGGTTCTCCGTAATGGGGACGAAGCCGCCGGAAGGCAGCCAGTGCAAGACGACCGCGAATAACAGGATAAGCATGAGACCAAGAAAGAAATTGGGTATCGCGGCGCCGCTGATGGACAGCACCATCAGCACCCGGTCCAGAATCGAGTTGCGCCTGACCGCGGCAATGACACCTGCGGGGATCCCGATCGCAATCTGAATGATCAGCGCATAGAGCGTCAGGAGCATGGTGGGCTGAGCCCGGGAGCGCAAGGCCGTCGTCACCGGCTCATCGAGGAACAGTGAGTTGCCGAAATCAAGATGGACGACTCCGCCGAACCAATGCACAAATTGAACGTAGATTGGCTTGTCGAGCCCCAGTTGCGATCTCAGTTGGTCGATCTGCTCAGATGTCGCGTCTGGGCCTAGGATCACTGCGGCTGGATCGCCGGGCGTCAGGTGGATCAGCGCAAAAACGACGACTCCAACGACCACCATCACAGACGGAAGCAGCAAGAGCCGGCGCAGAATATAGGAGGTCAACCGCCGCCCTCCTTAGCGCGTATCTGTCCAGTCATCCGTTTCCTCACATGTAACAGGAAGAAGCAGGCACGGCATACGACGACGCGTGATGATGAACCCAGCAAAGAAGCACGTTTGTCGCTTCGTGCCGGACTTGACAGCCAGTTTGACCGGAGCCGGAGTGAAGCAAAGCTGTGCGACACTTCCGGCGCCGGCACGTCGTCGATTTGGGATCGACTAGGTCAGCCAGATGTTCCAGTACGGAATACCCCGCTGGAGTTGGGTCGTGTAGCCGCCAACCTTCTTCGACCAGACGGTGATATTGCTCGAGTCACCGGTCTTGACCGCCGGGATCTCGGTATACATGTTCATCTGGATCTTTTTCCAGATCGCGAAACGCGTGTCGAAGTCGGTCTCGCTCAGCAACTGATCGGCCAGCTTGAGCGACTCCTCGCTGCTCCACCAGCCGGGGTAGATATTCATCTGCCCGACGTAGGAGATCTGACTCGGGTCCGGCACGAAGCCGTGACCGGTAACGAAGACGTCCCATTCTTCCGGCTTGGCGCGACGCTGAAGCACGGTCGCCCAGTCGGTGACCTGCAGGTCAACGGTGAACCCGCCCTGCTCCATCTGCTGCTTGGCCACGATGGCAGCACCGTACATGTAGGAGTATTCCTGGGTACACATGAAGCGCACCGGCGTGCCGTCGTAGTTCGCTTCTTTGAGCAGTTGCTTGCTCTTGTCCGGGTTGTTTTGGTTGTAGTACTCCTTGCCAACGTCCGTGTACCAGGCCGTTGGATGCATCATGAAGCTCGGATCGAGCTTCACGAAGTCGCCACCGCCGCGACTCGACTGCATGATCGGCATCTCGTTGATACATGCCTGGAATGCCTGGCGGATCTTCAGTTGCGACATCAAGGGTGATTTCCAGTTGCAGAAGAAGACGTCCCAGTTGCTCGGCGGCAGAATCTGGACGTGCAGGCTGGAGTCGCCCTTGAGCACGTCGTACTGGTCGTTACCCGTGTTCATCGAGATGTGATAGTCGCCTGCCTGCATGCCAGCCACGCGAGCCGACTCGTCTGGCACCGGGACGAACTCGATCTTGTCGACGTATTGATACTTGTGACCGGCGTAGCTACCCACCGCTCCGCCGTCCAACGCCTTGTAGTCTGCGAAGCGCTCGAAGCGAATGTATTTGTCCGGCGCTCGCTCGGTGAGTTTGTAGGGTCCAGTTCCAATAAAGTCCTGCAACTGCCCGTCGCCAGTCTTGTCGATGACCGACTTGGGATAAATCGCGGGCGCTTGCGTATTGTTGGCGAAGGCGATGAGCGTCGTTCCATACGGCTTCTTGAATTTGATCTCCACCGTGTAGTCATCGGGTGCCGAGATGTTGTCAACCTCGACCCACATCTTCTTGCCGACGCCGGAGATTCCAGCCCACCGAGTCAAAGATGCGATGACGTCGGCCGCCTTCATCTCTTCGCCGTTGTGGAACGGGACGCCCTGTCGCAGCTTGATCGTCTGCGTCAGACCATCGGTGCTCACCTTGAACGACTCCGCCAGCATAGGCACCGGTTGATACTGATCGTCGTAGGCAAACAGGGTCTCGAACCAGCAGTAGCCAATCTCAGCAGTGATGCCCGCCGTGGTTTGGTGCTCGTCGAGTGTCGCCGGATCGCCAATCGAGGCGATGCGCAACGTTCCACCCTTCTTGCCACCAGTGAAGGGGTCTTTCGGACCAGAGCTCGCGGCCGGCGTGCCCTGCCCGGAGGACGAGGTTGCCGCCGCGGATGGCGCACTCGTACTGGCACTCGTGGCGGCACTACCGCTGCCTCCAGAACTCGATGTCGAGGCCGCCGAAGGCGTGCTGCTACTGCCACCGCAGGCCGCGACCAACATTGCGATCACCGGCGCGCTCAACCCAAGCGCCGCCGCGCGCTTCAACACCGCGCGCCGATCAAGGCGACCAGAGCGAGCTTCGTTCAACAGCCGCTCAACGTGAGTCTCGTGATCCATACGGGTCTCTCCTCCTCTAGCGGTCGTTGGAACGTTGTCGCCGGATGCCACCAAAACCATCACCGGCGACGTTGACCGCACTTGATGTGGACGGGGCTCCGCAAAAAGCGAAACCATAGCGGATCACCGCATAGCACCGGACTGTGGCCTGCTCGGCGGTGCGACCCGCTTTGGCAGGACCGTTGATGCTAGCCGTATCACTGAGTGAAGTGGTGATTCTCTGCTTGAACCAGGATACATTGGCGGGTAGACTGTGTCAACAGTCTGAAATCCTGCTGGAGGGCCATTGCCCGGTAGCACTTGCCTCCGCGTTCTGAAATCCGCCGGAGGTTGCGCGTCGTTAGACGCAGTGGTCCGCTCGAATACAGCCCGTCATGCGGCGCCACGAGACCAAATCGATGCTAGCGGAAGCGTCGTTATCGCCTAGGAGGGTGCATGCGAGTCGCAATCGGCGGCATTGCCCACGAAACGAGTACGTTCGCGGAAGTCTTCACCACTCTGGACGACTTCCGGCATCGCACCTGGGCGGAAGGCGCTGACATCGTCGCCCGACTGAGCGGAACCAAGACGGCGGTCGGTGGATTCATCGACGCTGCTCGAGACGCCAACTTCGAGATCGCTCCGACCTTCGTGGCGAACGCACTGGCTGGCGGCATGATCACCGCGGAAGCAGGAAGAACGCTTACAGAACTGCTGTGCGCACGGCTACGCGAAGCACTGAATGCCGGTCCAATCGACGGTGTGTTGCTGGCGATGCATGGTGCCATGATTTTCGAATTCGCCGATGACGCTGAGAGCTACGTCATCAGCGAGGTCCGTCGAGTCGTCGGTGATGACGTTCCGATTCTGGCAGAGCTCGATATGCACGCTAATGTGACGCCGCAACTCGTCGAACTGACCACCGCGTTGATCGGCTACGATGAGTACCCGCACGTCGATGGCTACGAGCGAGGCTACGACCTGGGCATCCTGCTGGCCCGCATCGTTCGGGGTGAGTTGCATCCGACCAGTTCACTGGTGAAGATTCCGATGCTGGCGGGCGCCCAACGGCAATACACGTTCGCGGAGCCGATGCTGGCGGTGAAGCACCTCGCCCACGACCTCGAAAGTCAGCGGGGAGTCCTCAACGTCAGCTATTTGCCCGGATTCTTTTGGGCGGACCGGGAGAGCACTGGCTTCAGCGTCGTCGCCACGACCGACGGCGACCAGGCGCTGGCAGACCAATGTACGCACATGCTCGCACAATTCATTTGGGATCGCCGTCATGAGTTTGAGGTGAAACCGACGCCACCGGATGAGGCCGTGAGGCGCGCCTTGAGTGCCACGCACAAGCCGGTGATTCTGACCGACATTGGCGACAATCCAGGCGGCGGTTGCCCGGCCGATGGCACTGTGCTGCTGGAGGCGATGCTCCGGCTCGGAGTGAAGAACGCGGTACTCGTCCCACTCAATGACCCCGAAGTGGTCGAGCAGGCGCAACGAGCAGGCGTCGGGGCTACCATCACCAGTGACCTGGGCGGGAAGATCGATGACCTGCATGGATCGCCACTCACCGTAACCGCGCGAGTAGTACGGCTGACGGACGGACGTTTTGTCCAGACGGGCCCGATGAACACCGGGCTCGAGATCGACCTGGGTCCGACCGCCGTGCTGGAACTACAAGGTCAGGGAGGCGGATCGGTCAACGTCATCGTCACCAGCATTCGTCAGCAGCCCACCGATCTCGAGGTCTTGCGTAGCCAGGGATTCGAGCCAGAATCACTCGACATTATCGGGATCAAGTCGGCGGTCCATTATCGCGCTGCCTTTGAGCCGGTGTCTGCCGAGATCATCGAAGTCGACACGCCGGGGCTCGCCAGTCCGCATCTGGAACGGCTGGAATTTCGCCGCCTGCCACGGCCACTCTATCCATGGGATCGAGAGGTTTCGTGGACTCCGTGAACCTCTCTGGCGCCATCGTCGCCAGACGCTTCTCCAGCAACGAGCCCATTCGAGAATCCCGCGCGCCGCCGCACGAGAGCGATCAATTGACCCTCACGCACCCGACTTCGTCCGATACGTGCAGCAGGCCCTACGACTGAGGAGTAAGAACAGATGCTGATAATCGACGGCCACCTCGACCTGGCGATGAACGCGCTCGACTGGAACCGCGACTTGCGAATCACGGCTCACGAAACTCGAGAGCAGGAACAGGGCATGACCCAGAAGGGACGCGCCGCGGGCACCGTTTCATTTCCCGACCTGCGTCGCGGCAATATCGGCATCGTCTTCTGCACGGTGATCGCCCGCGTCCAATACCCTCCCGTGATCCGCCCGGGGGCACGCACGCACGAGATCGCCTACGGCCGTGCGCAGGGAATGCTCGCCTATTACAACGAGATCGAACGTCAGGGCGTAATTCGCATGATTGCCGATCAGCCCACGATGGAACGTCACCTCGCCGACTGGGAGGCGAATCCCGAGTCAGCGCCAATCGGGTGCGTTCTGACTATGGAAGGGGCGGACCCAATCGTCGAGCCCTCTCAGGTGCACGCCTGGTGGGAGCAGGGGTTGCGGGCGGTCAGTCTGGTGCACTACGGCCCAAGTGCCTATGCCTTCGGTACCGAAAGCGTCGGCGGATTGAAACCCAAGGGCCGCGAGTTGCTCCGCGAGATGGAGCAACTCGGCATGATCCTGGACGTCACGCACTTCTCAGACGACAGCTTCTGGGACGCGGTCAACGCGTTCCATGGACCGGTGATCGCCACTCACTCAAACTGCCGCGCGCTGGTTCCAGGCGATCGCCAACTGACCGACGACATGATTCGCCACATGATTGAACGCGGCGGGGTCATCGGCGCGGCGTTCGACGCCTGGATGCTCGAGCCCAACTGGGTGCGAGGCAAGACGTTGCCCGAGAACGTCACCATTGCGACCGTTGTCGACCACATCGACCACGTCTGCCAGTTGGCCGGTAACGCCAAGCACGCCGCCATCGGAACCGATCTCGATGGTGGTTACGGCACTGAACAGTGCCCCAACGACCTCGACACCATCGCCGACCTGCAGACGATCCCGGGCCTGCTCAAAGAACGTGGCTACTCGGAGGAAGACATCAACGCGATCATGCATCAGAACTGGCTGGACGCACTGGCGAAGGCATGGGCCAAGATCTAGCGGATAGTTGCGACTAACCATGCGCCCCGGAACCCGGCGACCTGCTCTGGTCGCCGGGTTCTGTGTGATTCAGCGAGGATCACTTCAACCAAGGAACATGTGAACGACTTGTCGAAATTATCGGTCGCTGTCAGGGTTCCAGGTGAATTCGCGATCCAGCGGCCACAGAGGCCGGGGAATGTGGCGAAAGGGCAGTGACTGGTAGTCGACCGTGCTGGCTCCCGGACTGGCAAGCTGGATGGTCTGGGCCGCGATCGGATCGAACGAGGCCCGGTGTGCTTGATTCGACTTCACCACGATGATCTTCTTCTCCTCGAGAATCGTCCCGGCGCTCTTGAAGAAATCACGGTCCTTCCCGGTCTCCTGAGTCGAGAAGATCACGTCGATCTTATTGCCGATTCGCAACACGACGCGGGGCCCTACATGGGCTTCACGCCACGCCTCACGGCGCACCTCTCGACTCCAACCTCCATGCGTCGGACCACAAATCATGTAGTTACCGTCGTCGATCAGTCGGACTGTTCCTGTTACCCGCAGCGGGCGGTAGAAGCGCTGATCGATGGCGCCACCAACCTCCATATCCAGTGTGGCACCGACTCCCGCGGCCAGACCGGCTTCGACGACGTTTGGATCGCGAATAGTCAGCACCGCATCACTGGCCCCGTGCCGCAGTAGACTCTCGAGCACGGCTGGGCTGTCAGCAGAACACGCGCTTCCCGGGTCGTCGCCAAGGTCCACCAGCACAACCGGCCACTCGGTCGACGCGATTGCAGCTCTGACTCCGTCGTCAACCGGCTCTATTGGTCGGACGTTCGAAATAGCCTCGCGCTGATCCCAGACCTGCCGCGCAAGGTCTTGAGCGGCGCGCAAAGCAAGCGCTTCATCCTCTTCCGCCGTGGCGACGACCGACATGCACGTGTTCGGCGTGTCGGCGTAGCCATAGCCACCCATGATCGTCAGGTTGATGATGCCGGTTTCTTGCTCCATCTCCTCCCGAATTCGATTCAGACGAAACAGCGGCAGCTGGTGTTCTTCAGACGGGATGTGCGACCACGTACTCTGACCGATGTTCGGACCAATGATGGGAATGTGGACCACCCGTGTCACCGGATGGCTCTGGCCGGAAAGAATCTTCAGCATCGAGGCCGCGGCTTCGAGACCGCGCTCGTAGCTGTCGATATGAGGATTGGTGTCGTTCGGGAAAGCCGAGGCGAGGAACGCACATTCCTGATTGTCATGATGCCGTGGAAGTCGTAGGTCGCGACAAACGGCGCATCGGGGAGCACGTCCCGCACGGACTGCAGCAGACCACCCTCGGCATCGGTGTACGGATCCTCAGCCGCCATCGCACCATGCAGCGCGAAGAAGACGCCGTTGAGCGGGCCAGAGCCGCGCAGGCCGTCAACGATCAGGTGGCGATAGTGCTCGTAGACGTCGCTGTGGATCAGTCCGCCGTGCCTGAACCGAACATTCGCAATCGGAACAAGCTCGACGTCCGATCCCTGCATGCCTTCTAGAAATCCGCCGATGTAGCTGCGTGGATGCGCCTGATGCACAAGCTCATCGCCCAGCTCCGCATACGCGTCGAATTGGTCGTTGTGCTCAAGAGCGAACGTGTTGGTCTCGTGATAGAACCCGACGATCGCGACACGCACCGCACACCCCATCTCTCCATTGTCGGTATACCGTAGCACCCTATCGGTTGCGTCTCACTGGCAACTGGACCAGCCATCATTGCAGACGGAATCGGGATCGTCGACGCCGAAACTGGGGTTGCCGTCGACATCGCACAGGTCGACCTTCACCCGCGACCCAGCGAGAAACAGCCGCTAACTACACTTACTAATGTGTCCCCGAAATATGTTCCCGAGTCATGCTAGTGACGTGCCCACTCGGTGTCAACGTTGACTGACGATCGAAGCCATTGCACTGGGTCGGTCCGATAGTTGACAATGACCGACAGCGTCTATCAACTGATCGTCGTCACCGCTCTAAGAAATTTGCCATTGCCAGCAGTGACACCTAAGCAACCAGCGACCAGCGCTGGGCGATCACACTCATCGTCCTGCTGGTTTCTGGAATGACACGTTCGTCTTAATGGCAAATAGTTCACTTCCACTCACAATGCGCGGGAGCGGATGAAATCATGCCTGGCCACAAAAAAACAGGTGTAGCTGTAAAGGAAGTGGGAACAGTGAAAGCGTCAACGCCTCGTCCGTGGTTGATCTTGACTATCCTGCTGTTGGCGCTCGTCACTCCGGCGATTCCGGCGGTCGCGGCTCCAATCGCGAATGCCAATTTCCAGAGTACCTGGGCGCGAACAGACCAACCGGTCGTCGCTGGAAAAGTCAATCGCACCTGGATGTGGGGACCATCGGCCAACACGGCAGCGTTATGGGAGCCGTATGCGGACTCGCCCAACGGGCAACGTGAAGTCCAGTACTTCGACAAGTCACGCATGGAGATCACGCATCCGAACGGTGACCAGTCGTCGATCTGGTACGTCACCAACGGTCTGCTGGCTGAGGAGTTGATCACCGGCAAAATGCAACTGGGCGACGGCAATTTCCAGCAATTCGGTCCCGCGCAGGTGAACGTGGCCGGTGACGCGAACGATCCAAACGGCCCCACCTATGCGACCTTCAACCCCCTAATGGGCAGCGCGGCGCTTTCCAACGGTGCAACGATCATCCAGACGGTAAACCGTGCAGGAAACATTGGTTCGGATCAGAGTCTGGCTAACGATCACGTTACCGCGAAGGATGTCGGCGCTCCGACCAAGCACACCGTGGCCTCCGTCTTCTGGGACTTCATGAACAGCTCCGGTACTGTGTACGAGCAGGGAACCTACCACACCGCCGCGTTGTTCTCGAATCCGTTCTACGCCACCGGCTATCCACTCACTGAGGCATACTGGACAAACGTTCTGGTCGGCGGCGTCAGCAAGCAGGTCCTGGTCCAGGTCTTCGAACGGCGGGTGCTGACCTACACGCCGTCCAACCCGGACGGCTGGAAGGTTGAGGCCGGCAACGTCGGCCAGCATTACTACACCTGGCGCTACACACAACTGGGCAACACACCCGTTCCGGCAACATCCGCCCCGCCGGTCACGAACACGGCGGTGCCCAGCTTCGACCATGTCTACGTCATCATGATGGAGAACAAAGAATATTCATCGGTGGTTGGTGACGTGAACGCGCCATATATCAATCAGCTGATTCATCAGTATGGTCTGGCGACGGACTACACTGGCATCGCCCACCCTTCGCAACCCAACTACCTCGCCCTCTGGTCTGGATCGACCCAGGGGGTTACCGACGACAACCTTCACGACATTAGCGGTCAGACGACCATCGCCGATCAGCTCGAAGCAGCGGGCAAAAGCTGGATGGTCTATGCGGAGAACTATCCGGTCAATGCCGGCGGACCTGCATGCTACACGGACATGACCGCGCAAGACGGCCCGGATGGGACGGGCAAATACGTCCGGCGACACAATCCGGCAATGAGCTTCACCAATCTGAGTGGGAATCTCGACCGATGCGCTCAGCACATCACCGACTTCAGCCACTTTGACCCCGCTGGGGCAAATTTCAACTTCATCGTGCCGAATCTGTGTGACGATATGCACGATTGCCCGGTCGCGAGCGGCGACAACTGGCTACAAAGCTGGCTGCAGGCCAACATCCTCGGGACCAGCACCTGGGCTCAGACCGATAGTGCGGTCATTATCACTTGGGACGAAGGCTCGACCAATACTGGCGGTGGCGGACTGATCCCGACCATTGTCATCTCGAAGCACACGCCAAAGGGCTTTTCATCGGCGACGCCAGCAAACCACTACACACTGCTGCGGACGATCGAAGATGCGTTCGGGCTCGGATGTTTGCAGCAAAGCTGCAATGCGGGAACGCTGCAGCAATTCTTCGGTGGGACGAAGTAACGACTGCGGTCCGCAAGGCAGGCCACTGCGGGCCTGCCCAAGCCAGCTCGCTCGCCTATGTTGTTTGCCAACATCGGCCATGAGTGTCGCAGCATGGATGCCATTCATGCTGTATGGAACTATCTCCATAATGGAAGCTGTCACGACGAGATGGCGGTGTGATGCTTGACGGAAGCATCGCCAATATCACGTGCGCAAACTTCAAACCCGCCCGACTTCGAGGACATCGGCGCTAAAGAACTGACCGTCGTACGCGTGGTGATGTCAAGAATTGACAACGCTCACACGCGGTTGTAGCCTGAGCGCTAGCACGACTAAAGAACGTAGTGGACCATCGCCTGTCGGCGAGGTGTACACGTATCATGGAGAACTTGTGGGACGCATGATGTCTGGCGAGCCAGACCTTGGACCTGACCTGCTCTCACTCGACGACTTACTGATCGACGCCAATCACGACGGATATCCCGACGACATTCGCGGTCGCATCCTGCTCGACACAACGCCCGATCCATCCATCTGGGTTGCCATTCTCAACCTCGCTGCTCGCCTTGGTCTTGAAACGAGCGGCTTCACCCCGCCCCTGATGCCCTCCGATCCAGGACCGGACATGCTCCCAGTCGTGATCACCAATGACGGCGGCACTGAGCCGACCTTGAGAGTCATCGAACGCGATGGACGACCGGCCATCATCGCCAGCGGAGCGTCGGCAGTCAAACGACTGACCCGACACGGCCTGCGGAGCTCGGCGAACGACAGGGAACCGGCGAATAAGCCTGCCTTCCTCGATCTAAAGAATTTGTTCGAACCCGGAGGGCTACTCACCGACACTGGCGACGGTCTAGCGGATGGTACTCGCTTGTGCGTCATTATCCCATCAGATCTACCGGTGGCAGTTGGACGCGCGCTCGTCGATTTCGTGGCGAGAGTTGGCGTCGAGACCGGCGGCATTACGCTGCCCGTGGCCACCAGCGGCAACGTTCCGGATTGGGCCATTCCACTCAACATTCACATTGCGCCGGACGATGGCGCCGAACTGCGCGTTGTTCCCGGTCCAGCATTGAACCTCACCGGAAGCGAAGCGCGGGTCACAGAACTGATCGGGACGTTGGCACGCAACTGGCCTCGGCTACCAGGACTCCCCGAGGTTCACGAGATTGTTGACTGGCTGCGGCGAAGTCTCTCGGGATGGACGGCAGAGGGTCGCGCCGCGCTCGTCTCGTCGGATCTCAGTCACCGTCAGCCGGGGGCCGGCGCCGTTCGGCTGCTGGTTACCGAACCTGATGAGCGCGCGTCGCTGGAGCAGTTGGTTACACGAATTGCCGGCCCAACGTGCAAATCATCGGGACCGGAAGCGCAACTCCCGTCCTGGACGAAGAATGGTCAGCCGATTGGGAGGTCGAGCGGGCACTAGCCATACTCCGCGATCTCGCCTCGCTCCGCCACCAGATTGTTCCGGGGCTCAAGACCGGGGAACCGGTTCAACTTACGATGTTCGTCTCGGAACCGTCCGACGTGCGCAGCGATCTCGCCAGTCGGGCGACGCGCATGCTGCACGAGCACGATTTTCTCCACTCCGGAGTGCGAGTGCTGGACGCCTTCAAGCCGGGGCTTTGCTGGCTGCGTGAGGTCGTGCTCCCCGAGTGGCGGGCGCGCTCCGATATCGCGCACGTCGAAGTTCGCTATCGCCCGTTTGAACCGACCAGTGAAAGCGCGCTGGATTATCGCATCCGCTGGCTCCAGGAACTCTTTCCCGCTGATGAGTTCATCGCTGAAGCATTGGACCTGGCGCTCGACCAGATCAAGTTGATTGAGGCCGAGCAACCGTCGACGTACGTCGTCGAGGCGTTCGATGCCGCGGGCAAGAGCCTGGCACAGGAGTCGCTCTCGCTCTTCACGTATGAGCGTCCGTATCTGAATGCGTATCCGGGCCGAGGCACGGTTACCGTGACCACCGGCGGCATCGAGGCTATCCAGGGCGATCGAGTAATTCGGCAGTCCGTGCAAACCGACCTCGATCTGTTCTGGGATTACTACCAACAGACCGTGCTGCCACAGCTCGCCCATGCTATTCTCCGCGCGACCAACAGGAACCCGCGCGCTGTCGACCAGCCTCTGTTCGACCGTATGGAGGTCGAGGTCAACGTCAGCGGAACGGATGAGTCGTTGGGGATTCGCGAGGAATGGAATTCTGCGGCCGAGGCGCTTCACGAGGACATCTACTTCGTGACGCTTGATTTCGTGGAGGCGCTCGGCCAAGAGACCAACGGCGAACGCTTGAACGGTCCCGGCTCCATCGTGCCAGTCGTGCACGTTCGGCCCGGATCCGGCCCTTCGGCGCGGGTGACGTTGCGAGAGCGGCCACGATCCGTCGCACAGGTCGAGAATGACGAGACGATCCCACTCGGTCGACTACGAGAACTCCTGTGGGCGAGGCTGTGATCGATGCGATTGGTATCGACGACGATCATCTCCGTCTCACGGTGTCGCTCCGAGGCATAGACACCGACGCACGTCGAGCTCTCGATGCGTTAGCCGAACTGCGGCCATCCGAGCCCGGACGAGCCGTTCTCGACGTTGTGCTTGCGGATGGGTCACACGTGTGTCTCAATCTACCAGAATCTCCGGCATTACCAGAAGTCGAGCCGGCAACCCATGCGGTGCCGGACGATGATATCGTCACCGAAGCCAACCTTTATTCGCTACTCGCCCGATTGGGCGAGCGGCCGGAAGTTCGAGTCATGGCGGCGGAGCGGTCATTTCAGGGGCGGTTGATTCCGGCAATAGAGGTGACTGCGCCGATGACTGCCGACGTCTGGTCGGCACGCAAGCTTTCGCTGTTCAAGCCAACGCTGCTTGTTGTCGCCCGGCACCATGCCAATGAAGTGGCGGCGACCACCGCGGCGCTCAAATTGGTGGAACTCCTGACCGAATGCCCCAATTGGAGACCGCTCCTTGACCACGTCAACGTGGCGATCATCCCGTACGAGAATCCGGACGGGGCAGAACTGCATGCATGGCTGCAGCAGGAACATCCGACCTGGAAACATCATCCTGCGCGCTACAACGCGGTTGGGCTCGAGTTCAGTCTCGAGCGAGGCAACACTGACTCCCGTTATGGCGAGGGCCGAGTCCGCGACAAGGTCTGGCAGCGTTGGCTGCCGGACGCTGTAGTCGACAACCACGGCTTCAATTCCCACGAATGGGTGCAGTCGTTTTCCGGCTACGGCGCCGCAGTCCGGTTCCGAACCTACTGGATCGTCCCCTCGATCGTTTGGGCGCTTCACGTTACCTGGACGATGAACGCTATCCAGAGCATCGTCAGGCGACCGAGGCAGTTTCCCTGGCCGTCACCAGCGCTATGGCTGCCGATCCCGACCTGCTGGAGTGGAACCGTCGCTATTTCGAGCGCTTCGAGACCTGGGCGCGAAGTCGCTTGCCAGACAAGTATCCAGCCGAGCGCCAGCACGACATGACCTTCTATCGCTGGCCCATCAGCGGCGACCGACCAAGCTGGGGGGGTTACACGGTGCAGGCACCGCGTGTGACCGTCGTGACGTCGATTACGGAAGTGCCCGACGAGACTGCCCATGGCGAACACCTTGAACGCACCTCACGCGCGGATCTCGTGAATAACCGCGCCATTCTTGATCTGCTCAGTGAAGCCGCGGAAAAGCCTCAACATCGATTCCTGACGACGTCCGACAGTCTGCGCATTACGCTCGGTCGAGCGCGGCCAATCCACCTCGGAAACGCGAGTCGAGGAGGTGACCACTGAAGCAGTGCTGATCTGGCATTCGTCAGACGACTAATCGCGGTGTGTTCGACGTGAGGAGGACCCATGGCTCGTGATCAACGCAAGCCCGAAGCAAACGACAAGTTCGAAGCGCCCATCGGATTTCCGGTCTTTCGACGCCAGTTGAATCGCCGAGATCTGCTACGGATCACCGGCGGAGTGATGAGTTTTGGAGCACTTCAAGGGCTACTTGCCGCTTGTGGTGGCAGTTCGTCAAACAATACAAGCACGGCGACGACGAGTTCATCGTCCGGGGGTACAACCAGCACAGCAACGAGCTCGTCTGGAACCACGTCCACTGCCGCAGCATCAGCTAGCCCTGGAGCCGGCGTCACCAAGACCGGCACGATGGTCAACCCTGGCAGTAACCCGCCAAGTTCGCCAACCGGCACCCTCAATGTTGCGATGACGGGTGATCCAACAAACCTCGACCCAATCGCAACCTACTCACTCGCAAACGGTCGTTGGGAATCGAACGTCTTCAGCCCGCTCGTTTGGCGTGACCCGAACCTCGTGCTCTACGACGGAAAGAACGGTGATCCGGGTCCGGAAAAGGGATTCGGGTTGGCTGCGTCCTGGAATTATTCCGACAACAAGACATTGGAGATGAAGCTCGTAACCGGGGCGACTTTCCAGGATGGCGAGCCGTTCAATGCGACCGCCGTGAAGTCGACTTTCGACCGACTTCTTGATCCGGCAAATAAATCGCCGCAGACGTTCAACTACAGTTCGATCGATTCGGTTGAAGTGGTCGACGACCAGACCGTGCGGTTCCACTTCAAAGAGGTTGATCCTGTGATGATCACCAAACTTGCGGGCTACGGGGCCTTCCTCACGCCGCCAAACGCGGTGAAGGACACGACCACCTACGGCACCAAGCAAGCCATCGGTAGCGGACCCTTCAAGATCAGCGAATACGTGAAGGATGACCATCTCACGCTGACGGCGTGGGACGGCTATTTCTCAAAGAGCAAGCCGCATATTCAGACCATCAACTACCGGGTCATTCCGGATGACAACACACGGCTTTCGGAGTTCCTGGCAGGGAACATCGACGTGCTGACGCTCAACGTCAGCCAGGCCAACGCGGCCAAGGGCAATCCGAAGCTCCAGGTAATTCCGGTCGGCGTGCCGACAGTGTCCGGCCTGCGGCTCGATACGAAGAAGGCGCCGACCGACAATCTCAACGTGCGGAAGGCGATCGGTCACGCCATCGACCTGAACACCATCGTCAAGACCATCCTTGGCGGTTACGCTAAGCCGGTCGGAATCTGGCAAAGCCCGTTCTCGTTTGGCTACGAGGATTACCCGCCCTATCCATATGATCAGAATGCGGCAAAGCAGGCACTGCAAGCTTCCGGTGTCTCTTCGCCGCATGTCATATACGACGTGATCGGCTCCGACACGCAAGGTAAGGAAATGGCGAGCGCCATCAAGGACATGCTGACGAGCGTCGGCTTCCAGGTCGACATCCAGCAGCACGACCAGGCGACCTATTACTCCGATTACGTCGCGGGCAAACTGAACAATATCGTTCCGTTCGGCTGGGGCGGCTGGACGCTCGACTACGACAATACCTACTATTCGATGTACTACACCAAGCAGTCTTACAATCCGAGCTACTCGAATCCCGCTCTCGACAAGCTACTCGATCAGGAACGCGCCACGCTGGATCAGTCGGTACGCCTGAACGTCGCCAAGCAGTGCAACAAGATCATCTACGATGATTATGTCGATGTTGCGCTTTACCAGAACGTCTATCTCTGGGGAGTCAACAACCGTGTAAAGAACTTCCTCATCCCGCCTGACGATTGTGGTGGCTTGACACCTACGTTTCGGGTTAGTCAGATCGCACTGGGAGAGCGGCGCTGCCGCTCTCCCACTGAAAGGCTGCGACGCGATGGTCGCCTTTATTGTTCGTCGGCTACTCTACTCGGTGCTGGTCCTCTTCGGCGTGACACTTCTGGTTTTCATTGCCATGCGGCTGACCGGTGATCCGGTTCAACTGCTGCTTCAACAGGGAAACCCGACGCCGCAGGATATCGCCAACCTGCGCCACGCCATGCACCTCGATCTTCCGCTTTATCAGCAGTACTTCGCCTTCGTCTCTCATGCTGTTCGCGGCGACTTCGGCAACTCCCTCAGGTACCGCGATTCTGCCTTCAGCGAGATCATGCTGCGCATGCCCGCCACGATTGAGCTGGCGGCGGCCGCGTATCTCGTGGCACTCGTTCTGGCCATTCCAACCGGTGTCCTGTCCGCCGTACGTCGCGGAGGTCCGGTCGACTTCATCAGTCGATTCCTCAGTTTGATCGGCATCTCGTTTCCGAACTTTTGGCTCGGTTTGATGCTCATTCTGCTGTTTGGTGTCTGGCTGCACTGGCTACCGGTTTCAGGTCGCGGTCACGGATTTGTTGGCGGTCTGAAGGCCCTCGTCTTACCGGCCACTACACTGGGGGTAGCGTACGTGGCCACGCTCAGCCGTCTGCTCCGCTCAAGCATGTTGGAGGAGTTGCATACCGACTACGTTCGAACGGCACGCGCCAAAGGCCTTAGGGAGCGACCGGTATTGATTCGCCACGCGCTCCGCAACGCTCTGATCCCGTTTATTACTGTGGCTGGGCTCCAAATTGGCTTCTTGTTGGGTGGCGCGGTCATCGTTGAGGTCGTTTTCTCCTGGCCAGGGGTTGGCCGTTTGGTCGTCGATTCGATAAACAACCGCGACTATCCGGTCGTGCAGGCCGCCGTGACGCTGCTTGCCTCCATTTTGATTCTGGCTAATTTGATCGTCGACTTGCTCTACGCGGTACTCGATCCACGCATTCACTACTCGTAGCCGACAGGAATAGAGGGGTGGCTTCGTGGTTGTCACGAAGAACAAAGAAACGACGCTCACGGAGGAGTTGGTTGTCCAACGCTCATGGCGTTACCAGACGCTCGGGCGGTTCATCACCAACCCCTCGGCCGTCTTTGGCGGAACGATCCTGGCGATCCTGATTCTGGCCGCGGTGGCTGCACCGTTGCTGGCACCGTATAGCCCGAGCCATACCGACCTGCTGTTGCGCAACACGCCACCAGCCTGGAGTGCGAAGGGCTCGACCAAACACTTGCTCGGGACTGACCCCGTTGGCCGCGACCTTCTGAGCCGGATTATCTACGGAGCCCGGATCTCGCTCGGCGTCGGCATTTCGGTGACCGTCCTCGCGGCGGCGTTTGGCGTGCTATTAGGACTGCTATCTGGCTACTATGGTGGATGGGTCGACCAGGTCGTGATGCGTGTCGCCGATCTCTTCCTCGCCTTCCCGTTCATCTTGCTGGCCATTACGATTATCGCCGTACTCGGGGCTGGACTGGTCAACCTTATTGTGACGTTGGTCGTCACCAGTTGGGTTGGGTATGCACGACTGGTACGCAGTCAGGTGCTGACTACTCGTGAGCTCCAGTTCGTCGATGCCGCGCGGGTGGCAGGAGCTGGCAACGGCCGCATTATTCTCCGTCACGTCTTACCCAACGTGATCGCGTCGGTCATTGTGGTTGGCACACTGCAGGTCGGGTTTGTCATCCTGGCCGAAGCCGCGCTCAGCTTTCTCGGTCTTGGCCTCAATCCATCGATTCCTGACTGGGGCACCATGGTGAGTGACGGACGGATCTACATCTATACCGCCTGGTGGGTCATCACATTTCCGGGGATTGCGATCATGTTGGCGGTCCTCAGTATCAACATGGTCGGCGATTGGCTCCGGGACGTGCTGGATCCGACTCTGCGGACCACATAGCTGAACCAAGGCGCACCATACAGGGAGCGGCACCCTCTTGTGTCGAGCCTACTCTTTCTGCGGGCTGCGCGGTTGACCGATCAGGGCTCGACAAAGCGTGTCATACAACAGAGCGTCGGCCGCGGCGAACGAGAGTCCCTGACCTTCGGTGAGCGTGCGCCATGATGACGGCGCAAGCAGCAAGTCCATCAAGGCCGACGCGCGATCCACGTCGAGTCCATCCCGCAACGCGCCAAGTTTCAACAGCAAATTGACGGTGGATCGCATTCCGGCCCGATGTCGTTGGATTCCCGCCTGATATGGTCCTGCCATCTTGGGCTCCGCGGTTGCAGCTGTCTCCATGGCCCGCAGGATGTCTCCTGCATTCTCATTCAAACGCCGACTCAATTGCACCTGCAGTGCGATCACCTCAAATGGATCTTGCTCCGCCATGAGGCGAGGGATGAGGTCGTCCACCCCAGCATCTCGCGCCACTATCTCGTTGAGAGAGCCCAAAAGATCCAGCTTGGTGCCCACGCTGGTGTAGATGGTCGGTATAGCGACTCCAGCGTCACGGGCAATTTGCGCGATCGACGTTGCCCCATATCCATGCTTGGCGAAGAGGTGTCGCGCGGCGTTGAGAATCAGCACGCGGGTTTCAGCCGCTTGTTGCTCGCGCCGACTCCCAGATCGTTGTGCCCCCGACGCTCTTGACTCCTCCATGAATTGAGTATAACATCTTTATAAGTCACTTCTAATCGTTATAAGTCTCATATACCGTTCAACGTTAGGGAAGGAGCCCCAAAGTGGACCGAAGCCGTTACCTCGTGAACGCCGTCAGGTCAGTTCTGGCAGTCATGATCGTGGAACTTATCGTCTCGCTACTGGCGCATTGGCCTCATCAGTTTGGTGGTCACGGAGATCCACATCACATGATCCAGCAGTTCGTGTCCAATGGCACCGCGCTGGCTCCGCCGCTCGTCCTCATGATCGCGCTCGCGGTCGTAGGGCTCGTTGCGGGACGCGATGACCGTTGGGGGCTCGCCGGTGCGGTGTTAATGATCCCTATCGGAGCGTTGCTGGTTATGGGGAGCGTTGGAGAATTCCTTGCCGCGGCATCTCCAGACGTGCCACGAGCGGTGCAACTTGGCATCGGACCGCTCGATGTGGCTCTGTCGGCTTTGCTGCTGGTGCTCGCCGTGTGGGATGTCACGCGGCGTCTGCGTGGCGGGAACGTGGTGAGCGTCAATCAAGCCTGAGCGTGTCGTCCCACTGAGACGGAATGCAGAACACGGTCAGGGCAGGATCCCGGTTCGGTCTGAACCGGGATCCTGCCGCTCTGAGTCGGATGATGAACCGCTCTGCGCTTCCGAAGAGAGCGCTCGCGTTCGATCCTGCGTGGAACGGCGAGGGATCGCTCGTCCCACAATCACCGTTCTACTGCAGCGACTTCACCACGAAGTTTTTCAGCTGCCACTCGACCGCATGATCGCTCTCGTCACCCACATAGAAGCCGATCGTTCCCTGAGCGGGCATCTGAAGCTGTGCGGAGCCGATCAGGGTATCGTTCACGTAGAACCAGGCGACATCGCCCTTGGTGACAATCTTGAGCGTGTTCCATGAGGTGACCGGGTTCGTCCCGGTGCGAACCGCTCGATCGAAGAGGGTGAAGTCATGCGGTCCGATATGTGATCGGCTACCGTTTCGCCAGTGCTGAGCAGGCACAACTCCAGATAGTCATTCTCCGTCGAGGAAAACTGCGCACAGTCGGACCGAGTGTCGAGGCACGCCTCACTGTCCGACGCTGGTGCCGCGAGATCGGACATCCAGGCTCAAGCTGACGTCGCCGAAATCCGTTCTCTTCGCAGCCGTGTCCATCCAACCCCCATCATCACGGAACCCGCTCTCCTTGATGTCAAGCACCCCGTTCAATAGCGATGTGGTGGCCTGTTTACCTATGTAGCTATACAGATCGTTCAAACGACGACTGGTAGACCGTATTCCCCTCGTCTCGGCGCCGAACCGGGAGTGAAGGCTGATACTGGAACTGAACGTGACGTCTGCCGATTGTCTGGCAGTTTGAGGCCAACCGTGTATTGACCGGCGGGCGTGCTCGGATCCATGTAAACGAAGAGGCAGTTCCCGCCTGGAACCGCCCGAGCGTCGCGCCTTGAGGAAGTGTGACCGCCTGCTGCACGTTGATGTTGTCCAGATTCACGCCGGTCACGTCGAAGACGTAGGGAATCCGATCTTTGGCGCTTCGGGCATGGTGTTTGGATCGACCCGACCGACAAAAGTCATGCCGAACTGGCCGCTTTGCTCCGCATAGCTGTCGAGCTGGCACTGGGCCGGGTGACTGGTGTAACTCCCTCCTTGCGACTGCGGCGGATCGGTGATCGACATTCCAGCCCCATGTCCACTGATGCCGGTCGTCGAATTCAGATTATCCTGACAACTACTGACGATCACGCGGTGGTTGTAAAGCAGTTGACGCAGAAGTTCGACTCCAGCGCGGATTGTTTCCCCAATAATTCGAGGGTTCGTTAAAGTAAAAGAACTCGCTCTCGGCTTGGGTGTCAATTGCAGCGCCATCTGTTGACGTTCCGTTATAGACCGATACGGACCCAACGGATTGATCCCACCACACGCCTTCCGTCAAGTCGAAAACGCGGCAGTTGTTGCCGGTGTGCAGGAGCGTCACCTGCTTACCATAGAACGTCGTTCGCCTGGTCATTTGGGCCTGACCAACGATAGGTCTTGCAGCTGTGCACGCTGGCTGGCATGGTAGCGAGGTCCGTCACCGGCATCACGACTTGCTTCAGTTGCGTGTAGCGCCAAGTGTAGTAGTGCTGACCAACATTCCCAGCCTCGACTTTCCAGCCGTCCGGGTTGTCCGGCGTGTAGGTCAGCACCCGCCGTTCGAAGACCTGCACCAGCACCCGCTTCTGAATACCGCCCACCAGCACGCGCGTCCAATACGCTTCCGTCAAGGGATAGCCGGTGGCATAGAACGGGTTCTGGAACAACTTGTCGGTGGTCGTCTTGCCGTTCTGATCGACCGGACCCGTGCTGGTCATGAAGTCCCAAAAGACAGACGCCACCGTGTGTTTGGTCGGTGATCCGACATCCTTGGCGGTGACCTGATAACTGGAGAGCGACGAGTCGTCAGCGACTGTCCCGTTCCGATCGACCGTCTGGGTCAGTGTCGTGCCATTCGGTAGAGGATTGGCGCCCATCAGGGTGTTGAACGTTGCATAGGTTGGACCGTTGGGATCGTTGGCGTCGCCGGCCACGTTTACCTGTGCGGGCGCATATTGGACGAACTTGTCATCCCCGATCTGCATGTTTCCGGTGATCAGCTCTTTAGCGAGCAGCCCGTTGGTGACGTACCAGATCGACGATTGATCGCCGTCTTGATGCGTGATTTCCATGCGAGTCTTGTCGAAGTACTGCACCAGACGCCAGCCGGTCGTGGAATCCCAATAGGGTTCGACGATGGCAGTACCGTTGGGCTGCGGACCCCACATCCAGGTGCGATTGACGCTGCCGGAAGCCACCGGCTGATCGGTGTAGGCCCAGGTACTTTGGAAGTGACTATCGCCGAATGCCGTCGCCGCCTGCACCGAGGAGATGGGTAGATCCCGCAAGACAAGACCCCAGAAGCACCAACATCAGACTAAGAGTTCCGACAATACGCAACAAAACGGAACGGACAACGGTCTGCATGCATCCCCTTCTTTCCCCACTTATCCCAACCCGGGAGTTCAGGCATCTGCCTAGACCCTGAGCAAGTCACCACGCTCAGGAGATCAGTAGGTACGCGTGCTGACTGAAACGTCAGCGTAGCAGATCGGGAACTTGTATGAGAGAGTTCATAGAAAAGTGAAACAGAGTGGAACAGAAGGGGACTATGAGGTCCACCGGATTGCGCATCTGGTTGAGAACGAAATCAGGGAGTCATCGGAGCGAGTGCCCCGATGACTGAAAGCTCGTATTTGACGTCAGCCGATCCGGCTAGAATGACGCCGTCAAAGTTCGCTCACAATAGTGATAACACGCGTGAGCACCGGCGTTTCCCAAAGACATCAATTTTGGAGTTGTGGCCACAAGGCAGATCGAGCCCGACCCCTGTCAGTAGCCTTCGGCATGGCCAGCGCGGCGCGGATCGGCGGCGCCATTCAGTTCGCCGGTTGAGAGATTTCGCTGCACCGCCTGAACCGAGCCGACGTGCCAGTTATAAGTGCCGAGAGACTGTGTCTGGATCCCCATTCTGGCCAGCCCCTTGAGCGTCTCGGCGGGCAACCGATCCTCGTGTGCCAACTTGCCGATATCCCAGCCACTGCGCGTTCCTTCCTGAGGCACCGTGCGGAAACGCGGCGCGTCAATGGCATCGGCCAAATTCATCCGATAATGCAGCAAGTTGACGAGCATCAGCGAAATCGTCTGGTTGGCAGTACCCGGTGTGCCGATGCCCAGCCACGGCTTGCCGTCTTGTAACGCAAGCACCGGGGTGAGCGGAGTCATGATACGACGACCTGGGCCAGTCGAGAGACCGGCGAATCCGTTGCCCGAATTGACTCCGACACCGTCGACCACCAGGCCGGTGCCGAACGGAGTGCCATAGACCGTGTGGAGCATAGTCAGCCAGTTGCCAAACTCGTCGACGATGACGATGTGATTGCTGTCGGTACTGCCCGGTGTATGGTGGTTTGGTCGTCCTTGACTTCCGGTGTCATCGGTTCCAGAGAGATCCGCGTGCGGGAGGCTCTCGGCGAGCAACCGTGCCTGCATATCGAGATAGCCGTCTGACAGGAGCAGGTCCACCGGCACGTTAATCGCGCGAGGATCGTGACAATAGCGCGCAACGTGGTCGTCGGCGACCGACATCAGTCGCGCAATGGTCGTGACTGCCTCTGCCGATTCGAGCCAGGGCTGAGAAGGATCGAGATTCATCCGTTCGAGCAGTCCAAGAACCAGCCCGGTGTACAGGCCGCCATTTACCGGCGGCGTTCCACCAAGCAGTTCATGCTCGCCAAAGCGATAGCGCACTGGTTCTTCCCAGCGCACCTCATAATCGGCCAGATCATCGACGCTGATGTGTCCGCCAGTCGCTCTCACTGCGTCGACGAAATGCTGCGCGAATTCGCCCTTTTGGAACCAATCGACCCCGTCCGGATGGGAAAGTCGTCGCAACGTCGCCCCGAGCTTCGGCTGTCGATAGGTCGTGCCAACCGGAGGCAGGAAGCCGTCTGGCGTGTAGCGCTCGCGGCCCGATGGGTAGTGGACCAGGCGATCGATATCGTTGGCCATCTCCCCGTAGAGGAACGAGTACATGCTGAAGCCGTCCTTTGCCGCGGCAATGGCTGGGGCGAAGTACGACTCCCACGAACGAGTGCCGAATCGTTCGGCGGCGGCTTTCATGCCTGCCACGGTTCCCGGTACCGCGATCCGCTGACCCGATGTTTCGGCCACTCCCCGCTCGCCCTCGGGATAACCGCGTGGCATGGTCGAGCCAGCCGGGTGATCCAGTTCAGCGTTCAACAGATAAGCCTTGCCTGTTTCAGCTTCCCAGTAGAGCATGGCAAAGCCGCCCGCGATGGTCGACATCTGTGGCTCGACTACGTGCTGCAGTGGCATCGCGGTTAGCATGGCATCAACCGCGTTGCCGCCAGCCCGCAAGACGTTCAGCGCCGCTTCGGTCACAAGCGGATGTGACGTGCTGACCATGGCCTTCGTTCCGGTCGCCAGTGATTTGGGACCCTGTTCGGGCAGGCCCGTTGATGTGTTCGTCATGGGTGCTCCATCTGTCGTCGTCAATTCGACTGACTGAAAGTGAGAAGGCCGGTGAGACGGAGTACCCGTCACCGGCCTTCGTATCGTTTGCGTTCGGACTAACCGATCGCGGGCACGTCTGACTTCGCCAGCTGCTCGTTCAGACCGCGAACTTCCGTCTCGATGAGCTTGTTCAACGTGGCCAGGTCACGATCGGCCCAGGCACAAAGTTCATCAAACACGCCGTAGCACTGCTGCGGCGGCCGCGACTTGCCATAGGCTACGGTCGACTCGAGCGAGGCAAGCTTGCGGTTCACCTTGGGCGGGTAGTTGAAGACGTCAGCCGTGCTCTGGCTGCGTGACTCGACCAACTCACCTTCGGCGGCCAGCAACTTGTCGGCCACCTCGCCAGCCCGTTTGGCCAGCTTGTCCTGGCCGTTTGCCGCGAGACGCTGCTGCCACATGCCAATCTGCTCGCGCAGTCCGCGACTGTGCAGTACCGCTTTGTGAACTTCGGTCAGCTTGTCGCGAATGGCGATCAGCAGGTCGAATTGGGCCTGCAAGTCTTCCTGACTCGCCGTCACACGCGGATCCTTGCGGATTTCGAAGCGCTGCGACTGTACCTTGCCGTCGACGTCCAGGCGCACTTCGTATTCACCCGGAACCGCCTCCGGTCCGATGGTGCTGCCGCCCCAGTAGCCAGAGAGTCCGGCCTGGCTCCCGGGAAGCTTCGTCGCATCTGGATAGCGCATATCCCAGATGAAGCGGTGGAAGCCGGACCCGGTCTCCAATTCTGAGCCTTCGTCATCATTGCTGAAGCGCTTGATCTCGTTCCCTTTGGCATCGTGGAAGCTGAGGGTGACCTTCTTGGCGTTCCCTTTGCCGATACCGTAGTTGACCATCACGCCAAACGGGGCGTTGTCCCCTGCGGTGAGCATCTTGATGGTGGTGCCGCCCTTGCCATCCTGCACGATCTCGCCCAGCGCCTCGTTAGAACGCAATCCGGCACCATAGGTCTTATAGCCGATGGCGTCGTCGCTGCCCCAGCGCCGTGGTCCATGCAGTTGATAGGTCGGCCGCGGAGCAAAGAGCGTGGCCTGTCCGTTGGTCGAGGCTTCGGGCCAGGAGCGGATCATGGTGAGATCGTCGAGGATCCAGAACGAACGACCGTGCGTGCCAACAACCAGATCGGTATCGTGCACCACGACGTCGTGAACCGGCACGACCGGGAACTCGCCCTGAAGCGCGTGCCAGTTGGCGCCCTCGTCCCAGGAAACGTAGAGCCCTGTCTCGGTTCCGGCGTAGAGCAGACCGGGCCGCGTCGGGTCCTCCTTGATGGTTCGCGAGAAGTCGTTCTCCCGAATGCCGCTGTTGATCAACTCCCAGTTCTGGCCATAGTCCTTGGTCTTGAGGAAGTAGGGCTTGAAGTCGTCCATCTTGTAGCAGGTGGCGGCGACGTAGGCCGTCGCCGGGTCGTGCGGTGACGGCTCGATGATGCTGATCAACGACCAGTCAGGCAATTGTGGCGGAGTCACGTGCGTCCAGTTATCGCCGCCGTCACGAGATACGTGCACCATGCCGTCATCGGAACCAGACCACAGGACACCAGGCTGCACCAGTGATTCGGCGAAGGCAAAGACCGTGCCGTAGTACTCGGTCGACACATTGTCTTTGGTGATTGGGCCACCCGACGAGCCGAGTGTTTCCGGGTCGCCGCGTGTCAGATCTGGACTCGCCTCTTCCCAATCCTGTCCGCCCGTCCTGGAACGCATCACGTGGTTGCCGGTGGCATATAGGACGTCGGGATCATGTGGCGAGATGATGATCGGGAAAGTCCACTGGAAGCGATACTTCATCGCCTCGGCACCGTAACCGATGGGGTCATCCGGCCAAACGGTGATATCGACTTCGGTGTTGCTATTGTGATCGTACCGAGTCATGCGCGAGGCATAGCTTCCGGCGTAGATGATGTTCGGATTACGCGGATCAACAGCGATGTAGCCGCTTTCACCCCCACCGACTGGGAAGCATTCGTCATTGGTGATCGAACCGCCGTCGGAGTGGCTCGGCACCGAGATGGTTGAGTTGTCTTGCTGGGCGCCGTAGATCCGGTACGGGAACTGGTTGTCGGTGATGACGTGGTAGAGCTGGGCTGTCGGCTGGTTGTAGATCGAAGACCAGGTGCGCCCACCATTCAAGGAAACGTTGGCGCCGCCGTCGTTGCCTTCGATCATACGTTGAGTATTCGTCGGATCGATCCACAAATCGTGGTTGTCGCCGTGTGGCGTCGGAATCTTCGAGAAGTTCGAGCCGCCGTCGGTCGACTTCCACATGCCCAGGTTGAGGCAGTAGATCGTGTTGGCCTCCACCGGGTCAGCAAAGATGTGCATGTAGTACCAGGGTCGTTGTCGCAGGTCCGGACTATCAGAGACCAGCTTCCAGTTGGCACCGCCGTCGTCCGAGCGATACAGTCCGCCCTTTTCCGCTTCGATGATGGCCCAGACTCGGCTCGGCATGGCGGGAGATACCGCAACGCCGATGCGGCCCTTCAGGCCATCTGGGAGACCGGGATTGTTCGTCAGCTCAGTCCAGGTATCGCCACCGTCGGTGGTCTTGAAGATGCCGCTGCCCTCACCGCCGCTGACCAACTGGTACGGATAGCGCTGCGCCTCCCACAGACCGGCGTACATCACGCGCGGGTTATTCGGGTCCATGCAGAGATCGGATGCGCCGGTCTGCTCGTTGCGAGCCAGCACGTGCTCCCAGGTCTTGCCGCCGTCCTTCGAGCGGAAGATGCCGCGCTCCTTGTTCGGTCCGAACGCGTGCCCAAAAGCGGCCACGTAGACCAGATTCGGATCTTTGGGATGCACGCGAATCCGTGCGATGTGACGAGTCTCTTCCAGCCCGCAGTGCTCCCACGTCTGTCCACCGTCGTGTGATTTGTAGACGCCGTCGCCGTGCGAGACGTTACCGCGGATGCAGGCTTCACCCATCCCCGCGTAAATGATGTTGGGATCTGATTCCGCTACGGCGATGGCGCCAACCGCCGCCGTCTTGAAGTACCCGTCAGAAACGTTGTTCCAGGTCCGGCCAGCGTCTTCGGTCTTCCAGACACCGCCAGAGCACGCACCGAAATAAAAGGTAAGGGTCTCGGTCGGATGACCGGCAACCGCCACCACGCGCCCACCCCGAAACGGCCCAGCCAATCGCCAGTGCACCGCATTGAGCAGGTCTTGTTCGTTACCCACAGAGCCTCCTGTGACACCCATGGCCCGGTCAGTCTTCCGTTCGATCAATATTGCCGGAGCGCCGATCAGGTCAAGTAATACCAGATAACAATTTTCGATACGAAGCGATGATGCACAACTCACGCCATCGTAGCACCGTGATCTTCGGAGCGTCAAGAACACGACGATGATCTGATCGGATCAAGAAATGGGGACCAGCGATGGTCATGGATGACTGCCACGTGGATCGATCGTCGAAGAACATCTTTCATCATCAACTTGGGGGACGGCTCGTATATCCGTTATGAAGTAGGCAACTCGGGAATGAGGTGACGCGGCGGCAGACTATAGTATCGGCTCCAAATATTGAGATAGCGTTCCTCCTCCGCCTGCCATCGTTCGTCATCCCAACCGAGCACCGGTTGGCACGTGACACGTATGCGCGGAAGAAGCGAGCGACCGCCGTTGGCGAGGAGTAATCCAAGCCGCGTGCGACGAAGCAGCAGGTCGTCGAGATGCACGACAGCTTCGGCTTGGGACGCCCAACGAAGCTCGAGCCAAATCGTCTTCGTCCCGGGAATCTCGTCGAGGTCTCCTGGCATCACCGCGCCGACAGCTTGAGCGGCGACGTTGCCGTAGCGACTGACGAGCCGCGACCGCTGCGGTTGAGGAAGATCGAGAGAGACGTGGATCTGGTCCAGCGGTGGAAGGTCCTCCGGCAATGGCATATTCAGCACCGCTGGAGGGACTGCCCGCAACGCATCGAGCGCCATGCTGTGGTACGTCGTCAATTTCCCGCCAGCCACGGTCAGCAACCCGCGATCAAATTCGACTCGTGCGTCGCGGGACATCGAAGTTGGGTTCGTGTCCCCTGCGTCCACGATGGGACGCACACCAGCATGAGTCGCGATGACGTCATCCAGGGTCAACTCTAACGAAGGAAAGCCCTTCGCGAGCGCACCCATCAGATAGCCAACCTCTTCCGGCGTAATCGCTGGTTCGTCGTTCAACGAGCCATCGAACGGGAGGTCGGTACAACCGACGATGGTGGCCCCTTCCCACGGCGCGATCGTCACCGGCCGGCCGTCGAGCGGGTGATTCACATTCACCGCCTGAGCCACGGGGAGGCGCCACCACGGAATGAACAGATGACTGCCGCGCAGCGGACGAATCATGGGGCGGTGTCCAAGCGATCCACGCAGGTGATCGGACCAGATCCCGGTGGCGTTCACAACCAGACGAGCACGGATGCTGGCTCGATGCTCGCCAATCTGGTCACGCAGGTTGACACCGGTGACGTGCCCATCCTCGATCATGAGCGATTCAACCCTGGCGTAGTTGATCGCCGTAGCACCCGAGGCGGTCGCCTCCGCCAGCACGCGCATGATGAGACGAGCATCATCGGTCTGTCCTTCCAGATACCGAAATCCGCCGCGTAACCCCTCGGCACGCAGGTGTGGGACGAGGAGCCGAAGCTGCTCCGTGCGGTAGGCGCGCGTGTCACGTCTTCCCGAGAACAGGTCGTAAATCATCAGACCGGCGCGATAGGTTAACGATCCGGGGTGATCTCCCTGAAACTGGGTGATCAGGAAACCGAGCGGAGTCACCAGTCCGCCACTCGTCCGCAGCAAGTGATCGCGTTCTCGAATCGCCTCGCGCACGACGTGAAACTGTCGCTCTTTGATGTAGCGCAACCCACCATGCACGTATTTTGATGATCGACTCGACGTTCCCCATCCAAAATCGCGCTGTTCGACGAGCAAGGCACGCAGACCCATTTTGGATGCCAGACGCAGCACGCCAGCACCAACGATTCCGCCGCCTACGACGATCAGATCCCACGGCTGATCATGGCCCGACCAGAACTCGTTCCGCCAATCGCCCCGCCACATGGTCGCTGCCGGATCAGTCAACCAACTTGCCTGGGTTCATGATTCCGTTCGGATCGAACTGCTGGCACATTAGCCGGATCGCGGACACACCGAGTTCCCCTTTCTCCTGTGTCATGAACGGCAGATGATCGCTTCCAACACCGTGCTGATGGCTGATCGTCCCGCCGCACTGCATCACGGCCTCGCTCGCTGCGTCCTTGAGCAAGCGCCAGCGATGCAAGGTCTGTTCGGGATCGCGACCGAGGCGATAGACAAAGGTGGTGTAGATGCTCGACCCCGTCGCATATACGTGCGAGAGGTGGGCGAAGACGTAGACCCGCTCATCCTCACCCCGTAACGCATTCTCGAGAGCAACACGGATGACGTCTTTTGCGTTCGATACCATGCTCCACTCGACCGCCGTCTCCACCGTATCGACGGCATAACCGTGCTCCCACAGTGCGTTACGTAGGTAGGGCGCGCGGAACCGTGCCTTTCGCCATTGATCGCCGAGCCTCTTTCCGACGACCTCGACACCGCCGCATGCTCGTGACAGCGACGTGACCTGCTGAACGGTCAAATCGACGAGCGCACGGCGCCCGGTTACGCCGAAGGTCAACATACACTTCGAGTCAGCGATACCCCGTCGCCCGAGCAGCCACTTGAGCGCATCGCGGCTGCGCCCGCTACCGGCGAGCGCCAGCGTCGTTCTGGTCTCGTCTTCGTCTGACAGTCTCAGCATCGAAAAGGGTAGTCGGGACTGGGCGATTCTGCGTACGGCATTCATCCCGCGATCGAAATCGGGAAAGAAGAGCGTTCGAAACTCTTCGGCGCGTGCGAGGGGAGCCACCCGAACCGTGGCTTCAGTCACGATTCCAAGCCGACCCTCTGATCCAAGGATGATCTCATGCAGGTTCGGGCCAGCTGCGGATTCGGGGTGGACCGGAAGCTGGATCGTGCCAACCGGAGTCTCGACGCGGCCACCAGCGAAGAGTCGCTCGATGCCGCCGTAATGGGCCGATTGCTGTCCTTTCGAACGAGTCGCGATCCATCCACCGAGTGTCGAGTATTCGAACGATTGCGGGAAGTGCCCGAGCGTAAGGCCACGAGCGTGCAAACTGGCTTCCAGCACGGCACCATTGATACCCGCGCCGAAGGTGGCCAGATGACTCTCCTCATCGACGAATCTCAAGTCGCTCATGCGGCTCATATCGACGGTAAGCGTTGGCGCGTCGCTCTCCAGCACGTTGACGTGACCCACGACGCTCGTCCCTCCTCCAAACGGGATCAACCGAGCGCCGACGTCCGTGCAGTATTCGATCAGCGACCGAACGTCCGATGGCACGCACGGGAAAGCCACGCCATCGGGAAAGGTGAGATTATGGCCGCTACGAAGCGCGATGAGATCAGGGAGACTCTGTCCCCTGGAGTGCCGGACGCGTTCGACTGGATCGTTGGTGATCAGCGGGTGGGGTGGGAGGTGCGATGTCGGGACCTGGGCGAGTACATCGTGCAATGAAACGTCGACAGGCGGTATTCCCGCGCCGATCACCGCCCGTAACGTATCAAGAGCATGCGGATCGATGGGGTAGGCAACCGAATCATCTCCCCAACCATTCCATCGTCGCATGTGCTCGCCCCAACACTTCGTCAGACTCCGTTCACATCGACAGAACGGTCACCCACGTTCTGGAACAAACTTCTGACGCCATTCCCTGTCTGCTGGATCCGCTTCCGACTCTATCATTGGTTGCGCAATCCGGGAAATCTCAAGTATGGATGCCGAACACCGACACCCAGGCAATGCGGCCTCGATGCGGAGCGGCACGTCCGTTCAGCATGGTCCGTGCATGAATCGAACGATGTCGTCCAATGCTCGTGCGGCTTCGGGAATCGGCAGCAGTGGGTAGACGTGGATCGAACCCGGCGCGACCACCAGCTCAGACTCGACCCCCGCGGCGGCGGCCCTGGATGCAATCCGGCGTGACTGGGGATGGAGGAGGTCGCGCGTTCCCGTCAAGATGAGCAGGCGCCGGATACCTTCAAATGAACCAAAGAGAGGGCTGATCTCGCGGCTGGCCGGATCGTCCGCACCAGCCCAGGCGCGGCCGCAGGTGAGCGCACCGTCAACTGCCAGCCACGGGTCCGTCCGTGCATAGCGTCGCGTTTCCGAATCAGCCAGTGTCGCGTCGCCGTAGGGAGAAATCAGCACCGCATCGGGGCTGATCCCATTGGCCGCCAGCGCTTGAGCAATTGCGAGCGCATAACCGCCGCCCGCGGAGTCACCCATCAGCAAGAGCGGCCGGTCGTGATCCCGCGCGAGATTTAGAATTTGTGGAAACGAATCGCGCCAGTTATGTTCCGGCGCCAGCGGGTATTGTGGCGCGATAACGGAGACGCCGGTGCGATCGACCAACCGCGCGATAAACGTCCAGTGCTGTTTGGCGAAGTCAAAGGCATAGCCGCCACCGTGAAGATAGAGCACGTCGGGCAACGTGGTATCCGCCACTGGCATTCGCTGAGAGCGGATTGTGAAGACAGGAAAGCCAACAGCGTCCTCGCGACTGACACGAACCCGGCCCTTGATGGCTTTGTGAGGTTGTTGAACCGGGGACAAGTGCTCGACGCGTGCCTCGGCCAGCAATCGCTCGCCGTCCTCCCAGAGCGACCTGCGACGTTGCAGGATGAACAATGCGATGATGAGCCGTTGCCGAAGCTCGGCCTTCCAGGAGGATTCACGCGTTCACGAAAAACTGTAGCGTCCATCGTCATGCTCATTGGCCTCTGCTAGCTCGCAGCCAGTTGACGGCGCAAGCCGTGGATCGTCCTGCGCATGATAACCCCTGCCGGACTAGAGCGTTGGAAGCTCGTGACACGCCCCTAAATCTCAAACGCGTCACGAGAATCGTGTCGATTTAAGCTTCACAAATAGAAGGAAAGTTGTAAGCTTTCCACACGCTACTGCGCACACGACGTAATGTAGATACACTTGCCTTCGCCGAAGGTGGCTGGCACAGAGGTTGAGTCCAGTTGGTGGGATCGGTCAATCATTCAACTGAGATTGGTGATCTATCTCCTCCCAACTCTACGTATTACATTCGATCTGGTTGGCACGGTGGGGTACAATCGATGAAATGCCAGATGCCGGTGGACCGTCTGGTTTCGTGTTTCCAAGGTAGGAGCTACCATTATGGTTGAAGGTCTGTTTCAGCCCATCCATCTCGTCTTGATTCTCGCAATCATCTTGATCGTCTTCGGTGCTGGAAAGCTGCCGGAGATGGGTGGTGCCGTTGGTCGCGGCATTCGCGAATTCCGCAAGGAAGTACAGGACTCGACTGGACCGGACGGCGCGCCATACGAAGATGCCAGGGTATCAATGACCGCCACCGCGACCAAGACGGCCCCGGCGACATTCTGCACGAGCTGTGGTGACCGACTTCCGGCCGGTGCGAAGTTCTGCCCGAGCTGCGGAGCGACGGCCATGCAGACTGAGACGGTCGAGGCGATCCCGGCCGAAGTGGAAGAAGCGACCCGCCAGGAGAGCCCGGCTCTCTAACGACGCGGATCCAATTCCCCAATTTGACGAAACCGTAGTCGGAACGGGTTAGCGCTCCTGGAAACGCCGTGGAGCGCCTTTGCTTAAATTCGAGCAGCGATGAGCTACTTCACACATGTCTCCGCCGCGCGCCGCTATGCCCGAGCGCGACCATTCTTCCATCCCGTCGTACGCGGCCGCATCATCGATCACATAGGCGCTGACCTCCCGGTGGCTCGCGCCCTCGACGTCGCTTGTGGTACCGGTCAATCGACCGGGATCCTACGCGGGCTGGCGCGCCAGGTGATTGGCAACGATCGATCTTCAGGCATGCTGGCCGAGGCGCCTCGCTGGGACGACGTGAAGTACGTCCGCTCGAGCGCGGAGGATCTACCATTCAGTGACAAGTCATTCGATCTGATAACCGTCGCCCTAGCCTTCCATTGGTTCGAGCGGAATGCCTTCCTACGCGAAGTCTCTCGTCTCCTTGGATCTTCCGGTTGGCTCATCATTTATGACAATGCGTTTCGCGGGCAAATGCTTGGCAGTCCGGCGTTCGGTCCCTGGGTGCGGGAAAGTTACCTGAGCCGCTATCCGTCACCTCCCCGCGATCGGCAGCCGTTCACCGACGAAGCTGCTCGCTCCTTCGAACTCGAATTCCAGGAGCGGGAAACCTATTCGAACGAAGTCGAGTTCGACCATCAAGCACTCGTCTCCTACTTGATGACGCAGTCAAACGTGATCGCGGCGATTGAAGAAGGTAATGAGACGCTAGAGGCGGTGCATTCCTGGTTGCTGGGTGAAACCACACCGTTCTTCGATGGTCACAAACCGGCACGCTTCCTGTTTGGCGGACCAATATCCGTGCTGCGAAGAAGCCCTCGCGCATAGCGCCAGCCGAATAGTTCGGGCTGTGTGGCAGCAAGATCGGCACGCGTTTCCGAGACTCGATGACGGGTCAACGTCATTGTGTGAAAACCACATGATGCGGGACTGCTTCATGCGTTCCCCCCAAATTGAAATTGACGGGAACCGCGCGATAATCCGTTGAGGTCGCTCAGTAGAGCGCAGCTGAAGGAGGAGTTTCACGACCAGAAAGTTGAGTCGTTTGCAGACTTGAACTGCATACCTGAACAGTACTCAACGGCCATTTCTCGCCAGGCCATTCCCGTGTTACGGTCCTCGAGACGATGGGCACGCACCGGCCGTTGGGTTCATCGGATTGTGAGGCCCACTCTATGCAACGAGTCACTCTGAATCCTCAATCGATCACCACGTACAAATCTGAAGTCAGCCCCGATGCTCTGGTCGCGTTGGAAGCGCTTGCCGATCAACTCAAAGGCATGCGCGTGCTGCACGTGAACGCCACGCCTATCGGTGGTGGCGTTGCCGAAATTCTGCAATCAGAGATTCCGCTGATGCGTTCGCTGGGCATTGACGCGGATTGGTGGACGATTGATGGAGATCCCGAGTTTTTCAACGTCACCAAAACCATTCACAATGCGTTGCAGGGTAATCCGCGCGGGCTGTCGGACGAACAGAAGTCAACCTATATCGACTGGCAGGAGCGAAACGCCGCCGAGTTCCCTCACGAGTACGATCTGGTCGTCATCCACGATCCTCAGCCACTTGGACTATTGCAGTACGCGGGCAAAGGCAACGCGCGCTGGATCTGGCGCCTGCACATTGACTCTTCTCGCCCGAACCCTGACGTGAGTCATTTCGTTTTTCGCTATCTGATGGGATATGACGCCGCAGTCTTCACTCTCGACGACTTCGTGCCGCCGGACGTCCTGACCGAACGAGTTCGGATCATTCCACCGGCGATCGATCCGTGTAGCAGCAAGAATCAGGCGATTTCCTACGGCTCGGCAATGCGCGTGCTGCAATCGATCGGGCTCGATCCACGCATGCCAATGGTGTCGCAGATCGCGCGACTCGATCCCTGGAAGGACCCATGGGGTGTGATCGACGCGTTTCGTCAGATGCGTAAGCGCCAGAAAGACCTTCAACTCGTGTTGCTCGGCGTCATCGCTGCCAAAGACGATCCCGAAGCGTATGGGGTTTACGATCAGGTTCGCGCCTATGCTGGCGGCGATCCCGACATCCATATCTTCGTCGATCCGGCGGTCATCGGGCCAAAGGAGGTCTCGGCCGTCCAGCTCGCGTCTCAGGTCGTGTTTCAGAAGAGCCTGCGCGAGGGCTTTGGGCTCTCGGTGAGCGAAGCACTCTGGAAAGCGACGCCGGTGGTGGCCGGACGAGTCGGTGGAATTCCGTTGCAGCTACAAAACGAGCAGGGAGGCTTCCTGGTGGACAGTACCGAGGAAGCTGCCGAGCGCGCGGGATGGCTGCTCGACAACCCGCCCGAGGCACGGGTCATCGGTGCGCGTGGTCGCGAACGAGTGCGTAGCCGCTTCCTGATCACTCGACTATTGAGTGATGAGCTTCGCCTCTACGCCGACCTGCTAAGCGCGACTGAATCCGACGACATCCAGACGGAGGACGACTTCGAAGCGGCTGGTTAGTTCCCAGTGGGCCGTGATCCGTACTTGACGGACGCAGCCCTCAGGGCGGCAACTATTTACCCAGTGGATTCGGGCCGCCCTCGAGAATCCCCGCGTAGGTCGTCAATTTCCAATCGGCGGCGCTGTCAAGCGCCAGCGCTCGGTGCTGGCGGCATCGGGCCCGCAACGGGTCCACGTTTGCGTTGGCGCAGGATGAAGACAACGAGCGTCAGGACAATCGCCACCAACGTCGTGCCACAGAAGACTCCAACACTACCAAGGATCGAAGCGACTCCGCCGACGATGTCACTGGCGAATCCATGGGCGATGGCCAGCACGATCTCGGGTCCGCCGGTGCCGTTTGAGTATTGGCTGCTGATCTCATAGGCACCCGGGCTATCGATGCTGAAGTTCAGAATCGACACCCCCGCGTGAGATCCAATCGAGTAGTTGCTGTTCCCGCTTGAGTGAATCGCGACAGCGTTGCCGGTCGCCACCGATTTCACCCCGACCGTGAGGTTGGGTGGCGTCTCCCCAGTCGAGAACGTCTGTCCGTCGACCTGACTCTGGTATTCATAGAAGACGGTGTACGTCCCGCGTTTCTCGAGCTGTACCGTTGAGGTACCTGGCGCGACCACTCGAATGAAGGAATGCGACAATCTCTGGAAGTGGGTTACCGAGATAACCACCAGCACCCCGGTAACGGCTAAACCAGCGACAAATATGCCCAGCGCCAGCAGGTAGAGCCAGCGTCCAGGGCCAGTTCGTTGCTCGACCACGAGCACCCCCTCAGTTGTAAGGATCTACACCGGAGTCTCGCGCTATGTCATGGTAATTCAGCGATCCACCTGATGTCGACAGTCGAACTTCGCGCCCGTGCCTCGGGAACGAACGTTGCCAGCTAAACGGGCGACGTCGAAACGCAGGGCCTGCGTTAGACTGTGCGTGCGTTCGTGAGGCGTTCCCAGCCGCAGGTGGGAAGACGGCCGTGAAGTCCGGAGGATGATAATTCAATGCATCGAGAACTGCTCTTGCGCCGATTGGAACGCCATACCTGGGAATTGTTGGCCTGGCGCAACTCATCAATCATGAACCTCGAACATTGGTCTGCCACTGGTAGCGACGGCCAATGTCGTCAGATCCGTCCCGGGGAACGTTGGGACGATCTCGCCATGCCGGTGCGACTGGAGACGGCGCTCGACGCCCCGACCGATCCTGGCTCGCTGCTCGAGGTCTTCGCCGAGGGCGATGGGCTGGTCTTCTTAGATGGAACGCTCGCGGGCGCCATCAGTCCATTCGAGCGGGAAATCGCGCTGAACGGCGCCACACGGATCGCACTTGAAGTCGCTCCCAATGACGAATTCGGCAGGCTTGGCGGTCCAGGACGCATTGAGGTCGCACGAATTGTCCAACCCAACCACGACATTCGTTCCTTACACCGGGCGCTGCTCATGGCCTGGGAGACCTGCGCGCTGCTGCCGGACCACCCGCTGACGAGACCGCTGTTACGCGCGATTGATGAGACGCTCAACCTGGTGTCGTTTCCGATCGGACGCATCGATCACTTTCGAGCGTCTGGCGATGTTACGCGAAGACCTGGCCCACAACCTGAATGCAATGGGTTCACTCAACCAACACTATCATTACGTCTGGCCCGGCCGGGCCGCGGACCGGCTACTGGAGGAGACTCAACATCTCGATTCGCGCGGTCAGGATCCGTCAACTCGGTCGGTTGTCGAGCCAACCGGAGTGAGGGGCGCACTTGAGTACCTTGAGGGCCAGATCCAGGAACTTGCGCGCATCTTCCCCGCGGAGGGTCGTCTGGCCGCGACCTCGCACGCGCATCTCGACGTCGCCTGGCTCTGGCCGCTCTCCGAGACTCGACGCAAGATCCGCCACACCTTCGCCAACGTTCTGACATTGATGGAGCATTTCCCTGACTTCCACTTCACCGCCAGCAGCGCGCAGCTCTACGCTTACGTCCAGCAGGACGATCCGGAACTGTTCGAACTGGTGCGACAAAAGGTGGCAGAGGGCCGCATTGAACCGGTTGGTGGAATGTGGCTTGAACCGGACGGCAATCTCCCCTCTGGCGAGGCGTTTGTACGCCACTTACTCTACGGTCAGCGCTATTTCGATCGAGAGTTCGGACGACGGAGCACGGTTGCCTGGGTGCCGGATACCTTTGGGCTGGCTGCCAACTTACCGCAGATCCTGGCGGGCGCCGGGATGCGCTCCTTCTTCACCCAAAAGCTGAGCTGGAACGACACCAATGACTTTCCGTTCGACCTTTGGCGTTGGGAAGGAATCGACGGAACCAGCGTCACGGCCCATTCATTCATCAATCCAATCGGTGGCTACAACGGACAGATCAATCCCGAGGCGTTCGAGCGAACCTGGCTCAATTTCCGCGGCAAAGACCTTCATCCGGAGTCACTCTTCACGTTCGGCATGGGAGACGGCGGACGAGGACCGACCTCCGACATGCTGGAGCGGTTGCGGGTGCTGGCGGGATACCCGGTTCTGCCCGCCGTGCGGCAGACGACCGTGGAGGAGTTCTTCAGCGAAATCGATCCGAATGGCCTGCCGACCTGGCTGGGAGAACTCTACCTGGAGTTCCACCGTGGCACCTACACCACCCAGGCGCGTATCAAACGGCTCAATCGCATGTCCGAGCAGCGGATGCAAGAAGCCGAGACACTCGCGACGCTGGCCTATCTGAGTGGATCTGAGTATCCGCGCGCGGATATCGATGGACTCTGGACCACCCTGCTGCGCAACCAGTTTCATGACATCCTGCCTGGCTCGTCGATTCGCGAGGTTAACGAGCAGGCAGAACAGGAACTGGGTTCGGTTGTGGACGGAGCGATCGCGATTCGCGATCGGGCGAGTAGTCGTCTCGTCGATGCGCCTGCGAATAGCCAATCACGATCTGTCGTCGTGTTCAACCCGCATGCTACTCCCCGACCACTCTCATGTGAGTTGTCAGGACTTAGCGGCGACCGCTTCCGGCTCATGTCCAACGACGGTCGTGAGATTGCCTGGCAGCCAACAATTGACGGTGACGTGCTGGCTCACGATCCGGAGGTCGGCGTTCCGGGGCTCGGCTGGGTTGCGCTGTCGATCGATTCAGGGGAACCGGTCGGACCGGAGCACGCCGTGACGGTTCAAGATCGGGTGCTCGAGAATGACCTGCTGCGGGTTGAAATTCTGGATGACGGATCGATTCAGTCCGTCTTCGACAAGCGAGCCGACCGAGAAGTCCTCAGTGGACCCGGCAATCAACTTCGCGTCTACCACGATCTCCCCGCGGCCTGGGAAGCGTGGAATCTGACCGATACTTCGCGCCTGCCGGGGGAACCGATATCGGATATTGAGGCGATTGAGGTGGTGGAAGACGGGCCATTGCGTGGCGCAATCGAGATTCGGCGACGCTACGGCTCATCGCGGATTACGCAACGATACGTATTGCGCTCAGGTTCTGCCCGGCTCGACATTCGCACCGTCATCGACTGGCAGGAGCGGCGACGTCTGCTGCGGGCGCTCTTCCCGCTCAACGTGCGCTCGGCGCGCGCGACCTTCGAGACGAGCTACGGCGCGGTGGAACGCCCGACGCATCGCAACACAAGCTGGGATGCGGCGAAGTTCGAGGTTCCGGGTCACCGCTGGGCCGATCTATCCGAACCAGGGTTCGGCGCGAGCCTGCTGAACGACGGTCGCTACGGCTACTCCGCGTTGGGGAGCACGCTCGGATTATCCTTGCTGCGCTCGCCTCTCGAGCCCGACCCACAGGCTGACATCGGTCGGCATGAGTTCACCTATTCCCTCTACTCACACCCTGGCGAATGGCATCAAAGCGACTTGATTCGAGAGGCCATGGACCTCAACAGTCCATTGATTGGACACGTTGTGGGGACGCCCCCCGAGGCCAATCGCTCCTGGCTTGACGTTGATGGTTTGACGCTCGGGGCGTTCAAGCGAGCCGAGGATTCGGCAGATGTGGTGCTGAGGCTATACGATCCGTTTGGACGCCACGGCGTCGCGCGCGTGCAGCCCCATTTAGCAGTCGAACAGGTCGTGCCTGACCAATCTTCTCGAGGAACCGGTCGAGAACCTCCAGTTAGCTGGGGATGGTTCTGTGACATTCCCGTACCGACCCTTCGAGATCGTCAGTCTGCGCTTGAAACGAGTGCCGGATCACCGAATCTGACACTTCTCTGTGGGAGGTCCACAGACGGATACGCCGCAGTGATGTGGCGATGACGCGGCAATGCACCGAGCGCAGGGGCAGACATGTGAATCTGCCCCTGCTGACGAAAGTCGAGAAATCAATCACCCCACCGGGCTGGTAACGAACGCCGTCAATAGATTGAGCGTGTGCTCGACGTCTCGCTCGTCGATCATCTCAAATGCCGAGTGCGTGTAGCGGGTGGCCGGCGCCAGTAACGCCGCCGGAATCCCCTGGCGGATGAGCGCCGCTCCATCACTGCCGAACTGCTGATAGACCGCGTGCTGTACCGGAACTCCGGCCCGCTCGGCGACAGCAGCGATCCGCCAGATCAGGTTGTAGTCGTAATGCACGTAGTGGTCCTTATGGACCAGCGTCGGACCACCTCCGAGCACGGTCGGCATGTCTCGCTCGCTGACGGTCGGGATGTCACCGACAAGCCCATTGTCCAGCGCGATCGCAAGGTCAGCATCGACGTCGGCGCGCAGCGAGTTTGCGCCTGCCAGACCGATCTCCTCTTGAATTGTTGCCGCGAAATACAGGTCATATTTCAGGTCCGCAGGATCAACCTGGTCCAGCAGCAGCGTCATGATCGCCAGCGACACGCGATCGTCGATCGCCTTGCCGTAGATTCGGCTGCCGAGGCGGCGCACCGGCGGATTCCAGATGACTCCGGCACCGACGTGAATACCTTTCGCCAGCACCTCTTCGCGACTCGATGCGCCAACATCGACGAAGAGGTCATCGAACGCCAGTTCGTCAGTGCGTCGCTGCGCCGCATTCAGGATGTGACCGGTAACGGTCGCGAACAGCCCCTCGACCGGGCCACTGCGCCCGACCACCAGCGCGGGCTGACCAGCCGGATACCGTTTGGTCGGACTCGCGACTCCCGCCTGCGCGTTCGCCAACCAGATGAACCCGTTCGCATCGATGCTCTTCACCACGAAGCCGATCTCGTCGGCGTGCCCCTGCAGCAGCAGAATCGGACCCCGACCGCCAACATGGGCGAGCAGGTTTCCGACCTTCGAAGACCAGACACGTTGGCTCTTCGATCGCCCAAAGCTCACGCAGCCGCGCCATCACCGCGTGTTCCTGGCCGGTCGGCCCCGGTATCTCCATCAACTCGCGTAGAATCTCGAACGAATCCATCTATTCACGCTCCGATATCATCCACCAATAACCTGGCGATTGCGCCGCTCGCAATCCTAGCACGATGACAAAAATGTTCATCGCCCGTGTCTCCGAGATTTCGTCCGAACCTGTTGTCGGCACAGTCGCGCCATGCTTTGATACGTGAGAGCCATTCCCTGGTTGCCATTTCAGCAGGAGGAGCGCGCCGTGCCCGAGGTCATCACTATCGACTTCGATTCCGATCCCTTTGCATTTGTCGACCGCGCCTTGGATCGAGCCTATCTCGTCGAGACGTTGAGCAGGCTTGCTCAGGTACCGACCAATGTGCCGCTCGGATATGAGACGCTGATGGAGCCAGACGATCCGAAGCTGGTTCATTATGTTCAGCACGTGATTCGTCCGGAGTTGGTGAAGCTCGGCCTCTACGACCTGATCGACGCACCGCGCAACAATCTGGTCGCCAGGATCGGGCCGAATACCGAATACCGCTCGTTGCTCATCATGAATTACACGCCTTCGCAACATCAGAACCTGATGGACGAGCCATTTTCAGGCAAGATCGCCAGCGCCAGGAACTACGGCATCGACCAGCCCGCAGTCTTCGGTCAGGGCGTGAGCCAGAACAAGGCGCATCAGGCGGTGATGCTGGCAGTGCTCAAATTGCTGCGTGATGCCGACGTGGAGCTACACGGTCGCCTCTTCTGGGCAGTCAACAATGAGGGGCGGAGTAGCCACGCCTGCACCAACGACATCCTCGATTCTCTGGGCGAGAAGCCGGACTTCGGCATCATTCAGATTGGCACCGGGTTGCGGCTATCACTCGGCAACCGCGGACGCACCGACGTCTTGATCCACGTGCATGGCAAGGCCGTGCATTCGAGCGAACCACACCTCGGACTGAGCGCCATTGATGGTGCGAATGAAGTGATCAACCGCCTCAAGCGACTGCGCTGGGACGATCGCCATCCAATTCTCGGCGGGCGACATGCCGTGGTCTACAAGGTACGCTACGAGCCACTCGCGCCGCATACGCTGCCGTCCGACGCTTACCTGAGCGTTGATCGCCGTCTGCTGCCCGGCGACGACCCGATTGCGGCGGTGGACGAGATTCGTGACGTCATCGGCGACATGAGTCCGTACGAGGTGACGGTGCAGCCCGATGTCCACATGCTACCCGCGTTGGTCGATCCGCACGAGGCTGGTGTGCGCGAACTCCTCGGCGCCCATACCATTGTGCTCGGCGAGCCACCCGAGCTGATCTACGGGCAAGGGACGTTCGACGCAGGCGGTCCGTGTGCTCGCGGAGTACCGACTGTCATGTATGGTGCATCTGGTGGAGTCGGCCTGCTTGGGCCTGATTTCGTACCTGTCTCGGCAGTCGTGGCCGAAGCGCAGGTGCTCGCGCGCATGATCGTTAGTTACCTGGGATAGGATGTGAGCGTGACCGATCGTGTTCCACTGACGAGACCGCTGAGCTTCGGAGTAAGCCTGCCGAACCGCGCCGTGCTCTTTGGCATGCCGGTCGATCGATTGATCGAGACTGCCGAGCAGGTAGAGTCGGCAGAAGTCTTCGACTCGCTCTGGGTGGGAGACAACTTCCTGTCAAAGCCGCGGCTGGAGGCGGTCACGACGCTGTCCGCTCTCGCCGCCCGTACCTCGCGTCTCAAGCTGGGAACCGTCTGCCTGGCGAGCTTCCCGCTGCGACATCCGTTGAGCTTCGCCATCGAATGGGCCAGCCTCGACGTCATCTCACACGGACGAACGATTCTGGTGGTCTGCCTTGGAGGCTCGGACAGCATGGGGCCACAATTCGCCGCCGAGTTGCGCGCGATGGGGGTGCGCTCTAACGAGCGCATTCGACGGATGACCGAGGGCATCGAATTGTTGCGCCAGTTCTGGGGCCCCGACCCGGTCACGTACAGCGGCAAGATCTATCAGTTCGAGAACGTCATGGCGCTGCCCAAACCGGCACAACCGAGGGTCCCCATCATGATCGCGTCCAATCCGGCCTGGGACGGTGACGCGGCCACCGAAGAGCGAGCGCTACGGCGTGTGGCACGGATCGCTGACGGTTGGCAGACTGACGGGCTACCGGTGGAGCTTTTCCGCCACCGCTGGGACCAGGTACGTCGCTTCGCCGAGGAATACGGACGGGCCGATGAGGTAACGGATGCCAGCCTGCACGTGATGGTGAACATCAACGATGACGCGGACCAGGCAAAACGTGAATCGATCGAGTTCCTGGAGCACTATTACGGTCAGGGTGTCATCTCCGACGAGAAGCTCGATTCTTGGCTAGCCTACGGCTCGCCAGAAGCCGTGCGCGCCAAGATCGGTGAATTCATCGACGCGGGCTGCACCACACCGATACTGCGCTTCACGTCGCTCGATCAGCAGGGTCAGCTCGAGCGTTGCGCTCGTGAGGTCGTGCCGAACCTCCTGCGGCACTACAATTTCTGAACGCTGCATCACTGAAGCTAGCGATCAACCACGGTGTGACCAGACTCCGGGACGTCGATGACTGGCGGCAATGAAGATCGGATCCAATTGATCACCCAGACTCGGCTGTCCAACCAGCAAATCTCCTCGGGCAGACTGGCCGATCCGGTGGAGGTCGTTCGTTGGCTCGGTGCCGTTCAGGCGCAGGATTTCAGCGGTGCGAAGTGGGCGCTCGGCCTGCGTCTGAACGAAGCGACCGATGCGTCGATTGACGACGCGTTCAATCAGGGCCGGGTTCTCCGTACTCACGTTTTGCGCCCCACCTGGCACTTCGTCGCGCCTGAAGATATTCGTTGGATGCTCGAACTCTCCGCGCCACGAGTCAACGTGGCAGCGGGTTCACTGTATCGACGGTTACAGCTGGACGACGAGGTGTTCCGGCACAGCAACGCCGTTATCGAAGATACGCTGACAGATCACGAGTTCCTGTCTCGATCCGACATGGCGGACGCGCTCAGAGTGAATGGTCTCGTCAACGACAATCTCGACTTGGCAACCTTGCTGATGCGAGCGGAGCTAGACGGAGTCATCTGCAGCGGGCCCAGGATCGGCAAGCAGTTCACTTACTCATTGCTGGAGAAGCGCGTTCCCAGGTCTCGCGCGCTCGATCGAGACGAATCACTTTTCGAGCTCACCCGGCGCTACTTCACCAGTCACGGTCCGGCGACCGCCAGAGATTTCGCCTGGTGGTCTGGACTGACGACGCGCGATGCGCGGCGCGGCATCGACATGGCCCGCAGCGAGTTCGATCGGATGCAAGTTGACGAAATCGAGTATTGGCTGGCACGTGGAACGCAAACATCCGTGTTCGAAACACGCTCGGTCCACCTGCTACCGAATTATGACGAGTACATCGTCGGCTACCGCGACCGAGACGCATACTGGCATGAGTCACACGATGGCGCTTTCATCTCGCGCGGCAATCCGCTGTTCAACAACACCGTTGTAGTCGATGGTCGGATCGTTGGCACCTGGACGCGCACCGTGAAGAAGAGTTCTGTGGACTTGAACCTGAGCCTGTTCACCACGCCGGACGATGAGACGTCGACGGCGCTGACTGCGTCAATTGAGCGCTACGAGCGCTTCCTCGAGTTGCCGCTCCGGATCATCTGACCCGCTCAGGGCGATCAATTCATCGCTAAATTGACCACTTCACGTCAATTCACACAATTGTCACGCCATTAAGGCGTTCCAATGCATTTCGCTGATGTGTCTGACACGGGGTGAAGCGCAGGATAGAAGCGTCAGAGATTGACGCCGTGCCCGACGCTCCCCGACCGGACTGTTTCGCCGGGATCCACTGATTGAGACTGGTCGTCCGCCCATCGATCCTTGTTATCGACGCATCTCAGAGGAGGACCAGATGTCTGCCCTCAGTCGAGCGACAACGGCACGGTCCGGTCAACTGGTCAGGCCGCGGGTCGAGTCAGCGGCAATCACGCTCGCTGTCGCCAGCCTCGCCACCGTCATCATGCTCCAATCTATGCGCGTGCTTGTCTCCTACCTGGTGGTGGTGGTCGGTCAAGCGAATCGCACCAACCTCGAGATCGACACCTTCGCCATCTTTCTGGCCATCGCTCTCGCGCCTCTGGCAATCCGTCTCGCCGGACTGCAACGAATCCTGGCGCTGACAGCGGGCGTCATTGCCGTAATCCGACTGGCTCTGCAGTTCTGGTCTCAGCCCAACGCGCGCCTCATTATGTCCGCGGCCATCGTGATCCTGTGGGGCTGGCTGACGGTCACACTCCTCACTACTGACCGGCGCACGGTCGCGCTCGGTGTACTGGCGGGACTCACGCTCGACGTTGCCATTCGGGTTGCCTTTCTCACGTTAGATCTCCCGTGGAACAGTGGAGTTGCAGCTGGAGTGGTAACTGCCCTGGTCGCGGCCGCATTACTGGCGATGGCAGCGCTGGCGTGGAGCACACAGATTGACCCAGAATACGCAAGCGGATGGAGCGTCGCGCTCATCGCGGTCGGCCCCGGTCTGGCCATGTTCCACTTGATCGGTGGCAATCTTGGGCTGGCGCAGACAAAGGCCGGACTGAATTTCGCCCCGGCGATGTCGCTGCTCGGGCTCGGACTCCTGACTGGCACGCTCGGCCACATCTGGCTCGAACGGGAATACCACCGACGAACGCGCTGGATCAGCCTGGCAGAACACCTGATGGTCGTGGCCATCGGCTCGATCGCACTCTGGCTCTTCTGGACGCAGCAGCGATTGGCGCCGTACGCGCTGCCATTCGTAGTGGCCGTCAATCTGATGCTCATCGGAGCGGCATTCCGAACGGGCGACAAATTACGGCAGACGCCGCGCACGGTCGTGCCGACCATCTGGTTCACTCTCGGTTTGCTCCTGCAGGTGGGCATTCTCTTCTACTACTACGACGCTTCCGGGCGAACGCGCTATATGCTGTTCGCCGCGGTCGCGCTGGCTGTCGGCTCCGCGTTTGGAGCACTGAGTTCGGCTCGACGCAATCATGACGACGGACTCTCGTCCCAGACCATCGGCATGCTGGTGATCCCCGCCATCATCCTGGTGCTGGTCTGCGGCTGGCAATTCATCGCCACCAAGAATCCTGGAACCGGAACCGCCCTGCCCGCAACCTTCAAGGTCATGACCTACAACCTGCAGGACGGCTTCGCCGCCGATAATTCGTTCGACCTGGAGGCTCAGGCCGACGTCATCGAAGCGGCCCATCCCGATGTCATCGTGCTGCAAGAGGTGAGTCGTGGCTGGCTGGTCACGTCTGGAGCGGACGAAGCGCTTTGGTTGAGCCAGCGACTCGATATGCCAATCTATTTCGGTGGAAACTCGGACGACGGGCTATGGGGCAACGCGATCCTGACTCGTGCTCCGGTTTCGCAGATCGAGCAGCATCACTTCACCGTTACCAAGAACCTCAAGCGCGGGACGATCGAGACGCTGGTACCGACCACTGTCGGAAATGTCTGGGTCGTGGGCACGCACCTCGACAACCCGAAGGCGGCCGACGATATTCGGCTGGAGCAGACGCAACAGCTCATTGCAAACCAGACGGGTCGCTATCCAGCCATCGTGATGGGTGATTTCAATGCCGACCCCGGCACCGATGTGCTCAATACGTTCGCGGCTGCGGGGCTCACCGATCCAGGAGCCACTTTGATGCCGAATGTCACCACTACGACCGATCAACGTCGCCTCGACTACGTGCTGGTCTCGAATCAGTTCACCGTCAACTCGATGCAAGCCATCCAAAGCGGCGCGTCGGATCATAAACCGGTGTTCGCAACCGTAACGCTGAGCCACTGAAGGCAGCCGGTGCCAACACTCGTATGTAAGAATCCCCGCCTGGCTTCGGGCCAGACGAGGATTCTTGTGCTACGTTTCTTGAGACGATGCCCATCGAAGGCCGACGCTGGACGCGCAATCGAGAAAGGGATAGTAGGTGCCCGAGCTTTCGAAGGTCGCGATCTTCACCAACGAATACCCACCGAACGTCTATGGCGGCGCTGGCGTGCACGTCGAGTATTTGAGTCAAGCATTGGCCCAGTTCGTCCCGGTCGAGGTGCGCTCTTTTGGCACGCAGGACGAAGAACGCCACAACCTTCGCATTCGCGGATATCTCGGCTGGGATGAGATGCGGCAGAACACTGACCAGCGCTTCGTTGGCGCGCTTGACGCCCTGTCGCGTAGCCTGGCCATGGCCAAAGACAGCTTTGACGCAGACGTGGTTCATTGCCACACGTGGTACACCGATCTCGCCGGGTTCCTGGCCAAACAGCTCTGGTCGGTGCCGCTGGTCGTGACTATTCACTCGCTCGAGCCGCTGCGCCCGTGGAAGGTTGAACAGCTCGGCAACGCCTACCACGTCAGCTCGTGGATGGAGCGCACCGGTATCGAACGGGCCGACGCGGTCATCGCCGTGTCAAGCGAAACCCGCGCAGACGTGCTCAACAACTTCGACGTCGATCCAGACCGGGTGCACGTCATTCACAATGGCATTGACCTCGATGAATACCGCAAGACCGAGGCGACTGACGCGCTGGTGGAGCACGGGGTCGATCCGTCCCGACCGTTCGTTCTCTTCGTGGGGCGCATCACCAGGCAGAAGGGGATCATTCACCTGGTGAACGCCATTCCGGAGATCGATCCGTCACTCCAGATTGTCCTGCTGGCCGGTGCACCCGACACGCCGGAGATTGGCCGCGAGATGACCGGACGCGTGGCCGCCGTCAGTCGAGGGACGGAATGGGGTCATCTGGATTCCAGAGATGCTGCCACGCGATGAGGTCATTCAGTTCTACTCGAACGCGGCGGTTTTTGTCTGTCCATCAGTCTACGAACCGTTCGGCATCATCAATCTGGAAGCCATGGCCTGCGAGACGGCGGTAGTCGCGTCGGCGGTCGGTGGAATCCCGGAAGTGGTCGTTCCTGGCGAAACGGGACTGCTGGTCGAGCCCGAATTTGAAGCCAGGCACATTCGATCCCTCCGATGCGCCAGCCTTCTCGCATGATTTGGCCGAAGCGATCAATCGCGTGGCACTCGACCCGCAACGAGCCCGTGAATTCGGGCTGGCTGGTCGCAAACGGGCCGAACGCCATTTCAGCTGGACTGCCATCGCCGAGCGGACGCTCGAGCTTTACCGTAGTCTGGTCAGCGCGTCATAGAAGCTTCATGATCCTGGGGCGGTGACGAGTCGTTCTTGATGCGAAGGAGTGGGAAGCGCATGACTTTTGAGTCGCCAGCCTGGCCAAATGACGCTCGCTGCGCCGTGGCGTTGACCTTCGACAATTTCGGTGAGTCATACGACCTGCTGCGCTACGGTCACGCGGGAGGGGCTAATGCCGACGGAGTCTATGCCCCACGACGAGGCGTCGAGCGCGTACTGGAGCTGCTAGCCAAATACTCGATCCAGGGAACATTCTTCGTTGAGGGCTGGAACGCCAACAAGTACGCCTCACTCGCTCGACGGATTATCGCCCAGGGACACGAGATCGCGGCCCACGGCTGGATGCACGAGCAGTGGAGCACGCTCGAACCGCAACGAGAGCGAGAACTGATCCACCGCACCACTGAGACGATCGCCGACGTTACCGGCCAGCGACCGATTGGTTGGCGCGCCCCTGCCGGGCTCACCACGCTTCACACACTGCCGCTGCTGCACGAGACGGGTTATCACTACGACAGTTCCTTCGCTGACGACGACGTGCCATACATGCTCGGCACGAGCGCCGAAGGCGAGCAAGAGATTGTCGAACTTCCCTGGTCCTGGTCGCTCGACGACGCCGTCTTCTACGCGCATCCGGGGACTATGCGCCGGCCGAGTGAAGTTGCGCAGCTCTGGATCGAGGAGTTCGACGCTGCCTATGAGATGACCGGTAACTTCATTCTGGTTTGCCATCCCCGTTACAGCGGCAGACCCGCCCGCCTTCAGGCACTCGAACGGCTCATCAAGCACATCGTCACCCATGACGGGGTCTGGTTCGCACGTTGTGATGAGATTGCCAGACAGGCGCAGGCCTGGGACGCGATCCCGCACCATCCATTTCCGGCGCGAATGCCGGATGAGCTCTAGACCAGCTGCTGTCGGGGCAGAGCCACCAACATGTCCTCGGCATATGACAGGGCCAGGCTGTCCCAGGGCAATGTACCGAGTCTGCTGATTGTCACGGGCCTTCTGGACGCCACTCGATGGTGAGGCGGGAATTCATGTCGAGTGGCGGTGTGTGAAGCGTGCGCCATATCATCAGGATATCGTCGGTCATTGGCTCGATGTCGCCCGTTGCGGTCTTGACCGCGCGTTGGCCGTTCCACAGCTCCCAACCGATGTGCTGATAGAAGCTGATTCGCTCGGTCGAAAGGCAGCCGATGTCGTAGTCGCGGATCTCCTCGGTGATTCTTCGAACGACGGCCGACCCGATTCCCCGTCCCTGGAGACTTGGGAGCGTTGCGACAGCGTCGAGGTAGGCCGTTTTGAGTTCCGTGCCAACTTCAAGCCACATCCGGCGCGTGCTCCACACTCCATGGCCCACCACCCGTCCATCCAGACGTGCCAGCACATGCATTGGATCGGTGGAACCCTCCACCAACTGGAATAGCACGTTGAAGCCCTCGTCGTTGAAGGCGGCTTTGCAGAGGTCAATGACCTCAGTCCTGGTCTGCTCGTCGAGATCTCTGGTCGGCGACACGGTGATTTCGATCTGTTCAGGCACGGCATCCGACTTTCGCTTCAGGATCCATCCAGGAGATTCGGCTCGTCAATCGTCATCAAGCGACGGAAACGTCACGATGAATGCTCAGCGATGGCCACGATCAACTGCGCCAGCAGGGCCTGACGTGGCACGATGCTGCTGAGCAAGACGTACTCGTCTGGCCCGTGGTCGAGTCCGCCGATTGGCCCCAGGCCATCCAGGCCCGGCGTCCCCTGCTTGCCCGCGTAGCTGATGTCTGAAGCTCCGCCGGTGGCCGCTCCGCGAAGGCCGAAGTCGAGCGACGAGGCAATCTCGATCGCCATTCGCTCCAGCGCGATCACCCCTTCGGTTCGGGGCATCGCCGGACAATCTGATCCAGGTTCGAGCGCGGCGGTCAGCGTGACTCCTGCAACGAAGTCACGTTTGCAGAGTGCGCTGAACGCGGCTTCGAGCTCATCAAGCTCTTCATTGGTCCAGGCGCGCAAGTCGAAGCGCGCCGCGGCTCGATCGGCAACGACACTTGGCGATCCGCCACCACTGACACGACCGCAGTTCACGGTCATCCCCGGTTTCATGCCGTTGAGTTCTGCCGCCGCCACGATGAACCTGGCCAATGCAAGCGTTGCGCTGTGGCCCTTCTCGGGCTCGACGCCAGCGTGGGCTGCGCGTCCGCGCGCCTGGACCGTGAACCAGCGTACACCTTTACGCGCAGTGACGATGTCGCCGTTCTCACGAGCGGCCTCGAGCGTCAGGATCGCGTCGTGCGCCGCGCCTTCACGCTCGATCAGGGGAACAGACGCTCGATCCGCAGTCTCCTCGTCGGAGACGATCAGAAAGCTGATCTGGCCAAATTGACTCCAGCCCAGTTCGCGCAGTGCTTCCAACGCGTAGATGCCCGAGAGGATTCCGGCCTTCATGTCGCAGGTTCCCGGTCCCATAACGCGGTCGTCATCGATGCGCAGTGGACGCTCGCTGGCCGTGCCGCGTGGATAGACCGTGTCGGAATGGCCCAACAACAAGATCTTTCCCGTACCGTTTCCGGTCAATCGGGCGATCACGTTGTCGCCAAGCCGACCCTGGTGGTCTCGCTCGACCCCGAAACCACTGCTCTCGAATCGTTCTACGAGCCAATCGACGACCCGGTCGACGCCCGGTTTGTCATCACTGCCGGAGTCGATTCCAGCCAGCGTTCGCAGATCGGCCAGGTAACTGTCTAACCTGGCCTGCAAGTGCGGGAGCACGTCGATCGGCACGTTCATCTCCAGTCCCATGCGGTGCATGCGCGTCGTCCAGCGGATTTTCCGCGCGTGCGAACGAGCGCTCGCTCGTGGACCCTGACGTTAGATCCGCGTCTGGTCACTGCTTCAGGACGCCAGCGAAGCCAGCAGCGAGCGCAGGCGCATTAGTCCTTCGGTGAGTCGTTCCCGATCGGTGGCGAATGCCACCCGAACGTAGCCGGAGCCGGAGGGCCCGTACTCGGTCCCCGCGCGCACGGCGACTCCCATATCGTAGGCCGTCTCGATCACCTCCAGGGGCGGTTTGTCACCACCATACTGGATGAAGGCGTAGAACGCCCCATCCGGTGGCCGGATGCTCACGCCAGGCACGTCGGCCATCAACTTCATCACCAATTCCCGCCGCGCCTCGTACTCGAGTCGCATGCGCTCCGGCCAGTCGCTTTCGGTCGTGACTGCTGCCAGCGCCGCACGCTGTACCGCGGAGTTCATCGGGCCAACCAGCGTGCGGTGAATGCGCGAGGCCGCCGCGGTGATCGGTGCGGGTGCGATGAGATATCCCACGCGCCAACCGGTCATGGCATAGGTCTTCGAGAAGGTTTGGCAGTAGATCAGGCGATCACGCAGTTCCGGGATACCCAACGTCGACGTGAATGGATGACCACCGAAGACAATATGATCGTAAGCCTCATCCGACAGCACCTGGAACTCGTACTTTTCCGCCAGATGTCCCAGGGAACGCAACTCCTCGTTGCTATAGATCACACCGGTCGGATTACACGGATGACAGACGACCAGCAGGCTGGCACCCTTCTTTGCTTCAGCCTCGATAGCTTGCAGGTCGAGATGGAAATCAGGTGTCTGCGGAATGAACACCGGCTCAGCGCCGATCATGCGCGATAGGTCGGCATAGAGTGAATAGGTCGGCTCCGGAATCAGGACGCGCTCGCCCGGATTGACGACCCCGACGATTGCGGCGGTCAGCGCAGCGCTACCTCCATGCGTCACCAACACCTGACCGGGCTCAATGGTCGTGCCAGCGATAGCGGACGCATTCGCCGCCAACGCGGCACGCAGATCGGGATCCCCCTGACCGTCGGCGTAGTGCGAGTACCCGGCCGAGATGGCGTCGATCAGCGCCTGACGAATGTAGTCCGGGGTCTCGAAGTCTGGATCCCCCGAGTTGAGCGAAATCACACCTGGTCCAGGGCGACGCGATGGCCGCTGTGAATACTGCAGGATGCGTTGAACGGCAAGCGATGGTTCGAACACGTTCAGATCCTTCCTGATGTTCATATTGCCGGCCCAAACTATCGCGTCTCAAAACACGCGTTAACTCTTCGGGCCGCAATCGGTCGTGCGTGCGGATCGTCCCGGCTCTTGAGTCGAATGTCAACAGGTAACGATGCTCCGTAATCGCTCCGATCTGTCAATCTGTGGCGCTCCCGGTTCCAACAAGCCGAACATGTTGCGAATCTGTAACAGTCCTCCGATCTTTCCAACGCCGTCGCTACGCACCCGAAGCTACATTTGGTTCAGATGCCGGTTGAGGAGATCCGGCTTCTCGACGAGCAATCGAAGATGATGCGCGAACCAACTTGCCCAGGGCTGGGCTAGCGATTGACCGAGATAACCTGGCTGAGAGAGGGAGCTGGCGAATGGGAACCAGAATTCAAGCGCAGCCCCATGGCGCTTATTCCTATTTGCCTCAGATCTGAATGCATTGGACGGGTCACACATGAACACCAAGCCTCCGGGCAGGAATCCAGAGCGGCGTCCCGACTCGGGCGGCGAACCCCCGAACAATCAGCCGATCAGTCGCTATAGCTGGCTCGGCTGGATCATCTTAACCGCCATTGTCGTCGTGGCGGTCTACGTCTTCTCGTCCTACCCGCTCGGCTCTTCGCCGCTGAACGTTCCCTACTCGACCTTTTTGGATCAGGTACGAACCGATCAAGTGGCATCGGTGACGATTAAAGGGCAGAAGGTCAGTGGTTCGTTCGTCGTCGAAAAGCGTCTTGCGGGCGGCGTCATCTACGATCTCAATGCACCCATCCCGTCGACCGTATCCTCAGATGACGTTAGCACCGGCACGTCCTTCACCACCACCATGCCAACCGGTGTCGAGGCGGACGTGGTAAGCGTGCTGGAAGATCACAACGTTCCGATCACCGCACAGACGGACTCCGGCTCGATGTGGGGTACCGTGCTGACATTCGGGCTGCCACTACTGCTGATGGGCGTCTTCTTCTTCTTCATCATGCGAAATTCCGGTATGTCGTCGCGCGGGCGTCAGGAGATGTTCGGCTTTTCGCGCTCCAAGGCCCGTTTGTACGACGAGAAGCGTCCGCTGATCACCTTCGACGATGTCGCCGGAGAGGACGAAGCCAAGGCCGAGCTTTCTGAAGTGGTCGACTTCCTGATCAATCCAGCCAAGTACCACGAGATCGGCGCTCGTCTGCCACGCGGCGTGCTGCTGGTTGGACCTCCAGGTACCGGTAAGACGCTGCTCGCCAAAGCCGTGGCCGGACAGGCGCAGGTACCGTTTTTTACCGTCAGCGCATCAGAGTTCGTCGAGATGTTCGTTGGAGTGGGTGCCGGTCGCGTGCGTGACCTGTTCGAGCGAGCTAAAGAGGCCGCGCCGTCCATCATCTTTGTCGACGAGCTGGACGCCGTTGGGCGCCAGCGCTTCGCCGGAATCGGCGGCGGCAACGACGAACGCGAACAGACGCTGAATCAATTGCTCGTGGAGATGGACGGGTTCGAGGCGCATCAGGACGTGGTCGTGATCGCGGCCACCAACCGGCCCGACGTCCTCGATCCCGCGCTGCTTCGACCTGGCCGTTTCGATCGCCAGGTGACGCTCGGCTTGCCGGATCGACGCGGGCGCTCCGCCATCCTCAACATCCATCGCAAGGGGATCGTGGTCGCCAACGAGGTTAATCTGGACGACATCGCCGCGGTCACCTCCGGCTTCTCCGGTGCGGATCTGGCGAACCTGGTCAACGAGGCGGCGCTCATCGCCGCGCGGCGCAACAAGCCAGCCGTCGATCGATCCGACTTCGATGCGGCACTCGACAAGATCCTGCTCGGCGCCGAGCGACCGCTGCTGATGAGTGACAAGGACAAGCGGATCGTCGCCTTCCATGAGGCCGGACATGCGCTGGTGGCCCACTTCACGCCAAACGCCGATCCACTGCGGAAAATCAGCATCATCCCACGCGGCCAATCGCTCGGAATTACCGTCCAAGCACCGACCGACGACCGCTTCAACTACCCACGCGAATACCTGCTGGGGCGTCTGGCGATCCTGATGGGTGGTCGTACGGCCGAGGATTTGGTAGCCAACGAAATCACCACTGGTGCGCAGAACGATCTTAAAGAGGCCACCTCGCTGGCAAGGCGCATGGTTGGGCTGTGGGGCATGAGCGATGAAGTTGGACCGTTCTTCCTGGGAACTGGCGAGGAGCACGTTTTTCTCGGACGCGAGATCACCCAGGACCAGAACCTGAGCGAAGACATGATGAATCGCGCCGAAGCCGCCATCCAGCGCCTGCTACACCAAGCTGAAGACCAGGCCCGAACCGTGTTGGTCGAGCATCGCGGCGAACTGCAGCATCTGGCTGACACGCTGATGGTCGAGGAGACACTGGATCAGATTCGCATCGATCAGATCCTGGGCGTGCCGGATGGACGGGTTTCCGTGCCCGAGATCAGCGCGTTGGCGGTCTAGATGCGGTTGATTGCGGACGCTCCGAATTACTCGAACGTGTTCGGGACTGAGTGAACAAGCCGGAAACCGGAGAGAGATCCTAATCATCATGAAACGCATCGCGGTGCTGACAAGTGGTGGTGACGCGGCCGGAATGAATGCCGCGATCCGCGCCGTCACCCGCTGCGGAATCGATCACGATTGGGAAGTATTCGGGGTTCAGCGAGGTTATGCCGGACTGATCGCGGGTGACTTCAAACCGCTCGAGGCGCGCGATGTCGGTGGCATCATTCAGCGCGGCGGCACTATTCTCGGTAGCGCGCGCTGCAACGAGTTTCGCACCGAAGTGGGTCGCCGCCGGGCGCTCAACTCACTCGAGTCGTTTGGCGTGGACGGCCTGGTCGTCATCGGCGGGAACGGCTCGCAGACCGGAGCCCACGAACTATGGAAGATGGGTTTCCCCGTCGTCGGCGTCGCCTCGACCATCGACAACGATCTGTGTGGTTCTGAGATCACGATCGGAGTTGACACCGCACTCAATATTGCGCTTGAGGCTGTCGACCGGCTTAAAGTGACCGCGTCCTCACATCATCGAGCATTTCTGGTGGAGACTATGGGCCGCAACTGCGGCTACATCGCTCTGGTTGCCGGAATCTCAGGCGGCGCTGAGGCGGTCGTGATCCCGGAATTCGAGATTCATCCTGAACAACTCGCGGAGGTCGTTCACAACGCCTACGAGCGGGGCAAGGCACACGCGATCATCGTGGTAGCCGAAGGAGCGACCTACAACGCGACTCGCCTGGCGGAGTACTTCACCCAGCACCGAGAACGCCTCGGCTTCGAGTTTCGCGCCACCATCCTGGGGCACGTCCAGCGCGGCGGCGCCCCCGGCGCGTTCGACCGCTTGCTCGCGACGCGGTTTGGCGGAGCAGCGGTCGATTGCCTGGCAAACGGCAATCACGGCTGTCTGGTGGGCCTGGTCAACGGTACGGTCGCCACGACGCCACTGGATGAGATCGTGGGTCAGACCAAACGCCTGGATCCGAAACTGATTGAGCTCGCCAACGTCCTGGCGAAGTATTGATTTGGACCCTGCACATGCCGTCGATCCAGTCCTTCTACGATCGCGTCGGATCACTCTACGACTGGGCTGAACGCTTCGAAGGCCAGGCAAAATCGGTCGCCTTCGAGCGCTTCACGATCGGTCGGGGTGACCGCATACTGAACGTCGGCGCGGGAACCGGAATCGACCACCGCAAATTGGCACACCATGTCGGATCGACCGGCATGGCGGTGGCGCTGGACGTGTCGCCGGTCATGCTGAATCTTGTCAGGCAGCGAACCGGGCAGCCGGTGGTACGTGGGGACGCTCGGGAACTGCCATTTCAGGATCAGTCCTTCGACGGGATCTTCTGCTCCTACGTGCTTGATCTCATCCCGATTGCGGACCTTGGCGCGACCGTGCGCGAGTTTCACCGCGTGCTCAAACCCGATGGCCAGGTGGCCATCGTCACACTCACCGAGGGCGTTACGCGGCTGAGCAGGTCGCTGGTCGCAATGTGGAACGGACTCTACGCGGTGAGCCCGATCGCCTGCGGCGGTTGCCGTCCGATCGAGCTCATGCCACTCCTACGCGCTGCCGGATTTCGCGACGTGACGCGTGACGTCGTCGTCGAAGCCGGATTCCCGAGCCAGGTGGTTCTGGCGAGGCGCTAATCGATGGTCGCGCGATCCGGTTTACCTTCGAGCCGCAGCCAGGAAAGAATCCGACGCTGGATGCCCTCACGATCTTCAGTGTTCAATTGCTTCCCGACCGATGCCCAATTCCCCTGATCGGTCTGGTAGATCGTCGATGCGCCGTCGACCATGAAGAAGGCGACGTAGTCCGGGCTCTCGATGGCAAACCAGTTGTAAGTCAACCCCTTGGTGAGCGCGCCAGTCATCAAGTAGATCGGGTGATACGTTCCTTCGAACTGCACCTCGTCGACGAAGATCTCACGCAGCGCGACCAAACCCGGGTATTTGATGATCGCGTTCGCAACCGCGTCATAGATGTCGGGATACTTCTCCGCGCGTGAGTGCCAGCATCCGGCATGCTCACCAGGGACGAAACCCACTTGCGGCACCTTCTCCAGCAACTTCTCGACCGCTGCCTCCGGATCTTCCTGCAGCAATTTCCCGAGCGGGATCTTGTCCCCTTCTGGTCGAATGAAAACCGGGGCCTCATCGCCAGTCAGCATGATCGTGCCGAAGGAATCGGCCGATTCCTCAGCACACAGATTACAGCTGACCCGCCGCGTCAACAGAATGCGATCCCAGCCATTTTCCGGATGGCAGATCGGCAGCGCGTCTACTCCCGATCCTTGATAGCGATTGGCAACGATCGCATCGGCCAGCACCCACCCGAGTGCGTAACCAAGCGGATTCGGCACGACGGTCGCCGCCTCCTCAGGAGTGGCGCCTTCTGGAACCGTCGTCGTCTCCGCATCCTTGTAATTTGCTACCGCAGTTGCCACCAGTTCAGTAACGTTCATGCCGCGTCAATCATCTCCCTCTATGCGCATTCAGTCGCGCCTGCCGTGCATCTCCACGCAGGAAGTCTAACAGGCGACGGCGTTATAGCTAGCGTCGCTGCCAGCGATCAGGCAGCGGCTCGCGCTCCAGAAATGCCAGTATCAAGTCGACGCAGTGTACCAGATCAGATTCCGTGACCATCTCGTTTGGAGAATGCGTGTAGCGTGTCGGGAAAGTGAGTAGGACGGTTTCGATGCCACGCCGGATGAGCTCGGCCCCATCGCTGCCATAGTTCTGGAAGACCGCTTGCTGAATCGGTATGCCAGCAGATTTGCCCGCCTCCACCAACGCCATCGACATGCGGTGCGAGTAATGCACTGACGAATCCTGGTGTACGATGATCGGTCCGCCGCCGAGCTTCGACGGATGACTCTCGGTCTTCGTGCCCGGAACTTCACCGCACAGTCCGACGTCGAGGTTAATCGCAGCATCGAACGAATGGATCTCCGGGATGCTCGATGCGCCCAGTAGACCGTTTTCTTCCTGGACCGACGAGCCGATCCACAGCTGATAGCGGAGCTTCGCTGGATCGACACGTTCTCCGACCGAGGTCGCGATGGCCAGCGCCGCCCGATTGTCCATAGCCTTGCCGACGATGGTCTCACCCAGCCGTCTCGTTGGCGGATTGACGCTGATGCGTGTGCCGGGATGAATCCCAAGACTCTCGACCGTCTCCCGGCTGAAATAGCCAAGGTCGACGAACCAGTCGTCCCAGGTGAAGAAGTCTTTGTCCGAAGCCCCACCGATCACATGACCGCTGGCGTAGCAGAGCTGACCATCGACCGGCCCGTTCTCCGACAATACCACCACGGGCTGGTTGACCGGACTGTACCAGTGCGGAGGTCTGCCTCGGCTGTCGCGGAAGGCGGGCCAGACGTGCAACAGTCCTGCCTCCGAGATTGACTTCACCACCAGCGCCAGCTCATCGCCATGCGCCAGCACGATCAGGCTCGGACCAGACCCGCCGACTCGCGCCGCGACGTTGCCAACTCGCGTCATCTCAACGTGCTCGGCAAATCCGGACCAGTGATTGGCGCACCACTCGTGCACCAGATCCTCCTGTCCAATCGGCCCAGGAATCTCAGTCAGCGTCTTCACCAGATCGTACATCGGAGTCGGCATCGGGAACCTTCAGCCCTTTCTCTTGCCACGTGACGTGGCAGGTCGTCAGCCTAACGGGCGCATCATACTCACTGAGGCAAACTCGCGATCACAAGCAGTCTGCCGCTTGCCTCGCTAGTCCTCCCGCGCGCGCCGATCTTCCCGTACACTGGCGGCAGGGCAGCGACAGGGAGCCCACGGAGACCGGCCTACCAGCGACGAGGGGGCGAGATGAGCGAGCAGACGACGACGAGCGGCACCCGCCGCGTGAGTGACACACGATCGACCGATACCGTCATCATCGGGGCGGGCATCGTGGGTCTGGCGGCAGCACGCGAGATCCTGCATCGGCATCCCGGCCAGCGACTCATCATTCTCGAAAAGGAGCTGGAAATCGCCGCCCACCAGACCGGCCACAACAGCGGAGTGATCCACTCCGGCATCTACTACGCGCCAGGATCGCTCAAGGCCAAGGCATGCGTGGCCGGATCCGCTCAATTAATGAAGTACTGCGACGAGCACGAGATCGCATACAACCTCTGCGGCAAGGTCATCGTCGCGACCGAAGAGTCGGAGATCCCACGGCTTGAAGCGCTGCTGGAACGCGGCAATACGAACGGCGTTCCCGGACTGAAGATGATCGACGCCGACCAACTGCGCGAGGTCGAGCCACACGTCACCGGCGTGCGTGCCATCCTCTCGCCGCGTACCGGCATCGTCGACTACCGTCAGGTGGCGGACTCCTACGCCAACGACGTGCGCCAGGCGGGCGGGGAGATCCTCACGGGCCACGAAGTGGTCAGCATCGTTCGCGGCGCGACGCGCACCCTGGTCTGCACCAACCGCGGTGATTTCGAGACGCAGCGCGTGATCGCCTGCGCTGGGGTCTACTCGGATCGCGTCGCCGCCATGACTGGCGCGCCGCTCGAGCCACGCATCGTCCCGTTTCGCGGTGACTACTACATCTTGCGACCGGAACGGCGCGACCTGGTGCGGGGCAACATCTACCCGGTTCCGGACCCGCGATTTCCGTTTCTGGGAGTGCATTTCACGCCGCGCATGAACGGCGATCTGTGGCTCGGCCCGAACGCGGTACTGGCCTTCTCGCGCGAAGGCTACTCGTTTGGCGTGCTGCAGTTGAACGACCTGGGAGACATGATGCGCTTCGGTGGCTTTCGCAATTTCGCGCGCAAGCACTGGCGCACCGGGCTCGACGAGATGGCGCGCGACTTGAGCAAGACGCGCTTTCTGGCGTCGCTGCAGAAGTACATCCCAGAACTCACGATGGAGGATCTAGTTCCCGGGCCGTCTGGAGTGCGCGCTCAGGCACTCAGTGAAGATGGCAACCTGGTCGACGACTTCATCGTTGATCGGGAGCAACGAGTGCTCCACGTACGCAACGCGCCATCACCGGCGGCCACGTCGTCACTGGTGATCGGCGCCATGATCGCCGACGCGTTCGATCAGATGGACTGAGCCGGGCTATTCAGCCGTTACTGGCGGGAGGGTTTGAGCATGTATCTGAGCAGACACGAGACCGAGACGGGTCCACGTTGGGCACGAGATGGCGAATTCCTGCCGCGATCGTTCACATTGGGCGGCTGGCTCGAGATGCCGAGGCACGCCGCGGAGGACATTCTCCGAAGATTCCCCGTCGATGGTGAGGCACCGGAGGCATCGCTAGCGCCGATCGATCCCGCCATGGAGGTCTGGGCCAGCGGCGTCACCTACCTGCGCAGTCGCGATGCGCGTATGGCTGAATCGACGGTCAACGACATTTACCAGAAGGTATACGATGCCGAGCGTGCCGAGGTCTTCTTCAAGGCCCCAGGTTGGCGTACGATCGGCCATGACGACGCGGTGCGCGTGCGCAAAGACAGCAGCTGGAGCGTACCCGAGCCGGAACTGGTTCTCCTGTTCAACCATGAACTCGAGATCGTTGGCTACTGCGCTGGCAACGACGTCTCGTCCCGCTCTATTGAAGGCGAGAACCCGCTCTACCTGCCACAGGCCAAGTGCTACGACCGCTCCTGCTCGCTCGGCCCCGGTATCGTGGTGGCTGGGCCCGACGAGATGCGCAACTTGCCCATTCAGATGCGCATCTTCCGCGCTGGATCCGAGATCTTCCGGGGTGAGACGAATACCTCGTCCATGAAGCGCACGCTGGAGGATCTGGTGCGCTACACCGGCGCCGAGATGTCGTTCCCAAACGGCGGCTTCCTGATGACCGGTACAGGCATCGTGCCGCCCGACGACTTCTCGCTACGGGCCGGGGACGATGTCGAGATTGGCGTGGGCGACCTGCTGCTGCGTAACAGCGTGCGCTCGTAGCCGGAAGTCGAGAGGATCGATCATGCCGATCACCATTACCGGGCTCACCGTGCGGGACATTCGCTTCCCCACTTCGCGGCTGCTAGACGGCTCGGACGCGATGAATCCCGATCCGGATTACTCCGCCACCTACGTGACGCTCGAGACGGATCATCCGGACGGTCTCCAGGGGAACGGGCTGACCTTCACCATCGGTCGCGGCAACGAGATCTGCTGCACGGCGGTTGAATCGCTCAAGCCCCTGGTGCTGGGCAAATCGTTGGAATCGTTCACCGCCGACATGGGCGGATTCTGGGCCATGATAACCGGCGACAGCCAGCTACGCTGGATCGGTCCGGACAAAGGGGCCATTCACCTGGCAACGGCGGCGGTCGTCAACGCCGTCTGGGATCTGTACGCCAAGGTCGAGGGGAAGCCGCTCTGGAAGCTACTGGTCGACATGACGCCGGAAGACCTCGTGCGGTGCGTGCCGTTCCGCTACATCACCGACGCCCTCACGCCCGACGAAGCGCTTGAGATTCTGCGCAAGCTGGAGCCGACCAAAGCGGAACGCGAAGCGACAATCCGTGAGATGGGCTACCCCGCCTACACCACCTCCGCCGGTTGGCTGGGCTACGACGACGACAAGTTACGGCGGCTCTGTCGTGAAGCGGTCGCCAGCGGTTGGGACGTCTTCAAGATGAAGGTTGGGGCGGATACCGACGACGACGTGCGTCGCGCCGCCATCGTGCGCGAAGAGATCGGCGACCAGCGCAAGTTGATGATGGACGCCAACCAGCGCTGGGACGTCGGCGAAGCCATCGCGGCCATGGAACGCTTGAGAGACTACAACCCGTGGTGGATCGAGGAACCGACGCACCCGGACGACGTTTTGGGACACGCCGCCGTCGCCCATGCCGTTGAACCCATTGGCGTCGCCACGGGTGAGCATTGCGCCAATCGCATCATGTTCAAGCAACTGCTACAGAGTAACGCCATCTCCTTCTGCCAGGTCGACAGCTGTCGCCTTGGCGGCGTCAATGAGGTGCTGGCGGTGCTACTGATGGCCGCCAAGTTCGGCGTGCCGGTCTGCCCGCATGCCGGTGGAGTCGGGCTCTGCGAGTACGTGCAGCACCTGTCGATCTTCGACTACATCGCGGTGAGTGGCTCGTTCGAGAACCGCGTCATCGAGTACGTCGATCACCTGCACGAGCACTTCGTCGATCCGGTCAAGATCAGCAACGGCCGTTACATGCCGCCCGAAGCGCCCGGCTACAGCATCAGCATGAAGCCTGCCTCGCTGGCCGAGTTCGAGTTCCCCAACGGTGTCGCCTGGGCCGCCCCGGGAGTGTGAAACCGATTCGCGAGGCAGAGCGTTTCCTGTCGTGAGATGCCTTTCGTCTGCCGGGCAGCCTCACCAACCGCCCGACAACCTTCCGGTGTCACTCTGAGGCCGCCGCCGAAGAGTCTCTCACCTCGTGACCACGCCGGCCTGGCAATTCACCGTGATTCGACGGATACCCATACCGCCCGCACCGTCTCGCGCCTACTCCTCCCCACCGATCTCACATCCCAGCGAACTACCGAACGTCGTTTACCCACTATGCGACGGTCGATCGAACTGACAGCGGAGGCGCCGTTCGGGTCATGTACATCACGCCCGCCTCAATCCAGCCATTTCAATCGACGGGTGTCTTTCCTATCGGCACCATGGTCATCATGGAAGTCTATGCGGTGCAGCACGCGCCAACTGGTGGTCTCGCCTATGACGCCGCCGGTCATCTCATCCCTGGACGCTTACATGCGGTGCTGGTCAAGCTCAAGATCGGAAAGGGTGCGACCCCTGTACCCCAACAGTGCGAGACGCCACCGTCAATCAGCGGGGCTGGGTCTACGCGTCCTTCGATGCCACCACGGGTGCGATCAACGGGTTTGATCAGCCGCTCTGCCAATCGTGCCATGTCCGTGCCGAAGCCTGGGATGATCTCTTCCATCCGCAGGATGGTGAGCAGGTTGGTACTCGGATGTAGACACAGTCCTTTCTACTGGAGGCCGGTAAGTAGTCTTCTAGCTACTTCATCGGAAAAGTAAGGCGACCAGTCGAAGACCATCGTCAGTGTGTCAACCTGCTCAAGATCCGGCAGTTCTTCCTGCAGCAGGTGTTCGATTTGCGCCGCAAGTGCAGTCCCCGCGTACTCAGATTCCTCGTTTTGGCGCAATTCATTCCAGGTAAGATCGACACCGCCCCAGTCTAGGCGCCGTAAAAGGGAAAATTCGCGCCACTGAGGTATGTCATTCCGTTCGACTTCGGGCAATGCGACGCCGTTCACCACGATTCGGTCAAGCGCATCGAACAGCGAGCCGAGCTGAGAGCATCGAGGCTCGGGCAAATACCGCACCGTAGTTTGTATTGTTGGGAACCTGTCCTCGCGCCATGTTTCCTTCGATAGGTCGCCTCGCCATGCCTCGTTCGCCAAATCGGTCCGGTGATCCCAGTTCGCGTGCCAGAGGATACAGCCCGGATCATCCTCATCTGCCTCACCGTGCCATTCACGTTCCCTTCGAAACACGGACCATGACTCGATACCTCCACTTCGGGGCCGAATGGTCAATCGAAAAATCAATTCGAATGCCAGTTCACGCGAGTTCGGTCCGTGCCTTATCAGAACGCGATCAGGCCCACGCACAAGATGCAGGGCCGATCCCATCAAATACCCGAACGTATTTGGTTGAACACCCTTCGATCGCCGGAAACTGACTTGCCGCGCGTTTGAGTTGACACTTATGGTACTCATGCTCGATTCCCACTATGCTCCCCAGGAATTGAGTGCGACGCTCATATTCAGGGCTATCTCCACTTAATTCCATAATCACTCAGATTGCCAATCATGTCGTCAATGGGAACCTGGCTCAAACCTCTTGGGACAGCGTAGATATCCCCGGTTTTCGGATCATAATATAGATCACTCCTTGATCCTCCGTATGTTTTCTTCAGATCTCTTGTTATCTCTTCGCCGCCCATCTGATCGATCCAGCTCTTCGGAATCCGCTTCAGATCGCTTACGCTAATCAGTGCCGACGTCTGAATTCAGAACTCCTGACAGCAGCAGCGCAGCGCCACCCACAGCAATTCCAGCCGCAGCCGCTCCGTCAATCACTGGCCCGACATCGAACGGAGATCCAGCCGCCGGTGCATAGTCAGTTCGACCGTTAACCCACCGTTGATCGTGGGATTGACGTCCCGTTACCGCTGATGCCAGTCCGTTGGTGCCTGGGTCCAATCCGCTCGGCTGCAATCCGCTCGGATCGCTCGCATTGATCGGATTGTTCCCGGCATAGGCGTACAGGTTGACACTGCCACCGCCGAAGCCCAACGGGTCCTCCGCGATGAAGCGCTGCAGGGTTGGCGAGTAGTAACGTGCCCGGTTGTACTGCAGCCCCGTCCCGTCGTTCTGGAGGCCGGTGTATTGCTGCGTGTTGCTGCTGCTCGCACCGGTTGACGAGGGATTCCCAAAGGGGTCGTAGGTGTAGCTGGTCTGCACCGTGCCGCTGGAGTCGGCCAGGGCCACGGTCGACCCCAGCGCATCGGTCAGGAAGCTGCTGGTGCCACTGCCGTCGGTGCGACTGAAGGTCTGGTCGAGCCCCAAGCCCGTGAGCAGGTTGGCACTCGGGGTGCCACCGGAGAGTTCCTGCACCAGGGTGGCCCCGTCGTACAGGTAGCCCATGGTGGTCCCACTGACCGTGCTGCTGGTGCGCCAGCCAAATCAGGTATTCAGCAGATCACGCTCCGCACACGATGAGTGCATCGTTCAGTGTCTACGGCGTAGCCACCTACCAATGATTGGATCGCGCTCAAACTTCTGGCGCCGTTCTGGATTACGCTCAATCTCTTCGAATTGTTGTCGGATGCTTCGAGTCTGTTGCCACAACCGTTGCGCTCCGATAGTGACGATCCCTGTCACGAATGCTGCCGCCGGGGGAGCCCAAATCCATCCGTAGACAATCCCGGCGACAATCCCGGCGGTGCCAGCAACCGGGATCGCAGCGATTCGGGCCACTCGGTGCCACGACGGCGGAGCGGCGCCAGGAAATCGAGGATACAGCAGCAAACCACTGAGCATCGCCATAAACCCTACGACCCATACAATAATTATCCCCGCCACCAACGCCTACTTCCACTGGTCGGCTTGGCCCACACGCCGGTCGTTCAGCATCTGTACGCACATACAGTCAAATCCAATTACTACCGCTCGAGCCACCGGGCTAACCACCCAAATAGCCAGTTCCGCCGGATGTGCGCATAGTTGGTCAAGTCCTGTTTGAGGTAGTCGCTTTTTAGCTGTTTTCGTTCGAAGTTCCGGACGAGCACATAGGAAATGCCTAGGATGGACACTAGCCCGAACACTCCAACACCAACTGCCATACCGGTCGCCGAGCCGAGACTGCCATTGGCTATTGCTATGGCCAGGGCTCCCGCGGCGACCGACACGATCAGAATGACTACGGCCTGCCAACGCCGGAGATCGGCGATACGATACACGTAAACTGCTGCCAGCAATGAGACAAACGCTGCCAAATAGATTGTGGCACTCAACAGGAACCTAGCCATCGACCACCTGTACGTAGTCTAAACTCCAGTGACAAATCAGGCTCGCTACCGTCCGCATTGTCGTCCCCCGAGAACTAATGGTACGCCGTCACCCGGGATATATGGGCCTTGGTTCGTGGCACCGACAGACACCGCTGACGCTCCAGCTCCATCAAATACGTCTGCTGAACGCCATTCCGGAATCTGCGGTCCTGGTGGTTGCGTGTTCGAACTGCCGGACCGGCATCCTCCGTCAGTTCGACAAGCGAACCAATAGCCAGCTAACGAAACAATAGGGTCTCTCACTCCCCACGATACTGCTGTCTCGCCGACCGACTCCCAGCAGGCTGACGAAGAGCTGTGGCCACGTTCAGCAGCAATGCAGCCACCAGCAGTTGACAGCGCACCCGCAATGTTTGCCGTAAGCAGCAATGGCTGCACTGCTCCCACCCCCAACGCATACGACGCGATGCAACCAACGCCAGCAGTTTCTAGGGCCGATGCGGCGCAGCCAACAGTTGCAATGCCGATGGCACCAGCAGCCGCAACGGCCGATGCACCAACCGCATATTCATCAAGCGCTCGCCTCACCTCCGGCGAGGCCAACGCCGATGTCACTTTGTGAATGAAATGGCCGAGCAGCATGCCGCTTGGATCGGTATACACCAGTGGACAATTTTCTGCATAGGCATACAGGTTAACGTCGCCGCCCCCGAAGCCCAACGGGTCTTCTGAGATGAAGCGCTGCAGGGTTGGTGAGTAGTAGCGGGCTCGGTTGTATTGCAGTCCCGTCCCGTCGTTCGGGAGTCCGGTGTACTGTTGGGTGTTGCTGCTCGTGGCACCCGGTAGAGGAGGGCTTACCAAAGGGGTCGTAGGTGTAGCTGGTCTGCACCGTGCCGCTGGAGTCGGCCAGGGCCACGGTCGAGCCTAGGGCATCTGTCGAGATTGAGGTTGATCTCATCTCCATATAATGGTGCTGGTTGTCCGTCACCAGGACAAAATCATCTGCCCAAAGTTGACTGGCCAGAGTACTTCGTTGTCTTGTGCCACACCGTGGGTCGATCGTCGTAACCGAGACTAATCCCGAAACTTTTAAGCATGGTCTTGTGAGTCGTGTGCTTTCAAGCGTCGGTCGGTCGCGGCAGAGGGCGCGTGAATTGCCGACGAAATGTTCTAGACTACGAATTTCCTTCCTCGGCAGCTGGAGATAATTCGCCGAGGGCGATACCAATTTCCTGTAATACCCAATGGCTTGTCTCGTATTCACGTGCCGATCGCAGTGCCGGAATTGCACTTCGTTCACCAAGCAAACCGAGAGATTTCGCTGAAAGCGCCCGTACCCTTTCGTCTGGATCCTGAAGATGCGTAACGAGGCTTGGCAACGCGGCATGATAGGGAAGAGCTCCGATAGCCAACGCCGCTCTTCCCTTGACGTCTGCCGGCTGCGCTCCGTCGTTGAGTAATCGTTCTAGCTGTGGCCCTGCGGGCTGATACCTGGTTACGGCCGAAATGTTGGCTGCTTCCGCACGGACCGACGGGTTTCCTGAGTCAAGTTGACGAAGCGCGATAGGACCGGCTTCGTCGCCATCGCCACAAATAGAGGAGTCGGCAGAGTGCTTCTTTCGTGTGTTCAGGTATCGCAGCCTCGTTCAGGGCCCACTCAATGCACGTCAGATTCTTCTGTTTCCGAAGCGCATGCTCAGCCGTCTTCCAGCGTTCTGGGTCTGAACTCCCGATGTCATCAATGAGTTTTCGACATTCATCATCCATGGTCACAATCCCTTGAGTAGCGTGCTGTCGTTTACGGCATGTCGCATTTCTCGTTAGTGCGTGACGTGTCCGTTCGAATCGACATTTGTGTAGCCTCCCGGTCTATTCCCTCGACCTGGATGCTGGACATCCCATTCATTCTTCACGCGATCCCATTGCCAGCGGTTGCCGTCTCTGTCCACGTACTCACCTTGTCTATTCTTCTGAACCATTCCTCGAGGCGTGTTCTTGGGTGGTACGTACGGGAATTCACCGCTGCTCGGCAAATTTGCTGGCCACGGAACCTGATATTGAAGGGTTCCGGGTTGTAAATCTGCGGGAGGTGCATCAGAGTTCAACACCCCTGTCACAATCAAGAGTGCGGCTCCACCAGCGGCGGCCCCAACCGCTAGGACAGTGTCTCCGAGATCGAGGCCAATCCCCGCACCGCCTGCAGCGCCAGGAAGTGCACCGGCAAAGCCGCCGGCCACGCCGTTACCATGGGACTTTCGTCCCGCAACCGCTGATGCCAACCCGCCCGGATCCAGTCCGCTCGGCTGCAATCCGCTCGGATCGGTAGAAGTTGATCGGATCGTTACCCGACATAGGCATACAGGTTGACGCCGCCGCCGCCGAAGCCCAGGGGTCCTCCGCGATGAAGCGCTGCAGCGTCGGCGAGTAGTAGCGCGCCCGGTTGTACTGCAGCCCCGTCCCGTCGTTCTGGAGTCCGGTGTATTGCTGCGTGTTGCTGCTCGTGGCCCCGGTCGAGGAGGGCTTACCAAAGGGGTCGTAGGTGTAGCTGGTCTGCACCGTGCCGCTGCAGTCGGCGGACAAAGCTGACGAAGGTGACGTGGACAGTTACATCGATGCGATGTTGTTCCTCAGCACCGCCGTTCCTTCCCCATCCACCGTCCAGCTCTCGGGATCGATCACCACGCCATAGTCGGTGCGAGCGCGTTCCAGCGAGACGAGCCCGTTGCGCACGTCGTTCAGGACCGCGGCGGGATCGCGCTGGAACGGGTTGCCGAAGCCACCACCACCTGCCTGAAAGTGATCCAGCGTGTCACCGTTCCGGATCCATTCGGTGAATTTGGAGGGCATGTCCCGCACGTCGCTGTCTCGGATCAGTAAGTTGCGCGTTGGCGCGCCGGGCTGGCCGCCTTCGAGACCGTAGGGCTGGTGACTCATGCGATCACTGCGGACTTGCAACACGGCCTCGTCCTCCAGGAAGCGGATGCGCTTGCGCACGCCCATGCCGCCCCGGTAGCGTCCGGCGCCGCCGGAGTCCGGTATCAGCTCGTACGCCTCGATGCGCAACGGATGCTCGGCTTCGATCATCTCGACGGGATTGTTAGATAGGTCAGAAAAGACGTTGGTCACACCGTCGATGCCGTCCTGACCGGCCCGGGCGCCCCAGCAGCCGCAGACGAACTCCACGTAGATGAACGGATTGCGCTCGCGATCGTACCCACCGATCGAGATGCCACTGTTACCGCCCTCGCCCGCCGCCATGGCTCGCTCGGGCATGACCTGCGCCAGTGCACCCAGCAGCGCGTCACCCATACGGAAGGCGGTAAGCCCGCGCGCCGCGACCGCGGCCGGAGGCAGGGCGTGCACGATCGTGCCGGGTGGTGCGCTGACGGAGATCGGTCGAAACAGCCCACCGTTGTTGGGGATCTCGGGCGGCAACATGCAGCGAACGGCAGCATAGGCCATGGACTTGGTTACCGAGAAGGTGGAATTGATGGCGCCTTTCACTTGCGGCGAGGTGCCAGAGAAGTCGACCGACATCTGATCGCCCTGGATCGTAATCGCCACACTGATCGCGATCGGCTCCGGGTTGATCCCGTCATTGTCAATGTAGTCGGTGAACGCGTAGCGGCCATCCGGCATGCGCTCGATCCCGGCCCGCACCAGCCGCTCGGTGTAATCGAGCAGATGGTCGAAGTAGCGCTGCAAACGCACGCGGCCGAAGCGTTCGACCATGGCAATCAGGCGCTGCTCCGCCAGGTGACAGGCTGCCAACTGGGCTCGCAGATCGCCCATCACCTTGTCCGGCACGCGCACGTTAGTCAGGAACAACTTGAAGAAGGTCCCGTTCGGTTCGCCACGGCGATACATCTGCAACGGCGGGATACGCACTCCCTCCTGATAGATCTCGGTCGAGTCGGAGGCATTGCCGCCCGCCACCCGGCCGCCGACGTCGGTCTGATGCGCGATGGTCACGGCATAACCGCACAGCTCACCCGCGCCGTCGATGATCGGTTGGACGACGAAGACGTCGGGCAGGTGCATGCCGCCGCTGAACGGATCGTTCATCACCCAGACGTCGCCTGCCGCCACGTCCGCGCCAAATTCGCGGATGAAGGACTGCATGGCGTCCGGCACCGAGCCGAGGTGCAGCGGGATGGTCAATCCCTGGGCGATCAGATTGCCGTGCCGGTCACAGAGGGCCGTCGAGAAGTCCATATTGTCGCGCACCACGTTGGAGTAGGCGGTGCGCACGATGGTCAGGGCCATGTCATCGACGATCGAGTTGAGCCCGTTGTGAATCAACTCGAACTCGAGCGGGTCGACGCTGAACTCCCCCACCATCACCGGCCCTTTCCCACTTCGACACGCACGTTGCCCCACGCATCGGTCGACGCTCGGCATCCCGGCGGCACGATGATAGTGGTGTCCGGCTCCTCGATCGCCAGGGGACCGTCCGTCGGCGACGTCAAGTCCGATCGAGCGAGGATCGGCGTTTCAAGCGGCTCCTCACCACGCGTGAAGAGCATCTCTCGGGTGCGACGCCGCCGACCAGAATTGGGTTCTCGCTGACCCGAGATCATCCATCCGTCGCCATTTCCGATAGTCGCGCGCAGACGCAGGTTCACGACCTCGACGGGATCACCCTCTGCTCGATGACCGTAGGTCCGTTCGTGTAATGACGCGAATGCATCGGCGGCGATCCGCGTCGCTCGATCCGGCGCGGCCAGCGCGTCGGCAAGATCGACGGTGAGGTTGAAGGCTTGACCGGCATAGCGCATGTCGGCCGAGGTTGCGAAGTCGATCTCGCCCGCCGGGTAGTTGAGTCGCGCGAGCTGAGACGCAGCTTCTCGTCGCAGATCGTCGATCTCATCCATGAATGCGGCGTGATCGAGCTGATCTAAACGGCGCCGAAACGTCCTGACGAAGTGATGTCCGGCGTTCGCCAGGCTCAAACCCACCGCGCTGAAGACCCCGGCGAATGGCGGCACCAGCAGATGGTTGATGCCAAGCTCAGCAGCCAGGTTCGCGGCGTGGATGGGACCGCTGCCGCCAAATGCCAGCAGGGTGAAGTCACGCACGTCGAGTCCGCGCTCGACTGTAACCGCCCGAATCGGTCGGCTCATACGCGCATTGCCCACCAGGTGAATCGCGAGCGCTGTGTCGCGAACCGAGCTGTTCAGCTGAGCTGCCACAGGTTCCAGCGCATTCCAGGCGAGTTCAGGATCGACCTGCACCGCTTTACCAGCAAATTGCTGCGGATCCAGGTAGCCGAGCACGACGTTGGCGTCGGTGATAGTCGGCTCCGCTCCTCCCTGGCCGTAGCAGGCAGGGCCGGGGAACGCTCCGGCGCTCTGTGGGCCAACCTGCAGACGTCCTCCCGCGTCGATCCAGGCGATAGACCCGCCACCGGCGCCAACCTCCGCCAGGTCGATGGCGGGAATGCGCAGCAGGTAGCCGTCACCCTTCATCAGGCGGGTGCCGACCGTGATTCCGGCGCCGACCTCGTACTCGTCGGTCAGCCCGATCTCGCCGTCTTCGACCAACGCAGCCTTGGCCGTCGTGCCGCCCATATCGAAGGTAATCAGATTGCGCTCGCCAGTCTGCCGCGCGATAGCCTGACCGGCGATCACCCCGGCGGCCGGTCCCGACTCGATGAGGAAGCATGGATGCTCGCGTGCGGCGTCGACACTCATGACCGCGCCATTGGACTGCATCACCAGCAGGCGCGCGTCGATTCCAGCCTCCTGCAAATCTGAGTCGAGCGACGAGAGATAGCGCTCGACCACCGGCTTGACGTAGGCGTCGATCACCGTGGTGCTGGTGCGTTCGAACTCCTTCAGTTCGCGGGTGATGTCGGACGACACGCTCAGGCTGATTTCGGGAAGCATTTGCCTTAGCAGAGCTCGCCACACGCTGCTCGTGGTCCGGATTGAGATAGGCGTTGATGAAGCAGATGGCGACGGCCTCAACTCCTTCACGACGCAAGCAGTCGGCGATTTCCCTGACGCTGTTCTCATCGAGAGGAGCGAGCACGTCTCCACGCGCATCGATGCGCTCGAAAACCTCGAAGCGTAGAAAGCGAGGTACCAGCGGCTCGGGTTTGGTCCACTGGATGTTGTAGAGCTGTGGCATGCGCACGCGACGTAGCTCCAGCACGTCGCGAAAACCCTTCGTCGTGATGAGCGCCGTACGCGCGCCTCGCTGTTCGAGGATGGCGTTGGTCGCCACCGTCGTCCCATGCACCAGATCCTCGATCTGCGACGCGTCGACACCGGTCGATTGGATCACCTGCCGCAGACCATCGACTACGGCACGGCTGTAATTATCCGGCGTCGACAGCACCTTGACCGGCGTGACCGTTCCATCCGGTGCGACCAGCACGATATCGGTAAACGTTCCACCGATGTCGATGCCTACACGAAGCTGACTCGAACGAGATTCTGATGGCACGCCTACTCTCGCCTCCCCAACGATGATTCATACACATCGGTTACCACGAGCACCACAGGAACTCGCGCAATCTCTCGTGATGGTAGTCGTCGCTGGCCCATCCTATGCCGCACCGGTGCGGGACACAAGCAATGGCGCCAACTGCGACCATTGATGACTACAGGGGCTTTGTCGTGCTAATGCGATATGTCGCACGAGGCTATAGGTGCGTACTCGGATTCCAGCGCCAACTGACTCGGCCAATTGGGAGTCTCGTATACTGCAAGGAGCTCGTTTCGTTCCGCGACCACAAGCAAATGAGGTGTAATGCCGCTCGATCGGGACCAGTTCAAAGAGGTCGTTTCGAAGTTCGCATCCGGCGTTACTGTAGTCACGACGGCCGACGACCAGGGCTTTCACGGTGTAACCGTCTCCTCTTTCTGCTCACTGTCGCTCGATCCGCCCCTCGTTCTCGTCTGCATCGATAAATCGATCCAGAGCCACGACTTGATCACCTCGGCCCCGAAATTCGTGGTCAACTTTCTCTCCCGTGGCCAGACCTTTCTCGCCGAACAATTCTCCGGTCAGACGCCGCTCGCCGACCCCCAGTTCACCCGCGTGGCACACGCCGTCCGTGACTCCGGGCTACCGCTCATCAGTCACACCGTCGCGTGGATCGAGTGCGACGCCTGGGCCGCATACGATGGGGGGGACCACACTATCTTCGTCGGGCGGGCCACAAGCGGAGAACTGGGTGAGGAGGACGATCCGCTGCTCTATTTCGATCGTGAATTCACCGAACTCAGCTGGGGGTAATCGGGCAATCCGCAAAGTCCGGCAACCGACCACATCGCCGCTCGTTTAGAATCACGATGTGAACGAACTCGTCTATGATGTTGCCAGTAAACGAACCTGGCGCGATCGACTGGGGCGGGTCAGGCAGCTAGCTCTGTCGCGTCCGGCGCTGCTGGTCTTTGCCTGTGTGATCTTCTCGCTGGTCATGCTCTGGCCGCTTCCGCTGCATGCTGGAAGCGCGGTGCAGGATCTTGGCGATCCTCTGTATCAAATTTGGACCCTGCGCTGGGTGCAGCATCAGATCTTGACGAATCCGCTGCACTTGTGGGACGCCAACACCGGCTATCCATTTTCCGATTCGCTCCTCTTCTCCGAGCCGCTGATCAGCACCAGTCTGATCGCCTGGCCACTCCAGATCATCTCCCACAATGACATTCTGACCTACAACGTGCTGTTCATCGGGACGTACGTGCTTGCCGCGCTCGGTATGGCCCTCTTCATCTGGGAGATTACCGAGGAATTCGGGGCCTCGATTCTCGCCGGATTCGTGACCGCCTTCGTGCCGTACCGCTACGGTCACCTCAGCCACCTGAATCTGCTGAGCTACGGTTGGGGGTTGCTGGCACTCTGGTCGCTGGTGCGCTTTGCTCGCCGCCGTCGCGCGACCGACGCCGTGCTGGCAGGAGTCCTCCTGGCTGTTCAGTTCCTGGCATCCGACACGCTCGGACTGATGATGAGCCTGGTGGTCGGACTCGGGACGTTGATTCTGCTGTGGCGAGAGCGAAGGCGTCTATCAGCGAAACTGATCGTAGGCATCGCCTTCACTTTCGGCCTGGCGGCGCTGGTGGAACTGCCAGTTGCGCTGGCCCGGTTCAGGGTCGACCGTATGTATGGCTTCACTCGTGACCTTGCCACGATTCAGAAGATGTCCGCCACGCTGCAGACCTACGTGTCAGTTCACCCGCGCAATCAACTCTGGAGCACGATCCACCTGCTCCCTGCTTCCTACCCCAATCCGCTCTTCCCCGGCATGATCGCCAGCCTGGCGGCAATCATTGGGCTCATGCTCGGTTTTCGCCGCTGGCCAAACTGGACGTTTCTCGGGACGGTGACTGCACTCATCGGCTTCACGCTTTCGCTCGGCCCCTTCATGGTTCTCGGCGGGCACACCTATCATCTCCCCTACTACGCGCTCTACCGGTTCGTGCCTGGCTTCACCGCCATGCGCGACGCCGCCCGCTTCGGTATGGTGGCGTTGATCGGCGTGCAAATGCTGGCGGGAATTGGATTCGCGGCGAGCTGGAAAGCCATTCGGCCGCGACTTCCGGAGAGCCGCGTTGCCTTTGTCGGTCCGACGATCGTGATGCTGCTGCTCGTGGGCGCCACGATCGAGTACCGCACCCAGGTTGGTACCGTGGCCGTGCCCAAGGACGACGCGACCATGGCGGCGTATCGCTGGCTCGCGCAGCAGCCTAAGGGGCCGGTCATCGACTTCCCAGCCAACGGCCTGTGGAAGAACGTCCTCTGGCCGATCAGTGACATCTACTACTCGACCTACGATTGGGATCCGATCACCGCGGCGTATGCCAGCTACGTGCCGCAACGGGACGTCGACCTCATGGTCGCCATCAACGGGGGACCGACCAACCCGTCGCAAGTGACGCCAGACAACGTGGGCATGCTGCAAGACCTCGGGATTCGCTACGTGCTGATCCACCATTGGCCAAACTACGACTGGCAGGCGGCAGTCGATGAAGCCAGCAAGGTCGGCGCACTGAAGCTCGAGGGCAATTTTGGGGATACCAGCGTCTACACCCTCGCTCCGGGGAACCGCAGCGAAGTGACCTACTCAGTCGACGCGCCGGAACAGGCGTACGCAGAACAAACCCTATATCGCCGACATCGTGGTGAGCAACGACAACGCGACTGATGCCGTCGGCTGGCTCAAACAGGATCCGACCGCCACCGTTAGCTGGACGTCCGCCACTGGCCAGGTTGTCTCGCGCACCCAAGCACCAATCCACCTCGATGTAGCAGTCAAACCGGGAATCACGGTGCAACCGCTGATGCTCAGCGCGCCAGAGACGGCCGGGCAGTACCGACTGACGGTCGACTGGCCCGGCAAGAGCGAGCCATTTACACAAAGCGTGACGGTTTCGAACGGAGTTCCAGCGGCAACCGGCGCGGCACTGATCCTGAGCAAGGTGGACATTCAACCCGGGCCATACCGGCCCGGCGACAGCCTTCACGTTCGGCTAGTATGGCTGGTCGCCGCGCAACCGACGAAGGAACTCACCGTCACCGCGCAGTTGCTCGATCCGAACAACAATCTGGTCGGCCAGCACGATCAGCTTCCGTTCGGAACGACGCTGCCGACCGACAGGTGGATTCCCGGCACTGTCATCGCCGAACCGCTCTCAATTCCGATCCCACCAAATGTCACGACCGGCCAGTTTCGGCTGCTGATCGCGATGTACGACGCCAGCGGTCCACCGTACCCGCGAACAGCTATTCGATTGCCGAACGGAACCACCGATTCGCAGTACTTGAGTGATTTAATGACGGTGACCCATCCCGGACAGTGACAAGTTATGTTGAATCGTGGAGGGATATGGACGACCCGGGTTCTCCAACACCGATGCGCGGTCACGCTCAGCCAGCACGTGATTCTGTGCTTGCGTCGCCACGCGTCGCCGTGCTGCAACATCCACTGGCAAGCAACCTCGTTACTCAGCTACGTGACGTCAACACGCCCGCGGCCCAATTCGAATCGGCGATCCACGAGTTGACTCGACAGCTGCTGTGGCAAGCCACCACGCACGAACCGCTCGATTCGGTCGAGTGCCAGAGCTTCTCAGGGCAGATCGTTAAGGGCACGCAGTTCGCCCGCCGCCTGGCGGCTCTCGTCATCCTGCGTGCGGGGCTCAGCATGGTGCCGCCACTGCGCCTGCTTATCCCCAATACGCCAATCTATCAGGTTGGCGTCAAACGGGATGAAATCACGTTGGAGCCGCGACTTTACTATTCAAATTTGCCGACGATGCTTTCGGGTGTCGAGCATCTCCTGCTACTCGATCCAATGCTGGCAACCGGCGGTTCAGCACGGATGGCGCTGGATCTAATCCGTCGCGTGTTCGACGGCGAAGTTTCCTTCCTGGGTCTCATTGGTGCCCCACTCGGCGTTGTGCGTCTGCTCGATTCCGACGACAAATGTCGAATCTGGCTGGCGGCACTCGATGATCGCCTGAACGATCAGGGGTACATCGTTCCGGGATTGGGCGACGCCGGGGACCGTCTTTTTGGTACAAATTGACTGTGCCATCCGACCAGGATTGACACACATTTGTAGTCTCCGTACGTTGACTTTCGGGCCGCGGATGCTAGGCTTTGACAGGCAGGGTACGATTCTGCGAATGCATTGGCGTGGGCAGTGAGTCTGTCCCTGTGGTTCAGCGTCCGTTGCGCGAAGACACGCAATCGAGAGAAGCGGATCCGCTGAACTGAGCGTTGTACCTGGCAATCCTGAAACTGAGAGAGGGCAGTTTTTTGCCTGTCTGGAGTCAATTCGTAGGGGCGATCGAGCTCGGCCTGCGCTATCTGGCGGATTTCGTCGGCAGCGCGGGGCTTTCGGTCATCATCTTCACCATCCTGTTCAAGACGATCTTGCTGCCGCTGACCATCAAGTCGGTGCGCTCGATGTCGTCGATGCAGGAGTTACAGCCCAAAATCAAAGAGTTGCAGAAGAAGTATTCAAAGGATCGGCAGAAGCTCTCAGCCGAAACGATGAAGCTGTACCAGGAGCATGGTGTCAATCCGGCTTCTGGCTGTCTGCCGATGGTGCTGCAGATTCCGATCTTCTTTGGCCTCTACTTCGCCATTCGGCACCTGTCGCAATCGGGCGTTGGCGTCTGGGGTAACGGCTTCCTGTGGCTGCCGAGCCTGGCCCAACCAGATCCCTACAAGATCCTTCCGATCGCCGCCGGTGCCTTCCAATTCGTTCAGACCAAGATGGCGCGACCAGCCAATCAGCCGAAGGCCGCCGATCCACAGCAGCAGATGATGAACACCATGATGATGTTCATGCCGGCTATGGTGGTCCTCTTCGGTTGGAAGTTCGCATCTGGCCCGGTTATCTACTGGGCAGTCTCGGCGGTTTACAGCGCCGTGCAACAGTGGTTCATCACCGGCTGGGGCTCGATGCTCGACTGGATGCCCTTCCTGCCTGATCTGCCGGAGCATCGCCGGCTTGGTTACGAGACGCCGGAGAAGCGGGCAGCACGGAAGGCAAAGGCCGGCACGGAGCAAACCGGTCTGTTTGGCATGCTGAACCGGCAGATCCAAAGCCAGGTACACAAGGTCGACTCACAGGGTGCCGAGCAGGACGACTCCGATCAGGAGACGCCAGTCAAAGCGGAGCGTAAGTCGTCCAATGGACGTGCCAATCGGTCCGCACCACGGCGCACTCCTCCAAGTCCTGATTTGGTGCCTCGTCGCAGACGAACGAGCAAGGACAAGAGTTCGCAACAGCAAAGCTAGCCACACAATCTGTCGCTGAAACCGAGGGCGTCCGCAGTAATGTGAGACGCCCTCGGTCATTCCGAGCTTAATTCTCACAGCATCTCTTCATGCGTGCGTGCCGCGATTCCGCGTCAGAGTTGTCGAATTCGACCGATCTACTGCGCGGCACAATATTTGCATCGCCACATACATCGCCTTGCCACGAATGGTATCGGGAGGTGACAAAATGGCGGCGTACGAACGAGATAATCCACCACGTATCGATGATCCGGAGCAGCCGACGCGCGCTATGCACCCGGTCGATAGAGAGGTCATTGTTGATCGCACGGTCGATCGGAGCTACGAGCCTGATCGATACGAGTATGAACACGCCCGACGAGTCGACGCATATTCGAGAATTGCGGCGGTCGTCTGGACGATCACCGGGTTCCTTGAAATCCTGGTTGGGCTGCGAGTCCTGCTCAAGCTGTTGGCGGCAAATCCAGGAAATGGCTTTGTCAATTTCATCTACAACTTGAGCGGCGTCTTCGTGAATCCGTTCCAGGGAATCGTGCAGAACGTCACATCCGGCTCATCGATCCTTGAGATCAACTCGCTTATCGCGATGCTGATTTTCGCCTTGATTGCCTGGGGCGTACTGAAGTTGGTCTGGTTGGTGCTGCGAGTTACTGAACCCGCGGACGCGTAGTCAGACGCATCGGTAACACACCGTGAGAATGAGAGAGCGCCCCGCACTGGGGGCGCTCTCAGCATGCGTCTTATGTGATGAGAAGCGTGCCGAATTACGGCGCGTACTTGGTTGGATCCTCGCTGGCTGGACCGGTCGGAAGCGAGCCATAGCGCCAGCGATAGTAGTGCTGACCGACGTTCCCCATCTCAACCTTCCAACCGTCCGGATTACTCGGGGTGTAGGTGAGGCAGCGACGCTGGAAGCACTGAACCAGCACGTCCTTCACTGTCCCGGCCACTTTCACGCGGGCCCAATAGGGATCGGTAATCGGGTACCCAGTCTCGTAGAAGGCCGGGTCGTAGAGCTTCCCGGTCACGTACTGACCACCCTGGTAGATCGTGCCGGTGCTATTGAGAAAGGCGCTGAACACGCTGGCGATCCGATGCTGGGTCTCAGGCACCAGGTTGACAGCCGTCACTCCATACGCGGCAAGATCAGCGTTTGATCCGACGGTGCCGTTTCGCGCCAACGTCTGGGTGATGACACTCCCATTCGGCAGCGGCGGCGCCTTGAGCAGGGTACTAAAGGTCGCGTAAGTCGGCCCGAACGTATCGTCTGGGTCACCAGCAACCGGAATCTGCGCTGGAATGCGATCCTGGAAGGTCTTGTCGCCTAGCTGCACCTGCCCGGTAATCATCTCGGTCACAAGTAGGCCGTTGGTCACGTACCAGGCGCTGCTCGGATCACCATACGGATTGGTGATCTCCATGCGCGCCTTGTCAAAGTAGACGACCAGACGCTCACCCTGTTGCGATTGCGCGTACGGCTCGGTCGTCACCGCGAAGGCATTCGGTCCCCAGTTCCAGGTACGCTGCACTGCCCCGGTATCCACGGGCTTGTCCAGGGGCGCCCATAGGTCAGCGAAATGCGGCAGCAGCACCGTACGCACGGCAGCTCCGACGTCGAGCAGACCAGCACCGCCACCCTGTGTTGACTGGAGCGACTTCTTGGCCGTCTCGGTGAGAACAGTGCGCGCCTGTTCGACCGTTAATGACGGATCGACTGAGTGCATCAGCGCCACCGCTCCGCTCACCATCGGCGTGGCAAAGGAGGAACCTGAGGCGAGCGCCCAGTCGTTCCCGGTGCCAGGCTCCCAATAGGTGGTCAGAATGTCGACTCCCGGCGCGACCAGGTCGACACGGCTGATCCGCGACGAGAAGCCAGCGACGTTGTCACCAGCGTTGGTCGCCGCACCGACGGAGATCGTCTCCGGATAACTTGCCGGGAACGACGCCTGATCAGGCTTGTTGCCCGCCGCGGCGACGACGATGACGTTGTGGTTGTACGCGTACTTGATCGAGTCCTCGAGCGTAGCACTGGGTGTGTCGGATCCAAGACTCAGATTGATGACGTTTGCGCCATGATCGACGGCGTAATAGACGCCCTGGGCGATCACGCTTACGGGCGCGCCGTCGGCATTACCGACCTTGATCGGCATGATCTTTACGTTCCAGGCAACCCCGGCAATACCAATCCCGTCATTGCCATTGGCGGCGATGATCCCAGCCACGCCGGTGCCATGCCCGACATCATCGGTCGGATCGGAATCGTTGTTGAAGAAGTCATACCCAGGCACCGTGCGATTGACCAGGTCAGGATGATCGAAGCGAATGCCGGAATCGAGCACGGCGACGATTGTGCTCGCCTGTCCGGTCGCCACCGACCACGCAGCGGGCAGATCGATCGTCTTCGCCCAGTTCTCCTGGGGGAAGAGCTTGTCGTTCGGGGTGAACGCCCACTGATACTCGATGTCTGGTTCGACGTATGCTGCCGTCGGCAACCGCAGCAGCCGGGTGATCACATCCGACGGTTTCGTCTTCGGATTGATATGAATGCTGTATGAGTTCGACTGGGTCGACACGCGGGAAATCGGTGAACTACCGACGACCTGCTGAATCATCGACTGATCGTTGGGCTGGGCCGAGTGAAATCCAATAATCCAGTTGTGCGTCGGTGTGGTGTACTGATCGAGGATTTGTTGGCCAGCCGCCTTGGTGCCGACTGGTACCAGCGCAATCAGTCCCATGACCAGCGCGATCAGGCAGAGTATGCTTTTCCGCTCAAGCTTCTGGTCCGCCAAGATTGGTCCCCCAAGACTGGTTTACGGAGTTTTGCTCACACCGATATGACTCGGTGATGCCGGCGCTTGAAGGCCAGATCTCTCAGCAAGCGACCCTGTTTGAACGGAAACGCGGGTCGCACTTCCCCGTAGACGACGCACGTTGAAGCATTGATTATCATGCTGAGACGGACGGCTGATTCAAGCTTCCCGATCCCGACACCGGCGTGAAGATCGACGACGGGGATCGCTAACTACTACGTCTAACGTCGTGGTATGGTACTGGTTCCCTGCCGAAGCCCCCCGGAAACCTGACCGAACTTGCGCGGATCATAACGCTCTCGACGACCAAGTGCCAGTCGATCAACGTTAATGAATGGCAGCGTCAGACACAATGAGCGAGAATCATGGCCCGATCTGGCAATCGGCAGACGATCTCGCTTCAAGTCCGACGACTCGGGCGCTCGCGGTCTGCTCAATATGACAAACCTGAGATCGGACGAGAGACCCAACAGCGTTGTCGGTCGGAATTCGACCAGGCTGGAAGCTTGCCGCATGACACCTGTGAGAACAGTTCGATCGAAGAGTCTCCGCTGGCTGGCACAGGTCATCGCACTGCTCATTCTCGTTTCATGCTCGACCAACTCGGGGCCGCGACAATCTCCGACGCCAGCGATGAGTCAGACAGCAACCATCGATCTAGCGCCAACACGTGCGATACCCACGATGACGCCCACATCAATTCCATCGCCAACTCTGACGCCCTCACCTGTGCCCACGCCGACTCCGCTCTCAGCAACACCGATCCCTACTCCTGTGCCATCCCCCACGCCGACACCCGAACCACGGCCAGTCGGCCAGTCCGTGGACCTGCCAAACGCCGACGCTCATTACACCCTCGACATCACGAATCTCAATCTGTCTCAGGGAGTGGTGAATGTTGACGAGCAAGTCCAGATCGAGAGCCATCAAGGGTTCATACCGCGGCTGTATTTCACGGTGACGACGGCGCAATGGGGCTACTTCAAACTCGGGGCAGTTCACATCAACGACATGCCATCGCAACCGAAGTCATTGAACGACGGTTTCACGCTCGCCCTCGAACCGCCATCCGGCGAGAGCTGGACGATTCAATTCAGTTACGAACTCCACCTGTCGCAAGTGCCAAACGACTGGTACGGCACCGGACTCGACGGAAATATCATACGTCTGGGTTACTGGTTCCCGATGCTGTCAACCAATTTCCCCTATCAGTCGACCGCCGATCCCGCCTACTCTCGAGTCGCGACCTTCGACGTATCGCTTCCGTTGCTAAACGACGTTCCATTCGTCTCAACCGGCATGGAGGTGAGCACCAAGAAGATCGATGCCGATCACACGCGTCATTTCTTGCACGCCGACAACGTCCGGGACTTTGCATTGGTAATCGCACCCGGCGATCAGATCAACACCGTCCAGACCAGCGATGGAGTCACTATTCGACTCCTGTCTGATCCAGTCGCTGGCGTCCAGGTTCGCGACACGCAGCTGTCAGCCGCGAAAAAAGCGATTGAGACCCTCTCGAAGCTGATCGGTCCCTATCCGTACCCGGTCTTCTCAATGGCCGACGCTGGACCATCTCTTCCTGGAGGGATCGAGTTCCCGATGATGATCGACCTGAATCCGAACATCACGCCGCTCGATCGACTTGTTTACCACGAGACCGCGCACCAGTGGCTATACGGCATCATTGGCACGCGTCCGCAACAGGACATTTGGATTGACGAAGGTGGTGCGCAGTTCCTGGAGGGTTATCTCGACACTGGATCCGCCCTCCCATCCGTTCCGGCGGGCGGATTTTCGTATCCGCTCGATTCAAGTGATAGCGAACTTCCGCAAGGTGCCGGAATTCCGGGCTACCAATCGATCTATCTGCAGGGACAGCGTTTCTACGATCGGTCATGCACACTATGGGACCAGACTCTTTCTGGGTGGCAATGCAGCAGCTTTATCAGCAACACAAGTTCGGTATCGTCACTCCCTGGGACGTGTTGCTGACCTGGCAGGCGCACAGCCCGGTCGACCTCCGTCCCCTGTTCCACACAACGTTCCGCTACGACTGGATCGATCGACTTCCTCCTCCGGGAGGATGAGCTCTTCACGCTTCCATTGGTCCCGTTGCTCCACTACACTGGCCGCATGTCTTCGACAACCGCACGGTCGAACCGAAAACACCGTCGCCGCGCGGGCCAGGTCCAAAACAGGGAGTGAAGTATGCAAGTAACGATATTTGGCGCCGGAGCCATCGGTGGCACCATCGGCGCGTTCGCGACCAAGGCAGGGCACGACGTTACCCTCGTCGACATCGTGCCGGAGCACGTCAAGATCATGAATGAGCAGGGACTCCGCATCACCGGCGCGCGAGGCGACGAACGCTATCCGGTTAAGGCGAAGCTTGCCAGCGAGGTGACCGGTCCCCTTGGCGTCGTCTTTCTCTGCGTCAAGGGACACTTCACCGACGGAGCGATGCAGCAGATCGCGCCGATGCTAGCCCCAGACGGATACGTCGTCTCCATCCAGAATGGGCTGAACGAAGAGATCATCGCCAAACACGTGGGCAAAGAGCGAACCGTCGGCTGTTTCGTCCATTTTAGCGCCGACTATCTGGAGCCCGGCGTCATTCAGTTCAGTAACGAACAGGTCACGCACATCGGCGAACTCGATGGCAGCGTCACGCCAAGACTGAACGACATCAAGGCGGTACTCGACACGGTCATGCCATGCGAGATCACCACCAATATCTGGGGATATCTGTGGGGCAAGCTGGTCTACGCGTCCATGGCCTTCGCGATCTCCTCAGTCGACGCGAGTGTCTACCAGGTGCTCTCCGATCCTCGCGGACGGCGCGTCGCGCTCGAAGCCAGCGCCGAAGCTGCCGCGGTGGGCAAAGCACAGGGTTTTTCGTTGGAGATGATTGGCAACTTCAATCCCAACGCGTTCGTTCGTAAGCCGGGCTGGGAAGACGAGGCGAACCAGGTACTCGATACGCTTGGCCGGGAAATGGAAGGCTCGCTCAAGAACCACATGGGTATCTGGATGGACCTCAAGATCAAGCGGCGCAAGACGGAGGTCGACATGCAGTCGGTTCCGATCGTTGAAACCGCCAAGCGACTCGGAATCGCCGCGCCGGTCAATGAGAAAGTGGTCGAGGTCATCCACGAAATCGAGCAGGGCAAACGCGATATGTCCTGGGACAACCTTAATGTGCTGGAATCGGCCATCCCGGCGTCCTCGCGCTGACGCTCTTGACAGAGGTTTGACAGAACGTACACGGCATGATGTGATTCAGGCGCAACTCGTGGGCGCCGCCAGCAGTCGACTTCGATCCGGCCAGCTTCCGCTCGTTCTGCGTTCGGAAGTGGCCGCGTAATCGTCGTTGACAGACCGCGGACGTCCGCGATGCGTCTGGATCGTTGTGGCAACATTCGATCTGATGAACATCCGGTGATCGACCTGACCGCAGGAGGTATTGGTGGCCGTCAACCCGGACGACATCACCAGTCTTGCTGGAGATATCGGCCCCCGGATTCCGGGAACCGGCAAGGAACGCCGGGCCGCACATTACGTGATGGAACGGCTGCGTGATCTCGGGATTGCCGCCGCACTTCTGCCGCTGAAGACTCCGCCGAGTTTCGTTCCCATCTTCGTGCCATTACTTGCGATCACTGCGTTAGCCGTCCCGGCCGCGGTTCTCTCCCGCTTTCTTGGGCTGCTGATTGCTGTCTTCGGAAGCGGGTTGATCGTGCTGGAGTTGATCGACCGACCCCTGGTGTCGGATATGTTCGCCAACCGGCGCAGCAACAATGTTCTGGGGATTCTCCCGGCAACGATCAACGATGAGATTGGCGAACCAGCCCGACGGGTTATCCTCACGGCACACATCGATACCGGCCGCGGCGGCTTGATCTGGCACCGCACGTTGATCCGTTCGTTTCGTGCGATTGTGCTCATCGTGCTGGCGTCGGCTGCGGCCGTGCCCATCCTCATGCTCATCTACACCATCCACTCCTCCAAGGGAGTCTGGATAGCGTCGCTGGTGCCAATGGTGATTCTGCTGGTCGCCGCTCTGCTGCTGTTCGAGTCAGAGTGGCGAGGGACGCCCTTGGTTGGCGCCAACGACAACGCATCAGGAGTAGCCGCGCTGCTGGCGCTCGCGCGAAACTTCAGTGCAACACGGCTCGATCACGTCGAAATCTGGTTCCTGTTCACCACTGGGGTCGAGGCCGGTCTGATAGGGATGAACCGCTTTCTGGACGAAAATAGCTTTGATCCGCGCGAAACCTACTTCATCAACGTCGATCACGTGGGCAGCGGGCGCGTTCACTTCACCCGTGCCGAGGGACTTCTTCGCTCGGTGCGCTCGTCACCGCATCTCATTCGGGTGCTTTCCGACGTCGCGGCCCGGCACCCGGATTGGGACGTGACCACCGAAGTTCATCGACTCTTGCCAACCGATCAGTACGCAGCGCTGATTCGGGGATATGACGCCGTGACCATCATGGCGCTGGACAAGGAGTCATACTTGCCCCACTGGCATCAACGCACCGACACGCCGGACACGGTGGACCAGGCGACGGTTCAGATTGCCGTCGATCTCACGGCTGAGTTGATGTGCAGACTCGACGCTGAAGCAGGGGAAGAGGCCGCACGCGCTGAGACCGCGCCATCTGCGGATACCCCAGATTTGCTACAGCACAGCCCCTCTTGAGGATGAGAGAGTCGAATCCGATCGCGACTGATCCGACACAGTGATTAAGCGTCACGCCAACTGGTCATCGATCGACTGTCCCGGCATCTCCTCGACATCTCCTTGTTCGTGAACGCCGGGAGAGACCGCTGAGCTATGGCCCCAAATGGAAACACACTGGGATTGTCATCTCGGTCGATGGTCCTTCAGCCCCACTACCGTGATCGGTTCACTGCCGCTGCCGCTCTGAGCGGAATCCAAGGCATACCGCGGTCAAACAAATCTCGTCTTGTAAATCCTGCTGTTCCGCGCTCGGTTCAGAACTCAGGGTCACTTGCACCGTACAAGTGACAAGATCGTCATTCGCGGACGTCATAACTGGGGATGTCTCGATTGCCGCACGACCTTTGAATCGAACCGAAAGGGAATGATCGTCAATACCGAGCGTGGCGCGCACACGCTCCATTGAATTGTGCCCCCATGTCACGCAGACGTTGGCACGCCTCTTGCCTTAAATGGTGTGAGCTGAAATGACGCGGCTCGACCATTGACATTAGTTATGTCAAATGGTAAAAATAGAGCACCGGGGCGCGTTCCAAGACGCAACCCGGAACCCAATCCCTTCCCTTCCCTTGACGCGGAGCGCTACGTCCCCCAGCACTCCGCGTCGCCTCTTTGTTTACGCGGTTTTTGCAGGTTCCAGTGACTGGCTTGCTAAGAATTGATTTCGGTTGCGAACCATGACCATTCGCCAAAAAAACGCGACGCAGGCTCCACTCTATCGTGTGGATAGTGTCCGTACAGTCGGAATGCACGTTTTGAGCCAGCCATGCTTTCGCTGGCACCCTGATTGCCACATTGACACTGAAACGCTACTGCAGAAAGGAGCCAGCCATGCCGTACGACAAGAAATCTGACCTGCCGGAATCGGTCAGGGATGCGCTTCCTTCACACGCTCAGGAGATCTACAAAGAGGCCTACAATAGCGCCTGGGATGAGTACCATCATGACGAGTCCCGCGCACACCGTGTTGCCTGGGGTGCCGTGGAACGCTCCTATCACAAGAACTCCGACGGGGAATGGGTTCAGGGCGGTTCCAGAGACTGACCGTGGCCGCATCCCAAAATGAAAATGGTTCACGGCCTTGCGATGGGCGGTGCATCCAGGTGGCTCAGCGCTCGCCGAGCGCTAGCCGCACCGAGCAGGGCCAGGCACGTCAGCACCACTCCCATCCCCCGCACTCCGCCAACGTCGTAACCGATGGAACCGAATCCGATACCGGTCAACGCGCCCGCGGCAGCACTCAGTTCATTCAACGACATTGCTGCTGCGGGCCTCTCCGGGCTAAGGGCCAGAACCGTGACGGTCGAAGCATTCTCCTGCAAACCCAGACCGAACATGACCATCACAACCAGCGTGATCGTCAGCACCACGCCTGGATGGAGCACCAACGCCAGCGTCGTGAGCACGGCAACAGCGATGCCGCCTTCAACGAGCGCCCGTCGCACCGCGCGTTCGTGCAACATGAATCCACTCGATGCGCTTCCGGCGAATGACGTGACGCCAACGAGCGCGAAAATCAGTCCAATGGTTGAGATCGACAGCCCAAAGCGGGCCACCAAGACCGCGCTCAAGAAAGTCGTCATTCCACCATATTGAGCAAATCTCGTCAGCGCTGACGCCAGCATCACCAGCAAGAGCCGATTCTGCAGGAACTGCCGATAGCCGGAGGCAGGCTCGGTCGTCTGAGCCCACCGCCCACCGCGACGCTGTCGCGGGGCAAGCAACAATGCCGCGAGCAGCGCGACGCAGAGTAGCGCCCCAGAGAACAAGAAGCTGAAGCGCCAACCAAAGCGGTCGGCGACACGGCCAGCCACGGGCAGAAAGAGAATGTCCGACAGCGCGAAACCCGCAATCATGAACCCCATGGCACGGTTCAATGCGCTCCCAGACAGGAACTCACCGGGAATGGCCAGCGCGCTGCTGATGGCAAGCATCACGGCAGTGCCATTCAGCAGCAGATAACCGGCTACCGCGATCCAGGATGACGGGTTCGACGCGATCAACACATCCGCCAGCACCGCGCAAGCAAACCCGATTGACAGAGGAATGCGACGAGGAAAACGATCGACCAACGGCGCTACCAGCAAGGCCACGACGATAGTCGCTACGTTTTCCAGCGTTCGCAGACCACCCATCGCGGCCACGGAGAAGCCGGTGTCATGCGCTACGCGAACCAGCAGCAGACCGAACGTCTGCGTGTTGATCGTGGCGGCAAAGCAGAAGAAGACGCTGGCGAACAGCAGGCGGCGCGGTAAGCCGCCTGCCGATCCGGAATTCACCCTCAGTTTGGTCCGACAGCCGCGCCGTCGAAATTCTCGTCCCGCACCACACGCCGCATAAACGTCAGGTACTCATCTTTCGTCATGCGCGGCTTGTCCCGATCCAGGATCTCCTTCGCCAGACGTGCATCATCAGACAACAGATCAATGACCGTCATCGCCATCAGTTTGGCGGGCAGAATGTACGCCAGGTAATGGTCGTCGATGTTCCAGTCCGCACCATGCCCTGCGCCGGAGAACCCGCCGACATAGGGATGGAGCGCGGGCATGATGTGCGCGACGTCTCCCATGTCAGTCGATCCTGTCCGGTGGCCCGTCTCTTCCCACTCCGATTCGTCGTAGAACTGTAGGAAGTTGGCCTTGAACAAGTCGGCCATGTGCCGGTTGTTGATCAAGGGCATGTAACCTGGAAGCGTCTGAATCTCGGCCCTGGCTCCGAGGGCCACGGCACCAGCACGCAGGGCTCGATCCACTTTCAGAGCGGCCGACTCAATCGCTTCCGTCGTCTTGCCGCGCACGTAGGTTTCGAGGCGAACGTCATTGGGGATGACGTTGACCAGATCCCCGCCGCGAGTCAGGATCGGGTGAATGCGAATCGCATCGTCGTCTCGGAAGGTCTCACGCTGAGCGTTGATCGACGCCAACGCGATCTCGGCGGCGTACAACGCATTAATGCCGCGATCAGGCGCTCCGCCAGCGTGAGCAGCCTTGCCCACGAACCGTGCCTGCTTGCCGATGAACCCGTTATTTGAGGAGGAAACTCCAGCTACGGCAGCCATGTTCTGACTACTGGCGGCATGAACCATCATCGCCATGTCGATGTCATCGAACTCCCCTTTGGCGATAAGCTCACTCTTGCCGCCAAGAAATTCGATCTTCCCCTCACGCCGCAACGAGTTGCGATAGTCGATTTCCACGTACTCTTCGGCGGGAACAGCGAAGAAGGAGATGCGACCGGAGAGTTGCGACAATGCGTCGGTTCCGAGAATCCCCATGGCGGCACCGAGCATGGTCGAGATCTGGGCGTTGTGGCCGCAGCAATGGGCTGCCCCAGTCTGAGGGTTGCAAGCTGGGTGATCCGCAACGAGGACCGAATCAAGCTCACCGATCACGGCAATAGTTGGGCCTGGCCTTCCGGCTTCGACCATGGACTTGACGCCGGTGAGCGCCAGTCCCTCCCGCGTTGGCATATCGAGGAAGTTCATGACGTCCTTGACGATTGCCGCCGTGTGCACCTCTTTGAATCCGAGCTCGGGATCGCGAAAGATTCGCTCGCCAATCTCGATGATACGGTCCGCGCGCCGGTCTATCTCCTCGCATACCTGAGCCTTCAGATCGTCAGCACTCATCCTTGCTCCAATCTCCCAGCTAAGTCACATCACTCGTCGATGGCCCACCTCGGCGCCGAACGCCGCCGGTTCGATACTGTAGTGGGCAGCCCATTCTAACCCAGTCTCTGCCATTCACTGTTCCAGACTCTTACCAATAACGAGTATGATTCAGTCTCGGGTCTAGTTGGGTACAATTCGGCGGTACTCGTGCACGGCACGACGACGAGACACAACAATCGCATTCATGCATGGCGCGCGATCTGGGAGAGAGCGTATGAACACGATTCCACATCAAGAAACGGCTCAGGAGGGCACGCTCTCCGGCCGCATTCTCATCTGCGGCACCGGATTCATCGTGGCCGCGGGAATGTGGGCGATCTTAGGGTTCTTCCGCTACGAAGGTGGAATGACCGGTGTATCCATGGTCGACCTGGCGCTCACCGCGGTTCACGTCGTGGTTGGCGTGATGGTGTACAAGCGTGCCAGAAATATCTGGTATGTGGGGTTGGCGCTCTGCGGTGTCGCCATGGCAGCCACGCTGGCCAACGGCTATTACTTCCCGCTTGGCACGAATGGACTGCTCGCCGTGCTGCTGTACCTGTCCCGTCCAGACTTTCCGGATCTGCAACCAGCGAAACGGGGCTAGCTCCGCACGGGGCAACGACCACGGCATGTGTCGTAGCTAAGACGGTACGATTAAGACCGGCGTATCACCACGCTGCAGCACGTCGTCCGAGACACTGCCAAACGCCCAGCGACGTATTCCACTTCGGCCGTGCGTTGACATGATGATGAGATCTGCGGCGGTCGTGTCAGCTGCGCGGATGATCTCGTCTGCTGGACGCCCGAGCCGAACCTCCCAGGTGACGCGCGCACCCTCCGCGCGAAGCTGGTGCACCATTTCATCCAGATAGGAGCGCGCCAGATCGCGCGCTTCGCTCTCCAGTCCCGTCAGCAATTCCTCTTGACTGTCAATTCCCGCGTATGCCGCAACCTGATTTACGTCAATCACGCTGATGAGGCCTATGGTCGCACCGGTTCGTTGAGCGAGCTTTAACGCCCAGGGTAGCGCCTTTTCCGAAAGGGGCGAACTATCGAGTGGAACAATGATCGAATTCAACGTCTGGCTTGGAAAACGCATGCATTCACGCGTTACAATTACTGGGACGGGAGACGTTCGGACAAACTCGTCTGAGACGCTTCCGAACACAGTTCGTGAGAGTCCTGCTCGTCCGCGCGACGGAACGACGAGCACGGCGTCCGGAGAACGGCGAACGCGTTCTAACACCTGCTTGACTGGGTCTCCATCGACGGTTACGGCGCGGACGTCGAGATCATCAGGGAAAGCGGTGCGCGCTCGGTCGAGAATCAACTGGGGATCGACCGAAGAACTACCGTTCCTTTCCGAGAAATGAGACGGAACCACTACGTGCGTTAGCTCCACCTGGGCATGCAGTAGTCGTGCGAGCAAGGCAGCGAATGAAAGCGAGTTGTTGATCGTTTCCGATCCATCGATTGGAATGACAAGTGTTTTCATTCGATCTCCGTTCACTCGCTCGCAACGCGCCAATGGAGCGGCATGGGAGCGCGTCAAGCGTATCAACGCGGACCGCGCAATTCTGCAAATCTTCACCCGTCAGAGTTACAATGACGTGGCAATATCCGCGGCGTCGCGCACTCACCGCGCTGCTCGTCACGCCGTTCGTATCGCCAGATCGAGTTCTGAACCGATCGAAGGCGTCACAGGGACGAGGAGTTGGTCATGCGAAAACAAATGGTGCTAGTTGCCGATGACGATGCCCCCATTTTGCGACTCGTTCGCGCAAAACTTCAGGCGGATGGGTTCACCGTCCTAACGGCGATGAACGGGGAAGAAGCCGTTCAGATTTTCGATCAGGAGCGACCCGATATTGTCGTTCTGGATCTGATGATGCCGGTCATGGACGGCTTCGAGGCGATGCAGCGCATTCGGCAATCATCGAACATCCCGGTGATCCTGTTGACCGCACGGTCCGGAGCGCAAGATAAGATCCGCGGGCTCGACCTCGGCGCCGACGACTACATCACCAAGCCGTTCAACCCGGACGAGCTTTCGGCGCGCGTCGCTGCGGTGCTGCGACGCTCCAATGGCGCCACTGCGCCCACCACTCAGACACTGGTCTATGAGAACGTCACCATCGATCTAGCCAACCGCCAGGTGAAGGTGCACGACAAGGAAGTACGCCTCAGTCGTACCGAGTGGGAGTTGCTCTACCAATTGGCGAGCAATGCCGGACGCGTCATGCTCCACGGTGAGCTCCTTTCGCGCATCTGGGGACCAGAGTTCCGCGACGAGACGTACTACCTGCGCACCTGGGTCAGTCGCCTGCGCGCCAAGCTCGAGGATGATCGGGAGAATCCGGAACTGATCACCACGTTCCCGGGTATGGGTTATCGCCTGGAGCCTCCCAAAGAGGTCGCGTAGCATGCCAGGCAGCGCAAGCTCTCCAGTTCTGGCGGCTCTTTCGAGCGCCTTCGGTGTTCGCGTGGAGTCGACGTACGCGATATCCGACGACGTGCGGGACGCCGCACAGTTGGCGGCCGGTGAACCATTCGAAAGCCACCCCATCCTGGTCGGAATGAACCGCTATCTCTGTTGCCGCTGCGACCACCAGCGCATGATCATCGTGCTGGGACCGTACCGCCTCCCCGGGATGAGACCCACGATATTCCAGAACTGTCCGAGGAGATGGAACGACGTGCCAAAGCGGCCCTCGAATCGGCCACTCGTGCCTACTGTGAGCTCGACCAGGTGCGCCACGAGCGACTGGAGCTCGCGAGCCAGCTCGAGCTCGTCGGCAGCGCCGTCATTGCCGTTACTGGTCAGCTGGGCATCGACACGGTGCTACGTCGCATTGTCGATCTGGCAAGAGAATTGGCTGGTGCGCGTTACGCGGCACTTGGCGTACCAAACGCACAGGGTGAGCTCGAGAGCTTTATCACGTCCGGTCTCACCAACGAACAGGAAGCAGTCATCGGCCAACCGCCCAAAGGGCGCGGTATTCTGGGGTTGCTGCTGCGTGAACCGCGCGTCATCCGAATGGCTGACTTGAAGAAGCATCCGGAGTCGGTCGGGTTCCCCCCCAATCACCCACCCATGACGAGCTTTCTGGGTGTACCCATCGTCACGCACGGGCATGTAGTGGGAAACCTCTACCTGACCGAGAAGCGGACGGGCAATGAGTTCACCGACGAAGACGCGAGATTGGTCGAGATCCTCGCCCGGCACGCCGCCGTCGCGATCGAGAATGCGCAGCTTTATCGGACGTTAGAGCTCGATCGTCGCAGACTCAAGCTGCTCGTCGATCAGCTCCCAGAGGCGGTCATCGTGGTCGAGCCGGACCCCGAGCAGGTAACGATCGTCAATCAACGGGCCTCCGAACTGCTCGGATGGGATATTGAGGCGCCAGTTCCGCTGGATGAATTTCTAAAATACAACCCCCGGTTCGATCTGGAAGGCAGCCCACTGCTGGGACCCGATATTCCGATGGTGCGAGCGCTGAGACAGGGCGAGGTGTTGACGCGTTCCGAGTTAACGTTGGAGCGACCTGACGGACGGCGCATCACCCTTCTGGTCAACGGCGCGCCGATGATCGACGACACAGGTAAAGTCGTCGCGGCGGTCGCGGTGTTCCAGGACTATACGCAGATCCGTGATGCAGAGCAGATCAAGGATGATTTCCTGTCGCTCGTATCGCATGAACTACGCACTCCCCTCACGACCATCCGTGGTGGCGCCTACATGATCCGCAACGATCGCGAGGGTCTTGACGCCGCGGCGGAAGATGCCATGCTGGCGGACATCGAACGAGAGGGCGAGAGGCTGCAGTTCATCATCGAGAACATGGTTCAGTTGGCGAACATTCGCGCCGGACGATACACGCTCGAGACCGAGCCATTGCATATTCGCCTGTTGGTTCAGCACGCGATCCACATCGCGCAGGAAACCGCGCCGGAGCGCACCTTCAGTATGACGGTCGAGCCGAACCTCTTCGCCGATGCCGACGAGACGAGCGTCGATCAGATCCTGCTGAACCTGTTACGGAACGCAATCAAATACACGCCCTCCGGCTCACCGGTCGAAGTCGACGCGAGACGCGTCGCCGATATGGTTCAGATCACCGTGCGCGATCACGGCCCGGGAATCTCTGACGAGGATCTGCCGTTCGTCTTCGAGCGCTTCCGACGCGGCGCCGAAAGCCAGCGCAGTCGCATCGAAGGCATGGGGGTAGGCCTGTATCTGGCTAAGAATCTGGTCGAGGCTCACGGCGGCACAATCGTGGCCGAACGGGCCGAGGACGGTGGAACTCGTATTCGATTCACCATTCCGGCACTCGAAGACGAATAGTCCGCGGAACCCTTACGCCGCGTCAACCATGAGCGCCATCCCAACTTCGACCAAGGTTCCCCGATGCCAGAAACATCGTTGATTTCCGGGTTTCCTCTTCTTCCAGCGAAATGTCGGGGCATTCTGGCCCGATTCACGACGTTACGCGCTCCCCTCTTCACAAGTTGACGCAACCTCGTTTACAATGCGTTGACCCGATGACCAAAGTCGAACTCACGCGAGGAGTCCGCTCATATGGCCAGACTGATCGACGATATTGACCACGCGATCATTGCCTGCCTCCAACAAGACAGCCGGACGCCAAGCGCGGAGATTGCGCGACGCGTCGGTGTCGCGGAACGGACGGTTCGAGCACGGATCGATCGATTGGTGCAGGATCAGGTAATCCGGCTGGTCGCGCTCGTGAGCCCGGAATCACTTGGCTATACGGTGACCGCCGACGTCTTTCTGGAGGTGGAGCTTGGCCGAGTCCAGGAAGTGGCCGACCACGTGTCCACCTTTCCTGAGGTGACCTACGTCGGTCTCACCACTGGCGATCGCGACATCAGCTTGCAACTCTACGCACACTCGGTCGACTCTCTCTACTCCATCGTGACTCAGCGACTCAACCGCATTCCCGGCGTGCTGCGCGCGCGCACCTTCGTGATTCCGCGTATCATCAAATCGATCGAGAACTGGTCGATTCCACCGCGGACGCTCAACGGCACCGCCAACGGGGAAGACTCCGAAGCCCTGGTGACGAGCTCCGATCGATAGGGTCAACCGCTCTCATCAACCGATACTGGTCCTGATCGGATTCGGAGGAAGATTCCGTGGAGCCTCGATCGAGTCGCCAGGAAGCGATGCTGAAGCGTGCGTCGGACGCGCTGGGAGGAACGCTGGGGGCGTTCAGGCTGCCGGATGACCAAGCGGTGGTCATTGCGCGCGCTCAAGGGAGCAAAGTCTACGACGTCGATGGACGCGAGTTCGTCGACTATCTGATGGGATCAGGCCCATTACTTGTCGGCCATGCGCATCCGGCGGTGGTTGAGGCCGTCCAGCGGCAGGCCGCGCTCGGCTCGACCTACTACACACTCAACGAGCCGGTGATCGAGCTAGGCGAACGCATCGTCGAGGCGGTGCCCTGCGCGGAAGAGGTTCGGTTCGTCAGTACCGGAACCGAGGCAACGTTCCACGCTATGCGCATCGCGCGCACCTATACGGGCAAGCCCAAGATTCTGAAATTCGAAGGCGGTTTTCACGGCGTAAACGACTACGCCATGATGAGCGCCCATGCGACGCGACAGACCTCTTACCCAACACCGATCCCGGATTCAGCCGGAATCCCTCGTGAGGTCGAAGCGGAGGTGCTGATTTCACGCTGGAACGATGTGGAGCTAACACGTTCCATCGTTCAGGAGCATGCGAGCGAACTGGCGGCCATTATCTGCGAGCCGCTTCAGCGATCGCTGATCCCCGCTCCTGGCTTCTTGGCCGAGTTGCGCGACATCTCCCGACAGAACGACGTTTTGCTCATCTTCGACGAGGTTGTCACCGGATTCCGCCTCGCCTACGGTGGCGCGCAAGAGCATTACGGAGTGGTGCCAGATATTGCCGCATTCGGTAAAGCTGTAAGTGGCGGCTATCCGATGGCGGCGATTGCTGGTCCGCACGAGATTATGGCCGTAACCGATCGAGATCGACGAGGCGACCTGCCGGTGGCTCATCTGGGTGGCACGCTCAATGGCAATCCAATTGCCGCCGTAGCTGGATTGGCGACACTGGAAATTCTGCGTGGCGACGGTGTCTACGATCGTCTCTATGGAACGACCGAACGCATCAAAGGTGGATTGCGCGAGCTACTCTCCGAACGCGGTATCGAGGCTGATGTATCCGGTGACGGGCCGCTGTTCCAGGTCTTCTTCACCAGCGAGACGGTCACCGATTATCCCGGCGTGCTGTCGAGCGACCGCGCCAGAAGCCGCAAATTCGGTTTGCTGTGTGTTGATCGTGGATTGATGGTCAATCCCGGCGAAAAGTTCTACGTGTCACTCGCCCATGACACCGACGACGTCGAGCGAACGCTGGACGCATTCGAAGATGCCCTCGACGCCCTCGACTGACGTTGCGCGTTCCGGCACCCGCTGGGTGCGCACCGTCGACGATGCTCTCGAATACGTGCGTGAAGTTGGAGTCAGCCTGATCTTCGCTCCGTCAAAACGCGCGAAGCGAGACGCGTTGCCGGCCCTGTGGGACGTGGTGGACGCACCGGACAAACAGCCGGGCGATCGTGGATTCGGTGAGCGGACAGGGCTCGTCTGGCGCCTCAAGAACGAGTTGCCGATGACTCACCCCGACGAGATTTTCTACGGTAAGCTCACCGGCGGACGAGCGATGCTGTGCACCATCGACCACCTACGACGCCTCTACCGGACACAGCGCAAAGGGCCGGACGATCTCAGCCGGGACGCTCGCAAGCTGCTCGAGATCATCCGGCTGCGGCCGATCACCAACGGTGAATTGCGGATGGATGCGGGATTTCACCTACCGGATGCACGATCGCGGTTCGAGCGCGCGCTGCAGGAACTGCAAGTCGCGCTCTTGATCGCGCGAATCGACGTGGATCCGGATACGTGGTTCCTGTTCGATGCCGTGTATCCGAACTTATTGTCGGAATTGAACGACGAGAGCAGGTCGTAGATCAGCTTCGCCGCGAGCTCTTGACAACCTCGTCGATTACTTGCTGCAGCGACCGCAAGCGCTCGTTGACCTGCTTGCGCTCTTCTCGCCCAACGTCAGCGGATTGATAGGATCGCAGTGTCCTGGCCAGAGTGAGAATCTGGTCTTCAAGGCGCCCAACTGATGCGTTTGTCCAGTTGACCGCGGCATCCAGCTTTTCGAGATCCGCTTCGCCCAAAAGTTGCCGGAATCCAGCCGAATGATCAACGCCAACGGAGCGCTGTTTCGCTTTCTGTGTCGACGCATCGATTGCGTCACACATGGCAGAGAAGCGTCGACCGACTTCCGGCTCATCGAGGTCGGCAAACGACGGATCCGCGCGGACCGCGCGCGCCAGGCGCTGTGCCGATGCCTGCGGCAATCCATCGTCAAGAATCAGACGCGCCAAGACCTCCTGCGCCGTTTCCGGCAAGCCTTGCAGCACCCGACTCTGCTTTTCCGAAAGCCGACCCGCACGAAGCTCTTGCTGCACGCTGTCGGGCAACTTCTCCGTACCCAGCAGCTGAAACAGTCGACTACGGCGAATGCCTACCGCTTCGGCCACCTGCTCCCAGGGAGCGTCGTGCATCTGGCTTTTCAGCGCGCGAAGAGCCGCCGCGCGATCGATAGCGTTCAGGTCCTCGCGGACGACGTTCTCCATTAATTGCTGAATGAGCCGCCGCTCTTCGGGCACGTCTCGAACGATAGCGGGGATCGATTCCAGCCCCGCGAGTCGCGCAGCACGCCAGCGCCGCTCACCGTGAATGATGATGTAGCGGTCGTCGTCACCTTCGTAGCGCACCGCGATCGGCTGCAGCACGCCTTCGAGACGCATCGACTCGGCCAACTCTTCCAACCGCTCGTCGTCAAAGGTTTGGCGCGGCTGTGACGGATCCGCACTGATCCGGCTAAGCTGGATTTCCTTCGCGTTCGGCATATCAGAGACGCCCGCCGCGCGCGGTGTCGTGTCGACGAAGAGCGAATCGACGGTGAAGCGACGGCGACGCGCTGGGCGAGTGGTTGTCTCAGACACTGGCTACGCTCCCAACCCGACGCTCGACAAACGCCGCGACTTCGCGATAGGCCGCCGATATCGACGAACGTGGCATGTACTGCAGAATAGACGAATTTTCCGCGATCGACTCAGCACTCTTGACTGAAAGCGGCACGACCGGCAGCAACGGCAGTTCTGGGAACCGCTCCTTCAAAGTCTCAATCATGTCGGCCGCCAGGCGCGATGAGTGATGCACCTTCGTCGGCAAAAACCCGATGACTTCCAGTCGCGGGTTCAGCTTGCGCACTCGATCGACCGTCTCGAAAAGACGGCGCAGCACCATCAGTGATAACGGATGGGGTTCGATCGGAATGACCAGCGCCGAAGACGCAACCAAGATGTTGATGCTGAGGATATTCAGGGCAGGCGGGCTGTCGATCAGCACGAAATCATAGGCCATGGGCTGAGCGGCCCTGAGCTTTTCGTCGAGTCGCCGTTCTCGCTCGAGCACGTTGAGCAGCTCGAGCTCGGCGGCGGCCAGATCCGGATGACTGGGCACCAGGTCAAGACCCTCAATGCCAGTCTGCAGTACCACCTCCGACAGCGGCAGAGCCTCGTCGGCCAGCAGATCATAGACCGACAGATCGAGCGCCGTCACATCAACGCCGAGCGCCATCGTGAGACTGGCCTGCGGATCAAGATCGATCGCCAGAACCCGGCGTCCGCGCTCGATCAGCGCCGCCCCGGTATTCAGCGTGCTGGTGGTCTTGGCGGTGCCACCCTTCTGATTGAAAAACGCGACGACCGGTGTCACGGCAGACTCCCCGATCCAGGATGTACGTACATTATGAACGTCAAGGATAGCAGAACTCCTTGAGCGAGTCCAGTCATTCGCTGACTCAGAGTCAAGGACGTGATCTCGCCTTCCAAGCATATCGAGATGAGGGGTTGAACGACAGCCCCTCATCTGCTTCACGACCGATCGGCGCGCACTCGCGCACGGACTTAGCTCCAGCGGCAAACGCAGGGACCAGCGCGAACCCGGATCGGTCGCGTGCAGGATAATTCGACCCTGAACCCCGAAAACCCGTACAATCGCTCAGGAAAACGACGCTGGTTGCCAGCGTCCCGGTTTCAAGGAGGTTTTGTGTCCCTCGCGTTGCCACACGTACTTGCCGGTCGATATCGCCTCACGTCGCGTATCGGCGAAGGCAGTTTCTCGGAAACCTACCTGGCAACTGACACATCACTCCAGCGGCAGGTAGCAGTCAAGATCCTGCGCGAGCATTTCGCCCGGGATCAACGCTTCGTGGCGCGCTTCGAACGCGAGGCACGCGCCGCGGCTGCAGTATCTCATCCGAACATCGTGAACGTCTTCGACTACGGTCGTGATGGCAACACGCTCTTCATCACCATGGAGTGGGTCGACGGCAACGATCTCAAACACCTGATTCGCGAGCAAGCCCCGCTGCCAGTGGCGGAATCCACCCGGTTGATTCGAGAGATCTTGCGTGGACTCGGCGCGATTCACCGGGCAGGAATCGTCCATCGAGACGTCAAGCCGCAGAACGTGCTGCTATCCAGCAACGGCCAGGCCAAACTCAGCGATTTTGGCATCGCCCGCGGAAGCGTTGACGCGGGGCTGACCGATACGGGCATGGCGCTCGGAACTGCTGCCTACATGGCACCGGAACAGGCCAGCGGAGGAGTTGTTACCGCCGCTGCGGATCTTTACTCAGCAGGCGTGATCTTGTTCGAGATGCTCACAGCACGTCTGCCGTTTGCCGGTGACAATCCGGTTCAGGTCATGTATCAGCACGTCAATGACGTGCCGCCCCGCCCACGCGATTTCAATCCGTCGATTCCCGTTCCTCTTGAGATGGTCATTCTGCGCGCGCTTGCCAAGAATCCCGAAGATCGATTCCAGAGTGCCGAAGAGATGGAAGCCGCGCTCGATCGAACGCCATCGTCCGATGAATCTACGCGCATCATGGCGGCGGTTGCGCCCGGCGTCGTTCGTCGACCAGCACGAGCGGGAGGGGGTGGAGCGGGTAACCTTCCGCCACGACGGCGAGCCGTGTCGGATGGTTCCAATCCGTCATGGCCACTGATTTTGGTGGCTGCGCTGCTCATCATCCTCGGACTCGGCGCCATCGCCATCCTGGCTATGCGTAACAACTCCAATAACCCGGCGACGCCGACCGTGCCGGCGGTGGTCGCCAGTCCAACGGCAAACCCGTCGCCAACACCAACGACAAAACCAACGCCGTCGCCAACACCGACGCCGAAGCCCACCGCGACGCCGACGCCGACACCGGTGCCCACCCCAACACCGACGCCGAAGCCCACCGCGACGCCGACGCCGGTACCCACGCCGACGCCGACTGTGGCGCCAACTCCGACACCGAAGCCGAGCCCCACGGCGAACCCGAGTACGCCGCAGGCTGGCGTGATGTTGCCGTTCGACAAATTCGTGTCATATGTGGTGGGATGAAGATCCGTTCATCTGTCTGGCGCTCAATTCGAAGGAGCGTTGAGTCTTGGAAACCAGGCGCCAGTGCAAACCGCCCCGGCAGGAACGGCGGCGTTCTTCAGCCAGCAAACGAATTTCAGCACTGGGTCCGCGCGGTTCGCGGTCGCCTCGGACGCGCAAGTACCGAGAATGGTAATCGAGTTCATGGGCTACGACGACAATCTAGAAGCGAAAGCACCGATTCGGATCGAGCTAAATGGCGGAGTCATTTACCAGGGCGATAGCCCATTCCCCAACGCGGCCTGGGGCAGCTACGGGCTGCTCGTGCCAGATGTATCGCTGATCAAGCAAGGAACCAACGTTCTCACCATCAGCAACACTGCAACGGAGGGCGCGCTCGCACAGCCGCCCTTCTTCCTGATCCAATCGGTGACTGTCCACTACCAATGAGGGTGACGAGCGTTCTCCTGATGACGAGTCGGCATGGCTGGTGATTCGTGATCGGACGCAGAATGCGACGCGCCACGATCCTTTCCACGTTCTTCCTGGTCCTCTCCCTGCTCGCGACCGCCGTGGCCAACGCCGAAGTGCCAGCGAGCAGCGCTTTTCTCACGCTCTGGCAGCGGACCGATCTCCCAGTGGCGGCAGATGGTATACAGCGAAGCTGGCTGTGGGGCAATCAGCTATCGGCAAACCCCTCGGTCGAGTCGTACACCAATTCGCCTGGCGGCATACGCGTCGTTCAGTATTTCGACAAAGGCCGCATGGAGATCACCAATCCTCAAGATGATCCGTCGTCGCCCTGGTACGTCACCAGTGGTCTGCTGACGCGTGAACTGATCTCGGGTCGACTGCAACTGGGTGACGACACGTATGAAGATACAGGGCAGCCAGCGCGCGTGCCGGTCGCGGGCGATCCGACCAATACGTTCCCGACCTACGCCGACCTCGGCACGTGGATCGACCACGGAGCCGCGGATCTCACCGGCCAACCCATCACCACCAGTCTGACGCCGCAAGGAACGTCGACATACAGCGGAGACGCCTCCGATTCAGGAGCGGTGGCCGGTCATTACGTGAGCTACACGGGCGGCGATAACCAGACGATCGGCTACAACATTCCCAGCGCCTTCTGGGACTTCATGACGCAGTCGGGACCCGTCTACCAGAACGGCGATCTCGTCCAGGCGTCACCACTGTTTCAATGGGTTTTCGTGCTCGGCTATCCAATCGGCGAGGCCTTCTGGTGTCACGTCAACCTTGGGGGCCAGCCGACCTGGATCATGGTGCAGCCGTTCGAACGGCGCATCCTGACCTACACTCCTTCGAATCCGGCAAACTGGCGCGTCGAGATGGGAAACATCGGCCAGCACTACCATACCTGGCGCTATCAGCAGCTTTCCACGCCCGTCGCTCCAGCTACCGTCGAGTTGGGAGATTTCTACTACAGTCCGGCAACGCTCACGGTCACGGCAGGAACCAAGGTAGTCTGGACGGTGGTGGGGCAGCGAACCAACTCGGTGACGGCAGACGACGGCAGTTGGGAGAGCGGCGACCTCGTTCACGGACAGATCTTCAGTCACGAGTTCGACGCGCCCGGAACGTATTACTACCACAGTCGATACTATGCCTGGATGAAGGGAATGATTGTAGTCAAGACGGCGGGGCCATGACATTCAAGATTGCCGAACCATGAGCGAGGTCCATGACGCACCGGCGGTCCTGCTGATTGCATCTGACACCATCGGGACCCGCATGGCCGGAACCGGTATCCGCTACTGGAATCTCGCGCGGGTTATTGGCCGTTCGCAGCCGGTAACGCTGGCGACACCCAATGAGGTCACGCTCGATCCTCCAGACGGCGTTACACTGCGAAGCTATCGTGCAGACACTGATGACGAACGCGGTCACCTCCTGGCCAAACTCGTCGAGGAGCACGAGGTCATCGTTGCACAGCACATCCCCTACCTGTACGTCCACGAGTCGGTGCTTCACGATCGATTCTTGATTGTCGATTTCTACGCACCCTGGATTCTCGAGAAACTGGAGCATGCACGAGTCGATCCAGAGGTTGGTGAGCCAAATCGCAAAGACGATGTGGCGATTTTGAACCGACTGCTCCGCCTTGGCGACGCATTCATGTGCGCATCAGAGCGCCAGCGTGACTTCTGGCTTGGCGCGTTAGCCGCCGCCGGGCGCCTCGACCTCGCGCACGCTCAAGCAGACCCTGCTTTGCGATCACTGATTGAAGTGGTTCCCTTTGGACTCCCGTCAGTTCAACCGGAGATGAGCGATCGAGGGCCACGTGAACGAATCAGCGGCGTTGGGCCGGATGCGAAGCTCGTCCTATGGAATGGCGGACTCTGGAACTGGCTCGATCCATTCACGGCGATTCGTTCCATGGTCAGAGTCGTGGAGCACGAACCGCGGGCACGGCTTGTCTTCATGGGCGTACGCAGTCCAGTGGCGGATGTCGCGCGAATGCGCGTCGTCGAGGATGCACACAAGTTAGCCGACGATCTGGGACTGCTCGACCGCTACGTCTTTTTCAACGATTGGGTTCCGTACGACCAGCGGCAGAACTGGCTGCTTCAGGCTGATCTGGGGCTGTCCCTTCATCTGGAGTCACTCGAATCCCGCTTCGCCTATCGCACGCGGTTCCTCGACAACATCTGGTGCAGATTACCATTGGTCGCGACATCGGGCGACGTACTGGCCGACGTCGTCGAGCGGGAGTCAATTGGCATTACCGTCCCTGCGGGGGATGTTGACGCCGTGGCTCGGGCTATCCTCGATGCCCTCACCCCGATGAAGCAGGCGATCTTTCGACAGCAGCTCGCGGATCTGGCGCAGCGGCACACCTGGGAAGTGGTGGCTCAGCCGCTGGCGTCGGTGGTGTCGCAACCCCGTGAAGCTTCGAAACCAGATGGATGATCCTCGTGACAGCTACGTCCACCACCTCGAACGCATCTACAGTGAGACCGCCGAGTACGCACGACATCTGGAACGCGTCGTCGCTGAGAAGGACGACGTGATCCAGTCGCTGCAGATCACCCCCGAAAACCTCCGAAGGCTGGCGACGAACCGACTCAGGCGAGCGGTTAGACGCGACAACTGATCAGCGCTCTCCTGAACTCAGTCATCGACGTGAGCGAAATCTGACAAAACAAGCGGACCGCGACTGCGATCCGCTGTGCCGTCGATGTTCATTTGTAGCGATCGTGCGCGACTAGGACTGGACGCCAGCAATCTCGCTTGGCGGCTCGATATCCAGCACGACCACGCTCTCCTGCTCGCTCGGATCCGTACGGGCCAACACGGCAACGCACGGCTCCGTATCGCTCAAGTTCGCCGGAAGGTGTGGCATTCCAGCCGGAATGTAGAGGAACTCCCCAGCACCCATCGTGAGGTACTGCTTCAATCCCTCGCCATACCACATACCTGTTCTGCCAGAGATGACGTAGATCGTCGTCTCATGATCTTCGTGAAAATGAGGCTTGGCGCGTCCGCCCGGCGGGATCGACAGCAAGTGCATGCAGATGTTGGTTGAACCGGCCGATTCTCTGGAAATTCCCGTGAAATAGGAGAAGCCCTGTTTGCCGTCATGGGTCGAGTCGGGACGCACGACGACGCAATCGAGTTTCTTCTCGGTATCCATGTCACACCCCTATGCGGTGAAACCAGCAAAGGACGATGAGTATTTATCCTTCGTATCGTCTGAAAATTGCGACCGCGTTCTGACCACCGAACCCAAAGGCGTTTGCCATGGCGGTGTCCACGGTCATCTCTCGAGGCTGATGCGGCACGTAGTCCAGATCGCAAGCCGGGTCCGGATTGTCAAGGTTAATAGTCGGTGGGATGATCCCGTCTCGAATGCTGTAGGCGCACACCACACCCGACACCGCACCGGCCGCACCGACCAGATGCCCGATCATGCTCTTCGGAGAGCTGATGGCAACTTTGTAGGCAGCCTCTCCGAAGACCGACTTAATCGCATCCGTCTCCGACACGTCATTGAGCGGCGTGCTCGTTCCGTGAGCGCAGATGTAATCGAGATCCGACGGCAAGATCTCCGCCAAGTCCAGCGCGTGCTTCATTGCACGGGCTGCACCGAGACCACCCGGCAACGGAGCGCTGATGTGGAAGGCATCCGCCGTCACGGCACCGCCCACCAGTTCGCAGTAGATTCGTGCTCCACGCTTGAGTGCGTGCTCTTCGGTTTCGAGAATCAGGACGGCAGAGCCTTCGCCAAAGACGAAACCGTCTCGATCGTTGTCAAATGGACGACTAGCACGCTGCGGCTCATCGTTACGCTTCGAAAGGGCGCCCATGTTGCCGAACGCCGCTACCGCAACTGGGTCGAGGCCCGCCTCGGTACCGCCGGTAATCATTACGTCAACTTCACCGAGCCTGAGCATGCGCCAGGCATCGACAAACGCCTGGGCGCCCGCGGCACAGGCCGCGACCGAGGCCATGACTGGCCCCTGAACGCCGTAGTTGATCGACACCTGGCAGGCGGCCATATTGGGCGCGAACATCGGAATGAAGAACGGACTGACGCGGTTCGGCCCCTTGCTATAGTGAACTCGAACTTCCCGCGTCAGCGTCTGAATCCCGCCGCCGCCGGTGTTCATCATCACACCGACCCGGTAGGTGTTGTCCTCGTTGATAGTCAGTGCTGCGTCTTTAATCGCCTCGCCCGCGGCCGCGACCGCCAACTGCGAATAGCGATCCATACGCCGCGCCGCTTTGAAATCCATGTAGTTCTTAGGATCGAACCCTTTGACCTCCGCCGCGATCTGGACTTCCAGATCTGACGGATCGAAAGACGTGATTCGATCAATACCTGAGACACCAGCCACCAGGTTGTCCCAGAATTCCGGCGCGCTATTGCCGATGGGAGTCACGGCGCCCATGCCGGTCACCACGACACGCTGCACGATCTACCCTCCAACTATCCCAGCGTGGTGCTAGCCACTGATACCAAAGTCTTTGACCGTGACTACCTCAACATCGCTCTTAATACGTCGAATCAACCCGCCGAGTACGTTGCCGGGTCCGACCTCCAAGAACGTGCTTACCCCGCCGTTGACCATCTCACGCACCGACTCAGTCCACTGAACCGGACGGATAACGTGTTGTGCAATCTCTTTGCGAATGTCCTCGGCCGTCACCACCATCTGACCGGTAATGTTCGCAATGATCGGAACACTCGGCTCGTGCAGATGAATACGTGAAGCAAGCTCGGCAAACTGCTGACCGGCTCGCTCCATCAATGGCGAATGCGACGCGATCGAAATACCGAGGCGAACCACGCGACGAGCGCCGCGCTCTTTCGCCAGCGCCATCGCGCGCTCGAGGGCCGCGTTCTCACCGGAAATCACGGACTGCCCCGGGCAGTTGTCGTTGGCGAGAACGACGATTCCGACTTCACCGGCTTCGGCACAGACCGCTTCGAGCACACTCCGTTCGAGCCCGATAACCGCGGCCATTCCGCCTGGGAAGAGGTCGCCACTCTCTTTCATCAGACGGCCGCGCTCGCGCACAAGCTGCAACGCATCGGAAAAATCGAGCACTCCAGCCGCCACCAACGCGGTGAACTCGCCGAGGCTATGCCCGGCGACGACCACTGGAGCGACGGACGAACCAAGATCGTGCCAGCGCTCGCGCAATGCCTCAAGATACGCAAGACTCACCGTGAGAATCGCCGGTTGTGCGTTGATCGTGTCGTTCAGTTCCTCGTCCGGGCCGTCAAAACACATGGATGAGAGCGGGAATCCGAGAATCTCGTCTGCCTGGTGAAAAACTCTCCGAGCAGCCGCGGATACCTCGTAGAGACTCTTGCCCATGCCCACATACTGACTGCCCTGCCCAGGAAATACGAACGCGATCTTGCGAGAGATCACGTCGCCGAGACCCATGGTCGTGCCCCTTTCTCAAACTACGACCCAGAACACGTCGTCAGGTTCGATTTACTGACGTTGTGCACGCGCAACCGTATCGGCTCAACTTGGGAGCCCGGCGGAATAATACCATGCCAGCCTCCCTTATCAGTGCGATCAATTGGCAGTCGCTCGCGCGTTAGCTAAAGCGCATCGGAGAGAAGTCGGTCGACGAGTCAAATGTGTCGACCCCTTCGGTCCGCTTCAAGAAATTAACTACCAAATACGTCACTGGTGTCACTGCTGCTTCATAGCCAGACTTGACCAGCCAAGCCGTTACAATGGTGCGCACCAGTTCGTGCCCCGTTACCGTTCCGGCGAACGCGATTGTGACGAAGATCAGCGAATCGAATCCCTGGCCGACGATGGTCGAACTCATGGTACGCGTCCAGAGCCAACGACCTCTGGTGATTACCTTCAGTCGAGCCAACACGTACGCGTTGGCAAACTCCCCAATCAGGTAGGCGGCGAAGGAACCGAGAAGCAGTCGCGGTACGTAGCCGAGAATACGCTCATATGCCTGCTGACCGTCCCAGAAGGCAGCGGCCGGGAGGAGCTGTGTCAGGTAGATGGCGATGACCGCGATGACGTTGCAGGCGAAGCCAAGCCAAATCACTTGACGAGCACGGCCGTATCCATATACCTCGGTAAGCACGTCCCCGATGATGTAGCTGAGCGGAAAGAGCGTGATCGTTCCGGCCGGAACGACGATGCCGCCCACATCCACAAGCTTGACCGCGACGATGTTCGCGGTGATAAGACAGGTGACGAACAGCGCGACAATACCGACGAACCACGGGCTCAGATTCTTATCCGACGAGTTCGCGTTCATCGGCCGAACCTCCTCAACAGATAGTTCATAGAAACGCGAACTGCGGGTCGCCCGACACATCCGGCGTAACGGAAAGCGACTCCGGATCGCGATGATCCGGAGTCACGGAGATAATTCGTAATCACGAGCTTGCTTCTGAGCGAGGTCGAGCTACGCGCCATCTCCGTCGCTTCCGCCCATTGGGGCCGCCGCGGGAACAGCTGGAACACCCAGAATCTCGGCGATCCGATCGGAGTCGACCGTTTCGTCAGTGATCAGCGCCTCGGCAAGCTTATCCAGCTTGTCACGATGGTTCGTGAGGATCTCGCGAGCCCGATCCATACCTTCGTTTACGAAGGCGTTGATCGCTCGGTCGGACCGTTCGAGTAGCTCGTCACTGATATCGCGGTCCTGCCCCATCTCTCGGCCGAGGAAGACGTGCTCTTCGCCAGTGCCGAGATAGACCGGACCAACCTCGGAGCTCATGCCCCACAGACCGACCATGCGCTTGGCAAGCGAGGTTGCCTCTTTGAGATCGTTCTGCGCGCCGGTGGTCACTTCCTGGAACACGATCTGTTCGGCTACCCGGCCGCCCATCATGACCGCGAGCCGGCCTTTTAGATAATGCTGGCTGTAGTTGAAACGATCCTCGCTCGGCGACTGCACCGTCACGCCCAGAGCACGCCCGCGCGGCACGATGCTGACCTTGCGTAACGGGTCCGCACCCTCAGAGAAGTAGGCAACGATGGCGTGTCCACCCTCGTGATAGGCCACGACCTGTTTGTCGTGCTCGCTCATCACAAAGGCTCGCTCGGTGCCGAGCACGATCTTATCGATCGCCTCATCAAAGTCCGAACGCTCGACGACTTTCTTGTCCTTGCGCGCGGCAAGCAGCGCGGCTTCATTGACGAGGTTGGCCAGATCAGCTCCCGAGAAGCCTGGTGTGGCCGCCGCGATGGTATCAAGGTTGACGTTCGACGAGATGGGAATGCCACGACTGTGAATCTTCAAGATCGCCTCGCGTCCACGGCGATCCGGTAGACCAACGGTCACCTGCCGGTCGAATCGGCCAGGTCGCAACAACGCGGGGTCCAGCACATCGGGACGGTTGGTGGCCGCGATCACGATGACGTTCTGATGGGCGTCAAAACCATCCATCTCGACCAGCAACTGGTTCAACGTCTGCTCGCGCTCATCATTGCCCCCGCCAACACCCGCAAAGCGCTGACGACCGACCGCGTCAAGCTCATCGACGAAGACGATCGATGGCGACGAAGTCTTGGCCCGTTCGAAGAGATCGCGCACGCGGCTCGCGCCAACGCCAACGAACATCTCAACGAACTCGGACGCACTGACGCTGAAGAATGGGACGCCCGCTTCGCCAGCCACGGCTCGCGCCAGCAGCGTCTTGCCGGTGCCCGGAGGGCCGATCAGCAAGATGCCACGTGGAAGCCGCGCTCCGATGCTGTGGTACTTGGCGGGGTTTTTCAGGAAGTCAACTACCTCGGTCAACTCGTGCTTGGCCTCTTCCTCCCCCGCGACGTCGGCGAAGGTGACACGCGGGCGCTCGGCATCGTACATCTTGGCCTTGCTACGGCCAAAGCTGAAGATGTTCTGCTGCCCACGGGACATATTGCGGCCAAAGAACCACATGATCCCGACGAAAAACAGAATCGGCAAACCGAACAGGAGCAACGTGGGCCAGATCGAGCCCTGAGACACCTTCACATTGGTCGTCACGTTATGGCTCTGGAGGAGCGTCGTGAGGTCCGATTGCGTGTTCTCGGGAATCGTCGTCTGGAAGTCTGTCCCCGTCGAGATGTTGTTACTCGCGACGCCAGCAGGTGGCGTCTGATTCGCGGGCAACAGTTGATTCCCGGCGAGCTGCATCTCCTGGTCGAAGGTACCCGTGACGGACTGACCCTCAAGCGTCACCGACTTCACGTTGTTCGCATTGACCTGGACGATGAAGTCCGAGTACGGGACGGAGAGCTGCGCAGTCGTGTGTGGCCAGAAGAGAACATAGACGTAATAGAGTGCAAACCCGCCAAGCACTACCCAGATAATCCAGGTTGGAAATCGTGACCTGTTATTGGGCTGCTGACCGGTCGGTCGGTCGGGTCGCTGGCGACCCGATGGATCTCTCATGAATGCAGAGCACCTTCCTAAAGAAAGTTCCGTAGATGGAAGGCCTGGTCGGAGCCTGACGGTAGACGGGCCGACCTTCGGATGTACTGTCGCACCTGCGATGCCATCCTACGGATGTTCTCGTCAATTGTATCCGGTTGGATCGCTATTTTCCCAATCTAAAACGATAGAAACGCGCTTCGCGGCATGTCTCGAGGGGGTCGAGAACCGCCAGCCTCGGCCAACAAAGCGTTACGAGAGGAAAAAATCCGCGAAACCGCACGAGGCAGCCGCTGGTGGACGGCTGCCCCGCACGTGAGGAGGAGATGAGTCTGGTGTGCAATTTCATGGTGGTCGGCCCTACGATACTTGACCGACCGTCACGTCTATTGTCTCCGCTTCTTGCTGATTTGTCCAGGCTAATCAGCAACTGGTTTGTTGAGTTTCATCGAACGCTGAAAAAGCCGTCAGCCATGACTCTTAGTAGCATTTTCGGCGCCATCAGGTGAGAATAACAGTGCGGGAATATTCACCGGGTGCGCCGCTGCCGCCCAAACAGAGGGATAGAGGAGAGCCTGATGGCCCTGGGAGAAGCATTTCACCGGCAGGTCAGCAATCGACTTGCCGAGCGACTGGAAGCGGAAGGCAAACACGCAGCGCTCATCTTCAACCCTGAAAACATACGGTATGTGACGGGAATGGTCTTCTCCCCAACTGACCGACCCATCGCGGCCTGCGTCTGGAAAGACCGGCGCGTAGCGCTGTTCGTGCCACATCTCGAAGCCGAATACGCGGCAAGCGGATCGGTTCGTGACGTTCGCTGGTACGCCGAGTTCCCTGCCGAGACCAGTCCGGTCGTTTGGATGGCACGCGAGGCTGGCGGTCCGTTACTTATCGACGAAATCCCGGTGCCCGATTGGGAAAGCATCAAGGCGGAAATCGAGGAGACTGAGGTCGCCGATTACGTCTCCGAAATGCGCATGATCAAGAGCCAGCCGGAGATCGATCTGATCCAGCGCGCCGCAGACTTCGCCGACCTGGCACTTGAACGACTCTTCGCTCGCCTGACGAGCGGCTCACCCGAGCGAGATGCAATCCATGAGGTAATCGCCGTTGTTGACACCATTATGCGTGCCGAGCTGGGTGAGCTATACGATCCTCTCTCCCGACCGATCACGGGCGCCATTCGCAGCGGAACTCGGGCGGCCTTCCCGCATGCACCCACCAGTGCCCGCAAGCTGGCACGCGGCGACACGGTTATCGTCGAATTCACGGCGAGCGTTGCTGGCTACCACGCTTGTGCAGGTTCGACGTTCTTTGTGGGAGATCCGTTGCGCGACGTGGTCCGTTGGATTGAGGCGACCATTCAAGCGCAGGACGCCGCTCGAGAAGCGATGGTTCCGGGTGCGACAGCCGAATCCGTCGACCTGGCGGCCCGCAAGGTAATGGAACGGCTGGGATTCGGAAACATGCTGCGTCACCGCACCGGACACGGCATCGGTCTGGCAGTTTATGAGGCACCCTGGCTCGTCCGCTCGCAACTGACGGCGCTGCAGCCAGGCATGGTGCTCATCAACGACCCCGGCGTTTATGTCACCGGCCGCACCGGAGGACGAAATAGCGAGACCGTCGTGATCGAGGAAGAGGCTGCTCGAGTGCTCAATCCACGCATCGATCGCTGGCGCCGCACCGAGGCGCGCCTTAAGGAATTTTGACAAGAAATTCGAGGGGAACCCCGGTGGAGAGCGCTCGCCGCCACGGTACCGACCAAGGATAGTCATGGCGCGGTGAAGCTTTGACGGTGTTGATCTTGACCAAATCGCCGCACGCACGCCCAGCGTCGGGCGATGACCTGACTGCGGATGCGGCGAACCTGGCGGCCCGTGCACGAGTTGCCGGTCTCGCACTGGGGCTGTGCGCCGCGGATGCCCTAAAAAGAACCGGTTACCCTCGCCACGCCGCTGAGCAGTGCGACTTCTATGACTCACAGTTCCCGTGTCGTTCTCGATGACCATGGAAGCCGCGGACTGGGCTGGTTGAGACTCGCCACTCCGGGCAATGAACGCCTGTATCACAATGGTCTGCCCTCGACTGCTGGCCTGTTACGTCGTCGTATGATATGAACTGACGATCGGGATCGGACGATTCCGATCCTGGCGTTTTCCTGGCATGCCTTCGACGCGACTGATTGAGGTTCACTGCCGGGATTCTGGGCAAGGTGATGAGCGAGGGTGATTTTGAGCACGAGCGCGAGCGGCAAACGCTACTACATTACGACGTCGATTCCTTACGTCAATGCACGACCACACATCGGCCACGCGCTCGAGTTCGTGCAGACCGATGCCTTTGCTCGCTTCCATCGCCTGATGGGTGACGACACCCGCTTCCTCACCGGCACGGATGAGAACAGCCTGACCAACGTGCTGGCCGCCGAACGCGAGGGCATCCCGACGGCCGATCTGGTCGAGCGCAACGCGGCAAGCTTCGTCGGTCTGACCGAGCTACTCGATATCTCGAACGACGACTTCATTCGCACCGCCGTCGAAGAGCGTCACGTTGAAGGCGCCCGCAAGCTTTGGATAGCCTGCGCCGCCAACGGCGACATCTACAAGAAGCACTACAGTGGACTCTACTGCGTCCGTTGCGAGCAGTTCTATACCGAGGACGAATTGATCGACGGGCTTTGTCCCGAGCACCACATTCCACCCGAACTGGTCGAGGAGGAGAACTACTTCTTCCGTCTGTCGCGCTATGGTGACAAACTCCTTGAACTTATCGATTCAGGACAGCTCCGCGTTATTCCGGAGACACGTCGCAACGAGGTGCGGTCGTTCGTCGCCCGCGGTTTGGAAGACTTCAGCTTGTCCCGCTCGCGGCAACGCGCCCGTGGTTGGGGCGTCGAGGTTCCCGGCGATCCGGATCAGGTGATGTACGTCTGGTTCGACGCGCTGGCCAACTACATTACGGCGCTAGATTACGGTCTCGATCAGCAGCTCTATCAGCACTACTGGACCGAGAATCCCGATCGTGTTCACGTCATCGGCAAGGGCATCTTGCGCTTCCACGCCGTCTATTGGCCGGGCATGCTGCTGTCGGCCGGTGAGCCACTGCCGACCACCGTCTTCGTACACGGCTATCTCACCATCGACGGAGAGAAAATGAGCAAGTCGTTGGGGAACGTTGTCGATCCGGCCGATCTAGTCGACCGCTATGGTGCCGAAGCAGTTCGCTACTGGATGCTGCGCGAGGTGCCGCCCACTGGCGATGCCGACTACACCAACGAGAAACTCGAGCGGCGCTACAACGCCGACCTGGCCAACGATCTCGGCAACCTACTCAACCGAACCGTCTCCATGATCCAGCGCTACCGCGGCGGCCAGATTCCAACACCGGAAGGCAACGGGGACTCGCTGGGCACCGAAGAGATCACCAGCCAAATCCAGCAATCGATGTCTGTGGACTACGACCCACAACAGGCGTTGGCGACGATCTGGGATGCAGTCGTGCGCGCGAACCGCTACGTCGAGGAGACCTCTCCCTGGGTGCTCGCAAAGGCCGAGCGGGGCGGCGATGATGATGCGCGCGCCAAGCTCGACACCGCCCTCTACTCGCTGGCGGAGACGCTTCGCATCGTGGCGACCGCCTTACAGCCATTCTTGCCTGAGACTTCCCTGCGTATGGCCGAGCAACTCGGAGTGACGATCGGGCAGAAACCCTGGATCGACGAACTCGCCTGGGGTTTGCTGCAGCCCGGCACCACCGTAGATAAACCACGGCCGATCTTCCCAAAGCTCGAAGCTCCGGTCGTCGAGAGCTAAGCAAAGAATCTAGCAAGGTTCGATGGCGTCATCACTCACGACCATTGAATTCCAGCGTGGAGATACCCCTCAGCGGCTGTTTGTCGCCGGAGCGTCGTGGCTTACCGATGGGCTGAGACGGCGACTATCGGGCGCCACTATCGAACCGCCGGACGACGGCCCGCACGATTTTCTGATCGCCGAACGGAACTGCCTGTCGCTTGTATCGGATGCTCGAATTGGCCAGATTCCATCGGTCTTGATGATCGATCCGGAACCGCACGAGCATCGGCGCGTGATGGCCATCAAGGCCGGCAACCCACGAGCACGCGTACGGCCCCTCCCCTCATACGCGGCTATTGGTGCGGCCGAGCAGGCGCTCCTGCTGATCCTGGCGCTCCGTCGAACACTGCTGATGGACTATTCCGCCGTCGTGAGTGGCGAGTGGACTGGCGAATCACACTCAGTCCTGCTGGCTCGTCAAACGTTGGGAGTCATCGGTTTGGGCCGGAGCGGCGAGGCATTGGCCAGCCGGGCAATCGGTTTAGGCATGCGGGTTCTCTACCATGACGTTGAGTCGAAGGAAGACGTGGAGGCCAGACTTTCCGTTGCACGGCGTCGGTTCGATCAACTGCTTCGCCAGTCGGACGTCGTCAGCTTGCATCTTCCAGCGACGGTCGAGACGATTCGCCTGATCGACGCACCGGAACTGGCATTGATGAAGCCGAACGCACTGCTGATCAACGTTGCGGACGGACGGCTGATCGACGGGGGATCGCTCCTCAAAGCACTTCGAGCGGGCGCGATTGGCGGAGCCGGACTCGATAGGTTCGCCTACGAGCCGCTCAGCACCGACAGTCCGCTTATCGGGTTCGAAAACGTCGTTCTGACGCCACGATCGGCGTGGATGAGCGCAGACGACGAGCGCGAGATCTGGCTACACGAGATGTCACGCGATCTGATCGGGGAAACCTGATCAGGTATGGACTCAGTCGATCAGCCGTTGCTCTAGCGCCCGCAGGTCGTAATAGCTACGCTGCTCGACAATAAGCCCGTCTTTGAAGGTGTAGAACGCGGCCATTGGATGGGTGAGCCGAATGCCATGCTCCGTCGCCACGGTGGTCATCTCGACCGCGACTCTTTCATCCGAGCCAACAATTGAGTCGATTGAGGTCCAGGTGTCCGGCCAGCATTCTTCGGAGTACTCGAGCACCGAGCGCAATTCGTCCTTGCCGTTAACCTGCTGACCCGTGAGATCCGGACCAGGAGCCCAGAGGACGATTTCGTCGGAGCAGTAGCGCAGCGCCTCATCGATGTCGCCGCGATTGAGCGCCGCGACAAGCGCCTTCACGATCTCAACCGGTTCAGCCGGTGGCATCTCCATCGGAGTCGTTCCCTTCCGAACCAGCCTTCGAGCGAGTCGTCAGTGAATGCATCATGCTACCATCCGAACAGAGTCGATGCGCGCCACGCCGATGAGTGAAACGAGCAGCAATGAACCAGGTTGAATCCCCGATCTACCTCGATTACAACGCCACCACGCCAGTGGCCGGCGAAGTGCGCGAAGCAATGCTGCCGTTCCTCGAACGTCACTTTGGCAATCCATCAAGCGATCATCCCTACGGCCACATCACAGCCGAAGCGGTCGATCGAGCCCGGCAACAGGTCGCCATGCTGCTCGGCTGTCATCCGCACGAGGTCGTCTTCACCGGAGGCGGCAGCGAGAGCGACAATATGGCGCTCGTTGGTCGCGTCTGGGCATCACCGATTTCCCATCCGCACATCATCACCAGCGCCATCGAGCACCCGGCTATCCTGAACACCTGTCAGTTTCTCGAGCGCCACGGTGCGGATGTCACCTATCTGCCGGTCGATGGACTGGGACGGGTTGACCCTGACGACCTGAAAGCGGCACTGCGCCAGAAACCGTCGTCGTCTCGATCATGCACGCCAACAACGAGGTCGGAACGATTCAACCGCTGGGCGCCATTGCGGCCATCTGTCGCGAAGCCGGAATTCCACTTCACACGGACGCTTCGCAGAGCGTCGGCAAGATTCCCACGCTGGTCGATGAACTCGGCGTCGACATGCTCACCATTGCCGGACACAAGCTCTACGCCCCGAAAGGGATCGGCGCTCTCTACATCCGTTCCGGGACCGACGTGGAGCCATTGATCCATGGGGCCGGCCACGAAAGTGGGCGGCGGGCCGGAACCGAGAACGTGCCCTATATCGTGGCGTTGGGAACCGCCGCCGAGCTTGTGGCGAACTCGCTGCCTGGCGAGGAATCGCGGCAGCGGATGTTACGAGACAGGCTTCACGACCTGCTGCATGTCGATCCAGGGATGATCACCCTCTCAGGGCATCCCGTCGAACGCCTGCCGAACACGCTCAACCTGCGCTTCCAGGGAATTGACGGAAACCAACTCCTGGCCGCGACGCCCGAGATCGCGGCATCGACCGGGTCCGCGTGTCATGCCGGGCAGTCGGAGCCATCGCCGGTTCTCCTCGCCATGGGAGTCGACCCAGTCGATGCAATCGGGGCGGTGCGGCTGAGTATCGGGCGACCAACGACCTCCGAGGAGGTCGAGAGAGCCGCACGGGCACTTGCGTCTGGCGCGCGAAAGATGCGCGCATAAGCCGAACAATCACCCAGTTCCATGGTCAGGAGGTGAGCGTCAGGACCATCTCGCCGGGTCGAAGCGCCACCGAGCTCACCTGAACGCCAGCTTGCTGCACCGCCGCGGCGATCTGTCGATTGAACGCCGCTTCGACCTGAGAAGTCGGTACGAACCAACCGAGCATGCCGGTGATATGGCCACCAGTGACAATTGGCTCGCCATTCTGCATCTCGACATGTCCCTGGTAGCGTCCAGTCATGCCATAGGCCGCGAAATTGACGATGAACTGACCGTTGTCGATTTGCACCGAAACGCTGCTGAGCGGCCCATACGAGGCCGCGTTCTTCGCGATCTCGTCGTTGATCTCCTGCTGGGTGATGACCATCTGAGTCGCACCGGAGCTTGCCGTTGGATTCGGCGTCACCTTCGGCACGCTGGAGATGATCTGGCCTTGCAGGCTGTTGTTCACCGACCGACCGACGTACGACGGAACCACCGTCGACGAGAAGAACGCTGCCAGCGCCACAACCGCGACGATAACGATGCTCAGGACGGCCAGCCACGCAATGACCGACCGGCGTACGCGCGAGCCTTGCTGGTAATTCCGATAGCTGACCGCGGCGGTTCCGCCTTTGCTTCCACGCCGTCCGGTTGGGCGCCGAGACGCTTCACGGCGAGTAAATGGGGTGCCGCAGCCGGCACAGCGTGTCGATCCGACCGGCTGTCGCGACCCGCAACGTGGACACAACATGTTGCGCTAACCTTCGCTGACCGCGGCTGGAGACTGAGTTGTCATAGGCTGAATCCACTCCATCGTGTGTCACCTGTAGCTAGGACGTTTCGATGGCCGTGCCGGTTCCGGAGAAAATCTTCTACAAACGCATCGTCGTGGGTAAGCCTGCCACACCGGACGATTCCCTCACAGCCGAATTGCTGAGCAAAGCAAGTGACGGGCCAAACCATTCAGGATAGCAGGCGATGTCAGTTGCGAAATCGACGATGGAAGGCGACACCGGTATGATGACGCGAGCAGACGTGAAGGAGTGAGATGAGAGATGAGCGCAAGAGTCACGGCAGTTAGCCAGAGCGCGACACATTCGATGAGCAAGCCCAACCAGAAGGAGATCGTACTCATCGCCGGGATTGGCGTTGAGCGCGACGCGCATGCCGGAGTGACGGTGCAGCATCGATCGCGCGTGGCGAGCGATCCGACCCAGCCGAATCTGCGCCAGGTGCACCTGATCCACTCGGAGCTGCACGAGGAGCTCCGCACCAAAGGTTTCGACATTGCTGCCGGGCAGATGGGCGAGAACATCACCACTGAGGGAGTCGACCTGCTTGGATTGCCCACCGGCACGGTGCTGCGCGTCGGCTCGAGCGTCGCCATCCAAATCACGGGACTGCGAAATCCGTGCTCGCAGCTCGAATCGATTCAACGTGGACTGATGAAAGCCGTGTTGGACCGGGATGAACAGGGGAACCTGATCCGCAAAGCAGGGGTCATGGGCATCGTGCTGACGGGAGGTACGGTCCGACCGAACGATGCGATCCACGTCAAGCTGCCAGACAATCAACACCAGCCGCTCGAGCCGGTCTAGGCACATGTACATCGTCGTGGCAGCTGTGCAAGCTCAGTCTGCGGCGGGGAAGTATGGTTTTGGATCACTCGTCGGACGACGTGCGTCCCCAAACGGTCAGGACAGACGGTCGCCATGAAACCAATACACGTCACACTGCTACTCGTTCTGGGCCTGCTCTGGGGATCCTCCTATCTCTTCATCAAGGTTGCCGTTGACGGCATCGACCCGGTGACGCTGGTTGCTGGCCGCTTGACGATCGGTACGGTCTTCCTCTACACCATGATGCGCTCGCGCGGGCTACGATTGAGTCGCGATATCCACATATGGAAGCACATCGTCACCATGTCGCTCGTTGGCATCATCGTGCCGCAAGTGCTGATCGCCTGGAGCGAGCAACATGTCACGTCGAGCGTGGCGTCAGTGCTCAACGCGACCACACCATTCTTCACGCTGATTTTCGCCACGGTTGTCATGCAGACCGAGCGATTCTCCGCCGCCAAGGCCGCCGGACTGATCGCGGGCTTCGCAGGTATCGCGGTCATGACTGGCAGCAGCATTCTCCAGGTAGGCTCGAGCTCGGCACAGGGAGAGATCGCCCTTCTCGTCGCGGCGCTGGGATATGGGATTGCGTTCGCCTACGCTCGGCGCTTTCTCCACGGTGAGCCCCTGGTGCTCGCATCCGGGCAGATGATGTTGTCGGCTCTCATACTGATTCCGGGCATGTTCCTGTTCGGGCAGCCAGGAGCCATGCACCTCTCGCCCGTACGGCTCGGCGCCTGGTTGGCGCTTGGCACGCTCAGTTCAGGCGTCGCGTACATCCTCTATTACAAGCTGATCTCCGAGATCGGAGCGACCTCGGCTTCATTTGGGACGTATCTGATTCCAATCGTCGGGGTCTTCTGGGGCTGGCTCTTGCTCGGGGAGACGTTCGGTGTACGCACCGTCATCGGCGTCGCGATGATTCTCACCGGGCTGGCGATCGCCAGCGGCCTGGTACGGCGACCAAAGCGCTTTGACGACGCTGTCGTCATTCCCGAGGTCATTCCCGAACCGGTCAACATCGACGACTGACGCCAGAACATGTCAGCTCATTTCAGCGCGATCGGCGTGACCCCGCGTTTAATCGCAAAAGGCGCGGTTTGTCCGCGCCTCGCCTGTGCTTGATCTGGATGCCGTTCGACCGGCTACGGAAACTGCGTCAGCACGTTCGGTCCGTCTTCGGTGATGGCAACGGTGTGCTCGAACTGAGCCGCCCAGGATCCGTCGAGGGTGACCACGGTCCAATCGTCCTTGAGCGTCTTGGTGGCAGGTTTGCCGGCGACGATCATTGGCTCAATGGTGATGACCATCCCAGACCGCAGCACCGGTCCATGACCCGGAGGACCATAATGTGGCAGCATCGGCTCCTCATGAAGTGCCTTGCCGATACCATGGCCGTAGAGGTCACGTACGACGCTGAAGCCCGCGCCCTCGACGTATTGCTGAATCACGGCTGAGATATCGGTCAGCCGACGACCAACCTGCGCCGCTTCGATGCCAACGTCGAGCGACTCGCGACAGACGCGAATCAATCGCTCGGCTTCCGGGCTGATCGTACCGACCGCGACAGTAATAGTGGCGTCTCCGTGATAACCGCGAAGCCGCGCCCCGGTATCTATACTGACGATGTCGCCCTCTCGCAGCATCTTTGGCCCTGGTATTCCGTGGACGACCTCTTCGTTAACCGAGATGCAGGTCGAAGCCGGGAAACCACGGTAATTCTTGAAGGAAGGAATAGCGCCATACCGGCGAATGTTCTTCTCGGCAATCTGGTCGAGTTCGGCGGTCGTAATCCCAGGCCGCACGGCATCGCGGAGAATTTCAAGCGTCTCTGCGACGATTCGCCCGGAATCGCGCATCTTTTGCAACTGCTCAGGTTGCTTGAGCTGAATACTCACATTGGTTCCTTTGGTGTCCGCTGGTCGCCGCTCTCTGCGCGGGACGGGCCGGCAAATTCGTCCGAATCGAGATACCTGCCTAGCATCCTAGTTTACCACGGCATCTTCTCCCCTCTGATGCTTCAGTCGCACGCGCGGCGCCAGGCGTTTTCCGCGCGTCGATAACGCAATTCCCACGTCCGGAAAACCGGGAAGTCCTCGCCGGGGGCCCCATGCGGAACTCCAACAATCAGGTCATGACGCACTCGGCTCGCTCGCGTACAATCAGAAGGTCGACGAGGCTTCTCGCCATGGTCGCGATGGCGCCAGAAGCCGATACCGGGCACGAATCGGTTTCGGAAGGGTCGTGAACATGCATGTCTTTTGGCGCAAGCAGAAGTGGTCGCCAGTTCAGCCGAAGCGGGATGTCCCGACGATGGCCCGGGCACGTCTGTTCACACTCCGCTCGGTGCCACACCACTTTGCCGAAATTAAGGCGGCGATCGAGTCCACCGGTGACGCACGTGTCTACTTCGGTGAGCCACTGGCCTACATTCGTGGACAGGGAGTTTCGCTCTTTCGGGTCGAGGCTACCGGCTTCAGCTTCTTGAAGAACCTCTTCGATTGGTGGTCCGAGGCTGAGCGCGAAGAAGCAGCCGGGTTCGACATCAAACTCTTTGTCAACAACAAGCAGTTCGTTGGTAGCCTGCGCGGATTGACCCCGGAGCAGGCGGAGGCGCTGATTCGCGAGCACTCGCTGATCAACGAACAGGCAACGGCCACCGCAGGTTGAGTCCGAACAACAAGAACCGGAATAACGGCTATTCGTCCCGAACACTGACCGCTAGACGAGACCGCCGAGCTGTGGCAGCAGCAATGCTTCCCACTGAGCCGTCACGTGCTCCCTCAAACGTTCGCTCGTCACGATGCGGATGACCCGGCGATGCTCCTCATACCGCTTGAGGTCTTCATCCCCCAACCCGACCACGTCGAGCCACGGCATCAGTGTGTGGAAACCGACGGGAGGGCGATCGAACAGGACCCAGACATCGGTACGCCAGCGTTCCGGCTTGGGTATGTCGATCAATACCTCGTGCGACTTGACCTCGGAACCTAGACGCTCCGTCAATTCTCGAGTCATTCCGAGCTCCACTTGTCGTCGTCGCAGTGGCTCGGAGTAGAGCGCGTTCAGGTGCGCGAACAGGTCACCGGCCCTCGCGCTGATCTCGATGGCACGCTTGTGCAGCCGACGGGATTGCAGTGAATCGACCAGATCTCGCGTGGTCGGAGGCATATTGGGGCGACTGAGCGTGGCAATGAGCGACACGTCGTCGAGACGCGTGAGATCGGATGCGTTGAGCCGCCCGGCCAACAGCGCATCCTGTACCGCGCGCAGCAGCATCACCATGCAGGCGCGGTTGGTGTGATGCCAGTAAACGTTGTCGAACATCTCCTGCCGTGCGTTGATTAACGAGTAAAGCGGGCTGATCCCCTTCTCGTTCACCACGATGCGTCGCTGGCCCTCCACTTCCGCGACACGCAAGGAGTCGATCAATCGTGGCGTGTCGACGCCCCCATAAGGCACGTTGCAGCTTCGGGCGTCACGCGGCAAGTAATCCAGCTTGTCAACATCGAGAGCGCCGCTGAGCAGACCGCGCAATACGCGGTCGTCGTCGGGAAGCGGACCGCGAGGATTGATGAAATCGGCGACGCGGCTCGGATCGACGTTCCAGATCGACCGCAGTACTTCCGCCACCTCACCATGTTCGATGATTAGCCGACCCGCGGCCTCGTGCGACAGCACGGGCGGACCCAACTCTTCGATGGCATGACTGAACGGGTAATGTCCGATGTCATGCAGTAGAGCCGCCGCTCCCGCCGTGCGCCGCGCGTCGTCGCTCACCCAATCCGTGCCGTGGATTCGCTCCAGAGCCGCCAACGCCTGTCGCATCAGGTGATAGACGCCAAGCGAATGCTCAAAACGAGTGTGCTTGGCGCCGGGCCAGACTTTGCTGACGAAGCCGAGCTGTTGAATACGGTCGAGACGCAGAAAATCCGCAGTCTCAATCAACGCGACGTCTGCCGCGGTGAGCGGAATTCGGTCGTGCAGACTATCGCGAATGGTCGTGACCCACTCATCGGTCATCAGTGTGCTCGCTCCACCTGTCAGCGTAGACAACACGTCCTATTCTATCCGAACATCAGTTCGAGTTGAACCTGGCGTGGCCCCGAATCGGATTTGAATCCTCGATCATGCTACACTGCAGATTGGTGTGATTGTGCCAATGGAAAGGCTCAAACGTTCAACAATGCTACGTTCGGTGATGATACGGCTGGCAGGCAGCGAGCGAATGACGGACATCGTGACGCATAACGGCGTCACACGGAATCTCTCTCTGCGCTTCGTGGCGGGAGATACCTTCGACGAAGCCATTGAGGTCGTGCGCCAGTTGAATACGCAAGGAATGGCGGTCACGCTCGACGCTCTCGGCGAGAACGTGAGCAGCGAGGCGGAGGCGGCCGACGCCCGTGACGAATACCTGGCCATGATCGATGGAATCGGCTCGGCCGGTGTGACGAGCACGATCTCGCTCAAACTGACCATGCTCGGCCTCGAAATTTCAGACACTCTGTGCCAGGAAAACCTCCGTCCCGTTCTCGAGCGCGCTCGCGCGCATGACACGTTCGTGCGCATCGACATGGAAGGGTCGGACTATACCCGGCGGACGCTCGACATTTTCTACAAGGTCCAGGCCGAGTTCGGCGATCACGTCGGCATCGTATTGCAGTCGTATCTTTACCGCACCGATCGTGACGTGCAGGACGCCATCGAGCACGGGGCACGCGTCCGGCTGGTTAAAGGCGCCTACGCCGAGCCAGCCACCGTCGCCTACCCGCGCAAGTCGTCGGTCGACGACGCCTACCGGCGCCAGATGGAAGCGCTTCTCGACAATGGACGCCACGTCGCGATCGCCACGCATGACGAAGCTATCATCACCGCCGCCAAGGGGTACGCGATGCGGATGCAGATTCCGCACGAACGCTTCGAATTTCAGATGCTCTATGGAATTCGGAAGGACCTGCAGGAGCAACTGGTGCGCGAGGGGTTCAACGTGCGCGTCTACGTTCCGTTTGGTCCACACTGGTATCCCTACGTGATGCGGCGCATGGGAGAACGACCTGCCAACTTGCTCTTCGTGCTGCGCAACATGGCCCGAGGGTAGAACGTGATCTATCTTCCGAGTTCTTTCGGCACCATGTAGATACGTACGCCGGATTTGATGAGCCGGTTCAACATGTAGACGCGCGTCTCGAACCCGATCCGCCCCATCGGCACGATCATGTTGATGCCTGCGATTTCGCTTTTTGCCTTGATCCATTCGCGGAACTGCCGGTCGGTCATCTGCGCCACCGTCAGGTTGAGGGTACCCGGACCGTCTTCTCGTGGGACGAGAATGTAGACACGATTGAGATCCGCGATCGTGAGTTCTTGGTGTTGATCCATTCAAAGTCCTTCTTCACGGGGCTCGTCAGGCGTTCGGTTCGGTCTTCTGGGTCTGGTGAACCGGCCGCCCATTGCGATCACGACGCCAGCGTATGATGTTCGGAATCAGCACGACAATCAACCCGACCACCGACAGACCGATAACAAGCGGGAGCACGGCCTGTTTGCCGACGAGCTCCCGCACGAGTTTGTCGTTCCCAATCATTCGTGCCGCCGTGATCACCAGCACGCCAGACCCGCCGATCATCAACCAGGGAAACCGATTGAGCAAGCGAGCCAGGTAGTTGCTGCCGATCAGGATGAAGGGCATCGACAGCCCCAATCCCAACAGTAGCAGTTCGATGCTGCCGCCGGCCGCGCCGGCGATAGCCAGCATATTGTCCAGGCTCATGACGATGTCGGCCACGATAATCGTACGAACCGCCGAGAAGAGCGACTCCCCTGCCTGAATGTTGTGCGCGTCCGACTCGTCGTTCAGGAGCTTGTAGGCAATCCAGACGAGAACGACTCCACCCAGAGCCTCAAGAAACGGAATCTCAAGGAAAAAGACGGCGATAGCCGTGAAGATAATGCGCAGCACGATGGCACCCGCACCACCAAGCAGGATCGCCATGCGCCGCTGCCGCGGGGCAAGCGTGCGGGATGCCATTCCGATGACCAGCGCATTGTCGCCACTCAAGATGAAGTTGATGACGATGATCGAGAGAATCTTCGTGAGAAGTGCGACAGTCATTTCATACCCGTGAGCCGATCGCGGTCGCGCTCGTACGCGCGAGATAACCGATTGTGAGCGAGAATCCGTGATCCGACGCGCCAGCGTACGCGGATGATCCTACCACGCACCACGCAGCAAATGAGGATCGAGAGAACTACTCCGAGCGACCGGAGGGCGGTGGAAATGACCGACTCTGCTATTATGCCCGCGGCAGGTCTACCGGTTCTCGAGTAAACGATGGAAGGACCACAATTGAGCGTCATCGACCAGATTCGCGTCACCCCCGAACTCGATGCGTGGCTTCGCGAAACCCGGCGCTATCTCCATACCAATCCGGAACTCTCACTGGAAGAGAGCAACACGGCACGACTGGTCTCCGGTCACCTGAAGGAACTGGGGATCAAGCATCGTAATCACGTCGGCGGCGACGGGCGGCCGCTGCTCGCCGATCCGGTGATGCTGGAAGCGGCTGGATTGACCCTGAAGCCGACCACAGGCGGCACCGGCGTCCTCGGAACCATCGAGGGACGGAAACCGGGGAAGACGCTCCTGATTCGTGCGGACATGGACGCACTGCCGATCCACGAGCAAAACGACGTTACCTATAGATCGAACAACGCCGGAGTCATGCACGCCTGTGGTCATGACGCGCACACCACGATTCTGATGGGCGTCGCCGAGGTGCTCAACGGACTGCGCGATCAATTCGACGGCACGGTCAAACTCATGTTCCAACCCGGCGAAGAGGGCTACGGTGGCGCGCTTGCCATGGCGCATGACGGCATCCTGGAGGATCCCAAGGTTGACGCTGCTCTTGCGTTGCACGTCGACAACATCATCAGCGCAGGCGAGGTCAGCGTCCTCGGAGGTCCGGTGTGCGCCGGTGGCGACATCGTCAATATCTTGGTGAACGGTATCGGTGGGCATGCCGCATATCCGCACACCGCGGTCGACTCAACACTGGTGGCGGCTCACATTCTGGTCGCGCTGCAAGAAATCGTCAGTCGAGAACTCGATCCGTTTCAATCAGCTGTCATCACCTTCGGAGCACTTAACGCTGGCACGGCGAACAACGTCATTCCCGCCACCGCTGAGCTCAAAGGAACGGTGCGCATTTTCATACCCGAAGTGCAGGATTTCATTGAAAAGCGGATCAAGGAGATTGCAACTACCATCGCGCAGTCGATGCGCGCCGAGGCCCAGGTGAGCTATCTGCGCTGGTATCCACCGCTGATCAACGATCAGCATCTCAGCGATTTGGTCCAGGCGGCTGCGGTCGAGGCCGTTGGTGCCGATAAGGTGCGCGATACTGAGCCCACCTTTGGTGGCGAGGACTTCGCCTTCATCGCGCAGCGGGTGCCCGCCTGCATGTTCCGGCTCGGAATTGCCAATCCGGAACGCGGGATCACCTACTCGATGCATCATCCGCAGTTCGACATTGACGAAGATGCGCTGGCAGTAGGTGTCAAAGTGATGGCCACTGCGGCGCTACGCTATCTGAACCACGGCGAGTAGTCACCGAGCACGATTGACACGGAACGAACGTGAACCGAGTTCGATTATTGAAAGGACAAGACGCAACATGACGCTGGCTGAACTGATCACGGTATCACCCGAGCTCGACGCCTGGATGCGCGAGACGCGCCGCTATCTCCACATGAACCCCGAGCTGTCGCTGGACGAGAACAACACCTCCAGGTTGGTCTCCGGTCACCTGAAGGAGCTCGGGATTCAGCATCGAACTGGTGTGGGAGGAGATGGTCGCTCAATCTTCATGGACGCCAAAGCGCTCAAGGCGGCTGGCATCACTCCTGGACCGACCACCGGCGGCACCGGCATTCTCGGTACGATCGAGGGCCGCAAGCCGGGCAAGGTCCTGTTGCTGCGGGCCGACATGGACGCGTTGCCGATTAACGAGCAGAACGACGTGCCGTACAAATCGACCAAGCCCGGTGTGATGCATGCCTGCGGACATGATCTTCACACCACCATTCTGATGGGCACGGCCGAAGTGTTGAACGGCCTACGCGACCAGTTCGACGGCACGATCAAGCTGATGTTCCAGCCCGCCGAAGAGGGCCCGGGTGGTGCGGTCGCCATGATCAACGACAAGATCCTCGACGATCCCAAGGTCGATGCCGCCATCGCGCTCCATGTCGGCGTCGGCATGCACGCGGGACAGGTCGCGGTTGGTTCAGGTCCGGCTCATGCCGCGGCCGACACCGTCAAGATCGTGGTCAAGGGCGTCGGCGGACACGCGGCGCGACCGCAGGCGGCAGTCGACACCATGGTCGTATCGGCGCACATTCTCATCGCTCTGCAGAATATTGTCTCGCGTGAGGTCGATCCTTTCCAGCCCGCCGTGGTGACCTTCGGCACGCTGCACGGCGGCACCGCCAACAACGTCATTCCACCGATTGCCGAGATGAACGGCACGGTACGCACCCACTCGCCCGAGGTGCGCGATCTGATCGAGAAGCGCATTACCGAGATCGCCACCGGAGTGGCCAAGGCGATGCGGGCCGAGGCCGAGGTGATCTACCTGCGCGGCTATCCCTCAATGCGCAACGACGAGGCGGTCGCCGACGTGGTACGAGAGGCCGCCGTTGAAATGCTCGGCGAGGAGAACGTCGTCGCGCGTGAACCATCAATGGCCGGTGAGGACCTCTCGTTCATTGCCGAGCGGGTGCCGACCTGCATGTTCGGACTCGGTGTCAGCGACCCTTCACGCGACATCATTTACCCGCCGCACCATCCACGTTTCGACGCCGATGAGGATGCGTTGGCGACAGGCGTGAAGGTGATGGTTGCGGCCGCGCTGAAGTACCTCAATAGCTGAGGGGCTGGCGAGACCAACGTCTGCTGATTCCGAATACGAATGGAGTGACGTGTGTCGACCAAAACGAAGATTGAGGTAAGTCCCGAACTCGATAGCTGGCTGCGCGAGACGCGCCGCTACCTGCACATGAATCCGGAACTCTCGCTACAGGAGAACAACACCTCGAAATTGGTCTCGGGCCATCTCAAGGAACTGGGTATCGCGCAACGCACCGGTGTGGGTGGCGACGGACGCTCCCTATTCATGGACAATGAAGCACTCAAGGCAGCTGGTATCACACCGGGTCCGACGACGGGTGGAACTGGCATTATCGGCACGATCCAGGGGCGCAAACCGGGGAAGACACTGCTCATTCGCGCCGATATGGATGCGCTCCCGATCGACGAGCAGAACGACGTTCCCTACAAATCGACCAAGTCGGGCGTGATGCACGCCTGTGGGCACGATGCCCACACCACCATCCTGATGGGCGTGGCCGAGCTCCTCAACGCCCGCAAGGAGGAGTTCGATGGAACGGTCAAGTTAATGTTCCAGCCCGCCGAAGAAGGCCCGGGCGGAGCGGTCGCCATGATCCACGACAAGTTACTCGATGATCCCAAGGTCGATGCCGCCATTGCACTTCACGTCAGCCCACAGTGGCGCGCTGGCCAGATCGGCGTATCGGCCGGGTTTTCCAGCGCGGCGTCCGACCGCGTCACCATCAAGGTGAAGGGTGTCGGTGGGCATGCCGCGCGACCGCACATGAGCGTCGACTCGACGCTGGTCGCCGCGCAAATCCTGACGTTGCTCCAGACGATCGTCGCTCGGGAGATCGACCCGTTCGAGCAGGCGGTCATCACGTTCGGCGCATCACACGCCGGGATCGCACCGAACGTCATCCCGGACAGCGCCATCATGCAGGGAACCGTGCGCACTTACTCGCCGGAGGTTCGCGATCACATCGAGAAGCGCGTCCGAGAGATCGCCACCGGTATCGGCATGGCGATGCGGGCCGAAGTCGAGGTGGTCTACCTGCGCGGCTATCCGGCGCTGAACAACGACGAGGAGATGGCGCGCATCGTTCGTGAGGCCGCGACAGAGGTGCTGGGAGCCGAGAACGTGTTCGAGCGAAAGCCTGGCATGGGCGGCGAGGACATGGCGTTCGTCGCCGAAAAGGTGCCGACCTGCATGTTTAATCTCGGCATCGCCAACCCAGAGATGGGCTTCACCTTCGCGCCGCACCACCCGCGGTTCGACATCGACGAAGACGCCCTCAGCACCGGCGTCAAAGTCATGACCGCGGCGGCGCTGAAGTACTTGTCAGAGTAGCAACGAGATCTCCTGAAAAGGGGCGAAGTATCCCTTCGCCCATACGTAAGGATCTCTCGCAGGTTTGGACTGGAAGGGCGAAGCTCGCCTTCGCCCAACTCCTCCCGAAAGCCGCCCCAGATCGCTTGCACTTCGCCTCCACACATGACAAATGACTCCTGCTCCGGCATGATGGAAGTGGCGCATCCACGAGCGAGCCACCTAAGCCGCTTTGCGATCGGATCCTGAACGTCGATTGCTCATCCCGAAAGGAGCACGTGAAGTGGTTGCCGAACTTCACGGCATCATTCCGCCCATGGTGACGCCCTTCACCGAAGATGGAGACATCGACGAAGAGGGCCTGCGCTCGGAAGTGCAGGTACTGCTTAGCTCCGGTATCGACGGATTGACGGTCTGCGGCAGCACCGGTGAGGGGCATACACTCACCGCCGAGGAGACGTTCGAGATCAGCCGCATCGTCGTTGATGAGGTCGATGGTCATGTGCCAGTCGTCACCGGCATCATCCAGAATTCGACGCGCGGAGCGATCCGTTATGCCAAGCCGCTACGCGATCTGGGGATCACCGCGCTGCAAATTACGCCGGTCCACTACCTGTTCTCGCCCGGCGACGAGGGTCAGAGCGACTTCTACCGTGAAATCGGTCAGGCGGTCGACATACCGATCATCGTTTACAACGTGATACCGTGGAACACGCTTAGTCCACAGCTATTGATTCGACTAGCAGAGATTCCCGAGGTTATCGGAGTGAAGCAGAGTGGCGGCGATATTCATGCGCTGGCCGATCTCATCCAGCGGAACAACCGGGAACTGAAGATCTTCACCGCTATTGACGATCTCCTCTACCCATCCTTCTGTTTGGGTGCCGACGGAGCTATCTCCGCCATCCTGACCGTCTTGCCGGATCTCGGTGTGCGGCTCTGGGAAGCCGCCGGAAACGGAAATCACAAGACCGCTCGCGACATTCACGAGCACATCTTGCCGGTCTGGCGTGCGCTCAATCATCCCGATATGATCTCACGCGTCAAAGCGGCGATCGAACTGCGCGGCAGGCGCGTGGGCAAGCCGCGTCACCCGTCTCAGCCTGTCTCGGCCGCTGTCCGCGCGGAGATCGACGGAGCGCTCGGACGAGCCGGCGTGCTCTAGCCACGCAACGAAATATTTCTCCAATTCCAGCAGGCCAACCGGACAACTGCCGTCTGCTGATGCGCTACACTGCCTCGTCGGCGCTCTTGCGGATGTTTCAATGGACATGACCTGTGCAGTCTCTCGCAATCGGCCTTGTCATTCTCTCTGCGTTTTTCCATTCAGTATGGAATCTTCTCGCCAAGCGAAGCGGCGATCCACTGGCGTTCATCTTTTCGTTCCACCTGGTGAGCATCGTCGTCTACTTCGTGCCCGCCATGATCGCACTCCATCGCTACCCGATCCCCGCCTCTGGCTGGCCGTTCCTGCTCATCAGTACCGTCTTCGAAATCGGTTACTACCTATCGCTGGCCGAGGCCTATCGACATGGCGCGCTGGCGCTGACATACCCGCTCGCCCGTGGTACCGGTCTGCTGCTTGTCGCGACCCTCGCGGTGCCCATTTACGGCGAGCACCCGTCGACCGCAGGCGCATTCGGCATAGCCGCGATCTTCTCCGCCCTGGCGATCATCGGATTTGACAGTTTTCGTTTCCAGCGTCGGGCAGGCCAACGCGCAAGTCTTCGCGGAATCCTATTCGCATTGGCGGCTGGATGTGGCATCGCCTCCTACTCCCTCGTCGACAAGACAGGCGTAAGCCACGTCTACCCTCTGGTTTATGTCTATTTCATCTTCGTACTGGCCGCGATGGGTCTTGCGCCGTATGTGCTGTCGCGCCGCAGGCAGTCGTTGATCAAGGAGTGGCAGGTCAACCGGCGTTCACTGCTTATCGGTGGGGTACTTCCACTCGGTGTCTACCTGATCGTGTTGGCCGCTCTGCGGCTGAGCAACGTCAGCTACGTGGTGCCGTTGCGAGAAGTGAGTATTCTGTTCGGCACGATACTGGGCGTCGTGGTGCTGCACGAACGACTGCGACGCTGGCAGTCGTTCGCATCAGTGCTCATCGTCGCCGGAGTGTTGGCCATTGCGCTCGGCGGCTGACACAGATCCATTTGAACGAATTTGTGTCTGGAATGGCGCGGGACAATCAGGCAGAATGAGCCTACTCCAAACGAGATTGGTGCTCCGGAACACGGTCGATGTCAGCTTGCTACTCCAGGAGAACCGAACATGCCCGACTCACCGCAAGTCATCGAGTTCTGGTCTCGCTTCCTGTCATCCCGGCCAGCAGAAGTGGCGGAGAATGCCAGGTATTACGAGGCGTTTGCCTTCGGTGGCACCGCCGAGTCGGCGGACCACCTATCGAACCTTGTCCGCCGTGGAATCAAGACCGCCACTTCCGAATCGCTGCGTGTCTTCCAGGAGTCTGGCCAGCGACCACCCATGGCGGGGGATCTGAGCATCGTGCTTGACGGGGCGGGCAATCCGGTCTGCGTGATCGAGACGATCGAAGCCGTGGTGCGACCACTCAACGAAGTGGACGCCGCGTTCGCGTTTGATTACGGTGAAGGTGATCGGACGCTTGATTGGTGGCAGCGAGAACTCTGGGAGTACTATCGCGATGACCACACGCATCGAGGTTGGACCATCAACCCATCGGTGCCCATCGTCTGTGAGCGATTTCGCGTGATCTACGATCCCGTCGAAGCTGAGGTAACCGATGAACCTTGAAGCCTTGCTACATCGACAGATCCCGCCAGAACCATGGGAGGAAGGGGACAAGATTCCCTGGAACGATCCCGAGTTCAGCCAACGTATGTTGCGCGAACACCTGTCGCAGTCACACGACCTGGCCAGTCGACGCTTCGAGGTGATCGATCTCCACGTCAATTGGATCCACCAGCACCTGCTCCAAAGCCAACCCGCCCGCGTGCTCGACCTTGGCTGTGGACCCGGATTCTACACCTCGCGTCTGGCACAACACGGTCACACTTGCAGCGGCATCGATTTTTCCCCAGCGTCGATCGACTACGCTCGGCGCGAAGCCACGGAGCAGCACCTGAACTGCGTCTATCGCCACGGTGACGTCCGCTCGGTCGACTTTGGGGATGGCTATTCGCTGGCGATGATGATCTTCGGCGAGTTCAACATGTTCCGACGCGAGGATGCGCTGGCAATCCTGCGCAAAGCACGGCGGGCACTCCGACCGAACGGACGACTGCTTATCGAAGCGCACACCTTCGAATACGTGGAGGTCAGCGGACGAGCGAACTCGTTCTGGACCACGTCAGAACACGGCGTCTTTTCGGAGCACCCTCACTTGATACTGAGCGAGAGCTTCTGGCACGCGGCGCAAACCGCCGCGATTCATCGCACGTTCGTCGTCCACATCGACGATGCGAGCGTCGATCGCTACGTCGAAACGATGCAGGCGTACGATCGTGCCGGATACGCGGAACTCCTGTCAGAAGCCGGATTCGCACTTGGTGAAACGCGGCTGGCGCTGCCTGGCTCCCCGGAATCCGGCGAGATGATCGTGCTGGTCGCGTACCCAGCCTGAACGATCGCCGCCATGGCTACGGAGCGATCAGGTTGTACGTCTCCCGCTCGCGATGCTCGACGAGCGGCACGGCCCCGTCAAGTACCAGCTCCTTGAAGTGAGTTGTCTGCGTGTGAAGCTGGAACGCGGCCTCGTCGACATACTGTTCGTAGAGCAAAAAGGCTCGCGGATCGTCCACCGATTGGTTGATCGCATAGAGAACACAGCCCGGCTCGGCATCAGAATTTGAGAGCGCCGCCATCTTCGCCAGAAACTCTGCGACTTTGTCTTCTTCGCCCGCTTTGGTGCGATAGCGCGCAGCAATGACGTACATCGGTATTCCATCCCTTTCCTCGGTTCGAAGCTGGCAACCCCGAACGATCGTCGGTCTTCGTTCGAGATCGTAGCATCCTTCGTTCAGAATCGCGCTATTCCACGCTTACACCAGCGCGAATCAATGGCACGCGGGTTGCTAGTGTCTCGTGAAAATTCGATTTTCGACGACCATTCGTGCGGTCTCGAAGCTCGAGTTACCGACCGCAAGTTCCTGCGTGGGACAATTTCGGAGGTCACGCGGATGTCTGAGGAAATTCGATACATTGAAGACCTTGCGCCAGTGCGCATGCCCACTGCTGTTCTGGAGCAGATCGAACGGCTCGCCGACGAGCGACGACGACTTCTCCGCACCTTGACCCGCTTCGACGACGGGCGAGTAACACGCACACGTCTTGGCGAGATCGACGAAAAGTTGACGGAACTTTGGGAAGTTCGACGTCGCGAACTGCGATAGGCGCGGACGTTCCCAAGCACTCACGTTGTGCCCTCGCACCGCGGAGATTGACCAACCGCTCATCGTCCTATCGCTGTCTTCGCCACATCTCCGAGCAATGGCATCCGCGTCCGGCTCGGGACGGCTTACTGAAATCTTCATACTGTTTTAATGTTGGTCTGGCTATCATTTCATCCAATGCGTAGGGGCAGGTTCGTTTGTCGTGCGCTAAATGCACGCGGTCGCACGGTCGAGTTGCCCATGATGCAGCGTTTCACCAACGCATTGACCGGATCGTGTGCCCTCGGATTGCTTAGTGGACCGAGTCTGGCTGATGAACCTGGCAAAGAGTCGATACAATGTGCGCTGAGCGCCGCATCCACCACGGGGTGGAACAGTTCGAAAGTCGCCGGGGCGCTCAACGTAAGGAGAATACATGCCCCACTTCGATCTTGTGGGCTTCATCAAGGCAGTGGGCTACATCGGCGTCGCGGCTATGGTCTTCGCCGAAAGTGGTCTTCTCATCGGCTTCTTTCTTCCCGGCGATAGCCTCCTCTTTACCGCTGGGTTTCTCGCATCCCAGGGATACCTCTCGATCTGGGTTCTGGCGCCGCTGGCATTCGTGGCGGCGGTACTCGGTGACGCGGTCGGCTACAGCTTTGGTAAACGCGTGGGACCGACGCTGTTCCGAAGACCGGAATCGTCATTCTTCAAGCCCGAACATCTTACCCGTGCCGAAGCTTTCTTTGAGCGGCACGGCGGCAAAGCTATCGTCCTGGCGCGATTCCTGCCTATCGTCCGCACGTTTACGCCGATCGTGGCGGGAGCAGGCAGCATGCGCTACGGGCGGTTTGTCATGTTCAACCTCGTCGGAGCCGTGCTCTGGGCGAGTGGGGTTTCTGTTGGAGGTTACTTCCTCGGCAGCGCGATCCCGAACGTTGACCACTACCTGCTGCCGATCATCCTGATGATTATTGTGGTCTCGATCGCGCCAACCGCTTTCCACGTGTGGCGGGAGAACAGGAGTGAAATCGGTTTGATGGTTCGTAAGCGTTTTGGCCGCTCGACTCCTCCGCGTTAGAGATCTGGAGGAACCCGCATTCGTATGGGTGTATTTGGAATGTTTGAGCGACCCGGCATGATATCTGCGCCCGCACATTCCATTGGATCCGGCTTTGAGTCCAGGGGTCTGTCCGGGTCCGTAGCAGACATCTCTGAATCGCTTCTTGAAATGACCGGACGTCAGTTGCATCAATGCCTACACGCCAGTTGAGTTCGCTGACGCCGGTTGATGGCTTACTGAGCCAGGTTCGAAGGGACGTGTTCGAATTGGTCGAAATGCGTGAGCGACGACCGAGGAACCGCAATACGCGCGCTGTCGCCGTTCTACCAACCTACAACGAACGAGAAAACCTGACCGAACTCCTCCCCATCGTGCTCGAAGACCCGCGGTTTGACGTGCTCGTCGTCGATGACAATTCGCCCGACGGAACCGCGGAAGTCGTGGAGGCGATGCAGCGTGATTATCCAGGTCGCCTGCATCTTATCCGTCGCCCCGGCAAACTCGGACTGGGAACGGCCTATCTCGAAGGTTTCCGCTGGGCACTGGCACGAGACTTCGAGTTGATCTGTGAGATGGATTCTGATTTCTCGCATGATCCGCGCGTCTTACCCCGACTGGCGGATGCCACCAGTTGTGCTGATCTTGTGCTAGGTTCGCGTTACGTGCCTGGCGGCAAGACGGTTCACTGGTCGAGGGCAAGACGGATGCTGAGCCGAGCTGGCTCGGTCTACGCGCGAACGATCCTTGGGGTCCAATATCAAGACCTCACGGGAGGGTTCAAATGTTTCCGCCGACAAGTACTCGAGGCAATCGATCTCGAGTCGATCGATTCCACGGGCTATGCGTTCCAAATCGAAATGACCTATCGAGCGCATCAGGCGGGATTCCGGGTACTGGAGATTCCAATCACGTTCCGGGAGCGCCGGTCAGGTTGCTCGAAGATGAGTACGTCGATTATCGGTGAAGCGTTGTTCCGCGTCTGGCTCATGCGACTACCACGTCGCGAGGCCATACCGTTTGTGAAAAGTCACGCTTCAAGATCCGCATCGTAAGGCGCACAACTCAAGGTCTTACTACTGTGACTGGTTGCGGGCCGGCAATGCCGGCCCGTCGGCATTTCTCGAGACGCACATTATCCGCTCCACATCTCTTCATGCAGGATACAATCTGATCCTGAATGGCTGGTTGGGAGGAATGTTGAAACAAGAACGACGGCTCCGTTGGGCCATCTTCACCGCATCGGTGCTGTCAACCGTGGACAATCCCGACGCGCATCTGTGGCGTGCATTGGGCGCCCGATTACACTCGCTCGACGTCGAGGCCGTCTTCTACGAGCCGCGTGGCAACCAAGCCCTCCGAGCGCTGTTGCAACGCTCCGGAGCAGGCGCGTTGACCGCGTTTCGCGCGCAGTTTCCAGACATCGAATACCGCACATTGGAACCGCGACATGGCGCCGACCTAGTTGAATGGATGACGCGAATACTCGCGACCGCCGACGTTGCCATCATTCAATCCACCGCCACGCCCGATCTCATTAACTGGCTGGGCAAATTGACGCGACGACACCTGCAGACCTTCTACCTCGACAGTGGCTGGAACGAACCACGAGAGTCGCCCGACGAATTGACCGATCAACTTAGCGGTTACACCGCAGTCCTTGTGGGGCACGATCGACTGGTGGAACGCTACGAGGGGATTGCGGCTGGAACTCGGGTACTGAGTTTCGGGCCACTACCATCTGACGCTGGCCTCGAACAACCGTCGCACACGGAGATGATGCGTCTCGAACAAGCCTGCGAGCGACTGATCGACGCAGTATCGGCGGCGAGGATGGATGTTGCTCGGAACAGCGATGCCCAGATCGGCCCGAACGGCCACCGAACGTGACGACCTCCGTGCGGGCCGAGTGAGTTCAGGCAATCGGCAGAATCCCGCACGATCTCGGTTCAACATTGCTCAAGCGCAACAGTTCCTCGTATTCTCGCTCATCGAGGGTGAATGCCTCGCTACAATCCGGGCAAGTGACCACGAAGACACAGTCGTTTCGCATCTCACACCACTCGGTGACGTCGCCGTACAAACCCTTCGAACAGAGATGAGTAAGAATATTCTCAACGATCGATCGGTCCTGGCGAAGCATGAGGGCCTCCAGATCAACGACGGACGAATTGTTCGCGCGGAGTTTTCGAGTCCATCAATTGTGCGCGCATTTTTTGGACCAGCGAGTGCTCCGCGCGTCATTCATTGCCAACTTTTCGCGATCTTCATAGTCTATCACTCCGAGAATGGCGCAGATCTCATCGCTGAGCAATTCGCGAGCGAACGGCGACGCCCCCCGGTTCATACCTGCGCTACACTGCGATCGTCGGGCCTCGGAATCGGCACGTGCACGCGGCTCGTCGAGAGAACGACGCAGTTGAGGAGAATACGTGGATCGTGAGTGCTCGCCGAAAATTCAACAAGAGATTCTCGCGCCGAAGCCACGAGATCTGGTCTGGGACAGGCTCGTGCGCGAGCGACGTTCGGTGCGGCGATTGAAATCTGACCCAATCCCGGCTGAGTTGATTCGCGCTATTCTCGATGCTGGACGTTGGGCGCCGTCACCCCATGGCACTCAGCCGTGGCGTTTCGCCGTCCTTCAGGATCGATCGCTAAGAGAGCGACTTGCCGACGCCATGGCCAGCACTTGGCGACACAACCTGTCGATGGATGGGCAGGATCCAGAAATCGTTGCCAGGCGTCTGGAAGGCTCGCGCAGGCGCATGCTGGAATCACCTGCCTTGATCCTGGTCTCGCTGTACACTGAAGACCTCGATCGCTACCCCGACGCCGAACGCCAGCAATCAGAAACGGTCATGGCGGTGCAGAGCCTCGGTGCCTGTGTCCAGAATATGCTGCTCACCGCCTATCAACTCGGGATCGACGCGGGTTGGATGTGCGCACCCCTTTTTTGCCCGGATGCGGTGCGCGAGGCCCTGGGTCTACCAGAATCGCATATTCCGCAGGCGTTAATCCCGATTGGCTACCTTGACGTTGAGCCCAAGCGACGACCGAGACGTCCCCTCGACGAATTGATCACCCGCTGGGAATGACGTACAACTCATGATGGCCGGTTCAGACCGGCAGGAGCACCGCGCTCGACCGCGGGAAATCTTGACGTGGGCACATTTCGTGCGCGACGCCGGACGTGGTCGGGACGCATGAAAACACCCGCATTGCAGATCTCCGTCCCACCCGGTGTGTGCACTTGACGGCCAGAACCGTGTCACGTTTGACAAAGGGTTTCTCACTAGCGGGAGTATGGAATGCCCTCTCTTAAGCCGCGTCTCTTGGTCACGTTGCTCATGTCGGCCCTGGTGCCGTTGATTCTGGGAGCTTGTGGCTCGACCATGTTCCCAACGCCAACACCGACGGTCGTCGGACAAGGGACGCCGCCAAGCGCCACCCCTGGCCAACTCTCTCCCCTCGCCGCGCAGGGACAGCAACTCTTCAGCAATTACAAGTGCGCTGAGTGTCATAGTCTGGCAGGCGAACGCATCGTCGGTCCGCCGCTCAACGGCCTCTATGGATCCAAGGTCACGCTGACCAATGGACAAACGGTCGTTGCCGACGATAAGTACCTCAAACTGGCAATCCTCGAGCCGGACGCGCAGATTGTAAACGGTTACGCGTCCGGGATCATGTCGAGCCACATTCAGGTGTTCCAATCGCAGATCGCTCAAGGAAACAACCTGGACGCATTGATCGCGTTCATCAAGAGCCAGAAGTAGTCGTTACATCGGGATTCCGGCGTCCGACACTTCATCAAGCCGTGCGTCGCCTCCCGAGAAGCCCATAGGAGCGCCGTCTGCTCGCCAGCAGGCGGCGCCATGCAGCATCGAGGACTCAGGGTCCATTAGGATGCCGTTCATCCCGCCAGCGACCTTCAGCGGCGTTTCAACTGCATGTCCGCGACGTTCCATCTCCCTCTTGAGCTCGGCCAGATCATCGAACCCGGTCTCTAGCTCGAGCGTCGGCCCCCGGTCCCAAAGCCGCGGCGCCTCGACTGCCTGCTGCAGGCTCATGCCATGATCGATCACGTTGATGATCGCCTGCATCACCGATCCGAAGATGCGGACCCCGCCTGGCGTTCCCACCGCCATGAACGGGTGGCCGTCACGCAGCACGATGGTGGGAGACATCGAGGAGAGAATACGCTTGTTCGGCGCGATCGAATTCGTCCGTCCCGGATTCGGATCCATCAAGTGCATGCAGTTGTTCAGCAGCATGCCGGTTCCGGGTACGGTCACCTTCGACCCGAAACCCGCGTTCAGCGTCTGCGTCGTTGACACGACGTTGCCGTCAGCATCCATCGCGCAACAGTGCGTGGTCGAGCGTCCCTCACCGTCGGACGGCATGGCCGCCATGTACTGTTGCGCCCGATCCAGTTTGATCTCGCCACGACGCGACTCCGCGTAACTCTTCGACGTAAGCCAGTCGACTGGCACATCAGTCGACTCCGGGTCGGCCATGTAGCGGAAGCGATCGGCGAAGGCGATCTTCATTGCCTCGGCGATCAGGTGAACCGTATCCGGCGATCCGAAGCCCATCCCCGCCAGATCGAACCCTTCGAGGATGTTGAGCATCTGAATGATGTGCGTGCCGCCGGACGAAGCCGGAGCCATCGAAACGATCTCGTAACCGCGATAGGTGCCGCGGACTGGCGCACGCTCATGCACGCGGTACGAATCGAGATCCTCCAACGTGATCAAACCGCCGTTTTTTGCCATATCTGTCGCGACCGTTTCTCCAAGCGGTCCGCGGTATAGCCAGTCGGGTCCAGCCTGGCTGTATGCGCTCCAGAGTATCGGCGTAATCAACTCTCCTCAGCTTCGAGCCAACGTCAGGCAACGTGCCACCGGGCAGAAAAACCTCGGCACTCGCGGGAAATCGCGCCAACGCCTCCCGCGACATCTCGATGATGCTGCGCAGGTATGGACTCACGCGAAAACCGTTTCGCGCAAAGCGAATGGCGGGGGACATCACCTGATCCAAAGACAAACGACCATAGCGTTCAACCGCTGTGGTCCAGCCGAGCAGCGTGCCCGGCGTAGCAACGGCGAGGTAGCCGACGTCATTCAAGCCATCCCGCACGTCATTGTCGAGCGACCCCTGGATCGGATCGAACATCGCCTCGCGCGCCGCGGACGGAATAGTGGCGTAGTTGTCGACGGTGGTCAGCGTCCCGTTGGCCAGACGAATGGTGAGAAATCCGGCGCCGAAGATCGAGGTCATCATTGGCTCAACTGCCGACAGGGCGAACATGGTTGCGACCGCCGCGTCGATGGCGTTCCCTCCCTGAACCAACATCTCGGTCCCAGCCAATGAGGCCAGCGGATGATTCGACGTGACCATGCCGCGATCTGCGATTGCCTCGCGCTTGAACGTCGTTCGTGACGATCTGGAAGCGGTCATCGGTCCACTCTTCGACATTTCGCTCATGATTTGCCTCCGTGACATGCACTTCGCGCGCAACAAACGTGTCAACCCAGCCGTCGGCGATTAGGCACACACGTGTCAAAAATCTCATCGCCGATCTCAATGATCGTTACACGATAGCGTCAGAGATGCGGGCAAGCAAGGGCCGGACACCACGGCACCCGTCGAGGTGAATCGAGGTGACAAAGTTGGAGCCCCAGCGCAGTGCTAGGGCTCCAGAGAGAGGGTCGGGAACTTCTCGTTGATGGGTAGCAGCACTCGTTGAGTGCGACGTGGGCACGAGTGATCGGAACGTTCCACGCCGCGCTACTGCCCGTTGAACTCAGCTTACTGCCAGGTCCGTCACAGGACCGTTAGCCGGAGCGGACGCCGCGTTGCAATTTCGTGACAGTTCGAGGGGTGGGCAATTCACTAGCGGCTCCTGCCGAGCATTCGCTGACGACTGCCGGCGCGTCTCACGCGGTGTGGCTGAACGCGTTTTCATTGGACCTGCGGACCACGACGGCCACCATCGGACACGAGCCCGGATGACAGATGAGTCGTGTCTCCTTTACACCCTGACTCGCGGCAGCACAGTGCTGGTAACGGGTATGCTTCGATCCGGTTGGATTGCCAGGCAACGGTGACGGAGCCTTGGCGGATCAGCGATCGAATGTTGGAGAGGGTCTGTGAATAACGTCGAGATGAAACCGTCGGTCCGCGGCCAATCGTTGCAACCCTCACCCATTCGGCGTCTGGCGCCCCTTGCTGCAGCTGCTGAGGCACGTGGGCGACACGTCCACTACGTGAATATCGGACAGCCGGATCTTGCCCCACCTCCAGCGGTGACGCAGGCGCTCGGGCGAGCTGCCGAGGTTCGGCTTGCCTACGCCCCATCTCGCGGCTTGCCCGACACCGTCAGCGCCTGGCTCGGCTACTATCGCAACTACGGAATTGAGCTCGAGACCTCGGACGTCCTGGTGACGGCGGGCGCGAGTGAGGCGCTCTCACTTGCATTCCTGCTCACCTGCGATCCAGGCGATGACGTGCTGGTACCAGAGCCGTTCTACGCTCCGTACAAAGGCGTGGCATCGATCTACGGCGTACGTCTGGTTCCAGTACCCCTTGGAAACGGATTCGATCCACCAGACCGCGCGACGATCGAGTCGAGCCTGACGGCAAAGACCAGTGCGATCCTGATCAGCAGCCCGAATAACCCGACGGGCACTGTGTTCCAGCGAGAGGACTTGATAGCGCTCGGCAACCTGGCACGTGAGCGCGGTCTGTTCCTGCTGTCTGATGAGACCTACCGGGAGATCGTATTCGACGGTCCCGCCGCCCCGAGCGCGTTATCGGTCCCGGGACTCGAGGAGGTGGTCGTCGTCATCGACAGCTTGTCCAAGCGATTCAATATGTGCGGAGCTCGCATCGGTAGTCTCGTAAGCCGCAATCCGACCGTCATGGCGGCCGCGCTGGAGATGGCTGAGCTCCGGCTCGCCGTTCCTGCGATCGAGCAGCATGCGGCCATGGCGGCGCTGGCCACTCAACCCCAATACCTGCACGAATTGACCGAATCGTATCGACGACGTGTCCAGGTCGTTGTCGACGCGTTCGGTGATGTGCCCGGTGTTCATGTACGCCGTCCAGATGGCGCGTTTTACGTAGTGCCACAACTTCCAATCGACGACGCCGAACGCTTCGCCGCGTGGCTTCTCTCTGACTTCTCCCTTGATAATGAGACGGTGATGGTGACCCCTATGAGCGATTTCTACGCCACACCCGGACGTGGGAGACGTGAGGTGCGTATTGCCTGCATCGTCGACGAGGGGACACTCGGACGAGCCATGGACATCCTCAACCATGGTCTCGAGCGCTATCCCGGAAGAACTGACTGATAACGGCCTGCGTCGCGCAACGCCTTGTCAGAAACGCGTTCTCGCGCTATACCGTGATGGGTAAACGACGTACGCACGTGACGAAAGGCAAGACCGATCATGGCTGGGCAAGAACACAAAGACGCCGTTGGCCGCAGCGAGCAAATCCGACAACTCGAACGAGCCGGAACCGGAATTCTTGGTGCGGGGATCATCATCATGATGATTTCGGTTCCGCTGCTACTGACCGTTCTGCTTATCTACCTCTGGATCAAGTTCTAGGCCGCGCATCCTATACGCTCGTGTCGCTGGTCCTGGCCAGGTAACCGCACGCACCCGCGGAAACCGAATATTTTAACGAATTTGACACACCCTCTTCGTACCTGTCGCAACATCGTCATTCAGCACCAATTAATCTCGTGGCCATAGAGTTGCTTTGTCCTCAGTCCGAATGCAGCCACGCGTCGCCGTGACGCGCGGGCGAATCGACAGGGATGGGACGCGATCTCGCCTCGGGTAGCGACAAAGCGCAGAAGGCAGGGCGAACGATGTACGGACGGACGAGGGATGCTGAAAAAGGTCAAGTACCACCGGATGCAATCAGCCGCGGGATTCTGACCGACGGGCCGCTAGTCGCGCACTATTACACTGCTGAACCTTCACCGAATCAGTGGGTTGCGATAGGGACTATCATGTTCTGGCCAGCTGGGCGTAATGATGGATTTCCTCGCTGGCTTCTGGTCGGAACCGGGCGGTCAGAATCTAAGGCGGTCGTCGATTTACGCGATAAAATGCAGGCGTCCGCGCCGCCGCGCTGGCGGGTCAAACTTGAGACGCGAGACGAGAACCGGAAAGCACGTCAGGCGTCGGTCGCTCAGGTTCCCGACAACTACGTAGTCCCCTGGCAAATCGGCGTGGATGACGATGTACTTGGCGCTGAACTTGCCGCGAGTGGTTCGTACTACGGGTAAGCAGCGTATCCATCGCGTTGACTGCGTCCGATGGACCATTTACACCGACTAACACCTGAACCAGTTCGACCGGCCCGCGATTGCGAGCCGGTCGTTACATATGATTCAACGTGCCGCACGCTCCCATTTGTATTAACCCGAGGAACGCCGTCCTCCTGAGCGAAGGATAGACAGCGACGTCGTCAACGACCCGCTTCGATCATCATCCGTCGCTGCAAACGAAGCCGTAGTAGTTGACGTTAATGGTTTCAGCAGCCACGTTCGCAATTCCCGTGGCGTAGATGAAACCACTGCCACCGCTGACAATGTTCAGCCAGTCATCGACATGCCCGTTCGACGCGATGCGACCGCCTCCATACGTCACCAGATCACCGAGCGCCGTCGTCTGGAAGTTACCGTACTCCTTGAACAAGATCGTTCCGTCCGGCAGTTGTCGCTCCACGTGCACCTCTGTCAGCTTGGAACCCACTGCTGGTCCAGAAAGCGGGCCGGTAAGCTCGACCACATGTGAATCGAAACCATAGTCAGTGAGCGTCGCCGATCCGATGAAGTGCCCCTCGATGAATTGGCATTGTGGCTCGGAGCGGGGAGCAGCTGAGGTGGCCACCGGAACCAATGTCACGCCCAGAATCAACAGGACAGAGAGTAGTCGACGCATCTTCAAGTCCTTTCTCGTCGCGTTCCGTGTGCGAATCTTCGCGATCTCTGGCCGGATGTCGACTCAACAGACGACCGGTGAGCCGAACAACGCACCGACGCAGCAGATTTGGCCCAGAACCGGCAACCACATCAACGGTCCGGGCGTGCCACATGGCGTTTGGAATTCGGCTCACACGGTTTCCGGCGTGTCTCCAGGGTCCGACAGAACACCGGCTCTGCCATCCGGGAGACGACGGATCGCGTTGATTCAAACGGGAATCAGTAAGGTTACGGATGGTCGGCGAGTCAGATGAGGCGCAACCGGACGGCTTTGGCCGCGGCGGCAGTGCGAGACATCACGCCGAGCTTGTTGAGGATGTGCGTCACATGAGTATTCACGGTTCGAGGACTGACATTGAGGAGATCAGCGATTTGTCGATCGGACAGTCCATCGGCAACAAGTTCGAGAACCTCGGTTTCACGCGCGCTCAGACTCAAACCGCTATTGTTGGACTGGGGCTGGGTGCAGACGTCCGCGCCACTGAGGCCGAGCGCAACAACCTGATCGGGTGGCATCGCGCGACCCGCTTCCCAGGCAACCACGAATGCCGTATCGCTCAGCCTGCGCTGAACCGAAGTGAGGAACGCTTCATAGCTTGGTCGATCGGCAGGATCCATCTCGGAACCCGTCGCGTCACGAATCTGTCGCGCGGCGCCCAATAGCTGAGCTGCTTTCGCCGCGCCCGCGTTCCCGCCTGTCTCGGCCAACTCAAGTCGCGCAAGCCATTCGAGCGTCCAGGCCATTCCGCCCTGGTCCCCGAGTCGCTGTCTCGCCACCAGGCTCTGACGCAGCAGTTCTCCGGCAGATTCAAGGTCCCCCTGACAGAGACGCAGTGCGCCGATTGTCGCGTCGGCGGCAATAACCGAGCGCGTGTCACCGAGATCTGAGAAGTGCGAGCGACTCTCGCGCGTGCGCGCTTCGCCGTGCGCGTAGTCGCCTCGCCGTAGGGCCAGCTCCCCGTAGCCAAGCAGGCCCAACGCAGTACCGGCGCGGTCTCCACGTTTCCGGTGCAGTTCGATTCCGGTTTCCAGCAATCGCTCCGCAGCGTCGAATTTGCCGACGCGACTGAGTCCAAAAGCCGTGAAGATCGTCGCCACCGCCATTCCCTGTTCATCACCCAATCGCGTCTGAATCTCCAGGCATTCCTCAAGCAACGTCAAGGCGAGATCGTAGTTGGCAATCCAGAAGGAGATGGTGGCGAAAGAGAGCAAGCAACTGGCGAAGACTCGCGTGAGCTCAGTCGGGTCCACACCTGGCTGCGGAGCGGACAAGAGTTCGCGTCCCATCCGGATAGCCGCATCGAGATGATTCTGGGCTTCGCGCAGGAATCCACGAACGAACCAAAACCACCAGAGCGCCGCGCCGAAACGGAGCGCTATGATCGTTGCTTCGACATTCAGCGTATTGCGGTGCTTGACCGACCAACGCATCGCGGCAACGACGTTGTCGTGTTCCTGCTCCAGTGTTGCGATCCAGACGTTTTGATCCGCCGCATGCAGATGATCCCGTGCTTCCTCTGCGAACTCGAGGAAAAACCTCACATGTTGCTCATGAGCGATCTCCGCCTCGCCATGCGCGTGCAAGAGTTCCAACGCAAATTCGCGCAGCATCTCGAGCATCGCGTAGCGCGATGCGCCACGCAGTCCGGCGTGTTGTTGGATGAGCCCATGCTCGATGAGCGGCTCGAGCACGTCTAACGTAGCCAGATCGCTCTCACCATCGGCAACAGCGGTAAGCGCGGCAAGTGTGAATCCGCCGTGGAATGCACCGGCAAAGCGAAACACTCGCTGTTCTTTATCGGTGAGTAACTTGTAGCTCCACTCGATTGTCGCTCGCAGCGTCTGCTGACGCTCGGGCACGTCACGTGCCTGGGTCTTGAGCAAGGTCAGGCTCTGATCTAGCCGGGACAAAATGTCTTCAACTGCCAAAGATCTGAGGCGAGCAGCGGCCAACTCGATCATTAATGGGACACCACCCAGTCGCTGACAGAGATCAAGTACGACCTTCACGTTCTCGGGCGTGATTGAAAAATCGGGACGCACCGCGCGCGCCCGCAGCAAGAAGAGCGAGACGGCATCCCAGCGCCGCCAATCATCGAGTGGCAATAACTCGTTGGAGATCGCGGGAACAGTCAGTGGGGGGACGGGGAATTCCTGTTCGCAACGGAGGTGGAGCGGAACACGGCTGGTTGCCAGAATCCGCAACGTCGGACACATCCCGATCAACTGACCAATTCCTGGAGCAGCCTCAACAACCTGTTCCAGATTGTCGAGCACGAGGAGCATTTCTCGGGATCGCAAATTCGTCGCAAGCACAGCTACTATCGGGCGATTCGCTGCCGGTTGCACCTGCAGCGCGGTGGCGATTCTCGAGAGCACGAGATTCGAGTCGGTGATCGGAGCAAGATCGATGAACCTGACACCGTCTCGAAACCGGCCTCGCACCTCACTTGCGACCGCGAGAGCCAGGCGGGTCTTACCCACACCGCCGGTGCCGGTCAGCGTCACCAATCGTGTGTTCGGACCATTGAGGAAACTGATCAGGGTCTCGATTTCCTGGCGTCGACCGACGAACGAGGTGAGGATTGCCGGTAGGTCAGTCTCACCATCGAGGCCGCTAGCATTATCAGCTGTACGCGTTTCCGGCGTGGAACCGACACGTTGGCGGCGTACACGTGACCATTCGGCTCGCTCCGCGTCAGACAACCCCAGCGCAGTAGAAAGCAACCCCAACGTCGAACGATGCGGGTAACGATAGACACCTCGTTCGATGTCACTGATGGTTCTGGTGCTGAGACCACTCAGGTCCGCGAGCTGTTCCTGGGTGAGCCCGGCGCGAAGACGAGCGCGACGGACGAGAACGTCGAATGAGGCATGTTGACGGGTCGCGTCTCGCTCCATCGGGCTTCCTGGTTAAATCAGGTGAATACACGCCAGCATAGCACGTTCAGAGCAAATAAACGACGTTCGATATTCTCTGAATGAGGCTCCCGATAATTCATGGAAGAACTGCGGATTCCTCATGGTGTACCGATTCCTCCCGCTGTAGCGTAGACCGTGCAACCACGTCGACACGCACCAGGAATGTAGGAGGCAGGCATGTCCACCGAGTCCAACAAGCGGGTCATCCGTCGCGTATTCGACGAGTTCGTGATGGGCGGGAACTTCGACAGCATCGAAGAGCTGGTCCATGACGGCTACGTCGATTACACCCAACCGCCCGGCTGGGCTACCGATCGCACGGGCCTGCAGTTTCAGATCGAGTATTTCCGCAACGCGTTCCCGGACATCCACGTCGATTTCCATGAGGTCGTGGCCGAAGGTGACCTGGTCGTCCATCGGCAGACCATGAGCGGCACGCATCTTGGAGAGTTCTTCGGCATCGCCCCGACTGGAAATCGCGTCGAGATGGCTGGATTACACCTGTTCCGCATGCAAGACGGAAAGATGGTCGAGCATCGAGCCGTGAATGACGATCTCGGGATGTTGCGGCAGCTCGGTGCGATCCCGATTGAGCCGGAGCAGGTCGAAGCGTAACAACCTCGTACACAGGAGGTGTGACAGACGGGACGACATTCATCAGCTGTCGCGGCCACCTAACGTGGCCGCGATTGACGTTAAGATGCGCGGGCGCCAGTGGCTTCTCGGGTGCCTTTGAACATGTCGAACAGCAGCAGACCCTCGATCTCATAGAACTCGTACATGCGCATCATCTGCCGGAACTCGGCGTCAGTGTGCAGGTAGAGCCCTTCCATCAGACCTTGCGACACTACCGGCTCGAACATCTTGGAGAACTTGTTGTTCTGGATGGCGATGAACAGCTTATAGAGGTCGACCAGTTCGACCGGGAAGATGGGGGTATGCAGGTCGCTCATGATGATCTTGCCGGCTGCCATGCGTACTTTCAGCCGATTCTCTATGGCGAACCGATTGAGCTGGTGCTCAAACTCGAGCGCGATCCGGGCCCGATCGAACAGACAGAGCTTCAGGTAGATCGACTCCACGGCAAGATTGAAGAGTTCGACCACTTTCTGTTTGTTCGGCGGAACGGCCTCGATGTAGCCCTGTTGCACCAGATCAAAGAGTGCGCGGGCAGTCTGGAACTGGGTGAGCCCGAGGCGACGGGAAATGGCGGAGACATCCCGCTTGCCATCGACCAAATCGAGGACCACGTTGAGCTCGTCACCCGGTGATTGAGCTGGACGATTACGCCGCCAACGGAAGATCATGTAGACCGATGGAACGACCGGGCTTACCTCGATCCATTCGTCAACGCGACGCGTTCCCTCGATGATGACCTGCATGCTATCGACCTCGACCTCGACACCTCCCTCGCGCACGATTTCGCCTGCCTTGAACGTGAAGTAGCAGTTACGCCAGAGGAACAGCGTGTAGATCGACATCTCGAGCATCTGCTCGCGACAGGTCTGCAGGTCTTCGGGAGTGATCACGCCTCCTGCGCGCAAGCGCTCGATCATCTCATGCTCGCTACGGGCTCCGGAAGAACGCAGCGCTTCCATCTGCTCGCGGCTGACCTTGCCCAGGCGATGCAGCAGTTCGACCACCGTCGGAAGCCTGCTACCGGCCGCCACGTAGCTGACGCGTCCATCCTCAAAGCTGATTGTTCGAGAGTTCCAGCCCTGAATCAGGGTCACGGTGCCCGTCTTCTGAGTGAAACTGAGCATCTGAAACAGATCGGATAGTGAAAAGACGCTGAGCTTTCCCTGGAGGTCAACGTCCGGATCAACTCTGGCGATCCCTGATTGCGATGACATCATCGACATCAACCTCCCCCTTGTCCGGTGGGCAACGTTACGGAGACATCCTTGGTCGTGACATTCCCGGCCAGATCTGACGCATGAATGCTGAGCATTACCTGAGTCGAACTCGCGTTTTCACCGTTCCAGAGTCCGACGTACTCGTCCAGACTGGGCTCGAAGATGAGCGAGGTAACCTGCTTTCCGTCAACCCAGAGATCCACGCTGGTCACGCCGACGTTGTCATGTGCGCTCACTGCGACGGTGACGATTGAGCGACTCAACGCGCCTGCCGACGGTTTGTCCACGGTGACGGTCGGCGATGACTGGTCGAGACCGGATGCTTGCCAGACAAGCTTGGCAATCTCGGCATGACCGTCATTGTTCGGGTGAATGTCGAGCGGGTACCAGGTCCATTGCTGAATATGCCCGCGGAACGCGGTCTCCAGATCAGCCACTTTGAGTCCTTGCTGTTTCGCGGTCGACTTGATGACGTCGTTGAACTGCGCGACCCACCAGGCATCGGTGTTCTTGATCTGCGGATCACCACCGGTCAGGTCGTAGTAGGTCGTCACCACGATTGTTGGCTTCAGGTCCCCCAGCGCCTGCTCGATGTCAGAGATGACCGCCGGATAGCTCGAGCGAAACTTGTCAAGGCCTGCCTGGCGATCCGCATCGCTCTTAGTCTGCAGCTGGAGAATGTCGTTGCCACCGAGCGTGATGGTGACAAGCTGCAAGTCCGCGCCGCGACTCTTCACCGAGGCGATCTCGTCTTTGAAACTCTGTAACTGACCGCTAGAGATGAAACTCTCGTCGGTCTCACCCGGGACGGCCAAATTCACCGACTTGAGTGCCGTCGGCTCCGGCTGCGACGCATCCAGCTTCTCAAGCGCGTCCGCAACAAGCGCCGGATATCCACGGGTTCGCGGAAGACTGGTAATCAGTCCCGCGGCGATGGAATCACCCAGTGCGATGTACTCATGCTGCGTCGCCGCCATGGTGGCTGATTGGCCGAGCATGGGGAAGCTCAACGCCATCGCTGTCAAGATCGTCATCACCGCGGCCAGCCGCCGTCTGCGCGCGAACGTCATGGTTCAGCCCCGGATCCCAACGGAACGCGCTGCAACGCGGCCTGAATGAGTTCGCGATCAGAATCAAAGTCAATTGCCTTGACGGCGTCATCGGCATCGAAGAGCAACGTGTCGGCTGTCGAGATGGGCGGCGAACTCTGGAGTGGCTTCGGCGCTCGCGATGAAATAGACAATCTGACGATTCTCTCCGCCGTAATCAAGCCGTGTCGTACCCGCCCAACCAACGATTTGCGCCGCCAATCCCATCTCTTCGTGAATTTCGCGCACTGCGGTCTGCCAGGCCGACTCCCCCTGCTCAACGTGACCCTTGGGCAGCACAATTGCGCCGTCTTTTGCACGACGTAGCGCGATCTTCCCCTCGGCTGGCAAATAGACCACCGCCCCCGCCTGAGGAACGTACGACTCATTCGGATCTTTGTTCAGCATCGAAAGCTCGAGCTCTGCTCTCAGTTTCGCGTAAGTAACCGGGATCATTTCCGGCAACACCATGGTGTTTGCCAGAATAGGCATGAAGTTTGCGTCACCCTCCCAGCGCGGAACGACGTGGACGTGCAGGTGCTCTGCGACGCCGGCGCCCGCGACGCTGCCCAGATTCAATCCGACGTTGAATCCGGCACAATTCAGCGCTCGGCGCTGGGCCGTCGTCACCCAGGGAAGGAGACCCATCAAACCGGCAAGCTCGTCACTCCTGAGTTGGGCGACATCCGCGGCATGCGCATTCGGAACCAGCATGACGTGACCGGTGTTATAGGGATAGAGATTCATGATGACGAAGGCGTCAGCACCGCGGTGCAGGATCAACTGCCCAACGTCATCTCCGGAAGCAGGCTTTGTGCAGAAAATGCATTCCGCTTCGCGAGAGTCTCCACCTACATAGCGCATGCGCCAGGGGGTCCAGAGTCGTTCCATCGCGGATCCTTGATGTGGCTGAGTCCGACGTCACGACGATCTTAGCACAGGGGCAATCATCCGCCGTGACCTGAAAGTCCCATGGTTAAGGTGACCACTGGTCTAACCTGCAGACGCATCCTGCAAGCTGAACGAACGGGCTTTGCTATACTACGGCACCAGACTGTGTCGCTGAACGCTACCAGTCGAAGGGGGACAACAAACAGAGTGGCGACGTCGACGAGACAAGACGCCATCACGAACACCGCGCCTGAGCGTCGTGTTCGACACCGGTCGATGCTTCAGCGCCAACGCTGGATCTCCCCGGTATTTAGTGCGGCGACGGACGCGCTGCTGGTTTGGCTTTCATTTCTCATTGCCTACTGGCTTCGCTACCGGCTGGAGATCGGCGGCAGCGTGCTGCCGGGCTTCGCGCAACCATTCGATTTCTTCGTCAGCAAGGCTCTCATCCTCGTGGTGATCTCGGTGGCGATCTTCCGCCTGCGCGGGATCTACAACCTGCCGCGCTGGACGAGCTTCCTCGACGAATCCTCGATCATCCTGAGTGGTGCGACCACGGCCATGGCGGTCGTGATTCTCTTCAGCTTCCTGCAGCGTTTCTACCCATCACGTCTGATCTTCATCTACGCCTGGATCACCATGATCGTGCTGCTCGTGGTTAAGCGGTTGATTACCCGTACGACTCGCGGCATCCTCTGGACCCGGGGAGTCGGAGTCGACCGGGTATTGGTCGTCGGTTCCGGACCGGCCGGACGGCGTTACATGGAGCACATTCTCAATAGCCCGCACGTCGGCCATCAACTCGTCGGCTTCGTCGACACGTCGCCGGCCGAGGACAGCTGGGCGATCGCGACCGAGCGCAAAGTCGTGCGTCCCGATTACCTGGGCGAGCTCGAAGCGATTTCCGACGTCGTGCAGGATCAGCACATTGACGAGGTCGTGATCGCGCTACCACCGACTGCGCATCAGCAAGTGCTGCCGATCATCGAGCAGTGCCGCGAGCACGACGTCTCGTTCACCCTGGTACCTGACCTGTTCGAGCTCGCCATCGACCGGGTGATCACCTACGAGGTCGGTGGATTGCCGTTGATTCGGCTGAAAGAATCGCGCATTCGTGGCTCGAACTACGCTATCAAGCGCGGCATGGACATTTTGATTGCCTCGCTGGTTCTGTTCGTCACCTCGCCGCTGATGCTCTTAATCGCCATCGCGATCAAGATCGAATCGCCGGGCCCGATCCTGTTCCCACAGGAGCGTGTCGGCAAGAACTGGAAGCGATTCACGATATTCAAGTTCCGCACCATGTACCGCGACGCCGAAAAGCGCAAGGCAGAGCTGCAGGCCGCCTACAACGTCGGCGATCTACTCTTCAAGCTGAAGGACGACCCGCGACGGACACGCGTCGGCCGCTTCCTGCGCACGACCAGCCTGGACGAATTGCCCCAGTTCTTCAACATCTTGATCGGCGAGATGAGCGTCGTCGGGCCACGTCCGCAGGTACCAGCAGAGGTCGCGAACTATGAAGAGTGGCATTGCCGCCGACTCGACGTGACTCCCGGTTTGACCGGACTGTGGCAGGTGAACGGCCGCAGCGACCTGACGTTCGACGAGATGGTCCGGCTCGATGTCTACTACGCCGAACACTGGTCTCCGTGGCTCGACATCAAGCTGATTTTGCGCACCATCCCTGCGGTGCTCCTTGCCCGCGGTGCGTACTGAGCGAGACACATCATGACAACAGACGAGCCTAACGCCACCTCCTCCGTCTTCACCTTCCGACCGCTCCGGCGAGAAGATATGCCGCTAATGTTCCGCTGGCTCTACACGCCACACGTCGCTCGTTGGTGGTGGAGCGATCAGGCTCCGACGGTCGAAGATCTTGAAGTGAAATATCTGCCGCGAATTCTGGGCGAGGATCCAACCGATTGCTACGTGATCGTCGAAAACGGACGCGAGATCGGTTACATCCAGACGTACGTCATCGCCAACCATCCAGAATACGCGGCGCTGGTCAACGTGGCGGAACGCGCCGCGGGAATTGATCTGTTCATCGGTGAGCCGGATCGCGTCCATCGCGGACTCGGCCCGCAATTACTGCACGATTTCATGCGCGACATCGTCTTCGCCGCGCCAGATGTCGAGTCATGCATTATTGGACCAGCCATCTCGAACGCCAGCGCCATCCGCGCCTACGAAAAGGCCGGGTTCAACTATCTGAAGACGATCAACGTGCCCGACGAAGACGAGCCGGAACGGCTGCTGCGCGTCTGGCGCCGTGAGATCTTGGGATAGTGAGCGACACGGCGGATTCAAGACGCAGCCGATGCCCGAGAGGTGCCGACCTCCGTACCAATCACGCCTCGTTGGGGCGGCCACATCGGTTTGCCTGTTTTTGCCCCACCCCCAAGAATACCGACATAGCCGAGACCTGAATTCGAATACTCTCGTTAACAGAAAATTGGGCAGACGCAGAGGTCTGCCCCTACGAACGACGGCGACACTTACCCTTTCGGCGGCCAATTCTGATGCTCGACTTTGGCCTGCTGGAGCAGATCGGTGTCAGTCAGCAGATCAAACGCTGTCAACGCCATTGCCTTGGAGACCTTAATCAGTTGATCGTAGCCAAATTCTGAGCCAGAGGCGTCGACCACCTGCTGAGAGTGACCAGGAATCGGTTCGTGGCTGATGGCGAAACTCCCGGTGACGGCTGGTATCAGGTAGCTGATGTTGCCGAAATCGGTCGAATACATCCCGCGCCCCGATGGACGCTGATTGATCTCCAGACCGACCGCTTTCATGTTCTCAAGGTACTGCTTGCCAACTTCGTAGCTCGGCCGCATGTCATAGCAGGTCTCCTGCTGGGTGATCTTCAGCTCGCAACCGGTCATCAGTGCCGCGCCCTTGGCGACATTACTCACTTTGTCGACCAGTTCCTCCAAATAGTCACGAGAACCGGCGCGCACGAAGAATTGGGCCGACGCGTATTTCGGAACGACGTTCGCAGCATCACCGCCATGCGTGATGACGCCATGAATGCGCGACTCCATCAGCACGTGCTGCCGTAGCGCGTCGATACCGGTGAAGAGCTTGATCACGGCGTTGACCGCGTTAACGCCATTCTCAGGGTCACCTGCCGCGTGTGCTGGCCGTCCGAAGAACTCGAAATCGAGTGTGGTCACTGCGAGGTTTGTGCCGTCCGGGTAACTGGTTGGGACGCCCGTCCGGTCGCCCGCGTGATGCACCATAAGCGCGGCGTCAACGTCGTTGAAGATCCCTGCGTCGGCCAATTGAATCTTGCCGCCACCGGCCTCTTCCGCCGGGGTGCCGATGACCTCGAACATGCCATTGATCTGGTCCATCACTGCGTTCAGGCCGATGGCCGCGGCATAGCCAGATCCCGCGATCAGATTGTGTCCGCAGCCGTGCCCAATTCCGGGTAGCGCGTCGTACTCGGCCAGGACCGCCACGATTGGCCCCTCGGCACGACCGTGTTTCGACGCCCGAAACGCGGTCTCGAGGCCTCCCGCCTCACGTTCGACTTCGTAGCCAAGCTCGGAGATGCGTGACGCGAGGAGCGACGACGCTTCCCGCTCCTGATATGCGATCTCAGGGTTCACTCGAATCGTCTCCGCGACCTGGATGATCTCGTCGCGATGTGCGTCGATAGCATCGATAATCGCCTGTCGCTGCGCTTCGCGGTCCATGCTGCCGTCCTCTCCTCCGGTTACGACCAATGTCCAAGCCTATTGTTCACCGCTGCAATCGAAGTCGCAATTAGCCGGCGATGCGGGACCGGAAGACGTGTCGACACGTTCTATTCACTGAGGTCGTGTCGGACGGATGCGGGCCGCTGGACGTTCTGATCGACCGTCACATGGCATCCTAACGTTGAGTGTGTATCCTTACCGGGTGTTTGACTCAGGCTATCGGACAATCTGAGGAACAAGCGGAATGTCGCAGGCGCGAATTGCGCTGGTGCATGACTACCTCAATCAGTATGGCGGCGCCGAGAGGGTGTTGGAGGCGTTTCACAGTCTCTACCCTACCGCGCCAGTCTACACCTCGATCTACGCACCCAAACTCATGCCGCCAGCCTACGGGGATTGGCAGATCGAGGTCTCCTTCATGCAGCAATTGCCGATGATTCACCGGCATCATCAGCCGTACCTGCTCCTCTATCCGCACGCCTTCGATCGCCTGCAGTTGGACGGGTACGACCTTATCCTGAGTTCCAGCAGTGCCTTCGCCAAAGGTGTACGGGCACCTGTCGGCGTGCCACACATCTGCTATTGCCACAGCCCGATGCGTTTCGTCTGGGACTTCGATCGGTATGCCGAGCGCGAGCGCTTAATCCGCTGACTCGCCACCTGCTTCCCATCGTGCTGCGACGCCTGAGACAATGGGATCTCCGAACGTCGCTCCGGGTCGATCATTTTATGGCAAACTCAACGACGGTAGCTCGACGCATCAAGCAATTCTGGAACCGAGATTCAACGATCATCTATCCGCCGGTTGAAACTGAGCAGATCCACCAGCGGCGCCCGACGACGTCGAAGACTACTTCATACTGATTTCGCGCCTCGTGCCGTACAAGCGTTTCGACATTGTCATTGATGCGTTCAATCGCATGGGTCTACCCTTGAAGATCGTGGGCAATGGCCGCGCGCGCTCGGAACTGGAACGCCAGGCGGGACCTACCATCGAATTCCTGGGCCACGTCACCGATGAGGAGAAGCACCATCTTTTCTCTCACTGCCGGGCGGCGATCTTCCCAGCCGAAGATGATTTCGGCATCGCCCAGGTCGAGGTGCAAGCGGCGGGACGTCCAGTGATCGCGCTGGAGGCTGGAGGCGCGCTCGACACCGTGGTCGACGGCATCACTGGAATCTTCTTTCAGCCGCAGACGGAGGATGGCGTCGTCGCCGCTGTGCGACGCTTCAACCAGATGGAATTTTCGAGTACTGAGATCACACGCCGGGCCGCGCGCTACAGTCGCTCGCGATTCGAGCGTGAAATCAGCGAGTTCGTTGAGAGGTTTATCGTGGAACGACGGGAAGTCGCTATGGGACAACTGGCGGAGGCAGCCGCAACGTGGAACTGAAAGCTTATCTGGCGACGCTGCTGCGGCGTTGGTATATCGTCGTGCTGGTACCAGTCGTCGTGCTGGCTGGAGTGCTCGTCCAGTCGCGCAGCTCAAATCCGACGTACACCGCAACGGCCAAAGTGTCGGTCATACGATCGTCGGAGCAACCCAACAATCCGAACTTCCAGTACGACGGATACTACCAGTATCTGGCCAGTGAGTACGCCCTCGACGACCTGGTTGAGGTGGTACAGGGCAACGTCTTCGCGAACGACGTTTCGGCGCAGATCAAGAAGGACACCGGCACAACGGTTCCGGCCGGCGAAATTCAGGGAGACATCCAGTCTTCCCGAGTCAATCGCATTCTGACGCTCTCGGTCACCTCTTCGACTCCAGATCGCGCATCCATGATCGCCGCCGAAGCAACCAAGACGCTGGAGGACAAGGGGACCGCGTATTTCAAGACGACGCCGGACGTCACCGCTTCGATTCAGACGATCCAACAACCGCTGGGCGCCAGCGAGAACACGAGCAAACGTACGGTGCTCTACATCATGCAACTGGCGGTAGCCGTCTTCGCCGGTGTGCTGATCGCGCTATTTGTCGACTATCTTGATGACACTCTGCGTACACCCGAGGCGGTCACTACCGCGCTCGGTCTGCCCGTCATTGGCGTGATTCCGAATGAGCGGATCGTGCGATGAGACCGGAAGACTACGCGCTGATCGTCATTCGGCGCTGGTGGTTGGTGGTCATCGCGGCGCTGGTAGCGGCAGGCATCGCTTACGCCTACACCAGTAGACAGCCCAAGACCTATCAGACGAGCACGCAGTTGATGGCCATCGCGCAGCCGCCGGACTATTGGCTCGACCTCTACGCCAAGAACCGGCTGGTCTCTTATATGGATCAGATCAACAATTGGACCTTCGTGGCCAATGCGTTGAAGCAAGCGAACCTGAACATCGACCCGAGCCAGGTAATGGGCAAGCTCACCGTCGGCCACAACCCGGACGCGAACACGGTACAGATCGTGATGACGGATACTGACCCGAAGCGGGCGGCAGAGGTGGTCAACGCGCTGGGCGATGCGTTCGTCGCGCAGTCAAAGGTCGAGGCCAAACAGATCGTGCAGACGTATACCTCGACCACCGATCCGACTCCGCATGGAACTGTTGAGATCCAGAAGTTGGATACTCCAGGACCGCCGACGACGCCCATCGGGCCACGAATCAAGCTCAACACGGTTGCCGCGGCGCTCCTCGGTGGAGTCTTCGGGGTGCTGTTGACCTTCGTCGTCGAATATTTCGACGACACACTGCGAACTGCGGACGACGTCGATCGATATCTGGAGATTCCGACGTTGGTCGGGATTCCGCGTGCGTAACTCCAAACCAGGCCTGATGAGGATTTGCAGGAAGAAGGAATGAACGTGAGCCAGCCGCAGCAACGGACAATCGCTCAGGACGGGCGCGTCGCTGCCCCCTCAAATTTGACGATGCTCTCCGATCCGGCGTCCGCCGCGGCCGAGGCGTATCGCTCTCTGCGTGCCAGCGTGAAGTTTGCGGATGTCGAGCCGCCGATCCACTCGGTGCTGGTTGCCGACACCACATCTGGTGATCAGCATTGCGCTATCGCCGCCAATCTCGCTGCAGCCCTGGCGCTCGGTGGAGACTCGGTCGATTCTGGTTGATGCCAATCTGCGCAATCCTCAGTTGCAGCAATACGTTGGTGGGCGCAACGAGTCTGGGCTGGCCGACTGGCTCGGCGCGGAAGACCCGAACGCGTTCGTGCCACTTCAGGCGACGGCGATCAACGGCCTGCGCCTCTTGCCAGCCGGATCCGCGGCGAAGCTCGGCCGCTCCGGCTCGACTCCGGCGGACCATTTGGGAAGTCAACTGTTCGTCGGACTGCTGCAGCAGTTGCGTGGCGAGGCCGATTTCCTGGTCTTCGACGCGCCTCCACTCTCCGAGGTTGGAGACGGTCTGGCCATCGCCGCACGCACCGACGCGGTACTGCTGCTGGTTCGCTCGGGTAGAACCAAGCGCGAAGCAGCACAGCAAGCAAAAGAGTCGCTCGATCGTATCGGCGCCCGCGTCCTCGGTGCCGTGCTCACCGATGCGGGAGGACGCTTCCGCCTGCGCCGATAACGCGCCGAGTATCCCGATGACTGTGGCAGTTTGCGGAAGTGGTGCGCCCCGAGCGCAGTGACAGTCATTTGCTGCAAAGCACCTGAGCGATGGCAAATGATGGGAACGCTACATGCTCAACCAAGGGATGGCACGCGGAGGGTTAGATCGCGATCGCGTGTCGATCGAACTCCTCGGCGAGTTCGTCGGCCGTCTCTTCCTCAATGGCGTGGCGAGAAATCAGCGACACGTCAGTGAGCGACAAGAGCGCGGAACGGAGTTCCGGGGCCGGAAGACCCGTGCTCTTGGCCAGTTCATGTGAGGTGCGGACGCCATTCAGAATGGCCAGGAGAACGCTGCGTTCCGACTCATCCAACCGATCGAAGAGGTGTGGATGCACGGGCGTGTCTCGCAGCTCGACGGCCTCATCCGGAGTGTTCGAGGCCAGCCATTCGTCGGCCATGCGTACCGCGTTCAGTATCATCAGCTCGATCGACGTATCTTGAATAAATGGATCGACCTTGATGCTCTCTTCCGGCTCGAACTCGAGCGTCCCATTGGGCTGTAGCAGCACACGGAAGAGTGATGCCTCGAACTGACCGGCAACAGCCTGGCCTATCTGTTGGCGCGTCACGAAGCCCAGTGCCACTAACACGTCACCAATGCGTGTCGCGCGATCGGTCACGTCCTGCAGCGCAAGCGCCTGCTCCAGCTGCGCCTCACTGAGATATCCCTGTTCGACAAGTAAACGTCCGATGCGCAGGCTGTCATCATCGGTAACGACAGAGGCGACACGTCCGTGATCGAAGAGGAGCACAAACTCGTTCGTCGCGGTGCGCAACGTCAAGCGCCCCGACTTCCGGCGTGTCGAGAGCAAATAGAGTATGTCCTGAAGAGGAAGATCCTCGAGGTCGCCTGCAAATCCCATTAGTGGACCGGCCTCATGTTTCGTGCGATTACCTGAGACTTCTGAACGTCACGGCATGCCGCCACGGTGAACTCCAACTGACGCTGCTCGACCTGCGAGGTCGTGGTAACGCTCAGGCGAACTTCGGTTGACGATAAGGAAACCACTTGTGCCGCGATACAGCCAGGCATGCGAACAAGCCGCTCTCGAACAGCGGAAATCGTCAGAAGCCGATTGATTCCCTGCAAGATCACCCACCAGGCGCGTTTCTGACCGCTGCCATTGGCGGTCGGCATGACGATGGTCGCGCCGTTCGGTTTCCCATTGCCGTTCGTCTTCGACTGCTCGATTTTCGCGAGATACTCACGCAGAGCGAGGAACTCGCGCTGGACCGCGTCTTCAACATCTGGGAACGGTTCGGGTTTTGCCCGATTATTCAACAACGAAGGTCTCCTGAATCTTGCGCTCGCATCAAGTCGCACCGGACTTCAGTCACTAGGCTAACGATCATGGAAAGGCGCCGCAAGCGTCAGAAGTACTAAGGGGTTAGGACAATCGTACCGATGACGCTGTCCGTACACTGTGACGTTCAGGCTGGGCTGGGATTGCCATCACGCATGGGCATTCTGGAGACTTCCCGGATGTCCGCCCGAGTCCGCGGCAGGCTTTCCGGATACCGTTGTTGCACGAAGCGGATCAACTCTTCACGAACGTAGCAGCGTAGATCCCAGGCGACCGACGAATCGGGCGCGCTGAGGAGAGCCCTCAGCTCCATGACCTGGGCGCTGGCATCGGTGACCTGCAAACCGCAGACATCGCCATCCCATTTGCCCGATCGCTCGAGGATACGGCGCAGCTCGTCGCGGATCTCGTCGACCGGAACACTGTAGTCCGTGTAGAGGTAGACCGTTCCCAGGATATTGGCCGACTGTCGCGTCCAGTTTTCGAACGGGTTCTCGATGAAGTAGTTCAGCGGAACGACAAGACGGCGTTGATCCCAAATGCGTACCACCACATAGGTCGTGCCGATCTCCTCGATGCGCCCCCACTCTCCCTCGACGATCACCACGTCGTCAAGGCGAATCGGCTCGGTCAATGCGATCTGGATTCCGGCGATCAGACTGGTCAACGTCGGTCTGGCTGCAAGGCCAGCCACCAACGCGGCCAACCCAGCCGAAGCGAATAGGCTCTCACCGATGCGCCGGATGCTTGGGAAGGTCATCAACATGGCCGAAAGCGCGATAATGCTCACGACCACCACGGCAATCCGCCGCATGACCTGTATCTGAGTTCGAAGTCGACGGGCGCTGAGGTTGTTTTCGACGTCAATGCGGAATCGGAGTGCCGCCATATCGTCGACCACGTCAACCAGCGCAACCAATAGCCAGGCGAACGCACCGATTAACCCGAGACCGACGGTATGTCGCACCGGATGAATGACGCTGGCGCGCTCGGGTAGCAAGGGGAGCACCAGAATGATCGCCGACAATGGCAAGATCATTTTGAATGGGCGGGCGCTGCGCCGAACAAGCGACGTGTTCAGTGCCCCAGCCACGCTCCACCAGGTGTTCTCGACTCGAGTCAAACGTCTGGCGAGCACATACAAGACGCGATGGACAATCAGACCGAGAAATCCCGCACCGACAATGAGCCCGATTGAGACGAGGGCGCTCTGCCAGCCATTCATGCCGTCTAACATCGTCGTTGTCCCTGCTCCCTTCGTGTGAGGTGGAATGTGTTCTATAACCCTAACGCAGGAACCAGCGGCATGGTCTTGAGCGGAGATTAAGCCTGCGCAAACTCGCGTCAGAGGAATTCAACGTCGTGGTGACTCGTATGTGGTTGCCGGACACGGCAATCTCGTTGGGGCTGGAGCCGAAATCAGCAGATATTCCGTTTCCTGGCGGAACGCCGAAACAATCAGCGCCAGTCGAACTGGCGTTCCAGCAGGGATCCGCGCAGATGCATCAATAGTGGCGAACCATGTGGGCACACAGCGGGCGAGTTCGTCTGACCGAGCGCAACCACCAACGAGCGCATCGTAGTTCGATCGAGCGCTCGACCGCGCCGAATCGCGGTGCGACAGGCCAGACTCACCAGCAACCGGTCCTGCCAATCTTCGGCCGCATCATCGCCCTCAGCCGCAAGCGACAAAATGGTTGGAACGAGATCTCCAGCTTCCCCGACTGACTCCAGGTCCGTCAAATCCTCGCCGCTCAATGGCTGCAGCACTCCCGGCAGTACCGGTGCCGAACGCAGCAAGAAGGTCCGTCCGCCGAATTCCTCACAGTCAAAGCCGAGAGCGGCGAGATCGCGCATGCGACGGGCGAAGCGCGCCACCTGGGCCGGTCGAAGCTCGATCAGCAATGGTTCGGGCAATGCCTGAAGTTCTGATTCACGTCCGGTCCGCGCGGCCATGAGTCGCTCATAGAGAATGCGCTCGTGCGCACGGTGCTGATCGACCAGATAGAGTCCCTCAGTTCCCTCGAGGAGCAAGAGCCGGTTCTGCACCTGACCGATCAGCTTCAACGGTGGGAGCGACGGCGTGACAATGAGGCGGTCTTCGTCCCAACCTTCCGGCTCCTCACGCAGCTGTCGAACTGGATCCAGCGCGGCGCGTCCGAACGAAAGCGGTTCACGCAACTGAACCGGACGTCGTCCGAGCGCATCCCGGATCATGCGTCCTAGTGCCTCTCCGATCAACGCTCTCGTCGCAGGCGCACGTCAAGCTTGGACGGGTGGATATTTATGTCGACTTCATCAGTCGGAACATCTATCCGCAACGTCAGCAGCGGGTGTCGCCCGCGCGGCAGCAGCGGTCGGTAGGCCGATTCAATCATCATCAGCAACGAGCGGGGCTGCACCCAGCGGCCGTTGACAATCACGCTGATCTGCCCACGGCCGGGACGGGTAAGCTCGGGTCCGCTCATCACACCCTGCAGACTGAACCATTCCTCTGCAACCGGACCAAGATGGATCAGACTCCCCGCGATCCGGGCGCCGAACACCTCAATCATGGTTGTGGCGATATCGCCCGAGCCGCTCGTCTGCAGCGACAGGCGGTCGTCGATAAAGAGCGACAAGCCGACGTCCGGTGCCGCAAGCGCAAGGCGTCGCAAGGTTTGGCCGATCTGGGCCAACTCCGTTTGTGGTCGGGCGCAGGCGGCCAATCGCGCAGGGATACGCTCGAAGAGATGACGCACAGTAACGGTCGTCCCTCGCGGGCGCGGCGCGGGCTCCTCGGCTACGGTCCGGCCATCGCGCAGCGTGAGCCGCTTGCCCACCCCGCGTTCGTCGACGGCACTCACGATGCTCAGTTCCGCGACCGTCGCGATGCTGGGGAGCGCCTCACCACGAAAGCCAAGCCCCTGGACGTGGGTCAAATCGCCATCTGGCAACTTGCTGGTAGCGTGGCGCTGGCAGGCCAACCAAAGCTCGCTGGCATGGATGCCGTGGCCGTCATCGCTGACCCGGATCATGCTCAACCCACCGCCGCGTACGTCGACGCGTATCTGTCGAGCACCCGCGTCCAGTGCGTTCTCGACCAATTCCTTGACCACCGACGCTGGTCTTTCGATCACTTCCCCGGCAGCGATCCGCGCGGCGACATCGGGATCCAACACCCGCACAGTCGCCCGTCTTGGATGCTCGGTCCGTTCGATTGGCGGAGAAATCCCCGACTGCGGGTCGGGGTCGGAGGGTAGCAGGTTATACTCCATGCCCACCTCCGTCCAGCCGAGCTCGTTCGCGAATGATCCAGTCGATCGCCTGTCCTGGAGTCAATCCCTCGACATCGAGCGAACGAAGCCTGCGAGCAAGTAGCGCGGCCGGATCCGGACCCTGCGGCACGCCTTCGAGCCCGAGCTGATAGGGAGCGTCGTTCTCGGCCACACACCGAATTTCGGTCGGACAGGGCGAAGGTTCGTCGCTCCTTATCGCGGGCAGTCCAGCCGGTCGATCCAGCTCGCGCAGCACGTGCTCGGCACGGTCGGCGACCCAACGCGGCAGACCCGCCAGTCGGGCAACATGAACGCCATAGGCCCGATCGGCCGGTCCAGGCCGGACGGCATAGAGGAAGATCACCCGGCTGTTCGATTCGAGCACCGCCACATGCGCGTTGGAAAGCCGTGGCAGATCGTGATCCAACTGCGTCAGCTCGAGATAGTGAGTAGCGAAGAGTGCCCGCGCGCCGATGCGATCGTGCAGATCCTCGAGCACGGCGCGAGCGATAGCCATGCCGTCGTAGGTACTCGTTCCGCGGCCGACTTCGTCCAGGATCACCAAGCTTTGTTTCGTCGCCTGATTGAGTATCGCGGCTGTCTCGATCATCTCCACCATGAAGGTGCTGGCACCACCGGCCAGATCATCTTGCGCGCCAACGCGGGTGAAGATGCGGTCGACTAACCCGACGCACGCCGACTGGGCAGGCACAAACGACCCAATTTGTGCCAGAAGAACGATCAGCGCCGTCTGCCTCAAGAACGTGCTCTTGCCGCCCATATTCGGTCCGGTGAGTAAGAGGACCCGCTGTTCGACATTCAACCGGCAGTCGTTCGGAATGAAAGCTTCACCCGTTAGACCGGCCTCGACGACCGGATGCCGCCCCCCGATAATCTCCAGGTCTGTTGATTCATCGAGTACCGGAGCGACCCACTTTCCGCGTGCGCCCACCTCGGCAAGCGACAGAAGTGCATCCAGCTCAGCCAATTGACGAGCCGTCTCAACGAGTCGCTCAGCCAATGTCGTCACTCGAGCACCCAAATCGGCAAGCGTCTCGCGCTCCAGCGCCGCGATCTCCTCGTCGGCCGCGAGCACGCGAGATTCCGCGTCCTTGAGTGGCGCGGTGATGTAACGCTCGCCGTTGGCGACCGTCTGTTTCCGAATGTACTCCTCTGGAACCAGCGGAAGATTCGGTCGAGTCACCTCGAGGTAGTAGCCAAAGACTTTGTTGTAGCCGACTTTCAGCGAGCGAATGCCGGTGCGTTCACGCTCGGACCGCTCCAGGCTCGCCAGCCAGCGCTTGGTGCCGTGAACTCGGTCGCGCGCCTCATCCAGCGCGGCACAGCAGCCCATTCGAATGACACAGCTACCATCGTCGCGTTCCTCGATCGTCCGCTCGATTACATCCGTAACCTCCCGGCAGGGATCCACCGCGTTCCCGGCGGTTTGGAGAGCGGGTGAATCGCTGGATGAAAGCATGGAAGCGAGCAGTGGAACATGACCGAGTGCTCTGGACAGCCCAAGAAAGTCACGGGCACTGGCGGCACCTTGTGTGACCCGGCTCACCTGCCGTTCCAGATCTCCGACCGCGGCGAGTTCGCTGGAGAAGAGCGAGCGTTGTCGTGCATCCGCCACCAGAGCGGCAACGATCGATTGCCGCCGGAGCAACTCTGACAGGTCGCGCAGCGGCTGGTTCAGCAGCCTCCGCAACGCGCGGGCTCCCATGGAGGTTTGCGTCTGATCGAGAACGCCGAACAGGCTCCCTCTCGATCCACCCGAGTGGATACTGCGAGTCAACTCCAGGTTACGTCGGGTGGCGGCATCGATACCGACGGAACGGTCCGTCGCCTCCGTGCGCAAGGCTCGTAACAAAGGCAAGAGAGCGCGGTTCGTTTGCTCGAGGTAGGCCACGATTGCTCCCGCGGCTCCAACCGCGAGCGGCAAACCTGCACAGCCGTAGGCGCCTAACGACTGCGTGCCGAACTGGCGACAGAGGCGTTCGGTGGCCCGCTCCAGTTCAAACTGCCATCGCTCGAATCGCTTCTGGTGACTTGGGATGCTCTGTCTCAGTTCATCCGAATCGTCCGGAACCAAGCACTCGGCAGGGCTCAACCTGACAAGCTCGTCTGCCAACAAGTCGGACGAGACTTCGGCTGCGGCGAACTCCCCGGTGCTGACATCGACCCAGGCCAATCCCGTGCGCCCCACTCCAGGCAACAAGGCCGCCAGGTAGCGGTTCTCAGTGGCAGGCAGAAGCGACGCTTCGCCGACGGTACCGGGGCTCAGCACACGAGTGATCGCCCGCTCGACTAACCCTCGACCCGGCTCAGACATTTGCTCGGCAATGGCCAACGTGTGCCCCGCGGCGAGCAACCGACCCAGATAGTGATTCAACGCGTGATGCGGGATTCCGGCCATCGGCGCACGACCGCTTCGACCGAAGTTCTTGGTCGTCAGCGTGATACGAGCGTCTCGCGCCACGATCTTGGCGTCCTCATCGAAGGTTTCGTAGAAGTCGCCCAGCCGGAACAAGAGAATCGCATCCGGATGTTGTCGCTTCAGGTCGAAATACTGTTGACGCGACGGCACAAGGTCACTTGCGGCGCGACGAGACGTCTTCGCGCGCGGAGGCATGCCTGCCCTGGTTTTGGCCTGGTTGTCCCCTCCCATGGCCGCATTATACCGAGCATCGCCCGGAGGCCAAGCCCCAGTTCGATGTCTGAAAGACACATTTCTCGCTCGGGACGAAAGTGTCAACCGGGCTGGACATCGAGAGGAACTCGAGCTGGGCCATGAACAACTGGCGCAGAGTTTCCCGCGCTTGTAATGTAATCCTTGACACGTGAGAGCGTGATTGACACTGCGTGTCGATCGATTATGATGCTTCAATCAACACGCCTGACATCCTCGCAATCGATAACGCGACGCTTCGGACCGTCGTTTGAGTTAACTGACGGCGAATGAAAAGGGAACGCAGTTGGACCAGCATCGGTTCGACGACCTGACGCGAACCTTGGGCACGAGTCGCTCTCGGAGATCGCTGCTGAAGGCGTTGATGGTGGCGGCGACGGGTAGTGTGGTGGCCTCGACAACGGCTGGGAACGCAGCCGCGAAGGGTAACGATCAAGCTTCCGCGCAATCGACGAACGGTTTTCCCCCGTTCTTTTCATGGTTGTTCGGCGGCAAGAATCCGTTCCTACCAGCGTTCTGTCCTCGGTCAACGCCAGATGTCTGCGACAACCAATGCGTCAATCTCGATACTGATCAGAACAACTGTGGAAGTTGCGGCAACGTCTGCGCCGAAGGAACGACCTGCCAGAACGGCACCTGCGCCTGCCCCGCTGGGATGTCGTACTGTGGCGGCACGTGCATTGGAACCCTCGACGACGACAAGAATTGCGGGGCCTGCGACAACGTATGCGCCGCGTGCGAAACCTGCGTAAACGGAACGTGTCAGTCAACCTGCAACGACAACAACCCATGCACGACAGATCTCTGCGACCACAACAGCGGCGAGTGCATCTATACTCCGTTGAACTGCGACGACAACAATGCGTGCACGATTGACTACTGCGACGTACAAAACGGCTGTGTGCACATTCCCATCAACTGTGACGACAACAACCTTTGCACCACCGACTATTGTGACCCGCAAAAGGGTTGTGTCCACGAGCCAGTCGTCTGTCAGCCGATCGATGCCTGCCACGTCGCCACCTGCGATGTGCTGCATGGCTGTGTTCAAACCCCGATCAATTGCACGCCAATTGACGAATGTCACGACGTCAGCTGCGATCCAAATAAGGGTTGCGTGAACACGCCCAAGAATTATGTGGCGTGCACGCCGGAACATGGCGGCAAAGGGATCTGCCTCGTCGGAAAGTGCGTTCCGCTGCCCTTCCTGTCGTGATGTCGGGAAGTCGAGCGTTCGAAGCGGACAGCTCCGTTCTCAGTACAGATCCTCCGGGTCGTATTTCTCACGCCAGAGCTGCTCGAGGGTCGCGAGATCGGCGCGCACCTGCGCGTCGGTCATCTCGGGCTTCACGTCGAGCACCTCGAGGATCTCCAGGCTGAAGGTGTCGATGCCAAATCGTTCGACATCCGGCTTCAGTTGGTAGCCAAGGGTTCCGCTGGAACTGGTCGTGCGCGCGAACTCGAGCTTGTTCCGCACACTGTCAAGGTTCGTACTCGACCCGATCAACGACTTGCCGGTCTGCCCGTTGACGATTCGATACACTCCGGCCTCACGTCGCGTCTGCTTGTACTCGTTCGTGAGCTCCTTGCGGCGGCTGCGGTCGACCATAGCTCTCCTCCATCTTCTGACGTTCCAGTCTTCTGCTCTGGAGCAACGCGCCAGAATTCTGGATTCTACCGGGACGCACCGATGCGCGGCCAGTCGGGAAATCGCGATCGTCAACCCGCGCAACTGCAGGGAACGCGCGTCGGGCAGCTCCACGGCCCTGTGAGTTCGACTGACACCACACCCGTGTGATGACATGCCGAGCAAATATTGTCGATGACTATCATGTCCGTTTAGTAGACTCTTATCCGTACAGAGCAAGAGAATCGGAAATGACAAGTCGCGTCAGCGAACGAGGACAGATCACCATCGATCGAGACGTGCGCGAGAAATTAGGCATTGAGCCCGGCATGATCGCCTATCAGCGGGTGATGGAGGGTCGGCTGGTGATCATGTTCCTGCCCGCTCCGCATCGCCGGTCGTCGGCAGGAGCACTGGCCGACGTCGACAAACGAGTCCCACCGGTAGCGGACGACAAACTTGAGGACCTTGTTCGAGAGGCGATCGCCGCTGAACTCCAGCGCGACGAACCCGCCCATGGTGGACCGTTCGGTGGTGCGCGCCATCGACGCCAACGCCATCTTGCGCTATCTCCTGGAGGACAACGCTCGTCAGTACCCGGCTGCCCAACGCTTGATTGAGTCCGAAGTGGCTCTCGGTGTCTCCTTGGTCGCACTTTCTGAAGTCGCCTGGACCCTCACCGGCCCCTATTATCGTGTCGAGCGAAAACCGGTCGCGGGATTGCTTACCGAGACTTTGTCTCGAGAGAACATCGTTGCCCTTGGCTTTATCAAGGAGGAAGCGCTGGCTACGCTGCAGAAATGCGCCAGCGATAACGCCCCAGCCGATTTCGGTGACGCGCTTATCGCCGCCTGCGCGCGCAGTGCCGGAATCGACGAGATCTACTCCCTTGATCGGCGATTCGTCCGAGCGGGAATCACACCGATCAGCCCGGAATAGTCTTCGTGCCCGAACAAGACCTCTAAGCCTGCCAATGTGGCCCCCACTCTACAACTCCATGCTATACTCGCCCGGCAATCATCCGTACGTACCGTACAACGCGCGATTTGACCAACATCGCTAACTTCAAGGAGGACCGCGTGCTCGCGACGGTACTCACCTGCGCCGTGATCGGTCTGGACGGCGCGCTGGTCGAGGTCGAGGTCGACAGCGCCCAGGGGACCCCCGGCTTGACCATCGTCGGATTGCCCGATGCCGCCGTGCAAGAGTCCCGTGAGCGGGTGCGCTCGGCCATCTCGCAACTCCGGAGCCCGCTTCCCGATTGGTCGCATCACGGTCAACCTGGCACCGGCGGACATCCGTAAGGAAGGCCCGGCCTACGATCTGCCTATCGCGCTCGGCATCCTGATCGCCTCCGGACAACTGGCCGCCGACATCGGCGACGCGCTCGTCATCGGGGAACTGTCGCTCGACGGCAGCCTGCGTCACACCACGGGGATCTTACCCATGGTTGGGCTGGCACAGGAGCATGGCCTGACGCGCGCCTTCGTTCCGGCGGTCGACGCCGCCGAGGCAGCCCTGGTCGATGGCGTCGAGATCTTCCCGGTTGAGTCGTTGGCCGATCTGGTTCGACATCTGACCATGGAGTTGCCGATCTCGCGCTTCACGGCGTCGCCCAACGGCCACATCGATGACGACGTGCCCCTGGGGGTCGACTTCCAAGACATTCGGGGACAGGAACACGTCAAGCGCGGCTTGGAGGTGGCGGCGGCTGGCGGCCACAACCTGTTGATGTCGGGCCCGCCAGGCTCCGGCAAGACACTGCTGGCGCGTGCCGTGCCAGGCATCATGCCCGCTCTCACGCGCGAAGAAGCGTTGGACGTCTCGCGTATCTACTCGGTGACCGGGCTGCTCCCAGCCGATCGGCCGTTGTTGCAGTCACGGCCATTTCGCGCGCCACATCACACCATTAGCTATGCCGGATTGGTCGGCGGCGGCACCTGGCCACGACCTGGCGAGATCACCCTGGCACACCGCGGGGTACTGTTTCTCGACGAGCTACCGGAATTCGGCCAGCGCGTGCTTGAGGTGCTGCGCCAGCCGCTCGAGGACCGCATCGTGACCATCTCGCGCGCCACCGGGGCCATCACCTTCCCGGCCAGCTTCATCCTGATCGGCGCTATGAACCCGTGTCCCTGCGGCTTCGCTGGCGATCCGGTCAAGCCGTGCACCTGTACGCCGCAGTCAATCACCCGCTATCAGAAGCGCATCTCCGGCCCACTGATGGACCGCATCGACATCCACCTGGAGGTTCCGCGCATCGAATACGAAAAGCTAGCCGATCGGCGCCCTGGCGAGCCCTCCTCTACGGTGCGATCGCGCGTCGAAAGGGCCCGGGCGATACAGATCAGTCGATTCAGTGGCACCAACGTGCGACTCAATAGCGACATGGGGCCAGCCGAGGTCCGTGAATTCTGCGTGCTCGACAGCACCGGTGAACAGCTCATGCGCGCCGCCATGCGCCAACTACAGCTTTCTGCCCGTGCCTATCATCGCGTCCTGAAGCTCTCCCGCACCATCGCCGACCTGTCTGGCGAGGCCAACATCACCCCACCCCACCTGGCCGAAGCCCTGCAGTATCGGCCGACGGGAGATGACGTAGAACTTTGCATCGATCTTCTACGAGATCCGGCAATCGGAGATACGAAGAGATGCTGCGACCGTAAACAATGACACTGGACAAGCTACGGGCTCGACGAGGGGAGATCCTTCGAATCGCGCAACACCACGGCGTGCGAAACGTCCGGGTATTCGGGTCCGTTGCGAATAACCAGGCACGCTCCGACAGCGACGTCGACTTCCTGGTCGAACTCGAACCAGGGCGGAATGTGCTCGACATCAGCGAATTCATTCTGGACCTACAGAAAGAACTCGACCGAGAGGTCGATGTCATTGTTATTCGTAGGCCAACACCCTCCGGTGACCGAATTCAGCGTGAAGCAGTTCAGTTGTGACCTCAGATCGCGACCAGCGTCACTTGATTTACATTCGAGATTCAATAGAACTGATCGCGGTGCGAACTACGGGGGGCCGAGACCAGTTCCAGCACGATATTGACATCCAGGATTCCGTGCTCTGGCGACTTGAGACGCTGGCAGAGGCCACGGGAAAGTTGTCGGACGAACTCAAGCGCCGTCATCCCGATATTCGATGGGAAGCCGTTCGTGGATTTCGAAACATCGTTTCCCACGGATACCTCGACTTGAATCTCGATCTGGTGTGGGAGATCATCGAGGTTCATCTCTCTGACCTCAGAGCGGTGGTTGATCAAGAACTTGGCATTCACTGAAGTTAAGCATTGAAGACCTTCCGGCCGTCCAGCGATTGCCAGACGGCCGGAGCTAGTTGTCGCTGTCAGCGACTCGGTTGAGTGTTCTGGCCTATTGTCGCGGCCAGGCGACCACGCTCAGCGAGCGCAGATTCATGGCAAACGTCTGCCCAGAGTTGACGCGCGCCTGCACCACGATCGTATGCGTTCCGGCTCCGAGATGATCGAGCACGAACGTAAACGATTGGGTACCTCGGTAATCACCGAGCGTTCTGACCGCCAGGATGGCGTCAGACGGGCGCGCCGGTGTACCGTCGACGACGATCCGCACATCGCCGAGTCCGCCAGCCGTGGTAGCCGCTTCGGCGCTTACCGTTGCGGCGAGCGTGCTATCGTTCGGCGTGTCGATCGCCGTTGACAGTCCAGGGACGTCGACCCAGTCAGTCGAAGTTGTCGACACGATTGGACCGCCAGTCGGGGTTGCCACCGATAGTCCTCCCCGTGTGGCAACGGGAGGCGAGGCAACCACGAGCACGGTTCGACGGGTGGTGATCGCACCGGAACTTCCGGCATCAACTCTGACCTGGAACTGAACCGTGTGGGTCCCAGCCGATACGTCTGTCGCGGTGAACGTGAAGCTGCGCGCTCCGTCGAAGTCACCTTGAGCGAAGGCAACAGCGGCCGGGTTTGCGACATTCCCATCCACCATTGCGCGGATGTGCATCTGCCCGGTAGGAGCGCCATTGGCCTCCGCACTGAGCGTGATCGAAAGATCGGCTCCTGCGGCTGTCTGGATCGATGCACTCAGTCCAGAAATCGGCACGAAGGTCGTTGACATCACAATCGTCGTGGGACCTGCTGCGGTGGCAGCGACTGCCATCGAGCCAAGATCAGCGCTATTCGGCGTCGCTTGCACCACGAGCGATCTGCGGGCAAGATGAGCCGTCGCTCCAGGTACCGTGAACCACTGCATCTGAACCGTATGGCTTCCGGCAGCAATCCCATTGGCCACGAACGTGAACGAGTGCGTACCCGAGTAGGCACCGACGGCCAGTATGGCCGTGTTCGGCGACGCGGGCGCTCCGTCCACCAGTGCTTCTACATAGAGCGGGCTACTGCCGCTCACGTCACCCTCACCACTGAAGGTGACTGCAAGATCTCCGGCTATTGTCGTGGTGATACTCGTGCTCATGCCCGGTACGTTTGTCAAACTCGAGGACGTCAGGGTCACGATGTTCGATGCGCTGGCGATTGCGATGTTCTGTTGGGCTGCTTCTGAGTAGCGCCAGCGGTAGTAGTGCTGCCCCACGTTACCGGCTTCCACCTGCCATCCGGCTGGATTGCCCGGGGTGAACGTCAAGCAGCGTCGCTCGAAGCACTGCATGAGCACATCACGATAGGTTCCACCTACCTTGACATTCGCCCAGTATGCTTCGGTCACTGGATAGCCAGTGGCATAGAACGGGTTCTCGAACAGGGACGCGGTTGTGGTCGATCCATTCTCATAGACCAGACCTGACGAATTCATGAACGCCCAGAAGGGCGACGCCACCTGGTGATCGATGCCCGGAACGGTTACGTGGTACGCCGCGGTCACTCCTTGACCGGCAAGCGACGGGTCGTTGGTGATCGTTCCCGCACGGTTCACCCGCTGCGTTATCGTGGCGCCATCGGCAGCCGGAGCCGCGCCTCGCAAACCGGCAAAGGTCACATAGGTCGGCCCGGTCGGATCGTCTGCGTCACCCGCCACATTCTCCTGAGCTGGCGCACGCGTGACGAACGCACTGTCTCCGACCTGCATCTGGCCGGTCATCAACTCGACGACCAGCAAACCATTGGTAACATCCCAGGGAGCCGTAGCCCGATACGAATTGTCTTCCATCCGTGACTTATCGAAGTACTGAACCGTGCGGTTCCCACCCGGTGCTTCCGCGTATGGTTCGGTCAACGGGCCAGTATTCGCTTCGGGTCCCCACATCCAGGTACGGCTAACCGCCAGATCCGCCACCGGTTTGTCAGTGCGTGCCCAGGTCCGCTGGAACGCGTCGTTCGCCGGTGGCGCCGCTGACACACCAACCACGGTTATCAGTGGGGTGCTCGCGAGTATCACGAACAGCAGCACTCGAAACACTATTCGTCGGACCATCGGAGGTCTCCTTTCTACACGAAGGTTGGAGTCCACAGCCCGATGCGTCGGTGTGTCGATGCTTGGTGGTGGTTCCCGGCTTTCGGAGTCCACATGAATAGACGATGGTGGATGCCGCGGTTCAGCACCGCGCACGATCAAGCGCGACCGAACCAGCGCACAGGGAAACGGGAATGGCGATTTGGACGTGGAATCGACGCTGCACCCCCGGCAGACATCGCTCCTCCAGATCGTTGTCGCACCAATCCCCCCACACTGTCTGCAACGTATGTGCAAAGCAATTACAGAGTCACAACATCTGAGCGGCGATCCGTGACAAATGTGGAATTGCTTCAGCGATGTCAGTGCCAAGGCGTTCGACCTCTCGCCGAATCTGGGCGCGGACTGGAAACACGTTTGCGGACAGTTCATCGCCGCGGAGGTACGGCGCTGGCGAACTGACCCTTGCACAGGTGCTCGTCACTACCGGCAAAGGTCGATTTCCTTACTGATGTTGCAGGTCAGGTTCTTGCATCTTTCCCAGTGACGACCGGCCAATTCTGCGAGTAGGAGAGGAGTCAATGTTCGTTCACTGGCTGTTGCAGGTATTCAGCTATCCCAGTCCTTCGACGATCTTGCTCATCGCCGCAAAGACCTTCGTGATCTACCTCTTTGTCATCGTCGGAATGCGTCTTCTCGGGACACGTGAGATGGGATCGATGACCATCTACGACTTCGTCCTGATCGTCGTCATTTCCAATGCGGTGCAGAACGCGCTGGTCGGCGGTGACACTACGCTCGTTGGCGGGCTGGATTCCGCACTCGTGCTACTGCTCACCAATTGGGGACTCACCGAGCTTTCCAGCCGTTACGACTTCTTCGAGCACGCGCTCATCGGTGAGCCCGCTGTCATCGTCAACAACGGTCGCATTCAGTGGGATCGCATGCGCCGTGAGGGCATCGACCGTGAAGAACTTATGGCTGGCCTTCGCGAGCACGGGGTTCTTGATATCGACGACGTTCGCCTGGCCGTGCTTGAAGTCGACGGAACGATCAGCGTCGTACCGGCCGGGTCGACTGTTCATCGCTCCCGACGTCCGATACGTGTTACAGGCACCGCGTGATTGGAGCACGGAACAGATGAACAGCGACCCAGCAACCGGAAGACGTGAAGCATGGGTATAACGGGCGTTGGCGTTGGTGAACTCCTGGCGCTTTCAGTGCGGACGTTGATCGTGCTCGCCTGGCTCATCGTGCTCCTACGACTCGTTCGCGGACGGCCGTCGGGCGAACTCAAGACGTTTCATATTTTGGTCTTGCTCGTCGTGGCGAATGCGGTGCAGAACGCCATGACGAAAAGCGACGGACATTTGAGCGTCGGGCTGGTCTCTGCAGGCACTCTGCTTGTGGCGGGCTGGCTCATCGGTCTCGGGCTGCGGCGTCGGCCATGGCTGGAGAAACGCATGCTCGGTTCGCCGGTGGTTCTGGTGCGCGATGGACAAGTCATCGGCAAGCACCTGAAAAGCCAGGGACTGACCGAGTCCGATCTGAATGTGGCGGCACGCAAACAAGGGCTCGACGAGATTTCTCAGGCAAAGCTCGCCGTATTCGAGATGGACGGCTCGATCAGCGTGGTGCCAAAAAGCGAGTCGCATGGAGGGGCATGAGTCTATGGCAAGCCTCATACTCGCCGCCAAAGCCTCCGGCCAAACACTGGCGATCTTCGTGTTTCTGATGCTCGCGCTGAGAATGTTCGGTCGTGGGCTCGTCTCGCAACTGACGGTCGTCGGGTACCTGATCATCGCCTTACTCGGAAGCGCGGTCGAAGCGTCACTCTACGGAGGTGGCGGACAATTCGTTGCCGGTATCTCAGCCGCTACCACTGTCTTTCTCGCCAACAAACTCTCGACCGTATTAGCAAATCGCTCAGCGAAAGTGCATGACTTGCTGCTCGGCACGCCGACCATCCTGGTTCATGACGGGCAGATCGTTCAGGAACACATGCACCAGAGCGGACTGACCCGAGCGGACGTCATGGAAGCGATCCGCCTGCAGGGCCACGACAGTATGGACGATGTGAGATACGCGGTTCTCGAGGCAAATGGTGGAATCTCGATCATCCCATTCGATTGAGTGAGTGGCATGACAGCGGAAGAACTGACTCGTCAGAGCGACATTCCCTTTGCCAACGGAGGAGGACTGGAATCTGCGCGATCGCATTCAGAGGCGGGCGCGGGATTACGTGCGCCAGTTCAACCGTTTTCAACAAGTGACGAGATCGCACCAAGGGAAGGATCCAAATTCGATGGATGTATTCGACGACGTTCGCACGCTCCTCGCGGTTCGTAGCTATGAGGACAAGCCAGTTCCGGCTGACGTGGTGAAGAAGATCGCAGAATCGGCGCATCTCACGGCCAGTTCGATGAATCGGCAGCCGTGGCACTTTATCGTGGTCGAGGACCGCGATACGCTCAAGAAACTCGGCGAACTGGCCACGACCGGTCACTATATCGAGCAGGCGCCGCTCGCCGTTGTCGTCCTGGTCGAGAAAGACTCGCGTTTCGGCGTCTCCGACGGAAGCCGCGCCATCCAATCTATGATGCTGACCGCCTGGGCCGAAGGCGTCGGCTCAAATTGGGTCGGATTCCGGGGGTTGGATTCGGTGATGTCGCTGCTCAATATCCCCGATAACTACGAGATCCTGGCCATCGTTCCATTCGGCTACCCGAGCAGTAACATCGGACAGGGCAAGAAGAACCGCAAGCCACTGAATGACGTGGTAAGCCGCAATCGGTTCGGCCAGCCATTTCAGTCGTAGCGCCCCTCGACTGATGGTTGGCGCGACTCGTCAATCGGCGACGCGCGCCATCGCCGTCACGTGATCGATGGAGACGCGCACGAGTAGTTCGCCCGGCCCGCCGTTGCGCTGGGCGAAGCGATCTGCCGTCTCCGGTCCCATATAGCGTCCGCCGAGGCGAACGGCCCAGTAGTGCAGTTCATCGCGATCCGTTGAGATCGAGGCGCGGCCGCTAATCGTGACGAACGAGAAGGGCGGCGCGTCATCGTCCACGCAGAGCGTGACACGTGGGTCACGGCGGAGGACGCGGCCCTTCACGGAACTCGCCTCCGTGGTGAAGACGATCCGGTCTCCGTCCATGTCGATCCAGACCGGTGTGGCATGCGCTCGGCCGCGTGTGTCCACCACGGTGACAATCGCCGGGCGCGGTCGGTCGAGCAAAAGATGCTGCCACTCGTCCGTGCTCATCTTTTTCATCATCACCTCCACAGTTCCGAGACGCCGTGTGCCTGCCATCATCGTCGCAAGGCTCGCACCGGTACGAGCACCAACCGGCTTTACGCTGGGCCCACGCCCGGCTATAAGTGACCCACGGATTCCCATGATTCTGATCGAGAACGAACTGCACGAAATGGGGGATGGATGACACACACGCCAGACATCGAACGTCCTGACCGCGCGATCATCGAGCGACTCAAGGGAGTCAGCAGCGCCACCGCGACTGGCGTGCTCAATAAGCTCGGCATCCGCGATTCGTTCCTTCAGGGACCGACGGCCTGGACGCCCGGGCGTCACGTGGTCGGACCGGCGCTAACGCTGCAGTTCATGCCGCTGCGGGAGGATCAGTACGGCGCCAGCGAGTACACCGACGTCGAACTTCAGCTACACCGGCACGTGCTCTATCACACGCAACCCGGCGACGTGGTAGTGGTGGATGCTCGCGGGGATCTGGGTAGCGGCGTCTTCGGCGAGATGATGCTGACTTATTTCAAGGGCCGCGGCGGCGAAGGCGTCATCATCGACGGCACGATCCGCGATTATCCCAAAGCGAAGGACCTCGGCCTCGGATTGTGGTTACGCGGTGTCACGCCGAATTTCCACACGCAGGTACGCATCTTCCCATTTGCGGTCAACGTGCCGATCGCCTGTGGAGAGCGACTGGTGATGCCGGGCGACATCATCATCGCCGACGACGATGGAGCGATCGTGGTGCCGCGAGCGATGGCTGCGCAGGTGGCCGAAGCAGCAAACGAGCATGCCGAATGGGAAGAGTTCTCGCGTCTGCGCCTGTCCGAGGGTGGCGATTTGCGGCGCTACTATCCCCTCTCCGACGAAGCGCGACCCGAATATGAAGAGTGGCGCAAGACCCAGCGCAAGTAGAGCAGGCCCGCCGCCTTCAACGCGAACCCGCTCATACCTGACGCTGGCCCGATGCGCTCGACGCTACTTGATCGCGTAGCTCACGACAACGTCGACCTCGATCTGCTGCTGGCCGGTCTCCACTTTGACCGGAGACGCTCCCATACCACCGGTCGCGGTCTCGCTCACGACCGGAGTGGCCACGCTCGACTCACTGATCGAAATCGGCGCTCCTAGCTCGACCTTGGCCGACTGCGCGTACTGTTGCGCGCGTGTCAACGCGTCGGAGACGGCCAGATCACGCGCCTGCTGTGTGGCGCTGGTCGGATCGGCCGTGGTGAACGTGATGCTGCTGATCTGGTTCGCTCCCGCGTCCACCGCATCACCGATAATGGCGCCAACCTTTTCGGCAGGGCTGACGCTGAAGCGCAGCAGATGCGTCACGGTGTAACCGGTCACTGGGCGAGTCGACTGGTTGTAATCGTAGTTGACGTTCACGCTGAATTGAGTCGTCTGAATCTGCGCGTCGTCGATTCCGTGATCGTGCAGCACGCTGACGATCGCGGTCACCTTCTGGTCCACGTCAGTCAACGCCTTGGCAACGGTTGACTCGGTTGCGGTCGCGCCGATAGTTGCCTTTGCCGTGTCTGGGGTAACGGTCACGATACCCACGCCATTGACGGTAATCGAGCGCTGCCCGGTAATCTCGGTTGCCGCGCCCGGCGATGCTCCCGTCGCACTGGCGGCGACCGTCGAACCGGTCGCGGGTGTCGGCGTACCGTCAGCCAGCGTGCTGCCGCACGCCGTCAATGCGAGAACCAGAATCCCGATCACCAACAATCGCATGAGCGATCTTGCTTGTATCGCGCGTACCATGTTGAGCCTCCTCAAACCTGCCCCCAACCGACAGGTCGACTCCACACGGTGCCTGCTCTCCCTGATCCAGTCTAGTCGTCGCGGCGTCACATTCGCGTCGAAATCATCGCGCGAATCGTTACAGCGACACGGCAGCGCGGCCCAGCAGTTCAACTGCCCCGGTCTATTGAGTCCCGGTCTGGTCCTCAATCTGGTGCTCGAGTTCCGGAGGGTAGCCGCGCTCGATCAAGGAGCGCTCTCGCTCCCACGTCATATGTCCTCGGGTTATCCACTGCGTCACCTCGGCAACGCGACGGCCAAGCTCACGAGCCGCAACGGCTTCCTCTTCCGAAGGTTTGCCGTCTCCGCTCGGCCCGGAAACCGCCGTCGCACCGTATGGCGCCGCGACGTGCTCCAACAGGGGCTCGCGCTGTCCAGGAGTTACGATCAGCATGCCCATGTGCATCATCAGCGTCAGGATCGAAGTGAGGGTCATCTCGTTGCCACCGTGCGGTGTCGATGAACTGGTGAACGCCGCGCCAACCTTGTTGCGGAAGAGATGGTGACGCCATGGCCGGGAATCGTCCCGCACCGTCGGCACCGAGGCGGTAACGCAGTCCTCGAACAGTCGCTTCATCGGCGACGCCAGTGAACCGAAGTAGGCTGGAGCGCCCACCACGATGGCGTCGGCGCTACTGAAACGTCCGACGGTTCTGGCGCGGCGAATCTCCATGTCATGGCGGGTTTCTTCTGGTCGAAGCTCTCCGATCGGTTGATCGTCGACTGCCAGCAGCGATACGTTGACGCCGTCGACCTGTTCGGCCCCTTCGGCAATCAGCTTTGCCAACGCTCCGACCGTGCCGAACCGACTGTAGTAAACGATCAAGACGTCAATCTGCGATGTGCGAGCGGTCATTGGTCCTCCAGAATCGTTGCAAGGTCCGAGTTTGGCGGAACGACGAGAGAAGCGGACGGTTGGTCGAACTCGCCGAGGCCGAGGAGCGCCCGGTAGGCGCGCTCGTACTTCTCGGCCATGCCACTGGCGGAGAACTTTCGCTCAACGTGCTCACGGCAGGCGCGCCGGTCTATCGAGGCAATCCGCGGCACCGCGTCTACCATGTCGTGAATCGTCGATCGAACGAACCCCGTCACGCCGTCCACTACGACTTCGGGTACCGAACCGGAACGATAGGCAAGTACCGGCGTGCCGGTTGCCATACTCTCGACCATCGTCAGGCCAAACGGCTCCGGCCAGTCAATCGGGAAGAGGTAGGCGAACGCTCCGCCGAGCAACTCATCCTTCTCCCCTTCATTGATCTCGCCGACATACTCCACCAGGCTGCTCGAATTGATCAGTGGTGCCACCGCGTGACGGTAGAAGTCGGCCTCCGCCGGATCGATCTTGGCGGCGATCAACAGGCGCATTCCGACGTCACGGGCGATCTCGATCGCCCGATCGACTCGTTTTTCCGGGCTCAGTCGTCCGAGAAAGACGAGGTAGTCGCCGGGAGTGGGCCGAAAGTGGAATGCGCTCAGGTCGATCCCGTTGTAGATCGTCGCCAACCAGTTGGCGCCGGGGAGCGTGGAGCGCTGGTGCTCGCTAATGGCAACGAGCGGTGTATCCGCGAAGTGTCGATAGATGCGACTGATTTCCGCCAGATCCAAACGGCCATGCGTCGTCGAGACCGTCGGAGTCTGGCTGTATCGCGCGAATGGGAACGCCAGGTAATCGGTGTGGTTGTGGATCAGATCGAACTCAGCCGCACGCGCGTAGACCTGATCGAGCTCGACCAGGGTATAGCCGACCACGTCATGCACCACGCGATCGAGTCGCAGACCACGCGATGCGCAGTCGACCAGGCGCGCGTGGGTTCGGGAGTCTCGGCTGGCAAACAGCGTGACGTCATGGCCCCGGCGCACGAGCTCTTCGGTAAGAACCGAGACAACTCGCTCCGTACCGCCGTAGCGCTGCGGTGGAACCGACTCGATCAGGGGGGCGACCATAGCAATACGCATCTCGCCGTCCTCTCAGAATGCGAGATCCCGCATGACAGCGACTGGCTGGCAACGCAGTAGGATCCCGGGCGAGCCGCCCAAAGTCTTCGGACCCCCAGACAGGACCATAGTACTCAGGATGTCGTTACCAGACAGTTACGGATCGAGACCCCGCGTTAAATCGACGTGTCACTTTAGCGACATTCATTGTCTCCGTATTCGCCGCTCGTCTCGGACTGCCGCATCCAGCGAGGTTGTTGGATAATGCGGGTCGATCCGCCCGGAAACGACGGAGACTGATGAGCGAATCACCATCGCAACCTGAGGACCGCGCCAGCGACGAGGGTCGCTTCGCCGATCGATCTCGCTTGGCGGTGCTGAAGTATCGCGACTTCCGCCTGCTCTGGGGCGGCGAGCTACTCTCGATGATCGGCACGCAGATGCAGCTCTTTGCCGTCAACTGGCAGGTACTGGAGTTGTTAAGAGGCGACGCCTTCAGTCTGTCGCTCGCTGGTCATCAAATAGCAGTGCAGGCTGACGCGCTCGGACTCGGCGCGCTCGGGCTGGTGAGAGTATTGCCCGTCTTGTTGCTGGCAATGCTTGGCGGTTCCTTTGCCGATCGGCACGACCGTCGCACCGTGATCACCATCGCGCAAGCAGCCGCGGCCGTAAACGCGGCACTGCTGGCGCTCGTCTCCTTGAGTGGCCATGCAGGGCTGGCGGCACTCTACGGCCTTTCCGCACTCGGCATCGTCACCTCGGTCTTCGCTCAACCGGCCCAACAGGCTCTGGTGCCGCCCTTGGTCTCCCGCGAGCATCTCTCCAACGCCTACAGTCTCTATGCGTTGATCTGGCAGGTGGGAACGCTCGTCGGCCCGCCGCTCGCCGGATTGATCATCGCCCAGGCCGGGTTCGGCACCGTCTACGCGATCGACGCCGCCTCGTTCGTCGCCATCGTGCTGGCCGTGCGCGCAATACGTCACCGAGCGGACATCGTGGACACGCCGGAGAGGAGCCACGGCGCGGCAATTCGCGAGGGCTGGCGCTTCGCGCGAGGCACGTCGCTCATCTGGCAGACGCTGCTAATCGATCTGTATGCCACGTTCTTCGCGTCGGCGCGGGCGATGCTGCCCCTCATCGCGGCCAACGTGCTGCACGTCGGCGTGCGCGGCTATGGGCTGCTGGCATCGGCCCAGCCGGTCGGCGCGTTTCTGGCCGGGACGGTCCTGACATTGCGTCGTGACCTGCGCCGCCAGGGCATCATTCTCTTCCTCAGTGTCGGTGCGTACGGCCTATGCTGGGCCCTCTTTGGACTCGCAAATGTCTTTGCGCTGGCGTACGTCTTCTACGGACTGACCGGCGCGACCGACACTGTCTCCTACGTCATTCGCACGACCCTGCGGCAGCTGCTTACGCCGGACGAGATTCGCGGCCGCGTAGCCGGAATCCACATGACACTCGGCGAGGCCGGGCCGGCGCTCGGCGAACTGGAGTCAGGCCTGGTGGCGTCGGTCTTCGGCGCTCCGATATCGATCGTGACCGGAGGGCTGGCAACGCTTGGGCTGACGGTGTGGGCCGCGATTCGCTGGCGTGAGATGCGCGCCTACGAGCCTGGCATGGTTCCAGCCGCCGCCAGAGCGGACGATGTCCAACTCAGCGTCGGCGGCTCGTAAACACGTCACTCCCACAGCAACCAAAACCACCGGTTCTCACACATGCGATGGGAGATCCGGTGTGGCCGGATATCGCATGCGTCCATCGGCTTCGGCACGTCTGGCCTCGGGCCAGTAACGCATTGCCCTGGGCATCACTGGCAACATGCGATGCAGCGACGCCGCCAAGAGATCGAAGGCACGGTCGCGGCGAGAATCCTCCTCGAATCCATACGAGTGACGCATATCGGCTGGCAACAAGGAAATCGTGGCGAGACGCATCGGGGGCAAGGTCGCGTGCTCGAACGCGCCGGAGGGCGGGGCGAGTAGCGCGCGACACAACTCGCGCGCCGTATCAGTGATCTCGATCTCGCCGCTGACCATCTTGCCAGTCATGTAATCGCGCAACTCGCGAACGCTGCCGGGCAGCATACGCACCGGCACGCCTAGCCACGGTCCAAGTGCTCGAGCTTCAGCACAATAGCGATCTTGCTCGGCCAGGGTGAGCGGTCCGACCAGGCGCTGATAGGTGAGGAGAAACGAGTCCACGAGCGTCGCGTGAACCCAAGCTTCGAGTTCGGGATCCGCGGCGGAGTAGTGAGTCCCCGCGGCGAAGTGGCGCGTTGAATCATCCAACGCACCGTGCACGCGCCGGTGAATGGCATTGATGGCGTCGGCCGAGGCGTGGGCCTCGTCCGGCATACCAAAGCTGAGCGCGAGAAAGGCGTGGATGGTCGCGTTGGCACGCAAACGCCTTCCGCCGGCCTGCCGGTTGAATTGACTGTGCTCGGCGACTCCGGCCGCGACGAGCGGATGAGCGAACTGCATTAGAATCGCACGGCCCCAACCGAGAATGAGCACACGCTCTCGATGGATGCGCCAGCTAATCGGCAGCGTCGACCGTTCCGCAAGGAGATGCGGAAGATGCATCAGATGTGAGCGAAGCATTGACCTGTCCTATGTGAACCAGTGAACCAACACACGAGCGCCCCGAGCCAATTCAATGGCAGCGAGACCGCACGCGATCAAAGCGACAGTCGCGGGCCGTTCATGGAGGGGACAGGATCATCAGTTGGGGTGAATGAAGGAGTGCTGAGGGCCACTCCGGACAACGTTCATGGATGAGGCGTGCAGTCAATGTCGTGCGATTCCAGTAACTCCAGTACAGCGGATAGGTGCGGGCACCTTCCGGTGAAACACCATCGCATAACTCATGCGGCGACTCGCGAACACCACTGGCTTGGCGCCACCTGGGTCGCCAGCGTCGAAGACACATCACCCAACTGGTCGGTCTGACTGTCCTCACGTTCCATGAGCAGGCTCGAATTTGTCCGATCAGACCACCTGTGGAATACTGTTCGATCCCTGATATCGGCCCGACAGTCGGCAAGACGTGAAATGGAGCGCACGGTGAACTCCTCAGTCGATCGACGCATCATCGTCGTCGGCAGTTCAAATGCGGGCAAGAGCACCCTGGCGGAGCGGCTCGCCAGACACCTGAATGCCTCCTTTATCGAGCTCGATGGGCTCTTCTGGGAACCGAACTGGGTTGGCGCGACTCCCGAGGTGTTTCGACAGCGCGTCTGTGAAGCGATTCAGGCTGATTCCTGGGTTATGGCCGGGAATTACTCCAAACAGGTCGACTTGAGCTGGCCGCTGGCGGACACGATTGTCTGGCTCGATCTCCCGTTGCATCTGCTCCTACGTCGCTGCATCACCCGCTCCTGGCAACGCTACCGCAGTCGCGAGCTCCTGTGGGGCACGAACCAGGAGAAGTTCTGGGAACACCTGATGATTTGGAGCACGGACAAATCGCTGCTGACCTACACGCTCCTGCACCATCGGGAGAAGCGCGCGCGCTACCAGACAGCCATGCGCGACCCACGCTGGTCGCACCTCACCTTCGTGCGACTGCGCACACCGGAGGAGGTGGAGGAGTGGGTCGATAGAACGCTCCAGAGTGCAAAACCCTGATCGCAAAGTCTGTGGCGCTTTGACTTCAGAATTCACCAAGGCAATTCTGCGAGCCGATTCGCCATCACGTTCGGTGGAAAATTCGCAGACGTATGGGCACGTTGAATTCGCTTCCAGCAGTCGTCCGGTGTCTCACTTCGTCCAGCGGCAATCCTGTACCCGTAACTCGACAATATTCGGATGCCATCGAGCCTGAAACTGTCCTATACCCCGAAAGTACTAGCCAGTAATTACCATTTCCGTATAGTGCTGAACACTTGACTGCGCATTCGTCGTCACTATAGTGAAGTCAACGGCAAATTCACCTGCTCAAAGCCAGTAGTTGTTCGATGCGAAAGAATCGCGTCGTTTCGTGCTCCATGCCGCCTGAATCGGGCCACGGTTCTGGCTCTACGTTCGTGCTGAAGGAGAGGCCACATTCAGAGCTGAAAAGTACGAAGAATGAGCGCGTTCCGGCGTCACGGAGCAACTGGCCACGAGTCATCGCATCAATGTAAGGAGGCGGCCATGGCCGTGCAACTCGAGATCCGCGATGGAAACCCGTGGTGGCTCAGCCCGGACATCTGGACCGTACCAGGCACCGATCCGGAGGGCACTCCTGGAGTTCCGATCGCCGGTCAACCGTGCTATCTCTGGGCTCGCGTGCGAAACAATGGACAGGACTCGGTGCAGAACGCGAGAGTCAATTTCTACTGGGCGAACCCTGCCGTTGGATTCGATCGCAGCACCGCCACGCTCGTTGGCACCTCGTTCGTGACGCTGAACGGCGACGAGCAGTCAGAGGTTCTCTGCCTCAACCCCTGGGTTCCAATCTTTGTCAACGAGGGGCACGAGTGTGTGCTGGCCGAGGCATTTCATCCAACGCTCGATCCGTTGCCAAACGTGCCAGCCTTCAACGTACCGACTGACCGTCACGTCGCTCAACGAAATCTGCACGTCGTGGTCGCCATGAAGTCGCTCTTCCACCTGGCGTTTGAGATTCACAATCCATCGCGACGCGAGCGCGAATTCACGATTAGCGTCCAACACGGGAAGGTTGAAGAGGCCAAACCGTTAATGTCGACGCTCGGCACGCGCAACAAGGCTCCAGAGCATGAAGGCAAGCTTGGAGAAATTGGCTTCGTGCATGCGGCCTGCCCGTCCGCAGACACCTTGAATGGTCAGTTACCTCATAGCGAAAAGATGACACTTCGTCCCGGCGAACGGGCAGGTTTGAGCCTGGTGGGACGCGTCGAAGGCGGCGGAGCGCTTCTCCACGTCGTCCAGCATGACGGCAACAATCTGGTTGGTGGCCTGAGCGTGCTCGTGCGAGCAGAGGGGAACTGACGATGTGCGCGATGACCGTTCCCAACCGCCCGTTTGCTACCGACCTGATAACCGGGCTTTGTCTCCCCGACGGCGTGTTCGAAGCCTCTCTGGGGCGACAGAGAATCAACGCGCAGTTCGAGAATGCCAGCGGCGCCGTCATCAGCAGCGCTACGGTATACATCGAGAGTGTGTCTCATCCAGGAATTGTCGTGACACCAGCGACGCACACCGTGTCGAGCTTGGCCCCGAACGCGGCGCGGGTGCTAGCGTGGGACGCTGACTTCAGTGGAGCACCGGCCGGAGTTCATTACGTCAGCTTCATCAACGAGGATGCGTCTGGTCACCACCGGACCATCAAGAAGATCTTTGTGACCCGCGTGGAGTTCGATCCAAGCACCACGACCTTCAGTGCAGACACCCCCGAAGGCCACATCCAGATCACGCTGAACGATCTGGTCGGACCGAAGGGTGCGTGCTGTCCGGTACCCAAGAAGCGACGGTTTGTTGCCGATCGAGGATCACAGGGCCAGATCGTCTCGGAGATCGCGCGGCTATTCGAGGGACACCGCTCAGATTTTCCGTTCTGCATGCCGGGTTATCTGCTGCATGACTTCGATGTCGCCATCACGCCAAATCCCGCGTTCGCAGGGCAATATGGTGACCTACCATTTCAGGACCCATGGTGGAAGATTCTCCTCTGCATCATCGTGGTCATCCTGTTGATCGCCGCGGCAATCGCCGAGGCAACGGGAGGGACCGGAAGCATCACCGTGTCAACCGGCGACACGGATACCGGCAGCCCGGTTGGGGATTGCTGCGGAATACGAGCCAGCGGAGGCGGATCGAGCTACCTGGCGGCAGGGCTCGTTGCCGCGGCAGCGGCCGTAGCGACTGCCGCCGCACTGAGTGACGTTCGAGATCCAATCCGTCGTGGTCAAGACAACACAATGCCGAGTGCCGGGGAAATGACGACTGGCGAACGCCTGAAGGCGAGCATCACGTACGTCGAGCCAGTCGCTGTGGGACGGCCATTCAACGTCAAAGCGGATTGGACCTACACGCGTTTGACGACCGGCAACAGCTACTCATACTCAGTGAGCGAGACAAACCAGAATGTGCACGTGCTATCCCACTACGAGATCGACGCACCAGACGTCGTCCGGCTGTATCAGCAACGACTGTGGGAGGTCAAAGCTCAATTCTTCGACGCGGATGGCACCCAACTGCGCGGCAAAGAACTGTTCGTTCAATGCTTCCTGATCGGGCCCCATGGCGAATTTGAACAGTTCGTCCTGCAGGACGACGGTATCACACCTGACGAAAAACCGCTTGACGGCGTGTACACCGGCACGTTCAACTTCGGAGCCTTCGAAGACAAGGCCAAAGGGCTATGGATGTATTACGTCATCGCCCAGGACGTGAACAATGCGCAGACCGACATGACTCCGGAGCAAGCGGCTCAGATTATCGGTGGTCTGGTGCGCACCCATCAGCTCACCATTACGTTCGACGGCGGCACATGCCCGCTCGTTCCAGATGGCGACGTGAACGTCATCTGATTTCGATCAGGAGATGACGAGCGAGAGCATTGAGGTTGGTTGGCGGAACGATTGCCTCCGAAGAAGGCGCGGCGCCGGGCGGCGCCGCGCCAGTGGCTGACTACTTCATCATCGCCAGGACGTGTTTCGGCACCGGGGGCTTGAGGCCCTCAGCCAGTGGAGTCTTGTAGGGCTGTCCGCCCGTCCGCTCCTTGAACTCGGCCTGCGCCTGCTCGATCAGCGAGTGGTCAAGGTAGAGCGACGCGCCGGTCAGGGCCATCGCCTTGGCCGCCAGCATCATCCCCTTGTGGCCAATCGACATGCCGCCGGTGGCGGTAATGCCCCAACTATGGCCCGGGATGGCAGTCGGGTGACAGACGGTGTGCACCTGCAGCGTCGGGGTGATATAGCTGACATCTCCGACATCGGTGGAGCCGCCCGAAACGTGCCCCTCATCGTAGCAGGGATGAATTTCGCCGTGCAGCGGCTCGTCAAGATAGCTTTCCGGCATGTTGCGCGTGCGCAGGTTGAGCTCGCAGGTGCCCTCCGGGTATCCGGCAATCACCGTTGAGGCGAAGGCTTTCTCTTCCTCGGTGTATTCGATCGGGCCGATCTCTTCCAGCACCGACTGAGCCAGATCCGCCAGGAAGTAGTTCGGCAGCACATCGTAGCAGCCGCCCTGCATGTCCTCTTCCAGTGTCGTCTCGGTCATCAGCGCAGCACCCTGGGCGATCTTGCGCACTCGGGCGGTCAACTCGTCGACCTGGTAGCGGTGCGGCGCCCGCACGTAATACCAGACCTCAGCCTCGGCCGGAACGACATTCGGCGCGCCACCACCATTGGTGATGACGTAGTGAATGCGAGCTTCCTGAATGATGTGCTCGCGCATGTAGTTGACGCCCGCGTTCATCAATTCGACGGCATCTAGCGCGGAGCGACCCTGTTCCGGGTTGCCGCCGGCGTGAGCCGTCTTGCCGTGGAAGCGGAACTTGGTGTTGTCCAGAGCGTTGCAGCTCCCTTTGACGCTGTTGTTGAAGTCAGATGGGTGCCAGGTGATGGCCACGTCGAGATCATCGAAGACCCCGGCGCGCGCCATGTAGGTCTTGCCGATCAACGTCTCCTCTGCCGGACAACCGTAGTAGCGCACCGTGCCCTCATGGCCCGTCTGCTCCAGCCAGGATTTGATCGACATGGATGCAGCCAGCGCCGCGGTTCCGAGCAGGTTGTGGCCGCAGCCGTGTCCTGGTCCGCCCTCAACGTCTGGGTCCTGCGTCGCCTGCAGCTTCTGTGACAGGCCCGGCAGCGCGTCGTACTCGCCGAGAAAGCCGATAATCGGCGATCCGCTTCCCCACTCCGCCATGAACGCGGTCGGCATTCCACCGATATTCGGGGTAATACGGAAGCCTTCCTTCTCCATCTCAGCCGTATGCAGCGCGCAGGCTTCGGTCTCGCCCAGACCAAGCTGCGGCTTGCGCCAGATTTCGTCCGCGACGGTAATGAAGCGCCCCTCGCGTTCTTCGAGCCACTCTTGAAGCTCTTCGTTCGTGCTCACGATTCCCTCCTTGACACCGGGTAGTTGACGTTGCGCTCACGATAGCACAGCCGTGTGGGGGCGCAATCGTTCGGACAGCGAAGGCCATATGAGATGGTGTGCGAGCGGTGATTCGGTACTAAGATGATCTGGAATGAGTTCATCAGGCCGTGGGCACCATCGTTCTGGACGAGCGAACGATGGTGACTGACGCAACCGTGAGAAACGGCGTTCGTGTCCGCCCACCGCTGATAGTTCTTGATCAACAAACTCGGGAGCACATCCACGTTCGTCCTGGAATGACGATGCCTGCTGAATTTGCTCGGCCGTGCGGCAGCTACGGTCGCCAGCAGTAGATTGGCCGGGCGTTCGTCAGTCAGCATGGCGACCGTAGTTGCCGCCACGACACGAACAACCAACTCAGGAGAAGAAATCAATACACCAGGTCACGCGTTTGCCATCAGCATGAATGGAAGGGTACCGAGCATGGACAAGGATCGTGTGTATGACTACGTCATCGTCGGCGCCGGTTCCTCTGGAGCCGTGCTTGCCGCGCGGCTGAGCGAGGATCCGCGCACGACGGTCCTTCTGCTCGAAGCTGGGCCAGATTACCGCGCGCAGGAAGCGCCAGTCGAGATGCACAGCGCCAATCCACTCGGTATCAACAACCCGGTGCTTCACGCGAAGCACCAGTGGCCGGAACTGCTGTCGCGCCGAACGCGGGTACAGGACCCGAGACGCTACGACCGGGGTAAGGGGCTTGGTGGCAGTAGCACCATCAATTACATGATTGCTCATCGCGCCATGCTCGAAGACTACGACGGCTGGGCCGAGCAAGGTTGCGAGGGATGGTCTGGCGAGGAATTGCTGCCAGCTATGAACCGGCTCGAGGATGACCTTGACTACGGCGACGCGCCATACCACGGCAAAGGTGGGCCGATCACCATCTACCGGCCGACGCTGGCCCAGTGGGGCAAGGTGGACCTGGCGCTGCTCGAAGCGGGGCTCGAACTGGGCTACCCGTGGCATCACGACCTCAACGCGCCCGATTCCAGCGGCATCTGCTCGATGCCGGTCAATCGCACGCTCGAGGGCCGGGTATCGACCAACGACGGCTATCTGGAACCGGCACGAGGTCGCGCAAATCTGACGATCGTCGGGGATGCTCACGTCGAACGGGTGCTGTTCGACGACCGCCGCGGCGGTCGGCGTACGGGTTCACCTTTCGGACGGACCGGTCGATGTTCGCGGCAACGAGATCGTCATCGCGGCCGGTGCAGCATTCTCTCCTGGTGTACTCATGCGCTCCGGGATCGGACCGGCGGCCGACCTGCAGCGGCTTGGCGTTCCGGTGCTGCAGGATCTGCCCGTCGGCCGCAATCTGTTGGATCACTCAGCGGTCGGTATCCGGCTCGACCTCAAGCCTGAGGCACGTGCCAAGCATTGGGACGATCGCCTGATGTGTTGTTACATCCGCTATAGCTCAGGGCTCGCTGGCGCCGGTGAGAACGACATGGTCATCAGCAGTCGCAACCTGGGCGGCTACGACGAGGCGGGGCTCGCCAGCGGCGGGCTCAATGTGCTTACCTGGCAGAACTTTTCACGTGGATCGCTGCGCCTCGTCGATACCGATCCGTTCTCACTGCCGGAGATCGACCAGAATCTGCTAGGCGACGAGCGCGACCTGATCAGACTGCGCGATGGCGCCCGCCGCCTATTCGCCGTCGTACAGCACCGTGCCGTTCGCGCCATTACGGAGAGGGCGACGCTGGTTACGTACGTACCCGACTCTCCGTTCAAGACCATCGACGACGTCAAGAACGATGCGGCGCTCGACGAATGGCTGCTGACCTCGTCTCGCGATACCTGGCACATTTCAGGGACCTGCCGTATGGGTGCGATTGACGATCCGCGGAGCGTGGTCGATTCGAATTGTCGCGTACTGGGAGTGGAGCATCTGCGCGTGATCGACGGCTCGATCATGCCAGAGGTGACCCGAGCCAACACCAATCTCACCTGCATGACCATCGCCGAGCACATGGCGCTGAGGCTGCGTCGGGTGATGTGAGCGAGCGGCCCTCACCCGTCTCGCAAATTCGCGAACCTCTCCCAGAACTTGGAGAAGTTTTGCTGTTATCGTGAAGTGCTCCCCTCTCCCAGAATTGGGCTGACAAGGGGATATACGGACGTTAGGTGGGGGCATGATACGCGGTAGTGAGGTGTGATGGGGCAGCGGGCCAGGGCTCGGGGCGGAGCCAGAGCCGCCGCCAGACCCGGCGTCGGGGAAGCAGCCAGGCCAGGAGATGAAGTCCGCGCTGGAAGAGGCTGATCTGGCGTGGCGGGAGCGGCTGGTTGGGGGGATGGTGCAGCTGGGCCGGATCGCGATCGAGGGACGCCGCGTCTTCGGCACGGGTGCCATAGACGGTGACCCAGAGGGTGGCGACGGCCAGCACCAACCAGTGCCGAGCGATGCGATCGAGATCGGTGCGCCGAGTGCGCTGCCACTGGAAGCCCACCCCTTTGAGCGCGCGGAAGCCCAGTTCGATCCACATCCGCAGGCCGTACCAGGCGACCCCGACCTGACGGGGTGGGAGGTCAGTGAGCACGATCCAGGGGGCGGCCTGCGCGTGGTCCCAGACGACCAGGAGGGTCCCGGGCTGCCGCTTCTCGGGCTTATAGGCCACGCCCGCGCCGACCCAGGCGTGGCCGGGACTGGCGACGAAGAGCCGTGCGGCGCGGCGCGTCTGGCCCACGGGCGCAAACGTCGTCTCGCCCCGCACCCGCATCACGGGATGCCAGCCGACCTGCCGGATGGTGCGCCACAGCGTGGGACTCCACAAGCCCCGATCGGTCAGGACGAGGACCCGGAAGGTCGGCGGCACGGCGGGCGCCAGTGCGGCGAGCAGGGCGCATTCCCGGGACAACCAGGGACCGGGCCGATTGGCCGGCACGATCTTCCAGGCGACCGGGAGCGCGCCACTCCGATAGAGGACACTGACCACCAGCGCCACGGACCTGGTCACCATGGTAGGTGGCATCGAGGGCGAGGGCGAGGTGTTCGCCGACCCACCAGTCGATGATCCAGCGCAAGAGCGGCGCGAAGCAGACGGTGACGTCAAGCTCGGTCTGGCCGCAACTGGCCCGATCCTGCCCGTCGTAGAGCCATTCCCGCAGGTACTGGCGCAGGCTCTGGACCCGACCGAAGACCAGCAGGGCCGTGAGGACCGCTGTTTGGCAGGCACTCTGGGCCAGGATGGTCCCGAAGACCCACCACGTCAGGCCGCGACGTTGCGCCGGACGGAGCGTCGACAGATGGTCCGCCAAGGCCTCTTCGAGTTGGTAGCATTCGGGTGGACAGCGCATGGCTCCCTCCAGCATCTCAGACGGTTCGACACCCTGATGATGCCAGAGATCCTGCGCTGTCCGGCTGTCCGTATATCCCCCTGTCAGCCCAGATTTGGGAGAGGGGTTGGGGGTGAGGGCCGTACTCACCTACTCCGGCTTGATGTTCTGGTTCAGGTTGAAGACGTTCTCCGGGTCGTAACGTCGCTTGATCTGCGCCAGCCGGTTGTACGTCTCGGACGGATACGCCTCACGAATTCGGTCTTCCCCTTCATCCTCGAGGAAGTTCACATAGACCCCCGAGGACATCGGTGCAAGTTTCTGCCACAGGTCGGTCACCCAGCGCTCTGGCTCATCGCCGAAACCCATGTTGATCAGCGACAGGAACATCGATTTGTCTCGATGCGCGAAGGCGGTAGTCTCGTTCGAGATCCGAGCGTACGCTCCGCCCAACGGCCGCAACTGCGTCATGCCGACCGGGCCAGTCGAGTTCCGGTAGTGACCGAGAATCGCTTCAATCGCCTCGTCCGGCAGACCGTGCATGAACCCAGAGCGAACCACACCTGGATGAGGGTGCGCCCCCTCTTCAGTGAAGTTGTAGAGCGCAGCATAGGGCATCGGACCAACCATCTCGGCAAGTGGCGTGGCCAACTGACGGAGCGGCTCAATGGCACGCTGTCCCGAATCGGGATCTCCCGTGTAGCAGACCATCACGATGAAGGCTAGCTTGCCGTGAGCCTCTTGCGGAACCACGGGCAGCGGCGGCGTCGGCATCAACATCGCGATCATCGTCAGTTCATCCGGAGCCTGAACGCCGTAGTCCGCAAAGCCACGCAGCACTTCAGGCGTCGGCGGCAGGACCAGCGCACCACCGAAGATCATCCCGACCGGCTGGAGTTGGAATTCGAAGGCGGTCACGATACCGAAGTTCCCGCCACCACCACGTACGGCCCAGAAAAGATCCGGATTCCGCGTCGCGCTGGCGGTCACCAGGCGTCCGTCTGCCGTCACGATCTCAGCCGACAGGAGACTGTCGATCGTCAGGCCGTACTTGCGCACCAACCAGCCGATGCCGCCACCAGTCACCAGCCCGCCCAGGCCGACCGAAGAGGTGTCACCGGTCGAGAGCGCCAGGCCAAACGGCTGAGCCGCCGCAATCAGATCCGCGGTGGTCGCTCCGGCTTGAACCCAGGCAGTCCGCTTCTCCGCGTCGACGCTGACACTCTTCATGCCGGAGAGATTCACCACCAGGCTACCCGTAAAGGCGCTGTAACCGGCTCCACTGTGACCACCGCTGCGGACAGCCAGGCGAAGCCCGTGCTCACGGGCGAACTCGATCGAGCGAATAACGTCCGCCGCATCGGCCGCTTTCACGATCAGGGCGGGACGGCCGTCTAGTCGCAGGTTGGTAATGCTGCGCGCTTCATCATAGTCGGCATCGGTCGAACGAACGAGTGAGCCAAGGAGACGCCTCTCGAAGGCCCCGACCAGAATCGGATCGATTACGTCGACCTTCGTCACTTGAGATACAATCACGTTGCATTCCTTTCGACTGTCAGTCGCGCTGACGGTTCGCAATTCGTTCATGTCGCCGCACCACCTCGGTGCTTCATGTGATGAGTATCTCGATCTGCCGGCTGCGCGAGACCGGCCATCTTCGGGGATTGCGAACTGTGGAAGGGGTCGGTGACCGGACCTGTCACGACGGTCAGGTCGGTACGGCACCACGGTGCAGTCACGGTCAGGGTCAGGGACAGGACCATCGGGGGCATGGGCTCTGTCGGGGGACTGGTAAACGCATCATGAAGGACACCTCCGCCACGCCAGATCCTCTTGAGCTGGAACGCCGTGGCGACTCCCACTTGCCAGGAGAAACCGCGTCCGTACGCGCCAAAGAAGGCGGCTCCTCCGAAGCGGAGCAGCAATACCGCGCCATCTTCGACGCCGTAAGTGACGGGCTAATCGTCAACGATCTGGATACCGGCATGGTGCTGGAGGCGAATCCGGCCGCCTGCCGAATGCACGGTTACGACGACATGACCGGACTGCACCCGTCAGTCTTCATTCATCCGGAAAGCCACCATCTGTTTCTCAATTACGTCGATGAGCTTCGCGCCGGACGCGAATTTCGCTGTCGTGCGCAGGACGTGCGAAGCGACGGTACCCCGATCGAAGTCGAAGTACTTGGTCGTCGCATCTCGTATTACGGCAGACCGGCCATGCTCGGGGTCGTGCGCGACGTTACGGAGCAGGTTCGTGCGTTCCAGGTATTGGAAGAGCGGGTCAGCGAGCGGACACGAGAGATACAGCGTAGGCGCCGCGTGGCAGAAGGCATGCGCGAGCTGCTCGCAGTGGTCAATTCGCGGCAATCGCTGGACGAGATCCTCAATTACCTGGTCGGTCAGGCGAAGTCGCTGCTGAAGAGCAACGCCGTCGCCATCTTCCTGCCGGTCGAGGGTCGCGAACAGGAACTCCTGGGCATTCGCGCGTCGTCCGGGCTGCCAGGCAGTCATCCGTATGTCCGCATGCCGCTTGGCGTCTCGTCAACGGGGCTGGCTTATACCGAGCGAACTCCGGTGCTGGTGAAGGACCTCAAAGCCGCACTCCCACCTACGGACAGAGAGGTCAACGAGCTTCAGCTCGAACGACAGCAATCGCACATCGTCGTCGTCGGGCTGCCGTCGTTCCTCGAGAACCCGGAACGCGCACCGGGGGCTACTGACACGTCCAGCATGCGCGACTTCGCCACGATCTACGGCGCCTTTCTCTCTGTGCCATTGATCGCGCAAGGGGATGTCTACGGTACGCTCTCACTCTACTATCATGATCCGCGCGATTTCAGCGAAGACGATGTCTCCCTGGCCAACGCGTTCGCCAATCAGGCTGCACTGGCCATCGAGAACGCGCGGCTACGCGAGCAAGCCAGTGAGGCAGCGGCGCTCGAGGAGCGGCAGCGGCTGGCGCGTGAGCTGCACGACGCCGTGACCCAGACCCTTTTTTCCGCCAGCCTGATCTCCGAGGTGATCCCTGACCTGATGGAGAGCAAACCGGAGGAAGCCAGACAGCGCGTCGAACAATTGAGACGTCTGACGCGCAGTGCGCTGGCCGAGATGCGCATTCTGCTGCTCGAATTGCGCCCCAGCGCCCTGACCGACATGCCACTGGCCGATCTGCTGCGGCAACTGATTGAGGCAAGCTCAGGCACGACGCAAGCCGATGTGCGGCTCGAGATCCATGGCGAGCAGCGCCTGTGCTTGCCGCCCGACGCACAGATCGCGCTCTATCGGATTGTGCAGGAGGCGCTGCACAACATCGCCAAGCACGCGCGCGCCAGCACCGTCTCCGTGTCACTCTGCTCGGACTGCAATCAGCTCACGCTTGGTATCCGAGACGACGGCGTTGGCTTCGATCCAGACGCAATTTCGGCCGGTCATCTGGGAGTGGGAATTATGCGCGAGCGCGCGGCGGCAATTGGAGCGACGTGCCGCATCGAAAGCGCTCCCGGCAAGGGAACCTCGATCGAAATTCAGTGGCAGCATGGTGGAAAGCAACGGGAATGAGCGGAACGGACGACCAGCGAGAGATTCGCGTACTGATCGTGGACGATCATGAGATGGTGCGGAGCGGCCTGATCGCTTTCCTGCGCAGCACACCAGATCTGCTGCCGGTGGGTGAAGCCTGCAACGGCGAGGAAGCGATTCGCTTGTGTGACGACCTCGAACCAGACGTGGTGCTGATGGACATGCTGATGCCAGGCATCGGCGGCGTCGAAGCGACGCGCACCATCCGACAGTCTCATCCTCGTACGCGGATTATCGCCCTGACCAGCTTCCCGGAAGAGGACCTGGTGAAACAGGCGCTGCAGGCGGGAGCACTGAGCTATCTGCTCAAGAACGTGGTAGCGGAAGACCTTGCCTGTGCTATTCGCGACGCGGTCGCAGGTCGTCCCACGCTGGCTCCGGAGGCGACGCAGGCACTCATCCGACAGGCGACGCGTCCAGCCACGCCGGGGCACGATCTGAGTCCACGTGAACGCGAGGTACTGGCGCTGATGCGACGCGGGCTGAGCAACCGCGCCATCGCCGATGAGCTGATCATTAGTCGTTCAACGGTCGACTTCCACGTAAGTAACATCCTCAGCAAGTTGGGAGTCACGAGCCGCACCGAAGCTGTCGCCCTGGCGATTCAGCATCAGCTCATCGACTGATTTACCGGCGCGATCCGAATCAATGTCACTCTACGCTCCAAATCGCGACTCGGACGACTATGGTTGATCTCGCTCCACGATGACGGTTCCGAGCCGTCCCTGTGCCGCAGTGCTGCCACTGCGCCCACCACCGGGACCGCGCAGAATGTAGGCAACTCCGACCGCGATGACTGCGCCGGCAAGCGGACCGACTACATACACCCAGAAGTGGGAGAAATCGAGTTGGACCATGTCGGGCCCAAAGGAACGAGCAGGATTCATCGACGCCCCGCTGATCGGGCTCGACCATAGTCCGGCCAGAATGATGTAGCCGCCGACGGCCAGCGCGCCGAAGAGTCCAACGTTCTGAGCGCCCGACGCTGTCCCGAGTATCGTGCTCACCAGGCCAACGGTGAGGACGAGCTCGAGCAACATCGCACTCACATCGCTCACCCCCTTGCCGGGTACCGTTGCGCCGAGCATCGAGAATTTGCCCACGATCCCCCACAGCACAAGACAGGCGAAAACGGCACCGGAAAACTGAGCCGCCAGGTATCCCGGCACGCGGCGCCAGGGGAAATCTCCGCGCAGCGCGAAAGCCAGCGTGACCGCTGGGTTCAGATGGGCCCCCGACACTGCCCCCATGAACAGGATGATCGCCATGACCATCAACCCGGGAGCGGTCACTTCTGCCGCCTGGCCTATCGCTCCACCCGCTTGAGCACTCACTACCGGCGCTCCGGCGCCAACCAGAACAAGAAAGAATGTGCCGAGTAGCTCGGCGAAGACCCTTCGCCATTCGTTGGTGGAACTCCCGAAGTCCCACGGACGAATGACGGCGGTCGCCGCGCCGAGGACCTCATCAATGCGCCGAGTCCGCTGATTGCCAGGCTCATGTGCGACGCTGGCGCCGCCGGGCACGCTCGGCTGTGTGGGACTGCTCGCCATACGCTCATGTCTCCTTGCATCGTGTGCCATACGCCTGAAGATTATCGCCGATGTCGCCCGCAACCGGACCCGCATCAGCTACCAACCTTGCGAGCTGAGACGCTCGATCTTGCGTTCGCCACAAGGGCGTGCTGTACTCGACGCATCAGGATGGGCAGACGATAGCCTCATGCGATGAGGGAGGTAATCCATGCCGCTCGAGGACATTCTTCGTGAAGTTTCCGCCGACAACGCCTGGGAGAGCGTGCTCCACATCACCGAAGACATTCCTTCGCGTCTGGCCGGATCGGAGAACGCTCGGCACATGGCCGAGTTTGCTCACGAAAAGCTGCATGAGGCCGGGCTCACGTCCCAACTGCACGAGTTCATGGGGCTCGTCTCATTTCCGGAACCTGCAACCATAACGGTCCTCGCTCCCGAATCACTCACTATCGAGGGATTTACGCTGGCGCAGTCGGCATCGACCGATGGTCTTGAAGCGGAACTGGTCTACATTGGCGCCGGGGCGGAAGAAGACTACGAAGGCCGAGACATGCACGACAAAATCGGCCTCACCGCCTTTCCCTATGCGCCCGCCCGGCACGAGAAGGCGCTGATCGCCTGGAAGCACGGCTCGACTGGGCAGATCATGATGAACTTCGGCGACGAACAGTGCGACGCGTATGCCTTTGGCTCGGTGAAATCCGCCTGGGGAAATCCGACTCCCGAAGCGTTGGAGCACGAATCACCCGACCTCCCCTGCATTTCGATCTCGCGCGTGGACGGTCTTCGTCTGCAGGCGCTGTGCGAGCGAGGTCCGGTGAAGGTGCGGATCCAGTGCAAGACGGTCAACGGCTGGCACAAGCTCACCATGACCAGCGGCGAGTTCGGGACGGAGCCCGAACGGGAATTCTTGCTCCTCGGCGGCCACATGGACTCCTGGTTCGGCCCGCAAGCGACCGACAACGCCACTGGCGACGCATGCATTCTGGAATTGGCCCGTGTCTTCAAGCAGCACGAAGGCGAGCTGCGCCGTGGGCTGGTCTCCGCTCTCTGGATGGGTCACGAGACTGGCACCATGATCTCTTCGACCCGCTTCGCCGACGTCAACTGGGACCGACTGCGCCATTCCTGCGTCGCTTATTTGCAGGTCGATCAGCCCGCCATCGCCAACAGCGGACTCTGGCACACCGCCTCGACCGAGGATATTCAGAGCTACGCCATGCGCGTGACCCGCGAGACCATCACCAACATGCCGGTGCGCTGGGGGCGCCAGCGCAAGAACGGTGACTCTTCGTTTTTCGGCGTTGGATTGGCTGCACTGGCTGGCGAGATGATGATGAGCGAGGAGGTCACTCAGCGAACGGCACTGGCTAATCTGGGCTGGTTCCACCACTCGGCCCACAACACCCTCGACAAAGTCGACCGCTCGCTGCTGGCGCCGCACCTCGAAGTGTATGCCCGCTGGATGTGGGGGCTGCTGACGCTGCCGATTCTGCCGCACGAATACGCGCCGCTCGGTCGGGCCTTTGTCGATCGTCTGGCAGCGCTGAGTTCGTACGACGTTCCTGGAATCGATATGTCCAGCGCACTCGCGGCGGCACGCGATTTCCTGCGCCTGGCCACCGACCTCGACCATCAGTCCGATCTGTGGAGTGACCGAATCGCCTCGGGCACCGCTGATGGAGACGCAATAGCTGACCGGATCAACCGGACCAAGCTACGCATCTCACGCGTGCTGGTGCCGATCGCCTCGACGGTCGTCGGCGCCTACGGCCAGGATCGCTACGGCCACGCCTGGCAATCGCAGATGATCCCTTCGCTCGCGCCGTATCCAAAACTTGCCAGCTACGCGCGCGACTCTGAGGAATTCCAAACCTGGTGGGTCTCGATGATCCGCGCACGCAACCGAACCGTCGACGCACTCAACCTGGCCAGCGAGATCGTGCGAGACGCGCTGGAGGTTGTGGGGTAGCTCACGAGGAGCCGAAAGATGCCGAGGCAGATTGCCAGAATCACATCAGGAGGACGGATCTCCCGACACAGCCAAGTGAGGGAGCGACTGGACGCTGGTCCTGAGGATTCTGTTGAGTTCTCCTTCGAGGACGAAAGATCCACTGGATGGAGAGAACAGGTTCGCGACCGCGGCGAATCGAATTCCGCAGACGGTGATTGATCTGCATACCGATCCCTGAATCTGGCAGTGGACGACTACATTGAGCGGGAACGCGATTCCTGATCAAGTTAGACGACGGCTTCCTAACGCGGGCGATCCCGCCACGTGACCGCTGTTTTGACTTCGCACAGGACGTAGACGGCCGAGAACCAGACCCGCAGGACGCAGAGCATCGCGTCCGCCGACATCACCGCGATTGATGGCCGCAGCCCGCTGACAGTGCGCAGCGTACCGCCGATGGGCGAGCCGATCGGCGGTACGCTCGAAATTCACGCTTGTCGTGCCGTGTCGCCACTCACACGGCAGGCGGCTCCGCGATCTTGTAGCCAGCCGGAGGTTCGCCACCCATCAGATTGCGCACGAAGTAATCCCAGCGCTTGCGCAGGAAGTACGTATTGCCGCGCGCCCAGGGTGATTCGAACGCCTTCAACCCGCGCCGCAGATCGAAAAGGCCATGATTCGTGTGTGGGATGATCAGCATCTCGAAGTCTTTGTTGGCCGCGATCAGCGCGTCAACCATGCGCAAGGTGAGCGACGGATGCACGTTGTCATCCATCTCGCCGTGGATCAGCAGCAGCTTACCTTTCAGATTCGCCGCCAGACGCATATTGTCTTGATGGGAGTAGACCTCCTGATCGTACAACCCGATCCAGGACTCACCCCACGGGGCGACGTAGCCCAGGTTGTCGTGGTTACCGGCCGACGAGACCGCCGCCTTGTAGAAATCGGGAAAGAGGAGCATGGCGCGCGTCGAGGCGAAACCGCCGCCGGAGTGACCGTAGATGCCGACCCGCTCCAGGTCGATCGACGGGTCGCGCTTTCCAAGCTGGGTGATGCCTTCGACGTGGTCTTGCAGTCCACCCGCCTCGCCGAATCCAGATCCCGCCGCCACGTCGATCATCTTGCGCGAGCGGAACGGCGTTCCCAATCCGTCGATGGTGATGACGATGAAGCCGAGCTCGGCCAGCGCCTGATCCTGCCAGAACGCGTTCTCGGCCTTGGGGAAAGCTTTCGGCGTGCGGATGATCTGCGGACCTGGATAGATGGCGTCCAGCACCGGGTATTTGCGCGTCGCATCGTAGTTGCTGGGACGGATAATCATGCCGTAGATGTCGGTCACGCCGTCACGCGCCTTCACCTGGAAGCGTTCGGGATAGCGCCAGCCGCGCTCGAGCAATCGCGTGACGTCGGCCTGCTCCAACTGCGCGATTAAGCGACCATCGGCCTGACGCAGCATAGTTGTCTGTGGCTGATCCACACGCGAGAAGCTATCGAGGAAGATGCTGCCACTCGGCGAGAAGGTGATCTCATGCTCGGCGTCTTCCGGCGTAAGCAATTCGATGCGCGAACCGTCGAAATCGCAACGGTAAAGATGACGGTAATACGGATCGCGTCCGGGTTCGCGGCCGCATGCCGTGAAGTAGATCCAGCGGCCAGGCTCGTCGATCCGTAACACCTCACGCACATTCCACGGACCCGACGTGAGCTGGCTTCGATCTTCGCCACTCGCGATGTCGATGAGATACAGGTGACTCCAACCCGAGCGACTCGAGAACCAGGAGATTAGGTCACCGCTGCCGATCTCACGGACGTTTTCAACCTTGGTCTCGATTGGGATATGCGCGGGGAAGACGGGGGTGTTGCCCGTCTCCTGATGAACGACGTGCGCTTCACCCGTCTTGGCGTCGATACGGGAGAGCGTCACCTCGCGTCGGTCTCGCGAGCCGCGGATCATGAAGTAGCTGCGACCGTCCTTGCTCCACCAGAGTAGGTTGAGCTCGATCGGGTTGTGCAGCACGCTCAGCAACGGTTCAGTCCTAGCCGCAACCTGCTCGCCGGACTCGATGTTGATGACCAGTGGTGAGGCGACTTCGACGTGCTCGTCTCCCGGCAACGGATAGCGGTATTCGTGCAGCACCGGTCGAACTCTGTCCGCTGGCACGGCGGTTTGCAGCAGGTACATCGGCTCGATCTCACGCTCGTCGAGGCGGTAGGTGAGCAATCGCGTGGAGTCGGGCGACCAGGCCACGCCGGGTTTCAGCGGCTTGCCGAGTAGCTTGTCGGTCACTTCCGACTGCCGTCCGCCCGGCAGCGTGCCGTAGCCGTAGTAGGGCTCGGCATCGTCGGTGAGCCGCCGTTCCTCATTGGTCGACAGCGAGCGCACGAACAGGTCGCCTTCGCGCACGAAGGCAGCCCATTGCCCATCGGGCGACGTCACCTCATCCTCGCGCTTCTCCTCGTCATGGTCCTCCCGGGTACACGCGTAGCTCTCCAGGTTGCACGACCACTTGACACCGTCGATGACGAATTCAACGCGAGACGCGCCACCTTCTTCCTCGATCAAGGTGATCTCACTGAATGGAAGCTGGTTGTGTGTGTGATACGTGCCGCTCACCTGGGACAACGCGGCCGCCAGACGTTCATGATCGAAGGCTGGCTGACGCGAGCCGTTGGAGGGATCGATAACCACGAACTGGGTACCGTCACGGCCAGTGCGCTGATACCAGAATCGATCGCTATCGCCGATCCAGTGAGGCGTTACCCCGGTGTTGAAGATCAGCCTCGACATGTTCCAGGGCATGTAGCTTTCGGCACGCTCGTAGTCGGCGCGTGTCACGCTACAAACGGGAACGTTTTCGCTCACGTCTTGGGACATTCGGTTCCTCCTGTTGCCACAATCGATGTACCTGTCTCGCCCTCGGGGGATGGCTGGCGTTCGTCGAAACGTGAGGGTAAATCTCCGCCAATGCTCGGGGCCGCTCTCGTCAGCCTGACAAAAGACTGCAGCACAGCGTCGGTCAGCCGCGGGTTGCTGTCAAGCCAGCAGCGGGTCCCCGACGAGGCGAACTTGCGCTACCATCTCCATGCTGGCGGTGCGGCGCCGCACATCCGTGCCACGGCCAGTAGCCGAATTGCGTGCTCGCGCACGCGGGAAAAACGGGAGGGAAACGCACGTGTCGATTTCAAGCTGGAAGGACGAAGCGACTGAGCGCGCCATCGTTGGCGACATCACCATCGATGAGCCCTGGGCGTTCATCGAGAAGCTCAGCACGTTGACGCGACTGTCGGGCAGCGAAGACGAGGCAGAGGCGGTCCGCTACATCACGGATAAGCTTACCGGTTGGGGAGTGCCGCACACGGTTCATCACCCGACCTGCCTGATCAGTCTGCCTGGGCCGTCGACGTTGCGCACGATCGGTGAAAATGGGCGATCATTCACCGTTAAGACGTCATCCTTTTCACCCTCGACCGACGGAAACGAACTGGAAGCCGAACTCGCCTACGTGCCCGGCGCGCAGGCGGCCGACATTGGCGATCTACTCGGGGCGTCGCGTCCGATCGACTCCAGAGATCTTAACGGGAAAGTGGTCATCACCGAGGGACTCGGCATCGCCGCGCGCGGCATGGACTTCGCCGGATCTGGAGCCATCGCCGCCATCTTCATCAATCCGGGCGAGCGCATTCACGAAGGCATCACCACGACGTCATGGGGGTCGCCCGATCTCAACTCGCTCGGCCGCGTGCCGGAAATTCCGATTCTGGCCATCAACAAGCCCGATGGGGACACACTCAAGGAGCTGCTGAAGAGCGGACCGCTACGGGTCGCCTTCTCCAATAAGGTCGACACCGGTTGGCGGCAAATCCCGGTCACCGTGGCCGAAATCAAAGGGAAACTCTCTCCAGACGAGTTCATTCTGCTGCACGGCCACCTCGACTCCTGGCACGTGGGCATCAGTGACAACGCCACAGGCGATTCAACGTTGCTCGAGATCGCGCGCGTCTTCTGGCAGCATCGCGATCAACTGGCCCGCACACTCCGCGTGGCCTGGTGGTCCGGTCACTCACATGGGCGCTATGCCGGATCAACCTGGTACGCCCAGGAATTCGCCAACGACCTGGCGGCGAACTGTGTGGCGCACGTGAACTGCGATTCACCTGGCTGCCGCTTTGCCACCGAGTTTCGCGACGTTGCCTGGACTGCCGAATCAGCGGCGCTCGCACAGGGAGCGATCAAAGATGTCAGCGGACAGGATTCGACTGGCGGGCGACCGCTACGCGCTGGCGACTGCTCCTTCAACAACCTGGGAATCTCGAGCTATTTCATGGGGCTATCGGAGATGCCGAAAGAGGTGGCGCAGCAGAAGGGTTACCATTCGGTTGGCGGATCCGGGGGCAACATCGAGTGGCACACCGAAGCCGATACCATCGAACTCGCCGATCGTTACATCCTGCTGCAGGACATCAAGATCTACGCGACGGCACTCCTGCGTGGGCTTAACGCACCGATCGTCCCGCTGGATTACCAGGATGCCGTGAACGAGTTGATCGGCCATCTCCAGGCGTACCAGACAACGGCGGGCGAGAAGTTCGACCTGGCCCCATCGCTCCAAGCGGCTCGCGAACTCAATACCGCCATCGGCCACGTCTATCAATTCGCGGCAACACTTCAGGACAAGTCCACGTCAGATCCTGCCGTGGCTCGTATCAATGCGCTGCAGCGCATGCTGGCTCGATCCCTGGTGACGCTCAGCTACAGTCAGGACGGTCGTTTCCGACAGGATCCGGCGCGAGGCATCCCACCGATCCCAGAGCTCGCTCCGGTTCAGGAATTGGCAAACGTAGAGGTCGGCAGCGATCGCTACTACGTCCTGCTGAACGAGCTTGCGCGAGCGCAGAATCACATTGTCTGGACACTGAACCAGGCGATGTGTCGCCTAGAGGGACGCGTCATTTAGCGACGCAATAAGACGCTGATCCAACGCCGCGCGCAAAGTCACGCGCGGCGTTCTCGCTCGTGAAAATTAGAACACCATATCGTCGGCACGCGCGGTGTTTCCACCCAACCAGGCGAAGATCCCGACCAGGCCACCCACATAAGCGGCAAAGATGATGGCGAAGGCGTCGATCGCGAGCGGCGCCAGATAGTGAAAGTAGCCGAACTCTTGCTGAATCACCGGCAGTGGGAAGCCGACAATCAACGCCGTGATTAGCCCCAACAGAAACGCTTCCCGTTCCACCAGCTTAAGGTTGTGACCCGCCCACTATCCTCCGACCATTGGAGCAAAGAGTGACGCCGCGGTGTGGAAAACGAAGAGCGATCCAATGCTGGCCAATGTCACGCCTGACGCCATGACCGTTCCCTTCGTCATTCGAGTCGTCGTTCCCATTCTCGCCCTGATCCTTTCGACGAGACAGTCCACAACACATCGTCCAGACACGTGCAAACACCGTTATGACCGAACATTTTTGGCGATGGAATCAGCTCTATCGACGCTTTCATCACTGCTACGTCAGGTCTCCTCTTGTTCCAGTGACGAAAGAGCCTGCACCGGCAAGTGGGAACTGGGGGTTAACCCCACTTCAGAATCTCCGGATCGCCCCGTTCTGTGAATCAACCACCGAGCCTACGATGAAGCCAACGTGGTTTGATTTATCGAGAGCGTGGCCACGCTGCGTTCTGGAAGGAATTCCATAGATGCCCGCTATCGAAGGACTGTCGTTCATGTCCAGTTTCGCGCGATACGAGTCGCCGCCACGCGGCCGTAGTTCGTTGCGCAACCCATTCCGACTCTGGATCTCGCGCGAGGCGTGGCTGGCGTTGGTCTTCATGCTGCTCAGCTTCGCTTTGGGAATCTTCTGGTTCGTGGTGCTGGTATCGCTCCTGGCCACCGGCATCGGATTGGCGATCACGTTGATCGGCCTGCCATTGCTGATCGCCACGCTGGTTCTGTGGACCTACGGTGCACGGCTCGAACGCGCTCGCGTGGATGCGCTCCTCGGAGTCCACATCGAAAATCCGTATCGTCCGACCCCGGATCTACCGTTCGTGAATCGGCTGATCTCACGCATTACCGATCCGCACTCCTGGCTCGATCTGCTCTACCTTTTTCTGCTCTTTCCGATTGGCATCGCGGAATTCGTCATCACGACCATCAGCATCTCACTGACGGTTGGCACGCTTGGATTGCCGATCGCCTACTGGTTCCATGGCAGTGGTGATGCCTGGTTCGTCTTTTTCAACCATAGCGTGACCAATTTCCCCGAGGCCGTTGCGCTATCGCTGCTGGGCATACCAATGCTGATCGCGCTACCCTATGTGTTCATCGGAGTCGGCCGGGGACATGCCTGGTTCGCTCGAGCGCTGCTGGGTGTCAATCGCGAAGCTCAGCTGAACCTCCGAGTGGGGCAACTCTCCGAGAGTCGCTCACGTGCTCTCGACGCGGCGTTGACTGACCTGCAGCGAATCGAACGTGACTTACACGACGGAGCGCAGCAGCGACTGGTTAAGCTTTCAATGGACCTGGGCATGGCGCGCGAGAAGATCAAGACCGATCCGGCGGCCGCGGAGTCACTTGTCGCAGAGGCGCACGAGGAAGCCAAACGCGCCATGGCTGAAATTCGAGACCTGGCGCGGGGCATCTTGCCGGCCGTGCTGACCGACCGTGGTCTGGATGCCGCTATTTCGGCGCTGGCGGGCCGCTCGCCCATCCCGGTTACGGTGGACGTCTGCCTGTCGGAGCGACCTTCAGTGACGGTCGAGACCACGGCGTACTTCGTGGTCGCCGAAGCGCTCACCAACATCGCGCGCCACAGTAAGGCGAGTGAAGCGCACGTCGTGATCAAGCGGGAAAACGGACTGCTCGAGGTCGACGTGGTCGACGACGGCATCGGCGGCGCGGACGTCACGACCGGAACCGGCCTGAACGGATTGCGCGATCGCCTGGCCGCAGTAGATGGAACGTTAAACGTCACCAGCCCATCCGGCGGACCGACACGACTGCATGCGGAGATTCCATGCGTGTGATCATTGCCGAGGATGCCGTCCTCCTGCGCGAAGGACTGGCTCGATTACTTACTGACGCCGGTCACGAAGTGGTTGGTCGCGTCGACAACGGTCCCGACCTGGTCGAGGCCATTGCCGACGTGCGGCCGGACGTCTCGATCGTCGATGTGCGCATGCCACCAAGCTTTCGCGATGAAGGGCTCCGCGCCGCTCTCGCGGCGCGTGAGCGCGTGCCGGGGACACCGATCATGGTCTTCTCACAGTACGTCGAGGAACGCTATGCCAGCGAACTGCTCGCTTCCGGTACCGGCGCGATCGGCTATCTGCTCAAAGACCGCGTTGCCGACGTCGGCGACTTCCTGAGCGCCATGGAACAGATAGCCGAGGGCGGCACGGTGCTGGACCCAGAAGTGATCGCACAGATTCTCGCCCGTCGCCGCAAGGATGACCGCCTGACCGAGCTGACGTCCCGCGAGCGCGAGGTGCTGGCACTCATGGCCGAAGGTCGCTCCAACAGCTCGATCGCGGAACACCTCTCGATCGGCGAAGGCACTGTCGAGAAACACATCAGTAACATCTTCAGCAAACTCGGACTCGAAGAATCGACGAACCAGCACCGTCGGGTACTGGCGGTACTGGCCTACCTGCGAGCATAGCCTTCGAAGTCTCGGCAACATGCCGTCCGGCTCACTCCTCCTGAAGTGACGACTTGCGCAACTTACGCCTGCTCAATTGACAGTCGATCAACCCCGGGCTAAGGTGAGTCCATCGATCCAACCATGAATTTGCCAGACCAGCGTTCATCGAACGTCTTGTCACCCATGACACGTAGGAGTCGAGAATATGACGGCACTCTCGTATGCCCATGGTACTTCCACGGTTCCGTTGCTCGGGGAGACAATCGGCGAGAATCTCAGGCGAACAGTCGAGCGAGCCGGGGATGCTGACGCGCTCGTTGTGCCGCACCAGCAGTACCGGGCGACCTACCGCCAGTTTTGGGAACAGACCGGAGAGGCAGCGCGTGGACTGATGGCGCGTGGCGTCAAATCTGGTGACCGCGTCGGCATCTGGTCGCCCAATCGATATGAGTGGGTAGTGACCCAATACGCGACGGCAAGAATTGGCGCCATTCTGGTCAACATCAACCCCGCCTATAAATCGACCGAACTCGAGTACGCGCTGCGGCAGTCTGGCGTGAGCCTGCTGATCCTCGCACGTGGCTTTCGCACCACCAACTACGTCTCGATGCTGGATGAGGTACGAGGAGAACTACCTGATCTGGAGCAGGTGTTGGTGCTCGATGACGACTGGAACGGATTGATCGGTGACGCCGATAAGGTCAGCGAGTTAGATCTGGCGGCGAGAGAAGCGTCACTGCAATTCGACGACGCGATCAACATTCAATATACCTCCGGAACGACCGGGTTCCCTAAAGGTGCTACGCTGTCGCATCACAACATTTTGAACAACGGGTTCTTCATCGGAGAGACGCTGCACTACACAGAGAAGGATCGCGTCTGCCTGCCTGTTCCGCTCTATCATTGTTTTGGCATGGTGCTCGGAAACCTCGCATGCACGACCCATGGGTCGTGCATGATTTTCCCCGGTGAAGCGTTTGAGCCAGTCGCGGTCCTCGAAACCGTGCAGCAGGAACAGTGCACCGCACTCTACGGTGTGCCCACCATGTTCATTGGCGAGCTCGACCATCCCAGCATCAGCGAGTTCGATCTTTCGACGTTGCGCACCGGCATCATGGCTGGTTCTCCCTGTCCCATCGAGGTGATGAAGAACGTCCAGTCAACCATGCACATGGACGAGATCAGCATCTGCTACGGCATGACCGAGACATCTCCGGTCTCGACGCAGACAGCAACTGACGATCCGTTGAACAAGCGGGTCGAGACCGTCGGCCGGGTTCATCCACATCTTGAGGTCAAGATCATCGATGCTGAAGGTCACATCGTGGCGCGCGGCGAGACCGGCGAGCTCTGCACGCGCGGCTACAGCGTGATGCTCGGGTATTGGAACAATGAGGCAGCGACCGACGAAGCGATCGACGCGGCTCGCTGGATGCACACCGGCGATCTGGCAACGATGGATGACGACGGTTACGTCAATATTGTGGGACGAATCAAGGACATGATCATTCGAGGCGGCGAGAATGTTTACCCGCGCGAGATCGAGGAGTTCCTCTACCGCCATCCCGATATCAGTGACGTTCAGGTTATCGGAGTGCCAAGTGCGCGTTACGGCGAGGAAGTCATGGCATGGGTTCGATTGCGCGAGGGAGCGACAACGACTGAAGAGGAGCTAACGGCCTACTGTCGCGGCAAGATCTCGACGTTTAAGATCCCGCGTTATTGGAAGTTCGTAGACGCCTTCCCGATGACGGTTACCGGCAAGATCCAGAAGTTCAAGATGCGCGACGAGGCTATCCAGGAATTGGGACTAACGCAGGCCGCGCAGACGCGCACGGCGTAGTGCGCCCAACTGTTACTCTCGATCAGGTGGCCGAAAAGCCACGCAGTTCGTATTGTGGCAGCCCAGAGGGCTGCCCGTACACACCGCATATGGGGTTCAGGGCATATTGCCGTAACGTTGACCTTCGTCTGTAGGGGCAGACTGCGTCTGCCCACGGTGTCTGCGCTTCTCTATCGAGGGTCAACCGCGTCAACCTCTGGGATTACCGCTGTAGTTCGCGCTACGACTGGGCGGAGGCCGCCGCACGTTTGCGGGCCTTTACCCGCTCGTCTTGCGTCAGCAGTTGCTTGCGCAGTCGCAAGTGCTTTGGCGTCACCTCGAGAAGCTCGTCATCGGCGATGAAGTCGAGGGCCTGTTCCAAGCTGAGGATAACGGCCGGCGTCAGGCGCACCATGATGTCCTCGGTGCTCGAGCGCATATTGGTCAGCTTCTTGGCGCGGCAGACGTTCACCGGCAGATCGCCCTGTCGTGGATGTTGCCCCACGATCATGCCCTCATACACCTCAGTGCCAGGCTCAATGAAGGTCATGCCCCGCTCCTGCGCGTTCGACAACCCGTGGGTCAACGAGATCCCACCCTCAGTCGCGACGAGTGCACCGGCGCGATTCGACGTGATCGAACCGTGCCACGGCTCATACCCAATGAAGCGCGAACCCATCGAGCCGTTCCCTTTGGTCGCGGTCAGCAAGCTGTTGCGCAGTCCAATGAGACCGCGCGTCGGGATGGCAAATTCCAACCGGACGCTGCCGTTTCCATCGTTCACCATATCGAGCATGCGGGCACGGCGGCTTCCAACGAGTTCGGTCACCGTACCGATAAATTCCTCGGTCGTGTCGATGATCAAATGCTCGACTGGCTCCATTACGCGGCCATCGATCTCCTCGGTGATTACCTCTGGCCGCGACACCTGAAACTCGTACCCCTCACGCCGCATCGTCTCGATCAGGATCGAGAGGTGCAGCTCGCCGCGACCCGAAACCGCGAAGACGTCGGGTTGATCGGTGGTATCGACGCGCAACGACAGATTAGTTTCGAGCTCGCGGAAGAGACGCTCGCGCAACTGACGCGAAGTCGAGAATTTACCCTCGCGTCCCGAGAGCGGCGACGTGTTGACGCCAAAGGTGAGCTTCAGAGTTGGCTGCTCGATCTCCATAGCCGGAAGCGCCTCAGGTACCTCCGGGTCGGCCAGCGTCGCGCCAATCCTGGCGTTGCCAACTCCTGCGAGAGCGATGATGTCACCAGCGGCCGCCTCGCTTACCTCACGCTGCCCCAGTCCCTCGAATGTCGCCAGATAGCTCACGCGTGACTCGGTCTGCTCACCATTCGGCTCCAGATGCACGATCGTGTCGCCGGAGTGGACTCGTCCACGCTGGACCCGGCCGATGACGATGCGTCCACGGTGCAGGTCATAGTCGAGCGAGGCAACCAGCATCTGAAACGGAGCATCCGGATCGCCCGCAGGCGCGGGAACGTCGTTGATGATGGTATCCATGAGCGGACGCAGGTCTGCCGCCAGGTTGTCTGGCTGAAAACCGGCGCGGCCGTCACGGGCAATGGTGTAGAGAACTGGAAAGTCGAGTTGACTGGCGTCGGTCGCCAGGTCGAGGAACAGATCCTGGGTCCGTGACACGACTTCTTCAGGCCGTGCCGCCGGGCGATCGACCTTGTTGACCACCACAACCGGCCTGAGGCCCAGCTCCAGCGCCTGCGCCAGCACCGTACGCGTCTGTGGCATGGGTCCCTCAACGGCGTCGACCACCAGTAAGCAGCCATCCGCCATATTCAGCACCCGCTCAACCTCACCGCCAAAGTCAGCATGCCCGGGTGTATCGACGATGTTGATCTGCACATCGCCATAACGAATAGACGCATTCTTGGCGAGGATGGTGATGCCGCGCTCCCGCTCGAGATCATTGACGTCGAGAATCAACTCACCGGCGGCGTCCGGATCGCGAAAGATGTTGGATTGCTTCAGCATGCCGTCGACCAACGTGGTCTTGCCGTGATCGACGTGAGCGATGATGGCGATGTTTCGCAGGTCGTGCCGCACGATGACTCCTTGATTTCGAAGACGGGATTTAGATGGTCGCGTCGAGCGCAACATCTAAGTATAGCAGGCCAGCTACTATCCCGATGCCCTCGCCGACCATCGGCGAGGTGAATTCAACACACACTTCGCATTGCACAAATGAAATGTTGGCTGGAGCCGATGGGCCATTGCAATCCAGATTGAATCCCACTATCATGGTCGTACGGACGCAACGGAGGCAGATCGAACGCCGCAATATCGGTCTGGCGCTTTTTTGTGGCGTCGCTTGCGAGTTCTTGGGAACCGTGACTCTGTGGAAGGGGAACCGATGAGTTCAGAGTTCGACGAAGCCGCAAAAGCAGTCGCGAAGAACATGCCTCGGCGCAAGATTCTGAAACTGTTCGCAGGCGGAGTTGCCGCAGCAGTCGGATCCGCCGTCGTCGGATCAACCGCCTCAGCACAAGGGTTTCCTCAACTGCCGATCGATCCGTGTAATATCGGTTTGAACGCCACCGCCTCAACGGATAACATCTACGTCAACAACTACCCGTTCTTCATGCCGGGTAACATTGGTCCGTTCTGGCCATACAACGAGATGTGCGCCTACCTGAACGGCAACAGTCCGTTGCAATGGTTTTTCGAGAACTTCTTGAATCACCCACGCTAATCATCTGGAGAATTCCACCCACCCTGGCTGATTCCAGATTCACGTGTATAGTGTGGTAGCTCGCCATTTACGAATGACGAGCTACTTTGGTACTGGGACTTGGTATCCGCTTTTCGGAGCGCTCATCAAACGGAAGAGATTCCAGCCAATGAATAGTCCGACATCGCAGTCCTTCGGTGTTGGAGTCTGACCGTGCCAGGACTCAGCCGCCGCTCCGAACGCCTGATGTGGGCTGGAATGTCCACACTACTGGCCGGAACCACAGCCGGAATGGCCACACTCTTCTATCAACTGACCAAACGTCATGGTGAGGTGCTGCTCCAGATGGAGCAGGCTTCCGACCTGGGCGCAACGAACCCTTCGGCACGGCAAATGACTCCGCGCGACTATCTGTTCGGTCGGGGTTCACCTACCGGGTCCGTGGCGATGAACTTCGAACTTCCGGGACTCGACGGCAATCTGCACACCTTCACCAGTCTCAAGCGGAACCGCACGCTGCTCATCTTCATTTCGCCGACATGTGAGCAAAGCCTGTCGCTACTGGCGACGCTGAACTGTCTTCCGTTCGAGCTCGATCAGTCTGATATCCGCATCGCGTTTATTTCGATGGGATCACGCGAGGAAAACCAGAACCTGGCCAGTCGATTTCACATCGACCTCCCCGTCCTGTTGCAGGACCGGAATGAGGTGGCGGACCTCTACTTTGTCTCCGGCACGCCGATGGCCTATCTCGTCGGGCCAAACAACCTGACGGAGATCAACCGCATCGAAGGGGCGCACGCCATTCTTGGCGTCCTCGTTTCCCTGATGACGGGCGTCGATCAGATGCCGGACGAACGCATGAACCCCATCATCATGTCGCAAGTTGTCGAGCAGATGCCGCTGCGGGCTGGGGATCCATTGCCCGCCTTCAAGACGTCCACCTTGAACGGCGAGTCCCTCAGCAACATTGATCTGCTCGGGAAGCGATCGCTGCTGGTCATGTTCGATCCGTTGTGCGACCCGTGTATCGATCTGCTGGATGATCTTGCAAAGGTCAATGCCGATCCGAAGCGGCCAAGCGTGATCATGATCACGCGTCGAGATCCGGCGCTGACGAACGAACTGATTGACGCCGAAAAGATCTCGTATCCGGTCGGAATGCAAGACGTCTGGGAAATCTCTCGCCTGTTTGGGCCACCAGCAGTTCCCGCCGCGTGCATCGTCGATCAGGACGGGTACTTGGAGTCGAATCACGTCGTCGGGCGGGACGCGATATTCTCGCTGCTCAGGCAAGCTCAATCCGACACTCCGAGATTGAAGCTGGTCTCGTTGACATCCGTTCTGCAGCGAGGATAGAGACACCGCCCATGCCGACAAACCACACCAAACGCCCGCCGACTGTCTCCGTGGTGCTAACGACGCGCGATCGACCCCGCTTTCTGAAGATCGCCTTGCGTTGCTACGCCGAACAGACGTACCCGAATCGTGAACTGATCGTGGTCGACGACGGGTCAACATTCCCCGTCGATGACCAGCAGGTGCGTGATCTTGACGGGCGTGTCGTGCGGGTTCCACCTGGGGCGTCCATCGGCGCAAAGTTGAACGCGGGCATCGAGGTTGCGCGAGGTCCACTCTGCCAGAAGATGGACGACGACGACTGGTACAGTCCGCGCTTTCTCGAGACGCTGGTAACGCAGCGCATGAACGCCATGGCCGATGTCTGCGCGCCAGCGATGACCTTCGTGATGCCCTTTCTCTTCTTCGAGCTTGGTTCCTGGGAAGTTCGCCGGTCGGTCGAGTTCAACGTGCCTGGCGCAACCCTGATGTTCGATCGGGATGACTGGCGCGAGCGGCCATTTCGCAATCTGCCGCAAGACGAGGACGTCTGGTACTATCGCGACCACTTACGCCTCGGCAGGCAGATCACGCCCGTGAATGACGTCGAGATCTTCCTGGCCATTCGGCATCAGGGAGTGGCTGGTGATCGCGGACATACCTGGATCAGCCAGCACGGTCATGAGACCCTCGAAGGGTATCTCCAGACGCGGCCGCTGTATGAACGGCGAGCAGACGAGTTCCTCCCGGAGTGGACACTGAAGGCATATCGCGACATTCGCGCTGACATGATGATCCCGAACTCGCCCGACTACGGATAGGGCGGACTGAAGGTTAGGCTGCTTGACATCCCATTCCCAATCCGCTGGGGTTGACCCTCGAATCGAGTCCGAAGCCGACGCCAACGATCTCGCGTTGGCGTTGCTGCATGGTGAAGACGTCACCATGCAGGCTGCCGACCTCCTGAGAAGACTGATTGATGGGCTCGAACGCTGGGCGCCGCCCGCGTCGGATGCCGGGATTCTCCTGGCGACGCTGGCTGCGGCTCGCCCTGATGTACTCGGCCCGCCGATCGCCGATGCGCTCGGCAAGGTTCTGGCCCGCGCGGACCTCAAACACGTCTGGCAACCTGAAGTCGATGAAGCCTTCGAGATGCTTCATCTGCTGATTCCAACGCCCGCAGCGAATGCCGTGGCCAAGATCGTCGTGGACTCTCTGCATACGCCGTCGCTCCACCCACGCTGGGCAAAGCGCTGCTTCGCTCTACTGGTGCGATTGATCGACTTCGATCCGGCGCGAGTTGACGTCGAAGCGCTCCTTGAGCTTGGAGCCGAGCTCGGCTACGCGGATCGACTCACGCTGCTTCGTTCGGTCATCGGCCCACGTCTGCTGGCGAACCCATCGACGATAACGGTGAATCAGCTCCGACGCGTCCGTGAAATCGCATCCGAGCCCGAACAAGCACGATTTCTTCTCGCCGCTCTGGCAGAACATCTCGGGGCATTTGGCGCGGTGCGGGAGGCGGCTCAACTGCCGCTGGACGACCTCTTCTCCATCCGTCAGCGGTGGCGTGAGGTGCTGAAGACAGACACGCCGCGCATCGTCTGCATCCAGAACATCGCGGACGGACAGGGAGACGAGATCGTCCGCGTCGTACCGATCCTGCAAGCCTTTCTCGATGGCTTCCCTGAAGCACAGATCACCCTGATCACCGACCGAGCATATCTTTACCGGCACAGTCGTTTGACCACGATCTCATTCGACGATCGGTCGGGTCTCGCCCAAGCGTTAATAACGCCGCATGACATTTTGGTCGAGTTCTCGGAGCGCATTCAGCGGCACCTCAACCATGACCCGAACTTGATTGAGGCGATCGACTTTCGGCGCGTTCAGCGGCCACCCAACGTCGATATTGTCGCGAGCAAGGGCTGGAATCACTTCACCTTCGAACACGTGATGATCGGCGGTATCGACTGGGCGGAGGCACTACAACTGAATCGAACCGGCGATCTTGGCGTCTACGAGCCGACCAGTCGGCTGATCGCCGAACTCGGTTTGCCGTTGCGTGTCGGCGAGCAAACTTCACGCTCCGACACGCTGCTCGACTCAGGTGAACCATGGATCGAAGAGTGTTGGCGAGACGCGACTTCAGCGAATCGCGATCACCGCCCGGTGGCCGTCTTAAACCCATTTGGCGGAAGCGAACCAATGAAGGGATTCATCAGGCGGAAGTGGGCTGATTTGGCTGGCCTGATCGGGCAACTGATCGATGAGGGCTTCTTCGTCCTGGTCTGTTCCAATGGCCAGCCATGGGGATCGGCCACCGCTGTTGCCGACATCATCCAGCAACTCGGGTCGGGAACGAGTCACTGTGTCGGTCAAATGCCGGAACCTATTGATCTTGAGAACCATGAATCCATCCGTGCTCATCCTCGAAATCCCGGAGAGAGAATTCAGATGCTTTTGGGGTTCGTCGCCCGGGCGGATTTGACCGTGACCGTCGAAGGCTGGATGATGCACTCCACCTTCCTGCTTGGCCGACCCTATCGTCTGTTGACCATGCCCGTGAGCATTCCCAGCGATTGGCAGCCGTGGGGACGAAGCGTCAACCAGCGTCGCTGGGCCTTCTCATCGGATTCTGCTCTCGACCGAGTGCCACTACCTGAGCAACCACGCAAGGAAGCGTGGCTGGCGATGCTGTCGCGCGTGAACGATGTCCGCTGGAAATCGGCATTGCTACTAATCGCAAAGAGTGAGGATCCTGAGATTCGAGCGGCGGCAATCCGCGCACTCAGCCAACTCGATGGAGGCGGTTCCGTTCCTACCCTCATTACCTGGCTAGAGGATCCATCCCACCTGGTTCGCGGCGCGGCAGCAGCAGCACTGCTCGAGCATCATCAAGACATCGTCGGAGTTGGCACGGTGCCAGACATGGCCACACTCCAGGTGTATCGAATCACAGGATCAGCTACGCCGGATTGGCATCGGATCAGCGAAATGGGGCCGAGCGCTCTCGTCGCGCTCCGTTCCTTGCTGCACGTAGAAGATCCGGTGGCCCGGCGTGAAGCTGCAATTCACTTCGAGATGATCAGCCGCACCGCAAGCGGGCTCTCGGTGGTGCCCGAATATCGCGAATCCGCGAAGAACTCCGCAAAATCGATAGAGAGTGACGGGAGTTGACGTGGTCATCGAACAGATTGCATCGAAAATGCGCCAGTGGCCACGACAGATCGACGATCGATCGGTCGCCGTCCCTTCGGTGTTGATCCTCACCCCCGTGAAGGATGCTCGCGACACGATGCAGCACTACGGGCGCCTGATACAGGCACTCACGTACCCTCATAACCGGATCTCGATTGGTCTGCTGGAGAGTGACAGCCGTGACAACACGTTCGAGCTGGCTGAGCAAGTCGTTGCGACCTTGCGTGCTAAGTTCGCCGACGCTCGACTCTGGAAACACGATTTCAAGTTCGTTGTCCCGCCCGGAATGCACCGCGGAGACCCACGGATTCAGCGCGAACGTCGCAGCGTGCTTGCGCGGAGTCGCAATCAACTCCTGTTCCGGGCACTTGTTGATCATGACTGGGTGCTCTGGCTCGACGTGGACGTGATCGCCTACCCGCCCGACATCATCGAACAGTTACTGCGAACCGGGAAGAATATCGTTCAACCCCACTGCGTGCTTCACTATGGTGGCCCAACGTTCGATCAGAATGGCTGGGTGGATCATGGTCGTTACCATCTGGATGATTTCCGCGGACGAAGTCCTCTCGTTCCACTCGACACCGTCGGTGGGACCATGCTGCTGGTGCGTGGCGACCTCCATCGTGACGGACTGATCTTCCCGCCGGTGCCATATCGGCCAGGGCACCCAAAGGGTCGTGGAGGAGAGGGTGAGCTTGAGACGGAAGGCTTCGGACTTTTGGCGTCCGATATGGGAGAAACGTGCTGGGGCATTCCTGACCTCGAGGTACTCCACCGCCGCGCCTGACGATTGGCAACAGGAGATCGAACGTCAGCAACTGCTGCTGATCGAACGTATTCGATCGCTCTCGTCCGAGCCGCCAACCGATATCGGTGGAACTGGAATCGTGATGGCTGTCGGTGGCAGTCACATCACGGACGCCTGGGTCACGCTTTCGATTCTGCGTCGATTTCACCACTGCCGTCTGCCACTGGAGATCTGGTATCTGAACGACACGGATCTTCCCCTCAAACTGCGGCAACTCTTCGCCGAGTTCAATGCTCGCTTTTTCGACGCGAGCAAGGTCGCTCAATCGACCGCATGGCGCCCGACCACCGGATGGGAACTGAAACCGTTCGCTGTGACGCATAGCCGGTTTGCCGAGGTGCTATTTCTGGATGCGGACAATGTGCCGCTGACCGACCCGGCCTTCCTCATTAACGATCCACGTTATCGCGCACGCGGAGCTGCATTCTGGCCAGATATCCGCGCGGTGAACCCGTTCAACCCAATCTGGACGATCGCCGGGGTGAAAACGCCGGTCGGTTTCGAGTTTGAAACCGGGCTGTTCCTAATCGACAAACGACGACACTGGGCACCGCTAAATCTCACTCTTCATTTAAACGAGCACTCGCGCTTCTACTACCGATACTTCCTGGGTGACAAAGAGACATTTCATCTTGCATGGCGAGTGCTGCGGGCTGAATACATCCAGAATCCCACGCCCCCGGTGCGGGCGTTCGGGCGGGACACCGACCACGCTGGGCCGCCCAATCGTCGCATCGGGCTCTGGCAACACGACTTCGACGGAAAGCCGCTCACGCTTCACTTCACAGACACGCCGCTGGTCGCACGGGGACGCAACCCGTCTTGCGACGGATTCACTCTGTATCACGCCGTCGACGCCGCGCTGGCCGAACTCCGACAGGCGTGGGACGGCTACCTTCACCCCAGTCCGATTCCGGGCGACTCCGGCGTTGTGCCTGAAGAACGATCCAACGTACGATCCTTCATCTACACGCGAATCGGACTCGATCAACGGCGGTTAGATCTGCTGCCCAACGGTCGCATCGGCGAGGGCGCTTCATCGCACGAGTGTCTCTGGCGTGAAGAGACGGACGACCATGGCAGATTCCTGGTGCTTTCCAGCCGTACGGCTGACACGTGTCGGCTGCGCATACAGCAAGATGGTTCCTGGCGCGGAGAGTGGTTGCGATATGAGCAACCGCCAGCGGAGCTAGTCCCAATAGGATCGCGTCCACTACTCTCCGGGCAGGATAATCGCCCTCGGCTTCTCTTCATCACCCCGGTGGTTCCGAACGAGATTGGCAATGGACTGGCGATGCGTGCATCCCACGTTCTCCGGTTGCTCACCGAAACACATCGAGTGTTTCTGCTCATCATCCCCCTGTATCCCGGCGGCGCAGCGAAATCGACGCCGAGCTGGCTCGCGGAGTCCTGCGAGCAGGTCCGTTTTGCACTGCCGCCGGTTGCGCTTAGCCAGATGCAACGCGACCCGACCTTGGGACGACAGATCGAAGAGGCGTGGATCGATGAGGTGGTGCGAGCCTATTCAGACGAGACTTTCGACACCATCCATTGCTTTCGATTGTCGGTGGTCAGATTTGCTCTGCGGTATCTCGAATACTCCCGCAACGCCGCGGCATATTGGCACCTTGATCTTGACGACGTCGAGTCCCGAACATCCAGACGGCTGGCCGATCTCTACGCGCGCCACGGTCGGAATGACGAGACGCAACAATCGCGCAGACACGCTGCCGAGGTTGAGTTGGCCGAGCATCAAATCATGTCGGAATGGGATCGCGTATACGTCTGCTCGACGGAGGATCGCCGCTATCTCGAACAGGTCTTCCCGGCGCACCGTGCGGAGATCGAGGTGCTGCCAAACCGAGTCTCCGTACCGGCACAGATAGCGGCAGTTCCACAGTCCGTGCCGTTTACGCTGCTCTATGTTGGCACCCTGAGCTACTTCCCTAATGCAGATGGCGTGATGTGGTTCTGTCGTGAAGTGCTGCCGATCGTCCGTGAGAAGACGCGGGTACCTTTCCGGCTACTCCTGGTTGGCTACGGCGCTGGAGACGACGTCAAGGAACTGGAGCACATACCTGAAGTCGAGTTCGTCGGCGAGGTCCCTTCAGTCGATGAATGGTACGCCCGGGCAAATGCCGTCATCGTCCCGATCAGAGCCGGTGGCGGAACACGCATCAAACTGCTGGAAGCACTGGCACACGAGCGACCGGTCGTGGCCACCCGCATGGCCGCGGAGGGGCTCGACCTGGTCGATGAGCAGGAGTTGCTCATTGCCGATCGTCCTGAGCAGTTCGCCCATCAGTGTGTGCGGCTTATCGGAGATGATCGTCTGGCTCGGCGATTGGCTGAAAAGGGTCGTGCCGCGGTGGTACGTGACTACAGTCTCTCACCTGGCAGCGCGCTCACAGGAGCCGAACGCTGACCAGCAGCTCGTCCAGGATCTCGATCAAGCGGTCGGTCGCCTGCTCCCACGTATATCGCGAGACAATCGCCTCACGGGTGGTCGTTGAATTCGGCTCAGGACCATCGATCGCCGCGCGAATCGCTTCGGCGGACGCCTCGGCGTCAGGCTCCCACCAATCCGCGTCCGCAAAGAGCGCTTGCAGGTTGGGATCTCCATCGAACCGCGCCGGAATCAATCGACTGGGAATCAGCGAGGCGATATCAGGAGTCAAGTAGCTGCGATAGGCGCTGTGGTCCGGTGCGATCAACTGCAACCCAGTCGCGGCTGCCTCGATCATGGTCTGGTCCCATCCCTCGCCGTGCGACAGGCTAATGTAGTGAGTCGCCATTGCGTACAGGCGCGGCATGGTTGGACCCGGCAAAATATCGAATAGGATCTCAACCGGAGCCGCGGTCTCCATCCCGCGACCAAGCTCTCGCTCCATCTCACGGATCTGTTGCTTCAGATGATCGAGCCAGACCGTCGAGTAATGTCCCAGTTTCAAGACGAGAATGGCGTCGTCATCTGAACGGGTTGCACGCAACCAGGCGCGCAATATGCCGGCGATGTTCTTCCGCGGCCCGAGTTCGGAGACGTTCAAGAAGCGCTTGCCGAAACTCGCAATTGCTCGACCGGTCTCCGTCTGCAATCTGAGTGGGGCAACGTGAGGCCCGAAGGCTTGAGGATCAACGCCCTCCGGACAAATGCGGATGCGGTCAGGCGGATAGCCGCTGGCAACCCAGGCGTCGCGTGAGGAATCGGTCGGGACGATCACCCGCGCGTGCTTCAAGTTTTGCGCGATCCACGACTCGGGAACGCGCGTGGCTTCGAATGCGGTGTAGTTGACATGCATGGTGGAGGGATCGAGCACGACCTGATGGGGCATGGTGAAGTGCAGCGTGATTGGTGACTCTACTGGTCCAACGAGTTGCTCGAAGGTCGCCTCGCGTGAGTCGATTGGGAGTTTGACTGGGCTCCATTCCGGTACGTCGATCAGCTGCACACGAAGGCCGCGGCGCAGAAATTGCCGCGTGAATTCACGTGACAGGTGATCGGTACCGCTGGCTCCCCGGAACGGGCCACGCACTCGCAGGGATCGAATCACCCCTACCCCCGAACTGGTCCGTCTCCGGCCAACGCTAGCCCATAGTCTCGATCACGTCAGTCGGAGACGGCGCTCGTTGTCAGGTCAGACCGTCGCCATTGGCGCGGGCTGCCACGATTCGATCTCGTCGATCAACTCCGCTAATGGCTGCAGACTCTTCGGATCGCGCATCAGCGCCGCAGACGGCGGGAACAGGGACATCACCTTGTCTCGATCCAGGAAGCGTTCGACGATCTTTACTTGAATATGCGCCGCACCTTCGTAGATGCGCAGCACCGCCGAATCACGGAAGATGCGCGAGATCGGCATCTCGTTAACGTAGCCCGTGCCCCCATGCAGGAGCATGCCATCGCCAGCCGCCCAAATGGCCGTCTCGCTGGCAATCAATTTGGCCAGCGAAGCCCAGACGAACGCAAGTGGATCCTGGGCTTCCTCCTGACGCGCGGCCCGATTGACCAGGTACTGCGACAGATTCACTTGCCGCTCGATGATCGCCAGGTGGTTGGCAACGGGTTCATGTTCCTTGAGCAAGCGACCGAACTGCTCCCGCTCCGCGGCATAGTGAGACGCCGCATCGTAGGCGCCGAGCGCGATACCGGACCCCTGCGCGGCGATCGAAACGCGCGAGTGCTCGAGCGTGCTGTTGATGACGTCCCAGCCATGGTTCAGCTCGCCGAGCATCGCTTCGTTCGGCACGAACACGTCGTCGAAGATGACCTCACAGAGTGTCGACCCGGCCTGACCCAGCTTGTCGTATGGCTTCGGACGCGACAGGCCTTCCGTCTCTTCACTCAGTTCGACCAGGAAGACGGTAATGCCGCGACCGCGACTCTCTGGAGTGCCGGTGCGTGTCGCCAGCACGATCAGACCGGCGCGATCGGCGTTTGTGATCCAGCGCTTGGCGCCCTTGAGCAACCAGCCGTCACGCGAATCATCGCGGCGGGCAGTAAGCCTGATCCCCTTGGCGTCAGAACCGTTCTTCGGCTCACTCAGTCCGAAACAGGCCAGAAGCTCACCGGTCGCCATTCTGGGTAGGTATTTCTGCTTCTGCTCTTCGGTGCCAAACGTCCGGATGGGAAAGGCGGTCAGCGAGTTCTGCACCAGCACCGAGAGAGCCAGACCCGCGTGGCCACGAGCCAGTTCCTCGATCACCGCCGCTTGCTGCGTCGAGCTGAGTCCGCTTCCGCCGTACTCTTCGGGCACGTCCATGCCGAGACAACCAAGCTCAACACATCGCCGCAGAAAATCAGATGGAACTGCGTATGGATTCTGCTCCGCGGCGGCGGCCGCTTTCTGGAACGCCGGACCGTTGACAAACTCTCGAGTCATCTCACGAATCTCATCGGACATTGCTCGCTCGCTTTCTACGTCTGGCACGTTGAGTCGTCGCGTTGTTATGGCGGGTAGACCATCCACGATCACCTATTCCCCCGAACACCGACCTAGCATCGGGCTGACGATGCCTGTCACCTTGATTGTATGGCTTTCCAAACGATCGACACCAGATGCGATCACCGCAACCTGGAAGCCGTACTACCACTTAGCAATATGTCTATATGGTGATGAAAGAAGAAGCTCCTGTTGAGCCAATACGTGACTTCATCACGGCACGCGTGATGCGACAAAGCTGCTAATGGCCTTGGTCACGGGGAAGGGAAAGGCCGGGCGATGCCTGAAGGAAGGCAGAAAAATGACAGAGACTACCCTTCACGAGGCCGAGTCAGGCTTCGAGGAATCTGACCGCAACCTCAGTCGATCAATCTCCTTTGTTCCACTCCTATTCCTCTCTATCGGCACAATCATTGGATCCGGCTGGTTGTTCGGAGTATTGGCAGCCGACTCGATAGCAGGACCAGCGGCAATCATCTCCTGGGTAATTGGCGGGGTCCTCATGATGCTGATTGCGCTCACCTATGCCGAAATTGCTGGAATGTTGCCGAGGTCTGGCGGGCTCGTTCGTTACCCGTATCTGACATTCGGCGGATTCACCGGTTTACTCATGGGCTGGGCCTACCTCCTTGCATCGGTGACCACTGCACCAATCGAAGCAGAAGGGGTGATCACCTATATCGGTGGCAAGTTCCCAAGCATGGGCCTCAACGCGACGTCGCATGGAGTCCAGGTGCTGACCGCGAAAGGAATCGGACTGGCGGTCGTGTTAATCCTGTTCTTCTTCATCGTCAACTACTTCGGCGTCCGCTTCCTCGCCGAGCTCAATCGTTGGGTCGTCTGGTGGAAGCTCATCATACCGACGGCAACGTTCATCTTCCTCTTTGTTCTCTTTCGCTCGTCGAACTTCAATGGCTTCTCGGGGGGATTCGTCCCATACGGTCCGTCAGCCATCTTGCAGGCACTCCCACTCTCTGGGGTGGTCTTCGCCTTCCTTGGTTTCCGGCAGGCAGTTGATTTCGGCGGTGAGGCACGGAACCCGCGACGTGACATTCCACTCGCGGTAGTTCTGTCACTCGTCATCACGACGATCATCTACGTGCTGCTGCAGATCGCCTTCACCGGTGCCGTCAACTTCGGCGCCATTGGGATCAAACCTGGTGATTGGGCGGGACTTAGCAGCAGTTCCTGGGCTAGTGCCCCGTTCTACGATGCACTCTCCTCGGCCGGAATCGCCGCGCTCGGCGCTTTCGCGACGATACTGTTGATCGACGCCGCGATCTCACCAGGCGGCACTGGCTACATCGGCGTCGGCGCCTCCGCTCGCAACTTCTACGGCATGAGCGTCCATGAATCGCTGCCTGACCTCTATAAGCGGACGAATCGCTTCCAGATCCCGTGGCTCGGGCTGGTCACGACGGCTATCGTCGGAGTACTCTTCCTGGCCCCGGTGCCGAGCTGGTATCGATTGGTTGGCTATGTGACCGACGTGTCGGTCCTCACCTACATCATGGGCGGCGTGAACCTGTTGATTCTGCGGCGAACGGCGTCCGATCTGGACCGTCCATTCAAGCTGCCGGCGGCAAACATCATCGCGCCGTTGGGGTTCCTGGCTGCGTTGATGATTCTCTTCTGGTCAGGATTCACGACGCTTACGAATGTACTGATCATCGTCTTCGCCGGTTTCGCTCTCTATACCGGTTACGTAGCACCTCGCAGGGGTTGGATCAATCCAGGGCTCGGTCGCGGCCTCGCCGTCCTATTCCTCGCGGTTTGGGTGTTTGTGAATGCCGTTGGCGGCTGGTTCCTGGCAACTGGGAATTCGCCAACGTCCGGTTCGATAAGCTTCGGTGCCTACTATGCCCTGTTTGCAGGCACGATCATCGCGATGGCTGGCCTCACCTGGCTCCTCTGTAACGATGTCGGGCGCAAACAAGTGCAGAGTGCAGCATGGCTCATTACGTTGCTGCTCGGAACGCTGTTATTGGTCTACTTCAGTGAGTACGGACCGCTAAAGTCCCCGTTCATGAAGTTCCCATATCCAGACCTGATCGAGGTCGGAGTTGGAATCGTCGCCTACGTCTGGGGCGTCAAGAGTGGCTATACCACACGGGAGATGAAGCGAATCATCGAGATCTCTCCTGCCAGAGTGCCAGATGACGTGGAGGTCGTTCCGCACGCCGCGGACTAATCGCCCAGGAGCGCAAACTCGCTCCCAAGCACGTGAATTTCGGGACCGTGGGTAACTCCACGGTCCCGACGCTGTGTGCCCCAAGGGCACAATCCACGGAAGTTCACCGCTTACGCAATCGCGTGCCGCTTCCCACCTCTGGACCCGATGTACTACGATGCCGCCATCGAACGACACTGACTGCGGCAGGGACGCTGAGAGCGGGAGGGACAGGATGACGTTTACCGTCATTGGCCGGTGCAAACGAACCGGCATGCTCGGCATCGGGACAGCCACGGCCGCCTTCGCGGTCGGCGTGCGCGTCCCTTTCATTCGGGAGCGTCTCGGGGCCGTCGCGATCATGGCCATCGCCGACGAACGTCTCGGCCCGATTGCGTTGCGCCTGCTCGAACTGGGCTACAAGGCACCCGGTGTCATCGAGCAGATGGCGATCGCCGACCCATTCATCGAATACCGCCAACTCGGCGTCCTTGACGACGATGGTCACGGCGCCGCACGAACCGGAGCGATGAACAAAGACTGGTCCGGTCACCGCATTGGCGACAGCTACGTCATCCTCGGCAACTATCTGATGGGCGAGCACGTCCTTGAGGCGATGGAACAGGAGTTTCTCTCGAATCCAGAAGAGGACCTCGAAGAACGCCTGTTACGCTGCGTTGAGGCAGGTCGTGATGCTGGCGGTCAGCACGGAGGGCAACGCTCCGCCGCGCTGCTCGTGTACGATTCCAAGAGCTTTTCGCGAGTGAATCTTCGGGTCGACATTCATCAGGAGCCGGTTGCTGAGCTACGCCGTATCTTCGACGTCTACCGACCGGCGATCCCATACTACGACATGCGACAGGTCGATCCGCGCGTACAGTCACTCGACGATTGGCTGGCGCAACACCGCGATTGAACCAGCATCTCGAGGCTGAGAGGGGGAAGAGTGTCGGTTGGTGTTGATTTTAGCGATCCGCAGGTTCGCGCGAACCCCTACCCGATCTACGCGCAACTGCGAGCCGAGTCGCCGGTAGTCTGGAACGGTCAGGCCTGGATGATCAGTCGCTATAACGACATCATCGGATTGCTGACCGACGAGCGCGTCTCCTCTGCGCGTGCCGAATCGATCTTCAAAGTCCTGCCGGAGGACATTCAACAGGAGCTTCAGCCGCTACGCCATGTGCTCGGCAGTCGCATGCTGCTGACCGATCCCCCCACTCATACCCGGCTACGAAATCTGGTCACCAAAGCCTTCTCCGCGCGCATGGTGCGTGACAAGCGACCGCGCATCCAGGAACTCTGCAATCGTTTCATCGATCAGGTGATCTCGCATGGCGAAATGGACGTGGTCAAGGACCTGGCGGTCCCGTTGCCTGGTTGGGTAATCGCGGACATGCTCGGTGTACTGCCAGAAGATCAGCCGAGCTTCACTCGTTGGAGCCGAGACCAGGTGCGTGTTTACGACCGACCCGGAACCAGCGGCGAGCGAATCCCGATCATGCGGCAGGGCCAGGCCAGCATGCTCGAGATGAAAGCCTATCTTGAAGATGTGATCGAGCAGCGTCGCCGTGAGCCGCGCAACGATCTGATCACGATGCTGGTATCAGCCGAAGAAGAGGGTGACCGACTGTCACTCGATGAACTGGTGATCATGATCATCGCCCTGCTCGTCGGCGGCAACAATTCCACCGCGCATTTGATTGGTAACGCGGTGCTGACACTGGCACGACATCCGGACGCACTCGAGCAATTGCGCGCCAACCCTGGACTGATCACCACCGCGCTCGAGGAGGTGCTGCGCTTCGAGAGTCCGGTGCAGGCCACCAGTCGCGTGGCGCGAGACGCCATCGAGATCGGCGGGCAGATCATCGAGCCGGGGCAGAACATCAGTCTGCTATTTGGCTCGGCCAATCGAGACGAGGAGCAATTCCCTGAGCCAGACCGGCTCGACATCGCCAGAAAACCAAACCGGCATCTCACCTTTGCGCACGGTCCGCACTTCTGCCTTGGCGCGGCTATCGCCCGTGCCGAAGCACAACTTGCGGTTCAAACGGTTGTGCAACGATGCGTCAATCTCCGCCTGCAGGCCGCTGAGGCCGACTGGCTGGAGGGATTCTCATTCCGTGGACTGAAGTCGCTGCCTGTCACGTTCACACCCGCGTGAGAACTGGGTCAGTGAATGACGCGCATCCGAACCACGAGAAGTTCGTTCAAGGAGGCGAGCGACCGATGAGCGGTCGTGGGAGGGCAAATTGCACCACTCGTCGCTTCGAGCCATGATGAGCGGAAATTCGGGAAAGATCGCCACATCAGACTTCATCAATTTCCCGGCGATTGGGTGCGTACAAACGCTGGAATTCGATAGCTTTTCGCTTATCTCTTGCATTAAGAAATTGACACGCGAACTCCACACTGTTATGCTCTCCGCCGAAAACCTGATTATGGCAATGGATCCTCCACGAGAGTCGGGGACACAAGCTTTCGGACGATCCGTGCCGTAGGCCGATACAGGGCATGGGAAGGGAAAATTCATGGCAAGCCGCACTGACGGGCGGACGGGTTCTCGTACGCCTGATTCAGGAACGTCGTTCCTACCCCAGGAGACTCGCTTCGGCTGGCGTCGAGATTCGGATCCAGTCGCAACCGGACCACTGACATCCCCAAACCCGGTGGTTCAATCCCAAACCACTCATCTCGAGAGCGAGACAACGGGCGCAATCCTCTCGTCACCGACGGAGATGATCGGCCGGGGACTAAGTCGAGACTCTCAACTCCCGCAACAAACAACGTTCGCTGAAATGCCCATCAGTTCGGCGCCAGCCGCAACGCTGTCGCACTTTCCCACTCGTCGTCCGCTCCAGTCCGTGCCACAACCACGTTTCACCCAGGAGAGCGTTGCGGCATCCTTGAAATCGGGAGCGCCGGCGGCGGAATGGACCACCGCCAGCGAGGACGAGATCTGGTGGCCGGAAGGCGCAAATCGCGATTTCAGCTTCATTGGGCCGGTGCGAGGGTCTCGACAGCCGGCCAATTTCACGCGCACCGCGATGGTCGCTGCCACGGTAGCGGCGGTGGCTTCGTCGAGTGTGTTGGGTGGCGGAGCGGCCGGGGTATTGGCTCAAGCCCCCGCCGGAACTGGTACCGGATCAACTCCGCAGACCACCAGCAAATTCGCCACGGTCAAGACGGCCACGACGACATCCCCGCAAGTCTTCACCGGTGAGGGTGGCGCGCCTGGAATCAATTACACGGTAAAGGCTGGCGACACGCTGTATAAGATCGCCGAGAAGTACGGCGTCAGCACCGAGGAACTCATTCAAGCCAACAACTTCAACAATCCGAATCTCATCTTCCCGGGCGACCACGTGAATGTCCCGGCAGCCGGAGGTGGAGCAAGCATCACAATCACCGTCCAGGCAGGCGACACGATCAACAAATTGGCGGAGCATTACGGCGTAGATCCGTCTTCTATCGTCAAACTTGCTTCCAACAAGATCACCAATCCAAATCTGATTATCGTCGGCCAGACGCTAGTCATACCGGGCGCGACGGGCTCCGCCACGACTGCGTCGCTGGCCAGTAGCTCGACGCCGCAGAAGGTCGCGACGACCACCCAGACGACGAACAGCACTGAGTCGGAGGCGAAAACCCAGTCCACTCCCGCGCCGACGCCGCAGCCCAAGCCACAGCCAACCCAGGCTCCCGCGGCCACGCAGGGCTTTGTTTGGCCGGTCAAAGGAACGATTACGCAGAAATTCGGTCCGACAAGTCTAACGCTCGAGCCAGCCTATGAGGGATACGCGCACTTCCACCAGGGTCTGGATATTGCCAATAGCATGTATACGCCGATTCACGCGGCTGGCGATGGTACCGTCATCTTTGCTGGGTGGAGCAACTACGGATACGGCTTCTGCGTCCAGATCGATCATGGCAACGGGCTCGTCACGCTCTACGGTCACATGGCGCAGCAGCCATCGGTCGCCGTCGGGCAGCACGTCACGGCCGGACAGCAGATCGGCGTAATGGGCAGCACCGGAGCTTCGACCGGTTCGCACCTGCACTTTGCAGTTCAGAAGAACGGTGTGTGGGTCAACCCGCTCAATTACCTGCCATAAACGCAACACACACATAATTTCGTGGGGGACATCGAGGCTGGACCGGCGCCGGATATGGCGTCGCTCCGGCCTCGATTTTTCGATGTCCGAAGTTGGCGACACGCGAATCAGTCAACTGCGAAACGTCACACAAGACCCGGAACGCGAGCGCTTGGCGAACTCCCACGTATCGCGGAGTCAATCCCTCGCGACGCGCGATGCGCGTCCCTGTGTCGCCTGAGCCGTCCGCATGATGCTGGCGAACTTCCAATAAGCGGCACGCCAGGCGTCATGGGCTTCCGGCGGGAAATCGTCGTCGAGCGTTTGCTCGAGCGCCCACGTCAACGCTATTCCAACCGTCTCATAGTCACCGTCACGTACGCCATAGCGAGCATGACGCGCCCCGAGCTGGGTCACCAGTGGAACAAGTTCCTCGTCCCAGTGAAGGTCAGCAACCATGGTCTGGAGCATCGACGCGAGCGCATGCTTCTGTAGGCGCATGTCACTCGAAAATAGCTCACGAGTGTCGGGAGCGAGCGCGAAGAGCCGAAAGTAGAAGAGATCGACGAATAGCCCGAAACGTGAATTCAGCAATGAAAACGTCCGCTGCACCAGTGCGATCTGTTCTGAAGTCACGTGTCTCACCTCGCCGTTCTCAGAGTGGTACGCCGTCGTCGGTTTGAATCTACTCGAGTCCCGGGGATGTTTTCGTCCGTACCAGCACGGAATTAGACGGGAGTCGCGTCGAGCAGGCCGTCTTCAGCCATCCTCGCGATGAGTTGCGTTCGCGATACGGCGCCCAGCTTGCCCAGCAGGTTCGCCACATGCGTCTCAACCGTCCGCTCGCCGATCGAAAGCTCGTCTGCCACCTGACGATTGGTCCAACCGCGCAGCACGTAGTGCAATACGTCTCGCTCCCGTCGCGTAAGCGATCCGAGCGGGTCGAACGAGCGACTGGCTTGCCTGGTCTCCACGGGTGACGGCTGCTCGGCGAACGTCAGCACCTGCTCCAGAGTCATCGCTCTCCCCTCGGACCAGGCCGCGTCGGCCTGACGAGCGGAAAGCGCCGCACGGGCACGCTGCAACACCGGGTGCATCCTCCGCGCCCATCCAACCGGGCTCTGAAAGCCGCCCCTTTCGCGCAGCATTTCCGCCGCACCACCAAGCACGAGCGCTCGTTGAAACCGGCCTCGCGCGGCCGCCACAGCCGCCAGCCCGTCGATCACAAAGTGGAGAATGGCCGAGTCGCCCGCGTTGACGATCAGGGCTAGGCTCTCATCGAGAAGCTGTCGAGCAGTTGCGAGGTCCCCTTTACCGAGCGAGATCATCCCAGACAGCCAAAGGGCGCTCTCTCGGTTGCGATCGGTCGGGTCTGCAAAGGCCTCCAGGGTCTCGGCGACGCGCTGACTGGCCGTCAGGTCGTCACCTTGCCAGAAAGCGAGGAGAGCCAACTGCAGCAGCGAGAGCGTGATTCCGTAGCTCTGGTCGAGCGCACGGTACTCCCGCAAGCTCTCAATCAGGCACAATCGGGCGGTTTTATGGTCACCCATCACGTTCGCGGTCACGCCCCGCTGCAGCGTGACGACGGCATGACCCGCGACGTCACCAAGCTCAGCGAAGATGTCGGCGGCACCCACGAGCGCCCGCATCGCTTCCTGGTAGTCGCCCTGCCGCCGCAGGATCACCGCGAGTGCAAGCTGGATACGGCCGAGCGCACTCCGCGACTCGTCGTCCGTTCGTTCGACGGCCCCGCCACGTTTCAGTGCCAACTCGAGCCAAGCGCGGCCCTCGGACGAACGACCGCGAAGCCACCAGAACTGCGCCAGCGCGGCTGTTAGACGTAGCAGCAATGCCCAGTCATCTGACTCGACAGCCCATTGCAGCGCCGCCCGTAAGTTCGGATAATCCGTCTCCAGTCGTGTGAGCCAGACACCATAGGCCGGACCAGACAGTTTCGACTCCGCTCGTTCGGCTGAGCCGAGACGTGATCGGGCGTGACGCTCCGCGATGTCGGCTAGCTCACCACTCTCTCGTAGTCGCTCGAACGCGAACTGACGAATGGACTCGAGAAACGTGTAGCGGATCGATCCGTCTTCCGCGAGTTCAGTCGCGACGAGTGATCGGTCGACAAGCCTCGCGAGAAGATCCAGCACGGCTGACCGGTCCAGGTCAGAGCCACTGGCAATCGACTCGGCATCGGGCAGCGACCACCCACCACGAAAAACGGCCAGCCGTACGAAAAGCAGTCTCTCTTCCGCGCTCAACAAGTCGAAACTCCACTCGATCGCGCCGAGGAGTGTCTGCTGACGTGGTTGGGAACCGCGCTGGCCACTGATCAGCAACCGAAACCGATCCGACATGCGCTCGGCGATCTCGGCCAGAGAGAGCACTTTGACTCGCGCCGCGGCGAGTTCAATGGCGAGTGGCAAGCCATCTAACTGACGGCAGATCTCCACCACTGTATCCAGGTTTTCTCGGTCGACCGAGTAACCTGGCTGGATCGCCCGCGCCCGGTCGACGAACAACCGCACCGCAGAGGAGGACTGCATCAACTCTTCGAATGAGCCAGGCACGTTGCCAGGCAACGTCAACGCGGGCACCGGCCACACCGTTTCGCCCGCAACCCCAAGCGGTTCACGGCTGGTGGCGATGACCTGAAGCCGATGGCAGGAGGTCAATAGCACTCCGACGGAGCGTGCCACCGCGTCAATTACATGCTCGCAGTTATCAATGATGAGCAATACGTGCTGATCGTGCAGATGCCGCTGGAGCCTTTCCAGCTTCGATGTCCGCGCTTGATCTTGCACGTTGAGTATCGACTCCACCGCGAGCACGACCGACTCAGGATCGGCTAGCGAGGAGAGATCGATGAACCAGACGCCGTCGAGAAACTGGTTGCGAACGGCATGCGCCAACTGAATCGCCAGTCGTGTCTTGCCGCAGCCGCCAAAGCCGGTCAGGGTGATGAGTCGTGAACGATCCACCAGCCCACGCAACTCCTCAATCTGCTCGTCCCGTCCAATCAGGTCGCTCAGTGGCAGAGGCAGATTCGTCGTGCGAAACCCGTCGCGCGGCGCCCGCAAGACGGCACGATCGGTAACCGATCGGTGAGTCTCCGCCGAAAATGATGAGTTCTCTCCGTCAGGAGTCTGTGAAGATCGCATTGAGGCTCATCCTCCGACCAAGGCAGCTCACGCCCCGGCACGGCGCCGTGATTCGCGGAGTGGCCCACTCAGTCGCGCAAGAGGCCAATTCGCCGGATCGACGGCCGCTGGATGTCGATGAAACCGCAACATCCTATCAACGGGCGAACCGAATCACAAGACGGATCATCGACTCGACGCACATGCGAAGGACGCGCGGGTTCTCTCCGCGCGTCCTGAGGCTGCCTGCGGCAGGTCGATCTACTAGACGTACTTGACCGTGATGATCGCCTTGACCGTGAAACCGACGGGCCACCAACTACTCGAGAAGAAAACCGTCTGGCTGAAGTTCTCGTTCGGACCTGGCGACCTCAGCGATATCTCTCCACTGTACGCCGTGTTCCAATCTTGCTGGCTGGTCGAACCAGAATCAGCCGCTTTGGGCCCGATACCATACGAGCAGAAGACGCAGTCTTCATCCTGCCCCTGAACCGCCAGAGTGATGAAGTCAGGCTCATTGACATACGACTTGATCTTGTTGATCGTCACCGTTTGCCCCGAACTGATGCTCATCTCGTTCGTCGTCAGCCCCTGCTCCCATTTGTCATAGACCTTGAAGTAGAAGGTCAGCTCTCCGGCACCCCAGATGTCGCTGTCGTTGTTGACCTTGATCTTCTGGAAATCGACGGTCACCTTGGGCGACAGGGTGTTGAACTGACCAATGTAGCAACTGCTTGCACCGTTGACCGTCGCCCGGACCACGTATTCGTAACGTGTTCTTGGCTGCAGCGAAGAAATCTTGAACGTCCAGTTGGTGACATTGCCCGCGCCGATGGCGAAGTCAATACGCGGGAAATTCGGTACGCAATTGTTGATCGTCCCAGACTCCGATGCGAAAACCCAGACATCAATCTGCGCAGGCGCCGGATTGGTGACGGTCATGAACGCGAACGTACCATGCGGCACCACGCTGACGCTCGGAGCGGGTGGCGGAGCCGCCGCGGCTGTGGGGCGTGGTGCGATTATCATCATCATGCTGAGCAACACCGTGAACACCATCAGGAGCCGCGTCACTCGCGGCGCCCGTTGTGACAACCTCGTCATCATTCCCGAACCATTTCCCTTCCGGGCGGCCTCTCTCGCCGGCCCATCACAACAATCCAACTCACCCGTGAACCCAGTTCAACGGGTCTTGACTGCGGAGTCGACGAATTCCGCGTTCGCCAACGCCGTGCTGCCAGGGCCGTCGTCGGTTCTCGCCGCCCGCCGACAGCCACTCGGAATCCGGTTTCTGGAGTGTTTCAACGACACGGGGCGTGGCAGGCCATCGACCTCCGCAACGTTGGCCAACACCATGGTCAGCGCTTGGCAGTCAACGCGAATCCGGAGTCCAGTGGTCCTCAACGGAACGGAGTTCATCCCACCAGCCTTTCTCGCTACGGCACACGCTGTTTGCACTGCGGCGGTCTCTCGAATCGACCGATGCGTTGGCAACCGATCTGAGAGTCAGTCTATGGAGCGGAGAATCGGATGGCGTCAGTACCGTCACGGAGGCAATACGGAATTCGAGTACGGAATTTCATCCCGACTCTCGCGATCTGAATCGGTGCTAGAATCGAAGTGTTGGCCTTCAACTGACGCGCCGCCGGACGTATGCGATAACCGACAAGTGGGAATCGTCCGACACCATGCGAGCAGATTTGCCTCGCGTCGATTCTCAGGGACTCGCCAATGGCCCTGCTCGAACGTGATCACTACCTGCGGGAAATCCAGACGCATTTCCAGAACGTCGCCGCTGGACGCGGTCGAATCGTGCTAATTGGGGGCGAAGCGGGCGTCGGTAAAACGTCTCTCGTCGAGGAGTTCTGTGCGCGGCAAGATCAGGCCGTCCGTACCATGCGGACGTCATGCGATTCGCTATCGACTCCAGGTCCGTTCGGTCCACTGCTCGATATCGGTCCGGCGCTCGGGTTGGATCTTCGTGAAATGCTGGAACCGCACCGCCGTCGCGACGAACTGTTTCACCGCGTCCTGGCAGCGCTACGCGCCCGCGACGAACCGACCATTATCGTCGGTGAAGATGCGCACTGGTCCGATCAAGCCTCAATCGAGCTGCTGCGGTTCTTGAGCCGTCGGATCGGCGACATCAGTCTCCTCTTTCTGGTCACCTACCGCGACGACGAACTCGGACCGTTCCACCCGTTGCGTCGCCTGCTCGGCGATCTTGCAAGCTCCCCGGGTATCCACCGCATCACGCTGCCGCCGCTCACGCGCGCCGCTGTCACGACGCTCGCGGCAGGCAGCGGGCACGACCCGGCCGAGCTTTTCCGAAGAACCGGCGGCAATCCCTTTTACCTAACCGAGGTGTTGGCTGCGGATTCTCCTGGTGTTCCCGCCACGGTCAGCGATGCCGTACTGGCGCGCGCTGCCCGGCTTTCAACCGAGGGGCGTGGAATTCTCGATGTCTGCGCCACGATTGGTGCGACCATCGAACCCGATCTCCTGTTGAACGTCGCTGGGCCCGTCGTTGAACCAATAGAAGAATGCCTGGCGGCCGGATTGCTGACTCATCACGACGGGAAGCTTGCCTTTCGCCACGAACTGACGCGCGACGCGATTCTCACTGCGTTGCCGTTCCCGAGACGCCGTTTGCTCCATCAACGACTTCTCGCCGCGTTGGTCGACGATCCGAGACTCTCGCGCGACCTGGCACGGCTTGCCCATCACGCCGAATTAAGCGGTGATATCGATGCTATTCGTCACTACGCGGCCGCGGCGGCGGAGCAGGCGTCGGCGCTTCACTCGTACCGCGAGGCGGCGGCACAGTACGAACGGCTGCTGCGTGCATCAGGCCCATTCACGGTTTCGGAACGCGCTGACGTTCTGGAGAAGTACTCATTCGCCTGCTATCTGACCTCCCGCGGAGACGCCGCGATTGCGGCATGTCGCGAAACGATCGAGCTCTGGCAACACGAAGGCGACCGGCTCAGAGAGGGAGACAACCAGCGCTGGCTGTCGCGACTTCTCTGGTTCGAGGGTCGCAGCGTCGAGGCGCACGAAGCCGGAGTCGCGGCGCTCAGGGTACTGGAGCAGCTTCAACCCGGACCCGAGCTCGCCATGGCATACAGCAATATGTCGCAACTCGAGATGCTGCGCTGGAACATTGCGCAGACAATCCGCTGGGGCGAGAAGGCATTCGAACTGGCAGACCAGTTGAACGAAATCGAGACACTGGTTCACGCCATGATCAACATCGGAAGCGCACGCGCTACATTCAACGATCCCGACGCGTGGAGCATGCTCGAACAAGCTCACGACATCGCCGCAAAGGCGGGGATGGTCGACCATGCCGGTCGGGCACTGACGAACCTGAGCTGGCTTCAGATGGAGCAGTTCCTGCTCGACGACGCCGAACGAAATCTGGCTGTGGCGCTGCGTTACGCCGCCGATCACGACCTCGACAACTATTTCTGGTACTTAACCGCCGCGCGAGCAACGATCCACACACGTCGCGGCCGGTGGGACGACGCGTTGGGCGATGTCGAACGAGCTCTGAAGGTTCCATCCCTGTCACCGCTCACCCGCATCGTCGCACTCACCGTACGCGGGTCGATCCTGACACGGCGCGGGCAAGCAGGGTCCGAGTCGATACTCGACGAGGCACTCGATCTGGCTTCGAAGACGGGCGAACTACAACGGCTGGCACCGGTGCGACTGGCCCGTGCCGAAGCCGCGTGGCTGTCAGGTGATCCGGAGCGTGCCGCCGCCGAGGCGCGGTCGATCCAGCAACTGGCACAACGATTCGGCACCGCATGGGTTCGCGGCGAGGTTGCCTGCTGGCTACATCGTACGGGGGAACCCATCGAATCGCGCACGGGTCTAGCAGAGCCGTATGCCCTGCTGATCGCTGGCAAGCCACGCGAGTCTGCCAGTGCCTGGGCTCAAATCGGATGCGTTTATGAGCGTGCCTGCGCCCTCGTCGAAAGCCACGCTGAAGCCGACATCCGGGAAGCACAGGCCGCGTTCGCCGGGCTTGGTGCAATCCAGGCGCAGGCCCTGGCCACGCGCAAGCTACGCGATATTGGCGTACGAGCCATTCGCCGCGGCCCGAACGCCACAACTGCCGCCAATCCGGCCGGGTTGACCGAACGCCAGATGGACGTGTTGCGGCTTCTTTCGGACGGCCTCACGAACGCCGAGATCGCTGACCGCCTCTTCATCTCGCGCAAGACCGCTGGGCACCACGTCTCGGCCATCCTGGCAAAACTTGGGGTCCAAACGCGCACCGCCGCGGTGCAGCGTGCCGCTCAGCTTGAAAGCCTGATGCCTCAAAAGTAGGTCACCCCCACGAACAGATCTAGGGAAAGTGACCGATGACCCGCTGTGCTCGCACCGCTACTCTTGACTCACCGCCGACAAATCGCGCTATGCGAAAGGAGAGAGGTCATGGGAGCAGTAACAGCCGCGGGTCTGGTAGCGGAGGCAAAGTCTCGCATTCAGAACCTGTCACCGGCCGAAGTGAACTCGGAGGTCAGCCGAAACAGGACCATACTGATCGACCTGCGTGAAGCGAACGAATTGGCCGAGAACGGCGTTATTCCAGGGTCCGTGCATGCTCCGCGCGGCATGCTGGAGTTCTACGCCGATCCGACCAGCCCGTATTACCGGACCGAGTTCGACCCCAACGGCCGAATCATCCTGACCTGCGCCTCGGGCGGCCGCTCGGCGCTGGCCGTGGTCAGCCTGCAGCAGATGGGATACACCAACGTTGCCCATCTGGAGGGCGGACTCAAGGCCTGGAAAGAGCAGGGATACCCGGTTCACCACAACTGAAGCCGCACTGCAAACGGCTGCTCGGCCAGCGGATGGCCAAATGGAAAGAAGTCAGGGCCCGCCGGTTCGCCAGCGGGCCTCGGCGTCAGGCCAGGACTCGCTCTCTGATGTACTCGGCAAGCATGTCGGCCAGGTTGTTGATGTAGCCACGACCACGCTCAGCGTCGGCCGGTCGAGCATCGCCCAGAATGCCGTTCTCGGTCAGTGCGGTCATGCCGCGTTCAAAGACGGTTCGGGATGCCGCTTCGTCGAACGTGCCGACGAATCCTTCCGCGGCCTTGTCCATCAACACGAGATCGGGCTTCTCGGCCAGCACCATCGACGTCTCGGTCTCACCGGCATGCGCTCCAGCCACCTGCGGCGTGATGCCGTCCTCGGCAGCCTTGCGGTTCATCACGTCAAGAAATGACATGAGATCGGTGAACGGCACGAAGCGAGCATCCTCGATGTGACCGCCCGTCTCCTCGAACAACTCGGCCAACGGTCCAAAGTTCCCACCATGACTTGGCAAGATGACCACGTTCTCGAATCCATGACGGGCCAGGCTGCCCACGTACTGGCGCACCACCTCTTTGAAGGTGGGGGTGTCGAGCGTGATCGTGCCGGGAAACGCCATATGGTGCTCCGAGACGCCAAACGGGATCGTCGGTCCCATGATGACGTGATCCAGCCGCTCGACCACTGCCTCCGCCAGCGCCGTGCCGAGCAGGGTGTCGGTCTGAAACGGCAGATGCGGCCCGTGCTGTTCCATCGATCCCGCTGCCGCCACCACAGTCCTGGTTCCCGTGTCGAGCGCTTCACGAACCTCCGGCCAGTGCATCTCAGCCAGTCGCTTGATTTCGGCCATGTGATTCCTCCCAATCTGTCTCAGTTGAATCCGGTTCACGCCGACATTCTCACATAGCTCGCGCCTCCCGGCATCGTTGGTTGACAAGGCCAAACGCAAGAGTGAGAGTGCAGCAGACGGCCACCGACGGGAATGGCGGTCACCAATAACTGGGAAGGGATTGGCTATGCAAGACGTCTATCAGTATATCGATGACCATCGTGACCAATACTTGAAAGAGGTTCAGGACCTGTGTCGCCAGCCGAGCATCTCGGCGCAGAATATCGGCATTCAGGAGACGGCGCAGTACGTCAAGCGGATGCTCGAAGCCATCGGCGCCAAGGCCGAGATCGTACCGATCGAAGGCGGCAATCCGGTGGTGTACGGGGAGATCGGTTCTGGCAGCCGCACCCTCAGCTTCTACAACCACTACGACGTCCAGCCACCCGAACCGCTCGAGCTTTGGGACACCGAGCCATTCGCCGCTGACGTGGTGGATGGCAAGATCATCGCGCGGGGCGTCGCCGACAACAAAGGGAATATCGCTTCCCGCATCTGCGCCATTGACGCCTACCAGAAGGTGCGCGGATCGCTGCCACTCAAGGTCAAGTTCCTGATCGAAGGGGAAGAGGAGATCGGCAGCCCGCGACTCGAACGCTTCACCGAAGAGCACCCAGATCTGGTGCAGGCAGATGGCAACATTTGGGAGAGTGGCAGCAAGGACGTCGAGGGACGCCCGATCATCTCGCTCGGCCTGAAAGGCATTTGCTACGTCGAACTGCGCGTGCGCTCGGTCGCGCGAGACCTGCACTCTTCACTCGGCGCCTCGGTTCCCAACGCCGCTTGGCGGCTCAACTGGGCACTCTCGACCCTCAAAGGCCCGGATGAACGCATTCGGATTCCAGGTTTTTACGACAAGGTCGTCGCCCCGACCAAGCATGACTTCGAGATCCTGGACAAGATGCCGGACACCGAAGCGAGTCGCAAAAAGCTTTACAACATTGATCAGTTCGTCACCGGCCTGACCGGACGGGACCTGCAGATCAAAGAGTACTTCCAGCCAACCTGCACCATTTGCGGCCTCTATTCCGGTTATACCGGTCCCGGCACCAAGACGGTGATGCCCGCCGAGGCTATGGCCAAGGTCGATTTCCGGCTGGTGATCGATCAGGATCCGTACGAAATCCGGGACCTACTGCGCAAGCACCTTGATGCCGAAGGCTTCTCCGACATCGAAATCGAGTTGTTGAGCGCCGAGCACCCGGCCCGCACCTCAACCGACTCGGCTATCGTCAAGGTGGTCGAAGAAGCCCACCGTGAGGTGGACGGTGTCGAGGGAGTCATCATCCCGACGGCCATGGGCACCGGACCGGCCTACGTGATGGCCCATCAGTTCGGTATCCCGTTCGCATCATCGGGCGTCGGTAACGCCGATTCGCGGGCACATTCACCCAACGAGAATATCTACGTCGAGGACTACTTCAACGGGATCAAGCGCGCCGCTCGCATTATCGACGGCTTCGCGAAGACGTAGCTCGTGGTTGAGGATTGGCTGGCAGGATTCACGGCAACGGCCGACCGCCGGGACGTGGGCGACACGCGGTGCCGGCCTACGAATGTCAGTGGTTCCTGCCAGAGGAGGCGAGCGCCGGTCGACCGGCGCCCGCTCTCCAGCAATGAGACCGAACCGGCATGCCTCACGGCACAACTTACCTGACAAACACGCGGCATTGGAGTGAAGCAAGCTTCACACCCGACGCGCGTTGAGCACGCATCCGTCGGTCGATTCACCAAAGGAATTCACTCTCCGGCAGGTTCGGTCTGCGGCGATTCAGGTTCGGCTGTCACCCTGTCATCGTTGGTCTTGCGTTGCTCCCAGCGGCCAAGAGCCCAGGCAACGATGAGCCAGGATGCGAGCGCCAAAACGAACCCGGCCACGATGTCGGAGAAGTAGTGCTCGCCGAGGTAGACCAAGGTAAACGCCATGCCGAGGATATACAGCGAGCCAAGAATGATGCCGATTTTCCCCCTGGTCATGTAGTAGAAGGAGACGGCACAGATTATCGCGATGTGCAGCGAGGGCATCGCGGCGACGTCGTTCGCCCCACCCACACTGTCGCCGGTGTTGAAGATTCCCGGAATCACGCTGTTGATCAGTCGCGGCACCAGACGCGGGAAATAGGTCATGTAGCCATGCGCGGCGGCCAGCCAGGGCGGAGCGGTCGGAACGATAAAGTTGATCGTAACGCCCACGTAGAGGGTCACCATGATAGCGAGCGCCAGCATGGAGAATCCTCGGGAGCGAAACCACCAGAGCAGGACGATCGTGGCAGGCGGTACCACGAAATATGAGATGTAGATCACGATCAGAAAGTAGTCGAGCGCGTTCAGACTGCCGGTTTGGCCCAGTCTATTCTGCAGCCAGAGGACAGGGTCATGACCGTTGAACAGCCAGTGATCGACCTGAACCGGATATCGATATCGAATCGGAATACCGGTATTGTCGCCGTAACCGCGGATTCGCGCGAAGACAAAGAAGCCAACCACAAACGCGAGCAGGCTCCAGATTGATCGGCCCTTGATCATCGCTGCGTCGATTGCTCCCTAAACGTTGGGTGACTTGCGATCGCCCCAGGTCTCAGTCGAACATCAGCAGTGCAATCAGCCTGCCGCCGAGATCGTGGCGGACTGCTGAAGCTCGCCGACCACCAGGTCCTGCATCTCGCGGAGTCGACTCTGATCCCGCACCAGGATACGCATCTGCTCTAGATCGGCCTGACCCAGTAACCGCACTCGGAGCAATTGATTCACATAGTCTTCCAACGTTTGAATCTGCGCCGCCAAGGCCGGAGTGGACGGGCTCTCTTTCAGGCTTCCTTGTGAGATCGAGGAGGTCGCGGTATCGCGCGCGCTAGCGCGCAGCAGAGAAATCTGATCGCGCAGCGATTTCAGCACCGAGATTGCCGGCCAGTCATCTGGAATGGTGGGATCGGGTCGCAACGCTTCGAGTGTCAGCCGATTGAACTCACGCACGATAAGCACGCGCCGTTCTTCGGGGTCGGATGCACGCTCGATCTCAAACAGGCGATAGAGATCGTGCCGGGCGACTTCACCTTTGTGTGCACCTCGCCGTCGACGCCGTGAATCGATACGGCGCTGAGCCAACCACAGAGCGCCGATGACGAGCATGGCAACCACCAGACCAAGGTCAAGCTGCCAGAAAAACCCCACGAACTTGATCTGGACAACAGCCAGCAACGCCAGCGTCGCCAGCGTGACTGGAGCGAGCATGTTCGATTGACCCGCTGGATAGCGTGACATTAGCGCGTCTGGAAAGACATGACCAGTTTCGAGCGCTGGCCACTGTTCCGATCTGCGAGACTGAAACAGTTTCCACGCTAGAAAGCCGACAACCAGAAACGGCAGCACAGGCAGCGCGAAAATGAAGGCAACAATTGCGACCGGCGCCATCAAGAAGACTCCGATGATAAGCATGACGATCTTGAGCATGTAGGCACCTCTCCTGGCCGGACTGACCGTAAGACCGGTGACTCTGTTTATCGCATGTGTCGATCCGCGACCACTACCGGATATGGCCCCCGAAAGTCAGAACGTTGCAGTCCGAAAGAACCGTCATACGCCGGTTGCACAATCGCTTCGAGATCGCCGATAACTGACCAGCGCACGTCCTATTCTCCTCCCAATGGCAAGATTATGGAAGGTGAGGATGCATGATACCGATCCCGACATTGGTCATCGTACCGTGCGGTCAGGCCAAAATATGGCACAAGCAGCCGCACGCCGGTGCCGTTCAGGCGAAGGACGCCTATACCGGAGGTCCGTTTAAGCTCAACCGCGCATATGCTGAGCGCTTCGCCAGCCACTGGGTGGTACTGAGCGCAAAATACGGCTTCATTCCGCCGGACTTCATGATTCCGGGGCTGTACAACGTAACCTTCAAACGGAAGAATCCGGCGCCAGTCGCAGTTGCCACGCTGCGAGAACAAATTGAGCAGCAGAGGCTGTACCAATTCAATCCGATCATCGTTCTGGGCGAAAAAGAGTACCAGTCGGCGGTCCGGCAGGCGTTCCAACCCTGGACGGTGCAACTCATCGCGCCATTCACCGGCCTGCCCATCGGCAAAGCGATGCACGCAACCAAGACCGCGATCGCTAACGGAGTCGCGCTTCAGCGCGGCTGAAATGCCCAGGCAAGGACCACCCGTTGACGCACATATCGCTTCGAGCTTACGGTCGTCTCAACGATTTCCTGCCCGTTCGGCGACGCCAACGGCGTTTCGAGCACGATGTGAACGGATACCCATCGGTCAAAGACGTGATCGAGTCACTCGGCATCCCACACCCAGAGATCGAGCTCGTACTGGTTAACGACCTTCCAGCCGATTTCAGCCATCGCGTCCAGGTCGGGGACCGCATCAGTATCTATCCGCCGTTTCGTCAGATAGAGCTATCGACTCACCGGAGGATCCCGCGCGACGATTCCGACAAACCACGTTTTGTGCTCGACACACATCTGGGTCGGCTTGCGCGGTATCTCCGCATGCTGGGCTTCGACACACGTTATCGCAACGATTTCGGCGATCCTGAATTGTCCCGCATATGTCGTGAAGAAGATCGTGTGCTGCTGACCCAGGACGTCGGATTAATGAAGCGTTCCGAGGTCGAGCACGGCTACTTCGTACGGAATGTGGATCCGCGACGGCAGCTCGTTGAGGTGACCGCGGAGTTTGATCTGCTCGACCGGGCGACGCCATTCCAACGCTGTCTGCGCTGCAATGGAGAGCTTTTTTCGGTGGACAAATCAGAGATCGCGGATCGGCTGCCACCACGCACTCGGGCGGAGTTTGACGAGTTTTTCCGCTGCGCCGAATGCGGCACGATCTACTGGAAAGGCTCTCACTACGACCACATGCTGCAGATCATTGACGATCTTCAGCACGAGCTACATACCAACGGTTACGCTCGACGCGGGGATTCGGCCAGATGACTGACGCGGACCGGAAAGTGCCCAGCCCGCGTCAATCATTGCCGTACTCTCTGGAATCAGCGACTCAGTCCGCGGTTTCGCTGGATCCTGGGTAGCTCGGGTCGTGAAAGCCGAGCATGCCCTTCGCGAACCGAAGCTCGCCAGTGTGGCTCCAGCCATGACTGATCGTGTGTTGCAATCGTTGGGCGCAGCTGGCCGGTTGATTAGGATTGCTGGGCAGCGACGCGACCTCACGGTTCAGTTCCGCATCGTCCGCGTTGTTCAGATATTCCTCGGTTTCAGCCATCAGTTGACGCTGGTAATCCTCCAGTACCGCCCGACTGATCTTCATCTCGTCGACATCAGCATCGGTGTACCCCGTCCCGATGCCCATGCCGCGCATCCCCTTGCCGTCCGGGCTGTACCCCGCCTTCTCCGAAAAGCCACCGCGATGCCAGGCGTCATGCTGCGGGCCGAGCCCCTTGACGATCCAGTTGAGGTCCAGATCCCAGACGCGCAGCAGGTGAAAGTAGCTGAACGCAATCGGGTTGAGCGACGGACCCGGTCGCTTCTGAAAGAGATCTTCCGGAATGTCCGAGACCTGCCCCGAGACAAAGTCGGACAAGGATTTGATCTGCGCAAGATAGTCGGAAGCCATGGCCATTGAGGATTATCCTTCCCTTACATCGTCGGCGGTTTCGGACGCCTCGCGTCCGATCGATTCACGCAACACCATCCGTTGTCCGCCTACTCGTTAGTCTGAGTTCACCTGGCCGTTCGGTCAAGAGATCCTCACGCAGACTACTGATCGGGTCCAGTCGATGATCCGTGGCATTGACACGTCGGGTGCTGACCCCGTATAGAACCAATGGCTCTGGCGAGAAGAAGTCTGGGTACCATCGACCGTCGACCGAAAGGATGAGGCGAATGAGCGCTCCGCACTCCGAAATCGAGGAAATGACCCTTGCTGAAATGCGACAGAAAATGGAGAGCGGCGAAATGACCGCTCAGTCCTTGCTCAGCGCCTACCTGGAACGGATCGATCAAATCGACCGCAACGGGCCCGAGTTGCGATCGATCATCGAGACGAACCCAGACGCCATGGCGATCGCAGAGCAACTCGACCAGGAGCGTCGGGAACGCGGCGCCCGCGGACCACTGCATGGCATCCCGATTCTGGTCAAGGACAATATCGACACCGCGGATAAGATGACCACCACCGCCGGGTCGTTGGCGCTCGCAGGCTCCCATCCACTGCAGGACGCAACGGTCGCCGCCGGTCTTCGTAAGGCAGGGGCGATCATCATTGGCAAAGCCAATTTGAGTGAGTGGGCCAACTTCCGATCGACGCACTCTTCAAGCGGTTGGAGCGGGCGCGGTGGCCAGTGCAAGAATCCATACGCACTCGATCGCACTCCATGCGGTTCCAGTTCCGGGTCTGGATCGGCCGTATCCGCCAATCTCGCCGCCGCATCACTCGGTACGGAGACGGACGGATCAATCGTCTGTCCGTCGCACATCAATGGGCTGGTCGGCATCAAGCCAACCGTTGGACTGACTAGCCGGGCTGGCGTCATCCCCATCTCACATACGCAGGACACGGTGGGTCCAATGGCTCGCACCGTCGCCGATGCCGCCGCCGTACTCGGAGCGATCGTCGGCGTCGATCCACGTGACCCAGCCACCGCCGCCAGCGAAGGAAAGTCATTCGGGGACTACCGTCAATTTCTTGACGACGGCGGACTGCGTGGGGCCCGTATCGGCGTGCTGCGCAACGTCTTCACCGGTTACAGCGTGGAGACCGACGCCGTCTTCGAAGACGCGCTACGAGCATTGAAAGACCTGGGAGCGGAACTCGTGGACCCGGCCGACATCCCGACCGCCAAGGAGTTGCGAGCGCGTGATGTCGAGGGAGTCGTGCTCCACTATGAGCTCAAAGCCGACATGAACGCCTACCTAGCGACGCTCGGCCCGGATGCCCCGGCTCGAACGTTGGAGGACCTGATTCGCTTCAACGCGGAGCATGCCGATCAGGAGATGAAGTACTTCGGGCAGGAGCATTTCCTCACCGCACAGGAGAAGGGACCGCTCACCGATCAGGTCTACCTGGACGCGGTAGCGACCAGTCGACGCATCTCCCGAGAACAAGGCATCGACGCGGTGATGAACGAGCACAACCTGGATGCGCTCGTGGCGCCGACTGGAGCACCGGCCTGGCCAATCGACCTGATCAATGGCGATCACTTCCTGGGAGCAAGTTCATCACCGGCGGCGATGGCGGGATACCCACTCGTGACGGTCCCGGCTGGGTTCATCTTCGGCCTGCCCGTCGGGCTCACGTTCATGGGGAGGGCCTTCAGCGAGCCAACCTTGATCCGTTTGGCCTACGCGTTCGAGCAGGGGACCAAGGTTCGGCGGGCACCCAAATTCCTGCCCACGCTGCCGCTCTGATCGCTGGTATTCGGGTTGGCACTGATCGGTATCGACGGCTGTCATGGAGGCTGGGTCGTGGCGCAGTCCGATGACTCGCTTCAAGAAGTGACGTTCTGCGTCGTGGCAACCGACGAGATCGGCGCGGTGCTGAGGCGTCATGCAGCGGTCGGCGACGTGGTCATGATCGACATCCCGATCGGACTGGCCGACAGCGAGCCTCGGGCCTGTGATCTCGCGGCGCGAAAACTCCTGCGACCGCCGCGAGCCAGCAGCGTCTTTCCGGCACCCTGCCGAGCGACGCTACGGGCCACCACGTATGAAGAAGCGTGCAGGATCAACTTCGAGGCGAGCGGCAGAAAGATCTCTCGACAAACGTTCAACATTCTGGACAAGATTCGAGCGGTGGACCGGGTGATGACGCCCTCACGACAGAAGCACGTTCGAGAATGCCACCCCGAAGTCGTGTTCGCTCGACTTTCGGCCCAAGGGCATGGTCTGGTGCCCGGCAAACGAACCTCCGATGGTCTGGCGCTGCGCATGAGACTGCTCGAGATGCAATTGGGACCGCTGGAAGGTCTCCTGGCGCAGCAAGAGGGACTCGGTCGGTCCGTCGTCGCGACGGACGACACGATCGATGCGCTCGCCTGTCTGATAGCGGCATCGCATGTCGCTGGCGGGAATGCGATGGTGCTGCCAGGTGACTCTGTCGAGCACGACAGTTGCGGATTGCGCATGGAGATCCTGGCCTGACGCGGCGTCAAGATCGCGCCTGCAAGGTTGAATGGGAGAATAGACTGGAAACGCAGTGCGACGTGGTTGTGATCGGTGGCGGCCAGGCCGCGCTAGCCACCTCGTACTATCTGCGGCGAACCGGGCTGTCGTTCGAAATTCTGGATAGCGAAAAGGAGCCTGGCGGGGCCTGGCAACACACCTGGGAATCGTTGCGCCTCTTCTCCCCGGCTCGATGGAGCTCCCTCCCAGGTTGGATCATGCCGGGTGGCCCGGATACCTATCCGCCACGTGAAGAGGTGCTGGACTATCTCTCCGCCTACGAACAACGCTATCACCTGGACGTACGACGTCCAGTACGGGTGGAAGCGGTACGACGCTCCTACGATCGGCTGGTCATCGAGACCGACTCTGGCGACTGGGTGGCGCGAGCGGTGGTAAGCGCCACCGGCACCTGGAGCCATCCTTACACACCTGCCTACGCCGGTCATGATCTCTTCCACGGCGTGCAACTGCACTCGGCGCATTACTGGTCACCCGAGCCATTTCGCGGCAAGCGCGTCATGATCGTCGGCGGCGCGAACTCCGCCGCGCAGATTCTGGCGGAAGTCTCCCTGGTCGCCGACACCATCTGGGTGACCCGACGAGAACCAACCTTCCTTCCCGATGACGTCGATGGTCGCGACTTGTTCGATTGGGCCACCAAACGCTATCTGGCAGCGCAAGCCGGGACGGCGATTCCGGCGGAGGTACCGCAAGGCGGCCTCGGAGATATCGTCATGGTCGAGCCGGTGCGTCGCGCACGGGAGCGTGGCGTGCTCATCAGCGTGCGCCCTTTCGATCATCTGACCTGTCGTGGTGCCGTATGGTCCGACGGCAACGAGCGAGAGATCGACGCGATCATCTGGTGTACCGGCTTTCGGCCCGCGCTCGAGCACCTGGTGCCACTCGGTGTGGTCGAGCCGAACGACTACGTAGAGGTCGAGGGCACACGTTCTGTGCGTGAGCCGCTTCTCTGGTTGGTCGGTTATGGGGAATGGACCGGTTACGCTTCAGCGACGTTGATTGGTGTCGGCCGCTCAGCACGTCAGACGGCTAACGAGATCGCGGCGGCATTGACCTGACAGCGCGAAACCGATGATCGCGGCAAGATAGGCCCATCCCTGTGCAGGGGCAGGCTGCGTCGCCACACGGCTCGCACATCCCCATAGCCGAAGAGCGGCTGCCGGCGCCGATGTTATGACAATGGGGCTACATTCTGTTGCACTGCCACTATCTATCCCCCGCGATCTCCACAACTATGCCGTCCGGCATGCTGCAGCCGAGCGCCTCGAGCCAGGTACGCTCCTGACTGAGCAGCAGCGACAGCGCCAGGAAATCTCGCTCCTGCACGTCGGACATTCGTCCCGCCAGACGTTGCTGATGCAGGGTAGACATCGTGGACATCAAGCTATCCCACTGCCAGTGCCAGACGTCACGCACTTCAGCGGGCTCGTCGCGAAGCATTCGTACAACCGTCGGAAGGTCGTCCGTTTCGGTGCGGACGCGGTGCAGCATCTCGTCGATCGTCGTTCGTTCATCCAGCATCGACAGCTCCAGCAGAGTTCGGGAGAAACACAGGCTGCCGGTGGTTTAGCTTGGGTGTCACCGGTGAGGGACAATTACGCAATTATGTCGCCAAGACGAGGCCCATTTCTGCCACATTCCAGCGCGAAAGAGGTTGCCACTGCCGGATCAGCGAGTTCGTTCGCGGCAAGTTATTTGGGGGACGTTTAGCGGATCGGTGCGGTGTCGTCGACCGGCGCTCCAGTGATGACGCCGTGATTGACGTCGAATGCCGCCCCACGGAATTTGAGTCCGGCCATTGCCGACACTCGATCGGAGATCGGCTCGGCCCGTAATCCGTCATCGGTTGCTCGGATGCCGAGCATGACTTGCACCATCTGCACCATGCAGCCCGCGGCCCAGGCCTGCGGCGAACAAGCAACCGGATAATCGACCGGGAATGGCGTGTGCTCGCGATCGTAGCCGCAGAATAGCTCGGGTAGACGATTGAGACCGAACCAGCGTGACGCGTCGACCAGGCCGTCGATCACCTGCCGCGCTTCGTCGTTGAACCCATAGCGGTGCATTCCGGCCACGATCAACCCGTTGTCATGCGGCCAGACACTGCCGTTGTGATAACTGATTGGACTGAAGGCGGTCATCCGGGTCGATAGCGTCCGGATGCCCCAACCCGAAAAGAGATCCGGCTCCATCATGCGGCGAACCACCGCTTCCGCTTTATCTCGATCGGGCAGACCGGCCCACAGGAGATGCCCCGGGTTAGAGGCGATGCCATCGACCGGCTCCTTGTTTCCATCCAGCGCCATGGCGAAATAGCCCTGGTCCGGCATCCAGAATGAAGACTGGACGGCCTGTTTAAGGTCAGCGGCCTGCGCCCGCAGTCGCTCAGCGTCAGCGGCGCGCCCGATCCGGTCGTAGACCCCGGCCATTGCCAGTCGCGCGGCATAGACGTAGCCCTGCGGCTCGACCAGCGCGATCGGCGGCTTGGCCATTCTTCCGTCGGCAAACCGGACACTATCCCAGGAGTCCTTCCAGCCCTGATTGTCGAGGCCACCCTCTGAGCGACGCATGTATTCGATGAAGCCGTCACCGTCCAGATCTCCGTAGCGGTCGATCCACTCTAGCGCGCGTTCCGCGGTAGGCAGCAGATCGTTGAGCAGCATAGTGTCGTCAGTCCAACGAAGGTACTCACCAAACAAGATCAACCAGAGCGGCGTCGAGTCAATCGAGCCGTAATAGCGCGAGTGCGGCAAGGTTTCGGAGATCGCCAACTCGCCGAAGCGGATCTCGTGGGCAATCTTGCCGGGTTCGGCGTCCCGAAAGGGATTGTCCTCCAACGCCTGGTAGGCGCCCAGCGTTCGCAGTGTCCCGCGGGCATGACGCTGATCGAGCATCATTGTCTGCAGACTGGCGATGATCGAGTCACGGCCAAAGATCGCCAGGTACCATGGCAAACCGGCCGCGGGTATCGGGTTTCCCGTGTTGAGCGCAATCTCCAGCGCTCCGAGATCGCGAATGGCACGTTCGTAGCCCCGCTCGAGATCGCCATCGTCGGTCGTGATTTTCGGCACGTGCTCGATCCAATGAATGACCGAGCGATGGCCAATATCTTCCGCTAGTGGAACTGGCTGGGGTGATTCAATTGCTGGAACCGTCCAGTGAATCCGAATTTCGGTAAGCCAGCGCGCCCCCGGCTGCAGCGACAGGTTGAAGGTTACCGACCCTCCATGCTGCACATCCGGGGTCTTGGAAAACGTCACCTGGGTCATGCGTTGATTCTGACGCACGGTGTCGACGAAGGTGATGCCCTCATCGTCCGTGACCAGGCGCGTGTGTCCTGCCCTCACGCGCCGCGCGACCGAACGGACCTCGAAGATGTCGGCGAAGTCCGCATCAAACCCGAGTTGTAGCGGGACCGAGATCGGACTCTGCCCCCGGTTGGTAATGTCGATCTCCTCGGTCATCCCGGTGCGGCGCAACTCGCGACGCCGCACCAACTCGATGTCGTGTGCCAAGATTTCGCCAGAGCCAACGTTGGTGAGAAAGACCTGACTCTTGGCGAACTCCACCGGCCCTGACCGCAGCAGAACGAGCCCGAGATCTCCCAGCGAGAGATTGAAACGCGAAAGGAAGCGCGTATCGGCGGCGAAAACGCCATACTGCTCGGCCGGGTCGATGTTTCCTTTGGCATCCGATACGACGAAGGTATTTCCGGCTACCGCAGTAAGGTCCTGCGCTTGCATCAGTCTCCCGCCTCACTCCTCGGTCGCGCCGTCCCGCTGTACAACACGACCCCTGGCCGCAATTCGAAGTCCCCTGACCCGCACTGGGCTAACTCTACCCCCGCCCGAGTACCGACGAATAGCTGGGTCCGTCGTCCGAACACCAGTTCCGCACGGCTCAGAGGACGTAGCGGCATGGTGCTCGCGACACTCTTTTCGACACGAGGTGGGCATTCTCAGGTAGTTCACAGGACACGCCCGTTTACTCCATGCATAATTTATATGGAAGAGGAGGAGCAACACCATGCCATCGCCACTGGAAGGTTTTCATCGAAAGAAGGCGGGAACGCTTTTGCGCTATGTGTTCAAGCTACCGCCTCTCGTTTACCGCGGGCCGCTGGCATCGTTGATGAGTTCACGTTGTGTGATGGTGTTGACGGTCACCGGACGGAAATCCGGCCTTCCGCGAACGAACGGCGTCAGCTACATGTACCTCAACGGCCATTACATATCGTTCTCAGGCTGGGGCGTTAGCTCTAACTGGTATCGCAACGTCGTCGCCAATCCCGAAGTGACGCTGCGCGTTGGACGCAAGACGATTCACGCCACGGCCAAACCGGTTCTCGACCGCGATCGGCGCATCGATCTCATGTTGCGCATGCGCGAGCAGTCGAAGCATTGTGGCCCGCCGCAGTTCATGCGTCCGCTGTTGCGCCTGACCAAGACCTTCGATTACGACAACGAGATCAACATGGCAGTCGAGCACGCGCACGAATTGCCAATCGTCGAGTTCATCCCACACGATTGAACGTTCGGTTGTGAAGCTCTTTGTCAGCGATGAATGTGCCCACGTCATTCCGAGCGATGCGAGGAATCTCCCCTCTCGCGTCACCGGCCGCGACCTCGGGACGACCGGTTCGCATTGCTGCGTGCGCCGTCGATGAATTCGCTCCACAACGAGCTGCGTCAGTTCTGCACGTGTGCGAGGCTATCGCGCGCCTTCGCCGTTCCCGCTAGAGCACACGACCTCCCCAAATCTCGCGACAATCACCCCGAATTCTTTTGACAGTAGAACCGAACCCGTTGACAATGACGGATGACTCACGGGAGCCAACAACCCGTCGTGGGCGGGCTGAACGCACCCCCACTCTGGTCTTAAACGGAGGGAGTTCGACGTAGTGGATGAAAAGTTGTTCCAATCGCTCGAGTGGCGACTGGTTGGACCGCATCGGGCCGGCCGCGTGGTCACGGTGGCGGGCGACCCCAATCACCGAGGCACATTCTATTTCGGTGCGTGCGCCGGAGGCGTCTGGAAGACCACCAGCGGCGGTTCATATTGGGAGAACGTCTCAGACGGATTCTTCAAGACGTCAGCCATCGGCGCGCTGGCGGTAGCACACTCCGACCCAAACGTGGTCTACGCCGGAACCGGCGAAGCCGCGCTGCGTGGCAACATCTCGCATGGCGACGGCGTCTATAAGTCCACCGACGGTGGCGCCACCTGGTCCAATATGGGGCTCGCCGAAACGCGTCATATCGGCAAACTCGCGGTCGATCCGACCGATCCTGACGTCGTCTTCGTGGCCGCCTTCGGCCATGCCTGGGGCAAGAACGAAGAGCGCGGCGTCTATCGCACTAAAGACGGCGGCAAGACCTGGGACAAGGTCCTCTACAAGAGTGACCGGGCCGGTGCAATCGACGTTTCGCTCGATCCATCCAACCCGCGCGTGGTCTATGCGGCCATCTGGCAAGCGCAGCGCTATCCCTATTCGCTCGACAGTGGTGGTGAAGATAGCGGCCTGTGGCGCAGCCTCGACGGCGGCGATACCTGGGAAGACATCACCCGCAATCCCGGCCTGCCGACCGGCGTGCTGGGCAAGATCGGCGTAGCGGCGTCGCCAGCCAAGGCGGGCCGCGTCTGGGCGTTGATCGAGTCCGAGGACGGCGCGCTCTTCCGTTCCGAGGATTACGGCAAAACCTGGGCACGCGCCAGCGAAGACTCACAACTGCGCAAGCGCCCCTGGTATTACATGCACGTCTATGCCGATCCGCAGGATGCCGACACCGTCTGGGTGCTCAACCTCAACTGCTGGAAATCGACTGACGGCGGCAAGAACTTCGAGGCGATCCCGACGCCGCACGGCGACAACCACGGCCTTTGGATCGACCCGCACGATTCCAGTCGACTCATCGAGAGCAATGATGGCGGCGCCTCCGTCAGCTACGACGGTGGTTACTCCTGGTCGTCGATTCTGAATCAGCCGACCGCGCAGTTCTATCATGTCGCCGCGGATAACCAGTTCCCCTACCATGTCTACGGCTCGCAGCAGGATAACTACGCCATGCGGCTGCCGAGCATTGGCAACGAAGGCGCTATCACCTGGATTGATTATGTTGAGCCGGGTGGCGGCGAGAGCGGTTACATCGCCATTAGCCCCAAGCCACCGCATCGTGTCTTTGGCGGCGGCATCGGCACGGGCCCTGGGCATGGACGCCTTATCGCCTGGAATCCTGAGACCGGGCAGAAGCGCAACGTCACGGTCTGGCCGGAAGTTCATGGCTTTGGTTCTGGTGCCATTGAACTGAAATACCGCTTCCAGTGGACCTTCCCGGTCGAGTTTTCGCCGCACGATCCGAACGTGCTGCACATCTGCTCGAACCACGTGCATCGTTCGACCGACGAGGGCTCGAGTTGGACGACGATCAGCCCGGATCTGACCCGCAACGATCCCAAGACGCTGCAATCTTCCGGCGGCCCCATCACCGCTGACAATAGTGGCGCCGAGATCTACGGCACGATCTTCGCCTTTGGCGAATCGAAGCACGAGAAGGGCGTCTTCTGGGCAGGCAGTGACGACGGACTCGTTCACATCTCACGCGACGACGGCCAGAGCTGGCAGAACGTGACACCTCCGGGACTACCGGATTGGGCCATGATCAGCATTATCGACCCGTCACCGCATGACGCCGCGACCGCCTACGTAGCCGCGACGCGCTACAAGGTCGACGACCTCAAACCGTATTTGTTCAAGACGAATGACTACGGTCAGTCCTGGACGTTGATCACCGGCGGTATCCCGGCCGACGAGTTCACGCGCGTCATCCGCGAGGATCCGAACCGACGCGGACTCCTCTACGCCGGAACCGAAACCGGCATCTACGTTTCGTTTGACGACGGCTCGAACTGGCAGCGGCTCGACAGCAACCTGCCGGTCACCCCAATTTACGACTTCATCGTCAAGGGGACCGATCTGGTCGTCGCGACCCACGGCCGCGCGTTCTGGATCCTCGACGACCTGAGCCCGCTGCACCAGATGCAGGATCAACTCAGCGGCAAGGGAGCGCACCTGTTCAAGCCGCGCGACACCACTCGCGTACGCGTCTACGGTCGCGCCTATGGCGACAAGGACAAGGGTCGCGTCAATTACATGATGGCGGGACCAGTCACCATCGCTCTGAAGCCGCGTCAGACGACGATGGGAACCCAGGTCTTCGACTTCCTGGATGCGGGCAAGAACCCGCCGAATGGAGTCATCATTCACTACTACCTGAAAGAGAAGCCGGAGGGCGAGGTCACGCTGCGGATTCTCGACGCCGACGGCAACGAGATCAACGCGTTCTCCAGCGAAGGAGACGCGACGCCACGCGTGCCAAAGGCGGCCGGAGCAAACCGGTTCGTCTGGGATTACCGGGGCAAAGGTCCGTCCCCGATCGAGGAGCAAGTGGCCAAGGATCGTCGCTCGCAGATGGCGGAAGCTGGTCTTGGGCCGCGTGTCAATCCCGGCAGCTACACGGTAGAGGTGAAGGTCGGCGACGACACGATGACCGAAAGCTTCAACGTCGTGCGAGATCCACGGCTGGTGGCCAGCGATGCCGATCTGGCCGAGCAGTATCAGATGAAATCCGGCATCCGCGACCGCGTGTCGCAGCTGCACGAGATGGTCAACAAGTTGAATCGAATCAACAAGCAGCTTGACGGATGGATCGAGCGTATCAGCGCCAGCGGCGGCAACGAGTCGCTCAAGAGCGACGCGCAGGCGATCAAGGAGAAGCTCGACCCGATCTACGACGGCTTGATGCAGCGAAACCCGGACGCGCTTCAGCCTGGCGGCGCGCGTCTCAAGGACAAGCTGACCACGCTCAGCACGATGATCGACGAGTCGGACGACGCACCGACGCAAGGCGCGCGCGAGGTGTATGAAGACCTCGGCAAGCGTCTCGACGCGGAGCAGGAGAAGCTGCAGCAGATCGTCTCGACCGACCTGGCCAGCTTCAATAGCAGGGTCAGTGAGGCAGGCATCGCCCCCGTCGTCGCCTGATCAACCGTTCGGAACAGAAGCAAACGGGCCTCCCCAGATACTGGGGAGGCCCGTTTTGTGTTATCCCGGAGCCGCGTCGTAGGGGCGCGCCCGGAAACATCGGCGTTCGTGTTACAGCGGGAGCACACAAGGTGCTCCCGTACAGTCTGGGCACGGATTCAGTTTGTGGGGAACCACCGGGTGCTCGCGACGTTCCCGCTACAAGCCTCTGAATGCGAGCCAAATAGCGTCTACTTGAAGAACTCCCCCAGCGTGTTGGCGCTGCAAGTCTGGTTTAGACAGGGCAACCCCAACGAGCTTTCGATGGTGCGTAAGAGCGAGTAATGGTCGTGGGACGTGTTCGACGTGAATCCGGCTGGCGTACGTTTGGAGATGACGATCGTCGGTACCTTGCCGCCGCCGCCACTATTGCCGTTCCCCTCATCCCAGGTGATGAACAGAACGCTGTTGCTGCTCTTCCATGCCTGAGTATCGAGAAGGTGACTCGGCAGCCAACTCTTGAGCCAGCTGTCACCGGTACTGACCGAGCAGTCGTGCATGTCGTTGCACATGTTCGGCACGATCAGCTCGACCGTGGCAGCCGTCGGGTTGAAATGGCTGAAATCGGTGATATGGCTAGTGCAACGCGTTTTGTCGTTGCTCACGTTGACGAAGCTGATGGCGGGCTCATGTTTGCGCGCGTAGGTTCCATTGCCGTCCGGACCGCCGGAGGCACTGGCGCCGGTGAAGCAGATCGCATTCCCCGCCTTGTCGGTCACCGGCAGGTTCTGGGCGAAGACCTCCCATGTCTTGCCGTTCGACTCCACTTGATCGGCGAGAGACTCCCCATCAATTCGATGTACCCTGTCGTCACGCACTCCCTGCGTTGATCCGGACCAGAGTGCGAGGTAGTTCGGTTCCGATGGATGAGTCACGGCCGTGTAATTCGTCGCCAGACCACCCTGCTTGATCAGCTGATTGAGATACGGTGCATTCGCGTTCCCGACGATCGCGCCGAAGGACTTATTCTCCATGACGATCACGTAGACGTGATCGAAGGCGGGAACAGCTGCGACTGGGGTGGGAGTCGGAGTCGGCGTGGCAATGGGGTGATTCCCTTGGGAGCCAACGATGATGAGCGCCATGAATCCAAACGCTGCCAACGCCGCCAGTACCAACTTCCATCCGACTGCCATGATTCCGGGCCCCATTCCATTGTTGCGTCACGTCGCACCCCGAAAAAATCACCGGGATGCAGTCTAACCGACGAAGAGGCATTGCCGTGACCGAGACCGTCAACTGACACACCTCCGCGATCTCGTGCCGCAGCCGAGATGCCGCCACGCCAAGCCTATGCCGGAAATGACCAGAGCGACACGTTCTGAGAGACCGGCCCGCTCGGCTCGAACGTCAACGACACGCGCAATGGTGTCGTTATGCCCTGTTCTAAACCTGAATCGAAAGAGGTGACTCAGTCATCAGCAGCGGTGGCAGTGATTCGCGGACGTACCGCATCGCTCGATTTCGACACCAGCGGCAACGTGAATTTGAAGGTTGTGCCGCGACCAAGGGTGCTCTCGACCGAAACGTGGCCTCCGTGGGCTTCGACGATCGACGCGACAATCGATAAGCCCAGGCCGGTGCCGCCCCGCTCTCGCGTGCGGGCCACATCCACACGGTAGAAGCGGTCGAAGATGTGCTCCAAATCCGCCGGAGCGATGCCGGGGCCGGAATCGCGTACCGATACGACGGCATTTCCACCTTGGCGCTCAATCGTGACGTTTACCGGGTCGGTCCGCTCAGTGTGCACCCGAGCGTTGGCGAGCAGATTGTCGATAACCTGCTTCAGCCGGTCAGCGTCTCCGGTTACCATGACGCTCTCTGGGGTCTCCGCGGTGATCGGCCGATCCGGCTCGACTGCTCGGCGTCCGTCACGGCGTTTTCGATGATATGGGCCAGGTTCACCGGGTCATGACGCAGTGAGCGGCCCTGATCCAGCCGCGCCAGCAGCAGAAGATCGTCGACCAACTTGCCCATGCGCGTGCTCTCGGACTCGATGCGCAGCATCACGCGCTTGAGGGTCTCGGGATCGTTCGCCGCCCCGCTTCGGAACAACTCGGCATAGCCGCGGATCGAGGTTAATGGCGTGCGCAGCTCGTGCGACGCATCGGCGGCGAACTGGCGCAACTTGCGCTCTGACTGCTCCTTGGCGGTGAAGGAGGACTCCACCTGCGTTAGCATCTCATTCAGCGCCTGGCCGAGCTTACCGACCTCGTTCGTCGACGCTTCGTACTCTACGCGTTGCGAGAGATCGCCACTGGCGATCAATCCGGCGGTGTCGATCATCGACTCGATCGGCTGCAGTCCCTCACGCACCACGAACCAGACGATCAAGACCACGCCAACCAGTACGCCCACGCTCGTCAGCAAGATCACGAGTTCCAGACTGTGGATGGTGCTGTTAACATCACTCAACGGCTCGGCTACGGCAAACAAATCGCCATCGGGTCCGGACTGGATGAGCACTCGATAGGTGAGGTCGCTCGATCCGACCGCCTTGACCGTGAACGGCACCCCGACATGAGACTGGAGCCCGCTCTCGCCCAGCGAGGCGAGGTTCGGCAACGGGTCTGGGCTGTCGTTGAACCCGGACGGCTCCGAATGCGTCACGTTACCGTGAGGATCGAACGAGATGGTGGCAATCGAACGCTTTGACGACGAGTTGATCTCGTCTCCAGGGCCATTCGAAGAAGGAAAGTGGCCCCCTTTGCCAGAGGCTTGAACCAGCGTCTCGTCAACACGGGCGATCATGTTGGACCTGGTCTGCGTCACGGTCACGGCGCCGACCAATACGAACGCCACTGCTACCAACAGGCTAAGGACAACGACGAGTCGAGTCTTGATCGACATGCGACCTATCCTGGCACGACACGCAGCGAGTAGCCGAAGCCGCGCACCGTCTGGATGAGGCGTGGCTCGCGGTCGTCGATCTTCTTACGCAGGTAGCTGATGTAAGTCTCGACTACGCTGACGTCGCCATCGAAGTCGTACTGCCAGACGTGGTCGAGAATCTGGTACTTCGAGAGAACGCGATCGGCATTCATCATCAGGTAGCGCAACAGCCGAAACTCTGTCGGCGAAAGATGCACGACATCATCGCCACGCGTTACCTGGAATCGTTCTTCGTCGAGTTCGAGATCGGCGTACTTCAATCGATTGGATGGTTTTTCGGCAGCGCTCCCTGCCCGGCGCAATACCGCGCGAATGCGGGCCAGCAACTCCTCGAGGCTGAAGGGCTTGACGACGTAGTCGTCGCCACCGTAAGTAAAGCCGCGCAATTTGTCGTCATGCTCATCCCGCGCCGTTAAGAAGATGACTGGAACCGTGTCGCCGGTCGATCGCAAACGACGACAGACTTCGAACCCGTCGAAATCGGGAAGCATGATGTCGAGCACAATGAGATTTGGCATGAAGCTGGCGGCCGCGGCAATCGCCGCTTTGCCGGAGCCGACCGCATTGACTTCAAATCCGACGAACTTGAGCGCGGTGGAAAGCAGTTCGGTAATGGACGACTCGTCATCGACGACCAGAATGCGCAATCCCTGCAGATCGGCATCGTCCGTTGGAGTGATCGAAGGGCGGCTATTGACCAAAGGGCGTCCCCCTGTTCAGCATGCATCGAGACCTACTACTGACATCTAACCATGCTATTCTGTGAATTTCCTGTGAGTAACCTGGGGAAGGGAATGGGGGCAGATGCTGTGTCTGCCCCAAACGTACGCGTGGATTTGCGAGGAACGAAGTCAGACTCCGGCGCCGACTTTCTCGTGTTCCGGTTCGACGGCTTCGGGCTGATTGTGCCGGAACTGACGACCGACGATCAGCTTGAAGATCACCGGCACCACCACCAGTGTCAGGAGGGTCGAGGTCAAAAGGCCGCCTATCACCACCACGGCCAGATCGGAGGCGATGATCGCGCCGCCTCCCCCACTCAACGCCAGTGGAATCAGCGCAAGAATGGTCGCGACGGCCGTCATCAGAATCGGACGCAAGCGGGTGCGACCTCCCTGCACCAGTGCCTCGTCGACCGGCATACCGTGACGCACAAGCTCGAGCACCAGTTCAAGCAGCACGATCGCGTTAGTAACCACGATCCCGATCAACATTAGCAGGCCGATGAGGGCGGGCAGGCCGAGCGTTTTGCCGGTAAGCGCTAGCGACACCAGCACGCCGACGATCGCCAGTGGCAGGCTAAACAGGATCACGAACGGCGTCGAAAGCGAGCCGAAGCTGGCCACCATCGCGATGTAGACCAGCAGCACGGCCGCCACGAGCGCGATCCCCATGCTCTTGAACGCCTGTCCCTGTTGCTGTCCAACACCACCGGAGGTGATGGTCACGCCCTGGGGCGCGCTGTACGCGTTGACGATCTGTGAGACTTTACGCGTCACCGAACCCGTGTTGTCGGTCGTGATCGTGCCCGTGATGGTGGCTGCCCGGTCGCCGTCGACTCGGACCACCTGAACCGGACCGGTTCCTTGATTGATGGTTGCGATCTGGCTCAGCGGAACCGCCGACGTACCGACCGGGATCAGCCCCAGAGCGCTAACGTTGTTGGAAACCCCGGCAACCTGTTGGGTCAGCTGATATGGCGTGTTGTTGATCACGAGCGTACCCAGCGTCGAGGTCGTCAGTATCTCGCGCACCTGGGCCGCGATTTGTGCCGGAGTCGTACCGGCGGCAATGGCCTTGTCGGGATCCACCCCGACCACGATCTCCGGTTTGGCGTTCACCACGTCATTCTTGACGTTGACGAGATTCTGCACTGCCGCGATCTGCTTGGTCAGATCCTGCGCGACCTTGGTGACCTGGTCATAGTTATTGCCTTGAACAGTGACCTGGACATTGTTGGTACTCCCGCCAAAGCCGGAGGACTCGTTCGAGACCGTGATGTCCGCGTTACTGGCGGCCTTCAGGCGCGTGCGAAGATCGGCCAATGTCTGGTTCATGTTCACGTTGCTCTTGAACGTCGCAGTGATCGTCGCCGAGCTACTGCTACTGCCGCGGAAGGCGGCCCGCAACCCGCTTCCGGCGATCTGCGTCTGAAGCAAGGTCACCGGAGCGGTCTGCTTGATTACGTCTTCGAGTTTCGCCGCCTCGGCGGCCGTCGCTTCCTGCGACGTTCCCGCGGGCATGTTCACCTGAATGCTAGCGATCTTCTGGTTTCCGGATGGGAGAAACGAGGTGCCGATAAACGGCGCCAGACCAAACGACGCGACGAACAGGACGGCCGCGATCGCCAACGTGGTCTTCGGCCGGCGGAGCGCCCACTTCAGCGAGGGCACGTAGATGCGCTGCAGCCACGGCGTATTCACAGGCGCGGGACGAAGCTTGTCCTTCCGAATGAGATATGAAGCCAGCACCGGCACGACGGTGAGCGCGACGATCAGCGACGCGATGAGAGCGAAAGTGACGGTGAGCGCGAACGGTCGGAAGACGGCGCCGATAATGCCGCCGACGAACCCGAGCGGCAGGAAGACGGCGATGGTGGTGATGGTCGAGGCGGTAATGGCCATCGCCACCTCACGCACACCTTGCAGGGTCGCCGTGCGTGTGTCCTCCCCCCGTTGCACGTGTCGGAAGATACTTTCGAGGACCACAATCGCGTCGTCGACCACACGACCAATGGCCACCGCCAGCCCGCCCAGCGTCATGATGTTCAGCGTGATTCCCTCGGCCCACAGCAGGATGAAAGCGACCAGCATCGACATCGGAATCGAGACGGCGGTCACGGCGGTCGAGCGTACGCTGAGCAGGAAACCGAAGATCACGATGATCGCGAACCCAGCACCGAGGAGCGCTTCTCGTACCAGATCGTTGATCGAGTGCTGGATGTATTGGGACTGATCTTGAATGACGACCGGAGTAACGTCGACGCCGGACGCCTTCAGTTGGGCGGTCACCGAATCGACCTTGTTGCGCACGCCGGAGGCCGTGTTGACGGTGTTGGCGCCCTGGTTCATGTAAACGTCGAGCGCGACGCTCGGTTGGCCATTCGTGCGCGTGATACCCGGAGCCGCTCCCGCCGTAATCGCGACGTTGGCCACGTCACCTAACGTCACTGGTTTCGGTTGGCTTCCACCACCATTCGACTTTGAAGCGCCCACCACAAGACCACGCAACTGATCCAGCGTCGTGACCTGGCTCAGCACACGCACCGGCAAGGTAGTGGTCCCGGTCTGCACCAGGCCGCTCGCCGAACTGACGTTGCTGGCCTGAATGACGCCTGCGATCTGCTGCGGAGTGATGCCGGTGGCAACCAGCTTCGCCGGATCGAGCGTGATCGCCACGACGTCATCGGCACCGCCAGTAATGTCGACCCGCCCAACCCCGTCAACTCCCGTGAGAGCCGGAAGGTAGTTGGCTTGCGCAATTTGCCGCAATTGGGCCAGGTTGTTGTTCGCGCCGGTCAGACTCAATTGCACAATCGGGAACTGATTGAAATTGATGCGCTGGATGTTCGGTTGGGTAGCGCCTTGTGGCAGGCTGACCTGACCGATCTCGGTCGAGAGCGTTTGTGCCGCGTCCTTGGTGTTGGTGCCGTAATCAAACTGGGCGATCACCACCGAGAGACCCTCCGAAGAGGTCGATTGCGTCGAGGTGATGCCCGGCAAGGCTTTGACCGTGTTAGCGATTGGCTGCGTCACGGCCGCGTCGACTGCATCCGGTGACGCGCCGGGATAGCTGGTGATGACGGTCAGCACCGGGAAGTCGATGTTCGGCAAGAGCTCGGTTTGGAGCTGGCTAACTCCGAACGCGCCCATTACGGCGATAAGAATTGTCGCCAGAATCACGACGGATCGCTTGCTGAGCGAGAGCGCGGCGATTCGATACACCTACTTCGTCCTATCCATCCATACGACCCGAGCGCATGCTTCGTGTCGTGTCAATGCAAACTCTCCATGAACTGTCGATCCGCGAGAACTTTTCGCGGGCAACGCGTGTGTCAAACCTCTAACCACGTCAGACCGTCGTGACTGACGCTCGGATCGCTCCATGCATCCAGTGAAGTCCACGGCGATCGAGCTACGAGTCAACGGTATCGGTTGCGTTGGATGCCAATCGGGGATCAGGATCCGTCTCCAGCGCGCGAACGACTGCTTCAAGTCCCTGGACAAGTGCATCCAGATCGGCGCGGTCAATCTCGCGCAACACGCTCCGCACTTGGTCGTGCCCTCCCTGACGCATGCTGCGAACGATGTCGACTCCCTGTTGAGTCGCGCTTGCCAGCGTTCGCCGCCGGTCGCTCGTATCCTCGGTCCGTTGGGCGAATCCGGTCCGGACGAGCTTGTCGACGAGATGACTGGCGTTCGGCAGGCTCACGTCGAGCGCTTCCGCCATTTGACCGATCGAGCACTGCCCCTCGTCCACCAACACGACGAGTGCTTTGAGCTGCGCCATGGTGAGGTCGACGTTCGCCCAGTCAGCCAGGTGACCACGCAACGCTTTGACGATCCGATGCTGAAATTCGAAGACACTGTCAATGAGTCGATCGGTCGAGCGCTCCATGGAACCTCCTATCGCTGAGGCAGTGTAACAAATCACTTCGAACTTATCGACATGTTTCGCACGATAAGAGTATTAAATGAATTCGCCTCTAACATGCCGATGCCATCCCCATTGACCGCCACCTACCTTTCGCGCCACATCGCCCGCTGGTACTATCCGTGGAAATCGCGCTAAGCTCAGACACAATGATCCGTCGAGTCGATCTCGACTGGCACAGCGCACCAGGACACGGCTATCGAAAGAGGAACGGTGATGACATCCAGGGGCAATGGAAACGGTTGGGGCGGCCAGAGCGTTGTCGATCCACTCAGGCGAGTGCTGGTCTACACACCGGTCGCGCCGGATGAACAGGTCTCGTGGGAAGAGTTCGGCTACTTCCATTCGATCGACCATGAGCGTGCGCTCTCCGAGCATGCCGCCTTTCGCCAGATCTTGACCGAAAACGGTGCGGAGATCATCAATGCGGAGATTGGCGACGCTCGTTTACAGGATGCGATCTTCCCCTTCGATCCGGTAATCATCACCGATAAGGGCGCTATTCTTGGCCGCATGGGAAAAGAACTGCGGCGCCGCGAGGTCGATCTTATGCGCGAGACGTTGACCGACCTCGGCATCCCGATCGCGGGAGAAATCAAGGCGCCAGGTACATTTGAAGGTGGCGACTCCTTCTGGGTTGATGAGAAGACGCTGGCGGTCGGGCGCGGTTATCGCACTAACTCGGAGGGCATCGATCAACTGCGCGAGATCCTGTCGCCGATGGGGGTTGAGGTGATCACGGTCGACCTGCCTCACTGGCACGGGCCAGAAGAGTGTCTGCATCTGCTCTCCCTCATCAGCCTGCTCGATCGCGATTTGGCGGTCGTCTACCTCCCACTCCTCTCGGTTGAGTTCGTCAAGTTCCTTCACTCGCGCAAGATAGAACTGGTCGAGATACCGGACGAGGAGTTCTCGACGCAGGGTTGCAATGTGCTGGCCCTGGAGCCGCGCCGTTGCCTGATGCTCGAGGAAAACGTCGAGTCGATTCGTCGCCTGCGCGTTGCTGGATGCGAGGTATTGACCTATTCCGGCAAGGAGATCTCGCACAATCGCTCCGGCGGGCCGACCTGCCTGACTCGCCCGCTGCTGCGCGGAAGCCACCAATTGTGAGTGGCGACACGACGGCCAAAATTGATGAGGTGCTGGCACTCATCGATCAGCACCGTGGCGACACGATCGAGTTGCTGCGGTCGCTCGTCGCCGTTCCCTCCGTCACCGGCGACGAAGGTGCCGTGCAGGATCGCATCGAGCAGGAGTTTCGCCAGCGCGGGCTGACTGTCGATCGCTGGGAAGCGACGCGCGATGAGGTCGCGCCCTACTTCGAGCACGTCGGCGACCAGGAGCGTTATGAAGGACGGCCAAATCTGGTCGCCACGCGCCATGGCGCGGGCGGCGGTCGTTCTATTCTGCTCAATTCCCACATCGACACCGTCGAGAATGGCGATCCCGCGCTTTGGAGTCATGACCCTTTGGCCGGTGAACTCGTGGGCGACCTGCTCTATGGCCGGGGATCGTGCGATATGAAGTGCGGCCTGACCAGCTATTTGGCGGCGCTCGATGCCCTGGAGGCGGCAGGGGTACGTTTGCTTGGCGATGTGAAGGTAAATACTACCGTAGGCGAAGAGGATGGCGGCCTCGGCGCGCTGTCGACCGTGCTTCACGGACATCGGGCGGACGCGGTCCTCATCACCGAACCGACACACCTGGCATTGGTTCCGGCCCAGGGGGGCTCGCTCGTTTTCCGGCTGACCGTGCCCGGCAAAGCCGCACACGGCGCCATGCGCAATGAAGGCGTCTCCGCGGTCGAGAAATTCATTCCGCTGTTTCAGGACCTGCTCGCCTTCGAGCACGAGCGCAATCAAGTCCTCTCGCACCCCCTCTACGATGACGTGCCAAACAAGATCCCGATCAGTGTTGGAGTCGTACGCAGTGGCGTCTGGCCATCGACTGTACCCGAGTCGCTGGTGGCCGAGGGTCGTGCCGGGCTGCTCCCTGGCGAGGATCTAGAGACGTTCCAGCATCAGATGGCAGAGCGCGTGCAAGCTGCCGCGGCGCGTGACCCATGGCTGCGCGAGCATCCGCCGCTGCTGGAATGGTTTAGCGGGCAGTTCGCGCCCGCCGAAACGCCAATCGACGCGCCGATTTCCCAGGCGATCGTGCGGGCGCACCGGCGAGTAACGGGGAGCCCACCGACGATCGAGGGCGTGCCGTACGGTGCGGATATGCGGCTGTTCATCATGTTCGGCAAGATGCCCTGCGTGATGTACGGCGCTGGCGACGTCGCCGTGGCGCATCAAGTCGACGAGCACATCAGCATCGATGAACTGATCACCGCGACGAAGACCATCGCGTGTCTCCTGATGGATTGGTGTGGATTTGACATTCGTACCAGCTAAGCTGGCAAGCAGAAGGGATTTGATTCTAGATGACGATCGTGGAGAAGGCGGCTGGAGTTCAGGACTGGAAGATCGACTGGGCACACTCAACCTGTGAGTTCGCGCTGCGCCACACGCTGGTGTCGACTATCAAGGGTGCTTTTCTGAAGGTGAGCGGCCAGATTCACTTCGAGCCGGAGCATGTCGCGAACTCATCGGTTCGGGCCGAAATCGATATGTCGAGCGTCGACACACACAACCCGGCACGTGACGATATGCTGCGCGGCGCCGATCAGTTCGACGTCGAGAACTACCCCACCTCGACCTTCTCGAGCAAGCGTGTCGAGCCGCTGGGCGTCAACCGTTTCTTGGTCGTCGGTGATCTCACCTTTCGCGGTGTCACCAATGAGGTGACGTTCGATACGACCTTCGAGGGCAGCGCGGAACAGATGAACGGAATGGTGCGTTCGGCTTTCATCGCGCGGGCCGAGATCAAACGAACCGATTACGGTCTGCCGCTCGGCCGCATCATTCCAGCTGGAGTTCCATCGATTCTCGACGAGATTCAACTGACGATGTTCCTGACCTGTCATCCACTGGAAGACGAGTAGAAACGTCTACGCATATTGTGTCGCGAGGAACGGTCAGACTACTCCACCGCGCGCAGCGGGACCGAACGCGTCGCTTCCTCGGCAGCCTGCGCGGCTGCCAGGAGTGCGGCGCGCGCCTCGAGTCCGATCTCTGAACGATCTACCTGTGTCACGATGTGAGCAATTTGCTCGCGAATCGGTGCGGCGTTCCGCTCGGTCAGGTGGCCGCCAGCCGCTTGCAGCATAGCGAGCAGGTGGAGTGTGACGCTCACGTCGTTCGCCGCTACACGCCGAATCTGGGTGAACGCGGCGGCAACAAAGTCATCGAAAGTCGGCCGATTCAGCCAGAGTGCGACCGCTCCTTGCTGTTGATCGCGTTCCTCATGCAGGATCCTGGATGGAAACGCCCGATCGCCCAGGCGAACGACGGCGTCGCTGAGGCACGAGATCACGTGTTCGGCCGTCGTCGGATCGTTAATACCGGGCGAAAGCGCTTTCACCGCGATATCGACCAACTGCCGTACGCCGAACAACGTATCCTGGGGCAGTGTCCGCTCGTTATCCAGCACGAAGGCCGTACGAATCTGTCGTATCCGCACTTCGTCTTCGATGGCGGCACCGACCTCGAGCAACACTGATTTCTGCACAACGTACTGGCCCAGCGCTAGCGGGATCACGCCCCAACCTCCGGCGGGCAGGGCGGCGAGGACGGCGTCCTCGTCGATGGTGCGTAAGTAGCCGGACTCCTGGCTATGGATTCGTTGTCTGGGCTCCTCGGGATACAACTCACGGAACGCACGCATGTCGTCGTCCGAACTCCGCGGTTCCCCATCGTCGTCCTGGAAATTCCGCTCGATTGAATCGATCAGGTCGTGGTGAATGCGCTCGATAACCGTCGCGGCCTGAAAGAGTGTGGCGCTGTGATGCACGAAGAAGACGAGAAGCCCAATACAGATCAGCGCCAACACGATCGCGACCGTGATCGAGAGGACCGGGACAAAATTCGCAACCGTTCCATTGGCACTCTGAACCTTGCGCAGGATCATGATGCAGTAGACGAAGGTGGCAATGTAAGTCCCGAGTACCCATTGGTTGCCACGGTCGTCGGTGAAATTCTGGAAGACGCGCGACGTGAACTGCGTCGACGCTTGCTGGAGCGTGAGCATCGTGATCGAGAAGAGAAGCGCGATAACCGTGATCAGCGAACCGGCCAACGTCGAGAGGATCGTGCGTGCCGCGCTAGGCGAGCCATAGAAAAGCCAGCCCCGGTGCGCGGCGATTTGTCGCGGCAGGTTCTTGTCCACTGACGGGAGGATATAGGAGAGGATAACCGCGGCGATGCCGAGTGTGGTGGGGAGGAACCAAAGGCTCGACTGAATGTTGTGCCAGACGTTCTTGTAGTGCTCGATCGACCAGTTTGGCATCTTCCTCCGTTCACGACGGGCCGAGCCCCGGCGTTTACTGGCGACCGCTCGGCGCGAGCGGCCGCCAGTCAATTCTCAGGATCGTAGTTTCTCTACCGTACGGGCAATACGATCGAGCGCTTCCTCGATGTTCGCCAGCGAGTTAGCGTACGACAGGCGCAGATAGCCCTCGCCTGCCTTGCCGAAAGCCGTGCCGGAGAGCAAGGCGACTCCGCCTTCGTCCAGCAGCAGATTTGCCACTTCGTCGGCCGGTCGGCCGAGCTCGGTAATGTTCGGGAAGACGTAAAAGGCGCCAGCAGGAGTGCGACAGCTGATCCCGGGGATCTCGTTCAGGCCATTGACGATAGCGTCACGGCGGCGGCGAAACTCGACCAGCATCTCGTCAACGGCATCCTGCGGACCGGTCAGCGCCGCAATTGCGGCGCGCTGGGAGAATCCTGGCGTGCAGGAATTGCAGTTGATCACCAGCCGTGTGACCTGTTCGGCCAGGAACTGGGGCATTATCCCATAGCCGAGCCGCCAGCCAGTCATGGCGTACGTCTTTGAAAATCCGTCCAGGATGATGGTGCGGTCGAGCATTCCGGGGAGCGTCGCGACGCTGGTGGATGCGCCCTCATAGACCATGCGCGTGTAGATCTCGTCGGACAGCACCATAAATCCATGCTGGTTGGCGAGGCGCGCCAGCGTCTCGAGTTCCGGGTCGCCGATGATGCCGCCTGTGGGATTGTGTGGAGAGTTAATGATGACCAGCTTGGTCCGGTCGCTAACCAGCGACTCCAGTTCGGCCGCGTCGAAGCCGAAATCTTTCTCTTCACGTAGCTTGAGCGGAACCGGCGTGGCACCGGCGAAGTTGATCACTGAGTGATAAATCGGGAACCCGGGATCGGGGTAGATCACCTCATCGCCCGGACCTGCCAGCGCCAAAATGGTGAAGAACATTACCGGCTTGCCACCGGGAGTCACCACCACCCGCTCGGGACCGACCTCGATACCACGTGTTCGGCTGATGTAGTCGGCAATCGCCTGTCGCAACTCTGGAATGCCCGCGGCCGGCGTGTAGTGCGTTTCTCCGGAACGGAGAGCTGCGACTCCGGCGTCCACGATGTGCGCGGGCGTATCGAAATCTGGCTCCCCAATCTCCAAGTGAATGACACTGCGCCCCTGCGCTTCGAGCGCCTTCGCACGCACCAACACGTCAAAGGCACTCTCAGTCCCCAGACGACCCATGCGTTCAGCTAGCTCGATCGAATTCGACGAGATCTTACTCACCATCACCATTCCCTTCCCTCATCCTCGTGACGCGCGTCAGCCAGACGGACGTTCCGAACACACGCTGGATGTCGCGGAGCGTTGATCCTGGAACGCGCTGCGCTGGTGACGCGACGGTCACGGTCGGTCGTGATGCATGAAGGACTCTCATGCGTCTCTGATGATACGGTAGATCGCGTCGCTCCTGCTGATAGACGCACGCAAGAGACTGGCCATCCCACATACATGCGATACTGCCATGGAATTCAGCCCGCCTGAACGTCGGCATTTAGGCGGCCGCATCGAATCGCCGACGGCCGGTGTCCCGGCGCGTTGTACCTAGTGGAAGGAAGCACCAAATCGTGACAGACGCACAAATCACGGCGGCGATCGACCCGGAAGAAGCTGCCAGCCTCACCGCGCACCTCGTCTCATTCCACAGCTATCCCGGTCAGGAAGGGGATGTGCAGCGCGCGGTCGCGTCCTGGCTCAGTCATCATGGCGTGAGTCCGGAACTGCAGCCCACCGAGGGTGACCGTCCAAACGTGATCGCCCACGTGCGCAACGGGGATGGCCCCACGCTGCTGCTCAACGGTCACGTCGACACCGTGCTCGCGGCCGAAGGCTGGAATTGCGATCCGTGGCAGGGCAAGCGCGAGGGAGACCGACTCTATGGCCTCGGCGCGTGCGACATGAAATCGGGTGTTGCCGCTGGGATGCTGGTGACCAAGTTCCTGAACGAGCACCGAGATTTGTGGCATGGGACGGTCATCTTCACCTCGGTGGTGGACGAAGAGGCGTACTCGATCGGTGCGCAGGCGCTGGTCAAGTCCGGAATACAGGCAGACGCCTGTGTCTGCCTGGAGCCTTCATGGGCACATCCGGTTCTCGGTGCAGTGGGCAAAGTTCTGGTGCGTGGCGACGTGATTGGCAAGGCCGCGCACGGTTCTTGGCCCCATCTGGGCATCAACGCCGCCGTCGAAGGAGGCAAACTGCTTGCCCAGCTCGACGGCATGGCTCTCGGACAGCATCCGCGATTGCGGGCGACTCAGTCGGTGCTATCGTTTCACTCCGGCAGTGAGCAATATGTCATCACGGTGCCGGAAAAGGCACGCTTCACCATTAACCGGCACATCGTGCCTGGAGAAACCGGTGAGACCGTCCTGGCCGAAATGCGTAAACTCGCGGACGAACTCGACTCCCCCGCTCGCTTCGAGTTCAGCATCGATCCGCCGTACTACCCGCCGTGGGAGATCGCGCCCGATCACCCGTTCATCCAGCGGTTCGCACGGGCCTATCAGGCAGAAACCGGCGCCGCACCCGACTTTGGCTACTCAGACGGCGTCGCCGACGCCAACTACTTCGCCGCCGATCTCGGAATTCCGACGATCCACTTCGGACCTCAGGGAGCCAATATCCACCAGGCAAACGAATGGGTGGACGTGCCTTCTATCGCGGCCACCACACGCGTGGTGTTGCGCCTGGCTCTCGATTTGATGGGTTGATGACGCAGAAGACCGCGCAAGGGCCGCGCAATTCGAGTGTCGGAGCCAACACAATGAGATTTTGTAACGACTCTCGTACGGTTCAAGAATTGCGCTGAGTTCGGAGAACCTGAATACTCGTAACGTGACGGACCGAGACGGTTGAGCGGACGATCTAGCGAGACGGAGAGACGTATGACCAGGCGTAAGGCCGAGGGATATCTCGGCGACAAATCACTCAATCCCGAGACCTTGATGATGGGATACGGCTACCACCCGGAGTGGTCGGAGGGAGCCCTCAAACCGCCGATCTTTCAGACGTCAACCTTCGTCTTCAAGAAGGCTGCCGACGGTAAGTCGTTCTTCTCGGCGGCCTATGGGTTGCGTGAGCAAGGTCCGAACGAGGAACTTGGTCTGATCTATGGTCGCATCAACAACCCGAACCTGGAGATCGTCGAGGATCGGCTCACGTTGTGGGACGAAGCGGAGGCCGGCACCGTCTTCGCGAGCGGCATGGCCGCCATCACCACCACGCTCCTCTCGTTTCTGAGGCCGGGTGACGTGTTGCTCCACAGCAATCCGCTCTACGGTGGAACCGACCACTTCATCCGTCACGTCCTGTCCGAGTTTGGTGTCACGCAGGTCGAGTTCGGTTCCAGGGATACGCGCCAGACGATTGAGGACCGCTTGAAGGCGCACGGCGCCAGCGGCCGTCTGGCCATGATCTATATCGAAACGCCTGGCAACCCGACCAATGCCCTCATCGACATCGCGATGTGCTCGGAAATCGCAGACGAGTATTCGACGCCCGAGCGCCGCGTGGTGCTCGCGGTCGACAACACCTTCCTGGGTCCCATCTACCAGCATCCGATCAAGCACGGCGCCGACCTAGTCCTCTATTCCGCCACGAAGTACATCGGTGGCCACAGCGACCTGCTGGCCGGGGCCTGCCTCGGTTCGGTCGATTTGATCAAGCGCGTTCGCGCGATGCGCACCTTCCTGGGAACGATGGCTGATGCCTGGACGGGATGGCTCATCCTGCGCAGTCTCGAGACACTCAAGATTCGTATGGAGGCTCAAACCAGGGTAGCGACGCACATCGCGAAGTTTCTGGTGGAACATCCGAAGGTGGCGCACGTTTACTATCTCGGCTTTCTGAATGAAGGTGATACGGGATACGACGTCTATCGCAAACAATGTCTTGGCGCGGGGTCGATGATCTCATTCGATATCAAGGGCGGAGAAGCGGAAGCCTTCCGCTTCCTTGACGCGCTCAAGATCGTCAAGCTTGCGGTCAGCCTCGGCGGTACCGAGTCGTTGGCGGAACATCCCTTCTCGATGACGCACTGCGATGTGAGCGCCGATGACAAGCTGAGCTTCGGCATCAGCGAGTCACTCGTTCGCATGTCGGTCGGCATCGAGAATCCTGAAGACCTGATCGCCGATCTCGACCAGGCACTGGCGGCGGTCTGAAGCCGGTTGCACTGAAGTCCAACTGCGTGAATACGGGCAGACACAGGGTCTGCCCATCTTTTCCCGTAGTGGGCCAGAACGGACGTTCCGCAATCAACTCCGCCAGATGGATGTAAGACCCCCGACCAGAATCGTCACTACCAAACCTGCGCGTTGATCGCGCAGGTTTCTTGTTTCTTCGAGACTCGAGCGTCAGCAGAGTGAAGACGGTTCCTTCAGGTAGTCCATATGACTAGGTTTGCTAGTACTCCTGTCCCTCGTGTACTAGCCAATATGTGCTGTACGGTGTGTGTAGACGTTCTGGCGAGCCGTGAGCGAATTTGCGAAGACCGATGCTCCGTGGCCGCTGCGCTGTCCACCACTGACTGATGGACGTGAAGTAGGAGGGTTCGGCCTAATGCCTGACAAAATACATCAGTTCGTCGTTATCGGAGCCGGTCCTTACGGACTCGCCGCCGCCAACCGACTGCGTGATGAGGGATTCGACGTCTACGTGTTCGGCGAAGCGATGAGCTTCTGGGAGCAGAACATGCCCAAGGGGATGTTCCTGCGTTCCTCCCGCGACGCTTCGAACATCGGCGCGCTGCATGGTCCGCTGACCATCGACGCATATGAAGCGGCGAAGGGCAAGCAGGTGCCGAAGCCCACGCCGCTGACCGACTTCATCGATTATGGCCGTTGGTTTCAGAGCAAGGCAGTACCGGATCTTGACAATCGGCGGGTCATGCACGTTTCGCGAAGCAACCACGGATTTGACCTGACATTGCAGGACGGCGACGTGATGCGGGCCACCCGGGTGATCGTGGCGACCGGGCTCGACCGGTTCCCGCGACGTCCCGAGGTCTTCGCCAACCTGGGGCCCGAGCACGTCACACACGCGATCGAACATGACGATCTGAGCGTCTTCGACGGCAAACGCGTCGTCGTGATCGGAAGCGGCCAGAGCGCGCTCGAATCGGCGGCGATCCTCCATGAATCAGGCGCCGACGTCGAGGTAATCGCCCGCGCAGCTGAGGTTCGCTGGCTGTCACGCAGCGCTCGCCTGCACAGTCTGCCGGTCCGCGTGCAGCACATGCTCTACGCTCCGACCGACGTCGGGCCTCCCGGGCTGAGCTGGATCGTCGCTACACCGGAGCTGTTCCGTCGTCTGCCGAAAACCTGGCAGGAACCGATCGCCTATCGCTCGATTCGCCCCGCTGGCGCCGGGTGGCTGGTGCCGCGTCTGGCGAACGTGCCGATAACAACGGGTCGCAAAGTTCTCAGCGGGACTCCACACGAGGGAGGCGTTACGCTGAAGCTGAGCGACGGAAGCGAGCGGGTGGTTGACCACATCCTGCTTTCGACCGGCTACGCCATCAACGTGAATTGCTTCGAATTCCTGGATCGCGAGATCATCGCGAACGTCGTCCATCAGAATGGCTACCCAACGTTGCGCGACGGCTTCGAGTCGACCGTGCCAGGTCTCCACTTCGTCGGTGCCGCGTCGGCAGTCAGCTTCGGGCCGGTCATGCGCTTCGTGTCCGGTACGTGGTTCACGACAAAAGGTCTGGCGCGCAAGATGAAGCCAGGGATCAAGGTCGTTCGGTGAGACGTTCGATGCTCGAGCCAATTGCGTACTCCGCCGATTCGGCTCATATGGGTCCCGGCGGGCTGCCAGATATCATCGAACGACATCAGTTGACGCCTATGACCGGAGCGTTGGTCATCGGCGGCGACTATCGAGGGTTGGGGGTCGTACGCAGCCTGGGGCGGCATGGTATTCCGGTCTGGGTGCTGAAAGACGAGCACGGACTCGCCGCCAGCTCTCGCTACGCTCGACGCAGCTTCGAATTGGCCCGAGTCCGATGACGATGGACGCCAGCAATTCTTGCTCGACCTCTGTCACGAAAACGGGCTCAATGGATGGGCACTGATCCCCACCGGGGACGAGACTGCCGCCTTTGTTGCGCGACGACACGCTACCCTATCACGCTACTTCACCTTGACCACTCCGCCATGGGACGTCTTTCGCTGGGCGTATGACAAGCGGTTGACCAATCAGCTGGCTGACGATCTCGATATCGAGCATCCGCGAACCTGGTACCCGACGAGCAGCGACGAACTGGCGGCGCTCGACGCGGTCTATCCGGCGATCTTGAAACCGGCATACAAGATCACGCTCAATCACTTCACCATTGCCAAAGCATGGCAGGTCAACTCCTCGACCGATCTCATCGCTAAATATGACGCCGCCTGCGCGCACGCCACCCCAGAGGCGGTCATGGTACAGGAGATCATTCCAGGAGGCGGACAGACGCAGCTTTCTTACGCAGCGCTGGCTGACAACGGTCGCGTTCTCGCCTCAGTGACGGCGCAACGAACCCGCCAATATCCGATGGATTTCGGCCGTGCCAGCACCTTCGTTGAAACGATCAGCGATGAAGAGGTAGAGCGGAAATCCCGGCGGTTGATTCGCGCCATGAACTACACCGGACTGGTGGAGGTCGAGTTCAAGCGCGACCCGCGTGACAACCAACTCAAACTGCTCGACGTCAATCCACGGGTATGGGGCTGGCACACCTTGGGTCGCCGAGCGGGAGTCGACTTTCCGTACCTCCTCTGGATGCAAGTCTTCGGCCAGCCGTTGACGGAACCTCGCGCGACGCTCGGAGTTCGATGGGTGCGCGGGTTGACGGACCTCCCAACCGTACTGAAGGAGATCCGCGCCAAACGAATGGGGATACTGCAGTACCTCAGCAGCATTCGGCCGCCCGCCGAATGGGCTGTGCTCGCCTTCGACGATCCTGCTCCGGCCTTGTTCGAGATTCCCGACACGCTGCGGATCATCGTCCGTCGGGGCAAGGGCGATACCGACTCCGACACACTCGACGCGACAAATCGTGACCAAAAGACTGCTGCCGAACGCGTGTCGCGAGCATAAAGTAAGGATGTGGGCGGCGAGACAAGAGGAGGGTGCGTTGAAGGGCCTGATGCGACGCGAGATCAATGAGCGGGTAGCCAGCATTGGCGGCGGTACGGGATCCTTCACGATGCTGTCCGAGCTTAAGAAGGTCGTGACCAATCTTTCGGCCATCGTGACCATGATGGATTCCGGGGGATCATCTCGCCGGTTGATCGACGAGTTCGGCCAGCCGCTTCCGCTCGGCGACCTGCGACAGGCGCTTGTGGCCCTCTCACGTTCACGAAAGTTGTGGGGTGACATCTTCAGCTACCGCTTTCCAGAGTCGGAGAACGGCAGCATCGGCGGTCATTCGCTGGGCAACCTCATTCTGCACGCACTGCTCGACTTGAATACACAGGATCTGATCGGTGCGCTTGACGACGCCGAGGAGATTCTCAACACAGTCGGTCACGTGATCCCGGTTACGCTCGATGAAGCTACGCTCTGTGCCGAATTGAACGATGGGACCGTTATCGTCGGAGAATCGGCCATCGACATTCCAGGAGAGCGTCCGGTACTGCCGATAGAGCGGGTGTTTCTGAAGCCGGGTGCGTGTGCCACGCCGCGAGCACGCAAGGCGCTCGAACGGGCCGATAAGGTTCTTATCGGGCCCGGCGACCTCTACACCAGCATCATTCCCTGCCTGCTCGTCGACGGGATCGCCAATGCCATTCGGGCCTGCGACGGTGAGATCATCTACATCTGCAACGTGATGACCAAGCACGGCGAGACCGACGGCTATGCCGCGTCCGACTACGTGCGCGAAATCCACAAGTACCTCGGTCGAAGGGTGGACACCGTCATCGTGAATACCGGGAACTTCCCGCCGGCGCTGCTCGAACGCTATGCCGCCGAGCAGGCCTATCCAGTTCAGGCGGACGTCGACGTGCTGCGCACACTGGTACCGCGCCTGCTGACGGGACCGGTGGCAACCACCGAGTTGCTGATCCGCCACGACGCTGAACGGGTCATCATGACCATTTGGCCCGATCTCGTCGCCTGAGCGAGTTCAAGGATCCACCGCGCTCCACGGTCTTGACTTCATTGCGGAAAGACGGCTGCCGGGCGGATCTCCGTGACGACCAATGGGTCCCCACCGAACTGAGTGACTACGAGGCACCCGCATGTCACTCGACGCAAACACACCACTGACGAAATCCTCAAGCCAAGCACACAATTCGAGTGCGTCATGCGATTGACTATCCCAACTCGCAGGCGCACCGATGCATCTCGATGCTCCAATGAGTGAAGCATCGTGTGGACACGGCAAGGGGTGAGGAAGCTGGATCGCGCATGCGCAGGATACGCGATCCCGATCGGAGCATGGATCGCTGCTTGCCACCTTGGGCACGTGGATCAGACTTCGGCAGCCTCGCGATGCAGGGTTAACAGTGGCGGCACCGACTCCGCCGGGCGGCGCCCGAAGCCGCACTCGGTGGCAATGCCGAAGTCCGCAACGGCCTGGGATGCCGCTGAGATTCTGCGGCGCGTGCCATCGAGGCCGTCAGTCATATGCACCAAACCAAGATAGAGCTCGGTCTCCGGCTTCAGTTTTAGGTCGCTCAACGGCGCGTAGTAGTTGACGTCATCACGGTCGCGCGGCACCGGCAGGTGAATCCAGTTGATGGCACGGGTCACACCCGTGCTAACCCGGTTCGCCACCGTCACCAGCTTGGCGGTGTCCTGTGGTTGCACGAAGTGCCGGTGTCCCGCATCGCCATAGCACAGGTGATAGCCAAGCTCGACATCTGGCGGAACTCGGTCGCCAAGCGCAATCAGCCGCTCGACGATCTCTTGTTCCGGCTCACGAAGATGTGTCGGCATGACACCTTCCAGGATTCCGAACTCGATCGCGGTATCCCACTGGATCGCCAGCTGATCGTGCGGAATCGTGTCGCAGATCTGCGCGAGCTCAGCGAGCATGCGTCGTTCGTAGGCCGGTTCAACCGCGGCACGATCCTGCTGAGAGACGAACCCGGTTACCGGAGCGAGCGGAGTTGGCAGACAAACCTGAAAGCGGGTGCTTTGATCGATGACACCATCCTGCTTGAGACGGGCAAACGTTGCGTAGGACTGGAGCGCCGCAGCGGCGTAGCCAAGATTCTCGAATTCGACATCCTCCGCGCTTTTTCCCGACCGAAGCCGGTAAATAAGCAGTGAGCCGTACTCTTTGTCGGTCACGTTCACCCGCTCGAGCACTGGATTCTGCTCGAAAACGGCCGCTTGCCAGGCGATCCAGTTCGTGCGCACGCCGGTCTCGCCATCGGGCAGCCGCCTGGCCTCACCGCCAAGAATCGAGCTGGTCGTCCGAAAAACCTCTTCGGCATCGGCGAGCGGAATGCTTCCGACCAGATGGATGGGTCTGCGTCGCGCTGCTGCGGTCATCAGTCCTCTTTCCCATTCAGGCACTCAATGGCACCGACCATGACTATGCTCTTGATCGATCGGAACGATCCGCATAGGAACAACCCGTCGTTCGCGCGGCGCACGACACGAGAGATCTCGAGTCGGCCGCGTGAAGTTCATGGGCATCGTGATGAGATGGATTAGCCGTCGCGCTTGATCTCGTCTCGAATCTCTGCCAGCGTCGCCAGTCCGATGCACATGTGCTCCAATTCGTCCGCTGTCAGCCGATTCGCGAGCCGTGCATCGACGTCCTCCACGCCGCATCGTACCGCTTGCGCGGCGGCACGCCCTCGATCGGTGAGCTGAATGATCAGACGCCGCCGATCTTCTGGATTAATGTGACGATCCAGGTAGCCACGCACCACAAGCACATCGACGAGTTGACTCGCCGCCTGCTTCGAGATGCTGAGATCGTGAATCAGCCCCTCGAGTTCGCCACCGTGGTTGGCCAACCCACCAAGAACGTAGGGGCCATTTCGTGGCATGTCATCGCATCCGGCTTCCCTCAATCGAGTTCGGATTGCTTCCGAATAGGCGCCGCGTGCCGCTCGGAGCAGTGCGGGTAGAACGATGTCATTGGCATATTCTCGGTAGCTCATGGCAACAGGTTAGCCGAGACGTGGCGATTAGTCAATGTAGTTGACTGTCAAGGCTCGGGACTTCTACGATTGCTGACGAGCGCCGCGCATCCCTGGCTCGTCAATCTCGGCGTCCGGCGATGCCGAGAACCTGATGCGCAAGGTGGAGCGCGTCGTCGAGCGTTCGCTGTCGCCCGGACATTAGCTCCCGCTCAGCCTCTGGCCCGCCCAACGCGGCCCGAAGCAGATCGATCTCGTCGCACTCGCGATCCATTTCGTCGGTGGGCGCGGCCTCCATGACCGATGCACCTCGGAGCGCCTGAATCGTGCCCCAGAGTTGCGCGGCGCGGACATCATCACACCGCAACCGCGCCAAATGCGCCACAGCCCCCAGCGTCTTGGCAATCTCCAACGCGTTACCCTGTGCCGTTCGCAACTGCAAGCATTCGCCGAGCGCGTTCGCCGCGTCATCTACGTGCCCACGTCGCAACGCGACGAGCCCGAGGTTATAGAGCGTCCAGGCGACGTGCTCGCCATCAGCGAGGTCGCGAAAACGGTCCAATCCTTCTCGCAGCAGCTCCTCCGATTGATCCAGCGCGCCCATGCGCCGGGCAAGCTCGCCCAGGCTCGTGGCGGACACCGCAATCGCCCCCTTATTGCCAATCGACCGGCGGATCTCCAGTGCTTCCTCCATCAACTGTCGCGCCCGCTCGAACTCGTGATTTCGCATGGCGACGCCGCCCAGCCCGGCAATGGCATGGGCCATGCCCCACGGCTCACCAATCGACCGAAACAGGTCGAGACTCTTGTCATACGACGCTCGCGCTGCGTCAAGATCGGAGCGCGCCAGCACCTCGCCAAGGGCGAACTGCGCCATGGCCAGCCCCCATGGATCGCCGACCGCACCGAACAACGCGACCGCTTGCAGCAGCGACTGACGCGCGCTGTGAACATCCCCCAGATAGAGCTGAGTCAAGCCCAGATTAGCCAGTGCCTGTCCCAGACTGCGTTTGTCGGAGAGCTGACTCAGCAGATTGACTGACTTGATCAGCAGGTCCGCTGAACGGGTGAAATCGCCGATGTTCCAGGCGATGGCGCCAGCGGTGGAAAGTGCCCGAGCATAAGCCAATCCATGCTGGTCAATGCCCGGTTGATCCAACGCCACCAGACACCAATACCACCCTTCACGATCGCGGGCCACAGCGTCCCAGAACCAGTCCAGGTTCCCGACGATCGAGAGCGCAAGCTCGAGCTCAGCATGATCGAGTGCCCAGCGGAGCGCGGCGCGCACGTTGTCCAACTCGTCCACCGATGCGCGTGACCATGAAGTCCGTTCGCCACTTTGCAGCCCACGCTCAGCTCGCTCGCTGAATGACTGCATCACCAGGGCCTGTTGCCGAGCGGCAGCATCCCGCTCGCCAGATTCGATAAGCTGCTCCTCGGCAAACTCCCGAATCGTCTCGAGCATCTGGTAACGCGTAGCACCGGTCTCCGACACGACGACACGAATCAGGCTGCTATCCACCAGATCACCGAGATCGGGCACGACCTCTCGTTGGTCATCGGACATCCCTGCCACGAGCTCTTCGGCGGCCGTCAGCGTCCAGCCTCCCACGAAGACGGATAGCCAGCGGAGAAGTCGCTGCTGGTTGTCCGTCAATAGGTCATAGCTCCAGCCGATGGCAGAACGCAATGTCTGCTGGCGGTCCGGTAGATCACGCGGTCCAGCAGTGAGAAGCGGCAAGCGGTGCTGCAGGCGCTCCGAGAGTTCGATGAGACTCAGATGACGACTCCGCGCCGCCGCCAGCTCAATGGCCAGGGGCAGACCATCAAGACGCTTGCAGATGGCAGCGATAACGGGTGCATCGCGGTTTGTCAGGGCCACCAGCGGAATGACACTGGAGCGTCGTTCGATGAACAGGGACGCCGCCGGAGATTGAAATACCCGCTCCAGGTCGGTCGCATCCTGTTCACCTGGCAACGACAAAGGCGCCACCGCGTAGACATGCTCGCCCGAGAGACGCAGCAGCGTTCGGCTCGTCGCGAGCACGGTCAAACCCGGGCAGCAGCTCAGCAGCTCATTGACGACTGGCACGGCATCAAGTAGATGCTCGAAGTTATCGATCACAAGCAGCACGCGCTTTTGCGCCAGGTGGACTCGGATTCGCTCAACAGCCGGTTCCTGTGTTGATTCGGTCAAACCGAATGCGTTCACGATGGTGGCCTCGACGATGCGCGGATCGCGCAGGGCCGCGAGTGAAACGAAACAGACGCCGTCGCGAAAGCTGGAACTGGCACCACTTGCTACCTGCACGGCGAGCCGTGTCTTACCCACGCCTCCTGGTCCAGTGAGGGTCAGCAACCTTACTGAGCCGCGCCGGAGCAGATCCACTAGCGTGTCAACGTCGTTCGCCCGCCCGATTAAGGAGGTCATCGGTCGGGGCAGATTGTTTGGCGGCTGGGTGGAATCGGGCGACGACGATGTCGGTACTAAGGGTCGTGCGGCGCGAACGAGAGTGGCTCGTTGATCCGTATCGAGGTCAAGTGCTTGGATCAGCAGATCGAGCGTGTCACGGTGCGGACGCTCGCGGGCACCGCGCTCCAGGTCGCTGATTCCCCGCGCGCTCAGGCCGGAGCGTTCCGCTAGCTCCTCCTGAGTCAGACCAGCAGAGGTGCGATAGTGCTTCAGCAATGCACCGAAGCTCGGAGACGGCCCAGTCACGTTCAGGACCCTCACGTCAAACGTTTACTACTCACGTATACCCAGTGTAACGCACTATTTGGGCATTTGAGGCACATGCACTTTCCAATCAGTGCGTGACCACTCGCGTGGGCACTTGCGTGGCACTTGTGTGGATTGCGTCTGGAGTCGCGATCACGAACTGACGAAACTGAAAACAGCCGTACGGTGAACTGAATTCGACATCCGACACGCGAAAGGAAGCCAGCATGGTCACCTCGATAGGGCCGATGAGCGATACGTCCGGGCCAAATCTGGTCCGTCCCGGTGTCGATAACTCGATCTGGTATGGGAGTGGGGTCTTCACGTTTTTGGGGTCAACCGAAATGAGCGAGGGCCGCTATTCACTGCAACGGGTCGTAATCTCGAAGGGATTTGCGCCGCCAGCCGCACATCGCCATGGTCCCGAAGATTTCTACATTGTGCGTGGTCAAGTCCACTTCTGGGCGGGAGAGGATGAATTCATCGCGGAAGCGGGAGACTTCGTGCGAACGACGCCAGGCGGCTGGCACACGTTCCAGGCAGAGTCAGACGAGGCTGAGATGCTCATCATCTTCTCACCGGCGGGACTGGAGAACTTCTTCAAAGAGCTGGGAAGACCGGCAGAGTCAATGGATCTCCCAGGTGGTCGTGTAGGACCACCGGACCCTGCACGACTGCGTGAGCTCGGCCCGAAATATGGGATCGAATTCGCTCCGCCCGGCAAATCCGCGCGTGAACTGACCGCATCGAGCTAGTGTCCAACTTAACGAGAGTGAAGGAAACGTCCATGGCCACCCAAACGGTTCCACTGACAGAATGTGTCTGCCTGCTTCCTGACGAGGGAGAGCAGATTCGGATCTTCGACGAGGAGTTCCGTGTCAAAATCTCTGGCGAAGCGACCGCGGGAGAGTACGCCGTGCTCGTTGGTTCGGTAGCACCGGGCGGCGGACCGCCACTGCATGCACACCCGAGCAACGAGAGTTTCTACGTCCTGTCAGGCGAGGTGCTCTTCACGCAGCGCACCCGAGACGGGGTCACCGTCTTTCGTGGATCTCCAGGCTCGATCGTGCATGCACCGGCCGGAGTCCCGCACCGTTTTGAGAATGTCAGCCCCGAGCGCAGCAAGATGCTACTAACCGTTTCCGCCGACATGCTCGACTTCCTGCGAGAGTTGGGCGCGGCCTTCCCGCCTGGCGCCGAACCAGACATGGAGAAGATGCTGGCAATCCACGCCAAGCACCACGTCGATACCTTTCACGGCGAGGAAGGGAGTCGCCCTGAACCCTCGCGTGATGGCGCAACAAGCGCCAGGGCGCGCGCCCTGGCGTGGCAATTCGAACATGAAAATGCGCAACTGATCGAAACGCTTGAGCGCTGCAATGTCAATCAATGGCAAGCCCACTGCCCCGATACCGGCTGGACAGTCGCTGTGCAGGCACATCACATCGCCTCCAACTACACGATCATCGCCAATATGATCCGCGACGTCGCGATGGGAACGCCGCATCCCCCATTGCCAGTCGAGAAGTTAAACGCAATTAATGCCCGTCACGCACTGGAAGCGGCGGGAGTCTCTCGAGAAACGGTAATCGATTTGCTGAAATGGAACGCTCCAGTTGCGGCGGCGACCTACCGTTTCCTCACCGAAGAAGGTCTCGACCGGACTGCCGTCGTGACGCCCGGGGCAGACGCCCAGACCGCCGCCGAACTGATTGTGGCGATTGCGATCGGTGAGATTGAACGGCATGGTCTGGCAATTCGGCAGGCGACCGGTCTCTGACGCGCACGTCCCGACTTGCGGGCCGTCCCCTCGATGTCGGGACGGCTCACGACCCCATGCCCAGGCCATCGCATCGGGTCACTTTCGCACCGCCACTGTTGATGGGAATTTGACCGTGCGTGATTCGCATCGAGCAGCGTATGATGGTGGTGACTCTCGCGCTCGCATACGACAGCCTCCGATCAAGGCGGAATGATCCGCCAGAATGGGAAGTCGAGATGCCAGAATACATTGCGTTGATATCCTGGACTGATCAGGGGGCACAGAAGGCTACCGAAAGCCTGGGCCGCGCTCAAGCATTTAAGAACATGGCGAAGGAGATGGGTTGCCAGGTGCATGGCTTCTTCTACACCATGGGGCAATACGACATGACAACGCGTGTCGAGGCGCCGGACGATGAGACCATTTCAGCGTTGATCTTGAAAGTCGGGCAGCTTGGTAACGTCCGCAGCGTCACGATGCGCGCATTCACCGAAGACCAATTCGCCGACATTGTTAAGAAGGCCACTGAGTAGTAAACGAAGAGTCTGCAGGTCGAGCGAGCGCGGAGAGCTGGAATAAGCGCCATACACCTTGCGGGTCCCGGAGTTACCGGGACCCGTGTGTTTATGCTGCGATCCTTTCAGGTGGGGAACCTCACGTACTTGACCGTCACCCCCGACGCACACTAGGCTGGCGGCTGGTATCGAGAAATTTGAAACATACGGCGAGGAGATCGCGATGGCACGAGCGCATGCGTTGCAAACGACCGAGGTGAACTCCACTTACGTTGGCTCCGCCGTGACGCACGATGTGCTCGACTGCAACGGTCAAGTGTTGGTCACCAAGGGCACCCTGTTAGACGCCTCGGCCATCGAACGATTTCCCTCCGCTGCACCAGGAGAAGTGCACCTGCTTGAAATGGAGCCGGGCGATCTGCACGAAGACGTGGGAGCGGTGCGCGTCGCCAACGCGGTTGGCGGAGACGGCGTTCAGGTGCTTGCTCCGGCACAAAGCCGCGTGGATCTGGTGGCCCAGCGCACAGGATTACTGCGCGTCGACCCTCTGCTCCTGCGAGCCATCAACCAGGTGCGAGATGTCACGGTCTACACCATGATCGATCGCCAACCGGTCACGGCAGGAACGCCAATCGCCAGCGCCAAGATCACTCCCATCGCGATCCCAGAAACGCGCATCTCGGCCGTGGAGCAACTGTGTCGTGACGCAAGCGGCCCACTCCTCCAGGTCAAGCCATTCCAATTGAGACGTGTTGGCGTGCTGGCGCTGGACAGCGTAACTGACGAACAGCGCCAGCGGTTCGAATCCGCCATCCAACGCAAGATGGTCTGGTACGGAGCCAGTTTGCTGGGATTCCGCTACGTTGCGCCAGACCCGAACGAAGTGGCCGAAGCGCTGCGTGGATTGCTCGATCAAGGAGCCGACCTACTGCTCATTGGCGGTGGTAACGTCATCGATCCGCTGGACCCGATTGAGCGCGCGCTGGAGCCAATTGGCGCGCGAATGGTCCACCGAGGAGCGCCGACCCGCGGCAGCATGGGCTGGGTCGCACGGGCGGGCCAGGTGCACATCATCAACGTAGCGTCACCGCGCATGTGGGTCGGCAATACGCTCGGAGACCTCTATCTCCCCATGGCCATGGCCGGGGAGACGATCACACCCGACGATGCCATGGACATCGGCTATGGCGGCTTGCCGGGCAGCGCTGTCAAGCTTCGCTTCCCCAGGTTCGAGGAGACCGAGATAGGCAGGTAACTCATTCGCAAGGTGCCGCTTGACTCCGTCGCCAAAGGGTGCATGATTCTCCAAATTGGCGTTGGCGATATAGACGATGAGTCAAGAGGAGCACGGCCATGCGCCGGCTATTCGGAGTCCTGCCGATCTTCGTGTTTCTCCTGAGCGCCTGCGGTGGCCACTCGAACCCCTCACCGACGTCGAACGGTAAGCAGGCAACCAATACCAGGGTGTCCGGCGCGCAGGCGACTACGGGGGCACAGGTCGACCTTGCGCCGATTCTCTCCGACATGACAGCCCCGCTACTGACGCTGGAGGATATGCCTGGCTGGCATTTCGTACCAACCGGGATTCCTCTCTCGACACCCAACGACCCATGCAACGCCGCCTTCGCACCCGGGTATCTCATCGCCGAGTCGTCCGTCTCACAGTCAGCGACGATCATGACGCAGGGGGCAACCGGACCGTACGTCGCCGAGCAACTCAACCGCTACGCCTCGACCGGCGATACGACCGAACTGCTGAGCGAAATCAAGTCGGCCCTCAAATGCTCGAACTGGGAAGAGACCGACAACAGTGGTAACAAGGTCGGCTGGAAGCTATCGAGCCTCAAGTCCAACGCGATTGGCGAGGGCATGGTCGCGGTCCAAATCAGCCGAGAAGGGTCGACTGCGACCAACATGGGCGTCATCTACATGCGTGAAAACCAGTATCTGGTGTCGATTGCCTTCCTCTCGTCCGGCAAGATCGATGCGAAGACGGTCAGTTCCATCGCCAAACAGGCGGATACGAAGCTGAAGCAAGCGTTCAACTGAGTCGTGGAGAACCGGCGGGCGAATCACGTGTCAGATCGGGCGGGTCATCGCCGCGAATCGACTGATCACTCGCCAGCCTGTTGGTAGCGCGTTTCCAGGCCGTACGCCTGATATTCCTTGAAGAAATGAACGAACCGCCGGCGCGCATCATGTAGCAGATCGACTTTAGCGCTCCGAGCCTGAAAGTCGTTCAGCAGAGATAGTTCATTCGTCGCCGGGAAACCGAGCGTCATACCCGAGGTAAAGGTGAGGGCATCGGTCACCACGCCGCGGAGAAAGAGGAGCATGCCGGGAACAGCCGATCGGCCGAGGTTGACGTCAGTGAGCTGAACGTCGACTTCGGGTTGCAGCAGATCGCGCAGCACAACCACGTTGTCCGTCGGATGCTTCTCGATCACCTGGTAGAGGGACGTGCGGGCGATGGCGTGGGCGTTCAGGAGTTCCCGCTCAAGCTCGGACTCGCCACCAACGTCGTCGCGATAGTGCTCGATCGCGGACTTGCCGCGCGAAAGCACGTCGTGCAGGGCGAAATCGAACAGCACGGAGAGTCTGGCCTGTGGATTGCCGGAGAAGACGTCGCTCTCGGCAATGCCGAGCATCTGGCCTGCCCGATTGAGCACCGACTTGCGCAGCGACCGCAGCATCACCTTATTCATGAGCGACTGATCGGTTGACCGATAAACCTCGTACTGGTCGCGCGCGCTCATCGTCGGCCCGTTCCTCACGAATCACCACGCCAAACCGATCGTTCGACCAGCGTTCGGTGATGAGATTTGACGCCAGAGGCGGCCACTAGCCGGGCTGCTGGCGACGCTCGATGTCGCTGGTCATCGCCAGAGCGAACGCGCGCTGCATGCGCTCTAGCACCGGTTTCGCCATCGATTCCATCATGCCAGCCATTGGTCCGCTGGATTCGATACGCAAACGCAGCGTCACGGACGTGGCATGCTCGCCCGATTCCTCGGCGTCGAACCCACCGGTGCCGTTAACCGGATCGGTTTCGGCGTGCAGATCGAATGAGACGTGGCGCGGCTCGTCCCACTCCGAAATGTGCACCAGCATGCGTACGGTTCGCTTGAATGGCCCCAGCTTGAGCTGGAGAGTCCAGCGGGAATCGTTTTCGTTCAATTGCTCGAACGACTGGTAACCAGGCATGTTGGATGCCCAGTTGCGCATGTCACTGGTATAGGCCCAGACGAGCTCACGCGACGCCTGAACGACAAAGGACTCTTGAGATTCGAGCGTCAAGGGTTCTCCTCAGCATGCTCTAGCGGAACGGTCGTCCCGGCCGATCTCTGGCGACACTACGCCGCCCGATCTACCAGTATGCCATCGCATCGAGGAACAGGTTGCGCAGCTCCTCTTCTCCGGCGGGACGCGGCGACAGCTTGGTCACTCGATGTTGTGGCAAGGTCCCGGCCACCAACTGGTCGACGTCCTCTTCGTCCAACCCGATGGCCCGCAGTCCACTCGGCATGCCGGTCCGCAACATCACGTCGATCAGCGCGCCGGAGAGGACCTGTCCGGCATCCTCTTTGGAGGCGGACGAAACGTCGACACCCAGCAGCCCGGCGGCATACAGGTGCCGTTCCGGATTGGCCTGCGCGGTGAAGCGGAAGACGGCTGGCGCGTTCAGGATCACCGACATACCGTGCGGCACGATTGGATGATCGCGCGGATAGCCCTCCGGAATGTAATCGGTCACCATGCCGGAGACCGGGTAGGACATGCCGTGAGGTAAGTGCACTCCCGCATTGCCGAAGCCGATACCGGCGAACGCGGCGGCCAACAGCATCTGTCCACGCGCCTGCTCGTCATCGGGATCCTCGATGGCCGGGATCAGGTTCTCCGCCACCATCTGAATCGCCATCGACGACCAGATGTCACTGATCGGATTGGCGCCCTGGTAGGCCGGTCGCATGCGCGGATGCTCCGGCGCCGGTCGCTGGCTGTACGGCAGCGCGGTGAGCGATTCGATGGCGTGGCTCAGCACATCGAGCCCGGAGCAGGCGGCGACCATCTTGGGCAGGCTGCGCGTGTTGGCCGGATCGACGATGCCCAGCACAGGCCGCAAGGCCCGGTGCGCGATGCCGGTCTTCACGTGCATCTCGGTCAGGTCAAAGATGGCCACTCCGGTCGTCTCGCTACCGGTGCCGGCCGTGGTCGGAACGGCAACGAGCGGTTTGAGCGGTCCCGGTACCGGCTGACCACCACCGATGGGGGCATTGACGTAGGTCAAGAAGTCGGCCGGATAGGTACTGTACAGGTTGGCTGCCTTGGCCGTGTCCATGCTCGAACCGCCACCGACCCCAACAAACCCATCAACCTGCTGTTCGACGGCGAAGTCGATCGCCTCCTTAAAGGAAACGTCGGTCGGCTCGACACGCACCCGGTCAAACAGAACCGGTTCGATCCCTTCGGACTTGAGCGAGTCGAGTACGATCGCGACCGTGTCGGTCTGGGCGACGCGGGGATCGGTCACGACCATGACGCGTTTGGCGCCATGGCTGCTCATGTCGAAGCCGACCTCGCGGGTGGCGCCCAACCCGTACTTGATGCTCGAGGTATCCATGGTGAAGATGGTTTCAGAGCTCATCGTCATTCCCTCCGGCTCGATTGCTGGTTACCATCAGAGTTGCATCGTGGCGGAACGCCGCACGACTTCGCCCGAACCCGGCTTACCGATCACTTCATCGTCTTGGAAGACGACCTCGCCGCGCCGCATGGTTAGCCGTGGCCATCCGGTGACGCTCCAGCCCTCGTAGACCGAATGATCGGCATTGGACTTCAGCATCGACGCGTCGATGGTGCGTGTCAGGTTGGGATCGAAAATCACGATGTCGGCCAGGCTACCGACGGCGATCGTCCCCTTGCGCGGGAAGAGTCCGAAGAGCTTGGCCTCGTTGGTCGAGAGGACCTCGACCATGCGATTGAGCGAAATTCGACCCTTCAGCACACCCTCGGAATGCAGCATCGGCAACATCACCTGCAGGTTTTCGGCCCCCGGGCGAAGCTTGGCGATATTGTGGTCCGGCGCCATCTTGGCTTCGAGTGACCAGGGCGCATGATCGGTGCAGACCGTGTTGACCGTCCCCTGCCGCAGCCCGTTCCAGATAGCATCGACGTCCTGCTGCTCGCGTAGCGGCGGTTGGCCGACGTATTTCGGGCCGTCCGCTTGCTCGAACCGCTCGCGCGTCAGGTGCAGGTAAAACGGACGGGTCTCGACGTAGACGGGCACGCCGCGTGACTGCGCCTCGGCACACACTTCGAGCGCGCGCTTTGACGACAGGTGCACCACGTAGACCGGCGCACCGGTCTGCTCGGCAAAGGCCACCGCGCGCTGCGTCGCCACCACTTCCGAGATGACCGGGCGCGACTCCGGGTAATGCTTCAGAGAGAGTTTGCCCTCGTCGACTAGTTGCTGGGTTGCCAGCGTCAGCAGCGGATAGTCCTCACAGTGGATCATCGTGATCAGATTGTTCGCTCCGGCCAGGCGCGTCGCTTCCAGGTAGCCCTGGGCTTGCGCATCGAAGGCTGGCATCGACATGAAGTACTTGATCGTGTTGCAGCCGTTCTCCAGCAGTTGCGGGATCTGCGCCAGCGCCTCGGGCGTGGTCTCGCCAAAGACCGGGTGCAGGAAGACGTCGGAGATGGCCATCTGATCGGCCATCTCCGCCTCACGGTCCAGTCCGTCGAGCGGAAGCTCGCCCGGTCGCAGGAAGGTCATGTTACCGACAGTGGTCACGCCACCAGCCAACGCGGCCGAGGTTCCACTGGTGAAGTCGTCGACCCAGCGGTACTTCGCGTTCGGGTTGCCGCCTGATTGAGTCAGATGCACGTGCGCGTCGATAACTCCCGGCAGCACCAGCATGCCACTCGCGTCGATGTTTCGCGCGGCTTCGAATTCGCCGCCGATCTGTACGATCGTATCGCCGGAGATGCCAATGTCGGCGTCCATCTCCGCGCTGCCGGTCACGATGCGACCACCGCGAATCGCAACATCAAGTTGGGCCATCGTCTGCTGCTCCTATCGACGTCTCATTTGTTCATTGCATTTGCGATGATCGGAATCATCTCAAGTCACTCTAGGGCGCCATTCACCTTGCCGTCAACTGCAGGTCACGCTCGTGGCGAACACTGGCCCCCGGTGGAGAAGCGGGTATGATGAGCCACACGAAGGACTGATGAAAGTGAAAGGCAGGCAGAGCGTTGGCAACCTTCAGGCTCGAACCGGTGGACGGTGTGCTCCACGGCAGTTTCTCGCGTGACTACCCACCAGTGTTGACAATCGACTCCGGAGATCACGTCGTGTTCCGCACGCTCGACGTTGGTTGGAATGTCGTGCCGCTGACGGCTGATCCGTCCACTCACCGCAAGTTCGAGCCACGCGTCGAGGGGCGCGACAACGGTCACGCCATTTGTGGTCCGATCGCGATGCGCGGAGCGCTGCCGGGCATGGTGCTCGAGATCGACATCATCGACATTCAACCCGGCGAATGGGGCTGGACCGGAGCCGGGGGATCCCCGAGCCCGCTCAATAAACGGCTCGGGATCGCCGAGCATGGACAACGGCTGGTCTGGGCCATCGACCGAGAAACCCGCACGGCACGGAACCAACTGGGCATCGAGGTTTCGATTTCACCGTTCATGGGCGTGATGGGCATGCCACCCGCAGAGCCGGGCGTTCATTCCACCCGACCACCGCGCGCCACCGGTGGCAACATCGACTGCAAGGAACTGCTGCCCGGCAGCAAGCTGTTTTTGCCCATCGCGGTCGAGGGCGGGCTCTTCTCGACGGGTGACGGTCACGCCGCGCAGGGGGACGGGGAAGTCTCCGGCACGGGTATCGAGTGCCCGATCGAGCGCGTTGAACTCGGCTTCACCCTGCGCGAGGATCTCAAGCTGAAGACACCGAGAGCGCTTACCGACGCGGGCTGGATCTCCTTCGGCTTCGACGAAGATCTGGACGAAGCCATGGCCGCCGCGCTCGACGACATGCTCGACTTGCTCGGCGAGCAGTTCGGGCTTTCGCGCTCCGACGCCATCGGCGTGGCCAGCGCCGCGGTCGATCTGCACGTCACCCAGGTGGTGAACGGCGTCTCGGGCGTCCACGCCATCCTGCCGCACGATGCGGTACGCAAGGCCTCCTGATTCGCTCACTCGCGTTCGACCAGATCGGAGAAGATCGATGCTGCTGCGGAAGTCTCCAGAGGGAACAATCGCGATCACGCAGACGACCCATGCCTGGGTTTCCGGCCAGATGGCACAAGCCTGGGGTAATGACCGGTTTGGTCAGGTCCAGCCACGGGCAGCGGTCTGCCTGGCGGCAGAGCAGCACGACATCGGCTGGACGGGCTGGGAGCCGGAGCCATCATTCAATTCAGATACGGGGATGCCGCACAGCTTCCTCGAACTCCCGCCCGAAACGCATCTGCGTCAGATCTGGTCGCGCGCGGGCAACCTGACGCTGCTGACCAGTCGCTACGCGGCGTTGCTCGTCTCGCTGCACGGCACCAATCTCTATGGTCGTTTTCGCGGCGATCCGAATGCCGCTGGCGGACTGGCCGTGAAATTCCTGGAGGAGCAAGACGCCTTTCAAGGAAAGCTCCTGGCCAGCCTGGCGGACGATCCACGGTACGCTCGCTTCACTACCGACGAGGTCGTCCGGCGCAATCAGCGGCTGGTTGCCCTCTGGGATCGCCTGTCGCTCAACATCTGCTGGGGCATGAGCGATCCTATGACCATTGACCAGGTTCCACTAGCGTCGGGCGAGGGTTCGATCACGCTGACACCGACCGATGGCGGTGAGACGATTGCGGTCGATCCCTGGCCGTTCCAACCACCGGAGGTCAGACTCATCTTCGAGGGCCGCCGACTCAGCCGCACCTTCACGGATCGAACTGACATGCTGCAGGGTCTGGCGGAGGCGCCCTGGACGTCGCTGGAGACGACACTCCGTCCCGCCTGACGCCCAAATCCATCAACGACGACGCACCCGAGTCCACGCGGCGTTCTGTTACGACGCTGACATATTCGTCCGCAAGACGATGGCGGTTCTGTCGCAGCCCTCCTCCTACACTGATGGGGGACAGGCCGTTCGCGACGCGGCCAAATCAATGCGTCGCGAGAACCGCCAGGATTCGGAGCTTCACCATGAACGCTACATCCTCAAACGGAGTTGGTCGCGTCGTCGTTGGACTGCTGCTGATTGTGCTGGGCGCGTTCGCTCTGCTGGGCGGCATCTTCGATTTCGATATCTTCTCGATCACCTGGCCGCTGTTCATCGTCATTCCCGGGCTGGTGATGTTCGCGGTCGCGGCCGTCAACCCCCGTTCGCATACGCTCGCGGTTCCCGGGAGCATCGTTACAACAACCGGTCTCCTCCTCTGGGTCCAGCAGGTGTTCGATATTTATGCCACCTGGGCCTACGCATGGGCATTGATCGCCCCGATGGCCGTCGGATTCGGCATCTGGTTCAGTGGGCGTCTCAGCAATGACGAGAAGGCGCGCTCCACCGGAATCCGTTTGATGGCTATCGGCGGCATCCTCTTCATTGCCGGGTTCTTCTTCTTCGAGCTGATCCTCAACATCAGCGGTTTCGTCAGCTACGACTCGGCGGCACTCGTCGGCGGTCTCCTGCTCGTAGCGGCAGGTGGGTTGTTGATTTTCAGGAGCACCAATCGAACGAAGCGGGGGAACAACTCGAACTCCGGATAGGACGAAATGATGGGGACCAACCGGCGGCCAGGGCTGACGCTCGAGGCCCGTCTCGCGGTGGGAGGAAGAACCAGCAGCGGCCTCGAGCATTCGCTCTTTCTCATTGGTGCTGTCTGTTCTGGCGCAGTAGCGGCACTGACCGCCGCCTGGATCGTGGTGATGCTCATCGCACCAAACCCTCCCGCCGGGGCAACGCCAAGCGCAACATTGAGCTTCATCCAACACCATGACGACTGGCAGGTGATCTCGTTTGTCATCGTCGCGCCGATCGCGCTGCTTCAGGTGCCGCTCTGGGTCGCGCTGGCTGCGGTCATCTGGCGTTCCCGACCTGCGCTGAGCGTGATGATTCCGCTAATCGGTCTCACCTACGCTCCCTTCACCCTCTGGAGCTACTGGAGCCAGATATCGATAGTGCGCGGATTGGCAGAGCTGCAACGTACCTCCCCTACCGACGCAGTGGCGGCGTTCCAGGTGCTGCAGTTCTCAAGTGATCGCTGGTCGGCGGCCTACGCCAGTGATGTGCTCGGTTATGTCATCTGGGGATCTCGCCGCGATACTGGTCTCCATAGGACTGTTGTCGATCCCCGATAGACTCCATCAGCGCGTGGGAGCGCTTTTCGCTGGCACGGCTGCGCTCATCATCGTGTGGCTCGTCGGCTATCTCGGCGGATTCGACTCGCTCACCACCGTTGGCGCCTTTGGTTCGGGTGCCGCTTCTCTGGTCACTGCGGTAGCCACTTCCTACCTTCTCTGGCAGGAGTGCGGGCGAAGCCTCGTTTCAACGACGCCAACCTATGTACATGTCAACTGAGAAGGCATCGTCCTCGAAGAGGTTCTAGACCATCAGGTATTTGCCTGAACTGTTCCCATAGTTCAGGCAGGGAGCGGTCTTGGTCCCGTCGACCGATGCCAGATCCACCGATCGGATGTGGACCTGACTATCGAATACTGTCACAGTGCACGCCCATGTGAGAGCCGTCGAATCGATCCATGCGTCTAAACGCCAGTGAACGAGATCGAACTTATCGAGACATCGACGAATGTCGATGTGTGGATCTGGGCCATGGTGCCAGCGGCAGGAAGTAGCACGACTTTAAGCGATATCCAATTTTGTCTTGGAGAACTGTGGGGAGTCGGAACGATGTGTCCCGTTTGGTTGTTTTCCTGGCGGAATCGAATGGAGGGACGAGCTCGCCGCATGCCTGGGGTATGCGACGAGCTCGAGTTGCAGATTAGCGTGTGCCAAAGAATCGGCGAAGAAGATCTAGAAACTGTCCGCCAGTGAACAGACCAAGTCCGCCGTTGCCAATGTTTCCACCATTACCGCCGTTACCGCCATTGCCGCCATTGCCGCCATTACCACCGTTTCCACCGTTTCCACCATTACCGCCGCCAGACGTTGAAGTGATGGTGACGTCGATGTAACTGAGATTGTTGGTAGGATCAACCTTGGCAATCCCGCCACCTGCCGCGGCTGTCGTGACTTCGCCTTCAGCACTCGGCACTATCTGCGTCGAAGCGTCAAGGAACGTGTTCAGTCCGGCAAAATTCGGGTCGAGGCTGAACGTAATCCGATATGTCCCGGCGCCGTCCGACATTCCAGGTGTTCGAAGATTCCAGTTATAGCCGTACACGACCTTGCCAGAACCGTTGATCTCGGCCGAGTAGTATCCGGGTCCGTCACCAGCCTCGGCTACTGTACGGTTGAAGTACGTCCCGAGCACGCCTGACCCTACCCATTGACCCGAAGTTGAGTCCCAAGTGAGTGTGGACGATGCCGGATCGATCTTCTGAATGGTAAGTCGAGCCGCACCCGAATAGACCGTTGCCTGGTTGCTCGGGTAGGTAACGCCATTGGTTCCCCAGATTTCCGATGATCGGATTCCGGAAAGCGACTGCATCGTAAACCCAGTCATCGGAGTGGCAAGATCTTGATACAGTGTTGTTTCAACGCGAATCTGTGACCGATCAGGCCAGGATCGCGCTTCTAGATTGTCTCCCCAATCGACCCAGTCAACATTGACGACGTCAGTTGAAATGACCGATTCCGCCTGCCAGGTGTTGTCGGCATCCTGCTGCACATACCACTTGGTTCCGCTCGAATCAGTAACATACCGCCCGTCAAAGACTGGCGTCCCGTACGTACCCCTGAGCGGCAGTGTCACGCCGTCGGACCAGATAACCGGGAAGGACAAATTGTTTCCGGCGGTTTCGACTCGGCCGCCGCCTCCAAATAGCCCTCCCCCACCGTTCGGCAAACCCGGGAACAAATCCAACGGACCCCTTGCTGCCGCACCGAACGGTAAGAGTGCCATAACGACCATCGCGGCAAACAAGACACGTGTCGCGACACGCATTCGATGGATCATGGAACCCCCATCTTCTCCAGCGATCTATGCTGATCGCCGACGTCAACTCTCGTCCCCGATCCGACTCTCTCACCACATTAGAATGATGGCTTCCAATTGAACTGACTCTGATAGACGAGAACAGGCGCCACTGGGAACCAGCCCGAGTCGTAAATCCACGTGGCGTTGCAGTCGTCTTCAGCGACCTGAGAGGTGGCAAGTTCGTGGTCGTCCAGATTTCGCCAACGAATTCGCATCAGATCCTTGCCAAGGAAGGAATGAACGTCCTGAATATCTACATGAACGCGTACGACCTGACCGCCCTGCAAGTAACCGAGTCCCCGTAAGCCAACCCCGACCGTTGTGGCGTTGCTAGACTCTGCGGAGGTTGTCTGCACGTCGTCCTTAATGAACGCCTTGTGAATATCCATCCGCATGAGGCGCGCACTACCAGAGCGATACACAACTGATCCAAACGGCGTTCCGCTCCCATCGGTACGAACCGAAGCGAAAACGTAAGGACCTCGAAGCGAGGTTCCCATCACCAGTACATGAAGATTGGGCGTCGAATCCTGCGTACACTGCTCGTTGTCGGCCGCGGATGCAGCCAGCGGCTGCGCGGATGCAACTGCCAGAATCATGACAACGATCGACATGGAGATCCGTGTCAACCGCGCGAGATGTGAATTGGTCATGGCGCCGCCTTCCCTGATGACCGCGTTTACATCCACCAGTCAATACACGCGGATTGGGTCGAGGATAGTGGGAGCAACGTGTCAATCCTGTTTCACAAATGCGCGTCTACGTCACAGATCCGCCACAAATTCTCAGCTTTGACGCCCTGGATTGGAGCTGCGGGAAGACTCACCAAACCAGACGGAAGGAACATTCACAACAGTTTGTGATAGTAATTCGGTTCGCCGTCAAGTGAATCGTCGAAACAGACAGAATCGCGCCACCTACCTTCTCTGGCAGGAGAGCGGACGAACTTTCTCGCCCAACGTGATCCGGATTATCTACCCCAACTGAACCTCATGCTGGCTCACGACGTTCAGGTTCCATAGGGCGAATCCCGCCGCCGCGGAAGAGTGAACCCGCTTTCCAGGGTGCTCCGAGCGAAGGCAGCAGCCAATGATCGAATCCCCAATTGCCAGCGACCTTCCAGGCGAGGATCAAGAAGACCGAGAGGGCGAACAGGACCGGATTGCTACTCGCGCTGCCAGCAAGCTGATAGGTGAAGTTCATCAACGTACCGAAGAAAGCCGCAATGCCGACCAGCGCTCCGACGATCAAGCCGATACCTACCAGCGTCTCTCCGACGGCGATGAGCGGTCCGAACCACGTGTACCAGCGGTGATCCAGCATGTAGCGCAGCACATCGCGATACCAGCCGTAGGTAATGGGTGGCTGGCCCGCCTGAGGTATCGTGATCGCGCGTGTCCAGAAACCTTTGAGTGCCGTGCCACCGCCGACCCAGGCGCCTGAACGCAGTTTCTCCTCACCGGCTGCCAACCATTCACGACCAACGTAGAAACGAATCGGCAGCCACAGGAGCGACCAGTAGACATTCCCCATAATGAGCTTCCAGAAGCGGGGATCGTCCGTCTGCCCGTCATCTTCGACAGGATTCGACGCCGGATTCCGCAGCTCGAAATTCGAGACCTGCTGTGCCTGATAGAACCCAGCCGCCAGGATCAAGGCGAGAAACATGTAGGTGAAGACTGCCGAGTTGGTGATGTCGGACGAATTCCACCACTTCTGATAGAAGAGACCGTCCGCAAACGCCCACGTCAGCAGCAGGTAGATTGCAGCCGCCACCAGCGTCAGCGTGTAGGTCCGACCGCGAGTCATCAACACCTCCTTCATTCGAGTATTGTTCCGGTCCTCGACGTTCGGATCAGACATCACGCACGGTGCAACACCGGTCGTGCAGCAAGGTGGAAGTCATACGCACTCCCGACGCTGCGGTTAGTCCTCGGGGTTCGCGACTTGTCTCTCCCGAGTGCGCGAGGACGATAGGGAAAGTCGGGCAATCAACGTTCCAGCACACCGGATGTGCCGGAAATTTCGCTCAGATGGACCCGTTCTTTCATTGAAGATCTGTGCGATGTCGACGCGGCCGAATGCGCGTTTGAATAAGAAAGGACACGTCGATGAGTACAACCTCAAAATCGATCGAAGTGAGAGTGCCGGTGCGGGTTGCCTACAATCAGTGGACGCAGTTCGAGGACTTCCCGAAGTTCATGGACGGTGTCAAGCACGTACGGCAGATCGACGACACTCAACTGCACTGGTCCGCCTCCATTTTCGGGCAGGACCAGGAATGGACGGCCAAAATCACCGAGCAGATGCCGGACAAACGCATCGCCTGGCGAGCAACGACCGGTGATGAGAACGCTGGAGTGGTGACCTTCCATTATCTTGACGACTCCAAGACGCGCGTCACTCTTCAACTCTCCTATGAGCCGGAGGGCATGACCGAGAAGGCAGGCGACCTGGTCGGTCTGATGGACCGCCAGCTGCAGAAGAGTCTCGAACAGTTCAAAGAGTTCATCGAGCATCGCGGCACCGAGACCGGCTCATGGCGTGGTGCGGTCGATCAGAACCCGGACGTGCCAGCCAACTGAGTGGCACCACACCTGTTTGTCTGATTCAGCAGCCTGGTTGGGACTTCCAACCGGGCTTTCTCCATGTTCGAAGTCACGAGCGGCCCATCGCAGCCAGGAAATAAGTCATTGTGTGGCACTTCAACCTCTGCAGCCATGCGATAATGTCGCCGCGTCAATGGATTCCCCGCACGACGTCAACGGTGACCCGCGGACTACATCAATGTGAAGCGCGTCGGACCACGCAGTCAGCGAAAGGGATCGCCCGTGTCCAGCAACAGCGGTAGAACAGGGATCGGTACACCGGTGTTCGTCGCGGCCGGAGAAGACCGGCTTGCGGAGCATCATGGACTCGGCATCAGTGTGATCGACTTCAAAGCGATTCCAAGCGACAGCGACGGATTCTTCATCGTCGAAAACAGGTTCCGCCAGAAAGGTGGACCTCCTCGACACCTGCATCACGACCAGGACGAGTGGTTCTACGCGCTCGAGGGTAAATTCGTTCTGGAAGTTGGCGAACAACGGATCGAGCTCGATCCGGGAGATTCACTGCTCGCTCCCCGCAAGGTGCCGCACGTCTGGGCCTTTGTCGGCGAACGGTGTCGGTAGAATTCTCATCTCCTTTTCGCCTCCGGGAACGATGGAGGCGTTCTTCCGCATCGTGACGAAGGCGAATGCCATGCCACCGCAACAGCCAGAAATCTGGCGCGCTCATGGGATGGAATTGATTGGACCTCCTCTCACCATTTAGCACGAATGTGCGGTATGGTCGAAGTCGGCGATGGTCAAAGGTGTCTGAAGCATAGAAAGAGGGTCAATGAGGGTCGGACTCTACATTCCAAATGGCGCCGGGGGAGATTTCCCCGGCTGGGACGTGCGCAAAGCCTGGGATCGCACGCTCGATCTGGCACGCCTGGCCGAGAAGCTCGGCTACGAGTCACTCTGGGTACCCGATCATCTGCAGAACGTGCGCGTGAATAACGAATTCCCAACGTTCGAGATCTTCCCACATATGACCGCACTGGCAATGGTCACCGAAAAAGTGACGATCGGCTCGGCTGTCCTCTGTGCCGGGTGGCGCAACCCGGCGCTGCTGTTCAAGATGATGGCGACGCTTGACGTGGCTAGCAACGGTCGAGCCGAGATCGCCATCGGAGCTGGTTGGAATGAGTGGGAATGGCGCAGCTACGGCTACGGCTATCCATCCGGACGCGAGCGCCTCAAGCTCCTTGAAGAGGCGTTGGAGATCATCACTCGCATGCAGCAACCGGGACGCACCACCTGGCATGGCGAAACCTGGCACGTCGACGATGTGACCAGCGAGCCGCGCAGCGTTCGCCAGCCGCGCATGCCATTAATCGTTGGTGGCAATGGGCCGAAGGTGACTTGGCGACTAGCGGCACGCTTCGCCGACGAACTGAACCTGGATGGACCTTCAATCGATCAGATCGAGGAGTGGATGCCGACCATCCGCCAGCGCTGCGAAGAGATCGATCGGGATCCAAACACGATGCCGGTCTCGACACTGCTTCGCTGGCGCGGGGTGACGGGTCAGCAGCGCGTCGAAGGTCTGCAGCGCCTGAAGGAGATCGGCCTCTCCCGCATTCTGACCGATCAGGTGGCCGTGATGGACTCCGACGAGCCGATGCATGAGTATCTGGAAGACTGCAAGGCGGCAGGTATGGAGATGCTGGCGTAACCAGGGCCCCAGCGCTTGCTCATGAGGTCGGATCTTCGCGATCCGGCCTTTCCTTCATGTCGCATGTGAATGTCGCCAACTGTGACCGTGAACTGCCCGATGATTCCCACGCGTAGCCCGTCCGGCGCGAATCCTGCCAGTACATAGGGTGAGAGGACGATGCGGTTGCATCGGGAGCGTGAAGCCGCCTGTTCCGCATCCTCCGAACAGTGCTTACTTTGGGGGGAGATCACCTATGAGGAAAGGAACGCTCGCTGGAGCCTTTGGCTGTCTCGGAATCATTCTGATCCTGGCGGTTGCCGTGGTCGTCTGGGCCATTCTTGCGGCACCCGTGAAGACACCAGTGCTCGGAAACTTACGCTTTAGCTGCACGCTCGGCGCGACTCAAACCCGAACCAGCGTCACTATCAGAGGTCCGCTCTCTGGTCGTGAGTGCAGGCGATTACTCGACCAGACCAATCGACTCCCAGTGCATTTAGAGCAGGTTGCTTAGACGTTGACGGTGTGTCACCGTAGGCATGGGGGACATCGGAGGGAAGCCGATGCGTGCCTATTCTGTCGATCTGCGGGAGCATGTGGTGGCGGCCGTCCAGGCGGGGCGGCGACGGCTGGAGGTGGCCGAGGTCTTCGGCATCTCGCTGCGGACGGTGGAGCGCTATCTCCGCCAGCAGCAGCAAACGGGGACGTTGGCCCCGAAGCCAGTGCCGGGTCGGCGACGGGAGATCCCACCCGAGCAGGAGCCGCAGCTCACGGCCCAACTCCGGGCGTATCCCGCCGCCACCTTGGAGCAGCATCGCGTGTGGTGGGCCGAGACGACTGGGGTCTGGGTCAGTGCCACCACGATGTATCGCGCCATCAAACGGTTGGGCTGGACCTGGAAAAAAAAGCGGTGGTGGCCGCCGAACGAGACGAGGACGCGCGAGCCACCTGGCGGGAACGCATGACCGTCCATGATCCCGTCCAGTTCGTCTTCGTGGATGAGTCGAGTGCCAACACCACGCTGACCCCCCGCTATGGCCGTGCCCCGAAGCGGGAGCGGGCAGCTGGCTCGGCCCCGCGGAACTACCGCCACAACACCACGCTGGTGGCGGCGCTCACGCCGGATGGGCTCCAGGCCCCCATGGTGCTGGAGGGAGCGATGAACAGCGACGCCTTCGCCGCCTATGTCCGGCACGTGCTGGTGCCGCAGCTTCGGCCGGGTCAGATCGTGATCCTCGACAACCTGAGCGTCCACAAGCGCGCCGACATCCGCCAGATGATCGAAGCGGCCGGCTGCCACCTGATCTTCCTGCCCGCCTATTCGCCGGACTTCAATCCGATCGAGCAGGCCTTCAGCACGCTCAAAACGTGGTTACGTCAGGCCGAGGCCCGCACGCAGGAGACCTTGGAGGCAGCGATCGCGACGGCCCTGGCGACGATCACCACCGCCGATGCTCGCGGCTGGTTCCGGCATTGTCAGTACGATCTCGACCGACAAGCTCTATGAAGATTGCTCTAGTGAATTCGACTGCTCCTGTCTCCGAACCAGTGATCTGTACCTTCACCTCGCAACATACGACCGTCACCGTGCGTGGTCCGTCGCTGCTCAAACTGGCACAGGGTCAGTTCTGCTCGCTGGTTCATCGGATCGCCACCTCGACGCTGTCGAGCGGAGTGCCGAGCCTGAATCAGACCCAAATTCCCCGGACTTCGCTCAAGAGCAATTGACCGGACGAACTATTTCCGGCAAACCAAGCCCTCGGGGTCGTCCGAACGAGCATGTAAATGTCACGGACCTGAAACCTCTGTCCGCGCGGTGTCACGATTTGCTGATTCATCCCGAACTATGCTGGTGGCTGAAAGCGGTCAGCGATACCGACACGCGTACAACCGCATTCGAAAGAGGTCCGGACATGGCCACCGCCCGCTCGCCACAGCGAATACGCAACGTGCCAGCGACGACAGATCCCAGCCAACGCTCTCCCTCTACGGCCATCACATCGTCAGGCGGACAGGCTGCCATCATCACCTGGTTGTCGTCGCTGGTCGCGCTCGGTGCCGCGGTGGCCGCAGGTGTAGGACTCTTCTGGAACGGTCCGTCCGGCCCGAGCACATTCACCACGATTCACGGCGAGATGGTCGATCTCTATGCTCACGGCCTGTATCGCTATGACAGCCTGCTTATCGGAGCCGGATATCGTGGGACCGACGCAGCGACCTTGTTCATCGGCGTTCCACTATTGATCGCCGCTGTCTTCTGGTTCCGTCGCGGATCGATGCGCGGCACGTTATTGCTGGCGGGCGTGCTCAGCTACACACTCTACGTATACGCGAGCATGGCGTTGGGGGCGTCGTTCAACGGACTCTTCCTGGTTTACGTCGCGCTCTTCTCGGCCAGCCTGTTCGCCTTGGGGCTAACAATACGTTCGATCGATCCTGACGAACTCTCACGCCGCTTCAGTCATCGGACACCGCATCGAGCCACCGGCATGTTTTTGCTCGTGAGCGCCTTGTTGACGACCTTCATCTGGCTCCAGCCACTCCTCGGCAGCATGCTCCGTGGCGAGACCCCCGAACTGCTCGACAGATCAACCACCATGGTGACCGACGCACTTGATCTCGGCATCATCTCGCCACTCCTCGTTGTCGCGGGCATCATGATCCTCCGCCGAAACACGCTCGGCTATTTGATTGGCATTCCGCTCATCGGAATCATGCTGGTGCTGGCGCCATCGATCGTCGCGGCGACTGTCAGTCAGAACGCAGCCGGAGTCTCATTCAGCCCCGGCGAGATGATCGGGCCGATTGCCGGGTTCACCACAATTGGTCTGCTGGCTATCCTGCTGATGATCCTGCTACTACGAAACGTCGAGGACTTGCCCCACAAATGACGTACGCGTCTCGCCCGACGCGCGAAGGAGACCACCATGGCCGACACCCTCAGTCCATTTCGACCGAGACACAAGGAATACACGGCCCGCAGCGTGACCGAGTTCCGGTCGGTGCGCATCGAACGCGCTCGGATACGGCAACACCTGGCGCTGCCGTTTCTTCTTTCGAGTGCCTTATCACTGATAGCGGCGATAACATCAGCCGTCGGGACCTTCAATCCGGGTATCTTTCGCGATCCGGCAATGACGGCTGGAAACGCTCGCGGGACGTCGCTCGTCATCCTGGCAGTCGCGGTCCCACTGCTCATCGGATCGATGCTGCTGACCTCACTTGGGTCAGTGCGAGCAGGGATCGTCTGGCTCGGTTCGCTGGGCTACATCCTGTACAACTCTGCGCTGTTCGCCTTCGCGGTTTCATTCAACCGCTTGTTCCTGCTCTACGTCGCGATGTTCGGGCTGGCGCTCTGGGCGCTGGTGACCACGCTGATGCAGGTCGATGCGGAGAGTTTACGGGAGCACTTCCGCGCCACGACCCCAACTCGCGGAATCGCGATCTACCTGATTCTCAGTGCGGTCTTCTTTGCGGTTGCCTGGATGCGTGACATCGTTCCGGCCTTGGTGAACAACACCGTGCCGAATAGCCTCGACAAGACGCTCATGCTCACCAACGTGATCGAGGTCGTCGATCTGACGATCAGCCTGCCGCTGATGGCGCTCGCAGGCTACTGGATCTGGCAGCGCCGATCCTGGGGCTATCTGCTCTCTGGCACTCTGTTGGTGATGTTCACCATCGAGACGCTGAGCGTGGCCGTCGACCAGATCTTCGGTCATCGCAGCGATCCCACCCAATCGCTCGCGGCGGTGCCACTCATGGTCGGATTGACCGCCGCCGGACTGCTGGTGACTCTGGTCTACATGAGATATTTGCGAGAGGAAATCAGTTGAATTAGTTCGACGTCTCGAGCAGCAGCAGACAATACGAGGTTTGAACAATTGCCGAAGTAATGCGACGACGGCCGCCCGGGAATGATGGTGGTTGACCAAATACTCGGTAATGCGGCCATGTCCCCCGGGGCGAATGATGGTGTTTGCACAATTGACCCGGTGCTGCAGCCACGGTCGCCCGGGAATAAATTCGCCGGGCTGGAGGACGAAGTCCACTGAAGGGACTGAGCTTGTGTCGTCCTCGGATGAATCTCAGATGCTTCGCGATAAATCGGCAGCCCCGCAGGGACGTGCCTGTTCATCGGATGCGCGGCGCGAACTGACGGCAACGTGACCGAGTGCTGCCCAACGCCTCAGTCGTCCGACCTTAGAGCGGGTTCCCCGAGCAGGCGAACCTATTGCTCTTACATTGAGATGTTCCTGGCACTGATACGTGTTCAGCGAAGTTCGTAGCGCCTTCAGTGCGCTTCGTCTTCTAGCCCGGCGAATTTATTCCCGGGCGACGATGCCCGTATCACTAAGTCAATTGAACAAACACCACTTTTCCCGGGCGACCGTGGCTGCAGTACCGAGCTATTTCGTCAACCACCACTCTTCCCCGGGGGGGACATGGCCGTATCACCGAGTCAATTGATCAACCATAAGCCACAGGGCTACTCAGACCGTGCGGTGTAGTGTGGCGGCGACACCGGTGCCCGAAGGGGTACCTGCCTGCTTCAGAATCTCGCGATATCGAATCAGTTCCTCATGCAGCATTATGTCTGCCCAATTCTTCGCCACGGGGCCAGTCAACTGCGACACCGAAACCCGCACGTTGCGACAACCCGGCGATGTGTCGCGGCCAGCTGAATTAGGCCGCTATGAGGTCGTCACCTGAATCAGCTTTGACTTCCCACTCCACCCCACAATGTTCAACAATTCGTGCCAGCCTACCCCGCCGCGACTTCCTGATCGTCCCAGAAGGCGGAGAGATCTGCGTAGAACTCGATCATGCTCTCAGCCTGCTCGGCGTCAATCACTTCGATGATCAGACCCCGGTCGACCAACACCCATTGACTGGCACTGACGGTTGGATGCAGTGTCACGTCGGCGCGTACCCGCTCACCGGCAACCAGGTCCACTTCTGCGATTCCGTCACTCACTGAGACCACCTGCGCGATCAATGGGATGCACATTACCGTTCCCCTTCCAGGCTCGAACGCCGCGAGAGCAGCCAGTCAGCCCATTCATCGATACCTGCGCCGCTGCGGCAGGAAATCTCGAAGATCGGCGCACGTTGGTTGAGCGCGCGCACCGAGCGCTCAAATGACGCGCGATCGAAGTCGACGTACTCGATAAGATCGATCTTGTTAAGCAGGACAGCGTCGCTTACCGCAAAGATTTCCGGGTACTTAACCGGCTTGTCGTCCCCTTCGCTGGCGCCGACCAGGCAGAGTTTGACGTGCTCGCCAAGCTCCCAATGCGTCGGACAGACGAGATTGCCGACATTCTCGATGAACAGCAGGTCGAGTGCTTCGAGATCGAGATCACCAAGCGCCTCTTCCACCATGTTGGCTTCGAGGTGACAGCCCCCGCCGGTGTTGATCTGCACGGCATCCACAGCCCCCGCAGTCAAGACTTTCGCCGTGTCGACGCTCCCGGCCAGATCGCCTTCGATCACGCCCACTCTGGCATGACCGTGCAGAGACTGGAGCGTTCGCGAGATCAGGCTCGTCTTGCCAGCACCAGGTCCGGCAATGACGTTTACCGCCAGCACGCCGGCCGCATCCAGTCGACGGCGGATGCCTTCGGCGGCGAGATCGTTATCGATCAGCACGCGTTGGCCGATCTCGACCAGCTTGATGTCTCTCGCGGTCATGTCTCGATCTCCAGGCTCTCTATCAGCAGATCGCTCCCGTCGTCGACCACGCTTCCGATCGTGCCACAGTGCGGGCAGCCGAAATCGATACCCACCGGATGGTAGTCATCGACGCAGTTCGGGCAATGAAAGCGCAGCGGCGTACGGTTGACGACCAATTCGGCGCCTTCAGCCAGTGTTCCGGGAGTCAGCATCTCGAAATAGAAGCGCAATGAGTCATCAACGATGCCCGAGCGCTCCCCGACGATGAGATTGATGGTCAAGACTCGCCGTTGCCCCAAGCTCGCGCGCCTGCGCGTCGACGGCATCGACCAGATAGGATGTGACGCTCAACTCGTGCATGCGGTCAGCTCGTTCAAATTCTTCGCATCCTCACTCGCCCGCTACATCTGTCGTACGCGCAGGTAGCGCTTGATGTCAGGCATCGAAGCAACGAAAGCCGCGGTAAGCCCCACGAGCATCAGCACGCCCAGAATCAAAAAGAAGTTGCGGATGGTCGACATCATGGATGACTCCGTTCAGATCTTGCCTATATTTCGCCAGGCGGCGGTGTGATTTCCTGGTCGATTCCGCTGCGCGCGCTCACATCGATTGCCGGTGCGACGTCCGGTTTCGCGTAAAGACGAGACACCAGCGACGAAACCATAGCGGAGGCTTCGTCCAGCGCTGACTCCACGGGTGGACTCAAGCTCATGAACTCGAAATCCTCGGTCTCCAACCTCGACGGCTCGCAACCGACCACCCACAGTGGCGGCGCTTGACCTCCAAAGGCCTCGACCATGGCCAGCACCTGGATGGGATTGATGTTGTGCGTTTCTACGCTCGCCAATTCCTCGCCATGCAAGGCGTTGGCGTCGACCTCGATCAGATAGAGCGTGCCCGGCTCGCCGCCTCTCGGAGTCGCATCGAGCAGAATTGCGGCCCGGTAGTCGTCAAGCAGCGCGTAGGCCAGGTCGATTCCTCGAATGCCGAAGTCAACGACCTCCACGCCCGCTGGCAGCGTCTGCGTTTCCAGCCTTCGCGCGAGCCTGACACCAAAGGCATCATCGCCGAAGAAGATGTTGCCGATTCCAGCGATCAATATGCGTTCAGCCATCTTGTCACGCGTCCGGAATAGCAAGCGGTTCGACCTCTTCGGGGGAGAAGAAGAACCGGTGGCCAAGCACATGATCGTTGGCAAGCTCCCGGCCGGGATCATCCTCGATCATTACGGCCAGGTGAATGCGATCTTCGTAATCCTGATCGATGCGCTCGATGATGGCGGTCTTGCCGTCGAGCGCAAGATCAAAGATATCGCCTCCCTTCTTGGGGTGAAGTCGAACGCGGCTACCAGCGGAGATCTCGACTCCGTCGACGAGCAGGTGACTCGGCGCGGGCCGTTCGGCGTCGAACCCGGTGAACAGGTTCAATGCACCCGGCGTATCCTCGCGCAGCACCTGCAAATCGCGGATCGTGCCGTGGAGTTTCATGAAATCGCCAGCGGTCATCGACTCAGTCCGTTCCAGAATCGCGCGTGCCCGCGGATCGGTGGCGCGCATCTCGGCTTTCTCTTCATCGGTCAGGGTCAGCACGTTGAGCAGCAGAAGTTGATCGATCTCGCCGCCATCAAACAGGTCACCGCTGCTTTCCGGCGCGATGGCAGGGTAGTCGGACAGAATAATCGGGGAGGAGAGCATCAGGTGACGATCACCGGGTTCGCCGACCAACACTGGCCAGGTCTTGACGTTTTCACACGCTTTGGCAAGCGCTTCAAGCTCGGCTGGTGGATCGGTCAGAGAGACGAATTCGCCATTCCAGGCCCGCAACATGGTGTGCGTCGAGACGAAGGAGCGGCGAATGATCAAGTCCCTATTCAGACTGTCGTCCGGCGCCAGGTTGATGATGCGTACCGTGAGCCTGCGAGTCGTCGCGTCGAGCAACTCGGACGAAACTTCGATCGAACCAGTCAATTGTTGCCAGCTACGCGCCAGCGTGCCACGGGGAAGGCCACGGGCATCGCAGAGAGGTTCATCACTGCGGCCAGCCTCAATGGCAATCGGCAACCGCGTGGGATCGCCCAATTCGGCGAGCGCCACACGCGGAACAACGATCTCTCGCTCGATCGATTCATCCCAGGTCAGGTGCATCTCATCACCCACCTGCAACTGATCGACCTCGACCACCGCGCCATCGTCGAGCACCTGCATCACCTGCCGCCGGACCACCTGCAAGAATCGAACGGTAATTTCGACTTCCGGATCTGCGCCGGTGACCAGGCACTGGGTCTGCATGATCCAGGGATCGGTGCCGCCACTTGCCTCGCTAAATCGGCGCGGGTAGACACCGCCAAATGTCCAGCGCTGCTGATTCTTGAGTGCCGAGCGCCGATACGGCCAGAGGATGTAGCCCTCATACAGGACCGATGTGGCAATCTTCCTCACCTCATCCATGGACTATCCACCTCCTCTTCCGCCTGCTGCAGGAGCGTCTCAAGTGCCGCGTCCCAGCTGGCGAAGCCGCCCTGAATCTTGTAGTCGTGGAGACGGTCGAACACGTCCTTCCCGACCCGCAGCCAGGTGCTGTTGGGGAAGTAGTGCTCCATCATCTCGTGCCACAGTTGAACGGGTAGCCGGAAGGATGCCTCTTTTTCCCACGGGATCTGAGTAACTTGAAGCCCAGTCGGTCCTTCATAGAAGATGCTACCGCTGAAGAGGAACTCGAGCGCGATTTCGCCGCCTTCCAACGCATGGAAGTACTTGGTGGCGACCACGTCGAAGTCATAGGTGCAGGTGATCGGCATATCGATGGCAATGCGCTCGTCAAACGCGGGGACTTGCAGCAGAGAGTGTGTCCAGACGAAGCTGTTGAGGGTCGATCCCCAGCGTTCAGCTCGCCCAAACAACTCAGCCAGGCGCCGTTCCTCCGCTGGCATATAGCTGCGATAGCGCGGCACGATGCGAATCTGAGCTGCCAGCATGATCGAGCGGATCGGCTCGGGCCCGTGGTTCTCGATGCGCAGTGAAAAGCGCAGGGAAGGCACGGCCGCATACTCGAGCACGTCGGCGCCATCGATGTGAAATTCGAGGTCCGGCATCATCGCTCCTCGCGCCACCGGCTAGGCCGGAGGCAATACCGGCATGCGCGGGTCAATCGGCTGGCGATTGTGCGGGTTGATCGAGGTCGAGCGGCGCGCGGTCCACTTGCCGTTCCCCTGATAGCCAGGATCCTGCTGCAGATGCCCGGAACCATTTCCCTCACGAATACCGTCGACGTGGGATGGATCGTCAATCGAGACCAGCGCCCGGCCAACTCGAATGCTTCCAAAGCTCGGCATTGTCCAGTTCCTTTCCGATGTACACGGCGTCATGCAGCGGGACGAGGTCCGCGGCGGATCAATCGATTGTTTGCGTGACTTTGCAGCGTTGCGACAGTTCCGCAAAATACTGGCCAATCTCGGTCCACACCTGGCGGCCGCCGCTCAGGCCACGCCAGTTCATCCGAATCAGTCCGACCAGGCGAAAACACTCGTCGATCGGCACCAGGTAATAGTCCTCGGCACCGCGGGCGCGATTGACGAGTAGGGCCTCGACGTCCGGTTCGAGCGACCGCAAGATGGGATTGGCGTCAATCAATTCCTGCCAGGTCACGAGCTGCAGCAACGACTGCGTTGCCCCCATCGGGCTGGGATAGTGGGCTACGACACGGCCGTCGGGAGTGCTGTCTGTGAAGAACGCCATGCCGACCGGAATGCGGAGACTCTCCCACTGCGCCTGAGTCATCCGGAAATCCCTCAACGTCAGTCTTCGGTCCGGGATCAGGCGGAAGGCACCCTGGCTGGCTTCCCGCCGGTCGAACAGGATGGAGCAGGCCTGGCAGACACAATGGACCTGGCGATGCGCCACTTCTAGCAGGTGCCGGTGATCCGCCGGAATCACCTGACCGCAAAGGTCGCAATGCTCTTCGATGCGCTCACTCGCGGCCTGCGTATAACGACGAAGCATGATCCCTTCTTCCGAGATTGGTTTCGCGGTCCATTTACCGGTTCTTCGTCGTAGGGGCGAAGCATGTCTTCGCCCAATTCGTTACCGGCCGCGTGATACAGAGGGCAGACCCCTCTGTCTGCCCCTACATCGAGATCACCAGACCCGACGCCCCTACCGACGAGCGACCGCTGGAACCGCGATCTGCACGCGGTGGCCGTCGCGCAGGAGTGGCACCGGATCGAGGTGCAGCATGGCCGAATCAGGAGAACGCCCGGCCTGGCGCACGTCGAAACGCGCGCCGCAGTTGGGGCAGGTGAGCAGCGATTCGTGCAGCGTCCCCTGCTTCAGGCCGCCCCCGCAGCTCGAACATTGATCCCGGTAGGCGAAGAGCGTCCCCTCCAACTGCAGGAAGAGGAGCGCAACGCCATCGACCTCGATCGATTGCAGGGCGCCGTCTGACTGAACCGGTGGACCAGCCAGCGTGGTCCAGGCGCCGCGATCGCCACGGGACTCCGGTCGTTCCCCAAGACTCGCCAGCGGTACGAAGCCGTTCGGCGCTTGAGATGCCGGAGACACATTCACCGCCTCGACGCCGTCGAGTTCGGGGGCATGCTTATGGATCGATTCCTCGATGGCCAGTTTGAGGGTCATGGTCGACGAGGGGCAACCGTGACAGCTTCCTTCTAGCCGCACCAACACCTTACCCTGCTCGATGCCGACCAATTCGACGTCGCCACCGTGCGATTGCAGGTAGGGCCGCACCTCTTCGAGTGCCTGCGCCACGCGCACCTCGACGCTGAGTGGATGCAGGTCGTGCAAGATAAGCAGGTGGCCGATGAGCTCGTCCGACGACAGCTCACGCAGCAGATCATCATCGCGCTGGCCGACCCGTTGCACGATGCGTGATAACCCCGCTCCGTAAAGTTGCACCAGTGCCTGCACCACCTCGATCGCACGCTCACGCGCGCTCGGATCAGGCAGCGCTTCGATTCCTGAGAGCAGTTGGTCGGTTCGGCTGGCGAGCTCGCGCAGCTCCTGGTCGGCGAGCAGCATCGGGATCTCCCTCTCACCGGGCGACCAGTCCATTCACCAGGACCGGCACCCTCATCTCGTCGTTCGGTTCGCTACTGGCTCCGGCAGGACGGCGCGCGACTCGCACGCCGCCCATTCCCCATCCCGGTCATCCCCGTGACCGTGGAGCATGGAGCCGGTGATCGTTAGAGCGAGACGCCGAGGGCGGGCGAGTGCCGCTGCTCGACGACTTTGCCGCCGCCCAGATACATGTGGACGCCGCAGGGCAAACATGGATCGAAGCTGCGCACCGTGCGCATGATGTCGATCCCCTTGAAGTTCTCCTGACCGTTTTCCTCGAAGATCTCCAGTCCCTGTACCGCATCCTCGTATGGGCCGGGCGTACCGTACTCATCGCGCGGGGACGCGTTCCACGGGGTGGGTGGATAGGGATGGTAGTTGGCGATCTTGCCGTCGCGAATCACCAGGTGATGCGACAGCACGCCACGCACGGCTTCATGGAAGCCGCAACCGATGGCTTCGTCCGGCACGTCGAAGTCGGTGAAGGTGGTCAAATCGCCGGAACGCAGGTGCTCCATCGCCTTGTCCAGGAAGAAGAAGGCCATCGCGGCTGCGTAGGCGATGAAGTAGACGCGCGCGCGATCTCGCTCGATGGTGTTGGCGCCATGTTCCGGAATCTTCCACTCGAACTGCACTTCCGGCCCGGCCGCCGACTTCGGCAGGTTGATCTGCACGCTGTGACCGGTCGAGCGCACGTACCCGGTATCGACCAGGTTCGCCAGCGCCGTGGCCCACAGTCGCGCGATCGGCCCGCCGCCGGTATCCAGCGGCAGGTAATCACCCGTTCGCTGATCGAACCAGCGCGGGCTCATCACCCAGCTGTAGTTGCCGTTCTCCAGATCGCGCTTCTGCGGCTTCGGCAGCGTGGTCTGGTTCCAGGGGTGACGCTTGTCGACCGGGTTCCCCAGCGGATCGTGCGTGACGTAGGTCTCTTCGTTCTGCCAGTCGTCGTAGTAGGAACTCCCGAGCAGAATGCGAATGCCGAGGTTGATGTCGACCAGACTGGTGGTGACCAATTCGCCGTCGACCACCACGCCGGGCGTGACGTACATGCCACGGCCCCACTCGGCCATGTTGCGATAGCTGTAGTCGACCACGTCCGGATTCTGGAACGAGCCCCAGCAGCCGAGCAGCGTGCGTCGCAGGCCGACCTTCTCGTAGCCCGGCAACGCGTCGTAGAAGAAGTCGAACACGTCGTCGTTCATCGGCACGGCCTTCTTGACGAAGTCGACGAACTTGATCAGCCGTACCAGGTAATCGGAGAAGAGCTGCGGGGTCGGGACGGTGCCGGTTCCACCCGGGTAGAGTGTAGAGGGATGGACGTGGCGGCCCTCCATCAGGCAGAACATCTCGCGCGTGACCCGGCTCATCTGCAGCGCTTCTTTGTAGGTCGCGCCGGTGAATGGGTTGAAGGAACGCATGATGTCGGCGATGGTGCGGTATCCGTGCACGTCGGCGTGCGGCGCCGCGGTCTGCTCGGCTTTCTCCAGCAGCTTCGGATTGGTCTCCTTGACCATCTGCTCGCAGAAATCGACGAAGACCAGGTTGTCCTGAAAGATCGAGTGGTCGAACATGTACTCGGCCGCTTCGCCCAGGTTGTAGATCCACTCGGCCATCGGCGGCATCTTGATACCGTAGGCCATGTTCTGGGTGTAGACCGAGCACGTCGCGTGATTGTCACCACAGATGCCGCAGATGCGGCTGGTGATGAAATGGGAATCGCGCGGATCTTTCCCCTTCATGAAATTGCTGTAGCCGCGGAAGAGGGATGAGGTGCTCTTGCACTCGACCACTTCCTTGTTGTTGAAGTCGATCTTGGTGTAGATGCCCAGGTTGCCGATGATCCGGGTGATCGGATCCCAGTTCATCGCGACCAGCTGGCGTGACTCCGGTTTGGTTGCCTGTCGTGTGGCCATCGCGACTTCCTCTCTTCCGATCCCTAATGCCCGTTCGGCCAGCGCGGATCGAACCCGGTGGTGAGCTCGGGACCTCGCGCGCGCCACTTCGGCTCCTGGTTCACAGTGTGGTTGGTGATGCTGCGCAGCCGCCGGATCATGCCGCCGTAGGCACTCGAGACGGTTGAGGAGAGGACGCCGCCAGGCGGCTCATCCATGAAGGGCATGAACTTGTCCGGGAATCCCGGCATGGTGCAGCCGATGCAGATGCCGCCGACGTTCGGGCAGCCGCCGATGCCGGCCATCCAGCCCCGCTTGGGCACGTTGCAGTTGACCACCGGGCCCCAGCAACCCAATTTCACCTGGCATTTGGGCGAGTTGTAATCCATGGCGAAATCGCCCTGCTCGTAGTAGCCAGCCCGGTCGCACCCCTCGTGGACCGTCTTGCCGAAGAGCCAGGTGGGTCGCAGTTGCTCATCCAGCGGGATCATCGGGGAGAGTCCGGCCGCCTGATACAGCACCCACAGCAAGGTCTCCATGAAGTTGTCCGGCTGCACCGGACAGCCCGGGCACGTTGATGATCGGGATGCCCGCCCGTGACCGGAAGTCCCAGCCCAGGTAATCGGCCAGACCCATGGCACCGGTGGCGTTGCCCGCCATGGCGTGGATGCCGCCATAGGCGGCACAGGTGCCGATGGCGATAACGGCCAGAGCACGCGGCGCCAGCCGATCGATCCAGGTGTTGACCGGAATCGGATCGCCACTGGCCAGGTCGTTCCCCATGCCGGACCAATAGCCGCCATTGGTGATGACGTCCTGATTGGGGATTGATCCCTCGACCACGAGCACGAACGGGTCGAGTTCGCCGCGGGCCGCCTGGCGAAAGGCGGTCATGAACTCCTCGCCCGTCTCATAGGCAAGCACCTTGTTGTGCAGGTGAACGCGCGGAATACCGGGAATCAGGCCCAGCAGCACGTCCTCGATGCTGGGTTGCATGGCAGCGGTGATCGAGACGGAATCCCCATCACAACTCAGACCTTCTGACGTCCAGAGGATGTGGACGTCCTGGACTGCCGGAGCATTGGATGCCATGGGCTCTCCCTTCCAAAAACGTTCGTGAACGACGTGTGAAGATCAGAGGCCCGCACGGCGTTCCTAACCGCAGTCGGCTACGGTGTGGCACGTCTGACAGGTCATGTATTTTCGGGACACACAAGATGTGTGTGCATACGCGATCGAACGTGACGGTGTTAGGCCGTCACGTCGCAGATTATGTGCCCGGACAATATGTGCAGTTGGGGAATGAGGTGGTGAAAATAGTGACAGGAAGGCAAATCTGGGTGAGGCATTGCAGGAAGCGACACCGGTGCCGCTCATGAGACTCGCTACTGGACCAAACAACCAGCCTGGAGCAGGCCAGCGTCTGTTGTCCGTCAAGTGAGGACGATCGGCTGCACATCATATATGGCGAAAGCGGCCGATTCAAAGATCGACTCATTGTCCCGTTAGATAGTCATCGAAACAACCCCATAGTCGTAATTGTTTGCTATAATCCCGCGAGGCATTACATGCAGCTAACGCGGAGTCAAGAATCGTGAAGGTTCGATTTACCGCTGGCATTCCACGCATCGCGTATCACGAATGTGGGCAGGGCAGTGAGACGCTCGTAGTGGTTCCCGGGTGGGTAAGTCATCTCGAATTCGACTGGGGAACACCGGAAACGCGTCTCTTCCATGAGCGACTGGCGCTCCGACGGCGCGTCATTCGCTATGACAAGCGTGGTACTGGCATGTCTGACCGGCCCGACGATCCCGACACCTACGCGCTTTCAACACGGGTCCTGGATCTGGAACGCGTCGTTGACGAGACGTGTGACGGTCCCGTGCTGCTTTTTGGCTGGTCAGAAGGCGGCATGATCGCCATGGCCTACGCCGCGAAACACCCTGAACGCGTCAGCCGTCTGGTCCTCTTCGGCACGTTTGCACGCATTCTCGAGGCACACGGATATCCTGGGAGTGACCCGAGCAGTGCCGACGCGCTTCAGCTGCTGATTCGTCAGGAGTGGGGTTCAGGCTCTCGTATTCTGTCCACCGTTTTCTTGCCCGAAGCGGACGATGACCGTCTTCGATGGTTTACCGAGTGGCAGCGGCACACGCTGACGCCTGAGGGGGCGGTGCGTTCACGCCAGGCCAATATGGACACGGACATACGCGACGTGCTTCCCCGCATCACGGCGCCCACCCTCGTACTTCACCGGCGCAACGACGGAAGTCCCGAGCGGTCGGAATACCTGGTGCGCCACATCCCCAATGCTGAGTTTCAGTCGCTTGAGGGAGATCACCACGTTCCCTTCCTCGGCGACGGACTTTCCGTCGTCGATGCCATCAACGCATTCCTGGACAGACCCCTGTTGCCGAGCACGAACCGCCCGCCTGCGTGTTCACTCACTGCGCGGGAGATCGACGTGCTCCGACTGATCGCGGAAGGGCTTTCGAATCGCGAGATCGCCGCACGCCTTTGCCTCAGTGAAAAGACCGTGAACCGTCATCTGGCGAACCTCTACGCCAAAATCGACGTTCATTCACGCGGCGCCGCGATCGCCTATGCCTTTCACGCTGGCTACGTGCGAGCCTAGACTCTGCAGCGATTGCTGCAGACGAGACTGCGCAACAACCACAGCATCCCTCCAAAATACACAGAACGCTCGATGCGCGAACGAGAGCAGGCATCTATCCTTTTCTCATTCCGATAACGGACGCGGTCTCTACCGCGTGTGATCGCCTCGAAGGAAAGGGAAGTCGTGATGTCTGCCAGCGGTGGCGCGGCATTGGTACGTCAGCACGTCAAACACATTGTCAATGAACAGCAACTGCAGGTGGTGGAGCAGATCTATCATCCCGATCTGGTGTTCCACGATCCGCTCGCGCCGGGCGGAGCTGCCCATGGCCATGACGGACTAAAGGGCTTCCTGCAGGCGATCTGCGACCGCGGTCCCCGACTTCCATTTCGAAGTGAAGCACTACTTCGAAGACGGGCAACTCGCGGGATGGCACGGTCACGTCTCAGGCACGCTACAGCACGACCTTGCCGGGCTATCCGGTCATGGGCAGCGATTCGAGGCGCCGCTCTGTGAGATCTTCCGGATTCGTGACGGGAAGATAGCCGAGGTTTGGGCCTACGCTCGAGACCGGCACTCTTTTCAATCAACTATCTTCGGCCAGCTAGCGTGAACGGCAATCGACTCGAAGCCAATAAATGACCCGACCCAGAGCAACAGCATCTGGAACATACCTGTCTCCGGATGTCAGAAACGAGAAGAGTCCTCGCTAGAGCGTCGCGACTCCACCCATCGACGATTCACGAATTCGCGGAAGAAAGGAGCCCAGCCATGGCCAAGCTTGCGTTCTTCACGTTCGGATTGCTCAAGGACGTGGCACAGTATCCGGAAGCACAGGAGTTCATCGACCGCATCCCTAGCGTCTTCGAGGCTGCCCGTCATGCAGAGGGATATGTCGACGGTAGGACCAACCGCGTCGGACACTCGTTTCGGGCCATTCGTGGTGCCCGCGATCTTCGATCCCTCACAGGCAAAGCGGATCTATCAAGCGTACTCGTTCTGGCGTGACCTGGAATCGGTGTGGGCCTACGCCTACGGCGGCGAGCACGGCGAAGGGCTGCAGCATCGCCGGGAGTGGTTCGAACCGACCGATTGGCCGTCCTACGTGGCATGGTGGGTCGGCGATGACGAGTTGCCCAGTCACGCGGAAGCGGTCGAGCGCGCTACGCACCTCTACGAGCACGGACCGACACCCTACGCCTTCGATTTCCGCACGGCGTTCACTCCGGACGGCCAGTCGTACAAGCTTGACCGCAAGCGCGCGCTCGCCAGCCGGTTGGCGATTCCCAGCGTCTGACTCGGAGGCGAAAAGGTCACCTGCATCATTCGGCATGACCGGTAATTTTGGACGGAGGCAAATCAAAGATCGATCAACGTGCGATCGTCGTCTTAGTTCGTCGAAGACGTCACCAGTCGCGGCTTCGATTGCGACTCGCGCGCCTGTTTCAATAGCGTCGCTGCCCCCGTGGTTGACTCTGCATAATGTCACGTCCAATACTCACGTCGTTGACACAGGGCATCGGCGCGGGGGCATTCGTCCATTGCTCTTTGATGATCTCGAACGGACAAACGACAATCCGAGGCAACCAGGCGAGGCGCTGTATGCGTTCCTGAATCGCGCCGCGGGACCGTATTGGCAGAGCGTGCGCGACCTGCTGTCGGAGTGGGTTTCCAACTACCCGAACGAGGACCGACGGGCGCTGATCTCGCGCTTTCGAAGAACAGATCGGCGCGGTTTCCTTGGCGCGTTTTGGGAGCTCTACCTGCATGAGCTTTTCCGGCGCCTGGAATTCGACATCGAGCTTCATCCGTCACTTGATGGCGTAACCCGTCACCCTGATTTCCGGCTGCAGAGGGATGGATCGATCCTCTACGTCGAGGCGGTGACCATCTATGAGCCACAAACCCATTCAGTAGACGACGCGCGGCTTGCGCCCTTGCTGGACGTGATTAACCGGATCGACTCGCCGAACTTCGACGTTGCAGTGGACGCACGTCAGATCGCCTCGAGGTCGCTTCCGCTCGAACAGATCGACAGAAGAACTCACGGCATGGCTCGCGACGGTTGAGGGGCTATCGCTCTCGAATTCAACGAGTGCGGTGCCATCATCGTTCAAATGGCAGGACGAGGGTGGTCCCTCTTCTTCCGCGCCGCGCCCACGAGGCGACGATGCACCATCGGGCACGAACGCGCATCACGTGCTGGCAGCATGCTCACAAACGCGTCCGATCCGACGACGACGCACGTGCCGTTCGGATGCGACTCAGCGGCAAGACGCGCTATTACGGGGCCAACTTCGACGCGCCATATGTCATCGCTCTGACCTCGTATCGACCAGGACACAACCCGGAGTCAGTGCTGACTGGCTTGTTCGGGCCAGAAGCATCACGCGCTGAATCGATCGCGATGTCCGCCAGCCAGACTGCGCCGATCAATCGGGGAGAGGGATTCTGGCTGACCAGCCGAGGCATTCGCTATCAGGATGCTTCAGCCGTGCTCACCGCCTTCGAGCTCATGCCGTGGACGGTGGCCGAGAGCCAGTCCTGGCTGATCGAGAATCCGTGGGCCACCCGGCCGCTGAACCTCGCGCTGCCGTTCAACCGCTTCGAGCTAGACAGGGCTTCCGGGGACATCACGACGGTCGAAGCTGGGACTCGCCCGGACGACCTCTTCGGGCTTCCGGCCGATTGGCCACTCGCTGGCGATCAGTGGGGCGTGTAAGGCGCATGCAGCTCCAAATTTCCTTACGCGAGGCGGCCGGAGCGACGCCCGGGTGGCTCGCCGCCGGTTGCTGACCAGAACACGTAACTTCTCTTCGGCGTTCACCTCACATTGGCATTAGTTGATACATGCGCGTCTTCGGCGCTGCCCGCGGCAGGCGCCGCCACGACATCGACGCGACTCTGCCTGGAGATGTCCACCTTATCCGCAAGCATCCACCCACGCCGGCAGTCGAATCGTGAAGGTACTCCCTTCGCCCAGGGTGCTGGTGACGTCAATCGTTCCCTGATTGCGCTCAGCGAGTCGTCGCGCGATGTAGAGACCGAGTCCATTTCCCCGTTCCGGGCGGTTGAGGCGCCCCGTTCGCGCCAAGGGTTGCCAGAGTTGCGCGAGCTCATGTCGTGTGATTCCGAGACCCTGGTCACTGACTGAGATCTCGACCGAATCGCCTGCAGTCCGCACCGTGACGCGCACGGCACCACCATCCGGGGAGAACTTCAGCGCGTTCGACAGCAAGTTGCTCAGAATCTGGTCCGCGTGGTCTGGGTCGCATAGCGCGTCCGCCGACGGTGGGGTGTCGAGGTAAATCTGATGTCCGGTCAATCGTTCGGGGAAGAGCGCCGCTCGCTCCACCACGTCTTGAGCAATGACGACGAGGTCGCAACGTTCTCGGCGCACCACCAATGCATCGTCGTGAAGCATCATCGCCTGGGTCAGGTCGTCCACGAGTGAGCGCATGCGCTGCACCTGTTTCTGAAGCACGACGTTCAGCATCTGCAATCGTTCACGGTCGATGTCTGGCTGCTGCGCCAACCGTTCCAGCAGTTGGCTAAATCCACTGATGGTGGTCAGTGGCGTACGCAGCTCGTGTGCGGCGGTGGCCAGAAACGAGTCGCGCAGAGCCGTGGACGATTCGTCCGCCGTGCCAACTACGTCGGCACGAACCCAGAGCGCCCGCTCAGCATCACTCTGCGATCCAGCCGGAACCTCCTGCAACAGCAGCAGCACTGCCGCCGCATCGCCTGTGCTTCTGCGAACCGACACGACGTCCAGTTGCAGGTCCAACAAACGGTTATCCGCGCCGCGCAACCGAACCCCGACTTCGTGCGCGTCTTCGCCGTGAGCAATTAGTGATGTGAGCCATCCGGGTCGATCGCCGGTTGGCAGTTCACCGGTTCTCCGAAGTCGTTGATCCAGAAAATCAAGCACATTGCCGTTGGATGGTGGCGCATCGCCGAGCATTCGGCCAGCCGCGGAATTACTCAGGAGCAACTTGCCGGAAGGAAACGCCGCCACGACGACACCAGCCCGGAGTTGTGCCGCCAAGCTTCTGAGGAGATCGATGGACAGTGTTGCCTCTTCCGAGTCCCTTTCCGTCTCAGATGGACGGTGCTGGACGGGACAGTCTGCTCTTGAACGAGGCGGATCACCTGAGCTCATTGACGGTCCAACCCTGCTATTCCGGCGGGTTCACCCACTTTTGCGACCGTACGGCTTCGGAACGTTGATTGCAATAATGCAAGAGAAGTGCCAGGAGAACCGCGTTCAACCGCGAACGAACGCTCATGGAGGAAGTCATGCCACACATCGCGATCATCAATGACGACACGGCATTCCTCCAACTGATGTATGACCTCCTCGATATGCAAGGCTACGACGTGGTTCTGCACCGTGAGGGGTCACACGCGCACCGGCAGGTAAAGGAGGAGAAACCAGACCTGATCGTGCTCGACATACGCATGGAGCGTCCCGACAGTGGGTGGCTGGTGCTCGACTTGTTGCGGCTGGATCCCCAAACCAGCGACATCCCCGTCATTGTCTGCTCGGCAGACGCGATCGAGCTTCGAGAGAAGCAAGATCTCCTGCGACAACAGGGGTATGAAGTGCTCGAAAAGCCGTTCGATCTCAATGACCTGCTTGCGATCATCAACCGCAAGATTGGACCACCTCGGGCGCCCGCCAGCGAACAGTAGCGAAGGGCGACGGCACCCGAACCGGAGAGTCGCTTCGATCTTGCCACGCTATAAAGGGCCTGGCGATCGACGCCTTTCGCGTCCAAGCACAGGCAGGATCCCTGAGCAGCCAAGAATTGCATGAAATGGCCCGTCAGTGGGCTTGACGGCATCCGCCATGCGTTCCTATCATGGCAAGGCTTTGGAAGGCGATCGCTTGTCAACACAGCGACATGGCCGTGCGACCGGCCATGATCGTGTCTGGCGATCTTCCATGATCGAGGGGGATTCTTGCGCCCACGCCGGCGGGGCTCCGAAATCCAGTTCACCAGCAACGAGCGCAACATTTACCGCCGCAACTTCGGATTCGGAGTTGCCAACGGCGCCATGCTCATGCTCGGGGATACACTCATCCATCCCAGCTTGGTGCTGGCCCTGTTCGTCAGTCAGATCAGCAGCTCGAACCTGCTCGTAGGTCTGGTGCCTGCCATCAGCACCGGGGTCTGGTTTCTGCCACAGCTCGTGGCTGCCGCCTTCGTGCAAGGTCGTGAGCGGCAGCTTCCGTTCGCCATCGGCAGCACCATCATTCGCGCGCTGGCGGTCGCCACACTTGGCACGATTGGCTTCGTGATCGGTGATCGCAATCCGCACACGCTACTGATTGCCTTCTTCATCTGCTACACCATCTATAACCTGGGGGCTGGATTCGCCAACGTCCCGATGGTCGACGTCTCGGCACGTGTCGTGCCCGCCAACCGGCGCGGATTCTATTTCGGGCAGCGCAGTTTCTGGGGTGGCGTACTCGGCTTCATGGCGGGTTTCGTCATTCAGCGCATCCTTTCGACGGGCGGCACATTCCCGAACAACTTCTCGATCCTGTTCTTCGCTTCGTTCTTCGTCTTGTCCTTGGGCGTCTACTCCGCGGCAATGATGATCGAGCCGAAGAAGCTGGCGGCACGACCGCGGGGCACGTTGCTGGGCCAGTTACGCGATGCGCCGCAGTTCCTGGCGAACACTGAGTTCCGCCACTTCCTCACTTTCCGTTCCTTCCTGTCGATGGCAGCCATCGCCGATCCGTTCTACGTGCTCTTCGCCAAGCAGGAGCTTGGCGCGCCGGTGTCGGTCGTCGGCTACTATATTGCAGCCATCGCGGTGTCGCAGTTCGCCTCAAACCTGATCTGGAGTCCGCTGGCCGATCGCCGCGGCAACCGTCTGGTACTCCAGCTTGCGGCACTGCTGCGCATGACCATTCCGATCATCGCGCTGACGCTACCGCCACTGGTTCGCTGGGGACCTATTCATTCCCATATTCCAGGTGGCTCACCAACCCTCTACTATGCATTCGGTGCGGTCTTTGCCATCTACGGCATCGCGCTAAGCGGACAAAATCTGGCCAACATGACCTATGTGCTCGACATTGCGCCAGATCAGGACCGTGCGGCCTACGTCGGCCTGGTGAACACCTTCCTCGGCGTCGTGGCGTTCGTACCGGTGATCGGCGGTACGCTGGTCGATGCGTTTGGCTTCCAGTTCCTCTTCCTGGTGGCGTTCATGATCACGCTGGCCGGAGTGCTGGCAAGTGGCGCCCTCCACGAGCCGCGTGTCAGCGGAACGGTCAACCTCTTCTCACGCCAGATGATGATCCCACGCTCTCGCCGTTTACGCGGCGGTTAGCCCCCTCGATCCTCCTGGCCCGGATTGGGCTAAACACTAGCGTGTCCTGCAGCGAGCAGAAAATCGTATTGAGTCTCTCTTGCATGCGGATTGGTCCGTTTCGCAGTCTCTCGCCCGAGAACTTGCCTCAATGACAACCGGGCATTATGTCATCCGTTATTAACTCGTCAAGTCGAACGCGTACGCCTGAACTCATCCTTCACCAAGGCGCCTGCCCAGGCTCGAAACGTTCCGGCGAGCAGTGCATCGGCCGATCTGGTCGTCGGGCTACTCGACCAAGAAGTCAGCGCGATTATGGGGGCGCGTGTGTTGCGTAATGGATGACTCCGCGCCGGGACTGCGGCGCAATGAGAGGTTACGGACGAGGGTATGGGCAGGCGCGATTCCTGCCCGTGGATCGAGTCTGAACTTGCGCGGCAGCAGCCGGACATCGAGGAAATGACGCCCGAAACATTGACAATCGACACAAACGTGACAGGTACCCACATCCTTTACCAGATCACGCGACGATCGAGTTCGACCATGAAACCGGCCAGTAATGCGGCCGCGAGCACGATTGGAAGCGCCTGTCCCGCCGCGCCAGTCAGCCCAACACCGAACCCGAACGCGAGCGCCAGCACCACCAGCAACGTGCTCGCGCCAACAACTCCCGCCACCAGCATTGCCGTCGTTCGCATTGTCACGCCCTTTCGAACATCTGAGCCGAACATATGTACGTACAGAATATAGAACGCCTGTTCGTCTCTGTCAAGTACCGGTCGTGATTTCGGACTTTTGTCGCGCTCAGCGCGGGAGAGTGGTCTGTTAGAATTCGGGCGTATCGTCCGTGCGTAGGAGAGATCCATGCATCCGCTCGACAGGCTCCGTGAAACGCGACTCCTCCCAGTTATCGTCGGGCTGGCAATCGTTGCGTTCACGCTGTTCCTGATGCGAATCGCGAGCATTCTTCCGCCCTTTATCTGGGCGGCTATCACCGCGTACATTCTTTTCCCAATCGTTGCGCGGCTCGAGCGATGGCTCCGGGCGCCCCGCGTGATCGCGATTATTTTGGTTTATGGCGGGCTAATCGGCACTCTCGTCTTCATCGGCTTCCAGGTCGCGCCGACGGCCGTCGATCAGGTGCGTTCGCTCGCCTCTTCGTTGCCTCAGCTCGTGACCAACGCACGCGAGTCTTTGGTCCGCGAGCCACAGATCCATCTCGGCGGATTCGTTATCGATACGAGGCAGATCGATTCGCGCATCGACGTCCTGGCTCAGCAGGTGGCTGAACGCTTCGGTCGCGAGGCTGTGCCGCTGGTGCTGCAGACCTTCCAGTTGCTGATTAAGACCTTGGTCTACTTGCTTGCGACCTTCTACTTCCTGTTGCAGGGAGACACGCTGGTCAAACGCCTGCACAACCTCGCGCCGCGACGCCACCGCAAGACGGTCGACAAGATCGTGGCGCAGGTGAATGAGACCTTTGGCGCCTACATTCGGGCACAGGTGATCCTCTTCGCCATCATGACTATCTCAACGCTGACGGTGCTGAGCATCCTGCAGGTGCAATACGCGCTGGTCGTCGCGATCGCGACGGGTGTGCTGGAACTGGTACCGATCATCGGACCGTGGGCGGCCGGTGGCATCGCCGTGCTGGTGGCCGTGTCACAGAGCTCAGGGCCGTTCGGCTGGAGCCCGACGCAACTCGCGCTGGTGGTGGGTATTTGCTACCTGATCTTGCGCTTGCTCGAGGATCAAGTGATCATCCCGCAGCTGATTGGGCGCATCGTGCGGGTGCATCCGCTCATGGTTATCTTCGGCGTGCTGACCGGTGCGACGCTCGGTGGAGCGCTCGGCCTGGTGATCGCGGTACCGGTAATGGCGGCCGTCAAGATCATCTCACTCGCGATCTTCGAGGTAATGCGTCATCCGCAGGAACGCGTGGTCATCGCCCTGCGCGAGCCGGGATCTCTCTCGACGTTTGAGATGGAGATCGGCAAGCGTCAACATCAACGCGTGGTGCTGCTTGCGGCTCCAAACGCCATCACCTGGGAAGATCTCCAGACCGTGCAACGGATAGCAGCTCGGGCGCTGCAGTTCGACATCAACCTTCAAATGGTGACTCCTGATCGGATCATCGCCAGCATCGCCACCGCCGCCGGCATCGAGGTACTGACGCAGGACCGGCTCGAAGAGGACGCGGGTCTGCTGAACGACACGGCCGAATACGCCGCGGGATTGGCTCCGGCCGATACGCTCGAGCCCGTCGAAACTCGTCCAGCGTTCGGCGGCACCACGCACGGTCGGCCGGCCGACTGAGTCCATCTCCGACGGACGTACGACGCTGCGTGATTCACTCCAGGTTGCAACTCTCAACAGCGGACAAAAATGGAGGGACCCGTCAGACTGACGGGTCCCTCTCGCATGCGGGTGCGTGGTCGAAAGCCGGGCCCATTACCCGGCGTCGTCTTACGTGTGTTGGCCCACCTGAGCCGAGTGGATCGTTTACTCCGCTTCGTCTACCGGAGTCACATGAACCGCGCGTCGTCGTGTCGGATCACGAGGATCCGGCTCTTCTTCGAAGCTGACACGCTGTCCTTCGAACAATTGATCGAAACCGTTGCCTTCCACCGCTGACCGGTGGAAGAACAGGTCGTTTCTCCCGTTTGAGCCGTCCGGAGCCAGAAATCCGAATCCCCGGTCGTCTCGAATAGTCTTTATCGTTCCCAACGCCATGCGCTGTCGTCCCTTCTGAACCCTGCACCCCGCCGTGTGAGGTGTGCGTCGCACACCTTTGCCTGCAATTTTTCCGCTGGACCGACGATGTTTAGTCTCGATTCAACGGTTGAACGAAGCGACCGCAAAAATTGCGCCGTGACTTTCATCGTCAAAGAGATCGTCAGTGCCGCGTTCAAGCTGCCGCACCGGTAAACCTTACCACGCATGACGCGCGCCAACTGCAATACCGGTGTGACCGTCAATCACTCATTCGCCAATAGTGATCGTTCATTGTCCCTCACGGGTTGCCGCACTGAGGCGGTGTCCGCGATGGTCTGATGCACCGTCTAACGCAAGAGTGATACCCAGGCGAATTCGCGCATCAGACGCGCGTTCGTTGGGGGTCGTGAGGATGCGAGTCTGTCAGGTCGCTCGCACTGCCGTGCGCTGCTGCGGGCCAAAGCAGCGACGCGATTACGCTCACGAGAAGCATAAACGCGATTACCGCCAGCGAAATTCCAATTGGGATGTGAATGACGTCGGCAAGCAGCATTTTCAGCCCGACAAAGCTCAGCACTCCGGCCAACCCGAACTTGAGCAGGTGAAAGCGATCGACGGCATGCGCCAGCAAGAAATAGAGGGAACGCAGCCCGAGAATGGCGAAGATGTTGGAGGTGTAGACCAAAAACGGGTCCCGCGTCACCGCAAAGACGGCAGGGATCGAATCGAGTGCGAAGACCAGGTCGGCCCCTTCGATGAGCACCAGCACCAAAAGCAGCGGTGTCGCCCAGCGCACCCCGTTCTCGCGAACGGTGAAGCGTGCACCTCGATAGCCGTTCGTCACGGGCAATACTCGATGGACGATGCGCACTAACGGATTCCGCCCGAGATCCACGCTCGACTCGTTACGACGCAACATGCGAATCGCCGTAACCAGCAGGAACGCCCCGAAGAGATAGAGAATCCACTCGAAACGCTCGATCAGGAACGCACCTGCCGCGATCATGGCGCCGCGCATGAGGAGCGCGCCCACTACGCCGAAGAAGAGGACGCGATGCTGATAGGCGGGCGGCACCGCAAACGCGCCAAAGATGAGCACGAAGACAAAGATGTTGTCAATCGCCAGCGACTTTTCGATCAGATAGCCACTGAAGAAGGCAAGCGCGGGATCGCTCCCGGCGTAGCATGTAGATGCCAAGGTTGAACAGCAGCGCCAGCGCGATCCAGACCGCGCTCCAGATTGCCGCCTCACGCAGGGAAACCGCATGAGCCTTGCGGTGGAACAGCCCGAGGTCGAGCACGAGCAAACCCACCACAAAGAGGTTGAAGAGCACCCAGAACCAGATCGTCGTCTCCACGACTTCCCCCAAGCAGTACCGGCCCGCAACCAACAAAAAAGCGAGCCAAACGGCACCAATGTGTCGTTATGGTCTCGCCTGAAGCTTGGTGCTTGCCGGTCAGCCGAGGATCGATCGCGATCCCGTATTGACGACTGACCTTCCCCACGCGTCACGTGGGGCGGCTACTCCCCATATCACCAATATGTATAGTCGATTCGCGCGCCGCGGTCAAGAGCGAGGCACGTTTGACTCACTCGACCTCGATCGCGCCCGTCGGCGCCTTCTCGCCCTTGAGCATCTTCAGGTCCGCCTCGACCATACGCTCGACCAACTGCTCGAACGAAACGCGTGGCTCCCATCCCAATACCGCACGGGCTTTACTGGAGTCACCGACGAGCAGATCGACCTCGGCGGGTCGGATGAAGCGTGGATCGACCTCGACGTAGTTCTCCCAGTTTAGATCGACCGCGTCGAAGGCTAACTGACACAGGCGTTCCACCGAGTGGGTCCGTCCGGTGGCCACCACGAAATCGTCGGGGTTGTTCTGCTGCAACATGCGCCACATCGCCTGCACGTAGTCACCGGCGTAGCCCCAGTCACGCTGAGAATCGAGATTGCCCAGCCGCAATTCCTTGTCGAGGCCGAGCTTGATGCGCGCCACACCGTGCGACACCTTCCGCGTCACGAACTCGATGCCGCGCCGCGGCGACTCATGGTTGAACAATATGCCCGAGCAGGCGAACAGATCGTAGCTCTCACGATAGTTGACCGTGATCCAGTGGCCGTAGACCTTGCTCACCCCGTATGGAGATCGCGGGTAGAAGGGCGTGGTCTCACGTTGCGGCACCTCTTGCACCTTGCCAAACATCTCGGACGAGCTCGCCTGATAGAACCGTGCGTCCGGCTTGACTAATCGAATCGCTTCCAGGACGCGTGTAACGCCGAGACCGGTGAACTCGCCCGTCAGCACGGGCTGCTGCCATGACGTGGGCACGAAAGACTGCGCCGCCAGGTTGTACACCTCGTCCGGCTGGTAGCGCTTCATCAGGTCGATGAGCGAGAGGAGATCGAGCAGATCCCCCTGAACCAGGTCGATTTTGTCGATCAAGTGGGCAATACGTCCCACCGTTTCGGTGCTGGTACGGCGTTGCATGCCGACCACCCGGTATCCCTGCTCAAGCAGGAATTCAGCAAGGTACGACCCATCCTGACCGGTGATTCCGGTGATCAGCGCTGTCTTCATACTTCTCCACGCACTCTCACTGTCGCAACGACGACGGTATCCATCGAGCGGTACGACGTCGAACGCCGTCTGAGGCGATAGTGTACCCAATCCGGCTACCGTTGGACGGTGTTTCAGATCGTCACTTTTTCGATCTCATCCGAGAAGACATCACCGGCGATAGCCATGCGATCGCGCCCGCGGTCTGTTACTATGCGAGCTTGAACGGCCGGAACCGCATGATAGACTCGCGAGAACCGGCACATGCACAAATCCGTCGGAGGCAGTCAGGTGAAGCGTCTACCCTTCTGGAAAATGAGCGGCGCGGGCAACGACTTCGTCGTCGTCGACCAGTCCGATGTCACTGAAGTCGATCTCTCCTGGCTCGCTCGTCAGATCTGCACCCGAGCGCTCTCGCTTGGAGCTGACGGTCTCATCGTAGTGACACCGGTAGATCGAATTCAGGTTCGCATCCAGTTCTTCAATCCGGATGGCTCCGCGGCCGAGATGTGCGGCAATGGAAGCCGCTGCGCGGCGCGTTACGCGGCGGATAACGGACTTGTCGACTCCGCGCACTTCGCGTTGCTGACCGACTCTGGAGAACTGGAGGTCCTTGGCGGAGATGGCCGTTTTCAGGTCGTCATGCCAGAGCCTCGGAACCTACGCTTTGACTTGATGACGATCGAAGACGAGGACTTGCTATTCAGCGTTCACAGCGTCCAGATTGGCGTGCCACATGCCGTCGTCGTACTGCCGGACGTTGACCGGTTCAGTGACGATGATCTCACTCGCATTGGTCGTGCCCTTCGTCACCATGCGAACTTCCCGGCTGGCACGAACACCAATTTCGTCACGGTCCAGTCGGATGGAGGCGTGCGACAGCGCACATACGAACGGGGCGTCGAAGCCTTGACCAAGGCGTGCGGCACCGGCTCAACCGCATCCTCGACCGTACTGACGAAGCTGTTCGGACTGAACTGGCCAGTACAGCTTCAGGTCGACGGCGGACACCTCACCGTCGACAATCGCGGCGGGCGCCTTTGGCTCTCAGGTGACGCGCGGCTCATTGCTCGTGGCGAGCTTGAACCCGAAGCGTTCTGCTGGTGACGAGGCGTGGGTCGTGCGAGGGACGTGAGCCGTGGCCGAACGACATCAACCAAGAATCTATACGGTCGACGAAGCGCGCGAGATACTGCCGCGAGTTCGGCCAATCTTGCTGCAAATCCGCAATCTGCGGCGCGAAGTCGCGGCTCACACGCAACGGCTGAAGGAGATCACCCCGGAGGAACGGAAGAACGGGCACGCGCCAGAGGTCGCTCGCCTCGAAGGGCGTATCTCCAATTGCGTCGATGATATTCGTGAACTGCTCGAAGAGATCGGCGCACTCGATATCGAAGTCAAGGATATCGAGATGGGACTGGTCGACTTCCTGAGCCTGCGTGAGGGACGTATCGTCTACCTCTGCTGGGCGGTCGATGAGCCGACTATCTCCTATTGGCACGAGCTCAACGACGGATTTCGGGGCCGACAGCCACTCGACGAGTGAATCCTGTTCCTTGCTTCAAACGCTCCCCATCACTCGAACGAGCAACCCTCGTGTGTCCACCTGCATAGAATGCGGCACTTCGCACCAACACCGGTTAGACTGATGGACGAACAATCGCCACGCGTCCGGGCAATGCGCGTTTCAACCGGACGCTCGGACCCGAACGAAGACTCAAGGAAAGGGCTGGAGATGGCTCAATTGACCCGCGATACCGTTGCCGAGAGTGAGCGCTGGAATCTCGGCTCGCTCTTCCCCACCGTCGACGCCTGGAACGCCGAACGGGAAGCGCTGCAAGCCGAGCTGCCCAACCTGGAGGCGCTACGCGGCACACTGGGCGAAAGTGCCTCGGCACTCCTGCACGGACTCAGCACCGCAGACGCCCTTGACGATCGGCTCGACCGTCTCTTCGCCTATGCCATGCTCAGTCGCGACGAGGACACGCGTGACTCCGGCGCCATTCAGCGCTTCGAGCAGGTGATGAGCCTCGCGGTGGCGCACGGCCGGGCCTCCTCCTGGATGGCCCCGGAACTGCTCACCATCCCGGATGAGAAACTGCTGGGATATGTCGACGCTGAGCCAGCTCTCGAACCCTTCAGGCGTTCGATCGAGCAGGTCATTCGCGAACGGCCGCACATTCGCTCGGCGGAGGTCGAGGAAGTGCTGGCCGATACGGGAGAGATTGCCCACACGGCGAGCAACGTCTTCACCTTCCTTGACAACGCCGATTTCAACTACGGCACCATCAAGGACACCGAAGGAGACGAAGTCGAGGTCACCAAGGGACGCTATTCCCGCTTCCTTGAGTCACGCGATCGACGGGTACGACGCGACGCATACGAAGCTATTCACCGTCCCTATCTGGCACACCGCAACTCGCTCGGCGCCCTACTGACGGGAACGGTGCAACGCGATGCGTTCTACGCTCGAACACGACGCTATCCGACGACGCTCAACGCGGCGCTCGATCCAGAGGAGATCCCGACCGAGGTCTATACAAACCTGGTCGAGACCATCCATCGCTATCTTCCCTTGCTCCATCGTTACGTCTCGTTGAAGAAACGCGTGCTCGGCATCGAAGATATGCATTCCTACGACCTCTACGTTCCACTCGTAGAGATGCCGGATCGCAATTTCGATTTCACTGAAGGACGCGACCTTGTCGAGTCGGCACTAAAGCCTCTCGGCGAGCACTACACGACTCCGCTCGCCTCTGGCCTACGTTCTCGGCTGGGTCGACGTCCATGAAACACCAGGCAAACGTTCCGGCGCCTACAGTCTTGGGGTGTATGGCGTGCACCCCTTTGTGCTGTTGAACTGGAACGGCTCGCTGAACGACGTCTTCACCATCGCTCACGAGTACGGTCATGCGATGCATTCCTGGTTCTCGTCGAGCACTCAGCCACACCCAACGTACCAATACACCATCTTTGTGGCCGAGGTTGCCTCGACCTTCAACGAGCAACTGTTGACAGCGAACCTGTTGCGCCAATCGGACGATCCACGCGAGCGCGCCTATTTGATCAACGATGCGCTCGAGACGATTCGTACGACGATCTTCCGCCAGACGATGTTCGCCGAGTTCGAGCTCCTCATTCACCAGATCATCGAAAGCGGTGAAGGGCTTACGCCGGAGCGGCTTACCTCGGAGTATGGACGGCTCGTCGGTGAGTACTACGGGCCGGATCTGATTGTCGACGACCAGGTATCGGTGGAATGGAGCCGCATTCCGCACTTCTATCGCGCCTACTACGTGTACCAATACGCCACCGGTCTGATCGCCGCCATGGCACTGGCGTCGAAGATGCTCTCGGGTGAAGTCGGCGCTCGCGATCGATACCTGAAATTCCTTTCGTCCGGATCGTCGAAAGATCCACTCGACCTACTGATAGAAGCCGGGGTCGACCTGCGCACGGCGGAGCCGTACGACGCAGCATTCTCGACCATGGAGCAGTATTTGGAGACGCTCGAACAGGCGCTCGAGGAACTCTCGAAGTAGCGCGCCGCCAGGGGGGACGCACCAGTATGGAAGCATCTACTCGATCGATCGATTTCGCGCTGCGGCTGCGTGAGCAGGTACTGCCGCTGCGCTCGCAGGCTGACGTGCGCAACAGCTGGCTAAGACAGCGGCTGGAAACCGTCATCCCAGAGGTGATGGAACGCGAAGGGCTCGACATGTGGATCGTGGCCTGCCGCGAATACAACGAGGATCCGGTGATCCTTTCGCTGCTGCCGCAGCCAGTGATGTCGGCACGTCGCCGCATGGTGTTGATCTTCAGCCGCAAACCGGATGGCACCGTCGAGCGACTGACTGCTCGGACGTTACGGATTGGGCGATTTCTACGCTCCCGCCTGGGACCCCGAGAAGGAAACCCAGGAGGAAGCCTTGCAGCGAGTGATTCGAGAGCGGGATCCGCAAAGCATCGGCATCAACGTCGCGCCGGAGTTCGCCTTCGGCGACGGTCTATCGCACAACGAATATGAGTGGCTCTCCGGAGCACTTGGCGCCTCCCTGATGGATCGCACCACATCGGCTGAGCGCATGGCGGTCGGCTGGCTGGAGCGCCGCGTCGAACCAGAGTTGGCGGTCTACCCCAACATCGTCGCCATGGGGCATCAGATCATCGCCGAAGCCTTTTCACGGCGGGTAATCACTCCGGGCGTCACCACGACCGACGACGTCGTTTGGTGGATGCGCCAGACGATGCAGGACGCCGGGCTGCAGGCCTGGTTCCCGCCGACCATCGACATCCAGGCAACCGGTGAGCCAGACAGTGGCCCAGGGAAGTCTGGAACGAGCCGCAAGACGATCCTGCCAGGCGACATGCTCCACTGCGACATGGGCTTCATCTACCTGGGCATCGCCACCGACCAACAGCAACTGGCCTACGTCCTGAGACCAGGCGAGACCGACGTGCCGGAAGGGCTCAAAGCCGGGCTGGCAGCAGGAAACCGGTTCCAGGACATTCATCTCGAGAACATGAAGGTTGGCAGATCCGGCAACGATGTGCTCCATGCCGCGCTGGAGCAGGCAACCAATGAGGGCATCAAGCCGTCGCTGTACACTCATCCACTCGGGTTCCACGGTCATGCAGCCGGTCCGGTCATCGGACTTTGGGACCATCAGGAGGGCGTTCCCGGTCGCGGCGACTACGAACTGTTCGACAACACCGCGTATTCGATCGAGTTCAACGTGCGAGCGGATGTACCGGAGTGGGGCGGCCAGGAGGTCGTCTTCGCCCTCGAAGAGGACGCGGCCCTCTCAGGCGGCAAGATGTGGTTCCTCGATGGGCGCCAGGAGCGCTTCCACCTGATCTGAGCGACTGAGGCTGCGAGCGATTGGATCGTGGAAACCGATTTGCAGGGGAGCACCGCGTGTGCTCCCGTTTCCATACCCGATCGCCGAAGGCAGATGGCTGGTCGTCGGGCACGATCGCCTGTCTTCCGCAAGCAGGCCACTCACCTGAGGCGGGGGCACACGAGGTGCTCCCAATAAACCCAACTCGGATGGACCTCCGCGGCGCAGAGTTATCGCTTGATACCAATATGCAACGCGACGGTGCCAAGAGCGAACAGTTCATAACGCACGTTGCGCAGGCCAGCGTCGCGCATGATGCGGGCAAGTTCATCGGCCGGGGGGAAAGGCGTTGACCGAACGCGGCAGGTAGCGATAGGCGTCGAGATCCCCGCTGATGAGGCCACCGACAAGCGGCACGATCCGCTCAAAGTAGAGGCCAAAAAGACGGTCGAGCAACGGACGACGCAGGGGGCTCATCTCCAGGATCACCAGCCGGCCCCCCGGCGTCAGCACCCGAGCCATCTCGACCACCGCTTCTCGGTAGTCGGGCATGTTGCGCAGTCCGAACGAGACCGTGACGGCGTCGAACGTGCCGGAAGCGAACGGGAGCCTCATCGCATTGCCACGCGCCAGCCGCACGCCCGGCGTCGAAGCCTCGCTTAGCTTGGCGGTGGCAACGCGCAGCATCTCACCGGAAAAATCGACCCCGGTAACCTGCGGCACTCCCTGCCGCGCCAACTCGATTGCCAGATCAGCGGTTCCAGTCGCCAGGTCGAGCACGCGCTCGGCACCCGCCCCGATGGCCGCTCGAGCCGCCGCGCGTCGCCAGCGCACATCCATGCCACCTGTCATCAGCCGATTCATCGTGTCGTAGCGACCGACGATTCGGTCGAACATCGACTCGATCTCGGCTGGTTTACGCAGCGCCCCTGGCGACGCTGGCCTCTCTTCGATCACGGTATCCGTCACGTTTCTCCTCCGGTCATGGCCGCCAGCTACGGCGACCCGTTCATGAGAGAACTATGGCAGATTCCGCCACTTCCGACGAACGAGCGAGAAGCAGCGCGTAGTCGACGATCCGCCCCGGGATATTGACACCGGTCGTGTCGATGCTGTTGCGGAATTCCATGGTCGCGTTTACCTCGTTGATCAGCAATCCATGCTCGGGATCCTCGAACAGATCGACTGCCAGCACGCCGCCGCCAACCGATCGCGCCGCTGCGTTGCAGATCTCTGCAATTTCCGGCGTCACCGGACAGTTCGATGCCTGGCCGCCCCGAGCCGTGTTCGTGATCCAGTGCTCGGAACTGCGATAGATGGCACAGATCGTCTCGTCACCGACCACGAACGCGCGAATATCCCGTCCACGCTTGGCGACGTAACGCTGGATGTAATAGGTGCCGTGGTGGAATGAACCGAGTGCCTGCTTGTGTTCCAGTAGCGCTTCCGCGGTTGCTCGGCTGTTGATCCTGGCCAGCAGCCGCCCCCACGAGCCGATGGCTGGCTTCAGCACGACCGGGTAGCCCATCTCTTCAATTGCGTCGAGCGCCGCTTCAGGCGTGAAGGCGATGCGCAGCTCCGGCTGCTGCAATCCGGCTCGTCGGAAGAGCGCCGACGAACGCAGCTTATCGTTGCAGACCGAGATTACGTCCGGATGATTCAGGGTCGGAATGCCCCAGGCATCCAGAATCGATAGCAAGTGCAACGTCCGCTGCTGGCTGACGCCCCGGCCAATTACCACGTCGTAGTTCCAACGGGCGCCGGTGATATCGACGGTCGAGGTCCGATCGTCAATGCGCTCGACCGGGACGCCCCTTCGTGTGAATTCGGCGAATAGGAGTCGCTCTTCGGCTCTCAGTCGATCGTGAATGACGCCAATTCGTGGGGTGTGAAACATCTTCCCGCTCTCTTTCGCTGCTCCAAATCAAGAAACACCGGCCGCAGGACCACGCCAGTGCCATAAGTGCAACCAGCGGGTCCGCCGCGTTTACTCGATTTGCAGCGGGCAAGAGCGGTCTGTTTTCTCTGCACGGGAGAGGTGATACAAACGCAATGGACGCGGGTCGTAACTGGTGAAGTGACAACCGTCATCTGATTCTCCCGTGCGACGTTATGACGCAATTCCGATAGCGAGCGACGCTCGACCGGACACCGGCTCCGGGAGAAACACAAACCGCTCGCCCCGGTTAGGGACGAGCGGTGTCAAGCTCGTGGTACCACCCTTGTTCGTCGCGGCCTCACGGCGCGCGACCTTTTCCCGTGAATGCGTGTTACTTCACAGGGACCCGCCAACGGGGGTCAATCGTCGCCGCCTACTGGTCGATGGCCCATGGCCACCTCGTTCGGGGCGAAGCTTGGAGGTCTTTTTCACCGGTGGTGCTGGCACCGCTTCTCAGCTGCCGCGGCTCTCTGTACCGACCCGGCCGGTTACTCGTCCTCTTCGTCGCGATGACAATCTTCACTTGTCGCGACGCAATTTGTACGTCACTCGAGCGAAGAAGTCAACCCCGAGAAGATTAAGCGGTCGTCCGCTCGGCAACGGACTTTCGATGCTGCAGACGAATCCAACGATGCAGGCGCTCCGGATGCACGATGTCGTCGGGCGCGGCACCCCTGGTCGACGATGACCAGATTTCATGCAGCGTATCGGCGAGCCACTTCCAGGCATTACTCTGTACCTGATAGCCGCGCTCGGCGGCCCAGCCTTCAAACCCCGATTGAAGTGCGGGCTCGGCACTCTCCCACGTACGTCCACGAAATTCCGGATCGACTGCTTTCTCGTACACGTAATGGTAGCCTGCCTGTGCCTGCTGCCACGGACGATCCTCCGCCTTGGCGCCGGAACGTTCTTCCCAATGACCGCGGAAGACCTGATGCGCCTCCGACCATTCGGGCCGCGGCTCCCCATCGCCACCATTGAAGTCGCCACCAAAGTCACGCACAATGGCACGTGCCTCGTTCGATCGATCGTCCGCATCCACAGCCAGCACCGCGTCCTTTGAATCGAACTGCACCGCCAGACGCCGCGACTCGTCCTCGGGCACACCCGTCAGGCCGATCAGGTGCGCCAGATGGGAAATGGCGTCCTCCTCCTCGCTGCGAACCATTACGCCACCGGAGGCTGCATAATCGTGATCGCGCACCGCGACCATGACTTCGTCCTCATTGAATCCGCTTGCCAGGAGCCGATCGGCCGCCTCTTCGGCCGCATGCCGCTCGTCAAACCCCGCCACGATCGCCCGATGCGTCTGTTCCATGATGAACTCCTTCCGACGTCAATGAGCCCAGAGATCCGAGTTGGACACCATCCGTCGTATGCGCTCAGACAACAAATGCGGCAATCGGCATGCCGCGCGCAATGCCAAGCCGCGTAAAGTGGTAACAGGATCGTGACAAAGATCGGGTACGATTGAGCAGCGAACAGCACGCCTGGATTGCGACTATTTAGAGGAGAACTCATGCCGGCCCGGAGCAAGGAATTTCAGCGGCGACTCGATGCCGCGATCGACGACCCCAATCTCGCCACCGCGCTGCATCGAGCGCTGTCGACCTTCCGCGATCGCCGCGCCGCGGCCTTCGCTGATCTCGACTTCGACGCCATGCGGGCCGACATGCACCGGCGGAAGGCAGACGCCATCGCCCGTCTGCCGGAGCTCATCGACCAATTCAAACAACAGGCGGAGGCCGTTGGCGTGGTCGTCCACCTGGCTCGCACGCCGGACGACGCTTGCAAGATCATCGGTGACCTGGCTGCAGAACGCAAAGTCAAACTGGCCGTCAAGAGCAAGTCGATGGCAACGGAGGAGATCAAGCTCAACGATCACCTGGAATCGCGCAAGATTGACGTGGTCGAGACCGATCTTGGCGAATGGATATTGCAGCTCGCTGGCGAACACCCGTCGCATCTGATCGCCCCGGCCATTCACAAGACGCGTGAGGAAGTCGCGCAGATCTTCTCCAAGAAGCTCAAGATTCGGCATGTGCCGGACGACCCCAAAGAAATGGTGAAGATCGCCCGCGAAAGATTGCGGAAGTCCTTCATCAACGCGGGAATGGGCATTACCGGCGCGAACGTCGCCATTGCCGACACCGGCACCATCGCCATCGTCACCAACGAGGGAAACGCCGACCTCGTCTCGACGCTGCCACCGATTCATGTGGCGGTGCTTGGCGTCGAGAAGATCGTGCCTTCGATCGATGATGCGGTCGCCATGCTGAAGTTGCTGCCGCGATCGGGCACCGCGCAGAAGATCACCAGCTACGTCTCGTTCATCACCGGTCCCAGTCGCACGTCCGACATCGAGCTCGTGCCGGTGGTGGGGGTGCACGGACCGAAAGAGCTGCACATCGTCCTGCTCGACAATGGACGGCTGGCGGCGCGCGAAGATCCCGAACTCCTTGAAACCCTGTATTGCATCCGCTGTGGTGCCTGCTCAAACGTCTGTCCCCCTTACCAGGTCGTGGGAGGGCACCTGTTCGGCTACATCTACACCGGCCCAATCGGCCTACCGCTAACAGCGATACATCACGGGCTCAACAACGCGGCCGACCCGCAGAGCCTGTGCGTCTCGTGCAACGCCTGCGCGACTGTCTGCCCTGCCGAGATCCCCATTCCTCAATTGATTCTCAACGTGCGAGCTCGCGTCACCGAGCAAATGGGCCTGCCACGGATGAAAGAGGAGGCCTTCTCACGCTGGACCGAACCGGCCGAAGGAGACCGCTGGGTGCGCCGCGCCGCGCTGGCCTCCAGGGCGGTGACCGACAAGGACGGCTTCATCGAAAAGATTCCGTTGCAGGGGAAGCTGACCAAGGACCGTCACCTGATCGCTCCCGCGCGCAAGCCGCTACGAGACAAAGTGAACCGTGTCATCGAGCACGGCGCCCCGTACCACTTTGAAGAGAGCCAGGCCAAAGGACAGAAGGTCGCCTACTTCCCCGGGTGTCTCACCGACCGGGTGCTTCCGGAAATGGGTGCGTCGACGATCCACGTGCTCCAGGCGTGCGGCTGTGAGGTGAGCTTCCCGCAGGAGCAGCATTGCTGCGGACTGGTGGCGATGAATTCGGGCGATCGGGCTCGCGGCCGTGTCATGGCCGAGCAGACGATCGAGATGCTGGAACGGGTTGAGGCCGACTGGATCGTGACCAACTCAACCAGTTGCTTCGCGGCGATGGTGCAGGACTACGCCAATCTGTTTGCCGATTCTCCTGAATGGCTCAACCGAGCGGGGAAGCAGGCGGAACGGCTAATCGAGATCACGGCATTCCTCGACCAAGTCGCGCGGCTCCAACCAATTGAGTGGCAGTCAACCGGCCAGCGCGTCACCTATCACGATTCCTGCCAATCGCATAACGCGCTCGGCATCCACGACGCGCCCCGCCGCATTATCACGGACGTGCTTGGCCTGGAGATCGACGAGATGCATGACTCGAGTGTCTGCTGCGGGTTCGGCGGATCTTTCTCGACCGACTACCCGGCCGTCTCGTCCATCATTGCCGGTCGCAAGCTGGACAACGCCACGAGCACCACGGCCGACGTCATCGTGGCCGACAACCCCGGCTGCATCATGCAACTGCGCGGCGCGCTGCACGCACGCAAGAGTCCGCTGCGCGTGCTGCATCTGGTCGAGTTGATCGACGAACGCATGCGAGAGCGGGTCGGCGACGCTGAGTGAACGTGGTTCGCATTGCAGGCGACTGATGTGAACCGATAGAACTCGGCCCCAAATCGGCGCGGACACGACGAGGTTAAGACGCACACAATCCCGTTTAACGAGGGGGACCGCCAGTGCCGGGGGACACGGCTGGCGGTCTCAGGAAGGAAAGGGAATGGGTTGATCTGGGAATATAGTACTGCAGGACAATAACAATCCCGTTGAGTTTGACAGCCTGTTATTACAACCGCGTGACAATTTCCGATAATCGCTCGAAACATGCGTGTCTTGGAAGTTGCCGCGACACCAGATATTGTACGTACACCTTCTCGTGATGGCAAGGCCAGCCAGTGAATTCTCTCCATGGCCCCGATGAAAAAGTAACGTCAGACTCAGTGTTTGCCTGTGAACTGGACGTGAAAGACCCGCCACGGAGCAAGGATGGTGAGCGGCGAACTGCCGATGAGAGGAGTCCGACGCAGAACCGGCATGAGGCGGCCAAAGACGAATCCGCGCCCGGTTGGGAGGGAAACCTCTCGCAAACTTTCGACGTTCGATAAGGAACGAAGTCGCTCCAGTTCCCTGACGTCCACACCCCAGGGCATGGGAGGCGGCTGGTAGCCATGCGCGCTCCCCATCTTGCCGTCCACGGTACGGCGACTGAACCAACGCGGCATGGCGTCGAATAGCATGACGCCACCTGGAAATCGTTCGGCACAACGGGCAATCAAGTCGTGCACTTCCCGCGGCTGGAAGTACATCAGTAGCCCCTCAGCCGTGATCAGCACCGCGTGCGTCGGATCGACCTCCTCCATCCAGTCGTCGTCGAGCACGGTTCCAGCCACGATGTGCTGGCGCGGAGTATTTGGCAGAAGTGCCTGTCGCAACTGAGCCGTCTCAGCCAGCTCCACCGTGATCCAACGGACCTGTCCGTTGTCGACTCGCCAAGCTTGGGTTTCCAATCCCTCGCCAAGCGCCACGACTGTTGCATCTGGATGATCGACGAGAAATCGCCGCACCTCTCGATCGAATGCGAGAACGCGCAACGCCTGCCCCTGCGCTTGCAGGGGGTGAGCCCGGCCAAAGTAGTCCTCGAAGGGATACTCGATCTCATCAAGCAAGCGAACGGCCAGTGGATCCTCAAGCACGGAATCCGCGCGGCTGGCTTCACTCGCTCGGAAGTAGAGCGTCCAGAGCAGTGTCTCCGGAACGCCAGTCAGCCCTGCTTTGACTTTCCGTTCCGTCGACGAACCCGTCATCCGGCTCCTCACCATTACCGTGACAATCAGCGTGCCGTCCCATGATAGCGCGACCGGCAAAAACCAGGCGAGCGTTGACGCCGCTCATGGGTCGATCACCGCCGATGTTGCGACGTTGAGCGATTCCGGGGGAGAATCCCGACGCGAAACTGTCCGGGAAGTCGAGCCACAGGGGGCGACAGGACGTCGCCGATACGCTATAAAAGAGCCTGAAGGGAGAGCTTGAGCGAATGGACCAGTTTCTGCTATTTGTGGTCGTGGTAGCGGCCTTCGCCATCATCTGGCTGTTCTACGGTCTGGTGAATCAGAAAGCCCGTCCTGAGGGGATCGCGCTCGTCGGCTACGGTGCGGTCGCGGCCTCCGTCGTGATGACGATCGTTTTCCTGGGCGTCGCTATCTACCGCTAAATCCGAATCATCCTCCTCCCGCTTCTTGACAACATAACAGCCGCGCCGGTCGGCGCGGCTTTCAGTGTTTGTCCCGCCTACAGTTTGCAGCGCGCCCGTTGCAAAGAAGTGACGTCGGACTTCGTGAACCCACAAGGTGGTCTGTCAGCTTCAAGACCCTGGCGTGACCTCACTCATTGCCGTGGGTTACCCGCAGCGAGCCTCTCTGAGAAGAACCGGTGCGAACTTCGGCGGCGCGCGACGGCAGACGCGGAATTGACACGGCCCCGGTGCTACTGAGGCGATTTCGACACACCCGCTCCGCGAGAATTGGCACGTGAGCGCTGGCCTAGCGTGAAGCGCTCGGTACCGACGTGGAGAAATGCGATGGAAACCGGCATACGCATCGTCATTGTCATGATCGTCGTCGCTATGGCGTTGCTCGCCGTAGCGATGCTGGTCACCCGTCGTACATCGACAGTCGGCGTCGAGGAGAAAGACACTCAGGGAATGTATGTCGCGACCTGGCTGGCGCTCGGCATGGGTATCGGAGTAGCCCTCGGCACCGCGTTCGACAATCTCGCCATTGGAATTGCTCTCGGGGCGGGCTTCGGTGTCGGAATCGGCAGCATGCTCGATGCGCGAGGCGAATCAGACAGCGATGCGGCCAAGCAAGACAGTGTCAGGCTGATCGCGATGGCGATCCTGCTGCTCTTGACGGTCGGCGCGGTGATCCTCACTGTGACACTTGTCGGATGAACAACCCGGGCAAACGACCAGACTCTGTGGCATGCGGTCTCATCGTGATCGCCGAACTGACTCGATGGTGGGGCACCGGTCGGCCGGGAATGATGCTGTTTGATCAATTGATCCGGCAGCTCGGTCATGAAAACCCAGCGAGCCATGGTAGTTGAGAAATTCGTTCGGCACTGACTTCGGCGGCCACAGGAGCCGCCCCTACGTTTCCTCGGTTCCGTTAAGCGCGTTCCGTACGCTTCGTTCTCTAGCACGGCCACTCGCAGTTGTCTTGGGAGGTCGCTGGTAGAGGCGCACTGCCGTGCGCCCCGATCATGCGGTCACCTATTGCCGTGTGGACCCGGCGCGGCAAACGTCACGTCATGTTTCACTGCGCTGCTTCCGATGATATGGAGACGTGGGCGCAATGGTGGAAATCGATCAATTGGTTCGGTAATATCGCGACGATCCCCCGGGGGCAGCGTGGGCGGCGTCGAATCCGTTCGGCAGCGTCATTACGATCGCCAGGGAATAAAGGCGCTAGCTCCACATGGGGCGCACAACTGCCCGCGAGCCCTGCATAGTCTTCACTTTCACCGCGAGATCTGGTGGTCGCGTCATGTAATTGGCTTGATCCAGGCATGGGTCTCGTCGAGGACACGCATTCCAACCGAGTCGTAGAGCGTCGAGGCTGCCTCCGCACCAAGCACGTTGTTCACGAAGGCGACGGTCGCTCCAAGATCCCGGAGGCGGCGCATTCCCTCGTACATCACGGCTTTGGTGAGACCACGACGACGGTGGGCGGAGTGACAGCCAACCGGCTCGAAGATGCCCAAGTGGTTGCGTTCGTCGAACCAGACCAGACAGTAGGCCGCAAACGATCCGTCCGGGGCCTCGACCACCAGGTCCAAATCGGAGCGATAGGTCGGCGCATGCATGACGTTGCGGTGTTTCTCGACCGTCATCTTGGAGGGTGCGAAGGCATCCCGATGCACCTCGACCCGTTGCTCGAGCTCCTGCTCTCCTGCAACCTGCCGAATCCGATATCCGTCGGGCAGCGTTGGTTCCGGTATCGCACCCGCCAGACTCCGCTTCCGGGAGCACATAGCCTCGTCTGTCCGTTGGAAACCGCGCTCCCGAAAGAGGCGCACCCGCTCCACATCGCCATCGAAGGACCACACCCGCAATTCGGTCGGCTCCGCCCCATGGGTTGTGTGTGCCTGCGATTGTTCCAACGACCAATCGAGCATACGTGAGAGAAACTGCTGCTGCTCCGGATGGACCAACAGATCGAGGTCGCCGTGAGTCGGCCAGGTGAAGGCGGCCAGGCTCTCATCAACGAACCAGAGTTGCGCGTTCTCAATGCCGGCCCCCGGATTGGCCGTGTAACGCCACCAGTCCAGATCTCCAATCGTGTAGCCGACGGTGCAGTAGACTGGCGGTTCGCAGATGGCAAACGCCGCCATCAGCAACTCGCGCATCCGCGCGTAATCGTCCTCGTTCGCGAACGGACGGGTGTAGGTGGCCATTCTCAGCTCTTTCCGTTGGAAGTCAGCTCCCAGCGGAGTCTACGCCATCCACCTCGCTTCGGCGAAGCGACGGCGGTGACAATAAAGAACAGTGTGGCCACCAAAACGATTGCGCCACCAGATGGGACGTTCAGGTAGTAGGAGAGGTAGAAGCCCGCAAGCGCCGAGATGGCGCCAAACACCGCACCGAGCGCCATCATCCGACCGAATCGATCGGTGATCAGATAAGCCGTTGCGCTGGGGGTTACCAGCATGGCTACAACGAGCACGATGCCGACCGCCTGAACCGAGACGACTACCGTGATCGAGAGCAATACCAGCAACAGCATCTGCAATGCGCCACCGGGCAAACCAGAGGCTTCCGCCACCACCGGATCGAAGCTGACGAAGAGCAGCTCCTTGTAGAGGGCGAAGATGACGGCCATCACCGCGGCCCCAAGGAGCACGATGCCGATCAAGTCGGTGCGCGTTACGGCCAGGATGTCGCCGAATAGATAGCTGAAGAGATCGACCGTATAGCTCTTGATGCCGACACTCATCAGCACGATGCCGAGCGCGAAGATGCCGCTGAAAAGGATGCCGATCGAGGTGTCGGTCGATATTCCAATCTTGCGATGAACCGTACCGATTCCCACCGCCGCCACCACCGCCGCAATCAATGCGCCGATATAGAAGGCGAAGCCGCCCAGAAAGGCGATTACGATCCCGGTAAACGCGATGTGGGACAGCGCGTCGCCGATGAAGGCCAGGCCCTTGAGCACGACAAAGGTGCCGATCACCGCGCAGAGAATACCGACCAGAATGGCGGCAACCAGACCACGCTGCAAGAATCCGTACCGCAAGGGCTCGGCGAGCCAGTTAGCAGCGCTTGCCATGGGCGGCATCCTCCACCACGAATGTGCGTCCGCCAACTTCGAGCAGCAGCAGATGCGAATGAAACGTTTCGTTCAGCAGTTCCTGGGTCAGCACCTCTTCGGGAGGGCCATAACCAACGATGCGCCCGCTGAGGAGCAGCACCTGATCGAAGCGCTGCGCCACGCAGCTCAAGTCGTGCGATGCGACCATGGCGGTCGTGCCAGCCGCACAGAGTCGCTCGATCAACTCGAAGATCTGATGCTGGGTGACGGCATCCACGCCGCTGACCGGCTCGTCGAGCAGCAAGATGCTCGGTTCTTGAGCCAGCGCACGCGCGATGAAGACGCGCTGTCGTTGACCGCCCGAAAGGGCACCGATCTGGGCGTCACGAAAGTCGAGCATCCCCACCTGCTCCAGGGCGTGATCGACGACCTCGACGTCTCGCTGCCCCGGTCGGCGCAGCATGCCGAGTCGCGGGTAGCGGCCCATCATCACCACGTCACGCACCCGGACAGGGAAGGACCAGTCGACCGTCTCCGTCTGCGGAACATAGCCAATAACGTGACCTGGCTTGCCCCTGGCACCCTCCACGAGCACCTCGCCGGACCAGGGACGGTGCAAGCCGAGGATCGTCTTGAACAAGGTCGACTTGCCTCCACCGTTCGGACCGATGACGCCGACCAGGGAGCCGGGAGTGACCCGCAGATCGACGCCGCTCAACACCGGCTCGTCACGATAACCCGTGGTCAGTCCGCGAACTTCGATGGCCGGCGCGTCGCCCAGTTCCAACGATGGCGCCATCAGGCGGAGTTTCTCGCGACTCATGACAGACCGTCGACCAGCGTGGTGATATTCTCTCGCATCATTTCGATGTACCCCTCCCCTTTGGGCGGGCTCGCGCTATACAGCGTCAAGGTCTTGATTCCTGCTTCTTTGGCCAGCGAATCGGCCAGCTTCGGGTTGAACTGTGGCTCGTTGAAGATCGCCTTCACCTGCTGGGACTTGATCTGATCGACCAGGTCAGCCAGTTCCTTCGCCGAGGGTTCGCGTCCAGGACTCTTCTCGATCACGCCGACCACCGTAAGCCCGAAATGCTGGCCGAAGTACGGGAACGCATCGTGAAAGGTCACGATCTTGCGCTGATCTGCCGGAATCTTGGCGATCTGCGCCTTGGCCCAGGTGTCGAAATCCTGGATCTGTGCGATATAACGCGTCGCGTTCGCCTGATAGTCCGCCGCGTGTGCCGGATCCCGCTCGCTCAGCCCCTTCTGTATCTGCTGCACGTAGTGAATGGCATAGGTTGGATCGAGCCAGAAGTGCGGGTTCCCGGTTTGGGTGCCAGAGGCCGTCTGAACCGAGGCCGTCAGACCGTCAGACAGGGTGTAGACGGGCGCGTGCGAACCGCCAGCTGATTTGATCAGGTTATCGAGCCAGGTTTCAAGCCCGGCGCCATTGACGAAGATGGCCTTCGCCTGCGCCACGCTCGTTACGTCGCTCGGCGCGGGTTGATAGGAATGTGGGTCAACGCCCGCTGGAACAATCGATGTGACTGAGATGTGATCGCCGCCCACTGCCTGCGCCATCGAGACGAAGACGGGCAGCGACACGACGATCGGCATCGCTCCAGCAACTGACGTGCTGGTTGCCGCGCCCGCCGCCGGTGATGTTTGTGTGGCCGCGCCGCTGCCGCAAGCAGCCAGCATTGCCAGGCCCAAGAAAAGAAGCACGCCACGACGTGCCATGCTCGAAAGGTTGTGCATTATGTTCTTTCGATCTCCCAGCCCCGGAGGCTGCACCTAACTGATACCCAGTATCACTTTATCAGAGGCGTCAAGAGTCAAGGGCGTGAGTGGGTAGCAAGATGAATCGCTTAGTTTGCGGAGTGCTGACAGCGCTCGCACGTCCCGTAGAGTTCGAGCCAGTGGCTTTCGATACGGAAGCGAGTGCGGGAGGAGAGACCGTCGACCAGGTCGCTGACATTGCAATCCTGGAACTCGACCACCGTACCGCAGGTCGAGCAGATCAGGTGATGACGATGACCCGGTCCACCGTTGACGTAGCAGTGGGAGCCGTCTGGCCGATGAATTCGATCGAGCAGACGCAATCCAACCAGCAGATCGAGCGTGCGGAAGACGGTGGCCCGTCCTACTCCGGAATGAGTCTTTCGTAGCTCATCATAGAGATCTTCGGCCGAGAAGGGCTCTTCGCGCTGGCAGACAGCGCTTACGACGTCACGCCGTGGTCCGGTGATCCGGTACCCCGCATCAACCAAACGGCTGAGCATTCGTGCGTCGTCGTCCATGGTGGTTCCTTTCATCGACATCCAATTATACGAGCCCGTCAAGAGGCGCTCCGCGACGCTGCAATGCGAGACTGGCACCGAAGTTGCATTCACCCCAAGCACAGCAAGCACTGCACGCTGGTTTGGCTGACCAGCACACTCCGAAAGGGGATTCGTGTGGATATCAAACTTGGAAGTCGAGTGTATTCCACTAACGGGCGTCACGTCGGAAACGTCGACAGCCTGGTGGTCGATTACAACACCAAAGACGTGACCAGCATCATCGTTCGCTCTGGCGTCTTTCTGGCGACCGATCGCATCTTCCCGGTCGAGACCTTCGACAGCATCGATGACGACGGCGCCGTTCACCTGAACCTCAACGACGAGGAAGCGGAGAACGAGCAGGAATTCGTCAAACGGGATTACGTTGCCTGGGATCCGAACAACAGCATGTATCCATACACCGACGAAGCGTGGGTATCGGGAACCGGCCAACCTTCGGTCTTCTGGGCCTACGGCACCGCGCCCCTCGGTTACTCCGGCAGCGCACCATTCTTCGCCGAGGCACCCACCGATGCACCGGTTGAAGAGGTAGAGACGAATCTGCCAGAGCAGTCGGTACTCGTCAACAAGGGGACCGACGTCGTCGGCAAGGACGGCGAGAAGATCGGTACCGTGGACGAGGTTCTCTATGACTCGCAGGGGGAGATCGACGGCTTTGTTGTCAGGGCTGGATTCCTGTTCCACCACGACGTGCATATTCCGGGTGACCTGATCGACGAGGTGTCCGGCGAGGTCGTGACGTTGAACGTGACTTCAGACCAGGCAGAGCAATACAACCACGCCGGGTAGCAATGATCGTTGATCCGCCCAACGTGGATGACCGTTCTTCAGTAAACGGAGTGCGAGCCACGAGCGGGAGCATCCGGGATGCTCCCGCTCGATGTGCATCAACCTCAAGAGTTCAGTGACAGCCCACTCCAGCTATCACGAACGCACCAGCCGCTTCTCGGCGCCTGACGCCCCTCGTTCCGCATACAACAATTCGTGTAGCTGCGCGTCCTGCACTACCCGACCGGTCTCCGTCTCATAGATTACGTCGCAATCAGGACAGTACGAGAGGTCTTCCAGACGCGCGATGGCACGTCGAAATGCGCTCGAAGCCGACTTGGGCCTCAGCGCACGGCTCAGCAACAGGATCACGCCAACCAGCCAGGCGAGCAGCACCACCGGCAGCCACAGGAAACTCGCGGAGATCAGCAAGAACAGTCCGACGACCAATGCCGGGATTCCGACGAATGCGAGCACTACGCCGAGCAGCACGCCAACCATCTGCTGTACTACGCCCGCCATCCCGCCGCGCTGACGCTTGAGAGATCCGATGACCCGATCGGCGACACGCCGCGTGCCGATCACACCTCGCAGCGGCGGTCTGGTGCCCCACTGCGTTTCCATCATCCAGCCAAATTCGGATGCGCGTAGTGTGGAGTCCCGCTTAACCGCCTCCAGGAGTGGCATTGCGTGACGCACCTGATGGCACATCGGACAATTCATTACGATTCACCGATCTCGTCAATTCGTCCGCTTGCTATTTCCATTGTAGCACCGCAGCCTGTAACTCCAGCACGGCTCACAACGCGCATCCATGCGCGGCGTCGAACCCAGACTGTTGATGACAGGCTCGAAAGCTCACACGCGCTCCTATTGACATGTCATGACATTATGAGTACCATCTGTTTATATTCATGTATTCGAATGGAAATTGAGCGCAGGGTGATGACTCAGACTGAACAAGATCGTGGCAAGCAGCTGTATCGGCTCCAGGCTGATATCTGTCAATGCCTGGCGGATCCAACCCGGTTGGAGATACTGCAGCTACTTGCCAGGGGACCGCGAGCGGTGAAGGAACTGGTCGATGCCACCCATCAGCGGCAGGCCAAGATCAGCCAACATCTCGCGGTGATGCGACAGCGCGGAATCGTCGAGGTTGAGCGTGTTGGTGTCGAGATGCACTACTCGCTCACCGATCCGCGCATCCTCGACGCCTGCCGCGCAACGCGGGAGATGCTGCTGGATCAACTGACGCGACAGGGTGATCTGGCCCGGGAACTGGCACAGGAAAGGAAGAACTGACGCATGCCGATGTTCGAGTATCGCTGTGAGAGTTGCGGCGAGCGGTTCGAGAAGCTTGTGCGGAGCTCGAGCTCCGAGCAATCGGTCGTCTGCCCAAGCTGCGGCGGAACCGACACGCGCAAGCAATTCTCCACCTTCGCTTCCGTCGGCGTAAAGAGCACCGCATCCAGCGCGGCGTCATGCGCGCCAGGGGGTGGCTGACGCCTTGGTTAACGGGGAACGGTGCGTTTCCCGAAGAAATCTGTTCACTGATATGATGGCATAACGTTTGGAGACTCAGATGAAGACACATACGGACTACGGCTTCGGCACGACGCTCGATATCTCTTATGAGGATGCGATCGAGCAGGTCAAGGAGGTGCTGAAGGCAGAGGGATTCGGCGTCCTTACCGAGATCGATGTGCGCAAAACGCTGCACGACAAGATCGGTGAGGAGATGGAGCCCTACATCATCCTTGGAGCCTGCAATCCAAAGCTGGCTCACCGCGCGCTGACGCACGAGCGGGAGATCGGGCTGATGTTGCCCTGCAACGTCGTCGTTCGCTCCGAAGAGGGCGGCACGCGCGTGGAATTCGTCGATCCTGAAGCGATGCTCGGGGTCGCGGCAAGCGAAGAACTCAAGCCGGTCGCCGCGGAGGCGAAAGAACGGCTCAAGCGAGCGCTCGACGCGCTCCAAGCGCAACGTTAGGAGTTGTGTAGTGTATTTTGAGCAGATCGTTCGTCAGGACATCGGGTGCGCGTCCTACGTTGTCGGCTCGACCGACGCGGGAGTGGCGGCAGTCGTTGATCCGCGTATCGACATGGTCGACGAGATCCTCGAGATCGCCTCTCGTGAGGGTCTGACCATTCGCTACATTATCGAGACCCACAACCACGCTGACCACGTCTCCGGCCATCACCGGCTGAGCGAACTGACCGGCGCCGAAATCGCCGTGCACAAGGATGGCGGCGCCGAGTATCAGCATCTGGCACTGGAAGACGGCCAGGAACTCGAGCTCGGTGAAGTTCGCCTGCGTATCCTGCACACTCCCGGACACCGGCCGGAGCACATCGCGGTTGCGGCCATCGATTCAACTCGCGGCGGTCAGCCCTGGCTCGTCTTGACGGGCGATTCACTCTTCATCGGCGACGTCGCCCGGCCCGATCTGGCGGTCGACGGCAAAGATGGCGCAACGGCGCTGTTCGAGAGCCTGCATGACAAATTGATGGAACTCCCAGAAGGGACGATGGTCTACCCTGGCCACGTCGCCGGTTCGCTCTGCGGGCGTGTCAATAACCGCATGACCGGCACGACCATCGGGTTCGAGCGCACGTTCAACCCGGCCCTGACGATCTCCGACAAAACCGAGTTCGTGCAGTACATGAACGAGAGTCTGCCGGAGCGCCCACCGAACATGGCGCGCATCGTTCGTCTCAATATGTCCGATGAAGAGATCCAACCCGCGGATCTGCGACAGTTGTCCGTGGACGACATTACCCGGCATCAGGCGGACGGCGCTTTCCTGCTCGATGTGCGCTCTCCAGCCGAGTTCGCCGCCGGGCACATTCCGGGCGCGATCAACGTCTACCTGGATGGCGGTCAGTTCCAGAACCGTGTCGGTCTGGTCTTTCCGCCCAACGCGCGGCTGGTGCTGATTACCGGCTCCGATCACGACGCTCACCGGGCAGTTATCGCCCTGCTCGTCATCGGGTTCACCAACATCGATGGGTTCGTCACCGGCGGAATGCAGCGCTGGGAGCAATCCGGTCACGACTACGTCTCGACCGCCGATATCACCGTTCACGATCTGCAGGAGCGGCTCAAGCAGGACGAGATGGTGACCGTCATCGACGTCCGCGAGCGCTCCGAGTGGCAGGACGGTCACATCGAGACCGCGAACAACGTGCCCTTCTACAAACTGCGCGCTGCGGCCGACGGACTCGATCGCAACCGCACGTATGCCATGATCTGCGCGGGCGGTATCCGCAGCATGATCGCGGCGAGCGTCCTTCAGGCCGAAGGCTTCGCCTCCATTCTCAACGTCGAGGGTGGCATGGACGCCTGGAATTCGGCCCATCTTCCAACTGTACGTGAGCAGGTGGCCGCCGCGGTGGCGGCCTCTTAGCGCAAAGGAGCGCTTTCAGGTGATCTTTCGATCGATCTTCAACCGGCCGCAGGTGGCCCAGATCAGTCCAGACGACGCTCATCAGCGCCAGACGGCCGGCGCGGTCATCATCGACGTGCGCGAGAAGGATGAGTGGCGTTCTGGCCACATTCCGGGAGCGGTGCATATCCCGCTCGGCCAACTCGGTGGGCAGATACATCGGTTTGATCAAACTCAAGAGCTTATCATGGTCTGTCGTAGCGGCAACCGAAGCGCCGCTGCCGTCAACGCGCTCAACCAGGCCGGATACCAGCAGGTAACGAACCTGCAGGGTGGAATGATCGCCTGGGGCTTCCGGCGACTTCCAGTCACGCGGTAGCAGGTTTCATTATGCTCGCAATCCTGCTTGGCACTCTAATCGGACTCTCGCTCGGCATGATTGGTGGGGGCGGGTCGATCCTGACCGTCCCCATCCTCGTCTTCATCATGGGTCAGGATGCGCACATGGCGACGGCGACCTCGCTCGCCATCGTCGGCGCCACCTCGGCGGTCGGCTCGGTCCCGCACTGGCGGGCGGGTCGCGTGCGCTTCCGCACCGCTATCCCGTTCGGCATCTCGGGTATCCTGGGCGCCTTCGCTGGTGCCTGGGCCAATCAACTGTTGCCGGACAAGGTCATTCTCGTGCTCTTTGGCGTGCTGATGCTGGTCGTAGCCGCGCGTATGTTCCTTTCGCCGAAGATCCCGGCCAGCATCTCCAGGAGCCGGGCGATCCGCGATGATTGGATTCCGATGATCGTTACCGGCCTGGGCGTCGGAGTGATGACGGGCTTTTTCGGAGTCGGCGGCGGCTTCTTGATCGTCCCGGCCCTGGTCCTGATCCTCGGGCTCAACATGCGCACTGCCGTCGGCACGTCGCTGGTGGTGATCGCCATCAATTCGGCCTCGGGCCTGGCGGCGCACCTGCGCTACGGCACACTCGATCTCACTATGGCGGCCCTGTTTACCGTTGGTGGGGCGATTGGCGCCATTCTCGGTGCTTCACTGGCGGGAAAGCTCGACGAGCAGCGACTGCAGCGCGGCTTCGCGATGTTCGTCGCCGTCCTAGGAGTCTGGATGGTGGTCGGCAACCTGCCGATTCATCAGTTGGTGGCGTAGTCTCGCCTGCGAGGGGCGAAGGCGAGCTTCGCCCTTACACACCGGTCGAGGAACCATCGCACCTCTTCTGTCGAAAGGTGGGATAGAACCAGTAACTGTCCTGGCAACCCCTACTCTCGCGACATCTCCTCGACGTTGAAGCCGCCTTCTTCGACAACCGTCACCCGAAAGAGTACGTCAAATCCCTCGACATAGGTCGGCGGTTCGAGGCGCCGGTGAGTGCCGTACACCGCTTTGTCTGGCACGCGACGTTTCCCGGTTCGCTGGGCATTGCGGTGCACCGCTTCATGTGGACTAACATCGAAGTAATGACCGACTACACTGAATCCGGCTGTTTTGGCTGGCCCGATATACCGCTGGCGCGCTTCGACAGTGGCGTTCGTGTTGTCGACCACGAAGGGCTGCCTGGAACTAATGCAGGCTTCCAGCAGAACCGCTTCTCGGTGCCGAGTCTTCAGCATGTCAAGATTGATGCGTACATGGGTGTCGAAGAAGCGTTCTTTGAAGTACGTCGACTTCCCGGCGCCCTGGACCCCAATGAAGATCACCGCTTCCATGCGCCAATTAGAGCAAATGCGACAGCACGTCGTCCATCGACCATTGGGCTGGCTAGATGTTCAGGTCAGCCGCCACAGCGGCCAAGCCGACCACGCCCCTGAGTCTGGTTACCGAAGCCGCCCGGTTGTCCGGGGCCGAACACCAACTGAGCCTTGCCGGATAGCACGTCGTCGACCTGCGCGCGGAGCGCCGCCAACATCGCGTCTTCCTGATCGAGCGTCATACGGCCACCGGCGACCTGCTGATCGAGCTGGTCTTGTTGCTGAGCGACGACGGTGTCAGCGACCCGCACACTGCTCATGCCGCTTCCATCGATGATCCGGCTCAAGCTCTTGCCGGACGCGATTTCCTGCTGCAACTGGCGAACCGTGACGTTCAGAGCCGCGGCAATGGCATCGGTCGCGTTCGTCATGAATGCGCCGCTCGGATTCTGACCGTCGAAGCCGGGCTGGACGCACGCGCCCTGTCCTTTGCTTCCGAGACCAGCACCTCGACTACTTACCGGTGGCGTTTTGCCGAACGCCATCCCGGTCGAGACACTTACAGCGAGCAGCGCCACGACCAGTAACCCACTCAGCAGCAGCCAGCGCGGCCGAACGACCAAGCGCGACATCATGGCTGCCCCTCCTGGATCGCCCACTCGCCAGCCGCGCCACCGTCCTCGTCAACCAATTGTGAGATGCGAGCGCGCAACGACAGATCCGCCGTTTGCGGCATCTCGGCACGCTCCGCTGTGCTGAATGCCAGCACGAACCCGGCGAAGTAGACGACGACCAACAGGAAGAGGTTGACTGTGGAAATACTGAGCGGGATCAGATCGCTGGATGGCCCTGACCCGCCCGGACCGATGCCGAACGCGTTGAAGTAATGATAGACGTAGAAGATATTGGCGAAATAAGTGAGTGACAGCACCACACCGAGCCAGCGCAGGTTCGGCGCGATGGCGACGACCAGCACGGCCAGAACCATTGCGGGCATCAGATAGCGCTCGTGAATGCGCGTCGGCAGCATGAAGAGGGAGAACGTAATCGCGAGCGAACCCCACAGCGCCATCGAACGCGTTGGCCGCAGCCAGAAGAGCACGAGCACGACGAGCGTCGCCACTCCCAGCAAGATCTCGCCCCAATGTTGATAGCTGATTCCGGCTGCGAAGGCCGCACTATCGGTCAGCGCCGTACTGTTCGACGCCTTGCCGAAGACGCCCCAGAGATTGAAGGCGTTGGCACTGATCGATGTGTGCCGATCGAGCGCATAGCTCATCCGCTCGAAGATCGTCCAGCGCGTCGGTAGCAACGGCAGTCCGACGCTGAAGGGCAGATCGACCGCCAGGAAGACACCAAGGGAGATTATCCCGCCAATTACCAGACGAATCGTTCGATTGCGCCAACCACCCGGCAAGTGCTCAACGCGATCGGGTCTGCGGAAGGTCCAGCAGAGCCAGGCGGACCCGACCAGCACGAAGAACAGTCCGAGCTGTGGTTTGATCAGCGCCGCATAGGTAAAGACCGGAAGCGACCATTCTGGACTGCCCCGCAGCAATAGCCAAAGCCCCACCAACATGAAGAAGGCCGACACTGAGTCCCATTGCCCCCAGACGCCGGTCAGGAAGATCGACGCCGGATTAAACATGAACAGTCCGGCCGCGATCAGCCCAGTGCGCGATCCACCGAAACTGCGCCCGATCAAGAACAGAAACACGCCGATGCCCACGTCGGCAACTGCTGGAACGAGTTTCAGCAAGAAGAGGAACCCGGGCGCCTGAACGTTCATCTCGGGAGAGAGGGAGCGCCAGACATGCGCGACGCCCCAGAGAAACCACAGGTCACCGGGCAGGTGATCGGCCGAGCGCACCGACGAGTAGAAGTCAGACAGCGGTGACGTCGCCAGGCGCACAGCCCAGCCTCGGAATATTTGAGCGTCGCCCTGGTAGACGCCATGGTTGACCAGCAGCAGGCGAATGGCCAGACCGCCGATCAGCATCCCACCCAGAATCAAGTAACCCGAGCGTGTGGGCACGGTCGCGTGCTCGGCCACCTCAAATTCTCTCAGGTCGCTCTCGTCCGCTGCCGCAAGCGCCACCGAGCGCCGCTCCAAGGGTGCCGGAGCGGGCGTTGACTCGTGAGTGGTCATATTACGGCTTGCAGTCGTAGATCGGGGCTCCCCGACCGATTGTGCTCTGCGTGCCGTTGATCGCGGAAGGGTTGACCGGTTTACAATTGGCCATTACCCATTGGGCCAAACCCTGTCCGGGTATTGAACTCGACGTCGTCGTCGCTTCGTTCGGTGATGCACTATTCCCTGAATTCGTTTGAAACTGACCTGGTTCGCCGAACCGCCCCGCCCCTGGCTCGCGGAACGAGAATCCACCCGAGTTGTCCCCGCCACTCCGGTTAAACGATGGGGAACCGAAACTTCCGCGACCGCCGCCGAATCCGCCAAAGCCGCCAAAGCCGCCCTGAAGCATGAAGAAGCGTACGGTGTTGTTGGCGATAAGCTTCTGGAGATCGGCAATTGACAGAATCGGATCGCTGCCAGTGAAACCGCCCAGCGCCATCACTGGCTTCCCAGTTGCAAGGATTATCGGAGAAGCAGTATTGGCGTTAGTGGTTGCCACCAGGAATTTGGTACTCCCTTGATTCTTGAGCAGGTACTGCAAGGTCAACGGGTCGGTCTGACCCGGGAAATCACCCGGTGCTGAGACATTCGGGAATCCGGGTACGTCGAACTGGGCCGTGCCCGACAGGCGGAAACCACCACGTCCACCACCAAAGGCACTGAATCCGCCTCGCGCTGATGGACCAGCCGTTGGTAACAATCCGCCATTACCATAGAGCGTCGTATCGGCTGCCCAGGCGGTCGGCGCCAACCCGATCGCCAGAATGCCCGCACCCAAGGCGATCACGCCGCCACGCAACGCCATGCTGGTGAATCGCCCTTTGAGGAACTTCCGCGAAAGCCAGGTCCACGCACGCAACACCAACAGCACTACCGCGATGGCGATCGACGCATCGACGATGGCTTTCGAGACCCACGGATGCCAGGTAGTGAAGTAGCTCAGGATGTGACGCTGAACCAGAGCAACGCCCACTAATGCGAACGGCAACAGCCAGCCGCGCCAGCCGGGACCTCGATAGTCATGCCACATGGCCGCGAGCCCGATGCCGCTCAGGGCGGCGATGGGCGGGGCCATCATGACCAGGTAATAGGAATGGAAGAAGCCCGCAACGCTAAAGAATCCGGCGCCAGTTAGCAGCCACACGCCCCAGAACAGAAGCGAGGCGTGGTGCCGTTCGAAGGGCAAACGGGGTCGCAACTGCCAACCGGCGGCGACGATGCCGATCAATGCCAGCAGCAGCAACCAGCCCGACTGACCGCCCAATTGCTGATTGATCAGGCGCAGTGGACCGGACGCGCCGTTCTCACCGGCGCCGAACCCGAAGCGTGTGCCGGTGTTACGCGTCGGAGCGCTGGGTGCGGCTGGTCGTCCGAAATTTCGCCCGTGCAATCCCAGGAAGGACCAACTACCGGAGAGGAGCCGATTCAAGCCGTTGTAGCCGAAGATGAGGTTGTACTCGGAGTTGTTGTCGCTGGAACCGACGTAGGGCCGCTGGTTCGCGGGAGTGAGATCGACCGCCGTTGCCCATGAGAGTGAGACCACCAGCAGCACCACACCCGCCAGCGCCAGATGCCAGATCTTGGTGCGCCATCCGATCTTCGCTCCCAGGAAGTAGACGGCGATAAAGGCCGGGACGACGAGATACGCTTCGAGCATCTTGATGTTGAAGCCCAGGCCCACCAGCAGCATGGACGCCAGCAGCCAGCGCAGCTTGCCCGTGTCCGTGGCGTGGAGCACGGCCCAGGCACCAAGGAGCAGCGTGAAGACCAGCAGGCTGTCGACGATGTTGCTACGGTTGGTCGCAACGGCCACCGGCGTCACCGCCATCACTGCGGCGCCCAGCAGACCTGCCAACTCGCCAAAGACCCGCCGCACCAGCAGATAGACCAGCGCCACCGAGCCGATACCAGCCAGCGCTTCCGGCAGGATCAGACTCCAGCCGTGGAAACCAAAGATCTCGGCGCTTGCCGCCTGAAGCCAAAAACCAAGGGGCGGCTTGTCGATAGTGACGAAGCCGCCGGGATCGAAGGAGACGAAGAAGAGGTTGTGCCAGCTCATCAGCATGCTCTTGACCCCGGCAGCGTAATAGGCGTTGCCGTAGCCGAGGCGCCCAAGCGAGAAGAAATTCAAGAACGCCGATGCGACGAGAATCAAGCCAAGAACCGCCCGGCGTAGATAAACCGCGATCGCCGCATCATCACGTGGAACCGTGGCCCCCTGCGAGAGATCGTCAATCGCAACGACTTGCAGTCCGCTGACCTGCATCATCGGGAGATCGTCACTCATACCCCAGACCTGCATTCACTCCAAAACAAACCCGCATGCCCGTTCACCGGCGCCCAAATCAGTATCCGGATCAAGCCTGAACCACACCTGAATTCAAGCCAAGCGGTCTCCGGACGGAAACGCTCACTTGAAGAACCAGCTCGAAACGTGCCGAATTCTATTGGTGAGGAAGTACTCAATCGAGCAATGAAGGATTGTATTCGCTGAAGCAATTGAGACGAATACCTTCGTACACGGTTTGGACGTAGCGGCTCACGGTGCGGAAGTTCGGGTTCGGGTCCCCGCCGGATCCGAGCTTCGCTCTCACGCTACCAACGAAACGTAAACGCGGTGTTACACCCTGATCCTCAGCGTGCTCGAATGCCCAGAGTCATGGTCAGCACGAGATTCGAACCGCGGAAAGGCTCTAGGTCAGTGCGAGTGGTGATGTCCGTCCGAACTGGACGAGTGATCATGCTGTCAGCAGCCCGGCTCGCCGGGATGACCGCAACACGTCTGCCGGAGAACGACCCGTCGCCAGAGATTGCGGGTCAGCTTCGAGACTTTCTCTCGTCGAGGCATGGGTTGGTCGAGATTGGTGAGGAACTCTCTGAACGAACCGACTCGCGGCATGGAACGCTCCAATTCGCAACAAGGCACAAGATGGCAGGTCGCCAAACCAAGCTACTCTCACACTCTACACCGGATGTGGTATCTTGCGCGGGATTTGGCCCGTCGCGGAGCAGCGAAATGTACAGATCTGCCCCTCGCCTCGCGAGGTGTGCCTCGTCGACTTCGGCATCCAGTTGCTTTCGTGCTTCGTCGAGACTCAGTGACATCGCTTCGGCAACTTCGTTGCGGGCCGCACCACGCGGGAAGGAGACACGCTCCTTCCCGACATCGCAATCAGAGGTTTGCGGTCGACGCAGACGCTTGCCGCGCCGGGCGGCGCCTAGACGCGCCCGTTTACCGACCCGTTGGGCCATCAATCTTGAACGCCGACGGATCCGGTTTGAACGGCCGTAGCAGCCACAGCGGTCGTCGCAGTCCGTCGGGTCCTGGAGCCGGGCGCGTCATCTTGAGCCAGCGCTGGAACGCTTCGACCGATCGACGGGTGTCAACCATGATGTCGCCGTAGCGATCTTCGGTTGACGCTTTGACCACGCGGACACGCTGATGCCAGGCGTGCGCGCCACTGATCGGATCCGGCTGCACCGGGAACGTCAGATTCTGGTGTACTCCAGCATCGCTCCACCAGATCTTTTTGGAATCCGGGTCAGTGCTGCTGAACGGACGCACTCCCCTCGCCTGCCGCATCAGAAAGACGCCCGGCTCGTTCTCCTCAATGGTGACCTTGGCGGAAGACCAGCCATCATTGGCGCGGTTGTCGTCGAGGCGCCAGCGACCCAGGTGATGCGAGCACGCCACCACGCCAGGTCGCAATCCCTCGGTCACCCAGACCTTGTCGACGAAGTAGCCAATTTCGGTCTCGACCCGAGCCAGGTCGCCGGTTTTGACGCCGATGCGTTGCGCGTCAGCCGGGTGTAGCCACAGTGGATTGGAATGACTGATCTCGGCGAGCCATTTGGCATTGCCCGACCGCGTGTGGATCAACGTCGGAATGCGATAGTTAGGGAGCAAAGTCATCTCGCCTGATGAGCGATCGAGCACACTCGGCGCGACGTGGCTGTCGATGTAGGTTGGGATGGCGTACTCCGGCCAACCCCACTCGTAGACCGTGCGCGAGAAGAACTCAAGTTTGCCGGACGGAGTCGGCCAGCCACGCCGCGGTTCACCGTCGACCATCACCCCGACGGGCCGTCCCTGGGGACCAGGTGGAATGCCCGGCACCGGAGTGATCTCCGGCCCATGAGGCTTGGAGGTCGGACTCGAGATGACATAGCTGACAGAATCGACCTTGGATCCCTCGAGTTCGGACGCCGGAACCGGATCGTCAAATTGGCGCATGGCCTGCTTCTCGATCTCAAAGGCGCCGTACTTCCGCATGTAGCCGAGCGGCGTCAAGCCCTCGGCGGCAGCGGCTTCAGGCAGTCCGGGAATCGAATTCTCGAAGATCCACCGGTAGTACTCGTCGACGGTGAGCTTCTCACCCTGGCGGTAGGGAGATTCGAAGTACTTGCGGATGCCGAGCGAGCCATCCGGATCAATCTTCCATGAGAGCTCGATGAAGAATTCGTTCTCCTCCCAGACTTCGCCGGGATTCGCCTCGTAGGTGTGACCGACCTGCTTGCCGAGCCGCTCCATGGCCACTCTCACAACCGGCTGGCGGAAGCCGACCCACTTGGCGGCGTGCGTCTCATAGGAGTGGGTGTCGTGACGTTCCGCGGCCACGCCCATCGGCAGAACGTAATCGGCCAGCCAGGCGCTCTCATTCCAGGTCGGGGTCAATGCGGCATGCATCTCGACCTTGGATTCATCACGCAAGACGTCCATCCACATGAAGCCATCCGGGTTGGTCCACACCGGGTTGTAGACGCGCGTGAAGTACATCGCCAGCTTGCCACGCCCCTCTTTGAGCAGGTGCGGCAAGAGGAAGCTCATCTCGTGATGCGCCAGCGGGTATTCCTTCGGCCACGAGACCTCGTTCCAGACCTTTTGCTTGGTCGGCTCCATAAACGGCCGCGGCACGAATTTATCCCAAACGTTCGGCGCCGTTCCACCTTCGGTACCGATGCTGCCAGTCAGCACGTTGAGGAAGAAGAGCGTGCGTGGTACCGCCCAGCCGCCGAGGTGACCGGCCGACGCAGCGCGCCAGGTGTGGGTCGATAGCGCCGAACCGGCCGCCGCGATCTCATGGGCGATCTCAGTGATCATCGAGGCTGGTACGCCGCATTCCTGCTCAACGTACTCGGGCGTATAGCTGCCATATTCTTGCTTCAGCGCGTTGACGAAATTGTCGAACGTTAGGTCGACATCTGGGTGGATGGTGCGCAGGTAATCCTCCCAGTTGGTCCAGCGCCGCACGAATTCACGGTCGAACAGGTCCTCCTGAATCAGGATATTGGCCAGACCCAGCAGCAGCGCGGCCTCGGTGCCTGGTGCGGCTGGCAGCCAGTAGTTGGACATGGACGCCGTATTCGACAGGCGCGGATCGATAACGGCGATCTTGGCGCCTTTGGATTTCGCCTCGATGATGCGCTGAGCGTGTGGGTTGAAATAGTGACCACTCTCGAGGTGCGCGCTGACTAACAGGATGAACTTCGCGTTGGCGTAATCGGGCGATGGCCGGTCGATGCCCATCCAGAACGCGTATCCGGTGCGACCACCAGACGAGCAAATGTTGGTGTGCGAATTGTGGCCATCGATGCCCCAGGATTGCAGCACACGCTCCATGTAGCCATCTTCGCCGGGGCGGCCGACGTGATACATGATCTCGTTGGGGCGCCCCTCGGTCAGGGCCGCGCGAATTTTGCCGGCGATCGCCTCCAGCGCGTCATCCCAGGAGACTCGTTCCCATTGACCAGAACCCCGAGGGCCGACCCGCTTCATCGGGTACAGAATGCGATCTGGATCGTTGATCTGCGTCAAGCGTCGCCGGGCCCTTGGCGCAATTTCGGCCACGGCTACCGGGGTGAAACGGATTCCCCTCCAGCTTGCGCACCTGCAACGTCTCTTTGTCGACGTAGGCCATCAAGCCGCAGGCCGACTCGCAGTTGAAGCAGGTCGTCGGCACCAGCATGTAATGGTGCTCGCGCTTCTCCGGCCAGGCGCGCGGCTCGAACTCGACCCAGTCATCCCACTTCTCAGGCGGCGGATAGGACGAGAGACCGCTCGTCTGCTCGGGCACGAAGGGCTGTTCCACCTGGCGCTTTGCCGGAGCCGAGGCGGGAGCTGCTGCGCTCTCTTTGGGTTTGCTCGTTACCATCAGTTTGTCCTCTTCCCGTCCATCAGCTCAGTGGAACGTCTTGACCAGCGCTGACCCAGATCGTCTCGTACGACCAGAGACCTGCCAGCGCCGCACCGGCGCTAAATGCCGCCGGGATGATGATCGCGCTCGACTCCAAGGTGATGACCACGAAGACGAGCGGCACCAGAATGCCGATCAGCACGACCGCGCCAAACAGCACCATTCGATACGGTCCGTGTGCGAGGAGATTCACCGTTTTGCTGACGTGAACGTTGGTGTGCGGCATGCCCAGCTCGATGGCGAGCAAGGCGCCGAAGACGAAGACACCCGCGCCAAGAATGCCCGTCAGGATGCGCAGCTCATGCGTAGTAGCGCCCGCCGAAACCCCAACCAGCATCAACGCCGCAGAACCCGCCACCACGGACTGTGAGATGAGGTGTGGCAGTAGCAGCGAACTCTGCCAGAAATCGCGTCCTTCAGCCTGGCGGAACAGGAACGCGGTGTAACCCGCCGCCGCCAGCGCAAGTGGTATCCCGGCTCCCATCATGGCGTCCTGAACGCCATGCAACCCTAGCAGCGTGACGAGAATCCACACGAAGGAAACGCCGCTGAAGGCGACCAGAATGTACCCTCCCCAAACCAACCAGGATGTCGGATTGGGCAGAAAGAGCAGGAACCAGAAGCGTTCCGGTCGCTTCAAGTCGACCACCAGCAGGAACGTGGTAATGGCGATGAAGATCAACCCGACGATCGGCGCGGCAACGTCGAAGGTCGCGTGATTCGAAGCCCAGCCGAAGAGGAGCAAAATCGCGGCGATCAAGACCGCGCCAGCACCGATTGACTTGGTCCAGAGGTACGTAGCGACTTTCCAACCCCACGGTTTGGGATGATGCACGTCGTAGACAACGTCAGCCGCTGGCGGACCGTCACGCGTGATAGTCGCCTGCAGCGCCTCAGCCGGGCGTCCGTCCTCGCGCACTTGCGACCAGAGGTAACTGGTGGTGCGGCTCTGAGATTCCGGCGTGAGACTGGAAGCGTCCCCATCAACGTAGAAGAGCTTCGGCTTGGTTCCCTGCTCCGGTTTGCGCGTCACCACGGTCTCGGTCGCCAGAATGTGGCTGATATCGCTCGACGGGTCATCCATATCTCCAGCGATGATCGCCTTCTCAGGACAAACCACGACGCAGGCAGGTAGCAGGTTGAGGTCGACGCGATGGGCGCAGTAGTTGCACTTCGCGGCTGTGTTGTCGAATGGATCGATGTAGAGGGCATCGTACGGGCATGCCTGCATGCAGGACTTACAGCCGATGCAGCGAGATGAATCGAAATCGACGATGCCATCCGGCCGTTTGAAGAGCGCCTTGGTCGGACAGACCGTGACGCAGGGCGCATCCTCACAATGATTGCACCGCATCACGTTGAAGTGGCGTCGTGTGTTGGGGAATTCGCCTTTCTCGGTGTACTTCACCCAGGTCCGAAATACACCGAGCGGCACCTCGTTCTCTGACTTGCACGCGGTCGTACACGCATGACAACCGATGCACTTGCGGTTGTCGATGACGAAACCGTACCTCATCGAGCGTTGCCCCCTGGCCACCTAATGCGAGAGATTCACAACTTCCGAGTCAACAAATGATGACGCTATCAGACCGCCCGGTGATTGTCCAGCCGAGCCTTTTGAATTGTCATGACATTCCAACAATGTTCCGCTGTCATTAGGCCACATGCCGCTTTGTACGTCAAATGCTCGGTAATGTAGCAGTTCGAGTCACCAATGGCAGACCAGAGTCTTACCAAGCGGTGGTACCTCCGGCCAGATTCGCGGCTTGGATTCCGCTGCGCAGCAACAGGCTAGCGCCAACCGCGCTCCGATTTCCACTGTTGCAGACCACCAGAGCGGGTTCACGTGGTGGCAAGCGCCGGATGCGCTCCTCCAGCAGACGGTATGGAAGGTTGACGGCCCTGGCAATCGAGCCACCATCGAACTCGGTCGCTTCCCGCACGTTAATGATGGTGCCGACCTCGTCCGAATCGATACGGACGTTGACTGCCTGGGTTGCGGCGCGCATGGCCGCCATCTGTGTCATGAGGTCGTGACAATCACGGTCCTCGTCAACCATGCGCTGAATGCGACGTGCCTCACCTTCGATCCGTTTGAGTCGCTGCACGACATCCTCGCTGGGCTGAGGATTCAGATCGTCGCTTCCCGGCATGGGATCTCCTTGCCAAGTCCGGTGAGCGATCCAACCGAAGCTCGATCCTCGGTCAGAAGCGCCTTCCGCGAACGGTCGTTTCTATTCCCTTACCCTCATGGGGTAATTATGATGTAATGACAAATTAGCACCTGGCCGATTGGGGTGCAACCATTCCGTGGAAAAAGTGCCACAAGCCAGTGAAAGTCTCAGCAAAACGGCATCGCGGGATCGCAAAAGCAGAAATTCTGAGCTTCGCAATGCTCTTTGGGCAACATCGCTCGGATCGGCGTTCACTTGCGTTCGATGTTCAATCTGTCACCATTCGACCGAGTTCGGACGGCCTGCTATGAATATCCCGGAAGGTACGTTGGGGTCTCAGTGACCGACAATCGAGTTGGCGAGATGCTTGCGGGCTCCGCGGAGCCCGCAAGCGCCTGTCGCGATGCGGTGTCCGTGTAGCCAGGAAGGCATCGGACACTTCATCGTTACAGAGCCGAGCGATCAGGCGATTCTGACGCCTTGTTTGAGCATAGAAGCGTTTCCGTGAGAGTGAAGGGTTGCGAATCGATGCGGGGCAGATGGTGGTTCAAGGAATACTTGGGGAGGCTGGAAGTCAGCCCGCGAGTTTTCCTGGTGGTTCTCTTGGTGGTAACGACTGCCGCGAGCTGCCGTTCCGTCAGCGGCACGACCACACCCAGTACGAACAGTTCAACTCCCGTGACAACCTCACCAACCGCAACGACCGCACCCCGAACAACTTCGTCGCCCGCAACCGTCGCCGCGGCAGAAACCGCGGTGCCCTCACCAACATCGATCCCGACACCGACTCCGGTGGATCCACGAAGCGTCGTGACGTCGGCCGCGACCAGATTCATGCAGGCCTTCGTCGCGGGCCAATACGCCAGCCAGTGGGCTCAACTGGCAGCGGATGAGCAGTCCATCTGGCCCTCGGCGCAGGATCGGACAGCATTTCTCCAGACAAAATTCGCGGGATTGGTCAGCGGATTCCAGCTGGGGCAAGCGCGGCAGATCCAAAGCTGGGCGAGTCATGAGAACCCGGCGCTCAGCGTGTCTGAGCCGTGGCAGGTTCCGGTGAGCCTCACGTTTACCAACCCGTCAGCGCTGCAGCCGACCGATGTGAACACCAGCTATCAGCGACTGTCGCTGGTCATGACGTTGGATGCCAGCAACCAGACCGCGCGAATCTTCGGCGAGGGACCGGCTTCGCTCGACGCCCCCATCATCGTGCCCGCGAACCCGACGGTGGAGCAGGTCACGGTGCCAATACTGATGTATCACCGGGTCGCGCCGCTGCCACAGCAGTCTACCTGGACGAGTTCGTATGGCTACAGGATCGAGTATGGGCTGACCGTACCGCCGGATCAGTTCGCGGCCGAACTCGACGATCTCTCCCAGCAGGGTTACCAGGTGATCTCATTGACCCGCTTGGCCGATGCGCTGCTCGACGGACTGCCGCTCCCGACACACCCGGTGGTGTTGACCTTCGACGACGGACGTCAGAGCCCGTACACGTACGCCGTTCCCGAACTCCGGAAACATGGTGACACGGCGGAGTTCTTTGCCTGCAGCGGGTTCGTCGGAGAGACGAACGAGACCGCGAACCATCTCAACGTGCAGCACTATCTGACCTGGGATCAGGTGACCGGGCTCAATTCTCAGGGGTTTTGGGTGGAGGATCACGGTCAGAAGGATCAGCAGGTCCTCTGGAACCTGAATCAGACGGCGCTCAATGTCGAAGCGGGACAGTCTGCTCAGGCGCTGAGCTCACACACCGGGCGAGATATCCAGTTCGTCGCCTACACCGGCGCGCTCTGGCCTTATCCGCGAGCGAATCAAGCTGGACCAGCGCAAGAGCAACTCTTTGCGGCGCTGTCTCAGCTCGGTTACGTCGGCGGAGTGCTCGACACTCGCATCTCCTCAACGCAGGAGTCGACTGGCCAACTCTTTCAGTTGCCGCGCATTCGCGTCTCGCCGGGAGAAACGTTGGCCGAATTCAACAGCTCGCTGCAGCAGTCGGGCGACGTGACGCCGGGTACGCAGACTGCCGATCAGACGATGAACCGACGCGCGCCAGCATCCTGACCGTCAGGCATCCGGATCGTGAAACGTGGTCGAGCGCAGTTGGCTGATCGATACGGGACGCCGTAGAGTTGACCGGTCGGCTCGGGCCGCGAATCCCATCTGCGAGCGCATGTCGGGAGCGCGCTGAGCCGTGGATGGGAGGAATGCGTGTCTCGGTTTGTTCGCCCGCGATGGTTCGCCCTCACGGGATTCGTGCTCGTCGCCGGAATCCTGCTGGCCAGCCTGGCGATCGCGGGCATCTTGCCAACCTCATGGCTGCCCGGTTCGAGCCATCCGGCAAGCGCCAACGGTGGACTTGACACTCAGCTACCCGGAACGCTGGCTCCCGGATTCACCCTCACCGATCAGTTTGGTCACCAACATCAATTGAGCGAGTTCCAGGGCAAGGTGGTCGTGCTGGCCTTCATCGACAGTCGTTGTACCGACACCTGTCCCCTGACTGCCGCTATTTTGAAACAGGCCCGCGACCAACTCGGTGGCCAGGCGAGTCAAGTGCAACTGCTCGCGGTCAACGCCAACCCCATCGCAACCAAGGTGAGCGACGTGCTGGACTGGTCGAACAACCACCAGATGACGCAGCAATGGCTTTTCTTGACGGGTCCCGCGGCGCAGCTGAAGCCGATCTGGACAGCCTATCATGTCGATAGCGAGGTTGAACCCAACGGCGACGTGACCCACACGCCTGCCGTCTACTTGCTGGATCGGCAAGGGCATGAGAGGTGGATGGATCTGATGGACAGCACCAAGTCCAGCATGCCGTCCGAAACAGCGAGCCTGCGCCAGCAACTGGCCGGTCTTCTCGGGCATTGATTCAACGCATGTCACAACAGCATCACTCGCGACTGACAAGTTCGTGTGGTCAGTCCGTTTGCCATTGCTCGAACGTAGTCGGACAGCACCAAAAGAGCTTAACGCGTCCGCAAGCACGTCGCGTGGTACAACGAAATGTAGCGACAAACGACTGACCGCCTGTCTGGTCGATCCGTCGCTTCTCGATAGGGTTATTACCAGTGCCAGCGTCTGAATCTGAGACGGCTGGCCGCAGCAGAGGTTGAAAATATGACGCTCGCGTTCTTCTCCCACGCGGTCTTTCCAGTACTCGCGAGCATTCCAAGCCCGCCGATCAATGGATTCTGGATCGGACCGTTTTTTCTTCATTTCTACGGGCTGATGTACGTCGTCGGCATATCCCTGGCAGTCTGGATCGCTCGACGCCGTTGGCAGAACTCTGGTGGTTCTCCCACCCTGGTTGACGAGCTCGTGCCATGGGTACTCATCAGCGGAATCATTGGCGCACGCATCTACTTCGACTTGACCACCCCCAAAGAGATCCCTCACCACTGGTGGGGACCGTTTGCCGTTTGGACCGGTGGCCTTGGAATCTGGGGTGGCGTCGCACTCGCGCTGGTCGTCGGGATCTGGCGCCTGCGGCGTCGGGGCGCTCCAATTGGACTCTTTCTCGATGCCGCCGCACCGGCGCTCCTCATCGCCCAAGCCATCGGGCGAATCGGCAATTACTTCAACCAGGAGCTCTTCGGCGGGCCGACATCGCTTCCCTGGGGGTTGCAGATCGCGCCCCAATTTCGACCACCTGGATATACCCAGTACACGACATTTCACCCGACGTTTCTCTACGAACTCATCTTCGACGTAAGCTGGGCACTGGTGCTCATGTGGTTGGGACGCAAAGGCGTGCGACCACCAGGACTGTTCGCCCTCTACGTCGCGGGCTACTCCGCCTTTCGCATCTTCGAAGAGAGCTTGCGCATTGATTACTCGCAGCACTTCTTCGGACTGCGGCTCAACTTCTTCGTGGCGGGTGGGATGACAGTCATCGGTCTAGCCTGGTTCGCCTACACGCAATGGCATGGGCGACGGGCAAGTCCGCCTGGATCTGCGCCTGACGAACCCGTTCTTGCCAGAAAATCCGTGGGATAAGACCCGGCCCAGTCACTTCGTTTAGAACGAAGACTGCCAGATGCCAAATCCTCGGGCCATCCTGGGCTTGGATTGAGGTGCGGCCTGCTGAGCATTCAGTGAATTACTCGGTAACGCCGGGTCAAAACGCCCGTCATCGCATCACCCAGCAACCTCGACCTCTGATGCGGTCTCATCCTCCTCGTTGTCGTCCGAGCCTGTCACAAACTGATCGTCTTCGTCGTCCAAGCGACTTAGTCCAAGGTAGGTCATCACACGATCGTGCACGGTGTGCTTGTAGGCTCGGTAGACCCCGAGCGCGGCAACCGCCGTCACCACTCATTGCCCGCACATGGCTCGACTCCTAGCTCGCTCACTGCATAACCCTCGACCTGGACGCTTCCCGCACGCCCCGGCGAGATTGACGCAGAATATCGTTAATGATACCGTATCTCAACACTACTGAGATACAGTCTCAATAACAGAAGCGTACGGGGCATCTCGGCGAGGGATTGAAATGTCAACGGATCCACCGGCAATCACACGGCGGTCGCTGCTACTGGGGTTGACCGGGCTGGCCGCGACGTACACCCTGGCGGGCTGCGGTGGTTCGCCTTCGGGAAATTCGGCGACCGCCACGAACAGTGATGGGAGCGCAAACACAACGCCTTCTCCGGGGAAGCTCTCGATTGTCGCCGGAGAGAATTTCTGGGGCAGCATCGCGTCCCAGCTGGGCGGAGATTTGGTGACGGTCTCCAGCATCATCACCAACCCGGACACCGACCCGCATGACTACGAGCCAACTCCGAACGACGCGCGCACCGTGGCTGACGCGCGATACGTCATCGTCAATGGAGCCGGATACGATCCATGGCTGACCAAGCTGCTCAACGCCAACCCCGTCAACGGCCGAAAGGTGCTCAACGTCGGCGAGCTGGTCGGCAAGAAGGGCGGAGACAACCCGCACCTCTGGTACAACCCGGACTTCGTGAGCGCGGTGATCGATCACGTCACTACGGATCTCGCGACGATCGCTTCAGACAACCAGATCTCCTTCAAGCAGCAGAAGTCCGTTTTCACCACGACCACGCTCAAGCCGTATCACGACACAATCTCCGCCATCAAACAGTCCTACCGTGGAACCAAGGTCGGCAGCACCGAGAGCATCTTCGTCTACATGGCCACGGCGCTGGGGCTCGATCTGATCTCGCCGCCCGGGTTCATGCAAGCCATCAGCGAGGGGAACGACGTGACGGCCGCCGACAAGGCCACTTTCGACGAACAGGTCACCCAGAAACAGATTGCGGTCCTGGTCTACAATAGCCAGAATTCCACCCCCGATACCGAGGCGATCAAACAGAAGGCGACCGACTCCGGGATCCCGGTGGTGGCCGTGACCGAGACGCTGGCTCCGGCATCGGCCACGTTCGAAGCCTGGCAAACGGACCAGCTCACAGCATTTGCAACAGGCGCTCGTCAAGGCTACCGGGAAGTGAGTGCCGGCGTGGATCACATCGCATCGACTGGTGTAGGGAGGAGTTCAACGGACTCTTTCTCGTCTGCGGACGCGCGCATGCATGAACCGATCATCGAGCTCGTACACGCCAGCGCGAGCGTCGGCGGGCGAACACTCTGGCACGACCTCAATCTGAGCGTCAGGCCGGGAGAGTTCATCGCCGTGCTGGGACCGAACGGCGCGGGAAAGTCGACGATGCTCAAGCTGATCCTCGGGCTGACTCCATTGAGCTCCGGAAGCATCCGGGTGCTGGGCGAAGCCGGACGGGGAGGTAGCCAGCACGTTGGCTACGTCCCGCAGCGCCATACTTTCGACGCCGACACGCGTATTCGCGGACGTGATCTGGTGGAGCTTGGGCTGAGCGGCACACGCTGGGGCCTGCCACTTCCCGGCATACGCGGTCTGTGGGGCGGTCGGCGGACGGCGCTGGCTGAGCAGGAACGGGTGCGGGAGGTGGTCGAGCTGGTTGGCGCGTCCAGCTACGCGGATCGCCCGATCGGCGAGCTTTCCGGCGGCGAGCAGCAGCGCCTGCTCATTGCGCAGGCGTTGGTCACCCGACCTCGAGTGTTGCTCCTCGACGAGCCGCTCGACAGCCTGGATCTCACCAGCCAGCAAGCGGTCAGTGCCCTGATCCACCGCATCGGCGAAGAGCTCCAGGTGGCGGTGCTGCTGGTGGCGCACGACGTCAATGCCATCCTGCCCTATCTCGATCGCGTCCTCTATATCGCTCGTGGGCACACCGTCATCGGAACGCCCGACGAGGTGATGTCGGAAGCGACCCTCTCGCAGCTCTACGGAACGCCGATCGAAGTGCTGCGCACGCGCGACGGGCGCATTGTGGTCGTCGGGCAGCCGGAGGGCGTCTCGTACCATGGTCATGGAGCGCCCCATGATCATGAATGAGATGAGCGCGATGCTCTTCCAGCCTTCGTTGAATCCAATTGAGACGTTCCGGCTCCTCTTCGCCTACCACTTCATGCACAACGCGTTCCTGGCCGGAACACTGGTCGCCATCGTGGCGGGGCCGGTCGGCTACCTGATGGTGGTGCGCGGTCAAAGCTTTCTGGGGCATGCCGTCTCGCATGTCGGGTTTGCCGGAGCGGCGGGTGCAGCCCTGCTCGGCGTGACTCCGGTGGCCGGCTTGCTGGTCTTTGGCGCGGTGGCTGGCGCCGGGATCGAGGCGCTGAGCGACCGTGATCGTCCGGCTCCATCGAGCTGGATGTCGCGATCGGCACCACGCTGGCATTCAGCCTGAGCCTCGGACTGCTCTTTCTTCGACTGGCGTCGTCATATGCCGCCAACATCTACTCCTTCCTCTTCGGCACGATCCTGGGGATCACCGACACGAGACGTGCGCGTGATCGCGCATCACGGCCGTCACCGCGCTGCTCCTGCTGGCCGTCATCGCTCGGCCGCTCCTCTTCGCGTCGATCGACCCCGCCGTCGCTGCGGCGCGGGGCGTGCCCGTGCGTCTGCTCTCTTACCTCTATCTGCTCCTGCTGGCCATCGCGGTAGCTGAGGCGGTGCAGGTGGTTGGCGTGCTGCTCGCCTACGCGCTCCTGGTCACCCCCGCGGCGACCGCCCAGCAGATGACCGCACGTCCGTCGCGCGCCGCCGCATTGTCGACGCTCATCGCTGTGCTGGTGGTCTGGATCGGTCTGGCGGTGGCCTATTTCAGCGGCTACCCGGTCGGGTTTGTGGTGACGACGCTGGCATTTGGCGCGCATCTGCTGCGCAGTGGCTGGAGCAGCCTGGAGCGCACGGCCGTCTGCGACGAACTCTCGCCGTCTACGATCGGCGGTGAGACGTGATCGTCGCACCGGCCGAACTTGCGAGCTTCTCTCCCAACCTGCTGCATGACGTCCAGGTGATGCTGCAGATCGACTTCATGCGCCGCGCCTTCCTCGCCGGAACGGCGATCGCGCTCGTCTCGGGGTTGATCGGGTACTTCGTGATCGTGCGGCGGCTGGTCTTCTCCAGTGACGTCCTCTCTCATGTGGCGTTTCCGGGGGCGTTGGGCGCCATCGTGCTGGGATTCAGCCCGCTCCTCGGCGTCTTCGGGTTGGCGGTGGCGGTTGCGCTTGGCATGGGACTGCTTGGCGGGCGGAGAAAGCGACGCGACGTGACGACCGGCACGGTCCAGACCTGGATCTTCGGTGTCGGCGCGCTGCTCCTCAGCCTCTACACGCGAGGGCAAAGCGCGCGAAACAGCGCGGCCGGAGTCAACATCCTCTTCGGCTCGCTCTTTGGCATCAGTGCGCGCACGGTTTGGATCAGCGTCGCGTTGAGCCTGCGGTGGTGGTGCTCCTTGCGGCGATCGCCCGCCCGCTCCTCTTCGCATCGCTCGATCCGGTGCTGGCGGCGGCTCGGGGCGTGCCGGTTCGACAGCCTCGATCTGCTCTTTCTCGTACTTCTCGCCGTCACCGTCGCCATCGCCGTTCAAGCGGTGGGGGCGCTGCTCATCATCGCGCTCGCTCGTCACCCCGGCTGCCATCGCACGTCGTCTCGTCGTCCAGCCCGTTCGCGGCCCTGCTGGCCTCCGCCCTTCTCGCACTGCTGCTTCACCTGGATCGGGTCTGACGCTGGCCTTCTATCTTCCCTATCCGGTGAGCTTTTGTGTGACGGCCGTGGTCTTCGTCAGCTACGTCGGCGTCGTGATCGGACAACGCGCGCGACGACGCGCTCCACGGCGCCAACATCATGATGCACTGGTAGGCGCACGCTAGACCGTCGTGCCGCCAACGAGGGTCAGGCTATCATTCGGTCAATCAAAATCTGCATCAACTCAGTGAAGGGACGGACTCGGATGCGCTGGCGGTGGTTCTTCCTGGTCTTTGCTCTCCTCGCGATGCTGCTTCCGGACATCGGCGAGGCCGCCAGCAATTCCGCCGCATCCGGATCGCCCTACGTTCAGGGCAGGTGGTGGCGGTGCGAGAACCGGACGTTCAACACCGGCACGACGCAGGGCGTGTCGCAGGGGACGCAGATCCTCACCGTCAAGCTGCTGGAAGGACCGCAGAAGGGCCAGCAGGTCCAGGCACAGGCGACCATTCTCGATTTCAGTCAGAAGACACAGCGCTTCTCGGTCGGTGAGAAGGTCTACCTGCAGCAGGCCCAGTCGCCGACGCCGGGTCAAGCCGGGCGACTACTACGTGATCGATCGGGTGCGCACGGCTCCAATGTGTTCCTGCGGCCGGTGATTCGCGCTCCTCATCCTGGTGATGAGCCGCTGGAAAGGGCTCCGCTCCCTCATCGGCATGGCCTTCACCTTCGTCGTGCTGGTGGAGTTTCTCGTTCCGCGGATTCTCGACGGAGAGAACCCGGTCTTCATCAGCCTGGTGGCCGCCTTCGTCATCTTTGGAGTGACCCTCTTCCTGGTGCACGGTATCGGCCGCATGACCGTCGCGGCGGTATCCGGCACCGCCATGAGCCTGCTGCTGACGGCCACGCTGGCGGTGATCTTCGTGGGATTGACCAGGCTCACCGGACTCGGCTCGGAGGAGGCGTCCTACCTGCAGGCGCCGGTCGGCGGCGGCACGTTGAACCCGCAGGGACTGCTACTGGGCGGCATCATCATTGGCGCGCTCGGGGTGCTCGACGACGTCACGGTTTCGCAGAGCTCGACCATCTTCGAGCTGCGCAAAGCCAACCCGGCCTATACGTTGCAGCACCTGTTCACCTCGGGTATCAACGTCGGGCGCGATCACATCGCCACCACGGTCAATACGCTGGTGCTGGCCTACGTCGGCGCGGCACTCCCGCTCCTGCTCCTCTTCACCCGCACCGATCAGCCCTTTATGTTGGTCATTAACCGGGAAGTGGTCACCGAAGAGATCGTCCGGACACTGGTGGGCACGATCGGGCTGGTCACAGCAGTCCCATTCACCACGTTCGTGGCAAGCTGGCTGGCGGTGCGGACCAATCCGGTCGAGATTGACGATCTGGGGCATGCGCATCACCATCACTAATGACCAGGATCACTGCGATGGTGACCGCCATGTTGGGTCCGTCCAATTGACGCAAGGGCCATCATGGCGGAAACAAAGGTTCTCGGAGCCTTAACATGCGAGCGTTCGTCACGCGAAAAGACGGTCCGATTGCATGATTCTCCCGACACCGTGATCGGAAGCGCAACGAAATAGTCAGATGAGAAGAGTTGACGCGCGACGCAGACGCAGGTGAACGCATCTGAGCCGGTGAATCTATCGCCGCACCGCGTGATCTTCGCGCAAAACAGATAGTCGAGAGGTCCGGTTCCGATGCGCTTCCCACGACGATCGATCTTGTTCTCATTCGTCGGGATTTTGGTACTCGTCGCGGCAAGTGGAGGTCTCTGGTACACCAATTCCCTGCCATTCGCTCCCAGGCTAGCCGCCTTTCATGGCATTCAGATGAATCCGCCCGAAGCCGCACCAGCCTTCACGTTGGAGACAGCTGGCAATAAGCAGGTCAGCCTGAGTGACTTCAAGGGCAAGGTCGTTCTGCTCTACTTCGGTTACACCTTCTGCCCAGACGTTTGCCCCACGACCCTCTCCAATCTCTCAACCGTCATGAAGGACCTGGGAACGAAAGCCAACAACGTGCAAGTGGTGATGATCACGGTCGACCCGAAGCGTGATACACCCCAGGTCATCAGCCAGTACGTCAAGCGTTTTGACCCCAACTTCGTCGGCCTGAGCGGAACCCTGGATCAGATTTCACCCATCGCGGCCAACTACGCCATCTCGTTTCATGACGTGCCAGCCTCAAGCGCCGACGGCGGGTATCTCGTCGACCACACTCCGGTCGTTACCGTCATCGACAAGAAGGGCAATCGCCGTCTCATCGAGGACTTCGGAACGACCGATAAGCAGTTCGAATCCGACATCCGCCGGTTGCTCAGTGAGTAAATGGGACCGAAGCCTGTGACGGGCATTCGAGAGGGAAGAGGGATGAGCAAGATCGAGGAACGTCGTGGTGGGCTCAAGCGACGAGCAACTCTCCCGATCGTCTTCACGCTGTGCATGAGCTTGCTCCTGGCGGCCTGTGGATCGAGCAAGACGCACGCCAACCAGCAGTGGTGCGGCATCAGCGGGTTCGATCTCGGTTGAACAAGCCTGGTCCCGACCGGCGCCGGCCGGAACTGGTGTCGGCAACCCCTGCGAGCGGGATGGCGATGGCCAGCGCATCTCCTGGTTCAATGGCGATGAGTGGAACCACCTCGACAGACGCCGTCTATTTCACGATCCACAACAGTGGCTCGCAGCCAGACGAGCTCGTAGCCGCATCATCATCGGTGGCAACCACGGTCCAGCTTCACAAGTCGCAGATGGTGAACGGCGTGATGACGATGCAACCGGTACAATCGATCACCGTCAACGCAGGTGGACAGGTTCAGTTCCAGCCAGGCGGCTATCACGTCATGCTGGTCGGCCTGAAGCGCGATCTGAATGTCGGCGATACCTTCCAGGTCACGCTGACGTTCAAGCAGGCTGGTGCGATCACCGTGCCGGTGGAGGTGAAGCAGCAGTAAACCATGCGTCCCCGACAGGCAGCCGCCTCGGTCCCCTCGATTTCGATTGGACGTGCTCGGGCCCAGCGACCAGTGGCCGGGCACCTCGTCATCGTGCTGCTCCTGATCACGGGACTGCTCAACTTTCCTTCCGTCTGCGATTGCGGCGCGGAACTGCCCCACGCCCACTCGCTCTTCATCCTCGCCGATCATGACCACGCTCCGAATGGCGACATCGTTGTGTATCCAATGCAACAAGCGCTGGACGCTTCCGCTCAAGCCGTGGCTTCAGCGCCCAGTCCCAACGCCCCGGTCATTCAAGGACCTTCCGATGAGTTCATCGGCGGCGGGCCGATCGGTCTGTCGCTATCGACTTTCGGGCCAACCGGCACCCTGGGATCGAGAACTACCCTCGGATGGCCAGTTCGCGGCCTGAACCTCGGCGTCTCCGTTGCCCCAGAGTCTCCACCTCCGCGCCCAATCGTCTAATCTGTACAGGGACCATCACATGTCAGTTTGACGTGTTCGCCACCTGGAATGGAGGTTGGGATCGCGTGTTTTCGAAACACTCTTCATCACGGCGCGCGCTCATCGCCGTAGGGGCCGCGCTCATTGGGCTGCTGCTTGCCAGCGGCATCGCCAGCGCGCACGAAAAACGCTCGGTGGGTCAATACACGCTCTTCGTCGGGTTCCTGAATGAACCCGCCATCGTCGAGCAGCCGAACGCAGTCGACTTGCTCGTTCGTCAGGGAGCGACCGAGGACGCCACGCCGGTCACCGGACTGAACTCGCTTAAGGCCGACGTGAAGTTCGGTAATCAGAGCACGACCGTCACACTGGAGGAACGGGATGGCAGCCCCGGTGAGTACATCGGAAGCTTCATCCCCACGGCTGAGGGCCCATATACCTTCCGGATCTACGGATCCATCAACGGCACCAATGTGGACGAGTCGTTTACCAGCGGCCCGCAGACGTTCTCCGAGGTCGAATCCAACTCGACGTTGCAGTTCCCAAGCAAGGTTCCGGCGGTCGCATCGGTAGCTCAAACGGCGTCGAATGCCAGCGACACGGCCGACACCGCACGAACGCTCGGCATCATCGGCATCATCGTCGGCGCACTGGGACTGATCGCAGGAGCCGGGGGCCTGATGATGGCTCGCGAGGCTCGCGCGTCTGGCAACGCCGGGGCGTCGGATAGCATCTCTACCGATCCCGGGAGAACGACGGCCAGATAATGCTGGGAACACATCGGGACAATCAGGGACGGCGCGCTCGCGCCGTCCTGCTCTCGCTGGCCGCGCTGCTCTGCCTCTGGCCCGCGCTGGTATCGGCGCACGCCTTTCTCGACACCAGCAGCCCGTCCGCCAATGCGGTCGTCTCCACGGCTCCGCCTGAGGTCAAGCTGGAGTTCACCGAACACATCCAGCCGAATGCGTCGAAGGCAGAACTTTATGATTCGAACGCCAACCGGGTAAGCACGCCACCCAGCCACATCGGCGCCACCGCGAGTGAGCTGATTCTGCCGCTCCCCACGAATCTGCCCGCTGGAACCTACACCGTGCAGTGGCAGAACGTCTCGGCTGACGACGGTCATCCGAACAACGGCTACTTCGCCTTCACGGTCGGTGGCCAAGCCGATGTCGTGCTGCCCGCGCCGCCACCCGCTCCACCGAATCCGGGCATCATCTCGCTAGGATCAATTGCCCGCTGGATCGGCCTGGTGGGGCTGGCCGGGCTGATTGGAAGCCTGCTCGCCTGGCGCTGGGTCATCGCGGCGTCGATTGAAACCTCGAAGAGGACATACAAGGCAGCATCGCGTCGGACGAGGTCCAGCGGCTGACGCTGGCGAGCGTCGCGGTCGCGCTCGTTGGGAGCGTCTTTCTGCTGATCGATCACGTTCAATCGGGGGGAGTGTTCACGGCTGGCGCATTGGGCGAGACCCTGGGTTCGAGTCGCTTTGGCCATCTACTCTCTTGCGCACATTCCTGCTGCCTGCGATTGGCGCGCTTGTCTGGCGTCCGACGCTCTGGACGACCCCATCGACGCGGCGTACGCAGTCGCTGGCGCTTTTCGGCGCGGCGCTCGTTCCAGTCCCCTACGCACTGAATAGCCACGCCGCGGCCCTGGTGGAAGGCGGCCCCACAGCGATAACCGTGGATTGGCTGCATCTGATGGCCGCCAGCATCTGGATCGGTGGTCTCTTCACGCTGGCCATCGGACTGGTAACCACTCGTGCGATCAATGTCGAAACGCGCCGGGAGCTGCTGGCCGATGTGATCCCGCGCTTCTCCACGCTGGCCATCATCTCGGTCGTCATCCTGGCGATCACCGGCTTCTACGCGGCCTGGCTCGAAGTCGGCAATTTGAACGCCTTGCTGCACACTACCTATGGCCACACGCTAATCGTCAAACTGGTGCTACTGATTCCGCTGCTCCTGCTTGGTGCCGCCAACCTGCTGCTGGTGGGCCCACGAATGCGCCAGAACGCGCAGACCGTGCTGCACTTCGGCAGGACGCGTCGTCGCTGAGGCAGTGCTCGCCATCGCCGTGCTCGGGGTGGTCGGCGTGCTCATCGCGCTGCCGACTGGGCGCGAGGTGCTCACCTTCTCATCCGGACATCCGACCTTCCAGTATGACCGTAACGGGATCCGAGCGGTGCTGCAGATCTATCCAGGCACAGTCGGGATCAACCGCTACACGGCGGACGTACAACTGGATCACGGTCTCCTTCCGGTTGGCACGCAGGTCCTTCTGCGCGTCTCCTCAGGCAAGGTCACCGGCCAGCAACAGATCAGCCTGCAACCGGAACCCGGAACGAAGGGACGCTTCGTGGCACAGGGCCGCGAGCTGAGCGTGGTCGGAAATTGGAATCTGGATCTGGTCGTGCGCCGCCCGAACCTGCCCGACTGGGACGTCAACTCGTCGCTGAGCGTGACGACGACCCCACCAGCCGAAACCGCCCCGGGGTTGCCGCTTCGCTTCCTGGGATACGGTCCGATCTTCGGCATCCTCGCCCTGGCTGGTGCCATCATCGCCTTGATCATCGGTATGCGGCGCGTGCGATCGAGGACCGATCGTCAGTTCACTTTCGAGTCCGCTGCTGGCCTGTTCATTGCCGGCGCCATCGTTCTGTTCGTCAGCCGTGCACCGGGACTGCCCTCGTCCAGCGGCAACCCGGTGCCGAAGACGCCGGATTCGGTTACGGCAGGCAAGGCAATCTTCCTGCAGCACTGTGTCGCCTGTCACGGTGCCGATGGCCACGGGGACGGTCCCATGGCGGCCTCGCTCAATCCGCCCCCCGCCGACCTATACGCGGCCCACGTCGACTATCACACCGACAAACAGTTGTTCGATTGGATCAAGGGTGGCATCAACGGCTCAGCCATGCCCGGATTCAATGGACAGCTCAGCGATCAGCAGATTTGGGACGTGGTCAACTATGTAAGAAGTCTCAGGCATCCGGAGTAACGCCGCAGGGGCCGTCGCGCGACGGCCCCTGGCGATCCGATTAGCGGTGAACTCACCGTTTCGCTCATTCGGTGCTCATCGTGCCATTCATGCGTTCGGCGATCACCACGTCGTCCGGAGTCGGAGTCGACACCGCGCTCTCGGTCGGCACAGCAGGTCCCGTCGATCGTTCGGCGCGACGCTTCAAGTTCGCGAACTGACGCGTCTGCATGATCCAGTGCTCCGGTTCGATCAAGAGCGCGCCGATGACCGGTTGAAGCCAACGAGGTTCGAACGCCCAGTAGCCGCTCTCAATCAGTCGCGTCCTTCCGCCCGGGAGCGGCTCGAGCAAGAAGCACCAGGTCGAGTCGGTGAAGTAACGTGGTCGCGGTCCGCGCGGATCAAACGGTCGTCCGCGCAGGTCGATTGAGGCCCGCAGAGCCAGGAAGCGCCCGGGCTCGACCGCCGCGACTTCCCACCACTGGCTACCGTCCGGCATGGACGTAAAGCGGTCTCCTTGGTTGACCGTCTGCCACTCCTGGTGAATCTCGTCGACGCTGCGCCGACCCCAGTTGTCAAGCCGGTCCCAGCTATACCAACCGCCGCGATCGGTCCCCATCTGTGCCAACCAGGGCCAGACACGATCGGGTGGCGCCTCGATGGTCACGGCCATGGTTGCGCTACGCGTGCCGTCTGGAATCAACTCCTGACCGGGGTACGGGCGTCGCACTTCCTCATCGGTGGCGCCCCAGCGCAGCATGCGGGGTCGGACAGCCACCGCGTAGACGAGTGACGACAATCCAACGAAGCTGAGGAATTTGCGAAAATTTGTCATGGTAAGACCTCCAGTTCGTTGAGGGTCGGGTCTTGAGTCGGGTATGGTGCGCTCGAACCAGCCAAACCGACTTTCGCAGCAGTCACCAATAAGGAACGGTCTCTTCTCCAGGGGATGACTTCATCCGAATCACGCACAGACTTCTCGTCAACGCGACGGCCAGTCGCGGTGAGGTATGAGCCACCCGCCAGCAACGTACGCTCGGACCGATGCCAAAATCATCACGATCTGGGGATGGTTCGCCTCAAGATCGCAACATCGACTGCCTCATTTGGCCCCGAAGAAGATGACTCCGACCAGCGCCGAAGCTGAATTGGCGAGAAGAGAGAGCCACCACGTCTGCCGCAAACCGCGACGAAGCAACAGTGCGAGGAGCACCGTCTCCAATGGCACGACGACCAATTCAATCTGGACCCAGGCACGTGTCAGCCGGTAGCAACGCTGGCCGAGGCGGCAGCTCCGCTGGCTTGTCAGGCGTCACGGGGATCACGTCGCGCTCCTTCAAATTTAGAGGTCGACCGGCTCGGAGCGGAGAACCTTGATTCGGCCGCTGCCGCACTGCACCGTAGGACCGTCTTCGTCTCGGGCCACGACTGTCCCGGGCACGACGTCGCTCCCCTCTTCCGAGACGATCCGTGAGGCGAGCACCCGCACTGCCTGGCCGTCGATGGCTCCCATCGCGCCTGGAGTCATGCCACGCAGACCTGCCATCCAGGCACGTACCTGGTTGTGCACCTCCCGCGCTGTCCGTGACCAATCGATGGCTCGGTAGTCCTCCTCGAACACACCCGCATAGGTCGCCAGCGACTCGTCTTGCACGTCACCCGGGTCTCCGGCCGCGATACGGGTAAACGCCTCCGCCAGCAAGCCGGGCACGACCGACGCGAATCGTGGAAAGAGCGTCTGCATGGTGTCGTCGTCCCCAAGCGGGACGGCCGCTTGCGCCAGCATTGGACCGGTATCCAGACCAGCATTCAGATAGTGAGCGGTGAGGCCGGCCTCTCCGTCTCCATTACGAAACGCCCAGCCGAGCGGGTTCGGCCCTCGCCCTCGAGGGAGCAGTCCTCCGTGGACGTTCATCGCTGCCAGGCGCGGCAACGCAATCACGTCGTCGGGGATGACCCAGGGGAAGATCATCGAGATGATGACGTCCGGTTCCAGCGCGGAGAGCATGCCCGCCCAACGCGTGCGGTGGTTCGACACGATCACGTCGACCCCAGGCCTCGCGGCCGCCACCGCCTCCAGGTATCGACCAAGCCCACGTCCGGCTGGCCCAGGCGAAGTCAAAATACCGGCAATCTTGTGTCCCAGCGCCGGGATGATCTGCTGAAATCCCTCGGCGATCTCACGACCGCCATCGGTCAACAGTACGATGCGCCACGGTCCATGACTCTCACTCGCCACGTCGTTCACCTACCCTTAATCGCTCGATCGTTGTTGACGACACCAACAATGGTTCCCAATCGATGGATAGTTGCCGGAGCTCATCGACGGCAAATTCGTGCCTCAATCCGGCTGATTGTCCCTCAGCAGCCGACTTTTGACCCCAACCCTCGGTTCAGATGTCTCGATTATCGCGCATGGCGATCCGTCGCTCACTGCCAATTCAGTGCGAACCATGAACCACATCTCAACGCGACGATTCACCGTCCCGGCGGCCCGAACTCTCGCGAAATCCCCGAAATGTGTGGGATCTGCGTTCGAACCTGTGGGTTAGCTGTGGGTTCCTCATGGTATCTGCCGGATGCGATGCCTATGCTGAAAAACAGTGGTGGTTATCGGTGTCATGCGGCAGAGGAGATGGCTCATGAATACGATGTCGGAACCGATGGCTGGCTGGCGTGTTGGCGGCGCTGCTGGTGCTGGCAGCAGGGCTCGTCGGACCAGTGACGCCAGTCGCGGCCGGGTGAATGGCTCAGGTGGCAGGCACGTTGAACGTAAACACCGTCTACCAGACGGTGACGAGCAAGACATCAACTATGCCACGAACCTCAACGTCCCGGGACTGGTCGGCGATCCACTGACCGGCGTTGGATCTCTCCAGTGACGCGGCAATACGGCAGCGCTGGCTCACGTTGGCGTTGATCCGACCTCCATTACGATCGATCGCACCCAGGAGTTGCAAAGCACGACCACCACCGCACCAGACCACCGTCAGCGTCGATGAGTACCCCAGGCGCGGTTGTCATCGGCGATCCATACCGATCTCTCCACCGACAACTCTGGTCCAGGTGCTATCGTCGGCACGGTAACCGTGACGGTGACCGACACGAGACGACCATCAACACGCAGCACATCCTGGAAACGGTGACCATCACCGGCAACCTCGTCGTCGACGCCCTGCGCCTACCTGAGCGTGGCGAAGGGCAGCCGGACAGCGAACGCTCTGATCCCAACGTCTTCACGCCATGCAGGGTGGAGCACCGTCGGCTTCCTCGTCCCGACCAGTGCTTCCTCAGCTGCACGACGTCCATCTCTCACCCTGGTGGTGCAGGGGCCACGCCATCGTCTATGGCTGGGGCAGAACACGAACCGGTCACCACGTCCGACTTCGAGCTGGACGCCACCGCTGGCATTGCCCACGGAACCATCCGCTTCCGCCTAAGCACGGGCTACGACTCGGGCACCCTCCCGGCGTTTGTGGTGGTGCTGCAGTTCGGCCATCACTTCAGGGTTCCAAAGTGAAACGCACAACCGGACCGGGAAATCCCACCAGAGCGATTCACAGGCGTACGACTCACGCGCGTGACAGAACAGGGGACCGGCGCCAGTTCGCCGGTCCCCTGACTGGATTCTGACCGCGGCCCGGCTAGTCGTTGGCGGCGTTGGCCGCTCGCGGTTGAGGCAGCGTCGCGCCCTCGATATCGACGCGTGGCAGGATGCGATGCAGCCATGTGGGCAAACGCCAGGCGACGCGTCCCAGCAGCAGCATCGTCGCCGGAACGAGCGTCATGCGCACCACGAAGGCATCGATCAGGATACCGACGGTCAGCGCGAAGGCGATCGACTTGATGATTGGGTCGCTGGTGAACATGAATCCGGCAAACACCGACGACATGATCAGTGCGGCGGCACAGACCACTCGTCCGCTCTGGGCAAGCCCACCGACGACCGCCTCGGCGGAGTCGTCGAAGTGGTGGAAGTGCTCGCGCATGCGGCTCACCAGGAAGACCTCGTAGTCCATCGCCAAGCCGAAGAGAATGCCGATGAGCAGGATGGGCACAAAGGCGACGATCGGTGCCGCCGCGGCAACGCCAAACAAGCTGATCAGATGCCCGTCCTGGAAGACGAAGACCGTCAGCCCCATGCTGGCGCCGATGGTGAGCAAGAAGCCAGCAATGGCCTTCACCGGAACGATCAGCGAGCGGAACGCGAGCATCAGCAGCAGCATGGCCAGCACCACGATGATCCCGATGAAGAGCGGCAGCGCCGCTCCAAGCTTGGCCGAGATGTCGATCGCGGCCGCGGTCTCGCCGGTCACGTAGGCAGCGCCACCCGCCTGTTTGACCAGATGCTCAGGTGCCGCGCGCAGGCGATTGACCAGATTGGTCGTCGCGTCGGCGTCGGGGCCGGTCTTCGGAACGACGCTGATGATCGCCACGTCCTGAGCTTGATTGAACGTTGGCGGAGTAGCAGCCGCGACGTCGGGATCTTGTCGGATGGTGTTGGCCACCTGCGTCGCGAGCGCGCCACGCTGGGCGGCGGGCATGTTGCGCGCGTCGACCACGAAGATGATGGTAGCGTTGAAACCTGGGCCGAAGCCCTGCGTCAACAACTCGTAGCTCTTATGCTGCGTGCTCCCGACCGGCTGCGTTTCGTTGCTCGGCAGACCCAGACGCAGGTGGAGTACTGGGATCGACGCCACGATCAACAGGGCGGCACCAACGACGAGGACGATCCCAGGGGCGCGCTGGATCAGCTGCCCCCAGCGACCCCAGAACGAGGGATGGCGAGACGGCAGCTCGGCCTCGGGGCTGTGAACGCCAGAGTTCGCGCTGGGACGAAGCCGCTCGCCAGCGAAGCCGAGCAGTGCCGGAACGAGCGTCAGAGCCACCACGACAGCGATCGCCACCGTTCCAGCCGCGGCCAGACCCATCGCGGTCAAAAACGGGATGCGCGCGGCAGATAGCGCGCACAGCGCGATCACGACCGTCATTCCGGCGAATACGACCGCGCTTCCCGCTGTACCGATCGCCCGCCCGAGCGACTCGCCCACCGGCATGTTCGGATCGCTCAGCTGTTCTCGATGTCGCGAGACGATGAAGAGGGAGTAGTCGATTCCGACGGCGAGGCCAAGCATGGTCGAGAGCGCAGTGGTGGTGTTCGGCAGACTGACGAACCGTGCCAGAAATTCCACCCCGAGCATGCCGATCGCCACGCCGACGAAGGCAGTCAGCAGCGGCAGTCCGGCGGCGACGAGTGCGCGGAGGGTGATGAAGAGCACGATAGCCGCGATGATCACGCCGACGATCTCACCCGGGCCAGTGGTCTGACCCTTGCTCATGAGCGCCGTGCCACCGAACTCCACTTGAAGTCCGGCCGTGCGAGCTGGTTGCATCGCCGCCATCGCGGCGTTCTTGGCGGAGGTCGAAACCTGTTCTGGAGGCTGGGCAAACAAGATGTCCGCGAAGCCAATCGATCCCTTGGGGGACACGGTGAGCGTTGAGACGTGTATGACGCCTTGAACTTTGCTCGCGTCGGTCAGGCTCTGCTTTATCGCAGCCTGCAACTGCGGCTTTGAGAGTGCGCTGCCGTTGGGCGCGGCAAAGACCGCGCGCAAGGTTCCGCCGTCCGCGGCGGGGAACTGCGCCGCAAGTATGTCGGACGCCCGCTGCGACTCGATGCCGGGAATGGTGATCTGGCTGGTGAGCGTCCCGCCGAGCGTAGTCCCAAGCGTAACGACGGTGACAACGAGCGCAACCCAGACGCCGAGCACAATCCAACGTCGGTGATATGCCCCTTCGCCCAACCGGTATAACCAACGTGCCATAGATGCTTCCCACGATCCTTTGCTGCATGATCCGGTCGATTTGGCTCCATGCGTGTGGTTCGCACCACATCAGTTGTAAAATCGGAGTGACTCCGATTTCTGCGAGCCGCATGAATTGTAGGGCACGAAGCCGGAGAATCATAATGCCCGCTGGCGGGAGGATCGACGCGAGATCTTCTCGAGCATGAATGGCGCCATGAGACAGCCAAGAGTCTGCAAGCCTGGAACCCGAAGAGAAACCACAGGACATGTCCGAACAACCTGGGTTGCGCGAACGCAAGAAACAACAGAAGCGGGAGACGATTCAGCGAGTCGCCACCCGGCTATTTGCCGAGCGGGGCTTTCATGGCACCACTGTGGCCGACATCGCGGCGGCCGCCGAAGTCGCGCCGAGCACGGTCTTCGCCTACTTCCCCACCAAGGAAGACATCGTCTTCGCGAGCTGGGAACCGTTCCAATCGAGCTTTCAACAGCGGTTGGCCAATCGACCAACCGGCGAGACGGCAATTGAGGCGCTCAGGGATTGGTCCGCACGCGTGCTTCCGGCGATCCTCGCGCCGCCGACCGAGGATCAGCTAATTCTTCGGGACGTGATTGACCGGGATGAGCGCTTGCTGGCTCAGGAACGCTTCCGGCTGGCCCAATTCGAGCGAGTACTGGCGGCGGCGTTCGCGCGCGATTTGGCCGGTCCATCCGACGCCATGGTTCCGCGTCTCGTTGCCGGCGCCGCTGTCGGAGCGATGACCTCACTCGTCACCTTCGGCGCGCACGCGCCGTCCGATCAGCGTGAACGCCAGATCGAGCTCGTCATCGCGTTTGTGGAGGCGGGCCTGCAGGCGATCGCGCATCAAGCGGGTGAATAGATTCGGCTTCTGACGGCTTCGAATAATTCAGTCCGAGTCAGGGTGTGATCCGGCTTGGTCAATGACAAGTGCGCGCAGTCTGGTCGGGTCGGCGATGACGTCAATTTCGACGATCTGTTCCGCCACGACGGTGAAGGCCATCAACGACACCAGCCGGTCTCCATCGAACGCGACCACACCGGCGCCACCATTGACCAGCACTTGCTTCACCACTCGCTCTGAGCCCGAGAACATGATCGCCTGGCGGGCCACGGTCTCTGCGCCGTGAATCTCATGCGACACGGTCGCGCGTGCTTGCCCGAAGTCGGCTCGTAGCACGACATCCGGATGAAGTACCGCTACCAGGGCCTGCAGATCTCCAGTTCGAGCGGCGGTGAAGAACGCATCGACCACCTTTCGCTGCTGACTCAGGGTCTGATCCGGAACCGGTGTCCTCCCTCTCAAGCGGCGGCGGGCACGGCTAGCAAGCTGGCGGGCCGCAGTCGGCGTGCGGTCGACCATCGGCGCGATCTCGTCAAATGGCACGCCGAACATGTCGTGCAACACCACAACCAGTCGCTCGTCGGGAGACAGCGTTTCCAGTACGACCAGGAGAGCCAGGCCAACAGAGTCCGCCAGCAATGCTTCGTGTTCCGGGTTGCCGCCAACCGCCCGGCTCACCAACGGATCGGGCAGGTGGACACTCAGCGATTCCTCACGCCGAACCTGTCGCGAACGCAGCATATTCAGGCAGAGCCGCGCCACTACCGTGGTCAACCAGGCCCGCAGGTTTTCGATATCGCTGGCGTTGGACCGGCTAAGGCGCAGCCAGGTCTCCTGAATGGCGTCGTCTGCCTCACTCAGCGATCCGAGCATGCGATAGGCGACCGAGCGCAGATGAAGCCGGTGCTCTTCGAAGCGCTCGGCCAGCCACTGATTCTCGTCCATCGGTCACATCCCTTCGCGATCAAGTGTCATAGCAGTAGACCGATGAAACCGGTCGAATGTGACATGGAGATGGCAGCAAACGCGTCTCCATACGTGGCGAAGCTCGAAAGGAGTCATCATGCAGACCGTACCGATGCAAGCACGAATGAGCAACCCAGCCTTCGTGGTGCCGGGAGCAATGGATGCACTGCAGGCACTGGGAAGAGTGGTACAGGAGAGTGGCGTGTCGCCGAAGACGCTGGAGCTTATGCATATGCGCGCGAGTCAGATCAACGGCTGCTCGGTCTGCGTACTATTGCATCTGCAGTCAGCCCGCCAGCACGCCGAAACGGACGAGCGGCTCTTCGCGGTAGCCGCCTGGCGCGAGGCACCCTATTTCACTGACGCCGAGCGTGCCGCGCTCGCGCTGACCGAGGCAGCCACTCGCCTCAGCGATCGCCCGGATCCGGTTCCGGACGAGGTATGGAACGAAGCCGCAAAACATTATGACGAGCCGCAGCTCGGAGCGCTGGTTCTGGCTATCGCCTCGATCAACGTGTGGAATCGTCTGAACGTCACGACCCGGCAGGTCGCCGGTCAAGGGTGGTAGACCGAGGCACCGCCTGTCAAACCACTCGTCAACAAGGACGTGGTCCCAGATGTATGGGGCCACTTCCTCTTCTCAAACTTCCTGCAACCACGTCCCGCCGCCGGAAGCTGGTATCAAAAATCTCAATAAGTCCAATATCCTATTCGCTGATATGTCCAGGATATGTCCATGCCAGACGAAGGTTGGTGGCCAACCAGGACGCTCCGACCTTGGTACTGACGCCTCACGGATCCATAGTGGAAACGGGAGAATCGAATCGGGATTCTCCGGAAATACAGTTGGGTCAGGTAATCCGATGTCAGCTGCAATTGAGATCTCAGACGCACCGATCGAACCCAAATGGGACAATTTCCTTGCCGCGACTCCGGGTAATCACCACGCGCAGACCAGCCTCTGGGGACAACTGAAGTCCTCCGATCGAGGCGGTCTGGTTCGGGTAATGGCTCGGCAAGGTGGGGAGATCGTCGCCGGAGCCCAGATGATGCTGGTTCACCTACCCCTGCTGGGAGCGGCAGGCTACATTGCGCGCGGGCCGGTGGTGGCCGATCACGATCCGGCAGTGGTTGAACCGCTTCTGCATGCATTACGGAAGGAAGCACGACAACTCGGACTACACTACCTGTTGATGCAGCCACCCGAAGGTGAAGAATCGCTCGGCGACGAACTCCGCGATTGTGGGTTCAGTCCCGGCAAGTTCGCGCCGCAAGCGACGGCAACCGTCAAGATCGACCTGGAGCGGGACTGTGACACGCTGCTATCAAGAATGAAGAAGAACACCCGACGATTGATTCGTCGTGGAATGGCGGAGGGACTGTCCGCCCACGAGGCCGGCGAGGCAGATATCCCAATCTTCCATCGTCTCTTGTCCGCGACCGCCGAGCGCCAGGGTTTTGCTCCGGTGTCGCTCGAGTATCTCGAAGCCATGTGGCATCTCATGGCACCATCGGGCTGGATCAAACTATTCGTCGTCGAGCACGACGGTGAACCGGTTTCATCCGAAATTGCGGTTGCGTTCGGAGACACGGTCGTCGCCAAGAATCTTGGCTGGTCTGGTCGAGACGGCTCTCTTGGCCCAAATCAATTGCTCCAGTGGTTCACGATAACCTGGGCGAAACAAGCGGGCTACCACTACTACGATCTAGAAGGGATCGATGCCGGACTGGCAGCGGCCGCACGTTCCGGCCAGATTCAGGTCACGCCGCAGGACCACGGACGAACGTATTTCAAGCTGAACTACGGCGGCGAGATCGTCTTTCTGCCAGGCAGCTACGAGCACCTGGAACCCGGACTGCTCCACTGGGCATACGAGCATGGGGTGCGCCCACTCCTCAGCCCGCAATACCTCGACCGGTTAGCGGCGCATCTCAGAGCGGCGTGAGGGGCATCGCTGAATAGAGTGGCTGAAGCGCTCGCCCGCGAGCAGTGATGTTCGATCGACTAACACGTCGATGCGGGCACGGTCGCCCGGGAGTGATGGAGATTGATCAATTAACCCGGTAAGCGCCCAATGCGCTGGGCTGAAGCCGCCGCGCTGGCCATTGCGAATCTTGCTGAATCAGGCTGATCTTTCTGCCATTTTCCGCACGACTCCATGCTTTTCTTACGGTGTTCGTACTATCTCAGCGCCTTCGGGGTACCGGCATGCGGGTCCCGCTTCGTCCTGACAACCCGGCGAATAAATTTGCCGACGAACATGGCCAAATTCTCGAGGTATTTCGTCAATCTCCGCCATTCCCGGGCGACAAAGGACGCATAACCGAGCATGACGAACCCTGCTGCCCCGCATGCGCATCGAAACCGCTTGGCCGATGGCTGGCGCGACGTGACCCTGACCGGCGGCCAACGCAAACTACGAATCCGCGTTCTCGTCCACCTGACGGAAATTGGCTCCTGCCAAGCGACCGACGAGGCGCGCGACGTCGTTGGCCGACTGCTTGCCCATGCCGCGTGCGCAGGCCGCCGTATAGAACTGCAGCGCGAGGGTGGTAAGCGGCACCGGCGTACCGAGATCCTCGCCGAGTGAGGCGGCCAGGCGAATGTCCTTGCGCATCAGGTCCAGGCGAAATCCAGTGCCCCCGTCATCCCCATGGATCATCTTCGGCACTGAGTCTGACCAGATGTTGGAGTTGCCGGAACTGGCCGACACGACCTGAAAGAGGAGATCCAGATCGGCTCCAGCATTGGCTGCCAGAGACAGCGCCTCACCCACCATCACCATGGTCGTACCTGCCAGCAGGTTATTGATTAGCTTGAATAGCTTGCCGGAGCCGACTCCGCCGACGTGAAATACCTGCTTGCCCAAGAGAGAGAGGACCGGTTTGACCTCCGCCAGCACGTCGGAGTCCGCTCCGGCCATGATTGTCAGCGAGCCGCGCTCGGCACCCCACGTTCCACCGCTGACCGGCGCGTCAACCACGCGTATCCCACGCTGCGACGCCTCGGCCGCGACACGCTGGATCATCATCGGGGACGTCGTACTGAAGTCGATAATGATCGCACTGGAAGGCAAGTACTCCAACACGCCCTCCGGTCCGAGATAGACCTCGTTGAGTTCTGTATCCCCCGGGAGACAGGTGAGGAAGAGATCGCTCTCTTCGGCCACGATCAACGGTGTTGGAACGCCGCGCCCCCCAGCCCCTTCCAGTGCACGCACAGCCTCAGGGCGGCGACTGGTGAAGACGAGTTCGTGCCCCTCATCGAGGAGCCGCTTCGCCATTGGCAAGCCCATCGCGCCAACCCCGACAAACCCAATGCGCCGTTTCGTCACGCTTGTTCTCCTCAACTCGCGTTCAGAACAAGATTCGCCCGCCGGGATCGGCGAGCGAGCGTTCAGGTTGAATGCCACTGTGAGATCGAATTCTGGCCGCACGTGCCCGGTCGACTGTTCGAATACTCGATCGTCACTCTCGCCCGGTTTCGAAGACAGGTTCCAGCCCCATCAGCTGATTGCGTTGATCTGGAAAGTCTCGCCGAAGCTCGAGCTGGTAACGCACGCGATCGGCCCGGTAGGAGCGCGTTTGGTAATAAATCGGATCGCGTGACTCCGTGTACGACGTGCGGTTGATGACCAGCACTGGCTCACCGACGTTGATCTCCAGATGATCCGCCAGTGGTCGCGTGGCTGCCGCCGCTTCAATGACGAAGGTGCCAGATACTACCGGGATACCGTACTGTTTCTCGAGCTGATGATAGATCGTCTCGCTCTCGAGACGATCGCGGTCGAGCAGTCGACCGTAGCGCAGTGGCAGGTAGGTGACGTCGAAGGCGATCGGCGAGCCGTCGGCGGTGCGCAGCCGTTCGAGCCGCACCACCGGCATATTGCTCGCAATTCCCAGCGCTCCGGCGATCTCGTCGCCTACGGTCTCCTCACCCCAGTAGGTGACCCGGGATGCGGGCAGCAGCCCGGACGCCGCCATGTCCTCAACGAAGTCGGTCAGATGGATCAATTCATGATCGACCTGCCGCTTCGTCACGAAGGTGCCTTTGCCCCGTTTGCGCCAGAGAAGCCCGGCATCGACCAACTGATCGAGCGCCGCGCGCACGGTGATGCGGCTGATGCCATACTCCTCGCACAGAGCGTCCTCGGACGGCAAGCGATCGCCAGGCCGAAAGACCCCCGACGCGATCTGCTGGCGCAGGCGGTTGGCAAGCTGTTGGTAGAGCGGGGCGGATCCACTTTGAAGTTCGCTCACGGTGACATCCTTCGGCACGCAGGATGAATTTCGGCCGCGCCTTTCAATAGTATCAATTTGGTCGATTTCCAGTCGCTATCAGCGTTCGGACACCATGGCCGACAGCACCTCGACCATGCGGTCGAGCTCCTCGTCGGTGTTGTAATAGTGGACTGACGCTCGCACCAGCTGATCGATACCTCGCGCACTCATGTCGAATCGCGTGGAGAAGATGGTCGACGTGCGCACGTTGATGCGATGCTCCTCCATCCTCCGCATGATGTCGTCCGGCTCGAGTCCCTCCACGGTAAAACTGACGATGCCGCATTGCTGCTGGCCCAGGTCGCGCACTGTGGCACCCGGCACCCTGCCGACACGCTCGCGCAGGCCAATCGCCAGTTGCTGGATTCGCTCCCAACCCGCTTCGACGCCTACCTGCAGCGCGTATTGGGCCGCCGCACCCATCCCGATCTTGCCCGCCACGTTCGACTCCCAGTTCTCAAAGCGACGGGCGTCTGGGCGGATCTCGTAACGATCGGCGTCCACCCAGGTGGCCGCGTGGTTGTCGAGAAATGGTGGTTCCAATTGCTCTGACAAGCCACGGCGCACGTAGAGGAACCCCACGCCGCGCGGTCCGCGCAGAAACTTGCGGCTGGTGGCCGAGAGCATGTCGCAGCCTATTGCCGAGACGTTGACTGGAAGCTGTCCCACCGACTGGCAGGCATCCAGCAGGTAGAGAACACCTGCCTCCTTCGCCAGTTTGCCAATCTCCTCGGCAGGCTGGACCAGGCCGCCATTGGTTGGAATGTGACTGACGGCAATCAGCTTCGCGCGATCATCGAGCATATGCCGCAGCGCGTCGATCGAGATTTGTCCAGACTCATCGTTGGGGACCACCTCGACTACCGCCCCGGTCTTCTCGGCCACCTGCAGGTAGCTGATGACGTTGCTGGAATACTCAGCCATGGCGGTCAGGATACGATCGCCCGGTTTGAACGGAATGGCGTAGAAGGCCATGTCGAAGGCGCGGGTGGCGTTCTCGACCACCGCGATCTCGTCCGGCTGCGCGCCGATCAGCTTCGCGGTAGCAACATACGTGGCGTCGATCTTGTCAGCCGCCTGGTCCGCCGCTTCGTACCCACCGATCAGCGCCTCGAGCTGCAAGTGTCCGATGGTCGCATCGAGCACCGGCTGTGGCATCAGTGCGGCACCAGCGTTGTTGAAGTGAATGACCTCGCGACAGCCGGGGGTTTCCTCACGGAGCCTCTTGACGTTGAGCGATGACGACATTGGATCCACTCCCCTTTCGCGTCCCATTTCGCGACTCCGATAATAGCTGAACACGCGAGTTTTGACGCTGTGAATCAATGGCGGTAGCATGTGCGACGTTCTACGCGCTGGACTTGACCATAGTCGCCACCGATCACACTTGGAGGGAAGATGGACTTCAACTACGACCTGATCAAGCGCATTTGCGAGGCGCCTGGCATCCCCGGCCGCGAAGACGCGGTGCGTCCGATCGTCATCGAAGCCCTAAAGCCACTGGTCGACGAGATCAGCGTCGATGCCCTCGGCAATGTCATCGCCGTCAAAAAGGGCAAAGGCGGACCGCGCGTCATGCTGGCCGCGCACATGGACGAAATTGGCTTTATCGTGCGCTCGATCGACGACAATGGCTTCATTCGCCTGCAGAACGTGGGCGGCTTCGACGCCCGCGTGCTCCCCTCGCAGCGGGTGCTGGTTCACACCAGTGACGGCGCGACGCTGCGTGGCGCCCTGCAGCTCGCGACCAAGCCGACTCACATCCTCTCCGCCGACGAGATCAAACCGCCCAAAGTCTCCGATCTTTATGTCGACCTTGGCATGTCCTCGGGCGACGTAAAGGCCGCCGTCGACATCGGCGACATGGTCACGTTCGATCGCACCCTGGAGCGAGTGGGGCAGACGGTCATGAGCAAGTCGCTCGACGATCGGGCCAGCGTCTTCATGATGATCGAGGCGTTGCGGGCGGTCGGTGACCACCAGGCAGAGATCGTGGCGGTGGCGACCACCCAGGAAGAAGTTGGGCTACGCGGCGCGCGCACGGCCGCTTTCAGCGTCAATCCCGACATCGGCGTGGCGCTCGACGTCACGATCGCCGGCGACATCCCGGGATTCGACCCGACTGAGCGTGTCTCCAAGCTGGGCGATGGGGTGGCCATCAAGATCTTCGACTCGTCACACATCCCGAATCACAAGCTGATCCGGCATTTCCGTGACGTGGCTGAAAAGCACGAGATCAAGCATCAACTCGAGGTTCTCTCCCGCGGAGGAACCGATGCCGCGGCAATTCAGCTTTCACGAGCGGGCGCGCCCGTCATCACGATCTCGCTCCCAACTCGCTACCTGCACACGGTTAACGAGATGGCGAACGTCGATGACATCCAGTCCGAGATCACGCTCCTGGCGCGCTACCTCGAAGAGGCGCATACCGGAGACTACCGGCTTGGCTAACCGGCCAATCCGGTCCATTGAATGTTGATTGGTACACGTGACAGGGCATACAGCTAGCTGATGGCGAGCTTTATGTCCTGTCACCCACTGTTGCCGTGACAAAGGGGTACACTAGGACCGCACAGCAGCCGATCTCTGGTAATCCAGGGAGGTATTCAATGCTGGGGAGGGCTCTCCGGCTGCTATTCATCTCAATACTTGTCCTGTGTGGCACAGCTACTGGCAACATCGTCAATGCTGTAGCCTCGGGTTTGCCCGCGAATTGGCACTTCACCGACGTATCACTGTCGAACACCTCGCCATCGCTGGGCGACGTGGAGTCGGTTACGTTCACCGTGGTCGATCCCAGCGGCGCGCCGGTCACCGGTTTAGACGTACAGGCGACGCTCAACACTCCACCTGATAGCACCAACAGCAGTACGACCGAGCCGATCCTCTCGACCGTTGGCCGCGCACTCGACACTCCCGGCGAATACGAAGTCTCGCTGGCGCTGAATCAGCCGGGGCAGTGGGTCATCCGCATCGAGGCGTTCAACAGTCTTGGTGACGCCCAGCTATCGCAGGTGGTGAGTGTCGATCCCAAGCCTGACGGCAGTGTTCCCGACATTCGCAATCCGGTCTTTTTGCAGGCCGACTCCTGGGGAACCGTCTACCGACTCGACCCCACGACCGGCAGCGTGGCGAGCTTCACCGGTGGAGACGTGGTGCACGCCGGTAACCGCTGGTGGATGACCGATAGCCAATTGGTGCCGCTGGAGACGCCTGATCCGCTTTACGGCGGCCGTTGGCAACTGACGGTCTCGGTGAAGGACGGTGTCACCGGAGCGCCGATCAGCACCATCAACCTCGGTGCAATTCGCGCCTCGGTCTTCATCGGCAGCACCGATCAACCTGCCGTCGCCACCGCGCTGGCCATCTCGCCCGATGGCAACACCATCTATATCTACTGGGCACGACAGCTCGGCGAAGGCTGGCTTGCCTGGGTGGCGAAAGCCAATCCGGCAACCGGCGAGGTGCTGCAGCAGCGCATGTTGCAGGGTGCGATTACGGCCGACAGCACCTGGGCTCGGGTGGACGTGAGCCCAAACGGACAGCAGATCATCGTTTCGGAGCAGATCGTCCGCTCCACCTCGATCACCGGCTATCGCCTGACGACGCTCGATGCGCAGACGCTCGACACCATCGACGAATTTCGCCGTCCGCAAGCACCAAATGACCCGCTGACCCACTGTCTGATCCCCTACCGCGGCCCAACCGGCGCGGTTACGGGTGACGGTTCACTGCGCTACAGCCTGTGCTCGCCATCACCAGGCTCGCAGCAGGTCGCGCTCGTGACCTGGAATCCGCTTACCGGGGCGGTAGCGCATCAGGTGAACCTGAGCACGATCGCGGCGTCCAATCCGCTCAACGTCGACGGCGTCTCGGCACCGGACGGCACGCATTTCTACGCCGTCAATGCCGCGGCCCAGCAGGTCGCTGAAGTCGACATGACCACCGGCAAGATCGTGCGACAGTCCGACTTCTCGGTCTCCAATACGCAGGATCCGTCACCGCTAAATCGCTTCATGAAATGGCTGTTGGGGCAGGTTGCGCCCAATGCGCTCGCGGGAGTGTTGATCCACCCGGGCGTCACCATCGCGCCCGATGGCTCGTCTCTCTACCTGGTCGCGCCGAACACGTCGTCCGGCGATAATCGGCGGCAACGGCATCTGGATCCTCGACACGTCCTCACTGCGCATCACGAATCACATTCTGACCGGTGAGACGGTCGCGGGCGTGGTCGTAACTCCCGACGGCCAGCTGGCGGTCGTACGCCTGGGCAGCGATGGGCAGACTGACGAGATCAGCGTCGTGCGACCGGACGGCCAGGCGATCATGTCCCTCGCACTACCCGACGGCGTCACCTCAGCCAACAGCTCCCACTAACGAGCTTCGACGCACGCGCAGACCGTGGGCGACGCGTCACTGCTGTCGGGGCCATCGGCAGTCCCGATCCAACTCAATCCTCCGATTCCCCTCGTCACCATGTAACGAATTCGACCGCTCGTGGGTTAAGAGGGATGTAGAGCACGGAAGTGCTCGAGGGCGTCCCCACAGCCCTTCCCAACAATCCGATTCCATTCCTTCCCTTCCCTTGACGCCCCCGGTTCCCCGGCCGGGGGCGCTCAGTCCCCGCGCAACATCTCATCACCAACGCTCACCGCTCCGACATTTGTTGCCAGAATGCCTATGCTAAGATGCCTGTGCGTGCCGCTCGCCAGATTCACGAGCGAGGGCTCGTGTGATCCTTCGTTACCCGAGCAATAACAGACAGGGAAGGGAGTCCGTTCCGTGGCAATCGTGGACGAGATGACCAAATACGAGCGTGTAATGGCGGCGGTCAATGGGGACGAGGTCGACCGCATACCGGTCGCCTTCTGGCACCATTTCGAGCCCGAGGGCTCGGGCCGCAAAATGGCCGAAGCGACCTATCGCTTCTTCATCGAGAAATTCGACCTCGACATCATCAAGATCATGCCCGACATCGATTACCCGTTCCCGCGCCGCAGCATCTCCGAGCCGAACCAGTGGCGCCTGATCGAGCCGCTGAACGAGGAGCGCTCGCGCTTCTACACTCAGCGCGCTACGGCCATACAGGCCATGCGTGAGATGGTTGGCTTCGACGTGCCGATCATCGTCACGGTCTACAATCCCATCTCCGAGGCGATGCACTTTGCCGCCACCCGTGAACTCTTCCTGCAGCACGCCGCCGAAAATCCAGCGGTCGTCCACGAAGCGATCGCGACCATCGCCGAGAACCTGCGCGTGCACATCAAAGACTGCATCGACGCGGGCGCCGACGGTGTCTTCTTCGCCATCCAGGGCTGCACCAAAGCGATCATGAGCCGCGAGCAGTACCTCGAGTTCGGCCGCCCATACGATTTACTGGCCCTGCAGGGGAACCGCGACGGCTGGCTCAACGTGCTTCACGTGCACGGCGACAAGGATCTCTATTTCGAGGATGCGCTCGACTACCCGGTGCAGGTGCTGAGCTGGAGCGACCGGCTAGCCGGGCCAAGCCTGCGTGAGGCACGCTCAATGAGCAGCAAGTGCCTGATGGGTGGCTGGCACGAGTTCGGCGCGCTCTCGAATGGCCCGGTCGACAAGATGCGCGAAGAGGCCGAGGACGCCCTGCGACAGACCGGCGGCCGCAAGTTCATCCTGGCGAACGGCTGCTCAGTGCCGGACGATACCGAAGAGAAATGGCTGCATGCCGCTCGGGAGATGGTCGAAGAGCTCGAATTGCCGTAAGGCATTTGCTTAACAGGTGCGATCCGTGTGTAAGGGCAGACGCTGCGCGTCTGCCCTTCGAAATCTGGCCACGTGACGCGTTCAGTTAGCACGTGATTCGTCACAACCTCAGGAAAGAAGCCGACGTGGACACACCCTCCACAGCCACCGTCGTGGCGCTGGTCAACGACCTGTTCTTTTCGGTCCGGCTGGGGAATCAGATCAAGCAGGCTGGCTTCACGCCGAAGATCGTTAAATCCGCCGAGGAATTCCGGAGCGCGGTAACGGCGGGAACCGTCGTGCTGGGCGTCATCGACCTGGGCGCGAAGCTGGACGCTGACACGCTGCAGGCGATTGTCAGTTCCGCCAGTCAGATCGACGTACCGGTAATCGCCTTCGGACCTCATAAGGATGTCGACGCGCTCAAAGCAGCGCAAGCGGCCGGAATTGACCGGGTGATGGCGAACAGCGTCTTCCACGGGCAGACGATCGAGATGATCCAGCGGTATGCCAGGTCGGAATCAGGGAACGCGCGGAGCTAGCGACACCCTACGACAAGTAGACGCAATCGCGTGATTCTGCGTGACGCGCGGAATCTTTTCGTTTGCCGCGCGCTGCCTCACGGAGTGAGCCAATCCTAAGCGGCGGCCCCTGACGAGAAGCAGCGATTGGATTGATGGCGCGCACATGCGGCCTTCAGCCGAGGACAGACGCTGTCTGCCTCTGCAAACGGACCCCGTCAATCGGCGACCAGGGTCGTTCCTCAACTCCCGCTCGGCCGATGATACTCCCCGAAGGCGTCCTGATATTCCTCGGCGACTTCCAGCGCGACCTTGTGGACGTAGATGCGGGTAGTCGTTGGCGAAGCATGACCCAGAATCGTCTGCACCGTGGATTCGCGTACGCGCCGTCGCACCATCTCGGTCGCCAGACCATGCCGGAACGAGTGGGGCGTGATCGGGTTCTCGACCCCTGAGAGGTCGCACAGCTCGCCGACGATGTGCTCGACCGTGCGTGGACTAATGGCCCGTCCCGGCGCCCCCACTCGATCGCGCCCGCTGAAGACCGGCAAGGCCCCGACCCCGCGACCAGCATCTCCACGCGCCGACCAATATGTGACCAGCGCCTCGGCTGTCTCGGAATCGAAGTGCACGGTGCGGCTCTTACCACCCTTGGCGCGGTAGACGTAGGCGGCGCCGCTCGACAGGTCGATGTCGCGTCGCCGGATGCCACAGAGTTCCGAAACGCGCACGCCAGTCCGGTAGAGAAAGAGGATCATGGCGCGGATCTTCAGCCGTCGTAGCTCGCGCGCGGCGTCAGTCTCGCGCTGTCCGTTACGCACGAAATCGACGATGCGGTCCAGGTCGCCGGTGCGCACGTCGGGAGGTGGCGGCGTGAAACGGGGCATCATGGCCGAGATGCGATTGCGCAGCTTCTCGGTCGAGAGGCTCGGGTGCAGATCGTAGGACGCCAAATACGAGTAGAACTTGCGGATCGCTGCCAGATTGGTCTGAGCGGTGCGCATCTGCGACACCTCTTCCGGCGAGCGAATGTCATCCGGAATCAGCGAGGCGACGAAATCGGTGACGTGATCCTCGTTCAACGCCGTGACCGGAACCTGTGACGCGTCGATGCCGAACTTCTCGTCAAGATGCGCGACGAATTTATCGAGCGCGATACGGTAGGTCTTCTTGCTGCGTGGCGAGAGCCGCAGATCGTCGAAGAACTCCTGGATGGTCGAGTTGATGGTTGGCTCGGGCGTGGCAGGTTCGGCAGCCATGATCTACTCCCACCGGCACGCATGTACGTACACTAGCGGAAGTATACGGCGGGTTGGGTGAACCAGGCAAATATCGGAGGGCTATGACGCGCACCCCAAACCTTGTGGCCACCTGAGTGCCATGAACCTTATTCCCGCACGCCACAAGATTCAGAGCAACTACCGATGACGAGACGTCCACTAAGTTGGTTTAAAATTTCGACTATAACCGAAGTAAATTGCAGCTCCCTTCGTCGCCGTAAAATAGCGTTTAGCGTTTCTATGCGGATGCTGAGTCCAGGCTCTTGGGGGGAGAATGAAATTATCGCATGTCGAAATCCAGCGCTGTGATGAGGCAACTCTCAGGAAGGAAGTTCTATATCCACTGCTCCAAGCATTGGGATACAGCGAAGTCTTTGAATGGCATGGCGGGGCCGGTGAACTAGGCAAGGATCTTGTGGCTTGGAAGTCGAACGACTTGGGTCACCGTGAGAATCTCGCGGTTGTCGCCAAAGCCACGGCAATTAAGACGAACCCACAGATTCAAGATGTGATCACCCAGATCAGGCAATCCTTCAATCGGAAATACGACGATCCGGTTTCAGGTGAGCAACAACGCATTCACTGGTGCTGGGTTGTCGCGAACAAGAAGATTCCGAAAGAGACGCGCGATCGACTAAGAGCGACGATCGAAAACGAGAGTTGGAACAGTCATACTGAGATCCTGGACGTAGACCAACTTTGGACGCTTGTGTCAAAGCACTTGGTAACCGAAATCGGTGGTGCAATAAGCCGAGTAGAGAAACTGATCACAGAAACCTCGCCGTACGTCGTTGATACGCTCATAAACCACCCAGGAAAACCATTCATGTCGCTGACATCTGGAGATCGAGCCTTTGTTTTCAAGGAGTCATTCGAAGGGCAGTTACAATCCGAACCTGTGGTGATGACCGGGCGATTTGCCTTTCCGAATACCCCGCACGGTCAAGAAAAGCTCGCCGAACTCGAAGCTGCGCTGACTACCGGTACTCCCGCAACAATTCCCGCGGAGTACATAGATAGCCTTGAGGTTCCTGAGTTCATCACTCGTCTAACCCGTGAGTTGATTGGAGATGAGCCGACATCAGTCGGAGAACTAAGAATCAACTCTCTTCCTCCGGATCGTCACTTTCCGGTGAGAATTGAGGCGTCCGGAGCGGACGGCACGCAGGAGGTGTTGGAGTACGTAGACTTGCAGGTCATCCGTACAGGAACTGACGAGGTTAGCCTCGAAAACACGACACAGAAAGTGCCGTTTCTAGTGAATCTTCGGCTCAACAGAAACGATCACTTATACTCTCTGTCCGTTGGGCGACGGGATTCGTCTCTCACAGTGTCGCAGTTCCGTCGCTTGTTGAAGTTTATGATCCAAATGGGCAAAGCAGGACACATAAATATTGAACAAGCGGACAACGGCAACGTACTGGCTTCGCTGCACCGAGACACACCTGTGGAAGGACACTCATTTGACGACGTACTCGAAATGGTCCACGTGCTACAAGCCGTCCAGGACAGAACTAATGCCCGTATCACGATTCCGAACCACGATATCACGGAGGACGAGTGGCAAGGGATTAAACTTACTCAACACCCTACTGCGTCGAAACATCATCCATGGCACATGGACGCGCCAATCATGGACTGTGCAAAAGTCAAACGTCGAGCTACTGTTAGGTGTAGTTGAGGGCGGACCGGGATCACTATACGTTGAACGCGAAGAAACGTTGATGATTCTCGACTGTGAGATACCTTTAGGGCGGGTTCGATATGAGTTTGAGGGTGCAATTCTAGAGCGAATTGGCGAACTGGAATCCGACCCTGACCTGGTGACTGTTGTTGTGGGATCGGACCATCCGAAAAGGGCGATCACCACCTACCTTGATTGGGCACCACCTGACGGTTAGATCATCTACTCGCCGTTTCAAGAACTCAACGAATACTGTTCGACTAACCCAGGAACGTATCGACCAAGTTCAAATCGTCGGAGAGTCGGTCGTTGACCACGTTGCCAAGGCGGCTGGCTGGTGAGTAGTTGGTGACTCGCTAATGAATCTCCATGTTGACATGACTAGAGGTCAACTGCTCCCTGCGACAATCAACTGCAAAGCACATTGATCGCTACAAAGCGCCACAAGTTCAACTGTTACTGAGTCGGATGGCTGCCGATTGCCACTCTTCAATTACTTCACCGTACTCCGCGAATAGCCTGTCAACCGCATAATCTCGTTAGTTGGCCCGTTCACCAACTCGCGTCGAATTGCTTCCCACTCGCCCTCGTCATAGACAATCATTCGCCCAGCTTCAGTCTCAATCACCCGGGCGTCGATCAGCTCGATATCGTTCGCCTCTTTCCTGCTCAGTCGGACCCGCTGGGTGACGATCGGCAGATCAGCCGGTCTAACCGTCCTGCAACTCATCGAAGAGGTCGAAGAGGCTGGCTTCGTCGACAACGCCGAACTGCGGATAGTCTGAAGCGAGGGAAGCGGCGACGTCATCAGCCAGGACACCGGACTTTCGGCGTAAAGTGCTTGAGATGTGTGCTGCCCATTCGGCGACGCTGTCGCGGGTGGGAGCGATGCCCTTGTTATTGGTGATGGCGCGGAGGGCCGCGAAGACGTCACGCTTACGTTCGCGATGAGCGGTGTGCGCTTGACGAGCCTGTTCCTCGTGTGACTCCTGGTGACGGGCGCAGATCCCGTACACCGCAATCGTCTCCCAGTCATCGGCCGAACAGTCGTAGCCGAGCGAGCCAAGACACTCGCGAGCGTAGGTGGCTACAATCGACGCGATGCGCGACAGTTCGTTAACACGAGGGCGTCGTTCCCCACTCTTCACATACTTCGCCATGCTCCTCGAATATCCCTTTGTCCGCTGGAGATCCTTCGTTGGGACCATTGTCAACACACGTTGTACCGCATCCCATTCGCCGTCGTCATAGACGATCATCCGATCGTCCTCGGACTCGATCAGCCCCACGTCGATTTGCTCGATCTCGTTCCCTTCCTTACCGATCAGGCGAATCCAACTCGCGACGATCGGGAGATCCCTCAGCAAGCCGACCGTCGGTGAGTCACACGGTGTTCCGTCTGGTCCCGTAAATTTGCGTTCCGGATGCTGGTTGTATCGCTCGATTAGATCCCGATAGGTTTGCGGAGTGAAGTCCACGCGAGATCGAAACGTGGGACCGGTCGGATTGTGTAGATTCACGAGCTCCCAGTGTCTCCCCATGGTGCACGGACTCAGGAAACCTGGCCGTGCTCGGCACGCAACGCCGTGGCCGGCGCATGGGCGAGCGATGGAACCGTGCCAGCGATGTTTTTCCGTCTGGAAACGTGAGCCTACGTCTACTCTCTCTTGCTGCAGCACGAGGTACGCGGGGAACGACTGGCGCCGAGCGATGACCACTCGGCGCCGGCCTGTGGGATCAGTTACGCACTTTGGCCATACGGGTCACCGCCTCGGTCAGAATCGCGGGCGATGTCGCGAGGTTCAGTCGCACGTGACCCGCTCCGCTGTCTCCGAAGGTGAGGCCGGAGTTGAGCGCGACGCGGCTCTTCTCCAGAAAGACGGCTGAGGGATCATCGCCCAGATCGAGTCCACGGCAATCGATCCAGGCGAGATAGGTGCTCTCCGGCAAGCGGTACTTCGCCTCCGGCAGGTGGGTCGCGAGCAGGTCCGCCAACAGCTTCCGGTTCTCATCGATCCCGGAGATTGCCGCGTCGAGCCAGTCTCGCGCGTCGTTGAACGCGGCGGCGTGGGCGATGATGTCGATGTGGCCAGCGTGACCCGCGCCCCGAAAGCTCGGGGTCTCGAAATCTCGCACGGCCTCGGCACCCGGAACGGCCAGCGCAGCCTTGAAGCCTGCCAGGTTCCAGCCCTTCGAGGCTGACGCAACCGCGAAATCCAGCGCCGTGCCGTCCACACTCAAGTATGGCGTGAACGTCGACGTCGGCATGATCAATGGTGAATGAATCTCGTCGGCGACGACCCGCGCGCCGTACTGCCGAGCCAGCCGGGCAACGGTTTCCAACTCGGCTCGGCTGTGAACCGTCCCGGTTGGGTTGTGCGGGTTTGACAGGAGAAGGACCGCGTTGCCTCCGCCCGACGTGGCTTCACGAAATGCAGCTTCCAGCGTGGCCGGATCAAGGCGTCCCTCGGCGGTTAGTAGCGCCGGGACAACTGGAAGGCCGAGTGTCTTGGCCACACCGTAGAACGGAGGATAGATCGGTGGCGTCAGTACGATGGACGTGCCGTCGGTGCTAATGGCACGGACGATCTCACGGACGCCGGACATGACGTCGGGTAACGAAGCGGCCGATGCCGGATCGAACGACCAGCCCCAGCGATCGGACGCGAATGACGCCATCGCCTCGGGGTAGGACCGGCCCATCGGGTAACCAGTGTCACCGAGGTCGAGCGCTGCCTTGACTGCCGCCGCGATCGGCGCGGCGATGATCGCGTCCATCTCGGCGACCCAAAGGGGAAGAACATCCTCCGGATAGTAGCGCCACTTGGCGCTGGTTCTGCGACGCAGCTGCTCCAGGCTCAAATCTGCAAACGGGTTGGCAACGGCTGCGCGATGTGCACTCAATGATTGCTCCTTACATTACTGAATCACTGGCGTTCAAATGCGAACGCCCAAGATGAGATCGCCGCTTCAAAAGGCGAGGATTCTGCCCAAAATGAGATCGAGCAGTCTCCCGCTCGGTTGCTTGAGACGTTGTCCGCTGCGTCTCGCCGGCTCCTCCACACCGGAGGCGATCTCGCAGATCTGCCTGGCGGACAATTCAAGTCATGGCCCGCGGCCTGAACGCCGACCAATTGTGGCCCGCGGTCGACCCGACATCGGTATCATCATCGTCTCCAGTTTCGCCGATGATTCAGGGTCAGTCCAGAGGGCTGTATGGCAGCCACACTCTGCTCCAGACAACTCGACGCAGCGCTCCTGCTGACGGTGATGAGCTGACCAATCGCTGGCGACACGTATGGCGAGGTTGCCCGGCGTCTATCAGCTTCTTCTCGCTCGTGTCTTTCCCAGCCAGACGAATCCAGGTCGCAACAATGGACACAGACAACCGTCCGACTGTTGACACGACTTCCGCTCCGAACGCTGGTCGTGGCGTTGGATCAGATCCCGATAGGTTCGCGGCATAAAGTCCATCCGAGAACAGGGCGCTCATGATCCCACTCGTCCACCGGATCTTCCCGATTTGCCCCATCGGCTATAATGGGCGTTACCGTCGCTGGCGAGGGATCTGCGTTAAGGATTTGTCATGATCGCAGTATGCCAGTCGGCGCTGAGTGGACTGTCCGGTTGGACAGGTCAGTACCGGGCCGCGAGTCCATGGTTCTCACCCGGCCGTGGTGCTGTAATTCGAGCGAACTGTCTACGCACCGGGCATCTACCACCGAGCGAAAGGAGAGCACGCACCGATGAATCTACCGCGTCGGGCGCGTGTGAGTAGCACGACCCTCGATCGAGCGCGCGACGGCATCGCCGAAATTGGCCTGATGGTCGCCCTCTTCTCAATGTATTACGTCACCCGCGGCGTAGCTGCTGGAAAAGAAGCCGTGGCGTTCGGTCATGCGCGTGAAGTGATGCACCTCGAGCAAAAGCTCGGCATCTTCCGCGAGATCGCGCTGCAAACCGATGTTTTGACTGAACCAGCCCTGATCCGCGCGCTCAACTTCGTCTATGCCTACACGCATATGGCGGTATTGATCGGCTTTGCTATCTGGGTTTTCGCACGCCATGCGGACAAGTACCCGGCCATTCGCAACACCTTCCTGGCGATTCTGGGAACAGGTTTGACGATATACGTCATCTTCCCGTTGGCGCCGCCGCGCTACTTCCCGTACACCGGGTTTGTCGACACGCTGCAGCTCTATAGCGGCATCAACTACGAGCAGCACAGCATACAGATGCTCTACAACCCGTTCGCGGCCATGCCAAGCCTGCACGTGGCATTTGCCCTCTTCAGCGGCATCGGCATCATCAAGATCGGGCGGCGCAAGATTCACTGGGTACTGGGCATCGGCTATCCGTTGCTGATGGCGACGGCCGTGATCGCAACGGCGAACCACTACATTCTGGACGTGATTATCGGTTCGCTTATCACCATCATCGCCTACCTGGTCGTCCCACGGCTGACCGAGCGCGTGCAGCAGCGACGTATACAGACACGAAGACGCCAGGCGGCCACTCACGTCCTCAGTTCCTGACGGACCTGGTCGGTCGATAATCAAGATTGAGAGAATCAGACCGGATGCGGCGAGTACGTCGCTCCGGTCTTTTGTTTGGATAAGGCAATCGGAGGAACTATGGCAGAGCCGAAGTCCGCATTGCTGATCGTTGACGTGCAAAACGACTTCTGTGCGGGCGGATCACTGGCGGTCAACGAAGGCGATCAGGTCGTTCCGATCCTGAACGAGTACGCCAAACGCTTCAGAGCCCGAAATTTGCCCGTCTACGCCTCGCGAGATTGGCATCCGGTACGTACACGCCATTTCAAGGAATTCGGCGGTCTCTGGCCACCTCATTGCGTCCAGGAGACATCTGGGGCCGAGTTCCACCCCAAGCTGGACGTTCCTGGGCCGGAAAACGTCGTGACCTCGGGCGACAGCGCCAAAGACGAAGGCTATTCTGCCTTCGAGGGGCACCTGCCAGATGGCGAAACCTTCGCGCACCGGCTGCACCAGGATCGAGTGGAACATCTGTATGTCGGCGGCTTGGCGACCGATTACTGCGTGCGGGCCAGCGCGCTGGATGCCCGTCGGGCCGGTCTGCAAGTGACGCTGCTACTCGACGCCGTCCGTGGGGTGGAAGTGGTGCCGGGAGACTCCGAGCGAGCGATTCAGGAGATGCGTGATGCTGGCATCGACACGGTTACGCTGGAGACCTTCTCGCTCCCCTAGCCGCCAAGCGACTGTGCGACGATGGCCACGGCAGGTTCTCGCGCCACGTCTCGTTTTGCCAGTGCGCTCTCGACCGTAGTTCGCAACTGCTCCAAGCGGGCCGTCCGCGAAAGCGTACCGACCGGCCAGCCAGGGCAATTGGAGAGCCGGTTGATTGACAATGGACCGGACGTGGTGCAGAAGACGAACGGCGGGTGATCCAGATTCAGGCGCAGGAGTTCTTCCAGTAACACAAAGCCGTCTCGATCATCGAGCATCATGTTCAGCAGCACGATATCGGGTAGCCAGCGATAGACCTGGCGCAGGAGATCGTCACTCGAGGTGACCGATTCGACGTCTGCCACGTCGTAGAGCGAGACGGTTGCCCGACGAATGAACGACGCGTCGTCGTCGACAACCAGAACTCTCGGACTCACGATATGTTCATTCTTACGAATCATCTTCGTTCGTATTCCCAACCCTACCCCATCCAGTTCCGATCACCCTTGCAGTGTACCTTCAGTCACAGTTCCAGCATGAAGAGAAATCAGTCCGGGGTATTAAGGGACCTTTCACCCCGAGGTTGAGGGAAAACCGGTTCATGAAGCATATGTTGTCGTTGCCGGTCAGTCACCATGCGCTAGACTATTGTCATGGGCCGGTCGGATCACCGCGGGACCATCGGAGCCAGTACCGACCGGACAAACAAGGGGAGAGTAATCGCCATACGCACTGATTCAGTGGCCTGGACTAGACGCTCCAGAGGTCTTCCGACGCGGCTCTCGCGAGTCGGACTGCTCTTCGTGTTGATTCTCATCACTGCCTGCGGGGCGCAAGGGACCAAGGTCACCAATCCCGGCCCAACTCCGCCTGATCTGCAGCCAATTCCGACACCGACTGAGTTCCCAGTGGGTTCGGGACAACCGGCCCCATTACGTGACTCGCTGGCATTGGTACGTCAGGCCGGAAGTGACCAGGTCTCTGGCGCGGCTCTGGTGATCACCAGCGACGGATTCCTGGTGACGATCGACGAGAATCTCGGCAAGAGGCCGGAGATCGTGCTGCCTAACGGCCAGGTGGCCTCGCCAATTCGTGTCGCGAGCGACTCATCCTCGGGGCTGACGCTGCTGAAGGTCTCGGCCGATCGGCTAGTTCCCGTCCGGTTGGGGCTAGAGCAGATCGATCCTGGCAACCAGATCTTTGCCGAGGGCTTCGACGCGACCACCGCCAGCTATGGCCAGGTTGCGGGGAAGACCGTCACGCCAGTGGGCTGACGCATCGACCAAAGCGCCTGCGCTGATCCAGACCAACATCGACTTCGCCCAGGGATTCAACGGCGGAGCACTATCGGACAACTCGGGCCAGCTTATCGGATTGATCGTCAAGGGCCGCAACGCGTCCGGCGACAATGTAATATCGGCGATTCGCCAGAGTTATGTCACCAACTGGATATCAAATTGGCGCGAGCAGGACCAGAGCGTCTCGAGCGAGAGCGGCCATTGGCCACAGCTCACTACGTCTCAGGCCATCGCGCTGCGCTATCCGGTCGGTTGGTCGGTCGCGGACGAGTCGAAGGGCTCCACCTCCTACCAGGCCGACATCTCGCCGAACGATCGCGACGTACCCGCCAAGCTTCTCCATTTCGATCCAGAAGACCAGCTTCAACGGCACCCCACTCGACTACGCTCACCAGCAATTCGACAAAGAGTCGAACGCGACGATCTGGGGCACGGTCGAATACGGAGGGATGCCGGGCGTCCGTGTGCTGGTCGATCAGGAGGGAGCACGTGTCGACGTGGTCTACCTCTTCGCACACGGGCTGCGAATCGGGGTCAGCCTCAGCGCGGGCTATTCGACAACCGATACCGGCGCGCAGGAGCAGCGCATGACCGCATTGTATGAGGCGGTCTTGCGTTCGATCTCGGTCGCCCCAGCAACGCCCACTAGCTAGCCGTGCTTGGACAAATCTAGCCAGCAGGATGTGGCGGCCATTGCCGCGGCTTTGGCTGCGAGGCGCCGCTGTAAATCAGGTTGAAGATTGAATCGAACGATGTCGCGCTAGCGCCCGGTCCAGCGGCTGAGGCGAATCCCGTTCGGCGCACCGGAATCCTCGTCCACACTCAGTGGAGTCTCCCAATCCCAGGCGTTGTCGAGGCGCAGCATGCCACGGCTGCCGGTAAGGCCAAAGTGCTCGATGTCGAACGAGGTTTCCTGTCGATCGATCGTTTCGGCTTCCGCTCCAGCCGCGCGCTGGAGCGACACCGCCACCGTCACCGGTCCTTCAGCCAGCGGCAAGCCCTTCAGCATCGAGCGGATACGACGCGTGTCGGAGCCGACTCCCTCGATCACCGGCAGGATGTCGGGCAACTGGCTCGTGCGCCCAAAGAGGTGAATCCCCTGACGATCATACAGATCGAGCGCGATCATCAGACCCGTGGTCCGCTGTCCTGAAGGCAGCCGCAGGAGCACCTCGATTCCCAGGTCGTCGCCGGTATACAGGCGTTCAAGCACGGCGCCAGTCTCGTCGATCGGTCGCACCCGAAGAATCGATGCATCGACCGTCGCCTCCTGCAGCATGCGCTGATAGTGGTCAACCACCTCGTCAGTCGGTCCGATATCGAGCATCTGGCCACCCTCGAGCAGCACCGAGCGCTCACAGAAGGAGCGCACCTGCTCGGCGTTGTGCGACACGAACAGGATGGTTGTACCCGACTCCTTGAGTCGCTCCAGCGCTTCATAGCCCTTTCGCTGGAACGCCGCATCACCTACCGCCAGGACCTCGTCGATCACCAGAATCTCCGGATCCATGTGCACCGCGATGGCGAAACCAAGCCGCATGAACATGCCCGACGAGTAGTGCTTCACCGGAGTATTGATGAAGCGCTCGAGGTCCGCGAAGCGCACGATCTGGTCGAAACGCTCCTCCATCTGTTTGCGGGTGAAGCCATAGAGACTGCCGTTTAGGAAGACGTTGTCGCGTCCGGAGAGCTCGGGGTGAAACCCGGCGCCAAGCTCGAGCATTGCATGGATGCGGCCGTTCGTGACGATCTCGCCACTCGTCGGTTCGAGGACGCGCGTGACCAGTTTCAGCAGCGTGCTCTTGCCAGCTCCGTTTCGGCCGAGAATTCCGACCGCCTCGCCGTGCCGCACCGAGAAACTCACGTCCCGTAGCGCCCAGAACTCCTCACCGTGACCTTGTGGACGAATCAGGCCGATGAACCAGTCCTGGAACGAGGTTCGCTGCTCGTTGCGCAGCACGAAGCGCCGCGAAACGGCACGGAATTCGATTGCGGTGTCACCCGAGCGTTGCCTCCGCGGCTGACTGCGCACTAGAGATGCTCCCCAAGATCGCGATTCAGACGGTTGAAGAAGAAATATGCAAGTACCAACATCACGACCGCCGTCGCTCCCGTTCGAGCCATGAAGAGCGGGTCTGGCACTCCACCGTGGTAGAGAATGGTTCGGTATTCCGCCACAATAGCCGCCATCGGGTTGATGCGGTACATCCATGCAGTCAGGTTCGGCGCGACCGCCTCGATCGGGTAGAAGATCGGGGTCATGAAGAACCAAGCCGTCAACCCGACCTCAACCAGCACCACGGTATCCCGAAAGTAGACGTTCAACGGTGCAAGAAACAGGACGACCGCCGTGAGGAAGATCGCCTGCACCAACACGATCACCGGAATGTAGAAGACCCACGGCGTGAAGCCGACGTGGAAGACGATCATTATCAGAAAGAGCGCTGGGAGCGATAGAATGAAGTTGACCATCGTCGAGCATACGACCGACACCGGCAGGAGCAGCCGCGGGAAGTAGACCTTGCTGATCAGCGACCGGTTGTCGATCAGGGTCTGCGTTCCGACTGTCACGGCGGTTGCCGCCCAGTTCCATGGGAGCAATGCCGCCAAAACGAAGACCGGGAATTTCGGGATGTTCTGATTCAAGATCTGAGTGAAAACGAAGGTGAAGACCACCATCATCAACAGCGGATTGAGGAGCGACCAGAGGAACCCCAGCGCCGAGTTCTTGTAGCGGACCTTCAGGTCCTTTGACACGAGATTTCGGATGAGTCCCCGGTAGCGGACTGCTTCGAGTGCCTGGCTGGACAACCGTGGTTCCCTCCCCAAGACGAACGATCCGTCCATCCGGGGAGTATTGTGCAGCACGGCGGCAATGTGCAACCTCTGGCACCAACGGGTATACCGGAATCGTGACATCGTAGCTCAGCGAGACCCAGCGGGTTTGCCGAGACGATTGGCAGTACGACAGCATGTGGCGGCGACTTACCACACAGCGTGAGCGGTCGAATTTCCGGAACCGGCGCCGAACATCCTTCGGTGCCTGGATCCGGGCTGGACTGGTTGCCATGCTGCTGCTGATCGCGCTAGCCGATTGCTCTTCTCGCGTGGTCAGTCACTCACTCAGCACGCAGCCGCCCTCTCCTACCGCCATCATCGTGAACAGTCATGTGGCGACCCCAACCGAGACGCCAGGCGGCGCCAGCGCGTTACCGACCGAGTCCGATGCTCCGGCAAAGGAGACGGCGGAGGCCGAAGGTGCGTCCGCGACGAGCGCCAGCCCGACCGCGCTCGCCATCGATCGCATCGATCAACTTCCGGCAACTGTCAACGACCTGATTGACGATGCTCCGGCCCACGTGGGCATGGTGATCGCCCTGCCAGACGGCACCACGCTCTACCGCCACGAAGCCGATACCCAGTTCGAATCCGCCAGCCTCTACAAACTGGCCATCATGGTGGAGGTCTATCGCCAGCAGCGTGCCGGTGAACTCACCTTTGCCGACCTGGTCACTCTCTATCCAGGTTTCTTCTTCGAGGACGATAGCGTCTACGGCTATGACTCCAACGTCTACGATCAGGTACCGGTCGGAACACTGCTGCACGATATGATTACGTTAAGTCGCAATGTCGCCGCAACCGCACTGCTCAACCTGGTCGGAACCGATAACGTCAACGCCACGGCGGCATCGCTGGGGCTCACGCACACCAAGATACTCTGGTATCCGGCGGCAACGGATGGAAGTCTGAGCGCTGCTCCTGGGTATTCGCTGCTCAGCACGAGGAACGGCCCATCGTCGTCTTCCAGTCTACCGGTGCCAATCGTTGCTGATGCCTTTAACATCACGACTCCGGCTGACATCGCGCTCCTCTTTCAGGAGCTTATCCGTGGAACCGTCGTGAGCCAGTCGGCCAGCGCCGAGATGCTGGATCTGCTAGCCCATCAGCAGATCAATGACCGTCTTCCAGCGGGAGTTCCAGATGGAACGCGCGTGGCCCACAAGACGGGTGATCTCGACAACTCGGTGCACGATGCCGGAGTCATCTACGCTCCGAGAGGACCGATTGTCGTCGTGGTCATGACCGATGAAGTTCAGGACCGCGACTCGGTCGTGCAGCTTATCCAGAACGTTGCGCACCTTGCCTATCAGATCGAGTCGCCCTGATTGCGATTGGTACGGGGTTTGCATTGATCGCAATTGTTGGGGATGATCGAGTCGGTTGTGCTAAGGGGGTGAGATGCGCGATGCGCTGGGCCGACTCTACGCGTTCGGCAAAGGTATGTTCCATGAGATTCGCCAGGATGACGTCAGCGGGCTCGCCGCTGAAGTCGCTTTCCGTCTACTCTTCTCGCTCCCAGCCCTGGCGATCTTCTTCGCCGCTCTCTCAGCGCAAGCCGCGCGGTACACCGGGGTGGACGTCTTCTCTTACTTGCAGAAGCAGATCTCTGCCGGAGCAATTCCCAGATCAGTTGACAATAGCCTCAATCTGATACTCCAGGCAGCCAAGAACGACGGCCATACCGGAGTTCTGTCCATCGGCATATTGCTGAGTCTGTGGTCAGCTTCATCGGCGATTGGAACGCTGATCAAGGCCTTCAACCGCGCCTACGATGTCGAGGAAACCCGTAATTTCATCTGGCGCCGCATCATCGCACTCGGTCTGACAATCGGCCTGAGCTTCCTGGTGCTGTTGGCTTTCCTGCTCGTCGTCGTCGGACAGCGACTTGGCGAGCATCTGGCCAATCTGGTGGGATTTGGCGCTCAGTTCAAGCAGGCATGGAACATCGGTCGCTGGCCGGTGGTCTTCATTCTGTTTATGATCGCCCTAGCCATTCTTTACTGGGCTGGACCGGCGCAAGACCTGCCCCTGCGCTGGCTTTCGCCAGGTGCCGTCATCGCCACCATGCTGTGGCTGGGAGCGAGCTGGGGGTTTAGTCTCTACCTGCAGTATGTCAACGTCGGCAATGCCTATGGCGTGCTTGGAGCCGTGGTGGTCTTACTCTTCTTCCTCTGGATCTCCAGCATCGTACTCATCGTCGGCGCCGAAACCAACGTGGTGGCCGATCAAGTCTTTGGCGGACAGAGCCACCAGCACGGATCAGATCATGACGACCAGCAGATCACGTTTCATTCTCGCCAGCATCACGAACCGACGTCGTGATGCAAGCCTCTCCTACCGTCGGGACCGTTCTGTCACCAACCGGCTGCAATAGGTTCGTTCTCGTACCGTACGACAATGGCGGCCTCGTTTGGCCGCCACTCCAAGACTTCCGGCTCCGGGTGAGACGGGCCTCGCCCTACCGCCGACTCTCGCGCAATACACTTCGAAGCTAAGCCGCGATGTCATAACCCGCTTCGTCGATGCCAGCGCGCAGCTCCGCATCCGACACGATCTCCTCCGCTTCGACCGTCACCAGCTTCGAGTCAAGATTTACGTCGACTTTGCGTACGCCATCGATCTTGCCTAGTTCGCTGGTAATCGCATGCACGCAGTGCTCGCAGCTCACATCAGGAACTCGGTAAACGTGAACAGACATTGATCAGTCCTCGACTCACTCATATCCAACCGCCATACCCATACCGGGTATCCTATACCTCAGTATACGACGGTCTCTTCATAGTGCAACCCGCCTCTGCGCTCAGCCTCACCACTGACCTATACGCTTTTATGTCATGTTCCCCAACCAGTTACTACCTCAGCAAGCGCTGCCGTTATGGCCCACTGTTCATAGTTCTTGAATAAGCTGTTCAAGATCGCCATCCATCGAATCATCGACCTGCCCGCCTTCCTCTCGATCGCCAACCTGCGTCGTTAGTGAGTGTCGAATTAGCTGGCACTCGACCCTGCTCCCAAATGACAATGTCGTCGAAGGCATCCGCGACAACAAGGTGCGGTTCAATCGTCGCTGACTTTCGGCTGTCCTTCTCCCCGGTCTTGTCACACCTCAACTCAGCCCAAGACGCGCTCGCGACCTCGGAGAACAACCAACCCTCCCCATCGGATGAGACCCGACCAACTGCAGCGCAAGCCCGACACCGAATCGAAGCGTCTACACCAGAGGTAGCTGACGAGCTTCATCGTCAGCCCCCGCCGCAATCGGCACTGTTACTGGCATAACCATTGCGCAGATGGTAATGCCAAAATGATATGCTTGTACGAGACGGAACCATGTTGATCGAGTCCACCGGGGTGGACCCTCGGAACGCTCCGAGGTCAACGCGCCAAGTCGCTAACCGATATCGCAATCACTGCACGCGCCCGCAGCCTTCCCCACTCCGTGATGTAGCAGGCTGCCGACACGCACATCGCAGCCAGCAAACGGAGACCGCCCCCACACATGATCATCTCGCCACGATTCTGGATCGCCAATCGCGTCACGCGCTCGTCCATCGACCTGCTCTTCCGGGTCGCGACCGCAAACGCACTCAGTGAAAGCGCACGGCACCGTTTCGTTTACGGTGGCGTAAATCCCACCCGGATTCAAGAAACGCTCAAACGCGTGCGAACCGTCGATTCGTGGGCTGCATCCTGGATACAAACCGCGACAGACTACCTCCAGCAATCCGATAGCGCCCTGGAACGTGGGGAAACCGATGATGCCGCTCGCCAACAGGCTCGAGCCGGACTATGCTTTCACTACGCACAACTCTTCGAGTTCGACGACGTCGATCGACGCGAGCAGCTCTACGCGCAAGCCGCAGCGAACTACCGGCAGGCAGCGCCACTCCTTACGCCTAGCGCAACCCATGTCGAAGTGCCGTGGCGAAATATTTCACTGCCAGCGTATCTGCAACTCCCGGACAGTGACAATCGCACGTTCCCGCTCATCGTGCTGCTCAATGGAGCCAGCACCGTCAAAGAAGAAACGGTTAGCTGGACGAACGACTTCCTGAATCAGGGTTTAGCCACGCTCTCGCTGGATACGCCAGGAAGCGGGGAAGCCTGGGGCCGTGCCGCTGCAGCACCGGACCAGCTCGACATAGCAGATGCGCTCATCGAATTCGCCAACACCCACTCACGGCTTGATCCCAGAAAAGTGGCAGTCCTGGGCATTAGTCTGCGCGGAGCCTATGCGGTTCAACTCGCCACCCACCAACCGGACCTCGTCGCAGCTATATCGGTCACCGCACCATTTCATCCCGCGCCATACTTCCGCCACCTCAACGAAATCGTGCGCAAGGAAATCGCATACACCACGCACGAATCCAACCAAGAGCGCATCGAATCGATGGTTGACTCCATGTCGCTCATCGACACCGCACCCAGACTCAAATCCCCATTGTTGGTAATTGGGGCAGGGAATGACCTGGTGGTCCCGCCCGAAGAATCACAACGTCTGTATCAGTCAGCAGGAAGCGCCACCAAGTACCTGCACTTCATTCCCAAAGCCAACCACGTGGCCTTCTCACACTTGCGAGAGTGGACTCCCGTCGCGGCCGACTGGGTCAAAAACGTGATATCCCAACCAGCGACGACAACCATCTATCCAGCAGTGACATAACTCATGCCGTATTGTCTCCTTCCCATAACGTCATCGCCGCAGGAGCCGCAGTTAGATTCCCAGACACACAAAACCGGCGCGGCCAAGATAGCCGCGCCGGGAAATCAATTAATTTGCTCCGCTAAACGTATGACGGGCTACATGCCTCGCCCCTCAACCGGCGTGACTTCACCGGTCTCCACGTCAAACGTGTTTCGGTGCTGACGCGATAGGTCGACGCCGAGGACATGCAACGAGTAGCTCGGCTTGTCGCCTACCGTCTCGATACGATGGATGTCATGTGGTGGGAGTAGGGGATAAACCACACCCCGCTCCAGCACCGCCTCCTCGATAAGCTTCAAATCGGCGTGCTTCGGATCGCCTCCGTCGTCAACCCGTTCGTAACGCGTCGTCTTTTGCGCGCCACCACACACGCCAATCAACCCCCAGGTCAGATGATCGTGAACTGGAGTCGGCATGCCAGGAGCAAACTCCACGACATAAACCTGCAACGCTCCGTCCGGCTGCGTGTGATAGAGATAGCGTGGGCGGCCATTCTCCGGCTCCGCACGATAGCGCTCTTCGAACAATCCATCGTCCCACACGACCTTCTCGACCAACGGTTTGAGCGTATCCACAACCTTCTGTCGATCGTCGCCCGCGGATTCGACAACCCGCTTCGCATCCTCAACGAACCTCGAGATCGTGTACTGGTCGGTTGTTGCCATCACGGAACCTCCCTACAATCTGACGGATCTTCGTTCGATTCTCGCCGGACAACCGCTTGGCGGCCTCGATGCGATCAATCAACATCCCTTCGGCGAGAACGTGCGACCCCTCCATGATAGCCCATCTACCGATTCCGGCCCGCTAACGCATCGGCAGCAACTCGAGCAAGCGATCGATATCCTCGTCCGAGTTATAGAAGTAGGGAGAGACCCGCACGCCGCGGCCACGCAACGAGACCGCCACCTTCCGCTGCTGCATCATCTCCACCAGTTGGCCGTCTCGCTCCCGGTCGCCGGTCGTGAAACTGCAAATCTGAGAACGATGCGCCGGATCCAGGTTGGACGTCACCTGATAACCCATCGCGGCAACTTCGCTCAACAGCCGGTCGGTCAACTGCAGCGTGTGCTGCTCGATATCGCGACTCCCAATCGAACGAATCAACTCGGCGGACGCGTTGAAGGCCGCCAACGTGATCCAGTTCAATCCACCGGTCTGATAACGCGCCGCCCCGGGCCGCCATTCAAGCTTGTACTCCAGATCCTCAAAACCGCTTTGCACGCTCAAGCGCCCGGAGTAGGTGGGGTGAATGCGCTCGATCGCGCGTTCAGAAAAGTGCATCACGCCCAGACCAAACGCGGCCATTAGCCATTTGTAAGCGTGGGCGGCGATCACGTCGATGCCGCTCTCGCTGACGTCGATCGCCAGCGGGCCGATCGACTGCGTACCATCGACGATCGAGAGAACGTCGCGCTCCTGACACAGCTTGCCGATCGCGTTCAAGTCGTTGCGGTAACCGGTCATGAACTCAACGTGGCTGAGGACCAGAGCGCGAGTACGACCGTCCATCGCATCGGCGATCCGTGCAACACTGGTAAATCCATCGTCGCCTTTCTCGACATAACGCACCTCAACGCCGTGACGTTCGAGGTTCAGCACCGGGTAGACGTTCGACGGGAATTCCTCACGCGGGATCAGCACGTTGTCACCCGGTTGCCAGTCGATTCCGGCGGTGGCCAGACTAATCGCATCGGCCAAACTGCCAACGAACGCCACGTGATCGGCTCGCCCACCAACCATGGTGGCGACGTTCTCACGAGCCACATCCACCGACGCTCCACGAGCCTCACTATCCATCTCCTCAGGCGAGGAGAAGCCGTGCACGACCTCTTCGATGGCGGCCGTCGTGCGACGAGAGAAGGGACCGATCGCCGCGTGATTGAGGTAAGCCCAGTCCTCCGTTACCGGAAACTCCGACCTCACCGTGCTGAGATCCAGTGCCATTGCGCAACCTCCCTGTTGAGATTCCCCGCCAGATCGACGGATGGTTCGAACGTGGTCGGCGTATAGTAACCCGAGCCGGGATGGTCTGTCGCGTCCACGGCGGGAATGCGGGGCGGGTCTGGCGAGTTAGCCGAAGAGGAAGGCGAGTCGACACCGAGTCGACCGAGACGACGAGAGAGGGAACGATGACGCAATCGATACATTTGTTGGGATTCACCGGAAGCCTGCGCCAGGAATCGTACAACCGTGCACTCCTGCATGCGACGATCGACGCCGCGCCGGAGGGCGTCACGGTCAAGACGACCGAGATCGGGGACATTCCGCTCTACAACGCCGATCTGGACACCGAATCTCCGCCGGAACCGGTGCGTCGCTTCCGTGAGGAGATTGGCGCCGCGGACGGCTTGCTCATCGCCACCCCAGAATACAACTACTCGATTCCCGGTGGTCTGAAGAACGCGATCGACTGGGCATCCAGACCTGCCATGAGCAGTGTGCTCAAACGCAAGCCGATCGGCATCATGGGCACCGGATCCGGCCGCTTCGGCAGCGTCCGAGCGCAGATGGCGCTCCGACAAGTCTTCGTCTTCACCGAGTCCTACGTCATGCTGAAGCCGGAGATCGTCCTGCCCAACGCCGCGATCATCTTTGATGCGCAGCGGAATCTCGTCGATGATGATGTACGCTCCCTGCTGGCACAATACATGTCGGCCTTCGCCGACTGGACCCGTCGCATGCTTTAGGAGCCAACGACATGACCTCGCAGCCATCAGCCCTGACACACGAATCCCTTCCGTCGACCACGCATACCGGCACCGTCCACCTACGCGTGGCCGATCTCGAACGCGCGCTCGCGTTCTACCAGCACGCGCTCGGCTACCACGCTGAGCAGACCGGGAATGGCTCAGTCAGGCTGTCGCCACGGCAAGGGGAACCCGCGCACTTTCTCCTCGATGAGGTGCCTGGTGTGCCGCCAAAGCCATGGAAGATGGCCGGGTTGTTTCACGCGGCCATTCGAATGCCGACAAGGCGCGATCTGGCACGCACCATTCAGCGGTTGGTCGATCGCCAATGGCCAGTGCCGGGAACGGCCGATCATGGCGTCAGCGAGGCCTTCTACCTCAACGATCCGGACGGCAACGGACTGGAGATCTACGCCGACCGCCCGCGGGATCAATGGCCATTTCGTGACGGGCTGGTGCAGATGGTCACCGATCCGCTCGACCTGGAGTCGCTTTTCGGCACGGTTTCAGCTGCCGAACCTGATGACGGCTCGATCGCGACGGGGAGCGACATCGGCCATGTCCATTTACAGGTGAGTGACCTAGCCAAGGCCGAACGGTTCTACGTTGACGTGTTAGGTTTCGACGTCATGCAACGCAGCTATCGCGGCGCACTCTTCGTATCGGCCGGAGGTTATCACCACCACATCGGGCTTAACGTCTGGGCAGGGCGCGGAGTCTCTGGTCCGGGTGCCGAGATGGCCGGGCTGATCGACTTCAGCATTCTGCTTCCTGACCAACCAGCACTCCACGCCGTGACGGCGCGCCTGGAATCCGCCGCAATCCCGTACGACTCCCTCACCGACGAACGCGGGCTGCCAGGGCTACGTACCCATGACTTCGACGGAATCGGTGTCGTGGTTCAGGTCGAGCCTTCAGAGTAATCCGATGGCAGTTCCCACTTCGAAAGGTCCAACAACAGCCTCAGATCGATCGCCCTGAATCGCTACCGAATGAGACGCAACACACCAGGGAAGCTACGTAGCTTCCTGTCGCAACGCCTGCCGTGAAGAGGAGATCTCCGTGGCCGCAGCTCAAGACCAACAAAGACCAAGCATCCGCCGAATGCGACTCGACGATCGTGAGTTCATCATCTCGCTGGTACCACGCCTCGAGGAGGTGGGGATGCCGCCGTGGCGCGACGCGGAGAAGATGCATGCCTTTCATCAGCACTATGGCGATGAAACTGCCAACGCCAGCGGGCTGGATCAGGCGGTCTTCATTGCCGAGTCAGCCGGTGAACGATTGGGCGTAGTCCACGTCCTCGAAGCGACCAGCGGCCTGACCGGCGAGCGCCAGGGCTACGTCGCGACCCTGGCGGTGAGCGAGAGAGGGGAGGGGCGCGGAATTGGCCGCGCATTGATGACCGAGGCGGAGGCCTGGTGTCGCGAACGGGGACTGAATCTCATCGCGCTCGACGTCTTCGCTCAGAACATCGGTGCCAGAGCCTTCTACGCTCGGCTTGGCTATGTCGAAGAAACGCTCAAAATGATCAAGTCGGTGTAGACATAATTATTATGCGTTGGCATTTGGTAGAGTCATGAAGTGATAACGGCCAACGGTCGACTCGATCATTCGTGAGGTCGGCCAGAGATTCACCGTCGACGGAAGTTGAGCTGTTGCCACGTCTCCGGAATGCGTCGGCATTCAGCGTGCAAGATAGACGGTGGAAGGAGGAATTCTGGATGATCCACAAGGAATACACCAAGACGAGGCGATCGTGCCGGGTGACGTTTGAGCTGCCCGCTGAGGTCAATGCTGATTCTGCCATGCTGGTTGGTGAGTTCAACGACTGGGATAAGTCGTCGAACAAGATGAAACGAGGCCAGGACGGGCGCTTCACCACGACCATCTCGCTGAAGCCGGGCAACGAATACCGGTTCCGCTACCTGCTGGACGGGGAGCGGTGGGAAAACGATCATTCGGCCGATCGCTACGTGCCCAACGATCACGGAAGCGATGATTCGGTCGTGGTCGTCTGATCCCAATCCCAGCCAGACGGTAATCCAGCACTGGCACTCGAGAAACGCAGAGCAACGAACCACCGGCCTGGCGAACGCCAGACTCGGTTTTCGTCGTGCCTTTTGCAGTTGCCTCCAGCCAATGGCCCCGCAGGCCGATATGTTAGGCTACCCTGAACCGGGGTAGCCTTAACTCGATTCGAATCGGGATAATTTGCACGACACGGCACGGCGACTCGTTGGTGAGTTTCGCGCGCTGTCTCGAACGGGGTAGATGCGGGCGACTGCCCTGCTGCGCCCGTCGACACGGTGACACTTTCGTGGCATATCCTCCGGTATCGAGTCTGCCGACACGTGGAACAAGACGTCGACGCGCCTACCAGCGGTGAGCAGAGTCGACTTGAGGAAGAGAAAGAGGACGGAAGATGAGCGGAGCGCTCGATGGTATTCGCGTGCTCGATCTGTCGAGAGTTCTCGCAGGTCCGTACTGCACGATGATGCTGGGCGATCTCGGAGCCGAGATCATCAAGATCGAGCAGCCCGGAGTCGGGGACGACACGCGCCGCTGGGGTCCGCCCTGGACGGGTGGCGAGAGCGCTTACTACCTGTGCGCAAATCGCAACAAGAAGAGCGTGACGCTTAACCTCAAAGACGAGCGCGCCCGCGATATCCTGCGCCAGTTAGCGCGAGAGTCCGATATCGTCGTCGAGAATTTCAAGGTCGGCGCGCTGGACCGCATGGGTATCGGATACGAGGCGCTCTCGACCGATAATCCGGGCCTGATCTGGTGCTCGATCACCGGCTATGGACAGGACGGCCCCTACGCCAGTCACGCGGGTTACGACTTCGTGGCGCAGGGCGAAGGGGGCATCATGAGCGTAACCGGCGAGGTTGAGGGCGAGCCGATGAAGGTCGGTATCGCGATAGTCGACATAACAACAGCTCTGTATGCCTCAAACGCGATCCTGGCCGCTCTGCACGCCCGCGACGTGAGTGGACGGGGGCAGCGCATCGACGCAGCGCTGTTGCCGTCGGCGGTGGCCTGGCTGGCAAACGTGGGGAGCAGTTATCTGGTTTCAGGCGACCAGCCGAAGCGCTACGGCAACGCCCACGCCACCATCGTGCCATATCAAACATTCAAGGGGAGCGATCAGTGGTTCATCGTCGGCGTGGGCAACGACCGCCAGTTCCAATCGCTCTGCACCCTGATGGGGCACCCCGAGTTTGCGAGCGACGAGCGCTTCAATACGAATCCGCGACGCGTCGCCAATCGGGAGATCCTGTTACCCATCCTGGAGAGCATCTTCGAGACCGAGACGGCCGATGTCTGGTTGGCGGGCATGACTGAAGCGGGCATCCCGTGTGGGCCAATAAACACGGTGGGGCAGGCGCTGGAGCACCCGCAGATCAAGCACCGTGGCATGGTCGTCGAAGTGCCCCATCCGACAGCGGGAAGCGTGCGCGTGGTGGGCTCACCGGTCATCATGTCGGAAACACCAACCGAGGTACGCAGTCACCCCCCACTGTTCGGAGAGCACACCGATGCGATTCTGCGAGAGCGAATTGGCATGACCGAAGATCAGATCACCCAGCTTCGCGAGGAGGGGGTCGTGTAGCGGCCGTTGATGGATTAAGGCTGGGAAGGATCGGAACATGAACGCACCAATACGGCACCCGGAAAAGCGACGACCGCCCTCCCGACCGCGGCGCTATGCACCGTCGGTCGCCGTAGCACCGATGCATCTGATCCATCAGGGGCCGGACGATGACGGAAAGGACGACGTTACCGGTTTCGAGCGGCTCATCTTCTTCAGCGACGCGGTTTTCGCCATCGCGATTACCCTGTTGATCATCGACATTCGCCTACCCGCGAACGCCGGAGCAAACCTTGCCGGAGCGCTGCGCGATTTGATGCCGAATTTCGAAGGCTTCGTGATGAGCTTTCTGGTGATCGCGCTCTACTGGATGTCCCATCATCGTGCCTTCCGCTACATCAGTCACTACGACGGACGTCTGGTGTGGATCAACGTCCTTTTGTTGATGTCGGTCGTCTTCTTGCCGTTCTCGTCGTCGTTGATCAGCGCTTATGGCGATCAGTCACTCGCCGTAATCTTCTACGCGACGAATCTGGCGATCATCGGCGGACTATTTCTGTTGCTCTGGGTTTACGCCGCGTTTTTTGGCCAGCTCATCGACCCCAGAACGCCACGGTTGACCGTTCGTCGCACGACGGTGGCGCTGGCGATCCCGCCGCTGGTGTTTCTGGCCTCCGTGCCAGTCGCCATGCTGAACCCGACAACTGCGGAAATGTCGTGGCTACTCATCGGCATACTGCGGCCGCTCCCAGCCAGACTGATAGCGGATCGACGAACGGAGCCCGAACCCGCGCCAGCCGCACATGGTGCGCACTAGACACTGAAGAGATCAGTGCCGTCCCAGCCACTCAGTCAGGCTGCGGCCACTCGGTGCCTGGCCGGTCCGCTCGGCCTCTTCGTCCAATCGGGCAAATCCGTTCTGCACGTAGCGAATGCCAAGCCAGCGGAGTGGCTCCGGCTCCCAGTCTGGCGATTGATGATCGACTACCGGTAGCTCAGTCAGTTCGGAGTGCTTGCCGGTGATCAGATCGGTCAGCACCCGGCCCGAGAGGTTGGCAGTCGCCACACCCTGCCCGGTGTACCCGCGCGCGCTAGCCACGTTGGTCGACGGGTCGTAGGACATGGTCGGCATCCAGTCACGCGGCATGCCCAAAGGACCGCCCCAAGCGTGAGTAAAGCGAACGTTCTTGAGCATCGGGAACCAGTCGATCGTCATTTGACGCAGCATCGAATGCGTCGGCTCGTGCCGGTCGTACTCGTCCGCGATCTGCGAGTTGTAGTGATACGGCGCACCACGACCACCGAAGACGATGCGCCCATCGGTCGTCTTCGAGAGGTAATCGACAGTGAAACGGTTGGATGAGACGCACTCGCGGCTCTCCCAGCCGATTTCCTCCCACTGCTGGTCGGTCAGCGGCTCGGTCAGCACGATCAACGAGTAGACCGGGATAAGCTGGCGATTCAGTTTCGGCAGCTGTGAGAGATAGGATTCACCCGCCAACACCAATGTGCGGGCACGCACGTCGCCACGATCGGTGAACAGGCGCGGCGCGGCGCCCTGCGCGTAGTCGGTCACCTCGGTCTGCTCGTAGATGGTCACGCCCAGGGCTTCCACCACCCGTGCCAGACCGCGCGCGAGCTTAGCGGGCTGCACCACACCGCAATTCGGGTTGAAGATGCCGCCGAGAGCGTCCGCCACTTTCACGCGCTCGTCGGTCTGCTGCTTGTCGAGCAGCTGGTACTCGTCCGCCAGGCCGAAACGCTCGTAGGTGGCGAAGCTGCGCTCGATCGACGGTAGTTGATGCTTGCCCCGAGCGATGCGTAACGCACCCGACTTCTGGAAGTCGCAGTTGATCCCTTCCTCGGCGATCACCCCGGCAATCTCATCAACCGTTGCGGTCATCGCGTGGTGCTGCGCCTTTGCCGCGTCCACACCGAAGCGATCGGCCATGATCGGCATCGACAGCTGCAGTCCAGGAGTAACCCAGCCGCCGTTACGTCCCGAGGCGCCAAACCCGGCGATTTCCTTCTCGATAATGGCGATGTCGAGTGATGGATCCCGCTTCTTGAGGTAGTAGGCGGTCCAAAGGCCGGTGAAGCCCGCGCCGAGGATGGCGACGTCGACGTCAATGGTGCCGTCGAGAGGCGGACGCGGAGTCAGATCGTCTCCACAGGTTTCGAGCCAGAAGCTGTAACGACGATAATCCTTGGCCATGACTCGGCTCTCCTCTCGCCCATCCGGTTCGGGCACCCGGTCTGATCGGTTCGATTCCTTCGCTGGAGCGTAATCGAACTGACACGGCGTGTCGAGGACGGGTTATAGCGGGTATTGCCAGTCCCTACGGCAGCGTCTAATGTGACCTGACGCCACGGTAAGCAAACGAGGAGGCGACGTGGGCCAGCGCACCTTTCAGGATCTGACGGTCATCGACTTTCACGCTCATTTTCGGCTGCGGCAGGATAGCTCTGTCGGTCATAAGGAGCCGGAATACGAGCCCGGCACGCCTGCCCATGAGGCCGCGCAGTATCGGAAAGAGCAGGTAGCGCACTATGCCGAGCAGTGGCGCTACGCCTGGGATTTTCCCAAACCGGAGACGGGTGACCGCACCTGGCAGAAGGAGGCCGACCTCTGGATAGAGGAACTCGACAAGTACAGCATCTCCAGGATTGGCTTCGTGACCGGTGGCGGCAACGATCGACTGGCTGAGGTTGTCAGACGACATCCGGACGACTTCATCGGGTTCGCCCACCACGAGCCGTTCGGCGAGGATGCCGCGCTTGAGCTGGAACGAGCGGTCACTCAGCTGGGACTCAAGGGCTACAAGCTGATCGCGCCGACGCTCAGCCGACCCATCAACGATCCATCCGCCTATCCAACCTGGCAGGTGGCGGCTGAGCACGGCGTCCCGGTGCTGATCCACTTCGGCATGCTCGGCGGCCCAGGCGGGATCGCCTTCAACGACAAGATCAACCCGGCGCTGCTGGAGCCGGTGGCACGCGATTTCCCTACGGTGAACTTCGTGGTGCCCCACTTTGGCATCCAGTTCGTCAAAGAGCTCCTCTTTCTCTGCTGGGCTTGCCCAAACGTGCATGTCGACACCTCCGGCTCGAACCAGTGGGTGCGTTGGATGCCCTATCAGCTGACGCTGGACGACCTGTTTCGCAAATTCCTCGAGACAGTCGGCCCGGAGCGCATCATTTTCGGCACCGACTCCAGTTGGTTCCCGCGCGGCTTCGCCATCCGCTACCTGCAGGATCAGATCCGCATCTGCCGCTTCATGGGTCTCAAGCATGACGACCTGCAGCTAATATTCGGCGGCAACGCGGCGCGATTGCTGCACGTTTCCCTGTCATAAGTGCGATTCGAGGACAGATGAGCGAACGAGATCGAAAGTCGGCCCGGTTTCCCGCCCCGTCCTATGCTCGCCAGATACTTGAACCCGCTTTTCTGATGGCACGCATGGAACTCTTTGGACCGATGATGGCAGCCAACAAGGCACACGCCGTGATGCTGACCGAGCAGCGGATAATCGACCTGGACAATGGATCCAGATTAGTCCGTGCCATCCTGCAGGCCGAGGCGCAGACGGTCAGTGCCTTCCAGTACGACCCTACCGTCGAGGATCTCTTCTTCGCCGTCGAGCGCCGCATCATCGATATCGCCGGTGATGGAGCGGGTGGCAACCTGCAATTGGGTCGCTCACGTAACGACTTGAGCGCCGCCCTGTGCCGCCTGGTGCTCCGTCAACGACTGCTGGACCTCGCGTCCATCCACGCGGCGCTACGCGAACGTCTCGCGTTGCTGGCCGAGGAACACGTTGACACGCTGATGCCGGGCGTCACCCACACACAGGAGGCGCAACCGACAACACTGGCACATTACCTACTGGGAGTACTGGGGCCAATGGAACGGGACGCCGAGCGTCTCAGACTTACCTACGAGCACGCCAATCGCTCGCCACTGGGTGTGGCCGCCTTCACTACCAGCAGCCTACCGGTCAACCGCGGCAGAGTGGCGACACTGTTGGGCTTCGACGGTCTGGTCGAGAATGGGTACGACGCCGTTGGCGCAGCCGACCACATGCTCGAAACGGTCGGCACACTCCGCATCTGCTGTCTGAATCTGATCCGTTTCGTCAACGATCTGCTCATCTGGTGCCGTTCAGACGTGGCCATCGTGCGCGTAGGGAGTGAGTTCCTCCAGATCAGCTCGATCATGCCGCAGAAGCGCAATCCGGTCGTCCTGGAGCACATTCGGGCACGCATCGGTTACGTGGTTGGCGACGCCAACACCGTCGAGACGATGGTGCATGGCGCGTCCTTCGGCGACACGGTCGACGTCGAGGACGAGATCTTCGTGCCCCTCTTTCGCTGTTGCGATGACACCGCCAGCGTGCTGACTCTTCTCGCCGACGTGCTCAAGACGATTCAGTTCGACACCCGGCTATTAGGAATTGCTGCTCATGCTGGTTTTGGCGCCAGCACCGAACTGGCCGAACGCCTGGCAGTTGACTTCGGGCTCCCATTTCGTCAAGCGCATCGCGTCGTTGCCCAGATCGTGCGGGAACTGGCAGAGAATGGAGGCGATCTGCGCGCGCTCACCCCGCGCATGCTGACGCAGGCGGTCCACAACGTAACCCACGGAGGAGTCGACATAACTGATCGTTCCCTGTTGGATGTTGTCGATCCCAAATTGGTCGTGGCGCGGCGTGTGACTCCCGGCGGACCAGCACCGAAGGCGGTGATCGACGCACTGCGGCGAGAACGAGAGAGCCGGTTAGCGTTCGAGACCTGGACAGCCGAGCGGTGGGGGGCATTGGCGATGGCCGATCGAGAGCTCAATGACGCGGCACGACTCGTCGCTTCCGGTGCGAGCGACTGAGGCACGCAGAAAGGTCAAGTAACATCGCGTGACCAGTCAGTTTGAGCGAGAGATTCGCGAGCAGCCGGACGTACTGCGCCGTCTGCTGAGAGAGGGATCGTCAGACGTCGAGCGCATCGCCGAGCGTGTACGACGGGCACATCCGAGTTTCGTGATGATTGCTGCCCGAGGCACGTCGGACAACGCCGCACGTTACGCTCAGTATCTCTTCGGCGCCCGCAACGGACTACCGGTCGCGCTGGCCGCCCCTTCACTCTTCACGCTCTATCACGCGCCACCTCGGCTCGACGAAGCGCTGGTCATTGGCATCAGCCAGTCGGGCCAATCACCGGACATCGTGGCGGTTATCAGCGAAGCTCGGCGTCAAGGAGCGCTTACGCTGGCTCTCACGAACGACCCTCGCTCATCCCTGGCAACGACGTCCGAGCTCTGCCTCTCGCTTCGCGCGGGTGAAGAACGCGCCGTAGCCGCCAGCAAGACCTACACCTGCGAACTGACGTCACTGGCAATGCTCTCAGTCGCGCTGGCTGACCTCCAGGAGAGCCGAGAGCAACTCGAAGCCATGCCAGATCTGATCAGTGAGACGCTGCGACGTAACCACGACGTTGGGACGAAAGCCCAGGCATTTGCCACGGCGCGGCAATTCGTGGTCATTGGGAGAGGGTTCAACTACGCCACATCGCATGAAGTCGCGTTGAAGATCAAGGAGACCTCCTACGTGGTGGCAGAAGCCTATTCGTCGGCCGAGTTCCTTCATGGGCCAATCGCCGTGGTCGAAGAGGGATTCCCAGCCATCCTCATCGCACCATCAGGTGCCGTCTACGACGATGTGGCAGACCTCTACGACACGCTGTCTTCACGCAACGCGAAGTTGGTGGCCATCAGCGACCGGACGGATCTGCTCAATCATGCCAGTGCCGCACTGCCGCTCCCTTCGGACATACCTGAGTGGCTGACGCCGATCGTCGCGATCGTACCGGGCCAACTCTGGGCTCTCGCACTTGCCCAGGCCAAAGGGTTCGACCCCGATCACCCTCGGGGGCTATCCAAAGTCACGCGCACCACTTGAGCGGAGCAGCAACGTCGTCCTTCGACGGTCTGCATCCTGGTCTGATGTGGTTGTCATCGTAGGGGCGCACTGCAGTGCGTCCTTGCCGCGAAGAGTTGCACAATTCTTCGGATGGCTTACCAGTGTCAACCGCAAATCCCCCTGCGGTGACGTGCTGCACGCACTCTTGACGGCTTCACCAGCGCACCGTACGGTGCCATTGGCTTCAGTCGAGAAGGGAGCAACATGGAAATCGGCTTCAGCCTTCCCGTTCACGGTCCGCTCGCCACACCGGAGAATCTGTCCACGCTCGCCGAGCGAGGCGAGGAGATGGGCTTCGACATCGTCTCGGTGAGCGATCACGTCGTCATTCCTCGTGCGATTGACTCGACCTATCCCTACAGTGAATCCGGCCAGTACTCCGGCGGCGAGTCCGGCGTCTGCCTCGAGCAGGTGACGACGCTCGCGTTCATCGCCGCTCGAACACATCGAGTCAAACTCTTGACCTCGGTGATGGTCGTGCCGCAACGTCCTGCGGTGCTGACCGCGAAGATGCTGGCCTCGCTTGACGTCCTCTCGAACGGTCGTCTGATCTTTGGCGCCGGTGCGGGCTGGATGCGCGAAGAATTCGAAGCGCTCGCCGCCCCCTCGTTCGAGCAGCGAGGCAAGGTGACCGACGAGTATCTGCAGGCGTTCAAGGAACTGTGGACCAACGAGCGGCCCGAGTTCCAGGGGCAATACACGCGGTTCAAGGATGTCGCATTCAAGCCGAAGCCAGTGCAGCGGCCGCATCCGCCAGTCTGGATCGGCGGTGAGAGTCCGGCAGCGTTGCGACGCGTCGTGCGGGCGGGTGATGCCTGGTACCCAATCGGCAGCAACCCGCGGCATCCGATGGGGACGCTGGCGCAATTGCAGACTGCGGTGGAACGTTTGCATCGAATGGCGGACGAAGTCGGGCGCGATCCCTCCACCATCGATCTGGCATACAGCGCAGGCTGGTACAACGATCGCGAGGCGCTCCAGATGCTGGACGGCGCTCGACGCAGCTTCACCGGCTCGCCCGACGAAGTGGCCAGCGACATTCGGTCTTTCGGCAACGCGGGGGTACGGCATCTGATCCTGGGCTTGCATGCCGGAACGATCGACGGAATGCTCGCGCGCATGGAGCGCTTCGCCAGTATCGTCCGGCCGCGTATTGGGGCATAGCTCCGCATTCGACTCATTCTGGGTGAGAATTCTCAGGACATCCGTGTCCGCCTGAACACGAACAGACCGGAGGAACAACTGATGGCCGATAGCAGCACAGCGCCCTACGGTTCCTGGCGCTCGCCGATCTCATCGTCGCTGGTGGCTTCGAGCGCGACGAATCTGTCCCAACTGACGGTGGTAAGGGATGACGTCTACTGGCTCGAAGGACGCCCCAGCGAAGGCGGCCGCTACGTGGTGGTACATCGCGCGGCCGACGGCACGATCACTGATGTCACGCCGCCGGGCTTCAACGCTCGCACCCGCGTTCATGAATATGGCGGGGGCTCTTATTTCGTGAGTGGAAACGCCGTCTACTTCTCGAATTTTGGCGATCAACGACTGTATCGACAGGATTCAGGCGACGATCCGATCGAGATCTCGCCCGAACCTCGGGTCAGCTCTGGGCTGCGCTTCGCCGAAGGCGTTGCGTTACCGGGTGGCCGTGCGGCGGTGGCCGTGCAGGAGCAACACTTCGCTGACCGGGAGGCTGTCAACGAGATCGTGCGACTATCGCTGGACGGCACCTCGGCACCACAGACGCTCGTGACCGGAAACGACTTTTACGCCTTCCCGCGTGTCAGTCCCGACGGTCGGAAACTTGCCTGGACCACCTGGAATCATCCGAAGATGCCTTGGGACGGCTGCGAGTTGTGGCTGGCCGACCTTGGTGCCGATGGCCTCTCCAATGAACGCCAGGTGGCGGGGGGCGAAACAGAATCGATCTTCCAACCAGAGTGGAGTCCGTCTGGCGACCTCTACTTCATCTCCGACCGCACCAACTGGTGGAACCTGTATCGACTCGATGGTGACCACGTGACGGCGGTGGCACCCATGGACGCCGAATTCGGCGTGCCGCAGTGGGTATTCGGGTTCTCGCGCTACGACTTCCTCCCGGACGGATCCATCGCCTGCCTCTACTCACGTGACGGCATCGACACGCTGGGTCTGGTCCGTCCGGGCAACGATCACGTTGAAGATCTCGACACTGGGCTCACCACCATGGACTACCTGCATACGTCGACCAGCGGACAGATCTGGGCCATAGGTGGCAGCCCGACTCAGTTCGCGACGGTGGTGTCGATAGATCCGTCCTCCGGTTCGGTCAGCGCGGTTCATCACAGCTCGAAGCTAACGATCGACCCCGGTTACATCTCGGTGGCCGACCCAATCGAGTTCCCGACCGAGAGCAACCTCACGGCTCACGCGCTCTTCTACCGGCCCGTCAACAAGGACTTCGATGGACCATCCGGCGAAAAGCCACCGCTGATCGTCATGAGCCACGGCGGTCCCACCAGCGCGACCGACTCGCAGCTCAGCCTGAGTATCCAGTACTGGACCACTCGTGGTTTCGCGGTGGTCGACGTCAACTACGGCGGCAGCACCGGTTATGGGCGCGAATACCGGGAGCGACTCAACGGAAACTGGGGCATCGTCGATGTCGACGACTGCGTCAACGCGGCCCGCTTCCTGGCCGAACGGGGTGACGTCGACGGCAAGCGGCTTGCCATTCGCGGCGGCAGCGCCGGAGGATTCACCACGCTCAACTCGGTCACCTTCCGAGACGTCTTCTCCGCCGGCGCGAGCTACTACGGGCTAGCCGACCTGCCTGCTTTCGTCAGTGAGACGCACAAGTTCGAATCTCGCTACCTCGACGGACTCGTCGGACCGTTTCCCGAAGCACGCCAGATCTACGAGGCGCGCTCGGCCGCCTACCATACCGATCAGCTTTCCTGTCCGCTGGTCCTGTTTCAGGGACTGGAAGACAAGGTCGTGCCGCCGCACCAGGCTGAACTCATGGTTGAAGCGCTGGAGCGCAAGGGCCTGCCGTACGCCTACATCGCCTACGAAGGGGAGCAGCACGGCTTCCGCCGCGCCGAAAATATCAAGCACAGTCTGGACTCGGAGTTGTACTTCTACTCGCGCATCTTCGGCTTTGAACCGGCCGACGACATCGAGCCGATCAAGATCGAGAACCTGTAGTCGACCCTAGGGGCGCACAGCCGTGCGCCCCTACACGATTCGTTTCCTACCGTCGTGCATCGTCCCGGGTCAGGATTCTGTCGGCACAGCGCAGTGCCAGAGCGCCGATAGTCGACGTGGGATTGACTGATCCACCGGTGACGAACGACGATCCATCGCAGATGTACAGGTTCGGAACATCCCACGCCTGATGATCGGCGTCGGTAACAGACGTCTCCCGATCCGAGCCCATGCGACAGGTACCGAGCAGATGCCAGGCCGGATTGGGGTCGGCCACGCCGCTGCTGACCAACTCCAGCGCACCCGCCGCATCGGCCAACTCCTCGGCGCGCTCCACTCCGTATTCGATGATCCGTCGATCGTTCTGGTGCAGATTCCATTCGATGGCCACCCCCGGGAGACCGCTCGAATCGACGTGCTCCGAATCGAGCGTGACCCGATTCGACCAGATCGGCAGATCTTCGGTCTGCACGCTAAACCAGATTTCGTGGTTGAACAACTTCGCGAACGCGTCTCGGTGGTCTTCTCCCCAGGGCAACCCGAGCGCTGCCGGTGACGCAGTCATGCCGCGGCCAATCTGGAAAGTGAACCCGTTGACGAAACCGCGATCGACGTCAGTGTCGTAGAACTCCTGGCTCAGAATCGGCGCGCCGTAGGCACCGGTGTAGCCGTCGATCGGCTCGGCAAAGATCATGGTGTTCTCGGCGTAAGCGTGATGCATCAGGTAGCGGCCCACCAGACCCGAGCTGTTGGCCAAGCCGTCGGAAGCCTGTGCGGTCGCCGAGAGCATCAGCAGGCGCGGTGTTCCCAGGCCATTCGCCGCCAGCGCCACGATCGAAGCCTGCTGTCGGTGGCGCTCACCAGTGCGCAGATTGACGTAGATCGCGCCGTTGGCACGCCCGTGCTCGTCAACCGTGATCTGCTCTACCCGGGAGTTTGAGCGCAATTCAACGCCATTACGCAACGCACGCGGCCAGTAAGTCCAACTGACCGTGGCGAGCGATCCACGCGGGCAGCCGTTGCGGCAGGCGCCACAGTGGACGCAGGCTGCTCGGCCATCGTAGTCCTCGGTGATGATGGCGTTGTCGGCCGGCCACCAGTGCCAGCCCAATCGCTCAAAGGCCTCGGCCACCCGACGACCATGAATGCCGAATGGGACCGGACGCGTCTGGCGGGGCGACCGCTCCGGATTGGATGGATCACCGGCGATGCCCGACACACCCATAATCGAGTCATTCAGTTCGTAATAGGGCGCCAGATCCTCGTACGTAATCGGCCAGTCGGCCGAACCTTCCAGTCCATGCTCGGTTCCCTTGCGAAAATCGACCGGTTTGAGCCGGGGCCAGTGGGCGTTGTAATGGATCGTGCTGCCACCAACACCGTTGTAAAGCATCGGGTTCACCCGGGTGGAGGCGATTGGATAGTCGGCTGATGCCTGGCGCACCATCGGGTTGCGTCCCCACCGACGCTGAAGCTCAAACTCCCACTCGTTACTGTAGTGAGGGTGCTCGGAAGGCAACACCCACGGTCCCTGCTCCAGGCAGACGACGCGCGCTCCGCCCTCGCTCAGACGATAGGCGAGCGCCGCTCCGGCGGCACCTGAACCGACGATGAGGACATCGGTAGGCAGGAGTCCACTCATGGCCGATCCTCCTCGAACGACAGCCGCGTGAGGTCAACCCGCCGCACTGCATCGGTCGGGACGTAGCTGCCGCGCGGTGCGCACGGCAGTTGCAATGGATCTCCAGCATTCCAGGGTTCCATGGCGTCGGTATAACCCAGCGGGAGTGGCGCACCGTGGTACGCCGGTGTCAGATCCCGCTGGATGGCCGCGATGGTCTCGGAGCGGGAGTAGTAGCCGTAGACCGCCAGGCTCCAGAGTGATTGGAAAAGCTGTGGCTTCTCTCGTTCGAGTCTGGCAAGCGCTTCAGACACGTTTGCTACACCACGCAACTGCGCCAATATCGCCTTCAACCGTGGCGCGTCTATACCGGGATAGAGTCGGCCCGGCTCGTCAACGGCGGGCACCCGCATCAGGATGAACTCATCAATGACGTTGGTCTGCGAAGGCAAAGGGAAGCTGCCACTCGGCGGAATGAGCACATCGAGCACCTGCTCGAGCGTCCTACGCTCCTCGGCGGATAGCTCCCAGGTAGGGCTCGTCATGCGATTCCTCCTCAACGATGTCGGTGAAAGGTGAGCGCAGTATAGCCGTGCCTCATGTCCTGCGAAAGACCGACAGACTGACGGTGCGGGCGCACCGTACTAATCAGGACTAGAGTCATATGACGTTCAGGAGAAAGTGACTCATTCCTTCAGTTAGACTGCTGAATGTAGTCTGGACGCGCGACCAGGTCACATTGGTTCCAACTTCACTCTCGCCGGGACGATAACCAGTGACGGCTGACTGCTCGTCCGATGGTCTCGCGAAAAGCATTGAATCTGACGATGACGTGCGGCGACGCGTGGGGGGATTCCAAGTTGGACCAGCAAAACGATCGAGTCAAGCGCCCCAGCCTTCAGAGACTTAGCATGCCGCCGGGAACAAGTCGGATAAACGAGTTCGAGCAGACGACGGTACCATCGCCAACGATTGTCAATGAACCGGCAGCCAAGAGCAGTTCGCGCATCGACCGTGACATTCTGATGACCGGCGCGGGTTGCGTGCTAATCCTGTTTGCCGGTCTGTTGATCTCCGGGGTCTTCGCGATGCGGATCATCTCAGACAAGAAGACACCGTCCGCACCGACAGTTCCCGCCATAGCAGCTGTGGCGTCGCCTACCGCTACCGACACACCAATTCCGTCCCCGACTCCCTCACCAACGCCGGAGTCGCCCTATACGCCGCTGCCGACTTGGACACCGATCGGCACCAAATCGCAGGTCTACGACTATCGTGGACATGACGTGGAATACCACGACGACATTCTGAGTATGGGCGACTTCATGAAGCAGAGTATTAGCGACGTCGACAAGATGCTGGCCACGCCGCAGCCAACGAATCAAAACTGGCAGTACAACATCCTGACACAAACGAATGTCTGGGAGAGTTACTTCGCGGACTTGCAGGCGACGATCCCGCCCGATCAGTATCAGAATTTCCACGTAGACGTGACGCAGGCGATGTCACATCTGAAGACCGCGGCCGACGACGTCAACTACGCCATCGAGTTCGGCGAACCAAACCGGCTCGATCAGGCCAAAACGGAGATCACAACCGGTTCGAAACTGCTCAGCGACGCGCTGGCAAGCTTCCGCTCGTCGAACTAGCGCGGGACTGTTCCTTAACCCGTCTGGATAGGCGCAACCTCAGCGGGTACGAGAAAATTGGACTTGAATTTGTAGGGGAGCAGCTCGAGTGCTCCCGTTTTCATGGTTGGACGAATTCTCTCGGGCCGACGACTCAACAATTTCGAGTTCCCTCGTGCTGAGGAATTCGCAACAAAACACATGTCGGGAGCACCAAGGTACCCCCGACAAGCCAGAATTGCACAACCAGCGAGTAGTGACGAGAAGCTAATCGGCCGGAGACGCGACCTTCTCCTGCGCGGCGCGTACCACGTTCGCCAGCCGCTTGATGCCCTCGTTGATTTGCTCGATGCTCACCGCGCTGTACGACAGACGCAGGCTGTGGTCGCCGCCACCATCGCCGAAGAAGGCAGGACCCGGAATGTAATCGACTCCTGCCGCCCGGCAATCCGGCAACAGATCGGCCGAACTGACGCTATCTGGCAAGGTCACCCACAGGAAGAACCCACCATTCGGACGCGTCCACGTGACACTTTCCGGCATCTCTCGCTCGAGCGCCGCCAGCATGTGCGAGCACTTCTCACTGTAGACGGAGCGCAGTTCCAGAATGTGCTCCTCGAGCTTGCCACTGCGCAGGAACCAGTCTGCCAGCGCGGCCGAATAGCTGTTGCGCAGGCTGTCGACACGACCGCGCGCCATGGTGGCGACTACGTCGGCCGGACCGACCATGTAACCAAGACGTAGTCCGGCCGCGATGGTCTTCGACAGCGTGCCGAAGAAGAAACCGTTGCCCGGCTGAACCAAACTGTAGATGGTCGGCTTCTTCTCACCCTTGAAGCGCAGATCGTTGTATGCATCGTCCTCGACGATCAGCAGTCCGCGTTCGTCGGCAAACCGAGCCAATTCGTGACGCCGATCCAGGCTGAGCTCGACACCCGCTGGATTCTGGAAGGTCGGAATGGTGTAGAGGAATTTGGGACGTCGTCCTTCCGCCACCAGCCGATCATACGTCTCCGCCACTTTGGCCGGATCGATACCATTCTCATCTACCGGGACTCCGACCATGGACGCACCCGACAACCGGTACATACCGGTCGCACCCATCCAGGCCGGAGCGTCAATCATGATCACGTCGCCGGGGTCGAGCAGCATGTCGCTGAGCAGCGATAGGCCACCGCTGCCACCCGACGTGACCAGAATCTCTTCCGGCTTGGCCTTGATCCCCTGATCCCGTTCCAACTTGATCGCCAGCGCCTCATTGAGCTCGTCGCCGCGGATCGGATCCTGGTAGCCCAGCGCATCCACCCGCTTGTGCTCCGCCAGATACTCGGCGGCCGACGCCATCTCGTTCAACGGCAGGCTGGCGGCATCTGGATCTCCATAGACGAACGAAATCATGTCCGGGTTGGGCTTACGTGATGGAGCTGATCTCCCCGCTGCCAGCTTCCCACGTCGCGACCACCGCTCTGCCCACCGATTGTCCATGCTTGACCATTCCTCTCCTGCCGCGCACGACTCGCACATTGAGTCTGTTCCGAGTGCCAGAGAGTATAACCCAGCACTTCCTACCGTTGGCCAGTGATTGGCACAACCTATGCGCGGTACCCAATGTAGGATCGAGACACTATGACTTGAAAACAACGGAGGAAAACATGGCAAAACAACTCGAGGGAAAGCGCGTGGCGGCGCTCTTCACCGATGGTGTGGAACAGGTCGAGTTCACCGAACCGGCCAAGGCGCTCCGAGACGCGGGCGCGATCGTGACCGTCATCTCACCGAAGAGCGGCGAGGTCAAAGCCTGGAATCACACCGATTGGGGCGAAAAGATCAAGGTCGATCAGACCGTCGAAAAGGCCAATCCGGCCGACTTCGACGCATTGCTGCTACCTGGCGGCGTGATGAACCCTGACAAACTTCGCATGGTGCCGGAGGCGGTTGACTTCGTCTCGAGTATGGTCGCCGAGGGCAAGCCGATCGCCGCGATCTGCCACGGCCCCTGGATGCTGGTCGAGACCGGCGTGACCCGTGGGCGGACAATCACGAGTTGGCCGTCGTTGCAGACGGATGTGCGCAACTCGGGCGGCGACTGGGTCGATCGAGAGGTCGTCTACGATGACGGCATCGTGACCAGCCGAAATCCGAACGACATCCCGGCGTTCAACCAGCGAATGCTCGACGTCTTCGCGCAGGGCCGCATTCAACGACGCGATACCGTGCAGGCGGAGCAGATCGTGAATGAAGCTAATATGGAGTCGTTCCCGGCCAGCGATCCGCCTTCGTGGACACCAGGACCTCCTGGTCAGCAGGATCGCCAATAGCTCTTCTCACAGGATACGGACTCAAATGGCGCGTAGCTCACGCCAGCGAATGGTGACCCAGAGTGCGCCCAGACCAGTCAGCACCGAACCGGCGGCTACGGCCGCCGGCACGCCTATCTGATCCCCAGCAAATCCCATTGGCAGTGCGCCGATCGTCGAGAGCCCCCAGGTAAGCGTGTACACCCCCATCACACGGCCACGCATCTCGTCGGTAAGATGAACGTGCAACAGGGTGTTGTTGAGGGACATGAAAGCCGAACCCAGGAATCCGCAGAAGAAGAGGAGCACGACAGTCAGCAGAACCCAGGTGGAAAAGGCAAAGGCGATCACGACGAAGACGTAGATCATCGTTCCGATGAGCATGATCAGACCCTGCCGCGGCAGCTTCACCGTGCCGGCGACCACTAACGAGCCGACCACGGCTCCCGTTCCTCCAGCGGAGAGGAGCAGCCCGAGTCCATCCGCACCGATATGAAGGATGTCTCGAGCGAAGACGGGCAAGAGTTGAACGTAGGGGAAGATCAGCAGCGATGGTATGGCAGCGAGCACGACCAGGCCGCTCAACACCGGACTCTTCAGCACAAACGAGACGCCTTCGGCCAGATTTCGGCGCAGATCGAGCGTGCGAATGGTGGATCGTACCGATGGCAGCAGCAAAGTCGTGAACAACGCGGCGACGAGAAATCCAGTCTGGAGATAGAGCGCGCCAGCCGCTCCCATCAGCGCGATGGCCGGACCACCCAGAGACGGTCCGAGGATGCGCGTCGAGTTCTGACCGGCCGACATCACGGCGATGGCATTCTGCAGGTGCTCTCGGCGTACAAATGATGGGACCATGGTCTGGCGAGTGGCATTGTTGATCGCCAGCGCGGATCCGTTCAGGAACGCCGCCAGCAGCAGTTGCCACGGCTGCACGTGGCCCATCGAGACCACCAGCGCAAGGCAGAGACTGATGATCGCGGCGGCAGCCTGACACACGATCAGGATCGTTCTTCGGTTGTAACGATCGATCAGCACGCCAGCGGGCAGCGACACGAGGATGAACGGGATGCCGGACGCGAAACCGATCAAGCCCACGTAGCCCGCCGAGTCGGTCAGCGTTAGCATCACCCAACCGAGGGTGATTTGCAGCATCCATTGGCCGATCTGGGTCAGCACCGTGCTTATCCAGAGCTGGCGATAGTCGCGGTAGATAATGAGCGACGAGAGTAGCGAAAGCTTCCCGGTCGGCTCGCCTGATACGTCGGCAGCAGGCTCCCCGTCCGGCGCCCGCACGGTGTCAGAGACGGTCGATTTCACTGGTCATCCCCCTCGCGCAAGGGCCACCAGCCCCTCTCGTTGCCGGGGAACGCTATCACATGGCGGATCGAACCGTCACCAGTCTCGCGTCAACCTCTGGACGACAAACAACCGACGAAAGTGAAACGACGCCGCGGTGTAGATGGAGGCCAGACACGCGTCGTCCCTACGACGAGTGTTCATCCGTCCATGCGGATTGGTTTTGCGTCGACATAAGCTCGAGCTGCGCCACCGGGCATTCGAAACAACGCATCTGACTACAGCCGGTGTGATGCAGGTGCAGCAATCCCTGCTCGGAGCGCCCACTGGTGACGCGCAGAGGATGCTCGCCGCAGACCTGATCGACCATGCGTGTAACCAGCGAGTTGCCCCGACCAGCAGCCAAGCCGCGCCACAGCAGCATCGATCGATCGAGCAGATCGACCTGCTCGACCAGATCTCCATAGGCCAGTCCAAACGGCACGATGACGTTGACGATCATCTCATGAGCATGAGCCTGACCAAGGTAGGGATTCTCGTGGGTGAGCCAATGCTGCAACGCCGCATGGGCATCGTCCTGGGCAATAAGGCGGCAAAGATCCTCGATGAGACCGGATTCGATACGGGAGAGGAGGGTGGCCATGGCCAGAAGGCGGCGAATCGGGTGTGACGCCGGGCGCACGCGCGCCAGGCTCCAACTCGACGCTGGAACCGTAATCGAATGCCAGGCGCTTCCCAGTCGCTCCCACGCCTGCTCCACTGCATCTCGCTGTCCGGCGTCGATCTCGGCGACTTCCTGCTCGCGCGGAGATAACGGTAAGAATCCGGCAACGCCGAGGAGCAGCCCAGTCGCTCGTTCGAAACGTTGGGAAGCACTCACTCCAAGCAGACGGGCGTCAAGGTGATCGTAGGGGAGCCGCTCCGCGACAGCGCGCATGCCATCCCGATTGCGGGTGTAGCCGAGTGCGTCCAGCAGCATGGCATACAGTGTCTGAGCGGGTGTCTCAATCGCAAGACGGGCCGCAACGCTCTCCGATTTGCGGCGCATACGCTCATCACCGGCCCGTTCCCATACCTCGATCAGTCGATCCGGCCATTCACGCGCGGTCACGGGAGCGCAGAAATCGAACCCGATGGCACCGAGCGGCCGGAGCAACGGATCTTTCTTGAATGCTCCAACGTCGTCCGGCAAAGACTCCGCCAGCAGCAACGTCGGAATCGTCGCACCGTCATTCCGGCGTACCGGCACATCCAGGTCGTTCTCCCAAACCACGTGCAGCATCACCACGTCGTAGGCAGGATCGCGCTCGTGGCCATGCGCGTTCCAGTCGGAAGCGCGCCGGTGAATCTCTATGGCGCCTCGTTGGAGAGTTCCATCGACGTCGATCAGCGCGTTCGAAAAGTCTGGCCCCAACCCGTGCGTCCAGACGCCGCGATAGACCACGCGAACCGCGCGTCCATCTGTCAGCGACAGGGGCGACGAAAGCCACTGCGCGTTCCAGATTTGTGAGAGCAGGAGTTCATCCGGAAGAGTCAGAGCCACCAGCACTCTCTTCCTACGTGGCATGCCTTCGGTCGTAAGCGATGAGATTATCGCGCCGCCCACTCATCGCAGAGCATCCAACTGCCCCTCAACCACGCCCGCAACGGAGCAGTCTGTCTTCACCCACGAGTTCCTGGCAAGTCGCAGACGACCGCCCGGCGACCTACCCCGCCTCCGGCCGGATCAGCCCAATGGAATCCTCGACCTCAATATGCGTGCCGAACGGCGCCGAGACCTCGCTCAGCCAGTCGAAAATCTCTCGCGCCACGTCAGGCGACGCCAGCACCGGGCGGCCTCGCTGGCTCATCGGACGACCAAATCCCAAATCAACCGGATAGAGACGAACCTCGTTCAGCTTCCCGCCAGTAAAATCACACACTGGGACGACCGTCCGGTAGAAAACCGGATCGGCGGCAAACCCGTACTCACCGCCACCGGAGCGCGCCAGACCCCAATCGCCGGGCGTCGCATCATCGCCCAGCTTGTGCGACGAATAGGCGGGCGCCGGGACGCGCTGAACCGTCTCGTTCTCGAAGATGAAATTCCCCAGACTGTAGAAGATCGGGCGACCATGATACAGCTCGATACCACGCAGGAAATGCGAGCCATGGCCGACGACGGCGTCGCAGCCATGGTCTAACGCAAAGTGGGCGAACTCCATCAAGAAGTCGGGTGGGCCGATGCGCGATCCACCATGGAACTCTCCCGAGAAGGCGCTTTCGTGATAGTGGACACCATACACCACGAAATCGGACGCCTTCTGGGCGCCACGAATCCAGGAACCGATACCGTTGAGATCGTCCTGATGGCAGATCGTCTCGACGCCAAAATGATTGGACCGGCGGTAGATCTGCCCTATGAACCGAAGCTCACGCTCGTCGTCTTCTGGCGCCGCGGCATGCGGTTGGAAGTTCCGGGATGCCTGTTGCATCTCATCTTGCTTCAAGCCATGACGCAGACGCCGTATCGCTTCAAACTCAGCATCAGGTACCAGAAAGGTCGTCTTGTGGCGGAGCGCGTTGATGCCCGGCTTGCCGGGGAAGTCCGGACGACCTGGCCCAGCGAATGCGGTTTCCGGCACCCAGGTTGTCGCGGAAGCGGACATGAAGGCGACCCGACCGCGCGGTGTATCGAGGAAGACCGGAGCACGGGCCTCGCCAAGGTTCACTCCTGATCCCGCCTGAGGCAAGCCATGACGCTTGCAATTCTCCATCGTCGCCAGCAAACCAGCCTCACCGTAATCCCAGGCGTGATTCATGGCGGTGGAGACCGCGTCGATTCCAAGCCACTTCAGTTCATCTAGATTCGAGGGATGAGAGACCTGAAAAGAGGAGTTGTTGACGCTGCCATAGCCCATCTCCCACTCGTGGAAGCACTGCTCCAGATTGGCGATGGTCGCATCGGCACCACGCAACAGCTCGACGAGATCCAGAAAGGCTGGCTCGCGATAGGTCGACATGCGCCGGTTGATCATTGCGTCGCCGGTGAACGCGAGGGTGATGTCTCCAGCTTCGGCTTCGTAGACCATCCCGCGCTTCCCTTCAATCGTCACGGCAAACGTCTCTTAGGGCTCGACCCGAAGCCACGTCGTCGCTGGAATGTACTGATAGCTCGCCGCGGCCCGACTCGAAGTTGGCGGCTGAGCCGCCACCAGGTAATAGTCGCCCGATTCGGTCAGCGTGAAGCGGAACTCGCCGGAGATGTCAGTCATGCCGAGCATGCGGCGATTGGCGCAGACGGCGATGCTGGCCAACGGACGGCCAGCGGAGGTGATGCGCACACTCACGGGCTGACCCAATCTGGCATCCTCCAACACCGCCAGCTCGAGCTGGGGCAGGCGAGGGGCAATGCTCCGCTCGGCCAGCGACGCCAGGCGATGCAATTCGTCGATGGGGGAAGGATGATCGTCGACGCGCAGATCGATAAAGGGATAGGCGCCCAGCCGCGCGATCTTGAGCACCGCGGATTGGACCCCCTGCGCGTCGCCGCCCGCGGCCTGGCCCGCTCGATAGGCAGCCATCAATCGGTCGCGCAATTCGCCAGGCTCCGTCTGGAAGGCCAGCAGGGCGTCATCCAGCACCCGCTCGCCGACGATCAAATTGCCGAAGACAACAACATTCTCGGCGAGTTTGTGCCCGCTCCAGGGCTTGGTCGTCTGGCCAGTCCAGCCGAAACCTTCACCATGAGTGTCTATGGCAACCACCTGTCGCTGATCCCGAGCGGAGTCGCTCGCCAGGATTGTCTCGACCGCATCGCGTGGTGACTCGCCAGATCGCAGCAGGTCCAGCACCAAGGGCCCAAGCGATGCATTGGTGTTGGCCTGCGACGCTACCGCGCCTGTGCCCGCTTCCACGTTTGGCACGCGACTGCCAACCGCTAGCGCCCAGGTGCTGATAACCATCCCCACGTCACCATTGATCGGGTCGTAGCCCATGACCGAGAAGGTCACTGATACCCCTCACGCAGTTGCTTCGTCATTCTTCGCCAGACGTTGAGGGCATCGTACCGGCAAGGGGATCACGCGGCAAGCGGTCGATGACTCAAGCTCCTCTTGCGCCTCGTTGTCGGGTCGCACTAGCATTCAGCCTGTGTGCACCGTAGGCGCGTGACTGAATCGCTAGCAGGGTGGTGAGATCGATTTGGCTGGGATGTCGTCGAAGGCGTCCGGATTCGAACGGATCGCCGGGAGCGTCGTCGCTTCGCTGATGTCGGTAACACCCTACCGGCGCCTCTGGTACTCCGGCATCGGCTACTACAACGCTTACTGGATCGAGATCGTCGTCACCGGCTGGGTTGTCCTCACCACGACTGGTTCAGCTTTCGATGTTGGCTTGTTCGGCTTCTCGTCGCACTCTTCCCATGCTCGTATTCGGATTGGCGCTCGGCGCAGTCGCCGATCGTGTTCGTCGTACGACCCTGTTGCTGGCGGTGCAACTGGGCGGCATGATCATTTCGCTGACGCTTGCCCTCCTCTTCCTGGCGGATCGCGCCAATCTGGCGACGATCTGCCTGTGCTGCGGCCTAATCGGCTGCGGCTGGGCGGCCGATTTCTCAACGCGACGGGCGCTGATCTCCGAGATGAACCGGCCCGAGCTCTCCGGAAACGCGATGTCGTTGGAAGCCATGACGATGCAGGGAAGCAAGATCGTGGCGACGATCTTCGCGGGCGCGCTGCTCGCAGCCGGCGGGGCTTGGCTCGCCTACTCGGTACTGGCCGCGACCTACGCGTATGGTGCGGTGGCAATCCTCAACGTTCGGCGGGGGTATCGCGATGACCTGGCACGCCGACGTGAGACTGTGTCGCTGCTGTATCTCATCCGCCAGGGATTTAGCACGTCGGTGCGCATCCCGTTGATACGCGGCGTGCTCCTCATCACGGTGGTGATGAACCTCCTGGTCTTTCCCTATCAGCAGATCATCGCAGTGATCGCGCGTGAGATCCTCAACGTCGGGCCGCAGCGCATGGGAATTCTGGCAGGGATCGGGGGTTTCGGCGCCATCGTGGTGGCGGGAAGCCTGGTCTTCGTGGCTCGTCCTGCGCGTGCCGGTCGCTACTTCGCGGGCGGCGCCTTTCTCGGTACGATCATGGTGATCATCCTCGGCCTCTCGCATAATTTCGCGTTCTCACTGGGCCTGCAGGTGCTGGCCGGTGGATTCTTCGGCGCTTTCGGCGCCATGCAGCCGGTGCTGATCATCAACTCCGTCGAACCGCAATATCGTGCTCGCGCCCTGGGCGTTCTGGCCATGGCCATCGGCTGCACGCCACTTGGCATTCTCCTCTCGGGAGCGCTCAGCTCATGGATCGGCGCCACTGCCACGCTGACTGGCACCGGATCAGTTGGATTGGTGCTCATCGTCTTGATCGTCATGACCAATCCGGCGCTCTTTCGTGCCGGTCGCAGCCTCGCGGCACGAGAGAGCGTGGCTGGTGATTGAATCGATGACCGATCCTTAGAACATCCAATGCCCTCCGTCGACCATGATCGTTTGGCCGACAATGTAACTCGCCTCATCGGAAGCGACGAAGGCGATGACGTCGGCGATCTCTCGTGCCTCACCGAGACGGCCGATGGCAATCGTCTCCATCTCTTTGGCCTGTTGTTCCGGGCTGCGTCGCGCCCAGTCGACTGTCCCGCGTTCGGTCAGGATGAACCCCGGCGACACCGTGTTGCAGGTGATACCGTGCGGCGCGAGATCGACCGCCAACTGGCGCATTAGACCCATGAGCCCGGCCTTCCCGGCCGCGTATGGAATGACCCCCGTGCGGCTGTGACTCCTTCCCGCACCCGACCCGACCGAGATGATTCGGCCGCCATGCTGAGCCTTCATGATCGGCGCGACTGCCTTGGCCAGGTATAGAGGCGCGTGCATGTTGAGCGCGATGACCCGGTGCCAGGCGTCGATGGTCAGGGCATCGATGCCGCGCCCGGCATCCAGTACGCCCCCGGCCACGTTCACCAGCACGTCGATCCGGCCGAACTCACCGTGTACTTGCTCGACCAGGCGCTGATCGCCATCCGCGTCGGTAACGTCAAGCACGATCGCCTTGCCACCGATCTCCTGCATGACCTGCTGAAGCTTGTCCGCTTCGATGTCAACTCCGACCACCTTCGCGCCCCGCTCGGCCAGTTTGCGTGCGGTGGCGGCGCCGATGCCCTGAGCCGCGCCAGTCACGATCGCGACCCGATCCGTCAACTCGATCGCCATGGATTCATCCTCCCCGTTCGAAACGCCAGCTAAGCCTCTGCGGATCGCGCGACGGCTTCGTTTGCGGCGCGAGTCGCGAGCTTGAGTCCATAAACCACCCGGTTGCGCTCGCGCACCAGACGAGTGCGCAGATACTGGTAGTCCGCCGAATTCGCGTCCATGCCCGCCAGCAGGATCGCTGGCTGGAGCGCCGGAAGCGGCTGGGTTGGAACCGCCAGATCATGATCGAACATGCCCGTTCGGGTGTAATCCACTGGGATGAGCGCACGGCTGATATCCATCAAGCCACGATTGATCGCCGTGAACTGGTTTGGGCCTGCCGTTGCGCCGCGCAGGTCGTCGATATGCTGATCGAGCGCATCAATCGCCGAGCTCAAAGCATCGATTTGCTCCAACACTGGAGACAGATCGAAGTGCTCGCCGGCCTTATCCTGAATGCCGCGGGTTACCGCTCGGATGTCATCGACGACAGCCCCGAAATGGAAGGGGAGCACGCGGGTCGAGCACAGCCGATAGAGAATCAACGTGTAGATCGTCGCGTCACGCTTGAGGAAGTCAGGATCTATCTTGTCGACGGTGTCCTCGGGCGTGTGCCACCACCAACCCAAACCGCCACCCGCGCCGCCACCACCACTGATCTGCTGGTGCAGTGCCAGCAGCAGCGGATCGGCATTCTCAGCTGGCTGCTCCGACAGAGACATCAACATCGCCGGAATACCGTGACCCCAAAACGACTGATCGCCAGACCGACCATAGCGTCGCCTCGCCAGTTCCTGCCCGGCGATTTGTTCGATGATGTCACTCACGAAGTCACGCACTTCGGACATCGTGTTCCCCTGCGACAAAACCGTCGCGCCGTTGCCGCCAACCGAATCGACGTTGACATGCGCCACACAGTGGTCGTGCAGGTCGTGCCAGAAGTTATCGGCGTACCAGGCGGATCCGGCGTAGCGAGCGTGCGAATGGCCCGACCAGAACGCGACGCGCAGGCCGCGCCTCAGGGCATCGCGCCGCTGCGACAGGATACGCGCCACTTCTAGCATGGTGGCGTTGGCGGTGCCGTTGTCCATCGCGCCGTAATACCAGGAATCGACGTGACCACTGAAGAGGACGAAGCGATCGGATTCGGCATCATCGGCGCCCGGCTGCAGGTCGCCGGTCAACAGCGGAAGTGTGCGCCAATCTTGATAGACGCGCGTCTTGATCCTGACGCGCAGCGGACCCTGTGCAAGTGCGGCCTTAATCTTCGCTCCTTCGACGCCCCGAACGGAAATTGAAGGCGTTGTCGGCAGCAGATGAGCCGTCTCTGGCGTCGGAGTACCCCAGATCGGGTCCAGCCCTCGTTCGTGCAGGCGGTCACCGGCAATCCAGATCGCGGCGGCGACACCAGCCTGCTCGACGAGCTGGTTCACGTTACCCGAGATGATTCCGTCGATCAGTACGATTTTGCCGCGCAGGTCGAACTTGCGCAGGTTCTCGGAGGTCGCAGCGCCAACTGGCAGCAACTCCCCCTCGATCCCATCAGCAGCCGTAGAGGTGGCAAAGGCGTGGGTGGCGCAATCGATTGATTCCGTCCCACGGTCACTTATCAGTTCGAGCGAGGCCGATTCCGGCCAGGAGACCAGCGCCGGATGGGAGTAGCGATGCGTCTCCAGTCCGTAATCCTTGAGCTTCTGCTCAATCCAGTCGAAGGCCTTTGCCTCCTCCTCGGTCCCGGATAGTCGCACCCACTGTGCGATCGACCTGGTCGAGTTCATCAGTTCGTCTGCCGATACCGCCTCAATCAAAGCTGATTCCCGCTCTGCTCGTCTCTCAGCTGTCATGTCTCGATCCTTCCCATCAGACGGGTGCTCATTCAAGTCGTCGAAACCCATTTCACGTCGGACATTAAACGGACAACGCTTCCAGAAACCACGCTCCCCTGGACGTGTCAAGCGACACTCCGGCGTCGGTTCTGGCGGCGTCCGAGACTTCAGCCTGACGAGCAGCCGAATGCGCTGGCCGTTCGCGGGCTGGCTGGTCATCCGGCGGAGCCAGAATGAAACTGACTGGAACTGCCCTTTCGCGACATAACGACAAAGTTCGTGGTAAGTTTTGAACCTGCTGACGGGAAGTTGCGCACTCAGTGTGGAAGCAATACAAGGCGGTGATGACCGGGTTCTCGACTCAATCTCAGAATTCTGAGTACTGCGCCTCCATTGGAGCCGTGGTGAGAGAGCTGCGCCAGGCGCGCAAGCTGTCTCGTACTGGCCTGTCCCGGGAATCCGAGATTCCGCTTTCACGCCTGGCGAGTGTCGAGCGCGGAGACAGCTATCCTGACGACGCAACGCTGGAGCGCATCGCCGCGGCACTCGGCATCACCAACGAGGAAATCTACACTCGCGCGTGCGACATGTTCCAGCAGCGAGTACAACTTCAGACACTGCTGGAAGATCTCCGCATTCCGCAGGAGAACTGGCAGGAATTCTTCGCGCTGGATCCATCGGCGCGCTCACTCTTCATCGAGACACTGCAGGTCAGACTGCCGTCAAGGGACGAACGGCGAGCGCAGCTACGGGACATCGAGAATGTCATCGCGCGCGACGGGCTGGAACGCTCTATCCCGATGATCCTCTCGGCCGTAACGGCCTTCGGACTGACGCCCGCCGATCACCTGCGCGCATCCGTCGAGTTCGAAGAGATGCCGGGATCACGAAGGATCGTGACCGACCGCCTGCCAATGAGTCCCGTCAGCCTCCCGATCGATCAACTCTTCCTGTTCCGCGCCAACTATGGCATGGAGCCGCCGAATCCGATGTTGCTCAAGTGGTGGGCCGAGACACGTCGGAGCGCGCTCGACGTCACCTTGCAAGATTACGAATCTCGCACCATCATTCCGGCACAGCGTCTGGAACATTACATACGGACCGGCGAGCGCGCGCCCAATCTGGTCGTGCCCGCTGAGCTCGTACAGGAACACCTGGTAGCCATCATCGAGCTCTTGCGCACTCGTTCGCGCTTTCAGCTCGGACTGGCACAAGATCCGTTTCCGCTGACCTATCGCATCAAAGGAACGCATCACGTTTTGGTGACGGCTCGCGCCTATCAGTTCGGCGAACATCACAAGCATGCGAGAACCACGCTCCGTTTCTCGCGCCCGTCAAGCGTGCGACGCTTCAGCGAGCATTTCGATGAACTGTGGGATCGGCTGGAAGCCGAACGAAAGGACCAGGAACGAATAGCGAACTGGCTCGAAGAACAATTGCCGGATATCGATAAGAGGGGAAGGCGCTGAGCTCAATCTGGAGTTCAGACAAGCCCTGACGGACGTTCAGGGCAGGGGAATTCACGGGGGAATTCATGGAACGGAATCAGCATCGCACCCGGCGCGGTCGTGGAGCCGGGCAGCGAATCGGTCCTGCGCTACGTGCACTGCGCAGGCGCGAAGGACTGACCCTCGGGGACCTGGGTCGGCAATCTGGAGTTTCGTCCTCCTTGATCTCGCGAATCGAACAGGGACGAGCCGATGTCTCATTGCAGAATCTCATCAGTCTTTCGGCCGCCCTGGGAGTCGACGTCAACTATTTCGCGTCGTATCAAGAGGCGTCGTCACAGACTGAGCAGCAATTGCGAGAGATGCTGGATAGAGTCGACATGTCACCGGAGGTCGTTCCAGCGCTGGCGTCGCTCAGCTATGAGGCGCAGGCCGCGCTGGTCGACGCTCTCCGCTGGCTGACGGTCGCCAACGGTGCCAGTCCAGTGCGCGAGCAGGAACTGGTGGATCAGATCCTGGGACAAGGTGTGGCGAACTCGATCGGGCAGATTCTCTCGGGCATTCCGAAGTTCGGTCTGGACGTCGAGACGTTTTGCCGGGTCCTGACCCAGATGGAAGAACTGCCAGGTGATCGAATGGTGCTGTCGGATCGCTTGCTAAGCGTCACGACACCCAACGGTGGGCAGATCAATCCGCTGGACATCTTTCGCTCCATCTTCGCCTCGCAGCCGAACAGTCCCATGTTGGTGCATCGCTGGGCGCAGACGCTGCAGTCCGCAGTCACGCAGAGCGTCGAGCGCTTCGAGTCGCGCACCGTCTATCCACTCTCAGCGATTCGGCGCTACATCGACTCGGGCTACTGGGGCATTGGAGTCGAGGTCGAGTCGAATCTCGTCCACCAGCATGTCAGCGATCTGGTTCGCGCGCTCCGAACGTTGCCAAACTTCCACGTCGGACTGATCGACGACGACATTCCGTTTGGGCTGTTGGTCAAGGGTGGCAAGCAGGCAATGGTCCACGTGCGGCGCGATCCAGGATCGTTCATCGAGCAGGAACCGGGCATCGCCTTTCGCGCGACCCGTCCCGATCTGGTCTGGAAATTCCGCGAGTACTTCGAGGAGATCTGGGAGCAGATTCCGGAGGAACGCAAGGATTCGGATGCGGTCGCGACCTGGTTCGAGGAGATGGTCGCGACCACCGCGAACTGACGGTTTGACGAGCGGACCAACAGGATCTACTGGTCCAGTTTGCCCGGCTGATTGTCGTTGGGATGTTCGGCCACGTGTTGCGCCCAATAGTCGGCGATTTCCGATCCGGTGGCAAACCAGACATCCGGGAATGACCGAATGTAGTCGACCAACTGCTGCAGCATCTGGAGGCGGCCCGGTCGGCCACTGAACTGCGGGTGCATCGTCAGATTGAACAATCCGCCATACCGGTAGATGCCGCGAAACTCCTCCGTCCAGGATTGATAGGCAACCGCCGCCGGCTGGATCGGTCGCGACGGGCCAGATGGCCGAAAGAGGAAATAGGGCGCGTCGTCGAGCACCCACTGCACCGGCAGCTCGATCACATGTGTCTCTTCATGCTGCCAGGGAATGAAGTGGCTCATCATGTTCGACGAGTACTTGAATCCGTGCTCGTGAAGGAGCGAGATGGTGTTGTCGGAAAACTCCCAGGCAGGGGATCGATAGCCAACCGGGTCTTTACCGGTAATCGTTCGGAGAGCCGCCAGACCTTTGTGCAGCACCGCTTCCTCTTCATCACGGGACAGACTCGTGGGCTCTTCGTGTAGATAGCCGTGATGCGCGATCTCATGTCCCTGGCTGTGAATGACGCCGATCATGTCGGCGTGCGTCTCGGCTGTCCAGCCCGGAACGAAGAAGGTGGCGGGCAGGTCGTTCTCCTTGAGCAGATCGAGGATCAGCGGCACCCCAACGCGCGCACCGTACGTGCCCATGGAGAGCAACCCGGGCTTGTCCAGATTGGTCAGATCACCTGCCAGCCAGAGTGTCTCGCCGTCGACGTCGAAGGTCAGCATGACCGCGCACTGTGCCCCGTCTTTCCAGCGTCCCATCAGCACTCCTCTCCAGCGACTGGCCATCGCGTAACCGCTCTCAGTGACGATCAGCGGTATCCATCGAATTCGCGTCACGAGAGCTATCGCCAGTTGCAATCCACCACACGAGCTCGAAACGCCGGGATCGCACACGTCCGACGATCGACCATACCGCAGCAACGGCGAGTCCACAACGGATTCCGCTTCGCGGCACGATTTTTGAGTAGGGTTCAACCAAGAGCACTCATCATAACGGTCGGGCGAACAGTTTTCGCCGGGCCAGAGGGCTCCCGGCAAGAATGGTAGCGTGGTATGCCGGTCACCATAGTTCCACTGATTCCGGTGTGAAACACCCTCCTATTTCGTAACGCAACGACCCTCGACCGGCCCGAAGAACTACGATCTCCGTCGAACGAAACTTTGGGATCGTTGCACCATTTTTCGGCCGCATTGCCTGCAGGCATGCGTGGAGACTGCAGGAAACGGTCATCGGCTCAACCAGTACTTTGGTCCTGGGTGGAGGCGAGCAGAAATCCGAAACCTGGCCCGAGTGCGTACGTTTAGGTAACACAAGGCTACTGATTGACATATTCGGACCTGCAGGTTCACGCAGCGAGTCGACCGATGGGTTGGCGCATCGTTGGCGTCGACGCCGTCACTCCGACTCACACGTGGTCAGTCGCGATTCACTGACTGTCAGACGGTCACCGGTTTTACCGCATTGAACGCCGAACCCGAAGCGTTCGGGCAGGCACGCGAAGTCCGCCACCGCGCGCGACGAACATTGAATTGGCTGTCGTGATCCGGGGAACTCGCCGGTGGCAGGAGCGCCGGGATCCCGAATCGATCAGACGTCGGATTCGACAACGGTCGCTGTTCGGGCGAGAGCCCCGGTCCTATCTGATCTGAATCACGCTCGCTCGGCTGGTTCAGACATTCCCAACCAAACCACAAACAATCGTGATGGATACTGGTCGGAGACGCTGGTCTCTTCGATCGCCCAGACAGGACGATGTTGGGCGGTTTGGGGTGTTTACCAACGTGATTCGGCTTACCTCCCAACGCCGCTTCCGGACGCATCCGGGAGGTCAGGTCCCTCGAGACAATGATTTTGAGCGGGCACCATCGTCGATAGTCGCCAGGCGCATTAGACGCATCACTGGCACGCTGCAGTAAGGATCAGAACCCATGGATCTCTTGGAACGACTTGGCGCATATCGCGCGGAAGAGCAAAAGCTGGATTGGGAAGGAACCTTCGCCGATTACTTCGACATCGTCACCCACAATTCAAGCGTGGCGCAACTGTCGCACGCGCGCCTCTACACCATGATCATCAATAAGGGAACCGACGAGACCGAAACAGGACAGACGCGCTATAAGTTCTTCGATGGGGAGATCTTCGGCATCGATAAATCGCTTGAGCAGATCGTCGAATACTTTCACTCGTCGGCCCAGCGACTCGAGGTCCGCAAGCGCATTCTGCTATTGATGGGCCCGGTCGGCGGCGGCAAATCGACCATCGTCACCATGCTGAAGCGTGGTCTAGAGCGCTACAGCCGAACCGACGGTGGAGCGGTCTACGCCATTCGCGGCTGCCCAATGCATGAAGAGCCACTTCATCTGGTTCCCGAGTCGATCCGTGATGAACTGACCCGCGAGTACGGGGTTTACATCGAGGGCGAACTCTGCCCCTGGTGCCGCTACCAGCTCGAGCATCCGGAGCAGGGCGACTATCACCCCTGGAGCGAGCCTGGCAAACCTTTCAGCGGCCGCCAGGAGGACGTACCAGTGGTGCGTGTCTCCTTTTCGGAGAAGCATCGGCTGGGTATCGGCACCTTCACCCCATCCGATCCGAAGTCGCAGGACATCTCCGAGCTCGTCGGTGGGATCGACCTTTCGACGATCGGTGAGGTCGGCACCGAATCCGATCCGCGGGCGTATCGCTTCGATGGTGAGCTGAACATCGCCAATCGCGGTCTCGTTGAGTTCATCGAGATGCTCAAGACCGATGAGCGCTTTCTCTACGTGCTGCTGACGCTGTCGCAAGAGCAGAACATCAAGACCGGCCGCTTCTCGATGATCTACGCCGATGAGGTGGTGGTCAGCCATACCAACGAGCACGAATACAACGCGTTTGTCGGCAACAAGAAGAGCGAGGCGCTCCAGGACCGCATCATCCTGGTCAAAGTCCCGTACAACCTGCGAGTTCGCGATGAGGTGAAGATCTACCAGAAGCTGCTCAAGCAGAGCGCGATTCGGGACGTGCACATCGCTCCGGGCACGCTCGAGACGGCCGCCACGTTCGCCGTCCTCTCGCGGTTGGAGGAGAGCAAGAAGGCCGGAATGAGCCTGACCAAGAAGCTCAAGCTCTACGACGGTCAGGCAGTTGAGGGGTTCACGCCGAAGGACGTCAAAGAGTTACAGGACGAGGCTATTCGCGAGGGCATGGACGGCATTAGCCCGCGCTACGTCATCAACCGGCTCTCCAACGCGCTAGTGCGCGACGGCATTAGCTGCATCAACTCCATCGACGCGCTCCGCTCGCTGCGTGACGGCCTCGAGCAGCACACCAGCATCGATCGCGATCAATACGAGCACCTGCTCAACCTGGTCGCCGAGGCCCGCCGCGAGTATGACGAGATGGCCAAGCGCGAGGTGCAAAAGGCCTTCGTGTACTCCTTCGAGGAGTCGGCACGCACACTGCTGAACAACTACCTCGACAACGTCGAGGCCTTCTGCAACAAAACGAAAGTCCACGACCCGATCACGGAAGAAGAGGTCGATCCCGATGAGCGACTGATGCGCTCGATCGAGGAGCAGATCGGCGTCTCCGAGAACAGCAAACGGCAGTTCCGTGAAGAGATTCTGATCCGCATCTCGTCGCTGGCGCGTCGCGGCCAAACCTTCGACTACACGTCACATGAGCGCCTGCGAGAGGCGATCGAGAAGAAGCTGTTCGTCGATCTGCGCGACGTGGTGAAGATCACCACGTCGACCAAGACGCCGGATGCCGATCAATTGCGGCGCATCAATGAGGTCGTCGACCGGCTCGTCAGCGAGCACGACTACTGCCCTGTCTGCGCCAATGAACTCCTGAAGTACGTTGGCTCCCTGCTCAACCGCTAGGGATAAGACCGAAGAAGCAACGAGGTATACGTCACATGTTCACCGTCACACTCGAGCATCAAGACTGGTCGCTGCACCGGAAAGGAGCGATCGACCAAGCACGCCACAAGCGAAAGGTGAAGGAAGCCATTCGCGAGAACCTGGCAGATATCGTTAGCGAACAGTCCATCATCACCAATGACGGCAAAAAGGTCGTCAAGGTCCCCATTCGCACGCTGGATGAATATCGTTTCCGCTTCGACCCCAACGACCAACAACAGGTTGGTCAGGGAGACGGGAAGTCTCAAGTCGGCGACGTACTGGAACGATATGGTCAGAAGCCGGGTCCCGGCCAGGGACAGACGGCCGGCGATCAGCCCGGTGTCGACTACTATGAGGCCGAGATGACCATGGAAGAGCTCTCGGGGATGATCTTCGAGGATCTCAGCCTACCCAACCTCGAAGAGAAGCGGCTGCAGGAGCTCGAATCACCCGCCGTCCGCTTCACCGACATCCGCAAGAGCGGACCGTTCTCGAATCTCGACAAGCGGCGCACCATCCGCGAGAACATCAAGCGTAACGCCAAGCGAGGGGTGCCGCACTTTGGCCAATTGCAGAACGACGACCTACGCTTCAAGACCTGGGAGCAGGACATTCAGCGCGAATCGAACGCGGTCGTCATCGCCATGATGGACGTTTCCGGTTCGATGGGAACCTTCGAGAAGTACATCAGCCGCGCATTCTATTACTGGATGGTCCGCTTCCTTCGCACCAAGTACGACAACGTCGAAATCGTCTTCATCGCCCATCACACCGAGGCGAAGGTGGTGACCGAGGAGGAATTCTTCACACGCGGGGAGAGCGGCGGAACAAAGGCGAGTTCCGCCTATCAACTCGCGCTCGACCTGCTGCAGGAGCGCTACGCTCCGGCGCGTTGGAATATCTACCCATTCCACTTCTCTGACGGAGACAACTGGCCGTCCGACAATGAGCTCTGCCTCAACTTGACCAGCCAACTCGTCGACCAGTGCAATCAGTTCGGCTATGGCGAGATCCGCCAGGGACGTTACTCCTATCAGAGCACGCTCATGCACACCTTCGAGCGAATCAACAACCCCAAGTTCGTCTCGGTCACCATCGGCGACAAGGCGGACGTCTACCCCGCGCTGCGCGGATTCTTCGGAGCGGAGGTGAGCACCCGTGCTTGATCGTGATATGGAGCAATACACGCGCGAGCTCGAAGCGGGCATCGAGCACATCTGGGATGTGGCACAGTCGCTCGGGCTGCAACCATTCCCGACCCACTTCGAGATCGTTCCGGCCACCGTGCTGTACGAGATTGGCTCGTACGGCATGCCCGGCCGCTTCTCCCACTGGACGCACGGCAAGGCCTATCAGGTCCAGAAGATGATGTACGACTACGGCCTGAGCAAGATCTACGAGCTCGTCATCAACACCAACCCGTGCTACGCGTTCCTGCTCGAAACGAACGACATCCTGCAGAACAAGCTGGTCGCGGCACACGTGCTAGCCCACAGCGATTTCTTCGCCAACAACGCCTACTTCAAGCGCACGTCGCGACGCATGGTCGACACGATGTCGCTCAACGCCGAGCGCATTCGCAGCTACGAGTTCGAACATGGCACCGATGAAGTCGAGAAGGTACTCGACGCGGTCCTATCGATTCAGCAGCACGTCGATCCCTACGCCGAGCGGGCCGACGCTCAGGGCGGCGAGCGAGTCAAGCCGAAGGCGCGAACGGATGACTATGACGATCTCTGGCGGCTGGATAGCGATTCCGAGCCGGAGGACGTGGCAACGACCACGAAGCCGAACAGACTGCGTCCTAGCCGCCCTTTGCACGACGTGCTCCTCTTCATCATCGAGCAATCACCACGACTCGACGACTGGGAGCGTGACATCGTCTCGATCGTCCGCTCCGAAATGCTCTACTTCTATCCGCAGATGCAGACCAAGGTCATTAACGAAGGATGGGCATCGTACTGGCATTCGCGCATCATGCGAGAGCTCGATCTGACCGAGGATGAGTACGTCGAGTTCGCTCAGCTTCATTCCAGCATTCTTCAGCCATCAAGGCGGAATCTGAATCCATATCACGTCGGATTCCGGATTCTGGAGGACATCGAACGTCGCGCCAATGATGCTGGGGAAGATGGACGAACCAAGCTGTTCGAGGTGCGCGAGACCGAGAGCGACGTGTCGCTGATCCGCAACTACTTGACGGAGGAACTGGTCAACGACATGGACCTGTATCTCTATCAGCGAGTCGGCGACGAACTGGTCATCGTCGACAAGAGCTGGGAGGACGTGCGCCAGCGACTCGTCACTCAGATGTCGAATCACGGCATCCCGGTCATCTACGTCGAGGACGGCGACTACCACGGCAACCGTGAGCTCTACCTGCGCCATTCATGGGACGGCCAGACGCTTGACATGAACTACGCCAAAAAGACCATGGAGTACATCAACAAGCTCTGGGGGCGGCGCGTCTGGGTCGAGACGCGCAAGTCGGACGAGGAGAAACTCGTCCTGTCATACGACGCCAAGCAGGGTCACGAGATGCATGCGTAACGACGATTGACTCCGCCAACGGTGCGGGAGGAGGCAAGCTCCTCCCGCGATACACCTGTCGGCGGTGATTGAGGAATTGCTTCGGCACGCGGGCGCCTCATGCGCCGGGGGATGACGGATGTTGATCATTGAATTCGGTAATGCGGCCAAGGGCCCCCGAGAATTATTGGGATGGATCAATTAGCCCGTTGATGCATCCACGATTGCCCGGAAATAGATTCGCCGGGCTATTGAGACGAAGCCCGACCCGCAAGCGGGTACCCCGAGGGGCTGAATATCATGCTGTCTGCATACTATCAAGAAATATATGTTCCCGATATCGTAATGACTTAGCCTGCTTGAGCAGGCTTCGATGAGGTCAGCGCGGCGGCTTCAGCCCCGCGCGTCAGGCGCCATCGCACCCAATCAATTCGTCAATGACTATTAGCGCCGGGGGATCGTGGGTGCATCACCGGGCTAATTGATCCATCTCCATAAATCACGCCGGGTGGCGAACTATCGATGCCTGGATCATGTCGGAGTAACGGATTCGACAGATACCGGGTGCTATCTCAGCGCATGCAAAGCGGGAGCAGACCAACTGCTCCCCTACGAACCAACCATGACGTGTTTAGTCGGGGTGTCTCAACCCACCTCGGCCGTCCGGTTGTTACTGTAATGCCGCGTTGAAGAAGGCGGTCACCTTCTGCATGTACTCGTCCGGATGAGCGGCGAACGAGCCGACGTGTCCTGCATCTGGAACGTTCCAGACCTGACGAACGCTGGATCCACCGGATTGCTCCAGTAATGTCTCCTGCGACATTGGCACCTGGGCATCCTCGGCCCCGTGAATGAGCATGATGCTGCGGCCCTTGCAACCCACGGATCGATTCCGCCGGGTCAGCCTGACTCAGATCGACGCCCCGTACCCATTTCATGGCCAATCGCAATCCAGGTTGCAACGGATTCCGCGCCAGCAGCGGGGCAGAGTTTGCGTACGACGAATCGGCCACCGCGGCAGCGAAATCGTTGGAACTTCCCAGCGCCATCAACGTGCTGGCACCGCCAAGACTCCAGCCGATCACCCCGATCGACTGCTTGCCAAAGCCCCTGCCCTGAACGAACCGCGCCGCACCAATCACGTCCCACTGCTCCTTGATCCCGTAGGTGCTTTCGGTATGGGTCGACTTGCCGTGGGCGCGCAAGTCAAATAGTAGAACGTTGTAGCCCTGACTCCAGAGCGGTTTGACCAGTGGCAGCATCTGCATTCGATTGGCGTAGCGGCCATGCACCAGGATCACCACTCGATGCGATCCTGCATTCGGCACCCACCAGCCACTGAGCGTCACACCATCACTGGCGGCTGAGGGGAAGCTCACATCCTGATAGGTAAGTCCATCATTGGGGGGGAAGATGGCGCTGGTGTTCTGTCTCGGGGTGTTGGTGTAGTCGTACGCCTTGTAGACGGCTAGCCCTGCATAGGTGGCAACGACCACAAGAGTGAGCGCGATCGCACCAACTGCGATCCAGCGTGGGTGCCATCGCGTCATAGGGCCAGCTTTCCATCTTCTACTTCAAGCACGATTGTGACTGCGCAGGATGATAGCATCGGGAAAGGGTCGGCACCATGGCGAACCGCAGACGCAGGGATTGAAGCAGATCGCGTTTGAACTCCTTAATTGCGCGCGACTTTGCGCGATGGTTAATTCGGCATTGAAAAACCGCGATTCACCGCCGAATTCCGAGCGTCACGCTCCCGGGAGCGCCGCGAGTACGGCGTGGGCCGCATTGTGTCCGGGTGCTCCGGTGACCTCGCCACCGGGATGCGTATCGGCGCCACACAGGTAGAGATTCTCGATCGGTGTGCGGTAGTCGCTCCACCCGGGAAGGGGTCGCTGATTGAGTAACTGTCCGGCGATCATGTCGATATGGCGGATATTGCCGTCAGTCATCCCGACTCGCCGCTCGATATCTGCGGGCGTAAAGCAGACCCAATCGCGAATCACCTCGCGAATGTTCGGCGCATATTGCGCGAGCGTGTCGATCAGCATCTCGCCTGCCTGACGGGCAAGCTCAGCGGTCCACTCTCCACCGTTCGGCTTCACCGGCGCGTACTGGACCCAGATCGACATGACGTGTCCACCATTCGGCACTAACGTGCGATCGTAGACACTCGGAATCTGTACCGACATCACTGGAGAGTCAGTGATACGGCCGTGCACCGCGTCGTCCCAGGCTTTGCGGTAGTAGTCCATTGAGGGACAGATCTTGATCTGCGCCAGCATGCGTGGATCGTACTCGCTACCGAAATAGGTGGAGAAATCAGGCAGGTCCTCCAATGCCGCGTGGAACTTGAAGTAGGCGGCTCGGGTTTGCAAACGGTCCACGGCGCGAACGAACTCCGGCGGGAGCGACTCCGCGGCGACCATATGCAGAAACGTCCGCTTGATATCCGCATTCGACAGGACGACCTTCGCAGCAATATCTTCACCATTCTCGAGCCGCACGCCGACGGCCTTGCCATCCTCGATCAAGATTCGATCGACCGTGGCCCCGGTGCGCACGGTGACGCCTTTGGCTTCGACTGAGCGCCGCATGGCTCTGGTGATGCCGCCCATGCCCCCGACGACGATGCCGTAGTTCTCGTCTGGCGTGAATTGGGCGATTGCCGGAAAAATGCCGGAGAGGAGACTGCCGGGCGCATCCGGATCGCCAGCATCCCAGGCCATCGTCAGGCCGCCCTTGACCTCGTCCGACTCGAAGAACTCGTTCAGCAGATCGCTGACCGAACCGAACAGCAGCCGCTCGAGCAGTGGCTCGTCATCAGTGCCAGCGACTTCAGCCGTCATCTCCGCCAAAGATGGTGGAGGAGTAAGGAACCAGCGATAGAAGATGCCCGCCAGCCGCTCGCGATAGGCGCGATAGTGGGGCAGGGCATCGGCATCGTGTTCCGAGAAGGCGCGCAATTCAGCGGATGCCTGCTGGTCATCGTCCCAGGCAAGCATGCGTCGCCCGCTTGGAAACGGCGTGAATGATCCGGGGCTGAGGTGATGGACGTCGAAGCCATGCTCGCGCAGGTCCATGTCGTCGATCACTCTCGCCTGCAATAGATAGCAGATGTAAGAGCACGTTGGTACCGAGTAGCCGGGCCATAGTTCTTCGGTAATCGCCGCGCCACCGACGAAGTCGCGACGCTCGAGCACCAACACCTTCAATCCGGCGTCCGCCAGGTACCAGGCGGCAACCAGGCCGTTGTGTCCACCCCCAATTACCACGGCGTCCCAGACGTTAGCGGACATCGTACGCATGTCTCCGTTCGTCAGCAGCGCGATGGCTCCTCTGATTCAGCTCGTGGAGTCAGCCTAACATGGAATTTGGGAACGATGAAGACGGTAACGTCGCACTAACTTGGGCAAAAAAGAGCCGTCCGAAGTACGGACGGCTACTCAGATTGTGTACATCGATTCAGTGCACCTGGACGGGCTGGGAATGCGGATCAGGCCGAACCGGTCGTGCGAACGATGACGTCACGTAGCGTTTGCATCACCCGTGATCGGGGCTCCAGATTCGGCCGTTTCGTGCTCAGCTTGCGCCGCAGGTCCTTGAGCGCGCGGTGCTGCACCACCGATACGTTGTTCTCCGTCTTGCCAAGCGCCGCGGCGACCTCGGCGATCGACAGCCCCTCGATGAAGCGCAACACGATCACCTGCTGTCGATCCGGGCTTAGCTGCAACACGGCCTCACGTACGTGATCGCAGGAGTCCCGTCGCGCGATCAGGTCCTGCGGATCGTCATCCGCGGGCTCTTCCCGTTGACTGAGGTCGCCGGGAAGCTCTCGCGCGCGTCGAAGTTGACTGATAGCGGTGCGACCCGCAATGGTGAGGAACCAGGCCAGGATTGGCGCGTCGCTGCGTCGATATCGACCGATAGCCTGCCACGCTCGTAGAAACGTCTGCTGCGCGACGTCCTCAGCATCGGCCCGAGCACCCATGTAGTAGAAAGCGTGCCGGTATACGCGGTCGACGTGCCGCTCGTAAAGGGCCGCGAAGGCGTCGGCATCTCCATCGACAGCCCGATCGATGAGGAACGATTCTTCGTCAACTCCATCTGTGTCCATGACATACGGCGCTTCTCGTCTTTCGCCGCGGCCGGCATCTGGCAATCGTAACGCCACTCTAGTTCCTCCCGTGCCCATGGCCATTCCCGTGTGATGAGCCGTTGGAGTTCGAAGGCGGATTCGCGTTCGATGACGGATTCGTCGTTGGCGTTGTTGTGGGCGACGGTGAAGAACTGCTGGCTGGTGTCGCCGTGGCGGTCGGCGTGCTGTGCTTTTGCGAGCTCACGTTTTGACCGTTGTTGTCCTTGGCAACATTACTTACCTGTTCACCATGGTTCTCGCCTGGCGGCGGAGTGGCGTGGGCGGTCGATGAGACATCGGAACCATGATTGGTCCCCGGCGTCGCCTGATTCGTCACCGACGGATTCGCGCCCTGGTCAGATTGGCTCGTCTCCGTTGCCGTTGCCGTGTCTGTGGCAGTGGCAGTGGCAGTGGCGGTTGCCGTGCTGGTGGCGGCAGTAGTGGTCGACGTGCTTGTCGCCGTGGCGGTCGCCGTAGCGGCACTGGTCGTGGTGGATGTCGCCGTGGCCGTTCCTTTGTTATGACCATGATTGTTGCGGGCAACCTGGCGCACCTGCTCGCCATGATTCTCGCCCGGCTCCGGCGTGGCATGCGCGACGGCTGACACGATCGCCCCATGGTTCAGCGGATGGGTCGGCGTGGCACCGGGTGTGCCATCGGGCGTCGCGAACGGTCCGCCCGGATCAGACAACAAGGTATCCGGGGTGGCCGGCGCTCCGAACATGTGCCGAACGCCGTTGCCGACCGAGGCAACCGTTCCGCTCACGCCACCTGGTCGCGCCATGGCAGGTACGACGAGCAGCGCGGAGAGGCACGCAGCCATCGCGACGGCGGTGAGCTTGCGCGACAGAGGCAGATTTCGAATCCAGACGACTGGGCCAGTTCGCTGCGTAATTCCGGCACGGCAATGCGCCCGAAATTCTGGAGTGGGAACCGACCGCGGATCGGCATCAAGCCTGCGGGCTGATTCTTTCAGTGAGTCAATAATCGGATCAAGTTCATCCATCAGCGTCACTCCGGTTTCTGTACGTATCATCTAACCGGAAAACGCTGAGAGGGAACGAAACCTTACACCCGACTACTGAAGAGTCCGTAGTACTTCTTGGCCATGACAGAGTGGGAGCGTCAGACGCCAGAAGATCAACCCTGACAGACCGCGGTCTTCGCTGGCAGCTCCGATGTGCGCAACGCCGACCGGTACAGTCATCAGCGATGGGTCAAAGGTCCGCTTCAGCTCAGCTATCGCTCAACCTGAAGAAAACGTCCGGTCGCCCTTGACCGCCATCCACTGGGATGTTCGCTCCATTTACCCAGCTCGCGCGCTCCGACAAGACGAACGTGACGACGTCGGCGATCTCTTCCGCCGTCGCCAGGCGCCCCCATGGAAATTCATTCCGCTCGAATTCACCAAACACGTCCGGATTCATGTCCTTGAAGCGCTCCCAGCCGCCACCGGGGAAGAAGGTTGAGCCCGGGCTGACCGTGTTGACGCGAATGCGGTGCGGACCCAATTCCCAGGCGAGTGAGCCCGAAAGGAAGATCTCGGCGGCTTTGGTAGTGCCGTACTGCGAGCGAGGGCCAGGCTTCCAACCGGAAATCGAGGCAATGATGACCACGCTTCCACCGCCTCGCTCGAGCATGGTGGGAGCCGTCGCGCGAATGGCACGCACGGCGTGAAACAGGTTCGTCTCGAAAGTCTGTATCCAGTCCTCCGATGTCAACGAAAGAAAGGTCTTACCCGACATGCCACCCACGTTGGCCACCAGCAGGTCGACTCCACCAAGGGCTTCGGTACTCTCCTTGACGAAGCGCTCGACCTCGCCCGGCTTGGTGACATCAGCCGTCACTCCGTGCGATCTGACGCCATACTCGCGAATCTCGGCCACCGCTCGCTCGACACCTTCGGCCCCGCGACCACAGATACCGACGTGGCAGCCCTCCGCCGCCAACGCCAGGGCAGTCGCTCGGCCGATCCCGCGACTGCCGCCAGTGATAAGTGCGATCTTGCCGTTCAATCCGAGATCCACGCTGACACCTCCAACACCACCTGCCGATTTCCACGCCGAAGTCCTGATGCGCTACGTCCAGCGATCATAGCACCGGCAGACTCAGCCGGTGAAGCGAGCGCTGACGCCGATTGCCGGTTATGATCCTTGCGCATGGAGTGGGGCAAACAGATAGCGACAAAGAGAAAGTGACGTGGAAACATGGCAAACAACGATCTCTGTTTTGAGAGCGCGGTCGAACTGGCGGAGGGCATTCGCTCCAGGACGATTTCGGCCCGAGAGGTGATGCAAGCCCACCTCGATCAGATATCGCGCGTCAACCCGAAAGTGAACGCTATCGTCACCAGGATCTCCGACGATGACGCATTGGCGCTGGCCGACGCGGCCGACCGCGCCGTCGCCAACGGTGAGCCACTCGGTCCGCTGCACGGACTGCCGATCGCCCACAAGGATCTGGTGCCGACCAAAGGTATCCGCACCACCTTCGGCTCGCCGATACACAAGGATTTCGTGCCCGATCAGGACGCGTTGATCGTCGAGCGCCTCAAACAGGCTGGAGCGCTGACGATCGGCAAGACCAACACGCCGGAGTTCGGCGCCGGTTCGCAGACCTTCAACCCTGTCTTTGGCGCGACGCTCAATCCGTACGACACGACCAAGACGTGTGGGGGAAGCAGCGGCGGTGCGGCGGTGTCGCTGGCTTGCGGCATGTTGCCGATAGCCGACGGCAGTGACACGGGTGGTTCCCTGCGTAATCCGGCGAACTTCAACAACATCGTCGGTTTTCGTGTTTCGCCGGGACGCGTTCCCGCCTGGCCGACCCGTCTGCTCTGGTGGACGCTGTCGACCCAGGGACCGATGGCCCGCAATGTCCGGGACGTTGCTCTGATGTTGAGTGCCATCGCCGGTCCGGATCCACGCTCACCACTCTCGATCGAACAGCCGGGTGAGCTGTTCCGCCAACCATTGGAGCGAAATTTCTCAGGCGTTCGCATTGCCTGGAGTCCGGATCTCGGCGGGTTACCAGTCGATCCCCGGGTTACGAACGTTCTTGAAAGCCAACGCCACGTTTTCAGCGATATTGGCTGTGAGGTCGAAGCGGTGACGCCCGATCTGACCGACGCCGACGAGATCTTCCTCGTCTTGCGCGCATTCAACTTTGCGCTGGCGTACGGAGACCTGCTCAAGACTCATCGCGATCAGATCAAGGACACCATTATCTGGAACACCGAGGAAGGGATGAAGCTCACCGGGCCGCAGGTCGCGGAGGCGATGGCAAAGCAGACAGACCTCTATCAGCGGTTACGCGAGTTCCTGAACACCTACGAATACCTGATCTGCCCGGTGAACCAGGTACCGCCGTTCGACGTCAACCAGCCATACCCAACCGAAATCAACGGTGTGAAGATGGAGAACTACATCTCGTGGATGCGCTCGGCCTACTACATTAGTTCTACCGGCTTACCCGCCATCTCGGTGCCGTGCGGCTTCACTCCAGAGGGGCTGCCGGTCGGCGTGCAGATCGTCGGCCGTCATCATAATGACTTCGGCGTGCTGCAGTTGGCCTACGCCTTCGAGCAGGCAACCAAAGTCGGACAGCGCCGCCCACCAGTGGTGGAGTAACCAGGCGTTCGATCTGAACGACTCGGTTGCACACGCATGTCGGTTCACCGACTCGCGAGATAACGGTGAAATTTGGGACGCTCTGATGCATGAACGAATCGATCGGCTGGTGAATCTAGACTTCTCGGGGCGGGGCACGGAGCAACTGTATGAGGCGGCGCGAGCGGAGATTGGTGGCCCGCTATCGCTCGCCGCCGCGCAACGGCTCGCAAGCGTGCCAGAAGGCGGCACAGTGCTGATCACCACCGGGTTCGCCTCTCGCGCCTGGATCAGCCCGTCAATCGCCGAGAACGACGGGCCGTCCGGAGCGGCGGTCGTCGCTCGTGTGCTGACGATGTGCCGCGATGTCATCCCCGTGTTACTGGCCGAAGAAGGGCTGCTCGGACCATTGAGCGGCATATTCCAGGCGGCTGGGATGTCGGTGGTGACGCTGGAGCAGGCGCGACGCACGTCACTGCCGGGAGGACGAATGTCGGTCGTGGTGCCGCGCGCCTATCCGCAAACTGATGATGAAGGTCGATCCGCCGCCGGGCCATTGCTCGACGAACTCCAGCCAAGTTTGCTCTTCTCGACGGAACGGGTCGGCCGCTCGGTCGACGGTCGCTACTACGGTGCACGCGGGGCCGACCTTGGCAATGTCCCATCACGAATCGACTACGTGTTCGACGAGGCGAGGCGTCGCGGCATACCGACCGTCGGCGTGGGAGATGGCGGTAACGAGATCGGCATGGGGCTGATCGCACAGGCGGTACGGCAGCACGTGCGACTCGGCGATCAGATCGGGGCAACCACGTCAGTCGACGCCCTAATGACCGCCTGCGTCTCGAATTGGGGTTGCTACGCGATCGTAGCTAGCCTGGCCATCTTGCTGCGCAACCCCGACCTGCTCCATACGCCTGAGCTTGAGGAACTGCTGCTGCGACGAGGAGCCGAACTCGGCTTGATCAATTCCCCGCTTGGGAAGGTAGATCCCGGGGTGGATGGCATCCCGGTCTCGACCCATACTGCCATCGTCGAGGTGTTGCGTGAGCTCGCTATGCGTGGCATGGCTGAAGGCTAGCCATCGGGAAACCGCTGAGGATCAGCTTCCCCGCCAGATAATGTCCCTCGGTGGAGGGTGATCCTCCACCGAGGTCCAGATCAGACAAGAGCCGCGTGGCGTGCGTTGACCGTTAGTTCCAGCCCCGATCCGCCAGCCATTGGGCTCCAAGCCGCTTGAGCAGTACCTGGTATGGCGCGGGGTTCTCCGGATGATATTCGAAGACGGCCCGCTCGAAGTACTGCGTCACGAACCCCGTCTGCGGATCGGTGAATTCCTCGCTGATCGGATAGCCGAACAACGCCAGGCTTTCCCGATAAGAGACGCCCGGGTCACCGAAGTCCAGTCCATGCGACTGCCAGTAATCCAAGAATCCGGAGCAAACGCGGTGACCGGTCGCGGCGAAGTATTCGCAGTTCGCGTCGCTGATAGTTCCGGCGGGTAACGGGTGGAACGGCTGAGTCACGACCAGGTTGCGTTGAATCGCTTCCTCAGCGCCGAGGCGACCAAGTGACGTCTCATACGGCGTGCCAGCCAGTTCGGGGTGATACTCGAAGCGTTGGCGCTCGGTGTACTGAACCGTCATCATCTGATTCAGATCGGCGTTCAACTCCGAGTACTCTTCGGTCATCGGATAGCCGAAGACCGACAGACCGCCCGACTGCTGCCAGAAGCTCTTGAAACCGAAGCTCAGATAGTGGCTGGTCTCCGGGAAGTAGAGCCAGTCTGGACTAGTGGTATTCGGATTCGGTCGTGGCCCGCTCGGCAGCACTTGCCACAGATACGCCGTCTGGATGTCGTTCTGCGATCCAACCATCAGATCGGACCGATCCGAGCTCAGCCACGCGAGTGCGCCGTTATCGATCTCGGGGTAGCCATTGCTGACCGCCGTCGACGGTAGCTTGAACATGCTATTGCTCAATAGGTCGTAGCCACGTATCTCTGGTGGCGCGTTGACCCCATCATGAGTCTGCCAGAAGACGTAACGGCCGTCGGTCGTCGGGAACGCCGCATCGTCGGTGATGAGCGTGCTGGCGAAGCTGTAGAGTGAGGCTACATACAGCTGGCCGTAGATCGGATCGGACACTCCTCCAATCGTGTAGACCAGAGTGTTGCCCGAGGCCGCGATGCGGATGCCTGAACCGCCTTTCGCGACACCGGAACCGATGATCGACGAGCCGGATCCGCCAATGGTAGCGACCCGAATCTGCCACGGATAGGTGCGGTTCTGGTTCACCGTCTGCTCAACCCAGGCGACCCTGGAACCACTGATGACCACCGCCCCAACAGACCAACCCTCAGGCACGGTACCGACCGTGATCGGGTCGGCCATAGTCGAAATGTCACGCGCCATCACCTGACTGCCCGCTACCCATACGACGGTGTGGCCCGACACGTCGTTGTAAGGGAGCGACCCTCCCAACGTCGCGACTACGACCTCATCACCGCCGTTAAGATCTCGCGCGTGCAATTCATTGGTTTCTCCGAGGACCATCCAGGTCACGACACTTCCGTCAATCCTGGGATTCGTCTGATTCGCCGGGCCACCAGCAATGGTGAAGACCTTGCCGTCCGACAGCTTCGCGCCAAGTACGTCCGCACTGGTGGGGTCGCTTGTGATGTCTTCGGCCCAGACGACGATATCACCGTTGGTCTGGGCCGAGGATACGAGTGTTCCAGGGGTTGGCGGTGAAACGGACGGAGTCCTCGCCGCGGCGGAAACCGGCGCCGAAATACTGAAGATGAGCGCGAGAGCGACCAGGAGAATGACCGGCCGTCGAATCGAGTGGAGCATGCCACACTTCCTCCCCACGTCATGCAGCGGTGCATGAACCAACATCAAACGTGGTCGAGTGGGGCGTTCAACGCGTCGCGTCTTGCTCAGTCCCTCAACATGACCGGGAGGGATTTAGGATCCATCAACGAGTCAACTGACGGGGTCGCGCGCGCCTCACCTGCCAGCGAGCCCACTCTCCCACAACTGACTCATACCGCGAAGATGATGCGAATGGCGTGTCAACCGGACGGCGATCGTATCAATCTTGTGTGGCCGAGGCAGATCCGTCTGACGTCAGGTGTTGATCAAACCAGTCGATGGCCAAATCGGTAACCTGCTCCATCGTGCCGGGTTCTTCGAACAAGTGCGTGGCACCTGGAACGATCTCCAGCTTGCGCGTGCACTGGAGCGCGTCGTAGGCCTGCGAGTTAAGTACGAGGACCTGTTCATCCTTACCTCCGACGATCAACAAGGTCGGAGAGATAACCCTGCGCAGGGCATCACCAGCAAGATCGGGCCGACCACCACGAGACACCACCGCCGCTACATCACCCGGCCGCTCGGCGGCGGCCATCAGCGCCGCTCCCGCGCCAGTACTCGCGCCAAAGAATCCAATCGTGACGGTGCTCAATTCATGCTGCGCTCGCACCCAGTCCAGAGCAAGGAGCAGACGCCGCGCCAGCAAGGGTATGTCGAAGACGTTGGCCCGGTCCGATTCCTCCTCAGGCATCAGCAGATCGAACAGGAGTGTCGCGATTCCCGCGTCGTTCAAGGCGCTGGCGACGGTTCGATTTCGGGGGCTCATACGGCTGCTGCCGCTACCATGGGCGAAGATGACGATTCCCGACGCACCGGCTGGCACGTCGAAGATTCCCAGGAGTGAGACGGCGCCTGACGAGATCGTGATGTCGAGTGCGGTTCCATCGTCACGGTGCGATTGAATGGGAGGCATGAACCATCTCCGATCGGACGTACGTTAGATGTCGAGTAGACAACGGAGCGCAACCCAGCCGGGTCGCTCCTCCGCCTGCGGCCCGGAATAAGTTGCCGCTTTCACCTCGTTGGCCACGTCATGACGGTCCAGGTCGACCGGCTCTCCGATAAGAGATCCTTCGACCCGCAGTTTGCCGTCCTCGCCATCGAGACTGTCAAGCTCGAATTTCTGGAAGAACTGACCGGTGATTTCGCGCTGCGCCAGCACCGCGTTGAGCAGCGCCACGAAGAGCCCACCCAGATCCGACCCTTCGGCGCCGACCGGAATGCGCCTGACTGCGCGCACGGTGCCTGGGTCAACCATAAATTCCAACATTCCCTGCACACCCGACTCCAGCGCCTCGGCCGCGCTGCCGCCGGTGGCTTCGATACCGACGTCGGCCTCATGATCGAGGTAGCTAAAGGGCATGGGTTTCGCCTCCAGTGAGAGAATCAACCTTTGATACAGACGAGCGGGCTGAGACGGGCCAGGCGAACGACGATTCCAGCTCCCGCCATGACTGACACGACCGGATCCACGTCCTTGTAGGCCGCTGGAGCTACTTCGGCCAGCGAGCGTCGACCGTGCGTTCTCACGTATATGCCTTGTCTTCGCAGGCTGCGTGCAAGCTCATCGGAATGGAATTGGCGGGCAGCCTGACGTGGTGACTGAGACCTCCCGGCGCCATGCAGCGCGCTGCCGCACGTCTGCTGCATGCCAAGAACTGTTCCGCGCAGGATGTAGTTGGAGGTACCCATGGTTCCGCCAGCGAGAACGGGCTGGTCAACACCACGATAGGGAAAGGGTACCGCTTCGCGGCGTGGCCCAAAGGCGCGCGTCGCCCCGTGCGATGCACCGATAACTGCCGCTCGACACCATCGCCGGTGTGCCGTTCGAGCTTCACGTCGTTGTGGCAGATCTTGTACAGAGTCTCGATCTACTCCGAAGCGAGATGATCGAGCACGTTCGGCCAACCCGGCGGCGTCCGAAACATATTCACCTGGCTCTCTCGGAAGATGGGTGCGGCCGTAAAGAATGAAAATCCGGCCGGGTAGGTCATTTCAGCTTGCCCGGCCGGTAACGAGGGGGAACGAACGTTCAGTCAATGGGAAGTGAAGGTTCCGGCAACCACGCGGGCTTGCGCTGCTCGTCTCGGATCTCCGGCTCTCGCTTGAGCTTGGCGATGAACTCGTCCAGTTGGTCGTAGAGATCATCGAAAGCCTGACGAATAGCCATGGTCTGGCGCTCGGCCGTAGACGTGGCCACCATGCTGTGACCCATCACGTGGAGCACGAGTTTCGCCGTGTAGGTGTCGCTACGCAGATGATAATCAAAGCTGATGTCGAGTAGTTTGAGATCCTCCTCGACATGCGCCAGTCGCTGATCGAGCAGTTTCGCTTCAGTATCGACCGTCTCACGAACGGCGTTCGCGATGTGGGTTCGACTGTGGTAGCGGAAATTCATAGCGTGCCTCCGCCTGATACGAACTCCCATTCCATCAGGGGATGGAATGACGAGCGCCCCGGTGAGCCGGACGGATTCGGCGGAATGAACGTCGGCCCAGTGCTCACCGGCGCCTCTCTGGACTCTCTGCAGCCCCACGGCGGTTCGCCGTCTGCAGTGGTCCACACGTTGATAGTGCACCCGAATCCGCAGCAAAAGCGTGCCGTTGACCGAACCACACGTGACAATTTCGTACACAAACCGGTAATCGCTCCGACGAGCGCGCCAAATTCGTGACCGCGGCGACGACAAATCGCTGAACGTCAGACTTTGGCGTCAAACCTTTGTGCGACATCAAACATATCGCTCCGTCGACAGGGCTTCAATCCGCCGGGTAGGTTTGAAGGTCACCTGGTCGGCGTGCCCAGGCCGCCGTTCTGGTGGCGTTGTCGTAGTGCCTGATGAAGCTGATCGCAAAATCGACCACCCGTTCGATCCAGATTTGGCCACGCTCCGCCGTAGCGGGGGTCGGATCGCCACTGGCGCCGTTCGGGAACAGATCGCCGTAGTCGAGGTAAACCGTTCCACCCACCGTCTGCCCAGGGATCTCGATCAGGTTGTCTCGGCGCGGCTTGAAGGGGCCGGAGGTGACTGGATCACGACCGGCCATCAGGTCTGCTCGCACGTCGCCGGGGAATATAGCCATCATGGCGGAAGTCTCTGGCTCGCCGCCATGACCATAGACCGTGGTTGGGTTCTCGTACTGGTCGCGCATGACCGCATAGCCGATGTTCCAGGGATAGACATTGCCGATCACCAGCCCGTGCTCGGCTTTCAACTCGCGAGCTACCTGCTCGCAGGAGGGCTGGTTCCCACCGTGATTGTTGAAAAAGACAAAACGCCGAAATCCCTGATGAAAGAGTGATTGGCAGACGTCGCGCACGACCGACGTGAGCGTCTCGGGACGGATCGATACCGTGCCCGGAAAGTCACGGAACAAGGGGGAGTAGCCATAGTTGATGGCAGGAATGATGTAGGCATCGGTGGCCTGAGCGACACGACGACCGACGAAGTCGGCCACCATGTTATCGGCGTTCACCGGCAGGTGCTGTCCGTGTTGCTCGACCGTCCCAATAGGGATCAGCAACACCGGGTTCCGCGGCAGAATCTCTTCGATCTCTTTCCAACTCATGCGCCCAAAGCTCGTGCGTGCTTCGACCATTCATCATCGTTCCTCCCATACTGGCGGAATTCGGGTTCAATCTCGCGGGAAACGCCGACACCCGCAGAATACCGCTCGCGCATGAGTTTGCATCGATTCACGGCCCAATTCGCCCCTCACCGCGATCGATCAACGCGGTACCCTAACAGGTGGCGTCGTCGACGAAAGTCGATCTCGAAGTCGGTGGAAGCGGGCTCAACACGTGGTACGCGATGCAATCAATCGCTTGGCTTGGACGGTATCGATCATCATGCTGGTTTCAACGGTCAGTGCTTGCACGAATATCGGGAACGTCAGCACCACCACCAGGACCGTCGCGCCCGGCGCGGTTAGCAAGGTGCAGGCCAGCTTCAACATCGGTGACGGCGAGATCGACATCGGTGGCGGCGCCGATCAACTGATGCACGCGCGTTTCTCCACCAACGAGAAGCGCGTTCCCCAAGTCGCCTACAGCGTCAAGGACAGCACCGGTTCGCTCAAGATCACCCAGGCCGCCAGGAACACCGGCTTTACTCTTGGCCCAGTTACCAACAAGTGGGCGATCAACCTGAACGACGACATTCCGCTCGCCCTCTCGATCACGAGCCAGAGCGCGAAAGCGTCGCTGAGTCTCGATACGCTGACCGTAAATGCGCTCTCGGTCAATGCCAGCAGCGGCGAAACCACGGTCGGACTCAGCGGCAGGCAACCGAACCTGACAAGCGTGACGCTGCGTTCCGCCAGCGGTGGCATCGACCTCACGATGAATGGTGACTATCGCTCGACCACCAATCTGAACGTCGAATCCGCCAGTGGAACAATCTCCGCCGACCTGAGCGGCAAACGCACGGCCAACCTGATCGGCACGGTGACGACGGCATCAGGCTCGATTACCATTACCGTCCCCAAGGAAATCGACGTACGAATCACCGCCACCACCGCCTCCGGCTACGTCGACGCCTCCGGCTTCACCGCTCTGGGGCAAGGCGCGTACGATCATGTGGTCACTGGCGCGCCCGCCACCATATCACTAACCATCAAGTCGAGCAGTGGCAACATCACGCTTCGCACCAGTAAGTGAGCGGACGCGACTACTGACACGCAATTGACACGCGGTGCCGATGGAAACGAACGTGGGTGTTACATGAAACGCGTAGAGTAGCAACGGTGCTAACCGACTACGTACGCGGAGAGAACATGACGGAACCGGTAATCGCGGTAATCGACACAGACGTGAATTTCCTGAGCTCGATCAACGAAACCCTGGCTCAATCCGGCTATATCGCCATCCTCAGTCGAGGTGACTCGACCGCCCCATCCTTCATCGAACGGGAACAGCCATCCCTGATCATCATCGACGGCATGCTCTGCCGCTCAGAGCCCGCCAACGAGGTGGTCGCCAATGCGGCGGCCCACCATATCCCCATGCTGATGACCTTCTCCAATCGGGACGTTGCGCTGCTCGGACGAGCTCCGACCACACCGGATTACGAGTCGCTGGCGAAACCGATCGATCCCGGCGAACTGCGCTCGAAGCTCAGCCACGCGCTTGGTCAAACGATGGAGATCGCGGGGAAGCAATGACGGTCTATTGCGCGCTCTGATCCGGATATGCCTGGAAGGAGCCCGTCGAAGTTGACATGAGATCCGACTGCACCACGTAGATCATGGGCTTGCCGCCATCCGGCGGAGTGCCGAGCCAGATCATGGTTCCACTGTCGAACCGTTGCAGGGCACCGTCGCTGCTATACCAGGTATCAGTCGGATCTCCGAGTCGCTGCTTGACGGAAAAGACGTTATCCCACACCCATTTGAACGCGCCTGACGGCTCGGTTACGCCGCCCACCCACGCCGGTCCATCAATTGGAACTCGATAACGCGACGCGGTCGAATCGATCATGGTGATGACCCAGGGTTGCTGGTCGATCCCCGCGTTAACCGTGTCGAGCCAGAGCATGAACCCATGCTGAAAGACCTGAACGCGTGCCGAGATTCCCACTTCGGCACCTTGTGGGCAGCCAACAGATTGAGCGACTGACGCCTGTTCGTTCCAGAGCAGGCCAAACCCGCGCACCGGCACGTTGGCGCATTGTGGCGGTCCGCTCGGTGTCGGTACTGGAGTTGGAGTGGGGGCGGGCACGTCGGAGTCGGCCGCGCAGGCACTTCCGTCGGGCGCGGAGTCGGCGCGACTGGTGCTGAAGTCGGTGTGGGAGCCAGCCGAGGAGTTACCGTTGGGGTTGGGGACGATGGACGCTCGGTTGGCGAGGGAGTGATCGTCGGCGTCGGAACCAGCGCGATTTCAGCCGACGGGGAGGGACTCGTCACTGTTGGACTTGGAGCGGTACCAACAGCAGGCGTCGCCACCTGAGTCGCGGTCGAGACGGCATGTATCGAGACGCTGCAACCCGTCAGCAGCAAGGCGACCAGGACCACGAACGTCAACCCAATTGACACTCGCATAACCGCTCGACGACATTGGAGGTTCACGGACGCGCCTGACCATCCGGCAGTAGCACGGTCACCATTGCCCCGTGACCCGACTCGCTCTCCACACTCACCAGGCCGCCATGCCAGGTGGCGATCGAGCGCACCAGCGCCAACCCGAGTCCGCTACCCACACGGCTCCCGCGCAGGTGTGCTCCGCGATAGCCCTTCTCGAAGATAAGCGGCAGGTCCATCTCGCTGATGCCCGGACCGCTGTCGCGAACGGACAGACGAATCTGATTCAGCGTCTCATCGTGCTGTAGGGCAAGTGTCACCTGCACGCCATCTCCGCCGTACTTCATCGCGTTGTCGATTAGATTCAGCAGCATCTGACGCATGGCAGGGCGATCTCCGTCGATCACATACCTTCCGTCGTCAACCTCGAACTCCAGATCGGCACGCTGCAGTTTGGCGCGCTCTGAGAGATCGATGACCACCTCTTCACATAGCGCCCGCAGATTCACCGGACGCCGTTCGAAGAGTGGGTCGGGCGTTTCCAGCCGTGCCATCAGGAGCGCCTGGTCGATCAACGCCGTGAGCCGGCTAGCCTCGTCATCGACCACCGACCAGGCACGCTTGGTCTCATCCGGATCGAACGATCCACCGGCCGCGAAACGAGAGGCGTGGCCGCGAATCACCGACAGCGGCGTCTTGAGCTCGTGCGTCACCTGCCGCAGCAGTGCCGTGGTGAAGGCGGACTCTTCCTGCAGTTGGGTGGCGTCGTCGAGCGAGATAAGCTGCTCACGCCCGCGTGAAACGGCGAAGCTGTGCACGCGGGCGACAACGCGCGTGCCCTCGGAGGTGGTCAACAGCGCGCTGGAGGATCCATCGGGCGAAGCACGCAGACGCGCCAGTTCGGCTGGCAGTACCTTGCCGATGCCAACCTCGGCCCATAGATCGCTCGCCGCCCTGTTTGCCAGCACGACGATGTCGTCGGGATTCACGAGCACTATGCCGATCGTCAGGGTATCGACGAGGCGGCCGAAATCGACGGTCGACTTGCGCGCGTGCAGGTAGCGCCAGGACCAGATGGTGTTGATCGCGACCGGCACGCCGACAAGCAGCACGACGCCGATTAAGGTGATCAGCCCCAGCCAAAAGCCGCTCATGCGGAAGGTGACGTCCCAGGTAGTCCAGAGCCAGCTCACGCTCGTCGTCCTCGCCCACGCATCACATCGCTCGATCGAGCGGCTTGAAGCGATATCCGACGTTACGCATGCTCTGAATGTAGACTGGCTGTTTCGGGTCCTGCTCGAGCTTCTGACGCAGCAGATGGACGTATTTCTCGACTGCCTTCGTGTCCTCGTCTTCCCGATCGAAGACCTGCTCGAGCAAATCGGACCGCGAGATCCAGATTCCCGCGTTGAGATACAGACGTTCGAGCAGGGCGTATTCGAGCGGTTGCAGTCGCACCGATTCCCAGGCGTTGCCACGGCGAATCGCGACGTCTCGCGTTGTCAGATCGAGCCGCAGATAATTGTCGATCTCTCGTGCCGGTGTGTTCGGCAAGCGCAAACGCACCCGGGAGAGGAGCGCTGGCACCGAGAATGGCTTGGTGACGTAGTCGTCTCCGCCTGCACCAAAGCCGGATTCTTCCGAGGCGAAGTCATCGCGCACGGTCAGAAAGATCACCGGCGTTCGCGGCAACTCGGAGAGGGCTTCCCAGTCACGCAACTCATGACAGACCTGGAAACCGTCGACTCCGGGAAGGGTGACGTCCAGAATCACGAGATCGGGGCGCCACGTCTCCATCAAACAGAGCGCCTCTTCGCCATCACTGGCCTCGCTGATTTGGTATCCAGCGGCACACAACGGTCCGTTCAACGCCGCCCGAATGCGTGGATCGTCGTCGACTACCAGAATGCGCACGTTACCCCTTACCCAACTCCGGCACTCCCCTTCATTAATTCAACGATTTCAGACGTACCTCGTCGCATGGTCTCAGCCGAAAGTTCCCTGGCGGTTCCCCGGCACCGGAACTTTCAGGGAACACTGATCGCCCCGACTGGAGATGGCTTCCGGAAGGCCGCGCAACCGCCGACATCGAATCGAGTGCGAACCCTGAAGGGGAGAGGGGACTATGAGACGAACACTTTTGCTACTCAGCGGCCTGGTGCTGCTCCTGGTCGCGCTGGGGCCCGCAACCGGCAGCGCGTCGGCCGATACGAGGCTTGACCCCACCATGGCAGCGCTGTGGCAGCGAACCGACGGACCCGTCGCCAACGGTAGCGTCAATCGTTCCTGGCTGTGGGGACCGCAAGCCAACCACATCCTGACCGAGCCGTACACCTACGCACCACTGCAGGACAATCAACGTTTGGACGCCTACTTCGACAAGAGCCGCATGGAAATCAACGACCCAACCGGAGATCCGACCAACGCCTGGTACGTGACGAACGGACGACTGGTCTACGAGATGATGACCGGGAAGATTCAGGTTGGACAGAACCCCGACGTTTTCACCACGTCGCTACCGGCCAGTATCCCGGTCGCGGGTGATCCCAATAGCTACGAGACTCCGACCTACCAAACGCTCGGGCGATTGATGGGCAATGCAACCGATCAGACCGGGCAACTCGTCACCGCGACGCTCGATCAAAACGGGACGGTTGGTGAAAGTCTCTCCCCGTTGGCAAAGCTGCATCAGGCGGAGTACGTCAGCTATCCTGGCCCCGGCAACACGACCATTCGACACAACATTCCTGACGTCTTCTGGATGTACCTGACACAGCAAATCTCAGCGCTGGTGACTCCGGCTAATTGGGTCTTCGTTACTGGCTATCCGCTCACTAAGGCCTATTGGGCTCACGCGATCGTCGGTGGCAGCCAGACCGACGTCATGGTCCAATGCATCGAGCGCCGCTGCTTGACCTACACGCCCAGTAACAACAATCCGTACAAGGTCGAGATGGGAAACGTCGGCCAGCACTACTACGCCTGGCGCTATCAGGACACGTGGGCCGAGGGACAACCGGTCAATGACCCGTCCATCACCACGCCGAGCGGTCTGTATCAGCCAATTCGAGGCTTCGGCAAAGTCTGGCGTGAGGCGCCAGGCGTGCAAGACCGCCTCGGCTGGGCGACGCAACCTGAGCAGGGCTCGAGCGGCGAGTATCAGCGATTCAATTACGGCACGATGATCCAGATTGGAACACCGAACGAGATCTGGGTCTTCTACGGTGACCTCTACTGGCAGATGACAGGCACGTGGGAGGTGTACCCGAACACGTTCATCGGCTAATCCACGCGGACAACGACCAACGAGCCCTGGTCGAATCGTCCTGACCGGGGCTCACCGTTGCGGCTCGCAACTGTCGCGGCGACTTCGCTCGATTGATCGAGGATCCCTGAGACCGATCGTTACGAGCTTCGAAGCTGCAGGCTACCGACACTCATACTCACGTTGAAGGTGATTGTCGGTCCGCTGCCTTCCAGCCGATAACCGCTTCCGGAACGGGTCCAGCCACCGGATGGGCTGGTGCTCGCCAACATTCCGGCCACGGACGCGCTGGCGGCCGTCCCACGCGGCACGGTGAGTACGACACTACCTGCGGCTGCCGAGATGTTGACCTGAAGATCGCGCTGCAGTGATCCATCGAAATTGAGCTTGAGTTGCCCCGCACCGCCCCTGAACTCCATCGTCTTTGCGTCCAGGTTCGCCAGACCGCTGATGATGCTCCTCGCCGCACCGGAATCATAAGAGAAACGCTCAAGCGGCGTGCGATTCGGCTGATTGAAGGTGACCGTGAAGTCGGATGCCCCTTGCTCCACCACCAGGCCAGTCAGCGAGAGCCCGCCCAGCTCGAGATTCCCCCGGGCGGCACCGACCGAGAGCTTCAGCTCCATCGGCGCGTCACCAAGCTTCAAATCCCAGTCATTCTTGATGTTAGTGGTGATGGAGTGAACGGTCGCCTTGCCCTGTTCGATGCGTACCATGTGATCGCTGGTCGTCACATTCGGTTGAAACTCATCGACGTTGTAAGTAACCGTTCCTTGCACGATCCGGACGCCAGCGCCCGGGTTCAGCTTGAGCGTACCAGCACCCATGGATAGTTCGAGGCGAAATGGCCCGCTGCCAGACGGGGTCGCGACGTCAATGATATCGGTTCTGGTCGATCCCACGGTTACCCCTCCGTTCGTCGTATCACGAGCAATGATGCGCAACGCGTCACGATTCAACATAGCAGCAACGATGACCGACTTCAAAGACAGACGTCAATCGTCGCGCTAGGCGATGCACTGACCCGAAGTAATCATGCGGGAGACCGAGCGAACAAGCTGCGACACGACGCGGTGCGGCGTGACAGGGCCGTTGCAAGAACGTGCCAGTTCCCATACGGACAGATACCGCACTGTCCATTGCGCGAAGCCCAATCGAAGGAATTGTGAAATTCGCGTTCGGGCATAGATGCGTTGCTGTTCCGCGTGATAGACGCAGCGTCGTGTAACACTGCGTTTACATATTCTCATTACACTGTTGTGCTGTGTACGGCCAGACCATTCCGCTTTCCTCATTCCTTGGTGCTGACCACGTCGGCATGCGCCCCGCGCCTGGGGTCAAATTAAAGGAACGCCACGTTGAGCGACCATACGCTGCCCCTCCCGACGGTCGGCAAGAAGATCCGACCGCCTCGTCTTGGCCTGTCTCGCGGCCAGCTCATCATCACCGCGCTGGTTCTCGTGGGCGGCATCATCGCTGGCAATTACAGCTATATCCGGGCGACCGGAGCGAACAAGCCAGCGGCACCACCCCCGCAAACGACGATCGCTCGCATGGGCACACTCACGACAACGATCGACGCGACCGGCAACCTGCAGACGAACGCCGACCTCTCACTTAACTTCCAGGCTGCTGGCAAAGTCACTCAGGTGCTGGTGAGCGTTGGGGACAAGGTGACCAAGGGAGAGGTGCTGGCCAAGATTGATCCCACCGATCTGCAGAGTGCGGTCGAAACTGCACAGCAGAATCTCGATTCAGCTAACATCAAACTGCAGCAGCTCTACGACACCTATACGGCAGCCGACATCGCGTCGGCCCGCCAATCGGTCGCCGGAGCGCAACAGTCTCTGACCAACGCGCAGACCTCCCTGCAGACGCTTGAGCATCCGTCGGCGGCCGACATCGCCTCTGCACAGCAATCAGTGTCGCAGGCGCAAGCCGGGCTGTTGACGGCGCAGAACAACCTCACCGTGCTGACCAATCCTTCGACAGCGGACGTCAACAGCGCCAATCAGGCCGTCGCGCAGGCAAAGCAATCGCTCACCACGGCCCAGAACAACCTGGCGCTCCTCTCCACCCCGAACCAGGCAGATGTTGCCAGTGCCGAGCAGGCGGTCACGCAGGCCGAGACGAGTTACCAGAATGCGCAGACCGCACTACAGACGCTAATCACCCCATCTGCCGCTGACCTCGGTAGCGCGCAACAGGCCGTGTCCCAGGCCCAGGCCAACGTCGACTCGGCAGAAGCCAACCTGAACACGGTCGAGCATCCGCCCACAGAGCAGGTCCGCGCGGCACAGGCAGCCGTGTTTCAGGCAGAAACTAACGTGACGCAGGCACAAACTGCCGTGTCGACTTGCGGTGCGTCAAATACGACCAGTTGTGACACCGCCAACACCAACTTGCAGATCGCACAATCCAATCTCTCCATCGACAAGTTAAAGCTGAATTCGTTGTTGTATCCGTCGGCGACTGACATCCAGGCCGCCCAGAACCAGGTCGATTCGGCCAAGGCGGCGCTGGCCGTCGCGCAACAAAAGCTCGACGCATTGCAACATCCTGATGCACAGACCGTTCAGACGGCGCAGCAGGCCGTCACCAGCGCCAAGGCATCTCTGGACGCCGCCAACGCCAAGCTCGATCAGTTGCATAATCCCGATCCCGCAACGCTGCAAGCGGATCAACTGGCCGTTCAGAGTGCGCAGGCCGGGTTGACGGCGGCGCAGGCAAAGCTGGATGGTCTCTATCATCCGGATGCCTCCACACTCAAGAACGCTCAATTGGCGGTGCAGAGCGCGCAGGCTGGCTTCGACGCGGCCAACGCCAAACTGAACCAACTTCTCAACCCGACGCAGCAGGATATCGCTGCGGCGCAGGCCGCCGTGAATAGTGCTCAGGCAGGTCTCGACTCAGCCAACGCGAAACTTCAGCTGGAACTCGCCGGACCGACCAAGACGGACATCGATTCGCAGCAGCTGGCCATTCAGCAGGCACAGGCAGCCCTGACACAGGCTCAGGCAAACGTGGCCGAGGCGAATCTCACGTCACCCATCGCCGGGACTGTCACCACGGTCAACATCCACAATGGCGACTCGGTTAGCACCGGTGGCGGAAGTAGCAGCAGCGGTGCTATCACCGTGGTCGATCCCACGGGACTCTTCGTTGACGCATCCGTCGCCGAGACCGACCTACCAAACCTCAAAGTCGGCCAGTCAGCGGTGGTGACCCTCGACGCACTGCCTAACCAGCGCTTCACTGGCCAGGTCGCGACCGTCTCGCCGTCACCCACCGTCACCCAGGGAGTTGTGACCTACGAGGTGCTCATCTCGATCTCTGATCTCCCAACCAGTGGAGGACCCGCACCGGGTATGACCGCGACCGCCGCCATCACCACTGCATCGAAAAGTGACGTGCTGATCATCCCATCGAGAGCCATCACCCGCCAGGGCGCGCAGCAGATCGTCACCGTGCTGGTGAACGGCAAGCAGCAGACTAAGACCGTCACCACCGGCATGACCGCCAATAGCGAGACTGAAATCGACAGCGGGCTACAGCAAGGAGACGTGGTGGTGATCCCGTCCACGACCACAACCACCACATCCTCGACCACGACCAACGGCCGTGGATTCGGCGGCGGTGGGTTTGGTGGCGGAGGGTTCGGCGGCGGTGGAACGTTCCGAGTGGGCCAGTAGACATGATCATCACGCATGACCTGAGCAAGATCTATCAACTGGAAGGCATCGTGGTGAACGCGCTCCTTGGCGTGTCACTCACTATCGAAGACGGCGAGTTCGTCGCCATTATGGGCGCGTCCGGCTCGGGCAAGTCAACACTGATGAACTTGCTTGGTTGTCTCGATTCGCCGACCTCCGGCACCTACGAACTGGACGGGATTCTGGTCAATGGCCTGACCGACGACGAACTTGCCGGGATCCGCACCCACAAGATTGGCTTCGTTTTCCAGAGCTACAACCTCCTACCGAAGCTGTCAGCCGTCGAACAGGTGAGCCTGCCTTTGATCTACAGCGGCACGCCGAACCGTAAGGAACTGGCCACCGAAGCCCTCCTCACCGTTGGTTTGGGAGAACGGCTACACCATCGTCCGACCGAACTCTCCGGTGGCCAGCAGCAGCGAGTCGGCATCGCACGCGCATTGGTAAAGAGCCCGAGCCTGATTCTGGCCGACGAGCCGACCGGTAATCTCGACTCCCATTCCACGCACGAGATCCTCGATCTCTTCCAGCAGCTCAATGCCGAGCGAAACATCACCATCGTTCTGGTGACACATGAACCAGAAGTTGCCCAGCGCGCTCGGCGGGTGGTCACCATGCGCGATGGGATGGTGATCTCCGATGTCGCGCAAGAACCAGTGATGCAGGGACACGAGGTGACGCAATGACGATCGATGACGCATTCGGCATCGCCTTCAACGCGTTGACCGCCAACAAGCTGCGGACACTGCTCACCATGCTTGGCGTCATTATCGGCGTCAGCGCGGTCATCGCGCTGATCGCCGTTGGCCGCGGCGCCCAGCAGCAGGTGACGAACCGGATCGCCGGACTCGGCTCGAACTTGCTCTTCATCCGCCCTGGAGCGTCGACCGGCACCGGTGGCGTTCGCGGGGCACAGGGTTCAGGCACATCGCTGACGCTCAACGACGCGACCGCAATACAACAGAACATCAGTCTGGTGAGCGGCGTGGCGCCCGAGTCGGATTCCAACGCACAGCTCAGCTACCAGGGACAGAACGTCAACACGCGCATCGTCGGCACGACGGCCGCCTATGAGGACGTGCGCAACTTCCATCCGGCCGAGGGAAACTTCATCACCGACAGCGACGTGAGCTCCGCGGCGCCATCGATCGTTTTGGGTGCCAACGTCGCTACGGAACTCTTCGGCACGGATGACCCGATTGGCCAGGAGGTTCGCTTGAGCCGGGGTAGCACCGCGCTTCCCTTTACCGTCACTGGTGTGATGGAGTCGAAAGGCGGCACGGCGCTCGGCAACCAGGATGATCAGGTCTTCATCCCGATCACCACGTTGGTGCAGAAAGTACAGGTCTCACGAACCAGCCAGGGATCGTACGTGGTCTCGACGATCAATGTCTCGGTAGGCAACAAGAACCAGATGACCGCGGCGACCAACGACATCACGACGCTCCTCGAGCAATTGCACAACGTCGCGCAGCCAGACTTCACCATCCAGAGCCAACAGGACACTATCGCCACGCTGACCGCCTCCACTCAGACGTTCACTATTCTGCTCGGCAGCATCGCCGCGATCTCACTGGTCGTCGGCGGTATCGGCATCATGAACATCATGCTGGTGTCAGTGACCGAGCGCACGCGCGAGATCGGTATTCGCAAGGCCATGGGCGCACGTCGGCAGGACATCTTGCTGCAATTCCTGGTCGAATCTCTCACCGTCAGCGTCCTGGGAGGTGCGCTGGGCGTCGCCCTCGGCATTGGCACGGCGCATCTGGCCAACGGTAAGACGCTGGGAACCGAGACCTTCTACACCTCGGTAGCCACCAGTTCGGTACTGCTTGCCTTCATCGTTTCCGCCGCGATCGGCGTCTTTTTCGGACTCTACCCGGCGATGCGGGCGGCACAGCTCAACCCTATTCAGGCTCTTCGCTATGAGTAATCATCTTCGATTCGGGATTTTCGCGATCAAAAGGTATTCGGGTATCGCTACCGGAAAGGTCACACGGTAATGAAGGTCTCCTTCGGAAAGCTCCTGATTGGAGTGGCGGTCTTTGGCCTCTGTGTTGGCGCGGCATTCGCGGCCGGAACCGTCTACGGACGTCACTCACAGACGCCGTCCGCTAGCGCTGCCGGAATCACCAACTTCACTCGCGGCACCGGCGCCAGCGGCCCGAGCAACGCGAACGGAAACACGAACAGTTCAGCCAGTACCGGTTCCACCACTGGACAGACTGGCGCATCGACGTCTGCGACGCCAGGCGCCCGTGGCGGCTTCGGCGGGGGGCAGGGATTCTTTGGCGGGCGACCGATTGAGGGCAAGGTAAGTTCGATAAGCGCGCAAGAACTACAGCTCGCGATCGGCACTGGAACGAACACCGCCACCGTCACGCTCGCCAGTGATACGGCCTACTCAGCCGCACAGAAGGCCGATAAGAGCGCGCTCACCACGGGCGCGAACATCTACGTCACGACTGCGGCCGCATCCGACGGAACGTTGACCGCACAGTCGGTCATCGTCCTGCCAGCTGGTGCAACGACGACCACCGGAGCTAGCAACCGCGGCGCGACGGGTGCTTCAAACACGGGCACGAGCGGACCTTCCGGCACGACCGGCGGTCGTGGTGGATTCGGCGGCGGAGCATTTGGCGGAGGCGGAAACCGTCCCGTCGATGGCACCGTCGGTTCGGTCACCGGCCAGCAGCTGCAGGTCACGCTGGCCAACGGCTCCTCTGAGACGGTAACGCTCAGCGATCAGACGACCTACGAGACGACATCCAAAGCCGATCAGAGCGCGATCAAGAGCGGCGATTCGGTACTGGTGACGATCAACCGTGCCAGCGACGGCACTACCTCGGCGCAATCAGTCGTGGTGCTGCCAGCATCTGGACAGTAACACCAGTTCCCAACATCTGGATCTCTGACGTAACGCGGGCGAACCAATCGGTTCGCCCGTTGTGCGGTTCGGCAAATGTGGTTGACCGCTACATGATCGTCTGGCCGCCGTCGGCCACGAGGACGGTACCAGTCACGAAGCTGGCGTCGTCACTGGCCAGGAAGAGCGCACAGGCCGCGAGTTCATCGGGAACCGCGTAGCGCCGTAGGGGAACACTCCTGATGGCTTGCTCGCGCGTTTCGGGCTTGGAGAGGATGTCTTCAGTCAGTCGGGTTCGCACCAGCCCCGGCGCCAGCGCGTTGACTCGAATACCTTCCGGACCATAGCTGACCGCCATCGACCGTGCCAGCGAGATCAGCGCTCCCTTGGTCGCCGCGTAGGCATGCGTCGGACGGGCGGACGTACCGATGAAGGCGCTGCTCGATGACGTGAGGATAATCGAGCCGCCGCCGCGAGCACGCAAATGGGGGAGTGCGGCGCGCGTTAGTCCGTAGACGCCGCGCGTGTTGACTCCGAATGCCAGATCCCAGCGCTCTGGCTCAATCGACTCGACTGTCCCGCCCACCACGATAGTTCCGGCAGCCGCATTGGCGAAGACGATGTCGAGCCCACCTAAATCGCCCGCGGCCGCATCGACTGCCGCGCGAACGGCGTCGAGTTCGGCTACGTCACAGGCGTAGAAGCGAGCACGACCAGAGCCGTCATCGAGGTCCGATGCCAGAGCCTGGCCATCTGCTTCGTTCACATCGAGTATCGCGACGCGTGCGCCTTCTGCCACGAAACGACGCGCTGTAGCCGCGCCGATTCCAGTCGCTGCGCCCGAGATGATGGCGCACTTCCCTTCGAGTCTGCCCATTTCCTGTCTCCTTGGTTTCCAATCTCAGTAACGAAATCGATCAGCCGTCGAACCGTCGACAGGATATCATTGCCATGGTGGGATAGCGTTCAAGCGCTTTCGAAGCACGAGCGATTTGAGATAGTAGGGGATGGTGAGGCTGAGTCGCTTTTTTCAACGGCTGCGCCAAACAAAGCCCGAGACGCCACAAGGGCCGTCCGGGAGCGCTTCGGTGAATAGCGCGGAATCGATCAGCCGTCTGGTGGTTGAGCGTCTCTCCGAGGACGAGGCGCTACGGGGCGACCTGACCGATCGCGGGTTTGGCCCCGTCCTCAGTTTCGTCAGTTCGCTGATACCTAGCGCGGCTCGGCGCGCCGTTGAGCAAACGGAGACAGGAGATCCAGACGATGATCTCAGCCGTTCAGCCCGAGCGTTCACGCGTGCCATCGTGCGCACCGCCGTGTCTGGAGATCCGTCCGCAATCAGCAACAGCATGAGCGCGCCACTCTTTCACCCTGACGAGATTACGCGAGTGGCGCAAGCGTTGACCCGCGATATTGATCTGGGCACAACTCCGGATGAGCGCGCCCTGCGAATCGTCGAGGCGCTCCGACAGGCAACGCGAGAGGTGAATGGATGAGACGCCGTCGACGCGCAACCTCCGTGGGGCTGCTCCTGCTGGTCGCCATTTTCGTGGTGATCGGACTGATCTGGGGGAATCCGGTCTCAGCCCCGGGGACACCAACGTCGGGCACTCCAGGCTCTACGTCATCAAGCTGGTATCAGGTCTACTTCACCGATCCGATCTATCCGGACAACCCCGCCAACCATCAGGGCGGAATTGACACGCACCTCGTCGACTTGATGAACAAGGCGACCAAGACGCTCGACGTTGCCGATTACGACTTCGACCTGAGCGACGTAGCCACTGCCATGGCGAACGCCGAAAAGCGGGGCGTGCGCGTACGTATGGTGACCGACACCGATACGCTGACCAACGACAACAAGGCGGTGCAGGCAGCCTTCTCGACACTGAAGAAGGCAGGCATTCCGGTCGTCGACGACCAGCGCGAGGCGATCATGCACGACAAGTTCACTGTCGTCGACGGCGAGTGGGTCTCGACCGGATCCTGGAACTATACCGACGGCGACACCTACCACCTGAACAACAACATGATCGTGATTCACTCGTCAGACCTGGCCGCCAATTACACCAATGAGTTCGAGAAGATGTTCGTGTCGCACGACTTCGGCAAATCCAAGAGCCGTTCGAATCCTCACCCGGTACTGAACATCGACGGCACCACGGTGCAGAACTGCTTCGCCCCGGAAACCAACTGCGCCGATCTCATCGTGCAAGCCATCAACGGCGCCAAAACCAGCATCGACTTCATGGCCTTCTCATTCACCGAAGATTCGATCGGCAACGCCATGCTGGCGAAGTCCAAGAACGGCGTCTCGGTCAGCGGCGTTTTCGAGACGACTGGCTCGCAGACACAATATTCGGAATATGGGAAGCTCAAGGCAGCCGGGATGCCCGTCTATACCGACGGCAACCCCTGGTCAATGCACCACAAGGTCATCATCATCGACAATCGAATCGTCATCTTCGGCTCGTTCAACTTCAGCGAGAGCGCCAACACCGCCAACGACGAGAATCTACTGATCGTCGACAATGCCAACCTGGCCCATGCCTTCACCGCCGAGTTTCAGAAGGTGCTGGCGGTCGCCAAGAATCCGCTCAAATAGCCGCGGCTAACGTCGCCATGCCCGGACAGGGGCAGACCGCGACGACCTCGTGCGCAAACACGTCGTGCTCAATTTGACGACCCGCTCGGCCTATTCCGCACAGGGGCAGACTGCGTCCACCCGATCCACCGATGTTGCACCGCATAACAAAAGGAGATATTCCAGGGAAACGCGGACACAGTCTGAACCTACCGAAGACCCAGTCAGAGGGCGGGAGGTCACTTATCGCATCAACAGGACGATGATGGTTCCGGCGCAGAGGTAGGCGCCATAGGGGATGTAATCACGGCGGCTGCGGATACCGAGCGCGATCAACAGGAGACCGCCAATGGCCGCCAGCAGCATCCCAATGAACAGCGCCGGGATGATGGATCGCACGCCGGTCATGGTGCCAATCAGCACTGCCAACAGAATATCGCCGAACCCAAGTGCTTGCTTGCGGTAAATTAGGATAGCCAGAGCGAAGAAGAAACCGAAGAGCAACCCGGCCCCGACGCCCGCCACCCCGGCCGACAAGAGGGCGTTGGGAGAGCGGAGCATCGCCACCGCCAGTGCCAGCACGATACCCGGCACGATGGTGATGGTGAAGATCAGATGGTGCTGCCAATCAATTCGCAGGATCAGCAGCAGGAGCAGGCTGAAGAGGGCCACACCAATGCCAATCAAGGTCAGATGGTAGATCGCAATGGATGCGACGGTCAGGACGGTCGCGGCCGCCTGGGTCGCCCAGCGGTGACGGTGATCGCTCGCACCGCAGTTAGGGCAGACGCTCGACCAACCGGGAATCAGCGCTCGTTTCGATTGAACTGTCGAGCACTGAGGACAGAGTGGAGGTCCAATGGGATCAAGATCGGCTGGTAATCGAAGCGCCGCGGCGTGAATCAACGATCCCGCGAACGCACCAACCACACCAGCCAGAATTATCAGAAGCGCAAACAACATCGCCATGACTCCAACGTGTCAGCATCGCTCAACTCGACCGCGCAATCGAAGCCATCGACTCCGATTCCTGGTCACGAGCCTATCAGGCAATGGCGTGTTTGCACGTGGGACCGTAGTCACAATTCGGGGCACTGCCGCAGTCAACGGTCGCTGGCAGCCGCTCGTGCCGCGCTGAGCATGAGCTCGACTGGCGGTTCCTGGCCAGTCCAGAGCCGGAATGATTCGGCCCCTTGCGCCACCAGCATTTCAAGCCCGTCAAGCGTTGCCAGGCCCCTGCTGGACGCCAAGCGCAGAAGCGCGGTCTCGCGATACGTGAGGTCGTAAACCAAACTCGTCGCCGGGAGATTGGCAAGACCCGCTTCGTTGAGCGGCAACTGTTCGCTCTGCCAACCGATCGACGTGGCGTTGACCAGAAGATCCGCTGTGCTCAACCGATCGATCAAATCGCTGCCGGTGTCGCTGACTTCGATCGCACCACCCAGTTCACGAGCCAAGCCCCTGGCACGTTCCAGCGTGCGATTGGCCACCAGAATGCTTTCACAGCCTGCCGCCAGCAATGCCACCACCACGCCGCGGGCCGCGCCACCGGCGCCGAGAACGACTACCCGCATCTCGACCAGTGGCAGGCCCCTGGAGCGAAGCGGAGCCAGGAAACCTGGCACGTCGGTGTTGTCGCCAAGCAGTTCGCCTTCGGCTTTGATGATCGTGTTGACCGCTCCAGCCTGTCGGGCGACGTCGCTGGCTCGATCAACCAGATCGAACGCTCGCTGCTTGTGCGGAACGGTAACGTTGGCCCCCAGGATGTTTGGAGAGCGCAGACCCGAGACACGCTGGGGCATCTGCTCGGCCGTGGTTGGCCAAAGCTCGTAGCGCACGTCGAGACCGAGCGCATCGAACGCCGCCTGCTGGAAGACCGGCGAAAGGCTATGTTCGACGGGAAAGCCAATCAGGCCGATACGCTGCATGCTCGTCAGCCTCTCACCACGAACCGTGAGCCGTCCGGCTCGGCGCGATCAGCCGCCACCGTACTTCTTGATGTTCTGTAGTTGCTCGTCATACGTCTTGGCGAAGACGTGCTCGCCGCTGCCATCACCTTTGGCCACGAAGTAGAGATAGTCGGTCTTCGCCGGGTTGAGCGCGGCCTGAATCGACGCCAGGCTCGGGTTGCAGATGGGTCCCGGTGGCAGGCCGGGATTCTGATAGGTGTTATAGGGGGATTGCACGGTGAGATCCGATGGCTTGACCTGTGGCCACCAATCGCCAGATTTGCCGATCGCATACTGCACAGTCGGATCAGCCTGGAGTGGCATATTCTTCTTCAGCCGATTGTAATAGACCGATGCGATGATCGGTCGCTCTTCCGGCACCACGGCTTCACGCTCGACAATCGAGGCGACGATCATGACTTGATACAGGTTCAAGCCCAGCGCCTGAGCCTTTGCCTGCTCGCTGGTTGGCACACGTTTCTCGTAATTCTGCAGCATCGTGTTAATAATGTCGTCCGGAGTCGCGTCGGCGCGGAACTGATAGGTGTCGGGGAAGAGGAATCCATCGAGCGAGGTCGTGTTTGGACGACTGGCCAGGAAATCGTAATTCCAGGTGCCGTTCTGGATTGCCTGAGTAAACTGATCGGTCGTCTGAATCAGCCCATCCTGCACGAGCTGTTCAGCAAACTGCTCGGTACGCCAGCCCTCCTGGAACCGGACATTGATCACCTGAACGTTGCTGGCGGTGGTGAGCGCATTGATGATCTGGTTGACCGACATCCCCTTTTCAAGAGTGAAACGACCGGCCTTCAGCTTGGAATCGGCGTTGCTCAGGCGCATCTTGATTTTGAAGTAGGTGCCGGAGCGGATCAAACCAGCATCTTGCAACCGAGACGCGACGCTGTTGACGCTCTCGTTCTCGGCCACCACGAACGTCACGGGTTGTCCGGACGAGGCACTCGCCGTATTGAGATAATGAAAGAGTGCTCGTTGCGAGATGAAAATGATTGCGAGAGACAAGACGACAATCGCAGCGACTTTGAGCGTCTGGATCATCAACCTGAGCAAGCGATCCTCCTTTGCCCGCCGCTCGCGATTGCGATGGGTCGGGACGGGTGAATGAACGGCACAACTGTAACAACCACCCATTCCTCAGACAAGAAACCGCTTATCGCAGTAGTCGGCGCCACCGCGGTCGGCAAGACCGACGCCGCTATTCGACTGGCACGTGAAATTCACGGTGAGGTCGTGTCTGCCGATTCGCGCTACCTGTACCGCGGCATGAATATCGGCACGGCCACACCGACCGAGGCGGAGATGCAGGGAGTACCGCATCATCTGATTAGCTTCCTGGAGCCGACGGACGATTACTCTCTGGCCCTCTACCAGCGCGACGCGATGCGGGCCATCGGAGAGATCTTCCGTCGAGGTCGACTACCGATCCTGGCCGGAGGCACGCCACTTTACGTGAATGCCTTGTTGGAGGGCTGGCGTGTGCCCGAGGTGCCACCCAACCCTGCCTTCCGCTTCGAGATGGAGACGATCGCCAGCGAGAATGGTGCAAGCGCGCTTCACCGGCGCCTCGAGCAGATCGATCCGGTAGCGGCTGAGCGCATCCCCATCGCCAACGTGCGCCGGGTCATCCGCGCGCTCGAAATCCATCACCACACCGGACAGCGCATGAGTGAAATCGAGGGAAAGACCCCTCCGCCATTCCGCGTGCTGGTGATCGGCCTGAGTCTTCCACGCGAGGAACTCTACCGTCGAATCGACGAGCGGGTAGCAGATCAGATCGCGCAGGGGCTCGTTGACGAAGTTCGCTCGCTGCTCGCACAGGGCATCCCGCCCGACGCCCCGGCCATGAGCGCCATCGGTTATCCGGAGGTGGTCGACTATTTGAATGGGGAGATGTCCATCACCGACGTGGCGGAGCGCATCAAGTTCCACACGCACCGTTATGCGCGTCATCAGATGACCTGGCTGCGTCGAATGAAAACGGTGAACTGGTTCGATCCGCGTGATCCGGGGTGGTTCAACGACGCCATCCGGCTAACAAAGGAGTTTCTTCGGGAATAAAACCGAATCGGACCCTGGCAGCGTAGATTAAGACGTCGCGAGGTGATGAACCACCCCGGCACGTGAGGAGGAGAGTGGTGGGGCGGTCAACACGGGCCGCCCCACTACACTTTTTATTGTCTCTATCACGTTAACGCGCATGATCCTTGGTTGGTAACGCGCTCAAGATAACCGCTTTGTCACCTTGTTGCTGCCCTCGTCCTTGCTGCCGCCCGCTCCGCTGATCTATCGCTCGACAGAGCAAATTTCCGATCGCCTGTAGCCGACCTCCATCGATTCACGTATTCTGGGTGAACCGGGGTCTACCTTGGATCGATCCTGGGATACGCAACCGTTCGTAGCGAAGGTGGAGGGTAGTCGATGCAGACCGAAGCCCGTATCAAAGAATTGGGGATCACGCTCCCAGATTTGCCATCACCGGCCGGCAACTACGTCCATTGGGTCAAGACCGGCAATTTGCTCTTCCTGTCGGGCAAGGGCCCCTACAACGAGGATGGCTCTCGGCCCAAGACCGGCAAAGTCGGAAAAGACGTTACCACTGAAGAGGCGTATCAGCAGGCGCGTACCGTCGGGCTCACGCTGATCACCGTCATGAAGGACGCGGTTGGCGACCTGGACAAGGTCAAGCGTGTGGTCAAGGTGCTCGGCATGGTGAACTGCGCGCCGGACTTCGGCGAGCAGCCGAAGGTGATCAACGGCTGCTCGGACGTCTTTGTCGAAGTCTTCGGCGATCGTGGCCGCCATGCGCGGTCAGCGGTCGGCATGGGCGGCCTGCCGGGTCAGATCGCGGTCGAGATTGAAGTGATCGTCGAGGTCGAGTAAGGACTTAACCTAACTCGACTGGCTGGCCCGTCTCGGCCGACTCCCGCACTGCGGCGACGAAGTCAAGAAAGGCCAGTTCACGCGCGGGCTCGTGGATATCGGTCGCCTGGACCGAAGCATCCACGAAGCCCGGCGCCTCGTCGGGCCACCAGGCAACGTCCCGCGTCTGACCATCTCGATCCGAGACCGTCACCACTTGCCGGGTTGGCTCGACGCGCAGGACCGCCTCAGACCCCGTTGCCTCCATCAGAATCTGGCGTGACGCCGGAGCGCTGGCCGCGAGCGAAGCGGCAAATTCGAGAGTGATCAAGAGATCACGCTTCCCCCGGGCGATGATGAACCAGGAATCGTCTCGCGGACCGAAGAGATTGGTCCGCGTGGTCTGAACTCGGGCCAGCGGCTCGTCGAAGAGATCGAAGACGAAGTGGAGCAACGATACGCCCACGTTGTCGAACACGTTGTTCGTTCCCTGGCGTACCCGATAGGCACCGAAGATTCCGTAGGGCTTGCCGGCCTTCCCCGCGCGGACATCGGCCCGGAACGCTTCCAGCGCCTCGAACCCGCGCAGCGGATTGACCTGAACCACTCGACCACTGCCCAGTGCCGTCCGAGCCGCGTCGTCGGCTGACGCGAGCGGCAACGTCGCCACCGGCAGTTCCGATGATGCGGCGGACTTCAACGCCTCGACCTGCCCCGCGCCGGTTGCCAGATTCAGCACCATGTCGGCGCCAGCGGGCAACGACGCGCCTGCGTCGACCTGCCCGGCAAGTCGATGGACGACCGAGTGGCGGATGGCGTCCACCACTGCATCGGCCATCTCTCCGCTCCCAATGACGGCGATCTGTCGTGAACCGCTCATCGCGCACCTCCCGGTCGGTTGGCCGCGGGGATCTCAACTTCACGGCCGGTCTTGCTCGACTGGACCGCCGCGACCGACAGGGCCACTGCCTGTCGCGCCTCCCATGGATCGAGCGGAACTGGCGTGTCGTCTCGCACGCTGGCGGCAAACTGCTGCAACTCGTTGACGTAAGCCTCGTCGACGTGGATCAGGAGTCCGAAGTTGGTCGGAAACGACATACCCTCAGTCGTCCACACCTCATACGGGGACATCGGCGGATCCGTGGCGCGGATGGCCCCCTCGGTGCCGAAGACCTCCATCATGTGGAAGTAGGGAAAGCGTGGTGGCAATTGATTGACCACTTCAGCGGTGCCGACGGACCCGTTCTGAAACGTGATGGTGTAGGTGATCATGTCCGGCACTTCGCCGTTGGGATCGAGAATACGTGCCTCGGCGTAGACGGCCGCGCCATCGTGACCGGCAAACCAGCGAGCAAGGTCGGTTTCGTGCACGGCATTGGTCAAGGCAGCGCCCTGGGTGTATTGAGCGGAAGCGATCCAGGGACGACCCTCTTCCGGGGTCCAGTAGCCAGACCAGCGGTCCATCACGTTGTACATCGATGCGGCACGTCGCTCGTTTTCACGGACGAGCCGCACCTCGCCGATTTCGCCACGCGAGATCGCATCGCGGATGCGCTGATATCGGCGGGTAAAGCGGCGGCTGTGGCCAATCATCAGCTTCACACCGTTGCGGCGAGCAGCCTCAATCATGGCGTCGGCCTCTTCGACCGACTGGGACATCGGCTTTTCGCAATGGATGTGCTTCCCGGCATCCGCCGCGGCCGTTACCTGCTCCAGATGCAGAAATTCTGGGGTGCAGATATCGACGAAATCGATATCCTTGCGCGCCAAGAGTTCCCGATAATCGGTGTACCAGGCTTCGGCGCCGTACTCTTTTGCCGCCTTTTCGGCCGTCTCCGGCCGAATGTCGGCGACCGCGACCAGTTCAAGCTCTTCGTGCAGGTGCGCGATAGCTGGCAGGTGTGCGCTGTTGGCGATGGTGCCCGTGCCAATCAGACCTACCCTGAGTCGTCGCATACTTTTCTCCTCTCCCTCCAAACGGAGTTGCGTCCTATCCTAGCGCCGCCGGGAGAGGGCGTAAATCTATCCTGGTCGTGTGTCAGCGTTCCCGCCGCCAGAAAGTCGAGACCGCCACCCCTCCAGGTGAAGAGATGACGGTCTCATGGCGTTGGAACGCTAATCTATGCCGCTTCCACTCAGCCGACGACCAGGCTTCGATCCTCGGCGTACATTCGCTACGGCACCGAGTTGCCGAAGAGTCCGTGCAGCACGCCGAACGCGTGGTTCTGGCCGCCGACCGAATGGATGAGGATGGCTCCAGACGAGATCGGCTCAAGACTGGCATTGTCATAGACGACGTGCTGCAATCCGTTGCCATCGGTCCACCAGATGCGAATGTGGAGCGAGTCTGGGTTCCCGTCACTTGCCCAGAGCGTGAATTGATACGGTGTATGGTTGGGAGCAAGATTCCCCTCGGCCGTGCCACTGCCCCAGAGCTGCACCGATGTGCCAGCCTGATCGAATACGATCCGATCGAAGCTGTGAGACTGGAAGCTGAAATTGGCCGCAGCCAGACGGAACTGAAGCGACCCGGTCGGCAGCGCGTGCCCCAAGACGGCGTAGGCCGTGAAGTTGAAGATGGCCGAGCCGTCGGCGGTCGGGACGGGCAGATATGCACCAGCAGCGGATTCAATTTGACCGCTACCATGGGCCAGACTGATCAGCGAGGTATTCACCACCGCCTCGAAGGCACCCATATCGCACGCTGCCCCCTGCGGACGGGCAACGCCACGCTGATCGGTAGATGGACACGCACCGTCATCACCAGCGTCGATTGCCGGTGAACCGGACTGCAGCGCCATTGTCTGGGTATAGCCACCATTGTTGGCGAGCGGCCCGAGCAACGGATCGGCATCGATGTTGTTGCCGCCGTCCGTGCCGAGCGCCGTATCCCAAGAACCACTACCCCCTGAACCTTGCACGTCGCTGTAGCTTATCGTCGGCGTCGATGAATCGTTGGAGATTTCGGGACCAGTTGGCGCCGAGTCGCCCCAAAGTAGGACGTTGGTCAGCGTCGGAGCGCTGTACTCGTTGTCGATGCCACCGCCAGCAATACTGGCGCGGTTCCCTGAGATCGTCACGTTGATCAATGCTGGATTGCTACCGTCGAAGTTGTAGACGGCGCCCCCTTTGTCGGCGCTGTTCCCGTCGAAGGTGACATTGGTCAATGACGGACTGCTGCTTTCGGAGTTATCGATGCCGCCACCGGTGTTGCTGTTTTGTTGATCGTTGACCGCGCCGTTGTGGCTGAAGGTGACGTTCGTCAACGCTGGGCTACTTTGATAGTTATAGATTCCTCCGCCGACACCACTGGCAATGTTGGCATCAAAGACCACGTCGGTGAGCATCGGGTTACTTCCCGTGTAATTGAACATTCCCGCGCCGGTACCGGCGGTGTTCGCGTGGAAGGTGACGCGTTCGAGCGTCGGGCTACTGGAATCGTCATAGATGCCGCCACCGCCACCAACGCCGGTGGCGACGTTGCTGTCGAATAACACGTCATGGAGGATCGAGGAACTCGCGTCGTCATACATTCCGCCGCCGTCCTGGCTGGCGCTATTACCACGGAACGTGACGGTGTTGAGGATCGGGTTGGCGCTGATGTTGTACATCCCGCCGCCCTGCTCGGCGGTACTGTTGCTGATCGTCACATTGGTCAAAGACAGCGCGCTTTTGTAGTTCCAGATGGCACCGCCACTATGCCCTGCGGTGTTTCCGTCGAATGTCACGTCGTTCAGAATCGAGTCACTGATGCCGTTGCTCAGCCCTCCGCCGGTGAGGTTCGCGGTGTTTCCGGTGAAGGTGACGTCAGTGAGTGTAAGTTGGCACCCCGGCTCGTTGTAGATGCCGCCGCCACTGGCAGCGTCGTTGTGAGAGAAGGTAACGTCGGACAGTGTCTCGTAGCTGACGCTGTTGTCGAACATTGCGCCACCCTGAGTATTGGCCGAGTTGTCGCTGAAGGTGGCATGGGTCATCGTGACGCTGACGTTATTCTGGTTGAACATGCCGCCCCCGTTGTCGGCGAAGTTGTCGGAGAACGTCACGTGTGTCAGTGATGGACTGCCACTCGAATTTGACAGCCCGCCACCACTAGTACCACTGAAGTTGTTGCTGAACGTAACATTCGACAGCGTCGGACTCCCGGCGTTGTAAATGCCACCGCCGCTCCCGTTGGCCTGGTTGTGACTGATGATGAGGTTGGCGAGCGTCGGGCTGCCATTCGGGTTGAAAATTCCTGCGCCGTGACTCTGTGTGCCACCCGCGCTAGCCCGCCCCGCCGTAATCGTGAATCCGTCGAGAATCGTAGATTCATCAGCGCCGGTTGTCGTAACCACGTGGTAGGAGTTGTCGCCAAAGATGCCGGTGGTGCCAACGTCACCGCTCAACACCGTGTTGTTGGTGGATGGGTTCGCATTGCGCTGCCAGCGCAGCAACTCATCGCCAGCGAACCCACCGTAGACCGCGACACCGCTCTGAAGTTGGAACGTTGCCGTGCGATCGGATCCAGTGGTGGGGTAGTAGGTTCCCGCCGCTACCCAGATTTCCGTGCAACCGGTATTTGTCAGAGCTGACTGCAGATCGATGTAGGCATTGCGCCAGGAGGTGCCGTCATTCGCACCATGGGCGCTCGCGTCTACGCGGCAGACGCGCGGCGCGGCTGACGACGGCAGGGTTGTCGTCAACGCGACGACCGACGGCCACCACCAACACGGCTCCCAATAGACGACAAAATCTGACTAACCTCAAATGCATAGCTGTCCCCCTTTGCAACCCAACTTCTCGTCAATGAACGTCGTGTGGGTCGGCTGACCGGAAAGGAGCGGCTCGGCACACGCAATCGAGCACCGAGCCGGTTTTGATCAAGAACCCTGAATTTCGAACGGATTCAGCGCGAACTGGAGCAGGTTGTTCACGATCTGCGACACGCCGTGGTTCGCCGGATGGTGAATCGAAATGTTGCCCGCGCCGATTGCCTGTCCGGCGCCGTTGTCGTAGACCACCTGATCAACGCCGGTCGCGTCGGTCCACCAGACACGAATCTGGAAGCTGTCGGGGGTTCCGTCCGTGGCCGTTACCGTGAACTGATACGGTTGCCCGTTGGGTGCCAGATGTCCGTCTATCAGCCCGTCACCGTGAATCAGCGCCATCGATTTCTGCTGAGTGACAATCAGCCAGGCAAGGTGCGTCGAGGTGAAGTGGAAACCGCTGTCATGACCAGCGTTGAGCCGGAACCCGACGTGTCCAAGCGGGCTGCTCGAGCTTCCAACATACTTCGCTTCCATGGTGAAGCTGGCTTTGCCGGTCAGATCGGGGGTCGACACATCGGCGCCTTCCGGCGAGTCGAACCAGCCGCCTCCCGTTACGAAGCCCGCGCTCGGGTCGTAGATCACCACCTGAGTGCAGACTGGGACAGAGTCGACCATTCCGTCATTCACCGTCAGACAAACCGTGTGAATACCCACCTCGGCGAAGCTCTCAATAGGTGCCACACCGCTACCGCTACCCTCGATGCCGAAGTCCCAGGAGTAGGTGATGGAGTTACCATCCGGATCAGACGAGCCACTGCCGTCAAAGTGAATGGGCGTGTTGATCTTGCCGAGATACGGACCGCCTGGATCGGCAACGGGTGGATGGTTGACATATACCTCGTAGGAACCCATGTCACAGGCCGCGCCCTGAGGACGAGAGATGCCGCGCTGGTCGGTGGCTGGGCAACTGGCGTTATTTCCCGCGTCGACGGCGGGAGAGGCCGGATCCAACGCAATGGTTTGGGTGAAGCCACCGTTGTCCGCCAGAGAACCGAGCAGCGGGTCCGCGTCGAGGTTGTGTCCGCCGTCCGTTCCCATCGCGGTATTCCAGGAAGCACCACTGCCGCCAGAGCCCTGAATGTCGCTGTAACTGATCGTGGGAGTGGACTGGTAGCTTCCGAATTCATGCGATGAACCGGTCGTGACATCCCACATGACAACGTTCGTCAGCACCGGGGCACACTGATACTGGTCGAAGATCGCCCGTCCACTCTTGCGCGCGGTATTGCCCGCGAAGGTCACGTTGGTGAGTGTTGGGCTGCTGGTGAGATTGTAGATGGCACCGCCGTACGAGCCGATGTTATTGCTGAAGGTCACGTTGGTAAGCGACGGGTTGCTGTTCTGGTTGTACATCGCTCCGCCAAAATTCGGCGTTCCATTATTGTCGAAGGTGACGCGCAGGAGTGTCGGACTGCTGGCGACGTCACCTAGACCCCCTCCCTGAGTACCGGCGTGGTTTCCCGTGAACGTTACGTCCGTCAGCGTCGGATCGCTGTTCTGGTTGTACATCCCTCCGCCCGTATTGTTAGTGTGATTGCCACTGAACGTCACCCTGGAAATCGTGGGGTTGCTGCCATTCGTGTTCCACATTCCACCGCCGTTTCCCGCACCACTGCTATTACCGGCGACGTTCTGACTGAAGATGTCGTTCGTTACGGTCGGGCTACCGTCGTCGTTGACCATGCCGCCACCCTTGGTATCCGACCCAGTGCCTGAAGCCTTGCCTTGCGTGATGGTGAACCCGTCGAGCACGGCGGTACTATCGGTTCCGCTGCCGGTAACCACGTGATAGCTGTTGTCGCTGTTGTCGTCGGGGGTGCCGATATCGCCACTCAGCACGGTGTTGTTGGTGGCAGGGTCGGCGTTGCGCTGATCCCGGCTCGTTTCCGACCCACTGAATCCGCCGTACAGCGCGACGCCGGAGCGCAGCTGAAACGTCGCAGTGCGGTCAGCGCCAGACGTGGGGTAGTACGTTCCTGACGCCACCCAGATCTCGGTACATGAACTGTTCGCAAGGGCCGACTGCAAATCGGTGTAGGCGTCGTTCCAGGACGCGCCATTGTTGGAACCGCTGGCGCTACCGTTGACGTAACAGACTGCTCCAGTTGCCAGCGCCGGTGCGACACTCAGTCCGGTCAAGGCGAGAATAGCGCCGATTAAAATACTCGCCAGCCGCGCATACCACGTTCGCCTTCTTTGCATCCATCGCTCCTTAGACATCGACTATCACCCTCCGCGAGACTTGACAGCTTGGGACATCGTTCCGCTGATCTCACTGATCCCTATCAGGTGCGGTTTCAGACTCGTCGGGGAGGTCACCGTAGACCCACAACCAGAGAAAACGCATCAGATCGCTCCGATTGACGAAGCGACGCTTTTCTCCGGTGTAGGCGTTCTCGACCGTTGCCCGCCAACCAGTCTGATTACCTTCGTCTTGCCAACGAATCAGCAACGCGGCACGCCGCATCTCTCGTGTCATAGGAATCACAATAGGGAGGAAGCGCTACACAAACGCTACACGCGCGCTACGCCGACCCTGGTCACTACGCCAGATTCTGGTAAAGTGCTCATGGGGTGGAACAGGCCAGGCAGATGACATTGCGGTCCAACTGTTGGTCACCGTTGACCAATCGTCGGAACTCTGGGGAAGACCGCAGTCGCGGGTCCGCCTTTCGACATTGAGTCGAAGGTCAGTTCGAGTCGGACTCGAACGAGCCGAGTGAGGGTAGTGGTGCCGTCGCTCGTGTTCTGCGATCGCACTGCTTCACCCTGAAACCTCAGAGAATGTCACGCGGAGCGCCGGTCGATGTCGCGACACATCCAACTCCTGGGCAGTCTGTCGATAACCGACGACAACCACCCCTCAGTCCTACAGAGAAACGCCAAGGGATGTGCGCTCCTCACTTATCTACTGGTTCGCGGCCAAACCGAATCCCGCGAGCACCTGGCCGACCTGCTGTGGGATGCCGCCGACACAACCAGCAGTCTGCGCAATTTGCGGGTGCTGCTCACGCGAATCCACCAAACTTTGCCCGGGCTTCAGGTCACTCGAACAACGCTTCGCTACCAGCACCAACCACAGGAAACCATCGATTACTTCACGCTCTTCCACTCCTTGACGCGACGTGATGCTCCACCGTCTCTCGACGAGCTCCGACTCTATCGCGGGGAGTTGCTCGAAGGTTTCTCGCTGAGCGATGCCCCACGCTTCATGGAATGGATCACGGTCGAGCGCGAACGGCTGCGCCGGTTGGTGCTGGACGCTTACGCGGGACTGTGTCGATCCCTGGCCACGGAAAATCACTGGCGGGACGGCGAAGCCGCCGCCGCCGCTTGGATGGCCATCGACCAACTCGACGAGGAGGCGCTTCGCTGGCGCATGCAATTTCTTGCCGCCAGCGGCCAACTGACTGCTATCCGAGACGTGTACCAGTCCTTCCGACGCACACTTTGGGACGAACTTGGCGTCGACCCAGACGAGACGACTCGAGCTCTGATCCAGACGATTGAGCAGCGCAGCACGAATGCGCCGTCCATGGAATTTCCCGAACCCACGCAGTTCGCCTCGCTCGAATCAGGTGAACTGCCGAGTCCAGGGCCGCTGCCAGCCCACTCCGTCCTGCCGTATTGGCGCAACGAGCAGTTTGTTGGGCGCACAGCGGATCTGTTACGCATCGCGGAGGCACTGGCTGGCACCGCAAGGGGCGGTCAGACGCCCGTGGTTGCCATCACCGGAATCGGCGGGCTCGGCAAAACCCAGACCGCGGTCGAGTTCTGTTTTCGCTATGGTCGTTACTTCCCTGGTGGCGTCTTCTGGCTCAACTTCGCCGTATCCCGAGAACGTGCCGGAGGAAGTCGCCGCTGTTGGATCGGAACGAGGACTGGGGCTGTTCAGTGAGGCCGAAAAGCTGACACTGGCCGATCGAATTGGCCGGGTTCAACGGGCCTGGCAAGAGCCGGTACAGCGCTTGCTCATCTTCGACAACTGCGAGGACGAAGCACTGCTGTCACGTTGGGTTCCAGTCACCGGCGGTTGTTGCGTTCTGGTGACCAGTCGCCAGGGTGTTTGGGATTCTGGACTGAGTGTCACGGCTATTCCCCTGGACGTCCTGTCGACTACCGAGAGCAGTCACTTATTGCGGCAGATCGCGACTCACGTTGAGGAACTGGAGGCCAAGGACATCGCTCGGGAAGTCGGGCATTTGCCGCTGGCGCTTCACCTAGCCGGTGGGTTCCTGCGACGCTACCAGCAAATCAGCCCGACGAGCTACGTAGCACAGGTACGCGATCAGGGGTTGCTGCGACACCCGTCGCTGCAAGGTCGCGGAGTCGACCTTTCCCCAACCGGCCACGATCTGCACGTGGCGCGCACCTACGCCATTGGCTGGGAGCGACTCGACTCGAACGATGCGATCGACATTGCCGCTCGCCAATTACTCGCTCGTGCGGCCACGCTCGCTCCTGGCGAGCCGATTCCAGCCCGCTGGCTGAAACAGACGATCGGAGGGGATCGCAATGATCTAACCGCGGTGCTGCTCGCCGAAGATGCGTTGGTGCGACTCATCAGCATGGGCTTCCTGATGGGTGAGTCGCATGGATCAGTGGTTCTGCACCCGTTGCTGGCACTGTTCACTCGGGAAGTGTCAGGCAATCCGGAGATCGAGTTCGCAGAAACATCGGTCACCACGATGATGACTCAACTTCTCTCGGACGGCTTCGAACGAGACGGTCATCTTTCGGTTCTACCGATTTCAGTCGTTCACGTTCGCCATGTCAGTGATGCTGCGTTTGCCAAAAGAGGTCCTGGCGCGGCGAAGCTCGGGATGCTGCTTGGCGTTCACCTGACGAACATCAGCGAATATTTTCAGGCGGGACAGGTGCTCGAACGTGCCTACGCGGCCGCCCGCGCGACTGGAGACGTTCAGATTCAGGCTCGGGTGCTGGAGATTCTGGCACGAACCCAGGAGAGCATGGGGCATGCACAGGACGCACTCCAGAGCAGCCAACTGGCAATCAAGCTACTCAGAACGACTGAAGAGATCGATCCCGCGACGCTGGTGGATGCGCTCTATCGACAGGGTTTTGCCTATTACTGGCTGGGACAGGCGGATGCTGCGCTGGCAAGTGCCGGTGAAGGGTATCAACTCAGCCTTGCGGCAAACCTTCGACATCAGATGGCGCTCTGCCGCAGTCTGACCGGCGTGGTCAACTACTACATGCTCGGAGATTATCGCCTGGGCGAAGCGCAACTCGAGGAGGCACTCGCGATTTACCGCGAGGTTGGTCGCCCGGAGTCGGAGAGCTCCGTACTGAATAACCTCGGAGAGAGCGCTCGGCTGCAGGGGAACTACTCGCGGGCGGTCCGCTACTACGAAGAAGCGCTGTCGGTTGCTCGGACAATCGAAAATCAAAGCAAGGTCGATATCATCGTGAGCAATCTTTGTGGCGCACGCATCGGGCTTGGACAGTTCGCCGAAGCCGCTCACGATCTTGAAGAACTGCTCGCACGCACGAGGCACGACTGGTTTGGCCTGTCGGAGTCGTACCGTTTCCTGGCTGAAGCATATCTGGGAATGCAGCGACGCTCGCAGGCAGTGACCATGGCGCGGAAGGCGCTCGCGTTGGCCGATCAATCCAATCTCTTCGAACACGGTCGGGCCTGGCGAGTCCTCGGTCAGATCGCCGCTCGCGTGACCGAATCGATCCGTGTCGAAGATGCGGATGACCGTCGCTACGATGCTCCGAGTTGCTTCGCTCGGAGTCTGGAGTATTTCGCTGATGGGGATCGAGAACGTGACCGTGCGCTAACGCTCTGGCGTTGGGCCGAGTCTGAATTCGCCCGAGGTGACCGGTCGCGCGCACGAGACCTATGGCGCGAGGCGAACGACGTCTTCGAGAAACTGAATCTGCCCCTGATGATCGACCAGATGGATGTCAGCCTGACCAACCGGGCTGGACTCGAGCAGCACGTCTGACGTGATCCTGACTGAATGAGAGCAGAACCGCAACGGAATTTGGCGACGTGTTCGGAGGGGAGCGAATCGTGAGCCGGCCTCGCACCTATCGCTTCGTACAGGTGGACGTCTTCACCAATCGAATCTTTGGCGGCAATCCGCTTGCCGTCTTTCTGGACGCTGAAGGGCTGAGCGATCAGGAGATGCAATCGATCGCCAACGAGATGAACCTGTCGGAGACGACGTTCGTCCTCCCGGCTGCTAAGTCCGATCACGCCGCGAGGGTGCGCATCTTCACGCCAACGGCCGAACTCCCCTTCGCCGGGCACCCCACCGTAGGTACGGCCTGGGTACTCGGAGACCAGCGCATGCTCCCGACGGGAGCGACTGAGATCGTGCTGGAACTCGGATTGGGTCCGATAACCGTGCGTTCTGAACAACAGGAGGGGAAGGGGGAGTTCGTCTGGATGGATCAAGGCCCGGCCACGTTCGGTGACGTCTTCGAGGATCGAGAGATCATCGCCCACGCGCTCGGCATCGAACCAGACGATCTGCTGCCCGACGCACCGGTGCAACCGGCCTCGACCGGGTCACCGTTCCTCTACGTGCCGTTGAAAGACCGCGAGACAGTCGATCGCGTGTCACCGCGACTGGAAGCGTATCGCGAATGTGTCACGCGCGTTGGCTGGGGTGTGCGCTCAGCCTTCATGTTCGCGCCGGAGCCGGATGGCAGTGGCGCCTACTCCCGCATGATCGGCATGGGCAAGGGAATGCTCCGTGAGGACCCAGCCACTGGCAGCGCCAGCGGTCCGTTGGGCGCCTACCTGGTGAAGTACGGCCTGGCGCACGGAGAGGGCGTACTTGAGCTCGTCAGCGAGCAGGGGACGGCCATGGGTCGCCAGAGTTTCGTCCATCTTCGGGTAGCGACCGAACGTGGCGAACCCGGGCGAGTTGAGGTTGGCGGACAGGTCTTGCCGGTCTTCACTGGGGAGTTGCACCTGCCGCACTCGTGAGCCACGCGATCTCGGTCGACGCCGGTAGCACCAGGTAAAATTGGCACGTGACACACGCTTCTGACCGACCAGACATCATTGTCGACGCGGCCAAGATCGCGCACCTACGCGGAAACTTGCTCGACTGGTATCGCATCAACGCGCGCGACCTGCCCTGGCGCCGCACGCGCGATCCCTTCCGCATCCTGGTGTCCGAAGTGATGCTGCAGCAGACGCAGGTCGATCGGGTCATCCCGAAATACTTCGCCTTTCTGGAGGCGTTCCCAACGTTTGAGGCGCTGGCTGCGGCTCCGACGGCTGACGTGATCCGCGCCTGGTCTGGCCTCGGTTATAACCGGCGCGCGGTCAATCTGCAGCGCACGGCCCAGGCCGTGGTGGAACGCTTCGACGGGGAGATGCCATCCGACCCGGCACAGCTCCGAGACCTACCGGGGATCGGTCCCTACACGGCAGGCGCCATCGCCTGCTTCGCCTTCGAGCAGGACGTCGGCTTCTTCGATACCAACATTCGCCGCGTGCTGCATCGCGTGCTACTTGGCCCCGAGTTGCCCAAAGAGCAGGTGACCACGCGCCAACTGCAGAGGTTGGCGGATGACCTCGTGCCAGAAGGTGAAGGCTACACCTGGAATCAGGCGCTGATGGAACTCGGCGCCGTTCAGTGCACCGCTCGCAAACCGGCCTGCCTGACCTGTCCGCTGCAGCGGCACTGCGCCGCCTTCCCCGAGATTCAGACCATCCTGACCACGCTCCCCAAAGGCACGCGCAAGAAGAAAGAGGAGCCGTTCACCGGTTCGATGCGCTATTACCGGGGTCGGGTGATCGAGGCGCTGCGCGTGCTCGACCACGGCGAAACACTCAATCTGATGGAGTTGGGGCCGAAGGTACGTGACGATTTCGGCGACGAGCACGTCGTCTGGCTACGAGACGTGGTCGAGGGGTTGAGTCGTGACGGTCTGGCGCAAGTCGCCGAAGAGCGTGGCGAATACGACGCCAGCGACCCGGGGACAATCAAAGTCTGCCTGCCTTGAATCAGCTCTTTGAGTCCTCCGACCCAGACAGGACGCTGATGACTCGGTCGGCTAGTCTCTCCGGCCAGGCCCAGCCATGCTGACGAGCGATCGAGGCGCAGACGTCACGTCCCAGATCGGCCGCCGTGCGCAACGCCTGCAGTAGTCCGTGAGGTCCGGGACCTGGAATGCACCGGTTCAACTGATTGAAGCGCTCCGCACTCAGCACCCGCTCCACATCGGCTCCGGCCGGGCTTGACTGCCAGAGTTCGAACGCGCCAGCCTCGAAGCGCAGCAGGCGAAGCAGCGGCTCCAGCGTGCGATAGTGAAACGCCTGCCGCGCCACCCACAACTCGCCCCGCTTCCGCCGGCTGAAGGCATAGAGCATCTCGTACCAGAAGTCGCCACTCAACCGCTCGAAGTCGGATTCCGGATCAGTTGGCGCCAGCGACTTGCCGACCAATGAGACAGCGGCCTGGCGCAAACTCCCGCCAGATCCATCAAACCAGACGGCATCATCGACCGAGGTCAGATTCACTGGCCAACGGCGGACGCCGTCAATCGACGATTCTCGGTGGAGGTCGAAGTCGACGCGCAAGGGAAACGGTTCGGCGTCGTAGACCGCCCAGGGATGCCCAACCCAAGAGATATAGCCGAGCAGCATCTGGCCGAACTGCGCCGCCCACACTTTCCAACCCGCGGAGAACGCGTCGAATTCGCCGTCACGGATGAAGACCGAGACATCGAGGTCGGACCACTCGTCGCCCCGGCCCGAACTGTGAGAACCATCGCAGAGCAATCCCACGATACGCGGATCACGTTCAGCGGCGTCTATCAGCCGCTGGCGCATCTCCGAATGTGGCAGAGAGCCAGACATTCAACCGCCGCTCGCGTCATCTGATGCTGGTGTCCAGAACTCCACCAGGTTTCCATCCGGATCGTAGAAATAGTGGGACGTGGCATGCATCCAGTCCTGTGATGCCGGACCATAGACCGCTACGCCGTGCGCTCGTACGCGTTCGAGGGCGTCCTTCAAATTTTCTGACGCGACGTGAAACGCGAAATGAACAGGCCCCCAACGCTCTCCAGCCGGAAACGGGGAGTACTCCTCGAACAACAGACTCCCCTTGTGCACCGCCAGTCGCTGTGGGACGCCCGGCTCGCCCATCCAGAACCAGGCCCAGTCATCCTCGGCTTCTTTCACCGGAATCAGCCCGACCGCCTCACGATAGAAGTGAGCCGCCCGAGCCACGTCGTTGACGACCAGCACGATCTCGGATAGCCCTTGTGAAGACATGACATCGCCTCTCGCTCGACGACATGGTGACAAAATGGGGATGCCTGAGCGGCATCCCCGTCCCCGTATCCAACCCCTCCCGGCCGGCGGTCATTAGTCGTTATTCTGGGCGGCCTGCTTCTCGCGGGCGAGCGCCGCGACCTTGAGCGGCAGACCGAAGAGGTTGATGAACCCCTTGGCGTCGGCCTGGTTGTAGACCTCGTCCTCGCCGAAGGTGGCGAAGTCGTAGCTGTAGAGCGTGTTCGGCGACTGGCGTCCGGTGACGATGCAGTTCCCTTTATAGAGCTGCATGCGGACTTCGCCGGTCATCGGCTTCTGCGTCACGTCGACGAAGGCATCGAACGCCTCACGGAGTGGCGTAAACCAGAGTCCGTTGTAGACCAGCTCGGCGTAGCGCTGCGCGATCACATCCTTGTAGTGCATCGTGTCGCGATCGAGCACGATCGATTCGAGTTCCTTGTGCGCCGTGGAAAGAATGGTCGCGCCCGGCTGCTCGTAGATGCCGTGGTTCTTCATGCCAACCAGACGATTCTCGACCAGATCGATGCGGCCGATACCGTTGTCGCCGCCCAGCTTGTTCAAAGCGAAGACCAGGTCGACCGGGTCCATCACCGAGCCGTCGAGGCTAACCGGATAGCCCTCCTCGAAGCCAATGACAATGGAAGTCGGCTTGTCGGGCGCGTCGAGCGGATGAACCGTCAGCTGGAACATATCCTCGTTCGGCGACACCCAGGGATCTTCCAGCTCGCCACCCTCGTGGCTCAGGTGCCACAGGTTCTGGTCGCGACTGTAGATGTTGGTCTTGGATTGCGTCACGGGAATGTTATGGGCATAGGCGTAATCCAGCGCGTCCTCACGCGAGCGGATGGTCCACTCGCGCCAGGGGGCGATGACCTTCAGGTGCGGCGCCAGGGCCTGGTAGGTCAGCTCGAAACGGACCTGATCGTTCCCCTTGCCGGTGCACCCGTGGGCTACCGCGTCGGCGCCCTCTTTCAGTGCGATCTCCACCTGATGCATGGCGGTGACAGGACGCGCGAAGCTGGTGCCCAGCAGGTACTTACGCTCGTAAAGCGCACCGGCGCGCAGCACTGGGAAGGCGTACTCGGTAACCAGCTCTTTTTTCAGGTCTTTGACATAAAGCTTGGACGCGCCACTGGCGAGGGCTTTGGCCTCGAGGCCGTCAAATGAATCGCCCTGGCCAAGGTCGGCGGTATAGGCAATGACTTCGCAGCCGTAGTTCTCTTTGATCCAGGCGAGGATAACGGAGGTATCGAGACCGCCAGAGTAGGCGAGAACAGCTTTTTTGATACCGGAATCGTTCGGCATGTTCGGTGGACTCCTCTACACATCTTCGTGCGTCACATGACGCACGGCCAAAACGCGACGGCTAAGGTCTGAGAACGGACCGGCGGCACCTGGCGCGTCCGGGCATGCGGTAGAGCATATTCGAGTCACACCTCCCCAACGGCATACGCCGCGAAACACCGCGCAGAGGTTACTTGGGTATCGATGTGGTGTCAAGGATTATCGCGCGTTGAGCCAGACAGAAGACGCCAAATAGGCGTCAGGCACCACGCTACTCCTTCCACTTTCCTTCTTTGGCCAGCTCTCCAAGGCGACTCCAGGCCAGGGATGAAGCGCCAGACGCCGTTCGGGCAAGATGGGCGATCGCTGGAGGGTGATTCGCATCCGATTCGCCGCTTGCTTGATGGTTGGCGGACCAACGACTGATGCGCTCGGCCAGCGGCTCGAGCCGAGGGTCGTCGGGAGGCCAGTCGTACGCCGCGTCGCACTCGAGATAGAGGGCACAGAATTCAGGATCGTGCAGCAACTGAGACTTCTCGGCGACCCAAGTTGCCACCAGGTGCGGCGAGACAGCGTGCAGCAGGATCCAGGTATCTCGCTCCTGCCGCACCGCACGCTGAGTCACGCCGATATCTCGCAACCGATCGAGATAATCGGCCACATCCTCGGAGACAAATAGCCGATCACCGCCACTCAGCTGTGCAAGCCGCTCCCGAGTTCGTGCAAGATTCTCGATCCGTTGCTGTAGCGTTTGGTCAATTTCATCAATAGCCTCGTCAAACTCCTCAGGGCTCGACGCGAGCAGATCGCTTACGCGGGCGAGCGGCACCCCCGCGTCGGCCAACGTCTTGATCTTGACCAACGCGATGGCGTGATCGGCTCCATACCGTCGATAACCAGAGGCGTCACGCGCTGGCTCGTCGAGCAGACCACGCTGGTGATAGTGACGAATGGTCTTGATCGTGACGCCCGCGTAATCGGCGAGTTGGCCAATCGTCAGCAACCGGCTCTGTTGTTTCTCGATTGGCTCGCCAACCATGTCTGTGGCTACCTTCCTCAAGAGAAGCGGATCGCGACTGCAAAGTCAGTCAATCAAAGCGCGCCGAGCCATGCGACCGCCAGCACTGCGGAACGCGGCCTTGCCGTCGCGGATCCCATGATAGGAAACGAGGAACTGACGCGCATACCCGTTAAACACTTCGAGCGGCATGCCTGCCGGGGCAAAGAGCCCGTCTCGGACCGGTACGAGGCGACGTGGCGGAAACGGGAACGATCCACCGGAGAAGCCGGCGAAGATGCGCGCCTGCTCCTCATCGAGCGGTTCGTAGGTCATCGTCTCTTCAAGCTCTCCGCCGGCCACCGTGACGTCAATGCGCATCTGATTCGAGCGATAGGTCCCGGCATAGCGGCTCAGATCGTTCACCGACTCCACGTGCGACACAAGATCTGGAATCTCGATGCCGAGTTGTTCATTCAGCAACCAGAGCAGCAACCGATCATGCAGCGTCATCGCTCGTGAGTCATTGCCGAAAGCGGCAAAGGCGAAATCATGCTCCGGCACGACGGCCAACAGCGCCACACCGCCCGGGGACGCGCCGGACATCGAGAGGACCGTGGTCGCACCGAACGGGATCAGCAACCAACCGAGACCAATCGGTGGGATGTTCGGGGATTCCATGTCATGCGTCAGCGATTGCATGCGATCGACTGAATCAGCGCCCAATGATCCGTCGTCCGCTCGGCGCGACGCCACCAGCGAGGTGAGTCCGCGCAAACGCCAACAGATCGTGAATGGTGCCAATCGGGGTACTCCCTGCCGGGCCCCAGGTATCGGGCAGCATGAACATATCGGTGCGCCGGGCCAAGCCGGAGTCGGGATCTGGGAAATGGCCAACTGCCGTGCTGCGCAGGATGGCATCGCGAGCCGATGTACACGAGTCGTGCATGCCGATCGGACCGTAAAGTTCCTGTTTGATGAGGTCGTGGTATGAGATACCGGTCACGACTTCGAGGACGCGTCCGGCCACGATCATTCCACCATTCGAGTAGCTCACATACTCTCCGGGTTCGAACAATGTGCCGCAATACCGCCCGAGGCTCTCAACGTACGCCCGCAGCGCGCCGCTGCCCGTCGCATCCGGGAAGAAGAGATCCGCGTCGATGCCGTTGGTGTGCGATAGGAGATGGCGAACGCGAATCTCTTCGGCGCCCCGGGTGTCTTGAGTCGGAACTCCGGCAGATAGCTGACCACGCGTTCGTCAAGATCAAGCACGCCCCGCTCGACCTGCTGCATGACCAGTGTCGTGGTCAGCAGCTTGGTGACGGATCCAAAGAGAAACCCGGTATCCGCGTGCATCGGCGCTTCGCTGGCAACATTCGCCAGGCCGTGCGCTATGACGATCTCTTCACCATTCTGGTAGACCCCGGCAAGATAGCCTGGGACCTGGCTCGATTCGCAGAATGTGGCTACCTGCTCGCGAATCTGGGCCGTCATGCGAGACAACGTCTCTTGCGACATGCTGCTCCTCGTTTCGTCAATCGTCTTTCACCACTGCCAGGATGCCGCCGTTATTGGCGCCGACATCTTGGTCACGTCTCGCATGCTACGACCCTGCCCCAGGGTCAAGGTCAAGCCCCACGACGACAGAGCCTCGTCCTGCGGATTGCCTCCGCTCCCGGGCTGTGACAGACTCGCCTTGAGGAATGAGCAAGCGGTCGAGCAGACAGAGGAGCGGCACATGGCGGAGCGAGCGGACGTCGTGATCATTGGCGGCGGCATCATGGGGACGAGCCTGGCTTTTGCCCTGACGCAACTTGGCGTGCGCGACGTGATGATCGTCGAGCGGCGCACGCTGGCTGCGGGTGCCAGCGGCCGTACCGGGGCGCTGTTGCGCCAGCACTACTCAAACGTTCCGGAGGCAACACTCGCCCACCTGAGCCTGCTGACGTACGCGAACTGGGCCGAAGAGATCGGTGGCGACTGTGGCTTCGTCAACACCGGCTCGATCGTCACGGTGACGACCAGCGGCGAGGATGAGGTCAACATCGAACGCATGCACCGCAACATCGCCATGCAGAATCGGGTAGGCATTCAGTCGGAGGTCATCAGCGCCGACCGCCTGCGCGAGCTGCAGCCGTTCACCCGTGTGGACGATGTCGCCGTGGCGGCCTACGAGCGGGATTCGGGCTACGTCGACGCGGTGGCCGCCACCCGCACCATGGCCGAGGCGGCGATGCGTGGCGGCGCTCGCGTGGCCGAGGAACGCACCGTCACGGCAATTCGCGTCGACGGAGACCGGATCGTCGGCAGTCGATACCGATCAGGGGCCAATCGACGCGGAACGAGTGGTATGTGCGGCCGGTGCCTGGTCGGTACCACTGCTGAAACAGGTTGGCGTCGAGGTACCAATCGAGGCGCAGCGGGTGCAGGTAGCGGTGTTGAATCGACCGATCGACATGCCGGAGAGCGGCACGATGACCTACGTCGACACCGCCGCCGGATTCTTCTGCCGCAATGCCGGTCCGAACCGCACCCTGGCAGGCGTCGGCGGCGGTGAGTTCCACGACATCGTCGATCCGTTCTCATACGACGATCGCATGGACCCCGACTTCGACGCGGCCGTGAAGCGCACGCTCGCCAAACGCATGCCCGCTATGGCGCGTGCCACCACGCTGTATGGCTACGCCTGCCTCTACGACATGACGCCCGACCTGCACCCGATCCTCGGACCCGCTGAGAGCGTGGACGGCCTGTTCCTGATGCTGGGCTTCTGCGGGGCCGGCTTCAAGAAGGGTCCAGCAATCGGCCGCTGCATGGCTGAGATGATCGCCAACGGACAGGCGACAACCGTCGATCTCACGCCGTTCCGTATCGGGCGCTACGCCGACGGAACGTGGCAACAGCCCTGGAGCCCGAACGAGTACCACCTCTCGTCCGATTTTGGCCACGGTTTCTAGCTTGCCGACGAGTCAACGTAAAGTGGCGGCACCTGTGGACGTCAACGCTGAAGGCCTCTTTGTGTTGGCCCGGGTAATGGTGGTTGGGAAAGTGGGTTCAGAGACATACACCTGCGTGTAAGGACGACACATGCTTGCCCGGCCAAACGGTTCGCGCGGCAGGATTTGGCGATTTGTCGCTGCTCGGGAATTGATCGCGGTCACCGGGAATGAGGGCAGTTTACAATCGACTCGATAATCAGCCACGGTCGCCCGGGAATAAAGGGCATTGAGCAATTAACTGGGTAACGCGACCATAGTCGCCCGGCGGATTATGGCGTTTGAGGGATTGATTGGGCACTATCGCGCCTGATGCGCGGGGCTAAAGCCGCCGCGCTAACCATAACGAAGCCTGCTCAAACAGGCTGACGTGGTACGGATTTCGTAAGACTCTGTCAAAATCGAGCATGAAACGGCAGATAGGTCAGCGCCTTTAGCGCGCTTCGGCTTCTAGCCCGGCCGCTTTAGCGCCGGGCGGCCGCGGCCGCAGGTGCCGCGGCTACGTTGGAGGTAGCACCGGCGCACCAATGCACGGCAACACCCTCACCCCAGCCACTGGCCGTCGCGCATGACGTCGCGATCGGGAATTCGGCGGGATTGCGCCAGGCCTGGATGCGATCGGGGGTGAGACGGATGAAGACGTACTCACCAGGACCTTCACGAGCATCGAATCCGGCAGCCCGCGCGTGTGCTTCCGCCAGCGCATTATCCGCGTTGACCGGGATTTCCTCGACGGAACCTTCCACGACGACGACGTCGCGCGTCGGCCCCAACGCGACTCGCGCCGAACCAGCCCGGCGCAGGTTGCGCGCGGTTCGGCTTCGTTTTGGTGTGGCGATCGTCAGCGTCGAGCCATCCCAGTAGAAGGAGAGCGGGATCAGATAGGCTTCACCGCGCGCGCTGGCCGATGCCACCCAGGCATCGACTTCCGTGGTGAGCTTCTCCCGGACGTCCCGCATGCGCTGGCTCAAGCTACGAATGTCGGCCATCTGGCACTTCCTCACCGAACTGAAACTGTTCCGGATAGCGGGCGTAGGTGAAGAAGACCGTGGCATCCACGCGCATAAATGCTCCCTCACCCCATTCCCGCACGCTGGCTCCCGTATGCGTTCGCTGAATTGATTCGAGCGTTGAGAACTCCGGGTGCTCCTCGCCGAACACGACCGCGTTACCGTGCACGATGACCGCAAAGTCGATCCCGTCGAATCGGGTCAGGCTGACGGCAGGCTGACGCCGAACGTGACGCACCCGCGCGGCCTCCATAGTGGTCGGAATGTAGAACCGGCCACGATTGAGGAAGGCACCAATCGGCGCGACGCGTGGTTCGTCCTTAGCCGTCACGGTCGCAAAGGCGACCGTCTGCACACCATCGAGGTAGTGACAGATCTGCGTCGCAGACAGCGAGTGATCCGGCATTTCAAATGAGCTACGCAGGAAAGGTCCCGCCTTCTCGATGCTGGCACGGAGCAACTCATCCAGCCGCGCAAGATCCTCTGGAGTCTCGTTCACGTTTTTTCCTTCTCGGCACGCACAATTTCCATGCTTCGTGTTTCAAGCGTACGTTCTTTCGCAATCGAGCGCATCCGACAAACGACGCAATTCGAGGATGGACCCGGCGTGCTCCGCCAGTTCATTGAGGAACCCGAACCAGCGGTCGTTCGTTGTAGCAAGAGCGGCCGACGGGTAGCGTTGCTCGCGGCGCGCACCGCGTCGACGCTTCGCACACGATGGATGGGAGGGTGCCGCGCATGCCGAGGACGTATCCCCGGATGACGCGCAACGCGGTCCTCAGCCTGCTTCTCGCCGCATTGACTCTGCTCCCGGCGCTGCCAAACGCACTCGCTGCCAACCTACAACCGAGCAGCCTGGTCGCCTATCTCGATCGCGGCAACAACTTGTGGGTAAGCGAGGACAACGGGCAGAACGCCCGTCAACTCACCACGACCGGTGGTTTCAACGACATCGCCTGGTCAGCCGACGGCACGCGTATCGCCACTGTTGGACCGTACAACGGGAGCGTCGGAGTCTACATCACCAGCCCCGATCCGTCGTTCGGTCTGCGCAGTCTGTCAACTGGTTCCAAGCCCACCTGGTCGTCCGACAGCACGCGCGTCGCGCTGATCGACAACGGAACCATCAAGGCATTCGATCGGGAAGGGACGCATATTCGCGATGCGGGGGTGGGTGCCGACGTGATCGCCTGGTCGGGAAACGACCACGTCGTCGGCTACACGCAGATCCTGAGTAACCCTTATGGCACCACGTGCCCGGTGCGCCAGCTCGGTTGGTTCGACGTCTTCTCGGGTCAGACCAAAACGGTGGCGCAGTCGATTGGCAAATTCGCCTGGGCAGGCAAGGGCAACCTGCTCATCTACGTCTCGGCCAGCGACGGCGCGATCAAGAGCTACGACACCAACACCGGGATCACGAAGACACTGTCGACGCGTAGCGCGAATCCTTGTGGCGGTCCTTTTTTCACGACCACCGACGGTAGCAAGCTGATCTTCCTCGATTACGGCGCTGGTGGTCACGATCTGGTGGTGCTGAACGTGGCCGACGGGAGCCAGAAGGTGATTCCGAACATCCCGATCGGCTATCCGTCAGACACGCTGCCCGACTCCTACCTGACGGTCGATACCAGTGGTCGTTACGCCTATGCGGTGAAGTCGTCTCCAACGACGATCACCCGCATCGATTTGAACACGGGCGCGCAGACCGCGCTGTTGTCGAACGACTACCGCATGTTCCTCGGCTTCTCGAAAGACCACTCCCGCTTCGCTTTGATCGACGCGCCGTACGGCAAGCCGAGCGTCATCTACATTCGCGACGTGGCCACCGGCACCGAGGCAACGATCAGTAACGTGGGGTGGCTCTCCTGGCAGTCATCGCCGATCACCGACTCTGCAGAGATCGCCTGGGATCGCACCTGGGCCCGCGAAGACCAGCCGGTGGCCACCGGCGCGGCGCAGCGTACCTGGGTGTGGGGTCCGAGCGCCTTCGCGACCGTGACCGAGCCATATGACAACGCGCCGAACGGCGAACGCGCCGTGCGCTACTACGACAAGAGTCGCATGGAGATCACGACGCCGTATGGCGATCAGAGCACTCGCTGGTACGTAACCAACGGATTGCTCGCCAAAGAACTCATCACTGGCGAAATGCAGGTGGGCGACAACCACTTCATCGACAAAGGCCCGGCCAACATTCCGGTGGCGGGCGATCCGGATGACACCAGCGGCCCGACCTACGCGGCACTCAAGAACGTGCTCAACGCCGCACCGGTGGCCCCGGGAACGCTGATCACTCAGACGATCGACCGCAGCGGGCATATCGGCAGCGGCGGAGCGGGCGGAGTGAAAGCCGGACAGTTCGTCAGCGAGACGAATCACACCGTGGCGGACGTCTTCTGGGCGTACCTCAACAGCACCGGCACTATCTGGAACGGCTCGGCGAACGTCAACGGCACGTTGTTCGATCCGACCTTCTTCGCCACTGGCTATCCGATCACCGAAGCCTACTGGGCCAAGGTGAAGGTCGGCGGCACCGTGAAAGACGTGTTGGTGCAGTGTTTCGAGCGACGTTGCCTGACTTACACGCCTTCCAACCCTGCGGGCTGGAAGGTCGAGATGGGAAACGTTGGTCGACATTACTATCTCTGGCGCTACGGCACGATGCCGTAGCGTCTGACCGAGGACTCTGAGTGGGCCCAAGGGGTTGACGACCCGGCGGGCCTTCTGTAGAGTTTGGCCCGGTACGAATAGCGCCAACATCATCCGGGAATGGGATCCCCCGGCTGTGTGGCTGGCCTCTAGGTGACAGGAGTCTACCTATGGCTCAGAACGCGGCCGACCCACGGGATTCCGCGAGTCCTGTTAGCGGCATGGGACCGCTTCTCTTCATCGTCTTCATCATGGTGGCCAGCACCAGCACACTCTGGCCGATCTTGACTCCGTATGCCAAGAATCTTGGCGCGAGCGGGTTCGAGCTTGGGCTGGTGGTGAGCTCGATCTACTTCACCCGACTCGATTCTGGGGCCAATCGTCGGGCGTGTCGGTGACCGCCGTGGTTATCGCGGACTGCTGATCGCCGGAACGCTGATGTACGTCCCGATCGGCATCGCCTACGCCGCGGCCAACAACGTCTTCGCCCTGGCTGGAGCGCGAGCGCTGCACGGAGTCGGCTCGGCCATCGTGTTGCCGATGGTCATGGCCGTGATGGGTCAGCACGCCAAGGGAAAGAGCGGCGCGGCGATGGCGCGCTACAATGCCGCGCAATGGCTTGGTTACGCGCTTGGTCCACTTGCCGGCGGATTGATCGTGCATCAGTTCGGCAACAACGGCGTCTTCTTCTTGCTCGCACCTGCAGGTATCGTGTCGGCGATCGCCGTATTGATGCTCGACCGAACACTCACCGATCCACCGTGGCAGGCAAAGGACCGGTCCATGGGGGGTATCCGCATCGCCCGACCCGCGCGGGTACTGCTGGCCTTCAATTTCATCGTGGCACCCACCAGCCTGATCGTGCTCTCCTTCTTCCCGCTGCTGGGCAACTCGCGTGATTACGGCCCGGTGCTCATCGGGGCGCTGCTGTCGATTGCCAGCTTCGCGACAGCCGCCGTGCAGCCACTCTGGGGAAATGTAGCGGACCGCACCGGCATCCAGCCGCTGCTGCTGATTGGCGGCATTGGCACGCTGATCGGTCTGGTGATCCTGGCGAACTTCTCGCCGCCGTTAGTCGCGGCGGGCGCCACGCTCATCGCCGGTGTCTCGATCGCCAGTCTGGTGGCTGGAGTGTCGACCTCGGCGGTCGACATGGGCCATCAGCACGGCATGGGGACGTTTATCGGCATCTTCCAATCGGTCGGCAGTCTCGGTCAGGCGTTAATGCCGCTTGCCTATGGCATCCTGCTCGGTCAGATTGCGGTCTCGGGGCTTCTCTCGGTCGTAGGCGGACTGATTGCGGTCGCATCCCTGACCTACTTCGTCTCGATCACGCCGGTGTTCCGTCGCGCGAGTGCTGGATCATAGCAGGGGTCGTGAGGGTGACGCCGAATCAACGTAATGTGCCCACCGGTGTCTCTCCGGTGGGCACGTCGCAACTGGTGGGAATTGACACCTCAACATGCCAAGCGACTAGTATCTCGACTCGCCAGACACTGGAGGAGATGGCCGCCCTGCGCCAATCTCGTCCGGCGATGCCAGATGATGTAGTTGCTGAATCTCATCAACGGCTGGCGGAACCAATCCGTTGCTCGTCAGCGAGGCTTGCTGGAATAGTTGATAACGCTGAAGCTCATCAATCGGGGGCGGAACTGCTCCTTCACCACTGATCACTGCAGGCTGCTGGGCGACAACAACGGGCTGCGTGTTATGCGACTGTGTCAGCACCACCCGGCCGCTGCTGAATGCGATGCTGAATGTCAGCAAGACACCACAGCCCGCGCCAATCAACCATCCTTTGAATGCCTCGTTCCCAAACTTCGATTGTTTGGCACCGATGTCTTTCATCTGCTCGCTCCCCCTATATCTCTCGGCTGCAATCCACCGGTGATTCGTGCCCTGGCCAGGTGCGAATCTCTTGTATGGTTCGATGGTAGGTCGAGGAGGACCCGCAAACATGGGGGATGCCACCCAGTTGGGCTCACGTTCGGGTACCTATTCTCAGCATGGGCGATGTAGGTACCACTCTCTACGCCGTTGTTTGGGAAGAACCAAACGCCGTCGCAAGTGGAAAACGCCTCGGATGTGTGCGCTATTTTGGAGGACGGCCTGAGGACAGACCATGTTCGGCGGCGAACACCGCGGCCTGCGCGCGCGAGGAATAACCCAACTTGCCGAGAATGTTACTCACGTGGTGTTCGGCAGTTCGTTCGCTGATAAAAAGGGTGTCGGCGATTTCCCGATTGCTGAGTCCCCGCGCGACGAGACGCAAGACCTCACCTTCTCGACGCGTCAATCCAGCAGGTAGACTCGGTTCTCCTAGTGGGATACTTCTGTTCGAGATCTGAGTCGCCAGACACACGGTTCGTTCAAGTGTCGGCTTCGCCTCCAGCGGCTCGCAGATAGACCGAACCTCCGCCAGCAGCGCCACCGCATCGTCGGTCCTGCCTTGCACGCTTCGCAATTGTGTCAATCTGAGCAAGGTCAACGCGCGTTCGAACGGGGCGGCACACGCCTCGGCCAGACGGAGCGATTCGTTGAGGTGAGCTTCGGCATTGTCGTATTGACATGCTTCGAAGTCGAGCAGACCGAGGAAACGGTAGATTGCGATCAGCGCAAGGGGCTGGCGCGGTTTCCTCGCCTGGTTGAGAGCATCATCAGCCTCCTGCCGAGCGTGCGCGGCGTCGCCTGTCGCTCTGTGGTAGTTTGCCCGGAGCAGAGTGCTTTCAGTCCTCCCAAGCGACGCACCGGCCCAATCGACCCAGCGATCGTGGACCATTAACCATTCGCGTGCCTGTTGGGTGTCGTTGGCATCCAACGAAAGATCTGCAGCCAGACGCATTACCTCAAGCGTCTGTAGGTAGTTGTCGTTTCCTGGCTCAGCATCTGTACCGGACGGAATCATTTCACGCACGATCGACCATGCAAGTTCGGTGTCTCCCTGGGCCCGAGCTACCCAACCGAGTGACGGCGCGACCATCAACTGAAACTGCTTGGCATGAACCATGTCGCGAAGTTGATCCGCCAGATGCCGCAGTTCGGACCAACTTCCTTCCACCGCCATTATCGGCATGAGCGCGTGACGCGATGGAAGCCTGGCGATCGCGCCACCAGCCTGTTTCGCTTCTTCTTCCGATTCGGTCGCCAGCTGGCGACGCAGCTCGAGATCGTCACTGAAGTAGCGGAGCACAACCTGGCCAAGCGCGCCAGCCCCAGCCCAACATACCTGCGCATGATGATTGGCCATGCGAAAGGCATCCATGGCTCGACGGTAGGCTGCGAGCGCGTCATCCGGCTCGCCAAACGCAAGCAGGGCCTCACCCATCCCAACAAGCGCATCTCCAAGCGCGGCACTGGTGTCGTTGCTACCTGCAACATTGCCGGGAAACTTCAGCATAGCGCGCGAACTCTGCGTCAGTGCTTCCTTGAAATTGCCTGCTCCACTCAACCAGCCAGCTAACGCGCCTCGATCGTTGTCGACTTCGACATCTAGCCCAAGGTCGTCAATCCGAGCACGCTCTGCTGGAGCTAGTGCATCAAGAGCCTCGACCCCTGCTTCCATCGCTTTGAGACCCTCGCGTAGCTCACCCACATAGCATTGCAGCATTCCAACTTTGAGTAGTGTGTAGGCCGCGAGAATCCCGTTGCCGTGAGCAACAGCGATACGTCTCGCTTCTCTGAGTGCATCGAGACTTGCCTGTGGGTCCGCATAGCGACGGAGCGCCGCGAGCCGGGCCAGAAGTAAGGCTCGCATCTCGGCGTTGTTGGTGTCATCTCTCATCAAGCGCACGGCGGCTTCAAATCGATCCGACGCTGTTACCCAGGCGTACGCCGCTTCGGCTCGCTCGCCGGACTTGATGAGCCATCCAACGGCTCGCTCATCGCCAGCCTCCTGGAAGTGGTACGCAACCTCGTCAAGATCAGGCTCCGGTGCATCGATCAATGCTTCCGCGATCAGACGGTGCCATTTCCGCCGTCGGACGGGTAGCACGCTCTCGTAGATCGCCTCACGGATCAACGCATGGGAAAAACGCGCTCCACGATCGGTCGGATCGAGCAATCGTGCTTCGATCGCTTGCTCGATCACGATGAGGAGGTCTTCCTGGGACACACCGGTAATCTCAGACCACAGATCGAGTGGGACGTCTTGACCGATGATCGCCGCGTGCGAAAGCGGCAGACCAGATTCCGCACCGAGCCGTGCGAGCCTTCCCTCTATCAGCTGTCGCAGCAGCGTCGGAACAGTCGCTTTCGTGAGGTCACCCAAACTCCACATGTCACCTTTTGGACGAAGAATGCTCTGTTCCTCGAGCGTACGCAGGAGTTCTTCAGCAAACAGTGGATTCCCTTCAGCCCGTGCTTTGAGATACTCCACGAGTCGGGTCTTATCTGCTTCTTGAAGAGCGTAACGGTTGTCGATCAGTGCACGATCCCCAGCGTCGTCGAGGGGGCGAACATCGATCCGTTCCGCCGCGGACTCCCGGACTAACAGCGGCAGCATGAGTGCGAGCGGATGCCGGCGTTGGAGCTCATCGTGCCGGTGGGTCGCCAGGAGAAGAATACGGTGATGCCCCGATTGATGCGCAAAATAGCGCAGTAGGTCGATGCTGCCTTGATCCGCCCAGTGAAGATCTTCCAGGATGAGAACTGAAGGCCGTTCTCCAGCGGCAATTTCAAAGATCTGCACTACGCGCTCAAACAACTCCTCCTGACTGCCAATCTCACCAGGTTGGTCCGCACCGCCGAGGACTCCAAGGTCGTCCGGAGGTCTCTGGTGCTTATGATAGTCGTGAATCAGCTCGTTCCATGGGCCAAACGGCGGCGTCACGGTCAGGTCGTAGCAACTCCCACGCAGCACGAGGCAGCCGTTGGTTTCAGCTTCAGACGCCAGCCATTCGACCAAGGTCGTCTTACCGATGCCGGCCTCGCCGCTAATCAGCGCCAGCGAACCTTGACCCGCAAGCATCTCATCGAGCGACCGACGCAGCAGCGCTTGCTCTCGCTCGCGCCCGACAATGAGCGGAAGTGACCGGCGGCTGTTACTGGAATGCTGAGTTGGAGACATAGACACCGTTCGCCCCGATCGACTCGAGGTTCGATTTTCAGTTCAAATTAGCCTGGATTCGCGCATATTCAGTTTAGCATCCGGGTCAGAACTCTGCAGGACGATTCTGACCCGTTGTCCTGGCCCATCAAACAGCCTGCTGGCAATTTCAAGTGCCACTTGAGCCTCAGTCGTCCTGGACTGTCGCCTGGCCTTCGACCAGTACCTTGCGGTAGCGATCGCGCAGGGGGGCTTTCATGAACTTCCCGGTCGACGTGCGCGGGATGGCGTCCACGAACAGGACGGCGTCCGGAATCCACCACTTGGCGAAGTGGGGCGTAAGGAAGTCAAGCAACTCTTGCTCCGAAACGGTCGCTCCTTCTTTGAGCACGACCACCGCCACCGGCCGCTCCAGCCACTTCGGGTGCTCAACGGCGATGACCGCCGCCTCAGCGACTGCTGGATGCGCCATCAACTGGTTCTCGAGCGCGATCGAGCTGATCCACTCACCACCAGACTTGATCACGTCCTTGGCACGATCCTGAATGGTGATGTAACCCAGCCGGTCCATCGACGCAATGTCGCCGGTGCGGAACCAGCCATCCGACGTGAATTGGACGTCACCTTCGGAGTTGTTGAAGTAACTGGAGGAGACCCACGGGCCGCGCACTTCGAGCTCGCCCATCGACTCTCCGTCCCACGGAACGACCGCATCGGCGGCACGAATGCGCGCCTCGATCAGCGGCGCCGGACGGCCCTGCGTCGCAAGATACTGGAGCTTCGTCTCGTCCGACGCTGCCTGTTCACTCTTGGGCACATAGGTCACGCTGCCCAGCGGCGCGGTCTCGGTCATACCCCAGGCGTGGACGATTCGGATGTTGTGGCGATCTTGATACGCCTTGATCATCCCCGCGGGCGCGGCCTGACCACCGACGACCATGCGCTCCAACTGCGACAGGTCATAACTCCCTTTGTGCTCGTCCATATACTGCAGCATGCCAAGCCAGATCGTCGGTACACCCGCCGAGAAGGTGATCTGCTCCCGCTCCATCAGCGAGACCAGGCTGGCCGGGTCCAGGTGGGGGCCGGGGAAGACCTGTTTGGCTCCCGCCAGGGCACACGTGAACGGAAGACCCCAGGCATTGACGTGGAACATCGGGACGACGGGCAGCACCGCGTCGCTCTCGCGGATGCCGAGCATATCCGCGCCGAGGCTTCCCAATGAATGTAGCACCATTGCGCGGTGGCTGTAGACGGCCCCCTTCGGACGGCCAGTTGTTCCCGACGTATAGCACATGGCCATTGCCTCGCGCTCGTCGATCTCCGGCTCGACGAAGTCCGCCGGATCCACCGTCGCCAGCAGATCCTCGTAGGAGAGCATGTCGTTGGGAACCGACGGGTTCTCAGAGATGATGACAATGTGATCGACGTTGATGTTGGGAATCACCTTCTCGAAGAGCGGCCAGAGAATCTCATCGACCAGCACGACCTTATCCTGAGCGTGGTTGACGATGTAGCTGACGTCGTCGGGGTGCAGCCGAATGTTCAAGGTGTGCAGCACCGCGCCGATCGACGGCACGCCGAAATAGGCCTCCAGATGCTGGTGGTGGTTCCACGAGAAGGTCGCCACACGATCTCCCGGCTCGATGCCTAGGGTCGTCAGCGCCACGCCAAGCTGGCGAGCCCGGCGCGCCATATCGGTGTAGGTGTAGCGATGCAGACTCTTATCCGGGCGCTGGCTGACGATCTCTCGATCGCCGAAGAGCGTCTCGGCACGACGAAGGATCGTCGTCAGAGTTAGCGGATAGTCCATCATCAAGCCATCCATAAGGCTCCATCCTCAGCGTTGCGCCAAACCGGCCGCCAGCAGAGCAACATCCCGGTCGGTGAGTTGTCATTTCGATTGCGATCACTATAGCCGACTGCCCGGCACCGTGCCACGAGCGAAAGAGGTCGTTTGCTGCGGATAGTTCGCACTGTGAGAGGAAACGCAGTGGGATGCGGCGACTGCTACTGGGGATTACATAATCGCCAGAATCCGAATCGATCTGGACGATAGCCGATCGATTCATAGGTAGCATCGACCAGCGTTTGACGGCGGATTGGATCGTGATCTTGCTGATTCATCACGTACCCGAATGCCAGTTTCGCTTCGGGATCGGCGAATCCAAGCGAGCCACCTGAACCCGGATGACCAAAGGCGTGTGCTGATTTGATCCAACTGCCTGATTTCATGAAGCCGTGGGAGTAGTGATAGGGCTTGCGCAGTACCAGATCGTGCATAGTCGCGGCGCTCACCCTGCCCATCAGTCGCACGGTGTCCGGTTCGGTGAGACGGACATGACCTATCGAGCCGCCGAGCGACAGTGGCGCGTACATTCCGGCCAAGTCCTCGGGCGTTCGTGATCCCACCTTGAGCTGGCAGACAGGCGGCGTGGGCGCTCGGTCAGTTGTACTCCTCGTTCGAGTATGAAGCCACCGCTGTTCAACACCTGCATTGCCGTGATCGAATCGGGCTCCGATCTCGCCGCCAGCTCGAATGGATGATCGACTAGTGGAAGCTGTGGCGCGACCCGGCCATTCTCAGTCTCCGGAAGCCCGAACCAGAAGTCGAGACCAAGTGGCTCAGCCAATCTCTTCACGAAAGAACTGGTCGATCCGGCGGCCGTCGACTCGACGAACAATTTCACCGCCCAACCAGCCGATATTGAAGGAGTGATAGCCGACCTGCGTCCCAGGCTTCCAGAATGGCGCCTCGTTCTCTAGGACGTCGATCATGTAGTCCCAGTCGTAGAACGCGCCGGGCTTGAGCGGCTGGCGAAAGGCGGGAACGCCGACCGCGTGATTCAGCAGCATGCCAACGGTCGCCCGGTCTTTGCCGTTGCGACCAAATTCCGGCCAATACGTCGTGACTGGATCGTCGAAGTCGAGTAGCCCGCGATCCACGAGCAGATGCGGCACAGTGCGCCACCGCACCTTTCGAGCAGGAGAAGACAACGGTGAGCGTCTCTTCATCCCAGGCAGTCCCGTGGTTGAGTCGGCCACACCGCCCCAGAGATCGACCACGGTTTGACCGTTATGGATGACGCAGACGGCCGCGCCGACCTCGCCTCGCTGCTCGAAATTTCGAACAAAGGCTTTCTTGACCGGCGAGAACCTCGGATCACAGAGTCCACATACGTCCATCAGCCGCCCCAATCTTCGACAAAAGGAAGCGAGTGCGTCGCTATGCACTCGCTTCCCCAATTCGCGTCAATCAGTCATCGGCAACGGGCTGAGCGGATCTATCCGCTGGTTCCATCAGCACCTGGCTGTACTGGTCGCGCAATGCGACTTTCATGAACTTGCCCGTCGACGTGCGCGGGATTTCGTCGACGAACAGGATAGCGTCGGGCAGCCACCATTTGGCGAAATGTGGCGCGAGGTGCTCGCGCAACTCGTCTGGTGTGACGCTATGCCCATCCTTGAGCACGACGACCGCGACCGGACGTTCGAGCCACTTCGGGTGCGCCGCCGCGATGACGGCAGCTTCCGCGACCGCAGGGTGGGACATCAGTTGATTCTCGAGCGCAATTGAGCTGATCCATTCGCCGCCCGACTTGATCACGTCCTTGGTCCGATCCCGAATCTCGACATACCCCAACGGATCGATCGTCGCGATGTCTCCGGTTCGCAGCCAGCCATCATCGGTGAACTTCTCGGCACTCTGGGGATCGTTGTAGTAGCTCGAGGCAATCCAGGGTCCACGGACCTCGACCTCGCCCATCGATTCGCCATCCCAGGGAACGACTTCCTCTCCAGCTCGAATACGCAGGTCGACCAATGGCGCCGCAGGTCCCTGCATAGCTAGGTACCGCGTTTGAACGTCCGGCGGAGCGTCTGCCACCGAGCTGGGAACGCGAGAGACCGTGGCAATTGGAGACGTCTCGGTCATGCCCCAGGCTTGAATCACATCCACGCCGTAACGATCCTTGAATTGGCGCACCATCGATGCGGGCACGGCCTGGCCGCCTACCGCCGTTCTCGTCAACGACGACAGGTCGACCGATTCCGCGTGCTGCTCGAGGTACTGGAGCAATCCCAGCCAAATGGTCGGTACGCCAGCTGCCAGGGTCACACGCTCGCGCTCGATCAACGAGACGATGCTGGCCGGATCGAGATGTGGACCAGGAAAAACCTGTCTGGCACCGGCGAGCGCACATGCGTAGGGAAGCCCCCAACCATTGGCGTGGAACATCGGCACGACCGGCAGGACGCTATCCCGCTCGCTGAGGGCAAGGGTATCGGCGGCGAGCACGCCTAACGAGTGGAGGACCAGCGCGCGGTGCGAGTAAACGACGCCTTTGGGTCGACCGGTAGTGCCTGACGTATAGCACATCGCGATCGGCTGCTTCTCGTCAATCGATGGCTCAACGAAATCGGCCGGGTCGGCAGCGGCGAGCAACGTCTCGTACGACAGCATTCCCACAGGAACTCGATCGTTGTTCGACATAACGACGACGTGATCGACGTTGATCAATGGCAGAACTTTCTCGAAGGCGGGAAGCAATACATCGTCAACCAGAACAACGCGGTCGCCAGCGTGGTTGACGATGTAGGCAATATCGTCCGGATGCAAGCGAAGATTGAGCGTGTGCAACACGGCTCCGCTCGCCGGAATGCCAAAGTACGCTTCCAGGTGCCGGTAATGATTCCAGGCAAAGGTTGCGACCCGGTCGCCCTGCTGGATTCCCAGATTCGAGAGCGCCACCGAAAGCCGTCTCGCTCGTCTGGCCATATCCGCGTAGGTGTAACGGTGCAGGGTCTTGTCAGGCAGTTGGCTGACGATCTCCCGTCCACCGAACACGGTCTCAGCTCGGTGCAAGACACTGTTGAGCGTCAGCTGGTAATCCATGATCAGCGCATCCATCGTGGCCCCTTTCGCGGTACTTGAGCCGAATCAGTCACTGGCGTCTCTCGCCATCAAGCGTCGTCATCGGCGGCGAGGTCGTTGACGACGGCCATGCCGTACGCTCTCTATTGCTCCATTGCAACGCGGCACTGACAGATTGATTGTGTGACTGACGGCCCATCGACGCATCGTGAGAATTACGTAATTGCACCAATGCGCTGGCGCACTGGGGATCGGTCCTGTCTACGTAGTTTTCGGGCACGAGAAGAAATGGCGATGAATGCGAGACTAGACCAAATCGTGCTCGAGGGCGAAGCGCGTGGCCTCGGTGCGGGAGCGAACGCCGAGCTTGCCGTAGATCGAGCTCAGGTGAGTTCCGACGGTGCGTCGACCGATGTAGAGAGCATCGGCGATTTCAGCGTCAGTCATGCCTCGTGAGACCAAGCGCAGTACCTCGAGCTCACGCGTCGTGAGGTCAGTCTGCTGGGAGGGAACGCCGGCCGCGCGATTGAGCAACTGCCCGATCTCATCGGCTTCGGCGAGGGCCGGTTTTGCCTCGAGCGGTTCGCAGATGGAGCGGACCTCGCTCAGGATCGCTCGAGCGTCATCCACTCGACCACTGGCACGCTGAAGACGTGCCAGAACCAGGAGAGTCTGCGCCCGCTCGTACCTGGCCAGGCACGCGCTGCACAGTTCAAGTGCTTCGGTAAGATGTTTCTCGGCAGAGGAGAACTCTCCGGCTTCGATATCGAGCAGGCCGAGAAAGCGGTGAGCAGCCAGCAACGCGAAGGGTTGGCGCGGTTCGCAGGCGATGGCGAGTGATTGTTCCGCGTGCCGCCGGGCACGCTCCGTGTCCCCGTCGTGCCGGTAATACTTGGCCCAGAGCAGGTATCCCTCAGCGCGTCCACGGATGCTGCCGGGGCGATCGATCCACCGATCGTGGCATTCAAGCCAGGCGCGGGCTCGATCGACATCGTGGGAGTCCATTAAGAGATTGGCGGCAAGTGCCACCATCTCTGGGGTACAAAAGATCTGCTCTGTGCCGACCTCGGTTGCGGGACCGTTCGGCAGCATCGCGTGTACCTCATCCCACGCACGCTGAACCTCGCCGAGATTGCGCGCGATTGCCGCAGCAAAAACCATTGACTGATGCTTCCAAAAGGCGTCAAAGTGAACCGATTTGGCTTGGGCCAGCATCTGCAACGTCTGCCGCCAATCGTTCCCCCGGAAAATATTCAGCGCCACACCGGTCATCGAGTACACACCTTCGACCGCAATTCCAGACTCGATGGCGTCTTCAATTCGACGATTTGCCGCTTGAGCTTGAGATTCCAGTACGTCAGGTTCATCCATGCGATACGGCAGCGTGACCATCATGAGCTCTGCGTCGATGGTGAGCGCCAGCGCGAATGGATTCCGATGAAGATCACGAGCCCATGAAAACGCCTCGCGTGCTCGTCCAATCTGTCCAAGCGCGCCATAACAGAGTCCGAGCGCCGTGTAGGCGTTTGCGAGTCCCGCCGAAGAGGCCGTCTCACCCACAATGCCATCGTCCATGTCATTCGGACGAAGGCGGCCACCCAGCAGCCCTCGAGCCTGATCCATGGCCTTGTCATAGCTCTCAACCGCCGCCAGACACACGATCCGCTTGCCGCGCAATTCGTCCATGCCGCGCTTCAACGATTCGGCAGTTGGTTGACCGTCGGATGGATCGAATCGCTGTTCGAGCAAGCGATCGTAGGCGGCAAACCCGCGTTCCATCAACTCGAGCGCCTGTCGGTAATCACCATTCATCACATGGCGGTATCCCAGTTCGGTTACGGCACAGGCGCGCAGGAGTTCGTCTCCAGTTCGTTCGGCGATCTCGAAAGACTGGTCAACGTACTGTCGGCTCCGTGCTGCGTCCCGAAAGCAGAGCACACGGCCCAATCGATAGCAGAGCCAACCACGTTCGACCAGGCGCGATTCGTCGCGTTCGAGCAGCGACATCGCGTCCTCGAACCGATCCACCGCGATGCGCCACGCGTACAGCCGCTGGGCCCGGCGGCCTGCGCGAATCAGCCACTCGACTGCACGCGGATCGTTGGCACGTCGGAAGTGATCGGCGACCAGACTCGGATCTGGAGTAGGCCCAATTGCGAGCGCTTCGCCAACGGATCGGTGCCACAACGCCCGCTGGGGTGGAATGACACTTTCATAGAGGGTCGCCTGGATGAGCGCGTGGCTAAACCGCAGGCGATTGTTTGATTGTCCCTCGACGACGATGTGTTGCTCAATTGCCGGTCTGAGCTGCCTCACAAACTCGTCGTCGTCGAGTTCGGTCAGTTGTCGCCAGAGATCGGAAGGGATCGATTCGCCGATGACCGCGCCGAAGCTCAGGAGACGTCTCGTTTCATCGTCGAGTTTCCGCAACCGCACGTCGACCACCTGCCGCACGAGCGACGGGAGTGGAGCACGCGTGAGATCCGCAACACGCCAACCGTCCTCGTCAATATGAAGAAGCTTCTCATCAATAAGTGAGCGGAGCAGTTCCTCGATGAAGAACGGGTTCCCTTCGGAGCGCCCCTGAAGGTAGGCGAGTAGGCGCTGGAGATCTTTGCCAATCAAGTCGTATCGTGACTGGATCAACTCACCGGTGTCGATCCAATCAAATTGATTGAGCTTGATACGCATCGCTTTCGTTTCACGTACGATGTGCGGGATGAATTGGTACAGCGGATGAGTTGGCGTGAGTTCATCATCGCGATAGGTCGCGATCAGCAGCATCCGCCGGTTGGAAGCATGGCGCCCAAAGAACCGCAGGAGTTCGAGGCTCGGCGCGTCGGCCCATTGCAGATCCTCGAGCACCAGGACAAGCGGTTGCTTATCCGAGAGATCCGCATAGAATCCCCAAACCTGCTCGAAGAGGGCGTCCTGGCCGCTCAGATCGTCAAGCGCATGTCGATCATTGATAAACGCGGGGAGGGCCGGCCAGCCTTGCCGAGGACGATACTCCAGTGTGATCTCCAGCCAGGGGCCGTAGGGCGGAGTAACGATGAGGTCATAGCAATGACCGGCTAAGACGATGGCGTCTTGAGCAACGGCATCCCGACAGACAGACTCGACCAGCGTCGTCTTACCGATTCCGGCCTCGCCGCTGACCAGCACGACACTCCCGTGGCCCGCAAGCATCCGTGAGAGAACAGAGCCGAGCGCGGTCTGCTCCCGCTCGCGGCCAACGAGACCGCGGGCAGCATCCCCAGCAACGCCAGAAATTTCAGTATTCTCCACGAGAGCGCTTTCTCACGTCTCAACTCGGTGCGATTGAAGAAATTCCCCGCTGTCGAATGAATCGTTGTGTTTCGCATTATAGCACTGCCAGCGAAACGACGGAGATGAAATGGCAGGTTCGACACGCGTTTTTCGGCGTCGGGATCACAATCCTTGCAAGTTGGGTATTCCGGGGCCCATACTAACGGACGCTATGCAGTACGTGTCGGTGATCATCGTCAATCACAATACGGCGGGGCTCTTGATGCAGTGTCTGTCACGCGTGCTCGAGAGTCGCCTCGAACACCCAATCGAGGTCTACGTCGTCGACAACGCTTCAACCGACAACAGCGTCTCACTGGTCAAGGCGAGCTTCCCGGATGTCAAGGTCATCTCCGCACCCAGTAACCTCGGCTTCGCCGGGGGCAACAATCTAGCTTTGCGGCAGATCCTCGCCAGCATGCCATCGGATGTCGATCGTCAGCGCCGCGGCGTTCTTCTGCTGAACTCCGACTGCTTCGTCGAGATCGATACGATCGAGAAGACGTCCCGATTCCTCGATGAGCATCCCGAGGCGGGTGCCGTCGGACCGAAGCTCGTGCTGCGTAATGGTGACCTCGATCTGGCCTGCCGTCGCTCCTTCCCGACCCCCTCCAGCGCCTTCTACAAGCTTTCGGGTCTGGCTAGCCGCTACCCGAACAACTCCCGTTTCGCCCGCTACAACCTGACGTTTCTCGATCCGAACGAGACGGTTGAGGTCGATTCGGTCGTCGGTGCGTTCATGTTGGTGCGTTTGGCAGCCATTGACGATGCCGGGTTGCTCGATGAGTCGTTCTTCATGTATGGAGAAGACCTTGATTGGGCATTCCGTATCAAGGAACACGGCTGGAAGGTGTATTACGACGCCGATGCGCAAGCACTGCACTACAAAGGGGCAAGTAGCTCACGTCGTAGCTATCGCCTCATCATCGAGTTCTACCGCGCGATGTATCTGTTCCATAAGAAGCATTACGCCCCTGAAACCTTCGCGCTCCTCAATTGGCTTATCGCGGCGGGCATCTTCGTGCGAGCGTGTGTCGCGCTCGGGCTCAACCTGGCTCGTCCGTCCGCCGAAAAGCGGGTCGCGTGATCGCGCAACCTCGTTCACTGACGATGCGGTGACACTGCATGAGTAGCAACCGAAAACCGACGCGAAATGGCTCCGCGACCCCGTATCCGGATGCGGTAAGCAACGTGGTTCCGCTGCGCAGTGTCGGCGCCGCGCGGCAGGTTCGAGAGCAGACGCCGAAGGGAACCGTCTCTCACGTCCGGACAGCACGTTCGTTGGTTCCCGCCGCGACCAGCACCGAGCGACCGAAAGCAGTTGCCGTTACGATGGAATCGCTCGCCAATGGTGCGGAGACGAACGCGCGAGACTACCGCGATTGGATCGCCGTTCACTCCGCTGGGCAGCAGCGCTCGACACAATCCGTTGCACGGCAGTGCAAACGGCTCATCGACGTCACCGTCAGTCTGACGACGCTCGCGATGCTCTCCCCGGTGTTGCTGGTGCTGGCACTGCTCATCAAGCTGGAGTCGCGCGGGCCGGCGCTCTTTGTCCAGGTTCGCGTTGGTCAACATGGTGAGGCGTTCAATCTGCTGAAGTTCCGTTCGATGCGGGTCGACGCCGAGGTCTGCACTGGCCCCGTTTTCGCCAAGCCGAACGATCCACGCTGCACCCGTATCGGTCGCTTCATGCGGCGGCACTCGCTCGACGAGTTGCCACAACTGATCAACGTGTTGCGCGGCGACATGAGCATCGTCGGTCCGCGGCCGGAACGACCCTACTTCGTGACCCAGTTCAGCCGAGACATTCCAAATTATCAGAAGCGCCATCGTGAGAAAGCGGGCATCACCGGCTGGGCACAGGTCAATGGATTGCGCGGCGCCACATCCATTGAAGAGCGCATTCACTACGACCTCTACTACGTCGAGCACTGGTCACTCTGGTTCGACGCGAAGATTATGGTGCGGACCCTCGTCGAGATCCTTCAGGGACATAACGCCTACTGAACCCGTCGCCAATCAGGCGCTCGGACGGCTCGACTCCATCCTATCCAGCGATCCGCCGCAACGGTTTGGGCGGCGTGGAGCACGCCGCCAGATGCTGGGTTGGATCGAAAGGTCGCAGAGGCTGAGCGCCCAGTTGGGTTTGCAGTTCAGCTTGATGCTCGACCCAGGCAACTGAACCGCGTGAGTTCCACTGCGAGAACGATCGACTCCTGTCCCACGCGAGCATCTCCGGGTGAGGGGAAACTGCTTGATGGGGGCCAGTTTGAGAGAGCCAATTCAGCCAGGGGGCTGACGGGATTGTAATAGGAATCACAATTCCCACGAATATGCGGAATCGCGATGGACATGCCCATTCCGGCCGGTTGCGCCGTGGCTCATCTCTGGTCCGCTGGCATACGTGCTGCACTGTCTGGAGGTGGAGGATAGGTCCCCTCGATCCTCACACCCAGCCACCCAGTGTGGCTCGCCACCACCCTGGGGCACCCGATACCACACTATCCTCCAATGGATCAGTGGTCTGGTCACCGACACGCAACCTAACCCGCCAGGCCACCGACCCACTCCTCTCTCAGCGCCCTGTCAGCAACCTGGAATCCGATCAGTCATCGGCGGCGACAAACGATTCGCGTATCTCCTCCAACGCGCCTTCGGCGTTGAGGATATCGATCGCGCTGAACGCCATTACCGTGGCTGCTTGTTGTAGCCAGCGCTTGCCATGCTCCGACCCGGCGGCGCGAGCGAACTCGACGGTATGCGGCGCGTTCCCTTCGGTCCCTTCGAGTTCCAGCATCAGATGCATCCCAGGAATCTCCTGGCTCAGGTTAGCGAAGTCGGTCGAGCCCTTTCCCATCTCAGGGGAGTAGGGAACATGCTGGACTCCAGCTTCATCCAGATTCTCGCGAAAGATGCGCTTGAGCGTGTCGTTTTGCTTATCCTCGGTGGCGTATGGGAACTGCGGGCGGTCGGTTGGTCGTCCCTTGACGACAGTCACCGTCGCCCCAATCGCCGCGGCCGACCCTTCCGCAACGCGCGTGATCTGCTCGATAACCGTCTCCACCCGCTTCCATTTCTCGGCTCGCACTGAATAGCGAATCTCCGCGAAGTCGGGGATGACATTTACCGCCGAACCACCATTGGTGATGATCGACGAGATTACAATGTCCTTCGGCACCCGCTGGCGCAATCCGTTGATTCCGACGTATGTCATGACCAATGCATCCAGGGCGTTGATCCCCTGTTCGGGCGCGGCTGCCGCGTGGGATGGCTTACCATGAAACTGGAAGACGACCGAACCCGCCGCCAGGAACGGCGTATCGACGGTGGTGCCGTTATGAAAGGGATGGGTCATCATGGCAGCGCCGACGCCATCGAACACATCGTTCTCCAGCATGATGACTTTGCCCGCGCCTCCCTCTTCGGCTGGAGAGCCAAAGAGCGTCACCGCACCGTTCAGCTCATCGGCCACCGATGCCAGCGCCAGGAACGCGCCGACCGATGCCGTGCCGATGAGATTGTGGCCACAGGCATGACCGATCCCCGGCAGGGCGTCGTATTCGGCGAGAATCCCGACGCGCGGGCCGCTCTGGTGGCCAGCGACCCGCCCGACAAATGCCGTCGGCAACCCAGCAACGCCCGTCTCGATCTCGATGCCATGCTGCCGCAGCAGGTCGGTAATGACTTCGACTGCATGATGTTCTTCAAAACGGATCTCGGGATGCGCGAAGATGTCATCGCTCAGCGCACCCAGCTCGGGCATGAGCTCGTCAATTCTGGAACGAATGCGATCCTTCAGCGCCCTGGTCTGGTTCGACTCCGACACCGGTAGCCTCCTCCTGTATCGACGTGAATAACGGGGGCAGTATAGCTTCCCGTGGCGATCACCAGGACCAGTATGGGCTATCGGTGGTGACTGAGGGCGCGCATGAAGAAGCAAGACGAGCAACGTGGACGTGTCATCCTGAACCAGGTGTCGCAGGGTCGAAGAATCGCTCGCTTCTCGCCGTGCCTAGCCCTGGCAGGGAAGGCCCCGCGCTCCGCAAGCGAACCGTCAAGGCTGTTTGCTTCAGGCCCCACTATGGCAGGGTGACTCCGCTGGGCATGGTGACTTTGCGCAGACCACGCTCGAGCTTGTCGCGGCTCGACTCGTACCAGGGCGGGAGCTTGATTGCTTGAGCAAGCGCGTCAAGCGGCTCGTCGATGGCGAAACCTGGCGGATCGGTCGCGATCTCGAACAAAATGCCTCCCGGCTCATTGAAATAGATCGACTTGAAGTAGCTACGGTCGCGCACCGGAGTGACCGAGAGACCGGCCTCCGTCAAATGCTGGCTCCACGCCTGCTGCTCGGCTTCGTCGCGCGTGCGCCAGGCAACGTGATGCACCGTGCCGGGGCCTTCAACGCCGATCTCACTCTTCGGCTGCTGCAGCACGTCGACCACTGATCCCTGCTCGTCTTGGTTGGCGACGAAGCGGCTGATCCCTTCCTGCTCGCCGACTGAGGTGAAGCCTAGGTGATCGATTAACAGCGCCATCGTTTTCTCTGGACTGCCCGAGAAGAGAGTGACACCGGAGAAGCCGACGATCGCCTGCCCGGGTGGAACCGGACCGTCGTGCCAGCCGTCACCACTTCGCGTTCCCGGTCGGCTCACCAATTCGTTCACCAACCCATCTGGATCGACAAACGTGATCACCTCTTCGTCGAACCGACGCCCGGTCTGTGCCTCCACCCCATGCGCACTCAGACGATCCCGCCAGTAACCGATCGATCCGTGCGGTATCGAGAACGACGTTACACCGATCTGCCCCGACCCGATGCGCCCTGGCTTAGTGCGCGGCCATGGAAAGGTCGTCAGGATCGTACCCGGGGTCCCGGAATGGTTCCCGAAGTAAAGATGGTAGGTATTGGGGACGTCGAAATTGACCGTGACCTTGAGCGGCCGAAGACCGAGCACCCCACTGTAGAAATCGACGTTGCGCTGCGGATCGCCAACTACCGAGGTCACGTGGTGGATTCCGGGGACTTTCAGGGTCATCTGTCGACTCCAATTCCTCGCCTGGCAGCGGATGCGAGCAAGTAATTCGGGCGCAATCTGGAATGCGCTCCAAGTATGACAGACCTTCCGGCTCGCTCGCGAGCGCTTGAGCTGGATCATCGTTCCCGCTTTGATGCATGGTTTCGCATCACGTCCAATGGGAGTGCCAGAGTCAGCGAGGAAGAAGGGACCGATGATCGCCACCGCGAGTCAGCGGGCGACCATCGGTTACACGTCAGATGTTGGAAGCGCGATCGATTACCATGTCGAGGAGCTGTCCGGCGCGGATCACGCGGAGGCGCAACGGCTGACGCGGATCGTGCATGGCCAACTCCTCGCGCAAGCGAAGCGGATGACGAATCTGACGATCCCCGATGCCGAGCAGCAGATCACCGGGATAGACTCCGCCCTGCTCCGCCGCGCTGGCTGTCGCCACGCCGGTCACCATCAAGACGGTCTCAACACCATCGCCGGTCAACGATTGCAGCGTCGCGGGAACGCGAACCGAGGTTAGCTCGAGGCCGAGCGCCGGCGACTGTCCGGATATACGCGCCAGAAAGGCGTTGATCGTGTACTCAGGAACCGACAGAGCCGTACCGCGACCCGCGACCATGGCATTGATGCCGACCGCGGCGCCGTCGCCGCTCAGCAACGGACCGCCGGAGTTTCCAGGATTGAGGTGCAAATCGGAGCGAATCATCGCTCGAGGCTCGGACGGAGATGGCAGACCGCTGACGATCCCGATGGTCATGGCTCGCTCGATGCCAAGCGGATGTCCAATCGCGATCACGATCTGCCCAATACGCAATGCCGTCGAGTCACCGATCACGGCGGGCTCCAGTGGTCCGTCGACGCGCAGCGCAGCCAGGTCATTATGCGGGTCACGCCCGACGATGTGGCCAATGACCTCACGTCCGTTGGCGAAGACCAGTTGGGCTGAGTCGTCCCGCACGACGTGATGATTGGTGATGACGGTGTCGTGAGACCAGACCAGGCCGGTGCCAAAGCCACGATCTCCATCGCGAACGGAGACGATCGATGGGCTGAGTCGTTCGGCCAGTTCGCCTAGCTGCTCCGAGAGCGGCTGGACGGGCGACCGTAACGTGGGTGCAACCATGAGACTATCGCTCCCCAATGGTCAGATTGACCTCGGCCAACTGTCCGGCGCGAATCACGCGAGCGACCTGTTCGCTCCCCGCGCTGCCAGGTCCGAGGGCATCCTGTAGCGTGGTGATGTCGGACATGTCGCGGCCAGCAAAGCCGACGAGGGTGTCGCCGAGCATCAGTCCACCCTGCTCAGCCGGACTGTCCGTCTCGACGTTGACCACCAGCAGTCCGCTTTCCTGGGCCAACCCAAGCGACGTGCGCAGATTTTCCGGAATGCGTACCGGCTGAGTGGCGATGCCGAGGAAGCCGCGCTTGGTTCCACGACCGCTCGAGATCGCCTCGACCACACGCGTCAGTACTGGGCTCGGAATGGTGACGGCCGGGCCGCGTGCCAGAATCGACGAGTTGAGCCCCAGCACTTTACCGTCCGCGCCGATCAGCGGACCACCCGAAAAGCCGGGGTAGAGCGTAACGTCAGTGCGAATGACTCCCTCGATAGCACCACCACGCCAGGTGCGCCGGGTGCCACCGACTGCACTTACGACACCCAGGGAAGCCATGATCTGATCGCCATGCGGGCGGCCAAGCGCCAGCACAATATGACCGACTCTTGCCTCTGACGTGTTGAAATCGGCAGGGGTGAGTCCGGAAGCATCGACCTTGAGCACGGCCAGGTCTGTACCCTGATCGCGGCCGACGACCGTCGCAGGCACTTCTCGACCGTCCGGCAGCCCGACGTCGATGTTCTCCTGCCGCTCGAGGACGTGGTCAGCGGTTACGATCAGTCCATCGGCGCTCCAGACGATGCCGGTCGCGCCGAACCGACGGCGCCCGCTGACTTTCACCATCCATGGCCGCGCGTTCTCGACGACTGAAGCAAGCGTATCCGAAAGCTGTATGAGTAGATTGCCACCGGTATCGCCGGTATTCATGTCTTTCCTCCGATATGGCTCCCGTGGAAGCGACGCCGATCGGCGATTCGCCCCATACCTCTGTGATCTGTAGTGAGGATAGGCTGCGAACCGATAGCAATCACCGCCCGTCCTGCTAGCGACTAACCTCGACAAACGGCTAGGTCGAGGCCTGGTTCCGGTAAGGTCGTTAGGCCAAAGCACCATCCGGAAGTAGGCGCGTTATGGCGCAAACAGGCTTCGGCGGCGCGTACGAGGCGTAACAAGGCGGCATTTCGCGTGTTAGGAGCAAACCGGCGGGCTACAGGACGATGAGGCCGACTCGCGCCGCGCGGGCGAGCGCCTCGGCACGGCTCGACGCATCCAGCTTGGTCAGAATCGAGCCGACATGAAACTTGACCGTGTGCTCACTGATACCCAATTCGAGCGCGATGGTCTTGTTTGGCAGTCCCTGCGCGATCAATTGCAGCACCTCGCGCTCGCGTGGAGTCAAGTCTTCGTAGTCACCCTCTGGCGTGGGAGTGACGTCGGCTGGCGATCGCCCTTCGAGGAGTAACGGGATCGCGCGGCGATCGATGGTGGCCAGACCGCTCATGGCTGAGCGAAGCGCCGCTCCGATCTCCTCGGCCGTCGCATCGGGCAGCAAGAAGCCAGACACACCTCGTTCGAGCACATCACTCACCGTATCAATCGACGAAGCGATCAGCACGATGGGCGGCAACACATTTCCGGTTGACAGTGGTTCGAGCGCCTCCAGCACGCTGTCCGCATCGGCTCCGGGATCGATCAGCAGCACCTGTGGAGCAAGCTGTTCAAGCTGACCCGCCAACGTGTCGACGCCATCTGCCTCGCCCGCCACCTCGAAGGCAGCATCACCCTCGACCACGGCCCGCAGGCCAGCCCGGACGGTCGGGTATGAGGCAACGACCAGGACGCGGATTGGCGCGGTCGAATCAGGCGAGGACATCAGATGCTCCAACCTACCCGGCACCTTGCCGGATCGATGGCGGCGATTATAACGAGCAACAACGAATGGCCCGGCGTTCATCCTGCGATAGGGAGTCTGGTAGTTAGAGTAGGATGAAGGCAGAAGATGATCCAATCGAAGGGAGTGATGGATTGGAACATAAACACACGTTCGTCTGGGGATTCGCGGGAACGATCGTTTTGACGTCGATCCTGCGCGCCTGCCAGGCGTTTGGTCTGACCCGCATCGATCTTCCATTGATGCTGGGAACCATGATCACGCGGCAGCGAGATCGGGCCAAGATCTACGGGTTCGTCGTTCATCTGTTGAACGGCTGGATCTTCGCGTACCTCTACGCGGCGGCGTTCGAGTCGCTCAAGCGCGCGACCTGGTGGGTCGGCGCCATCTTCGGTGCGATCCACGGGTTCTTCGTACTGGCGGTCGGCATGCCCTCACTGCCAGGGCTGCACCCTCGAATGGCAACCGATTCGACCGGTCCAGAGCCGACGCGCGATCTGCAGCCGCCCGGATTTCTGGCGCTTAACTATGGCCAGCAGACCGCCATCGCCACCATGGTCGCCCACGTACTGTACGGCGCAATCCTTGGTGCGTTTTACCCCGAGCGCAAGCGCTAGAACGGCGCCTGGACTGTATCGGCGTCTGACAGCGTCAACGCCGCGTTGATCAACCCGATGTGACTGAAGGCCTGCGGAAAATTGCCGAGTAGTCGACCGTTCTTGACGTCGATCTCCTCGGCGAGCAGGCCAAGGTCGTTTCGCCGGTCGAGCATCCGCTGAAATAACTCGTGTGCTTCTTCAATTCGACCAATGCGTGCCAGCGCCTCGATCAGCCAGAAGGAACACATCACGAACGCTCCCTCTTCACCGGGCAACGAATCCTCCGACAGATATCGAAAGACGAGCTCACCGCGCGCGAGTCGGCGCTGCACCGCGTCCACGGTACCGATTAGTCGTGGATCCTGTGCATCCATGAACGAGACCATCGGCGCTACCAGTAGCGCGGCGTCCAGATCGCCATTGGGTATCGACGTCAACGAACCGAGCCGCTGATCGTAGCCCTTGGTCACGATCCAATCGCGGATCTCGTCACGAATTTTGGCGACCTTGGCCGTGTCGAGCTGCAGGTGGTCGTTCTTGGCCAGTTCGAGCGCACGTTCCAAACCGACAAACGCCATGATCTTGGAATGGACGTGTTGCTGCCGCGCCGAGCGCTTCTCCCAGATACCGTCGTCCGGCTCATCCCAACGCTTCATGATCACCTCGACCAGCCCCTTGAGCAGTTTACGGCCATCGCGATCGAACTCCCCTCCGGAGCGTTGATAGAGGGTCAGCGCATCGATCACCTCGCCATAGACGTCGAGCTGGAACTGATTGATGGCTGCGTTACCCACGCGCACCGGTTTCGAGCCACAGTATCCGTCCAGATATTTGAGCTCCCGCTCATTGGCCTGAGCCTGTCCGTAGGTGGTGTAGAGGGTCCGGATCTCGGGATGGGTGAGCCGAGTGGCATACAGCAGCCATTGCGAGAAGGCGTGAGCCTCGTCACGATAGCCGAGCTCGAGCAACGCACGAACGGTGAAGGCAGAATCTCGCAGCCAGCAGTAGCGATAGTCCCAGTTGCGCGTTCCACCGATCACCTCCGGCAGTGACGTGGTCGCTGCCGCGATGATCGCGCCGGACGGCGCATAGGTCAGCAGCTTGAGTGCGAGAGCGCTGCGAGTTACTGCTTCGCGGTAAGGGCCACGATAGCCGCAGACACGTGACCATCCTTGCCAAAAGCTCTTGGTCAACTGCTGCAGCAGGTCGAGTCCCGCGAGCTTGGGCAGCTCGGCCGGAGCTTCACGAGAATAGGCAAGAGCGAAATCGACCTGATCGCCTCGGGAGACATCGATAGTGCCGGAGAGGATTCCATCGTCTTCGATCGTCAAGGGCACACTGCTTACCAGATGCAAGGCGATCCCACCCCACGAGATCATGTAGCAACCCGGCCAGTGAGCGCGGATCTTCGGTGTCACGCTGGCGTACCCCGGACGTATCTTGACGCAGACGCGCAGCTTGACGGTGCCGGATACACCCTCGACACGACGCACGATCTCGCGATCCGGAATTGGGAACGTGCGCTTCTGCACTTCGGTGAGGGCTGGCATGAAGTCGACCAGACGAATCTCGCCGCCATCGGTCCGAAACTCCGTGGTCAAGATGTTGGTGTCATCCAGGTACTTGCGCGTCGCCTGATAGTCGCCGTCCGGTTCCAGCGAGAAGTAGCCGCCAAGCTTCTCGTCCAATAGTCGCGCGAAAACCGCATCTCCGTCGAAGAGTGGAATACACCACCAGTCGATGGAGCCGGTACGCGACACCAGCGCGATACTGCGCGAGTCTCCAATCACACCGTAATCGGCGATGGGGAGATATGATTGTGTCAGCTGAGATTTCTGCTTGGTTGATTCGGCGACTGTCAAACGCGAGTTCTCCTTTCAGACCGTCCACATCGACGTTCAGGTCGTCCGACCATACTATGATCGCGAACTCCGTGCCTGATCCACGGAACTGAGGGGCATCGACATGGACCATCCACCACGTCACGCGCTCTGGGACATGACCTGGGCGGAACTGGAAGCGGCAGAACGGGATATTGAGCTCGTCGTCCTACCCGTCGGCGCGGTCGTACAACACGGCCCAAATAGTACGTTCGCCTCCGATGCTGTACGAGCCTACCAGTTCTCGCTCAAAATCGCGGAACGTCTCTATCCACGAGTCCTTGTCGCACCTGCGATGCCATTTGGCATCGCATCACATCACATGAGCTTTCCCGGCACGATCTCCCTCTCCGTCGACACCTTCATGAACGTGCTCTTTGAGGTCGTCGAGAGCCTGGCGGAACACGGATTCGACCGATTCCTCTTTATCAATGCACATGCCGGTAACCGCGGCGCGCTGGAGTACGTCTTGACTCGCATTCGCAACAAGCTCGACCTGAACACCGCTTGGGTGTCGATATCCTCCCTGGCCGACGACGCCGTCGAGTCCACTTCGCCCGATCAGATCCGGGGGCACGCCGATCGCGACGAGATCAGCCAGCTCCTCTACCTCGCTCCGGACGCCGTGCGCGTCGAGGCACTGGTGCCAGGAGAGATGCTCGACCCTGAATACCCATTCTCCGGCCTTGATGGCCCGGTTCACACGGCATACAGCGTGGACGAGCTCAGCGCGAATGGCGTGCTCGGCGACCCTCGTTTCGCGTCGTACGAGCGGGGAGAACGGATCGTCTCGACCGCGCTCGACCGGGTGTGCGCCTTCATCGATGCGTACCTCGAGGGAGACTCCTTCTAACCACGCTGATCGTCCCGAGCCGTCTATTCAATTTTTCCAGGCCACCGACTTTGTCCCTAGCGGGTCCGAGGTACCTGGCCCCCGTGAATTCAGACTTCTGGGGCATGCAACCGGCTCAGACCGGCGCGTATGCTCAGCCCAGTCTGTATGCCCCAGTTTCGTGCGGAGGCAATCTTGACTTCACGACGCGACAGACCGGCAATCGCGCGGTTTTACTCATGGTAATCGATACGGGCGATCGTCGCGAACGCGACGGCGACGCGGGCCCGTTACCACCGGGTCAGATCGTGCCACTGGGTATCGAATACCGGGATCGCGCGCCGATCGCAAGTCTTGACGAGGTGGTCGACCACATCAGCGATCCGCTGATTGTCGTTCGATCCAACCTGAGCATCACCTTCGTCAACGTGGCCGCGTCAACATTGCTGGCAAGCATCGTCGACGATGAATTGACCTCGATCATCGGAGGCCAGCTATCGGCGGTCTTCCCGCCGTATATCGCCACCGTACTGATCGACATGGTCGATGAATGTCGCAACTGTCACGCGACGATTCAACGTCGCTACTTCTGGCCCGAGATTGGCCGCTGGTTCAGCGCTCATGCCTACCCGCTGGACGACGGCGCCACCCTGCGCCTGCACGACATCAACGATCTCAAGCAGGACGAGGATCGCCTCTTTGACGAGACCGCGCACCTGTCCGAGATCATCCAGTGGCAACGAGATATCGCCGCCGCGGAGCATGACCTGACTCAGCTCATGCGTATCGTCGTCGAACGCGCGCAAGCGGTCACTCACGCCAGCGGAGCCGCGATCGAGCTTCTGCGAGAAGACAATGTCTTGTGCGGGGCCGCTACAGGAGTTCTGACTGGCCGCGCCGGTCAATGCTGTCCGATCACGTCGGATGAAATGCGTACCGACCTTCGTAACGGGGAAGCTATTCTCATCGAGGACGTCGAGTCGAGTGATCTATGCGACCAGGACATCGAACTCTCCTACGGTGTGCGCTCGATTGTTCAGATGCCACTCAACGACGGCGAGGTTCATCGCGGATATCTTCGAGTCGTCTGGGATAAGGCCAAGGCATTCGACGATCGAGACGTGCAGTCGCTGAAATTGCTGGCGGCGCTGGCCGCATCTACGCTGGCACGCGCCGAGGACTACCAGACCAAGCAGCGTCTGCTGCAGGAGCGGACCGAAGCGCTCAACGCACTGAGAGAGAATGAGGAGATCTTCCGGAAGGTCTTCGCCGAGGCCGCGGTCGGCGCCATTACCACGTCGCTCGATGGCAAGTTCCTGCTCGTCAACCGCGCATTCTGCCAGATCACCGGATACGATGAGCATGAACTCATTGCGACCGATGTTCGATCGATCACGCATCCGGACAACGTCGCGGAGATTACCGAGCGCTACCGCCAACTGATCGAGAATTTGATTCCCTTCTTTCATCTGGAGACTCGCTACCTGCGGCGAGACGGACAGATCGTCTCAGTTCTCCTTAGCTGCTCGATGGCACGCGACGCTAATGGCCAGCCACTGTACGTCATCGGACTGATTCAGGACCTCACCGAACGCATGCTGGCAGAATCCCGGCAACGCGAAGCCGAGGCACGCTATCGGTCACTGGTCGAGCAGGTACCAGCGGTCATCTATATGGCCGCTGTTGACGAACTCTCGACGACCGTTTACGTCAGCCCGTATATCGAAACGTTGCTCGGTTACAGCCCCTCTGATTGGATCGGTAATCCGCGCGCCTGGCTCGACGCGCTTCATCCAGACGATCGCGCGCACGCGCTACAACTGATCGTGCCGCGTACACCGGGGACATTGTTGAGTGGCGAGTATCGACTGCGTGCCGCGAACGGCCGTTACGTCTGGGTACGTGACGAGGCAACACTCATCGTCGATGACGGTGGGGAACCGCTCTACTGGCAGGGCTTCCTGAAGGACATCACGGAACGCAAGACCGCCGAGAGCGAACTGGTCGCGCTGGAGAAGAAATACCGGTCGATCGTCGACAACGCCAACGATTTCATCGTCTCCTACGATGAACAAAGCAGGCTGACCTTCGTGAATCAAGCGTTCATTCGGCGTTACGGCTACAGCTACGACGAGGCGCTGAATCTGACGGTCTCCGACACGATCCATCCAGACGACTTCAAGTGGGTTGCCGAGTTCATTCGACGACGATTCCGCGGCGAAGAGGTCCCAGACTCCTACCAGATCAGAACGATCACCAGAGATGGTTCGGTCGTCCATGTCGACGTCAGCGCAAGCCCTATTCTCGACGAGAATGGCAATACGCTCGCTTTCCAGGCTATTGCTCGCGACGTCTCGGAGCGCCATCTGTCCGAGCAACGTCTGGCCGAAAGCGAGCAGCGCTACAGATCGCTCTTCTATCACAATCCAGACGCCGTCTTTTCGTTCGATCCACGTGGCCGGTGTCTGGCGGTCAATCCTGCTTGTGAGGTGATCACCGGATACACCTCCGATGAGATTCTCGCTCGACCGTGGTCGGCGTTCATCGTTCGAGAGGATGTTAAGCGCACACTGCGCCACTTTGCGCGAACGGTGCGTGGAGAAGCGCAGACCTTCGAAATCAGCATCATTCGCAAGACGGGAAGACGCGCACGACTCAACATCACCACGCTACCGATTACAGTCGGATCGCAAATCGTGGGGATCTACGGCATCGCTAAAGACGAGACCGACCGACGGGAACTGGAAGAGCAGCTGGCGCATCAGGCTTTCCACGATGCATTGACTCACCTGCCAAACCGGAACCTGTTCCTCGATCGGCTGCAACATGCGCTCGCGCGCATCGAGCGGGTGCAGTCGCTCCTGGCGGTTCTCTTCCTCGACCTGGACAACTTCAAAGTGATCAACGACAGCCTGGGGCACGAAGTGGGCGATCAACTGTTAATGAATGTGGCGGAACGGCTACGAGGCAGCATGCGATCGGGAGACACGGCTGCGCGCCTGGGCGGCGATGAATTCATCCTGCTCCTCGAAGGCTTGCATTCGGTCTCCGAAGCAGAGCACGTGGCTCAACGCATTCACGACATTCTCAAGGAACCGTTCTTCGTCGGGCAGCGCGAAATCTTCGTGACCCCGAGCATCGGCATCGCCTTCAGTGCGTCGTCTGACGACCGGCCGGATGAACTGCTGCGCAACGCGGACGTCGCGATGTACCGTGCTAAACGCAATGGACGCGCCTGCTATGAACTGTTCGATCCGGTAATGCATACCAACGCAGTGCAACGTCTGGATCTCGAGCGTGACCTTCGACAGGCGATCGAACGCCGGGAGTTCGTGGTTCACTATCAGCCCAAGCTGGATCTGCGCTCGGGGCGCATCGTCGAGCTCGAAGCGTTGATCCGCTGGCAGCACCCGACGCAGGGCCTGCTTTTCCCAAACGAATTCATCCCGCTGGCGGAAGAGACCGGCCTGATCATCCCGATCGGTCGCTGGGTGCTGAACGAGGTATGCGGTCAGATCCGGGACTGGCGACTTCGCTTCCGCGGACGCGCACCGGACAAGGTGAGCGTAAACCTCTCAGCGGTCCAACTGCGCATGCCGAATCTCATCGATGACATCACGACAGCACTGCGAAACAACGGGATCGAGCCAGAGTGTCTCGGTCTTGAGATCACCGAGAGCGCCGTGATGGCGAACGCCGATCTGGCGATGACGACGCTCGCCGACCTCAAGGAACTCGGGGTCGAGCTGTCCATTGACGATTTCGGGACCGGGTACTCCTCGCTGTCGTACATCAAGCGCTTCACCGTTGACGTTTTGAAGATCGATCGTTCCTTCACCGAGGAACTGTCTGGGAACGCGGACGACTCGGTCATCGTCGGTGTAACCATTCGGCTGGCGCATGCGCTCGGCATGCGGGTGGTGGCGGAAGGAGTGGAAACCCGGATGCAGATCGATCGGCTGAAGGAGCTTGACTGCGATTTCGCTCAGGGATTCTACGTCGCGCGCCCACTACCCGCCGACGCAGTGGGCGCCCTCATCGGCAGCGGAACGATTCGCTGATTTCGGTCAGGCCTGTTCAATCACCTGAACAAACGTGTACAATGTCCGCCACGATGGCACATCACTTCGTCGAAAGGACGATCGTGCAACGACGATCGGTCAATCGAGCTTCCGACTACCTGCGCACGCTCGCCACTGACGTGACGTGCAGTCGTTCCATGCCTGTTGCCCGCACGTTTTCTCTCCCTGCTCCGGACCCTAGTAACGGTTCTCAGCCCGCGCCACCTGGAGTCGTTGTTTAGTCAGGTCGATCGCAACGTGAAACTCCGGAACGGACGGGCGCCCACGCGGCGCCTTTTTCGCGTCTGAGAACCCCGCGAAACCAGTCAATCGACGACGAATAGTCATGCCGTAAAGTGGCGGCAAATTGTGGGACGGAGCGAACGAATCATGCACAGCATCAACGAAACCGCGGCGCGTGGCGCCCTCTGGAACCGACGTATCGCATTCATCGGCTGCGGCGTGATGGGCGAGGCGATCATGTCGAGCCTGCTTCGCGGCGAGCAGGTGAGTGCCGATCAACTGAGCGGCAGCGAACCGATCGAGTCGCGCCGCCGCGAGTTGTCCGCACGGCTCGGGGTACGGATCATCGACGACAATCGAGAAGCGATCCAGGGAGCGGATGTGGTGTTGCTAACCGTCAAACCGCAGACGCTGAACGACGTAATGCGCGATCTGTCGGGCGAACTCGAGGAACGACAGCTGGTGATTTCCATCGTGCCCGGCGCGACCGTCGCACAGCTTAGCAGTGGACTGCGACACGAGCGCGTGGTGCGGTCAATGCCCAACACACCGGCCCAGATCGGCTATGGAGCGACCGTCTGGTTCGCTGGACAAGCCGTTGACGGAGACAGTGAGGAACTCGTCTCGGCCATCCTCAGCACCCTTGGAACCGCAATTCGGGTCAACAGCGAAGATGCGGTCGACATGTCGACGGCGTTGAGCGGTACGGGACCGGCATACATCTTCCTGGTGATGGAGGCGCTGATCGACGCTGGCGTGCACATGGGCTTCCCGCGCCGGACCGCGGAAGAACTGGTGCACCAGACCATGCTCGGATCGGTGCTGTTCGCACGCGAGTCCGGCAAACATCCGGCCGAATTGCGCAATATGGTCACCACGCCGGGCGGCACGACCGCGGCGGCGATCTACGAGATGGAAAAGGGCGGCCTGCGCACCGTCATCGCACGCTCAGTTTGGGCGGCTTATAAGCGCGCGCAGCAGCTTGGCCAAGGCAGCCCGAATCGCGGGCCCGAGGATCTGTAGAACGTTTGTAGAAGGATCGCGGTCCTTTGGGAGGGACAGCTCTGTGTGGCGCTACGCCGGGATGAAGGAGCGCATCCCGGCCGACCACGTATGATGGCTGGTAACGGGCTAACCAAACGATCGTTACCGAATCGCCGAGCAGCACTGAACAGAATAAGAGGTCGGATTGAACGCGAAGCATCCCGGATGGTGGCCGGACGAACTGGCACACGCAGGTGAAGAACATCTCGATGCGGATTACGTGCAGGCCTACGATCGTAAGGCACAGGTCGACGTCTCCAACGACGTCGCGGTGCTGACCGAGCACGGCCTGAATCGATCGAGCACGGTGGTCGATATCGGTGCTGGCACGGGAGAGTTGGTCCTGAGCGTTGCGCCATTGTGCGGGCGCGTGATGGCGGTCGACGTGTCCCCGGCCATGCTGACGGAGTTGCGTCGCAAGGCCATCCAGCTCGACCATGACAACGTCGAGGTCGTTCAGGCCGGATTCCTGAGCTACCAGCACCAAGGTGAGCCCGCCGATTTCGTCTACTCACGCAACGCCCTGCATCATCTACCCGACTTCTGGAAGGGGGTGGCACTCCATCGCGTCGCTTCGATGCTCCGTCCCGGCGGAGTATTGCGCCTGCATGACCTCGTCTTCTCCTGCGAGTTGGATGAAGTCGAATCGATTGTCGAGGAGTGGTTAGCAGGAGCGGCGAACCGACCAGAAGAAGGCTGGACGCGCCCCGAGCTCGAGACCCACTTGCGCGAGGAATACAGCACCTTCAGCTGGTTGCTGGAACCGATGCTGGAGCGGGCCGGCTTCGCCATCGTGTCGGCGACGAGTCGTCCAAGACGGCCCTACGCCGCCTACACCTGTGTAAAACGCGGATGACACGCGCGACGGCGCTCCTCACGGCATCGGCGGCAACGCTTGCCGTTGCGGCCGCGCACGTCTCTCCGACCATGGCGCTCATGAGGAGTGGTAGGCACCTTTTCCCATTGCTGACCACGGTGCCGAACACGACCGCGGTCGCGCTGACCTTTGACGATGGACCGGACCGCGCCACTGAGACAGTGCTCAATCTGCTCGATGACGCCAAGGCGACGGCGACCTTCTTCGTACTGGGCGAACAGGTGGTCCGTTCGCCGTCGATGGTGAACGAGATAGTGCAGGCAGGTCACGAGATCGGCGCCCATGGCTACTCGCATCGACATCACCTGCTGCTAGCCCCCTGGCAGGTGGACGACGAGCTACGCCGGGCACGGAGCACGATTGAGGACACGACGCAGCAGCCGTTGACTCTCTTCAGACCACCGCACGGCATCTTCAGTCTCTACTCGTGGTACGCGGTTGATCGGCTCGGCTGGCGGCGCGTTCTCTGGTCTCGCTGGGGCAAAGACTGGCTAGAGCAGACGACGCCCGCGCAGATCGTCGAGCGGGTTGGACGCCCAAAGGCTGGTGACATCGTGCTGCTGCACGACAGCGACCGGTACGCATCAGCCGGAAGCACCGAGCGAATGCTTGCGGCGCTTCCACAGATCATCGAGCAGATCGAGGTAGAGGGGATCGTCATGCGATCGGTCGGATCGCTGCTAAAGCAGTCCAGAGACCGTTGAGGGCGCGGCCTCCTGCACTGGAGACAGGGTCGATTTCTGTGCCGCGTGCTGCTTGATCGTCTCGAGGCCCAGCCAGAATTCGGCTGGCCAAACGGACTCGCGCGTACGCGACGCATGCTTCCAGCCATCCGGATGATAGAGGGCGATCATCCCGATCATGAAATAGCGCACCAGGCTCCAATATGGGGAGTGGGGCAGGATTCGAGTCTCAAAATCGAGTCGCGGACCGGTGGCAGCCAACAGACTGACTCCATACATGGCTTTGACATCGCCAAGATTGCCTTGCAACACCGCCTCTTCGAGCACCTGGATATCGCGAGCGGCCAGTCGCAGCGCCCTCCACGGTGTGAACTGATTCTGCGCGATCATCTGGGTAATCAGGGGATTGTTGTAGTGGAGCATGATGATGGCATCACCGTGTCGTACTAGTGTACCGTCCTTGAGCACGCGATCTTTGCCGGAGTAGTGCGCCACAGAATAGCGCAGGAAGCTGCCGAGACCGATTGGCCGCACCTTGTCACGCCAGTTGGTGAAACGCTCCCACCAGATCCAGACCTGAAGAGGACCGCGAGCCTTACCGCCCCCCGATTGGCCAAAGCGCATCAACCGCCACGGGAACCGATCCAGCCAAAGCTTCTCATCCTGCTTCTTGTTCAATAGCGCCATCGTCGTCCAATCCCTGCCTGTGCCGCGGCCCATCGTCCGAACGTGGTCACCAATCCGAGCCGCAACGGAGCGGAGTCCAACCGCCGGGTTGACGTGGCGATCCAACTGTCTCTGACGTGACACACCTCGATGTCGCTGCGCAGCAAGCGCTTGAGAAATTCCTTATCCTCAGCGACCTGAAGATCTTCGTTATAGCCACCGAATGCATGAAACAGGCTGCGCTCACAGTAGAACATCTGGGCACGAATATGAAACAGGACTTTGCCGAACTCCAGCAGATCGAAAAAGGCTCGGTCGAGTCGGTCGTCACTGTCGGCGATGATGCGAATGCTTCCAGCCGGGCATGCAAGGGCCACTTCGAGAATCTGCTCGGCGAGGTTTGGAGCCATGCGTGAGTCAGCATCCAGAAACAGGAGAATCCGTCCAGCGGCGGCATTCGCACCGGCATTGCGCGCCCGGGCCGTCCCTGGGATTGGTTGGCTAACGAGCTTGATCGTGTGATCGGCATGATCGGCCGCGAAGGAGCGAACAACCTCCGCCGTTCCATCGAACGATCCGTTATCAACCACTACAGCTTCGAGACGAGAAGGCGGCCAGGTCTGCGCCACAAATGACTTGAGCGCACCCGCCACATATTGCTCTTCATTGCGCGCCGGAATGACGACCGACAGATCACACTCCGGCCCGGATTGGTACATCATGACGACCTCAGCTCGCGCGCCGACGGGCGCTACGATCGAACGTGCCCGGAATGCCGTCACCGGTTGAACCGGTGCGGCTGCTCCGTTCGACGACTAGCTGACTCTGTCGCGCGCCACCAGAAGATCGGCGCGGACCGATGTGGCTGGCTCCCAGCCGATCGCATGATTCAGCAGGACACCAGTCTAGTTTTGGCTACTTGAAATCGCAAGTAGCTGTCCATCAGCGCATTAGAGACATAATGTGTGTCAAGGAACGATCAAGCAAGAGGGGAGATTCGCGAACTCATGCTCGGCCGTTGGCAATCGTCGCGAAAATCGCGCCAGCAGCGACGCCGCTATCAGGAACCAGAGTGGCCGGAAGGAACGATCTTGATCACCTGCTGGTTGGCCGCGTCGGCGACGTAGAGCGAACCATCGAGTCCGACGACCATGTCGACCGGTTGCCCGTAGCCAGTCGAGAAGTCGACCACGTCCGGCAAGGAGCCGTCCGCCTTCGGTAGCAGACTGACGATCTTCCCCTGATTGCCTTCGGTAACCGCGGCTAACACCGTACCGTCAGGCACGCTCGGCCAGAGACTGTTGTCGATGATCAACACGTGGTTGACGGTAACTCCCGCCGAGAATTGCGCCAGCGGTCCGGATGGCGGACCAATCGAGCCATTCTCCAGCACCGGAAGCTGATAGAGGGACGAGGTTCCGTCGGGGCGCTTATCCACAGCATAGAGCCAGCTTCGCTTCAGCAGCACCGGACCTGGCCTGGCCAGCGACTGATTGGCGGTGCTCAGCAAACCGGTGGACGAGATCATCGAGATGACTCGATTAGAACCGTTCGGTAACTGTCTGCCCGCCACGTAGATGTCGCCACTCTGGCTTACTGCCAGTTCTCCCTGCGGCCCGGGGGCGGGCTCGACCGACTTGCTGACGTACTCCCGTTGGTCGGCCTGTCCGTCACCATTCGTATCGGTCAAACGCATGATGCCGTCATCAACCGGAACGTAGACCGAGTTTCCGGAAACGGCGATTCCGCGTGGATTCGGCAGATCCTGTGCGAAGACGGTCGTCTTTCCGGCGGCGCCACCGCTGGTGGTCGAACGAACTTCAAGGATCTCCCCCTGCTCGGTGGCGATCCAGAGATTGCCAGATGGGCCGATAGCGAGTCCCACCGGCGTGCCGATGTGCTGCGCATAGACGCCGACCTGAAAACCGTCCGGAACGGTGACGTTCAACAATGGAGTCGATTCTCCGGCCATCGGCGTCGGAAGCTGCCGCGGAGCATCCTGGCCGTAGCGCCAACGGTAATACTGGCGGCCAATGTCGGTCAGCGTCATCTGCTGACCGGCCGGAAGTGAAGGCGTATAGACCAGCACCCGCCGCTCGAAGACCTGGATCAGAGACGGCAATGCCTGATCATCGCGCCGGTAGGTCGTCCAGTACGGCTCACTGATTGGATAGCCGAGCGCCTCGACCCAGGTCATCCCCCCAAAAGGATTCGTGCTGAAGTAGGAGGTGAAGACGTCGGGCAAGTTATGCCCGGTCGCGGCGACGAACTTCGCGTCCCACACCGCAGTCGGCGGTGCGACCTGCGTTACCTGGCCCGCGGCGTCGATCCAGAGATCAACCGGCGCGTGCTGGGTCGAGAGATCGGACGCCGGAGTATGTACTACCTGCGCCAGGCCAGAGTAGGTAGCGACGGACGAATTGGACGAACCTCCGTCGATCGGAAAGTCCGGCGGAGTCTGATACTGCAACAGCTTCGAACCGAGCTGAATCTCTCCGGTGGTGATCTCCTGCGCCAGCAGTCCCTCAGTGACGTCCGTGCCACCGTTGGCGTTCGGCGTCAGTTCCATGCGGCCACGGTCGAAGTACTGCACGACGCGCCGACCATCGGGAGCGTCTGCGTATGGCTCAACGCGCCAGAGGAGCGGCTGGCTGCCCCACAGGTCGAGGTTCCCGGCCGCTGCCGACTGTTCGGTCCATAACTGCTCGAACAGCGGGTTGGCGAACGTGGGTGTTTCCGATTTTCTCACCGGCAGGAGGCTGACCAAAACCAGGACGAGCACGGCGAGCAGCAAGAGCTTTTTCACGAACAGGCAGTCCGACAACTATGTAGTGCAAGACGGCCCGCGTAGGCTCATTGAGGTCACCCGGCCGAAACCGCCACAAGAACCACGCAAGCGGACCGCGTTCATACGTTCCAAGAATAGAACGCAATGGGCAATCGGCGGTTCCGCCGCGGCTGGATGGCGAAGGTCACGCTTTCGTACCAACGGCGTACTGATAACGTCCATCGACCCAGATGCGGACGGTTTTCCAGGGCTGGGAGGTAATCAGACCGGTGAACTCATCAAGTGTAAGCAGCGTCGGCGTTACCGGCTCTCGGTACCAGGCGTGTCTCCGGTTCACGGCGCTCGTGATACCCGCCACCGCCCACATGACGTCGAGTGGGATGCGCGCGATCGGATGGGGCCGGGGTTCGGCGATGAAGCAGTGGCCACCCGGTTTCAAGACTCGATGAACTTCGGATAACGTTCGCGCTGGATCGGGTAGGACGGTGATCAAGCGCGAGGCGACGACCAGGTCGACGCTCTCGCTGGAGCGCCCGATCTCCTGCGCATCGCCCCACTCGAAGCCGCAGTTCTCCAGACCACACCGATCGGCCCGCCGACTGGCCAACTCGAGCTGTGGCAGTGAACGATCGATGCCGATCACCTTTAACTCAGAGAAGCGGGCGGAGAGGCGCCGAGCGTAGAAACCCGGCCCACACCCAAGCTCGATCAAGGTCGAGCCACTCGGCGGACCATCGTTGCCCCAGAATGATTCGACGATAAGCTCGGTATCATCCCGGAAGAGTCGCTCACGAAAGAAGGCGTACACCCACGGGAAGCGCTCGAAAAGACTGGTGTCGTCGACCGGCTCAGCACGAACCGTCTCGACCATCGACGTGCTACGCAGCGCCACGGGTTACGCCTCCTGACCTGACTGTCGGAGCACTCGCCCCGGCGCGACGGCGATCATGCGTCGCCAGGGAACGCGACTCAGCCCAAACGAGAGCGCCATGAGCGCCAGAACGACGGCGCTGCCGCCATAGACGACCCTGAGCGGCCAATGTGGCTGACCGGGCCACCACCACTGCAGGTAGAGGAGTAGCGCCGTACCGGAGGCGTAGAAGGTCGCGATGAACAGGCGACGGCCGGCGAACGGGAGAAGCGACAGCGGCAGCAACGCGTACCACGGGTAGCTGGGGGTAGCGAGCACGAGCAGCGTCAGGAACAGGATCAGAGCATGCCGAGGAACCTCGAACGACTGGTCGGACTGACGTCGCCAGATCCAGAGCGCCATTAAGCCCATGACGAGGAGCAATGCCAGATCGTAGAGGTGTGCCCCGTTCAGGCGATGCTGGGTGAGCAGACCTGGCACGTGCCAGCCGAAGCGATGACCGAACTCGCCGAGGCGATCGAGAAGGTAGAAGCGACCGCCGGAGGAAAACCCCTCTTCTTTGACGTAACCAGAGAGGAATCCGGCCACTCGTCGCCCAACACTGAGATAGGGCGCATAGGCCAGGGCGGAGGTCGCGACGAACCCAGCTCCAAATTTCAAGTCGCGTCGCCAGTTGCCGGTCATAAGTGCCGGTGCGGCCACTACGGCGTAGTACTTCACCAGCGTGGCCGCGGCGAGGCCAATCCCAGTAAGAACCGGTCTCCGCGATAGGCGTGCGTGGAGCGCGAGCAGCAGGAGCAGCACGGCGACGACGTCGATGTGTCCGCTGCTGCCAACCTCGAAGATCGCCAGCGGATGCCATGCGTAGAAGATCGCCCGCTCGGGTCTCGAGCCGATGCGCTTCAGACCCAACGCAATCAGCGCCACCACTCCAACGTCGATCAGGCTGAAGGCAATGCGCGTCCACTCAACGCTGTTTGGGTGGATCGAGTAGACGCCGAGAAAGGCGAACTGTGCGACCGGCGGGTAGATGGTTGGCACCCAGCGACGGTTCATGTTCGGGTAGATGGCGTTGTCGCGCAGCGCCTGGAGCGCGGGATCCTGTGGCGTGTAGCGATACGGGTTGATCCCATGCGTCTGGACCCGTGCGTCCCAGACGTAGCGATAGATGTCGGATGAGGCATAGGGTGTCCCAGAGACCAGCACCAATCTTGCCGCCAGCGCGATTAGGACGATGATCGGGAGCGCCCAGCGGGCGGAGGGACGGCGCAGCAGCACCCAGACAGCACCGAGCAGGAAGAAGCCAAACTGGATCACCTCGAAGAGCGTAAAGTGCTTGGGTTGTTTCACGAAATCGCCCGAATACGGCACGAGGAAGGCGCTGGTGACCAATCCCACACCAAGCAGGAGCAGAACTGCGGCGTCGAATAACTCGCGCCGCGTCGAGCGCTTGGCTCCGATTTTATCGTCTGAACTTGCATGACCGAAGCTCCGAAACCGCGACAGGACAGCGACGCCAAACGTCGTCATCGGGCCACACCTGCGAGCGAAGCGTCGACTTGCTGGACGATTCCCTTGGCTCGCAACCGTTGCTCGGCGTCGCTGAAGTAGTCGTGTACATCGCCCTGGCGTCGCACCCATTGCAGGTAGCGCTCGACACCCTGATCGAGACTGACTCGCGGTTCCCAGCCGGTCGAGCGCATCAGGCCGCTGTCAGCAACCAGGCGCCGGATCTCGCCCGGACGATACTCGCCACGCAGCACGGGTTCGCAGCAAACGCCAAGTTGATCGGCCACGATACTCGCCAAGTCGAGAATCGCGGTGCCGTGTCCGCTTCCAACGTTGACCGCTCGGCCGTCGAGCACGTCCGTGGTGGCGGCGACGAGATTTGCACGGGCCACGTCCTCGACGAAGCAGAAATCGCGTTCCTGGCGACCATCTTCATAGATCACCGGGGGCAGGCCGTTGAGCAGGCGCGAAGCGAAGATGGCGATCACTCCGGTGTAGGGGTTAAACAGGGACTGCCGCGGTCCGTAGGTGCAGGCGTAACGCAGCGCCACGGCCGGGATGCCAGTTTGGCGACTCCAACCCAACACCAGCCGTTCCTGATCGACTTTGGTGATGGCGTAGACCGTTTCGGCCGAGATAGGCGCTGACTCCGGCGTGAGCGTGGGAGCCGTCAAAGAGCCACAGAGTGGGCAATAAACCGCGAAATCGCCGCGAGCGAGATGGTCGACGGAGCGCGTGTGCGGGAAGACTTGTCCGTGCTCTGGACAGATGACCGTTCCCTCCGGATAAACCACCTGCGAAGAGGCGACGATCACCTTCTGGATCGGCAGGTTCTCGTCGCGAATGACCTCCAGTAGTTGCGCGGTACCGAAGCTGTTGACCGCAACGTACTTGGCGATCTCCGGCATATAACCGCCGTAGGCCGCCTGATGAAACACGACGTCGATCCCGGCCAGAGCCGAGATAACGGCGTCTCGATCGCGCACGTCCGCCTGCAGGAATTCGGCCCGGTCGGGAATCCAGTCCGGTTTGCCGAATCGATGCGTCTGTAGCTCCAGGTTATCGAGAATGCGTACTGACCAGTCCTCTGCGAGCAGCAGATCAACGATGCGCGAGCCGATCAATCCCGCGCCACCAGTCACCAAGGCGCGTTTCCCGCTCATACCAGTTGACTCCTCTCCCCAATCGATCTAGTTGACGTGGACCGTAATCCGGTGAAACCCGGAGGCACCGTCCGGAACGATGTCGTAGTGCTCTTTGGTCTGCACGGCGCCAGTGCCATCGGTCGCGCGCACCCAGAGACGGAAGTCGCCGGGCTGAGTTGGACTCCAGTCGAGATGCCAGAGGCGCCAGGTGAGGTCGGTTCCCTGTGGATCGAGCTCGGCAGTATTCCAGTGCTGGCCGTCGTCGAAGCTGACCTCGACCTTGCGGATACCTCGGTCCCCGGCGAAAGCGACGCCACGGGTCTTGATTGGGAGGTCGCTGGCGAGCGTGAAGGTCTGGTTATTCAAGGGAAAGTCGAAGCGTGAGTTGGTGGATGGTATGAAAGTCGGGCCCCATCCCTGACTCTCGTAGTAGCCCTTGATCTCCTCGCCAACCGGCTCGATACGTGTCACCCACTTGACGTTCTTCTCACCGAAACGGCCTGGCACGATGATGCGCACTGGGTAGCCATGATGGTGCGGCAGCGGCTGACCATTGATGCGATACGCGACGAGCGTGGTCGGCTCCATAGCCTTGTCAAGCGGGATCGTGTCGGTGTATCCGTCCACTGCTCGCAGCAGGACTCGCTTGATCCCCAGGTTTCAATCCAGCCTGATTCAGCAGATCGCGCATTGGCACCCCGGTCCAGGAAGCGTTGCTCATCAAGCCATCGCCGACACCGTTGCTGATGCATTCCAGCGTCGTCTCCTGCTCCACCGATGCGCGGGCCGCGAGTTGTGCGAAGGTATAAGTCTGAGGGTGCTCGACCAGTCCGCCGATTTCGAGCCGCCAGAGAGAGCGATCGACCACCGGATCGACCAGATTCTTGGTCACGGTGTAGAAGCGGGCTGCCGGGACATTGAACTGGGCGTCCGCTGGGTGATAGCGCGTGCCGTCATACGAGAAGGTGGCACGGTTGTAGAGCGTCCGAATCAGTCCGGCGCCCGACGCCGCGGCAATCACGCCCACACCTCCGAGCACCACCGCTCTCCGGCCGACGCGTGGGCCGCTCGCCGCCTCACGAGCTTCCGTGATCGGCAGCGGTCCGGCAAGCGCGTGATAGCCGAGGACGAGCGTGACACCAAACGACGCGTACGAGACGAGTAGGCCGAGCAGGATCAAGATGCGTGCAGGTGTGGGCGGTAGACCGATGTAGCTCGACTCCAGCACCGGCCAGAGGTAGACTGCGGTGCCGATCCAGATGGCGGCGATAATCAGTGAGGTAAGCGCGACACCGCGGCGACTGACGCTCAATCGACCGATGCGCCACACTCGCTGTCCCTTGCTCTCCTTCACGATCAGGCCATAGGCGATGCCGATCACTCCACCGACCCCGATCTGTCCGGCGATGGTCGCTTTGATCGGGATCTGTTTGAGCTGACTCGGACCACCGTATTTCACGATCAAGTCGATGAAGTGGCGCACGTCGAGCGTCGGGACGATGCGGTCGCCGAGCAGTTCCGCGGGCGGCGGAATGCCTGGTCCGAAGCGCAGAAAGGCCATGATTGCCGTCATCACCAGACCTCCGACGAGACCGACGATCAGGCCAATGACGACGCGGCGAGACCAAATGCCAAAGCGACTCAACGATTTCCCTCGATTCCGGACAAGGTCAGTGACGATACAGGGCGCGCTGCAAGCCGAAGGTCCATGCGACTGAGCGCTTCGCGGGTCGCAGACAAGTCGTGGCGTCGCAGCACCTCGCGATGAAGGCGCTCCAGGTCCTCGACCTTGTCGATGTCGAACGTCGTTTCGACCAGACCCATCGATAGGCCGAGCGCGCCAGCGCTCTCGATGAGGCAGTGCAGCACGTCACCGTTGCTCATCGCTACGCCGTCGAGGACGACCGCCGCGCGTGAGCTGCGCATCCCAATCAGGTAGTAGCCCCCGTCCAGCACTGGTCCGAAGACCAGGTCACGATCCCTGAGTTGGTCGAACGCATGGGTGATGACGTTCGTCGAAAGGTGTGGTGAATCTGAAGCGATGAGAACTGTGCGACCTTCACCCCGGCGTTCCATCCCCGTGAAGAGGGCACGTTGGCGGGCGGCCCAATCCCCGGTTGGCTGTGGGATCACCACGGGAGTTGGTGAGACACCGCGCAGGCAGGGCAGAATCTCGGGCCAGGCGTCGGGTGGGGTGACGTACCAACCGGTCTCAAAAGCCGCCGACGCAAACCGTGCCGAAAGGTCGCGCAAGAAGGCGGCATAAAGTCGAGCAGCCACCTCATGGCAGATAACACGACCCAGACGTGTCTTGGTGAAGCCGGGACGTGGCGCACGCGCCGCGATGTAGAGTCGATCGTTCATCGGGCACGCTCCGTCAGTGAGCCAATCGCGGATTCTTCGTTCAAGCTCCAGCGGGCGTAACGCAATGTGGTCAACAGGATCGAACGTCCGGCGCGCAGACTGCCACGCACCGTTCCACCGACTTTTGATCGACCCACGCGGCGGTGGTAACGCACCGGTACCTCGCGGTAGCGGTAGCCCGCGCGTGCCGACTTCACCATCATCTCGGTCGACCAGCCGTAGGTCAGCTCGCACATGTCGAGACGCAGGAGATCACAGCGGCGGATGGCGCGGAATGGTCCGAGATCGGTGACTGTCCAACCGTAAATGTGACCAATGAGACGGCAGATCAGCTGGTTTCCGGCGAGTTGCTGCGGCGTCATCGCGCCGCTTTCAACGGAGCCGAGCGCGCGCGAGCCGACCACGAGGTCGGCCTCGTTCCAGACGAGTGGCTCGACGATGCGGGCCAGATCAGCAGGGTCGTCCGCGGCGTCGCCATCCATCAGCACCACCACGTCGGCGTCTTCAGCGGCCATGACTCCAGCCCGGCACGCGGATCCGTAGCCGCGCCGCGGCTCATGGACGACGGTCGCGCCATGAGATCGAGCGATTGCGCCGGTTTCGTCACGGGATCCGTTGTCGACCACGATGACCCGCTCGAGCGGGACAGACTTCTGATTCAACAGACCGTCAACGACAGAGCCAATCGACGCCGCCTCGTCGAGTGCGGGGACGACGACGACGATACGCAGATCCGGTGGCACCTCGAGCGGAGGGGAAGGTAGGGTGAATTCGAGGTCAGGGAGCATGGCGAAATCGGCCCCTTCACGCGTAACGTCGTCGCCGCGGAGTGATTGCCGCGAGCGGTCGAACCACTACTTTGTGAAGTTACGGGTCCGATCTTGCCCAGCAGTTACGGAGTTCTTACTGAAGTCTTAAGAGTCAAATCACGGGGCCCTACGCATGCGTGTACCGAAGCCGAAATCGACATACCACGTGGTATACTTGCGCAGCCTTAGGGATGCGTGAGCGTCGTGCTCGCGCATGTAGTACGCCAATGTGCCCTCCCATCGCGGCGAGGGGTCGTCGAGCCGTACTAGCCAGCTCGACGGTTCCCTTGGTAGCTTCTGTCTATCGCCGCGCATCCGAGAGGGTTAACTTTTGCCTCAGAGCACAACTCAGACGATTTCGCGTCCGGCGACCGCCGCCGGGCATTTTTCGGCCATGCCAATCAGGTCGACCACCATCGACGCCCTTGCGCGCATGGACATCACGGAACCCACACCAATTCAGCGCGCCGCACTGCCACACCTGCTTGACGGCCGTGACGTAATCGGACAGGCACGGACCGGTTCGGGCAAGACCCTCGCTTTCCTGATTCCCGCAGTCGAACAAATTGACGCTGGACAGCGGCACGTTCAGGTGTTGGTGCTCACGCCGACCCGCGAACTCGCCGTGCAGATCGATCAAGTGCTCGCCGAGCTCATTCACGGCACGTCGATCCGTTCCGCCTTGATATTCGGCGGAAGATCGGCCGGCCCACAGATCGCGTCCTTGAAACGCGGTTCCCAGGTCGTGATCGGAACACCGGGGCGTGTGCTCGATCTGATGAATCGACGTGAGCTTTCGCTCGAAGGCGTTCGCTTCCTGGTGCTGGATGAGGCGGATGAGATGCTCGATCGCGGCTTCGCGCCGGACGTCGAGCGCATCCTCTCGCGCACACCACGATCGCGTCAGACGGCGCTGTTTTCTGCCACGGTACCGGAGTGGGTGAGTGAGACGGCAGGGAAGAACCTGCGTCAGGCTGTTACAGTGGCCATCGATCAGCGACCTGAGGATCGCCCGGCCATCGAGCATGTGGCCTACGACCTACCGGACGACGACAAGCTGACCGTTCTGCGCGAACTGCTCGATCTACGCGGCGCCGGTTCGATCATCGTCTTCGGCCGCACCAAGCACGGCGTAAAGAAGCTGGCGAAGAAGCTCGAGCGAGACGGCTATCCAGTCGGCGCGTTGCAAGGCAACCTGTCGCAGAATGCTCGCGACCGGGTCATGCAGCAGTTCCGTGATGGCGACGTGCAAATTCTCGTAGCAACCAACGTTGCGGCTCGCGGACTCGATATCACGTCAGTCGATCAGGTCATCAATCTCGACCTGCCCGAGTCGCCCGAGCTCATGACGCACCGGGTCGGTCGCACCGGGCGAATGGGCCGCCAAGGACAGGCGATCACGCTCCTCGGCCCGGCCGACGGCGCCAAATGGCGTGAACTCGATCGCTCGCTCGGTGGACGGGTACCGCGTCGCGTCTGGCGCGGAGCCGAGGCTGCCATGAGTCTCGATGAAACAGGCGTCGAGGAGATTCATACGCCAGCACCGACGCGCGATCGCTCAGCCATCAGCGAGCCACGCCATGCCTCGCGACGTCGCCGACCGGTCGAGCACCACAGCCCGCAGCGAGCAACATCCGCCCAAGAGCAATCTTCGACCACAATCGTCTGCTCCTCGTGTGGCAAGCAAGCCGAGGTGCCCTTCGAGCCCGATCCCACACGTCCGGTCTACTGCAACGACTGCCACCGCGCCCGGCGCCGAACACGTCGTTCGACGACCGCACAGCGCTAACCCTCGATTCAAACGCCAATTTGTTCTGCCGGGTGAACTGACCACCCGGCAGGCGATTCCGCCAAGGAGAAAGTTAGGAACACATGGCTGTTAGTCGGTACTTCCGGCAGAGCGTCCTCCTGATCTTCGTCGTCGGGCCGCTCATCGCGACGGTGTACGCCATCGTCAGTCTCTGGAACCAGATGATTGGCTGGCGAGAACTCTCGCTCTTTCTCGTTCTGTACGTCGCGACCGGCCTCGGAGTGACCTTCGGCTATCATCGGATGCTGACTCATCACAGCTTTGAAACCGGGCCAGTTCTCAAGGCGATCGCGCTTATTCTGGCGGCCATGGCGGTTCAGGGTCGCGCCATCGACTGGGCAGCCAATCACCTCAAGCATCATGCGTTTTCCGATAAGGAGGGCGATCCGCACTCCCCGCTGGAGGGGTTCTTCCATGCGCACGTCGGCTGGATCTTCTCTGCTCCGCCAGCGGATCGGGAACGCTACGCCAAACGACTCCTCAACGATCGGCTGATCGTCGCGATTGACCGCACCTTCCTGCTGTGGGTCGCGCTCGGGCTGCTCGTTCCGTATCTGATCGCGGGTTGGGAAGGTCTACTCTGGGGCGGGCTCGTGCGCATCGCGTTCGTCAATCACGTCACCTGGGCCGTGAATTCGGTATGCCACACGTTTGGCGATCGACCGTTCGACATCAAAGACCAGAGCCGCAACAACTGGCTAGTCGGTTTGTTGGCCTTCGGCGAGGGATGGCACCACAATCATCACGCGTTTCCGGCAATGGCCTATCACGGTATGAGCTGGCGCCAGTTTGATCTCACCGCCCTGATCATCCGGATCCTCTCCCGCGTTGGTCTCGTCTGGAACGTGAAGATGCCGTCTGCCGCGCTGATCGAACGACGCCGACGCAAGCTGGCCGTCACGTCATCCGCGGTCGCGGACTAGGACCGCAACGCTCGACTAACTTGTCAACACCCGTTGAGACGACGACCTCCGGTCGTGTCCGTGATCCCTGCGCGGGAATCTCCTTACCTGAGTGTTGGGAGCAGCTTCGGGCCGCCGAGTCTGCCTCTGTCGCGGCATAGGTGTTGCATCCGAAGTCATGAACGGGCATCTGACAAGATTGCCATCATGGGACATGTGTGCTGGCAAATGCGGCGATGTGCCGCGGTTTTCCCGGGAGTCACTGGCTTAACACATCGTTAGCCTGTACTGTTGGACAGCAATCAACTGTGCTCTGGTTTGATGCTGGCCACAATGGTCTTACCACATACTAGGAACAACGGCCGGTCAGATGCGGTCGACGACGCGCAAACGCACGAACGATCTAGATGGGTAACGACGGGCATGGCGGGCAACATTCGACAAGCGGACGTAGAACGAGCGGCTGCCCTGATTCTGGCTAACAGCGAGGCCATCACCGCGACCTGGACGTCCCTGCTGGATCACGACGCCGGATTACCCGCGAACGATGTCATGACCGGACTCACTCAGAGTTCGGTTTTTGCATTCGCCGGTTTCTTGCGAGGCGACGACACTGCCCAGATCGCGCTCGGCCGGTTGTGGAACTCGATCGAGCCGACACGCGAGGTAGTGGCCGATGCGACGCTGGCCATGAGCCTGTTCATCGAGGCGCTTCGTCTCAACTGCCAGTTGGCGCCGGAGTGTCCAATCCCGGTTGACGATGTTATCCGCCAGGCCAGTCGCTTCGTGCGCCACACGATTACGGCCATCCTCACGTCAGCCGATATGCGACCAGGTGAGGCACAGTGGCAGCGAATCGCCGAGGATCTCGAGCGCCAACGCCAGCAGCGCTTGGCGCGAATGAGTGTCCTCACCGACATCTCCCGCGCCGTCAACACGTCCGGCGACCTGGATGAACTGGTCAGCGACGTTCATACTATCTGCTCCCGCGTCATTCAGACCGACCACTTCATGATCTCGAGCTACGACCCAAAGACTGGCAGTATCATCCCCCACCTAGTCTATTACAACGGAGAACGGCGACCCGATCTCGAACGACAGCCACGTCACGCGGGCTTGATTCGGGTCGTGGCTGAATCGCAAGAGACCCTGTCAGTCGTCGATTACGTGGCGGCCTGCCGCGAGCAGGGTGTCGAGCCCGATCCGATGTCGAACCTCGCCGATCAGGTCGCATTTCTCGCGGCGCCGATGGTGCAGGGCGGTCAAACCGTCGGCGTGATCGCACTCTTTTGCCCGCTCATGGCGTTCGATCAGGAAGAGGTCGAACTCGTGACGGCAGTGGCACGACAGACAGCCGTGGCACTGGAGAACAGCCGCCTGATCGAATCGGAACGGCGCCGTGCCGGTCAACTGGCCGCGATCAACGAGTTCGCACATCGTATCGTCACGGTGCATGACACCGGCGAATTGCTTCGCACCGCGGCCGATCTCATTCACGAGTCGTTTGGCTACAGCTTCGTCGCGGTCTTCCTGCGAGATCAGCAGGAATCCAATCTGGTGTTGCGAGCGCATTCCCCACGTCTCGACGGCTCTTTCCTACTCGATCTGCAGATCCCCATTGGCCGCGTCGGTATCGTTGGCGACGTCGCGGCGCGCGGCGAGCCCGCTCTGGTGGGTGACGTCGACCAGGATGCGCGCTATTTCGGCACACCGGAGACTGCGGGCACGCACTCCGAACTGGCCGTGCCGATCATGCACGAGGGGAATGTCATCGGCGTACTCGACGTGCAGAGCCCAGAGTCGTTCGCGTTTGACGACCACGATCTGACCACCCTCGTCACCATTTGCGATCAAATCTCGATTGCCCTTGAGAACGTGCGGCTGCTCGATGACGAGCGAGAGCGAAGCCGGGCGTTGGCGCTGATGCTCAGCACGACGCGGGCGGCGGGCTCGTCACTGGTGCTCGATGAAGTGATGGAGCGCCTTGCGGCCGGAATCGCCGAAGCAGCCAGCGCCTCGAGTTGCACCATCTACTTGCTGGACGACGATTCGCGCGATTTCATTCCCGCGGTTTCGGTGGTCGATGATCGGCCAGTGCCCAGCCAACTTCCGTACAGCGGCATCTCACTTCCGATCGATCACAGTCCGGTCATTCGCCATATGCTCACCGAGCAGCAGCCAGTCGTCTGCTGCTGCCCACACCAATCGGCCGACGCTGGACCAGCGCTTCAGGCGATTGTTGGTGGAATGCCCGCTTTGATGGTGCCGCTTGTCGCCCGTGGGCAGGTGCTCGGCATGGCGCTGGTTGCCACAGGAGACCAGCGGGGCCGATTCACCGACGATCAGATTCGGCTCGCCCAGGGTGTGGCAGATTCCGCTGCGCTGGCGGTCGAAAACGCCAGTCTCTACGCTCGCTCGCAAGGGCTGGCCGTGGCCGAAGAGCGCGGCCGTCTCGCCCAGGAGATTCACGATGGGCTCGCGCAAGGGCTCACCGCCATTTCCCTGCAACTTGATCTGGCCGACGCCTATCTTCCCGCGAAACCGGAAAAAGCCGCCGAAAAAGTTCGCCGTGCGCTAGAATTAACCCGTGCCAACCTCGAAGAGGCGCGCCGATCGGTACTTGACCTGCGCGCCGCGCGACTGCAAGAGGTTTCGCTTCCAGACGCGCTCCGCCGATTGGCACAGCGCTTCGTGGACGAGAGCGGCATTGAGACCGAATTCGGCGCGGACAGCCTGCGCGGACGCCTTTCGGCGCGGGTCGAGGTGGGGCTGCTGCGCATCGCCGAAGAGGCTCTGGACAACATCCGGCGTCATTCAGCGGCCGGGCAGGTACGCATGTCGCTTCAGGCGCAGGATGACCAGGTCACTCTCGTTATCGAGGATGATGGCGTCGGTTTCGATCCACAGATTGCGGCTCGTCAGGCTCAGCAGGGCTCCGGATTCGGGTTGGTTGGCGTGCGCGAACGTGCCAGACTGCTCAAAGGCTCGCTGAGTATTCAGAGCACCCAGGGACATGGAACGACGCTGACGGTAACGGTGCCCTTCGAAGCGCGCAAGGCACATCGAGACGGAAAATCACGAGGCTAATATGATTAGAATTCTGGTGGTCGACGACCATCCGGTCGTCCGCGAAGGCTTGGTTGCCATCCTCGAAGCGCAGGACGACATGACCGTCGTTGGCGAGGCCAGTGACGGCTCGCAGGCGATCGCCATCTACAAGGCCGCCAAACCAGACGTTGTCTTGATGGACCTGGCGATGCCCGGTACCGACGGTGTCCAGGCCATCGAAGGAATGCGCGCATTCGACCCCGATGCCCGCGTGGTTGTCCTCACGGCGTACGACACCGACGAACGCATTCTTCGCGCGGTCGAGGCGGGCGCGCGCGGTTATCTTCTCAAAGGCGCACCGCGAGACGAGATTTTCCGCGCGGTTCGCGTCGTGAACCTCGGAGGTTCGCTGCTGGAGCCAGCGGTGGCCGGAAAGTTGCTCAATCGGGTGGGTGATATCCTACGCGGTGAGGGAGTCGAAGAAGAACTCACTCCGCGCGAGCAGGATGTTCTGAACCTGATGGCACGCGGATTTCGCAACAAGGAGATCGCCTTCGAATTGCATATCACGGAACGAACGGTCAAGTTCCACGCGAATGCGATCTATCGCAAGCTTGATGTGGGCGGTCGAACCGAAGCCGTGAGCAAAGCGCTGCAAAAGGGAATGGTCAAGACCTGATCGGAATCTTAGACTGTCCGTACATATTCGACTCGACTGCAATTCGCCATGTCCCGTATAATCGAGGCGTGGCGTTTGTTATTTGCGCAGCGCCACATACCCAGTGAGGGACCCAAGCGGCACCAAGTGTCGCCAAAGCCAGCGCAACGGACGATGAATTCTCGAAGGGGAAAAGACGTCCCACAAATGCGAGAGAACGTCTATGATAGTGTGCGGTCGCGCAACGTTGCGCGACAACACACGCGGGGAAGACTCGATCCGATACGAATGCTCCCCCACGATTAAGACACACACGAGGTCGATAGAGAGGAGACCATGGCCCGTTATGAGTGACGGCCAGAACTCACGCAGAAACCGCGCCTTGCAGCCCGACGAGCTCGATCGCCAGATAATCCGGCTCTTGCGCGCGGACGGAAGACGAAGTAATCGTGAAATCGCGAGACGCCTCAACGTACCTGAGGCCACCGTTCGCTATCGCGTTCGCCGCCTAATCGAGAGCGGCATCCTGAAGATCACCGCCTCGGTCGATCCGGAACATCTTGGTTACGCTCTCACGGCAATCATCAGTGTTCAGGTCGAGCCCGAGCGCATCAGCGAGGCGGCGATCGAAGTCTCGAACATGCCTGAAGTTATGTGGTCGGCCATTACCGCCGGTGCACACGACGTAATGTTGATGGCCTCGTTCCGCAATCAGGACGAGATGTTCAATTTCCTGACGAATCGCTTGGCACGAATCCCAGGCACCTTACGAACCGAGACGTCGGTCGCGCTGCGCGTGCTGAAGAAGCAGCATGAGTGGGCTACCGATCTCACATCCAAGGTAGAGGAAGGTGCCACCGAGACGGTGAACGTCGACTAGACGATCAACGACTCAGGCTCATAGCAGAAAGGGCAGACCGGTGGTCGACTACGATCTCGTCACGTTTGGTGAGACGATGATCCGACTCTCGACTCCGACAGGACACCGGCTCGAAACTACCGCCGCTCTCGATATCGGGATCGGCGGTGCTGAATCGAACGTGGCGATCGCGCTGGCCAGACTTGGCCGGCGCGTGGCCTGGACGTCGGTCCTGCCCCGTAATCCGTTCGGTGCGCGCATCGCCGCTGAATTGCGACGCCATGGCGTTGACGACCGGCACATTCGTTGGTGTGATCACGGCCGGGTGGGCGTCTACTATCTGGACATGGGAACGCCCCCTCGTCCCACACACGTCATCTACGATCGTGCACAATCGGCGATTGCCCAATGCGATGTCGACGAAATCGACACCGCGCTCGCGTCTCGAGCCCGACTCGTGCACCTGACGGGCATCACACCCGCCTTGAGCGCTTCCTGCGCCGAGACGGCGCGCCGCTTCGTCGAACGGGCGCATAGTGACGGCATACCGCTGAGCTTCGACGTCAACTATCGCGCTCGACTTTGGTCGCCGCAGCAGGCGGCAACGACGCTGGAGCCATTCTGTTCGGCAGCAACCATCCTCTTCTGCGGGCGAAATGATGCTCGACTCCTCTGGGACATCACCGGTGATGGCGAGACGGTCGTCCGCGAACTCTCGCGGCGATTTGGTGCCGCCACCACGGTGCTGACGCTGGGGGACGAAGGAGCCATCGCGCTGACGCAGGACGGCGATCTCTATCAGGAGATGCCAGCTTCGGTCCAGGTGGTCGACAAGGTTGGAGCTGGAGATGCGCTGGCGGCTGGATTCATTCACGGCTATCTGGATGGCGATATCGCGCGTGCGCTTCGTTTGGGCGTCACGCTCGCCTCACTGAAGATGACGATTCACGGAGACCTGACAATCATCAACGATCGTGAACTCGAAGAATGGGCCAGCGTCGCGACGCACACGATCCTGCGCTAGTGCAATTGGCGGCAAGACTATCTCGGCTGGACCTCGGTACGGAAGGGAAGACGTAAGGTTACTCCCCCGCAGACGACGGTCGAATTTTGTGCACGCCGCCATAACGATCACTACGGCGACTGCTGCGACTGATAGCGCCCGCTGTAACGGGCGTGACCAACGCATTCCTCCAGAATGATCTGGCAGATCGAGGTGCCAGGATGAACCGCCAACGGCATTGGTCCGGCGTTGTTCATCTCGAGCACCTGTTTGGCGTTCTCGATGCCGGGTTGCATGAAGTTCGCCGTCACGTGCACCATCAGACCGATGCGCGCGAAACGGCTGCGACCTTGAATCCAGCCGCAGATGTTATCCGGCAACGTGACCCGCTCGACGGTGACGCCGTGAATAGCATGGCCCGGCAGCAGCAGGAAGTGGTCGTCAACCTCTATCACGTCGGTCACATCCCGATGGTCGGCCGAGTCGGTGACGTGGAAGATGTTGTGGATCGGCTTGAAGACGCGGAATTCGTGGCCGAGATGCAGATCAATCGATGCCGGGCCGACACAGTCCGGGTCGAACGGGTCGATACGTATCTCTCCCGCTTCAACGCGTCGCAGAATCTCCGGTCTGGTCAGCACACCCATGACGCCACGTTTCCCTTTCGCGCGTTGCTCTCAGCGATCAGTTGTCGCACGTTACCCAGGCAGCCCCGGAGGTTCGATGGGGCCAAGCATTGCCTCCACCCAGGAGGCCGTCGCGAGAAGCGCTCGGTCGTGGCCTCGCCGCCCGACCAATTGCAGACCGATCGGCAAACCCGCCGCACTCATGCCGGTTGGGAGCGAGATCGACGGAGTTCCGAGAAGTGACCAGGGAGCCTGAAACGACGAGTTTCCGGTCGAACCATCCTTCAGCAGCGGTGGCTGAATTGCCGCCGTCGGCAGCAACCAAGCGTCATCGGTCGACAGCAATGTGTCGAGTTCGCGGCGAATCTTTCCTCGCAGACGGCGCGCCTTGAGGTCGTAGACCGCTGGAGTGAGCTGCCCCAGATCCACCTCGGTGGCGAGCAACGGGCCGTAATCGTCGCGGTGACGAGCGAGTTGTTCCATATGAACGGCGGCCATTTCGCTCTGCATGATCACCCCGTGAACCGCGAGCAGCAGTTCGAAGTCCGTCGGCAGATGAAGCTCTTCGACCACCGCGCCAGCCTGTCGTAGCCGGTTTGCGGCGTCGTTCACGTGGGCCGCGATCTCCGGCTCGGCCCGTTCCACAAAATCGACGAGCAGCCCGATACGCGGCATTGATGCCGGTGGAGTGTCGCTCGGCGCACCGGTGAGTGCCTGAAAAAGGAGCGTCGTATCGGCGACGTTCCGGGCGATAAGCCCGAGATGGTCGAGCGACCAGGCGAGCGGCAGCACGCCGTCACGAGGGAACCAGTTGAAGGTCGGCTTGAACCCGACCGCCCCGCAGTAGGCGGCTGGTCGAAGCACCGAGCCACCGGTTTGCGTGCCGAGCGCGAACGGAACCATGCGTGCCCCGACCGCCGCGCCAGAACCGGAACTCGAGCCGCCTGGCGTGTGAGTTACCAGATACGGGTTGACCGTCGGCGCCGCGTCCGCCAGCGCGAATTGCGTGGTGTGCGTCTTACCGAGTGGGATCGCGCCGAGCTCGCGCAACCGAGCCACGATCGCCGCATCGCGCACCGGCACCCGATCCTGAAACGGCGCGAAACCCGCTGAAGTCGGCAGACCAGCCATGTCGATGATGTCTTTGACACCAAACGGCAACCCGTGCAGCGGAAGTCGTTCACCAGCCGTTAGCCGTCGATCGAGCAGTTCGGCTTGCCGTAGCGCACCCTCTCGATCGAGTACCGCCCAAGCATGGAGTCGCGGCTCAACCCGGCTTATGCCGTCCAGCGTGACGTCAACCAGTTCACGGACGCCAATGTCTCGAGCATGGACCGCCGCGACGGTCTCGACCGCGGGAAGACCGTACGGACTACCGCCCATTGTCTGACTCCTCGATGCCAGAGGTATCCGGCGGCTCGCTCGCGAAATCAAGTGGCTCGGCCGCGATGCGCGCCAGCAGGCGTGCATAGGACGCCAACCGGTAGTCTATGGTCGCGGCGTGCTCCTCACCGAAGCGCTCACGAGCGCCTGCACGCAACGTGCGTTCGAACTGTTCAGCAGTTGGTTGCGAGACTCCCGCCACGACGCTCTCCTCTGCCGGATGCCGGTATGACCGATCAAATGCGATCAGTCTCGACGAGCCGGAATCCGGCGTCAAGCGTACGAGAATCAGCGGATCGGCGAGCCACGGGAATAGGCAAGCGCATCCCATGGTATATTGAAATGTGGAGGTCGGAGGATAATCTATTGGTCAACACGCCGCGTTCAGTCGGCGTGCCTGCGATAGTTTGATCCGACGTGGAGGCGTTGCAACGCCCGAAGCGAGCGGACCGTTCGCGTACATTAGGAGGATACCCGGTGGCAGATGTTCGAATCGAAGTGACTCGTAACGGCTCATATCACGTGACGGGGCCGGTCACCGTCGTTGACCATAAGGGCAACGAGGTCGTTCTCGACAGTGAAGATATCTGGCTTTGCCGTTGCGGTCACTCGAACACGAAGCCGTTCTGCGACGGTTCGCACCGACGCGTCGGTTTCAAGGGTCCGATCGCGGACTCGGTTGAAGTTCGCGAGAACGCAGAGTCCAGCGAGGACTAAATTACTCACGACGAATTCACCTGACGTGACCCGGAATCGGGGCGGTAATCCCGCCCCGACGTTGTGTAACGATCGACGAAAAGAATCGGGAGGGCCTATGCCAGCACCTGACGGATATGTATTCGCCATGACCGCGGAAGACCTGGAAGACGGGGGAATCTACCCCTTCTCGGTCGACGAGGAAGACCGCATCGTCTGTGTGGTGGGCGACGAGGTATTTGCCATGGACGGCATCTGCACCCACGAATATGCGGAACTCTCCGATGGAGAGATCGAGGACGAGACGTTGTGGTGCCCGCTTCATTCGTCCGGCTTCAGCGTGCGCACCGGCGCTGCCACGAATCTCCCCGCCGTCCTGCCCCTCACGACGTACAACGTCCTGATCGAGGACAACAATGTCTACGTTTCGCGGGACCCGAAGGAGCAGGCGTAACACATGCTGGCGAGACCCATCTACGCGATCGTCGGCGCCGGTCTCGCCGGGCACAGCGCCGCACTGACCCTGCGACTGACTGGATTCGACGGCCGCATCCTTCTTTTCGGCGACGAGCCGGTACGCGCGTACGAACGGCCACCCCTGTCGAAAGCCTTCTTGCAGGGAAAGAAGCCGCTCGATGAGCTCTTCTTTCAACCCGAAGAGCAGTACCACGAGCAGCAGATCGAGCTGGAGCTCGGTCGTCGCGCAGTCGGGCTCGACACCGACAACCAGCGACTGACGCTGGAGGATGGCGAATCGATCCAGTTCGACAAGCTACTGTTGACCACCGGAGCCAGCCCGATCCGGCTCAACCAGCCAGGCTTCGATCTCCCCGGAGTCCACTACTTGCGCACGCTCGAAGATTCGGCCAATCTCGGCGCTGCGGTTCGCGCCGGAGGTCATCACCTCGTCGTCATCGGAGCTGGCTTCATCGGATCCGAGGTCGCGGCCAGTGCGCGAACGATGGGGAACGACGTGACGCTGATCGACCTGCTCCCGTCGCCGATGTCCGGTGCGCTTGGAGAGACGCTCGGCGATCTGTTCGCCGAGGTCCACCGCAGCCACGGTGTCGATCTACGAATGTGCAGCCGCGTGACCGAGCTACGCGGTCAAGGCCGGGTCGAGGAAGCGGTGCTGGAGAACGGCGACCACATCCCGTGCGATCTGGCGGTGATCGGAGTCGGAGTGCGGCCAAACGTCGAACTGGCCCGTAATGCCGGGCTGGCCGTGGAGAATGGCATTCTGGTCAACGAGCACTGCGAGACCTCTCATCCGAACGTCTACGCCGCGGGCGACGTGGCCAATTGGATACATCCTGACATCGGAGAGCGCCTTCGCGTCGAGCACTACGACAACGCGGCCATGCAAGGTGCCGCTGCTGCCCGCTCGATGCTCGGTGGAACTGACGAATACGCGCCACTGCCGTATGTCTGGTCGGATCAGTACGACGTGAACCTGCAGTACGTCGGCTTTCCGACCGAATGGCACGAAATCGTCGTGCGCGGCGACACGTCGAAGCCAGAGGCCACGATCTTCTTCATGCGCAATGGACAGGTGCACGCGGCGGCGACCATCAACCGTCCGCGCGAACTGCGCTCGGCGCGACGCTTGTGCGAGGCACGGGCAGAAGTCGATCCAGCGGTCCTCTCCGATCCGGAAACCGACCTGCGTGCCCTGTCGCGGACCATCAAGAAGCAGTCGTAACGCCCGTCGAACGTCACGTCGGCCACAAATCGCCGGAGACGATTGGGATCCCTCATTCGAGTGCGTAGGCCTGCAATCGTGAGCCACAAACCGCCATATAGTCCCGGCTAACCAACGACGACGTTGGCGTTCGACGTCGTCCGCCACACGTTGGTCTGAACGTTCAGAGGCGGGGACCGATCGGTGCGGTGCTCCGAGTGATTCCTAGGGCCCTGGAATTCTCGTGAGGATGCCGTGGTCATAGCGATAATAGGATCGGCCCGGGTACTCGCGCATCAGTTGCACGTTCGAGTCGCCCATGTCGATGGCATAGACGATGTTCGTGTCCAGCGCCGGATTGTCTTGCGTGAAGAAGGGCGCATAGTCGGTCCACTCCTTCTCGGAGACGAAGACCACGGCGTTGTTAACTCCCGCCGCTTTCACCTCGCGCAGCCCATCCGCGTTGATGTTGTACCAGTTGGTGAATTCGCGGAAGCGAGCGGGCGTGAATGTGTTGAAGTTCCAGATCACCAGTCCGGCGACGACCACCAACAGCGCTCCGGTAGTCCAGATGCGTGGCTGCGACAGGCGGGATGTCGCCATGCGCAGCGGAATCGCAAGTGAATCGGCCGTCACCAAGATGCCGCGCGAACTGAGCAGGACCATCGCGCCGATCGCTTCGAAATAGTAGCGCGGGCCATACATCTGACCGGGAGTCCAGTAGGCGATGTGCACGGTGATCAGGCTGATGACTATCCCGGCCAGCAAGAGATCCCAGACTTCCGGCGCCAGGTGCGGGCGGAGTCGGCTTTCGGGTGCCGAAGCCACTCGATGGTCGTGGACGGCCTGTCCCATACGCCAGATGAGTGCGGCCAAGGCCAACCCGAAGCCCAGCAGCATCGGGATCAAACTCAGGTGACCAGGCCAGCCAAAGAGGTAGTGACTGAGTTGTTCGACGTTCAACTTCGTGTCGAACAGGCCATCCGCCACCGTGTGCCCGCCACGCCCGACTCCCGGACCAAAGCCGATTTTGTCGTATGGCCACCAGAGAACGTAGGCAAATTCGGTCGCATGGCCGGTGGTCATGCGATTGTATTGCAGCATCCCCAGCACGAACGGAACGAACGCCAGCGCCATCGCGCCATACTCCCGTATACGCCGCCAGTTGAACGCGAGTTCGATCGCCGCCCAGACCACGAATGGGATGCCGATTCCGACCGCGGTAAGCGGTCGCGAGATGAAGAGCATTCCGATAACGGCGCCAGCCAGGATGGCGCGCCAGATCGATCGGTTGCGACGGCTGGCCTCGAACAGGAGTAGAAACGACATCGACCAGAAGAGGGTCACCGTGTGCGACATGAAGGAGCCGGACTGCAGCAGGAAGAAGGGCGAAGCAACCAGCAGCGCTCCGGCTAACAATCCCGTCGCGGCGTTGAAGAGGCGACGGCCCGCCAGGACGACCAATGCGACGTCCAGTGCGCCGACGATGGGGTTCAACAACCACGGATGCCCAAAGAGGACGCCAATCGCGAGGACCATTGGGTAGCCCGGCGGGTACTTACCGAACCAATGACCGTCACGAATGATCACGAATGGGATCTGAAAGAAGACAGGCAAGGTTGGGGGCGTCGCCAGCAAATGACCCGACGCGATCGTCTTGGCTTGAAACAAGAATGCCACGTCGTCCTCGACGTGGGGCAGACGATCGAAGACGTTGGTTGCGACCCAGGCCGACGCGGTGAATGAGATCAGGCAGAGAATGAACGCGAGCAGACCTGCTCCGGGTACGAAGCGTCGAGAGGTGGCCAGTTCGGTCCTCCGGCCGGTCGCCGGACGCGTCTCCTGTTCGATCTTCACGTTGGGGGCAGTAAGCCCGAAATCATGATCCGCGTTCACGCGTTGAATGATACGATGACGACGCCGTCAAGACAGCGCATGAGATGACATAATTGATGAGTAGCGAGGGACGATTGGCGGGATCCCAGGCAGACTCGCTATCTCGATCGAAACGCCGTTGGTACACTGAGCGCGGTCGCACCCGTTCGAAAGTGACGTGTCTACGTGCATCGCGTGACCAAATGGGACCGCGGCGGGTATACGACCGGCCAAAGACAGGGTCTTGTACTGGGGGAGATTCGACCGGACTCCGCTGATAAAGCGCACGGCGCCGGTAACAGGCGGTCCGGTTGGCTACACCAGAGATTGAGAGAGCGCGAAGCGCGCGCCAAACCATGATCGCAACACAGGCCGACACGACAGCCGTCGCCCGGCATCAAGGACTCAGCGAGCAAGAGGTCACGGCCCGCCGCGCCCGCGGTGAGGGGAACGTCGTCGAGTTCGAGACCAGCCGCTCTTACAAGCGCATTCTGCGCGAGAACACCGTCTCCTTTATCAACATCCTCCTCTTCGCTATCTCCGTCACACTCGTCGCGCTGGGGCTCTATACCGACGCGATCATGACGGCCGGTCTGGTCCTGTTCAACGTCGTCGCGGGAATCATTCAAGAGGCCCGCGCCAAGCGAAAGCTCGACCGCATCGCGCTGGTCAACCGACCGACCGCGAATGTTATTCGGGAGGGGAAGCAACGGACCGTCAACCCGTCCGAACTGGTGCGCGGCGATCTGCTGGCACTCCACCCGGGTGATCAGATCGTCGTCGATGGTGTGGTGGTTGAGAGTACGCGGCTGGAGTTGGACGAATCGCTGCTGACCGGCGAGTCGGACCGCATCGATAAGAAGTCGGGAGATACCGTTCTGTCCGGCAGCTTCTGTATTAGCGGCAGCGGCATCTACGAGGCGAGCCGAGTCGGTCACAAGAGCCTGGCGCAGCAGATCACCGCCGGTGCGCGCGCGTTCCGCCAGATTCGCACACCGCTTCAGCGGGACGTACGCTGGGTCATTCAAGCGGCGGCGGTCGCCATCGTGCTACTCAGCATCCTGGTCGCCAATAATTTTCGTCAGCTCTATCACACGCTGCCGCTAATCGAGAGCGTGCGCGCGGCGGCGGTGATCGTGGCAGTGGTACCTCAGGGACTGTACCTGATGGTGGCGGTTACCTACGCCATGGCGGCGGTACGCATGGCAGGCAAAGGTGCGCTGATTCAGCGCACCAACGCGGTCGAATCCATGAGCCATCTCGACGTCCTGTGCATGGATAAGACCGGCACACTCACCACGAACCGGCTCGATCTGGCATCGTTGATCCCTTTCGGAGGAGTGACCGAGACCCGACTCAAGGAACTCCTGGGTATTTACGCGGCCAGCACCAGCGACGGGAACCAGACAATCGAGGCCATGCGCAGCGCCTGCGGCGGGCTCAAGCATGAGTCAGTTGCCGAAGTACCGTTTTCCTCCGAGCGCAAGTGGAGCGCGCTCTCCTTCAAGGATGAATTGAACGGCAGCTACGTCCTCGGCGCGCCCGAAATGATCCTGCCGCACATCAAAGGGGACGACGGCGCCGACCAGCGCATCAGCGAGTGGACGCATCAGGGATTGCGCGCCCTTGTCTTCGCGCGGGGATCGCTCGGATCGAGTCTGGACGCCAAGACTGATTCTCCCGCGCTTCCAAACGACCTCAGACTGTTGGGGGCTATCAGTTTCCGGGATGAATTGCGCCCGGAGGCTCAAGCGACAATTCAAGGCTTCACCTCGCTCGGCATTCAGATGAAGATCATCTCGGGAGACAACCCGGAGACGGTCGCCTCACTGGCCCGCCAGGCCGGTATCACCAGCAGCAATCGGGTGGTGAGCGGACTGCAACTCGACGGACTCAACGATCTGGAGTTTCAGCAAGTCGCCGAGGATGTAACGGTCTTTGGCCGGGTTACCCCGCAGCAGAAGGAGCGCCTGATTCGGTCGTTGCGCGACAGCGGCCACTACGTGGCGATGATCGGCGACGGAGTCAACGACATTCTGGCGTTGAAACAGGCACAGCTCGCGATCGCGATGCGCAGCGGGAGCCAGGCGACCCGCAGCATCGCCGATCTGATCCTTCTGGAAGACTCCTACGCGGTCCTGCCGCAACTCTTCCGTGAAGGTCAGCGGATTCTGACCGGCATGCAGGACATCATCCGGCTGTTTCTGGTACGCACGCTGGCGGTCGCCTTCATCGTGCTGGGAACGTCATTGCTCGGAGAGAAGTTCCCGATCATGCCGCAGCACAACGCACTGCTGGCGTTACTGACCGTCGGGATCCCAACCTTTGCACTGGCCGTCTGGGCTAAGCCGGGAGTTCCAGGCAAGAGCCTGCTGAAGCTGGCTGCGCCGTTCGTCATTCCCGCTTCGATCAGCATCGCGATCGTGGCCGTGGCGGTCTACGCGCTCTATGCCTCGCTCACTAACGACGTCACCCTGGCGCGCACCGCGTTGACGACCGCCACCGTCTTCTGCGGCATCCTGCTGATCCCTTTCCTCGAGCCGCCGACCGAAGCATGGACCGGTGGGAACGACCTGAACGGCGACTGGCGTCCAACCATTCTGGCGGGAGGCATGTTCGCCCTCTTCGCCATCTTCATGATCATCCCATTCTCGCGCCACTTCTATCAGCTCGAATGGCTGGGATTCGCTGATCTCATCGTTATCGGTTTGATGGTGGTTGGCTGGGCAACCGCGCTCCGGTTTATCTGGCGGTTGAAGCCGTTTAGTCGTGCAGGTGAGCTTTGGGGACGAACTCGGCGCCGCTTCCGTCGCCAGAAGCTATAGACCGTGGTGGGCGACGGTAAGCTTTGCCCTTGAGACGAAGATGCTGGGAACGGCCCACGCTCCAGCGCAAGCCTCGGATCACGAGGTAGGCGACGCAGGCGTCGCCCCTGCACACGCGAGCAGAGATACAGAACCGAGCTACACTCCCGCGAGGATCAGCCCGAAGGTGACCACGCCTGCCGCCATGCAGTAGTAGGCGAACGGATTCAATGCCTGGAAGTCGCGCTTGTGGAAGTAGCGCATCAGGAACGCTACGCTGATGAACGCGGCCACGCCTGCGAGCACTCCGGCCGACAGCACCAACCCGATGCTCGATTGCGAGCCGTTCTTGATCAGCTTGGGAACTTCGAGCAGACCGGCCGCGCCGATGATCGGAGTCGCCATCAGGAACGAGAAGCGCGCCGCCTCTTCGTGGCGCAGCCCCATCCAGAGCCCGGCGACCATCGTTGAACCAGACCGGGAAATACCGGGGATCAGTGCCGCCGATTGACTGACGCCGACGATTAGCGCCTCACCCCAACTCAGCTCGCTGGCTTCCTTGTAGCCCGCCTTCTTGCGCAGGCGCTCGCCAACCAGCAGTACCACGCCATTCACCGTCAGGAACGTCGCCGCGACAAGCGGCGCACCAAACAGGTGCGTCAGCGGCTTCTGCAGTGCGAGTCCAATGAGGCCGGCCGGGATAGTCGCCACGACGACGAGCAGCAGGAGTTTCTGATTGCTTGCCCGCCGCTCGACTGGTCCTTGCCCAACGAACGAACCCAACAGCTCAAACCAGTCACGCCAGAAGTACAGAAGAAGCGCCAGCGCGGTGCCTAGGTGGAGCACCACCAGGAATGGGAGGAAGGAAACAGATCCTTGATCGATATGCCAGTGGAGCAATTTAGGAATGATGACCGAGTGCCCCAGGCTACTGATCGGGAAGAGCTCCGTCACACCTTGCAGAATCGCGAGCACCCACGCCTGAAGCGCATTCATCTCGTCGTGTCCTCTTCACGTTCTCGCGTTGTGGTCGACCAGCTTCGCCGATGAAGACCAGGTTGCGGCGTCAATCGTACCAACTGCACGACATTGATGCGGCCGAGTTGTGAAGAATTTGTTTAATCCGGTACTTAAGTGTTTGTCATGTTCACCTCGTCGTACGTACGCGATACGAGACTATCCCACTGTTGCTCCGCCATCGATGACGTAACAGGTTCCAGTGGTGAAGCGGGACTGGTCGGACGCGAAGTGAACGGCGATCGCCGCGACTTCTTCCGGGCGAATGTAGCGCCCCATGGGGACGGCACTGGCCAGCGCTTGGTGGCCAGCTTCGGCGTTGCCACCGCCGATTGAGCGATCGATACGCTCGGCCATCGGCGTCTGCACCATGCCGGGACAGATCGCGTTCACCCGAATCCCATCCTTCGCGTAGTCGAGGGCCAGACTCTTGGTGGCACCCACCACCGCATGCTTGCTCGTGATGTAGGCAATCCAACCGGGAGCGCCAATGAGTCCAGCGATGGACGCGACATTGACGACTGTTCCGCGAGTCTGGCGCAACATGGGAAGCATAGCGCGCATGCTCAGGTAGATGCTCTTGACATTGATTGACATGATCCGGTCCCATTGCTCCTCGCTGACCGTCTCGACCGTTCCAAGCACCTCAATTCCAGCGTTGTTGACCAGAATATCCAGCTTCCCGAACGACGTCTGGACCTGCTCCGCTGCACGCTGCCAATCGCCAGCTTTGGAGACGTCGGCCCTCAGCGTCTGGAGACGCTCACCGGCGTCGAGGCATGAACGCGCTTCCCGCAGGCCGGTCTCATCCACATCGGTAATCAGCACGCTAGCGCCTACATCGAGGAAGCTCTTGGCAATGGCGAAGCCGATCCCGGCGGCGCCACCTGTGATGAGTGCTGACTTGCCTTGTAGCAATGTCATGGCAATCTCCTTCGACGGGGGGTAGTAATCTCTTTCGATCACCGCTCACTCACGTACGAAAAAAGCCAGGCGTGTGCCGCCTGGCTTCGCTTGCTCACGAGTGCCGGTTCACCTATTTCTCCGTTCCCGGGAAGCTTAGGAACCACGTCGTCCGATGAGCCAGCCAACCGCCCAGAGCAGACTCGCCGCGGCGAATCCGGCGGCCAGTTGAATCGTCCCTGCGCGCATTCCAGACGCTCTGAGCGCCAGCGAAGCCTGGTTGGGCCGCGGGGTCACCATCTCGGGAGAGGTGATCGACATCTCGGCGGGAGACGTCCGCTCCGTGAATCCTGGCATGCGCTGCCGTGAGGGACGAGTCGGACCATTCGCCATGCCGCGATCGGTTGTCTTCAGCGGCTCCGATGGAGTTCCGACCATGTCGTGTTCCATGCGCTTATCAACAATCGCGTTCAACTCCGCGCCGATAACGAAGACCAGTGCGGTGATGTACAGGAAGAAGAGGAAAACGATGAGCCCGCCGAACGCTCCATAGGTGCTTCCCGGATTCGATAACGACAGATAGAGCTTGAAACCAAAGACGGCGGCAATCCAGAGCACCGTCGCCGCGACCGCGCCAATCCAGACCCAGCGGAACTCCTGCTCGACATTCGGACCGTAGTAGTAGAGGAGCCAGAGTAGACCCATCACGAACAGGATCGCGACCGGCCAGCGCAAAATGCCCCACGCCGTGTTGAACGCTCCACCGACGCCAATCTGGTCCGCGATGAGGTTCCCAATCTGACGGCCAAAGACGAAGAGGGCGAACGCACAAATGATGAGAATGATCAGGGCCAGGGTTAGACCGAGCGCGACCAACTTCTTCTTGACGTAGGGACGGCCCTCATCGACGTCGTAGACCCGGTTGAAAGCCTTCATGAACGAGCCGATGCCGTTCGACGCGGACCAGAGAGCCAGGATAGCGGTGACCGCCGCACCTATGGACGCCGCGCCACCGCCAACCTTGTCCACCGCGTTGGTAATGACGGAATCAAGCACTGGCTGCAGATCACCTGGCGCGTGCTGATCGACCAATCGATGAAAGGTAGCGACGACCGGAACATGCGTGTATTGATTCAGCAAGGCAGACGCCATAACGGTGAGGATGATGAGCGGCGGGACGGCAAAAATGAGGTGGTAAGCAATCTCAGCCGACAACCCCATGATGTCGTCACGTTGAAACTCGGAAACGAAGTGTTTCACGAACCTGATGATCGGTGATTGAGTCTCTTGTGGCGGGCTTCCGAGCCCACCCGCCGCCTCACTGGACATGAGCACCCTCTCCCTCGGTGGCTTCCTTCTTCGCCCGCTCGGTTCCGTTTCTTGACGTCGAATCAGATCGCGCTGGTGAAATCGACAACGTTGTCGGGCGGCGATCACGTACGCAGATCCCCACGAAGCGGGGCGATCCTCGCGCAATCGCCTGCGGCCAATCTCCCGAGTGAACGGGGCGATACCGATCGCCAGAGCCTCGGGGGGTCGCACCGGTCAATGTATATGAACTAGGCGCGAGCAGGCGCGTGCTTGACCTCTTGGCTAAGTTGATCCTTACACATCCGGTCAAGCGACAACCCACTCGTGCTGATAACGAAATGCAACTAATCGGCCATGAAATCCGCCAAGGCGAAGTTCAACTCACGTTCGCGGTCTGGGGACCGGCCAACGAAGCAGTCGGTATCGGATCCGCGATGCGACTCCGCACTTCACCCGCGGGGCCGGGATGTGGCCGAACCTAGCTGAAGAGCTTGCGACCGAGGTAGAGACCGACGAACGCCGCGCCCATCAATGCCTGCATCGGATGCTGACGGGTGAACTCCCGCACCTTTGCCAACATGTCGTCCGTGTTGGTCTGATGCAGGTAATCGGCCACTTGGCCCATCTTGTTCGCCGCCATGCCAGCCATCTGGCGGGTCGTGTCGCCGCCTGGTAACTGCTGACCTTTGTCTCGGACCTTGTCGGCAGCTTTGTCGATGTGATCGGCCGCGCGGTTCTTTTGCTCTTCCGCCTTGCTCTCGACCTGCTTCCTGGCCTGATCGCCCCTGACCTGAGCCTCGCTCACGACGTGCTCGCCTTGAGATTTGGCCGACTCGACCGCATGATGTGTCTTCTCTTGCGTGCTCTGCTGCTGATCACCCATCGCGTTATCCACGGAATGATGTTCATGATTTCGGCTGGACATTGAATTCCTCCGTTGTACTTCGAAGATGTAAAGTCTGTGGTGTCCGACCGCTGGAACCTCGATGCTTATGTACGGCCGGTATGTGTTTCGTAAGTCGCAACCGACGTGCCATACGCCGAGAGCGGTCGCCACGTCAGGCTAGATGCCTGTAGATTGGCGTGTTCTTCCGAATTGGCGTCGTTGCCGCGACGTGAAGCTTGCATGCGGCCAGATGCGTAGACATTGCGCGGTCTTGCCAGAAATCGAGGCAACCAATGGTGGAGTTGGAGGCGAACTGAAAATGGATCCGCTGACGCTCCGTCGCCGCCAGCTCTGGATCACCCTGGCATTTGTCATCTTGCTGGTACTGATCTCGTTCTCGGTGGTCGCGATTGTCGACGGCATTACGCACCCATCCTCATTGAGCGCGACGCCGACATCTATCGAACGGACGCCCACACCCTGAGTTGTCGCCTGCGCCGCGTGCTTTCCGATCAACGCCCAGCGCTACGATGTCCCGCCCTTCTTCTGCACCGGATAGCGAATGACGGTGCGCTGGACTTTGGCGCGGTGCGAGGTGAGGTACTCCTCCTCGTGCACGCCCGTAATCTCGTACCCCGACTCCGCGATGAACTCGTGTAGGCGTAGCACAGCCGGCCGTTCGTCCTCGAAGGTGCCAGTGTGCAGGATCTGGGCGACTTCGCCGTAGGACCAGCGCTCAATCTGCACGTCGAATCCGAGCGTTTTTCGCGGCAAGGATTTGACGTCGTCAGGGATTGGCAACCCCCAGATGCCGAGCCACTGATCCCGTGGCAGCAGGTGGGCGTCTGGCCAGCGCGCGCGGAGTGGACCAACTTTGAAGTCTGACTCGCCTCGTTTACGCGAGAACTTAAGTGTGTAGACCGCTCCGTAGAGAGCCGATAGTGGGTCAGACTGCGCCTCCGGATCGCCACGCGTGTAAATAACCGCCATGAGCTGATCCGGCATGTTGACGATCTCAGGCCTTACCGCCCTACGCCGCGTCATGTGCCCAGACTGCCGTTCGTCATCCGACCCACCTTTCGTTCTGCTGCTAGGCGCGCCAGGGTGGCCCGGACCGCCGACCGGGTCCGAACCGCTCCGCCATGCGCATGCGCATCCGGCGACGCATGACGCCCCGAATCGTCAGCAGCATCATAATCGCGACGAACTGTCCACCCAGAATCACCCGATTGACGTCAACGGCCGGAATCCAGCGAACCTTGCCATTCCTGATGACGTACGCGCCGACCGGCGAGGCACTCAACCCAAATCCGCCTCCCGAGCCCTCACCGCCTTTGCCATCCCCGCCCGATCCGCCACCGCCTCCGCCAGAAACCTTGGCGGCTGTGATGATCGTGACACCATCCTTCTCGTACGGCTCGCCGAAAACGCGTTTCGCCGACATCGCGTCTCTGGCATTGCTGATGAGCTCCGGCATATCCATTGCTTGTCTCCTTAGAGGATCGTTGAGTTCGTTGGATCTTCGATCAGCAGAATCGCTACCAGCACCGACGTGCTCGCACACACGACACCTCGGGGCCGAAGTACTGAACTGCAACCTACCCGAGACGGCGTGGCAAGCGCGCCTCGATTTCACGGGAGATCACAACAAGAACATGTCGGACACCTCTGCTACCATTGAATCAACGGCCCCCGGCGGAGATGCGAAGGAAGCAACGTGCGTCTGAGCTACCAGCCCCAAGAAAATACCCTGCGCTTGACGCTAGACGACGGTGGCGAAGTTGGTCGCAGGCTGAACCTCTCCGGCTACGTCGACATGGGCGCTGGCGGAAGAATCGTCGGGCTCGAGGCACTCCCCACCTTAGCACTCGACCTGCGTCATGCGCTCGCACCGTGGTTGAAGGATGACACCGCGGCCGAATACGTGACCGTCGACGAGGACTCGGCCTATATCGAGCTTAGCGCGCCGGAAGAGACGAATATTCGCGAACAGGTCCGTGCCGTAGAAGCGACCTTCACTGCCGAGCTCAACATGGACGAAGAACTGATCGCGCTATCCATCCCACGACACGGCGCCGGTTACGAGATCTCCTATCCCAGCGGCAATCAGTGATGGCAACCCGAGCGACCCGGAGGGCCGCGCGCCTGGACCTGCAGCACCAGCTAGTGGTGGTCACCCCCAAATAGCGGCAAGTCCACTGTGTTCGAACCCCGGGCTGGAAAACAGGCGCTGCTCACGCCCGGTCGGCGCTCAGATCTTTGTCTTCCATCTCCCAGGCGTGATCGAGCGTGTGAAACGCCGCATGCCGGATAAGATAGCGAAGCGGCCATTTTCTGGCCATCTTGCCGTCGGCGTGAAACGCACGAATGCTGGCGCAACAGGTCTCGCGATATGCCTTCAACCCGTCCTCAGTCAGCGCGTCCTCTGACGGAGCCATGCCGAGCTTTTTCATCATGTCCTGCTCAGAGACAATGGTGTGGCGCACGATCCGGTCCCGATCTCGACCTCCGCCTCGCGGGCCTTTCTGCATCTCGGACGATACCCGAGAGCGCACATCGTCAAAGAACGCCCAGCACGCCCGCAACAGCGTCAGCTCGCGTTCCCGTTCATCGACTGACATCGCTTGCCGGTCAATGCTCGAAAACGCGAACGAGATACCCCAGAAATCAGTGGAACCGACGCCGGGGTAGCGCTCGACCACCTCGACGTCGTTGGCAGGCGCGAAGTCGGCTTCCATTCCGGCCAGTTTGGCCACCGGCGCGTAGCGTGGGAAGTAGGAGATCAGCCGCTCGACGGCGGCATCCTCGGTCTTCGCGCCGCGTGCCAGACCAGGCCAATCTGGAGCAACCGCCACGACCTTCTTACCCTTCGGCCCGATCTCCAGGGCAATCCTCGTCCGATTCGCCAATGCTCCCCCGTTCGTTGCAGCGAACACCGCACTTGCCGCACGGGTACCTGGACGCCCAACGTCGCTCACAGCGCCTCCATCAGATCGGCGTTCCGCGAGGGCCGCCGGTCTCGCCAGTCTATTGTTCAGTCGTCAGCTGGCTGTGGGCTGCCCGCCGGCGACAGGATCGCCGTGCAATGCGCGCAGCGGTGGGCACCGATCGGAATCTCGCTCAGGCACTCAGGGCACTTCATGGTGGTCGGATCTGGAGGAACCGGCGCCTTGCGGGTCCGCTCGATCAGCAGATTCATCGGTTTGACGACGAGAAAGAAGATCACTGCCGCCAGAATCACGAACGCGACTACGGCGTTAATGAAGTCTCCGTAGAGGAATTGGCTGTTGTTGATGGTGAAGCTCAGACCGGAAAAATCGGGCTGACCACCAATCGCCGCGATGAGCGGAGTGATGAGATCCTTCACCAGCGCGGTTACCACGGCACCGAATGCGGCGCCGATGACCACCGCGATTGCCAAATCGATCACGTTCCCGCGCAGTATGAATTCCTTGAATTCTTTCAGCACGACTCCATCTCCCTTCGACGGTTCAGGATTCGCCAGGTAGGGTCATAGTGCGATCGGAGCGATTGACCGATGCAATCACTAAGCGTGAGCGCCATCGTTCAGTTCATCACGGTTCCGAACGCCGCTTTCCACCGTTCAGTGGACCCCAGCTGCTGAACGTGTTCGGGGCTATAGTAGTGCAATTGACCTGGACTGGCTAGACGGCGAGCGCCGCACTCCGAGATGATGTCGACTCGTTCTGAGCATGTTCGAACCTCACGGTCGGTCCTCAACGAAGCGGAGTGAGAAATGGTCAGTGGAGGCGTCCGAACTCATCGATGGCGAGGAACGCAACCATGATGAACGTTGAGCGCATGCGCTTGATCGTCGACGTGATCGCTTGCGGCGAGATGCCGCAGGTCGTGATGGACGCAGCGGCGCGCTGGCAGGGGCAATCATTAGTACACGTGCGAAGCAGCGCAAACCACGTCTTCCGTGTGGTTCTGCCCGATGGTTCGACCGGCTATCTCCGGCTCACCCCGGCAGCTGAACGCAGCCAGGATTCAGTGCGTGCCGAAGTGGAGTTCGTCCAGCACGCCGCCAACGCCGGACTGCTCGTCGCACTGCCAATCGCATCCACGAAGGGCGAATTCGTAGAAGAGATCGACAACCCGGACGACCACTTGAGCGCGCCGCGACGCTACCACGCAGTCGTCTTCGCGGAGTTGCCCGGTCATCAGTTGGATCATGGGGACTTGCACCAAGCTTCACTATAGCGCCTGGGGACGTGCACTGGCGCGGCTACATCAGGCAGCCGAGACCTTCCCATTCAACCCCAACTTCACAACCTGGCGGGACGAGATTAGTCAGGCGCTCGAGCGCCTTCCATCCATCGAGCGCAACGTGGTACGGATCCTTCAAACTGGTACCAAGTGGTTGGGAGAGTTCCCCATCCAGGCAAAGACGTACGGACTGCTCCACGGCGATTGCGAACTCGATAATCTGGTTTGGAACGATGGAGAACCGCAGCTATTGGACTTCGCCGATGCCATGTATGCCCCGTATCCGGTGGACGTCGCCATCGCGCTGCAAGAAATCTGGGCAGACGAGACTCCGCAACGAGACGAGCACGTCGCCTGGTTCTGCGACGGCTACCGCGAACTGCGCCACCTCCCAGCCGACTTCCTGGAGACATTGCCCCGTTGGCTCACGCTGCTGACGGCCTTCAAATTCGCACGCCTGCTGCGGGCATACGCTCCGATATCGACCGAGGCCAACCGCGCCGCGAACGATCCGCCCTGGCTCGCGACGATGCGGGCTCGACATCAGCACTGGCTGGACGTGCAACGAGCGGCGATGGAATGGGAGTGATGATCCGTTGAAATCCTCGGTATCGCTCAAGTCGTTTCTGACGTATGAAATTCGGCAACTACTCCGATCGTTGTTCCCATCGCAACTCCCACGATGACAGACAGGCAGTAGGGGGCGACGACCAACAAAGCAAAGCTCGACACGAAGCCTGTCGCGAGGGTAGTTATGAACAACACAGCCAGCATGACGCCAAAAAATAGCCACGACCGAACCAGCGCCGCGCCAACGAGCCCGGCCACGAACGGGACAACCAAGAAGAGGATTCTTACGGTTGTCGAAGCGCCCGAGTCTGAGCTACTAATGGAGTCGTTGATGTGGAATGTTGTTGAAGGCGGCGGCAACGACGCAACGTACCAGAGCGTCGCGAAGAAGTTCACGATCGGCACCACAACCGCGATCACGATGCCGGCAATCGATCTTGTTCGGCTCATTGTTCACGCTCGCTGGTCTCTAGCGCTCCAACCACCGGGCCATTGTCGATCGTGACGCGGACGCGGCATCACCGACTGGTGCTGGTACCTGTCGCGTGCCCCAAACCCCACACCGATCCGGCGATGATTCCCAACACTTCGGGCAGGAGATAGACCGCGAGAGCCCACAAGAAGAGGCTGCTCCAGATCTCGGCAACGAGGGTGAAGGGAAGACCAAGGACAAGAGTCAATGCGAGAAGCCACTTCGACCGAACTAGAGCCGCACCCACAGCGCCAGCAACGAAGAGCACCAGGAAAAACACGATCCTGGCGGTCGTGGATGCACTGGCATCCGGGCAGTCTGGTCCGCTGTCCAGACTGAAACACTGAAGTGCCGTCTTCGACCGAGTGTTGAGATAGCCGACCATCAACAAGAAGTTGATGATGGGTGCGACAACGATGATCGCGAAACCAAGGGCCGCGTCAACTTCTTTACGCATGAGCGTACGTCCTCTCGCGACGCTCGACCTCCGGACTGATCGAACACATGCCGTCGACCGTCCGTCAACATGGTGCTTCACTGTAGTGATAGCACTCACGCTGTGGAATTGAAGTGACATTAAAATCGTGAATATGTGGCAGGAACGTGACAATTAGCGGAATCGGTGAGAAGCGAAAACGAAGGGAACGGCGTGCGTGGCCCTCATCCCCTGACCCCTTCTCCCAATTCTGGGAGAAGGGGGACAAGTCTCGGAAACAGCAGGGCCCTCTCCCAGAATTGGGAGAGGGGTGGCGCCACAGCGCCGGGGTGAGGGCCGCCAGTGTGCTGACCGCGCAGATCGTACCTATTCCAGCTCCGCCATACGGGCGAAGACGTGCGCCGTCTGCTTGATGCCACGCACGAAATCCTCGATGCGAATGTGCTCGTTGGGCGCGTGGGCACCCGAATCGGGATAGCCGATACCGACGTTGGCGATCGGCACGTTCAGCACCCGAACGAAGGGATCCATCGGTCCGGAGCCGCCACTGGTCGGATGCACCTCGGCGGGCATGTCGTAGACGTCGAATCCGGCTTCCGAGACCAGCGTCACGAACGGATCGTCCGGATCGACTTTCGCCGCCGGGTAGGCGCCGTGCTGGACGATCTCGATGTCAGTGAATCCGTTGTCATCCAGGTGCTTGCGCAGCTTGCGCATCAGGTCGGCCGGATCCTGATCGGGCACCAGGCGGAAGTCGACCTTGCACATGGCTTCGGCGGGGAGGACCGTCTTGGAACCCGCTCCCTGATAGCCAGCGCCGAATCCGGCGATAGTGCAGGTGGGCTCGAAGACCTGCTGCCGACGCAGATCAACGCCAGTGGCACCCTTGAGGAAGCTCTTCAGCCCGTAACTGACTTTCAGCCGCTCTTCATCCGACGGGAGATGCTCGAGCAACTCCATGTCTTTGGCTGTCGGTCCCCGCACGTCGTCATACCAGCCGGGGATGAGAATACGCTCGTCCTTGTCCTTGAAGGTGTTGAGCGCCCAGACCAGGCGCCAGGCGGCGTTGGGGAAGATCGATCCGCCCAGGCCGGAGTGCGCATCGTGCAACAGCAGCTTGCAGCGTAGCTCGACGTAGAAGTCGCCACGCATGCCGAGGAAGATCTGCGGTCGGCCGTCGTAGCCAACGCCACCGAACTCCCACAGGCAGCCATCGGCGCCGAGCATGTCCGCGTGCTTCTCGATGAAGGCAGGCATGCTACCGGAACCGATCTCCTCTTCACCCTCGATCAAGAACTTGATCGAGCAGGGAACTTCGCCCAACACCGCTTTCAGCGCGTCGATCGCGCCCAGGCGACAGACGATGTGCCCCTTGTCGTCGCCGACACCGCGGCCAAAGAGCTTGCCGTCCCGTTCGGTCGCCTCGAACGGTGGCGAATCCCACAGATCAAATGGCTCGGCGGGCTGCACGTCGTAATGGTTGTAGCAGAGCACGGTCTTGGAGCTGCCGCCTACCAACTCGCCATAGACCATCGGAAAACCGTCACTCGGCATGACTTGCGCCGAAACACCGTACTTCTCGAGCAATTCACGGGTCAAATCAGCAGCTTCACTCATCGAGGTTCCCTGGGCGCCGACGCTCGGCAGCGCCACCAACCGCTTGAGATCCTCGATGTACTGCTGCACGTGCTCGTCGATATAGCGGTCGACCTCGCTCAGTCGACTCTCATCCATGTTTCCTCCCGTCAGACCAAACGCGTGTCACGCGACATCACCCGTCGATGGTAGCCAGTGGCGGTGAAGTGGGCAAGACGTCCGGTCGTCATGACGCCGATATCGTTATGAATATGCGGAAATCCGCGGAAAACCCATTGCATTACGCCGGGCGTTCTCCTAGAGTGCGAGGAAGGACCTGCACGCGGCAATTCTTGGCTGGAAAGGCATTTTCGCTTGGCTGGACGGAAGATTCTCGTCGATCGTTATCGATCGTGGCTCTATCCGCTCCTGGCTTCGATCGAGCCGGAACGCTCGCATCACCTCGCCCTGAGCTTCCTCAAAACGTGTGGCGCAGTGCCCGGGCTGCTCGATCGACTCGCCCCTGCGGTCGACACGCGACTGCAGGTCGAGCGCTTCGGTCTAACGTTCGCCAACCCGGTCGGAGTCGCCGCCGGATTCGACAAAGACGCCGAGGCGGTGACCGGGCTCTTCAAGCTCGGCTTCGGCGCGGTAGAGGTTGGCACGGTCACGCCGCAGCCCCAATCTGGCAACCCACCACCCAGGCTGTGGCGCTTCCCGCCCGAGCAAGCGCTGATCAACGCGCTCGGTTTCCCCAGCCAGGGTGCCGCCGAGGTACGCGAACGACTGGTTGGCCGGCACTTTCCGGGTATCGTCGGCGTCAATCTGGGGAAGAATCGCACTACCCCGATGGAAGAGGCGTCCGGCGACTACGTTTCGGTGCTGGAAACCCTGTGGGACGTCGCCGACTACTTCACCATCAACATCAGTTCGCCGAACACGCCTGGCCTGCGCGATCTGCAACGGCACGACGCGTTAATTGGCATCCTGCGCGCGGTAATGGAGCAGAATGCCCGCTCGGCACGGCTGCACGGCGGTGCGGACCGACCCGTGCTGGTCAAGATCGCGCCCGATCTCGATGACCGCTCGCTCGAAAGCGTCCTGGCGGGAACGATCGACGGTGAGGCTTCCGGAATCATCGTGTCGAACACCAGTACCGATCACAGCCTGCTCGGCCGGACGGTGAACCATCTGCCAGGTGGATTGAGCGGCAGGCCGATACGATCGCTGGCAACCGAGATGGTGCGGAAGGTCCGCGCGCAAGTGGGCGATCGCTTGCCAATCGTCGGCGTCGGAGGTCTTGAGAGTGCCGAAGATGTCGTGGAGCGCATGAGGGCGGGCGCGTCGCTGGTGCAGCTCTACACTGCCTTCATCTACGGCGGCCCGGCCCTCCCGGCGGCGATCGTTCAGGACCTGCAGCGCTACGTCGACCACGTGGGTCTGAGCTCGATCGAGGAGATCATCGGAATAGACGCAACGTAAGCCGAGCTGAGCTCCACGCTCGCTTCCAGGTCATGCGAGACGAAGACGCACGGTTCAGCCCAAGCCGAGTTTGATCCCCATGAACCCGTTTGAGACCGCGCGTTCATTGCGCGTTCTGGGCCGAAACGATGGCCGCAACCCCGCGTTCTGCACACTTTCCACGACAGCTTTCGATTTCGACTGCACAGCATTGCGCTCACCCAAGCAACGCCCCCCGATGAAAATGGAATCAAGAACTGACAGCGGCGGAGCGATGAGCTGTGGATCGCGCGAGGGACCACGACGCGGATATCCTCCTCGTTACCAGGAATGAACCGGGGAACACGGATCATCACGGACGACCGCGCGACGCGTATAGCGCTCAAGGAGGGGTTACATGAAACACCGAGGTTGGGGACGGCTGCGGCTCGCTCACTCGCTGCCTTTCGTTCTGTTGTTGCTCTTAGCACTAGCCCTCTCCGGCTGCAGTACGTTGCAAGCGTCGGGCGCCGGAGCATCTGCTTCCCCCAGTGCGGGCACACCACAGCCTGTCTTCACCGCCAAACTCGCCTTCACCCCACCGCAAGCCAAAATTGGTGATACCGTCGCGTTCAGCGGCACCGGCTACCCCGCGAACTCCAAAGTGGATCTCGACTGGCATTCGGTCATCGGAAGCTACGACGTGAAGGACGGCTCAGAGTTCGTCGGCCAGCGCTTCAGCGAGACGTCGAAGGTGCTGCTGAGCGTCCAGTCCGATGCCGCTGGCGCGATTAGTGGCAATCTCACCGTGCCGCAGGATTACGGCGGAGAGCATGACGTACGTGGCAGCGTGAACGGCAAGGAGATCTCCCAGGCGTCCGTGACCGTTGGACCAACCTTCTCGCTCACGCCAAGCTCGGGCCCGGTCGGAACAATGATCGAGCTCAAGATCACCGGCGTCGACTGGCAGACGAACGTCAATACCTGGCACGTCCTCTACAACAACCACTACCTGGGGTTTGTCTCCGGTGTGACCACGGGCGGAGTCGCGATCGCTCGCTTCCGAGCCGCCGGACCGGTCGGCGTTGCGCAGGTTTCGGTCTGGCACAACTCCTACAATCCCATTCCATATTTGAATTTCCAGCAGGGACCGTACAAGAACGTGCCGACCGCGGGTTTCACTTTCAACGTGACCAGCGATCCGCAGAGCGCCAGTGCGCAAGTGGAGGACTACTCAGCGTCTGATATGCCGGCACCGGTATCAGCGACCGGCCCAGGAAAGCTCGCGCTTTCGGTCGATCGTGGGCCGGTGGGCACAAATACCACGCTGCAAGGAAGCGCTTTGCCTGCCAACACGTCGGTCACCCTTCGCTGGTGGACGATGGTGGGTAACCGCGTCTCGTCAACCGGATTCTCCGACCAGTCGAAAGACCTCGGCACCGTTCAAACTGACGCGAACGGCAGCTTCACCAAGACCATCGCGATTCCGGACGATCTGGGTGGACAGCATCGACTCGAAGTCGTGCAGGGGGACAAGATTCTGGCAGCGACTGGTCTGGTGATTGAACCGTCGATCGTCTCGATCACTCCCACACAGGCGACCGATGGGCAGGACATCACCATTCATCTCAAGGGCCTCGGCTGGACGACCATCGACAACACCTATGCGGTGACTTACGACGATTCCTACATCGGATATGTCTGCGGGTTCAGCACCAATGGCGACGTCCAGTTCACGGTCAAGGCCACCGGTGGTGCCGGAACCCACATCATCGACCTGTATCCAACGATCTACAAAGGGCAGGATGCCCGGCCAAGCGTCTACTCGGTGCCACAGCTGAGCTACGCGACCGATCATCCGCAGCGGACGACACCGGCAATCCGGATGTCGATTGTGATCACGAAATAACGAGTGAGAAGCTCGGGGAACTTCGAGCGGGCGATATGGCGAGATATCACCCGCTCACCACCTCCCCAGCCGGTGTTGCCGCCGGACCTTCGCCACGGACCTCCTGAGTCTCGGAGGTCCGTCCCTTTTGAGTCGCGGCCGACCAGCATCGTCGAAGAGCGCTTAGTCTTCAACGAGTCCGTTCAAGACTGGCAGATGGTGCTCGTAGTGACCGGCGCCATCCTCGTCGATCACGGTTCGCACCGATCCGTTGCTGTCGCAATCAGCGTCAGCGGCTCCCTGTACGCTGGCAACCAGCGCCTCGTGAGCGGCATGCAGCTCAGACAGCACCTCGGCGACCGATCGATCGCGCCAGCGGCCTCGCATCGTCTCGTTGAAGAGGTCGAGATCCCAGGGCTCGCGTTCGACAACGTCGTCCGCATTGGGGATCGGTGCGCCGGTGAGCTTCCAGTTGGCTACGCGTTCCCAGAGCGCGATGTGGGCCAGCACGTCTCGCACGCGCCAGCCATCACCCAGATCAGTGTCGAACCGCCCGTCAAGCGCCCGGACGAGCGTCATCAGCTCTGCCCAGGCCGACAGCATATCCTCCAGGAGTTGGTCGCGTGCCGACACAGTACCTCCCAAGCGCGGAACAGTACCGATCCAACCGCAACTAGCTCGGCCGTCGCTCCGCCACGACCTGGTTGCGCAGCGTTCCGACACGCTCGATCTCGACCTCGACCACGTCGCCCGCCTTCATCTGCGGCGGGTGCGCTGGCGTGCCAGTCATGATCACGTCGCCTGGCTCGAGGGTCATCACACGGCTGATGAACTCGATCAACGCCGGAACGCCAAAGAGCAGCTTGTCAGTGCCCGACTGCTGTCGCACTTCGCCGTTGAGGCGGGTGGTTAGCTGCAGGGTATCGTTGGCGCTGATTCCGGTCGCGATCGAGGGGCCAATGGGGCTGAAAGTGTCAAAACCTTTGGCCCGAACCCACTGACCATCTTTGAATTGGTAATCGCGCGCGCTGACGTCGTTGGAGCAAGCGAAGCCGAGTATGTAGTCGTCGACATGCTCCGCCTTGACGTATCGAGCTCGACGTCCAATTACGACTGCCAGTTCGCCCTCGCTGTCGACGTGCTCTGGGCCGTCAGGATAGACGATGTCCGCACCGTGGCCGATGATTGAGCTGGGTGGCTTGAGGAAGATGATCGGATTTTCCGGTTGCTTCCAGTCCGGGGCGTCCTCCGTCACGTGATCGAGGTAATTGAGGCCGATCGCGACCAATTTGCTCGGCTGCACCGGTGCCAGCAAGGTCACGCCATCAACCGGACCGACCGTCGCTCCGCGCGCCAGATCGCCAAACAACTCGCCCTGCGCCTCGTAGACGACGCCGTCCTCCAGCAAGCCGAGCACCGCCCGGTCGCCACGTTGAAATCGAACGATGTGCACCTGATCATTTCCTTTCTGTCACCCACCCGAAGTCAGACATCAATTCGCTTGGCGGCGACACCGGGTATCATCGATGCAGACGTACAGGTGGTCAAGTCTCACGCGACGGAAATGGGCGCCGCCCATTCGGCTCGACTCACGATTGGGAGTGAAGATGAACGCGAGTTACCAGGAAGTCTTACAAGGTATTGAAGCGCAGGCGGATGAGCGCCACTGGCCGATCATCGGGCCGGAAAAGGGGGAGTTGCTCGTTCGGGTCGTGCGCGAGCACCAGCCGAAGCGCATCCTCGAGCTTGGGGCATTGGTCGGCTACTCGTCCACCTTGATGGCGGCCAATCTGGGGCCGGAGAGCGAGATCGTCAGCATCGAGATCGACCACCGCAACGCTGAGACGGCACGCCAAACGCAGCAACGCGCCGGGGTCGCCGATCGTTGCCGCGTCGTCGAAGGTCCAGCATTAGAGATGATCCCGACGCTCGATGGACCATGGGATATGGTCTTCATCGACGCGAACAAAGAGCAGTACCTTGACTACCTGACGACGGCCGAGCCGTTCCTGGCGCCAAATGCCGTCATCGTGGCGGACAACGTGAAGGCGTTTAAGGAGGACATCGCGCCCTACCTGCAGTACGTGCGCACGTCACCCAGCTATCGCAGCACCTACCACGACTTCGACAGCGACGGAGTCGAGGTTTCTGTTCGCGTGGGGTAGGTAGCGACACCGGTCACGACGCAGAGGCGACTCGGTACCCACAACGTGTGTGCAATCGGAGAGATGGGTAACAATTTAGACCGGGAACATGGGTGACACTTTGCGGCGCCGACTTCAATGGCAGAGCTGTTACCCATGTTCCCGGTTTGCAGCGCGCTGAGATAATACGAATATCGCAAGAACAGCACAGATTCGTGCGGAAAATGGCAGCAAATTCAGCCTGCTTCAGGAGGCTCCGAAAAGGTCAGCGCGGCGGCTTCAGACCCGCGCTTTTGCCACCCGCTCACTGAATTAATCGATCCATCTCCATCATTCGTGGGCGACCGTGGCTGCACTCCCGAGTCACGTGATCAACCACGATTTGCGTCGATCTATCGAAGCGACTCGTTGTCTCACACCGGAATCTCCGGCCGTAACCCGAGCGTAAGCATCGGCTCCAGGTCGCGCAGCAGCGCGTCGATCTCGCGGTGATTCTCTGCATCCAGCACCGGCGCACCCGGCGCCCTGGAGTGGGAGGAGGCAATCACACCGCGCTTGACCAGAATCTCCTTATAGATAGCGTACGTGTAGAGCGCTTCATAGTTGAGCATCGGCAGGAGTTGAGTGTGGAGTCGTCGCGCTTCGTCCTCAGCGCCGCGCTCAAGTGCATTCCAGACCAGGACATGGGCGTCGGCCACCTCTGAGGCGGGCATGGTACCGCACGATCCACGGCGATATTCCTCCAGCACGAAACGACCGCCCATACCGCCCATAATCCCCCGCAGATCATCACCCGCGAGCGCCCGTACTTTGCTGATCACCTGCGGCGCGTGCTCCGACTCTTCCTTAATAAATGAGACCTCCGGGATCTCTCGCAGCAGACGGCAGAGGAGTTCCGGGCTCATGGCCGTGCCGACCGGACCAAGATTGTTCTGAATCCAAACCGGCAAGCCATGACCGGCGCGGGCCACCGCGGCATAGAAATCCGGAATCTCACTTGCAGGCGGATGCTTCACGTATGGCGGCATGGCGATGACCGCGTCGGCGCCAATCTGAGCCGCATGCTGCGTGTAGAGTACCGAAGCCGCCGTGCTGACGCCTGACACTCCAATCACGACAGGGATCCGCCCAGCCATCTTGACTCACCAGGATCTCGGCAACCTGCAGTCGTTCCATGTCGGTCAGGATGATCGCCTCGCTGGCGTTTACCGGCGCCACAATGCCATGCGCGCCCGCCATCACGCAGAACTCGACCGCACGACGCAGCGAGCGCTCATCGAGCTCGTCATCTTCATCGAACGGGGTTGGTGGAATGGCGTAGACGCCTCGAAATGGTGATGAACTCGACGAATTGGACATACCACAGCCCCTTCCGCGTTCAACTGACTCGATGCTGTCGATCCTAGCCGCAGCCAGCTCGCAGGACAACCTCATCCATCGTTTGACCGCCGATTGGTTGCCACCTAAGATGCCATCAAGTATCTCGCGATACATACCAGGCGAGCCGCGATCCGCGATCGCCGAGGCGCGAAGCCAATTGAAACGAAGACGAAAGCCCTTCAAGAAGGGGTGAGAGCATGAGCCGCAGCAAGATTCGTGTGGGCGTTCTGGGAGCGGGGAACTGGGCCGAATCGGCGCACATCCCCGGGTGGCAACGTGACCCACGCGCCGAGGTCGTCGCCATCTGCGACGTCGAGAAGACCAAGGCGGAGGAGTTCGCCAGCCACTTCAACATTCCGCGTGCCAGCAACGACTGGCAGGAGGTCATCGGCCGGGAGGACATCGACGTCATCGACGTGGTCACGCCGTCCCACACCCACTTCGAGCTCTCTTGGGCGGCGCTGGAGGCTGGCAAGCACGTCCTGTGTGAGAAGCCGGTTGCCTACGACTTCCGCGAGACGCTCAAGGCGGCCAACCTGGCCCACAGCAAGGGGCTGAAGACCAAACTCGGCTTCACCTTCCGCTACAGCCCCGGTGTGCAGTACGCCAAGTCGCTGATCGACGAGGGCTTCACCGGCACCCCATTCATCTTCAATGGCTACGAGCAGAACTCGCAGTGGCTCAAGCCAGAGACGCCGCTGCGTCAGCTCGATCCCAATGCCGATCCCGACCGCATTCAGACCTCTTCGCTGGAGGGTTACGGCGCACCGATCATCGACATCAGTCATTGGTGGGTCGGTGCCGACTATGCGCGGGTCATCGGCACGATGCGCAACTTCGTGCCAGAGCGGATGGTGCGCGGCATGCAGGGTCTGCAGCGCATCAACATCGATGACGGCGACATCTACCTGACCGAGTACACCAACGGCGCGATCGGCTCGATCCAGTCCAGCTTCGTTACAGTTGGCAATTACCCCGGCATCGAGGCGCGCCTTTATGGAAGCGATGGCGCCGTCATTTGCCGTCTGGTCGAGGAGTTCGGCGTGGCCGAGACGATCAAGCTGGCGACGCCAGACGGCGTCGAGTTCAAGGAGATGGAGATTCCCGAGCGCTTTTATCCTGCTGGCGGACATCCACGCGAATCCTGGCGCTCTCTCTTCTACGCGAACCTCATCAAGGACTTCATCGACGAGATCGAGGAGGGGGGCGAGCGCAATCAGGGGAACTTCGATGACGGCGCCTGGGTGCAGGAGACGATCAACGCGGTCGAGCGCTCCTTCCACGAGCGGCGCTGGATCGATCTGCCGTTGGAGCGCTGAGCCATGAGTGAAGCACCACAGTTCGCCGAGTGGCTCGACGACGTGCTGGCAGCCTACTACCGCTGGCACCCGGTCAATGCGAGCTTCATTGGCATCCACACTCACGACCATGAGTTGCCCGATCTGTCGGAGCAGGGGATTACCGATGTGGCGGTTGAGGCACGCTCGTTGTTGCGCCGCATGGAGCAACTGCCCCGGGAAACGCTCTCGCCAACCGAGCGGATCGATCGACACCTGGCGTCCGGCATGCTGGAGATCGAGGAATGGGAGCAGAGCGGCGACCACATGTGGCGTGGCAATCCATCGCTGGCGGTCGGCGAGGCCGTGTTTGGGGTGATGAGCCTCTTCCTACGCGACTTCGCACCACTGCCGCAACGGCTCGAGGCGGCGATCGCACGGCTCAACGGCATCCCGCTTCTGATGCACCGGGCGCACGCCACCATTCGCTCGGCGCCGCTCGCCTGGAGTCAACGGGCCGAACGAGAGTGTGACGGCACGCTGGCTTTCCTCAACGTCGGCATCGACCAACTCATCGCGGAGCAGGGTATCGACGATGGAGAGTTGCGAGCGGCGGCCGATCGCGCCGCGATCGCCGTGGCCAGTTTTCGCGACTATCTGCGTGACGAAATTCGCGCCAGGTCCAGCGAGAGACTTGGCTGTGGTGAGGAGGCTCTCGACCTGCTCATTCGCCGTGGCCATCAACTGGACCTCACGGCCGAGCAGATCGAAGAACAGGCGTGGGAATCGTTTCGCGAGACGGAGATACGCCTCACACGCATGTCCGAGGAACTGGGAACCGGGGATTGGCGGGAGGCACTGAAGCAACTGGCGGATACTCATCCGTCGAGTGACGAGTATGAGCAACGCTACGGTGAACTGTGGCAGGCCGCGTATGATGCGGCGATTGAGCACGATCTACTGACCTGGCCCGACTATCCGATTCGCTACGTTCCCCGCCCGATCTGGACGCGTGGAGCGGCGCCTCATCTCTACTTCCTCTTCTATCGCGCGCCCGCGGCGTTCGATCGCGTGCCGATCGTCGACTATCTCATCGCGCCAATGGACCGGGGCGCGTCATCGGAAGAGCAGCAGCGCTTCTTGCGCGCCCACAACGACTGCGTGATCAAGCAGAATCACGTGGTGCATCACGGCGGCATCGGCCATCACGTGCAGAACTGGCACGCCTATCGGGCCGAGTCCCGCATCGGACGGATCGCGGCGGTCGACTGCGCGTCACGCATCGCCATGCTCTGTGGCGGCACCATGGCGGAGGGATGGGCATGCTACGCCAGCGAGCTCATGGATGAGGCGGGACTCTACACGCCGCTGGAACAGCTCGCGCTGGCGCACACCCGGCTACGCATGGCGGCGCGAGCCATCGTCGACGTGCAGCTACACTCCGGACGCATCACGCTGGAGGAAGCGGCTTCGTTCTACGAAGATCGCACCGGGATGTCGCCAATCGCCGCGCGCCAGGAGGCGGTAAAGAACAGCATGTTCCCGGCTGCGGCACTGATGTACCTGATCGGCACCGACCTGATCTGGCAACTGCGGCGCGACCGGCAAAAGGCGGAAGGCAGCGGACGTTCAACCTGCGCCGCTTTCACGATACGTTTCTCTCCTACGGCTCGATTCCGGTCAGCCTAATCGCGGAGTCGATGTCTAACGGGGAAGTTCTAGGATCGACATAACTCACAGACACGAGGGGGAAATACATGCGTTTCGAAGATAAGGTAGCGCTGATTACGGGTGGGAACTCCGGCATCGGCGAAGCGACGGCGGTGCGTCTGGCCAGTGAAGGCGCACGGGTGGCCATCATCGCGCGTGACCGCGCACGGGGCGAGGAACTGGTCAAACAGATTGGCGGGCAGGGTGGGGAGGCTGCTTTCTTCGCGGCGGACGTGACCGACGAAGCGGCGATCAAGCGCATGGTCGACGAGGTCACGGAACGCTTTGGCCGCGTTGACGTATTGGTCAACAACGCTGGCATCATCAACTTCGGTACCGTGATCACCGCCGACGTGGGTGAGTGGGATGCGTTGATGAACACCAACGTTCGCAGTGTCTTTCTCGTCTCTCGCTATGTGCTGCCGCACATGATGGCGGGCGGAGGCGGCAGTGTGATCAACCTGGGGTCGAACCTGGGTCTGGTCGGCACGCGTGGGGCCGCGGCCTACGCCACCTCGAAAGGTGCAATCGTTCAGCTTACCCGAGCCATGGCGCTCGACCACGTCGATGACAAGATCCGCGTCAACGCGGTCTGCCCGGGCACGATCGACACGCCGCTGGTGCAGCGCCAACGAGTCGGCCGCACCGAAGAGCAACTGCGCCAGTCAGACGAACGTCTCAAGCAACGGCATCCGATCGGACGCATGGGAACGCCGGAAGAGGTCGCGGCGGTGATCGCCTTCCTGGCGAGTGACGAGGCATCTTTTGTGACCGGCTCCTGCTATTCAGTCGATGGCGGATACATCGCTCAATAGACTCCGCGGGCACCCACGCGAATCTGGTGGATTCAACCGATGCCACTTGTCAGTCAGGGATAAGGGAGGCATGCTATGGCAACCTACATAATGCTCAGCACGCTCACCGATGAGGGCCGCAAGACCATCAAGGACCGCCCAGAGCGCATTCTGGAGGTCAACCGCGAAATCGAAATGCTCGGCGCGCAGGTGATCGAGCAATGGGCGCTGCTGGGCAACTACGACTTCCTCAACATCGTCGAAGCGCCGGACAACGCGACCATCGCCCGCGTCTCGGTGATGCTCGGCTCCCGTGGCACGGTGCAGTTCCTGACCATGCCGGCCTTGCCGGTGGAAGCCTTCATCGGTGGACTGAAAGGGGACTAAGCAGGGAACCAAGCGGGCGATTTAGGAGGACGACACGCTTTACAGGTACACAGAACGGCACGCGTGCGTCGCTCTACACGCGTTCGAGGTACGTTGGATTTCTCAACGAGTGACGGACGCGATTCTCACGAAATCGTCTACCTCGTCAAGCGAATGGCGATGATGCCGTCGTCGCCGCGTGCCCAGGTGCCCGGCGTCCAGGACGGCAGGTTGCTTGGCGTCTCAACCAGAAACTTCGAGAGCAGAGTCGCCTGATGGCAGTTAGATCCACAGCTAGAGACCTCGAATGCAGCGTAATCGACGACCTGGAACAGCCGCAAGTTGCCCTTCTTTTCGGGTGGAGGGTTGTCGGTGGCTAGTGGAACGTACATCACGCAGTCATACGGATCTTGCGTGGTTGGCTGACAACCAAGGGCGCCATTGACTTGCTCTCTCGCCGGGCCCGCCCTGTCGCCGGTGTCGCCGTTGAACCAGTCACCTAGTGCCTTGCCCTGGTTGTACCCCTGGTCTGCCAGGCCCTTGTAGCTGTCGCTGCTCAACCCACAGTCATCAATCTGCGGACCGTGAACGATGAACGTCTTGCCAATCGCGTTCTCGTTCAAGGTATAAGTACTGCCGTTCTTGATCATGATCGGCAGTGATCCAGTGCCGTCCGCCAACTTGGCGTCAGCGCCACACATGATGAAGGGCGCTCCACTCCCGTCGACTTGCACGATCTGCGCGTGTGCGGTGGCGACGGCGCTGGTACTGACGGTATCCGGTGCACCGGGAATCACCTGAATGAAGAAGGTGGAGTGCGTTTCGGAGACCTTGACAGTCACGCCGGTTGCACCATCCGGCACGTCGCTGATGCAGCTAGCCAGGGGTCGGTTGTTGTCATCGACGTAATAGCAGGAGATGGTCTGGGTGGAATGGCCCATGCTGTTGGCCTTAGCCACGTTGATGACATCTTGCATGGCCTTCACGTTGGGATTGGTGGTTGACCATTGGGTCACGACGCGAGTTCCCGCGATAGCCGCCGCGTCAGCCGCGTTCTGCGTTGCGCGCTTCTGCGCATAGGAATAACCCAGGTCAATGGCGAGTCCAAGCATGCCGACCAGGGCGACAGCGGCCGCGGCGACCAGAACGATTATCTGTCCCCTCGTCGCGTGGTTCAGACGATGGCCACGAAGAAAGGCACGCATCATGTCATTACCTTCATCGTCGCCGAGGCCCTAAACTGGAACGAGCCAATGCCCCAGAAGCGCTGCAAGAACGACAACGTGATCGGGGTGAATGTGCGAGAGGCCGTTACGGTGATCGTCGCGTCACCGCCAATGGCGTTGTAGTTGCCCGTCAGCGACACCGTCACCTTGGTGTCAGATGGAACACCGTGATTCATCACGGCGTTGGTGATGCCGGTCGTATCGGTCGGCATGTGAGAGCCGTACCGCGCGCCCTCGAATGCGCCGTTCCGCATCTGGATGTAATCGAAAAAGCCCCGGCCGAGATCGATAGTGCCAAGCAAGAGCAGGAGCAGCACCGGCATCGCCAGCGCCAGCTCAACCATGCTTTGACCGCGACCCCGCCTCGGACGCCGTCTCGGATGGTGTCTATTCGGTGAATCGGATCCGCTCATGCGCTGGTCCATCTCGCTACCGTCGCGTTGCTCTGCTCAGTCGATCGCGACTGTCGCATGGGCGCGCATCACAAAAGGTTTGATGCCAAGGAATTGCCCAGTGATCAAGGAGAAATCCATGTTGGCGCTCACGGTCACATCATTTCCCGTCGTGCACGAACTCGAACAGTTGACGGTGATGTCGCTGGTGCTCAGACCCAGACCTGAAGAGTAGTTGATCACGCGATCTTTGATGGTCGTGGTATCGGTCGGATCGACCTGCGCGTAGCGAGCGCCCTCACGTACCGCGTTGGTGAGCTGAGAATACATATAGACCCCGCGACCAAGATCGAACGTTCCCACGACCATCAACAGGAAAATGATGCTGGCGATGGCGAATTCAACGGTCGCCTGACCCAATTCGCCGCGCAGACGCCGTCCACGCGAAGATTCAGTCCGCTCTAAATTCGTCGACCGTTCTTGGGAACCCACAGAATCCTCGAATTCCACATCCACCTACCGCATCGGATACCATAGTACGGGCTAGCTCTCTTAATCCCATCGGTCCATAGTGGGGTTTTGCGCGGTACCAAAGTACATTCGTTTCAGAGACACGGGTACTTCACTCACCGAACGACAGTGGCATTCATTCCAACACCGGCGTCGTTGCCGGCGTTTGACTCTGAAAGGGGTTCCGTAATGGCTGACCAACGGCTCAACGTGCTCTCGCGCATTCTGGTGGAGTACTCCATGGACGTGCGACCAGGACAACTGGTCGTCATCTCCAGCACACCGCTGGCCGCTCCACTCATCCGCGAGGCCTACCGGCGCATCGTTCAGCGAGGAGGGCACCCGGTCGTGCAGCTTTCGCTCCCCGGTCTGGCAGAAATCTTCTATCGGCAAGCATCAGACGACCAACTGCGATTCATTCGCCCTGACGAGCGGATCATGCCGGAGATGGCAGACGCTGCGCTCCAGATCATGAGCGATGCGAACACCAAGTCCCTCTCTGGAGTCGACCCGGTGCGTCAGCAGATTCGGCAGCAGTCACATACCGAGCTCACCAAGACCTTCATGCAGCGATCTGCCGAAGGAAAGCTGCGCTGGTGCATCACCCTCTTTCCGACCGATGCCTTTGCGCAGGACGCTGAGATGTCGTTGTCTGACTACGAGGAGTTCGTCTACTCGGCCTGTCTGCTCGACGCTGACGATCCGGTGCAGGAGTGGCAGAAACTCTCCAAAGAGCAGCAGCGTTTGGTGGACTGGCTGAGCGACAAGCACCGAATCCACGTCACCGCTCCCGACACCGACCTGACGCTCGAAATCACGGGACGGAAATTCGAGAACGCCGACGGGAAATTCAACTTCCCGGATGGCGAGATCTTCACTGGACCGGTCGAGAATTCGGTCAACGGGCACGTCCGCTTCAGCTATCCGTCCAACACCGCCGGACGCGAAGTTGAGGACATCCGGCTCTGGTTCGAGAACGGTAAAGTGGTTAAGGCGAGCGCGGCCAAGAACGAGGAATTCCTGCACCGCATGCTCGAAACCGACGAGGGAGCTCGTTATCTGGGAGAGTTCGCCTTTGGCACCAACCGCGGCATCCAGAAGTTCACGCGCAACATCCTGTTCGACGAGAAGATCGGCGGCACGATGCACATGGCGATTGGCGCGGGCTATCCGGAGACTGGAAGCCAGAACCAGTCGGCGGTGCATTGGGACATGATCTGCGATCTGCGTGAATCCAGCGAAGTTCGTGTCGACGACCAGCTCTTCATGAAGGACGGTGAGTTCCAGGTTTAGCCATAGCCGAAACGATCAGGCAACATTCTCCTGCATTAGTGCCAGGAACGCGTCGACGACCCGGGGATCGAACTGCTTTCCCGACTGTACACGGATCTCGGCAGTGGCTTCGGCATGAGTCCAGGCACGCTTGTACGGGCGCTCGCTGGTCAACGCATCGTAGACATCGCAGATGGCAAAGACGCGAGCCGCGAGCGGTATCGCGTCGGCAGCACGACCTTCGGGGTAGCCCGCGCCGTCCCAGCGTTCGTGATGGCAGCGCACCACGTCGAGCACGTCCTGCGGCAGGAACGGAAGCTGGCTAGCAAACGCGTGTCCTGCTGAAGGGTGGCGACGGATCGTCTCCCACTCGACGGCATCGAGTGGACCCGGCTTGAGCAGGACGGCATCCGGAATGGCAATCTTGCCCACGTCATGGAGGTAGGCTCCCCAGCGGAGTGCGGTCCGCTGCGTCTCCGACAACGACAGCGCATCGGCAATGCGCAGAGCCAGCGTAGTGACGCGATCGGTGTGCCCTTTCGTCTCACGATCGCGGTACTCGAGCGCCAGCCCGAGCGCTCGCAGCGCTCCTTCGCGGGCAGCTACAGCCTGCTCCTCAGCCACCAGCCGCGCCGTTAGTCCTGATAGTGCTCCAGCCACCGCGGCTACCAGTGCCGCCTCATGCTCGGACCAATGATGCGGTTCGAAGGTATGCATCAGGAAGGCGCCAATGAGTGAACCGTCCGAAGAGCGCACCGGAGCGGCCGCCAAACTCTTCACGCCCAGTTCGGGAAAGCCAGTCGCGACCACCTCAGCGGCGGCGTTGTCGATAAAGAGTGGAGACGTGGCCTGCTCCAGCGCGACCATCAGCGGAGTCTCCCTTGGCAGCCCATGAACCAGAATGGCTTGCATAGTCGGACCTTCGGGCATGACGCCGGATGCCGATCGAGCATGAAAGACCGGACCACCTCGCTGAAAATAAGCGGAACCGTCAGCGGCTGTCTCACGCACCAGGCTTGAAAGAATGGGCTCAACCGCGTTAGGGACACCATCCGCATGGAGCGCGGTCTGCATGAGTTCGACGATCAGCGTGGCACGAGCATCCGTGGTGTGGAAAGTACCTGAGGCAACCATTGCGACTCCACTCCAGGCTAATTGAACCTACCGAACTTATATTAGGTATTGTGCCGTGAGGGAACGCGAAGCAGCACCCCCAAGGAGTCCTGACCGGCAGGAGGCAGGTCCCGAAGGAAACGATACGGAGTAGGGAAATGTTGGGGTCATTGAGTCTTGCGTCGCTTACGCCACACGTATGCCGCAATCCTCACGCGGCATCTCAACTGAATAAACGTCGAGATGCAGAGTACGATGATTCAAAGCGACGAGTGGCAGATTCGGGTCACGGTGGATGGTCGAGAGTCAATTTCACAGCCCGAATTCCGCCAACAGTAAGGTCAACGCGATGCGTTCGATTCTCAATCTGCCTAGAACGCCGGCAGACCAGGCTCGTCTTCGAAGAGCCAGGAGATGTCGTTCTCGAACAGGAGCGCAGTCATGCGGCTGCCAGAAGGCTTGGCGAAATAGTAGCCCTGGGCTAGATCGCAATTGATGTCACGGAGCCAGCCGGCCTGGGCCGCGGTCTCCACACCCTCGGCAACAACGCGCAGGCCGAGCGAGTGCGCGAGCGTGATCAACGTTGAGACGATGACCGAGTTTTCCGAATCGTGCGACAGCCCCGACATGAAGGATCGATCGATCTTTAGGCAGTCGATTGGCAAACGTCTCAGGTACCGCAGCGATGACGATGACGCTCCGAAATCGTCGACCACGATCTTGACGCCGAGGTCCTTCAACGTCTGCAGGATCACCATGGAACGATCCGGATCCTGCATGACTACCGGTTCGGCTACCTCCAACCCCAGTGTGCGAGGATCGAGCTTGGTCCGATCCAATACCTGAGAGACCTTCCCGATCAGGTCTGGCGAAAAGAATTGGCGCCGAGAGAGATTGACCGAGACCAGGGGCGCGGGGTCGGCAAAGCGCCAACGATACGCCTGGCGGCAAGCCTCGGTCAGCACCCAATCTCCAATACGCTCGACCAAACCTGTCTCTTCGGCGAGAGGCAGGAAGTCGGCCGGATAGACCAACCCGTAACCCGGCCGCTCCCAGCGCAGCAGTGCCTCCACCCCCACGATGGCGCCACTGTCGAGAATGACTTTCGGCTGGTAGTAGATCTGAAACTGATTGAGGTCGAGGGCGACGCGCAGGTCTTGTTCCAGCTTACGCCGCTCCTGCACTTCGCGATTCATCTCGGCGTCGAAGATCTCGATGCGATTCTTGCCGCCATGTTTCGCCCGATACATCGCCACATCGGCGTTGTGCAGCAGTTCTTCCGGACGATCGAGCGGAGAACTGCTGATCGCGATGCCGATGCTGGCGGTCACCATTACCTCGCGCTCGCCAAAGGAGAATGGCATTGCCAGCGCATCCATGATGCGGTGCGCCACTAGATTGGCCTCGATCGGATCGCGCATGTCCTCCAGCAGGATGACGAACTCATCACCACCGAAGCGAGCCGCCGTGTCGCTCGCACGCATGGATGCTTCGAGCACGGCCGCGACCGAAATCAGCAGGTGATCTCCCGCCGAATGCCCCAGGGTATCATTTACCTCCTTGAAATTGTCGAGATCGAGAAACAGCACGGCAACCGGTCGTCCGAGGCGCGTGGCGCGCGCCAGCGCTTGCTCCAGCCGGTCGAGCAAGAGCGTCCGGTTCGGAAGCGTCGTCAAAGGATCTTGAACCGCCTGGACCAGCACTTCGGTCTCCGCCACTTGCTCTTCCTTCCGTTCCTCACCCGACGGTCGATTTACGATCTGCCCCAGCCGTTCCAGGCCAAGCCAGCCCGCCACCCCGATCGCCGCCAGAAATCCAATAATTGTGTTACGCCAGCCTGCCGGATCTCGAAAATAGCGCCAGGAATACACCGCTCCGACGAGCGTCAGCGCAACCACCAGCACAATCAGCGGACCGAGCAGAAGCACCATGAATACCGCGCCGATACACAGGCTCGCCAGTACGACCACCACAACCGTGGCGAATACCACCAGGCGGTTCTTCTTTCGAGAACCTGTTTTCTTCGAGGCGGACCGTCTGGCCATCACGCTCCGTGCTATCGCGTCAACCGCCCACGTATTGCGTGTGACGGTGTCGAATTGTCTGCTCGGTAGCCTTTCCTGTTACTCCCTGTCCGCGGGAACCGCTCGGCGAGTGGACTGGTGCACGTGCCAAATTCGACGTAAATCGTCGCGCTCACCGTCCCCGAGGGTCACCATCAAGGGGGGTCATAGCCCTTCCTATAGCTAGAATGTACTGGCCCAACCCCAGTACCACAACGGACCTCTGTCTTAGGAATTTAGGGACGTTAGTACTATGCATCTCGGAGAACGAGGACATGAATTGACTTTGGAACGCCATTTCCCGGTCGTTGAGGACGGCAAATGGGGCAGATTTACCTCCTGGTAGAGGGCGTGCGGCTGTGGAACGAGGGCGAGAAATTCCTGACGGCACGCGGTTTTTCGCGCATCGAGCTCACGACGGGAAGCACCACGAGCAGTGACGGCCATCGGCGGCAAGCGGGGCAACCGCCGGAACGGCGACAGCGCGAGTGCACCATGACGAAGCTATGGGCTATCCTCGCAGGTATTGGGGTACCGGTACCATGGTGAGGGTGGGGGTCAGTTTCCGACGCGGGCGGCGAGCATCCGTGTGCCAGACGGAGTTGATACCTGGGCTTCGGTCTCCTCGGTCACGAGAAGCCCGTCGAAGCTAGACAACGCCTGCTGCATGGTGATGTAGAGGGTGCCGTGCCCTTGGCTGTCAACAGGCAGCACGCCCGCGTTCACGTGCTCAGTACCACGCGTCATCCAGACGACATACACGTGACCAGTGGGTGGCTTCGGCAGGCCCTCGACCGCCAACAATGCGGCATTCTTGGTCGGGTTCATGATCAACCCGCCCTGAGCACCGGCGGCGATGCCTGTCCCCTGCAAATTGGTCACGAAGCCATCCGGACCGCTCACCACCTGGGCAATGGTTTGCTGGTTCTCCTTCATCACCGTCAGCTCGGTGTTCTTCTTCTTGACCTGATCCTGCATCTGAGAGCTGTTCCAGGCCAAGAACAAAGCCATCACCGCCGCCACCACGGCGGCCGCCCAGCCAGCTCGGGTGAGAATCGTGGCGAGTCGCGAACGAGGCACCGGGGTGATCGTCGTAGGCGCGTCGTCGGCTTGATCGGATCGGATGCCGACGAGGAGCGAGCGACGTGCGCGTGCTGGAACGGGCAGCGGCTCCGCCAGGAAGGGGAGAAGATTGGCGACTTCACGCTCGGCTTCAATGAGCTGACGGCAATCGGCACACACCATCAGATGCAACTCGACCTGCTCAACCTCGTCAGGCTCGAGCGCTCCGAGAACATATGGAGCCGCTAGTTCACCGATGTGGGAATCATCCTCCAGCATCAGTTGCGCGCGCCCTCCTCCGTGCCCAGGTAGTCCTTCAGCTTCTGCATCGCCAGTCGCATCCGCGTCTTCACGGTGCCGAGCGGCTCATTGAGCAACGCGGAGATCTCCCGTTGCGTAAGCCCCTCGAAGTAGGCCAACTCAATCACTCGCTGCTGCGGATCAGGCAACTGGTCCATCGCCGCGCGAACCCGATCACGCAGCTCATCCAGCTCGGCGGCCTCTTCCACATCCGCGGTCGTATCGACCTCACCCCGAAGAACGTCGGTGATGTCGACCGAATCGGCCCGTTTTGGACGTCGCTGACGCTTGCGGAGCTCGTCGATCGCACGGTTATGCGTGATGCTGAGCAACCAGCTCGCAAAACTCCCACGCGCCAGCTCGAATCGTCCCGCCTGCTGCCAGGCACGCGTGAACGACTCCTGGAGAATCTCCTCGGCCACCAGCCCGTCCCCGACGATACGCACCGCAAAGGAGTAGACCGCGCGGGCATAGCGGGTATAGAGCTCCTCCAACGCCGCGACATCGCCATCGCTCATGCGCCGAACGAGCTCAGCATCTTCAAGCTGCCGAAGGTCAGCGTCCATACCAGCCGCTACTCGTGCAGCGTAGCTGGTCGAGCACGATGCACTTCAATATACGTCTGTATCGTGCCAAGAGGATGCATTCCTCTCCTCACGATCCTGCTCTTCCATCCCGCGCTCTGAGTATACCCAACGCCGCGCTGGCGGCTTACGCGGCAACGGATCTGAGACCGTGTATGTGCTACGATTCTCCAGTTAGACTCGATCTCGCATTGCCGCGTTCCCACAACGTACGCGCTCACGACCGGCGAGTGCGATATGAACGAACTGGAGTCACCGATGGCGGATCGGCGCAAGCGTGTCTTTTCCGGAATTCAGCCCACCGGGGGAATTCACCTCGGCAACTACCTCGGTGCCATCCGCAACTGGGTGAACCAGCAAGATCTCTACGACAACATTTTCTGCATCGTCGATCTGCATGCCATGACACTCCCGTATGAGGCGAGCGGACTGCGTAACCGCAATCTCGAACTGGCCAGCATCCTCCTGGCATCGGGTATCGATCCCGCGCGATCGATTCTCTTCGTGCAGTCCGACGTTCGTGAGCATACCGAGCTTACCTGGACGTTGACGACCATGGCGACCTTTGGCGAACTGAGTCGCATGACCCAGTTTAAAGAGAAGTCGCGCGGGAGCGATCGCGTTGGCGCCGGCATCTTTGTCTATCCGGTCCTCATGGCGTCCGACATTCTGATGTACGACACCGATTTGGTGCCCGTGGGTGAAGATCAGAAGCAGCACGTCGAATTGACGCGAGATGTGGCCATCCGCTTCAACAATACCTTCGGCGAGACCTTCGTCGTACCCGATCCGGACATAAAGCCGGTAGGGGCGCGCATCATGTCGCTCGAGGATCCGCTCAAGAAGATGAGCAAGAGCGACCCAAGCCCAGGTGGGCGCATCGAACTGCACGACTCGCCGAGCGAAATGCGCAAGAAGATTCGGCGCGCCGTGACGGACTCCGGAGCCGAAGTTCGCTTCGACCAGGATAACAAGCCTGCTATCTCGAATCTGCTGACGATCTACTCGCTGATGTCGGGCGATCCGATCTCGGAGATCGAAGAGCGCTACGCCGGGAAGGGCTACGGTGCCTTCAAGAGTGATCTCGCCGACGTGGTTGTCGATACTCTGGCCCCACTGCAGCAGCGCCTCAAGGAGTTAACCGAAGCCCCGGAAGAGGTCGTGCGTATTCTCGGCGAGGGAGCCGAGCAGGCCCGCTCCATGGCGACGGCCAAGATGGCGCGCGTGCGTGAGGTCACGGGAATTGGCCTACCGAATTTCGGTTGATCGATACTGGTGGAACGCGAGACACGTTCGAGGCGTGTAATGCAGTAATTGCGTTCGCGCTTGGGGAAGCGAGAGGAGTGAGGAGCTATGCCAGTTGAAGCTGGTGCGCAGGCGCCGACATTCACGCTGAGGGATGCGGCTGATGAGCAGCCACACAACCTGACCGACGCACTGAAGCACGGGCCGGTGCTGATTGGCATCTACAAGTCTTCCTGCCAGGCAAGCAAGACCGCCTTCCCTTTCCTCGAAAAGGTCCATCAGGCGTTCCCGGAGACGATCACCGTCTGGGGTATCGCGCAGGATTCCCCAAACGTCACCCGTTCATTCGCACGCCGTACCGAAGTCTCCTTCCCGATGCTGGTCGACGATGATGACTGGGCCGTCTCACGCGCGTTCGACATCATGGCGACACCGACGATGTATCTCATCGACCAGTCAGGCACGGTCGTCTGGCAAGCCATGGGCTTTCAGAAACCAGCCATGGACGAGCTCAGCCAGAAGGTGGCGGACCTCCTCGGTACGGCTCCGCTCGATCTGACCAGCAACACCGACGACGTTCCATCCTGGGTACCTGGCTGACCATCCAAGCATCTGTCCTAGGTTCTGGGGCATTCGCGTTTCAATCGAGACCTGGTGGGCGCAGAGCGACCCAGGCTTCATTCGAGATTTCCGGGGAACGACAGATGAGTGGTGCAAATCCCTGGCATGACGATCCTAACCTGTTGCCGACGCTCAAGCATTTGATGTGGGACACGATGACCGAAAGGGCCAGCCACGTGAACTGGAATGAGGTCCCAAGTGAAGAGGTCTATCCAGGGATAACACGTCAGGTGGTGCAGGGTGAACGTCAGACGCTCGTGCGCTACGTCTACCAGCCCGGTTCCGTCTTCCCGATCCACCAGCATCCGCAGGAGCAGATCACGGCGGTGCTGAGTGGTGAAATCGAGTTCAACGTTGCCGATGAGATCGCGACGCTTAGCGTCGGCGACGTGGCCATCATCCCAGGCGGCACGCCACATGGCGCGCGTGTAACTGGTACTGAGGTGGTGGAAACGCTCAACAATATGAGCCCGCGAAGAGATCAGTCGCCGGGACCGAGTCGATGAACGAGGAACCGCGAGTGAGCTATCGCGCACAGTTCGATCTTACCGGGCGACGCGCACTGGTCGTTGGTTGCGGCGGCATCGGGCACGCGTGCGTCGCAGCGCTGGCCGAGTTCGGCGCGAACGTCGTGACAGCGGATCTCTCGAAGCATCTGGCCGAGCAAGCAGCGGAAGCCGCGCGCCAGCATGACCGAGAATCCTACGCCACCACCGTCGACGTTAGCGATCCGATCTCGGCGCAGCAGTGCGTCGCCTGGACGGCCGAGCAGTTGGGCGGTCTGGATATTCTGGTCAACGCGGCAGGGATCAACATTCGCAAGCCCGCGTTGGACTTCGACCCAGCCGAGTGGGCGCGAGTCCTGGCCGTAAACCTCTCCGGCGTCTTCCACGTGACACAGGCGGCCGGGCGTATCATGGTTGGGCAACGCTATGGCAAGGTGGTGACCATCTCCTCGGTCTCCAGCCTGGTCGGCCACCCGAACCTGGCACCCTATGGCGCGTCCAAGGGTGGACTGGCCGTGCTGACCAAAACACTGGCAGTCGAATGGGCACCTTTCAACGTGACGGTCAATGCCGTCGGCCCAGCCTACACGGAGACCCCCCTGACAAGTCGCTATCTGGAGGAACCGGGAAAGCGCGAGGAGATCGTGCGCGACATCCCCATGGGACGCCTGGCCACACCAGCGGAATCGGCGGCCGCAGTCCTCTTTTTGGCGTCGGACGCCTCCCGCTTCGTGACGGGCCAGACCCTCTACGTCGATGGCGGTCGCACGGCCGACTGATACTCTGCCGTCACCTTCCTTGGGTTCAATTCACCTGCAGTCCTTCGGATTAAGGCCGCACCCAGGGGTTGTCCACTCAGTTGGTAGCAGCACTCTGACCTCACCCCGGTAGAACTACTTAGAACTCGCCGCCCACAATACCCTGCAAAGTTAAGCAGTTCCTACGATGTGCACCGCCGGAATCCCGTCTACAGTCCTCTTGATTCTTCATTTCCGAACAGCATTCCACATCGAAAACGTGCCAGCGGAGTTCCCGTATGGGGGGTGATGACACACATCCGGCTGGTCTTGTCCCGCTGACCGACGTGTCCCTCGCGACCGCGGAACGGCGAAATCCAGCCCGAGTAGGCGGAGAAGGAGTCAATCCGGACGGCCTGTCGATGACTCCATTGAGCGGGTCAGAGTGCAATCCACCAGGAGGGGGGCAAGCCGCTTCGAAAAGGTCGCACGGCGCTTCGTACGCCGTGCGAGCAGATACATCTGAGTGAAGATATATGCATCTTCTGCATACACAGTACTGAAGTATAGGAGCAATGAATGGCAGCACCGACGCCAGCCACTATCACACTTGACGTGAACAATAGTGGGCCCACGACGATCACTGTACCGGATGGCAGCATCCCGCTTCTCTACGTGCTGCGGGATCCGCAGTATTTCGGACTGAAAGGTCCCAAGTTCGGCTGTGGGTTCGGTCAATGCGGGGCATGCGAAACCAATATTTTAGGATTAGCCGCCCGCTCGTGCCAGGCAACGATCAAACTCCTGCTCGAGTTTCTGCCATTGTTTGGCCTTGCGACGGACTACCCGATTCCCGTCACGACGCTGGAAGGTATTGGTACACCCGAAAACCCACATCCGTTACAGAAGGCGTTCATCGACCAGCAGGCCGGTCAGTGCGCCTACTGCGCCAACGCGATGATCATGGGCGCTCACGCCTGGCTCACAGGCACAGATCAATCTAATCCCGCTCCTCCTGATCTCAATAATGTCACGGTAGCCGAAGTGGAGGATTTTCTTTCAAATCGCAGCTTCTACAACCCTATCGAAGGAACGACAACGCCGACACCCTATCTTTGCCGGTGCGGCGCCCACACGCGCTTCGTCAGCGCCATTCAAGAAGCCGCGAAGGAGATGGCGTAGATGCTCGACAAGAAATTCAACCGGCGGAGTTTTCTGTCCAAATCAGGGGCGCTTGTCGTCGGGTTTAGCTTTGCTCCGGCCATCGCGAGCGTTCTGACTTCCGCGACTCCGGCAGCAGCCAGCCCGGTCACAAACGCGTCCGCTTGACCCCGTGCTCACGATCGACGACTCCAGCAGCGGGGACGCCTGGCTCGCGATCGACGTCAACGGCGGGGTAACGGTCTACTGTGGCAAGGTCGAACTAGGTACCGGCGTGGAGACCGCGCTGAGCCAGATCGTGGCTGAGGAACTGTATCTGGATTTCTCCCACATCGTCCGCTTCGTGCAAGGCGATACCTCGCTGACGCCGAACCAAAGCTACACGGCAGGCAGCAACACGATCTATCAAGGTGGTGTGCAACTGCGACAGGCCGCGGCGACGGCCTTCCAGGAACTGCTGCAGCTTGCCTCGCAGCAGATCGGTGTGGCGATGCCGTCCCTGCGCGCGAAGAACGGCATGATCGGCATCGGGCATAACCTACAATCGCGCACTCACCTATGGCCAGCTGGTCAGCCAGCAGCAGATCCAACTGGCGGCGAATCCGAACGTCAAGCTCAAGAACCCTGTCGACTATGACGTTGTTGGTCAGTCGATCCCGCGAGTAGACCTGCCGGGCAAGATCTTTGGACAGTTCAGCTACGTGCAGGATGTGGTCGTCTCTGGCATGCTGCATGGCCGCGTAGTACGCCCATCTGGGCGTAACGCCACGCTTACGGGGACGCCGACGTTACCTTCAGATCTCGCCGGTTCCCCTCAGATCGTCTCCACCGGAAACTTTGTTGGCGTCGTGGCCACGGACGACTGGGCGGCGATTCAGGCGGCGAGTCAGTTGGACGTAACCTGGATTGAAGGTACTCCGCTCGTAGCCACGGAGGACGGCACGGACCCGGACCACACCTCCCTGAAGACGGCGCTCCAGGCCTCGGCGAACGTGTTTGACACCAGCACAGTCGGCAGTCAGGGTGACGCCGCCTCGGGATTGGTGGATGCGGCGCAGACGTTGAATGCGACTTATTTCACTCCCTACCAAATGCACGCCGCGATTGGCCCGTCCTGTGGCGTCGCCGATGTGAAGAGCGCACCCGATCCGATTACAGGAATTCAGGCCACTATCTGGTCCGGCACGCAGGGCGTCTACCAATTGCAGGGTGCGATAGCCCAACTGCTCGGTCTGCCGACCGCGTCGGTGCACGTAATTTACGTGGAAGCGTCCGGCTGCTACGGGCACAATGGCGCGGACGATGCGGCTGCTGATGCGGCACTGATGTCTCAGGCTGTCGGCGCTCCGGTTCGCGTGCAGTGGATGCGCCCGGATGAGCACGGCTGGGAGCCTCTCGGCCCGGCGATGGTCCACCACGATGCAAGGCGGGCTAGACTCAACTGGGAACGTGGCCGCCTGGCAGCATGATTTCTGGACCCAGGCCCACTCTTCGCGTCCGGGTGGTCTAGCCGGCAACCTGCTCGCTGGACAGGAGCTTGGCTTCACGCCGCAAGGTCCTGCTGCGATTCTCTCAGAAGGTAATCTCGGTGGTAGGAATAGCCTGGTTAACTACTCTTTTCCGTATCTTGTTACCGGTAATGCCGTCAAATCTTACGAGATAGACAGCAACAGCAAGTACACTACGACAAGCGTGCTACCACGCACCACGGCGATGCGCACGCTCGGTGGCTTCTCGAATACGTTTGCCAACGAGTCGTTCATGGACGAGATGGCCATGGCGGCGGGCGCCGATCCGCTCGCCTTCCGCCGGAAGTACCTGAGTGGTGACTCGCGCGGCCTCGCCGTGCTGAACAAGGTGGCATCGTCGGCCAACTGGCAGCAACTGCCATGGCCGACGACAGCGGCGCAAATACCGACCGCTCCGCTACATGGGCGCGGTCTGGCGTATGTGCAGTACGAAAACAGCCTGGCCTACGTCGGTGCCTACGCCGAGGTAGCGGTTGGTTCGGACGGCACGGTGCAAGTCACCAAGGTCATCGTGGCACACGACTGCGGCCTGATCATCAACCCGAATGGGCTCATCAATCAGATCCAGGGCAACGTGATCCAGGCCACCAGCCGAACGCTGAAGGAAGAGGTGCTCTTCGACGCTAACGGCGTCACCAGCCTGACGTGGGCGGGTGTCCCGACGGAGAACACGTGGAGCATCAAATATCAGAGCGGACCGAGCTACCAGATTCTCCATTTCAACGAGGTGCCTGACATCCAGGTCGTCCTGCTCGACCAGCCCACGCAGCCGGCCTGGGGCGCGGGTGAGCCGGCTTCGGAGCCGATCGCGGCGGCTATCGGCAACGCTATCTACTTCGCGATCGGGGTGCGGTTGCGCGAGATTCCGTTCACGCCTGCAAACGTGCTGTCGGCATGGCAGGCGGCTCTGGGAAGTTAGAGAAGATCCAATAGGTATCCTGCCGGTCGCGTGAAACGGCCGGGCCGAAGCAACCGGGTGGCACCGAGCCTCGATGCCACCCGGTTGTCTTCAGATCAAGTCCGACCGTTCCAGATTGTCGTGTTGGAACCACGAACTGCGTGGTGCGACCCGTTTACTCCGCAGGCTTCAGCAGCACGAAGCCGACCGCGATCATCGCCATGAGCCACAGGATCGCGACGGCGACAAGAATCAGACTGAATAGGAGTCCGGTCACCAGCAACAATCCCGTTCCTCCATAGAAGAGGGACCAGTAGAGACGCAACTTCGTCTGGCGAGAGCGTTCCCGGCGTCGCACCATGATCTCGGCGATCTCATCGATCTGATCCGGGTCATCGAGATACGCGAGTCGTTCCACGGGAAGATGCCAGCGCCGCGCCACGACCTGTGCATGTGGATGGACCACATCTGGCAAATGAGATTCAGCAACGATCTTACTCATGCGTTCGACTCCATGGTCGTTTGGAACCGCAGCTGCCCTTGGGGTCTGGAGCGCTTCCTGCTCGCTACTTTCATCGCAAACCCCGGCCCAGGACACGAAGTCACCGGTTCACGACTTCATCATACGCCCGGTAATCCAGCTCGATCGCCGAAAATCACCAAGCCCGGAATGACGCGGGCGTCATGGTCGTTAACCGCAGTGGACAGAAGCTGGCAACACCGACTCGCGCCACATCCGGCATGACCCGGATGAATCCGATGTCGAGGTTCAGGCCTGTGACGCTCAATTCATGCGGATCCGGGCACAGGTGCGGGACAGCCCGACCCATGGCACCCCGAAGCCCAACTCTTGACGAACACAACCGTGTCAGCGGAAGATAGCAGACGCGTGACGCAAACGATAACCAAGGAGGGAAGATGGCAGCCACCACCACGATCGGGCAACCGATCCCACGGATCGACTCGCCCCAGAAAGTCCGCGGGCAGACCCGCTTCACCGCAGATCTCAACCTGCCGGGTATGCTTCACGCCCGGCTGACGACGTCCTATCAGGCGCATGCCCGCATCAAGAGTATCGACACCAGCGCCGCCAGGGCTGTTCCAGGCGTCATCGACGTATTGACCGGCAAAGACCTGATCCCGAGCGGTCCAGAACCATCCGAGCGTGCCCGCGCCATGCTCGCCCGTGACAAGGTCGTCTACTATGGACAACCAGTCGCCGTTGTTCTGGCCAACAGCGAAGACGCCGCCACGGAGGCGGCATCGCTGGTTAGCGTGGAATACGAACCGTTGGGCGTCAACGTCGACCCAATCGAAGCCATGAAACGAGACGCGCCGCCGATTCGAGAGTCCGGCCAGGAGGGCGGATCGGCCGAAGCACAGGCACACGCCACGGTCTCGGGCGGACAGGAACTCGATACCTCAGAGCTTGGACCGAACGTCACCAACGCGCTCGCCTTCAAACGCGGTGACGTCGAGAAGGGCTTCGCCGAGGCGGACATCGTCATCGAGCGCACCTACGTCACTCCCTTCGTCCATCAGGGGTATATCGAGCCGCATGCGACGACTGCAGTACCAGATCCGCTCGGAAACCTGACCATCTACACGGCGACGCAGGGCCAGTTCTATGCGCGCAACATGACCGCCGATACGCTCGGACTGCCACAGAACCAGGTCACCGTCATCCCGATGGAGGTCGGTGGCGGCTTCGGTGGCAAGACCGTCCTACTCGAGCCGCTGGCCGGCACGCTGGCGCTGCGCACCCATCGGCCAGTCAAGATCGTTCTCACCCGCATGGAAGAGTTTGTACTGGCGACTCCCGCCCCCGGCTCGGTCATGACTTTGAAGACCGGTGCCAAGAAGAATGGCGAGATCACCGCTATTCAGGGCAAGGTTGTGTTCGACTCCGGCTGCTACTCCGGTACGCCGGTCAACGTCGCCCTGATGGCGATGGGCGGCTATTACCGTTGCGAGAATCTGGATCTAGTTGGTTACGAAGTCTTGACCAACAAGCCAGGTGTCGGAGCCTATCGTGCGCCCGGCGCGCCACAGGCCACCTTCTCCATCGATCAGCAGGTCGACGAGATGGCGCGTGCACTCGACTGGGATCCACTCGAGTTCCGCCTGCACAGCTGCTCGGTCGAGGGTGATCCTCAGCCGAACAACACACCATGGCCCGCCATCGGACTGAAGCAAGTACTCGAGAAGATGCGCGAGCAGCCGATGTGGCAGGAGCGCGGCAAGGAACCCAACGTCGGCATCGGCGTCGCGGTGGGTGGCTGGCCGGGAGGCATCGAGCCATGTGCCGCGAATATGCGCGTCAACACCGACGGCACCCTCTCGCTTGCGCTCGGATCAGTCGACATTAGCGGCACCAACACCGTTATGGCTATGATTGCCGCCGAGGTCTTCGACGTGCCGGTCGACAAAGTCAAGATCGTTACCGGTAACACCGACAGCGCCCCGTACACCGGCATGAGTGGTGGCAGCAAGATCACTTACACGCTGGGACCCGCCGTGCGTGCCGCCGCCGAGGACGCCAAGCGCCAGGTGCTGGCAATCGCCGCGACCGAGCTCGAGGTGGCGCCGGAAGACCTGGTGATGCGCAATGGGCAGATCGAGGTCAAGGGCGCGCCGGATAAGACGATGTCACTGGGCGACGTTGCCGCGTTGAGTATGACCTTCGGCGGCAAGTACGAGCCGGTTTACGGCAACGGCAAGTCGGCCGTGCAAGACCGTGCGCCAGGTTTCTCGGCTCAGATGGTTAAACTGCACGTCGATCCGGACTCCGGTGAGGTCCATCTGCACAAGCTCATCGTGGCGCAGGACGTCGGCACGGCGCTCAACCCGGCGTTGGTCACCGGCCAGGTGATGGGCGGTGCGACGCAGGGTATCGGCTGGGCGCTGCACGAAGGTCTGGTCTACGACACCAACGGACAGCCTCTCAATCCAAGCCTGATGGATTACAGCCTGCCACAGGCCGAACAGGTGCCGGAGATCGAAGTGAATTTGATCGAGCTCGCCTCCAAGGCGGGGCCATACGGTGCCAAGGGTGTCGGTGAGCCACCGGTCATCCCGACCGCCGCGGCCGTCGCCAACGCCATCACCGACGCAACCGGTGCTCGAATTTCGACGCTGCCCATCACCGCGCAGCGCATCCAGGAGGCCGTGGCGAAGAAGTAGAGAGCGGCCCTCATCAGGCGCTGCGGCGCCACCTTCTCCTGTTTCACCGGAGAAGGACTCGCGGTCTAGACCGTCCAACCTCCTCCCTTCTCCTGCTTGGCGGGAGAAGGGCCGGGGGATGAGGGTGGCAGGGGGTGAGGGCCACCATGACCAAATCAATCGCCATCGACGAATCCCAACTCAACCGCATCCGGCGGCTGTACGACCTCTTTCAGCAGGGGATGATTCCGGTTCCCAGCGAGCACGAAGTGCATCCAGACCTACCGCTTGGGAGCCGGGAAAACTATCTCTACTTCACGCTCGCCTGCTGCCTGAACTTCCGACGCAGCTCAGTCGCGCTCTGGCGTAGTGCGCTGGACACCTTCAACGACCCAGACTGCCGCTATCTCTTCATGCCTGAAGCCGTCTGCGAGCGTGAGCTCGACGTCATTCAGCACGATCTGATCAAGCATAGGTTGGCGTTACAGTTCAATCGCCACCCAAAGATCTGGGTCACCATCTGCTTCACACTCGCCAACCACTACGACGGGGATCCGAAGAACGTATTGGCCGAAGGTGCGTTCAACGTGCCACCGGTCATTCAACTACTCCAACGAGACAAGAAACATCTGTTTCCGTACCTCAGCGGACGCAAGCTCTCCAACTACTGGCTCTTCATCCTGTCGCGCTTCACCGACGTTCGGCTGACGAATCTCGATCAGATTTCGATCATCCCCGACAGCAACGTCATCAAGAGCACTGCACGACTCGGTCTGGCGCGCGCGATAGAGTGTCACCGGCACGAGTCGAGGAGATCTGGCGCGACGTGTCACGACGAATCTGGGATTCGCTCCGGTCGAACTACATCCCGTCCTCTGGAATTGGGCCAGGAACGCTTCGAGCCAGACGTGTAACACACTGCTCCCGTTCTCTCGATGCTCCCGGCACGTGCACCTGGAATACAGCATGCTGTGGATGACCTGCACCTGATACGGACCGCATTTTGGTATCGCATTGACGTACGCACTGAACCGCAAGAGGAGACGCCGACCATGGCAGGTATCGCGATTCACGGATTTGGACGCATCGGTCGCTCGGCACTCAAAGAGGCGCTCAAGCAGAACCTCTTCACTCCTGTCTCGATCTCGGACATCCGCGACGCGCACGCGTTCGCGCAGCTATTCAAGGCCGACAGCAATTATGGACTGTGGCCGGAAGATGTCTCGGCCACCGACGACACCATCACCATCGGCGGGCGGCAGATCAAATACATCAACTCCAGCCAGTCGCTGCCCGATTGGTCCAAGCTCGGCGTGGATCTGGTGATCGATTGCACCGGCCGCGCGACGGTTCGCTCGGGCGCTCAGCCACACCTTGACAACGGCGCAAAGCGGGTGCTGGTCAGCGCGGCACCGAAGACGCTGAAAGACGCCGACGCCGTGCTGTTGCCCGGCATCAACCTCGATCGGTTTGATCCAGAGACCCAGCACATCATCAGCATGGCGAGCTGTACCACCAACGCGCTCGCCTCCGTGGTGAAGGTGGTGCTGGAGAATTTCGGGATTCAGCGTGCGTTCTTCTCGACCGTGCACTCCTACACCAATTCGCAGGCATTGACCGATCAGCCGATGAAGGACATGCGCGACTCCTGGGGCGCCGCCGAGAACATCATTCCGTCTTCATCTGGAGCGGCGCGAGCGCTGCAGTTCATCTGGAAAGATTTGAACGTCACCGGCAAGGCCTATCGCGTACCGACCCGCACCGGAAGCATCGCCGAACTCAACGCGGTAGTGGCCAAGCAGGCGACGGCGGATGAGATTCGCGACGCATTCCGGGAAGCCGCCAACAAGGCACCGCTCAAGGGTGTGATGGAGGTGCTGGAGGAGGAATGGTCGTCCGCCCGCATCGTGGGCGACACGCATACGTCGATCGTCGATCTGCCGCTGGTGCAGGTACTGGATGGCTCACTCGTCTCGGTAGCGGCCTGGTACGACAACGAGATGGGCTATTCAGCGCAACTAGCGCACACGGCGAATTTCCTGAGCTCGCACAGCTAGCTCAATTGGTCGGTTCAGTCGAAGAATCCGATGCTAATCTAGGATGCGGCGAATGCGATCGCATTGCGCCATGATCGTCTGCAATCCTGGGGAAGTGGATGAGCAAAGGCCAAACCGGCAACGAAAAGGAAATCAGCGTGCGAAGCTTCTCGGTGAGCACCTATCGAACGCAATGGCCACGCGCCGGCGCGGTCCTCTCCCTGGCCATCGGCGGTGTCTCCGCTCTGTGGGGCCGCAAGATGTCGAAGCCGCAACTTCTCACGCTGCTCAACTTCGGTGCGTTGTTGCTCCACCAGTTTGAGGAGTACGAGTTTCCCGGCTACTTCCCGGGTCAACTCAACCGCGGACTTTGCCACAGCGACAGCCCGCGGAACTATCCCCTCAACACCAACTCGTCGATGTGGATCAACACCATCATTGCCTATCCCGCCTACATTGCTCCGGCCGTCTTTCCTGAGAAGAAATCGCTCGGACTGGGAACTGTCTTCTTTGGCATTGGACAAGCAGTCTTCCACGGGATCGTCTTCCCGCGACGAGCGCGCATCGGAGAGAGCAAATACACGTACGCGCCCGGGGCGTTGACCGCTATCTTGCTCCATGTGCCGCTCGGCATCGCCTACGTTCGGGCAGTGCAAGAGGACGGACCTATCAGTCGCTCGGACTGGGGTAAAGGCTTTGGCTGCCTGTTGGCGTTCGCCATTCTCGGTGTGGCTGCACCGATTGTCCTGCTGCGTGACAAGCAGAGCCCTGACGCGTTCACTGAAGCGCAAATGGGGCCGTATGGCAGCGGCAAGGACTGATCCGACGTCATTGCCCAGTCGTCGTCAGCATGGCGACCAATGAGGCTGTACCATTCGCATGGCAACACCGTCCCTGGGTCATGCTGAGGGTAGAGCAAAGCATCTCCCCATCTGTTCCAATGGATGACCGATCATGAACGAAGACGTCCTTCGACTACGCGTCGCTCAGCATGACCAATCGTCATGTCTCCCGATTCATGACTCGGTCTCCCTGGTCACCGCCCAGAACGACACCTCGCGGTTACATTCTCTCTTCGGCCATGAGGAGTCTGGTCATCATTTGCTACCTTCATGTTCCAACGACAGCATGAAGATGTAGTCCACGTCGGGAACGTCGACGCCGTGCGAGCCCAATACCGAGAGTACCTGGGCTCGATGCTGCGCCGAATGCATCCAGACTTGGATCAACCCGTCACGACGTGAGATGGGAAAGCCAAACCAGGGGACGGTGAACTGCTCGTCGAGCCAGTCGTTCTCTCGGGCTTCGAGCAGGGAGTGATAGGCCGCGCCAAGCTCGGCTGAGCGCCGCGAGAACCAATTGGTGTCATGCTCCATATAGCTTTCATCGTCGGTCACCTGGCTGACGTCCTGATCTTGCAGCATGATCAGGTAAATTTCCTCGACCTCGACCAGGTGGGCGAGGGTCTCCGCCAGCGAGCCGTAGGTACCCTTTTCATCTTCGCTCAACTGATCAGCCGAAGCTGCGGCGCGGACGTTGAAGACGCGCTCGTTAGCCCAGGCGTTGTAGCGCGCGAGTTGCAGCAGGGTCTGCATCGGACATCCCTTTCTCAGCTAACGTATTCTGATCGCGGCTCGTCGTTCATTCAGAGCCTGATCGCAGTGTTCTTGAATTCACCGGCGAATCCGCCTGTACCTGGTGCGCCGTTCGTACATTTGTTCTATCATGAGCCTCGACAGCTGTCTATGGACACGCTGACCAAAGTCGTTCAGATCGGCGATTTCTGAGATCAGTCCGTTCCGCTGATGATTGACGGTGGTTGGATTGGAAGGTAAAACATGGCGATTGAGCTTCACGTTCGTGGAGAAGTGGTCTATGGACACCTCTCCGAGTTCAGAAAAGCAGCTGAGAAATGGCGTGCCTACCGGATGGATCACGGCTGGGCAGTTCCGCGCATTCTGCATGGCTTGGCCGGGCCGATGAACCTGGTCGTCATGATCTTCAACTACCCAGACGCCAATCGACTGGAATACGAAGAGGCCGCCTCGGCAGCTGACCCAACCTACGCGCAGCTGGCGCAAGGCCTCGGGTTCCGCGAGCCAACCCTGGTCCACGAGCTTTTCCGAGTCGACGACCTGGACTAACGATCCAGACCCGAACGTCACCCAAGTGACATGCATCTCTTGATATTCGTGAACCAGAGGAGGGGCACCGTTGACCGCCTACCTGATCTACATGCGCCGAGAATTGCTTGACGAAGACAAGAACCGCGAATACGCACAGACGGTTGGCCCAGTGATACAGCAATATGGGGGAGAGACGCTCGCGATAGCCGCTCCCGTCGAGATATTGGAAGGCGAGCTCGAACTGCCTCCCATTACGATGATCCGCTTCCCCAGCATGGAGCGACTGCGTGCCTGCTATGACTCACCGGAGTATGCCCCGCTCAAGCGACTTCGACTTGAGAGCAGTACCGGCGATATGCTGATAATCGAAGGACGCTAGCAACCATCCAACTTACCTTGACGCGGACCAGATTAGCCCGCATTGTTGCCCTGCGTGGGCCACCAGATTGACGGCGCTACCCGCGCGATTTACTCCGGGTCGGAGCCGGATCATGGTGATGGAGGGGAACTCTCATGTCGATTGGTGCTCAGCCGCGCATTCGTCTGGCAACGCTACCGACTCCCTTGCAGGAGGCGCCACGGCTACGCGAAGCCCTGGGTGGCGCGGAGCGCTGTCCACGCATTCTGATCAAACGCGACGATCTCACCGGGCTAGCCTTCGGGGGCAACAAGGCACGCAAGCTTGAATTTTTGGTTGCCGACGCGATGGAGCAGCACTCCACCGTCCTGATCACCACCGGCGCCGTTCAATCGAATCACGCCCGCATGACCGCCGCGGCCGCCCGCCTGGCCGGAATGCGCTCGGCGCTGGTCCTCACCTCGAAGACCGAGAATCCAGACGTTCAGGGCAATTTGCTGCTCGACCGACTGCTCGACGCCGACGTTCATCTGCTCCTTCCTGAAGCGGGCAAGAGCGCGGACGAGGCCATGGAGGAGGTCGCCGAGAAGCTCGAAAGTCAGGGGGAACGCCCCTACATCATTCCCGGCGGTGGTTCGAACGCGGTGGGCGCCCTTGGCTATGCCGCCGCGACGCTGGAACTTGTCGGTCAGCTCTTCGATCTCGGCGAAGCGCCCAAGCGACTCTACTTCGCCAGCGGCTCGCGCGGTACGCAGGCGGGACTGGTTCTGGGAGCCAAGCTGTACAACGCGCCTTACCAGGTCTACGGCGTGGCCGTGAGTCCGGGTACCGGCGAACGCTCGGAGCGGGCCGCACAGATCGTGCATCAGGCAGCGAATCTCCTCGGCAGCGATGTCGCCGTGACGGAGCGCGACTTCGTCCACGACGACAACTATGCGGGTGAAGCCTATGGCGTGCCGACGGAAGGTTGTCTGGAAGCCATCGCGTTGCTCGCGCGCAACGAGGCGATCTTCCTCGATCCGGTCTACAGTGGCAAAGCCATGGCGGCGCTCATCGATCACGTCCGGCAGGGCCAGTTCTCGCCGAGCGACTCGGTCGTCTTCCTGCACACTGGCGGCACGCCCGCACTCTTCGCGCATGGTGAGCACCTGCTCTAACCAGCGACGACCGGTGGTCACGAACACGGAAGGGGAGAGATATGCCGAGCAGACCGACCACGCCGGAAGTGCGTCTGGCACGCATGAGCGGTCACGACGTCACCAGTGGGAATTTCGATAAGGCGATTCTTCCGGTAGGCGCGACCGAGTATCACGGGCCACACCTGCCGTATGGCACCGATACCATCGGTGCCGAAACGATGGCAGAAGCCATCGCTCGTGAGATGGGCCGGACCATCGTGCTTCCCGCGCTCGACTATGGGGTTAGCTTCCACCACATCGACTTCCCCTGGACGGTGTCGCTTCGTCCGGAGACGCTGTCGCTGATGATTCGCGACATCATCGAGTCGACCATGCAGCACGGCATACGCAAATTTGCCATCTTGACGGCGCACGACGGCAACCCGCCACCGGCCGAATCAGCTGCTCGCTCGCTCTACCAGGACCACGGAATTGAGATCGCCATGATCGGCGGCTGGCAGGGAGCGGCACGGCGCGCGCTGGAAGGAACCTGGGACATTGACCTGGATCACGCGGGACAGTCAGAGATGTCGCTCGTTCTCTACGGCGCTCCTGAGACCGCGCGGATCGACCTGGCGGTGAACCAGCCGAATCAGCAGCTGGGACACCCAGTCAGTGTGGTAGGCAATTTCCGCGGTACCGTGCCGAAAGGGTATTCCGGCAAGGCCGCGAACGGGAGCGCTGCCGAAGGAGAGGCCATCGTCAACGCCATGGCCAGTCTGGTCGTGCCATTCCTGCATGAGCTCGACGAGCACGATTGGAAGCGAGGCAGTTGGCTCAGCGGCATCGAGGAATAGCGATTCCGGCTCATTTTGGGTCCCGTACGCACGCTGGGGAGAGTGACATGGCAAATGACATCACCGTTCGAGCATTCGAGCCGAGTGACTACCCTGCGCTTGCTGAAATCCACAAACAACCTCGCGTCATCGCCGGGACGCTCGGGTTCCCGATGCGGGCACTGACGGATGCGGAGCAACGCTTCCACAATGACGCGAATAACCGGATGCTCGTGGCCGAAATTGACGGTCGAGTCGTCGGGGATGCGGGGCTCCACCTCAACCGAGGGCGCCGCATGCACGCGGGCGGTATTGGCATGGCTGTGCATGACGACTTCCAGGGACGCGGCGTCGGGAGCGCGCTGATGACTGCGCTGATGGACCTGGCCGACAACTGGTACAACCTGCTGAGGCTGGATCTCCAGGTCTACACCGACAACGAGGCCGCCATCCGTCTCTATCAGCGCTTCGGCTTCGTTATCGAAGGAACGCTGCGGTCGTATGCATTTCGTGCCGGTGAGTTCGTCGACGCCTACTACATGGCGCGTCTACGCAACTGTCCACCCGTGGTCTTCGCCACCGACATCGAGTAGTTCACGGCATATGCGCAACGCGGCACCGAAGAGCCGGTGTCAATGTCCGGTGGGCGACATGTGCGTCGCAACCATTCAGGACCGGTTACTTACCTCAACGCAGTCGCGGGTCGAGCAGGTCCCGCAGGGCATCTCCCAGCAGGTTGAACCCGAGCACCAGCAGAAGAATCGCGACGGCCGGGAACGTGGGAACCCACCACTGGGTCGATAGAAACGAACTCCCCGCGGATACCATGCGGCCCCACTCGGGTGTCGGCGGCTGAGCGCCAAAGCCGATGAACGAGAGTCCGGCGGCGGTGAGCAAGACAGCACCCATATCCAGTGTCGCCTGCACCAGAATGGGTGTGATGGCATTGGGGATCAGGTAGCGGGTGAAAATTCGCCAATTGGGTGCTCCGACTGCGCGTGCAGCCTCGACATAATCCAGGCGTCGAATCGCGAGAGTTTGCCCACGACTGAGTCGAGCGTAGATCGGCCACCAGGTGACCGAGATCGCCAGTAGTGCGTTGGTGAGATTGGGAACGAGGACCGCAGAGATTGCCATGGCCAGAATAAGCGCTGGAAAGGCCAGGAAAATATCGGTGATGCGCATGAGCGCTTCGTCCCACCAATGGCCAAACCAGGCGGCGGCCATGCCAACCAGCGTGCCAAACGTCCCAGCCACGCAGATGACCAGCAGCACTGAGACGAAGTCGATCCGCGCGCCGTAGATCACCCGGCTCAAGATGTCACGACCCAGCTCGTCAAGCCCAAACGGATGGGCAAGAGTCGGCGGAAGCAGGCGTTGCGTGAGTTGCGGAAGCGTTGGATTGTCTGGCGCGAGCAAAGGAGCAAAGGCCGCCAGGAAGACGAAGACAATGACTACCGCGGCGCCAGCCAGCGCAAGCGGCTCTCGTCGCATTCGGCGCCACGCTTTTGCCCGTGCCTGGCCCTTTCCCCGATCTTCAAGCGCATGCTCCGCCAGCGTCTGCTTCGATGCTGTCACCAGTTACGTACTCCCGATTCCATCTATCCAAGCCGGATCCGTGGATCCAGGAAGGCATAGAGGAGATCAACGATAAGGTTCACGAGCGAGTAGATGATCGCGGCCACCAGTGTCACGCCGAGAACGGCCGGCACATCAATGTTGGTGACCGAGTTGGTAGCGTAGCGACCGATGCCGGGCCAGGAAAAGATCGTCTCTGTCAGCACCGCGCCCTGGAGCAAGCCCCCGTACGCCAACCCGATGACCGTAACCGTCGGGATGAGCGCGTTGCGTACCCCGTGTGACACAACCACGGACATCGAACGCAGTCCTTTGGATCTGGCTGTCCGGATGTAGTCGGCTCCCATGACCTCGAGCAGGCTGCTACGCATCATGCGCATGATGACCCCCGCTGATGCCCAGCCAAGCACGACTGCGGGCAGTATCAGGTGCTTCACGGCATCCCCGAATGCCGCCCAATTGCTTGTCAACAGGGAATCGATCACGACCATGCCGGTGATGGTCTGTGGCGGTTCAGTGTACGGTCCAAGTTCGCCAGGTCCAGGCAACCAGCCGAGTTTCACGTAGAAGACGGCGAGAAAAACGAGCGCAGTGAAGAAGACCGGAAGAGAAACTCCGGCCAATGCAAAGATCCGTGCGACCTGGTCCTGCCATTGGTTGCGGTAGATTGCCGAGATAATGCCAGTCGGGACTCCAACCGCGATGGCGAACAGCAGCGCGGCAGTCGATAGCTCGACGGTCGCGGGCAAGTATTGCTTCAGATCCTTCATCACGGGGCGCTGATCGGCGATTGACGTGCCAAGATTGCCATGGAGAAGCTGCGTGACGTAGAGCTCAAACTGTCCCGGCAGCGGTCGATCCAACCCCAGTTGGTGTCGCACCTGCGCCACCACGGCTGGCGGCGCGTGGTCGCCGACCAGAGCCAGGACAGGATCGGCGGGCACCACATGGGATAGTGTGAACGTGATGATGATCACGCCAAGAATGACAAACGCCATCAGCAGCGTTCGCCGAAAAATGTAGCCATAGAATCCCAAGGTTTACTCCCGCTTGTTTCCCATTACTCAACTGACCGACGCTCCGGAGGTTCTCGTAACCTCCGGAGCGTCCAACCTACGCCTTGGTGAGCTCTGGATAATTGATGCCGTTCGCCGCATCGTACTTCAGCCCCGTGACCCCGGTAGAGTAGGCAAGCGTAACGTCCGGCTGATAGATGAGCGCGAATGGGCCCTGCGTCGCTTCCAGATCGTTAATTTGATTGTAGAGGGCCTGGCGATCCGGCGTGTTCTCCATAGCTGCGGCCTTCTGCGCCAGATCCTGCAGCTGCGTGTCATCGTCTTGTAGACGCCAGATCAACGACTGTTGTGAATAATCAGCAAACGGCCCGGCAAAGTCCTGCGGGTCGGGATAGTCCATGCCCCAGGTCGCCAGAATCAGCTCCGCCTTATGGGCGCGGTACTCGGTGTACATCTCCGAAGACGCGAGCTGGCGCAGCGTCACGGTGATGCCTACATCGGCGAGGTTCGCGCGAATCGTGTCGGCGAGCGAACTGGCATCAACACCGCCACTGACGGTCCCATTGGGGAAGAGCATCGTGACCGAGAATCCTTTGGCAAACCCGGCATCCGACAGCAGTTGCTTGGCCTTGGCCACGTCACGCTTGAAATAGACTTTGTCGGTATAGCCGAAGATGCCCTTGGGAACGATCCCCTGCAGGACTGTGCCATTGCCACGCAGGAGATTGGTGATGATTCCTTCATAGTCAATGGCGTACTTAATCGCCTGTCGCACCTTCGCATCGGCGAGAGCCGGGACAGTCTTGACACCCATACCGACGTAGGTCATTGCCTCGTCAGGCGTCTTGAAGACCGTTATCTTGCTGTTGTTCGAGAGCGAAGCAAGCTGGTCGGACGAAAGGTCGGTTGCGATGTCAGCCTGGCCCGTCTTGAGATTATCGAGCTGGGTGGCGTTATTGGAGATGTTCTGCCAGAGGAGTCGCTTGATCGATGGCTTGGTCCCGAGATTGTAGTTCGTGTTCAGCACCATCTCGATCTTGACGTCGTGCGTCCAGTTCTTGAGTATGTAGGGTCCGCTTCCAGCCGAATTATCGCTGAGCCAGGCGGTTCCCCAGTCGTTGTTCGATACATGACTCTTGACTACTTTGCTGTCGACGACGCTGGCGACCGGGTTCGCCAAAACGGCAAGGAAGGCCCCAGGGCTGAATGGCTGGGGCAGAGTGATCGTCAACGTGGTGTCATCAGTCGCCTTGACCGCATCGGTCACACTCTTGTCGTCGATGCCCATCTGCGTGATGAGCCAGGCGGCTGGGTTCTTCGGAATGTTGACGGTGCGTTGAAACGAGTAGACGAAGTCCTGGGCCGTGACCGTATTGCCGCTACTGAACTTGATCCCCTTCTTGAGGTTGAAGGTCCAGGTCTTTCCGTCCGACGACGGCTGCCATTTCTCCGCGATTTCTCCCTGCACCTTCGACAGGTCGCCAAAAGGGAAACGCACCAACGTGCTGTACATCTGGCGCGCGGCGCCGACGCTCGAGAACTCGAAGGCCACATTCGGGTCAAGTGTGACCGCGTCCGAGGTCGTGGTGGCCTCGATGATCGTATCCTTCGGTCCGTAGTTTGTGGAGTTCGAGCTGCCGGATCCGCTCTTGCCGCAGGCCGCCAGGAGCGCGCCAATGGCAGGAGCAGCGAGCCCAAGCGCTATACCTCGCTGGATAATCTCGCGACGAGTCATCCTCCCAGACAACGCATCGGCCTGTAGCTGCCGCAGTGAGTTATCCATACCGATACTCCTCCTACATCTGACCACACAACCAGTCACTATTGACCGGCTTTCGCCGCAACATCCCTCACACCGAGAGAACTCTCGGCCAAAAGGCGTACAAGATCCCGCGGTCCAATCCGTGGTATCGCGCGAGTCGATCCCCGCGGCTCAAGCACCTCGATGGCATGAAGCGAAGTAGGAGTTGAGGAATGCTCTCACGTGGTCGCCGTCCTCACCCGGCACCAAGTCGAACAGGTTACCGTAGACAACTCGGAAGTCCGGAGTTGAAAACCGGCACCGCACGTCAAAGCGAACTGCCTCGTGCCCCAACATTTCAGTAGTACGCTTTGAGTCTTGTATAGCATCCCGAGTATACGCTCGCAATTCGTCAAACGCTATAACACACTCGAACGACGCTTTGGCAAAGAAACCGGCCAAGATTAGCGCGTTACTTGCGTGCCGTTATGGTGAATGGAGCCTCAAGGCGTGCACACTGCGCTGCTGCACCTTGAGACACCACTTCCCGTTAGGCGAATTCGGCCGCCATGCACGCGACTGTGAAAACGCTATCCGATCAAGCCCAATAGGATGCGTGCTGTAAGAGTGAAGGGCGACGTCCGTGCGGTTTCAAGAGGCTAGTGAACGTAGAAGACGAGCCGATCAATGACCATCGCGGCGAAGATCAGCCCGAGGTAGTAGACCGAATAGAAGAAAACGCTCTTCGCCATCTGCTTCTGGTCGGCGGGATGTCGCGTCAGTTGGTACGTCTTGTAGAGGAATAGCCCTCCCAGCACCAGCGCCGAAGCCAGGTAAAACAGTCCCATGATGCGCAGTGGGAAGAAGAAGAGCGTGGTGATGACCAGCATCACCGTATAGAGGAAGATGTGCCGTCGCGTCTCCTCGTCCCCGTACACCTCCGGGAACATCGGCACGCTCGCCGCCGCATAATCTGACGACGTGAAGAGCGCTAGCGACCAGAAGTGGGGCGGCGTCCAGTAGAAGATCACCGCGAAGAGCAGAATGGCTGGCAAGCCGACATGATTGGTTACCGCCGCCCAGCCGACCATTGGGGGCAGCGCCCCTGCCGCGCCGCCGATAACGATGTTCTGCGGTGTCGAACGCTTCAGGTACTTGGTGTAGACCACGACATAGAAGATGTTCCCGGCCAGCGACAGCAACGCCGCCAGCGGATTCACGAAGACGGCCAGCACGTAGACCGCCAGCACCGTGAGCGTCAACCCGAAGATCGGCACGTGCACTTCGGGGATGCGCTTGCCCGGCAGCGGACGTTTGCGCGTCCGCTTCATGATCGCGTCGATGTCCCGGTCCATATAGTGGTTCATCGCCGCGGCACCACCCGAGGAGAGTGCGCCACCGATGAGCGTCCAGAAGATAATGCGCAGTGGCGGCAGCCCCGCCTTGGCGATAAGCATGCCGCAGAACGTGGTGATCAGCAGCAAGATCATCACATTCGGCTTGGTGAGCGTCAGATAGTCAGAAGCGGACTGGCGCACCCGCACCCGCCAGTTCTCGACCTGCGCTCTGGCTCCAACTTCGGAGACCGCCATCAGTCGATCGAGTAGCACGATGGTCAGCAGTAATCCCCAGACGATCGTCGCAACGCCCAGGTGTGCCACGTCGAGAATCGGGTTGAGATGAAACCAGATACTGGCCGCGCCCACGAAGATCTGGGCCAACGTAATCGTCGCGACCGAAACCGATAGCGCCACCAGCGTCTGCGAATCTGCCCGCAGGCGACGCGCCTGGATCACGACCGCGATGACCGCGACCGTTGTGATCAGCGCCACCCAGCGATGGATGATGTGGATATCGACCGGTGTGAACCCGGTTGGCACGATGCGGCCATCGCATAGGGGCCACTGGCTACATGCACCCGCGCTTTTGGAAGTCGCCATGTAGGTGCCGGTAAGAATCAGCGCGAACGCGGACCCAGCGGCAAGCATGGCGGTACGCCCCAGACCGGTCAAGCGGCGCCCAACCGGATGGCCCGAAACCTGAGCTATCCAAGGAGCCAGGGCAAACAGCGCGACGCCCAGCAGGAGCGCGATGAACACCTGGGCCAAGCCCAAGTGCGCCACCTCGAGACTCGGAGTCGGGGTTGTGACCGCCGAAACCGCGCCGAGGGCGATCTGTCCCAGGACAAGCCCGAGCGCGCTCAGCGAACCCCAAAAGAGAACCGGGGCACTCTTGCGCCAGTTCCAACCGTCGACCACCAGGGCCACCACGAGAAGGGTCACCAGAAGCGAGAGCAACCGGTGTGAGAAATCAAAGACCGTCGAATCACCGGTCGAGCTGGGAACGAACTGACCATTACAGAACGGCCACTCCGAACCGCACCCGGTTCCAGCACCAGTCAATCGCACGATGGCGCCAACCATCAGCAGAAGATAAGCGGCGCCAACCGCGGCGATCGCGAGCTTCTGATAACGACTCATCGCGAAAAGTGCCCCACAACCATGCCCACGTACGGATGTCAAACGCGAGGTTCAGAGATAGCGGACGCGAGCCACCCCCTCGACGCCCGAAGCCTATCTTACCTGACCTCGCCATACTTGCGCGCGGAACCGCTGGACACCTTCAGGTGAAGAAGCCCGACAAAATAGGGCATATTGTTTTGATGGATTCAGCGGATCAGCAGATTTTTGACCGAAAAAGCTAGACGCTCACCTTCCCCAGCAGCGAGTTAATCTGATCCATGCGCTGCTTGTCACGATCAACCAGCGTCTGCAGGTATGCCTTCAAGCTCATCTCACCGCGTGGAGTCACAAAGGTCTGGTTCCATACCTCGTCCGGAAGCTCACGGACCTGCGACAGAATCGACTCACGCGCGGTGCCAAACTGCGACAACAACACGGGTACCGACGTTCCGGCTGCGATCTGCTGCTCGGAGAGGACGGCTGGCTCGTCATCGCCGGTGACGTCGTTCCCGAGAAGCATGCCTTTGACGGCTTGAGACACGTTGAGTTCGCGATTTCTGAGCGCGAAGAGGATCGCCGGAACCGAGTCCGTCTTTCCAATCAGATCCTTCGGATCCTTCGGTGGCCCGAAATCACGTCCCCGCACTCTCATGTTCAAGTCACGGTACGTCGCGATGAGCTGATCGATGATCACCTGATCGGGCATCTACCCTACCTCCTTGAAAATCACTGACGCTGTTGACCATCGCTGCGCCGGTTCGCGGTACTCTCGGGCAGCCGGGATGGTCAACATGACACGGCGCCCAACTCCTCGCGATCTATCAGGTCACGAGTACCATAGGATCGCCATTCGGGCAATACCATTTGCCGAATGACGTCAGCCGCAATTCATGACGCGGCTCTGGCGAGACATATCTATGGTACGATCTGAAGCGGTCGCTCGGCGAGTCCAATTGGCCGAGATCCGCCCTCAAGAGACCATGGAGGAGGTCAACAGACGGTGGCAGTTCAGAATCGCACACCGATGCGCTGCCCAATTTGCGGTGGTGAGCTGGTTGACGTGAGAGTGCGAGACATCGGCGGTGTCACTGCACACCTTCTCTGGCAGATGCACGCCGGCCGATGCCCGGAGCACGGCTGGTTTCAGGCGGAATTCATCAGTAAGCCCCCACGCGAGATCTTCCCGGTGAATCGGCCGGGAGGTTCGGCGCGCGAGGTTGACATCAACGGTGTTCCCATCTACGCCTTCCCAACTATCTGGAACGCCATGGATAAGCGACAGAAGGTGGATCCGCTCGACCCGAAGCTCTGGGAGGTCGATCGCGGCCAACTCAATGTGGAGTCGCATATCACCCGCGGCTAGTCGTCGACAGACTTCACGGTCAAGTTGATCAGCGAAGATCGACCAACATTGCATGAGATGGCGGCCCTATTGGCCGCCATTGGCATTTCCGTCCGGTATCAAGGCTCAGCCGCAGACAACCGAGGGACGTTCAGGTAGGATCGAGCGTTGGCCGCGTAGCCTGTCAGGGCCATGGCCGCGTGCAGCGATGTGAAGTGGAGGTCGGATGCCGGAGCTACCTGAAGTTGAGGGCGCTCGTCGGGGCATTGCCGAGCAGTTGGTCGGACGCCAAGTCATCGGCTATGAACTCTGGCTCCCGAAGCTGATCGTCGCCAACGACGGACTCAGCCTGGACAGCTTGCAGGGCGACACGCTGACCAACGCCGAGCGCTTCGGCAAATACTTGTTACTGACGTTCGACGGCATCAGTGCGGTCATTCATCTGAAGCTGAGCGGCCAACTCATCGCCCGAGGTGATGGAATTCCCGGATTCGCCGCTGGCCATCCCGTTCCCGCCTACGACGCCCCCATGCCGCACAAGTCGACACATTTACGTCTTGATTTCGAGGGTGATGCGCACTTATACCTTACCGACATCCGCCATTTTGCTCGTGTCTGGCTCATGCCGCATGAGGACGTTCCAGATTATCTGAAGGGCCTCAAACTCGGGCCAGATGTGATCTCGTCTGAATTCAGCGCCAGGCTGCTGCGGCAGCAACTGGAGCGCCGCCCGGGGACCAAGATCAAACCCGCGCTGCTCGATCAGTCGGTAGTGGCGGGCATTGGGAACATCTATGCCGACGAGACGCTCTGGCAGGCGCGCATCCACCCCGAACGCCTGGTCGGATCGCTGAGTGACGGTGAACTGCGCCGCATCTATAACGGGATCGTGAAAACAATGGAATATGCGGTACCGATCGGCGGCGCGCATATTCTGCACACCAAGGCGCAGCCAGAGGTGGGAGAGTTCCCCTTCGTTCATGGGCGGGAAGGGCTTCCCTGCCCGCGTTGCGGCACCACGATCATCAAGACACGGGTCAACAATCGAGGTACCTATATCTGCCCCAAGTGCCAGCGCATGCCCAAGGGTTAACGGTCACGAGGCCACCGACCGTTCCCCACTCACGGGTCTTACGACGAATTCCGCGTCGTCCGCAACGACCAGGGCTGGTCGAGACAGGACATACCAAACGTCAATCGAGCACCGCGATCTCCGCTTCTGAGATCCAGTCACGAGTGATGAAGAGCCAGAAGGCCAGCCCGGCGTACTCTCGATAGCGTCGGAAGCGCTTCTCGATGTCGGCATCCTCAACTTGCTCCTTGCCAACCAAACGCGCATAGGTCGGCCGGGTCCAGGAATCGAAGATCGGCCGCGAGTAACGGCCAAGCATCATCATGACGTGCGCCGTCGCGTAGGGTCCAACGCCTGGCAATACCAGCAACGCTTTCGCCAGATCGTCGTCGGGTAGCTCCGTGCGGCTTGCCCCTCCGAATCGCTCCAGGTCGACCTCGCCATCGACCACCATGCGTGCCAGTTTCTGCAGATATGCGCCGCGATACCCGGCTCGCGCCGTCTGACGGTAGAACTCATCCGGAGCATTCGCCATCGCCTCCGGAGTGGGGAAGGCTCGACCAGTTGCGCCCTGTGGCGGAGCGTTAAGTGCCGCCTCACCCAGATGCTCCACCAGCGCCTCGACCATGCGACGAGTCGCGCTCCAGGTGCAGTTGGTGGTGCAGATCGTCTTGACAACATCCTCGAAGACCGTCTGGCTGCGGATCATGCGCCCAGCTCCATCGGTCACCCAGCCGAGGCGTTTGTCCTTGGAGGCTCGACGATAGAAGACCGCGAGATCCTCATCCAGACGCAGCACGTGCCGCAACTGTGTCAGGATCTCTTCAACCAAAGTCGGGGACGGAACCTCTCCGGAGATGATCACCCGTGCTCGTTCGGGGAGTTCGGAGTCGACACGAACCGTTCTTGGGGGTGAACTGCTCAGACGCAACGTCACTTCGAACCAGGCGCCGGCATCATCGACCGCCATCGGCGGAAGCGACGCCAGGCCATGCGAGAGAAACGTGCGCCGCAGATCGACCGGTTCGCCGCCGGGACCTATCAGAGGCAGATCGATCTCCGTCATGAATCCTCCTTATTCAGCCCCGGCGGCTATCGAATTCGTTACGCTGCGACTAGATGTAGAAGCGAGACATGATCGCGTTGAGCGTTGCCCGCCACATCAGCATCAGGTCGAGCCCATTCTCCACCGTGAAGGCGTAGGAGCGTTCGCCGATGCGTTCCGTTCCGGGAATGAGGGTGGCGGCATCCGCCTTCTGCTGGTGATCGAGATCGACCTCGACCCGGCAAGGATAGCCCGGGTTGTATGGCTTGAACTCACCGATGCGTCGTACCGCCTCTTCCGCCCCGGCGCGGATCAACTCACGCGCCTTCGCCGGTTGGAGGTGGATGGCGGACATCGTCCCGATGCCCCGCTTCACCGCAACGCCAACGACCCGCGCGCCGAGCAACTCCTGCACCTGACGGACAGCATGGTCATCGCCAGTCACCATGATCACGGGCACGCCGAAGTGGCCAGCGGTCGCGGCATTCACGCCGTATTCACCGACCGACGTGCCGTTCAAGCGAACATCGTGCACGAAACCGGTGTAGGTGTGGGCCAACACGCCATTTGGCGTCCCCGCTCTGGCGTGATAGCCGGTGTAGATGATTCCGGCGACGTCTGGCTCGTCGACGCCCTGCACCATACTCAGACGTTTATGCGCGCCATTGATCAACAACGCATCCTGGTGCAGTTCTTCTGGCAGCAGATTGCGCATGCCGTCGTGTGACTCGTTCACGATGACTTCACTGGCGCCGCCCGCCAGTGCTCCCTCGATGGCAGCGTTGACCTCACGCGTCATCGTCATGCGCGCCCAGGCATACTCGGCCGCGCTCGACCCGACCGGATTCGCCTTGTCGGGCGGCTCCACATGAATCCACTCGACGACGCCCGTCGTCCCTTCCATGTCGGCCGAGATCACGATCTTCATCCATATCCTCCCGTACCCGTTCAAGCTCGTTCGCCACCATAGCCTTGAGCCAGATTCGTGAGTTCAACGGTCATATCTGGCTCTCGTCAGACTATCGCATACACGGCGCGAGTCCGCGGCAGGTGCCCTGCTGAAATGAGCTGTTCAGTGCTCCTGAAAAGGAATGGAACAGGTCGACGCGCGATTTCCTTTAAGAACACGAGACCGAAAGGGAGGTGAAATGGTCAGTAAACATGGTGTGATCGTATTCGACGCCTATGGCACGTTGCTTGACATCCAGAGCGTCCTCGACGTCGCCCAACAGGAACTTGGTGCGGTCGCTGGTAGGGTTCTCGACTTGTGGCGCGTGAAACAGCTGGAGTACTCCTGGCTGCGCACGTTGATGGGAACCTATGCTGATTTCGACCAGGTGAGCCGTGATGCGCTGAGCTACGCGTTGGCGGCGAGTGCCGCGTCAATCGAAAACGACGCTCGGCAGCGATTACTGGACGCCTGGTTCCGGCCGCAACCGTTCCCGGACGTCCCCGATGCACTTGAGAAGCTCCGGCAGCAGGGACAGCGACTCGCCATCCTCTCCAACGGGAGTCCGGCAATGCTCCGGCTGGCGCTCGATCACGCGGGCCTCACCGCAACCTTCGACCAGGTACTAAGCGTCGATGCCGTGCAGCGATTCAAACCGGACCCGGCGGTCTACCGACTGGTCCAGAATCAGCTCCACGTTCCGCCTGCCGAGACCCTGTTCATCTCATCGAACGGCTTCGACGTTGCCGGAGCCAAAGCATTCGGCTTCCGCGTTTGCTGGATCAACCGGGGAGGTCGTCCACTCGAGCAACTTGGACAGCAACCCGACCACGAGATCACGTCGATGAGTGACCTGCCGGGACTTGTGAGTTGAAGTGACGAATGTGTGACACAGTCGAACGGAGCGGGTCATCCTCATCCGCGCCCTGAGCCGCTCTTCTTTCCAGCCAGACGCTGTTGCACCTTTTCGCTGGTGAGCTCTCGCAGGGCGTCGCTGGCGATCCAGCGGGCAGCTTTCGAGTCAATTTGCTGGATCTGGCGAGAGAGCTCGATGGCTCGCACATTCAGAGCAAGATTACGCTTCCCGATTTGTCGCAGTGCCCAGTTGACCGCCTTCTTGACGAAGTTGCGCTCATCGGTCGATGCGGCCACGATCAGCGGGAAACAAGCGACGAAGGCGTCATCCCCGGCGTGTTTGTCGTGCACCGAGAGGGCCGCCAGGAGGGCAAAGGCGGCACGCTTGACGAACTCCTCCTCGCGACCACTCCACTCGCGCTACCTTGTCGTACGCGAAGGGCGTCTGATCGAACAGGTTACCGCAGACCTGATCGCAGACATCCCAACTGTCGAAGTCGGAAGCCCAGGCGTCCATCTGTTCAGCGCTGACCTGAGCCGGATCGTCGATCATCGATGCCAGGATGCGCGCATCGTGAATCGAGGTGCCCCACAGCTGGATTGCAAGTTCATGATCGGTACCGACGCGTTTGGCCATCGCGCGCAAGGACGGAATGCTCCAACCCAGGGTACCCTCAGGGTTAATGCCAAAACGAGCCATACCCGCGACATTCTCACTGTTGGCCTGAGCCTGCAGTTCACTGAGTACCTGCTCGAAATCCATCAGTTCCCTCGATCTCACGGCAGAGCCTCATCGAAATGAAGGAGCGTCAGCCGTTCGGCGCGGCGATGACGTCGCCGTGTACATCGATGACCGGCTGATCGGCCTCGTAGACGTCTCGTTTGAGCACGCAAATGAAGGGGAGATTCCGGTACAGCTCACGATAATCCAGGCCATAGCCGACCACGAACTCGTTGGGAATGGTGAAACCGATGTAGCCGACGTCGACCGGCACCAGACGACGTTCGGTCTTGTCGAGCAGCGTGCAGACGCGCAGGCTCGCCGGTTGGCGGTCTTTCAGGCTGCGCAGCACGAAATCCATAGAGACGCCAGTGTTGACGATGTCCTCGACCAGCAGCACGTGCTGACCGCGAATATCGAGATCCAGATCCTTGCTGATGTGCACCCGGCCCTGATCGACATCGTGTGACAGGGCCAGATAGTCGATGGCCAACGGGCGAGTGATCGCGCGCCCCAGGTCGGCCAGGAAGAAGGTAATCCCTTTCAGCACACCAACCAGCACGATCGATTTCCCAGCGTAGTCACGCGAAATCTCCTTGCCCAGTTCGCCGACCCGCGTTCGATCTCGGTCGCACTGAGCAGCACGCGTTCGATCTGGTTCGGCCGAAGTGACGTGATATCCACCGAGCCGTAACCGAAGCGCGATAGGAGCTCGTGGTAATTCTTGCGATAGATCAGGACCACGTTGACGTCCGGGTAGAGCTCGCGAAGCTCGCGCATCTTGCGGTTCTTGCGCGTCACCAGGCTCTGCTTCATGGTGGTGAGTTCAACATAAAGATCTTGCTCGGGAAGGTAGAAGTCGGGCGCGAACATCTCGACAACGCGTCCGTCCTTCCAGCGGAGCGGGAAGGAGGTGGGTTCGTATTGCCAGCGAATGCGATAGAAGTCGAGGAAGGCGGAGAACTCTTGCTCTGCCGGGTGGCCAAACGGGTGAGGGGGGTTGTTGATCGGCCGCACGGCCGGTTCTTCAACGAGATCGTCCCCAGTGCCTGGCCTATCGTTGTCGACGTGCTCGGCCATCAGCCCTCCCGACCGTCGAACCTCTCCTCAGGAATGCAACGCATGGCTACTCCGCAACGAGCGGCAGGCCGTAGCGATTGCGCGCCTTGCTCGTCACCGTGATGGCGGGTTCGCCATCCACCTGCTTGCGTGCGATGAACCCGCGCCGCGCCTGCTCGTTCACCCAGGCATCGTCGAATCCGTGCCGCAGTGCCAGTTCGGCGAACGCTTCCGGCGAGATGGACGGTTCGGTTACCGCTTCGGCGAAGAGTTCGCGGCGGCATTCCTCGTCACCGGTACCTGGAGTCAGCACCAGTCGCTCGACCGGATGCCCACCCTCGCGCAGCGAATCAATAATCTCGGGAATGTCCTTCACGCCGACGCCGGAGTAGATGATGCCGTCGGGATAGACGACGATGTTCGGTCCGATATCGCACAGATCGATTGAATCGCAGGTATTCACCAGAACGTCGGTGTCGAGTCCTTCGCGTTTGAGCTGAATGCGCAGCATGGCGGCGACCCGCTGTGCGCCCTTTTGCATGCAGTGATTGGCGGTACAAACCATGACGTGCTTACGGTTCCAGTACATGTTTCAACCTTAATATGCTCGTGTCGATCGCGCAATTGTGGAAGGTGGGGGCCCAAAGATTCATAACACCATTCGTCGGAGTGCGGGCCATCCACCGGCAAATCGATTAAGGATGGCACGGGGCATGGAGCGGTGCAAGCAGCCTGAGGGGTATCGCTCTTCCGACTTCAAGCAATCTCGTCGAGCGTATCCGGGTCGAGCGGGCCGATGCGTTCGATCAGAAAGAACCCGGTGGCAATGCGCAACGGACCAAGGGCGATGAACGCTTTGCCGAGCAGGAGATCGTCGTTGCCTGGCTCGAGCCGCACCAGGTAGTCACGCAGACCGGATGCCGGATCGGAGCGGCCCGTTCCACCGGCGCGGTAGTCGAGCAACAGGGCATTTGGATAGCGATTGTCGGGTGTTGCCAGGTTTACCGGCATCACGCGGTAGCGGATGCGGCGCCGCACGTGCTCGCCGGTCGGCTTCAACTCTCCGAACGGGTTGATTCCATTCTGCTTCAGCACGGTGCTGCGACCGTACGTCTCGCCAGACTCGGTGGTGTAGAAGTCTTTGATGAACGTTCGAATGCCGAGCGGTCCGGCAATCCAGGCAAAGTTGTGGCCCCGGTAGTACGAGCCGGAAATGGCTTGGATTGACGGCGTTCCACCATTGACCAGGAAGTACTCGAGGTCGCGCGTGGGACGCGCAATGAAATCGAGAAACGCGGCCGAGGCGACAGACATGGCAACCTCCGAACGGCTAGAGCCCGAACCGCTGGCGATGATCGAGCAGCCAGCGCGCGTTTCGACTGGAGAGTGCCAGGATCGTCTCCATCGGATTCACCCCGACCGAGGTCGGAAACAGACTGGCATCCGAAACGAATAGCCCGCTCGCGCCGTGTACTTCCCCATAGCTCGAGACCACACCCCTGCTGGGATCATCGCTCATCCGGGCGGTTCCCATAACGTGAACCGAGAATAAATCGATCGCGCGTTTGGGGATGGACCGCCGTTGAAGCTCATAGACATCGGACGGACGCGTGAGATCGGGGACGCCGGCGAACGGGAGCAGGATACGTCTGGCGCCCGCGGCGAACATCAGCTCGGCCGTCAGCGCGATGCCGCGCACGACGCTCTGCACGTCCCTCTCATGGATCTGATAGCTGATGAACGGACCGATACCACGCATTAGCTTGACGCGACCGGTCGATTGATCGTCGATCAGACACCCCGCGATGACCATACGGTTGTAGGACTGCATCAGATCGCCCAGCGCCTGTCCATAGTGCGGCAGGCCAAGACTCAAGATCGAGGGCGGCAGGTTTACCGCGGTGATGAGGATCCCCTCGTCAATGAACTCCCGGACTTGAAACGCCTGATGCACTCCCTGCCAACCGTTGACCTCTTCATCAAAGATGGCCACCAGCCGGGCGCTCGGGTGAAGCGTGAGGTGCCGGCCAAGCTGACCCGAAGGTGGGTGAACTCCCGAGCGCATCAGCAGAGCTGGAGTCTGCACCGCACCGGCCGAGACCACCACCACTGCCGCTCGCACGCTCACCTTCGGCCCACGCGTGCCATCCGGTCGAACGACACGCGCCTCGACTCCCGTCGCGCGCGCTCCCTGCCGGGTCACACGCTCGACGTGACAATCGGCGTAAACACGCGCGCCCCGGGCCAGCGCCCGCGGTATCGACGTGACCAGCATGGAGCGTTTGGCACCGGTCGGACATCCGAAGACGCAATTGTTGCTTCCCGCACAATGCAGCTGATTGCGCTCGTTGGCGATGATGTTCCAACCTTTGGCGTCTGCCCCCAACTTGAGCAATTCGGCGTCCCGGCCAATCGTCTCAGGATCCTGATGGCCGACCGAGATGCGCCGCTCAATGCGACGGAAGTAAGGCTCCATCTCTCGAGGGGTAACTCCGTCAACATGCTCTTCATGCGTCCAGCGCTCGAGAATGCGCTCCGGCGTACGCCAGGACATGCCTCCGTTGATCACGGTCGATCCGCCGACACAGCGCCCCTCCGAGATCATCACCGGTGGCGTTCCCAGAGCGAGTTGCAAACCACCGTCGCGATAGAGGGCTCGTAACGAGCGGCTTGCTTCTGACGTGAAGGAGGAGGTCGAATGATAGCCACCCTCTTCAAGAACCACAACATCGAGCCCGCCTGCGCTCAGATCATCGGCCATGGTGGCGCCACCTGCTCCGGAACCCACGATGACCACGTCGCAAGTGACCTGGAGATCGCTTGCGACGTCGCTGTGCTGAAACAGTCCTGGGGGCGAGTCGGAATGATCGAGCACCGCGACAGGATACGATCGGTCGCCGTCAGCATTGTGGCTGCGTGCCAGACGCGGCCACGCGAATCGACTCACGTTCCCTCTCCATCCGTCAGCAACGCTGCCTCGCCACGACGAACGTCTTCTCCGTGCATTCTGAGACGTCGTTCGGAGACCTCAGCGATATAGCGCGCTGGGGTATAGCCGAGCCGCTCTTTCACTTGTGGCAGTTCGTAGTAATTGAAGGTGATGATGCCTTTAAGGAGCGTGATGACGGTTCGCCGCGGACCAAGTCGACCGGTGAGGCATCGTTCGACATACACCATCGCCTGATCGCGATTCAAATCCGCGAAGCGCCTTGGTCTCGATCCGGGCACGAATCGCGTCGACTGATCGAACGATATGAACAGCGCGAATAACGCGAGGCGCAGCCTGCGTGGCAACTCGGCGAAATACTCTTCCATCTCGTCCACGAGCGCCGCGAGCAGTCCATCATCCGCTATCTCCGTCGGGCAGACCACAACGGCACATTGCATGACGATCCGCCTCACCTGGGCAGGCATCCGGTGTTCACGTGACACGTTTGTAGCTCCTCCACGCTCGAGTCCCACCGAATGCAGAGAGGCGTTCATGCAAGGATCGATCGCGCCGCGTGCGTAATGTCGAAACTGCGTTTCGCCACATTGGCAGGCGCAGAGCCCGCAAATTCAAGGTTGGAACGAAGAGCACCGGCCATTTGATCGCACGTTTGGCCGTACGTGTCAACAGGTCGTGAAGAGATCGTCGATTCCCAAGCTTTGTCGGTTGCTCGGATGCTTCGATTATCCGTCAGACGTTGTGTGATAATGCGGTCGCAGATTGGGAGGGGAACCGATGCCACGTTATTTCGCCTATTGCACCCTGCTTGACATCGATGAGATGCGCAAGTTCTGCCCGCATGCCGAGCCCGAAATGATCGCGCGGCTGACCGGCTACCGGGTGACGTTCGCGCACTATGGCGCCGACGATCCTGGTGGCGGCTGCAATCTAGCGGAGGCGCCGGGCCATTGGCTCTTCGGGCTGGTTTACGACCTGAGCGTCGAAGAATACGACCAACTCGACCGCATCTCGGGCGTCGACCGAGGCTACTATCGTCGAGTTGATTTCACCCTGACCGGCGACGACGACACCTCGATCGAAGCTTCCACCTACGTCATGCCCAACCCGGGCGGTCCGTTCCAACCGACCAAGTCCTACACGCGGCCAATCGTGGACGGCGCCGCCAAGCTGAATCTCCCGGGTGGCTACCAGAAGGAATTGCGCGAGATCGTGCACGCCGCCACCGAACGGTAGATCAGCGCGGTTTGCCCGCGACATATGATCGTTACGCCGATCCTCGCTTCTCAACCGGATGCGAGGTATGCCGCTTGCATTAGGTCGCTCTTGTTGCTGGCAACACGTCGAGGATGACGACCCGCCAGAAGTAGAAACGCGACACATGTACATCTGGCTCTCAGTCGGCAGCGGTTGTGTAATCATCCTTCTGGTTCTGATCGACGTCATTCTCACGCTCTTCACGCCATCGATGCGTGGACACCTCAACGTCCGGCTGGTCGCAATCGTCTGGCGACTCTCGCGCCCGCTAGCGCGTCGTTCTCCGATTGCCCGCGAAATGGCCGGACCCATCACGTTTCTCAGCGTGATCGCGCTCTGGGCCACCATGATCGGCATCGGCTGGTCGCTCATCTACTGGCCGTTCCTGCCGAGTGACTTCCTGGTCAACTATGGCGTAGACCTGAACCGAACCAGTCCAAACAATTTCGCCGCATCGACCTATTTGTCGTTCGTGGTGCTGATGACGCTCGGCTTCGGCGACATCGTCCCAACCAGCGGTGTCCTGCGCATGGTGGTCGTCTCGGAAGCATTCGTCGGGTTCGGCCTGCTGACGGCCGGGATCAGTTGGTTTCTATCGATCGACCCAGCCCTGTCACGGCGACGCGTCCTATCGCATCAGATTGCGCTGATTCAAGGTGCCGAGCAAGACGTCCACCCGCTGCCTGAATGGGACGATCAGACGCTGGCCAACTCGATGCGCGACATTGCACTCGAATTGGCAGCGGTGCAGAGCGATCTGCAGCAGTACCCGATCACGTACTACTTCCGTCATGCCGACCCCGAAGCCGATCTGGTCCTCAAGCTGCCGTTTCTGCTGCAACTGGCACAGCGCATGAGAACGGAGGTCGACGACGGTCACCTTCCGATCGAGCTTCGCTCGGTGATGCTCGAGCGCGCGGTGACAGATCTGCTCGCGACCATCGGCGGACTCTATCTGCAAGTTGGCGATTGCGACATCGAAGCGCTGATGAAAGCCTGCCTAGAGGATCACGCGATCAGCGTGCGGCCGCGAGCCTAGCCGCCATCGGTGATTGGCTGGGTCTGAGGCGCGCCTGGCGAAGCGATTTCAGCAGGAGCGCGGCCGGAAACGGCTCATCCGTAGCGGTACTGGATACCGTAACCGCCGCGTGGATACGTCCATTCGACGTTCTGGAACTCGTTGCAGACGATGCGGCAGGTGCCGCACTCGACGCAGCCTTCATAGGAGAAGAGGACGCGCCCGTCGTCCTGAGGCGCGTAGCAAGCAGCAGGACAGCAGTTAATGCACTGCTGGCGCTCGCACTTCAGGCAGACGTCGTGATCGATGATACGGATGTGCGCGCGGGTCCCATCGACGTTGTAGCTGTCGATTGAGAGCTTGCGCTCCAGTCCAACCCGATCTTTGATGCCGTCTCTGATGCTCGCCATGATGCTCCCTGTGACCTCGCTTCGAGCGGATGCGAGATCGCTGTGCCTACGCCGTACGCCGACTCGAAGTCTACCATGACACCTCGTTTTCTCCGGTCATCCACTCCAGTCCTGGAGCGACTCCTTACCGCGTATGAGACAATGCCGCAGTCGGAGATGATCGTGAGGTGAGGTGGCACAATGTCGGGATTGTTGCAGGGAAAAGTCGCGCTGGTGACCGGGGCGTCGGCCGGAATAGGACGCGCTTCGGCGCTGGCGTTCGCCGGAGCGGGTGCGCGCGTGGTGGTCGCCGACGTGGACGCATTGGGAGGCGAGGAGACCGCCAGATTGGTGCAACAGGCGGGTGGCGAAGCGCTCTTCATCCAGACCGACGTGACCGACCCCTCGCAGGTCGATCAATTGCTCCACGTAACGGTGACTCGATATGGTCGGCTTGACTGTGCACACAACAACGCCGGGATCCTGGGGGATGTAGCGCCAATCGTCGAGTCGTCTGACGCGAACTTCGATCGCGTGTTCGCGGTGAACGTCAAGGGTGTCTGGCTGTGCCTCAAAGCCGAGATCGCGCAGATGCTATCCCAGGGCGGCGGCGCGATCGTGAACACGGCCTCGTCGGCCGGGCTCAAAGGCAGTCCTACCTTGCCTGCCTATTCGGCCAGCAAGCACGCGGTCGTTGGATTGACCAAGTCAGTCGCGCTTGCCTATGCTCGGCAGAATATTCGCATTAACGCGGTCTGCCCGGGCTACGTCGATACTGATCTGCTGGATCGCCTGTTCGCCGCCGATCCAGAGAAGAAGGAGAACGAGCGAATCGGGACGCTGCTGGGCCGCTTCGGCACGGCTGAGGAGATCGCACAGACTGTCGTCTGGCTCTGCTCCGACATCGCGTCCCTTATGACGGCCCACGCCATGCCGGTCGGGACGATCGTTTAGTGCGCATACCAGACGAAACTGCGAGCAGGGACAGGCGCCATGCGTGTCCCGCGAGTAATGGGGGAGAGTGGATGAACGCACTGGATGATATCCGAGGCTGGCTCGAAGAATTTTCCGCCGCCGTTCGCGCCGTCGACTATGAAAAGGGAAAGACCATGTTCGCGCCGGATGTGGTTGGCTTCGGCACCTACGCCGGAGTGCGGGTCGGACTCGACGCACTGGTCAGCGGCCAGTGGCGCAATATCTGGGGTGTCACTCGCGGCTTCGCGTTTCGACTCGATGAAATGCACGCGGGAGTTTCGGGCGATCAGGCGTGGGTCGCAGTTCCCTGGGACTCAGAAGGTCAACGACCAGAGGGCGTCTGGTTTGACCGGCCCGGGCGAGCCACCATCATCCTTGAACGTCACGATGGTCAGTGGCTCGCGCGCCACACCCACTTTTCGTTGTATCCAGTGCAGGCTGAACAATCGTAGCCGGTTGAACCGGTATGTTGCGCCCATTTCCACCGGTTTTGGTCAAGAAGTACCAGCCCAAGACCATGACCAACGGACGGGTATTAAGTATGGTTCTAGTGCGTACGTTTGGATTCTTCTCGGGTCTGAACGAGCGAACGTACGCCGGAAGCGATGGGATAGACTGTTGGCGAGCAGAATGCGTCCACGTTGAGCTCGCGACTCTCTGATCACCCCCCAAGCAAACGCGATCGCTTGCGGAAGGGAGTGCTCGATGTCTTTGGTGCATACGCTGCTGATCGAAAAGGACTCACAGCTCGCCTGGGCAATCACCCGGGCGATGGAGGCCCGTGGCTTGCCACGCCCACAGCACGTCACCAACGGACACGATGCGATCGAGTGGGTCTCCCGGAGCACTTTCAACCTATGTATCCTCGACTACGAGCTTCCTGACCTGAACGGTATCGATCTGATCGTCCATCTCCGCCAGCGTCAGCCGAACCTGCCCATCTTCATACTGTCGGGGGCCAAGTCGGAGACGGTGGCGGTGGCGGCGTTTCGGGCCGGGGTAACCGACTACATCCCGAAGGACAAACAACTCCTCGACACCGTGGTTCGCACCGTTCAACAGATGTCGGAGACACAGGCCAAAGCGACCAGCTTGCCCGCCTCTCCACCGATCCCGACCGGCATGCCGACGGAGCTGCTCAACCCGACGTATCAGAACCGGCTCCGGGTTATTGGACGGCAGATCGACCTGAACCGGTATCGCATGGTCTCGATCTTTGAAGTCGAGGGGGGATTTCTGGTGCGAGCGATGCCGGAGCACGGCCGCAAAGCGGACGCGCTTGAGTTCCCCGATCGAGACTTCCTTCACTGGATCACGGAAGCCTATCGCAATCGCGGAGACGGGGAGCGAGGCGCCTCGACGTCGCCACTCCTCCCCTCTGGCTACGAGGATTTTCTGCGCGCCATTGGCTCGGCACTCGATCGCCACGAAGCCGAATCTGTCACCGTTGCCGAGTACGAAAGCGTTATCGTCATCGGCGGCAACGCGAAGGTCGACAATTCGCAGCAGACCGTCGTCGGCAATCTGCAATGGATTTTGAAGAAAGACGATATCCTGCAGATACTCGATGAGGGCTATCGCCGTCGCCGTACCGCTGCCAAACGCGGCCAGAGCGGCGTGCTCGATCGTATCTTCGGCAACCCCTCACACGTGCAGGCGTCATCGCGCTAAACAACCTGTCGATGTCGTCTGTCAAGCCTGACGATCAGCAGGAGACGGACAGCCCGCGACCGAATTCCAGCACAAGATCCGGATAGTATGCTTCTTCGCTGGCTCCTATCCTCACGCTATTGACAATCGGAGCCAGCGATGAGGACCATCAGATGAATAAGATCGCAATCGGCGCGAACATGACTGAACAACTTGACGACGACGCACGATGGAAAGCGACGCAGGATCGTGATGCTTCCTATGACGGAACGTTCGTCTACGCGGTCCGCTCAACTGGTATCTACTGCCGCCCAAGCTGCCCCTCGCGGCGACCTCGTCGCGAGCAGGTCCAGTTCTTCAGCGACGGCAGCAGCGCCGAAACAGCTGGCTACCGTGCGTGCAGGCGTTGCCATCCAAACGACGCGCCGCGCGAGATCGCGATGGTCGAGGCCGTCAACCGCTACATCGACGATCATCTGGATGAGGCCGTCACCCTCTCAATGCTTGGTGAGGCGTGCGGCGTCAGCCCATTTCACCTGCAGCGCACCTTCAAACGTGTCACTGGCCTGTCGCCGCACCAGTATCTGCAGGAGCGCCGCCTGGGCCGCCTGAAACGAGAGCTTCGCACCGGCACGGACGTGACGACGGCCATCTATGACGCCGGGTATGGCTCGAGCAGTCGCGTCTACGAGCAGAGATCCGACCGACTCGGAATGTCGCCAAATACCTACCGGCGTGGTGGCCGGGGCATGGAGATCACCTACACGATCGTTGACTGTCAGCTGGGCAGAGTCCTGGTCGGCACGACCGAACGAGGCGTCTGTGCCGTCTGTCTGGGCGAGAGTGACGTCGAACTCGAACAAGCGCTCCACGACGAGTATCCCGAAGCCAACATTCACCGTGGCGAGCCCGCCAGCCGTGCGTGGGTAACGGGAGTCGCCGAGCTGGCCGAGGGACACGTGACCGCTCAAGATCTGCCGATCGACGTCCAGGCGACCGCGTTCCAGGGGCGCGTCTGGTCCTACCTCCGCTCGATTCCGGCAGGGGAGACTCGCTCATATGGCGAGGTTGCCCAAGCGCTCGAACAGCCGACGGCGGCGCGCGCCGTGGCTCGCGCCTGTGCCTCAAACCCGGTCGCGTTAATCGTCCCATGTCACCGGGTGGTGCGTGGCGATGGCGAGGTCGGCGGCTATCGCTGGGGAATGGAGCGTAAGCGCAGTCTCCTCACACGCGAGCGAGAGACGCTCGAAAACCGAAGAGCGTAGTAGCGTTCTTGTGTTGGCGGGACACCCAACCTTTTTCCGAATCGGCCGGGATAACCGCTGACCACTGCAACCACCGATAGTGAAACCGGGGTAGTTCTGACCGAAACGGCTGGAACACTCCGGTTCATTTTGCCTGATCACGCCAGTTCGTCTATCATGTCAACGTGAAGTGCTGCGAGACCGTTGGCCTGGTCGTGTGTATGGCAGACCAATATGGCCGTGCGTAGATAAGGAATGACGCGCGTACGAACCGGCGCGCCATGAACCGGGCGTAGAGGATGCCCACTCGAACGATGGATCAACCGACGTTCGCCAGTCTACTGCGCCGCTACCGCCGAGCGGCAATGCTCACCCAGGAGCATTTAGCCGAACGGGCGAGGGTAAGCGTCCGCGCGATCAGCGACCTGGAACGCGGCATCTACAAAACACCCCGTCACTTCACCTTGCTTGCTTTGGAAGACGCACTCGGACTCGATTCCAATCAGCGTCAGGCGTTGGAGACTGCCGCTCGCCAGGCGTCTGAACCAGCCGCGTCACCAGCAGGGGCGAGACCCCCTCACCCGCTCGATCCGCTCCTCGGGCGAAGCCGCGAGATTGCCCTGATCGAACGCCTACTCACCGACGACCGCCATCGATTGGTGACTCTGACCGGGCCAGGTGGAGTCGGCAAGACGCGCATCGCCATCGAGGTCTCACACAACCTGGAATCATTATTCGATCGCATCTACTTCATCGATCTCTCCTCCATCGCCCAAGCAACGCTCGTACCAGGGAAGGTGGCCAGCCTCATTGGGGTGAAGGAGAAGCCCGGATACTCCGCAATCGCGGCGGTCGCGGAAGAGATTGACAGGTCTCGATCACTGTTACTCATGGACAACTTCGAGCACCTCCTCGATGCGGTATGGATGGTGTCGGAACTTCTGGGCAACTGTGTCGAATTGCGAGTCTTGGCGACCAGCCGTGCCCGGCTGCGGCTGCGCGGAGAGCGCGAAATCGAGATCGCTCCATTTGAGGTTCCCGCGTCCCTAGCTCGGCTGAAGATGGATGAACTGTCGAGCGTTCCGGTCATCCGCCTCTTCGTGGAGCGAGCACAGGCGGTTGATTCTCGGTTCGCGCTCGATCCCGCGACGGCGCCTCACATCGTCGAAATCTGTCGCAAGCTCGACGGCTTGCCGCTGGCGATCGAACTGGCCGCGCCAAAGATCAAAATGCTGCCGCTCGACGAGCTGCTGACGCATCTCGATCACCGGCTGCCGATGCTGGTAAGCGGTGAGCGGGATCTTCCCACACGGCATCGCACCATCAAAGACACGATCGACTGGAGCCACAACCTCCTCTCGGTCGACGAGCGGGCGCTCTTTCGCAGACTTGCGGTCTTTTCGGGCGGTGCGTCGGTCGACGCCATCGCGTCGATCTGCCTCAACGGACTAGCCACGGATGCGCTGCAGCTCCTGAACATGCTGATCGAAGACAGCTTGATCCGACAGACACGGCATAGCGCCCCCGCCCGCTACGACATGCTCGAAACCGTGCGAGAGTACGCGATGGAGCTGCTGACCGACAACGCCGAAACGGCAACGTATCGCAGACGCCATGCTGAGTACTTCATGGCGCTGGTTGAACGCGCCGAGCCGCAATTGCGTCAGGCTGACCAGATCGAGTGGCTCGAACGACTCGAACTCGAACACGATAATCTTCGGGCCGCGCTCGGCTGGGCCAGTCAAACCCGGAATTGGGAAATCGGGCTGCGCATCGCCAGTGCGCTGGCGCGCTTCTGGGATCTGCGAGGCTACCTGTCCGAGGGCCGCTACTGGCTCGACTGCCTACTGAACGGTGACGGCAGCGCGATAACCCGCGCCCGGGCGCTCAATGCCGCAGGCTCGTTGGCCCGCAGTCAGGGTGACGTGGAAGTTGCCAGACGATATCTCACTGAAGCCCTCGAGATCCATCGCTGCCTCGACAACGTGCGCGGATCGGCCCGGGTACTGAACAACCTGGGAGCGCTGGCGCACGACCAAGGGGATTTCGTCACGGCGATCGAGATGTACCACCAGAGTGAAGCCTGCTGGAACCAGATTGACGACCAGTGGGGCAGGGCCCTGGCCTTCAACAACCTTGGCGCTGCCGAGCACTCGCAGCATCACCTCGATCGCGCCGAAGCGCTTCATCGTCAAAGTCTGCAACTGCGACAAGAGCTGGGTGACATCCGAGGTATCGCCGAGTCGACCGGCAATTTGGCCAACGTCGCTCGGGATCGTGGAGTCTTGCCCGAGGCGGCGCGCCGTTATTTTGAGTGCTTCGGACTCTCGCAGCGGGTTGGCGACCTCGGCGGGATGGCGATTGGGCTGGAGGGGCTTGCGTTCGTCGCTTGGAGCACGAACAGGCACGACGTTGCCGCCCGATTGATTGGCGCGGCTGATGCGTTACGCGAGAGTAGCGGAACACCAGCGAAGGGAACTGAGGCGCGGCACAACGACCGGCTGCGCTCCGATCTTCGGCGATCCATGAGCGGCTCCTTTGAAGCCGAGTTGGATCGCGGTCGAACGATGCCACTGGACGACGCCATCGCCGAATCTCACGCCCTTATCGAATCATTCGGCTGAAGACTCCACCAACGAGTGACTCTCCGGTGGATTCCTCATAGTCATTGCTATTTGACTTCCGATCCAAATGACTCCGAAGCGTGACGCGCTCATCTCGTCGGCTCCCAATCCCAGATCTTATCCGACTCGACGACGACGCGTCGGTGTTCAGCAGCGTCAGGTGAAGACATTCGGGACACGCATTCCCGCTAAACCATCAAGATATGTTGTGATCCTGTTGACAGCCGCATCATCGCCGATTATAGTGGCGTTAATCCCAAGTGGTCTGACCACTGATCCAAACTAGACTGACGATGGGCGCAGCTGCCAGGAGTCGGTGCAGCATTCACGCTTATCGCAAGAGGAGGAGCATCGTGATGGACCCGGTTCACGGTAGTTCGCTTCTAGGAGCGCGCGTCACACGACGTGCCATGATCGGAGGCGTGGCTGCTGTCGGTGCAACTGGATTGCTCGCGGCCTGCGGCAGTTCATCCAAATCGACCCCAACCACCGCGTCGGCATCGACCGCGACGAGCAGTTCCAGTGGTGGCTCGACTGCCACGTCGGCCGCGACGACCGCGCCAACTTCGGCATCGTCGTCGACCGGTTCTCCGGCGGCCACCTCGGCAGCGACCGCGACCCAGGCTGCCGCGGCAACCTCGACCACCAAGGGCAAGCAGGGTGGAACGCTCACCATGGGCTACAACGTGCAGCAGCTGCTCCAGCTCGATCCGGCACGAGTCAATATCGGACGTGTCGCCGGAGAGCTCTTGCCGCAGTTTGCCTCGTCACTGGTTCAGTTCGACGAGGGACTGAACGTGATGCCCGATCTGGCCGAGAAATGGGACATTTCGAGTGACGGTCTCACCTATACGTTCCACATCCGCACGGGTCTGACCTTCTCCGACGGCAGTTCGCTCTCCGCGAGCGACTTCGTCTACACCTTCAACCGAACCAAGGACCCGAAGCTGGCTTCGCCGCATGCAAACAAGCTCAAGTCGATCACCAAGGCGGAAGCACCGGATGACAAGACCTTCGTGCTCACGTTTAGCGCGCCATTTGCGCCGTTCCTGGCGACGACCTGCAGCCGTGGGCCTGGCCGCGCGCTTTGTCCGGTATCCAAGACGGCAGTCCAGAAGCAGGGCGAGGACGACTTCCTGCTCAAGCCGGTTTGTCACGGCCCGTTCCGCATCGTGCCGGACACGATGGACTCGCAGTCCGGCTTCACCATGGAAGCATTTGACGGCTACTATGGCGGTCGACCACTGCTCGACAAGATCGTGGTCAAGTTCATTCCCGAGCCCGCCAGCCAGGTCAACGCGCTGGCTGCCGGCGACGTCGACATGCTGAATGAGGTACCGCCGCAGGGTTACTCACAGCTGCAGGGGAACGACAAGCTGACGATCCTCAAGGTGCACGGCACCAACTGGATCGCGATTCAGTTCAACTGCCAGCGCCCGCCGTTTAACAACCAGGACGCGCGCATGGCAGTTGCCAAGGCGATCGACCGCGAGAAGTTCATCCAGACCGCCCTCTTCGGCCTGGCAGAGCCGAGCGTCGGTGCTATCGCGCCAGCCTTCGCCTGGGCCACCCAGACCGAAGCAGACCTGAAAAGCGATCCAGAGAAATATGACCAGGCCGCAGCCAAACAGTTGGCCGAATCGTCTGGTCTCACCAAGGCCAAGCCGGTGTTTATTTGCTCCGCCAGCAATCACCGCGCTGAAGACACGGTTCGCAACCAATTGCTACAGATTGGTGTCGACCCGGCGATCACTCCGCTACAAGACTCGGATCTAAACAATCGCTGGGAAAAGGGCGACTACGACATGGCCATCGAGGGCAGCGTCGTGGATGCCGATCCGGATGACAACGACTACAACTTCTTCTATCCGAACGGACCATGGAACACCGGTGGGTGGAACGTGCCTGAAGCCAAGACGCTGCTCGACGACGAGCGCGCGACCACCGATCAGGCGAAACGCGCACAGGACTTCAGGGCATTGCAGGATCTCGCACGCAGCCAGGCGGCGTTCGCGTTCCTGTATCACCAGTACTTCCTGCCAGGCTTCCAAAAATATGTAATGGACATCCGCAAGATCCCGGAAATCTATTACATGGAAGGCGTCTGGCTGAACAAATAACGAGGCCGACTCGAGACGGTGGAGCGAACGTGGAGCTTGAACAACTCCCATTCGCTTCACCCGCTCGTGATTCCGACCTAGGGGATGTCTTATGACGCAGTACATCATTCGCCGCCTCGTCTACGCGGTCTTCATCGTCTGGGGCTGCGCCACCATCGTCTTTTTCATGCTCCATCTGGTGCCGGGTGACCCTGTCTCGGTCATGCTTGGCCGCGAGTACACGCCGGAGGCCGCGGCACAGCTACGCCACAATCTGGGACTCGACCGACCACTCTACGTTCAATATGCGGATTGGTTGGGAGGAGTCCTGCACGGTGACCTTGGTAAGTCGATCGACACCAAGGAGGCGGTGTCCACGCAGATTTACCATGCGTTCCCAAGAACCCTAGCCATCACCATTTTCGCGTTCATCTTCGGGACGCTCGTCGCGGTCCCGATGGGAATGCTTGCCGCGCTAAAGCGCGACAGTATTTTCGACTACATAGCCAGTATCACGACCTTCCTGGGCATCAGCCTGCCTCCCTTCTGGTTTGGGATCGTCTTCATTCTCTTATTTGCGGTGCAAATACGCTGGTTCCCGGCGGTCGGTTACGTCTCACCGACGCATGGCGTGCTGCCGTGGCTCAAGCATCTCGTCCTGCCGGGCCTTGCAGCCGGTGTTGGCGAAGCGGCGATCCTGATGCGCTTCGTGCGGGCAGGGCTACTCGAAGTACTCGGGAGCGACTATGTGCGCACCGCGCGAGCCAAGGGAATGAAGGAAAGCCGCGTCATCTTCGGCCATGCCATGCGCAACGCGATGATCCCGGTTACCACGGTCGCTGGGCTCTCACTCGCTGGTTTGCTGGGTGGTCTGGTCATTACCGAGACCGTCTTCGCGATTAGCGGCATCGGGCGACTGCTCACCGGTGCCATCTTTGCCAAGGATTACCCGATCGTGCAGGGCGTAATCCTGGTAATCACCGTCTTCTTCGTCGGCGCCAACCTGGTAGTCGACATCCTGTATACGTTCCTTGATCCGAGGATTCGCTATGGCTGATCGACAATCAGTGGAACCGGTCGCTACAAACGACGTACCGGCGCGCAGGGTTGATGAGCAACTCAGCACATTGGTCGAAGACCAACGCTCAGTGCAGGGCAGCCGTTTCCTGCGCCGCATCAAAGCCGAGAGGAAGGCATTCCTCGGGTTGATTTTCGTCGTCCTGCTGACGATGGTGGCCATCTTTGGGCAATGGATTGCACCCTACGGCGCGGATAACACCGATTTCGCCATGCTCACCGGACCAAGCTTGCACCATCCGATGGGCACCGATTCGTTCGGACACGATCTGCTCAGCCGGGTTATTCTCGGCACCCGCGTGTCATACACGGTCGGCGTTGTCGGAGCACTGTTATCGATGGCAGCAGGCGTCTCGCTCGGCATCATTGCTGGCTACTACGGTGGCTGGATCGACAACCTCATGATGCGCCTGGTTGATCTGATCTGGGCGTTCCCCGGGATTGTCCTCGCCATGGGACTCGTCTCGATCTACGGTCCTGGCGAGCGAAACGTTATCCTCGCCATCGGATTAGCGAACATGGTTGCGTTCTCGCGCATCGTGCGTGGCGAGATTCTGCGGTTGCGCGAGGCCGATTTCACGCTTGCAGCCAGGTCGATTGGGGTGCGCGATGGACGCATCATGCTGCGTCATCTGCTGCCGAATGTGGCCGCGCCCATCATCGTGCAGATGACGCTGACCGTCGGCTTCGGCATTCTCGCCGAGACCGGACTGACCTTCCTTGGTCTAGGCGTCAACCCGACTATCCCAACTTGGGGACAGGCACTCAATGAGAGTCGCAACTTCATTCAGCAGGCCTGGTGGCTCGCGGTCTTCCCTGGCATCGCCATTGGCTTCACCGTCCTCAGCTTGAACCTGATGGGCGACGGCCTGCGCGACGCGCTCGACGTACACAACGTGAGCGACGCGTAGGGCGAGCCGACACGCAAGACGCTCAACGGCGGAGGTGGACGGTCAATCCATCTCCGCCGTCGTGATTGAGTCTCGCTGATGTTGCAGCGGGGATCGGATTACGCGAGCTTCAGGCTCTGTGACCAACCGTGAACAGAACGCCCGCCATCACTCCGTATCGATGAGCTCGCGGACGATCTGTTCCTCGACCTCTTCAAGGTGACGTAGCATAGCCGCGTGCGCCCTGCGGGGATCGTGGCTTTCAACGGCTGCAGCGATCTCGCAGTGTCGCTCATGGGCCAGCAGGCTGCGCGTTAGGGAGGCCGAGACGCGTCCGAATCCCTCATGCACCAACTGATTTATCAACTGCACGATTCGGACGGCAATCTGATTGTGAGAGGCGCGTGCCACCAGCGAGTGGAACTCTCGATCGAGCGGGAGAAGATCCCTCAACGGTCCGCCGCTGTCGAGCACCTCGGACTGACGCCCGAGGATCGCCTTGATGGCATCGATATCGGCCTCATCGGCGCGAAGCGCGGCACGCATGGCCACGGACGGTTCGAAGATCTTGCGCACTTCACCGAGATCGCCCGCCAGATCCTCAGTCATCCCCAACATGAGGACAAGCGGGGAGAAGACGCCCAGTTCACCGAAATCGCGCACGTAGGTGCCACCGCCGTGCCGGGATTCGATCAGCCCGGAGAGTTCGAGCGCCCGTAACGCTTCGCGCAAACAGGGTCGGCTGACCGACAACTGCTCCGACAGATCGCGTTCAGAGGGTAATCGATCACCCGGCTCGATCTGTCCGCTCTGCATTAGCTGGCAAAGTTGAACGATGACCTGCTGAGATAGACGCGATCGTTGCACCGGTTCAATCGGCAATCGGGCACTCATAATACGTCCTTTGTTTGGATCAGTGGTCAGACCACTTGGGATTGACCTCACTATAGGGGGTTGACATTCCACATGTCAACAGGAGCGCAACCGTGGGGGCGGCTGACGGTTACGTACCGTTAGAGTGGGACGGAGATTTTACCAAATAGCGGAGGAATAGACCTCATCGCAAGGCGACGGACAACGTGCCCCTGGCTTGCGCCTGACAGTCCCTTCGGCAACTTGCAGATACGAGTGTCGTCGTGCACAAGGACGAGGCGCGTCTTTGCGCACAGGCACAAAATCGACGTGGGCGACGCGCGCGCCGCCCTTGCGATTGATGAACGGGACGCGAGCCGCCAGTTCGGCCTGTTGTCAGGTTATTCGTTGGCAACGAAGACGAAGCGAGCGCCCTCCGCTTGCTCCGGCGTTACCGTCGGGACGTCCGCGCTGTCGGTGCCGAAGATCGCCTGGAACGGTCCGTCCCCCTTCTGCTGGATACGCCTGGCGATAAGGCTGCGAGGAGAGGTTGGGTAGGCGAGGACAAGCGTCTGTTGGCCTGCCTGGAACGCGCAGGTTTCGGCCATCAATTCGCCGTCCAGGCTTCGCTCTGAGGGCTGACTGCCGGTAATGGCCGAAAACTCTTTGCTGGCTTCATCCAGGTCGCGCACCGCGATCACCAGCGAGCGAACACCGGTGACACCGTTGGGATGCTTCGCGGCGTCACCCGATGGAACGCGCAGATCGCGCGGCGTGATGTCGTCGATCATGAAGGGCAAGTCGCCCGCGCGATCCTCTGGCGGCCAGGCCATACGCCAGGCGATCTCCTGGCCGTCCGGCCGCTTTCGCGCACCGGGCATCGGACCTCGATAGTCGACCCCATGAGACTGCAAGCGTTTGAGTTCTTCCTCGACGTCCGAAGCGCCCAGAGCGAAGTCGACCAATCCCCCGCCCATCGCCAGATAGGAGTACCAGCGGTGATCGCTCGGCTTTTCCGGCTCCTGAAAAGCGATCAGTTCGAGATACGTGCCATTGGCAAATCCGACCAGCGCGTTGTGCGTGCCTCCCGGGTGCTCGCCGCCCCGGCTTACCTGAAATCCCAGCCTGCGATAGCTCTCAATCGCGTCATCCAGATTGCGCACGAGGATCACGACGTGGTCGATTCCGGTAACCATCAGGACTCCTTCCCTCATCTATCTCGTATCTCAACGCGCGATTGACGTGACCGAGTCGAAGGATCTCGCGCGTGCCGCACGATTGCACTATCGCCGCCAGCCTGGCATAAGACAAGAGGCTGACGGGATCGATGGCGGAGCAGGTCAGCAATGCACGCACGCGAGAGGAGAGACAGATGACGGCAGTCGAAGCGCGAGAAGGACGGATCTCCGTAACGGGCGGCGAGGTTTGGTATCGCGTCGTCGGCGACGGCGATCGCGTGCCGCTCTTGACGCTGCATGGCGGACCCGGCGCTGGACACGATTACCTCGAATCGTTGGAAGCACTGGGCGACGAGCGTCCAGTCGTCTTCTACGATCAATTGGGCTGTGGCAAATCCGACAAGCCCGACGACACTTCGCTGTGGCGCATCGAGCGTTTCGTGCATGAAGTTGATGAGGTCCGTGAGGCTTTGGGACTCGACCGCGTTCATCTACTGGGACAATCCTGGGGCGGCTGGCTTTCGATCGAATACATGCTGAGCCAGCCAACTGGAATCGTTAGCCTGACGCTGGCTAGCACGTCGTCGAGCACGGCAGAGTTCGTGCGTGAGGCAAACCGCCTCATCGACGAGCTTCCGGCGGACATGCGTGATGCCCTTCGTGAAGGAGACCGCACACAGAACTACGACAGTCCCGCCTACGTCCGCGCTATGGGCGAGTTCTACCAGCGCCACGTCTGCCGTTTGGATCCCTGGCCCGACGCCATGCAGCGCACTGGTGCCAACCTCGAAGGGAACGCCGTCTATCTGACCATGAACGGGCCGAACGAGTTCACCGTCATCGGCAATTTGAAGGATTGGGATCGCACGTCGCGCCTCGGCGAGATCCAGGTGCCGACGCTAATTACCGTCGGTCGCTATGACGAGATCACGCCCAACTGCGCCGAGACCCTCCATCGAGGCATCGCGGGGTCGGAGGTACGGCTCTTCGAGCAGAGCGGCCACTGCTCCCATCTGGAAGAGCCGGAGAAGTATCTGCCGATATTGCGGGAATTCTTGCGCAGAACCGAGGCATGAAGGCCGGAACCAGCACTGAGTGAGGGGCGATGACCGACGAAGCGCAACCGGCCGCAGAGGAACCAACGGCGGCCGACGCGGCACGCATCCTGTCAGCCATTACCGGTGGTGAGATTCACCACGTACGACGCTTCCCCAACGGGCTGGCGCACTTCGTCTTCGACGCCCGACTCGCCAACGGCGAGCGTTTCGTCGTGCGACTGACTCGGCCTCAACAACGTGATGATTTCGCCGGTGCCCTCTATTGGCACCAGCAACTGCGGGCGATCGACGTGCCGCTTCCCGATCTGATTTACGCCGAACTGGATGCCGGGGTGTTTGGCTTCCCGGTCATGATCCTGGAGCGACTGCCCGGTGTCGATCTGGGCAACTGCTATCCGGAGCTTTCACTCACGGCGAAGCGCACCATCGCACGTCAGATCGTCGAGATCCAGCGACGCGTCGCCGCACTGCCCAAGGGCTCCGGATTTGGCTACGCCTATTCACCAGTGGACCCGTCGCTGAAACCAACCTGGCGCGACGTACTCGACGCAAGCCTGGAGCGCAGCCGCTTGTGGACCCGCACCGCGGGAGTGCTGGGCGAGGAATCAATCGACCGAGTGAGCCGGCATCTCGACCGATTCGATGACTATTTCTCAGCGGTTCAGCCAGTCTGCTTCCTGCACGACACAACGACCAAGAACGTGCTGATTGACGGAGAGACACTCAGCGGTATCGTCGACGTCGACAGCGTCTGCTACGGCGATCCGCTCTGGGTGCTTTCGCTGACCAACATGGCCATACGTTCGGCGAAGTTCGACGGCGACTACGTCGCCGCCTGGAGCGGCGCGTTGAGCCTGAACGACGAACGGCGCCTGGTCCTGTCCCTTTACACCGCCATACACTGCGTCGCGTTTCTGGGAGAGATCGGGCAGCGCTTCAATAAAGACGTCGCTCCGCCAATCGATTTCGACCGGGTCGCCTATCTGCGACAGGTCCTGGACCAATTACTGGCGCCTTTGGAGGCACGCTGACGAGGACTCCAGACAAACGACCCTGACGAGGGAACGTTGGGCAGATCTGTGTGACTATCCAGGCGCCCGTTCACCGGAAAATGAGGGCAATCTTCGCGAATCGCCCGTCTCACTCCACGCTCGGGTCGAAGCAGACAAGCTCGACGCAGTTCCCTTCCGGATCCCAGATGAAGATCGCGCGCCAATGGGTCCACGCGTGCGTCTTGGTCACCACCCGAACGCCCAGCTCCTGCAACCGCTGGACCTCCGAATCGTAGTCCTTCAACTCGATCTCAAATGCGATGTGATCGACGGTGGTATATTCCGGCTTGATCCCCTGATAGTCGGGGCGCGCGCTTCGATCGAAGAGGGCCAGAATCTGCGTGTGCCCGCCGACGCCCTCCGCCACCCGGAAGAAGGCGTAGTCGGGAAAGCGGCGCATCAGTTCCAGACCGACAACCCGCTCGTAGAAATCCTGCATCGTGTCGAGATCCTCGACCCGAAAGGCGATCTCGCCCAGGGCTTTGATTGGCCGTTGCTCGGTCATCGTCTCCTCCATCGCGAGGCTTTCGGCCGCGGGTCTTCACGCTTCACCACGAGAAGTGGCGCGGCGCAATTGTCGCAAAACCGGAGTGACAGCGAACAGAGAAGAAACGCGGAATCCATGGGCGACGGCAAGCTTCGCCCTTACCAACGAAGTGAACGTTGGCATAGGCTAGACGAAACGGGGGCTCAAGAAGGCTCAGGCGTGGTCGCCTGGTAGAGGTGACGAGCCGAGACCGTTGTGGCCGGTGCGTTAGGCTGGGCCTGCATGCGCTCGATCTGGCTCTGCTGAGCGTGTCGGATTGAATCAGCCAACGTGCGCATGCGCGGATCACCCGCCTGCGCCACAGCATTGTTCGCCATGATGATCGCACCGTGGTGGTGCGGGATCATCAGCTCAAGAAATCGGCGTTCGAACGCATCCCCGTCAAGTTCCGCGAGCCCGTCAACCGCCGATGGATGCGGCATGCCAACCATGGCCGCGTAGTCCTCATCGGACAACTCAGGGATGTCGCCGCCAAACCAGCCACGCCACCAGGCGCGCATCACGTCGATGTCGGCAGACTGTTGTGCCACCTCGAGCTTCGCCAACAGGCAGAGCTCCGCGCCATGAGCCTTCTCCACCGCTAGCCGTGCCAGCTTCAAACCGGCGACGTGATGGCCGGTCATGCGATAGAGGAAGCTGCGGTCGAAGTCCCGCCCGCGTTGTCCACCCATCGGCCAGCGAGGCGACTTGCCCATGCGTTGCAGCGCATAGAGCCCCGTCATGCTCAGCAGCGCGCCAGCCAACATCCATCCAGACCATGTGGCAAAGCGAAGTTGGCGTTGCGGCACGTCGCGCGCGCCTGCCAAATGCTCCACCCACGGATACTGACTGTACGCGGCGCCTGAGAGTAGATGGACCGAGAGCGCGGTCCAGTAGGGAACTTGACGGGTCACCACCGGCTGCAGCCAGGGAAGAATTGCAAAATATTCGATCATTGAGGTCATGACCGCCCAGGGGGGAGTGGCGACAATGAGCCAGAGCGGCGATCTTCGCAGAATCCGCTTGCCCGCCACACCGAACAACAGCGTTGCCCAGGCGACGTCAGCGCTGGCATGTACCACGATACCCGCCGCCATCACCGGAAGGGTCGGCTTCGTCTTGATCGTGCTATCACCCAGCCAGACCGGTGCCAGCTCCATCCAATCGACGGCCGAGCTTCGCCCGATGATTGGAGCGCCCAGCGTGATGATCGCGGTCGAGAAGCTTCCGCTCACCAGGCCGGCGAAAAAGGCCGTGCGCCAATTACGGTGCGGCCGTCGCTGGGTAACGGTCACCAGCGCTCCTCCGACGAGCGCGCCGGTATACAGCGGGACACGCAGAGTCTCAAGTCGGCCCAATGGCCTGATCGAGGAGGTACCGAGCGCCTTGGCGTAGCGGGTGAGGGGAGTGACGTTCGCGTTCGGCACGCGGTTTTCGCCGAGCGCGCGCCCGAGCAAGGCCCTGGCTACGTTGAGCGGATGCACCGACCTCGGCCAGCTAACTCTTCCAGCCGGTGAGTTGGTCGAAGTTGTCATGCTGCTCCTCGGCGACCGGGCGAAAAGGCGTCGACGCCAACCGACCGCGCAGCAGCGATGCCAGCGACCAGCAATCGCTACGCTGGCAACACGCTCGTCATAATGAATGATCAGTGGGATTCGACAGATTGCTCCGCTCTGGCCGAGGGAATGTGAGCAAACATGCTGAGCGCCAGCCAATCTGGAAAGGCACGTGCCAGATCGCGCGGTCCGTCGATGTGGATCAGTTGGCGCCGGAGCGCGGCGGGGAAGGTGAGGTGCCCGACCCAGATCTGATGAAAGGCGAGCGTGTCGGCGGTCACGATCAGATCGGGATCAAAGCCTGGATGCGTCAAGCAGACCGACGCGTCATTCTGTTCGAGCACGAGCCAGTAGTGCCCGGTGCTCAACCCGCTGAAGTCGAACTGCACCACCACCCGCCGATCGGGTACACGCTCCCAGTGGATACGTCGGCGCATATCCCACATGAGCAGATCTGGGTCGATGTCGTCCGGTTCCAGCTCCAGGTTGGCCCAACGCTGACCCCAAATCCCCAACTGCTCCACCACGCCGAACAACTCTTCACCGGCTGGCGTCAGATAGTATTCCGGGCTGCGACCGCTCTGACCCACTCGACGCTCGACCAAACCAGCGCGCTGCAGGAAGCGTAGCCGTTGCGCGAGAAGCGATTTCGACATGCGCGGCACGCCAGCCTCGATCTCGCTGAAGCGATGGCTGCCCATCAGGAGCTCGCGCAGGATGAGAGGGGTCCAACGCTCGGCGAAAATTTCGGCCGCTTTGGCCACGGGACAGAACTGACGATACATCGGCATGATGGTTCCGACTCCGAGACGGGTCGATTGACCTGATTTCCGTGCAGTCTAGCACACAAGGACAAACGGCTCTTCCGCCATCCAGTCACTCCATTTTTTGAACTAGATCTGCGACCAGAACAGCCTAATCTGGAAATTGGAGTTTTTTTCGTTATCAGCGTCGCCACGTCACTGGTGTCCCCAGGCGCCTCATCCCCGACGACGCGGCGTGAAGGAGCGTTGTTCATGACCACCACGATTTCGCCACCAACCGGGTTCCGGCCCGTGCCGGTCTTCCCTGACGACGACCGGTTCGTCGGCCTTGCCGCGGAACTCGGAGCCCGCTTCGCCGAGCGTGCCGCGGAGCATGACCGCGACAACAGCTTCGTCATGGAGAATTACGGACCGCTGCGTGAGAGCGGCTACACGGCGCTGGCCGTCCCCAGTGAACTTGGCGGCAAAGGCGCCACGCTGCGGCAGGTCATCTATGCTCAGGCCGAACTCGCCCGCTACTGCGCCTCGACAGCGCTCGCCGTGAATATGCACCTCTACGGCACGCTCGTCAGCGCCTACAGCTGGCGGCACGGCGCCACCGCGCCGGGGAATCTGTTACGCCGCGTGGTCGAAGAGGGCTTGATCGTGATGACGAGCGGCGGCTCGGACGGCATCTACCCCACCGGTACGATAACCAGAGACGGGGACGGATTCCGCGTCAACGCGCGCAAGGTCTTCTGCAGCCAGGCGCCGGTCGCAAACGTGCTTACGACCATGGCGGCCTATGACGATCCGAATGACGGTCGCGTCGTGTTGCTTGTCGCCATCCCAACCAAGAGCGAGGGGTTCACCATCCTCGATACCTGGGATGCACTCGGCATGCACGGCACCGGCAGCAACGACGTGCAACTCGACAACGTCTACATCACCGAAGCGCAGGTGGTGACGCGGCGTCCGTGGGGCAAAGTCGATCCCTTCCTGCGCAACGCGCTGGTCCACTTCGCGCCAACGACCGCGGCGGTCTACTTCGGCATCGCGTCGGCCGCGCGCGACGAGGCCGTGAAACAGATGACGGCACGAGCGGCACGCTCTGGTCGGCCGCTAACCGATGACGTGATGGTGCAGCGAGAAATCGGGCTCATCGACGCCAAGCTGCGCACGGCATGGTGGGCGCTGGCCGGTGCGTTGAACGAGATCGGTGACGATTACGCGCCGACTGAAGCAGCTATCAATGCCATGGTGATCGCCAAGCGCCACGTGCTGGAGATGGCTGGGGAGATCGTCGATCTGGCCATGGAAGCAGTCGGCGGAGCCTCCTACTTCAAACGCTCGTCGCTCGAGCGCGCCTACCGGGACGTGCGAGCCGGCAAGTACCACCCGCTCACTCCCGAAAAATCGCTGCTCTACGCGGGTCGGCTGGCGCTCGATCTACCAGTGGACGAGGTCTGGTAAGGGTCACTCCAGACTTCGCCGATGCCGAGTACCACTCTGTTCCAATGCTGACAGCCAGGCGGCACGTATCACGAACGTGCCGCCTCACGTACAATCGGTCCATCACGTCCCGATATTGGCAAGGAGCAGAGCATGACGAGCTTCGTAACGTATGTTGGAGCCCGGGAGGGTGTATTTCGGCTGCAAGACGACCGGCTGGAGCCACTGGGGCTGGACGGGCAGCGCATCTGGGCGATTCATGCCTGGCGCGACAGCAGTGGCAACGACGTCATTCTGGCCGGAACCTACGGCGATGGAATCTTCCGCAGCGATGACGGCGGTAAGAACTGGGCGTCTTCGAGCCAGGGACTAACCGCAACGGCACTGCGCACCATTACGCCTGACCCAACGCGTCCGGGCGCTCTGCTCTGCGGCACCGAGCCGGGCCGCGCGTTCCGCAGCACGGACGGTGGGCACAGCTGGAGCGAGCTTAGCGGCATTCATTCTCTCGAAGGCTACGAAGACTGGTATCTGCCCTATTCACCTCGCGCCGGGGCGATCCGTAACTTCTACTCGCCACCTGCCAGCGGCTCTCGCCTGTTGGCTTCGGTCGAAGTGGGTGGCCTGCTCAACAGCGACGACGGCGGCGATACCTGGAGCTATATCGAGGTCCCACCGGATCACGACATCCACCACATCGGTGGGCATCCTGACAACGGCAACCTGTTGTTTGCCTCCCTCGGTTATGCTGGTCTGAAACACGAGAAGCGTGACGAGAATTCACCGAAACTCGGTGGAGTCGGCCGATCCCGTGATGGCGGTAAGACCTGGACCAAACTGCTTACCGACTACACGCGCGCCACGATTATCCCACCGACGCACAAGCACCTGCTGCTGGCAGGCCCGGCACCGCACGTCGGGCGCGAGGGACGCATCGACGTCTCATCGGACGGGGGCGACACCTGGGAATCGGCGAGCAATGGCATCGAAACGCCGATGGCGGACATGGTCGAACTATTTCAACTGGCGCCGGATGACACGGTCTGGGCAATTACCTCGGGCGGCAGCCTGCTCTGGTCAGAGCCGGGTGACTGGCACTGGCGCTCGGCGCTGCCAAATGGCAACGGTCCAGACGTGCAGTCGGCCAGCTTCGTTGTGAACGGCTGAAGACGCTCAACTCGTTCGCCAGCAACAACCCCAAGCGTTGGATTGCCAACGCGAATCAACAGGATCCCGGGTGTCGACGGTGGTTGATGAATTGGTTTGCCGACGCGGCCACGTACGCCCGGGACTGAACGCCGCCGGGTCAAAAACACGAACTCCACTGCTGGGACTGAACCCACGTTGCAACCGGGCAAGACTCGAGCACACGCGATCCATTTGTCCGGCACGATTCGTGTTCAGCGGCGATTCGTGTGACATGTCGGAGGATGCTTGGATTTTGGGCTGTTCGCGCGTGGGATGGTCCTTGGTTTCTCGATTGCCGCGCCGGTCGGGCCGATCGGCGTGCTCTGCATCCGGCGTACGCTGGCCGAGGGACGTCTGACCGGCTTCCTTTCGGGACTGGGCGCGGCCACGGCCGACGCCACCTATGGCGCGGTGGCGGCCTTCGGACTCACCGCTATCTCGAGCCTGCTGGTTCATCAGCAGACACCGCTGCGCATTGTCGGCGGGCTGTTTCTGGGCTACCTCGGCGTCCGCACCTTCCTGGCGCACCCGGCGACGCAAGCGGCCAAGGCTGGACAGCGTCGTCGCCTGCTCGGCAGCTACCTTTCGACGCTCGGACTGACCCTGACCAACCCCGCGACGATCTTCTCGTTCATCGCCATCTTCGCTGGGCTCGGCTGGGCGGGAACGCGGGGCGCTGGTTACGGATCAGCCGCGCTGCTCGTCTTCGGCGTCTTCTGCGGCTCGGCTCTCTGGTGGCTCATCCTCAGTACCGGCGTCAGCCTGGTACGCTCCCGCTTCAGCCCACGCGTGATGCAGTGGGTTAATCGCCTCTCCGGCAGCATCATCTTCGCGTTCGGCGTCGTTGCCATCGCCAGTCTGGCGGCGTGAGCCAATCCGGCCGTAAATGCATGGACGCCCTCACGCCGACTCGTTATAGTGGCCAGGATTGCCACGCTGAATCCGGGTCCGCTCGTCGTGAGCAGAGGCGAGTCCATGTACGCCGTCTCGATCGATAACGAGAGCGACGACGCCAATTTCAGACGTTGGCGATCGACGAAGCAGCAGGGAGACGTACGAAAGGGGGCCACGTGGTCTGGCCGAACCTTGGAATGACTCATCGACCCTACGTTGGCGGGCGACGCGGCGCCGTCGCATCGGCGCATCCGCTGGCATCGGAGGCCGGGCTGCGCATGCTGCGCCTGGGCGGCAACGCCATCGACGCCATCGTGGCCACCGCCGCGGCGCTGAATGTCGTTGAGCCCTTCATGTCCGGCGCCGCCGGTGTCGGCTACATGGTGATCAAGCCCGCGGGAGCGACCAAACCGGTCGTGCTCGATTTCATCGGCCGGGCACCCTCCGGCGCCACACTCGACCGCTTCACTGAAGAGGGCTCGAACGACTTCGGAATTCTCTCGCCATTGATTCCCGGCTCGGCGGCGGGCTGGCTGATGGCGCTCGAGCGCTACGGGACCATGGATCGCTCGACGGTCTTCGGCCCGGCTATCGAACTTGCGGAGCAGGGCTACCCGGTTACCGTCAAGAACAACCTCTTCATGAGCTTCATGCGCGATCGACTGCTGGAGTGGGAGACTTCGGCCCAAACGTACCTCCACGATGGAGAGACGCCGAAGGTCGGCTCGATCCTCAAACAGCCAAATCTTGCCCGGACCTTCCGCACGCTGATCGATGGGGGAATCGACGCCTTCTATCGCGGTTCGATCGCCAAGGAGATCACCGACTTCTCGCAGGCAAACGGCGGACTGCTGACGGCCGAGGACTTCGCCAGCTACGAGCCGAGTTGGGTCGAGCCAATTTCGACCACCTATCGCGGCTACACCGTCTACTGCCCGCCCCTCCCCTGCAGCGGCATGCAGTACCTCGAGACGTTGAACCTGGTCGAGGGCTACGACATGGCGGAGATGGGCCAGAACTCGGCCAATTACATCCACCACCTCGCCGAGGCCATGAAGCTGGCGGTCGCCGATCGCACCACCTACGCTCCGAACCCAGAGTCACCGATCGACTTCCTGCTGTCCAAGGAATACACCGATGCGCGGCGCAAGCTGATCGATCCCAAGAGCGCGGGCTACAGCGGCGGTGATCGCTACACCTCGACCAAGCATGACAAAGAAGTGCTGCCGGGAAGCGTCGAGAGCATCACGCGCGAGAGCACGACCCACTTCGTGGCAGCCGACGCGGCTGGCAACGCCGTTGCCTGCACGCAGACGCTGGGCGCACCGTTCGGCTCGCAGGTCGTGCATGGCAACACCGGCCTGGCGCTCAACAACTTCGCCCACTGGTTCGACCTCGATCCGCAGAGCCCCAACGTCATCGCGCCGAACAAGAAGGTGGAGATGTGCCTGGCTCCGTCGCAGATCTGGCGCGACGGCAAGCTGTTCCTGATGGTCGGGACGCCGGGTTCCTTCGGCATCATGGAGACGACGCCGCAGATGATGATGAACGTAATGGATCACGGTTACAGCATCCAGGCGGCGATCGAGGCGCCACGCTTCCGCACCGGCACCGGCACGGAACTGATCGTCGAGGGTCGCGTTCCGGCCGAAGTGCTGGACGAACTGCGCCAGCGCGGCCACGAGGTGAAGGTGGTCGACGATTGGACGCCGATGGTTGGCGGCGGTCAGGGGATCCTGATCGACCCCGAGAGCGGCGCCTTCTCGGCCGGTGCCGATCCACGCCGTGACGGCTACGGCCTCGCCTTCTAACCACATCGGTTTGCGCGATGGTGACGATGGGGCAGACTGTGTCTGCCCCATCGAACAGGCGACCGTCGTGCGGTTGGTATCAGGCTCGCATTGGTCACGTAAGGGCAGACTGCGTCTGCCCTCGAACCCGCCAAACTACCATGAATAATCAGGAAAAGAGTGCCCCGCTCGATCGGATTCGAACGGGGTTTTCATTCGTCTGCGTGCGACGACTTTGGGCAGACTGCGTCTGCCCCTACACACCAGATCGCAGGTGAGCCTTGCGTTCGGTGTAAAGCACTTGGCAGCAGGCGGGATCGTCTCCCTCTATGCTGGGTTCATCGATGAAGTTCTGGAGAGACGAAAGGACCTGACGATGATCACCCGAACGACCAAGACCGGCAAAGTCTCGATCAGCTCATTCAACATCATGAAGAAGACCGACACGTCGTCGCCAATCCTGTTCCAGGGTTGAGTGCGCGGATTGACGTTGTAGCGGTTGACGCTTCAAGAGCCGCCCAGCAGACCTCGTCACGGCCAGTTTGAAAGGAGCAACCAATGGATGAGATGACGACGCAGAACATGGCGCTGGTGACCGTCCCACAGCTCGCGTTCAACACGTTTCTCAAGATTGATGGTGTCAAGGGCGAGTCGACGACGGATTCGCACAAGGACTGGATCGAGATTCTGAGCTACAGCCACAAAGTCACGCGATCCAAGTGACCGGAACCCCCCTGGAGAAAGCGGCGAACCCGGCCCAGAAGCTTCGGCAATTCGACGGCTCGACCTCACCTCGCGCGATTGCCATCACCCATCAGATCGTGCCTGTCGCGACGCGGCGGTACCTATACCCGGTCACCCAGCCGCGTCCGACGTGCGTCGAACAGCCATCGACATCCTCCCCTCGTGACAGACCTTCCAGCCGTCGAGCGTGACCAACCCAACTCAGTTAAGCGAGAATGCCTGGAATTCTTCACGTGACAGGAGAGGTGGCCTCATGACCTCAACCGCCGAGAACAAGGGCTTTCACAGCATTCTCGAGAACGACATCCCGTACATCTTCATCGACAGCTGCATGCAGGCCTGGCCGGATGCCGATTACGCCAACGCACATCGCCATGGCGTCACGGCTTACGCCGCCACTGCCTGGATGCCGCACGTCTCGCTCGATGCGGCGCTGGAGCAGGCGATGTTCTGGCATCTCGTCGTGCGCAAACACCCCAATCTGATGATCGCCCATACGGCCGCCGATATCCGGCGGGCCAAACGGGAGCGGAAATCGGCCATTATCATGGCGGCACAGGACGGCGACTTCATCGGCGATAAACTGCATCGCATCGAGGCTTTCTACTTGCTCGGCCTGCGCATGATGCTCCCCGCCTACAACGCCTCGAACCGCATCTGTGGCGGCGCACTGGACCGGGACGACCGTGGCCTGACCCGCTTCGGTCAACTGGTGGTGGATGAGGCCAATCGGGTGGGACTGCTGCTCGATTGCACCCACGTCGGCAAGCGCTCGACGCTGGAGATCATCGAGCGGAGCAGCCAGCCGGTCGTCTTCAGTCATTCGAACCCGAATGGGGTAGTGCCCAACCCGCGCAACATCGACGACGATCAGATCAAGGCGTGCGTCGACAAAGGCGGCATGATCGGTCTGGCGCCGTGGGGACCGCTGGTGATGAAGCCAGGTCAGAACGCGCAGCCGAGCGTCGACGACTTCATCGATCATATCGACTACGTAGTGCAGTTGACCGGCTCGGCCGACCACATCGGCATCGGCACCGACATGAGCCTGGGCACATATCCGCTGCATGAGTTTGATCCATGGGGTGCACCGGACTATCCCGACGTCAGCGCGGAATACGGCCGATACGTCACAACCGACGTTCGATCTCCGCGTCGAGCGTTGAGCGACTTCCACGAGTACCCGCAGGTGGTGGGCCTGATCGATCGCCTGCTGGCACGCGGCTACAGTGACGAGGATGTCAGCAAAATTCTTGGCGAGAATTTCTTGCGCATCTTCGAGCGAGTCTGGAAGTAGACCGGCCTGGTTGACGAATGGAGTGGGCATGACGCGAGACGCCTGGATTCGCACGATTCCTGAGGAGGAGGCCGAGGGAGAGTTGGCGGAACTCTACCGGCAGGAGCTGGATCAGCGGCACAATACCGTCGACAACATCATGCAGATCCACAGCCTGCATCCAGCCACGTTGCGCGATCACGCCGCGATGTACCACACCCTGATGCACGACCCTGGCGGCCTGAGCCGTGCCGAGCGCGAGATGATCGGCGTGGTCGTCTCCAGCATCAACCGCTGCGAGTACTGAATCCGACATCACTCGCTCGGTCTGGAGCGACTCACCCGGCGCAGTCACCCGCAGGATTTCGTCGACGCGGCTGCGAACGACTATCCGCTCAGCGCCCCTCTCGAAGCGCGAGCGCGCGATCCTCGACTACGCTGCCAAACTGACCGAGACGCCCTGGGACATGCTGGAGGGCGATCTGACGCCGATGCGTTCGAGCCGGGCTGAGCGACGCCGAGATTCTCGACGTCAACCTGATCACCGCCTACTTCGCCTACGTCAATCGCGTCGCCGACGGCCTGGGCGTTGGGATAGATCACTACGTGGAGGTTGAGGAAGCGTCTTCAAACGGTTGACGCCGGGAAGTTGCCCGGCGTCAACCATCGATTCGCATCAATCCACTGCAATCAGGAGACTAATCTCCTGACGGCGCTGCGTAGGCTATTCCATGGGCTTTGTCCATGGCCGACATCATCTCGTCGTTCGTCAGCAATTTGGTCGTCTGGTACGCGGCAAGATGTCCCGCACCAGTCACCGTCAATGCAGCCGTTACCGCGGCTACATCGTCGGGCACTTCGGCGATTGCCGCGATGTCGAACTCACCCAGGGAAAAGTAGAAGCACTCCAGCTTGCCACCCAACCGCTCCATCAATGCGGCAACACCGGCCACACGGTCTTGCGGATGCGCGACCAGTGCTTTTCGAGCCTCCACGTTGTAGGTAGCCTGAATCAGATAACGTGCCATACCGGACCTCCTTAGCCGAACTCAACTGGTTACGTCGGCAACTCTGTCGGCGAATGACGTCACTATGGCGATATCAATGCTACGTGTCAAGCAAATGAAATTCGGAGCATGGTGGGATGGTGCGGTCGGCGGCCACCGTCGGGAGAATGTCTATCTGCCGGTCATGGCGCCACTTGCAGCAAAGCACGGAAACCCAATGTCGGTTCACCGGTTGCCAGAAATTTGTTTGCTAGCAGCGCCCTGGCCGCCTCACGCCTCGGAGCCTTTAGGCCAAGCCTCGTCGTTGGTCGTCCGTGGGAAGCCACGCTCGTCGGGAATATCCGGCTCGGGACCAGTGCCGGACTGCGTCCGCTCCATACCCTGACCGGAACCGAAACCCTCAACCGTCGTTTGGTCGGTCGAATCGGGCAGGTCCTCCGGGTTGCGCGACGCGGCCCGGCGGCGCATCTGTGCCTGATACTCTTCGTCGCTCAGTTCGCCTTTCGCCAGCTTCTCTCGAAGTTCTACTTCCGACATCTGATCCATGCTTCGCCGCTCGTTCATCGTTGTCTCCTTTCGTGTGCGTCATTGGTTCAACCCGACGCAAGACCGATTCCGGTTTTGTCGACGGATGCCAGACCGTTCGGCAAACACGTGAAAGATGAAGCCAGCTGAACGCGTGGCTAGTCAGTCTGTTGGTCTTTGGTCAATTGACCGGGTCATGTGTCCACGTTCGCCCGGCGCTAAAGCGGCCGGGCTATGAAGACGAAGCCCACTGAAGGGGCTCGGTTCTGGTACCGAATTTGGCCACGCTGCCGTCAGACCGCGATGCGTATGCCGTCAATCACCCTTCCCCAGAGGATGGGCGAATGGTCTCGCTGCACCTGAGATTCACCCGAGTCCCACACGAACGCTGGCTGTCACAGGTGCCGCCGCCAGTTTTCCCCGGCTCTGTTCAGCCCCTCGAGATACCCGCTTGCGGGTCGGGCTTCGTCCTCGAGCCCGGCCAATTTGTTGCCGGGCGACCGTGGCCGCATTACCGAGCTAATTGTTCAACGACCATGAGCCCCGCGAATCGCGGAGCCTGGCTCACTGAACCAATTCGTCAATGACCAAACGTTGACAGCCAGACGTCTATGGGGACGGACCGGGCACACCGTTGTCGGAGCGCCTACGGAGAGGACGGAGAGATCCTTCACTCCGCTAGGTTCCGTTCAGGATGACACGGCCACTGCGGTTGGCTATTGAGCCCGGATGAGGAGTCCGTTGGCATTGAGCTCGACCAAGTGGTGCGTCTTGCCACTGAGGTAGTCCTGGCATTGGTTGGCGGGTTGGTTGTCGACCGACTCCCGCGGATTATGCGCAATATCGACCGACCAATCCGGATACTTGGGCAACTGCTCGGCGATGCAGGGTCCGTTGCTGAAGTTAATGCCTTTCGATTTTGCTTGTTGATAGACCTGCTTGGCCGCGATGATAGCTTTGTCTCGCTCGCTCGACGTAGCACCGGGCGCGCTGCAGGCAGTGAGCAGCAGGAGACCTGCGGCGGCAAGGAGCAGCAAGTGTATCGCAACTGAAAAGCGATTCTTCACGTTTGATTTGCCAATCACCGTTTGATCTCGAACACCCATATTCGCCAGAACGCGAGCTGCGGCGCCATCGCCTTGTCGCACGAGGCCCAGGAGCAAATGCTCGGTCCCAATGTAATTGTGCTTGAAGCGGTGTGCTTCCTCTTGCGCCAGCGTGAGCACCCTGCGGGCCTGAGGCGTGAACAATTCAAATCCGTCTGGCATGGAGCGCCCCCAGTATTGTGATGAGACCAGATTGCAGCGACCAGGTGTGTCAATAGCTGAGCGACGCGTGCGTCGAACTGACGACGAAGAGCGTCGGGCCATAGCGGACCGTGCGCTCGGGCGACGGCAACCTGACCTTAACGGACCTATTGCTGCTTGCCCCGGCGTGAACGACGCGGCACCAGGCCATTTGGGGTCGCCGCGCGAGCGGGCGGTGCCGATGGTGGACGTTTGGGAGACGGCTTGCGGGCTGGCGCCGGTGGAGCATCACCTTCATCGTCGTCTGAATGCTCCTGTGAAGATTCAACCTTGTGCACCTGGCTCTGGATTTGCCGGTTCAGCATGCCGAAGAATCCCGACTGCTGACCGCTGGCTTTCGCCTTGCGCGCCGCGCGTTTCTCGGGTGATTCATAACCCAGCCGTCGGTGCTCCGGTAGGTCGGGCAGGAACGGCATCCAGTCGAGCATCGACCCCCAACCGGTGATGAACCACTGCTGCACGGCACTGTAGACGGCCGAGACGGCCCAATAGATGACGGGTCCGGAGGCGAACGGCCAGCCGAACACCACCACCATCAGTGGCATGAACATCATCATGCTGTTCATCATCTGCTGCTGTGGATCGGCCGCCTTCGGCTGATTGGCTGGTCGCGCCATCTTGGTCTGGATGAACTGGAAAGCACCCGCAGCCAGCGGAAGGATGTGAAAAGGATCGGCCTGCGCCAGGCTCGGTAGCCATAGGAAGCTCTGCGACCAAACACCTCCACCGTGAGCCGAGAGATGCCGGATGGCGAAGTAGAGTCCGAAGAAGATCGGCATCTGCAGAATCATCGGCAGACAGCCCGAAGCCGGGTTAACCCCGTGCTCCTGGTACAGCTTCATTGTCTCGGCCGAGATTTTCTGCCGATCCTTGCCGTACTTTTTCTGCAGGTCTTTGATCTTGGGCTGGAGCTCCTGCATCGACGACATGGAGCGCACGGATTTGATGGTAAGTGGCAGCAGGATCGTCTTGAACAGGATGGTGAAAACGATCACCGCCAGCCCAGCGCTGCCGATGTAGTTGGCCAGATGGCCGAGTCCCCATTGAATCAGATCGACGAACTGGGTCCAGACTGGCATGGGAATCCTCTAATCACGCTGGGCGGACGCGGAAGCCGAAGCTTCCGTCTCGAATTCTGGTTCCTGTCCTGGTGCTCCAGCTGGTTTTTCCAGGTGACGTGAACGACGTGTTCCACCAGCAGAACCGCAATCATACGCCGCATGCGCATATTCTGCAGATCGTCGACGAGATGGCCGTCGCCCTGCCTGAAGCATAGGAGCGATTCCTCATGCGTCCAGCCGTGGAAACAGTACCGGTGCGCTCGATGGAATGCGCGTTTCCGGTCGCTGAGCCACCCAGGTGGACGTTTCGCAGGGCAGCGGATCCGGCAGACTGAGGCTGACACGCAACTCCGCCATCTTTCCCGGCATCGCGGGCCCGAGCAAGGTCGATACGAGATCGAGACCGCGTACCAGGTTCGCGAGCACTGAGTCGAGTTCAGCAGCGCGCTCCGGAGCGAGCGCCAGAGCCCAGGGCTGGCGTTCGTCGACGTAGCGGTTCAGCGTTTGGGCGAACTGAAGGACCTGCGCCAGCATCTGATTCGTGCGCAGGTCATCGACGAGCGGCCCGACCTGACGCAGCAGGTTATCCGCTTCCTGGCGCAGAGCCTGATCTTCACCATCTGGTGAACCGTACGGGACGACACCTTCACGATAGCGCAGCAGCATGGCACGCACGCGATGGACGAGATTACCGAGCGTATTCGCCAGATCGGCGGTATAGCGCTCGGCGAGACCGCTCTCCGAGACTGCGCCATCTTGCCCGTAGGGGAACTCGCGCAGCAGGTAGTAACGCACGGCGTCAACGCCGAAACGCTCGACCAGTGCGAACGGATCGATCACGTTGCCGCGCGACTTGCTCATCTTGCGTCCATCCGGGCCGAGCAAGAAACCGCCGACCAATAGCCGCCGGTAGAGCGGTGCGTTCATGGCGAGCAACATCGACGGCCAGAAGATGGCGTGCGGCTTGAGGATGTCCTTGCCAATCAGGTGTCGTGCCGCGGGCCAGAAGGCCTGGAAGTCGGCGCCGTCGGGATAACCGAGCGCCGAGACGTAGTTGAGCAGCGCATCGAACCAGACGTAGGTGACCTGCTCCGCATCCCACGGTATCGGGATGCCCCAGGGCACACGCTCGCGCGGGCGCGAGATGGAGAGGTCGCCGATCGGCTCTGAGAGCAACGCCAGCGTCTCGTTCCGGTAGCGTGCCGGCCGGATGAGATTCGGATCGGCCTCAATCCGCTCGCGAAGCGGCAGACGATAACGCTCCATGCGGAAGAACCAGTTGCCTTCACGTCGCGACTCCGGGGCCGTGCCGTGATCCGGGCACGTGCCATCAACCAGCTCCTTGTCGGTTAAGAACCGTTCGCAGCCGACGCAATAGAGCCCCTCGTATTCGGCGAAGTAGACGTCGCCCGACTCATACACCTGCCGCAGGGCGGACTGCACGATCCGACGGTGCCCCTCATCGGTGGTGCGCATGAAGACGTCGTTAGAGATGACGAAAGCACGCCAGGCCGCCTGGTAGTCCTCGGCAATACGATCCACAAAGTTCTTGGGAGTTTCTCCCAGTGCCAGCGCCGTGCGGTGGATCTTCTCGCCATGCTCGTCCAGGCCGGTCAGAAACCGGGTCCGATCGCCAATCAAGCGGTGAAAGCGAGCCAGAAAATCGGCCACGACTGTGGTGTAAACCGTGCCGATGTGCGGACCGGCGTTGGCATAGTAGATGGGTGTAGTGACATAAAAGTGTTCCTGGGACATCAGGGCGTACCTCCAAGAGACGAACACACCGCCCTCCGTCTCGAGGGACGAGGGGCGCGCTCGTGGTACCACCCTGGTTTGCCGCAGCCTTACGACTCCGACCTTCGACCGGCGACGTGGATTCGTCGGTCCTGCCCGCTAACGTGGGCGACGGCGCAGCCTACAGCCGGAGCTTCGGTGCGCGACTCCGAGGTCATGTCGGACGGAATCGGGACTGCATCTCAGCGACCTGCAGCTCTCTGAACCCGAGCGAGGCCGTCCTACCGGTCCTCATCACAGCCTTGGCGATGTTGGCGAGTATTGTACGCATTTCCCAACTCTGTGCGCCCAAACGTCAACTGAAGTCGTGGAGTAAACGAAGCGAAGCATGGATCCAGTAGTCCGCGATCGAAGTCGAGTGAAAGCGGATGGACCAATCGACCTGCCGCACGATGAGGTGCGCCAGATAGAGTCGCATCGCATCGGCACTCGATCGTTCGGCACCCTCGCGCCACAGTGTCTGCGCCAACTCAGACTGATCGTTTGCGTAGAAGAGGAGAGTAGCCAGATCGAACGCGCGATCTCCAGCCACCGCACCATCCCAATCGATGACACCGCTGATCTCGCCATCGGCAACCAGAATGTTGGCCGGAGTGAAATCGAAGTGGACGATATCGGTCGTCGCCACGTCGATGTCCGCCAGATCGGTCGCCAAACGCTGCAACCTGTCGAGCAATTCGGCGGTGATCGGCGAGTACTGGCGCAACGTCTCAATAACGCAGTACTCATCAAACCCGTGCAGGATTGAATGAACGATCAACTGCGGCCAGCCACGCGACGGCAGTGGAGCAGGGCCAACCTGAAGATCAATGAACTTGAGAAGCTCGGGGAGTTGTGACGCGTTCAAGCTTCCCATGGGCTTGCCAGGCAGCAGGCTCTGGATCGTGTAGGCCGTCTCGTCGACCGCGCCAACGAAGCGGTAACGCGGCACCGGATAGTGGCGTGCGGCCAGATGTTCGGTGGCAATTTGCGCTCTGCGGAACTGCTCGAGGTAGCCAACACCATGATGCCGTTTCAGCACGCAGCGCGCGCCGTCCGGCTCGACGATTGCATGGGCACCCTGCTCGCCACCTTCAAATTGGCCAGCAAGGTGAAACGAGGTGCCGTGCTCTCGATTGAGCACCTTGAGGAGTGACTCGATCTCGTCCACCCAGCGGTTTTTCTCCATACAAAACGGCTATTTCGCCTGTCATCGACATAAAAAGTAGAGTAAATCGTTCACTGCGTGATGGCTGGCAGAGGTCTACTTCAGTGTGTCCGTGATTATCGGTGTTGCGACCTGATCACCGCCGCCAGTCCCGAAGAGGTTCATCTCGAAGGAGAGCCCGGCGTTCTTCCAGGAATAGCTGGTAATTATTCGCTGGTTGCCGAGCCCAGTGATCGACTTGATGACGGATACGCCTTGTACGGTGAGTGTTGATTGCTCGCTCGGCGAAATGACGCCAGCAGGTGGTGATGCTGGTTGGTTGTAGGCAGAACTCTGGCCATTACCAACACGAACCACATTCGCTGCCATATTCGTCTCTGCCAGGGTGATTGCGTGAGACCACGGGCCCTTCTTACCGGAGGTCAGGTCATAGACCAGGGTGGCCCATCCTTGACGAGGGGTGGGGCTGGTCGACGTTCCGGAACCGTTAGAAGGCTGAGCGCCAGTCGACACGATAACTCCGGCGAGCTTCACGTTCGACGGGAGATTCTCCGGAACGACCAGTTTAAATGGAGAGTTCTTTGTCTGCGGTGCTGAGCGTGACCATCTGCGACTGAGGAGCAGAACCGGCCTGTGTCGACCCCGACGACTGATTTCCCGTGTCGCCTGAACCATTCCCGCCGCCGCACGCCACGGATAGTAGCAAGATGACAAAGAGAGCGAAGAGGGTCCGAATCGGTTGGATCATGGTCAGTATTTTCCTGGCGTCTGCGTGCGTTCAGCGTCATCTCAGGATAACACTCTCGCGTCCCACAAACCGGCGTGGTACGCAAGCAGGCTGACACCAAACATCGAATCAATCGAGGGCGACCCCGATTTCGCCAAACCGCCGGGTCGGCTATCCTAACCCAGGCGCCAACGAACAGTCGCCCCGACACGCGAAATGGAGATGCGCATGACCGCGCTGGAAGAACTGATTGTCTCGCTTCCCTTTCCGGAAGACCCGCGGCTTTCCCAGACGGGACCGCCGTCGCCTACGTCGCCACCCCCTACGGTCGCGTCGAGAACGCGGAGGGGGAAATCTGGCTGGCATCGATCGCGAGTGGAGAGTCACGGCGGTTCACCGTCGGATCCGGACGTGACGACCATCCACGCTGGTCACCCGACAGTCGGTGGCTGGCGTTTCTCTCGGACCGTGACGAGCCAGGCCGACGCGATCTCTACCGCATCCCTCGCAACGGCGGTGAGGCAGAACTGCTGGTCGAGCGCAAACGCGGCATTGAACGCTTCGCCTGGTCTCCCGACGGGAGCACGATCGCTTTTCTGTGTCCTGATGACCCGACCGACGAGGACGAACGGCGGGAGAAGGAGCGGGATGACGCCGAGGTCTATGGCGAACGCTGGAAGCTGAATCGTTTGCGCCTGCTGGACCTGACCACGCGCGAGGTGCGTACGCTATCAACCGGTGACGGGCACGTAAGCGAGCTGGCCTGGTCGCCGGATGGCTCGCAGATCGCCTACGTTGCCCGACCGACGCCCGAGCTTGAGGCCGGACAGCGGGCGCGCATCGCGGTGATATCGCTCGATGCTGACGCCGAACCACGCGACGTCATGGTCGAGCCCGGCTTCTCGCCCCACAACCTGACCTGGAGCCCTGACGGAAACGCGCTCCTCTACGTCGGTGGACACGATCCGCAGCCACAGGGATCGTTCACAGTCTACTCGGTACCGGCTGATGGATCGTCCGCGTATCGTCTCGTTGGCCCCTCGCGCGATGTCGGGTATTGCGTCACCGGTCTGCAGTCAGTCCCGGGGAGCGATCGCGTCGTCATCACCATTGCCGAGGGACTGACGACGCGGCTCGACTGGCTCGATCCCACAACCGGCGAAATGGAGACGCTCTACGGCTATCCCGAGGGTGATGTCATCGGCGCGGACGTGCTGCTGCAAGGCGAGCAGCCACTGCTGGCGGTTGTGCGCTCATCAGGCAGCGAGCCACCGGAGGTCCACGTTGGGCGTTCAGACGCGCTGCGCAAGGTCAGCGACCACCACGCGCCGCTGCGCGACTTCAGCTTCGGCACCCAGCAGCCGTTCCACTGGAAGGCGCCCGACGGACTACCGATTGACGGTGTGCTGATCCGTCCACCGCACGCCCCCGAGGGTCCGCTACCGCTGGTCGTGCTGGTCCATGGCGGGCCATACGGGCGTTCCGCCAATGGCTGGCAGCTGCGACCGCTGGGCTGGGGACAGTGGCTGGCGGCGCATGGTTTCGCGGTGCTGATGCCGAACTACCGGGGCGGGCTCGGCCACGGCCACGCGTTCGCCACGTCCGCGCGCGGCAACGTCGGCGTGGGGGACTTCCCGGACATCCTGGCGGGTGTCGATGCCGCCGTCGAGCAGGGCATCGCCGATCCGGAGCGGCTGGGAATCGGCGGCTGGAGCCAGGGCGGGTTCATGACCGCCTGGGCCGTGACGCAGACCAATCGCTTCAAGGCCGGGGTGATGGGCGCCGGAGTTTCCGACTGGAACATGATGACCATGACCAGCGACGTGCCGACCTTCGAGAGCGTGCTGGGCGGGAGCAAGCCCTGGGACGGAGTTGGCCCGCAGCGCGCTGACGAGGTGTCGCCCATCTCCTTCGCCGCGCGGGCTGAGACGCCCCTGCTCATGCTGCACGGCAAGAGTGACGAGCGAGTGCCGGTAAGCCAGGCCATCGGGTTCGAGCGTGCGCTGCGTGAGCGGAACGTCCCAACTCAGCTCGTGGTCTATCCACGCGAGCCGCATGGCGTGCGCGAACGCGCCCATCAGCGCGACATCCTGCGCCGCGTGCTCGCCTGGTATACCCGCTGGCTAGGCCAGCCGGAGAGTGCAGCGCCGAGCGAGTAGAACCGAACGATGTTTGATTTTCAGACTACGGTTCTCGGTTGACACGGGTCTCATGCGGGCGGGGTGAGAGGAGTCAGCGGTGAACGACGCTACCCCTCTTATTCCGCCGGTGGTTCTCGACGCTCTCTGCCAGTGCCACGGGCGCCCGGGTGTTATCGAGCCACTCGGTGGTCTGAGTGGTGGGCGCGTCTTTCGTGTGCGCTGGAGTGATTACTCGCTGATCCTCAAACATCCGGGACGGGTCGCCGAAGCGTTCGTCTATCACGAGCTGGCTCCCAGTCAACCAACCCTGCGCCAGCTTATGCCGAACCTCATCGATTCGTGGCAGGTGAACGGCGGCTGGTGGCTGGCACTGGAGGACATTCCACGGCCACTTCCACGCGAGCGCTGGCTGGCCGATCCCGAGCAAATGGCGTTGCTGGCGTCCCTGCATGAACTCCAACTACCGCAACTGCCAGCGTCGGCCGATCCCTACCGGCCAGGCTGGTCTGTGGACACGACCGAGCAAGCGCTGTCCCACCTGCCAGATGTGTCGCCGAGATTGGCGCGAGCCCTCGGCACGCTACGTCTGTTCGCCCCGCCGCTTTTCATGCCTGAAACCACGCTCTCGGGCGATCCGAACCCGGCCAACTGGGGCATCCGCGCAGATGGCTCGCTGGTGCTATTCGATTGGGAACGGCTTACACGCGGACATCCGGCCATCGATCTGGCGATCACGGTTCCCGGTCTCGGCGAACTGGGCGGCTTCCGACAGGTTGCGGAGGCATACGAGAGCATCGCGCAATCGACGTTCGATGTAACGACGCTCACCCGGCAGATTGCCGTTGCCAAGGTCTGGAGCGTGGTCGAACTGCTGGCGCAGCATCAACCTGGCGCAAAGACCGACGCCACCATCCGTTGGCTCGTTCGGGGAATTCCGGGGTGGGCGCCGCGCCTCGCTGACGACCTCGGCTTGCCAGACCGATAACTCGTCCTGATCAGTGCTTGTCGTCCATACGGCGCAACGACGGAACGAAGAACATGCCGAAACTGGCCAACTGCACGGCGACGGCCAGCACAATCATCGTCGGGTTGAATCCGAGACCGGCAATGGCGAAGCCACCAAGTACGATGCCGATCGGCGAGATCAACTGGGCAATGGCCGAATAGGTCGAGAAGACGCGCCCGCGCATGGGTGGCGGAATCCGTTCGTGGCGGATGGTCACCATCAACGGGTTGATCGGTCCGGTGACGAACCCCATTACGGCCAGCACCGCGATGACCAGCGGCAGCGGCGGCGCCGCGACCAGCACCCAATAGAAGCCAGGACTCAGCAGGTAGCCGACGAACCAGATCGCCCGGCGCGGAATGCGATGTCCGAACGCGCCATAGACCGCCGCGCCTGCCAGCGCGCCTACCGCGAAGCCACTCGCCATCAGTCCCAGGGCAGTCGCGCTGTTGAACACGCGATCGGCGAAGACCGGAAAGGCGACCGCGAAGATGGGAGCTTCGAGTCCGTTGAAGACGGCGAGCGTGATCGCCATGTCACGCAGCAACGAATCGTGCAGCAGGAAGCGCAATCCCTCGCTCAGCTGCTCTCGATAACGCGGGCGCTCGACCTCGTCGGACTCGGGCGCGGCCTTGAATGACGGGACGAGCAGACCGACGACGATCGCCGAGAAGGCGAACGTCCCGGCATCGATCCAGAGGACCGTGGTGGCGCCTCGCCAGGCAATGAGCAGACCGGCAAGTGGTGGGCCAAGCAGCAGCGCCAGATTCTGAATCGATTCGAAGCCAGAGTTGACCCGTTCGAGCCTCGTTCCAGCCAGCGTCGCCAACTCCGGCAACATCGAGCGGCGCGCAGTGATACCCGGAATGGCCAGCATTGATCCGACGAAGACCAACGCCATGAGCAGGCCGAAGGGGAGCCCGACGGTGAAGTAGAGAGTTGGGACCAGACCGATGCCGATGCCGCTCACCACGTCCGCCAGCACGCTTGAACGACGATACCCGAGCCGGTCGACCAGCGTGCCGCCGAAGATCCCGACCAGGAAGCCCGGCACCGCGACCGAGAATCCGGTCAAACCGGTGCGAGCCGCACTGCCGGTGGTCTGCAGCACAAACCAGGGGAGGGCGATCAGCGTGAGCATGCTGCCGATCTCCGACACCGTGTTGGCTCCCAACAGCACCAGCAGCGGCACGCGGCCGGTCCGAACGGTGTTCGCGGTCGATCCCATATACTCCCTCATTCCGCGTTCGCGCGGCAGAACAAAATCGCCGGTCGATCATGATCGATCCGGCGTTCGCTCTTATGGATAAATCAATGAACCGCCTGCGACGAGCTGCGAGGCGTATTCGCGGATTTGCGGCGGATGGTAGCAGACACCAGGTCAAATTGCAATAGAGAGCGAGCAATTTGCGCTGGCGAAACCTCCTCGTCGCGCTACAGCGTCTTGAATAGGTAGACGCAAACCTCCGACTCGACTCCTTTCCGGCCGTCGAGCGCCTCGTAATGCCATTGAATGGTGAACTCGCCCTGGCCCCAGTCCTGGTAGCCGAGCCGCTCGTACAGCCGTCGCGCCGCGGGGTTGTCGCTATGCCCGACGGCGAGGCCGATCTTTCGATTCCCTCGCTCACGCACGAGGTCCTCCGCGATCTGAACCAGCCGGGTGGCGACGCCGCGCCGCTGAAATTCCGGCACTGTGGCTCCCGCCTCGAGGTAGGGGATGTCGCGTGGATAGCGACCAGTCGGGTCGTCGTCCGGACCCGACCAGCGCAGCAGAAAGTGTCCGATCGGCTCAGCGCGATGCCAGGCGATCAAGTAGATCCCTTCGCCTCGCCGCTGCACATCGAACCGCAGCCGGTGATAGTTCAGCGCGCTGTTCGGATCGAACCGTTGCCGCAGGAGTTCGAGCGCCGATTCCTCCGCCGGGCGGATCTCGATCGGGAGGGGAGCGTGTTCGGTCGTCATGGTGTGCGAATCTAGCCACGTCGACGATGCCTGGTCAACCTTCACGATCGCAGAAGAGATGGCGTTCGCACCCTCGCACAAGCTGGTTCTCTACAGAGGCTTTGACGAATCAATTGCGGTCTATCGTTCTCAACCGCCCGCACGGACGGTGATCGATCGAGAGTTGCAGGCATAGTGGACTGAGAGTAATGGTAGTTGATCAATTAAGGCGGTGATACGGCCACGGTCGCCCGGGAATAGATTCGCCGGGCTAGAGGCCGAAGCCCACTGAAGGGACTAAGAAGTGTGCCAATATCGAATTCCAATGTAAGCGCAATGATTTAGCCTGCTTGAGCAGGCTTCGTTAAGGTCAGCGCGGCGGCTTTCAGCCCCGCGCATCGGTCGTCATGGTACCCAATCAATACCTCAAACACCGTAGCTGGCCGGGCTAGAAGCCGAAGCGCGACCCGCAAACGGGTCCTCCAAGGTGCTGAACATCGCCAGTGAAACGGAGCGGCGGCACCTGCGGTCGCCAAGGATTGAACAAGTCTGAGCCGAACGAGTTCGTCGAATGCCCCAAGCAGTCAGACATCGGCGGGGGTTGTCATTTGAGCAGCATGGAAGCACGGAAGGCATCGTGCGTTGCTTCGCACAGATCCGCGCGACTCCAATTCGCGACTCCATGCATCTCACTCGCTTGCAAGATAGCTCTCTTGCTCATAAGATAGCAGACGAGGAGGCCAACATGCATGGAACTGACGACGATTTTGCGGCCTGGCTCGAGATGACGATGCGGACACGGGGCTTGTCGCAGGCGCAGCTTGCCCGCACCATGGGCGTCGGCGAGACGCAGGTTTCGCGCTGGCGCCGTGGTCTGGCCGTGCCGACCGTTCACTCATTGCAGCGCCTGGCCGAGACGCTGGGCGTGCCACGTGCGACACTCGACCAACTGGCAGGCTATCCGACCGGTAGGGGCGTTCCGATCGTCTACGAGTCGGACGATGAGGAACCGGCCGAAGAGCTCAAAGCTCATCTAGCGATTTTGGCCGACCTGATGGAACAGCGCGTGCCGCGCGAGATGTGGCACGTTTACGTGGAAGGGTGTTCGGCCCTGGCCGACGCGCTGGCACGCTCGTATAAGGGAACACTTGAGCGGGCTGGGATCGATCCAGATGCAGAGGACCCGCGGAAATTATCGCGATCGCCCGAACGACTCGGGTTCCGCGAACCAACCCGTTACGACACCGAAGAGTCAGGAGACAACCATGGTACTTCCGACCGTCGTTGAGTCGACCAACCGGGGCGAACGCGCCTACGACATCTATTCGCGCCTGCTGCGGGACCGGATCATCTTCCTGGGCACGCCGGTCAACGATCAGGTGGCGAACGCCATCATCGCGCAGATGATCTTCCTGGATTACGAGAACCCCGAGCAGGACATCCGGCTCTACATCAACAGTCCGGGCGGCGAGGTCTACTCCGGGCTCTCGATCTACGACACCATGCAGATGGTCCGCTGCGAGGTCGCGACCTACTGCGTCGGCCTGGCGGCCAGCATGGCGGCAGTTCTGCTCGCCGGTGGCGCCAAGGACAAGCGCTTCGCGCTGCCGAACTCGCGCATCCTGATCCACCAGGGATCGGCCGGATTTAGTGGATCGGTGCCGGACGTCGAGGTGGTGGCCCGCGAGACGCTGCGCATGACCACGCAGGTGACCGAGATCCTGGCGCTCCACACCGGACAGTCGTTCGATCGCGTCATGCGCGACACCGAGCGGGACTATTACATGTCCTCGCAGGACGCCAAAGAATACGGCATCATCGACCACATCCTGGAATCGACCAAGGCCGGGTTGCCGGTCGGCAAGGCCGATGGCCACATTCAGAGTCTCGACTAGGCCGGTGGCAGACGACGCACGGCGACGGCCGTTTCGCTTCGGCATACAAATTCTCCGGGCCGATTCGGCCCAACAGTGGAAAGAGAAGGCACGCAAGGCCGAGGCACTCGGCTACGACGTGCTGACGATTGCCGACCATTTTGGCGATCGCTTTGCCTACGCTCCAGCGCTCGCCGCAGCGGCGGGCGTGACCAGCGACATTCGCCTCGGCACGCTGGTGCTGCAGAATCCGTTTCGTCATCCGTCGCTGCACGCCATGGAGGCTGCCACCATCGATTTGCTCTCCGATGGGCGCTTTGAGCTTGGCATCGGCGCCGGCGGCTCACTCATGAGCGACTTCGAGCAGACTGGCATGCCGTTCGACCCGCCAGGCTTCCGGGCAGGGGCGCTCGAGGAGAGCGTGCCGATCATCAAAGCGCTACTGCGTGGCGAAATGGTGTCGACTAAGGGCAAGTACTATCACTTCACCGACTTCGAGGTCTTCCCGAAAGCCGTGCAACAACCGGTGCCAATCTTGATCGGCGCCGGGGGACCGCGCATGCTGCGCCTGGCGGCGCGTGAGGCGGACATCATCAGCATCCTGCCGTTGATGCAACCCCAGGGCGGCGAATTTCACATGGACGAGACGACCTCGACTGGCTTTCGGCGCAAGGTCGACCTCATCCAAAACACGGCCGGAACGCGCTTCGAGCAGATCGAGATCCATATGCTCATTCAGCGCTTCGCGGCGACCGATCAGCCACAGCCGGTTATCGACCAGATGTCGCAAAGCTGGGGGCTCTCGGCAGACGAAGTACTCGGTTCGCCCTCCATGCTGATCGGCTCGATTGACCAGATCGTCGAGACCATCCAGCAGCGGCGCGAGGAACTCGACCTGACCTATTACACGGTCTTCGAACCCGACATCGACAACTTCGCGCCGGTGGTGAAGCGGTTGAAGGGGAAGTGAAGCGGTAGAGGCCCTCATCCCCGGCCCTTCTCCCGACGATCAGGAGAAGGGAGACGATTGTTGGAAAGCCCTCAATGTACCGGATCATCCCCCCTTCTCCCCTCTCACTTCGTGGGTAACCGGCGGGAGAAGGGATGGGGATGAGGGCCACGTCACGGCGCGATGACCATCTGCAGCGTCAATGGCCCCTGGAGAATCGCTTGCTCGGCGCTGGTCTGCAGGTCAAGCCGCTCGAAGACCTGATCGCTCCGCCCGCTCGCACCGAGCTGTAGATACGCGACCGAGCCATCCGGCGCAAACGCGATCCAACTGAATGCGTTCTTTGCCTCGACCATTCGCATAACCTGCCCGCTAGTTGTATCGATCACCGCGACGGCATGCGCCAGCCCCTGTTTGTACTCGTTGGCGGTCGCGACTGGCACGTACAGTTGACTGCCGTCCAGTGAGATCCCGATCGGCTGCCGCGGAACCGACAACGGAAGGGTGTTGGCGGGTTGCTGCGGGACGGTTCGCACGCTGCCAGTCTCTGTGTTCAGCACCTGCAGCGCGCCGTCCGCTGCCACCGAGTAGATGTTCTGACCGAGCGCGACGGCATTGGACAAGACGGTCGAGGTGCGCAGGACTGTGCCGTTAATCGGGTCGACAACGCGCACGTCGCCCGTATCGAAGCAGCGTACCGACACGAATCCAGCGGCACCCGGAAGCAATTGGCTCAGACCGCAATTCGGCAGATCGACGATTTTATCAAGCCAGTTGCCGGTTTGCACGTCATACGTCGCCAGCCAGTAATCAACCAGGCTCGATCCTCGGGTTCGGTCGTTGTAGTTGTACACGTACACGTACCGGCCATCGGCGGATGAAGCGATTCCAGAACTCGCGGGACCAATTTCACGGATGATGTCTGGCACCGGCACTTGGCGTTCGATGCTCCAGTCAGAGGTACGATAGACCATCAGCATGTCACCGTCCGGACCAGCATCGGTGACGAAGAGGCGATCGCCGGTTGCGTCCGCTGCAATGAAGGGACTTTGCGTCGCCAATTTCATCGGAAGCTGATGCAACAGATCGCCAGTCCTGGTGTCGAGCACGTCGACAAATCCATTCACGATGACGTACACGCGCGACGGTTGTGGCGCGTCGGTGCTCAGCGGGGTCGGCGATGGAACGGTCGACGGATTGAAGACCGGCACCGTCGCGTTGAAGGTGAACGGGCCAGGCACGTCGATAGGTTGGCTCGGCGGTGTGGCCCCGACCGTAGAGAGCTTCGGGATCTCGATGCGGAGCGCGACCGACGACGCATTTCTTATTGAAGCGGGTCGTGAGTATTTCAGCATGCATGCGTAGGAGCCGTTGATCTCGGCCTTGTTGCAACCACCCGTTCCACTGGTGAGCGGTGTCCCATCCGGCAACGTGATCGTGGCAGCTGCGTCGGTGAAAAAGCCGTGCGACCATCCGGCAGGTGGCGTAATGTCAAAGACCAGAAAGATCCAGTTCGTGTCACTGCCGACCCAGCGCAGGATGACCGACACGTCGGTAGCGCTCTGTGTCTGATTGGCCACCTTGCCCCACCCAGCCTGATAGGCCCGTTGCAAGTCTGGATCGGTGCCAAAGATCGCCGGGACGCTGCTCGCCTTCGATGTCGGTGTCGTCTCAACCGCCTGCAAGGGCAATGGCACCACGAAGGTAAACGGACCGGGCACGTATTCCGGGTTCGGGGACGGCTGCGTCGGAGTCGCGTACGGGATGGCGGGTACCGAGGTCGCTTGCGGCTGAGTTGATCCACTCTCGGACGTCGCTCGGGGCGCGGTTGTCCCGCTCGCGGAGCGGATTGGCGTGACGTGCAATGCCGGAATCTCGACCGTCAACAGCGTTGACGTCGCCTGGCTAAGTGACGCGGGTCGCGCGTACTTGTAGGCACACTGAAAGGTACCGTTGATCTTCGAGCAGCCGCTCATTCCGAGCGTCTGCAGTGTCCCGTCCGGAAGGGAGAAGGTAACTGACGTTGGCAAGATGCTGCCAAACGTGTGGTCGGGAGGACCGGTAATCTCGAGAACGGCGAAGAGCCAATGCGCATCGCTCCCCGCCCAGCGGAGCGTGACCGTGAAACCTGACGACGCCTGCGGTTGGTCGACTTCTCTGCCCCAGCCCGCCTGGTGCGCCTGTTTGAGGTCAGGATCGGTGTCATAGATGGATTGTGGCGTGCCGGGCTGCGCCGCCAGATTGGACCGATGCTCGCCAAAGAGCTGTCCGCCAAGCGTCGCGGCCAGCAGCGCGCCGACAGCCACCACCACCAGCACCCCGGCCACCAGCTTAAGCCCCTCCCGATACCAGGGACGAGGAGGTGGTTCGCGCCTCACCAGGTCTTCGGTGATCGGTGGGGGTGGAGCACCGTTCTCTGTCGGCAGCGGACGCGTGCCGCTGTGCACTGAACTCGGTGGTGGTGCCTGCAATCGAATCGCGAGATCAGCGGCAAGATGTCCGGCGAACGCTGACCCCGGCCACTCTGATTCGGTCACGTCGTGTACCAACTTCGCCGTGTCGAACAGAGCCTCCAGTTCGGGATCGTCAGCGACTGATGAAAGCGTTTCGCCATTCATGAGCGCCTCGACAAATTGATCGAGTTGATCGGCTGGGCGGCTCATGCGTCGGTTCCTTTCTGGAGTTGGTCGCGAAGGGCGGCAATGGCGCGATGCTGGAGGACACGCACCGCGCCCGGACTACGTTGCATGAGCTCAGCAACCTCGGCAGTCGAACGCCCCTCGGCAATGCGCAGCAGGATGACCTGCTGGTGGTCGTCAGAAAGCGCGATCAACGCATCGAAGATCTGTCTAGCATCGGCAAGGAGAATGGATCGATCCTCAGGTCCAAACTCCGCTGAGCCGATCTCGGGCAGGTGATGTAAGCCAACGTGAATCGGAGCATGTCGCTTCCAGCGATCGCGCATCAGGTTGCGGGCGATGGTCGCCAGATAGGCACGAAAGCTATGACCGGTCTCCTGATAGCGATCGAGCGACTTGAGCGCCCGATAGAAGACCTCCTGCGTCAGGTCCTCGGCTTCGGAGCGACTGCGCACGGCCGAGCGAACGAGCAGGTATACTGGGCGCCACTCTCGCTGGCAAAGCTCTTCCAGAGCCTGCGCATCCCCTTGCTGTGCTTTGCGCACCAGCGCGTCCCCCTGCATGCCGTCCCCTTTCACCTATCAGAACGACACGCAGACAAATGTGTTACGGCGGCAGTCATCGTTGGACCACGTTGACAACGGCGCGGCTCGTCGCTATCCTGATACCTAAGTTCTCTAGGTATACGACTACGCAACGAGGGGAGCGGGATGCCAGCGGCGTTCGATCGACAACGGGGGAGCGCGGAAATCCTGGTGCTGGCGCTGTTGCGCGAGCGGACGATGTACGGCTACGAGATCATTCGCGAGCTCTCGGAGCGGAGTGAGGGTTTCTTCGCCATGGAAGAAGGGCATCTTTATCCCATCTTGCACCGGCTCGAACGACGTGGCTGGGCCGCCACCGAATGGCACGAGGTCGAGGGCCGACGTCGTCGCTACTACGCCCTCACCCAGGATGGTCTCAAGGCGCTGAACGCATCCCGGAGCGATTGGGAGACGTTCATGCACTGGTTCAGCCAGATTCTCTCGCCGGAAGGAGGCGAAGCCGATGCCAAAGCCTGAACAGACGGCTGCGCGAGTGTTTCTGACCGCGGTGAAGCAACAACTGAGGGGCCTGGAGTTCGCCGAGCAACGGGAGATCCTGGATGAGCTCGCGGCCCATCTGGCTGATGCGACATCGCTGCTGGAGCAGGAAGGACTCGATTCTGCCGAGGCTGTCGCCAGGGCCGTCGCATCCATGGGGAATCCGGAAATGATCGGGCGGCAACTGCGAGACGAGCACTTGCGCCGGCGACTTTCGCTGCGCGACACGGTGCTGGCCCTGTTGCCGTTACTCGGGATCGTCTGGATCTTCAGTCACGACTCGATACTTCAGACTGTGCGCAACGCGGGGAGTGCCCCGAATAACGGGGTCGGTGACGTCGTTGGCGCGCTGATCCCGGTGCTGGTAATCGCGCTGCTGGGGCTGTGGCGCTCCAAACAAGTCTGGCCCGCGACGTTGCTCGGCGGTGCGGGAGTCTTCGGGCTAATTGCTGCCCATCGGCTCATCGGCGTCACCAGTCATTCGACCACCAGTCTCATCTGGTTTGCTCTGGCCGGCCTCGCCGTCGTGCCTCTGGCATTGGCCTTCACTCTACGCTATAGCAGTCTGCATGCGTCGCTGGCAATCCTCAGTGGAGTGATGAGCTATGCACTACTCGCCTGGTTCCTTCCAGAAGATCCGTTGTCGGCGGCCGCGCTCGTCGCCATCCCGGTAATTGGCATCGTGGCTGTCTGCCGGGTTTCACGACGCTGGCAAGCTCCGACGATCTGGGCGGCGCTCATCGCCGACTGGCTGCTGATCGTGTTCTACCCGGTTACGATCTTCAACCACACCGGCGCGGCATCGCTACCAGCGCTGGACCCGCTGAGTTTAGGACATTCAATGCAGATGATCTCACTACCAGTGCTGGCGGGAAGCGGCATACTGCTGTTGTCCGTGAAAGCCACCGCTCGATTCCAGCGATGTAGTCGGTTCGAGTGGCTGACGAGACTGGCGAGCTAGAACCTGGCGGTCCGCGATACTCGAGGTTGGAATCTGGTCATTGACCTCCGGGGATGAACGGGATTGGTCACCGGTCCAAACGACTAGCTCATACGTTTCACTCGATCTGCCGAGGCCCGGTCTTGGGCCAGATATGCAGACCGAAGCTCTGACAACTGCACTTGCCCCGCAGGCAACTCGGCGTACCACTGAGTCCAGCCGTTGACACTAACGCGACCAGGGCCAAGTAGCGCACTGAACGCACGGTCGGAGAGCGTTCGGTACGCTTTACCCTGCCACACAATCTCACCAGCTGAGTCAACCTCGGCTCGCGCAAGCGCGACGCCGCGCCCGACGAAGATCAGGCGGGTACCGGTCGGCAGAATCCCGCTGTCCACAAGTTGCTTCAACGTAACACCGTAGTAGGCAGCTGTACGTCCCGATCTCTGGTGGTTTCGCGACGCCTCAATCAGCGCCATCAGGTCATCGTCTATCTCCGCCACGGCGTGAATCATTACGAACTTGCTGAACGTCCGCCCACGTCCATCGTCCGTGACCCGCGGATGTGAATAGTCGGCAGGAAGAGCGAGATCTATCTTCAGCGCCTGCCCGCGCTCACGCGAATTGACGTACAGGAACGTCCGTCCTTCGTCCTCCGCTGCGCTATAGGAGCTCAGAGCTCGCCACTTCGCAGTCGAGATCCGTTCGCCAACGGCGACCTTGAGTGCGACCAACAATTCGGTTGTTTCGACTCTCGAGCTCGGCCGCTGCTCAATTCGACCCACTACGTCCGATAAATTCCCTCCCTTCGGGGAAATGTTAGGAGATAACTCGGCTGCTTGGCGCTGCGCTCGACTGTGAATTCGGGGTATAGGTGGAGCAAGCTGCGCGCGGAACCACTGCACCAACTCCTGCGGCGAAGCACGTACTTCGGAGCCCGCCAGTACTTTGCGCAGATGTTTGATTATCGGGGATGCGGGATTCAGGATAGTCTCCCGGACAGCTTTGTCGAGTCGCAGTTGATTCAGCCATGTCCTCACACTTGCCGTAATGATGCTCTCCTGTGACAGTTGCCACAGCTGTTCACAGAGAATATCGAACTCTTCATCGCTATTAAAAGCCAGTAAGTCGAGGCGCATCACCCGTTTGGCAGCCAGATCCGGTTTCAAGAATGTATTGAAAAACTGGAGTTCACGACCGTTGGTCAAAGCGGCCCACTCGATGCCTTCGACTGCACAGTACTGGATCAATTGGGCTGCGTGCTTCTCCGTCAGGTCTACCTGTAGCGCTTTGGTCTCAATTGCCAACACTGGGACTTGTCCGGCTCCGGGATCACTCGCACTGAAAAGCACATAGTCAATGAACTCCTGTGAATTCTTGACGTAGTACTCGCGCGTGACCACGCCAATTCCGATCCATCCAAGTGCGGCAATGATGGGCTCGATGAAATACGCTTTGGTGTCGGCCTCACTAAGACGCGGGACGGATTCCTGGGCAAGAAATGTCCTGAGCTCGGCCAGCGTGCTCCGAATCCCGTCTCTCGCACCATCCATCATGCACACTCCCTGATCTAGTCGATCGTTGTTTGACCACTATATCGCATGTTCAACCAACCACATTGTGAGGATTAGGTCACCGTCTGTATGTCGTTACCGCTATTTGATTAAGCGATGATCGCGCTTAAACTCAGGGTACACCCGATAGGTTCACACGACGGTCGGAAAACCTCAGTTGGCGAGAACGAGATCCGCCAGAGGATCGTCGGGAATAGGTGATGCGATCCTCGAACCCATGAGTCTCCCAATTTAGATGGAGCACGGTGGGGTTGTCAGAAACATTGATACGCTTGATAGTCCCGGGCGAACGACGGCCCTCTCTGGGCAATCATGTTGAACCGCATACAAGAGCGAACAGTGGTCTTCATGCTGAAGATCACGACAGGCACCTGTCAGATTCCCGTTGGGGGTCTCTTTGAAAGAAACGAAAACATCGAACGCACTACACCGCGGCCTCTTCCGGCACCGGCATCGGGTGCATCGCCGAGCGGGCCAGCGCGATGGTCGCCAGGATCAGCAACGCATCACCGAGTCCGACCGCGATTTGCGCGTTGAACGCCTGCGCCACCGCGCCGCCCAGCAGACCGCCCAGCGACGGTCCGCCAATTACCGCGACCGTGTAGAGGCTCATGACCCGACCACGGAGGGCTCCGGGGGTGGCGAACTGCAGCATGGTGCCAACCGCCGCGCCGAACGCCGTGCTGGCTAGCCCGGCCACGACCAGCAGCGCCATGCCAACCAGATAGGGCGGCACCAGCGCGAAGAGGATCAGTGAAACACAGTAGGCGACGTTGGCCACGACGACGAAGCGTCCCTTGGACTTGACGTCGCCGAGCGCTGCCACACCAAAGGCACCAATGAGCGCACCAGCGCCCGGTGCCATCAAGAGCAATCCATAGCCACGTGGACCGGTATGCCACAGGTCACGTGCGAAGACGGGTAGCAGGGTGGAATAGGAACGTCCGAGCAGGCCGCTCGCCGCGGTCAAGGCAAGTAGCGCCAGTACGCCGCGATGGGCGGCCGCGTAACGCACGCCGCCAACCAGCCGCTGCAGGCCGGACTCCAGCCGGGATTCATTACGGGTGCGCACGTCGCGCAGTGAGTAGATCGCGACCACCACCGCCAGCGTGGTGACGCCATTGATGGCAAAGAGCCAGCCAGCGCCGAACGCGCCAAGCAGTACACCACCGACGGCCGGGCCGACCAGCAGCGCGCCGGTCCACACGGCCGACATCAACGCCGTCGCGTTCATCAGATCCTCGGGCGGCACTAACCCAGGCAGCAGTGCTTGACGGGCCGGGTTGTCGAACGCCAGCATGGTCCCGCCCAGGACCGCTCCCACGTAGAGCATCCAGACGTGCAGGTGACCCGAGAAAATGATGCCCGCCATAATCAGAGGCACGATGAACTCTTCGGCCTGCGTGAATTTCAGAATGGTGATGCGATCGAATCGATCAGCGAGCGCACCACCGAGCATCGGCAGAGCGATCATCGGTATGCCGAAGCAGAGGCTCATGATGCCCAGTGCCAGCGGAGAGTTGGTCAATTGCAGGATCAGCCAGGACTCGGCGATCATCTGCATCTGCGCGCCAACATTGGAGAAGATGAGCCCAAACCAGAGAATGCGAAAGTTGCGTGAGTGCAGCGCCGCAAACCGTCGTTTCGAAAGCCCAGTTCCGCCAGCGACAGCGGACCCGGACGGTGGACGCGCCGTATCGGTCGTCATACCGTCGTAATCTCTTTTCTTGTTATTGAAGCTGTCGCGTTCCGGTTCGTCACACCGACCGGCATGAGTGAAGCAGCCTGTTTGTGCAGCAACCATCCTACCCGTTTCATCACAACGATGCATGCGTAATTCGTCGCATTTCTCGTGTCGGCAATCACGCTTCATGCGCAGCCCTGTTCTCAATGCGCTAGAGTGATGAGCAATGCCCATGACCGGATTCCTCCGCTGCCCCCTTTGAATGGCGGCACTCTGAACCGTCGAGGTGACAACGATATGGATGTCATCCACGAACAACGCACCGCTTCGGCGCTGAAGTCCTGGCTGCTGGCCGCAGTGCTCGCTGGACTCGTGATTGCGCTGGTCGCACCGACGGGTCAGCTCCGCTCGACACATGACTGGACCACTGCGGTCGCCAATGTGTTGCATGAGATCCCTACACTACTGCTCTATCTGGTGGGTATTGCAAGCCTGACTCTCGCGATTGGGACGCTTGGCGCCTGGTCCATCAGCCGCGGCGGCGCGCTTGGTGGGGTTGTGCGTGTCATTGCTCAGCCGCTGGCCATGATGGGACTATCACCAGTCCAGCCGGCTGTCGCCGCGGTGTTGAGCACCACTTTGCTGCTGATCAACTTTCGCCACGGCCCGGTACTCGGGCTCGACCTGCGCACGGCCAACTACTCACTGGTGATCGGGGTGATCGTCGTCATCCTGTTTGCCATCACGCTCGGGCCCGAACTGGCTTTGCGGATCTCTGAAGAGACTCGAATCAGCGAACTGAACCGTGTTGGCACACTCATTCAGGAGGTCGCGCCCGCGCTCGGAGGTCGGCTGGCGGCGCAGGTCTTTACGGCCGTCCTCTTCACCGTGGTCATCACGCGCGAGATAGGGCAGAAGCCGCAGTTGCCGCAGCCCGCCGACGGGGTGCTGGTGGCGGTAGTGGCGACGATTCTCGCCTGGCTCATCTGGTCGGGCGGCCGGGCGCTCCAACGCGGTGCGGCGAATCAGTCTGAGGCGTCGTTGATCCTGTCACCGCCCGGGTCGCTAGTGTATCGCGGGCTGGCCTGGCTGCTGCTGGCAGTCGCGCTAGTCGGGCCGCTGGTGCTGGCAAAGTCCGCTGGCAACCCGTTGAAGGTGTCGTTCGCCAGCAGCCTGCACGCACCATCAGGGCTGGTTCCCTTCAGTTCCAATTGGGGAGCAGATTCTCTTGGGCACAGTGAGCGGGCCGTGCTGCTCTCGGCCTGGTGGAACGACGTGCGGCTGGGCGGTCTGGCGGGACTGGGAGCGATGGCGATCGGCCTCATCTGGCGGGCGGCCAAAGTACGGCTGCCACACGCCGTTGGCCGCACGGTCGAGTCGGTGATGACCTTCATGCCGCCCGTCGTCCTCTTCTACGCCATCTGGGGCGGCATGGTCGCGATTCGCCCCCAGCCGGTTGACTTGACCTCGATCGCCATTGCCATCGCGGTCGTCCTGACGCCGCAAGCCATGAGACTGGCACGCTATCCGCAATCGCGACTGCCGGTCGTGACAGGCGTGCTGGTTGTGCTTGGGACGCTGCTGATGTTCGGCTGGCAGCTGATCATCGGTCCCTCGTTCATTTCGCCATCCGTGCCATCGTTCGCCGGGGCTTTCAGCGAGGCGCAGATCGACTTTGCCGCGGCACCCTGGCTCCTCTGGTCGACGATCGAGGTGATGGCCGCACTCCTCGTGCTGAACGTGGTGGTACTCGCAGCACTGGTTACCGCCTACCGATTGCCGCGCCCGGCGACGCGGCTGCGCGGCTAGTTCGCGAGCGAGATCTGCTGAACGTCATGAGGTGAGGCGAGGATGTTGGGATGACCGCTCAGCGCTTTCAGACACCGGTCGCCGTCCACGTCCTGCTCTTGCGCGGCAACAACGTGCTCTTGCTGCAACGAATGGACACTGGCTACGAGGACGGGAACTACAGCGTGGTCGGCGGCCATCTCGACGGCGGTGAGACGGTGCGGCAAGCGGCAGTTCGCGAAACGCTCGAAGAGGCAGGGGTTGCGGTCGACCTGAAGGACGTCAACGTGGTTGGGGTGATGCATCGCCGGGCTCACAATGAAGAGCGGATCGATTTTTTCGTCGCGGTCGATCGCTGGCAAGGTGAGATCGAAAATCGTGAGCCGCACAAGTGCGCCGAGCTTTCCTGGCACAGTTTCGACCGCTTGCCTGAGAACGTGATCCCGTACGTGCGTCAGGCCCTGACCAACTTCCGCCGTGGCGTCTGGTTCGGCAGCTTCGGCTGGGAGTGAACGCGAGCGGCAGTGGTTCGCGAGTCAGCCGGTTGGCCTCTCACCGGCGCGACCAGGAGAAGGCGATCAAGCCCACAAATGCGCCCGGAATGCCGCCGCAGACCGCCGTCAGCAGCGACAGTCCAAACCAACCCGGCTGCCAACCGATCAGGGGTAAAGCTCGCGTCGCCAGGGTGAAGATGGCCGATGGCCAGAAGAGGACCGCCTGAATTACGTAGGCGATGAGCGCGGCAGCCCCGTGTGGAGCAGTCAGCCAGTCGATCTCCAACAAGAACGTGGCGTCGACCGCGATGAATGCCCACAGCAGGCCAATCGCGATCGGCAGCAACAAATTCGTCCAATGGCGTGAAGTGATCGGTCGCCGCACCCGTGCGACCTTGACCGAGGTTGATCTCATCCGTTCTCACTCACCGGTCGACCAATCGAATCTCCGGCTGGCAGCAAGTGATCCACTCATGCAATGCATCACGGCACGCCGCAGAATCAACCCTACTCCCAATGGATCGCCAGGTTCCACCGTGAAGTTCACTAGTCATGCAGAGAGTCTCGACAGCGCTCACGGTGTGAAGTTGGCTGGAGCCCCAGCAGCTGGAAAGAGGAAACCAAGATTCTTGCCGTTCAGCGCATCCAACGACAGGTAGAGATGATCGTGGACGCAGGTCGCGGCGTTGTCGGGCGTGCAGCCCTGGGCCAGAGCCGCGTCAACGAACTCCATCTCCCAGATCGGGGTCGCCGCATCGACGCCGCTCATATCGACGTGGCTGCCTTGACGCTCGAGCCATGCCGTCCACTCAGCGGCGCTGAGCAATCGGACCTCGATGATCGTGGGGCGCTTGCTATTCGGTCCGGGCACCAGCTTGAACCCAGCCGCCATGGCCTGCTGTCGGGTCCTCAACTCAGCCGAAGCGGGAACACTGATCGACGGCACGTACGGCGTGCCTGCGTGGCTCGGATAGGGCGCGTCGACCGACACCACCTCGCCGGAACTGACGGATATCGCGATCGTCGCCCGACCGGCATACCAGCAGATGGTCTGATCGATGCCTGACGGCGGCGCGGGACACGCGTTCGAGGACTGATCAGACGGATCCACTTCGACGAGCCAGACGAACTTAGCGGCATCGTCGGAACCGTTTGCCACGCGGTATTGGCCGGGAACTACGGCATTCGGAACTGGTGCCATCAGTCTCACCAGGGTCACGACCGGATTCTCGATCTGCAGCGTGGTTCTGGCAGTCTGGAGCGCGATCTGACCAGCCTGGTCGGCTGTGCGCACCGCCGCCGTCTTGGGAACCGTGACGCTCTTGCTCGTCACGAGCGGGCTCCGGACCGACACGCCACAACCCGCGCATGTCAGCAGCGCGAAAGCCATCAAAGAGGAGAGGAGGCAGCGAGCGACCTTCATCGGCGATTCCCGGAGTCGTCTGGTTCCGCTGGTAGAACCCAACGCGAACTGACCAATCGTCGATCCACGCGGGCGCCAATACAGTAGGTTCATCGCCGATGCACGTCAAACAGGGCGCTCGATGCCGTTCTCGGACTGCACGCCAATGACTTGGGCTAGTGGGTTGGAGTTGAAGTCGCCGGCGACGAGATGAGCGGCGACTGATCCAGCGGAACGAAGCGGCCGAAACCACCCGCTGGGATTTACACGACAACAGTACTTCAGGCGCATGGGCGTTCGCTCGGGCATAGTGGTGTTTGTTCAATTGACTTGGTGATACGGGCATCCTCGCCCGGGAATAAATTCGCCGGGCTAGAAGACGAAGGGCACTGAAGGCGCTATGAACTTCACTGAACACGTATCAGTGTTCAGAACATTTCAACGTAAGGGCAATAGGTTCGCCTGCTCGGGGCACCCGCTCTGGGGTTGGACGACTGAGGCGTTGGGCAGCACTCGGTCACGTTGCCGTCAGATCGCGCAGCGCATCCGATGAACAGGCACGTCCCGGCGGGGCTGCCGATCTATCTCGATGCATTTGAGATTCACCCGAGGACGACACAAGCTCAGTCCCTTCAGTGGACTTCGTCCTCATAGCCCGGCGAATTTATTCCCGGGCGACCGTGGCTGCAGTACCGAGGTATTTCGTCAACCACCATCATTTACCTGGCGACCAGGTCAGCGCTGCTGAACATACTCGACGACCTCCATTACTCTCGTTCGCCCGTGGCCGCATTACCGAGTTAATTGATCAGACTCCACTATCCCCGGTCGTTCGTGGAGACATCACCACGTTAGACCATCAAAAACCAGCGCTGGACGAGCCGAGCGCGACCGTGAACACCCATGGTCCTTCATCCACTTTGCGACGCTGCGCTTGTGGAAACGACCAGTGGAATTGGGTGAACGTCAGCGTCAGTTCGCGCGCGTTCTCGTCCAGCGCTGGAGAGAAGCGGAACTCGAACCGGCTGCCACCCGCGCTTCCACCTCTCCACTGATACACGTTGTCCCGATCGTCCACCACGTCGAAGGCGGGATGTGCATGCCAGATGTTGTCCCGGCCGATCTCACCGTATTTTGTCGAGTGCATGCCATGGACGATGAAACCTTCCTCGAAACAGACCAGCGAGAAGAGGGTGACATCGATCTCATTGACCGACTGCGTTTGAGCGACGGGAATCACGCGAAGAAACGTCCGCAGTTCCGGCGGTCGACCCATCGGAATCGGTGGCGGGCCATGCGGCGGACCAACCCAGCGTGCCGTATTTCGGGCAGTCTGCGGCGGCCCATGATGAAAGAACAGACTAACGATCAGGCTCAGGGCTAAACGCAGTCGCTGCCCGAGGCTGAGATGCTCGACCTCCACCACGTGCCTCCTGAACGCGACGAGCGTGGCTCACTCGATGACGTCGGTCGTTCGATATGACTACAATAGTCTCGGAATCACACGGAGTCAAACATGCGATCTAAAAGAGTCGTCACGGTCGTCTGTGAGCGAACACACGGTGCTGCCATGCCTCACGTCCACCTGATTCAGACATTCGAACCGACTGAAGTGGTGGAGATTCAATGCGCGTGCTGCTGACGACACAACCTGGCACCGGACACTGGCGACCGCTGGCGACGCTCGCACACGCGTTGCAGACAGCGGGTCATGACGCGGCGTTCGCCACTACGCCGATCTTCTGCTCTATCGCTGCAGAGCACGGCTTTCGAGCTTTCCCGGTCGGGTTCGACGACTGGCTTGAGCAGCCGTATGGCTCAAGTGATGCATCACCGCCGCAGGCTGGGTCGGTTCTCACCGACCTGTTCATCCCGCGTGCTGAGCGTAATCTGCCGGAATTGCTCGAACTGTGTCGGCAGTGGAAGCCCGACCTGATCGTGCGGGAGCAGACCGAATTCGCGGGCTATCTGGCAGCGGAAATGCTCGACCTGCCGCACGCCACGCTCCAGATATCGGCCTACCGCCCGCATCTGGAACGAGCCGCGGCTCCGGCGTTGAATCGATTGCGGCGCACGAACGGGCTTGCGGACGACTCCGGCCTCACCACGCTCTATCGGCATCTCCTCCTGCTCACGTTCCCGCTCAGCTACTTCGATCCGGCCGTTCCGCTTCCGCCAACCGCGCGAGCAATTCGACTCAACAGCTACGATCTCGAGCGGCCCGACGACAGACTGCCGGACTGGATCGAGCCGATCTCACCTCGGCCGCTCATCTACGCCACGCTTGGCACCGCCTACAATCGAACCGAAGGGCTACTCGACGCCATCGTCGTGGCGCTGCGCGATGAGCCGCTCTCGCTCATCCTGACCACAACCAACGTCGACGTCGTCGAGTTCGGGCCACAGTCCGCCAAGGTCCACATCGAGCGCTACCTGCCGCAAAGTCTGCTGCTGCCCCATTGCGATCTGGTGGTTACGCACGGCGGCTCGGGAACTGTACGGGCGGCATTGAGTCATGGCTTACCCATGGTCATCATTCCCATCGCGGCCGATCAGCCGGATCACGCACGACGTTGCGTCGAACTCGGATTGGCGCGGGCCATCGGACCAGATGAGCGAACACCAACGACCATACGCGCAGCGGTGCGCGCGGTTCTCGGCGATCCGAGCTACTCCCGACACGCCCAAGCCATGCGGCGCGAGATCGAACAGATGCCGGGAGTAGCGTACGGCGTGACGTTGCTGGAACGGCTGGCGCTGGGCAGTCTGTAACACTTCCACCACCTCGCGCGAATACTGGTCTGAGAGGAGAGGAGCGGTGCTCGGGGAGCAAAATCGCACTGGCGTTCCAGACGAGGAGACGACAGCGCGTGAGCCAGATACGGCCGATGCCGAGCTCGCGCAAGCGGCTCGCTACGATCCCCGCGCCTTCGAGCAGCTCTACCTGCGCTATGCCGATCGACTCTTCCGCTACGTCGTTGGGCAAACCGGCTCGGCCTCGCTGGCCGAAGACGTGGTGGGTGACACCATGATCGCCGCGTTCGAGAACCTCGAGCGCTTCGATCCGGAGCGGGGCAGCTTCGGAGCCTGGCTCTTCACCATCGCGCGACACCGCACTGCCGACGAGCAACGACGGCTCTCGCGCATCTGGCGAGCGTTCAGTCGTCATGGTGTCGACTCTTCAATAGAAGAGGACACCCTCAGCGCGGTGATTCGCTCCGAGCAAGCCGCGCGAATGCGCTCCGCCATCAATCAACTGCCGCGACGCGATCGCGAGGTGCTCCTGCTGCGCTACGCGGCGGGACTCTCCGGACCAGAGATCGCCGAAATGCTCGACATCTCTCCCGGCGCCGTGCGGGTACGCCTGCATCGGGCGCTGCGACGACTTTCCGACGAACTGGGAGACGACGATGCCGCTGGATGACAAGGAACTCGACGAGCGCGACCAGGCGCTGATGACGGAGATCGAAACCACCTTCGCCGAGATCTCCCTGTCGCCAGCACAGCGCGCGCGACTGCACCACCGCTTCCGGCAGACGGTCACGCGGCAATCCGGGTCAGGCGATTCAATCAACTGGCTGGGCGAAGAGTCTCTCGACGGCCCAAGTAAACCGAGCGGCCCGAGCCCCACCGCGCCACGGTCTGATCGTCGTGCTGGCCTCACGCATGGGTTGGGGCGAGCCGCGGTCGCGGCAGTGCTACTCCTATTTCTCGTGGGGGTCCTCGTGGCTCGAAGTCTGATCCCCCACGGTCACTCGTCGCGGCCCGGAGCCGACGGTCCGGCCGTTTCGACCGTCTACGCGGTGCAGAGCGAAACGAGTAGCGAGCAACTGCTGCCGCTGGATCCAAGCACGCTCAAGCCGCAAGCGGGTGGGCCAATTCAGCTAAGTGCCTCGGATTGGGCCGTCTCCGGCGACGGCTCGACGGTGGTGACCATCGATTTCGAGCAAGGATCTACCTATATCGTAGTGCGTAGCGGCTTCCGCGGCGCCGAGCGGGCGCGCTTCAAGTCACCGGTGCAGGGTCTGTTGCAACCACTTCAGCTGAATCAGGACGGCTCGCGACTCCTGGTCGAGCGGCAGATGGATCCATCGCAATGGGGAGTGATCGACACGTCGAGCGGCGAACTCCTCATGTCCTTCCAGACGGGTGGCATATCTTTCGGCTTTTCCACGCCGATGTTGGCGGAGGACGTTCGGCTCAGCCCGGACGGCAAGCACGTCTATCGTTTCATCTTCAATAACCGCGTGAACGCGACCGGCTCCTCGGCATTACGGATCGACGTCTACGACGTGGCCACCGGGCAGCAGACCGGGACGCTGTCGCTGCCGGAGGTACAGGTAGGCACCTGGGCGGTGTCACAAGCTGGAGCCCAGGAGCCGCTCGTCTACTTCTTGCGGCCGGGAATCGCGATCTCGCCCGATAGCAAGAAGATCGCGATCGTCGATCCGGGTGGCAACGCGGTAACCATGATCGACGCGACCAAGCTGACGGTCGAGCGCAAAGTGCGCATTTCGCGGTCGACTGGCTTGCTCGATCGACTGCTGGCTGGCATCGGGCTTTCGCCGCGTGATGCGGCCGCCAAGACGCTCGACGGCGTGTCACGCGGTGCGGAGTTCTCGGCGGACGGCAAAGCCCTCTACAGCGACGGCTTTTCCTATTCCAAGACGAGCGACAATGGACCGATCGGGCTCGGCATCGATCGCATCGATCTCACCAACGGCAAGATCACGAGTTCCAGCGCCAATTCGCTTCCGGGGTTTGTCGTGGTGCACAGCACGCTCTCCCCCGACGGCAAGAGTCTCTATGTCGTCGGTTATTCACCCTCGTCGAACCCTGGGGTGAATGTGCAGATGACCATCCTGCGGCTGGACGCCCAAACCCTGCAGGAGAAGGCGTCGCGGCCAGTGGATGGCGTGTACAGCCTGGAGTTGGTGACAGGAGACAAGCCACCTGCAACTCCAACCATTTCCACGCCGACTATTCCGATCGGGGCATCGGACTGGCCAGCGAACTCAGGTGATCCGGGCAGCATGACGCTGGAACTATCCAAGACGACGGTCACGCCAGGAGAGATCATCACCCGAACCATCACCAATGCTGGTGACTACTCCGGCGTGATCACCGCCTCAGCCATGCTGTTCGAGGCACAGGTGAACGGCACCTGGCCCGACATCTATTACATGGGGCTTGGCATGAATGGGGAGGATCCGAGTGATTGGGTCGTCGGTCCCGGCAATGCCATGAACGCGGCCGGTTATCCACCAACCGCGCTGCCGGCACGCATCCCCAATGTCCCACCCGGAACATACCGAGTGCGGCAGGATCTGAGCTACGACTCGGCGGAGGGCAAACCCGTGCAGGTCACGCTCTCCGCGACGATCACGATCGTGACGCCATGAATGGGAGTGTGGCAGTTGTCGGTGATGTGACCGACAGAGGCACGGACCCTCGGCTGAGACTTGACCACCGCGAATCGGAGAAGTTCACATGAAACGCCCAATGGCGATCGTCTGGAAAAATTGCTGGTTCGGCCTGGTCTACACGCTGGCGAGCCTACTTGGCGCCGCGCTTTACACCTGGCAGTTCGGACGCCTCTGGGGACGGCTCAACGTCGCCGCACTGGCTTTTGCCATCCTGGTTATCGGGGTCATGGGAGTTGCGGGCGTTGTCGCCTTCTTTCGCACACCCAATCCTTACACGCGAACCTACGCGCTCTACAATCTCGATGAGGTTCCCGAGCAGTTACGCGGTAAGCTCGATAGTGGAGGATCCGGTTGGCTCTGGCAGGTCGCACCGATGGCGTTGACCGCACTGATCCTACTGCCTTTCTTCGCCTAGGTATCCACGCACAATCGGCCAGCTAAGTCCTGAATATTCTCGGGAATTTCCAACAAATCAGCCGCTCGGTGCATAGTAGGTACAGAGGGGGCTGACGTGGAGGAGCGCGAGGCGATCGATCGGCTGCGTCATGACGACATCGGCGGCCTTGAGATCCTGGTTCGACGCTATCAGACCGAGGCGACGCGGATCGCGCAACTGATCACGCGCGATCGGGCGCTGGCCGAGGACGTGGTGCAGGGTGCCTTCGTGCGCGTCTACGAGCACATCGAGCAGTTCGATCCCGAGCGTCCTTTTGCTCCCTGGTTCTTCCGCATCGTCAGCAATGACGCCGTGCGAGCCGCGCAGACGTCCGCACGTCAGGTATCGCCCCAGAGCGGCTATCTCGACCAGATTCAGGACGATGCCCTCAGCCCGGACGAGATTGTCGCGACGTTGGATCAATTCGCCTCGGTGACCGACGCGCTTCGTCTCTTGTCACCCCCTCAGCGCGCCGTCATCGTGCTGCGCTATTACGCGGGACTGACCGATCGCGAGGTCGCCGATCAGCTTTCCAGTGCGCCCGGCACAATCCGCTGGCGCCTGCATGCTGCGCGCAAACGCCTACGCCAGCTGCTGCACCACACCGATCTCCCGGCAGTCAACCCACCCAGCAATCCACCCGAGGAGCGCGAAGGATGAACGCCAAACAGCTGACTCGCGAGCTACGCCGCATCGCGCGGCAGGAAGTGCCAAACGGCCAGCCAGATCTATGGCCCGCCATCCGTAGTCGCGTCGGCACCAGGCGTCCGGGTATGGGGCCAGCGCAGGGGAACGTCTATCGTTCCGAGCACCCGGGCGACCTCTCTTCGGTTTACGTTTGGCACGCGGATGAACGCCCGAGCCGGTTCGGCAACGCAACGCGCCTGCTGGCGGCCGGGGCGGCGCTCGCGGTGGTGGCGGTGCTGGCCGTCATACTGGGGAATCATGGCGGCACCGGCGATAAGCAACCGATCGGTGCGGGAGGGGTGACGGCAACAGACGCCGCGATATTCAGCACCGATCCAGCCTTGCGGCATGCCTATGCGTCAGGTTGGGGGTTGGAGCTCGACCAACGACAGTCGGCCGCCGATGTGGATCTGACGCTGAAGTGGATTGGCAGCGACCAGCAGACGATCTTTCTTGTTTTCGACGTGATGCCGCATGCGGGCTGGCCCAGCGGAAAACCTCGGGGCTTCAATATCAGCGCCACGCTCGCTGATGGAACCAGCCTCAAGCAGAAGTCCCTTGCTTGCTCTAGCATCGAGCCGAACGGTAGTTATGCTTGCCAGACCCAGTTCGCACGTCCTACGGCGCTCAATGGGCAGTCATCGAGCGAGTTGGACATCTCAATCCCGATGATCTTCGCTGCTGCCGCCATCGACCGCCGTACACCGTTCTCGGTCCCGGCAGGGGTCAACCCGGACATAGTGAACCCTCCACCAGGACTGCTGGCGCCTGAGTATGTAGGTTTCACCTACAGTGCTCTGCTGCCCCTTTATCCGGACATGGCCCAATCGGCAACGGGCCTGACCTGTCCAGTGACGACGCCTCCGGCAACGCCGTTCGTGCCACCCGCGCCATACTCGGCAACACCCTATCCAGACAATCCCGACATCAAGGAATTCTGGTACGGCACTCCCGCTCTCTGGACCTTCCTGCCGGATGACGGGACTATCGCCGGACTGAACGTCAGCGGAGGCTACTCTTTCCGAATGATCTGGCTCAGCCTGGGATACAACTGGCAGGATCAGTCGCAGCAGCCAGTTTCAATTAGCGGTGTGCGACTCGACGGGCCGTCAGCCCCACTGAAGGCGTCGGTGAATGGTGCCTCCAGCGCCGACTTCCATTCGAATATGCTCGCCGGGATCGACGTGCCAGCCGCCGGCTGCTGGAAGATTACCGGGAGCCATGACGGAACCACGCTGAGCGTGGTGGTGCGGATCCAGTCAACGTCGAATGGCACTCCGACATCCGCCACGCCTACGTCTCAGCCACTGGCCTGGAATAGCACCGGCTGGCTTGCCGTTCCCATCGAGCCGCTGAATGGATCGCACACCAGCGGTACGATCGACGCCCAGATTCTGCCAAGCGGCGACCTTCAATTGAGCGGAACCCCGAATAGCCCCCAGTCGACACTTATCTGGCACGTCTTCGCCGGAGCGTGCCCAATTCCGTCAGGCTCGGACGAATCACAGAGTGTGACGCTGGCTGGCCAAGACCTCGTGCCGTCGTTCTACAGCCAGGCAACCGGTTCGATAATTCCGGTCGAGGGCCGTAATCCCAGAGGCGAAGACCCGCCAGCCGATGGCGCTCGTCGCCTACGGGCACCAATGCTGGATCGCCTCCGAGCGGTTGTGCGGCGATTCCCGCGGTTCCACCAAATTTCTCGGTCACTTTTCCGTCCAACACGTCGATCCCGTCCACCTGTCCGGTGACACGGCCCAATACACCTCCGTTCGTTCCACCACCGCCATATTCACAAGACGCACCAGGCTCAAGCGTCTTTGGGTACGGGAGCAACGCCCTGTGGACGTATTTGCCACTGGACGGCAGTTGGACCGCGCTACCGACGACCTCAGACGGATACCTCGGCCAGAAGATCTTTTTGTGGTCAACCAACTACGACGTATCAACCGAGCCGTTCCCGGCGCTCACCATCACCGGCAAGCGCCTCGACGGCGACGCTCCACCGCTTGAAGTCGACCGAGCAACGAACGCCTACGGACAGATGCTGGTCGGGGTCAACTTCCCAACCTCCGGCTGTTGGCAGATCACCAGCACGTACAAGGGTCACGTCCCTGAACTTCGTCGTGTGGGTAGCCGGTTACCTCGGCGAACCAGTTCAACCAGGCACCCGGACCGATGCCCGCGCCGACACCCACCCCAGCCGCAACGCCTGGCGCCGATGGTCTGACGCACAGCGATCAAGAGTGCCATGCCTCGTCGTTCGGTCCGGCGTCGATGAGCCCTGCCGACGTCAACGTCGAGGTGAAGGGAGCGGCCTCTTCCGGCCAGTTCTGGGCGCTCGTCTTCCAACCGCTGCCAATCATGCAGAACATGCCAACCGACATCGCCTGGAAACTGAGCGCGCAGGGGACGTTCACCATCACCGCCGTCGACATGCAGGGCAACCAGATCGATCCATCGTCATCGCCCCGCCACAGTCGACGTCGAGCTGGACACGACCCGGAACCGAGTGGGTAGCCGGTTTCTCTTTCCCGCACTCCGGTTGCTGGCACGTGCAAGCCGGCGTTGGAGGCGTGACCGGCGACATGTGGTTCGAGGTAGCGGCCGCGCAAGCGCCCGTCACGCCAGAAGCGACGCCCTCTTCTGGCGAAACGAGACCGCCTGTTTACGCAGCACTGGCCGACATGAAACCGATGGAGGGAAGACAGATTGATCTGGCATCCGCCCTCCATCAAGAGAAATTGCGAACGCATCCTGCGGCGTAGCGGCGGCACCTGTGGCCGTCGGTAGTTCGTCCGACTTGAAGAAGCGGCAGGTACGTCTGCCGTTGTCGTCATCGCGGTCGACGTTCGCACGGAGCTAATGATGATTGGCAAATTGTTTGGTTACCACAATGCCGAATTCGCGGGGCTGAAGCCGCCGCGCTCGCCTTAACGAAGCCTGCTCAAGCAGGCTAAGAAGTTCGTCTACTGCGTATGTATTTCATGTGGTTTCCACGAATCGAGTAATATCCCGGCCTGCTTGAGCAGGCTTCGTCGTTATAGCCCGGCCAATTTATTTCGGGCGAACGTGGCGCGTCACCGAGGCAAATGACCAATCACCATCAGCGGCCGGGCGAACGTGCGCGCTTCGACGCCGGCGGCCATAGGTGCCGCCACTACGATTGCTGGGAGCAGTACGCGATCCACGGCTGTATCGATGAGGGCCATCACCACCACCGCCAGCGTAGTTCCGCGATTTGACGACCGGTCGTGAAGTGCTAGTCTTGAACTAGGGCGCGTTTTCTCTAGAAGATCAGTCAATGTCATGGTTCATATCGCAGTAGTTGGAAGTCACGCATCATGTGCGGGAATAGAAATCGGCGGGCCGCCATGTTCGCAATCAGCCCGCGGGGCAAGCCGCAAGCGATTCAACGCCTCGACGCTTCTGGCGGCTACGTTGCTGCTCGCGGTCCCACTGCTCGCAGCCTGTGGCAGCACTGGAGTGAACTCGCCGACCAGCGCGTCTGGGGCTGAAAGCAGTCAAACGGGAAGTCCAACGGTGAGATCGATTGCAGCCGCAACACCAACAACCGTCACTTCGACAACCGGCTCGCTGCCGATGACGGTGACGGCGGGAGGCGTCGCGGTGACGCTCGGCCTCGTCGATTCGACCAGCACGGCGACGCGATTCAATTTCAGCTTCCCGCTGAACGTCGTCCCTGAGAATCCGTTGGGTGACGTGCTCGGAGCCAAGGCTGCCGACGACGTGAAGCTTGACGGCATGACAGCAGGATCCCAACGATCCGTACGTGACGCTATCCACCTTCGTCACTGACCATCCGCACGTCGAGCTTGCACTCGACTATCAGTCGCCCTTCCCGTCGAACAAAACCGTGACGCTGACCATTGAACACCTCACCCTACCGGTCAAACCTGCGTCTCCGGTCCCGAACCAAAACACGGTATCGCAGCAGATCGATGGCCCCTGGGTCTTCAGCATCACGCCGGAAATGACGGCGACGCAGCCACCGCCGACGCCGGTGACAGACGTCGACCGTTTCGCTGGAGTTTCGGTGACCGAGGCGCAGAAACTGGTCAGCTTCCCGCTCGTGGAGCCCAACCCGTTACCCGCGCCGCTGACCCGCAAGGAGTTCAACGTCAACGGCTACGCGTTGGGCGTGGCCAGCTCGGCGCCAGCCAACTACGTGATGTTCGACTACGAGCCGCAACAGCCATCGAGCGAGCAGGATGTCTGGCTGGTGGAGACGACCAATGGCGCGGCGGTACCCATTGTCAATGGCGACTCGGTCTCGCTCATCTTACCAGGTCCATCGGGTGGGACCACCCGGACGATGACGATCAGCCAGGGAACGAAGCTGACGCTTCCGCTGGGCGGTGTCAACGTCACCACGTTCAAGGTGGCCAGTTCAGCCACTAACACCACCACCGTCTATTACGTCTGGAAGCAAGCCGGGGTCAACTACTACATCCGGCACGTCGAAGACGTTACCTCGACCGGACAGGCGTTGGTCAGTCCTGGTGTCCTGCTGCAGACGCTCATGTCACTGATCACCCAGAAGAGCGGGGCGATCCCAACGCCAGACGATAGCGGTCGAATTATCGGCATCACGTTCGAGCAGGCGCAACAGCTCACCCCCTTCCCGATCTACCTGCCGACCAAGATCCCGACGTGGCTCGGCTTCAGCGGCGTTGAGGTCGACAACCCGCCGCTGCCACCTGGGACAGGCAATGCGACCCCGGTCAAGGCCAGTCTCTGGTTTGGATCAATGAACAAGCAGCACATGCCCGTGACGATCGACGAGTCGAGACTGTCGATGAACCCCAACAACGTCAGTGGCGCGGAGGTCCCGGTCACCAATGCCGCTGGCACGCCAACCGTCATGCCAGCCGATGGAGTCGTCTCGACCATCGACATCAATGGCACCACCGTCACGCGGCACGACACGGCCAATCAGCAGGGAACGATCATCTCGGTCTACTTCTGGAAGCAGGGTCCAACCTCCATGATGCTGACCGCGATGAGCGTCAGCCAAGCGGACGAGCAGGACCTGGAGCAGATGATCGCCTCGATGATCGCGCAGGGGAGCTGACGGAGACGCGGGTTATAGCCAACAGCGGGAACGTTGACGCCTGGACGGCGTTTGTGGCGATTGACGAGTTCGGTCGGCTACTTTGCCTGATATGCGGGGACGGGGACTCAGCCCTTTGAGTGGGATTCGTCTTCATGGCCCAGCCGCTTGAGCGTCAGGCGACCGCCGCCACACTGTCGAGTTCATCGAGCAACCCCCATCAACCCCGTGCACTTGCGCGATGCTACCGATCGAACTGATCAACCGCCATTAGATCCTGCGATCGCGGCGATGATGTCTGTTGATGCGGTGACCCACATTAGGGGTCGGCTCAGCCTCACAGACGGCCAGTCGGCAACCCGCTATCCCTGCGTCGAATACGAGTCCGTACGGCTATTTTGCATTTCAAACTTGTTCGTCAAGTTGAATATTGTTATCGTTTCGTCCATCGGCATCGCCGATCAATCGACACAATCTGGACTCCGGGATGAACGCGCGTTCCACAGAGGGGTAAGCTGACATGTCGGTGAAGAAGCGGTCTGGGTGCTGGTTTGTCCTTGTCCTCGGCCTCCCCGCGCTACTCGTTACCGGGCTCGGACTGCTCGGGATCGCAGCATTCCCGCCATCAGCGACAGCCAGCGGCCAACCGATCACCGCTCCAGTCATCCCACGAGGCACGCCACGTTCTGTCTGCGCCTACCTACAGGTAAAGGATTTCAACGCCAATATCGACCCAGGCATTGTCCTGAACAGTGGGCGGACAAGCCACGCGCCAGATCACAGTTCGAGCGTGGCTCCAACACCGAATCCGACGTATGCGCCAGGCAATCAGGCAGTTCTGCAGAATGAGGCATGCCATTCTGTTTTCGCCGCCCGTTCTACTGTCTGAGCGCAATGGACACTGATCGCCTGGCTCGGGACATACTGATGAAAACAACAGCGTCGTGATTCCCGATTCCACTGCAGCCAATACGCTCGATCGCCAGCGGCTACGTGAGTCGCTGCGGCTGTGTTTCCGCCTCGAGCAGGCTGCCGCGCTAGCGGAGCGGCTTGCGGTCGACGAGCCGGAACCGGCACACGCATTAGCGCCGGTCATACGCCTCGCCCGGCAGAACTTCACCGCGAGCCGCTGGCTGGCTGTGCTTCGGCGCGGGAAACAACTGGATGACGCCCCGCCCCTTCGCCCACGTCCCGGCTTGCCCGCGGTCTCCGCACTGGCGCTTGCGCTGCACCTGGGGCTGAGTCTCGACATCGCGACGCTGGCTCGTCTGTTTCACGAGTCGCCACTCGAAGTCGCGACGGCGCTACAGCAAGCGCGCCAGTATGCCGATGCGGAGCACATCAGCCCATGCCCGGAATACGTGGCGCAGGTCGGCCGCTACCGGGATCCGTCCAACGACCGGCTCCAACGCCTTGACCTGCTGCAGCACCTCGAAAGTTGCGATCGCTGTCGCCGGGCACTTGACCACGCGCGACGGACCGACGACGCGCTGCTGGGTGTCATCTGGCAAGCAACTCAAGACGAACCGACCGCAGCCACGGGCAACCTCACAAGATACTCGCTCTGGCTTGCTCCCTTTGGTGTTTGGTTCAGTCTGCTCGTCCTTCTGATCCTGCTAGTGTCTGGCGGAATAGCCGCGTCTCACCGGTTCCTGGCGTTGAGCCAAACGCCGGTGCCACTGCTCGCCGCAAACGCAGCACCGGCGCCGTACACCGGGTGGTTGCTGCAAACCTCGGAGTCGGGAGACATCTCTGCCGTAAACCTGGCGACCGGAGCGCGTCGGCAGTTGGTTCGGGGGAAGCCAACTCCAACTGGTCACGCAACCAATTACGCCGCCTTGCTGTCGCCGGATCGCCGTCTCATTGCCCAGACCAGCACTGATTCGGATAAGCCTCGGCAACCGTCGCTGCGCGTCTATCAGCTCGATGGCACGTTGCTCAACCAGTGGGCGCCAATCAATCAGGATGGAAACAGCGACGTGCTCGGCTGGCTCGATGCGAATCGAGTGCTGATCAGTGAGTTGCCAGCGGAAAATCCGGGCGAATCGAGCTCGCAGTATCAGAGCCGCATGGCGACCGAGGGTAAATTGTTCGCGCTGAACGTTCGTTCGGGCGAGCGGCAGGTCGTCGCGACCGGCTGGATCGCCGACGCCCGGGTCTCACCGGATGGCAAGTACCTCGCGCTCATGCGCGTCAACGTCAATAACGTGCCGCAACTCGAGATCGATCCGTTCAACGGCACCACTATCGACAAGTCGATTGCCTCCGCGCCGATCCTCTCCTATCAACGAGTCGGTCCCTCATTCGTCTGGACACCCGACAGCCAGCGTCTGATCTTTGCCACGCGACCGACGGGATCGCCCGCCACGACCTTCGACTCGCTGACGTTGACCGGACAGACGGGCGCCTTCTATTCGCTGAAGAATGCGGGGTTCACCGCGCTGGTCGGGCTAACGCCCGACGGCCAGCACCTGATCTTTGTCGCGTCTCAAGGTGAGATCAATGGACTACCCTGGGCCTATCTGGAGGTCAACATTGACGGTGGAGAACCACACGATCTGACCAGCCAGGCAAGTGTTTCGAATCTCAGCGCGAACACGCTGTTCAACACGCCGATCAACATCGTCAACTCACCACAGGGTAAGCAGATGCTGCTAAGCGTCGAGCAATCCTTCGCCATGCCGCAATCGTCGACGACAAGCTCTGGCCCGAACGTCGCGTCGTACGTAACGCTCGCCTTCGATGCAGCGGGCAAGTCGGTTGGCCCGGTGCTCACCGAATTCAGCGATCAGTCGTTGGTCGGCTGGCTTTCAGAGGAAGAAATCGCGCCCAATCCGCCACCCGTCGCCGCCGCATCCGGTCCGTTTCACCAGCTTCCGTATCCGGTGCAAGGGACGGACGAGGGATCGCAGCTGACGTCCGACAGCCAGCTCAGTCCGGATCGAACCAAAGTGCTGCTCTACGATTCGATCTACGACATGTCGATGTCGGCGTCGCTTCCCAGCGATGCGTCCTCGCCGGGACCAATCTCGTCGACGCTCCAGACTGCCGGTGCGCCGTTAGAGGCAAGTTGGCTGCCCGACAGCAGCGGTGCCATCGGCGTGCGCCAACTCACCGGCAACAATGGCAGCCGAAGCCGCATCGGGATCTACTCGAACGTTTCATCGGTCTTCGCTGGCTCTCTGGTGATGACCGATTTCGACCCCGCCGGACTGGGCGACAATACCAGTGTCGCCTATCAGGAACCGCTACTGGCGCCGAATGGCCTGCACTACAGCTTCTTCGTGACCGAGAAGGGTTCGGTCGCGCTCTGGATCGGCGGTCGGGATCTGAAACCGCGCGCGGTCGAGAGTTGGGCGGTTCCGGAGAACGCCAAGCTCGGCGCGCCGCCAATCGCTGTGTGGATCAACAACGACACGCTGATCTTCGCCGAGACCGCTAACTGGAGCGGTGGCCTGCCGCAGCGCGTTTCGCTCAAACGACTGACACTGGTCGCCGGTGGTACGGCGCAGATCGATCCCTTGATCAGCTGGCACGCTCGTGGAGCGGAGACTGGCGTGATGCTTCAGGAATTACGACTCTCGCCCGATCAATCCCGCGTCGCTTTCCGGCTGCGGCACTTCACCGGATCCAACGCTGCCAACGATCGCCTCGACGCCATCTCAGTCAGTTCGAGCACCGATCTGGCCCAGTCAATCGAGATCGCACGTGGCGCAGCCGGAGACGGCATGAGCTGGGCACCAGATGGAACGTCCATCGTGGCCGCGATCAAGAACGGGATGGAGGTCCTGTCGGCCGATGGTCTTCACGTCGCGACGGCACAGTCGACCGATGGCACCGCGGCCGCCTACCCGGTATGGGTGGCCCCCAACGACATCTGGTACGAGGAGATGAAGCAGGGGAAACCGGCCCACGTCAACGAACTGACGCGCTGAACGCGAGCGGGCCTGCTCGAGAATCGCGCCACTTTAGCCAGATACACGAGAAGCTCTCGAGCGCAACCTGGCACTCCCAGTATGGCAACTACCGGATCACATCATGGAAGCTCAGGTTGTCTCCAACTGAACGCTCTTGATAGCGCCCTGCATCCTCAGCCACGCCCCGATCCGCTCCGGTAAGTCGTCGGACCCCATCTGGATATCAAGCCCGAGGGCGCGGACACTCCCGGTCACGCCTTGAAAAGAAGCATCACGACGAACAGGACGATGAGGACGAGTACTCCGACCAGTGCACTCATAAGGAGGAGCGAGCGAGATCGTGCATCAACTGCGAGGTGCTCGTCACGACCGCCGAGCGCGACACCGACCGCCACACCCAACGCGAGGCCAATGGGGATGCCGATCGCGATGTTGCCAAGCGCCAATCCAAGGGCGACCCCAAGTCCCATTCCCATAGCGATGGCGACCGCCAAATTCCGACCTGCCTCAGTGGACGGGGCCGGTCGAGACGCCAGGGTACCTCGACGTCTGAGGACAACGACCAGAGTGGCGGCCAGCGCGAGGATGACAATAAGGACCGCGACCGAAACGATGACGAATGTCGCGGTACTCATCGAATCCTCACCTTCGGAGAGACCTGACACGGCTCGCGGTCGATGCCAGCCCAGATCCGCCACGTCACCCGCGTGAATTTGGATGGGCTCTTCTTGGGGTAACCGCTTTGTGGCAGTCGGTGATTCACGCATGGCGGACTCATTGTGGGAGCCAACTGAGCCAATTCAGCCAGGTTCAAGCTGGCAAGCGTCGGGGCGATTGACCGCCCGCGTTCGAAGAGCAGTTCTTTCGGCAACAATCCGGACGTTCTTTGTGCGCGCAGCAAAACAGATGCGGTCCGGCGCAATCCTTCGATCATCGGCATCTCCTCGAGTCGTTCCCAGTTCTGAAACCAGTCTCACACTCGGAGTGCGACAACCGCGTCAAAACTGGACTGCAAAGAGCAACGAAGGCGCGACATTTGGATGGTCCGAGCAACGTCGTGAGCGCCAATTTTCAGCGCCTGTCGATCGCAGTTGCGCAAATGGAATCGGATTGACACACGTTTGTGACAATTTCGAAACAAATTCCATGTCCCCGTCATCGTCGGACGCGTAGTCTGACCGCGAACAAAACAACGCTGTCTTGCTCGCACATCAGTGCCAAAGGGGGCACCATGATCGGATCGCCTCTGGTTGTCGTCATCGATCGTGACCATGCCTATCTCGAGATGATGCATGAAGTCTTGGCCGATGAAGGATTCCATCCACTTCGTTGGGTGGGCTTTCATGGGGCGCACGATTTCGTGAAGCAGTCCCAGCCCGATCTCATCATTGTTGATTCATGGCTCGAGTCGCCGGAAGACGGTGAACAACTCCTCGCGCACATTCAGGCTGATCCGCTGACCCAAACCATTCCGGTGATCGTCGTCACCAGCGATTCTCGGTTCCGATCGCGCGGTCAGGGCCGAACAGCAGTTGCGGTGCTGGAGAAGCCGTTCGATCTGACCGATTTGTTGACACATCTCCGATCGTTGCTCCGCCACGATCGACGGTTCGCCGTGGATTGACGTGATCAGAGCCGACAGATGGTGAGTCTCAAGGTTCCATCCACGACGCAAACGAATTTTCCACTGCCTTGATCCTTTGAGTAACCAACCAACGGTTCCGCAGCAGACGCGAATTTCCGCGAGCGCCCGCACGTGGTGGCAGTCACCCCCTGACCGTCTTACGCGAGATTTGTCGGAAAGGATCCGGAGCCGCGGAAATGCTCGCCCTATTGATTCGATTTCAGGGCGTGGTGGGTCGAGCATCGGATTCGTCGGCCAATTCGTTACGACCATCCCCGGCGAGCGCTGCCCGCATGAACGTTGGAATTGCACCACCTCAGCGGCTGGAGGCCATCCGACTCCGACGCCATGCCCGCCAACTCAGGATCGGCAACGTCGCGACCGCAACGATGATAAGCAGAATCGCAAGCAGCGTGAGCAGCGTGGAACTGGCGCCGTAGCCGTAGGTCCAGGCGGCTTGGCTCGAGGGAACGTTCGAGTCCGAGGAGCTGATGTTGGTCCAGATGAGCCAGATCCCGAAGAGTGAGAGACCGACCGGCAAAGCCCACCAAATCGAGTGCCTGCGGCGGATCAGCCAGAGGACGACGAGGATGACGATCAATAGAGCCGCACCCAGCACCGCCAGTCGCGTGGTATGGCCCACTGTCGACGGCGTACTCGCCGGGTATTGCGTGGTGAGCGCGAGCGAATCGGCCGGAACCTGGTTGAAGGTGCCGATCAGCGTGTCGCCGTTCCGCTCCAGGGCTGGGGTCGTGGCCGCCTTCCAACCTTGTGGCACCTCGACGCTGACATCGAGCCCGCCAAAGCTCGCCCATTGTCGCGCTGGAGCGAGGACGTAGCCGAGCTGCCAATACCGCGCCGGTGAGTCGCCGGAATAGGCCGTGGCCCGCGCCGCGTAGCTCACTTTGATCGTGTGCGCGCCGGTCGAGACCGGCAATTTGAAGTAGATTGCCTGATCCTGCGTCACGGTGTAGTGGAGCGGTGGCTGACCGTCGAGACCGGGCGTTGCCGCGGGCGACTTCCAGGAGGCCGGAAGACCGGAAGCAGCACGGTCCGTGCTGGAGATCGACTGTCCATCGAGCGAGACGCTGGAGGTCGACGAGCCGCTCGTCTCCATCGCCGCCGCCACGAACATCAGATCGAGCGTCGTGGATTGACCATCGTTGCGAATCTGGTATGTTGCCGTAACGAGTGCCGGATCGTCATTTGCGAGCGGACGCAGATCCAGATCGAGTCGTTCGTGTTCGATGGCGATGGTGCTGACCGATCCCCAGGGTTCGCCAACCGGCTGCCCTGCCTGATAGGGATTGGCCATGTTCGCCGATACGGAAACGGGCCAGGCCGCGCCAAGTACCGCGATGAATAGAGTCATCCAGAGGCCTGGAACGTGCGCAAACAAGCGGCGTTCTAATCTGGCGTTCAGCAACGACCTGTAGACCTTCGACAGCGTCATTGGATCGATCTCCTGCGGCTCACGAGCCGGGAACCCAGCGTGGAATCTGGTTAACAGAATACAACTGACGCTGTGGAGAAGCACGGCGCACGCGAACGGGACTGAACTCGTCGGGGAACGATATCAGCCCTTTCGCTGACGAAATGAGCAACTTTGCCGGAGAAAAGCGCAAGCCGTCGCACAGGGGGAGCGATTCGAGCAACAATTGATCAGGGCGTCTCAAGAGAAGGTGGCATGTCTCTGGCGTCCGATTCCATCGCAGCGTTGCGTGGCCGCACTGGCCCGCGATGCAACGTCTGTGAGCGACAAGTCGTGAGTCGCGACGAGCAACCGCTCGCGCGGCCTAGGCGAAGCAGTGGAACAGTTGCGCGAATTTCACGGTAATCCGTTCGCCAATCAAGGCTGGTGGCAGCCAGTAACCGGTCTTCGCATCATCGTCTTCGGCAATCTCACCTTCTGGCTGGTTTACGCGATTCGCGACTGGCTTCACCACGGATTCTTCACCGGACTCGGTCTTGACTGGAGCCGATTCTGGGCGGCAGCCCACCTGCTCGCGGCCCGTAGCCCGGCCGACGCGTATCACCTCTCGGCGCTGTCCGCAGCCATGCAACCGCTCGCTCAGTACTCGCGCCTTGGCGCCGCGGGAGTGCGACTCGGGCCGGTTCCGTACCCGCCGATTCTCCTTGCCATCTTTCACCTCTTTATCTTTGCCGGACCGCCCCAGAGCTTCTTTCTCTGGACGCTGGCCAATCTAGGACTGGCGTCGATCGTCGCCTGGCAACTCGCGCATCGCTTCCGCAACCAGTCGACCGGCTGGATCATGGCGGCGCAACTGGTGGCTTACCCGCTGCTGCTCGAGCTGTTCGTCGGCCAGGTCGTGGTGCTATTGGTCTTTGCATTCGCCCAGGCGGTCTTCTCCTTCGAGCAGGGCAAGGAGTTGCGCGCCGGACTGTGGATCGGGCTTCTCTTGATGAAGCCGCAATACGCATTCATCCTGCTGCCGGTGCTGCTCTTCAAATGCCGCTGGCTGGCTGTGCTTGGTTCCGTAGTCACCGGATTCGGCATCTTGATCAGTTCACTGCTGATTGGTGGGCTCGGTGCCGTCGTGAGCTACGTGCGCATGATCCTGACGATCTACCCCCACTATTCCGGCAACGTGGGTATCGACCCGCACGGCATGATCAGCTGGCGAGCGGTGGTCGATACGCTTCTGCCGTTTCTCAACCCGAATATGGGCATCGCCGTCACGTTGCTTCTGTCACTCCTAAGCCTGATTGCCCTCCCATTCATCTGGCGTGGACGATGGAATCCGGCGGGTGAGCGCTTTGCCTGGCAATTGCTCGGGACGATGACCATTACCCTACTGGCCGCGTATCATTCTGAACCTACTGGCGCGGCGCTGCTGCTGGTGCCAGGCGTGATGATCATTGCCCAACCAGGGACGTCGAACCTGATTCGACAACTCCTGATCGCGGGGCTCTGGTTGATGCCGATCGTTGGCGTCATCTCGGCCCTGACGATCGGTGATCTCTCGCTGGTCGCCATGGTGATGGCCGCATTGGTGGTGGCGATGGCGGTCGCGGTCATCGTGGTGGAATATGGTCGGAAGCAGTCAATGATGGGTGAAGCAGAAGGGCTCGGGCATGCTGTCCGGAATTGAAACGGCATCTATCGATTTCGTCCGGTCGCTGTTCGACACGCTCAGCTGGTTCGGGATCTTCCTGGCCATGACCATCGAGAGCGCTGGAATTCCCCTCCCGAGTGAGGTGATCATGCCGCTGGCGGGCTGGCTCTTCGTGGCCGATCGTCATCTCGGCTGGTCCGGCATCCTCACCGCCAGTGCCGTCGGCGCGAGTGGCAACCTTTTCGGATCCACCATTGCCTACGTCATCGGCGCGGTCGGTGGTCGACCGCTCATCGAGCGCTGGGGTCGTTGGGTACTGATTACGCACGAGGATCTCGATCGCGCCGATCATTGGTTCACGCATCGTGGCGCCATCACCACCTTCATCGGCCGTCTCCTACCGGTAGTGCGCACCTTCATCTCGTTTCCGGCGGGAATCGCGCGCATGCCCTTTGGCCGCTTCGCCGTCTACACCTTCGTTGGCGCGTTCCTTTGGTGCATTCCGCTCACCGCGATCGGCGAAATTTGGGGACCGAAGTGGGAAGCGTTCCGCAATCGGGCCAAATACGTCGACCAGTCAATCGCCATCCTGCTGGTTCTGCTGATCGTCATCTACTTCTGGCGCAAGTACCGCACGATGCACAATGAGGCTACGGACAGCAGCAGCGCCGGGTAGGCGACATACGGTCGAGTCGCGCTTCACAGACCACGAAGAGCGGTCGCACCGTGGGCCTTGCTCACCCATCACCACGCGTCTAACACCAAAACGTGACCTATGGGTACCGGCACAGCGCCAGTTATTCACCTTGATTTAATCCGCACTGATTACGATCAAGCCAGTGGTGCCGAAGCGACGGCACCGACCGGGCAGGCGTTCGCCGCGCCCCCGGTAAAGGCTGTCCCCACAAGACGCGCATTTGACCGCCGACAGCCCGCGCGTACGTTGAAACATCGATCACGTCAGCACCAAAGGAGATCTGCATGGCTCGAACGATCGAGCGCCCTCTGACGCTGCCCATCTTGCGCAACCTGCCCGCCCCACTCATGCGCAAGGTGCCAGCGATCACGCTCATCTTCTGGGTCATCAAACTTCTGAGCACGGCCATGGGAGAGTCAACCTCCGACTATCTTGTCTTCCACATCAATCCGTATGTGGCGGTGATCGTTGGGGCTGTCGGGCTGGTGGTGTCACTGCTGCTGCAGCTCTTGGTGCGACGCTACGTTCCGTGGATCTATTGGCTGGCCATCTCGATGGTCGCAGTCTTTGGCACCATGGCCGCCGACGTCATGCACGTGGTGTTGGGCATTCCTTACCTCGCGTCAACGGCCTTCTTTGCATTAGCGCTGGTGGTCGTCTTCATCCTCTGGTACCGCAGCGAGCACACGCTGTCGATTCATAGCATTGACACCCCCCGGCGCGAGCTCTTCTACTGGGCCACGGTCATGGCCACCTTCGCCCTCGGCACGGCTGCCGGTGACATGACGGCCGCCACGCTGGGACTCGGCTACCTGGCCTCCGGCGTCCTCTTCGTAGTCCTGTTTGCCGCTCCCGGCGTTGCCTACTGGTTATTGGGACTGAACGAGATCGCGGCGTTTTGGCTTGCCTACATCGTGACCCGGCCACTTGGCGCTTCGTTCGCCGACTGGTTTGGCAAGACCGCCCTCGGCGGACTGGGGTTCGGCGACGGCAAGGTGTCGATCGTTCTGACCGTGCTCATCGTTGGGTTCGTGACCTACCTGATGGTGGCGCAACGCAATGCCCGCTCGGCGTTGACCCGCGATGTGACCGAAGACGATCTCAGCACAGTTCGAGGCTAGTACGATATGCACTCACTGAGGTCCGCGAGAGAGACGATCGAACGATCAGTGAGATGGTTCGCGAGTATACTCTGGGCATGTTTACGCGAATGTGAACGCCCCTCTGGGTTGCGTTCTAAGTTGAGATTTCACGGTCACAAGGCCTTACCTGGACAGGTTCACAACTTCACATGATGGAACCCCCGGCCTCCCATAACCAACCGCCTCTCTTGGTCGGGCGTGAGCGTGAGCGAAACATCACACGTGCGCAACTCAATGCAGCGCTTACGGGGAACGGGGGTCTCGTCATTCTTAGCGGCGAGGCCGGCATCGGAAAAACGACACTGGCAGAGAATATCTGCCAAGACGCCAGTGCCGCCGGTGCACTCATTCTCATCGGTCACTGCTACGATCGCGCTGAAACCCCGCCATACGGTCCATGGACGGAACTACTTGAGCAGTACCGTGCTTCTCGAGATCACACGTCCAACGCGCACCCCGTCACCGAACCAAGTCTCGACCATAGCTCAAGTCAAGCATCGCTCTTCAACGAGATGCGCACGTTTCTCGTCACGGTGTCGCGTCAACAGCCGCTGGTTATCGTTCTCGAAGACGTGCAATGGGCGGATACCTCCAGCCTCGACCTCTTGCGGGTCGTGGCGCGACATTTGGCATCCGCGTCGATCCTGCTCCTCGTCACCTATCGTAGTGACGAAGTCTCACGACTGCATCCACTCTACCTGCTGCTACCCGTGCTTATCCGGGAAGCCCTCGCCGTTCGCATTGAACTATCGCCGTTGAGCGACAATGAGGTTCGCGCGTTGATCGAGCAAACCTACGCGTTGCCAGCCGCGGATGCACATCGCCTGTCGGCGTATCTCCAAACTCACGCCGAGGGAAATCCGTTCTTCGTTGGCGAACTGCTTCGGTCTCTCGAAGGCTCAGTCCTGGTTCAGACCCATTCCTCGAAATGGTCGCTCGGTCCGCTGACGGAGATCAAGGTTCCCATGTTTCTTCGGCAGGTGATCGATGCACGCGTGGCAAAGCTCGGCAGCGGATTCGATACGTTGCTCGGTCTGGCCGCGACTATCGGCGAGGTCGTGCCGCTCGCGCTCTGGGCAACGGTGGGTGCGACAAGTGAGACGGCGTTGCTTCCACTCATCGAGCGCGCCATCGACGCCCGCGTATTCGACGCCACGCCAGACGGACTGGCGGTCCGCTTTTCGCACAGTCTGATTCGCGAAGCACTCTACGACTCTATCTTGCCGCCCAGACGGCGCGGATGGCATCGCGTGATCGGCGACGTCATGGCGTCTCAGCATGGAACTCCCGACCCAGACGCGATCGCTTACCACTTCTCGCAGGCTGGTGACTCACGCGCGGCAGAGTGGCTTACTCGCGCGGGAGAGCGAGCGCAACGATCCTTCGCCTGGGGCACCGCAATCCACCGCTTTGAGGCTGCACTACGGCTGCTCAACGGGAATGTGGCCACCCAAAACGAATGTGGCTGGCTTCATTTCCATCTGGCACTGCTGCGACGTTTTCAAGATCCCGACGCGGGCTTCAGCGAACTGGCGGAAGCCGAACGCCTGGGGGTTGCGACGTCCGACGCGGCTCTCACCGCCTACGCACGGTTCTTTCAGGGCATGCTCCGACGCATGGCGGGCAATTTTCAGCACGGAGCCGCAATCACCGAGGAGGGTATCGCTCTTCTCGATGCGCTTTCGCGCGATGATCACGACCGCCTTGCCGCGCTCGACACCACCAGCGATCCATTGGATCCGCAGAACGGTCGTGGTGACCTGACGCTGACGCTGGGAGAAACAGGACGATTCGCAGAGGCGGTGGCACTCGGGGAACGGATCATCGCACTTCCTTGCAGCGAGACGTTCGGTTCTCGTGGTGACGCCTTCTACGGACTGGGATACACCTACGCCGCGCTCGGCCAACCAGACGCGGCGCGTGCGGCCTTTGCCGCGGCACGAGATATCTTCAGCGCTGACGATCATCGTAATATGGTCCTGTCGACACTGTTTGACGAGTTGCTGCTGGCGGTCCTCCCGTATCAAGCGGATCAGCCACGCGAGCGGGAGCAACTGGAGGCCGAACTCCAGGAGGTCTTCGCCACACTCGGGGACGTCTTCGACCCTGGCGCCGACCGCATCACCCGTTTCGTCTCACGAGTACTGGAAGGGGATTGGAGCGACGCCTTTGACATCATGGAGCAGAGCGAACTGCGCTTCATCCGGTTGGTTGGAGTGACCCTACTGGCACCGCTCGCATACTATCAAGGAGACCGTGACCTAGCCTGGACGCTTGTCCGTGAAGGCTTACCGTCCGGCCCGGACACTGAGCCCGCCGATTCCGCGGGCCACATCGTACCCCTGCGTGCGCTCGCCGTGACGCTGTCGCTCGAGGCGGGCGACCTCGACGCTGCCCGTCAGTGGCTCGCCGCGTTCGATCGCTGGTTGGAGTGGAGTGGTGGAGTCAACGGGCGAGCCGACGCATTTCTCTGCTGGTCGGCGTACGAGCGTTCAGTGGGCAATCTCACACAAGCCCGCCAACACGCGTGTCAGTCCCGCGTCGCCGCGGAAGCACCACGCCAACCGCTGACCTTGCTAGCAGCACATCGACTATCGGCTGAACTGGCGCTTGCCACGGGCCGGTTAGATGAAGCGGAGGCGCAACTGTCATCGGCACTCGCTCTCGCTAAAGCATGCGCCGCGCGTCACGAGCAAGCGTTGACACTCCTGGTCATGGCGGAATTGTGCCGGGCACGTGGCGATGTCTCGACAGCACGAGTACACATCGTCTCGGCGCGCGACATCTGCGTGCCAATGGGAGCCAAACTGACTCTCGAGCGAGCTGACGAACTCGACGCGGCCCTGGCCGATGCTTCGGCCGCCCTTCCCGCCGGGCTGACTCCGCGAGAGGGTGAGGTGTTGCAACTGCTGGCGACCGGACGCTCCAACGCGGAGATCGCCGAACACCTCACGCTGAGCATTCGCACGGTTCAGGCTCACCTCACCACCATCTATAGCAAACTCGGAGTCTCCTCACGTGGTGCCGCGATCCGCTTCGCCATAGATCACCAGCTCGGCTGACGCGACCCGTCACCCCTGCAGAACTACCTACTGCTGCGCAACTCACCACACAACCAAATTTAAGCAGTTCCTCCGATGTGCATTACGCTCGATCTACGTATGGTGGGCAGTGACAGATGGTGGCAAATCACTGCCCAACTGACACATCGCTGGCTAACGCCCATCGCCAGAGGGTCAGGAAAGAGAACGATCATGGCGCTCCTCGCGATCCAGTTCAGTGTGCGTGATTTCCGAGACTGGCGAGTCATCCACGACGCGATGAGCGAATCACGCCAGCAGTGGGGGGTGATGGCGGAGTCGGTACACCGGCTCGAGGACGCGCCAAACACCGTGTTGGTCCTGCGCGAGTTCGCGACGGTGGCCCAGGCACAGGGCTATCTGACCAATCGAGAGCTTCAATCCTCAATCCGGCAGAGTGGGGTAGAGGGAACGCTGCGAGTAGAGATCTACGAGTAGTGCAGGCAGCCAATCGCGATGATCGCTATGAGGAAAAGGGAGGATGACCGATATGGAGAGTAGATTCACGGCTATACGCAATGTAGTCACCGTCCGGCGAAGTCGTTCGTACGTACACGGGTACATGTTCACCACGTTGCTGGTCGCCATGCTTGTGAGTTTGGGCCTGGCAACATCAACGGTGATCGTGCCGAATGTCGCGATGGCAGCGACATCGTGTAGCACAGGCACCTACTCGGCCACCGGCGAAACACCCTGCACTTCGGCACCTCCTGGCACGTATGTCGATACCGACCGGCGCGACCTCGGCAACGCCGTGTCCGGTCGGCACCTACCAGCCGAATTCAGGTGCGTCCTTCTGTAACTTGGCCGATCCAGGCTACTTCGTCTCCATCACGGGCTCGGCAACACAGACACCCTGTTTGGCGGGCACCTACCAGCCAGCCGCGGGAGCGTCACTTCGTGTAACCATGCGCCGATCAGGACAATTCGTTGACACCACGGGTGCGACCTCGGCAGACGCCATGTGCACTTGGCTACTACCAAGATCAGACAGGACAGAGTTCGTGTGTAGCTGCACCTCCAGGCAAGTTCGTCAACACCACTGGCGCGGTTGCAGCAACGCCGTGTGCAATGGGCACCTACCAACCGAATTCAGGGCAGACATCGTGCTTGCTTGCACCTGTTGGATCGTTCGTGAATACGACAGGCGCGATTTCGGCGACGCTCTGTTCAGTCGGCACTTATCAAGACCAGACAGGTCAGACATCCTGCCTGCTTGCACCTGCTGGGTCGTACGTCGATACGACGGGCGCGGCCTCGGCAACCGTTTGTCCAGTCGGCACGTTCTCTGACGTCTCTGGCGCATCTCATGCACCGCGGCACTTCCAGGGTCGTACGTCAGCACCACAGGCCAATCCGGCAACGCCGTGTGCAATGGGCACCTACCAACCGAATTCAGGGCAGACCTCGTGCCTTGACGCCCCTGCTGGGTCGTACGTCAGCACCACCGGCGCATCGCAGCAACGCTCTGTCCGCGCCAGCGAGCTCCGGCGACCTCGTGTACCCCGGCCCCGGTGAATACCTACGTGGACACTGCGGGTGCCACGGCGCCCACCGCATGTCCGGCCGGTGAGTACCAGCCGCAGACGGGGCAGACGTCCTGCATCCCGGTCCCGGCGCCAGAGATCAACGTGCTGTTTGATCAATCGAAGGCCAAGCACGCAGGCAGTACGCTGCCGGTCAAGCTGCAGCTCGTTGATACCAGCGGGATCAATCTCTCAAGCCCGGATATCGACGGTGACGGCGACCAGCGTCGATGGCGACACTGGCCTCCTTCACACCTCGGGTAAGGCGAATCCCGGTAACATCTTCCGGTATGACTCATCGCTCCACGGTTACGTGTTGAATCTCGACACAGCCGGACTGCGTTCCGGTACCCATACGCTCTACTTCAGCGTGAGCGGTTATCCGGTTGTGTATTCGATCACGTTCATCATCAAGTAGCTTCGTGTTCCCAGGGCCGGATCGATCGATCCGGCCCTGGGACCTCTGTTGAAGTTAGACAAACTTGTCTCACACAATCCATCTAACCAGTGGCTGGTCGTCACCCAGACCAGGCCCGACGCCGCGGTCTACGACAACGGGGGCAAACAGTCGTTCGGTGGCAGATCGAACGTGATCCACAGCGAGCGATTCGCAACGAGCGCGGGAGAATCTCGACGTCGAGGTTCTCCAGTTTCCTCTCCCCATCTGACTGTCCCGTTGTGATCGCTTTCCCCACTGCCCCGGTAATCCTGCTTAAGTCCTCGCTCACTGGAAGCGGTCGCGAATTAAGCATTTCCTACGATGTACATTGCTTCCATTCAATTTAGAGTGTACGTAGTGTATCGGGACACAGTGGTGTTCCAGGCCACCGTGTTGGTCCTGCGCCACTTCGCGACAGTGGCCCAGGCACGGGGATTTCTGGCTGGCCGAGAGCTTTAGTCCTCAATCCGGCAGAGTGGGGTAGCGGGAACGCTGCGAGTAGTCACTCGTAGCAGGCCAGGGAATCCGACGTTGGCTCTGCGGTCGAATGGAAGGATCGATATGCCAGTGGTGTTCAGGCGCGACAAAGAGTGGAATCACTCGGCAGGCGAAAGACAGGGTGGTCGAGCGATGAGGTGGCGCCTGCCTACCGCGCTGTTGGTCGGCCTTTTCGTGACCCTCGGGTTGGCAACATCGGCGCTGGCGGCATCACCGTCCCAGAGCAGCGGCCCAGAGTAGCACGATGCTCGCGAGTGAAACGTATCCGCCAGGCTTGACGTGCAATCAACCTCCGTGCCAACTCGACTACAATCCCGACGGTCTCGATCTCTCGAGCTTCGCCACAAATCCGGCCTTCGTGATGAATCCAGTCACGGTCCATCTTATCTATTGGCTGCCTCCCGGGATACCATTTCGGAAGCACCAGCGCGGACGACGCAAACTACGAATCACTCCTCGAGCGCTTCTTCACCGATGTCGGCGGCTCCGAGCTGTATAACATCGTGACGCAGTACTACGACCAGCAATACCAGAACGGGGTGCTCGTCGGCAATGTGTACCATCCTAACCATCTGACGCTCGGCGGGACCTATCTCGACACACAGCCGTATCCGGAATCTCCGCTGACCAACGACGACATACACAACGCCGTTGCGTACGCGATCCAGCAGAAAAACTGGCCTTCCGAGTCACGCCACGACATCTATTTCGTCTATACCGGGAATGGCGTTCAGGAGTGTTTACCGAACCCTGGCGGATGCTCCAACGTCGCCTTTTGCGGCTGGCATGATTTTTTTCCAGCCGGCACCTTCACCCCGAACTACGTGGCCTACATCCCATACCCGACGGGTTCGGAGCTCTATGGGGACCCAAGTCGTGGATGTCTGTTGCAGCAACCATCACCCAATGAGGAGCACGCCGACGCGGCCATCTCGACGTCGTCGCACGAGCTCTTCGAGACCGTCAGTGATCCCCTTGGTAATTCGTGGTTCATGTCCAACGTCGCGATTACAAATTCAACAGAAATGGCCGATCTGTGTCAAAAAATCTATGGCACGTTGGACGGCAGCGGCGCAAACCTCACGCTCAACGGACACTCCTACCAGGTACAGTTCGAATACAGTAACGCCGCCGGTGGCTGCACCAACACGTTCGATGGGCAGTTCATCAACTTCGGTGCGCTTGCCGATAAGACCTATGGCGACGCGCCCTTCTCGCTCAGCACCAGCGCGAACGTGACCTCTGGTCTGTCCCTGAGCTTCGCTGCGTCGGGTCAATGCACCGGTCAGTGGTGCATCAGGTCACGCTCACCGGGGCTGGTAGCTGCAGCATCACCGCCAGCCAGGACGGCAACAAGTCGGCCGGTGGCTTTTACGATCCGGCCACTTCGGTGATACAAAGCTTCAGCATCGCCCAGGCGGCACCCGCCTTCACCTTCGACCTGTCAGCCTTGGCCGCCAAGGCCTATGGCGATGCGCCCTTCAGCGTGGCCAGCTATGCCCACGCACCTGCCGACGACACCGGGGCCGTCACCTTCGCAACCGGAAGCGGGAGCGTCGGCTGCACTGTCACCTCCGACGGGACGGTGACGATCACCGGGGTGACAGCCGGCACCGACCACTGCATCATCGAGGCGTCCCTGGCCGCCGACAGTAACTACCTCGCAGCCGGGCCGATTAGTCAATCCATCTCCATCGCCCAGGCCGCGTCGACCGTGACGGTGAACTGTCCGACACCCAGCCCGATCTACACCGGCAGCCAGATCACCGGCTGTACCGCGTCAGCCACCGGTGCGGACGGGCTGAATCAATCGCTATCCGTGACCTACACCGGCCGCAATGGCACCACCTACGCCTCGTCGACCACGCCACCGACTAACGCCGGTGATTACACGGCGAGTGCAAGCTTCGATGGCGACGCCACGCATGCCGCAAGTAGCAACAGCGCCGACTTCAGCATCGCTCAAGCGACGCCGGTCATCACCTGGAGCGACCCAGCTGAAATCACCTACGGCACCGCGCTGAGTAGCACTCAGCTTGATGCCACGGCCGACGTCCCTGGCACGTTCAGCTACACGCCTGACAGCAGCACCCTACTCGACGCCGGGACTGGACAGGTTCTCTCGGTCGACTTCACGCCAACTGACTCGACCAACTATTCAGGTGCCACGGCAACGGTCCACATCAACGTGGGAAAGGCATCGCAGACCATCAACTTCACCTCGGCGGCACCCACCAATGCCAGCGATGGTGGCACGTACACCCCGACCGCCACCGGGGGTGACTCAGGCAACCCGATCATCTTCGGGGCCAGCGGCGCCTGCTCCTATGACAGTGGCACCGGCTTGGTCACCATGAGTGGGACCGGCAACTGCACCGTCACTGCCGACCAGGCGGGGAACACGAATTACCAGACGGCCGACCAAGTCTCACAATCCTTCTCCGTCACGCAGGGGACGATGTGCGCCGCGGGCTCCTACTCGACCACGGGCTTCGCCCCCTGCACTCCCGCACCTCCGGGCAAGTTCGTCGACACGACGGGTGCGACCTCGGCGACGCCGTGCGCAGTTGGCACCTACCAGCCAGTAACGGGGCAGACATCGTGCATCGACGCTCCGGCGGGCTCGTATGTCGATACGACAGGCGCCATTTCGGCGACGCTCTGTTCAGCTGGCACTTATCAAGACCAGACAGGTCAGTCATCCTGCCTGGCTGCACCCGCCGGCTCGTTCGTTGATACCGCTGGGTCCACTCAAGCAACCCTGTGCTCGGCGGGCTACTACCAACCGGCAACGGGGCAGTCATCCTGCCTGCCTGCAGATCCCAACTACTTCGTCCCCACCTCAGGCGCAACCTCGGAAACGCCGTGCCCGAACGGCACCCACCAGCCTGACACCGCGCAGACATCCTGCATTCCGGACGCGGTGTACACGATCAAACCCCTGTTCGACCAGACAGAACCGCATCGGAGCGGCAGCGTCATCCTGGTTCGATTGCAACTCCTCGACGCCAACGGAGTGAACGTGTCGTCCCGAAACCTGACCGTAACCGCGATTGACGTGGATGGGAACGCAACTCTGCTGCAGACTGCGGGTAGATCCAACCCGGACAACGTCTTCCGCTTCGTTGGCCACCAATACCTGCTGATTCTCAAGACGACCGGTTTGGCCGCGGGAACGCACACCTTACACTTCACGGTCAGTGGCGATTCGACCGTCTACGACGTGACCTTCGTCATCAAGAGTTCGCGGAACGATCATTGGTGGAGTACCTTGCCCGATTATTGGTGGCGCCGCTACTAGTCGCGAAATAGCGAACACGTCCACGGGGGACCGTAGTTTGGGGACGGTCCTCCGTGGATGCCCACGTCCGCAGACACGGCGACGCCCAACCCTAGCGGGCCAGTTGATGCTCCTGCAGAAACTGCAGCACGAGCTGGTTGAACTGTTCGGGAACCTCCATGTTAAGCATGTGCGCGACACCGGAGATCTCTTCTTTGCGGGAACCGTCGATGGACCGGGAGAGCCACTCCGCCTGATCTCGCACCCCGGAGATATCCTCCGAACCCACGATCACCAACGTTGGCACGTGAATATCGTCGAGGCGCCGGTAAGCCGAAGGTTCTAGTTGATCAGCTTGCCGTCCGCCTTCACGCGTGCGCAGGAGCACGTCGGTGTAGAGTGCCCGAATGCGTTCTCGCAGCTCGGCACTCACCTGATCGGGCTCGCGGCTTGGCCCATCCACCCAAATGTGAATCATCAGATCGATGGCGCGCGTGTACTCGTTCGCGGTGAAGGCCTCGATGACCGGCTGAAAGAGGAGCTCGTCTTCCGGCTTCTGCGGATAGCCGCCGATTCCAGCCGAGACGGCGATGAGAGAATCGACCATCTCCGGATAGGTCAGCGTGAAATCGAGCGCCACGCCACCACCGAGCGAGGTTCCCAGCAGCGAAACACGATCGATGTCGAGATGATCCAACAGTTCATGCAGCGACTCGTGGTGGGTATAGGGTTGATCGGGCCAGCTGGAACGGCCGAAGCCGTGGAGGTCGTAGCGCAGCACCTGGCAATGCTGAGACAGAAACGCCAACTGATCGTCGAACATGCGGCAGTCGGCCAACCCGGCGTGAATCAGCACCAGGGTCGGGCCCTCTCCGGCAAGCTCGTATCGGAGGTTGCCACCGCAGACCCGAATGAATCCCGTTTTCGTCTGAGCAACGTCGCTCATGGCATCCCTCCAATTTCGTCTTCCGCATGATCCGCCGGTCGCGCCTCCCGGATCACTCTCCGCGATATTCGAACCACCATCATTGTGACACTGGACGAGTGCGCGAGGTACGTCCGGACATCATCGCGCGGGACGTTTGTACCCCTGATTTTGCGCGCGCGAGTCATTTGTGCAGCCTGCACAAGAAATCGGTCCGAATCGCGACTGAATGCACCTATGAATGCCGTCGGGGATCATCCACAATTTCACGCGGTGGTTGAGTGCCCGTACACCAACCGCACCTGGTGGATAAAGGGTGGCAGCCGTTGAGAGGAGCCTACATGAGCGCTGATCTGCGCGAGTTCCTGGAGATCCCGTACGACGAATTGGAAGAGCTGAATCTTTCGGCCAAGGCCGATCGACAGGCGCGCAAAGATCCGAACCTGGTTCGCGACGAGCGACTGAAGTACCTCGCGGACGAAAAGCGGATCAAGGCCGTGACGGTCTGCTTCTCGGACCTCGAAGGCCGCGTCCACATGCTCGACTACGACAAGAAGTTCCTGCTGAAATCCTCCGACAACCTGACGTTCGACGGCTCGTCGGTGCGTGGTTTCACGCGGCAGCAGGAATCTGACCTGCGTCTGGCGATCGATTGGTCGGCGTTCTACTGGCTGCCGTCCGACATCTTCGCGCCGGGCAAAGTGCTGGTCTTCGGCGAGGTGCTGGAGCGCGACGGCACGCCATACCGGTCGGACATGCGCGCCAAGCTCAAGTCATACGTCACCGAGCTGTATGAGAAGCATGGTCAGACCTGCTACATCGCCAACGAGATCGAAGGCATTCTATTCAAGGGGCGGCACGCCGAGCAGATCTTCGTCGAGACCGGGAACTTCGATCAGCTCAGCACCAGTGGCTACTACCATTCGCTTCCGGCCGATCCGCTGCGCCAGTTCATCGACACCGCGGCCGAAGTGCAGCGCGCCATGGGATTCCAGAACGAGAAGGACCACCCGGAGGTCGCCCCTGCCCAGTTCGAGTTGAACTACTCCTACGTCGAGGCGCTTGTCGCGGCTGACCAGGTCATGCTCTATAAGCTCATCTGCCGCCAGGTCGCGGATCGCATGGGGATGACCGCCAGCTTCTTGCCCAAGCCGATCACGGGCGTCAATGGCAACGGCATGCACGCCAACATGTCGATCGCGCAGGGTGACACGAACCTCTTCTGGGATCCGAGCGGCGAGGAGAAGCTCTCGGACACCGCCTGGATGTTCGTGGAGCGCATTTTGTCGAGCGCGCTCGATCTCTGCCTGATCCTGAACCCAAGCGTCAATGCCTACCGGCGGCTCGATCCACACTTCGAGGCGCCGAACCAGATCATCGCCTCGGCGATCGACCGCGGCGCCATGGTGCGCGTGCCGATCGGCAACGAGCGCTCGGCGCGCATCGAGGTTCGCTCGATCGCACCGGATACCAACCCGTATATGGTCCTCTATTCACTGCTGCGAACGGGACTCGAGGGACCAGTGATCGAGAACATCCGCCAGCGTGAATCGATCCTACCGGACAACATCTACGATGCGATCCGAAGTTTCTGCTCCAGCGGCTACACTGCCAAGCTGCTTGGACCCGAAGTGCGTGACCGCTACGCCGAACTGAAGCACAACGCGGCCGAGCGCAGCCCTCGAATGTTGGGGACAAAGATCAAGACGGGCGAGATCCAGTTCCACCACGAGGTGACCAACCAATACCTCTGGAATCAGTTCTAGGAACATATTCCCCGCAAAAACCTCTCACCGGAATGCACGGGGTGGGCCAACTGGCCCGCCCCACTCCTTTTGCTCGGCCCAACCTGGGGGCAGCACTTCCTCGACTGGAACCTCATGCACCGTCAGACTCCAATCTCCCCCGACAGACTGAGACTCCACGTTACTGTTATCCGGCAACGCATTCTGTCGCGCCTTTGTAATTAGTCCCTACTAGACTGAATGATGGGATTGTCTGGCAGGAGGGTCCGATATGTGTCGCAACCTGGCCTACATTGAGACACGGCTGAGCGATCTGCGCAATCGACCCTCCGACGCAACTCGCCGCACCAAGACGAGTGAACGCTCACCACCAACTGTGTAAGCAAAGCTGAACCCAAGACCCCTTCAGATTTCGATCGCGGCAACCGTCGCGATCCGTCCGGCAATGGTCGCCCCGATCATGGCGCGGACAACGTCGAAAGTGAGCGAATCTATGGAACGCATACCTCGCTCGAGTCCTCGAAAACGTTCGGGCGCCTCAGTCCTGCTTCGCGTGAGCGCCATCCTGGCCCTGATGGCCTTTCTGCTGACTCCGGTCCTGACCCAGGCAGCCGATCCTCCGACACTCGGAGCGGTCCGGCTTAGCCCGAACACGCAGACACTAACGGTCGGCAATCAGGCCCAATTCACCGTCTGGGTGGTCGACTCCTTTGGAAGAACGCTACCCGGCGTGTCGGTTGCACTCATGGTCAGCGGCGCGAACAACCTGACCACGTCGGCGACAACCACCAACTTCATCGGGCGGGCAACGCAGAGCTACGTCGGCAGCCATCCGGGTACCGACACCGTCATTGCCCGAGCGACCTACAACGGTCATCAACTCGACTCCAACAGCGTCGCGGTCGATTGGAATCCGTCGACCGCCTGGTCGGTCACGCTGTCACCAGCCACGGCGACCAAGAACGTGAATACGTCGCAGACGATCACAGCGACGGTGCGGGACGGCACCGGCACGCTCATGTCGAATGAGACGGTTCAGTTCAAGGTCACCGGAGCCAATCCGGTCGGCGCCACCGATCGAGTCACCAATGCCAGCGGCGTCGCCACCTTCAGCTACACCGGAACGGTGGCTGGTGCTGACACGGTCTTCGCCTTTGACGACTTCGACAACGATCACGTGCAGGAAGCCGGCGAGCCAGGCGCCAGCGCCACGATCAACTGGATCGGCTACAACCTGACGCTGGCGACATCCGGCACGACCGCGGCAGTAGGTTCAACGCAGAGCATCACCGCAACGGTGACTGACTCCGACGGCACGGCGGTCCCGAACGTGCAGGTTTACGTCACGGTGACCGGGGTCAATCCATCCAACAGCGTTCGCACTACTGGCGCGAACGGCAAGACCGTCTTCTCCTACGTCGGAACTCACGCAGGAGTAGACACGATCAGCGCTTACGCCGATATCAATGGGAACGTGACGAAGGACGGGAACGATCCCAGTACCAGCACGACCATCACCTGGTCGACATCGTCGTTGACGCTCGCTCCGCTGAACTCGGCGGCGGCGATTGGCACCACCCAGACTTTCACCGCCACCGTCAAAGGAACGAACGGCTCGTTACTACCAAACGTCGTCGTGCGTTTCACGGTAACCGGTGTCAATCCGATCGCGTCGACCGCCGCGACCACCAACTCCAATGGTCAGGCAACCTTCAGCTACGTCGGTAGTCACTCAGGTGTCGATACGATCACGGCCTATGCCGACGTCGACAACGACAACGCACAGGACAACGGCGAGCCGGGCGCCAGCACCACGATCACATGGGCGAACGCCACACTGACGCTCTCCCCGCTGAACGTGACAGCACCGGCAACGACCGCGCAAACCTTCACCGTGACGGTGAAGAACACCGCGGGTAATCCGCTGAACAACGTGACGGTCCGCTTTACGGTGACCGGCGCAAATCCGAGTAGCGCGAGTGGCACGACCGACGCTAACGGTCACGCCAGCTACAGCTACACCGGGAGCCACCCCGGAATCGACACCGTCTCGGCCTACGCCGATATCGATGGCGACAGCATTCAGGACGCCTCGGAACCTGGCGCCAGCACCACGGCCACCTGGACGGCCGCCAACCTCACGCTAAGCCTCTCAAGTGCTAGCGCGACGATCGGCACGACCCAGACCGTAACTGCCACGCTCCGAAACGCCAATAATCAGCCGATTACCGGCATCACCATCCGCTTCAGTATCACTGGGGCGAACCCGACCACGGTCAACGTCGTGTCCAACGGCAGCGGTCAGGCCAGTTTCAGCTACAAGGGCGTCAACGCTGGGACCGATACGATCCACGCCTATGGCGATCTGGATAAGGACGGCGTGCAGGATGGCGGCGATCCAGTCAGCAACGTCACGCTGACCTGGACCAACCAGCCAACTCCGCCACCGGTAACCCCAAGCCAGCCAGCCGCTCCCAAGGCGGGATGCACCTACTTCCCGCAGACGCAGCACAACCTCTGTGCGGGATTCCAGGCCTACTGGAATCAGTTCGGCGGACTCGCCATCTACGGCTATCCACTGACTGAAGAGTTCCAGCAGAACGGCGTGACCGTGCAGTATTTCGAGCGAGCCCGCTTCGAGTGGCACCCAGGTGCCTGGCCGGCCCGTTACGACGTGCTGCTGGGCCTGCTGGGGAATGAGCTGACCGTGGGCCGCAGTGGAACGGCGTTCCAGCCTGCGGCGGCCAGTAACAGCACCGACTGCACCTACTTCGCAGCAACTGGACATAACCTATGCGGTACATTCCGCACGTTCTGGAACGAGTTTGGTGGGTTAGCCGTCTTTGGCATGCCGATCAGCGAACCGTTCCAGGAGAATGGCGTGACCGTGCAGTACTTCGAACGACAGCGTTTCGAGCTCCATCCCGGCGCCTGGCCGCAGCATCACGACGTGCTGCTTGGTCGAGTCGGCGCGGAAGTGCTCGCGATGAGCCCGTACTGACGCTGTTGCACTCGCGGTAGCGCACGCTTGAACACATCACCGGCCCCGAGATGGTTCGGGGCCGGTGAGTCTTCTTTTTCGTGGTTTCCGAGTAATTGAGTCTCGGGCGAGTGAAGAGCGGCGAGAACTGAGCGACCTCCCTCCGACGTGTGGCGTCGTTCCTGGATCTCGACTCTACCCCTCCCGTAGCTCGGCCAGTGCCCGCTCGATCTCGGCCAGGGAGCGCCGGAAGAGACCGGTCGCCAGGCTGATACGCGCTACCCCCATGTCGACCAGTTGTTTGCGGCTCGGACCGTCTGGCCTGAGCCAGATATTGACCGGCGCCCGTACCCCGCGCACGAAGGCCTCGATAGAGGGCGCGTCGCGAAGGGCGATTGGGTAGAGGCAGTCGGCTCCCGCTTCGAGATATGCTCGACCTCGCCGGATCGCTTCGTCCAGCCGGGATGCCGGATCGCCTGCCTCCCGAATGAAGACGTCGACGCGCGCATTGATCACGATTGGAACGCCTGCCGCATCGCTCGCGGCGCGCACCGCTCGCAGTCTCGCCGCCTGCTGTTCGAGCGGTACCAGCAGATCGGCACCATGGTGCTCGCTGTCCTCCAAATTACAGCCGACCGCTCCCGCATCGAGTAGCGCGCCGACGAGATCTTCCGCTGTCAACTGATAACCAGCTTCATTGTCCGCGGTAACCGGCACGCCGACCGCGCCTGCGATTCGCTTGACGACCCCGAAGGCGAGATCGGGGGGCATCGAATCGGAATCGTCGAGGCCGAGGCTAGCGGCGACCGCGGCACTGGAGGTCGCAACCGCCGGGAACCCGGCGGATTCCACTGCTCGGGCCGTAACCACATCCCAAGCATTCGGCAGCACCAGCGGCTCCGGCCGGTGATGGAACGATCGCAGCAAATCGGCCTTGCGAACAAGATCGGTCATCATCAAGACACTCCTCACCTGACGGACAACGAGAGCACCGTACTCGGATGACGCGAGTGTAGCCGATCGCGTGAGAGCCAGTTGCCGAAAATCGCGATGCTACGCCATGTCATGAACGAGACGATGAAGACGGCGCCTGTTCAGGGTCAAGCCTGCCGACTTTCTTCTCCCACTGACCGAGCGTCTTTGTGAGCGGAATCGCGGTTGCGCCATGCACCAGGATCGAGGCGGCAATGATCAACGTCACCACCGCCCAGACCGTTGACGAGTGAATGGTCTTCAGCGCAAAGGAAAGGTAAAACAGCGCCGAGACGCCGATCGGGCCAAACCATCCTACGAAGAACGACTCCCGCCAGAAACGAATCCCCGGCCCCATCGCTCTGGACATCAACAGGACGATCGGGAGCCGCCGAAGGAACAGGACACCAACCGCAATGGCGATGGCCCGAATGCCAAGGTGTATCCAGTCATGCCACGGGAGCACCATACCCAGCAGAAAGAACACCGGCAGGGTGAAGAAGAGGTCAGCCGTGGTCTGAACCTCCTGCTCTTGCTGTGTTTCCTCGTCAGAACGGTGAAGCTTGTAGGTGAGTCCGGCGAAGATGACGGTGAGGATGCCGTCCATCTGCAAGATGGTACCGAGCATCACCGAAAAGAGTGCCATGAGGATGCTGAAACCGAGAAAGTACCGGCGCGAGATCAAGTCGAAGTTCTGCGACTTACGAATCAGTACGCCGATCAGGTAGCCGAGGCAGACACCCAGTAGGCTGCCACCGACGACGGCCCACAGGACGGTGTGGAGTCCCCAATAGGAGAGGGAATAGCGCCGGGTAAGTATCGACATGGCGAGAACCACGAAAGGGAAAGCCAGGCCGTCGTTAAGGCTCGACTCCGCCAGCAGCACGTTCCTGATCCGCTGTGGAATGTAACGCTCGGCAAATCGCCCCTCGGCGACCGTTCGAGCCAGGATCGGGTCGGTCGGAGAGATCATGGCGCTCATCAGCAGAGCCGACACAAATGAGACGTTGACCAGCCAGAAGATGATCGCCGCACTGGCAAACCACATCCCGAACATACCAATCGTCAGCAGCATAATGATCGGTTGCTTGTGGCGACGAATTGCCCCTCGGGGTAACTTCAGCGCTGTACTCGTCAGCGCGATCGCTAACGACAGTCGCGCGAACTCCTCGATCACGTCGTTCTGGATCCGGTCGGGCACCTGGATCATGCCAAGTACTTGCGAACCGAACAGGGTTCCCGCCGCGAGGGTGATGAGCGGGGCCGTCAGGTTCGACTCGGTGATCTTCTGCGAAAACAGTCCGATGCCGAGAATGACGATGCTTCCCAGCAAAATGGCGAGGTTGACGGTGTACATTGCACTCACTTTGTGATCTTGAGTGACCTGCCGCTGGTTGAAGGGTTGATCGCGGGGGTTCGGTCACCTTACGCTGAATTTCATCCTGTCCCGATCGGCCCGGCAGGCCAGCCATTCGGAACGTCTGTGTAGAGCGCACGATGCACACCGCAGAAACATCGCAAGGCTTGGAACTCGCGCGGTAGCTGGCAGAGTCAGCCAGGCGAGGTGGAGAGGAGCAGTCGACGGCGCGGTAATCAGTCGCGCCGTCGACTGCTCACGGATTGGTGCATGTACCGTCGGGCTATGCCGGTCGGGTGATGGCCGGCGCCTTCAGCAAGCGGAAGACCGGGTGCCGCGGCGCCTCACGCTCGAAGTCGGCAATAGTCGAATCCGGCGTGGCGTCGAAGAAGGATCGGACGAATCCGGGCGCCATGTCGAACCCGGCCTTGAGGATTGGCGCGGCTTCGGCCGGCGTCAGTTCCTCGGCGGTAAAGTCCTCGATCTTGCGACCCAGACGCAACGTGCCGCGACGCGCCGAGCGCAGGTTGCGTACCCAGTTCACCTCACCAAACGCACCGATCAGATAGCACTCGCCATCTCGTTCGATCACCGACACCGGCACGGTGCGGGGTTCACCACTTTTGCGTCCGCGAACCGTCAACAGACTCATCGAATTGAAACTCAGCCCGGCGCGTAGCATGGTCGTAGTGAGCAGATTGCTCATACGGACAAAGGAGGTGACGCGATAGGTCTTGGACATGACCGTAACCTCTTTCATGGCAAGGTAGTCCCGTCTCGGACGTCAGCGACATCCGAATCAGTCGATCGGTGCTTCGTCTCGTGTCTATTACGAGGGCATCGGGTGCAGGCTTGGCCGTTTGCTCAGAAGCTGTTAGCGCTTCGAATGAGCCACCTGAAACGGCTGGAGATCAGGCGGTATGCTGGTGCATTCTGGACTCCTCATTGTGCGAGACCGAGCCAGCGCTCGATCTGATCGAACGTTTGATCGACCCGCTGCGCGCGGAGTGGTGAACTGTCTGGCAGACTCAGTCCCTTGATCGCGGCGATGATGAACGCGGCTCCCGCCTCTGGATCGATACCGGCATCAATGCAGCCCTGCTCAAGCGCGCTTCGCAGCAATTCGGCGACTTTGCGGTGCCAGGGCTCATCGGTGTTTTGCAGGATTCCACCGATAACTGGATCGCGTGGCGCCCGCAACGTCAGCTCGCTCATGACCGCGAAGAGCGCCGTATCCTCCTTTAGCAAGCGCCGTAGAAACGCCAAATGCCAGCGTAGCTGTTCGGCAGCCGAACCCTCTCGGGGCATCGACTGGCTGAAGCGCCACATCGCATGTCCCACCACGCCACGAATCAGCGCCTCTTTGGTCGGGAAGTAGTAGTGCAGGGTCGCGACGTTGACACCGGCGTCGGCGGCGACGTCCCGCGTGCGAAGACCTTCGAAACCGGTTTCAGCGATACGATTGAAGGCGGCGAGCACTAGATCCTGGCGGCGGGATGACTTCTGCTCGTGATGGTTCTGCGCGTCTTCAGACATGTGTGCCTCTCGATCAATCACTTGATTGAGAGAATATCATCGAAACGGATACGTGTCAATCAACTGATTGATTCACTTGCTCGCGCTACATCGGACCCGGTCGGGTGGCGATCGTGCCGCAATGCGATGGGCAATGGATAGGTGATACTGCGGGACAATTCACGAATCTCGTCCATTCACATGAAGTAGTTCCGCCGACTCTGTGGGCGCCCGCCAGCCCAGAATGAAGGAGACTGAAGTCGTCTTGCCGAGTTATTCAGCGAAGAAGACCAACCTGGAATCGTCGTCCTGAGCGAATGGAAGCGCAGTGAAGCAGAACCCGGAGTCAATCGAACTCCTCACGCAATCGGCCGAGCGGCTTCTCTGGAGCCTGTACGGTCCAACCGTCCGGCTGGGAGAGCCAACCGTGATCGCCCGTCGCGACCGGAGTTTGACACTGCGCTGTGCCACTTCCGGTTGGCGTGGGGTTGCGTCAGTCGTTATCAAGCGTAACGACGGCGACGATGAACGCGGCTTCAACGATTGGGCTAGCCTCCAGTTCCTCAGTGAAGTCGGCGACGCGACTCTCGCACCCCGCTTCCACGCCGGAAGTGCAGTAGAACGCTTCGTCGTCATGCAGGATCTGGGGATGCCGAACAGTCTGGAGCAGATCCTCGCCACAGGGGACAAGACTGCCACGATGGACGCGGTAAAGTCGCTGGCCGTCACCATGGCCCGGCTCATCATTGCCACCATTGGAAAAGAATCGCACTTCCTGACGCTGCGGCAGGCGCTTCCAGGATCCGAAAGGCTCGGCCGGGTGGGTGAAGCGGCTCGCTGGCGGGAGTCGATCGACCGCGTCAGACGTTGGGCCGAGGCGCTCGCCATCCGACTTCCGGCGGGTTTCGACGAGGCCTGTCATGATGTCGCCAGCACGTTCGCCGACCCTGGCCCATGGCTCGCGTTCTCGCACGGCGATCCAGCCCCATCAAACAGCCATGTCTCTGGCAACGTCGCCCGGCTCATCGACTTCGAATACGCCGGATACCGCCACGCCCTCTACGACCTCACCGGTTGGAACACCCTCTGTCCGCTTCCAGAGTCGTGGCTCGACGAGATGCGGCGGGTCTTTCGCGATGAACTGGGCAGGCACCGGGAGGAGTTGCCGCTCGTTGATGACGAAGCATTCCGTCGCGGCTGGGGAGCGATGTGTGCCTACCGAGCGCTGGCCATAATGAGCTGGTTGCCGACCGATCTGCTGGATGCCGATCGCCCCTGGGCCGTCTCCTGGTCGAGTCGGGCCGCACTGCTCACCGCAGCCCGACGGCTGCAATTGACGACGACCGACATCGCCGGCCTCGAACCATTCGCCGAGTTCGGCGCCCGCATGCACAAGACTTTGCGCAAGCACTGGCCGAAAGAATCCGACGATGGACCCGATTGGCTGCCCCGTGTCAGCCGCGACTGAAGAGGCCGCGCAGCGATCGCCAGTCCTGCCGGGCACGTGACACGTCCTCTTCGCTACTCTCCTCGGCGTAGCGCGCCGCAAGGTAGCGCAGCGTCAGATCGTCCAGCGGCTCGCCCGCCGTTGCCCAGGCCATACGCAGGCGCGCGAGGTAGTCACTGGGCGACTCGTTTGGCTGGCGCGCCTGCCCCTGCAGGTCACCGAGCACCAGGAGATGCCGGTAGGCGTCACGTACATCGAGAGGCTCTGCATCAAGATCGAACTGCCGCCGCCTGCTGGAACCCCCGCGGGATCCCCAGCCCTGCAGCAGAGAACGCAGCTGTTTGAGGGCCAGATCGCTCGACCAGACACTCTCGTGAATCTCGTCGACGCCCTCTTCCTCCTGATCGCCACGATAGCGTCGCAACGAGCGCAGAATCAGCCAGAAGACAAAGCCGACGATGGCCGCCAGCAAGATGAGCTCGAGCGTCACGGTCACGAAGTGGGGCAGCGCATTATGGGCGTTCTGCGTTAGCTCTTTGACCTTGCCGGCTTGTACCTGGGCTTGCGGCTGCTGTGGCGCTTTATTGCCGATCAGATGCCGCATCAACCAGAAGAAAGGAAACAAGAGGATGAAGAGCGCGTAAGTGACCACTACGAGGATCCCGTAGAGTGCCGCTTCGAGCCCATGCTGTACCACGCGCAGCGGCGAGACCAACTGCGACCAGAAGTGGCGACCCGCCAGTCCCGCGACCGCCACCGCGAGCAGGATCATGCCGAGCGTCAGCCCGCTGGCGGTCCCTAGCCCCACCCGCACCGGATCAGCGCCGGACTTGATCGCTTCGCGCGCCGTGCGCGCCTGCGACGCTCCGGCCGCGAGCAGGCTCGCCACCAGCATCAATGGGAAGGCGAGGGCCGCGGCATTGGTGACGCGCGTCGCCGCCGCGCCGTGCATAGCCCAGGAGAAGACCAACGCTAGCCCCGAGACAAGCACTCCGCGCCAGATCAGCCGCCGTGCGAATTCCGGCGTAAACGGCTTGGGTACCGACGCGATCGAGATGGCTCGCCACCAGGCAACCGCTCCGGCGACCATGATGGCGATCAGCGTCCCATCGAGTGCGATCAGGTGATCGAGGAAGTGCCAGGGCGCGCTGATGAAGTGGCCCCACACTATGCCAAACCAGACGATCATCAGCACCAGCCAGGATCCCAGGCTCATCGCTCGGGCCGCGCTGAGATCCCAGCCGCCGGTCAGGAAGTAGCGTGCTTCCCAATAGCAGATGAGCCCAACGAGAGCCAGCCCGACCGGCGATGGAATCGCGGCGAGCGGATGCCCGGTCAGTCCGGCAATCAGGTACAGCCACGGCGCGACTGTCGCCGCTTCGGCGACCGCGACCAGCGCCGCGAGGGCGAGGTCAAGCCAGTTGGAACGCAACGCGCGGGTCATCGGCGTGTTCCCTCGTGAATGAATAGATGGCCAAGCCCAGGACGGTTGATCAGCTCGAGCTCCGGGCCACCAAACGTCAGCAGCGTAATCGCGTGCCCCGCGCGGAACAGGCGGGCCAGCGTCTCCTCCAGGCCCTTGGTGACGTTGCCCGTAATCACCACGATGGTGGCGCCCCACGGGAGATGACGCGACTCGGTACCGATCAGGTGCTCGATGCGGTTGCCCGTATGCGGAATTAACTGTGCCAGCGCCTCCAGGATCCGGCGCAGCTGATCCGGATGGCGGCCCGGCGGGATCTTGACCATGTGCTCGCCACCGTGCAGCGGAGCGTTGACATAAAGGCCCACCTGGCGTTTTTCGTCCAAGCCATGCGCCGCCACCGATGCGGCAGCCGAGATGGCCAGCTCCATCAGGTCGGAATCGAGCCCTTCCCAGAAGTGCTCGAAGGTATTGACGTCGAGGAAGAGGCCGAGGACCGGTGTCGCGCTCGGCTCGAACTGCTTCGACTGCAGGTCGCCGGTGCGGGCAGACGCACGCCAGTGGATGCGTCGCGGAAGATCACCGGGAGTGTAGGGACGAACGCCATTGAAGCGTATCGGGTCTTCCATCAACGCTCGCACCGGACGGTCGTCGCCGAATGGCTGCTTGGCGGGCAGACCGAATTCGCTCACGGGTCGGACGCGCGGATAGATGACCAGGTAATCGGACCCCTCGAACTCCTTATGTGACGAGGCGAAACCGAAGATGTCGCCCGTGCTGAGGTTCGCTGGGCCGAAGCGATGCCTCCCACGGCGGGTGCAGGTCACTTTGTAGCGCCGCCGGACTCGCTCGTAGGGACGAATCGAAAAGATGGTACGGAAAACGCCGACCTTGGGCAGCGGCGATAGGTCAAGCTGAAGGCCGGGATAGAGGAGCTCATTGGGGAACTCGTCCTCGACCTCCAGCCACGGCAGCGGCAGCAGCTTGGCATTCTCGAGCGTGATCTCCAGCTCAATCTCGTCACCGGGAAAGGCGCGAGTCTGCGAAAAGGAACGTGCGTAGCGAAGCTGTGTGAGTCCGTAGCGCCGCCAGACGAGGGCTGTACCGAGCGCCAGCGCAACGGCGAACGCCAGCAGCGCCAGCAGTGGCTGGCGAAAGATCAGTGCAATAACGGTGATCGCGGCGGCCCCGCCACACCACTGGCCGAGTCGTGCGCCGCTACCGCCCTTGAGTAGCCAGCCGCTTCCTTCCACCTCAGGACTCACCCTCGGTGGTCTCGACCGGAACTGGAATCTTTGCGATCAGGTCTGTGAGGATGTCGGCTTTGGTACGGCCACGCAATTCAACCCGCGCCGCGGGAATGATGCGGTGCGCCAAGACTGGTAGCGCCATGGTGCGCACGTCGTCCGGAATGGCAAAGGCGCGACCGTTCATGGCCGCCAGAGCCTGAGCACCACGAGCCAGCGCCAGCGCCGAGCGTGGGCTGGCTCCAAGCTCGATCTCTTCATGCTCACGTGTGGACCGCACCACGTCGAGGAGGTAATCCTCGACGGCACCGCCAACGTAGATCTGCTGCACTGTCTCGATCAATCTCGCCACGTCGACGGGCTGCACCGCTGGGGTAAGTTCGACCAGCGGATCGTGACCGCGGAAACGCTGCAACATGGCGCGTTCGTCCTCGCGCTCGGGATAGCCGATGTCGGTACTGAGGAAGAAGCGATCCAGCTGTGCTTCCGGCAGCGGGAACGTTCCCTCCAGCTCGACGGGGTTCTGGGTAGCAATGACCAGAAACGGACGCGGCAGTGGATGCGTCTCGCGCTCCATCGAGACCTGGCGTTCCTCCATCGCCTCGAGTAAGGAGGACTGCGTGCGCGGGCCGGCGCGGTTGATTTCGTCGGCCAGCACGACGTTGGCGAAGACCGGACCGGGATGAAACTCGAACTCGCCGGTCCGCTGGCTGAAGACCAGCGACCCGCTGACGTCGGACGGCAGCAAGTCTGGCGTGAACTGAATGCGATGGAAGGAACCGCCGAGTGCCTGGCTCAGAGAGCGCGCGAGTTTGGTCTTACCAATACCCGGCACGTCTTCAATCAGAATGTGTCCTTCAGCCAGGAGCGCCACCAACAGGCGGTCGATGACTACCCGCTTGCCGACGATGACCTTCTCGACTTGCGTCCGTATGAGATCGACTGCTTCCTGCACTGTCTTGACAGCCGACGGGTCGAGTCGCTCGGCCAGCCGGTGATCCGTTGCCATCATCATCCTCCAACGTAACCAGATGCTGCACTGAACCGGACGAAGAACGAGAAGCGCAGCGGGAACGTCCGGTCCTCATTCGTGAAAGTGTCGCACAGGCAGTCGATTGACGCATGGGTCGCGGGGAGACGACGTGCCCAAACGAGCCCTGGCGAAACGGCGAAGCGCGTGGCTCCAGTGACGGCCAGCAGCGCTCCCAGAGTCGGTACTGACGACTAAGGCGGCCTGTCGCTCGACCGCTGCCGCACTGCTCCGTTGGGAGTCGCGGACTCAGATGCGTTCACTGTGTATACACGGTCATGCGCACGATACGACTAATCGAGAAGTATATCCCCCGTGACTACACGCTGATCCGAAGATCGCGGTCTAGGTAAACAGGCACGGCCAGGTGAGGAGAACCCACCAGAGTTCAGGCACCGGTTGTACCGGACGCGACAATGGAGTGCTATCATCATCGACGGTGGTGGAGTCCACCGGGACGATTCACGTCGTTCGAACCGCACGTGCGCCAATGACTCCTGCTTCTTGTTCGATCAAGGCAGGAGTATTTTTGTGCGTCGCGAAGCCCCGTCCTCACAGCCTCTCATGACAATCGAACCCGCACATGTCGTCCAGCCCGAAACGGTCGGTGCTGGACCCGTCGAGTATGAACCTATCCAACGACAACCGACGCGGATGGCGCACTGGAGTGCCACATATTGAAGCTGAACGCGCATCTCAACGGACCTGGGAGGTTCCGGCCACTGATGATCTACGCCTGGCTCGCATTTGGTGGGGCGTTCGGGACGATGAGCCGATATGCCGTGTCTGGTTGGGTGGTACACCGTTTCGGCCCAAGTACACTTGGTACGTTCACGGTGAACGTCGCTGGTTCGTTTCTGATCGGACTCATCCTCGTGTTAGCGGAAGGGCGCTTTCTCATACCGTCCGACGTTCGCACGTTCCTCACGACCGGATTTCTTGGCGGATTCACCACCTTCTCGACATTCATGTTTGAAACGATGGGCTTGGTCGAGAATGGCTCGCTGCAGGGAGCATTCCTCAACGCTGGAGGATCACTACTTGTCGGCTTGATCGCGGTCTGGTTGGGTATGACAGTGGCGCGACTGCTGTAGTGAGGTGAGCGAGCATGGACATGGGGGCACCGGGACGGGCGACGTGGTTGAGAATCTACATTGGGGAATCGGACCAGTGGCAGCGGAAACCGCTCCATCAGGCACTGGTTGAGTTCTTCCGGCGGGAAGGTCTGGCGGGAGCAACGGTGCTCCGTGGCGTTGAAGGGTTTGGCGCCCATTCTCAGATTCACGCGGCGCACATCCTGCGACTATCCGAAGATCTGCCGATTGTCGTCGAGGTAATCGACGACGCGGAACGCATTGAGGCCTTGCTGCCCAAACTTGACGAAATGGTGCCGGAGGGGCTGATCCTGACTGTCGACGTCGACGTACGGATGTACCGACATCGTGGTCGATGACCGTGGCCGTCACATCGTCCCCCTTCGAAACGTCGCTTCCTGGGTGACAAGACAGGTGCCATATTGGCATAGAACCTGCGGCTAACGATATACTTCCTTGATCGGATCGGTCAGGAAAGTGGGATTACCACTCGTCGTCCAGCCGAATCTCTGTTCGTGACGGCTTCCGGGGAACCGCAAGTCGGCTTTGTCGTTCTTGACAGGGCACACCTAAATATGCTATACTACCAAAGTTTCGGGCCGGATCGGGGGAACGCTGGCCGGAAACAACATGAACGATTTACGGACAGAGTTTGGAATCTAGGAGTCACATGACGGAGCGAGCGATCCGGGATACCTACGAGCTGGAAAGGCTTGCCAAAGAAGCTGAAGTGGATAACGTGATCGACGAGTCGGCAGACTTGCTCGATCAGGCCACCAGCGATGCGGTTTATCGCTATTTCCGGGACGTTGGCGGTCACCGGCTCCTGACCCACAATGAGGAGATCGAATATTCCCGAGCGGTTCGGGCTGGTCTTGAGGCGCGCAAGCAGCTTGAGGCTGGTGAGGATACGCCCGAGATTCGGCTCACGCTAGAGCGGGCGAAAGTTTCTCGCGAGAAGCTGATTCGTCACAACTTGCGGCTGGTCGTTTCGATCGCAAAGAAGTACCGAGCCAGCGGACTACCGCTGATCGACCTGATTCAGGAAGGCAACATCGGTCTGATGACCGCCGTCGAGCGCTACGATCCAGAGCTCGGCTACCGATTCAGCACCTATGCAACGTTCTGGATTCGCCAGGCGATCGGACGCGCGGTGGCGAATCTGAGCCGCACGATCCGTGTGCCGGTACACATGCACGACCTCATTTCCAAGGTCAGGCGCACCGAGGCGCAGCTGGAGCAAGTCTTCGGCCGCCCGGCGACCGACCAGGAACTGGCGGAGACGTTGGAGCTTGATGTCGAACGCATCGAGCAGGCACGATCTGCTATTCCGCGAACGTCCTCGCTGGATAAGCCAATTGGCGAAGATGGCGAGAGCACCATCGGTGATCTGCTGCCCGACCCTCAGAGTGATGAAGTGGTCGATCAGGCGGTCACCAGCGCGATTCGCGATCAGATCCGGCGCAGCCTCGAGCATCTCACCGAGCGTGAGCGGGGCGTGCTGATCTTGCGTTTCGGCCTTGGTGGGCAGCAGCCACAAACGCTGGCAGAGATCGCCGAGCACTACGGCATCAGCCGTGAGCGCGTGCGGCAGATCGAGAAGGAAGCGCTAAGCAAGTTGCGCAAATCCGATCTCATCCAGCTCGCAAACGCGGCCTAACCCGCCGTATCCCACAGCGACCAAACCCCGGCGATCAATCGCCGGGGTTTTCGTTTGTCCAGCAATCCGCGATGGCCCGTTCACGGCACAATATTGATATTGCCGTGGAACAGGTTGCCGGGGTCGTACTTCCGCTTGATCGCCTGCAGCCGGTTGAAGTTGACGCCGTATGCGGAACGCGCCAACTGCTCATTCTCTTCACCGAACCCGGCGAAGTTGACGTAGGCACTGGCGTCGGTCAGTCTGCGCATACGCGCCCAGCCCTGCCGCACCCAGGCAACGATGCGATCGCTATCGGACGGATCAACCCAGCTTGCGTCGATGCTCAAGTTTAAGAGAGCGTTCCGGTTGGCGTAGGCGGTCGACTCCTCCGGCACGCGTCCCATCGCCCCGCCGAGCGAGCGAAACCCGACCAGGGTCTGCGGTGTCGGGCGGTCCGCGCAGATCTCTGCGAGTGCCTCGATGAACTCGTCACTCATGTGCGCGCCGGAGAGTGATTTCCAGTAGTAGAGCTGTCCATTCGGAAACGACGGGTCCAGAGCGCTCTGAATCGCCACGTAGGGCTGTGGACCGCTCATGTCTGCGACCGGCATGCCGAGTTCGCGTATGGGCCGCAACGCTCGCTCTCCGGCTTCGACCGACCCAGCGTAGACGCCGAAAGCGATCACAACAGGCACCCAATGCATTTCTCGCGGTACCGGCGGCAGGGGAGGCATGCCGGTTATCGCCAGATCGCAGGTGACTTCATCCGGCGCATGTTCAAAGTAGTCGCGCCATGCCCGCATGACGCTGACCGTCTGATCGAGCGGATAGACCACCATCGCGGCAGCGACCAGTGGCCCCAGTGGGTGCAACTCGAATTCGAACGAAGTGATGACGCCGAAGTTGCCACCACCACCACGAATGGCCCAGAAGAGATCGGCGTTTTCGGTTTCGCTGGCGCTCAGCACGCGGCCATCCGCTGTCACGACCTCGGCCGAGATCAGGTTGTCGCAGGCCAGCCCCCATTTCCGCCGCAAGAACCCCATTCCGCCACCAAGGGTGAACCCAGCCACACCGGTGCGTGACATCATGCCGCCTGGAGTCGCCAGGTCGTGAAGCTGAGTCTCACGGTCCAGATCGCCCCAATCGGCACCCGGCTGCACGCGTGCCGTACGAGCGCGTGGGTCGACCACGATGCCGCGCATCCGTGACAGATCGATCACGAGTCCGCCATCATTGAGGGCATGCCCGGCGACGTTGTGCCCCCCTCCGCGGACCGCAAGCGGCAGTTCGAGTTCGCGCGCGGCTTCGACCGCCGCCACGACGTCGGCCGTTCCATGGCAGCGAGCGATCAACGCTGGATGCTTGTCGATCATGCCGTTCCAGATCTTGCGGGCCTCGTCATAACGTGGGTCGGACGCGGAAATCAGATCGCCGCGGAGCTTCCCGGCGAGTCCTTCGACTCCCTTCATAGCGATGGCCCGGTCATCTGTCGATGTCATGGCAAGAATCCATTCACGCTAACGTATGGGTCGATGCTTCGACCATAGCCGAGTCCGGCGAGATCCACATGACGTAATGTACTTAATCGTCTGGCGGGAACTGCGGCAACCCGCTCAGTACATTGACGCAAGAGGGGAGCTTCAGATGAGCTTCTGCTCGATAGCCAAACGGGTGGCGGCGGTGCGAGTTGAGACATCGAGCTTAACAGATAGATCGACCGAAGGTGGGAGCTGACGGTGCGGCGACTGAGATAGAGCAGCCGAGCGACCTCGACGTCGGTCAGGCCCTCGGCGACTAGGCGCAGCACCTCGACCTCTCGCGGGCTGAGCAAGTTCGGAGGGTCAACCGTTCGATCCAGCGAGAGGAGGCCCTCGACATACGACTCGAAACCGGCCCGCAGTTGAGTATCGGCGATCTCCCCGCTGATAAAGGCGGCCAACTCGCGAGCTTCCGTGACAGCGCGTTCCGTCTCGTCAGCGAATCCAAGCGACCGGCAGGTTTGGGCGAGGCGAACGCAGGCAACGAATCGGGAAACACGCTCATCGTATTCGGCCAATCTGTCTCGCGCCGCGACGAACGCGTCCCGCGCCTCGCAGAACCGTCCAAGCGCAAACAGCGCCTCCCCGCGCACGATCCAGAGTGCGGGAACGACGCCACGGTCCGCATTCGGAAGGGCGGCGATACCAGCGTTGACCAGAGCCAGCGCGCCCGAGGCGTCGCCACGCGCCAGCAGGAGTGACGCCCGTGCCCAGCACTGGTGCGATCCGTCAAGGGTTCCGTCCGGTTCATCGTGGCTGTCCCACTGTCCGATTCTCGGTCGAGCAGCGCCTTGGCGGCATCCAGCTCACCGAGATCGATCAGCGTCCGCGCCAGCGACCTGGCGGCCAACGAAATGTGGAAGCGCGAGCCAATTTCGCGGGCAAACTGCAGCGCACACTCCAGCGCCGACCGCGCACCCGCCAGATCGTGGATCCAGTAGTGACCAAGCCCGATATTCGTCCAGCAGGCTCCGGCCCATTCATGGTGCTCAATGAATCGGCCACCGCAAGCGCCTGATCGAGCGTCTCGAGCCCGGCAGATTCTTCGCCACAAGCAACCGGAGACGCCCCACATCCATCAATCCGAAGATCTTCACCGGCCGCCAGTCGATCTCGCGCGCCAACGCCAATCCGTGCTCATTCTGATTAACCGCGTGCGAGACGGGGCGAGCTGCCACCACATAATAGTCGATCAACGACAACGCAGTCGAGGTGACGAGCGACGACGCCAACCGCTGCCGATCGCCCAGGCGCTCGAACAGCGCGATAGCGGCGTCCCAATGCTCGGCGGCGCGAAACGAGTCGCCGCTCCCCCACCAGCTCATCGCAAGGCAATCGTGCGTGTCGGCGAGGTGCGGCAGGTCGTCGAGCCGCTCGAAAATCGTCAACGCCTCCTGGTGGAGATCGAGTGCCTCGCGCAGGCGCAGCACGTTGAAGAACCAATTCCCGAGCCGATTGAGACTGGTCGCCAACAGGACGGGATCATCATGGGCGCGCGCCAGATCGAGTGCCTGCCGATCGTAGTTCCCCGCCCGATCGTAATTTCTGGGGGACCACGCCGCACCCAGATCGAGCAGCGTTTGCCACTCGATTCGCCACTCGCTCGCCTGACGCGCCAGTTCGAGTGCCGCCTCTGCATCAGCAATGGCCAGCACCAGCTCACCCAGCGTCTCGTGGGCCCGGCCACGCTCAAGATACGCCATGATGCGGTCGGTCGCGCTGAGGGAGTCCGACGCTGCCAGCGCCGCGGTAAATCGTTCGACGGCGAGCTGCGGGGCGAACCGCCGACGGGCATGCAGCCCCGCGCGCAGTAGCCGCCCTCGCCAGACGTGGGTCCGATGCCTGCTGAAAGTGGTGGACCACGACGTCAGGATCGGTCCGGTCTCTGGTCGCGAGCCGATCGGCAACCTCACGATGCAGCGACTGCCGCCGCGGCAGGACGTTCCGTCGTAAATCGCCTCGCGCACGAGCGCGTGGCTGAAGCGGTAGCTGTTGGGAGTTGACTTGGAGAGGACACGTGCGTCGACGATGCGTCGAGTCAGAGCTGTGAACTCGTGGGACCTCACGTCGATCAATTCCGTCCAGAGATCGAGCGATACGTCGTTACCGATTACGGCGGCCACTTCGAGGATGTCGCGTGCCGTGTCGCCCAGTCGACTGACCCGGACGTCAATCACCTGTCGTACCAGTTCGGGCACAGGTGATCGCGTGAGGTTGCCCAGCCGCCAGCCACCGTCTCCCGAGTGGACCAGTACGCGTTCCTCTTCCAGGGATCTGAGCAGTTCGGTCAGGAAACGGGTTCCCCTCGGCGTGCTGTCGTAGGTAGGCGGCCAACCGGTCACGATCGCCATCCGGCAAGGTGTAGCGCGCGTCGATCAAGGCGCGTTGCGCCAACTCGTCCAGCCGGTGCAGGTCGATTCGCAGACCTCCGGCTTCACGCACGAGGATCGGAATCAGACGATAGAGGCGATGACGCCGATAGAGTTCGTCGACCAGCCACGTCACCACGAGCAGAATGCGCGTCTGATCGAGTTGTCGAGCAATTTCACGCAGGAGTTCGAGACTGGCCGGATCGGACCAATGGAGGTCTTCGAGATCGAGGAGCAGCGGTACATGGTCGGCAAGGTCCCAAGAAGCGGTGGCCTTGACGGACAGAGCCCGTCCGGTCGTTCTCCGCTGTCGGGCAGCGTCGAGTCAGCCAGCGCGGTCGGCAACGACGGCAAGCCGTCGTGCGGCCGATAACGCGCGAGGGCATCACGCCAGGGGCCATATGGCGACGACGTCGCCTGATCGTAACGGCCTCCGTTCAGAACCAGGAAACCACGCTCATTCGCCTGCCACGAGAGGTCAGCGACCAACGTCGTCTTCCGATGCCCGCCTCGCCGCTGATGAGCGCAAGGGAACCTCGTCCAGCAGTCGCGGCGTCGAGCGTCGCCAGCAGGAGCGCTTGTTCCCGGGCGCGGCCCACGAGGAGTGGACGCTCGGTCGCAAGAGCTGATGACGGATTGACCATACCGGACACGGGGAACCCCAAACGGCGGCGAATCGGAGCGATGCGGCTGGAATGGCGTGTTATTTTCACTATAGCACGACCACGGACGCGGTTGGTTCCGCGAAGAAGAGCATTGTGACGATTTAGTCACGCAAGAGGGTGTGCCGCAGCTCCGACCGTGGCGATCGTGGTCATCCAGTTGACGGAAGTTGGCCTATCCTTTCGGGGCAGCCGCCAGCAGGTTCAGGTTGGCGTAATTCAGCCCGAGGAATGAGCGTCCAACCCCGAGGTTCGCAAACGGACTCTCCGGTGGGATCTCGACGTGTGTCTTGGTCATATTCAGGCGATTGCGCGCCTGCCCAACGAAGAATCGTGGCGAACCGTTCAAGGTACCGAAGGCTGGCAATGGCAGCATCATGGGCACACCAGAACGCCTTGGCTGGTAATCGAATGTGGCGAGCGTAGTCTCGTCCTGTCGCACGGTAACACGCCGACCATGCTCGCCATCATCCACGCTGAAATCCGCCAGCTCCTTGGGAAGATTCCAAACCTCGCGTCCACCAGCCATCGAGGCAGGCAGATCGACGTAGATGTGCGAGACCCAGAAGCCGAGTCGACCCGCTCCCCAGGTCAGCGCCGGGAGCACAATCATCTCGTGATACTCCAGCACAGATCCCGACCCGTACTTGGCTAGATAGACACAGCCGAGGGTGTGCCGGGGCCCTATCCGCACAATGCGCAGGTCCTTCGGCACGTTTGGGCGAATAGCATCGATGTTCACCATGTGCATGGTCTGAACGGCCCAGCCCCGCAGGCGCCATGGGGCGGCCGGATAGGTCGGAGCCGAAGAAGTCGAAGCTGAAGCCGACGAGCTACTGTGCATCTCGCACTATCTCCATCAAAGACGAGCAACCACTGCCCGGCGTTTGAGCTGACGCCAGACCCGACCTTCATAGCCTACCGCACGGTCGTGGCGCCTGGCACCTCGACTAGCTCGTGGGTCGTCAGTTCTCTTCATTGTGATGGTGGTGATCGTGGCTGTGCAGGTGCGAATGCGCCATCTGGCCGTGGTAGTGCAGGTGTTCGTGTACCAGGTTCGTTCGGACCAACAGATCATCGTCGGCGAGGATCTCGTCTGCACTGCCCGAGGCCACTGGACGACGCTCCTGATCGCCGAAGACGACGACGCGCGTTGCCAGCGTCGGCACGATCTCGAGCTGATGAGTGGTGAGCACGACCGTCTTCCCCAGGTCGCGTAGCCCGGCGATGACGTCAACCAACATGGCGCTACTGCGCGGATCGAGACTGGCGGTCGGCTCGTCGAGCAGAATCACGTCCGGTTCCATCGAAAGGACAGTGGCGATCGCCACACGCTTCTTCTCGCCGCCGCTCAGCTCGTACGGCGCGCGATCGGACAGGTGCGTGACGTTCATCTGCTCCAGTGCCACACTGACCCGCTGTCGCACCTCGTCGTCGCTCCAGCCCATCTGCAGCGGACCAAAGGCCACGTCGTCGTAGACGGTCGGGCTGAAAAGCTGCACGTCCGGATCCTGGAAGACGAGTCCCACACGCCGGTGGAGCTCGCGGGCACGTGCCGGTTCGTCCGCCACGTCGGTAATGTCCTCGTCGAAGGCGGTGATGCGACCGCTAGTGGGTCGGTAGAGTCCGTCGAGCATCTTCAGCAACGTCGACTTACCGCACCCGTTGGCCCCCAGGATGATCAACTGCTCGCCCTGGCCAATCTCGAGATCGACGTCGCGTAGCGCCTGGTGGCGCCCTTGATAGCTAAAAGAGACGGCATCGAGATGAAAGACGGTAGTCGTCGTACTCATGACCATGCGAGCCCCATATCCAGAAGGAGCGCGGACGCCAGAACCACGGCCGACACCGCGACGAAGAGCCAATCCTCGTCCCGCATCGCGAAGTTCGTGATCGTACGCACGTCGCCAGTAAATCCACGAGCAACCATTGCCTGATAGACGTCGTTGCTCGTCTTGAAGCTCTTACCAAGGAGCGTGCCCATGCTCGCGCCGATCCAGCGCCGGCGCTCCTGATCGCTCGACACACCAACCGTTCGGCTGGCGCGAGCCAGGAATAGGTTCTCCAGCGCTTTCAGCAGCAGGAAGATGTAGCGATAGGTCATTCCGAGCACCACGATGAAGACTTCCGGTACGCGAAAGACCCGCATCGCCTTGAGCAAGTCGGACCAACGCGTCGTCACCACGAGCAGCGCCGCCAAAGTCACCGAGGCCGCCACGCGAGTGACAAAGACCACGAAGCTCATCACCGAGTTATTGGTGATCGCCAGGTGCACCGGACCGATACGCGCGATGTCGATCAATGGCTTGCCACCGATGAGGAACAGCGCGGGAAGCGCCACGATCCCAGCAAAGAGTGGAATGCCGATGAGCAGACGTTTGAACAGGAGCGATGCAGGCAATCGGGACAGAAATCCGATCAGTACGGCTGTCGCATAGAGGATCAAAATCACCGGCAGGCTGCGCGCCAGGCCAACGACGAGCACCGAGGCGGCGAAGATGCCTAGCTTGACGCGTGGGTCGACCCGCTGCAGCAGTCCTTCGCGACGCGTGAATTCCTCGGTGTAGACCGAACGCTCGATGGCTTCGGTTACCCCACTGATCGTCTTGGCAACGAAATCCTTGCGTGGCCGGGATCGCGACACTTGACGCGCGGATTGAGCGGACACGTTACCCTCCCTGCGCCGGAGCACCGGCCTGCGCCTCGGCTCGTCGCCTGGCAAAGTATCTTCAGACTGAAGGCGACGACGAAGATCATCCCGACTCCAACCACGGCGGAAAGAATGTAGGCGACCGCGAGCTGAGCGAAGGATGCATTGCTGGAAACCCATGGCAGGCTGTAACCACTGAAGGGCGCGCTCCACATCGACTGCATGCTATTGAGGCCAGAGGGAACGTAGCCAACCTTACTTCCGATTTCGGATGCGTTCCATTCACCCCAGGCCGAACCACTCGCCAACAGTCCGAGCGGAACCGCCACGATCATCACCACAAGAGCGGCAGCAGTCAGCCCAAGTCGTGAGCGGGCACGTGACGCGGCTGCGTTCGCGGCGGCTCCGGCTCGCTCCGTCAGGAGTCCCGGCTGCACCCGCTGGACGTAGGCCACACCGAAGACGGTAGCGATCACCTCCGCGGCGCCAGCCAGCGTCAGGTGCGGGATCATGACGGCGGGAATCGAGACGCTCAGCGGGTAGGGGGCATACAACGCGCGACCGGCGTGCGACCAGAAGATCGGCTGAATGCCGAGCTCGGTACCAACCAGCAACCCCGCCGCGTTGATCCCGATGTAAGCACCGATCGCCGCCGCGACCAGGCGGCGTCGCGAGAGCGGGTCGGATCCCCGGCTAATCAGCCAGTAGATGCCATAGCCGACGAGGGGCAGCACGATGGCCATGTTGAAGCAGTTCGCGCCGATGGCGGTGATGCCACCGTCACCGAAGAAGAGCGCCTGAATAATCAGCGCCACGGAGACGGCCACGATCGCGGCCCACGGCCCCATGACGATCGCCGCCAGGGTGCCGCCCACAGCGTGTGCCGTAGTCCCACCCGGGACAGGAACGTTGAACATCATGATGGTGAAGCTGAAGGCCGAGAAGAGGGCCAGCAGCGGGACCGTTTGCCCGCTTAGCAAGCGCTTCAGCTTCCGGCTGGCTGCCCACCAGAAAGGTGTTGCCGCCCCGTAAAAGGCGACAGCGGTAGCGGGACTGATGTATCCGTCTGGAATATGCACCGGGCTCCCCTTTGCCTGATCAGGGTAGTCCGCTCCTGGTTGGTTCCGGAGTCGGTCACGTGGAAATGAGATCGGTCGACGTGGCTGCTGTTCGGCAAGGTGTCATTCGCGCGATTGTCGGTTTCCGCCGGAAGGTAGTACGAATGCGGCGGCTATCGATATGACACCTCAACTACGCCAACGTGTATAACGCGAAGGGTTGTTGTTGCTATTCCTTGCAACTGCGATCAGTTGCACTGGTATTATTATAGAAAGCCCGAATCGATCCATCAACGCGGAACTTCTTGAGGCGGGGGAGTGCATGGCAAGCGATATCGATGAGCTGCAAGAAGCGCTACGCCGATCTGGCCAGCGCCTGACCCCCCAACGCATGATGGTCCTCTCGGCTCTGGCGGAACAGGACGGCCACGTTACCGCCGAAACGATTCTCGAATTGGTCAAGCCGGACTACCCGTACATCAACCTGTCGACGGTCTATCGCACACTCGACCTGCTGGTCGAACTGGGACTGGTCGCCGAAACCGATCTTGGGAGCGGGGTGCGTCAATTTGAGATTTTGGGCTCCCACCCGCATCACCACCTCATCTGTCAGCGCTGCGGCGAAACGATCGAGATCGGCGACGAGACGCTACAACCGCTCCGTGAGCGCATCCAAACGTTGTACGACTTCGAACCGCGTATGGATCACTTCGCCATCTTTGGCGTCTGTCGTCACTGCCGGGAGCAGGAGCCGACAGCACACAGCAAAAGCTGACCAGCGCCTTAACCAGAGCAAACGACCACAGTGACCGTGTCTGGAGCGACTGCGCGGGCACATGCCGGGAGAGGCACCAACGACACACAGAAACTTTGCCCTCGGCCACCGTGGATTTATCATCCTACACTTCGTTCCTGATCTCCTCACTCGTGAGTGCGTGCTGACAAACGAGAGCCAAACCAAACATGCTCGACCCTAAGATTCCCCCACCGGTCGCGCCGCGGAACATTGCACCACGCACCAGGGTTTCAATGACTGGAATCCCCGCCTGGCAGCGAACGTGCGGGTTCGGGTGACATGGGATAGACGAGGTTACTGGCATTATTCTGTCTTGGAGTAAGGGAGCATTACGTGGCCCTCCGTTTTGGATGTTTCGTGCCGCAAGGCTGGCGCATGGACCTGGTCGAGATCGAGGACCCGGTCGAGAAGTTTGAAGCCATGACCAACGTGGCCAAGGCGGCCGATGACGGCCCCTGGGATTCGATCTGGGTCTACGATCACTTTCATACCGTGCCGAACCCCACGATGGAGGCAACATTCGAGTGCTGGACCATCACCTCCACGCTCGTGCGAGACACATCGCGCGTTCACGTTGGCCAGATGGTGACCTGCAACGGTTATCGCAACCCGGCACTGCTGGCCAAGATCGCCTCGACGGTCGACGTCGCCAGCCACGGACGGCTCTATTGCGGGATCGGCGCCGGATGGTACGAGCACGAATGGAAGGCCTACGGTTTCGGTTTCCCGGAAACCCGCGAGCGCATGGGTATGTTCCGCGACGCGGTCGAGATCATCCACAAGATGTGGACGGAGGAGAAGCCGACCTTTCACGGCAAGCACTACTCGATCGACGGACCGATCAACGAGCCAAAAGGCGTGCAGCAGCCGCACATCCCACTCTGGATCGGTGGTTCCGGCGAGCAGGTAACGCTGAAACTGGTAGCGCGCTTTGGAGATGCCTGTAACATCGGCGGTCAGCCGGACAACGTGCGTCATAAGCTCGAGGTGCTCAAGCGCCACTGCGACACGGTCGGACGCGACTACAACGAGATCACCAAGTCGAGCAACGTCGTCGTTCACTTCATCGATGAAGGAGATGATCCCGAGAAGGCGACTGAGCGCGCGCGCAGCGCGGCTGGTCTTAGCTACGAGGAGTATTCCCGTACCACGCTGGTCGGGCCGCCATCAGCGGTCATCGAGCGTATCGCGGGACTCGTTGACGTTGGAATCGACTACGTGATCATCAACTTCCCGCTGGTAGCCTACGATCACACGCCGCTGCAGCGCTTCGTCTCGGAGGTCATGCCGCAGTTCTCGTAAGGAGCGTCTGGCTCGACATCCAAGCGCGGTGGGCACCGAGCAGGGCGGCGTCCCAGGCGGGAGGCCGCTCGAGAATTTCGGTCCAGTTGGGGGAGGTGGCCGTCCACTGACCTTCCTCGGCCTTCCCGTCTGCTGCGCTCCGAGGAAAAGGAGCGAGCACATGAAGCGTCGGTTCAGCCACGAGCAACTCTTCAGCATTCTGCGCGAGGGAGCAACGTCACCAACGAGTTCAGCGCTTTGTGACTCTCGGACTCCGATTCCATTGACACCCTCCAACCGTGTTGCTATCTCCCGCGCCGTCTGACGCCAGGCGCGGGCTGCCTCGATCTTCACCTGCTGACGCGGCTCGTCCGGCGGCAAAGGACGTTGGGATGCGTGCCCACCTACGCAACACGCATCCCCAGCTGCCACAACACGAAGCTCCAGGTGTCGGTCTGTTCGTCGAGTTGCTTCGCCAGCGGTTTGCCGATGCCGTGCCCGGCTTCGGACTCGATCCGGAGCAGTATCGGCTGATTGGAGGCGGTCGACGACTGCAGCTTCGCCGTCATCTTGCGGGCATGGAGCGGCGCGACGCGCGTGTCAGACTCGGCCGCGGTCAGCAAGACGGCTGGGTAGCGCGTGCCTTGCTCCACGTGCTGGTAGGGAGAGTAGGCATGAATGAAATCGAACTGCGCGGGGTCATCGGCCGATCCATACTCTGCCACCCATAGCCGTGCGATGAGAAAGTGGTGGAAGCGCAGCATGTCGAGCAGCGGCACGCCGCAGACGACGGCGCGGAACAGGTCCGGCCGTTGGGTCAACGCCGCGCCGACCAGCAGGCCACCATTACTGCGGCCCATGATCGCCAGCTGGGCGGGGCTGGTGTAGCCTTCGTCGATCAGCCACTCGGCGGCAGCCAGGAAATCGTCGAAGACATGCTGCTTCTGTTCCAGCATCCCGGCACGGTGCCATGACTCACCATACTCACCGCCGCCACGCAGGTTGGGCAAGGCGTAGATGCCACCTGCCTCGAGCCAGAAGGCGACGGTGGCGTTGAAGGCGGGCGTGCGACTGATGTTGAACCCCCCGTAGCCCGTCAGCAGTGTCGGCCGTTGCCCGTCACGCGGCGTGCCATCTCTGGCCACCACGAACATGGAGACAGGCGTGCCATCGGCTGAGCGATACCAGACCTGCTCGGTGTGATACGGGGAGAGGTCGACCGGCGCGGCGACGGCTGCCCACTGCTTCGTCACGCCGGTCGCCATCTCGTGTTCAAGCACGCGCGGAGGAATGGTGAAGGATTCGAAGCCGATGAAGCAGGTGTGACCGCCGGCCTCGCCATGCAGTCCCGTGATCGCGCCCATGCCCGGCAATGCGATATCGCGGACGTGGCTGCCATCCAGGTCGTGGACCGCCACGCGCCCAGTGGCTCGTTCCAGCAACTGCACGACCAGGCGACCGCCGATCACCTGTACCTCTTCGATGGTGGCCTCGTCCGGTTCGGCAATCACGTCGTGCCAGTTGGTGCGTTCCGGCTGCTGCGGGTCGACCACGACCACCCGGCGGCGCGGGGCGTCGAGATTGGTCAGCAGGTACAGTCGATCCTGATAGACCTCACCCTGGAAGCGCGCGTCGAGTTGTTCGGCGACGGTGACGTAGCCGCTGTCAGGCCGGGAACGGTCGTGCAGGTAGACGTCATGGCGCGCCCAGCCGTGGCTGACGAAGATCACCAGCCAGCGGCCGTCGTCCGAAAGCCGCACCGCCGGCGAGGCAACGGACTCCAGGTCTTCGCCGAAGATCAACGGATCGTGCGTGACCGCTGTGCCCAAGGTGTGGAAGTACACCTTGCGGTGATAGCGCTCTTCACCGGGCGGGACGTCACCCGGGGTCGGGTAGCGCGTGTAGTAGAAGCCGGAGCCATCGGGCAGCCAGGCGAGCGAGCAGAAGCGGGTGCGCGGAATGCGGTCGGGCAGCAACGCGCCCGAGTCGACGTCGAGGACAAAGAGCGTGCTCTCCTCATCGCCATGGTCGGAATAGCCGTAGGCCAGCCGCGTGCCATCGGGCGACGGATACCACCAGTCCAGCGCCACGGTGCCGGCCGCGCTCTCCCGGCTCGGATCGAGCAGCACGCGCTCGTCGCCACTCTCGCGCAACAGCAGTCGCGGCTGGTTCTCGCGTCCATGGCGCTGAGTGAAGAAGAGGCGCGCACCGCGCGGCACGGGAGGGGTGATGGTGCCGATCTCCATGAATGCGGCAAGCCGGGCACGAAGCGCTTCTCGATTGGGGAGCGAGCCGAGCACGGACTGTGTGTAGGCGTTTTGAGCCGCGACCCAGGTGCGCGTCTCGGCAGCGGCGTCATCCTCGAGCCAACGATACGGATCGGTGATCTCATGCCCGTGCATGATGTCAACGACCGGCTCGACCCGCGTGTCCGGTGGTATTTGCTTCGCTCCTGCGGTCATCCTGTTCCCGTCCCTACCCTTAATTATCGCGCTGCGCGATCGTCGTTACTTATCCACCCACGCCTTGTTGAGATTGAGTACCCGACCATGCCAGGTGGCTTTGTAATCCTTGACGTAAAGACAACGTCCAATACGTCCGGTCCTCACCCTGCCATTATGACGCGAGTAGACCCAAACAGACGACCGAGATATGTACGTCAAGTTCCAATTCCGCTTGTTGACACGCCAGCCCCGCAGATACGTGCCCTACTCATAGGACTTGATATTGGAATCGATACCAACCCGTTTGGTCCAGGATCGAGGCAGACTTGCCAGGATTGTAGTCGAGTTCGGAGATGTCCTTGAAGTCATACGGCAAACCTGGCCATGCACCTGAGCGCGGCCTGGCTGCGTAGCGATAGAGGACGTTCTGAAAGACCTGGTCACGATTGATGGCGTGGGCAACAGTCCACCGCACGGCAAGCTCGTCGTCAGGTTAGCGACACGGTGAAGCTCACCACAGACGGTATTCCGCGCGTTGCCACGATGCTTACGCTGGGGACGAAACGCGATAGCCTTGCAACATCTGAATGTAATTCGCACGCACGACCGACATCGGGTCGGGTAGGTTCTGCTGACTCATCGCGCCACGGATCTCGCTGAGTGACGTGACTCCACGCGCGGCGAGCAATTCGGTCAGACCGTCAACCAGGGTGCGGAAGTGACCAACGCCATGTCGGAGCAGCGACGATGTCGTCATCACCGTGTCCGCGCCAGCCAGGAGGTACTTGAAGACGTCCTGCGGTGATTCGACGCCGGTACTCGCGGCCAGCGATGCCTTGACTCTGCCGTGAAGGATCGCGATCCAGAGTAGCGGCAGTCGCATCTCGAACGGCGTGCTGAGCTCGAGATTCATCGAGAGCTGAAGCTTCACAATATCAATGTCGGGTTGATAGAAGCGATTGAAGAGCACCAGGGCATCCGCGCCCGCGCCGGCAAGCGCATGTACCATGGCACCAGGCGCGCTGAAATAGGGGCCAATTTTGACGGCGACCGGGATCTCGACCGACGCTTTCACCACCCGCAGAACGTCGAGATAGCGTTGCTCGACATCTTGACCGGTCATCGTCAGATCCACCGGGATGAAGTAGATATTGAGCTCAATCGCGTCAGCCCCAGCTTGTTGGATGCCACGCGCATAGTCAATCCAGCCTTCGGTCGTGACGCAGTTCAGGCTGGCGATAACCGGAATCTCCAGTGCTTCCTTTGCGCGGCGCACGATATCAAGATAGCGCTCGGGTCCAAAGCCATAGCCAGTAGTCGTTGGGAAATACGTCTGTGCCTCGGCGAACCCGCTCGCCGATGGCGTGGTCGACTCTTCGAAGGCCTGGCGCTCGGCAACGATTTGCTCTTCGAAAATCGAAGGCAGCACGACAGCACCGGCGCCATACTCCTCGAGCCTGCGAAGTATCCCGATCTCACGGTTGAGTGGCGATGCCGAGGCGACTAATGGATTTCTCAGTCGCAACCCCATGTAGTCGGTGGTTAGGTCCATTGACTGCTCCCGAATGCGTATTCCCTTACGTACGATGACGTTTCGCCATGGCCCGGAGCGCTGGCTGATGCGCGCCGGTTCCGATCCCCAGCCAACGCTGGCTCTGCTCGTACGCTTGGTGGCCGACGTTTCTCGTAGCCGTGACGGGGATAAGGATAAGGATCATGTTGATCGGCCCGTATCAAGGGCAGCGGGATGAAATGATTCGCCGCCAAGGCTTGCCAGTTCCTCGTACTCTCGGTATTTCTCCGTCACGACCTGCTGTGCTTGAGCGAGAAGTGCTTCAGCCGTTGATGGATCCGCATTCATGAGTGCACGGTAGCGGAGCTCGTGAGCGGCATATTCCTTCAAGGAAATGGTCGGTCGTGGCGAGTCGAGCCGGAACGGCCGCTCTCCGATCACACGCATTGCCGGGTCGAAGCGGAAGAGTGGCCAGTGACCGCTCGCGGACGCGAGATTCTGCTGTTGCATGCCGTAGCGCAGGTCGTAGCCGTGTGCAATGCAGTGGCTGTAGGCGATGATCAGCGATGGGCCCGGATAGGCTTCGGCTTCACGGAAGGCGAGCAGCGTTTGTTGCGGGTTGGCGCCCATCGCCACCTGAGCGACATAGACGTTTCCGTACGCGATCGCCTGCAAGGCCAGGTCCTTACGCGCGACGCGCTTACCTGCCGCAGCAAATTTCGCCACCGCGCCCAGCGGTGTCGCCTTGGATGATTGTCCGCCCGTGTTGGAGTAAACCTCCGTATTGAGCACCAAGATGTTGACATCGCGATCACTCGCGAGCACGTGATCGAGACCGCCATAGCCAATGTCGTAGGCCCAACCATCACCCCCGACAATCCAGATGCTGCGTCGAACCAGGTGGTCAACAACCGACAGCAGGTCTCTTGCGTCCTCGTCGTCGAGTGTTGCCAGCTTGTCCTTGAGCTCGTCGACACGCGCCCGCTGGGCCCGAAGCTCAGATTCACGCTCCTGCGGAGCATCGAGAATGGATTCGACCAACGGCTCACCCACTTGCGGAGCCAGTTTGCGAAGGAGTCGCACGGCGATCTCGCGATGCGTATCCGCAGCGAGGCGGAATCCGAGACCAAATTCAGCATTGTCCTCGAACAGCGAGTTCGCCCAGGCCGGTCCCCGACCTACCGCATCCGTGGTCCACGGGGTAACCGGCAGATTGCCTCCGTAGATCGATGAGCAGCCTGTTGCGTTTGCGACTTGCAGCCGATCGCCGAACAACTGCGACAGGAGCTTGAGGTACGGAGTCTCGCCACAGCCAGCACAGGCACCAGAGAACTCGAAGAGTGGCTGGAGAAACTGGACGCCACGGACGTTAGAGAAGTCGACCCGCGTACGATCGTTATTGCGCAGCGACTCGAAAAAGGTGAGGTGGCTGCGCTCGACGTCCAGCGTTGGCGATTTCTCCGCCAGATTGATCGCCTTTTTCCCTGGAACAACCGGGCTGTGCACCGGGCAAACCTCGACGCAGATGCCGCAGCCGGTACAGTCCTCAAGGTAGACACCCAGCGAATAGCGCACGTCCGGGTTCCCTCGAGAATTGACCGGTGCCGACTTGAAGCCAGCCGGAGAGTCCTCGAGCGCGCTCTGGTTGAAGTATTTGGCGCGGATGACACTATGAGGGCAGGCGAACGCGCACTGTCCGCACTGGACACACAGATCTGGATCCCAAACGGCGACGGAATCAGAGATATTGCGCTTCTCAAATGCGGCAGTTCCGGAGGGGAACGTGCCATCAACGGGAAGCTGGCTAACCGGAATCTCGTCGCCCAGGCCGAGCATCATCTTCGCGACGACATCTCGCACAAAAGCCGGTGCGTCCGCTGGCACGATCGGTGGCCGGTCGAACGCACTGGTGGCTGCTGATGGGAGCGGCACCTCACTGAGCCCCTCCAACGCGTGGTCGACGGCCGCGAAGTTACGGCGCACCACGTCAGCACCTCGGGACGCGTAACTCTTCTCAATCGAATGTTTGATGCGCTGGATCGCCTCGTCGGGCGGCAGCACACCGGAAATCGCGAAGAAGCAGGTCTGCAAGACCGTATTCACACGACCGCCGAGACCGGCGTCGCGAGCCACCTTCGACGCATCGATCACGAAGAAACGCAGGTGCTTCTCCAGCATCTGAGTTTGCAAGGATCGCGGCAGGTGATCCCAGACCTCGTCCGGTCCATACGGTGTGTTCAGCAGGAAGGTTCCGCCCGGAACGGCGAGCCGCAGGATGTCGATGCGGTCGAGCAAGCTCGCCTGGTGACAGGCGATGAAGTTGGCCGACTCGATCAGATAGGGCGAATGGATCGGCTGTTTTCCAAATCTGAGATGGGAGATCGTCTGCGCTCCGGACTTGTGCGAGTCGTAGACGAAGTAGCCTTGCGCGTACATTTCAGGATCTTCGGCGATGATCTTCGCGCTGTTCTTGTTGGCCCCCACCGTACCGTCGGAGCCGAGCCCGTAGAACAACGCGCGCACCGTGTCGTCACGCTCGATCGAGAAGTTCGGATCAACCGCCAGGCTGGTGTGCGAGACATCGTCCTCGATACCAACGGTGAAGCCGTTCCGCGGTTCGAACTGCTTGAGTTCGTCGAACACTGCCTTGACCTGCGCTGGATTGAAGTCCTTTGACCCCAAACCAAAGCGTCCACCGACGACGCGCGGCATCGTTGCCCTCCGGCCAGAAGCGACGGCCTGGGCAAGGGTTGTCACGACATCGAGATACAGGGGTTCTCCCGGCGCGCCCGGCTCCTTGGTCCGCTCCAACACCGCGACCGAGCGACAGGATTCCGGTAAAGCGGCGAGGAAATGTTCGTCCGAGAACGGCCGGTACAGGCGCACCTGCAACACGCCAACCTTTTCCCCAGTTTGCTGCAGGAAGGCCGCCGTCTCGCGCGCGGTCTCCGCTCCCGAGCCCATCAACACCAAGACGCGTTCGGCGTCAGCAGGTCCCGCATACTCGAAGAGCTTGTATGCCCGGCCGGTCAGTGCAGCGAAGCGATCCATCGTCTCCTGCAGGATTTGGGGGACCCGCGCATAGTATGGATTTGCCGTCTCACGCGCCTGAAAAAAGGTATCGGGGTTGTGGGCTGTGCCCCGGATGAACGCGTGCTCAGGGCTCAGCGCGCGGGCACGGTGACGACGTATGAGTTCTGGATCAATCAGTGCGCTGATCTGCTCGTCGGAGAGCAACGTGAGCGTGTTGAGCTCATGGGACGTCCGGAAGCCATCGAAGAAGTGCAGGAATGGCACGCGCGACTCGAGTGTGGCGGCCTGGGCAACCAGAGCGGCATCATGAGCCTCCTGAACCGACCCGGACGCCAGCAGCGCGAATCCCGTGGTGCGAGTTGCCATCACGTCGGAGTGATCGGCGAAGATCGAGAGCGCCTGCGTCGCGACCACACGCGCCGCCACGTGAAAGACCGTTGCGGTCAACTCGCCCGCGATCTTGAACATGTTCGGGATCATCAGCATCAGGCCCTGGGATGCCGTGAACGTCGTGGTCAACGCGCCTGACTGCAACGCTCCATGCACCGCTCCTGCGGCGCCACCCTCACTCTGCATCTCCTGGATGACCGGAACACTCCCCCAAACGTTAGTCAGCCCCTGGGATGACCAGGTGTCGGCGAGTTCGGCCATCGGCGAGGACGGTGTGATTGGATAAATCGCGCAGACTTCATTGACCCGATAGGCCACGTGCGCCACTGCCGTGTTGCCGTCCATGGTCGTGGTTACATCGGTTGGACGTCCGGCGCGTTCGCTCGGCATTGAAAATCTCCTCAACTCATCGCCGGTTCCGCGACCATTTCGATGGCATGGCATGGGCAGGTGTCAAAGCAAACCGCACAGCCCGTGCAGCGATCGTAGAGAAACTGGTAACGCAAGCCAGGGCCGAGTTTTTCGATCGCCAGTTCGGGACAGGCTGCATAGCACTGATCGCACTCGAAACAGTTACCGCACGATAGACAGCGCTGTGCCTCATACATGGCCTCTGTTTCGCTGAGACCAGCCGTAACTTCGGCGAAACCCGTTGTCCGCTCCGCTGGGGGCAGGGCCGATTGTGTCCGGCGCTCGGCGTCGCTGTAGACGGGCAAGTGGAGCATATCGAAGGTGACCACCGGGTGCTTCGCTGCCAACTGGGCGTCCTGGCCGCGTAACCATCGATCAATGGAGCGCGCCGCCCGCTTCCCATGCCCCACTGCCGTCGTCACGGTGCGCTCGCTCGGCACCATGTCGCCGCCGGCAAATATGCCTGGGCAACCGGTCATCAGGTCGGGACCTACGGTCACTACGCCGTCCGCTCCAACCTCGATTCCTGGTACCTGGCGGAGAAAACGACTGTCGGTCTCCTGACCGAGTGCCAACACCACCGCATCCGCACTGAGCTTCTCGAACGTGCCAGTTGGCTGCGGTCGGCCGTGGTCATCGAGTTCCATGCGTTCGACGGTGAGCTCGGGGCCGACGATTTCCTTGATCGTCGTCAGCCACTTGATCTTGACACCCTCTTCGAGGGCCTCGTCAGCTTCGAATTCGTGGGCCGACATATGAGCCCGGTCGCGACGGTAGAGGATGAGTGCCTCGGAAGCACCCAGACGCTTCGCGGTACGTGCGGCATCCATCGCCGTGTTACCACCACCATAAATGACGACTCGGCGGCCAAGGAGCGGCGGATCGCCACCGCTTACGTCGTGCAACAGAGAAACGGCATCGAGCACCCGGACCGCGTCGCGTGCGGGGATGTCCACGTGCTTGGCAACACCGGCGCCGATAGCCACAAAGACCGCGTCAAAGTGACCCCGGTTCTTCTCTTCTATGAGGTCTTCCACCTTGTGGTTGAGCACGATACGGATATCCATGGTCTCGAGACGCGTGATCTCCCGCAGCAAATCCGCGCGCGGCAGACGATAGGCAGGGATTCCGAAGTGGAGCATGCCACCTGGTACCGGTCCGGCCTCGTGAATCTCCACCGTGTGGCCCAGCCGAGCCAGGTGATAAGCAGCGGACAGACCGCTAGGTCCAGCGCCGACAACCAGCACGCGCTTGCCGGTCGCGGGCGCGTCGATCTTGTACGACCAGTTCTCTTCGACTGCACGGTCACCCAGGAAGCGCTCGACCGCGTGAATGCTGACGGCTTCGTCGAGTTCCTGACGGTTACAGGCCGTCTCGCACGGGTGATAACAGACGCGACCGTGCACTGAGGGGAATGGGTTGTCCTGCACCAATATCTCCCACGCCTCGCGATAGCGCCCCTCTTGCGCCAGGGCCAGCCAAGCCTGGATGTTCTCTCCCGCCGGACACGCCTGGTTGCACGGTGGGAGCAGGTCGACATAGACCGGACGCCGCTCGCGGACCGGCCCGGTGCCGGGCTGCGCGAGCAGATCGACCATCGGTGTGAGATTCGAGAGTCGCATGCCTACCATACTCAGCGTTCCTCTTCTCTGTGCCGGTGACCGCCGTGGCCTGTCGTCCATGTGCTGCGGACGACCGCTCCAGGATGGGTCTTAATCTCGGGTAATGTTTGGATCTCGCGCGGTGGCCGCCAAACGATGCAGCCGCCTTTTGAATCGGTCGCGCGACGATCACTCCGCCAGGGATCAGGCTCTGAGTTCACTGACTCCTCTAACCTGCACATCCAACGACTCCGCCGCTCCACGATCGCCATACCCCTATGTTGCGCCTCGATTCACGTGCGATCAATGCTCATGAAACCGGCTCCGTGCCTTTGCGAACTGGTTATGGGCCGATTCGTATCCGATCCGGACGACCAAAGTCACAGGAGCCAGGTCCGAACGTCCTCAAGGCCGAAAACGAGCAGCATTCATGGACTGGGCTGATCCGCGACCACGTCGAAGATGTCCCGAATGTTGCAACCGACCAGATGAGGTATCAGAGCACACAGAGTCGGCTGGCTTGCTCCGCGGATCTCGTCACTTTCCAGGTTAGTTGCGGTCTCCCACATTGAGATGCGCATGGCATCACCGGTTGATCGATCGAGAAAACCATATCTGGCGCGAAGGCCCAGTTGCTCACCAGCTATCATCGCCGCCGTCACCTGTGCCATTCGATCGGCAACCGCATCGCCGCTCCCCAATTTGACCTGAAAGCTGGTCACGCATGCGTGCATGGTATGCCCCGTAGCGTGAGCGTCTGAATGGTAGTGACTCGATGCTTGAGCGGAGGCCCGGCCGGAATTCACTTGTTGGTAGGGTTCGCTCGCATTGATAGCTGGAAATCCCGGCGAACCTGACCAATCCCTACCGTACCACTGGGGCAATGAGAGAATCATACCGGTCACATTACAGAATGCCGGGCACCGTAACAAACCTGTGACAACCACCGTGTGCGGTGCACGCGCTGCACGTCTGAGTGGCGGTGGAATCGGTGGTTGAGTCAACGGATTCGTCAGAACGGTCCGCGGCAGAGGGTGTGACTACTATGCCAAATCCAATCTGCGTGCTCGTGTGCGTCAGATGCCGATGCTTGATACTGCCTGCCAAAGGGTGAAGTCCGCTGATTTGTGAATATGATGAAGTGGTACGCGAGATTGTAACGGGGGTGAGCATCAGTCGTTTGCCGTTGCAAAACGACCAGTACCATCGATGACTACTTCGCGCTTCCCTGGAAGCGCGATATCGACCGGTCTCTCTCCTCGCCAATATTCGGGGGACAAATGTCAATTTGTGTATGAGTTTGGAATCGTGACAGCTCAACTGTATTGGTCCTGTAACAATAGACGCTTGTTCGTGCATGGGCACTTGATAGGATGAATTCGGCGCATCGATGCTCTCCTTCGACGAACGATCGTTCGCTACCATAAGGAGGTGCGAATGCGCGCCGCGTTGAAAACACTCGGGATCGTCACTGCGTTGGCTCTGACAGCATGTGTCGTTGGGAGTATCGCCCTCTACCTGATATTCCACCATCCGCAGATGCACTTTGATCCGGGAACGCCAGGGAATACCGTTGAGGAATATCTCGCGGCTACCGACAAATCTGATTATGGATTGGCATACGGATTCTTTACGACTGAAGCACAAGCTCAGATGCCAGTGGACAAATACTTAATCTGTGGCAGAAGATTCTCTACACACGATAACGAAAGCAATATCTCAAAGTACCATTCGGAAGGAAACGAAACTGAAGTGACACTCAAGATGACTATTTTCTACTCCGGATCGCACTTTACGTCACCGACGGATGTCTACAGCTACGATGTGTCCGTACGGATGGTGCGTGAATCAGGCAACTGGAAGTTCGATGAACTTATGGTCTTATTCACGCCAATCGCTGACCGGACCCCCAGATTGGTCCACCTGATAGGTTAGTCCGCCGCCTTCTCAAGCGGCTCCAAGCTGGCCAGGAAGGCTGCGGCGTTTGCTGCTGCAGAGCCCGATGAGGCCGGTCTTCGTTGTACTCCACTCGCCAGGCTTCGATCACCTCCTGTGCCTCGGCGAGGCTCTCGAACCAGTGCTGATTCAGACATTCCTCTCGGAAATGGCCATTGAACGATTCGACGAAGGCGTTGTCGGTTGGCTTGCCAGGACGCGAAAACTCCAGGCGTGACCTTGTTCTGGTAGGCCCAGGCGTCCAGGGCCTTGGAAATGAACTCCGGACCATTATCCACCGCCAATCGTTCTGGCAGCCCTGTCCTGGCTTTGAGCTGATCCAAGAAGGCCACGACGTCGCCCCCTTTGATCGAGAAATCCGCCTTGATTCCGGGGCTCACACGGCTCACGTTATCCACTAACGTACAGACCTTGAAGGACCGACCGTGGACCAGGGTATCGGACAGGAAATCCATGCTCCAGCGCTCGTTGGGTCGCGTGGCTGGAGCTGGGGTCACCCGCGGCAGGCTGACCCGCTTCTTGCGGTGTTTGGTCCGGATCATCAGCCCTTCCTCCCGGTAGAGCCGGTAGACGCGCTTGTGATTGATTGGCCAACCCTCGCGCCGTAACAGCACGTGCAGTCGACGATAGCCGTAGCGCACCCGCACGGCCGCCAGCTCTCGTAGCCGTCGCCGCAAGAGGCGCCTGGTCCCCTGCCTGACTGCGATAGCGATAGCTCGATCGGGCCATCCCCACCACCTGACAGGCTCGTCGTTCACTCACCTGATAGCCGACCCGAAAGAACTGCACCACCGCACGCTTCTGGGCCGGCTTCACCAGTTTTTTCGGAGTGCCTCCTGCAGCATCTGCTTGTCCAAGGTGAGGTCGGCCACCAGTTGCTTCAACCGCCGGTTCTCGTCCTCGACCTCCCGCAGTCGCCGCAGCTCGGCGATCCCCATCCCGGCGAACTTCCGCTTCCAGCGGTAGAAGGTCTGCTCGGCAATGCCCAGCTTGCGACAGACCTCGACGACCGGAGTGCCGCTCTCCGCTTGCCGTAGTGCCGCGACAATCTGCTGTTCCGTGAATCGAGATGCCCGCATGCTGATCCTCCGATTCCTTTCAAGAAAATTTCGTCAATTCTAACGTTCTCGGTGGATCAGGTTTCGGGGAGCCGGTCACGACCACGATCATGATGTCAGACCCGACGCGCGACGTGACGAAGGTCAGTGAACAAAGAACATATGGTCATCTGAGAACAAGCCGGATCCAGATTTGTTGCAGTCTGAATCGGCGCGCTTCCCGAAATGAATGAAGTGGCTCCCAATCGCCGAAACTCGGCGTTACCGTCGAGGATTGCATCAGAACTATTTGGCGCTCACAGTTGAACCGGTGGTCAAGTGGCCCGCGATCTCATCGTCCGCGAGTCGGTGCGTGCGTCGACTCAATACTTTCGCTGCGATTCAGCTCCCGGCGTCACCAAAGAGTTGGAGCGACGCTCGACGAGTAGATGAACGACTCGCTGAATACCTGTGTGAAGATTCACGTGAAGTAATATAGGCCCTTTCCGGCCGCCAGCCTTGTCAGTCAACTCCATGCGGCGGTCAATCTCTTGATACAACTGCTTCTATCGCCAAGCATCATCCTGTTGCACTGTCTTGGTCGTTGCGTGCTTCCTCACACAACTTGTGTGTCTGCCACATAATTGACCAGCTCTAGAACGGCCAGACGTTGACCTGCTGGGTCCAGACGTGGGCGGGTTGCTGCAGCACGTGGATGATGGCCTCCGCTACGTTTTCCGGCAGCAGGTACTTCTTGTCGCTCGCCCGCTTCTCTTCCAGGCTCTGCGGACCGAAGTCGGTGAGGATGCTGCCCGGGAGGATGGTGGTGCACTTGATGCCGTCGCCGCCGACCTCTTCAGCCAACGACTCCATGTAGCCGATCACAGCGAACTTGGACGCGGAATAGGCGGCGAGATTACCGTAGCCACGCCGTCCGGCACCAGATGAGATGGCGATGATGTGTCCGCCGCCGCGCTGGCGCATTGAGGCGAGCACCGCCCGGCTGCAGAGGAACAGGCCGGTGACGTTCGTCTCCATCGTCTCGCGCCAGTCCTCAATGCGGTAGCTCTCGACCGGCCCATAGATGCCGACACCGGCGCAATTGACCAGTAAGTCCACGCCGCCAAACGCGTCGTGGAGACGCTCGAAGGCGACCCCTACGGCTTCCTCATCTCCAATGTCAGTTGGAAGGACCAGTGCGCGACCGCCACCAGATTCGATCTCATCAGCGACGGATTTGAGCGGTTCGGGAGTACGTCCACAGAGGGCCACCACCACGCCAAGGCTAGACAGCCCCAAGCTCACCGCGCGGCCGACGCCGCTACCGGCGCCGGTGACGAGCGCGACCTTGTTTCGCAGATCGGTCATGACAACGGCCTCAAGTGATTCCATCGTCGAACGGGGTTGACGAGGATTACTCTTCCTCGCTCGGGTATTCGGACTGGCTGCTGAAGAAGGCTGCCGCGGCAACGATGCCGAACATCAACACGACTGCCAGAATAATGGCCGAATCACCCAATGAGAGGTAGCTTTCGCCGATCGCGACGATGAAGGCTCCAACCACGACCGCGACGCCGATCGGAATGGCAATGGCCTGGCCCCAAATGGAAGTTCCGAAAGAACTCTCCGACGGCTCGGGCTCGGGACGGCTCGAGAAATAGGCCGCGGCAACCACGATTCCAAACATCAGCACGACTGCCAGAATAATGGCCGCGTCACCTAACGCCAGATACGCCTCGCCGATGGCGACGATCCCCGCCGCAACTGCAATCGCGACCCCGATCGGTATTGCGATGGACTGTTCCCAAATGTTCTTCACGCCCGACACCCCCTCAACAACCTGCGATCGACCCGCTGGAATGAGACGCCAAGTCACCGGCATAGCACCGGCGGAACGATTCACCCAGTTTCTCCCGGGAACAGTGTTGTCCCTCGGGTGACGATTATGACTGAGGACGACGCCTACGGCAACTCCCAAACGCATTATCGTCGATCTCCGCATCTCAGCGGGACTCCGATGCATCAATTCCGGAGCCGCACCACTCCCGCGTAGACATCGAATCGGCACTAATATTGCTGGAAGAGCACCAGTTCTCTGCGACTAGTGATCGAACACGGCACGGATTCGCCGGAATCGGACATCCAGCGAACGAAAGGGGCAACGCATGCGGGATCTCTCTTCATCGCGGCCCATTCACCAAACCAGGATTGGGAACTTGCCAGTAGTTGGCGACGGCAGCGACCAGCGCTCAGACGATCTCTTCTATCGAGAAGAAGTGCAACTGGCGATCCGCAATCGGGGTATCCCGCTGGAGGCGATGCGCTATCCGCTCACACCGACGGGTCTCCACTACCTGATCATCCATTTCGACCTTCCCGAGGTAACGCTCGACGATTGGCGCCTGACAGTCGGAGGGTTAGTGACGACCCCACTCAACCTCACGCTGGAAGAACTGCGAACACGTCCAGCACTCACACTCCCCGTGACCATGGAGTGCGCGGGCAATGGCCGGGCGCTCCTCTCGCCCCGTTCGACCACGCAGCCCTGGTTCACCGAGGGGGTCAGCACCGCGGCATGGACTGGCACGCCGCTGAACGGCGTCTTGCGTGATGCCGGATTGGCCGCAGACGCCGTCGAGATCGTCTTCACCGGATTCGATTGGGGCGTGCAAGGCGGCGAAGTACAACCCTATCAACGCAGCCTCTCAATCGAGGAAGCGCTGCGCGACGATGTGCTCTTGGTCTACGAGATGAATGGCGACCCGCTGCCGCCGCAACATGGCTTTCCACTGCGACTGCTCGTCCCCGATTGGTACGGCATGGCCAGCGTCAAGTGGCTGAGCTCGATCGAAGCGGTGGCGTCACCATTCACCGGCTACCAGATGACCGGGTCCTACCGCTACGCGCAGTCCGCCGACGATCCAGGTGCACCGGTGACGCTCAAGAAGCCGCGTGCGCTGGCAATTCCACCCGGCGTTCCCGACTTCACCACACGTACCCGCGTGGTCAGAGCCGGTCTCGTGCCGCTTCGCGGACGTGCCTGGTCTGGTCGTGCCGGGATTTCCCGCGTCGAGGTGAGCATCGACGGATCGGGTTGGAGCGACGCCGAGCTCGAACGACCGCTCTCAGAGTTTGCCTGGCGTGGCTGGAGCTTCGAATGGGATGCACTCCCCGGATCGCATCAGATCTACGTCCGCGCCACGGACGATGCCGGCGCCACCCAACCAAGCGAGCCGTTCTGGAATTTCCAGGGCATGGGGAACAACGCCGTCTATCCACTTGAAGTGCTGGTGGTGTGAGGTAAGCCGCTCGGTGGCTCGTGATGAACTCGATCCGGTGATCGGGCCGCGGACTGCCGGAAGATCGGATAAACCGAGAGAAAGAAACGGACCAACTCACGAGCCAACGAGAGTCCGGACATGCTGACCTTCGTTGGGTCCAAATGCTTGAACATGGTGAACTCGGTGTAACGCAGCCCAGCGTGAGCGGCAAGGGCTTCCCGTAGCCGCCGTGATTCCCCAATCGGAATGACCTGATCGTCGCAGTCATGCGCTAGCACGATGAGTGGGGTGTGAAGATCGTTGACGTAATCGATCGGAGACATCGCGTCCAGCCGCTGCTGCATGTCGGGTGGTAGTTGTTCAAGGGCTGCCTGTGCCGACGGGACGTCGAGCGATGTGAGCAAGGGATAGACAAGTCGGCCGCGCTCCGACAGCGTATCAGGTTCAAGGAGTGACTCACGCTCAGCGCAAGCGTCACGCAGTATCTCTGCTTCATTTACATCCAGAACCGCGGTCAGCGAGCGAACGTAGACCTTGCGAGTCAGCTGATCGACCTCCCACGGCTGCCGTTCCGCTCCGACGAGCGTGCTGCCACTGGCAATATCGCAGCCGAGCGTCCGCATCGAAGCGTAGGGCGCCCAGGCGGTTACGAAGTTCACCCGATCGCGAATCAAGGGATGCGCCGCAGCCATCAGTGCGAAGGAGCCGCCAACACAGGTACCGATCAGCCCGCTCCGCGCTGCGTCGACGGTGGGAAGGTCGATCATCCAGCGATAGGCTCGCGCGATTCCCTCGACATCCTCCGGTGCCAGCCGAAGGTCCCGCATGGCTGGTGACCAATAGAGGAGGCTTGCAAATCCGGCCCGAGCCAATGCCTCGCCAAGGCGCGGCACCTGTGGATGATCGACACCGAAGGGCACGACACCGAGACAGACGACGACTCCTAGATGAGGGCCACGACTGTCGGGACGATACAGTTGCCCTTGCGTCTGGCCAGTTGCGGTCGGGTAACAGACGTCTTCGATGATCGGGTTCGGAGTGAGCCAGTCTATCAGCCGGGAGGGGAGCATCGGCAGGACCTTCAGGAAGAAGACCGCGGTTCTGGCTAGCCCGGTGATCGACGCCATTGGTCGATGTCGTGGCCGAAGCATAACGACCGTACCTCTCGCGTGGCAGCGGCGCTCGTGCCAGTCATCGACGTGTCAACATCCTTGATCACTGCCTCGTAACGGGCACGAGCAGAGCGTGATGCAATCCGCTCCCAGGCTAGTCCGTCGATCGCGCGACAGTCATAGATTCCGCCAGGAACCTGTGTCAAATCCGTATCAACCGTTGGGCCATCCGGCCCTTCGACCAACTCCCGAACAAACGTGATGCGGACAGGACGGCGCACGTAGCGCCGCCCGGGTTTGGTCAGGTCATTCACCAAGGTCATAGTCGAGGGTGAATGGCGCCGGAACGCCGTGCTCGCCGTTCCAGACGTAGCCGCCCTCACCGCGTAAACCGCCCAGCTCGCCGCTCCCCGTGCCGGGCACGACAAACCAGCTGATCTGGATGCCGCCATCCTGAAACGTGCCATGCTGTTGCAGCACGAAGCTGCCGGATCGTCCGCCAATCTGCCCGGTTACGCGTTCGATGCCGACGAAGCTGCAGTAGTCATCATTGGCGTAGGCCAGCAAGTACTCGACCACGCTCTCACCCTCGATATCTCCGCTGAAAGTGTTGGTCGCTCTCACCCGAGTCAGCTTCGTGCCACCTTCTGGCTCCTCAATCGCCTGCTCATCCCAACTGCGAGTCTCGACACCACCTGACGCATGTATGCTCATCTGGTTTCCTCTCAAACTACGGATCGGTACCGGTCACCATCGGCTATCAACCGGTCCTCACATACTAACGGCAAAACCTGACAGTTTCCGTCAGGAATTGGTGATAGACTGTCGCCATGAGAGCGAGTCGTCTGCTGTCGCTTCTTCTGCTGCTCCAGACGCGCGGACGGATGACCGCCGAGGAGCTCAGTCGCGAGCTTGAGGTCTCGGTACGCACCATCTACCGCGACGTCGAATCCCTCAGCGCGGCGGGTGTACCCGGTCTATGGCGATCGTGGCCCGGCAGGCGGCTACCAGCTGCTCGATGGCTACCGTACCCGCCTGACCGGTCTGACGCCAGACGAAGCCGAGTCCCTCTTCCTGGCGGGCATGCCGGGACCAGCGGCGGAACTGGGACTGGGAACGGTGCTGGCCACGGCACAGCTGAAGCTGCTGGCTGCCTTGCCGCCGGAGCTGCAATCGCGCGCCGGACGCATCAGCGAGCGCTTTCACTTGGACGCGCCGAGTTGGTTCCAGGAGGGTGAGCGCCTACCCTATCTCGCCACCGTAGCTGATGCGGTCTGGAACCAGCAACAGTTGCACGTCCGCTATCGTCGCTGGCGTGGTGAAGTGGAACGCACCCTCGAACCGCTCGGGCTGGTGCTCAAAGCCGGCAACTGGTATCTGGTGGCGCGCTCCTCCGGACAACTGCGCACCTATCGTGCATCTCGAATCCTCGAACTCGAGGTGCTCGACGAATGCTTCGAACGGCCGGAAGACTTCGACCTGGCAACCTTCTGGCACACCTGGAGCGAGCAATTCCAGGAGCGACTCTACCAATACGACGTGACGCTGCGCGTCTCGCCGCGCGGGCGTGAGTTACTCCCCTACCTCTTCAATCAGGTCGCCGGACGCATCGCAGCCGAAAGCGCTGGGTCAGCCGACGCCGATGGATGGGTCACCGTGATACTCCCGGTCGAATCACTCAAGCACGGCCACATGGACCTGCTGCGGCTGGGCGCGGATGCCGAAGTGCTCGAACCACCCGAAGTGCGCCAGCAAATGGAGGCAGCAGTTGCGGGGATGAGCACGATATACGGGCGCTCCGCCGGTAGCCCAGATACTGCGGAACTTCACGTCTCCAGCAGCCTGGCAGCCAACTCGGAATAGGTTGATTCAAGGGTGATTGCGGATCACGGATGGACCGGTGGGCAGCACCGACCTCCGTACTCCGTCGATCTAGCCGCTATACTGCCCGTATAGTGAGACGATGTTGGGCGATTAACGCCCGGTTGGCAAGCAGAACCTCGGGATTGCGAAGGTGAAGGGTGGGACTGAGGAATCGGATTGCCCGCAGATCCTGGCGATTCCTTCCGGCAGAGACCAGTCCCGACGCCGCAACGCTCATCACGGCCCGAGCGGTTCGGTCGTTCGGCGACGGCTTCATCAGCGTTCTGTTGCCCCTGTATCTCACCGATTTGGGTTTTTCCGGCTTCCGCATCGGCGCCATTACCACCACCACGCTGCTGGGCTCGGCGGCACTCACGCTGATCGTTGGATTGGTCGCCTTCCGCCTCAAACGACGCAGCATGCTGCTAAGCGCGGCTGTGTTGATGGTGGCGACCGGTATCGGCTTCGCGTTCGTTCATCAATTCTGGCCGCTGCTTCTCGTCGCGCTTGTCGGGACGCTGAATCCTTCCTCCGGCGACGTGAGCGTCTTCCTGCCGCTGGAACAGGCGGTCATTCCCCAGACCGTCGGCGACCGCTCGCGGACGGCTCTCTTCGCCCGGTACAGCCTGGTGGCCTCACTCGTTGCGGCCTGTGGCGCGCTCTTCGCTGGCGTGCCGGAACTGATCGCGAACCAGACAGGCGTCAGCTTCACGCGAGCTGTCCAGGGCATGTTCTTGCTCTACGCGCTGCTGGCGCTCATCGCGCTCTTTCTGTACCGGCGGCTGTCCCCTGGCATCGAACCGGGCATCGATACACCCGCCGAGCCACTGAGCCAGTCTCGAGGGATCGTCTATAAGCTTGCGGCGCTGTTCAGTTTGGATGCCTTCGGTGGCGGATTCGTGGTACAGGCGCTGCTGGCCCTCTGGCTGTTCAACCGCTTCCATCTGTCGGTCGCGACAGCGGGCACCATCTTCTTCTGGACCGGCGTGTTCTCGGCCTTCTCGTATCTGGTGGCTGACTGGATCTCTCGGCACATCGGGCTCATCAAGACGATGGTCTTCAGCCATCTTCCCTCAAACGCATTCCTGGTACTGGTCGCCTTCATGCCAAATCTGCCGCTGGCGATCATGTTCCTGCTGTTGCGTAGCATGCTGTCGCAGATGGATGTGCCAACGCGCAATTCTTACGTGATGGCGGTGGTGACTCCGGCCGAGCGACCCGCCGCGGCCAGCGTGACGTCGGTGCCCCGTAGCCTGGCGGCAGCAAGCAGCCCGCTCCTTTCCGGCTATCTGCTGGGACTCTCAACTTTCGGCTGGCCGCTGGTGATCGGCGGCGTACTCAAGGGAATCTACGATCTGACGCTGCTCGGTATGTTCGTCAAAGTGCGCCCACCGGAAGAAGTCACGAACCCAGACGCCAACGCTTCGGCGCCGGTCGAGATCGCACGGACGAAGTCACCCTAACCAGCCGCCCACTACCACGGGTGCCAGAGACGCGTTCCCCACCGCCATGCAGCGCTTTACTCCTTTCCATTCCCAGAGCGTTTTTCAGGTTGGACAAAATAAGCGAGATTCGCTCGGGAGGTGGGAATGCGGCCATGGCGATCGCGACGAAGGGGCGCTCTTATCCGGCATTCTGCTGGGACGCTCGACCTTCGGCTGGCCTCCGGCAATCGGCGGCGTGCTCACGGGATTCTCAATCTTACACTGCTGGGCACGTCCGCCAAGGTACGACCACCACCACTCACTCATCACGACTGAGAATCCCGCCAGGATGGCGCCACTGATCGCCGAGCCATCCCCTCGCTCTCCCCGACCGCAACGGGCTCATCGACCGCGTCGGTGACCGGCGCGGCCGTGAGAACGAGGAGGGGCCGGTCACCGCATTGGATCAAGGTTCCATTCTCGTTCACATGGATCACCGAGCCGGGCACCAAACCGCTCGTAGGCTCGTCGACGAGCCTGGATTTAGTGAGCAGCATGCTGCGGCCGTCGATCGTGCCGATCGCGCCGACTGGCACATCCCGCATGCCACACCAACTACGAATCTGGACGAAGATCTCACGCGCTGTCTTCGACCAATCGATGAAACGCCATTCGGACTCGAAGGCGCCCCCGGCATAGGTCGCCTGTGACTCGTCCTGTGGCCTGCCCGGATCGCCGGCAGCGACGCGATCGAGTGCATCCAGCAGCGCCTCCGACGCCGCGGCTAGGAACCGAGGGCGGATACTCTCATAACTGAGGTCATCGTCGGTGATCGGGATGGAAACCTGGCTGAGGATCGGGCCGTCATCCAGTTCGGGAGTCATGTAGTGAACGGTGACACCGAACCCGGGCTCGTCATTGCGGAGAGCCCAGCCGGTCGCGTTGCGACCGCGATACTTCGGTAGCAGGGCGTCGTGTCCATTGATTGCCCCGAACCGGGCTAACTGAAGCACCTCGACTGGAATCTTCCAGTTGAAGCCAGCACAGGCGATGAGATCCGGCCTGAGCGTGCGAATCATGTCGGCCCAGCGGTTCGGGTAATTCGAGACGATGACGTCCAGCCCGGGCCGCGCATACTGGCCAACCTCGAGGTAGTCGTCGGTGCGCCGGGTTCGCGGCCCGGGTGCGGAAACGACGCCGACCAATCGGTGCCCCTTCCGACGCAGGATATTCTCAATGAGCGGAATCATTGATGGCATGACAGTAAGAAGGACGACGCGAAATGATGGACGATGGTGGTGCATTGATCTCCTCGCTTCCCTTGTCGAAGGGCCTGCGCTCATCCGGGAAACCCATCTTCTGGTCGTGTTTGGCACTGGCCGACAACCCCTCATCGTCCATTTCCAAATCCGGTCCCAGTGAGTACCAAAGCTGCCCGTTGCGGGCAAAGCTTGAAACAGGCTCCAAACAAGCCGGACCCACCTTCGTAACTAATCTTGTTGGTCGTGAACGTGACCATCGTGGCGTCGGTGGTGATTGGGGGACCCCGACGTAACCCGTGCCGTTGTCACGCGCATCGTCGACGTTTGAGGTGCTGGCCCCTGATAGCCGTTTAGCTTCCAGTTCGGTTGGAAGGAATTGAGCACCAGATGCATCCCGGTCGCATCGAGCGGTGGAGCGCTCCAGAGTTGGTGGTGATCCACCGAAAAGGCGATCCCAGTCGGCTGCCAATCGATGGTGTAGTCGTGGAAGCTGCTCGCGTCGCTGAGCGGGAACTCCTGATGCGCCACACAGGTTGAACCTGTCCCGTTTCCCTGCCAGACGGTGAACCAGACCTCCCAGCGATTGGAAGCTGTCCCATCGACTCCACAGCCGTCATGGTCGTGGCCGTCGAAGGTGACCTCGATGTCGATCTCGTCCTCGGTGGCGAAGTTGTAGAGGAACATCGCGTTCATCGCCTGCTGGGACGAACCGGCAGCAAAGCGGCTGCTGAATACCCCGAAATCGAACGTCGCCTGAGAGACGATCTGCCCGCCCTGAAAGTTGGAGTAGGTGCCATCAGTCTGTGTCGGCGCGGGAACGGTGAGATCCAGCACGCTGTGGGCGACGGAGACATTCGCCGGAACGCAGCTCACCGGCCCCGGGCAATTGTCCATCGGTCCACGCGGAGCGTGCGTCGTATCGGTCACGTACCAGACTGCGGGATCAAGCTGCGCGAACGAGTCGGATAGCTCTGGCTTCGCCGCCGCCGACAGTGGCGCCAGGGCCAGCAAGGCGATTGCCGCGAGCGCGGCGATTGGTCGACGGCCCAAGGTGAGCCGAACCCGGCGCGCGATTCCCCTGTTCATACTCTTCATACCATCCCCTCAGCTACTTCATCACCACCCTTGGCCGCAAAGGGTCCTCTCGCAAGCAGCGGCCCGTCTCCACGTGCACTTGCTAGGCGTTGCTGTTCCAGGTGTCAACCGCGATCTTCCAGGTGCCACCTTCCCGCTTCCACACCACCACGAACTTGGGGGAATCGGTCATGGCTTGACCGTCTGGACCGGTTATGTGCAACACCGCGTGCCCGATCTCGAAGGCCAGCTCACCGTGTGGCTCAAAGTAGTCGGTATGCAGCTCGACCTGCTGGATACCCATCTCCCGACCGCCCTGCCAGAACTGCTGGATCGCCTGGTGCCCCTGCATTGCCGGCATACCAGGCGGCAACAGTCGTCCGTCGTCCGTATAGAGCTTGGCGACCCCAGCCGTGTCGCCCCGGTTGAAGGCCTGCTCAAACTGCCGATTAACCTGATCGATCGCTTGACGCACGGAGGTTGTGCTGCTCATCTGTTTGCTCTCCTTGAACGAAATACGTCACGCCAGCCAAGCCGACTGACATCACCGCGCCGTCATATCGGTCGTTGTCGCCCAAACACCGCGTCTCTTGTGGCTTCTCCCTCCTACCCTTGCGCAACCACCTCGAAGATCGGTAGGTGGGCGCCGATGGCTTCCAAAGGAGCCCCCGGCTCAAGACGCAGCGGTTCGATCTGCTGGGCAAAGGTCTGCAGCCAATCACGGGCGGCGGCAACGTGCGCCTCGTTATCCCAGAGCGTGAAGGCCAGGCCAATGCCGGACGCACGATCGTAAAGGTAGGTCACCGATTGAAAGCCCTCCTGCTGTCGGAACGTCGCGATGCTCTCTTGCGAGACCCGAATTACCTCGTCGCCGGCGTCCGGCCGAAACAGTCCTCGAAGAACCAACCCAACCATGTGAAGCGCTCCCTTCATGTCGACTCGCCCGGAAAGTCCGTTCCGGACAGCCACGCTGACTACGCTGACGAGAGATCAATACGAGACGGCACAACTCGGTTGTCTTCCCTGTTAATCACCTCCAGACGCCCTATCGCCCCAACACGTCGCATGGCGTCAGTTCATGTTCCGCTCATGCCCGATCCAATAGGGTTCCCGTAACACCCGCTTAAGGATCTTGCCGGACGGATTGCGCGGCAGCGCCTCCACGAATTCCACTGACTTGGGGCACTTGTAGTGAGCGATCCGCTCCCGTGCAGTACGCGATCAGATCGGCTCCACTCGTGGTCGTACCCGGCTTGAGCACGACCACCGCTTTGACCGCTTCACCCCAACGCTCGTCTGGCACTCCGATCACGGCCACGTCTGCGACTGCCGGGTGGCCAAAGAGCGCGCTCTCGACCTCGGCCGGATACACGTTCTCGCCGCCCGAGATGATCATGTCCTTGATCCGATCGTAGACGTAGAGGTAGCCGTCGGCATCGAAGTAACCGGCGTCGCCGGTGTGAAACCAGCCATCACGGATCGCGGCAGCCGTCGCCTCGGGAAGATTCCAGTAGCCGCGCATGACGTACGGTCCGCGGACAACGATCTCGCCGATCTCGTGGGCGGGCAGATCCCGTCCCACGGCATCCACCACGCGAATCTCCACGTTGTGCACTGGCCTCCCACAGGAGCCCAGGCGTGCGCCGCCGTCGGCCAGGTGATCCGCCATCGAGAGCTCGGTGATCGCTCCGGCCGTCTCGGTGAGACCGTAGACCTGAATGAAGTCGCAGCCGAAGGTGGCCATAGCCTGTCGTAGGAGATCGTGCGGGATGGGCGAGGCGGCGTAGATGATGAAGCGCAGAGTCGAGAAGTCGGCTTCGTGACACCCAGGAGTCTGGAGCAAGAAGAGGATCAGCGCGGGAACGAAGATGGTTCCCGTCACTCCCTCGGCCGGAATGAGCCGCAGGATCTCAGCCGGAACCGGATCGCGCATCACCACCGCACGCGCCCCACGGGCGTGCGAAAAAAGCCCGAGTAACGAGCCAGTGACGTGAAACTGCGGCATGCAGACAAGGATGACGTCGTCGGTCGTGCTCGGTACCACGTCATTCAGCAGTGTCATCTCGGTCACCAGATTGTGGTGTGTGAGCTGGGCGCCCTTGGGATGGCCGGTCGTACCGCTGGTATAGAACTGAGCAACGACGTCGTCAGGAGCGAAAGCGAGCATCGGATCAGTCACCTGCTGGCGGTCGCGCCAGTTGTCGTACCGTACCCAACCGGATGCTCGCCCGAGAGCGCGATCACCTGCTGGACCGTGGGCATCTCGGGCAGCGTCTGCTCGACGACCGAAAAGAAGTCCTGTCAACGAAAAGGACCGCTGCCTTGGCGTCGTTGACGATGTAGCGGACCTCCGGTGGCGCCAGACGCCAGTTGATCGGCACCAGGACGTCACGGGCCTTGATCGCCCCAAGCCACAGTTCGGAAAAGATGTCCGTGTTCTTGGCGAGTAACGCGACGCGCGTCTCCGGGCTGGAGACGATCGAGCGCAGTCCGTTGGCAACCTGGTTCGAGTGCCGATCCAACTCGGCATAGGTGGTGTGCCGCCCCTCAAACGTGATGGCGACGGCACCGGGCCGGTGCGTGGCCTGCGCACGCACCAGATCGGTGAGGTTATCCGGAACAATCTGGGTTGACATCGTTCCTTTCCTCCTATGGCTCCACGACCGCGCCCTTGCCCGGGGACATCCCTCTCATTAGTGCGGAGCGAAGCGGCGGCGGCCGATCAGACCACGACCTTCGGCAGCTCAGCTGCCTCGACCGTTGTCGGGGTGAACGTCCAGTCGCTCAGGTTCGGCGCGATTTCCGTTTCGCGCAGGTGGGCGAAATCCGAGTTTTGATTCCACTCACGAGCTGCTGCTGGGGATTCCCAGAGCGTCACGATGACCAGGCGATCGGGATGCTCCTGCTCCTTGAGCGTGAGGAATCCCAGAAAACCAGATTGCTTCTGGATCGCTAAGTGCCACGAGTCCATAGCCCGCTGAAAATGCTCGGCGGACCTGACAGTGGCGTGGTTGATATTGGCGAACATACGTTGCTCCTTTCGTGGCCGATCAGGTCGGGTTCGCCGACCCACAACTGGAACGCTCGGTTCGATGACTTCGGCGGCCAAATCGACCGCCTGCTGCTTCACAGACCCCAGCGCTACACGCCGTTCCATTAGCCTGGTCTCCGACTCACACACAGTCGTGACCATCGTCAGCCGGAACAAACTCCGGTTAATGGTTCTAGCAGCGATGTCCGATTGGTCTGACACGTTCAGCATAGGAGGTTCGTCCGACACACACATCCAGAGAACGCCGTAATTTCGAGACGGCGCACCGGTGAGCTTTCGCCGGGCAAAACTACGCAGAATGACGTAGCAGCCAGCAACGAGGAAGCCGGACTACGTAGTTCAACGTTCAGTCAGTTCAGGATGAGAGGCTAAACTCGACGGCGATGAGCGAGGCGGCAGCGCGGTTGGACCGCCAACTTGCCGTAGCGAGACAACCGGTGGGGACGCCTCGACGCCGACCGCCATCCAGCGGACGAAGTCCACATAATGACGCTCGACTTATTAGCCGGGGATTTGCTACGTCCCTTCCGTGGCCCGTGAATGGCGATGAGGTCACGTGGGCGGGCACGGCCATGGACAAACATCCGTTCGGCTATTCCATTCCTTCTACTCGCCCGCGCCTACACTTCCACCACCGTTCCGACGCTACAGAAGAAGAATCGCTCGCCGAACTCGTGAGCCAGACGTGCGGCGACCTTCTGACCGGTGCAGTGCGATACGCCGATACGAGCGATATCGAACTGGCGCAGCGCGGCGATCGTCTCGTCCACCTGCTCCTGACCTACCGGTCCCAGGTGTGTGCCGCCCATGATCGTGTGGATGCGGCTTTTTCCTGTTTGTTCCTGGACATAGGCGAGGATGTTGATGAGCCCGGCGTGGGAACAACCGAGCACGATGAAGAGTCCGTCAGGCGTGTCGAAGACGATCGTCTGGTCGTCGCGGATCGGATCAACCACCAGTTCTCCGGTCGAATCGTAATGCTTCATCGCCAGGTCGCCGATCTCGTACTCCATCCGGCGCGGAACTTCACCGGTCATCGACATCCCGGGAGCGATCTCTTGCCAACCGGTGGCCAGGCGGAAATCCGCCCCGGCAGTCTCCAGTGCGCTACGCGTATGCGGCACACCGATGAAGCTAATTTCCCCGTTTCGCTCGGAAAAGCTGTCCTTGAACAGATCAGGATGAGCATAAACCGACACGTGATCACGTTCCGGACGCTGCCGTAGCGTCCGCACCGCACCCAGCAACCCACCGGTGTGATCGACGTGATGATGGCTCAGCAAGATCGCGTTCGCCTCGGTGAGCGGGATGCCGAAGAAGGCAGCGTTGTGATGCAGCGTATCGCCCTGTCCCGTATCGAACAGGAACGGGCCCGTGGGTGTTTCGAGCCAGACCGACCAGCCGTGTTCGGCAATGGCTCCCAGGTTCCCGAATACCGAGTTCTCCACCAGGACCGTAGCCTTGATCGTCATCGGCAGACCTCCCGTAGCTTCCGGCAACAGCACACATCGAAGGATTCTGTCAGAACCACGTCTGGGTTTCTCCATGAATTCTATCCGGGTTCCGCGTGGATTGATGCGGCAAGATTGAGGATTCAGCGACCCGGAACTGCACGCGAGCCAGCACCCGGACCACGGATAGCCCCAATTCTCTGAGAACTCTAAGCTGAGTCACAGCAAGCTCTTAGCTCCAGATGTTTCCATAGAGTCGGCAGCGATGCTGACGTTGAAAACGAAACAACTGGAGACTCCGATGCAGACCGAACAGACCAGAACCATGATCCTTCCCGAAGCAGACACAAACGACACTCTCGGCTATCCCATGAATCAGCTCATCAGTGTGGTCGATGACTGGAAGAGCTTGAATCGCACCGTGCTGACGCTGGTCGGAGCAGGGATCAACCCCAACGTGATCGAGGTTCTTTACGGCAACGAAGGAGTGCGTCGTCTCGGAGTGGGACGAACGAATCGACAGATCGGTTCGCGCATCTCTCGCTGGATGCTGGCGTTCGGTCCTGGTCGCGACATTCTAGCTGATTACAACCAGGAACTGCAGCTCGGACATGCATTGGTGCTGGTACGGCAACCCAAACCGGAGCAACGTTCGATCATCGAGCAGACGTTGATCGCCAACGGCGGGCACACGACACGCTACTTTGGCCGCTTTACCGCTCACGTCCTGAAACCGTAATTGCCGTGCCCGACCTTCCTATCCCTATCAACTCCGTGCTGGCTGGGGTCCCGCCCAGCCGGTACGGATTCTGATGAATGACCGGCTGAATACGACGCTCCGATCGCGATAACGCAGAAAGAAAGAAGACGAAACCAATGGCTACCCCGAACCGACCACAAATGCCTGACTGGTACCAGGCGGACCGCAAGGTCTCGCCGCACGTAGGACCAACCCAGCGCGAGATGCTGACACGACGCATCAAGTCGCTGCGCAAGACGCTTATCGGAATAAGCTTCATCGGCGTCGCCACCTTCACTGCGCTTGCCTCGCAGCATACCGGGACCACCGCGGCGACGACCGCGAACAGCGGCTCTACCACGGCGCTGGTGCAGCAGAACTCGGGCTCGACCACGTCGACATCGTCGAATACGTCATCGAATAACGCGACGCTCTCGTCCGTGACGACCTCATCGTCAAACTCGAGCCAGACGACGTCGCCGTTCTCGTCCAGCTTCCACACGCGCACCAGTTCGTCATAATCGAGATAGCTGTGCATTGAAAGTGAGAGATTACGGAGACGGGGTGTAGGTCGTTACACCCCGTCCGTCTTCAGCTCGATGTTCGCCCCAAGCCCGCGGAACTTCTCATAGATCCGCTCGTAGCCCCGCTCCACATACTGCACGCCCCGAATGCGCGAAATGCCCTCGGCCACCGCCGCGGCAATCAGATAGCTGAAGCCCGCCCGTAAATCCGGAATGGTGATGTCGGCAGCAAAGAGTGGGGTCGGTCCCTTGATCACGCAGCTGTGGGCGAAGTCACGGCTCTTGAAGCGGCACGTTTTTTCGCCCAGGCATTGTCGAAAGAGCTGAATCTCGGCGCCCATCTGCACCAGCGTCTCGGTGTAGCCAAAACGATTCTCGTAGACCGTCTCGTGAACGACTGAAAGCCCTTCAGCTTGCGTCATCAGCATGACGAACGGCTGCTGCCAATCGGTCATGAAGCCGGGATGGACGTCGGTCTCGAGCGCGATCGGCGAGAGGGGCTGATCCGGATGGAAGAAGCGGATACCGTCCGGAACGAACTCGACTCCGGCACCCACCTGACGAAGCTTGTTAAGGAAGGTCAGCATGTTCGCTTGCTCGGCCCCCTCGACCAACACGTCACCTCCGGTGATGATGCCCGCGATGGCGAAGGATGCGGCTTCGTTCCGGTCGTTGATCAACGTATGTTCAGCCCCGTGGAGCCTATCGACCCCCTCGATGACCAATGTGCGGTCGGTATCCACGAAGATGATGGCGCCCATCTTCTGCAGCAGCATCACCTGGTCAATCACCTCGGGCTCGACCGCGGCATTCTTGATCAGCGTGGTCCCCCGAGCCAGCACCGCGGTCAGCAGCGCATTCTCGGTCGCACCGACGCTCGGATAGGGAAGCTCAATGACGGTCCCTTGCAGGCGGTCGGCACTGGCATAGTAGCGGCCATGCTCGAAGGAGATCGTCGCGCCCAGCTGTTCCAATGCATGCACGTGGAAATCGACCGGACGGCGACCGATGGCATCGCCACCCAGCAGCGGAACCACCGCTTTGCCATAGCGATGAAGGAGCGGCCCGAGTAACAGAATCGGGATACGATTGAGACCGCTGAAACTGAGCGGTACTTCAGCCGTGGTGACGTTGGGCGTCTGGAGTGCCAGGGTGCCGGGCCGGCCGTCGTCCCACTGGGCACTGAGGCCCACGCTGCTGCAGAGATCGAGCGTCACGGCAGTGTCGCCGATGCGTGGAACGTTGTGCAGGATGACCGGCTCGTCGGTAAGCATGCTGGCGACGATTTGCTTGGTGGCGGCATTCTTGGCGCCGCTCACGCGTACGCGGCCGCGGAGGGGCTTACCGCCCTCGATCTCGTAATATCGGTCGTTCATACCCAATCCCCTGATACACGGTGTCTCGTCCCACATGTGGTCGCTGGCACACAATGTACAGGGCCGGGCGCGCGATTGCCACGTAATAAGTCAAGTTAGCGAGCGGCTGCGCTCAGGGCATGTGCCTCAGGAGTGAGCGCGCGGCCCGTTCATCGACCAGCGGGAACCATCCAGCATCGCTTCGTCGACGTAGCACCAACCCCACTCTTCGCCCGGCTCGAACGACTTCATGATTGCATGGTCGGTCTGGTGGAAATGCTTGGTGGCGTGCTTGTTCTTCGAGCTATCGCAACAGCCGACGTGGCCGCAGACCATGCAGACCCGCAGATGCACCCAGCTATCACCTGACTCCAGACACTCTTTGCAGCCATCGCCACTCGGCGTGACAACCTGAACCTGATCGAGATGCGCATCAGCCATGAAATGACGTCTCCTTCGTTCACGATCGTTCCAGCATGACTCGATTCCATTCGCGCGAGTCGTGCCACCTTGTCGATACACGCGCGGACTGACGCCTCCGTGTCCGCCTTCAGCACCGTCAACGCGACTCCTCGGTTGTCTCAACCATCACCACCAGCAGGTTGAGTCACCACGAATCTGGCAACCCAGCGTGATTGATTGGTCGAATCTCCGATGAGTTCAGCCCTTCGGGGCACCGGTCGAACGACAACAGATTACCGAGCCAATTCATCGAACAGGGTCAGGAAGCGTGTTGATCAATGATCCCAGCATAGGGGCGGGATTAAGCAGACTCGACATCGAGCATTGAGAATGCTTCGAGGCTGGTCCGCATTCCAATGACGCTGCTAAGCCCAGAGTAAGGCATTTCACGCTGTTCGCGGGCACCCGCGATTCTGTAGGATGATTGATGCAGGTTCACGGGCACTTTTCGTGTGAAGAGCAACTGGTGAAGCACGTCAACTCATGACAGGGGCCAGTTCGAAAACTCATCCAGAGGTTCAACGTCTGCGCGCAACGCTACGGCTCTGCTTCGAAGCGGAGCGAGCGGACGCGCTGGCGGCCAGGATTGATACAGACGAGCCACGGGACGACGGAGCCCTGGCGCCGGTGGTGCGGCTGGCCCGCGCGAGCTACAGCACCGACCGCTGGCTTGTGCTGTTCAGGCGTGGCCGTGTCACCGGTGCGATTCCCCTTTGGCCGCGTCCGCGATTAGGTGCCGTCCCAGCACTCTCCCTTGCGCTGCACCTGGGACTCGACCTGGAAGTCGATACGCTCGCGCGCCTCTTCCACTGCTCGACCGACGAGATCGGCAAGGCGCTGCAACAGGCGCGTCAGGCGGTCGACCCGGCACGGGTCGGCCCATGCCCAGACTTCGCGGCTCAGATCGGCCGCTACCGCGATCCGAGCCCGGATCGACTGCAACGACTTGCCCTGTTGCAGCATCTGGAGGGTTGCGGTCGCTGTCAGCTGGCGATGACGCAGGCGCGACAGACCGACGAGCGGCTGCTTGCATCAATCGACGAGATCGAACGGCAACTTACATTGCTGCCCGAGACGACGTCGGCCGGACGGCCGCTCCTGATGTCCCCTGCACTCCTGTGGGGCGGAATCACGCTGCTCGTACTGCTGCTAGCCGGAGCAGGAATCGCCGGTGCGCGGCTGGTGTTCGGCGGTCAGCAGAAGCCGGTGCCACTCCTGGCGACCCATTCGGCCGCGCCGCCCTTCAGCGGTTGGCTGCTCGAGACCTCGCGATCCGGCAACGTCGAGGCGGTTGACTTGAGTAGTGGCATTCGCCGTCTGCTGATCCCGGAAGATTCGAGCAACAGCCCGGCTAGCGTCGCGCTCTCGCCGGACAAGAAGCACCTCGCCGAGATGACCTACACGTCATCCCAACAAGGCCGGCTGCTGCGCGTCTTTTCGCTCGATGGGGTGAAGCAGCGCGAATGGTCGGGACTCGACCAATCTGGTCAATATCAGTTGCTTGGCTGGCTCAACGCCAACGAGGTGCTCGTCAGCCGCTGGCCGCTACGCCAGCTCGGTGAGGATCAGGCAACCTTTGACGCCCAGCTGTCGAGTCAATCGACTTTAGTCGCCTTCGACATCACGAGCGGCGCGCAACACGTGTTGCTGCAGGAGCAGGTTGACGCGGTGTACGCCTCGCCGGACGGTCACAACGTCGCGGTCGAGCACGTCGCGGGTGACGGCACGGTCACGCTAGAGATTCGTCCGGTTCAGGGCGAGACACTGGGCCAGCCGACTGCATCGGAAGCGCACGTCACCTTCGTCAACAGCGGTTCGCCGGTCCTCTGGACGCCAGACAGCCAGCGAGTGGTCTTCTGGGCACGTGGTCTGGTCGACCCGGCCACCAACCAAACCCCATTTGACGTGATGACGCTCAACGGAAACGTCACCACCTTCTATCGCGCACCAGGCAACGCCTTCGGCAGCCTGCTCAACATCTCACCCGACGGCAAGCAGATCGTCTACGCCGAGGGCACGACGGGGACGTCGAGTGCTCCCTGGGCCTACTGGCGGCTCGACGTTGCTGGCGGTACGCCCCAGAAGTTGCTCGACGGAGGAGACCTCGAGCGCCTCATTCCGGTTCAGCGGGATTGGTCGCCGATCGTCTTCGTGGGCACCACGACGGGCGATGTGCCGACGTTGACCAACGTCGAGCCGTTCTATCTTCCGAAGTCGCAGCAGCTCAACACCTTGACGAGTGTGATCTCCTACGTGACCCTGGCCTACGATCAGAACGGCAAATCCCTCGGGCCGCTACTGGATCAGTTCACGCCCGCCACGTTGATCGGGTGGCTGCCATCGAGCGACCTGTCTGCCACTCCACCGGCACAAACAACGACGCCAGGTCCGTTTCAGTCGCCAAGCAAGCCGCTGAACGTCCCATCCCTGACCGCCAGCAGTCGCCTGAGCCCGGATGGCGCCCGATTACTGGCCTACGATCAACAGAACCAGTTTTCGATGTCAGTCTCACTTCCCGATCCGTCGATCACGCCACCACAGATGGCGGGCGCGCCGATCGATCCAAGTTGGCTCCCCGATAGCAGCGGCGTGATTGGTGTGCAACGCCATACCACCCCGAATGGTGAGATCAGCCGCATCTCGATCTACGGCGACAGCGGCCACGGGACCTATGGCATGACCGATTTCGATCCGGCCGAGCTTGGGAACAGTACCAGCGCCGCCTACCACCAGCCAATGCTCTCGCCAAACGGCCTGCGCTATAGCTACTTCGTGACAGACGGCCCCAGTGTCACTCTGTCAGTTAGTGGCGTCGATGGGTTGCCACAACGCATGGCCAGCTGGAGTGTGCCCGCGGGTGCAAAGGTGCCGGTGCCACTGATCGCCTCCTGGGTGGACAACGACACACTCATCTTCAGCGAACCTGGGGAGTGGTCGGGCGGGTTCCCGCATCAGGCAACGCTACAGCGCGTTACCTTTGGCGCGAGTGGCTCGCCGCACGTCGACCCGCTCCTCAGCTGGCACAGCCAGGGCGGCGAGAAAGGGGTGCTGCTGCAGGAACTGCGGCTCTCGCCGGATCACTCTCGCCTTGCCCTGCGCATTCGCCGTCTCACCGGCGCCAACGCCTCGAACGACCGTTTCGACTCGATCAGCGTGGCCAGAACGAGCGACCTGACGCACTCTACCGAGATTGCTCGCGGCGTGGCGGGCGAGGGTATGAGCTGGGCGCCTGACGGCAGTGGACTGGCGGCGTTCGTCGGCGGCAAACTGGTCATCGCGAACGCCGACGGCCACCTGACACAGTCCATCGACACCGGCAGCACGATCTTCGCCTATCCGGTGTGGGTCAGCCCGAATGCCATCTGGATACAAGCGGTGGAATCCAATGGCAAACAAGTCTCGTTCACCGCCGAGGTCAAACGCTGAGTCTCCCAAGGATCCCGGTTCACGATCGCGTCAGATGGGGAAGCGCTGGTCGTTGACATCAGTAGTCATTGCCAGTCAACCTGACTCACTCCAGAACGACCGCGAAGATCAAGACGTTTTCCTGACTGACGACACGTGTCGAATGTCCTTTGCCGGAAGTGTCGTCCAGTAAGAGCAGGCTTCCGGCCGGGAACCGTCGCATCTGACCATCGCTCGTCGTCACCTCGAATTCACCAGTCAGTGTGCAGAAGAACTGGCGGTGGGGACTGGGGTGTGGCGTTTCACCATGCCAATCCGGAAACGCTCCAACGAAGCTGCAACGATCCGCGCCGAACAACGCGGCGACGTTGAGCGGAGCTGCAGGCGGCGCAAAGTCTGTTGGGGTGAGGTCCACGCTGACGTCCTCGAAGTGGGATTCTCCATCCGCCCCGGAGAAGAGACGAACGTACCGCGCCTGTTGCATGTCGTGAGCTCCTTTCTCCGTCACCTGGCACTATCGAACACGCCGCCCGTGCAATTGGCTCAAAAATCAACGACTGGCGCTCCCACTTGCCTCTCACAACATTCGAATCGTCGTCCTTCGAAACGCCTCCCGAAGGGCAGAGTTTGTCGTAGATACTGAGATCTTATGCCATTTGCGTATTCCGGTAACGCCCACGCAATCGTTAGCTGAACACTGTGTGCTGGCTGGCTGATGCAACCTCGCACGGTCGCAGGTACGGTTTGATCCAGGCTTCATCGCGACCAAATCGTGACTGAACCCCGATCTGCATTTCGACGTGACGGCTCGTCACGAGCCAACGGCGCTAGCTGCGCCGGGCCGAGGTGAAGCGCTGAACAGCCGGGTCAGGACCGCATACAATTCCACCCTCAAACAGATCCATCACACGTGAACCGCTCGGGCCGTCTCGGGCAAAGAGAGGTAGATGGTCCCTTTGAGGATCACCCGGGACGACCGCGAGGGGAGGCACATGACACCGACCGACGCCGAACTGATGCAGCGCTCGCTGAGCGACTCGGCCCAGTTCGCATCGATCTTCGAGCGGCACTTCAGCACGATCTACCGCTATATCTACCGGCGAATAGGCGCACCCCTGGCCGACGATCTGGCCGCGCAAACCTTCACCGAGGCGTTCGCTCGTCGTGAGCGTTACGACACCGCCTGGCCGGAGGCACTTCCATGGCTCTACGGCATCGCTTCGAACTTGCTGCGACGCCATCGCCGGTCGGAGCAGCGACAACTGAAGGCGTTCGCCCGCATGGGAACCGATCCGATCGCGGCCGACGACCTGTCACCGCTGCTCGAACGACTCGATGCTGAGGTGCGTGGACCAAAGCTGGCCGACGCGTTGGCACGGTTGAGCGCAAGAGACCGGGACGTCCTCCTACTCTATGCCTGGGCCGACCTGAGCTATCGCGAGATCGGCCACGCCCTCGACATCCCGGTAGGGACGGTTCGCTCTCGGTTGAACCGGGCACGACGCAAGATGCGCCAGGGCCTCGGTCTGACGGACACGGTCGACCCGGACAATGCGGACCTGAGCACACGCTTGCCGAACGAGAAGGAGGTTGCCGATGGACGAGCTTGACGCACTACGCGCCTTTCGCGCCGATGCCCCCGAGCCAAGCGCCGAGGCGCGCGCGACGGCGCTGGCAACGCTGCACCGCGAGATGACCCGCGGAGAGTCGGCGCGCTCCAGCCATCCCCGGGGGATCCGCTTCGCGCGGGTACTCGCTCCGGTGGCGGTGGCTCTGGTGGCGCTGCTCGCGCTGGCGCTCGCCAGTCCGCTCTTCGGCTCGCACACCGGGGAGAGTAACGCGGCGGCTCGTGAGCTGCAGTCGCTCGCCAATGTGGCGTCCGCGCAGCCGAGCACTCCGACGCTGGCGCCGGGGCAATTCACCTATACCCGCTCCGACAACGTTCAGCTGTCGACCAGCTTCAACGTCAACGGCGGCTCGAGCTCGAAGCTGGAATCCTTCACGCGCGAGATCTGGATTGGCCCCGACGGTTCCGGCCGCATCCACGAGGTGGGCACCGGTGTCTCACCCAGCAACATCCTCGATCAGCAGTTCGGCCCTGGCGGTCTCACGCCACCGTTGGAGACGGATGGATTCAGCGAAGCGGAGCTGATGCGGCTTGCCCAACACCCGGATCAGCTGGCACAGGCGATTCGACAGCAAGCGGCAGGGACCAAGAACCCGGTGAATCAGGAATCGTTCGTCATCGTTGGGGACTTACTGCGCGAATCGGGCGCGCCTGCTCAACTGCGCGCCGCGCTGTTCCAGGTCGCGGCGGGCATCCCGGGCGTCGAATTGCTCGGGAACGTCACCGATCCAGCCGGGCGAACCGGCGTTTCGGTCGCCATCAGCGCCAATGGCATTCGATCCGAGCTGATCTTCGACCGCCAAACCTCCATGCTGCTGGCCGAGCGCCAGACGATCGTCACGCCGGTGCCGGATCTCCACTTCCCCGTTGGAACCGTCATCGGCTCGATGACCTACCTGAGCAGCGGCGTCGTCGACTCAACCACGGCCACGCCATAAGCCAGACAGCCTATCCCCCCGCGCCGCCTGCCCCGACAGGCGGCGTGTTAACCTGTCAATGGTCGGACGGTGCGTGAATCGCTCTGCTACGAATTGCCGAAGATCCGAGGTTAGCCGAACCATTTCACTGCTACAATGTGCCTATTCGCCAACCAGTAACAGTCGCGATCCAGCAAGACCTCCGAGCGAAGGGCGTTGTCATGGATGCAGCAGGCGTTCCGCTTGGTAAGCGCGCTCAGATTGACGTCGACGTCGTGATCGTCGGCGCGGGCATGTCCGGCCTGTACATGCTCTACTGCCTGCGCCAGCTTGGGTTCAGCGCCCGCGTCTACGAGACGGGGGACGACGTCGGCGGCACCTGGTATTGGAATCGCTATCCGGGCGCACGCTGCGACGTCGAGAGCATGGAGTACTCCTTCTCATTCTCCGAAGACCTGCAGCAGGAGTGGCACTGGAGCGAGCGCTACGCCACCCAGCCGGAGATCCTGCGCTACGTCAACCACGTGGCGGACCGCTTCGATCTGCGACGCGACGTGCAGTTCAACACGCGCGTCACCGCCGCGCACTATGAGGATGCTTACAACCGCTGGTCGGTCACGACCGATCAGGGCGAGCAGGTGAGCTGTCGCTTCTGCATACTGGCGGTTGGCTGCCTCTCAGCCGCGCAGGTTCCATGTATCACGGGCCTCGATTCCTTTGAGGGTCGCTGGTATCACACCGGCAACTGGCCGCACGAAGGAGTCGACTTCGGCGGTCAACGGGTCGGCGTCATCGGCACTGGCTCTTCCGGTATCCAGTCAATTCCGGTCATCGCCCAACAGGCGGCGCATCTGTACGTCTTCCAGCGCACGCCGAACTTCGCCTTCCCGGCCTGCAACGCCCCACTCGACCCGGACTACGAGCGAGAGGTCAAGGCACGTTACCCCGAACTGCGCCAGGCGGAGCGAGAGTCGCGCGTCGGCTACATCGTCGATCGAGGCGAGCAATCGGCCCTCGATGTGACCACGGAGGAGCGGGACGCGGAGTACACGCGACGCTGGGAACGGGGCGGTTTCGGCTTCACCTCCGCCTACAGCGATCTGCTGACCGACCGGGCGGCCAACGCGACGGCGGCCGAATACGTGCGCGCGCGCATCCGCGAGATCGTGCGCGACCCCGCAGTGGCGGAACTTCTCTGTCCGAAGGACCACCCGATCGGCACCAAGCGCCTGCCGCTCGACACCAACTATTACGAGACCTACAACCGTGAGAATGTGACGCTGGTCGACATCCGCTCGACGCCGATCGAACGCATCACGTCAACCGGTCTACACACTTGCGACAGCGACTATGAACTGGACAGCATCGTCTTCGCCACCGGCTTCGACGCTATGACCGGGCCACTCTTCGCCATCGACATTCGTGGCAGGAACGGCTGCGCGCTCAAGGAGAAGTGGGCGGCTGGCCCGAGAACCTATCTGGGGATCGCCTCGGCCCGATTCCCCAACCTGTTCATGATCACCGGGCCGGGGAGTCCATCGGTCCTCAGCAACATGATCGTCTCGATCGAGCAGCACGTCGAATGGGTGCGGGATTGCCTCTGCTATCTGCGCGCGCACGATCTCGACTGCATCGAAGCTGAAGTGGACGCGGAGGACGCCTGGGTTGAGCACGTCAACGAGGTTGCCTACCAGACCCTCTATCCGCAGGCGAATTCCTGGTACATGGGAGCCAACATTCCGGGCAAACCGCGTATCTTCCTTCCTTATATTGGTGGCGTCGGCAAGTACCGCCAGACCTGCGCCGAGGTCGCTGCCGATGGGTACCAGGGGTTCAGTCTCACCACCACAGAGTGGACATAAGTTCCGCGTCGCAGCCGCCTAAACCAGACCGGTTGGTAGAAAGTCTTCATATCGGGGGTAGGGGCAGAATGTGTCTGCCCAACTCGGTCTTGGGCCAACCTGGCCGATATGTGTGTAAACCGCTGTAGCTTCCAGAGTCGACCCACTGGAACTCGACCTCGACCACACGGAGCGGACCAGCAAGGGGCTCGCCGCATTCTACGACGCAACGTTCGAGAACGGCGTCCTCGTCAATGACCCGACGAACTGGCAAGCGATGACACGCGCGACCCATTACACGCTGCTATGAGTGTATGGCAATGCGGCAATCGTCATCGGCCAGCATCCGGCGGCGCGGCGGCGAGTTGTACTGTGACGCGGAGCCCGCCCGCGTCCCGCTGGGTAAGGGTGAGGGTTCCGTCATGTGCCTGAGTGATGCTTTTGACGATGGCCAGGCCGAGGCCGACCCCTGTGTGATCGGTGCGTATGCGTCTGGTGCCACGCTGAAATGGCTCGGTCAGCGTGGCAACGAGCGGGGCGGTCAGCTTCTCGCCGGTGTTCTCGACCGTGAGTATCACGTACTTGGGGTGAGCGCTGGTCGTGACCCACACGGTCCCCCGTTCGGGAAGGTTGTGGACAATTGCGTTATGCACGAGGTTCGTCGTCAACTGCAGCAGAAGCGTGTGTGAGCCGATGGTGGGAGCCACGTCGCCGGAGGTCTCAATGGTAATGCCACGTTTTTCCGCGAGGGGGAGGAGCGTTTCGGTGGCTTCTTCAGCTATCAGGGACAGGTCGACGTTCTCTCGGGTGAAGGAGCGTTGGTCGGCGCGGCTGAGCAGGAGCAGTGCTTCCGTGAGATCGATTGCTCGGGTGTTGACGAGGTAGAGACGGTCAACAAGTTCGTCTGTGTCGCGGTTCAGATCGCTGCGGGCTACGTCGAGCAGTGTCTGCGTGATCGCCAGCGGGGTGCGTAGTTCGTGGGAGGCATTGGCCGCGAATCTCTGCTGTTCGGCGACATGTGCTTCGAGCCGCGCGAGCATGGCATCGAAGGCGTCGGCCAGTTCGCGGAACTCGTCGTTGGGGCCCTCCAACTGGATCCGGTGGGAGAGCGATCCCCGCGCCGCCATGCGGGTCGCATCCGTGATGCGGGTCAGCGGGGCCAGCATATGGCCAGCGAGAATCCATCCTCCCATAAGACCGAACACCAGCAGGAACGCCAGCACGACGGCCGCGATCGGCGCGAAATCGAGGAGGAGGGCGACGTGGCTGCGCACCATGAAAATCACACCGGGGTGTATCCCACGCGAAAGGGAAAAGTATCCGGCCGTGAGCAGCACGGCACCGGCAACCATCAGGAAGCCCGCGTAGCTCAGGGTGAACTTGAGGCGAACGCTCACCCCAGGGACTCTATTCACGCTCTCCGCCGTTCCTGGTGTCCGGTTGCGTGTCGATGCGATACCCAACGCCAGCCACCGTGGCGATGATCCAGGGTTCGCCGAGGCGTTTACGCAGTCCTGAGACGGTGATACGCACGGCGTTGGTGAATGGATCTGCATTCTGATCCCACGCCCGTTCCAGAAGCTCTTCCGCGCTAACCACTCCGCCTCCGGCATCGACGAGGACCTCGAGCACAGCGAACTGCTTCCGGGTCAGCGCGACGTAGCGACCGTTCCGGTAGACCTCGCGGCGGAACGGATCCAGCCGCAGACCGGCGATCTCGCGCACGGGCGGCCTGTTGTGGGCCGCCCTGCGGTCGAGCGCTCTGAGTCGGAGCACGAGTTCTCGCAGTTCAAACGGCTTCGTGAGGTAGTCGTCGGCGCCGAGCTCGAATCCGGTGGCCTTGTCGTCGAGACGGTCGGCCGCGGTGAGCATGAGGATCGGCATGCCGCTGCCGGAGGCGATGATGCGTTTGGCGATCTCGTCACCAGAGGGGCCGGGAATATCTCGGTCGAGGATGGCAATGTCGTACGCGTTGACGCTCAATAGCTCAAGCGCGGTGTCGCCATCACCGGCGATGTCTGCCGCGATCGCTTCCAGACGCAGGCCATCGCGAATGCCTTCTGCCATATAGGGCTCGTCTTCGACGATCAGCACGCGCATGCTCCGATTCTAACAAGCAAGTGCATATCGTCAGCGTATCGAAAACCACATATGTGCTGGTAACACCCCGCGTCCCAGACTGGAGGCATGAATTACAGCAATCCGCCACGAACAACGGTGCATCGGCTTTCCTGGATCCTGGTCGCCAGCTTGCCAGTCGTCATCGCCGTCCGATCGTCGCAGCGCTTGGTTACCAGTTATTGGCGGCCTCATCTTCGCCGGCAACAACACCCTTTCCCGCGAACGTCGGAAACCAGTCGTTGACGACCCGGTCGTCAACGCAAAAATCCCCATCGCCACGGAGACACCGCCGAGTCATTCGCGACAACGTCTTCAAGGCAGCCAACCTGGTGCCGTTGGCGAGGCCGATGGCCTCGTTCCTGATGGTGTGACGGTCTTCGATGACCAATATCCAGCCGTGGCCAACCTGAATCCGGCGCTGCTCGGTGCCCTACGCCAGGCCGCAACGGATGCCGCGGGTGACGGGATCGTGTTCTACGTCAACAGTGGTTGGCGATCCCCGAAGTACCAAGAACAGCTCCTTCAGGAGGCAATCTCGCAATATGGCTCAGAAGCGGAGGCTTCCCGGTGGGTGGCCACTCCCAACACATCCGCTCACGTGACGGGGAACGCAGTCGACCTCGGTCCCTCCGCTGCTACGGCCTGGCTCTCCGAACACGGCGCCAAGTACGGCCTCTGCCAGATCTACCGCAACGAGCCCTGGCACTACGAACTGCGCCCGGAAGCCGTCGATCACGGCTGTCCGCCCATGTACGCCGACCCAACGCAAGATCCACGGATGCAGCCGTGAGCAGCGCGCTTAAAAAGAACCGGTGTCACCACAATCACGCCACGCAGGCAAGAAAGCTTGACGAGAACACGATCTTCGCTGGCCGTACTCAGACGTCCCAAGCGCCATCGTCTCCTTCCTGGGTCAGGCGCCTCCGCCGTAAGCGCCAGGTGATTTCGTATCGTCGTTGGGTGGAGCGTGAACGCCGAGGGCACGCGTCGATGCTCGCGTGTGTCACCTGAACCTGTACCTGGTCCGGGCCACTGTCTGGCTCAGACGCGGGGTTTGTGCAATTCGGGCTTGGTGGCACCTGCCCACGCACCACCCTATACTCAGGGATCGAGGTCAGGCCACCGAGCGTTTATCGAAACTCCTCGGTGCTGGGCGGTCTGCACACTCCGACCTCCAGAGGAGCACCGACCTCCGCAAACAGCTCTCAGCCGCACCGACCTACCCAGACTGATCCCTGAATGAACACAGTGATGAACGGATGGCGATGATCAAAGCACAGTGGCCGATGGGACGGCACCGAATCCAGGTATTCATTCGTTGGATGCGTGAGCGCCCTCTGGCGATGGACAGCCTGATCGCGTTCGTTATCGCCGCGCTGTTCTGTGTGTGGTCGCTCTACTTGATCATCGATGCCACCCGTCCACCGACGAATCTGGCGATCTGGTTGGCCGCCATGCTGACGTTGAGTGTCATCGGACAGCCTATCGCGCTCGTGTTCCGTCGGTCCTCGCCGCTTCTGTCGTTCCTCACCGTTAGTGCGTTGTCGCTGATGCAGGTATCACTCCCTGGCGTTCCGAAAACGCTACCTTCGTTGACGATTTTTCTCATCTCCCTTTATGCCTACAGTGCCTATGGCACGCGTGCAGCCGCGGTGATCGGCCTGCTGGTCGGGATAGTTGGCGCGGTTCTCGTGACAGCCCAGGTGGTGGATAGGGGCCAGTCGACGACTGGTCAGGTAGCGGATATCGAACTCTTCGGGACGTTCTTCGGTGTCGCGTTGGCAGCCTGGAGCCTGGGACTGGTCCGCCGCGCCCAGATGGTCTATGTCAGCACCCTCGAGGAGCGTGCGGCACGTGCTGAGGCTGAACGAGAGGCTCAGGCCCAGCGTGCGGTGTTGGAGGAACGCGCGCGCATTGCACGAGAGATGCACGACGTGATCGCGCACTCCCTCGTGGTAATCGTCAGCCAGGCTCAGGGAGGACAGTACGCAGCACGCACCCAGCCTTCGCGAGCGACCGACGTGCTCGAGACGATCGCGCAGACCGGACGGGAAGCCTTGGCGGATATGCGCGGTCTGTTGAACGTGCTTCATCCCGACATGCCGTCGGCGGCCACTGAGACCCTGGTCCCACAGCCCACCTTGCAGGAATTGCCGGAATTGCTCGATCGCGTGCGAGCGGGCGGTCTCTCGGTCCAATTCTCAGCAAATGGCACCCCGATTCCGCTTGGACCGTCTGCCGAACTGGCCATCTACCGACTGGTGCAGGAGGCGCTGACGAACGCGCTGAAGCACGCCGGATCGAACGCCGACGCAGTGGTGCGACTCGACTGGTCCTCTGACGGGCTGTCGCTTGCGGTGAGCGACAACGGACTCGGTCCGGTTCGGAGGGACGGGAATGGGCATGGGCTGACTGGGATGCGTGAGCGGCTTGCCATGATCGGTGGATCGGTCGTGGCTGGTCCGGGATCGACAGGTGGATTCGTGGTGCGAGCCTGGATTCCTCACCGCACCACGGTGGAGGGAGGGTCCGCATGAGCATTCGCGTCTTCCTCGTCGACGATCAGGCCATGGTTCGTGCTGGGTTCGCGATGGTCATCGAATCGCAGGATGACATGCGCGTCGTTGGCGAGGCCAGCGACGGGATCGAAGCCCTCGCTCGTCTGGACACCATGACAGCCGATGTGGTCGTGATGGATATCCGGATGCCGCGAATGGACGGCGTGGAGGCGACACGCCTCCTGCTCGAGCGACCGGAAAGGGCGCCCAAAGTGATGGCGCTGACCACGTTCGATCTGGACGAGTACGCCTTCGCCGCGCTCCGTGCCGGGGCGAGTGGATTTCTGCTCAAGGATGCGCCGCCCGAGGATCTGCTGGCAGCAATCCGCACGGTGCATCGGGGTGACGCCGTGATCGCACCATCGACCACGCGACGGCTACTCGACCACGTCTCGACGATCCTTCCGGCACCCGACGATGGACCCGATCCGACGGAGGGGCTCACCGATCGCGAGCAAGACGTCCTGCGCGAGATGGCAAGTGGTGCCTCTAACGCCGAGATTGCCGAACGTCTGTTTCTGGCCGAAGGGACCGTGAAGACCCACGTTGGACGCATTCTCAGCAAGCTCGGGCTGCGCGACCGCGTCCAGGCGGTGGTGTGGGCATATGAACATCGCCTGGTGCGCCCGGGTAACTGCAACGGTATTCCCAAAGGTTGACGCGGTTGACCCTCGATAGAGAAGCGCAGACACCGTAGGCAGACGCAGTCTGCCCCTACAGACGAAGGTCAACGTTACGGCAATACGTCCTAACTCCTCAGTTTCGTCATTCACGCCATTTCTCACGCACACCATGTGTCGCTGTCAGAACCAACGACGCACATTTCTCCGCCTCTGGGCTTATCCAATGGGTTGAGAAATACCCATCGAGTCGTACCGCAACGCGACCTACGCCAGATTCCTAAATCCCCTACGCCCGACATCATTGTGAGCAGAGGCCCGGATGTGATTTTCGCTCATGAGGAGTCGACATGAATCTGACGATCACATGTGAAGGGATCGGTGAGGAGCGCATCGTTCGAAATGGTTCGCCCGAGCACGGAAGACTCCATGGCGGCCCTGTCCTGCTGCTTACGAGGACCGGACGCAAGTCGGGAACAGCACGGACGCCCGCCTCGTGAGAAAGGAACGGAACGTGGTCCACTTACCGACCATTGCAACCAAGAAGACAGCATGGCTTGAAGGACGCACGAACTGGCCGGCGTACGCCGCAAGCGGCTTGGCGCTGTTCTACGCCGCGTATCGCGCCTGCTACGCGCTGGGTGGCACCATGGGCATGTTTGGAACCCCGGTTTCGATGCACCAGTGGCGTGTAATCAACGGGGTCGGGGCGGCCATCATCCTGCTCGGCGCAGTGTTGCCAATTGCGATCCTCCCACTCTGGTCCCGCCCTCGCGCGCGGCTGGTTCTGCTGGCGCTTTGCTGGACAGTCGCGGTCGGCTGCATCATGCATGGGTTCATCGATGACATTCAGCGCGTGCTGAGCCTCGCCGGAGTGTTGAAGATGGACTTCCCGTTCTGGGCGACGAGAAACGGCCGCGAGTCGGACCTGCAGGATCTCTTCTTCAACGAAACCTGGTTCCTGCTCGAAGGTCTGATGTGGGGCGCGCTCGGCTGGTTCGAGCTGCAATCCGCTACGGGTCGGCGCCGTTGGCTGGCAAGCGGCTCGCTGGGCATCGCCGTGCTCACGACGGTGGGGGTGCTGAGCGCGTTCGGCGTCATTGGAAAGTTCATCGTCTTTTAGACGTTCGTTCCGTACCACGACGAGGGGATCTAAGCAGAGGACCGACACACGCTCAACGCGGCCGCGCACAACTCCCCGGAATCTCAGCTCAGCCGACCGACACCGGTCGATGGTTGCCTGTCATAGAACTGCAACATTCAGAGGTCTCCTTTCACCATTTAGAGATTCACCAGCAACCAGACTTCAGCACGTGAGGGTCCACAGTGCATGGCGAAACGGCACGTGTGCCAGCTGTATGCAGCTGGTTCAACGCCACCTGATTTGTGCATGGCCAGATCAGGCCGAGTGGCAGAAGGGGAAACTCAGATGCAAACGAAGCCCAAGATGGCGACGGAGATCCCAGCGTCCATCACCACCCCCGACCAGGTCGAGACGAGGCTCGGCACCTTGCGGTTTTTCGACGGCCTGCCCGACGAGCAGACCGTGCAGACGGTCTACGACAATCTCGACTTCCAGCGGGGTGTGCAAGCGTTTCTTACCACGATACCAGCGGCCTCTGCTCACGCGATGCGCACAGGGATTCGAACGTTCGGGCCCGACAACCAGACGGTACTCATCACCGAGTCGCTGGTGGATTCTCGCTCGCTCTTTCTCACCGGCAACACCGAGACCGTCTACAACGTTCTCTGGCTCGACACCAAAGTCGGCCCGCTGGTCATCGACGTACCTCCGCACGTACTCGGAGTCATTGACAGTTTCTGGTTCCACAACGTCACTGACGTCGGCAACGTCGGCCCGGATCAGGGCCAGGGTGGCAAGTATCTCCTTCTTCCACCGGACTATGAAGGTGAAGTGCCCGACGGCTACCACGTCTTGCACTCACGAACCTACGGCAACTGGATGTTCTTCCGCGGCTTCATCGAGGACGGCGATCTGCGCCCGGCGGTGGAAAATGCGAAAGCCCACCTCCGTGTTTATCCGCTTGATCAGGCTGCGAACCCACCCGCGATGAACTTCATCAACATTTCGGGTGCCGTGCTCAACACGATCCACGCCAACGACGCCTCCTTCTTCGAAGAGGTTGCGGCGGTCGTGCAGGAAGAGCCGTTGGAAGCCGTCGATCCAGAAACACGTGGTCTGTTGGCATCGATCGGTATCCAGAAGGGCAAACCATTCGCGCCGGACGCCCGCATGCGGCAGATCCTGGCCGAAGCCGCGGCGGTCGGCAACGCGACCGCGCGTGCCATCGCCTTCAACACACGAGATAAGAAGGCCTACTACTACCCGAACAGTGCCTGGAAGATGTGGTGGATCGATAACGATTACGAGTTCTCACCTGGGGGAGTGCTGAATCCCGATGGGCGAACTCAGTACTTCTACGTGGGTACTGGAAGCAGCCCGGTCTGGACCGTACAGATGGTTGGCAAGTCATCGCAGTACGCCTTCGCCACCCAGGACGCGGACGGACACTACCTGGACGGCGCCAAGACGTATCGACTGCACCTGCCGCCAGACATCCCGGTGAAGGATTTCTGGTCGATCCTGGTCTACGATCCGCAGACCCGCTCGATGCTGCAGACCGACCAGCAGTTCCCCAGCACCAGCAGCCAGAAAGAAGGCTTGACCGTCAATCCAGACACGTCGGTGGATATCTACTTCGGCCCAACACCGCCGCACGGTCAGGAAGCCAACTGGGTGCAGACCATCCCCGGTAAGGGGTGGTGGGCCCTCCTACGGCTGTATGGTCCGCTGGAGTCCTGGTTCGACAAGACCTGGAAGCCCGGGGAGATCGAGTTGATCTCGTGAGGTAGCCGCGAACTGACGAAAGCGGCGGGGCTTCACCTAGTCCCGCCGCCTCACAGGACGGCTGCAACACGGGCTGGCCGAAAAGCTCGCACTGATCGAGTACCTAGCAACCGGTGAGCCTGCCAAAGATTGATCCGACAGCAATGTGACAGGGAGTGTCTGATGATCTTAGAGAAGAGCGGGATGGCAGCGACCATCACGACATCCATCACAACCAACGCGCACGAGGCCTTTGAGATCGGCGTCGAGGCCTACCACTACTTCTATCCGCTGGTGACGATGGACGTCACGAGGCGGCAGATGACCAATCTGGAATTGGGCGCGAGGCCCGGCTTCGGCCCAATGAATCAGTTCTCACACATGCGCGCCTTCCCCGAGCCCTCAGCGCGCTGGGTGGTCCGCCCGAATTTCGACACGCTGTACTCCATAGCCTGGCTCGACCTGACGGTCGAGCCGATGATCGTCTCAGTGCCGGACACCGGCGGACGCTACTACCTGCTGCAGATGATGGACATGTGGACCGACGCCTTCGCCGTTCCCGGCTGGCGCACCAGCGGCACTGGGCCTGGTAATTTCGGCATTGTGCCGCTCGGCTGGCATGGGCAGCTTCCGCCCGACGTGGAGAAGATCGAGGCGCCGACCCCCTACGTCTGGGTCGCCGGCCGCACCAAGACCGACGGTCCCGCCGACTACGAGGCCGTGCATCGGATTCAGGACGGCTACACTGTTACGCCTTTGTCCCGGTGGGGCCAGGAACCCAAACTGGTTCCCTTCACCGCGGACCCGACGGTCGACATGCGAACAGAGCCACTGCGGCAGGTAAACGGCATGGGCGCCGCCGAATTTTTCCGTTACGCGGCTGAACTGATGAAGCTGCATTCCCCACATCTCACTGACTGGTCGATCCTCAGTCGGATGCGGAAGATCGGAATCGAGGTCGGCCAGAGCTTCGACTACGAGCACCTACCGCTCGTGGTACAGCAGGCGCTCGCGGGCGTCCCCGCCGAGGGACTGAAGAGGATGTCGGACAGGATGTCGACGATCGGTCGCATGGTCAACGGCTGGTCGATGATGACGGACGCAATAGGCGTCTATGGCAACGCCTATTTGAACCGTGCTTGCATCGCAATGATCGGTCTCGGCGCCAACCAACTGGAAGATGCGGTCTATCCGCTCAACCTAGCCGACTCGGACGGGGTGCCCCTCAACGGCGAACGCACCTACGTACTCCACTTCGACAAGGACGATCTGCCGCCAGTGAATGGCTTCTGGTCCGTGACGATGTATGACACGGAGGGCTTTGTGGTGGCTAATCCCCTCAACCGCTACGCCCTCGGCGATCGAGACGCCCTGACCTACAACGACGACGGGTCGCTCGACCTGTATCTCCAGCACGAGTCTCCTGGGGTAGACCAAGAGTCGAACTGGCTACCGGCTCCACTCGGGCCGATCGGGGTGACGATGCGGCTCTACGGGCCGAAGCCATCGGCGACTGATGGCCACTGGAGGCCGCCAGTCATCAAGCGCGTGCGCTAGGAACGGCCTGTTGCGGTGCAGGGCCAGTTTGTCGCTGCACTGGACACCCAGTCACGGAATGCCGTGACAAAAGGAGTATCTGACATGCAAACCAAGCCCAAGATGGCAACCGAGATTCCGGTATCCATCACCACCCCGAACCAGGTCGAGACGCGCCTGGGTACTTTGAAGTTCTTCGATGGTCTACCCGACGAGCAGACCGTGCAGATGGTTTACGACAATCTCGACTTCCAGCGGGCCGTGCAGGCGTTTCTCACGGCTTTGCCCGCGGCGTCGGTCTGCGCAATGCGCGCGGGACTACGAACATTCGGGCCAGATAACCAGACCGTGCTCATCACCGAGTCGCTGCTGGACTCGCACACGTTGCTGCTCACTGCCAACACCGAGACAATTTACGCCTTCGCCTGGCTCGATACGAAAGACGAACCGGTGGTCGTTGAGGTGCCGTCGCGATCTCTCGGCTTCATTGACGACTTCTGGCAACGATACGTCACGGACGTGGGTAACGCTGGCCCAGATAAGGGGCAGGGTGGCAAGTACCTGCTGCTGCCGCCGGATTACTCGGGTGACGTGCCCGATGGATACTTCGTGGCGCGCTCTCGCACGTATGGAAACCTCATCGCCGTTCGAGCCTTCATTAACGATGGCGACGTACGCGCATCGGCTGAACACATGAAGCGCGGTCTCCGCGTGTATCCGCTCAGCCTGGCGGCTACCCCTCCAACGACGAACTTCGTCAACATCTCCGGTGCGGCCTTCAACACGATCCACTCCACCGATATCACGTTCTGGGATGAGGTCGTGCCCGTCGTTCAGGAGGAACCGCTCGAGGCTGTCGAGCCGGAGACACGTGGCCTGCTCGCCTCGATTGGCATCCAGAAGGGCAAGCCGTTCGCACCGGATGCGCGGATGAAGCACATCCTGGCCGAGGCCGCGGCAGTTGGCAACGCCACTGGTCGAGCCCATGTCTTCAGCAATCGTGAACAGGATGCCTACTACTACCCGGATAGCGCATGGCAGATGGCATGGATCGGCGGCGACTACCAGTTCTCGCCTGGCGGCGTGTTGAACCTCGACGCACGATCCCTGTTCTTCTACGTGGGGCTCGGAATCACCCCAGCGATGGCAGCCAAGATGGTCGGCATTGGCTCGCAATACGCCATCGCGTATCGCGACGCCGATGGCCGCTATCTCGACGGTGGGAAGTCCTACCGGCTGCATCTGCCTGCGGGCATCCCAGCCAAGGACTTCTGGTCGGTACTGGTCTACGATCCCCAGACTCGGTCCATGCTGCAGACCGACCAGCAGTTCCCCAGCCTCAGCAGTCAGAAAACGGATATCCTCGTCAACCCGGACAACTCGGTGGATGTCTACTTTGGCCCCACACCGCTTCCCGGCAAGGAAGCCAACTGGGTCCAGACTGTCCCGGGCAAGGGGTGGTTCGTCGGCTTGCGGCTTTACGGGCCACTGGAACCGTGGTTCGACAAGACCTGGAAACCGGGAGAGATCGAACTGATCTCGTGAAGTAGTCGTGAATCCACGACAGCGGCGGGGCTGAACAAAGCCCCGCCGTCTCCCAACACGCATCGCGTGGGAGTAGGTCATGAAGACTGAACTCAGTGAATTGACCGCGACCATTGAGGGAAAACACGACAAGGCCAGCAAAACCGGCGCGGACCCCAATACGCGTATGGCCTGGCTGCGTACCCAGCTGGCGGTCGAGCGTACCATGATGGCCTGGAACCGCACCTCACTTTCATTGATTGGTTTCGGGTTCACCATCTATGAATTCCTCAAGAAGATTCAAGAAGCCACCACTGACGCGCCTGTGTTGCGGGCCCAATCGCCGCGCAACTTCGGTCTGGCCTTCGTGGTGGTCGGCACCCTCGGTACGTTGATCGCCCTCTGGCAGTATTACCTGTTCGCGAAGTACCTGCGGAGTCCCGAGTTCAAGGACATCGCGATTGAGGAGGGAATGCCGCACTCGTCTCTGCCGTTGGTCGTCACGGTCTTTCTGGCGATCATCGGAATCGTGACGACCGGATGGGTCGCGCTGAGTAGCTAGTCGCGCTTATGCAAGGTCACCTGGTGAGGGAAAGGACCATCTCGATGTCGGAAACACCTGTCTATCTGGCAGCGATCGCCTACGATGACGAGTTCAAGGCTGATGAGGCTCGCATTCTGGTGAAACGCGCACAGCGCGAAGGAATCACCAATGTCCTGGAAACCGCGGTTGTCGCGATCGGGCCCGACGGCACGAAGCGGCTCACCCAGGATATCGATCTTGAAGGCCGGCGCCGGACGATGGGGCACTGGCTGGGCATCGCCGCGGCGCTTGCCACCGGCGTGCAGCCGCTCATCTTCGTGGGCACGGCCGTTGGAGAGATCGTCGGGAGACTGACGGACACCGGTATCCGCACCGGAGAGCTCAAGCAAGTCGGTAAGGAGTTGACGCCCGGCACCTCCGCGCTGTTCGTCCTGGCGCATGAGGCCGTACCCCGCGGCGCTCTCGCCAACCGCCTGCAGCCGTTAGGGGGCCACGTGATCCGCACCACGCTTGATCCCGATACCGCGGAGGAACTGGATCAACTCCTGCGGGAGCCCACTCGAGTCTGAGGTTCGAGTTACCGATGACTCGTCCGTACACCAGCGGGTCTGGACGCTGCACAGGACACGGCATTCGAGATCGATCGAAAGCGGGATAGGAGGAGATTCCTCGCTGCGGCTCGGAATGACAGGGATAGAGAGCCTGTTTGACTGGTCATCCTGAGCCCGCAGGCGAAGGATCTCTCCTTGGAAACGACGCTGATTCCCAATTAGCGCACTTCTGAGGGCAGAGCCCGGAGGATGCGTAGAAGTCCCCACTCGATACGCGCCAGGCGTGACCATCATAGAAAGAGCGAGCGAGCCAATTGGCCGAACCCGATCAGTTTGCCGTCCGAGACCCTGGCTGCCATGCTGGCTCCTTCAGAGGGTCCGGAACGTGGGCAACAATCCCTTTCACCTGACCGGCGGTTCCTTCCGCCGCGCGAAGGTGATGATCTCGGGGCTGGTGTCGGTAAATGCCTCGCCGTTCCAATCTCCAAGCTGCCGCTCGATGGCTAAGCCCGCGCCGTCCAGGAAATCGGCCAGTTGCTCGCGAGAGAGGAAGCGCAGGTTGCCGTGGCTGACGATCGGCTCGGTCCAGTCCGGACTCGAATACGTCGTGGTGAAGTGCACCACCTCTCCGTCAACCGGCAGCTTCAGGCGATGCTCGCGCCGCACGAGCGTTCCTCTAGCGTCACGCACCTCGCCCGAATAGGCCGTGGCCCAGGCCTCCCAACCGCGCACCAGCGGGTTGCGCGTTTCGAAGACGAATCGCCCATCAGCGGTGAGCGCTCTTTGAATGCTGGCCAGCGCCACGCGGATCTCGTTGTCTTCGGTCAACTCCTGAAAGGCATGGCCCGTCATGACGATCAAGTCGAACTCGTGATCCCAATCGACAAGCGACAGGTCACCTTGCACCCACTCGATGTCGTTCCGCTGCCGAGCCTGATTCAGCATGCCGCTGGCCGGGTCGAGCCCACATAGGCGGCCGGAATGCCCCACCTCGCGCGCTCGGCGCAGCAGCGCTCCGGTGCCGCAGCCGACGTCGAGTACCGAACTGGTCGACATTACCAGCTTGAAGTAGAAGGCGTAATCGTCTCGCTCTTCCGGCGGGTGAAACACGTCATACAGCGCGGCTAGCCCATCTTCGATGAATTGGCGCTCGACCATCACGCGTCGCTCCTTTGTGCACAGTTTGGAATACCAGGGCGTACGTCTCGATTCTGGGCCGAACGCGCCGTGCGCGCAAACATCGGAGTGGAGCAGAGCCGCTGCTAAAATGAGCCAGCATTACCTCACGAGCGTCAGACGATCTTCACATCAGGAGTGCCTGACATGACCGAATCGAGCAGCGGAGACACGCGGGTCGGCATCGTAGCGGAACTGTCGGTGCGCCGTGGGCGGGAGGCGGTCGAGTTCTACAAAGCCGCGTTCGGCGCGGTGGAGGTCTATCGCGTCAACGGGACCGACGAGCATCCGGAGGTCGTCTCGCAGCTAACGGTCGGCGACGCCAGCTTCTGGGTCTCCGACGAGGCTCCCGACTACGGCCACTTCAGCCCAGAGACGTTGGGTGGCAGCACCACGCGCATCCTGCTGATGGTCGACGATCCGAAGGCGGTTGTGGCCAGGGCCATCGCCGCGGGCGCCACCGTCGTCTTCCCGGTCGAGCGCTCGCACGGCTGGCTGATGGGCCGCATCGCCGATCCCTTCGGCCACCAATGGGAGATCGGCAAGCCCTTGGGGCCATGGCCGCCGGAGGGTTAGGTCACCTTGGCCAGCCCCTGGAGCTTGTCAAAGTCAAGCTGATCGCCCTTGTCTTCGATTCTGCGACCGAACAGCGATCTTACGTGCCCCTGAGATATTGAGCCGATAACTGGCCATGCTGTCACTGACGCCAAACTGCAGAGCAATGTTGGGAACAGACAATCCGCGAAGAGCCATCGAGATACACGCGCCGCGAGGGATTAGCAATGCGCCCGCAAGGAAGGCCGCTTCGTCCTCAATCCGCTGATCCCAAAATCGACAGCCTCGATGGTCGAGCGGGGGAGCCGGTGGATGCATCAGGAGCCCATGGGATAGTTCATGGGCCAGATCACTGGCTTGGCGACGAGACGTGTGGGAGTCGTTGTGGACGATTACGCGACGTTGGCCGAAAAAGATCGTCGCGGCGGAAAACGCCTCCGGTTCTACCCAGTGAAAGTGATGGAGCGCTTGGGGAGCGTGTGCACCAAGATCAGACAGCGTCACCACGGGGATCTCTAAATGATCGGCAAGCGCCCGTGGATCAAGCCGGTCAACGGCCTGGAGTCCGAGTTCACTTCGTATCTCGACCGCGAGATCTTCCGCTTCCGTCTTGAATCCTCGGCGAAATCCCATGATCGCTCCTCATTTCTTCCGGAGCGTCTCGTAGGTCGCCTTGATCATCTGCTCCAATGCGGTCGCCGCCTCGGGTGACAAATTGCGATCAGCCCGAAGATATGTCGAGATCATCGCAAGTGGCTCCGGTTCAGGGGGCGTCTCGGATTCTGACCGGACGTAGTCGTCGGCGTTCAATCCTGACCAAGCGATCAGTGCGGCCAGACCGTCAACATCCGGGCGTTTCCCCTGTGCCATTCTCGTGAGCGTGGAGGCGCTCACGCCCGATTGCGCGGCAACCTGTTTCCAATTGAGCTTTCGAGCCTGGCGTACGGCATCGAGGGCGGCATGGAATGCATTGGTGTCGAACCAGCCTTTCTTGGTCATGGACGCCTCCATAATTGCGATATTGCAATCGAACGTCTCTTGTGCAATACTTCTAGCACGAACCACTAACCTTGGCAATGACCTGAGGAGGTCAAAGATGACGACACCCGAGGCGCAGATCCAGGAACATCCCCACTCACACGTCGTTCATATCACAGTCAACCGCAAACCGGTGACCGTGTCCTCACGTGAGGTGACGGGGCTGCAGATCAAAGAGGCAGCCATTGACCAGGAAGTGACGATCGAACTCGATTTCCAACTGTCGGAGGAACTCGGTCATCATCGGTCGCGCATCGTCGGAGACAGTGATGCGGTACACGTGCACGATGGGTCGGAATTCCTGGCCGTGGCTCCCGATGACAATTCGTAACTGATGACGGTGAAACCGGAAGTCGCTACGGCGATTGAGGACATACGCGCGAAGTTTACCTCAGCAGAGGTAACGTTCCACGAGGACGGGAGCGGCGGAGCCATTGTCTTTGTGGAGCCGGTGGATCCTGGACCGCTGTACCAGCAACGGGAGACATGGATCGGTTTTCGGATAGCCTTCCAGTATCCCTATGCTGACGTGTACCCACACTTCGTTCGGGGAGATCTTACGCGAGTCGACGGTTCTTCGCTTGGCGAGGCAATGACTACGACGAAGTTCGAGGGGCGGTCAGCTGTGCAGATTTCCCGGAGATCGAACCGGCTCAACCCGGATGTCGACTCCGCTGCTCTCAAGTTAGAGAAGGTGCTAGCGTGGCTGCGAAGCCGGTGAAATGCAGCTGGAGTCTCTTTCTGCCAGAGGATCTCTGGCGCCGTCTCGAGCGGCACCTGTTCCCTGGCGATGGTGACGAACATGGTGCAGTGATCGAGGCAGGCATCGTCGAGACTGGGCGCGGCACGCGCTTGCTTGCTCGAACGCTGCATCTTGCAACTGACGGTGTTGAGTACGTTCCCGGTAAGCGCGGTCATCGCATGTTGACCCCGGCGTTTGTCCGGGAACGAATTGTCGAGTGTCGCGACGAGCGATTAGCCTACCTTGCTGTTCATTGTCACAGTGGACGTGATTCGGTGGAATTCTCGTCGGTCGATCTCGCATCTCACGATCGAGGCTACCCCGCACTCAGCGATATTACCGGTGGACAGGTAGTCGGTGCACTGGTATTTGCCACGAACGCCGTTGCCGGTGATCTATGGCTCCCGAGTGGTGGGCGAGTCTGGTTGGACCAGGCAACGATCGTAGGGCGAACGATTAGAACTCTATATCCGGTCCCGCCACAGGCGGCGGCCGTGGATTCGACATACCACCGACAGGCGCTAATCTTTGGAAATCGAGGTCAGGAGATTTTGCGAGGCCAGAAGGTTGGGGTCATTGGCGCCGGAGGCATCGGCTCATTGGTTATCGAATTGCTGGCACGTCTCGGCGTCGGCCACTTGGTCATGATTGATCCCGATCGGATCGAGACCTCGAATCTGTCTCGTGTGGTCGGATCGCTCAATCGAGATGCACATGCGTGGCTCACCGACGAGAAACGACCCACGTTTGTGCAACATATTGGTCGCCAACTCTGCCGATACAAGGTCGAGATTGCACAGAGAGTTGCGCTCCAAGCGAATCCTAAGATCCATTTCGAAGCAATCGCTAGGAATGTGGTTGATGACTCGGTCGCTCAACGACTCATCGATTGTGATTACCTGTTCCTCGCCGCAGACTCGATGCAGGCGCGTCTGGTCTTCAATGCACTGGTCCATCAGTTCTGCATTCCAGGGGTGCAAGTCGGTGCAAAGGTTCCAGTGGATGCAGCGACTGGCGACGTTCAAGACGTCTTCAGCGTGGTTCGCCCGGTATCGCCGGGCATCGGTTGTCTCTGGTGTAATGGGCTCATTTCCCCGGCTCAACTGCAGGAAGAGGCATTTTCCGAGGAGGAGCGTCGACGCCAGCGGTACGTCGACGACCCAGCAGTAACGGCGCCGAGTGTCATCACACTGAATGCAGTCGCGGCAGCCCATTCGGTCAACGACTATCTCTTTCGCCTCATGGGATTGTTTCAGGGGAATACGTCGCATGAGTACCAGCGATTCCTCCCCCGAGAGTCCGATGTTCGCCTGGAGATGCCGCGAAAAGACCATGATTGTTCAGAGTGCAGTGCTGAACCACGCGGCCGTCTGGCACGGGGCCAGGGTCGCTCATTGCCGACTCGTTCATTCACATGATGGCGGTCACCCAAGGGCTCTGTCGGTAAGGGAAGGGAAATGGAGCAACACGCGGAACTCGCCAAGTCTGCCACGCAGGAACTGATCCGGGCGGATGCCCGGTTTTTTCGCGACTTCGCGCTGTCTCCAGACTTGGCGCCGATACAGCCAGTCGCGATCTTTCCGCTATTGCCCTTCTTGTCGATGTTCGTCTCCGAGTCGGCGACGTACATGACAGAAGAGGGGCTCATTTCGGTGGAGGACCTACGCCCACACTCTGCGTTCCTGGAGGCGTCTCGTCAACGGGCGAAACTGCTCGACGACAAATACCGCTCGGTCGACGCGGTCATGCGCGATGACCGCGCCTTGACGGCAACAACTAGTCGTTGGTTCGACGAGGAGCACCGAGGCGTGCTCGGTCCCATTAAGCGTCTCTTACAGTGTGATCTGGGAATCTATTACATTGACGGTGAGTTGCTGAGCACCACCGACGTAGCGTTTCTGAATATTGGATTGACTAAACAGGCAATCGCGACTTCGACCCTCTCATTGCGCAGCTTGGGGCCGTTCGCCCATGACATAGCGATCGACCTGGGAAAGTACATCAGGAAGGCGCTCGTTACGCTGGGATTAGAGGTCGAGAGCGCAAACCAGGTCTCTCCTCAAGCGATCCAAACGACCACATACCGCGATGTCAAGTCACACGGCTATTACAAAGCCATTTCAAAAAAGGTTGCTCCGGGACATGAGGAAGTGAGTCTGTTGCTCACCACTATGCTGTCGTTTGCGAATGTGGCGCGGCACGTCGTGCCGATTGTTGCCGGTGAAAACCGTATATCTGTCTTCAAGATGAGATTCTTGAGTCTTCATCAGTTGATTGTGGCTCTCGAGAAATTGCTGGAGGAACATCGTCGACGTCCGATTCTTGACCAACAGCTTGCCGCACGTATTCAGGAACTCGTGAACGAGGAATCACTGCTGGAGATTCGCGCGAATCGGAGACTCCGCAATAATCTCGTACACTATCGAGTCAACGACACATCACTGCGACTGTGTCCTGGGCCACCATTGTCTGGACTTGTTGAAGCGTGCTGCGCTGGGAAGTCTCTTACAGACATCGATGGTATTGCTCAATCCGGTTTGGACAACGTGGATGACGCACTTAGGAAGTTCTTGCCGCCGGAACAGGGATGAGTTCCGCTGTCGTCAGCTACTTGTGCTGCGCGAAGAGCCAGGAGAAGAAGTCGACGGTCGGCGAAGGCTGGTTCCAGACGGTATACACCTTGAGCCACTCGTCATGTCCACCGGTCGGATACTCGGTGTACCTCGGGTGACCACCCGCGGTTCGGATGGCAGCGATCATGTCACGCGAACCGGAGACCGGCACCACGGGGTCGTTCGTAGAGTGGAACGCCCAGATCGGTACGTTCACCAGCCGGTAGGCCAACGATGGATCCCCCGCACCGGCGATCGGCGCGACGGCCGCCCAGTAATCCGGCCAGCGCTCGGCCGCCTCCCAGGCGCCGTACCCACCCATAGAGAGTCCGGTCAGATAGAGACGGTTCGCGTCGATGTTGGGGTAGGCGTACTGCAGCGCGTCGACGATCTCTTTGGTCATACGCATGGATGTGTTGGGCTGGGGCGCCAGCTTGTAGGATCCCTGGCCGGCCGAAACGTCGACGAAGCGGGCCGGATTCACCAACTGCGGGATGACGACAAAGGAGGGCCAGCGCGCCTGCACGCTGATGGCGTAGGGACTGGCGTAGCCAGGGCCAAACTCTTCGGCATACGGGCCACCGATCGCCCCGACCCGATTGAGCCAGGCCGGGTTCTTGGCGTTGGCCCGCTCGCCGCCACCCTGCAGCACCAGCACCAGCGGGTATTTGGTTGCCGTGCTGAAGTTGACCGGCACGTAGAGATAAAAGGTCAGCGAGTCGCCCGACGGCTCCCGCGCCGTGCAGGTCAGATACTGGCCGATCAGGCCCGAGCCACAGCCGATGCTGACGCCGTTTGGCTCCGGGATCATGCCCGACTGCAACGTGAGCGTCGCTTGCGGCCAGCTGGGCTTGGCGCTCTGCGTCGTGGGCGTCGCGGCCGGAGTCGGCGTCGCCACCGATGAGATCGCAGTGGCAACCGGTGTCGCCGGTGATGGCCGTGGGGTCGTTGGTGATTCAGTTCCGGTTGATTCGGCGACGGCCGTCGTCTGGGCCAGGCCATGGCGCTGCCCGAACAGTGCACCAGCCCAGCCAAAACGGGCCGAGACGAGCGCGATGATCAGGACAGTGATGATAACCGCCCCGAAAGTCCAACCTGTCGATCGTCTCAACCGATTCCCCGTAGATCTAACGTTACGTGACTCTGTATCGACATAGCCTGATCTGGCGAACCAAATCAGGTCCATAGGCCACCATCGGAGTATGCACCTTCACAACGAGCATCGGCAGGCGGCGGTGGCGGAATGACGATGTATGAACTGTCGGGGACGCGGATGAGCGTCGAGCAGGCGCTGATTGCGGGAACGGCGGTGACCTGCGCTGATCCCTGCGTTCACGGCCTATTCCATGCCTGTTTCCGCTCGCACCAGATCCAGTATCGTCTGGACGACCTGTTCGAGCGGAACGTCGGTGCGAATCTCGGCCGTGGCGCCACGGCGCAGCAGGGGCTCGACCGTCTGGATATGTTCGAGAACGCGGGCACGTTCCACCGGGCTCTTGCCATACGGATTGTTGCTGCGGTTCGCCAGACGCTCCACGATGAGTGGCGTCGAAGCGCTCAACAGGACGATGTGGTCGAACCGTGAGTAGAACTTCCCCTGGTTTACAGAGGTGCCGCCGACGAACAGGACTCCGGACTCGTCGGACGTCAGCAACCGCGTCATGCGGTCCTCACGCCAGACCCAATCGAGTTCTCCGTCCACCTCCACCCACGCATGCCAGTTATCGTAATCGGTGTCGATGGCGCGAAAACCACGAGCGGCGAGTTCGGCGATGACGGTCGATTTGCCGGTGCCGGACATATCGGTGATGAGCACGCGAATCATAGATGCAGCATAGCAGCGCAACTGGCTGTGAGTACTACGATCATCCGGTCGTCCGGCTGGCGTCGGATTGGCCAGCGCTTGTCAGCCGATCCGGTAGGTGACATGCGTGACGCCGGGAGCGGCGACGGCGCGCACCTGCTCGAGCTTGAGCGTGCCGGGCTCGATGCCCTCGAACAATCGGGCACCGCCGCCGAGAATCACCGGGGCTATCGAGACTTCAATCTCTTCGACAACGCCCGCCGCCAGGTACTGATTGATGGCCGACGCACCACCGGCCAGCATGATGTCTTTCCCCTGTGCGGCGTCTTTGGCCTGTGCCAGGGCCGACTCGATGCCATCGGTCACGAAGTGAAAGACCGTGCCACCCTGCATCACGAGTGGCTCGCGCGCAAAGTGCGTCAGCACGAAGACCGGGTGATGATACGGCGGATTCTCATCCCACCAACCGCGCCAGGACTCATCTCCCCAATCGCCCCGGATCGGCCCGAACATATTACGGCCCATGATTGTCGCGCCGAGATTCGCCATGCGCTCCTCAAACACGGCCGAGCTTGCGTTAGTTTCCCCTCCCTGCGCGCCGTGCATCTCCCGGAATACCTTGAGGGGGAAGACCCAGCTATGGAGCTGTGGTCCGCCGACACCGAGCGGGTTCTCCTCGCTCTGGTCGAGCCCGGCGACGAACCCATCGAGCGACATGGCGATGCCAACTTTGAGCTTGCCCATGAGATTGTTCCCTTCGTCAATCGCACGCTCGGGCGCGCGTTGTTCTACACCTGGTGCGTCGAGACGTCCCGATGAGTCTGACAGTCCGCTATCTTGTTGTCGATTGGCGGCGAGCGATTTCGACACGATGAGCCGCCCGAACGAAATTTCCGAGCTGCTCGCGCATTGTCTGTCCCGTGAAACCTATCCGATAGTCAGGCAGCGCGCCAGCGGATCCACCAGAAGCAGAGCCACGCCAGCAGCAGGGCAAGCGCGACGAAGATCGCCGTTTCGATTCCCTGAAATGCCCAGTAACGATCAGCTGGCTGATAGGTCACGACCTGATGGAACTTCTCACCGATTGCCGCGACGCACGCGTGGAGCTGCTGGTCACTTGGCCCGCCCGGACTCGGCGCGGCACTGGTCGAGACGTTCCCGTTGCCGATGCTGTTGGATGGGACAGAGAGGTCAACGGTGAGCGCCGGACACACGCGTTGAAGGAACTGGCTCGTTGGAGCGTGCCCGTTCTGGTCGACCAACACGTTGGAGTAGACCCAGGCGTTCGACAGGTTGGGGGTCGGCGGAATGACGAAGAATCCTGAGCCTGCGCTTCCCTGTGCAATGCCAGCGCCCGGGCCCCATACGAATGCCAGGCTCTGGTGAACTGGCGCCATCAGGTGCGGTCGGATCCAGCTCACGGCGAATCTGCGCACCGACGAAGAGGGGAAGTGTGATCGCCATGGCCGGCAGGATACGCGAGAGAAGAAGTCCGACCGTGACGCCGAGCGCGAAAGCAAAGAGCACGTAGCCGATCGGCACGATCCCCCGCATGTCGAACACTGCCGGGTCGAATCGGTCGAGGTTCAGGTTGATCGGACCCTGCCAGTAGATGACCTTGGCATTCACCCGATCGATTGGGCTGAACCACCAGGTCACCATGAGGCTAAGCAGCCCGGTAACGACCGCGCTCGCCAGGCCGATCGCACCAAGCTTGATCGCCAACCAGTGGCGTTTGGTAACGCTCTGAGTCCAGACCAAGCGGAATGTGCCACTCTCGAGCTCATGCGCGACCAGTGGCGCACCCCAGAAGATGCCGAGCAGCGCCGGGACGGCCAGCAGGGCGTCGCGCAACAGGTTCTGCAGCAATGGATCGCTGTTGATAAAGGAGTTCACCGTAAATCCGCAGCTTCCCGCGTTCCCCTGTGCCTGCAGCAGACACGGCGCCACGTCCGTGTCGTAGACGTGGGCAAGCTGCGAGCCAGTCAGCACGACGAGGACGGCCGTCAATGCCAGGGCGAGCAGCGCCACGAATGCCTGAAGGCGGAACTGGCGCCAGGTGAGATACATCATGCTTGATCCGTAAGCCTTTCGTCAGGTCAGGCGATGCGGCGCCGTAACCACCAGAAGCAGAACGTCATCAACAGAAGAGAGAGAACGATGAAGATGGCCATCTCGGACCACTGGAAGGTCCAGTAGCGGCTCGCTGGCTGATAGCTCACCACCAGGTGATACGTCTTCGAAAGCTGATCGATGCAGTTGTTGAAGACCACCTGCTGCCCCTGGCTCACCGGCACGTGGGTCGCGCCGCTGCTTGGTTGCGGCACGCCGGTATTGTTTACGATCGCCGGGCAGGCATTCACCAGAAAAGCGTGCAGGGACGTGTTGTTTGCGGTAGTTCCCGCGCCGTCGACGATCTTACTGGAGATTGCCCAGGCGTTCGGAATGCTTGGCGTGCCACCCGTGAACGTGATTCCCGCCGCACTGGGCGAAAAGCCCAGGCCTGTCGCCGTGCTGAGCGGTTTCGAGATTTGCACCGGGGACATGAGGTGTGGGCGAACCAGAAAGGTGAAGGCCAGCCGTGCCGCCACGAAACCGACCATCGTGACGGCCATGGCGGGCAGCATGCGGCGCAGTATAACTCCGGCGGTTATCCCCAACGCGAAGGCGAACAGGGCATACCCCATCACGACCACGCCGCGCTCATCGAACGGCCCCGGGGTAAATCGCTCCATCGTGATCCACTCGAACGGCCGTGACCACCACGTGTAGAGCAGGCCCAACACACCGGCCACGATCACGCTCGCGAGTCCAATCAGCCCCAGCTTCACCAGTAGCCACCGACCGCGGGAGACACTCTGGGTCCAGGCCAGACGGAAGGTGCCATTCTCGTATTCACGCGCCACCAGCGGCGCGCCCCAGAAGATGCCAAGTAACGCCGGGGCAAGGAGCAGCAATAGACCAAGAAGATGCCACAGCACGTTATCGTGATTGAGGAACTGGTTTTGCACCGGCGAACAGTCCGTTCCGGCAGCGCAGAGCCCCACGGTAGTGTCGTAAAGGTGATAGAGCTGACGGCCGTTCCAGATCAGGAAGGCCGCGAAGATGGCCAACAGACCCGCGGCGATAAAGGCTTGCAGACGAAATTGCAGCCAGCTGAGGCGGATCATTGTCGCACCTCGACCAGGCTCGGCTGGGATGCCGGCACTTCGTTGGCCTGGCGCATATAGGCCAGAACCATGTCCTCCAGCCCCACGTGCTCCACGGCCCAGCTCGGATCGAGAGGCGGACTATCGGTCCGCACAATGAGCGTGCTCTGTCGGTCAGTGTGGCTCGCCTCGATGATTTGCTGGCTCGCGGGAAGCCCGTCGAGCGCGTGTCGAGGCCCGGTGAGCCGATAATGGGAGGCGAGCATCTCGTCGATCTCGCCCGACAGCTGCACGTGCGAGGCAACCAGCACGACCAGGTAGTCGCAGACGCGCTCCAGGTCGGAGACCAAGTGGGACGAGAGGATGACGCTCACCTCTTGCTCGGCGACGACCTCCATCAACCCCTGAAGAAACTCGCGACGAGCCAGTGGGTCCAGACTGGCGACGGGCTCATCAAGGATCAGGAGCTCGGGCCGTTTGGCGATGGCCAGAGTCAGCGCAAGCTGCGCCCGCTGGCCGCCAGAGAGCTTGCCTGCCTTCTGGGATCGGTCGAGTCCGAGCTGATCGATGCGACGCTCAGCAACCTGCTTATCCCAGGTCGGATTGAGCCAGGCGCCAAGACGCAGGTGATCAGCCACCGACATTGAGCTATAGACCGGAGTTTCCTGCGCCACGAAGCCGACGCGGCCGAGCTGCTCAGGGCTCGCGGCCGGCGGCGCGCCCAGCACCTGGATCGAACCGGCCGTCGGCGCCAAAAGCCCAACCGCCAGCTGCATCAGCGTGGTCTTGCCCGCTCCGTTTGGGCCGACCAGCCCAACCACCCGCCCTGCCGGGATCTCGAGGGTGCAATGTTCGAGCGCCCAGCGGCGGCCATACCGTTTGCCAAGTCCGTTGGCGGTCAGGACCGCACTCATGCTACGTCCTCTTCACTTTCGGCACGAAAACAGTCAATGAAGAGTGCCTCGATACTCTCGTCGTCGAGCCCGGCCCGGCGGGCCTTCGCCAGCCAGCGCCGCAGGTCCTCGCGTAGCGGCCCGAACGCGATGAGTGGGGCCTCGTTCAGGGTCTTGGTCACGAACGTCCCGATTCCCGGCCTGGCTGCCACCAGCCCGCCATGCTCGAGCTCCTTGTAGGCCTTGAGCACGGTATTCGGGTTGATCGCCAGGTGCGCCACCACCTCCTTCACGGTCGGGAGTTGGTCGCCTTCTTTCAGCATCCCCAAGCGCAAGGCGTGACGCACCTGATGAACGATCTGCAGATAGGGTGAGACACCGGAGCGTCCGTCGAGGTGAAACTCGATCATATTACCTCCATTTATCTAGTCTCCTAGTGAAATGTCTCATTAAAGATTTGAGGTGTCAAGAGCATAGGAGGAGAGACAGAACCCCAGGTTTGGGCGTGTTGCCGTAACGTTGACCTTCGCCTGTAGGGGCAGACTGCGTCTGCCCACGGTATCTGCGCCTCTCTATCGAGGGTTAGCTGCGTCACCTTTTGGGAATACCGCGTAAGCGGGGAGAGTCGAGCGCGGGTTTCCGAATGCGACCACGGTCGCTCGGGAATCACGATGTTTGAGGAACTAACTTGGTAGTGCGGACACCGTCGCTCGGGAATCACGATGTTTGAGGAATTGATTGGGTGCCATGACGCCTGACGCGCGGGACTGAAGCCGCCGCGCTGACCTTACCGAAGCCTGCTCAAGCAGGCTAAGATATTACGATTAATGCGGGAGACACATGAGACACATACGCATTCAACGATCTTCTTGGCCTACTCTTGGTCTTTGACGAAATGGTTCGCAACTGACTTCGGCGGCGCTGCTGAACGTATTCGACGATCTTCATGCTGCTCGGGCCGACGTGGATCCTCTTCCCAGACAAATTCATCAATCAGGATCAGTCCTGCGAACGGTGAGCCCCCGATTACCGAACCTATCCGTCACTCACCTTCAGGTGCTCATCCAGGAACTCGATGGTTCGCTTCCAGGCGCGTGCTTGCTCGTGGGCCGATTGCCTTGGATCGCCGCCGTGCGCGAAGAGGACCTTCGTGACTGGGTGCAAGCCTTCGGTCACGGTTGTAGGCCACCAGGGCTGACCCACGTTGTGGCCGGTCCCTTCGCAGGCCACATGCTCGAAGGCGTACGGGTGCATGTGCTCGGCCAGCCGCTCCATCACCATCTCACTGTAGACCGACGAGGGCCACATGGCATCCTCTTTGCCGGAGATAGCCAGCACCGGCCCGTTGATCCGCTCGACCGGAATCGTTGCCTTGCGCACCGCGTCCTTGTCCTCGAGCGAACGCAGATAGATCGGCGTCAGCGCGTATCCTCGCTCGCCAGCACGCTCGTAGTCCGGCAGTTGGGACGGCCGCGACGGCACGAACGGGATCCCCTCACCCTGATACGTCCAGGAGGGCTGCAGGTGACCCTCCTCACCGCCGATACCACCGTAGACGACAGCGCTCGGCACGCGCGCCACCACTGCCTTGAACTGCGGATAGCGCGAGGCGAGCAGCAGGCAGAGCTCGCCGCCGCGCGAGGTGCCGCCCACCGCCAGTCGCTCGGCATCGACGTCCGGCCGCGCCTCCAGCCAGGCGATGCCCCGCTCGAAGTACTCCAGCGGAATGCGAATCAGCGTCTCGGGCAGATGTCCGGCCCGGAAATAGGCCAGCGCCAGAGCGGCATAGCCGCGTGAGGCGTAGAGCGCGGCCTGCGCTTCGGAGAGTCCACCACCCGAGCCACTCAAGCAGCATGATCGCCGGATGTGGCCCTTCGCCCGGCGGAGTGAAGAAGGTGCCATACAGGCCAGCGTCCCGCACTTCGGTGCGCGTGACTCCCGGCGCCGCGACCAGCCGGACCAGCCGTCCCTGAGCCAGCGGCTGGCTATCGCGTTCGGCGGTGAGCGTGATGACGTCTGGCGAGACGCTCGACTTGCGCGTCGCCAGCGGACCGTCGGAGATTGGCCGCATCGACCAGAGGAAGCCCATCGGCTCGACCCCACGATAGGAGCCGCGCTCCGGCGCTTGCGTGGACATATCGACCACGCCAACGTTATCGGCGATGAAATCGACCGCCGATTCCCATTCGCTACCCAGTTCATCGGTCAGATGGGCACGCACGGTGAGCGCCGAGCCAGGTGCTAGCCCGACTAACCGAACGTGAACGACCTCGTCCGCCAGCGAAACGACCGGCAGTCGCTCGAAGTGTGGCATCGCAACGGGAATATCGGGCGAGCTCATGAGCGTCTCCTTGCGCTTGCGCCAGCCTTCACGACCGGCCCTCACCCGTCGCTGCGGCGCTATTGAAGTCTCCCCTCTCCTCAGCTGATCGTCGCGAGAGGGGCAGGGGGTGAGGGCCCCCTAGTCCAGATCGACCAGCGGCAGCACCTCGTTGATCAAGCGATTGAGCTGGCCGAATTGATCCCAGGCCGACAGGCGCAACGTCACCTCGTCGAATCCGACGTCCTTCATCAGATTCAGCCGATCGGCGCACTCTTGCGGCGAACCGGTTGCCACCCAGCCATTTATGAACTCCAACGAGTAGTCCTCGGTGTAGTAGATGTCGAGGAACTTTTTCGATTCCTCCAGCGCCGCCTGCTTATCCTCGTTGATGTTGATGTTGTGATACAGGTGCGTCTCGATGCTCTTGGGATCGCGCCCCTTCTTCCGAGCGTCTTCACGGATGAAGTTGATGCGCCAGCGCAGGTCCTCCGGATCGTAGAGCGAGGTCTGCCAACCGTCGGCGTGATTGACCACGCGTCGCAGCGTGCGCTCGATCAGTTCCTGGCTTCCCGGGTAACCGAAGCCTTTGCGACCGGCGTTGTTGGCGATCCAGATCGGCGGGCGAGGCTTCGCGGCCGGTTTCGGATCGATGCTGATGTTCTCGCAGTGGTAGTGCTCACCGTCGAAGTTAACGTGATCTTCGGTCCAGAGAAGCTTCATCAGCTTGATCCACTCGATCAGGCGTTTGACGCGATCCTGTGGCTGCAACCCGTAGAGTTCGCCTTCGATCTTGCCGCCCTCCTGCGGCACGATGCCGGTGCAGGTGACCAGCACGGAGCGCCCCTCGGCCAGCAGGTCGAGGCTGGCCCACTGGTAGGCAAGCAGCACCGGGTCGCGCAGTGGGAAGCTGGCCATGCAGGCTGGGCCGAGTCGCACCTTCTTGGTGCGCGCCGCGATGCCCGATAGGAGCGTGATCGACTCCATGCGCGGCTTGCCGAGCAGGCTGTCACCGACCCAGACCGACTGGAATGCCTCGGACTGATCGGCCGTCTCGGCCATGCGCAGCATCTCTTCGGGCGTCGTGACGCCAAACAGTACCCCACGATTTGGAAGGGTCAAGCCAATTTTCATCTGAACTCCTTCATGTTGAAGGTCGTCGCGGGTCGTCGCTGGATGGTTCGCCCCTGCAAAGCCACCCGCCTATAGAGTAGCGCGTTTCGCTGCCTGACGATCATTGAGCTGGCGTGATCGGGCAAGACGAACGGGAAGGCTTCGGCTATGGTTGTCTCTGTTCAAGGCGAATGCCGAGAGGAGGCGCGTGTGATCTGGGAAGATTCGGCCCGTTGGTACGACCTGATGAACCCCTGGCGTCCGTGCGACGACTTCTATCTCGCGCTGGTCATGGACGCCCGCTCGGTGCTCGATGTTGGCTGCGGCACTGGCACGCTGCTGAAGAAAGCGCGTGATGCCGGACATAGCGGTCGCCTGTGCGGGCTCGATCCGGATCCGGCCATGCTGTGCCAGGCACAGACGCGTGCCGACATCCAGTGGGTCCTGGCCGATGCGGCATCGGCCAACTGGGATCGCACGTTCGAGCTGGCGGTGATGACCGGCCATGCGTTCCAGGTGCTGATCAGCGACGATGACCTGCGGCGAGCGCTGCGGGCAATTCGTAACGCACTGGTCGAGGGCGGCCGCTTCGCCTTCGAGACGCGTCATCCGCAGGCCCGCGCCTGGGAAGACTGGCATGGCTCCTCGTTCGAGGTGCGCAACCCGGAAGGGGAGATCGCGACGGTCTCATACATCGTACACGACATAACTCCCGGCGTCGTGCGACTGAGTGAAACCCTGACCGGCCGCTGGTGGAAAGAGGGGCACACCGACGTGGGCCAGCTACGGTTCGTCTCGCCCGAGGCGCTCGCCGCATTGCTGGACGAGGCCGGGTTCGTCATCGAGGAGCAGTTCGGCGACTGGAACCGCGAGCCGATCGGCCCCGGCAGCAAAGAGATCATCACCATCGCCCGGCGGGGATAGGCAACCTGAATTCGAGATCGCGACGCGACCCTCTCCGTTACCTTCAGGATTCCTGGCGTGGTGGCCAGACCTCATTCCAACGCCCGCAAAATCAGCAAATTGCGCCAAATCGTTGAGCTTTAAGGTATTTCTCAGCCCAAACCCAGCTAATTCTTATCCTTGCTACCCATAATGAAGATGGGCGTTCAAGGCCGGGAAGAACACCCATGAAGGAGTCCGGCAGGACAATGACACGATGAATGAGGGCGAACGCGCCCGAGGTGAGAACGATGGAAAACATCAAGCTACCCAACCCACAGCGTCCCGCTTCCGGCCCAAAGCGGACGAAGAAATTGTTGATCTGGCTGAGCGGTGGCCTCGTACTGGCCATGCTCCTTACTGCCTGTTCGATATCTACTTCGACCAACGCGGCCGGTAGCACCACCGGGGCCACTGCCACCGCGACGGCGAGTACTCCGACGAGTTCGAAGAGTGCGTCCGGATCGTCGACACCGGCCGCGACGGCCACGACGACACCCGCAAGCACGAGCACCAGCACCAGCACGCCAACAACCTCAACCTCCACGGCCACGGCGACATCAACCGCGTCCGCCACGCCGACCGCGAGCACCGGTACTCCGGCTTCGAGCTCGGTGGCGGCAGCGGTGAAGAGCGTCATTCAGAAGGGCAACTCGGAGGAAGAGAAGGCATTCGCGACGAAGACCGCGTCGGTGATGCAAGATACCTCCACCACCAGCTACTACAACCAGCTCTTGCAAGATATTCAGCAGATGACGAGTTCCGGCATCACCGGGGTCAAGCTGGATAAGCTGACGTGGGGCAAGATTCTCCAGCAAGATGCGTCGACTGTGCAGGCAACGACGACCGAGACCTGGACCGCGACATATCAGGATGGATCAAGCACCAAGGACACCGCGACCAACCTCTACACCGTCGTGCTGCAGAACGGTAACTGGAAGATCCAGAGCGACAAACAAACCTCGCCGAACCAGTTGCCCTCAGGTGGCCAGACGGCATCCAATGGTGGAAGCGGCTCGACCGGATCGACCGGCCCGGTCACCAACGTGCAGCCCGTCAGCTACAATCAGTCCGCCAACTGGTCAGGCTACTACGCTACCGGCGGCACCTACACCTCCGTCTCGGCTGGCTGGACCGTTCCAACCGTCAGCGCGAACAGTTCCTCTGGGGCCAACGCAACCTGGGTTGGCATCGGCGGCGTGCAGTCGACCGACCTGATTCAAGCGGGCACCGACGCCACCGTGCAAGGCAATCAAGTAGTCTACCAAGCCTGGATCGAGCTACTGCCGCAGTCGTCGCAGCCGGTGCCGCTGGCAGTCAATGCCGGTGACAGCATCACCACCTCGATTACTCAGCAGCCAGACGGCAAGTGGAAGATCGTCATCAAGGACCTGACGACGTCGCAGTCGTACCAGACGACCGTCGCCTACAATTCGTCCCGCTCCTCGGCCGAGTGGATCGAAGAATCACCGTCCGGCGGGCGCGGCACAGTGCTGCCGTTGGATAACTTCGGCTCCGTCAGCTTCAGTAACGCGACGACGGTGGTCAATGGCCAGCAGAAGACCGTTCAGCAGGCCAATGGTCAGCCGATCACCATGAGCAACAACTTCGGACAGGTACTGGCACAGTCCTCGACGCTCGGCTCCGACGGTGCAAGCTTCACCGTCTCGCGCACCAGCGCGCCATCGAACGTGCTGGGCGTCGGCGGCAGCCGCCGCTATCGCAGCTATCCGTAGTCGATCTCGCACCAACGCCTTAGCGTAGGCTCACGTTCCGCTTGGGACGTGAGCCTTTTCACGTCCGCGGACATCACCGGGCCCACTATCCTTCGTCAGTAGGGGCGCACTGCCGTGCGCCCACAGCGTCCCCAACAACCATCGAACCACCGCAGGCCGCCCACGAACCACAATCGCATGCGTCGATAATGCGATCCGCTACCCTCGCGGGCGACTACGGCCACACCGGCTCGATGCAGGCGGCGATGTACGACACCAACGCCGGTGAACTGATCGGCGTCACCGACCCACGACGAACCGGCAGCGCCGCGGGGTGGTGAGGGAGGGGCGATGAGCAAACGCGTGGCGTTATGGTGTTTCAACAATTAACTCGGTAACGCAGCTACGTTCGCCCGGGGAATAAACTCGCCGGTCTATGGAGACGAAGTCCGACCCGCAAGCGGGTACCCCGAGGGACTGAATAGAGCCGAGGTAACGTAGCGGCGGCACCTGTGGCCGCCGAGGTCAGTACTGGATTTTTTCGTCAATAACCATTACGCCACCGGATCAGATCCTCGGCGCAATTCGTCTCGGATGATGCGCTCGACTGCGTCCACGGTTTCGTCTATCGACCAGTCCGCGGTTTCAAGCCGGTGCTCGTTGTCCACCAACGGTCGAGTACGCAGCTCACGGTTCCACGTACGCGCCCAGTCGACGTCGCGAAACCCGCTATCGCGCTGCGGATCGAGCAGGCGACGCACGTGCTCTTCGTCCCGCTCCACCACCAGACTGATGATGACGAAGTCGGTGTCGGCGAACAGTGACGGGAACTGCTGGACGCGGAAGTCCTCGAGGTCGTTGACCAGCACGTTGTGATAACCGTAGCGGCGATAGTTGCACAGAATCGCCACCAGATTTTCGAACGCCATCTGCTCTTCGCGCTCGGAAGCATTCGCCCATCCAGGATCGAGATGGAACCCGCGTAGCCAGGCAAGCTCAACGAGGGGCCAGCCGTACCGCTCGCGTAGCCTGCGGCAAACCGTGCTCTTCCCGGTCCCAGGCGCCCCAGCGAAGAGGATGAAATCGCGATTTCGTGAGGTCATTGGAGTGGGTTCTGTGGGCTCACCATCTCCAGACACCGCTATTCGGCTCCCACTGAGCGACATCCGGAATCGCTCCTTTCAAGATCGGATCGATGAACGTAGCGACTCGTGCAAATCCCACAGAGATATCTAGATCGATACCTGTATCTTTCGAAAGACGCCGAAAGGCCACGGACCAGGAAGGAGGAGGTGAGGACAATCTGTCGGGAAGTGGATGCGTCGATCTAGTGCTGAATGTTGCATCCAGCGCTGTGCGTACTTGCCCCGATTCAACCGTCGCATGTAATTGGATCAACACAAGGTCCACCAGATCCTTGACCCGGGTGCTGACTCGCTGTCCTGCATACACCCGTGTATATGCGTGAACCTTTTCCGCAATATGCTGTTCTAGCGGCAGTGCCGGTACCGTGACCGGGGCGATATCGGCGAAGCCGAGGAGATCCGGACCCTGTAATACTTCGGGAGCCGGAACCACGGGGTCGCCAAAGCCGACGTCAACGACGACATCTTCAAACGATCGACCGGCCAATTGGGCGCTCGCCCGGTATCGAACAGCGGCACCATCTTGAGTTGAATCTAGATGCCCGGTCTTTTCTATAACAAACGTGAAGTAGTCGGCAAGGTGAATCGACTGAGCCCCAAGGAAGTCCTCGGTGGCAGCTGCCTCATTGTCCTGGCGGGCCAGATCGAGGTCCTTGGTGGTCCGAGACACGTCGCCTAGCCGATAGTCAAGCGCAAGAGCGCCCTTGAGAATCCACCGGTCCGGCGCGACGATCAACAAGCGAGCCATCAAACGATCAAAAACTACCAGTTTCCGGAGACGCATCAACGAGGTCCCGGACTGTGAGACATCGTCAAGAGACGTCGTTCGAGGGCGGTCCGGAATGCGACCGCTGATGCATACCTCATCGTTCAGCCAGCTGCAATGCGTGAGCTATCAGATCTCTCACGCGTCGGCTCCGCTCACGGGCCACCACTGAAAGCTGTTGCTCTGTTGCCAGTCCACGTTCAATCGCCTGGCTGATCGCGAGCTCAACCTGTTCGGGGGCGACACCAGTTTCGACCACATCCAGAATCGTCCGAGTTGCGACCGTGAGGCGGATGCCTTCACGAATCGTGATATCGCGAGACTCGATTGGCCTGGTCGTCGTGTGAATGGTGACACCGGAAAGAGCCGGGAGATGTCGCCGGGCACGCGGGACCGTGACATGAATTGCACTCGGGATGACGTCGCTGAGATCGAGGAGTTCAAGGGCGCTCTCGTGAGAAACGACGGCTGTGTCCTTCCCAACGGAGAGCCATGCTGCCATGACGTCTTCATGACGTGATGGCGGAAAATCGCGGAAGCGGTAGAGTCCGCGTCGCACGCGGATGAACCTGCCGCCCTGCGAATGATGGCTAAGCAGATTCCAGGAAAAGCCGCAGTCACGCGCCTCCCCAGCAGTAAAGTAGCCAAGTTGCTCTGCCGCGATCTCGAAAAGTTGAACATGGTTTGGAGGTTCATTCATCATGTCACCCATACATCCAATAATACTGGATGTATGGGTGACATTACCAGTGGGTGACACGACTAGACTCGCATACACGCGGTGTTCGGCAAGCATTTCCGACTTCACTCGCCCATACCTACCACATCCCATCCATCGGGCAACTTCGGTACAGGCCACGATGGGTCCGGGCGCCAGTGCTCCCAATCGGCGTTGAACGGCCACGTCCACATTTCGATCATTCTGACGACCCTCTGGGCTTTGGCACGGATTTGTGCCGCTTGGGCTGTCGAGAATCGGCCCGCATGTACAGCGATTTCAAGCTCGTCTTCGTCTTTCCACCGCCACGATCGATCCGGCGCAACCAGAATGTCGAGCAGATAGTCTTCCGTCTCAAAGCCACACGGAATGCACACAAGCGGGGCTTGCAGGTCGACGTACCAGCCGAGAAACGCCCAGTCGCTGGCTTGCCAGAAGAGGGAAATTGCGTACGCTGCACCGTGCGGAACAACATAGAGGCGAACATTGGTGTGCCAGACTCCGTCGATCATGCGCCACGCGCGATCGCCGATACCACCCCGCTCACGCCCGAGTAAACCAACACCGTCATCAATATCGACCGGGTATTTGTACGGCGTCCCCGCCGCGAGATAGTAGGCGATAAAATCAGGGCCCGAGGCGGCAATTGTGACCGGAATCACTCCTGAAAGTCGGCCGGATGTTCGATAGCGCACGACGATCTGATCGCCTGGACGCCACATTACTCACTTCCCGTCTTGAAAGCTGATCGCGCCCCCTTCACCCCAAATGCCCGGTTTCGTTCAGCCGAACGATGGCGCGGTTGTGGAAGGTGTCGTCTTCGCGCAGGTGGGTGATGCCGCCGCTGGTCGATTTCACGGCGATGGAGCCAGTGGCCTCCAGCGGCATCTTGATCCAGGCCGCGATCACGAAGGTCAGCGCGAAGCCGTGCGTTACGATGATCTGGTGCGGGCACGGGCTGGCCAGAATGCCCTCCATGGCGCGATAGATCCGCGTCGCCAGATCCCGTCTGGTTTCGGCCCCGTCGATCCCTTCCCAATGATCCATCCGATTGCCCGTCTCCGGCGGGAAGATGAAGCGCTCGTCCAACCAGGCTTGTGGTTTGCCTTCGGCCTCGCCGTAGGATTTTTCGCGCAGGTCGGTCATCGTCTGAATCGGTATCTGTAACGCTCGCGCGATCGCCTCGGCCGTCTGAAAGGCGCGCTTCAGATCCGAGGAGTAGAGCTCGGCTGGCGCGCCTTCGGGTACGAGCTCGCGGATGCGCGCTCCAATCTGCTCCGCCTGCCGCAGCCCAAGCTCGGTCAACTCGCTGTCGTGCCAGCCGCCGACGATCCCTGCGACGTGATGCCTCGACTGCGCGTGCGTCACCACGTAGACGTTCTTCACGGCAGGCTCCGGGTGATCCGGAGCCGGCGCCTCAATCGCATGATCTACGAGAGCCCCGCCAGGAAGTCGAGCACGCGTTGGGTGAGCAGGGCGGTCGCCTCCGGATCGTACGACGGGAGCGAGCTATCGGCGAAGTAATGCTGGTCGCCGGGATAGAGGAACAGCTCCGCCTGCTCGGCTTCCGCAACCAGCGCGCGGGCGGCATCGATGTCCCCTTCGCCGACGAAGATCGGGTCGGCGTCCATGCCGTGAATCTGCACCGGCACGCCGTGCGGCCAGGAGGAGCCGAATTCGGTGACGGGAACGCAGGCATAGCAGAGAATGGCTCCGCTCGCGCCGGTTCGGGTCTGGGCCAGCTTCTGCGCCACCACCACACCCAGCGAAAACCCGATGTAGACCAGATCGGCGGGCAAATCCGCCACGGCACGCTCGCCACACGCGATCACCTCACCGAATCCCAGTTGCTCGACGAAGCTCATGCCCTCGGGGATGCTGGCGAAGGTGCGTCCGTCGAATAGATCGGGCGTGTGTACGACGTGCCCAGCCGTGCGTAGTGCGTCGGCAAAGGCGAGGACGCCCGGGGTCAGCCCCTGCACGTGGTGGAACAGTACGATCTCAGCCATCTTGCCTCTCCATCCTTCGATGGTGCCAGTCTCGCGATTCTCTCTGCAACGAAGATCAGGCAGTTTAGAACATATGTGCCGGTTCGAGCAACTCCTGGCGTGCTGGGCGGATTATTTCGTCACGCGGGCACCCGTGCCGTCTCGAGGGTATGCGTCCGATCACAATCTGTCCGCAGGGTACAATTGCCACACGCGCGCCGGAGATAACATTGTGAATTACATCCACTCATGAGCGCGGCGAAGTCGGTGACCACTCCGTCGAGGGTGGCAACGTCAGGCAAATCAAGGTGAAAGGCGCACCGTGGAAGCGGGAGAGGAAGGCCAGACAGGCCGGTTCAGACTCTGGGTGGCGCTGGCAGTCGTGGTGCTGCTCGCCTGCGGCGGCTCGATCGCCACGGCGCTGGCAACGTCGAGTGGCGGCGCGCAGTCCACCTTCGTGTCAGCCTTCGGCTGCGGCGGGTTTTCCACCGCCGTGATACCGACGGACAGCAGCACGTTACCCCCGGCGGAAGCCACCATGCTGAGCCTGGACGGTCACGAGTACCCGGCAGTGGTGGCGCGCGTTAACGGTCAGCCGATCTCGGGCAAGGTACTGGCACAACGTGTCTATGGCATCGGGCACGGCGATCCTGCCGCACCGCCCGTGGCCAACCCGGTGAAGACCGCGCTGGATGGACTGATTCAGGACGAGGTGCTGCTCCAGGCAGCCCAAGCACGCGGCATCACCGTCACCAAGGCCGAGATCTGCTCGTTCGAGCGATCGCAGCAGGAGGCCGTCACCCAGGGTGGTCCGCAGGCGACTCAACAGATCCAGGCGATCGCCGCGTTGCAGGGCTATACGAGCCTGGCGGCCTATTTGGCCAGTCCCCAGGTCATGGGGGCAATACGGAATCAGTTGTTAATCGGCAAGCTGCGACAGCAGATCGCGCGAACGCTCCTGACACCGCAACCCAACGGCCCATCGACGACGCAGCAAGCGCTCGATCAGTTCCTCGCGGCGCAGCACGCCCACGTGCAACTCTACATTCAGCCCTAGGGACCCCATCGGGGTTGATCGACCGCAGGTTGAATCGCGACGAAGCTGAGCGCCGCGCTCGGTTCAATCAGTAGCAGGCAAGCTCTTCGAGGTAGACGATCTCACCCGCTTGCGGCACGCCATAGCGCACTATTCGCTCGTAGTGTGGCGGTCTCGTCTGCCGCGTTCGCGGCTGGCTGACCGAGGTACGCCCGATCTGACGCGCCGCCTCGGCCAGCGCGATGGACGTTTCGAACCGGTAGTGACGCCTCGCTGCCGTTGCGGGGAACTCAAGGGACGCGAAGCTCACGTGCTTGCCAAATCGTTCCCAGTCGATCGCGCTGGAATCGGCGCGGTCGACGTCAGGGATGATCAGCAGTTGGCGCGGTCCTCTGGCCAGATTCGCGCGTGCTATGGGTACCGCGTTCGCGTCAGGGGTGATGACGCACACCTCATCGAAGGCATAGTGGCTCTCACCGTTTGACGGCATCACCCGGATCGGGTTGCGAAAGCGGCGCGCCGCGGCACGCCCCTCGGCCCGGGTGGAGCGCTCGATGCCGAACCAGACGTGCGCGCTATCTTCTACCAGAATTCTTTGCCAGCCAAAGGCGGCAGCGGAGCGGATACTGCTGCCGAGCTCCACGTGGTCCGACGGCGAGAGAAAGAGCAACTCCGGTCGGCGCTTCTCCGGGTTGGTGGTCGTGCGCATCGATCCAATGCCGTCCCGGGTCAGGTAATAGAGCGCTACCGCGCCGGCCGCGGCGACGTTCAGACTGTTCAAATGACGCGAGTTCATCGGAATCTGAACGGCAGCATCGCTCACTTCTCGCAGATCACGGCTGACACCCCGGCGCTCGTTACCCACAATGAGCGCGGGGGCCGTTCCCGGCGGCAGGTGGAAGCCGTATATCTCCTTGGCGCCGGGAACGTTATCAAGCGTCAGCACGGGATCGAATTCGAAGTTGATCCGTTCGAGCGTCACTACGCTGGATTCGCGCTCGGTCATCAGACCGCGAAGTTGCGGACGTTTCAGGTGTGCATGCTCGCGGAAGACACAGGCACCGGCAAACAAGTTGGCCGCGTCCAGCAAGGTCGAGACGTTTGCGGGGTTCTCGATATCATCGCCGATAATCGTCAGCCTGGGTGCGGTCACCGGCGCGCGAAATCCTCGCGGCAGCGACGAACAAACAGGTCCGCGATCCGCTCGTGATCCTTGGTGCGCATGACCCGGGCGCGCCGTTTGCCGGTGTATTGCTGAATGACGTGGTGCCCCAGTTCATGCATCAGCACGTCGAAGAGAAAGAAGTCGCGAAGGGAGTCTCCGGGCCAATCGACGATCGTCTGGACTCCGCTATCAACAACCTCAACGACTGCTCCAGCACGGGTCATCCGGTCGATGTCGCGTGACGGGAGCGTGCCGGGAATAGCCCATGGCGCGCAGGGCTGTGCGAAGAGCAAGATTCGCCCCGGAACAACGAGTTGGCCGAAGATCAACTGTCCGGGCGCACTGGGAGGATCGCGCAATTCAATCGAGCGAAGTCCATAGCTCACTTCCGGGCCTAATTGGCGCAGGGCGGCAACGATCTCGGCACGGCACAACGGATGGCACCAGCCAGGCGGAAGGCCCGACTCGATGACACGCAGCAGCCATTCACTCGATGTCGAGATTCCGCCAGGGGACTCATGAACGCTGATGCCCTGCTCTTTCAGTCGCCGCCGATCCCGATACAAGCGGCGACGATCGGTCGCGCCATGTCCCGCATAGGGGCTACGTAGCCGTGCCGGGGCCAATATCGATCGTGGACGAGTGTGGACGCTGCGCGCCATAGACTCCTTCAAGGTGAGGGCAACCCGCTCGTTGCCGATTGTTCAGTTTACGACATTTTTCGAGACGCATCACAGATTGATTCGGGAACGGACAGCGACATCGGCGCTCGACCCCCTTCGGCTCCAGAATTCCTTATACTGGCGCCGATCGAAGGAGCCGCACCATGGCCGAGGAGTCGACCTTCAGCGAGGCGGAAGCTCACCTGCGTTTCGCCAGGCAGTACAACCTCAAAACCTGGGAACTTCTCGACCAAATTAATCGCACGCGTGATCAGGCGGAGCGCATGCTCGATTACGCTCACGCCTCGCTGGCTCACTGGCGCGAGGTAGGGACGGCGGTCAGTCAGCAGCGCGGCGAGTGGATGATCGCTCGCGTCCATGCGGTGCGGGGCGAGGCAGCACTCGCGCTGCAGCACGCCGAGCGCTGCATGGAACTGACTGAAGCTCACCGGGGTGAGATGGCCGACTTCGACATCGCCTTCGCCTACGAGGGTATGGCGCGCGGTCACGCACTCGCGGGCGACCGTGCCAAAGCCGAGCGATTCGTTGCCTTAGCTCAGCAGTCAGGCGCGGCGATGGCCAACGAAGAGGATCGCGGGATCTTCTTCAGCGAGTTCAACGGCGGCGATTGGCACGGCGTGAAGGAGGCCAAGAGTGCGATGGCGGGAACTGATCACTTGCCAAGCTGCACGTAGCGCCACTGGTAATACTGCAGGCCGACGTTGCCCGCCTCGACCTGCCAGCCAGCCGGGTTGCTCGGCGTGTAGGTCAGCACGCGGCGCTCGAAGACCTGCACCAGCACCTGCTTCGAAACCCCGCCCACCAGCACGTTGGTCCAGTAGGCCTCGGTGAGCGGATAGCCGGTGGCGTAGAACGGATTCACGAAGAGCTTCCCGGTCACCAGCTGATCGTTCTGGCTAATCGGGCCGGAGCTGTTCATGAAGTTCCAGAAGACCGAAGCGACCGTATGCTTCGTCGGCGCGCCCACGTCCTGCGCCGTGACCTGGTAGCTGGCCAGACTGTTATCGGTGCCGACTGTGCCCGCGCGGTTCACCCTCTGGGTGATCGTCTGCCCGGAGCCCATTGGCTGGGCGCCGGTCAGGTGGGTAAAGCTGGCGTAGGTTGGTCCGTTCGGATCGTTCAGGTCGCCCGCGACGTTCACCTGAGCGGGATCGTGCTGTTCGAACTGGTTGTCGCCGAGCTGCAGTTTGCCAGTGATGAGCTCCTCGGCCAGCAAACCGTTGGTCACGTTCCAGGGCGACCGCGCATCGCGCCAGGAGTTGTCCTCCATGCGGGACTTGTCGAAGTACTGCACGGTTCGCTTTCCGCCCGGCGCCTCGGCGTATGGCTCCTGCAGCGGCTGGGTATCGGGCAGCGAGCCCCACATCCAGGTGCGGTCCACCTGGCCCACCGCTACGGGAAGATCGGTCCGCGCCCAGGTTGCCTGAAAGACTGGGTTCGCGAACTGCGGCGTCGCCGCGGCCGCAGGCAGTGCCAATGTCAGGCTCATGAGCAGTGTTAGAAGTACGAGTAGTCGGCGCATCGCTCACCCCTTGTCCTTCTCCATGAAACTGACGAACTCGCGTCGAGACGAAACCGCGTTGCCCGGTGCGGTCGCACTGACTCGTATTCGCGGTTTCGGCGTGCTGCGCGCGTGGTGGGATGATGAACTCGATGTAGGTTGAGCATAAACCAGAATATGCTCTTGTCAACGGAATGTGACGGATCTTGCACGCCAGATAGTCGATTTGACGGGTAGGTGCTCTTCAAGAGTGGGTGAACTCGGGACGAGGCAAACGTCGCGGCGAGGGGTCAGCAAGCGGCGTCAGGAACTAGCTGGGAAGTCACGTTAGGTCTCCTGGCGGATCTTTATCTTCGAGCCAGGAGCTCATTCGACGTAAAGTCGGGGATCGACACTTCCAATGACGGTAATCCGCGCCGACTCGGCAAGATTCCGATTGAACACGATGAGGTTGTCGCCGAGCAAGGTCGCCGACGGTACCAGCATCGCCTCAACACCCCGCGCGTACGCTGCCTTACCCAGTTCCTGTGGGATGCGGTAATTCGTGTCGTGAAAGAAGTCGTCTGGCGAAACGCCGAGACGCGCCAAATCCCGGCAGTCGATGACCAAGCAGAGATCGAGTTGCAATTCACTCAGGCGCTTGTTCCTGACGCGGAGGAGCAACTCGGGGGTGAGATGCCGAATCATCTCGGCGAGAGCGACGTCCCGTCCAAGAGCGAGATAGAGGACAGACCAGGTCTCTTCGACCGGAAAATGATCGAGACCTCTGTTGAACCGGCCCGAGACCTTGAGCGATCCAGCTGGATCGGCTGGCATGTACTTGCGGTCGTGGATACGCCATGCTCGTCCGCTCCAACGCTCGATGGGACAGGATGCGATGGCGCGCTCCGCGCTCCAATCGCTGGCGGCCGCTTCAATCAACGTATCGAGTCAATGTGCTAGACGAAGATACCAGCATCGAGCGCGTCAAGGGCCGCCTCGATCACGTCGAAACGTCCAACTCGCGCCGCTTCGACCGGCTTGAGCCCACGCAGGTAGCGATTCGCGGTATGCATCCACAGCCGAATCGCGTCCCTCGAATCGAATGTCTCTTTCAGCCGCGAATCAAGGCGCAGCAGCGTGACAAGTCGCTCGCGAGCATCGCGCTGTGGATACGTGGCGCCGGTACGCCAGCGCTCTACCGAGCGCGCCGTCACGTCCAGCGCACCGGCCAACTCATCGGCCTCCAGACCGAGATCGCGCTCCAACTGTTCAAGCGCCTGGCCCGCGGTCATGTTCAGAGCGGACATTCTACCGGACCTCCTACCCACCTGACGTGCGCGAACGGTACGCCAGATTCAGCATACCACAGTTTGGCAGTCAGAGTCTGACAGCCAAATGAACGTTGCGCGCGATGACCCAGGGAAATTACTTACCGTCATCCGATCTGAGATTTTTGCCCTGCCCTACCGTCTATCCCCGGTCGAGCAGTTCCAGCACGTGGCCGAACTGCTCGATGGTCGCGAGGTTGGCATCCGGGCGGAAAAGGATGACGGTGTGCGATACGCCCGCGCTGGCCAGGAAGCGCAAGCGATCCGCGATCTCTGCGTAGCTGCCGCTGATGGCACGTTCGTCCGGCACGGCATGGCCCCGCTCCGGCAGATGAACGTGAGTGCCGATGGTTAGCTCCAGCGTGGACGGGTCGCGCCCCACCTCATGGCAGGCGTCGATCATCTTCGCCCAGCGCTCGCGCACTTCGGATACATCCCACGGCCAGATCATGTTGAAGGCGTCGGCATGCCGGGCGACGACGCGTCAGCATGCGCTCGCCGCGCGATCCGATCCAGATTCGGCGGCCCGGAAGGGGATGGGCCGCGGGGCTTGAGTACGCAGTCGGCCACCTGGTAATAGCTGCCGTGAACATCGACTCGCTCTCCACGCAGCAGCGGCCGGATGATGCGCAGGGCCTCTTCGAAGCGGGCCAGGCGGTGATCGAAGGGATAGCCGAAGGTCAGGTGTTCCGACTCCCAGTTCCCGGCGCCCAGCCCGAGGATGAAGCGACCGTTCGAGATCTCGTCCAGCGCATCCGCCATCTTGGCCAGCAGCGCCGGGTTGCGGAACGGAGCGGCGGCGACGAACGGCCCGAGCGTAATGCGCGTGGTCACGCTGGCCAATCCACTGAGGAAGGTGAACACCTCCCAGCAGCCGATCTCGTCGCCGACTTCAGGTCGAAAGAGGAAGTGATCGGGTAGCCAGAAGGAGTCAAAGCCGACCGCCTCGGCCGCCAGTGCCAGATCCTTGACATCACTGAAGCGCGGTGTCCGCCCATTCAGCGCCGTTTCGGCTGGCTGAATGTTGATGCCGATCCTCATCGGGCGATTGGTTCGGTCGGTTGTCCTGGTCACCTCTACATGTCTCCGTAGATTCCGGGGAGATTATGGTTACCGAGCGCCAGCGAGAGTTCGCCGCCGTGGTGGATCTCGTGCTCCAGCACGTGCCAGATGATCCACTGCCGGCTGAAGCTGCTAAACATCGCCCGCTCCTCGGCGCTCATCGCGGCGGGCGGATCGAAGACGGCCGGGAGATCGTCCGCCGTCCAGCGACCGAGCGCGTCAGCGATCATCTGCCAGGTCGATTCCAGCCCGGCGACCAGATCGGCGGCGCTGAGCTCGGGCGCTTCGACGGGATCGGCCGGATCCCAATGAGCGATCGGAGCCAGCCCTGGGTCACCTTCACCCATCCAAACTTGAAACCACCAGACCCGGTTGGCGATCACGTGCTGTGCCACTTCACCAATGGTCCAGCGGTCAGGCCCGGTCGGCAGTGCCAGCTGCTCGTCCGTGAGCGGCGCGATCATCGCCGTCAACATTCGCTGGTAGCTACCCCAGCCCTTGTAGAACGTCATCAGCGGGAGAGCCTGTTCGGTCATTACACCTGCTCCTTTTCGACGCGGGAAATCTCGAACTGCATCGTAGAGGCAGCAGCAGTCCACGACAAGCACGCATCGCGCTGCTGATTGACCTCTCTTCCTTTGTCGATTGGCAGTCGCGGGTTTCGACAGATCGTGCAAGAGACGACCAAAAGCCATCGGGCGTGGATGCCGCATGCTCTGCCAGCGACGTGACCTTACGTAGGGGCAGACTGCGTCTGCCCGGCTGCGTCTGCTCCGACGAATCACGCTCGAGAATGACGAGGTTGGGCCGTGGGGCTAGAGCGCGAGCATACCTGCATGCACGCGACTGACGTCGACCTGGAGCGGGTCGAACTGCGTCGGGCTGTAGCTGACGACCGTCGACGGCAAGGCAATTCCTTCGTGGTGCATCCAGTCGACCAGCACGGCGGGAGAGACGTCAGCGTCGACGATCCCCCGAGCAAGCTCGTCGAGCAGATCGGCCTGCTCGAGTGGGTCGTCGTCGTTCAGCATGCCCCACTGATCCCACAGTAGCATCTCGGCCTTGTTCAGCGCCGCGAGATCCTGCACCACGTGGTGTCGTAGCGAGAGCCAGCCGCGCGTGTAGGGGATGTCAAGAGACGGATCGACCAGGAAGCGTTCGGAGTCGATCTCGCCGGAGCGGGCGGCGATCCAGGCGCGCGGGCCAGTCAGAAAGCGATCGGGCGGCACGTCGCGCGGATCGAACTGCTCGCCATCGGCCGGAACGAAGTCGTCGCCGATCTCCGGCTCAACGAGCCGCCAGCGTTCCTCGGTACGATCCCAGACTTCGGCAATGACGTGATCGACGTACCAGCCCGCGATGAAGTAGTTGGCATAGCCGACGCGCATCCGCGCCGGAATGCCTTTGTGTCGGGCCATGGCAACGTAGAGGAGGGTGAAATCGCGGCAGCACCCGACGAGGCGCTCGTCGATAGAACGCGCTCGAGCGAGGGTCGGCTCGCCACGCTGCAGTAGGTGAGCGAACATGGCGTCGGCGAAGCGAGTATCAGTCTCGTACAGCCGTGCGCCAGTCATCGGGCCGCTACCATCGCTGCCGTCCATATAGTGGCTGACCAACTGCTGGCTGACCCGGCGCAGCCCGGCAATGTCGGATGGCAGCACGTCGATTGCCGCGCTGGCCTGGCCAACCTGGGTCACGGCGCTCTGCATTCGCCAGGCGTCCGCCGTCTGGTCCGACAACTGGCTCGCCAATTGATTTCCGCCTACGCGTCTCGTTCGGCCCGCAGCTGATTCTTCACCAGCCATTTGGCGAACTTCTCCCGCTTCTCGTCGGCCGTCTGCTGCTCCGCCAGGACTTCCTGAAACTCGGGATCCTCGGTCTGCGGCACGTAGAAGGTGTCGTACTTTTTCATGAGCCCGGCGATCTCCTCGACCGCGCGGCCCGGGGCCTTGCGATAACGATTGAACGTCAGGTACATGCGCAACCCGCCAATAATCGGATCGGTGCGCAGCTGACGGAAGGGCGAGGTTTCCGGCGGATCCTGAGCGGTGACGACGAACTGGAACCGATGGCGGAACTCGCTGCCATTCTGCAGCTGGATGGCGTAGACACCGGGAAGCGCATGCGGCGGGATATTAAAGGAAAGGACGGTATCGTCGCCTTCCTTCGTCAGCTCATACGGCAGCAGGCTGAAGCCGTCGCCACCCTGGGCCAGACCCCACAGAAGACGCATGTCGTCGAAGTGCCGGCCGTCTCGACCCACCAGGGTCATGCGCACCGGAATGCCCGCGCCGCCCCAGATGCGGGACAGACCCGACTCTTCCGCCGCGGCATGCGCGGCATCATGCGAGCCGCCGGTATGGCGCGCGGCCGCCTTCTTGCCCGGAACCGGATGTCGATTCGCTTCTTGCGGCGAAGGACTCATCATCTGCTCGTCGTGGTCAGGCATCGGCCCCCTCCTCGATAGCTACACCAGTGCTCGCTCGCACACAGGCTGTTCTGATTGCAGGCTCTCGCACAGATTGTACGATCTCCATGCAATCCGGGGTCAGCGCGCCGCCCCTCGTTATCCGACACGCTCCCTGAAATCGGTCGCCGGTCGCGCTAATGGGGTGCTCTCGCGTGCACGCCGCGACAATCTGCAATAAACCACACTTGCCGAAGCCGCGCCAGACCTGAAGTCGGGAAGTTTCCGGACAGTCACATCAGGTTAAGTACAATTCCAGCGCAGTGTCCGGACACATTCGCAGTTCAGCAGTTCAGGAGGGACCATGAGCGAGATGACCTACGTCGCCCTGCTGCGCGGCATCAACGTCGGAGGGCACACCATCAAGATGGATCAACTGCGCGGCCACTTCAGCCAGCTCGGCTTCGGCAACGTCCGCTCTTACATTCAGACCGGCAACGTCTTCTTCGATAGCCCCGAGCAGGACCGCGCGAACCTCCGCACCACCATCGAAAGCCATCTGCTCGAATCCCTGGGCTATGACGTGCCCACCTGTCTGCGCACCGTCGACGAACTGGAGCAGGTCGTCGCGCTCGACCCATTCCAGGGGATCGACGTAACTGCAGATATGCGCCTCTCGGTCAACTTTCTGGCCGAGCCAACCACCGCAAGACTACCGATCCCCTATCGAACGCCGGACGGCGCGTATGAACTGATCGGCCAGACGCCATCCGAGGCGTTCGTCGTCTGGTACCTGCAGAACGGCCGCCCAGGCAACAGCTATGGCGCGATCGAAAAGCAGCTCGGCGTTCCGGCCACTTCTCGCTTCTGGCACACCACCGGCAAGATCCTCGCGGCGGCGAAGAAGGGCGCGAAGTAGAACGTACCGGTGAGAGTCATCGGCTGACTCTCACATGAGAGCCCATTCACTGGAAATGGGGCAGGAGTCGGTCGTGTCGAGAGCGATACGGCCGAACTTCGCCCCACGCGCGATGCTGTCTATGACTATGCTCCACGCGGCGGCGTTGAACGTGATTCTCTGTCAAGCCAATTCCTCAGCACCGTATGAGATTCGCGCTCAGCCAATTGGCAAACAGACACCGTCTCAATAGTCGGCAGTGATTGCAGCTATCGAAACGGTGATTTCGAGACGGGATTGTGAGACATCGTTCATACGAGAAATCGGGATGGTACCAACGTAGTGCGGGAAATTCAAGAAAGGGAGCAGGCTGTTGAGAATCTCCGCTTATCGGAACCGCATGAGCCAGGTTTCAGCGCTCAGTTTGAATATTCGCGACGCGTCGCTGACTGCGGATACCGACCCTTCTCGGCTTCAGACTGTAGTGATTAGCGGACATTGTGGCCAGTTCCGCTAGGTAGGAAACCGACGATGAACGTGGCCCGGATACCCTCAGATTACAGAGAGCGACGGCCGGTTGTTCAGCCTGTCAACGTCGAATCCTGCGATCTGTTTGTACTCGTCTGCGATCGCGGCGAGCTCTTGCTGGTTCACTACGTCATGAAGCTGATTGAACCCGTTCGGTGCCCGTTTCTCGACCAGATCTTGGCACCGGTGTGGGCCCGCTCTCCGGTTCGATTGCACCACGGCCGCCGTTGCCGTTCGTCGCTGGTCATCATAAGCCACGAGCGCCGATTCGACTGACGGTTGCAGTGCAAGTTCCCGAGCCAGAACGCGTCCATCGATGATCGCCTGTGACGCTCCGTTTCCGCCAACTGGATGCATCGGATGGGCTGCGTCACCGAGCAACGTCACTCGGCCGAAATTCCATGAGGGCAGCGGGTCGCGATCGACCATTGGATATTGATAGATCGCGTCGGCCGACCGGATCAGTTCTGGCATGCTCAAGAAGTCAAAGTCAAACGAGGCGAACACGTCGAGCACCTCAGCGCGGTCTGCAGTGTAGGTCCAGTCCTGGATCGGCATCGGCCCGCTGGTGGACCTCTGGAGATTCGCCACCCAGTTGACAAGCGCCTGACCTTGCTCCTCGTAGGACTTCGAGATCGGGTAGACGACCACACGCTGGCGGCTTGACCCCACGTTGACCATCGTTCGTCCCGACAGGAATGGCTCCCCCATCGTCACACCGCGCCACATCGTGACGCCGTTCCACTTAGGCGGCCCCTCATTGGGGAAGAGATTCCGTCGAACCACCGAGTGAATACCGTCACATGCGACCAAGACATCCGCTTCAGCGCGGTCGACCGGGGTCTCCGTACCGCGATCGACAAACTCCGCCCAGATACCGCTACCTTCGTTCTGCCCAAATCGGATGAGATGATGCCCTGTGTGAATGCGTTCAACACCCAAGCGATCGCGTACTGCTCGGTGCAGTACGCCCAACAACGCTCCACGATGAATCGAGATCTGGGGCCACCGGTAGCCACTCTTCAGCCCGAGCGGCTCGCGCCAGATCAACTGACCATGTTTCGAGTAGTAAACGTACTCTTCGGTAGGGATGCCAGTGGCCAGAAGATCATCGAGGAGACCGAGCTCTGATAGTTCTCGCACCGAGTGAGGCAGCACGTTTATCCCGACGCCGAGCTCACGAATGACTGGCGCGGACTCATATACGTCGAGATCCGCAATACCCGCCGCCTCGAGCGACAAAGCTAGGGTCATGCCGCCAATGCCACCGCCAATGATTGCCACACGCATACGTTGTCTCCTACCCGCGCATCATTCCACGATCCGGGTCGATGTGACTATCAGTTGATTATTGTTGAAATTGAGGAGCACACCCTAGACCTTGCCAGCATACCGAACGAAGAAGACGACGACAAGATGCTATCTCTGATTGTCGTATCATCGTTCGAGAACACGGCCACATCGAGACAGATCTTCAAGTGAAACGTAGTCGATTTGCGCACGTCGTTGCTGTCCGCTTCGGGCATGCCTGACGCGCATGAGCTCCGCTCGTGGTTCGCGTTGCTGTGTCACGTCGTTGCTGGTCTCAACGACATGCATCGGGTGAGAGCTCACCCGTGATTGCTGGCGCACGAGGGTGTGCTAAGCAATCACTCAGCGAACCGATCGTGATGGTTGAACTGCAGCACTACCACGAACGCCGGGAGGGTGCCCGAGTCGTAGCCCGCTGCTCAGCCGGAAGCGGATGGTTCCGTGTGGGAAACCGGCGGTGGCGTCCAACTCGAAGCCGGTGGTGGTTCCGTTCCACGTCTTGCCCCAGCCATGGACGATGGCCTGATGTCCCTGCACCACCAGGGTCGAGAGGTGGAGATCGTGCAACTGGGGAACACTGGTCGGGACGAGAAAGCCGATTGGTGCCCCACCACCGCAGGGGCTGAAGACGTTGGCAACCACGGCACTTCGGTGGCCCTCCGACCCTTCAGCCACACTCAAGTAGACGCAAGGGGTCGAGACCAGGTCGCCGGTGATGGTCACCGTCTCCAGGATGTGTCGTGTCTGGATGGTGGTGTCGGTCGTGGTTACCGTCAACGTTCCACAGATGACCTGGACGTTGGCAAGGTCTGTGATGTCACCGACGGTGCCCGCTTCAGGAGTCCCGAGGTCGTATGCTACGGACTCCTCCGTTGCAGTGGTCGTGGACTGCACCTGCTGGACCCGGGAGATGATGATGGACGCTGGATCGACCCCTACCGCGGTCAAGGCATCGGTGATCGCGGCGTCACTTGAAAGGTCGACCCCGTTGAGTGGGTTCCCAACCAAACCGGGGACGTTGAGGTTGGTGGCATAGTTGACGTCCTGCTTGACCACGATGGGGTAAAGCGTGTTGTAGACAATCTGACCGCCGCCCGGATTGTCGGGGAATGCCGTGCTGCAATAGCCGGGATCATTGGAGATGTCGTGCGCCGCGACTGGTAGCACCGGCCCCGCGAGTCCCGCGGTCAGCGCCAGCAGCGCCACCAACACGCCAGTCAGCCGTCGTTTCCCATGCATCGGGTTCATGAGCCATCTCCTCCGCCGCACACTTCGGCATCCACGCGAGGCGCAGGATGCGTTGCCTCACCGTCTTGTGCCACTCAACGCTGACAACCACCACCGATAATTCCAGCGTAGGCACGGCAACCAGCGCTGTCCATGAGGAACCCACAGCTAGCCCACAGTTTGCGGGGGAATTAGTTCGTTTCCTGTGGTGCGATCAGTGTGATCGTCGCGGAGACCGACTCCAGCTTGGCAATGTCAGTCGTCGGTTAAGTGGAACTGCTGGCGACACCTTGAGTACGTTTCTCGTTCTTAACTGGCCGTCATGACCATGATTCCTGTCAGATAGCCAGCGTCTCAATCTCCCTGTCGTGGCTTCCGCTGGATCCGCGCCTGTTGCTTATGCCGTCGCTCCTCGGCCCCCGCGATCGCGCGACGTTGCTCTTCCGTCGCGACCTGCGTGAACGCCCGAAACAGGGTGAGCCACTCATGGAACGGCACCTCGCTCGGCTTACGATTGAGGTCCAGTCCGCAGTCTCGTGCAAGCTGACCCAACTCCCTTTCCGAAAGGACGGACCGATAGGCTGACCGCATGCTCGGCTTCCAGGCGGTGAAGCCATACGTGACGAAGTCCCGATAGTGTTGCGTCTCTTCTGAAGGAATGAGTGGTGGACCACGCTTGCTGAAGCGCAGCAGCACCACGTCGATGCGCGGCGGCGGCACGAAGTCGTGCTGGCGAAAGCGATAGGAAAGCGAGAGATCGAACCAGGGCTGGATCAGCAGCGAGACCAACGTCTGTTTGGGCGTCCCGAGGAATCGTTCGGCCGCTTCGCGCTGCAGCACGAGCGACGCCTCCTCGGGTGCGTTCACCGCGCCAGTCAGCCGGGTCACGATGGCGGCCGTGAGGTTGAAGGGGATGTTCGCCACCACCTTATACGGCGTCACCGGGAGGGGAAGATCGAGAAAATCCCCTTCGAAGATGGCAACGTTGCCGAGCGTTGCCATCTCGCGGCCGAGACGGCGCGCCAGCGTCGGATCCTTCTCGATGGCGATCACCTGACGAGAACTCGCAGCGAGGCCACGGGTGAGGGCACCACGACCCGGGCCAATCTCGATCACCAGATCGTCTGGAGCGATCGAGGACCGATCGATGATGCGTTGCACGAGTGTCGGTCGAATAAGGAAGTTCTGTGCGTAGCGGAGACGTTTGCGCCGGTCGTGTGCCATCTCTATCGCTCCCATACAAAAAGCGCGAGCATCCAACAACCCGCCCCGGCAACTGCCGGGTGCGGAGATCGTGAGAGCCCACGCTCGGGATGCGTAAAGATGTCAGATCGGGAAGCGATTGACTGGTGACGCCGGTCCGGCCTGGACTCCGTCTAAACCAGTCGAATGCGCGTCATCGCCATCACCTGTTTTACTCCTCTTCTTCACCGGCAAGGATAGCATCGTGCCCGGTCGTCCCGCAGCCGGTTTCAATCTGCCGTCGAAGCAGACACGTCACGGACAAAAGGACTAACATGAGCGGCGCGAACGCTGATTTCGTTCGTGAGCCGGGCAAATAGCCCGGATTGGAAAGCAGCTTCAATGATCAACTTGCACGGCGCGATTCTCGGCAATATCGCCGTCCGCACACTAATTGTCTACATCGCCCTGCTGGTCGGGCTACGGGTGGCGGGCAAGCGGGAACTCGGACAGATGAGCCCGTTCGACCTGGTCGTGGTTCTGCTGCTTGCCAACGCCGTGCAGAACGCGATGGTTGGACCCGACACCTCAGTTACCGGTGGCCTGGTGGCGGCTGGATCGCTGCTGGCCGTCAACTGGGTAGTCGACCAGCTGCGCCTGCGCTATGGCTGGTTCGAGCGAGAGATTCGAGGCTCGGCTACCCTATTGGTGAACAACGGACACTTTCTGGAGCAACACCTGCACCGCGAGGGTATCGGCCATGACGACGTCTACATGGCCATGCGCGAGCATGGAGTCGACGAGCTGGGGCAGGTCAAGGCGGCCATTCTCGAGGTGGACGGCACCATCAGCATCGTACCGGAGCAGGCCACAGTGCACCGCACCCGCCGACGCGCTCGCGGTCGCAAGCCGACCGGGTGACAGGCCTACGAATGTTTCGGCCCCCAAGCGAGTCCTCAGGGGCCGCGTCACCAGAGTCCTGGCAGATTCCGCACGATGACTATGACGAGCGCACCAGCAGCAGCACCCCCGCGATCAACTCCCAGAGGGGCAACAGCAACATCGGAATGAATTCACCACAACGGCCGAGCGTTAGTTGACGACGGTGGGATTGTGACCATGGTAAATGATCAATGGGAGGTCTGTCATCTCGAAGGTCGAGGAGCCAATCAAATTCTCAAATGTCAATTCGCTGCACCGTTGCTCCCACCCTGCGCGAGAGTTCCGACCAGTCGCAAATACGCGAACGTTCGCATATACGTACATACGTATAGCCCGACACTACTCAATTCGTGCGTGTTGTCGCAGCCAGCCGCTCATGGTCTCGAAATAACCCGGCGCGAAGCGGAGTGGAGCCCCGACGCGGATCCGATGATCCGCTCCGGGAAAGACGTGGATGGTGAGGTCCGGATTGCCCGACGTCTTCACGGATTCCTGATAGACTCGCACGCTCTCAGTAACCGGCACGAGCGGATCCAGCTCACCGAAGATGGCCAGCATCGGGCAGTTAACCTGCTCCAGCACGACGACCGGGTCGAATGGATGCTGAAAGTTGAGGACGAAGAACGGCCAGTCCTCCGGACCGATCTCGCCGAAGTAGCTAAATGCGGGCGTGTCGCGCGCCGGTTCGAGAATCCCCTTCGCGAGCTCATCGTAAGGCATGCCTTCGCGCGCCGCGTCATGTAGCCTGCCGAGCCATGTCAGCGCCTGCTCGATCTCCGCCTCGCTCACGCCGTTGAGCCGGAGCGTGTGCTCCATACCGTAGAAATCCTGCGCTTCCGGCGTCACGCCGGGTCCGGAGTTGGCCACGACAAAGGCGATGTCGTCCGACTTCGAGGCGACCAACGGGGCAATCCAGCCACCCTGGCTGTGGCCCCAGACGCCGATCTGTTCTGGATCGATGGCGGGTTGTTCGCGTAGCCAGCCAAGTGCATCCAGCGCCTCGTCACCGCGATCGAACAGCGTTTGCTGGCGCCAATCTCCGGCCGAACCGCCAATACCGGGCTTATCCCACGAGAGGACCGCCAGCCCGCTTTCGATGAAGCGATTGCGGATCAGGGGGAAATAACCGCCACTATCCCGATCGGCCGGGCCGGAGCCCTGGAGCATCAGCAGGGCGGGGTGCGGTCCGAGACCGGTCGGACGGTGCAACGTACCAGCCAGGACGCGATCTCTGCTAGTGAAGCGGATTTCTTCGGATGTCGCCATCGACTCCTCCAACCCAACGTGCAGCGGCGGACTTCTCGTATCCGTACCCAGCATCAGGATGAATCCGGCAAACAGGGTCACGAACCTTCGCCTGCGAGGATACATTCAGTGCGCAAACGGCACAAAATTTCGCTTCCGAGAGCCGCGATCAGACTCCCACAGCAGGCGAAAACATGGCGAAACCGGGCGCTATGTCAGCTTCGGGGGTTGACAAAGCGAATCGCAGTGGCTAATATACGAATGTAATTCGTTTTACGGGCATCACGATTCGTATTGAGAGGGTTTGCCATGACGACCGCAGTTCAGTTCACCACCGCCCAGCCGCGTACGTCGACCGTCTCATCGACCCAGTATCTCTCAGTTCCGGGCGGAACGATCGCCTACGACGTTGCGGGTTCCGGCCCCGCGGTTATCTGCGTTCCGTCGATCGGCGACGTTCGGGCCGAGTACCGCTTCCTGCGGACGCAGCTCGTGGCCGCGGGCTACCGGGTCGTGACTATGGACCTGCGCGGGCACGGCGAGTCGAGCGTCGGATTCGACGACTACTCATCCCAGGCGATCGGGCGCGACATCATCGCACTCGCGCGTCATGTCGAGGCTGGTCCGGTAACGGTGATCGGCACCTCAAAGGCGGGCGGCTCGGCGGTCTGGGCAGCCACGCAGGCACCGGACGCGATCGAGCGCCTGGTGCTGATTTCCCCCTTCGTGCGTAGCCACGGGAACGACGCCATGATGCGTCGCATGATGACCGTCCTGCTGGCGCGACCCTGGGGCGCATCGCTCTGGACGATGTACTTCCCGAACTTCTATCCGAGCCGCAAGCCCGATGACTTCGACGAATACCGGGCCGAACTCAAGGCCAATCTGCGGGAGCCGGGACGGCTGCAGGCCCTGCGCGCCATGGTCAACAGCTCCGGTGACGTGGCCGATGAGCTGGAAAAAGTGAGCGCTCCGGCGCTGGTGGTGATGGGCAGCCAGGATCCGGACTTCAACCATCCGGCCGAAGAGGGCGCGTGGATCGCCGAAGCGGTCGGCGGAGCGAGCATCACCATTCAGGGCGCCGGGCATTATCCACACGCCGAGATGCCGGAGGAGGTCGGACCGGCCATCGTCCGCTTCCTGTCAGACGTGAGCGTGGCCCATGCCGCGTAGGGGGCTGACGACCGAGCGAGTGGTTGACGAAGCAGCACAGCTGGCGGACGCCGAGGGGCTGGAAAACCTGACGTTGCAGCAGCTGGCCAAGAACCTTGGGGTACGACCCTCTTCGCTCTTCAACCACATCGCCGGTCTCCCCGATTTGCGCCGCCAGTTGCAGATCCGCGGATTGCGCGAGATGGCGGCGAAAGTCGGCCGGGCATGCGTCGGCCGCGCGGGCGACGACGCGGTGTTCGCCGCCGCCAACGCGGCCCGCGAGTACGCCCACGAGCACCCGGGAGTCTACCGGACGACGCAGCCCGCGGTGCAGTCGGAGCAGAACCCGGAACTGGAAGCGGCGGCAGAGCAGTTCGTCAGCATCTTCTTCGACATCATGCGCTACTACGGGTTCGAGGGAATTGAAGCGGTTCACGCGGTGCGCGGGATGTTCGCCACCATTCACGGATTCATCATGCTGGAGCAGGCTGGCCACTTCGGTATGCCGATCGGGATCGACGAGAGCTTCGACTGGGTCATCAGACACTACGTGACGGCGCTCAACGCCGGCAAAGAGGAGCGCGGTACGGACGGCCAGCGAGCGAAGTAACCGACCAATACGACAGAGAGAGGAACGGTCATGACGGCACAGGCAACGAAGCGATACGCGCGGACGACCTACAACGAACGAAGCAAAGCACGCGGCGCGACGGCGACCCGCGCCAAACTGGGCGCCATCTCACTGGCCATCTCCGGCATCCTGTTCACCCTCTATCCGGCGATTCGTCCCTTCTCAAGCGAGAAAGGGCTGGACGGCGCGGCAGCCTTCGGCTCCAGCCACTGGATCGTGGCGCACATGCTGGCCATGGTCGGCTTCACCCTGCTGGCGCTCGGCCTAGTCGGCTGGCATAGCCTGCTGCAGGACACGCCACTTGAAGGCAGCGCCTTCCGCGCCTACGTGGTGAGCCTGGCGGCCATCGGTCTGACGCTTCCCTTCTACGGCGGCGAGGCCTACGGACTGCACGCCATCGGTCAAACCGCACTCCAGCAGAACAACGGCTCGCTGGTCGACATGGCGAGCGTCGTGCGCGGTGGCGCCGGGCTGGTGATGTTCCTGGTCGGACTGCTGTTGCTGGCGGTCGGCGCGATCATGGTGGCACGCGTCATCTGGAAGTCGGACAGATTCAGCAAGTGGACCGGCATTCCGTTCGCCGTCGCCTTCGCCCTCTACATCCCGCAGTTCTTCGGCACCCAGCCGCTGCGGGTCGTGCACGGACTGCTGGTCGCCGCCGGTTGCGCCCTGATCGCCCTCGGCATGTGGCGCCAGAGCGAGACTACGGAGCGCGAGCTCAGCTAACCGCACGAGTTTCACTGCCGGATCGAGTCGCACCTCAGAAAGCGGCTGGTCCGGCAGATCTGTTTCAGCGACTACCCGTCATGTATTGTTCCCCGGCTATCGTCCGCATGCTGCAACTTAAGAAGGTGTGTCCGTGATCTCGCCCTGGATTCATATCCTCGTTGCCTACGCCATCTACATCCTCTTTGCACTCGGCTCGTCAGTCGCCATCGCGAAGATCGCCGGTAATCTGCGCGAGATGTCGACGCGCAATTCAGCGCGCGTGTTGCTGCTGGGGATGGGCGTGAATCTGCTCATTCTCGTGGGCGTGCTGCTACTCGTCGTCTTGCTCGACAATCAATCCCTCTCTGCGCTCGGGACAGGATTTGATGGCGCGGACGCGCTGGCCGCGTTCGGCGGCGCCATCGCGATCTTCCTGCTGGCCCTCGGATTCATCGGAGTGTTGCGCGTCATGGGGCGCGTCGAGTCGGTCAGCATCGTCAATCCGGTTTCAAAGCGTCCCGCTGCGATCTCACTCGCCTTCGCGCTCGTGCTGCTGGTGGTGGTGTCGCTGCAGGAAGAGGTGCTCAACCGCGGCTACGTGACCCTCAATTTGCGCTCCCACAGCGCGCTGGCAATCATCCTGATCTCAGCCACCCTCTTCACGCTGATTCACTTCCTGACCAATAAGGGCGGGTTTCAGCAGGTCGTCAGCTGGGTGATCGCCGGTCTGCTGCTGGGTTTCGCCTATCTCTTGAGCGGCTCGATCTGGGTGCCGGTTATACTGCACTTCGCCACCGATGCAGCCAACGTGCTGACCTTCAACATCACCGGCCAGGGCTCGGCGGTGATCACCTCACCGCCGGTCAGCCAGGGACAGCGCGCCGCCTTCCGGTTGGTCTACTTGGCCGCGCTCGTGGCTATCTTGCTCGCGGTGTATGGGACGCACTTCGCGCTGCCGTAAGAACAATCTGTCCATTCTTACCGATTATTGGCTTCGTTACGGATGAATCTCGCGTAGTATAGAATCGAAGATGATCGGAATTGCTCTCGATGGGTACGACGAGCGGCGACCTGGCCGGCTCAGATCGCGTACGGCTGTGTCGCCGATTTAGCGACGAACGGCAGTTGCGCATACCCACACTTCATCAGGCAATCAGCGGATGGGGGGGCGACATGGGTTCGACGATCCGACGCGTCATGCTGGCGACGACGATGGTGCTGGTGTTGTTCGCCAGCCAGGTCTCCGGCTCCATGGCGCGAGATTCTTCGACACCCACCTGGTCTGGTCAGTCGGTCTCTTCAGCCCACACCGATGGCCAGTCCGTTGTCTGGGATGCTCAGGGATCGGACGGGCAATGGCACGTCTACCTGCAGCACCTTGGATCATCCGATGTGACGTCGCTCGCAACCAGTTCTTCCGGACCGCTACTGCCGGACATCGATAACCAGCGCGTCATCTGGTCGGAGCTCGACTCCACGACCAATCTACACGTGCTAAACGGGATCGACCTGTCGACGATGATGCCGTTCACGGTCGATACTTCCGGACACGATGCCTCCTCGCCGTCAATCTCCGGAAACTGGGTGACCTGGATCAGCAAGACCACCGATCCCTCCACCCACGACGTCAGTTCCGCCATCAAGGCGGTTGACACCAGCACCACCAACGCGCCACTCACGCTCGACCAGGCCACATCCGGTTACGCGTTCTACGGCCCGATTGTCAGCGGCGACTACATCGCCTGGGTCCACACCACCCAGGTGTCGACGCACACGACAAGCTGGGTGCTGCAGGCGCAGCGGCTCAGCGATCCGAGCCCGACCCAGATCGCGGAGGGCAGTTATGCTACCTCCGGCCCTGGTTCCTACACTGGCTGGATCGACATGCCCGGATTCGATCTCCACCATCACCTGCTGGTCTACGCGGCAAGCTTCCATCTCTACCTGGTCGATCTCACCACTGGCCACAAATCCGAGCTGCCGGTGGGCACGTCGAGTGGCTGGACGCCCGTCACCAGCCCGACCTTCGACGGACGCTACGTCTTCTGGCGTGACTACCGCTATGCCGGATCGCTAGATGACCTGATCTCCATGATCCCCAACGGCGGGATTCATCGCTCCGACATCATGGGCTACGATCTGCAGACCGACAGCATGTTCCCGGTGACGACCGATACTGGTAGCAACAGCTATCCGGTTGCACGGGATGGAGCGCTCGTCTACCTGCGATTAATCGACGAGCGTGCGCAGACGTACGAGGTGCACGCGGCTCCACTGTCGCAGGTGCTACCGACGGCACCCGAGCCCAACCCCGGCACCACCAACCCTGACTGGATCTACTTCCCACCGACCGGTCACTACCTGTCGCACGGCTTCATGAATTTCTGGAACGCCAGTGGCGGGCTACCGGTCTTCGGCTATCCACTAACCGGCGAGTACAGCGAGCAGGGCTTCCCGGCGCAGTTCACCGAGCGGCAGCGCTTCGAGTATCACGCCGAGTTTGCCGGAACGCCCTATGAGACCGAACTTGGCCGGCTCGGCTACGAGAGCGCGCAAAAACAAGGGTTGCTGACGACCGCACCCTTCCAGCCGCTCCCCGCGACGACCACCAGCGACGCCAACTGCACCTTCTTTACGGCGACCGAACACCGGCTGTGTGGCTCGTTCAAGGCCTACTGGGAGTCTCATGGATTGAACCTGGGCGATCCGGGCATCTCGATGCGGGAGTCACTCGCGCTCTTCGGCTACCCGATCAGCGAGGAGTTCACCGATCCCGCCACAGGCTTCACGGTGCAGTACTTCGAGCGGGCAAGATTCGAGTATCACCCGGACAACCCGGCGCAGTATAAGGTGCTGCTGACCCGGCTCGGGGCGGAGGTCCTGGCGTCACGTGGGTGGTGATCTGGGAGACGTTGAGTGAGCGCAATTCGAATAGCGGAGAAGAGCGACGTTCCGGCGATCGACGCGCTCTTCGCTGAAGGAGACGCGTTTCATACGGCTGGCGGATGTCGTCGGAATTGTCCAGTCGTAACTTTTTCCAATCTCGGCGGCCACAGGTGCCGCCGCTACACTGCACGTATCAGTCCCTCGGGGCACCCCTTCACTGGTCGGGCTTCATTGAGGTCGGCTCGGTGGCTTTTGGTGATTTATCAATTAACTCGATACTGCAACCACGTTCGCCCGCGAATTGAGCGCCGCGATTACCGAACAAATTCGGCAAAGACCGTAAGCCACGCTATCGACGTTCGATCGTGCTCCAGAATCTTCCGGGAAAGTCGCCGACATCGTGTCCGAGAAGGCCGCGTTTGGCCGCGATCTCGCCGATGTGGAAGTAGTGGTGGGTGATGGCCACCTCCAATGCGTCCCGCAGGCAGAGCCCGGTCGCGTGCAGTTCCACCACCGACCCATCGTACGGAATGACGAGATCCAGGTCCTGCTCGTCGAGAGATTCAAGGTAGCCGCGCGCCCTCGTGTGTACCTCCCGCACCGCTCGCTGGATTTCCTTCCAACCCGCAGCGACACCATCGCCGCCATAGCGAAAGTTGGTCCGGCCGATAACCGGATGCGGCGCAAGCTTTTGGAAGCGCACGTTGATCCAGGAATCGAAGTTGTTCGCCAGATGACCGACCGTCCAGGCAAATGAACTGCCCTGACCAACTGGCGTCGTCGCCTCGTCGTCTGTCACTCCGGCAACCACGCGCTCGGCGTCGTCCCAGGCCGCGAAGAGCCTGCGTACGGTATTCGTGATTGGCATCTGCGCCGCTCCTCTCCTCGCGCCCCGCGAATGCTGGGACAGTCGCGTCCGCCACATATCACGACCACGATTCGACCCGTCGAAATTCGGCTCAGTGTACGACGACGAGTCAAGTGGAAGCTGTGGGCTCACCCGGGTCGGAGTGAACGCGAGGTGCGCCTGCGCGAGAAAGTAGCCAGTGAGCGGCAACGAGGGCGATCCGGTTCGGTGATCGCCCTCGTTGCCAATAATGTACCTGCGCGAAGAAGGCTACGGTGTCGCGACCGACCAGACGCCGCCGAATCCCTGGCCGGTGGTATTGCCGGGCGCGGTGTCTTTGATAAAGGTGTAAAGAGGCTTGCCGTTGTAGGTAACCTGCTTGGTGCCGTCACTCCGGGTGATGGTGCCGAGCGTCCCGGTCACATCGGTCGGAGCGGTTGGCGTGCCGGTGGTCGTAAGTGGTGGCCAGTTGGCAGCGCAGGCTGCCGTGCAGTTGCTCGTGTTCGCGGTGTCCTTCGCGTACACGTAGAGCGTCATGCCGCTGGCGTTGGTCAGGATCTTCCCGAGCTTGGGATCGGTCTTCACCATGATCGTCGTGCTTCCAGTTGCCGACGAACCCATCGGAGTCGCCTCGGTCATGGTGCTCGCTGGGCTCGCAGCCGAGCTCGATCCGTATGATGACGTGCTGCCAGTCGTCGGAGTGACAGAGGACGCAGCACTCGCGGTGGTCGGCGTCGTGGAAGATCCAGCGGCGGACGTACTCGTAGCATTGGATGAGCCACATGCCGCCAACGCGACCAGCAAGATCGCCACACCTGCCACTACAGATAGACGAGATCCCATGCGGATTCCTCGATTCATCACCACACCCCTTTGTCTTAAGCGAACAGACATAGATCGATCGTATGACCGCAAACTGAAAGTAGAATGAGAAAACCCCGCGACATCTACTCGTTGCGGCCACAGACGCTTCTTTCGAAGATGAGTTAAATACGGTTAGAGGCGGTGGATCGGTTTGGGAAAGAAGAGTCAGGCAGTGGCAAGCAGGAGGCTCTTCGGCGTGGCTTCCCACCGATCCGTAACGGTCTCGGCCGCACGTGAAGGCTCCTGCGGCTTCACCCAGGAATTGGTCCGATCAGGAAGATCGCGGTATGGTGAGGCGCCAGTCGCACATGAGAAGGAGAAGAATGCCGTGATCGAGCTCACCCCAACAGCGGCCTCCGACGTGTTTCGCGGGTTCTTTCCGAAGAAAGGCTATACGTTCCGACGTTGTTTCGCCGTTCTCGATGGAACGTTGGGTGGTCGCATTCTGACCGACGATGCAACCTCCCCAAGTTGGGGAGCCGTTCACGAGCTCTCGAGCGAAGGGACTCTCTTCCTCGCAGGCTCGCTGACGCGCGAGCATGTAGCGGAGATCATTGACGTACTGCGACGGGATCGTACCGTTACGGTCGAGATTGACGACGGTAATTCGTTCATCCCGCTCATGCCTGACAACGAGACCCGACGGGGCAACGACATCGTCTTCGAGGATCGCGATCCGAAGGTCGATCTCGAGGCGCTTATACGCACGCCTACCGATCTGCGGCTCACGCGCATCGATCGAGAGATCGAGCCACGCTGCCTGTGGACACCATGGATGTTCAGAGACGGCCCGACCGCGGTTGAGCTGGGCATCGGCTATTGCCTGCTGGATGGTGACCGGGTCGTCAGTGAGTGCTACGCCGGGCCAGCGGTCGACGGCTGTCTGGAGATGGCGGTAATCAGCGATAGGGCATACCGCCGTCGCGGCCTGGGCAGAATCGTCTCCGCCAGAACAGCCCTCGAGTGCGAGCGACTCGGCTACCAGACGTGGTGGCACACGTCGCTGGAGAATCTCGCCTCGGCAGCCATCGCGCGGTCACTTGGCTACCGCTCCGAGCGGCATTACGAGACGATGGTGTGGGAGAAGCCTGGAGTGTGAACGAGGGCCATGAGATCCTGCGATCACCCTTCGCCCAGACTAGGGGTCCCCGGAATTGAAGATCTCGTCCCACCAGGAGCGCAACGTGTGATTTCGCCCGGGAAGATACGATCCACGTTGGCGGAGATTGAGTAACGCGGCCGCAACCATGTCGCGCGATACCCGCTCACGGTCGACCCACTGCTTAATCAGTTCCAGCGATGCCATGGTCGGAACTCGACTGTTGATTAACCGCAACGCAACGCGGTCGTCGGTCACCACCGAATGACCTCGATGCAGGGCAATGGCCGACGTCATGGCTTCGCCATCACCCAGATGAACCGCGAGATCGATGAAGGTGTTCAGTTCGTCTTCGTCGGCTTCCGGCACCACGTGGAGCAGCTGTTGCGACACGACGTCGTCAAGCGCGATCGGGATCCGATCGCGCGCGTCGTCTCCTTCGCCACCACGCCGAATGAAGAGCGTTTCACGTTGCACATGCGTCACGATTCCGAACGTCGTCGGATGCGAGGCGAGGATGTCGGCAGCGTAGCCGCAAGCGAAGAGATTAATGACCGCGCAAGCATCGAGGAGCAGAACTCGAGACTGAACTTCAGAGCCCGTTTGGTACCGATCTTCGGTCATCGGCCCGTCGAGGTAAGTTCAGCGTCGAAGTCGAGTGACAGCTGAAACAGCTCACCGTCCTCGAAGAACTGTCCATGCGATAGCTGCTCCACTCGCTCACGGGCGCCGACCGGGTCGGTCCTCAACACCCTGGCCAAGCGCTCTTGGGAGAGCTCACCGCTGAGGTACGCGCTCACAGCAAGCGCCTCGTAGCGATACGGGAGCGGTGACCGGCCCGGTGGGGTGGGACCAAGATCAAGTAGCCGTCGCGCCTCGTTTGGCTTGAAACCTGCATCGCGCAATCGATCCCAGGAGCCCAGCGAGATCAGGCGCAACTCCTCCAGGCGCAGCATCAAAGCAGCAAACGACACCTGATACAGGTGAGCGAGAGAAAGGACGTCGGCTGGCGTCACCGGCCCCTCTTTGGAACGCTTCATCGCCTGAAAACGGCGCGTCAGCCCGGAAGAAGGCATCAGAAAGTGACGAGCGAAGGCATCCGCGAAGCGCTCGCTCTCAGGCACCCGCTTGTAGGTCTGCAGGACCGTGATCTCGGGTCGGTAGCGATTGGTGAGAAAGTGCCCATACTCATGCGCTGCAGTCCAGCGCTGACGCGGCTCCGGATGGTGCTGATTCACCGAAATGCAGCCGCCGTATTCCTCAGTGAAGACGAAGAGGCCCGCCAGGCGCGTGTCGGAGAAGATCTGCGCGAAGATTCTGAGGCCAACGTCGGACTCCAGCATGCCCCACAGATCGCCAATCGGTCCATCCCCCAGTCCGAGACGGTTGCGCTCGGATAGGGCGACCTCTTCGGCAGCCCGCTCGGCATCGGACTGGCTCACGTCGTATTCATCGGGATAGCGACGAGAGAGGGGCGAATTGTTGATGCGCTCAAGCTCGGCATAGTCCCGGCACAACGCCTCGAACTCGCGAATGTCTCCCTCGCGCTTCGCGTCCCGCTCCGCATCGCCTGGGGACCGCGCAGCCCTGAACTGCACGAGAAAACTCTCGCGCGGCGGCTCACTCGTGGCTCGCACCAAATCCCCAACCTGTCGGCCAAAGAGGGCCGCAAGCCGCAGAAGCTCAGCTGGTCGAGGTCGACGATCTCCCTTCTCCATGGCAACCACAGTGGTGCGCGCCACGCCGAGCGCATCGGCGACGGCTTGTTGCGTCAGGCCACGAGCCTTCCGTGCTTCCATAAGCTGCGCGCCGAGCGCGGCAGGATCGATTGTGTCTAGCACATGAACGGGCATTGGTGGTTCCATTGGCAACCTCAGCGTAAGAATGGGTATGCAATGACTCTAGAATAGGCAGTGAGACGCAGATCCGACAAAACCAACTCATTCACTCAGATAATGAACGAGAATGTCAGGTATGTCAATGGTATCAGAAGAGTGCCGAGTCGTTGGAATTGGTCTCTATAGCGACCAGCTGTCTACTCGGTGAGGTGATCTGCCAGGCCAAAGCAGTGGTAGCGGCTGAATGTGCATGGGCCTTTGCGCGCGAGACGGAGATTGAACTCACGAATTGCTCGTACAATGTCCGGATCGTGGATGAGGCGGAGCGCATTTCGGGACCCGTATACGTCTAACTCGAGTTGGTCCCGCCCACCCGGGTGATAGTGATGATCGACGATCGTCGTGAAGGGGTGGCGCCGCTGAAGACGTTCTGCACCCTGTCCAAAACGTTGCTCAAGAGGCGTTAGAGCCAAATGGAAGGAGAAACATAGCGGTCCCTGAGATCTTGCACTGACAGTGAAGACCTCTTGCCAGAAGATGTTTATTCGCGAATACACCGTGATGTCGGTTCTCGTGTAGCTTGGCAAACAACTACACGACCAGAAGGACAACTCACTGTCGCGAATCAACGGTATCGCAACACGCACGTACTCTCGAAGAACTGTCACTGCACGATCTGAATATTTGAGTTTCATGAATCGCTGATAACGAGCGTGATAGCGTGAACGGAGACGTGGATCTGATGTGCGGCCATCTGATCCGAGGCTCACTTCCGTCGATGACAGCCATCGTTGTTGGTCGGCCGACGTCATGATCAGGTCAAAATCAGTGTCTCCGACTGTCGCTGGTGAGCTTACGAGCGAGATGTTGCGCAGCTTCAGTCCATTCTTGTCCAGAACCTCAATGAGCATTCGTTCTTCTTCGTCAATCCGAGATCGCGCCATGCGCATGAAGCTGACTCGTTCGATGTCGGGGTGAGTATGACGATGTTCAGCATAGCGTCGAACGACATCTACTGCTTTCCCGGCGTAGTGCCATCCATCTTCAAAATGAAGGACGTACAACCCGCATCGTCGTTTCGGACGAAACAGGTCGGCGACCGACCGCCTGCCCTTGACATAGATTGGGCGACCGAATCCGAACTGCTTCAACTGAATTTCGACGTCGTCATCCATCGGGCTCGCACCATCTCGTACTCAATTGGCTCTGGTATGCGTTAATGACTTATCGTATGAGAAGTGCAAATCGTCAATAGATGAGCGACGGTGCGGGCTATCCGCTTGTCACCCTTTGCCTTTGAGGTGGGCCGGGTAGGCCCCGCGGGTGGGGCCGTCACTGGGGGGACGGGTGCCAGATGTCAGCCACGGGCGGGCGTCGCGCAGAGATGTCGGGCTGCCAACCAGCGTCAGCACGTCGCCAAACTCCAGCGTGGTGTCACCATGCGGCACGATCACCTCGCCGTCGCGACGCAGCCCGATCACCAGTGCGTCCCCGGGAAGCTGTATTTGACGCAACGGACGATTGGCCAATGCCGGGTTGCTCAGTGGTATATCGAGCAGTTCGACGTCGTCGCCACGCTCGCTCATCATGCTGAAGGCGGAGGGGAAGTAGAGGGCGCCCTCCAGGCCCAGCGCGGTCGCCATCACCGGTTGCACCACACGCACGCCGAGTGATTGCAGCTCGCGTACGTGATCTGGGTCGTCGGCTCGCGCGATCAGCTCTGGAATGTCGAATCGCTGCCTGGCCAGGCGGCAGACATCGAGCACCACGTCAGTCGCGTTCGAAACGGCCACCAACGCTCGCGCAGTCGTCGCTCCAGCCTGCTCCAGCACCTCGATGTCGGAGGGCTTGCCCATCACCGCGCGAAAGCCGGACTCCTCCAGCTTCTTGAGCTGGTCCGGGTGATGCCCCAAAAATGTCACCTGCTCTCCAGCCGCTCGCACTCGCTCGCCCAGCAGCATCGCCAGCTGCTCGGTACCGAGCACGATCACACCTTCCCGCTTCGCCGCCTTTAGCGGCGGCAGCACCGCCGAGAAGAGGAGGGGCGACAGCGTGCTGGTCACGATCGCCACCAGAATGATCGCCGAGTTGACCGCTGGCGAGATGATCTCCAGATCGAGCGCGATGGACGACGCGGCGATGATCAACGACAGTCGTGATGACAAGATCAAGACTAGCGGCGATCGTCTCGCGCGAGCTGAAAGAGGAACTGCGCAGGGCCAAATTTGCCACCACTTCAACACCATAGGCGGCAACGATCATCAGCGGAACCAGAAGCAGGCCACGAGGTGACCCTAGCAGCGCTCCGACGTCAAAGCGCGCACCGACCGTGACGAAGAAGATCGGGATGAAGAAGCCGTAGCCGATAGCGTCCAGTTTCCCGCGCAGCGACGACTCGTGGCTGCGGCTGCTGAGGCTGATGGTCGCCCCGGCCAGGAAAGCGCCGAGAATGACTTCCACTCCCAGCCAGTCAGCCAGTACCACCCAGGCGACCATCAGGGCAAAGGCGCCGCGCACCTGAATCTGAGCCGTGGCGTGCGACAGCTCATCAATGACGCGCGCCATGAACGTTACCCGCCGCACCCATTGCCCCACCTTGGCCGCGATGGCGAACGCGCCCAGTAGTAGCGTGAAGAGGAGCAGCTGCGGACCTGCCCCACGGCTGACAACGGCGATGACGATGCTCAAGAGGAGCAACGTGGCGAAATCGCTGATGACCGCCGACACCAGCACGGTCTGACCGTAAGCCGTCACGGTCAGCTCTCGCTCCTTGAGGACGGGGAGCACGATCCCGAGCGAAGTGGTGCTCAGGATCAACCCCATCAGCACCGGGCTGCGCGTCAGACTGGCCGCCGAGAACCCATAGCCAATGCCAACGGCGACCAGCACGGTAACGGCAAAGCCGAGCGATGCCAGCGGCACCGGTCGCTGCCAGCGTGGGCGGGAGCGCATCTCGCTCGCCCTGGCGAAGAGTGCCTGGAAGTCGACCTCCAGCCCGAGAGGAACATCAAGAAGACAAAGCCGAATTCGGCCAGGAAATCAGTCGGCTCGGTGCATGGATCAGATCGAGACCGCTCTTGCCGATCACGATGCCCGCCAGAATCTCACCGACGACGATCGGCAGACGTCCGCCGCCCAGTCGGCTGAGATAATCGGCACGATCGCGGCGACAAGGGTGATGATCAGAAGCGGGGCAAAGGGTGAGCTCGTGTGCACCTGGTTCTCCCGGCCTACCGCAGGCGCCGCTCTGTTTTCGTGTTCGGCGTATGCACCTGGGCGCCTCGGGCGGCTTGGTCGGTTGACGCGCCCGAAGTATACCAACCAGCTTGCGTTGCTCATTTCCGGCGGCCCGCCGGGTTCGTAGTAGTACCCATCGTTTGCAGGTGGTGCACGTGAACTGTGTGGACGAGAGAGAGGAGCAACATCTGATGAACGCTGACGATCCGCAGGCAGCCTGGTTGGCATCGAGCAACTTCGACGCCGGACGAGCGGGCGTAGCCATCGATCTGGTCATTCTCCATACCACCGAGGGAAGCTTCGAGAGCGCGCTCAGTTGGCTGCGTGGCGCGGCTGGCAACTCGAATAACCGCGACAGCAGCAGCCACTATCTGGTCTCGGCCGATGGCAGCCGCGTCGTTCAACTGGTGCATGAAGCCGATACTGCCTGGGCCGCGGGCAACCTGGCGTACAACCGGCGAGGCATCAACATCGAGCAGGAGGGCTACGCGGCTCAGGCAGACTTCTCCGAGGGCCTGTACCGGACGGTCGGCGCGCTGCTGCAGCGCATCGCGCGACGTCACCGGATTCCGCTCGATCGCCAGCACGTCATCGGTCACATGCAGGTGCCGGATCCCGACCACCCGGGACTGCTCGGCGGCGTGAGCCATCACGATGACCCCGGGCCGAACTACGAGTTCGCCAGACTGCTTGCCAGCGCTCAGGCGAGCTCGCCAGCAGAATCACCCTGCCGCTATTTTCACGAAACCGGCCACACCGTCTGCCACGGCTTTCGCGCTTTCTGGGAAAGTCATGGAGATGCCGCGCTGATGACCTTCGGCTATCCACTCAGCGAGGAGTTCACCAACGATGCCGGAATCGTGGTGCAGTACTTCGAGCGGGCGCGCTTCGAATGGCACCCTGGCTCGGGACAGAACCCCTGGGACGTTCTGCTCGGGCGACTGGGTGACGAGACCGCCCTGCACGATCGCGCCAATCATCCCGACGCCTTTGCCCCTCGTCTTTCGCTCACGCCATGACATAACCTATACTGGTGATGGTATTTCCATAAGACAACTTATCGATTTACGGCAGCGGGACGAGCCGACGTGCGCATTCGGGAACTTCGTGAGAGGGGTCTGGGATGACGGCAACAGCGGATGATACCCAGCGACGATTCGTCGATCTCGTCTTCGAAGGTGGCGGAGTCAAGGGGATCGGGCTGGTCGGTGCCATCTCGGTCCTGGAAGAGCGAGGCTATCTGGCACAAAACGTGGCTGGAACCTCGGCTGGGGCCATCGTCGCCACCTTGCTCGCGGCAGGCTACACCGCCAGCGAGTTGAAACAGGTCATCCTCGGGCTCGACTTCAATCGCTTCAAGGACGCCACCTGGCAGACGTCCATTCCGGTGGTAGGCGGGGTGCTGAGCGTGTTGATGACCAAGGGGCTCTATAAAGGAGAGTACTTCCACGATCTCATGCGGCAGTATCTGGAGGCGAAAGGGATTCGGACGTTCCGTGACCTGCGACATCCGGACCCAACCGACGATCCTCGCTACCGCTACAAGGTCCAGGTGATCGCGTCGGACATAACTGGACGTCAACTGCTGGTGCTGCCGAAGGACGCTTCCAAGCTTGGGCTGGAACCGGACGACCTCGACGTGGCGCTAGCCGTGCGTATGAGCATGAGCATTCCGGTCTTCTTCGAGCCGGTCGTGGTTCGTGACCGACAGAACGGCCAAGTCCACCGCATCGTCGACGGCGGCATGCTCTCCAACTTTCCGGTCTGGCTGTTCGATTCGGCGGGGACGCCGGAGTGGCCGACTTTCGGCCTGAAGCTGGTCGAGCCCGATCCGAAGGTCTCGATCGCTTCACGGCTGCCGCCGGAGCCGCGTGAGACCGGCGGTATTGGTGGACTGATCGACTACGCCAAGAGCCTGATCGGCACCATGACCGAGTTCTACGATCGGCTCTATATGGAGCAGGACACGTTCGCGCGCACCATCACCATTCCGACGCTGGGGATAAGCACGACCGACTTCGATCTGACGCGTGAGCGGGCGCTCCAGCTGTACGACGCCGGGCGTTCGGCGACCGAAGACTTCCTGCAGACCTGGAACTTCGCCGCCTATTTGGCGGAGTTTCGCAGCGGCAAACCGCAATCTCGTCGCGCCGCCGTGGTCAGCCAGTTGGATCATGCCGATCGCTGAACAGCCAACGTCACATGATTGGCACATGGACTGCTCTCTCACTAATGAAAACTGATCGTCCTGGCCACGTGCCTCAGGGCACGAGACAGGCTTCAGCCCGGGAAACTGGTCGCCGGTTCGGAGCGTCCGAGCCCCAGCTATAGGGAGCATTTTGAGCGTCTCGCTGTCTCGTCTAACGCGGTTGACCCGCCAGACCGGCGACTGGCTGGAATCGACCGATCCCGGACTGACGCGGCTGCGCACCGCTACTCGCGTGCTGCTGCTGGTTGGATCGGTCCTGGGAATCGAGCTCGCCTACGCCAGCACTGTCGGTATCCGGGCAGTGGTGCCGATGGTGCTTGGCGCCGCGCAGGCTATGATCAGCGTCCGCGCCCTCTCCAACCCCAAGACGAACGTCAAGATCGCGATCCTCGGGTCGTTGCCACTCGCGATGATCGTGGGACTGGTCGCAGGCGGGATGCTGGCGAAAGTCGCGCCTTGGGGATTGATCGGGTTCATCGCCATCACGTTCCTGGCTGTCTGGGTTCAGCGGCTCGGCCAGCAGCTCTACGCTCACGGCTTTCTTGCCTGGATGGCCTACTTCTACGCGCTGCTGCTCAAGCTTCCCGGGAATCTCCTGCCGCTGATGATCCTCTCCTCCGTCATCGCATCTGGTTGGGTGATCGTGATCTCCCTGACCATGATGCGCGCGAGGCCGCGACGCGACCTGGAATGGACCCTGGAGTCGTTTCGCGCTCGTGTGAGAGACGTAGCGGACGCTGGACTGGAGGTGCTGCGCTCCGCGCGGGAGGATGCCGAGCAAACGCTCTATAGCGAATTGCGGCGCCTGAATCAGACAGCCCTGCTCATCGACGGTCGTCTTGGCATGCCAGGAGCAGTGCCACAAGACGTGGACCCGAGCGATATCCGCACCCAATTGATGGACGCCGAGATTACAGCCAGCCTGCTGGTCGACGCGATCCTCGAACTGAATGGTCGGGCCGAGCGAAATTCAGATGTCGACCGGGCGCGGGCGCGGACCGCGCTGGAGCAACTCAAACGGCATGGGATCGAACCGGCGGCGAAAGACGCTCCACCCCCAGCCAACGGCATAGCGACCGAGTTGAGCGATACACGGCGCGTGATCGACCGGGCGCAGCGCATGAGCCAGCAACTGGATGAACTCGGTAAACTGCCCGACCGTCTCGCAGCGAAGGAGCAGGACGATTCCCAGCGAGATCCGGGGGAATCGCACAGCGACTTCAAGCCCGCGGTCCAACTGAACGCGGGGCAACTGCCCCAGAGCCAACAGACCGCCCAACAGACCGCACGTGAGCAATCGCGACTCTGGTGGACGCCGCTGGCCAGGCTCGATCTCATCACCCGTGAAGCGATTCAGGTCGGCATCGCGGCCGGGCTCGCCCTGGCGGCAGGCTACGCGCTCTCCCACACACGCTACTACTGGGCGCTGCTGGCCGCGTACGTTGCCTTTTCGCGCGCCAACACCAGCGACGAAGCGGTCGGCCGAGCCATCGGCCGGGCCGTCGGCACCCTCCTTGGATTCGCAGGGGCTATTGTGGTGGCCGGGCTGACCAACGGTAACGCGCGGCTCGCCGTTCTTGTCATCTTGCTCAGCATGTTCCTCGCTTTCTATGTTCAGCCGCTCTCGTATGCAGTGCGCGTCTTCTTCATTACGATCGTCGTTGCCGAGCTCTTCGACACCATTCACATCTACTCGATCGGCTTGATGCTCTTCCGCACCGAGCTGACCGCAGTGGGCGCGGCCATCGGACTGGTTGTCTCGCTCGTGGTGCTCCCAACCAACTCGGCCGATACCAGCCGAACCGCACAACGCAACCTGCTCAAATCGATCGCCGGATTGCTCAACGAGGTGGCGGACCGCTTGACCGGTTCCGGTGGTCAGGCGGACGAGCTCGCAGCAGCCCGGCAGGTCGACTCGAACCTACAACAACTGTCGCAGGTCATGCGACCGGTCTCGAAGATGATGGTGCTGACAGAGAACCACGAGCACATTCAGCAGCAGCTTGCCTGGTACACATCTGTCGCGGTGCATACGCATGGGATCGCGGCGGAGGTGAGCGAACAGGCAGTCTCGCAACCCGAGCGCCTGGCGACTGCTTGCCGCCAGCTCGCGGCTGTGGCGCGGGACCTGGCCAACCAGCAATCGGTACATCTGGATGAACGCCTCGAGCGACGGTTCAGGCAAGCACGCTCCGCACTTGCGCCAACTCCGGACACATCCGGGGTCGCCTTCGACAACGCGCGCAGGCTCGCCGGAACGCTCGACCGGCTGGCCCGCTCGGGAAAGTCGAGCGGCCACATACCCAACCTCGCACGCGGGTTCTCGACCGCCTCGGAGCGCGGCACCGCCGATTAGCGCCATCTACGAATGAAAGATCAGGGGCATCGCCGGTGAGCGATGCCCCTGTTTCTGTGCCGGAAACCCCTCGCGAGCAGGCTGCTAGTACAGCCCTTGGCGCCACGCCATCGCCTTCCAGGCCATATCCTGCTGCGCGATACGCTCCTGGGCCAGCTGGCGACGCAGCTCGCGACGCGCGTAAATCCGCTCCAGATCGGCGGTTTTGGCGGGCCGCTCCGCTCGATCCAGCACCTGAAACACGAGCACTCGCTGCCGTCCCAAAGCCATCTCCATGTTGCGCACTCCCTTGGCGAACATTCGTTCTGATCACTGCTTTTAAGACACCTGACGGCAGGACGTGTGAAAGGATTTCGCGGCGAATTCGAGACGAGTTTTGGATTCGTTTTCCGCGTCAGAATAGGGTTTTTGGAGGTTGTCAGAAGACTGCCAGCACAGCATCGTGTTCAGCAGAACCGCGTTCCGGTTTTGACCCAAATTGTCCACGGAAACCCAGTTGCGGGCGCTCTGCCCGCCAGCGCCAAGTGCGCTCATCGCCCGTCGCCGAAGATACGTAGCGGCGGCACCTGTGGCCGCCGAGTTGGGAAAGGGATCCCAGGCCGGTCGAAAGTCGGTGACCCGGTGGGAGATTCCGCCAACGATGTGGGTACCCGGCGACCTCAGCATGACCGGGAAAGCGTCACCCTGGACCACGTCATCATGAGCGACGCGCAGCGGAGTCGAAGGATCTCTCCATGAAAGCGGACCCGAACCCCAAGCGGTCCTAGGGTGAAGGCCCCGAGTCGGGATTCGTGAAGGCTTGCGTACCCGTAAAACCCTTGTAGGGCGTATCCGCCCAGCCGCTACGACACCCACGTCAGGGCCAGATCGCCACCGACGAAGCCCTGCAGGCGCTCCACCTCGCGCCCGATCTGCGTACGCGCCCAGCGCGGCAGGGGATGGAACGGCTCGATCTCGACCAACAGGCGTCGTCCCTTGCGCCTGTGCTTCCAGACGCCTTCCATGCGGCCATTGAGCAGCACGACCGGAGACATCCAGCCCTGCGGACGATACACGCGGGAGCGATGCGCGGGGTCGATCACGGCCGAGGCGGTACGTGAGGCACCCGCAACCCACGGATCGAAGGCAGGCAAGAGCCGCGCCTCGTCCGGAGTCCGGACCGAAGCCATCTCATCGACATCCTTCGCCAGCACCCAGAGTCGCTCACCCTGCATGTCGACCTCGACCACCTCGTCCCCCAACGATGCCAGCATGCGCCGGCCCCGTGCCGGACCGTAGCCACCCCACCAGAGAGCCAGGTCGGCGGCGGTTGCCGGAGCGTAGGCCGCCAGGTAGCGGCGAGTCACCTCGCGCAGGGCCGCTTGCGGTTCCAGCCGGTCAATGCCACCCGGAATCCAGCTTGAGGGCGAGGCGAATCGCACCAGGTTCCCATCGCTCTCGGCAAAGCAGAGGATCCCGCGGAAGGAGCCAGGCTTGAGGTAGGACCCCCAGCTGAAGCGGACGTACTCGGCCAGGGTCGCATCGCCCGTCTGCTGCTCGACCGCCAGCGCCAGCTCTTCGCGCGTCAGGATCTGGCCGTCGAGCGCGCGGCCGATCGCGCCGATCAGCGTGTCGATCTCCGGATGATTGGTCATGCCGCGATCGGTGTAGGTGCTCAGGGCCGCGACCCACCACCCGAGCTCGGACGATGGGAGGAGATGCAGTGTGCCGCGCATAGCCCAGAGCTTCACCAGCGACCGCTCGCGCCACAGCGCACGATCCAGCACGTCCGGCTCCAGACCGTCGATCCGCGCCCATAAACTTAGCGCAGCCGACGACATCAGCTGCGCATGCAGGCCACACAGGTCAGCCACCACCGGCAGGACGTCAGGCGCCGGAGCGCGCTGGATCAGATGATGACGACTCAGACGCCAGGCGAGCGCTTGCTCCCAGCAGAGTTTGGGAGTCGACACGGTCTCAGCCTGTGCGCCGGGAAAGGAAGAGGTTGATGTCTCGCTCGTGATCCTCGAAGAGGTGCCCAGCGCTACCAAGGACGATCGCGGAGACTGGATAGCCCTCGAGCCAGGCGTAGCGGCCCGACTCAAACAGTTGCTCGTCCGTCAGCGCCATGATGGCATCCTCCAGCCGGTCGAAGGTCGCGCGTGAATCGCGCAGCACATCCAGGACCGACTTCTGGCGCGACGATTCGAAGAATTCCTCGTTGATCTGATCGACGTTTCCTTCTTCCCACTCGTCAACGTCGGCCACCCAGATCGGCCGTGGTTCCTCGTTGCGTAGTGCGCCTTCCATACGGGCGACCGACCACCAGCGCCAGGCGTTCAGATGAGCGATGACGTCCTTCAGGCTCCAATCACCGGCCACACCTGGAACCTCCATGCGCCCCGGGCCTGCTTCGGCGGCAAAGCGCTCGATGTCGGCCCGCATGCGCCAGAGAATCGCCAGCAGTTCCTCTTTCGTCGAGAGCATGTCGCGCCAGACCTCGCCGTTCGGTTCCGCTGCCATTGCGATCTCCCTTCACGCCAATTGCTACGGGCAGATCTGTCGCCATCGACGGATCACGCGTCCGGTGTCACCGACAAATCCGCGCCACTTGATTACCATCTTCACGAGAAACGCTGGTAAGATACTATGCGAGTACTCCTTACCAGTCAAGAGCCAGAAACAGGTAAGTTGCGTGAGCGATCGACAGACGCTGAACATGCGGACGAGAAAACGAGGAAACGATCCCGGCATGCCGCGCTTGCTCGGTGAACGGCTGTGCCTCGACTTCGCCAACACCGTCGAGAGCCCGCATGGCAATCCGGAGGAGTTCCTGCACGGCTACGCGGATCTGGTTCGTTGGGGATACCATGTCGGCATCCTCGATGAGTCGGATGCCGAGCATCTACGCCAGATCGCCACGGCGAGGCCAGAAGGCGCGACAGTCGTCTTCGGCCGAGCCATCGCCTTACGCGCGGCGGTCACCCGCGTTTTCAGCGCCATTGCGGCGCACGTCGCTCCAGATGACGCCGACCTCACCCACATCCAATCGGAATACCTGATCGCGCTGGAACGCGCGCGCCTGAAGGACGCCGCCAACCGCTTCGACTGGACCTGGCCCGACAATGACGCGCTCGACCGACCGCTGTGGGAGGTGGCTCGCTCGGCGATCGACGTGCTAACCCGGGACGATCTGACTCGCGTGAAGCAGTGCCCGGGCGCCGACGACTGCGGCTGGCTCTTCTACGACACGAGTAAGAACGCCAGCCGCCACTGGTGCTCCATGGAAGGCTGCGGCAGCCGCGTCAAAATGCGCAACCAGTACGCGCGGAAGCGTTCATCCAACTGACGCACTGACCCGGTCATCTCACCACATCTTCAACATTCCTCTCCATTCGGTACACTGGTCCCGAACGCGGTACGATTGCAGGCAAACCGCTTCGACGACAATGCCGCGACAACGAACGTCGCGTCTCCGGATAGGAGAAGACCGATGGCACGCGAACCGGTGATTCTCGCGCTCGACCAGGGCACGAGTAGCTCACGCGCCGTCCTCTTCGGCCATGATGGCCGGGTCATCGACCGCGAATCACGCGAGTTCCCGCAACTCTATCCCCAGCCTGGTTGGGTCGAGCACGATCCAAACGACATCTGGAACTCACAGATCGAGGCGGCACGCACGGTGCTGCAGCGTCTACCGGATGATCGCTTCGAGGTCATCGCCGTTGGGCTCACGAACCAGCGCGAGACGACGTTGGTTTGGGAACGGGAGAGTGGCGAACCGGTTTCCAACGCCATCGTCTGGCAGGATCGGCGTACGGCAGGTATCTGCGACGAACTGCGCCAGCGGGGATTCGAAGAGACGATCCGCCGCAACACGGGCCTGGTACTTGATCCCTATTTCTCGGGCACCAAGCTCAAATGGCTGCTGGATCGCATCCCTGGCCTGCGCGAACGAGCCGCCCGGGGTGAAGTGTTGTTCGGCACGGTCGATAGCTACCTGATCTATCGACTGACCGACGGCCGCATCCACATGACCGATTACTCCAACGCCTCGCGCACCATGCTGTTCAACATCACCACGCTCGATTGGGACGACGAGATCCTGGCGGAATTGGACATTCCGCTCCAGATGCTGCCGGAAGTGCGCCAGTCGAGCGGCGAGTACGGCCACGTCGACGAGCAGTTCCTGGGCATCGACATCCCGATCGCTGGGGTGGCGGGCGACCAGCAAGCCGCCACCTTCGGTCAGGCCTGCTTCGCCTCGGGTATGGCCAAGCAGACCTACGGCACCGGCAGCTTCATGCTGATGAACATCGGCGAGATGCCGGTCACCTCGAACAGCGGACTGCTGACCACCATCGCCTGGAGCATCAACGGCTTCGTCACCTATGCGCTGGAGGGATCCATCTTCGTCACCGGTGCGGCGGTGCAGTGGCTGCGCGACGGCCTCGGCATCATCTCAAACGCCAGTGAGAGCGAAGCGCTGGCCGCCTCGATCGAGTCGACCGGGGGCGTCTATCTGGTTCCGGCTTTTGCCGGGCTCGGCGCTCCCTATTGGGATCCGTACGCGCGCGGCACCATCGTGGGACTGACGCGTGGCAGTGGACGGGCCGAGATCGTACGTGCCACCCTCGAGTCGGTCGCCTATCAGACGCGCGACGTACTCGAAATCATGCAGAACGACACCGGCATCGATCTGAAGGAGCTACGGGTCGACGGCGGCATGGTGGCCAACGAGTTTCTGATGCAGTTTCAAGCCGACATCATCGGCAAACCAGTCGAGCGGCCGCTGGTCTCCGAGACGACCGCGCTCGGCGCCGCCTATCTAGCTGGTCTGGCGGTCGGGTTCTGGAACAGCCAGCAGGAGATCGCCCACAACTGGCAACTCGATCGCCGCTACGAGCCGACGATGACGTCAGACGGCCGCGAGTCCCTCTATCGCGATTGGAAACGAGCTGTCGATCGGGCGCGGTACTGGTCGGTACCGAGCATGGGCCAGGAATAGCGATGGTGGAACCGGGCGGATGGATCGAGGTGGGAAACGCGTGCGGCGTCCCAACGACGCGGGCGCCAATCCGTATTGCCCTCCTTGCAGGTTCGCATCCGATTGAAGACCACCCAGGTGGACCGTAATGACGACACAATCGACACGAGAGGCCGCGCTCAGCGAGCTTGAGCGGCGACAATTCGACCTGATCATCATCGGCGCGGGCATCAACGGCGCCGGGATCGCGCGCGATGCCACCTTGCGCGGCTTGCGGGTGCTGCTGCTCGACAAGGGAGACATCGGTGGCGGCACGACCTCTTATTCGACGCGACTGATCCACGGTGGGCTGCGCTACCTCGAATACGCCGAGATTGGCCTGGTGCGCGAATCGCTACGCGAGCGCGAACGACTGCTGCGCATCGCGCCCCATCTGGTCGAGCCGCTTCGTTTCCTCATCCCGCTCTATCAAGAATCGCGTCGGGGACCTGGACTGATCCGTATCGGCATGTTCGCCTACGATCTCCTCTCGTTCGATAAGAGTCTTCCCTGGCATCGCATGTTGAATTCGCGTCAGACGCTCGAGTTCGAGCCGGGGCTGAATCCGGACGGGCTGCGCGGCGGTGCGACCTACACCGACGGCCAGGTCACGTTCCCCGAGCGTCTCACGCTGGAAAACGCATTGGCCGCGCGGGATTGTGGCGCCACGGTACTGACCTATATGAAGGTCGATGAGCTTCTCTTGGTCCGTGGACGCGTGGAGGGCGTGCGCCTCAGCGATCAGCTTGACGACGCTATCTACGAGGTGCGCGCGCCGCTGACCGTGAACGTCGCCGGACCCTGGGTCGACGACGTCCTCGGAGCGGCAAGTCCACACCCGCTCATCGGCGGCACCAAGGGGACGCACATCGTGGTCGGTTCCTTCTCCGGCGCCCCATCGTCCGCTCTGTACGTCGAGGCGGGTGAGGATCAGCGGCCCTATTTCATCGTCCCCTGGAATGGCCAGTATCTGATTGGCACGACCGACCTGCGCTACGACGGCGATCTGGATACCGTCATCCCTTCGGAGCAGGAGGTCCGCTACCTGATCGATGAGACCAACCGGGTCATCCCGCATGCCAATCTCACGGTCGAAGACGTGCGCTACACCTACGCGGGCGTGCGGCCCTTGCCCGCCACCGGTGGAGGCAGTGCGTCGGGGATCACCCGGCGCCACATCATCCACGACCACGCACCGCAGGTGGGGGGACTCATCTCGATCGTCGGCGGCAAGATCACCACCTATCGCCATCTGGCAGAGGAGGCGGTCGATCTCAGCTTCCGCAAGCTCGGGCGGACCGCGCCCCGCTGCAGCACCGGCGACAATCCGTTACCAGGCGCGGTGGGAGTCGACTGGGCCGCCTTTGCCGCGACCTTTCGCGAGCGCTCCGGGCTTGCTCCCCAGACCGCTGAGCGTCTACTGCACCTGTATGGCATCTTCGCCTGGGAGATCGTCGATCTCGGTCGGGAAGCACCGGAATTACTCCAACCACTCGACCCGTCCGGTGGCGCGATCGGTGCGGAGATAGTCTTCACGCTTCGTCGTGAGCTGCCTCAGACGCTCAGCGACGTCATCCTTCGCCGGACGATGCTGGGATTGAGTCCGAATCGCGGGCTCCAGGCCATCGAACGAGCCGCGCAGATCGCGATCGCCTATGCTGGATGGGAGACCGAACGCGCTGAGCGGGACCTCCAACAGTACCGTACGTACGTGGCAATTTTTGACCAGGCGCTCGCGGAGATTTCGTCCGGGCCATAGCGCGCGGCATGTCAGTGGTGTTTAATGCGGCCTCAGGGTCACGGGACGGCCCGAACGTATTCGTTTTATTCGCGGCAGCGCTCCTGCTTCGCGGCAGCGCAGCATGTTCCACGCGACGCGGGTACCCACTGGGTGCGACGCGGTGAGGAATTCAGATGACAATCGGGTTCACCTTCTCGATGCCAGCCATCTGGGTTGGAAGCTATCTGGCTGGATCGATACCGGCGGGGCTGGTCTTTTCCCGGCTATTTCGCGGCATCGATGTACGGCGCAACGGGAGCGGAAACATCGGAAGCGCAAACGTCTTTCGCGTTGCTGGTCCAGGGCCGGCCGCTGCGACGTTGATGTTCGACTCCGTCAAGGGTTTCATCCCGATCTTCATCGCTCAGCGCATGGGACTGCCGCTCTGGGCGCTGCTCATCGCCGGAGTAGCGGCCGTCATTGGACATAACTGGTCGATCTTCCTGCGTGGACGTGGTGGGAAGGGGATTGCCACCTCGCTTGGTGTCCTGACTGGCATCGCCCCAATCGTGACGCTCATCGCTCTGGCCGTCTGGATCGTGGTCATCCTCGGCAGTCGCTACGCCTCGCTTGCCTCGCTCCTGATGATGGGCTCGGTGCCCATCTTGCTGGCAATCCTCGGCTACGCCCACCCGTATCTCATCTTCGCGGGCTGCCTGGTAGTGCTGGCGATCTACCGCCATCGGGCCAACATCGGACGCCTGTGGAGCGGGACCGAATTGAAGATCAACACCAGTGCGGTCGGACGTGGCGGCTGAGGCCGCCAGGCCATTGGCCGTGCTGGTCTATGGCGCAGGCGCGGTAGGCTCCTTCCTTGGCGGGCGACTGGCACAGAGTGGGCAGCAGGTTACGCTCCTCGGCCGTCCAGTGATGAAGCGCGTTATCAGCGAACAGGGCCTGCGCATTGATGATCCAGGTGGCTCTTCCACCGTCCGACTTCCCGTCATCACCCGCATCGACGACCTGACCAACCAGCCCGACGTCGTTCTTCTCACCGTCAAGGCCTACAGTGTGGCATCAGCCATACCGGATCTCGTGCGGCTCAGTGAGGCTGGCGCGACGATCCTCACCATCCAGAATGGGGTCGGCGTTGAGGAGCAACTGATCGAGACGCGAGGCATCCACCGCATGGTCGGCGCATCACTCACCGTGAGCGTGGGAGCCGACGGACCGAATCACGTGCGGCAGGAGACGAGCAACGGCGGTATCGCCCTCGCTCAAGTACGCGATCTTGATGCACTCACCGAGCCACTGTGCGCAGCATTTGCACACGCCGGAGTCCGGGCCACCAGCTTCCCCGACTACCGCCCGATGAAGTGGTCGAAACTGCTGCTTAACATGCTGGCCAACGCGACCTCAGCCATTCTGGCGATCGACCCTGGGGTCATCTTCGCCGATCCAGCGCTCTTCCGGATCGAGCAGCGAGCCTTTATCGAGGCGCTGGCGGTCATGGCGGGTCAGGGGATGACGCCCCTGCCGTTGCCCGGCTACAACGTGCCACTCCTGGTCAACGCGCATGCGCCTCCCGCCCTGGCTTAGCCGTCGTCTGGTTGGTCCCCGTGTCGCCAGCGGCCGCGGCGACAAGCGCCCCTCCCTCTGGATCGACGTCGAGGATGGTCGCGGGGAGACGGAGATCGGCTGGCTCAATGGCGCGGTGGCCAGTCATGGACGTGAACTTGGCATCCCCACACCGGTCAATCGAGTGCTGACCGACCTCGTCGAGCAGCTCGCGCAGCGATCCAGAGCGCCGCCGCGAATTCAGCGGCCACCCGCGACTACTCCTCAAGGCCATCGAATCGGCCGACTGAGATCTCGTCTTCCCGGCTAGCGCTGCACGCTGTGCGATTGAATCACTGGCAGACGAACGGTGAAGATCGAGCCACGGCCCTCAGCACTTTTGGCGCTGATCGAACCACCATGCTGCTCGACGATATGACGCGCGCCTGCTAAGCCGAGACCGCTCCCCATCTTAGGGCCAACGTTCTCAGCACGGTAGAATCGCTCGAAGATATGCGGCAGATCGCCGGATGAGATGCCAATCCCATGGTCGCGAATCGAGAGCACCGCGATGGGCTCTCCATCCTCCTCGACGGTGATCGTGATGATGATCGACTCACCACCGGGACTGTATTTGATGGCATTGCTTAGCAGATTGCCCACCACGCGCTCCAGCCGTGCGTGATCCCAGATCCCAGTCACGTCGGTCGGCGGCGCTTTAACCTCGATCGGCTGGTCGCGGGCAACCTGCTGGTACTCCGCGACGACACGTCGCACCAGGTCGACGAGATCCGTTGGAGCCAACGAGAGGGGAAGCATCTGGTTCGCTTGCAGATGGGCGAGGTCCAACAGTTCATCGACCTGCGAGACCAGCCGCGTCGTCATCGTGTCGATTTGCGACAACCCCTGCATCAGTTTGGCGACCTCAGGCCCATCAAACTTCGCGGCCCGTCGTTGCAGCAGTTGGGCGTAGCCCTTGATGGCACCGAGTGGATTCTTGAGATCATGCGCGACCGAGGCCAGGAATTCGTCACGAGTGCGGACGGCCTCTTCCGACAGAATACGCGACGCCCGTTCAGCGGCCTCGGCTTCCGCCCTGGCTATCAGCAGTTCGCGGATCTCGTACTGGCGCCGCCGGGCCCGCAGGCCAACCTGGACCGCATTGAGCAGCGTGGCCAGGGCCGCGGGCCGTTCCAAGACCGTGACGTTGGCTCGCTGCCCCAGAATGGAAGTCAGGCGTTCAACCGTCGGTGGCAACGACCCATTGCTGGCCAGCACCACCAGGGGCAAGTCGGACCAGGCTGGCGCGCCGTCTAGCTGATCACGCAGACGCTCCGTCGCGGCGATTGACAGCGCTTCCTGTGTGACCACCAGGCCACCGGCCCCACGTTCCAGCGCGCTGCAGATCTCTTCCATATCGGCGCACGTTTGGCCGCTGAGGCCGGCCGCTCTCAGCGCCGACTGAGCCAAAGACGCATCGCGACCAATTGGCGCCAGAATCAGGATGCGTTCGTCCAGGCTATTCGACATCGACACCATCGGAAGCTTCGCTCTGATTGATGAGTGTAGCTGAGCGCCCAAGATAGACGGGAGTTCCGACGAGCACCCCCTGGAATTGTTCGAGCGGTTGACCGACGCGGACGCCAGGGCCGAGATTGAGCTCTCGGATTGAGCGCTCATGGGTGCCGCTCCTCTTTTTCACCACCGATATCGCTTGGCGCAACTGGCCCGCCGCTTCGAAGTAGCGCAGTAGCAGGACCGTATCGGCCAGATAGCTGACGTCGATAGGCGCCGGCGGGTCATTTCCGACCAGGCCATGCTGGGCGATGGTCATCAGCGTCGCCACACCACGGCGCCCGAGATACGTAAGAAGCTCGTGCAGGTGCACCAGGATGAATCGCTGTTCGCTCATCGCCGTGAGATAGCCGATCAAGCTGTCGATGACGACGAGGCTTACCTCGTCTCTCTCCACTGCCCGACGAACGAGGAAGTCGAATTCTCCGAGTGACATCTGTGCCGGATCGACCTGACGCAACTGAATATGACCGGACTCGACGTGCGCTCGCAGGTCGAACCCCAATCCGGCTGAGCGATCCAGGTAGGTTTCTACGGACTCATCGAAGACGTAGACGGCGGCCGTCTCGCCCTGCTCGGCGGCCTTCAGGGCATAGTGGGATGACAGGACTGACTTCCCGACTCCGGCCGGGCCGATGAAGAGGGTGCTGGTGCCACGATTCAATCCTCCGCCTACCAGAAGATCGAGCTCTGGCACGCCACTCTGGACGAGCCCTTCGACCTGTTGAACTTCATGCTCATTTGCCAGCAGTCGAGGAAAGACCGTCATCCCGCCCGTCTCGATTATCAAGTCGTGATAGCCTCCCCGGAAACTGCTCCCGCGTAGCTTCACTACCCGGAGACGACGCCGCTCACGTCCGTATTCCTGCGCGATCTGTTCAAGTCGCACTACGCTGTGCGCGATGCTCTCGACACCCGCCGTCTCATCTTCGCCATCGAGCAGCAAGACGGTGCAGTGCAGCCCCGCAAACGCCTGCTTCAACCCGAGTATTTGGCGGCGAAAACGAAGTTGATCTTGCGCCAGCAACCGCAGCTCCGCCAGCGAGTCGAACACCACCCGTAGCGGCTTGGTCCGTTCGATCTCTTCGAGCACCGCCCAGATCGTCTCACCGAGCTCAACGTCGGTGGGGTGCAGAATGGTGTACTGCTCTTCAGGCCGGAGTACCTCTGCTGTCGGTGTGAACTCGCGCAATGCCACCTGCGAAATGTCCCAGCCATGCGATGAGGCGACCGTCTGCAGTTCATCAATCGTCTCCGACAGCGTGACGTAGAGAACCGGCTCCCCATTTCGCGCGCCTTCGAGCAGAAACTGGAGCGCCAGTGTCGTCTTTCCGGTACCGGGAGTTCCCTGAATCAAATGCACGCGATTGGCCGGGAATCCGCCATTGAGAACATCGTCGAGCCCGGCAATGCCACTGCTGGCTCGCGCACCGGTATCAATTAAATGTTCCTCTGAATTCATCGATTGAATGTCGTCCTTGCCTTCGTCGCTGCCCGAACCGAGACGATCAGCAGCCATTCGACGTGGTGCGAACAACCAACTGGTCCGACCGGCGCCAGGCATAGCGACCAGGTCCGCCAAGATGTAGGCCTCGGGGTGAACCGAGAACCCGGCGCGGCAACAGATTGAGCAGGAAAGACCAGGACGCGCCGAGCGAGTAACCGTACTGGTCGGTTTACGCCCGAGCGAGGACAAGCGCAATGCTCAGCACAACGAGCAGAAAGATGAGAAGCATGGCATTCCCACGCCCTTCGCGTTCTCGGCCTCCGCCCTCTGCTGCTCAGCCAAGAATTGGCTTTACGCAGGAATCGTTCCACTCTGTGGCGGTCTGCGATTGAGGATCGCTGCCTGCGTGAGAGAGATCAGTTGAGGGTGATCGATCGTATGTATCTGGTGAAGGATCCTGACCGGCAACGGCAAAAGTACACGCAATTGAAACGAAATCGTAACGTGGCCCGGGGCTTTCCGACACGCCGCTGATAGGCCAACACTCGTATCCTCAAATACATACGGGGCGATACGGCATCACACCGCTAAGGATCCACCTGAGGAGTCAGACGTCATGGCCAGCGAACATCTGATGGCTGCGCCCGAGCAATCGGACAAGGAACGAGCCGCCACATCGACGACTGGCGTAGGGCCGAGCAATAGGCGACCGGCCAGGCCGCGCGTTGTGGTTCCACTCGATGGTTCAGAGCTCTCGGAGCAGGCGCTTGATATCGCACAGACGCTTGCCGGCCTACTGGACGGCACTATCGAGCTCGTCCACGTCATTGATCATCTGGCCAGTGGAGCGGCGGCTCCATCTGCCTGGCGCCAACCAGCCCAGGACTACTTGCAGAAAGTCGCTGGACGATTCCCAGCCACCCTCACGACCGAGACTACCGTTCTGGAGGGAAATCCGGTTGATGAACTGCTCCGCTATCTGAGCGGGGCGACTGACACCATCGTGGCGATGTCGACGCATGGACGCAGCGGATTACAGCGATTCCTGCTGGGCAGCGTCGCGGATGCCGTGATTCGCCACGTTGCCGTGCCGGTTGCCGTCGTGCGCGACGCTGCTCGCGTCTCGCCCTCGCTCCGTAACGTGATCGTGCCGCTCGACGGATCGGAATACGCTGCCGGCGCCTTGCCGATCGCCATGACCCTGACCCGCCAGAATCGCACGCTTGGCATCGTACGGGTGGTCGACGTCTCGCACACGCACGAAAACCTGACGCTCAAATACGGCTCGGTCTTTACCGGAGCCGATCTACTGAATGAGATGATGGACGAGGACGAGAGTGAGGCGCGCGCCAACCTTGAAGACGTGGCGCTACGCCTGCGAGCCGCCGGATGCCATACCAGCTGGGAGGTGCGTGTTGGCCGGCCCAGCGATGAGATTATCCGGGCGGCTGAAACCACCGGCACGGATCTCATCGTGATGGCGACGCACGGTCTCGGAGGCGTGCGCCGCTGGGCGTTTGGTAGCGTGACCGATGAGGTGATCCATCACAGCCACATCCCGGTGCTGGTGATCCCACCGCACAGTGAGTGGGCCTTCATACCTCCGAACTCGAACCTGGCCCCACACGCTACTGATAAATGATCACGTCCGGCTGCGGATCGAGCTGCTCCACCTGCTCTGGCGTCATGAGTGGATGATCCTGCTTGTAGAAGAGCTTGAATCCGCCGTGCTCGGCCCCATCCTGCTTCACGAACCGCTGGTAGTTGCCAATCTTCTGCGCCGGGGTCCCGAAACCGTCCTGGTCGATCACCAGATCGACGTTCGGCAGATCTTTGATATCGCCTTTGTTGATGATCATGTCGGGCAAGAATTGGTGCACGATCAGGATCTTGTTCGGCAGATGATTCTCCTCGACCAGCTTCTGCAACAATTCCTGCGCCACATTGATCTGGGAAACGTCCAGACTGCCGATTTGCACGCCTGGCCGCTGGTCACCCGAGACGACGAACTCGGGATCGAGCCCAAGATGCACGCGCGGGTTCTTGAGAAAAGGCTCCACGTGCGGGAACTCTTGCTGAACGCTGCTCGAACCCATCTGGATGTCGAGGAACAGCAGCAGGTCGTATTTATCGGCGATATCGATCCACTGTTTCACCATTGAATCGGACATACGGGCCAGGTAGGTGCCGTCAGGCGTCTGCGACGCCTGTGCCACCGCGTAGATCAGGTGAATGGCCGGCGCGACACCGCGGAAACCATTGATATCGTCATATGCCTTCGCCTGAGCCATGAGCTTCTGTACCAGGACGTCAGGCGGGTACTCCCCGACGATGCCCATCTGCGGCACATCCGGGAAACCATAGAAGGAGACGACCTGACAGTTCTGGAAGAGCGAACCCTTACCGGCCGGGCTCAGCACCATCGTCGGGCCAGACGGTGTCGGGGTAGCGCTTGGAGTTGCCTCTGGACTGCCTGATCCCGGCGTCGCCTCTCCTGGGGTACCAATCGATGGCGTACCCAACCCACTGTCTGTCGGCGATGCACTCGGAGTCGGCGTCGCGGCCGTTGCCGGACGAGGTTGATAGCATCTGGCAAGTGGTGGTGGAGGTGGCGTCGGCGTTGGGGTGGGGATTGGAGTTGGGGTAGCCGTTGGAAGCGGCGTTGGCGTCGACGTCGCCTTCGATTTCGTTGTCCGTGTCTTCGTCTTGGTCGATTGCGCTGTCTGAGCGATGGCAACCGAGCCGGAAGGAGTATCGGTTGCGACCGGATCGTTCGACCCCGAACCGTTTCCTCGCTCCATGCGCACGAGCACACCTGCTCCGATAACGAGAAACAGGAGAGTCATGTGTATTGCTACCTTGCGGTAGTCCAGCCTCACCGATTCATCCCCCATTTCCCATCTCGCGGCCGGATCCTCTGGAGCCAATCAGCAGGCTCCGTGTCGACGATGTATAGCCGGTTCCCAGCCACGAGAGTCTTGCCGCGCACCGTCATTGGTGACGGCCAGTCACAAACAGATTCCGCTGGTCCACGATCCTACCTCATTGACGTGGGGCAGGCCCAGGTCGAGCACGCAACGGTCATGAGCGAACGTTCACCCTGCACGGCCAGTGCCACAGTTTCACATCGGCCAATGGGGTAAGCGGGCGCGCTCCGGAATTGAGCGGGGTGAATCCCCCTCGCGCGCCAGAAATGCCGCTTAGCCGTCATGCCGCAGCAGACGTTTCGGCACCTTGCAGACCATGGTATAGGCGGGATCGAAGACGTTCCCCAGGTCGTATTCGACCGCCTGGCCGAGCAGACTGCTGGCCGCGGTGGCGTTAAGCCCGTAGTCTTCAGCCAGCCAACGAATCATCTCGGTCGTGGCATGCTGCAGCGCTTGATCCAGCGGGCGGGCATTGCCGACGCTGAAGATATAGTCATCATTTTCACCGCGCGGCCAACCGATCTTCCGGCCCTTGCGCAGATCGACCGTGAACTGCACATCACAGGAGATCTCGACTCCGGTCCCGACAATCTCACCATCACCCTGCACGGCGTGACCGTCGCCGAGGTGAAACAGCGCGCCCGGCGCAAAGACGGGAAAGTAGACCGTGACGCCTTCGGCAAAACCGCGGTAGTCCATGTTGCCGCCATGCTCCGCCGAAGTTGCGGTGGAGATGGCCTGCTCGCCGATCGGCCCAACGCCGAAACAGCCGATCATCGGCGCCATCGGCACGCGAAGACCGCCCAGTGGCCCGCTTGGATCAGCCGGGGTAACGACTCGCTGCACGGTATCGACCGACCAGAACGTGACCCGGTCCTCGGGCAGTTCACGGACGAATTCCGGATCGACGACGTTGGCTGCCACCACGCTGCGAGCGTATCCCTGCGGCCGGTTGGGCGTGAGCCGATCGATATGAACCACGAGCGTGTCGTCCGGCTCGGCACCTTCTACATAGAAGGGCCCGGTCTGCGGATTGCCGCCCAACGTGACCCGTTCACCGCTCGAATCACGACCGCCGGCATCCACAGTGGTCGTCACCACCGTATCGCCCGGAGCGATGCGCAGTACCGGCTCGTGCCAGCCGATGGTGGAGTAATAGTGTGTTGGTGCGAAGTGATGTGTCGCCACGGTTATCCTTTCTCACCCCGGCAACCAGATACCGAGGAGCGTCGTCGTCCCGGCTCAGACACCACACGATAGTCCAACGGAGACGCCGCGCCATGGTCGCGGAGGATAATCGAACTGACAAGGGGTGAGGTCGATATTAGGTGACAGGAGTGGCTGGCATACCCAGCGAAGTTATGCCACAGGAATTGGCCGTCCGGTGGTGGAGCGTCGAATCTCGTATGGCAGCAAAGGTCGTTAATCAATTGAGTCGGGGGTGCGTCGGCGAACGCGCGGGATTGAAGGTGATTGATGAATTCGTCCGGTACCGTGGCCACAGGCGCCCGGCAGTAAATCGGCCGGGCTAGAGGATGAAGCGCGACCCGCAGGCTGGTACCCGGAGGCGCTGCAATAATATGAATACGACAAGCACCGCATGGATTCGTACGCGAGATGGCAGATATGTCAGCCTGTTTCAGCAGGATTCGCAATAGTCAGCGCGGCGGCTGAAGCCGCCGCGCACTGGGCACCCGCTTACTGAATTAATTGTTCAAACACCGCTAGCGCCGCGCGAGCGTGGCCCCACTACCGAGCGATTATTTCGCCTGAGACCATTAGCCTCGCGAATAGATGTGAGTGGCATGGGATCGGGTAGGAGAGGTCAGGACTGACGACGGGTCGGCATGAGACGCGCGCGACGGCGGTGAACGGTGAGATAAACGAACTCACCGTCGCCCAAACTGCGAATTGAACGTTGGGTCTGCCTGGGCACAAGCACGGCCTGACCGGACGAAAGACGGATCGACTGAGCGCCGATCTCAATCAACCCTTCCCCGGCGATCGCCACCACCAGCACGTCAACTTCGGGGTTGGTATGGGCCGCGACTCCCGCGCCACGCTCGAAACGGACCAGGTTCACGTCCAGGTCCTGGCTCTCTCGGCTGAGAATCGCACCGCTACCACCCAAGGCGATCGCACTGGCGAAGTCGAGCACCTCAATCCGATCGTTTCCCTCAGTCACGTTCTCTCCGGTCACTCGTCCCGCTTCCCGTTGGAGTTGTCAGTCGACGACTGCTGCCGCAGCCATTCCTGCGCCACGACGATGCGCAGGCCGACCGTCCGACCGAGCAGGTCACTCAATACCCGTACCAGGTCCTCCTGCAAACGGGAGGAGAGACGCCGTTGGGCGAACGCATTGGGAGCGCCGACGATCAATGTTCCGTCGGGATCGACACCAATGATCGAGGCCGGCCGGACCCAGGTTTCGAGTGTGGCCGGAGAGACTCGCGAGGCGAGTGTCTCCAACGCACTGGTCCAGACCTGCTGATTCGTCAGCCCACCGGAGAGGACGAAGGAGGGCAACGGTGCCGGTCGACTGGCATCGACGAAGGAGATGACGTTCGCGGGAGTGGGGCCAGCGGAGGGATCAACCGATTCACCCTGCTCGGCAGAGGCCTCGGCGGCGCTGAACTCGATACGGACCGAGCGGCGCATGGCTTCAGCGATCTTACGCGACACCAACTCGTAATACTCGCCGCTCAGGCGCTCGGCTGCTTCGGCGGTGGCGGTCGTCACTCGGATCGTGCCGGCGCGGTAATCGACCATGGCGCTTCCGGTAAACAGACGCTCCATCTCGTCACGCTCGAGCACCCCGCCCAACAGTTTCAAGGCCCGTTCCCAGACTGCGCGAGCGCTGCGGCCGTCCGGCAACTGAAAGTCGGACACCGTTGACTCCTCCGACGTCACGACGCCTTCGGCCGGCGCCGCAACGCCCGGCCGAATGAGATCACCTTGATTGCTCCACCGGTTGAGAATCTCCCGGACGCGCTTCGGCGCGACGAAGCGGGATCCGCTGCCCACCGCTTCCCGGATGGCCGCGATGACCCACTCACCCCCAGTCTGACCAGTTCGCTGTGCGTTCGCATCGAATGCTGTTTCAAGCTCCGCGAGTAGCTCGACCTCGAGGGGAGTGGCTTCACGGTCGTTCGCCGCCTCGAAGCAGGCGACCAACGCCGCAGACGCACCGAGCATGGGACCGGCACCATTTCCGTTCGGATGGTTATTGGTGTCAAGGACCGTAGTTGTCGTAGTTGTTGTAAGAGAACTTTCGTAATACGTTGTGTTGCTCTGATCAACACCGCTCTGTTCCCCTTCGTTCCTCTGGTCAGCAATGGTCGCTCGATCTCCGGCTAAACCACTGTTGCCCGAATCAACAGCCCCATGTGAACCACTGTTGGTAGAAGCAACATCCATCGATGAACCGTTGTTGCTGCCTTCAACAGAGGTTTGATTGTCGGATTCATCGCCTCCAGCAGTCGCCGAGATCGTCGAAACATCACTGTCATGTTCCTGTTGTGTTCCAATGTCGTCGCTTGGATTGGACTGCTCTTTGGTTGCTTTGGACCGTTTGGCGTGCCCGGCTTTCGTGCGGGCCGAAGCACGCGCTTCTTCCTTCAGCGCCTTCTCTGCAAGCCTCTGCCAGCACTCATGCTCGCGAACCGCTGGCAAGATTTGGTGCCAGACGTTGTCGCCATCGATCGGAGCGAAGCGCGGCGAGAAGATGCGGCGGACATAGCGATAGACGCCGCGGTCGTTGCTGGCGAGTTCGACCACACTCAAGACGTCTTCGACAGTGAGGTTGTAACCGTCGCGGTGGTCACGCACGCGATAGAGGTTGTGCGGCACCTTCCAACGTCGGCCCTGCTCGTCGACGCGTAGCACCATCTCCTTGCGGATCTCGATCAGCTCGAGCGCCACCAGGATCTTGTTGATGGTGATCAGCTCGGCTCGGTCCTCTCCATAGAAGTCCGCCTCGGTCTGCTGGAGGGGAAGGCGTAGCCACGGTGGGGCGATTCCTCACGTCGGTCGGTCCAGACCGTGTAGGAGTTGAGCAGCCCCACGCCCTTAAGTCCGATCAGCGGCGCGTACTGGGTGACGATGGTGTTCCAGTGCCAGAACCAGCCGCGTCGCCTGGCGTCTTCGCCGCTGCGCTCAGACTCCTGGCTTTGCTGCTGACCGACCGGATTGGATCCGTCGTTCGGCACCGCCGACCTCCCCACCGCGCCATTCCCGGGTAAGACTCAGCCCCGAATCCATTGCTCGCTGGACCCGGCTAGTCTCTCCTCTTGCACTCTAGCACACACCAAGTGATAACTCAATGCATGAACTCCGGCGCTTGGAGAATACAGAGACGGCCATGCTTTCGGGCTCGCTTGACGTGTCACGTGACACGTCTCATTACAAGTATGAGTCCGCCAGTGGAACCTTTCTCAAGCAAGAGCGACGTGCCGTCGGCATCCTCGACGCGGCTGTCTGTTCTGGGACCCGCAATTTGCCCAAATTCGGCGCGACTATTGGCGTGACGATTGATCCACGGGTAGTTCGCGCCAAGATCGCAACGGCCTGACTGCCTCAAGCCAGCCCACTTGGGAATATCGGTTGTCAAGCTCAGAGTCTGATGTGGACGTGAAATGGTTCGTTTGACGTGACTGGTATTGGGTTCGTGCTTGACGAATATGCGGGTGGGTGAGAGACTTGAGGTATTGGATTGGGCTGTCGGCGAGGGGTTAGCCGTGGACGACGTGATGCTTCCGTATCGAACCGATTGGCGCTCGATGGCTACCCTCCTCGATCGACTGAAAGGAAAGAGCCTCGACCGTGCCGGTCTCGAAGCTCGCATGGGCTCCGGGGAGTCGTTTCGCGAGACGCTCAACGCCGCCGAGCAACTCTCGCTCGTTCGTCGAGACGATGCCGGGGATATCGAACTGACGCACGAGGGGCAGCGCCTGGCCTACGCCTCGAACGAGCGAGAGCGCCAGCAGGAACTCACCAGTGCGATGCTGTCATACGAGCCCTATGGTCTGCCGGTGGAACGGGCGCTCACCGAAGAGATGACCGTGATCGATGGTCCCTGGGTGGAGCGTGTCTGGCAAGTCGACATGCGGCTGGGTCAGCCACGTAATCGCGTCGAGGAGGCCCGCACCTTCTTCTTCCGCCTGGCGGATGACGCCGGGCTGGGAACCTACCACCGTGGCGTGCGTGGACAGCCGACGCGCCTGGAGCTCGCGAGTGACGTTGCCAGCCGTGTCGAACGAGCGGTCGCGGCCAATGGCGTGGAGGTCGAGTCGCCCGAATCATCACCTCCGGCACCGATCCAGTTAACCGCTCATCGACCCCAGGCGGCCGCCACACTCTCCCTGAACATCGACATGTCTGATTGGGAACTCGACAAGATCGAAGCACTTCTGCGGCTGGTGGGTCTCATCTCCGACGAGTAGTCGAAGACGACACCTTCTTCTGGCACAACCGGCGCGCCGTCAACGGCGGCCGCCAGTGAGTCGTCCGGAACGTGAACGACGAGTGGCCCTCGGCCCGGTTCCAGAGATAACCGCTCCCACGAAGCTGTTGGGGGAGCATTTCCCTCGGTACGGGAATGCTCGATTCAGGTATGCCCTCGTGTCCGCCGTATCCACGTCTGGCCTGGGACGAGCCGTTCACTCCTCGCCCAAGAGGGGAAGCTGTTCCGGTTTTATGGCTGGTGAACCTGCCCCGGGTCGATGCTCCCGAAGCGCGTCACTGTCGAATCTTGGACATCGAGAACGACAAGCAGCTGAGTACGCGGTGCTTTCGTAGGAACGTATCGGTTTGCCGCGTGTCCCATGAGGAATCGCTGGGGTACGACGAAGTTGAGATCGACGTGATCGCCACAAGCAACGAGCGGTCCCGTCCGATTTGTACAGGAGGAGGGGACGACACATGAAAAGGCAGGTACTGTTCATTCAGGGCGGCGGCGACGGCGCTCATGAGGCGGATGGCAAGTTGGTCGCAAACCTACGCCGAGAGCTCGGAGCGGCCTATGAAGTCGTCTATCCCAGGATGCCAAACGAGGGCATGCCCGATTACGAGACCTGGAAGCTGCGAATCCATGAAGAGGTGGCGGCGCTAAGCGGCGAGATCATCCTGGTTGGACATTCGGTGGGTGGATACATTCTCGCCAGATATCTCGGTGAAGAAGTCAGAGACGAGCAATCGATAGTCGGGGTGTGTCTCGTCGCGGCACCCTACCCGGGAGGAGACGACGCCTGGGTGTATGAGGGGTTCTCCTTGCCAGCGGACATGGCCGCGAAGTTTCCCAAGAGCGCGACCATCTTGCTGTACCACAGCCGGGATGACCAAGTAGTCCCCTTCGCGCATGTCGCACGCTATGGAGAACAACTCCCGAGAGCGACGATCCGAGAGACTCTTGGTGGCCATCAGCTCGGTAATGATCTTCGCCTCCTGGCACAGGATATCCAGAGCTTGAGATGATCAGCCGCGCTGCCTTCACCTGAATTCCGTGCCGCGAGTTCGCCGCCAGCTGGATAGAGGTGGTTTCCCGCCAGTGATCATGTACGTTGTTCGAACATAACCCCAGCTTGGCAAAGCGTGTTAACCCTGACATGTCGACGGTAGGGAAGCGTGTACACTTCCCGGTGGTGATCAACGGTTTTCTCCGGAAACAGGCGAACGGCATCTTCTGCCGGAGTGACCAATAGACGGGATGACACGATGACGACACCGAGCGTGAGGCTGACCAAGCTCGCGCGCTGGCTGGCAGCCGCGGCGACTATCGGAATGCTCGTGGTGCTGATCATGGGCGCGACGGTCACCAACACTGGCTCGCAATCGGGCTGCGGCAAATCCTGGCCGCTCTGCAATGGTAAGGTCATTCCCGGCTTTACCGACTCCAAATTCATCCAGTTCAGTCACACCATGATCGAGTTCAGCCATCGCTTCGTCACCAGCATCGAGACGATCCTGATTCTGGCGCTGTCGACGGTGGCCTTGATGGGTTGGCGTCACCGCAAAGAGATCAAGATTCTCGTTCCGGTCATGGTCTTCATGCTCTTTCTCCAAGCTGGTCTCGGTGCCTGGGCGGTGATGCGACCGCAGAGCCCGGAAGCGCTGGCGTCCCATTTCGGTGTGTCGCTGACCGCGTTCGCCAGCGTGCTCCTCACCGCCGCCTGCATCTTCGAGTTTGACGGCTACGAGAAGCTACGCGATCGCGGAGTGTCGGTCGGCTACAAGCGCTTCGCCTACGGAGTGATCGGCTACATCTATCTGCTGGTCTACCTGGGGGCGTACGTGCGACACAGCAACGCGAGCCTGGCGTGTCTGGATTGGCCATTGTGCAATGGTCAGGTCTTTCCAGGATTCAGTGGCGCGGTCGGGGTTGCGTTTGCACATCGCTTGGCAGCTCTCTTCGGCGCGCTACTGATTGCCGGTCTATGCTACTGGTCTTACCGGCTACGTGAGTCCCGGCCCGATCTCTACTGGGCGAGTATCGCGGCCCTAGTGCTGGTGCTGCTGCAGTCGCTCAGCGGTGCGATAGTCGTCTTGAGCCGCCTGCAGGTCTATTCGACACTGGCCCACGCCGGGATCGTGACGTTGCTGTTCGGCGCGCTGAGCTACATCTGCTACCACGTATTGCCGCTGCCGCATCGTGTCTCAGCCGGAGAGGTGTCTGAGTCAGCCGCGCGAGTCGGCCCTGCGGCCCTCGGTTCGCCGGTGGATCGATGACGCGACAAAGAGGCTTCACTTGGCTCCCTTCCAACCAGCGCACCGATTGAAAGTACCCGCACCCGGTGATCTCGGGCGCGGGTATTCTTCTCAGTTGGCTATCCCTCGAGCAGATTCAACTGCCAGGAGACCCCAAAGCGATCGTTGATCCAGGCGAAGCGTGAACTGAATGGGTAGGCGTCGAGTGGCATCAGGACCTGGCCATCTTCAGCGAGTTGCTCGAAGGCACGCTCGAGTTCGGCAACGGAATCGAAATCGACGAAGAGCGAGATGGCTGGGGTGAAGCTGAACGCATGCACATCGGGGCTATCGATACACATGAACCGCTGGTTCTGCAACCGGAATAGCGCACGCGTGATCGTCCCCTGGGCCTCGCCTTCTCCCGCGGGGTTGCGTTCGATCTGCTCGATTTCGGCGTCGGGGAAGATCGAAGCGTATAGATTCATGGCCGCTTCTGCCTGACCGGTGAACATCAAGAACGGCGTGATGGTACGTGTCACTCTCAGACTCCGTCTCTGTTCCAGAATGCCGGCGTCGCGCTGCAACCGGCTCCATATAACGTAGCCGTACTCTGACACAAGGGTCGTTGAAATGCAACCCATGAGTTGCATGAATGCATGCGTCTAGAGCAGGTGATCGACGATGCGCTCGAACGTGAGTGCTGGTCGAGTTAGCACCACAAATGAGGGGAGTCCGAGTCGCTGCCACAGGGAAAACGGATCTTGTCCGCTGATGCGCTGCATAAACAGACTGATGACTGTCCCATGCGCGAGGATGACCACGGTCTGGTCCGGGTAGTTGTTGAGCGCCAGTGTGGATAGCGCTCGCGAAGCGCTCTTCTGCCTGGCGGGCGGTCTCGTGCCCGACGACGAGTTCATCAGGGTGATCGAAGAAGCGACGGAAGGTCGCTTCGTAGCTCGCCATGTCGAGAAAGGGGAATCCAGTGCGGTCGTTCTCATGGAGATCGGGTTGGCTGTAACAGGGAATCCCCAGCAGTCCGGCGAGGATCTCGCCGGTCTCGCTCGCCTTCGGTTCGACGCTGGTCAGTACCACTTCTGGATGATCAGGCGAGAGCGCGTCAGCCAATGTGTGGCAGTCAGCCCGTCCCTGAGTTGAGAGGCGCCACCGGTCCGAGGGCATCGACTCGTCGATCTCGGGCATCGCGTGCTTGACCAGGATGAGCGTGTTCGAGTTTGGCTGGTTCACTCGGTTCATCTGTCCCTGCCATCTCTTGCACGTTGTGCTTCTCTTCTCAAGAGAGGAGGGGCATAGTAACATACCCGTCAAGCTTGCATTACACAAAATAAGCGGATTCTCGTTGGCTCTAGCGGCCGAAACCATGTAGGGTCGCTCACCTCAACACCATCAGGAAGAGGCTGCTGAACCGACGTAGCGAAGATAGGTGTCAATGGACGAGACGACAGCGGTTCCCCGCAAGCAGCCCTATCTTTGGGTCACCTGGCTAGCGAATGTCATGTCGGGGAACGTGAACTGCCATTGGCAATACTGGTTCCAAGCGCACCACCTTCTGAAAGAACGACAGCCATCATCGTTCGATTCTGTTGCCTGGCAGGTGGGACATACACGCTTGCTCACCGAGGTTAAACAGGAACTATTCGATGCTGGTTTGCGACCGCGAACCGAAGTCGGGGTGAGCTTCACGGTTCCCAGTTTGGGCGTGAAAGTTTCGGGAAAGATCGATTGCGTCGTTGAGGATGAATCTGGTCTGATGTTGTTCGACTGCAAGACCGGTAGGCCGCGCGATAGCCATCAGGTTCAGCTTATGGCCTACATGTACGGCTTCTCCACGTATGCGCAGTACAACGCTCGCAGAGTTCGGGGAACCCTTGTGTATCGAGATCAGCGCATTGAGATTCCGCATCTTCCGGAAGATTTTGAGTCGGACCTGACCTTCTTCGCGGCGCTGTTATCCCGTGACGATCCGCTGGCAAAGGATCCAGGGCACGACTGCGAGTTTTGCCGCATCACCGCGTTCGATTGCCCAGATCGCCTCTAGGGCTGTGCCGCAAAACTCAGGGCGTTGTCTTGTGAGTGGGAGTTCCCCTTCCAGGTCTCGACAGCCTCGAGTCCATGTTGTCGCAATCTCACTCCAGCGATATCCCCCTTATGGCAGCTGCCAATCAAGCGAAGGTCCCTCTCGAACCATCCTTTTGGACAGTTCACATCCTGCTCCCTCTGGGTGTATTATCAGACCGACAGTCGGTCTGTTTATTCGGGAGGTGGCCCATTCCGCGTACGGTTAACGTCGACGTTCACACCAGCCGCCGCGAGGCGTTTCTCGATGCCGCTCAGAAGCTGATCCAGCTCAAAGGCTACGAGCAGATGAGCATTCAGGACGTGCTGGACGAGCTGGAGGTTTCACGCGGCGCCTTTTACCACTACTTTTCGTCGAAAGTGGAGCTACTCGAGGCGGTGGTCGACCGCATCGTGGTCACCGCGATGGCCCTCGTTACCCCGGTGGTGGACGATCCGAATCTTCCCGCCGTCGACAAGCTGATGCGGCTCTTCACCGGCATCGCGCACTGGAAGACCGAGCGCAAGGCGTTGATGCTCGCGCTGCTGCGCGTCTGGTACTCGGACGATAACGCCCTCGTGCGTGACAAGCTGCGACGCCAGATGCTGATGCAATTAACTCCGCCGCTAGCAACCATCATCGAGCAGGGTAAGGCCGAAGGCGCCTTCACCGTCTCCTCGCCGGAATCGGCTCGTCCGATTGTCGCGCTATTGCAGGGCGCTCAGGATCTAGCGGGAGAACTCTTCTTCGCGCGCCAGGCGAATGAGATCACTATCGAGGAAGTGGGGCACCGGCTGGCCACCTATTTCGAGGCGTTGGAGCGCATTCTCGGTGTTGCGCCCGGCACCATCACGTTTATCGATGAATCGACCTTCAACGAGTGGTTCGGTTGAAAGCGGAAGCCGTTCAAAGGAGCGTCGCATGACGGCGATCATCCAGACCGAGAAGCTGACCAAGCATTACGACTCCCAACGAGGGATCATCGACGTCGACCTCGAGGTCGAGTCCGGCGAAGTGTTCGGCTTCCTGGGACCGAACGGTGCCGGAAAGACGACCACCATTCGCACGATGCTGGATCTGATCCGGCCGAGTAGCGGACGTGCCTTCGTCTTCGGCATCGAGTCGAGCACTGACCCGATAGCCATCCACCGCCGCATCGGCTACGTGCCCGGTGAATTCACGCTCTACGATCGGCTGACCGGTGGGCAGACCATCAGCTACTTCGCCAACCTGCGTGGCGGCGTGGACCCCGTGTATCAGGCGCAACTGATCGAACGCTTGGAGGTCGATCCATCACGGCGTTTCAGCGAGTACTCCAAGGGGAACAAACAGAAGATCGCGCTAGTCATCGCCTTTCAACATCAGCCAGAACTACTGATCCTCGATGAGCCGACCTCCGGCCTGGATCCACTGGTGCAGCAGTCCTTTTATGCGCTGATCCATGAGGCAAAAGCAGCTGGACGCACCGTCTTCCTCTCCAGCCATATCCTGGGCGAAGTGGAGCGAACCTGTGACCGGGTGGCGATCATCCGCGAAGGGCGATTGGTGACGGTGGATCGAGTCGAGGCCCTGCGCGATCTCGCGCATCACCAGGTAGAGGTGCGCTTTGCCGGGCCGGTGCCGGTCTCCGAGTTCCAGCGACTGCCGGGCGTCAGCGACGTGAAGGTTGACGATCATACCCTGCGGCTACGCGTCTCCGGTTCGATCACGCCCGTGGTGCAGGCCGCCGCGCGCTATGAATTGCTCGACTTCGTCAGCCGCGAGCCGAGCGTTGAGGAGGCCTTCTTGGCGCAGTATGGCCGTGAGTCGGCGCAAGCGGAAGGCGTGACAGCGTGAGTGTCGCACGACGGCGTTTGACGATGAAGAATTCGACCGTTGCCACACCCTGGAGCCGGTTCTACGGACTGGGGAGCGTCTATGCCAAGACGCTGCGTGATTCGCGCATCGCCATCGTCGTGCTGGCAGTGGTCTTGGGACTGAGCCTGCTGGCAACGGGTGCCGACTACGGCCAAGGGTACGCGACGGCCCAAACGCGAGCCGACTTCGTGAACGTGATTCATGAGCTTCCAACCGCCATCCGTGGCATCTATGGCGATCCCTTCCCGGCCAATCTGGCGACGCTCGGCGGCATGATCTCGCTGAAGATCTCGGCCTCCGCGGCGTTGGTCGCCTGCTTCTGGTCGATCCTGGCCCTCTCCTCGACCCTCGCCAGCGAGTCCCGTCGCGGCAGCCTGGAATTTGTGGCCGTCACGCCACTCGGCCGCCGCAAGCTAGCCCTGGAAAAGCTCGCCGCGCACGTCACGAGCCTGTCGGTCGTGGTGGCAATCCTGGCGGCGGTCTGCTGGTTGGTCGGTGCCGCGTTTGGCTCACTGCCCGGTGACGCGATCTCGGTGAAGGACGCGATCGGCTTCGGGGTCTGGATCGGCCTGATGGCGTTGGCATCTGGCTCGATCGCCTTTGCGCTGGCGCCGCTGGTCGGTCGCGCGGGAGCGGCCAGCATTGCCGGGGCGGTCTCGGTGGCCGGTTTTCTGGTGAACGGCTACCAATCAGCGGTACCCGCCTTCTCCGGTTGGTCGAACGTCACCTGGTTCGGCTGGACGGTGCACAACCAGCCGCTGGCCGGTCGGCTCGATTGGCCGTCCCTCATCCCGGTGGCGTTGATGGCGCTCACCTTCTTGGCGCTCGGCGTCGAGCTCTTCGCCCGCCGCGACCTGGGATCGACGACGACCATCCCGTGGCTACGTTTCCCTGCGGCAACGCTTGGCCTGAGCGGTCCATTGGGACGCTCCTTTGGCGACCGACTGCCGCTGTCTCTGGCCTGGGGAACGGGTTTGGGCCTCTTCGGACTCGTGGTGGGTGCCTCGGCGGGCTCGTTCAGCACGACGATCGGCCAAACCTCGCAGAGCTCCTTAGATCTGTTCCACCGCCTCTTTCCAGGCATCGACCTGACCACGGCTGGCGGCTTCCTGCAGCTCACCTTTGTGGAGTTCGGGTTCATCGTCGCCGGATTCGCGGCGGTGACCCTCATCGCGGGCTGGGCCTCGGACGAGCTACGGGGCCGCTTCGAGCTGCTACTGACCGCGCCACTCAGTCGAGTGAGGTGGGCACTCTCGTCCGGCCTGGGTGTGCTCCTCTCGATCGTGGTGATGACAGTGGTCATGGCGTTGGGCATTGGAGCGGGCGCTGCCGCAGTGGGTAGTGACGCGCTCACGCCGATGATCGGTACAGCGGTGCTGGGGCTGTACGCCGCGGCCATTGCCGGTGTCGGGCTGGCGGTTGGCGCATTGGTTCGCCCTTCAATCGCGGCGGCCACAGCAGGCGTGCTGGTGAGCCTCACCTTCCTGCTGGATCTGGTCGCACCAGGGTTCAGGCTCCCCAGTTGGGTGCATCAGTTCGTGCTGACGTCACATCTCGGCCAGCCGATGATCGGAGAGTGGAACTGGAGCGGCGTCGCGCTCTGTCTGGTGTTGGCGTTGGGTGGACTGGCTCTTTCCGCATGGGGTATGAATCGACGCGACGTCGCGCGGTGATGTCCCGGTTTCAGCGTCGGTCCCTGCTCCGCTTGTGGCTGAGGCTTATCATCGGAAAGGAGCATCGCGTCGCGGGGAGCCTCTGCACAGAAAGGCATGATCGATGAAGGACGACAAGAACGAAAAGCGGCCCTGGTTTGGGCCAAAGCGGATGGGCTTTGGCATCAGTCCGCAGACCTGGCAAGGCTGGCTCGTCACCTTGCTGGTGGTCGTCGTGATCGTCGTCGTCGTTATGATCGTGCGCTGACCTCGCCACCTGAGTCGACGCGCTCTCCAGTGCAGAGACGCCGATGAGGATCTCATCATTGGCATTGCGACCGGGCTGAACGGACTACACCCCATCCACAGGTTATTGAATCTGCTACCTCAACGGTCAGGTCGTGGTCTGATCTACCGTTCCCACACACAAACACAACCTGGAGTAGTTTTGTCCCACTGATTGTCGGAATTTAACGATTTCGATGCTCGCTCGTCTCTAACGTGGTCTAGGGAGAGAAATCGACCGGGCCGTTCGGCGCGACCATGGCCGCAGGTCGGTACCTTTGGGCTTCGATCCCCCTGCGCACCCAATGACTCAGCGTTTCGGAGGTGCAAGATGCAGATTCATCGACCACGACTTCACCCCAACCTCGGTGCCTTGCAAAGTACATCGCGGGAGTTGCCCACTCGAGCTGGACCAGAGTCCCTGACGGAAGAGATTAGCGTACGACGATTCTTCATTCTGACGTTCGTGCTGGGGTGGGGGATCGCCGCGCTGGCCTTGATCTTCATGGACCAGGTCGAGGCGGTCTTCGGCGAGTTGAGTATGACGAACCCCGTCTTCATCCTGGTGGTCTACTCGCCTGCCATCGTGGGCATCTACCTGATCTGGCGACACTACGGATTCAGCGCTCTCGGCGCTTACTTCCGCCGTCTGACACTGTGGCGACTACCGGGAAGTTGGTGGCTCTTCCTGCTGTTGGGCATTCCCGCGGCCAAGTACCTTGGCGCGGCGTTCAATGGCACCGCGACTGAGTTTCCGATCTCACCCTGGTACGACGTCTTTCCGGCGATAGCCGCCGCGCTTTTGATTGGTCCCATCGAGGAGTTCGGCTGGCGCGGTGTGGCGCTGCCATTGCTTCAGCGCAAGTACACTCCGCTGACCGCCAGCCTGATCCTTGGCGCCTTCTGGGGCCTGTGGCACGCGCCCGCCTTCCTGATGAGCGGAACCCCACAGAGCGCCTGGTCATTTGGGCCGTACGTGATTGGCGTGGTGGCGCTGGCCGTGATCCTGACGCCGATCTTCAATGCGGCGCAGGGGAGCATCCTGATCGCCATGATCTACCACTTTCAGATGAACGGACCAGCCTGGCCAGATGCGCAGCCGTGGGAAAACTTCATCTTTGCGGCGGTTGCGATCATCATCGTGGCGCTGAAGTGGCGCGAGATGACATCGCGCGAAGGAGCGGCGACCGATATCTTCCTGCACGAAGGTGCTCCAGGCGGGGATGCAACCGACGCTTCCAGGGCAATCCTGCGTGAAACCCGTCGCGACGCCGAGCCGCTGCACGGGTGAATGACGGAGGGCAGACATGGCACGTCTGCCCTTACGAACTCGCTCGGTGGACCTGGTGACCATCTTGAATGCCGCGCTCGGTCAGTTCACTCGCATCGTCTCCGCGTGACCGTTAGTGGCGGCATGAACGTAACTGGTGCGTCCGTTCTGGTGTAGCAGCGGTGGATGCCCGGAGCGATATTGGCCTGCTTGAGGGTCGGCACCTGGTCGGGCGGGATGTTGGTGATGATGTCCACCGCGCCACTTACCAGCGCGGTGAGGCGCGCTAGCGGCGCCTGTAACGCTCCTGTGACAGGAACGCCAGGTCGTCTATTGCCTCTGTCATACCGGCGCGTCTAGGTTGGGATCAGAAACACCGGACGGGCCTCACTGCGAATACGACGCTCGCTTCCAACTGCAACGCCAGCCTTCATCTCGTGATCATCTGTGGAGGTTGCGGAAAGGAGCAGACAATGCAACGCGGCAACACCCTCGACAACGTCAGTGCCCCACGGCTCGTGGCGTCGGTCTTCGGCGTACTTAGTGGACTCGGCGGGTTGCGCCACGGCATTGGAGAGATCCTCCAGGGCAACGTGAAGCCGGACGGCATCTTCGCCGAATCCTGGACGACTGGACCGCTCTCGACCAATATGGGCGGCGAACCCGGCCTGACCATTCTGCCCAGCATGTTGGTGACCGGCATCCTGACCGTGATCGTCTCGCTCGCGGTCATCGTCTGGTCAATCGCCTTCGTCGAGCGGACACATGGTGGTCTCGGGCTACTCTTGTTGAGCGGCGCCATGCTTCTGGTTGGTGGTGGGGTCGGACCGCCCGTTGTCGGAATGCTGGCCGGAATCGCGGGGTTGGAGATCAACTCCTCGCATCAGTGGTGGCGGACGCGGGTATCGGCGCATGTGCGCGCCGTGTTGGCCTGGGCATGGTCGTGGATCTTCACCGTGGCCGTCGCTAACGGCCTGCTCCTGTTTGTCGTGTCGCTGTTGCTGGTATACGGGTTCGACTTCAACCACCCGAACCTGTTCCTGAATAGCTTCTACCTGGCCGTCGTCCTGGTGCCGCTGGCGACGATTACGGCGATCGCATACGACGTGGAACGGAGTCAGCCGTTTGAGCCAGCGGCGTGAATTGCTTGAAGCAGCACTGTCCATCGGCGTCACCGTCCGGCTACGCCAGCTGCGCACCGCACCGAGATGGGAGGAATAGGATGCTACGGTTAGTAATCGGAATCTTCCTGGTGCTGCATGGCCTGGTGCATCTGCTGTATGCGGGACAGAGCGCGCGACTCTTCGAGCTTCAAGAGGGACTGGCCTGGCCGAACGACTCCTGGTCGTTCGCACCGATCCTGGGGGACGAGACGACCCGCACGCTGGCGAGCGTCACCTACGTCGTTCTCGCCGCCGGGTTCATCGCTGGCGGGGTTGGGTTGCTGCTCAAGCAGGGCTGGTGGAATCCGGTCGTAGTCATCGCGGCTATCGGCGCCGTTCTCTTCACCCTGCTCTTCTGGGATGGAAAGGCGCAGATGCTGGACGACAAGGGTGGCATCGGGCTGCTCATTAGCCTGGCGATCCTGCTCAGCATGCTGGTGGTTCAGTGGCCTACCTTCGAGTTTTGACGGTCCTGGTCAAGATACGTGGTGGTTGAACAGGATGGCTCGGACGACGCATGCGTCGTCGCTACGGACGGGATTACGCGACAACCACCGTCTCGCTGGTGGCTCTAACTTATGGCGGGCAGGCGTTCTGGGGCGCGGTAGCGGTCCTCGCCGCCCGCATAGCGCTCATTCCACTCCAGGTTCAGGGGTTTCACGTCCACGGTCTGCTTCAGCTCGTAGTAGAGCGACTTATAGGTAATCGGAATTGCGCCCGCGCGATACATGCGTTCGAGGGCGGCATGCGGGTTTGGCTCTGAAGTGAAGAGGCCGTCGACCATCAAAAAGACCTGGAACCCCATGTCGATCACGCCGAGGACCGACTGCAGCACGCAGACGTCAGTTTCGGCTCCGGCGACGATAAGCTGCCGGGCCTGGATGTTCTGCAGTGCCGTGCGAATCTGTTTCTCCTCACAGCAGTCGAACGTGTGTTTGACCAGGCGCTGGCCCTCCGCTGGGAAGACGTGATCGAGCCGGTCCGGCAGCCAACCTTTCGACTCAGTCGGGTGTTCGAAGGTGGCCACGACCGGTAGCTTGAATGAGCCAGCCAACAGGAGCAGATGCTCCACCCGGGCCATGACCGGCTCTCGCGGACCATACATGCTCGACCAAAACGCTGGCTGGGCATCGATGAGGAGGACGCCCGCACTCTCTGCTTCGACATTGAGGCGGCGTGCCGGTGTCTGGCTCATCTTCTCACTCCTGTCGCGCAAACGCTGCGTTCAAAAACAGTGCCGGTCTATACCGGTGCGCTGCATAAACCTAACCATCAGTCGACCCGGCGTCAAACCGAATGTTCACGTCGCGTCTAGTGACTGAACGTGTAGCGGTTGAGAAACAGGTAGTTATCGGTATCCAGACCCGGAGCGGTCAGCACGTTCCCGTTCGCATCGAGGAGCGACAGTGACAGATCTACTGACGTTCCGGCTGGTGGAGCTTTGAACGTCACCAGTCGCAGCAGGTCGTAGGGGCCTGGTACCAGCCCTCCCGGCAACAGCGCGTCGACGATCTGGGTCTGCCCAGCGCCGTTGACGGGACGCATCCGCACGCGGACCGTGTGTGCCTGTCCGTTCCCGCGTAACTGCCAGGCGACTACGACCGCAATCTGATCGCTCGACGTCGCCACCACTTGATGACCGAGGAAGCGCGTTCCGTCGGAGAAGGTGTCAGTCGGGACCGAGAGGGGGAGCTGATTCCTGGCTCGGTCGTCGACGCGATAGATCCGATATTGATCGTTGCTTAGTTGCGGCAATTGAGTACCGGTCATGATCTGCAGCAGCGCGGCTGGCATTTGGCCGGCATCCGGCACGACCAGATAGCCGGAACCATCTATCGGAATCGGGAGCATCTCGCTTCCGTTGAAGAGCAGGCGCTGGTGGTTGGCCGTCTGGAGATACTGCTGCACGTGCTGTTCGCCTGGCATGCTGTAGAGGATCCACTCGGTCCCCGGCAGTTGATCGATCGCGCTCAGCGAAGCGGTCACGCTCTGCGAGAAGGCCTGCGCGGTCTGCGGCTCGTCGACCCAATTGGAGAAATAGCTCCAGGTCGACCAGGCCGCGTTGCCAGCGAGCATCACCATGACTAGCAGCACGGCCACCACGCGATAACGGAGCGTCGGGGTTTGCTGCACGATGAAGCGCAGCCCGGCCACCGGGAGCGCCACCAACAGCGGCAGAATCGTCAAGAGTCTTCCCGGGTGGACCGGTGTTATGGCCGCGGCCGGAATCAGTAGGACGGCGCCGCATAGGAGTGCGGTCGTCACCAGTCGTCCTCGGATCGAGCGAATGGCGATTGCCAGTCCGGCGATGGCCCAGGGCGCGATGAACGGCCCCAGCAGCGGGCTATTGGGCAGGTTCAAGCCGAGCGCGCCCTGCGTCGGCCAGCCGATGCGCTCCAGCGTGACTCCGTAGTTATGCAGCAGTTCACGCCATGACATAATCGTCGACCCCGGCAGTCCCGGTGTATTGGTCCAGAAAGAGAGGACCGACGGCGTGCCGGAGGCGTGCCGGATGAACGGCCCGGCGACGACCAGCCCGAGCAGGATCGTGAGGAGTAAGCCGATGATTTCGTTGTGGCGCATGACCATGCCGTGCTGATGGGTGGCCGAGATCAGCAGGATTAGCAGCACGATCGGGAGGATGCGCAGCGTCGGATCCGACATGTAGCCGACACCCGCCGCGATGCCCGCGCCGCCATACCAGAAGAGCGCATTGGGGTGCGTGCCACGCGCCATTCCTTCGACCAGGAACCAGAGGAAGAGTGAGAGGGCCAGCGCTCCGGCGACCGGGCTAAGCGCCACCCGGCTGAAGAGCATGAACCAGAACGTTCCGGCCAGGATCAGCCCGCCAACCACTCCCCAGATATCGCCAAAGACTCGCCTGAGCCAGAGGGCGGTGAAGACAATCGTCCCTAATCCCGCTAGCGCCGCGCCGAGTCGCGCGCTGAAGATGTCGAAGCCGAACGGTCGCCCGACCAGCGCGATCAGCGCCGCCAGTAGTGGCGAACCTGACCCGGGCTGGGTGAAGAGATCTCGACCATGGCCGGTAATGTCTTGCGCCAGCAGGCCGTTGACGGCCTCGGCATCCAGGAACCCGTGCGGGAGCGTGCCCAGGCGATAGAGCAGGCCGACCCCGGCCAGCAGCAGGGTGATCACGACCCCTGCTGGAAAGATCAGCCGTGTTAGATACACTCAGTTTTGGTCGTCGTACGTGTACGTTCACACTGACCGATTCTACCCGATCTCCCGGGAACTGTTCCCGTCCGCTACATGATTGTGCGCTCTATCGCCCGGGAGTGCCGCGTCGCTATGGTGATGCTGTTGGCGGTTCGGTCGTCTTGGTAAGGAGAGGGCACATGACACGGGAACGATGGATCGGTGTTCTGGCAGGTTTGCTCGCGGTGGGTCTGGCGGTCTTTGGCGTCTATGGCGATTCCTCGGCGCCGCAGAATCAGAAGGATTCATTGTGGCAGGTGGTCGTGCTGGTGCTGGTGGTGACGGCAGTGGTCTACGCGCTCGTTCTGCCCTGGGCCATGAAGCGCTCGCCGCAAAAGGCGGGTCTTATCGTCAGTATTCTCGGGTTTCTCTCGATCGCGGCTTTCTGGAGTGGCCTGCCGGTGGTGCTGGGTGGCGCGGGCGCGACCCTCGGCGTGGCGGGTCGCGAGCAGGCGGTTGGGAAGCGCGGACTGGCGACCGCCGCGGTGGCGATCGGCGGGGTGACCGTGGTTGTTGGGACCATCGTGGCGATTCTGGCGACGTTCCACCCGTAGCCACGCCCCGGGCAGCACGTTCGGGACTCGTCGCCGATCAGGGACGAGTCCCTCCCCGTCGTCATAACGTGTTTGCTACACTGCCGTGACCAGCATGGAGTCGTCACGATCGTGACCATGAGGAGCCCGGAATGGACTCAGCCCTTCCATCGGTAGCGGCGCTGAGCAGCAAACCAGAAGAGCGATCCACCGTTCTGCGCGGGCGGTGGTTGCTGGCGGCACGCGCCGCCTGGATCCTGGTCACGAGGGCGTAGCGGCGAGATTGATCAGGTAGGGGCGCACTGCTGTGCGCCCACGTCTCCTTATCATCCGGCGCGACGCCTTACACCATGGATTGACGGTCGCCGCGCCAGGGCCACACGGCCATAGGTGTTCGCATGATCGGGCGCACGGCAGAGCGCCCCTACCGGCCTCGCCCAGAAGACAAATACGACAAGACACTCTAAACTGCGAGTCGAAGCTATCCGCAACGACATTCACCTTGCCGAATTTGTGATGCCGTGTTGAAGCGATTCGGGGATTTACGTGCCGCGACTAACCGAGCAAGAGCAGCAAGAGATCATCCGCTTTCTGGAAGCGGACAAGCCACTGCCTGAGAAATACCGCTTCCTGCTGTTCGACGACAAACGTGAGGTTGAGCTGGTCTGGAACGGCAAGACCAACGAGGTCTGCAACATCGTCCTCCCGTTCCAGGTGATCGAGCAGGTGGACGAGCCGCGCGCCGAGAAGCCGATCGGCCAGCGATCAAGTCAGATCAATGAGGACCCAGCCACCTATCAGCCGCTGCTGTTCGATCTGGACGAGCGTGGCCGCCAGCTCAAGGGCTGGACCAACAAGCTGATCTGGGGCGACAACAAGCTCATCCTCTCGTCGCTGAAGAATGGACCCATGCGCGAAGAGATCGAGCGGCAAGGCGGCATCAAGCTCATCTATATCGACCCACCATTCGATGTCGGCGCCGACTTCTCCATGGACATCGAGATTGGCGACGAGACCTTCACCAAGAACCCGAACATCCTCGAAGAGATCGCTTATCGCGATACCTGGGGCAAAGGCGCAGACTCATTCCTCGCCATGATCTATGAGCGGCTGGTGTTGATGCGCGATTTGCTGGCTGATGACGGAAGCATCTACGTGCATTGCGACTGGCGAGTCAGTGGGTCTCTTCGACCGATCCTTGATGAAGTCTTCGGACCATCGCAACTTCAATAACATGATCACTTGGAAGCGGTCTGACGCACATTCTCGATACGCGAAAAAGATATGATATAGTGAGCTGATTACATTCTATTCTACTCCAGATCAGATACGCCTTCTGGAACCCTGCTTATCAAGATCTTCCAGAGAAGATCGAAGGCAAACTGGTACAACCACGTGGAGGAGGGAACTGGTCGCCGATACAACCTTGCTGACCTCACGAATCCCGGCTACCGGCCCAATCTGATATATGACTTCCATTGGAGTTCACGCACCGCGGAAAGGCTGGAAGTACTCTAGAGAGAGGATGGAAGCGCTCCACTCTCAGGGGAGGATCGTAGCTTCAGGGATCAACACTGAAGCAGAAGCGATACCTGGATGAGTGCAAAGGGAATCCTGCGGCCGGACATTTGGACGGACATTTCTCAGCTTCGAGGATATTCAAACACAGATGAGGGGCAAGACTATCCAACCCAAAAACCGGAAAAACTCCTCGAGACGATTATCACGGCATCCTCAAACCGAAATGACCTCGTCGCCGACTTCTTCGTCGGGTCCGGCACCACGGCCGCCGTCGCGGAGAAGCTTGGGCGCAAGTGGATCGTCACCGACCTGGGCAAGTTCGCCATCCACACGACGCGCAAGCGCATGATCGGCGTGCAGCGCGAACTGAAAGCCGAAGGCAAGGACTACCGCGCCTTCGAGGTCCTCAACCTCGGCAAGTACGAGCGCCAGCATTTCATCGGGGTAAACCCCAATCTGCGTGACGCCGAGAAGGAAAAGCAGCTTGACGAGAAAGAAGCCGCCTTCGTCGATCTGATCCTGCGCGCCTATCGCGCCGAACGAACCGAGGGATTCCGCACCTTCCAGGGGAAGAAGGCTGGTCGACTGGTCGCGGTCGGTCCGGTCAATCTGCCGGTCACGCGCCTCTTCGTCGAAGAGATTATCCTGGAATGCCGCGAGAAGCACATCACCCGTGCCGACATCCTTGGTTTCGAGTTCGAGATGGGCCTCTTCCCCAACGTGCTCGACGAGGCGCGCGACAAGGGGATCGACATCGCCCCCAAGTACATCCCGGCTGAGGTCTTCGACAAGCGCGCCGTCGAGCGCAACCAGGTCGTCTTCCACGACGTCGCGGCCATCGAGGTTACGCCACGCGTCAAAGGAAACCAGGTCGCCGTGGCGCTGACCGATTTCTCCGTCTTCTACTCGCAGGACTCCATCGCCAACGCCGAGGCGACGCTCAAGAACAAGGCCAGCAAGATCGTGGTCGATCGCGGCCAGATCGTGAAGGTGAGCAAAGACGACAAGGGGATCGTGACGCGCGAGCCGCTCACCAAGAAGTGGACCGATTGGATCGACTACTGGGCGGTCGATTTCAACTTCGAGAACAAGCGCGAGATCATCCGCATCAAGAGTGAAGCCACCGGCGAGTGGGAAGAGGTCTGGACCGGCGAATACATCTTCGAGAACGAGTGGCAGTCGTTCCGCACCAAGAAGGACCGCTCGCTGGAGCTTGAGAGCGCTATTCCACGAGTGCACGCCGGGCCGCCGCAAGCTCGCCGTCAAAGTGGTCGACATCTTCGGCAACGACACCATGACGATTGTTGAGGTGAACGTATGAAAGCGGGACCAGTCGTCGTCGGGCAACTCCTGCAGAATCGATATCGGTATTGTGTACCGATCTACCAGCGTCATTTCGTCTGGAATCGCGAGAAGCAGTGGGAGCCATTCTGGAACGACATCCGCACCAAGGCTATCGAGCGGCTGGCAGGGCAGTGAACGGCGATTTTCCCACTTCATGGGCGCCGATCGTTCTGGAAAGCCGGGGCGGATTCTCCGCACGCCGGGTTCCTGCGTTCCAGGTGGTCGACGGTCAGCAACGGTTGACCGCTTTCCAGCTGTTTCTTGCTGCCGCGCGTGACTATGCGACTGCGACGGATACACAAGTACAGCGGCAGACGATCGCAACCTATCTGCTGAATCAGCGATCCCCACCTGATGGAAAACCCCGAGGTTGAGATCTTCAAGGTGTGGCCGACCCAGTACGATCGCGAGATGTTCACCGACATCATCAATCTTGGGGGCGAGAAGCCCTGCGAGAGAAGTATCCGGATCATTTTTACAAAACTCAGGACCGAATCTACGATTATCGCTACACACCCGAGGCTCATCGCTGCCTATGGCTACTTTTACGATCAGATCAGGCATCAGCCGAAACAGACGAGCTTGACGATGAATTCTATGAAGCTCCCGAGCCTCGGGAGACGAACTCAGCCTGACAGACTCTCCGTTGACCAGGATGATATCACCACGAACTGAGGTTCGATGCGATCTGGCAGTCGCTGGTTGAGGAGTTCAAGAGTTGTTGAGATCACGCTTGAAGAGGGCGATGACGCTCAGGTGATTTTCGAGACGCTGAACGAGCGGGGTGAACCGCTGCTCGCGGCCGATCTCGTTCGCAACAACATCTTCCAGCGAGCGGACGCCGCGGAGAGGGTGCCGATCAGCCTTTCGACGCTACTGGAAACTCTTCGAGCACGAAAGTCTGGACGCAAGAGGAGCGACAGGGTCGGTACCGCAAACCCCGCATCGAATTCTTCCTGGCGAACTACATCTCAGGCAAGATTGCCGGCGAAGTTAACCTGACCAAGCTATTCAGCGAATATAAAGCGTTCGTTCAATACCGGCCGTTCCCGTCCGTGGCATTGGAGCTCAAAGAGCTGAACCATTTCGGCTCCATCTACATAGAACTGGTTGACCGAACCGGTGCCAGTGCGCTGGCCAGTTCGGACGAAGCCTAGCTCCATGGGACGTAACAACTGTTTTCCCGCTCGCACTGCGACTCTGGGACTCGAGACCAGATCGATCTGCGAGGCTAAGGCCGCCTGTCTGAAGCTCCTAATCAGCTTCGTTGTGCGTCGGGCGGTCTGCGGACTCACGACCAAGAACTACAACAAATATTTCTTGTCCGTGATTGCCAATCTTGATCGCGGCGGCTGGTCGCCCAAGAACTTCACCCGACTGCTGCTCGCGCAGCAGTCGGACATCAGCCGGTTTCCTCTCGACGATGAGTTTGAGGCGAGGTGGATCGAGAATCCGATTTACGCCGGTGCTTGCCGGTGGCGCGCACTCGCGCGATTCTGGAGGAGTTAGAAAAAGCAAAAAGGTCCCGGTTTAACGAGACAACGTCGCTGTCGGACCATCTGACGATCGAACACGTATTACCGACGGAGTGGGGCATGTACTGGCCGTTAGCAGACGGCACCATCCCCAGCTTCGACGAGTCAATCAAGCCAGGTATTACTCAAAAGAGGACGATACGAGAGTGGGCGAGATCGTTCGGCGAAACAGACTGAAGAACACCATCGGGAATCTCACCTTGCTGACGCAGCCGCTGAATAGCTCGGTGAGTAACGGCTCCTTTGAGGCCAAACGCGCCGCGCTGGCGGAGCACTCCCTACTCGTGCTCAATAGAGAGATTACGCATCAGACTCACTGGAACGAGGACCAGATCGAGGCGCGCAGTCGCTCTCTCTTCAGCCTGGCCAAATCGCTGTGGCCAGCGCCGCAGTCGATGGGCAATGGGGAGGCGAACTGATGGCCCTTCACCCGAATTTCCCGGAATCGCCCTACGCCGTCCTCGATCCGAGCGTGCGCTGGTTCCCGGCCGACGAAGCTCTTCGTGAGACGACCATGGACAAGCTCTCGCCACCTCTGGTGGCGCAGCTGCGCCGCAAGGTGAAGGAGTTCCGAGACAGCGGATACGTTGGGGCCAGGGATACGAGCAAGAGTCTGCTGAACTGGTGGTTCGGGACTCCCCATCTGTTGCCCCAATTCGGCGGGACGATGGAGGAGTTCCAGTACTACTTCGCGCAGCGTGAGGCCGTCGAGACGATCATCTACTTGACCGACGTGGTTGGGGTGCAGGACAAGTTCGACCTGATGCGCTTCGATAGCACCGGCCTGGTCTCGGCCAACATGTTCGACGAGTCCTGGCGGCGCTTCGTGGTCAAGATGGCCACCGGCTCGGGCAAGACCAAAGTGCTGAGCCTGGTGCTCGCCTGGAGCTTCTTCCACAAGCTGTACGAGCCGGACTCCTCGCTGTCCCGCAACTTCCTCGTCATCGCTCCGAACATCATCGTGCTGGATCGCATCCGCAAGGATTTCGATGGCCTGAAGATCTTCTTTCAGGATCCCGTCATTCCGGACAACGGCGTTGACGGCCGCAACTGGCGTGATGACTTTCAGCTGACGCTGCACGTGCAGGACGAGGTTCGCGTCACGCATCCCACCGGCAACATCTTCCTGACCAACATCCATCGCGTCTACGCCGGTGACGACATTCCGCCGTCGCCGGATGACGAGAACACCATGGACTATTTCTTCGGGCCACGGCCGACCGGGGCGACCACCGATTCATCGGTCGATCTCGGCATGATCGTGCGCGATATCGACGAGCTCGCGGTCCTCAACGATGAAGCGCATCACGTTCACGACAAGAGCCTGGCCTGGTTCAAGTCGATCCAGGACATCGACAACCGCTTGAAGCACAAAGGCGCCCGGCTCTCGTTCCAGGTCGACGTGACCGCCACCCCCAAGCACAACAATGGCGCCATCTTCGTGCAGACCATCGCGGACTATCCGTTGGTCGAGGCCATCGCGCAGAACGTGGTCAAGCACCCTGTGCTGCCGGATGCCGCCAGCCGCGCCAAGCTGCATGAGCGCCAGAGCGCCAAATACACCGAGAAGTACGCCGACTACCTCCATCTCGGCGTCGTCGAGTGGCGCAAGTCCTTCGAAGAGCATGAGAAGCTGGGGAAGAAAGCGGTGCTCTTCGTCATGACGGACGACACCAAGAACTGCGACGACGTCGACGACTACCTGCGGGCAACCTATCAGGATTTCGAGAGCGGCGATTCGGTCCTCGTGATTCACACCAAGAACAACGGCGAGATTTCGGAGGCGTCGTCGGGGAAGAGCAAGGAAGAGCTCGACAAGCTGCGCGAGCTCGCCAACTCGATCGACAACACCGACAACCCCTACAAGGCGATCATCTCCGTCATGGTCCTCAAAGAGGGCTGGGACGTCCGCAACGTCACGACCATCGTCGGGCTACGAGCCTACTCCGCCAAGAGCAACATCTTGCCCGAGCAGACGCTTGGTCGTGGATTGCGCAGGATGTATCCCGGTGACCTCGAGGAATACGTCAGCGTGGTCGGTACCGACGCGTTCATGGACTTCGTCGAGACGATCCAGGCTGAGGGTGTCGTGCTGGAGCGCAAGCCGATGGGTGAGGGCGCGCACGCCCAATCGCAGATCGTGGTGGAGATCGACAACGAAAACGTGAACAAGGACCTCGACGCACTCGATATCGAGATCCCGATTCTGACGCCGCGTATCTACCGCGAATACAAGAACCTTGGCGACCTCAACCCGGCTACGCTGCCCTATCAACGCGTCCCGTATCAGCAGTTCACGGAAGAGGAGCAGCGCGAGATCGTCTTCAAGGACGTCACCACCGGCGAGATCGCACACACGACGATCCTCGACTCGGCGGGCTTTGCCGACTATCACAGCGTGGTCGGCTACTTTGCCCAATCCATCATGCGGGACCTGCGCCTGGTGAGCGGCTACGATGTGCTGTACCCCAAGGTGAAGACCTTCATCCAGAACGATCTCTTTGACCAGAACGTCGATCTCGAAGACCCGAACACGCTCCGCAATCTCTCGGAGCTGGCCGCAACCAGGACGGTGATCCAAACCTTCGAAGGGGCCATCAACGCGTTGACCGTGCGGGATAAAGGGGACGCCGAGATTCGCGACACGCTCAAACTTCGGCAAACCCGGCCGTTCGTCGCCAAGGACCAGGGCTATACCGTTCCCAAGAAGAGCGTGTTCAATAAGATCATCGGAGACAGCCATTTCGAGCTGGAGTTCGCCAGCTTCCTCGAGAGCTGTCCCGATGTGGTCGCCTATGCCAAGAACTACCTGGCGGTTCACTTCAAGCTGGACTACGTCAACGCGGACGGCAACATCTCTGACTACTACCCCGATTTCTTCGTCAAGCTCTCGCCGAAACGAATCGTCATCGTCGAAACGAAGGGGCAGGAAGATCTGGACGTACCACGGAAGATGCGGCGGCTCGCCAATGGTGCGCGGACGTGAACCAGACGCAGTCCGACGTTCAAATCGACTTCGTCTATGTAGATCAGGAGAGCTTCAACCGATACCAGCCATCAAATTTCAAACAGCTGATGGAAGGGTTCAGGGAGTACGCGGCGGAATAGCCGACGAATTCTCAGCCCCAAGACGGTGGCCAACTACACCTCGACCATCTTCGCGAAGCTGCAGGTGAGCGACCGGGCCGAGGCCATCATCAAGGCCAGGGAAGCGGGGCTGGGCACGAGGGAGTAGCGGCGAGATTGATCAGGTAGGGGCGCGCTGCTGTGCGCCCACGTCTCCATATCATCCGGCGCGACGCCTTACCCCATGGATGAACGGTCGCCGCGCCAGGGCCACACGAGCAAGCGTGTCCGCATGATCGGGCGCACCGCAGCGCGCCCCTACCGGCACTTTGCCTGCGAACGTACGCAAGAAATGTCAGTCCCTCGGGGTACCTGCTTGCGGGTCGGACTTCGTCTTCATAGCCCGGCTAATTTATTCCCGGGCGGACGTGGCCGCATTACCGGGCTAATTGATCAACAACCACTATTCCCGGTCGGACGCGATCAATCGCTAAAGCGCCCTCTCCCAGGTTCAACGTGCAACAGCCTCCGTCCATGTGGGCTGCCAGGCAGCTACACCTCCTTGGTTGCCGCATCTCCAGAATGTACAGTTCGAGTGTACGAACTCGACAACACAACAACTGCGAGGAGCGCTGAGCCAGTGCCGAAAGGTCGCAAACTGTCCGATTCCTCACCCCTGGCATCCTTACTTGACCATTACATGACTGAACGCGGCTTCAGCCAGGCGGAACTGTCGAAGCGTTCACGAGTAGCCAAGGCGACGATCAATCGCTGGATCCACGGTGCGTCGGTCCACCCGTATTACCGTGAGGGATTGCTGAATGTTGCCGCTGTGCTGAACTTGCACCGCGTCGAGGCCGACCGTTTGCTCCAGGCGGCGGGACTCGGGACTCTCGAGGGGATCGCCAGAACGGCCGAGCCAGGCGAGCTGAAGCTGCTGTCTCGCTGGACATTTCCGGTGGTGAACAACTTACCGGCCGATCTCACGTCGTTCGTGGGTCGCGAGTTGGAACGGTGGGATGTTGCCGAGTTGCTGTGTGACGCTGACGTCCGTCTGGTGACGCTCACCGGACCTGGTGGGAGCGGAAAGACACGATTGGCCCTTCGTCTGGCGCGGGACGTGCTCGACGTCTTTCCGGACGGCGTCTTCTTCGTCCCGCTGGCGGCCGTCACCAATCCCAGTCTGGTGATGCAGACCATCGCCGATACGATCGGATTGCGCGACGTGCCGGACGTCTCGCTCTCTGCTCGCTTGTCTGCCTGGCTGAAATCTCGGCGCGTCTTGCTGGTGCTGGACAACCTCGAGCGACTGATCGAGGCCGGTCCTGGCTTGGTGGAACTGCTTTCCGATGCCGCGCATCTCAAGATCCTCGCAACCAGTCGCGTTCCGTTGCATCTGACAGGTGAGCATGAGCGGCCCGTTCCTCCCTTGCCGCTGCCGTCGTGCCAGCAGTCCGCGCCGGAGGTTTGGGAGAACGCGGCGGTAGAACTCTTCGTCCAGCGGGCTCATGCGGCGAACCCGCGTCGTGTCCTCGTCGAGCGGGATGCGGCGACTATTGGCGAGATCTGTACGCGGCTCGATGGACTGCCGCTGGCTATCGAACTCGCCGCCGCGCGGGTGCGCGACTACGAGCTGGCGACGCTGCTGGCCGACTTCCCGAACCGGCTGGACCTGAGTGTCGGCGGGCCGGTCGACGTGGCGCCGCGCCAGCGTACGCTGCGCCAGACGATTGCCTGGAGCTTCGACCTGCTCTCGGAGTCTGATCGCGAGCTTTTTGTGCGACTGTCGGTCTTCGTTGGCGGCTGGACCACGGCTGCGGCGGCTGCCGTCTGCTTCGCGGAGGCGACTCCTATTGCCGCTATTACGGAGCAGCTGTCGAGGTTGGAAGAGGCCAGCCTCATCGAGCGCACCTCGGTATCCAACGGCGTGACACGCTATCGCATGCTGGAGACGATTCGCGAATACGCGCTCGAACAATGTCGGGAATCGCCAGGGGAGGCCGCACTGCGCGACCGTCATGCAAGCCACTTCCTTTCCCTGCTTGAATCAGCTCCGCCATACGTGCCGGAGCAGAGGGTCGGCGGCTTCTACGAGCGTGTCGACACGGAACTGGACAATATTCGCGCGGCGCTCGATTGGCTTGAGACGACGGATGATCTGGCGCATTTTGCCCGGCTGTGTGCGGCGCTCTGGCCCTATTGGTACGAGTACCTGCGCGCGAAGGAAGGCTGGGCCCGGATGCAGCACATTTTGCCGCGTCGCGCGGAGTTTGCCCCTGCCTTGCGCGCCAGGGTCACGATCGGGGCCAGCTACCTGGCCTTCTCCTGCTTCCTCTTTGATGAGGCTCGGGCGCTCGGAATCGAAGCCCTCAATCTCGCGCGGGAAGTCGACGATCATCGTGGAATCGCGCTCATCTGCCGTCAGCTTGGCTGGGGTGGCTATATGGGAGGAGCAAGCGATTCGAGCATCGGTTTTCTCTCCACTGCGGTCGAGGAATGGCGACAGGCGCAAGATACGCATGGAATCGCCCTGGCGCTTACCGACATGGCAAGCGCCTATTGTGTCCTGGGAGAGATTGATAAGGCCGTTCCACATCTGGATGAAGCGGAGGCGCTGGGGAGCTGCATGCAAGACGAGTTTCTTGTGGCACGGCAGCGACGTGATCGAGGACTCTATGCCCTGCTTCGAGGGGATTTCGCTCAGGCGATCGATGTGCTCAAGAAGGCGGTGCAGGGCCTGCGCGCCGCCAATCGCTCCTACCTCATCACGGGTGCGACCTTCTATTTGGCGACGGCCTATTGCTTCACTGGGAACCTGAGTGAGGCGTTGCGTTGGTATAGCGAAGCGTTGGAACTACCGAACACGGCCGATGACAAGGTTCATCTCGCGCTGACACTCCTCGGTTTTGCCGCGGTCGCCGCGCGGCAGGGCGACATGGCTCGAGCGGCCATCCTCTCTGGCGCTTCACTGGCGGTGCAGCAAGCCAACCAGATTGTCTTTCCGGCAGCGGTGCAACAGATCTACGACCGTGAGATCGCGCAGGTGCGCACCAGTCTCGATGATGCAGCCCTGTACGATGCGTTTGCCCGCGGCAGTCAGATGACGACCGACGAGATGTTCGCCTTCGCCCGCGCGGGGGTGGTGGAGAGGTAAGGGCCGATACCAGCGAACGTCCGACAGCGCCGCAACTTCATTTGTAACGGCGAAGCATGTCGTCGCCCAGCCGGCGGCCAGTGATCGGACAGAGGTGGTCATTTGGCAACGTGACGCTCAAGCCGTTTCGCCGCGGTCGTGCGCTTCCAGCCGCTTGACGAGGTGTCGCTGCTCATCGGCTATCCCCTCAGAAGCCTCATGCATGGTCCACGGCGTCCGCGGTTCGATACGCATCGGCGTGATGATCATGCGCGACTAGCTTCAGCCTCTCCTGCTCACCCCACCCGATACGGTGCCAGCACCTCGTAGTTGGGGTCGACGCCGATGCCCGGGACATCCGGCGGGCTGACCGTGCCGTCGTCGTTGAGCCTGAGCGTGTGGTGGTACATCTTGCCCCACAGCGGATCGACGGTATCCCGGTAGAACTCGAGAATCAGGCCGTTGGGAATGGCCGCCACCAGATGGACGTGGATGTCCTGCGAGCCATGCGGCGCGATGTCCAGGTCGTGTGCCTGAGCCAGCGCGGCGACCTTCATGAACTCGGTTACGCCACCCAGGACCTTGGCGTCCGGATTGAGGATGGCCGCGCAGTCGTGCTCGATCAGATCCCGGAAGCCGTAGCGCGTGTATTCGTTCTCGCCGGTGGCGATGGGGATGCTGGTAGCCTGCGCCAGCTTGCGATGCCCCTCGTAGTCGTCGGGCGCGACCGGCTCCTCGAACCAGAAGGGGTCATACTCCTCGACGCGTTTGGCGAAGCGGATCGCCTCATAGTGCCGGTAGGCGCAGTTGGCGTCGAGCAAGAGCTTCACGTCAGGTCCAACGGCCTCCCGCGCGACTCGCACGCGCTCGACGTCTTCAGCTATGGAGACCCCGCCAACCTTCATCTTGACGGCACGCGCGCCCAGTTCGACGTTGGAGGCCATCTCCTCGGCCAGCTCCTTGAGCCCTTTGCCCTCCTCGTAGTAGCCGCCGGCGATGTAGGTCGGCACCCGATCGCGATAGCCACCGAGCAGTTTGTAGAGCGGGCAGCCCGGCGACTTTCCCCCGGATGTCCCACAGGCCGATGTCGATGGCGCTGATAGCACGCGTGGTCAGCCCGCGCCGGCCGATCAGCTTGGGGATCCACATCTTCTCCCACAGTCGCTCGACGTTGATCGGGTCTTCACCGATCAGCTCGTCACGCAGGTGCTCGATGGTCGCGCGTTCGATGCGTGCCGTGCCGCCGAGCCCGTTGCCGCCGAGCCCGATGCCGGTGACTCCCTCGTCGGTCTCGATCTTGACTAAGCGCCGAGACCGGCGTGCGTGTAGGTGTGCTTGCCGTTGGCGATCGGTCTGGTGCGGGGCCACTGGTAGTCCTCGATCGCGATATCGGTGATGCGCATCTGGCATTTGCTCCGATCAACGGAATCGTTGCGCGGTTGCGTCTGTTCGATTGCGGAATGGCGGGTGATGGTCAATCGATGCCGCGGAACCAACGCGATTGAACGCCGGCTCCGGCACTCAGTCTGAACGCCCGCTCCGCGACTGTCCAGCCTCTTGCGCCAACTCGCGAACGACCTCGACGACCGTCTCCAGCTCGTTGGAATCGACGAAGAAGGCGACCGAGATCCGCACCGCGCGATGGGCGAAGGCAGCCCGGCAGACGATCTTGCGGCGTTCCCAGAGCTGCTCGGTGATCTGATCGCCCGTCATCCCCTCGATCTCGAAGCAGACGATGCCGGTGCTGAGTGACGGATCGGCAGGCGTCAGGACCGTGACGCCGGGAATGGCTCGCAGCGCGCGCTTGAGGGCGTCGGACTGCTCGCCCGAGCGCGCCTCGATGGCGTCGAGCCCGATCTCGCTCAGGTAGTCGGCGGCGGCTCCAAGACCGACGTAGCTCGGCCAGAGCCGGTTGCCGAACTCGAACCGGCGCGCGCCCTCCTCGACCAGCGGTGTTCGCCGGTTTCCCGATCGAGGAACTCGGTCGCCCCGGCGCCGGTCCAGGATACAGCGAGTTGCTCGAGCTGATCGCGCCGGGTGTAGAAGAGCCCGACTCCGTAGCCGCCCAGCAGCCACTTGTGGCCGGTCATGGCGTAGAAATCGGCGTCGGTCTCATGCAGGTCGAGCGGAAACTGCCCGAGCGATTGCGCACCGTCGAAGAGGACCTTGACATTCCGCTCGTGCGCCAGCGCGACTGATCTGCTTGGCTGGAAGTCGCAAGCCGTTCTCGGCGGTCACGTGGCTGAGTGAGAGGAGCCTGGTGCGCGGGCTGATGGCGTCGTCGATCGTTGCAGCAGCGCGTCAGGATCCTCTCGCCAGCGGAACTGACGCACGTTGATGCCGAGGCGATCACGCAGGTTGAACCAGGGGAGCAGACCGGTCGGATGCTCCTGATCGCTGACGATCACCTCGTCGCCCGGCTGCCATGGCAGACCCCAGGCGACGATTTCATGCCCTCCGAGACCGAGCGGGTGAAGGCGATCTCGTCGGCTCGGCTCCGACGAACTCGGCCAGTCGCTCGCGCGCCGCTTCGGCCTGTTCTGCGACTTCACCCTTTATCGGGCGGGCATCGGGGCCGTGCTCTTCGAGGAAGCGATAGCTCTCGACGATCGCGTCGGTCACGCGTCGTGGCGAAGGGCCGGTGCCACCGGTGTTCAGATAGATGGTCTCCTTCAGTCCCGGGATCTCGTTGCGGATGGTTTCGAGGTCGATGTTCACGGTCATGTCTCAATCTCCGTTCGGTAGCCGGGTCGACAGAAACGTCTCGCCACGGTGGCGTGTCAACCACCCGAACGCTACGCGTTCAGTTGCGCTCGCGTGGTGGGGAGTTGTCCTTTGATCACGTCGAACGTCGAGCGCCCGACTTCTTCGCCGTCGATGCGAACAATGATCGCGTAGGATCCCGGCCGTTGGAAGGGTAAGAGGCTGTTGATGGCGATCTGAAAGCGCTGCGTCTGGCCAGCCTGAATAGCGGCGGGACGACTGACCTCGAAATTTCCGCCAGCTTGCATGACGCTGCTGTTGCCCGGGGCACCAGTGACCTCAACTCCGAACTGGTGCCGCGTGTTGGTCGCACTCCAGGGAACACGGAATGAGACCGCGATGCCGCAATGGTGTTGCTTGGGGAATCCCTCGTTCACCACCAGGTGATCCCACCCGCCGCCAAGCAGATAGAGCTTGCCATTCACCACCTCGGCGGCATCGGCCAGGATGATCCATTCGGCACGAATCTGAGCGTCAGTCTCCATCGAATCTCCTTTGAAAGCGCCTGAGCGTGACACCGAGCGCCCGCCCGCAGAGTGCACCAATGTTGTGCAACACACGGTAGCAACTGAGCGGAGCGGGCAGCAAGGGTTTCAGTAGGGTGGTGAGAGCTGCAGCGCAGCCCTCACCCAAGTTGTCTTCTGGGTGCGACGTTACCGAGGTCGGGAGGTGCCCCTACTGGCAACCAGTTTCAATCCTCACCCAAGTTGTCTCCTGGGTGCGACGCCTGGTTCCGATCGAGCTGCGCACACTGGAGCTGGTTTCAATCCTCACCCAAGTTGTCTCCTGGGTGCGACACTCGACAACACCGGCGGCACGGCTCTCGAACCTGTTTCAATCCTCACCCAAGTTGTCTCCTGGGTGCGACGTCGCTGCTGCATTGCCAGAGCGCGAAGCGAGTAAGTTTCAATCCTCACCCAAGTTGTCTCCTGGGTGCGACTTGACGGGATTCGCGTCATGTCGGCCGCGCTCACGTTTCAATCCTCACCCAAGTTGTCTCCTGGGTGCGACTTGGGGATCTTGACTCCAACGCGCGGCAGTGGATAGTTTCAATCCTCACCCAAGTTGTCTCCTGGGTGCGACCCGATTTTCCCGCCGGTCATCTCGCGGATCATCGGTTTCAATCCTCACCCAAGTTGTCTCCTGGGTGCGACATCGTATCGCCGGATGCGCATGCCGTGTAGGCTTTTGTTTCAATCCTCACCCAAGTTGTCTCCTGGGTGCGACGCAATATGTTGACGCGCTATACGTCGAGCTCGAGGTTTCAATCCTCACCCAAGTTGTCTCCTGGGTGCGACAGATGTGCGAGTACACGAGTACCATCAATCCGCAAAGTTTCAATCCTCACCCAAGTTGTCTCCTGGGTGCGACCCAGCGGCTGGTACATATGCCTGTTGACCTTCACGTTTCAATCCTCACCCAAGTTGTCTCCTGGGTGCGACTCCAGCGGCGTTGATCCGCGTTCGCGAGCGATACGGTTTCAATCCTCACCCAAGTTGTCTCCTGGGTGCGACCCGTGATGCAGCCACGACGTATTGGAGGGAGCGTGCGTTTCAATCCTCACCCAAGTTGTCTCCTGGGTGCGACCCGCTCGTCGACGTACCACGGCGGGGCCCGATCGGTTTCAATCCTCACCCAAGTTGTCTCCTGGGTGCGACGCTGACCGCTGCAGTGACAGCTTACGAGTCGATCGTTTCAATCCTCACCCAAGTTGTCTCCTGGGTGCGACGCGCGGGAATGCCACTGACCATCGGCGTGCCTCGACGTTTCAATCCTCACCCAAGTTGTCTCCTGGGTGCGACCGACGTCGCGCGATCTCGAATCACGTCGTCGCAGTTTCAATCCTCACCCAAGTTGTCTCCTGGGTGCGACGTTGCAGCGTCCTCGCCCAATCGCACTGGCCGACAGGTTTCAATCCTCACCCAAGTTGTCTCCTGGGTGCGACCCGCCGGCCAGTTGCCGATGTGCGGCAACCGCGGGTTTCAATCCTCACCCAAGTTGTCTCCTGGGTGCGACGCGTGACGGATGCGGCGCGCAGCGTCGACCGTGACTGTTTCAATCCTCACCCAAGTTGTCTCCTGGGTGCGACGCGTATGGCTGCCATCGAACGCGACCGTCGGCTGTTTCAATCCTCACCCAAGTTGTCTCCTGGGTGCGACATCGCTGGCGATTGACGTTACGGCCATCGCCTTCGGTTTCAATCCTCACCCAAGTTGTCTCCTGGGTGCGACGTCGGCTGACCTGCCCGATCGCGCTCAGCGATCCCTGTTTCAATCCTCACCCAAGTTGTCTCCTGGGTGCGACGACGGCGCAGGCGTACGTGAGCATGCGACGGCGGTGTTTCAATCCTCACCCAAGTTGTCTCCTGGGTGCGACGCTTGCGGTCACCGCTTCGCCGGATCATCGACGTGTTTCAATCCTCACCCAAGTTGTCTCCTGGGTGCGACCGTGCAGGCTCTATCGCCAGTCGTATCGACCGTCGCTGTTTCAATCCTCACCCAAGTTGTCTCCTGGGTGCGACATCGCTGCAGTCGGTTCGCGGCATCATCGAACGGACGTTTCAATCCTCACCCAAGTTGTCTCCTGGGTGCGACGTGTCATGCGGACGCGATGGCGACAGTCACCACGACGTTTCAATCCTCACCCAAGTTGTCTCCTGGGTGCGACGGCATCGTGCGCCGGTGCCATACGCTCGGCCACGCGTGTTTCAATCCTCACCCAAGTTGTCTCCTGGGTGCGACAGTACACGATGCCTCGTTGGTCGGCGACGCTCACGTTTCAATCCTCACCCAAGTTGTCTCCTGGGTGCGACGCGTTGCGCCAGGTCATTGCCGGCACGATCGACGCAGGTTTCAATCCTCACCCAAGTTGTCTCCTGGGTGCGACGCGGCTCGCCGGTCAGAGTCGAGGTCAACGCTGGGTTTCAATCCTCACCCAAGTTGTCTCCTGGGTGCGACGAGGCACGTATCAGGCGTCGGCGCAGTCGTCGTGGTGTTTCAATCCTCACCCAAGTTGTCTCCTGGGTGCGACCTTACCTGGCCCGATCTCGCTAGCATCTTGATGTTTCAATCCTCACCCAAGTTGTCTCCTGGGTGCGACGCGACGGTCTCGGTGATACGGCCGCGTCTCGCAGTCGGTTTCAATCCTCACCCAAGTTGTCTCCTGGGTGCGACCGCCAGATCGCCGCGCAAGTTGACCCAGTCACCGAGACCTGTTTCAATCCTCACCCAAGTTGTCTCCTGGGTGCGACCGCACGTGATGTTCACTGTGTCGTAGCCGCGGTGGATGTTTCAATCCTCACCCAAGTTGTCTCCTGGGTGCGACGCTGGCGCGTAATCGCGATCGAGCGTGCGCAATCGTTTCAATCCTCACCCAAGTTGTCTCCTGGGTGCGACGTTGACGCGGTCTGCAGATGCACCGCTGTCGACGTGTTTCAATCCTCACCCAAGTTGTCTCCTGGGTGCGACCTCGCGCCATGACACGCATAGCCGACCTGGCAGGTGTTTCAATCCTCACCCAAGTTGTCTCCTGGGTGCGACGCCGTCGCCTGTGCGCCGAGCTGCTGGCAATAGCGAGTTTCAATCCTCACCCAAGTTGTCTCCTGGGTGCGACGGAGCCACTGACGTCCGACGGCGTAGCGTTTGGGTTTCAATCCTCACCCAAGTTGTCTCCTGGGTGCGACTTGCCCTCAACATCGCCCCCGTGACGCACTACCGGCGTTTCAATCCTCACCCAAGTTGTCTCCTGGGTGCGACGTCACGCCGAGCTCCAGGCACGGCATCCTGATCGACGTTTCAATCCTCACCCAAGTTGTCTCCTGGGTGCGACCACGTCTCATGCGTACGCTCAACGTGCATCCGATGTTTCAATCCTCACCCAAGTTGTCTCCTGGGTGCGACGCCGTATGCGATGCTCCATGGCGATCACGCTGTGGCAGGTTTCAATCCTCACCCAAGTTGTCTCCTGGGTGCGACGCGGTGCTCTGCGCCTACGTCCCGTCGCATAGGTTTCAATCCTCACCCAAGTTGTCTCCTGGGTGCGACGCGCCCGGCTTCACGCCACTATCGCTCGATCAGCGTTTCAATCCTCACCCAATTGTCTCCTGGGTGCGACCGAGCTCAATGATTGGCGTCCATGCGGCTAGACAGTTTCAATCCTCACCCAAGTTGTCTCCTGGGTGCGACGCCGGAGACGATATGACCGCGATTGACAGCGTGATGTTTCAATCCTCACCCAAGTTGTCTCCTGGGTGCGACGCTGTGCATTACGATCTGTGCTGGCCGACCGTGACAGTTTCAATCCTCACCCAAGTTGTCTCCTGGGTGCGACGTGCGAGCGTCCAGCGTGCCGCTAGCCTCGATCGATGTTTCAATCCTCACCCAATTGTCTCCTGGGTGCGACGCTGTCGCACGCGTGACCGGCTGAGGAGCCGAGTTTCAATCCTCACCCAAGTTGTCTCCTGGGTGCGACCATCGCGACAGTTCGACCGCTTCGAGCCAGTGGTTTCAATCCTCACCCAAGTTGTCTCCTGGGTGCGACGCGGCGCGACGACCGTACTGTCACGTCGGGCTCATGTTTCAATCCTCACCCAATTTGTCTCCTGGGTGCGACGGCTACTGCGGCTCGCTGGCCGACTGCGACGTTTCAATCCTCACCCAATTTGTCTCCTGGGTGCGACGTGCCGTCGAGCGACTGCTCGACGCCATCATGCGAGGTTTCAATCCTCACCCAATTTGTCTCCTGGGTGCGACGTGTCGACAGATGCGTCACGGCGTAACTGTAGCCATGTTTCAATCCTCACCCAATTTGTCTCCTGGGTGCGACGTCGGTCGATGCCGTGACGACATCGCCAGTGACTGTTTCAATCCTCACCCAATTTGTCTCCTGGGTGCGACAGGCGTCGAGTGGCTCAGCGTCCTGGGATCGCGGAGTTTCAATCCTCACCCAATTTGTCTCCTGGGTGCGACTCGTCTGTGATGACGTCGACCGCTGCGTGACGACGTTTCAATCCTCACCCAATTTGTCTCCTGGGTGCGACGCCGTCGAGACGCTCGAACGTCGTGCCGCCGGGTGTTTCAATCCTCACCCAATTTGTCTCCTGGGTGCGACGATGCGAGCCGCAGTCGACCTCGCGCGATCGCGGTGTTTCAATCCTCACCCAAGTTGTCTCCTGGGTGCGACGACACTGCGCGCCGTGTTCCACGATCGTCACGTAGTGGTTTCAATCCTCACCCAATTTGTCTCCTGGGTGCGACGCTGCGACGCGGCCAGTCGCCGTACGCATGGCTCAAGACGTTTCAATCCTCACCCAAGTTGTCTCCTGGGTGCGACGCAGTGCCGCAGCCTCAGATCGACGCGCCGATAGCGTTTCAATCCTCACCCAAGTTGTCTCCTGGGTGCGACGGTGCGCTACCGTCGACGTCGAGCGCTGACAGCCGGTTTCAATCCTCACCCAAGTTGTCTCCTGGGTGCGACCTGGCTCGCTGCGTGATCGCGCCATCGACGCTAATGGTTTCAATCCTCACCCAATTTGTCTCCTGGGTGCGACGGCGCGCGCCAGGCTCCCTATTCCGACGCGGATCTCGGGCCGGTCAGCGCGAAACCGCACCTTCCAGCCAGCCCAATACCTGCTTTGGTTGTCGCTTTGTCGTGTAGGCCGCATGTATCCGCGGGTTTTGCCCTGCGCGAACCTCCCAGGGATATGATGTGACCGCCAGGTTCGCGCTGGTGCCTACACGATGAGTGGACCACGCGGATCGTACCGCTGATCGACTCCATATGCCTGGACGTGCTGCTCGCGAGGCTCCCGCAGCCGGTAGATCCGCAGGCTGTCCACCTCTTTGTCGATCGTCCGCAGTAACCGGTCGACCAGTAGCGCGTGCTGGCGCTCGTCCAGCGAGCATTCGAACACCGATTTCTGCACGCGTTGCCCATAGCTCTGGCAGATCGTCGCGACCTTGCGAAGCCGCCGTTGCCCAGCTTTCGTTTCAGTCGATACGTCGTAGCTCACCAGCAGTTCCATTCCACACGCTCCTGCACTGCATCTTCGCCAAGCGGACCATCGACCCCGGTTCACCTGGAGAGGTAGGGCGGATAATGATCGAGGTCTCCTCTCAGGTGACGAGCCAGCAACCGCGCCTGCGCGTGCGGAATCAGTCCGATCGGGACCTTCTGATCGAGGAACCGATGCGTGACTTCCTGTCGTTTCCGCTCCTGGTAGGCCGCCAGCACGGTCTTCCGCCCGTCGTCGCTGAGCCACACGGCGCCGCCTGGCCGCTCGATGAAGTCGCCTGGCTTCAGCTGGCGCCGGTTGACCAGCGTGAGCGCCAGCCGATCGGCGATGGCCGGTCGCAGCTCCTCCACCAGATCGAGCGCCAACGCCGGTCGACCAGGGCGAGCGTGTGTAAGTAGCCGACCTGTGGATCCAGTCCGACCGTCTCCGCGGCGGCCCGGCAATCGCCGGTCAGCAGAGTGTAGAGGAACGAGAGGATCGCATTCATTCGGTCTCGTGGCGGGCGACGCGATCGACCATTGAGCCGGAACGCGTCCTCGTCCAGCCCGCACCATCCAGTTGAACACGTCGTAGTAGATGCGGGCCGCGTCACCTTCGTAGCCGCGCAATGTATCGACGCTATGTGCGTCAGCGACGGAGTCGAGCAGCGATCCGAGCATCGTCGCCGCGGCGGAGAGGACACCGCTTGCACCGGCGTTCCTGCGCGTCGCGTGCCGAGCGCTGCAGCACGAAGCGAGAATTCTGGATTTTCCCGGCGACACATGAGCGCGCGATTTCGAGTCGCCCGCTCCGGGATCGGAAAGCGCGTCATGCTGGGCGCGCCGCAGCAGCACGTTGCCGCTGATCGGACCTTCCACTCGCGCCTGAAAGCGTCCGGTTCGGCTCAGCAGCACCAGCGAGCAGCCATCGGCCGCGCAGCGCGCAATGAGGGCGGGGCTCACGAACGTCGGGCCGAAGCAGACGATGGCCCCGAGATGCAGCATGGGAAGCCGGGTGCGCGTTTCGCGTTCGATCTCGACCCGGACCGTGTCGTGGTCCAGGTGGAGGGAAGCGTCCGGGTGGTGACGTAGAGGGTGTTCAGCAGTTGGGTCATACGCGCTCCTCGCTCGACGACGGTCAGGGTCGGCGTCGAAGCGCGCGGCTTTCCAATAGCGGATGTGGGCCGGCTGGAGACTGTCTCAGGCAGGCACTGGTCGTGAAGCGAGCACTGGCGGCAGCGCGCATCGGCGATTGGGGCGGTAGCTGCCGGGATCGATCATCGCACGAATGGACGTCGCCGTGTCCTCGACGAGCTCGCGGAGCGCCGCATCGAAGTCCACTTCGCGGCGCGCGCGGGAGCCGTGGTAGTAGATCGCGCCTGCTGGGAACCGGTTGCCGAGCATCTCTTCCAGGCAGATGGCCTGCGCGCAGAGCTGGATGGCTTCGTGCCCCCAGCTTACGGCGTCTGCCAACTTGTACTCGACCGGGTAAGGCGCCGTCGGTCCGAACTCGACCAGGTCCGCGCGGCCGATGAGTCCCAGCCGGTCGGACCAGAGGGGCATGGCGAACTCGCGCCGCATGTCCGGCCGGGTCTCGTGTCGCGATTTCGTCAACCCGGGCGTGGACGATCTCGCCGCGCGTCGTGGCGAGGTTCTCACTCCACACTTGTTCGACGTGAATCAGCCCACACTGACGCGGGCAGTAGGAGTAGTGCTCCAGCGCCGAGATCGGCACGAGATCGTCGTCGGCCCAGGCCATGGCTACACCAGCCGGTTCAGCGTGACCTCCTGTAAAGCTCTGCCAGTTCGCCGGGTCCGGCGGCGCGTCACCGCATAGTCCTTGAAGCTGCGGGGCGCCTCGATCGCCGTCGCGCCGCTCGCACGCTGATCGTGTCGAACAGACTTGTGCGCCGGTGCGTTGCCCAGCGGACTCTCATGGCTGAAGACGTACAGCCCGCGCGTGGCCATCATGCCGCGCGCGGCCGAGCGGTCCACGTCCCACATGCCAACCAGCGCTTCCCAGAAGAGCGCCAAATCCTCTTCGGAGACTCCAGTCTGCTGCGCCAGGTGTGGATTGAAGAAGCCATAGGCGCGATAGAGGCCGTAGGGCACGATCGCCTTGCGTCCCATTTCCGTCTGTTTGCCGCCGCTTCCTTCGCCGCCATCCTCTGCCACGACGACGGCGGCGTCTTCCGCGCGTGTCACCGCGACCCGCGTGATCGACAGGTCAAGTGGAACGATCTCGTCGAACGAACGGGCGAAGGTCAGTTGAATCGGCCCGCGCACCTGCCCGGCGTTGACCGATAACGGTCATCACCGCGCCGAACATGCGAATGTCGTAGAAGTTCTGGCACATCCAGCCGCGCACCTGATCCACGTCGCCTCGGTTCTGCTTGACGCCAGTCGATTTGATCTCGAGCGCGTCGTAGGCACGCTGATGTTTGGTCACCAGCGCCTCGCCACTCTGGACGTAGATCTTGTAGCGGCTCTCGTCGCCGCATTTTACGTCGACGTAATCGCGGACTTTGCGCTTGAGTGCGACATCGGTGACCAGCCCCTGCATGGTCTCCGGATCGACGCGAGGCAGATTGCCCGCGTCCGGATCGCCATTGGGGTTGCCGTCCTGCACGTCGAAGAGCAGGACGAAATCGTGGCGTCGATTGATGTCCAGATAAGGTGCTAGCGGCCATTGTCGATTCCTTTCTCAACGATCGATTCTCGTCGTCAGTGACGTCCAGTCCAGTTTCCTCGGCAGCTCGGTTCGGCGATCGCCGCTCGCTGGCGCCGTGCCTGGGCGCGGTCAAAGGCGCGCTGGTGGTAGTAGCCAAGCGCGAACAGCCCTTGTTCCCGCAGCGAGAGCGTCGTCGGGAATTCGGCCAGATGTCCGAGCACCTCTTCGAGTCGGCCCTGCAAGCGCGACGTAGGCACCGCGCCGGTCGCGTTCGAGTTTCGACAGATGAGGCTGCGCGCCGCGCAGCAGTCGCGAGAAGACTGACGCTGGGGCCGTCGACGCCGTCCCGTAGAAGCGGTCGACGATCGTGGCGTTCACGCCGGGCATGGCCGCGCGCTGGATCTCCTCCAGAATGGCGAGCGCCCGGCCGCACTGATAGGCCGGCGCTCGGATGCTCCGGGTTGAGCTGGACCATCGTGTCCTCCTCGGTAGAGTGGCTCGTGGCTCTGCAGCACGAGCTTGATGAGCGCCGCGTGCTGCCGGGTGACGCGCTGTTCGGCGCGACAGCGGCGGACGGCCTCCGCCATGAGGTTCCATGGAAGGGGGGTTCCCATCAGCGCGGCGCGCAGGAACATGCGTGGAACGGTCGCTGGCACGTCCTTGAGATCCCGGACCGTCGCGGCAGCCAGTGCGTAGATCCCCAGTGGTCGCGGTGGCTCGCCATATTCGGTGACGATCTGCTGGCGGGCGAACCACGCGCCGAGTTGGCGTTTGACTTCGCCGACCGACGTGTCGATCCAGTCCCGTACGACCGTGCGACCACCGCTACCAGAGAGAACCGCTGCGAAGAACGCCGTCTCATCGACATCCGGCAGCGCGGATTTCGGGTGCCAGAGTGCATCGATGAGCTGGCGAACCTGTTCGTGCGTGGGCTCGGTGATCGGTCCGAAGAGATCGAACCCAACGTCGCGCCGGGTCCAGTAGATCATGACCGAGCCGCCAAGCATTCGATGCGAGAGTTCTCTTGGACAAGAGTTCGTTCAACGCCAGCGTGAACTTCTCGCCACAGTCGGCGCAGGTCGGAGCGATCAGCGAGCGCATGCAGGCCATACGATTCGAAGGCGACGGCATTGGCCGAGATGATTGAGGTACCAGACGTCTGGCCGCCGGGCACCCCCTTGACCTTTGCTTGAAGCCGGTCGAGAACCGGGCGCTCTTCGCCGCAGATCGATGCACTGCATCACGTGTGCTTTGGGATCATCGGGATCGGGCGCGTTTTCGGCAGCCCAGAACGCGCTGAACGCTCGGAAGTTCGGTTGGAAAAACGCCGTCGACCCGGAACGCGATGAGCGCGCCGGGGTCAAAGCCTGAGCCAGGGATAGCTGCTCGAGCGGATTGCTCCGCAGGAACGCTAGGACAGCCGACAACGTCGATTCGCCGGTGGCCGAGTCGCAGCGTTCCAGCAGATCGAGATACGCCGCGTGGCAAGCCAGCACGCGGCGCTCTTTCTTTTCGCGATCGCTTTCGGACTGGTCCTCGATGTCCGGAACGTAGCCGAGCACGTAGTCCGACTTGTCGACCAGCAAGAGCGGCTTGATTCCGGCTGCTCGTTGGATCTGCGGCACGGGCCGGGGCATCCCGCGTCGAGTCGAGCGGTTGGCCGGATCCGATGTATCGATTGGCTCGGGCGTGAGCAGCCGGCCCTGGGGATCCAGTTCGATGATGTAGCGGACCGGAGCCGAGATATAGAGCGTGGGTGGGAGATCCATCCGCTCTTCAGCGTAGCGCTTCAGTTCTCTAAGAAGCACGAGCCACCTCCCCGAACCGCGATGGCACCGTGAGGACGCCCTTCTCGAGCCGTGCGTCGAAGAAGATCGGAACCCCCGCGCCGCTGCCATCAGTGGCATAGTCCAGGTCCAGCAGCATAGACCCGAGATCGTCGGTTCGGTCGATCGGTTGCTCCGAGCCGTCCGGCTCGGCAAAGAATGCCGAGAATTCGCGGCAGCCGAGGTATGGCATGGAAAAACATCGGCCTTGTCGAACACGGCGTCGAAACTGGTCGCGGAACTTGGCGATGTCGTCGCTGACACCGGGATTCAGCCTGAGTCTGAGCCCGGATCACGTAGGCCACGTCCCGCAGGGCGAGCGTGTGGCGCTGGGCCCGATCGGCGCTCGCGTCATAGCCGCCGCCGTGCGCTTCCCAACCAGCCGCGATGCGTTCACTCGCCCGGCTGTTGACCTCGTTGCGCATGAAGGACGCGTACTTGACGGGGTTCAGGACAGCGATCTCCAGAATCTCCCAATTCACCGCTGGGCGCCAGAAGATCGCCTCGCACACGCCTCGTGCGGCCGACGGCGTCATGACCGAATAGGTGACACGTTCCACCTTCATCTCGGGTCTGGTGAAACAGGCCAGGTCTCCCCATACTTTGACTTCCAGCGGGGGATAGTCTGACGTCACCAATCACCTCCTAACTGCCTGCCGACCATATCAGGTCGGCAAGACATCAAAAGCACGGGCGACCGCCGCAGTGCTGGCTTGCCAACAACACGGTTTCAATCCTCAGTGCGTGTGACTTACCTACTACACGCAATGCGTCGGTGATGATGTGATCATACACCGAAATTGTCTTGAGTCAAGATGTTAAACGAAGAATGCTTCACCCGTATCCGCCACGATCCCGCGAGTCGAATCGTAGCGGCCATGCCATTCGCCGATGCCGGGAAGAATCTCGCTGAGTATCCCAGCGAGACGATAACTCTCCATTTGATACATAGTTAGACTTATGATGAATGGCTGCAGTTCGCGCAGCAGATATCGAGAGCGCGTTGTCCCACGTCTTAGCTCTTCGAGATATCGTCCGACGCTGTCGCTTGGTCCTCATCCGTGCCGTAGGTCGTGATGATGACGCTCTCGGATGGCTCGATCATGCGAAACTCCTCCGCAACTCGTGGGTAGTTCAGAGCCTGGCGGAGTGGTTGGATCGATTTGGCATCGGTTAACACCGAGTCGATGAGCTGACGAAAGTATGTGGTGGCCACAGACGGGTCGTCTGGATCCAGTTGCCCACGGTTGATCAGCGCCTGGGTGACACCGCGCCCCGTCGCATATGATCCCTTGGGGAACTTGCCTTCACCGGGATCGAAGACGATGACACGGCCACGCTCCAGCCGACCCTCGCGGTTGCAGCGTCCGGCTGTCTGGATGATTGCGTCCAGTGGCCCGAGCGCGCGCATCACGAGCGGGAAATCAAGATCGACTCCTGCCTCGATCACCTGCGTCGATACCAGATGGCAGGGCTCTCCCGCCTGGAGGCGCTCGCGCACCCGCCTGATGACCTCCCGCCGGTGGGCGCCGCAGAGCAGCGTCGAGAGATGCAGCGCGTCGGAGTCGTCGAGTGCTTCGAGCAGGGCGAGTGCGTCGGGCTTGGTGTTGAACCACGGCCAGCGCTTGCGGCTCCGACCTGAGCAGATCAGCGATTTCCGCCCATTCGAGCTTTGGATCGGTGCGCCACTCGTACGTCACTCGTCGAAGCCGGTCGTAGTACTGCTTGGCGTTCTGGACGATGTCTGTTGCCGGGAGAGACGCGAAGACCGGCACGGCGTCGAACGCGGGTTGCGTGGCTGTCGAGAGCACGACGGTCGTGCCGTAGTGCTCGCAGAGATCGCGCAGCGCGTCGAGCATCGGATCGAGCAGGCGGTGCGGGAGCGCCTGGGCTTCATCCAGGATGATCACGCTGTTTGCCAGCCGGTGAACCTTCCGGCTCTTGCCGCGCATGTTCGAAAACAGGCTCTCGAAGAGTTGCACGGTCGTGGTGACGACGATCGGCGCGTCCCAATTCTCGGCGGCCAGCCGAGTCCAGACCGCGTCCTGGTGGAAGTCTTCCTCATTCTGGTCAGCTCTTGCGCGCCGCTGTGATGTTCCAGCACGACCGGGATGTGTCTTCCGGTGCGTTCGAAGATGCGCGCGATAGGTCTCGGCTGTCTGTTCGGTGATGGTGATGAAGGGCACCGCGACGATGATGCGCCGCTGTTCGTTGCGGAGCGCGTGTCGCAGGGCGAACGCCATGCCCGAGCGCGTCTTGCCGCCGCCGGTCGGCACGTTGAGCCGGAAGAGCCCTGCGGGAGACGTCGGCCGCGCGAAGGCAGTCGCGGTAGACCGCGTTGCGCACGCCTCAACCACCGCGCTCCTTTGTGACGACGAGCGATCGGCCTGCGTGAAGTCGCTTTGGTCTTGCTCAAACCGCTGCCAGAGGTCGTGCAGGCCGATTTGACTGCCGCGACGGGCGGCGACCTCGGGGCGCCAGTGGCTGCTCGGTATCGAGACTGTCGGCGTCGACCAATGCCGAGAACGAGTAGCCGGATGAAGAGTTCGGCGGCGTACGGGTTATGGCGGATCCAGTCTGGCACCGTGACGGGTGTCTGTGGTTCAAGCATAGGCAGTTCGGAGCGCGCCTGCTCGATGGCTGCGTCGATTGGAGTGTCGGCCCGCTTGGCATCGAGCCAGGTCTTCATCTCGGTGATCGTGCGCAGCCCGCCGTGGTGGCCCTGAATAATGAGGGACGTCAGCCCGAGATGTCGCAGCGCGATGGTTGTGCCAGCGGCCTTGTGGTCCGGTCCACGTTGATGTCCGCCTGGATTTCGCGCGCAGTCCTGAAGGTACGCTTGGAACGCCTGCGAGTACTTTCCCAGATCGTGCCAGAGCCCGATCCAAAATCCCATATCTTCGGCACCGAACGCCGCACCGAATTCAGACGTGAGCCTGGCGACGTTATCGAGATGCTCAAGAAGCGGCTGCCAGCGTCCCTCTTCGTTGGGTGTATGCGCGTTTGCCGGGACTTTCGAATTCTGCATAGCGTGTCCTGTCTCATTGCTTTGCCGACAGTCCTGAATTGAAGATCTCACAGAGATGCACAGTGCGCAACAGTTCTGAGACCACGCTCTCGCGCGCATGCTACACTGCTGCTAACGACAACGTCGCGACCTCATCCGGTGTGTAAATCCTCTGCCTGAACCTCCCTGTGGAGTGCTATTTGGATCGTCCCCCGAATATCGTGATTCGCAACTACGGTAACTTCTTCGACGTGCAGACGCCCGGCGGCGTTTTGCGCTGTACTGCGCGTGCCACGGTGAAGCGCGAGCGGCGGGGTACCTCCCCGGTGGCGGTGGGAGATCGGGTCGAGGTGGCGCCGACGATTCCCGGCGAGGGGGTCATCGAGTCGGTCGCGCCGCGCATTCGCTCGCTGTCTCGACTGGCGCGCGGTACCGAGGCGATGGAGCAGGTCATTCTGGCCAATCCGGACCAGCTCGTCGCCGTCTTCGCGGTGACGCATCCGGAGCCGCATCCGCGCATGCTCGACCGCTTCCTGATCATCGCCGAGGCGCGCGGAATCACCGCCGCCGTCTGCGCCAACAAGATCGACCTGGACCCATCAGGTGAACTGCGCCACGTCTTCGACCCGTACCGCGCGGCCGGCTACCCGGTGTTCGAGACCAGCGTGCGTGAGCGTCAGGGAATCGACGATCTGCGGGCGCACCTGCGCGGCAAGATCACCGCCTTCTCCGGCCCGTCGGGCGTCGGCAAGTCGAGCCTGATCAACGCGCTGCTGCCCGAGCAGAATGAGCGGGTGGGTGCGATCAGTTCGTCCACCGGCAAGGGCCGGCACACGACGTCGGCGACCACGCTGATGCCACTCGATGACGATACCTACATCGCCGACACGCCCGGGATGCGGTCACTCGGATTCTGGGGAGTCGATTTTTCCCAGCTCGACCGCTGCTTCCCGGAGTTTCGGCCCTATCGCGACACGTGCTACTATGACGATTGCACCCACGTGAACGAACCAGGCTGCGCCGTGCTGGCGGCCCTCGAAGCGGGCGCGATCGACCTGAGTCGCTACGAGAGTTACCGCGGATTGCGCGTGTCGCTTGGCGGCGAGGAATAATCCTGTCGTCGGAACGATTGATCCCCACAGTGGAGTGTCACTCGATCGATGAGAGAGGCAAATGACGTATGGCGAATGAGATCCAGGGTATTCGCGACGGACTGAAACAGGTCCTGGCCGATCAACACAACACGATGCGAGAGGTTCTCGATGGCCTCGACGCGAAGGCGTTGAACTGGGCCCCAGGCCCGGAAACGAACTCGATCGCGGTCCTCTTCACCCACCTGCTAGGCGCCGAGAACTCGATGACCGCCACGATCGCCAGGGAGCCGTTCGATCGGGATCGAGACGCCGAGTTTCGGGTGACGGTGGACGACGTCGCCACGCTGCGCGATCTGGTCAATAGCGTTGAATCGCGCGTCATGTCGCGCGTCGACAAGCTCTCGCTGGAAGACCTGGCCGAGATGCACTCGCCCCCGGGCGACCGGCTCAATCGCGTCCACCTGGGTAGCTGGTGGGTCTTCCACGCGGTGGAGCACAATCGGGAGCACATCGGCCAGGCACTGCTGACTCGCCAGCTCTACGAGCAGCAGAGCTGAAGATTCTCCGCAGCGCATGTGCGTCGCGGATGGCGATGGCAAAAGAGCAAAGAGGAGGGCGCGGTTTCTGGATCGCGTCCTTCATCGTCAGTCCGTCGCCGTCACGTGATTGACAAGGCTTGCCGCGGGTCCAATTCGTTGGCCGTTTTGCCCGCATAACGATCTTGCGCAGACCTCTGTGGTCGTGTATGTTCTCCCTTCACATACATGTGACGAGCATTGCTGACGTCGCCGGAACTCCTCGCACATGCATCGACTGGATGGATGTGCAAGGAGAAACGGGATGACGCGGCGTCTTGGTGCAGTCCTGCTAGGTCTGGTTCTGGTGCTCTCGGTGAGCGTAGGGGTTGGCCTTCCGGCGGGTGTCCTGGCCGACACCACCTACACCACCTGTCCGAGTTTCTCAACGTTCAAAACGGATGTCGAAGCGGTCTCGGGTACCGCGACGATCAGCTTCACTGCCCCGAACTGTGTGCTGAGTGCCGATAGCACCATCGCGACTCAGGCGGGCAGCACCGTCACCATCGACGGCAATGGGCTGACCGTCAGTGGCGGCACGGCCGGTTCACCAGGCCATTTCGACCTGTTTGACGTTGGCAATCCCGGGGGGAGCCTGATGCTGGATCACGTGACCGTCGAGTACGGCCAGATTGGGATCGGGTGCGGAATCGGCGGCTGTGACGACGGCGTTTCCCTCTACGACAGCACGGTGCGCGGCAACAGCCTGGGTGGCGTCGCGTTGGGGGACGCGGGCATTACGAACAGTACCGTCACCGGCAACGGCGAGGCAGGCGTCAACTCCTACCACCTCATACTGAAGGACTCGACCATCAGCGGCAATGGAGGCGACGGCGTCGACAGCGTCACGCTAATCGTCACGAGCAGTTCCATCTTCGGGAACAGCGGTGTGGGGTTGGCCGTCGTTAACTCTCCAACGACAATCATGGCGACGATCCTGGCCGGAAATTCCCTGGGTAACTGTGCTGTCACTAGCCCAATCACCGACCAGGGCTACAACCGGTCGACCGACGCGACCTGCGGCTTCTCCGCCACCGGCTCGCAGAACAGCGTCTCGCTCACCGATCTCAAGCTCGGTACGCTGGGCGATTACGGCGGACCGACCCAGACCATTCCACTCTTGCCTGGTAGCAGCGCCATCGACGCAATTCCATTGACAAGCGGCAACTGCTCCGTCGGCGAGACGTACGACCAGCGCACCGTGACGCGGCCGCAAGGCACCGGCTGCGACATCGGCGCCTTTGAGGCGCTGGCCTTCACGACCGGACTGGGGACGTACGACGCCTCGGCAGCCGCTACCGACGCCAGCGTCACTCTCAATGAGACGGTCAATGCCAGTTGCCCGCAGTTGGTCAGTCCCTGCCCCGTCGTCAACGAAGGGACGGTCACCTTCGCGGTCACCGACAAAAACAGCAATCCAGTTGGCACCAATGTTTCGGGGAACGTCGCCAATGGCAGCGCTTCGGCGGACTTCGTGCCGACCGGCCTTGCCGTGGGACGCTACACCATCACGGCGACCTTTCACGACCCCAATGGCCTGTTTGCCGATAACACCGGCACCGCGACACTGACCATCACGGCCGGTCCTCCGGCGCAGATTTCGCTCGATCCGGGAGATACCAGCTTGCCGGTCGGTACTCAGGTGACCGAGACCGCCACGGTCAAGGACCAGTACGGCAACCTGGTGAAGGACGGGACCAACGTACAGTTCAGCGTAACTGGCACGTACACGACCGCCGGGAGTATGACGACCTATAACGGACAGGCGCACTTCAGCTACACCGGCCAGTTGATCGGCCAGGACACGCTGACCGCCACGGCCCAGGGCGGGACAAACCCCTCCACCTCGGCCACCATCACCTGGACGGCCCCCGCCTCGACTGCCTATTCCCAGCTCTCCTTGGTCAACGTATTCCCGAGCCATGTCATGGCCTACGTCCTCACGGGATCACCAGGCAGCGGGCCGATTGGCCTGTTCAGCTATCGCGACAGCAAGGTCGCCCTCAGTCGCGTCCATCTGCAGAGTCTGGTGGTCAACGGGAATGAAGGGATCCTGTATGGCACGGCGGAGTTGGCCGATCACACCTCGGTCACCTTCCGTCTGGATGCGACCGGCACCGTCTTCAACGGCACTTATCGGCTGCAGCTAAGCAATGGGTATGACTCCGGCATCCAGCACGCCTGGATCGTCGCGGTGCGTTGAGGCGTGAGACTCAGTATCTGGCCGATTGGATGGTTCCAATTGGCACTTGAACAATCCCTTAATATCGAGTTTATGAGTTGATGTCTATCCACAAGTAGCGGGGTGTGGTTCAAGTGCTGAGGGGGCATGCTGCATGGGGTTTCTGAGGGATAAGCTGCGCGTTGAGCTGACCGCGGCAATTGTGGCCATCATTGGCGTGATGATGGCGGTGATCTTCGTATTGACGTATGCGACCAAGATTCCGATCGGGCCGGGCGGATACGTTCATCTAGGTGACACCGCCATCTTCTTTGCAAGCTTCATTTTCGGCCCGGTGGTGGGGTCCGTCGCTGGTGGGTTCGGGACGTTCTTTTCAGATCTGTTTTCCGGCTACGCGAATTACGCGCCCGGAACGTTGATCATTCATGGGCTGGAAGGCCTGGTGGCTGGTCTGATCGCCTGGCGTGGCGGGATCAACCGCATGATCATGGGCGGCATTGCCGGGGCGGTTGTGGTGGTAGTGGGATACTTCATTTACGACTTTGCCATCCTCCAGCTCGGAATCGGAACTGCGTGGACAGATGTTGGGGCGAATGTCCTGCAGGCCGCCAGTGGCGTGGTCATCGGCATTCCGCTGGTGCTGGCGGTGCGCCGCGCTTACCCGCCGATCAACAACTGGAGCTATCGCCGCACCTGGCGCGAGGAGCCCTCGAACCCGAAGAGCGCCTAGCCGCACTCCAATTCGTCTCGGATCGAACCCGGTGACAGACGTCGCCGGGTTCTTTGTGCGTGGAACACGGTTGGACGCATTCCGCGGCCGATTCGTTGCCAGCGCTCTGGCCGTTCGGGTAGGCTCCCTGAGAGCAACGAGGCTCTCGCTGGCAGGCGCGACTGGAGACCGTTTCGAGTTGCATGAGCGTGATGATCGCACCAGTTTGATCACCATACGCGACTTCACCTACCGCTATCCGCCGGTGACAGAGGGTGAGGCGCCGGTAACCGCGCTCGAGGGCATCAACCTCGATATCGCGGTTGGCGAGTTTCTGGGTGTGACCGGCACGACCGCCAGTGGCAAGAGCACGTTGTGCCTGGCGTTGAATGGTCTGGTGCCGCACGCCACCGGCGGTGTCATCAGCGGTGACGTGATCGTCGATGGCTGGAACACCAAGCAGGTGAAGGTGCCGCGCATGGCGACGCGCATTGGCCTGGTCTTTCAGGACCCGGAGAGCAATCTGGTCGGGCTGAGCGTGGAGGACGAGGTGGCGTTTGGCGCCGAAAACTTGGGGATTCCGGTGGCGGAGATCGCCGAGCGAGTCGACTGGGCTCTGCGGGTGGTCGGAATGTCGACGGAACGCCTGCGCTCGGCCAATCAACTCTCGGGCGGCCAGAAGCAACGGGTGGCCATTGCCGCTGTGCTGGCCATGCAACCGGAAGTGTTGGTGCTGGATGAGCCGACGGCCCAGCTCGATCCCATCGGCAAATTTGAGGTGGCGTCGGCTATCGCGACGCTACGCCGCACGCAGGGACGTCAGCTGACGGTGGTGATGGTGGAGCAAGACGCCGAGTTATTGGCGCAATTCGCCGATCGGATCGTGGTGCTGGATGAGGGCAAGATCGTCGATCAAGGGTCACCGCGTGAGGTCTTCGGTCGGGTGATGGAGCTGGACGCGCGCGGTGTCGCGGTGCCGCAGATGGCCGAGGTGGCCGATCGGCTCAACCGGATGCTGGGGACCTCATTCGACTTTCTGACGAGCGAGGAAGCCTCTTCCGCGCTCCTACCGCTGTTGCGGAAGAGCGGCGATGTCTGAGGCTACTCCGCTGGTCGAGGCTCGGGCCGTTCACTTCAGCTATGGCGGTGAGACTCCCGCCCTGCGCGGAGTGAGCCTGGCGATTGGCGCGGGTGAGTTCGTGGCGTTGGCGGGGGCCAACGGCTCAGGCAAGACCACGCTGGCCAAGCAGTTCAACGGCTTGCTGCGGCCAGATCGCGGTGAGGTGCGGGTGGCGGGCCAGGACGCACGTGGGCGCTCGATTGGCGAGCTGGCGCAGACGGTCGGCTACGTCTTCCAGAACCCGGATCATCAGATCTTTTTGCCCTCGGTGGCGGAAGAAGTGTCCTTCGGCCCGCGGAACCTGGGAGTGCGCGGCAAGGAGCTCGACGAGCGTGTGGAACAGGCGCTGGATCTCTTCGATCTCGCTGAGCTGCGTTCCAGACATCCGACGCTGCTTGGGCGTGGAGTGCGCCGCCGGGTGGTGCTGGCCGCCGTCCATGCCATGCGGCCACGACTCTTGGTACTCGATGAGCCGACCGGGGGACTCGACCGTCGCGCATCCGAGAGGTTGATGGCCACACTGCGAGCGATGGTGGCCGAGGGGCGCTCGGTGGTGCTGATCACCCACGACATGCGTTTGGTCGGGATGCATGCCCGCCGCCTGGTGCTGCTGAATGACGGCCGCGTGCTGGCCGATGGCCCGACCGCGGAGGTGATGCGCCAGTTCGACCTGCTCGAGCAGGCCGGAATCCGCCCACCACCGGTAGCGCGCCTGTCGCAGAGTCTGTCCAGCGCTGGAATGCCATTCGCCCTAAACGTCGACGACTTCACCGAGCGCTTCGTCGAGCGTGTGTCGCACCAGGTGGGCCGCTCGCCGGAGGATCGGCGATGAGCGCCACCTTCGACATCTACGTGCCCGGACGATCCTGGCTGCACCAGGTCGACCCGCGGGTGAAGATCGCCTTCGTGGCCTTCACCACCATTCTGCTGCTGGTTTGGTTCAATCTGCCCCTTTTCCTGCTCTTGCTCGTCCTGACGCATTTGGCGCTGCTTGGTTCGGGTGTCGGCTGGCGACGCGTCGGCGGCATCTGGCGCGCCCTGACCCCCTTCCTGGTGCTGATCTTCATTCTCTGGCCGGTCTTCGCTCGGCAGGGGACGCCGGTGCTGATTCACTGGGGCCCGCTGCTCATCACTGGGCGTGGCGTGATCGGCGGAGCGGCGACGGCGGCGCGCTTCGCGGCCATCTCCTTCACCTTCATTGTTTGGCTGGCCACGACCGATCAGCGGGCGCTGGTCCGTTCCTTCGTGCGGCTAGGCTTGCCCTTCACGCTCGGCATGTCGCTGACCATCGGCCTGCGCTTCATCCCCACCTTTGCCGCGCTCTTCACGTCGGTCTCGGAGGCACAGCAATCACGCGGGTTGGTGCTGGAAGGGCGGGGGATCGGTCGGGCGAAGGCGATGATCCCGATTCTGGTGGCGTCGCTGGTGACGGCATTGCGCATGAGCGAGCAGCTCAGCTGGACGCTGGAGGCACGCGCGTTCGGGGCGCCGGTGAAGCGCACCACGTTGCACGATCTGTCGATGCGTGCCGGAGACTGGGTCGCCTTCGTCAGTCATTGTGGCGAGTTTCGCTCTGTTGTTAGCGCTGACCTTCGGGATCGGATTCGGACGCTCGTTGATCGCGGTACTCTAGTACGTACGTGTGTACGGACAATACTCGCAACGTCGTTGCTGGTGTACGTACACATCTCCGCTGCGACGGGTTACGCACGAGATTGACGTAACATCCGTCAATTGAATCGAGCCGAACGCGAACATCTTTGGGAGTCGGGGATGATGGAGTTTGAGGTGCGTCTCGAGGCGGCTCTGGCGGGAACACACGCTGTGATCGATCTTGATCGCTACGCGGCCAATGTACGCGCCATGCGCCAGCATGTCGGTGAGCAGGTGGAGTTGATGGCGGTGGTGAAGGCCAACGCCTATGGGCACGGCATCCTGCCGTGCGCGCGCACCGCCGTGGAGGCTGGCGCCAGTTGGCTGGCCGTTGCCCGCATCGAAGAAGGGCTGCTGCTGCGATCTCGGGGGATTGACGCTCCGGTGTTGGTGATCGGCCCGCCGAATCCTCGCCTGCTGGGGCATGCGATCGAAGCGAGTATCGCTCTCGCGGCTGGCACAGATAGCATCCTGGTGGAAATCGCCAACGCCGCACGCACCGCGGGCCGACCCGCGCGTGTTCATCTGAAAGTCGAGACCGGCCTGCATCGCTACGGGATCGAGCGAGATCGGGTTCAGTTGCTGGCGCGACAGGTGTTCGACGATCCGCTGCTTGATTTGCAGGGCATCTACACCCACTTCGCCAGTGCCGACGAGATCGAGGACGGCTTTCTGGACGTGCAGGTCGGTCGCTTCGAAGAGACCTGGCGCGAGTTACGCCTGACCGGAGTGCGGCTGCCGTTCGTTCACGCGGCCAACAGCGCAGCCGCGCTGCGGCGCGTGATCCCACATCTTGACGGCTCATCCATTCCCATCGTGCGCGCGGGCTACGCCCTTTACGGACTCTCTCCGTCCGATGAGGTGCCGGTAACCGCGGAATTCGAGCCGGTGCTGACGTTGAAGAGCCGCATCGCTCGGGTCTTTACGTTGCCGCAAGGGGAGGGCGTCTCATACAACCGCACGTTCATGGCCGAACGCGCGACGCGTTGCGCCACGCTGCCGATCGGCTACGGCGACGGACTCTTCCGCATGCTCTCGAACCGGGGCTGGGTGCTGGTTAATGGCGTCCGCTGTCCGATTCGTGGGCGGGTCGCCATGGACCAAACGGTGATCGACGTTGGGCAGGCGCCAAGCGTCTCGGTTGGGGACGAAGCGATTCTGCTGGGTGAAATTGAGGGGGCGATGAACGTCGAGGTCGTCGCTGGATTGTGCGGCACTATCGGCTACGAGATCGTCACGGCTCTCTCCGAGCGCCTGCCGCGCGTCTACCTGCGTCATGGCGCCCCGATTGCCGTGAGCGATCTGCTGGGTTTGGTCGAACTGCCGCCGGAAAGTGATGCATCTTCTCGAACTTGACAGTCACCGCTGCCATTGTGAAAAATCCGTTGACTCACGTCTTGTACAACGAATAAACTCGCGACCACATCATTCTGCGTTGTGACGCTCGCAATCGGGGGCCCGGCCATGCTGATTCGAGATGTGATGACCATCTACCCGGTCTTCATCAACCGTGACTCCACCCTGCATCGCGCGGCCGAGATCATCAGCATCGCCGAGGTGAGCGATCTGATGGTCGTCGATGACGACAAGCACTTCGTCGGTGTCCTCTCTGAAGGCGATATGATTCGCGCCGTTTTGCCAAGTTTCGATGAAGTCATCGAAGCAGGCGGCACGCTCGCCGATGCGTTTGCGTTCTTCGTACGAAAAGGGAAAGACCTGGCCCAGCGCCCAATCGCGCCACTGGTGATCACCGATCCCATCACCATGAAACCAACCGATGAGGCGGCCTCGGCCGCCAGTGTCATGGCCGAGAAGCAAATCCGGCGCCTGCCAGTCGTGGACGAACGCAAACTGGTCGGAACCATTTCCCGGGCGGACATCTGCCGTGCCGTGATCTACTACGGTGCCTAGCCGACGACAGGCGTAGACGTCACCGGCGACACCATTACTACGCAGCGAACTCATCTCCGACCGCTTGCGTCCTGCTCATCCGGAGGGAGAGATCGTGCCATGAACGCTTCCCAAGTCGTTCCGAGTCGGATGATCTTGACCGGGGCCAGCCGGACAAACGCCCGGCTCGGACACGAGAATCTTGGCTTTCTCTCGGAAGAATATGGCCTGGCACCGGCCAGTCCACCGTTTCTCGCGATGCCGTCCTCGCATCAAGCCTGGGATCAGATCATCGCTGATCTGCCGCAGCTGCTGCGCACGTTGCGCCTGCGCCGGGTCGCCGACGCGCTCCCAGTCTTGAGCGCCGGTGAAGAGAGCCTCGGTGACGAGTATCTCCTGCGGGCTTCGGCGTTGATGAGCATGCTGGCCCACGCCTACGTTCGCATGAGTTCAGACCCGCCAGCAGCGCTACCGGCGGCGATCGAGCAGCCATGGCAGGAGGTCACGCGTCGATTGGGACGGAGCGCGCCGGTCCTCTCGTACATCGATCTCATCATCTACAACTGGAAGCTGCGCGATCCGACCCTGTCAGATCCGATGCGGGTGGAGAACCTCGATCTGCTCGTGCCAACCGTGGGCAACAAGGAAGAAGAGATCTTCCACCTTACCCAGATCGAGATTCTGGCGCAATGCGCGCCGATCATCGGGGCCGTCGTGCGGGCGCAAGAGGCAGTTGCGTCTGGTGACACTGACGCCATCGAGCGTGAGATCCTGTTGATTATCGAGCGACTTCAGCACGTCGGTGAGGTCTCATTCCAGAAGATCGATCCCAATCCACGGAGCGCGACCTTCGTTGACCCGGTTGTCTGGGCGAAAACAGTAGCTCCGTTCGCGGTGCCGATCACGCCCGGGGTACAGGGTCCGAGTGGCACCTCTTCGCCTATCTTCCACGTGATGGATGTCTTCCTCGGCCGCACCAAATACGAATCGGTGCTTGGTGTCGAGACGCTCGGCATCCGCAACTGGTATCCGCAACATTGGCTGGATTTCCTTGACGCGGTGAGCAAAGTCTCTCTCCGCGATTTCGTCGATGAGAGTAACAACCGTCATCTGCAGGGTGTCTTTCAAGCATTAATGGACACCTATGCCAGCGATAAGGGATTCCTGGGGATCCATCGACTCAAGGTCTACGGCTATCTGGAGACCGCGTTCAAGATGGGCCGTTCCGTGACGATTGGTGGCTTCACCGGGCTCTTCAAAGAGCGGACATGGTCTGAAGTCGATCATGAGCTGGCCAACACGCGTGATGAGCGCTACCTCCGACTGCGGGAGTATCACACGTTCGCTAAACCGGTTCGTGACTCGCCATTGATGGAGCAGCCTGGCATATCCACTTCCGCGCCGATACGGCACATTCCGTTCGACATCAGCGGCACCGGTGTGCAGTACCGACCTGGAGACCGTTGCGGAATTCTGGCCGAAAACAGTCAGGAGCTCATCGACAAGACGCTTCGAGCCCTACGCGCCAGTGGCGAGGAGATCATTCGCCTCGATCGAAACTGGCAGGCGGCGGTTGATGCCCGGCAGGATGGTGAACGGGCCATCACCCTGCCGCTGGCAACGCTCCTCCAGTACGGCAAGCTTCGGCCGGTCCAGCGACCTATTGCCAAGGCACTGCTCAAGATCACCGCCTCGAGCAAGCTGCGGGAGATCATCAACGAGCGCAGCGAGGATCAGTGGGAACTCTGGGACTTACTCGATTTGCTGTTCGAAGGAGGATTCGATACCCGTCGACTCTGGAAGGCCGAGCCGTGGGAAGCCGAGAGCATCTGCAAGATCGTTCCGCCCGAGGTGTATCGCCTCTATTCGATTTCCTCGGCGATGCCGAACGAAACCGCCGAAAATGCCGGAGCGCGGCAGCGGCTGGATCTAACTGTCCGGCGACTGGAATACCAGACCAAAGAGACCGCTACGTCGCGCGACGCGACGCGCCAGGGAACCGCCTCGAACTACCTCCACCGTGTTGCCAGCGGGACTGATGGGGACCGAGCACAGCGGGTCTCGCTCAAGACGAGTAGCGCTCCGCGTTTTCATCTGCCAGCGGATTCTCGCAGGCCGATCGTCATGTTCGCTGGTGGAGCCGGAATCGCGCCATTCCGTGGATTCATGCAGCAGCGTAGCCGCCACGCCGATTCCGGCGAGAACTGGCTCTTCTTCGGCACGCGCACGCCAGACGACTTCTTCTTCCGTGAAGACATTGAGCGTTGGGTCGATCGGCGTCAGCTTAATCTGCGCATTGCCTTCTCGGCTGCCGACCTAACGGTGCGGCCTGGGCCCGATCAAGATGGTCATCTGGTCATCGAGCCGGGAAAGCGCGGTCGCATCAATCTGATCATCGAGCAGGACGAGAACGCGCGGATTCTCTGGGACCTGCTCCGCAGCGAGTCAGACGGCGGCAAGGGCGCCCATTTCTACGTTTGCGGACAGACTGGCTTTGCCGTCTCGGTCATCGAGTCGCTGCAACGGGTGATCGCTCGATTTTGCTCGGACACCGGCGAAGCGGAGCGCGAGGCGCGCGCTAACGAGACCTTCTATCAGATCTTCGCGGAACGGCGTTATCTGCAGGACATCTTCACGACGTACAGTGGCGCGTATCAGGAAGGCCCGCAAGCATACAACGCGTCAGATGTGGTGCTGCATAACGACGTGGAACATGGATACTGGTTCGTCATCGATGGTCGTGTCTATGACATGACCGAGTTTATCCAGCTGCACCCCGGCGGCCAGCAAATCATCCGCAGCAACATCGGTATTGACGCCACCAACGCCTATCAGAACGTGCTGCACCACCTCAACTCCGAGGTCGATGCCATGCTCGGGATGTACGAAATCGGTCACATCCGGCGACTCAAGTTCGGCCAGGAGTGGGGCGTTGCGCTGGGCGAGCAGGGACTCTTCTACGTCTCGCTCGAAGACAGCTTCAAGCTGTGGGTGAGGTACCTCTACCTTATCGTCGAGATGGAGAATGCTCTGACCAGTGACTTCGAGGTGCTGCGCAAGACGACGACCCGCGGAGAAACAGCGGACGAATTGACACCGCTCAAGATCCAGATTGCGGCGGAGACGCACCGGCGCTTCCTTGAAGGCTACCTGGACGACCTGCTCGGTGATGACCTGCAGCGTCTCTGGGCCGTGACGACCGGATTGTGCGCCACAGCGGAACATATCCGCAGACTCCAGCGGGAGCGGGCTGACATCGAGTCCCTACCCGCCGCGCGGTTGACACGACAGTGCGCCGGCGTCATGCAGCAGATGATCAATCGAATGCTCTCGACGAATGAAACGGAGGGACGGACGTTCGAGCAGCTTCGAGGTCTGTGCGCGCTGGTCGAGATGCAGGATCGCCAGTTGCTCTCGAATCTGAAGATGCTGCTGCGCCAGGGTGTCATGACCTTCGAAGAACATGAAGAGAGGACCGTCGAACTCGGTGGCCAAACACTGATCGAAACGCTACGGCGCGTGCCGGTAATCGTTCGCGAGTACTACGCGGGAATCGCGGCGGGTATGACCGCGGTCGGCGCCGAAGCGCTGCTTGCCACCGCGCCGGGGCGATCGACGGTGCCGGGAGAGATGCGTCGACGTTCGGCTGCTGAGATCCGCCAGGCTCGAATCGAATTGGAGCTTCCCGGACATGGGTTAGTGGTAAGCCGCCGTGAAGATGCCCTACCCGAAGCATAGGGCCCTGCGAAAGCGCGTGTGATGATCACGCAAGACAGATTGATACCGGGAAAGACGAAAACGACGCCCAGAGCGGGCGTCGTGATGTCATGATCGTGAGTTGCCAGCGTTCAGCATTGCGCTCGAGTTGAGCCGACGAGTGTGGGGGGTGGGAGATCTCTGCGAGTTTGTTCGCAGCCGCAGCGCCCTCGTTTCACCCCCGGGAGTACATTACCAGCCTTCTTCTGCCCAGGTCTGGTTCCACCAACCCCACCAGGCTTCTGAGTTCGTCGCGTCCCAGGCGGCAAACCCCTGGACGTCGCTGGATTTCTGCATTGACTGGCTGATGGCCTTGTTCAACGCGTCCCGCTCTCCGTCAGTTAACGTACTGCTGAAGGCAGCGAGTTTCTCGGTGAGGGAGCGTGCGTCGGATTCTGAAACCTGAGTGGTCCACTGTGCGGTCATTGCAAAGGTCCTTTCTCGAACGAACAACCGTTGGCAAAGGGTCGTTCAGGCCAGGATCACAGCTCTCAATGGGAGGATTTTAAGGTGAACCGTCGCTCCTACTCTCTAGCAGGGACACACTGAACGGCGGCAACTGTTGATCGTGAAACTCCACTAAGTTTAGTTCAGCATTCATGCGCTATCAAGCACCGTATTGTCAGACGCGCGAGTGAGGCGCATGCACGACTGCGATTACCAGCTTCGAGAAACGATCGACTGAGCCCAATCGAATGTGATCCGGTGGGGAGAGGCTGGATCCTCCCCGTCGTTCTTCTCCGTTCCGTTGCCGCCGTTGGTGCCGATCTACCGTCTGCTCCTTGCGCATGAATCGCTTGCCGCATTCTCGATTGCGTCTTTCCCCATCCTGACGCATGATGATCGACATCTCCACTCCAGCCGTCACCGGACGGCTGGTCACCGCGATTCCCTGATGGGAGGGGTTATGCCTGGTCTCGATACCGGTAACACCGGCTTCATGCTGCTCTGTACCAGCCTGGTCATGCTCATGACGCCCGGCCTGGCGTTCTTCTACGGCGGGCTGGTCGGACGCAAGAACGTGCTGGCGATCATGATGCAGAGCTTCGTCTCGATGGGCTGGACCACGATCATCTGGTTCTCCGTCGGCTACTCGCTCTGCTTCTCGGGCGACGTCGGCGGGGTGATCGGCAATCTCGATCACGCTTTCCTGCGCGGCGTTTCGTTGACCACGCCGTCGCCGAACAATTCCATTCCGCTGCTGGTCTTCTTCGCCTATCAGATGATGTTCGCCATCATCACCCCGGCGCTGATCACCGGTGCCTTCACCAACCGCGTCACCTTCAAGGCCTACATGATCTTTCTGACCGCCTGGCTGCTGTTCGTCTATTTCCCATTCGTCCACATGATCTGGGGCGGCGGCATGCTGCAGGACTGGGGCGTGCTCGATTTCGCAGGCGGCATCGTGGTGCACAACATCGCCGGAATCGCGGCGCTGGCGGCCGTCCTCTTCGTCGGCAAGCGGCGCGTGATAGACGCCGGGCCGCACAGCATCCCGCTGGTGGCGCTCGGCACCGGCCTCCTCTGGTTCGGCTGGTACGGCTTCAATGCGGGTAGCGAGTTCCGCGTCGATTCGGTTACGGCGGTGGCTTTCGTCAACACCGACCTGGCCGCCTCATTCGCCGCGGTTAGCTGGCTGATTGTGGGCTGGATCTTCGAGCAGAAACCGAAGTTCCTTGGCTTGTTGACCGGCGCGGTGGCCGGGCTGGCGACCGTCACTCCGGCCGCGGGCTACGTCTCGCCTCGCGGCCGCGGCGGTGATTGGCATGGCGGCCGGGCTCGTCTGCTATGGTGCGGTGTCGTTGAAAAACCATCTCGGCTGGGATGACGCGCTGGACGTATGGGGCGTGCATGGTGTCGGCGGATTCCTGGGTATCGTCTTGCTGGGCGTCTTTGCCACTACCAGCTTCAACCCGCACGGCACCAACGGCCTGTTGGCCGGTCACCCGGCCTTCTTCTTCAAGCAGTGCGCGGCTGTGCTCCTCTCGACCGTCTGGGCGTTCGCCTTCACCTACGGCATGCTCTGGCTGATCAACCACGTCACGCCGGTGCGAGTGGCTGACGTCGAGGAAGACCTGGGGCTGGACGAGGCGCTGCATGGCGAGACGGCGTACCTGGATCCGGTACTGCCAGGCATTGGCGGAGCCGACAACCTCGGCACACCGCCGCCGCACCCAGCCGGATAGATCGAGAGTGTACGTACACAGTCTGATCCACTAGTTCGCGTACGTACGCTACAAAACTCTGTAAGGGGCGCACAGCAGTGCGTCCCTTACAGGCGCCTGCGAATGTGCGTCTTGTCTACGGCGAGAGCACTGCGTGTGCTTTCCTGCAAGCTATTGGTGCGTACGTACGCTAGTAGATGACAATCCTGTCGTCTCACTGAGGTGGCGGGGCGAGTGCGGCCAGCCGTTGACGCGCCACACGTCACGGTGCAAGCTGACGACCTCACCGTCCTCCACTGAATCGTCGCTCAAGGGAAAGGGAGCCGCGCCATGAGCCAACCAGCAGGCACGACCAGAGGTATCGACGTCCTGATCGTCGGTGGCGGCGCCGCTGGGTGCACGCTGGCCGGTATCCTCGCCCGTGATACCGCGTTGCATATCGTCCTGCTCGAAGCGGGGCCGGACTACGGTCCGTATAGCGCCGGTCGCTGGCCGCAGGAGATGCTCGACGCGCGACGCTTCGGCCTGACTCATGACTGGGGCTATGCGGGATTGCTTCAGCCGCTGCACACGACTCCGCGCGCCTTCGAACGGGGTCGCATTCTTGGGGGATCGTCGGCGCACAATGGCTGCATCGTGCGTCTTGGGCACCGGCGCGACTACGACCACTGGGCCGAGTTGGGTAACGAGGGCTGGGATTGGGAGTCGGTGAAACCTGCCTTCGAGCGGGCGGTGCGAGCGATGCGCGTGCGCCAGCCGGATGCATCGGAGGCGACGCCGTTCCAGGCGGCTGTCATTGCTTCGTCTGTCGCGAGCGGCATTCCTGAAGTCGACGACCTGAACGATCCGGATGCCGTGGAGGGAGTTGGCCTGGCGCCGGTCAACATCGTCGACGGCGTTCGCTGGAATGCGGCCTTCGCTTACCTGGATGAGGCGCGCGATCGGCCGAATCTGGAGATCGTCAGCGAGGCGCTGGTCGACCGCGTGGAGGTGGAGTCTGGCCGGGCAGTGGCAGTCGAGGCGATCATAGATGGCTTGCGCATGCGTATTCCGGCGAAGCGCATCGTGCTGGCTGGTGGGGCTTATGGCTCACCCGCCGTGCTGCTGCGCTCCGGCGTCGGCGATCCCGAAGAGTTGAAACCGCTCGGCATCACGCCAGTGCATGCGTTGCCGGGAGTGGGCAAACGGTTGACCGATCACTCCACCATACCGCTGCAGTTCTGGGGCAACGAGCGGCTCGATCAAGCGATGGACGCCTTCGAGTCGACCGGTTGGCTGCCGGACGAGCAGGCACTGGCCAAGACGCGCAGCAGCCGCTGTGGCGAGGCGTTCGACCTGCACGTCTACTCGCTGAGCCGTCGAGATGCCGGCACCGGCCGCTGGTTCTATCACATCGCCGCTGCCACCATGACGCCACGCTCGCACGGCGCGGTGAAGCTGACTTCGGCCGACCCGCACGCCACGCTCAGCATCGACCACGGCTATCTGAGCGATCCGGAGGGATACGACCTGGCGGTACTGGCCGACGGCCTGGAGATCGTGCAGGGGATCGTGGCGCAGTCGCCACGGGCCGATCTGCTGGATGTCGAGCGTCGCGCCGGGACGGACCACATTGCCAAAGCCGACGTGCCGGAGTTCATCCGGCGCTACGTCGGCATCGACTATCACCCGGCCTGCAGCTGTCGCATGGGTCCGGCGAGTGATCCGGAAGCGGTCGTCGACGCCAGCGGTAAAGTGCATGGTCTGGAAAACCTCTACATCTGCGACGCCTCGATCTTCCCGACCCTGATGCGCGCCAACACCAACCTGCCCTCGGTCATGGTGGCGGAGAAGCTGGCTAGGGAGATTGGGGGCTGAACATCTCTGTGATCGACTTCGGGGCTGTCGGAAGGTTTGAGCCTATGGACGCTCTGCCCTCTTCGATTTGCGGGGTGAACGTCCAGATGAATGAGTTGCGTTTATAGCGTTTATTGGCTACGATGATACCAACGAGACCGTGTTACCAGGAGATCTGATTGTAATGAATACAAGTGCTCCAGAACGAGAACCGGTGTTCGCTCGTGACGAAGAACACGAAACATTGGACCACATCGATGATCTGTACGGTCAGAACGAGGTTTTGGCGGTCAAATTTGTCACATCCTCTGGGGAAGAGATTGTTGATCTTCCCGAATCCGTCTTGCGCGTGATTCGCTCGGCTGTGCATGTGATGGTACGTGGTGAGGCTGTGTCTATTGTTCCGGTACACCGAGAGCTGACGACGCAGCAGGCTGCCGATCTTATCAACGTTTCACGACAGTATTTGGTGCGACTGCTCGAACGTGGCGAGATTCCATTCACTAAGACCGGCACTCACCGGCGGATTAAGCTAGGCGATCTCCTCGAGTACAGGCAACAGCGCGATTCAACGCGGCGTTCAAAGCTTGATGAATTGACCAAACTCAATGAGGAGCTAGGCCAGTATTTGTGACGTCACCAGGTGCGCAACTGCCTTTTGACGCAGTTCTCGATGCTTGTGTGCTCATACCAGCTCCGCTCTGCGATGCGTTACTTCGAGCTGCTGAAAAGGGCCTATACCGAATCCACTGGACTGATGAAATACTTGCCGAAGTAGAGCGCAACCTTGTCCAGGCTCGAATGATGCCTCCCGATCGCGCGGCGCGACGAATTCTGCTTATGCGTGAGGCATTTGAAGAGGCGTTGGTCGAAGGATACGAGCCACTCGTTTTGCACATGACAAATAATGAAAAAGATCGTCACGTGCTGGCAGCAGCCGTCGTCTCCGGATCACCGGTGATTGTTACGGCTAATCTGAAGGATTTCCCAACGGAATCAATGCGTGAATACTCGATTGAAGCCCAATCTCCGGACACTTTCCTGACGAACCTCGTCGTCTTCTCTCCTGACATCATGGCGCAGGTCATTCGGGAACAGGCTGCGGCACTTCAGAATCCAAAACGTTCAGTGCAGGATGTCCTTCAGGGACTTTCGACGGATGCACCAACATTTGTTGTGCTTATGCATCGAGATCTCGATCTAAAGTGAGTCGTCCCCCTCACTCCCCATAGCGCCACTGGTAGTACTGCAGGCCGACGTTGCCCGCCTCGACCTTCCATCCGGTCGGGTTGTCTGGCGTATAGGTCAGCACCCGGCGCTCGAAGACCTGCACCAACACCAGTTTCTGCACGCCACCGACCAGCACATGCGTCCAGTAAGCCTCGGTGAGCGGATAGCCCGTGGCGTAGAACGGGTTCTGGAACAGCTTGCCCTCGGTCACCTGGCCGTTCTGGGCGATCGGGCCGCTGCTGTTCATGAAGTCCCAGAAGACCGAGGCGACGTTGTGTTTGGTCGGTGCGCCGACGTCCACCGACGTGACGTTGTAGGAGGCGAGTGAAGGTTCGTCAGTCACAGTTCCGGCTCGATCGACCGTCTGGGTGATCTTCCAGCCGCTCGGGATGGCGCCGTAGCCCATCAATGGGTTGAAACTGGCGTAGGTCGGACCGTTGGGATCGTTCAGATCACCTGCCACGTTAACGTCGGCCGGGCTGCGCTGCACGAACGCGTCGGTGCCGACCTGCATGCGGCCGGTCACCAGTTCCTCAGCCAGCAGACCGTTGGTGATGTACCACTGCGCGTTGGGGTCGCCGTTCGGGTTGGTGATCTCCATGCGCGATTTGTCAAAGTACTGCACCACGCGCCATTGGGTCGGAGCTCCGGCAGGTTGACCACTCTGCTGGTAGGGCTCGATCACGTAGGCGGTATTCGCGCTTGGTCCCCAGATCCAGGTGCGATTGACCGTCTGATTCGCCACCACGCTGTCGGTCGATTCCCAGACCTTCTGCATGGCCGTCAGATCGCCAGTGGAGAATCCTTCGCTGACGTATAGGCTCTGCAGAATGCTGTCGGCATAGGCCTGAGCGCCCGCGGCGTTGGGATGGAAGCAATCGTTGCCGTTGAAGCTCGGAATCAGGCTCGGAGTCGCTGGTGCTTGCACCCAGCTCGTTTCGACCGAAGTTCCGCCACAGCCGGGCGCGGGCGAGAAGTGTTGCTGGAACAAATCGAACAGGCCGGTGGTGAAGCTGATGCGGCTGCCGATGGTCGGCAGAGCCTGAACCGCCTTGACCGTGTTATCGAGCGCGTCGTTGAGGGTGGTGAGCGTCGAAACCGTGCGGGCATAGCAGTCGACCGTCCCAACTGGTTGGCAGGTACCGCCGGACGCCACGAAATAGACGCTGGTTGGGTTGACCGGGTCGAGGATGCTGGTCAACACCACGTGCACGTTGGCGTGCGTCAGCAGGCTCTCGAGCTGCGGCTGCAGTGCTGACGAGACCTGGCTGGCGATGCTGCTAACCGTCGACTTCAGCTGTGTATCGTTGGTGCCGAAGATCAGCGGGTACTTGCTGGTCCAGTCCAGGTCGTTGGCGCCGATACTGATGGTCACGATCACCGGTTCATCACTCGGCAAGCTCGCGATCTTCTGATTGGCTTCAGCGATCTGATTATTGATCCACTCGTCGGGCGACTGGCTGAGCGTCTGGTCGCTCGGCTTTAGCGTCGTGGCACCGGAGCAGGCCAGCAGCGTGACGCTGGCGTTGCGGTCGAGCTCGGTCTTGATGCGCGCCGCCAGCTTGTAGGGGTAGGCCCGCTGCGAGCGCTGGCAGGCGGAGCCGTCGTCGGACAGACCGTGACCGGAGGCGATCGAATCGCCGAGCCCGATCACCGCGACATCGCCGCAGGTGCCATTGGAGCCTTGAACGCAGTTAAAGATCGATGAAGCATCGTTTGTCGCGGCCTTGGCGACCGAGCCAGGCCCTATGAAGAGTGAAGCCTGAAACGCCGAGAGCACAACCAGTATCGCGATGACTCGCGTCCACCCGCGCGGCATGAGCCAATTCCCTTCCCTGCCGCCGACCTCCTGAACGAGGGGACCAGCGCGCACCGATCACTCTAGGCAGAAACGAACGAAAGTCTCATCCGGTGCGGCGGCATCAGACGATACAATCGAAAGGAGGCATCCACGTCCCGTGGCTACCGAATCGTGCGTCTTGCGCGTAACTGGATGCCGTAAGCCAACGAAGAGGATCGCTGATGATCGAAGCAACCGCGCTGTCGCGGCGCTTTGGCGCGTTCGTCGCCGTCGACGACCTGACGCTCACCGTGCCAGACGGTTCGATTCTGGCTTTGCTGGGGCCGAACGGAGCGGGAAAGACCACTACCGTGCGCATGTTGGCCGGGCTGCTCGGGCCGAGTTCCGGCACCGCCGTCGTGGCTGGCCACGATGTGCGGCACGAACCGGCGGCTGTGCGGGCTCGCATCGGGTTGGTCACCGACGTTCCCGGTATCTACCCGCAGATGACCATGCCTGCCTACCTCGATTTCTTCGGTCAGATCTATGGCTTGAACAGTCAAACGCGACGCTTGCGGGTCGACGAATTGATCGAGTTCTTCGATATGGGCGATCATCGTCGAGAGCGCATGGTCGGATTCTCCAAAGGAATGAAACAGAAGGTCGCGCTGGCCCGGGCGCTGCTGCATCAGCCAGCGGCCCTGTTTCTCGACGAGCCGACGTCTGGGCTCGACCCCATCGCCGCGCGTTCGGTGCGCGACCTGATCACCAGCCTGAAGAACGCCAAGCGCTCGATCATTCTTTGCACGCACGACCTTGGCGAGGCGGAGCGACTGGCCGACGAGATCGCCATCATCCGTCGCGGTCAGGTCGTTTCCTACGGCGCTCCCCCGGAGCTTCGCGCGAACGCCTCGCCCGATACGCTGGTGCGCATTCAACTGGCAAGTCGCTGCCCGGCCGCGACTCAGGTCGTCACCGGCCGCGCGGACGTCATCGAACCGCAATCGATCGACGAGCCGTCCGGCGACCTGGTGGTCTACCGTACACGCCATCCGGAGCAGGTGAACCCGGTGGTCATCCGGGATCTGGTCGAGATCGGCGCGCAGGTGGTCTCGGTATCATGCGAGACGCGAACGCTGGAAGAGGTCTACGCCGCCATGGTTGAAGAGCACGAGTCTGCGCCAGGCGACGCTGCACCGGTTTCGGCGTTGGCGGGAGCTGTTCGGGAGGGATGAGGCCAATGGCGGAGACGTCGAAATTGCTGAACACGTCGGTCGTTGAAGAGCACCGGCTTCCCTCTGGCCCGCGAGTGCTGCTGCTGATCGCGCGTCGTGGCGCGCTCGAGGCATTGCGGGATCGCATGACGCTCTGGATGAGCCTCTTCTTCGCCCTGGCGCTGCCCATCGTGCTGGTCGTCGCGACCATTTTGCCGCTCACGGCGAACGGGGGAATCGAGACGCACCGCTCGTCCCTGGTCGGTGTGTTGACCATCTACCTGCTGATCATCGGCATGATGCCCTCATCGGCGGCGGTCGGCATCGCCTGCGGACAGTTCGCGGGTGAGAAGGAGCAGGGGGTGCTCACCCCGTTACTCGCCTCACCGGCCTCGAATCTGGCGATCTTTGGCGGTAAGGTGATCGGAGCGATCGCCCCGTCGGCCCTCTTCTCGATTGTAGCTGAAGCGACCTACATCACCAGTATCGTCGTCTTTGCCGGCACGGACACGTTGCGCCTGTTGCCGCCAACCGTCTCGATCGGCATGGTGGCGATGGTGCCCGGTACCTCGATCTTCGCCGCCACGGTCGCCAGCCTGATTTCGTCGCGGGTACGGACCTTCAACACGGCACAGCAGGTGAGTGGCCTGGCGCTACTGCCGATGTGGGGAACCGTGGTCGGACTCGGCTACAAGCTTCAAAGCTGGGGCACGCTCGCCCTGGTGCTGGTGATTCTGGGGATATTCACCATCGATACGCTGCTGGCTGTCTTCGCGGCGGCCACCTGGCGGCGCGAAGAGGTGCTGGCCAAGCTCTGACGTCGTCCGGTCAGAGTCGCACGGCGTAGATCGATGAGACGACGGGAATACCGTTGGTGTTGAAGGCGGTCTCAAACCCACCCGGCAGTAGCCGCGCATGGCGGAACATCTCCTCGATCTCCAGTCGGGTGTGAAACCGATTCCGGACGCGCCCGATGGCGAAGAAGAGCCGCAGCCACGAGACCGCCACGAAATCGGCAAGAAGCAACTTGCCCTCCGGAGCGAGCACCCGCCGGATCTCCCGTATGCCGGCCTGCTGATCGTGCCAGTGATGGAAGGAGATCGTGCTCATCACTAGATCGAACGATTCGTCGGCCAACGGCAGATGTTCGGCGGCGGCGTTGATGAACTCCGGCGTCTGGCCACCATTCCAGCGCTGCCGTGCCGTGGCGATCATTCCTCGCGCCGGGTCCACCCCGACTAGCTCAGACTCAGGAAAGTACTCACGCGCCTGGCGCAGCAGCGCGCCGGTGCCGCAGCCGACGTCGAGCACACGTCGGGGCTTGGGAACCAGGAGAGTCGCGCGCCGCAGCGTAGCCTGCTGCACCGGACCGAAGAAGCGTGGCTGTAGCCAGTGCTCGTCGTAGCTCGAGCCCCAATCGCTGAATCGTCCAACGTCCCGTTCTGACATCACGCACCTCTGCATCCTTGAAGAGAAAATCGTCAGCTTCACTGCAATCATCACGAGACAACAGAGCGACAGCAAGTCTCCGCCTGACTTTGCGTGTGTCGGGTATGACGCGGCTACCCTCGTTGCCGTTGACTGGCGTCGATCTCCTGCTCATCTTGCCTAACATAAATGTGGTTTCCGATTCGTGCCTCGCGTATGCTTAGCCACGTCTCAATGAACGGCCGGGCGGACGTTCCGAGCAGGAATCTGACGACGGCGTGAGCAGCGTATATTGAGATGACCGGGCCACTCCGGCCCGAGCAACAGAGCAGATTGGTGGACGCGTGGGTGTGCTGGTGGCACCCGCGTTTCCTGTACGCGCGACAGGGAATGGGAGTCTGGGAGCCATGCGCCGCCTGGCGTTGCTCGTCCTCGTGTTCGTCGGCGCCGCCGCGCTCACGGTCTTCGTGCTACTCGGTGGCACTCTGCAACCGGAGCAACTCGCCCCGCCGAAGTCGGCCGCCGCTGCTGGCAAAAGAGTCGCCGATTCCGTCAAGAGTAGCGTTGACAAAACGATTACTGGTCGTGCCGCGGAGGCCGCGGCTGGTACGCCCGTTCCCGTCTACTCGGTGGATCACGCTGCGGGAATGACCGTTTACCATAACGTCCAATATGGTGAGGCTGGCGGCCAATCGCTGCTGCTCGACGCCTACGTGCCCGACGGCGGCAGCAAGTTGGCCGTGGTGGTGATCCATGGCGGCGGCTGGGCCTACGGTGACAAGAGCCGCCTGGCCTTCGAGGGTCAGAACCTGGCCAAAGCGGGTATCGCTTCGTTCGTGCTCGACTATCGCATGGCGCCACCTGGGGGTGACTGGCATGCGCCGATCGCGCTCGATGATGTGCGCCTGGCCGTCCTCTGGGTGCGCGATCACGCTTCCAATTACGGCGTCACTGCCACCGCGGTTGGCGCGCTCGGCAACAGCGCGGGCGGCAATCTGGCGATGATGCTGGGTACGACCGGCACGCCCGGTGCGGATCGGGTCAACGCGGTCGTCTCCTATTCCGGCCAGTCGGATCTGCTCAAGCTCTCGACGCATCACACCATCCATGCGGCGACGAACTATATCGGCTGCAGTTCGTCCGATTGCGCGGCGCAGTGGATCATGAACTCGCCGGTCGATCACTGCGACCAGCAGACGGTGCCGATGCTGATCGTGAACAGCACGCACGAGCTGATGCCGCTGGATCAGGCAACGATCATGGCGGACAAGCTGCAGTCGCTCGGCATTCCGCATGAACTGCGCATCCTTAATGGGAACGAGCACGCCAGCGCCTATGCCAACATCGTCTGGCCGCAGACGATCGCCTTCTTCCAGCGCTATCTCGGCGGACATTAGCGCCAACCGTTCACGGGCCATTCAGCCAGAGCGCGTCAGCATCGGGCGGCCCGTGAGCGCTTAGTCGCCGGTGGCCGAGCCGGTTTCGAGTACCTGGGTGCGAATGATCCCTCTCAGAGTTTTGAGTCCGCGTAGTATCTCCGCCACCAGAAGCGGCAGCAGAATGCCGGCCAGCGCATACAGCCACCAGTATGGCCGCATGACGAAGGGTCGTGACCGGCTCAGTTCGTTGGCGACGTTGATCGCCATGAACCCGATCGGGAACTGCAGCACCAGAATCATGATCGAGTTGCGTCCCACGTAGCCCAGCACGCGCGCGATGTGCGTCTCCCTCGCCAGCGCCGCCGAGATCCAGACCACCATGAGCGATCCGCTCGTGCCGCAGAGCAGGTAGAGGAACCAATCCCCATACGTGCGGTAATTCATATCCACGTGCTGATTGAACGCCAGGCTGGCGATGGTAATGACCGTTAGCAGCGGAAGCCAGTGCAGCCGCGGGCGAATGGTTCCGGAATCGATCAACTTGCGGAATTGAAACCCGGCAAACATGAACCCTTGCGCCGCCAGCGCCACGTCAAAGCTCCAGGGAAGCCAGCGGTCGCCCCCGATGGCGCAGCCGGTCAGCGTGACCAGCAGAAAGACCGTGATCTGCAGCGGCAGGCTGCGTCGCCCCACGGCCATGAGCAGGATGAAGAAGATCACCTCGGCCACGAAGAGACCGACCAGAGAACCAGATCGGAATGTTGAGCGCCGCCAGCCCACCCGAGCCGTTAGCGCGCAGGATCCCCAGCAGCGCCTGGAGCGGCGACGTCGCATGAATCGTCCACAGGTTCGTCCGCCGGATCTTCCAGACGATGAATGAGAAAAGAGCCGCCGCGAAGTAGGGGACGAGCAGACGGCGCGCACGGCGTTTCAGGAAGAGGCGCGCGTTCTGCGCGTATCGACCGAAATCGAACAGGAACGCCGAGATGAAGAAGAACAAAGGAACGTGAAAGGCGTAAAACCCTTGCCTGAACGGACCTGTCAGGCTGGTATGACCGATGACCACGAGGATAATGCCAATTCCTCGGGCTACATCAATCCAGGCGATGCGTCGAGGCATGAACCGGAATCCACTCCTTTCCTGCGTGGACGACACGAGTCGCATTCGTCACGAGCCAGTTCGTGCCGGACACCTTCGAACCCGTATGGACGCGCGAATGCCTGGGCGACACCAGGCACTCACGCTCTGCTAACACACGTCACGTGCCAGTAACCATTTGCGTACCGCTACTTGGTGTGGCGGGTACCGCCGCATAGCTGGCATGTGAGCCTTCAGCCTTCCCAGAATCTCGCGTCACCGCATGGGTCAGTATCGACCGCGGGAATGCCCGTTGCGACTCCCCGAAGTGGGTTGAAGCCTGACGCTTCACCTCCATCAGTCCAGGGAGTCGATGTGCGCCAGGTCTTCGTTCACGTTCCACACGGTCAAGGTGAAGAGGTACTTCGCTCGGCAGAGGCGTGTCGTGGGATCAACCTGAGCATGTCCGACGCGCAGGGAACCGGCGGCAAGCAACTCGATCTGGTGGTAGTCCACCTGCCGAACAAGAACGTTGGGCCGTTTCTCAGCTCCATCGAATCGATCGACGATCTGCATGCTTCGGTGCTGCCGAGCGGCGTACTGACGCTCAAGCCTCCCGCGTCGGAGGTGGCGCAACAGGCGGTCGATGTGACGCCGCGCAGTCCGATGGAGATCCTGATCGCGGGGCTGCAGTCGATCGGCTCCTGGCAGGGATTCCTCGGGTACGCGACGGCGGCCGGGGTGGTGGTGTGGCTCGGCCTGCTGCTGAACAGCAGTTTCCTGCTGGTGGCGGCGATGCTGATCGCACCGTTCGCTGGTCCGGCAATGAATAGCGCCATCGCCACGGCACGCGGCGATCTCTCGCTCCTGTGGCATTCGATTGTGCGCTACGCCGCGGCCCTCACCCTGACCAGCGTCGTGACAGGTCTGTTCACCCTCATCTTTCACCAGTCGGCGGTGACGCAGTACATGGCCAGTACCGCCAACATCTCCTCCACCTCGGTACTGCTGCCACTGGCGGCCGGCGCGGCCGGCGCGCTGAGCCTGTCACAGTCGCAGCGGAGCAGCCTGGTCTCCGGGGCGGCCATCGGCATTCTGGTCGCGGCGGCGCTGTCGCCACCGGCCGGACTGATCGGCATGGCGACGGTGATGGGGCGTTGGCAACTGGTGCTGAGCGGTGCCTTCCTGCTCGGCTTGCAACTGGTCGGGATCAACCTCTCCGGTGCGGTGGTCTTCCGGCTCTTTGGCCTCAGTCCGTCCGGGCCGCGTTACAGTCGCGGCCGACCCTGGGTTGTCTGGCTCTCGTTGGGAGTCTCAATCGCTGGTCTGGCCGGATTGATGCTGGTGCAATTTGGCAGTGCCTCGCCGACATTGCAACGCACCACGGTCGAGCAGCGCGTGCGCGCGACGGTGCTCGACACCATGCAGCAGGAGTCGAGCGTCGACGCGGCGTCGACCACGGTCACCTTCACCCGGGCGAACATCCAGCATCAGAACACACTACTGATCCAGGTCTTTGCCCAACGAAAGTCAAGCGCCAGCGCGAGCGATCAGGCGCTCAAGCGGCGCATCACCGGCGCGATCCAACAGGCGGTCGACAGCAGCCAGGAGCACGTCACACCGCTGGTCGACGTCACGATTCTGGAGCCGCCGGGCCAGGGACCGTAATGGCGTGGCGAGGCTCAACGTCGCGTGGCACAAGCGCGCAGTTCAATGTGCTGGAGGCCGCACGTGATCCGAGAGTTAGTGAGGTCATGCCATGAGCGACAAGGTGATGGGAGCCCACATCGTTCTCCCCAAGAACCTGGTCGACCGGGGTCGATCGAGAGCCGACCGCGACCCGGTCGCACACTTCGGACAAGTTCAGCGTGGCGTCAAGTTGCTGGTGGAAGTGATCGTCCGGGATGAGGTCCTCGAGAGAAACGGAAACGGGTCGGTCGAGGGTTCGGCGTTTGGGGACCGAGCATGGTCGGCTACCTTGGAACGATGACGCGTTTCGATCGCCGACACGCGAGGTGCTTCTGTGTTCGAGTGCGACCGACCCGTCCGTTATGGGACATGGGCGGATCCTTCGCGATGACGCACACTTAATTCACTCGGTTCCGCGTCGGAGGATGTCCGAATGGCCCGGCTAGCTTCGACGTCTCTGGTGAACGGCACCACGGAGGTGCCCGCAGAGAGGAGCATCGCGTGAAGTACATGATCCTGACCTATGCGTCGCAGCTCGATTACGACGCCCTGTCGGGCAATGCGAGTGGCATGCCGGCCTGGTCTCCGGAGGATTTCGCCGCGATGGGCGCCTTCATGGAGGCGTTCAATCGGGAGTTGGAAGAGTCCGGTGAACTGGTGGAGACGCGCGGGCTGGCCGCTCCAGTCCACACGCGTCGACTCCAGCTGCAGAACGGGGTTCCGGTCGTGACCGACGGACCCTATGCCGAGACGCAAGAGGTGCTTGCGGGTTACTGGATCGTGGAGTGTGCGAGCTTCGACCGCGCGATGGCGATCGCGGCTCGACTCTCACAGTGTCCCGGGCCGGTTGATGCCGCCACAGCGGTCGCGGACGTGCGACCCATCGTTGAGTCTCGCATCGAATTGGCGTTCTGATCTTCCGATGACTGATCGGGTGCCCGAGGATCTCCTGCAACAACTGGCGCCGCAGGTTCTCGGCGCCCTGGTGCGACGCTACGGACACTTCGACCTCGCCGAGGACGCGGTGCAGGAGGCGTTGATCTCCGCGGCCGCCCAATGGCCAAACGAGGGCGTGCCGAGCAACCCGCGTGCCTGGCTCATCACCGTCGCCTCGCGCCGTCTGATTGACCTGCTCCGTCGCGAACAGGCCCGCCAGCGGCGGGAGGCCGTGATCGTCCAGCACACACTGCCCGAGGATTGGCTGGCACTATCCGCCGATCAGTCGGCTACAGACGCGGACGACACACTCATTCTGCTTTTCATGTGTTGCCATCCCGCGTTGTCGTCAGCGTCCCAGATTGCCCTGACCTTGCGGGCAGTCGGCGGATTAACCACCGCCGAGGTGGCCCGGGCATTTCTCGTGCCCGAGGCAACGATGACGCGCCGCATCACGCGAGCCAAACAGGCCATCAAAGACAGCAACATTCCATTCGCCATGCCAACTGCCCCACAGACCGTCGAACGGCTCCACATGGTCCTTCACGTGCTCTACTTGATCTTTAATGAAGGCTATAGCAGCACGGCAGGGAAGAATCTCCACCGCGGCGAACTCGCGACCGAGGCGATTCGCATGACTCGCTTGGTCCACCAGTTGTTACCAAACGACAGCGAGGTGGCAGGACTGCTCGCGCTCATGCTGCTCACCGACGCCCGGCGTCCAGCGCGAACTGGTCCGTCCGGCGAGCTCATCCCCATGGACGAGCAGGATCGTACCCGCTGGAACGCCGCGTTCATCACCGAGGGGATTGCCCTCATTACGGATGCGCTTCCGCGCGGGCCGGTCGGCCCGTATCAGCTCCAGGCGGCCATCGCGGCGCTTCATGACGAGGCGCCGAGTGCCGGGGCCACCGACTGGCCCCAAATCGTTGAGCTGTACCAACTGCTGCTGCGCATCTCCGACAACCCGATTGTGGCGCTCAACCACGCCGTCGCGGTCGCCATGGCCCGTGGTGCGCCGGCCGGACTGGCCCTCCTCGATGTCCTGCAATCCGATCAACGAATCGCGAACGATCACCGACTTCACGCCGTTCGGGCACACTTACTTGAGAGGAGTGGCGATCACGTGGCGGCCCACGATGCCTACGTGGCCGCTGCCGAGAGCACCCTCAACCTTCGCCAGAAGCGCTATCTATATGCCCGCGCCGCTCGCCTCGCCGACCCAACGTGACCCAGCAACGACTTGGGAATCTCGGCCAGTTCAGCAGTATTAGTTCCCTCACCGTCGAGTTCTTTCTGGTCAAGCACCCGTACACGAACGGCTTCGTCGAACGCTTCCATCGAACCGCGTTGGATGCGTTCTTCCGGGTGGCCTTCCCCACTAAGTACTCTGACACCGTCGATGCCTTGCAAGACGACTTTGACCAGCGGCTGGGACACAACAACACCGAGCGTCCCTACCTCGGCTATCGCAACCTTGGGAAGCGCCCGATCGACATCGTCGAGACCTATGTCCAGACGCGAGAACCTGGTACTTTGGAAGCCTAGGGGTACAGATCAACCATTACTCCGCGCGTAGCACCTCGACCACGTCGACCGACGCGGCGCGCCAGGCGGGCAGCGCGCTGGCCAGCGCGGAAACAGCGATCGCGCTCGGTACCAGCAGCACCAGCCACCAGATGTGTGGGGCGGCGTAGAGAAGTGGGTCAGCGTGCATCTGCTGCTCACCGACAAAGTGGAAGATCACCTTGTAGACGTAGATTCCGAGCGGAATGCCGCCCGCCACGGCGATCAGGGCCAGCAGGCTCACCCCCGAGATGACGCTGAGCAGCACCTGGATGGGCGTCATGCCGATCGCTTTGAACATGCCGACCTCTCGGTAGCGCTCCCGTACGTTGAGCAGCGAGGTGGTGAGCAGGTTCGCTAGCCCGATCACCAGCAACGCGGCGCTCAGGCCGAAGAGAACCGTACGCATCGTCGTCACTTCGGACGGGGTGCTGGTCGAGCGGATGGTGACGCCTAAGGCGTAGTTCGATTCGTGCAACAGCGTCTGCTGCAGCATTGTGGTGTTGGTGCCCGACTTCAGTAGCAACAGGTAGCGTGTCGGGACGTATCCCGGGTCGATGGCCTTCATCGCCGCTTCGCTGATGATCAGAATCTGCCCTTCGTCGTCATTTTCGACCACCCGGCCGACCAGATGGAAGGTGACCGGCTGCTGATCGATCACCACGCTGACGTTCTGCCCGATCTTGACGTTCAGCAGTTTCAGCAGGCCGACTCCGGCGATGGCTTCGTTCGGCGCCGACATCATGCGACCTTGACCGATGGCGTAGGGGAACGCTTGGTAGTCACCGCCGAAAATGCGCGTCTGGAAGGAGACCGGACCGCTGGCCCCTGGCACGTTCAGCGCTTGCGCCTCGATCTCACCACGCGAGTGCTGCGCCACAATCTCCGGTTGCCCGGCCAGGATGGCGCGGGTCTGCTGGTCCGACAGCCCGTCCCGACTGACGACCATGTCGAACGGCTCGCCGTTCAGCGCTGGGTTGCTCACCAGTTGCTCGATCATCGACTCGGTACCCAGCGCGAAGGTAACCGTGATCACGGTCATAGCCAGCGCCGCGACGGTGAAGATGGCACGAGCGGGACGCGAGAACGCGTCCTTGATCCCGAGTGAGACGACCAGCGGCAGGTGCAGCCGCAGCGCCAGCCGCGCGGGCAAGGATGGCCGCGACTGTGCAGGTGAGAAACCGGTGGTGATCGCCTCGACCGTGCTGACGCCCGAGCCGCGCCAGGCTGGGAGGAGTGTGAAGACGATCACCAGCAGCAGCACGCCGCTCAGGATCTCGAGCGAGAGGAGCGGGTCGAACGAGGCGGTGACTGGGGCGCCGAGGAGCGAGGCCGTGTGATCCAGGAAGTAGGGAGCCAGCAGCGTGCCGATCGCGATGCCAGTCAGCGCGCCAGCTAGCCCAAGCAGCAGATGTTGCAGCAGGAAGATGGTCGTCACCTGACCCGGCGTGAAGCCGATCGCCTTCAGCAGCCCGATCTCCCGGTATTGCGCCAGCACGCGTCCGCCGATGGCGTTGGCGATGATGAGTGCCACTGCCAGAATGGCGAAGATGCTGAAGACGCCAAAGAAGATCGAGGCGATCTGATTCCAGCGGTTGAAGGCGGAGCGCACCTCGTGCCAGTCGTCGTTGCCATACACCTGCTGGCCCGGGAAGAGAGCGTTCACCTTCGTTGCGTAGGAACCACTCAGCTCCGGATTCGCCACTTTCACCGAGATCGCGTTGGCCCAAGTCGATCGATCCGGTGCCAGCCGTGCCAGCGTGTCCGGCAGCACCCAGGCGACCGAGGTCGACCAATCGGGGTAGGGGCCACGCCCCAGGGTGACGGCCAGTCCGCTGACGGTGAGGGTGCTGACGCCGCTGGCCGTCGAGACGGTCACTTGATCGCCCGTGTGAATACCCAGCTCCCGCGCAAACGACTGCTCGAGCACAATCTGATCGGCTCCACCCGCGCTCAGCCAGCTTCCCGACATAACGAGCGGGCGGTTGACCGATGGCAGCTCTGGGCCGAGACCGAACAGGGCCATCTCGTATTTGACGTCATTGTGGATGAGCGAGCTATCCCAATAGGTGGGGAAGACGTCCGAGACCTGCGTGACCCCGTCGATATTGGCGACTTCACTCAGGTTGACGTCCGATCCCGCATAGTAGACGACGTCCGGGCCATTGGCGGCCGCGAACGCCCGATTCCAGGGGTCGTCGGCGCTCTGACGGATGAGGAGCGAGAGGGTCAGGGTAACCGCGGCCGCCGCGATAATGACAAAGATGAGCAGGCTCGGCAGGCGGAAGGCGCGCAAGTCAGCCAGCGCTTTACGCAGCACCGCGCTCATGGCAGTCAGTCCTCGCTCGATGCCGCGACGAGAAGCTGGTGCGATTTAAGCCGGCCGCTGTCGTTGACGATCCGGCCGTCCTGCATGCTGACGGTGCGCTCGGCGACCGCGGCGACGTGCGCGTCGTGCGTCACCATCACGATCGTCTGTCCCATGGCGTGATAGCGATGCAGCAGTTCGAGCACCTCTTGCGTGCTGGCGGAATCGAGATTGCCGGTCGGCTCGTCCGCCAGCAAAACCGAGGGGCGATTGATCAGGGCACGCGCGATCGCCACGCGCTGACGCTGCCCGCCGGAAAGCTCCGATGGGATCACGCCCGCCTTGTCCGCGATACCCAGCTCAGTGAGGAGTTGGATACGTCGCTGCCGCGCTTCGGATCGACCAATACCGGCTAGTAGGGCGGGAAGCTCGATGTTGTCGGCGACCGTTAAATTGCCGATCAGATTGAAGGCCTGAAAGACGAAACCAATCTCGCGTCGGCGCAGGATCGCCCGCTGTTTCTCGCCCAGTTTGCTGAAGGGTTGGTCGCGCAGCAGTACCTCTCCTGAGTTTGGCCGATCGAGTGCTCCGAGGACGTGGAGCAGCGTGGATTTGCCGCAGCCGCTCGGCCCCATAATGGCGACGAACTCGCCCTGTTCGACGACGAAATCGACCTGTTGCAGGGCGTTGACGCGTGAAGCGCGGCTGCCTGCCTGATAGACCTTGGTGATCTGCACGGCGGTGAGGAACCCCGGCACGGCTTTTCCCTTCACGAAGGCGAGCCGTCGGTTACGAATCCGCGGCAAGCACCGGCTCGTCGGACGACCATGTGAAGAGTGCCTGGCGCGGCCGCGAACGGGTGCGAGCCATACGACACAAACGAGTTGTGAGGTCCGCAGCCACGCCTGCGATTAAGCTAGCGTTCTCCGCAGATTAAAGGCGTGCCAAACCTCACGGACACGCAACACAAACGTGTCAAAGCAGCGGCATCCCGACACGGTTCGTCCGGCTGAATCCGATCGCGGTCGCTGCCCTGCCCGCTGACCTGATGCTCGGGTATGATCGTATCTTCACAGAGGACGCATGAGGAGGGTTCGGACCATGCGCGAGTACGATACCGAAGAGAAGACCACCACTTATCTGACCATCGCGGGACAGATACCGCACCGCGAAGTCGGCGAAGCGTTACTACTGGAGCGGCTGCCGCGCGGAGCATTGCGCGTGCTCGACCTTGGCTGTGGTGACGGCCACCTACTGGCATTGGTGCTGGCGAGTCGTCCTGGGTCATCCGGCGTAGCGGTCGACGCATCGCCTCCGATGCTGGCACGGGCACGTCATCGCTTCGCGGCGAATGCCGACGTCGACGTTATCGAGCACGATCTCGCGTCGCCCCTTCCAGTCGAGTGGGGCCCGTTCGACGCCGTGGTTTCTTCCTTTGCCATTCATCATCTGACCCACCAGCGAAAGCAGGCCCTCTATGGTGAGGTGTTCGGTTGCCTGCAGTCTGGCGGGGTGTTCTGCAATCTGGAGCATGTCGCCTCGCCCAATCCGGAGCTGCACGAGCGCTTCCTGCAGGCACTCTGTGGCGAAGAGGATGAGAGCAACATTTTGCTCGATCTCGAAACGCAGCTACGCTGGCTGCGCGAGCTTGGGTTTAGCGAGGTCGACTGCGATTGGAAATGGCGCGAGCTGGCGTTGCTGGCCGGCCGCAAGCCCTGACCGGCGTGCTTTTTCACATCCATCCACGCCAATTGTCTCTGTCTTAAGGAAGAGTGTCGCGAACGTGGTGGACAGCTCGTCTGGCAGCAACCGCTGAGAAGGGGGATCGGTGAAGTTCGATACCAAGATCGCGATCATCATTCGGAGTGATCTGGAGTCGTGGCAGAAGGTGAACGTGACGGCCTTCCTGTCCAGCGGCATCGCCGCCAGCTATCCGGAGAGCATCGGCCAGCCTTACGAAGACGGCTCCGGCACCACCTACACACCCCTCTTCGCCCAGCCGGTGCTGGTGTACGGCGCCGACAGCGCGGGTCTGACAAGGGCGCTGGACCGCGCGCTCAGCCGGGATGTGGCCCCGGCGATCTACACCAAAGAGATGTTCGTTACCACCAACGACGTCGACAATCGCGCCGTGGTCAAGGCGGTCGCACGGACCGATCTGGACCTGGTCGGCATGGCGATCCGTGCCGAACGCAAGACAGTCGACAAGATCGTCGACAAGCTGAAGTTCCTGGAGTAGAGGAGCGCAGGCCGGAGGATGGACGTAGCGGCGGCACCTGTGGCCGCCAGCGTGCCTCCCGGTGTTGGACCGTTCACTCTGAGAATCCGGCCATTACGACCGCCGGATTACTTCACGTCACTCGCGAGAATGTAGTCTTCGTCCTCGCCCGGGGGTTGCCACTGCATGAGGTAACGGTCCAGCAATTCCTGACTGATCTCAAATGAATCATCGGTGAGATGGCTATTTCTTCTCGAGACTCTGGCCCGTATCGTTTCTATAGGCGTATCGACATAGTACATAACGGCTTTGGCACCGATCGCACGCGCTCTTTGCTTCATCTCATCTCGTTCTTGTCTCGCCCAGAATCCCTCGTCGATGATGACATCCATACCCTTCTCGGCGAGATAGAATGCAAAATCTCTTGTTAGCCCACAGATTTTGCGATCCCACTCCGCATATCCATCGATTGTGGGATCGTTTCCAATGAGCCGAATTGACCACTCATCTTTCGTGATTCTAATCGCACCGGTTCTTTCTTCCAGCCTCTTTGCAAAGGACGTTTTGCCAGCACCGATAAATCCACAAATGAGATAGACGGTAGGTTGTCTGTTCATGAGAAGAAGGATACCAAGTACATGTTCAAGCTCAGACATGACTCACGGCTTTGGCTATGGGGACCTATTGAAGCCAAAGCGGAAACCGTCCGGCATGTGAATGCCAGCAATGCATGCCGGTGGCGAAGGTATCTGAGCAATATCGACCTGACCGCAGGTTGACCGTCGGTGTCAGTCATCGCCGCCGTTCGCTTCCCGGGCTCAATGCGAGCACCTTTCCGACTGCTTGTACCGCCCGCTCTACGTCGCAGTCGCTCGTCTGCCAGTTGACGACCGAGACGCGCATGCAGCGTTTGCCGCGCCAGGTTGCGCCGCTGAAGAAGGCTTCGCCGGTGGCCGCGATGGCGTCGATAACTTCGTCGGTGCGGCGGTCATGATCGGCTTCCGTGGCGCCCGGCCGGCGATCGAGGAACCTCAGCAGTCCCTGATTCACCTGTGGTTGCCAGACGATCTCCGCGCCGTCCAGTTCACCGAGGCGGGTGACGATTGCCGACGCGTGGCGGCAGCTGCGCTCGATCAGGTCGGTGATACCGTTGCGGCCCAACTGGCGGATTGCCGCGTAGGTGGTTACGCCGCGTCCGCGCCGCGACCACTCCGGCGTCCAGTCGAACGCATCGCGCGCGTCGTCGTCGTGCGTCATGTAGCTGGCGCGATAGGACATCGCGGCCCGATGCGCGTCAGGATCGGCAACGAAGGCGTAGCCGCTGTCGAAGGGCACGTTCAGCCACTTGTGACCGTCGGTGGCCCAGGAATCGGCCCCTTCGACGCCACGCAACAGCGAACGATAGCGCGGGCTGGTGTTGGCCCAGAGCCCAAATGCGCCATCGACGTGAACCCAGGCGCCATGCTCATGGGCGAGCGGGATGATCTCGGCGAACGGGTCGTAGGCGCCGATGTTGAGGTCGCCCGCCACCAGGGTGACGATCGTCGGCTGGCTGGCGTTGCCCTCGAGCGCATCGGCGAGCGCGCTAACGCGCAGGCGACCCTGCTCGTCGGTTGGCAGATCGACGATGTTTCCCGTGCCGAGTCCGAGTAGACGCACCGCGCGTTCGATGGAGCCATGCCGCTCACCGCTGGTGAGAATGCGAACTCGCGGTGATCCAGCCAGCCCCTGGCGCTCGACGTCCCAGCCCTGGCGCGCCAGCAGGCTGTGACGTGCCGCGGCCAGGCAGGTGACGTGCGCCATCTGACAGCCGCTGACGAGCGCGAAGCTGGCGGATGCGGGGAGCCCCAGCAGGTCCTTCAGCCACGCGCCGCAGATCTCCTCGATCACGGCCAGGTTCGGCCCGCAGGCGTAGAGGGTAGCGTTTTGATCCCAGGTGGAGGTCAGCCAGTCGGCAGCCAACGCGGCCGGGACGGAGCCACCGATCACCCAGCCGAAGAAACGTCCGCCCGCGCTGCCGATAACCCCGCCTTCGCTGTCGTGCACCAGGTCTTCGATAACCTGTTCGGCGACCAAGCTTTCGTCGTTGAGCGGACGAGTCAGTCGTGCGCGTAGCTCAGCGAGCGTGGCGGTTGGCACGACTGAGGCGCTGTCCAACGCATCCAGATAGGCGAGCGCGTGGCCGAGCGTCTGCTCCAGCACCGGTCGATAGGGAGAATTCGTCTTCATCGGAGAACTCCTCATGATTTGTGCAGTCTTCGGCCTGTTCAGGGCACGGTGGCAGCATAGTGAGGGGGGTCTGGAGGAACTATCCGATTCTTGCGTTCAAAGCGGATCTGGGCGGGATGGCCGAGGTTTCGTTGACCTCACGGGCGAAACATGTCAGATGGCGCGCATACCGGTGCTTCCAGCGGTCGAATGATGGTGGCAGACGAAGTACATCGGGAATGTGGATACGGTCGCCCGGGAATCGTGGAAATTGGACAATTCATTGCGATGTTCGTATTATCCCAGCCTGCTTCAGCAGGCTTCGCTAAAACGAGCGCGGCGGCTTCAGCCCCGCGACTTGGGAGCCCTGTTTACCACCTCAATTCGTCAATGACCATCATTCGCCGGGCGAAAATGCGTGGACCGTGGTGTCATGGGGCGTCGGTGAGTCGGAGGGCAGCCACAGAGGGCTGCCCTACGAACGTACACGGGTAAATGTGGAGGCAGCCCTCTGTGGCTGCCCAGTTTCTGTCACGCGCGGTCATCCGTCTCTCATCTACTCAACTCCCGGGCAATCGCCGCGAAGCCGCGCAAGGTCAGGTCGCCCAGGGCGTCGTCCAGCGCGGCGGGCCGGGAGGAGAGCTTGGCGATCACCACATCGGTAGTTGGGTCGAGCCACAGGTGCTGGCCGTAGATGCCGGTTCCGTAGAAGACGCCATGCTCGTCATTTGTCACCCAGAAGTAGTTGCGATAGGCGCCGCCTGGCCGACTCGCCTCGCTCTCCGGGTTGCGCGCGAACGCCTCCATATTCCCGTTGAAGCGCGTGTCGTCGATCCAGGCGGCGGGCACGATCTGCTGGCTGTTGGCCCAGCCGTGTCGCAGCACCATCTGGCCGAAACGAGCCAGGTCACGCGCGCTGGTGCAGATGCCGCCGCTGGGCGAGGGACTGTCGAAGCGATCGATGGTGATGAGCGCGTCATGCTCGCAGCCGAGCCGCGACCAGATCTCACGCGAGAGCAATTCGGCGAAGGAGAGTCCCGACACTCGCGACAGCACCCAGCCGAGCACGTCGGTCGTCAATGAGCAGTACTGAAAGACCAGGCCATGCTCGGCATCTTTACGAATGGTCGCGGCGAAGGGGTAGAGTCCGTCGACGTCTCCCGGCAACAACGGACGCCAGGCGGCGGCGCGGTCCTGCCGCTGCATCTCGCTCGATGGGTCGTCGTAGTCCTCGGAGTAGGCCACCGAGACGAGCATGTCGAGTGCCTGGCGGATGGTGGCGTCGGCATAGCCGCTGTCGCGCAATTCCGGCAGATAGTCGCCGATCTGTCGCTCCAATGCGAGACGGCCGTCGGCCACCAAAATCCCGGCCAGCATGCCGGTGAGCGACTTGGAGACCGACTGGAACAGGTGCAGCGTGCCGTCGCGCATGCCGTTGTCATAGCGCTCGTAGACGATCGCTCCCTCGTGCAGCACGACGAAGGCGTCGGTGTAGGTCTCGGTCAGCATCTGATGCAGGGTCACGTTGGAGCCATCGTCGCGCTCGAAGCGTAGGCCGCTCAGGTCGCGTGGGCGGCGTTCGAGCGGAGCGATCGGCCCGGAGCCGCGACTAATGCGCGCCGTCGGGATCAGGTGACTGACGTGCTGGTAGGCCCAGCGATTCCAGGGTCCTTCTTGCCAATTGTCGAGAGTGAGACCTTCGGGACGTGTGTATGCCGTCATCTGCTGCTCCAGACGGTGCGTGAGCAATCGACGTGAAAACCAATTCCGTCCGTGTTTCGTGTCTCAGTGGATCTTCAGCCAAGGCGCGTTTGCTGGCAACCTATAGTTGAGTCCATTTCTTGAATGGTACGGAGGAGTGTTGCCCATGGCGGAAGAGACAACGGCGACGAGCCAAGCGCAAACCAGGATCGGTAAATCGTTCTACATGTTGCTCTCCAAGGCCGGGCCCAACCGCGATCACAGCAAAGGGGCGCGGGAGCAGCCCTTCTGGGACGATCATGCGGCGTTCATCGACGCGCTGGTGGATGACCACTTCATCACCCTGGGCGGCCCGCTGGAGGACGAGGGTGGCGCCGTGCTGGTCGTGCGATCCGACAGTGAAGATGATGTGCGCGCGACGATGAGCCAGGACCCCTGGTACCGGAACGGCATCCTTGAGCTCGTCGCCCTGAAACGCTGGACCATCTTCATCGACGAGTCGAATTAATTTGAGGAATACCCGGTTTAGCCGGAGAGTGGACTGACGGCGGGACCGTATTCTCTGGACTCCAGCATAGCCAGCACCGTCTGCGTATCGACCACAGTGGCGAATTCGCCGTGCAAGTTGGCCAGCGAGACCGCGTGCACCAGATCGGCGTCGAAGACTTCTCCATCCGGGCCGGTCATGGCGTGGGTTCCGGTCGCGTCGGAGACGACGTAGGTAGTGAATCCCAGGTCGCCAGCCACGCGCGCCGTTGCCTCGACGCAGTGATTGGTGACGAATCCGGCGATGACCAGCGTATCGATCCCCACATCACGCAGGCGCGCTTCCAGGTCCGTGCCGATGAAGGCGCTGTGGGTCTCCTTCTCGATCAGGGCCTCACCTGGCAACGGCCGCGCGTAGGGCTGGATGGCGTTACCCGGTTTGGAGGGATGAAACGCGGAGTCGGGCGACGGCGCGTTGTCCTTGACGTGAATGATCGGGCGACCGGTGCCGCGCCAGGCGGCGAGCAGGCGAGCGACGTTCTCATCGGCCTGCGGGTTGTTGCGTCTCCCTTTCTCAGGCCGGTTGATCGCAATCTGGACGTCGACCACGAGCAGGGCCGCGTTGACCGGTAGCTGCATGAGACACCTCCACTCGCCCACAACATCCCGCCAGTCGGCGTCGCAGCCCGAGAATAGCATCCAGCTCCATTGAAGAATAGAGCCGTCGCGAGCGGTCGTGGCGCACCTATAATCGGGACATGTCACAGTCACACGAAGTATCTCTCGACGAGACATCCCGCTTCTTGCAGGAGCAGTATGGCCCGCACGTCGCGAATGTGCGGCGCATCGGTGCGGGAGCCTGGTCGCAGGCGTACGCCTTTACGCTCGACGGCGCCGAGCGTGTCATTCGCTGGAGCCGGTTCGCCGACAACTTCGAACGCGATGCATTCGCCGCTCGTTTCCGTGCCACGGATCTGCCGATTCCCGACATCCTTGTTCGTAGCAAGGTAGGCGAGCAGTTCTACGCGATCTCGCCTTTCGTGCCTGGTGACTACCTCGAGCGCTTGGGCGCGGCTGACCTGCAGCGCACGCTTCCCTCGCTGCTGCGCACGTTGCGAGCGTACGCGCCGTCGATCTGTCGCAGACGAGCGGGTTCGGCATCTGGGATGCCGGTGGCGTAGCTCCGCACCCAACCTGGCAGTTGTTCCTGCTCGACGACAAGGACGACTCGGCGGGCAGCCTGATCAAAGGTTGGCGCGCCAAGCTGGCCGCTTCACCGCTGGGAATGGATGCGTTCGAGCGGCTCTGGGGCCGGTTCGAACGACTGGTCGAACGTTGCCCTGACCAACGCCAGTTGGTGCACTCGGATCTGGTCAACGGCAATGTGCTGGTCGCGGATGGCCAAGTAACGGCCGTACTCGACTGGGGCTCGTCGTTCTTCGGCGACGCGCTCTACGACGTGGCGTGGTTCGTCTTTTACCAGCGCTTTTTCCCAACCTATGCCGAGATCGATCTAGCGCAAACGCTGTTGGACGATTTCCGAGCCGATCCGCATGTTGACGTAACCGATGTCGACGACCGGCTTCATTGTTACCTGATGCACATCGGGCTGGACTCGATCGCCTTCAACGCGTCGCGCGAAAACTGGCCCGATGCGCAAGAGGCAGCCGAGTACACGCTGGGACTGGTTGAGCATTGGTAGGGATGAGCAGGCGCGGGATCAGGTAAGCGCTAAGAGGAGATCACAATAGCTTGATGCCGGCTACCGTCGAAGAATCAGTTGGGTAGCGCAACCGCTGCCGTTGGGAGCGCTGGTCTGTGACCAATTCAGGTGTGCTCTCATCACGGTCGCCCGGGAATAAATTCGCCGGGCTAGTAGTTCGTTACTCCTGAAGTGACGGGTAGAGTCGCTTGAGTTTGATGCGTGCGTCGGTGGTGGTGAACCGCCAGTCGATGCGCGCATCCTGCTGATTGCGCTCCGCCTCCCACGCCGCCACCTCGTCCGCCAACTCCACGCCGTTGGGTAAGCGCCGCTTCAAGCACTGACGGCTCAAGACACTCAGTTCGATCTCGGCCATATTCAGCCAACTGCCATGCTTCGGCGTGTGATGGATCTCCAAGTTTGTCGCTCAATCCCCTTGCTTTCTCGGGTGGAAAACCTTCATACAGCGACGCCATCCAGTGTGTATTGAGATTGTCCATCACCAGCACGAGCTGCGACTCCGCCTCGGATAGTGGACGTCCACGCAGTTCCTCGATCTGCTGCCGCGAAGTCCACCTTGGTGCGGTGGTCGGTCACCGCTGACCTCCCGCCTGCCGGTGAGCGGCACGCCCATCATGAAGCCATTGCGCACGCCCCCCCGCACGTATTCATTATCCTGGCGCAGTCGGCTGCCCCGGTTTCGGCGGCAGCGGAGGCCGTGCTTCGCGCAAGACCTGGTTCGAGACCTCATCAAAGCAAACTTACGGGCAATCCTCGTATCGTACGGTCTGCGTGTAAACACTCCAGGACATCTTCCATGCGGCAACGAATTCAGCGCTTTGCCCGTGGCGGAATCTGCCACTGGCGCACCTGCCAGGGCTTTAGCTCGTTTTTTTTAGCGTGCGGCGCACCGTCTGATAGGAGATGGCGTCGACCACCTCGATTTCGACCAGTTGGTCGGCCAGCAGGCGCAAGGTCCAGCGGGTCTGCCCTTGAGGCGGGTCGCTGCAGGCCAAGGTCACGAGTTGCGCCTCCTGCTCGCCATCGAGTTTGCGGTGATAGACGCGGCGGGGCGCTTGCCGATTGAGGGCCGCGTCGATGCCGTCCTGCACGGCCTGTTTGCGAACCCGGGCGATGGTCGACTGGCTGACGTCGACGGCGTCGGCAATCCGCTGATCGGGCCAGGCGGGGCCAGCCGGGGCTCCGATAAGACGAAGCCCACTGAAGGGGCTGACAACATGTGATCATCGGTCAGCGTGCCCTGTCTCGGCGAGGGGATCAAGTTCGATCGTGGGCCAGAGTGATCCGTCAGCGTGATGGACGCGTTGATTGGAAATGTAATCCACCACCAGGATGAGGTGACGCTCTGAGAACGAACTGACGAAGTATTCGCTTTGCCAGCGAAAGTCCTCTCCAAACTCCTCTCGAATGCTCCGTGAACTTGCCCCTTTGATGCGTTGGATCGCCGTGGCAACTGGGATGATAGGCGGGATCGTAACCGCCAGATGAACGTGGTCATCGACCCCGCCAACAGCATGCACGACTATCTGATGGCGTTCGGCAACCTCACGCAACCGAGCGTGAACCAGAGGTTCCCATTCTCTCGAAATCATAGGGGATCGATCCTTGGTGGCCCAGACGAGATGATAGAACAAACTCCATCGTGACAAGGGTGAACTCCTTATGCTGGCTCATGGGGTTGTTTTCGTTGTGCAGCAACACAATCCTAGTCGTTGACCATTGTTCGGGAACTGTCAAATCTTACCCGACTGATACAGATGTTCAGCCCCTTCAGTGGGCTTCGTCTGCTAGCCCGGCCAATTTATTGCCGGGCTGCCGTTGACGCGTTACCGAGCTGATTGATCAACCCCCACGATTCCCGGGCGACCGTGATGACGCCACCGAACGTATTCGGCGACGTCCATCTGCCCTGGGCGACCGTTGACGCGTTACCCAATCAATTCCTCAACCCCCACGATTCCCGGGCGTCCATGGTGACGCTGCCGAACGTATTCGGCGACGTCCATGCTGCCCCGGGCGACTGTTGACGCGTTACCGAGTTAATTGATCAACCCCGATCATTCCCCGGCGACCTGAGATGAGGGCACGCCTGAACTGGTCAACCTCCGTCATTGCCGAGTGGACGTCGATGAGTCGTCTCGCGGCTATCCGTTGGCGGCCACGTTTTGTCGTTGCCCATCTCTCCACTGCCTTACCGCTTCACGGCGTCCTCCTGAAAGCGGATCAGCTCGGGCATGGCGCTCGGTCGCAGGACGTTGTGCTCGTCGATCTTCTTGTTGATCTCCCGGGCGAGCGTGACGTAGCGCTCGGCCAGGCGCTCCAGCGCAGGGTCGGCGGCATGCCGTTGGACGCGCTGACGGCGATAGTCCTCCAGCGCCGCGACGACCGCACCTTTCTCAGCGGCGACCTCTTTGCGTAGTTGCAGCCACGGCGGCAGGAATCCCGACTGCTTGAGGATGTGATGGGCCATGGCCCATTCATCGAGCGACTCGTATGGGTGCGATCCGGGCAAGGGCTTGCCTTCTCCCGGTAAGTTACGGAACTGGCCGTCGGCCTCCGCGCGCTGAATGATCTCGTCGAGCCAGCCCTGGCGCGTCTGTCTGTTCATGGGATGTTCGGGAGGTTCTTCGGAAGAACCTCTGCTCGGATTGCGGTTCCGTTGGTCTGACATCAGTTCACCTCCAGAATCGATGCGAAGGTCGTCGCTCACGTCTGATTGAATGCTTGCCGTCGTGCGTTCAGCCATCTGGTGTGCTGGTGTCGGCGTGACGTCAATCTCGTCCTTCCCTCTCGTCGTGTCGACGGCGCGCAGCGCCGGGATTAACGCGAGCGCCACGGCGGCGATCAGGATCAGGCTGGCCTGCAGCGTCAGCGTGGCGCGAATACCGAACCCTTGCAGTAGAAAGCCGGAGCCGAGCATGCCCAGCGGCATGGCGATCATGGTCACGCCGCCGAGCCCGAAGACTCGCCCGCGCATGTCGCTCGACACGCGTTCCTGCACCACGGTCTGGTAGAGCGGTCCAATTGGCCCGGCGGCGAATCCCGTGACTGCCAATAGCAGCACGGCAATAGGGAGTGCTGGCTCGAGTGAGAGCAGGCCAATGGTGACGGCGGTGGCGAGGACCGCACCGATCAGCACGGAACGACGCGGCAGTCGCGCGCCGACGATGCCAAACAGGAAGGAGGAAGCGAGCGAACCGGCGCCGTATCCGGCAGACATCAAGCCGAGCGCCACGGCACTGCCGAAGACGCGCCGCGAAAAGACCGGCATCTCCACGTCGAACAGGGGCGAGGTCAGGAATCGGTTGATGGTGATGAAGAAGAGGAACGTCAGCAGCACTTCATCACGCCGGACGAAGCGGAATCCGGCCAGCAACCGTTCCCGATAGGGCTCGCGTGCCGACTCGGCCGACCGATCCGCCGGGACGAAGAGAGCGGTCATTAGGGCCGAGAAGCCAAAGGTGGCCCCGTCGATCCACAAGACGTTACTGGCGCTGAAGCGCGCGATCAGCAGTCCAGCTATGGCCGGACCGACGAGCAGCGCCAGGTTCTGGATGGTGGCGAAGAGGGAATTGGCTCGTTCCAGCGGCCAGGCGGCCAGATCGGCGAGTCGTGGCATCAGGCTGGCGCGTCCAGTACGCGCCGGAAAGTCGAACAACCCGCGAACGAAGACGATCACCAGCAGCATCGGGAAGATGAGCCCGACCGAGTGGTAGAGCGTCGGAACCAGCGCCACGCAGATCCCGGCGCCGAGATCGCCAAGGACGGCCGAGTGTTTGTGGCCCACCCGGTCGACGATCGGACCGGCCAGCGCTCCCGAGAGGATCACCGGAAGGATCCAGACGGCCAAGGTGATGCCGATCTTCGCTGCGCTGCCTGTTGTCTGCAGTACGAACCATGGGAAGGCGATGAGGGTCATGACGGATCCGGCAATGGAGATGCCGATGCCGGTCTGGAGGGCGACGATCGGCAGGCGCTGGGGCGTCGGTGCGCTGCGGTCGGATTCCACGACGGACACTCCTTCGCGGGGTGTTCGTGAATCTCTTCACAATATTCGTAGTGGGTTATGGCCGGTTTGTCAAGCCTGAAGCTTGTGGAACATCGACGAAGGTGTGCAACGCGTTGCACGATGCGTGCTTGAGCAATACGAGCGATTGGGCCTGGCGCCGTGAGTCAGTTGCCGTGGTTCAGGCGTTGTCGAACCGCCGCGATGACCTCACGCTGTGCCGGATTGAGCGTGAGCTGCCCGGCAGTGAACTCCGGGATGTCCTGCTCGATCAGATCCAGCAGCGATACAAACGCGGCTCGAGCGGCAGCGTGATCGAACACGTGCAGCGTCATTCCTAGCCGATGTTGGAGCTCGGGTGTCGCCAGTTGGTCGAACGCATGATACGGTCGCTCGCCGCCGTGGGTGGCGGCGAAGAGGATCAGCAGTTCCTCCTGCATGGAACGAAGCACCATCAGGGCTTGCCAGAAGTCCTGGCGTCGCAGCTTCGTGTCCAGGTCGATCGTGCAGCGGACGATCCGGTCGAGGTGCCAGGACAGCAACATGGACTCCGTCGCGCGGTTGGCGCGACCGGCGGCCCTGATCGTCTCGACCGTCAGGGGACCGGCGAGGACCCGCAGGCTTTCGACGATGTAGGGACTTGTGGTGCTCAGCGGGTGATAGCGGATCGAGAACTGGCCCAGTGAGGCCAGCACGACATCGGCACAGTCCTCATCTCGCGGGATGACCAGTAGCGCACGTTCATTGATCGGCGCAAAAGAGTCGCAAAGTGCCGTCACTTCCGAGAGCACATCGATACGGACGTCGTCCGCGACGACCACGTCCAGATCAAGATCGGAGTGCTCATGCCAGTTACCCCGCCCAAGCGAGCCAAAGACGCTGACTGCCAGAACGCGGGAATCGCCGGAGTAGTGCGCGGTCGAACGCTCCCAGCAGCGCCTGATGCACTGGAGTGCCGGGGTAGTCGGGCTGATCGCTCATCTTCGTTCAGCGAACCTTTCGGCGTGTTCTGACGACAGAATCCGCGTTACTCACGGTACTCGGAAACGTTCAATCGCGCGTGCTCGGAGTTGGGGCCGGCGACGGGTGGGCGGCCGCGAACGACGAGTGGACGCACGAGCTACGTGGGCCAACGTTGTTCGTCGCGCGGCTCCAGCAGCGCATCCAACTGCGAGGTGGGGTGCTGCTGACAGTCCTCCCGGAAGAATCACAAATATAGATCTCATTATGCTGCTCTAGGGTTAGGAGTGCGGTCGAGGTTCGGCCGCCCCGCCTGCGACCCTCGCGGTGGGCATGTGAACGAGATGGATCATCCTTGATTCGGCCCCGAATTGCCCCCGTTCCTCGACGTCTACGACGCATCGCCGTTACTCTCACGCTCATCACCTGTGCGCTGCTCGCCGGTCTGGTCGCGTTCGGGTTGACCCAGGCCAACGGCGCGGTTGGGGCGGCGCTGGCGGACCGGGTGCGCGCCGTTGCGGGACCCGCGGCGGCGGCTGAGATCGAGCGCGACTACTTGCTCGTCCGTGACGACGTTCAACGATTGCGCTACCGGCTCGGCCTGGCTCAACCGACCGCGCCGTGGAGTATTCCGACGCCAGTCTCCGGCGCATCTGATCCGTCGCACGTCCAGTATCCTCGATCCGCGCTGGTGTCGTCGGGCACACCAGTGGTCGCTGTTTCACCGACACCGACGGCCAAGGGCGGGGCGTTCGCGTCTGCCGCATCCAGCAGCACGCCGGTACCGACTCCTCAGATCACCCCGCAACCGACCGCGAGTCCACCGCCGCCGATTGCCCCGCTGGTGTCGCCCGCACTCCCTGGTGAGGGTCAATGGTTGACCGTTGCGACGGATCGTACGGCTGGCCAGGCCCCGATCGTGAATAAGACCTTCTGGAGACCGGACCCGCTGCGGCCCTATGCGCTGGTCACCATGTTGGCGTTCGACCTGCACGCTGTCAGCTTGAAGATGGTGGCTGGCACGCAGCAGCCGGGCGGGCCACTCGGCCACCCAGGCCCGGGTGTTATCCCGACGACAGATCAACAGGCAGGCGTGCTGCTGGCGGCCTTCAACGGTGGGTTCAAGCTGGCTAACGGACACTTCGGCATGATGGTCGGAGGCAACGTCTACGTGCCGCTAAAGGACGGCGTCGGGTCGCTCGCGCTCACACGCGGCGGACAGGTACTTATCGGTGTTTGGGGACATGATTCGACGCTCTCATCCGCCAATGCGAACCTGGTCGCCGTGCGCCAGAACGGTCCGTTGTTGATCGACCAGGGGGCGATCGTACCGCTGACACAGAATGCCGCCGCCTGGGGTCAGACTGTCGGTGGCACGCATACCTGGCGTTCCGGCATTGGACTGACCGCGGACGGCCGGTTGTTGTACGCGTCAGGGAATGCCCTGAGCGCGTCTACCCTGGCCGACGCGCTGAAGGCGGCGGGCGCGGTGCGAGCGCTGGAGCTGGACATCAATCCCTTCTGGGTACGGGCCTTCACCTACTCCAGCGCGTCAGACGGTAGCCTGACGGCGACCCAGCTGCAGCCCGGAATGTATGGGACTGGACAGGAGTATCTCACTGGAACGGCGCGCGACTTCTTCTACGTCGTACGACGTCATCCGTGAGCGAAAAGATTGGCGTTGGGTCAGGAGTGCATCTGACCGTGCACTGAAACATGCCAGTCGTAGTCGCATCGGACCCGCCGCTCAGAACCCCGCACGGGCGTCAGTCAGCCGTCACTCGCTCGGCTCGGGCACGTTCAGACGCGCGTACTGGGAGATATCGAGCTCGCCCGGCGAGTGACCGAAACGCGTCAGCGCCATGGCGATCTCGCTGCGGTGCTGCGTGCCGTGGTTGGCCACGTGCAGCATCAACTGCCAGAGTGGGCGACGGCGCAGCGCTCCGCCATCTCCTTCCCAGACGATGATCTGATTCGGGCTGTTCTCTCCCTCCGGAGTGAGGGCTTCGACGAAATCGTGCAGAAATGCCGCGACCTCGGTCCACTTCACGCGGATGGCCGCCACGTCCAGGAAGTCGGCAGTCCTGAGATCGAACGCATCCCAATCGGCGTCAATCCCTTCACCGGTCCAGATGACGCGTGCCCAGCTCCATTCGGCGTCCATCGCGTGAACCAGCGTCTCGTGAACGCTGCCGTAGCCGCCGTCGTTGGGGGCGTGGAGTTCCTCTGATGTCAACAGCGCCGCCTGATCCAGGATACGCTGATTAGCCCAATCGTTATACGTCGTAGAGAAATCGAAGGTAATCGAGCTCCATCAGTACTCCTTCTCTGTCGTCAACATTGCGAATTGGCTGGTAGGATAGCATCCCCCTCACAGACACGGGGTGCAGCGCGCTCGCGAGCTTGCAGGCGCTGTGAATTGGCGCGACGAACCGACCCTGATTGAATTTAGCCCGCTCCGATCGATGTTGACCTGGAGGTAGTTGCATGGCGTCCGCGGCAATCGGAACTACCGCTCCTCGCCGTGTTCCCATCTACGCGCTGTTGATCGCCAACCTCATCTCGCAGACTGGTAGCGCACTGACCCTGATCGCGGTTCCCTGGTTCGTGCTCATTACCACCGGGAGCGCGGCCCTGGCTGGAATTACGGGCGCTGTGAGTGTTCTCCCGATGATCATTGCTGGCGTTCTGGGCGGCGCCCTGGTCGATCGGATCGGCTTCAAGCAGGCGAGCGTGCTCTCCGATCTGCTGAGTACGGCTGCAATTGCACTCATTCCGCTCATGTATCACACGGTCGGACTGGCCTTCTGGGAGTTGCTGGTTCTCCTTTTTCTTTCCAGGCTGTTCAGCTCGCCTGGAGGCACCGGTCGGCGCAGCTTGGTGCCCGAGCTTGCCGGTATGGCGGAAATGCCGCTCGAGCGAGCGAACTCGTGGCTGGGCGCTGCGGGAAGCATCTCCTTTCTGCTCGGGCCGCTCGTTGCCGGTCTGCTGATTGCGCTGATCGGCGCGAGCAACGTTCTCTTCATCGACGCGGCGACATTCGCGTTCTCGGCCGCGCTCATTGCCGCCCTGGTGCAAGCCAGAGGGAAGGGACGGTCGACGGGGGAGGAGCGCGCTTCATACGTTGCGGAGTTGCGCGAGGGATTCAGCTTCTTGCGCGAGAATCAGGTCATCCTGATCGTTGCGCTGGTTGCGACGACGGTCAACTTCCTGATGACGCCGTTCGGCACGGTTGTGCTGCCGGTATATGCCAAGCAGGTCTTCGGGAGCTCGGTCAAACTGGGCCTGATTATCGGTGCGGTCTCGGCGGGTGAGCTAGCTGGCACGATCCTCTACGGAATGGTGGCGCAGCGGATCCCACGGCGAGTCCTCTTCATCGGTGCCTTCATCTTGACCGGCGTTCTGGGGATGTCGCTCGCACTCCTGCCAGGCATCGTGATTCTGGTTGCGGAATTGGCGATTATCGGGCTCGCCACCGGCCCGCTTAACGTGCTAATTCAGACGGTTCTTCTTGAGCGGGTGCCACAGGATCTGCTGGGTCGCGTCCTTGGTCTGCTGGGCGCCTGTGCCAGTGCTGCCGCGCCACTGGGCTTGCTTCTCTTCGGTATCTTGCTTCAGTTCGTGGGGCTGCGGCTGACCATCTTGCTCGAGACCGGCGGACTCTTCATGGTGGCGATTGGATTGCTGGCTGTCCCATCGCTGCGCAACCTGGAATGATTGGCGGGGTGACTGACTCACCGCGACTGGAGGCTCGATGACCTTTGCCAATTTTGACCGGCGTGGCTATCGCATGACCGACGTCCGTAGCGGCTACGGCGAGTGGGTGACGACCTACGAGCAGACGGTCGAGGATGCGATGGATATCGCGTTGCTCGACGTCTTGACCACGCCGCGTTGGCAGGAATGCCATGCAGTGGCCGATCTCGGTTGTGGTACCGGTCGCACCGGCGAGTGGCTGCGGGCACATGGCGTCGGCGACATCGACGGCGTCGATCTGACGCCCGAGATGCTGGCCAGAGCGCGAGGTCGCGGCATTTATCGTCGCCTAGTTGAGGCGGATGTGGCCGACACTGGCCTGGAGTCGTCTGCTTACGATCTGGTCACCGTCTGCCTGGTCGACGAGCACCTGGCCGATCTGCGACCGCTCTATCGCGAGGCGTTCCGCCTGGCGAAGCCGGACGGCTCTCTCGTGCTGATCGCGTTCCACCCGCATTTCATTATGGTGTCGGGCATGCCCACCCATTACACCAACCCCTCCGGTGAGCCGGTGGCCATCGAAACGCACGTTCATCCGATCAGCGAGCACGTCAGCGCCGCCCTGGGTGAGGGCTGGACGCTGACCGAGATGCGCGAGCAGCCGATCGACGATCGCTGGATTGAACTCAAGCCGAAATGGGAGCGCTTTCGCGGACATCCCATCGCCGCGGCCTTCGTCTGGCGAGCGGTTCGATGATGTGCAGCGAGCGAAGATTCTCCTCCCGAGAGCGAATTGCGGGGAGACCGACTTGGCTGGACCGCAGCGTGGGACAGACACGGAGGTCTGTCCCCACGGATGAAGGTCAATGTTTGTGCAAACCGCTTCGGCATGCTCTTCGAGTCAACAGCGGTTTCTGGCTCGTCGAGGCTCCTGCCTTACTGCGGTTGGTAGACGGCGCAGAGCATCCCGAAATAGGTTGGGACCTCGTACGAGAGCACCTCACCGGCCCAGCGATCGCCGATGGCCCCAGCCAGAACCAGAGTCTGCCAGTAGCTATCGGCCTTGGCCGCCTCTGTCAGCGCGGGCTCGATGTCGATAACTCGCTCGAGTTGCTGGGCACGTAAGAGCTCGACCATCCTGGTGTCATACTCGCTCGCGGCCGGATCGAATCCGTAGGGTGGTCCCTCGCGGTGGGCGTGCGCCTGATCGGAACTGGCGATCAGCGCTACTCGCTTGCCGGAGCGCGCCGCGACGTCAGCAAGGATCTCGCCGAGCTTGACGTGATCGCTGGCTGGCAGATCGCGAGCCGGTGCGATGGCGACGACCGGAACTTGCGGGTCGGTACGCCCTCCGGCGTACCAGAGTGGAATCAGCGTTGCCCAGTCCATCTGAGCGGTCGCCGACGCCGCTACGTTGCCGCCATAGCTGATCCCGACCGCCGGGAGTCCGGCCTGCTTCACCGTGGTTAGAATGTCTCTGGCCAGGTCGAGATCGACGGGAGCGGTAAGCTCGACCGTCTGTGTCGTCCAGCGCGAGAGACTGCCCGCCAGCTTTCCAGCCACGATAACGGCGAAATGCCCTTCAACGTGGATGTTATGCGGCGTGATGACGATCACGGCCTCCGGTCGGGCGGCATCGAAACGCCGGCCAATCTCGGCCATGGCCGCCTGAGTCGTCGCTCCGAGATCCCCATCATCGGGTCCACACGCTTCCGGAATTGCCATGTAACCGTGCGGCATGATCGCCGCGAATACCAAGCCTGAATCTGTCTCACTCACCTTGCACCTGCGTTCCCTTCTGTTTGCGTCGGCTGCATCCAACAACGATCAAGCTGATCGAAAACCGCTGGCTAGTCAGTCATAGCGGCGCCGCCCTTGCGTGGATCTCCGGCACCCGTGACGACTCGACTGCCCTGGTCGATAACGGCCAACTGGACCAGTGAGAAGTTGCCATATGGCGCCGGGTTGAGCGATGGGCGCAGGCCCGCTCGCTCGGCCGCGGCCTTGACCACCCATGATGGAATGCGCGCCTCGGCATCGAGCAAGTCGCTCTGGCAGTCGACACGGGGTGCCGACACGGCTTCGACGGCCGACATGCCGAAGGCCAGCACGTTCACGATGACTTGCAAGACGCCAGTCATGATGCGGGTGCCGCCCGGAGCGCCGAGGACGATCGCCGGTGAGCCGTCTCGAAAGGCGATGGTCGGCGCGATTCCGGTAATGCGCGCCTTGCCGGGTGCGATGCTGTTGATCTGTCCCGGCCGAGGGTCGAAGCAGTTCATCGCGTTGTTGTACATAAAGCCAAGGCCCGGGGTGATGACGCCGGAGGCCGACCCGAGAGTGTGGGTGAGGGCAATGCAGTTGCCGGATCGGTCGACGGCGGTGACGTTGGTCGTGCTCGGGACGTCCGGGTGAAAGCGCGGGACGACGTAGCGGTCGCCACTTGCCAACTTGTCGCGCCACTCGGCTGCCCGGTCCTTGCTCGTGAGGAGACCGATCGGGACGTCGGTGAACTTGTCGTCAGCGACGTGATCGCCCCGGTCAATCATGGCGGCGACCTGCGCTCGTGCCATCGTATAGACGTATTCTTCTGTGCTATGCCCGATGGCGGGCAGGTCGTAGCCCTCGAGGATGTTGAGCATTTCGAGGACGGTTACCCCGCCTCCCGGCGGTTGGTTGGTTACCACGTCGTAGTCCAGGTAGGAAGAGGCGATCGGCGGCCGCACCACCGGCTCGTAGGACTGAAGGTCCGCCAGCGTAATCGTGCTGCCGTTGGCGGAGAGATCTTCGGCCATGCGGCTGGCCAATTCACCGGAGTAGAAATCGGCTGGCCCGTGGTCGGCCAGCCGAGCGAGGGTGTCAGCGTAGTCGGGATTGCGGAAGCGCTCGCCAGTGAGATAAGTCTGCCAGCCGTCCCGGTCACCCTTGAGATAGATACGGCTCGACTCCTGGTTGAAGCCCAGACGGACCATCGGGCCAAGCATCGGTGGGAGCGCGGGCATTCCCCAATCGCGGGCCAGCTCGGGAGTAACCCGGAAGCCATCGCGCGCCAACCGAATTGCTGGCTGGATCAGGTCGTGCCAGGACCAGGAAGCGTATCTCCGCTGCAGCTCAGCTAGTCCGGCGACGGTACCCGGGGTCGCGATGGCGCCGTAGCCGATTTCGTTGACATGTCCTTTGAGCGTCCAGCCGTAGCCAGTCGCCTTCTCTCCGATAATGGCGTCGACCCATTGGTCTTCGCGTGACTCTTCGCCGGCCTGGGCATTGAAGTCGATGGTGAGCGTGGTCTCGCTCGCGGCATGATAGAGGGTCAAGCTGCCAAACCCGCCCAGACCGCACTTCTGAGGATCGACGATCATCTGCGCAAAGGCGGTGGCAATGGCGGCATCGAAGGCGTTGCCGCCTGCTTTGAGAACCTGCGCGCCGACCTCCACCGCCGCCGGTTGTGGTGCCACCACGATCCCGTTTTCGAGTTTCCCCATCATCTCACTCCTTCATCGGTTCAATCAGCGAGCCGCCGGGATTGGCGACTGGTCGGATACGGGGCTGGGTCCTAATGTGCGAGCCCATGGCGACGCTGATCTGGTCGCACACGTCGGCCAGGATCTCGAGTGCTCGGGCGTTTTCGACCGGACCAAAGCGATCGTTCGGGCTCGAGGAAAGTGAATCCGGGCTAGCGCTTGTCGTCGGACTTGCGGACATAACCCTGTGCCTCAACCGTGATCAGGACGCGAACTACCTGGTTCTTGCTTAGACCGAGCTTGCGCGAGAGCCCGGTAACTCCCAGCGGCTCGCGCGCCTTGGAGAGCGTCAGGGGTATTGGGGGCATCAATCCGTCTTTATCGCTCGACACGGTGTGGCCATCTCGCACAATGTTCTGTCGATTGACACGCGGCCGAGCACTACATAGCATCTGGTTCTAAACAGTGTCAACAGATTGACCGGTTTGTAAGCGGCGGTCAAAGCAGAGCAGGCAAGGAGCGAGAATGATGCGTTTCGATGGAAAGTCCGTCTTGATCACTGGCGGTGCAGCTGGAATTGGCCTGGGCATAGCTCGCGGATTCCTCGAAGAAGGGGCGACTGTCCTGATCGGCGACTTCCGGCCAGACGTGCTGGCGCAGGCGGCCGAGGATTTGAGCCGGGAGTTTGGTGATCGGATCCTCAGCCAGCCGGGTGACGTGCGTAATGCGGACGACGTGGCCGCCATGTTCGATCGGTTGATGGCAAAGACGTCGCGGATCGACGTGGCGGTCAGCAACGCCGGGATTTACCCGAACAAGCTCGTGGTCGAGATGACTGAAGAGGAATGGGATCGAGTCTTCGACATCAACTGCAAGGGAACGTTCCTGGTCTGCCGGGAGGCGGCACAGCGGATGATTAAGCAGGGCGAGGGTGGCAACATCATCACTATGTCCTCGGGGGCGGCTCGCGGTGGTCGCATCACCGCCTCGCACTACTGTGCCTCGAAGGCGGCGATTACGATGTTTACGCGCATCCTGGCGGTCGAACTGGCCCAGTACAAGATCCGGGTGAATGCCATCGCGCCGAGCTTGATCAATACCGAGAGCCCGGTGAACCCGCTCCCAGCCTGGCGTGTCGAAGAGGCGGAGCAGAACGCTCCGCTCGGCCGGCTCGGCCAACCGCGTGACATTGCCAAGGCGGCCCTCTTCCTGGCGTCCGATGAGGCCGAGTTCATCACCGGTGAAATGCTGGCGGTGATGGGTGGCGCGGGAGCGGCCCGTAATCGGTAGTCTACGCATGATCTTCGTGAGCACCGCCGCTCTAAGACCGTTCGGCGTTGGTCTGGCGGCTAGCGAGTCGACAAATTCATGCAACCAATGTGTTGCATTTCCGGGACGAAGGAACTAAAATGCAACACATTGGTTGCGTTTCTTTAGCCGGAGGTTGTGCATGATCACGTCGACCGACCGAATCGAAAAGAACATCGTGCTGAGTGCGCCCCAGTCCCGCGTCTGGCAGGCGATCAGCAATGCCGAACAGTTTGGTGAGTGGTTTGGTGTGAAGATCGAAGGGAGTTTCAATCCGGGCTCGCGCGTCATCGGGCAGATCACCACGCCGGGCTACGAGCACCTGACCATGGAGCTCTGGATCGAGACTGTTCAGCCGGAGACCCACTTCTCCTATCGCTGGCACCCGTACGCGGTCGATCCGGCGGTCGATTACTCGACGGAGCCGACGACGCTCGTCGAATTCCGGTTGGCGGCAGTCGATGGCGGCACCGAGCTTACCGTGATCGAATCCGGATTCGACGGGATTCCGTTGGAGCGCCGGGCCGAAGCCTTCCGCATGAATGACGGCGGCTGGGCCGGCCAGATCGAGAATATCGCACGCTATGTCACTGCCTGATCATCTCTCGCATGAGCTAGCCGGGGCCGCGCCCGTCTTCGCGGCCCTTGGCGATCCGACGCGTCTGGCCATGGTGGACCGGCTCAGCACTGAGGGACCACTCTCGATTACGCGGCTGGCAACTGGATCGAACATGAGCCGTCAGGCGATCACCAAGCACTTGCATGTGCTGGCGGATGCCCACCTGGTGCGTGACCGTCGCCGTGGACGGGAGCATCTCTGGGAGCTCGAACCGGCGCAATTGGTGCAGGCGCGACAATCGCTCGAACTCATCTCACGTCAGTGGGACGCGGCACTCGGACGTCTGAAGAAGTTCGTCGAGGAGTGACTTGAGCGGCAAATTCCGGTCACTCCCGCATGCCCAGCGGAGTTAGCAGGCCATCGATGCTGCGGGCATTCTTCTCGGACCGGTAGGTCTCGAGTCCTTCTTCACCCCGATTATTGGCCCAGCGTTCGAGTGTGTCTCGCTGCCCGGTGAACTCATACAGGGGCACGCCGAAGCCGCAAGAGGTCTGTACCCGGTGCACGTCGATCACGATAATCTGGCGAGCACCGGGGTAATCGCCGAAGCGGGGACGTAGCTCGGCCCACGCTTCGGTCTCCGGCAGCACCACACGTCCCTGGCCGAACAGCCGCAAGATCTTCGGTGGGCCATCGAACGCGCAAAACATCAACGTAATCCGCCCGTTCTCGTGGAGATGCGCGGAAGTCTCGTTGCCGCTCCCGGTCAGATCCAGATAGGCGACGCGGGAAGGGGAGAGCACGCGCAGGCAATCGAGGCCCTTGGGCGAGACATTGACGTGCCCGTCAGCGCTCAGTGGCGCGCTCGCCACAAAGAAGACCTGCTGTCTGGCGATGAACGACTGCAAGCGCTCGGTGATCTCGTCAAATAGTTCGGCCATGTCGTCTCCTTCTGATGCGATAGCCTCTCGCGATCTGTCGTGATGTCACGTATGATACGCGGTCCTCTCGACCGGTGGGCCACCATGAATCTCCGTGCTGGGTGTCATCCGAACGCAGTCAACTTCAAAACGGCCCCGTCACAAAGGTCTCAATTGCACTGGGATCGGGTAGGAGCATCACGAAATCATGACGCAGCGTACGTTCACCCGTTACGCGGCCGGCCTATGTCGTACCGTCAAGATTAGCCCGGAACTTCGAGCGCCGGCTTCGAAGATGCCCGTATTGTCCGTGAAATTCGTAACGATCTCGCCGTCCGCGCCACTGACAAAGTCGTGACGCTTCCAGACCCGGCTGAGACCAAGCGAAATTTCGTCACATTCCTGTAACGGGTCCTGGTACTTTGGCAACACCGTCGTCACGGGGTAGCGCCTATTATCACACCTGTGATCGAGGAGATCGAAACAGGACGGATGGACAGATGGCAAGGCGATTCGAAGAGACGGGAAGGATGGTAAGACCGAGTCAGGTTCACGCATTGCTCCGCTCGCTCGCGGATGGTGAGGCAGGAGCGTCTGATGTGACATTTCGGTTCGACGTCCGCAGCGGGTGTTACGCGGCGCTCAATCGTCAGGAAGCCAATGAGAATCCGGCGTCGGGCGCGATCTCACTCGCGATTTACAACGAGCTGAAGCTCAGCCAATACCTGGTCGAAGACGCTGAGCACAGCACGAGGTTCGAACGGCAGTTCTCACTCACCGATCGTGGTCGACACCTCGCCAAGCGTCGGCCGAACTAAGGAGGAACCTTAGATGACTCGTACTCGCACATACGTGCTCACCGCGGTTGCAGCTGCTATGTACGTCTTGCTTTGTCTGGCCTTCGGGACCGACATGTTCAGCCTGAAGGGGAGCCTGTTCTGGGATGGCAAGTGGGTTTCGAACTCGAGCATCTTCACGTACTTGCTGTTGATCTTGATCATCGCGGCCGGTGTCTTCCAGGCGATGCGCCTCCCGGCCAAGGGCGTTGAGATCGAGCGTGGTGCGGTGACTGATAGCGAAGGACAGACCGAGGATCCGCACTTCTGGCGTCTGCTGACGGGCAACGTCTACTGGTCGCTGCTGTGGCTGCCCCTGCGGTTCTACGTTGGCCGTGACTGGCTGGCCGCGGGCGAAGAGAAGATGCGCTCCGCGTCATGGATGGACGGCGGAACGGCGCTCAAGGGGTACTGGACGGGCGCGACGGCGATCCCGCAGACCGGTTCCCCGCGCATTGGGTACGGCTGGTATCGCGATTTCCTGCACTACATGTTGGTGCATGACTACTACACCTGGTTCGCGAAGCTGATCGCGGTTGGCGAATTCCTGGTCGGTCTTGGGATGCTGGTTGGCGCGCTGGTCGCCATCGCGGCCTTCTTCGGCACGCTGATGAACATGACCTACATGCTGGCTGGCTCGACCAGCAGCAACCCGGTCCTGTTCGGCCTGACGGTCTTCATCATCCTGGGCTGGAAGGTTGTGGGTTACTGGGGACTCGATCGCTACCTGCTGCCGGTACTGGGCGCCCCCTGGAAGGCTGGCAAGCTGTTCGGTGGCGAGGGGATTCACGAACACGCTCCGACTCCACGACGAGTCGAGACAGCGTAACCCTCAACACAGTCTGACAATAACGACCCGCGGTTCAATGAGGAGCCGCGGGTCGTTTCGTTGTTGTCCAGAACGTGGCGAACCACCACATGTCCGCCTGCTATTCCCGCCACATGCTACAGTCAAATCCACGATTCACTCAGTCGGAACGGAGCACCATGCCTCCATCGATGCCGCTCGAATACGTGGTCTCGTTCCTCGTCGCGGCGCATCGCGAGGGAATTGACCTGCGTGTCGATGGCGGCTGGAGCGTGGACGCGCTGCTGGGCGAGCAGACACGCGAGCATGCGGATCTCGACATCGTCGTCGAGCAGCGAGACGTCTCACGCCTTCGGGCCTGGCTGGAGTCGCTGCGATTCCATGACGTCGAGCGGGACGATACTTCGCCCTGGAATTTCGTGCTCGGTGATGATGAGGGACACGAGATCGACGTGCACGCGATCGTGCTCGACGCGCACGGCAATGGACTTTATGGCCCGCCGGAACGCGGCGTGATGTATCCGGCGGCGTCGCTCACCGGAATCGGAATCATCGGAGAATTGCCGGTGCACTGCATCTCTCCCGAGTGGCTGGTCGCCTTTCACACCGGCTATGAGCTGCACGACACCGACTTTCACGACGTCAACCTGCTCTGCCGCCGCTTCGGCATCGACTATCCTGAGGATTACCGGCGGTTGTAGAAGTGCGACAGACCTTGCTACATACCGAAGCCCGCCAATGGCATTGCCAGCGACACTGTCAGCCGCTAGTCTTGAGTTGAATTCGTATCCCCGGAAACAACATGGCAAAGGACACGTCTCATTTTCACGTGCCGCGATCTACCCAGTTCTCGTGGAAGTTGCGCTCTGTCGTATTCGGAGAAAGGAAGGGCAATGAACATATCCGATACGCTCACGGTTGAGACCTTGCGGCAGATTCTTGATGCATTCAACCGGCACGACCTCGACGACGTCATGTCCTTCTTTGCCGACGACTGCGTGCTGGAGATGCCGCGAGGACCGCAGCCGTGGGGAGAGCGATATTCGGGCAAAGATGCGGTACGAGCCGGGTTGTCCACGCGTTTCGAAGGGCTGCCGGACGCGCACTGGGGCGACGATCGTCACTGGGTGACCGAGAATCTTGGCGTCTCGGAGTGGACGATGACCGGAACGAGTCCCGATGGGCGGGCGCTACGCGTTCGCGGCACGGATCATTTCGAGTTTCGCAATGGCAAAGTGGTGCGTAAGGACTCCTACTGGAAGATTGTGGAGTAGCGGCACTCGCTAGGAGTCAGTGCCGAATGCTTTGGCCAGGGTATCGTCGTTCGCATAGGTGTCGTTATGCGCAAGGCGTGCATGGAGAAGGATCAAGGGATCCACCAACACCATAATTCCAATCGCTTACAATTGTTGGTTTCGGCTCTCGCGTTCTCTGTGGCTAACCCCCATTATGCGCAGAGGTCGCGTTGGCATGAACGTGTCACCTTTCGGTTCTTGCGATGAGGAGCCGCCTGGGGTCGGGGTACGCCAGGCGGCCGTTGAGGGAAGAGATTGCAGGACTAGCGCCACATGAGAACGGGATCAGCAGGTTCCTACCTGGCGCTTTTCGCACCACAGGGCCTGGCAAGTTCCACCAGCACATTCCATGTAACACCATGTCTCATAGAGGAAGCCGTCCGCACTGCAGAAGGGACCGTCGACCTTTTCCCAGAAATAGGTGTCCAGCGGAGTATGTTGCGCTGCGGCGTCTTCACCCGATATCACTAGTTGGCCGACGACTCCACCGAACAGTAACCCCATCACACGGCGGCGGCTCATTCGTCCCATCATGACGTCGCATCCTCCTCAGGCGTCGGCACGATCCTGTGCCACGATGATCTGCGCGACGATCTGTCGCGCAGCACTCGGTGAGAGTCCCGGTCCGGACGAAGTCTCCACACTCAGCTCGAATTGGACCCCGTGTCGAATCCAGATCGCGCGGGTGATGTCCGGCGTTTGGGGATCCGTGTGCCACAGAACGTCGGTGTTTGAGATCACGACCCGCTGATAGGACGGTGACACGGTCGAGGACGCAGTTGAGCTCGGCGACTCGAGCACTTGTAGACGAAGGTCGTGCGGACCAAGATAGCGGAGGTCGGCGAGATCCGGTTGTGCCTGCACGAATGAAGTGAGCGTCAGGCTACCGGGAAGCCGCGGCACCACGACAACGGCGAAGGATGCTGCCGTGCCCGGCTGATCAACCGCTGGTGATGCCAGCGCCATGCCCGGAAGTCGGCTTCGCTCCAGCACGGTACTCGGATCCTGAGCTCGGGGCAGGTGGGGCTGTACCCGGTTGACCAAGGCCGCGAGTTGAAACCCAGCTTGAGAGGGAATGGTAGGCCAGGTGACCAGGACAAGAATGAGGGTGACGGCGATGACCACAACACTGAGTGGGGGGCGCCAGGAGGAAAGTCGAGGTCGTCGTGCTTCCTGGGCAATCATAGCCATGGTCCGGGCGCGGCCAACCGGATCGTCAACGATCGGGGTCGCTAAGCGAAGCAACTCCTTGGTTTCGTCGATGTCGCGGAGCCGGTCTTGGCAAATGGTGCATGCGCGTACATGGGCCTCGATGTACTCTAGTCGCGCGCCAGCTAATTCCCCGTCCAGGTAGGCGATAAGATCGCCGCCGTCGAGATCACATAAGATCATGTGCAGCTTCCCGTTCGAGGCGCTGTTGATAGATTCGGCGGAACTCAGCCGTCGCTCGGCTGACGCGTTTCCGCGCCGCGGCCGGCGAAATGTCCATGATGTTGGCGACCTCTTCACCGGTGAATCCTCCTATGGCTGAGAGGATGAGGGCTTCACGTAGACCTGGGCTGATTTCGTCGAGTGCTCGTTCGATCAGATCGCGCTCATGCACATCACCTACGGCATCGGAGCGGCGAAACCCAGGAATCACCGAGGTGAGGTGTGCGATCAACCAATCGAGCGACATGAATCGGTACAGTCGTTGTCGCCGCTGAAGGGGCAGGGCGTTGTAACGTGCAGTCCGATAGAGCCAGGCGGCAAACGGGCGATCAGTCGGGAGCGTGGCCCGACACCGATGCACGTCGAGAAAAGTCTCCTGGGTGAGGTCGGCCGCGACTTCGGCGTCACCGGTCAGGCGATACAGGAATGCACGGAGTTGGGCGTCATAGCGTTTAACCAGTCCTTCAAATGCGGTGACCGATCCAGCACGAACGGCTTCGACCAGCAATCGATCGCTAATCGGCCGCGCTGTCCCCTCAACGGCCATGCTTGGCTAACCCTCTCTCTTATGCGATCTCCCTATCTATTTAGTGCATGAATGGCGCGAAATGTGACATCGAAACTCGATGTCACATTCTCGATACGTCCGGCACTGAACATAGTAGAGCATGACATTGGCAACCCAAGAAAGGAGCAGAATGATCTGATGGCGTGCGAGAGGGAAGAAACTTCGACAAGCTGGGTCATTCACCGGCGATCTCCGCAGCAAAATCGTGCGGCAGCGCCGCAGCGATGTGAGGCGCTGCCATTGTCGGTGACACTTAGATTGGAGAGACAATGCTACGACTGATTGTCAATAAATGGAGACTATTCGGTTCCACATTGCTCGTCGTCCTGGCAATGATCCTCACCACCGGAAGTTCTGTGATGGCATATAGTGGTAGTTCAGCAGTTTCCTACGCTAACAGCTGGTCAAGCAACGCATCAACCCCACGAAATGTCAACAATTACCCGAGATACTATAAGGACTATAGTCCCAATGACTGTATGAATTTTGTCTCCCAGGCACTGTACGCCGGTGGATTTCCTGAGGTTGACGCCTACCTTGATCGAGTCAGCAATACTGCATGGTGGTGGTATCCGAGTGATCCGAGTCATGCCGAAGGAACGTACACATGGACTTCAACAACGTATATGTTGAACTTCGCTACATACTACAACGGAGTGAAGCTGGAGCTTGAGTCCTCGCCATACTACCTTTCAGCGGGTGACTTCGTTCTAATGGATCTCACGTATCCATACAATAGCGGTGGGCCAACGCACGCTCGCTTCTACGTAGGTTGGGGATACAATGCCTACGATGGTCAGTTTACCCAGATGATCGACCAGCACACCAATGAGCACTGGCACTATCCAATCGACTACTTGATAGACCCATCGTGGGATTGGTGGAACGTTCATGTGCTTTAGTTCTTTATCAACGAAGCGAGAGAATCTAACATGAAGAACCATCGACGCAGAATGTTCATGGCGCCGCTTCCAGTGTGTCTCGCGGTGCTCGGCGGCTGGATTATTCTGGTCCATCCGTTTGCCAGTGCATCATCGCCATCACCAGCCCCTGCGAGTCAAGCGCAAATTGAAACGTTCAAGGCGCTCATTCAGCGTTATCGACGCCTGCTCTTTGATGCAACAGTGTCAGGCAACGGCTCTCAATTGGTGTCGGTGCTTTACAATGACCCTTCTGCGGGGGAGCTTGACAAAGCACCTGATTGCCGATCCGTTATCGATAAATACAAGTTGCAAATTGATGCAATCTTGTCTCATGCGCAGATCGGTCCAGTTGGCACAGGGAATGGTGTCCTTTCCTGCGACATCGCTGATGTGACGAACTTCGAGGCACGAGTGGCCGCTTGGTCGAACGCGAAGGCTACGGCGGCGGCTCAGGGACGTCAGGCCACTAGCGCCGATCTTCCAACTGGGATGCTACCCGCCGAGCCGCATAATGAGAGCCAGTGGCATGACATGCCCGTGTACGTCTTCAACGCCACACTTGCAGGAGAAGATCATGCCACCGTTAAAGTTGGCTACGCGCCTGACACAGCGAACTTCGTCAATATGATGCTCACCCGAGTGAACGGCCAATGGTACATCAGCGCTATCTGGAGTAGTGGAGAAGCACCGTAGCTGCAGGTGAGAGTTTGCTTCGTGAGCTAAAGCCCCAAGAGTGAAGTTGCCCCGATTGAGTGGAGAGTTTAGCACTAGGTCATCAAGCACGAAACTGTGACGTGCTGACCTCCTTTCGAGCAATGGATGGGGCATGGACATGTGGACAGCGGGACCCCGACGGGCACGTCCTCCGCACGGAT
>CAWALJ010000007.1:0-111243 GCA_963782955.1 uncultured Chloroflexia bacterium | reverse complement strand
AAAAGAAAACCTGCATTGGATCTCACTCTCGAGACGACGAACCACTCACCGGTCCGCAACCATCCTGACCGTGACCGCGTGTCAGCAACTCGACGTCGCCACGTGACGTGCAGAATTGAGCCACGTGGCGGGGTCTGGAATGTCGCGAATTCAGTGAGGTTTGACCGTGAACAATGGCGAGCTCGCGTCACAACTCAAGACCTTCGCCAATCTGATCGAGATCAAGGGCGAGAATGCGTTCCGCGTCAACGCATTTCGACGCGCCGCGGAAATCGTTGATGAACTGGATCAGCCCGTCGCCGACCTCGCGGCGGAAGGAACGCTCACCGACATTCCCGGGATTGGTCCCGCAATCGCGGCGGCACTCACCGAGCTGGTTACTTCCGGACATTTCACCGCGCTAGATGACGTGCAAGGCGAGATCCCGGCAACACTCCTCACCATGCTCGACATTCCCGGCATTGGCACGAAATCCGTTGCCCGGTTCTACAAAGAACTGGGCATCACCGATCTGGTTCAGCTTGAGTCCGCAGCACAGCGACACGAGATTCGTTCACTGAAGGGGTTCGGCGCTCGCAATGAGGAACGTATCCTCAAAGGTATCGCCTTCCTTAATCGACGAACCGGCAGGCTCTCGATCGGCACCGCGCTGCCTGTGGCCGAAGTCCTGGTGCGCGCTATCAGCGAGGCACTGGGCGTTGAGGTAGCCATCGCTGGAAGCGTCAGACGCATGTGCGAAACGGTGGGCAACATTGACCTCGTGGCCTGTACCTCCGATGCAACGGCGGTCGCCAGGTTCGTCGAAGCCATGCTCGAAGATGTAACGATTCGTGACGACGGAGTCGTCACTGGCGGCCACGACTGCGGAGTCGAGGTCCGGATCAAGCCGATTGATCCTGCCAGGTTCGGCACCGAAGTTGTGAACTGGACCGGGGGTCGAGACTTCGTCGAGGCGCTGGAACAGCGAGCCAATGGAACACTTCCAGATGCCCCCAACGAAGTGGCCTTGTTCACGAAAATGGAGATTAGCTGGATCCCACCAGAACTGCGTGAATCGCCAGAAGCAATCGATCAGGCACTTGCAGGCACGTTGCCCAACCTGATCTCTCTGAAGGACATCCGCGGTGATCTGCACCTCCACTCCACCTGGAGTGACGGTCACGGCACCATTCACGAGATGGCCACGCGTGCTCGAGAACTCGGCTATGAGTACCTGAGTATCTCAGACCACTCGGGTGGACTTGCAATCGCCAGTGGGCTGAATCGCGATCGACTACGGCAGCAGTGGGAGGAGATCGAACGAGTCAACGCCGAGATCCCTGAGGTTCGTCTCCTGCGAGCCAGCGAGGTTGAAGTGCACCTGGATGGTTCACTCGACTTCCCTGACGAGACGCTGGCGGACCTGGATCTGGTCGTCGCTTCCTTGCACTCTGGCCTGAGTCGTTCGACCGAGGAATTGACCGAGCGGATTGTCGCGGTGATGCGCAACCCAAATGTCGACATCATCGCGCACCCAACGGGTCGCATCATCGAACGCCGACCCGGAGGAGGGTACGATTGGGAGACGGTCTTTCGCGTGGCGATGGAAACGCAGACGGCACTGGAAATAAACGCCAATCCGGCGCGCCTCGACATGAGCGACGAAGTGGCGCGACAGGCCAGACGCGCGGGCGTCACGATCGTGATCGATACCGACGCGCACGATGTACGCTCGTTGGACCTGATGCGTTATGGCATTGGGGTGGCTCGTCGAGCGGGCATTGAATCGTCGGATGTACTCAACACCCGGCCACTCGACCAACTGTTCACGTGGCTAAGCCGTTAGACGTTGCGGCTCCGGCTGACGGAACTCTTCTCGTTCGCTGATCTGGAACGACTCCGCACCAACCATGTCGCTCAACGCACTGGCAACGTCATCGCACCAGTCGACGCCCAGTCCTGCAGACATCAGCGACTTTCTACCGCCGGTACTGACGTGCAGGATGACGCGATCATCACCCGGAAATTCGTCGAACAACTCCCGGATGCGGTGCATGGTGCGGATGTCCTGCTCGATGTCTGGCGACGCCACCAGGTAGAGGTGGATTTCCCGGAAACGGACCGGCACCGGCTTCTCCGTCGACATGCGCGACACTTTGCTCACCACGAGCTGGACACGATCGTTCCGGTTGTCAACCCGTGCCGAGACCCGAACCACTGCGTCTTCCTGGAGCAGATCAGACGCGGCGTCGAAGATGTCGGGGAAGAGTACACCCTCAATCTGTCCAGATTGATCCTCGAACTGGCAGATCGCCATGGTTCGGTTCGTCTTTGTGGTGATGCGCCGAATTCCCGTGATGAGCAGAATGCTCTCGATTTGCTCGCCGACGGTCTCTTCGTCGATTTCGGCAAGCTGGACGAATCCCCCGTCCCGAATCATGCGCATCAGATCGTTGAGCGGATGTGAGCTAAGATAGAAGCCGAGAAGTTCTTTCTCCCAGGTGAGTAGCGTCTTCGGCGGAAGATTGACATCCTCCAGCGCGGGCATGGCGATGGCGGGCGTTTCAACCTGCAACGCCGAAAACATGTCGACCTGCCCACGGCGCGCCGCCCTCTGGCGTGACTGCGCCGCGCCGATGGCCGGTTCAAGCGCTTCGAGCAAAGCGCCGCGATTGCCAAGCTCGTCCAGCGCACCACACTTGATCAGGCTCTCGGCCACGCGTCGATTCACCACCGACCAATCGACGGTGTCACAGAATTGCTCGAAATTGGCGAACCGTTTCTCCGGCAGCGTGTCACGCGCTTCAATGATCGCTCGCACCGCACCCTCACCGACGTTCTTGACGGTCGAAAGACCAAAGCGAATACCGGTGGCGTCATCGTCGAGGTCTTCCACAATGAAGTCGACCTGGCTGCGGTTGATATCCGGCGGCAAGACGCGAATACCCAACTTGGCACATTCGGCCGCCGCTGCCGCCACGCGACTGGCGGTTCCGGAGGGGTGGCTCGATGCAAGCCGAAAGACAGCCGTCATGTACTCCGGCGCGTAGTTCGCTTTGAGGTAGGCAGTCTGATACGAGATCGAACCGTAGCAAGTTGCATGCGCCTTATTGAAGGCATAACCAGCAAACGGTTCGATCAAGTTGAAGATCGTTTCGGCGTCTTCTTTGCTGTATCCCTTGGCGCCCGCACCCTCGATGAACCGCACTCGCTCGGCTGCCATCTTCTCCGGGATCTTCTTGCCCATTGCCTTGCGCATGATGTCCGCTTCGCCAAGTGTGTAGCCCGCGAACTTCTGAGCGATGAGGAGCACCTGGTCCTGGTAAACGATCACTCCATAGGTTTCGTCGAGAATCGACGCCAGGTCCTGATGTGGATAGTGGATCGGCTCCTCGCCATGCTTGGCCCGGCAGTAAGTTGGAATGTGCTGCATTGGACCTGGCCGATAGAGCGCCACCATGGCCGCGAGCTCGGCCACGGAACCCGGACGAAGCTCGCGAATGTAGCGCCGCATTCCGGCGCTCTCCAACTGGAACACACCGAAAGTCTCGCCATTGGCCAGAATTTCGAAGGTCTTGGCATCGTCTTCCGGCAAGTGCTTCGGATCGATCTCGATGCCATGCCGCTCGCGGATGATCTCGACCGCTTCACCCAGAATGGTCAAGTTGGCCAGGCCCAGGAAGTCCATCTTCAGCAGGCCGATCTCGGCGACGGTCTCCATGGTGAACTGCGTGGTCGGTAGCGCGCCCTCTTCCTGGCGCGCCGGGCGCTGTAGCGGCAAGTGATCGACCAGCGGATCCGCCGAAATAACCACCCCGGCGGCGTGCGTTCCGGCATGACGCGAGATACCTTCGAGCTGCTTCGCTCGGTCGATCAGCTCGCGAGATCGCGTGTCCTGATCGTAGAGTTGATGGAGCTCGCCACTTTCGGCCAGGGCCTTGTCAATGGTCATATTCAGCGTCTGCGGAATCAGCCGCGCAATGCGATCGACGTCCCCATACGCCCAACCCATGGCTCGACCGACATCTCGCAACGAGGCTTTGGCGCCCATCGTCCCGAAGGTGATGATCTGCGCAACGCGATCGTGACCGTATTTCTTGGCCACATAATCGATCACCTCGCCACGTCGGTTGTCGGCGAAGTCCATGTCGATATCCGGCATCTCTCGGCGCTCAATATTAAGGAACCGCTCGAAAACGAGCCGGTTCGCCAGCGGGTCGATGTCGGTGATACCCAGGCAGTAGAGAACAATACTGGCCGCGGCACTACCGCGGACTCCGAACGGAATTCGATTGTTGCGTGCGAACTGGGCGAAGTCGCGGACGATGAGCATGTAACTGGAAAAGCCCGTGGTCTGAATGACGTCGAGCTCATATTCGAGCCGCTGTCGAACCTCGTCGGTCAACTCAGCGTAGCGCTCTTTGACACCGGTCCAGCAAAGGTTGACGAGATGCTCGTGCGCGGTCACGCCGTCGGGTATGCCCGGGTCAGGTAAATGCAGCCGGCCGAACTCCATGTCGACGTTACAGCGCTCGGCGATCGCGATGGTGTTTTCGAGAGCTTCCGGGATGTCGCCGAAGATCCGCCACATTTCGTCCGGACTCTTGAAGTAGAGCTGATCCGATTCCATGCGCAGGCGTTTCGGGTCGTCGAGTGTCGTGTTGGTCTGCACGCAAACAAGTAGCTCTTGCGCAGCGGCGTCCTCTCGATTGACGTAGTGCACGTCATTGGTCGCCACCAGCGGTAATTCGAGCTTGCGCGCCAACTCGATTAGCTGGGGGTTTGTCTGACGTTGGCCATCGATCCCGTGATCCTGAATTTCAACGTAGAAGTGTTTGGGACCGAACATGTCCCGCAACGTCTTCGCCATGCGAACGGCTTCCTCATCTTTGCCATTGAGGAAGTTGTTGGCGACGGGACCGCCGAGGCAAGCAGACGTGCAAATGACGCCATCACGCAGTTCGTTGAGCATATCCAGGTCGACGCGCGGCTTGTAGTAGAAGCCATCGAGGCTGGCCCGGCTGGCCAGCTTCAGCAGATTGTTGTAGCCTCGCGCATTTTCGGCCAGAAGCAGCAGGTGATACGAGCTCTTGTCACGGCTCGAGATCGCGTTCGGCGCAAGGTACGCCTCAATGCCAAGAATCGGATGGAGATCGTTCGCCTTGGCCGCCTTGTACCAGTCGACGACCCCATACATGACGCCGTGATCCGTGATCGCCAGATGCTGCATGCCGTATTCTCGCGCTCGCGTCATGTAGTCATTGATACGCCCCATTCCGTCGAGCAGCGAGAATTCGGTGTGCAGGTGCAAGTGCGCGAACTGACGCACGGCGCGTCACTCCCTCCATGAACCCCAAAACGAGCGTCAACGTTTCTGCCGGTAAGTATGCCTTGTACGAACAGACTCGGGAACGCCCGAACTCAGTCGCACGTCGATCTTTCGTTGGCCACAGTCAACGCGCCCCACACGCAGCCGCGTTGCGGCCCGCTTTCGCGCTGATGGACAGCCGACGTGAAGACTAATCGGCCGCGATGGTGTCTGGCGTCGTGCCAGGCCCTGTCGGCCAACCCTGTGCCGCCAGTCGCGCCTGCCGCACCACCAGCTGCAGCATCTGACGGACATCCTCCCGAACACCTTCCGGAACATCCCGGCTTTGCAGCAACCGGAAGACCTCGGTCAGAATCGGCTCCTCGGCAAGCAAGCTCTCAACCCGCTGCGGCATAAAGCCAGCGGCCGCAAGCAGATTATCTCGCTCGGCAGGAACCAACCCAAGCGCATCCGCGAACTTCACCACTGCGTCGCGAGTTGGCATGCGGTGACCACTCTCAAGTCGACTCACGTAACTGTGGTCAAAACCCGACGACTCGGCAAGTCGACTCTGAGAAATGCGCGATCCCTCCCGGTATTGCTTGAGCAGTTGAGCGAACCCCAGGTCAACGAATCCGTCTCTGATGTCCACCGGACAACCTCCTGACTGCCTCGTTCGCCAACAGCGAACGAACACATTTCCTCATTGCCAACAGTATACGTACAGCGTGCCAGACTGTCAAGTGTTATCCACGTTATCCACAATCAGCTGTCAACATGGCATGTTCGCGACATCTTCAATACAACATCGAGACAGGAGTGTCCGGGTGGACTGAGAAATGTCAGAGCGGTGCTATACTCGATGAGTTGTGTTTCTGCGCATTCGCGCGCGATTTGGCTGAAGTGGAGCCCAGAACGGTGACCGAAAACACGCCAGACAAGGCGGCCCTGCCGGACCTGATCGATCTACCGGTACGAGATGTTGTGGCCCAGGTGGCCAGCACCGACTACAACTCGGGGGGTGGTGTGATCGCTGGTACCACGTTGGCTGGCGCTGCCGCGTCGGCCGAGCTGGTACTGCGCCTGGCGGTGAGGCGTAAGTCGTTGGCCGATCATCGCCAGGAAATCGCGACGCTTCTCGACAATGTCGAGCGGCACCGCCATTCCTTTGAAGGGGCGGCCGACCGAGACGTGGCGGCTTTCTCCGAACTGGTCGCCACGCAGCGCGAGGCGAAAGCAGTGAAACCGAACGATCCGGAGCAGGCGCAGTCGATGCTGCAACGGTCGTACGTACGCGCGGCAGAAGCCCCGCTGGAGCTTAGTCGCGAGGCGTTGACTTTTATGCAATGCATTGAAAGCGGCCTGGAGTTCGCCTCCCGATTCACCATCAGTGATCTGGGTGCCGCGGCGGCACTTGCGCGTGGCGCGATCGAAGCCGCGCTGCTCACCGTTGACGCCAACCTCGCCTACGTCGAAGATGAACAGGCTGCCTCACTGAGACAGGAGGTAGCGAACATCAGGAGATCCGCGGCGGAGATTGCCGAACGCGTGCTGGAACGGGCCACGAAGACAATCACCGGCGAAACGAAAGGAAGCTAGGTAGTGGCCCAGTTGCTGGAAGGCCGGCCAGTATCGCGTGACATACTCAGTGGCCTGCGTGACGAAATCGCGCAACTCGCCACGCAACATCCAGAACTCCCCCGATTGACTGTGATAATGGTCGGCGAGGACCCGGGAGCAGCAGCCTACGCCCGAGCCATCCGCCGTACGGCGAAGTCGATCGAACTTCCGTTTGAACTCGTCAACTTGGCGGAGACCACATCGCTTGACGAGTTCGATCGCGCGGTTTGCCAACTGAATGAAGACCCGGCGGTAGCGGGAATGATGATCCTCCAGCCTCTGCCGCGACACCTGCCGAAGAACCGTCCTTCCGAGATCGTGAGTCCCGACAAGGACGTCGACGGGATGACGCTGCTCAATGCCGGTCGGCTGCAGGCGGGCGAGTCTTCGCTAGAACCGAGCACACCTCGTGGAGGCGTCGAGATCCTGCATCACTACGGAATCCCGATCGCCGGTCGCCACGTGGTGATCGTCGGTCGCAGTCTGGTCGTCGGCAAACCGCTGGCCGCGATGCTGCTCGCGGAGGACGCAACCGTGACCATTTGCCACAGTCTGACGCCGGACCTTCGAACGTATACCTGCAGTGCCGACATCGTGGCGCTGGCGGCAGGGCGCGCTGGATTGCTGACACGGGAAATGATTCGTCCCGGAACGACGGTCATCGATTTCGGGGTGAACGTTCAGGACGGTCAGATGGTTGGCGACGCCGATCCTGCCGTGGCGGAGGTGGCTGGGGCATTCACTCCAGTCCCCGGAGGGACGGGAGTGGTGACCAATGCGGTGCTAATGCGAAACACCGTCGCAGCGATGCGAAACGCGCTGACGAAGCAGTCAGTCTGAGGTACTAGACCGGTTGAAGGTTTTTGAAAGTCCAGAGAATCAGTCGTTGAGAGGAGCACTGTACAGTGCCAAGCGATAGTGAGATCGCGGCCAGCGTAGAGCCGAAGCCAATAGCCGAGATCGCGGCGGAACTCGGGCTGGCCCCGAGTGAGGTCGAGTTCTACGGTCCATACAAGGCAAAGATTAACCTGAGCGTTCTGCAGCGGTTGCAGGACAAGCCGAACGGTAAGTACGTCGACGTCACCGCCATCACGCCGACTCCGCTCGGTGAAGGCAAGACGACCGTCACCGTCGGCCTCGGGCAGGCTCTGGCGAAGATCGGTCGTCGCTCACTCGTCGCGGTGCGACAACCATCGCTCGGTCCGGTATTCGGCATCAAGGGTGGCGCCGCAGGTGGCGGCTATTCCCAAATCATCCCGATGTCCGATTTGAATTTGCACCTCACCGGCGACATGCACGCCGTCACCGCGGCGCACAACCTCCTCGCCGCCTTCTTGGACAACTCCATTTTTCACGGCAATCCGCTCGACATCGATATGAAGACGGTCGAATGGGGCCGAGTGCTCGACATGAACGATCGCTCGCTGCGAGACATTGTCATTGGGCTCGGCGCAGGCAATGGCATTCCACGCGAGACGCGCTTCGATATCACGGCCGCGTCCGAGGTAATGGCAATTTTGGCGCTGGCGACCTCGTATCACGATCTCCGCAGCCGGCTCGGCCGCATTGTCGTGGCTCAAAATCGCGACAAGAAGCCGGTCACCGCTGAAGACATTGGGGCTGCCGGAGCGATGGCTGCGCTGCTGGTGGACGCGCTCAAGCCGAACTTGCTTCAGACGCTGGAACACTCTCCGGCACTGGTCCACGCTGGTCCCTTTGGCAATATCGCTCACGGCAACAGCTCGATCTTGGCGGACCGCATCGGTCTGAAGCTTGCCGACATTCTTGTGACTGAGTCTGGGTTCGGGGCCGACCTCGGCGCTGAGAAGTTCTTCGACATCAAGTGTCGCGTCAGCGGTCTCAAGCCAGACGCCGCCGTGCTGGTGGCGACGATCCGTGGGCTCAAGGCGCACAGCGGTCGCTACAAGATCGTACCGGGCCGTCCGCTCGATCCGGGACTCACCGAAGAGAACCTCGAGGCGCTCGAGCAGGGCATCCCGAACATGGAGAAGCAGATCGAGAACGTGAAGCAGTTCGGTGTTCCCGTTGTGGTCTCAATCAACCTCTTCCCGACCGACACGCCAGCCGAGATCGAGGCGGTGCGGCGGGCGGCACTGCGGGCGGGCGCGATGGACGCAGTGCCAACCAACATCTTCGCGGAGGGCGGCAAAGGAGGCGAAGACCTCGCCCGCGCGGTCGTCAAGGCCACGGAGCAAGGATCGAACTTCCAGCCGCTGTATGAGCTCGACGTGCCAATCAAACAGAAGATCGAAACGATTGCGAGACGCATCTATGGCGCAGGAAATGTCATCTACCTTCCTGCCGCGGAACGCGCCATTCGCTCCTATACTCGGCTCGGTTACGACAACCTACCGATCTGCATGGCCAAGACTCACCTGTCGCTGAGCGCCGATCCGTCACTGAACGCTCGACCTCAGGGTTTCGACGTGACGGTTCGAGAAGTCCGGCTTTCGGCCGGAGCCGGGTTCATTTACCCGCTGCTGGGTGAGATGCGCACCATGCCTGGTCTTGGCAGCAAGCCAGGTGGACTGAAGGTCGACATCGATGATGACGGCAACATCTATGGCCTGTTCTAGAGGTCCGAAAGTAGTCACGATGATCCGGAGAGCGAGTCTGCTCTCCGGATCCCAGATCCTCGATGGCGCGTGCGACACTGAAAACGTGAGCGTCGCGGATGTCTGATTCGACCGCGGCGTTCGTTATCTGGCTGCCAGCGGGTACCTTGCTGCCTTTCTTGATCAGCAAGCTCACTGGCGCTCAGTGGCGAACTGCCTTCATTGAGGCGTCCCTCTTCGCCGCTCTGGCACTGCTGATCTATCCCACCATGCTGGCATTAATGACTGCTCACTTCGTACACATTACCTCAGCGAATCCGCTCTTCATCGGCAGCTACATCATGGCCACGCTCAGCTTGCTCTACTACCGACGTCGCTCCAAAGGCCCGCCACAACGCTATCGGAAACAGTGATCAAGAGTGTCCGTACAATATGTACGGACACTGTTTGTGTGAGGAGAATCTATAAGAGCCACCTGGCGATCTCTTTCACCTCATAGCGTACGTACGCGTAGTTCAGTTCAGGTGATCGATCTGGAGTGCTATTGACCGTTCTGAAAGAGTCGGTTTTCACCTTGCACTCGATATGCATTCGAGAGGCTAGACTTTGCCTTTGCGGTCGCGTCCACGAGAACTCATGGACGGGTAGAGGCGCCGTCCGCGTCCCGGTTATGAAATGGCCTCTCGCGCTATGGCAGGTAGCGGGAAGATTGACTTGGCTGGGCTGTGGCACGGAAGACGGGGGTCTGCTCCTGCAGACTCGCGGCAAGACTCAGGCAAACTGCGCTAGCGGCGGCCAACCGTCACGATTGCCGCAGAACCGATGAGGAAGATAACAGCAGAGAGACCCACCAGAGCCCGCTGAAGTCCAGCGCGTCGGCTCGGCGACCCCGCGTAGTCCGCGATCGCCACCCAAATACCGCTGGCGCCGTGGAGCAGCGCACACAAGAGCAGTAACCAGTCCCATATCAGCCAAACCGCCGATGCCCAGCGCTGAGCAATGAAGTTGGCACCTGTGTCGGACACGTCGGTGAGAATGTGCGTCATGCCGAAATGACCCAACACCAGTACCGACAGAATCACCCCGGTGACTCGCACCATAACCCAAGCGACGATTCGGCCACGTGCGTGACCCGCGCGCGGCTCCACGTCGAAGATGGTGCCGGGTCGAAATCCTCCCTCTGGCAGTGTTGGAGCCGTCACGCGAAAACCGGTTTCATGATGATGACGCTACCTGCCAGACCAAGTGCCACCGTCCCCGCGACGCACAGCGCGAGAATTCGGCGCGAGGTCTCAGTTTTCAAGCCAGCGAAGTCGAGAACAAGTACGCGCAGCCCGTTGAAGGTATGGAACAGGATGGCGATGAGCAGGCCGCACTCAAAGACCCGCATGACTCCATTGCCATAGAGTTGGTGCTCCTGACTGTACAACCGAGCAGACGCCGCATACAGGCTGACATCGAGTACGTGCAGGCAGAGGAAGGCAAAGATGGCGAATCCGCTCACACGGTGCGCGTAAAACGCCCATCGATCGGTCTCGGCGCGGTCGCTGCGTCCCAGCATCATCCGGCGCAGCAGTTCACCGTTGACATACGCGCCTTCACCGCTGCGAGACGCGCCGACGATCACGACCGCGCCAAATCCAGCCACCGCTACCATCACCAGGGTCAGTCCTGCCAGGAAGGCAAATTGGATCAGCGTCATCTCGCGCCTCCCGGATTCGCGCGCTCCGGCGTCAGCCGAGTAAGGGCAACTGGCCGCAAGGACACCCCGAACTCTCGACCACTGCTGCGGCGCAGCTCGATGGACTGCAACCAATGGTCGTCATCTGGCTCAGGGAAGTCGGCGCGATAATGTGCGCCTCGCGACTCCTCACGGAGCAAAGCGGATTCGACCACAGTTCGCGCTACTTCAAGCTGGTTGGCAATGTCCAGTGCTTCCTGCCAGGCGTAGTTGACCGAGGCCGGCCCTGGCACGGCTATCTGTTCTGACCTTGCCGTTAGCTCCGTCAGTCGAGATCGGGCGCGAAGCAGTCCATCTCGGGTGCGAACGACGCCACAGTCTTCCCACATCAGATCCTTGAGCTCGCGCGTGATCGCAAATGGTGATTCGCCCGTCGACTTTCCCAGCGGACGGTAGACATGCTCGAGGGAATGCAGCACGTCGCCCAGTTCTGGCGAACGAATTGGGCGTTCGGCCGCCAGAAATGCCGCCGTGTTCCCTGCGCGGGCACCAAATACCGTCGATTCGGCCACACCGTTGCCGCCGAGGCGGTTCGCGCCGTGGACCCCTCCCGCGTCCTCACCCGCCACCAACAATCCGGGCATCTCGGTTCGGCAGTCCACGTCGATGATCACACCGCCCATGTGAAAGTGCGCCGTCGGCGAGACCTCGACGGGCCCCCGTGCTAGGTCACGACCGATGAGACGAGTACGAGCTACCATCCCTGGGAATCGTCGCTCAACCTGCTCGGCACCGAGGTGCGAGATGTCGATCATCACGCCACCGGCTGCCGTACCACGACCTTCCATGATCTCCAGATACCCGGAACGGGAGACGACGTCGCGCGTCGCTCGCTCCAGATTGACTGGGTCATAGCGCTCCATGTAGCGTTCGCCGAGCCCGTTGAGCAGGTAGGCGCCGGCACCGCGGAGCCCCTCTTCCAGGACCGAGCCAGTGAGTCGCGATTCTCCGGCTAGCAATCCAGTCGGATGGAACTGCAGCATTTCCATGTCACGTACCGGCAGTCCGGCTCTTAGGCACATGGCAACGCCGTCGCCAGTCTTTTCGCGCGCCGGAGCCGCGATTCGGTACATGGTCGCGGAACCGCCGGTGGCCATCACCACCACGCGCGCCAGCAAGACGGCCACCGCTCCGGTGCGAATATCGAGCATGGTCAGTCCGGCAAGCTCACCGTTGGCATCGCGCACCAGATCGAGCGCTCGCACGTCTTCGAACTCGCTCGGCCGAATGCGAAACATTTGGTCCCGCAGACGACCCATGATCTCGATTCCAGTCAAATCTCCGCGATGAACCGTGCGATCGAAGGATTGACCGGCGAATGCCTTCTGGTGGATGTGGCCGTCGGGACGACGATCGAAGAAGCACCCAACGCGCGTCTCGAGCTCGTGAATGACGCGCGGCGCGTCACTAACCAGGGTCCAAGCCAGGTCTTGATCATTGAGAAACGCGCCGCCTTTGAGCGTGTCGAAGAAATGCAGGTCGACCGAGTCGTTCGCGTCGAGCACCGCGTTATAGCCACCTTGCACCATACGCGTGCAACCGGAGCGGCCGATCGCGCCCTTGCTGATGATCGCGATCCGCAGATCTGGTTCGCGGTCGGCAACATGCAGCGCGCACATGAGTCCGGCGCCACCACTCCCAATGATCGCGACGTCCGTCTCGATGGTCTCGATGTCGTTACTCCGGACCATCGTTCAACCCCTCTAACGCCCAGCGACGCAACTGACGGATCGCTCCCGCGGGATCGAGCCCTTTGGGACACATGGCGGTGCAGGCATGAATATAGCGGCAGCGCCAGGCACCGTCGTCTCCGGTAACGGCTCGCAAACGCTCGCGTCGCGCCCCGTCTCGACTGTCGGCGATCAACACCATCGCTCGGTTCAGCGCTGCAGGTCCAATGAAGTCACGCCGAGAGTCGGCGATACTGCATCCGGAGAAGCAGGCCGCGCAGTTGACGCAGTCAAGACGTGGATCGATGAGCTGGCGTTCCGGGGAGTCCGGTCGCACCACGGCCGGTTCGTCCAAACCTTCGGACGGAACCAGATAGGGCTTCACCCGCGCCCATTCCTCGAAGAATGGAGTGGTATCGACGATGAGATCGCGTAAGACCGGCAGACCGGAGAGTGGATCCAGTCGGGCTTCGGTGCGATCGGGTTCGACTGGTGTCTGGCACGCCAAGACCGCGCGTCCGTCCAATCGGAGCGTGCACGTGCCGCACATGCCGACGCGACACGAATAGCGAAATCCAATGGACGGGTCCTGCTCACGCTGGATCGAGAGAAGCAGGTCGAGCACCATCATCGGCTCAGTGCGACGAACCTCGAACTGGTGCGGCATTGACGAATCGCTCCGGGAAACGCGAACCCGGATCGTGTCGTTTGGACGACCCGCTGAGCGCACTTCAGTTCAATCCCAGTCGCGCATAAGCGTCCTTGACGTTTCGCTGCGCTTGAGCGCGTACGTCACGATAGATCGATCCACCATGAGCGTCCATGGTGACGACCAGCGGGCCAAAGTCCTTAACGCGAAACTTCCAGAGGCACTCGGGGATCAACTCCTCGAACAATACTTCCTCGATCTCCTCGACCTGCAGTGTCTCGACGCTTGCCGCTCCGCCAGCGATCGTCAAATAGACGCCTCCAGTTTCTTGAAAACAGGCCGACGAATCATCGCTAAGCCCACCCTTGCCGACAATCGCTCGCGCTCCAAGCTCGTCGATACAGCCACGAGTGAACCGGTCCATGCGGGTCGACGTCGTTGTACCGACCGAGATTGGGTCGTAACCGCCGTCAGGTCGCTTGCGCACGCTCGGCGCGACATGCAACAAGATGCTTCCGCGAAGGTCAGCCGCTGGCTCATGGTCTCGATCGAAAATGTGGATCAGCGTTGCATCTCGAATACCCCAGATGATGCCGTCAATCACGACCACGTCCCCGACGTGAAGCGAACGTACGACCTCCTCACTCAACGGCGTCGTCAGACGAATCACGTCTTCGGGCAGGTCGTTGAGGATCTGTTCAGAAGCCATATTCGACCTCCCCATTGGCATAAACGCGTGCCTTCGCACGCTCCCCGCGCCAACACTGGATGTTGACCGCCACCGGATTCATGGTGATATGTGTCCATGCGTATTCGATGTGCACCGCAAGTGACGTCGTCTTTCCGCCCAGACCCTGCGGACCAATTCCAGTCAGATTGATGGCTTCGAGCAACTCCCGTTCGAGCTCGGCGATGTCCGTCTCGGGGTGGGGCTCGCCAACCGGTCGCTTAATCGCCCGCTTGGCCAATTCTGCGCATTTGTCGAAACTGCCACCGAGTCCTACTCCGACGATCGTTGGCGGACAAGGGTTGGCGCCCGCCTCCACCACACAGTCGAGCACGAAACGCTTGACGCCCGACAGCCCGTCGGCCGGGGTCAGCATCTTGACAAACGACATGTTCTCGGAGCCTGATCCCTTTGGGATTAGCTCGAATTCGAGGTAGTCAGCGCCGTCGAGAAACTCCACGTGCATCACGGGAATCTCGCGACCGGTGCTCGTTTGCCGATTCTCGCGGGTAATTGGGTGCACGATGCTGGAGCGCAGCGAGTATTTCTTGGTCGCCTGTTCGATCCCGAGCCGCAGCGAGTCGAGCAACCTGGCGCCATTTATGTCGACTTCTGTCCCGATGCCGACGAAGTAGACCGGAATACCAGTATCCTGACAGACGATGATGCCTGTTCGATCGGATGTCTCCACGGCACGCTGCATGATCTTCAACATCATCGAGGCGTGACGTCCGTCCTCCCCCTCCACAGCGCGACCCAATGCGCTACGAACGTCAGGAGGAAGGTCCGTCAGCGATCGTTTGTAAAGTTCGCACGAGACTTCTCTCACTGTCTGGTACAGCGCGTCTCTCTGTCGCGGTTGCGTGACATCTGTCGACACGATGCGCTCCTTCAGTGCCAATCACCACGCTCGCACGCTAGCGGTGAAATTCGTGACAAGCGAACTCGCAAAGTGAGTGATGGTCACCGGGTCGACTCGTATACGGCGACACTCGCCTCTACGAGCCAATCTGTTCAGTTGCCGCTTTATGAACATGATAACGCGCTGATCAGGGCTTGCAAGTGTCCATGATTATGGGAGCATGACTACGTGTCAGAGTTGAAGCATGGAACGTGTCCGATGGCGGCCGGAGGCCAGATAGTTCTGCGGGGCTAAATTGGGGACAATGAATACAATACCGGCTCGCGACTGAGCCGGTCTCTCCACAATACAATGCAATATCTTTGGGGCTGGGGAGCAGGGATTCGAACCCCAACCGGCTGATCCAGAGTCAGCTGTCCTACCGTTAGACGACTCCCCAAAGAAGTGCTCGGCGTTGCGCCCAGCGACGCCGATTATAGCAGACTGGCTGATGCTGGATCAAACGGTACGGCCGATCACCAGGGCAATCAGGAATTGAGAATTACGTTGCCGTTTCGGACTTCGGCCGCTGCCAGTCGACCCAGAGCGGGGTGTTCAAGCAAGTCAGGCGAGGTCGCGGTTACGATGATCTGGCAGCCGGTGTCACCGAGAACCGACAGCAATCCGTCCTGGTGCGCCGGATCGAGCTCGGAAAGCACGTCGTCGAGCAAGAGGAGTGGCGCTTCACCCGTAATCGCGACCACCTGCGCGAGCTCGGCCAGTTTCGTCGCCACCACTGCGAGTCGCTGCTGGCCGCGAGAGCCGAAAGCAGACAGATCGCGTCGATCAATGCTGTAAGTGAAGTCGTCCCGATGCGGACCGAGAACCGTCGAACCGCGACGCAGTTCCTCGCCACGGCGCTCACGGAGCTGACTACCAATCGCGCGAGCGAGCAGTGGCTGAGCTTCCGCCATCGTCTCATCTTCGACCCGTTGAAGCTGGGACGCGGGTAAATCCACCGTTCCGAGGTAGTTCACCTGCAATTGCAGGTTGTGACCGTTCAGTTGACTGAAAGCGACAGACACATCCTCGCTCAGACCCGCGAGATACCGGTAGCGGGCCGCAAGGAGATAGGCAGCATACGTGGTGAATTCCTCGTCCCAGTAGGCGAGTTCTTCATCAGCCGAGCGTCCGGAACCACTCGCCGACAGATCCTTGAGCAAACTGTTACGTCGTTCAACGAGCTTGCCATAGCGACTGAGCGACCGAAGATAGGTTCGATCAAGCTGGCTGATGCTGATGTCAAGATAACGACGCCGCACCGAGGGTGAGCCGAGCACAAGATTCAGGTCTTCCGGTGAGAAGAGCACCACTTTGAGCGTACCGACCAAATCGCTAATGCGACAAGGCCGTCCGTCGATTTTCGCTCGCTTGCGGATCGAGTTCGGCCGCGCGTTCTCGGTCGTGAGCACCAGTTCGATGGATTGCTCGAATCCGTCACCCTGATCAATGCGGGCCGTCACACGTGAGAAAGGCGCCAGCCCATACTCTTGATTACTCTCCCAATTGATGAGCTCACGTTCTAGCGAGGCGCGCGGAGAGCGCGTGGTTGCCAGCAGATAGATCGATTCCAGCAGGCTCGTTTTGCCGCTCGCGTTGGGGCCAGACAGACGCAAGCCTTCCGCGGGCACTTCAATCTCTGCCCGGTGATAGACGCGAAATTCTTCCAGATCGAGGCGCTGAAGTCTCATGAGGGTGTTGACGCCCGAGCAAGCGCGAATCGCTGGCTACAACGTGAGCGTGGTTGCCGTCTTGAGTTCCGGCTTCCACGCCCATTGACCCCAGCCAATCCGGCGTCGATTCGCGCGTGAGAGAAGTTCAAGGCAGCTAGCTATTGCCAATGACCATCGGCATGATGACGTGGGTGAATTCTTCATTACCCGCCGAGCGCAGCACTCCCGCGGCATTCGGGCCAGTCATCTCAACGGCCACATCGCCGGAGCGCATGACCGAAAGAACGTCGGTCAGGTATCGCCCGTTGAACGCGATCTGCGACTCAGGGCCCTCTACGCGCCCGTCGATCACATCCTCGTTGTCGCCAGTCTCGGCTGCCTGTGCCGAGATATTGACGCAGCCAGGATCGAGTTCGTCCGAACCGGGCTTGAGCTGCAATCGAACGACGTCGTTGCTCGACTGCGCAAAGAGCTTGGCACGCCGAGCCGCGGAGAGGAATTGATCCCGGTCGACCACCAGGCGCGTCCCATATTGACGCGGAACGATTTGATGGTAATCCGGGAAATGTCCGTCAATCAGGCGGCTGAGGAACTCGATCTGACCGGAGCGGACAAGCAGCTGGCTGTGATTCGGAGTCACGAGCAGATCGATCGGATCGGACTGATCAGAGATGATGCGCGAAAGCTCTTGCAGAGCGCGAGCAGGGACGATTACCGATACTTCTTCATGAGCCGGCTCGCTCAGCTCCGCCTGTCGCACTGACAGGCGAAAACCGTCAGCGGCCGCGAGCGTCAGGTTCGGCCCAGAAAACTCGGCCTGCACTCCCGCCAAAACCGGTCGACTGTCATCGGTAGCGGCAGCAAACGCAACCTGCCCAATCATGTCGCGCAATGTTCCAGGATCGATGCGACCGGTCGGGACCATCTCCTCGATGCTCGGCAGCGTTGGGAAATCTTCGGACGGAATGCCCTTGATGTGCGCCTTGGAACGCGCGCAGGTGAGCGCGACGCTGAGAGTCTTCGGATCCAAATCTATGGTGATTGTCTCGTTGGGCAGGCTGGCAATGAAGTCCGTTAACAGGTCGGAGCGAAGCGTAATCGTTCCCTCGTCAGCCACCTCGGCATCAATCCACGCCGTCACGGCAATCTCGAGATTGGTCGCCGACAGTCGCAGCCGCCCCTGATCGGTCGTGAACAGGACGTTGCCCAACACCGGAAGCGTCGATTTCTTCGCCACTGCACGCGAGACGTGGCCCAGGGCTCTTTGTAGTTCATCTTGCTGGCAGGAGAGCCGCACCAGTGCTACCCCTTCTGTGTTCGTACACGTAATCGTCTGCGCATTATAGCATATGGAGCCCGATTGGCCGGTGAACGCGGAGCGCGGACATCCAGCCCGAGAGTCTGACAATATTCTGCCACGATCAGTACCGCGGTACGTCCTCCGCTAGTTGACATTCCATCAGCAAATCAATAGAATAATTCTAGAACTGATGTTCTACTTGCGGTCTGCGTTTGGAAGACAGGAGACGTTGGGATGACTGAGATGACCGCGTTCGAGCCCAAGAACTATTTGACCCGCATCAGTGGCGCCGACTATCTCGAGGTCAAGTGGCGGCTCGTTTGGTTTCGCAATGAACATCCAGATGGAAGCATTCAGACCGAGCTCGTAGCGCATGACGGAAACACCGCTGTCTTTAAGGCGCGTGTCGAGATCCCCGACGGTGGAAGCGCCACCGGCTGGGGCAGCGAAGAGGCAGCTGACTTCGGTGACTACATCGAAAAGGCTGAGACCAAGTCGCTTGGCAGAGCGTTGGCGGCGTTGGGTTATGGAACGCAATTCTGCCCGGACTTCGAGTTCGGAGCAACCGACAATCGCGTCGTCGATTCGCCAATCGACCTGAATCGAACACGGTCGCGTCGCAACCGAGCAAATCCGGACCAGTCCGCGGCGACCGACCGTCAGATCAAGTTCCTCTTTTCTATGGCTCGAGAAGTCGGGCTTTCCGAAGAGGAACTGAACGGAGAATCGCAGGAGATGTTCGGCACTTCGGTCGATAAACTCCGCCGTCGCGACGCTTCAGCGCTGATTGAGCGCCTGCAGCAGCGACGGGAAGCCGCGCACGCCGCATCATAACAGTGGCATGAATTGATCGGATTGGTGTAAACATCATGGCCGCTACTATGAGAACCATCAATCAGCCGATTCGGTCCGTCCGAGATCGAGCACGACTGGAGCGAAGGGCCAGCAACCTCTACCTTCGACTCGAGGATGGTTACGCTCAGATCGAACGAGCCCTCGATGACGGCAAAGATGTCGCCAACTGGGAAGAGGTCTGGCGTCGCTTGCTGCGCGACTACGAACAGGTTTGTGACCTGCTTTCCGTCTACGAGGATTGAACGCAGAGCACGTGATCGACACCCGGTCACGTGCTTTCCGTCCTCCGAATTGATCACCCGTCGTCCTCTTTTGACATGTAACCAGCCTTCCGTCGTACACTGTCGCTCTATTGTCGATGACGGCAGAATTTGCCGTCCCGAGGGGAGCGACCGATGGAGTCCACCAGTCCGTTGGATATCGAATATCTGCGACAGAACCTGGAAATATTGCGTGAGGTGACGTACCTGAACACCGGCACAGTCGGCATCATGCCGCGACCGGTGCTGGACGTGCATCTGGCGGCGATCTCTCGCTACGAGATCGGTGGTCACGTGGCCCAACCTGAGGCGCAGGAGGGCTATGAGAAAGCACGAGCAGCGCTGGCGGCTCTCATCGGCGCCAGTCCCGAGAGTGTAGCCTTGACGCGAAACGCGACCGACGGCGTGAATCTCGTGGCCGCTGGACTGAGGCTGGATCCATCAACGGTTGCGCTGACGACCGACCAGGAGCACCCGGCGGTTATCCTGCCGTGGGCAGCTGCTGAGCGTCGTGGTGGCGCCAAACTCGAGATGTTCCCCATTGGCTCGACACCGGAAGAGACGCTCGAAGCGTTCAAAGCGGCGCTGAAGCCGAATACCAGTATCGTTATTATCAGCCACGTCTCCTGCGAAACCGGACAGCGTCTGCCAGTAAAGGAAATCTGCGCCATTTGTCGCGAGCGTGGCATCCGAAGCATGGTCGACGGAGCGCAGTCGCTCGGCCAATTCCGCCTTGATGTTGGCGATATCGGGTGCGACTTCATGACCGGTAATGGCCACAAGTGGCTCGCCGGGCCAAAAGGAACAGGATTTCTCTACCTCTCTCCCGAGGCGCTCCCGTCAGTCGATCCCATTCACGTTGGCGACGGCTCTGTGTCTCCGCGCTTCGATCGCCAATTGTTGGGCGCACACCCAGGTGAGGCAGATTGGACGTTCGCCGAGACGGCGTCAAAATTTGAGTTTGGCACGAGAAACTGGCATACGTACGCAGCTCTTCCAAGCTCGATCGATTATCTCGCTCAACTGGGCTGGTCCAGCATTGAAGCTCACTGCTCGGCTCTGAGCGACGAACTGAAGCGACGGCTGACTGCCGAGCCCGGGGTAAGTCTCTACTCTCCGATAGCGTGGGGTGACAGTTCCGGCCTGGTGACGTTCGGCTTCGAGGGCTGGGACGGAGTGGAACTCGCTCAGCGGCTGTGGAACGACTTCCAGGTCATTCAGCGACGTGTGCAGGTCCCGACTGGGGTTCGCATCTCGTGCGCCTACTTCAACAACGAGGAAGACCTCGACAAGCTGTTCGACGGATTGCGGGCTTTGCGCCGCGGCTGACCGCGACTCGTCCAGAAGTCTCGTGATCCCCGGGGGTAAGGGCCGATCCCCTTGTCGTTGCCTCCGCACCCTGTGAGATTCATGATGGGGTTGAACGTTCAGGGCCGATCCTCAACGATTGAGAGATCGGCCCTGTCAGCAGTTCGAACGACGTTTGCGACTATTTCACCGTGATGTCGACGCTGTTGATCTGAACCTTCTGCGTCGGCTGAGACTGCTCGCCAAACTGATTCATGGTAACCGGCGTGTTGGCAATCTTGTCGACCACGTCCATGCCCTGAGTTACCTCGCCAAAGATCGTGTAGTTCTTCGGCAGGCGACCAGTCATGTCAGCCTGCACGATGAAGAACTGGCTACCGTTGGTGTTTGGGCCAGAGTTCGCCATCGCCACCGTACCACGCGTGTAATCACGAGTGACCGGCTCGTCCTGGAACTTGTATCCCGGACCACCAGCACCGGTGCCGGTCGGGTCGCCGGTCTGGATCATGAAGCCCTTGATGATCCGGTGAAAGGGCACGTTGTTGTAGAAGTTGTGCTGCGCCAGGAAGACGAAGTTGTTGACGGTAATCGGATCCTCTTTTGCGAGCAGATTGATCACGATGTCGCCATCAGTCGTGTGCAACGTCGCGGTGTATGTCTTGTTCTTGTCGATCTCCATTGCTGGAGGAGATGACCACTGCTGTGGCTGTTTGGCTGAAGTCACAGGCGTATCCTTCCCGTTCGCCGTAGATGTCGACGCGCTACCGGTCTGGGCCGTCGATGCCGATCCAGTGTTGCCGCAAGCAACAAGAATTGAGACGAGCGTTCCCAGTGCCAGCAGACGCGCGACGACGCCGATTGGGCTCTGAATCCACCCGCGAAGATGAGTGCGCAAGGTTCCTGACTGCTCCTCCTGCAATGCATGCACGGTCCTCGAGATCGAATAACGACCGGCTGCGGTTACTCTGCTCGCGGTCCTGCCGCGCGAACCTCTGGAGGCAACGTGGGAGCGAACTGTGTAAAGTTCTTCTCAAACATGCCAGCCAGTTTTCGCGCCTGGGCGTCGTAGGCCTTCGGATCGGACCAGACGTTCCGCGGATTCAACACGTTCTGCGGCACACCCGGGCAACGTTCCGGCACCATGACGCCAAAGACCGGATGACGCTCGAACGAGACGTCGAGCAGGGCGCCACTCAGCGCCGCGTGAATCATTGCACGTGTGAACGCAATTGGCACGCGATCCGAGGTGGAAGCGCTGCCACCGATCCAGCCAGTGTTGACTAGCCAGACGTTTGTGTTGTGCTCCACCACCTTCTTACCCAGCAGGTCAGCATAGAAGTGCGGCGGCAGCGCCAGGAACGGTGCGCCGAAACACGTGCTGAATGTTGCTTCCGGCTCGGTAAGGCCAACCTCGGTCCCCGCAACCTTGGCAGTGTAACCGGAGACGAAGTGATACTTGGCCTGCTCCGGAGTCAACTTGGAGATCGGCGGGAGAACGCCGAACGCGTCGGCGGTCAGGAAGATCACATTGCCAGGATGGCCACCGGTGCCGCTGATGGTGTGATTCGGGATGTGCGTCAGTGGATACGCCGCGCGCGTATTCTCCGTACGAGAATCATCATTCAGGTCCACTCTGCGGGAAACCGGATCCATAATGACGTTCTCGAGGATAGTGCCGAACTCGCGCGTCGTGCGATAGATCTCTGGCTCGGAATCGGGCGAGAGTCGAATCACCTTGGCGTAGCAGCCACCCTCGAAGTTGAAGATCCCGTGATCGGTCCAGCCATGCTCGTCGTCGCCGATCAACTGACGATCGGGATCGGTCGAGAGAGTGGTCTTACCAGTCCCGGACAAACCGAAGAAGAGTGCCGTGTCGCCCTGCGGACCCATGTTCGCCGAGCAATGCATGGAAAGAACGCCGTTCAGCGGGAGGAGGTAGTGCATCACCGTGAAGATCGACTTCTTGATCTCGCCGGCATACTCGGTTCCGCCGATCAGGATGAGTCGCTTCTCCAGGTTCAGCACAATGAATGCGTCACTGCGGGTGCCGTCTCTTTCAGGATCCGAGTGGAATCCGGGCGCCGAGATGACCGTGAAACCAGGATCGCCGTCAAAATGACCGCCTGCACGCATCTGAATGAAGAGGTTGCGAACGAACAGGCTGTGCCAGGCATATTCGGTCACTACGCGCACCGGGAGTCGATGCTGCTCGTCAGCGCCGGCATAGCAATCTTGCACGTAGATCTCGCGCCCCTTGAGGTATTCGGTCAGACGAGCGTGCAGCGCATCGAACTTCTCGGCAGAGAACTTCTTATTGCCATCCCACCAGATCTTCTCGTCGGAGGGCGATTCGCTAACGATGAATTTGTCTTTCGGTGTGCGACCGGTGAAACGACCGGTGGAAACAACGAGCGGACCGAGGTGGGCAATTTGACCTTCACCGCGTCGAACAGCGTGCTCGTAGAGAATCGAAGTCGGTGCGTTCCAATAGATGGTGCCCGAGTCGTGAATGCCAAGCTTCGCCAAACGTTCTTCGGCGGTGGACCTGGCAACATCCGTAGTATTCATATGCCCTCCAATATCAACCGCATGCGACCCCGTATCGCATGCATCGGTACCCGCCCAGTGTCTGCCTTATAGTCGAGATTCCTATCGCCAACGGCTACTCATACATCCGCAGCACACAGGCCATCGGCGCGTGTCCGCATAGGTAGCATTTTTCGATGCTACAACGGGAACGGCGCCACGGCAACGTACTGGTCTGGACTGAGCCCTTCCAGGCGCTGGTTTCAAGCGCAAAGCGCTGGCCAGGGAATCGTCCATTACCTTCACTATAGCAGGAATCGTCAGACAATCCGGAATAGAAGTTCAGATGTCCGTGAGCTAGCGAATGAGCATTGCATCGCCAAAACTGAAGAATCGGTACCCGAGTCGAATGGCTTCCCGGTACGCCGCAAGGATGGGCTCGCGCCCGGCCAGAGCGCTCACGAGCAGCATGAGCGTCGACTTCGGCAGATGGAAATTCGTGATGAGTGCGTCCACGGTACGAAACTCGAAACCGGGCGTGATGAATAACTCTGTCCAGTTCGAGGCTCCGCCCGGTTGATCGGCTTCCAGGCTAATGGACTCCAGTGTTCGGCAGCTCGTGGTCCCAACGGCGATGATCCTGTGGCCACGCGCCCGCGTTTCACGGATGGCGTCGATCGTCTGGGGTGGAACGTGGAACCACTCCGAATGCATATGGTGCTCACGAACGTCTTCTACCTTCACCGGCAAGAACGTGCCAACTCCCACGTGAAGCGTCACGCCCGCGACACCGACGCCCTTTTCGCGCACTCGTTGAAGTAGTTCGGGGGTGAAGTGAAGGCCCGCGGTCGGCGCGGCGGCCGACCCTGGTACATCCGCGTACACGGTCTGATAGCGTTCGGGGTCTTGCAGTCGCTGGTGAATGTATGGCGGAAGTGGCATTTCGCCGAACTCGTGCAGTCGGGATTCCACAACCTCAGGCAGTTCAACAATCGCCTGTCCGTCTTCCGTTCGCTCGACGATTCGGGCGACTTGCTCAGTCCGCGCGCCAGTCGATTCAGCCAGCAGAATCTCGCTGCCAGTTTGGAGACGGCGACCCGGACGAACCATCGCCTGCCAACGTTGATCGCCCACGCGCCGCAGCAAGAGAATCTCGACCCTTCCCCCCGTTGGTCTCCAACCGTGCAAACGAGCGGGCAGCACGCGAGAGTCATTGACGACGAGCAGATCTCCGGCGGAGAGGTAGTCGATGATGTCACGAAACACCCGATGCTCCATATGACCGGAATTGCGATCCAGCACTAACAGGCGTGAGCTGTCTCGCGGCTCGATCGGCGTCTGGGCGATCAGATTTTCTGGAAGTTCGTAGTCGTAGTCGCTGATCAGGATCTGTCCAGTTGGAGACGAGTCGAACATCGGCTAGCGCTCTGGCAGGTCGAAGAAGCTCGTCTGCGCATCGTCCGGCCGCTCGTGAAACGGGATCGAGAGATGCGCGTAAGCACGTCGGGTCGCGATCCGGCCGCGGGGTGTTCGCTGCAAGAATCCAAGCTGTATCAGGTACGGCTCGTAGACATCCATGATCGTGTCAGTCTCTTCGCTGGTCGCCGCCGAGAGCGTGTCTACCCCGACCGGCCCACCATCGAACTTGTCGACAATGGTCAGTAGAATCCGCCGGTCGACGTCGTCGAGCCCCAGATCATCGATCTCGAGCAGATCCAGCGCCTGTCGGGCGACTTTCACGGTTATGTCGCCCTCCGCTCTCACCTGGGCATAATCACGTACCCGTTTGAGCAAACGGTTCGCAACGCGGGGCGTCCCGCGCGAGCGCAACGCGATTTCGCTCGCCGCTTCTCGATCAATGGCGACATCCAGAATGCTCGCCGAACGCGTGACGATATGCTCCATCGCGGTCTGGTCGTAGAAGTCAAGCCGGTGAATCGAACCGAAGCGATCGCGCAACGGAGAAGTCATCAGAGCCAGACGAGTCGTCGCACCGACGAGCGTGAATCGTGGAAGGTTCAGTCGCATGGTACGCGCAGCTGGCCCCTTGCCCAGGATTATGTCGACGGCGTAGTCCTCCATAGCCGGATAGAGAACCTCCTCGACAACTCGGTTAAGACGGTGAATCTCGTCAATGAAGAGGACGTCACCAGCTTTGAGATTGGTCAGAATCGAGACGACGTCTCCTGCACGTTCGATGGCCGGGCCTGCCGTGACGCGAAGATTGACGCCCATCTCGGCAGCGATGATGGTCGCCAACGTCGTCTTGCCCAGGCCAGGTGGTCCGTAGAGGAGCACGTGGTCGAGCGTCTCGCCCCGGGCCTGGGCGGCCTGGATACCAATGCTCAGCCCCTCTTTGACTTTCTCCTGCCCAATGTATTCGGCAAGCCGCCTTGGACGCAGGTTGCCTTCAACCGGGCTATCTTCGTCTCGCATTCGGCCAGAAACCACGCGCGTGCTCATCATCCCTCGACCGGATCACATCGAACTGCAATACCTCGAGTATACCAATTCGATACGAACATTCGTTCGTTTTCGTTCTACTGTTGCTCGGGCATCTCAGCTTCGTCGATCAGCATGATCGGAATACCGTCCTCGATTCGATATCGCCGACCGCACTTCTCGCAGACGAGTTTGTTCTCCTCGAGATGCACCGGAGTCTTGCAAACTGGGCATGCGAGAATCTCGAGCAGTTCATCACTGATCGGTTTGGTCTCCTGGTCACTCATTTTGCACTCCTTGAAGGTGAATTCGGGACGATTCCCAACCGTCACATCTTATCAGGCAACAACCCGAGATCCGCGAGTGCTTCGGCTACTCCATGCTGCAACCGGTCATCTCCGGCCAGACCCATTTCTGCAATGGATCGGCCGGCAGCGTCCATCAGCGGATCGTGGGACGCATCGACACCGTCAGGAATTACCAGCATCTCCCGCGAATCGATCGAAGTTGGCACCGGAAGCTCGAGACCGAGCCGGTAATGCAGCACGTCATGATAGGCCGCCACCATCGCGCCCAGCGAATGGCGCTCTTCAATGAAGGCACGCGCATTCGCGCCCAGTTGACGGCTCAACTCAGGATCTGACCAGAGCGCTTCCAGCAGCGCTTCCAACGTCTCTACTTCCAGCGCGTCTACTGGCACTTTGGCCACCGCATCATCCGGCAATTCACGAAACGAACCGGCATCACTCATGAGCACCGGGCGTCCCGCCGCCATGATACGTAACAGGCTGGCCGACGTCTCACCAGCAGTCGGAAAGCGCAAGTTGACTAGAGCATCTGCAGCGGCTGCCAGCAACCGTGCGGTCCGATCGTCGACGAACCCGAATCGCTCCACCTCGCCCTGAAGCCCATACAGGCTGACCCAACGATCGAGCGGAACGTGTGGGGAGACATTTCCGGCAATCGAGAAATAGACGGGAGTCCTGCGCTTGAGCCGACTCAACGCTTGTAACACCACGTCGAGTCGCTTGTACGGATTGACCATGGTGATCGACGCGACAATGAAGACGTCGTCGGCAAGGTTCAGCAGTCGCCTGGCGACCCGTTTGTCGATCAGCGGCGGCAGGCGGATGCCCATGGGAATCACACTGACATCCGCCTCCGGGACCCACCCGCGAACTTGCGCTCGACTGAACTCGCTGTGGACGGCAACATGTCGGGCGCCACGGATGACGTCTTCCGACAGTGGGAAGTCGAACAATGTGGCCGGGAGTCTTCCTTGAAGCACGCGCTCGGCGGCTCGCGCCCCCTCTTCACCATACTCGCGCCGCATCGCGTCGCGATAGTGCGCGGCCCCACCACGGCGCGTCACCATCGAGAGCTTCAGGTGGTGCAGGACGGTGTCGTGCATTACTACCAGCCCCGGCCGGCTCAGCGCGATCTCGTACATATAAGCATGAGCTGGACTGTTGCCGAACTGATAGACAACTTCGACATAGCGCTCGCGACGGTCGCGGCGTTCGAACTCTCGCGCATTGAAGACTCGCAGCTTGCGGAACGCGGTGAAGGGTTGCGGCACGTAACCATCAACGAAAACGTCGATCGGCCAATCCGAACCGACCGCTCGAAGTAGTTCTTCGCTATATAGCGAGATTCCCGACTCGACCGGTCTGAGCGGCGTGAACCAGGCGATCCGTCGCGAGTCGATGTCAGCCATGTGAAGTCAGCTTCTCGACTACGCGGTCCCAGCGGATACCGGCCACCCGCTCTCGACCCCGCTCGCCAAGTGCGCGAGCCGTGTCCTCATGGCTCATCAGTTGTTGCAGGGCCATAGCAAGCCGATGTGGCTCGGCGTGGTCGACCACTATGCCGTTCTCTCCATCGGTCACCAGTTCGAGCACGCCCCCGGAGTCTGCGGCCGTAACGACAGGCTTTCCAGCGGCAAAGGCTTCCACCGTCACCATCCCAAAGTCCTCATCGACCGGACTGTAGTAAACCGCGCGAGCATGATTATAGAGTCGAGCCAACTCGGAGTCCGAAACTCGCCCGACGAAATCGACTCGATCGCCAATCCTCAGACGGCTGGCAAGTTCTCGCAATGGCGCTTGCTCCGGACCATCCCCCGCGATGACGGCTCGCCAGCTACCAGCCACCAGCGCCATCGACTGCAGCAGCAAATCGACGCGCTTGGCCCGATCGAGCCGGGAAACGCTGAGAACATAGTCGTCGTATGAATCGGGCTGCAAACCGGTAAGGGTAATCGGGACGTGGAGCGGCTCGGCATCGAGGTCGACCGATCGCTTCAGTCGACCGGCGACATTGGCCGAATTGGCATAGAGCGCAACGCATTCACCCAAGCCTCGCCTGTCGATCTCGGCGATTCGTCTGCGCACGGACGTATCTTCTGGAGAATTGCTGAAATCGCTTAACGGAGTGCCAAACCAGTCGTAGGCTTGGCGGTGCTGGTGGATGACCCAGGCGATCTTGCGACGATGTTTGACTGCCCAGGTGGGGAACTTGGTGCAGATAACCAGGTCCACTGGAATACCGTTTGATTCGGAGAGATCGAGCAATCTCCAGGCAAGTGCCGACTTCAGGATTTCTTCTTTGGGATACCACTTGAATGGAAGCGAGACGACATCTACGCGATGGTCGTGACTGCACAGAGCCGCCCGTAGTCCTTCAACGTGATTCTCGGCGCCACCACGAACGAACGGCACCTGGGTGGCGCAAATGATGATGTTCATTCGGCTTGGTCGTCAGAAGCGAGGCGCCGTTCCAGTTGACGTTGGCGTTCTTCCAAACTGGCAAGTGCCTGGACCAAAGCCTCGTTGAACGCGTTCTGCTGCTCGACGATTGGATTGATGTACCAGCGAAGCATCAGGCGCGTGCCGCGCTTTGCCAGTGAGATCGCACGTCCAACAACAGGCGTGTTCCAGGTGATCGGAAGGTGAGCCGAAACGACCGCCAGATCCGCCAACTCGGTCATGGTCGTCGACGAGTAGGTCGGCCGCTGGCACCGTCGTGCGCCGAGGCGTATCCAGCGTTACGGCGTACCGCCGCACGAATAGACTCGAGTGCCGCGGCCACGTCACGCGCCTCTCTGCGCAAGGCTGATCTCGAATCTGCCACGCTAACTCCCCACAGCTACTGCCGTCGCGGTCGTTCCGAGAACGCTCGCGTACACGTCTCGGACACGAGCGAACCATTGCTCCTCGCTGACGACTCTCTCACGTCCCCGCTGACCCATCCTTGCTGCATCCTCAGTTGATGTGATCAACTGGCTAATCGCGTCCTCCAAGGCGGCAACATCGCCAAATTCCACCAGAATGCCGTCGTCGCCGTCAGTGACTACGTAGGGGATTGCACCAGCGCGCGCTCCAATCACCGGCTTTCCATTGGCCCAGGCTTCCATGAAGACGAGCCCGAAGGACTCCGTTCGGGATGGCAGAGCCAGAATGTCCGCCGCGGCCAGCAGATCGCGCCGCTCGTCATCGGAGATGAACCCAAGCACGTGAATTTGGCGGCGTTCCCGGTCGCTGAGAGCCAGTGCAATGTGTTCGACCTCCGCCAGCAACGGACCGGCAACGACCAGGTGGACGTCTGGGTGTGTGGCGTTCAAGCGCGTGACCGCATCGATAAGGTGAACGGTCCCTTTGTCGTATGCCGCCGCGCCGAGCGTCAAGACGATCGGTCCGTTGATCCCGAGGCGTTTGCGCGCGGCAATCGGATCTCCGCCGGTCACCGATTCGACGTCGATGCCGGCGCCAACCACTCGAATCCGGTCTCCCAGAATTCCCACCGATTGAAGGTACGTCGACTCGAACTCAGTGAGCACCATCACCGCGTCGGCCCGTCGAACCAAATCCAATTGATGGGGCATGGTGTAGTAACGCCTCACCCTGGAATCAGCCGGTTCGCCAAAGTGCAAGAACGGCGTAATGATGTGCGGGATGGCATGCCTGCGTGCAAAGCGCTCGGACGCCGCGATCATCGATTCGAATGCGACGTTGGCTGTGTTGACCAGATCGGGACGATCGACAGTCTCGAGAGTTGAATCCAGGCTCGGAATCCATGGACCGAACCGCGATCCCGCGCGCAACAGTAGCTGTCGTCCTGGAAACGGCATGCGACTCGACTCCGCCATCAATCGACGAATGGCGCGGTGAGTCAATGATGCGAACGGAAGGTGGTTAACCGGCACGCGAAGAATCTCGACTCCCTCGTGTGTCAGGCACGGCTCGGCAATGTGTTTGCGGCTCGGATCCCAGAAGTACTCCAGGTCCCATGCATTGGTGGTGACTACCTGCACTCGTGCTCCAGTGCGGACGAATCGCTCAGAGAACGCCTGGAAATAGCGTTCCGACCCCCCACGAAACGGGTAGTAGCGCTGAATCACGTGCAAATACGATGGACCTGTCACGGTCACGGAGTAGCTCCGGGAGTGGCCACTGGCGTACCGCTCAATGCCGCAATCCGATCCTGTGCCAAGTTCGCGTAGACCGAGTCCGGCTGCGCTGTGGCTGCCGCCTGGTACATCTGTTTGGCCAATTCAGGTTGCGGTGTCGCTTCATGCTCGTAGAGCTGTCCAAGTAGGTAGAGGGGCTGAGGGTCGTTCGGATTGAGATCGTGCGCCTTCTTGAATTGAAGCTCGGAATCGAGATAGTCGTTGTACTGCATCAGCACCGTGCCGAAGGCCACTCGCAAGGACAGATCGTTGGGGCGCAGTTTCACCGCCTTCTCGTACCACTGGATGGCCTCGGTTCCTTGACCAGTATTCGCCAGGAGGTTGGCCAGGATGATCATGGCGTCGGCGTCGTTGGGATTCTTCTGCAATCGAGCACGCATGGTTGCCTCTTCGGCACCAGGTGTCACCTGAATCGTGTTACCAGCGCTGCTTGATCCGCCATTGTTTCCGCTGCCACCGATTATTGATGGAATCAAGATCGCAATGAAGCTGAGCAGCAGACCGCCGATCGCAACCGCGCTGAACAGAGGGAGGAGCAGTCTCCATCTAGATTTGGAGCGTTGGGGATGATGCCTACCGGGTCGCTGACTCACACCACTCCTCGCAGGGGCTCTCCAATGATCGAACCGTCAGACAGTAGCATACGAATTGCGGCCAATGACGGCCAGAAATTGCCCGTGAAACGGCCAAACCGGGCGTTCGCTCCGTGCTGAATTTCTTGACACCGGTTCGAAACTGCGACTATAATGCCATGCGCTTGGCGAACGCCGGGGGCCATGCCGAGGTGGCGGAATAGGCAGACGCGCTAGCTTGAGGGGCTAGTGCCCGTTTAGGGCGTGGGGGTTCAAGTCCCTTCCTCGGCACCAGAAGCTCAGTATGGGCGATTAGCTCAGCTGGAAGAGCGCCACGTTTACACCGTGGATGTCAGAGGTTCGAGTCCTCTATCGCCCACGAACGTGGGTCGCCCGCGAGCGATCTGCCGAGGTAGCTCAGTCGGTAGAGCACGTGACTGAAAATCACGGTGTCGCCGGTTCGATTCCGGCCCTCGGCACCCGACGAACAAGCACAGCATCGTTGAACGTGAAAGCCCGCTCAGCAGAGCGGGCTTCTTCTTGTGGATAGAGCGTGGCGTCGCAGGCTCGGATTGACCGGCGCTGAGCGCAGGGCAAGGCGCTAGCCTTTGTGGTTCAGCTTCTGCAGAGCAGTCTTGCTGACGTTTGCGAGCAGACTCATATCGAGTGGGCTCTGGCCGATGTGGCCGACTTCAAGCACGTAGTCACCGCGGCGAATGAACGCGACGTCGAATTCGAACGTCGCGTCGCCCGAATTGCCTGAGACTTTGTAGGCCATCGATTGATCGCCAAGCTGGGGAAAGGTCAAGGCGGCAATCTCGTATTTCTGAGACGTCCCGTCATTCAGGCTCTGGTCCCATTGTTTGCATTCGAGCGTACCCTGGGTCGCGTTCATCCACGAACGTGCTTCACCGGGGCGGTAGAGAGAAATGGTTTCGAGAAGGTAGGATCCGGTCGCCGCCTGCTGAAACTGCCGGGAAGCATCGGACAGCTGCCGCTGTTCGAGCGACATGCCGCAGAAGGTGAACGTCAGGATGCTTCCAGATTGCTCGGATACCGACCATCCTTGTGGCAAGTCGGACGACGACAGCAGCACGGACTTCAAATCGACCGAAGACGGAGATGCACTCTGAGCGATGATTGTAGTGTCGGCATTTGAAGATGATGTTCCTTTCGCGTTTTCAGCCGCGCTCGATCCTGGTTTCCCACAGGCGGTGAAAAGAAGCACGGCGACAAACACGAGCAAGAGATTCCGCATCAAGTTGTCTCCGGTGAATCGGGCACGGATGGCTCCATACGATGAATTCTCACCTACACGATAGTCATCAATGATCTGGACACGCCGCGCGAACTGTCAACGCTGACGCAATCCTGTCACTCGGATTTGGATTTGACCACTATCATCGAGGAAGGGACGTGCTTGAAACTCGATGTCTTCAACCGATCACTTGACTTCAACGTGGCGCGTGCTTCAAACGCGGGTTTCAGCAACGTTGAATTGCTCGAGTTCACTTGGGCTCCCCGCGGCGTCATTGGATCGTTCGTTTATCCGACCGTCTTCCATCCACACGATGCGCGTGGCGATGTCACGTAGGCGATCGTCGTGCGACACGATGATGACCGTGCGGCCCTCGCGCTGCGCAATTCCGGTCAAGAGCTGCACCACCGCCATACCATGCACCGAATCGAGATTGGCCGTCGGTTCGTCGGCCAGAATCAAGAGTGGATCATTGGCAAGCGCTCTCGCGATGGCGACGCGCTGCTTCTCCCCTCCCGAGAGCTTCGAGGGTGGGAAATCGAGTCGAGCCCCCATACCGAGCTGGGTGAGCAATTTGGCCGATCTCTCATGCGCCATTACGCCTCGCACACCACACAAATTAAGCGCGACCTCGACGTTTTCTTGTGCCGTCAGCGAGCTGAGCAGGTTAAAGTCCTGAAAGACAAACCCGATATTCTCGCGCCGAACCCGAATTCGATCGGATTCACTCATCGTGGACAACTCGAATTCGGCTAGACGAATGGTGCCGGAAGTTGGTCGCAGCAGGCCACCAATCAGACTTAGCAGCGTCGTCTTACCTGAGCCAGAAGGGCCCATCACGAGGAGAACTTCGCCACGCCTGACGGTGAGGTCGACGCCCGCAACCGCGGACACCAGCGTCGCGCCAGAACCGAAGGAGCGAGAGGCGCCACGCAACTCAAGCAACAAGTCGGCGTTCGGTTGAGCGACGTCAGTCATGGTCAGCGCTGGTTCCCTATCTCTCACGCTCGAAATACCTCGGCCGGGTCGATCCCGGCTATGCGACGAATAGGTACGACTGAAGCGAGCAAAGCCATCGCAAGCACTGCCGCGAAAGCTAGCAGACAATCCTGCCACCGCAACAACGTGATGAACTCGGAAACGAAATGCACCGCGATCCGGTTGATCGCGTAAGTGAGTGGCAATGCGATGACAAATCCTGCTGAGCACACGATCACGCTCTGCTGAAGTACGACGCGATAGAGCGTGCGATGTGGCGCCCCAATTGCCTTCAACACGCCGAATTCGCGAATTCGCTCGGCGACCGAGGTGTAAATCGTCAAACCGACCACGGCCGTGCCCACCAGGAAGGAAACGATAATCAACACCGACATGATTGGCAGGAAGGTGCCACTTACCTGGACTCTATTGGCATGTGCGAACTGCTGCCGAGTGAACGCCTGGGTCCCAGGGGCGTTCGCGTCGATCGTCGACATGACTTCCGATGCGTTCGCATCGGGCGCCACGTTTACCAGCCACGAACTGACGTAGCCAGGCGTTCCAAGCAAAGCTTCTGAGTCATCCCAAGAGACGACGGCAAGTCCAGACAGACCCAGATTCGCGGCGGCGGTCAACGCTGAAACTCGGTAGTCATGGCCGCGAAGACTGAGAAGATCTCCGACCTTAATGCCACACTTCTTCGCGGTCGTGGCGTCGATGGTGATGTCTCCAGGAGATGGCAAATTCAAGCCTATGCTCGGCCCAGATGACTGAGGCATGTTGAACGCCATAGCGATGACATCGGCGGCTCGCCCATGGTAATTCAGCCGAACACGCTGTCGATCCATCGGAATGACTCGAGATACGCCTGGAGTTTGCGCGATCTTCGCGCCGAGATCTTCCTGGACGGTGGAGTTGTAGACGAGTCCGCCGGAATCGGTCTGAGTCACCCAAAGATCAACCGGCAGCCCGTCTACGAAGACGCCAAGCTCGCGGTAGTAGCCCTCATACAGGCTTCGAACCACCAGAATCAAGATCACCGCGAACGTGACACCGCCAATTGAGACGATTAGCCTGATCTTATCGTCCAGGAGGTTTTTCCGAGCGATTGGAACCATCTATCACTCATCTCCCCTGGAACTTCCCGATCATCAATCTTCAGCCTACCTGATCGAGTGCCACAATCTCGTATCAAATAGATCAACCGAGTACCGTCATCATGACAACTTGTATACAGAGGCAATCGAACCGCGAACGATCGCGCCAATTGCCGCACAGTTTAGCAGCACGACACGCCGAATTGAGGCCAAACTGTAGCATCATCCCCGCTCTCTTCACGGAATTTTCACGGAAGACATCTCAGACTGAGTTAGGCAACCCGATGTGGCGATACATCAGGTGTTGCGCGTTGATGACGAAACCTGACTTTCGTTGTCACCGTTCAGTCAATCGACAGGAGAAGACGATGGCAGAGACTCATCCAGTCCGGCTGACCCCCGAAGAGATCAGGCGACAAGCGCGGGAGTATTTTGGTGAATTCGGTCTTGGGATGGAGCAGACGCTCGATGCACCGACGCATCAGCGCTTCGAGAGTCGCGACGGTTTCGTCGAACTTCAGGCTCGACCAGACGATCAGCGTCAGGTTCGCCTCACGATCGATCATCGAAACTGTGAGGAAGCCGTCCGCGGATTCCGCCGTCTGTTAGCGCACGATGCTCAGACGGGGCGAGCAGCGCTTCCCGGAGAGCACCACCTGCCGACGGAACGCAAGGCAGGCACTCAGCCGGGCGCTGAGGACTAATCTCTCGTCCGTGTACGAGCTACGAAATTCCAAGACGGCTTCGTCGCGACGAGCCTTGTTCGAAATCGCGCCAAAGACTAGCGAGTGGACCAGGGGTCCAACGCGTCGCGCAGGCCGTCGCCCAAGAAGTTGAATGCCAGCACCGTAGCTGACAGAGCAATTGCTGGAAAGAGCAGCATGTATGGATAGGAACGCAGATAGCGAATTGCCTCGCTGATCATGAGCCCCCAACTTGGCGTCGGAGGGGTGACACCGAGGCCGAGAAAGCTGATACCGGCTTCGTACAGAATCGCGCGCGGGATACCGAGCGTGACGGCAACAATGATTGGCGCAAGTGAGTTCGGCAGTACGTGACGGAACATGATACGCCGGTTTGACGCGCCTGAGCCTCGCGCTGCTTCGACGAACTCCTTCTGTTTAAGGGAGAGCGCCTGCGCGCGAACGATACGCGAGACGGTCAGCCAACTGATCATTCCGAGGCCGATGAAGACGCCGAGCAGACCGCCAAGCTGAGAGTTGAGATCTGCGACCGACTTCATGAAACCGCCACCGGGTTGACCAAGCACACCGCGCAAGAAGGTCATGATAATGATTACAAAGAGCAAGCTCGGCATGGCGTACATGACGTCCACCACGCGCATGAGAACAGTGTCTATCACTCCACCGTAAAACCCCGCGGCCAACCCGACCGGCACGCCAATCAGCACGATCACGATCTGCACCACGATGCCGACCGAAAGCGAGATGCGTGCGCCGAAGACGAGGCGGCTGAACATGTCACGACCGAGTTGGTCGGTCCCGAGCGGATGCGACAAACTGGGCGAAACGTTAATGGCGCTGTAATTCTGAAACCAGTAGCTGTAGGGCATGAGCATTGGGGCAAAGATCGCGAACAGCGCCAGTACGATAATGAATACGGCGGACGCAGCCGCCAGACGATTTCTTCTGAACCGCCGGAATGCGTCAAGCCACAGGTTGCTCTTGTGAGTTGCTCGTTCCCAGTTCTGTCCAGCCGCTTCGGCTTTGACAGTCGTCGCTTGGTCCATGATCAGTACTCCCGATTCCCCACTAAGAAAGCTCGATGCGTGGATCCAGGAACTGGTACAGGATGTCCACGACGAGGTTCATGATTGAGATCAAGGCCCCGAAAAGCAGGACCGTCCCAAGAATCACTGGATAGTCGCGATTCGAGATGCTTAGCACGAAGTAGCGTCCAAGGCCCGGGACCGAGTAAATGGACTCGATGAAGAATGAGCCAGTCACTACCTCGGCCAGGATCAATCCGGTCACCGTGATGACGGGCAGCAGCGCATTTTGGATGCTATGCCGAATGATGACGCGCGTTTCCCTCAGTCCCTTGGCCCGAGCGGTCCGGATGTAGTCCATCTTCAACACGTCGAGCATGCTCGACCGCGTGTAGCGAGCGATAACCGCCGCTGGATAAAGCGACAGCGCGATGGCCGGGATGATGATCTTCGAACTGAAGACACCCCCCCATCCACCGGTCGCGAGCAAGTGAAGATCGCTGGCTAAGATCAGCACAAGGACCGACACCACCACGTATGGCGGAGTCGAGATGCCGATGATCGCGGTGAAGCTGGTGAGGTAATCCAGGAAAGAATTGTGTTTCACTGCGCCTACGACGCCAAGCGTTACTCCCACCACGATAGCGATTGACATGGCGACGAGTCCGAGCTTGAGAGAGACCGGAAAGGCCGCTTTGATGATGTCAGACACAGTTAGGGAACGCTGGGAATACGACGGACCGAAGTCACCATGGAGCACATTGTTGAGATACGACACATACTGCTGCCAAAGCGGCTTGTCCAATCCATAAGCCTTATTCAGCCGCTGGAGCACGATCGGTGGGATTGGTTTGTCCCCCTGGTCGGACCATGGTCCACCTGGTGTGGCATGCATCAGCACGAAGGTGATCGTGTATATCGCCAGAATCGTGGGAACCAGCATCAGTACGCGCCGCAGGATTACCGCTCGTCGATTCATGAGTTCTCTGCCCTATCCAGTCAGTTTCCCGAGGCGCGCCGAAACGAGTTCCCTCGAATCGGCCGCACCTCGAGCCTGGAGCCACACGGCTCCATTCGCGTAACCTATCGACGTATCTAGTGCTTGGCGATCTCCACCTGGTTGGCGTGTACAGACGTTAGGAGCGGCTGCAGGTGCAGCTTCTTGACGTAAGGCTTGACCAGGTAGTAGTTCACGTCGTGATACAGCGGGATAACCGGCGAATCCTGCGCGATGATCATGCTCGCGTCTTGATATTCCTTGATTCGATTCGCTTCATTCGTATCGGTTCGAGCCTTCTCGACGGCCGCGTCGAACTGTGGATTGTTCCAGTGACTGCTGTAGTGATCGCTCGCGTGGGTGAAGTTCTGGTTGTACCAGTTCGACGGATCCTCGAAGTCAGACCCCCAGTTGCCAATGTAAATGTTGTATGGAGCGTTCTTCTTGGAAGCGCGCCAGTCGTTATACGAGGTGCGTTCGATCGGCTCGAGCGTAATGTTGATTCCCAGGTTCTTCTTCCACGTTTGCTGGAGATACTCGGCGTCAAGCTTGTAGTCATCGGTACTGATATAGACCATGGTGAGCTTCACAGAGCTTGGATCGGTGATCCCGGCATCCGAGAGAAGCTGCTTTGCCTTCGCCAGGTCCTCGCCGATCGTCGCGTTTTCGTTGTATCCCGGGATGTCCGGCGGCAACAGCGTCGGGGCGGGAACAACTTGTCCGTGACGCACCTGGTCAGCCAGCGTTTTGCGATCCACTGACATCGAGAGCGCCTGACGGAATTTGACGTCACTCGTCGGTTTGTTCGTGCAGTCGCAAATTACGAAACGAGTGTAGGAGGCTGTCAGGTTTACCATTTCCTTGCTCTCGGTCGCATCATTCTTGACACGATCGAAATCGGATGATGGCACCTGAGCGTAGTCGATCTCATTGTTTTCATAGGCGACGATCGACTGAGACAGTTCATCCTGGTAGAGCGAGTAGACAACCTTGGTGATAGTTGGCTTCGGCCCCCAGTAGTTCGGATTCGTCACAAGCGTGATGCTGTCGTTGTGCGTCCAGTCCTTCATGATAAAGGGGCCGGTGGAGACGATGTTTGCTGCTTCGGTCCATTTTTCGCCCTGTTTGTCGATCACGTGTTTGGGAACAGGGAAATAGGTCCAGGTTGTTGCCAGCAATGGGAAATACGGCGTCGGATCAGTGAGCGTGACCTTGAGCGTAGTCTCGTCAACCGCATTCACACCAATACTGTCGATCGAGGCACCGTTCTTGACCGCGTCGAGCACTCCCTTGATCGGATAAAGCGCCGGAATGTATGCGGACTTGGTTTCAGGCTGAAGCACACGCTTCCAGCTGTAGACGAAGTCGGCGGTATTGAGCGGTGTCCCGTCTGACCATTTCAGCCCGCTCTTGAGGGTGAACGTGTATTCGGAAGCGTCAGCGTTTGCCTCGTACTTGTCCGCCATGTGCGGCTCGACCTTGCCCGTGTCCTGATTGATTCCGACCAGACCATCGAACACGTTGAACATGATGTCGATGCCGTCGCCCGACGTAACCTCGGGGTCCATCGTCGCTGGTTCGGCACTCGGCAGTCGCAGTGTTTGGTCGGAAGCCAATTGATACGAGGCGGTGCTACTACTCGACGACTGTGTGGACGATGATGACGTTGTCGTGGTCGAGCTACTCGAGCCTCCACTTGTGGCGCTCGTCGCTGTGTTCGCCGCGGATGTGGCGGCCGTGGTTGCCGCGGGCGTGCTCTTGCTGGAACCGCATGCGGCCAATAACGTTGCCACCGCTGAAGTACCGATACCGAGGGCCGCGCCTCTTCTGATAAGTGAACGTCGAGTAAGTCGTGAACTGAACGGTACCAGCTGGCGCATAGGGTTTAGCCGAAATGCGGCATCTTCCCGGTCGTAGTCGTGCGTCATCGTTTCTCCCCCTCAATTCGTACGGTGAGTCGTCAGCGCGATCGGTTCGAATCCCCACTGAATCCGATCCACGAGCCACTCAATAAGCCCCCGAGTGGGAAACACGTCGGCCGTTAATGGTTGGCCCTACGACTGTTTGGACCAGACATTCGGCCGACTTCCGGATAGTCGAGCCGCCTCCTCTCAATCTCGAACCATCTGTCATCCATCGTCTGTACCTGAACCCTTGACGTTCGCGATAAGCTATCGCTCCACGTCATCGCGCAATGAGTTCCTGGTCACTTCCGATGGTCCGATGTTCGGCATCTGCCATTGGACGGTCCGCTTATCCAGCGCGAGGCCCAGCAAATTCTTGAGCGGGCAGCGTACGGATGACGTCGCGCTATGACAAATACTTTGTGTGTTCAGACGAATTCTTGGCTCATGGTATGTTCAGGCTCTGACGATGTCAACAACGCCTGCGCCGAGTGATTCCCAATTGCAGCCAAAAATGACATGCGTGTTCGCAACACCGCAAATCCCGGTGCCATATTTCATCGTCGAGCTCAAGCCAATGAGTTGAGACTAACAGTTGTGAGTGCATGAACAAATCGGCCAATTGAATAGGTCACCGTTGCGGCACTGGTACATCGTCGCGCCTGTCGGCACTTACGGGATGGGTCGGGTCCATGCGTTTCTGTCGTTGACGCGAGAACGGTTCTATCGTGTGAGCGCTGGCGAACCGACGCCAACGCCAACAATCTCCGATACACTGACCACGCAGAAAGACTCAGATCTGCGCGAGGACAAGGACAACGCACGTGAACAACAGATCAGCCAGGAAGGAATCACGATGGGTTTGCTAGAAGGGCGTATAGCGTTGGTGACCGGCGCTAGCAGAGGTATCGGCCGATCCATCGCGCTCGCATTCGCCGATGAGGGTGCGGACGTGGCGGTTAACTACCGCAGTCATGACAAAGAGGCGGAGGATGTCGTTACCCGTATTCTTGACCTCAACCGCAGAAGTTTTGCCGTGCAAGCGGACGTGTCCCAAGAACAAGCAGTCCGTTCGATGGTCGATCGCGTCAATGACGAGTTCGGACGAATCGACATTCTGGTGAACAACGCGGGGTTCGTGACGTTGGCACCAGTTGAGCAGATGGACGTCTCGACCTGGGACGAGATGATCGCCACCCATCTGCGCGGAACGTTTCTGGTAACTCGCATGGTGTTGCCGGGAATGCTAGAGCGCCGCGATGGACGCATCATCAATATCTCGTCACAGCTTGGGCAGATCGGCCGCGAGTGGTTCGCTCACTACACCGCCGCGAAAGCCGGGATCATCGGATTCACCAAGGCGCTGTCACGAGAGGTGGCGGACCGCGGCGTGCTGGTCAATTGCATCGCGCCGGGACCAATCGAAACGGGCATCGTGCCGAAGACGCCGGGAGCGCCGAGCAAGAACTACGTCGACCTTCTGCCGATTCATCGGGAAGGCATGCCGCACGAGGTCGCACCGACGGCCGTCTTCCTGGCGTCAGAAGGCGGGTCGTATTACGTGGGACAGACGCTCGGACCCAACGGCGGAGACGTCATGCTCTAACGCTCTGTTCAGGCTGGTCAGGAATCTGCGCGTCTCGACAAGGAACTCTGTCGTGAATGATCATGGCCATCGAAAGGAGCAGTCGATGCAAGTGATTCGAAAAGGACAATCGCAGAGCGAACGAGGAGAGACGTTCACTGGTCATGTCACACTCGAACGCGCCATTGCGAAGCAACGTGACGGTGGAATGAGCGTGTCGATCGTTCACTTTGACGACGGAGCGCTAACTCACTGGCATGAGCATCCAGGTGAGCAAATTCTGATAGTGCTGGAAGGTCGGGGCCGAGTCGGCACGGAAACCGAATCGTTTGAGATCGAACCTGGCGACGTGGTCTACGCCGCCCCAGGCGAACGTCACTGGCACGGCGCCGCGCCAGGACACTCGATGGTTCACGCCAGCATTACGACGGTTGGCTCACCCACTTGGTTCGACGCACCGGAGTAACTGACCGCCTGACTATATCCGGCCGACAACGATGAGCTACCAGCGTGACTTGCTGTCCTGAGCGCCTCCGTCCATCGTTGTCGCGGCGAAGTCTATGTATGGGACGTCACTTTGGCGCGAGCAACTCCCTGAGTGCGATCGTCGGGACTCAAACCGCTGGCGATCGGGACTCCATGCTTGTCCGGATGCGAAGACATTGAACTCTTTGACGTACGTTGAGCCGCAATGCCCGGGCAGTCCGTTTCCTCCTGAGAACTGCCTGCACGAGCGGGACAGACCATGAGCCCCGCGGTGTCACCGCGGGGCTCATGGTCAAAGTCTTGACCAGTGGTTCGAACCGCCGTCGGTCAATCGCCCGACTCGGACTCCTCGTATTGTCGCTTGATCTCTTCCAGCACGCTCGGATCGGTTAGCGTGGTGGTGTCACCCATCACCCGACCTTCCGCCACGTCTCTTAGCAGACGCCGCATGATCTTGGCGCTACGTGTCTTGGGGAGCTCAGCGGTGAAGTAGATGCGATCCGGTCGCGCGATCGGACCGATCTTCTCGGCCACGTGCTCGCGCAGCTCCTCAGCTAACTCTGGTCCGGCCACTACACCACCGCGCGGTGTAACGAAGGCAGCAACAGCCTGACCTTTGAGCTCGTGCGAGACACCAATAACGGCGGCCTCAGCGACCGACGGATGGCTCACCAACGCGCTTTCGAGTTCCATTGTTCCGAGTCGGTGACCAGCGACGTTCAGAACGTCGTCAACCCGTCCGAGCAACCAGAAGTACCCATCATCGTCTCGCTTGGCGCCGTCACCGGTGACGTAAACCGCCGGACCGTACTTGCCAAAGTAGGTGGCCACGTAGCGATCCCAGTCGCCCCAGATGGTGCGGAACATCGACGGCCACGGTCGGCGCATCACGAGATAGCCACCTTGCCCGTCTGGAACCGAGTCGCCTTTCTCGTCGACCACATCCGGAACTATGCCCGGCAGGGGTGTGGTCGCGGATCCTGGCTTCATCGTCGTGACGCCGGGGAGGCCGGAGATCATCATGGCACCTGTTTCGGTCTGCCACCAGGTATCGACGATCGGGCAATTCCCGTGACCGATGTGATCGTGGTACCAGATCCAGGCCTCCGGGTTGATCGGCTCGCCGACGGTGCCGAGAAGCCGCAGGCTCGAGAGATCATGCTTCTCAGGATATTGTGTGCCCCAGCGCATGAATCCACGAATTGCCGTCGGCGCCGTATAGAAGACCGACACCGCCCGTCGCTCGACGATGTCCCAGAACCGATCGCGATCCGGATAATCGGGAGTGCCCTCGAACATCACCGAGGTTGCACCATTCGCCAACGGACCATAGACGATGTAGCTGTGACCGGTCACCCAGCCGATGTCAGCCGAGCACCAATAGACGTCTTCATCTTTCAGATCGAGCACCCATTTGCTGGTGGCATAGGTGCCAACCAGATAGCCGCCGGTGGTGTGCAACACGCCCTTGGGCTTACCGGTCGTGCCGGAGGTGTAGAGGATGTAAAGGGGGTGTTCGGCATCGACCGATTCCGGCGGGCAGTAGCTCTCTTTGACCTGATCAACCGCCTCATGCCACCAGATGTCCCGACCGCTCTCCATGTGAACCGGATGGACGTGGCGCCCAACACGCTCCACCACCACCACGTGCTCGACCTCTGGAGTGTTCTCCAAGGCCTTGTCGGCATTGTCTTTCAGCGCGACGACGTTTCCGCGACGGAAACCACCGTCGGCGGTCACCAGGACCTTGGCGCCACAGTCATTGATGCGATCGGCGAGCGAATCCGGGCTAAAGCCACCAAAGACGACCGAGTGCGGGGCGCCGATTCGGGCGCAGGCAAGCATTATGATCGCCAACTCCGGGATCATCGGGAGGTAGACCGCGACGCGATCGCCTTTCTTGACCCCAAGTGACTTAAGCATCAGCGCCGCGCGATTCACCTCACGATAGAGGTCCTGGTAAGTCAGGATCCGCTCGTCGCCTGACTCGCCTTCCCAGATCAGCGCCGCCTTCGTCTTGCGCCAGGTCTTCGTGTGGCGATCAACACAGTTGTAGGAGACGTTGAGCTTGCCTCCGGTGAACCAGGACACTTTCGGCGGATCCCATTCGAGCACCTTGTCCCACTTCTGGTCCCAATCCAAGTTCTCCGCCACCGACGCCCAGAAACCTTCCGGATCATCAAGCGCGCGCTTGTAGATCTCGGGGTCATTGACGTTTGCCTTCTCGGCAAACTCAGGCGACGGCGGATATCGGCGGGATTCGGTGAGCAGACCTTCGATCATACCGGTCGGATCAACCGACATAGCAAGCTCCCTCCTAAAATGTCGGATTTTCGGAAGGACAGTCTCTCCCTGGTATCAGGGAAGCGCACGGTAGTACGCGGCGCCCGTGCTGTCCGCTCCGAGTTGATTCTTCCAATAGTAATCGACCTTTGCGATCCGCAAAACCCCGCGACGGGATTCCCAGGGAACGTACATTCCGCATAAGATCGTTCGCACGTTTGAAGAATGCCGGAAAACTCCCGACAGGAAACCCCCCGTCACAGGATTGTCAAAGAAGATGTTGATGGTATAACGAAAGCGTGACAGCCCCGGCAATAAGGTAGTAGCATAATCGCCGGTGATTTTTGGTGGCCTGAAATGGGGCACAGGGGGAGCCTCATTCGCGCTGCGAGGTGAGCAGGGAGGATCATGGCGAGAGGGTCTGGCCGAGTCAAACGCGCCATCGCGGTAGCGTTTTTCGCATTGCTCGTGGTCATCCTTGGTGGCTGCACCGCGTTCGGCGGTGGGCCGCAATCGGTGAACCAACCTGCGGGCGACAACATGCAGACGATCTGGAACTTGTTTGTTCCGATCTTCTGGGCATCCGTGGTGGTGTTTGTCATTGTTCAGGGCGTATTGATCTACGCCGTTGTTCGTTTCCGTCGTCGACCAAATCAACCCGCTCCACATCCAACGCACGGTAATACCAAGCTCGAAATCGCATGGACGATTATGCCGGCCCTGGTGCTGGCGGTTATCGCCGTCCCAACACTGACCACGATCGCGAACTTCGCCAAAAAGCCGGGGCCCGGCTCGGTGACAGTTCACGTGGTCGGTCATCAGTGGTGGTGGGAGTTCGACTACCCGAATAACGGGAACGTCGTCGTGGCCGATGAGATGCACATTCCCATCGGCACGAAGATCGAAGTCGACCTCAGCAGTGCTGACGTGATTCACAGCTTCTGGATCCCGAAGCTGGCCGGCAAGCAGGACGTTGTTCCGAACCAGCACAATCACCTCTCATTCACCGCGAACGAACTCGGCACCTTCCGCGGACAATGCGCCGAGTTCTGCGGCACGCAGCACGCACACATGGCGTTTGACGTGGTCGTTCAATCGAAGCCGGACTTCGACGCCTGGATCAAACAGATGCAGCAACCCGCTGCCGATGTCACCAACGATCAGCTCGCCCAGCAGGGCAAGCAGGTCTTCTTCACCGCCGGCTGCACCGGTTGTCACACGATCAATGGCGCGAGTGCTCAAGTCAACGGACAGACGACTCAGGCACTTGGAACCTTCGGTCCGAATCTGACCCACGTTGGAAGCCGCGGGATCATCGCTGGCGACGTGCTGACGCAGACCGAAGCCAACATCGCGAAATGGGTCCACGATCCACAGGCAGTGAAGCCAGGCACGAAGATGCCGACCCTTGGGCTAACCCAGGATCAGGCAAACGCCGTGGCTCATTACCTGGAGACTCTTAAATGACGACTTCAAATCGTGATGATCGATCGACGAACGTCGGGATTTGGTGCCGCGGGATGGGGGATCGGTAATGGCGCAGATTGCGATAACTCAACGTGAAGTCGAGCGCGAAGGCTCGGTCATCTGGGAGTGGATGACGACCGTCGATCACAAGCGGATCGGCATCCTCTACATGATGACGTCGCTGATCTTCTTCTTGATCGGCGGAAGTCTTGCGCTGTTGATTCGCACCCAACTCGCGGTGCCGAACAACACGGTCCTCGGACCGACTACCTACAACGAAGTCTTTACCATGCACGGCACGATCATGATCTTCCTCGTGGTCATGCCACTGAACGCGGCGTTCTTCAACTTCATGATCCCCCTTCAAATCGGGGCGCGTGACGTTGCATTTCCGAGACTGAATGCCTTCAGCTACTGGGCGTTCTTGTTTGGTTCGCTCTTGATGCTGAGCAGTTTCTTGTTCGGTGCAGCCCCAGACGCAGGCTGGTTCGGCTATGCAAACCTGACGACGCTGACTTACTCGCCTGGCCTCAACGTCGACTTCTGGATATTCGGCCTGCAGACTCTCGGCATAGCCTCGCTGGCATCCGCATTGAACTTCTTCGTGACCATCATCAACATGCGCGCTCCCGGGATGCGCATGATGCGCATGCCCGTCTTTACCTGGATGACGCTAGTCACATCTGTGCTGCTGTTGCTCGCCTTCCCGTCCCTGACGGTCGGCTTGATTGAGCTGATGTTCGATCGATACTTCGGGACGCTCTTCTTCGAGCCGACCGCTGGTGCATCGGTCGTCCTGTGGCAGCACCTTTTCTGGATCTTCGGACATCCCGAAGTCTATATTCTGATCCTGCCGCCTATGGGCATGGTCTCCGAAATCTTGCCGACGTTCGCCCGCAAGCCGCTGTTCGGTTATCCGTTCGTGGTCTACTCCGGTGTCGCAATCGGCTTCCTCTCCTTCGGCGTGTGGGCACACCACATGTTTGCCGTTGGACTTGGCCCGGTTCCGAACTCGGTCTTCGCCACGACCACAATGCTCATCGCTATCCCGACCGGTGTGAAGATCTTCAACTGGCTTGGAACGCTGTGGGGCGGGTCGATCGCAATCAAGACTCCGTTACTCTACGCCGCGGGTTTCGTCGGCATGTTCACCATCGGCGGTATATCCGGCGTCATGCACGCTTCAGTACCGATCGACTACTGGCAGACCGACAGCTACTTCGTCGTCGCTCACTTCCACTACGTTCTGTTCGGCGGCGCAATCATGGCGATCTTCGGCGCGATGTACTACTGGTTCCCGAAGATCTTTGGTCGCATGCTCAATGACAAGATCGGCCAAGTTCACTTCTGGATCACGTTGATCGCGTTCAACATGACCTTCTTCCCGATGCACTTCCTGGGCATCGACGGCATGCCGCGTCGCATCTACACCTATCCAAACGGCATGGGCTGGAATTTCTGGAACATGTTCGAGACGATCGGTGCGTACATCCTTGGGGTGAGCGTCCTGCTCTTCGCCTACAACATCATCACGTCGATGCGCTCCGGAGTGAAAGCGCCCGCCGACCCGTGGGACGGCCGTACGCTCGAGTGGTCGATTCCTTCGCCACCGCCGGTTTATAACTTCGCGGTGGTGCCGACGGTTCACTCACGCGACGCATTCTGGGAACAGAAATACGGCGCAAATGGCCCCGAGGCCGAGAGCGAAAGCCAGGCAAATCTCTATCCTGATCCGGTTCGCACGCGGGCCATTCACCTGCCACCGTCATCCTACTTCCCGCTTACTGCGGCTGCGGGACTTGCCGCTATGGCAGCTGGCATGGTGATGCATGGTGACGGATTGATGGCGTCCTGGTTCGTCGTGGGTGGCGGCGTCATCGTGCTGACGGTCAGCCTCTTCGGTTGGTCGTTCGAGCCGAACCACTGATGAAGTCGTGTAGCAAGGAAGGATTGAGCCCTTGGTCCAGGTAGCGCACGTCGAGGAGCATCCCGCCGAGGCGCACACGACTTCGACGGGTATCTCCCACAATAAGCTGATGATGTGGGCATTCCTCGCATCGGACTGCATGTTCTTCGGATCGCTGATCATGACGTACATGGTCTATCGCGGTCACGCAACCGGCGGACCGAAGCCGGAGAGTTTGTGGGACATCCCATATACGTCGGTGAGCGCCGCTGAACTGCTTCTGAGCAGTCTCGCGATCGTGCTCGCGCTCACGTATCTGCATCGTGGCAATGAGCGAGCGTTCCGCAATTGGCTACTCGCGACGGCAGGACTTGGTCTCCTCTTTCTGGGCGGCCAGTTCTATGAGTTCACGACCTTCTACCATGAGGGTCTGACCCTTCACAGCAGCCTCTTCGGATCAACGTTCTTCGTGCTGACAGGCTTCCACGGAACGCACGTGGGCATCGGCATCATCTGGCTGCTTTCGCTCTGGGTCATGTCGAAGCGAGGACAGATTCCACCGTCTCGTGGCGAAATGCCGGAGATCGTTGCGCTCTACTGGCACTTCGTCGATATCGTTTGGATCATCATTTTCGCGGTGGTCTATCTGATCCCGTACAAACCGTAGCTCAGGTCGGCCGCGGCGTCCTCGTGCGCCGCGGCTTGAAATCCGACGTTCGCGAGCAGAGAGAGGAACGGGGAGTATGAGTTCAGAGTCAGGTTCAGAAGTCGTTCACGCTTACCCAGAGCCGTCGACGTACGTCAAACTGGCTCTTTTCCTGGCAGTCTTCACCATCATTGAGGTTGCGACCTATTACGTCCACGCCAACGTCTACTTGATTACGTTTGTCCTGCTCGGGCTGATGGCCGTCAAGTTCGTTCTCGTGGTCGGCTACTACATGCATCTGAAGTTCGATTCGCGACTGTTGACGGGCATGTTCGCAGCCGGAATGGCCGTGGCGATGTCGATCATGTTGGTTATGATTGCGCTGAATCACAACTTCTAGAGGCGCGACTCGAATCCGACTTACCGAGCATGCGTGTTCGCGCCGTCGGGTTGATCTGGTCTGGGTGTGCTTCGTCGTGAATTGTTGAATTCGACGGGCTTCCTGGGGTTGAAAAGGGTAATATTCAACGCGCGGAGCGCCGGGCTAACGTAGACAGTGTTCCGCGCATCTTTGTGTGTGGGAAATGCCGCCAGATGGGCGGCGTGAACGAAATGATCCCGGGGGAGCTTGGAATGCCAAGAACGTTGTTCGGGGGAGTGGAGGTTCTGTGTCCAGTTCCAACACCGTAGCCATTGCGTTGACGGTGGCCATCGCCGCAGGCGCGCTGGCGCTGATCTATGGGGCGTTTCTCGTCCGTTGGGTGCTGTCGCGCCCGGATGGCAACGAGCGGATGAAAGAGATCGCCTCAGCAATTCAAGAGGGCGCGAGCGCCTATATGGCTCGCCAGTATCAGTTGGTGGCTATCGTCGCAGTGGTGGTCGCCATCATTCTGGCATTCGCGCTGGATATCAGTACGGCGATCGGATTCCTGGTGGGCGCGACGGCGTCGGCGACGGCAGGCTTTGTCGGCATGAGCGTAGCCGTTCGCTCGAATATCCGCACCGCTCAGGCGGCGCGCTCTGGTCTTGGACCCGCGCTCGACGTGGCCTTCCGCGGTGGCAGCGTCACGGGCCTATTCGTCGTTGGCCTGGGCCTTCTCTCCGTTTCAATCTTCTATGCAATCGTTCGTGATACCGCGCCACTGGTCGGCCTGGGTTTCGGCGGAAGCCTGATCTCGGTCTTTGCCCGCATCGGCGGTGGCATCTATACCAAAGCGGCCGACGTCGGCACCGACCTTGTTGGTAAGGTCGAGGCCGGCATTCCCGAAGATGACCCGCGCAATCCGGGCGTCATCGCCGACAACGTCGGGGACAACGTCGGTGACTGCGCCGGCATGGCGGCCGACCTGTTCGAGACCTACGCGGTGACGGCCGTCGCGGCGATGCTGCTCGGTCATCTCGTTTTCCACAGTGAAACTGCGGTCGTTTTCCCGCTCGTCCTCGGAGCGGCGTCGATCGTGACGTCGATCATCGGTACCTTCTTCGTCCGTTTGGATGCGAGCGGATCGATCATGCGAGCACTCTACAAGGGGCTGATCTCGGCCATTATTCTGGCTGCCGCGGCCTTCTTCCCACTCACCTATTGGGTGATGCACGGCAACAGCACGATCACGGGCAACTCGATCACCATGTTCGACGCAACATTCACGCTTCCCGCGACGTTGAAACTGTTCCTGGCGGCGACCATCGGCATTATCGTCACTCTTGGCTTCGTGCTGATCACCGAATACTACACGTCGATGAAGTACTCACCGGTCAAGCAAATCGCCGCTGCGTCTGAGTCCGGGCATGGCACCAACATCATTGCCGGTCTTGGCGTCTCGATGCGCTCAACGGCGCTGCCGATCATTCTGATCTCGTCGGCTATCTACATCGCTTTCAACCTCACATCTGAGGCGGGCGCTTCCAGCACAGGGACAGGTCTTTACGGCATCGCACTGGCTGCAATGTCAATGCTCTCGATGACCGGAATTATCGTTGCCATCGATTCCTTCGGTCCAATCACCGACAACGCAGGCGGCATCGCCGAGATGGCGGAACTTCCTGAGGAAATCCGTGACGTTACCGACGAACTGGACGCAGTCGGCAACACGACCAAGGCGATCACCAAGGCATATGCCATTGGCTCCGCCGGTCTGGCCGCTCTGGTGCTGTTCGCCTCCTACTTCCTCGAAATCTCCGGGAACATCACCTTCGACCTGCGCAACCCGGACGTGGTTATCGGGTTGTTTATCGGTGCTGCGCTTCCCTACTTCTTTGGCTCCATCTTGATGGATGCCGTCGGACGCGCCGGAAGTTCGGTCGTGCAGGAAGTACGACGGCAGTTCAAGGAGATTCCCGGCATTCTCGAGGGAACAGCCAAACCCGAGTATGGGCGGGCAGTCGACATCGTTACGCGGCGTGCACTGCGTGAGATGATGGTTCCGGCACTACTGCCGGTCCTTACGCCAATCGTTATCGGCGTCACCCTCGGTAAGGCAGCTGTCGGCGGAATGCTCATCGGTTCGATCGTTACCGGGCTCTTCGTCGCCATCTCGATGACGACCGGAGGCGCCGCCTGGGACAACGCCAAGAAGAGTATCGAAGCGGGCGCATATGGCGGCAAGGGCAGCTTCGCGCATCAGGCTTCGGTCACTGGCGACACGGTCGGAGATCCGTACAAGGACACTGCCGGACCTGCCATCAACCCGATGATCAAGATCGTCAACATTGTGGCACTGCTGCTCGTCGTCGCCCTGAGGTGGTAGGCGAAGCCTACGACGAAATGCAAACAGCGAGGGTCGAGGAGACATCTCCTCGGCCCTTTTTATTTGCCAGTCGGTGATCGACCAATGACGTTTTCTCTGAATGTTGTCGAGCGATTGGTCCGACCGACACTCAGTCCAGCGGTGTCAGAATATTTGCACCTACGTAACGAGTTTGAATTCGCGATGTGGTTGAGGGATTACGCACCGGAGAGCGCCTCCTTCAACTCGTTCAGTGTGGGCAACGAGGGCTGAGCGCCAGGTTTCTGCACCGAGAGTGATCCGACAATGGCCGCAACCTTGACGGCATCCAGTCGAGTCGATCCACGAGCTTGCCATGCACAGAACGCGCCACAAAAGGCATCTCCCGCACCCGTCGTGTCCACCACCGGTACCCTTCGCGCGGGAATCAATTCGTTCGAATCGTCGTCGCTCAGCCACGCTCCGCGATCGCCGAGCGTGACAATCACCGCATCGCGGACCCCAAGTTCCCGCAGACGTGAGGCGACAGCCGCAACTTCGTCGACTTTCACCGGCCCACGGCCCAGAAGCTGGCCCGCCTCTATCTCGTTAACGATCAGCACATCGACAAGGCCGAGCGTCGAGGCGATGCGGGGGTCTAAAGGTGCGGCGTTCAGCACATTCAGAGCGCCGCATGCTCGCCCCATGGTCAACGCCATTTCCACGGTCTCCAGCGGGATCTCAAGCTGCAAGCAAACGACGTCATTCACTGAACCCCAATTTCGAAGCGGCGCTCTGACACGATCAACGGTCACCTGACCATTAGCACCTGGCACCAACACGATGGAGTTCTGACCGCTCGCTTCTTCTACCTCGATGACCGCGACACCACCGAATCCGTCGATTTCGACGACATTCGTCGTACCTACCCCGTCTGCACGTAAGGCAGCCAGACGTTCAGCGCTATTCGCGTCGGTACCGACGGCGCCGAAGAACTCGACGTTCGCACCGAGGCGCGCCGCCGCAATGGCCTGGTTCGCACCTTTGCCGCCGCCATAGACGGCGAACGAATCCCCAAGAATCGTCTCTCCGGGACGCGGAAAGCGCCCGGTGCGAACCACGAAATCGGTGTTGATGCTCCCGACGACAGCGATCCTACTCATCGTCGACAACGTGCATCGGCGCGATTGACCGGCGCCATCGGCCAAACAAGAGATAGCGCACCATCAGACCACGCAATCGCAACCAGGCGTGTCGGGCGCGACCCATCTCCTGAGCGTCCGGCGACTGAGAGCCGTACCGCTCGCGGACGTACAGATCTGCCAGATACTTGACGTGCTGGCGCGAGCCGGGCACACGATCCCCGATCATCGAGGCGTACTCATAGGGGGTCATTGAGCTCTGAACGGGCACACCACCCCAACTGGCGCTGCGTTGTGCCTTCGTGAAGAGCTGGGTCGTCGGTGAGAGACCTCGCATACCTCGCAGCCATAGGTAGGACATGAAACCCACGATGGCGAGAAGTACCACGACCATGACTCGCACGACCCAATCAAAGAGAGTGGTTTGAGGTTTTGGCGCGATGAAGACTCCAGTTCCTCCGCCACCAAACTGATTCTCGTCAAGCAGCCGCTGGCTGTCCCCGAGTCCGTTGCCGCCGGTATTTGCCGGTGCGGACGCGCTCGAGTTCGACGAGACCGGCGTTGCGGGTTCTCGACTGATGGCAGCGCGGGCAGCAGTCGGTTCGAACGGCACCCAACCATAGGTCGGAAAATAGACTTCAACCCAGGCGTGCGCGTTGGAATCTCGGTACAGATAGCCACCCTGCGAGCTGTCGAACTTCGCCGGATAAAAGCCAACGGCGATTCGGCTGGGAATGTGAAGCACGCGCAGCATCTCGATCATGGCCGACGCGTAGAACGTGCAATAGCCCTGCTTCTCATCGAACAGGAACCAGTCGACGGCATCCTGCCCCTTCGGCGGCACCCCGACGTTCTCGTTGTACTTATAGGTGCGCAGATACGTCTCGATCGAAGCCGCCACGTCGTAGGGGGTGTTCTTTCCCTGTGCAAGCTGCTCGGCGAGTGCCTTGGTCCGATCGGTCACCGTTGGAGGAAGCTCCAGATAGCGGCTGGTGATCTCGACCGGATAGTTGGTTCCAGCGCCACGCAACTGCTCGGCGGTCGCATTGCTGACCACTGCTGTGATGTCGTAACTGTCGCCACTACCCACGCCATTCTGGGCAAAGACGGCTTCGATGTCGGAGTAAACCGGTAATGGTCCGGTGAAGTACAGCGTGTCCACTTTGTAGTCAGACCCAACGTCATAGCTGGTCTGAATCGAATGAGAGTCCAGCGAATCCTGTGCGCTTCGGATGGCTTGCAGTTCGGCAGGATCGATGATCATCTCCTTGCCGACGCCAATCTGCACCGTCTCGGTCGGTGTACCGGTTGCGGTCGGCGTTGGCTCGGGTGTTGGAGTCGATGCGGGCGTGGCATCACCTGTCGCCGTCGCGGATGCCACTGGGGTCGGTGTCGCCTCGACAGGTGCAGGCGAAAACTGAGCGGCCTGCAACGCCTGGACGAGCGGCCAGAGAAGTGGCGGAGTGTTGCTCACGGTGGCCGTCTTTACGGCGAGCGGCTGGCGCGAGTATGTGTGCCAGGCAACCTGAATCTGCGTCGGCTCAGTCACTGACTGAAGCTGTCCAGGCGAGTAGATAATCGCACCGCGAGGACTCAAGATCTGAACCGTGTATTTTTCGGTCGTCGTTCCTGATTCCGTCGAAACTGGAATCGGGATGTTCGCGCCCGCCTCATACGAGAGCAAGGGCGACGTTCCGCCTGTGCCGCTTCCCGACTGATAGGTGGTGGCGATGTCCGACTTCCAGCCGGTGCCGTCGAAGTAGTCGTAGCGGTGAGCCGCAAGATACGGCGCGGAGCTTCCTTTCACCAGTACGACCGGCTGGTTGCTCAGGTGCAGTGGTCCACCAACCTGGAACGAGTCACCAAAGCTCGCGAACCCTCCAACATTGCCAACGGTGCCCGGGCCACGCAACGAGCCGAACCAGTTGTTGAAGGTGTTTTCCACGTGCACCCAGGGACCGTTCACATGCTCCCAAGCGTCATGAATAGTCTGATTCTGCGTCGAGATCGGGATCGCCCAGCCAACGACGATGACGGCCAGCGACATATAACTGGCCGTCCACAGCCCGCGCCAGACGAGGTTATCCGGGAATGGCGTCCCATTCCGTCGCCATTCGTCGAACTTGCGCGAGAAGCTGAAACGCATCATCAGAAGAATCGCGGCGAACAGGTAGACGATAACGAGGGCAGTCGGAACCTTGAGCGAATAACCCAGGTTCATGAAGAGCACCACGGCTGGTAGGAGAAGCGACAGCCAGATCCAGCGCGAGCGGAAGACGAACCAGACCGAGGTGTAACTCAAGATAAAGAGCAATGCGGCCATCATCAGTACGAAGAGGTACAAGTCTTCGGCATGCTGTCCATGGGAGATAGCGGTGTACCACTGCACCCAGCGCGACCAGAGATAATGCAGCTTTGCCCCTCGGCCGCCGATGTTGTCGCTGAGGAAGTTGGTCATCTCATACATGACGATGACCGTGCCGATTGCCAGCGCTGTCATGTGCGCCACGAATGGCGGAATGCGTTCAATCTGTGACAGCAGCAAACCCGTGAGCAGGCCAACGAGAGTGACCGCGGTCAGGATCCCGAGCCCGTCAGTCCAGTCGGCCGATTGTGTCGACCAGGTGGCCGTGAAAACGACCAACGCGATGAGCAGAAATGTCGACCAGCCTTCTCGAAGTGCGAAGCGATGCATGTTACGTCCCTGGCGATTGTGACCGGTGCCGTTGCGATTTCAGGTAGTCTCGAGGAAACTGCAACCCGTTCGCGGCGAGCCTGGCACGGTGTAACTAGACCGTCCGCTTGAACGGAGTCGATTGTCCCTGGGTGGTCAGCGCTCGACTGATGTCGTCGCCATATTTGACGAGATAGCTCGGAACGCCGATCGCCGCCAGATCGCTGACCACGAGCAAGCTACTATCCCGGCCGCCGAAAGTACTTGGTTCAACGACCACTGACACAACTCGCGCGTGGCGCGCTACCAGTTCCATCACGGCGGCCGACCAGCGTTCGTCGGTTGAAGGTGTGATTATGACCACGGTGCTGTTACGCGAGAAGAGCGCTCCCTCCGCCAGGAGGGTCTCTTCGATCGGTTGAGTTCCGTCCGCGTGAATGACGGTCAAGAGTTCCAAGATCTTCACCATCTGTCGCGCGCCGCGATCGGTTGGTATGACAGTTGGTTGGCTGTTGTTCACGATCATACCGACGGTGCGGTTTTGATCGAGGAAGTGATGGGCCAACGACGCGGCAATGGTGACCGCATACTCTTCGGTGGAGTCGAGCCAAAACGACAGCGGGATATCCCGCATGCTGGTGTAGTTATCGCCGATGTCCGGACTGATGCCACGGGCGCGAACGTGGTGTCGCGCCTCGAGATCGAGCACCACCCATACGTCCGCCGTTGGATCGAGCTCGAACTCCTTGACCATCAACTGGCCCGTTCGTGCCGTAGCTGACCATGAAATTCGATTGAAGCTATCCCCCGGAGCGTACTGGCGCACGCCGGATGCGTTCGGCGTCACGAACGGCGTTCGACGCTGCAGGGAGTTACCGCCGGGAAGATCGCCGACCGGCAGCCTGAATCCGCTCAGATCGACCGTGGCTGGATAGACGAGAAGTTCCTGAACGTGCGGCACAAGCCGCTCTTTCGGGAAAAGGTCGAACGGATCCCCGGCTTTCAGCGTTAGTGGGCCAATGTGAAAGCGGCCACGACGCGAGCACCATGTTTCGACTCTCCAACGCCGAGCGTCGTTCGGTCCGAGGTGTACGACCCGGCTCATCAGATGGCCCGGCAGATCTGAGTGATCCGCCACCTCGAGCCACAGCTTCGCCAACCGGCTGCGATTCTCGACACGGATGCGCTCAACCAGCGTCTGACCAACCTGCGCCCTGTCTGCACGTGTCTCACGCGTGACGACCAACCCGCGAAGGCTAATCCGGCTCCAGGCGAACGTCGCAACCAACAGAGCGCTCAGCACGAAGAAGATCTTCTCGAGCACGTCCCATTGGTTGAGCTGCGCCAGCAGCAGCACAACGATGATCAGAACGAGGAGCTTTACACCATTCACGACGATGAGCCAATTCCTCGCCAGCCGCGGGACCGTTCCGGTTCATGGGTGACTGGGCGCGACCCCGGGACTCCAGTGGACATGAGGATCTCACGAATGACCATACGCCCATCGACGTTCTTCATGCGCGCGCCTGGGCTGACGATCACACGATGTGACAACGTCGGACCGGCGAGTGCTTTGATGTCGTCGGGAATCACATAGTCGCGACCCGACATGGCAGCCCAGGCGCGAGCGGTGTTGTAAAGGGCGAGCGACCCGCGCGGACCGGCTCCAAGGTAAACGTCGTCATGCTCGCGGGTCGCCTCGACGATCGAGACGATGTACTCCTTGAGCGAGTCGTCGACGTGCACCTGGCGCACCGCCTGCTGCGCGGCAACAAGTTCCTCGACGTCGACCGCTTGCTCCAGGCGCTCAATCGGATGCTGAAAGTGCTGGCGGTTGAGGATTTCGATTTCTCCCCGGTGACCGGGATAGCCAAGCGAAATTCGAATCAAGAACCGGTCGAGTTGCGCTTCCGGGAGTGGGAACGTGCCTTCGTATTCGATCGGGTTTTCAGTTGCGAGCACGATGAAGGGATTGGGAAGCATGTGAGTGATCCCGTCGACCGTGACCTGGCCCTCTTCCATCGATTCAAGCAATGAGGACTGAGTCTTCGGAGTTGCACGGTTGATCTCGTCGGCCAACACGATCTGCGCAACGACCGGGCCCGGACGATACTCGAACTGGCCAGACTGCTGATTGAAGATACTTACGCCGGTGACGTCACTCGGGAGAAGGTCTGGTGTGAACTGAATGCGCTTGAAGGTGCAGCCAATGCTGCGGGCGATTGCTTTGGCCAGCATCGTCTTCCCGACGCCAGGAACATCTTCGACCAGCACGTGTCCTCGGCACAGCAGCGCGACGAGCACGAGTTGGACTTCCTGACGCTTTCCGACGATGACCGTCTCGACGTTGCGGACAATGCGTTCAGCTAACGCCTCGGCGGAGTCCATGATGCTCCCTTCCCGCCGTGGAAGGTGCATCCACTCGACCCCTCGAGCGGAGCGTCCACTGCGGCTTGCGGCACGATTGGTGTCACCTGGCTTGGTCCCTCACCTGCCATAGTCAGATTCGAAGTGGAGGTGCGTCGGAGACCACTGACAGAACTTCACCAAGCATCCTCGATTAGTACGATCAGGTCGTTTCCCCGGATTATATCAATCTCACGCGGATTTGATAGGTTTCTCTACCCACCATACGTGGGTTTCTCTGGTTTGGATGTATGTTGATCGAAAGTTGGTTCGATGGCTTCTCCTCCACAATCCAGGCGCGTCAACACGAACGGACTGCCATCGCGCAGACGGCAGACGCGATCATCGGTCAGTACATCACGCATCCTGGAGGATTCGGGCGACTGCAAGAGGAGTCCCGGCTATAATTCACAGACGCAGAGAGGAGCCTTCTCATAATGAAATCAGCCACCGACCCTGCTGGTCGCTCGATCATGCTCGTCGACGGATACGGCCTCGCGTTTCGAGCCTTTCATGCCCTGCCTGAGACCATGACCACGTCATCAGGCGAACAGATCAACGCGGTCTTCGGATTCACGTCCATGCTCCTCGACGCCATTGGTCAACATCATCCGGATTATGTCGTGGTGAGCTTTGATGTCGGCAAGACATTTCGTCATGAGGCCTTCGAAGGGTACAAGGCCCAACGCGCACCCATGCCGGACAGCATGCGCGACCAGATGCATCGGATCTTCGCGGTGCTCGAAGCGCTCAACATTCCGGTCTACACCAAGGAAGGTTTCGAAGCCGACGACGTTATCGGCACGATTGCCAGGCTGGCTGGTGGCAAGAAGATGCAAGTGCTCATCGTGACTGGCGACAGCGACCTGCTGCAACTGGTCGACGGTGACGTTCAAATCATCCTCCCTGGCCGTCAACGATTTGGCGATTACCGTGTCTACGACCGAGCGGCCGTCATCGATCGCTATCAATTCGATCCCGAGCGAATTCCCGAGTACAAGGCTCTGGTAGGAGACACGTCCGACAACATCCCCGGAGTACCGGGAATCGGCGCCAAAACGGCAACTGCACTGATTCAGAGGTTTACATCCCTCGAAGAGATGCACGAGCATGTTGACGAGATAACGCCCACCCGCGCGCGAAACTCCTTCGGAGAGAACTACGATCAGGCACTCGCGGGTCGCGAGCTGGCCACGATCGTGCGCAACGTCGACCTAGACATTGACCTGGATGCCTGCCTGCTCGCCGACTTCAACCGTGACGACGTCATCGAACTGTTCCGTGTGCTCGAATTCCGCACCCTCGTAACTAAGCTACCTGATGCCGCTGACGAGTCCTCCCCGCCCCCAGAGATCGTCGAGGCAACCCGAACCGTGGTCACCCAGCGTTCACAGCTCGATAGCCTGGTGAAGGAAATGCAGGCATCGGACGCGGTCGCATTTGACGTCGAGACTACCGACACCGATCCGATGCGCGCCGATCTGGTCGGGATAGCTCTCGCTACATCGCCCGAGCGCAGCTATTACATACCGGTTCGTCACGTAAATCACGACGGCGAACTGGACGAGGAGGATCTTCGCAAGGCGTTTGCCCCCATTTTTGCGAATGCCAAACCCGCGTTTTACGCGCACAACGGGAAATACGATGCGCTCGTCGTAGAACAAGCGAAGTTCGTCCGACCGCACATCGATTTCGATTCGATGATCGCCGCCTACCTTCTCGGAGACTCTTCCGTCGGGTTGAAACAACTTGCGTTCACTCGCCTAGGTATCGAGATGACCGAGATTACCGAGCTCATCGGCCGAGGTCGATCGCAGATCACGATGGACCAAACCGATGTGCAACAAGCGTCCGATTACGCATGCGGGGACGTCGAGGCTACCTACTTGCTCGTCAACCAGCTCGGTCCTGAGCTTGAAGAGCGCGGACAGATGGAGCTGTTCAAGACCATCGAGCTTCCGTTGATCGACGTATTGCTCGATATGGAGCAGACGGGCATTGCCGTTGACGTCGAGTTCCTCGAGCAACTCTCCTCCCAGCTTTCGAGCCAGATCGGTGAACTGGAGACGGAGATCTACCACCATGCCGGGGAAGAGTTCAACATCAACTCGACCAAACAGCTGGGGAAGATCCTGTTTGAAGATTTGAACCTGCCCACTGGGAGGCGCACCAAGACCGGCTTCTCGGTGAGCCAGGATGTGCTGGAGGGTCTGCGCGACGCCCACCCGATGGTTGGAGCGATTCTGGAGTATCGGCAACTTCTGAAGCTCAAATCGACCTACGTCGACGCGTTGCCGGCACAGGTGAATCCGAAAACCGGGCGGGTACATACCTCCTACAACCAAACGATCGCGGCGACGGGCCGACTCAGTTCCACCGATCCAAACCTGCAGAATATTCCGGTACGCACCGGAATCGGGCGTAGCGTCCGACGCGCGTTCATCGCCGATAATCGACCGGGTCGACGTCCATGGGACGAAGACGCCGTCTTTCTCTCCGCCGACTACAGTCAGATCGAGTTACGGCTGATGGCGCACCTCAGCGAAGATGAGACACTGCTGAAGGCATTCCGTGATGGCCAGGATATCCACTCCGCCACCGCCGCCGATGTCTTTGGCGTGGATATCAAGGACGTGACGTCAGACATGCGGCGCGTCGCCAAGACGGTGAACTTCGGCATCATGTACGGGATGCAGGCCTTCGGGCTCTCACGAGATACCGGAATGAGCCGATCGGAAGCGCAGCAGTTCATCGACCGCTACATGGCGCGACTGCCGGGCGTTCGCGAGTTCTTGGACCGAACCAAGCAGGAAGCGGCAAGTCAGGGTTACGTTCAGAGTATGTTCGGCCGCCGCCGCTATCTGCCCGAGATAACCTCTTCCAACTTCAACGTCCGGTTGGCGGCAGAGCGCATGGCCATCAACATGCCCCTACAGGGATCGGCCGCGGACATCATGAAGATCGCGATGATTCAGGTGCACAAGGCGCTGAAAGAACAGAATCTGCGCGGACGAATCTTGCTGCAGGTGCACGACGAGCTCCTGTTCGAGCTGCCACGGTCCGAAGTCGAGGCGATCTCGACGCTGGCGAAGCAGATCATGGAAAACGTGATCGAACTGGAAGTTCCGCTGGCGGTCGAGCAATCGGTCGGCCCGAATTGGGATGAACTAGAGCCGGTCTAACTCAAGCTTGATGACACCAAGTTGTCTAGCTTGGCGTCATCGCGTAGAATTCCCAGAGATAAGGATTCGTCGTCCAGTCAAGGAGGTTGGGCAGGATGCCCATCTACGAGTACGCGTGTGGATCGTGCGGACACCATTTTGAGGCGAAGCAGCGGTTCAGTGACGACCCGATTAGCGTTTGCCCGGAATGCGGTCAGACGGTGCGTCGCGTCCTCCACCCGGCAGGGATCATATTCAAAGGCTCAGGCTTCTACATCAACGACAGCCGCAACGGAACTGCGTCGGCTATTCCATCAACGAAGTCGAGCAGCGAATCAACTACCGACAGTGGCTCGAGTTCTGACACCGCCAAAGAACCTGCCAGCACGGCAACAACGGAGACGCCTTGATCGCATTTGACGGCTTTCGAGCACGCCAAATTCGAGTATCTTGCTCCTGTCCGAAGGGGATGCCGGTAATCACGGTATCCCCTCCGAATGCTGCGTCATGGATGGTCATTCCCGTGATTGAGCCCGACCGGAGTACCGATGCGAGTCTGGCGCCCGATGTTGTCTCACAATCCAGCTCACCCAAATCACAGCCGCGTCTCCTTTAGCGGCGTTCCCTCACGATCGCCACTCCGGTTCGCTAACTCAATGACACTTTCGCGATTCGTTCGCCCATACGCGAACGCAGTACGCCTTGTTGCCGTCTGCGAATCCCATGACGCTCGGCACACGAGCAGAACTCCTGTACTGCGGGCTTGATCTCGCTCGACGGTTCGCGCGTCGGACTTGATCACTTGACGATTCACGAATCGAAGCGATTGACTGTGAATAAGGAGAGCCGAATGCCGCTTCGCATCTCAGACACCCTAACTGGGCAGAAACGCGATTTCGAACCAATCGAACCAGGTCATGTGCGCATGTACGTCTGCGGACCGACGGTCTATTCCGACGCCCACATCGGGCACGCCATGTCCGCGATCGTGTTCGATGTGATCAGGCGCTACCTAGAGTACTCAGGCTACCAAGTCGATCACGTGCAGAACTTCACCGACATCGATGACAAAGTCATCCAGCGGGCCGCGACGATGGGCACAACACCAGACGCGCTGTCGCAGCAACTTATCGATGCCTGGCACGCCGAGACCGCCGAGCTCAACATCGAGCCAGCGACGGTTTATCCGCGTGCGACGCAGGAAGTCGACACGATCATCGATATGGTCAAGGGCTTGATCGATGAAGGTAATGCATATGCCGCTCCGAATGGGGACGTCTATTATCGGGTGAACTCGTTTCAGGGGTACGGAAAACTCTCGCACCGCGAAATCGAACAGATGATGCCCGGCGCGCGCATCGAGATCGATCCAAACAAAGAGGACGCCATGGACTTCGTCCTCTGGAAGGCAGCCAAACCAGGTGAACCAGCCTGGGACAGCCCGTGGGGACCTGGCCGACCAGGATGGCATATCGAGTGCAGCGCGATGATCTTCCACCACCTCGGAGGGCGGATCGACATCCACGGTGGCGGATCGGATCTCATTTTCCCCCATCACGAAAACGAGATCGCACAGTCAGAGGCGTTTACGCACGAGGCGCCGATGGCCAACTTCTGGATCCACAACGGGCTGCTACAACTCGGTGGCGAGAAGATGAGCAAATCGATCGGCAACCTGGTCAGCATTCATGAACTGTTAGAAAACGGTGACGGCCAGGCGTTCCGATTCCTGGTTCTCAACTCGCATTACCGAAATCCGCTCGTGTTCAACGACGAGACGCTCGAATCGGCACGACGTGGTTTGGCGCGGATGACATCGGCAGTGCGAGACTTCGACTCGACGCAAGTACCCGAAGCCGAGCCCGACCATCCACTTCGCGAGGCGGTTCAACGGGCTGAAGAGCAGTTTTGCCAGTCGATGGACGACGACTTCAACACGCCCATGGCGTTGGCGGCGTTGTTCGAGCTGGCGCGCGCCATCAACCGAGAGGAGGATGCCGGCGCGCCGACTGGAGCCGTCTCCTTCGCCCAGGCGAATCTGAAACGCCTCGCAGGCGTCCTCGGCTTGACTCTCACAGCATCGCGCAAAGATGCCAGTGGCGATATCGAACCGTTCGTTTCCATGCTACTCGACGTACGCCAACAGCTACGCGAGCGAAAGCAGTGGGACCTGGCCGACTCCATTCGTTCCCGGCTTGAGAACTTGGGTGTCCGGCTGGAGGACACGCCAGCCGGTACGAGCTGGCATTTCGAATGAGTAGATCGCATGGACGTGCTTCTGAAATCCTTTACGGCCGCAATGCGGCCATCGAAGCGCTTCGAGGCCGACGACGTCATCACCGGCTCTACGTCGTCCATGGGGCAGACCGGCAAGAGCGTGTCGCAGAATTACTCGAGCACGCCGGGCAACTTGGTCTCCCGGTGTCGCGTCTGCATGCGAATGAGATCGAGCGGATTGCCGGTGCCGTCAACCACCAAGGGATCGCGCTGGAGACAGGCCCCTATCCGTACACCGACCAGAAAGAAATCTTGCAAGACCCCAATAGACGCCCGATCGTCTTCCTGGATCACTTGCAAGATCCGCAGAACATCGGGACATTGTTTCGGACTGCCAACGCGGCCGGTGTCGCGGGATTCGTGATACCTGACCGACGCTCGGCCAGCGTGACTCCCGCGGTGGTCAATGCATCGGCCGGAGCGGTTGAGCACCTGCGGGTCGCGCGCGTCACCAATCTCGGCCGGGCAATCGAGGAGTGTAAAGAGGCGGGATACTGGATAGTCGCGTTGGAACATCGGGAAGAGGCGCGCACGATTTTCTCGGAGAGCATTCCCGAACCGACAGGCTTGTTGATCGGTTCGGAAGGCAAGGGCATCGGCCCCGCGTTGCTCGCTCACGCCGACCTGGTGGCCCGCATACCGATGATTGGCGAAGTCGCCTCGCTCAACGCGGCAGTCGCCGGTTCTATCGCGCTCTACGAGCTCTATCGACGCCGGCTCGAAAATGAGCCTTGATATCGTCCATCGGTTAGCGCGAGGATATCCCCAAATTGAATTCACTGCGCCATCTCGGTATAGTAGTGCTGGTGGAATGGGCGTTCGCAGATGCGAACGCCAATTTTGGCGCCGGTAGAATCTCCCTGTGAAGGCCGGCGGAATATTTGGAAGAAAGGCAATCACAGCATGAAGGTCGTCCTTTTGCAGGATGTGCCCAAGGTCGGGGACGCCGGCAGCATTCAGTCCGTCAAAGACGGTTTCGCACGCAATTATCTGATCCCGAAGGGACTGGCCTCGGAGGCCACCGCGGGCCGCATCAAGAACGCCGAGCAACGTCTCCGTTCGATGCAGCGCAAGGTCGAGCGTGAGGAAGAAGCGCAGCAATCTCTCTCAGAGAAGATCGACGGCATGCGCATTCAGGTGGTCGCTCGCGTCGGCGAGCAGGGCCGGCTGTATGGCTCGATCACGGCCGCCGACGTGGCCACGAAGGTGTCGGCCGAGCTTGGCGAAGAGATCGACCGTCGCAAGGTTCTGCTGAGTGAACCGATCCGTACGATCGGCGAACATCAAGTGGCAGTCCACCTGGTCGGTAAACTGCGGCCAACCATCACCGTCGTCGTCACACCGGAAGAAGGCGTCGGTGGAGCGTTCGGCGATGTTGAGACCACGCCCGCGGAAGAAGGCGTGGCTTCAAGCGCGCAGTCCGGCCCAGCGGCTGAGGTTGAAGACGAGATGCGCGGAGTGGCCGATCTGGATCCGCTGAACGAAGACGAGTAATTCGCACTCCCCGGGGGACACGAACATCATGGTCGAGACGGTCGACAAGCTTCCGCCCCACAACATGGAGGCTGAGCAATCAGTTCTCGGAAGCCTGCTGATCGATCGCGACGCCGTTATCCGCATCGCGTCCTTCCTCAAGCCCGAAGACTTCTACAGCTCTGGCAATGGCCTCATCTATGAGGCCATTCTTGACCTGTACAACCGTCGCGTGCCTCCGGATTTCGTCACTATCATCGATGAACTGACTCGTCGAGAGCGACTTCAGGACGTCGGCGGCGTTGGCTATCTGACCGAACTCATCAATGCCGTGCCGACCGCAGTCCATATCGAGTTCTACGGCCACATTGTCGAGCGCACCGCAACGCTACGACGCTTGATCGATGCCGGTGCGAACATCGTCGCCATCGGCTACGACGACTCCATCGAAGTTGAAGAGGCCCTCGATCGTTCCGAGCGGGCCATTTTCGATGTTTCGCAGCACCGAACCGCTCGCGACTTCGTCGGAATCGGTGAGGTACTTGAGACCTTCTTCGACAAGCTGGACACGATTCAGCAGCATCGTGGCGACGTGGTCGGCGTGCCGACCGGGTTTTCCGATCTCGACAAGCTCACCGGTGGATTACAACGCTCCGATCTTGTCATCTTGGCGGCGCGTCCGTCTGTCGGAAAGTCTTCGCTCCAGCTTGGAATCGCCCACAACGCGGCAGTGCGCCACGGAAAGACGGTCGGTATCTTCAGTCTCGAAATGTCGGCCGAGCAGTTGGTGCAGCGTTTGCTGGCCATGGAAACTGGCGTCGACTCGCATCGGCTCCGCCTGGGCTTCATCGACGACAGCGAGTGGGACCAAATCTCCCGTGCCTTTGGACGGCTGGCGGAAGCAAATATCTTCATCGACGACACGCCGGGCATCTCGTCAATGGAGTTGCGCAGTAAGTCGCGCCGTCTGCTTGCCGAGCGAGGACTCGACCTGGTCATCGTCGATTACTTGCAACTCCTTCAAGGGCGACGCAGCGAGAACCGCGTGCAGGAGATCTCCGAAATATCTCGCAGCCTCAAGGGGCTCGCTCGTGAGCTCAACATTCCGGTGCTGGCCCTCTCGCAGCTGTCACGTGCCGTCGAGAGCCGTACCGATCACCGCCCAATGCTCTCCGACCTGCGCGAGAGTGGAAGTATCGAGCAGGACGCCGACATCGTGATGTTCATCTATCGAGAAGAGATTTACGATCGCGAGACCGAGAAAAAGGGCATCGCTGAGGTCATCGTTGCCAAGCACCGTAACGGCCCGACCGACACCGTAAACCTCCGCTTCTTTGAGCGAACGGCACGCTTCGCCGATCTCGAGCTGTATCTCGAACCACCGGGATAGCGCGTCCAAATCCGATTTGAGGAACGATGGATCCCAGGCAATCTGACCAGGACCGGAGTGTGCCGGTTCCGCGGTCGTTCTTTGAGCGTCACCTGGCGCGGGTCCGCGATATTGCGGCCCTCAAAGTGCTGCTCACGATCTATGAGAAGGTCGACCAACTTGACAAGTCGGCGCCGTTTGTCAGTGAAGATGAGATATTCGCCGACCAGCCGCTGCTCGAGGGGGTGCGGCTTGCCGGGTCCAGCCGAGATCTGGTGGACGAGCTGCGACACGCGGTGGAAGTTCTGGTGGCACATGACGCCATTGTGCGCCTCTGCGTTGAGGAGGGCGAAGAGGAGTCATTCTGGCTCATGCCAAAGGAGCCGGAAAACCAACGAGTCCTCAACTCCTTCGTTCGCGGCGAACGCGTCTTCCCCTATCGGAATTCCAAATCCTCAGCGCCAACGCGCATCGCGGTTGAACGTCCGAACGTATTTCGGCTGTATGAACAGAACATCGGCGTGCTGACGCCGCTGATTGCCGACCAGCTTGTTGAAGCTATTGAGCTCTATCCTGACGGCTGGATTGAAGATGCGATCAACGAAGCGGTAAGCTTGAACCGTCGCAACTGGCGCTATATTCAACGAATTCTGCAAAGATGGGCGACCGAAGGGCGCGGAGATGAGACGTATCGGCGAAATCAGAGTGCTTCCGGATTCGTCGAACCGGAGAAGTACCTCCGCGGAAAGTACTCCTCCCTCTTCAAACGAGGACGGTAGCTGTCCCATCTGTGGCGGCGCCGGCTTTTACCGGGTCGACGTGCCGATTGGACACCCGCTGTTTGGCAAGCCAGTCGTTTGCCAGTGTCGCCAGCGTGAGCTCGATGCTCGGCGCAGCCAGGACTACGGCGATATAAGCGGGCTTGGCGTTCTTGAAGACTGGACGTTCGAGAATTTCGATCCGAATGTACCAGGTGTGCAACGGGCATTTGAACTCTGCCTCGCCTATGCCCAGAATCCCGACGGTTGGCTGTTGATAACCGGATCATTTGGCTGCGGCAAGACGCATCTCGCAGCAGCGATCGCGAATTATGTCGCGCATGGCCAGGTCATGTTTCCCCTTTTCACGGTCGTCCCCGATCTGCTCGACTACCTCCGTGCGGCATTCGCCCCCGATCAGGGATCGACCTACGACAGTCGATTCAACGAGGTGCGAAACGCGAGCTTGCTTGTCCTCGACGACCTCGGCACTGAAAACTCGACTCCATGGGCGACGGAGAAACTCTTTCAGATCATCAACTATCGCTACAACCAGCGGCGTCCGACGATTATTACGACCAACCGTGACCTTGACCGAATGGACCCGCGCATTGCCTCCCGAATTAAGGACACCGCCATCTGCACGCACATCTACGTTGAGGCGAAAGATTACCGCGAGCGTCGCGGACGTCTCAGATCGCGCTAACACCTGTAGCCTTGAACCCCGGATGCGGCCAATAGGCCAGAACTTCCGCACTTTGGTACTATCACGATCCCTAACGCTGGTCCGTATACTGAGCACGGACGCTCGCACCATGGTCATGGCGGAACGACCGTCGCCGACCAACGGCAAGCATTCGACAACGTACGTCAGGGAACGATTTTCAGTCGACGCATACCCTCAGCGATGATCGAGCGCTTGTTCTGGCTCGATCTTGCGTCCTGATCGGCGTCAACTTGAACATGGGAGTGGATCGTGGCGGAGCAGATGAACGCCGTCATCCGAAATCAAAGTGCCCAGGACGGAGCCACCAAGGCGTTGGATGGTCCTGAAACACGATCAATCTCCAGTACTGCGCGACAAACCGTGAGCACGCAGGCTTCAGCACCTGATCAGATTGCGCCGACCTCGCCCTCGGTCAACCTCGGAGCGTTTGTCGTCGATCAACCACTGTCGAGCCATTTCCCTGTTCCCGCGACCATCTCACGGATGGTGAGCGCTGCCGATCGGGACATCGCAAGAGGTCGTCTGGTGAGCGCGCTGGACCTGACTATGGCCGCGTTGAGTCACGAGCCCGCGACCATTGGTCTCTACGTGCGAGAAGCGGAACTCCTGTTGGCCACCGGGTGTCCCGACGCGGCATCCCAGCTCGTGGACGCCATCGGCCTTGCCACTGGCCGCCTCGAGGGGCCGTCCACCGATGTCGAAGCGGAACGCATCCTGACTCACGCCCACCCGACTGACACCAACGTGCTGCACCTGGCACATACACTCCTTGCCTCCTCCAGAGTCGAGTTGATCGATCGCTACCTTCCGGTCGCGGTGGACGCTGCCACGCTACAAGATGACCCAGGACTCGCACTGGAACTCGCACGAAAGTGGCACGAGATCCGTCCTGAAAATCTGGAGTCGGCATTCTGTTTGACCCGTGAGGGACTTCGAGTTGGTGAGCCGACGGAGGTCGAGCACGTCCTCGATACGATTCCAGTCAAATCCCGTGATGCTCGCGCGCTCGTCGTTCGGTTGGTAATCGAGTGCACGCGAGCCAGCAACGAACAATGGGACGCCTCGGCGGCGCTGCTCTCCGCAATTGAATCCAAGGCGACCGACACATCCCGCGTTCAAGCCCTGCTGCGCGAGATGATCGCGGTGCAGCCATCGAACGAGTCTCTGCTGGTTCACAGTGGAGTCGTTGAAGTCAACGCCGGCAATCCCGAAGCCGCGCATCAACTGCTTCGGTCGGTTCGACCGGCGGAACCGGGTGCTTATTACGTCGCGACTGTCACCTCCGCGCGCGCTGCACTGGCAGCGGGAGATGCCGCGGCCGCTCACGAATCGTTGCGACGGGCGATTGAGTTGCATGCCAAGCCCGAGATCGCGGCGTTCGCGGCCGAATGCGCCGTACTTCGGAGTCCGCATGACATCTTTTCCGTTGGCAAGTCGGTCGCCGGATCGCTCCAGCAACATGGAGAAGCGGCACAGGGAGCCGAACTCCTGGAGCAGCTCTCGCAGCTCAATCCCCAGCGGGAGGACGTTTCACGCGCCTATGCCGACGCTCTTGCCAAAAGCGGCAAGCGAGAGATCGCCATCACGCGCCTGGAGTCGATGCTCCGGCAGCACGAGCAAGCGGGAGAAATTGAAGCGGTCCTGCTGACGATTCACTCGATTCTCCAGATCGCCCCTGGGAATCTGCGTTTACGCCAGCGGCTGATCGATGAGTACATGAAACGTGGCATGTTGCAGGAAGCGGTTCAGGAGCGCTGGACGCAGGCACAGATCATGGAGCGGGCTGGGCGCGTCGACGATGCGGTCGAGCAGCTTCGTCGCGCGTCCGACGTTGCCTCGGTACTCGGAGACTGGCGCAAGCTTGAGAACATTCTCAAGATGATGATTCGGATACGGCCGGAAGATCTCGACGTGCGGCATTCCGCGGCGACGAAATTCATCGAGTATGGGCAGATCCGGCCAGCCATTGAACAGCTCTGGGGCGTGGTTCAGATCGCAGACAACTCCAACGATCCGGATGAGGCTATCGCAGCGCTGCACCAGATAATCGCTCTCGGTCCTCAGGAGATTGACGCATACCACAAGCTCGGAGAAGTACTTGCTTCAGTTGGTGAATATGCGCAAGCGGAGCGCGTTTATCGGCGACTGGCCGCGCTTCAGCCAGACGACCCCGCGATTGCAGCCAAGCAGTCAGCACTTGCGGCGATGGCCCGAGGCGGTCAGTAGGCCCAAGAAAGCCTACACAATCGCAAATTCCGACCAGGTCGCGTGATACAATTGAGCGTGCCAGCGGGGGCGAAACGAAGAGCGTCACGGTGAGAGCATGCCCGAACTCCCTTGGATATTCACGCGGCTCGATTTGCGTGCCGTCATTGATATTCTCTCGGTTGCGTTAATATTCTTTTGGTTGTTGTGGGTCGCGCAAGGGACCAGAGCGACGCAGCTCATTCGTGGTCTTGCGATCCTCATCGTTGCCGTTGTTGGCGCCGCCAACGCGTTCCACCTCACCGCATTGAATTGGCTACTCACTCGTACATTACCCGCGCTGATCGTCGCGGTGCCGGTCGTCTTTCAGCCGGAGCTGCGACGCGCACTGGAGCAACTAGGTCACACGAGCACCTGGCTTCGACCTCCGTTCACCTCCCAGAACGACAACCAACTGGAAAAAAGCGTTGATGAGATAACCCGAGCCACGTCGCAATTGGCGCGGCGCCGCTACGGAGCGTTGATCGTCATCGAACGAGAGACCGGTTTGCAAGACTACGCGGACCGCGGGGTTCCGCTCGACGCGACGCTGACCCGTCACTTACTGATCAACATCTTCTACCCGAACTCCCCATTGCACGACGGTGCGGTCATCGTGCGCAACGACCGCATTCTGTCGGCAGGGTGTGTGTTGCCGTTGAGTGACAACGTCACCGGTGGCCAGCTTGGAACGCGGCATCGCGCTGGGATCGGCATCTCCGAGGAATCGGATGCCGTTGCGGTGATCGTCTCCGAGGAGACTGGACGAATCTCAGTGGCGCACAACGGTCGATTGGTACGAGATCTGGATCAAGAACGACTGCGGCGCATTCTACGCATGCTCCTGCGCCTCGATCGAGGCGACCGAGGAAAGGACCGGCCGCGATCAGGCGGCCCTCCCCGAACACGACCAGAGATGAATGAACGGCCAGCCACTGGTGGAGAGTTAGAGCGAGTTTCCGACGATGCGAAGAAGACTGCTGCGGGTGCTGAACAGAATACGCCGGTTCTTTGACGCCGGGAATCTCATTCGGGCGATCGTCGCTCTGATTCTCGCGTTCTCTCTATGGGCCTGGGTCACGGCGGAACAAGACCCGGAGATCACCCGTACCATCCCAGCCGTGCAGGTGACGGCGCAACATGTGCCGAAGAACCTGCAGGTCGTCGGCGACCTGCCTCGTGTTGAGATTCGCATTGAGGGGCCGCAGAGCAAGCTTCAGACGCTCGACTCGAGCCAGATCGAAGCAACGGTCGACCTGAGCTCAGTGAAACAACCAGGACAAGTGAGCCTGAGCGTCAACGTCGACACGCCGAGCCGTGTCAGGGTGCGCAGCATCACGCCGAGTAAGCTCACCTTACAGGTAGACCAGATCGCGTCGGTTCAGGGGATCTCAGTCGAGACGACCCAGCCATCAGACCTGCCGTCGAACTACGTGGTCACATCGATGAGCACCTCACCGGACAAAGTGACGGTGAACGGTCCACTCGAGAACGTCAAGAAGGTTGCGTCAGCGCGAGTTGAGGTCTCAGTATCGGGTCGAACCACCAGCTACACCGAGTTGGTAACCCCAGTTCCAGTGGATTCGAGCGGCAACCCAGTGCCGAACGTGACTCTTGACCCGGCTCAGGTAACGCTGAAAGTCGATCTACAGGTGAGCGGTCAGGTACGGCGGGTAATTCCCGAGGTGACTGGAACCGATGCGCTCGCACCAGGATACGAACTCGTGCGGCCGCCGACGGTGGTTCCCAGCGATCAGGTGATCATTGACGGTCCACCCGATCAGATTGCCAAGGTTCTGTATCTCACCACTGAGCCGATTGACATCACCGGCTGGAGCCAATCCCAGGATCTGTCTAACGTCAAGATCGACACCTCCAAGCTGCCATCAGGAGTGACCGTCGATCACGACACAGTGACGGTTTCGATTCAGATTCAGAAGCAGTCGTCACAGCAGCAGGTGAGCAGCATCCCGATCAAGGTCGTCAACAGTAAGCCTGGCACGACGGCCACGCTGTCGCCGTCCAGCGCCACGGTGACGCTCGAAGGATCTCAGCTCGTCGTGCAAGGTCTGACCCCGAACGACATATCGGTAGTGGTGGATCTGAATGGTGCTGGTCCCGGAACGTATCAACTGCAGCCGAAGGTGATTCTCCCGGCTGGCGTGCAGTATCGGCAGGTGGACCCGCAAATCGTGAATGTCACGGTCTCGGCGGTAGCTCCAACGCCAACACCGTCACCGGTACCGACTGCGACAGGGCAGCCGACTCCGACGAACGGACCGTAGTATTCCAGGGAATCGAAGCCAACGGCTCTCAACGTTGACGTCATTGCCGGTGACGATTCCGAAGTATCTCTCCCTAACGGTTCTTTGTTGAGGTACGGGACATGCTGGGGTCTGGCCGGAGGTAGAGCCATGCCACGACGACTGCCTGATCCCGCCCCCGCTCCGCTCGAAGCGTTCTGTTCGTCGTTCGACGATGATTTCCGCGCGGTGAACCAGCGCAACGCCTTCCGGCGCTATCTGGAAGGACTGTTGTTGCCCGGCCGAGCGGAACAAAACGCTCATCGCGCTGGCCAACGCCGAGCCGATCCGTGGGAGTCCAGCGACCGGGCGTGCGGCGGTTGCAATGGTTCCTCTCGGAGTCGAGTTGGGCTCTGGAGACGGTGAACGACCGCCGCTTGGCCCTGCTTGCGGGCGGATCCCGTGACCGCGCCCGATGAGGATGGCGTGTTGATCATCGACGAACACGGCGACCGGAAATGGGGCACCAAGACGGCGCACGTCGGGCGTCAATATCTGGCCAACCTGGGCAAGGTTGACCTCGGCGTGGTGTCGGTCTCCAGTCTGTGGGCCGATGAACGCGTCTACTGTCCGGTCGACATCCGGCCGTATACCCCAGCGCTCCACTTTGCGGCGGGTCGGAGCGATCCGGCCTTCCAGACCAAGTTTCAGTTGGCGACCCGCCTCGTGCAGCAAGCCCAGCAACGAAAACTCCCCTTTCGGGCGGTGGTGGCCGACTGCACTCTACGGCGAGGACCGCCGCTTTGCGGCCAGCCTCGAGGACGCGGATGTCGTTCACGTGCTCGCGCTCAAGACCTCGCACAGTTGGTGGCACCCGGTGGATGAGGTGGGGTCCTTGTGGGAAGCGGCAGAACAGGCGGGCTGGCGCGAGGCCACGCACCCGGGCACTGTGGCAACCGGGTGGAGCGCCACTTTCGGGATGCGCACACCGAGACCTGGTGGGCGCTCGAGGTCGTGGCGGGTCCCTATGGCCCGACGAAGTCCCGCCGCGCTGTCGTCGCCACCACCGATCCCGCCACTTTGCCCGAATTGAGCACCTGGTATCTGCGCACGAATCTGCCTGCTGCCGCAGTGCCCGACGCCGGTGAGCAGGCCCTGCCGGTCGCCGATCTGGCGGAGATCGTGCGCCTCTACGGCCTGCGGAACTGGGTCGAGCATAGTTACAAGCAGGTCAAGCATCGACTCGGCTGGAGCCAATATCAGGTTCGCTCGGACCTCGCGATTCGGCGTCATTGGGCGCTGGTCTGCTGTGCCTTCAGTGCCTGTTGGATGCTCGCCGAAGAGGAGATCACGCGCGGGCAACTGGCACCGGCGGACGGTCACACGGACAACGACGCACCTGAGCACGCGGGCGGCCCAGCAGCCGGGCGGGGGAAAAAACCGGCCCACCGTGCACCTGGCCACAGGCACTCCGGCAGGTGCGCGCCTGGCTGACTCCCTGGATTTGGCTGCAGCGCTGGTGGACGGCGTGGTCGCCGCTGCCCCCACCCCCGGAACTCCAAGCGCTCCTTGATGCGTTGGCTCAGGGTCACCCGCTCGCCTTCTACGATTCCTCGTGAGTGTCCCTCAACAAAGAACCGCTAAGTCTTCATTGTTCTACACGCGAAGCCGCGGATCGAGAATATCCCGCAGTCCGTCACCGAACAGGTTGACGGCCAGCACCGTAACCAGAATGGCAACGCCGGGAGCGGTCGTAACCCATGGGTCGCTCTGCAAGAACTGGCGGCCATTCGCGAGCATCGAGCCCCACTCCGCAGTGGGTGGCTGCGCGCCGAGGCCGAGAAACGAGAGTCCAGCCGTCGCGAGAATGGCATAACCAACCGAGAGGGTAGAGTAAATGATAGACGGCCCAATCACATTCGGCAAAATGTGTCGGAACAAGATCGAGCGGGTCGGCGCACCCACAACGCGGGCAGCTTCCACGTAGTCCAACTCGCGCGCCGAAAGAACTGAGCTTCGAACCAGTCGTGAATATCCCGGGATACCGCCTATGCCAACGGCGATCATCACGTTTTGAAGGTTGGGGCCGAGGATCGCGACCACTACCAGCGCGAGGAGGATACCCGGAAAGGCAAGCATGATGTCACAGATCCGCATGATCAGCCCATCGAGGAACTTGCCGTAATAGCCGGCGATCAGTCCAAAAAAAACCCCGGCGACCGCCGATATCGCCACCGCGATGAGACCGATCGGGAGCGACACTCGGGTGCCGTAGACGACGCGCGTGAAGTTATCGCGGCCGAACCCGTCAGTTCCCATCCAGTGTGCACGACTTGGTGGTTGCAGCTGTGCAGGAGGATCGATCCTGATTGGGTCATATTGCGTGATCAGCGGTGCCGTGATCGCGGCGAGCGAGAGGATCACCAGGGTCACCAATCCGATCAGCGCTCCCTTGTTCGAAACGAGGCCGCGAACCGCGCTCTTCCATCGGCTAGTTGCCCTGTGGGATTCTGTCAGGAACTCAGACCGTGCCACTAGACCTGCGTCGGGCACACCTCACTCCTTAATTATATTTGATGCGCGGATCGAACCATGCGTAGGAAATATCGACAAGCAAATTCACGAGTACATAACCTACGGCCGCGACAAGGATTGTCCCTTGAATGACTGGGTAATCGCGGCTGAGCACTGCATCAACGGCCAGTCGTCCCAGTCCTTGTCGCGCGAACACCGTCTCGATGATAACCGCGCCGGAGAGGAGTCCGCCAAACTGCAACCCAACGACCGTAATGACCGGGATCAATGCATTGCGAAGCGCATGGATCAAAATCACGTGCCGTTCCTTGAGGCCCTTCGAACGCGCAGTGACGACATATTCTTGCTGCAAGACATCAAGCATCGTCGTCCGCACGAGCCGCGCGATTACGCCGGCCGCGACGAGCCCAAGGGTCGTCGCCGGTAGGATCAGCGTCTTGATGCCAATACTTCCGGCGGCCGGGAACCATCTTAAGCGAAAGGCGAACAATTCGATCAATAGGAAGCCCAGCCAAAAGCTGGGCATTGCCAAACCGATCATCGAAAAGGCCATTGTGATGCTATCGACCCACGTATTGCGATAGAGCGCCGCCGTGATACCGAAGATCAAACCGAGCAGAATCGCCATGCCAAGACCGGCGACCGTGAGTTGGAACGTGTAGGGTAACGCAGTCACGATCGACGATCGCACCGAGCGACTTGTCTGAAACGAGTGGCCAAAATCCCCTTGTGCCGCGGCGACCGTATAGTCTACGTACTGGACAAAGAAGGGCTTATCGAGACCCAGCTCCTTGCGAAGATTGATATACGCTTGCTGAGAATCACCTCCAGATGCCGACTCTCCTCCCATATCCCCCAACAGGACGCGTGCCGGATCGCCCGGGATGAGATGAATGATTGAGAATGACAGGAACGACACGCCTAATAACACGGGAATCGTGAGCAGCAAGCGACGCTGGACATACCGCCACATGATTTACCCCTCGTTTGCGTTCCACGATGAGTGGAACAAAGATGTCCGCGCGATCAGGGGTCGCGCGGAACTTGGCTATTGTTGCATCCAGACGTCGTAGAACCAGATGCCTCCCATCGGCTGAAGGTGAATACCCTTCACCTTCGCGGCCGCGCCCCAGAACCACGAGTCTTCCCACAGCGGGATGATCAGTGCATTGTCCATGATGTATTCCTGGATCTTGACGTAGTCCGCCTTGCGCTTGTCGGGATCCATTTCCGCGGAGGCGTCATCCAGCATCTTGTCCAGGGTTGCATCGGGCTTCATGGTTCGATTGAAGTTGGTTCCTTTAATGTTCTCCGACTTGTACATGAGATCGAGGATATCGGGGTCGGTCGCGTCGTTGCCGATACGTGCGATGTTGTGCTTGCCAGCGAGATAGTCAGCTGCGGTTGCTGCATACTCGAGTTCCTGAAGGTCGACCTTCATACCGGCATCCGTAAGATAGGCTTGGATAAGCTCGCCGGCCTTCCCCGCGGCTCCGCTGTTGGTGGTGATATAGACGACCGTCATTGTTTGGCCGTCTTTTTCACGGACGCCGCCAGATCCCTTCTTCCAACCGGCAGCATCGAGCAGATCCCCAGCCTTCTGGACGTCATAGGGATAGTAGCTCTCGACCTTGGGATCATAGGACCAGGTCGTCGTTGCCAGAGGCCCATGGGCAACCTTGACTGCCCCGAACCAGATCGTGTCCACAACCGTTTTCATGTCGATTGCCTGGATGATGGCTTGCCGCACCTTCAGGTCATCGGTCGGCGACTTGACGCCATTCATCGGCAGAATCTGTGGTGAACCCGGAACCGAGGGAATAAAGAGCTGATATTTCGGGTCGGCTTGCAGTCGTTTGACGTCCTGCGGCAGGACACCAAAGATGACGTCCGATTCGCCGTTCTCCAGAGTTCCGGCAAGGACGGTCGGCTCGGAGATGAACTTGAGCGTGATTTGATCCAGGTAGGCTGGTCCCTTATGTTTGTAGATCGAGAGTGGCCAGTTGTAGTCGGGGTTCTTGTCCACCGTCATCGAGATCTTCTGTTTCCACTCCTTGAACATGAATGGGCCGGTACCTACCGGCTTAGCCCGAACCCGTCTGGCCCTGCCGCCTTGGCCGCAGTCGGCGACACCGGTGACATCACGCTCTGCGTGAGGTTGTTCAAGAACGGAGCGTATGCCGCCTTGAAGGAAACCTTCACCGTATGATCATCGACGACCGTCGTGCTGTCGTATGGACCAAGAAACCCAATCGCTGTCAGCGACTTGAGCGCGGGGTCCATGATGCTGTCGAAGGTATACTTCACGGCATCGGCGTTAACGGAGTCCCATCATGGAATTTCACGTTTTGTTGGAGCGTAAAGGTGAACGACTTGCCGTCCGTGGCGATGTCCCACTTTGTCGCCAAGCCAGGGACGTAGCTGTTTCCATCTTCGCTTTGCTCCACAAGCTGGTCGAATAGGTTGTAAAAGAAAAGCCAGGCGGTCGTTGACCCCGACACGCGGGGATCCATCGTTGGTGGTTCGGGATAACCAAGCGTCAGTGTGCCACCTGAGACAGGATTGCCCTCAGATTGGGCCGCCGTAGCTGCGGCCGTCGAACCAGCTGTGGCGGTAGACCCGCCACCGCTCGATGTTGTCGCACCCGTCGTGACAGTACTCGACCCTTTACCACATGCTGCAATAAGTGGCATGAGCGTACCGGCCGCGAGAACGCCGCCCCCGCCCAGCACAATTGCGCGCCGAGAAAATCTTCGTTCACCCGACCGTTCGATATCGCGCTGCTGCAAATCCATTGAATCCCCCTCATACGCGTTGATCCCCGAGCCCACCTTGCGAACGTTTTGTCCACCATGTCACCTGATCTCGTCACGACGAGAGCGGCACAACCATGTTGAACCGGCTGCCTCGAACACTTTCCTTCAGTGTCGCGGCCATCGAACCACGTAGCGGACTAGGTACCGGCCACGTTCCAACCAACCGGGTATCCGAGTTGGTGCGAAACGGTTGCGGCAGTCTCCATGACCTGGCGAATCAATTCTGGGAGCCGATCATCGCCAAATCGCTCTCTGTGCCCTGCGACTGCCAGGCCCGCGCAACACTGGCCCCGACGATCGAAAATTGGTGCACCAACCGCATAGACGTCCGGACTCAGCTCGCCGCGGTTAATCTCATAGCCTTGCTCTCGTATTTTCTCGATCGCCGACCAAAATTCGGCCGGTTTGAGTTCCGCACCCTCGGCATTGGCCGTTGCCAGATACACCTCCATCTCTGCACGCTCCAAATGAGCGAGCAGTGCCCGCGCCAGTGCTCCGGAGTGCAGTGGCGCCGATTCCCCGATCCAATCGTAGCTTCGCAGAATGTTTGGGCTGGGTATCTGTCCAACATTGACTACTTCGTTGCCAAATCGAACACCCAGGTTGACCGTCTCTTGCGTCGCTTCCGCCAGACGCCGCAAGAGCGGCTCCGAAATTCTCAGTACGTCGAGGCGGCTCAAAATGCTGCCGGCCAATGTGACGATTCGTAGTCCGAGATGAAACCGATTGGTAAGTGGGTCACGAACTGCCATCCCCGCGTCCTCGAGTGCCGCGAGTAAGCGTGAGGCCGTGCTCTTATGCACGCCCAGATGACGTCCAACTTCGCTCAACGTATATCCATTCGAGGCCTGCGCAAGAAGCTGCAGTATCAGGCACGCGCGATCAACTGACTGAACCGTGCGACGGCTATTCCCATGTAGAGACAACGATGCCGGATGCGCGGCAGTCATATGATCTCCTATTCTGATTTGCAAGAAAGCCGCATATGCACCAAAGGCCGACTTAAAACCTCGCTGGGGATTATCTCTTTGCGCGCTCATCGTAGTACGGAGGAGGCACATTGTCAACATCGTTGCACAATACGCAACTGGTCGCGAAGGAACGACCGCACGATCGTGGTTCAATGTGGCGGCAACGCCGGGAATCGGCTGTTGATCCTATTGTCCTGACGATCGACCTCTGAAAGGTGAATGACATGACAACCGTCGGTCTGATCAGCCCGGGCGAAATGGGGCACGCGATCGGCGCGGTGCTGCGACACAACGGCGCGCGTCATCACCAATCTGGAGGGACGCGGCGCGCGCACCGCCGAGCGGGCGCGACGCGCCGGCATCGATGACGTCGGCAACGACCGGGCGCTCGTCGAGCAGTCCGACGTCCTCATGTGCATGGTGGCGCCCGCCCTGGCACGTGAGATCGCCGAGCGGGTGGTCTCGGCCATTCGCGACAGCGGTACCGGCCTCCTGTACGTCGATTGCAACGCCATCGCCCCGCAGACGGTTCGCCCGATCGAGTCCCTGCTTACGAATGTCGGAGCACGCTTCGCCGACGTCGGTATCGTCGGCGGCCCGCCGATCATCGGTGGGTCCGGCTCGCGCCTGTACGCCTCGGGTCCGGGAGCCTCCGAGCTCGGAGGGTTGCGGGATCTCGGCCTCGACATTCGCGTGCTCGGGACCGGCTCCGGTCAGGCTTCCGGACTGAAGATGTGTTACGGCGCGCTGACCAAGGGACTCAACGCGCTGGCGACCGAGATACTCGTTGCCGGTGAAGTGCTTGGCGTGGGCGACGCGCTCCAGGCGGAGCATCAGTCGAGCCAGTCCACGCTGCTCGCCTGGATGGAGCGCCAGATCCCGACCATGCCGGCCAAGTCGTCCTGCTGGGTCGGCAGACCCAGCTCCCGCGCGTGGCCTTCATCGAGCGCATGATCGAGGAGTTCGCTACCTCATCCGGTTCGAGACCGGATGAGTTGACCAGCGAGGAACTGACCGCCGCCGAGGAACTCACGGTCACAAAATACGCCACCGACGACTGGACACACACCATTCCGTAGAGCCGCCACAGAGCGGCGCTCCGGAGCATATCGACTGCATCCCGTTCCAATGTTCCGAGATTCTCGTCGATGCGGTAGGACGAGCGATGCGTGGCCGACACATCAGCCATGCGTGCACCTCGCCAGACCCCTCGACTGTCTGGTGCACCGGGGTGTTTCTCCGCGAGTCAATGCAACGTGGTGACTCGAATCAACAGGACGATCGCGTCAGTCGCCTCAACACTACAGCAATCGGCAAAAAGATTGTCCGGGTTGACGCGTCGAGGGCGACATTCATGACGCCCTTCGGACAATCCCTGTGAAACATGCTCTACGGAGATGGAATCCTCGCGCCGTGCGCTTCACAGTCTGTTGCTGGAGCGAACTGTGGCCTACCTGTGAAGTAGTCCAGTTAAGACAAATCTCGGCCCAGCATTGAGCCGACGGTTCACTTGGTCAGTTGCAATGAATTTTGCCGGTCTGTCAAACCGGCTATGAGGAACGAGTCTCGACCTGATGTGTCAGGAGAATTGCCTCGGCCACCTCGCGCATTGACTTGCGATTGTCCATGCTCGTACGGCGCATTCGGCTGAAAGCATCAGCTTCCTTGAGGCCGTGAACCTCCATCAGGATTCCCTTGGCGCGCTCGATCAGTTTGCGCGTCTCCAGCGCTTCCTTCAGCTGTTCGACCTCTTGCGTGAGCTGCTGCACGTCATTGAAACGAGCGAGTGCAAGCTCGATGACCGGGGGTAATTCGCTCTCACGGAAGGGCTTGACCAGATAGCCGGACACACCGGCAATCTTCGCCCGTTCGACAAGGTGGCGCTCGCTGTAGGCCGTCAAGAGCACCACGGGCGCAAGCTTACGCTCTGATATACGCTCGGCCGCTTCGATGCCGTCGATCTCGGGCATCTTGATGTCGAGAATCACGAGATCAGGACGAAGCTGCTCGGTCAAGTCCAGCGCGGTGCGACCGTCGGCAGCTTCACCAACCACTTCGTAGTCGAGATGCGCCAGCATCTCCCGAAGGTCCATTCGGATGATCGACTCGTCGTCCGCGATAATCACCCGAGCCGGGCGGTTCTTCGTCTCCATGTTGGCAAAGTCCTTGTTGGGCGATACAGCAACACGCGGCTGCCGCAACAGCCGCGATGAATTGTGTGGATGGTCGGGGCGAGAGGATTCGAACCTCCGACCGCCGGTACCCCATACCGGTGCGCTACCGGGCTGCGCTACGCCCCGTTTCGTACTCGCGAGTATAGCATATCGAGGGAGACTGACAGAAACGCGCCCGCCGAAGCGGACGCGTTCCTTTTGCCAGAGCGATCCCTGAAGGAGCTTACTTGACCTCGACCTTGGCACCGGCCTCTTCGAGCTTCGACTTGGCCGCCTCGGCCTCGTCCTTGTTGACGCCCTCTTTGATTGCCTTGGGTGCCGACTCGACCAGGTCCTTGGCCTCCTTGAGGCCCAAACCGGCAGAAAGCTCGCGGACGGCCTTGATGACCTGAATCTTGTTCGGGCCGACCTCGGTCAGGACCACATCGAAAGTGTCCTTCTCCTCGACGACCTCAGCCGCTCCGCCACCGGCACCCGGAGCGGCCGCGACCGCGACCGGTGCAGCTGCGCTGACGCCGAAGCGGTCCTCGAGCGCTTTGACCAGCTGAGAAAGCTCGAGGACAGTCATCTCCTCGATGGTTTGAATGAGCTCTTCCATCTTTTCTTGACCGACAGCCATTTTCACCTCTCCTGAATTCACGACAAACAGCGAACGAAACGGGATCGTAATGCGGCAAGCCTAGCTCGCTGCCTGCTCGCCTCCCTGCAACTGATCGGCACGACTCTGCAGCACGTAAGCCAAAGATCGGATCGTACCGGACAGCACACCGACCAGTCCGGCCAGCGGCGCCTGAACGCCACCGACAACCCGCGCGAGAAGGATTTCTCGTGGCGGGAGACTGGCGAGATTCTCGATCGCCTCAGCCGGGATCACCTGTCCCTCAAGGACTCCAACCTTGATCTGGAGGATGCGCGAGGCACGAGCGAAGTCGCTGACGACCTTCGACGGGGCAACCGGATCGGTTGCCGACGTGACGATCGCAGTCGGCCCGGTAAATGACGACCGCAGTTCTTCGAGACCGACGTTGTCGGCCGCAATCGCCGCGAGCGAGTTCTTCACCACTCGGATTCCGGCGTCCAACGGTCGCAGTTGCGACCGCAACCCCTGGAGATCTGACACCGTGAGACCACGGTAGTCCGCCAAGATGGCCAGATTGGCTCCACGAAGCAACTCCGTGATCTCCTCAACCTGCTGTACTTTTTTCGGCGTAGGCACTCTATTCACCCCCTCTCAAACGCCTTGGGACAAACTGAAACCCCTGCACTGACGCAGCGCAGGGGCAAGGCGTTGAGAGACAACGTCAACAAAGATTGATCGTGTCCGCTTTGACCCGCGCCTCGGCTGGATGATTAAGCACTGCGTGCCCCAGCGGTCTTGAGCGCCGGTAGAGGTATTCGTCTGTCAGAACAACCGCTAAACAGTCTGCTCGGCGGCTAACTCCAATGTGCGCGCCACGTCCAGCGGCACGCCAGGTCCCATTGTACTTGTGAGCGTGATCGATCGACAATAAACGCCTTTTGCCGCCTGCGGCTTGACTCGCATGACGGCGTCAATCAGCGCGAAGAGATTCTCCTTGAGCTTCTCTGTCTCGAAGCTCTTCTTGCCAATCACCACGTGAACCAGGCCGGTACGATCATTACGGAACTCGACGCGACCCCGCTTCAATTCCTGAATGACGCCGGGAAGATCATCAACTGCGCGAACCACCGTGCCACTGCGTGGGTTCGGCATGAGTCCCCGACGACCAAGAATACGACCGAGACCGCCGACTTTGCCCATCTGATCGGCCATGGCGATGGCGGCGTCGAACTCGAGCCAACCGCTTTGAATCTGCTGCACCATATCGTCGCTTCCGACGTAATCGGCGCCTGCATCTTCCGCGGCACGTATGGCTTCGCCAGCGGCAAAGACCAGCACACGCGGCTCTTTGCCGGTGCCATTCGGGAGAACAACTGTGCTGCGAACGATCTGATCAGCCTGGCGAGGATCGATGCCAAGCCGCAGGTGGGTCTCAACAGTTTCGTCGAAATTGGCGAACGCGGCCCTCTTAGCAAGATCAATTGCCTCAACCGGTTCGTACAGGCGCCCTGGCTCAATCAACTCAGCCGCGGCGCGAAATCGTTTGCCATGCTTTGGCATGCGTCTACTCCTCGTGGTGCGTGCGGGGCGGTCGCCCCTCCCACAGTGCGATCGTCGCCGGGACTATCCGACGACTTCGATGCCCATGCTACGTGCAGTGCCTTCGACCTGGCGCATCGCGCCATCGACGTCGACCGCGTTTAAGTCTGGCATCTTCAACTCTGCGATCTCGCGAACCTGATCACGGGTGACCTGCCCGGCCACGCTATGTGTCACGTCTCCGGCGCCCTTGGCCACTCCGGCCGCTCGGCGCAGTAGGTCCGCAGCTGGCGGGGTCTTGGTGACAAAGGTAAAGGAACGATCCTCGAAGACAGTAATTACGACCGGGATAATCTGTCCGGCCATATTCGAGGTCCGCTCGTTGTATTCCTTGCAGAAGTTCATGATGGCCACGCCATGCTGACCGAGCGCCGGACCAATCGGCGGCGCCGGAGTCGCTTTGCCAGCAGGAATCTGCAATTTGATGTAGGCGCGAATCTTCTTCGCCACGGCTAAACTAACCTCCTCGTGGTGCGAACGGGGGAAACCCTCCCACAGCTCTCATGTTCAGTAATGAGTCAAATCGCCGGATGAGAGCGACCGGCGAATCTCCTACGCTTTAACCTTCTCGCTCGACCTGCAGGAAATCGAGCGTCACCGGCGTCTCACGTCCGAAGAAGGAGACGAGTACCTTGACTTTGCCCTTTTCCTGGTCGATCTCGTCAACCGAGCCGCGGAAATCGCTGAACGGTCCATCGACAATGCGAACCGTATCACCGAGCGCGAGCGAGACCTTGACTTTGGTCGGCTTGGCGGTCATGCCCTTGAGGATCATCTCGACCTCGTTGCCCTCGAGGGCTGCGGGCTTGTTGCCCATGCCGACGAAACTGGTAACACCGGGCGTGTTGCGCACGACGTACCAGGAATCGTCATCCATCACCATGCGCACCAACACGTAGCCCGGAAAGACCTTGCGCTGAACGCTCCGACGCTGGCCGCCGCTAATCTCGACCTCTTCCTGGGTCGGTACGACGACCTCAAAAATCTTGTCGGCGACGTCCATCGTGTCAATGCGGTGCAGCAGGTTTTGCCGAACTTTGTTTTCGTAGCCCGAATAGGTATGGACGACGTACCACCGTCCTTGTTGCTCGCCCCCTTCGGCTCCAGATTGCTCTTCTCGACGTTGGGCGAGACGTTCACGCAGTGATCGCGCCACGGGCACCTCCTCTTCCGAGGGTACTAGGGAATCGCTTGCCAGAGTCGCACGAACAACGCGTCGACGCCGCCAAGTGTCAGACCGAGGACGATCGAAATGGCGATGACGACGATCGTCAGATTGCGCGTCGCATCGCGGTCGGGCCAGGTAATCTTCTTCATCTCGGAGACGGTATCGTGAAACAGACGCTGCAGCGCCTCCAGACGGGCGAACCGGGAGTTCTTCTGGCGCTCTGTCGACTTCGTCCTCGTCGGTCTCGGTCTCGTCTTCGTTGCCATGGCCCCTTTCCTCGGGTTGCGCATTTCTCGTATCCGCTTATCGTGTTCCAGCACAGAAAACGTCGTCTGACAAACGAACAGGGCGGGCCATCGGCTCCGCCCCTGAACGATCTACGTTCGCTGCAGATGCCACTTCTCTGACTTGTTGAGAAATGGCAGGGCCGGCAGGAATCGAACCCGCAACCTGCGGTTTTGGAGACCGCTGCTCTACCAATTGAGCTACGACCCTATACTGCGATGACCCACGCGTCTCCTGGCTACCGTGTTTCTCGATGCAGTTGCTGACAACGGCAGCGCGGGCAGAATTTGCGAAGTTCCAGCCGCGACGAATCATTTCGCCGGTTCTTTTGCGTGGTGTAATTGCGCTCGCGGCACTCAGTGCACTCGAGCGTAATAACCAGCCGGTCGGCCTTCGACTTCTTCGCCATGATATCACATCCTAAATGGCCATGCGACTCAGGGAGCCGGGTTCCGGCCCCCTGTCAATTGGCCTCTATTGTACTACTTTGGTCACGGCGCCAGCCCCGACCGTTCGGCCACCTTCGCGAATCGCGAAGCGCAGCCCCTCTTCGATCGCCACCGGCTGGATCAACTCCACCTGCATCTCGATGTTGTCTCCCGGCATCACCATCTCCACGCCTTCCGGCAACTCGATGGACCCGGTCACGTCCGTCGTCCGAATGTAGAACTGCGGCCGGTACCCCGGGAAGAACGGCGTGTGCCGTCCCCCTTCTTCCTTCGACAACACGTACACCTGCGCCGCAAACTTCGTGTGCGGCGTGATCGACTTCGGCTGCGCCAGCACCTGCCCACGCTGCACGTCGTCACGCTCGATCCCGCGCAGCAGACACCCGATGTTGTCCCCGGCCACGCCCGAGTCCAGCGTCTTCTGGAACATCTCGACGCCCGTCACCACCACCGACCGTGTCGGCGTGATCCCCACGATCTCCACCGTCTCACCGGTCTTGACCTGGCCACGATCGACGCGTCCCGTCACTACCGTGCCACGTCCCTTGATCCCGAACACGTCTTCGATCGGCATCAGGAACGGCTGGTCGATGGCCCGCTCCGGCGTCGGAACGTAGTCGTCCACCGCCTGCATCAGCTCCAGGATCGGCGCGTACTCCGGGCTGCTCGGATCGGTCGAGGCACTCTCCAGCGCCGCCAGCGCCGACCCCCGGATCACCGGCACTTCGTCCCCCGGGAACCCGTAGTTCGACAGCAGCTCCCGCACTTCCAGCTCGACCAGCTCCAGCAACTCGGGGTCGTCCATCATGTCGACTTTGTTCAGAAACACCACCATGGCCGGCACTTCTACCTGCCGCGCCAGCAGGATGTGCTCGCGCGTCTGTGGCATCGGTCCGTCTGGCGCGCTCACCACCAGGATCGCCCCGTCCATCTGCGCCGCTCCGGTGATCATGTTCTTGATGTAGTCCGCGTGCCCCGGGCAGTCGACGTGCGCGTAGTGCCGCTTCTCGGTCTCGTACTCCACGTGGGCAATCGCGATCGTGATCCCACGCTCCCGCTCTTCCGGCGCGTTGTCGATCGAGTCGAACGAACGGAATTTCGCCGCTCCGGTCAACCCCAATGTCTTCGTGATCGCCGCCGTCAACGTCGTCTTCCCGTGGTCGACGTGCCCGATCGTCCCTATATTGATGTGCGGCTTCGTCCGCTCAAACCGCTGCTTCCCCACTGCACAGAACCCTTCAGATTGCACCAGGACCGCGTGTATTTGCGCACCCTGATTCCGGCCAAATCGCTTCTCGTACCATTTTATCGACGTAATCGACCCGTGGCTCAGTGACAGCAGCGTGCGGGTGATCGCCGGCCCAGAATAGAAAAAAGCCCATCCCATGGACGGGCCTGGTGGGGAGGGAGGGATTCGAACCCCCGAAGCATTGCGCACCTGGTTTACAGCCAGGCCCCTTTGGCCGCTCGGGAACCTCCCCGCAAGAGCCGACGGTGGGAATCGAACCCGCAACCTGCTGTTTACAAAACAGCTGCTCTGCCAATTGAGCTACGTCGGCATGGCACGTCAGATCGAGGTGCCAGCCAAGGTCGAGATTATAGGGATCGATCCGCGCAGTGTCAAGGAAATCTTGTGACCACGACGCTCGATCGAAGTGTTCACCCGACGCTCGATCCGGCTGGCAGCAGCCTCGACCAGATTATGGTTAGCGATTCATCTCGGCAATAACTGCATCGGCCATGCCGGAGGTTCCGGCAGCTCGCTCCCGATTACGATCTGCTCGCAGATCGTAGGTGACGTACTCGCCCTCTCTAATGACCTTGGCCACGGCATCATCAACCGCCTTCGCAGCATCCTGCTCGCCAAGATGACGCAGGAGCATCACACCACTCAGGATCATCGCGGTCGGGTTGGCCTCGTTACGTCCGGCATGTGACGGCGCGCTGCCATGAATCGCCTCAAAGACTGCGGCGTTCTCGCCGATGTTGGCGCTCGGCGCGACGCCGAGCCCGCCGATCATTCCGGCCGTCAAGTCGCTCAGAATGTCGCCGTAAAGGTTCGGCATTACCAGCACGTCGTAGAGCTCGGGTTTCTGCATGAGCTGCATGCACATGTTGTCAACGATGCGATCATTGAATTCAATCGAGGGATACTCCTGCGCAACCTCACCGGCCACTTTCAGGAAGAGCCCATCGGAGAACTTCATGATGTTCGCCTTATGTACAGCCGTCACGAGCTTACGACCGTTCTGCTGCGCGTAATCGAACGCGAACTTGACGATCCGTCGCGAGTTCTCTGGGGTGATCGTCTTGATCGAAATGGCGGAACTCGAGCTGACCTTTTTCGGACTAATGCGGTTGATTGCGTCGATGATCTCCTGCGCCTCCTGGGTGCCAGTATCGAACTCAACGCCCGCGTAGAGGTCTTCCATGTTCTCGCGAACGACAACCAGATCAATCGATTCGAACGCACTCTGAACACCCGCGTATGTTCGGGCCGGACGCAAGTTCGCGTACAGCTCGAGCGCATGTCTCAGCGCGACGTTGACGCTGCGGAAGCCGCCGCCGATCGGCGTCGTGAGTGGGCCTTTGAGAGCCGCATTGTTCTTGCGGATAGAATCGATCACCGTGTCCGGCAGCACGTCACCATGCTTCTCGAGGGCGGTGACCCCAGCTTCCTGGACATCCCAGTCGAAATTGATGCCCGTCGCTTCGAGCACTCGTCGTGCCGCTCCCGAAACCTCCGGCCCGATGCCGTCGCCCGGGATCAGTGTCACCTGATAGGCCATCCGCTTGCCTTGCCTCTCCCCGAATCTACAAATTCAATGGCGATTGACGCCTCACTCACGCATTGTAGGTTGACTGAAAATCGGGTGTCAAACATGAGACGAGCCGCTTCAGAACGCCGAATCACATGCGAGATCCACGCGAAGCGTACAATTCCGCGTACGAGCGACCATACCGGTAGTCAGCGCGAAGGATTCATCAGGGTGCGAAGCTTTCGCGAGCGTTATGCCGATCTCAACAAGCAAGAGCGATCTCAGCCCATCAGGCGCGAGCCGATCGGCACGCCGATTGAAATGCTTCAACCGGGTTCGTTTCGCCGCAACAGTCTTGGTGAGGTCTTCGTCGCCGAGGCACGGCGCGCCGATGAGCACCTTGCAGCCCTGAGCGCGCGTACCGAGGTCCGATCCAACCTGTACTTTCGGCAATTCAGCGCAGCCACGATAAGTCCAAACGACATTCTCTTCCTGGACACCGAGACCACCGGACTGGCAGGAGGAACCGGAACGCATGCATTTCTGGTGGGACTCGGATTTTTCGAAGGCAGCGAGTTCGTGCTGCACCAGTATTTCATGCGCTCGCCTGCCGAGGAGCCCTCACTCCTCGAAGAACTGAGGCAAGTTCTCGAGCGTTTCAGCGTACTGGTGACATTCAACGGCAAGTCATTCGACTGGCCGCTCATCGACACCCGGTTTCTGATTAATGGGTATCGGCTCGAGTTCGGCTTCTCTCATCTCGATCTCCTTCACCCATCCCGGCGAATCTGGAAGCATCGTCTCGCGAGCTGTTCGTTGACCTCACTCGAGCAGAACGTCTTCGGCATACATCGCCACGGTGACGTGCCTGGCTATCTCATACCTCAGCTCTATTTCGACTTTCTTCGCGATGGGGACGCCCGTCGTCTTTCGCCGGTCTTCTTCCACAACCGGGAAGACATCGTGACGCTGGCGAGACTGCTCGAAGTTCTCCTGATTGCTGAGTCTCAGCCGACCGCGGCCCTCGATTTCGCGGAAGACCGAGTCGGAATGGCGCTAACGTTGATCTCCGCCGGTGAGATCGAAATCGGAGTGGAGACGTTGGCGGACGCGCTGTCGTCCGACGACGTCTCACCGGAGGTCCGACGGCGTGGCGAAGTGGAACTGTGGCGGATCCTGAAGCGATCGGGGCAGTCTCAAGACGGGGTTCATATGCTCGAGCGGATGTGCCAGGACGCATCCCGAGCCTTCAATCTCGATCTCTACCCGTTCGTTGAGTTGGCGAAGTATCACGAGCACGTGTCGCGCGATTATCACGCAGCGGCAAGCGTTGTCGAACGCGCTCTACGCATGATTGAACTTCGCGGCCAGACCGCCGGAAGAGAAGAACTCCTCCACCGGCTACGGCGAATTCGACGCAAGCAAGTCACTCACTAATCATTCCGGTTGTCGCTCCCACTCGATGTAACCATGGAATCTCTGGCCACATGGGGTTCGGACGATCCGGCGATCATGCATGCTACGATTCCTGAGAGGCGCTTGCCGTTCGTGAATTGGGGAAACACATGCCATACCGACCGACGGTTTTGATGGTGCTCGATGGCTGGGGAAATGGTCCGGACGATCCCGGGAACGCGGTCCGCGCCGCCGATACGCCGACAATGGATCGATTGCTCGCCAGCTACCCTCATTCGTCGCTGCACGCATCTGGGCGTGACGTCGGGCTCCCCGAAGGACAGATGGGCAACTCCGAGGTTGGGCATCTCAACCTGGGCGCAGGATACGTCGTCTACCAATGGATCACGCGAATTGACGCCGCCATCGAGGATGGCTCGTTTTTCGAGAACCACGGGTTCTTGAAGGCCATTGATCACACCAAGCAAACAGGTGGATCACTGCATCTCATGGGATTGCTCGGGAATGGTGGCGTTCACGCATCCCAAGAGCACCTGGTTGCATTGCTCAAACTGGCGCAGGCTCAGCGGGTTGACAGGGTTTTCGTTCACGTCTTCACGGACGGTCGTGATACTCCGCCTCATTCCGGTCTCGAATTCATGAATGAGCTGCTTGACTCGATGAAGGAAATCGGCACGGGTCGCATAGCCACCATCTCAGGACGGTACTACGCCATGGACCGGGATCGACGTTGGGAACGGACCGAGAAGGCGTACGTCGCGATCATGGAGGGGCAAGGCGTGCGCGCGACCGATCCGCTGGCCGCAATTCAGTCATCCTACGATCAAGACGTCACCGATGAATTCATCTTGCCGGTGGTCCTGGAGAATTCGGATGGATCGCCGATCGCCACGGTGCACGATGGTGATAGCATCATCGTCTTCAACTTCCGCTCTGACCGGCCACGACAGATCGTTCACGCCATCACCGACCCCGCGTTCGACGGGTTCGATCGGGGTAAGACATGCAACGACCTCTACGTCGTTACCATGACTGAGTACCAACAAGGTCTGCCAGTACACGTCGCCTACCCACCCGAAAACGTGGACATGCCACTCGCGCGAGTGATCTCTGATGCGGGCAAGACCCAATTTCACACGGCTGAAACGGAAAAATACGCCCACGTTACGTACTTCTTGAATGGAGGGCGCGAGAAGCCGTTTCCGGGAGAAGAGCGCGCGCTCGTCCCTTCTCCAAAGGTAGCGACGTACGATCTTCAGCCTGAGATGAGCGCCTACGCCGTCACCGACGCGGTCATCGAAGCCGTCGATGGCGGAAAGTTCGATTTCATCATGGTGAACTACGCCAACGGCGACATGGTGGGGCACACCGGCGTCTTCCCGGCGGCGGTGAAAGCGGTCGAAACGGTCGACCTATGCCTGGCGAAAGTCATCGAGCATGTCATGGCGAAAGGCGGTGCGGCAATCGTCACCGCGGATCATGGCAATGCCGAGGAGATGCTGGTTCCAGGTACGAACGAGATCTGGACCGCACACACGACCAATACGGTTCCCGTGGTGTTAGTCTCACCCGATGATAGCCCGATTCGTCACGCTCAGCTTCGTGATGGGGGCCGCCTGGCCGACGTCGCACCAACGGTGCTCGAACTCATGGGTATTCCAAAACCCGAGGTGATGACAGGACGTTCCCTCATCGCGAAGTGACTTGGGCAGAACGCCGTGAGGTGCTGCTGCAAGGATCGATCTTGTGCGGGAGCACGCGCGGTGCTCCCGCACAACATGTACTTCAACAACGACTGACTATCGGGGCCGTCCAGCGAATTCAGCTTGCGAACCCAACGCTTCCTCAATACGAAGTAGCTGGTTGTACTTTTCGACCCGATCCATGCGCGACGGCGCGCCTGTTTTGATCTGGCCCGCATTTGTTGCCACCACCAGATCCGCCACGAACGAGTCGGCCGTCTCACCGCTGCGATGCGAGATCACCGCGGTGTAACCCGCGCGATGTGCCATGCGAATGGCGGCGAAGGTCTCACTGAGCGTGCCGATCTGATTGAGCTTGATCAGGATCGAGTTACCGACGTGCTCGCGAATCCCGCGTGACAGTCGCTCGGTGTTGGTAACGAACAAATCGTCACCCACGAGTTGAACCTTGTCCCCGATGCGTTTGGTCAGCAGCGCCCAGCCGTCCCAGTCATCTTCCGCAAGACCATCTTCAATCGAGATGATCGGGAAGCGCTCCGACCAGTCGGCCAAGAAATCGACCATCTCAGCCGAGCTAAGCTCTCGGCCCTCACCCTTCAGGATGTACTTGCCGTCGCTGAAGAACTCGGAGGAGGCGGGATCGATCGCCAGCACCACATCTTCGCCCAGGCGATACCCAGCCTGGTTGATGGCGCGTTCGATCAGACTGAGAGCCTCATCGTTGCTTTTGAGGCTGGGTGCATAGCCGCCCTCGTCACCAACCGAGGTTACGTAGCCTTCTTTAGAGAGCACTTTCTTCAGCGTGTGGAAAATCTCGGCTCCCCAGCGAAGGCACTCAGCGAAGCTCGGCGCGCCGACCGGCATAACCATGAACTCCTGCATGTCAACGCTGGAGCCCTCGGCGTGCTTGCCGCCGTTCAGAATATTCATCATAGGAACTGGCAAGACGTGTGCAGAGGGGCCGCCGAGGTACTGGTAGAGCGGCAAGTACGAGGCATCCGCCGCGGCCCGGGCCACGGCCAACGAAACTCCCAGGATCGCGTTCGCGCCGAGTCGTCCTTTATTTGGTGTACCGTCCAGATCGATCATCACCCGGTCAACCGCGATTTGATCGAGCGCGTCGGCGCCGATTAGTGCCTCGGCAATCTCACCGTTGACGTTATCGACGGCGGTTGCCACACCCTTACCACCGTAGCGCTTGTCACCGTCTCGCAGCTCAACGGCCTCATGTTCACCCGTCGACGCGCCGGACGGGACGGCTGCCCGGCCAAACGCTCCACCTGCCAGTTGCACGTCAACTTCGACGGTCGGGTTGCCGCGGGAGTCGAGGATCTCTCGCGCGTGAATCACATCGATTCGGGTGTCAGTCATACCTACGCGCCCCTCTCGGTTTTCACTCGAGTCACGAATCGTTGTCGCGAAGGCGATTATAGACGCAATCGGGATCTCATCAGATGCAGGTCGTGCAAAGGATCAACGCGACTCTGCTATACTCTGCCCAAATAGAACTGCGCAATCGGCGATGACGGAGAAGAGTACTCGCCAGGAATCCGACAGGGATGGAGAGACACCGACTGAGATCTCTCCTCGGTGGAATGACGACGAAGTTCGCTCTCGAGCCGGACGGTGAACGGCAATTCGTTGCCTACTAGTCGCTCCTGGTTGCTCCCCATTACCGGAGCCGCTCCGATGGCCAGTGTTTGCCATTTGAGCACTGAGGTCGGTCGTTTGCACCGGCAAACCAGGGTGGTATCGCGTGGAACCCCTCGCCCCTGAGGCGATGGGGTTTTTTGTTGCCATGAAATTGGATTCCTCGGACTTTCGACCTTTCGCATACAGGAGGGCTGATGGGAACGGATCGTCTCACGGAACTAAAACAACAGGCGGAAGCGGCGCTTGGGGGTGCGACATCTTCAGACGAACTGACTGAGTGGTATGCCCAGTTCCTCGGACGCAAGGGTGAAGTCACTGGCGCCATGCGGTTGCTGGGCTCGCTTCCAGCCGAGGAGAAACCCAAGTTCGGTAAGGCGGTCAACGCGCTCAAGAACGAACTTGCGGGCGCATTCGAGACGGCGCCAGGCGGAAGTGCGCGCGTCGGAGTTGACGTCTCGTCTCGCGGCAGAATCGGTCGACGTGACGTTGCCGGGTCGCCCGGTGAAGATCGGGACCTTGCATCCGGTCACTCAGTTGATTCGCGAAGCATCCGAGATCTTCAGTCATCTCGGATTCCAAACGATCGAGGGCCCTGAAGTCGAAGACGCGTACTACGCGTTTGATTCGCTCAACATCCCGAAAGATCATCCGGCACGCGACGTTTGGGACACGATCTTCGTCCAATCGCAGTCACGCGAAATCGTGCTGCGTCCCCACACGTCACCGATGCAGGTGCGCACCATGGAACGGCTTGATCCGCCGGTGCGAGTTATCGTTCCCGGTCGCTGCTATCGCTATGAAGCACTGGACGCCACGCACGAATGGCACTTCCAGCAAATCGAGGGTCTCGCGATCGACGAGCACATCACGATGACCGATCTCAAGGGCACGCTTGCGGAGTTCGCCCGGCAACTCTTCGGGCACGAACGCAAAGTCCGCTTCCGCTGCGACTTCTTCCCGTTCGTCGAGCCCGGCGTCGACTTCGCTATCGACTGCATGGTCTGTCACGGCGAAGGGTGCCGCGTCTGCAAGGGAACCGGTTGGATCGAGATTCTCGGAGCGGGCATGGTTCATCCTAACGTGCTGGCCAACGTCGGCTACGATCCGGACCGCTACTCGGGCTTCGCGTTCGGCTGCGGTATCGAGCGCCTGGCCATGCTGAAGTACGGCATTCAAGACATTCGAGCCTTCTATCAGAGCGATCTGCGCTTCCTGTCGCAGTTCAATCGCGCGTCGGCGTAACGAGACGAGAAAGGGAGAATTAGCAGCATGAAGGTCCCGGTACGCTGGCTTCGCGACTTGGTGGACGTCGACTGGAGCGCCACCGAAATTGCACGCCGTCTGACTATGTCAGGGCTGGAAGCCGAAGGATTCACCGAAATCGGCAGCATTTGGGACAAGGTATTCGTCGGCTTCGTCGAACAGGTGGAACGACATCCCAACGCGGATCGGCTGGTGCTGGCGACAGTCGCGGCAGGTGAGCATCATTTGACCGTGGTAACCGGCGCGCCCAACATCGCGGAGGGACAGAAGGTAGCGCTGGCACTGGCGGGTGCGCGGCTCATCGACGGCCACTCTGACGAATTCCGCATGATCACCCTCAAACCAAACAACATCCGTGGCGTCCGCTCCGAGGGGATGGTCTGCTCCGAGAAGGAATTGGGCATATCGGAGGAACATGAGGGAATCATGGTCCTCGACGAGAACGCGCCCGTGGGTACCCCTTTGCGAGACTACATGGGCGATGAAGTCATCGAGTTTGAGATCACGCCGAACCTCGTGCATGCCTTTTCGATGATCGGCATTGCCCGAGAACTCGGCGCCGTCGCCGATGTCCGGCCTCGCCTGCCCGAGCTAGCCGACCTTTCAACAGTTACGCGAGATCAATCGCTTGTGACGGTCGAGGACCCGGATCTCTGCGCACGCTATGTCGGCGCGGTGATCGAGAACCTGCGCGTCGAAGATTCTCCCGAATGGATGCAGCGGAGACTGAACGCCGCCGGCGTGCGACCAATCAACAATATCGTCGACGTGACGAATTATGTCATGCTGGAGTGGGGCCAACCGTTGCACGCATTCGACCTCAACTTCTTGAGTGAGGATCGGGTGATCGTGCGACGCGCACGGCCAGACGAGAAGATCGAGACGATCGATCACGTCAAGCGTGATCTTGATCCCGACACTCTGGTCATCGCTGACATCGATCGCGCGGTCGGCATGGCAGGCGTCATGGGCGGCGTCAACAGCGAGATTCGCGACGATACAACCGCGATTCTGTTGGAGGCCGCGAACTTCAACATGAACAACGTACGCCGCACCGCGCGCAACCAGAAACTGCGGACCGAGGCATCGGCACGCTTCGAACGCGGACTGGATCCGAATCTGGCATGGACCGCGATCGAGCGGTCTGTGGCGCTCATCACATCGATGCTGCCAGACGCACGGGTAACCCGACTCGCCGACGTCTACAATGACAAACGTCGCCCCCATGAACTCGTCATGCCAAGAAGCGAGATCAAGCGACTTCTCGGTGTCGACTTTCCTGACGAGGAAGTATTGAGCATCCTCGGGCGCCTGGACTTCGAGCCATCGATCCAGGAACGTGATGGTGAGCGCGTCGTCGTCGTCCAGGTTCCAACTTGGCGCTCGGACGTGACCCTGAAAGCGGACATCGTCGAAGAGGTCGCGCGCATTGCTGGTTATGACAACTTGCCGGAAACCCTCCCGGTAGGGGGAACCGTTCCAATTGAGGTCCAACCCATGCGGCGATTGGTTCGCTCGGTGCAGGACATTATGGTCGGCGCTGGTCTGCAAGAGGTGATGACCTACTCGATGATCAACGACGACGATCTCAAGGCACTGTCGCCAGGTGCCGCTGAGATACCGAGTCGATTCGGCTTCTACGAACGGCCGCACTTGCCGTTGGTGCGCGTTACCAACCCGCTGCGGTCGGACTGGGAGATGATGCGGCCAACGCTTCTTCCATCGGTGCTAAAAAACGTTGCGGAGAATCTCAAGTTCAATCGCCGGGTGAACGTCTTCGAGACCGCGCGCGTCTATCTTCCACGCGGTGTCGACGAACTGCCGGACGAGCGACACACGCTTTTGATCGTCATGGCCGGACTCCAGCAGGAAGCTGGTCTCTATGCAACGGAGCGTTCAACCGACTTCTTCGATGTCAAAGGGGTGGTCGCTGAACTGCTTGATCGCATCGGAGCAAGCGAGGTCAGCCTCGAGCCTATCGAACACCCAAGCCTGCATCCAGGCCGTGCGGCGCAAATCACGGCGCACGAGCGGCCAGTTGGTGTGCTCGGCGAGGTTCATCCCCGGGTGGCGAACCAGTTGGGCATCGCCGATGAAGGGCGCATTGCGGTGGCGGAGTTGGATCTGGTCGCCCTGGCTGAATCGGGGCTCTCTGATGTCCAGGCAAGCACGGTTTCACGGTTCCAACCGGTCGAGCAAGACTTTGCCGTGGTCGTCGATGAGGAGATTCCGGCAGAACGAGTTCGCGCCGCGCTGGCATCCGGTGCGGGCGGCCTGCTCGGAGGTATCGAGCTGTTCGATATCTACCGTGGCCCGGCAATCGACCCGGGGACCAAGAGTCTAGCCTTCCGCGTGACGCTCTCGGCTCCGGATCGGCAGCTTGAAGAACGCGAGGTCGACCGAGTGCGTGGTCGTATCGAATCGCAGGTCAAGCGCCAGGTAGGTGGCAAACTCCGCGCTTGATACCAATCAGACTTCGGCCATCCTTACGTCAGAAGCAGTGGGGGACCGAAAGCGATCCCCCACTGCTTGACTATCTGTGTACGACTTATCCGCGTCAGTCAAGTCGTCGGTGGCGTCCTGACTCGGTAATGCTCGCCAGCACGCCAAGACCCAGTCCAATGAGCAGGATCGGAAGTATCAACATCGGCCGGATCCTGATGACATCCTGGTCGTCGAGTAGAAACAGGATGCCGAGCGCGATGAAGACGAACCCGACGATCGCGGTACCCGGGCGGAAGTGCTCGTTCATGGCTGACTCACTTCGATATTGCCGAAGCCCATGGTGGCCTCGATGACGAGTCGTGTCGTTGCGGTGGCGAACCCGGGCGTTTCGGTCCGGTCGTCAAGTGACGTGCCATCCTGCTGAACGTTGAGTACGTTGACGTTGCCCGCCGACACTTTCCAATGAACCTGCACCGCGACACCACGCGGTACGTCGATATTAAAGTTGACCGATACCAACCTTCGCCGTAACCGTCGTCTCACCGGCTGGCAGATCCATTTCGGTAAGGTCTAGCTTTAGGTTGCCAGCCATAAGCTGGTAGCCATCCGACAGGCTCGTCACCTGGGTCGGTGTGAAGGAGCGATCCCCCGCGCCGCCGTTGATCGGAACGTTGACGGCCGCTGAGACGGTGAGGACCAGCGTCAGCAGAATGCCAACGGTTATCAAACCTCCGTGCGATCCACTCAGCGAGGCACCCACCAGGGCGACGCCAACGAGAATCAGCGCCGACGGTAGGATCACCCCGAGCGAAAGGTTGATGACGTCCGAGACCTCGAGTATCCAGGCCAGGCCAATAAGCACCAGGATCAGTCCCAAAACGATCGTGCCGATCGATCGGGAGTAGCTCGGGCGCTCATAGACTGGAGGTTGCATCATGGGCTCGCTGCTCATCGCTGCGCTCCTCTGAGAATGATCCCAGCGCCAAGCGCAACAAGGATCGTGGCCCAGATGACCTGATCGCTGAACCAGGGGACGATATCTCGGATCAGCAGCAACGCGCCTATCGCGATCAGCAGCCCGCCAAAGATCAGTCGCCCCTGCCCCATGACGTGAACGTCGGTGCGAGGGACATCTTCATCCGGCGTGGCTTCAGGCATGATGATCGCGGCCAGAATGTATATCAGGATCCCTGCGAGCCCTGCGAACGCCAGCAAGATAAAGCCGACGCGGACGATCACCGGGTCGACACCAAGATAGTGACCGAGACCGCCGCATACGCCAGCGACCACCCGGTCGTTCTTACTGCGATAGAGTCGATGGGTAGACGGCCCTTGAGGTTCGAAAATCGGACCGATTGTTCCGCCTGGTCTCTCTTGTTCCATCAGGACCGACCTCCTCACGTGAGGTTCACGTTCAAATTCGAGGTCCCCAGCTCCCCTACGACCAGATTAGCGACTCGCACGTTACAGACGCGCCATATGTGCGTGACAATATTGTTGATAGATCGCGTTGAACGCGGTGTTGAACCTCAGGCGTCAGATACCGAAGCAACTTAAACAACTCCGACCACCACCCATGCTTACGTTCTGGAAACTCATGTTAGACTCAACGGTCGTATCACGACGTCGCACCGAGCACGCGCGACAAGCATCAACTATCGATATGGGGAAGTTCGTTGTCCGAACGATCCTTAACTAGCAACTCGCCGGAGCGTCAAACGCAGATCGAACGACTCAGAGGTATGGCTGACATTGGTGTCGATGACTTTGAACGACATCAATTTGTGCGTTCGACGCTGCTTCAGACTATGTCACTTCATGGGTATCAGCAGGTCGATACGCCCATCGTCGAGTCAACCGAGCTCTTTCTGCGCAAGTCGGGTGGCGAGCGGATCGCGCAAATGTACGCCTTCCGCTACCGAGAGCGGGATATCGCACTACGTCCAGAACACACCGCATCAGTCCTGCGCATGTACGTCGATTCAATGCAGGCCAGAGCACTTCCGCTGCGCCTTTCCTACGCCGGTCCGGTATTTCGCTACGAAAAGCCGCAAGCAGGCAGAACGAGACAGTTCACCGAGGTCGGATGCGAGCTGCTGGGTGCTGACGGTCCCGTGGCGGACGCCGAAGTAATCCATCTCGCGCTTGCCGGATTGAAGGCAGCTGGCATCGAAGGAAAACTCGTACTGGGGCACGTCGGATTGGTGCTCGAGTACCTGGAACGACTGCCTTTACGACAGCGAGCCCGCGACTGGCTTATCTGGAGCATGGAGCGCGTACGCAAGGGGCGAGACGTCGATCTTGACTCGGATATTGCGGGACTGGTCAGCGGTGACCGGCTGTCCGACCTGTTCGACCAGATGGGCGGTGCGCTGAGCCAGGTGCCGTCTGATCAACTCGAGAACTGGGTGCTCGGAGTGCTGAACGAGGTCGGTGTCGAGACTCAAGGGGGCACGCGGACCCCCGAGGAGATCGTCGCGGGTGTGATTGCCAAGCTGAATCGACGCAGCGACGAGAGCGACGTAAGAAGTGCATTCGAGTTCGTGCGGGAGATCGCTCCACTGCAGGGGCCGCCGCATGAAGTCATTCCCGCGCTCCGCCAACTTGTGGAGCGAAACCAGCTCGATGACGAGCCAATTCGCCGGATAGAGCGCGTCCTCGAACTGCTCGAGACGTTTGGGCACGACACGGCGTCGATCGAGCTCAGTCCGGGTATGGGCCGCGGGCTACACTATTACACGGGTATGTTGTTCGAGATCTATGCTGATGAATCGGGTCAGATCCAGCTGTGTGGTGGTGGTCGCTACGACGATCTGGCGCAGACGCTCGGAGCCCGACAACCGCTGCCCGCATCAGGCTTCACCTACGGTCTCGAACGTGTCGTCGAGGCCGCTTCGATGGCAAACCGGACGCTGCGGCGAGTCACCCTGGTGGTTCCTGCGGGTGATGAAGCAATCCCGGCCGCAATTCGAGCAGCCGAGCAACTGCGAGCAGAGGGCACGACGGTTGAACTGGACGTTCGCGGTCGGTCAGTGACGGCCAATCGGCGATTCGCGCTCCGCTCCGGCATCTCTCGACTGGTCGTGGTCGACACGGACGGCGAGACTGAGTGTGAAACGTTCAGCGCCGCCTCCAACAAGGATGAATCGGTGGAACGGACCGGGATCGATGATTGAACCGCTGCGACTTGCTGTCTCATCCAAGGGCGGCTACGAAGAGGCTACGTCGCGATTCCTGGAACGCTGTGGCATGCCTATCTGGCGTCCGAATCCCCGGCAATACGTCGGCAAGCTGAGCGGTCTCCCCGATGTCGAGGTTCTCTTCCAGCGCACCGAGGACATCGTGCGTAAGGTCGCGGAAGGCAGCGCTGACATCGGGATCACCGGTCTGGATCTCGTTACCGAAAATGGTCAGGACGAGCCGAACCTTGTGGTTGTGATGGATGACCTGGGTTTCCGCCGCTGCGAACTGGTGCTCGCCGTGCCTGAAGGTTGGCTCGATATCATCACGGTCGCCGATCTGGCCGACCTGTCAATCGATCTCAAGCGCACGGGCCGCACGCTACGGGTCGCCACGAAGTTCCCAAATTTAACTCGCGATTTCCTTTACCAGCATGGAGTCAACTATTTCTCTCTAGTTGACGCGCATGGCGCATTGGAAGCGGCTCCGGTGCTGGGGTACGCCGACATTATCAGCGATCTGTCCGAGACCGGTGTGACCCTGCGCGACAATCGACTGAGAATATTGAGTGGTGGGGTGATACTGCGCGCGCAAGCTTGCTTAATCGCCTCCCGGCGCGCCTTCCGCCATCAGCCGGAAAAGCTTGAGGTTGCCCGCTCGATCGTTGAACTCGCCGAATCCCGGTTGCGCACCCGCCAGTTTCGCCTGATAACCGCCAACGTTCGCGGCGAATCACCCGAATCGGTAGCGCGTCACGTTACGGCGCAGGTCGAAACGGCCGGACGGCAAGGCCCGACTATCGCCAACGTCTTCCCCAAAGAACGCACTGGAGATGAAGGTTGGTATGCCGTGACCATCATCGTACCGGCCGACCGACTCCTGACCGCGGTCGACCATTTACGGCGAGGCGGCAGCAGCGGAATCACGGTCACGTCACCCGATTATGTCTTTGACGGAGATTCCCCCGCATTTCTCCGGCTCGTCGAAGCAGTTGAAGGACCGAGATGAACGAACAGCAAATCGTGCGCGTATTCGACAACGTTGACGAAGCGCGCAAGTTCGTGCTCCGCGAACGTGGCATCGAGACGACTGAGCTGCCACCGACGGTTCAGGCAGGCGTTCGACGTGTGTTTGGCAAGGATCTGACTGGACCGCAAGTCGTCGATCGCATTCTTGCCGACGTGAGGCATGACGGCGACGCGGCTCTGAAGCATTACGGGGCGACCATCGACGGCGTGAAGCTCGATTCCCTGCTGGTTTCTACAGAGGAGATCGACGCGGCCATGGAGTCGGTGGACGAAGACGTAATCGAGGCCCTCCGCGTTGCCCGTGATCGGATCGAGTCATTCCATCGGCGCCAACTGCGGACCTCGTGGATTCACCTCGACGAGACCGGGACATTGGGGCAGATCCTACGGCCGTTGGAGCGTGTCGGCGTCTATACGCCCGCCGGACGGGCGCCGTATCCGTCCTCGCTCCTCATGTCGGCCATTCCAGCTCAGGTGGCCGGGGTCAAAGAGATCATCGTGTGCGCCCCACCGAACAGGGACGGAAGCGTCTCGCCGCTAATCCTGGCGGCTGCAAGGGTGATCGGCATTGACCGGGTATTCAAGGTTGGGGGAGCCCAGGCCATCGGCGCCATGGCGTACGGCACCGAGAGTGTGCCGCGCGTCGACAAGATCGTTGGTCCAGGGAATATCTTTGTGGTGCTCGCGAAACGCCGGGTCTTTGGCGACGTCGACATCGATCAACTTCCCGGGCCAACTGAGACGCTGCTGATCGCGGATGAGAGCGCTCGACCTGAACTCTGTGCCGCTGACCTGCTGGCCCAGGCCGAGCACGATCCGCTCGCCAGCGCGATCCTGCTAACGACGTCGCCCGAGCTGGCCGACGCCGTCGAAGAGCAACTGGCGGAACAGATACCGCTCCTCGAACGCGCCCAGATCGCAGGAGACTCGCTACAAACCAATGGGGCTATCGTGGTCGTTCCGACGCTGGAGACCGCGTTCGACATCGCCAACGAGTATGCACCAGAACACCTGTGCTTACTGATTCGGGACGCGTGGTCGTATTTGGATCAAGTGAAAAACGCTGGGGGGATCTTCGTCGGCGAGTCCTCGCCGGAGGTGCTTGGCGACTACGCAGCCGGGCCAAGTCACGTAATGCCGACGGGACGCACCGCACGCTTCTCCTCGCCGATCAACGTTGAGGAATTCATCAAGATCATCAGTGTGGTGGGCCTCAATGAGACAGGCATGACTCGACTGGGACCGACCGCGGCAAAAATTGCACGAGCCGAGGGGCTTACCGCACACGCTCGCGCGGTCGAACGGCGCCTTGAACGCCGCCGGTGATCCGTGCGACTCTCAGGACCGCGCCAATGATTGCAGAGCGGCATACACGCGCTCCTCGACCGTCTGACCTTCGAATCGCTGAACCTCGGCCAGCGCTGATCGCGCTTCGGCCGTTGTGTAACCGAGCGACTGGAGTGCTTCGAGCGCTTCCTGGTCCTGGGAGGCGAGCGGCGCTATACCGGCCACGATGCGTTCTGGGAGCTTGCCGCGTAAGTCGAAAATGATCCGGCTTGCCGTCTTCTTTCCAATACCTGGAACCCGGCTCAGCAGCTGAACGTCTTCTGATTCAATCGCATGATGAATCTCGTCAGGGCGAGCGGTCGAGAGAACGCTCAAGGCAACACGCGGACCGACACCACTTACCGTTAGCAGCAACTCAAATAGCTCGAGTTCATCCTGACTGGCGAAACCGAAGAGCGTGAGTTGATCTTCACGTACGTAGAGGTGAGTCAGTAGCTCGGCCTGATCGCCAGGATTGCCGACATCGGAGATCGTGGTTTGGGACGTCAATATCTTCAAGATTAGACCGTGAAGATCTACCAGGACCGCTCCGGGAACCTTCGCGACGATCTGACCCCGCACACCGCTAATCATGCGTTAGCGCCTTCCAGTTTCAGCCCGTAAACGCGAGCAGCGTTCCGCCACAGAATCGGATCAAGCGTCTCAGCCGGCAGATCTTGCATCAACAATCGCCGGAGAAACCGATCTTGACGCAGCACTGGATAGTCGGTTGCCATCAAGACGCGGTTGGCTCCTACGAGTTCGATCACTTGCCTGAAAATCTCAGGCCGATACAAATAGGTGGACGCGGCCGAATCATAAACCACGTTTCGCGTCTGTTCCGCGACTTCCGGCATCAGTTCATAGAACGGCAGACCGCCGCCCCAATGGGCCGCCACAACCTTCACCTCGGGAAACTCCAGCAGAAATCGGAGCAATCGATCGGGCGTCGCCGTGCCTTTGCCCGGATAGAGATGACCCACAGGTTCGCTTACGTGAAACAGAATTGGTCGCCCAAACGATTCACATACTTCGGCCACGCCTGCTAGGTCCGCGGGAAACATGAGATCGAAGCCCTGCGCGTCGGCGTTGAGCTCTCCGATGCCGATTGCCCCGGCTTCGAGGCAGCGTCGCGCCTCGAGCCTCGCTCCTGGTTGGGCCGGAGAGACCGTCGCGACTACTCCGATCTTGCCAGGATGGCGTTTCGCCACGTCGAGGAGGTAGTCGTTGTGCTCGCGGCAGATGCCAGAGTCTCGCCACGGAAATCCACACACGATCGAGTACTGGAATCCGGCCCGATCCATGCTGGCCAGAATGTCGTCTTCATGGGCAAGCAGTGCTTTGGGGTTCTGATAGAGCTCAGAGAACCATTCGTCCCGACTGCAGAATGAGTCCCGCGCTCGCACGAATTCAGGCGGGAAGATATGCGTATGCGCGTCCACCACGTTCCGTGCAGCGGACACCATTGGGTCAGATTCTGAGGGAACGGTCATCGCAGATCCAAACGAAGCAGCATGGTGCTCGCTGGCAGTCGCGTCACTATCCGAGGTAGAGGATGAGCACGACGATGGCGATGAAGACCACCAAGGCGAGCATGACCAGCATCGGAATGAGGTAGCTTGCTCGCTCCTCCTCCACTTCGCCCTCCGGCACCCGTTCTGTCGAAACGCCCGATGGCGCGGCCCACACGACGATGGCGGTCACGTTGTCATTCGACTCGTGTTCAAGCGCCAGATTGACCAGATCGCGAGCGGCGTCTTCAGGGTGACGGCTCAGCGACAACTGAACCATCTCTTCCTCGCTGACGTAGTCATGTAGCCCGTCCGTCGTCATCAACAGGCGGTCTTCTGGAAGCAGGCGAATCTCGAAGATATCCACGTCAACGCGTTGCCGATGTCCCAGCGCACGCGTGATGATGTTGCGGTGCTGGCTCTCGCGAGCTTCCTGTTCGGTCATGGCTCCCGCTGCAACCTGTTCGGCCACCAGCGAGTGATCTCGAGTTATCTGAGTGAGACGATCAGCACGCACCAGATACGCCCGGCTGTCTCCGACGTTGGCGACGGTGAGATCCGGCCCGCGCACCACGGCCGCGACCAATGTCGTACCCATCATGTTCTGCTCGCCCTCGGCTGATCCGTCGGCGAATATCAGCTCATTGGCCTTGCGGAATGCTTGTTTCAGACGAAGGGGAACTTCGGTCGGCCCAACCGGATTGCCGAAGTACTCGGAGCGAAGCGTGTCAATGGCGAGGCGCGATGCAACTTCGCCGCGCTGATAGCCGCCCATCCCATCGGCAAGCGCCACCAGAATGCCGTTCTCATCAACCGGCTCAGTTGCCGCATCGCTGACGTATACGGCGTCCTCGTTCTGCTCGCGAACGGATCCGGTATCGGTTCCGGCTCCGACTATGACGCGTAGCTCATCCACCGCAGTCGTGCCTCTACTCCTTCAGCATGAGCCTATCGGACGACGGAAAAACGGAGGTTCGACGATCGCGCTTCGGCCGCAGAATCGTAACACAGTGATCGTACGTCCGCAAAAGCTGGACCGTATGATGCGTACAGTGTGTGATAGCATTAGTACTCGCCGCTCGATGGAAATTTTGGGAGTTGAACGTCGATGAGATTCCAGTATGCGGTCGGATCATTTTCGGTAATTCTCGGGCTGTTCACGCTCATATCCTGTGGCGGTTCAAAGGCACAGGCTCCGGCAACACCAACGGCTACTCCGGTAACCGCTCAGGCGGTATTGTCTCTTGCTTCTCAGCGCTTCGAACAGATCAACTCACTCCATTTTGATCTCCAGATTCAGGGCAACGTCGCCCTGGACCAGCAGGGCACGATCAAACTTCACGGCGCTACGGGCGACTTGTTGCGACCGAATAGCGCCAAGGCAAAAGCCAATGTAACGTTCCTGGGCGCAAACCTATCCATCAACATGGTATCCATCGGAACGGATCAATACATCACCAATCCTGTGACCGGGTCGTGGGAGCAGGCTCCGTCGGATCTCGGCTATGACCCGGCGATCCTGTTCGACAAGAATCAGGGTATCTCCCACGTCCTCCAAGACGTACAGAATCCAACGATTGCGGGAAGTGATACGGTCAACGGATCCGATGCGTACCACATTACCGGAACGGTCACGAAGGCTGACGCCCAACCAATTGCCGGTGGAGCGCTCAAGAATGACTCGCTCCCGGTCGACCTGTGGATCACCAAGGACAAACACGACGTGGTGAAACTGGTGATTCACGATTCAAGTGGGAGCAGCGGCAGTTCCGCCACAACCTGGACGCTTCTCTTGACCCAGCAGAACGAACAGGTGACCATCACTAAGCCGAATCTGTAACCGACGTGTCGTCACCAACTGCGTCGAAACCGATGTCGATCGTGGTGCCAGCACTGGCAGTGGTGCTGGTGGCCGCGATTGATCTTACGGTCATCGCGCCAATCCTCCCGCGAATGCTAACCGACCTCAATGTCAACACAGCTGAAGCTGATCGCTACGTCTGGGTCGTCACCGGTTATCTGGTGGCCTATACGCTGACAATCCCTTTGCTGGGACGCTTCTCGGACATCTTCGGTCGACGCAACGCCTTTCTCCTCGCGCTGGCAGTCTTTCTCGGAGGATCGATACTCTGCGCGTCGGCGCATGACCTCTCGATGCTGATTGCCGCTCGCACTATTCAGGGCTTTGGCGGCGGCGCGATGCTTCCCATCTCGATGGCCCTGGTGGGTGATGTTCTCCCTCCCGATCGAAGGGCGGCGTCACTCGGCATAGTGGCGGCAGTTGACACACTCGGGTGGGTCGTCGGACCGATCTGGGGCGCCGGTTTCGCACAGCTCTTTGGATCCTGGCGTGACGTCTTTTGGTTGAACGTTCCGATTGGCGCGGTCGTCGGGATCTACCTGATCTACAGCTGGCGCCGCACCAACCCGTCGAACGGACGGCGCGTTCCGCTCGACCTGCCGGGTGCCGCCCTCTTGTCGCTTGGACTGCTGTTCATCAATCTCGGCGTCTCTGCGGGCTCAGAATCGACCGGTCCCAAAGGGCAGCATCCGCTCGGCTCGACGGCCAATCCGCTCTCGAATTACCAGGTTCCACTGATCGCGTTAGGGATCGCAGCGTTCGTCGGATTGATATTTGTCGAAATGCGCTGCAAGCACCCATTGATCCCGCTCCGATTGTTCAAAGATCGACTCTTTTCATCCGCCAACGCAACCAACGCGTTGGTCGGAGCGGCGCTTATGGCGGCCATGGTGAATGTACCGCTACAAGTGGCGCTCATCGCGACCGAGCATCGCAGCGAAATCGTTAGCGCAGAACTCCTTGGAGCGTTCTGCGGAATGATGGCGCTCGGGGCGATTATCGGCGGAAGATTGACGACAAGATTCGGCTATCGGACAGTCGTTCTCGCTGGTCTGGTTCTGGCCAGTGGTGGATTCTGGCTGATGACTGGCTGGCCGAACGATCTGGAAGTGTTGCGCATGGCCGGAGATCTGGCTATCGGAGGGTTCGGCTTCGGGCTGGTAATCGCTCCAGTCGGTGCGGCCGCGATCAACGCGGCCCACTCGCGCGATCTCGGAATCGCCTCTGGAATCGTCATTGTCATGCGTCTGCTTGGCATGACGATCGGCATCTCGGCGCTCACCGGTTGGTCAGTGAGCCGTCTCAATCATGCGTTGATCAATCTACCACCGCTTCCTCAAAAGACGGGTGAAACGCTCGGGGATTACCTCGCCCGCCAACAGAGCTACGTTACGAACCAGGCCATTCCAATGACCCTGTCGATCATTCGCGACACGTTCGCCGTCGCAGCAGTTCTCTGTCTCATCGCCATCATCCCGGCGCTATTTCTCGGCCGCGAGAAGAGCGAAGAGTTGTTCTAGGCTTCGAACGCCGCGTGGAAGCGCTCTACAGCCGCCTGAACCGTCCGCTGCGGCGTGTAAATAGCCGACCCGGCAACCAATACGTCAGCACCTCGTTCCCACACCTCACGGGCGTTTTCTGGTTTGATGCCGCCGTCAATTTCGATGAGTGCGTTGGAATCGGCCTCGTCAAGTAAACGGCGCACCATTCCGAGCTTTGGCAACGCTTCTGGAATGAATGACTGCCCGCCAAAGCCTGGATTCACGCTCATTACCAGCACGAGGTCCACGACCGAGGCAAGGTATTCCAATTGGCTCGGCGGAGTCCCTGGGTTCAGCGCTATTCCGGCTTGACACCCAGCCTCGCGAATCTGCTGAAGCGTTCGATGCACGTGGGGGCAGGCTTCGACGTGAACCGTCAGGATGTCGGCACCGGCTGCCGCGAACTGTGAGATGTAGAGCTCTGGTTGGACGATCATGAGGTGAACATCGATTGGCAGCGATGTTGCTTTGCGCACAGCCTCGATAACTGGCAACCCGATACTAATGTTCGGCACGAACCGGCCATCCATCACGTCCAGGTGGATGTAGTCAACTCCGGCCATCTCGGCACGCAAGATTTCATCGGCGAGATGCCCGAGGTCGGCCGTGAGGATGGACGGCGCAAGCAGTGGTCGGGTTCGAGTGACGTCTTCTGGCATACTTCTAGCGCGCTCCTACTCTGCCAACGCTCGTGGGATGTCGCAGGGCACTCGACATCGTATCGTTCAAGGAACAAATGTGGCGGTCAAGCCGCTCCCCTCACATAGAGTACTCCAGGTTCCCCAATTCATAGTCGGCGTCTCTCTTGTTGCAATCTGGTGGCCGATCGCCTGGCTGCAAATACGACCGATCTCGGACTATTACTTCTTCCCGCTCTGGGTCGGCTTTATCCTCGTGCTAGACGGTCTGGTCACGCTCCGCACCGGTACCTCGCTCCTCACTCGGAGCCGCAAGAAATTCGTTGTCCTCTTCGTGACGTCAGCCCCATTCTGGTGGATCTTCGAATGGATGAACCGCTATCTCGACAACTGGCACTACCAGATTCCGGGCCACCACTCGACCTTCGCATTCGTAACCGTCGCTTCGCTCTCGTTTTCGACCGTGGTTCCAGCAGTGTTAGAGGCGACCGAGTTTCTCGCGAGTTTTCGCGTAGGCGATCGGCTTCCAAAGCTGCCCGCCTGGCGCCTGGGTCGACGTGGGATCATCAACTTTGAAGCAGCCGGCTGGGTGATGCTCGTGCTGGTGATTTTGTTTCCACATTACGCATTCCCACTCGCCTGGGTCTCGCTCTTTTTTGTGATCGAACCGATCAATGCCGTTCTCGGACAACGATCGATCATCCACTTCATGGAAAAGGGAAACTGGGCAGCGCTGTGGAACATCATGCTTGGCACGCTGTTTACTGGTATCTTCTGGGAGATGTGGAACTTCTTCTCAATGCCGAAGTGGACCTATACGGTGCCGTTCGTGGGCTTCGCGCACGTCTTTGAGATGCCGCTGCTCGGCTATTCCGGTTATCTTCCATTCGGACTAGAAGTCTTCGCCATGTTTGCCATCGTGTTCCGGCTCGTCTTGCGGAAGCCACAGCGATACGCAGTTGTAAGCACGGAAAATTCAGTCTCTGACAAGGATTGACAAGACGAGAACGGTGCAACTCCGAGCCGCCAGTTGGAGCTCGAACGACCTCTCCTGATGACAACGGTCTTCACTGTGCGGCGCGCTGAGAGGCAGCAAGGACTGTAGAAACGCCGGTTAGTAGTTCATCGAGATCGAAGGGCTTCGATAGAGCGAGTTGAGCTCCCGCCGCCAAACCGCGCTCGGCTGTATCCGTAGCAGCGGTGAAAACGATGATCGGGGCAGGATGGTCAAACTCGCTTCGGTAGCGCTTGCTGAACTCCCAGCCATCCATGCCGGGCATTTTCATATCGAGCAGAATGAGATCAGGCGGATCCTGATCGATGGAGCGAAGGGCAGACAGCCCATTCGATGCTTCAGCAACATCGTAACCTTCATCACTCAAGACAAGACCAACCACCTGGCGGATCGTTGAGTCGTCGTCGATCACCAGAATCCGAGTCATGAATTGTCTCGCCTTCTACACGGTCACGCGTTGGAGATCGCGGAGAACATTGGGAGACGGACAACGAACCGCGTTCCGTCATCTTTGATTTCGTCAACTTCTTTGACGCCGAGGTGACGCTCGGCGATTTCTCGAACCGGGAACAACCCGATACTCAGACCACAGAGATACTGCTCGAGTTGAGGCCGGTGCACTAGATCGAACACTCGTCGACGATCTTCTTCTGGGATGCCGACTCCAGAATCGCTCACGCTCAAAACAAGTTGATCGACTGAGTTGGACCCGACTTGAACGCGAACGGTGATGCCATCAGGGTTGAACTTCGTCGCGTAATCGAACAATTGCACGGTCACTTGCATGAATCGCACTTTACCACCCAGGCGACTGCCGGAGCCGGATGGTCGGAGCTAATTCACCGGGCGGACAATCGGTGGTGTCGGGCAACCTAATCATCCACAAGGTGTATGAGATCGGCTTCTCCTGGGTTGACGCGAAGCTGCCCATTTTGAGCGTCAGACGCATCGAGCAGCCGTTGGATCAGCAAGTCAAGGTCCTGCGTCTTGGCGTCGATCGTTTCGAGCGCCAGCCACATCCGATCTCGAGGAATCTCTCCATTGCGTCGATGGTCACGTAACAGAAGCTGAGTTAACCCGCGGAGACCGGACCCTCTCCAGGCATCTCTCCTGTCACCAGCGTGAGTTGTTCGTTCACTTCGCTTCGTCGTGACACAAAACGCAAAAGCCATTCCCGAACAACGGGTAGGGGGATGAAAGACGTGACGGTTTGACCGCAGACTCTGCGCAACCTATAATTTCGCCCGTTCAGAGTCGCCAACGCGCTCCGCTCAGGATGGCACGACCACTGTGGTAAATAGCCTGCAGAGATTCGAACGCTTTTTTGAACGCCTGATGGAAGGTTCCGTCGGGCGGATTTTTCGCAGCCCAATTCAGCCCGCCGAAATCGGCCGTCGCCTCGAGCGCGCCATGGAAGGCAACCAACTCGCCACGGTGGACGGTATCGTCGTGCCGAACGATTACTCTGTCTATCTCAATCCGCAGGACATGGTCGTCTATACCGATTTCATTACCAGTCTCTGTCGTCAGATGGAAGACTGGTTGATCGATCTGGCCGACGAGCGAAACTATGGTTTCATCGACCAGGTACGAGTGCAGATGTTCGGCGACGATCGCATTCCGGTGCGAAACATCAGCGTCGACGCGCACATCGCCGAGCTGCCGGGTTACGATCCTGTCCAGCAAGAGGCAGTGCAACGCACCGAGGTCTATCGCGTCGTTGAGCGAACAGGTAACGTTCCACCGCAATGGTTGCGTGTGGCCAGTTCAACTCGGCCGGAAGAGATCTTCTCGATACGCCGCCAAATCACCACCATCGGCAGGTCGCTCGATAATGACGTCGTGATCCCTGAGCCAGAAGTCTCGCGCTACCACGCACGCATCGAGTACGTAAATGGACATCTGGAGATCGTCGATCTTGATTCAACCAACGGAACGTCGGTGAACGGCGCACATGTAACCCGAAGCGCGATCCAGCAAGGCGACACCGTGATCGTCGGCACGGCGAAACTCGAGCTACTCCCCTACCGGGGAAATGGGCAATCGGGAAGCTAGGGCTGCCCGCCTCGATGATCAATCAACTGCCGTTTGAATGGTTCGTTCTGCTCCTGAGAGTCATGTTCATCTTCCTCCTCTATTTCTTTCTCTTTCAGGTGCTTCGGGTCATCGTGCGCGAAATGAGTGTCTTTGCGACCATCGGCCACGAAGCGCCCGACGAGAACGCGAGCGCGCATCTCATCGTTCAGCGTGGCGGTAACACTGGATTGCGCTCTGGTATGAGGCTCGATCTCGAGCCAGTCACCGTCATCGGACGGCATCCCAGAGCGACTATCATGCTTGACGACAACTTTGTCTCGAGCGAACACGTGCAGATCACCTGGCGAGACGGACGCTGGTGGGTAACGGACCTAAACAGCACAAATGGGACGCAATTGAATGCGCAGCCCGTCACCGTTCCCACTGGGCTTCGTTATGGAGATGTCATCGCGATCGGGGACGTTGAGCTTCAGTTCGCCCCGTAACTGGCTCTTCTCGCGGTGCCGTCCTTGGACACCACTCGTTGAAGTTACGAGTGGACGAACGTACGAACACGAGCGAATAGCGCTCGTTCACCTCATCAACCCAAAACCGATCCCTGAGCAGGGCATCGGAAATTCGTCGGTATGTGTCAGTTCAGACTCGATTCAACACCGGCGTTTCATGTCTAGAAGGCTGATGGCCGCCGAATCGTCATTTTCGACGGCTACAACCCAAAGGGGGACACAGTGAGACGCATTCGGTTCCTGGCGCTCATCGCGCTCGTACTCATGCTCTCGGTTCCGGTCGGGCAGGCCGCTGCCGCGCCATCGTCGCCGGACGATTTGCTGATGCCTCGGTATTTCCCGGAGACCGGTTTCTGGGTGCAGGGTCTGTTCCGCCAATACTGGGAGACTCATGGCGGTCTCTACATTCAGGGATATCCGATCAGCGGCGTCTTCAAGCAAGACGGTTTCTATCGGCAGTATTTCGAGCGATCCGTCTTTGAATATCATCCAGAAAACGCAGGAACGCCATACGTGGTCGAACTGGTACGCGTTGGTGCCGACATGACGCAATCGCGAACCTCGGAGAAGCCATTCCAACCCATTGCGCCATTCGCCGACTCGCAGGATCACGTCTACTACGCGCCTACACAACACTCGCTGAACTACGGGTTCAAGACTTTCTGGAACCAGAACGGCGGTCTGCAGAACTTCGGCTATCCGCTATCGGAGGAGTTCGACGAACAGAATCCAGCGCCGCCAGCAGGTGATGGTGCGACCCACACGGTTCAGTATTTCGAACGCGCGCGGTTCGAATACCACCCGGAATTTAAGGGGACTAAGTACGAAGTCTTGCTCGGACTGCTGGGTCGCGAATATCTCGCGAAAAAGGGAGCACCGGCCAGCGCGCTGCAGCGCGAAGACCCACAGATGCCGCCGCCCGATCCCACAACCGGACATCTTTACGGACCGCACGTTGGATATGGCTTCAACGTGTATCTCCGGGGGGACAGCGGTGGAGCGGCGTTCGATCAGCAAACACTGAAAGCGGTAACTGACGCTGGATTCTCGTGGATTCGCATTCAAGTTCAATGGCGTTCAGTTGAGCCAGCTAACGGGCAATACGATTTCGCGTCGCTGGACAATACGATCAGCGCGGCCAGTACGAGCGAAGTGAAGATCATCGCCAGTGTGGTCAAGTCACCGACCTGGGCAGATCCCTCGGGAGGAATTCCCAGTGACCCGGCACCGTATGGCGCACTGATGCAGAAACTTGCGACGCGCTATAAAGGTAAAGTTCAAGCCTGGGAGATATGGAACGAAGAGAACCTGGCACGGAAACAGGCGGCCATGTCGATGTGGGTCGTTACGTCAATTTCTCAAAGTAGGCTATGAAGGAGTGAAAGCGGCCGATCCCAACGCCATTGTGCTCTTTGGTGGATTGACGCCAACAGGAGTGATGGATCCGTCCATTGCGATCGACGACGTGCAGTACCTTAGTCAGGCGTACCAGTACAATAATGGTGAGATCAAGTCGTACTTTGATGATCTGGGCGCTCACCCTGGAAGTAACAATAATCCACCTGATACGATGTGGCCGGGCAATCCCGGCCCAGGTCCGGGTTGGCAGAACGATCCGTCGTTCTACTTCCGGCGCATCGAGCAGTTGCGACAGGTGATGATCGACAACAACGATGCCGCCAAGCAGATCTGGCTGACTGAATTCGGTTGGACCACTGCCAATCAAGCACCGGGATACGGATATGGCGCACAGGTGACTGCCCAGGATCAGGCCAATTACCTGGTGCGTGCATTCGAGATCGGAAAGACTGAATGGCCGTGGATCGGCGTAATGGCCATATGGAATCTGAACTACAGCGTTATCTCGCCGCCGAGCGACGAGAAGTATCCATGGGCCGTCGTCAACCCCGACTGGAGTCCACGACCGTCGTACACCGCCTTCAAAACATGCCGAAGTAACCGAACCGGGCACTTGCGGCTATACTACACGCGGTGATTCGGAAGACAAACAACCCGGCCACGCTGGCGTGGCCGGGCTGTCTCTGTCAGGAGGAATGATGATCCCGGGCAAACTCTCGTTGGTGCTGCCCGCCCACAATGAGGTCGACAACATTCCGCGAGGTAACCGGACGAGCGTTGAATGTGTTGCCGGAACTGGCGGAGTCGTTCGAGATTATCGTGGTCGACGACGGCAGTACCGATGGTACAGGCCCGTTGCTCGATCAGATCGCCGCCGAACACCCGGAGATCGTCCCGGTCCATCACCCGAAAAACCGTGGATACGGGGCGGCGTTCACGTCTGGATTCGCTGCCGCGAGCGGCAGCCACATCATGTTCATGGACTCCGACCTCCAGTTCGATGTCGCCGATCTCTCCTATCTGGCGCCGTTTGTCCCGCAGTACGACATCGTGGCGGGATATCGCATTGATCGTCAGGACGCGACCTATCGCATTCTTTACGCGAATATCTTCAAATTGGCTGTACGTGTTCTGTTCAGGTCCAGCTGAGAGACATCGACTGTGCCTTCAAAGTCTTCCGGTCAGACCTGCTGAAATCGATGGATCTGGAGTCTCCTGGCGCACTGATCAACACGGAAATTCTGGCCAAATCGATTAGATCGAAAGCGAGCTATATTGAGGTGGGGTTCACCACTTCCCGCGACAACGCGGTGAGTCGTCCGGAGGAAGCCCCAA
>CAWALJ010000006.1:0-413799 GCA_963782955.1 uncultured Chloroflexia bacterium | reverse complement strand
TCGGCGTGGCCTTTGGCCTGTTGGCTGGCTCTTCTGCGGTGACATCTTGGTGACGTTCGCCCAGGGCACGTCCCTGCAATCGCTGCCCAATACTCTGACCATTCCGCCCACCAGTGTTCGAAGTCCAGAATGATGAAATCCGGCTTATCGGTGTCGATGATCTTGGAAAAATAATCAATCTGATACTGCGCCGAGTTGATGGCAGAATTCCAACAATACTCGCCAGTTCCCATGCCGAGGGTATGCGCCTGCGCGATCAATTTGGGCGTTCCGAAGCCGCCAGCCTGCGAGATGAATATACCTATGCCGCCCTGAGATTGCAGATCCGCCAGGCGTACGTTGTAATCGTAGCCGCCCCAATCGTTGAATGTTGTCATTTACCCCAATTCCTTGTTGATGCTAATAATAATTATCAAAAGCGTACTATTTTTGTCGGAGTAAGAAGAGGGTTTTACCCCTCCCCTGCCCCAACATCAAATCCAATTTTTATTATCAACCCGTTATATCTGTGATCCGTAAGGTCTGCCAGGTCCACGGGCACATAACCGTTTGTCGCTGATATATCAATGACCAGAATATCAGAGGCACGTCAAACGTTGCACACACAGGTAGATTTTCCCGTCAAGGCCCTGCGTCCACCGCCCCATATAGACCCGCCTCAAATCCACGCCGCAATTGGTCCGCTCTGCTCTACGGTCCACCATTCCATCACCAATATGTGCCAGAGTCTCTTTGTTTAATCCATATATACGACCGTTGGAGGCCCAGGACTGCTCCCCTGAAACTCCTCCTGTGAGGTCGCAACTCATACTTACTTCTATCGCATGGTCGGTTGCTAGGATCAATAATCAATGCCGCCCGCTTTTTAGTTCCGGGCATTCCATAAATTAACTTCGTTTGTCCCGCTAATATGCCGTTACGCCATTTATTGCATTTCAGAACGTTAATCGATAGCTTTGTACGTGTGGCTGTTCCCTGCGGTTGGATCGATGATCGTTCCATCGGGTTGCCCAACGGGGAATGCCAATCTAGATCTTTCCATTTGCGGCACAGACACCCCGCTCCACTTGCCGAGGAGGCTCCGGCAAGGTCAGGTCGGCTCCCATGTTGGGACGTGTTGCAGTTCCTGCCACGGGATCAATCTGAATCAATATTGTCTGTGAGTATAATGGGATGCCTCAATCTTCCCATCAGGCACACCGACACATGCAACTCATCAATTTATGAAGTATATCGATAAGTCAAGACCGAAATATTAATTATGGCTGTCCCGGTGGTGGGATCAATAATCAATATTCTGGTTGACTCCTCGAAACGCAGTATATTTTTCCATCCGCCGCAACTGCGCCACCGCTCCATTTTTCGCGGCAGACATATCCAGCCCATAATCATTTAGGACTGCCGTCCTTCAACTGGATCGATAATCAATACGGCTGTCACCGAATCAGGGAATGCCGTAAATCTTTCCATCCGATTCCATGACGGCTCCAATATATAATCTGCCCCGCAATAAAATTCCCAAATCAAAATCGTTGCGGGTGATTGTTTCCTGAAGCTAGGCCGCCGCCCGCTAAAAATTTGGCCTATGCTGGTTAGTACCCTCCACGACGGTGTTTCAGCGCGGCCTGTTCGTTGCATTCATCGACCGCCCACAAATGCAAAAAAGCACTTACTGGCGTGCAGAAAATTGAGAGGCCACACCGCCCGTATTACGTGCGCCAAGGATAGCGCAAAGATGTAGCCTCGCAGTTGAAACTCGTTTTCCTCCAGCACAACCCATCGCTTTGTACATGCCAACGTTGGTCGCGCAGTTCGTTTGATACAGATGATTCACGCGAATCGGTCACGGGAGGGCGAGGAACAAGATGCTGAGCGAAGCAATAACGATTGCTTTGCTCGCCACCGAGACTCGAAATCGAGCGCGAACTGCGTGCCGTACCCGAGCGCAGCCAGCGCGCGGCCAATGGCCTTGGTCTCCGCCTTCTCGATGTAGTCGGCGAAATCGGCCTGTGCCTCGCTGCCGTAGCCGGTCGCGCGACCGCCATTCGGCAGGATCACCTCGGCACGGAAGACCGCCACGTTGTTCTCGTTCGAGATCAGATTCGGTGATCACGTGGGCATCAGGATGCATCGCTCCGCAACCAGACGAGCCGCCACTTGACGTCGAGGTACTCCACTTCGGCCCCGCGCACACGAATGCGGCGCAGGTAGTTGCGCGGATCGAACGACTTCGCCGTCTCGTTGCTCGTTTCCGTCACTTTCACCGTCGTAGTCTGTTTTGTCGGGCACGTCCCACCCTCCCGTCGGTCTGCTCCGTCGATCAGCGGTCGATGTTCGACAGCATCGCGCCAAAGTCGCTAATAGAGGCGGGCCGGCTCCGGCTGCTCGCGACGCTTGCGGAGATAGCGCGCGATGCCGTCGACGGTCATCTGGTAGGCGGTCGCTACCTCGTACGGCATGACCAGCGCATCATCGCCTGTCGCCGCCACGATCTCGGCGTCGCCCCGCTCTCGTAGCTCTCCGGTCACCACCGTCGTGTCGCGCTCCTCGGCCAGTCGCGCATCGGCCCAGCCCGACCAGAACAAGAGGCGACTCAACAGATCGTCCAGATGCCAGCTCATGTCGTCGAAGCGGCCGAAATGCGTCAGATAGAAGCGCGTCGGATTGAGCGCTCGCAGCTGCTGGACGCTCTCTCGCCACAGAATCAGATCCAGTTCTGGCGGGACCGTTGGCGGACGACGTAGGCCGCCGAATCGAGCCGTACGCCACCGACGTCACCGGTGAAGACGAATCCGGTCGCCGGCTCGTGATAGGCGATGTGGTGCATGGCGTGACCGGTGTTGCCGCGCGACCAGTTGTGCGTCCTCCGGCGCTGAAGCTCGCGCCGTCTTCGAGTACGTCGACCCGATCCGCGGGGACCGGCGCGACCTCGCCCCACAGCTCGTCCATGCGATCGCCATAGATACGCGTGGCGCTGGCCATCAGCTTGGAGGGATCGATCATGTGCGGCGCGCCGATCGGATGTACCAGCAGCCGAGGCTGGGCAACCGGCGCATCAGGACCCCGGCCGAACCGGCGTGATCGAGGTGGATGTGGGTCACGGCAAGCTGGGTGATGTCTTCCGGGTCGAATCCGGCTTCGCGCACGCCGTCGAGCAGCGTCTCGACCGTCGGCGTGGCGCCGGTCTCGATCAGCGTCAGATCCTGGTCGCCGGCCAGGAGATACGACGCGATCACGCCGGGAACACCCTGGAAGCTGTGATCGATGACGAAGATGCCCGGCTCCAGCTGCTGCAACCGTGGTTTTCGCCATCTCGTCTCCAGATGATTCTACCGAGGACGTTCGAATTCTTCACAGTCGGATGCAGGATAATGCACGACTCGCTTGCGCAGTGCCGCGCTCACGCGACCTGTGAGTCAATCGTAGCAGATTGGCTGAAATTCCCGAATGGAACGCGGCTCACCAGTCGCGCTCGGTACGCACAGTCAATCCGTCATAGGCCAGATCGACTGCGTCGGTAGCTGCGCGTCGACCGCGGCGTGCGACACCTCATGACTCACGTGGACGATGTACGCCTGACGAGGCCGAACCTCGGCGATGATATCGAGCGCCTCACCGATGCTCAGGTGTGTCGGATGGGGACGTTGCACGCAACGCATTGATGACCAGCATGTCGGCGTCCCGCATCAGATCGATCGACTCGTCGGAGATACCCTTGGCATCCGTTACGTAGACCAGCGGACCGAAACGGAATCCCTGCACGATCCAGCGGCCGTGCGTCACCGTGATCGGCATGACCTCACGCCCGAAGACTTCGAACGGGCCGTGAAGACGTTCATTATCAAGTCCGGCTTGCCGCCGTAGAATGGAAACATGTCCTGAAACGCATAGGCATAACGCTCACGCAGGATGCTCGGCCGTCTTGGCCTCGGCAAAGACCGGCAGGTGCGCCTGATTCAGCTCATTGAAACGCCGCAGATCGTCGATCCCGGCCACGTGATCGGCGTGAGCGTGGGTGAAGAGCACCGCGTCGATGTGCTTGACGCCGACCCGAACGGCCTGCGCAGCGCAGTTCGGGCGAAGTGTCGATCAGGATCGATCTTGCCGTCGAAGCGAATGACGGCCGAGGTGCGCCTTCGCGTCGATCGCGCGGATCCTCCGACGTGCAGACCGGACACGTCGCAGCCGATCATCGGAATCCCGTTCGAAGTACCAGTTCCTAGAAAGGTTATTTCAACCATTAATTCACAGTCCTCACATCTTCATCACGGCAAGTATACCCGCAGGTCCGGCCAGCCGAGTAATGATGGGGGACCAAAGACGGTACTAATGGGCCGATTGTTCAGCAGTACCAGACGCCCGGTCGTTCGCTATCATCTGAACTGACGGAAGTCACGCGTCGACGTCCGAACGTCCACGTCAGACGTCAACCGGTCGGCATTCGAGAGTGTAGGACGACAGCGGTACAGGCATGAACGAACAATCGGAACGCCGGACAGGTTGGATCGACAACCTGTCCCGGCATCTCTCACATCAGGATAGTTGACCGAGTCCCGCACGGCGGTGCAGGCGCTCCTTCCGATTCTGCAGCACATGACCGCGCGGATCCGCTCCGACACCTCGCTGAACGATCTTCTCTCGGTGCTAGCGGCTTCCGACCTGTGAAGCCATCGACACCGAGGTCGTGCTGGTACGGGTATTCGATCCGGAACAGAAGAACCTTTCGGTGCAGGGCACTTCAGGCGTGCCGCCGCACCGCGTCGGCAAGTCTGCTCGGCGAGCGCACCGCCGCGACGGAGCTCTTCCAAGGTCTGCGCCCCGGCTCATTGATCACGTTCACTCCGGATCGCCCGCTGGTACTGCAGCACGCCTCCGATCTCGTCGCGGCCGAGTTCCAGGAGATGCAGGCGCTCGGTGCGCAGCACATCCTGGTGCTGCCCCTCTTCACCACGGACGCCTGCTAGGACGGCTGGACCTGCTGCGTACCCGCGACGAGCCGTTCAACGTCGAGGACGGCTCGCTGGCGAACATCTTCGGCACGCTGATCGCCGGAGCGATCTACGGCCTGACGCAAGACGACAACGGCGAGCGCTACAACCGGATCATCGAAGCAAGCTTCGCCTTCCAGCGCTCGATCGAGCCACTGGCGAACGTTGGCGAGATGTTCCAGAACGTGGTCGAGGCGCTGCGTGACATTGTCGCCTGCGACCGCTGCTACGGTCTGCTCTGGAACGACTCGCGGCGCGAGTTCTCACCGGTCGCGGTCAGTGGCGCCGAGCGCGGCACGGTCGACCGGCTCAAACAGCTCTCCTTCGTGCCGACCGCGATTCCGGCGCTCGATCAGATTCTGCACAGCGACGAACCGCTGGTCATCCGCAACGCGACCAAAGACGACCTGCTGCCGGCCTCGGTCACCAGCGCGCTCAATCTCAACTCAACGGTGATCGTGCCCTTGCGAGCGCGCCAGCGAGAGCTCATCGGCGCGATGATCCTCGACCGCTCCGGCGCCGAGAGTGAGTTCAGCAACCGGGACCTGGCCGTCGTCAGCACCATCGCGCCGCATTCAGCCCTGATGATCGAGAACGCGCTGCTCTATGAAGAGGTCAAACGCGGATCCGACCGGCTGGCGCTGGTCAATGACATCGGTATCGAACTGGCGTCGCTGAACAACCTGAACAGCCTGTTCCGTCAGGTGCATTTGCACGTCGCCTCTGTCCTGACGGCCAACCGGTTCTGCCTCGGGCTGCTGCTGCCCGACGGCCGCTCCATCGAGTATTACTACGCCGTCGACGAGCACGTCGCCGAACAGCCGGTTACCTCGCAGCTTGAAGACGGACCGCTTGGACGCTGCGTGCGCGAGAAACGGCCGCTGCTGATGAACATGCGCGAGCCCTCCGACACGCAGGACTGGTTTCCGCCAGCCAGGAATATCACTCCATCGGAGTCGATGCTGGCGGCACCAATTATTGTTGGCCAACGGGCCATTGGCGTGATCTCGGCACAGAGTGACAGTCGCGGCGCCTACTCGCGTCACGATCTCGACTTGCTCGGCACGATCGGCATGCAAACGGGTGTGGCGATCGAGAATGCGCGAGTCTACTCAATGGCGCAAGCGCGCGGCGAACGGCGCGCCTATCTCCTGGATCAGATGATCACCCGCCAGGAAGCCGAGCGGAAGACGATTGCCGACGACATCCACAACGACACGCTGCAGACGCTGGCAAGCTGCCTCTATAGCATCGACCTGATCAGCCGCAAGGCAAATCAACTCTCGCCGAACGAGACGCAGGTCGAGCTCTGTGGTGTACGCGACAACCTGGCCGAGAACATCGACCGCCTGCGTCACATCATCTTCCAGATTCGGCCCTCGACCCTCGATATCCTGGGGCTGGAGCCAGCGCTACGCGAGCACGCCAAGTATGTGCAGCAGGACACCGGCATCGAGATCTCACTGGCTGTCAATCTGCCCGAGCGTCCGACGAACGACATGGAGACGGCGATCTACCGGATCGTACAAGAGACGATCCATCTGGTGCGCGGCAGGCACGGTGTCTCGCACATCGTGGTTCGAATTCGCCAGAAGGGCACGGCGATCATCGTCACCATCGCGGACGACGGCATGTCGCAGACGACCGACGAGACCTTACGCCAGGATGGAAGCGGGACCGAAGTTTCGGAGACCGAGTTCTCGCTCATCGCGCTCCGCGAGCGTGTGGAGCTCGCGGGCGGACAGGTGAAGACTGCCAGCCTCCCCACGGGAGGCTCGACATTGCAGATCATCCTTCCAAACCGGAGCGCACCATGAACCAACGGGCATCGTCCTCCTATCTACAGCCAGTTGACAAAGCCGTGGGCTTTCTGCTGGACATTCAGACGGCACTCTGTGGAGCACCGACTGTCCCAGAGCTCATGACCACCGCCGTGGAGCAGCTACGCCGAGTTCCAGGGACAGTCGCGGTCTGGATCTATCAACGTGATGAACGTGGCGCACTGAGCGTGGTTCATTCCTGGGAGGCCCAGCCCGACGAGACGCAGCCAATTGCCCAGGAGGAGCTGGGGAATGTGCTGCATCAGCGCTGGATCAACGCGCATCGTGCCGATCATTCGTCAGAGGATTTTGCTCTGCCGTTCGTGCCCGAGGGGCATCCAAGACAGACCATTACCCCCATGCTGTTGGCCGGCGAACTGATCGGCGCAATTGCCGTCGAACGGCGTGACGGCGAGATCTACCCATATGAACTCGCCGACCTGGGTGCGATCGCCACGGTGGCGGCAATCACCGCACAGAATCTCCAGATCCTTGTGCTGCGTAGCCGGTTGATGGAGCAGGAGCAACAGACCGACGGAGATTACGTTCGTCGTGAGTTCGCGCGCATGCTCCACGACGGTATCGTGCAGGATCTAGCCTATCTCAATCTCAAGCTCGAACTGCTGGTGCGACAGCTCGAGTCGGAGAAGCCTGATCTCGCGCCGTCAGCAGAACAGATCAAGGGTCAGGTGAATCAATCGATCAACAGCCTGCGCTCAACGATCACCGATCTGCGACGACGACAGCATCCGGCGCCAGGAATTACCGCGCAATTGCGCGACATCGCGACACATATTCCCGATTACATCCCGAACTCCATCATCAACGATGGACAAGGGATGGAGCTCGCACCAGAAATTGAGCGTGCGGTCATCGGTATCGTGCGCGAAGCAATCCAGAACATTCGCAAGCACGCCATCGCGTCGGACGTGCGAGTCGAAGTCAAGCTCGAGGATGACGAACTACTTGTGACCGTCGCGGATGACGGCGTCGGGTTCGAACCCGGCCCGCGAGCGCTACGTGAAGGTCATTTCGGCATGGAGCAGATGCGAGAGCTTGCCGAGGACATGGGCGGATCACTGCTGGTCGAATCAGTACCTGGCAGTGGCACCCGCGTCCACGCACGCATCCCGCTCGTCGACGCTCAATCGGATCGGTAGGAGGTTACTGGGGTGGGTGAGCATTCGATTCGAGTGGTAGTAGCCGACGATCACGATCTGTTTCGCGAAGGACTCCGGCAACTGCTGGAGACGATTCCGTCAGTTCAGATCGTTGGCGAGGCATCGGATGGTCAGGAGGCAATTCGGTTGGTGGCCGAGTCGCAACCGGATGTCATCTTGATGGACATCAACATGCCGCGGGTCGATGGCCTGCGTGCCACGGAGTACATCGTCAAGCACTACCCGGAGACGAACGTCATCGTCCTGACGATGTATCAGGACGACGAGTACGCTATCCACGCCATCCGGGCTGGTGCCAAGAGCTACCTGTTGAAGAACAGCCGCTCGGACGAGGTCATCGAGGCGATTCACGTGGCAGCCAATGGTGGATCGACTATCGACGCAGCGCTCGCGCCTGCTTTGATGCGTGAGTATCACCGGCTGCTGACCAAGACGCCGACCAGCAATCAGCGGCACCTGAGCGACCGCGAGTCGACACTGTTGCGCTTGCTGGCGAACGGCTACAACAACCGCCAGATCGCGGATCAGCTTGACCTGGCAGAGAGCACGGTCAAGAACAACCTCTCGTCGCTGTTCCAGAAGATCGGAGTGCGTGACCGCACCCAGGCGGCCCTCTACGCCATCTCGCAAGGGTTCGGCGCCAAGCAGCCCGACACCCTCTAACCCAACTCACCCTGACCCTCTCTTCGGGCGTATTCACTCCCATCCTGGTCGTGTAGACTGGCCGGGATCGGGGTGGGTATGCCCGGCTTCTCGTAGCCACGACAACACCTGAAGACAGTAGGGGGCGATTCATGAGCACACAGCCGTTGAGCGGAATTCGAGTGGTCGATCTGACCAGGGTCATGACCGGCCCGTACTGCACGATGCTGTTAGGCGACATGGGCGCCGACGTGCTCAAGATCGAGCAGCCGGGCAAAGGAGACGATACCCGTGCCTGGGGCCCGCCTTTCATCGGCGACATCAGCGCCTACTACCTGAGCGTGAATCGCAACAAACGCAGCTTGACGCTCAACCTCAAGAGCGACGCAGGCCGCGAAATTCTCTGGAAGTTGATCGATAGCGCGGACGTGGTGGTGGAGAACTTCAGCCCTGGGACCGTCGGACGGCTCGGCTTCGGCTACGACGCGGTCAGGGAACGACGCCCGAACATCGTCTATTGCTCTATCTCGGGATTCGGCCAGCAGGGACCATCAAAGGATCGGGTGGCCTACGACCTGATCGTGCAAGGGATGTCGGGCTTGATGAGTGTCACTGGAGAGGCGGACGGCGGCCCCACCCGCTTCGGTGTGCCGATTGCCGACATCGCCGCCGGGATGTTTGGCGCCTACGCCATCGTCAACGCGTTGTTCCATCGCGAGCGGACCGGCGAGGGACAGTACATCGACAACTCCATGCTTGGTGGACAGGTGGCTCTGCTCACCTATCAGGCCGGAATCTACTTCGCCACGCACGACGCACCGAAACGAACCGGCAATGCCCACCCGATCGTGGCTCCCTATCAGACGTTCCGAAGCAAGGATGGTTACGTCAACGTCGCCTCGGGCAACGACGGCATCTTCTCGCGACTCTGCAAGGCGACCGGACTCGAGCGCTTGCTCGACGATCCGCGTTTCAAGGACAACGCCGGGCGCATCACCAACCTTCCAGCACTCGTCGAGGAGATCGAGTCGGCCTTCAGCGCCTTCACCACCGCCGAGATCGTGCAAAAACTGGATGCCGCCGCGGTGCCGTGTGGACCGATCTACACCGTCGATCAGGTCTTCAACGACCCCCAGGCGCGGCACTATCAGTTGAGTCAGCAGGTGCCGCATCCAACCCTGGGTCAGGTTGATCAGGTTGGCTTCCCGTACGCCTTGAGCGCCACTCCCTGCGACATCCGGCTGGCACCGCCGCTACTCGGACAGCACACCAATGAGGTGCTCGGAGATCTGGGTTATTCAGAAGAACAGATCGCGGCGTTCCATGAAGAGGGATCGGTGTGAATTCTTCATTTGATCGACGAACCAGTTAAGATTCAACCTGGACAGCTCACGCAAATCCTGACATTGGACGTTCAGCACGGAAGGATGCAAAGATGACAGGCAATCAACTCCGAGTCGGACTCGTGCAGATGAACTCCCAATCGGACAAAGAGCAGAACCTGGCGACCGCCGAACGATTGATTGACGAAGCGGCTGCCAAAGGAGCGCGGCTGGTTGGCCTACCGGAATACGTCTCCTACCTCGGGCCAAAAGAACTGCACGAAGAGAACGCCGAGCCGATCCCTGGCCCGACGACCGAACGCTTCGCTGCCAAGGCGCGACAGCACGGCATCTACCTGTTGGGCGGCTCGATTCTCGAGCGTTCCGACTCCCCGGGGAAGTACTACAACACCAGCACCTTCTTCAGCCCGGACGGGACGCTGCAAGCCATCTATCGCAAAATCCACCTCTTCGACATCGACATCACCGGGAACGTCAGCGCCAACGAGTCGGCGACGATTTTGCCCGGTGATCGAGCCGTGACCGTCGAGATGGACGGCCATAGGTTGGGACTCTCGATCTGCTACGACATACGCTTTCCGGAGCTTTATCGCATGCTGGCGCTCGATGGCGCCGAGGTGCTCTTCGTGCCAGCCGCCTTCACCCTCTACACTGGCAAAGACCATTGGCACACACTGTTGCGCGCCCGGGCCATCGAGAATCAGTGCTACGTGCTGGCACCGGCTCAGATTGGCCCGCACAACCCGAACGCGCAATGCTATGGACACGCCCTGGTGGCCGATCCGTGGGGAACGGTGATCGCGGATGCCCCCAACCACGAGGCGGTCGTGATTGCTGACATCGACTTCGACTATTTGCAGAAGGTTCGGGCTCAAGTGCCGTCGCTGGCGAATCGCCGGCCCAGCGCCTACCAGCGCGAGACGGTCCGGGTATAGCCGCTCGAGAACGTTTTTCAATCGTTGTGGCGGGCGGAGTCGCCCGCCAACTGGCCACCAAATCCACCTCCCCTGAAGTCACTGGTTGCCGTACCAAGGTCAGGAGATAAAGGAACCGAGCGAGACGATGTCTCGCTCGACGTCGTTCCACTTGGTAGCAGTCTATTGACAGATGCATAAGTATCTGCTTATATATCTCCATGGAATCGACTGCTGGACATGAGGACGTCTATCACGCCATCGCAGCACCGACGAGGCGCGCCATCCTCGATGAGCTGCAGACCGGGGAACGTTCGGTCAATCAGCTCGTGGAGCGCTTCGACGTGACGCAGCCCGCCATTTCGCAGCATCTCAAGGTATTGCGTGAGGCTGGACTGGTAACCCGTGAGGCCGTTGGACGGGAACGACGCTACCGGCTCAATCCCGATCGGCTGCGGGAGGTATATGACTGGGTTGGGCATTACCGGCACTTCTGGCGCGGCAAGCTGGACGCGCTCGGCGCCTATCTGGAGGAGCAATGAGCGGCAGCGTGCGCTTCACCGTCATCTATCCTCATTCACCCGAGCGCGTCTGGGCTGCCCTGACCGACCGGGACGCCTTGGAAGCCTGGCTGATGCCCAACGACTTTGCGCCCGTGGTCGGGCATCGGTTCACCTTTCTCACAGATCCCGCGCCCGGATTTGACGGCATCGTGCGCTGCCGCGTACTCACCGTGGAAGAACCACGACGCCTCGCCTACAGCTGGCGCGGCGGCCCGATCGATACGACCGTCACCTTCAACCTTGAGCCGGTCGAAGGGGGTACTCGGCTAACGTTCGAGCAGTCGGGATTCGCGGGAGTGGTCGCACGATCCGTTGGCTGGATGCTCGGTCAAGGTTGGAAGCGCATGTCTCGCACGACCTTGCCACAGGTAATCGGACGAATCGACGCGGACCTGTCACCCAAGCCAGAGCAGCCAGTGGCCGAGCCAGCCTCATTCTCACTTCGAATGCGTGCCAGTATGTGGCTGACGTCTCGCGTCGTACAAGTCTTCGGACGCGATTCCGAGGTCGACGAACTCGTTCAGGGGGAGACCGAACGGTAACGGCGCCGGTTGAGTTCGAGAGATCGTTGGATCTGATTCAGAAGGGAACGGGTACAGCATGATCACCAAAGCGCGGGCCATCAATATCTACGTCAGAGATCAGGAACGAGCGGTCGACTTCTACGTCAACAAGCTCGGCTTCGAGAAGCTACGGGATGAGCCGAACGGACCGGATGCGCGCTGGATCGAGGTTGCCCCACCGGGAGCGGAGTCGGTCATGGTTCTGTATACGCCACCAGGATTCGAGGATCGCATTGGCGGCTTTGCGAACATCATCTTCGACTGCGACGACATGGACGCGACCTATCAGGAACTGAGCGGGCGCGGCGTTGATTTCTCGCAACCACCGGCTACTCAGGAATGGGGCATGAAGATGGCCCTGTTCAAGGATGCGGACGACAACGAGTTTGTCCTGGTCGAATCACATCTGTAGCTCGCGTATCGCGCCATCCTCCCTTCTTGGTCACGCGAAAGAGAGAGCCTGCCGTCCGGGCGACACGCTCGGAGGCCAGGCTCTACATCGACTGAGGCTCAATCGACCGGGTGTTCGTGATCGTGGATGTGGGCCTCTTTACCGTGTTCCTGATCCTCGCCATCATAGTCGTGGCTATGGGTCAGGTTGGCATGATTGTGTTCGTGCGTGTGCCAGTACGAGCGGTGCTCGAACGTATCGCCTTCGATGTGATGATGGGTCACGTGATAGTGATCGTGGCTGTGCGTGACGGGGCCGTGCGTATGAGTCGCTTGCCTGCCTTCACCTTCGGTATGCTGCTCCGCCGTCATGAATCCTCCTTCGGCGAACGCCGGTCTATCGGGTAACAACCTGCTCCCAGCGGGCTGCAGGAGCCATGCCAGGAGAACCCAGCTAAACCCCAGTCACTGCCAGATAGTCTCCATCCGCGGGGACTCATTGTTCTCTTCCAGCGCTTGAGCACTCACCTGCAATGGAGCACTGTTTCCCAGTGAAGGATGACGGTCGTCCACCAACCGGCTTGTAATCTGAGCGGAGAGGAGCACGCCCGGGATTCCAGCACCCGGATGCGTTCCGGCACCGACGAAGTAGAGCCCGCGAATGTCGCTCGACTGGTTGTGCGGCCGGAAGTAGGCGGATTGAAACAGCGTCGGCTCGATCGAAAAGGCGGAGCCCATCCAGCTACCAAGCTCGTAGCGGAAATCGACCGGAGTGAAGCGATGCTCGCAGACGATGCTCTCTTCGAGCCCTTCCAGACCAAACTTGTGCTCGAGCGTGTGGATGATCCGGTCGCGGAAGCCATCCGCCTCCCGCTCCCAGTCAATGCCATGACCGAGGTGCGGCACGGGCACCAGGACGTAGAGGCTCTCGCCGCCGTCCGGCGCCATACTTGGGTCCGTCTTGGAAGGTGCGTGGAGGTAGAATGCGAGATCGGTTGGCAGACCATCCTCGTCGAACAGCTGACGCAGCAGTTTCTTGTAATCCTTCGGCATCACGATAGTGTGATGGCGCAGCTGGGCGTACTGCCGATTGATGCCGAGATAAAGCAGGAAACAGCTCATCGAGTGGCGATAGCGGTTCAGGCGACGTTTGGTCAGGCGCCGCTGGTATCTCGGCGGAACGAGCCCCAGTTCGGTGTTCATCACGTCGCTGTTGGCTACCACGGCCGCACCGAGATGCTCGCCGCCGTTTCGAGTCTTCACTCCAACCACACGGCCCTTGTTTACGAGAATTTCATCGACTGGATCGCTCAGCACCAGTCGGCCTCCGAGATCGCGGAACAACTTCTCCATCGCCTGAACGACGCTGTACATGCCGCCCATGGCGAAGTAGACGCCCTCCCGGCGCTCGAGGTAGGGGACGATGCTATAGATCGAGCTGGCTCGCAACGGATTTCCACCGATGAAAAGGGGATGAAACGAGAAGACGCTGCGCAGATCAGGATCGTGGAAATAGCGTGAGACGTAACGGTAGACGCTGCGATCGGCTCGTAACCGGATCAGTCCAGGTACCGAGCGAAGGAACGTGGTCAGCTTCCCGAAAGGCTGGCCCGCCAGGTCTTCGAAGGCGCGTTGATAGATTTGTTCGGTCGCGCCGAGGAAGTCGTGTAAGCCCTGTATGTCGCGCGCATCGAACTTGGCGACTTCGTCTTCATCTTGCTGTTCTCCGCCACCGTAATCGAAGTGGCGTCCATCCGGAAAGTAAATGCGATAGGACGGTGAGAGTGGGACCAACTGCACGTCGTCATCGAAGTTGCGACCGGCGCTCGACCACAGGTCGCGCAGCAGATGTGGCGCGGTGATCAGGGTTGGTCCCATGTCAAACGTGAAATCGCCGTCTTTCAACTGATAGGCGCGACCGCCGACACGTTCACGAGCTTCGATGAGCGTGACCGCATGGCCGGACGCCTGCAAGCGAATGGCGGTTGCCAGCCCACCGAGTCCGGCGCCAATGACGATCACCCCTACGGGACCAGGTTCGTGATCCGATTCCCCAGAAACTGAGAAGGTGTTGATCTGATAGTTACTCAAGGTTGAACAGCCTCCTGAATACGGGGTGCCTCAAGTCCGACCATTGGTTCCGAGAGACGTCGCACTGACAGTTCGACATCTCTGAGAATTCGATCTCGTTCAGAGGCGTGACGAAAAAAGTACGCGGAGCCGAAACGCAGCGTCAGCCGAGGTTTCGAACCTCCCTGGTAGCTCAGTCCCACCGGGACGATTGGCACTTCGCTGCCTTCTCGCTGTGCCCGTTCCACCAGGCGCAGGAAACCGGGGAGAAATGGAAGGAATTCATGCTCATTCTGCTTGGGAGTGAAGCCGGGATCGATGTTGGGATACGCTTCGGGAAAGACGACCAGCACCCGCCCCGCTTGGAGCAGTGACACCGACTCGTCTACCGCTCGCCGTAGATAGCGACGCGATTCAGTCGCGTCGAAGGCGGATCGGCCCTCGCGCGCTTTCAGTCCATCGCTCCGCAGCACCACTGGCCAGCGAGCCATGCGGCACAAACGCTCCATCACGATCCGCAGTGTTCGGCTCTCGACCCAGTCGAGCGCCACCAGGATGTGGACCGGACGGCCGGCCTGAGTCAGCAAGGCACAACCGTCATACAGATGGTGGTAGTGGCGACTGACCAGCAAAACTGGACCGTTGGATGTGAGATGCTCGGCGCCATCGACCCGGAGGTCGAGCTTGCGCGCCAGCGCAGCCCGCGCTGCAACTCGCATGACTGCTCCGGCGATCGAGGGGGGTTCGGAATCGAGGTCGGCATCACCCTCCGTCGCCATGCGTTGCGTCCACCATGCATAGATGGCCGGGATACAACCCAGCAAGACGGCGGCGACAGCCGGTAGCCACAGCCCAACGCTCAAGCTGAGCGTCATGGCGAAGGCGATGTTCGCTAGGTAGACCCCTAGTGGCAGCCAGGCCGGGTATTCCGAGATATCGGGCAACCGACGCCAGAGCAACAGACTGACCGTCATGAAGACGACGCCCGTGAATGTCCAGCCCGCAAAGTTCTGAATCGGCATACCGAAGTAGGGACCGCTCTCGAACCAATTCCAGAAGCGAACCGGCATTGCGGAACTCGCCATGGCCGGATCGAGCACCAGATCCCAGACCGTCAGCAGATACGCGCCGATCGCCACCGTCCAGATGGCTCGGTGACGTTTCGAGCGAGTGGTCGCCAGGATGTTTCCCAGCAAAAACGCGGAAAAGCCGATGGAGAACCAGGAGAGCGGGATAGTGAACGGCACCCTGCCCAGGATCTTGAAACCCAGCCCATCGTTGTAGGCGTAGTTGCCAAAGGGCCAGCCCGTTCCGGTGCCAATCAACTCGGCGCTGAGCGAGAGCGTGGCGGTAACCGCGAAGAAGATCAACGTACGCTTGCGGCCAAGGAAGATGAGCCCGAAGGCGAGCAGCGTCGCTGCTCCCAGCACGTTCTGCAGCGGTCCGGCGTAGGTCATGCCGAAGCTGAAAACGTTTCCGGCGAAGCGGCTGCCAGCCCAGAGTTCAGGATGTGGGAGTGCGATGAGCAAGCCACCCAGTCCAAAGGCCAGGGCAATCAGGTGCCCCGCGAAGAGCGCGCGGATCGTCTTCATGATGTTCCTCCGCGGGCGAGACTGCGGCCCCGCCAAACGTAGCGGCGACGCATGGTGCTTGCCAGCAGCAACGTGGACGCCGTCATATCAAGTAATGGTGAAAGCCAGTAGGTCCAGGGGGGACGGTGGTAGGCACGGCGGGTTCCGACGAGCACGCCGAGCCGACTAATGGTCAGAATCGTCTCGAACGAGGTCGTCCAACGGGGCGCGCCAATCAGTCGAAACCAGGCTAATAGCGGCAGCGGCAGCGCTTGAATGGCGAACACCTCGAGAAGCCCCAGCACGCCACGCCAACCGAAGAAGCGGTCACGCATTGGCAACGAGCGCGGCCACTCGCGCAACGTCGTCCAGCCGTCGGCATACATGCGCACGTTGACCAGATCGCCCGCCTCAAAGAACCCAACTTCGTGACCAGACGCGACCACCTCGCGTGCCAGGGTGACGTCTTCGCAAATAGAACCTTTGACGACCGCGAAACCACCGACACAACACAACAGATCGCGACCAATAAGGAAGCATTGACCGTTCGCCTGAACGTCGTGTGGCTGTTTGGCGACTGATCCCGGAATGCCAAAACGGTAGACCAGTGTGGTCAACAGGGACGGATGAACCAGGCCCTCTCCACGTGTCTCGATCTGCTGTCGTGTCGCTACGCTGAGCGCCGAAAGCCCGGTTTCGTGAGCAAACGCGAGAAGCGACGTAGTCAGTTCGGCGCGCGGTCGCACGTCGGCATCAATGGTCAGGATCCATTTGGATTGCGCACGGGCGTGATCCAATCCGCGCTGCAATCCCCAGGCTTTGCCGTTCCAGTCCGTTGGAACGGGCGACGCGTCAATGAGCCGAACACGTGAATCGCGCGCAGTGAAATCACGAACCAGATCCTGCGTTCCGTCGGTCGATCCACCGTCGACGACCAGGATCTCCTCCACTGCGCCGGGCTGCGCCAGCAGGCCCACCAGGCAGGGGGCTAGCCGTTCTCGTTCGTTCAGCACCGGAACGATAACGGTGGTCGGTTGGTCGATCGCGTTCGACGCGCGTTGCGGCACGGCCTGGCGCTGCCGCCCGGTTCGGGACAGACGCCAGAAGACGCGCAGCGCGAGTGGAAGCTGGGCCAACGCGATGATCGAGGCAATGGACTGGAATCGACGATGACTAGTCATCAGAACTTGCGGAACGATGGTACAGGAGCCGCGCTCGAGGACCGCACAGTCTGCTGCTCGCCGCGACGCCAGAGACGATCGACCAGCAAGGCGATGGCTGCTTCCTCCAGCTTTTCGCGGCGCGACGTCGAAGCGCGCCGACGAAGTGTGTCGTACTGGTTGCGCTCGATCACCGTCAGAATGCGGCGATAGAGACGGGTGGCGATCAAAATTGGCAATCGGCTGTCGGCCGGGAGCAGCCAGATTCCGGGCAGGCCACGCTGGAAGAGCTGGCGCGCGTGAGCGATCTCTGCACGCATCACCTTACTCAGTCGATCGTCCGGACCCTGCTGTTGGTCGTGCAGGTCGCGAAGATCGGTTGAAGTCAAACCAAAGTGAGCCAAAGTATTTTTTGGTAGGTAAACGCGGCCAAAAGAAAGATCTTCTCCAACATCGCGAAGAATGTTGGTCAACTGCATGGCCGCGCCGAGATCGGCCGCCGCACTCAAGGCGACTTCGGAAGTCGCGCCCAGAACGTGAGCCATCCCCAATCCGACCGTCGAGGCGACTCGATAGCAGTAGCGCTCGAGCTCGGTATCGTCGACAAATTCGACCGGGTTGAGATCCGACTCCAATCCGTCGAGAAGATCGAGCAGGTGTGTGACGGGAATCGCATAGCGCTCGATAACCCGCGCCAACTCACGGCCCAGCGGTTCGAGCGGCGCGGTCAAGTTTCGCGGTCCGGTAAGCCAATCGCGCCAAGCTTGAAGCTCGGACCGAACGTCGTCGTCGGTCCGCCCTGGCACAGGTTCATCGACCAGATCATCAACGGCGCGACAGAAGGCGTACAGGACGGTGGTGGCGGCGCGCTTTTCCGGGGGAAGAAAACGCGCCGCGAAGCTGAAGGTCCGCGCGTGCGTTCGCATCAACTGCTCGATGTCGCCCACCGTCGTGGCTGGCACAACTACATCGTTGGAGATCAACACGTTCCCCGCTTCGTTGCGAGGCCGGGAGTGCTTCAGCTTCGTCGACATCAAGACAGTTCCTATCGTGAAATCGAGCAGAACGGCGACTCATGATGCGTTGGTTAGCCGTGATCGCGCGGCCGAAGCCCGTCGACGAGGACGTCGATCATGGCGATCGCCATCTCCTCGGCTGAAATCGGGCTGAACCGCTGCGATACCTGGATCGTCTCGATAATTGCCAAGAATGATCCCGCTAGCAGCCGTTGATACGGCATCTGATGCTCGCCGCGCTCTCTTGCAGTGACAAAGGCTAACTCGATCGGGACGACCAGCGACTGCAGAGCGATCTGCGTCAGTCGACGCGCGTGCGCCTCGGAGATCGCGGGCATGTCCGAGCGGATCATCCGCGCCAGATCGAATGGCGGCTGTGAGAGCAGACACAGGGCCGCACCGATTAGTTGCGCGCGCAGATCGTTTCCTGCCTCGCGGATAACACGCTCGAGCTCAACCTTCGCCCGGTCGAGCCCTCGCTCGGTCACCTCCACGAAGAGTTGCTCTTTCCCGCCTGGCACGTGGTGATACAGCGACGCCTGGCGGATCCCGAGCTCATTGGCGATATCGCGCAACGTTACCGATGAGTACCCGCGCTCACTAAAGAGACGCTCAGCCACCAGTAACACCCGCTCGCGCGCCTCGCTACTCTCCTCGACCGGCATCCGGCCAACCTACCTTTCGTTAGGGAACTTTACCGAACAAACGTTAGGTTGTCAAGCAGGTACACCCTACCGTGTGCATCAACGTATGGCCATCTTCTTCCGCCCCGTTTCTCCCTGGCTACGCTCCTCCGCGTATCGGGGAATCTTGCCGACAGGATACCTGATTCTGACCATACGCTATGCTGAGCATGGCTCAATCAACGCTGGGTGCGCTTGCTGCACGCCAGTCTGTCGTTCTCTCTGGAGGGCCCATGTCGATACCTGATCGATCCTTCAGTCGAACCGAACCGGAAACGATCAACGCGAAGAGTCCGAGGTTGGTCAACATTGCATGCGCGCTCATTGTGGTGGCTCACCCTGACGACGTCGAGGCACACTGCGGGGGAACCGTCGCGCTCCTCACGGCCGCCGGGTGCGGTGTTCATCTGGTGGTCTGCAGTTCGGGGGAGAAAGGGACAGCCGACCACTCAGTGAACCCGGGCGATCTGGCCACCAGGCGAGAAGGCGAACAACGGGACGCCGCGCGGAAGCTCGGGATCGCCAGCACGACCTTCCTCCACTATCCGGATGGCGAGATTCCGAACAACGAACGGCTACGTGGGCAGATCGTTCGGCAGGTGCGCATCCGACGTCCTGAGCTGGTGCTGACGCACGATCCAGAGTTCCCCTGGCCCGCCTACACGGCACATCGCGACCATCGCGCGGTTGGCCGGGCGACGCTCGACGCCCTCTATCCGGACGCCCGCGATCACCTCTTCTTCCCAGAGCAGATCGGCAATGAAGGGCTAGAGCCGCACATGACGCCCGAGGCCTGGCTAATCATGTCTCGCATTCCAGACCTGTTCGTCGATATCGAACCGGGTATCGAGCAGAAGATCGCCGCCCGGCTGTGCCATGCCAGTCAGCACACGGATGCCACGGCGCTCGACCGATCCTTCCGAGTTCGTGCAGCCGAGCTTGGCTCGGAAGTGGGACTCCCGTTCGCCGAAGCATTGAAGGTCGTGCGCTTTGGCTGATCGGGATCGGCAGCGGAGCACGCGAGTCGCTCATTTAAAGAACAAGCGAGCGATGAATTGGTCATCGCCCGCTCGGTTCAATCGATTGAATAACCGCTGGTTCGCGGAAGCGACGCGCCGACAGAAGGCCCCGTGTCGCTTCAAATGACCGAGTCGGCTACGCCTCCCCAGAAGCGGCCGAAAGGAGGAGGTTCAATCCGTTGGCAATAACCTGACGCTCCTCCGAATTGAAGCGCGCGACCAACCCGTTGAGGTGGTCGATCTTGATCGGATGAAGCTGCTCGATGACCTTCACGCCGTTGTCAGTGAGCAGGTTCAGCACCACCCGGCGGTCGCTCGGGTCGTCATCGCGTGTCGTCATTCCCCGGTGGACCAACCGATCGAGAATGCCGGTAACGGTGGGAGTGGAGACCTGAAGTCGCTGAGCCAGGGTCGATACTCGCGTCGGACCATCACAATAGAGGATGTGCATGACCCGAAGCTGCTGAAGGGTCAGCTGCGGCCAGTGCTCGGCCAACGACTCGACGCCAGGTTGGAGCTCAACGAACGCACGACGAAGCAGATCCACGAGACCATCCGTGCCCGCGGCACCTGTCGTGCCGTTACTCGCGATCGTCGATATCATACGCAGGTGCATCCCCTTCCTCGCTTCAGGCATGTCTATCCCGTGACAACCCGAAGCACCGCCACCACTTCCCCGGCAACACCAGATACTCTGGTGAATCACCGGAGTGAAACCTCTTCAGCCCCAATCCCGCGCATCAAGTATAGCCCTAATAATAACCATAGCACAATGCGCAATGCTCCACTCACAACAGGAAATGGTCATCGGTTGCGCAAACATCACCCCGACGCTCGTTCCTGCGACGTGCGATAATAGCGGTTGGAGTCGTTCGGGACGACGAGACGTGATAGGCGCGGGAGCACAGTCGGGTCCCGTAAGCGCTCCGAGCCACACGATCCGCGGAACGCGCGTCTTGCGTGTCGCGGCGCGGTGGTGGTGTGACTTCCCGCATAAAGTCAAGGTAAGGAACGTATGCCCGAGTACGAGAAACTGACAGCCGAGCCGCGCTCGACCGCGGGCAAAGAGGTCAAGCGCTTGCGCCGCGTCGGCGTCCTGCCGGGAATCATCTACGGACCGGCGATCGCCGAACCTCAGAAGATCGGCATCGGGGTGCGTGAATTCGACCGAGTCTTTCAGGCTGTCGGGTCGAGCTCACTGATCGACCTTTCGGTCGGCCAAGAGACGCACACCGTCTTCATCCGCGGCGTGCAGCGCGATCCGGTGCGCAACTCATTCATTCACGCCGAGTTTTATGCGCCAAACCTGAACAAGGTGACAGAGGCGACTGTGCAGATCGTCACTGTTGGGCATCCGGCCGATGGTGTCAACGGATTGCTGAATCATGGCCGCGCGGACGTCCACGTTCGCGGCCTACCGGCGAATATTCCGCAGCATATAGAGATCGATCTGTCCGGATTGAAGGAGATCGATGATGTGCTAACCGTGGCCGATCTCAAGGTTCCGGAGGGGATCGAGGTCACGACGCCGGCCGAGGAGATGGTCGTACGACTGTCGGCACCGCAGCGCGCTACGGCGGCGGAAGAGGCCGAAGAACTTGTGGCCAAAGAGGTTGGCGATATGCCAGAGGCGATCGACGAGAACGCCAAGCCAGTCGAGGAAGAGTAATCTCCACTTCCTCTTCGTTGCAAATGCTGAATGAGGGCTGCGGGTTACCGCGGCCCTCACATCTCACTCGTTCCAACTCAATCTACTGGTTGTCGCGCGTTCTGCCCGGGAGTGCAAAGGGGACGCGCCGTGCTGCCGCCGCGCCAAGCAGCAACATGCTCACAACGCTGACCGCGCCCAGGCCAATCCGCCCACCGCGACGTTTTTTCCCGGCGAGCGCGACCTCGGGCGACATTGACCAGGAGTTCGACGAACGAACGACGATTCGTCGCACCAGCGGCGAGGTAACCTCGATCTCGACTTCCTGTACCGACATGCCGTTGGCGCCTGAAGGCGGAAGGACATCGGAGGAGACGACCGAGGGCCGCAAAGATCGCCGCGTCAGACGAAGCAGATCGGGCATAACATCTACCAGCGCGTCGGCGATCGGCGATCTGAGCCAGCTTCGTGTGCGGCCACGGCCGACTAGCGTGGGTCGTCGCTGCGGCTCGAGCTCAATCTCCACTGGAACCGCCGGTAGCTGTCTACCCATTCCGCTCTCCGTCCTGCTGATTCCGGCCTGAGCAATGTGGTGATCCTAGTTCATTGAACGTTCGGGATCAACCGGCCGTTTCGGACTCGGCGTATTTCGCCGCGCGCTCCTCGGCCTCTTTTTCCTGGCGAACTTTCCACTCTTCCTTGGCTGCCGCTCTGGCTTCGTCGCCGCCAAGATACTTCTCGATCAGTTCGTCGAACCCGAAGACGACGTCGACCCGTACGTCCTTGTCGGCGTATTTGTTCACCAGGTTCTCGTATTGGCTCCAGTAGTATTCCTCGCCACCACCCGCCGCGAACTCCCACTCCTGACGAACCTGGATCAGCAGATTCTGATCGGGGTCGTAGTACTCCCAAATGACCTCGATGTCGCGGGGCTTCTTGCAAACCGGGCAACGCGTCTTGTGCATCGTACCGAGCAAGATGCCCAGCCGCGCATCGGGATGCGTCTTGACATTAACCTGTCGGGCCACTGGCGGATGCCAGATGGCACTGCAACCGACACAACGCATCTCTACTTCGCTGTATTCGGTCTCCAGCATGATTCTCCTCCGTCGAACCGCTCTTCGCTGCCCCGGATTGAGCGCGGGCCACCAGCACCGCGCCATGGTAGTGGGCAAGCACGTTGACTCAATATGACGCTGGAACGCTCAGCCCGACGGTCAGGTTGTGGTCCACAATCGTGCAACTGCGCTCCCGCGAAACACCATTATAGTTCACGCGATGTCTCGATCGCAGATAGCGAGCAACTCGCTGAACGTGGCTTCGGCAATGGATGGCGATAACGTCGGCAAATGCCCGAGACATACGTCAGGGGTGACACGGATACGACGTGTCACCCCTGATTCCCGCGCTCGCAGCCGGTCCGCGATGGTCTAACCAAACCAGTCGCTGGGCTGCAACGCCAATGAAGCCTGGTCGATGATGGGCATGGAAGCGGTCGTACCGGCGAAGAGTTCATCAAGTCGCTGCTTCAAAGCGGCGATGGCGCCTTCTTCCGTTTGTCCCGTGCCGACCACCACGCGATGCGTGGAGTCCTTGTCGTCGAATTCAATCTGCAAGGGCACCACTCCAAGCGCGATCCATTGGGACGAGGAAGGCTGTGAGGTGTAATACTCGATGGCGCGACCTCCGCCATGCAGAATGCCTCGCGACATCACCACCTCGCCTGTTGCGCCCCGTTTTATCCGGCCAATCCAACGGTCCTGCGATCGGTGAGTTCCTAATCGCTTCTTCACGGTGGGCACCCTTCTCGGTTTTTCGGCGAAACACACGTCGCCCGATTGCGTAGCCGGACGTCCTACGTGACGCATCGCATGCGGGGGCAGCCCGCCTCGAGGCGCCAACGTGTTGCGATAACTGTTTCGCGTCGGTGCTTTGTCAGCTTGAAGCTAGACATCATCCTGCATCGCAATTCTCGTGCCTGAGTGTCACCAGGTTGAATTGTCCGGCGGCGGGCATCGACGCGTGTTTTTCCCGACGCTCGGGCAAATTGGCGATGGTAGCATTCCGGCGAAACTCGGCGGACGACGTCAACCATCGAGTACGCGACCGGGAACCTGAGGATTGGATGCCATGCGACGATTTCACCTGGGCTTCGTGGCCGCAATTTCGTTCAGCTTGCTCCTGATTCTGTCCGCCTGCGGGGGATCAGCGAAGCTCAGCGGCACGTCGCTCGACAAAACGCCAGCACCGGACTTCACGCTAGTCGATCAGCGTGGCCAGACCGTCACCTTGAGCTCACTGCGTGGAAACGCCATCGCCCTGACGTTCATCTACACCAATTGCACCGACATCTGTCCGCTGATCGCACAGAAGCTGCATACCGCCTACGAATCTCTCTCGCCCAGCGTGCAGCAACACGTCCAGTTACTGGCGGTGACGGTCGATCCGGCCCGCGATAATGAGGCTGCCCTGCAGAAATTCTCCGAGGCGCACTCACTTGCGAACACCGCCAACTGGCACGCCATGACCGGCGATCCAAACACGCTGGCGAAGGTCTGGAAGGAGTACTACATCGACGCCAGCGGCATGATCCTGGAGGACGCCACTCCGATTCCTGGCGCTCCGGCGTCGCCGACTCCAGACCTCGCCAACGCACCCCCAGCACACACTGACGCCATCTACATCATTGACAAAGATGGAAACGAGCGCGTGCTGATGCGTTCCAGCGTCGACCCCAAGGACATTGCCAATAACCTCAAGACGCTGGAGCAACAATAACCCGACACCGCGTCATAGGTTGCTGTTGCCGTTCAGGAACACCTGGAGTTTCTCCAAGCGGCACGCAGTCGATTGACGACGTGTCTAGGTGTGCGATGATTACGGGGCTAGCGGCCCGCGGGCCTGCGGCGGATTGCTGTGCCCGACGCGTGCTGATCTTGCACCGTTTCTCACGTGCGCTGGCAGGGTTGGCAGTCGACCGCGCCCGTCGACTGCGCGACGCTTTCCGGCGCGCTGGATCAACGACGATCAACGCACGCCTGGTAGATGAAAGTCCAAACCCTCGAAGTGGGGAGAGACTTGCCTTCCGCCGAATTCGCATCGCAGAGCAACGTGGCTCACCGCATGGATGGCAAGAATTGCGACCAGCCTCAAGGGTGAATGGCACGATTGACGATCGAGCGCGCGAACGGATCAGTTACTCGCACCCGATACGATCGCGTGACACTGGCACAAAGGGAGATGCTTATGCCACAGATGACCGGGGGACAGGCGCTTGTCGAGTCCCTCAAACGGCACGGTCTCGAGGTGATCTTCGGCCTGCCGGGCGTGCAGCTTGACTGGGCGTTCGACGCGCTCTATGACGCTCAGGACGCGATTCACGTCTACCACACACGCCACGAGCAGGCGACATCCTACATGGCCGACGGCTACGCTCGCTCAACCGGCAAGATCGGCGCGTGTTTGGTCGTTCCCGGCCCTGGCCTGATGAACGCGATGGCGGGTCTGTCCACCGCATATGCTTGCTCATCGCCGGTTCTCTGCATCGCTGGACAGATCGAGTCCGGGCAGATCAACGCTGGGCGCGGCATGCTCCACGAGGTGCCCAATCAGATCAAGATGATTGAGTCGGCGACCAAATGGGCCGCCTGCGCCATGAGCCCGGCCGACGTTCCAGGCATCGTGAATGAGGCCTTCCGCCAGCTCCGCTCCGGTCGTCCGCGACCGGTCGAGATCGAGATCCCGCCGGACGTGTTGCAAGCAACCGGGGATGTGACGTTGCTCGACCCGGTTCAGGTCAATCCCGCGGAACCGGACGCCGACCTGATCGAGCAGGCAGCCAAGACACTGGGTGAGGCTCGCAAGCCGATCATCTTCGCCGGTGGCGGAATCATGCTGGCCCAGGCTTCCGACGCGCTCCGTGAGCTTGCTGAGATGCTGCAGGCACCGGTGGTGATGACCTCGGAGGGCAAGGGCGCCATCTCCGACCACAGCTACCTGGCTCATTCGGTGGTCGGCGGCCGCCAACTGGTAGCCGATTCAGACGTCATCTTCGCGGTTGGCACGCGGTTCCTGCAGCCAGCGACCTCGCCTTGGGGGCCGACCGACGAGCAGACGGTAATTCAGCTCGACATCGATCCCACCGAAGTGGGTCGCAACCGCACGCCAAACATCGGCATCGTGGGCGATGCCAATCTCGGGCTGCGGGCACTGGTCGACCGCGTCGCAAAGCACAATCGATCGCGCGAGTCACGCGAGGAAGAGCTCAGCGCAGTCAAGGAGCGGGCCAACGACGTCGTCTTCGAGGTGCAGCCACAGGCTTCGTATGGACTGACGATCCGCGAGGAGATGTCTGAGGACGACATTTTGATCAGTGGCATGACGCAGGTTGGCTACTGGAGCAACCTCGGGTTCCCGGTCTACAAACCAGGAAGCTACATTGGCGCTGGATACCAGGGAACGCTCGGATTCGAAATCGGCACCGCTCTCGGAGCGCAGGTGGGGAATCCGGACAAGCGCGTCGTGGCGGTCTGCGGTGACGGCGGCTTCCTGTATCAGATACAGGAGCTTTCGACCGCGATGCGCCACAACATTCCGGCCGTGCTGATCGTCTTCAATGACAGCGCGTTCGGCAACGTACGTCGCATCCAGAAAGAGCGTTTCAACGGCCGCACCATCGGCTCCGATCTGCTCAACCCGGACTTCGTCAAGCTGGCCGAGTCCTTCGGCATGGATGGTGTGCGGGCCAACGGGCCAGAGGGATTGCGCGACGCGCTCCGTGGCGCGCTCAAGAGCACCGGCCCGACCCTGATCGAGGTGCCAGTCGGCGAGATGCCCTCGACCTGGTCAATCCTGCGCGGCAGCTGAGCAAAGATCGCAACTTGATCTGACACGGAAACTGGGCGGAGTTCGAGAAACCGACTCCGCCCAGTGCTATCTCACGCCCCACAGTTTTCCGGATCCCACTTCGTGAAGGCGACGGTCTGCTGTTTCGGCAACCGATACCATGCCAGCTTTGTCAGGGCGAGGTGCATCCGGCGAGCCGAGTACCCGCTCGGGCGTCGTATCAGCTTTCCGGCAACTCGAACACGTCGCCCCAGGAGGCTTTGCGAGCACGGTTATAGAGCTGGCCGTCTCGCTTTGAAACGACGACCGTCTTCACGCCATCTGGGGTGCAGAGCTGCAGGTAAACGTGCCCCTTTCGGATCTGTGGATGGCGCAGGATACGCGAGTACGTGTGATTAGGCGCTTCGCGTGCCAGCGCAACATAGGAGAACTTCTCATCCTCGTAGCTCATGTCGGCACCCTTGGTCGAACGCTGCAGCTTGCTGCGCGGCAGCCGCACCGCGAAGTGCATCCAATCCTCGTCCGGAACCTCGCAGGGCGGGTCGTGCGGGCAGGGGGCCAGCGAGTGAGCTCCGCGACCGGCAAGATACTCGCGAGCCTCACGCACTCGGCGATACCCTGCCGGAGTTCCCGGCTCGACGATCACCAACGCAGATCTGGCTGCGATCCAAGCGCGATTGAGTAGATCATTGACCCTCAGTGGATCGATCTCACCCAGCACGTAAGCGATCAAGATCAGATCGTGTGTTTGCAGGTTCGGCGCAGTTTGAAGGTTGGCCTGAAGCCAATTAGCCGAGCGAACCGCCGGATGACGAGACGACTCGGCGAGACGTTGACCGGCCGAGATCATCTCGGGCACGACATCGACGCCGGTCATCTGCTGCAGATCGGGCCAGAGGCTGGCTGCCGCCCAGAGTCCGGCGCCTAGACCAGCACCGAGATCCAGCACCGTCGTCGGTGTCCAGCCCGGTCGCTGCTCCTTCAATGCCTGAAGCGCGGCGACGATGGCCGCATAGGTCGCCGGGAAGCGATAGGCCGCGTAAGCCGCCACGTCTTCGGCACCACGGGCGACCGGAACGCCGGTTGCCGTTCCCTCTCGATAGCGGACAGAGAGATCGGACGCCGCTCTCATCAGTTGCGTAGAGGGGACAGATCGTGAAAGCTGCTGTAGCGCGTCACGTAGATTCGATGGCAGGTCAACGAGCATCGGACTCCTTGTCTCAGAGGACGCAACGCCGGTCAACTGCCAGCAGGACGAACGAGAATGATCGCCAGACGCTAGCGCGATGACGCCGGTTGGGCCCCGGTCATGGCATCCGGATCGCCGACCTTGTTGCGAAAGTGCCGCTTCATGCTCTCAGTCATTTCGGCCTCGGCGCGAGCTTGCGCGACGCGACCTTCGTCGATTCGCTCGCGGATACGGACCTTCAGATCGTCACCGCTCTGTGGAGTCAGCATGGCGGTTGCAATCGCCCCAACGGCCGCGCCAACGAGCGCCCCGAATGCGAAGTAGACGAGCGTTCCCAGTAGACGCATAGTCCTTATCCTCTCCGAAACACGGCTCGTAGCACGGCAATGACGATCGTGACGCCCATGCCAATCGCGGCTCCCAGCGCCGCAGCGGACGGCACCGTCAGTACCGCTTGCACGTCACCATCGGCTCGCCCGGCAAACAGCAGCACGCGCGACCCTTCCAAATGGGCTTCGCGAGCCACGACGACTCCGGCCTGACTGCGAACCATACGCAGTTCGCGAGCCGAGATCTGGCTAGACGACGATCCCTGCATTACGGCGCGCTCGCTGTTGACACGCGCGACGGCACTACCCTCGATCTGCATGCTCTTGGCATCGACCGACCGCGCGGCGGCACGTTGCATCGTCACGCGCTCTGCAGAGATCGACTGCGCACTCCCGCGTTTCATGATGACGGTTTGGGCTTCCACGTTCTGCACGGAGTTGCGCACTACTTCGGTCGCGGGAGCAGGCTCGCGACTACCAGGCTGCTTGTAGGTCGTTTCGCGAATCCCTGGCTGCGACTCATCGGCCATTGGGAGATCCTCACCGGTGATTCCGACACCAAATTGGAAAGAGATTGACCCGTCCGGGGCCACGCTTACGCTATGGTTGAGGCGCCATCAATCACGAAAGAGGCGCCCGTATTGATCGTACGGGCGCCTGCTTGACGTGTCAAACCACAGGGTACTGAATCGGGTCAGACGCTAGACGGTCTGCTCCTGGAAGGCGTGCTCCAGAATCTCCTCCACCTCATCGAGGAAGTAGCGCGCGAACCGATCCTGCTGGCCGCGGCGCCACTCCTGTGAGTGCGCCTTCACGGCAGCCTTGGTCTCGTCCGGCATGCGATCGAACGAGCGGGTAATACCGGGCAGGTCTGGATTCGCCTGCTGGAAATGGCGCGTCTCGGCAGCCATCTCTTCGGTCACTTTGACTGGTCGCTCGATCAGGAAGCCCAGCTCGTGCATATTCTCGTCGAAGAAGATGAAGACGGGAATTGCCTGGTAACCGTCTTTGCGGCGGTAATTGTCTGCCAGGTCCTTGTTCTCGTCCCGCTTGAGCACCCGAATCTCGATACCCGGCACTTCACGCGACAACCTGGTGATCACCGGCACGAACTGCGTCGAGTCGATGCACCACTCCTCGGTCAGGATCAGTACGCGGAGCGGGTGCGCCGAGAAGAATTCCCGATCCTTGGCGTCGATCATGGTTTGCTCGATATTCGCGACGCAACGGTCATGGTTCTGTGTCATCTGCGCGAGATAGTCATCAATTGAGGGTGCTTGCTGATATCGTTCAGCCGCCAGCATTTCGGCCTCCAGTTCAATTCATGGTGGGAAAACGGGGCGACCAGCTACTCCGGGCGCCGTCACGTCCTGTTAACGTCCTGGTTGACTGATTATTCCGCATCTGCCATGCACCAGAAGCTACTGGTTCATGCGGCGCAACTCAGGGATAACGTCGCGCGCGCAGCGCTCCATCACCGGACGGAACTCCTGCGGCGGCATTGGGAAGACCAATTCGCTGAAGCCCAGCTTCACATAGGCGTCGACGGTCTGGCGGAACTGATCCTCCGACTCGAACGGATGCGCCCAGGTGTAGACCGACATGCGAATGTCGTCTGGATTTCGTCCGATCTTGCGGGCGGCGGCGCGGAACTGCTCTGCCAGCGGACCGACATGCTCCGGCGTACCACGCGTGTTCCAGGTATCGGCGTAGCGGGCAGCCAATGCGATCATCTTCGGCTTGAACGCGCCGATGATGATTGGAATCCTCGGCTTCTGCAGTGGCTTGGGCTCGAACGGCGCGTCGTTGAACTGGTAGTACTTCCCCTCAAAGGTGGTGCGCTCTTCAGTCATCAGACTGTTGATGATCTGTACCGACTCCTCGAGCATCTCGATGCGGATTCCGGCTGATGGGTACTCATAGGAATAAGCGTGATGCTCCCGCTCCATCCAGCCGGCACCGATACCAATCTCGACACGACCGTTGCTGGCGTGATCGATGGTAACTGCTTCCTTGGCCAGCAGACCAGGATTGCGATAGGTGTTGCCGCTCACCAGGATGCCGAACCGGATCCGGTTGGTCAGCACGCCCAGCGATGCGATGAGCGACCACGCTTCCATATACGGGGTCGACTCATTGTCGCCCGCGATGAAGTGATCGACCACCCAGGCAGAATCGAGCCCGAGATCCTCGATGTATTGCCACTGGCGAGCCAATTCAGGAAATGGCAGTCGGTTTCCGGTTCCAATACCAATGCGCAGCGGAAAGGTCATCACGCCCCCTTTTCGAAGTCGACCCAATGATTGTCTCATCGCACGTTTGCGGTTCTCGACAGGATAACCGATGGCGGCTCCTATACCGCGGAGTCTCACGGCAATCCGCACGTTGTGTTCGACAACCTCAGGAGAATCGGCAAGACACATGCCGTCTTGCGCTGCGTCGGTCCCTCGCAGTTTGAACCATTCCCGAACGGCAGGAAAGTGCCAAATCCTTGTCACTATGCTGAATATCGAAGCGACGCGGTTCACGCCATTCACCAAGCCACTTCGGGCTGGACTCATCAAATAACGGTCGAATAACGCCCCTTCGGTAGTCTGGGATCAGAGCGGAAGACATCAATACGGCATCGGCGTGCATTCGATTACTCACACGCTGATGCGGACTGCGGAGAGAGGGCGGACGAGATGCATCGTTCACGATTGCTTTCACTGTTCACAGTGATCGCCATTATCACGCTTTCGGGCGCGGGGATATTCTCGGTGTCTGATCCACCAGTCGCGCGAGCCGCGTCGAGCTGCGGCTGTGCCGGCGATTACGTCAATCCCGCGGCAAAGAGCCCCGCGGTGTCGAAGCCCAAAGAGGGGAGTACGTCCCCCAAGGGCACGTACGCGCTGGCGATCACGAGTACGACGCTAACCGTTACCGATGCCAAGAGTGGCAATACCGTGCTGCATCTGACGGGACTGACCAGCGACTTCCACGCTGGATTCAGTCCAAACGACAGTGGTTTTGCCGTCTGGGCAGTAGGTTCCGCAGGAAGCTCGGTTGATCTCTACGATCTGTCGGCGGCCACACCGAGTCACGTTGTCTGGAGCAATAGCTATCTCACGGACGTCGCCCTCGGGTTTAGCCCGCACGGGAAATATTTCCTGGTGTCGGCGTCGGCAAACTCACAATTCACCCAGGTGACCGCTATTAACGCGACCAGTGGTGACACAGGCTACAACGATCAGGTATCCGCTAACACGCACTGGGGATTCAGCCCGGATGATTCACGTCTCGCTCTCTGGACCGGCGTGAACAATGCGACCACCGGGAACAGCACGACCACGGTCATCCTCTACGACCTGAGTGCGCACCGGCAAGTCTGGCGTGCGGACGGCGCATATGGCGGCGTGTCGGTCGCTTTCAGCCCACATGGGGTTTATTTCGCTACCGCTGCCATCAGCAACGGATCTCACGCTGATCTCGCTGTCGTTCCAGCCGCGGCAGGAACCAACACACTTGTCTACCAGAATTCGTTCACGCTGTACGCGCCTTCTGGCAAAGGCAAGGACACCTTCGGCAGCGCGGCCTGGGGATTTGGCCCAAGCAAAGAGGACTCGAGCTTCGTCTATGACGCGGTCGATGGCCAGGATGGCGCCGACGTCGTGCTGGTCAACCTGACGACAGGTGCATCTCACCCCTTCGCCTACCCGAGTCTGGTCTCTGGCTGGTGGCAGTACAGCCCGTGCGGTGACGTGCTGGGCGTCGTGATTCAGCCCCAGCAGACAGCGTCCGTGGACGTGAGCCTGTACGACACCGGCTCAGGCCAGGCGCTCACGACCCAGCAGTTTTCATCGCTCAACGTCTCCCTGAAAGCAACCGAGGCCTATCACGTAGTCACCGTCGATGGCACCACCGACCACAAACTTGTCAAGAACGCGGGACACGCGGACTGCAGTAACAGTGGCGGCAACGGATCGTCGAATGGCAACGGTAGTGGAGGGAACCGGAAGAACGGTGGGGAAATGGTGGCGGGAGCGGGACGATTCCGCTGCCCAAGCTGTTACTCACCGATTGTGAATATCAGTGATCTGCAGATTAGCCCCATCGCGGTTCTTGGTGGAAGTCAGGCCACCGGAACGCTGTCAACGACAACCGGCGGAGCGGTCTCGCTAACCAGCAGCGATCCAACGATCGCCTCGGTTCCGGCCACGGTGAACACCGTGTCAGGGACGAACACGTTCACGATTGCGACCAGCGCGGTGGATCAGGATACGCTCGTGACGATCACCGCGAAGGCCGGTGATAGCACCAAGACCGCGAGACTCGTGGTGGCGGCAGCGTGTTCCACCGCGAATCCGACCATGTCGGCCAGCGTCGTCGCGGCCGCACCGATCGCGGGAAATGGCGGAGGGAATGGCGGTCCTCGGGGTGGCGGTATCGAACGGCCTGTGGCGCGTGTTTCGGTTTTGACGATGGTGGTGACGGGTGGCGGAACGACCACCGGAACCATCGCTCTTTCGGTTGCACCCAAGCAAGATGCCACCTTCACGATCACCGCGAGTGACGCGGCGGCCGTTACGGTCCCCTCGACCGTCATGGTGCCAAAGGGGCAGAAGACCGCGACTTTCAGCATCACGGCCAACAGCGTCGCCGCCGATGAGTTCGTCACCATCGGCGCCCGCTCGCCTGGCTACCTTTCGTTGCCCGGAACGCTCGCCGTCATGCAGGCACCCGCGCTCGATTCGCTCACGCTGGACGCCACCAGCGTCGAGGGGGGCAACAACGTCACCGGGACCGTCACGCTTGCCGGAGGCGGGATTGGCTGCCAGGCCGAGACGATCGATCTCACGAGCAGCAACGACGGTGTGGCTCAGGTACCCGACAGCGTCACCATCCCAGCTGGTTCCAGTAGCGCCACATTCAACGTCGTAACGAACGCGGTTACCTCCGACGTGGCGATCACCATCGAAGGCTCATTGAATGGCATCACGCAATCGGCCAACCTCACCGTGAAAGCACCAGCGCCTCCGACCGGCGTCTACAACGACAACTTCGCCGACGCGGCGAATCTCGATATCCCAGGGGGTGCCATCGGCGACACGAACCTGGCGACCATGGAGTCCGGCGAACCAATCCTCTCGGGAACCTGCGCAGTGCTCACAGCATCATGTTGGAAAACAGCGTCTGGTTCAAGTTCACGGCGAATCAGACCGGCGTTCTCACCATCAGCACGGCAAACGCGGGCACCAATTTCGACAGCGTGCTGGCGCTCTACAACGACCCCGGATCGGGTGGAGTCAGCAACCTCGGCACGCCGGTTGGCTGCGACAACAACGGTGATGCGCTGCGAAGCACGAACAGTAACGACATCAACTGGACACTGCACAACGAGGAGCACACGGGACCAGACGCTGGAACCATGGGTGGTCTGCCGACCTGGTCCTCCATCATGCACGTGAACGTGACGGCCGGACAGAGTTACTACGTGCAACTGGCGGGTATCGGTGGCGCTCCGGCTGGGCACTATGTGCTCACGGCCGAGATCAATCCAACGATTCCTCTGCCAAATCTACTCAGCAGCGTCAGTATCGATTCCACGTCTGTCGCCGCCGACACCCAGGCAACCGGGACCGTCACGCTCAGCAGTCCCGCTCCCGCCGGGGGCGTCATCGTCGCACTGTCGAGCAGTGATGCGGCCGTTTCGGTGCCGGACTCAGTGGTCGTTCCGGAAGGGGCCGATCAGGTGACCTTCACGGTGCAGACCAACGCCGTTTCGGCTGACACTCCAGTCACTGTCACGGCGTCATTCGACGGCGCGCAGCAGAAAGTCGCTGTGACCGTCACTGCCCCGACGCCCTAATCGGGCGCCTTCGGGCAATCTGTGAGCGCACGCATACTGGAGAAGGTCTCGGCAAGATGCCGAGACCTTCTCCGCTCCCTTACCGACGACGTTTCAACCCGCGCCACGACTTGCGACCCGCGCGAACGCATGCTACGATGTTGTCCTTGATTTCGTGGTGAATGTCGATTCGCGCAATCCAGAATCTTGAATGCGGAGATCACCGTGATCGTGCTGGCGATGGATCGCCAAAAGTGGGTAAACGTGAGACGGAAGTCAGGCATCTGGGGGCCTGCTATGTCGCATTGTGCCCATTTTTCGGTACTTCACCAGTGTGACGGCGGGTCCCCAGCAATATCTTCGGACTGACGATTCGGATCGACGAGACCGCCACACAACTTGAGCAGAACACCGAACGTCGTGGGCCAATGCATTGGCCAGCGGCGTTTTTTGTTGCTCCCGTGGCGAATCCGCCGGCCGAGGCCTTACGCACTATTTGCGTTCACGTCAACGGGGAGCGAACAGGGAGATAAGGTGCTACTCACCAGATTAGAGTCGATCGAACTGAGCTTCGGCACGCGCATCGTGCTCAACGGTGTGAGTCTCAGCCTGAACGACAATGAGAAGGTCGGACTGGTCGGACCCAACGGGGCCGGAAAATCGAGCCTGCTCAAGGTACTGGCGGGTGTGGATCAGCCGCAAGGAGGCGAACGGACCTTGCGCCGTGAGTCTGTCTGCGCCTATCTGCCGCAGGAGTATGCAGGCGACGGACTCGACACCGCCTACGACGAGGTCGTGATCGGTAGATCCGACCTACTGGAAATGGAAGCGGAGCTGGAGCAGATCGAATCCGATCTAGCCAATCCAGACCTCAGTAGAGATCTGGAGGCCTTTGGCCGTCTGATCGACCAGCAGGCCGCACTGCTTCAACGCTATGAAGAGCAGGGAGGCACGCGCTTTCGCACCGACGCCGAAAGCCTGCTGATCGATCTCGGTCTACCGATCGAGCTGCACAGTCGACCGCTGTCAGAGCTGAGTGGCGGCCAGCGCAAGCTGGTGGGTTTGGCCCGCTGTCTCATCGCCAAGCCCGATCTGCTGTTGCTCGACGAGCCAGACAATCATCTGGACATCTCCGGAAAAGCACTGCTGGAACAGGTACTCAAATCGTTTAGTGGCGCATTTGTGCTCGTATCGCATGATCGCTATCTTCTGGACGACACCGTTTCGCAGATCGTCGAGGTGTCCGACGGCAAACTGACTGCCTACCAGGGCAACTACTCGAGCTATGCGACCCAACGCGAGATGGCGCTGCTGAAGCAACAACAAGACTATGTCTCGCAGCAGAAGGAGATCAAACGGCTCGAAGAGGCGATTGCGCGCTTCGAGCAATGGGCGCGCATCGTGGTCGACGAGCGTCACATCAAACAGGCACGCAATAAACAGCGGCAGATCGACCAGATGGACAAGGTGGAGCGACCGGTCCTTGAACGGCGCAAGATGGCTCTCTCGTTCCAGGCGCAGCAGCGCGGCGGTCAGAAGGTAATCGAGGCGCGACACCTGACCAAGGAATTCGACGACGACCTGGTCTTCCTGGACGTGAGCTTCACCATCCGTCGTGGCGAACGCGTCGGACTCATCGGCCCGAATGGAACCGGCAAGTCGGTCCTCTTCCGCCTGCTGCTCGGTCTGGATGAGCCGACTGAAGGCGAAGTTTGGGTCGGTCCGTCGATTCGACTGGGCTACTACGCCCAGGGGCATGAAACGCTTGACCTGGAGCTTACGCCGATCGAGTTCATCCGACGGCGCCATGCCCTGCGTGAGGAGCAGGTTGTCGCGAAATTGGGCCGCTTTCTGTTCAACTATCGCCAAGCGCGTAGCCCGATATCCGTTCTGAGTGGCGGGGAAAAGAGCCGGCTGCAACTGCTCGACCTGACCCTCAGCGGGGTTAACTGCTTGCTCCTCGACGAGCCAACCAACCACCTTGACATCGACTCGGCAGAGGTGCTGGAGGCCGCGCTCGACGAATTCGACGGAACGGTGTTGACGATCTCGCACGATCGCTACTTCCTGGACCGAACCTGCGGCCGAACGCTGGAATTAGAGCACGGCGAGATTCACGATTATCCCGGAGGGTACAGCGAGTATTTCGAGCGCAAGCGGCATGTGACGGCAGCCGTTCGACGTTGAACCGTCGTGTTTCCGTTCAGAATTCGAGTCTTGAGGGCTCGAACAATAGCCGATTATGACGATCCCGACTGACCATCAGTACCTTGCGAATCTGTGCATTCGGGAGTAGTATGGAGGTAGCGAGGGTTGGCCTCGCGGCAACGATACCGGACCAAGAGTGTCGAAGTTGCGGTAGTTTCACCGCTGGTTTGACGCGAAAGGAGCGGTGCTGGAGTTGGAATTTCCGCCGGACTCTCAGTATGTCGGTGCCGGACCATTTTTCGAGGTTCCTCAAAGCTGACTCGAGCGCGGCGAGGACCTGATCGTCATCCACGAAGCCGGATAGTGCCGGCGCTGACGAGAGATTCAAGATCACAGTGAAGTGCGTTTGAACGACACCTGGGGAACCCCAGGTGTCGTCTTGTTTAAGCTATCGACCGAGTAGGCTTGTGCCACGTGGAATCCGCAGGGAAGCTCCCGACCCTGACGAGGAGATATGAGTGCTGCCAAAACGACTGCAGTGGGCTCGCGAGATCCAATCCATCGGACAGACGGGGTTGAGCTACGCCAACGATCCATACGACATCGAACGCTACGTACAGCTTGGCAAGATCGCGGCGCGCATGATGGCAGATGAGGATGACGAGCGCATCGCGCAGTTGGAAGCACTCTTCGCCGACCAGGTCGGACACACCACGCCGAAGATCGACGTCCGCGGCGCAGTCTTTCGCGATCAGACCATCTTATTGGTGCAGGCGTCCGACGACGGGCTCTGGTCGCTGCCGGGAGGCTGGGCTGATCCTGGCGAGTCACCCGCCGAAGCGGTCGCGCGAGAGACGCTGGAAGAATCAGGATTCGAGGTGCGCGTCGATCGCTTGCTCGCGCTCTACGATCGGGACAAGCATCCTCATCCTCCGATGGCGTTCCACGTCTACAAGCTTTTCTTCGATTGCTCGCTTCTCGGCGGAGAGCCCCGCACCAGCCTGGAGACGAGCGGGGTCGGTTTTTTTCCCGAAGATGACCTGCCACCACTCTCGGTCGAGCGCGTGCTGGCCAGTCAGATCAGCCGCCTCTTCGCACTTCACCGCGATCCCACGCTGCCGACCGATTTTGATTAGAGTCGAGAATTATTCCAATAGACCTCGACCCATCACGGTATGTCGACTCGCAACCTGTCACGTCGAGCGTGACCGTGCCCGGTCACAGCTGTCTACCCACCCATTTGACACATCGCGGCGGTTGGTAATGGAGCAGCTTGTACTGAGGACGATTTTAGGGGGGCATACAGAGTGGGGGTGGCGGATTTTCGAGTACCCCCATACGAGCACAATCGCCTACAAGGAGCCATCGCGTGGAATCACGCTGGAGTCGACTCGCAGCCGAGAAACGACCAAGCTCTCCGTCCGACGGGAACAGGCAAGCTGCTCCGCTACAGAACGCTCGCCGAGGTGCGTGCGCCTTCCAGGGCTGCCTGGATGCCGCCGACGGCGGAAAAGCTGACATCCGGGTGATCCTGAATGGCGAAATCGAGATCCCACTGATTGCGGAAGAGCATGACCGTGTTTCCGTCCCGGTCTTCAGCCCGTGAGCGGCCGCGACGCGAACCCATCTCCCGGATCTCCTCAGGATCGCCGGTAATCCAGCGCACGAGCTCGTAGCCGAGCGGCTCGAGAATCGTCTCGACGCCGTATTCGTTCTCGAGGCGATAGCGCACGACATCGAACTGCAGCGCTCCGACCGCCGCCAGAATCGGCTCGCGGCTACCCGAATCGAGCGGATAGAGGAGCTGAATTCCACCCTCCTCTTCGATCTGCTCGAGTCCGCGCTGGAACTGCTTGTAACGATCGGTCTTGGCGTTGCGCAGCCGGGCAAAGTGCTCCGGCTGGAAGCGAGGCATCGCCGCGAAGGCACCGTGGTCGGTGGTCGTCACCGAATCGCCCACAGCGAAGGTGCCGGGATTAATAAGGCCAATTACGTCTCCGGCGTACCCCTCTTCGACGACCTCACGGTCCTGTCCGAAGAGCTTCATTGGGCGGCTAAGACGAATCTCACGGCCTAGCCGCACGTGGCGAACCGGCATATCCTTCTCGAACCGTCCTGAGCAGACACGTAAAAAGGCCACTCGATCGCGATGCCGCGGATCCATGTTCGCCTGCACTTTGAACACAAAGCCGGAGAAGGCGTCATCCTCGGCGTGCACCTGGCCGGTTGCGGTCTCACGAGGAAGCGGCGGCGGCGCGATCTCGACGAAGGCATCGAGGAAGAGCTGCACGCCGAAGTTGGTCAGCGCACTGCCGAAAAAGACTGGCGTCAGCTCGCCCGCCAGCACTCGCTCGCGATCGAACTCATATCCGGCCACCTCGACCAGTTCAACCGACTCGCGCAGCTTCGCGGCCGGCCCGGCACCGAGGAGTTCGTCCAGCCTCGGGTCGTCGATACCAGCCATCTGCACCGGAGCGCGACGCGCTCCATGCTCGGTACGCCCGAAACGGTGCACTTTCTCGTTTACTCGATCGTAAACACCCTGAAATTCGGTTCCGTCACCGATCGGCCAGTTCATCGGGCAGACGTCGAGACCCAGAGTCTGCTCGATCTCGTCGAGCAGGGACAGAGGATCGAGAGCCGGACGATCGAGTTTGTTGATGAACGTGAAGATTGGAATACGCTGCATGCGACAGACCTCAAACAGCTTGAGCGTCTGTGGTTCGATCCCGCGAGCAGCGTCAAGCACCATCACAGCGCTGTCGGCGGCCGTCAGCGTTCGGTAGGTATCTTCAGAGAAGTCCTGGTGGCCCGGGGTATCGAGTAAATTGACGCGATAGCCGCGGTAGTCGAACTGCAGTACGGTCGACGAAACCGAAATGCCACGCTCCTTTTCCAGCGACATCCAGTCCGACGCCGTCTGACGCTGCTGGCGACGGGCCGTCACCGAGCCAGCCAGATTCACTGCACCACCGTACAGGAGTAGCTTCTCGGTCAAGGTCGTCTTGCCTGCGTCCGGATGCGAGATGATTGCGAACGTCCGTCGGCGGCGGACCTCCCGTGCCAGTTCAGATGACGCCACCGGTGGTGCTCCTTCTGCTCGTTCTTGGCTCACGATTCGATCTTACGCGGCGCAGGGTCACCCGCCACGCTCCGAGTCGTGCAGGATATCAATGCATTCCGACTCAAGACCTCTGATTATAGCAATAAGCGCGGTGGCGGCCCGCGTCGGCTCGGATCTGTCATGTCAATATGGAGATGCTTCGCTATACTCTCCCGGGATCAGGTTTGCTTCGTTGCTTTGGGGTAGGTCAAATCAGTTGACGCGACGATTCTTCCGGGCACATTGCAGACGCTGCGCGCTGGTGCCGCGTTGGACGATGAATAAGAGGAACTAAACTGGTGGAATCCACGACACCGACTTCTCGCACCGACGAGTGGAGACGCTGGAGTATCGTCATCGGAGCGACGTTCGTCCTGGCCGTCACGGCCGGCGGTCGTTTCATGGTCGGGCTCGTTTTCGATCAGATCCGCAACGGATTCTCGCTCAGCCATGCTCAACTCGGTTTGATCGTCTCAATGAACGTGTTGGTTGTCGGCGCCGCCCAACCACTGGTCGGCTGGCTCGTCGACCGGCTACCAGCCCGCGCCGTGGCCGCGGTCGGTCTCGCGCTGATCGCCTCTGGCATGATGTTGACCGCCGAAGCCCACTCGACGTTGACGCTGATCATCGGTTATGGGGTCTTGGTTGCACTCGGACTCGGGGCCGTCTCTCCCGTCACCATCACACCCTTGGTCGCGGGATGGTTCGAGCGGCGTCGGGCCACCGCCCTCTCCGTCGTCAGCATGGGGAGTCCACTGGGTCAACTGGTGATCGTCCCGGCCCTGGCACTGCTAGTCGGCACCATCGGCTGGCGCGACGGCTATTTCGTGGTCGCCGCACTGCTTCTCGGTATCGGTGCACCGCTCATCCTCTGGCTGCTGCGCGAACGAGAAGTCACCACGGACGAAACAGAACCGGTCGCTGGTTGTTCACTGGGCATCGCGCTGCGGGCCGTGAGTTTCTGGCAACTCGGTGTCGGCTTCTTCGTCTGCGGATTCACCATGTCGTGGATCATGACCTATTTCTTCGACTACGCCAACGTGAACTCGATCGACAAGGGTCTGGCGGCCTTCGCACTCTCGATGATGGGCGGCATTAGCATCGTCGGAACGTTGACGACCGGATGGTGGTCAGATCGTTCTGGTGGAACCATACCGCTCGCGCTCATCTACCTATTGCGCGGTATCGGCTTTGGACTCCTCTTCCTGGCGAAGAGCAATCCGATCTTTATGCTGGTGGCCATGGCCGTTATCGGGTTTTCCTGGAGCTCGACCGTGCCATTGACCTCGGCCCTGTGCGCCAACATCTACGGCAGGCGCTCGCTCGGGGCAATCTTCGGTCTAATGTACGCCGTGATGCCGCTTGGAAGCGCAGTCGGATCAGCGCTGACGGGATTCCTATACGATCAGACGGGCTCTTACGTGCCCTCGCTATTGATCAATGTCGCGGCGGGAACTATCGCCGCGATCACGGTAATTCAGGTGCGCCGCAGTCCGATCTTCTCTCCACTGCGGAAGGCTGAGACGACACAGGCGCTCGCGGACTGACCGCGAACGCCTAATCCATTGCGTTTCATGTCGAACCAGTCGGTCAGGACATGACCGGAACCTTCGGAGCATGTCGATCGGCGGTCCACTCGGAGTGATCACCACTCCGGTCGAGTTCATCATCGATCTCTGGCTCGGCCAACCGCGCATCGGGGTGGATCAATAAGAGCGGCACCGTCGCCTCATGCGCGATGCGCTCGGTTACCGAGCCGAAGAGCATTCGGCCGATACCATGACGCCCATGGGTCGCCATTGCGATCACGTCGGCTTCGATCTCTTCCGCCACCGACATGATCTGCTCGGGAACGTCCCCAACCCTGACCGACCAGGTCACCAGTTGGCCCTGTTTGGTCAGGCGCTCGGCGACGCCCTGTAAATAGTGCGTGGCCCACTCCTCTTTCGGGCCAATAAACGCCTCGATCGGAACTCCTTCGACGTCGGTGGCTGGCACCACCACGTAGAGCAGATGGAGTGCGAAGTCGGGCTTCCCCAGAATATGAAGTGGGCGATTCAGCGCGGCCTCCGACGCAAACGACCCGTCCAGCGGCACCAGGATCGTGCCGCGTTCCGGCAGGGAAAGGGTCGCGAATTCTCCGGATGGCGTCGGAACGAGCAGCACTGGACAATTCACACCATGCACGATGCCAAACGCGACGCTACCGAGAATGGCGCGTCCCACGCCGGTCCGCGCGTGACTTGCCAGAACCACCATCGGGTTAGGCAGGTGTTCGGTCAATGCGATCACTTCGTCTGCTGGATCACCAAGACGAACAACGGTCCGAACGGGAGTGTCGCCAAAGCTCATGGCTTCGTGTTGCAGATAGCGCAATCGCTCGCCTACCGGGCCACCGTCAGACGTCCCATCTTTTTCGGTCGCTGAGTAGTAGGCGGCGAGTTCGGCGGGAACATCAACTACTGAAGCGAGAACGACGGATGATCGAGTGCGCCGCGCAAGTGACTTCGCATAGGGAATGGCGCGCTCGGAGAGATGCGAGCGGTCGGTTCGAGGGCCAGATAGGGGCACGACGATTGTGGTGCTCATGCATTGAACCTTCCATGTTCACTCAACCGGTCAGCGACCAGTTGTCACCAGAGCAATCGACCCTCTGTGGATACTATATGCCTCCATGGGTGTATGGTGCGTTACAGATTGACACATGCCGCTACAGCAACCTCACAACTTGATACCAATCGATGAAGCCGCTGCCTCGGCGCAGGATTGAGTCGAGCACTGGCAAGTTACACATCCCAACAGGCAGATCAAACCTGGATTGCGCACCCGAATGCCAGCCGTCGGATGATCACTTGGAAGGACGACATCGTGACCCGACCAGCACCGCTCTTTGGCATCAATATCGACCCGGGAGTCCAGGATCTTGGCGACGCATTCGCACGCGCCACGCTTGCCGACCGCGCAGGTATCGATCTGGCCCTGGTCCAGGATCACCCCTATATCGATCGATTCTTGGACACGTGGATGTTGCTGGCGTCAATTGCCGCGCGGACCGAGCGCGTTCATCTTGGAACGAACGTCTCGCCACTGGCATTGCGACCACCAACCATGCTGGCCAAGGCCGCGGCATCGCTCGACGTGCTGAGTGGCGGACGTATTGAATTGGGCATTGGAACGGGCGGATTCGCCCAGGGCATGGCAGCGTTCGGAGGGAATCTGCCCGAAAGAGCGGACATCGTTCCGGCGTTCGACGAGGCCGTGCGGATTATTCGCGGGCTGTGGCAAAGTGAGCGTGGTTTCACCTTCGACGGCAGCTACTATCAACTGAAGGGCACGCGCTTCGGGCCCAAGCCCGCTCACCCGATTCGCATCTGGATTGGCGCGACCAAGCCACGCATGCTGCGACTGACCGGGCGCTTGGCCGATGGGGAATCAGTCTCGAACTCCTACGTGCCGGAGAGCGCGCTGCCCGAGGTTCACCAGAACATCGACGCAGGCGCGGCGCAGGCTGGCCGCAAGCCAGCAGAGATTCGAGGTCTCTACAACCTGATGGGGATCATCGACCTCCCGGGACGCCCGAATAGCGCGGACGACGTGCGACCCAATACGCCGCTGCTCGATGCCGATGGCTGGATCGCGCATCTGGTGCATCTCTATCGGGGTCAGCGCATGGACACATTCGTCTTCTGGCCGCTCGGTGCGCGACAGTTTGAGCAACTCGAGATCTTCGGGCGGGAGATTGTTCCGGCCGTGCGTGGAGAACTTGAGGGTAGATAGCTCGACGGGGGTAGTCTTCACGGGCGACCAGTGTGTCGCTGCCACGAACGATGAGCGGGCACGTGATCCATGGGCAGTGGCCGGAAGTCATCATTCGCGCCCCACGAAATGTGGGATGATTCCCTCGCCGATTGCGCGCACTGCCTCGATCGGGTCTGGCCCCAGCGGCGGGCCAAAGCTGAGGTGGCGTACTCCCAACTCGACCAGTTGGTCCAGCCGTGGAATCAGATCTTCCGGCGTCCCTACAAGACCAATGCGCATCATGCGCTCGTCTACCAGGCTACGCGCCTTCTCCAGGTTGCGTTCGGTCATCAGCGCGTGCTCGATCGGGCGAAAGTCGTCCTGAGTGACGCCCAGCCGCTGTCGAATCAGCGGACTCAGAGCATGACCGTAATACGCAATCTTGTCCTTCAAGGCGTTTTCGGCAGCCAGCCGATCGTTTGAGACCGAGCACCAGACGCAAGCAGCGATGTCGATGTCATCGAGCGATCGATGAGCTTGGCTGGCGCCTTCCGCGATCAACGGCTGCACCGTTTCGTAGTGCTCGGGTGGAAAGAGGAGCGGCAATACACCGTCGGCAAGCTCACCCGCCAGCCGCAGCATGTTCGGGCTCAATGCCGCCAGGTAGATCGGCACCCGCCGCGACGAAAAGCGCAAGTATGCTTCTGGTTCCCAATCCGGAGCGGGCTCACCGCCCAGTACCGCTGCGATCTGCTGCATCGCTTTGCGGGTGTCCGCCAGCGGCCGCCGCTGCGGAACGCCAATCCACTTGAGAAACTCGAACGATCCCGCACCAATTCCGAGATTGAAGCGGCCGCCACTGAGCTCATCGAGCGTAGCAGCCATCATGGCCAGTTCGGATGGATGCTGCGTGTATGGGTTGACGATACACGTCCCGATCTCGATCGATGCGGTTGCCTGGGCGACGGCCGCCAAAATCACCGGCGCGCTACGAACAAAGAGGTCATGGCTGACCCAGAATTGGTCGAATCCCACGGACTCAGCCACACGGGCCAGTTCAACGTAGTCCGCCACCGGAAGATCGTTGTTCAAGCGGAGACTGAAGCGCACCAGGAGTTCCTTTCCCACCCACTCAACCGCCCACAGCAAGGGCGGCCTCCCGATTCTAACCGGGAGGCCGCCGAATGAGACATCATCGGCTCAAGACCAGGCGACGAAGCGGGTCCCTTGGATATCAAGAGAAATGTTGAAGGCGACTGGCGATGCCAAACCCACAGGCACGTTACACGGACGCGAACGTGGTGAGCGATGCCCGTATCGCGCACCACACCCCCGAACAACCCCAGTCACCAACCCATGGCATAGCCGTCGCGACGGGGATCGGCGCCTCCGCTGTAGGCGCCGGTCTCGGGATCAACCAGAATTCCCTGTCCCCCACCAACAGCGGGCGACCAACCGTCGACCTCCATCACCTGATGGCCCATCGATCTCAGATCGTCGAGCGTCGCGGCCGGAATCCGATTTTCGATGACCAACTCGGTACCCGCCAGCGTCTTGAAGCGTGGAGCTTCGATAGCCGCCTGCACGCCAAAGCCATGATCGACCACGTTCGAGATCATCTGCAGCGTCGTCTGGGTGATACCGAATCCACCCGGCGTGCCGATCGAGAGTAAGAGACGCCCGTCGCGGAAGAGCATCGTCGGAGAAAGTGGCCCAGCCATCGGGCCACGTGGGCGAATGACGTTGGGGCTATCAGGTTCGATGTCGAGGAAGAAGAGGAAGTTGTTCATCATGATGCCGGTGTCGCCCGCCATGAAGCCGGAGCCGAAGAAGGCACCGATGCTCTGCGTTACCGAGACGGCGTTGCCGTCCGCGTCGATGACGTCGAGATGAGTCGTGCATTCACGTGTGAAATCGCCCGGGTCTCCGGGAAGAACGGAGCCTTCCGGTCGCGGGCGGCTGAAGCGATCTCCTTCGACTGGTCGCGCTACGTTTGGATTGATCAGTCCACGGCGCTGCGCCGCGTAGGCGGATGAGAGAAGTCCCGAAGGTGGAGGTTCCGGCGACCCGGCAAAGGCAATGCGATCCGCTATCGACAGCTTCATGGCTTCGGCCATGGTGTGAATCGTCCTGGCACTGTTGTGTCCGCTCACGGCCAGGTCGAAGCCCTCAAGAAGGTTGAGCGAGAGCTGCATCTCGTACGAGGTCATCGGCCAGGAGGTAGTCCGCAGCTCGTAACCCCGATAGCTCGAGATCGACGGTTCGCGCCAGGTCACGGCGACATTGGCCAGATCCTGCTCGGTCATCAAGCCACCTGCAGCCTGGACCGCGGCGACCATGCGCTTGCCGATGTCGCCATGGTAGAGCGCTTCCGCCCCGGACTTCGCCAACGTCCGATAGGTCTCGGCCAGCATTGGCTGCCGCACGATCGTGCCGGCCGCCGGAGGTCCGCTGGCAAGTAACGTAGCCTGAGCGGGAGCATTCAGTCGTTTGGAACCCAGACCATAGAACATGGCGTTCTTGACGGTCAGCGCTACACCTTGCTCGGCATATTCGATTGCCGGCGCGAATAGATCAGCCGGTGAGCGGGAGCCATAACGCTCCAACGCGCCGAGCCACCCGGCCAGTGCACCCGGAGTGACGATCGCTTTGGGGCCGACGTCGACCGTCTCGGCGTTTAGTTTGGAGGCATCCACCGCGTCCGGTGTGTGACCTGAGTAGTCGAGCATCACGGTCTCGCCACTGGCGCGATGGAGCAGCATGGTGCCACCGCCGCCCAGACCCGACATGTATGGCTCGACCACGTTGAGCGCTGCCATAGTGGCAACCGCGGCATCGACCGCGTTCCCGCCAGAAACCAGCACGCGGATCCCGGCCAGTGACGCTAGCGGATGTGCCGAGGCGACCATGCCCCGTCTACCCATTACCGTCGAACGATGTGTTGTGCCCGCATTTGACCAAACCATGACCCGCCCTACCCTTCCTTCTTTTCACGGTCCGTTCAGGACCCGAACTCGTCGCATGGGACATTGGGGAGATTGCTCGTGAGCCACGCACGAACGAGGTTGCCACTCAGCCGAGCGCCGGTTGCCCGAAGCGTGTCGCCGAGCGAATGACGTATTCGCCCGAATCGTCGATGCATGGGCTCACTATAGCGATTGAAAGCGAAAGACGGAAGCGAGGCTCGCCAGTCTTTCGTTGCGAGCCACGACGCAGCCACTAAATTAGATCCGGTTCTGCCTTATGGGATGTCAATGTCTTGCAAAAGGTCACGCTCGCATTCGGAGAGGCGGCGCAGAAGATAGTCACGTTCGAGACCGTTTCCAACCATTTCAAGCGCTTCGCGGTAGGACTTGGCGGCCTCGGAACTTCGCCCCAAACGGCGCAGCAGATCGGCGCGGGCGGAATGGAACAGATAATAGCCATCGACTTTGCCACTCTCGCCAAGTTCGTCGATCAATTTCAGACCGGTGGCCAGCCCGCGGGACATGGCTACCGCTACGGCATGGTTGAGCGCGACGACGACGGTGGGCGTGAGACGGAAGAGGGAAGCGTAGAGGATCGAAATCTGTTCCCAATCAGTCTCATCCGGCGATTCCGCTTCAGAGTGCAATGCGGCGATCGCGCCCTGAATCTGATAGGGACCAACACGCCCCATGCGCAGTGCGCGTTCAATCAGCGCGATTCCTTCCTCGATTTCGGCACCATCCCAGAGGGCACGATCCTGCTCTTCGAGCGTGACCAGTGCGCCGTCAGGACTGGTTCTCGCGGCCCGGCGAGAGTCGTGCAACAACATCAGTCCAAGCAACCCCAGCACCTCTGGCTCGTCAGGCATCAGTTGCACGAGAACTCGGCCCAATCGCAGTGCCTCATTGCAAAGCGAGGCGCGAATCAGTTCGTCTCCACTGCTGGCCAGGTATCCCTCGTTGAAAATGAGGTAGATCACCACCAGCACCGCTTCGATTCGATCCGGCAGCTCTTCGTCTGGTGGAACACGATAGGGAATGTGCGCATCGCGAATCTTGCGCTTGGCTCGTACCAGGCGCTGCGCCATGGTCGCTTCCGGCACGATGAACGCTTTGGCAATCTCACCAGTCGTCAGCCCGCCAAGTGTTCGCAACGTGAGTGCGACCTGAGCCTCCAAATTGAGCGACGGATGGCAGCAGGTAAAGATAAGTCGGAGTCGATCGTCCTGCAGGGAAGTGACGCCGTGGTCGTCGGTCATTGTTTCGTCGCCCGTGCCCGAAATCTGGTCAGTCAGAAGCGCGCGATACTTGTCGAGCCGCACGCGCTCTCGACGCAGTCGGTCGATGGCCTTTCGACGCGCCGTGGTAACGATCCAGGCCGCTGGCTTGGCAGGCATGCCATCGGCGGGCCAGCGCTCGAGCGCCACGATCAGCGCTTCCTGAATCGCGTCCTCGGCCAGGCTGAAATCCCCGAGATAACGCAGCAATGTGGCGAAGATTAGCCCGTAATCCTCGCGAAAAACCGATTCGATTGTCGCGGGTGTCGTCGTCATTGCGTCCTGGTTGGCTCGCGATCGTTGCGCGACCACGAGCCCTGTGCAGCTAACCTCGATTGAAGGCCATCACCGGCCGGATCTCCACCGACATGTTGCCATAGGAAGGCACCCTCGTGGCCCATTTGATGGCCTCGTCCAGATCCTCGGCGTCAATCTCGTAGAAGCCGCCAAGCTGTTCCTTGGTCTCGGCATACGGCCCGTCGAGCGTCAGGGTCTCACCGTTCCGTACCTTCACCACGGTTGCCGTCGACGTCGGTTGCAACGCATCGCTGCCCAACAGTTTCCCAGTTGACTTCAATTCGGAGGTGAGTGTTCCATATCCGGCGAAGATGGTGTCACGTTCCGCGGAGGTCATCCGATCGTACACATTCTCATCACAGAAGATCATGAGCAGGTAACGCACACGAGCGCTCCTTTCAACTGTTCGTAATCCGAGCGGGTCAGGGCGGCTGAATCGTAGCGACGATCTGCACCGGGTTTCCGTCTGGATCGTAGACCCAGACGGCTCATCGTCGATCGATGAAACTGCGCGGTTGTTTGAGAGACTATTGCGCCGCGCTCGGTCAACGACTGCAGACACTGCTGAAACGCCGCGCCGACATGAGCGTAGATCAGTGCATGACGACCGGGCGAACTTCAATCGTTGTGTCATCCGTCCCTGGGATCTTCGCCGCCCATTGAATGGCCTCCTCGATGTCATCCGCCTCGATGATGTAGAACCCGCCGAGTTGCTCCTTGGTCTCGATGAAGGGTCCGTCGCTCGTCAGGACCTCACCCCCACGATGCCGTACCAGCTTCGCGGTTGCCGCCGACTGAAGCTCGGCGCCGCCCTGAATCTTGCCGAGCACTCCCAGCTCACTGCCGAATTGATCGTGACCGCGATACATCTCGGCACGCATTTCGTCGGTCAGTTCCTCGTAAGCCTGCTCGCTGCCATGAATCAACAGAACGTAACGCATGTAATTCATCCTCCTTCAGATCTAGCGACCAGAACGAGCAGCCATCTACCGCTCTCAGCAATACGACGAATGGCCCAGCCGAAATTCGACACCTCTGCACGATGACTCTTGAGGCATCCTGGGCGGTCTCTTACCATCAAGACCGCACACATGCGTGATGCGTATTCAATGAGAAACGAGAAGTGGGAGCAGACGAATGAGTGAACGACAGAATATCTCTAGTGGCACGGTCTGGGAAGAGCGTGTCGGCTACTCACGAGCGGTACGGGTCGACAACTTCGTCTTCGTCTCGGGAACGACCGCGACCGACGACGATGGGAACATTGTCGGTTTGAACGATCCTCAGGAACAAGCGCGCTTCATTCTGCGGAAGATTGGGGCAGCGCTGGAGCAGGCGGGATCATCGCTGAAAGACGTCGTTCGTTACCGCTGCTACGTGGCGAATGCAGATGATTGGGACCGCATGGCTCCTGCGCTGCACGAGGTCTTCGGCGACGTGCGCCCTGCCAACACGCTGTTCGAGGTCAGCCGGCTCGTGGGCGAGGGATACCTGGTCGAGATCGACGCCGACGCGATTGTCGGAAGCGGCGGCTGACACGCCTCACCACCCGAGCTGGCGAAGTCGGCATGCCATTCGTTCTCGCCGACGTTGACGACGTCGTTCATCTCTTGACCAAAGGCTCGCACATGGCACTCGTCGTCGACGTGACCGTTCAGCGCGAAGGATGGTGGAAGGCTCGGAGTAAGCTCCGGAGGCAGCCACTTACATGACGACAGCAGCCCCCGGGAACCTACAGCAGAGCCGAGCCCGACGATCGATCGTCGGGCTCGGCCAAATCGCAATCAATCGTCTGACTGATGGTCAACCATACTCGAATCCGACGATCCTCCTCCGGCCGAACCGGACGCATGAGACGACTCACGTCTCTCCGGAGACGACACGGCTACCGAGCCAGCATCACGTGACGGCCACCAGTTCCAACGCCCGAGCAGGAGCACGATAGCCGGAACGGTCAGCGAGCGGACGATGAAGGTGTCCATAAGCACGCCGATCGAGACCGCAAAACCGAGCTGAAAGAGGGCCTGCAGCGGCAACGTCATGAGTGCGGCGAAGGTTCCCGCCAGGATGATACCCGCCGAGGTGATCACCCCACCCGTTCGCGCCAGCGCGTGGGCGGTTCCGGTATGCAGACCTTCGCGCCGCGTCTCCTCGCGCACGCGTGCCATCAGGTAGATGTTGTAGTCGACTCCGAGCGCGATCAGGAAGACGAAGAGGTAGAACGGCACACTGGAACTGACTCCCGGCTGCCCCAGCAGATGCTCGAACACCAATGTCGAGATTCCGAGTGTTGAGAAGTAGGTCAGCACCGACGTCGCCAAGAGATAGAGCGGCGCCACGATAGAGCGAAGGAGAAGACCAAGCACCACCGCGATGGCGAGCAGAATCAAAGGGATCACGACGCGTTCGTCACGATCGTTCGCGACCTTGGTGTCGTAATTAGTGGCGGTCGGGCCACCGATGAGGACCGAGCCCGGTTGCAGTCCAGCCTGCTCTGCCGCCTGGCGTGCCGCATTACGCAGCGACGGAATCTGATCGATGGCCGTCAGGCTGTATGGATTTTCCTTCAGAACGACCGTGATCTGGGCCACTCGGCCGTCTGGCGAGACGAAGGACTGGGACGCGGCGAAGACCCCGGCTGCCTGTCCCTGAGCCGAGTTCGAATCGTTGGCGGAACTCGGCGCTCCGGAGGACGAACCGCTGCGAATCGCCTGCCGGACCTGATCTGGAAGCGCATTGTAGGCCGACTCCACCTGCTGCACGCCAACCTGAGCGTCGCTGCCGAATGGTTGCGAAGGCCCAGAGACGCTGCTGACACCGGGCTGATTGGCCAGAGACGCCGTGACGGCGTCAATTGCCTTGAGATTCGCGGAATCGTAGACCGATGAACCCTGCGGCAAGATCACGTACGCTTCCGTTGGGGCCAGTTCGCCGGGCGGGAATCCTTGACGCAACAACTCAAAACCCGCCCGGGAGTCGGTGCCCGCTGGCAGACTCGAGACGGTGTCAAAGTCCTGCCGCAGACCGAGTACACCCAGAGCCATCGCCAGGAAGACCACCAACGTGGCGCCGAGAACGCGACCAGGGCGACGCGAGACGACTCCGGCGATACGCGACCAGACTCGATGATTGACGACCGCCGAAGCGTGCCGCGGATCGAAACGCGGAACGAAGGGCCAGTAGGCGCGCCGTCCCAGGATGGTGAGCACCGCCGGGACCAACGTCAATGAGGCCAGGAGCATGACGCCAATCGCGATAGCCAGCAGCGGACCGAGCGCCTGGTTGGAGCGCAGGACGGCCAGCAACAATGCCAACGTGGCGATGAGAATCGTGCCCGCCGCCGAGAGAATGGCCTCACCGACTCCACGCATGGCATTACGCATTGCCTCATGCTTGTCCTCGGTGCGCGACAACTCCTCACGATAGCGAGACGAGATGAATAGACAATAGTCAGTTCCGGCGCCGAACAGGAGCACCGTCATGATGCCGGTTGCCTGACCGTTCACCAACAGTCCGGCATGCTCGGCCAGCAGCGCGCCAATGCCACTCGCCAGGCTGAAGACCCAACCGACGCTGAAGATGGGAACCATCGCGACCACCGGGGAACGATAGATCACCACGAGAAGCACCAGCACCAAACCGGCGGTGACGAGCAGCAGGAAGCCGTCGATCCGCTGGAAGACCTTGAGCAGATCGGCGAGTAGGCCTCCCGGCCCGCTCACCTTGACCTGCAGCGCTCCGGTATCGAATGGCTTGGTATAGTCGCGAATTCGGGCAATCGTGGCAGTATACGGGTCACTGGCGGGCTCTCCGGTGATGTTGACCACCATAGTCATGGTGGTGTTGTCGGCGGAGACGAGCCGATCGCGTGCCTGTGGTACCGTGAAGATCGAGACGACACCCTGAACGTTGCTGCCCGCCTTGCCCGAGACGAGCCAGTCACTGATCTGCCGCGCGTTGGCCAGGTCGCTGTTGCTCAGCCCGGAGGCATCGCGAAGGACGAGGATGGCGGGAGTGCCGTTGGAGGGAAACTCCTGTTTGACCAACTCGGCGACGCGCGTTGATTCGGCGCCGCTCGGAAGAAACGAGGATTCGTCGTTGCTCGTTACGCTCGAGAGCTGCGGGGCGAGCGGCACGACGATGCCGGTGATGAGCAGCCATAAGGCGAGAATGATCCACTTCCCACGACGGGAGGCTGAGAAGTCGGTAATAGCATGGATCACGAACCAGACACCCCCACGAGAGAGCGGAAAACCACGCCGGTCGACCCGAAAGGGTGACGGCCGCACGTATTCTACCTAATCATCGGTAGGTAGTGCAAGCCAAAGAGCAGGCCCAGCGAAGATGCTGGGCCTGGTAGCAAAGGTTAGGAAGTTAGGCGGTTCGGCTTCCGGCGATCAGCCCCCAGATAAACAGGAGTACAACCGCACCGACAATGGCAATCAAGAGTGTTCCAAGGCTGAACGTCGCGATGAACCCGGTGCCGGTGACCAGCGCCCAGATGAGGCCTCCGATGAATGCCCCGACGATGCCCACGATGATGTTGGCGATCCAGCCCATGCTGCCATTCCGGCCCATAATCATGCTGGCGATCCAGCCAGCGAGTGCGCCGATAATGATCCATCCGATGATACTCATAGAGAGTTTCCTTTCCCGAAACCTCAGGCGACCTCAGCGCATTCGTACATTGCGTTGTCGCGCGGTCGCCTCGATCCTCGGCACCCTATAACGCAACCGGTGTGCCACGTCGTCAATCGCAGGTCGACGGTTGATTTGATTTCCTTATCCAGTACGCGAAAAACACAACTCAGCACCACCGACTAGTCGTCCCTTCTCCGCTTCTTCGAGGACAACTGAACCTGGGCCAAATCGGCGATCAGTCTTGCCACGCGATAGCGGCGCTACTCATCGCCATGTTTGCTCTCAGCCAGCGCGGTGGCGATCAAGGATTCATCCTGGAACCGCTGACCAGCGCAGTCTCGCATCACCATTCCGTAGCCCGCGCGAAGCAAAGGGATCGATACAAGAGTGAACCCCAGCCCGATTGGCTGGGGTTCCGCATTACCGTCGTTGTGCGAGTTCACGTCAGGCGTCGCGCGCGATCATTTCACCGACGAAGAGGATAATCATCGCGCCGACGATCGAGATGAGAAGCGTCAGCAGGTCAAATCCCGCAACGAACGTAGCGCCGGTGATCAGTGCCCAAAGTGTGCCACCGACAAAGGCACCAGCGATCCCGACGACGATCATAACTAGCCAACCCATTTCATCATTCCTGCCCGAAATTAACGTCGCGACTCCACCCGCTAGCGCGCCGATGACGATCCATCCGATAATGCTCACCGCGAGTCTCCTTGTTCCGATACCAGGTGTGTCATGTGGCGCACTCAGATTGTTGTTATGTCACGTCTTTACAGCCCCACAAGTACGCAACCGGCGTGCCAGGCATCGGTTCACGCGAGGCAGTGATCAACGGGAATTTGGCTGGCCTAGTCTGTGCTATGCTTGCCCGTGGCAATTTGTTGACGATCAATCAGGCAGGCAGGGCGCGACAATCGCGAGCTATGGTTCTCACTACGGGGACCAGCGAGAGGATCATCAGACAAGGCATGGGGAGCAAAGCAGCGCGCGCAAGAACTGGAGACACACCACCCAGCACCGAGAACCCACCCGCGGTCGAGGACGCGATCTCCTATCTGGCGATCGTCATGCGTATCATGCTCACGCTTGGGATCGCGCTAATCCTGATCGGGTCAGCGGTGGGACTCATTCGGCACGGGATTCTCCCGACGCCGGTCATCGGCATCACGCACCTGCCGTCGCAGGTCGTTCATCTTGACTCCGCGGGCATTCTGACGCTTGGCATCCTCGTCTTCCTGATCTCGCCCGCCACCGCGATCGCATACATGGGTATCTCGTACGCACGGGCGAAAGATCGGCTCTATACGTTGGTCGCCGGAGTCGTCTTCTGCATTATCCTTGGAAGCATCGTGGTTGCCTGGCTTTCGGGCGCCACCGCGGCACAAGGATCGAAACCGGCGATGCATCCGCTGACTGAACTGGGTGTCATCATCGTCTCGGCGGTCGCTGGCATCTTCGGCTCGATGCTCGGACTGGGTGGCGGGGTCTTCATCGTCCCGATCGTCTCCGCCTTCTTCGGCGTCCCGCTCAAAACGACCATCGCCGCCAGCGCGGTAAGCGTGGTGGTCAACTCGCTGGGCGGCACCTCGGTCTATTTGAAGCACCACATGACCAACGTGCGACTCGGCATGGTGATGGAGATGACCACCGCCATTGGCGCGATCATCGGCGGTCTGATCGTAGTGGCCATTGCCCCGAACATTTTGCGCGCAGTCTTCGGCATTGCACTGCTCGGCATGGCCATTGCCATGTTCATGCGTCAGAAGCAAGCCGACGCTGTTTCCACCGGTCCCGACCGGATGCGACTGCGCCAGGAGTTCCACGACCCATCGGCCAGCGAAGACGTCACCTACATTCCGCAGCGGATTCCGATCGGCGTTGGAGCCAGTTCACTGGCGGGCGTGATTTCAGGCATGCTCGGCATCGGCGGTGGCGCGGTGAAGGTGCCGATCATGAACGCCATCATGCGCGTGCCGGTGAAAGCCGCGGCCGCGACCAGCGTCTTCATGGTCGGAATTACCGTCTCAGCCAGTGCCTTCATCTACTACATTCACAACATCATCGACCTATCGGTCACCGCTCCGGCAGTCATCGGCGTGCTGATCGGATCGCAGGCAGGCGCCCGCGTTTCACGACATTTGAAGAACGTCGTGCTGGTGCGCTTCCTGGTGCTGATCCTAGTCTACCTGGCATTGACGCTGCTGCTGCAAGCCTTTGGCGTCCACGTTCCAGGGACGTCCTCGAGCTAACGAAACTGCCCGCCACGGGCTCTCCTCAACGCTGGACATGGGACGCGCCAGATGTCACCATAGGGCGACCGGCGCGCAACCGGACTCAGCGACTCAATCCCCAGGAGGAGACCCGTGGCTCAACCCGCCCCCAAGACGGATGACGGTCCCATTAGCAGCATTGATCCTGAAACACTTGCCTCTCTCGATTCAATCCAACGTCGTGTACTCTGGCTCGCTACCGACATCATTCATCACGCCAATCACCTGAGGCCAAATCCAGACAAAACCAAGGTCGGCGGGCATCAGGCGTCGTCGGCATCTATCGTCTCAATCTTGACCGCCCTCTATTTCCACTATCTGCGGGCGGGCGATCGGGTATCGATCAAACCGCACGCCTCGCCAGCGTTCCATTCGGTGCAGTACCTGCTCGGGAACCTGGATCGCGACTATCTGCCGACCTTGCGCGCCTACAAGGGGCTGCAGGCCTACCCGAGCCGCACCAAGGACCCGGATCCAGTCGACTTCTCCACCGGCTCAGTCGGTCTCGGTGCCGTCGCTCCCGCATTCGCGGCGCTGGCGCACCGCTACAGCCAGGCTCATTTCGGCGAAGCCACCTCTAACCGGTTCATCTCGGTCATTGGCGACGCCGAGCTGGACGAAGGGAACGTCTGGGAGGCAGTGGCGGAGGAGGCGCTCAGCGGTCTCGGCAACGTCCTGTGGATCGTCGACCTGAACCGGCAGAGTCTGGACCGAGTAGTGCCTGGCGTGCGCGCGGGGCGCCTGAAGGCACTGTTCAACGCGGCGGGCTGGCACGTCATCGAGGCGAAATACGGCGACAAGCTGCAGGAGATCTACAACCGGCCCGGCGGCGGCGCGCTACGGCAGCGCATCGACGACATGAGCAATGAAGAGTATCAGGCGCTGATTCGACTCGATGGCCCGACACTGCGCGAGCGACTCATCGAGGGGACGCTCAATGGTCGCGAGGAACTGGCCAGGGTGCTGGCGCCGATCAGCGACGAAAAGCTGCCTGGCATCATCTCCGATCTCGGAGGGCATAACCTGGTCGAACTGTTGCGGTGCTTCCAGGCAGTCGATGCGGTAACGGATCGCCCTAGTGTCCTCTTCGCCTACACCATCAAGGGCTGGGGACTGCCGATCGCGGGCGACCCAATGAACCACTCCGCCCTGCTGACCGACAAGCAGATGGAACAGCTTCGAGCGGATTTGAGCATCCCGGATCACGACGAATGGGCGGCATTCCCAGCGGATTCGCCCGAAGGCAAGCTCTGTCGCGAGGCAGCGGCCCGGCTGGCTCAGCCGTCGAGTTCGGCGACGCCCGCCGTTACGGCTGACCAGATTCCTGACGCGATCGGCGTGCGCCATCCGAACAATACGTCGACGCAAGAGGCGCTGGGGCGCATTCTGCCGCGACTGGCCGAGCTTGACGGCGTCGGCAACCGCATCGTCACCGTGGCTCCGGACGTGGCGACCTCGACCCACCTCGGCGGTTGGATCAACCGCGTCGGCATCTTCTCACCGACCGAGCAGCCCGACTACGAGGGCGAAGGGCCACGCCTGTTGCGCTGGCGCGAGAGTCCGGCCGGACGCCACATCGAGCTCGGCATCTCCGAGATGAACATGTTCATGGCCATCGGACAGCTTGGCCTCAGTCACGAGCTGGTCGGCCAGCACCTGATTCCCATCGGAACTGTGTACGATCCGTTTGTCTGCCGTGGGCTCGACTCGCTCATCTACAGCCTTTATGTGGGCTCCAAGATGATCTTCGCGGGCACGCCATCCGGTGTGAGCCTGAGCCCGGAAGGTGGCGCGCATCAGTCGAGCGTCACCGTCTCCCTTGGCGTCGAGCTGCCGGGTCTGATCAGCTTCGAGCCCTGCTTTGCCAACGAGACTGAGTGGGTCCTGCTCGAAGCGATGCGGCGCTGCAGCGATCGGCAGAACGGTCTGTCGAGCTACTTACGCCTGTCGACCAAACCGATCGACCAAAAGTTGATCGAACCAGCACTGAAGCGCCTGGGTGAAGAGGAATTGCGGCGACAGGTGCTGGCCGGTGGGTATCGCCTGGTCGACCGGCGCGAGACGACTCCGAACTTGCCCGCCTCGAATACGGTGCAAATCGTGGCGGCTGGAACGATGATTCCTGAAGCAGTAGAAGCCGCCGCGCGGCTGGCCGAGGAAGAGATCGCCGCCAACGTCATCAACATCACCAGCCCGAGTGAGATCTATCGCCTGTTCCGAGATCGACGTCGCCAGGGTGTCGACGCTGTGAACGGTGGACAGTCGTTCGATTGGCTCATTCTGCCGGAAGAGCGGCGCGCGCCGATCGTGACGGTGCAGGACGCGGCGTCGCACGCACTGTCGTTCCTGGGCGGCATTTTCGGTGTGCCGGTCATCTCGCTGGGCGTGGACGAGTTCGGCCAGTCGGGCACGCGTGGCGACCTATATCACGCTACTGGGATCGACGTCGACGCCATCGTCGGCGCCGGCCTCCACGCGCTGGAGTTGGTCACGCAGTAGGGACGACGCCTACGTCGCCCACCTCGTTCTCGCACCGAATTCATGTGGCAACATCGCCACCCCAACCTCGATGAAAGGGCGAAGTTTGACTTCGCCCTTTCACGGTTCCCGGTCTGAATTGGTGCCGTCTGTCGATGACGGCGAAAGTCACGTAGCCACGCCCTACCCCGGCAAGGTGCCACTGGGTGGCGTCTTCTCCGGGTCATTGCGCCATTCGATATACGAGTAGACGACCAGAACGGCCACGAGAACTCCGAGAATCCCGAGCATGACCCACATCATCGATGCACCGATGCCGACGATGGCCAGGACCAGCAGCAGCACTCCGGACAGCGCAAACAGCCAGCCGCCCAGACGATGCGTCCGCACCCAGGAACGCTTACTCGAGAGCGTCCACGGCGTTCGCACGCCGACGAACCAGTTCGGCCGCACCTTGCCCAGCAAATTCCCAAGGACGATGAACATGATCGCGATCACGCCTACGATGACGCGCGTCATGTCAAACTGGTGGCCTTTGATCGCCAGCAGCGTGAAGACGTAGATGCACCCCATCAGCGCTAGCACAAGATAGCGCACCACCATATAGGGTCCGGCGAACTGCGCGTAGTTGGCGCGTCCTGGATCGAAGCGCGGAATTACCAGGAGCAGCACGTAGATCGACAACGTGATGAGCGGCATGAGCAGTAAGCCTTCGAATCGACCGCCATAGCCGTCGACCTGCCCCGACGCATTCCAATGCACTGGCACGCGCGACGGAGTCGTGGGCCAGAGCACCGCTGCCGCGACGAACATCGCGGCGATGATCAACCACTGGGGAAGCTCCGTTTGCCACCGAATCCTCATCGCACGCCATCCTTGATCGAAGCGCTCTTGTCGCGCTTCCCGACATCGAGCAAGTCCATGATCGCCGACACAAGTTCCTCATACACCGCGAGGTTGAGGCTGTAGATGATCGTCGTGCCCTGACGCTCGGTGACTACCAAGCCCGCCTCTTTGAGGACGTTCAGATGACCCGAGAGCGTCGAGCGGGCAACCGGGAATCGCTCGGCAAGCGTTCCGGCACTCATATCGCCCGACCGAAGTAGACGCAAGATCTCGCGTCGTTTGGGATCACTCAAGGCCCGGAAGACCGTATCCATTGCTTCGATTCCTCCGCCTTATTTCGGCGAATACCGAAATAATTGTACTCCCTGAAGTCAAGCATTGGAAACGGTCTTTAATGCATTCTTAACGTTCGAGGAGCAGACTCGAAGATCGAGGTCGAACGCGCTGAATTCCGCAGGCAGGAGGCATTCGTTGGACGCGAGGCTTTACTCGGCAATTAACGGTCTGGCCCGCTACAGCGACCGGCCGAACGACTTTTTTGAGTTCTTCGCTCACTATGGGCCGTATCTGTTCGTGGGGCTGTTGTTGATCATTTGGTTCTGGCCGGGGAAGAAGGCCGCCAAAGATCTCCGTCAGTGGGCCGTGATCAACGCGACGCTGGCCGCCTCGATCGCGTTGGGCATCAATCAGATCATCATCCGCATCTGGGCGAGGCCACGACCATTCACCGCGGTGCAGCACGCCATACTGCTGCTGGCGCCGTCACACGATCCGTCCTTCCCAAGTGATCACGCCACCTTTGCTTTTGGCGTAGCCGTCGCGATCTATTTGGCGATGCGCCGAGTCGGTATTCTCGCGCTGGTGCTGGCCGCTCTCGTTGCGTTCGCACGTGTCTACACCGGTGAGCATTACGTCACCGACGTGGTGGCTGGCGCCCTCATCAGTGGCAGTGTGGCGTTCGCGGTCCACTGGGCTCGTCCGTTGGTGATGCCGGTGCTCAATCCGCCCTTGCGTTTAGCACGCAGGCTGCATCTCGCGTGAGGGCGTCGTTCGCGAACGACGCTGACAGGCATTCCGCGAAGCGGATGTAATTACGGAGAACCGGGAGCACGCGAGCGTGCTCCCGACTTCGTGTCCCGGGCAAGATTTCAGCTGAACGCCTACCACTCCTCGTTGTGTACGATGGCACGCATCGCTTTGCGGCCACGTTTGAGGGAAGGCGATTTGACATCCTGATCGCCATAGCCGACCGGGATCACTCCGACGGGGATCACGTCCTCTGGAATGCCGAGCAACGTTCGAGCGCCTTCAAGATCCTGAAAGCCCGCGTATCCAGCCGATAACCCCTCATCAACCACCGCCAGGAGCAACACCATCACCGAACAGCCGGTATCCATGATCCAATACGGCACCGGCCACTCGATCTCGCTGCCGTCTTCACGGACCTTATCCGCTTCCTGATAGCGCTGGTGATAGGCTCCTTCATTGGCGCAGGGAATAATCTGAATCGGCGCCTCAGAGATCCAGGGATGACCAAATCCCTGCTCGTAATGTTCCGCTTCCCCACACAGGCGACCGACCGCACGCTTTCGCTCCGGATCGGTCACCACGATGAAGTCCTGCCCCTGACTAAATCCCGCGCTCGGAACTCGGCGAGCCAGGTCGAGTATGCGCTCGACGATCTCAGGGTCGATCGGATCCGGTTTGAAGTGGCGAACGATGCGACGCTTGCGAACGAGATCGGCAAATTCCATGAACTTCCCCCAATTCGACATCTTTGGTGAACTACGTCATCGCAGAATACGCGGGCGGGCCGACCGGCACAAGTTCAATCCGCCGAGGACCGGTCACGCTCGGATGTATACTCCAATTTTGAGACAGCCACCGCTCCGGACCAGGAACACTGGAATTTGCGCAGCGAGGACGATCGTCATTGATCCAGAACCACGACAAAGACTCAACGCAGGACCATGCTTTGCTCAGCGTGGCAAACCTGAACTACACGTACGGTTCGGCACAGGTTCTCTACGACGTTTCGTTCGAGGTCGGGCCGGGCGAACTCGTGATCCTTGCCGGTCGGAACGGTGCCGGGAAGTCGACGCTGCTCCGCTGCATCGCGGGTTGGACCAAGCCTTCCCGCGGCGAGATTCTGATCTCGGGCATGCCGATCGAGAAATCCGAGCGAGATGCGCGCCGCTGGCTCATGCTCGTTCCGGATACGCCGGTCTTTTACGATCAACTGACCGCCTGGGAACATTTGAGCTTCCTCGCGCGTGCCTACCGCCTGCATGATTGGGAAGCGCAAGCCGATCAATTGCTGCGGCATTATGGGCTCTCGACACAGCGTAATGCCTACCCGTTCACTTTCTCACGCGGCATGCAGTACAAGCTCGGGTTAAGCCTGGCACTCCTCGTCGAACCCGAACTGCTGCTGCTGGACGAGCCGTTCGGGCCACTTGACGCCCTTTCCGCCAGCCAGCTCTGGTCCGACCTGGAGACCTACCGGGATGCGGGTATCTCGGTGCTGCTTAGCAGCCATCAACTTCCCTCAGAAGCCAGGCCGGATCGTTTCATCCTGATGGACGAAGGTTCGGTACTTGGTGACGGTCCGCCGCACGATCTGGCGGAACGCCTCGAGGTGCGAGGGGAACCGACGCTCGATCGCCTGCTCAAGGCGGCCGTCGAGCTTCAGGAACGGTCACACTTTGTTGGGTGATCTGAAGCTGCTCATCTGGCTCCATTGGCGGCAGCTGCAGAAGAGCGCGTCCTATTGGCTACGCGTCGTCGGGTTCGACCCACTTGAAGAGACGACGTCAAACAAGCTCTACGGTTTTTACTTGATCCTGATCTTTGCGGGTTGGCTCATCCTGATGTGGAGCCTGGCAGTGCACGAAGCGCTCTGGGTGGGGAAACGCATTCCCGTCTCCGATCGGGCACACGTTCGCACCCAGTTCGTCACCTATGCCCCGTGGGCAGCCACTGCAGTCGGCATCCTGCTCGTAATTCTGGCCATTCGCAAGACGCCGTTGAAGCTGTCGGTCGAGGATCTGACCTACATCGCGGCAACGCCGATGCGGCGCGACATCATCGGCTTCGTTGCTTTCACCGGCTACACGCTCCTCGGCCTGGCCGGAGCCGTGCCGCTGTTAACCCTGGCGTCGATGATGCTGGCCCATCCGACCAGCCGCGACGAACTGGGAGTGACTGCCTATCCCGCGATTCTGACGAGCGTCCCGCTGGTCGTCCTGCTGGCGGCGATTGCCTGGTGCTTCGGTTTCTGGCGCCTCTGGCGAATCAAGCCGCTCCGCATCAATTGGATCTGGCCGTTGCTGCTTATTGGACTGGCTTTCGCGCTGCCATCGGTGATGAACTGGCCAGGACACGTGCTGGCGCGGGCGGTGGTCGGAGAACCGCTGGCTGGGCAAGCACTCGGGATGCTGGCGCTGGCGCTCGTCATGCTGGCAGGCGTCCTCTGGACCGGCCGAAGAATCAACCTGATCACCGTATCCGCCGAGCTCGGCACGACGTCGCAACTCAAGTCATTGGGAGTGCTCGGGCGCTTCGTTTGGCGCGATCTCTCACGCCAGATGCGTGACCGTGAGACGCTCGCGCGGCACACCCCACGCTTCGCCCTGCCCAATACGACGGGGGTTTGGATGCTGGTAGGGCGGGCGAATCTGATCTTCCTGCGACAGCCATTCCGCTTCCTCACAGCGATCGCTCGTGCCGCGGCGATCGTCGCGGCCGGGGTCTTTCTGGCATCGACCAGCGCCCCGTTCCTGGCCTGGATGATCTGGGTCAGCCTGGTGATGTTCTTGCCATCGCGTGAGGTACTCGGGGTTTACTCCTCCGATCAGAGCAATGCGTTCCTGCGCCAGTTCCTGGATTTCGACAATCTGGAACTGCTGGCGATCGATACCCTGCTGCCATTCGGCCTGATGTGCGTCCTCGGCATGGCCGTTTGGGGACTGCTTACCGCGGTTGGCGCCGCTAGCCCGATGACCATCCCGCTGACGCTGACGTTCAGCGCGCTGATGCTACTGAGCCAGGGAGCCGCTCTGGTGCGTGCGCCCGGAGGGGACCCGACCGTTGCCTCGCTCCTCTTCACCGGACTCGGGTTCGGCATCACGTTGCTGTTGGCCGAATTTGTCGGCCCGATCGCCGCGTTGATCGCTTCCGCCATCGCCATCTGGATTCTCAGCATGGTGATCTCGACCAGCGCTCGCTTCTCGGCCGCCGCATTCGGCAGCGACTAGCGGTAGGCAGCCCGGACGACGTTGGCGCACCCCTGCACGGTCCCGCGGTACTGCGTGCTGCCGCGCTGGTGCAACGATTCTCGCGATCCTTCCGAGATGTTCCGCTCTCACAGCAAATTCCCAGGTCGCTCCACTATGGTATGTCGAGCGTTGAAGACGATGAGACACTGCGAAGAACCGGACGATGCAGCTAATAACGTACGGGACTAAGGGGCAACCGGCACGTGTTCGGTGAAACGTGTCTCAGACTTTACATAGAGGTTACATAGTGTCGATACCGTCTTCGGGGCCGTGTGCCGTGGAAGCTGTTACGATCAGAGTCACACACGTGGGGAGTCATTTGCGTGCGAGAAACGCCGGAGCGACGCAGACGGCGACGGTCAGTCATACTGTTCCTGTCCGTGGCAGTGCTGCTCTTTCCGTTAGCCGCCTGCGGATCAAGCGGGAAGAAGTCGGCGACCGCGAGATCAAATGACCCAAGACCACTGACGATCGTCAGCGCTGGCCAGGCCGGTTCAAGCGCCGCGACCAGGCACAAGCACCTCAGCGGCATCGTCTACCTGGACCCGGGTCACGGCGGTGTCGATACCGGCACGAGCGGCTACACCAGCGACGGCACGTTGGTCTACGAGAAGACCGTCGTGCTCCAGATTGCGCTGCGCCTTGCCCAGCAACTGCGGGCGGATGGACTAACCGTGGTGATGACCCGTGACACAGACGCCGACCCCTGCATTACCCCGGGCGATTTGACTGCTGACGGTATGGCGCTGACCGCCGCGGGTGTGCTGGCCGACCTGCAATGCCGCATTGACAAGGCGAACGCGGCCAAAGCCCAGGTCTTTCTGAGCCTACACATGAACGCCTATTCCGATCCGTCGGTGAGTGGCACCGAGACCTTCTACGACTCGGTTCGCCCGTTCGCCCAGCAAAACAAGCAATTCGCCGATCTGGTGCAACAGAACATCATCAATTCGCTACGCAACCAGGGTTATTCGACGCCGGACCGCGGTGTGACCGCCGATAGCCAGATCGACGCGGAAGGAATGGGCACATTACCCTCGACCTACAACCATCTGGTAGTGCTTGGACCTGCCGTGCCGGGACAGTTGAATCCGAGTTTGATGCCCGGCGCGCTGACCGAGATCTTCTTTCTGTCCAACCCGAGTGAGGCGACGGCGATAATCGAGCCTGGCGTGCAGAACATCATCGCAGGTGCGCTCACCAACGCAATCGAGACGTTCTTGCAGCAAGGTGGGTAAAGGGAACGCGGCGGCGTGATTCCTTGTCATTTGAAAAATCGATCAGGGCAGTCGTTTCCAGCAGGAACGCAGTCGCGTTTGAGATTCCCTTTGCAGGGACTCGTCGCTTTCGCGACGCAAGCATCGAACCCACTCGGTAGCCGACTCGGTCGATGCCCAGCCGGGAATGTCCTGATCAGCCAGGGAGCCACCGAACTTATGTGCTGCGCGCCGCAATCGCTCTCGCGCTAGCTCTTCTGAGACGGCTTCAGCGACGAACTCGCTGCGATGGCGCGGCGCGTCGAGGCGATCAACACCTTCGACAAGTTCCTTGGGAATGACGATGTGGGTTCTCACAGTCTCGTTCGACAGGTGAACCTCCAGACTGGGCGCGATAGTGGGACGAATATATTACATAATCAGTGGCAGTTGATGGCCCCCTTCCCTCCCCAGGTACTTCCGTCCCCTTGACACTGTTCGGACAGACTCCTAGAATGAGAACAAATGTTCTGTTTCTGTTCGAACGACTGAGTTCGGCTGTGGTGGATGGTTCTCGCGCTCTGGTAGAGGGAGGAGGATACGGTGGATCAGTGGCAGCGCGTGATCGTCCATGCCGATCTCGACGCCTTCTTCGCCGCCGCCGAAATCCTGCGGCATCCAGAGCTACGCGGCAAGCCGGTCATCGTCGGTGGCCGGCCAGGCGGTCGGGGCGTCGTCGCGGCCGCCAGCTACGAAGCACGCGCCTTCGGCGTCCATTCGGCCATGCCCGCCGCGCAGGCGGTGCGGCTCTGCCCGGACGCCATCTTTCTGCCCGGTGACGGCGACTACTACCGCGATCTCTCACACCGCTTCCGGGCGATCCTCGAGAGTTTCAGCCCACTGGTCGAGATGGTCAGCATCGACGAAGCCTATCTCGACCTTAGCCATGCCGGGCGCTCCTTCAAGACGCCACGCGCGGCGGCTGAGGCGATCAAGCAGCAGGTGCGCGACGAACTGCGGCTGATCGTCTCGCTGGGTGTCGCCTCCAGTCGCATGGTGGCCAAGATTGCCTCCGATCTGGACAAGCCGGACGGCCTATGCGTGGTCGAGCGGGGCAACGAGGAGCCGTTTCTGGCGCCACTCCTGGTCGAACGCATGCCGGGTATCGGCCCCAAGGCGACCGCACGGCTACATCAGAACGGCATCACCACGCTGGGCGGGCTGGCTCAACTGCCAGTCACACTGCTGGAGCCGATCTTCGGCAAACGCGCGATCGACGTGCAGGCACGCGCTCGTGGCATCGACGACCGTCCGGTCGAGCCAGAAGGCGGGCCACGGCGCTCGGTCGGTCATGAGCGAACCTACAGCCGCGATCTAACTGCTCCGGTCGAGATCGATCGCTCACTCTTTCAGCTGGCTGAGTACACCGGTCGCGACCTGCGCCGCAAGGAATTGCTGGCCGGGGTGGTCGCCGTCAAGCTACGCTACAGCGACTTCGAGACGGTCGGCAAACAGCGCCGCTTGCTCCGCCCGACCGATTCGCACCGTGAGATCGCCGACGTGGCGATCGACCTGGTGCAGCAGCTTCTCGATCAGCGGCGGGCGCCGATCCGGCTGCTGGGTGTGCGCGTCGCGACACTCAGTCCGCTGGCGATCCAGCTTCCGCTCTTCGATGTCGATCCTCTGCGACAGCGACGGCTCAACACCGCGCTGGATCAACTGGTGGAGCGCCACGGCCACAACATCATCCAACCGGGGTGGATGCGGAGTGGCTCCGAGCGCCCGTCGTCGGTTCAGCCATTCATGTCGAGCTACGAATCATGATCGAGGGATACAACGCTTTGCAGAGAGGTTGGCGTATCCACGTCCGCCCGGCAATATTGGCCGTTGACCAATTAAGTGAGTAATGCGGCCACGTCCGCCCGGGAATACATTCGCCGGGCTAGAGGACGAAGTCCGACCCGCAAGCGAGTACCCCGAGGGACTGATCGTGGCCCGTGAAATGTAGCGGCGGCACCTGTGGCCGCCGAAGTCAATACCGGACTAATTCGTCAATGATCATAATTGGCCGGACTATCAAGACAAAGTCCGACCCGCAAGCGGGTACCCCGAGGGGCTAAACGTGCGAGGGCCAACGTAGGGGCAGACCTCTGTGTCTGCCCGGCCGAAGGGGTTGGAATTCATTCGAACACCCATCCAATCCATGACGACCATGAACAGGGAGCTTCAATGAGGAAGGAGGGACGAGGTGGATCAACACGAGCACGAGGACCGCAGCATCCGCTGGGTCTGCGACTGCTCGAACCCGCCGGTGTTACTAGCGATCTACGATCAATCGGGGCGCATCGAGATCAAAGTGCGCGACCGCTATTACATCGCCCACGATCAGCTACAGGCGACCTGCCCCAAATGCGGCACGCGTCATGTGCTGAACATCCACCGGCCGCCGGAGACGTAGCTCCGCGCACCCAGACGACCGGGTAGCGACCAGCGCGGCCGTATCATCTGAGCTCCAGAGAGCCATCCAACGTTATTGAGCGCCGAAGCGCCCACACCTCACGCCAGCCGGGCGGGGCCTGGCGGTGGCGGCCGGGAGATACACGACCGGCGGAGGGAAATCTGGTCATGTCCGCATTACCGAACACCGTTGAATCACTTGGTGATTTCGAGGCTTCTCCTGAGCTCGACGCGCGGCTCGGCGCCATGGCGCTGCGTGCCCGCACCGACCCACAAATCCGCAACGCCCTCTATCAGTCGCTCAACTTCAAGATCGAGCGCTTCGTCCGTCGCTACCGCTATCGTGTCCGTCAAATGGCCGTCTGTGAGGTGACCGACATCGAGCAGGAGGCCTTTCTGGTCTTTTGCGACATCGTCGATCGCTGGCCGGGGCAGGAGAGCTTCCTCGGCTACTTCTTCAGCCGTTTCCCCTGGCGACTGGCCCGCGCCGTCGACGTCCTGGAACGAGGCTGGTCGGCCACCCGCATGCTGCCGCTCGACGAGATCGCCATGCCGGAGTCGCCGCCGGATCCGACCGATGCGCTGCTGCTGGCCGAGGTCTGCGCCAACCTCGAACCACGCGAGCGCACCGTGCTCGAGCTGCGCATCGGCTACAACCTGCGCGTGCGCGAGATCGCCAGAATCCTCGGGCTCCACTCCCGCACCATCAACCGCTCCTGGGCACGAATCGTTGAGGAGTTGCGCGCGGGTTGGGGGGTCCAGGCCCATCAGTCGCAAGATTCCGCTCCGCCCATGCCTTGACAGCCCCCTACCACGATGGGGTAATCAGCCAGAGGCAAATCCGAAATCGATCGGCAACGAGCAACTGGAGTGAATCGATGGCAACAGCTGAGGTCGTCGTCATCGGCGGCGGAGTCAACGGGAGCAGCATCGCCTATCACCTCGCCAAAGCCGGGGTGAAAGACGTGGTGCTGGTCGAGCGAGCGCATCTGGGGTCTGGCGCGAGTGGCAAATCGGGCGCGCTGGTGCGCATGCACTACACCAACCCCTACGAATCGAAGCTCGCCTATGAGAGTTTGAAAATCTTCAGCAACTGGAGCGAGATCGTCGGTGGCGACAGCGGGTTTCAACGCATCGGCTTCTTCCAGGTGGTCGCGCCGGAGTATGAGGCACAGCTACGCCAGAACGTGGCCGACCAGCAGCGGATCGGCATCAACAGCCAGATCATCACCGCCGAGGAGATGAAGGAGATCGAGCCGGAAACGAACATCGACGGCCTGACCTACGTCGCCTACGAGCCAGACAGCGGCTTCGCCGATCCCAATGCCACTACCTACAGCTTCGCCAGGCGCGCCCAGGAACTCGGAGTACGCGTGATGACCCACACCACGGTCACCGCCATCCGCACCGAGGGGGACCGCGTGGTCGGCGTCGATACTACCGCCGGGCCAATCGACGCGCCCACCGTGGTGCTGGCCGGTGGGGCCTGGGCTGACCGTCTGCTCAAGCCACTTGGGCTCGACCTGGGCTTGATCTCCTACCGCAGCCAGGTTGTCATCTTCCGTCGACCTTACGGCACGAATGGTCCACGCCACGTCTTCATCGATACGGTCGCCAATAGCTGGTTCCGGCCGGAAGGGGACAGCGGCATCCTGATCGGCGCCGAATCGGGCGGCACCGGGGTCGACCCCGACACCTTCAACGAGACGGTCGACGGAGATCAGGTCGAGATGGCCCGCGCCAAGCTTCGCGACCCGCTTCCCGGCGGCACGCGAGGCGACCATGCGCGGCGGCTGGGCCGGCATGTATATGCTCAGCCCGGATCATCACCCGATCATCGATCAGCCACCATCCATCCCCGGGCTCTTCATCATGGCCGGGGACAGCGGCACCTCCTTCAAGACGTCGCCCGCCATCGGCATGTGTATGAGCGAGTGGATCACCACCGGAGAGCCAATCACCGCCGACCTGACGCCGTTCCGCGCCTCGCGATTCGCCGAGGGCAAACCCTGGCACGACGAGACCAACTACGGCTATCGCAACCGCACCATCTCGCGCTAGGGCGTCACGAAGATTGAGCTGCAAACGAGACCCCACTGCTCAGGATGATGAGGGAACATGGATCTACCCCCGTCATTCTGAGCTGCGGCGAAGGAACTCTTCGAAATCACCAATACGGCTCATTCACGTGGCACGTGAACCGTGAAGCCAAGAACGTTCTGGGTCTACATCATGGCAAACACCGGTGGCAGAGCGGCCACGCTCTGCACCGGTGTGACCAACAATCTGGAACGCCGGGTCTACGAGCACAAACATCCAGACCGGGCGGAGAGCCACCGAAAGTTCACCGCACGCTACGGCGTTACGCGTCTGGTCTACTGTGAAGCGTGTGGCAGCGTGCGCGACGCTATCGCGCGAGAAAAACAGATCAAGGGCTGGCGACGCGATCGGAAGTGGGCACTGATTGAGTCAATCAACCCCGACTGGCTCGATCTCAGTGAGCAGTGGGACTGATCCGTCGTAGACCCACGGGGCTCGCCAGGCAAGCGGCAAGAGATTCTTCGCGCTACGCTCAGAATGACAGAACAAACTGATTGTGCTCCCTGTCACTCTGAGCCGCAGCGAAGAGTCTCTCCTACATTGCTCCCACGACACTTCACAGGGTTCTTCCGTCCTCGAGGATCGATTCCCGCCTTCTACGGGATCCGCGCCACTTCACTTCCTGGCCAGGCGCGTTATGATGGGACAAGCGACACAGGTCGCACTCCGTAAGGAGATCGGGCGCTGGCAACCGCACCTGCCAGCGTCCGTGCTGGCCCTCCCTACCGAGACGACGAGTCCGACAGTTTTCAACGAGGAGTCAACTGAATGACGGCATCACGGCAACCGCTCGTTTTGGGCAAGAAGCCGGATTGGTTCAAGGTTCGCAAGCAGCATGGCGAGAACTACGTCGACCTGAAGCACCTGATTCACGGGCAAAGCTTGCACACCGTCTGCGAAGAGGCGCGCTGCCCGAACATCTACGAGTGCTGGGCCAAGCGAACCGCCACCTTCATGATCCTGGGCGACCTCTGCACCCGCTCCTGTCGCTTCTGCAGCGTTAAATGGGGACGGCCAAGCCACGTCGATCTTCAGGAGCCGGCACGGGTCGCCGATGCGGTCGAGCAGATGGGACTGAAGTTCGCCGTGATCACATCGGTCAATCGCGACGACCTGAACGACGGCGGCGCTGGCATCTTCGCCGAGACGATTCAGGAGATTCGTCGCCGCCTGCCAGACTGCGGCGTCGAAGTCCTCATCCCCGACTTCGAGGGGAATTGGGAAGCGCTCAAGCTCGTGGTCGACGCCCGACCCGACATCCTCAACCATAACGTCGAGACCGTACCGCGACTCTTCCGCCGCGTTCAGCCCTGGGACAAGTACGAAGTCAGCCTCGATCTCTTCAGCCAGGTCAACGCCATGGATCCAGAGATGATTACCAAATCGGGCGTGATGGTCGGGCTCGGGGAAACCAAGGAGGAATTGATCGCGGTCATGCGCGACCTGCACGCGCGAGACGTCGACATCCTGACCATCGGTCAGTACCTGCCACCATCCAAGCGACATTTCCCACTGCAGCGCTACTACTCGCTCGAGGAGTTCGAGGAACTCAAGCAGATCGGACTGGAGATCGGCTTCGGGCACGTTGAGTCCGGCCCGATGGTCCGTTCCTCCTATCACGCGGGCGATCAGGCCGAAGCACTGAAGCTGCGCCGCCTGCGTGACGCCAAGCGAGCCAAGAGCGCCTGACAACTGGGAACGAGCACATCATGACTATGAACCAGATCCACGTCGTGCGTACTGGACGACTGGACTACGTTGAGAGCTGGCAGTTGCAGCAGCGACTGGCTGAGGCACGCCGCTACGATCGGGTGCCGGACCTGCTGCTAATGACCGAGCATCCGCCGACCTACACCATCGGCCGTCGTGGGACGCGCGACAACCTGCTCATCGACGAACGAACGCTACGTGATGTCGGCGCGGTCTGCTACGAAGTCGACCGCGGCGGCGACATCACCTTTCACGGCCCGGGACAGCTGGTGGTCTACAGCATCATCGACCTGGGGCTGACCCAGCGCAGCGTGCGGCGCTACGTCGAGAACCTCGAAACCGTGGTGATCAAAACGCTGGCGCATTATGGCCTGCATGCCACCATCGATCCTGCCTATCCGGGTGTCTGGCTGGGCCGCGACAAGATCGCGGCCATCGGCATCTCGATCCACCATGGGGTCAGCTACCACGGGTTCGCGCTGAACGTCGATCCGGACCTGCGCTACTTCGGCTATATGATCCCGTGCGGCATCCCGGACCGGGGCGCGACGTCGCTCACGCGCGAGATCGGCCGCAAGGTAGCGGTCGATGAGGTGGCAAGTTTGGTCGTCGACCACTTCGCCGAGGTCTTTGGCGTCGTGCCGGTATCCGATCTGGACGTCGCGACGCTCCAACGCATGACCGAGACGGGTCACACCGTCACCACTGATCAGGATATGGCGGCGAGTTCCGGCTAAGCCGGACCGCCGTCACCCTGTCACACTTTTCCCACAACTACTCCACCCGCTGATTCACTCCTGTAACGTGCGATACGTAGGCTCGAGTCATGAACTCTGCCCGTTCGGGGCACGCCGCGACGTGCCGCCGAGCATCATCCGAGTGGAGATATCAGCCAATGAAGGCACTCATCATCTACGACACGGTATTTGGCAATACTCGACAGATCGCCGAAGCGATCGCCAGTGGGCTGAGCGCCCAGTATGAGGTGAACGTCCTGGCTGTTGCTGAGATTGACGCCGTCGCCGATGACATCGACCTACTGCTGATCGGCGGCCCAACGCATCGCCACGGGCTGAGCGATGGCATGCGAGCGCTCTTCGAACGCTGGCCGGTCTACTCACTGCACAACATCCCGGTCGCCACGTTCGACACGCGCTATCGTGGCCCCGGTTGGCTCATGGGCTCGGCGGCACGCCGGATTGGGCACATGATCAGGCAACATGACGGGCATCTGGCGATGCATCCGGAAAGTTTCTTCGTCACGCGAGATCACCCGGCTGAAGGCGAGAAGCGACATCATGAACGCGAGCTGCTCGAGGCTGGTGAACTCGAGCGAGCCGAAGCGTGGGGACGCTGGGTCGCCGAGGTGCTCACACCGGTGGCGTGAATCGGGGACCACTGCTCTGGCTCTTGGCGATGACTTCACGCGCGCAGAACCAAGCCCGCCCATAATAGCGGGGCCTGAAGTGGGCGGCCCTTCGGCCGGGGTCTGGACATTCACGTCGGAAGAGGGGAGAATAGGCCAGACGCAGATGAATTGATTCAGGTTAAGTGTGTAGCCCGAGAAGACGGGCATGCGCGAGCGATCCCGGTTCAACCTTGACTGGCATTTTCATCGACTGGGGGCTGGTGTGGACCCTGACGATCTGCGATTCCGACTGCCGCATTCCCTCTCACTGGAAGAGGTCGCGCTCATCTTCGAGCGCGATCTGGCAACGCTCTCCGATTCACAGCTGGCGCAGTTGCTGGCTGAAGCGCGGCACCTCGGGCCGCGACCGCTCGTCGAGGCGCTGGCACCGCTAGCGCGTGACGAACTGGCCCGGCGCCGCGCGGCGAATCCTCCCGTGCCGAAATCGCTGCCAGAGGATTTCCCCAGCCGCGCGTGATCCGAGCGTTTGGCAATCCTCGAATTTCAGTGACGCAGTGGCGGCGGCCAGTTCGGCGCGTCGGCTGAGGCACCTTCGCGATCCAGCACTTCCCAGCCATCGGATGCCCGGTCGACTCGCTGTCGCTCGCTGGTGAAGCGCTCATCGTAGAAGGTGGCGTCGAGTCCCTCCGGCGTCTGCGGCTCCATCCCCTTGCGCTTCTCTTCCCAGCTCACCGTCGTACCAGCGATGGTTCCACGCGCCGGTTGCGGGTGTTTGCCACCCCGGCGAAGCTTCGCCGCCTGCGGATTGGTTTTACCGGCGATTTCCCGGTCGGCACGTTCTTCGTCAGCCACGGCAGACTCCTTTCGTCCAGCAAGCTATCTTAACCGAACGCCATAGAACAGTACCAGATTCCTCTTGCGGTTGCAGAACATTTGTTCTATTCTGGGATTGTGCTGGTCGGGTGCCAGTGCGGAAGGCACAGAGCGATCTGACGAAATAGCTCGGCAAGGCGTCCACGATCGCCCGGGGTAGCGTGGACATCATCGAATGCGTTCGGCAGCGTCACCACGGTCGCCCGGGAATAAATTGGACGGGCTATGAAGACGAAGCGCACTGAAGGCGCTGGACATCACGCTCTTTGCGTATCAACGAGAAATATATATTACTAATGTCGCAATAATTCAGCCTGCTTAAGCAGGGCTTCGTTAAGGCGAGTGCGGCGGCTTCAGCCCCGCGCATCGAGCGCCATGATATCCAAACAATTCGTCACCCACCAGCTTGCCGGGCGAAGGTGGTCACAGTTCCGAACTCATTCGTCCGTGATCAGAAGCGGCGCAACGATCACCCGCATAGGGAAGGAGAACGTGACCATGCCGGTTGCCTGTCTCAGCATTCCACACTTCGCCCTGCGGGTGGCGCTCCTCGGCAAGCCCGAGCTAGATGGCACGCCACTGATCCTCAGCGCGCCACCGGGGAGTCGGCCACTCGTCGAGGATCGCACGCCCGAAGCCGCTGCACGCGGCATCCGCAGTGGCATGTCACTCAAAGAGGCGATCGCGCTCTGCCCGTCGGCAGTCATCATCCACCCCGATCCAGTGCAAGACGCCGAAGTCTTCGAACGCATCGTCAGCCGGTTGGAAGGGCTCAGCCCGCTGGTCGAGCCGGAGCGGCCGGGCGTCTGCTACATCGATCTCTACGGGCTCGAGCGTCATTACGGTTCGCTGGAGCGGGCCGCGACGCGCCTGCTGCGCACGACGCCACCGATTCTCCGGCCACGCGTCGGCATCGCCTCCGGCAAGTTCAGCGCCTGGCTGGCGGCGCAGGAGGCCGCTCCTGGCGCCACGCTCGTGCTACCGGAAGCGGAAGTCAATCAGTTTCTGGCGGTCCAGCCGGTGGAGCACCTGCCGCTGAAGATCGAGACGATCCGCCGGTTAGAGCAGCTTGGCATCCGCACCTTCGCCGATCTGCGCGCACTCCCCCTCTCGGCGGTGCAGGCGCGCTTCGGCCCGGCCGGTCGCGACGCCTGGAAGCTGGCGCGCGGCGAGGACAGCAGCCGGATAGAGCCACGACGACATGAGGAGACGGTCGTCGAGCAACTCAACCTGCCTGCTCCGGCCGTCAGCCACGAGACGCTCATCATTGCCATGCGCCAGCTCGTCACCCGCGCCTTCAGCCGCCCGGCGATGCGACATCGTGCCGCACGCCAGGCCCGGCTGCGCGGGATGATCGAAGGCGGCGGATCCTGGGAGCACGTCGCGAACTTGCGCGAACCGCTCGACGCCCACCGGCTGATCACGGCGCTGGGCCACCGACTCGACTCGGTCGAATTGCCTGGCCCGCTCGAGGCGCTAACGCTGGAGCTTTCGGGCTTGACCGTCGCGACGGCACAGCAGGAGGCACTGCTCGGCGCGCGACCACGCCGTACCCGGCAGATCGTCGACGCCATCCGCCAGCTCAAGCAACGCTACGGCACGTCGCCGATCTATCGCATCGTAGAGGTGGAACCATGGTCCCGGATACCCGAGCGAAGACGGGCACTGATCAGCTACGACCCCTGAACCTGCCCAAACCGATCACGGTGCAGGCCGAGGGAGATACGCCCGTTCTGCTGATCGAAGGAAAGCGTCGCCTGCAGGTAGCGCAGGTGCAGGATGTCTGGCGTATCGACGACGAGTGGTGGCGCAACCCGATCAGCCGCCGCTACTACCAGCTGGTCCTCGCCGACGGCAGCCTGCGCACCGTCTATCACGACCTGATCAGTGACACCTGGCACGAGCAGGCGTATTGAGCGGGGATGCCCTTGGCTCCGACTTCCCCGCCAAGGCCGGGCAATTCGCCCCCTACTGGCACGATCCCCAGACACCCTTGCCCTCTTGCTGGGCCCGCTGCTGCGCCGCCAGCAGACGACTGAAATACAGCGGATCTGGATGCGTCATATCGACCCTGGCATAGCCCTCTTGCACCAGGGTCTCGTTGAAGAGCTCGCTCGTGCCATTACCGAGCCAGATGCGATCGCCACGGACTCCAACCATACCAATGGGCGACTCCAGTACCTCCTGCTGATCTGGAGCCAGAAGACGTTGGAGCGTATACGACCAGGCTTCCGCCGCGGCGCACTCCCCCGGTTTGAGTGTCTGGATGCCTTCGAGCGGCAACGTGAAGTAATCTCTCGCGTTGCCAACCGTGGCTACCGTGAGGAAGATCAGCACGTCTCCCGGTGCAACCACCGCATGAACCTTGATCCCACGTCCATACCCAAGCTGGTCGTAGCGCCACTCCCGGTAATGCTGGCCGTCGTTGGCCAACTCCACCTTCCAGCCGTCCGGATTCGACGGCGTATAGGTCAGGCAACGTCGCTCGAAGCACTGCACCAGCACGTCACGCACCTGATGATCGACCGTGGCTTTCGCCCAGTAGGCTTCGGTGATCGGCAATCCCGTGATGTAGAAGCGGTTCCCATAGATCGAGGAGGAGACCTCATCCATAAACTGCAGGAAGACCGATGCGACCGTATGGTCCGTCGCCGCTCCCACGTCTTCGGCCGTTACCCCATACCGAGCCAGCCCGGGATCGGCACTCACTGATGACCCGTAATGACCAACCGTCTGGATGATCCGCCAACCAGTCGGAATCGGCCTGTAATACAAAAGCGCAGCAAAGGCGGCGTAAGTCGGCCCCAACTCATCACCGGGATCACCGGCGATTTGGATCATGGCTGGATAATCTTGACTGAACGTGTTATCGCCGAGCTGCACCTTGCCGCTAATCATCTCGTAGGCAAGTCGGCCGGAGGTCACGTACCAGGGGCTCGCTGGGTCCGCCTGCGGATCGTTCAGCTCCATGCGACCCTTATCGGTGTAGCCAACCGCGCGCCAACCACCCGGAGTCTCGGCATATGGCTCGAGCCAGCTCACCGGACGGTCCGCACCCCAGATCCAGCTCCGGCTGACACTGCCGTCCGCCACCGGTCCATCAACCTTTTGCCACACCTGGTCGAACGCCAGTTGGGTGTCAGACGGCGGAGCCGCCGATGATGGCAGCACCAGCATCAGCGACGAGAATCCGATGACCATCGCGAGCAACGCTCGAAGTCCACGAACCATTGAGCGGTCGAACCTTTCCCAATCCCAGCACCCGAATCTCCTACCGCCACAAGTTAGCAGGCGAAGGTTGGCTGAAAGTTCCCCTATGAGATCGTCAGCGTGCCCGGCACCGCCACCGGACGGCCAACGCCGAACCCCGCAACGTAGGGGCGGCATCAGAACGATCCAAGGCTATTCGAATACATCTAGGAAGCAGCCATCTCCGCCAGTCTCTGAAACGCCGTTAGCGGCGAGCCCTCGGTGAGTCGCTGGCGAATCAGGTCGGCACATTCAGCGGGGGTGAGAAGAGCGGTATCGACCTCCAGGTCGTAGATACCCGGCTGGTGAACGGACTCCTGCCAGCGCAGGACCGGGGCGGGGATCGAGCCGTCGGCCGAATAATCGACCCTCCAGGTTGCACGCCGCCGCTCCATGATGACGTCAAGCGGACAGCGCACCCCGACAAACAGCACCGGCAAACCTGCAAGCAGTCGCGCGCATTGCGGCAGGATTCGGCATGGCACCGCGTAATCGTCATGGTGGCCAACGTCGACCACCACGTTCAGCCTAAGTCGAGCGTGTGCGGCAATGGAAGCGTACAGCGCCAGATACAGCTTTTCCACAAGCGGCTCGAGGTCGGGGCGCTCACCGCCGGGTCGCAAACCGATCCCAGGCTGAAAGCGTTTGGGCGTCGTCCGCAACGAATGATCGACGCCCAGATTGACCCAGACACCGTCAAACGTCTGCTGTATCGCGGCGGCGATGCTCGATTTCCCGGAGCGTGGCACGCCATTCAGGATGACGATGTGGCCGAGTTCATCCACTGCTAGGCCCCATCTCCGAAGACGTCACTCATCCAACCGGAATACCTTGAGCAACTCAAGATACCCCTTGTCCCTATCAGGCCGAAACCGAATCCCCCAACTCCCATCACCGGATCAACGTGGCCAGCTGGCTGGCAATCGCAGTCCCGGCTGGCAACAGAACCAGCGGAAACAGGATCGCGAACCCGACAACTGTCCAGCTCACCAGCCAGCGATCGCGCCCCGCACGCGCCAGCAACCAGGCCAGCAGCGGGATGGAGAGAGCCGACATCAGCACCGGAACGCGCGCCTGCGACACGATCCAGTGAAACAGCTCCCAGCGGACTTCCGCCAACTTCTGATCGAGACGCGCGTTCGACCAGTGAGCATGATTGGCTTCAAACCGATAATAGGCTTGTGCATCCGCGTAATTCATCGGATCACGGTCAGTTGCGACCACCAGCCCAGACCAGAGACCAACTGCTATGGCAGTCGCGGCGAACCAGAGCAACGTTGCCCGAATCAAGCGACCACCCAGTTCATCAGGCATCGGGAACCATCACCTCGCCTTCTCCGCCTCGATCAGGTAGTAGCCCTCGGTTAGCACGATGCCGTCGCTCGTTCGGCAAGCGTCCTCGAGGGCCAACAGGGCATCGATATCGCGCACCGGGTCGAAGCCGGGGATGGTCCAGGGGGCGATCAGCAGCATATAGACGACATCGCCGAGGCTCGCATAAGCTACGCGCTGAGTCTGACGAGCACGGTTCACCCTCATCCCGACCGATTCCAGAGCAGCCGAATACAGGTGGTAATGATCGGGGAAGATCTGGCGCTGGGGGAAGAACTCGGTGAGCTCCGGCCAGTGGTCCGAAATCACCTGCTGGGTCACGAGATGCCCGCCAGGACTGAGTACCCGGTCGATCTCACCAGGATCGAGCTCTTCGTGCCGGTCGAGCACGAGGTCAAATGATGCGCCCGCGAACGGCAACGCCAGGCTGGAACAGCGCACCACCTCGCCACCGAGCGGCGCCAGGCCCCGTCGCGCGACGGGCGCGTTGACTTCCCACTCCTCAGTCGCCACGATTTGGCCTTTGAGCCCGCTGACGATCCGCTGCAGCACCTCGCCGCCGCCGGTGCCGAGATCGAGGATGCGCCGCGCCGCTTGAGCTCGCTCCCGCGCGATGGCTTCGTAGTCCCAGGTTGGCCCTGGATCGAGTGGGGTCGACGAAACGTCGTCGAAACTCCAGCCAGAAAATTCTCCCGCTCGCTCGATGTACGGCTGGAGCTGCTGCAACGTGGCGTCTCGACGATCCATTTGACTACGCCTCTCGCTCGACGCTTCGCCTGCACACGAGCATGCATGCGATCGTCACGACGGTACCCATACTTGTAACGGATTGTCGATTGGGCCGGATGCCAGGTTCGGCTAGTGTGTGGATTGGAGTACGCCGACGCTAATCCACCGTAGCAGGTGAGTCTATGTCACGCTCCGTCGAACCAGTCATCACCGTGGAGCATCTCCACAAGCAATACGGCGAGACCGTGGCGGTCGAGGACGTCTCGTTTGAGGTTCTTGACGGCGAGATCTTCGGCATTATCGGCCCTAACGGTGCGGGGAAGACGACCTCGGTCGAATGCCTGCAGGGGCTGCGCCGGGCCGATAGCGGTCAGATTCGCGTCCTCGGTCTCGATCCAACGCACGAAATCACCCGTCTCAGACCACAAATCGGCGCGCAATTGCAGGCGTCATCTCTTCCCGACCGCATTCGCGTGGGCGAGGCGGTCGAACTCTTCGCCGCCTACGCGCCGAAGCCCATCAACTGGTTCGAACTGCTCGACCAGTGGAACCTGACGAGCCTGAGCCAGCGCGCCTTCGGCAACCTCTCGGGCGGACAGAAGCAGCGACTCTTCCTGGCCCTCGCCTTCGTGAACGATCCCAAGCTGGTGTTTCTCGACGAACTGACCCAGGGACTGGATCCGCAATCGCGCCGCATGACCTGGGAGTTGATTCGCCAGATCCGCCAGCGCGGAACCACCATCGTGCTGGTCACGCATTTCATGGATGAGGCCGAATACCTGTGTGACCGGGTTGCGATCGTCGATCAAGGACGAGTGGTGGCGCTCGGGACGCCACAGGACATCATCGACAGTCTGGACGTGCCGCTACACGTGCGTTTCTCCTCGAACTGTCCTGATCTCGGCTGGCTGCGGAGCGTCTCCGGTGTGCAGCAGCTAAGCCGTGTTGGCGATCAGGTCGAGATCGAAGGAACCGGTCCGGTGCTGGCGCTGGTGGCGTCGACATTGGTCGCACACGACGTTGTACCGTCCGATCTGCGCGTCGAGCGACCGACATTGGAGGACGCCTTCATCGCCATTACCGGCCGGGCGATCGGAGCGGCAACATGAGCAGGCTGCGAAGCTTTGGCAGGCTGACCTGGGTGGAACTGAAACTCTTCTTGCGCGACCCGATGGCCGCCGTCTTCGCTCTGGCACTGCCGCTGATCATGCTGGTGCTCCTCTCGGCGGTCTTCGGCAACACGCCCACCACCGACGAGGTCAATGGCATGCTGGTCTTCCGTGGGGCGACGGGTGCCGACTACTACATGACCGCCTCGGTAATGCTCGTCAGTATCGCGATCGGATTGCTCACCATCCCGATCCATCTGGCCGCCTACCGTGAGCAGGGCATCTTGCGCCGGTTTCGCGCCTCGTCAATTCCGGCCTGGTCGATCTTTGGTTCACAAATCGCCGTAACGGTCGTTATCGCGGCGGTAGGCAGCATCATCATGGCCATTGCCGCCTTCATTATCTACGGCACCCGAACGCCATCACAAATCTTCGGGGTACTCAGCGCCTTCGTGCTGGCCACGCTCAGCTTCACCGCCATCGGATTCCTGATTGCCGCACTGGTCGGCACGGCCCGTGCCGCGCAGGGGATCACCCTGATCATCTATTTCCTCTTCTGGATGCTTTCAGGCACCGGTCCGCCACGCGCGGTGCTGCCGGAAGCGGCACGTCGCCTCTCGGATTTCATCCCGCTGACGCACGCGCTGATCGCCATCCAGGATCCCTGGTTTGGCTGGGGTTGGAACTGGACGGAGATTGGCATCCTGACCGCGTTCACGCTTGGCGCGGCCATCCCGGCGCTGTGGCTCTTCAGTCGGAACACCGAGTCGTAGGGACGCGAATCAGGCTGGCAGCGTCAGCTCTGTCGGCACGGTGTCACTTCCATCGAGCTCGCGCCGTAACTGACCGTAGAGGTGGCTAAGCGGAACATAGGCCGCGAACGTGGTGAAGAGCACGCCGACGATGCAGAGCAGAATGCCAAATCCGGAGACGCTCCGCAGACCGTATTCGAGCCCTACGATGATCAGGAGAGACACCGGAACTCGGCGTATCTCTTGCGCGATCGCGTGCACCTCGAAGCCGGAGGAGATCTCAGTGGTTACCGCGATGCGGCCGATCACCATCGGCTGAATCACCAGCATCACGATCTGAAAAAGAATCGAAAGGCCGCTGAGCCCGATCCAGCCAAAGACGCTGAGGGCGGTGAACGGCACCAGATACGGCTCATTGGATGTGTTGCCAGCCAGCCAGAAGGGAAGCGAGAGGCACATCATCGTGAGGAAGATGGCGATGAACGGCAGCCACCAGACGAAGAGCGCCACTGCCCCCTTCAGGCCGAGCACGAAGTCTTCTCCAAGCTGGTCCCATTCCGGCAGCGGCACGTCGTTGCCTTCATAGGTGCGTCGGATGATACGCATCCAGTAGCCGCCGACGACGAGCCAGCCGAAGAACGGGATGAATAGGAGCAGCCCACCGATGAGCAGCTTTTTCAGCCAGTCCGGGTCCTCGAAGGCGAAGGTAAAGGCGCGCCCGATGTCCATGGTTCCGTCTCGTCCGGTGTCCGGTGTGTTCCGTCGCGCGTTGGTCGGATCACTACCCTAGCAGAGTGATTCACTCGGGTCAAAGCTTGTCCCCTGACACGCTTCCGGCGCGGTACGATTAGTGCCTGACATCATTGCAGAGCGGGATAACGCAGAGCGAGAAGGAATAGCCTGACCATGCAGCAAGGGGAAAATGGCCGCTGGGCCGACGCACAGGTCGCCGAGATCGTCGATGAACCCTACTATCTGCCTGTCGCCGATGAGGTGACGATCTTCGAGGCCGCCTACGCTCAGAAGCTGCCGGTCATGCTCAAAGGTCCGACTGGCGTCGGTAAGACTCGCTTCCTGCGCTACATGGCGCACCGGCTGCAGCGACCGCTGGTCAGCGTCGCCTGCCACGACGACCTGACCGCCAGTGACCTGCTTGGCCGCTATCTAATCAAGGGGGACGAAACCATCTGGATCGACGGCCCCCTCACTCACGCAGTGCGCATCGGCGCCATCTGCTACCTGGACGAGATCGTCGAGGCACGTAAGGACACGACGGTGGTGATCCACCCCCTCACCGACGATCGCCGTCGCTTGCGACTGGAGAAGACGGGCGAACTCCTGGTGGCCCCGCCCGAATTCCTGCTGGTCATCTCCTATAACCCTGGTTACCAGAGCTTGATGAAGAACCTCAAACCCAGCACTCGCCAACGCTTCGTCGCGCTCGACTTCGATTTCCCACCGTCGCCGCTCGAGACACGCATCGTGCAGCACGAGAGCGGCGTGCCGCAGGAGATGGCGGAGCGCCTGGTGCAGCTTGGCAGCCTGATCCGCAATCTGAGCGATTCCGGCCTGGACGAGCCCGCCAGCACGCGTCTGCTCATCTATGCGGGAATGCTGATCAGCACGGGTATCTCGCCGCGCCGGGCCTGCGAACTGGCTATCGCGGCCCCGATCACCGACGACCAGACCGTGCAATCGGCCGTGCTCGATCTGGTCTCGACCGTCTTTCCCGGCTAGCCAATGCGCCGTTGGATCGATCGTATCCTGCCAACGCGAAACGAAACTCGGGATACTGCCAAGACGGTGGTTGAAGAGACGCGCCTGCTCTTCTCGCAGGTCGAGGGCTCGCTGGCCCTGTACGTCACCGCGCTGTCGGACGGCACGCTGCGTATCAGCGGCACGGCCGGAGCCAACGGCGGCAGCTACTCCGATGGTCGTACCATCTTCTTTCCCTCGGAAGTGAAGGGATTCGATACCCTGGCTGGCGCGCGCCGTCTTTACCGAGTGATGGCCGCCTGGAAGGTGCTCCAGGTGCGAGCCGGTGGACTGGAGATCGAGTCACTTATGGCCAGCGAACATGCTGGACAGGCGCTCGGCCTCTACGAAGTGCTGCATGGCGAGTGGCTCGACCGGCGGCTCGTCGCGCGTTGGCCCGGCCTCACCGAGGATCTGCGCTTGCTGCGTGCTGACGCGCTACGACGCAGGGTCGAATGCACGGACGCTACCGGCCACATCCACGAGGCGCTGCTGCGTCATCTGCTGGCTCATTCGCTCGATTCCCACCCAGCCCGACTCGAGTTGGAGGAACGTCTCGGTGTAGAACTTCCTGGAATCGAAGATGCGTTCGCGGCGGACGAGATCGCGCCCATACGTCGGCTGTCGCTCCAGCATGCGGCCGTGTTCCCCTCTAGCGACGGCGGATTTGCGCCGGTTCACTACCGCGGCCGGATTCGCTACGACCAGATTCGCGTGGCGTCACCGATCGATTTCGACGAGGAACTGAGCGAGTCGCGGCAGACACCACCCAAACGAACCAAGTCGCGACACGACCCACTGGTCGTTGACGTTCGCTCGACCGAGCAGCATCAGACGCGCGAACGCAAAGCGACGCGCGGCGGACGGCAATCGATCAGCTTGAGCATGGGCGACCGCGAGCCAACCATGACCTTCCAGCAGGTGCCGCTCAGCGACGCCGAGAAGGCGGGGTCGCTTTTCTATGACGAGTGGGATTACCGGGGCGGCGGCTATCAAAAGGAGTGGTGCGCAGTCCGACTGCGGCATCCCAAGGGTGGCAGCACCGAGGCCGTCGATCGCATCCTGCGCCAGAACGCGCCACTCATCACGCGTATCAAACAGCAATTTGAAGCTCTGCGGCCGGAGCGCACCCGGCTGACTCGTCAGCTCGATGGGGACGAACTCGACCTGGACGCCATCGTCGACGCGCACGCCGATCGCTACGCCGGGTTCTCTCCGAGCGACAAGCTTTACAGTCGCATTCTCGAACGGGAGCGGAACATCGCCCTGGGAGTGCTGATCGACCTGAGCGGTTCGACCGGCGCCTGGATCGACGACGACCCGCGCAACGATCAGGTCATTGAGGTCACCCGCCGCGCCATCGTCTTCCTCTGCGAAGCGCTGACTATGCTTGATGATCGTTACGCCCTCTATGGCTTCACCAGTAGCACGCGTAAACGCATCGACATGCCGGTCATCAAGGGATTCGACGAGCAGTACACCCAACTGGTCAAGGGACGCATCGCTGGGATGGCTCCCGGCTCTTACACCCGCATCGGGCCAGCCGTGCGCCATGTCACCCAGGCGCTCATCCAGCAACCGGCCCGCGTGCGTTTGCTCCTCATGATCTCCGACGGCCGTCCCAACGACTTCGACGGCTACGGCGGCCGCTACGGCATCGAGGACACCCGCAAGGCGCTGCTCGACGCGCGGCAGAAGGGGGTCGCCACCTTCGCCCTGACGATCGACGCCGAAGCGCGCGACTACATGCCCTATATGTTCGGCCGCAGCCACTACGTGGTGGTGGAGGACATCCGCGACCTCTCGATCAAGCTGGCCGACATCTACCGACGGCTGACGGTGCAGTAGAGAGCCACGACGACCACGCCAGACACGCCACCCACCAGCCCCTTGAGGACTCGCCACCGCGACGCTGTCTTCCCTAACGTCCGCGCCAGATCATCGAAACGCCAATCTTGCATCTGAACCCAGCTTCTTGCCCTCTTCCGGATGCTTTCACACGAGCTTGGTTGTCTTGACGCGGTTTCACTCTGGGAGCACCGCGCCAGTACGGACCATCCGCGAGTCCGCGTCGGAGCGGTCGTCGTCGCACGCCAAAGACTGACCGCCAGTCGCTGGATCGTTCACACGGATGGCTCCGCCAACTACCCTCTTCACGCTAGCACATGAGACTCACCAACTTCATACCAATCGTAGAATCATCATACTGACACGGAAGACGAATCTCAGCGGTGAGTTATTTGAAGGAATAACTGACGCATCGTTTGCCTCAGTCAGACGATTTACGTTCACTCAGATCGGATGCTAGAATGTTGGCGTCGCACGCGTTCTGGGTTCTGATCACTCATATGTCCAGAGTTGATCGACTTACTCTTCGGAGGTCGATGTGGATATGCTCTTGTTGGCGGCACGGCTCGTGCTCGCGGCCGTCTTCGTGGTGGCCGGTCTGGCCAAACTCGCCGATCTCCCCGGCTCCCGTCAGGCCATGCGGGACTTCGGCGTCCCCCAGCCGCTCGCCGGTCTCTTCGGCTCCCTCTTGCCCATCGCCGAACTCGCCACCGCCGTCCTGCTCATCCCGCTGGCCACGGCCTGGTATGGCGGTCTCGCTGCCCTCGCCTTGCTGCTCCTCTTTATTGTCGGCATCAGCCTCACCATGGCTCGCGGTCAGGCACCCGACTGCCACTGCTTCGGTCAACTCCACGCCGAACCGGTCGGCTGGTCCACCATCCTGCGCAATAGCCTGTTGAGCCTCATCGCCCTCGTGCTGCTGGTCGAGGGTCGTCGTCAGGCGGGTACCAGTGCGCTCGGCTGGCTCGGGCATGTCTCGACCGCCGAGGGGGTCGGTATCGGCGTTGGGGTGCTGGTAGCCCTGGTCCTCATCGGTCAGGGCTGGCTCTTGCTCCACCTCTTGCAGCAGAATGGCCGCCTGTTGACCCGGCTCGATGCCCTGGAAGCCGCGGGTCCCTTAGGGACTGCGGCGGGAACCCGTCCAGCCCCGGGTCCGGCGGCGGCGCCAGTCGCAGGACTGCCGGTCGGTTCGGTCGCGCCGTCCTTCGCACTCACCGGTCTGCACGGGGAGACCTTGACGCTGGATGCCTTGCGCGCCGCCACCAAGCCGGTTCTCCTGGTCTTCTCGGATCCCCACTGTGGTCCCTGTAACACTCTCTTGCCGGAGATCGGCCAATGGCAGCGTCAGGAGGCGTCTCGCCTGACCATCGCCCTGATCTCACGGGGATCCGTCGAGGAGAATCGCGCCAAGGGGACCGAGCATGGCCTGACCCAGGTCTTGCTGCAGCAGGATCGCGAGGTGGCCGAACGCTATCAGTCGTATGGCACGCCCTCGGCGGTGCTGATCCGGCCTGATGGTCGCATCGATTCGCCACTGGCCATGGGGTCCGAGCAGATCCGGACGCTGGTGCAGCAGTCCACTGGCAAGCTGCCGCTGGCTCCGGCGCCGGTTCCAGCACGGAATGGTCATGCCAATGGGAATGGGACGGGAGCGGTGGCACGCCGGGGACAGCCGGCGCCGGAGTTCGCCCTCGCCGATCTCGCCGGTAACGCCGTGTCCCTCACCGACTTCGCTGGCCGACGCACGCTGCTCCTCTTCTGGAATCCGGGCTGTGGCTTCTGCCAGCGCATGCTGGCGGATCTCAAGGCCTGGGAAGCCCATCCCCCCACGGATGCGCCCGCCCTGTTGCTGGTCTCGACGGGGACGGTGGAGGCCAATCGGCAGTTGGGTGTACGCGCGACCGTGCTGCTGGATCAGGGCTTCAGTGTGGGTCGACGCTTTGGCGCCACCGGCACGCCCTCGGCGGTGCTGGTCGAGCCGGATGGCACCATTGGCTCGGAGGTGGCCGTCGGCGCGCAGGCGGTGCTGGCCCTGGCTGGCGCTCCCGCTCCAGCCTAAGGCTCCTCTCCCGGCAAACGGCACGCCCGGGTCCGTCACCAACGACCAGCCCGGGCTGCGCGTTTGGTAGTCCCCAAGGGGAAGCACATCGCTTTACGGAACAGAAATTGTTAGGATTATCCAGTGGACGGGTGCTCCGTGACGCGCCACGGGTCTCTCGATCAACTGCACACATAGTCTAACGACGCGAACAATCGAATACGCGGGGGTGGGCCGCGGGGAGGTGAAGCCTCACCGAGAGATCGTGGACCGACCCGATACGGCACGTTTCGCTCACTCACTCCCGCAGTTACTATCATGCTGATTGGTTGTTTTCGTGTGGGTGAGGCGCTCAACCCTGGGCAACCTCAGGTAACTGATTCTGGTGGAATGGCTCTTCACATTCGCATGCTCGGTGGTTTCCGAGTATCCGTGAACGACACGGAATCTCCGGCAGTCGAATGGCGAAGCCGTAACGCGTCCCTGCTTGTCAAACGTCTCGCGCTCGCGCCCGACTACGGCATGTTGCGCGAACAACTGGTCACACTGCTCTGGCCGGAGGCTGATCCTTCCTCCGCATCCAACAGCTTGCGCCAGGCGTTGCACATCGCTCGTCGTCACTTGCGGACGCTGCCACTCGACCCCGATTTGATTCTCGTATCTCAGGGGGAGCGCGTTGTACTCTACCCACCGGAACGTGTCTGGTGCGACGTCCCCGTTTTCGAAGAGGCCGCGCGTGCCGCCTATCGGGCAACAGATCCAGACCTCTATTGGGCCGCGATCGAGCACTACACGGGCTCACTCCTCCCTGACGACGTCTACGAAGACTGGACAACCATCTGCCGCGACGAATTGACGTTGGTCTATCACGCACTGCTCGAAGGTGTCGCGCAACTCCACGAAGAACGGGGTGAGAACGCGCACGCGATCGAGGCGTTGCGCCGTCTGGTCGCGTCCGAGCCCACCTACGAATCGGTCCACGCTCAGCTCATGCGACTCTATGCTGACGCCGGTCGGCATCAGCTTGCTTTGCGGCAGTATCAGCGACTGCGGAGCGCGTTGAAGCGAGTGCTCGACGTCGAGCCGGAACCGGAAACGCAGCAACTCTACGAATCGATCAAAGGAGATCGCGCACGTTTGACCGCGGAGGTCGACCGTGCTGCACCGGAACGGAATCGCGCGCCAACGAACCTTCCACACGCCTTGACGACGTTCATCGGACGCAAGCGAGAACTGCGCGACATTCTGCAGGAGATCGACCGACATCGCCTCGTGACACTGACCGGACCGGGCGGCATTGGCAAGACGCGGTTGGCCCTAGAGGCGTCATGGCAGTTGGTCAATTCATTCCCGGACGGCGTATGGCTGGTGGAGCTTGCCGGCATCGCGGATCCTGACCTGGTGCTGCAGACCGTCACCTCGACCCTCGGCATCGAGGCGGATGCACAGCGACCGCTCAGCGACACCCTGGAGCGCGCCCTACGCGATTCCGATCTGCTGCTGGTGCTCGATAATTGCGAGCACGTCATCGACGCCTGCGCCGGATTGATCCAGTCGTTGTTGCGCGCGTGCTCCAAAGTCCGCGTGCTGGCAACCAGCCGCGAAGCTCTCCGCGTTGCTGGCGAGCGCCAGTGGCCCGTGCCATCGCTGCCACTGCCTGCTCCGGATTCAGCTTTGAGCGAAGTTGTCGACAGTGACGCGGTACGACTCTTCGTCAGCCGTGTTGGATGGCACCGGCACGACTTCGCCGTGACCGAGGGGAATGCCCCCACGATCGGCACCATCTGCCGTCGGCTGGACGGCATACCCCTGGCACTGGAGCTCGCCGCCGCGCGGGCCAACGTTCTGACCCTGCGACAGCTCGCCGACCGGCTGGACGATGCGCTCGAGGTGCTCTCCGCTGGACCACGTGGGGCCACTGCTCGACATCAGACCCTGAAAGCCACGCTCGACTGGAGCTATCAACTGCTCGATGCTGACGAGCGCGCGCTCTTCCGTCGCCTGGCGGTCTTCGCCGACAGCTGGACCCTCGCCGCGGCGGAAACGATCTGTTCCATCGACGATCTTCCCACGGAACGAATCCTGGGACTTCATGGTCAGCTGGCGGCCAAATCGCTGCTGCAGGTCGCGCTGGAGACGGAAGAAGCGCGTTACCGTCTCCTTGAGCCAGTACGACAGTACGCAGGCGAGCGGCTGCAGGCGAGTGGCGAGCTCAAAACGCTGCGACAGCGTCACGCGCAACACTACCTTGCGCTGGCCGAAGAGGCGGAAGCCTACCTGACTGGCCCTGGTCAGGCCACCTGGCTGAGCCGGGTCGCGCGAGAGCAGGAGAATCTGCGGGCGGCGCTGGTCTGCTTCGATGAATACGCGGACCGCGGCTCCGCCCTGCGCCTCGCTGGAGCCCTGGGGCGTTTTTGGTGGGCGGAAGGCTATATCGACGAGGGACAATGGTGGTTGTCCAGGGAACTCGCTGTCACCGAAGGAGAGCACCGCGCGGCGCGCGCGAAGGCGCTGACCGCGGCCTTCACCATGGCACACCGCCGAGGCGACTACGACACAGCCCTTTCTCTGGCTCAAGAGAGTCTGACATTAGCCCAGGAGGACGATGACCGGATCGGCGTAGGCTGGGCGCTTGCCGAACTCGGGATGGTCGCCGCCGAAACCGGAGGTAACCAACAGGCTCTCTTCCAGGAGAGCCTGGAGATCTTTCGCGCGGTCGGCGACACCGCTGGAATCGCCGAGGTGCTCAACATGTTGGGGGAGGTCAAACGGGCTCAGGGCGACTGCCTTGCAGCCATCCAGTTCTATGAAGAGAGTTTGACGCTGTGGCGAAGACTTGGCGATGAGCAGTACATCGCCACGATCCTGCACAATCTCGGCCGAGTCACCCAGCACTTCGGAGATTCGCAGCGGTCGGCAACTCTGCTCGTGGATAGCATGTCGCGCTTTCAACGCTTGCACATCACCAATGGCGTTGCCCTCTGCCTTCGAGGATTGGCCGGGGTTGCCGTCGCATTGGATTGGCCAGAGGTAGCCGCGCGCTTCCTGGGTGCGGCCGAGACGCTCGCCGAACGCGCGGGCGTAGTGGAAGATTCGGCTGATCGAGCGCAAACGCAATCGGCACTGGACGCCGCGCGCGCGAGACTCGGTGAGGCGCGCTTTCACGCTGCTTGGTCGACCGGTAAGACGCTGACCGTGGACACAGCTGTCAAAGACGCTTTGGAGTTCGCGGCCCGACTCCCTACCCCCGCGCATCCACCGAATGAATCCAAGCAGGCACCCCCACAACCCGACCCAACCGGGTCGTGATCCAAGACTTCGGGTTCCAGTGGTCGACCTATACATGCCTGATCTACTCATCTTGCGCTACAGCGCCTGGGCGAAGTGGTGCTATCGACACCACAAAGCGTGTCACTGGCGGCGCAACTGACATTCACTGGTCGAACGATACGGAACGTCGCGCTTGGGCTTCGCCTCACTCGCGAAGCCTTGAGGAATACTCTACTGATCGAGCGTTATTGGAGCGTTATTTCGAGGACGCTTCACTGTCGACATGCACCGTTTTCCTGGAATTCCTGGCAGAAGTCGTCTGTGCCGCCCGGACGGCGCCAACGTCGCGTGTAGCGCGTACCCGGGGCCATTGTTCTTCAGTGCACTGCAGATTTGACTCAGTCGATCTGTCGGACACCGATGATAGATAACGGCCAGCTAACGCCCGTTCTCTATGCTGTGCTGAGTGAGTCATATCCCGCCTCAAGTCCGCATGCTTGGAACTGCCCTCTGCCGTCCGATCACCAAAATAACGCGCCAATAACGCTTGATCCTTATGCTCGGTGAAATGGGGACCGCCCACGACAAGAAGCACGCCGTTGGGTGACAAAGGGGTGTGTCGCGCGACACAAATGAGGGGATAGTGCATGCAAGATTGGCGGTTTGACGACCTGACGCGCACGTTGGGCAAGGCCACGTCGCGTCGAGCCGTACTCCGCGGACTCGCCGCAGGGCTTGTGGCGGGTTTGGCAACGACGGTGCGGCCAAATCGAGAGGCACCCAGCGCCGAGGCGGCTCCACGAGCCTGCTCATCAGCGGTGCTGCAGCAGTGCCTGACGGACGCGGCAACCAAGCGCGATCTAGCACTGAGTTCCTGCCAAAACAGGCTCGGTGACAATGAAGGTAACAGCAGCGGTATTGGCACCAACCTTTGCCAGTTGAGCGTACTCAACATCTACAACTTCGAAGTCAATGCGTGCTATCACCAGCAATGTCCCGCGGGCGGCGTCTGCGTCAACGACCATTGCTGTCAAGGTTCAGACTGCTGCGAGCCAGGAGTCCTGTGTGGCAGCAGTTCGGTGTTTGGACTCAGCCCGCAGTACTGCTGCGCCGAGGGCAGCTCCTGTTGTCACGGTGACTGCTGTGCGCCAGACAAAACCTGCTGCACGCAAGCGCAACGCGGCTTCCTGGGATTCATCCTGCATGGCGGTCAGCAGACCTACGCGCACGAGTGCGCCGACCTGCAGAGCGATGACAAGAATTGCGGCGCGTGCGGCAACACCTGTCCGGATGGTCAGATTTGCCAGGACGGCGCCTGCGTCTGCCCGAATGACGGAGTTCCCTGCGGGGACGCAACCAACTCGTTCTGCTGCGATCCATCGGAACAATGCGTGGTCAATCCGATCACGCTCCATGCGAGCTGTGCACCTGCCTGCGGGCCATGTGAGATATACGCGCCGAACGATCCGAGTGGGCCGTGCATCCCGAAGCAGTGCGGCCAATGCCAACAGTGTGATCCGTCATCGAACCAGTGCGTGTCATCATCAGACGGCACAACCTGTGGCAGCGGGCTTGTCTGCTGCCAGGGTGGCTGCGTCAGCGACAGTTGCCAGGACTCCCAGACCTTCAACTACGACACCTGCCAGTGCGAATGCGCGCCGGTGTCGTGTCCGGACGGTCAGCATCAGGATCCCAATACCTGTGAGTGCGTCTGCGACAGTGGACAGATCTGCAACGGAAGCTGTTGCGACAGCGGCCAGGAATGCTGCAACGGCCAGTGCGTCGACGCCTGCCCACCCGGTCAGCAGCGAGACCAGGGTAGTTGCGATTGCGTCTGCTCCACCGGCGAGACCTGCGGACACGAGTGCTGTTCCGACAACAAAGTCTGCTGCCCAGACACGCTCTCCGGCATGTCCTGTCGCGACAAAGATGCGAACTGTTCTGGTTGTACCTATACGTGCGGCGACATCTGCTGCGGTCAGTACGAATACTGCTGCCGCGCCGCCGACTACTCGTTCCACTGTGTTGGATCGTCGGGCGATACATGCTAACGGGGCGTACCGAGAAACATAATATGACGAGATAGATGGAGATGAGGTTCACCGGCACCGGCAATTCGACGCTGGTGAACCTCGCTAATTTGGACTCATCCTGGATTCCATAAGTCATCGGAGGTCGATGTGGATATGCTCTTGTTGGCGGCACGGCTCGTGCTCGCGGCCGTCTTCGTGGTGGCCGGTCTGGCCAAACTCGCCGATCTCCCCGGCTCCCGTCAGGCCATGCGGGACTTCGGCGTCCCCCAGCCGCTCGCCGGTCTCTTCGGGTCCCTCTTGCCCATCGCCGAACTCGCCACCGCCGTCCTGCTCATCCCGCTGGCCACGGCCTGGTATGGCGGTCTCGCTGCCCTCGCCTTGCTGCTCCTCTTTATTGTCGGTATCAGCCTCACCATGGCTCGCGGTCAGGCACCCGACTGCCACTGCTTCGGTCAACTCCACGCCGAACCGGTCGGCTGGTCCACCATCCTGCGCAATAGCCTGTTGAGCCTCATCGCCCTCGTGCTGCTGGTCGAGGGTCGTCGTCAGGCGGGTACCAGTGCGCTCGGCTGGCTCGGGCATGTCTCGACCGCTGAAGGGGTCGGTATTGGCGTTGGGGTGCTGGTAGCCCTGGTCCTCATCGGTCAGGGCTGGCTCTTGCTCCACCTCTTGCAGCAGAATGGCCGCCTGTTGACCCGTCTCGATGCCCTGGAAGCCGCGGGTCCCTTAGGGACTGCGGCGGGAACCCGTCCAGCCCCGGCTCCGGCGGCGCCAGTCGCAGGACTGCCGGTCGGTTCGGTCGCGCCGTCCTTTGCACTCACCGGTCTGCACGGGGAGACCTTGACGCTGGATGCCTTGCGCGCCGCCACCAAACCGGTTCTCCTGGTCTTCTCCGATCCCCACTGTGGTCCCTGTAACACTCTCTTGCCGGAGATCGGCCAATGGCAGCGTCAGGAGGCGTCTCGCCTGACCATCGCCCTGATCTCACGCGGATCCGTCGAGGAGAACCGCGCCAAGGGGACCGAGCATGGCCTGACCCAGGTCTTGCTGCAGCAGGATCGCGAGGTGGCCGAACGCTATCAGTCGTATGGCACGCCCTCGGCGGTGCTGATCCGGCCTGATGGTCGCATCGATTCGCCACTGGCCATGGGGTCCGAGCAGATCCGGACGCTGGTGCAGCAGTCCACTGGCAAGCTGCCGCTGGCTCCGGCGCCGGTTCCAGCACGGAATGGCAACGGTCATCCCAGGGCCATGGGAATGGGACGGGAGCGGTGGCACGCCGGGGACAGCCGGCGCCGGAGTTCGCCCTCGCCGATCTCGCCGGTAACGCCGTGTCCCTCACCGACTTCGCTGGCCGACGCACGCTGCTCCTCTTCTGGAATCCGGGCTGTGGCTTCTGCCAGCGCATGCTGGCGGATCTCAAGGCCTGGGAAGCCCATCCCCCCACGGATGCGCCTGCCCTGTTGCTGGTCTCGACGGGAACGGTGGAGGCGAATCGGCAGTTGGGCGTGCGCGCGACCGTGCTGCTGGATCAGGGCTTCAGTGTGGGTCGGCGCTTTGGCGCCACCGGCACGCCTTCGGCGGTGCTGGTCGAGCCGGATGGCACCATTGGCTCGGAGGTGGCCGTCGGCGCGCAGGCGGTGCTGGCCCTGGCTGGCGCTCCCGCTCCGGCCTAAGGCTCCTCTCCCGGCAAACGGCACGCCCGGGTCCGTCACCAACGACCAGCCCGGGCTGCGCGTTTGGCAGTCCCCAAGGGGAAGCACAGCACACATTGCTGCATTCCCAATACGGTCTGGTGTGCCGGCTAGTCCGGAAATTTACAGGAGTCAGTTCAACCCGTGATGGCCGGGATCCTGGCCACCACGGGAACGCTCCGCGATCGATACGTGGATTCATCGGAGGCCTTCCCACCCACGGATGGTAGGATTAACCCGCGCAACGAGCGAATAACCGGCTGGTTCACGCGGGGAATCCATGAGCGACGACGAAGAGCAACAGCAACCCGAGAATCAACTCGCCGAAATCGATGAGGAAGAGAGTGCGCCAGACGGCATCCTCGCAACGTTGAAAGACGTCGGCGAGCGCGTGCCCGCCTACGCGCAACTCTCGGTCAATCTCGTCTCGGCGGGCAAGATGTCGGCGGCGCAGCAGAGTCAGATTCTCGGCCCGCTTGGCTACGGGCCGGCGTCACGCTTCACTCGTTTCGTGCCACTGCTTAACCAGATCAGCCGCATCCTCGGGATGATCGGCACGATTCGCTTCGTGCTGACGCAGATGGACCGCGAGACGGCCGATGCGCACCTCGGATCGGTCGGGTTAAGCCGCGAGCAGGTCGAGCACGACTTTCAAGTCACGCGCGATCTCGCCAAACGAGCGGGTGAAACGGGCAGCCGCGAGGCAAGCCGTGCGCTCGAAACCGGCGCACGCGAGGCATCGAAAGCTCTGCATACCAGCGCGCGTGTCGCTGGCCGGCTGACGGGCATGGGCCTTCGTTCATTTCGCAATTGGCAGGCACGTTCCGCGAAATCGAACGATGAAGATAATCGCTCCTGAACGATCGGGAGTTCTGCGGTTAGCTGCTTACGGATAGTCTGAACGGACGGGAACACATGGATACGGATCGCGAGCTCGGAGTGCGTGACACATTGATCCGTTTGGTTCGTCGGTCGCCGCGCTATGCAAAGCTCACCCGGCGATTGATTGCCGATAGCCGACTGTCGGCCATGGAGAAAGCCCCGCTGCTCGGCGCTATCGGCTACGGACTCTCGCCGATCGATCTGGTTCCAGGCATCGTGCCGGTTCTTGGCCAGCTTGACGACATGCTCATTCTCCTCGGGGCTCTACGCCTGACGCTCGATCGCATTCCTGCGTCGATTGCCAACGAGCATCTGCTCGCTCTGGGGCTTATCAAGTCGGACATCGACGACGACATGACCAACTGTCGCCGAGCCGCCACCCGTATCGTGTCCGGCGGGGCACGTGGCGCCATGAAGGTGATGCGCACCGGGACGCACATCTCGACCCGCCTGGCTCGCGCCGGGTTGCGCGCGTTCCTCGATAGATAATCCCCTCAATACGTCCATCCGCCGTCACCGCGCTGAAAAGCGTTGTGATTCACCGTGTGTGCCTGCAGCGCTATTTACAAAGGTTGAGGCGGCTGAATCTCTATAGAGAACCGCAGACATGGTGGGTAGACTGCGTCTGCCCCTACTGTCCAAGTTCAACGCTGCTGAAAAATGCTCCAGAAAGTTGGCCAGCATCCGCCAATCAGCGAAGAGTTCAGCCCTGTGCGTGAGCTCGAGTTGGGATATCCTTGACCGGCTCACGACCGATCATGCGACGCTTCGCACATGCACGGCATATAATCGCCACGAACCGCTTGGCTCCAGGCCAGATCGCTTGGTAGAAGGTATGACACGTTTCGATGTCGCGTAATGGGTTGATCGCCGCCGGCGTGGTTTTGATAGCTATCGTCGTTTTCGGTTATGTCGCCCTGAATTCCTCAGGGACGTCCAACTCTCCGACAACGCCCACGCCATTGACCGTCAACGCCAGCCCTGCGTCACAGGCAGAACTGGCCGTTCAGGGGCAGCAACTCTTCACCCAGTTCCGCTGCAATGTCTGTCACACCATCACCGGCAGCAATGGCGCGGGACCAACCCTCAAGGGACTCGCGGGAAGCCAGGTGACGCTCAATACCGGACAGACGATCACGGCCGACAGCAATTACCTGCGGCAAAGCATTGTGGACCCAGACTCACAGATCGTGGCAGGCTACGGCCCCAGCGTCATGAGCGCCGCCACCGATCCTTTTCAATCGCAGATCCAACAAGGGAACAACGTCACCGCCCTGGTAGCCTATATCCAGAGCTTGAAGTAAAAGGGGGCGTCCTCACCCCGTCCCCTCTCCCAAATCTGGGAGAGGGGTGGCGACTGTGCTCCTTGGGATGAGGGCCGACTTCTATCGCTCGTTCGGTCGGACGATCGGCCAGATACTCGGCATCTCGCCCACCGGTACCTCGATCAGAACGGGCGCGTCCATCTTCAGCGCGCTGCGTAGCACCGAACGCAGGTCGTCGGGGCTATTGGCCCGCATACCGACCACGCCGAAGAGCTCGGCCAGCTTGGCGAAGTCCGGGTTAAGCAGCGTCGACGCGATGGTGCGACCGTGGAAGGTTTGCTGCTGAATGCGCTTGACGTTCCCGTAAGCGTTGTCGGTGAAGACGATGCCGACCATGTTGATCTTGTGCGCCGCCATGGTCGATAGCTCCTGCACGTTGTACATGAAGCCACCATCACCATTCACCGAGACGACCTTCTTGTCCGGGTTGCCAACCTGGGCACCGAGCGCCGTGGCGAAACCGTAACCGAGCGTCCCTTGATAGCCAGAAGTCAGATAGGTACGCGGTTTGTAGACCGGGAAGGCGTTGTGCATCCAGTAGCCAACCTGGGTGCTCTCGGCGACCGCGATACCGTCGTCCGGCAGTTCCTCACGAATCACGGTCGCGAAGGCAGCCTGTGGCTGAACCTCGAAGAAGCGATCCTCGATACTCTCCTTCAGGTCCTCCAGCTCTTCCTTCCGCGAATCTCGCTTGCGGTTGTGCTTTGGCACCCGATTGATCAGGTCGGTCAGACCGATCTTGGCATCCGAGACGATGCCGATCTCCGGCCGATAGTTGCGACCGACTTCTTCCGGATCGACGTCCATCTGGATAATGGTGTGGTGCTCTTCCGGCGTCCACTGCGAGCGCACCGGCTGGGCGAAGCGCGTGCCAACAACGAAGATGGCGTCCGACTTCGGTAGCAGCTCCATGCTCGCATGGTAGTTCTGTGCCAGGTAATGGCGGGAAGAGATGGCGCCCTTACCGCTGCTCGACATGATGACCGGCGCTTGCAGCATCTCGGCTAACTCGCGCAGCTCATCCCAGGCCTCGGCCGCCAGGATGCCGCCACCCACGAAGATGACGGGGTTCTTCGCCTCGCCGAGCGCCTTGGCCGCCTGCTCCAGCGCGTCCGGATCGCCAGATGGGCGAGACGGCGTGACCGGCTCCATCAGCTCCACGTTTCCAACCGCCTGCAGCACGTCCGGCGGAATCTCGATCTCGACCGGGCGAGTGCGGCCCATGCGCAGCTGGCGGAAGGCCTCGGTGACAACACCTGGGACCTCTCCCGGGGTCATGGCGCGACCGGACCACTTGGTGACCGAACGAACCATTTCGAGCTGATTTGGGATTTCGTGCAGCACGCCGCGACCGACCTCGATCAGATCGGACTGAATCTGCCCCGAGATGCACAGAACCGGAGAGCAGGTGGCGTACGCGGTCGAGAGTCCGGCCATGGCGTTCAACAGGCCAGGACCTGGGACAACGAGGCAGGTGCCAACCCGGCCAGTGGTGCGAGCGTAGCCGTCGGCCATGTAGGACGTCGCTTGCTCATGGCGCGTGTGATAGACCTTGATCTTGTCCTGCGCGTCATACAGTGCGTCGAACGCCCAGTCGAGCTGCACGCCCGGCAGACCAAAAATGACGTCAACGCCGTGTTTGATTACTGATTGGACGAGGGCTTGCCCCCCTGTCATCTCTGCCACGGATTGTCCTTTCCATTGCTGCGACCGGCTCGCGAGCGGGAAACCGCTCACGCTCTCACTCCTCTGCCGGTACATCTTGCGCTTGTCCGGCACCGATCTTGATCCCGGGATTCTCGCACCCGCATCTGCCGCTCGCCACGCAAATCATCGAGTGGCTGAAGCTATGCATTACCCCCACCGATGGGCCAAAACCCAACGGTCGGCAAGCGACTCCGATGGCGCTTCCCTGTCTCTCCGTTATCCCGCATTGTAGACAATGAGCGCCCAATATGCAGCCCCTCGAATTCGCCATATGCGCATGCGCGAAAGCGAGCATCAACCAGTCGAGCCACCAGTCTACCGGCAAACGATTAGCTCATCAGAAGCCGCTCCGCGCCCGCAATCGGCGAAACTCGGTCACGACGACCGCAGTTCGTACGCGATTGTTACGGTTTTGTCGCACTTCGACTGAACCTGTTGCGATCCTGTCTTCGGGTCGCCGCTAGCATAGATCCTGGTAGTACACGGTGCCTCTCGTGTTGAAATTGATCGGAGAGCCGGTCGGGTCCCAAACGCTGACGACGCTCTCTGGTGCGCAACACATAACCCCAACCATCCTCTTCCTCGGCCCGGATGTCCGGGCCGTCCTCTTTTAACGTCACTGACACTGATGCTACACCGCTCGCCTCGTCTCACGTTGCGGGCGCCACTCTAGCGTATGATGCGCGACATGGATGTTGTCGCCTCGTCGCTCATTCTGATCGCTACGTTGGCATTGGTGTTGTTTCGGCCGCGCGGCTTGCCTGCCGCGCTACCGGCAACGATTGGCGGCGTTCTCGTCCTCGTGTTGCGGCTCGTTTCGCTGCATCAAGCCTGGGAGATCCTGCGGCTGGCCGAAGACCCGCTCGTCTTTCTCGTCGGGATGATGCTCGTCAGTCTCGTTGTCGAGCGAGCAGGCTTTTTCGACTGGAGCGCGACTCTCGCCGCGCGGGCTGGGCGCGGCAGCGTACGACGTCTGTATCTCTTCGTTTTCCTGACCGGCACACTGATCACGGCCTTCCTCTCGCTCGACGCGACGGCAATCGTGCTGACGCCCATCGTCTTCGCCATGGCCGTGAGACTCAAGCTACGCCCACTGCCCTTCATGTTTGCCTGTGGCTTCATCGCCAATACCGCCTCCCTCTTTATGCCAATCTCCAATCTGACCAACCTGCTGATCTATCGCTCGCTGAACCTCAGCTTCGGCCGATTCAGCCTGATCATGCTGCTGCCTGGCCTGCTCGCCGTAGTTACAAACGCACTCCTGTTCACCTACCTGTTCCGCTATGAACTCAAGGGGCGTTATCCTCGGCAGATTGATCGGTTTCAGCCGCGAAATCTTCTCTTTTTCGTGATCGCGGTGAGTGGTCTCGGCATAACGCTCGTCGCCGTATTTGCGGCTTCCGTCGTGCACGTACCGATTGGGGTGGTGGCGCTGGCTGCCGGAGTCATTCTCGTCATCATCAGCCAGTTCAGTGGTTGGGTAACACTACGCGAGGGGATCAAGTCGGTCTCATGGAATTTGATCCTGCTGGTGGTGGGACTGTTTCTGGTGGTGCAGGCGGTCGAGAACGCGGGGTTGTCGAGACACATGGATGAATTGGCGCGGTCAATTTCGGGTGGAGGTTCGCTGCTTCAGATACTGGGAATCGGCGCGACCACCGCCGTCGGCTCGAACCTGATCAACAACATACCGATGACCATCGTGACGGGCTCGGTACTGCGCTCGAGCGTGTTCAGCCCAGCGGCTGGTTACGCGGCGTTGATCGGCACGAACGTCGGTCCAAACTTGACCATCACCGGCTCGCTGGCCACGTTGATCTGGATCAACATCATGCAGCGTCGTGGCATGTCAATTACCGCTGGACAGTTTGTTCGAGTGGGCATCATCGCCATGCCCACCATCTTCTTGAGCGCGTCCGTAGGTCTGTGGGTCTCGCTGCACCTTTTCGGCTGAAGTGTCGAGTTCCGGCTATTGGGCAACGCCGAGGCGCGACAGGAACTTGAGCAGGATCGCATTGAACGCCTCGGGATTGTCGGCCGGGGAACCATGTCCGGCATCCGGCACAACTTCCAAATCGGCGCTCGGCACCGCGTCCGCCACGGCCATGGTCAGTTCGCGATACTCGGGTTGAGTATCAGCACCGTAGACGAGCAGAGTTGGCAGATCGAGTGCGGCGAGCGGGCCTGGACCGGGATTGAACGCTTCCACCGCCGTGAACCAGGCAGGGGTTGAAAGAACGTTCTTGCGCCATTCGGAGAGCCGACGGCGTCCGACCTTGTTGCGCCAGTCGGCGCCGACGCGAGGCGTCAGAAAGATGTCGAGCGCGTCGTCGATACGGCCACTCTCCAGCAACGGTCGGGCGCGCTCCGCCGCGGCGCTGAGGCGATCGCCGCCGCGGTTGTTGAGCAGTTGCGGGATTGATGGCTCGGCCAAGAGCAGGCCGATCACGCGCTCAGGGCGGAGCAATCCAAGCGCCAGCCCGATGGTTCCACCGAGCGAATTGCCGATCACTACGGCCCGATCGACTCCTTCAGCATCGAGTACCGCCAGCGCGTCCAACGCCGCACGCTCGATACTCGGCGAATCTCCCGTGGGAGAGCTATCGCCATGGCCGCGAATGGAGGGCACGATCCAGTGGAACTTGGGCAGCCGCAGCATCTGATGCACCCAGTTCGACGTTCCGACCAGTACGCCGTGCAGCGCAAGGATCGGGACGCCGCTTGGATGATCGGAGCGAACCTCGTAGGCGATGTGCGCGCCGTCGTCGACATCAATCACGTGTTCTTCGTTGACCGCCATTCTGCCCCTATCAGTTGCCATTGACCCGACTCGTGTCCCAACCGTCCATTCTACGGTGCCTGGCGCGGGAAGGCACGAGCCGATGCGAGACGATACCCGAGTGAGTCACAATTTCTTAACTTGGTCGTGGTCAGAAGCCGGTAGAATGAGGCTCGCGAATAGGCAGCACAATGAAGTCGAGAGATGAAGATGACACCAGTTCGTGTTTTGTTCCTCTGCACCCATAACTCGGCCCGGTCGCAAATGGCCGAAGGACTGCTGCGGCACGTCGGTGGTGACCGCTTCGAGGTCTTTTCGGCGGGCACCGAGCCAGGCGAAGTCAATCCATTCGCGATTCGCGCCATGCAGGAGGTCGGCATCGACATCAGCACCGCGACGTCGAAGCATGTTGAGCAGTTCGTAGGACAGGACTTCGACTACGTCATCACCGTCTGCGACCGCGCCAACGAGACCTGCCCGATCTTCCCGGGCGATCCGAAGCGCGTCCACTGGTCGTTTCCCGATCCGTCCGCGGCAACGGGTACGGACGACGAGAAGATCAGGGCTTTCCGCAAGGTACGTGACGAACTGCGGGACCGACTGCGCACCTGGGCACAGGTAGCCGTCCGGAAGCCATCAGCGTCAGCCCAGAACTGACCTACAGGTCACGATGCCAGAACCGAAATTGACCATCCGGCTGAAGACCGGTCTCCGCAGCTGCGGCGCTTGCGTCCACATCGGCGACTGGGATGACCGCACCGGTGACGCCGGACGAGTCGACTGATCGCAGCGAGCGTAACCCAACTTCCGTGACTGCTTCCAACCAGCGACCTTCATAGCGAAACGTTTGAACCGGCACGACATGAAGCCCGGTTACGTCTGAGGAAGCGATCAGGTGCTCGGCGACCCAGAGTTGGCTGGCTTCGGCATCAGAATTGAATCCGCAGGCAGCGAAGACGCGTTCGCTGGCTACATTCCCGATCCGTATCAGTCCGCGCGCCCGTGTGGCTCCGGCGATCATTCCCGCCGCGATACTGGCGCGTACCAGTTCCCGGCCGATGCCCTCTCCTCGAGCGTGCGGACTCACGGCCAGTAAATCCACCTCCCAGCGCGGTTCGCCAGTAGCCGTCTCAGTGAGAAACCCATCGACGAAGCCGACGATGCTGCCATCCAGCTCAGCCACCGACGTGGCCCGATCTGGCAGATCGACGAGCCGCTCGATCAGGCTCGCGTTGAACGTCTCCTCCGGCCAGACCTCAGCCGCCACCGTCACGATCCCAGGCACATCGCTGTGCCGGGCAGTGCGAATCGCTGGGTTCATGTCGCCCCCTCCTACATGCACGAGCAGGCCGGAAGCATAACTGCCAGCTTCGTCAGTTGAAAGGGCAAAAACCGAAGCAGGGGATGCGCCTGGAAGATCACCCGACGGCAAAGACCTGATTCTGGACCTCGAGCATGCGTTCGTAAAGTCCACCCGCCGCCGACAGGTCGACGTGGCTGCCACGTTCGACAACCCGGCCAGAATCGAGCACCAGGATCTCGTCCATCTCCTCCATACGCACCAGGCGATGCGTGATCAGCAAAATGGTCCGATCCCGAAACAGATCAAAGATCTCGTCGAGCACCTCGCGCTCGGTGACCGGGTCGAGATTGGCGGTCGGCTCGTCCAGGATCAGGAGCGGTGCGTCCTTCAGCAACGCCCGGGCGATCGCGAAGCGCTGGCGTTCGCCGCCTGAGAAGCGCATACCCTGCTCGCCAACCCAGGTGTCGAGGCCCTCAGGTAAGCGAGCGACGAGGTCCTGGAGTCGCGCCCGGCGCAACACCTCGTTCAACTCGTCATCACTGGCTCCCGGCTTCGCCAGCCGCAGATTGGCGCGCAGCGTCGTGTTGAACAGACGCGTGCTTTGACCCACCAGACCGATCCGTGCGCGCAGGTCATCTTGCGCGAGGTCGCGAAGGTCGCAACCGCCCAAGCGCACGGCCCCAGAGCTCGGATCCCAGAAGCGCACGGCCAGATTGGCGATGGTACTCTTCCCCGCGCCGCTCGGCCCCACGATGGCGACATTCTCACCTGGTCGCACGCTGAAGCTGACCTGGTCGAGCGTCAGTGGCTCTCGCTCAACATAGGTAAACGAGACGTCCATAAACTCCAGTAACGTTGATTTCGGAAGCACCTTTGGGCTGGCTGGGTCAACGGCGCGCGGCTCGGTGTCGGCGATCTCGTAGACGCGCTCGCCCGCCGCGATAGTCCGCTCCAGGAACTGGAACGCGCGTCCAAGCGGGCGAACCGATTCGAAGCTGCCCAACATGATCAGAGCCAGGGTGGCCAGATAGACTCCCTGGATGCGCGCGTCGTGGACCATTGGGATAGCCAGCAATAGGATGGACCAGATCGCCAGATTGGTCCCCAGATCGCTGAGCGCCTGCTCGAATCCGGTAATGAGGGCCATACGACGCTGCAACCGTCCAAGCTCGTCGCTCAACGCGGCGATGCGCCGGCGGTGGTCGTCCGCCCGGCCGAGCGCCAACAGATCCTGCATCCCCTGAACACCGTCAACGAATTGCGCGTGTAGCTCCGCCCGCAGTGCAGGCTCGCGACGGCCGGCGCGTCGTCCCAGGTATCGCGCCAGCAGCGGCACACCGGCACCCGTCAGCACGAGGAAGAGGAGCGCAACGACGGCCAGCAGATCGCTGAAGAATTGAAACGCCACGAAGGTGAGGAGCGCACTGGTAATGGCGACCAGTACCGGACCGGCGATCTGCTGGAAGAGGTTCTGCAACTCCTCCACGTCACGCATCATGCGCGAGAGGAGATCGCCACTCCGAAACCCGGCGAGCTCAGCAGGAGCCAGCGGTTCGAGTCGCCGATAGAGATAGACGCGGATCAAACCGAGCAACTTGAAGGTCACGTCGTGCGACACCAGCCGTTCGGCGTAGCGCACGAACGCGCGCGAAATGCCGAAGACCCGCACCAGATAGATGGCGGCAGTCAATTCGATCAAAAGCGGGTGCTTGGCGGCCGCCGAAATCAGATAGGCGGCAGTCGCCAGCAGTCCAGTGTTGGTGACGATGGTCAGCGCGCCGAGGAAGACAGCGGCAGCGATGCGCCAGCGATACGGTAGCAGCAGACGCAAAAGACGCGTCATGGTTCTCATCGGACTACCACTCGCTCGCGCGAGCCGAACAGGCGCGCATACTGGCCATCGAGCTCGAGCAGTTCATCGTGGGTGCCGAGCTCGACCAGACGCCCACCATCGAGGACCGCGATCTGATCAGCGGTGTAGACGGACTTGAGCCGATGGGCAACGATCAGGACAGTGCGGCCACGTGCCAACCGCTCCAGAGAGAGCCGGATCTGCTCCTCGCTCTCGGGATCGAGGCTTGAAGTAGGCTCGTCGAGCAATACCAGTGATGCGTCTTTGAGGAATGCGCGGGCGAGCGCGATGCGCTGCGCCTGCCCCTGGCTCAGACGACTCCCCTGCTCACCCAGCGGCGTGTCGAAACCCTGCGGCAACGCCTCGATAAACTGCGCCGCTTCGGCCAACTCCGCTGCCCGCCGCACTTCGACGTCAGATGCCTCCAGGCGGGCCAGTCGAATATTCTCCAGCACTGTGCCGTAGAAGAGATAGGGGTGCTGCGGCACCAGGGCAACGTGGGCGCGCCAGTCATCGGGCGCCAGGTCAGCAATGTTCACGCTCGAAGCGACGATTTCACCCTCACTCGGATCAACGAAGCGCATGAGCAGATTGACCAGCGTGCTCTTGCCCGAACCGCTGGCACCCACCAGCGCGGTGCGCGTTCCAGGTGCCAGAGCCAGCGTGACGTCCTGCAACGCCGGTTCAGCGGACGCTGGATAGGTGAAGCCCACACCACGCAACTCGATCGCGAGCGGGCCTCGACCGAGCGTCGCGGGATGCTGCCGCGTATGGAGCGAGACGGGCGTGTCGAGAATCTCGAAGACGCGGTCGGCCGCGGCCTTGCCCTCCATCGCAGCATGCCGATCGGAGCCAAGGTCGCGTAACGGTCGATAGAACTCAGGCGTCAGCAGCAGCACGAGGAAGGCCGGCTCGAATGGGACGCGCCCATCGAGTAACCGCACGCCGAGTGAAACCGCGATTAGCGCGATGGCGGCCATAGTCATGAACTCCAGCACGAGGCCAGAGAGGAACGCGTAGCGCAGCACCTTCATCGTGCGCTTGCGAAACTCTTCGCTGACGGCCTCGACCCGCTCGGTCTCCGCCTTGCCGCGTCCAAAGAGCTTCAGCGTTGGCAGCCCCTGCAGCACGTCGAGAAAGTAGGCACTCATACGCGAAAGCGCCAGCCACTGTCGCTCGATGTGCCCCTGCGCGTAGGTGCCGACCACGATCATCAGAATCGGGATAATCGGCGCGGTAAAGAGAAGCAGTAGGGCGCTAGTCAGGTCGAGCGGAAAGACGTAGACCAGGATCATGATCGGCGTGATGACGCTAAGCATGATCTGAGGCATGTAGCGGGCAAAGTAGGGATCGAGCCGATCGATCCCTTCAGTAGCGGTGCTGACGATCTCACCGGTCTGCTCACCCCTGGTGAAGCTCGGGCCAAGCCGGGTCAGGTGAGCCAGCAGTCGATCGCGCAAGTCCGCCTTGGCGCGAATCGCTCCCTCTTGCGATAGGCGCTCGCGCAACCAGAGCAAGCTAGAGCGCACCATAATGGCGACCAGCAGCAAGACGATCGGCCACTCAACCTGCGAGAGCGATGCTCGTTGCAGGAAGACGCGATCGACGATCCTGGCCAGGAGCGCCATCTGTCCAATGGTGACGGCCGTCCCGAGCGCTCCCAGGGCCACGCTGGCGACCAGGAATACTCGAAACGGCCTGAATTCACGAGTGAGTCGTTTGTCCATGCTCGACCGGGATGATCTACTTCCTCAGTTATCGATCTGCTCAGGCGTTCCCTGGCTGCTGAATTCTAATACCCTTCGTCGCCGAGCTTCACTTTCCCACGGAACATGCGATAGATCAGCACGAAGTAGATCGCGGCCAGCACCATCCCAATGATCCACCACATCAGCCCGACCACCAGACCGTAATGCGGCGAAGCCGTGTTGTGAATCGTCAAGCTATTCGCCGGATCGACCGCGGGCAGGACCGTCGGGTACAACCCGAACGCCGTACTCGTCAGCATACCCAGAATGAACGCACCGGAAGCGATCAGACTCCAGCCGTCGCGGCCCTTCAGATTGAAGTAACCGGTCAGGACCAGGCCCGCGATCGCCAACAGGGGAAGGATATACCCATATGGGTGATCGTTGAAACGGGTGAGGATCGAGCGGCGGATCCAGAAGGTGACCGGCGTCGCGATTAGCGACAGCACGATAGTCACGACCCAGGCGCCCCGAGCGATCATCCGCGAGCGCGTGTTGATGGCACCATCAGTCTTGGCGCTGATGAAGTTCGAACCATGGAGCACCAGCACCGCCAACGCGAGGACACCGATCAGCACCGTGTACCAGTCGAGGATGCCCGGTGTGGAGCTGCGCGGATTGAAATCGGTCCAGAGTGGTTCGAAGAAGTAACCCGATTGGCTCAGCGGCACGCCACGCACCACGTTGGCGATGGCCGCGCCGAAGAAGACTGCCAGTAGCGCGCTTCCCAAGAAGAAGAGCGCGTCCCAGAACGTCTCCCACAGTTCGTTGTGGACATGGGCGCGCAGTTCGATCGCCAGCCCACGCATCATCAATAGCCAGAGCACGATCATGAGTGGCAGGTAGAAGCCGCTGAAACTCGAGGCATACAGCAGCGGAAAGGTGAAGAAGATCGCACCGCCCGCGGCGAGGAGCCAGACTTCATTGCCGTCCCAAATCGGGCCGATAGCCTGAAGAATGGCGCGGCGCTCGGCACTCGTCTTGGCCGCGAACGGGTGAATTGCTCCGGCTCCCAGATCGAACCCGTCGAGCAGCACGTACATTCCTACCATGAACGCGACCAGGATGAACCAGAGTGTTGCCATTGTCGTCCTCCTTCTCTAGCTCACCAGGCTCATGACGGCTTCAGGTTCTTCCGGCTTCGACTCGGGACCATGGAAGATTTCCTGGACCATCAGCACGACGTAGAGCAAACCCATGATCAGGTACATCCCACCGAACCCGAGCAGGGTGAAGAGGACGTTGCCGGACGAAACGGTCGTCGACACGCCGTCTGCAGTGTGAAGCAGGTTGTAGATCAACCAGGGCTGGCGGCCAAGCTCGGCGGTCAGCCAGCCGGTGGTGTTGGCGAGGAACGGGAAAGGCGCCGCCAGCAGCAGAACCCACAGCATCCAGCGCGATTGATACAGCTTGCGCCGCCAGAGCATCAGCGCGGCGACCACCATGATCAAAATGAAGAGCGTTCCGAGTCCGACCATGATGTGGTAGCTGTAATAGAGAAACGGGATGTTATCGGGCCAGGTACTCTGCGGGAACGCGTTCAAGCCCAAGACCTTGGCTGTCCAACGGCGATAGGTCAGGAAGCTCAAAACGCGTGGAACCTCGATGGCGTTGTCCATCGTCTGTGTCTGCGTATTGGGCTGACCGAGAATCACGACTCCGGCGCCATTTTTGGTGTTGTACAGACCCTCCATCGCGGCCAGCTTGGTCGGCTGGTGATCCGCCACCTGCTGGCCCTCGAGATCGCCGGTCGGAAAGAGCTGAAATACCGTCGCGATCAGCCCCACGATCACGCCGATGGTCAGAAACATCCGGGCGTAGTCGTGGTGGCGCTTCATCAGCAAATAGAAGGCGCCGAGTCCGGTCATGGCGAAGGCAGCCGTGATGACCGCGCCGCTCATCGTGTGCATGTACATCGGGCCGATCCAGGAGTTGAACACCACGGCCCAGTAATCGTTGATCCTGATCGTGCCGTCTGCCTGGGCGACGTAGCCGACTGGGTGCTGGATCCAGGCGTCGCTGGCGATAATGAAGTAGCCAGACGCCCAGGTGCCAAGGAAGACCATCAGTGAGGCAAGCCAATGTATACGCTGGCCGAAGCGGCGCTCGCCGAAGAGGAGCAGTCCCACGAACGCGGACTCCAAGAAGAAGGCGAAGGCGCCTTCCATGGCGAGCAGTTGCGCGATGATGTTCCCGGCATAGGTCGAGAAGGTTGCCCAGTTGGTGCCGAACTGAAATTCCATGGGAATTCCGGTCACGACGCCCATGATGAAGGTGACTGCGAAGATCTTGGTCCAGAACCGAGTTGCCTGGCGATAGGTCTCGGAGTCTTTGCGCACGGCCAGGGTCTTCAGAATGAGGATGAGCAGCGCCAGCCCCATGGTCAACTGAGGGAAAAGATAGTGATACGAGGCAGTGAAAGCAAACTGCAGGCGAGACATCGTTGTCGCGCTGTCCATGCGATAGTCTCCCTTGTCGGGTCGGTGCGGCCATATGGTAGCACTTTCGTCAGGATGATGCACGGCGTCAGCACCACAACGTGGCCCTGTTAATCAACCGTTCCGTTACCGAAATCTGTGATCGCGTTTCACCTCTTTGATGGCATTTTGGGGGTGAGACAGTCGTCTGAGAAATGACGTGCGCGAAGTCGAGAGAAGAGGAGGCATCCAGCCTTGCGTGCCAGATCGTTGCTGTTGACCGGTCCAGCTCAAGTAGCCTGGACCGAAACCGACCTACCGGAGATCGGACCGCATGAGGTACTGGTCGAGACACTCGCGGGTGCGATCAGCGTGGGGACGGAACTGCCGCACTACCTGGGCACGTCGCGCGGCTTCACGCATCGCTATCCAGCGATGACCGGCTACGAGAGCGTCGCACGTGTGCGCCAATGTGGTGTCTCGGTCGAGTCCCTGGAATCGGGAGATCGCATCGTCTCCTTCTACGGCCATCGCACGCACGCGGTCATTCCAGCGAATCGCGCGATTCGCGTTCCCGACGGCATCAGCGACGAGATCGCGATCCTCGCGATTTTGAGCTGCGATGTAGCCAAGGGCGTGCGCAAGCTGAATCCGCCGCCGAGCGATCCGGTGCTGGTCACCGGTGCCGGAGCGATCGGTTTGCTGACGCTCTGGGTGCTCCAGCAATACGGAGTCGAATCGGTCGATCTGGTCGAACCACAGTCCGATCGTCGAGAGTTGGCCCGTCACATGGGAGCGCGACACGTCTTCGACCCATCGAATCCGGGAGCGATCGGGAGCGACTACGCGTTCGGCATCGAGTGTTCCAGCCGCGATGCCGCCTTCGCGCTGCTGCAGCGCTCGGTTCGTCTGGATGGAGCCATCTGCATTCTGGCCGACGGTAACCTGGAGCCGCTTACGCTCACCTCGGATTTCCACCGCAAGGAACTGCACGTCGTCGGCTCGAGCGACGGCTGGGATTACCAGGCGCATGCCGCGTGGTTCTTCGCGCGTCCAACCGACACGCTCACCTCGCTGGGGGACCTGTTCCAGTGGCGCGTCACCGTCGATCAACTGGAGCAGACATTCCAACGCCTGGTAACCGCCGACGTCTGGCCCGTCAAAGTCTTCGTGCGTTACCACGAATGATGCACCCCCAAACGACGAGCATTGGCGGTCATGCGGCTGATCGGGTCGTGACCTCGTTGACAGTTGATTGGTTGTCCCGTAGATTGACGATGTTCCGCAGAATCTCTCTTATTTTATACAGATCGCGTAAGGTCGCCTGTTGGACACATCGACGGCGAGCGCGGTCAACGGGGGGTATCGTGCCGATCACATCACCACAAATCTGCCCAATTCTCGTGGGCCGAGACGCCGAAATGTCGGAGCTAACCAGACTTTGCCTTCAAGCTTTGCGTGGCCAGAGTTCCTTTGCGCTCATCTCCGGAGAAGCAGGTGCTGGAAAGACGAGGCTACTGGAGGAGATGACGAGCTTCGCGATCGAGCAAGGCTTTCAGTGTGTGATCGGTAGTTGCACCGAGCGGGATCTTGATTTCCCGTTTAGCGCATTCATCGACGGATTGCGGCAGCGGCTTAGTAAAAGTCGCGCCGCCCCGCGCTCGGCTCTCGGTACTCACGCCGATGTATTAGCCGAACTGCTACCGGAAATCGGGCTGGGTGTGCGCAGTCCAAGCTCACCGACATCCCTCTCACCCGAACAAGGCAAACGTCACTTGTTCGAGGCGCTGGTGGCCTTCTTAGATGAACTTGCTGATCAGCAACCACTCCTCCTGGTGCTTGAAGACCTCCACTGGGCGGATCCCACAAGTCTCGAACTGCTGGAGCTTCTGCCACGTCGGTTGGCATCGACACGCATCTTGGTTCTATCCACCTCACGAACCGAAGGACGACGTGGCGACCTGGTTCGCTGCATCGACACGCTAAGACGTCAGCGTGCCATCACCGAGATCTCGCTCGAACCTCTCCCGAGCGAGCAGGTACAACGCATGCTCGATGCCCTCCTGCAGAGTCCATCCTCACTGGCGATCGCCTCGATGATTCACCAGAAGACGAACGGGAATCCGTTCTTTATTGAGGAACTCGTGGCCTCGATCGGACCTGGAGGCGACATAGCCTGGCTGTCCGATGAGATGCTGGTCCCCGAGACAGTTCGTGACACGATCCAGCTTCGGCTGCGGGGACTGGACGCCGACTCATGGCACGTCGTCGACGTTGCTGCCATCATCGGCCACCGATTCACGACAGAGTTGCTCAGTCAGGCCTGTGGGATTCCTCGTCCAGCAGTGCTCAACGCAGTTGAACAACTTGAAAATCGACACATCCTCGTTACCGAACGCTATGAACGCGAATCGGTTTTCACCTTCCGCCACGCACTGACTCGTGATGTCATCTACCTGCAAATCCCGTTGTCAAAGCGTCAAATGTTGCACCGACAAATCGCGGAGGCGCTCGACGAACGAACCCGACAAGATGCTCCATCACTGATCAATGCCGCGGAAATCGGTTACCACTTTCACCAATCTGGCGTATGGGAAAAGGTGCTGGAATATGCGCCCGTGGCCGGAGAAACAGCATGGAAGGTGCATGCCACCACTGAAGCGCTTACCCATTACCGCCGGGCACTTGATGCCGGGATGGCACTGGATCATCCATCCGTCGCCGAGTTCCACACCCTCTGTGGCCAGGCGCTTTCACTGCTTGGAGTGTTCGACGACGCGCGACGCCACCTTGAGGAAGCGCTGTGCATCTCCCGCTCGCATTCGGATCAGTCGACCGAACAGCAGACACTCTATTTTCTGTCCGGTCTTTACGCGAGTCAGGACTATTCGCACGCAATGGAGATGGCGGAGCAATCGCTCTTCTTGGCTCGTTTGCTGAAGGATCCCCGACGAGAGGCGCTGTCGCTGAATCGCTTGGGAAACATTCTCACCAACGTGCTGCGTCTATCAGAGAGCCGGCTATTGCACGAAGAGGCACTTCACATTTTCGAGAGTCTTGGCGATCAATGGGGCAGCGCCGACTCCGTCGACCTGATAGCCATGAATCACTATCTCTCCGGAGACGTCATCGAAGCGCGCACCCTGTTCCGCCAGGCAGCGATCATCTTTGAGAGTCTCGACGACCCCGAGAGACTTGCTTCGTCACGTACGTCACGCGGTCTCTACCTGGCGGTTATTGACGGACCATGTGGGTGTGATGCATCTCCGGACGAGTTCCGCATTGACGCCAAACACGGGCTTGCGCTTTGCCGCGAGATTGGTTGGCGGCCGGGTGAGACATACGCTCTTGTGGCGCTTGCGTGCGCGGAAATCGGCGCAGGTGACTATGGTCGGGCCCAGTCGATCGCCGAAGCCGCACTTACCGTCGCGACGGAGATCGATCACCAGCAGTGGCGGGTGATCGCGCTGCTGACGCTTGGCCTACTGCGAGTAGATCTCCTCGACAATATAGGGGCACTCGAGCACTTCTCTGAGGCGCTCGATCTTGCAGAAACGCTCGGTTCAACCCAATGGGAAGAGCGATTGAAGGCCTGGTTGGCCCATTGCCACTTGAGACTCGGTGATGTTGACCTTGCACGTACTGTGGCCACACAAATCTTGCCCGCAAACAGAGAGGCCAAGACGATTGGCCAGCGCCGGGCGCTCGTGACGCTGGCGGAGATCATGCTCAATGATGGACGCGCTCAGGAGTCTTTGGACGTTCTCAACGCACTTATGCGACAAGACACGCCAGCGGAGCTCCTGCTTCTTCGAGGCGATGCGCAAGCGGCCTGCGGTGACCGAGATGCGGCAAACGCCGAGTATTTGCATTCCAGGAAAATCGCCTCACGGCACGGTCCACAAGGTATGCTCTGGCGCTCAGCCGCTCGTCTTACCGATCTGTGGCGTGGCCACAACGAAACCGTCGTAGCACGCGAATCTGAGATTCTGCGGACGGAACTCGATGATTTGGCCTCCTCGTTATCCGATTCGGAATGGCGTAATCGTTTTCTCAGGGCAACTGGGTCGGATACTTCCACCGGCAAGCGCGGTCGTCACCGCACCGGCCGGACAGACGGGCCCGGGGGATTAACTCCGCGCGAGCGCGAAGTTGCGGTCTGGGCTGCCACTGGGCTGAGCAATAAAGAGATCGCTTTCAAGCTATCAATCGCCGAAAAGACGGTGGAGATGCACGTGAGCAACTGCCTCGGCAAGCTCGCACTCACCTCACGCACCCAGCTCGCTTCATGGACATTCGATCAGGGGTGGAGCCCTGCATCCGAAGATACAGGGTAGATACGGGGTCGAATCTGTTTGGCGCACAGGGAAATTGCGGTTTTTCCTCCCTGCTACCAGCACTAGCCTGGACATGAAAGGAGGGCCGTACTGATGACGGCACCGCAACAAACGTTTGATCCGGCCAAGTATAAGGCTACGACGCATGCACAGTGGCAGGATGCAGCTGAAGCATGGTACCGGTGGACCCCTACCATTCAGCAATGGTTGTCCCCTGTGACAGAGTGTATGCTGAAACTCGGTCACGTGACGACCGGCAGCCGCGTGCTCGACGTAGGCGCTGGCGCGGGTGACCCGTCAGTCACTGTGGCGGAACGAGTCGGTCCAACGGGACACGTCCTGGCCACCGATATTTCATCGACCATCCTCTCGTTCGCTGCACGAGCGGCGAAGGAACGCGGCCTGACCAATTACGAAACTCGCGTAGTGGACGGCGAGAACCTAGACGTGGGTGTGGGAGAATTCGACGCAGCCCTCTCGCGCGTGGCCCTCGTATACTTCCCCGACCAGGTGAAGGCACTCTCCGGAATGCTTCAGGCATTGAAGCCCGGCGGTTACGCGGTGAACGCGGTCTATACGTCGGCCGAACGAAATGGATTCTTCTCGGTGCCGATCTCGGTGATCCGGCGTCGGGCGCAACTTCCACCACCGCTGGCTGGCCAACCTGGACCGTTCAGTCTTGGCAGCGCGCCAGTCCTGGAAGATGTCTATCGAAAAGCTGGTTTTCGAAACGTGGAGACGCACATCGTGTCAGCGCCACTTAGGATGAGTTCAGCCGCCGAATGCCTTAGGTTCGAACGGGAGTCCTTCGGGGCGCTGCATCAGATGCTGTCCAGCCTGCCAGAGGACGAGCGACAGTCGGTCTGGGATGAGATCGAAGACGAGCTTCGTCGGTTTGATGGACCATCAGGCTTCGAGGCTCCGTGCGAGCTCATAATCGGCGTTGGAGCCAAGTAGTTCACCAACCGTAAGTAAGGGAGCCCGGGAACATGACAGAGTTCGGACAATTCACCTTGGCAGCAGTTCAAGCGGCACCAATCTACTTCGATCGAGACGCTTCGACCGAGAAGGCGTGTGCACTGATCGAGCAGGCCGCGGCCCAGGGTGCGACGCTGGCAGCCTTCGGTGAAACCTGGTTACCGGGCTATCCCTTCTTTGCGCGGGCGCTTGACTCGCCCCTTTGGGCTCAAGCCGCGGCCGAGTATCTCGCCAATGCCGTTGAGATCCCAAGCCCGACCACCGATAAGCTGTGTGACGCGGTTGGGCGTGCTGGCATTGATGTCGCCATCGGAATCGCCGAAAGGGACAAGCGCACTCAGGGCACGGTCTACAGCACGATCCTCTTCATTGGTAGAGAAGGCGTGACCCTAGGTCGACACCGCAAACTCAAACCGACAACCGCGGAGCGGATCATGTGGGGCGAGGGTGACGGGACTGGGTTGAATGTTTACCAACGACCGTATGCGCGCATCTCTGGACTCAACTGCTGGGAGCACAACATGGTGCTCCCAGGTTATGCACTGATGAATCAGGGAACACAGGTTCACGTAGGCGCTTGGCCGGGAGGAGAATCGTCGCGCCAACTGTTCCTGTCTCGTGCATTCGCCTCACAAGGGGCCTGCTATGTCATCGTCGCAGGGGGCGTCGGACGGCCGGAGGACATCCCCGAACGGTATCGAGAGCTCGCGCAGAACTGGGGCGGCGACAGCTACATCGTTGACCCGTGGGGCAACGTCATCGCGGGACCGGCGGAAGGGGAGACGATCCTGCTGGCAAGCGGATCGCTTGAGACGATCTACACAGCCAAGGCGGTATGTGACATCGCCGGCCACTACTCGCGCCCGGATATTCTGCAGCTACATGTCAATCGGGAGCCTCCGCAACGCGTCATCGAACATGGTGATTCCCAGAACGTCTTCCGAAGTCACGCCGAGGAATCGATCCAGACTACCGCTCAAATCACGACGCCTACAATTGGGGTCGGCGGCATTGAAAACTAACGAGGATTAAGCCCGAGAAGATACGATAACGGCGACCATCTCTGGCCGCCGTTGAATCTTTTCTGGTAGTCGGGTGGATTACCCTTCGAGCAGCAGGCTCTCCGGATCCTCAATCAACGCTTTCACCCGAACCAGGAACTGCACCGCTTCCTGACCGTCGACGATGCGATGGTCGTAGGAGAGGGCCAGGTACATCATCGGACGCACCACGACCGCGCCGTCGACCACGACAGGGCGCTGCTCGATCTTGTGCATGCCAAGGATCGCGACCTGTGGCGGATTCAGGATCGGTGTCGAAAGCAGCGAGCCATAGATGCCACCGTTGGTGATGGTAAACGTGCCGCCCAGCAGTTCTTCCAGCGCGAGCTTGTTGTCACGCGCCTTGCCTGCCAGCGCAAGGATCTCCTGCTCGATCTCGGCGAAGGACTTGCGGTCGGCATCGCGCACCACCGGAACGACCAGTCCCTCGGGAGCGCCAACGGCGATGCCGATATCGTAGTAGTGCTTGAGGACCAGCTCATTCCCCTGGATTTCACCATTGACGCGCGGGAAGGCCTTCAAGGCACCGATGCAGGCCTTGGTGAAGAAGGACATGTAACCCAGGCTAACGCCGTGTTGCTCTTTGAACGCGTCACGTCGGCGCTTGCGCAGATCCATCACCCGGCTCATGTCGACCTCGTTGAAGGTAGTCAACATGGCGGCGTTGCGCTGCGCTTCGACCAAGCGCGCGGCGATCGTCTGACGCCGACGGCTCATACGCACACGCTCTTCGCGTCGACCGGCACCCTCGACCTCGAATTCCGGCATCGGGCCTGCCTCGGCAGCCGGTGCCGCGGCTGGAGTCACCGGAGGAATTGGCGCCTGGGTCGACCCGTTGGTCGGTGCAGCAGCCGGAGCTGGCTGCGGCGCCTGTCGGCTCAATGCATAGCGCACGACGTCCTCGCGCGTCACCCGGCCGTTGTCGCCACTGGCCGGTATCTTATCCAGGTCCAGGTCATATTCGGCGGCCAATCGGCGCACCGCCGGGGTGGCACGCGCTGCGCCTACCTCGGCCGCGGCTGGTTGCGTGGCACTGACGGGAGCCTCGGCAGCAGGCTGAGCCGACGCCGCTGGTGCCGCTGCCTCCTGCTTCGATTCCGCCTTCTCGGCTGGGGCGGCCGCTACAGCCCCTTCTTCAATCGAGGCGATGACATCACCAACGTTCACCGTCTCGCCCTCGTCGCTCATAATCTTCTGGAGAACGCCGTCATTCTGGGCGATCACCTCGATGTTGACTTTGTCCGTCTCGAGCTCAACCAGGGTCTCACCGGTCGAAACCGGATCGCCCTCTTTCTTGAGCCAGGTTCCAACCACGGCGTCGACAACCGACTCCCCCAGTGTTGGAACTCGAACCTCAATCGGCATGCTTCACTCCATACGTCTTCAGCTCCGGAACCGGCGCACCCTCATATGCCTCCGTCACGATCCGGTTCTGCTCGATCGTGTGGAGCTCCGCCAGTCCCTCCGCGGGGCTCGCGCGTTCCGGCCGGCCCACGTACTTGAGCTTGAGCTCACTCCCTGCGATCTCTTGCAGCCGCGGGTGGATGTAACTCCAGGCGCCCATATTACGCGGCTCTTCCTGCAACCAGACGATCTCGCGCAGATTCGGATACGAGCCGATGATCTGTCGCAGATCCTCTTCCGGGAACGGATAGAGTTGCTCGACGCGTACCACGGCTACCTGCTCGCTCGCCTCACGCAAGTCGCTCGACATCAGGTCGACGAAGACCTTGCCGGAGCAGAGCACGACTCGACCGACCGATTCCCGCCGATCAACGGCAGCGTCATCGTCGAGTACCGGCTGGAATCGCCCCTGCGTCAGCGCCTCAACCGGCGATGCGGCCATCGGGTGGCGCAGTAGGCTCTTGGGTGTCAAAAGAATCAGTGGGCGCGGCGCGGTGCTCAGAAGCGCGGCCTGGGTACGAAGCAGGTGGAAATATTGGGCCGACGTAGTGCAGTTCGCGACGCGCATGCTGTCGTTGGCGGCGAGTTGCAGGTAACGCTCGAGCCGCGCGCTCGAATGCTCCGGGCCCTGACCCTCATAGCCGTGGGGCAGCAGCAGCACCAGGGAGGGAGTCTCGCCCCACTTGGCGCGCGCGGATGAGATGAACTGATCGATCATTACCTGACCGGCATTGGCAAAGTCGCCGAACTGGCCTTCCCAGAGCACCAATGTCTCTGGCGCGAAAACGCTATAGCCATATTCGAAGCCAATCGCGGCCGATTCAGACAGCGGACTGTTGTGGACGGCGAACGATGCTTTCGCATCCGCCAGGCGCTGCAGCGGCGTGATCGTCTCGCCGTTCTCGTAATCGTGGAAGACCAGATGGCGCTGGCTGAATGTGCCACGCTCGGTATCCTGACCCGACAGCCGGATCGGCGTTCCGTCAGCCAGGATGCTGGCGAAGGCGAGCGCCTCGGCGTGCGCCCAATCAAGATCGCCGCCCTTTTCGACGGCGTCCAGGCGCCGCGCGACGTTTCGCTTCAGCTTCGGGTTGAGAGTGAAGTCTTCCGGGATGCCATACACTTCACGGTTGAGCTCTTTGATGCGATCGAGCGGCACCGCGCTGTCGACCACCCGGACCAGGCCCGGGAATGAGGTCGGCGCGACCGGCGGAGTTGCTTCGCCCTCGCTCTGCAGCTTGGCGCGAACCTCCTGGAGTTCGTCGATCGAGGACTGGACCATCTGCTCGGCCTGTTCAGCCGTAACCACACCCTCGGCCACCAGACGATCAGCGAAGACCGCCCGGACCGTCGGATGTTCGGTGATGATGGCGTACATCTTTGGCTGAGTAAATGACGGCTCGTCGCCCTCGTTGTGACCCCAACGGCGATAGCCGATGAGATCGATCATGAAGTCCTTGTGGAACTGCTGGCGATAGGCGAAGGCTAGCCGAACCGCCGAGAGGCAGGCCTCCGGCTCATCGGCATTCACGTGAATCACCGGGATTTCAAAGCCGCGGGCAACGTCGCTGGCGTAGAAGGTGGAGCGGCCTTGACTCGGTGTCGTGGTGAAGCCGATCTGATTATTCGAGATGATGTGAACCGTGCCGCCGATCTCATACCCATCGAGATGCGACAGGTTCATGGTCTCAGCGACGATTCCTTCACCCGGGAAGGCGGCGTCACCATGAATGATGATCGGGAAGGCGATATCGACGTTGTGCTTCGGCGCTCCCGGCTCATCACGCTTTTCCTGCGCGGCGCGCGTCATTCCTTGCGCCACCGGGTTCACGAATTCGAGGTGGCTGGGATTCGAAGGAACGGTCAGCCGGGCCGTAATATCGCCCGACGGCTTGCGCGCGCCAATGTGATACTTGACGTCACCCGTGTAGCCGCTCGTTCCCGCGTCGCTGGCCGAAGTTGTGTCACCGTGATCGAGGTGCATGAACTCGCCAATGAGCCGCTCGGCTGGTTTGCCCAGCACCTGGGTCATGACGTTCAGGCGACCGCGGTGTGACATGCCGATGATTACGTCTTCGGCGCCGACTCCAGCCGCGGAGGTGATCAATCGATCGAGCATCGGCACCAGCATGTCGGTGCCCTCGATCGAGAAGCGCTTCTGCCCGACAAAAGCACGATGCAGGAATCGCTCGAAGCCCTCGACGTCTGACAGACGCTTGAGTAGCGCCCGCTTCTCGTCCGCACTCAGTGGCTGACTGAAACGCCTGGATTCAACGGCGTCGATGAGCCATTCCCGCTCTTTGGTGACCTGAACGTGATCGAAATCGTATCCCGTGGTGTCGCAGTAGATGGCACGGAGCGAGGCAATTGCCTCGGCGGCCGTGCTGGCCGACACGGCGACAGGGCCGCCAACCACGCTGGCTGGCATCGACGTCAGATCGGCGTCAGTGAGGCCGTGCGCGGCGGGATCGAGTGTTGGATCCCCAACCGGCTCGCTCCCCAATGGATCAAGATGAGCCGCGAAATGCCCATGCTTGCGAATGCTCTGGGCGAAATTGGCGACGCCGACAATCTTGCCGACGTCTACTCCAGGACCGGTCGCGACGGCAGTCGCCGCCGGAAGCTCCGGCTTCCATTGTTCGAAGTACGCGCGGGTCCTGGGATCCACAGAATCTGGATCATCGAGGAACCGCTCGTAGAGTTCCAGAACGTAGCCAGCATTCGGCCCATGAAATCGACGATATATGCTCATGACACGCTACCACCCTAGCTGTGCGCAGCCCGCGATCGGTGAGTCAGGTTTGATACCGTATGTCGCCCACACATTGGCGCTCACGGCGCGGATCACGGTCTTTGAATTCTGCACCGCGGGGAGATCGCTGACGCGCAACATGTGCGGAATGCACGGATTTCCGATCCCTCTTAGCGACGCCCAATGCTCGTAAGCCACCAGTCTGTAAAACGACAGACTGGAGAAACCCTATCAAGCCAGGGCAATCTCCATCGCTCCGTTAATGGTACACCAACCGGTCCAATTTGGCGCTGCACACAGCCGAATTTCGAGCCGATGTACCTGGCTCATGTGGCCAACGCCACGATCGCCATCACATCTGCTCGCATTCCGTTTGCCGCGTGATCGAAATCGACCACTGGTGAGGTTACCCAACCTCTGGCATCACACCATGGAGTGCCGCACGAACGGCCTCGACCGTGTAGACCGAGGCGGGCGGAATGGCATGCGTCATCGCCGCGACGCGTGCCCGGGCAAGTTGCTCGTTCTCCCAGGTGAGTCGCCCGTATTCCTGCCACTCTTCCGGCGTGAATTGCGCCTCAAGGCGACTGGTGGTGAAGTCGTACATCGGCAGCAGATCTGCGTCTCGTGTGCGCTGGTAGGCTGCCAGACCATCCGACTCGCTAAGTTCGCCACGCCAGACGCGGTCGAGCGCGTTGGCCAGCATGACCGCCGAGCGAGCGGCGTCTCCCATACCCTGGACCGTGTGCGGATCTTTGTGCGAACCCGCGTCACCGACCAGCGTCCAACCGTTTCCATATGGTGTCCGAAAGAAGTTCGGCAGGTCGCCGGTGCCAAGAATCGGCCCTTGGGGCGCGCGTTGTCCCACCCGCGCCGAGACCCCAGGAACCAGGCTGATTCCCTCGAGGTAATGATGGCGATAATCGCTACGAAAGGCGTCGAAGGCGTCACGCTGTACGCCGAACCCGACCAGCGTCAGACCCGTATCTGTCGGAAAGACGAAAGCCGCGCCGTAATCGGCGCCGACCGCGGGGTAACCAGCCAGCCGCTCGGCCATGGCGCTTGGCGGCACGTCCAACGGCACGTTCGGGAAGTAGCCGTAATACCAGGCAAACAGGGCTGGCACTTCGTTGTATGCTGCCGCACCGACCTCGCGCGCCACAAACGAGTTGCGTCCGTCCGCACCGATCACGATTCTCGCCCGAGCTTCGGACTCGGTACTGCTTCCGATCGGCCGGAACCGAACGCCAACGACGCGCTCTCCCTCACGGAGAAGCCCGATCACGCGGTGACTGGTACGGACGTCAATATCAGGACTTGCGGCCGCCGCCTCGACCAGAATCGGGTCCAGCACCTCGCGACGGATGCAGAGCGCGAAGTCACGACCATCACGCTCCGGGAATGGCGCATCCACGTACGGGAACCTCAAGCGCTGCAAATGGGGCGCGTCGACCGCCAGCACTTGATCGAGCACTCCGATGCATTGGAACACCTGCATCGTGTCGGTGAAGAAGAGGTGCGTCGAGAGCGTTCCGCTCGGAAAACGATCCTGGTCGATCAGCAGGGTCGAATAGCCACGCTGGGCAAGCAAAAGGGCGGTCGTCGCTCCCGCGACGCGCGCCCCAACGACGATGGCGTCATAATCCATGAATGTTTGAATCCTTCATTGCGCAAGACCGCGATTTCCGCGATCCATCGCGCGTCTCTTCGGGTGGTTCCATCGCCTCCAGTCTTACGCCGAACGCCGGATGACGTCCCGCGCCAGAAGCGATTATTCACCATACCGTACTCCGCGACCGGGCCGGCTTGCCAGCGCCGACAAACCAGCGGTCACGTCCGCGGCATAAAGGAAGCTCGACCTAGGCGGCCGGGGGATCGTTTGGGTTCACGGGAACATCGGCTTCGTCGATGTCCTGAACCGAGTGTCGAAACTCTCGGATCGACTTGCCCAGCGTGCGGCCGAGATCGGGCAGTTTGCCAGGACCAAAGATAATCAAGACAGCCACCAGAATGATGATCAGTTCCGGGGCTCCGATATCAGGCATTGTGATGCCTCCTTGGACAACCCGGCGGAAACGATCTCCTCGCTTCCACCGCTTACGAATCTACCTCCGGAGTCGAGCTGCCATCGCCAAGCTCGGCGCTGAGCTTTGCGGTCGCTTCCGCTCTCGTCCGTACCTGCAACTTGCGAAGAATGTGCTCTACGTGTTTTTTCACGGTCGCCGGAGAGATCAGCAATTGATGGGCGATCTCTTTGTCGCGAAGTCCGGCGGCGAGAAGGGTGACGACCTCTCGCTCTCGTTCGCTAAGGATCGAGAGTGTCTCCGACGACGTGTTTGGCCGCAAATTGCGAAAGTGGGCCAGGACCCGAGTCGCCATGGCTGAAGTCAGCGGCAGCACACCTTGGTCTGCCGAGCGAATAGCCTCAACGATCTCTTCGCGACTCGCGTCTTTGGTGATATATCCCGCCGCGCCAACACGTAACGACTCAAATAGATCCTCTTCGGCGGAAGAAACGGTCAGCATGATGATGTGCGTCTGCGGCATCCAACGCATGATCTCCTTCGTCGCCTCGATACCGGATGTCTCGGGCAGATCGATATCCATCAAGATGACGTCTGGCCGCGACGACAGCGCTCGGTCCACGGCTGTCTGCCCATCAGCCGCCTCGGCGACCAGGTAGATATCTTCTTGAGAGTTGATGATCTCGCGCAGCGTGCGCCGCATCAGTGAGTGATCTTCAACCAACATGACGCGAATCATTCGGCCGTTCCTTCCTCACTATTGGGCAGCCGCACCGTGACCGTCGTTCCGTCGCCCGGCTGACTCCGTACGTTGAATTCGCCGCCGAGCAACGATGCCCGTTCCGCCATCCCCTTCAAGCCATACGCACCCGCGCGAATGGGTGCCAACGTATCGAACCCGGTCCCGTCGTCGGCGATTTCCACCTCGACCGCGTCGGGTACCTGGCGCACCGTGAGCACGATCCGCGATGGTTTCCCATGTTTTCCGGCATTGGCCACCGCCTCACGGCAGATGCGCAGCAGCGCGACCTGGGCCGCGCCTGAGATTCCCGAAATCTGATCCTCCTGCTCGACGATCACCGGACAATCGAAGCGGTCGGCAAGATCCTCTGACTGGCGTCGCAGTGCTTCGAAGAAATCGGCCGGGGCAGCAGTTTGCCCGCGCAGAATGGTGATCGCGTAGCGCGCCTCAGCCAACGCTCGGTCGGCCAGGCCATGCTCGTAAGTTCCGTCAAGCTCGCCGCTCAATCGGAGTCGCAGCACAGCCAGGTCCTGTGCCAGTCCATCGTGAAGCTCGCGGGCCAATTGCGCCCGCTCATCCCGCACCGCGCCACGCGAGAGCTCATGGTAGAGATCGATCGAGCGGAGCAGATTAGCCGTCTGGTTGGCGACGACCCGTAGATATTCCTCGGTATCCTGATGCAGGTTTTGACCGTCCACGGGGTAGACGTCGAACGATCCGTAGCGCACTCCGTCTAGCGCGACCGGCACCCGCGTCACGCCGTCCAGCAGACGATCCGGCGAACTGGCACCCTCACCGAGACTGACCTTCACGGTGGCCTCGTTGCCGACCACTTTGGTCGCGTCACGCGCGGCGGTCAGTACCAGCGACGGATCCCGAGAAACGACCGGAGTCTGGCTCAGCGCGAGCAGTGCCCGCGTGCGCGTCTGTTGCCGGCGCATGCTGCCCGACGCCCGCACGTACTGGTGACCCAAATAAGCCAGCAATAGGATGTAGGAGACGAGCCAGAGCAGATCGGACGTGGTGATCGCCGGATGGAACGGCGCCGGATAGAAGATGAATTGAAATTCCGCGATCGCCGCGGTGATGATCGCCAACGCCAGCCAGGCGTCCTCGCCGTGGCGGACCGCCAGCGTCAACCGGTAGGCCAACCAGAAATAGAGCGCCGCCACCAACGATTCCAGCAGCATGCCTAGCGCGGTCTGACCAGCCAACACCGAAGTGGTGATACGCCCCGGAATCTCGAAGACCTCCCAGGCGCGGACCCGAGCAGGCGCGGCAGGGAATTGCTCCAGTACCAGATGGCGACGTCCGCCACGGCCACCGCGACGACGACGAGGGCCACCCGACCACCCGCCTGCGCCAGGCGCCGTCGGCCGCGCTCCCAACCGCGCAGGCCCAGCAGCAGCAGAACGCCGACGACGAGTCGAGTGAGCAGCCAGCCCCAAAGTGGCGCATCGGCCACCGACTGGTAGGTGTAGCCGGAGAAGGGAAGAATCAGGCCAAACCAGAGCGCGGTGACGGCGATCGTGCCGAACGCCGGCGGCTATCGCCAGGTCGAACGGCCGTCGCTCGAAGACGTAGCGGGCCAAACCGACAAAGCTCACCATCGTCGCGACGATGGCGTTGAACGTCTCCAGCGTGAAGCTCAGCGCTTCATGATGGAACGTGACGCGTAGCCCCGGAACCAGCACGATTAGCAGGGTGAAGACGCCAAGGAGAAGCCACCAGAGGTGGACAATACCCAGAGGTTGGCTTAGATTGTCGGCTTCGCCGCGCTGTGGGCGCCGCGCCGTTGATTGCATCGAAATCATCGTCGTAGTCCGGCCGTCGCGACCCAAGTATACGCCCCACCCAAGATCCCGCTCGCGCACTGTGTGGGAATGCAGCAGGCGTTCCCTTTGAGGAAGTAATACGCCACCAGGAACGCGAGGTCGATACCCTCTTTGGCGTATTCACACCGTGCTGGCAACTTTGAACACTTCAGTTATTGAAGCGAGCGCGAAATGAGATGGCGATATCGTCCGCAAAAAGAACTGACATTTCGTCGATCCATCGGTACGCTTCAACTGGCATGACGAGCCACGACCACTCGATCATGCCTGGGGCAGACTGTTCAGCTGCAATGGGGCGAGGAACTCAACGACCATGCCATTTCACCGCCGATCGTTCCACGCGTTTCGATCCACACCCAGACAGGTCGCCGCCGCCCTCGTCGTGCTGGGCGGAATCTTCGACATCGTCTCGCTGCTTGGAAACAGTCCCTCTGGCGCGCATCGCCTCCTGGGACACCGCGCTCCCGTTTGCCGTCGTGCACGGCACCAGAACCTTTGTCGTGCTGGCCGGTATCTTCCTCATCCTGCTGGGCCGAGGGCTGCTGCACGGACGTCGCACCGCTTGGTGGGCCGCACTCTTCCTTCTCTTCGCCTCATTGATCTCGTCGGTGGTGCAGGAGATCGATCTGGACACGCTGGTGGTGAAGGTGGGAATTATCGGGATCCTCATCTGGCGCCAGAGCGACTTCCGCGCGAGACCAGACGTCCCAACCATGCGCCGTGGCGTCCGCACCGCGCTCTTCGCGCTGATTCTGGTGCCGGTCTATGCGGTACTCGGGTTCACCCTGATGCGTCATTGGTTCGTCGAACCGATGACGTTGAAGGCCATGCTCAGTGAAGCGCTGGCGCGCATGGCCTTCAGCTCGGGCGGCACGTTGCACGGGGCTCGGTTGAGTTCCCGCTCCTTCCTCGATTCGATCAGCATCATCTGGGGTGCTGTATTGGTCTACGCCGTTGTGGCGATTCTCCGTCCGGTGTTGAGCCCAACCGTCGAGTCGTCGCGCGACCGACGCCGTGCGCTGGAACTGCTCCGACAATTCGGCGACAATACCACCTCCTTCATGACGACCTGGCCTGGTAACACCATGCTGATCAACGGCGAACGGGACGCCTATGTCGCCTACCGCCTGGTCGGCAACGTCGCCATCGTGCTGGGCGACCCCATCGGTGATCCGCTACGGCTGTCGCCGGGCCATCGACGAGTTTCTCGACGTCGCGGCAGTCAACGGCTGGCTTCCTGCTTCTACGGCGCTTCCGCGCGCTTCCTGCGATGACTTCAGCCAGCATGGGCTGACCTGGATCAAGGTCGGCGAGGACGCGATCATCGATTTGATCGAACTCTCGTTCCGCGGCAAGTCGTGGCAGGATGTCCGCACGGCGCGCAACCGAGCGAAGCGGGAGGGGATGACCTTCCAGATGATCAACCAGAGCAGCGCCGATCCAGAGATCGTGCGGCAGCTCTGGGACATCTCGGCGGAGTGGACCGAGCAGCGGGCGTTACCCGAGATGAACTTCACACTCGGACACCTCACCGATCCGCCAGATCCCGAGGTTCGTACCGCAGTGGCGATCGACGGACGCGGCCGGGTGCACGGATTCGTCACCTGGTTACCGGTCTACGCCCGAAACGGCTGGGTGATTGACATCATGCGCCGTCACGACGACGCCTTTCCTGGCGTGATGGAGTTCTTGATCGCCGAGTCAATGCTCGTCTTTCAGGCCGAAGGTTGTCGCTTCGCCAGTCTGGCCGCCGCCCCATTGGCCCAGGTGAACCGGGGCAAGCAGCGTTCGGGCACCATTGAGCGAGCGCTCAACCTGGCAGCCGACCGGCTGGACTCCTTCTATCATTTCGCCTCGCTGAACGACTTCAAGGCCAAGTTCCTGCCGCGTTGGGAGCCGATCTACCTGGCATACGCGGGCACGGCCAGCCTTCCACGTATCGCGTACGCCCTGCTCCGCGCTTATCTGCCGACGCTAAGCGCGCCGCGACATTCGCCAACTGGTTAGCGGTTTGAGTGTGGTGGGGGTACCCGGCAGCCATCTGACGCACGATAATGCGCGTACCACCCCAGTCCGGACGCCACAGGCGACCGGACCGGAGGAGGACACGATACCGGAGATGACGTCGCAGTCCGGCGAGTCCTTGCCCGATGCGTCCAATTCTCCGGTCAGTGTGTTGGACGAGCTATCGGGAGACAGGGCGTGACCATCAACCAGGAGTCGCCGGTCACACTCGAAGAGGCGCTCGAGCGACACGACGTTGCCGCCGTGACACTGGCGCTGCATCAACTTACCGAGACCGGGGATCTGGCTAACCGGATGACGCGTCTCTCGCTGGAAGAGGCGCGCCAGCTAGCGCGGTTGCTTGGGAGACGAGGCCCTCGGCGAACTGCTGGGTGAGCTCGATCCAGGTGATGCCGCGGCCATCCTGAGCCTGCTCGCGGCGGTCGATGCCGCCGACGTGCTCGAATCGATGGACCCCGACGAGGCCGCCGACGTCGTCGGTGAGATTGCGCCGGATCGAGTCGACGAGATCCTGTTCGAGATGGAGCCGATCGAGGCCGAGGAGCTACGCGGCTTACTCCTCTATCCTCCCGATACGGCTGGCGGGCGAATGACACCCGCCTTCGTTTCGGTCGCGCCCGACATCACCGCGCGACAAGCGATTCTGGCGCTGCAACGTCTCTCCGAGCAGGCTGAAACCATCTCCTATGTCTATGTTACTGACGCCGAAGATCACCTGCTCGGTGTCCTTGCCTTGCGCAGACTGGTGCTGAGCCCGCCCGAGACGCCGATTGCCAACCTGGTCGACCCGCGGGTAATCAGCGTGCCGGTCCTCGCCGACCAGGAGTTGGCCGCACGAGTCCTGACCGAACGCGGACTCCTCGCCGTACCGGTCATTGACGACGATAACCACTTGCTGGGGATCATTACGGTCGACGACGTTGCCGACATCCTGCAACAGGAGACGACCGAGGACATCGAACGACTTGGCGGTTCCGAACCACTCGAAGAGCCATATCTGCGCGCCAAGCCCGTGCTCCTCTGGCGCAAACGCGTGGGTTGGCTCCTCGCCCTCTTCCTGGCCGAGGCGTACACCGGCACGGTGCTGCGCCACTACCAGAGCGAAGTCGAAGCAGTCGTCGCGCTCTCATTCTTCATCCCGCTCCTGATCGGCACCGGTGGAAACGTGGGCTCGCAGGTCGTCACGACTATCGTGCGCGCCATGGCGGTCGGTGACGTCCGGTTCGGCGATGTCTTTCGCATCGTGCGCAAGGAGTTTCTGACCGCCATCATGCTCGGCGTGGTAATGGCGGCGGCGACGTTCATCCGCGCTATGACCTTGAGCGTTGGGGTCGACGTCGGGTTGACCGTGGCGATTTCGGTGTCGGCGATCGTCCTCTGGGCGGCAGTGGTTGGCGCGATTCTGCCCCTGGTGCTGAACAAGCTTCACGTGGATCCGGCTGTGGTCTCCGCGCCGTTCATCTCGACGTTGGTAGACGGAACCGGATTAATGATCTACTTTACGGTTGCACGCGTCGTGTTGCATCTCTAACCAGCCCTGATCTTCTCCGGCGTCGGACCACGTCAGGGACGAAAGACTCATGAAGAATCACAGTGTCCTAGGTTTTCTCATCATCATGACCGTCTACACCGCGGCTTTGTTGGCATGGATGGCCTTTGATGGTCGAGCCGCGATCGACCTCATTCTCTTCTACCTGGTAGGAGTGCCAGTGGTCGTGTTAGCGGTTTGGTGGGGCGGACAGACGCGTCAGCGTCGTCGCTAATCCGCAGAAGGTCGCAAACGTGAAACTCGCCGGTCCACCCGCTTGGGGTGAATCCGGCGAGCCGATTCGGATTGCGGTTTGCTGGCGCTCTACGACCCTACCTTGAGACTGCCATCCATACCGGCCTGCTTGTGACCGGGAACCGAGCAGTACATGTCGTACGTCCCTGGCGTGTCGATCGTGACGCTCCAGGTCTCGGACTTACCGGGCTGGACCAGCGGCGACGCGTGCACGTTTCCATTTACGTTGACGGTAATGTCATGGGCAACCGAGCCCGTGTTCTTGATGTTGAACGTGATCGTGCCAGCCGGAGCGCTCACGTTAGCCGGGGTGATCGAGAACTCTTTCTCAGTAACGTTGATCGTTGATCCACCACCGGATGAACTCGATCCCCCACCGCCACTCGAAGTCGGCGTTCCGGAAAATCCACCACTGGTCGACGCACCGCAGGCCGTCACCACCAGCAGGACGGTCACGGCAAAGGCGCCAACGGCTAACAGTCGCGCGAGTACCCGTGTTCGAGTCATTCCCTTTCCTCTCACGGTTCCTTCAATCACTACCTCACACACCACAGCGCTCGTTCTCCAAGCGAGCGCCACCGCACAGTATGGCCAAAAGAGCGCCAAAGTGAAACCCAAGTTTAAAGGTTGCTACTCACTTTGGCCTATCAAATACCATCGAGCCGAGCGCCGATATTAGCGACCGAGCAAATAACCTTGCCACGGCCAGCAGTCTGCGATCAAAGCGTCTGGCATCGGTTCATCCGTCTACGGAGTCCGCTGACATCGTGGCTTTCCGCATGAAATCTGAGCAAACTGATAAGAAAATACGCCCGCAATGGCATTGTGAAGGCGTAGTGATTGAAGCGACAAGTCAATTATTCCGGTAATCGTGCGGGGAAAACCTCGATTTGACTCGACGTTCGTCGCAGAAAACAGCACACTGTATCCTCAGTCGGAGAGATGAACTCGTCCCCCGGCGCCCTGATAGGGGTCGATGGCCGAATTCAGATGGGCACTGACGCGTCCATGCGCGGGCAGCCTCCACGTGGACGGCTACACCGCATCCGACAGCACCCTAGATTGGATCACTCTCACCTGCTCATGGCTGGAGGCAATCGATAATGAATCGTCGACGCAGGATCTGGGCGGTTGTTTTCGTCTCACTCATCCTGATTCTCGCCCTGTCGAGCGCGGCTTTCACGGCTGGATTTGTCGTTGGCCACACCAACACGACCCCTACCGCGGTCGCCGCGCAACCGACAAGCGTTCCCGCCAACTTTGACGTCTTCTGGCAGGCCTGGAACCTGGTGCAGAAGAACTACGTCGACCAGAAGGCTGTCGATCCCACGAAGATGACCTATGGTGCCATCGAGGGAATGCTCAACTCCCTTGGCGACGTGGGACACACGCGTTTCTTGACTCCCCAGGATCTCAAGGATGAACAGCAGTCACTCTCTGGACAACTCGAGGGCATCGGGGCCGAGATCACGACCAAGAATGGCCAGCCGACCATCGTTGCTCCGATTCCGGGCACTCCGGCGCAGAAGGCCGGTATCCGTCCGGGCGACGTGGTACTCAAGGTTGACGGAAAAGACGTCACTAACATGACGCTCGATCAGGTCGTCAATCTGGTGCGCGGTCCAGCGGGCAGCTCGGTAACGCTCACCGTGATCCATTCGGGCGACACGGCCTCAACGGACATCACGATCGTGCGTGCCAAGATCACTGTGCCGAGTGTCACCTGGTCGATGCTGCCCGGCACGACCTATGCTCACATTCTGATCAGCCAATTCGCGTCCAACGCCACCGCTCAGCTGGTTTCGGCCATCGACAACGCGAAACAACAGGGAGCGACGGCAATCATTCTCGATCTGCGCAACGATCCAGGCGGATTGCTGGATGAGGCGGTGGGAGTCACCAGTCAGTTCGTCAAAGAGGGCAACGTACTGCTGGTGCAGGATGCCAAAGGAAACAAGACGCCGATCACGGTCCGTGGCGGTGGCAAGGCGACCACCATTCCGATGGTCACGCTGGTGAACGAAGGCACAGCGAGTTCGTCCGAGATCGTCGCGGGTGCACTGCAGGATCATCAGCGCTCGGAGTTAATCGGTGAGACGACATTCGGCACTGGAACCGTCCTCTCCACCTATCACCTGAGCGATGGATCTGCGATCCTGCTCGGTACCGAGGAGTGGCTGACACCAAACGGTCGCCAGATCTGGCACAACGGCATCAAGCCGGACATCACGGTGGCGCTGCCATCAGGGGTGACTCCGCTCACCCCTGAGCAGGAGTCCGGCATGACCGCGCAGCAGCTGCAGGACAGCAAGGACACTCAGCTGCTCAAGGCGATTCAGGTTCTGCAGCAGAAGACCAGCTCAGTTACCCAACCAGCCGGATAGCACAGAAACGGGCCCGGACGACGTTCGTTCCGGGCCTACCCAGTCCAGATTCCAGTTGCATGTCAACGTAAATGAATCAGCCCGGCGGGGGTCGGGCTGAACCCACAAGCCTCGTAGAATGGGTGAAGCTGCGGCTCGTAATCGACGTGCAGCCAGACCATGCCGCGCTCGCGTGCCACGTCGGCAGCCCGTTCGACGAGAGAGCGGCCGATGCCGCGACGTTGCCAGTCGGGATGTACCGTCGGCTCGAGCAGAAACGCGTGAATCCCACCGTCCCAGGCAACCCGCACGAAACCAATGAGATCGCCATCAACATAGGCGCCGAGAACGGTCAGGGCATGATTCAGCTCGGGAGTGAAGTCGTATGAGGGATCGTGATGCGGCCACGCTACCGAGTAGAGACGGCTGAGCTCGGTGTTGGTCAGGCTGGGATCAACGCGATAGACGACATCCATCGACGGCTCCCTTCCCGTACTTATTCACCACTTCGATGTTATTGCAGATCGATGGTCAACTGCTTGCCATGACCGATCAGGCTTTCGAGGAAGCTCGGATTGAAGAGCAATCGCAGATCAGTAGCATCTTGCGGCACTTGATAGGCAATCTCGCCATGAATCGACCCAAGAGCAGGGATCTCGCTCGGCAGTTGCGTGGTTGAGAAGTCAGTCGTGGGGGTAACGTCGGCATCCAGCGGGAAGGAGGTCCCCTTGGCGTCCTTGACGACGAACTGCGCCGCGGGCGAGATGCGATCGACGTTGGTATCAGAAGTCTGAATGATCAGATCGAGCACCAGGAACTTCATCCCCGGCTGCGGCGGAGAGCCTGGAAGCGTCTTGGGGAAAAAGATGCGCTTCACGGTGACCGTGTACGCCCCAATTGGCGCGGCCTGGCCGATTTTGTAGTGCCCGTTCGGCCCGGGGGTCGCGGCCCCAATTGGCACAGCGCCCGTGCCATTGCCGCATGCGCTCATGGCCGTGACGATCGCCAGCGAGAGCAGACCGAGGAGAACCGCCCGTCTGATTTGTGTCGTTACTGTTCCCATTCGACCCAATCATCTCAACTGCTACCCAGCAGAACCCCGACTCATTCCTCACGTCCGAGCGTCGCGGCGGAGCCCGGAGCGGCCCAAGTATTGCATTCATATGTCACCAGCGTGAACGTGTCTGAATCACGACCCTCCAGCAGCAGTCCTCGCCTGTCGCAGGCTCGAAGAGCCGCGACCAAATTGGTATTCTTGGTCGCATACTGTACCAAAGAACAGGATCGCCACCGCCTCCTCGTCCACTGGTCGAGGGGCATCGAAGTGGCTATGCTTAGCACAAAACGACGTGAGACGCGCGTCAGCAGCGCCGGGAAAAACGAGGGATTCGAACATCGAACAGCTAATCACACAGTATGGGGTTTACATTGTCGCCCTCCTCATCTTCGTGGGGGAACTTGGTGTGCCCACGGGAATTCCGGCGGAGATCGCGCTTCTCATTGCGGGTAGCTATGGGGTGCATTCTTTCAGCGGGTTGATCGGCGCCGTGGCACTGGTTGTCGCCGCGGACATGGCCGGAACGACCACAATCCATTTGATCTCACGTACCGGCGGTACGCGCCTGTTGAGTCGCGTCATGAGCCGATTCGGCAAACAGAGCGAAGAGACGATCGACCGCTGGCGTGGGCGCCTGGGCGGTCGCGACGTGATGGTCGTGGGAGTCGGCCGCATGTTGCCGCTGGTCCGCATGTATATCTCGATCGGTGCCGGGCTGCTGCGCATTCCGCTGCGCGACTTCGTCATCGGCGCGTTTCCAGGGGCGGTGGTGTGGGCCGGCATTCCAATCGTCTTCGGCTACTATCTGCACACTGACGTACAGCGCTTCGCCGTCGAATACGCGACGGTCTCGCATCTCATCTTCATGGTGCTCCCAACGCTGAGCCTTACAGCGTTGACCATGTGGTGGGTGCGACGTGGTCACACGCGCTGGAGCCAGCTTCGCCGCGGTCGCTCGGCAGTCGGGATTCTGATCGCGTCGGCAGCGTTCGTGATCCTGGTTCGCACGTTGATCCTGCATCGCGAGATCCTGATCGACGGCATCGCGGTGCTGTCGCGCTCGACACCAGAGACCTGGATTATCGCTCTCGCCGCTGTCGCGCTGGCCCTATTGACCATTTCGTTCAACGACCTGCGCATCGCATACCAGCGTCGAAATTGGGCGACGCCGGGCACGCATGAGGCGGTCGCCGAATTGGCGACCACGGCGGTCTGGCTTGCGCTGGTGATAAGCACTGGTTCGATCGCCATGTTGCTGATCACACACTTCGCGCTCTTCTAGCTCGACGACTCTTCGCATCGACTTTTCGAAGCGGTCTTTCCTGGCACCCGTTTTCACGCTGGGATGGATCTGATCGATGGTTGCCGGTGCGTCGATACTGAACGGGTGATGCTGGCACGACGTGGAGAGGGGCTGAGCATGCGCGTGAACGGCGCCGACCGCGATGAGGTCGACGAGTATATTCAGTCGGTCTTCGACGCGCAGGCACGAAAATGGGGTGCGCCCCTCATGAACCACACGCTCTACGCGCGTCGACCAACGATCTTTCGCGGAGCACGAGCGATGTGGGAAGGGTTGGACGACTCCGGACTGATCGATGGCGCCCTGGCGTCGCTGATCAACGTGCGCGTCGCAGCGCTCAACGGGTGCGTCTTCTGACAGGACATCAACGCCGCCGTGGGCGTGCAATTTGGCGTGTCTGAAGAGAAACTTGCGTCCCTCGCCAACTACGCCACCAGTGAGCTATTCGACGAGCGGGAACGCACCGCACTCGAATACGCCGACTGCATCACGATCACCGAACTCGAGGTATGCGACGAACTGTTCGAGCGTCTTGGCCAATGGTTTAGCGAGGACGCTCTGGTCGAATTGACCGCCACCATCGCCTGGGAAAATGCCTCGAGCAAGTTCAATCGAGCCTTGCGTGTTCCCTCCCAGGAATTGACGCAGACGGTTCTCCGCAAGATGCGAAAAACGGGCGCGGGACCACTTTCGTCGTCAACCTGAGTCGATTGCTGTCGCCAAGCAAGGCTCCGTCTTGCTAGACTGTTGCCCATCATGCTTGAGTCAGCACAAAACTCAGCGCGTGCCGGTGTCCAGACGACAGGCGTATGGATGAGATTTCGCTGCGCGGCGCGCTCCCGTCACCATCGCTCCCATCCGCCTCTCCGCTTTGGACTCGCGTTTTCGCTCGTCGTGATGTTGACCGGTGTGACGATGTCGAACGTCTCTGCCACACCCGGGTTTGCCGACAACGCGTTCAACAGTGTCTGGACGAAAACCGACGCCCCGGTGCTGAGCGGAGCGGTTTCTCGCAGCTGGTTCTGGGGTCCGGCTCCAAACACTCCCGCCATGGAAGAACGCTACCTCGATGCGACTGGCCAGCAACGACTGGTGCAGTACTTCGACAAAGGTCGGATGGAGCTCAACGATCCAAACGGCGATCCGACCAGTCCGTGGTACGTTACCAGCGGACTGCTTGACCGTGAACTGATCAGCGGGCGTATCCAGATTGGGTCGAATACCTTTCTCGATACCGGTTCCGGCGCCAAGGTGCCGATCGCTGGAGATCCGGACAACACCTTCCCCACCTACAATGATTTCCAGCGCATCGTCGATCAGGGACAACCGGACCGGACGGGCTCGGCGGCTACCACGACGTTCCTGCCAAGCGGAACATCGACCCGAACTGAAGCCTCCAGTGATGCGGGCGCCACCTACGTGCATTACGTGACCTATACCGGTCCAAGTGGGTCGACGGTCGGATACAACATTCCACGTGCCTTCTGGGATTTCATGACGCAGCCCGGGATGATCGAGCAGAATGGTTCGACAACGACCTCCGACCCGCTCTTCAACTGGGTCTTCGTGCTGGGCTATCCCATCTCCGATCCGGTGTGGGCTCAGGTAAAAGTGCAGGGAGCGTTGCAGTGGGTGCTGATCCAGCCGTTCGAACGGCGCGTGCTCACCTACACTCCATCGAATCCGGTCGCTTGGCGCGTGGAGATGGGAAACATTGGCCAGCATTACTATCGCTGGCGATACGCCAGCACTCCGCCAGTCAAGGTCACCGGCGATCAGACGTTCATGCCGATCGTTCCGGGCAACCAATGGGTCTACTCGACGTCCGACGGCGTTGACGAGACCTGGAAAGTCACCGGCGTGTCAAACAGTTTCAGTGGCGGATCCGACCTGCTCAAGATGCAGTTCGATATGTCAAGTGGTCGACAGGTCAGCTACTTCGGATTGTCCCGAGACGGGATCGATCTGTACGGTACGGATGACCTGAATGCGTCAGGAGACGTCACCAATACGACGATCTACTGGCCGCCGGTGCATCTCTTTCCGAACCAAAACCCGTACATCGGCGAGTCGTGGTCGACCAGCACGACCGTTATTTCCAGCACGGGGCCGACCAAATCCGTGACTGTCTCAATGCAGGTAGAAGCATTTCAATCGGTGAGCACTCCCGCTGGAGTCGGCCATGCCTGGAAATTGTCGATCGTTAGTTGGACCGGCACGGACACGACTCATCCCGACAAGGTCGATACGACCATCTGGTTCGCGCCAAACGTCGGCGTGATGCAGTGGTTCACCAACGGATTCGCCGCGCAGCTCAAACTGGCAACAATCTCGCCGCAATAATCCGCCGCGAATCCATCCGAGGAGCATAATGCCCAGTACACCATCCGAAGAACTTCTCGGCGCCACCATATCGATCCGCGAGCAGATCCTGTCGCATCCTTTCGTTCAGGGGATTGGCGATGGCACGTTGCCACTCGATCCATTCCGCTTCTACATCCAGCAGGATTACGCTTATCTGGTGGAATACAGCCGCGTGCTGGCGCTCGGCGTTGCCGGAGCCCACGACCTGCCGATCATGGAATTATTCGCCGAACTGGTCCACGCCACGCTGCACATCGAGATGGAGCTTCATCGCGGCTATTGCGAGCGATTCGGTATCAGTCGCGCCGAACTCGAAGCCACCCCGGTCTCGCCGACGACCCACGCCTACACGCGACATCTGCTATCCGTCGCCTACGGCGGCACGACGGCCGAATTGATGGCCGCACTGCTTCCGTGCCAGTGGGGCTACTGGGAGATCGGACGGGATCTGGCATCTCGCGGTCTTCCGATCGACCAACCGCTGTATGCCGAATGGATCGAGATGTATAGCGGTGACGAGTACCAAAACCTGGCCGAACGACTGCGCTCGACCTTCGACCAGGTCGCGGCGCGCGTTTCCGGCGATGAGATGCATCGCATGCGCGACATCTTCATCGCCAGTAGTCGCTACGAATATGCGTTCTGGGATGCCGCCTTCAAGCAAGAGCAGTGGCCGGTCTAGTCGATGCAGTCCACACGCATTCTGTTCATCTGCGCGGGAAACGTGGCTCGAAGTCAGATGGCCGAGGCCTACTTCAACCACCTCACTGGCACTGAGCAAGCCGTCAGCGCTGGATTGCTCCCACATACTCCGGAGAAATACGGCACGCCGGTGCCCGAAGCGGTTGACGTGATGCTTGAGCACGGCATCGACATCTCCCAGCAACGGGTCAAGACGGTCACGCCGAAGCTGCTTACGAACGTCGAAGAAGTCTATCTGCTCTGTCCCGAAGAGCACGTGCCCGCCTTCGTGACAGAGGGGCGTACCTGTCATTCGTGGAACATCCCCGATCCATCCGATGCGCCGCTGGAGGCGTTTCGCGAGGTGCGCGATGCGATCAAAGCCCACGTCGAAAAGCTGATGCGTACACAAGAGTCGACGACGACCGTGCCGGATCGGCATGAGGCGACAATTGATTGACGTTGTGCGTCAGATTTGGTAAGAAGAGGTCTCACAAGTCTTCAACCGATGAGGACGTTCTATCAATCCTGGGGGGTACCGGGAAAGGAGCACCTATGAAGGACCGACTACGCCCTCGATTCTGGATCGAGACGGTGATGTCGATGGGCAGCTTTGTGTTCGCCCTGTTGACGCTGTTGTGGAAAGACTGGATCGAGCTCGTCTTCCGGGTCGATCCTGACGCCCACAGTGGATCGCTCGAGATGACGATTGTGCTGGTGGCGATTGCCATCACGATCGCGACCGCCGTGTTGGCGCGCGTCGAGTGGCGCCGCCGCAAGGCTGCTATCGCCTAGTTTCTCCATCGCCGGCGACCAGATTCTCATCTTCCGTCGCCGGCGATATCTTTGTCCTTATGCCTTTCCTCATCGGCCGCGTCGAAACTGCATCGCAACTCAGATCGCGCTTGAATTTGGCGTCCCCATGCGGAATGATGCGACGTCGATGGTACCTAGCCCGTGCTCGCGACAGGCCCATCATGCAGCCTGATTTGAAAAGTGGTTCGACACCCGAGGGAAACTCGAATTCGATGAGCGACACGATTCACCAAGCCGACTCGCCTGCTGTTGATTCGCCATGGGGAGTCAACCTCCAACCTGCAAGGAGTCATCTCCGGCTGGTCAGCCGACGTGACATTGACCGAACTCGGGCGCCAGCAAGCGAGCCGCACCGGCGATGTATTGAAGCGGACGATCGAGATCGACGCGCTCTACGCCAGTCCCCTCCCACGTGCCTGGGAGACCGCTACCATCATTGGTGGGTCACTGGGAATGTCGCCACAACCGGTGGAAGACCTGCGTGAGATCAACGTCGGCACTGCGGTCGGTCAACCGCTTACCGATCTCGCATCTCTCTTCCCTCAGCTCCAGAGCCAGGTGGACGAGGACAGCCTGCACGTTCACTGGCCGGATGGCGAGAGCCACCTGCAATTGCGCGCCCGCGCCATGCGCGCCATCGAGACGATCGTTCGCGATCATCCCGGCGAAACGGTCGCGGCGGTGGCCCACGGCGGACCACTGGCCTGGATCGTCTGCACCCTCGCTGACGATGAATCCAAGCCGTTTCGTGAGTGGCGTCACCGGAACTGCGCCATTAGTGAACTGATCGTGCGGGTTGATGACGACGTACTCTCAGCCGAACTGATCCGCTTCAACGACTGTGCGCACCTCGGCGAAAGCTAGTCTCGTGGTTCACCGATAGTCGTCGTCACCGACTGCGCGATCGATTTCGAATTCACACGATCGTAGTGGAGATAGGCACAGTCCACGGGAGGCTGATCTCCTGGGGCGTGCCGATGGCGATCGTTCGTCGACTGAGAACGATCGCCATCCAGTGTTAGACCGTGGTGGTGGTCGCGGTATCGATGGTCAACTGGCTCGCGCCGCCCGCGATCTCGACTTCGTAGCGATCGCTGGCACGTTCATATTCGGGACCCTCCCACCGGACCTCGCCACCAAGGGCGCCAAAGTGCTGGGCATCGAACTGCACGTGGCTGGCCCCGTTACGCACGTGCATGCGAGTCGGCACACCGGCCGGTCGATGAATCGTCACCTGACTGGCACCAGCACCGACGCGAATCGGAACCGTTCCGGTCGGTTGCGGCAGGCTCACGTTGACCTGGCTGGCACCACCCTTCAACGTGAGCGACTCAAGACGCACGGCAGTGAGATCGACGCTAACGTGGGATGCCCCGGCCCGAATTTCGACCTGCCAGGGGATCGACGTGTTGAGCCGGACCTCACCAACGGTGCGCATCAACCAGCCCAACTGCCAGGGGAGGGACACGTTCACCTTGATCTCACCGATTGAGCGCATGCTCCATTCGAAGTGTGGCCGGTTGCGGTGCTTGATGGTGACGGTGTTCCCCTGCACCTGAACCGTGGGAGCACTTCCCTCGAAGCGGGCGCGGAACAGATCCGCGAGGGAGGTATCGCCGCGAATCGCGACGTTTGACGCACCGGAGGCAAAGACCAGACGTCCCTCGGTAAGTCCGTTCAGCGGAGCGGCGAACTCGCCCTCCCCCAGGCCGTCGGCGGCGGAGCGCAGCTTGCTGGTCTCCTCGAGACCAAGCTGGTTCATGCGTGTCGCGAACTCCGTGATGAGCGACAGCTCCTGATCGGTGTAGCGTGAGATCAGGCGATTCGTCGCTTTGGTGATCGACTCAAACAATGGCGTGATCTTTTCCTCGGCCACGCCCGGTACCGGCTGAACGATGACTCGCCGACGATCAGACGGATCCTGCTCGCGGCGCACGTAGCCGGCGCGCTCGAGCCGGTCGATCACTCCGGTGATAGCGCCCGTGGTCAGTCCGGTCAATTCGGCCAGCTGTCCCGCGGTGAGTGCGCCAGTTTCGCCGATGATTCCTAGACACTCGAGGTCGGTCGGATTGAGGCCAAGCCGTTCCGCCACCGCCTGGCTGAACATCACCGATTGCGCGCTGATACGGCGCATCTCCCGATCCAGAGTGCGAATGAGTTGGTCGCGACCGGGAACGTCACTTGACATTGAGCCCTCCAGGATTTATCTTAGCTTCTGAGATACTTAGGTGATGGTCTTTAAGGACGTCAAGCATCTCACGAGCAGATTATAGCAGCGCCCGGTGCAACCAGGAAGTGGACGTACAGCGTGATTCAACAACAAACCCGGTCGGGTGTTGCAGACATAGACGAGAAGGACCGAGCCGGATCACTGAGCGCGGAGGACGCACTCAGCCAGGGCCAACGCGGGTCAGCGTCATATGAAAAGTCATCACGTGACGAGTGTAACTATTGGTCCGTCTTCGGGTTCTTATTGAAGGGTTGGATCGAACCGCGGGCCGAGCGTGACCGACCAACGAACCAGGTTGAATTCCGCCAGAGCCTCACGTTGGACCATCTCGTTGACTTGCACACGCCCCGGAAGCAGATCGATGGCGCGTTGGACGATCGGTCCCCGGCACATCTGAAAGAACCACTCGCCCAAACGGCTGCGCGAAAGGCAATCAGCGACCAATGACCGCCGTACAACATCGCTATCGCCGCTTTGAGATGCGGTTCCGTAAGCCGGAGACCGATTCAACACCGGTATCGTGCCCCTTCAATCGCGAGAACTTCGATACAGCGGAGATGATCGACCCCGTTGCCACGGCAACGTCCAACGATGCACGAGATACTATCGGCGATGAAGAGCATCACTTCGTGCGCCAACCGGTGAAGATCCTGCTTATCCCACGCTCGCGCCTGGTACGTTGAGAGTCCCGTCTCCCGGCAGCCACTGGTGGGAATCGCCTCGGCCACGACCACAGCCGGTAGATCCAGCGGCTGTGGTCGTGGCCTTGTATGACAGGTGTTGTTTTGAGTACGCCCACCCCATATCGGTGACGACTTCGGGATACACCCCGCCTCCTGCATACGGCTGTACGGAAGGACGCACGCTGTTGCTCCCTGAACAGGTGCTAACTTGTCTTGTAGAGCAGCACGACGTTGTCAATGACGAAGTCGTCAATGTCACCTGACGGCTGACCCGAACTGTTGAGCGCCTGCACGCACAATGAGTTTCCTCGCGGCGAGAGAGTCCCCGCCTCGACGAGCATGACATTGCCGGTCCAGGCCTGCTTGTCCTGCACCGTGGTCGGAAGGCCACCGAAGATCGTCTTGTCATTGATTGTGAAAATGTTCTTGGGGGTGGTGACATGCAAGCTTTCGAACATCAACACGGCCCTCTGACCGGGGTCGATGCCCGGACACTCGAAGTCGAAGCATTGGCTAGGGCCGGCGAAGACTCCGGGCAAGAACTGGGGTTCGTTACCGAAGTGGTGTCGTTCGTTGACAATCACCGTGTAGTCCATTGGTTCCCTCCCAGGAAGATACGGGCTCAAGGTGTCACGAATGCGCTGCTGACACACGGCGCAATACGGTTGGTCGAGATGATTCATCTTGCAGTCGTACTGCGGTCGATAGAGGCCACAATGGTAGTAGCCAGCACCCTCGTAGGCACCGATCGTGTCAGGCGAAAATGGATTCGTCTGGCTGGGACACTCGAGGCAGTTGAGGTTCTCAGTCGTCGGGATCGGCGTGGACGACGAGATCAGATGCCGCCATTTGATGTCGGCCCGCTTGCTCTGAGCGGTGATATTCGGTTGTATCGGCTCCGAACCCTGATAGTGGTCGTACCCGTCTTTGTTATCCTGTTCTCGCTCCGTTTTCCCACAGCCGCGAAGGTTGCCGTACTCATCGGCCAATCCGAATCCGGAGTGGCCCAGCTCATGCAAACCGATAAGGTCAGCGCTCGGGTGTAGGGAGAACACCGGAACGTGGTCCGCACCCGACCCTCCATAGGTTGTCGAGTTCACGATTACCATTGCCACATCCCACGAAGGTACGTGCGCCTCGACGACGGTCATCACGGTCGCCGTGTTGACCGTCAGGAGACGGTCTTCCCCGTTCGTGCAAAACGTGGCGTCGAAATATGTCTTGACGTCGGTTGTGTCGCTACACGAGGTCGCCTTGTCAGCGCCGCTGTCGGTGGAAGCCACATCGATGCGGTGGATGTTAATCCCGGGCCGTAACCCGTCAAACGGCTGCGTCGCGAACAACGTTTCCGCGAAATTCTTGGCGTCGCCAGCGAACTGTCCGAGCTCGCTCTCGCGATAGCCCTCGGAGAGGAGGACGAGGTTCCAGCGGGCCGCGTCTGGCCCGTGGTTCACGATGCGCGTCGCTCCCAGCACTTTCCCATCGGCTGTGCTCATCGCGTCTCCCCCTTCGCACTCCTGTTGCTGGCTTCGCCAACCGGCAGCCGGGAAACCTCAGTTGGCCCAGTGATGGCTCGTGTGCCAGAACCGTGAACCCGCCGCATTAGCGAGACGTGGTCGCTCTGATCGATGTCTGGCACCTGCAAGGCGAACGTGCCACGGTGGATACTCTTGGACACGTTGGTAAACGAGCCTCCAGTCGCGGGCGGCGGTACCTCTTCATCCGTGGTCAAGGGATCGCTCAGGACACGCACATACAGAGGGTCCTCGTGGGCATCGCGAAGCTCCATCCAGAAACCTACTCCCTGCCGCGTGCTGGCGATCGGATCCGATGGTGGCACCACTTTCTGGACGCGCCGGCACGAGCGCAGTCGCACCCCGTTCTCGTCGTAGTCACAGATCAGCCGCCACGCCCAGCCAGGCGATTCTGAAAGTGAAATGGACTGACGATTGTGGATCATTCTGTTGTCATTCCCTTCTTTTCTGGCTGGCACCCCGTCCTTGACTTGATGATCGAGAGCCTGACTCACTGGGATTCCAAGTCCTCAACTAGCTGCGGCCCAGTACTTGAACCGTGGCCAGCCAACGGGGTTGTCTCGACCATTTTGGAAATGGGATTGCTCGACAAGCATCAACTGTCGAGACGCATGGCGTCCTGCCAGCGCCGCGACATGCCGACGGCGAACCCCCCGTCTATGGGAATCAGTGCGCCGGTGACGTATCGCGCGGCGTCCGAGGCCAGCCAGATCGCCGCTCCGGTGAGATCGTCCACCTCGCCCCAACGAGCGAGCGGCACGGCGTCAATCGCGGTTTCGGCCACACCAGCGTTCTCCAGATATGGCTCGTTCAGCGTGGTCCGGATCCAGCCGGGACACAGAGCGTTGACCCGCACCCCGTCTCTTCCGAATTCGACGGCCATGGACTGAGTCAGGGAGAGGACCCCCATTTTGGCCGCACTATAGGACGCGATCGCCGGCCAGGCGCGCGTCGGCAGCACCGAGGCGACGTTGATGATCGAACCCGTGCCCCGCTCGATCATTCGCCGTCCAACCTGCTGAGAGAAGCGAAGCACGCTCGTCAGATTGAGATCGATCACTCGATCCCATCCCTCCTCACGAACGGCCAGGACCGGCGACTGGAACAGTGGACCGCCCGCGGCGTTGACCAGCACATCGATCGGCCCGAGTTCGGCCCAAGCCCGGGAGACGCAGGCCCTTACGTCCTCAGTGTGGCGAACATCACCGGTTATCGTCAGCGACCGACGATCAGCGGCGCGGACGTGACCGGCGGTCTCCTCGAGTCCCACGGCTGAGCGAGCCAGCAGAGCAACGTCGGCCCCTGCTTGAGCCAGCCCGACAGCGATAGCTGCCCCGATCCCACGAGAGGCGCCCGTCACGAGCGCGTTCTTCCCCGCAAGTGAAAACTGCTTCATGTCAGCTATCCCCATCTCATGTCACCTGATGCTCTTTGGCGGATTGATAGCGGGCACGCAAGACACGCTTGAGCACCTTCCCTGCACCCGAGAGGGGCAACGAGTCGACGAACTCCACCGAACGCGGACACTTGTATCCCGCAAGGCGCTCTCTGCAGTGGGACTGCAGCGCCCCCAGATCCACCTGCTGGTCACTTTGGGGAACGACAACGGCGTGGACCCGCTCGCCCCAGATTGGATCGGGGACGCCGATCACGGCCACCGCGGCGACCGCGGGGTGAGTGCCGATAACATCTTCAACCTCGACCGAAAAGACGTTTTCCCCGCCCGAGATGATCATGTCCTTGGCACGGTCCACGAGATAGATGTAGCCCTCCTCGTCCAGGTACCCCAGGTCGCCGGTCCAGAACCATCCATCACGGAGGACCCTGGCCGTTTCTTCCGGGTTGTTCCAGTACCCCGACGTGACCGTCGGCCCGCGGACCACGACCTCACCGATCTCCCGCGGTGGGCACATCGAGCCATCGGAGCGACGAACCTGCAACTCGATGCCCATCACTGGGCGACCGGCGGCACGAAGCCGCGGATCGTCGAGCAGCCGTTCCTCGTGCTGCAACATCGCGACGTGTGAACTCGCTTCGGTCAGTCCATAGGCCTGGGTGAAGGAACAGTCGAGGGAACCAACGGCGCGATTTAGCAAGTCGGTCGTGATCGGCGCGCCACCATGCAGAATCAGCCGTAGCGCGCTGAGATCGGTTGTAGTCACAGACGGATGACTAACCAGTGCAGCGATCATCGTCGGCACCATGATCGTGCAGGTCACCCGCTCCCGCGACATTGTCTCGAGGACCGTTCCTGGCTCAAAGGACGGGAGGACGACGTGGCGCGCGCCGCGCCAGGTGAGCGCATGGATTGACGACCCATCGGCGAGATGGAACATCGGCGCGGCGTGCAGGAAGGTGTCACGCTCGTCGTAGGCAGCAGCGACGGTCATGTGCAAGGCGTTCGTGACCAGGTTGCGGTGGCTGAGCATCACGCCTTTCGCGGCTCCGCTGGTGCCGCCCGTGTAGAAGATACCCGCAAGATCGTCCTCGTCGACCCGATCCTCCAGTTCGATCGGGTCGGACGACGCCACCAGCCGCTCGTACTCTTCCGGCACCAGCAGCACCCGCTCAACAGTCTCGCTCAGTTGGCCAGCCAGATCGACGAATACCTCGTCAAAGAGAAGCAGGCGTGCCCCGCAATCGGCGAGGATCGCCCGGTGCTCTCGAACGGTATGCCGCGTGTTCAACGGCACGATCGCCGCACCGAGAGCCGGAATCGCAATGTAAGCCTCGAGGTATCGATGGCAGTTGCGTAGTAGCGTGGCGACTCGATCGCCGGGGCCAATACCTAGCTGGCCGAGGCCTGCCGCGAGTCGTCGTATCCGATCCCCGAAATCGGAGTAGGAGAGGCGAACCTCGCCACAGACCACGCCCTCTCGGGCGCCAAAGAGGGCTTCAGCTCGGCGGAGCGCCGAGGTCAACAGTAGCGACATGGCATCCCTCGTTCGTATAATGCAGGGAACCTGCGCTTATTATGCAGGCTACCTGCGAATATGTCAAATCAAAGGATTGCACAACGATGATCGATCAACACGGTAATCGGCGTCAGACTCTGGTCACCCTGTTCCAGCGGGTCGCCCAAGAAATGGTTCAGGAACTCGTCGCCCGGGTCACGGCAGCGGGATATCCGGATATCCGTCCGGCCGACAGCCGAGTGTTCGAGAACCTTGATCCGGACGGTACACGGCTCACTGAACTGGCGGCACGCGCGCAGATGACGCACCAATCAATGGGCGAACTGGTCGATAGTCTGGTGATGAGAGGCTATCTAGAACGCCAGGCCGATCCCGCCGATCGGCGCGCACGGCTCGTGTGTCTTACTCCGCGCGGCCGGGACCTGATGCGGCTCGCCATCGGGGAGCTCGCCGAAATCGAGTCGACCTGGCTGGAGCGGATCGGGGGCGACACTGGATGTGACGCCCGGGCAGCCCTCGCCAGGGCTCTTCGCGAGCATACGCCAACAGTTAAGCCCGATGATTAGAAGTGCAATACGTGATGCATCAAGCGCGTCCCAACGTTCGCTCGCGAGCCCTTGGATTCCAACCTCGCTAGAGAATCTCGAGGTCATCGACACTGGGAGTGGGCGGCTGCAGCGACGATGTCTCGTGCTGATACCAGAAGGCAGTCGATGCAATATCGTCCTGCAGCGGCAGGTAGCGGCGTCCCGAGCGCCAGCCGAGCGCCTGGATGGTGACGCGCAGGTCCGACTCGAAGCGAATCGGGTCCATGATGTGCCAGCGGTACATGCCAAAGCGCTGCTGGCTACGGTACAGACCGTCGGGCCTCAGGATCTGGTGCAGTCCCTGAAAGGGGGTGCTGAAGGCGGTATAGCCCTGGCCAGGTACGTCGAAATTCCAGGCGCCGCCAAAATAATCCTCGGTACCGGTGCCGCAGATGGTCGGAAACTGCTCGTCACCGTCGAGAAAGAACTTGATCTCGCCTTCGCCCCACCAGCCCGAGCTGTTCGTGCCCCAGGCAAGGTAGGTACCGACGTAGTGGCCGCTGCCACTGACACCCTCCAGCAGCGTGTGATCGGTCATGTACGCAAGCGGGTTGCTGCGGCGCCACTGCGCGTGAAAGTAGGCCGCATCCTCCGGCACCTCGGTCAAGGCGTAGGTGATCTGGTAGTAGAGGGTGCACTCCTGATCCGACAGGTTCTCGACGGTCACGCGGGCCGAGGCGCGAAAGGGCATCTCCCAATAGCTATTAAATCCGCCGTGGGGATTCACTGCGATCGGTAGAGACGAGAGTTGGCTGAACTCGCCCCAGCCATTGCAGAAGAAGTCACCAACCGGAACCTCGACTGCCGATCGCTCGTCACCGTCCCAGTAGAATCGGAGCAACAGACTGCGCCAGTTGCGAGGGTGGGTGGTGAGCCAGATATGCTGAATCGCGCCCATCTCCTGGATGTCGGCCAGCGTGACCAACGCGCCCGGAGCGATGTGGATACTCGGGGAGACTTTCCAACCCTGGCCGAGATCGCGGGCGGGTGCGGCACCCGTCCCTTCGGTCGCCATTCCTCCCTGACCTCTGGCGCCCGTGAAATTTTCGGGACTGATCGAGCGGGTACGAGCCGTCGACAACCTCGAGAGATTGCCGAGTCCCATGCCTAAACCGTTGAAACCGGCCATACCGTCACCTCCTGCTGGCCGCACCTGTTGGCGTTCAATGCCGGTGACGATAAACCGCTTGCCGGTTCCGGGCAAGCCAGGAATGAGAGGTCGTCTTCAGATCAGCCGATCGGCGGACTCGCCGTCGTCGGCACGGCCGCCTGGTAGTCGTCGCCGCCGAACGAGCGAATCATGATGCCGAAGATGATCGTCAGATAGAGCATGCCGCCGCCGACCCACATCAACAGACCGGCGTAGGACTGATCGGCCAGTGGAGTCATGCCCCACAACGGCGTTGCATGCGTGTAGAAGGGGTAGAGGAGCGAGCCATCCAGCGAGAGGATCGCGCCCAGTGCCTCCGACACCAACCCGGTCAGGAAAATCGAAGCCAGCGCGAACCCGAGCCGCAGTTTGTGATGGCGCGGCACCGGCTCGATGATCGGCCACCAGAAGATCAGCGCGGCGGTGAGAAATGCCAGGTGTTCCATGTCATGGATAACCTGGTGGCTGAGGGCCGCATCGTACACCGCGGGCACGTGCCAGAAGATGAGCGTGACGTTGAAGACCACGAACGCCACCAGCGGATGACTGATGAATCCGAGAATCGCGCGTACCCAACTGCGGCGCAGCACGCTCTTCAGCACCGGACCACTACGCCGGGGCGAGATTGCTTGTAACGCCAACTGTACCGGCCGGCCAAGCCAGATCAACGGGCCAGCGATCTGCAGCAGCAGCAGATGCTGGCACATGTGGAGAAAGAGCGAATCCTCGTTGTAGACATCGAAAGGTCCGAGCAAGGCGATAGCGATGGCCAGCAGACCACCGTAGAAGTAGATCGCCCAACTCACTGGTAGCTTGCGGCGTCCCAGCAATTGAATGCGTCGCCAGCCGAGCCAGTAGGCAACACCCACGACCAACAAGCCGATGAAGATCGGTGGATCGATCGCCCAGGAGAGCAAGAAAGGACGATCGATCGGCCCGGCGTGTAGGAGTGGAAGGAGCATTGCGGTCGTGACCTCGATTCACTCATGCCGCTTCGACCTCGATGCGGCATCACGTCGCACCGTCATCAACGCGACGCGAAAGGGTACCATCTCGCGCGATCGCCGAACCGGCTGATCTTTCTCACGCACCCTATTCAACGCTTCACGCGGCCGAGGATCAATAGCGCAATGCGGGAATGTAAGGATTCCGGAAAGGAGCCATGCCGATGAGAACCGATCGGCATGGCTCCTTCTGATTGGCAACTGGTTTGCTTGGTTAAATCGTGCTAGGACAACATCTTCGACAAACTCGATCTCCGCGCCCAGTGGTTGGGAACCTAGGAATCCCACACGTCGTAAACGTCGATCTCGTTTCGTGTCGGCTCAGCCGCAGGAATCGTGATTCCCGCGGCCTTGAGGGCACGCCCGACGATCGGGTGAAGGATCTCATCGGTGAAGCGGTCGCAGGCTTCCTTTGACTCCCACACGTCCAGATAGCGCAGTCCGTTCGGTAGCTTCTGCACGATGTGTGTGACCGCGCCTTCGGGTGGACGTCCGCCCGTCTTCTCCATGATCTGGGCCTTAATCTGATCGTAGACCTCCGTGGTGATCGGGACATCCTGAACCCATGCATAGGCCATCGAACGCCTCCTAAACATATTTCATCCGAAACACCTTCGGATCATTGTGCGTATAATAGGCTGTATGAGTGACGGTGTCAAGCGTCGGTATGACGCGAGGAAACGGCGAGAGAGCGCGCAGCAAACGCGCAAGCGCATACTGGAGACGGCCCGCCAGTTGTTTATCCAACATGGTTACGCCGCGACGACGATGCAGGCCATTGCCGACGGAGCTGGAGTGGCACTCGACACCGTCTACGCCTCGATCGGACCGAAGCCGTCGGTCTTCCGCCTCTTGATCGAAACCACAATCTCAGGAGTGGAGGTCCCGGTGACGGCGCTCGAGCGGGACTACGTTCGGGCGATGCGGGCAGAACCGAATCCCAGACGGAAGCTCGAGCTCTACGCTCAGGCTATCCGCCGCATTCAGGGACGGCTTGCCCCGCTGTTTCGGGTGCTGCAACAGGCAGCACCGGCAGATTCGGTACTCAACGATCTTTGGCAAGAGATTGCCGAACGGCGCGCGCGCAATATGCGCATGTTCGCTCAGGAGTTGGTCGATACCGGACAGGTGCGCGAGAGCCTGACCGTCGCAGAGGTGGCCGATATCATCTGGTCGATGAACTCGACCGAGTTCTACGCTCTCCTCGTTCTGGAACGGGGTTGGAGCCCGGAACAGTTCGAGAAGTGGCTGAGCCAGGCATGGACACGGTTACTGCTCGTCGATGGATGAGGCCGGGGCACTGACTCGACAAGAATCAACAGGCGTGGACGGAGGATTCGCAGCAAATCCTCCGTCCGGTTTGAACGACTGGCTCAGTGGGCCATTGGCTGACCGGTTTCGAGCAGGGTCTTGAGCCCGCTGAGTACCCAAGACCAACCACCGCCAGCCCCTTGAGACTCATGGTCGCCCGCCACGAGCTGTGCCAGTTGCGGCGCGCCCGCCAGCTCGTGAATGACTGTCAGGCGCGTCACACCTCCCTGGGTCTCGGCGATCTCGTAGGTCAGGCGGGTGAATCCCTCCGCAGCGACAGTCGGGTCCATCAGCATGCGCCAGGTCTGGACCAGTTTGTTGGGCGGATCAGCTTCGATCACCTCGCCGTCGACCATCACGTCCGGTACCGCAAAACCCATCGCGACGCCTGCCTGCTTCATCTCATCGGTCGTAAACGCGCGATACGCGCCGCCCGGGGTCAAGTCGTATTCGACCTGACCCCCATAGCCAAAACGCTCGGTAAACTCGGAACTGGTGATGGCGTCCCAAACTCGCTGCGGCGATGCCTGAATGTAGACGCGATAGACCTGGGTCGTGCTCGGTGTCCCACTCATGATCGTGACCCTTTCTCCTGTTCAAGCTCACGCTTGAGGTCAGCCAGGGCAGTCACCTGGCGTTCGGTGTACTTGTCGATCCAACGGTCATGAATCAGCCGGATCGGCACGGGGTTGAGGTAGTGCAGCTTCTCCCGTCCCGACCGGCGCGTAACGACGAGTCCGGCTTCCTCGAGCACACGCAAATGCTTCATCACCCCGAAGCGGGTCATTTCGAGCCCGGACTCCAGTTCGCTGAGCGTGCGGCCGTCACGCGTGAAGAGGAGATCGAGCAGAAAACGTCGAGTCGGGTCAGCCAGCGCCTTGAAGACGCGATCGTCATCGTTCATAGCCAGCATATTATGTGACCATATGGTCACCTGTCAAGAGGTGAGTGAGTGATGAGTACGAGGCTAGCGGACGCATGAAAAGTCGGCCACGCTCCTCCTCCGTTCTGAGAGGAGTGTGGCCGAACCGGGCGGATTCAGGCTGCGGGAGCTACTTGCTCAGCGCCGCGTCGATGGCGGCTTTGACCGAACCATAACCCGTATAGGTGATCCGCTGCCCATTCACGAAGAAGGTCGGGGTCGAGTTGATACCCTGCGCGGACGCCGCCTGATCGGACGCCTGCACCTGACTGGCCGTCTTATGCCCATCGAAACAGGAGTTGAACTGCGTCATATCTAACCCGAAGCTGCTGAGCCATGGTCTTCAACCGAGAGCGCGAGAAGCCGCCGCTGTTCTCCGCCTTCTGGTTCTTGAACAACGTGTCGTGGAACTGCCAGAACTTGCCCTGGTTGTCGGCACAGGCCGCCGCTTCGGACGCATCGATCGATTCCTGCCAGCCGAAGGTCAGGTCCTTGTACTGGAAGTAGACTTTACCGGTCGTAATGTAGTTCTGAATGAGTGCCGACTCGTTCTGAGTCCAGAATGCGTCACAATAGGGGCACTGGTAATTCGCCCACTCGACCAGTTTGACCGGAGCGTTTGGGTTGCCCATCGCTTCACCCTTGGTCTGGACGTTGGTGGTCGGATCGGGCGCAATGGTAATGGCACTGGTGCTCCCGCCACCAAGACGGGGCACCAAAATGAGGCCCAGAGCAATCAGCACGGCGAGCCCGCCGGCGCCAAATATGGTGAAGCGCTTACGACGTTTCGCGGCACGCTCTTCCGCCGCCTTGCGCACGGCACGACGACCACGCCGCACCTCGCCTCTGTCATCCTTACTCATACGCTTCGCGTATCCTTCTCTTGTCCACGGACGGCTGCTATGCTTACGATAGGTAAGCGTCACGTACTTACAGTGTGTAAGCATAAGACCGCATGGTGCTCCGGGTCAAGGCTCCTGGCTGAATCTTGATGCGGCGCCACGAAGGACGATGGCGGGAAGCATGGGAACCATTCGACGGTTTGACCTGGATGAACGCGGGCTCTCCCGCGTGCTCGGCGAGCTTGAGTCGCACATCCTTCAAACGGTCTGGCTGCTCGGCCAACCGACGGTGAAGGAAGTGGCGACCGCGCTCGGGCCCGACGCACACGTCAAGACCGTAATGACGGTGATGAACCGCATGGCCGAGAAGGACCTGCTCCGTCGCCAGCGGCGCGGCCGGCATTTTGTCTACACCGCCTCGCTCGACCAGGAGAGCTTCATGCAGCAGGTGGCTGATCGCGTGCTCTCGGGATTACTGGCCGACTTTGGCCGCCCGACCCTCGCCCACTTCGTACAGGAGGCGAGTCTGGATCAGCTGGAAGAGCTGGAGCGGCTGATCTCCGAGCGACGTACCCAGGAGGACACATGAGCTTGCGGTCGATTCCTGGCACCCGGCAACTCCGCCGTTATCGGGCTAGCTTCAGTGCGGTGATGCTCGTACTGGCGGTCGCCATCTGGCCGGGTCTCCTCTTCCCGCTGGCTCGCGCCTACGTCGAGTTCAGCTTTCACCATCCCTTCACCTCACCCCTGACCTACCGTTACCCGCCCTTTGTCGTGGCGGCGTTCCTCCTTTGGATCAGTCCGATGATCCTGATCGTCGCCACGCTGACCGTGCGACAGGTCGTGGGGCAACTACGTCTTTACCAAAAGGCGCGAGGACGAAGCACAGCGGCGAACGCGAAGTGGACCGCCGTCGCCAAACAGGTCGGCATCGCGGACCGTCTGGTCGTCATACGGGACGATGAACCGTTTGCCTTCTGCACTGGATTCTTTCGCCCATCGGTTTACGTCAGCGATGGACTTCTCTGGATGCTCGAGACTGACGAGGTCGAGGCGGTGCTGCGACATGAGACCAGCCACTTGCAGCGTCGCGATCCACTGCGCCTCTTCCTGGTAGAACTGCTGCACATCATCCTCGCGCCGTTACCAGTCGTCGAGACACTATGCGACCGCGTGCGTATCGAGATCGAACTAACTGCCGATCGTGCGGCTCTGGCGATCGTGCCGATGCCCGCCCTCGCTGGCGCGGTACTGAAAGTAGCCCGAGCCAGCACCCGGACAACGCCGATCGTTGCCGCGGGACTGACGGCGAGCGAGGCGCGCATCGACGCACTACTCGGCAGACCGGTACGGCTGGCTTTCACCCGTCGCGATCTGATCGTGACTGGATTTGGTGCTCCTGACGCTGATCGGCGTGGTGGCGCACCTCTGGTCGATCCAGCTCTGCCCGATCTGCCCGACGCTGTGAGCGAGAAACTCCGCGGGAGTTACCGGCTGCGTCCACGCGCGACCTGGATGACTCTGCCCTGACTATTGGCATCCATCACGGTTGCGGATTGATTCACCAGTCGCCGAGTATGGCTCGCAGAATCATCATGACCAGGAATCCGAAGCCCAGACCCAGAAGAGTGCCCGCGGCCACATTGTCGATCAGCATGCCGACTCCGATGCCGATGAGCAGACCAGCGGGTATCGCGACTCCGGTAACTCCGCCCGTTCTTTTTGGCTGCGTATCCATCTCTGACTCCCTCCTGAATGCGTGCGGGGAATGTCTCCTTGACCGGAAACGCAGGATTGCGTTTCAGCACGGACAACAGCTTGCATCGGCGCGGGCTAATCGGGAAGCGGCGCTGAATCGGTACCGGTCTCTGATTGCCACTAGATTCAAACTAGACGGCGATCCATAACAGAAACAACAATCCGCGGAGGACGAGAGTCTCAGGAGCGTTACAGGGACGATCGCAACTGACCGAAAGAAACGGATACAGTGCCGCTGAGAGAGGCAGGATTCGACTGGCCTATGCATGCAGACAGCTCACTTCGGCCAGTGTTCGACGCTTCCTGTGCGACACCACCTCCCCCACGGGCGCGGTCGTTGGACGAACTCCCGCATCGAGGTTCACCTCGCCGACAACGTCAGTTAGACTCTGATCGATCGCTTTGCGGAACGCGGCCAAGCGCACGTCACGACCATGGAGGACGATGATATCGACGAAATCTCAGCCGTCAGACCTCGGGCCACAACTCGAGCAGTTCATTCAGCTCATGCCGAAAGTCGAGCTGCATCTGCATCTCGAAGGGGCGATCCGGCCGGCCACGCTCCTCGAGCTGGCGCGAAAACATGGGGTGGAACTGCCTGCCAATGACGTGCAGGGCATCTCAGAGTGGTACCGCTTTCGCGACTTCCCTCACTTCATCGAAGCCTGGCTGGTCATCAACAGCTGCCTGCGCGACGGCGCGGACTTCGTTCGCGTGACTCGTGAGCTTGGCGAAACCGCTGCCAGTGAGAATGCACGCTATCTGCAGGTCACGTTCGTGCCGTCCACTCACCTGCGCTTTCATGGCGTCCCCTTCGACGAAGTGTGGGGTGGAGTTCAGGAAGGTGCCGCGCAGGCCGAGCAGGCCCACGGCGTGAAGATGCAGTTCGTTCCCGATTTTCCGCGCAACCTGCGCCTGGGAGGTGACGGCCTGGTCGAAGCGACCGCCGAGTGGGCCATCGCGCATCGTGAACGTGGGATCGTGGCACTCGGGCTGGGTGGGTACGAAGTTGGCAATCCTCCCGAACTCTTCCAGGAGGTCTTCGCACACGCCAAGGCCAACGGGCTGCGGGCCTGGCCGCATGCCGGTGAAACCGAAGGGCCAGCCAGCATCTGGGGGGCGGTGAACGCGTTGGGCGCCGATCGCATCGCCCACGGCATTCGCGCCGTTGAGGACCCGGCGCTGGTCGCGCATCTGGCAGAGAATCGCATCGGCTGCGACGTTTGCCCGACGAGCAACGTGCGACTGGGTGTCTATGGCTCGCTGGCCGAGCACCCGATTCGTCAACTGATCGACGCCGGTGTGCCAGTAACCATCAACTCGGACGACCCGCCGATGTTCAACACCACGCTCACCGACGAGTTCCGCGCCATGGCTACGTTCCATCAGTTCAGCCCGAGCGAACTTGCCACCTTGGTTCGCACCGGGGTGGAGGTCAGCTTCCTTGGCGAGCAAGAAAAGCGGGAGCTGAGTCAGCAGGTCGAGCGTGAGTTAACCGATGCCGCGGCCCAAACCGGCATCGAACTCTCGTCCCCGGCATGAAGCGACCTACGGCGTCGAAGTCGTGGGCGGCGAGATGGCAATCGAAGCCGAGTTGAAATCCAGGTTGTGATTGATCATGTAGTGATGCTCCGCCACCATGGCTTCGCGCCGCAGTAGGTGCGTCTGTTTTCCCACCCACCAGGCATACCAGGCGGCGCCCTGTTCGGCGGTGCCGGGGACGGAGAACGTGATGATCTGGCATTCCTCCCCATCCACCATCTCAGTGCCGCCCAGCGTGAACTCCGTCGCGCCAGTGTAGTAGGTCGTTATTGTGTGCGGGAACTGGAAGACGTGCAGCCGTTTGTTGCTGGTCCAGGACTGGTCTCCCTGTCGATACCACTGCGTCAACCCAATGGCGATCGAGGAGGATTGCGAGCTGGTCTGGTAAGCGAAGCGGTTCGGCGCTTCGTACTGATTCTCGGTTTCGACGCTGTTGCCGATGCCATCCGACAGGGTCTGCTCGGTGCGCATTGAGGTAAGCGTCTCCAGCTTGTCGATCGCTGCCTGATAGACCGTCTTGGCCGCCGGATCGGTCGAGCGATGATGCAACCCGCCAGCCAGTAGCGGGTCCGGCACCATAAAGTAGAACTCGGCGTTCACCGGCTGTCCCGAACCCTGCATGAAGGTGAGCTTCAGGTCCCACCACCCCTGCACCGTCAGCGGAATGTCGTGGGCGATGAAATGACCGTCGGTACCCTGGTTTAGCGTCCGGTCCGGTATGTCGATTGGGCGCTCGAGCATGCTGAAATTCGCCACCGCCAGGCCAATTCCCGGAACCGGTTGACCCTGCTGATCCGTTAGCCAGGCAGTGATCGTGTTCTGACCGTCGTGCACCGGATCGATCACCAGGTGCGCCACCTGATGCGTAGCGGTCGATTGGCTCAACCGTAGTGGAATGACCTTGGCCGGTTGCGGAGGGGTCCAGAGGGAGAGGATTGACGCAATCAAAATGGCACTGGCGCCAAAGGTCAGTTCGATGCGCAGTGATCTGACAAAGCTGAGGACACGCAACACACTTCCATGTACTGCGCGTCGATTGATCCAGGCAAACAAGAGAATGCCGATGACGAAGACGATCTTGACCAGCAGGATCTCGCCGTAGCTGCTGCGCCAGAGACTGGCGAGCGTCGGCAGCGTAATCCCGGCGTTGAGCACACCGGAGCCAATCGCCAGCGGCGCGAGTAGCAGCGCCAGACGTGAGAACCGGCGCACGGCCATCGGATGAGCCGCACGCATCCCTTTTGGCAGCAGGGCGAGCAACGCGAGCCCGCCGATCCAGAACGCGACAGTCTCCAGATGGACGATCTCCGAGAGGATAGCCGGAAGATGCTCGTTGGCACGAGCCGCGGCGTGCGTGGTGAGCGCCAGTTCGAACAGCGCCGTGCCACTCAGCACGATGCCGATCCAAGAGATCCAATGATCGCGCCGGTGTCCGACCAGAATGGCCACGATCAGTGCCACGATCAAGCCTTCGAGGATCAACCGCGCCAGCCACGATTCCGGCATGATGCCGTACGTTGCCACGATCGATTGAGGCGGCAAACCGGCGCCAGGCCAAAAGGCCGAGACCGGAAGCAAGGCCAAGTCGGCCAATAGGGCCAGCAACGCGCCACCCAGCACGATCGGCCGCCGTGTGACTTCGAGCCCGATGCCCAGCAGACCGAGCAAGAACCAGCCAGACGGAATCATCAGACCGAGAAAGACGAGCCAGCGCAGCGCCACGGCAGGGGCCGACGGATGCCCGTTGGTCGACGCGGCAGCGCCGGGCAGACGCGACACGCCCACAGTAAAGGTGAACGTGCCGTGGATTACGTGTCCATCGTCGCTGGAGATCGACTTCCAGGCGACGGTATAAGTGCCATTGGTCAGTGGTTTGAGCGACACGGTGAGGTGCGTCGGATCGTTCGGATCCACCTGGTCGTCACCCTGATCGACCTCGTTTCGCTGAGCGTCGTAGACCTTGGCGCTCGATCCAGCAGGCGTTAGCCCTTCAGTGAACCAGAGCTCGAGCTTGGAAGGCCCGCTCCCGAGCGCCGCTCCCTGGCTCGGCTCGCTACGCTTGAGCTCCGCATGGGCGCTGCTGGCATGGGGGGACGCGACGAGCGTGACCGTGACGAATAAGGTGGTGATGAGGGCGGTCAGCCACCTCTTCTGATTCAAGACGAAGCGAGGATGCACGCACAAAGCTCCCAGCGAATGTGACGAATAGCGATGAGCCAGTGAGCGATATTCCGGTGATGGTCTTACCACAGACCGGGGATCGATCGTGTCCGGCAAATTCCGTAACCGGATCACCGGCAGATGGTTTGCCGCCTGAACTCGACATAGCGGGTACAATTCCCGCGACAGTGGCTTGCACCAACCAAAGACCCAATTGTACCCAGTGAAAGAGATCGTCCGGAGATGGATCAGCAACCCGAAACCAACGAGCAGATTTCGATCGAGCAACCAGCCGAAGCGCAAGTGGTGGAGCGACAACCTGTTCTGAACCGCAACGAGGTGCTGTTTCTGTTCCTGGCATGCATGGTCCTCGGGTTCATCGGGGTCCTCTCTGGATTCGTGCCCCTCGTCGCGGTGGCTATGCTCGGTCCAATCGTCCTCGCCTTCCTCGCCTGACTGACGCGAAGGCTCGCCAGCAGCCTTGCCTCCACCAACCGAGCGCAGTCCCTCAACGTATCGCTATCACGCGAGCGAAACATCGTTCGGCACCCGCCGTTACCTCTGATAACATCCCCGGTGCGGTCGAACGCTGAGGACAAACCGCGAATCGACGCTCCTCGACGCTTTGCAGAACGAGCGAACGTGACAGGTTGGAGAGAGATGCCGGGCCACATGGCCAGGACGGCGACCCGATGAACCGATCACCGGCGCTGATCGCGCTACGCCATCGTGACTTCCGCCTGCTCTGGGCTGGGCAGGCGGTCTCGTTGCTTGGAACTCAGGTGCAGACGGTGGCGCTGGCTTGGCTGGTCTACTCGCTCACCGGTTCGGCTGCGCAGCTCGGCGGAATCGGCCTGGCGCGCGCGGTGCCAACCATGCTGCTCTCCCTCTTCGGTGGCACGCTGGCCGACCGGCGCGACCGCCGCAAACTGCTGATCATCTCCCAGGGGATTCTGGCGGCGCTCTCGGCGCTGCTGGCGATCGCGGTCAGCGCGGGCATGACGAGCATCCTGTTGCTGGACGGGTTCGCCGTGCTGACCGCGGCGGCCTCCGCCTTTGAGAGCCCGGCCAGCCAGGCGTTCATCCCACAACTGGTTCCACGCGAGCATCTGGCCAACGCGCTGACGTTGAACGTCCTGTCAACGGACACGGTGGCCGTGGTTGGACCGGCGGTCGGCGGCATCGCCATTGGCACGCTGGGAGTCGCCGCGGCGTTCTGGATCGATGCGGCGTCTTTCTTCGCCGTCGTCGCGGCACTGGTGGTGATGCGCACGCGGGCCGCCGCTCCAAAAGCCGAGGGACACCCGATGCGCGCCCTGCTGAGCGGCCTGACTTTCGTGCGCGAGCGAGGCATTCTCTGGCAACTGATGGTGATCGACTTCCTGGCCACACTCTTCATCTCACCGACCGGGCTGCTACCCGTCTTCGCCAAAGACGTACTGGCTGTCGGGCCGACGGGCCTCGGCCTACTCTATGCCGCCCCAAGTGCCGGAGCGGTCATCGGCGCGGGCCTGATGGCCTTCGCTCCGTCGCCGCGGCACCCCGGACGAATGGTCGCGGCCGCCATCGCGGGCTACGCGCTGGCGCTCGGCCTGTTCGGCGTCTCGAGCTGGATTGGGATCACGTTGGTGCTGCTTGGCCTCGGAGGCGGACTCGACGCCATCAGCATGGCCATGCGCCATACGGTACGCCAGCTCGCGACGCCGGATGAGCTTCGTGGTCGGATTGGCTCTCTCGCCGACGTATTCTCGGCCGGTGGGCCACGCTTGGGCGATTTTCAGGCGGGGGTCGTCGCCAGTGCCATTGGCGCGCCTGGCGCCATGGTCGCCGGGGGCATCGCCTGCCTGGCCATGGTGGCCTCATCTCGCTTCTGGGCGCCTCAGCTCTGGCGCTACCAGGATGACGAAGTGCCTGCACCTGACCGCGCACTCTGCCCCGGCCATCGACGACTGATCCCGCGCTATTCTGCTTGCTGTGGATCGTACGGAATCGCTTTGGCCCATTCATCGGCGGTCGTCCGCGCCACAACCACGACCACTGACTCGGTGTCGCTCAGGTTGTGCGCGCTGTGCGGCACGCCCGGCTCGACGAAGATGAAATCGCCCGGCCCGTTGATCAACGATTTGGTCAATCCGGGGCCAAATCGATGCTCGAGCCGGCCCTGCAGCACGTAGAGACCAACCTCATAGCCGTCATGGATGTGCGCTTCGATCGATTCACCCGCTGGAAGTTGCGCTACATTCATCGAGAGAATGTTGGAGCCGACGGTCTTCTCCGAGAGACCAAGCTGGTAGTGGGCACTGCTCCAGCGATCGTTTCCTGCCCCCGCGCGGATGGTCGAGAAGCCCCCATGACGCTCAATTGAAGGATTGGCCGTCAGATCTTCTCCGGTCACTCAGACTCCTCTCGATACTGGAAAACTCATCGTGCGGCATCGTACCATCCCGACAAACGCAATTCGAAGAGTGACCACATACGCGCACGTGGTCCAGCGGTGAACGCTCAATTCTCATCAGTCTCTAAGCTTTTTCACAGGTTGACATCGTACGCTTCTGGCAACGAGAAGGTGCAGTTCACAATTCGACACAGCGAGCAAGGACGGACCGGGCGATGAAGAAACTCACCGTGGCGGTGGTGATTGTCGGTGCATTCATCATCTTCAGCCTGTTGAACCGGCCATCGAGCAGCGTGGCACTTGTACCGGCGTCAACCGCCGATACCGGCGCGGTCGCGAACGCCGTAACCCCGACGACGGGCGCATCCAACACTCCACCGACCCCCACTGCTAGCCGACCGTCCGTTGTTCCGACCAACACTCCGCCAGTCGCCAGCAGCACCCAGGCACCGACCGCGACCACAGCTTCCGTCGCCTACGCCGACGACGGTGCCAACTCCGACGATAGCATCAAACGGGACAGTACAAAGACGGTTCCTATACCGGCAACGTGGCAGACGCGCAATGGGGCTACCTTCAAGTGAAGGCCGTCATCTCGCAGGGGAAGATCACCGACATCCAGTTCCTGCAATATCCAAGTGACCGCTCCCGCTCGGTACGCATCAATTCGTATGCCGACCCAGTATTGCGCAGCGAGGCCCTGCAAGCGCAGAGCGCGCAGGTTGACGTCGTAAGTGGGGCGACCGATTCAAGCGAAGCCTTCATTCAATCGCTTGACGGCCGCGCTGTCGCAGGCAAGATCCTGAGTCGCGGTGGTATGAAGCAGTTTCGCCTGCTCATGGGGATGCCGATCACGGTCGAGATACTCGACCCGGACGTCAGCGTCGAGGCGCTGGACGGCGTCTTCACCTACCTCCGTTACGTCGACGAGACCTTCAGCACCTATAAGTCGACCAGTGAGATATCGCGCATCAACCGGGGTGAAATTCGGCCACGGCACTTCAGCAACGACGTGCGCACCATACTCGAGTTGAGCGAGCAGACCAAACGAGAGACGCGCGGCTATTTCAACATCGCGCGTGGCGACTACCTGGATCCTTCCGGAATCGTCAAGGGTTGGGCGATCCAGCAGGCGGCTGAACAGCTTCGTGTCGACGGGTGGAAGAACTTCTACATCGAAGCGGGTGGCGATATTCAGGTTTCCGGCCTGAAAGAGGGCCGCCCGTGGCGCATCGGGATTCGCAATCCGTTCGTCCGCGACGAGTATGTGAAGGTGCTGTCTCTTACCAACCAGGGCATCGCGACCTCCGGTACGGCGGTACGTGGCCAGCACATCTACGATCCATTCCGGCCTGGCGAGCCGCTGGAAGAGGTGATGAGCCTCACCGTTATTGGACCGGACGTCTACGAAGCCGACCGCTTCGCCACCGCAGCCTTCGCCATGGGCGCTCAGGGAATCTCGTTCATCGAGTCACTACCCGACTTTGAGGGTTACCTGATCGACGCGGGCGCGCGAGCGACATTCACCAGCGGATTCGAAAGGTATGTAGTGCAGGCATGATGCGCCCCATCGACGCGGTGATCGATCAGATCACCATGTATCGGCTCCTGCTTTACGTCCTCGTCATCTACATCGCGACCGGCGTCTTCCTCGCCTACCGGGGACAGCTTGCCTTCACACCAGGCGCGCTACTGCTCTCGACCGTGTTTCTGGTCGTCATCTGCTGGGCGGCCAACACCATCATGGCTACCGTCTTCCGCGTACCGACCAACGTCGAATCGGCCACGCTGACGGCCCTGATTTTGGCGTTGATCTTCGACCCGCCCCGGACGGCTGGCGATCTCTCCCTGTTGGGCTGGGTCGCGATCCTGGCCATGGCATCCAAGTACATCCTGGCGATTCACAAGAAGCACCTGTTCAATCCGGCGGCGATCGGTGCGGTGATCACCGCGTTCGCCGTTCAGGGCGCGGCGAGCTGGTGGGTCGGCACTCAGGATATGCTGCCGGTCGTCTTGATCGGCGGGTTCCTGATCGTGCGCAAGGTGCGCCAGGAGACACTCGTGCTGAGCTTCTTCGCGGCGGCGATCCTGGGAGAGGCGGTGGCCAGCATCCTTACCAGCGCACCGGTCGCGACCGAGCTACGCCGTCTCTTGATCGAATCACCGCTGTTCTACTTCGCCTCGATCATGCTGACCGAGCCGCTCACGGCGCCTCCGACCAAATCGCTCAAAGCGATCTATGGAGCGCTAACTGGCGTGCTGTTCGTGCCGCAGGTCCATTTCGGCACGGTCTACTCGACTCCTGAGTTGGCGCTGGTCGTCGGCAACTTCTTCTCCTACCTGGTCAGTCCAAAGCGGAAGTTCATGCTGACGCTCAGGCGCAAGACCCGGATTTCGCCAGACACGGTCGATTTCACCTTCGCCGCGCCAAACGGCTTGGCCTTCGCGCCGGGACAATACATGGAATGGACACTCGGCTACCCAGGTGCCGACAGCCGTGGCAACCGGCGCTACTTTACCCTGGCGTCTTCCCCCACCGAACGCTCGCTCCACCTCGGGGTGAAGTTCTATCAGGAGGGAAGCGCGTTCAAGAAAGCGATGCTGGCGCTGAATCGTGATACGCCGATGCTCGCCGGGCAAATTGCCGGAGATTTTACGCTGCCGCGTAATCCGCGGGAGCGGCTGGTCTTCATCGCGGGTGGCATCGGTATCACGCCTTTCCGCAGCATGCTGAAGTACCTGGTCGATACTCGTCAGCCGCGCGACATCATCGTCATTTACGTCAACCGAAACGTCGACGACATTGTCTACCAGGATGTGCTGCAGGAAGCCAACACCCGACTTGGCATTCCGACGATCTATACACTCACCGATCCCACATCAGTCCCGCGCAACTGGTCGGGCTACGTTGGTCGCCTTGATGCGAGCATCATCGCGAGAGAGATTCCGGATTACCGCCAGCGGACCTTCTACCTCTCCGGACCGCCGGGCATGGTGCGTGGCTACGAGCGCCTGCTGAAGTCGATGCGAGTGAACGGCGCGCAGATCAAGAAGGACTTCTTCCCCGGACTGGTGTGAACGAAATGGCTGGGGGCAATCGATCGATTGCCCCCGCCGCCGAATCTATTACGGCTGCTGGCACGCCTTCGCCATGAGCGTCGCGGTGTCGGCGTTGTTGTCCACCTGATTCACCTTGGCCGATTGAATGGCCATCGGTTGGAATGGCGGCTGGTCTTGGATCACGGGAACGGCCAGATGCGTGGTGTAGCAGCCGACGAAGGTCTGCGTTGAACCACCGGTGGCGGTGGCCACGATGGTGACCGGCACCGATTCATAGCGCTGTCCAGCGCCAGCACCATAGGTCACTTTACCGGTCGTCAGCTTCACCGACTTGGTCGACTGGTATCCCTGCTTGAACTGCGGGAAGGCCGGAAGAACCGACGTGCTGAGGTTACTTTCCCAGTAGGAATACGCGCGCGCGTATTGCTGACTGTTGATCGCATTGTAGTAGGAGCGGATGACATCCGGACCGCTACTTCGATTGTCGAGATAGACGTTGGCGCTGATGTCGTCCGGGCCGGTCGCTGGGGTCGCCCCGACGATGTCTGGATTCCCCGACCCGTTGCTGCAGGCTTTGGCCAGCAGGTCTTTCACGTTAGCCGAGTTGTCAACCTGCTGGATGGATGCCTTCTCGATCGCCATCGGCTGGTAGGGGGGAACCGTCTGATTCGCCGGACTCCCAAGATGCAGGGTGTAACAACCGACGAACGTCTGCGCGCCCTTGTCGCTCGTCTTGCTCACCAGTTCGGTCGGGACTGAGTAGTAGTAGTTTCCGGCGGCCACTCCGCCACTAACGCTGCCGAACGTGACGTCGACGTGGAGGGTATTAGCGTAGCCCTGCTTGAACTGATCGTAGGGCGGCAACTGGGACGAGGCGACGCCCGACTCCCAGTATGAGTAGGCCCGGTCGTATTCCTTCGAATTGATCGCGTTGTAATAGGAGCGGATCACCTCTTCAGCGGAGCTGCGATCGTCGAGATAGGTTTGCGACGATCCGCCGGACGGTGTTCCCTGTGGATTGGTCGTCGTGGCGGAGCCGGTCGAGGTGGCGACCGGAGTCGGCGTGTTCGTCGAACCCGTGGATGTCGCGGCAGTGGTGGCAGTGGCCGTCGTCGTCGTTGGAGTCGATGCGGCGGTCGCGGTGTCGCCCGGCGTCGCCGCCGCGATGCCCCCTGAACTCGTCGTGGTCGCGGCCGCCGTCGTGCTGGTGGCGGTGCTCGAGTTCGACGGTCCACTGCAGGCCGCCAGAATCGTGGCGAGCAACGCGAAGCTGGCGACCACCGACAGCACCACATGCACCCTGCCTGTTAGATTGTTCGGAACGTTCATCTTGAGCTCCTCATTCCTGAGAGTTTCGTTGTCTGCATTATCAACGCGCTAGTTTCGCGCCGCGAGTAACCCCGCACAGTCACAGACGCATTGACGGTCGCCAAGGTTACCGGACCGGGTAGAACTGGACGCCGAGTGATATGGTTGACCCGTTGCAGATCGTGATGTACAGGTGTAACATCGTAACAGTTGTTTCCCTGGAGTGATGAATGACTGAGACATCCTGGCTCCTTCTCGTCTACCGTGTCCCGACCGAGCCCGCCAGCAAGCGGGTAACCGTCTGGCGCGACCTGAAACGCCTCGGCTCCCTCTACTTACAGCAGTGTGTCTGCATCCTGCCCGATCGGCCCGACCTACGAAACGCCGTCGAGCGCATCGGGGAGAAGATCGAGTCGATCGAAGGTGAGCACACTCTGTTCGAGATTCCAAGGCTGCGGCAAGGTGACGAGCAACGTATTGTCGAGTCGTTTCGCGCGATTCGCAACAAAGAGTATCTGGAGATCATCGAAGAGTGCGAAACGAAGTTCGTCAAAGAGGTTGAGTTCGAGCACTTCCGCGAGAACTACTCGTTTGAAGAGGCCGAGGAGATTGGCCAGGACCTGGAGAAGATCCGACGCTGGTTTGATCGGATCGTCGAGCGCGACTGGTTCGGCGCTGAGCGACGACAGGAAGTCGAGGAATGGATCGACCGCTGCGCCGATCTGCTCAATGACTTCGAGCACGAGGTCTACGCGCGACACCCCGATGACGCTCCGGACGCCGAGGCGGCTGATCTGCGATTGCCGGTATCGCCGCGACCACTGACCCGGGGCAAGAATGAATCGTCCGCAACCGGGACGAGGGAGGAGACCGGAACATGAGCAGTGTATTCCTGCTGCTCGCAGCCTTTCTGGCATCCGCCGTGGAGATGGTCGAGGCGCTGACCATCGTGCTGGCGGTCGGCATTACACGCGGCTGGCGCTCGGTGATGATCGGCGTTGGCACGGCAGTCGTGGCGCTCGCCATCGTGGTCGCGGCCCTCGGTCCGGCTCTGACGCTGATCCCGATCAACGGGCTGCGCATCGTCGTCGGCACGCTGCTACTGATCTTCGGTTTGCAGTGGCTACGCAAGGCGATCCTGCGTTCTAGCGGCTACAAGGCGCTGCACGACGAGGACGCCATCTTCCAGCGTGAGATGGCGGAAGCTCAGTCGGCTGGCACCGTGGTGCGGGCAAACCTCGACTGGTACGCATTCACCCTCTCATTCAAGGGTGTCTTCCTGGAAGGGCTCGAGGTCGCATTCATCGTTCTCACCTTTGGCAGCACGCAGGGCAATATCCCCTTGGCGGCCGCTGGAGCGGCGGCGGCGATTATTCTGGTTGGTCTGGCTGGAGTGCTAATCCACTCGCCACTCAGTCGCGTGCCAGAGAACACCATGAAGTACGCGGTCGGCGTGATGCTGACCACCTTCGGCACCTTCTGGAGCGCTGAAGGGGCGGGCGTTCACTGGCCGGGCAGCGATCTTTCGATTCTCGGCATCCTGGCATTCGTGCTCTTGATTTCGTTCGGCATGGTCGCTTCGCTCAGACAGCAGCGGGCGCGCCTGGTCGTGGCCGAGAAGGAGACCGCTAATGAGCTACGTCATGAGTTTCTTTCAGTTCTGGTACGACTTCGTGGTCGGCGACGACTGGTCGGTCGCGGCTGGTGTGGTAATCGCGCTGATTCTCACCGCGCTGCTGGCGCACCGCGACATTACGGCCTGGTGGCTGATGCCTGCCGCGGTGGTGGTGGTGCTGGCGATGTCCCTCTGGAGAGTGTCGCAGCAAAGTAGCTAGAGATCGGCGACGGAACGACTCGAATTCTGCTCAACGTCGATGGGTGGCCCGGCAGGGCTGCCCATTCCCGTTAACCCTCGGTGTAGGAGTCTACTCGGAGAGGATCTTCGCCAGCCGGTCCGGCCGATTCGTGACGATGCCGTCAACGCCCAGTGCGAGCAGTTCGCGCATCCGGTCGTCGTCATCAACCGTCCAGACGTTGATCGCGATACCAAGCGCGTGGGCCTCCGCCAGCGTCGACCGGCTCCGCTCGTCGATCAGCGACTCGTGCGGGTGAATGGCCACATGACCGGCGCTGCAAGCGGCGATCAGCCCATCACTCAGGCTGACCGCCGGAGTAAACAGATAGGCAGTTGGTAACCCAAGTCCGGCTTCACTCACGGCATCGACCATCGCCCAATCGAAGGAGGAGAGCAGAATACGCTCGCGGTATCCCAGGTCGGCATGGCCGTCCAGCCAGCTCGCCAGTGTCTGCACCACACGGTGGCGCGCGGTGGAATCTGGCGGCGGCGGCAGCGTTACCTTCACCTCGACGTTTACCAGCAGAGATCTGGGAATGGCGGCGAAGACCTCGGTGAGTGTCGGGATAACCAGCCCCTGGCCACGGAAGGCCCTACCGTCACCTTCTCGTGCAAAGTGATAGCCAGCATCGAAGGTCTGCAGCGTTGTCAGGTCAAGCTCATGGATTGCTCCACTGCCGTTGGTGGTGCGACTGATGTCGGCGTCGTGGCACACGACGAACTGCTGGTCATACGAGAGCTGAATGTCCAGCTCGATCGCCTGCGCTCCCATCTCGGCCGCCAGCATGAAGGCCGCGATCGTGTTCTCCGGTGCGTATGCCGAAGCTCCCCGATGGGCGACGTTCAGCGTCCTCCCGTATGGCACAGAATCCGTCTCGCGATGAGCGATCCAGCGGTTCATTCCTCGTGCCTTTCAGTACCAGTTCGATTGCCTGCCTGCACTGGACCCTGACTGTCAAGCCGGAAAAGCGGCGGCTCTGCCAACACCGGTGTGGGTACTGGCTCGCGCGTGATTGTCATCGTCGTCGACTCGGTTTGCATTGTACGCGCACTGGCCGTGATGATGGTGGTACTCGTCCGGCACCTGAGGCATGAGTCTGCGCGCTCGTGTAACCACATCAAAATTAGTGGATGAACCAGTCATCCGACCTGAAGCTGCTGCAAATTGCTGTCTTTATCTCACCACGGGCCGCAGCCAACAAAGCTCCGACACGCTGCTCGTCACTGCACTGAGTCGCAACACACAAAGAACGGTGGCGGGTGAATCCGCCACCGTCGCCGTGCAGATTCAGTTGTCAGTCTCCCTTAGCGATACGGGCAATCTGGCGCCGAGGTGAGCACCCAGCTCCCATCCGGCTGCTGCTCGTAGACGTGCACTCGATCGATCGTGGTCTGGCTACCGTCCGCGAGCGTGACCGCGAAGGTCGCCGTCACCGTCTTGACTGTACCCTCCACCTGAACGTCGCGCGTCACCGAATCAATGGTCGCACCTTCCGGCAGCCAGGCATACGGGCCAGCCAATGTCTGCGGCGCCGAAGCGTCCGTCATGTTCAGGTGAAGCTGAATGCGATCCTGAGTCCGCAGCAGATCACCAGTGGCCGGCATCACGGCCGATTGCCCTGCCTGCTGGCCGTGGCCCCAACCGGGTCCGGCGGCCGCAGCGACTCCAACGACCAGAGTTACCGCGAGAGCCGCGATAACGGTTGCGATCAGAACCAGGCGCTTCATCGCCTTCTCCAATCCATCGATCCATCTCTTGATGGAATCCAGTACTCGTTCCGTCTTCTCCCGGATCGGGTTTCCTTTCCGATCCATCTTTACTGTAGCGGCGCGACGTCAAGGATCGACCGGGCAGGAGATCAAGATTCAGTCAAGGAATTGGAGAACGGTCGTCTGTCTCGCGCGCTGCGCTCGAGCGTTCGGCTCTCGACTTCGCCAGACCAAGCCGGTCGTCACTCGCGCAAACGAAACCGCAGTATCGTCAACCACCGCGCAGATCGCTCGAGACGGTTGAGAATGGTGGGACTGAACCGCGAATAGCCCGCGAATATGGTGTACGTATGCGGGTTTACTTCGATACTGGAGCCTAAACAAACGGTCATGGCTCTGTAATGCGACCGGGGAGAAATTCAACACCGGCGACACGGAAGGAGAACTATCATCGGGTCAAGATGCGAGTCGTTCATGTAAGGGATATGACCATGACTCTCAGTGCCGCACCGATCAGACCAACCAACCACCATCACGACGACGTGCTGAGCACGCTGCAAAAGCTCGCGTCATACGACAACGATGACAAATCGGTGGAGTTCTGTTTCGACGTCCCACTGCACCAGTTCTTCGTCGTGGCGAACACGTCGAATCTGGAGACCGTTGAGGTTGGCAATCTCTCGCTCGCGATCTACAACGATCTCAAACTCAGCCAGTTCATTCGGGAGGACGACAACTACACCACCTTCGACAAGCGTCGCTTCTCACTGACTGATCGTGGCAGATTGATGGCCGAGACGATCCACGTCTAGCGGGCGCTCCTCCCACACGTCGCCCGCGGCCGCACGGGAACCGTGCGCCTCCTCTCGCATACATCTCGACTTCGCATTCTCGATTGCCGTGTCCCTCGAGATACGGCCGATCGGCACTCGTCGGATGTCTTATTGTCACGTAACATTAGCCGGACCGCGCGATCTCGGCCGGTCACAGCAACTGGCAGCAGTCTCGGGAGCGCCAGACAGATGCTGGCAGGGGATCTCCCGCGGCGTCATCGCATGGATCGGATAGCCATCATGGAACGGTTGTCGGAACGAGGAGCCCGCAGCCGAGTCGTTGGGAGATTGGTGCTGGGCGTTGCCCTTGGGGTGATCGTCTGGCTCGTCAGACCGAAACGGGCTCGAGCGCCGCATCGAGTCGATGAATTTTCCTGAAGCCCGTTACATTCGGTCGCTTCGTGCGTTGTATAGGGTGCAGGTACTACCAAGGATGTCGTGACGACATCGTGGTCGTCCGATATCTCCGATTCAGGGCAGGGTCCGGCCGACTCCACACAGGGACGTGTCGTGGAAGCCGGAAGGAAAGGGATACGTTGTGGCAAAACCGAAGCGCCTGCCGCCATCACTGGCGGCACTCGTCGCTGTTATCATGCTCGGCGCAGGATCGTTTCTTGGTACAGGTGTCGCGGAGGCTGCCGCGCCGACAACTCCTGATATTTACTTTTCCGAAACGGGCCACCACCTGAGTGGTGACTTTTTGACGACATGGCAGGCCAACGGCGGCCTGATGACCTACGGCTATCCGATTTCCGAACCAATTCAGCAAGATGGCATGACCGTGCAGTATTTCGAGCGGGCGCGCCTGGAAGAGCATCCCGACGCCGCAGGCACTCGCTGGGCGGTTCAGGCGACGTTGCTCGGCACCTGGGCGGCGCAGAGCGTGAAGAGCGATCCAGCCTTCAAGCCATTCCCAAGCGACACCACGGTGACCAACGATCCAAATCGGATCTTCTTCCCCCAGACTGGCCACTGGCTCGCCTACGGATTCAAGGATTACTGGGAAGAGCATGGCGGCCTTTATGTCTATGGCTACCCGATCTCCGAGGAATTCCAGCAGAACGGCTATACGGTCCAGTACTTCGAGCGAGCACGCTTCGAGTACCACCCCGAAAACAAGGGCACGCCGTTCGAAGTGCTGCTCGGTCGCCTCGGGGCCGACTACGCAGTAGCGCGTGGGGTTGATACGAAGCCAGTCGCGAAATCGCCGAACGCCATCCTGGCATCGTCCGAGGTGCTCGACACCCGCTGGTCGAGCGCGTTGCGTACCCAGGAAGGTTGGCCGATGGGTGTGGTAACGGCCGACAGTCTGTCGATCCGGTCCGCCCCAAGCCTGAGTGCCTCCATCGTCGGCACGACCTACAAACGACATCCGGTCGAGATTCAGGACATCGTCAGCGGCGATGACGTCGACGGCGCCCCGATCTGGTACAAGATCGGCGACGGTCAATACGTCGCGGCCGCCTGGATAGCGCCCTTCGTGCCGGAGAAGCCACCGGCAACGTATACCGGACACTGGATCGACGTCAGCCTGACCAACTTCTACGCGATTGCTTACGATGGTGACCAGCCAGTGTACGCTGCCATTATCACGGCGGGACATGACAACAAGACGCCGCTCGGGGTCTACCACATCATGTATCGCGTCGAGGATGAGACGATGGACTCGGCCACGGTCGGCATCCCGAAGGGTCAACCCGGCTACTACTACCTGCAGCACGTCATGTACACGCAGTACTTCAAGGATGGCGGATACGCCGTGCACGGTAACTGGTGGACGGCGCCGAGTAATTACGGCGGATTCACCAGTAACGGATGCGTCGGCCTGCAGAACAGTGACGCGCTCTGGTTCTGGAACTTCCTGAACGTCGGGTCGACCGTCCAGATCCACATGTAACGACGATGGCGGGTGGACCGCCACCTGCCGAACAAGCCAAAGGTCACGCGTATCAACCGGGGGCACCGCAGGGTGCTCCCTCTTTTACATCTCGGGTATGCGCGACTTCCGGAGTACGTTGGTCTGGCCGGCCGATCACCCAGATAACACTTGCGCTCTCGGCAAACAAACGCGCATGATGGCTGTACGAAATCGCTCAATCGCCCCTCAGCCTGACCACAAGGTCGACGATGGCACAGCGGAACGACAAAGCGGGTCAAATCACACCGAATCTGGCTCTGGGCGTTGGTCGGCGTTGCTTCGCTGGCCCTCCTTTCGATCCTGCTCTTCGTTTTCCTTGTCGCTGGGATTGGAATCATGAGGCGACACACTGACGCACGCGACGTCATTACCACCGCCGCACCGTTGCCAGTCGGCTCTTCGACACACGCAATCACGATCAACGGCGTCCAGCGCACCTATATCGTCTACCAACCAGCCAATCTGCTGGGGAGTGCGCCTCTGGTGGTGATGCTGCACGGCGGCTATGGCAATGCAGCTCAGGCGGAGCGCACTTACGGCTGGGACAAAGAGGCAGACAAGGAGCATTTCCTGGTCGCCTACCCCGACGGCCTCAATGCCGCCTGGAATACCGGAGGCGGATGTTGCGGGCAACCAGCGAAGAAGAATGTCGACGACGTCGGCTTCATTCGGGCCATGGTGCAGCAGATCGCGCTCGAGACAAACGTCGACACCAACCGCATCTACGCGACCGGGATCAGCAACGGTGGCATCATGGCCTATACGCTCGCCTGTCAAACCGTCGATTTTCGCGGCGATCGGCCCCGATTCAGCGACGCAGCTTGGCGCCTGCGACCATCCGAGCCAGGTATCGGTGATTCATATCCACGGTACGGCCGACACGCGCATTCGCTACAACGGCGGTGTCGGCGAGGGAACCGCGCACATCGATGGCCCGGCAATTCCGGCGCTGAACGCGACCTGGCGCACGATCGACCAGTGCGCCAACCCGAACGTGACGTCTCATGGTGTGGTCACCACGTCGATCGCGGACTGCGCCGACGGGCGCACCATCGAACTGATCACCATCGATGGTGCCGGACATCAATGGCCTGGCGCGCCGAGTAAACCCGTCATTCAGAAGCTGCTCGGCACTGATGCGCCATCAACGGCCCTGGACGCCACCAGCACGATCTGGCAGTTCTTCGCTCAGCATCACAAATAGGCGCACCGCACCGCGGCGTTAGAACAGACCGCGCATCACCATCGCACCACGAACGTGGATGACTCCCGAGTCATATCCAGTACTCAGCCGCAGACGCGCCGTCCCGTTCAGTAACCCGCCAACTACATCCAGCCGAAACGTCACCGTCTCGCGGTTGGCTAGCGTCGCCGTCCCGAATGCCGTCGCGTTCTGCCCGTCCACCACCAGCGCGGTGATCTGCGTCGCCATCACACTGACGCCGGGTCCACGCCACTCAAACAGACCCAGGGCTCCGCCGTTGGCACGCGCCGACAGCAAGCCCATGATGGTTGGCGTCCCCGTGTTGCTGACGATCAGCCGCGCTCCCTGCGTGCTCATCGGCGCTGCCCAGGTGATGCTGGCCGAGGCGAACGGATTGGCGCCGCCCTCTGCCGTCGCCACCAGGCTGTCGGTCCCCGGCAAGATCGCGCTGTAGCTGAAGGAGGTTTGTCCGTCGGTCGTGGTGGCGCTGCCGGAGGTGGTGGTGATGCCGGTCACGCTGAAGTCGACCGTCGTCCCATCGGCCACCACGTATCCATACTGGTCTTTCACCGTTGCCGTCTCGCTGACATCCGTCCCCACCACTCCACTGGTGTCACCCGGCACCAATGTGACCGATGCCGCTGGACCCGGGCTGATCGTCAGCGTGTGGGTGCTGTCGTTCGAATCGGCGAAGTCGCCACTGGCATCCGTGTAGCTGACCTTGATGGTGTACTGGCCAGGAGCGATCCCGGTGGGGATGAAGCTGGCACTGGCGCTGCCGTTGCTCACATCGCCACTGACCCCGCTACCAACGTGATGGCCGCTGCCGTCAACGACGGTGAAGGTGACGCTCCCCTGATTCACCGTGCCGTTGGTCGAGGTGACCGTGGCGCTCAGGGTGACGCTGGTATCGACGTCGGATGCCGACGCGTTGCTGGCGGTGGTGTTCGTGGCACTTGAACCAACCGTCAGCGTGTGCGTGCTATCGCTCGAATCGCCGAAATTGCCATTCGCATCATGGTAATCGGCCTGGATGGTGTAGTCCTTGGCGGTCGTGCCTGCTGGCAACGCGTAACTCACACTGGCGCTGCCGCTCGACACGGTGCCGCTTGTCGCCGTGCCCACGTGGTCGAGCCATCGAGGATGGTGAAGGTCACGCTACCGGCATTCACGGTGCCAGCCGTTGAGGTCACCGTGGCCGAGAGCGTCACGTTCTGACTGCTGGTGTTGAACGTCGCATTGGCATTCGACCCCGTGGTCGTTGTACTGGCGGCATTCACGGTGAGGGTGTGCGTGCTGTCACTTGAATCGGCGAAGTTCCCCGCCGCATCGTGGTAGTCCGCCTGGATGGTGTAGTCCTTGGCCGCCGTACCGGCGGGCAACGCGTAGCTCACACTGGCGCTGCCGTTACTTACGGTCCCGCTCTTCGCTGTACCAATCGTCGTCGACCCATCCAGCACCGTGAAGGTCACGCTACCGGCGTTCACGGTGCCAGCCGATGAGGTCACGGTGGCCGAGAGCGTCACATTCTGACTACTGGTGTTGAACGTCGCATTGGCGTTCGAGGCCGTCGTGGTTGTGCTCGCCGCATTGATCGTCAGCGTGTGGGTGCTGTCACTCGAATCGGCGAAGTTGCCATTCGCATCATGGTAATCGGCCTGGATGGTGTAGGCCTTGGCGGTCGTGCCTGCTGGCAACGCGTAGCTCACACTGGCGCTACCGTTAGTTACGGTGCCGCTCGTGGCTGTACCAATCGTCGTCGACCCATCCAGCACCGTGAAGGTCACGCTACCGGCGTTCACGGTCCCGCCGTTGAGGTCACCGTCGCATTGAGCGTTACATTCTGAGCGCTCGTGCTGAACGTCGCATTGGCGTTCGAGCCGGTAGTCATCGTGCTGGCCGCATCAATGGTCAAGGAATAGGCTTGCTCACCCACGAAGCCATTGTTATCCGTCGCTTTGACGATGAGGTCGAACGACCCTGTCTGAGTTGGTGTTCCTGACAGGGAAGTTCCCGAGAAGCCAAGGTTCGACGGCAACGTTCCCGATTCGCTGAAGCTAAAGGGACTGCTGCCGCCAGCCGTCACGCTAAACGTCTGGCTGTAGGACGTGTTATACGTCCCGTTGGACAGGGACGTCGGACTCAGGCTCATCGCTTCGACCGCACCGCTGTCGCATCCGGTGCCGACCGGACGTGCCAGTCCGCGCTGGTCTTTGGTCGAGTCGAAGATGCTGGCCGTGAACGCGGCCGGATAGAGGCAGGTGTACGCGGCGTCGACCGCGTTGCTCGTTCCACTCAGGTTGAACGTATCGGTCGGCCCGCCGTTGTTGGCCAGCGTCGTGTCCAGCCCAGTCACCGTCCCGATGCTGCCGGGACAGGACGCCGGTGCCAGGTTGTTCTGCCCGGTCAAGCCGCCGCCACACCCTGCGGCATCATTCACGATGCTATCGATAAGGACGGTGGTAAGGCCCGGACTCTGGGAAATGGCCGCCGATTGGTCACCAGAAAATGTACTGTTTGCAATGTTGGTGGTACCAACCATATTGTAAACGGTCGAGACGCTTGTGTTGTCCGAGTTCGCGGAGAAGGTGCTCGCCGCGATGTTGGCGCTGGATGACTGGGAGCCGACAGCGCTACCCCATTTCGAGCGATTCCCAACGAAGGTGGAGTTCGTCACGTTCAACGTGCCAATAGCGTAAATTGCGCCGCCTGAGTACGACGCATAGTTGTTGCTGAAGGTGACATTTGAAACGTCGAGGAGACTCCAGTTGAAAATGCCGCCGCCAACATTGGAGTGCTCTTCACCCGAGTTGGGACTTCCATGGGTAATGGTCAGGCCTGTGATCGTGGTTGTACTACTATCTACACCAACGTCGAAGACGCGAGACTGATCGTTGCCGCTCACGGTCAGATTTCGCGCACCGGGCCCGTCGATAGTGAGGCTATGATCAATATTGATCTGATTGCCGTTCAGCGTGATGGTGCCGGTCACTGAGAAGTCGATCGTGTCACCTGCGGACGACGACGCGACGGCATCGCGCAACGTGCACGTGGAATTACAGTTCCCAGGGCCGTTGTCGAGCAGCGAGTTGACCGTGATCGTGGTTGGGGACGCGACCGCGACACCCGGTGATATGAGCGCGGCCACCAACGACAGGAGGCCGACGAAAGACAACACCACGAATGCGCGCCGCTGTCGCATGCCAGAGATCCTTTCGGTCTGAGCTTTCCGATTGTGAATGAGGGGCCCGAATATGCCGTCCCCTTGACGGCAGGTTCACGGTGACGACCCAGCCGAGTCTAGCAGACGTGACGTCCGATGTCATGACGACATAACCTCAATGCCATTTGACCCATTCGCGCAGATTTTCCGGTAGATCATGGGCATGATCGGAAGCTAGATTCCACGATTTCTGGCCATTCCGGCCGCACGTCACCACAGAGCATCTCACCACTGGTCGACTCTTGAGCACGATCTTTCTGAAGTAGGAGATCGGTCACGCCGTCCGATGCGCGAGCTGGCGCACCAGCACCGCGTAGGCCACCACGGCCCAGACGATCATGACCAGGAATGCGAGCCACGCATGGCCGAAGAACTGCTCGCTCGACAGGCTGTCGATCATCACCTTGGTCGCCTGACTGGTAGGGAAGAAGTCAAAGGCCGTCTGCAGCCAGCCCGGAACCGGCAGACCGACGGCGAAGGCTGGAGCGAGTATTGGCAGCAGCACTACTCCACCCCAGGTATTGAGCTGGTTGGCACTCTTGAACAGGCCGCCGATGAGCAGGCCAAACCCGATCAGCGTCACGCTCAGGGCGACGACCGCGGCGATGAAGAGCGCGATCTGCGTGGGGGCGATGCGCGTCAGGCTCATCATGATGGTGACCGCCACGGCGATGTAGGAGAGCCCGACCAGCGCCTTGGCGGCGACAATGTCGATATAGGAGGTCACCAGCACCAGCGCGTCGATGGTCTTCTTCTCAACCTCTTCGGTCAGGATGATCGGCACCGCCAGCATGCTGATCATGCCGATCTCCAACGCGATGGCCACCAACACGAAGTACTTACGCGGACCGAGCCGGTTGAAGATCGCCTCGGTCGTCACCTCGCCCGCTGACACACGATCGACCGTCACGGTGGCTGGTGGCGCTTGCCCGGCCATGCGGCGCAGGGCCGGCTCGATCGCGGCGGACACATAGTCGCCGCCATAGCTCGATGTTTCCGGCAGCAGCACGCTGAGCTGTGGCGTTGCGCCTTGCTTCACGGCGCTGTCGAACCCGACGGGGATGATGATGCCGATGTCCACGTTCTTCTTGCCCACGGCCGTGCGCACCGCATCGGCACTCTGTTCCTGCGTGAAGGAGAGCTGCACGGTGTTCCCAGCCACGGCGTTGATGTTGTCGAGCAGCTCGGTGCTGCCAGGCGAATACCAGGCTACTTTGGCGCTGGGGGCGGGCGTGGTGTCCTGGAACATGAAATTGTAGAGGACGCCGATGGCGATCGGGACGAGTACCGCCACCAACACGCGCGAGTCCCGAATCGCATCCCGCAGGTCTTTGCGGAAGATCGAGCGGATCATTCGCAGATGCATCTGTCGCCCCCACCTCTAGAGCGGACGTCCCGCCAGCTCGATGAATACGTCCTCCAAGGTCCCCTCTTGCGAATGGACCGTCAGCACCTCTCCCTGTTCCATCCAGGCCGCCAAGCGCTCTGCGTCGCCGGGATCATCGAGGCGCACCGTCTCTTCCTGCCGGTTCTTGAGCAGCACCAGGGCTGTCCGCTGGCCATAGCGCAGCTTCAGCTCGCGCGGGGTGTCGAGCGCGACGATCTTCCCTTGACTCAGGAAGGCGACACGGTGGCAGAGTTCGTCCGCCTCTTCCATGTAATGCGTGGTGAGAAAGACGGTGGTGCCTTCACGACTGAGCTGCGCCACCAGATCGCGGAGCTCGCGCGCCGAAGTGGGATCGAGTCCACGAGTCGGCTCGTCGAGGAAGAGGAGCTGAGGTTCGTTGACCAACGATCGAGCGACCAGCAAACGCTGTTTCATGCCGCTGGAGTAGGTCTTGACCTTGCGGTCGGCCGCCTCCGTCAGATCGACCATCTTCAGCAGATCGTCCACCCGCCGGGCAGGTTGATCGTAAAGCTCGGAGAAGAAGCGCAAGTTCTCGCGACCAGACAGGCGCTCGTAGAGATTCGGCTCTTCGAAGACCAGGTTGATGAGAGGTTTGACCTGGTCGAGCTGGCGAACGACGTCGAAGCCAGCGATGCGGGCTTGACCGGAAGTCGGTCGTGTGCGGCCAGTGAGCATGCGAATGGTGGTTGTCTTACCGGCACCATTGTGGCCAAGCAGACCGAAGATCTCACCCTGGGCGACGGAGAAGCTGATGCCATCGACGGCTCGCACCTCGCCAAAATGCTTGGCGAGACCATCGACCTCGATCATTGTGGCTGCGTCCATCGCTCCTCCTACCAGTGGCGCGCCACACAAATTCTACGACAGGGCAGGGAGAGCCTATCGTAACAATATCGCGACGAGATTGAGGATTTTGTTGCTACCAGCCAATCGCGTAGGCCATGCGACGCAGGTCGGCACCGCCGGTCAGCATGCCACGTTCGCCATCGACGACCACGGTACAGAGCGATCCTGCCCGCGGCTCCCAATCGGCCCAGGGTTCGACCTGGTGTCCCATGCGTGCCAGCTCGGCCAGCACACCGCTGGAGATGCGCGTCTCGGCGTTGACCAGGTTTGGCGAGAAGGGATGCGGCGTGCTCGATCGCGGATAGTTGAAACTGGCCACGCGCGGCGCCTCTATGGCCGCCTGGGGATCCATACCGAAGTCGATCATGTTCACCAGCAACTGCACCATCGCCTGTGGCTGCACGTCGTTCCCCGGCGTGCCATACGGCGCGAAGAGCTTGCCATCTTTCATGATCAGACCCGGGCTGGGTGTCAGTCGCGGTCGCTTGCCGGGCATCAGCATGCTCGGATGCCCCTCTTCCACCCAGGACTGGCCGCCCCGACCCGAGACGATGAAGCCGAGACCCGGCACCACCGGAGTATTGGTCACGCCGTCGCTCGGGGTGGCCGAGAAGGCATTACCCGCTTCATCGACGACGCACAGGTAGCTGGTGTCGGGATCGACCTTGGCCCGAAAGGCGCGTGGCGCCGCTCGCCGCGCGCCAGCAGGCGCACCGTCGCCCGGCTGGAATTTGCGGGGATCGCCTGGCTCCGGCATCCCCTCGAAGGCTCGATCACGACTGATACGCTCGCGCCAGGTGGCCGCGTAGCCTGGATTGAGCAGACCAGCAATCGGAACGTCGACGAACTTGGGATCGCCATAGTAGCGCTCTCGATCGGCAAACGCGGCATCCAGCGCCTCGACGATTAGGTGCAGCGCTTGCGCCGAGTTGTGCCCCAGTGACGCCAGATCGTAGCCATCCAGAATCGCCAACGCCTGCGGAGCGACTGGACCCTGGCACCAGGGGCCGCAGCTATAGACGTCGTATCCCCGGTAGCGAGCCGAAACCGGCTCCTCGACGTCGACGTGAAACTGCTTGAGATCGTCGAGGGTCAGGAAACCGCCCTGCTCGGCGAAGAAGCGTGCCGTGCGTTCGGCAATGTCGCCGCTATAGAACCGATCGCGCGCGGCCTGAATGCCGGCTTCGCGGCTGACGTGTCGCGCTCCCTCCTCGGCCTCGACAAGCATACGCAGCGTGTTCGCCAGATCGCGCTGCACGAAGCGGGAGCCCGGCTTCGGTGCGGATCCGCCCGGCAGGAAGATCTCGGCACTCGACGGCCACTGGCCGATGCGAGCGGCGTCGGCGGCCAGGTTGGCACAGAGAAAGTCATAGGCTTCGAAGCCGTTTTCGGCCAGCTCTATAGCGGGCGCCACCACCTCGGCGAACGAGAGCGTGCCGAACTCCTTCAATGCCGTGGTCCAGGAGTCGATCGCGGCGGGCATAACGCAATGGTGCACGCCACCGGGGATCTTGCCGCCGAACTCACGACGGAAGAACTCGGCGGTCGCGTTCGCGGGCCAGTTACCCAGTCCGCTGATAGTGCGCAGCGCCTGCTTCCCGGCGTGATACAGGATTATCGGGGCGACGCCGCCGATGTTGGTCATGTCCGGCTGCAACACGTTGGTGCACAGCCCGGCGGCCACTCCGGCATCGATGGCGTTGCCGCCCAGCTCGAGCATGCGCACCGCGGCCATTGTCGCCAAATAATGACCGGAGGCCGCGACGTAGTGGCTTCCGGCGATCGCCGGTCGATAAGTCGTCGGTGGTGGAAAGCCCGCCATGGTTGTCTCCTCAGTACTGAATCAGGCGAAGCGCCCAGGATCAAACGCGGCCAGCTCAGGTGAGATCTCGCCTGACACGATGCTGTCAGCCAGCACCTCGGAGGTTCCCGGCGCCAGCAGGGCACCAGCCCGGAAATGACCGGTCGATGTCCAGACATTCCGCAGATTCGGCACACGACCAACGATCAGTTCTCCGTCTTCCGACGCGGGACGCAGACCGGCCCAGAGCGAGACGAGCCGACCCTCGTTCAGGCTGGGTGCCAACCGGTCGATCAGGGCGGCCAACCAGTCGATCCCGGCTGGCGTCACCTGAGCCACATAGCCTGCTTCGTGCTCTTCGGTAGCTCCCACGGCGACCGTGCCATCGGCACGCGGCACCAGATAACCCCCTTCGCCCTGGACCACGCCGGTGATCGGAATCGGGGCATCGGCGATGGCGATCATCTGCCCGCGCACTGGTCGCGTCGGGATCGGAATCCCGAGGTCCTTGCTGAAGAGACGGCTCCAGGCACCGGCGGCGATCACAACATTATCCGCGCTCACCTCGCCATCGAGCGTCCTCAGTCCAACAGCACGGTCACCATCGGTCTCGATGTGCGTGACGACGGTGTGTTCACGAATCGTGGCCCCCTTATTGGCGGCGGCCCGCGCTAGTCCACGGCAGAATTCACCCAACAGCAGGCTCGACGCCTCTGAGTTGAACAGACCGCCGACGAAGCCGCCATCCGCGTCCGATTCAGGACGACGCACCGCGGGTTCTCGGCGACGCAAGGCGTCAGCGTCGAGCCATTCCGCCGCGAAGCCCTGTTCGCGCTGCCAGCGCAACGTCTCGCGCAGTCGCTCTTGACCATCGTCGGTCGCGACGTGAACGATGCCGCGATTCACCCAGCCCGTGGCGACGCCACTGGCATCCTCGACTTCCTGCGACCAGTGCTCGGTACACATTGAACGAGCGTACCGCCAGGCTGGCCTTGGCACCGTAGCTGGGGCTTGGCGGGGAGATGATTCCGGCCGAGGCCCAGCTTGCCTCGCGCGCCAACTGATGGCGTTCGAGCAGAATCACGCTGGCCCCACGCTTCACCAGATCGTAGGCCAGACAACATCCCATGATGCCGCCACCGATAATGGCAACGTCGGCATGAGAGCTTTGCGCATTATGGCTAGACATGTTCATCCTCGATCATTGCTTTGGATCGACAATATTCGATGAATCGTTGGCCGCGTTGGCCCACCAAGACTAGACGCCATCCGCTTGCCTGGCAATAGCGCGACCATGCGCGTCGAAGAGCGATGGCATTCGCGCGGTGAAGTATCATAGGGCCTACTATCGTACGGTCGTTCGAAAACAGTTCCCGGTGCGTTCCCCGCACCAACCGTGCGTCACCCATCACCGAAGCGAATGAGACGTTCGGCCCGCAACATTCTCGCCCACGGTCGACGCCGACGACGCGTCGAGTGTGACGGCCCATCTGGGCGTTTCAGAGAGACGATAGGCGATGCAGACGCCGCTGGTCCTCAAAGCAGCCACCGCGAGCGATCCCGGAGCCGTGCGCACCGTCAATGGCGACACGCTCGACACGCGCGAACCCTCGACGGCGCTGGAGCGGGTGGAGCAGGGCTGGATCTGGGTGATCGCGGATGGAGTCGGGCAGGAATCCGCCGGATTGCAGGCCAGCCGGTTGGCGGTGAACAGCGTTATCGACGCCTACTGGAACTCGGCGATTGCCGATACGTCGAGCAGGTTGAGGTCGGCGGTTGAGCAAGCGAACACGCTCCTCTACGCGCGAAGCGCCGCCAGATCAACTGGCGCTTCCACTGCGGCAGGTCAGGTCGGTGCCACGATCCTGGCCGCGGTAGTGGTCGACGGCAGGCTCTTCGTGGCGCATGTCGGCCGCTCACGCGCCTACCTGCTTAGCGATCAAGGCCTGACGCAGCTGACCGAGGATCACACTTGGGTGGCGCGGCAGGTTCGCCAGGGTTTGCTCTCTCCAGCCGAAGCGGTGAATCATCCGCGCCAGAATTTCATCACCCGCTGCCTCGGCATTCGGGAGAGTGTGGCCATCGACATGTACGAGGGTGCGCTCGCTCCGGGCGACGTGATCCTCCTCTGTTCCGACGGTCTGCATCGCTGCCTCGACGATGAGCGCATCGCCGATCTGCTGCGACGTCACGGTGCCGATGCCGCACCCGCTTTGATCGAGGCGGCGCGACGAGCGGGCGCGTCGGACAACGTGACCGCCGTCACCATCACTGGCGTAGCGGCCCCAATTCGGCAGGCTCCGGCGGTCGAGCGCATGGCGCTGCTGGGGCGACTCAGCCGCGAACTGGCATCGAGTCTGGACCTGAACGAGACGCTGCAGTCCGTGTTGCGCCAGCTACTCCACGTCAGCGGCGGCGAGCGCGCCGCCATTCTGTTGCGTGGGGACGACGGTCGGCTGGTCGCCAGCGTGGTGCACAACATGGACCCGCTGAGTAACCGCTACAGCCATACCGTGGCCAGTGAGGCGCTACAGGAACGCCGCGCGCTGTTGATCGCAAACGTCCTCGACGACCCGCGTTTCAGCCAGGTCGAGAGCATCGTCGACATGGCGATTCGCTCGCTCCTTTGCGTGCCGATGCTGGTCAAGGACAACGCTATCGGCGTCCTCTACGTCGACTCGTCCACCGCGACGGTGCGCTTCGGCCAGGCTGATCTCGATCTATTGGTTTCGTTCGCCAGTCACGCGGCTACCGCCATCCAGAACGCGCGCCTGCACGAGGAACTGCTAGCGCGAACGCGTGAGATCGAGATGGGACGACGTCGCCAGGAGGCCATCTTCCGCTCGCTCAGCAGTGCGCTGATCGCCATCGACGAGCGCGGGATCGTCACCGACTGGAATCCCAAAGCCACCGAAATCCTCGAACGCGACGCGGAATCGGCGATCGGCAGCTCACTGAGCGACGCCGTTCCACCCGGCGTCGCCGGTTGGCTGAGCTCGCTGGCACAACAGATCGGCGTGAGCGCTCAGACGATTCTCAGCAGTCACGAATGGGAAGGCTCGCTCGGGAATCGGCGACGCGTGGTACTGGCTGGACGGGTAGCCCGAATTCGCGATACCGACGAGCAGGCGCGCGGCGTGGTCTTTATCATCAACGATCGCACCGATGTGGTGCTGATCGAGGAGGCACGCCGGGCGGAAGCGGCCGAGCAAGAGCGGCTGCGCGAGTTGTTCCATCGCTATCTCGCGCCTTCGGTGGCGGAGCAGGTACTGCGGGACCGACAGGGACTGCAGCTTGGCGGCGCGCGAAAAGACGTTACCGTGCTCTTCGCCGACGTGCGCGGATTCACGGGGTTCTCGGAGCAACGCCAGCCGGAAGAGGTAGTCGCCATGCTCAATCGCTACCTCACGCTGGCGACCACCGAGATCTTCGCGCAATTGGGGACGCTCGACAAATTCCTTGGCGACGGCGTGATGGCCATCTTCGGCGCCCCGCTGCCGCTGGAGGATCACGCGTTCGCCGCGTTACGCGCCGCCCTAGCCATGCGCGCTCGCATCGATGAGCTACGCCGAGACAGCGGAGTTCGGGTGGGATTCGGCATCGGGCTCAACTCCGGTCCGGCCATCGTGGGAAACATCGGCTCCGCCCAATACATGAACTACACGGCGATCGGCGACGTGGTAAACGTCGCCGCGCGTTTGCAGGGCGATGCGCGCGCAGGGGAGATCCTGGTCAGCGATGCCACGTTGAAACTGCTCGGGAATCGGGTGCGCGTCGAGGAACTCGGCTCTCTTTACGTCAAGGGACGCACCGCGCCGATAACCACCTACAAGGTGCTTGAGGTAGCTGGATAGTCCCTCCCGGTCAACCAGGGATGTAGAGAGCGTCTTTGCCGATCCGCAACTCACCAAGCCTGGCGTTTGATCTCTCCACGCCCGTCCGACATCGAATGAGGCTGTAGCAGACGTGTAATCCACTGCGGCAGCGAAAGGGTTTCTCCTATCGCCTCCCCTCACCGTCCGAACGTTCCTGCCGCTCGAAGGCTCGTTGCCGGCGCTCGGTCAGTAACCGCAACGAATTCCCGCAAGCGCTGCGCGTCCTCGCGAAACCAGCGGCATCTAGCGGGCGTGAACGAATTCGGTGCAAACGGCATTGACAGGCATCGTGCGAGTCCACGAATATCATGCCTGTCGTTGAAACGGTAGCCACGCGGTTGGGGTCCGCGTTCGGGAAGTCGCCTGCCATCTGGTGTCAAGTCAGTTTTACGCGAAGCGACGGATTCATTGAGTAGGGCGGAAATCGAACCAAGGAAAGGCGCTATGAAGCTTCTTCTCACTTCCGCTGGCATCACGAACACGAGCCTTCACAACACGCTGGTCGATCTGCTGGACAAACCGATTGCCGAGTCCAACGCCCTCTGCATTACCACCGCGTCGTACGCCCTCCCGGGCGGTGCAATCCTGGCCTGGAAGTTCATCAGCGGAAACGAACCCCGCACCCCAATGTGCGAATTGGGTTGGAAGTCGCTGGGAGTGCTGGAGCTCACCGCGCTGCCCAGCATCGACAGAGAGTCCTGGGTCCCTCAACTCCAGCAGACCGACGTTCTGCTGGTGAATGGGGGCGATCCCATGTACCTGTGTCATTGGATGCGAGAGTCAGGACTGGCAGATCTGTTGCCGTCGCTGGGACTGGTCTATGTGGGGTTGAGCGCCGGGAGCATGATCATGACCCCCAGTATCGGGCAAGACTTCGTCGGCTGGACTCCACCCACTGGTGGCGATGAAACGCTCGGTCTGGTTGACTTTTCGATCTTTCCGCATCTGGATCACCAGGATCTGCCCCACAATACCCTGTCCCACGCGGAACGATGGGCAGCCAAGATGCAAGTGCCGGCGTATGCCATCGACGATCAGACCGGAATCAAGGTGGTTGACGACACCATCGAGGTCGTCTCGGAGGGACATTGGAAACTGTTTACTCACTAGCCCGGGATCGGCTCTAATATCTGCAGAAGCATGGACAACGGGCGAACGGCACCCGCGACACGAGTGTTGTTCGCCCGTTTGAGCGTTGGCTTGGCCGCCACTAATCCAGTTCGAACTCAGCCGCCGCGCGTGTTCCAGATTACGGTCGCGTCGCTCGGGATCGACTCACTCGCATCTTGCGGGCGCGGCATCTCGGTGGGCACGTCCTGGATCGTCTCATCCACGATCGGCTCGAAGACTGGCGCGGTCGATCGTGGTTGCGCTTCCGTTTGGTACGTTGAAACCTCTGGAGGCGGAGCGGCAAAACGAGGTTCAGTCGGTGAAGCGGTGGGCACCGATGACTCCGGCGCATCCAGGCCGTACTGGTTGCGCAGTTGGTTGATGCGCTGCTCCAGATCGGCACGCCACCAGGACTCCACCGCGTCGACGAGCGACGCACGAACGGCCCCCGCGTCGATGAAGGACGGAAACGAGGCGGTGGAGAGCTCGGCTAACACCTGCTGTACATCGAGTCCTCGATCGACACCCATCTGGATGAGCAGCTGTGCGAATTTCGCTTCTCGATTCATCACGATCCCTCTCAATCTGGCCAACGAGCGCGTAGCGGCTTCGCCCAGCTACGGGCTCGTCGTCTTGATGTAAGCGCAATCCGGCGTGGTGTCCTCGCCAGGATCGGTCGTCAGCCGGGCTACCTTCGATCCGTCGACATTCATCATGAAGATGTTGGCGTTCCCGTCCTGATCCGACTCATAGACGATGTGTTGGTTATCCGGACAGAACGAGGGGATGTTGTTGAGCGCCACGGTGCTGGTCAGTTGCTTCAAGCCCGTGCCGTCGATATTCATGATGTAGATCTGTCCCTCATTCACCGACGCGATCTGCGAGGAGAAGACCACCTGCTGGCCATCTGGCGAGACCGCCGGGTACAGATTTGTCCGGTCTTGCAGGTTAGTCAGTTGCTTCACGTTCGAGCCATCGACATCCATGATGTAGATCTGCGTCTGTCCGTTGCGGTCGGACGAAAAGACGATGTGCTTGCCATCCGGCGTCCACCACGGCCAGCCATCCTGCGCCGGGTTCTCGGTGAGTCGCACGATTGTCTTGCCGTCGGTGCTCATCTTGTAGATTTCCCAATTGCCGGCGCGATCCGACGTGAACGCGATCCATTTACCGTCGGGCGACCAGGTCCAGCCGTTGTCCCAGGAGGTATAGCCCGCGGTGATGTTGTTCAGGTTGGTGATCTTCATGTTCGCCACGGTGTTGCCATCGAAACCGGCCGTGTAAACGTCATGATTGCCGGAACCAACGTCGGAGCCACCGGAAGCGTCGTGAATCGTGTGCTCGCCCGGAGCGGTCGCCGAGAAGAAGAAGCCGGAGCCGTCGGGGGATATGCGCGGCCCCCAGGAATGACCTCGAGTGGTCGTCAGTTGACGCTCGCCGCTCCCATCCAGATTCATGATGTAAATCTGAGAGTCATGCACTCCACCACGATGCGATGAGAAGAGGACCGCCAGGATCGTTCCCGGTGGCTGCGTCGGCACAACAGCTACGGCCGTTGGAGTGGCGACGGGGGTCGGCTCGGCAGTTGGACTCGCGGACACGACGACGGGGGTGGCGCTGGACGCCGCCACTGATGGGCTCGCCTGCGGTGAGGCCACGATGCCCGCATTGATCGTGCTGGTCGCCGAAGCACCGGCGGCGAGGGCGGTCGGCGTCTTGTTGCCCCCGCTCGATCCGTGATTGCGAAAGACGAGGAACCCCCCGAGCGCTAGCACGACGGCCAAGACGCCAACCGCCCCGGCCATGAGCATGACTGGCTGATTCTTCGCGGCTGGAGCGTTGGAACTGGCGGCAACGCCATTGGCGGGCGGACTGCCAGATCCGGCAGCAACTGCCGCCATTCCGGCACCGGCGGCGTCCATGGTTGCCTGTTGAACCGGCGGATGCGAGATCGTGCCACCGGCCACGCTCTGAGCGCGGTTGATCGACTCCTTCAGAGCATCGACAAACTCGCTCACCGACGGGAAGCGGTCGAACGGTTCCTTGGCCAGCGCGCGGACCAGAACCGCCTCGACCTCCTCCGGGAACCAGGGAACCACGGTTCGGGGCGGCGGTGGCGGATCGGTCAGATGCATGCGCATGACGGCTGCGGGAGTCGGCGCGTGGAAGGGAACACGGCCGACCAGCATTTCGTACGTGACTACCGCGAGCGAATACTGATCCGCCGCCGGGCCAATATCGATAACACCGGCGCTCTGTTCGGGAGCCATGTACTCCGGCGTGCCGATGATCATGCCCGCGGCAGTAAGCGCATTGGCACCCGCGATCTTAACTACACCAAAGTCGGTCAGGAAGGCCTGGCTGTCATTATTGAGCAGGATATTGCCAGGCTTGACATCCCGATGAACGTAGCCTTGATCGTGCGCATAGGACAGCGCGCGGCCGACCTGCTCGATGATGGCGATCACGGCGTCGGTGCGCATGGTGCCGCCGCTCGCGTGAAGATCGGCCAAGCGATCGCGCAGGCTGGCTCCGACGACCAGATCCTGAATCATGTAATACAGGCCGTCGTCGACCCCAAAGTCGAGAATTCGAACGATGTTGGGGTGATTAAGACGCGCCGCCGCACGCGCTTCCCGTTCGAAGCGGTCGCGAAACCGATCGTCGTCGCTCAGATGGGGATAGAGAAACTTGATCGCGACGGGGCGGTCCAGTGATTCCTGAACGCCTTCGAATACGACGCCCATTCCGCCACGCGCCAGCAGGCGCGTGACGCGATAACCTCCAAAGGAACGCCCAACCAGACCCTCAAACCCCTGACCATCCAGCATCAAAAGGCTCCCAGCCTTGGTGGTGAATCATGCTCGACCGGAGCATGGGCTCCGATCACAACCACGACGCTCGAGACAGCCGCAGTTCGTCCCATAATCACGACCTATGGCCCTTCGAAAGGGCCGCTCGCATATTGTGCGAATCGATCGCGGTCTTCCAACACCGCGAAGTCAGTTCGCGTCACCATCGTGATGGTTATGGGGGACGCGCAATGCTTCCGAGTCAGCCTCGTTCAGAACTCCGGTTCTTTGCAGTCAGCTCAAGACAAATTGCGTTGGATTTCCATACCCGAGTTGAAGATAGACGAAGGGTACATCGTCTACCGGTTGCGTGTACAGACCCAACAGTCCAATTATGTCGCCCAATTCGTGGATTGGTGCCGTATCGCCGTCATTTTGAGGCCGAGTCGGCTCCCGGCGCTGCTGGAATAGGTCCACCACGTACGTTGGCGGCCAGCGCGCGCAGGACCGCCTTCACTTGAAACGGTGCAAGCTCCGGATGCTTCCCGAGCAGCCGCGCCACCAGTCCGGTAATGTGCGGCGCCGCGAAGCTGTTGCCGGTTGCCGTGATCCACTCGCCGTTTTGCCAGGCGATACGCACGTCGATACCATGCGCTCCAAACTCGACCGGTGGCTCCGGATTGTAGAAATACAGATCAGGATCACCCAGGTCGTGCGAAGCGACTGACAAGACCGACGCGAACATCGAGGGATAGCTGGGAACCGGCATATTGTTGGCGGCAGTGACCAGTGCTACGCGCTTGAAATAGGCGGCATCCGCCAGCTCGTGAAAGGCGACCAGCAGATCGCGCTTGGTCGTTCCGAGACTGAGATTGCAGACCTGCATGTCGTGCTCGATCGCCCAGCGTAGACCCGCGGCGAAAACGGTTCCCCGGCCCGACATGGCGGCACCCAGCACCTTCACGCTATAGAGCTCGCAATCAGGCACGATCGAGCGAATGATTCCGGCACAGGCAGTTCCATGGCCACATGCATCGCCATGCGGTGACTCGTCGAAGACCAACTCGCCGTTTGACTCGGTGATCGCCACGTAGCCGCTGACTCGACCGTCGATGGCGGGATGCGTAGCCTCGATCCCGCTGTCGATCACGGCCACCCGAACACCCGCGCCGGTGCTACCGCCCCAGGCCCAGTCCGGCGTCACGTCGTCGATCGGCCCGGATCGCGCCAACTCCGTGAGTGAATCGACCTTGAACTGCCAACTCCAGGCCGGGTGCCGCTGCGCCATGCTCATTGGTAGACCCCGAGCATGACATCTGGTTCTTGCCGGGCCCGTAGATACTCAGCGAAGCCGCGCAAAATCGCCGTGACCGCGTCCCGTTCCGGCTCGCCACCAGCGGCGATCTCCTCTACCAGCCGCGCGATCTCGATCGTCTGCGTGAAGTCATCGTTCGCTTCGAGACCGGCGGCGAACGCCCTGGCACGTTCTCCAAGCGCCGGGTCCCTGCCCGCGGCATCTGGTGTCGACGCGAGCGCCTCGCTGACTAAGCCGACCAGGTTTGCCTGGGCCCGCGACTGCGCGATAGCGACCGCCGCGAGATTGGCGAACAGACCCAGGATCTCGATGTCGCTCGGTCGAAACGATTCTCCGCCCTCTTTGTCGAGAAGTTCCAGCACGCCGATGATCTGGTCCTCATAGAAGAGCGGCACGCACAGGATACTCTGCGGCAGATAGCCGACACTCTGCGAGATGTCCGAGGCATGCCTCGGATCGGACTGCACATCCGACACAGCCATCGCCTGCCCAGTCAGCGCGACGATGCCCGCCACGCCATGCCCAAGCGGCACTCGAAATTTCTCGACTGCTTCCGCCTTGGGACCAATGGCAACCTCGAAGACCAGGTCTTGCTGCGCTTCATCGATCAGAAACAGGGACGCTGCGCGCGAGGAAATGACGTCGGCCGCCAGACGCACGATCATCTCGAGCAGGCGAGTCGGTGCCATTGGCGCACCGACGATTCCGGCCGTTGAGGCAAGGGTGAAGGTACTGCGCAGATCGACGGCCAGACGGCGTTCCTCAAGCTGACGTCGCAGGTCGGCGATCTCCGCTTGCTGGTCCGCGATCGTAGCTCGGGCCCGAGCGAGCGCTTCCTCGCCCGAGCTCAACGCATCGCTCGACATATACAGGAATCCTCTCCGAATGCCGGTATTGTACGGAAAGGCTGGGGTCTGTCAATTGTGCGTCGCTCTGGGTGTACGATGAGACGACCAGCCGGAAACTTCGCAAACGAGTCGCGGGTAACACAGAGGGCCGCCGAAGCGACCCTCCTAAACGCGAAATCAGTTGTTGGTTCAACCTAGCTCGTCTGACCGAACCCAGGACGGTTGTGCGGCGGAACGTACTCGGCCACGTTTCCTTGAGACACGTAGTCGTGAACCTTTTCGATCCCTTGATTCAGTCGCTCAAGCGCACGCTCTTTCCCCAGCACCCGAAGCGTCTCGAAGAGTCCAGGAGCGATGGTACGGCCGGTCGTCGCCACTCGAATCGGCATAAAGAGCTCACCCGCCTTCATGCCCAACTCCTTCGCCAGCGCACGGAGCTTCGCCTGCACCTCTGCCTCATCGTTGAGATCGGTCGACTCGATGATCTCAACCACCTGTCTCAGGGCCGGCTCGACCTCCTCCGGCTTATCCTTGCGCGGGATCAGACTCCGGACATCGTAATCAGGCAACTGATCCCAGAAGAAGAATTCGGTATCCTCGACCACTTCGGTCAAAATCCGGGCTCGATCTTTCACCAGTTCGACGACCTCTTTGACATATTTGAACTCATCACTTGTTGGGTCGTTGGCCGCTTCGGTCACCAACCCCGCCTCCTGCAGGAACGGCACCGAGCGCTTGGCGAAGTCGTCCAGCGTCAGGACGTGGTTGATGTATTTCTGGTTCATCCAGAGCAGCTTTTCGAAGCTGAACCGAGCTGGACTCGGATGCACGTCGGGCAGATCGAACTTCTCGATCAAATCGTCGCGGCTGAACATCTCCTCGTCGCCGGAGGACCAGCCGAGCAGCGCGAGATAGTTGATCATCGCCTCAGGCAGATAGCCGTTCTTCTTGTACTCCAGCACGCCGACGGCACCGTCACGCTTGCTCAACTTGCCCTTGCCATCCGGCCGCAAGATGACCGGCGGATGGGCGAAAATCGGCGGCTCCCAGCCAAAAGCATCATAGAGTTGGACGTGCAGCGGCGAGGAAGGAATCCACTCCTCGGTACGCGTGACGTGCGTGATCTCCATCAGATGATCATCGACGACCACCGCCAGATGATAGGTCGGGAAGCCATCCGACTTGAGCAGCACGGCGTCCTGCAGCACGCGGTTCTCGAACTCGATGTTGCCGCGAATCAGGTCGTGCACCACCGTGACGCCCGACTCAGGCACTTTGAGTCGGATCACCGGGACGATCCCTTGGGCGCGATACTCCGCGACTTGCTCCGGCGTCAGGTTGCGGCAATGACGATCGTATCCAGGCGGCTCGCCGCGCTTGCGCTGCTCGTCCGTCACCTGCTTGAGCCGCTCCTCGCTGCAGAAGCAGGGATAGGCATGACCGTGCTCGACCAGCCAGTTGGCGTGCTCCTGATAGAGAGGCAAACGCTCGCTCTGGACGTACGGACCATAGGGACCGCCGATGCCCGGGCCTTCGTCCCATTCCAGCCCAAGCCACGTCAACGCCTCGATGATGCCTTCCACGCTCTCGTCGACGAAGCGCTTGCGGTCGGTGTCTTCGATGCGCAACAAGAAGTCACCGTGATGATGCCGGGCAAAGAGCCAGGTGAAGAGCGCCGTGCGCGCGCCTCCAACGTGGAGATCACCGGTCGGGCTGGGCGCCATTCGTACCCGGACGCGCCTGTCAGTCGTGCTCAAGTTCGGTCTCCCTCGTCTACGGCGGTCAAGCCTTGAACAGCTAAGTATGGGCCAGAGTACCGATTCCATCAAGGCAAAATCAGCAAAAACACCCGTAACTCGGCCAATCCCTGGTAGTATTTGAGGTTGGGTCTTACGTTTGGTGAGCTACGGGATCAGCACCAGAACGGAGTTTTCATGCAGGACGAAGCGATGAGCAAGGTGGCGATGGTGATCGTGGCACATCCGGACGACGCCGAGTTCGGATGCTCCGGAACGGTCGCCGCCTGGGTGCGTGACGGATGGGACGTCTACTACGCGATCGTGACCGATGCGTCTGGCGGTGGGGCGGACCTCGCCACGTCATTGAGCGTCGACGCACGCCGGACCACGACCGAGACGCGTCAGAACGAGCAGCGCGCCGCTGGAAAGGTCCTCGGCATCAAAGACGTCTTCTTCCTCAACTACCGCGACGGCACGCTCGAGCCAACGCTGGAACTGCGCCGCGACATCACTCGCCTGCTTCGCACCTACAAGCCGACGCGTGTCATCTGCCAGTCTCCGGATCGTGTCTGGACTCCCAGTTACTCGATCGGACGACATCACCCCGATCATCTCGCATGCGGACAGGCCGTGCTGGCCGCGATCTACCCCGCCTCGCAGAACGCTTGGGATTTCCCGGAATTGCTGGCCGAGGGACTCACGCCACACAAAGTGCGCGAGATCTTCGTCTCTGGCGCGCCAGTCATCAACGACTTCGTTGACATTAGTGAGACGATCGACCAGAAGATCGCAGCCTTGCGCGCGCACGAGAGTCAGCTTGCCGACCACTTCGACGATATCGAGAAGTGGGTACGCGAATGGTCGAGCCACAACGGTGAAGAGCACGGTGTGAAGTACGCCGAGGTGTTTCATCGTTTCGAGAATCGTTAGCGGAGAGCAAGCTTCCGAGCAATCCATCCTCTCACTGCAACCGAACGCGTTCATCGCACCTCGCCGACTCGAGGCAACCGACGTGCGATTTCCCTCGAACGTGAACCGGTTGTCGTGAGAGGATGAACACCATGAGTGGCGAATTGAAGATCGCAACGTCGGATGGCACGAGCTATTGGTTTGGGCGTGACGATCACTATCCCGAGGAAGTTCGGGTCTACGGATCGGATCCCCACCACTGGTCGTACATGACGACGAACGAGGCGCGCCAAATCGTCCGGCAGAGTCTTGGCAACGATGGAGAGGTCCAGCAAGGGGATGCCGAACTCTTCTTCTTGCCCGAAGAGGGAGAAGACGTCGGTGACGATTGACGCGGCGCAATCGGGCCAGTCGCTGAGCATCGGGCTATAATCAGCGACAGGGTCTATTCCAGGCAGAGGAGAGAACGTGTCGGACGATCTGCAACGATTGCTGCGCTACATCGTCCAACAGTACACATGGCGCGAGGAGGTCAAAGATATCGAGCTCGAGGCCTCATCGCTTGAGCAAGGGACTGACATCGACGCCAGTCGTCGTCGCGCCCTTCGCGAGGTGCAGCAGCGCGCCGATCTTCTCTCCGATGCCTTTCGCGACGGCCTGAAGCGCGCGATCGACGCGCGCCGTGCAGGCGGCGATGCGATTTCCCTGGACGATCGCGTGCCGGAGGATAATCGGATCGCGGATGCGATGATCCATTTTCTGGTCGGTACCGGTCTGGCACACTCGACCACACGGGAGACCGAGCCCTTGCATTACATCTATACCGTTTCAGTCGATTGGCCCCGGCTCAACTCGGTGGCGCAAGATGCCCGAGTCGATCTGGGTACCGCGATTAAGTGACCAGCGTGACCGATCACTCACCCAGCACGTCGTCAGATGACGCGCGGCCGCAGATCTGGACCGATGAACGTGCCCAGCAGACCGCCGCTTCACTGGAAGTGACATTCCGAAATCTCGATCTGCTGAATCTCGCATTGACGCACCGTTCATACTTGAACGAGCAGGGGCTCGAGCAACTCCAGGCGGTACATTATTCCAACGAGCGATTGGAGTTTCTCGGAGATTCAATTCTCGGCATGATCACGGCCGAGTTCCTGTATCAGCGCTATCCGGATCTGCCAGAAGGGAACTTAACCGCCTACCGAACGGCCTTGGTGCGGACCGAGACCCTGGCCGACTGGGCACGACGCTTTCAGGTCGATAGCTTCCTGTACCTTGGGCGGGGTGAGTCGGCCGAGGACGGCGAGATTCGTGACCGGATTCTGGCTGGGGCGTTCGAAGCGATCGTCGCAGCCATCTATTTCGATCAAGGTTTGCAAGCCGTACGCGATTTCCTCCGCATTCTCCTGGAGGAGGATGCCGAAGAGATCATCAGCATCGGCCAGGAGACGAACTACAAAGGACGACTTCAAGAGCTCGTTCAAGAGTGGAAACGCATCACACCGGTATACCAGACGCTCTCGGTTGAAGGCCCGGCACACGACCGGACTTTCACGGTGGAGGTCCTCGTCGAAGACCAGCAGCTTGGCGTGGGTGCTGGCAGCAGCAAACGGACGGCACAGCAGGTGGCGGCGCGGCGAGCGTTGACGCGACTCGCGGCGGAAGGAGTGACCGGGGACGATGAGCGGCCTCTACGATGAGTTGACGATATTCAGCGGGAATGCGAACCCGGATCTCTCCCAGGAGATCTGCTCGTATATCGACATCCCACCAGGACGCATCGACGTCTTCACCTTCAGTAACGAGAACATCTTCGTCCGCATTGGTGAGTCGGTGCGGGAGAACGATGCGTTCGTTATTCAGTCTTTCAGCACGCCGGTCAATAGCAGCATCATGGAGCTATTGATCATCATCGACACACTCAAGCGTTCCTCGGCCGGACGCATCACCGCCGTGATCCCTTACTATGGCTACGGCCGCACTGATAAGAAGGACCAGCCACGCGTTCCGATCACCGCCCGGCTGATTGCCGACATGATCGGGGTGGCAGGTGCTAACCGCGTCCTGACCGTCGATCTTCATGCCGGACAAATTCAAGGCTTCTTCAACATTCCAGTCGATGAATTGACGGCGATGGGCATCATCGCGCGCTACTTCCAGGAGAAGCGCCTCAGTAATCCGGTCGTGGTTTCTCCCGATCTTGGCAACACCAAGCGGGCGCGCAACTTCGCCGAGGAGATCGACGCGAGCCTGGCAATCATCGAGAAACGGCGCCTCGGGAATCACGACAAGAGTGAGACGCTCAACTTGATCGGCTCGGTGGAGGGCTGCCAGGCAGTACTGGTCGACGATGAGATCGACACCGCAGGCTCGATCACGCAAGCGGCGCAGGTCTGCATCGACCATGGCGCCACCGAGGTTTACGCCGCGGCGACGCACCCGGTCCTGAGTGGCCCAGCAGTTCAACGACTGGCCGCCAGCCCGATTCGAGAGGTTGTAGTTACGAATACGATTCCGCTCCCCCCTGAAAAGAGAATTGACAAGATCACCGTGCTCTCCATCGCCCCGCTCCTCGGTGAATCGATCCAGCGGATCCACACCGGGGCCAGTGTGAGCCTTGCCTATCGCAGCACGCAGCACACGAGAGGTCTCCGCTAGGTCAATCGTGAACCTTGACTGTGTAGTCACAGCGGTGGCAGAGTTGTGCCCGCATATCTCGGCGATGAGCGATCGTTCGGCCCATGGCCGGAGTTTCGTCGCACGCGTCAAATCTCGGGCGCGTGCCGCCACACCAGGAAGGCCCTGATCGTGCCTCGATATCGTTCGCCTTACTCACGACGCCCGCCTTCTCGGCGTGTCGTGCCCAAGCTCGTCATGAGTGTGATGGGCCTCATCATAGTCGTCCTCGCACTCTTCCTCGTCGCCGACCACCTGGGACGCGGTAACAACCTCGGAATCGGCGTGATTGGCTCGCCGGCCGTTGGATCTACCGCAACCAAGTCAGCGTCATCCACGAAGGGGAGCACGAAGACTGGGCAGACGGCTGCCACCCCAACGAGCGTCAACACCGCCGCGCTCAAGACGCCGGAGCAGGTCGCAGCCGCTTACGTCAAGTTTTGGTCGGCCAGCAACTACAGCGACATGTACCAGTTGCTGTCATCCACGTCCAAACAGGTAGTCAACGAGAAAGACTTCGTCGACCGCTATCAGGGGATTGCCACCGAAGTCGGCGAAGAGTCGCTCACGGCGACGGTCACCAATACGCAGCAGAACAACACGCGCGTTCCCATTCACGTCGTCTGGAACTCCGGCAAAGTGGGCGAGATCCAGCAAGACAACGTAGTGACGCTGGTTCAGGACGGTGACGCCTGGCGCATCGACTGGACACCCTCGATGATCTTCAACAACCTCGGTGATGGGTTCGTCCGCTACATTCCTGAGGTTCCACAGCGTGGACGTATCCTCGATCGCAAGGGCCGTCCGTTGGCAGCCCTCGGTACGATCACCAAGATCGGTGTCGAACCGGGCAAGATCAAGGACGAAGCCTCGATGCTGCAGCAACTGAGCAAACTGCTCGACATGCCGCAGGATCAGATCAAGGCGCTCTACAAGGGTGGCCAGCCCGATTGGTTCATGCCGCTTCGCAGCTACCCGGACAATATGGATCCCAACTTGCTGGCGCAATTCCAGGCAATCCCGGGCGTGGTGGTGCAGAAGTGGCCCGACCGTGTCTACCCCGCCGGGCCAGCGACCGCGCAGATCGTCGGCTATCTGAGCCAGGTGACCGCGGACGAACTGAAAACGCTGTCGAAGCAGGGCTATACGTCGGGCGACCGCATCGGACGCGCTGGGCTCGAGGCCTGGGGGCAGAAGTACCTCGCCGGTACACGCGGCGGACGCCTGGTGATCGTCGGCCCCGATGGAAACGAGCGGGAGACGATCAAGGAGATCAAGAGCCAACCGGCCGACGACATCGTCACGACCATCGACCTCGACGTGCAATTGGCCGCGGCGCAAGCGCTTGGCGACAAATGGGGCAGCGTGGTGGTGCTCGATCCGTCGAACGGCGCCATCCTGGCCATGGTAAGCAACCCAACCTACGACCCCAATCAGTTCATTCTCGGAATGAGCAATCAACAATGGGCGGATCTGAACGATACGACGAAACGACCGCTCGAAAATCGAGCGACCCAGGTCGCCTACCCCATCGGCTCGACCTTCAAAGTCGTAACGATGGCCGCAGGCATGCAGTCACTGGGGCTGACACCACAAAGCACGTTTAACTGCCCACCAACCTTCTCACTACCCGGTAACAGTCAGGTCTGGCATGACTGGAGCGCTAACGGTCAGGGAACCCTGACGCTGCATAATGCGCTCGTCCAATCGTGTGACACGGTCTTCTATCAGGTGGCCGAGCAGCTCGACAAGAAGGGCGAGAACATCCTGCCAGACGCGGCGAAGGCGTTCGGGTTCGGATCTCCAACTGGCTTGCAGGAGCTGCCGGAGGTATCGGGTGTGGTACCTGATCCAGCGTGGAAGCTCTCGACGGTCCATGACTACTGGGCACGGGGCGACGCCATCAATCTATCGATCGGCCAGGGCTACTTCCTGGCGACGCCACTCCAGGTCGCCGATGCCTACGCCGCGATCGCCAATGGTGGCACGCTCTGGACTCCCTACATCGTGCAAGAGGTGAAGAACATCGACGGCAGCGCGGTTTACACCGCTAAGCCGAAGGAACGCGGTAAATTACCGGCCACGGCGCAACAGCTTCAAGAGATTCGCTCCGCATTGGCACAGGTAACCACGGCTCCAAATGGCACAGCCGCCGGACTCTCGATCGCCAAACCGTTCGCCGGGGAGACACACTCCGTCGCCGGAAAGACCGGTACGGCCGAGAGCGGCGCGCCCACACCGCACGCGTGGTTCGCCGAGTTCAGCCCGGCAGAAGGCGCCAAGATGGCAGCCGTCGCCATGGTGGAACACGGAGGTGAGGGCGGCGACGTTGCGGCGCCAATTGCACGCAAGGTGGTCGACGCCTATTACCAGGCCAACCCATAGCGGAATCCAGGCACACGGCTCAATCCGACGTAAGAAAGGGACGGACGTCATGTTCGTCCCTTTTGTCACGTTTAGGCCAGATGCAATCTCCAGTTGGCGTGCTTCGGCGTTGCCCTTGAGACGCGTCTCGGCAGATCGATGCTCAGCAGGTCGTGATCCGCGTCGGTTAGCCGAGAGCGCTGCTTCGTCACCGGTGATTGCTCAAAGTGTCGGATGATGCATGAGCCTTGGTCGTGCGGCCACGGACGCCCGGGAGGAGCGATGTTTGATGGATGAACTCGCTACCGCGGCCATGGTCACCCGGCATTAGCGGCGTCTGAGGAATTGTTTGGGTACCGTAACGCCTGATGCCCTGGGCTGAGGTCGCCGCGCCGGTTTCACCGAAGCCCGACCCGTGAAGGGGTGTCCTGAGCAGGCTAGGATATGACGATTTGAGTGGGACGATCATAACGGCACAATCAACGACCGCGTCACGCGACTGTAACCTTCGGACTCTCCCTGCGACACTGCCGCAACGTCCAATTCCCTACCCTGATGACATGGTGGACTGCGCGTTCGACGTTCACGCTCGATCCACTCGTGCGATGTGTGACACAACTGCGGTGAACTGCTCCGTCCGACTGATGATTGCGAGCACCTTACCGCGGACCATACCGCTTCGTTGAAGGAGCACAGCCCATGACAATGACCAACGACAATCTCCAGACCGCGATCACCGGGGAGGCCCGTGCCCGTTTGAAATACACCGCCTTCGCCATGCAAGCGATGCGGGAGGGCCATCCAGAGATCGCCCAGCTCTTCCTTGAAGCCGCGGGCGCGGAGACGATCCACGGCATCAGCCACCTGCAGGTCTCCGGTGGCGTCGGCACCACGCGCCAGAATCTGGATGAGTCCGCCAACGGTGAGAACGACGAGATCGAGGAGATGTACCCCCGCTTCATTCGCGAAGCTGAAGCTGAAGGGTACGCGGAAGCAGCGGCGAGTTTTCGGTTAGCGGTGGAGCGCGAGCGGCATCACCGTGAGATGTTCCAGGAGGCCTTCAAGGCCTTCGACTCGTAACCAGATCGTAGCTGGCCATATTAGATCGGCGGTCGAGCCGCGCAGGTCACGTGAGCGCACTATCGCCGTGACGCCGGTGTGCGAGTGGATTGCCGCGATCGGGCAATCTATGTAGGTGCCAATGTCGCTGGCACTCAATTCAAACGGGCGCAGGACTCCACCGGCACAACCGAGCACGAACATGGCTGACTTTCCGGTTGTGACACGATCGTCTTCGATCTCGGAGGAGCGCCCTGCGCCACTCGGCGGCACCTCATGGACACAAAATGCGATCTCCGGAATTGGGAATCAACTGTCAGTCGGGCAACGGGAGCGTCGAATCCGTTGCGGGAAAGGATAGCTGCCGCCATTGCCTGAGTAGTGGAATCGAGTACAGACATGATTGGACGGCGACTAGTCGGAATTGGAATGCTAGCGCTGGGCGGAGGACTCGCGACCAGCGCGGTACTCGGGCCGCTAGCCCTCAAGATCATCAAGTATCCGGTCTCTGATGTCATGAAGAACCAGATTGTTGGTGGTGATCTGGCTTCGCTGGCAGTGGCGGCTCCGGCCGCAATTGCGGCTGGCATCCTGTGGCTGCGACGGCACCGCCTGGCTGCTCCGCTGGCAATGGGACCGACTCTCTACTCGGTCTACTACGCCACCTCGCTCGTGGTTGGCGAGCAATACGAGCGATACCCAGGCAATGTCGGCAAGTTCTTTCCTCTTTATCTCAGTCTGATCTTGCTCGGATGGACACTTGCGGCCACGGCTTGGTCCGCGATGAGTCTCGACAAGGTCCAAGAACCGGATAAGCAACTCCGGCGCGTTACCGGAGGAACCCTGCTGGCGTTGGGCACTCTTCTTGGACTTGCCTGGGTCCGAACCATTTGGGGCGTGGTGAGCCGAACCAACCTCACCCAGGAGTATCTCAACGATCCAAACGTCTTCTGGAGCATCAAGCTACTGGACACCGCCTTCATAATTCCGGTGGCATTGGCGACCGGCATTGGTCTGCTTCGACACAACGACACGGCCCGCAAGGCCGCTTATGGCATGGTCGGTTATCTCACCTGCCAGGGCGGCGCGGTTACTGGAATGTCAGCGGTGATGTTGTGGCGTCACGACCCATCGGCCAGCATGCCGTTCCTCGTGCTCACTTCGGTGGGAACAGTTGCCCTTGCGGTTTTGACTGCAGTCTGGTTCCGGCTCAATTCGTCACAGGAACCAACGCGTGTGCCGGTCAGTCGCGGAGCGCAAACCGTCTAGAGCACACTTTCGAGCGAGCCAGAATGCGCATCGGGACGCACGCTCATCAGGTGCGTTTGGTCCGCAACGCTCTCACCTATGCGACCGAGAGGATGATCCCGACCACCAGGAGGATCGCTCCGACGCCGATCAACACCACTGCACTGGTTCCGAGCCAGAAGGCTTGCTTACCCCATGACGCATGGAGCTCTTCCTCGGTTCGGTGGCTCACGATGAACCGGCGGAACTTGTCTTTGTGGTCCGGCGCGCCGATGGAGCCATCCTCACGATAGGCGCCGAGTACGTAGAGCGGTTTGTCGACCTCGAGCGCCTTCACTTCGTAGCGGTAACCGAGCGTCCGGTCGTTGTCCCCAGCGGTAAACGAGATGCCAGCGATCGAGATTGATGGGCCGTTACCCTGATTAGTCGCGGTCTCAAAGCGGTTGAGAATGGTCGGCGCGTCGATTTCCGCCCCTTCAAGGTGAACTTCCACCTTGCCCGTCCCGTCCTCCACATAAAACGGGGTCGTCTGCGAGTTGGAGGAGATCGTCTCGCTCGTCCGATGAGTCTGCATGTCTCCGTCGGAATCTCGCTCGCGCTTTTCGTATTCACGGACGACGCTCGACGAATACCAGACGCACGGCTTGTTGGCGTACTCGCTCGTCAACGGCGAATCACAACGCACGGTCCCCTTGACCTCAACCATCTCGCCGGACAGCAATTTGGGAAGATCGGCCACCGACGAGGTCGCAACTCGACCGATGAGGTTCGTCTTGGCCTGCGTACGTCGACCGAAAAACAGAAGCGCGCCGCCAACAATGAGTGCGACGATGCCGATTATCAGCATGCCGATACCCATAGCCCCCTACTCCTTCGGCTCCTCCTGTGGAGGAGAACTATGCGGTCAAACGGTTCATCTCCCGGCCCCGTATGTGAGGAGGGGCACTTTCCACCAGCGGAGGGTGAGAACCAACACGTACTTCGCGCGATTTGGCTGCGTGACCAATTGTCGCGGCAGATCCTATCAAAGGTTGTCTGGTCAGGACGAGTAACGCTCGCTTGCCGGCCAGTAGTCGTACTCCATGCGCCGGGCCGTCCAACGAGCCACTTCAGCCCCGTGCAGCCGTTCGACGACGTGAAGCGCCATGTCGATACCCGCCGATACGCCGGCCGAGGTAATCACGTGCCCTTCATCCACCACCCGCTGATCGGCGAGCATCGTCACGTCAGAATACTGCTCGCGCATCCAATCGAGGCTGGCCCAATGCGTCGTCGCCCGATGCCCATCAAGAATGCCGCGCTCCGCCAGCAGAAACGCACCGGTGCAGACGCTGGTGGTGAGCTCAATGGCCCGATCTTGCGCTTCAATCCAGTCGAGTAGCCGGGTATTGAGCCGCTCCCGTCGCGTTCCCTGACCACCGGGAACCACCAGGATGTCGAGCGCTGGATGGTCGTTGATCGTATGGTGCGGCTGCACCAGCAAGCCACCGCGACAATGCACGACGCGATCGGCTTCAGCGATGGTGAAGACATTGAATAGCCGCGCCTCGTCGGCGCCCTCACCCACCGGTCGTGCCACGGAAAAGACCTCGAATGGGCCGCAAAAGTCAAGCACTTCAACGTCATCAAAGATGAGAATGCCGACGGTGCGTATCTGGTTGGACGTCATGCTGATCGAATCCCTCCACGTTGGGCCGAGAGCGGCAGATTGTATTAGGTGGAGTATCGGTGATGTGACGCGCGTCGTCGATCACGCGCGATTGGGCAGGCCCATCAATACAGCGACGTCATCACTCTCCAACGGGCGAGCGAAGAAGTATCCCTGGCCATAGTCGCAGCCCATCTGGCGCAGGCACGACAGCTGTTCTGCCGTCTCAATGCCTTCGGCGATGACCTGCAGCTTGAGACTGTGAGCAATGGCCACCACGGCCAAAACGACCTCGGAACGCTCGCCGCTTTCTCCCATGCGCTGGACGAAGGAGCGGTCGATCTTGAGCTTGTTCAACGCGAAGCTGTGCAGCTCGCTCAAGGATGAGTATCCCGTGCCGAAATCGTCCATATGCACGTTAACGCCGAGATCGTGAATGCGCGTCAGCATGCGTCGCGCCTGCTCGACGTTCCCCATCACCATGCTCTCGGTAATCTCCAGACGCAACCGAGTTCCGTCGACTCCCTCCTCGTTGAGCACCGACTCGATGAACTCGGGCAGGTGCGGATCGTTGAACTGCTTGCGCGAGAGATTGACGCTCACCGAGATACGGGAATCGTTGGGAGATCCTTCGAGCCAGGTTCGCATCTGTCGACACGACTCGCGCAGCACAAAGCGATCGATCGCCAGAATGAGACCGGTCTCTTCGGCCAGTGGGATGAACTCATCGGGTGAGACGATGCCTCGAATCGGATGACGCCAGCGCACCAGCGCCTCAAACCAACCAATCTCGTCATCACGGAGCGACATGATCGGCTGATAGTGAACGGTGAATTCGCCATACTCGATCGCCCGCCGCAATTCCGACTCGAGCTGGAGTCGCGTCATCGCCTCGATATGCATCTTCGTGTCGAATATCTCGTAACGCGAGCGGCCAAGCGACTTGGCATAGTACATCGCCGCGTCGGCGTCGCGCAGCAGATGCTCTGATTGCTCGTAGCCGTTGGTGCTGAGCGCGATACCGATGCTGCCGCTGGTGTAGACATCGACGCCGCCGATCTCGACGGGCGTGGAAAGCGCATCCTGGATTCGGTCGGCAACCCGCGTCGCATCCGCTGGATGATGCAGTTCCTCCAGCAGAATGGTGAATTCGTCGCCGCCGAGCCGTGCGACGGTGTCGTCCGGCCGGACACATGTTTTGAGTCGCTGGGCGATGGCTACCAAAAGCTGGTCGCCCTTGAGGTGGCCGAGGCTGTCGTTGACGATCTTGAAGCGATCGAGATCGAGAAAGAGGACTGCGAAGATCTGGTCGCTCCGCCGAGCGCCACGTACCAGCAGGTGGTCGAGCCGATCAACGAAGAGCGCGCGATTGGGCAGCCCGGTGAGCGGATCGTGAAACGCGTCATGAACGAGCTGCTGCTCGACCTGCTTGCGATCGGTGACATCCTCTAGCATGCCAATGATCATGGAGGGGACACCCATCTCATCGCGCACCAGCGACGTGGTCATGCGGCCCCACATCTCCTGGCCGCCTCGACGCAGATAGCGTTTCTCCACCCGAAACTGATCACGAATTCCACTGACAAGCTCTTCGAAATAGGCCACGTCGCCAGTCAGATCTTCGGGGTGAATCCACTCATACCGCTCGAGGGACGCCAACTCCTGCTCCGAGTAGCCGAGCATCGATTGCATGGCCGGGTTACAGGCGATGAAACGCCTGCTACTGTCCATCAAGCCGATCCCGATTGCCGCTCCGTCGAACATAGCGCGAAAGCGTTCCTCACTTTCACGCAGCGCACGTTCGGCCCGCATCCGATCGGTAATATCCTCAACCATGCCGATGATGAGCGGCTCGTTGTCGATCGATGTGTGCGCCAGCGATATGGTCAACCGAACCCAAACCGTTTCGCCGTCGCTCCGAATGTAGCGCTTCTCGAGCTGATACGAACGGCGCTTTCCCTCCATTATCTCGAGAGCGAGCGCCGCTTCTCTGGGCACGTCGTCAGGATGCGTGATCGAGCGAACGCCAATCTCCTTGAGCTCACTCTCACGATAGCCAACCAGCTGCTCGAACGCCCGGTTGCAGGTCACGAGCGACCCGTCGAACGTCAACAACCCGATGCCAATGGCGGAGTTGTCGAAGATGACGCGGAAGCGCTCCTCACTCTCGCGCAACAGCGCCTCGGTCCGCGTCCGCTCGGTTACGTCGCGCAGCACCGAGAGGTGCAGGCCGGGCCAGAAGTTCGCGGTGGCGCGGTACTCGATGTGAACGACGCGCCCATCAGCCAGGTTCATCTGAAAGACGCCCTGCTGATGCCCTTCATCGACGAAATTCTGAAACTGACGATCCACCGCGCCACTGTTGGCTCCAAAATCGGCCACCCTCATGCGCAGCAGTTCATCGCGGCTCACCCCAAGAAGTTCACAGGCCGCCGGGTTCGCATCGACGTAGTGACCGGAATCGTCCGCCACGAGAATCGCGTCAAGGGCACCATCAATGAGGGCACGCAGCCGGTTCTCGCTCGAACGCAGCGCCCGGGTAGCGGACTTACGCTCGCTGATGTCGCGCCCATTGATCACGATGCCTTCAACGTCCGGGTCACCCAGCAAATTGACACCGACCAGTTCAAAGGTGCGCCAGCTCCCGTCCTGGTGACGCACCAGGGTCTCGGCAGTGATCGGTACTCCAGGATTTTCCAGACATCGGATGAACTCCCGGCGAGCCACACTCTCGGACGACGGATCCAAAAAGTCGAAGACGCTGCGGTTACGCCACTCTAAGGGTGAGTAACCGAGTACCTGCTCGACCGATGGACTACTGGGCTGGATGATCGAATTGACGTCGACCACAATGATGACGTCCGAGCTGCGCTCGAGTAACGCGCGGAAGCGGCCTTCGCTACGCCGCACCGCGTTTTCAATCCGCTTGCGTTCGGTGATGTCCTCGACAGTACCTTCGAAATAGAGTGGCTCACCCTGATCGTCAGTGACGACGCGAGCCGACTCCCACACGGTCAACTTCCGGCCGTCGCGTCGCCACCAGGTCGATTCGACTCCGAGTACCGATCCTTGCAGGCCGACGTCAGCCCAAAAGACATCACGCTCCGGATCGCAGCGCTCGATCAGGCTCAAGAAAGGCATCCGATCAAGCTGGGTGAATGAGGTAATACCGAGCATACGGGCCATGGCCTGATTTGCCAGCACGACGTTTCCGTCAGGTGTGAGCCGGTAAATGCCAATCAGCGCGTTCTCGAGAACATTCTGATACTGAGCCTTGGACTGCGTGCGAAGGCGCAGAAAAACGTCGAGCCGCGCCGCCAGCTCGCCTTTGCTGATGGGTATGTGCAAGACGTCGTCAAATCCCGACTGCAACCACGCCGCACCCGAGAGATTGGATGGCAACAGAACGAGAATCGGCAGGAAGACGCTGCCCGCGCGTCGCTTCCAGTAGCGAAACTGCTCGTTGTAGCGTTGAACGGCCGCGCGATCCGCGATCAGGAGATCGATGGATTGTGAGATGTCGGTTTCATCGGCTTGGGCCAGCGGCACCGTGACCCGGTAACCCAGCTCGGCAACGAACTGCTCGAGCAGCGCGCGATCCTGCGGGTTCCCGACCAGCAGTCCAACCATCGGTGGCGTCGAGACGGACTGGGCCCCAACGGGTTGAAGCGGGTATCGCGGGTCTTTGAGGTCTTCGAGAGCCGTCACGGCATCGTTCCGTCTCTAAGGTTGCGTCTCTAAGGTTCGGTCCCGGAGGTTGGTGACCCGGTAAGCACACCGTGCATATGTTTGAGTTGTTCCCCTACGTGAATTCCAGTGGCAGTCAGGCGAAGCTCGCGGAGCTCGGGCTGAAAATCTCCGAGTCGCTTTTTCAGACAACCAACGACTTTGATGAGATGCCCCGCATACTCCGCGTAGCGCAGGAGCAGGATGTTATCGCAAATGTGGCTGGCCCGATCATCCGACACGGTCAGCGCACCAACGATGTTGGATGTCTCCTGCGTCATGAGCGTCGTAACACCATGCGCCGTCAGGTAGATGACCAGGTTGCGGATATGCGCCAGCGCCGAGCCGAACTCCTCCATGGCAAGCTCATAGCTGCGCAGGCTGTCGATCAGGACGACGCGTATCTGCTCCCGTTCGACCATCCCCATAACCATCTGGAGAAATTCGTCTGGATAGAGCTCAAGCGGATTGAGCGTGATGATCCGCAGCATGCCTGACTGCAGCAGATCTTCGATCGGCAGTCCAATGCCGCGCGAGCGCGTCACGACCGATTCCACCGTCTCTTCGAAGGCAAACATGACGGCTGACAACCCCCTCATCGCCGAGATCCGCAGAAACTGCAGCGCGAGTGTGCTCTTTCCCGCGCCGGTCGGCCCACTCAACAACGTGGCCGTACCGGACTCGATGCCGCCACCCAGGAGATCGTCAAATTGGTGAATGCCGGAGGAGAGCATCGTCCGCTGGCACTTGTCGTAAACCACCGAGACGATGCGGTGCGGAAAGATCACCATCCCCTGCTCGCTGATTCGCAGCGGGTGGAGACCGGAGAGGAAATCGGAGCCACGAAACTTGTCGACCTGCAGACTGCGCAAGCCAATTACCCGGCTCGGTGATACGTCGGAACGCAAACGAATGATTCCGTCGACGGCGAGCGAGATTGACATCTCGTGGGCAAGCTCGCTCGGTTCATACGTCAACAACGACGTGCAATTCAGCCGGTCCAGAAAGGAAACCAAGCTGAGAATGTGCTTGCGGAACTGGTATTCGTCGGTGGAGAGGTAGCGAAGCTGCGTGGCGGAGTCGATAACGACGCGTTTGGGACGACGTTCGTCGATTGCCCGGTAGATCGACTGCCAGATTGGCATCTGCTCGACCTCGCCTGGACTGAAGACGTGATACTCTTCGCCGGTCAGCTCAGCCTCGGTCCCGGATGGGGCCAGATCGACGAATTCGATGTGGGAGAGGTCCCAGCCAAGTGACGTCACATTGCGCTTGATCTCTCCACTAGGCTCGGCCAACGTAACGTACAGGACGGAATCTCCGGACTTCACCCCGTCGAGCAGCCACTGGAGCGAGAAGATGGTTTTGCCGGCCCCTGGAGCGCCGACCAGCAGATAGGTCCGTCCCGCGATCAAGCCGCCGAACAAAATCTCGTCCAGGCCGCAGATCCCGGAGTGGACTCGTTCCTCAACCACCCCTGTTACTCCCTTTTCCAAACTCGCCACCTGATCGACGCAAACGGTGCGACAGCGACGGGTGCCCCAGCGTACCAGGGCAACAGACGCAAACAAACACCATCAGCCTGTTGACTGCCCACGGCGTCGGCACACCTGGAGAAACCAATCAGCAAGCACTCCAAATAGGTCGAACGTGGAGCCAGTATGACACATCAACACTCAAGAAGAGCGTTATCTGAATGGCACTAAAGTTGGATTTTTACGAGTGCTAATGTGCGAAACGGGAAACCCGTTAGTCTTGAGAAAAGCGGCGTCGCGCTGGCAATCCAGCCAGTCGCTCGGCCGCGGCGGCAATGGTTTCGGGCCGCTTGGCAAAGCAGAACCTGGCCAACAGGGGTGCAGTGGAGGGATCGAAGTAGAACGCTGACGGTGGAATCGCCGCGACACCGATCTCGCTTGTCAGGTAGCGACAGAAGGAGACGTCGTCAGCGAAACCAAGATCGGCAATGTCGGCCAGCAGAAAGTAGCTGCCATTGATTGGCAGCACGGGGAGTCCAGCAGAATCGAGTGCCTCTCTGAGCTGATCGCGCAGACGAGTGTAGCTCGCAGCCAGATCCTGGTAATAGCCCTGCGCTTCGGCACACTCCAGTGCGACGGCCATGGCTTCCTGGAAAGGAGTCGCGGTGGCGAACGTGATGAACTGGTGCGTTCCGCGCATCGACCGACTCAGATCTGCCGGAGCGATGGCAAAGCCGATCTTCCAGCCGGTCATGGAGAAGGTCTTCCCGGTGCTATTGATCGTTACGGTTCGCTGCCACATGTCCGGTCAGCAGCGCGATCGGCAGGTGCTCCACTCCGTCGAAGGTGATCCGATCGTAGACCTCGTCGGTGATCACCAGCAGATCCCGCTCGATCGCCAGCTGAGCGATGAGATCGAGCTCGGGGCGACTGAACATCTTGCCGGTCGGGTTGTGCGGCGTATTGAGCAGAATGGCTCGCGTATGCGGGGTAATGGCTCGCCGCAGCTCATCCGGATCGAACGACCAGGATGGCGGCTGCAGCCGAACGGCTTTTGGCGTCCCGCCTGCGAAGACGACCTGCGCCGGATAGGCATCGTAGAACGGCTCGAAGAAGATGACCTCATCGCCGGGATCGATGAAGGCCAGCATGGCGTCCTGGAGTGCCTCGGTGGCGCCGCTGGTAACGGTGATCTCATCGTCCGGATCGACGTCACGTCCGTATGTATGCGCGAAGGTGCTGGCGATGGCGTTGCGCAGACGTGGCGCTCCGTGGCTCGGCGCGTACTGGTTGAGATCGGCGTTGATCGCCTGGATCGCTGCCTCTTTGACCAGATCCGGACCCGGAAAATCAGGAAAGCCCTGACCCAGGTTGATCGCGCGATGCTCGGCGGCCAACCGGCTCATCTCGGTGAAGACCGATGTCCCAAAGCCGGTCAGTCGCTGAGCCGCGGTGCGAACCATCTGCTTCCTCGCGTTTCCATACTTAAGCAATCATGTGGCAACGAGGGTCTACGTGCGAATTCAGCATCGTGGGGAGCACACGAGGTGCTCCCGGATGTCCCAGGTGCAATGTTGGCGGGAGCACAATACCCGCTTCACGGGTACCCGCCCCCCTATAAATCACTGCCCATACGGTGCACTCGATGCAAGGTCTCCCCTTGCAAATCGCCACGCGTACCCCGCGCCTCTACGCCCGCGAGAGTTCGGCGTGCTCCTGACGCAGCGCATGCGCCGCCTCGACCATGTGCTCGAGTGACGGCCAGACCTCGTCGTTGCCGCGGGTCTTCAAGCCACAATCCGGGTTGACCCAGATCTGACCCGGCTTGAGCACTTTGCTGGCTCGCTCCAGCAGGGACTCCATTTCGGACATCGCAGGCACGCGCTCGGAGTGGACGTCGTAGACGCCCGGTCCGATCTGGCGGCCGTAGCTGTGATCGATGAAGGCCTGCAACAGCTCGGAGCCGCTGCGGCTGTTTTCGATCGAGATGACGTCGGCATCCAGCGCTTCGATCGCCTCGATGATGTCGTTGAACTCGCTGTAGCACATGTGACTGTGGATCTGGGTGCTGGGTCCGACGCCCGATGAAGCCAGCCGGAAGGAGCGCACAGCCCAATCCAGATACTCGTCCCAATCCTCGTGGCGCAGTGGCAAACCCTCACGCAGCGCCGGCTCGTCGATCTGGATGATGCCAATGCCAGCTTGCTCCAGATCGGCGACCTCGTCACGCAAAGCCAGTGCGATCTGATTGGCCACTTCACTGCGCGGCAGGTCCTCACGCACGAAGGCCCAGTTCAACATCGTTACCGGGCCGGTGAGCATGCCCTTGATGGGTCGATCCGTGACCGACTGAGCGAACTTCGTGTTCTCGACGGTCATCGGATGCGGTCGGTAGACGTCACCGTAGATAATCGGCGGACGCACGCAGCGACTGCCATAGGATTGGACCCAGGAGTGCTCCGTCACCGCGTAACCCTGCAACTGGTCGGCGAAGAACTCCACCATGTCTGTCCGCTCGAACTCGCCGTGTACCAGGACGTCCAGACCGATCTCTTCCTGATGGCGAATGACGTCGCGGGTGCGGTCGGCGATAAATTCCAGGTAGTCCGTGTCGGAGATACTGCCCTTGCGCCAGCGGGCCCGCGCCGCGCGAATCTCGCGCGTCTGCGGGAAGCTCCCAATCGTCGTAGTCGGGTAGGGCGGAAGCTGGAGCCGCTCCTGCTGCTGGACGATGCGCGACTCGAACGACTCGTCGCGCTGGAAGTCGGCTTCGGTCAGCGATTCCATCCGCTGCTGCGTTGGCCGGTGGTGGATGCGGGACGAATCGAGCGCCGACTGGAACATCGCCGCGTTCGCCTCGATGTCCGCTTGTACGGCCGATCGACCCTGATTAAGGCCACGTGTGAGCGTCGTAATCTCGGTCAACCGTTGCTCGGCAAACGCCAGCAACGGCTTAATCTCGTCGTCCAGGTCCGTTTCGAGCTCGACATCGTACGGCAGATGGAGCAGTGAGCAGGAGGACTGCACCCAGATGTGATCTGGCTGAACCCGATCGGCGATCTCTTCCAGCAGGCTCAGGCTCTCTTCGAGATTGATGCGCCAGACGTTGCGGCCGTTGACGACTCCGGCACCGAGCACCTTAGTAGAGGGGAAGCCGTGCCGATTCAACAGGAAAAGGTTCTCGGGCGTGCGGACGAAATCGAGTCCAACGCCCTCTACTGGCAGGCCCGTGACCGTCTCCCAATTACCATTGAGTGACTCGAAGTAGGTCTGCAGCATCAGCTTCGGTCGCCCGGAGACCTTGGCGAGGTCGGCATACGCCGTCTTGAAGAGCGCAAGTTCCTCGGGGCTGCGATCCTGCACCAGCGTCGGTTCGTCGATCTGAAGCCACTCAGCGCCCGCCCGCCCCAGACGGCTGAGCACCTCGCGATAGACCGGAAGCAGCTCAGCCAGGTGCTCGCTCAGCGATTTGGTGTAGTGCTTGCCCAACAAGAGGAAGGAGACCGGGCCGAGGAGGACCGGCTTGGCCGGCCGCCCAATCTGCGCGGTCGCCTCGGCGAACTCGTCGAAGATCTTGCTACTGGCCAGACGCGGCGTGCCCGCGTCGAACTCCGGCACCAGGTAATGGTAGTTGGTGTCGAACCACTTGGTTAGCTCGAGCGCGGCAGCCTCGTCGTTGCCACGTGCCATGGCGAAATAGGTGGCGAGATCGACCGTTTCTCCCTGGCTACCAAAACGCGAGGGAACGAGTCCGGTGAGGCAGATAGTGTCGAGCACCTGATCGTAATAGCTGAAGTCATTGCACGCGATCAGATCCAGACCGGCGTCGGCTTGCGCCTGCCAGGCCGCGCGGCGAATCTCGCTCGCGGTCTGTGCCAGTGCTGCCTCGTCAATCTTTCCGGCCCAGAAGCCTTCGACCGCTTTCTTCAGTTCTCGATGCTTCCCAATGCGGGGGTACCCCAGAATTGTGCTCTTCGCCATCTGTTGCTCCTCGTTGCGCGTGCGGACTCAGGACGCGACGATCTCATCTTCACGGTTCGCTATTGTTGCACGTTCTCGCGGGATCGGGGGAGCAAATTCGACGATTGGGACAGAAATCGCACGAGTCCTGGTTGACCCGTGCGATCGGCTGTGTCGAGTGCGGCAGGCGCTCACCCCTCGGTTTTGAACCGCTCATCAGCACCATCGGTGAGCCAGGTTTCGCCAAATGTACGTAGCTGATCGATGATTGGCAGCGCGGCCCGACCCTTCTCAGTCAGGGAGTACTCCACGCGCGGTGGAATTTCGCTGTATTGCCGACGCGTAATAATGCCAGCGCTTTCCATTGTCCGCAATCGGCCAGACAAGACGCCCGGACTCATACCAGTCGACGATTCGAGTGCACGGAATCTGCGACAACCACCCTCGAGATCACGCAAAATCAAGAGGGTCCAATGATCCCCAAACAATTCCGCGGCACGCGCAATCGGACACACCGGCACAGTTACTTCAGTTTCGCGTCGATTCGGTGCCATTACGCCGCTCCCTTGGACTTGGCTGTGTTCTCAGTATAGCAAAGCCGTTGACAGCCGCTCGGTGCAAGAGTACCATATGCGAAGTCGCTATTGATATCGTAGTAACTCCGGAGGAAGAGTAATGGATAATCAGACGCAACAATCTCAAACGACGACGCTGACGCGCTGGACGATCGACCCGGCGCACTCGGAGATCGGCTTTGCCGCCAAGCACATGATGATCAGCACCGTGCGCGGCCGCTTCAGCGACGTCACCGGGTTCATTGATTTCAACGAAGACGATCCGACCACGGCCAAGATCGACGTTGAGGTCGCCGTCTCCAGCGTCGACACCCGTCAGGAGCCGCGCGATCAACACCTGCGCTCGGCCGACTTCTTCGACGCCGAGTCTCACCCGACGATCAAGTTCGTCAGCACGAAGGTCGAGAAGGCTAAGGGAAACGATTACAAGGTGACCGGTGACCTGACCATACGCGGAACAACTCGCGAGGTCACGCTCGATGCGACCTTCGAAGGCGCTCATCCGGATCCGTGGGGCGGCACTCGCGCTGGGTTTACCGTCACTGGCAAGATCAACCGGCATGATTTCGGACTCAACTGGAACGCGACCATCGAGGCCGGTGGCGTCGTTGTCGGGCCAGAGATCAAGCTGCAGATCGAGGTCGAGGCGGTCAAACAGGCCTCATAACCCTTACCCCACAGACCGGCGGAACATTCCGCCGGTCTGATCTCTTCTTCGTTCAATGTCCTCGAACGCGAAAAACGAGGTGCCAGTGCGCGGTGTCGACGACGCTTGCTCCTCGTTCAAGCGGCACGTTCGCACTCAGGGGATGGACAGAAATCTCAAAATCGGAAACGCGCGGAGATCCGGCTGACTGCCAGCTGTCCAGCAGGCGCATAACGCGTTCGCGTGCACGAGTCCCGTTGTAGCTGTAGACCTGGCTTGAACTGCCCTGTTCCATCGGAAAGCCTACTAAACAGAGGGACTGATCCGCGCTATCCGCCAGGCCGAAGGTGGTTCCGCCGAAGCCCGTGACCAGCTCATCGTCGGACGAGACCATGACGGTACTCGCATCATGCAGGGCCATGAAGGCGGAAAATCCGTGCAGAGAAGCCCCGTCGACTGACTCCCGGAGCGGCGCGCTCGTAACCGCCTGACGAACCACATCGTCGCTCGATTCCGCGGATGCAGAGGCAATCATCACCTTCGGCTGCAGGACACGAAATCGATCCGCCCCAGCCAGACACCCACGAATGCGGGTGAATCCGCAGGCAACCGCGGAGCGACTCTGTAACCGTCCAGACTCCTTCACCAACGCAATGCAGAGCTGCACCGTGTTGACCCAGAGCGGGACGACCAGGATTCCGCCCGGAGCGAGCTGATCCACCCAGGCCGGTGCGATTTCGGCCGTCCCGACCGTGAGCTCGATGCGATCGTAAGGGGCGCCGGCAGCCCAGCCCAGGCCACCGTCGGTCTCGATCACCTCCACCTGGTTATACCCCGCCTGGCGCAAGCGCTGCGTGGCCCAACTGGCCACCTCCGCGTCGATCTCCAGTGAGGTTACTCGGCCCGATTCGCCAGTGAGTTCCTGCAGCAGCGCCGCGTTGTAGCCGGTGCCTGCGCCAATCTCCAGCACGCGCATGCCTGGTTGCACCTCGAGCTGGCGCAGCATGGTCGCCATCATGGCCGGCTGCGACGAAGAGCTGACCGGAACCCCCGCCTCACGTTTGGTGGTAATGGCGCGATCCTTATAGACGGACTCCAGCTCGACTCCGGGAACGAACGCCTCGCGCGGCACCGTGAGAAACGCTCGCGCGATGACATCGCTGCCAAAGAGCCCACGTTCCCGCAGTGACTCGACCAGCTGTTGCCGCAGTTGATGCGATGCTATCATGCTCACACTGACGCTCCAATCAATAGCATCCGAACGCCTATTTTTCCTATGTAGATAGGAAAAAACGGGAACCGACGTGTCTCCATCGGGACCCTGTACTGATAGACGGGTATCGGCCTGCCCCCTCGGCATCATTGTCCTGTCCAGATGCCTGACGCAGCGGTAGTGGGCTGAGATCTATTCTATACACACGACAGCGATGAGCCCGGATGAGCCGGGAGATCGCGAATCGCAAAACGAGGCCAGGGTCGCGAGATCGACCGGCCAAAAGGAGAAGTCAGGATGTACTTCCTAGATTCCACCACGATGATTCAGCTCGCTCTGGAGCGCCAGCGCGATCTGACCAAGCGGTCAACTCAGGTGTCATTGCGCGCGAGCGACGGCTCGTCCGCCAAGAGGAGTGGCAAGACCCTCCAGCACTCCGCTGGAGCGGCACTCGTCCGAATCGGTAGACACCTCCAGAGTTAGGTCATGGCAGTCATCTTAGACGGTGGGGCTGATCGTAAGCGATCTCCCGAACACCAACACTGCCACAACCTTCCGCCGAGTAACGTGATCCCCAGTAACTGAGGATCACGTTACTTTTTTGCCCCAGTACCAGCCGCATATCCTCTTCGATCTCAGGGCCATTCAATTGCTATTCCGCCGGGCCATCTCAGCGAGACGCTGACGCCCAACGCGATATGCTTACGCCGTTCAGCAACCGACAGGTGACGCTCCCTTCGACGCGATGGAGGTTCTGATGACGGAATTGCGAATCGCGCTGCTTCAGATGGCTTCCAGTGGCACCGATCAGGACGCCAACCTGCACAAAGGCGACGAGTTCGTGCGACGCGCGAAAGCCATGGGCGCGGACGTGGCTCTCTTTCCGGAGATGTGGAACGTCGGCTACGCACCGTTTGAAGGGATGCTGCCGAACTCGGGAAACATCTGGCGCTCACCGGGCCGCTGGGCTGACGGCAAGAAGGCGGCCAACGAGGTCGATCCCGTAATCAGGCGACGCTGGCAGGACGGCGCGGTGGCGCGTGACAGCAGATACGTCGAGCATTTTCGCGAGCTGGCACACGAGCTCGATCTGGCGATCGCCTTGACCTATCTGGAACGCTGGGATGGCGCGCCCCGAAACTCGATGTCCCTCATCGACCGGCATGGCGAGATTCGGATGACCTACGCCAAGGTCCATACCTGCGATTTCGATGAACCGGAAGCTTCCACCACCCCCGGAGACGACTTCTACGTCGTCGAGCTCGATACGGCTCAGGGACCAGTCCAAATTGGCGCCATGATCTGTTACGATCGGGAGTTCCCAGAGAGCGCGCGCGTGCTGATGCTCAAAGGCGCCGAGATCATCCTGACGCCAAACGCCTGTGACCTCGATGTGAATCGGCTGATGGGATTCCGCACGCGGGCGATGGAGAACATGCTCGGCGTGGCCATGACCAACTACGCCGCACCGCAGATGAACGGTCATTCGGTCGCCTATCATCCGGTCGCGTACGATCAAAATGGCGCACGTGACCTGCTGGTCGTCGAAGCGGGCGAAGCCGAAGGTGTCTACCTGGCGGTCTTCGATTTGGACGAACTGCGTGACTACCGCCGTCGGGAGACGTGGGGCAACGCCTTTCGCCGACCGCACCGCTATGGCGCCATCACCTCCGCAGCGGTCAGCGAGCCATTCGCGCGCGTCGGTAAGGATGGCAGCCCCTATCCTCGACTGAGTCGATAGCTCTCGACGAACACGCTCTCGCTATGCTCCCATAGAGCAACGAAACGACGACGGTAACGTTTCCCGTTACCGCCAACGGTTGTCGCTGCACACAGACAGTCGTCAGCGCACCCTATTGACAGATCGCTAGATATCAAGTAAATAGATATCGAGTTAGGAGCAATCGAGTGACTTCGGACGATCCGTTGATTCGCGTACCAGAGCATTTCACGAGCGAGTTTCCTGCAGCCGATCCTTTGGCAAGTGAGTGTTCGATGAACCTGATGCGAGTAGCTGATCTGATGCTGCGAGAGTTCAACCGGTTCTTCCAGCGCTATCGCCTGTCATCGACGGCAGCCCACGTCGTCGGGATTCTCGAAGGCGCCGAGGAGCCGCTCTCGCCGCACGAGATTGCGGAACGACTCTATATCACCACCAGCACCATGACGTCGTTGATCGACACTGCCGAGCGGCGCGGCCTGGTGCGCCGCATTCCGCATCCAACCGACCGGCGCAAGATCCTGGTCGAAGTGACCGATGAAGGCAGGCGCGGAGTCCATGAGTCAACGCCGATGGTGCATGAAATCGAGCGCTACATGTTTTCGCCGCTGAGCGACGAGCAGAAGCAACAACTGCTGAGCCTGCTTGCCCCGCTGATGGATCACATCAGCGCCGGGGAATGGAATGTCGACAACGTTCCTCCGCGCAACAAGGTCATGCGGTACGCATCGGACAGACCGATCGGCACGACCGCAACAGAAGCGTCGGACGGCCGCTCGAGAGAGGAGGACGAATCCTGATAGTCGCGGGCTGATCGCGGCCAGCAGCACGCGACTCGTTGACTCGCATACGTAGTGCACATCGCCTTCGACAAACAGCGCGTCCTGACGCTCAGGGCGAATGAAATGGGGGATGGCATGAACGCTCTATCAGCGATGCGTGAGCAACTGGGGGTCGCCCGCTGGGGGCTCGAAGCGACGATCGAAGGGGTGACACCCGAGCAATTTCGCTGGCAGCCGCCAGGAACGGCAAGCTCGGTCGCCGACAATTACCTGCATACGGTGATCGGTGAAGACGACGTGGTGCAGGGCATGTTGCAGGGGAAGCCAACGCTCGCTTCCAGCACCTGGGCGGGGAAGACCGGCCTCTCTATCGCGCCTCCCGGCGCGCATGGTTCACCCGACTGGGCCAACTGGATCCGCGACGTGGAAATCGACCTGCCGGCGTTCCGCGAGTACGCCCAGGCAGTTTACGCCGCCACCGACCAGTACGTGGCTAACCTCACCGAACAGGATCTCGATCGCAAACTCGACCTGAACAGCTATGGACTTGGGATTCAGTCCCTCAACTGGGCCTTGTTCGTCTTCGTGATCTCGCACGTCGCCGAGCACATGGGAGAGATCGCGGTGGTGAAGGGCATTCAGGGACTGAAAGGTCTTCCATTCTAGAAACTTGATTGCACCAGAGCATTCATTGATGGCCATTGGCGCTCGCATGCCATGGTGGCGGGAGCGTCTACCCAAAATCGGAGGATTGACATGCGTTTCATGGTTCGAGCAGTGGTTTCGACCGAGTCCGCCAACGCGATGATCAAAGCGGGTACCTTCGTCAAGAACATCCAGTCGGTCCTCGAGACGATCAAACCCGAGGCCGTCTACTTCACTGAAGTCGGCGGCAACCGCACCATGATTCTGTTCGTCGACATTCCGGATGCGTCGCACATCCCAGCGATCGGCGAGCCGCTTTACCTGGCGTTTGGGGGAACGGTGGAACTCGCGCCGGTCATGCTGCCCGAAGATCTGATGAAGGCCGGTCCTGCCTTCGAAGCGGCCGTGCAGGCGTACGCCTAGATCGATCTGAATTCCGAACCCTGGCGGCAGGTGGCCTCGTTCACCTGCCGCTGCACCATGAATTACGCCCATTTACTCCAGATGAACAGCAAGGAACGCTTCGGCCAATTCCAGTCCAGCCGGAGCACCTGCTTCGGCGGCACGACTGCGCACCCGATGCTGCAGACCGCCTGGGAAGGCCGAGGCTTGCGAGACGTGCCGTTGCAGCGCCTCGATCTTCCGGTCGAAGACCGGGGCGATATCGATGAACGTGTCTGCCTGGTCGCTGCCGAACAGGAGCATCTCGCCGACCGAGTGGGGTGCAAGACCAACAGCGGCCTGCTCGGGGAAGAACGTCGCCAGCCGCGTCGAGGGGAACGCGGCGTGGATCGTGGCGAAGCCAACAGCGCGATGATCGGGATGCTGCCGATACATGCGCGTCAGCGGATCGTGCGTCACGATCAGATCGGGCCGGAAGCCACGGATCTCAGCTGTCAGTTGGCGTCGTAGATCGAGCGTATCAAAGACCTCACCGTCGATGAGACGCAGGAAGCTGACACCCTCAACGCCCAGGAGTTTGGCAGAGGCCTCCTGCTCCGCTTCTCGGGTTCGGGTGAAGACGAGCGGATCGAGTGTCGGATCAGGCATCCCTTTGTCACCCGACGTCACGACGACGTACTTCACCGTCGCTCCGGCCGCGACCCAACGCGCTACGGATCCACCACAGGCAAAGTCGGGGTCATCCGGGTGCGCGCCTACCACCATCACCCGCGCCGCGTTCGGTAGATCACTCACAGCCGCTCCTTTCGCTCGTCGTCCATGTACCGTTGGTCGCCCGAAGTTCGCACCATTACCCCGGCCAGAATTCGGGCCAGCATAGCGGGATGATTGAACACGGACAGCACGGTCGCTCGCCAACCGAGGGTCGACGCTCGTAGCGTTTGAGCGGAATGACGATGCTTGAGACGTTCAACTGTTCGGGTCAGTTCTTGAAGGAGACCGCCGCACAGCTTGTCCTGCCCGAATCAGGCAAGCGGTAGGGATTTGATCCACACTCCAGCATGAAATGCGCTTGAACTAAGGCGCGACCACTTGCAGGATCGTCTGCCCTGACCCGGTTGAGCTTCCACTCTTGGAGGTCGTCGTCACCGATTGAACCAACGAGTAGTATCCGGGTTTGAGCGTCTTCGGCAAGACCAGATTGCTGGTGTAGTTCTCGGGCCGCCATGAGTCGGTCTGAATCGGATCTATTTTGGCGGCCGCTCCACTCAAGTCGTCCGTCGGCTGAAGACCCGGTGCCTTGGTGGAAGACATTTGCTGCTTCAAATGATCGACGGTATCGAACGGACCGTAGACTCCGGCGCGCAACGTGATGTCATCGGGGTTCGCCTGATGAACTGTTCCCTCGAGCGTGGCCGTCCAGGTGAAGGTGATAACGTCCCCGGGGTGATAGGGCTTGGACGTGTCAATGGAGCCAAGCTTTGAATAGCCGAATGAAGCGTGCGGTTTGGGCGTCGGTGTTGTTGTCCATGGTGCCGTGCAGGCAGAGATCAGCAGGCCAACAGCCATCAGACCGACGACCAGCGGCACCGATCGTGACCAACCCCTCGATCGTGCAACCTTCAACGAACTTCATCCCCTCATTGGTCGCCTGTGTTAACCCGGTTCAAAACCATACCACGACTCGCCGTCTGGTCGACCACGTCCGTTGTGTCCGGCCCGGTTGATCGGCGTGGCAGAATTGTCGCGCGATCCTGCAAGCGGGTTTCGGGACAATTCGATCGACGGGCTATCTTGCTCGTGTTTGATTCTAGAAATGTGTTGGTAAACAGATGAGCGGAACGCGAGCAAATCGGTGGCTCTACGTCGTGGGCATTCTTGGTCTCTGCCTGGTAATCGGGGCGATCAGTATCGCGGCGCAACCCAAAGCCGCTTCCAGGACTGTCGCGCAGACAACGCCAACAGTGGCAGCGTCGCCCCAGTCCACGTCGGCAACCAACGATCCCAACGCGGCGAGACTGGCCGCGGTTCAGAAATATCTGGCGATCACCGGCGACAACTTCCCCAAAGTGGTGGCGTACGTTGACGGCAACGCCATTACGGGCAAGGAGCTGGCACAGACCATCTTCACCTTGCAGCAGGGACCGATACAGGTAAGCGGACAGGCCCTGACCGATGCGGCACTGCAGAGTCTGATTCAGCAGCGCATATTGATCGACCATGCCAGTGACTACGGCATCAACGTCACGACCGCGGACGCAACGTCGTTCGCCCAGCAGCAAAAGTCGATTGCCGCACAGGATCCGAACGCCGCACAGCTCGTCGCGCTGAACGCCGCCGCACTCGGGCTAAGTCCGTCATCCTACTTCGAAAGCCCTCAAGTGATTGAGATCTACCGTCAAGAACTGACACTCAGCGAGATGCAGCAATACATCTTCAGCAAGGTGCCCGCAGAGCAGCAAAGCAGTTCAGTTAACTGGCGGCAAGCTGCCCTCACCAAATTCGTTTCAGGAATTAACGCCAAGGTGACAATCCTGATCGCCCAGTGACCGGCTGAGAAAGCTGACGGCTGTGCTGTTCTGCCGCTATGAGCTACAGTACAGATCTTCTTGCCAGCGGCAATGCCGCCCTCAATTCCGGCCACTCGCAGCGCGCCCGGCGCGCGTTTGAGCGCGTGCTGAAGACCGGCGACACTGCGGAAGCCCACGACGGGCTGGGTTTGGCGCTCTGGTGGCTGAATGACATCGAGATCGTCGCACGCGCAACGGCGTGATTGACACTGACGGACTCGTCCGCGTGTCGTGGCGACGCGGCGATTGCGACGCTGGTCCACGACGAAGTAGACTGCCGAGCAACATCCCGCGATCATTCGCAGAAGGGGTCGACTTGTCCGACGCCACACCAGAGAGGGCTCCGGCTAACATGGTCGATGTGTACTATGGACGCGGCGCGGAATTTGGCCGCCTGGAGTCGAACTACGGCAGCCTCGAGCTGCTGCGAACTCAAGAGATCCTGCAACGATTCTTGCCCGATCCTCCCGCGACGATCTACGACATCGGCGGCGGCCCTGGAATCTACTCGGCCTGGCTAGCTCGACTCGGCTACGAGGTTCACCTGGTCGACCTCACACCGCTCCACGTGCAACAGGCGCAGGAGCGCTCAGCATCGCAACCGGCAACGCCGATCGCGAGTTGCAGCCAAGGAGACGCCCGTGACATTCAACGAGAGAACGAGAGCGTTGACGTGACGCTCTTGCTCGGGCCACTCTATCATCTGACCGAGCGGAGCGATCGCGTGGCCGCCCTGCGCGAGGCCGCGCGGATTACTCGGCCCGGCGGGCTGGTCTTCGTCGCCGCGATCTCTCGCTTCGCCTCGGCTCTCGATGGCCTGTTTCGCGGATTCATCGCCGATCTCGAGTTTCAGGGGATCGTGCGCGAGGATCTACGGACCGGCCAACACCGCAATCCGAACAACCGCGATCACTTCTTCACTACGGCCTACTTCCACCGCCCAGAGGAGCTACGCATCGAGTTCGCCTCGGCAGGTCTCACTCACATGCAGACGCTTGCCGTGGAGGGGCCGGCTGGCGTCGTTCAACGGGTGCAGGATCAATGGGACGATCCCGCCTGGTGCGAACAAGTGCTGGCTACAGTCCGCCTGATCGAAGCCGAACCGGCACTGCTCGGCGCCAGCCCGCATCTCCTCGCCATCGGCCGCAAGTAAGCTCACGGCGCGGGCCGATCGATCAATCGAAGGCATTACGTCAAGTCCTCCAGCGTATTGAAGGGTTGCCTGGGTCAGTCACCGGGTTCATCGCTCCTGCGCGACGACCCGCTTTGCCAAGATGAATGCAGCCACGTCCAAATCCACTCTAGCTGATCCCGCCTTCGCGTTGAGTTAATGTTGTGCCCTATTGACACGTTCGAACATATGTCCTATGATGTACGTACACCTTGACCGTTGCCGCTCGTTGAAAGGAGCGACGCGTATGGCCCAGTATCCGATCGTTCATGTTGAGATTCCCACCACCGATCCTGAGGCCTCCGAAAAGTTCTACTCGGGCGTGTTCGGTTGGGAAGTGCAGCAGCATCCAGAGATGAGCTATGCCACGTTCATAGCCGAGGGCGGTCCGGGTGGCGGATTCCCAATGATCGATGGGCAGATGGTCAAGCCAGGCGACATACGTATTTACCTCGCGACCGACAACATCGAGGAGACCCTCGCGCGCGCAAATGAGCACGGCGCGCAGACGGTCCTTGGTAAGACCGAGATTCCAGGCTACGGCTTCATGGCGCTGTTCGTAGACCCATTTGGCAATACCATCGGTCTCTTCTCGATGTAGCGACCCGCGCTGGCGACGCGACCCCCGGCGCGCCGTCACGACCTCCCTCCCCGCGCCCGCCCCTTCCGGCGGGCGCCTTTTCTTATGTGGAGGGGTCGGCGGCGATACCGTGCCAGATGGTATCGACCAACGGCTCGAGCCTGGCACGAATGTCCCGCGGCTCGATCTGATGAAACAGCACCGTGAAGAGCGCGGTCCCGGCGACCATGTCCATCACCAGATCAACGTCGATATCGGGCCGCACCTCGCCACGCTCTATGCCGCGGCGCAGGAGTCGTCGGCCGACCTCTTGGCGGGATGCGATCAGATTGGTGCGCAAGATGTCCATTAGATCCGGGTTGCTCACCGCCGCACCAGCAACCCGGCCGATCATCGGACCAAGCACGGTCGACATCGAGACACGCCCAAAATCGCGCACCAACGAGACGAAGTCGTCATGCGTGTTGCCGCTGTCGACCACACGGATCTCGTCGTCGATCGAGGCCAGTGCGGCGGCCACCAGGTCCCGTTTCGACGACCAACGCCGGTAGATGGTTGCCTTGCCGACTCCGGCCCGGTTGGCAACTCCCTCGATGCTCATACCGTCGAAGCCCTGCTCGACGAGGAGCTGCAGGCAGGCGTCCAGGATCGCCCGTCGCGCGCGGTCACTCCGCGGGCGACCCGGGCGACGGGGAGCGGGCGATGTCACTGCGACGTTCCGCGCATCTCAACCATGACCAGATCGTCAGCTTGGTCCGGCTCTTCCTCTGGCTCGCGAGCAGGCAAAAAGGCGAGCGAGATCAGCGCACCGAACATGGCCACTCCCGCGGCGGCGACGAGCGTGATGTCCATGGCGCGAATGAAGGCGGAGTTGGCGCCTGTCATCAGCAAGTTGCCGTCGAAACCGCCTATCCGCTGGGCTACTTCGGCCGCCGCGCCAATCGAGTCGCGTACCATCGCCGCTTGCGCGGCTGGCAAGGCGGAGGCGACGTTGGCAATATGGCTCGAGTAGCTGGTCGAGAGGATGCTACCGAGGATGGCGACGCCCAGCGCACCGCCGACCTGCCGGGTGGTGTCGTTGACGGCGGAGCCGATTCCGGCGTTCTCACGCGGAACCGAGCCCATAATCGAATCGGTGGCCGGCGCCATGGTGAGCCCCATGCCTAACCCAATGATCGGGATGCTAATACCGACGAGTGGATATCCGGTCGAGATGGTCGCGCGTGACATCACGAAGAGCCCCAGGCCGACGATGGTGAGGCCACCGGCGACCACCAGTTTGGAACCGAGCACGCGCACCAGGCGGACGCTGGCCGGCGCGCCGATCAGGATGCCGACCGCGACTGGCGTGATGCGGATTCCGGCCTGCAGCGTGCTGTACTTGAGGACTACCTGCAGGTACTGGGTCAGGAAGAACATCGAGCCGAACAGGGCGAAGAAGACCAAGGCGATCGAAAGGCTCGCGGCCGAGAAACGCGGGTTGCGGAAGAAACGCATGTTGAGCATCGGACGCGGGGTGCGTCGCTCCCACAGCGCGAATACGGCGAGGAGCACCGCGCCAGCGGCCATGGAGATCAGCGTGTGGGCACTTAGCCAACCGTAGTTCGGGGCTTCGATGATCCCGTAGAGAAGAGCGCCCAGCCCAGCGATGGAGAGGACCGCGCCCAGCGGATCGAGCGATGCATGGTCGGGATCTTTCGACTCCGGCAGCAGGAAAAAACCAGCGACCAACGCGACCGCGATGATCGGCACGTTGATCAGAAAGACCGATCCCCACCAGAAGCGTTCGAGCAGCCAGCCGCCGATGACCGGTCCAAGTGGCACGGCGACACCGGCGGTGGCAGTCCAGAGCGCGATCGCGCGACCGCGCTCTTTTGGCGGGAAGATGTTGGTCAAAATCGACAGAGTCGAGGGCATAATGAAGGCGCCGCCGAAGCCCATCAGGGCCCGAGTGGCGATGAGCTGGCTGCCGCTCCCGGCGTAGGCTGATAGAAATGAACCCGCCACAAAGACCAGCATGCCGAAGTTGAGCATGAGTTTGCGCCCAAACCGGTCGCCCAGGCTTCCTGCGGTCAGCAACATTCCAGCGAAGACCAGGACGTAGGCGTCGACGATCCATTGCAGCTCGCTGGCGGTGGCCGAAAGATCCCGCACCAGGGTCGGCAGCGCGACGTTGAGCACGGTGTTGTCGAGCCCAATCACGAGTAGACTCGCGCAAAGGACGAGCAACGCCCACCATCTGCGCTCGTAGATCCCTCTCTCCATCGAATCTCTCCCATACAAAAACGATACGGTAGCGTATCGTAATATAGCAGTGACCGAGCTCTGATGGCAAGGGGTTCGCGGAATCGCCGATAGCCGGTTCGCGTTATGCTGGTAGCTGCGGGAGACCGACGGGCAGACGCACTCTCAGACCGATCACCGGCAAGAAACGGAATGATGACGCGAGTGTTTTCCGATGAAGAACGTGCACTGCTCGATTCGCCGGCCTTCGCCTACCTGTCGACGACGCTGCCGGACGGCGGGCCACAAATGACGGTCATGTGGTACCGGCGTGAGGGTGACGAGATCCAGATGATCACCCCGGCCAGCACCCGCAAGGCGCGCAATCTGACGCACGACGATCGAGCCGCCATCGTCATCAGCGATCCCGAGAGCGGCTACCGCTACGTGGAGATGCGCGGCCGGATCAGCCTGGAACGCGACCCGCAAGCCATTCGTGACACGCTGTTCAACATCGCTACGCGCTACATCGGCGTCGAGCGGGCCGGACCGTATGCCGACGGGCGGGATCCGAGCCAGCGGGTGCTGATGATCTTTCGACCGGAACACGTGCATGGTCATTTCGCACGCAAGCCGTGATGGGTCCGAAGCAGGGAACAGGCGCGAGTTTGACCTAAACCGAAACGATCGGAATCCGATGCTCGAACGGAGGGTGGGCGGCTGTGCCCGTCCCACACGTCACGTCATACGCTCGTAAGGAGAGCCTCCCCGGTCTCTGCCTGCGGCATGGTCTCGTCCACCGCCAGCAAGCCCAACCTCGTTAGAAACCCTGGTCGCCGGTCAGCAGGCTGGTCAAACGCAAACCGGGCGGCACCTCGGGATAGGCGCGATAGAGCGTCGCGACCGTTTCGGGCTCCTGGCTCAATTGCTCGGAGCGTTCGCGCGCATCCTTGATGTGACGTCCGTGGAAGCGCAGTGCTTCGAGTTTGACCCCGGATGTGCCGCTAACGTCGATCCAGGTATTCGGCTGGCCGTCCGGCAAATCGGAGAGATGAAACTCGCGCGCTCGATCCGGTCGCACCGCGTCGTAATACAGCTCGCGCACGCGCACTCCCTCCTCGATGGCTCGCAGGAAGGCGTTGGTGGTGACGCGAGAGATGATCTGGTGATCGGCATGACCAGTAATGCCGCCCGGACCGAACGTGAGCACGACCTCAGGCAGATAGCGGTGAATAGCCGCCAGAATCGAGGCCTCGAGGTGCGCTTCCGGTACCTCATGCAACGTACCGTCCTCGTAGCCCAGCAGCTCGATCCCGGCATAGCCGATGACCGCGACCGCCTCCCGCAGATCCTCCTCACGAAGCTGTGCCAGCGCTGGACGTGCGACCCGCAATCCGCCGACCGGCTCGCCCCGCTCACCGCGCGTAGCGAAGACTCCATGAATGACGGCACCGCGCCGCGCGTACTTTGCCAGTACGGCCGCGGGCCCAAAGCTCTCGTCATCCGGGTGGGCATAGACCGTCAAGATGCGGGGGGCAAGGAAACCGGCGTTCAATGGCTCTGCGAACGAGTCTGTCATCGTGCTCCGTTATCCTCTGTGTCACAATCGATCATATGGCGACGCGCCCACTCGTCCCGATCCGGCACCGGGCTACAGTATGATTGCGTAAACGTGGCGCAATTTCGTCCACTGAAAGGATGCCAGAATGCGGATCGTCTCGCTCCTCCCCAGCATCACCGAGATCTGCTATGCACTGGGACTGGGCGAGCAGCTTGTCGCCGTTACCCACGAGTGCGACTATCCGCCAGCCGCACAACTGAAACCGCACATTACGCGCAATGTTCTTCCGCCGGACGTTACCGATAGCGCCGAGATCGACCGGTTAGTCCGCGAGCGCGTCGGCCAGGGGTTGCCGATCTACGAGCTCGATGTCGATCTCCTCAAACGCCTTGACGCGGATCTGATCCTGACGCAAGAGCTCTGTCCGGTCTGTGCCGTCTCCTATCAGGATGTGTTGAAGATCGCACGCACGCTGCCACGTATGCCGCAGGTGCTGTCGCTCGAGCCGGTCTCGGTGGACGGCGTACTGGAGTCGATCCAAACCGTTGGCGCGGCGACCGGACGAGAGCGAGTGGCGGACTCGGTCGTTCAAGCGCTGCGACATCGCATTGGCTGGATCGGCCAGCGAGTCAGCGCCGATGCTGGCTCGGCACGGAGCGTCGTCTGCCTGGAATGGCTCGATCCGCTGATGGTCGGCGGTCACTGGGTGCCGGAGATGGTGACGCTAGCCGGTGGCCGCGACATGCTCGGCAGCGCCGGTGAGAACTCGGTGGTCGTCACCTGGGAACAGGTAGTTGATGCGGCGCCGGACGTGCTGGTGCTCATGCCGTGCGGCAATGACCTGGCGCACACGGTAGCTGAGGCCGAGAAACTGCGTGAGCTACCGCGCCTCGACGCCATCCCAGCCGTGCGTCACGAACAGGTCTACGCTGTCGATGGTTCAGGCTATTTCAACCGGCCAGGTCCGCGCCTGATCAACGGCATCGAGATTCTAGCCGAGATCCTGCACCCGGAGGTCTTCGGCGGCATCGCGCCAGAACACGCCGTTCAGCCGGTACAACTGCTCCATTCCGAATCGCCGCGATGACCGGTCGTCGCACGCCGTCGCTGCTGGTCATGCTGGCGAGCGTGGTCGGCGCGCTGACCATCTTCTATCCGTTCCTCCTGCCCATCTTAGGCCAGCAGGAGCGTCTTGCCCGTCGTGGCATCGAGGTGCCGCTCCTCTTCGCCCTGCTCAGCGGCATCTGTCTGCTGACCATCCTGGTACAGATTCAACGCTCGACGTCCGGGCCGTCCGCCTCCGAATCAAAGCTGGTGGCTCTGCTCGGCGTGCTCGTCGCCACCGACGCCGCGCTGACGGCTGATTCCCAGCGTGCTCGGGGCATCACCGATCTTCCTGCTGATCATCCTGACTGGCTTTGCCTACGGCGCCGACTTCGGCTTCTTGATGGGCGCGCTGACGCTCCTGGTTTCGGCCTTCATTACCGGCGGCATCGGTCCGTGGCTCCCCTTTCAGATGCTGACCGCCGGTTGGATCGGCCTGACCGCGGCACTACTGCCGCGTTCCGGGTCGCGACGCGAACTGGTTCTGCTCGACACTCTTCGGCGCCATCTGGGGCTTCCTCTTCGGCGCGATCATGAATCTGTGGGAGTGGCCCTTCGCCGCACCCGGACTGCAGCAGCAGGTGGGGCTCTACTGGGCACCGGGGATGAATCTGTGGCAGACGATTCACACGTACGCCCACTTCTACCTGGTTACCTCGCTGGTCTACGACCTGTTCCGTGCATTGGGGAACGTCGTCCTGGTCCTACTGCTGGCGCGGCCGGTCCTGCGACTGCTCGATCGCTTCCGCGAGCGCTTCAGCTGGCAGCCCTGGACCGCGTTCGAGTCGGATGAGGTGAACTCACCCGCCATCGCAACGCCCGAAGGCTGAGACACCATCCCTACTCGAAGCGCAGCACCTCGAGCGGTCGCAATCGCGTCGCTCGCCAGGAGACCGCAGTCGTCACCAGCAGGCTGATAAACACCGCGGCAGCCATTAACCCCATCTCCTGCGGCACCGAAATGCCCCCCTGCGACCAGTTTGAGAAGGCTAGCCGACCCAGCAAATTGGCGATCAGCGTCACACTGAAGAGGCCGAGCGAGGCGCCACTCAGAGCGATCACCAGGTTCTCGACCAGCACCAGGCTGAGCACGCTCCAGCTGGTATGCCCAATCGCTTTGAGAATGCCAATCTCGCGCCTGCGCTCCAGCATAGCCAGGCCGACGGTGTCGGCGGTCAAGATCAGTCCCGCAGCCAGCGCCAGCCCTGCCACGGTCTCGACCAGGCCGATCAGGTTGTCGATGAAGGCGTAGATGTTCTGCAGGATACCCCCGAGACTAATGGTGACTACGCCCGGAACGGCTGTCCTGACGCGGGTCAGGGCGCTATCGACCCTGGACTGATCGAGATGGAAAAGAAAGGCGACGTAGGGCTGGCCGCCGCTGACGGTCTGGACCACGCCGTCGTCGACCAGAATGGGTGCCAGTCCGGCGATCGACGGTCCGCCGGTGTAGAAACCGACGACTGACAACCTGGTAGTCCTCTTGCCATCGACGGCGGTAACGCTGATCCGATCGCCAAGCTTCAGCTTGAGCGGTGCCTCGGAATCGCTGGTCGGCAGCAACGCGTTCGTCGTCCCGGCGTCGGTCTCGGCGAGGTTGCGCCCCGCTTGCGCGTCGCCTAACCCGCGCTGAATGGTGACTGGCGGCAGGTCGCCGGTCGCAAGCTGGAAGCCCGCAAGCCCGCTCAGCGGTGCTGAAGCTCCGGTGGAGGAACTGATGCCAGTAATCTGCACCGGAACCGACGTGATGCGCTCCTGGTGGGTCATGCCCGGGATCGACGCCAGCTGACGAGCGACAGCGCCACCGTCGGCCGCGCTGGCGAAGATAGCCGCGTTCTGCTGCGCGTGAGTGGCGGCAAGCTGGGCAATCGTGCCTTTGGCGCTCTGGCCGAGCGCCAGCCCCAGACCGATAGCGAAGATGCCGACGAAGAGTGCCAGCAGCGTCGAGGCGCTGCGCGTCTTGGCACGGCCGATGTTGCGCAGCGCGAGCCGCAGGCGCGCCTGGCTGGTACGGGTAGCAGCGGCACGATCAGCGCGCTCAGCGACAGGAGCACCAACGCCAATCCGACCGGCGGCGCCAACCAGATGGCGCCCGCCGCGAGCAGTGCTAGACCGGCGAGCAGGAGCAGATAGCGGCCCCCATAGCGCTCGGCGACCGGAAACTGGCTGAGCAGCCAGGCCAGACCGCTGAACGCGCCGGTCAGCAAACCGAGCAGAATCGACGTAGCGATAACCACCGCGACCGCCAGTAGCAGATTACCCAGGATCGCCAGCGCCAACAGGAAGAAGAGAAACAGCACCGGGATGAGTAGCAAACCAGTCGAGATTCGCCCGCGCAGTCCCTGCCCCTCGCTGGCACCGCGCAGAATGGAAATTGGCCGCACCGTGCTCGCCTGCACGATTGGCAGCAGTCCGAAGATGAGCGCCGTGACGCCGCCAATCAAGAGCCCCGACGCAACGATCCAGGGATCGATCTGGTTGGACAGGTTGATGAACAGGGCACGCTCGATCAAGGTCTTCACCACACGGCTCATACCGATGCCCGCAAGCGAACCGATCGCGCCGCCGATCAGGCCCAGGATCACCGCCTCGATGCCAAACATCAGGCAAATCCTCGTGCTGCGATAGCCAAGCGTCTTGAGCACCGCCAGTTCGAGTAGCCGGCGTCGCAGCAGCACCTGCATGGTATTGACGATGCCGATGCCGCCGATGAGCAGGGCCAGCAGACCGATAACCTGCAGGAAGTGCCGCAGCACCTGAATCTGGTTGTTGATCTGTGATTCTTGCTGGCGCACGGTGCGGGTGGTCACCAGCGGCAACTGCTGGCGGATTCGCGGCGCCACGGCGTTGGCAGACGAGTCGCTGTGTCCCGGCACGTCGACCCAGACCCAGGTGTAGCCATCCGGCGCACCGGAAAGGTTGGTCAGGTTATCGTAGGCTTGCTGGCTGATCAGCAGGTCCGAGTTCCCGGTGAGGATGCCAGAGGTCGCCACCACCCCCACGATGCGCACGTCGCCACGTCGTCCCGACTCGGTGTCGAGCGTTATCGTGTCTCCAACGTGCAACCCGAGCGAATTCATCAGCGTGTCGCTGAGCACCACGTTGTTGTCGGTCATCAGGGCAGGCAACGACCCGGCTGCTGGAGTGATCACGTGCAGCCCACCGCCTAACGGAAAGACGGCCGGATCGATGGCATCCACGCCGAAACGATGCGCACCGGTCGACGTGACCAGCGTGGCATCGTCACTCACCTCCGCCGTCCAATTGGTAATCGATCCGTCAGCCTTGAGCTGTTCGAAGATGCCGAACTGCGACGTCGTCAGGTTGTGACTCTCGGTGTGTACCGCGATGTCGCCGCCGTTGATGGCGCGCATGTTCCCGCCAAGCGACGAGTCGATCATCACCCCGACCAGTTGCAACGCGACGATCACCAGCACGCCGATGGCGATGCACAAAATGGCAAAGATCGAGTGCTGCCCGCCACGCAGGAGCGAGCGCAGCGCATAGCGCAGGTAGAACTTCGCTTTCACGATCGCTCGCTTCCTGGGATGCGCTGCCAATCAGTGCGCGCCATCGGCAGCCTCGGCAATCTGTCCGTCGACCAGATTGACGGTACGGTCGGCCGCCGACGCCACCTCGGCGTCATGCGTAGCGACGATGAAGGTCGTTCCGGTGGTCGCGCGTAGGTGACGGATGAGGTCCAGCACGTTTTCGCTGTTGGCTCGATCGAGATTGCCGGTCGGCTCATCCATGATCACCAGCGTGGGATGCGCCGCCAGTGCCCGCGCGATTGCTACCCGCTGCTGTTCACCGCCCGAGAGCTGACTCGGCCGGTTGCCCTGCCGGCCGATTAGACCGACCAGCGCCAGCAGCTCGTCGGCGCGCCGCGACGGATCGTCGTCATGTCGACCTACGTAGAGGGGCGCCTCGACGTTTTCACGCGCGGTCAGCGTCGGGATGAGATTGAAGGATTGGAAGACCATGCCGATCTTCTGATTGCGCACCGAGGTCAGCCGGCCCTCGCTCATTTGACTGATGTCGATACCGTCGATCAAGACCGTGCCGCGGGTCGGACGATCGAGTCCGGCGGCGATACCGAGCAAGGTCGACTTCCCCGAGCCCGATGGACCGACAATGGCCACGAACTCACCCGCATCGATGCGCAGGCTTATCCCCTTCAATATCGCGACCGATTCCCGTCCCAGTCGCAATTCCTTGTAGACCTCGGCGATCTCCAGCGCCGCTCGCTGGCCCGCCGTGGCCGCGTCTACCGACATTCCGGCCTCGGTATTCATCACGTACGGCGCCTCTCTCAGCTTCCTGTCTCGTCACGACATTACGTCGCCTGGCGCTATATCGTAACACATACTACGGAACACTGAGTAAAGGCGATTCCCGACGCGACGAGATGTCCGTATCAGACCACGACAGTTGGCGTGTGAATGGCTCTGAGGGTGTGGAGAGCGGAAAACGGAGGGGCAGTGATCAATTGACGCGGGGATACGGCCGTGGGCGCTCGGGAATGATGTGTTGGATGAATTGGTCGGGTATTTCGGCCACGACCGCCCGGCAATAATGGTTGTTGATCAATTGGCTGGGCAATGCAGCCACGGACGGCCGGGAATAATGGTGGTTGACGAATTGGTCGGGTATTTCGGCCACGTTCGCCCGGCAATAAATTGGCCGGGCTATGAGGACGAAGCCCACTCAAGGGGCTAACTAGGGACGATCAAATGTAGCGGCAGTACATGTGGACGCCGAGTCGGATACACGTGACCGAGGAGACTCCTATCGCAAGATTGATACACTCTTGATGCCGCTGTATCCCTCGAAACATGCCCGGCGATCAGCGGGCTCAGCGCCTTTAGTGCGCATCGGCTTCTAGCCCGGCGAATTTATTCCCGGGTGACTGTGGCCGCATTACCGAGTTGATCAATCAATGACCATCATTCCCGGGCGACTATAACCCCCATTACCGGACTAATTCGTCAACCACCATTATTCCCGGGCCAACCTGAATGCGATAGCGAATTCGTCAGCCGCCACTATTGCTGGGCGAGCTCAACTGACCACCTGCACGAACCGATCACTGGACGGTGTTGCTCGGTCAAGCGAAGCAGGTCAGCCGTCCTGCTGCTCGACCATCGCTCCCCAGCGCTCCTCGATGTGTCGCGCCTTCCAGACGGTGAATGCCAGAATCCAGGTGAGCATGAAAGCCGCAACGATGATGAAGCCCATCAAATTGAAGTCAATACCGTCGATGACGCTCCAGAGACCTCCGTGGAGTTTGAGCTGACCGCTCAGGATCTGCAGCAACTCGATGCCACCCACGAAGAGGGCGACAAAGACCGATAGGCCGGTAATAGTGAGGTTGTAGAAGACCTTGCGCACTGGGTTGGAGAAGGCCCACAGATAGGCCTTCGACATGAAGGCGCCATCGGCCGTGTCCATCAACGACATGCCGGAGGCGAAGATCAACGGCAGCGTCAACACCACCAACAGCGGCAGATGCTTGGCCGCGGCTCCCGCCGATACCGCCAGCAGACCTACCTCGGTTGAGGTGTCGAACCCCAGTCCGAAGAGAAACCCGATGAAGTACATCTGCCAGCTCGCGGTGATGACGCGAAACAGGCGGCGGAAGAGGCGCGTCATGAATCCGCCGGCGGTCAGCTCGTCGTGCAGATCGTCCTGCTTGATCTCACCCCGGCGCATACGCTGAAAGACCTTCACGATATCCAGCAGAATGAGCAGGTTCACCAGACCGATCAGCAGCAGGAAGACGCCCGAGACCGTGGTGCCGATCATCGCGCCGGTACTCGACAGCGTGCCGCTCTGCCCCTCGACGTTCTTCACCACCACGTTCACCGCCAAACCAAGGAGGAGCGAGATGATAAAGACGACCGACGAGTGTCCGAGTGAGAAGAAGAAGCCGACACCCATCGGTTTGCGGCCCTCTTGCAGCAATTTGCGCGTGGTGTTGTCGATGGCGGAGATGTGATCCGCGTCAAAGGCGTGGCGCAGACCGAACGTGTAGGCCAGACCACCCAGACCGAGCATGGTGGGATAGTGCGGCGCGATGTAGACCAACATCAGGCCCCAGCCGACGACGTGCATCAGCACCACGATGGTCAGCAATATGGCGAGCCGTCGTCGCTCACCAGTATCAAACGCTGCGAAGATCGTGCGCACAGGCGAAACCACGATCGATGAATCCTTCCCAATTTGCCACTTTCGCTCATCGCCGCATTTACGGTATGCGACGAGTCGCAAGAGCAATCTCTTGCTTCTGCAATTGATTGCAACAACAGTGCTACGGACATCATTCCGTGTGCCAGGAAATCAGGCGACGATAGACGAGCACATCGGGGATGTTCGTCACGGCCGAGGCGGCTCCCGGCCTTTCATGAGTCGACCGGCTCGACTATGCTGGTCGGGTCACGTCTATCGTGGCGAGCTGATGGTGATGTGAAGAGGAAGAGCCAGTCCAGGTGAGTGAGTCCGCGCCACTGATCGACCGCATTCTGGCCACGCTCGAAACCGCTGGGAAGGATCGATCGGCGCTCACCGAGCGAGATCTGGCGCCGATCGATCAGTTTCACAACGGCGGCACCTGGGCTACGCGTAAGCTGCTGGCGCTGGCGCAGTTCGCAGCTGGCGGAATGGTGCTCGACATTGGTGGAGGCATCGGCGGTCCGGCCCGCACACTGGCTGGTGAGGGAGGCTTTCCAGTCGTCGTGCTCGATCAGTCGCTCGAGTTCTGCCATGCCGGAGTACGACTCACGCGGCTGACCGGGCCTGGCGATCGGGTCCGCTTTGCCTGTGGCGACGCGCTCGACCTGCCGCTGAAGGACGCCAGCGTGCCATCCATCCTGGTGCAGAACGCAGCCATGAATATTCCCGACAAGCAAGGGCTGGCGCGAGAGCTGTACCGGGTGCTGCGGCCCGGGGGGCGTCTCGCTTTCCAGGAAGTGATGCTCGGCGCCGGTGGAGCAATCCGCTATCCGACGCCCTGGGCAATCAATGCGCGCGACAGTTTCGTACAGGACCCGGTCGATGCCCGGGTGCTGCTTGCCGCGACTGGACTTCGCGAGGTGCACTGGCTCGATGCCAGCGATCTGATCCAATCCTGGGCGAAGGCGCGTATCGGCAGCACCCCCGGTAAACCACCGTTGCCCCCCATGACCGCGTTCACCATGCCCGATCACTGCGACGAAGCCATCGGCAACATGTGGCGCAACGCCGAGGAGAAGCGTTTCGTGACGATCTGGGCCGTCTTCGAGAAACCAGCCGCCAACCAATCGAGGGAGACTGCATGAGCGATTCGCCTCTATGCCAGCCAGCCGCGGCCTTCATCGATCCGACTGGAGACAATCGAGCGGAGGTGGAAGGCCTCGTCGATCGAGTCGTGGGTCAGTTGCTCGATTTCCTCTGTGACGCCGCTGAGCAAACTCCGATGCCAGCCGAAAGCCCGCTCCCCGAACCGCTGACGATACCGGAAGAGCCAGTCGAGATCGAGCGCATCATGGCCGGGCTGGATCAGTTGATTCGCGGCTCGATGAACACCGCCAACCCCGGTTACATCGGGCATATGGACCCGATGCCGACCACCCTCTCGATGCTCGGTGAACTGGTGACGGCGGCGCTGAACAACAACATGTTCACGCTCGAGATGTCGCCTGCCTTCTCGCGGCTGGAGCATCGCTTGTTACAGGAGTTCGGCAAACTCTTCGGTCTTGGAGGGCGCTCCGGCGGCGTGCTGACCGGCGCTGGCGGCATTGCCAACCTGGAGGCCCTGACGGTGGCGCGCAACGTCGCCTTCGACGCGCGTGAAGACGGCATCTTCGCCGTCAACCGGCAACCGGTCGTCCTCGCCTCCGACGTGGCGCACATGTCGCTGCAGAAGGCGACCATGCTCCTCGGCCTCGGCACTTCGGCGGTGATTCCGGTGCGGACTGATGCCAACTCTCGCATGATCCCCGCTGAGCTGAGCGAGCAGATCGCCCTGGCGCGCGACGCGGGTCAGATCCCCTTCGCGGTGGTGGCGACGGTCGGCACCACCACCTCCGGCAACATCGATCCGCTCTCCGAGATCGGCCAGATCGCGCATGACGCCGGGCTCTGGTTTCACGTCGACGCCGCCTATGGGGGCGCCGCCATCTTCTCGGATCGGCAGCGCCACCGATTGAACGGCATCGAGCACGCTGATTCGATCACGTTCAATCCGCAGAAGTGGCTCTACGTCACCAAGACCTGCTCGATGGCCCTCTTCCGCGACTTCTCGGTGCTGGATCGCGCCTTTCGCATTTCGGCGTCATACACTCGAGCCGCTGATGACTTCATCAACCTGGGCGAGATCGGGGTGCAGGGGACGCGTCACGCGGACGTGCTCAAGCTCTGGCTGGCACTGCAGCATGTCGGACGGCGCGGCTTCGGCCAACTTGTCGACCACGGTTACCGTCTGGCGGAACTCGTCACCAGCGAAGCCAAGCAACGCCCCTTCATGGAACTCGCCAGCCAACCCGAGACGAATATCGTCTGCCTGCGTGGCTGCCCGACCTGGCTCCCAGCGGAACAATGGGACGACTGGAACAGTCGGCTGCAGGATACGTTGTTGCGCGAGGCCGGTATCTTCGTCTCGCTGCCCCTCTACCGCGGCTGCCGCTGGCTACGCGTGATCCTGCTCAACCCCTACACCGACGACGCGGTCATCGAGCGCATGTTCCAGCACATCGACCAATTCGCGCTGCGCACTGGGAGGCCCTGACGCCACAGCGGTTTGCACACATATCGGACAGGTTAGACCGAGACGCAGTTGGGCAGACACATGTCTGCCCCTACACCCGATATGAAGACGTTCTACCAAGCGGCCTAGAACGTGAACGACTTCTGCACGATCGTTGGATCGGCATTTTCAAATGGCGCGGGCATGATCGACGCCGGCCGCGGCTGAATCGTCATGCTGGGCACATCGGGCAAGCCGTTCGAGCGCTCCTCCACCGCCACACGCACCGGCCCCTGACCAGCGGTCACCAGCGTCAGGTCGATGCCTTCGGCCGGCAATCCGTAGTACTGGACTGTCAGCTGAGACTTTGTAGCGGCGCCCAGGTCGGCATCATTCCCATTGATCGATAGCCGGGTGATGGCGGAATCCCCCTCAATCGCGAATTGAACGTTTGGCGCCCCGCGCGGCGAGACGAAGTGCAGCCGCAGGACGCGCGCGGATCCCTCGGTCGAGGTATCGGTCAGGGTCAGTTGTGGCGCTGGGAGGTCGGCCAATGGCGCGGGCGCTTGCAGCGCGGCGAACTTCGTGTCCGGTAATTCGCTCGGCAACGGCACGTACTCCGTCTTCTCGGAGCCGTCGGCGAAGAACTGCTCGGTCCACGCATCGGTTCGGGTTCCGACGCTGATCCATCGGGCGGTGCCAGTGTCGGCGTTCAGCACGTAGGCCACGTAATCTGGCCGGGGCTGGCTCGCGCTGAAGCCTGAGACAGCCAGCGCCACCACCGCGAGGCCAACGGTCACGACCGCGGTCATCGCGGGGAAGGCCCAGCGCCATTTCACCTCCGGCAGCGGCAGGAACGGCAGGACCAGCGTCAATCCCAGCACAACGAATAGGGCCGAGGTGGCCGCCAGGGGCAAGCGCGTGGGCAGTTCGACATAGGCGACGAGGGCATGACTCCAGATGACGACCGGTGCCAACAGAAGTACCGCGGGTACCAGCGCCACGACTGCCGCCGCCGTTCTCCACCACGAGAATCCAGCGTTCCCGTCACGCGCACGTGCGACATACATCAGGCTCAGTGCCGCAGCGGCCCCCAGCAGCGGCCACACGAACAGGAAGCTCGCCGCGGGGTAGAGCAGCGACACCACCACCCCAAGCACGGCCCATAGGCTCATGGCGCCGGCCGCCAGATTGAGCGTGCCAACCCGCGCTCGAGTCCAGGCGTGCAGGAGCAGCGCGACCAGCGCCGCCAACCCGGCATACGTCAGCAGCAACAGTCCATCGTGGTAACCGGAACCACCCATGAAGACCTGATAGTTCGGATTGAGCTGACTCAGTCCCCACTCGACCAGGGTGACCAGCAACACGACACCCAGCACACCTCCCAGGAAGACGGCTACTCCAAGCGCCACGCCACGGTATGTGAGATCGCGGCGTCGCAGCCCAACCACGAGCAGTCCCGCAACCAGCAGCAGCGACAGGAGCGACAGCGGCAGCGCCCAGCCGATCGGATAGAAGACCGCATGGTCACGAGCCAGATTGAAGAAGATCCGGTCGCCGGATGAATTTGTGGTGAGATCAAGATTGCCCAGACGCCGCGTTACCGCCAATAGGTTGGAACCGTTGTCCTGCACACTGCGTGGGTCGACGCGGGCCACGCTGTCGAGCTGGCTGTGGTAGGCCTGCACACCGCCGAATATCGAGAACTCATACCCCGCCGCGCCGTGTGACGTGTACTGAAGGATATCGTTGCCGATGCCCAATCCAGACATAGCCGAGCTGGCCAGCGGGTGTGGCAATGCGTCGAGCACCGTCTGGGTCAATTGACCGCTGTCTGGCGCGACGTAGTTGAGGATGCTGGCTCCGGTGGTACCAATCGCCTCGAAATTGAGCGCGACGCCGATGTCACTGGCCAGAGGGTTCTGCGCCATGAAAGTCTTGGAGCCAAGCATGTCGTGCTCTTCCGAATCGACGAAGAGCACGATGACGTCGTTCCGCAGGGGAGCGCTCGCCTGCAGCGCGCGTACGGTCTCGAGCACCGTCACCACACAGGTACCGCAGTCGCCCGCGCCCGGTCCCGTCGGCACTGAATCGTAGTGTGCCGCCAGCAGGATCGCCCGGGTACTGTCAGTTCCGGGTATGCGAGCCACAATGTTGTGCACCGTCCCCGCCCAAACGTCTCCAGCATCAGTCTTCGCCACGCCGGTCGTCGTTTCGATTTCGGGGGATAGGCCCATCGACGCGAGCTGATCGACGAGGTATTGCGCAACGACCGCGTGCTCCGCCGACCCGGCTGGATGCGGCGCACTGGCAATGACTTGCAGTTGGCTCATGGCCCGTTCCGCCGAGAAGACATCAGCACCAACACTGGCCGGAACGACGCGAGGTGGTGTGAACTGCCCGAGCGCGATCCAGAGCGTTGCGCCAAGCAGCGCCACGATCACCAAGCGTGATAGCCAAACGACAACATTCGTCCGATCAAGGTGTTTGTCAAGCGGTGTAGCGGATGGAGAGAGTCGAGGGTGAGGACGATGTTCGGAGAGAGCCATGACGACCTCCTACGTCGCGCGATGCCGCCGTCACGTTCACCCTAGATGATCTGGAATCAATCGATTGTGACAACTCGCGCCCATCTTGTCCCAATCTCGTAACATGGATCAGATGGTCCTGAACGCACGTTGACGGTCAGCATGCGCCGTGATGTCATTGGCTGGCGCTTGTCACCACACTCCGCGATTCATCGACAGACGGAGATCTGCGGCTATGGATGTGACCTTCTTCACTCATCAGAACGAGTTCCGTGACTGGCTCAGCCAGTACCACAATCAAGAAACAGAACTCTGGCTCGGTCTCTACAAGAAGAGCTCGGGGAAAACCGGCATCGCTCACGGTGAGGCGGTCGATCAAGCCCTGTGCTTCGGCTGGATCGACGGTCGCGTCAAAGGCTTGGATGCGGTCAGCTATGCGATCCGCTTCACGCCGCGCAAGCCGAATAGCATCTGGAGTCAGGTGAACATTCGCCGGGTAGCGGAGCTTTCCGACCTGGGGCTGATGCATTCGGCTGGCGTCGATGCGTTCGAGTCGCGCCGTCCCGGACGCGAGCGCCTCTACTCCTACGAGGTCGACCCGACAGAGCTTGCTGAGAACTATGGAGAGCAACTGCGCGCCAACGCAACGGCCTGGAGCTTCTTCAATGATCAGGCACCGTCCTACCAGCGCACGGTCAAGCACTGGATCATGCGGGCCAAACGGGAGGAGACTCGCGTCCGGCGACTGAACGCGCTGATCGAGGCGTCGGCCCGCGGCGAGCGACTGCCACAGTTCGTCAGTCCCGGAACAAAGCCGAAAGAGTAGCCCGGTGATACGGCCACGGTCGCCCAGCGAGTGATGGTGGTTGATCAATTCGCCGGGTAATGCGACCACGGTCGCCCGGCGTAGCGTGGATGTCGTCGAATGCGTTCGGCAGCGTCATCATGGTCGCCCGGGAATGAATTCGCCGGGCTAGAGGTCGAAGCCCACTAAAGGGGCTGAAATCTTGCTGTTCGTGCAATGATACTCGAGAGATACCACGCATTTCGGCCCTCAGGGCTAGTCCCTTTAGTGGACTTCGTCTTTGTAGCCCTGTGGCTTTAGCCCAGGGCGAACGTGGTCGCATTACCTGGCTTATTGATCAGAGGCCATTATTCCCGGTCGCCCGGGGCCGTGTTGCCGAACACATTCATCATCGCCATCTGCCCCGCGCATCAGGCAGCTTGGTACCCAATCAATTCCGCAATGACCACCACGCCCGGGCGACGGAGACTGGCCTGCTATGCTGAACAACAACGACACAATGACCTGACGCTCTGGAGCGAGTGATGGCACGGACGTCGACGAACCAAACTCCAGGTCCGCTCTCGGGCCGCGTGGCGCTGGTGACTGGCGTCAGTCGTCGAATTGGAATCGGCTTTGCCATCGCTCGGCGGCTGACCGACCTCGGGGCAGATCTGTTTCTCCACTCCTGGGCACCATTCGATGCGGCGCAGCCCTGGGGGGCAGATCCATCCGGCATCGAGTCGCTGCTGGCGGAGCTGCGTCAAAGCGGCGCACGGGTCGAACACATGGCCGCCGACTTCCGCGATCCGGACGCCCCGACGAACCTCGTCGCAGCCGCCTATGCCGCCTTCAATCAGATCGACATCCTCGTCGCCAACCACGCCTACAGCACCATGGGCGCGCTCGAGACGCTCACGGCGGAGCAGATCGACGCGCACCTCGAGGTCAACGTGCGTGCCACGTTGCTGCTGATCAAAGAGTGGGCGGCACGATACGACAATGAACGGTCCGGCGGGCGAGTCATATTGCTCACGTCGGGCCAGCATCGGTCTCCGATGCCGGGCGAACTGGCCTACGTCGCCTCGAAAGGCGCGCTACAGCAGCTCACCCTCAGTCTCTCGGCACACCTGGCTCCGCGCCGGATCACGGTCAACGCCATCGATCCTGGTGCCACCGATACTGGCTATGCCGATGCCAAACTGCATCAGCAGGTGCTGGAACTGGAGCCGATGGGACGATGGGGACAGTCGGACGACGCCGCGCGGCTTATCGGCTGGCTGTGTACCGACGACGCCCGCTGGATCACCGGCCAGGTGATCGTCTCGTCTGGTGGCGGACCATAACTACCGCTTATTCGTGCTGCTCAAGGTGTGATGGAGATTCGTTAGCGGTCGAGGGGCATGGCGCATACGACGGTCGCGTCGTCGGTGATTCGCCCCCAGCGTTCAAGAAACTCGGTCGGCCAGCAGTCTGATGTGCTGGCGTCCTCCAGTTCGGTATTGAGATCGTACCGCTCGTGTACGCCATCCGTGTGCAGGAGCACACACCAGCGATCACCCAGATCTACTTCCATGGTACGGACCGTCGGGAGTGACGCGCCGACGATTCCCCGATAGCTGATAAGTCGAACGTTGCCTCCCGAGCGCGCTACCACACCATCAGTATTGCCAACCCCCGCCCATACGAGACGATTCGCGCGACAGTCGATCACGACTACTCCCATGACTGCCCCGCGTGTTCCGCCAAGCGCGGCATGACACCGGTGAATGGTCTCGATCGGAGAGTTGAATGGACTGGATTTCAGCGCACGCAGACCGACAGCAGCCGCTTTCGCCGCTTCGGGCCCGTGACCGAGGCCGTCGATGATGGTCAGGCGACACGCGTCGCCACACCAATCGACTTGCCAGGCATCGCCATTTTCGGTCTCACCCGGGAATGGGCGGCTTGCCCCGACAATTCTCAGGGGGTATGTATCCACTTATGAGCCACAATCAACGTGCCAGCGGGGCTAGATTCGACCGTCGAATCATCCATGAGTCGACGAGCGACCGGCAAACCACTACCTAACGAATTAGTCGTGCTATAGCCATCTTGAAGCGCTTGATCGACATCGGAGATTCCCGGGCCAGAGTCACGACTTTCGATCCTCATGCCGGTGCGACCGGCTGCATCGATGACCGAAAACGTCATCAACCCATTGATGGCATAACGCAACAGGTTGGTGGCGAGCTCCGACACGGCGACCACGATATCGTCGGTTTGGTCGCGGTTCAACCCAATAGCAGACGCCAACTGACGCGCACTTCGACGCGCGATCTCGACGTCGACGGGCTGGGTCACCGAGAGGCGCACTTCCCGAAGCACCTCAACGCCGCCATTTGCGGATCGTCACAGTCGTCCCACGTCCTACCGCAGTATCGATCTCCATCTCATCCATGAGCCGGCGAGTTCCCGGAAGCCCAAGACCAAGTCCCGTACCGGAGGAGTAGCCATCACGCAGAACCATGTCAATGTCTCCGATTCCAGGACCCGAATCCGAGACGACGATCTCGATCCCCTCTCTCTCGGAAACGTCACGCACAGCACGAATCTCAATGGTACCCTGCCCGTTTGTGGCGTAGCGCAAGACGTTGCGGGTTAGCTCAGACACCGCCGTCGCAATCCGGCTTTGATCGACGAGCCGGAAGCCAATGATCTGGGCAGCCGTTCGCGCCTCTGCTCGCGCGGTGACGAGATCTTGCTCGCTGCGAATTGGGAAGACGATGCGTGTGAACTCATCCACGCTCATCGACGACCAAGTTGTCGGCTAAGCATGGTTCATCATCTGGTTCAACATTCGCAGACCCTTTTCAGCGTTAAGTGCAGTGCGTACCCCGTTGAGTTCAAGACCAAGTTCGACAAGCGTCATCGCGACTGCTGGCTGAATGCCAACGACGACCGTCTGAGCACCGAGCAGCCGCGCGCCGAGGGCAACTTCGTGCAGCATGCGTCCCAGAAACGAATCGATCAATTGCATCAGACTGACGTCGAGAAGAACCCCTCCGGCGCCTGTCTGCTCGAGCAGTACGTTGATGTCTTCCTGCAGTTGCAGCGCATCCCGGTCGGTGAGGTCTTCCTGAACGCTCGCAAATAGCACACCGCCGACACGGATGATCGGCACACGGGCCATCTAAACGCCCACGTCATTTGGCTCGAGACCGGCGCTCGAACCGGCGCCACGACGCACGACCTCCAGGCCGAGCCGCGCAAATGCCAGCTGTAATCCCTTGGCGAGTGTGGTCCGCGTGGTGACACCTTCGAGATCCAGCCCAAGATGGACCATGGTCATCGCGGTACGGGCCGAGAGTCCAACGATTAACACCTCGGCGCCGAGCAACCGAGCGGCCGAGACCGTCTCGAGCAGATGTTTGGCCAGAGCGGTATCCACCACCGGCACGCCGGTGATATCAAGAATCACGATCTCCGCACTGGTATCGACGATCTTCTCGAGGAGAGCCTCGTTCATCTCCTGAGCACGCGCCGTATCGAGCGTTCCCACGATCGGCAGTGCGAGAATGCCGTCCCACACCTGAATGATCGGCGTCTGCAACTCGAGGATGGTTAGTCGTTGCTCCTCAATCGCCCGCGCCAATTCATCCGAGGTGCTTCCCCTTCCGCTCACGATTGCTCCGTTCTCCGTACCGTCGCTTTCGAGTGATCTACCGGTAAGAACACTCGAAAGCGGCTTCCCTTGCCGGGCTCGCTCTCAAGTTCCAATCGTCCTCTATGCGAGTTAACAAATTGCTGCACCAGCGTCAGGCCAAGCCCAAGACCTTGCGAGTTCGCCTTGCGCGCGTCCGGCCCACGATAGAACTTATCGAAGATACGCTGCTGCACCTCGCTGGACATGCCGAGGCCGTCATCTTGCACGTCGACCCAGACTTCGTCACCCTGCCGACCTGAGTTAATGTGGACTGAACCGCCAGCCGGCGTATAGCGGATCGAGTTCGACAAGAGGTTGCCGAAGATACTCAGCAACGCGCCTTCGTTGGCAATGAGCTGTACATCGGGGATATCTCCCTCGGGGATCAGATCAACACCTTTGGAACGCGCACTCGGTCGTGCCCAATCGCAGGCCTTGGTCAGGATCACGCGAAGCTCAATTGGCGAGCGGTCGACGTCCATCGGCTCGCCACGGCTAACCTGGACCAGATCGGCAGTCATGCGCGACAAGCGATCGAGCGCTTCCTGCGTCGAGCCCAGCAGTGGCACCAGTGTGTCGGTTCGTCCACTGTTCAGTGATCGGACGGCGAGTTCGAGGTGGCCTCTGGCCGCGGTGAGCGGTGTGCCCAGCTCGTGGGCGATGCTGGCCAGAATCTCCGACTTCTCCTGTTCGACCCGTTCGGCTTCCAGCGCGCGCTGTTGCTCGTACTCGGCCCGTGCCTCGGCTTCACGAATCGATTCCGCCAGCTTGAGCTCGAGATACTCTTTGTACTTCACTCCATAGGTGATCATCACTTCGAGCAGGAACTGATGCGCGTCACCAACCGCGCGTGTCTGCTCTCGCGGTGTCATCTTCGACAGGAGTTGATCGAGCCCCTCGAAGTGCATGGCGATGATGTCGTCGGGCCCGAGACCGGACTCGACAAAGTGCTGGCTGAGTATTGACGCACGAAACAGCGCACTCTCTGTCCGTGAGCCAATGTATTCTTCTAAAGCAACCATATAGGATTGAATGGCCGCCTCTTCAGAGTCCATCTTACGCTCCAAGAATGTTCACGTCGTTCCCATCCATCGAACCTAGTCAGGAACAGACAACCGGTTCACCGCTGGCACCACTGGCTCGGCTGGCGACATCCATATGTGTAATGTTGAAGAGTGAAGTCCTGAAGAAGCGAGAACTCCGCAGAACGCATGGGGGACAAGCCATTCGCCGTCGCTTCTCCGGTCGCGCGAACTCCCGTCCGCGAAATGCTTCAACGCCACCAAAGCAATTCGACCGTCAGAACGTTGAAACTCTGATTTCATGGACAATTATGACACCATGCGAATTGAATTGGAAGTGACGTACGGGGGACTTGCGGAACAAAGCCCCGAGAATATGACAATGTTGACGGGTGGAGTGCGGTGAGTAATGGCCCACAAGGTCCTTGTGCTCAACTGCACACCGTTGGCAGTCCTGCTGCCGGGTGCCACACTACCATGATCAGACTGCTCGTTTCGAAGTCCAGCACTCGATCCTGCAATTTCGCTGCCGCCGTCTTCATCCTGGGTATAGCATGTCGATAACCGGTCACGGTGTTGACCGTGGCCGACCCTGATCCGTCGACGGATGTCGTGAATGCTCGAATTGGGGCAATCGATGCGTGAGATCGAGATATCAATTTCGGTTGGGATCACGACGGCGGAGATGGAGCACGTGCTGCAAGCCGCCTGTCAGCAATTGGGGCTGCAGACAGGGCCACGCCGAATGCTGGCGGGGTACCCGGGGAGCCTGCACTGGCACGTGAGACGAATGGGGATGCGCGGGACGCTCGAGATCTCCTTCGTGCCAGAGCCAGTGCGTCTTTGGCTGGCAGTCCATGCGAACCGGGAAGGTGAATGGATCGAGGACGCGTTGCACGAACTGCCGTCCCGAATCGAGTTGATCCTGAGCGAAGCGCGTCAGGAACCAGGATGAACCAGACGCGATCAGGAACCGGCGACGCGTCCCTGCTCTCGCAACCACTTAAGAAAGACGAGTCGCTGCCATTCGGATTCGGAGTCAAGGAACTCAGCGAAGGGGTACTTCTCACGGAGCAATTCGAGTCGGTCAACGGCCTCATCACTCAGACCGTCCTGCTTCAGAACCTCTCGCGTGATTGTGGTGGCATGCGCATTCAGTGTCACTGCCATTCCGGCCCCCTCTCACGACTGATAACCGTCCAGGACTCCTCAAATCAGAACTCACTGGCAAACGCCGTACCATCTCTTCGTGCCGCGATCGGCCCATGCACCTCCTTCTTACCGGACAGCCGCCGCCGCGTGTATATGACCTTCGTCACTTTGTCTAGACAAACCCTGGTTGACGTCACACTCGCACACGCCAGCGGAGCCGAGTCCGTCGTACGCCGTCCGGCGTGTCGCTCGACCTTGCTGGAATTTCCCTCGCTCGATTGATGTGATCATTGAGCGTGATTCTAACGCACCGGGAATCAGACGTCTCGTCCATCGCGCCGGCCATTTTCCGCCAGGATAGCGACATCCGCACGTTCAATGTCGCTGGAAAACAGAAACGCGCCCGTCTCCGGGCGCGTTCTGCCGTGATCCCACGGGGGAATGGGGGTAGGGAGTTAGCGAAGGTCTGTACAGGGGCTCAATGCATGGCAAGGATCTGTGCGCCGACCCGGCCCTGGATCACATCGAACCGGGTGGCAGAGGTCCCTGGATGCCATTCGAACCGAGCACGCTCGAAATACTGGACGACCGTGCCGTCCTGCACGAATTCCTCGCTGATCGGGTAGCCGAAGACATCGAGGCCGCCGTATTTCAGCCAGTAGGCACGGAATCCGTTGCAAGCGTTATGGCTGGTCTGCGCGAAGTAGGTGCAATGCGCGGAGTTGGCGTCCGCTGCTGGAGTAAAGGGCGCCTGGCTGGCCATGCCTGCCGCAAGCTCGCTACCGACGCGCCCAAGAACGACATCGTAGTGGCTGGCGTCCGAGCCGGGATGCCATTCGAAGCGCGCGCGCTCGAAGTACTGGACCGTCATACCGTTCTGGACAAATTCCTCAGTGATCGGGTAACCGAAAACCGGCAGCCCGCCGAACTTGCTCCAGTACGCCGCGAATCCGGCACAGGCATTGTGCTGGGTCTGCTCGAAGTAGGCGCATCCGGTCTTGGGTTGAGCCGGTGCGGTCACGTCGTTGGCCGGCATCGACGGGCCGAGATTATCGATCGTCTGGATCAACAAGCTGACCGTATTGTCATTCAGCGAGCCGACGGCGTAGACGAAATAGGCCGTGCCTGGCGCCAGCTTCACGCTCCCGGCGTCCAGCACCGCCTGCGTGCTACCGGCGGGCGCGACCTTGACGTCGTAGCTCCCGGCCGGAACGTCGGCCGACGCCTGATTTGGATTCGACAGGTTGCTGAAGAGGACCGAGCCATTGGCGAGGATATCAACGGCCGGAGCCGCGGCTGTATGGCGAACGACCAGACGAGATTTGCCCGCGGCAATCGGTGAGGTGTCGTTGGCGAAGACCGACAACGTGGGAGATCCATTGGCATCGAGATGCGCGATGATGGTCACGTTCGCGCCCGAGGCCAGAGTGGCGGAGCCGCTGATGGCCGGGGCACTGTCAGCCGCGGCGCCCGCTGGGCGAATATCGATCGAGTAATTCCCGGCCGGGAGCGTCATTGGATCGGTGATGGTTCCCGGCTTGAAATTCTGGAGTGTCAACTGACCGTTGACGTAGACGTCGACCGTCAGACCCGGCACGCCATGGATGACCGTCACGGTACCACTTCCGCTGTTGCTCTCGGCGGCGACCAGCGACCCGCTGAATCCTGCCAGTAACAACAGGAGTGTTACGCCGAACACTGCAAACGCCTTCTTCACAACCGTTTCCTTTCTGCAGCCGCGGAGCGAACTGTGGCGACCAGTCGGCTCGCTCCAAACGTCTACCTCGTATTGCCGATCCGAGCTCGACTGCGCCGGAGCAGTGCTCTGACACGTTGCTCAATCGGTTTCAGCTCACCCATTCGACATATACCTCTACCTCAAGTTGAGGTAGAGGTATAGTAGCGTGACTTATCGTCATTGTCAAGCCTACCGATGATTTCTTAGGGAACGTAAGTGGGTGGAGGAGTGACAGATAGTTGTTTCGGCTCGTTGTCAGGAGACGGGAGGGAGGATCGTGGAAATCGTCGCGTTAGTCTGCCTCGGGTTCAATCAATGCCAGCACTCGCTGTATCGTCGTTTCGATATCCCCATTTTCGGACGCATGCAGCCCGAGTCCAATCAGCGCGTCATGGTGAACGGCGACAATCTGTCCGCCAATGACCAGCGTCGGCATCGACTCCGCGGGCAGTTCCGCCACGAGCACGCGCGCGGTCTCGCGCACCGAGTCAAGGTGCGATGCGAGCGTCGCCGAAAGCAGCACGAGATCGGGTCGACGCAGGCGCACCGCTTCGAGCAGGAACGGTGGCGAGACGTCTGGCCCGAGATAATGAACGAGGTAACCGTGCGACTGCAGCACACCGACAATCATGCGCAGCCCGAGTTCATGGTGCTCGCCGGTCACGCAGGCCGCGACAATGGACGCCTCATGAGACGGTTCGCTGGAAGCGCTCAGTGAAAGATGGGCGATCAGGTCGCGCGACAAGGCCGAGATCTCTTTCTCCTGTCCGACCAGCAGTTCCCCGGATTGCCACCGTCGCCCCAGCTCATACAGCGCCGGAGTCATGACCTGTTGAAAGATCTTTTCCATTGGGAGTCCCAGGTCGGCCAGCCGCAGCACCATGTCCTGCGCCGCTGCCAGCTTTCCAGACGCCGCTAGATCCAGAAAGGATCGAGCCGCCTGCTCAGGTGGGCCAAGCTGCTCAGCCGCAGTGAGCCGCTCACGAATCTCCCCAAGCGACAGATGTTGTCGCTGCCATTCCTTTATCTGGCGTATCCGCGCGACATCTGCCTGGCTGAACAGCCGATGGCCGCCCGGCGTTCGGGTCGGATGAGAGAGTCCCTTGATTCTCCAGAAAGCGCAGACTGGAATGCGTCACATCGGGATACTCCGCCGAGAGCTCTTCGACGACCTTGCCGATCGGCAGCACCTGATCATTCGTGTCGCTGCTCATGCCGCTCCCTCCGATCGCTCGTTCTTCCCAGCGCCCGCCGCGGATCGATTCGCGACCCGTGTGCGTCGTCACCGTCCTGCCGGGCCTTCCACGCGGCCACGTGAGCATAAGCGTACCTCAACCTCAGTGTGACGTTGAGGTTTTCCCACAACGCGCTCCGGCTCTGTGCGGTCCGGCACGGGACGGCTCCGCGCCATGCATCTCGAGGGAGCGACACACGACTGTAATTCTCAGGTCTCACTCGTTACGACGGCGATACGCGACTGGCTGGAAAATAGGCGGTGGAGAGGGAGATGTCCGCGATAGCACGATTGCGGATCGCGGCGGAAAGGTGGCGACCATGCGACGTGGATTGGTGGCCGCGCTGCTGGCGCTGACGCTCGTGATCAGCGGCTCACTCACGACCATGGCAACTTCGCCTTCGACCCTGGCACCATCTCAAGCGGTAACGGGACGCTCAGGCACTCCTCCAGGAGCAGCGGCAACCACGCTCGTTCCACCGAGTCTGGATTCCGTGGCCAGAATCGCGGCCACGTCAACCTGGGACGGCTTGCGCTCGGAACTGAGCGCGCTCGTCTCCAGCTGGGACGGGCAGAACGCGGTCAGCGTCACCGACCTGCAGACTGGCCAGACGATCTCAATCAACGGCTCACGCCCTCAACTGGCCGCCTGCACGATCAAGATCCCGATCATGATGGTTCTGGCGCAGGACATCGAAGCCGGACATTACACGGCGGCCGAAGTCGAACCATACGTTCTCTCCGCTATGGGGCCGAGCAATACGCCACCCGCTCGTGAACTGATCTCCTACATTGGCGGCGGTGATATCGGCGTGGGCATCAATCGCATCAATGAAATGATGCAAACCATCGGCATGGTCCACTCGGTCATCGCTCACCCACCGGGTTACTCCTGGGAAAACTACGGCTATGGCGACGAGAACCTGCTCACCACCGACGATCTCAACCTGCTCGTCTCGAAGCTGTATCGCGGACAGGCGCTCTCCCCCTGGGCAACCAATTACGTCCTGTGGAGCATGTCACTGGCGCCGGACTGGGTGAATGCCTCACTCGGCGGTCCGCTGCCGAGCGACGTCACGCTCTATCACAAGTTCGGTCAGCTCTACGATCCGGAGAACACCTGGAACGATGGTGGCGTGGCCGTCTTCGAGCGCAATGGCACCACCTACGCCTACGCCATCTCCTACCTGGGCAGCTACGGCGATAGCTGGCAATCGGCCTACCAGCACGCCTACGACGCTTCCGCGGCGGCCTGGAGCTACTTCAACACCGTCTACACCGGCACTCAACCCCAACCGCTGCCGGACTCGCGCTACTTCCCGGAGACTGGCTTCACCGTCGCGCACGGTTTCCTGCGCTACTGGGAGCGCTTTGGCGGGTTGGCGACGTTCGGCTACCCAATCAGCAACGAGATGACGGAGAACGGTGTCGTGGTGCAGTACTTCGAGCGCGCGCGCTTCGAGTGGCATCCCGGCGCCTGGCCAAGCCATTACGACGTGCTGCTCGGGCGCCTCGGAGTGACCGTCGCACAACAGTACGGGCTGCTCAGCACGACGCCGTTCCAACCGGTCAGCGCCGGCAGTGATGCCAATTGCACCTTCTTCCCGGAAACGGGACACCGGCTTTGCTCCGGCTTCCGCACCTACTGGGAAACGCATGGCGGATTAGCCATTCTGGGTTACCCGATCAGCGAGGAGTTCCGTGACGCCAACACTGGCCTGACCGTGCAGTACTTCGAGCGACAACGGCTGGAATACCACCCGGAGAATCCGAACCCGTGGAACGTTCTGGGTGGGCTACTCGGTCGCCAGGTCTACGACGCAACCCATCAGTGAACGGGTCGTGATGGACGAAGAGGACGACGATGTCGCACGTCATGACACGACTGATTGACGCCAGATCGCATGTGAACCGCTGGCACGCGTGGCGAAGTATCGCGATGGTGCTGGTGCTGCTGGCGTTGTCACTGAGCCAGATTGTGTCGCGTTCAGCCTCGGCTTCGGTGCTCGGTCCGGATCGAGTCTACTTCCCCCAGACCGGTCACTATCTTAGCTATGGCTTCCTCGACTACTGGCGCGCCAACGGCGGCCTCATGCAGTTCGGCTATCCCATCACTGAGGAGCTCAACCGCAACGGCCTCACCGTCCAGTACTTCGAACGCGCCGTCTTCGAGTATCACGCTGATGCTCCCTCCGGCTGGAAGGTGCAACTCGAACGCCTCGGTGCCGAACAAACGGCCGATCGCGTGCAGCAGACTCCCTTCATGCCCATCGCGGCTTCCAGCACTGCCAACACTACCTTCTTCCCCCAGACCGGCCATACCCTGGCCTTCGGCTTCCGCGACTACTGGCAGGAGCATGGTGGGCTGCGCATCTTCGGCTACCCTATCTCCCAGGAGTTCACCGAGAATGACTACACCGTCCAGTACTTCGAGCGGGCGCGCTTCGAATACCATCCCAACAATCCGCCCCAGTATCAGGTGCTGCTCGGTCTCCTCGGCTCAACCGCCGCCAACCAGGCCAACGTCAATCGCGCTCCCCTGCCACGGAACAACTCAGTGCCGGATTACAGCGCTCTATCTCTGGATCGGCCCGTCACTGGTCACAGAGTCCAATGGGATGATGATCGGCTGTGCCGACGGTGAGATCGAGCAGTACCTGACCTGCTCCGCCCGCGAGCCGAGCGGCTTCACGATGACCTTCTACCTCTTCCTGCCAGAGGGGTACTCAGCGAGCCAGCAATACCCCCTCGTCTTGCTGCTTGAAGGGAGTGGGGATCGCGCGCTATCCACCGATACCGCTGCGCAGAACCGCCAGAGGATACTCAGCGACCCGAGCATCCAGGTCTGGGGACCGGGATACTCCGGACCCTACAGTCAGGACGTTCAGGGAACGTGGCCAAGCTTCGTGGTTGTGCCACAGCCGGTCGATCCCGCTCGATTCGTGGACGTTGAGGGCAGTCACGGATCGTACCGAATGGCCAGCCAGCCAAGCGCCGCATTGCGCATGAGTAAGGAGATCGTCGACACACTGCGGCTCGCCTTCAACAACATAGACCCGAATCGGCTCTACCTGACCGGCTATTCGATGGGCGGGTACGGCGCCTGGGAGGCAGCTGAACGCTGGCCGAATTACTGGGCGGCCGTTGCACCGATCTCTGGGGCCGGAGATCCGTCAAAGGCCGCTGCACTGGTCAACGTGCCGATCTGGGCATTTCACAGCACCAACGATACGACCGTGCCGGTCGCTGGCTCCCGCGACATGATCGACGCCATCCGGACGGCGGGCGGTCACCCACGTTACACCGAGTATCCCGATCTGGGGCATGGTGCCTGGCTCGCTCCCTACACCACCCTGAACAAACCGTCACCAACTCCCGATTTCTTTAGCTGGCTCTTTGCCCAACGCAAGTAATGCGCTGGAAGCGCACTGGCGATCGTTTCGGCCGGCGCCACATGCAAGGCGACCATGGCCATGAGTACGGGGAGGCACAATCGATGAACACCAATCGCAGAGTCGTGAGCCCGATCGGCTCCGGATTCCGAATCTTCCGGCGCGGTTCACTCCGCATCGGCATTGTGGCGTTGCTGGTTCTGCTGCTCGCCTTGACCGGACTGACAACGGCCACTGGATCAGCCGCTTCGCTCGGTCCGGATCGAGTCTACTTCCCCCAGACCGGTCACTATCTTAGCTATGGCTTCCTCGACTACTGGCGCACCAACGGCGGCCTCATGCAGTTCGGCTATCCCATCTCCGAGGAACTCAACCGCAATGGCCTCACCGTCCAGTACTTCGAACGCGCCGTCTTCGAGTATCACGCTGATGCTCCCTCCGGCTGGAAGGTGCAACTCGAACGCCTCGGCGCCGAACAAACGGCCAATCGCGTGCAGCAGACTCCCTTCATGCCCATCGCGGCTTCCAGCACTGCCAACACTACCTTCTTCCCCCAGACCGGCCATACCCTGGCCTTCGGCTTCCGCGACTACTGGCAGGAGCATGGTGGGCTGCGCATCTTCGGCTACCCTATCTCCCAGGAGTTCACCGAGAATGACTACACCGTCCAGTACTTCGAGCGGGCGCGCTTCGAATACCATCCCAACAATCCGCCCCAGTATCAGGTGCTGCTCGGTCTCCTCGGCTCAACCGCCGCCAACCAGGCCAACGTCAATCGCGCTCCACTGCCGCATGACGCCGCCATCCCAAACTACGATCCGGCCCTGTGGTACGTCGCGCCACCGAGCCCCTATGAGCCGACCGCGCGCACGGCCCCGGCCGGAGCCCCGGTCGATCAGGCCAAGTGGATCGAGATCGACATCTCGGAGCAGCACCTCTGGGCGTGGGAGTACAACCAAGTCGTCTTCAGCACCGACGTATCGACCGGCGTCGCCAGTCATCCCACACCGACCGGAACGTTCCATATCTACGCCAAGTACGTGGCGGACGACATGACCGGTGGGACGCCAGGCTCACCCGACTACTACTACCTGCCAGATGTGCCCTACACCATGTACTTCTATGAGGCCTACGCGATTCACGGCACCTACTGGCACAGCAACTTCGGCACGCCGATGAGCCACGGATGCGTGAACCTGCCAACCTCAGCCGCCCAGTGGGTCTTTGGCTGGGCGCCAATCGGCACCACCGTCTGGATCCACGGCTGATCGAGACACAGGTCGCTGGAGCGCCAGCGTCAATGACGGATTCGCTGCAAGGGAGGAGATAAACTCCTCCCAATCCGTCGTCAACTGCATCACCCTGGCAACAGACGGATCAGCGCGCCGCAGATTTCTGCGTGAAATCCAATCATGGCTTGACCGAACACCCCCTGGTACAGCGTTTGCGCCCCTGGATGCAACTCTCTCCCGCCCGGCGAGTGGCGGATCACCCGTTCGAGTGGGAGCATTACACCGGCCAGTCAAGCGCAAGTTGGGTGCAACGTTGGTGAGATTCCACGAACGGGCCTTCGTCATCAATCGTGACGACCCTTGCCGCAGCCCGCCATCGACCTCATGGGCATCCGACGCCCGTTGGATGTCGCCAGACGCACCATGAAACGCTTTCCGTGCTCAGCCGCACGGAACGACCTTCATCTTGGTTTGTGCCAGTTCTCCCGGAACTGGTCATCGCTACGCAGTTTGGAAGGAACAAGCGATGGCACAGCAAAGTTCCGACGTCCCCGTACAGGTCAGACTCTCGCCGATCGCGGCGCCTTCTGTCCTCGGTCTCTATGGCTTCGCCGGAGCGACCTTCGTGGTCGCCGCCAATATGGCGATGTGGTACGGCAATGGTCATTCTCCTATCTATCTCTTTGAATTCGCCGCCTTCTTCGGCGGTCTCGCACAGTTCCTGGCCGGAATGTGGTCATTCCACGCCCGCGACGCACTGGCCACGGCCATGCATGGTATGTGGGGCTCATTCTGGATGGCGTACGGCTTACTCTTCCTGCTGGCGGCGACCGGCAAAGTAACGATCCCGACCGGCGCCTTCCCGGCGCTCGGCTTCTGGTTCATCGCCCTGGCCGCGATCACCTGGATCGGCATGTTCGCCGCGTTGGCAACCAACGCATCCCTGGTCGTCGTACTGGGCACCCTCGCCGCTGGATCGACGGTCGCCGCAATCGGCTTCATTATCGGAAGCAGCGGCCTGGTTCAAGCCGCCGGTTGGATCTTCATCGCGTCGGCCATCGCCGCGTGGTACACCGCTTCGGCGATCATGCTCGAGGAAGCCTTCGGGCGCTCGATCCTTCCAGTCTGGCAATTCGAGCCTGCCAAGGATCGTCCCGAACTCTCAGCTGGCCTTGGCGAGCCGGGCGTCATTCACGGACAGTAATCCGTTTCGGCACCCGAGCCTCCAGACATCGTCCGATCACGAATGGGAGAGCGTTACGGCTCTCCCATTCGCGTGTGCGGTGCATCGACATGGTGGTGATTGATCAATGCATTCGTTCGGTAAATTCTTGAACTCCTTCAGCGTGCTTGGTCTTCTAGATCGGCGAAACACAGCGGGAGTGTGGCCACGGTCGCCCTGGGATGGCGTGGACGTCGAATACGATCGGTAGTGCCGCCACGGTCGCCCTGGGCAGCATAGATGTCGTCGAATGTGTTCGGCAGCCATGGCGTCACGCGACGTCACGTCGGGTGAAGGTCATTCGCCAGTTCGTCTCCCACGTCGTGCCTTCATCGGTGGAAAACGCCTGCTCCCAACGGGCCGTATCCGAGCCTTCGTGGCTCCAGCGAAAGCGAACCAGCACGTCCTGCCCACGCTCTGTATCTCGGCCGAAGAACTCGCCCACGTCGTCGGCGAACTGGCCGACCAGTGGCGGGAGCAAGCGAGCGCCGTTCGTATCAGCCCAGTAGATGCTCCACTTCTCGCTGGCCTTATCGAACAGACGTAGCGAGTAGCCTTCGAAGCCACCACCCCACTCGGTACGCATGAGGTCGGCGTTACCGAGTCCGTCTAATATCGACTCGCAGTGCGCGACGGCTTCGAACTGCTCCCACTCGTCGCTGTTCGTGAGCCGCGACGTCAGCCGCTCGTTGAGCACGTTCCATGAACCATGAAGAAAGTCGAATCCGCGCGCTCCGGGATTGTCGTCATGCATGATCGCTGACCCTCTCACGATGCTATTTGCTGGAGCGCCCTTCGCCCCACCATCTCACCATAGGCCGATGTGGAGCGCGGTCGAGGGCCACTTCCGTACATATGTGCGGATCCACTGGTCGATCACGACGCGTAGGTCGGCGCTGGTGCGATTGCCGGGGCGCGAATAAGCAGAGAGAGATCAGAATCCGGCTGGTGGCAATAACGGTGGTCAACACAACATATTGTGGTCGCTGAGGGCCAAATGCTGACTGGGATGCACAGCCCGAATTCCGATTGAAGGACTTGTCAGCAGGGAAAACGCGGATTAGACTCGGATGAGGATGTACGTATAGCTCAGATGTTCGAGCAATTCGTGACTATCTGACAACGTCTGGACAGCGAGACACAAGACTGCTACACTAGATGTTGCGGTTCACCGGGCGAACGACACAAGATGTCGAGAGAATGTTCCTTCCGCCGCGAACCGCGCTCAGCACAATGCAAGAGGATTGCCGACATAGCGCATCACGCGCGCCGGCAACAGCGGCGCATTCGTGATTTGGGCTTATTGTCTCTCATTGGTACGCGCTATGCGTTAGCGATTCGTTAAATCTTTGGTGTCGGCGTGAACGCACGTTATTGGGATGGACGGCGTCGCGCGGGGCTGACAGACGTTTAGTGGACCGGTAGGTTGTAGCGATTGAAGGGGCCTCATGGTGGAGCGCGACACGCGGAAGCAAGCGACTGCGCGGGCAAAAGGCCGAAAGGTGAAGGGGCTGCAGATTCAGCGGTTCTTCACTCAACCGGGTCAGGATCCGTTCGACACGATTGCCTGGACCACTCGTACCTCCAGGATCACAAACCCGGACGGATCGGTCGTCTTCGAGATGGAGGACGCCGAGATCCCGGCCTCCTGGTCGCAGGTGGCGACCGACATTATGGTCTCCAAATATTTCCGCAAGGCCGGCGTTCCCCAACATGACGAGTCGGGCGAGCCACTGCTCGACGAGCATGGCAAACCGGTGCTCGGCGCCGAGCGGAGCGCCAAGCAGGTCATCAGTCGCCTGGCCGGCACCTGGCGCTTCTGGGGCGAGCAGAACGGTTATTTCGCCTCCAGCGACGCCGCCGCGGTCTTCGAGGACGAACTGAAGTACATGCTCGTGCATCAGATGGCAGCGCCCAACTCGCCCCAATGGTTCAACACCGGTCTTCATTGGGCCTACGGCATCAGCGGCCCGGCTCAGGGTCACGCCTACGTCGATCCCGCGACCAACGAAGTCGTGAAGTCGACCGACGCCTACAGTCGCCCCACCCCGCACGCCTGCTTCATCCAGTCGGTCAACGACGATCTGGTGAACGAGGGCGGCATCTTCGATCTGGTCACCCGCGAGGCGCGCGTCTTCAAATACGGCTCCGGATCCGGCACCAACTTCTCGATGATTCGTGCCGAGGGGGAGCCTCTCTCGGGCGGCGGCACGTCGTCTGGCTTGATGAGCTTCCTGAAGATCTTCGATCGCGCGGCTGGCGCTATCAAGAGCGGCGGCACCACGCGACGCGCCGCCAAGATGGTGGTGGTCGACATCGACCATCCGGACATCGAGAAGTTCATCATGTGGAAGGCCGAGGAAGAGCAGAAGGTCGCCGCACTGATCGCTGCCGGATACTCCAGCGACTTCAACGGCGAGGCCTACGCCACCGTATCCGGCCAGAACTCGAATAACTCGGTCCGCATCACCGATGACTTCATCAAGGCGGTCCAGAACGACGAAGAGTGGGAACTGCGCTGGCGCACTGATGGCCGCGTGATCCGCACGGTGCGTGCGCGCGACCTGTGGGCCAAGATCGCCGAGGCCGCCTGGACCTGCGCCGACCCCGGTGTGCAGCACGACACGACCATCAACGATTGGCACACCGCTCCGGTCTCCGGCCGCATCAACGCCTCGAACCCGTGCTCCGAGTACATGTTCCTGGACGATACGGCCTGCAACCTGGCGTCGCTCAACCTGATGACCTTCTACGACACCGAGACGCGCACCTTCGATCTGGAGGCGTACAAGCACGCGATCCGGCTCTGGACCATCGTGCTCGAGATCAGCGTACTGATGGCACAGTTCCCGAGCGACGAGATTGCCCGCCTCAGCTACGACTTCCGCACGCTTGGCCTGGGCTACGCCAACCTCGGCTCGTTGCTGATGACCATGGGTCTTCCGTACGACTCCGATCGGTCCCGCGCCATTGCCGGAGCGCTCACGGCCGTGATGACCGGTGAGTCCTACGCCGCCTCGGCCGAAATGGCCGCCGAGCTCGGCCCGTTCCCGGCCTACCCGCTCAACAAGGACGCTATGCTGCGGGTCATGCGCAACCATCGGCGTGCCGCCTACAACGCGCACCCGGGCGAATACGAAGCGCTCTCGGTGACGCCGGTCGGAATCGACCCGGAAGACTGCCCAGCCGACATGCTGCAGGCCGCGCGCGCCGCGTGGGATCGCGCGCTCGAGCTCGGCGAGCAGTATGGCTATCGCAACGCGCAAGCGACGCTGTTGGCGCCGACGGGCACCATCGGCCTCTTGATGGACTGCGACACCACCGGTGTCGAGCCGGACTTCGCGCTGGTGAAATTCAAGAAGCTCTCCGGCGGCGGCTACTTCAAGATCGCCAATCAGTCGATCGCCCCCGCGCTCAAGGCGCTGGGTTACGGCCGGTCGCAGATCGACGACATCTTGCGCTACGTCCTGGGCAGCCTCTCGCTCGACGGCGCGCCGCACATCAACCGTGAATCGCTCAAGGAGCGCGGACTGACCGACGCCGATGTCGACCGCATCATCAAGGTGCTGCCGACCGTCTTCGAGCTGCCCGTTCGCCTTCAACGTCTGGACGCTCGGCGAAGAGGCGATGGGTCGCCTCGGGTTCAGCAAGGCTGAGTGGCAGAAGCCCGACTTCCGCCTGCTGCGCGCGCTGGGCTTCAGCCAGCAGCAGATCGATGAAGCGAACGACGTGATCTGCGGCATGCAGACCATCGAGGGCGCGCCACACCTCAAGGCCGAGCACCTACCGGTCTTCGACTGCGCCAATCGGGGCGGCAAGCGTGGCAAACGCTTCATCCATTACATGGGCCACATCCGCATGATGTCGGTGGTGCAGCCGTTCCTCTCCGGCGCCATCTCCAAGACGATCAATATGCCGAACGAGGTGACGATCGACGACATCGAAGAGGCCTACATGGCCTCCTGGCGGCTCGGTCTCAAGGCCATGGCCCTGTATCGGGATGGCTCGAAGCTGTCGCAGCCCCTCTCCTCCAAGAGCAAAGAGGAGAAGAAGGAAGCTAAGGCCGAGGTCGAGGCCGTGCCGGTCGAGACCAAGGTGGTGATCGTCGAGAAGCCAATCCGCCGACCGATGCCAGCCAAGCGACACGGCTTCACCCAGGAAGGCCGCCTGGCGGGCCACAAGATCTACCTGCGAACCGGGGAGTACGAAGACGGCACCCTGGGCGAGATCTTCATCGACATGCACAAAGAGGGCGCCGCCTTCCGCAGCTTGATGAACTGCTTCGCCATCGCCATCTCCAAGGGCCTGCAATATGGCGTGCCGCTGGAGGAGTTCGTCGACACGTTCACCTTCCAGCGCTTCGAGCCGCAGGGCATGGTTGAGGGACATCCGAATATCAAGATGGCGACCTCGATCATCGACTACGTCTTCCGCGTGCTCGGCTACGAGTACCTCAATCGGACCGACTTCGTGCAGGTCAAGCCGATTCATGGAGACGTGGATGACGAGATGGACGGTGGCGAGACTCCCGCGGAGGGTCACACAGCGACGGCACCCCAACTGAGTGAGGTGCAGACTGCCCAGGCGCCGTCACCGCACGCCGCGGCCGAGCTCGCGGCCAAGCTGGAGAATGGCTATCACCAGAATGGCCACAACGGTCATAACGGCACCAATGGGACCAACGGCCACGGCAAGGCACAGGCGGCCGAAGAGTACGTGACCATCGCGCAAGCGGTCGAGATTCCGCAGTACGACGGCGGCATGAACGAGCAGCTTTCGCAGATGATGGGCGACGCCCCCTTCTGCGACGTCTGCGGCCACATCACCGTCCGCAACGGCTCCTGCTACAAGTGCCTCAACTGCGGCAATAGCCTGGGGTGCTCGTAGACGAGCAGACGACAAACCATGTAAAGATAAACGTAACGGAGGGGGCCCTTTGCCCCCTCCTCGGTTTCCGGCCAAACAAGAGTTCTAACTAATTCTGCCATAGGCGCGTCGTCACGCAAATACCCGTGGTGATGTACTATCACTCCGCATCGAGAGCGGAGGACCATCGTGGCGCGTTCAGATCTACTCATCAGCCTAATCAAGGCAGGAAGCCGCGGTGACCAGCGGCTCTTCCGTCAATCCGCCGAAGCCCTAATCGCTGAAGAGCGTGCAAAGCAGCACCACGTGCTCGCTGACCGTTTGCAGGAGCAACTACAGCAAACAACGTCTGCGTTGGGAATTTTAGAACGTGCAGGGCGTGGAACCCGCAATTTGTTTCTGGAAATTGCACCCGAACGCAACTTGTCAGATCTTATTCTTCCAGACAACGTTCATTCGACAGTGTCAGATTTGGTCGAGGAGCATTTTCGAGCGGAGTTACTTCAGTCCTACAACTTGGAGCCTCGCCATCGAGTCCTTTTTAACTGGCCCTCCAGGTAATGGAAAAACGTCGCTGGCCGAGGCTCTTGCCCGCGAACTGATGCTCCCTTTATTAGTCGTACGCTACGAAGCCGTCATAGCAAGCTACCTTGGGGAAACAGCACTTAGGTTGAATTCTCTCTTCGACCAGATACGTCCACTTCGCTGTGTAGTTTTTTTCGACGAGTTTGACGTACTCGGAAAGGAGCGTGGCGACACGCACGAGACTGGAGAGATAAAGCGTGTTGTTAGTTCGTTGCTATTGCAGGTTGATGGGCTGCCGAGTCATGTGGTGACGGTGGCGGCTACCAATCATCCTGAACTTCTTGACAGAGCGGTTTGGAGACGGTTCCAAATACGGCTGAATTTGCCGCCTCCTAGGCCGACTGACATCGACGAATGGATGAGACGGTTTGAGGGACGAACACCAATCCGTTTCGGCGAACTTCAGCTCCCAAGTTGCTCGGTCACTCAGAGGTGTCAGTTTCTCTGAGCTTGAGGAATTTGGGTCCGACGTATCTGCGCAAATACATTCTCTCTTTACCAAATGCAAATCAGAACCATATAATCCGATCGCAACTAGAATATTGGCATCTTCGAACAACACCTACAACAGTGATTGATGCAATTTGATGGCAGATCGACCGCTAATAGTCTTCCCGCGGCCAACAACCGAACGTATATCGCGGCCCCGGTTCCCGATAAGACCACCAACCTATCCATCAGCAAAGCGGCAAATTGAACGGTTGAGCCCTCAGTTCGCCGATCTTCACGAAGCATTTAGACGCAAACGAGTTGTGCTGCAGAAGGATGCAGGCGGAGCTGTTCCAGAACAGGTACTTGTTTTGGAAATCGTCGGAAGCGTCCGAGACTTCGTCGACGCGGTTCGGCGAGTTGAAGGGATGGAGTGGCTCGGGGAGTGGGACGAGGACGACATCCCTGCCGACGATGATTTCTTCTTGGCTGAAGATCGCAGGGACGCAGCCCTAAGCGGCCGCTTGTTCCTGATCATGTCCCGCCAGACGGCACTTCAGCAAATGATGTCTGCTCTGGAATTCGTTACATCAGCAATCCGGATTCCCAATTGCCACGAGGGTTTGCGCCATGGAAAGCTGGTGTTTAGTCAACTTAGAACCATTAGGTTTTGGGGGATAGAAGACCGTCTTCTCGAAACTGGACTCTTGCTGGATTGGCAGCAGCGACTAGCCGACGGTGCAGAGACCATCAGATTTGAAGCTGAACTTTGGTATCGAACAAGTCCTTCCCAAAGGAATCGCTCTGCAGACAGGTTTCGGGATCTGCTAACCGATGTGAACGGGCAGATAGTTTCTCGAACCACAATTGAAGAGATCGCATACCACGCTATCCTCGCAGAAGTCCCAATTCAGCATTTTCCAGACGTTGCCGCAGACCCTGATCTGAGGTGGATTCACGCTGGGGACGTAATGTACTTTCGCCCACTGGGACAAGCAAGTTTCTCTTTTCCCATTGATAGTCCAGAAACTGCAGGTGTGCCCGTTGTCAGCGACATGCCATCAGGCGAGCCGATCATAGCGCTGTTCGATGGGCTCCCCCTAGAAAATCACGATTTGCTCAGGGGCAGGCTGATCATTGATGATCCAGATGACTGGGCAAGCAGTTATCACGTTCGAGACAGGAACCATGGAACCGCTATGGCTTCACTGGTCGTTCATGGCGACTTGGAGACGGGGGAATTGCCACTCCATCGTCCCGTGTACACCCGGCCGATCCTGAAACCCGACATTAATCACATCAACAGACAGGAACATATTCCTGACGACGTTCTGCCGGTAGACCTCATTCACCGTGCAGTGGTACGGATGTACGAGGGCGATGCTAGCGGCGAGGCGGCGGCTCCCAGTGTGAGGGTAGTCAACCTGTCCATCGGTGACGCGTCCCACCCATTTGATCGGACTGTGAGCCCTCTTGCCCGGCTGATCGATTACCTATCATGGAAATACCGTGTCCTATTTATCGTGAGCATTGGGAACTGCACCGCCGACATTGAGATCGATGGGAAGTTCGGCACGATACGGAGCAGTGAGGTTAGTGAACTCGAGCGCAGACTATTTTCAGCAGTGGCGTCTAACGTTCGTCATCGCCGCCTCATATCTCCAGCGGAAGCAATCAACGCGGTCACTGTTGCCGCGTCCCATGAAGACTCATCTCGAAATCCTGTCTTCGGATATCGAATCAACGCTTTATCATCCAATTGCCTTCCAAGTCCGATTAACCGACTGGGAATGGGATTCCGCCGGGCCGTCAAGCCCGACATTCTAATGCCGGGTGGACGACAGCTTTTTCTTGAGAAGCTTGCTAAAACAAGCGAAAAGGTGATTCTACGGTTGGATTCATCCACCGTCGCGCCAGGCCAACGAGTCGCGTCACCTGGCTCAACAGATGGAGACCTGCATTCGACAAGGTATTTGCGAGGAACTAGCAATGCTGCGGCAATCGCGAGTCACTCAACGGCACAGCTGTTCGATGTAATAGCAGAGTTGGCACAACAACCGGGCGGCGAATCTCTGAAGACTGACTACTATGCGGTTTTGATTAAGGCATTGCTAGTTCATGGCGCTTCATGGCGAGACTCAATCGCTCTACTTCAAGAAATCCTTGGAGATAATGCCCAAACCGTGCGATTCAGGGAGTATGCATCAAGATTCCTGGGGTACGGCAAGCCTGATCTGCCCCGCTCTGTTGAGTGCGCGGAAAACCGAGCAACTGCCATTGGCTGCGCCTCACTAGGGGCGGACGACAGCACAACGTACAGATTGCCGCTCCCTCCGTCTCTTAGCGGAATCAAAACTCACAGGCGGCTCACCATAACACTTGCATGGGTCACCCCAATCAATGCAATGCATCAGAAGTACAGACGTGCCGCACTCTATTTTGAGCCGGAGTCACAGGCACTCCGAGAGTTGTTGAGAGTGGAAAGACAGGAGTGCGATTGGCAAGCATGTAGGCGCGGTACTTTGCAGCACGAAGTGTTCGAAGGCGACAGAGCTACGGTATTTTCAGAAGGCGACCAGATTTCCATAAGGGTGGGCTGTCGCGCTGACGCCTGGGACAATTGAGAAGACCAGATACCATACGCAATTGCGGTGACCATTGAGGTAGCACAAGGCATTTCAATGCCAATATATCAAGAAGTTCGCGCTCGTATTCGCCCCGAAATCCAACATTCAGCCGTCGATCGCGCAAAAGCCCCGTTCCGCAATGCGATTCTTCAGGGTTCCGCCGGTCAATACCGGTCGGTTCGAGTGATGCTCAGTCTCATGACGAAGGCGGGCATCACCCACTCAGTGGGTACGAGCCGTCACCACACCGCAGGGTTCATTTGGACACGCTTGTGACGCAAGCCCGTGACTGACGAAGGCCGGCACAGGTCCGGCCCCTACACTGCTGGGTTTGGTTGTGGTCTGACGGTTTGGCATGCGTCCAGGAGACGGAGGCGGGCAGAGCGCCCGCCGTTACGTCAGAACTCTGTCTACTCCGGCTGCTCAACCGTGTAATGCGTCAACACCACGCCGGAACCAAGCGGCTTAGCCTCCACGAGCTTCAAATTGATGCGGCCCCCTTCCGGGAAGACTCTTTTGCCGCCACCCAGCACCACCGGATAGACCATCAGGTAGTACTCGTCGATCAGGCCATGTTGAGCCAGGGTGTGGATCAGGACGCTACTGCCGTCGATGGCGATGTTCTTCCCATCCTGCTCTTTCAGGCGACGCACCGCGTCCACCACGTCGCCACTGATCAGCGTCGAGTTCCGCCAGGCATCGGCCGAGTCCAGGGTGTTGGAGACCACGTATTTCGGCATGGTGTTCATCACGCCGATCATCGGGTCATCATCCGGCATCGGCTCGAACGCGCCGCCATGGATCTGCCACGTCTTGCGGCCGAGTAGAAAAGCGTCGCACTCGGACATCGTTTGGCCGAAATGGACGCCCATCTCGTCGTCCCAATACGGCCAGGTCCAACCGCCATGCTCGAAACCGCCGTCGGTGTCCTCGTCTTTGCCACCTGGCGCCTGCATCACGCCATCCAGCGAAACCATCTCAGAGACGATGATCTTGCGCATTGCTGCTCCCCTGCTCTCGGTCTGGGCGATTGCCCTCGTTCACCACGTCCAACGTATCTTAGTCGTTTAGCACGGAGCTGGATCGACAAGACGATCCCCTTTTCGCCGAAGAGTCCAGCACGGGTAAACCACGGCCCACCTCTGCTGTACAGCCACTCATTCACCTGCGATGATCCGCGCAAGCCATGGGTACGAAACGAAGGATAGGGGGGCTGATTACGAGCGGATTCGAGCGAGAACTGACGCTGGCTGAGAAAGTCGGTCAGCTGTGTTACAGCCTTTTCTACCAGCAGCCGGATCGTGTCGAGCACATGATTCGCGACGGCCAGATTGGCGGCATCTACCTCTGCTGGCCAGATCTGGATGGTCCCCGCGAAACGGCCCTCATGGTCAACCGACTGCAACAGCTGTCGCCGATCCCGCTCTTCATCGCGTCAGATTTCGAAGCTGGCGCCGGACGACTCCTTCCACGCGCCACCCATCTGCCCGCACTGATGGCGCTAGGCGCCGCTCGATCGACCGAACTGGCTCGCGAGCATGGTCGAATCACCGCCATCGAGGCGCGCGCCGTGGGAGTCAACCACGTCTTCGGGCCGGTGGCGGACGTCAACGTCAACCCGAACAATCCGATCATCAACGTCCGCTCCTTTGGCGGCGATCCACAGCTCGTCAGCGATCTGACGCGTGCCTGGATCTCGGGCTGCCAGGCAGAAGGCGTGCTGGCCTGTGCCAAGCACTTCCCCGGTCATGGAGACACGTCGATCGATACGCACCTGGATCTGGCACGCGTGCCGCACGATCTCGCGCGCATGGAGCGGGTGGAGTTGGCGCCGTTTCGGGCGGCGATCGCCGCAGGCGTCGAGAGTGTGATGAGCGCCCACATCGTCTTCCCGGCCGTCGACCCGTCGGGTTTGCCCGCCACGCTGAGCCAGCCGGCCCTGACTGGTCTGCTGCGCGAGCGAATGGAATTCGATGGCTTGATCGTGACCGACGCCATGGGCATGTACGCCATCGCACATCACTTCGACCCGGGCGAGGCATCGGTTCAAGCCGTGCTGGCGGGGGCCGATCTGGTGCTAACCACCGAGCCGGAGATCTGCTATGCGGCCTTGCTGGACGCGGCACGGAGTGGCCGCTTGCCCGCGAGCCAGCTCAACGCGTCGGTTCATCGTATCCTGGCGATGAAAGAACGGCTTGATCTATTTCAGCGGCGCGAACTCGATCCCGAGCAGGCGGATGCCGTCTGTGCCGACCCAGGTCACCGAGACGTCGCTCGTCAGATCGCTGAAGCGGCCTTCACGGCTGTTTCGGGCAATCTGGCACGGCCGGAGGGCACTCCGTGGCTCGTCCTGGCGCCCGACTTTCGGCGTTCCACTGGCGCCAGCGTCTTGCAGGAGGCGGCGCGGCTCCTGCGGCAGGGAGCGCTGCCCGGCGCGCGCATTCTGCAGATCAGCGCGAACCCAACCGAGCAGGAGATAACGGGCATCCTCAGCGAGCGCGGCGACACTCGAGGAGCCACGCTGCTGACCGTGGCGTCCGTGCGCGCGTATGACCCAAAGAGTATCGACGCGAGTGGCGGAGAAGTTCGGCTGGTGCAGCGTCTGAGCGAGCTGGTGCCCACCTCGGTAATCAGTCTCGGCAGCCCATACGTTCTCCCTGCATTCTCGACCGCCAGCGCACTCGGCTGCGCGTACGGGGCCGACCAGGCGAGCATTCGCGCCGCCATCGACGTCCTGGCCGGACGCCTCCAACCGCGTGGTCGCTTGCCAGTCGAGGTGCCCGGATTCGCTGAATAACGACGGATCGCACGATATCCGCTGAGCTGACATCGTCACCTCGTCCAGGGCGACCGGGACCGATGCTGAGTCTGCGGCCAAGAATGGTTCGGCGAAGAGCCGATGTCCACTTCATGACAATTGTGCCCATATTCATAGGAATGTCGTCTTGATCGGGGAAGTCCGGAATACGTCCTTACCCGTACACTCGTCATCTTGACACGAGTGTACGGACACCTTACGCTCTACTCGTGGTTTCACGGCATAGTGCAGCGCGCTGCCGTCTCCACCGCAACGATTCCAACCTGGGGAAACTGATCGGCAGACGGCCGTCTGCTCATAAGGAGAAGGGGGGCTAGGCTCACCGCGCGTCACCGACGGATTTTATGGGTAATCGGGAGAATGTGGAATGCGGAAATTTGCGATCGCCATCATCAGCGTGTTGCTGGGAGTTGGACAGTTCGCGCTCTTCGGTATCGGGTTTGGCGGCGTCGCCCTCGCCGATGGCTGTCCCTATGTCGCGGGATCGACTGGCCTCAGGGCTGAGATCATCGCCGCTCCGGGCCAGCACATTACCGGAACGGTCGATGCAAGCAATTGCGACATCGGTGTGTATATTGGCCCCGGCGTGAAGAACGTTACCATCGATGGAGCGACGATCACCGGAGCGATCTATCACGGAATTCTCGCGCAAGACACGTCCAACGTGACCATTCAGAACAGCACGGTCTCGAACAATGCGCAGCAGGGCGAGAGCCAGGATTTCCCAGAGACCAAGGCCATCCAACTCGATGGCACGTCCTCTAGCGTCATCCAGAACAACATCGTCGAAAATAACGGTGGAGGCGGCATTGCCGTCCTGGACGATGGTCCGTTGAGCCCGGGAACACCGAATCCCGGACAGCTCCTTCCAGGAAACAACAATCGCATTCTGAATAACCAGGTGATGTACAACTACAACGGCTGCGGTATCGTGGTCGCCGCGTATAACCCCGGCGGGGGCGTCAACAACAACGTGGTGTCGGGCAACACCGTTGGCTACAACCCGGCCGGTATCGTGATCGCGGCTGACGAGCCGAACACGATCGTCACCGGCAACCGCGTGTCGTTCAACATTGTCTACGGCAGCCCGTATGCCGACGTCGTCGTCCACAGTAATGAGGCTGGCGACATCGTGACCAACACGATGATCTACTTCAATCAGATCGGGAGCAGTGAGTCAGAAGGACCGGGTCTCGGCATTATCGTCGGTGCCGAGGTTCCGAACGCGGCGGTGTTGAATACGGTGATCATGGAAAACCAGATCACTAACGAGCAAATCGGCATTGCGACCAACAACGCGAAGTCGCTCTGGCCATTCCTGAACCGCTTCAACAACGTGGAGCAGCGCTTCGGCCAAGAGCCGATAGATTCCTGATCCTGAGCTCTAGGTTGACCGCGAACAGCAACGGGGAGGCGACTTCGCCTCCCCGTTTCGTTTGCCGTGCAATGTGGCAGGGCTTGGGTCGCTCTGCTCAGCGCCCGCTGGGCCGCAGCAGATCGGAGAGTCCGTCGCCGATCAGGCTCAGGCCGATGCCTGTAATGACAATCGCCAGTCCCGGCAAGGCACTCATCCACCAGGCATTCGTCATGTAGCTCTGGCCCTCGGTGATCAGCGCACCCCACTCTGGCGTCGGCGGCTTGGCACCGAGGCCCAGGAAGCTGAGAGCCGCCGCCAGCAGGATGTAGAGCGCGATGTCAGCCATCGAGTAGACGATTGACGACGTAATCGTGTTCGGCAACAGATGCTTGGTGATGATCCGCCAACTCGAGCTGCCCATCGCCTTGGCGGCAATCACGTACTCCTGCTCTTTCTGAATCAGAATCTCGCTGCGGATCAAACGCGCATAGACGATCCAGGCGGTAATTGCCACCGCGATGTACATGTTGTTCAGGCCGGGTCCAAGGATCGCCACAATGGCGATGACCAACACCAGGAAGGGGAAGGCCTGCACGATATCGAGCAGGCGCATGATTATCGTGTCGGCCCAACCGCCAAAGTAGGAGGCAACGGACCCAAGGATGATGCCGATGATGAACGGCGAAATCACGCTGATCAAGCCGACGCGCAGATCGATTCGCGCGCCATACAACACCCGGGTGAAGATGTCGCGGCCGAGATCATCGGTTCCAAACAGATGATGGAGGCTTGGCGGTAACAGCGTTGCCGAAAAGTTTGGCGCAAGCGGGTTGTACGGAGTCAGCAGCGGAGCCGCAAGCCCGAGCACCAGAATCATCAAGATAATGCCCAGGCCAAGCATGAGGTTGCGGTTTCGCAGCATCCGTTGCCACAGCGCCGGGCGGGTTCTCTCTGCCGCAGCGGCAAGCGAAGCCAAAGTCGTGCTGGACTCGGCGGTCGCCGGGTTGCCTTCTCTCACTTCCATGGCTTAGCTATACCTCACGCGCGGATCGATGAACGAGTAGATGATGTCGGTCACCAGATTCACGGTAATGACCAGCACCGCGAAGATCAGCGTCGCCGCCTGCACCACGGGATAATCACGCGCCGAGACGGAGTCGATCAGCAACGCACCCGCTCCAGGTAGTGAGAAGACACGTTCGACGATCACCGTGCCGCCCATCAGGAATCCGACCGAGATTCCCAACAGCGTGACGGTGGGGATCAGCGCGTTCCGCAGTACGTGGACCGTGATGACCGCTCGTTCCGTCAGACCTTTCGAGCGCGCGGTCTTCACGTATTCGGTCTGCATGACCTCCAGAATACTGGTTCTGAGCGAACGAATCAGGATCGGCGCCAGACCCAGCGAGATGGTGAGTCCCGGTAAGAAGAGATGCTTGACGTGATCGATTGGATTCGATCCGTAGCCAGACACGGGCAGTAATTTCAGCCGAATGCTGAAAAACATGATGAGGATGATGCCGACCCAAAACGCTGGCATCACCATGGTGATCATCAGCGCCGAGCGGACAACGTTGTCGACAAGACTGTCCTTCTTCAGCGCCGCCAGAATACCAAGCGGTAACGACACGATGATGGTGAGCACGATCGTCATAGCCACGACCGAGAGCGAGACACCCAACCGGTGAAAGATCAACGACGAGACCGGTACTCTGAACTTCGTCGAGGTCCCGAGGTTGAGCTCCGCAAGATTTCGCACGAAGTAGAAGTACTGGACGTAGAGTGGCTTGTCGAGCCCCAGGCGTGTGTTCAGGCGAGCGACGGCGGCATCACTGGCATTCGGGCCGAGCATCGCCGCCGCGGGGCTGCCCGGGATCAGGTGAACCAGCGTGAAGACGATGATCGTCACCCCGATCAGCACCGGCACCATCTGAACCAGACGGCGCATGATGTATTGGCCTCGAGACACAATTCGCTCCCAGAGAAGTCGGAGCGAGCGTTGCCGCCCGCTCCTCTGTCAAGTCGAACCTAGCTCTGGACGTACATGTTGGTGAAGACCCACTGACCCATCGGATGGTGGAAGTAGCCTTGCACCTTCTTGTTCAGGGCGTCGACGTACGGCAGCACGTAGAGGTAGATCCACGGCGCATCATCCATATGGATCTGCTGGATCTGATAGTAGATCTGCTTGCGCTGCGTCGGGTCAAGCGTCGTCCGGCCCTTGTTGGCCAGGTCGATCGCCTGCTGGTTCGTCCAGCCGGTGTGATAGTTCTGCGTCGACTCCGGCAGGATAGCGTACGAGACCAGTTCATCCGGGTCGACGATGTCGTTGGTCCAACCGGTGAGATCGGCCTGGAACTTGTTTCCACGGTAGTTCGCGGTCGCCACGCCCTGCTCGAGCTGCAAGATGTTAACGGTCACCTTGATCGGCTCCCACATGGCCTTGACCGCCGTGGCGATCTGGAGCTGCAACTGGTTACCGGAAAGGACCTGGAAGTCCATCGAGAAGCCGTTCGGAACCGTCGACTGGCTCATCAGCGTCTTGGCCTTGTCGATGTTGAATGGATAGCCCGGCTGATCAGGGTTCCAGTAGAGCGCGCCGCGCGGCATGAAGCTGTTCGAAAACTCCGCATTGCCGTACAGGATCGACTTGATGATCGACTGCTTGTCGGTCGCGTAGTTCAGCGCTTGGCGTACCTTCACATCGCTCAACGGTGCGTTGCGGCAGTTGAGCACGATGAAGTTGTTGTAGGTCGAGGTGAATTTGTAGACCTGAAGGTTCGACGTGTTCTGCAGGTCGGTGACCGCGCTGAGCGGGATGTCGTTCTGACCGATGATTCCCTCGACCGTGCCACCCTTGAGCTGCAGGATACGGCTGTTGCTGTCGGTCACGATCGGGATCACCACGGAGTCAAGTTTCGGCAGACCCTGCTCCCAGTAGTACTGGTTCTTTTCAAGGGTCATGGAAACGGACTTTTGCCAATCTTTGAGCGCGAACGGCCCGGTGCCCATGCACTGATCGACCAGCTTGTCCGGGCCGATCTTCTCGGCAAACGCCTGCGAGATGACGCTCGCGTTGAACATGCAGATGTCCGCCAGGAACGGCGCCCAGGGTTGCTTCAGCTTGATGACGACCGTCGAATCGTCCGGTGTTGTAATGGTGTCCACCTGATCGAGCGTGAATGTCCAGAGCTTGCTCGGATCGTTCTTCGCGCGATTAATGGACCATTCAATGTCGCTCACCTTCATGTCGGTGCCATCGGAGAACTTGACGCCGCTCCGAATGTGGAAGGTGAATGTCGCTCCATCAGTCGAGACATCCCACTTCTCGGCAAGCCCCGGAGTGAGATCGATGCCGTTGTTCGCCACTTTGATGAGCTGATCGTAGATGTTCATGAAGATCCAGATGTTGACGTTGCCGTCGTTGGTCACCGGATCGAGATTGTCGGAGTCAGTACCGCGTGCCAGCGTGACCGTTCCTCCTGAAGGACCGCTCGATGCCTGCGTCGACGCCGCGGTGGGGGAGGCCCCTGCCGCCGGCGAAGCGTTCTCATTGATCGTAATCGCCGTGGTCGGAGTCGGTGCAGAGGTCGAACCGCTCCCAGACGTCGTGGCCGTCGAATTGCTATTGTTGTTGCTGCTTCCGCCGCAGGCGGCTAGCGCGGCAGAGATCACCGGGACGCTGAACCCAAGCGCCGCGGCACGCTTCATGAAATCGCGTCGGCTAAGATCTCCAGCCATGAAATGTTTTTGAAGAACCACCAATCGAGGGTCTTCTGCCATGCTCGAACACACCTTCCTCATCGTTCCCATCGCACGGAACCTCCGTGCGAAGAACTGTGGTCGACATCCCACCATACAGACCTATTTGCTAACCGGCTCGTGCAAATCGGTCAGTCAACTGACGCGATGATCGGGGTCGGCACACCGCGCCCCCGTCGCGCGTAAGTTTGATGTCTGTTCTGACTAACGGACGACTCTCGGCGGTCGCTGACGTGTTACCTCAGGCCACATTCTCGCCCCAGCAATGGCCCGAGAATATCGAGCATCGCGAAAGTTCAATCCTTTAGAAATCCAAAAGAGCCAGACTCGACTGATGGGTGAACGCGTCATCGCCGGTCGGCGCATCACCACACCTGCCACTCAGCCCGCCACCTCCGTTTCAACGCAAAACAGAACGTATACGGCAGAGCTGAAGCACGAGCGAATCCTCTACGGCAGGGCCAAATTCCGCGGTTGTGTGGATCGATCTCTGTCCCTCTGTGGACGGCCGATTCCGGTTGCCCTACCTGACGCCCCGTGCCAGTGAGCACTACTACAACCTACGTGAAGACCTCGATACAAGGATGCATCGGGACTTCTCTCCCTTTCAGCATCGGAACGCACCCGGGCTTCATCGACCGGTGGGTGTGCAGTGAGTGAACCTAACAGATATTCAGTTAACCGTCAATGCTTATACCGTGGGTGGCGGCCACACCGTTCCAATCGGCTAGAAATGGTGGATTTCGCCGAAATCATCGTACACGCGAGGAATTTCACACAAACAGAACGGCCCAGGATTGTGATCCTGAGCCGAAACGCAACCAGATTTTGCCTAAGCAGGCCGGAAAATCACCAGAATTCCCTCGGTCCGGCCGCTTGATCAGGAGACGATGCTACCCGCGTGGGGTCCAAGTAGGATGAACGCCAGCGTCAGAAGCACCGTCGCGGCAATGAATACCTGGAGCACATGCTCCGCAACGATTCGCTTCGTGTCTTGCATCATTGGCCCCCCTCCGTTTCCAACATCCCGCGAATAATGATGAAATGATGAATCCGAATTTGCTCCCCTTATCGATCTACCTTCAGTGTAGGGAGCATATAAGGAAGCGGGTATTGCCCAAGGGTTTGATTTCTGCGCAGGACAAAAGGTTCGCTGGTCAGTGCGGTAGTCCCAGTCCGTGGGGTATTGCTGGAGAGAAATGCGTTCAACGCCAGAGGGAACGCATCTGAGTGGTGACGTCGAATGGATCTTCACCGCGTTGTGCAGCGAGAATCGCCTGTGCTTGCGGATCCTTCCAGTAGATCGGCTCACCGGCGCTAACGTATCGGTTCCAGCTGTGGGCGAAGGCGGTCGCGCGCTCTTTGTTGGCCGCAAGCCAGGCGGGAACGGCATGATAGACCATCCGCGTGCCCGCTCGCTTGCCAGCGGACAGACGCAACGCGAGCCGCGCAGTCTCGAGTCGTGAACCTGGCCGATCCAACACGTACCGCGGAATGATGTAGCGCGGCGCGGCCAGCGGGGAAAGCAACTCGTCCATCGACTCGGCAAAGAGCACGCTTTCCTCGGGGTTCGCACCATCCAGGAAGCAACGATAGAACCCATCATCCTGCACGACCACACGGAGCGATTCCGGGCCGAGTGATCTGGAGATGCCATCGGTCACTCGGAGCGCATCGGCTACCGCGGATGCCAAATCCTCAAGCGCGTCCGATGGCCCGAGTCGATCGACCGTAGCCTGGAACGAGTGGTTGACCCAAACTCCACCGCCTCCGGCCAGTACCACGCCCCCGACGATACCGGCCAGATCCGGCGCCACGGATGCCAGCGCAATTGCCGCGGCTCCGGCAGTGGCCACAACGCCGAGGGCACGCAGGCGCAGACCGCGCGCCGCGCCACCGTCAGTACGCGCCAAGCGCTGATGCGGCAGGCCAATCGGCTTCCCAATCCGCACGCGTAGCGTTCGCGCCTCGACGTTCTCGTACGGCTCGCCGATCCTCCAGCGGTCATAGGCCGTATCGCGTGCTCCTGCACGGGTGAGCATGGCGACGTTGATCTGACCGAAACGTTCCTCTGCTGGCGGACCGTAGGGCGAAAGCCCAGGGTGGACGTGCGAGACGCCCGATTCGATCTCACCGGAGGGCGTCGGCGCGTAGTAGTTGCGGTGCTTGCGCACGAACCGCGCATAGTCGGCAATCCCTTTGGGATGCTCGGGATCGACGCAGACGACGTCCCAGTTGTTGGCGACTTTGCGCGGCAAAGCCGGATCGAGACGGAGCGACCTTCCGCGCATCTGGTGAACCGACGTGCTGGTGCTGGCCGTCGTCAGGTCGAGCAGCACGTTGACGCGCCTGGCGTCCCAACCTTCCCCGAGCAGTCCGCGCGTGCCGACCAGTAAATTCGACTGCCCCTGCTCGAAATAGCGGGTCAACAGTGGCACGTAGTGACGCGGGCGCCACCAGGAATGCGATGGTCGGATCGCCACCACCTCGTCCCACTGCTGGTCGACGTGACCGCTCATGGGTTGAAATAGGGAATCGGTCGCGAGCAAGCCCCGAAGCTCGGGAACCTCCTGTTCGATCCAGGGCAATAGAGAGGTCGCGCTCGCCCGCGAGCAGGCCACGGTGCGACCGGTCAGCAACAGCGGAGCGAGCGCTGCCACGTTCTGGTTTGCGATCAATTGCTGCAGCAGCAGGCTGGCACTCCCTGCCTGCGGATCGAGCACCCCACGCAGTTTGGCGAGGACGTCGCTCCCGGCGCGCTCGTAATCGCAGAGGATCAAGGCGCGCAGATCGTTACCCAGCGCGGACTGCTCCTGCTCGAGAATAGTCGCGGCCGCCACCGCCTTACTGGCCGAAAGTGAGAGGACTCGATCGACCGGAGAGACGTAGGAGCGGATTCCCTGTCGTGTCAATACGTATCCGAGTGACGGTAACGCATGGCGAATCTCCTGCCAGGCAGTCGCGTCGCGGGGGTCGGTGCTGTTGCGCAGATAACCAGTGCAGAAATCGTCGATGAGGGCCACCCAGTCGTCAGCCGTGGGCTGTTGGCGGTGTCGTTCGCCGAGGCGGGCGCCTTCCGGGAGATCAATGCGCTTCGCCCAGAAGAGCCGCAGTGCCGCTTGAGACAAGTCCGGCTCGTCCCGCTCGAAGCGCGCCCAACTCAGTTGCGCACCATTTCGGGTCTTTCGCTCGGTCACCCGGGCACGAATCCAGTCGATGAATGGCCGGGCGGCGAAGTCTGGATCCATCAGGCGAGTCAGCAGCTCCTCGAAGCGCTCGTGCTGCGCGGCGATGAATTCACGTTCATGCGCCAGCGGCTGGGTCAGATAGACCAACTCCTGGTAGGGCGCCAGATCTCCCTCCTTCACCACGGCAGGAGTTGGCACCTCGAAGTCGGCCTTACCAAAGATGGACTGATAGAGACTCGCCTCGTGGGGATCCATGTCTCCAGGTGGGGTGGCAGTCAGGCCGACCACGAACGTCTCGTCGCCGATCTCCTGTACCAGCGCCCGCACCAGCGAGCCCCACATCTGTAACAGGTGGTGGCATTCATCAAGTACCAGGGTCCAGGGACCGCGGCCTTTCATACGCTCGATAACCGCCCTGCCGTTGGGATGGAGCAGCGCCAGCAGTTCGTCTTTGTCACCATCGCGCCCCACCTGTTTGCGCAATTGGCGCCGGAAGCCCGCTATCGCCTCCTCAAACTGGCGGGTGCCAGCCGCGGCGAGTTGTTCGATCTTTTGCTCGGCCTCGTCGGGTGTGAGCCCCGATTCTCGCTGAAGCTCATCGCACCAGAGCGCTCGAGCCTGCTCCTCCAGATCCCGATCGTCTCGATTGACGTTGCAGATGGCCTGATAGGTAAGCACGGTCACTGGCGAGCGGAGATCGACCTCGGCACTGGCATCGACGGTGTGGGGTTGAAAATCCTCCCACTGGCGCAGCCATTGGGCCTGCACCGCGGTATTCGGAGTAAGAACTAATGCTCGCTCGCCACGACGACGGACGATTTCCAGCCCGACTGCGGTCTTTCCCGCACCAGGCGGCATGACGATGTAGGAGCGACGCGAACCAGCAGCGCGGCCACGCTCGTATCCGTCGAGCGCCAGGGATTGGTAGCGCCGAAACGGCCAGCGAAAGGTGGTTGTGGTGAAGTGTGAGGCGAGGTCGCCTGTCGGCTGCGCGTTGACTTCCATCTGGTCAGTCGCCTCCGCGAGCTCATCTCTTTGACGAGTAGTGGGTGGGCCAGATCAGATCTATGGTGTCGCAAACAAGCGTAATTGGCACACAATCCGGGCGCAACATATGCCAGCCAGGCCGATGATGGTCCGGCTAGCATACACCGCTCGGGCAAATTGGCGTCAGTCGGATGGAACCGGCGCGGGTAACGGGTCCTCACGTCGACGGAGATCCGGACTGAAGACAGTGACGGCGGCGACGAACGCGGCCAGGATGAGCGCAGATACACCCACGGTCAGCGGGGCGCCGACACGATCGACCATGATGCCCATCGGCACCAGTGACAGGGGCATCAGCGACCAGGTCATCATATAGATACTCATCACGCGGCCGTAGAACGCCTTGTCCGTCTCGAGCATCACCAGAATGCGATTGATGGTGAAGTAGCCGTCGGTCATGAAGCCGACCAGCACCAGGAAGAGCAACGCGACAAGGTAGTTTCTCGAGAAGGCAAACAGCGCGAGACTCACACCAATGGCGATTCCAGCGCAGAGCTGTATTAAGCGTTTGTTGGGAGATTCAGCCGCCCAGACGGCAGCCAGCGAGCCAAAGACGGCACCCACCCCAACCGCGGTGAACATCAGGCCGAGCTCGGTCGGACCAACGTGGAACACGTCGATCTGGAAGACCGGCAACAACTGTTGAAACGGTCGCCCCAGTAGCACCAACACGAAGGCCATCCCGATCAGCAGCATCAGGGCGCCATGCTCGCGCAGGTAGCGGAAACCAATGGCTACGTCGGTCAAGACACCGCGCGTCTTCGCTTGCACGGCCTTGGGCGATGGGAGACGCAGCAATGTCAGCCCGGCCAGGAAATAGAAGATTGCAATGGCATAGAAGGCGAGCGTCGGACTCACCGCGATGAGCAAGCCCCCCAGCGATGGAGCCAGCACGCGATTCAGATTGCGGCCAGTCGAGTCGAGCGCCAGGGCGTTCGAAAAGCGATCCTCGTCAACGATATCGGCGATATAGGCGGTGCGTGTCGGCATGGTGAAGGGGAAGATAATCCCCTGCACAAATCCGATCACCACCAGCTGCCAGACCTGGATCACGTTGAATTGAACCAGCACGGCATTGACCAGTGACAGGACCACCAGGCTAAATTGCGACACAATGAGCAGTTTGCGTCGGTCGAAGCGGTCGGCGGCGGCTCCGCCAATAGGCGCGAGCACCAGCTGCGGTGCACCGCGTCCGAGGGCTACCAACCCCAGGGCCAGGCCCGAGCCGGAAATGTGGTAAGCCAGCCAGGAACGCGAGATGATGTTCATCTGCATAGCAGCCATCGAGAAGAGCATCCCGAGCCACAACACACGAAAGTTTGGAATGGCCAGCGAATTGAACGAGCGGAGCCGCCCGTTGAACAATCCGGACTCGTGCGACGCTTCGGACTTCTCCGTCTCGACTGAAACCGCTCGTCCGCCCCGGCCGCTCGACCGTCGTGATTGGAACCTCATGATGCCCGCAGATACTCCTCCCAAGGGAATGATTCCCAAGACCTTAATCCTACAACACTATGGAATTGTTAAGTGTTCCTGCAGCATAAAATCCCCGTTGGCGGGTACAATTGGAGCATGAATGAGACGGGCAACAACTTGATGCAGGAAACGGTGACGCGTTACGCCAGGGCAGCGCGTCTGCTCGATCCAATGCGCCTGCAAGTCTGGGAAGAGATGGGCATCAACTTCCCCCAGTTGCGAATCCTGTTTCGCGTGCGCGCTCATCCGGGTATCGATCTACGGACGCTCGCGGAACACATGGGGATCAGTGCGTCGGCCGCCAGTCAGCAGGTGGATCGGCTAGTCGATCGAGATTTTCTGGTGCGGAAGGATGATCCGCTCGATCGCCGTCGACTCAGTCTCGAGTTGAGCGAGCGCGGACAGCAGGCGACCGGTGAGATTTCACGGGCGTCGCGTGGCTTTCTGGAAGCGGCTCTGTCGAGCCTTTCCGATAAAGATCTGGCCGACCTGCATCGCATTCTCGGGCACATTCTGGCGAACGCGCCCACCCCGTCGACCGCCCCTCGGCATTAGCCCACCTGCGCACCACGCCGATCTTCAGTTCATCACTCAGCGCGAAGGTCTACCTCACGATGGGATTCGTGCTCAGCTCTGGTGTTCTGGAGAGTGGGGTTTGTTGGTTCGCGATCCACCGAGCAGGTGACGAGCAGCAGCCAGCGCAACGGCGGCAAGCAGCGCAATGCCAATGGTGATGGGAAGCCAGGAGTTTGTCCAAACTGGTCCCGTACTGCCGGTGAGCTGAGAGATGGCGACGCCAAGCGGAAAACCGACCGCGGTGACGACGATCGACCACCACGCGCGTACGATGATGCTGACGATGATGGCGGCAAACAGAGACAGGATAACCGCTTTTGCCTCGTTGTTGACCATCGTCGTCGCGATCCCCGGCAGCAGTGCCGAGAGGATTCCAGCGACCCACCGGTACCAGGTCTTTTCTCTCATCAACGCCCCGTCTGTCGAGGAGGTAGACCGGCAGATGTCGGTTCAGGGCAGCGTCCAGGAGCGGGTCGACGGCGCTGAACTCAAGTCTACCGCATCGTCGGTTGCCGTGGCCTCCTCTTTCACTGAATCGCTACGGCCCCTCGTGAGTATCACATAACAACAATCCGCTAGTCTCCGCGTACGGGAACGACCTGGTCTGCAATGGCTGTGACGACCACAGGCTCGTCTCGCCGTCGAGCATAGGGGCTGAAGACCGTAATGGAGGCAATGAGCAAGGCCAGGATGATCCCCGCTCCGCCAACCGTGGCCGGCGCCCCGACGCGGTCCACCAAAATGCCCATCGGCACCAGAGCCAGCGGCATCAGCGACCAGGTCATCATGTAGACACTCATGACCCGGCCGTAGAACGCTTTGTCGGTCTCGAACATCACCAGAATACGGTTGATGGTGAAGTAACCGTCGGTCATGAATCCAACGAGCACCAGGAATGCGATCGCCAGCACGAGATTGGTCGAGAAGGCAAAGCACGCCAGGAAAACGCCAACCGCGATCCCAGCACCAAGCTGAATAATACGCTTGTTCTGAGATTCGGCCGCCCAAACAGCCGCCAGTGAGCCAAAGACGGCGCCTACCCCTACCGCGGCAAACATGAAGCCCAAAGCCGTCGGGCCGACATGGAGCACGTTGAGCTGGAAGACCGGTAACAGCTGCTGGAACGAGCCACCGAGCAGCACGAGAGCGAAGGCCATGCCAATCAGGACGATCAGGGGGGTACTGCTACGTAGGTAGCGGAAGCCGACCATCATGTCGTTGACAATGCTGCGGGAACGTTTCTGGAGTGGTTTGACCGATGGAAGCTGAATCAGCGTGAGCGCGGCCAGCAGGTAGAAGATGGCGATAGCGTAAAAGGCCAACGTCGGGCTGATCGCGATCAGAATGCCGCCCAGCGATGGCGCGATCACGCGGTTCAGATTACGACCGGTCGAGTCGAGCGCCAGCGCGTTCGGGAATCGCTCCTCGTCGACGACGTCGGCAATATATGCGGTACGCGTCGGCATGGTGAAGGGGAAGATGATCCCCTGAAAGACGCCGAGCACGATGAGCTGCCAAATCTGGATGACGTTGAGTTGAACGAGGACGGCGTTTGCCAGCGACAGCACTACCATGCTGAACTGCGACACGATAAGCAACTTGCGTTTGTCGAAGCGATCCGCCGCCGCGCCGCCGACGGGAGCCAGCAGAAACTGCGGTAACCCGCGTCCAAGCGCCACCAGGCCAAGTGCAAGCCCGGATCCAGAGATGTTATAGGCCAGCCACGAACGGGAGATAATGTTCATCTGCATGGCGGCCATTGAGAAGAACATCCCAACCCAAAGCATTCGGTAGTTCGGGATGGCCAGCGAATTGAACCGCTTCAGACGCCCCTCGAAGATGCTCGGCTTTCCTGTTGCTGCCACGTCTATCGCGCCACTTTCTTTGGCGCTCAAGCGCCCAGACAGAATCCCCATGATTCCGGTAAACACCCTCCACGGGTCTTTCATTCCCAAGGCCTGAATAGTACCGCAGAGTGCAAACGTTTAGGAACTCTGGAAAATCAACGTGATGATCACGTCAGGGAAGGTCAAAACACCTTCCCTGACGCGGATACAACCTCACTTCATCATGCGATGTGTGGCGCGATTCGATCGAGAATCTGCTGTTTGGGCAAGGCCCCGACGATACGTTCGACCTGCTTGCCATCCTTGAACAGGAGCACTGACGGCATACTCGTCACGCGCAATGACGCAACGAGCTGCGGGTGCTGATCGGCGTTGACTTTGGCGACCGTCAGAACGCCCGAACGCTCCTGAGCGATCTCCTCCAGCGTCGCGGCCAGCTTGATACAGGGTGGGCACCACTCCGCCCAGAAATCCAGCAGCACTGGGGTGGTTGACCGCAGCACTCGCTGCTGAAAATTCTCGTTCGTGACCGTATCGACCATCGCCATAAGAACTCTCCCATCGCGAGTTTCCGACCCTCGAAACACGTTAGCATCCGCTGGGTCCTGTTGACCATGACGTCGATACGAGCTTATTGGATCCGCTCGGCGATACGTCGCTCGGCCTGCCGCAGTGACCAGACGAGCCGATTCTGCCCACGGGTCAGGTGAGTACGCAGCACGTGGTAGCGATCGCTCCCCTCGGCTTCTTTGCCCAGCTCCAGCGCCGGTGCGAGATCCGGCAGCGCCGGGATGGAATGAGCCGGATCCTGCCGGAAGCGACCATCACGGCTGTAGCCGACCGTCACCAGCGAACGCGCCAACAGTCTCTGAGAGGCATTGATCTGCCGTACCGTGGTGTCGTCAACCGCACGGTCCATCGCCGACGTGGCTTCGCTGTAGAACAACTCGAGCGTTCGGCCCAGATCGGCACAGGCGCGCAGCGATGGACCGAAATCGAACGCCTCACCGACCGCCTCCTGATAGCGGACGACATTCTGCTCGATGTCACGCACGGTGGCGCGGTAATCCAGCGGATAAACCGGCGAGTTGATCGCCCGGAGCAGCGCGGACGCGTAAACCCGCATATCTCGCAACAGGTTGTCTGGGTCGGCGATCTCCATCGTGTCGTCTTCGGTGTGCCAGGCGATGTTGCCGCCACAACCGCCGACCGCGTAGTAGCCCTTTTCCTGGGCCAGATCGACCGGCATGGTTGAGGAGAGCATGAAGAAGGTGCTGACGCCGAGGTTATTGAAGGAGCAATCACCAGCGCGCAACGGACGGCCGCCAGTCGCTTCCTGACCGGTAACGTCCTTCACCGACGCCTGCACCACGCCCTCGGCCTCTGCCATAAAGAAGACGTCGCGGTACTCGGTCGCCCAGCGACAACCGGGCGAATCGCAGTTGACGTGGGCCACGCAATTAGCCGAGATGTCCTGAGCGAAGGTATCGGCGAACCAGGTCGATCCGGCGTAGCGACCATGCGAGTGTCCCGACCACCAGGCAATGCGAATGGTGCGTGCCAACTGATCTCGATGCTTGTGGAACACGCGCGCCAGTTCCAGCAGGGTCGCGTCGCCAGTGGCGTTGTCGCCAATGCCAACGTGCCACGAATCAAGATGTCCGTGGAACAGGACGAACTCGTCCGCCGCCTGGCTTCCGGCGATCTCAGCCACGACAACCGGAATCTGCCGCCAGTTGGTATCGACCTTATTGGAGACAGCCACAGTCACCGGCCCGTCGGCGAGCATTGCTTTGAGCGCTTCACCATCCGGCTTGTTGATACCGAAGACCGGCACCGGTGGCGTTCTGCCCAGGGATTCGAGATCCGGTGAGCCCCAGGAGGTGGTGGTGATACCTTCATGGATCCGCTGGCCGGGGTTGATGAAGACGGCACCAACCGCGCCGCTTCCGGCCAGATCGATGCCGCGTGCGGCAATACCGAGTCCTTCGGTCATGACGATCTTGCCGCGCAGATCCTGCTGAGACACGGTGCGCCCCGGACCAAATAGGTCGTTGATGCCGCTAGCCTGGCTCCCCTGTACATAAATCAACTCAGCAGTGATCTCCTCGCCATCGGTGGAGGGTGAGAAGGACGACGTCTTGACTGTAAAGCGTCGACCATTCGGACCGACCGTCCGCAGCGTTGCCGGACCGGGCAGCGAGATCAGGCAGGTCGGATGATGAACCACGAAGGGTACGCCCCATGATGTGAGACGCCCGGTGATGTAGTTCACCGCCTGCTGTTCATCCTCGCTTCCGGACAAGCGAACCAGCTGGCTGAATCGTTCGAGCAGCGCCCAGGGCTCCTCGAGAGAGATATCCTCCAGCACGAGTTGCTCCGTCTGCTCATCGCGCCAGCTCATGTTCATATTCTCAGTCCCCTTCGAGCCGTTTGACGTTACGCGGCATGCTTGGCGACGGCTCACCGTCATCAGCTCAATCGGTGGCCGCCGTTCACTTCCTGACCCATTCAATTGCACTGGTACTATAACGCATCTACGGAAGGTATCGATTCGCGCCGTCAGCCACCGCGGAGGAGGACCGATCTCTGACGGAATACCGCGCGACGACGAGCGCTCAGGGGATAGGATTCATGCACGGAGGCGGCGAATTGGGCAGACGGCCGGAACTGCTGGCCACCAGGATCGGATAGAGGGACGCACTCAAGATTCACCTTGAAATTGCCGCTTCCGAATGATCATGGCGGAAGCGGGCTGCATGCCGAACCGCTCGTAGTAGGCCTGCAAATCAGGATCGCAGACCAGGTCGATCATGTACATCGACGACAGCCTAGCGAGCACTCGCTGCATCAACTCGGTCCCGATCCCGTGTTGCTGATAATCCGGCAGGACCTCGAGCAGCGGAATGTACGCGCTCAGCACGCCATCACTAATGGCGGTGACGAATCCAATCACGTTGTTGGTCTCGCTATCGAGCGCGAGCACGAGGTGCTCGCTCCCCCGAAGTAGACGCAGGTGCGCCTCGGGTGATGGCGGATTCGGCCATCCCTGAAAGAAACCTTGAAGCTGATCCGGCGTAATACGTTCGAGAGTCTCCTGGTAGACGATCATGTGATACGCCGGGTGGAGATTGCAAGCCGTCGTCCGTTATGGCGATTCAATGAATCTCCCGTTCATGAGGTGAGCGTTCTCGGCAATGCCTCGTTTGGGTGTTATTTAATCGTGATAATGTTATAAGATACTGTGTTACCTTCGCGAGTCTTCATTAATGTGTCTCGTAGATATCGCCACTGACAAAGCTCATGGCAGGGTTCTTGATCGTGAAAACGGTCCGCCATGGACCTAGCGGTGCGCTTGCGTCACCAACATCTTAGGAGCGTGAATTGTGGGACGCGATCCGCAGGCGCGGCTTCAAGCCACGCTGAACGCTGGTGACGGCTCGTCCGCCGTTAATCTCGCCGGCATTCTGGACACGATCACCACCGGAATCTTCATTCTCGACCGTGATTGGCGCTACACTTACGTCAACGACGCAGGCGCGTGTCTTGTGCGCCGGGATCGTGATGAACTGATCGGGAAGATCATCTGGAACGAATTCCCGGAGGCCGTCGGCACCCCTTTCTATCACCACTATCGTCGATCGCTCGAAACACAGGAGCCAACCGAGTTCGAAGCCTATTTCGAACCGCTGGAGACGTGGTACGAGGTACACGTGTACCCCTCGCCAGGCGGTCTCTTCATCTACTTTCAAGACACAACCAGTCGCCGACAGGACCTGACCCAGCTCCGCTTTCAAGCCGAGATCCTGTCACAAGTTACCAATGCCGTCGTCACGATCGATGACCAGAACCGCGTCACCTATTGGAATCCGGCGGCTGAGCGACTCTTTGGCTTCACGGCGAGCGAGGTGCTCGGCCGGACCATGCACGAGATCACGAACTTCGAATGGTTCAGCCCCGATCAGGCCCAGGCAGCGAATCACGCGCTTTCGACTACCGGCGTCTGGCAAGGAGAAACACGCCACTTCCGGCGGGATGGCGCCGCAATCATCGTGATGGGCTCGGTTCGGCAGATGACCGACGAGCAGGGCAAACCCGCAGGACGCATCGCCGTGATGCGCGATTACACCCGACGACGCCAGGTCGAGCACGAACTGGAATCCCGGGTTCGTCAGCAGGCCGTGATTGCCGAGATCAGTCGCGACGCACTCTCAGGTATCGATCTCGATCACATCTTCGCTCGTGCGAGCCAGGCCCTCGCTACCACCCTCGAGGTCGACTTCGCCAAGATTCTCGAACGCTTACCGGCTGGGAAGGGGCTCTGGCTGCGTGCTGGGACTGGCTGGGAACCAGGGCTGGTCGGGAATGCCATTGTCGACGGTGGTACGAATTCGCAGGCTGGGTTCACCCTCCTGTCACAAGTACCGGTCATCGTCGAAGACTTGCGCACCGAAACTCGGTTTAGCGGGCCGGACTTGCTGATCGAGCACGGGGTCATCAGCGGCATGAGCGTGATTATCGGTGATCTACAGCATCCCTTTGGCGTGCTCGGCGTGCACTCGCGAACGCTCAGACACTTCAGCCAGGATGACGTCCACTTCCTCCAGGCCATCGCGGGCGTGCTGGCGACCACGATCGAGCGGCGCAGAGTGGAGGCGGCGCTACGCTCGTCGGAAGCATCATTGCGCCAGCAGGCTCAGATTCTCGACCAGATTCACGACGCCGTCGTCTCGACCGATCTGGACGGCAACATCACCAGCTGGAATAAAGGCGCGGAGCGTCTCTTCGGCTACCACCTGGATGAGATCCTCGGCCGGCCAATCGCTATCTTGTACGCCGAAACGGATCGCGAGTTTCTGCGGGACAGCATCATCGCTCCCCTCAAGGAACGTGGCGCTCTTGACATCGAAGTTCGGATGCGGCGGAAGAACGGCGACGAGGTCTTCGCCCATCTTTCTCTGTCAACCTTGCGGAACGAGCATGGCGCAGCCATGGGGCTCATCGGCTACTCCATCGACATCACTGACCGGGTACGGGCCGAAGCCGAGCGTCGAGACTTGCTCGCTCGCGAGCAGGCGGCACGACAGGTGGCGGAGAAGGCAGCCGAAGCGGCACGCAGGCTTCAGGTGGTCACCGACAGCAGGCTGGCCCACCTGGCCCTCGACGATCTGCTGGGCAGACTGCTGGACGATATTCGAGACCTGCTCGACGTTGATACGCTGGCGATTCTGCTGGAGACGGAGGACAGCAAGCATCTGGAGGTCAGAGTCGCCCGCGGCATCGAAGAGATCGATCTGGTCAACCAATTCCATTCGACCCTCGGCGAAGGCATGTCGGGCCGTATCGCCAGCAGTGGTCAACCCATGATTATCGACGACGTATCGACATCCGACCTTCGTAGTCCGCTGCTGCGATCCGAAGTTCGCTCGGCGGTCGGGGTTCCGCTGCTCATCGAGAACCGGGTGATCGGTGTGCTACGCGCGGGAAGCGTCCAGTTCCGGCAGTTCACTTCCGATGATCTACGCCTGCTGCAGATCGTGGCGGATCGACTGGCACTCGCCATCGATCGGGGTCGCCTGGCTGAAGCCGAACGCGCGGCTCGAACCGAAGCCGACGCCAGTAACGTGCTGGCGTCCTCTCTGGATTATGAGCGTACGCTCAAAGATTTGGCGTCGAACGCGGTTCCCGCCCTGGCAGACTGGTGCAGCATCTTCATCCGTGAAGATTCGGGACAGATTCGCATGATCGCGCTGGCAGTCGACGACCCTTCCCGGGCGGAGTTCGCCCGCTGGTTCGAGGAGCGCTTCAGCCTTGATCCCGACCGAGAGGTCGGCGTTCCATACGTCTTCCGCACCGGTCAACCGGAGATCGTTGGCTCCGTCTCACATCAACGCCTGTGGCTTCAGGCTCGCGACTCGGATGAAATGGCCATCTTGCGTACGGCGAACCTGACATCGGTAATCAACGTTCCACTCCACGCCCATGGCAGCGTCATCGGTGTGATGTCCTTCACCTCGACCAACGCTGCTCGTCGTTTTGGTGAGGCCGATCTGGTTCTGATGCAGGATCTGGCGAATCGCGCATCGCTGGCCATCGACAATGGGCGACTCTATCGCGCCTCTCAGGCGGCCATTCGTCGCGCGGAACAACAGGCCGAGCAACTCCGTCAACTGACGGCGGCTTCGGTCTTGATCAATACGGGGCTGTCACTCGACGAAGTGCTGCAGGAGATCACGGACCAAGCGCGTGCAGTCATCGGTGCGAACTTGGCCGTCACCAGCCTCACGCAGGGCGAAAACTGGGCACAGGCGATCACCGCACGATCGCTCTCCCCAGAATACGAGGGGTGGCGCGACTACGACGCGCCAGTAGACGGCTCCGGCATCTACCATCTGGTCTGCGAAACGAATCGGCCGATGCGACTGACCCAGACAGAGCTCGAAGCCCATCCGGACTATCGGGCCTTTGGCAGCCATAGGGGCGAGCACCCGCCGCTCAACGGCTGGCTCGCCGTGCCGCTGGCGGATCGCAACGGGCGGAACATCGGTCTCATTCAACTCTCGGACAAGGTTGAGGGGGAGTTCAGCGAGGGCGATGAGCAGATCACGCTGCAACTGGCGCAGATTGCCGCGATCGCTATCGAAAACGCTCACCTCTACCGCGAAGTTCAGGACGCGCTGAACGTCCGCGATCAGTTCCTGTCAATCGCCTCACACGAGCTCAAAACGCCGCTGACGACGGTGAAAGGGTACGTGCAACTGCTGAATCGGTATCTGCACCGGCCGGAGATGGAGCGATCGCACCTGGAGGAATCGGTTCAGGAACTGCAGCAGCAGGTACGACGACTGGAAGTGCTGCTCAGCGACCTGCTCGACTCTTCCCGTATCCAACAGGGACGGTTAGATTTGCGGCCCGGCCCGATGGATTTGAGCAATCTCGCACGCCAGGTTTTGACGCGCTTCGAGCAGGCGATCGAACGGCGTGATTCGCACCACCTGGTGCTGGATGCTCCGACCCCGATCGAGGGGGTCTGGGATTACGACCGGCTGGACCAGATTCTCTCAAACCTCATTTCGAACGCACTGAAGTACTCACCAAAGGGTGGCGAGGTTCGGGTGTCGGTCTCCGACGACGAGGGCGAGGCCGTTGTCCAGGTCAGCGATCAGGGAATCGGCATGTCGCTGGAAGAGCAGAGTCGACTCTTCGAGCCCTTCACCCGCAGCGAGATGGCGCGACGCACGGCCGACGGAACCGGATTAGGCCTATACATTACGCGCAAGATGCTCGAACAGCACGGCGGCACCATCTCAGTGGAGAGTGAAACCCTGCGGGGGACCACCTTCATCCTGCGCCTGCCCAAAAGTGCCGACGCTTCCACTCAGGTCGAGCATCTCGTCTGAAGCGCAATGCCGCGAGGGAAACGGGCAAACTCGATGAGGCGGCCCGCGCATGTTCAGATTGACCTGGGGGACGTGGTTCAGTCGGAAGCCGCGCGCACGGAGGCCAGCTCGCGCTCGATACGTGGGCGGATCTCTCGACTGAAGAAGTCGAAAAAGCCGTCCTGGTCGTGGCCGATCTGGTGCAGGAAGATGTTATCGAAACCAGCGTCGACGTATTTGTGCAGGCGCGAAACGTAGGTTTCCGGGTCCGGGCCCATCGGAATCTTCTTCACCAGCGAGTCCGCACTGGATAACTGACTGATCTGATCGAAATCTCCCGGCAATGGCAGATTCGGATGCAGTGAGCCAGGCACGCTCGACGTACGCCAGTACTTGTAGGCGGTCTTCTTGGCGGTGTCCATATCTTTGGCCCAGCACATCGTCATCTGGCAATAGCGCGGCTTGCCCTTGCCACCAGCCGCATCGAAACGTTTCAGCAGGTCGGGTTCCGGCGCGATGGTAATGAGTCCGTCACCGATGCGTCCAGCAGTCTCGGCTGAACGTGGGCCCGCGGACGCAATGAAGATCGGCGGCGGATCTTCTGGCATGGTGTAGATGCGGGCGTCCTCGACGGTGTAGTACTTCCCATGATGACTTGTAAGCTTGCCGCTCCAGAGGGCACGGATGACGTCGACCGCCTCGGCTAGCATAGCGCGCCGGAAGGCGATCGGCGGCCAGTGACGCCCAACGATGTGCTCGTTCAAGTTCTCGCCGGTGCCGAGCCCCAGAAAGAACCGTCCCGGCATCATCACTTCGGTGGTCGCGGCCGCTTGCGCGATCAACTCGGGTCGATAGCGGATGATCGGACAGGTCACCGCGGTGCCGATCCGCAGATTCGTGGTCGCCTGCGAGAGCGCGCCGAGAACGCTCCAGACAAACGGGCTCTGACCCTGATCGTCGAGCCAGGGGTGGAAGTGATCCGAGATGGTGGCGAATTCAAAACCGGACGCCTCTGCCTGCTGCGCGTAGCGGATGAGATCGGCCGGTGGGTGCTCTTCGGTCGAGAGATGAAAGCCAAAGGTAATGGCCGCCAAGGGTGCCTCCTCGTTGGTAATGCTGGTCACTAATGTCGTTCAGCCGCTTGCGCGACATCTGCTCGGCGTACCGCGCCCAGCAACTGCCCGGCGGACGTCGTCACCAGTGCGATGTCGATCTTCTGGTTCTCCATGGCTTTGAGCATGGTTTTGGGCGTGACAAATGGCCGGAACGTGCGTGAATCGGCTCGCATGAACGTGCTCACCGGCCCCTCGTCGTTGACGTGCTCCTCCAGGGCGAGCAGTCCTTGAACCACGCGGTCCTCAGTAACCGCCACACAGACGTCCCACGGAGTTTCTCCCAGCCGCTCCCGAACGTCGGAGAGGCGTTCATTGGGGGAGCAGAGCGGAACGTCTCGATAGAGGAGCGAACCGGCACGTGGTTGGTCCGCGCGTTTGCCTGCTGTGGGTAGATCGAATGCAAGCCAGTCCTTCTTACCCGCAACGTAGCGATAGATCTTGGTGAATCCGAGCGAATCGAGCCGCCACGCAGCCCGGGCGCTCAAATCTCATTGACGGTCGTTGCAGTAGACGATGACCGGCTGATCCGTCGACAGACGTCGTGGTGCCTCTTCGTCCAACTCAGCTACGGGAATGTTGATCGCACCGGCAATATGCTCATCCTCATACTCACGCGCGGGCAGCACCTCAACCAGAGAAACACCTTCGCGTACAAGCTGCTGCACCTGGTCTCGATCGATGTTGGTTGGCATGACAATCCTCCGAGGTGTGTCTGAACGAGATCGTAATGATGGGTTGGATGCCGACGGGCGCGGCGTCGACGTGAGAACCCTCGCGATACGCGAGCGGCCACCCTAGTGGGTGCGCAGACCAGGTGCCAGGAGGATCGATCGCCAGGAAAAGGCTGGCATTGCACCTGCCCCTAGGATCATCGATCAGGGTGGGAACTGAAGACTACTGAAGCGCACGATATTGTGAGGGAGTGAGCCCGTACGCCGCTTTGAAGGCTCGTGTGAAATGCGCCTGATCGGCAAATCCGGCATCGAAGGCCACGTCCGCCAGCGAGCGTTGTTGAGCCATCTGCTCGCGCGCGAAATCCAGCCGCCGCATGAGCAGATAGCGATAGGGGCTCGTGCCACACATCTGACGAAATTGGCGCGACAGATCGTAACGAGTGAGGCCGGTTACCGCCTCGAGCTCTTCCGAACGCACCACGCGCGTCTTCTCGGCATCGAGAAACTGGCGGGCTCGCTGAATCGCGGCCAGATCGAGATGCCTCGGAAGCGGCACGTGCGTACTGGATTCGTCTGACTCCAACAGACCTTCCGCCAACTGCAGCACCAGGCTGTCGATAGCCAGCGGCTCGCGTCCACCATCGAACGCTTCGGTCACCGCGTTCGACAGTTTGGCGTTTACGACGACCGGGTTACGCACAAAGGGCAACGCAGCGGACCGACCGCGCAGTACGCGCACGGCTTCGAAGATCAAGATCGGCTCGATGTAGAGCTGCCGATAGCCGAAACCGGTGTCGGTTCCGGCATGACCGTCGTGAACCTCGTCAGGGTGGAGCACCACCACCCGGCCCGGGATGCTGACCTCGCCGGAGCCGCGGTAGTCGAACGCCAGCACGCCGCGCGTCGTCTGAGAGATCGCGTACGTGTCATGGCGATGCTTGCGATAGCCGGAGCGCTGAAACCAGGCTTCGAAGAACTCGACGCCATGTTCCGGACCAAAGCTGCGCAGCCAGTTGCCGTCCGAATCATCGCACGATCGTTCAAGACCGACGCCGCTCGACTGCCTAGCATTGCTCAGCATAAGGACCACCCCCGGTCGTTCCCGGATAAGAAGGAGTCGCCACAATGACCGCCGGACATGCCATCGCCTTCGTGCTCTTCGCTATCGTGGCCTCCATAACACCGGGACCCAGTAATCTGATTCTAACGTCTACCGGCGCCGCGGTTGGGGTGCTGCGTGGATTTCCGGCGTTGGTCGGGCAGGTATTGGGCGTGGGATCGATGATGTTCGTGGTAGCGCTCGGACTCGGGAGCCTGGTGCTGGCCAGCCCAATCGTGCTGGAAGTCCTCAAATGGGGCGGCATAGCCTTTCTGCTCTGGCTGGCGTGGAAGATCGCGACATCTGGTCACCACGATGGGTCAGCCGAGCGCATGCATCTGGGATTCTGGGGGTTGGCTGTATTTCAGTGGATCAACCCCAAAGCGTGGCTGATCTGCGCTGGGGCGGTCGGTACCTACTTCCAGGCGGAAACCGGGAGCGCCCTGATGCGAGCCGTGCCACTGGCCGCACTCTTCGTACTCGCGGCGCTGCCAAGCTGTTTCGTCTGGCTCGCAGCTGGCGCTAGCCTGCAACGCCTGCTGCGCGGCGACCGCTCGGCGCGCATCTTCAACATCTCCATGGGCGCGTTACTGGCCGGGTCGATCGTGCTGTTCGTGCGATAGAAGGGGAAGTGAGTTGCTCGAACGGGGTGAGCGGCCGTCATGTTTGACGAAGCGGTTGGGTAACAAGGTGCGTTGACCGGTGACGGCAGAGGGGCAGACTTTGGTGTCTGCCCCGACAGATTTTGCACATGTACGCGGAGACGGGCATCTGTAACCGCCATCTTATCCGTCCGAAACCTGATGGTATCGCTACTCCCCGTCTCCCATCCACTCATCGAACCAGGCGATGATGCGCTGGAGCAGGTCGAGGTGGTAAGCCCGCTCGTGGAAGCCGTGCTTCTGGCGTGGATAGGTGACGTGGTCGGTCGGCACTCCGGCCGAGCGCAAGCCAAGGTAGAACTCGACTCCCTGGGTGGGAGGCACGCGCGGGTCGGCCTGGCCATGCACCACCAGCGTCGGCGTCTTGGCGTTACCGACGTAGCGGACCGGCGACCGCTCCCAGAAGGCGTCCGGCTCCTGATGCAGCGGACCGGGAAAGCGCGCTTCGTTCATCGGGCGAATGTCGGTGGTGCCCACCTTGCTGGGCCAGTTGGTCACCGCGGCGCCGGCCACGGCTGCCTTGAAGCGATCGGTGTGCGTCACCGCCCAGGCGGTGAGAAAGCCGCCGTAGCTCCAGCCGAGAATGCCAATGCGCTCGGGGTCGGCGACGCCGGAGTCTATAAGCCAATCGATCCCCTGCATCACGTCGTCGAAGTCCATCCCACCGAGGTCGTTGCGGTTGGACGCAGTGAAGGCCGCGCCACGCCCGGTGCTGCCGCGGGGATTTGGCCGGAAGACCGCATACCCGGCGGCGGCGAGGTTCTGCCACCAGTCGTGCCAGCTGCCACGGAACGTCCCGCCCCAGCGAGCCGTCGGGCCGCCATGCACGTGCACGATCAAGGGTAGGGGCTTAGCCGGATCGGCGCCCAGCGGACGCGCCAGCCAGCCTTCGATCATGATGCCGTCGCTGGCGGGCCATTCGACCGCCTCCATGCTGGCGACAGCCACCCCGTCCAGCTCTGGGTTGAGGTGCGTCAGGCACTTGAGCGGACCGTCAAGCGCACCGGCCCAGACCTCGGGCGGCGTCCGCGGATCCTGCCAGACCAGTGAAATCGCATTCCCGGATGCGCTCAGGCTGAATGCTCCGGCAACGGTACCACCCTCCGGCAGTAGCTCCAGTCGGTGAGTCTGATGCGTCTTCAAGTCGACCTGCTCGATCGGCGTCCAGAACCCCTCGGCGGTCAGTACCAGCAGGCTCGATCCGTCACCCACCCAGGCGACCCAGGACGGGGTCGTGTCGCCCGGCTCGATGGTGCGGGAATCGCCGCTGGCGACGTCGATCAGGATCACACGCGTGTCGTCCGGATGCTCGCCGGTCTGGTTGATCATCACTAACTGGGCGCCGTCAGGCGACCACTGCAGCACGTCCGGCACGAACGGGAGAGCCGCCAGGTTCCGCTCGGCATGATCGGCGACATCGACGATTGACAGATGCACGTTGCCGATGGTGTCGTCAAGCCGGTTCGAGCCGGTCGTAACCGTCGCGACCGCGCTCCCATCATGTTTCCAGGCATAGAGCCAGACATGTCCAGCGGCCGGACCAATGACCCGTGGGGTACCGCCCTCCAATGGGACGGAGACGACCACACGCGGCCGATCCGCCTGGCTGGCGACGTAGATATCGCCCGGTGGGTCCTGCTGGCCCGCCAGCACCAGCCGGTCGGCGGTGAAGCTGATCGATTCATCACCAGGCACCCAGGCGATCTGGTCGGCGCCGCGACGAAGCTGGGTTAGCGAACGGGCCTCACCGCCACCGGTGTCGATCACGTGGACCTGAGCGCTGCCGCGCTCCGCGCGATCCGACAGAAAGGCAAGCTTGCCGCCGTCTGATGACCAGCGTGGCATACGCTCCTCAGCCTGTGCCGAGGTAAAGCGTCGCGGATTGGCTTCGCCCGAGATATCCGCCAGCCAGATCTCCGAGAGTGGCTTCGTCTCCACGTGCGCAATCGGCGCGACGACGAAGGCGACTTTGCTGCCGTCGGGCGAAGTCTGAACGTCGGAGGGTATCCGCAGCTTGACTGCCATCTCCGGTGTGTAACGCATGTTCCGTTCGCTTTGCATAGATTGGCGTCTCTCCCTAATATCCCAGCGCGTGCACAACGACTTCGGTAGATTGCGAGGATCCATCATACGAGACCCGGCGACGCACCGGAACCCCCTTACACGCGATGTTTCGCGAATGTCACACCATCCGCGTTGCGACACTCCGCGACCCGGTGGTAGGCTGCGATGGATCGTGACCTGACCGCTCCAAAGCCCGACCGCGTGAACCTGCCTGGCGATGGTGCACCATGATCGAGGGGGAACGGGGCAGTGAGGCCGCAGATTATTCGAGGACCGCTTGCTGCACTCGAGGCGCGTCTGGCCGACGACGTTCGCGCATTGCGACGGCAGTCACCCCTCGCCCCTTTGACCATCCTGATCGGCAGTACGTTGCTGCGCCCTTATCTGCGTCACCGACTCGCCGAGCTTCACGGCGGCCTGCTCAATCTTCGGCTCATGACCATGCACGACCTGGCAAGCTCATTGGCTTCGGCGGCGGTTCATGCCAACGGTACAACGCGGCTCCCACACGGAGGCGACCGTCTGATCGCCCAGGAGACGGCCGGACAGGCACAGGGCTACTTCGAGAACGTGGCGCAAGCCCCAGGATTTGCCGAGGCGTTGGAGCGCCTCTTTCACGAATTGCGTGGCGTTGGGCTTGACGCCGACAGCTTCGCCGAGGCAGTCGCGAGGCTCGACGGAGCAGACGATTCGAGCACGCGAAAGCTGGCCGAAATCTCGTCCCTCTATCGCTTGGCGCAGCAGCGTCGAGAAGGGTTCCACGGCGCCGACGACCTGATCCGTCTCGCCGACCCGGCTCGGTTCGATAGCACGACATTGCTGGTCTACGGCATGTGGGGCGCGACGAGCATCCAGCAGCGGCTGCTCGAACGGCTGATGGAGCGGGTGACCGTCACCTTCTACCTGCCGGACGGTAATGCCGAGACCAGCGACGATCACGCGGACCTGCACGAGTGGCTGGCGAGGCATGGAGCGGTCGAAGAGCGGCTGGCCGGCAATGGCGAGGTCACCTCAGCGCTCGATCGGCTGCAGTCCGGACTCTTCGACCCACCGAGCGGCAACCCCGCACCGTTCGACCACTCGGTGCGATTGGTCTCGGCGCCGGACACGCCCCGTGAAGTGCGCGAAGCGGCCCGTGCCTGCCTGCGCTGGGCCGAGGAAGGCATCGGCTTCCATGAGATGGCCGTCGCCTACCGACAACCCGAACCGTATCGCGCGCTGATTGACGAGGTCTTTGGTCAGGCAGGTATTCCGGTCTACCTGCACGACGGCCGGCCGCTGAGCGAACATCCAGTCGGACGCAGGCTGAGGGCGCTCCTCTCATTGATCGGTTCCCGGCTGACTCGGGCTTCGGTGATGGAGTTCTTGACCGAAACGCGACTGCCAACCTCGACCCTGGAACTCTACGGGGGATTCCAGCCCGCGGCCTGGGACGAGATCACCCGCAATGCGCGGATCATCGAAGGCGGGGGTACTTGGTTCGAGAAGTTGCGCGAGTATGGCTATGCGCTCCGCACCAGATACACCCGAGAAGCCGAAGAGCCAAGCGCCCGGCTCGCCAGCCGGTTAGCGGAGATCGAACAGTTGCAGCAGTTCGTTGGCGACCTCTTCCCACGGCTGGACGATTGGCCGGCTCGGGCGAACTGGGAAGCGTATCGCGCGAGGCTTGGCGGGTTGGCAAGCGACTATATTCAGGGTATCGAGCCGGTGATCGAACGGCTGGAACGGCTCGACAGTCTTGAAGAACTGTCTCAGAGTATCTCCTTCTCCCGATTCGTGCTGTCGGTACTCGCAGCGCTACACGAGATAGATAGCTCCGAGCTATTCGAGCAGCCCAGAGGCGCTTTCGCTCGCCAGGGCGTCAACGTGCTGGACGTCAACTCGCTGCGTCATCTGCGCTTTCGTGCCGTCATCGTGCTGGGACTGACCGAACGCGCATTCCCCTCCCCGCCACGGCAGGACGCACTGTTGCTCGACGAAGAACGCGATCGATTGAACGGCGTGATCGATGGATCGCTCGCGTTGCGCGCCAGGGGGCCGGATCCTGAGCCCCTGCAATTCACTCTCGCGGTGGCGGCCGCGCGTGAGCGGCTGCAGCTAAGCTGTTCCCGTGGCGACGCGAGTGGTCGGCGCGCGATGCTCCCCTCCTACTTCTTCCGCGCGGCAGCCGAGACGCTGACCGGTCAATCGGTCACCATTGCGGGCATCGACAGCCTGCCACCGGAGATCTTCGAGCGTGTTCCCGCCAACCGCTTCGGCGCCGCGCTGCCGGAAGCCTCGCTAACCGCAAGCGAGTTCGATCGAACGTTGATCGGCACGTCCGCGGAGCTGGGTACGGCCTGCCTGCTGCGCCGTTCCAGCACATTCACGCGCGCCCGCCAAGCATGGAACGCGCGCTGGCGTTCCGATCAGCTCACCGCATGGGACGGCATGCTCGATCCGGAACGGCGACTTTCGGTCTCGCGCGATTCTCGCTCGATCGCGCCGACACGCCTTGAGACCTATGCCACCTGCCCCTATCGCTACTTCTTGCATGCGGTGCTACGGCTGGAGGAGGTCGAGGAGCCGGAGACGACTGAACGACTCAGCGCGCTGGATCGCGGCTCGCTGATCCACCACATCCTCGAACACTTTCTCAGTCGCTTCAGTGCTGAATTAGCGCAGGGCCCCTCCACCAAGGCCCACCTGCTGCCCGAGTTGCAAGCCGTCGCGGAGGAGCATTTCGCCGAGGCCGAGCGACAGGGGCAGGGCGGCTTTCCACTCGTCTGGGCATTCGACAAGGCGGCCATCTTCGAAGACCTCGAGCACTGGCTGGAGCTCGAACTGGAGGACCAGCAGGTCACCAAGCTTCACCCACAAGCCTTTGAGGTTCGCTTCGGTCCGGCCTGGTTTGGCGAGAAGCAGACTGGCAACGGCTTTTCGATTGACGAGCCGGTAAGCGTCTCGTTCAAGGGCGGCGAGCTCCGGTTCCACGGCCGCATCGATCGCATCGATCTCGACGACGACCAAACGTCGTTTCGCGTCATCGACTACAAGACCGGTAGAGCTGGCAAGAATGGGGCGGATCAGTTCACGCAGGGGACCACGCTGCAGTTGCCAATCTACCTGCTGGCCGCCAGCCATGCCTTGAAGAAACATGGCATTGACGTCGACTGGCGGGATGGCGAGGCGGAGTACTTCTTCTCAACGACGCGTGGCGGCTATAAGCGCATCCGGTTCTCCGGCCGGGCGCTCGGAAACCGCTGGCAAGACTTCGAGCAACTCCTGAGCGATCTCACCGGACAGATAACACGCGGCGACTTCCACCCCGAACCAGGCAAGAACGGCGACAACTGCCGCTTTTGTCTCGGCAAGCCGGTCTGCGATCAGCGCATCCTGCGGCTGGCTGAGCGCAAGGCCGGAGCACGCGAACAGCGCTTCCTGCGCATTCAGGACGTCGATTGACATGAGCATCACGCCGATAGACCAGGCTGTACGGGACGAGATCGAGCACAACCTCGACATGAATCTCTGCGTCGAGGCCAGCGCTGGAACGGGAAAGACGACCGTGCTGGTGGCGCGTATCGTCCAGATTTTGCGCTCGGGCCGAGCCACGGTCGATAAGCTGGCGGTGATCACCTTTACCGAAAAAGCGGCGGCGGAGCTGTCGGCCCGCGTCCGTGAGAGTCTGGAGAGCGCGCTGCTCGACGCGACAGACGAGGCACAGATCACACGTATCAGCAGCGCTCTACGCAACCTCAATCGCGCCCGCATCGAGACCATCCACGCCTTCGCCAGCAACCTGCTGCGCGAACGCCCGGTCGAGGCCGGGCTCGACCCCAATTTCGAGGTGCTCGACGACCTCGGCTCCTCGATTGGATTCGAAGAAGCCTATCGACGCTGGCTGAGCGACGTGCTGTCGCAACCCTCTAAGCCGCTCTGGCGTGCCTTCAACCGCGGCTTCGAGCTGCGTCATCTGCGTGAGACCGCCGAGCTACTGCATCAGCATCGCGCGCAACTGCCGCTCACGCTCGATGAACCAGCGGTCCGCTCCGCTCCCACCATGCTGACCGAACTGCAGGTGGACGTCGATCGATTGAGCGAGCTCTTGGAGAATGACTGCAAGGATCGGTCGGACAAGGGCGCCATCCAGATCGAGTCGATCCTGGAGCGTTTCGAGGAATACCGCCAATGGGCGGACCGATCCGAAGTACTCGAGCGAGTAATGCTCAAACCGCTCAAGATCACCTCGGCCGGGAACAAGACCAAGTGGCAGTCGGGCGCGGGTGACGAGCAAAAGAGTATCTGTCAGCACCTCAAGCAGGAACTGGAGTCGTATCAGGAGGCGCTGCGCAACGACGCGCTAGTCGGCATCCTCCCACTCGTCGAAGCCTTCGTTCAGGAGTACAGCGAGCAACGCCTGCGCAACGGCACGGCCGAGTTCGATGACCTGCTGATCTGGACCCGTGATCTACTGCGAGATCAGCCCGACGTGCGCCGCTACTTCCAACAGCGCTTCGACTGCGTGCTGGTCGACGAGTTTCAGGATACCGATCCGCTGCAGGTTGAGATCGTCCTCTACCTCACCGGCGACGACCCGGGGGAAAAAGACTGGCGCACGGTGAGGCCGCTGCCGGGGAAGCTCTTCGTCGTTGGCGATCCGAAGCAATCGATCTACCGTTTCCGTCGCGCCGACATCACCATCTACGAATGGGTCAAGCATCGGGTGCTACAGGACGGGCTACGCTCGATCCAGCAGAATTTCCGCTCGGTCGATGGCGTCATCACCTGGGTCAACGACGTCTTCTCGCGGATCATCGAGCCGCTCGAGGGGATTCAGCCCAATTACGGCGAGTTGGTGGCTGCCCGCCCGAATCACATCGGTTGGAGCCGACCCGTCCTGCTGGCCCGGGGCACGGCCAAAGGCGCCGAAGCCATGCGCGCCGAAGAGGCACGGCTGCTCGCGGGGATGATCGAGCGCATCGTCAAGGACGAATGCTGGCCGGTGGAGGAGGCGAACGAGATTCGCCCGGCAAGCTGGCGCGATGTTGCCATCCTGCTCCCAACCCGCACCGGTATCGGCTACTACGAGCAGGCGCTGGCCGAACGGAACATCCCCTACCGGCACGAGGGCGGCCGTTCCTTCTTCGAGCGGCAGGAGGTGCAGGAACTGGTTAGCTGCCTGAAGGCGATCGACGATCCGACCGATCGCGTCTCGCTGGTGGCGGCGCTCCGCTCGGGAGCGTTTGGCTGTTCCGACGATGAACTCTTTCAGTTCGTCAACGAGCGCGGTTCGCTCGATATTCGCGTCGAGCCCAAGGACGGCGTTCCCGCGGTCACCGAGGCGCTGGCGGTGCTGCGCGGGCTGAGCGAGGTTCGCGGCCTGATAAGCCTGCCGGAGTTCGTTGGCCAGGTGCTCGAGGAAACCCGACTGGTGGAGTACGCCATCACCCTACCGCAAGGCCAGCAGGCGGCGGCGAACCTGCTAAAGGTGGCCGATCAAGCGCGCGCCTTCAGCGGCGTTCACGGTGGCGGCCTGCGCGCCTTCGTCCGCTGGCTGACCACCAGTAGTGGCGGGCACGGAGATGAGGCGGACGCAGCAGTCGCTGAGGCGCGCGACGACGTGGTGCGCATCCTGACTATCCACGCTGCTAAGGGGCTCGAGTTCCCGATCGTCGCCCTGGCCAACCTCAATACCGGTGGCCGCCCGACGACCGCGGGCGCGCTGCCGGACCAGAATGCAGGACGACTCGAACTGTGCGTGGGTACCAGCCAGCTTAATTTCAAGACGCCCGGCTTCGATGAAGCCAATGAACGCGAGGCGCTGCACGAGGAGGCCGAGCGACGACGGTTGCTATACGTGGCGGCGACGCGAGCTCGCGACTATTTGATCCTGCCCGCGGTGCTCGACGGCGACAAGGCCAAAGGGATGCTCGAGGCACTTTCTTCCTGCCTACCCCTCTCACCCGACGGCGCCACCCCGGTCCACCTAAGCGACAGTCTCCGCGTGTACGACACCAGTCTCATCTCCGACGATCCAATTCCGGCGCCCGACCCTGATCCGGTCACTGCAAACGACGTCGACGAGCAGGAACAACGGCGCGCGGAGTGGCTCGAACAGCGCGCAACGCTCATCGAACACGCGGCCCAGGGTTTGCCGTTGACCATTCTCGACGGCGATGGTCTCTGGGACGGGTCTGAAATGGATGAGGAGGAAATCGCCCGACAGCGCATACCGGACGAAGATCAGGCACGCGACTGGGCATTTCACCGGGTGATGTCACGCGTCGACCTGGACAGCCCGCGTAATCTGGCCAGTCTCTGTCGCCGGATCGCCGAGACGGCTCAACTCCCCGACGGCGCGGAGGAACTGCTGGCGCTGGCGCGAAACTGTCTGGAAAGTCCGGTGATCGGACGCGCCACTGCGTCCGATTCCGTCCAGCGCGACGTGGTCTTCTCGGTTCCGCTGCCGGATGGCGGGTTTATCGAGGGGCGCGTCGATCTGCTCTTCAGCGAGGGCAGTGAATTGGTCGCCGTCGACTTCAACACGGAGATTGAATTGCCGGAGGTTGATCGCGAATACGCCGCCACTCTTGGCTATGCGCTGGAGTCAGCGACCAGGCTGAACGTGAAGGAGATCGTTCAGGTCTTCGCCGGTTGTGGCGAAGAGCGCAGCGTCCCGGTGACTGACGACTTGCGCGCCGTCGGCAACCAACCACCAGCGAAGGCGCAATCTCGCCCGTAGAGGAGGCGCATGCGTCGCTCACGCGTCGTCAGCGCGCCGAATTCGGGTTATAGCGCCCCGTCGCGCCCGACGTTCTGGAGCTCGTCGACGATGGTGCGCAACTCGTTCGAACGAGCATGCATGCGCACGATTGGCTCGCCGTTGTTGTCCAGGAAGAGGATATCGACGTGATCCTCGGCGTCCACCATCTCGGAGCCACCGTAGTCGAGTTCGACGGTCAGGACCGGCGTGATGCGCTCGCCCGGCGGCGGAACGGACTCACCGGGAGGAGTGTTCGCCGCGGCGTAGCCCCAATGATCGACCAGATCCACCAGCGCCCCGCGCTCGTTCGGATCGGCCCCCAGATAGAGGGACAAATCGATGCGTCCGTCACTTAAATGTAGGTAGTAACCGTCCTGCGCCTGCTCGATCGCCACATCTTGCGGGAACCAGAGATCGTAGATGACCAACGGGCGAGCCGTCTCCGAATCTTCCTCGTCGGTCGATTCTTCCTCGTCATCGCCAGTCGACTGCTGCAGTAGCGAGTAATGAGCCAGACCATAAATGTAGAGCGTCTCAGCCAGGCGCGATCGCAACGGCGCGCTGAAAGTGCCGGGGAACTCGTCCTCGAGCAACCGTTCCAGCGTGCGAACCATGCGGCTGTACTCTTCCATGTCGCGTAGCTCGCGGTTGACGAAACCGCGCGCGCCTTGAAAGGCGGCACGGAAATCCTCGTAGATGTCGTCGCCTGACTGCTCGCTCAGAAAGCGGCGAATATCTTCGAACAGGTCCTCTTCATTGGACTGGCCTTCGTGCTCCGGCTGCTCGGACACCGTTGTCTCTCCCCTGGGAATCATCTGAGCCTTGGTTGTGCCCTTGTAGAGGGAGCGCCACCGCGAACGGACTCAACCGCGGAAACGCCTAATGCGCTGAACAATACCAGACTACCGGAGTCCGGGCTAGATGCGGCACTCCCAGGCGCAAGAATCAGTCGCGATGCCGAGAGTCCATCTCCCTTAACGCGGGCGAATCATCATCGTTTGTCTCTTGACAGTCTCCAGGCGTGTATATACACTCATGTGTATGTACAGAACGTATGATCTGACTGAGACTCGCAAGTGCCACTGCCTGGCCGCGCGACGAGCAGCGCGCGAGCTTACCCGCATGTACGAGGAGAAGCTGCGCCCTCATGGTCTGCGCGCCACCCAGTTCACCATCCTGGCCGCCCTCTCGCAGATCGGGACTATTCCGATCAGTGGGCTGGCAGATGCGCTCGGACTCGACCGCACGACCCTGACTCGCAGCGCGGTGTTGCTCGAACGCAACGGTTGGATCGCCTTTGCGCAGTCCGAACATGACGCACGAGAGCGCGTTCTACATCTGACTCCAGCCGGATTGACCAAGCTCGAAGAGGCGTTCCCTGCTTGGAAAGAAGTGCAGGACTTCATCGACCAGCAGAACGCCGATCAATCTCGCTCCACCTAGTGTCGATTTCGATGATCGCCGTTCGACTATTGAACAGAACATTCGTTCACACGCCCAAGTCGCTGATGCCGCCGCTTGGCGGCACCTGCCAAAAGACTGACGAGGTGGGACACGTGGTTCTCAGTTTGATGAAGACGAACGATTTCTATGACGAAACGGCCGAGCAGGACGAGGGATTCGACGTGTCAGCGTACGATCTCCGGCGCAGCGAATTACGGCGCGTGGGCGCCGTCATGATCGGTCACCACAGCCTTGAGCTGGTAACCAACGGTCTGGCTGCATTCGAGTTTCCGCTGCCGGTCGTCGTGTTGACGCATCGTGCGCCACGAGACGTCGGCGGCGGGGCCGCTCCCGTCTGTGTCCAGAGCGCCGTAACGCGGGAACGTTTGGCCGAGCGAGACGGAGACGTCGCGACAATCGGCAGCACACCTTCCCTGCTGGGTGACCGACTTCGCTTCTTCGAATACCCACGACTGGCATCAGCCAGAGAAGATTGGCCCACATTCGACCATCGACCGGCTGGCCCAGCCAATCAATTTCGCGTCATCAGGCCGACCATCCACTTCAAACCATCCACCGGCGGTCGATTCCGATCCGGTCGGATAGTCGATCGTTCCCCTCGTCGAATTACGTGTCGGGAGTCAATCTGAGATGTGCCGTAACATCAAGACGCTTTTCAACTTCGACCCGCCCGCGACCGAAGAAGAGATTCGGGCGGCGTCAACCCAGTACGTGCGCAAGATCAGTGGTTTCACCAAACCGTCACAGTCAAATGAGGCAGCCTTTGAGGCGGCGGTGGAAGAGATCACCCACGTATCGGAATGGCTGTTGAGATCGCTTCAGACGAATGCCACCCCACGCAACCGAGAAGTCGAAGCGGCCCGAGCCAGAGCACGCTCGGCGCAACGATTCGGCTCCCATACGTGAGTCGGACAACGTCGCACATGCAAACCGGTAACCAGAGACTGGAGACGTGCGTCGTTACGGACAGGACGATCAGCCAGAACTCTCGTGAGGATCCGTTCACCATGACAGATGCACGGCCCGAGCAAGCACGACTGACGGTCGACGACGTCTACCGCGCCGAGTCACGCCGAGTCTTCGCGACGTTGATCAGGCTGTTGGGTGATTTCGATTTGGCTGAAGATGCGCTACACGACGCCTTCATCGCGGCGGTGGAGCAATGGCCACGAGAGGGCATTCCGGCCAACCCGCGCGCTTGGCTCGTTTCGACTGGCCGCTTCAAAGCCATCGACCGTGTGCGGCGTCGGGCGCGCTTCGACGCCTCCCTGGCCACGCTCGCCGAGCAGTTCGAGACTGTCACCTATGACGAGATTGAGCTTGATGACGACGGCGTGGCCGACGACCGGTTGCGGCTGATCTTCACCTGCTGTCACCCTGCCCTGGCACCAGACGCACGCGTCGCGCTGACGATGCGCGAGGTCTGTGGTCTCACCACTGAGGAGATCGCGCGCGCCTTTCTCACCTCGCCCGCGACGCTAGCCCAACGAATCGTACGAGCCAAACGGAAGATTCGGGTGGCCGGGATTCCGTATCAGGTGCCATCCCGTGCCGATCTGCCCGATCGGCTCGATACCGTGCTCCGGGTCATCTACCTGGTTTTCAATGAGGGCTATTCGGCGTCGACTGGCGATTCATTGACGAGACCCGACCTCTCCGGCGAGGCCATCCGCCTGGCGCGGCTGCTCCACGAACTGCTGCCGGAACCGGAGGTGATGGGGCTGCTCGCACTGATGCTGCTCCACGAATCGCGGCGCGCCGCCCGCGCGGCGACGAACGGCGATCTGATCTTGCTCGAAGATCAGGATCGTTCCCTCTGGAATCGGAGTCAAATCTCGGAAGGCACGGGCCTCGTCGAGCGCGCCCTATCATCGGGCCGCTTCGGCCCCTACACCTTGCAGGCGGCCATCGTGGCGGTGCACGCCGAGTCCGAGAGTTCCGCGGCGACCGATTGGAACGAGATCGTCGGACTCTATGACGTGTTGTTGCGTGTCGAGCCGTCGCCGGTCATCGAGCTCAACCGGGCGGTCGCCGTCGCCATGCGTGATGGTCCCGCGGCCGGGCTCGAGTTGATTGACGGCATTCTGGACCGTGGCGACCTGGTCGATTACTACCTGGCCCACTCGGCGAGAGCAGATCTCTGTCGTCGTCTCTGCCTGATGACGGAAGCGCGCGACGCCTATGAGCGCGCCCTCAGCCTGACAGAGCAAGAGCCGGAGCGGCGCTTTCTGATGGACCGGCTCAATACCCTGGCGGGCACGAAGTGAAAGGGACGACCGCATCAGAGAAGGAGATTCGATGAAGTTCGAGGCCAGTATCGATCTGAATGGCAAAACGGCCACCGGCATTGAGGTGCCACCCGACGTGGTGACGGCACTTGGATCCAGCAAGAAGCCCGCGGTCAACGTGACCATCAATGGCTACACCTATCGCAGTACCGTCGCGACGATGGGCGGACGCTTCCTGATTCCGGTCAGCGCCGACGTGCGCAAGAACGCCAGAGTGGCCGCCGGTGAGCGGGTCGAGGTCGAGCTCCAGCTGGACAACACGCCACGCGAGGTAATCGTGCCGGACGATCTGCAAGTGGCGCTGGATGCCGACGACGAGGCGAAGCGCTTCTTCGAGGGACTCTCCTATAGCAACAGGCGCCGGGTTGTGATGCCGATCGAGGAGGCCAAAACAGCCGAGACCCGGCAACGGCGCATCGAAAAGTCCGTGGAGAAACTTCACCTGAACAAGATCTGATACCGGGCTGGGTAGCCCGGGTGAATCGATCAAACGAGGAGGTTCCCATTGATAAACGACGCCCGCAAGCAGAGCACCGATGAGCAAGATCTCGTCATCGACGAGACACCGGTCACGTCCCGCGCGCAGCGCTACGCGACCGAGTTCAAGGCCGTCAATGACGAGATGATCGACTTGGTCGAGAGTTGTTCCGACGATCAGTGGCAAAACATCTGTAGTGAAGAAGGCTGGTCGGTGGGGGTGCTAGCGCATCACGTCGCGTCCGCCTTGCCTGCCTTCACTCGGCTCATCGGACAAATCGCGACCGATGCCTCGCTGGCGCCGCGTATCTCGCTGGATCAGGTGAATCAGGGTAACGCGCAGCACGCTCAGGACTACCAGAACGTCAGTAAAGCCGAGGTCCGCGACTTGTTGCGCACGCACGGACCGGCACTCGAACAGGCACTCGGTGATCTCAGCGACGAACAACTGGCACACACGTCGACGGCGTTTGGCGGCTACGAGATGAGCCTGGCTCAGCTGACCGAACGGGTCTTCATCGGTCATTCGCGCATTCACCTGGCAAGCATGCGGTCCACGCTCGACGAGTGATTGGGCCGTTCCCAGATAAGGAACCACGATGAGCGCCAAGACGGTCGCCCAGAAACTGCAGATCAAACCGAAGAGCACCATCTGGACATCGCATCCGGATCGGCTTGGTCTCGTCGCGCCCTTGCCAGAGAACGTCACCGTCGCGGACGAGTTGGGTGAGGCAAGTATTGCCCTGGTCTTTGCGGACGATGCCGCGTCCCTGCGCAACGTGCTCAACGAGCATGAGAGCGATCTGGCCATGTTGAGCATGCTCTGGGTGATCTATCCCAAGGCAAACCGGACCGACATCAATCGCGATCTGCTTTGGCCGATCCTGGCTGACTACGGCATGCGGCCCAATAGCCAGATCGCCGTGGACGACGTCTGGTCGGCACTCCGTTTTCGTCCACTCAAGGAAGGAGAAGAGCCATTCAATCCCGGTCGCTGATGCTCCTTTAGCGCGTTTCGACATTCGCGTCCGCATCTGTCGATTTTGTGACGCACCGTTCGACTATGAGGTGAGGCCGGTGACACCGCGGAGATGGGATACATCGGACGGGTACGCTGACGGACACAGCACAGCGAAAGGAACTGGGATGATTTCCAACATTCACTCGGCAACCATGGCTGTTTCGGACCAGGATGCCGCGCTTGATTTTTATGTGAACACGTTAGGCTGGGAGAAGGCGCTTGATGCCCCGATGGGTGATGGGGTGCGGTTCCTCACCGTCGTACCGCCCGGAGGGACCACGCAACTCGCGCTTTCACCCGCAATCTGGCTTGGAGAGGATCGAAAACCCGGCGGCGCCACCGGAATTGCGCTGACGACTTCAGACATCGACGAGACCTACAAAACCCTGACCGAGCGTGGCGTGAAATTCAAGAGTGCGCCGGTAATGACGCCATGGGGCGCGAAGGCAACCTGGTTCTACGACCAGGATGACAACGAACTCTTCTTGGCCGAAGGATAGCGGTCTCGAGATCAAGGGCGGCAGTTCCGCCCTCGTCTTCGACCTCGTAGTGGTTAACCAACTATCGACCTGCTGTCGGTATTGAGTCCGGAGAGGATCTTCGGACAGATGAAAGGAGCTCGGATGAGCGGAGTACGTGTTCTGGTGGGTACTCGCAAAGGCGCGTTCATCCTGACCTCAGACGAACAGCGACAAAAGTGGGACGTAAGCGGTCCGCATTTCGCTGGCTGGGAGATCTATCATCTCAAAGGCTCGCCGGTAAATCCCAATCGGATCTATGCATCTCAGTCCAGTGCCTGGTTTGGTCAGACGATGCACCGATCAGACGACGGCGGCCAGACCTGGGAGACCGTGGGTAATCAGTTCAGCTACGCTGATGATCCAGGAAAGCACAAGTGGTATGACGGCACGGAGCATCCCTGGGAGTTCACTCGCGTCTGGCATCTCGAGCCGTCGCTGACCGAACCCGAGACGGTCTACGCCGGGGTCGAAGATGCCGCACTCTTCCGCTCCTCAGATGGTGGCCAGACGTGGCAAGAACTCTCTGGGCTGCGCTCGGTAAAGGGAGATCTCTGGCAGCCAGGAGCGGGTGGCATGTGCCTCCACTCCATCGTGATCGATCCCAACGACGAAAACCGTATGTGGGTCGCGATCTCCGCGGCGGGTTGTTTCCGCACCGACGACGGCGGGGAGTCCTGGCGTCCGGCAACTGGTGGGCTCACCATGATGTTCGAGTTGCCTGATCCAGAATCGGAGGTCGGGCACTGCGTCCATAACATCGCCATGCATCCGTCGAACCCCAACACGCTCTACATGCAGAAGCACTGGGACGTGATGCGCAGTGACGACGGCGGCGACAACTGGTACGAGATCAGTGGAAATCTCCCAAGCGATTTCGGCTTCCCGATCGCCGTGCACGCGCACGAGCCAGAGACGATCTATGTCGTCCCGATCAAGAGCGATTCCGAGCACTTCCCGCCCGAAGGCAAGCTCCGTGTCTATCGCAGCCGCAGCGGCGGCAACGAGTGGGAAGCGCTGACCAACGGTCTGCCGCAGCAGGATTGTTACGTCAACATCTTGCGCGATGCAATGGCGGTCGACTCGCTCGATTCGTGCGGTATCTACTTCGGCACGACCGGCGGGCAGGTCTATGCCTCAGCCGACGCCGGAGATAGCTGGGCACCGATCGTTCGCGATCTGCCCGCCGTCACGTCGATCGAAGTCCAGACGCTGCGATGATCCGCGTCAAGCTTCCGCCGCATCTGCGCACCATCGCCAAGGTCGGATTGGAGATCGAGTTGCAGGTCGACGAGCCGGTGACGCAACGTGCCGTGCTCGACGCGCTCGAAGCCGGCTATCCGATGCTGCGCGGCACGATCCGCGACTACGACTCGCAGCGACGACGACCGTACCTGCGCTTCTACGCCTGCAAGCAGGATCTCTCGCACGAACCTCCCGACGCGTTGCTGCCCGAGGCAGTGGCCAGCGGGGAAGAACCGCTCCTGATCGTCGGTGCGGTCTCAGGTGGGTAAGATCACCAGAACGGGAAGAGACCGATGAAATACATGCTGTTAATCTACGAGAACGAGCAGGCGCTAGACGACCAGATCCGGGATGACTGCTATGACGAGTCGATCCAGCTGATGCACCGGATCAAAGAGGCCGGGCAATTCCTGGCAACGGCGCCACTGCAGCCAACGGCGGCCGCCACCAGCGTTCGCGTGCGTGACGGCAAACCGCTCATCACCGACGGGCCGTTTGCCGAGACCCGTGAGCAGCTTGGCGGCTACTTTCTAATCGACGTCAGCGACCTCGATGAGGCCATCGCAATCGCTGCTCAGATTCCTGGGGCGCGGCGTGGAACCATTGAGGTCCGGCCGGTGGTCGAATTAGCCGGAATTCCCAGGAACTGATCTCGCGCAACCCGAGGCTGATTCCGATCGGCGTTACAATCGAACCGTGACATCGCCTCCTGAGTCGGAGGCGATGTTCATTTTTCGGAGATCCAGACGACAGCGACGTACCGGTCGATTTACCACGGATTCATTCGACTAGGTTGTAGAGCGATCGACGCTTGATCGGAGGAGTAGATGAAGTACCTATGTCTGATCTATCAGGACGACGACAAAATCAACGCATTACCCCAGGAAGAATTCGACGCCATCATGCGTGACGTCTTCGATTACCGGGAAGAGCTTCGCCGTAGCGGCCACTACATCATGTCGTCGCCGCTGCAGGACGCCAACACTGCGGTCAAGGTACAGGTGCGCGGTGGCGATTCTTACGTTACCGACGGCCCGTTCGCCGAGACGCGGGAACAAATTGGCGGGTTCTACCTGATCGAAGCGCGCGACCTGAATGAGGCGATTCGGCTCACCGAGATGATGCCACCTGCTCGTTTCGCCACCATCGAAGTGCGCGCGCTCAATGAGGTTGGCCCGGATTGACGCCGACGGGCCAAAACATGTGAAGTGAGGTCGTGGTGCAGAACAGATTTTCCAGCGCTGTCGAGCAGGCAAGGGACATCCGAGAGAGACACGTATCGGCCACCGAGCTATTGAACGCGCATCTCAAGCGGATCGAACGGGACAACCCCGATCTGAACGCCGTCGTGATCATGGACACTGAACGTGCCGTCGAGCGTGCCACCGAAGCCGATCACGCGCTGGCGCGCGGCGAAGCCTGGGGACCGCTACACGGCGTTCCGTTCACGCTGAAGGATGCGCACGCTACGGCGGGTGTGCGCACGACCTCGGGCTACCCGCAGCTGCTGGAATACATCCCAGCTCAGGACAGCACCGTCACGGCACGGCTCAAAGCCGCGGGCGGCATCTTGATCGGCAAGACGAACGTGCCGTTGATGCTTGGCGACTACCAATGCAACAATCCCTGGTTCGGCCGAACCAACAATCCATGGAACATCCAGCGAACACCCGGCGGATCGAGCGGTGGCGCTGCGGCCGCGGTCGCAGCGGGGCTGACGCCGTTCGACGTCGGAACCGATCTGGGTGGTTCGATTCGCGTGCCCGCCCACTTCTGCGGCGTCTTCGGGCTGAAGCCGACCGAGCATCGGGTATCACTGTATGGTCTGGTTCCGGGCCTGCCGCCGCCGCGTCCGATCCGCATCATGTCTTGTATCGGCCCAATTGCCCGCTCGGTACAGGACCTGGCGCTCCTGTACGGAATCATCGCGGGGCCAGACGACTTCGATACTGACGTACCGCCCGTTCCTGTTGGCGAACTGACGCAGATCGATCTCGCCACTCTACGCGTCGCCGTCGCGTCGACCTTCCCCGGTCTCCCGCTCGCAGCGGACATTCGCGACGCGATCACGACCGTCGCCAAACGACTCAGTTCGGCCGGTGCGTACGTCGAAGAGGCGAAATTGCCGGACCTCGACTTCGGTCAGGACGCCGCTCGCACTGGCCAGCTCATCATGATGATGGCGGGCGCCAATCGCCCAAGTGAGCGGCCGATCAGCCTCGGTCAGTATCTTGGAGCGCTCCACCAGCGTGACCAGTCAATCAGCGCTTGGGAGCATTTCTTTCGAGATTGGGACATCCTGCTCTGTCCCGCGTCGATGACCACGGCGTTCCCACATTGCGATACTGGCTCACCGCTATCGGTCGACGGCCAGCCGGTCGACTACTGGACGGTAAGTGCACACAGCGCCCTGTTCAACTACAGCGGTCATCCCGCCGTTGTTCTGCCATGTGGATACGATCAGGACGGACTGCCGATCGGGCTGCAGTTGGTGACGCGGCGCTGGGGCGAAGCACGGCTTCTTTCGATCGCTAAGGCAATTTCGGCGATCAGTGGCCAGTTTCAGGCACCACCAGACTACCGCTCCTCACCTTCTGAGCGGGATAACGCAACCGGTTGACTTGTACCGGCTCATGATGAACCGAATGGTGGGTCACCAAAAGTTGGCTCCGTGGTCACATGATCTCAAATGCTGCAGGAGAGTGACCCTATCGTGTCGATCTGACGAGATCCCGTTCGACCAATTTTCAGAGATTGAACGACATGCCGCCCCAAATTCCGGGCGGCGATCAGCACACAATAGGAGGTCATACGATGCGGTTCATGCTTTTCATCTATCCCAACGAGAGCGCGGAGGCGGGGCGCCTGCCCACCGCCGAAGAAGTCGGCGAGATGACGAAGTTCAACCAGGAGATGATCGACGCAGGCGTCATGCTCGGCGGCGAGGGGCTGCAACCTACGTCCAAAGGCGCGCGCATCACCTTTTCCAACGGCAAGCCAACCGTCACCGATGGACCCTTCACTGAAACAAAGGAGATCGTCGGCGGCTATTGGATGATCGAGGTGAACTCGAAAGAGGAAGCGATCGAATGGGCCAAGCGGGTGCCGCTGATGGACGAGCACTCCTTCCTCGAGCTGCGGCAGGTGTTCGATGCGGAGGATTTTCCAGCCGATGTCCGTGAAGCCGCCGGATTCGACGCCTGAATCAACGGTGATGCTCAGTCCGTGTCCAGCGACACCCAGGACCGAGCGCGGGCGGAGTCTGCGGCATCTCGCTGCGAGGCGAACAGAGACACCGACGGATGGCCGATTGACAGCAACTGGGTGAGATCCGCCCCCGGCATCGGCTGCGCAAAGTAGAACCCCTGAGCGAAGTCGCAGCTGAGGGCTTCAAGCTGAACGAGATGATCCGCCAGTTCGACTCCCTCGGCGATCACCTTAAGACTTCAGCGCGTGTGCCAACCCGATGATGCCGGAGGTGATCACCGTGTCGTTGGCATCTCGCCCAAGACCGTCGATAAAGGAACGATCGATCTTGACGAAGTCAACCGGCATACGCTGCAAATAGGCCAACGACGAGTAGCCGGTGCCGAAGTCGTCGATACCGAGTAGCACGCCAAGCCGTCGCAGATTTTCAATCGTCTCGACGGCACTGGCCTCCATCAATGCGCTCTCGGTGATCTCCAACGCCAGCGTCTCCGGAGCGAGTCCGGTCTGTTCCAGAATCGACGCGACGAGCGGGACCAAGGCCGGATCCTGCAACTGTCGGACGGATAGATTGACGCTGAGCACTTTGGGCGCCGAGGCAGGCAAATCCGCCTGCCACTCTCGCATCTGGCGGCAAGCCGTTTCGAGCACCCATTTGCCGAGCGGCAGGATAAGACCGGTCTCTTCCGCCAGTGGAATAAAGTCGATGGGCGAAATCAGCCCTTCCTGTGGGTGATCCCAACGTACCAGTGCCTCGACCGCGAACAGGTTTCCACCCGAGAGTTGCATGATCGGCTGATAGACCAGCAAGAGCTCATCACGTTCCAGCGCTCGCCGGAGATCTTGTTCCATCCGCAGACGTGCCCAGGCTTGTGCCTCGAGTTCCGGTGCATACTGCTCGACGCGGCCCTTGCCTTGATGCTTCGCGTGATACATTGCCACGTCTGCGTGGCGCAGGAGATCTTCAGATGATTTGACCTGTTCCGAGCTGACCGCCACGCCGACGCTCGCCGTGACCAGCAATTCCTGGTCGCCGATTGCCACCGGCGCTTGCAGCGCGGCGAGCAAACGCTCGGCGATTTCCACCGCTTCCTCTGGCTGGGTCAGATCCTCGAGCAGGAAGGTGAACTCGTCGCCTCCCAGGCGGGAAGCAGTATCGCCGGAACGCAGGTGCGCGACGAAACGTTTGCCGACCTTCTTCAGAAGCTCATCACCTGCCTCATGGCCAAGACTGTCGTTGATCACCTTGAAGTTGTCGATGTCGAGGAAGAGAACGGCGAGAATTCGCTCGTGAGCGCCGCTTCGCGCCAGCGCATGCGCCAGCCGGTCGTTGAATAGGGCACGATTGGCCAGCCCGGTCAAGTTGTCATGGAAGGCCTGATGCAGCAGATCAGCCTCCAGGCGCTTGCGCTCTCGAATGTCGCGCGAGATCGCCGAGACACCGACTACCTGACCCTGCTCGTTGACCAACGGGGATAACGTCAGCGCGATGTCGATCCGGTCGCCCGCCTTCGTCAGTCCCACTGTCTCGATATCGGCAATGACGCCACCCTTACTGATGTGCTCTCCCCGTCTCCGCCCCTGATCGTGCTCCTCGGGAACCATCACTCGGGTGATTGGTTGTCCGATCATTTCGGTGGCGGTATAGCCGAACTGCTCCTCCGCACCACGATTCCAGCTCGTCACCTTGCCGCCAAGTTCAGTCCCGATGATGGCATCGTGCGAGTGGGCCACAATGGCCGCCAGTTGACGCTGCATATCTTCGGCCTGTTTTCGCGCCGAGACGTCGAGCAGGACGCCGTGCCAGTAGCGCGGCGCGCCATCCCGATCGCACACGAGCGTGGCAATATTCTCCACCCAGACCATACGACCGTCCGCAGCCATGGTGCGATATTCAATGCTGTAGTGCTGCTGATCGATCGCCTCACGTATCGCCGTCAGCACACGCTCCCGATCATCCGGATGGAGTCGCTCGATCCAGAGCGCCGGATCTCGCACCCAGTCATCGGCCGGGTAGCCGAGCATCTCTTCAATTTGCGGGCTGACGTAATTGGGAGTACCCGAACCATCGTGCCCGGAGATATAGGTGACGGCCGGGATTTGTTCGACGAGCGTGCGATAGCGCTCTTCTGCAGCATGGACCGCCGCAGCAGCCTCCCGACGGTCAGTGACGTCCTCCAATGTGCCTTGAAGGTAGCCCACCTCATCTGGTGAGTTCTTCACCAGTAACGATCGAACCCGCACCCAGCGCAGCTCGCCGTTTGCATTCAACATTCGGAAGTCGACGTCCGTCTGGTCGCCGCAGTTCCGAATGAAGTTCCAGGCAGCCAGAAGTCTGTCTCGATCATCCTCATGCACCAGATGCTCGATGGCCCAGTCGGTGCTGGAATGAGCGATCGAATCGTCGAAGCCGAAGATAGCCCGGCCTTGAGGGCTCACGTAGGTGAGATTGCCATCACTAGATGCGCGATAGATGCCGATGGGGAGCTGCTCGACCAGCACCCTGAACTGCTCTTCAGCATCACCAAGCTGTTTCAGGGTCTGACGGTGAGCGCCGAGCGTCTGCGCGATCACGTACATCACGATGCCGGTCAGGATGAATCCCGTGACCGGAGATATGACCGGGGCAGTCAGCAGAACGTTGGTCGAGTTTGCATGAAGTCCGATGCCCGTGAAATACGCTGCCGCGAACGTGATGACGCCGAGCATCGCCTGCCGTCGGTTGCCAAAGAGCGAGCGATAGTAGAGACCGACGTAGAAGACGCCGAGCGCCATACTCGGCTCGGAGAGCGTCCAGGTGAGAGCCGTAAGTGCCAGTACTTCGATCAGCGGATCGTATGCAGCGAACTGACCTATCTGGAACCAACGATACCAGCGCCAGCAGAGCAGTGTGAGCAGCGCCAATACCACAAGGTTCCAGATACTGCGTTCAGGATGTGGCAGCAGAAGTGGTGGGACCACCAGCACTGTCGTCACGAGGCTGAGCGTAAGGAACAAACTCCGTGTGCGCCCGACTATGTCGGATGGCAGGCGGTCTGATAAACGACGAATTACTGTCATGAACGCCATCTAGCTCTGTTCGTGTTCGATCGAACGTTGATCGGACAGTGCGCAGTTTCAAGTGTTCTTCACGAGAGATCGAGTCTGAATAGGATATTGGTCGCGCTTCACAAGAGGCATCAGCGCCGCAAAGTACCGCGCCTCGATGCTGCGCAATGCATCACAATTCACCACACGCCTCGTGCGATGGTGGCATGACAGTGGTGTAAGGTGGCAGCCTGGGAGTAGGCGAAAGTTGGCACGAGTCATGCATTCCAACACCAGTGCGTCGCTCTGCGCTCGGCAGATCTTGCATGCGACGCCATCACGCCAAGATAAGTTGCAGGTCCCAGGATTGGGAATCCCAGTCGAGTATGACGAAACGGCGTCACCCGACGATTGTTGGAGTCGCCCCAAAATCTGCCGATTGAACGTTCTGATGGACCGCTACCGCTACCGCGAATGGATGGAGTTTCCAGGCGATGACGATCCACGTCGCTGCTGATCGACGCGAAGAGCAAGGACGAAGCGAGCTGACTCGCGACTTCTCACTGCGCCTTATGCAGGAACTCACACAATGCTCGCCGGAGACCGATTCGTCCGACCCCATCTCATCGCGTCTCGCCGAAATGCTATTCGAGTTGATGGTGCAACAGTCGCGAGGGATCGAAGACGTCCCCAACTACCACGAGGTCCAACACCGATTCATCGAGAGCGTGCTACGCGACCCGAATCTGACCGAGGCGGACATTCTCCGGGGAGGCCAGCTTTTTGGAATCGATTTCACCCGCCCACGCGCCGTCATTCTGGTCGGCGCCGCCAGCTATATTCTCGGCCAGGATCAGGATCCGAGTCTCGACGTCGATGACGCTCGACTCCAGGGTCGCGCCAAGAACGTGATCAAGTGTGTGGTCAGTTACTTCTCGCTTCCACGCGACACCATCTGCGCGTATATCGGAAACGGCGAGATCGCCATTCTGAAAGCCAGCACCTCACGCGATCTCGCGGGGTGGGTTGACCAGCAGGATAGCTCTGACTGGGGCACCCTCTCCTGGGCCAATCTCGGCGCACTCAAACGGGCGACCAACGGATTGCTCGCGACGCTGCAGCGCGAGACAGGCTGCGAAGTGACGGTCGGCATCGGGCGCTATCATCCAGGTATTCGCGGCCTAGCTCGGTCGTATCAGGATGCTCGGGCGGCCCTCTCGCTTGGACTGCAGTTCAAAGGGCCAAACCACGTTCACTGCCTCGATCAGCTTGGCATTGCTTCCTTCGTCGGAGTGGCCGATGAGCGGACCAAAATCGATCTCTCATCACACCTGCTGAGTCCGCTGGACCACGCTCCTGAACTCATCGAGACTCTGGAAGCATTCTTCGCCGAAAACTGCTGTCCTTCCTCCACCGCCGCACGACTTGAGATTCATCGCAACACGCTGCGCTACCGGCTCGACAAGATCGCCTCACTCACCGGGCTGGATCCGCGCACGTTCGACCATGCCGTTCAGATCCGCCTCGCTCTCATCGTGCGTTTGCTCAATCGCTTCCATGGCTGATTGTGCGATTGCACAAATCAGCACACGCTAAACTTGTTCACCTGACTGATGTATTCCAGAACACGAATATTTATCCTTGAACTAGCCTGATGAAGCGGGCTTGACGCGACGTCCACGTCGTTCGCCCGATCTTCGCTGGGCGCGCAATGGCAACCCGGAGATGCTGACGATCTTACGAGGGTCGTGGCCCGCACAGGTTCACGGCCAGATACAGAACCGTAGGTAGGTCGAAACAGGAGGAGTCGTGGCACTGAAGCGTTCGGCAACACTCCTCGAAGCCGATGGCCGGCAAGAGGACGTCGATCGATATCAGCAACAGGTGAAAAGCACCCTCGACGAACGGCGGCTCTCACACGCTCGCGCCATTCGAGAGCTCACACGCGACGTGGAGAATCTGTCGCGGATCGCCTCCTGCCTGATCGACGCGCTGCGGGGCGGACATTCCATTCTGATTGCCGGGAACGGCGGAAGTTCGGCCGAAGCTCAACACTTCGCGGCCGAACTCGTGGGGCGCTTTAAACGAGAGCGTGCCGCCTATCCGGTCATGGCGCTCACCGCCGATAGCGCCATCTTGACCGCGGTCGGCAACGACTACGGCTTCGAGCAGATCTTTGGACGTCAGGTGCAGGGCCACGGTCGTTCAGGGGACGTGCTCGTAGTCATCAGCACCAGTGGTGAGTCGCGCAACCTGGTCGAAGCAGTGAGAGCAGCGCGCGAGCGAGACATGCGCGTCGTCGCGATCACCGGAAGCCCAGACTGCACCTTGATCGACGTCGCCGACCACGGCGTCAGCGTTCCGGGTTCCGAGACCGCCATAGCCCAGGAGATCCACATGCTCCTCACTCATGTGCTGTGCGACATCATCGAAACCGAACTTGCCGGAGTGAAGGAGGAAGGACGATGAGCAACGATCCCGCAATCTTGCTTGACCGGGACGGAACGCTGGTCGAGCCACGACACTACCCCTCCAGACCGGACGAACTGGTGCTCTATCCGAACCTGGTCACGCAGTTACGGCACCTGCGTCATGCCGGATTCCGCCTGGCAGTGATCACCAATCAGTCAGGCATCGCACGCGGCTATTTCACCGAGAAAGACCTGGCGAAGATGCACGACTACTTGCGGACGGAGCTTCGACAGGGTGGAGTCGAGATCGATGGGTTCTTCTACTGCCCCCATCACCCGGAGGGCGAAATTCCGGCACTGTCGATCGAGTGCTCCTGTCGCAAGCCGGAGCCGGGTCTGCTGCTGCGCGCGGCGGAAGAACTGAAGATCGATCTGAAGTGTTCCTGGTTCATCGGCGACATTCTGAACGACGTCGAGGCGGGCAACCGGGCCGGTTGTCGCACGATCCTAGTCGACCTCGGCACAGAATCACCGCCGGAATCCCCAATCCGAACGCCTCACTACGTCGCTCGGGATACCGAACACGCGTTGCGGATCGTGCGTGCCGTCGAGCGAATTGGCCCTCAGGTTGACATGGGCTACCTGCCGGATGCCTGGACGTGCTCGCGAAGCATGGCGACCGCCGGATCGACTGGCAATAGTGGAGGGGACGCATGATCGCCAACATCGACGTCGTACAGCGCTTCCGTCACCTGCGCGTGCTGGTCATCGGCGATGTCATGCTCGATAGCTACCTCGAGGGGAGTGCCGGGCGGATCTGCAGTGAGGGACCGGTTCCCGTCGTCCATAAATCAGCCGAGGAGCGCGTTCCCGGCGGCGCGGGCAACGTGGCCGCCAACCTGACCGCCCTCGGTGCTGACGTTGTTCTTCTGGGGGTCATCGGTGACGACCTGCCGGGCCATCTCCTCCGCGCCGCGCTACGCGACCGGAACATCGACGATTCCTGGCTGGTCCAGGACCCGGACGCCACGACGCTGCACAAGATGCGGATTCTCGCCAATGGCCAGTACGTGGTTCGCTTTGACGAGGGCGGAAACGACGAATATGGTGCGGCCACCCTTGACGCGTTGCACGCATCGCTCGATCACGTCTACCCCAATTGCGATCTGGTGGTGATCTCCGACTACGACTATGGAGTGGTCACCGACGACCTGCTCGCGCAACTGCGTACGCTCAGATCCAGACATCACAAGGTCCTCGCCGTCGATTCCAAACGCCTCTCACGCTTCGCAGAAGCTGGCGCCACGGTGATCACGCCGAACCACCTGGAGGCGCGCCTGGCGCTCGGCGCGAACGGGCTTTCTCCTGACGGTGATGAGCGCCAGATTGCCGCTCGCCTGGGACGACGGCTGATCGAAGCGACCGACGCGGAGCATATCGCGGTCACCATGGGGGCTGATGGAGTCTGCCTGGTGAACCGGCGCGGTCGGGCACGTCACCTGCCGGCCCACCCAGTGGCACATGCCAATGATGTCGGCGCCGGAGATTCATTCCTCTCCGCCATGGCGTTGGCACTCGCCGCTGGGTCTGGCGGCGTGCGAGCGGCGCGCATCGCCATCGAGGCAGCCTGCATCGCCGTCGGCAAACGCCGGACGGCCGTCGTTCACCAGCAGGAACTGCTGCAACGCGTCAGCCTGAACGAGCATGTCGCACAGTCGGCGGGAACCAAGTCGGACCTGATCACGCTGATTGCGGATCTGGATGCCGCTCGCAGCGCGGGCAAGACCGTGGTCTTCACCAACGGCATCTTCGATCTTCTGCATGCCGGACACATCGAATTCCTGCGCCAGGCACGCGAGCTTGGGGATGTACTGGTCGTGGCAATCAACTCCGACCGGACGACGCGTCAACTCAAGGGGGCCAACCGACCAATTAACGGCGAGCAGGATCGTTTGGCGCTGGTCCGAGCGCTCGATCCGGTGGATCACGCAATCCTCTTCGATGATGTCGCGCCATCGGATCTGATCCGCTCGCTGCAGCCGGACATCCACGTTAAGGGTGGCGACTACGCGGGCGTGGACTTGCCCGAGGCCGAGGCCGTCGAGGAGATCGGTGGCCGCATCGTCATCCTGCCGCTGGCCGGAGCGACGCGGCAGATGATCGAGCGGATCGCGGTCCTCGCGGGAGGCGATGGATTGGGGGACGAGCTGTGATCGACCAGCGATGGCAACAGGCAGAGCGGGTGCTCCTGATCCGGCTCGACAATCTCGGTGACACCTTGGTCACCACGCCTGCGTTCCACGCCGTGCGCAGGTCGCTACCGAATGCGCATCTCACCCTGCTCGCCAGCGAAATCGGCGCGCAGGTAGGTCGGCTCAACCCGGACATCGACGACGTAATGGTCTACCAGGCTCCCTGGATGGACCCGTGGCATAAGCTGCCACAGGATCCGGCACGGGAGCAGCACACGATCGCACGGGTCAGGGCCCGCCAATTCGACGGCGCGATCATCTTCACCTCCTACCACGAGAGCTCGCTGCCAGCCGCCTATCTCTGCTACCTGGCCGGAATCCCTTTGCGCGTAGCCGCCTCCATCGATGGGCCCGGCTCGTTGCTGACCACGCGCCACAAGCATCCCGAACCGGATGATGCACGAGGTGGAGCGCGGTCTGGACCTGGTCGGTTCGATCGGCATGACCACGCGCGAAACCGATCTGGTACTGGAGGTGCCGCAAGCGGGCTATGACGAAGTGAGCGACTGCCTGGCGCAAAGGGGAATCAACCCACGGGACGCCATGGTCGTGCTTCATCCGGGCTGCAGCATGCCCGCCCGAACCTATCCCTGGGAGATGTACGCCGAGGTCGCCGACCTGTTGATCGAACAACTGGGAGTCTCGGTTGTGCTCACCGGGACCGAGGAAGAGCGGCCGCTTACCGCGACGATCCAGGAGCGGATGCGCCACGAAGCCATCTCCCTTGCCGGCGAACTCTCGTTCCCAGCCTTCTGTGCGCTGATCGAGACGTCCGACCTGACCATCACCAACAACACGGGTCCGATGCACATGGCTGCCGCGCTGAAGACACCGGTCGTCGCTCTCTTCGCGCTGACCAATCCACCCGAGCAATGGGGACCCTGGAAGGTGCGTCATCGCCAGTTGTTTCACGACGTTCCGTGCCGCATCTGCTACAGCCGCGTCTGTCCGATCGGCCACGAGTGCCTGACGATGGTCACGCCGCAGACGGTCGTCGATGCCTCGGCTGAACTCTTGATCGAAGAGCGCACCGCCGCAACCAGCCTGGTCGATCTGCTCGAATCGATCTCCCGCAATGGAGAGATGGGAGGGCGCCATGAACGACTGGCGTAGCGCCCGCAATCTCCTAGCGGTGCGGCTCGACAACATGGGTGACGTGGTCATGCTCGGTCCGGCCTTACGTGCGGTCAAGAGCACGTCTCCAGCGACGCGCATTACGCTTCTGGCAAGTCCGGCCGGAGCCATCGCCGCGCCGCTGCTTCCCTGGGTGGACGAGGTGATCGTCTGGCGTTCGATCTGGCAGGACGTCGGCGGTAAGATGCCGTTCGATCCGCAACGCGAGTTCAGCTTCATTCAGACGCTGGCCGAGCGGAAGTTCGACGGTGCGCTGATCTTCACCTCGTTCAACCAGTCGCCGCACATACCCGCCTACGCCTGCTACCTGGCCGGAATCCCGCTACGTGCCGGTGCCTCGAAAGAGTTCGGTGGCAGCGCGCTCACCACCGAGCTGCGCGACATGCCGGACGAGATGCATCAGGTCGAGCGTAATCTGCAACTGGTTGAGCAGCTCGGCTTTGAAGCCACGGACCGGCGACTGGCCATCGCCATCAGCGACGCCGATCGTGAAGCGGCCGGGCTATTACTGGCCGACGTGGAGATCGATCCACGACGACCGTTCATCCTGCTTCACCCCGGGGCGTCGGCTGAAGCGCGGCGCTATCCACCGGAATTAATGGGCGAGGTGGCGCAAGGTTTCCGGCAACGCGGCTGGCAGGTGCTGGTGACTGGCGTGGAACGCGAAACGCCGATCATCAACGTGGTGCGCTCTCGGTCTCCTGGTGTTCGCTGCATGATCGGCCAGACGACGCTTCCGCAATACGCCGCACTGGTCGAACGCGCGGCACTGGTGGTCTGCGGCAACACGCTACCGCTGCACCTGGCTGACGCGCTGGGGACGCCGCTGGTGGTTCTGTACTCGGGGACCGACCTGGAGTCGCAATGGCGACCGCGCTCGGTCAGCGCGCAGATCCTGCGCCGTCCAACCACCTGCCACCCCTGCTATCGCTTCACCTGCCCGATCGGCCTCCCCTGCCTCGACATTCCACCGCGGGAAGTGATCAACAGTGCGGAACGGCTGCTGCAGTGGCCACACCTAATGCTCGGAGCCCGAACAGCGGCTGGCGGGAGGTGCTGCGTGATGCATCCACTCAGCCGCCAACAGGAAAGAGGTCCAGCGTATTGCCGTCTTCCGGGCGCTGCAGCTAGGCGATCTGCTCGTTTCGGTTCCGTCCTTGCGTTCGCTGCGGGCGGGATTCCCGCGCGCCGAGATTACGCTGATTGGCCTCCCCTGGGCGCGGTGGTTCGTGCAGCGATTCCATGCTTACGTCGACCGGCTCGTCGAGTTTCAGGGATTCCCGGGCATTGCCGAGGTCGATTGCGATCCGCACGTGTCCGAGCGGGCGATCGATGCCCTGCGCCGCGAGCGGTACGACCTGGTGCTTCAGCTTCATGGCAACGGGCGGATGAGCAACCATTTCGTCGACGCCATTGCCGGGCCCGACTCGCAGACCGCCGGGCTCTACGTTGGCCAGCGCCCCGACTTTCTCAGCTATGCCGAGCGGTATCCGGTTGGCGAGCCCGAGGTGCGGCGCAATCTGGCACTGACTCGCGCGCTTGGTTGTCCCGACACTGGCGCTGAGCTCGAACTTCCGATCCTGGCCGAGGATCAGCAGGAAGCCGACCGGCTGCTGCGGTCGCTCCCGCTCGATCGGCCGCTGATCGGCCTGCATGCCGGAGCCCGCAGCCCAGCACGTCGTTGGCCTGCGGAACGCTTTGCCGAACTGGCCGACGCGCTGACGGAGGAGTACGGCGCGCGCATTCTCCTGACCGGTGGCCCGGACGAGACCGATTTGGTGGCCAGCGTGACCACACGAATGAGCGCTCCCGCGGTCAATCTGGTGGGGCAAACGTCGCTCGGCGGCCTGGCAGCGCTAATCTCACAACTCGACCTGTTTGTCAGTAATGACACCGGCCCGGCTCACATCGCCCACGCGCTCAATACACCCAGCGTGACTGTCTTCGGACCGGCCGAGTTCGTGCGTTGGGCGCCGACCGACGCGGAGCGCCATCTGGTCGTACGCCGGCCAGTGGAGTGCAGCCCCTGCCCGCACTGGGAGTGCCCCATCGATCATCGCTGCCTCAATTGGATCACACCACAGGAGGTGCTCGCGGCAGCCGAGCGCCAGCTCACGAAGGGATCCGTCACTTCATGAGACGACTCAGCATTCTCATCTGGCACATTCACGGTAGCTACCTCAACACGCTAGCGCGCATCGACCACGACTGGTTCTTGCCAGTAAAACCAGAGCGACCCGAGGGCTACGGTGGCCGTGGCGCCACGTTCGATCTGCCGGACAACGTGCGCGAGGTTCCCGCCGAGCGAGTTCGCGAACTGGACCTGGATCTGGTCATCTACCAGACACCCAAGAACTACTTCGAGGATCAGTTCGAGATCCTGTCGGCAGCGCAGCAGGCTCTGCCGAAGATCTACCTGGAGCACAACACGCCCAAACCGGACGCGGTCAATACGCGGCATCCGATTGACGACCCGAGCGTGCTCCTGGTTCACGTGACCCACTTCAACCGACTGATGTGGGACAACGGTAACACCCCGACGATGGTGATCGAGCACAGTGTCGCCATCGATCCGACGCGTCCGTTACAGCGGAGAGCGAGCCGAGGGCATCACCGTGATGAACGGGATGCAACATCGGCCACGCATCGCCGGCTACGACCTCTTCCGACAAGCGAAGGAGCGCTTACCGCTGACCGCCGCCGGGATGGAGACCGAGCCCTTCGGCGGGCTTGGCGACGTCCCCTACCGGGATCTGCACCAGAGAATCGCGTCCTATCGCTTCTTCTTTAGCCCGGCCCGCTACACCAGCCTGCCGCTTGCCGTGATCGAGGCCATGACGATCGGTATGCCGGTTGTCGCGCTGGCGACGACCGAACTGCCCACCGTCATCGAGAACGGCGTCAACGGTTTCATCTCCTGCGATTTCGACGAACTCATTAGCCATATGCGCGACTTGCTGGACCATCCCGACGAAGCCCGGCGTCTCGGTCGGAACGCATTCGACACTGCCCAGCGACGTTTCGGGCTGGAGCGCTTCGCGCGCGATTGGAATCACGCCTTTGCCGAGGTAACCGGTCAGCAGCTTGAACCGGCTGGCGTGGCGACGGAGGTGCTGCGATGAGTCAGCGACGTATCGCCTTTCTCAGCGAGCACGCCAGTCCGCTCGCGCGTCTCGGCGGCCAGGATGCCGGTGGCCAGAACGTCTACGTCGACGAGGTTAGTCGCAATCTCGGCAAGCTGGGCCATCGGGTGGACGTCTTCACCCGGCGCGACCGCCCCGATCTCCCGGAGGTCGTCAATCTGGCGACCGGGGTACGGGTTATCCACCTCGACGCTGGCCCTCCCGCTCATTTGTTAAAGGATGAGCTCTGGCCGCTGATGCCCGCGTTCCGCGACAGCCTGATTGACTTCACGCGTCGCACGGGAACCCGCTACGACCTGCTGCACGGCAATTTCTGGATGTCGGGTTGGGCGGCGGTGGAGGCCGGAGAGCGACTTGGCATTCCCGTGGTGCAGATCTTCCACGCCATGGGCCTGACCAAGCGGCGACACCAGGGAGCGGCCGACACCAGCCCGGACGAGCGCATCGACGTCGAGCTGGACATCACGCGCCGGGCGGATTGCTTCATCGCGCAATGTCCGAGCGAGCGTTCCGAGCTGGTCGATGACTATCACGTCGATCCGTCGCGCGTGGTGGTCATCCCGTCCGCAGTGAATACGCAGGTCTTCCGGCCGATCGACCGGACTGAAGCTCGCGAGCGCATTGGCCTTACCGGCGCTGATCCAGTTGTCGCGTATGTGGGCCGCATGGTGCCGCGCAAGGGCGTGCGCAACCTGATGCGAGCGGAGGCGCTGCTGGTTCACCGCTATCACCTGCCACTTCGACTGCTGATCGTTGGTGGCGAAAGCAGCGATCCCGATCCGAACGTGACGCCGGAGATCGGCGTGCTGCAGGGACTGGCGCGTGAACTGGACATCGCCGACCACGTCACCTTCACCGGCAAACGTCAGCCGGAGGATCTCCATCTCTATTACGGCGCCGCCGACGCGGTCGTCACCACTCCCTGGTACGAGCCGTTCGGGCTCACACCACTGGAGGCGATGGCCTGCGGACGCCCGGTGGTCGGATCGGCGGTCGGTGGCCTGACCTTCACCATCGCCGACGGGGTCACTGGCTATCTGGTGCCGCCAAAAGATCCGCATGCGCTGGCTGAACGCCTGTCCCACCTGATTGCCGACGATGAATTGCGCCGAAAGATGGGTGAACGCGCCCGCGCTCGCGTGGTCGAGCGCTTTACCTGGCCGGTCGTCGCCAGCCGGACGGCCAGGCTCTACGAAGAAGTGCTGGCACGACAGGCGAGCGGAGAGACGGCGCGCACAGCAGTGCCTTCCGGCTCGTCATTGGTGAACTCGATTGAACACGTACTGGGGAACTGACTGGTGGCATTGGTAGACATTCTGATTCCAACCTATGGTCGCAAAACGGGCCTGGCGGTGCTTCTTGCCAGCCTGAACGGCCAAACCTTTACCGATTTCAACATCATCATCTCCGATCAGACGCCGAACGACGACGATTACCTCGGTAGCATCGAGATCGATACCTTGGTGAGAGCGCTCCGCTGGCATGGACACCTCGTCACCCTTCACCGGCATCTGCCACGACGAGGCATGGGTGAGCAACGCCAATTCCTGCTGGAGCAGAGCCGCGCACCGTACGTCTACTACCTTGACGACGACGTGCTGCTCGATCCACCGGTGCTCGAACGATTGGTCAGCGTGATTCAACGCGAGCGCTGTGGCTTCGTCGGCACCGCCGCGACGGGACTCAGCTATCTGGACGACACCAGACCCGACGAGGAGCAGATCGAGATCTGGAACGGTCCAGTGCATCCAGAACACTTTGAGCCGGATCGCATTCCGTGGGACCGGCACAAGATCAACAACGCGGCGAATCCGCTCCACCTCGAGCAACGGCTGGCGCAGGGCAACGACGTCCTGCGTTACAAGGTCGCCTGGGTGGGAGGCGCGAGCGTCCTCTACGACCGTGAAAAGTTGACCCAGGTCGGCGGTTTCACCTGGTGGGATCGCCTGCCACCCGATCACGCGGGCGAAGAGGTCCTCGCCCAGTTCTTACTGATCCGTGAGTTTGGCGGCTGCGGCATTCTCCCAAGCGGTACGTACCACCTCGGGCTGCCAACCACGATCGCCAATCGCGAACGAAACGCGACCGAGTTGTTTGGACAACTCTTGAACGAACGAATGAACGACCGAATGCGTACGGCAGGGCACCAGCAAAACCCGGTGGTTCAGCGAACTCTCATGCCGTCGAAGCACTCATTTCCAGGAGAGATAACACGATGATGACACCAGACCATGAACATCGACTCAACGGCAAGGTCGCTCTGGTGACCGGCGCCGGAAGCGGGCTCGGCGAAGCCACCGCGCACGCGCTGGCTCGCGCCGGGTGCGTGGTCGCCTGCTGCGACATCGACGCTGACGCGGCCCAGCGAGTCGGCAACGATCTGTCGCGCTTCGACGTGCGTGCCACCGGACTGCGCTGCGACGTGAGCGATGAAAGGGATGTCTTTGGCGCCGTCGAGCAGGTGGTGAACGAGTTTGGACGCCTCGACATCGTGGTCAACTGCGCCGCCATCGATCACACCGTTTCGGTGGCCGACATGACCGTTGAGCAGTGGGACCAGGTGATCGGCGTCAACTTGCGCGGCCCGTTCCTGTTCGCCAAGGCGGCGATGCCGATCATGAGCAAGCAGCGGGAGGGGCATATCTTCAACATCGCCTCCACCGCCGCCACCCGCGCCTGGGCCAACGCCTCCGCCTACCACGCCTCGAAGTGGGGTCTGGTCGGCTTTGGACGCGGGCTTGGCGTCGAGGGGCGCGACGACCACGTTCGCGTCACGACAGTGATTCCCGGAGGGATGCGCACGCACTTCTTCGACCGCTTCGTCGATCAGGGTATTCCGATGCCGGACGAAGCCAATCTGCAAGACCCGGCCAACGTGGCGGCGATGATCGTGTTCGCGGCCGCTCTGCCACCCGAATCGAACATCCCCGAGGTCATGGTGACGCCATTGACTGAGACGAGCTGGCCGTAAGGGTTGCTGGTGGACGAACTAAGGAGGAACAACATGGTGATCGCGCGTGCACCAGTACGCATCAGCTTCGCCGGTGGAGGCACCGACCTCGAGGCATACTACGCTCATCACGGAGGGCTCGTTGTGAGCGCCGCGATCACCCGCTACTGCTACGCGGTCGCACGACCCTCCTCCAACGGTGGGATTCAGATCACCTCGGCCGACTACCAGCATTGGGAGACCTACCCAGCCGGAACACTGCCCGAAGTGGCCGAGCCGCTGGCGCTGCCCAAGGCGGCGATCAAGTGGTTCGCCCAGCGTGGGCTGCTCGACGAGGGGGTGGATCTCTTCCTTACGTCTTCCGTGCCACCGGGAACCGGCCTTGGCTCCTCCAGCGCCATGGCGATTGCCCTGATTCGGGCGTTGGCTGCCTTTTCGGGCAGCGAGATGAGTGCCGCTGACGTCGCTGAGCTTGCATGCGACCTTGAGATCGAGCGACTGGAGATGCCGATCGGCAAGCAAGATCAATACGCCAGCGCCTTCGGCGGTCTCAATGCCATCCGGTTCGAGTCCGACGGCGTCGCAGTTGAACCGCTCGACCTACCCAGCGAGCTGATCCGCGAGCTGAACGAGCGCCTGCTCCTCTTTTCGACCGGTAAGCGCCGCAATTCGGCAAACATCCTGCGCAAACAGCGAGACGACACGACGAAGAACAAGCCGGACGTGTCGGACTCACTGCATCAGCTCAAGGCCACGGCCGCGACGCTGCGGTCAGCACTGACCGCCGGCCGGATACAGGACGTAGGCACGCTGCTGGACCGAGGCTGGCAGCAAAAGAAGCGACTGTCGAAACGAATCTCCAGCAGTGCGATCGACCGCTGGTACCGGCTAGCACGCAACAGGGCGCGGCCGGCGGGAAGATCACCGGCGCTGGTGGCGGCGGATTCATGCTCCTCTACTGCGAGCCAGAGACCAGTCACGCCGTGCGCGAGGCACTGACCAACGAAGGGCTGCGCGAGACGTCGTTTGAATTCGACCTGACGGGAGCCTGCGTCATCACCGAGGTCGCCATGCCACAACCTGAGCTCGTTAGCTCCCATGGGTAGGGGCGGCCCGCTGTGACTACCCACTGAGACCAAGGTGGACCTGCCCAATTTTTGTATACACCGCCGCAGGTCGTCGTTCATCACGCTGACGCCCGTTGCAGCCAACACGGAGAGGAATGATCGATCATGATGCAACAGGACATCGAACGCTACTGGCAAGAGATCGCCACCATGGCGCGAACCATGCCCTTCGAGATGGTGCATGAGGTCGCCGAGACACTGCTCGATTGCCACCGGCGCGGCGGAACGATCTTCCTTGCCGGAAATGGTGGCAGCGCGGCAACGGCATCCCACTTTGCGTGCGATCTGGCGAAAGGCGCCCGCGCCGGTACGCACCCGCCGTTCCGCGTGATCGCCCTCAACGACAACATGCCGCTGGTAACCGCCTGGAGCAACGACACCAGCTACGAGCGGGTCTTCGCCGAGCAGCTCGCACCACTGGTGCGGCCCGGTGACGTCGTCATACTGATCAGCGCCAGCGGCAACTCGCGCAACGTCCTGCTCGCCGCGCAGACGGCCCGCGTGGCACGGGCGACGGCCATCGCCCTTACCGGTCGAATCGGAGGACGACTGCAGCACCTCGCCGACCTGACGGTGCGCGTCCCGAGCGATCAGATCGAGCAGGTCGAGGATGCCCACGTCGTCATCGCCCACAGCGTCTGCGTGGCGCTCCGCGCGCGACTGGAGGCGGAGACCATCGAGACTGACTCGGAGATGGGCTGGCCGAATGGTGCGGATCGCGTCATCAATTTCTTCGCCAGCGAAGCCGGGACGTAGAGGGTCGCGGTGATGCTTCGCCTCGGCCATTCCTGCCAAGCTCTCTTGCGATGGCTCGTTCGGGTTGCGTGATAAGCGCTCGAACCCTGACCTCGTCGTGGTGGGTACTGGTGTAACCCGCATACGACTGCCCGGCACATGACCTTACTGCAGCATCGAGGCGATCATGTGCTCGACATCCTGCTGCATCGCGGACTCCGTAATGATCGCCTGAAGCTGGAACGTCGTCCCTTGATCGGTCCAGACGTATTCGGAATTGGGACCCGAAGGCGGATATATGGCAGTGGTTGCCCAGGTCCTGCGCGTGACCGTGTGCCCGGCAATGGTGATCGTCACGCTCGTAATGCCCGGTCCAGCGCCCGGCCCCTTTGCTGGCCCCAGAGGTGTGCCTTGCTTCAGCTCGTTGATGGTGACAACGGGTGGTTGGGGATACGGCCCCCAGTAGCTGATGCTGACGACCAGCACCGGGCCTGTTGGCGGTGTCGCTGATGCCGCAGGAGTACCGCGTCGGACCTCCGTAATGTTGGTTATCGAGGCACTGATCTGTTCATCGTGCAGGGAGGATGGGACCCACGTCGGCTCGACGATATAAAACGGCGCGAGCTGCTGTGCCAGGGCAAAGGTCAGATTGCCATACGTGCCCGAGGAGTCGGGAGTCGGCAGTGGGGTGCTGGGTGCCGCGGTCGGCGATGCCGTCGTCGCCGTCGGTGTATCGACCGTGGTGCCGCCGCCGGGGTGTGTCGTCGGCGATGGTGTTCCTTGTCCGCATGCCGTCGCCGCCAGCATGACGACGACCAGGCTCAGCATCCGGATCCCACGCTGCATCCTGACCTCTCCTCCTACGGCTTGTGAATGTTGGCATTCACGATTACTGTGACATGACCGCCAGGATCAATCCCACTCCGACCTGCCCATACGCGCGGAGCCGCACACACCGCTGATATCCTGAAGACGCCCGTACGTTACCAAAGGTTCCATCACGTAGTGTCGAAACCGCCGCATGGTGCGCGGCGTATCCGGCAGAACCGCGGGCGCGGAGTCTATCGCACGGTCCTACACGCTGAAAATGCGATCGCGCTCAATTAATCCCACAACGCCATCAGTACATCTTTTTTCGATTGCGAGAGTTACTTGATCATGCGAGGATTGCGATGTGAGCGTGCGCGACGTATCCGTTCACATCGAGGAGAGATCTAGTGGCTGATGCACACCTGCGGATTTCACGAGGTGAACTGGCTTTCGGACTGAGCTCCGGACTCTTGGGGCTCGTGATCCTGACCATTGTTCTCTTTGCTCCGCTGGGGAGCGGCGAGACAGTTACCGCCAGCACGACCACGACCGGCCCCAACTCCGTGGTCACCGTCACCCACAGTCACTATAGTCTGTGGTCGCAGGGTATCGATGCCCGTGCAGTGCCATTCTTGACAGCTATTATGGCGGCCTACATCGCGATCGCGATCGGAACGGTGATGCACGCCGTTTGGCACATTCGGCTTGGAAGCTGGATTCGCTGGGGTGGGGTGGCCATTGCGCTGCTCGGCTCCGTCGTCGGTGCGATGAGCATTGGCCTCTTTCTGTTTCCGGCGGCTACGCTTGGTCTGATCGCCGCCCTCGGCGGATCGACTGACTGAGGGAGTGCTGCGTCAGAACAGGTCAGCAATATCACCAAGTTGCTGAGCGACGGCCTCAACTTGCGACAGATGCGCCTCCGCCCCCTCACGTAACAACTCGTGTACACAGGCACCCAGAGCGTCCCGTAGCACGCCCGGCTCGACGGCGCTCACGTGCGTTCCATCGAAGCGCGCGAGAATCTCCTGGGGAAGGTCATCATAGCCACGGCCCTGCACCGCGGGCAGCCCATGACGCAGGCAAGCCAGCGAGAGGGCGTAGTCACGCACTGCAGCGACGCAATGCTCGGCTTGCCAGAGCCGCGAGCGACCGATACACGCCCGCGCGTGAAGCGCGTAGATGACGCCCCAGCCGAAGAGGTCTCTCGCGAGCGACGCACTCGCGGACACGCCCGCCGGTAAATCCCCGACAGTCTGACCGAACAGCAGCTTGAAACGTGGTCCAGCCGGGCGAAACTGCGCCGCCGGAGTGACCGAGAGGTCGCACTGCAACGCGTCGGGCAGCAGGAACACGCGATAGGTAGTCGGACCACGCTCGAGGTCGGTCAGAGACACCGCGGCAAACTCCATCGCGAGTGTGCGCGTCCAGTCCTCCAGCACCTCGGTGGGTCGCACGTTGTCTTTCACAGCGAAGGTGAGATCCAGGTCGGAAAAGCGATCCCCGCCGCCGTCCACGGCGAGCGAGCCAACGGCGGCACCAGCCACTACGCGTTCGTCCGCCTCCGCAAGCTGGAGCACGCGTTTCCGAAGTGCGTTTCGCTGCTCGATAGTGAACATCCTGCCAACCCGCCTTCCGTAAGCTCCCAGCCCGAATCGAGGACATTGGAACGCTCCGACCCGCGGCAGCGTAGCACATCCCATGGACGTCGTCCGACCGTCGGTTGTAAGCCCATGAAGTTCGCGGCGGCGAACTGCCAGCAATATGGATTCTCCGCAACTCCTGGCCGGAGCCATTGAGTGCTACGCGAGGAATGGACATTCCACGGACTCTCGTCAGCTGTGTCAGATGAATGTGAGCAATCGCGTAGTGAACGAGCAAACCACGATGCCCGGATCGTCGTTGAGGGGGGATGTCGATGTCAGAGATACGGTCAATTACGCTCTGGCATCAGTCGGCGTTCTCTCGATGCCACTTCTCACGACCATCGCGTTCCTCGGCGGTGTGCTGACTCTCTTCTTCGACGTGGCGTATCAGGCCATCATTCCGGGGCTGGTTGAGCGTAAACACCTCATGGAGGCAAACAGCAAACTTGAGTTGGCACGCACCGCCGCCGCGACTAGCGGTCCAGGGCTAGCGGGCTGGCTCGTGCGCGCCATTAAACGTTTGTCAGACTCATTCGACGACGGGGTCGCTTGACTCAGGCAAGATCGAACATGCTCGCTGGCCCTCGTCATCTCAAAATAGCGTTGGACAGGGCACGACACGCCTGCCAACCTGAGAGCGTCGATAGGCCAAATTTGTCGCACGCATTCTCATCAACGTCGCCAGAGACGTAAGAACGCTCCTGCATGGCACTCGCCCTCTGCGGCCTCTGCACGACTCCCGACTATGGACGCACCCAACACTCATCAAATCGAATTCCATGTCTCGGACTCCCTGCCGACACGTTCATCGTTCGGGGACCACCGCGAAGGCGGATTCTGAGCCTGGCAATCATCGACGGATCTGGTCTGAATTCGCATCCGCAGCGTGTTTCTCCTGAACGCGATTTGATACAGAAATGACACAGGATTCACGCGGGTGTTTCACCGATGTTATGAGGACCGCCGTAGGGTGGAGAAGGTACCGCGAGGAGTTGTCGGAATGGCGCGGTCCCGCTGACTTCCTCCACGCGTTTCCCATCTCGGCCGTGCAAACGGCAAGAACTTTCATGCAACGGTTCAAAGGAGGCCACCCTTGGCAGAACAACATATGACTTCTGGGACACGGGCGGACAATAGCCAGCGTGGAGCAGGCCCTCGAACAAAGCCAGCGCCTCGAACGCGTGGCCGCATGTCGCGTGGCCGCTGGGCATTGCTCGGCGCGGTTACGGTCGTGATCCTTGCACTGGTAGGCGTGGGCGTGTGGTTCGTTGCGACACGCGGGTTTGAGAACGGCCCGAACCAGTTTGTCAGCGCCTCAGGCTCGCTCAAACCAGGACACATGACCTATCACTATGGGACTTTCAACGGCCTGGCTCGTGAGAGAACCGAGGTCACCGCAGGCCAGTCGATCGCCCTGGATTACACGTTGCACGCGACCAAGGGGAGCCTCGCCGCCGAGGTGGTCGACCCCGACGGCAACATCGTGTGGAACCTCAGCGTGCCGCAGAACCAGGATCGGAACGGGACGGCGACGATACCCGTCACCACAACCGGGAAGTATCAGGTCGTCCTCATCGGACTGAGCACGGGTGGGAGCTTCGACGTATCCTGGACCGCTCACTGATGAATCCGATGAGGATCAACATGCTGGGAAACCTGTGGCGCGGCCATCATCACGTCTGCGAGCACGGAGTGACTGGAGGGCGAGACGTGAACCATACGAACTCACGCCTCGCCCTCAATCTCTATTGAAGTACGACGTTGGGTCCTCTGACCCACCCCGGCGACCTGCCCACCGGGACATATCAACACGAAAGCCCAGTTGGCCACGCCACGTCCGGTCCCGCTAGCTATCGGCCTGACCCGAATCGGCCAGAATCTCGACGTAGCCATCCGTTCCATTTACGCGAATCCGTTGCCCGTCCCGGATCAACTGCGTGGCATGCTGCACTCCCACCACAGCGGGGAGGCCGTACTCCCGCGCGATCACCGCGCCATGGGTCATCAAGCCTCCCACCTCCGTGACGAACCCCTGATGGTGACGAATAGGGGCGTCCAGCTGGGGTCCGTATGGGTGGTGACCAGGATGTCGCCCGCTTCGAGCTCGGCCTCCGCCATATCCTGAACGACGCGGGCCCGCCCCTCGACGGTTCCGGCGGAAACCGGTAAGCCAACCAATGCGCCCGCCGGCAAATCGGCACGACGATAGCGCTCCGGCAACGACCTCGCCATCCGACGTGAGCACCCGGGGAGGCGTGAGCGTTACATACGACCTGAACGTGTCCTTACGTTGGCGGATGACCCGATCATCCACCATGTTCGTGCGCACAACGTCGTGGAGTTCCTGGAACGTGAGGTAGAAGATGTCTTCCTGCTCGCGAAGCACCCGGGTCCGCACCAGCCGCTCGGCCTCACTCAGCAGGGCCCGCTTATACACGAAGTACCGGCTGATCATGCCGTACTTCGGATATTCCCGGTACCCGCTGAACGTTCGCACCCGGTCGATCATCCGTTTGGTCTCTTCCGCCTTTTGCTTCCCGTCCGGCAGCGCGAGCAAGCGCTGCAGCAAATCCTGCTCCTTCTCCCAGGCTTCCTGCCGCCCTTGCTCGAAGCGCCGCTTGCCGGCACCCTGCTCGAAATTCTTGACGTTGCTGAGGATGATGGGAACGAGGGTGGAGGGGCGTTCGCTCCATCGCGGCCGGGTGATGTCGATCTCACCCACGCAGCGCATGCCGTAGTTATCGAGCCAGTCCAGGATCGCGGCTCGTGCTTCCCGTCCACCCATAAGCCTGGGCAACCCCTCCAGGAAGTCATCGTCCTTGGCGTCTTGCAGAAAAGCGACGACCTCCGGATGCGGTCGAATCGCGTCCGCGACGTCCAGCAGCGCCAGTCCCATCTCCGATGTGACGTTATTGGGAACGGACTGGGTGAGCGTATCAGCCGCGTTCTTCTCACCTAACCATTCCTGCAGGCGGTCGTTGAGCCACCAGGTGGCCTCCATCCCAGCCATGATCGCCTGATGACTCTGACGATCGAACAGGACCCGCTTCAGTTCCTGGATGTCCGTCAGGATGAAGTCCAGCAGTTCCGGTCCAGACTTCGTCTGGATGTCGCGCTTCAAAGCGGCAATGGAGTCCTGGCTGCGCTCGATCAGTTCGTCCACGATAGCTGGATCGGTCTCGATCGTGGCAGGCGGCGCACCTGCCGGTGCTTGCCGAGGTCCCTCGTCTGGAAGCGATGGAATGAAGTCGCCGCGTGCGATGATGGTCTCCAACGCGTCTCGGATCAGCGGGTCGCCTTTCCCCATCACCTCGAGGAGGCTCGCACGACTCGCTGGTGACGACAGCCCCCGGGTGACGTCGACGAACAGCCTTCCACCAGCCTCGAACATGGGTCGCGCGGCGGTCATCTGCCACATCGAGATCCCCAGTGGCTTCATCGGGTCGGTCATCATCTGACCATGGCCGACCGAGACGTAGACGTGGTTCTCCTCGTCGCCGACCGCGGGGATGGGGAACAGCGTGGTGATTGGACGGCTCTGGAGGATCTGGAACTCGTCGTCGACCAGGCACCATTCGATGTCCTGGGGCCGGCCAAAGTGTGCTTCGATCCGCCGGCCCAACCGCACGAGCCGCACGACCTGCGCATCCGTCAGCACTGGCCGGTCCTGTCGCTCCGGCTCAATCGCCTGTTCCCGTGTCCCCCCTACCGGCGAGGCGTGAATGGCAAGGGGTTTGGTGGCGACCGCTTTGTCGATGATTTCGCCGTCCCGCACCTTGTAGACATCCCCATTCACTTTGCCGGAGACCAGGGCCTCGCCGAGACCGAAGACGGCCTCCACGGAGGCGACCTTCCGGTTGGAGGTGACAGGATCGGCCGTAAACAGGACACCGGACGCTTCAGGAAAGAGCATCTGCTGCACGACGACGGCCATGTGGACTTTTCGGTGATCGAAGCCGTTCCGCAGGCGATACGACACGGCCCGCTCGGTGAAGAGTGAGGCCCAGCAGCGACGGATATGTCGGAGGATCGACTTCCCGCCCCACGACGTTCAGGTAGGTGTCCTGCTGGCCCGCGAAGGATGCTGTCGGCAAGTCCTCCGCAGTCGCGCTGGAGCGGACGGCCCATGCGACGTGCTCGCCGAGCCGGGCGAGTTGGTGAGTAATCGCCTGCACCAGATCGTCGGGGATGGCGGCCTCTTCGATGGCCCGGCGGATCTCGGAACTGAGCGCGCGAATCTTCTCCCGATCGTCCGGCTCCAGCCGCGACAGTTGATCGAGCCGATCGCCGAGCGACGCTGACGCCGACATGATCCGCCGGAAAACGGCTGTCGTGATACAGAAGCCAGGCGGCACGCGCACCCCTTCGATCCGCGAAAGCTCTCCCAGTTGTGCGCCCTTGCCACCAACGAGCGCGACTTGCGACAGATCGATCTGGTCGAAGCCCAGCACGTCGTTACCCATCAACTCTCCCCTCATGCGATTTCTCAAGCATGTCGCGGCGTTAGTCCCCTTCCGGCTCATCAGCCAGTTCGGCATCGACGATCGGATTGCTGGTTCGCGGATCCCACCCGCGGAAACTCGATGCGTGCGGCGAACCCGCCATTATGGTTCATACGATTGCGCTTGTCACGCTTTCGCCCGCACTTAAAAGGTTCCGCAGGGTGTGCCAAACCTGACTCGCGCGGCTTGGCGAACTACGACGCCCTCACATTCAATGATCTGGCTAGTCTGTACTTTGGTTGAGTGCTGCGGCGATGACGCTAAAGTGGTGCCGAAGACTCTGGCTGGAGAGCGATGGGCGATGGGTGTTCGCCATTCGCGCACGCCTAAAACATTCAGATCCAGGGCGAGCACCGACCCGGACCGAACGCAGGATCAGCCAGCCAATTGGGTTTCAACAACTCAGCGAGATGCTGGTAGTGGTGGAGCAGAGCTCGTCGACCAGTGTCGGTCTACTGTTGACCTCACTATTGGCCTCCAGCGGGATCGCATCAGTCCAATTCCTGATCGGCGCTTCTGTTAACCCGTGCGGATGCCTCACGGACAAACGCGTCTGCGTCGCTCTGAACCTGATCGGCAACTCCGAGGCTGGCGAGGATCTTAGCCCCCATACCATCCTTCACCTGAACCAGAGCCAGCAGGAGATGCTCCGTACCGGTAAAGCCACTATTGAACTCCTGAGAGATCTCTTCCGCCACGCGAAGAACACGACGTGCTCGTGGGACCACAGGAAGTTCCGCCGGAGCGGAACCTGTTCCACGACCGAAGTGATAGTCAATGTAGTCACGCACTCTCGTGATGTCGACATCATGTCTGGCAAGAATGCGTGCGGCCGCGCCATCTTGCTCGCGCAGGAGGCCGAGCAGAATGTGCTCGGTGCCGACGTAATGATGGTTGAACCGGGTTGTCTCCCGTTTGGCGTACTCCAAGGCTCGTTGGGCACGTTGAGTAAAGGACTCCATTGCGCCGTCAAGAGATCGCCGTGCCGTGTACTGCTCCAGCCCAAGAGAAATGATCTCCTGAACCACGCTGGAGACGGTGCGGTCCTCATCGATAGCGATCTCGACTAGGCGCTCATGGAGATATGTGGGCACTTCAAGCCGTTTCCGGTCTGCGCTCGACGGCACATGGGCCTCCTTTCCGGCCAAATGCGGTTGCGACCAGGTGATTATACCACCATTATTACGGTGGTATCTCATTGCCCCATAGCATGGAACGCTTCGAGCCTCGGTCGGTATACGACTGGTAGGATGGGGCGGGGCCAAACGCGTGAACTGGCTACTGATCGATCGATCAAGTGAGTGAGTGTTTGTGGCGGTCGCGTTCAATCACACTATTATCCCGGCGCGGGACCGGCAGGAATCGGCATCGTTTCTCGCCAGAATTCTTGGGCTTCCTGAACCGACAGAGTGGGGACCATTCAGCATAGTCACGCTCAGCGGCGGTGTGTTCTTACAGTTCGCCGAGCCGGAAGTCACAGAGATTCAGATGCATCATTATGCGTTTCTGGTTGACGACGCGAGCTTCGATGCGTCCTATACGCGCATATGCGAAGCGCACATCGACCACTGGGCAGACCCGCAGCAGACGATGCCAGGGCGCTTCAACACCAACCACGATGGTCGTGGGGTCTATTTCTTCGACCCTGCGGGCCACGGCATTGAGATTCTCACTCGTCCTTACGGGTCGAGCCGTTAGGCAACGGCGGAGACCACGAAGAGAATGGCGCCCAGGATCAGCGGCGGCACTGCCATACGGAGAGGACGACGAGACAGTTTTCCGCTTGGGAACGTCTGCTGCTGGCGCCAACCCTCTTCGAAGATATAGACATCGTGAAGAGTTAGCTGCCAGAGGCGTGACCGTGGGACTCGAGGGCCACGATAAGCCAGCACCGCCAGCAGAACGCCTTCAAGAAGCAGCGGGAGCGAGGCGATACCAAGCCATTGCGGCCAACTTGCTCCGGCTCCCAACAAGATCGCACCCGACACTGCCGTGGTGCCCAGCGCCAGGCCAACCCCGATACTGAGACTGCGGCGCGAAGCCTTTTCACCCAATTTGAACGACCTTACCCTCGTTGCCAAACCCAATCAGCAATCGCGTTGTCCCGAAAGAAGCCTCACTGGAGTGCGGTGCGATCGAGAACATACACTCACATTACCACAATCAGCATGCTTCTAGAAATGACACATGCTAAGATATCGGTCATCATGCAGATCCAGCCCGGGACCTGCTTCGCTCGAGACGGATCCAGCGAAGCAGGGGACCATAGCTGCGGACAGCGCCACGGTCATCCTCCTTCCTTCTATAATCAAGTCGTCCTATACCAACGAGCGGAATTCACGCGCGTCCGAAGTGAGGCTGCCATGTCCACCAACTTGGACTCGACAAAATTGACGGCCGACATCGCGGTCATTGGTGGAGGGGTCGCGGGTTCCAGCGCCGCCGCGGTGCTCGCTCAGCTTGGCCTCGGCGTGGTGCTGATCGAGCGCGAGACCCGATTCCGCGATCGCGTGCGCGGCGAGTCAATCCACCCCTGGGGAGTGCGCGAAGTTCGAGCACTGAGATTACTCGATGTCTTGCATGGAGCCGGGGCTCACGAACTCCCCCTCTGGGCGGGGTACGCTGATCGCACACCTGTTGGAGTGGGACGTTACGACAGTCTTGGTCCAGACGTTCCCAACGAGCTCGCGATCTATCACCCAGCTATGCAGACAGCGCTCATCGAGCATGCATATCAGTGCGGAGCGCGAGTGCTGCGTCCAGCCCGTGTCACCGGCTTCACCCGTGCGCCGGAGCCGCACCTACAGGTGACGACCGAAACCACTTCCTACGATGTGCACGCTCGACTCGTGATCGGGGCCGATGGGCGCCACTCCACGGTACGACGCTGGATCGGCGCCAGAACAGTACGAGCACCGGTTCACCACCAGGTCGGCGGCTGCCTGCTGGATGGCGTGTCGCTCTCCGACGACACCTTCCACACCGCCGGGCTCGAAGGCGGCACGGTGCTCATCTTCCCGCAAGGAAAGGGGCGAGTTCGTAGCTACATTGTGGGAAATGAAGACGTCGTCGCGCCGTTGCGTGGTCCGACGCACGTCTCCGATTACATCGCGTGCTGCGCATCAATCTTCCCGGAAGGCGCGTTTGCCAACGCCCGACCCGCTGGACCGCTCGCCTTCTTCCCGAACGCTGACGTCTGGGCAGATCGGCTCTACGACGACCACGTGGTCCTCATCGGCGACGCCGCGGGCGCCAACGACCCGAGTGGTGGACACGGCCTGTCACTCTGCTTCCGGGACGTGCGAGAAATTCGTGACCAGCTTCGCGATGAACCGGACTGGGACGCGGCAATGCAAATCTACGCTGCTAAGCGCACCACCTATTACGAGGTACTGCGGACGTGCCTGGAATGGCTCGGCAAAATCCAGACCGAGGTGGGGCCGGAAGCGGAAGCGCGCAGAGCGCGGGTGGCCCGTGCTCGAGAAATCGACCCGACCCGCGGCGGGTTCGCGCGCATGGACGTTACTGGACCAGACGGGCTCGTCGTCGATGAGGCGGCACGCCGCCACTACTTTGGCGAAGACCTTGATCAGGTCCTCATCTAATCGAACGATCCCGCTTCGCCTTCCATAGCATCTCCCGAACGGTTGACGTGTATCACCACCACGTCTAGCCTAGCGGGAGATTCGTCAACCAGTACAGGCGATAACTGCCGAACAGGACGCAGAGGGTCACGATCCAGGCGGGATCGACGGCGCCTGCGCTCAGTGCATACGGCAACAGGGGGAGGGAGCGCTGACATGGCAACGGTGAAGGATTACCGCACCTACAGCTTCTGGCTCGAAACCTGTGGCGACGACCTGACGCCACGTCCAGCGCTGCAGGGCTCGATTCGCGCCGACGTCGCCATCCTCGGCGCAGGCTTTACCGGGCTCTGGACCGCCTATCACCTGCTGCAGCGTGAGCCATCGCTCAAAGTCGTGGTGGTCGAGAAGGAGATCGCTGGGTTCGGAGCCTCTGGACGCAACGGCGGCTGGTGCTTCGCCGGTTTCCCGTACCCACCTGCCAAGCTCGCCGCTCGTTACGGACGTGACGCTGCCCGAGCCGTCTCGCTGGCAATGTACGACTCGGTCGACGATGTCGGGCAGGTCTGTGAGCGTGAGGACATCGACGCACACTTCGCCAAAGGCGGCGAATTGGAGATCGCCCGGGCGGATTACGATCTCCCGCAATTGGAAGAGATGTACGAAGAGTATCGCGCCATCGGCCTTGAGGACCATTACCAACTGCTGGATGCCACACAGACCGAGGAGCGTATGCGCGTCGCCGGTGCGGTCGGCTCTTTCTGGAATAAGGAAGGCGCCGCCATCCAGCCAGCCCGCCTGGCGCGTGGATTGGCCCGCGCCGTCGAAAGACACGGCGGCACCATCTACGAGCAGACTGCCGTCACCGACTACGTGCCTGGTCCGCTGCCACGACTCGACACTGAGCGGGGCAACATCTCCGCCACCACGATCGTGCTGGCTGGTGAGGCCTATCTGTCGCGTCTGCCAAAGCTGCGACGACGAATCATTCCGGCGACCTCACACATCGTGATCACCGAGCCACTCTCCGATGACCTCTGGCGCGAGATCGGATGGGAACGGCGCGAGGTGGTCGGCGGCTTCGGTACGGCCGGTGCCTACCTCAACCACACGGCCGACGGCCGCATCGCCTTCGGACCGTACCGCGGCAAGTACCCGTTCAACTCGAATATCACCGACGATATCGATCGCCAGGAGCCCGTCTTCGTGCATGGCCGTCAGTCGGCGCTGCAGTGGTTCCCGATGCTTCAACGAGATGGGGTGAAATTCACCCACTCGTGGGGCGGTGTCTTTGGTATCCCGCGCGATCACATGCCGATCATGCGTTACGACCGGAGTACTGGGGTGGCGATGGGTTATGGCTATACCGGCGAAGGGGTGGCCACTTCAAACCTCTCCGGACGCGTACTGGCCGACCTGATCACCGAGCGGGATACCGAGCTCACTCGGCTTCCGATGACCTACCACGAACCGGTCGATTGGGAGCCAGAGCCGGTCCGCTGGATGGGCTACTCGCTGGTGCGGCGCGGGCGCTACAAGGCAAATGAACAGGTCGAGCAGACCGGTAAATATCCGGAGAAGCCAACCGTCGCCCAGCGTCTGTGGAGCTTCGAGCCTCCGCGCGTCTGGAAGTCGCTCTGGGGTATGCACGCGAAGCGGTGACGCGGGCTGGCCTCCCAATAGCAGGAGAAGGACAGCGTCGGCCCTCGCGACGGAGCCTGAACGCCAGATCATGCGTGACGGGTGGCACCACAAACAGCGGTCGTTCTATTCGTACCGCAGCGCGTCGGCGATCGGCACACGCGCCGCTTGGCGTGATGGGATATACGCCATCACGAGCGATGCGCTGACAGAGATGACGATAAACAGAATCACCGTCAGCCACGGAACCACGAAGCTCTGGACGGAGGTTCCTGCGAAGTTTCCGCTCGTCATGAGCTTATAGGCCAGGATCAGCCCCAGCGCAGATCCGGACGCGACCCCAAGCAGCGTGATCATGGACGACTCGATCAGAAAACTGGCCGAGACCATGTTCCGCTGATAGCCAATGGCGCGTAGCATCCCGATTTGCTGGCGTCGCTCGACCACTGAGCGGAACGAAACCACGCCCAGTGCCGCGATCCCGACCAGCAGACCAAGCGCCATGAATCCCTCGATCAGATCGAGAAAACCCTGCTCTTGGCTGGTAGCCGCCTTCAACAGATCCTGAATCGAATTCGCTTGTACCCCATAGTTGAGCAGACCGGCTTCGATTGATTGCGCATACGCTTTGGCGTTCACGCCTGGCTTCAGCTTGATGTAGTAGGCAATCTCGTCAGGTTGCTTGTAGATCTGCTGGAATCCCTGCTCATTCATCAACACTCCACTGAATAACGAGACCTTCGAACTGAGTACACCGATTACGGTGACTGTCCTGGTAGCGCCCGTTGCGGGGTCGCCCACTTCGATCTTGGCGGGTTGCATCGTGGTGTCGCTACGTGCTACCCCGCTGAGCTGGAACGTACTGCCACCAATGGCCACTCGGCCTTGTTGCGGCACGGCGTTCGCATCGACGATCGCCAGATTCGGGTTGTCTCGCACCGCGTTCCAGACATCCTGATCGGTGGCGTATCCCGTCGCGCGCGTCTGTAGCGGCGCGTCGGCATTGTTGATGAACTCACCGTTCAATCCGTTGATTGGGTAATTCTTCCAGGCATTCGTGCCAGCCATCCGAACTTCGGTGGCGCCTCCCGAAACGACGAGCACCTGCCCCACCGCGGCGATCTTGCTGGCGTCGACACCATGCTGCTGAAGCGCCTGACGAAAGTCGGTGATCGGGTTGTTCGGCGCCTGGGTAGCCTGGATATCGAACCCGGCCCCTGCTTGCGACGTGCTGATGAACTGGACGAGGTTGGCGTTGATGGTTGCCATCATGACCAACGAGAAGATGATCAGACTGAACATGGCGATGGTCATACCGGTACGGCCTTTGTTGGAACTGGGGTAAGCCACCGCCGTCTTGACCGCTGGCAGCCAGCGACTGAAGGCACGTCCGAGATAACTCACCAGGCTGGTGAGCAGATCAGCGTTCCAGATGATCGCGATGGTACAGGAGGCAACCATCATGATGCCGGAGACGAAGAACATCTCGGTGCCACCGCTCAGAGGGCCACTCATCCATCTGGTCCAGGAGGACGGCGCAAGCCAGTAGACCAAAACCAGCAGGGATGCCGCCGTGTAGAGCGGTCGCGCCGGAATCCCGAAACGTCGCAGTGCCACGGCCAAGCCAAGTGGTACGATCGACACTCCCACCGTGAACGGGAAGGCTTTGCCTGAATGCGAGCCGCTCCACATCAGGAGCGCGCCGATGACGATGCCCAGAATGCCGAGCACCAGCCAACGGCGACTGGCCCGTGCCATCGTCGCTTCCGGGATGTCGCGAATGGCCGCCACGATGTTGAGGCGGCTGACGCGCCAGGACGAGATGGTGATGGTAATGAAGGTAACGACGACACCGAGCGTGTAGGCGATGATGAGACTACGCCAGGTGACAACTGGCTTGATACTAAAGACATTACCGATGATTCGACCGGTGAATTCCACGATGATGAACGCGACGCCCACGCCGAGTGCGGCACCCACCAGTGCGGCCGCGAGATCGTAGGCGATGCCTTCGGCCAGGAACATCTGCGTGAGCTGCCGTCGCTTCATGCCGACCGCGCGCGCCATACCCATCTCAGGCTTTCGCTCGGCGGCCAGCAGTACGAAGATCAGGAAGATCAGCAGCACACCCGCCGCGATCGAGAACAAACCGAACACCAGAAAGATGCTGGTGAAGGCATTTCCGGCGGTCTGCGCCGTCTTGACCGCGTTCTGCTTAACTGGCACCGCGCCGTACGGCGTGCCTGAGAGCGCCGTGTCGATAGCCTTCACGGCTTCATCCGACACGGTCTCACCACTCTTGACGCCGCCGGTATTGGAGACGGCAATGACGTTGATTTGCCCAGTGTGACCGGTAATTAACTGGGCCGCGCTCAGAGGCAGCGAGAAACCGCCCGAATTGCCAATACCGGCTCCGCTGAGGTAGGTATCGGGTGCGATTGCGGCAACTTTCACCTGATGTGGCTGGTTCCCCGCATAGACAGTGAGCGCATCACCGACCGCGGCGTTCAGCTTGTCGGCGGCCGACTTGCTGATCACTACCGCGTTCGCGGGCAGATTCGTGAAGTCGATTGGATGACCGTGGGTGTCTTTGAGGCCACCAAACGTCGCCACGTCGGCGGGCGCGAAACCAGCCAGCGTCAAGGCCGGTTCATGTAGCTTCGTCCTGCTGTCGATCACTGGCACCTGAACGACCAGTGCGGGCATGATCCCGTCGATGGGCGCGGACTTCGGCAGCCCAGTGCGAAGCTGATCGGCCACGGTCTGTGGGAAAAAGGTCCGCACCGAAACATCATTGGAATTCTTGTTCTGGGTAGAGAGGACAACCGCCTCATCGACCTGACCCATGGTGTTGTACGCCGCGCTGGTAATCGAGTTGTCGAGCGTATCGCCGGTCGTCAATGCCGCCGAGATGATGAGGGTGCTCAGCATCAGGCCGATGACGATCAACGTGGTCTGAGCGGGGCGACGCGGGATATTGCGAATCCCCATGCGGAAGATGATGCGCTGCCGCAGCAGCACCCATAGCCCCGCACTCATACAGATCGCGAAGATTACCAGCAGCGCGACCATGATCGAGTTCATCGGAATGCCGAACAGATCGTTCACGACGGCTACGACCTTTCAAGAGGTTGCGTGTCTGTCAGCCTTGCGTGATTATCCCGGTGTCAATGATGCGACCGTCTTGCATGCGAATGATGCGGTCACACATCCCACCGATACGCGGATCGTGCGTCACCACCACGAATGTCTGCTGGTTCTGCTCGTTCAGTTCCCGCATCACCCGCATCACGTCGTTGGCCGTCTCGGTGTCCAGATCCCCCGTCGGCTCGTCCGCCCACACGATCGAGGGCTGGTTCACCAACGCTCGGGCAATCGTCACCCGCTGCCGCTGGCCACCCGACAACTCCGCCGGTTTCTGGCTGGCTTGCGGTTCCAGTCCCACCTGCCCCAGCGCTTGTATCGCCCGCTCCCGCGCATGCTTCGGTTTCACCCCACTCACCAACAGCGGCAGTTCCACGTTCTCCACCGCACTCAAGACCGGCAGCAGGTTGTAGAACTGGAAGACGAAGCCCATCTCCTTGGCACGGAAGGTGGTACGGGCGTTGTCCGACAGCTTGGCCAGGTCGGTCCCAGCGATCAGGATGCGGCCATCATTGATGGTGTCGAGGCCCGAGAGGCAGTTGAGCAAGGTGGTCTTGCCACAGCCGGAGGGACCCATGATGGCCACCATCTCGCCACGGCTGACGGTGAAGTCGACCCCTCGGAGCGCTGGAACCTCCATCTTCCCCGTGTGGTACGTCTTCTTGACGTCCGCCGCCTCGATGATGTTCGGCACGTTCAGCGAGGATGCAGGCTCACGAATATCGCCACGGTTTCCTCCAACTGTCAGGAACATGTCCCGCCTTTCTTGAAATCACTATCTGTCGAGCGGCTGCCTTCTCTGGCTCAGGGCGAGTACTCGCTTTCAGCGAGGTGGAAGTCGCGCACGAGCATGCGCTGAGTCCATCTACACGGTTCCATCGATGGTGTCACGGTCATTCGCGACGGAGCGTGATCGCCAGGCTGGGAACGATGAAGGACAAGAGAAAGATTGGCAATATGTTCTTCCCACTGCAGTGGAAGGCGATGACCTGACCGTCTGCCGCGTCGAAGGTCTGTGATCGGCTCGAGTTTCGGCCATTGCGGATTTGTAGGGTATGACGTCCCGGTTCGACTGGTGCCTCGAACGTGTCGTGCAATTCGATCGACCCGACACGTTCCCCATCGACCAAGATATCGAACGTGCCGCGACGGACTGCGACGCCGATGGTTTTTCGTGACACCTTGAGTGTTGCCGACATCTATGCTCTCCTTCTCGTTCAGTCCTTGACTCGTGCCGCTGCGCTGAGGCGGCGGCTTCACTTCCAGGCAGTGAGAATCGCATCCCGTCGAAACGTGCCAATTGCCCCGGAGATGGTCAGTACGTCGAGTATGACCAATACCGCCCCGATCACCAGCAACGTCGGGACCGTCAGCGTGATGACGTGAACCTCCGACAGCACGTAGATGGCGACCAACGGGATCATCGGAATCATCGACCCCAGCTGTTGCGCCGTGCGCACGTCGGTCGATCTAGATGAGATAAGGACGTTCACCGCGACGCTGAAGAGACTGATGAGTGGCGCCAGCAATAGCAAGATCACGCCGATGTTCCAGTTCGGGTAGAAGAGGCGGTGAAACGTGCCGTGGACGAAGACGTCGACCAGCACCATGAATGGCAGGGCACTGACGTAACTCGAGGCGATTGCTGGCAGGAAGGCCGCGATTCCCTTGCCCACCAGAATTTCGCCGTCCGTTACCGGCGCCGCCAACAGCGGCTCCAAGCTCTGCTGCAGCTTTTCACCGACCAGACTGTAGGAGGCGATGCTAACCGGCATGATCGCCGCGCCGATGACGAACCAAAAGGAAAACGCGTTGATCAGTGGCTCCACCACGCTGGGATCGGTCGTCTTGCTGGTGATGTACCTGATCAGAAAAGGAAACCCAAACGACATCAGCAGATCGAAGATGACGAGTGTGTAGAGAATATTCCGCTTCTTGCGAAAGACCATGAAGTCTTTCCATGTAATCAGCCAGGCTGTTGAGAGTCTCATCGGGTCTCCTGGAGGATACGCAGATTGTTCCCCTCGAGTGTCGGGTTGAACTCGTTGACGCACTGAATCTGGCCGCCAGTCGTGACGAGCACTCTGCGTAACCCTGAGTCCTCGACAAAGGGATCATCGACGTCGATCGTCAGCTTATTTCCTTCGCGTGTCATGCCTTTCGGCTTCCCGTGCTAAGTAATAGCAATGATGTTGTTATGCTCTTCAGCGAGCAGAATCACCGTCTTGTTTCCCGAGACCAGTGGCTGCCTTCACCAGACCAGCAGGAGCGCTCACTTTCGGCAAGCCGAGAGCCGCGACGAATACGCGCTCGTCCCCCGACATGATGCTGACGGTAGGATCATCGTCAGTCACGACTGAGCGAGAGCGCCAGACTGGGAACAACGAACGACACAAGCCAGATCGGCCAAATTCTGGCACCGTTGCACTGGAAACTGATGACGTCGCCGTCAGCTACTTGGAACGAGAGTTGTCCACTCGAATATCGGCCTTTGCGGACCTGCAGGGTGTGCCGTCCGGGTTCGACTGGTGTCTTGAACGTGTCGTGCCATTCGATCGATCCGACGCGCGTGCTATCGACCAAGACATCGAACGTGCCGCGGCGCAACTCCATCCCGAATGCTTTTCGCGTCAACTCAAGCGTTGCCGGCATTTTCTTTCTCCGTTTCGGCGGAGACTTGGGCCGTCTCCATTGCCACAAACCCGCGCTACCAAGCTCACTTGCCCGTGCTGAGCTAACCGCGGCTTAGCCACGCTCAACGTGCGCTTTCAAAAGCCATACACGCCCAATACGCTTGTCGACACCGTACCGATGTCATGTCCATTCCGTGAGGATCACGTCTCGTCGAAACGAGCCAATCGCCGCCGAAATAGTGAGCACGTCTAGGACGGCCAACACCGCCCCGATCACCAGCAGCGTCGAGACCGTCAACGTAATGACACGGGTCTCCGTGAGCACGTAGATGGCGATCAATGGCAGCATCGGGATGGCTGTGCCGAGCTGCTGCGCGGTACGCACGTCGGTCGACCTGGAAGAGATGAGGACGTTCGCCGCGACGCTGAAGAGACTGACGAGCGGCGCGAGCAACAACAGAATCACGCCGATATTCCAGTTCGGGTAATACAGACGATGGAACATGCCATGGACGAAGCCGTCGACCAGCACCATGAATGGCACGGCACCGACATAGCTCGAGGCGATCGCTGGCAGGAAGGCCGCGATTCCTTTGCCGATCAGGATCTCACTATCAGTCACGGGCGCCGCCAATAGCGGCTCCAGACTCTGCTGCAGCTTTTCACCGACCAGACTGTAGGAAGCGATGCCAACCGGCAAGATGGCCGCACCGATGACGAACCAAAAGGAGAAGGCGTCGATCCGCGCTCCTACCACCGCGAGATTCGAGGTCCTGCTGACGACGAACTTGACCAGGAACGGGAACCCGATTGACATCAACAACTCGAATAGGACGAGGGAGTAGAGAATGTTCCGTTTCTTCCTGAAGACCATGAGGTCTTTCGAGGCAACGAGCCAGGTCTTGGAGAGCCTCATCGGGTCTCCTGGATGATGCGCAGGTAGGTCTCTTCCAGCGCCGGGTTGAGCTCGGTCACGTATTGAATGTGACCGCCAGCCGCGACGATCGCTTCGATCAACTCTGGGTTCTCGACGAGTGGATCATCGACGTCGATCGTCAGCTTATTTCCTTCGCGTGTCATGCCTTTCGGCTTCAGGTGCTGGACGGCAGCGATGATGGCGTCACTCACGTCGGCAAGCTGAACCACGGTCTTGTTACCCCACACCGACCTGCGAAGCTGCTCCGGCGTATTCACCGTGAGCAGGGTCGTCCTCAGAATGCCGATCCGGTCGCAGATCCGCTGTGCCTCATCGAGGTTATGGGTATTGAGGAAGATGGTCTTCCCTTCTCGCCGGAGTTGCAGAATGAAATCGGTCACGACCTTGGACGACTCGGGATCTAGGTTGGCGGTCGGTTCATCCATGAACAGCACCGCCGGATCGTGAACCAGCGCGCGCGCCACCGCCACTTTCTGCTTCATGCCCTTGGAGAAGTCCCCAACGGCCTGATCGCGCTTGTCCCACAGGTCGAGCATCGTGAGGAATTTCTCGATATTCTCACGGCGTTGTGGTTGGGGACATTCGTACAGCTTGCCGTAGAAATCGAGATTGTCGTAAGCGCTGAGCTCTTCGTAGAGGCCGACGGCGTCCGGCACCAACCCGATCATCTTACGGATGTTCAGCGAGTCGCTGGAATTGCCGATGTCGTACCCACCGATGTGGGCTTCCCCGCTCGTCTTCGAAATCAGGCAGCAGAGCATGCGCATAGTGGTGGTCTTGCCCGCGCCGTTGGGACCGAGAAAGCCGAAGATCTCCCCTTCATCCACGTGAAACGAGACGTCGTCCACAGCCTTCACGGCGCCGAAGGTTTTCGTCAGATGCCGCGCGTCGATCATGGTCTTGGCGTGCTGCCGCACATTGCGCTCGTATTCTTCATCCAATAACGTTTCGAAGACGGGGCCCGACCGCGTTCGCTCCCGTCAAAAAAGTGATATCACTATACTCACGCCCGTCGATGATTGTCAACGACCGATATCAGGATGAGGAGGAAACGTGCATCTCAGCGCCGTCCCTGACCACCCGAATGACGTTCCAGCAGTTCCGATTCACGAGCGAACCGTCGGTGGGTTTCCCGGGTTGCCGGCCCTTGCCAGCAGCCTGGTGTTGGCCATTGCGGGAGTTCTGCTACTGATCGCGATTCACCGACCGGCGATTCACGTTCTGGTCGCGATTCTGTTCCTGCTCGCGATCGCTGGATTTCGCGGGCTGACGACCGTCGAACCAGGACGAGCCCGAGCGGTCATGCTCTTTGGCGACTACCGGGGCACGGTCCGCACACCCGGTCTGCGCTGGGTCAATCCGTTCACACGGAGGATCTCGATATCCACCCGCATCCGTAATCACGAGAGTACGACCGCCAAAGTGAACGACATCGACGGTATTCCCATCGATATCGCGGCCGTCGTGGTCTGGCAGGTAACGGATACGGCACAGGCCTTGTTCTCCGTGGAAGACTTCGAAGCGTTCGTCGTTACACAGGCGGAGACCGCGGTACGCCATACCGCGTCACGCTTTCCATACGACGCGCACGACACCGATCAATTCAGTTTGCGCGACAACACCGATGAGATCACGCGTCAGCTTGCCTGTGAGATCGCCACGCGGGTCGCTCCGGCAGGAGTCACCGTCATCGAAGCGCGGATCACCCGGCTCGCCTATGCACCGGAGATCGCCCAGGCAATGCTCCAGCGCCAACAGGCATCGGCCGTGGTGGCAGCCCGCCAACGCATCGTGGAAGGCGCGGTCGGGATGGTCGAGCTGGCGCTGGCCCGGCTGGAAGAGCAGACCATGGTGGAGCTCGATGAAGAGCGGAAGGCAACCATGGTCAGCAACCTCCTCGTCGTCCTCTGTGGCGAACGCGGCACGCAGCCGGTGGTCAACGTCGGCTCGCTTTATCAGTAGTTCTGGTGGGACAGATGCGTAAGACCGAGCGAAAGAAGATTCTCCTCAGATTGGATCCGAAAGTTCACGACGCACTTGCACGTTGGGCCGGGGATGAACTGCGCAGCACCAATGCCCATATTGAGTTGCTGCTGCGCCGAGCACTGGCGGAGGCAGGGCGCCTGCCTGCCGACGTCGGACGACTCCCGCGCCGCGGTCGCCCACGTACTCGTGAAAACGCGGAGGACGTTGCGGACTGAATCAAACGACCTCGGCGCGACTTGACAGATAAGACTACGGGGAATCACGCGACCATCGACGGATTCTGACCGAGCTGTACCGTCGATCCGCATGACTGCCCTGGCGTCTCGTTCATAATGGCATCGGCCCTATGTCTGTCCCCGGTTCTGGGAGCACATTGGTCCAGAGATCATGTGCGAGACGGGAAGCATCCGGGGAAATACCATAGCGGGCGAAACACTGGCAAACGCGCTCCACATCGCGCGCGAAGAGCGGGTAGGCATCCGGGTTATCCCACGGATCGAATGCCTGTGGCACGTCGATAATGGCAATCCTGCCCTCCCAATAGAGCACGTTGTAACCGGACAAATCCCCGTGGACGCGTCCGGAGCGAAGCATGACTTCAACGTTGCCGATGAGTTGGTCAAAGAGGCGCTGGGCTTCCGTCTGCTCCAAGTGGACCTGGCCCAGCGTTGGAGCACCGCGCGTCTCATCACCCTGGAACTCCATCAAAATGACGTTCTCGCCCATGGCGTACGGCCGTGGAACGTCACATCCCGCGTCGTGGAGCAGCTGGAGCGTATGGTATTCGTGGTTGAGCCAGGACGAATGAACCACCTCTTTACCAAAGGCGGTGCCCCGCTTGACGGCGGCGAGGCTACGCCGGTCGCGCACGGCCCGGCCGCCCTGGCTCAGTAGCTCGCGGCCCTGGCGATACGCCCCATCGTTACGCAGATTGCGAAACATGCGCGGCCGGTACAGCTTGGCCGCCAGGAATTCGACCCCGAGGGACGGATGGGCGCGACAACAGTAGACGTTGGCCTCTTTCCCACCACGGACTTGATAGAGGACGTCGACGATGTGTCCGCTCTCGAGGAACGGGCTCAAGTAGGTCAGTATCCAGTGTTGTTCGTGCCGAGTACCGTGATAGGTCGGCGTGAACACTCCCGACGGCAAATCGCGCGCGTCGATGAGCTCTTGCGCGAACCGTTTTGACCGGCGGTGCAACTTTCGCCTGGCGGGACGACGCGCAAACGTATTATCGTCGTCGAGGTACTCTTCGTTCTCGTCGAAATACGACAAGTGCATTCTCCAGTTCGTGAATCTGGGCGCACGTCAACGGTTGCGTCCGAACATTCGCGACTGGAGCGACACATGGAAGACACGATTTGGGAGAAATGACCAGGAACGTCGCGTCAACGTCAGGTCTATGAGGTGAGAATACCGGTCATCCTCGTGCGCGCAGGGCGAAGGCCGTGAAGTGCGCCATACAATGGTCAGAAGATGTGCATCGAGTGTATTGATCTGACATCGTGGCACCTCCTAGCCTTCGATCGTGAGACCGGATCATATCCACCCTACTGGAATCAGTCGTCAGGGTCAAGTAGATGGGCGAAGTGATCTGGATCCGACATGAATCCGCGATTCCTCCGCCCGCTTTCCGACGTCCGAGACGCATTGATCACGCCTCGACGTGCCGGTTCTCCACACGAACGCCCTTTACCAGCAGCCAACCGCCGACGATCAGTTCAAACCCAAGCAGGGGCAGGAACACGAATGTCGGCACACTCGCGCCGAAGAGTTCGGCGACGATTCCGCCCAACCCCACGCCAGCCGCCGCAATGCCCCAGAGCGCAATCAGCCGCGGAACCGCGTTGGATCGGTAGAACAGGCCATACCAGAGTAGCCCGCCAACGCAGTAGAAGAACATGTGCACCGTGTAGGCTGGTGCATAGACGCCCTTGAAGAGCGACACACCCAGAACCTGATAGGCGGATTGGGACGGCGCACCGGCGTCAACGAAGCTTCGGCTGAGTTGGACCAGGGCCAGCCCACCGAGCCGGCTAATCGCCATGAACATCGCTTCCGCCAGCCAGCAACCCAGTGCCACCAGCGCGACGGCGCGGCCATACCGATGCAGGACCGCATACAGCAACGCTGCCAGCGTCACAATTCCAATGCTGGTCACGAGGTCGACCACAATCCCAGCGCGAGCCGTCGTCAAATTAGTCGAGAGATGCTGGAGCAGGTCGGGTCGATCGGCTGAGCCGAGCGCCGAGTCGAGTAGTAGACCGCCGACGAGACTGGTGAGGATCACGGCCAGAAAAGCCGCTCCCAGCAGCCGGGCCAGATCCAGAGTCAAGCCACGTTGTACGTGAGCGTTCTGTGTCTTGCCGATCGTTCGTGGACGGTTCGAGGTGACCACAGTACCCATCGTCAAACCTCCAATCGGGACACTCCGATTCAGTCTGCTCCACGGTCTGCTGCGTATTACCCACCCCTACCGTTCGAACCCTGTTCAGTTTGCAGCCCGGCCACGCGGAGCACGCATAGTGAAGAGTTATCCCCTCTGATAATCGGGGGGACGTGATGGCAGAGATGTGACAATTCGCGGTACATCGTGGCAGTACCGTGCCTTGTCCTCGAACCTCTGCGGCCTTCGATGTTGGCGGCAATCCACGTGCAGGTAAGTTCAACGCCGGGGACCACCTGTATCGCTCTCGGAGTTCGATCCGGCTATACTGCCAGCAACGTCAAAGCAACTCACTCCGCCACTTACTGGTGGCTGCAGCACGGGGATGGACGCCAATGGACTTGCGATATACGGCAGAGGACGAAGCCTTTCGGGCGCAGGTGCGTACCTGGCTGTCTGAAAATGCGCCACGCGACCCGCTCCAGACCATTTCGGAGAAAAAGGCCTGGCACCGCAAGCTGTATGAGGCAGGCTACCTCGGCATGGGCTGGCCCAAGGCATATGGCGGGCGAGAAGCGCGCCCGATCGAGCAAGCCATCGTGATCGACGAGATGGCCCGTGCCAACGCGCCCGCGTCGATCAACTGGGCAGGTCTGGGGCTTGTCGGTCCGACTCTCATTCACCACGGTACGGACGCGCAGCGAGAGCGCTATCTGCGCAACATCCTCCTCGGTGAGGAGGTCTGGTGCCAACTCTATTCCGAGCCCAACGCCGGGTCTGATCTGGCCTCGCTGCAGTGCCGGGCCGAGATCGACGGGGACGAGTTCGTCGTCAACGGCCAGAAGATCTGGACAAGCACCGCGCCGGAAGCGGACATGGGTATCCTACTGGTGCGCACTGACCGCAATGCCCCCAAGCATCAGGGTATCTCTTACCTGATCGTCGACATGCACCAGCCGGGTATCGAAGTGCGACCACTGCGCCAGCTCACCGGCATCGTCGATGAATTCGCCGAGGTCTTCTTCACCAACGTGCGCGTTCCTGCCGATAATCTGATCGGCGAACTGAACACCGGCTGGCGCATCGCCCAGACGACCCTCTCATACGAGCGGGGTGGTGACACCATGGGCATCGTGGCCCGGCTGCAGCAATCGTTCGATCGTCTGCTCCAGATCGTCAGCACGCCTCGCACTGACGGCAAGAAGCCAATCGACGATCCGCTGCTGCGCCAGAAGCTAGGGGAGATCTACGCCGAGGTCGAGGTGCTGCGCTATTCATCATTGCGGATTCTCAGCAATGCCGAGAAGGGCAACCATCTCGGACCAGAATCCTCGATCTCCAAGCTGCACTACTCCGAGTTGGACAAGCGGATAAACACGCTGTTTCTCGACATTCTCGGTCCTTACGGCCAGCTTATGGAGCATGTCCCGCCCGCTTACGAATACACCAGCGATGCCCGCGACGAGCATGGCAACTGGCCGTATCTCTTCATGCTCCCCTTCGCCGAGACGATCTACGCGGGATCCTCACAGATCCAGAAGAACATCATTGGTGAGCGTGTTCTTGGACTCCCAAAAGAGGTGCGTGCCGATCGAATCGCCCGTGACGCGCAAGCGTCGCGTGGCTAACGGCTCGCGAGCGGCAGACCTATGGGGGCGAACAAGGAAACGGCGGAAGCACCGATGAACGCGGTCGATTGGACACGCCTGGCTGGGGAGAATCTGGAATCTCACCCACTAAATCCGCTCTTCGCTCCGCGCTCGGTAGCGGTGGTTGGGGCATCGCCGAAGGGCGGCTACGGGCTGGGCGTCGTCTCCGCCCTGCGCGCCTTTGGCTTCGCCGGAAAGATCTATCCGGTCAATCCGAACTACGAGACCATCGCCGATCTGCCCGCCTACCCGGAGATCGGCGCAATTCCAGAGCGGGTCGACGTGGTGGCGATCGCCGTGCCCTCACGAGCGGTGCCGGGCGTTGTGCAGCAGGCCGTTGCGGCGGGTGCAAAGAGCGGGATCGCGTTCGGCAGCGGATTCGCCGAAGCGGGCGAGGACGGACAATCGCTGCAAGCCGAGCTCCGCGAGATCTGTGGCGATTGCTTTCCTTAATAGGTCCGAACTGCCTGGGCGTGATGAGCTACGTCAGTGGCAGCGCGCTCTGGGCGATCACCACCGGCGGACGACGATCACCCGGATCCGTTGGACTGGTCGCCCAGAGCGGCAATATGGCACTGACGCTGATGGCCTCGAGCCGTGGGTTGGGTTTGGCACACGTCGTCTCGGCGGGCAACCAGGCGGTGGTTGACGTCGTCGACGTGATGAGCTTCTATCTCACCGATCCCAACGTACGCGTTATCGCCGCGGTGATCGAGGGACTGTCCGATGTCCCGAAGTTCCGTCGCGTCGCGGCTCAGGCAGCCGAGCGCAACGTTCCGATCGTCGCCCTGAAGCTCGGTCGCTCGGAGAAGGCCAGTCGCGCGGCAGTAGCGCATACTGGCTCGCTTACCGGATCCGATCAACTCTACGACACGCTCTTCGGCCAGTACGGCGTGATCCGGGTCGACGACCTCGTGGAGTTGGAAGAAACGGCCAAACTCCTCTCCGCGGATCGTCGACCAGCCGGGCCGGGCTTGGGTGTCTTTGCTAGCTCCGGCGGTGAGTGCGGCTTGATCTCCGACGTGGCCGCCGCGAGCGGCGTCGAGCTACCCGATCTGCAGGCGGAAGCTCGCGACAAACTATTGGAGCTCCTGCCGCCATTCGCCAACCCGCTCAACCCACTCGACATCACCGCGTCCGGCTGGGGCAACCGGGAGATCTACGGCAACGTCGCGACCCTCCTGTCGGAAACTCCCGGGGTGGACATCGTGGCCTGCATCGGCGATACGACCCGCAACTCCGGGCCTCTGTCGGCGACTGGCTGGGACCGAATGATCGCCGGAATGGCCGATGCCAGGGCGCGCACCGACAAGCCAATCGCGGTCATCAACACCCTCACCGAAGTGGCCTACGAGATGGTCGACACACTGGCGGAGCATGGGCTGATTCACCTCTCCGGTGCCCACAACGCCGCGCGCGCGATCGGCCACGCGGGTCGTTACGCGCGCTGGCGGCAGCGCCACGCTCCTCTTGAGGGAGCGAACTCCATTGACGCCGAGCGGCGCGCGAAGGCGCTCGAGCTCCTCCCTGCGACCGGCAGTGGCGGCGTCTCGGAATCGGCCAGCAAGGAACTGTTGCGACTGTACGGTATTCCAGTCCCGGCTGGTGGACTAGCCGAGAACCTGGATGAGGCACTGCAGATCGCGCATGACGTCGGGTACCCGGTGGTGTTGAAGATCGAGGCGGATGGCGTTCACCACAAGACCGAAGTAGGCGGAGTCGCGCTACACATCGCCTCGGACGAGCAGCTGTACGCCGAGCATACCGCGTTGCTGGATCGGGTCGATGCCCGCGCACCCGGCGCACGCATCCGCGGCGTGCGGGTAGAGCGCATGGCTTCGGGACTGGTCGAACTGATCGTCGGCGGACGCAACGATGCGAATTTTGGTCCGGTGGTCATCGCTGGGCTGGGTGGGGTGCTGGCCGAAGCACTGCAAGACGTCACCAATCGCCTCGCGCCGGTCGATCCAGACGAAGCGAGAGCGATGCTTGCCGAGCTACGCGGTTCAAAACTGCTCGGTGAATTCCGTGGTCGGCCCGCGGTCGACGTGGCAGCCGCGGCCGACGTCGTCGCGCGAGTGTCGCAGCTGTTGTTCGAACTACCTGAGATCCACGAACTGGACCTCAACCCGGTGCTGGTCGCCGTCAATGGCGACGGCTGCGTGGCGGTCGACTGCCTGGCAGTGGTGTGACTCGGTTGCGAGCAAACGCGTAAGGATAGCGTAACGTGCCCAGAACCAGGTACACCATTGACCAGATTCCGGGACTGTTGGCAGCCACGCCCCGGCGTATCGCCGAAATCACCGACGGACTCACCGCCGCGCAATTGCGGATGTCGCCAGGAGACGACGAGTGGTCCACTAACGAGGTGCTGGCGCACCTGCGAGCGTGTGCCGATTGCTGGGGCGAAAGCATCATGACGATCATTGCCGAGGATCACCCGACGATCCGTGCCGTTAATCCTCGTACCTGGATCAAGCGGACCGACTATCTGGAACTGGAGTTCGGGCGGTCTTTGCAGGCGTTCGCCGCGCAGCGCGCCAGACTGATGTCGGCCCTGGAGTCCCTCACGTCGGACGGCTGGTCGCGCTCCGCCACGGTCACCGGAGCTGGCAAGGTTCTCGAACGGACCGTCTTGACCTACGCCGAGAAACTCGCCCGCCACGAGCGCCCCCATATCGAACAGATCGCGCACATCGCCAGTGCACTGCGAGCCGAGTAGGAGACAACTACCCCGTCAACGACAATCCCACTCGCGTCTCGGCGATACCAACTGGCCCAAGCTGCATTCTTCGTCAATATCGAGCGCTACGGAGCACCTGGCGTGCGAACGCTTCTCTTGAATGCAGTTTGGGCGGAAGTGCAACAACCATCGCACGGGAACCCGCGCTATGGTCTTCGCCAGAGACTGACGAGAACAATCACCTCACCCACGGCGAGGAGGGAATACTGAGGAATGGCTTTCGATCCAAACCCGACCGTCGCGGCGAGGAGCAGAAATGTACCTGCACCGATGGCCAAAACGATCACGTACCGAGTTCTCTTATCCAAGCGCAGTGCCCGACTCTCTACGGCAGTGAGCCGACATCCACAGACGTACTTTGAACAACATGCAGCCTAGCACCATCGACACAGAGCAACCAGTCGGTAAAATGACGTACTTGATCTCGCCACATTCCACAACTTCCCCGACCGTTTAGCCCAAATATCCTATGCCACTGAAGGACAATTTGGCGATAACGCCACGGATGCTGGCACTGGCCGTGCGGTTCTCCTCACCACATCAACATTTCGTTCGTCTATTAAAGAGGAGCAATGATGGACCTCTGGGCGTTGTATCGACAAACCGCAACGGAGCGGGGCAACAATACACCGCTGGTGCTCGGTCTCTTCGATTCGGTGGTCGACGCGCAGGCAACTGTTCACGCCGCCGAACGACCAGACGTGGAGTGGCGTCCTCCGCGTCCGGGACGACGACGCTGGGAACTTCAGACCGACAATTATCTGTATATCGTCGAACAGTTCACCGTGCACGCGAGAGCCGATGCGCCCAAGGACGATCCGATCGCGAGCGAAGCGACAGACGAGACTACGGCAGTCCCGATTGACCGGCTTCGCGAGCTCGAGACGCACATTTCTGAATGGGCCGAGGAATCAGCCGCCGCCGCTCGCGAGTCGCACGAGCACTGGACCCTGAGCCGCAACGCTGGCGACAGTGATCAGATGCGCCGAATGCGGGGGAACGTCCGCTTCTACCTCGGGCAGGCAGCGGCCTTCACCTGGATGGTCACCTGTCTGGACCAGCTCATCAGTTACCAGAGCGAGTCGCGCGACGACCTCCTCAAGCGCCCCTGGGTGCGGGAACGCCTGACCTTCGCCACGCAGGTGCTGGCCGAGCAGGGAACGACGTCGCTCAAGAATTGACAGGTAGCGGTCGTATTTCAGCATTTGGACCGGCAGACCGATTGTGGGCAATGCGCGCCCATATGTCGCTTCTCTGCCGGTCGATCTGACACGGCCCGAACTCCACGTCAACCGTATGCTGGTTTCCGATGCGTACTCGACGAGATCGTCGTCGATGTCTTCCAGCCACTGCTTTTTCGGGAGTAATCGACCAGAAACCAGCCGGATAGTACACTTCGTAGTCTGGTGCCATCTCTTTCCAATCCAGAGTGGTCGGCATATGTCTTCGACCTCGGCGCACATGAATTACCACCATGAGCGTGGCAAGGGTGCCGAACGCGAGTCCGAGCCGCCCGTCTTTCGCATCAGCCTGCTTGGCGGCTTTCATCTCTCGGCCGATGGACAGCTGCTGCCGAGCAAGAGCTGGCGCAGCCGTAAGGCGGCCAACCTCGTCAAACTCCTCGCCCTGGCGCCAGACCACTCGCTCCATCGCGAGCAGATCACCGAGACCCTCTGGCCCGAGCATCGCCCTTCCGCCGCGGGAAACAATCTGCGTCAGACCCTCTTTATCGCCCGTAAGCAGCTTCAATCGCTCCGGCTCGATTCCTCCTTGCTGCTGAGCAGCCAGGGAGATCGCGTAAAACTCTATCCCGAGGACAAACTCTGGATCGACATCGAGGATTTCGAGGCGGCGGCTGCCAGGGTGCATGAGTCCGACGATCCGGCTGACTACTGGAGCGCAATCGAGCGGTATACCGGGCCGCTTCTACCCGACGACCTTTACGAAGATTGGACAACCGCGTGCCGTGAAGCGCTCGCCACTACCTATTTGTCCCTGCTCCATGACGTGACTCGGATACACGAGCGCAGTGGTGACTACTCCTTCGCGCTGACGGCCCTTCGCCGGATCACCGAAGCTGAACCGAGTGACGAGTCGGCTCACGTTCGCTTGATGCGCATCTACGCATCGACCGGTCGTCGCCCGCTGGCATTACGCCAGTATGGGCAGCTCGTTCACACGCTGGCACACGAACTTGACGCCGCGCCCGAACCAGAGACGGAAGCGCTTTACCAGGCAATCAAAAACGGAACCTACCCGGCGAAACCTACAATCGCGCCCGGTGAGCAACCATCGGAAACGTCGGGCGTTGGCGAGCCGAGCGACCGAGCGCTTACCAACCTACCCCTCTCGCTCAGTAGCTTTGTGGGGCGTGAACGGGACGTGGATGAGGTGTCACGCCGAGTCAGCGCTCACCGGTTGGTGACGCTCACTGGAGTCGGTGGCAGTGGCAAGACTCGATTGGCGCTCGAGGTTGGCTGGCGCCAGCTTCGCGACCGATCGATCCCGGTCTGGCTGGTCGAGCTCGCCGCGCTGAATGACCCCAGTCTGATCCCGGAGAGCATCGCCGACGTCCTGGACATCCGACTGGATCCGGGAGTCGAAGCGCTGACGTCACTGGCGGCGCACCTCCGCGACCGATGCCTGCTCCTGATCCTCGATAACTGCGAACACCTGATCGCGGCTTGCGCCGGGGTCGTTCAGACGCTGCTGTCCAGCTGCCCCAACCTCAGCATCCTGGTCACGAGCAGACAAGCCGTTCGAGTATCTGGTGAGCATCCTTGGCTGGTACCGCCGCTCCCATTACCCGAGTCCAACGCGAGCCTGTCGCACCTCAGCACCAACGACTCGGTGCGGCTCTTCTTCGATCGGGTACACGAGCATCGTGCGGATCTCTCGCTGAACGCGTCGAACGCGTCCGCGGTCGCCACGATCTGCCGCCGGTTAGAGGGCTTGCCACTGGGCCTCGAGCTGGCCGCCGCGCGCACGACCGTCCTCACCGTGCAGCAGCTTGCCGACCGGCTCGACGACGCGCTCGGCCTTCTGGTCGGTGGTCACCATGGACCCGACCGCCAACAAACCCTTCGTGCCACGCTCGACTGGAGCTACGCGCTCCTCTCTCCACCGCAACAGCGCTTTCTCCAACGGCTCGCGGTCTTCCGGGGTAGCTGGACCCTGGACGCTGCAGAAGCAGTCGCTGTCGACCCAGGCGGTCTCGAATCCGCGCTCGACCTGCTGAGCAACCTGGTGGAACAATCGCTGGTTCAGGTGGATCTGACTGGAGAGGAAGCACGCTACTGGCTGCTCGAGCCGGTCCGTCAGTATGCCGTACAGTGCCTCAACGCGAGCGAAGATGCGAGCTCCACACATGAACGGCATGCGTCGTTCTACCTGTCGCTGGCCACCAAGGCGGAGGCCGGACTAAACGGCCCGGAACAGACCACCTGGCTCTCGCGACTGGACCGTGCACACGACAACTTGCGCGCCGCGCTCGAGTGGCTCATCAACACGAAGCCGGGCGAGGCGCTCGAGATGGTCGCCCATCTCGCCCGCTACTGGGAATTGCGCGCCTACCTGACTGAGGGCCCATCCTGGATAGCGCGCGCGCTGGCTCAGGATGGTTCACCCACGCTGACGCGCGCGCGAGTTCTGGTTGGCGCCGGGACGTTAGCCTGGCGATCCGGTAATTACGTCGCGGCCACGCGCTTCCATCAGGAGAGCATGGAGATCTTCCGAGCGCATGAAGATGCTCGTGGCGTAGCGCTCGCGTTGGTCAATCTCGGCGCTCAGGCAATGAATCTGCGGGAATTCGATCGGGCGATTGCCCTGTACAGCGAAGGATTGGACCTCGCCGACCAACTCAAGGATGACAATATCCGCGCCATGGCGTTGATCAACCTGGGTCTGACGACCTTGGCGCTCGAGGACTTCGACCGTGCCGAGTCCTATTTCACGAAGGGGCTCGCCGTCTCCGAACGACTGCAGAACAAGCACTACATCTCGGTTGCCGTACAGAATCTTGGGGAGATCGCGCACCACCTTGGCAACGACGAACGCGCCCTCACCCTACTGCGCCAGAGCCTTCAGCTCTCATTCGAGCTTGAAGCGAAGGTCACCACTGCGTTCTGCCTGGAGGAGATCGCCGCGATTCAGGTCAATCGCGGAGAGGACAGGCTGGCCGCGCGCCTGATCGGGGCTAGCGACGTTATTCGTACCGATACCAGTTCCCCAGCGCCTGACATTTACCAGAAGCAACTCTATGACCCGACGGTTGCCGCGATTCGAGGCAAGCTGGGCGAAAAAGTCTTCACCAGCGAATGGGAAGCCGGCGCGGCCATGCCACTCGCCCTGGCCGTGGCACAGGCGCTTACTGAGGACTTACCGGGTAAGCCGTAGTGACGTCGACGCTGGGGGCAAGATGCTGGTTCCTTCACCGGCCGTTTCACTCCACTTACCCAGCAATCAACCGGACCTCGGCAAGGGAATCTCGGCTAGCAGGTGCTCGCGTCGCTCATGGGACGTAAATGCCGCGCGAATGCCACTTCGGGTGATCTCCAATAGCTCAGCAGGCGTGAAGCCGAGTCCCCTGGCCATCGCATATTCACGAGCAATGGTGGTGCAGATCTGAACCGGGTTGTCGGTGCCGAGGACGACCGGGATGCCATGATCGGCGAAGAAGCGAATCGGGTGTTGCTCCAATGACGGAACTGCACCCAGGACGACGTTGCAGCTCAGGCAGCACTCGATCGTGACCTCCTGACGCTGCATCTTCTCCAGCACGCGCGGGTCGTCGCGAGCATACACGGCATGGCCAATTCGGGTTACTCCCGGCAGGTCGAGTACAGCCATCAGGTTCGATTGCGAGAACTCCCCAGCATGGACGGTAACACCCAACCCGGCCGCGGCCATGCGCGCGGTCACCCGAGCGGCGAGAGTCCAGTCCGCCTCCGTGTCGTAGGGCCGATAGAGCAGGTCGATACCAGCAAGCCCATCGCGCGCCGCTCGCTCACAGGCGAACAGCACTTCCTCCAGACGCTCGCGCTCGAACCAGAGCATCAGGATCACCACAGCCTCGGCATGCAGGCGCGGAAAGCGCAGACGCACGCGCCGCTCAGCTTCCCGAAATAGTTCCATGAAATGTGGGCGCAACACCGTCTCGTTGCCGAAGCGCACCTCGACTAGCACCGCGCCGTCCGCGGCGGCTTCGGCCAGCAGATCGGCCACGCGCACGACAAAGTGCTCGTCGGCGGCGTCCGCCTCTTTCGACGCCGGGAAGACGCTGGCAAGCTGACCGAGCCTTGGCATTCCAGCCGGAACATCGCGCATGAGCCGCTGCTTCCAGGCGGCCCAGTCGTAGGGAGTTCGGCCATCGCGTCGAGCGAGAACGCGATCGAGTCGCGGTGACCACTCCTGGTGAACGTGGAGATCCACCTTCGGCAATCCGCGAATGAAGGGATCTGGTTGAAACAAGGGAATCAATGATACGTCGCTCATTCGATCAGCGCACTGCCGAAGATCGCGCACGTTGACCGACTATGCATGGACGCCAATCTCACCACTGCCCTTGTGTCTCGCGGTTCTGGTGGTACGCTCAACCTGGATAGGCGGTAACGCCGTTTGTGTATATTGACACGGCGGCGAAAGCACGATTTTCCCGGACCTTGTGCTCCAAATGCACAAGCTCAGCGCTCATCAAGACTGTCTGGAGAGGCGGTTACTTCGATGCCTCCAATCATACTATTGCTGATCCCGATACCGCTCCTCGCGTTCTGGGTCTGGATGTATCGCGAGATGATGCGCAACGAGTACCTGACGCCCGCCGCCAAGAACTACTGGATGATGATGTTCATCTTCTTCAATGTTCTTGCCGCGGCCTACTACTACGCGACCGAGTATCGCAACACCCGCTGAACACGATCGAGTCGACGAACGATCGCGGACGCCCCGACCGATCAACTCACCTGGAGATGAACCATGAACGACGCATCCTCGACCTCCGAGAGCACCGACGTCAGCTGGGAACTCGATGGGATGACCATTGAGGGGACATTGACCAAACCTACTGGTGAGGGTCCCTTCCCTGGCGTCGTGATGGTCGCGGGCAGCGGTCCGACCGATCGAAATTGGACATCGCCTCTGCTAAGCGGGACCAACGGCAGTGCCAGTTTGCTCGCCGACGCGCTGGCTGGCGCGGGTTTCGCTTCGCTGCGCTATGACAAGCGCGCTTCCGGTCCGCACGCCAGGGAATACGTCCCGGCACTGGCTGGCAAAATCAGCATGCAGACGCACCTCGACGAACTCACGGGCGCAGTGCAATCTCTGGACAGCCAGGAGTTCGTGCGGGATGACCAACTATTCGGTCTCGGCAACAGCGAGGGCACGTTGCACGTGCTCAACTACCAGGTTAATCATCCGTCAATACCCTTTGCCGGCATCATCCTGGTCGGACCTCCTGGTCGCGCGGTCGGTACCGTGGCACGCGCGCAGTTGGCGCCACAGGCAGCGCTGCTCCCCAACGGCGACGAACTGCTGGCACTCTATGACGCGGCGGTCGCGCGGTTCATGGCTGGAGAGCCCGCCGCGCCCGATCCGGCTCTACCCGAGGGAGTGCGAGTGCTGATACAGAGCCTGGAGAGCCCGATAAACTTACCGTTCGCGCGCGAGCTGTGGCAGGCGGATGCGGTCGGATCACTCGGCCAGGTAGACGTTCCCGTACTGGTGATGATCGGGAAGAAGGATCTCCAGGTCGACTGGCAAGCCGACGGAGAGCCACTCCAGCGAGCAGTAGGCGGACACGACAACGTGACGTTCTCGTTCCCAGAGAACGCGAATCACGTTCTCAAGTTCGAGCCAAAACCGCGATCTGAGCTCGTGCTCGCCGAGGTCATGCCAAACTACAATGCCGCCGACGCGCGCCTGGATCCAGATGCACTTTCGATCATCATCGATTGGCTCAGCGAGCACTCCTGATTAGCTCATCTAGCGCTCGGCACATTACGTAGCCGACGCGTTATCGCGCAGGATAGAACGAGTCGATGAAGTGAACCTACCCGCACCGCTGTTTGGGCTTCTGGTTGGACTGCTAATCGTGGGGGCCGTAGCGTTGACCCGCCCAAGGTCGTCTTCTCGCTCCGAGGACTCGGACGACGATCGAGAGCCAGACGGCAGGATTCATCGTGATGATCCGCGCTATTGGCTCGCTGGATTCATCTACAACAACCCAGCCGATCCCTCTCTCTTCGTTCCCAAACGCTACGGCAACGGATTCACCGTCAACTTCGGCCGGCCGATTGGAAAAGTATTCCTGATCGGCACCGTGCTCGTGGTGATCGCGTTCGTGGTACTCAAACACCATTAGTAACATCCCTGGCGCCGCCAAATAACACCTCCCGCCTGCCGAATACTCGTATCTGTAAGTTGACACTTTCGTAAGTATCTGCTTACAATAGGTGTATGGAAGCGGTGCTCAAGGCCATCGCGGAGCCACGACGACGGCAAATTCTCACTCTGGTGCGTGACGAGGAACTCTCGGCCGGGGAGATTGCCGCCCACTTCGACGTCTCGCGCCCGGCCATCTCGCAACATCTCGGCGTGCTCAAGGAGGCTGGGCTGGTGAACGAGCGGCGCGACGGCACACGACGGCTGTATCGCGCGCGGCCAGAGGGGCTGGAAGAGGTACGGGACTTTCTTAACTGGTTCTGGGACGATCGGCTCGAGGCGCTGCGCCGTGAGGCCGAGCAAGCGGAGGCGCGCAAACGTGAACGCGGCCACTGACGGGATCAATGTCGAGCGCGAGATCGAGATCGCGGCCAGTCCCGAGACGATCTGGGAACTGCTCACCGATGAGCGACTGGCAACTCGCTGGATGGGGCTGACCGCATCGTTCGGACTGTATCCGGGCGGCGACTACCGCGTCGAGATCTTACCCGGGAACGTGGTACGTGGCGAGTTCGTCGAGATCGACCCACCACACCGGCTCGTCTACACCTGGGGCTGGGAACCAGGCAGCGCGAGTTCGCTTCCGCCGGGTTCGACCACCGTCGAGTTCGACCTTGCTCCGACCGTCAACGGTACGCGGTTACGACTGCGCCACTCCGGGCTGCCGAACGATGCCACGGCGACCTCCCACACACGTGGCTGGGAGCATTACCTCCAGCGACTGGCCATCAGCGCCAGCGGCGGCGATCCTCAGCCCGACCCATGGCTCGAACACCCAATGACGTAAACGCATATCGAGAGGAGTCGATCGTGATCGATCAGTCAGGCACGGCGCGGGATGTCGCGCTGGCCTATTTCCAGGCATGGAGCAGCAAAGACTTCGAGCGCGCCATGACCTACATCGCCGATGACATCGTATGCGACGCCCCGGCCGGTCGCATCGTCGGTGCCGATGATTATCGTGCGTTCATGGGAGGATTCGTACAGATCTTGAAACGCGCCGAGCTGATCGCCGCGTTTGGCGACGAGACGAGCGCCATGCTGATGTACGAGACCGAGACCATCCCGGTGGCGAACGCTCCCGGCGCCGAGTGCTACACGGTCGAGGGAGGAAAGATCACCCACAACCACTTCATCTTCGACCGGGCGCCCTTCGATGCCGCTCGGCGTGCGCGAAGCTGAGATTGGTATGGCCTACGACGTAGTGCTGGCGGCGCGCATTCGCACGACTCTCGACGGCACTCCCGATCTGACCGAGAAGAAGATGTTCGGCGGACTCGCGTTTCTGGTCGGCGGCAATATGGCCGTCGCGGCACGCGGTGAGGGTGGACTGATGGTGCGGGTCAATCCCTCCGAAGCTGACACACTGATTGCCGACTCGACCGCCCGCCCGGTTGAGATGCGGGGTCGCGTGATGTTGGGCTGGCTGCACCTCGATCAAGCGGACGTTGACACGGACGAGACACTGGTCCGCTGGGTCACGATTGGCACCACCTACGCCCGGTCGCTACCCGCCAAGCGCTGATCGACCACCACTCTCACCGAGTCTTTCTCCATGGCATGACAGAGAACGCCGTCAAAGCAGGGCATTGGCCAATGTGGTGCAATAGCATGACGCGGCGACGTGGGATCGATCGACGGTCTCGCCTCCATGCGCGACGAGGATCAACCTGGAAGGAGAAAAGCTCTGGTGGCGACGCAGGTCATTGTGCTGAACGGCGGTTCCAGTTCCGGCAAGACCGGCATTGCCCGCTGCCTGAAAACAATCCTGCCCCAACCGTGGCTCAGCTTTGGTATCGACGACTTGCTGCAGGCGTTGCCTCCATCTTTGATGGGCTCCGGCTCCGGCTCCGGCATCGAGTTCGGGCCGCAGGGCGAAGTATCAGCAGGCGACGAATTTCGCCAGATCGAGGCTGCCTGGTTGACCGGCCTTGCCGCCATGGCTCGTGCAGGAGCGCGGATCATCATCGACGACGTCTTCCTCAGTGGCGCCGCCTCGCAGCAGAGCATCCGCCCGCATCTCGAGGGACTCGACGTGCTATGGGTCGGAGTACGCTGCGATCCGCAGATCGCGGTCGGCCGTGAGATCGCTCGCGGCGATCGCATGATCGGCATGGCCGCCTCTCAGGCGGAAATGGTGCACCGGGGAGTCTTCTACGATCTCGAAGTCGACACGGGACAGACCGAGTCGCTGGATTGCGCGCGCGCAATCGCCGTACACGTCATCTGAGCGTTCAGGACGACACCGTTTCGTAGGTGGCGATGATCACGCCCGTGGTGGTGGTCAGACTGTCGGTCAGCCGGAACTGCGCTGGTGGCAGACCGCCGTCGAAGAGTCGCCGCCCGCTCCCCAGCACCAGCGGATGGATGAGCAGGATGAACCGGTCAATCAAGTGGTGTCGCAGCAGCGACTGGACCAATGCCCCACTCCCTAAGACCATAAGGTTTCCCGCCTGTGTCTCTTTGATCCCCCGCATGCCTTCAATAAGATCGCCGGAGACCAGCGTGGAGTTCACCCAGGGGAGTGGCTCCTGCAACGTGCGCGAGACGACGTATTTCTGTCGGCGGTTGAGTACCTCGGTATAGGGATTACCGTCTGTCCGCTTGGGCCAGACCGAGAAGAAGTCCTCATAGGTTCGCCGCCCGAGCAGCAGTGCGCCTTCGTCGGTGGCCATCCCACGGGCTGCGTACCGACCCATCACCTCGTCGGAGTACGGCACCGCCCAGCCTCCATGCGTAAAACCTTCCCGCGTGTCTTCATCCGGCCGCGCCGGTGCCTGCATGACGCCGTCGAGCGTCAGGCTTTCAAAGGCAATGATCTTTCCCATCATTAATCTCCACTTCGAGTCACACCGAACGATGACCAGACGCCGGACAAACCGAACATGACCGATCCTTTTGTCGGTCTTCAGTATGTAGTCGAACCGAAACGGGAGAAATCGACATGATGGTTGCGAGAAGGAGCTCTGGCGAGAACCCGTGAGACACCTGCGTACCTCGGGAACACGCGCGATTCCAGACGCCTCATGACCGCGTGGTCTGGCCGCCCGTCTCACGGGAACTGTCCCAGATGGGTGTCAGGTAGCGAATGACGGCCGCCTTCAATTCAACGATCATGTCCGCGCGTTCAGATAACGGGACGGCTCCGACCAGTGGCAGGAGTGCCCACACCAACTGAACACTCACCCGTGCGTAGCGCTGACGAGTCTCCGGTGATGTATCCGGCAAACGAACCGCCAGAACCGCCGCAGCTCGATCGACAACGCCCTCACGAAAATCCATCGTCACGGCGGCCAATCGTGGCGATTGATCCGCACCTGTAGCCAGGGCCAGGAAACCTGGATGCTCAAGATAGTACGCGATCAATGGATCGACCATGCAATCTATGGCATCGTCCAGCGGCATGCTGGCCAGCGCCATAATATCGTCACCTGCTCGAGCGGACTGCAACCGCTGACCGAATCGCTCCGTAAGCGCGGTAGCAATCGCTTCCTTGTTGGAAAAGAACTGATAGAGCGATCCAGGAGAGATGCCCGCGCGAGCCGCAATGGCGTTGGTAGTAGTCGCTTCGAACCCAACCTCGGCGAACAGTTCCGCCGCAGCGTCGAGAATGCTGGCGATCCGGCGTTTCCCACGAGCCTGTCGTCGCGGTGACGGAGTGTCCGACGGTGCCATCCTGTCTCGCCCCTCTCCCCTTGCAAAACACGAGCAAACAGTCGTATAGTGGCGATATACACGAGTAAATGCTCGTATATGGATGATACCGCAATGGGTTCGAGCAGTAACGATCGCCGGGGTATTTCGGCCGACCGGCCGTGCCCAAGGGAGGGTTCGATGCGATTGGTCAGCCTGTGGCTCTATCGCGCGCTGGCGGTACTCTTCCTGCTCGGCGTCGTGATCGAGTTCTTCTTCGCCGGGGTCGGCGTGTTTCGCACGCAGCTTGAGGCAACGACTGCGGGAACAATGCTCACCAAGTCAGGTTTTGAGCGCAACTTCCACCTACATCTGCTTCTCGGAGATAGCCTGTTCGGCCTCAGTCTGCTCCTCATTGTCGCCGCGACCCTGGCACGAGTAGGGCGCCGAGACATCCTGAATACCGTAGGCCTGTTCGCCTTACTCGCCGTGCAAGCCACCTTCGCATTTACCGGTTCCGCCGACCTTCGCGCGCTTCATCCTACACTGGCGCTGCTGGTACTCGGAGCAGCAGTTCATCTGGCACTCCATGCCGTTCGCACCCAACAACACCCCGCTCTTCTGGCAGAGGAGGGGCAAGTCAAACTGGCATCATAGTGACAGCCAGAAACGCGTGATCTGCGCTATGGGAGCGTGTCCGCGCTCTCACGAATCGCGCCGGCGCACCAAGGGCACATACACCTGATCAACGATCTCGACGAGCACCTCATCGGGAACGGCTTTGACCCCGCGAGTGACGTACTCGTTGCGCAGCAGCACCAGCGCGACGGTGGCAACACGGGGATGAAGAGCTTCAGGACATGCCTCGCCACGAGCCACTGCCCGATCCACGATCATCAGCCAGGGCGCGGTACCCCCGCCAGCAGCGTACTCCAGGAGCTGCTGACGCAGTTCGGGCTCAGTGCTGGCAGCGGCCAGCAGGCTGCCAAGAATCGCGCCGGTCGGGCCGGGCGCATCGCAATTGATCTGTCGCAGCAGCGCCAGCGCATCGCCGCGCAGATCTCCAGTATCTGGGATCTGCAGCGTGGTCACGGCCATGCGGCGGTAGGCAGCGACACCGAGCGCCGCGCGATTTGGCCAGCGTCGGTAGATCGCGTTCTTGTTGGTACCCGCACGCTTGGCAACGCGGTCCATGGTCAGCCCGGCATAGCCGGATTCAATCAATTCGGCAGTCGCAGCCTCCAGGATAGCCTGTTCCAGTGCGGTTCCGCGACGCCGCTTTGGTGCTCGCTCCACGACGGTGTTCATTCCCTCGGTGTTATTCACCATAGATACACATCGTACCGTATGACCAGATCGACCGCTCACGGCAGCATGACGATCCGTCCGATTTAAGGTACCATGTGTACCTTATTGGTTGGACGCGCGAGGCACCCACCGCTGGAGCGAGAGAGGACGAGTCATGCGCGGCAAGGGGATCAGTTACAGTACCGGCTGCTTTACCGTGGGCGATCATTCAGACGACGATTTCGACCCTGACCTGGTCACGCGAGAATTGCGCATCATTCGCGAGGACCTGCATTGCACCGCGGTGCGCGTTATCGGCGGCGATCCGGACCGTCTGGAATACGCGTCCATGCAAGCTGCCGCCGCCGGACTGGAGGTCTGGTTCTGCCCATTCACGCTCGATCTGACCACCGATGAACTGCTCGACCTGTTTGCCGACTGCGCCGAACGAGCTGAGCGACTGCGTCAGCACGGATCCGACGTCATCTTCGTGACCGGCGCCGAACTCTCCTTGCTCGCCAAGGGATTCCTCCCGGGAGACACCTTCAACGAACGGCTTGCGCTGTTGAGTGAGCCACAGCGGCTGCGCGGAGTATTGCCTGAGATGTATGCCGCCTTGAATGCCTTCCTCGGACAGGCGGTGCGCATCGTCCGCGAGCATTTCAAAGGCCAGGTGACCTATGCCGCCATTCCGTCCGAGCGCATCGATTGGGCTCCCTTCGACTACGTCGGGGTGGACGCCTACAAGTCGATCGAGGTGGCCGACCGCTATGCCAGTGATATCCAATATCTGGTTAGCCAAGGCAAACCCGTCGCGATCACCGAGTTCGGCTGCACCACGTATCGCGGCGCCGCCGACATGGGAGCACGCAGCATCATGATCGTCGACTGGGAAGAACCCGGCTCTCCCCACCTGAAAGGAGAGTATGTCCGCGACGAGGACGAACAGGCGACCTACCTGCGCGAGTCGCTCGAGATCTTCGATGAGACTGGCGTCGATAGTGCGTTCTGGACCGTCTTTGCCGACTACACCCTTCCCTATCGCAACACCCCTGGCGAAGACCTTGACCTGGCCAGCTACGGCATCGTCAAGGTATTGGAGGGCCGCCACGGTGACACCTATCCCGACATGCCGTGGGAGCCAAAGGCCGCGTTCAGGGCGCTCGCCGACTACTACGGCAACTGAGCCTACTCCTTCGCTATCGAGGGATCGAAGCAGACGAGTTCGACCCGATTCCCTTCGGGATCGATGACGTAGAGAGAACGCCATTGCACCCAGGCATGCGTGGTGGTGTCGACCTCCAGGCCCAGCCCCTGCAGTCGATCCAGCTCAGATTGGTAATCGTCCAGCGCGATGCCGAAGGCTATGTGGTCCACTGTGGTGCGATCTGCTTCAATGCCTCGGTAGTTTGGCTCTGCCGTGCGGTCAAATAGGGCCAGGATCTGGGTGTGGCCAGCGACCCCGTCGGCGATACGGAAGAAGGCGGAGTTCGGGAAACGTCGCATCAGTTCCAGCCCGATGACACGTTCGTAGAAGTTCTGCATCCGGTCGAGATCCTCAACACGAAAGGCAATCTCGCCCAAACCTTGAATCGGTCGTCGAACGCTCATCATATTCCTCCCTCTATGCCAATTGCTCGCGGTACCGGTTGCTGCTCGCCGCAAAACACGGCGCAAGTTAATTGTCGCAACCCGCATCGGCGGCTGACAGCGAAGAAATTCGTAGTTTTGGGGAACGGGGGGCGTATGATTGTGTACGTTCAGATCGAGTGCGCCGAAACGACACCCTGGGGAGTCGATGACCACCACCGCGCGAAATCGACGGCAGCGGCGCGAACTTGACGTGACCGCCCAAATCGAGGGGCGCTACGCGGCACAGGCCGACCAGCTCTTACGAGAGCATGGCGTCCGTGTCTGCCACTGGCGCCGCAACATGACCGGACTCGCCTGGATCGGCCACCCAGCCCGACCGATCGAGGCACCGCACCCGCGCTCGTCCCTCAGCTTTGCCATCCTGGCGCACGAAGTCGGGCATCACGCGCTGGGCTCGATTCGCCCGCGCTGGCGCGAGGAGCAACTGGCCTGGGAGTTCGCGCTGGAGCAGATGGAGCGGCTACACGTACCGGTTCAGCCCGCGGTGCGGGAGCGCTACGCCGCTTCGATGCGCTACGCGCTGGCCAAGGCGCTCAGGCGCGGATTGAAACAGGTCCCGCCAGAACTGGCGATGTTCGTTCAACCAACGTGACCTAATGATCGCTCAGGCGTGGACGCCGGGCAGGAAGACGGTTGGGTCCTCCACCACCAGCGGACTGTGCGCCCGGAAGATCTCGGCATAGCGCACGCCACCGAGACGTCCCATATGGGCGTCTTCCGCCTCGTAGAGTTCCAGCAGTCGATCCCCTTCGTCGACCTTGAAGATGGAGCGATACTCAGCCAGCGCCTGCTGCTTCACCTCGTAGGTGTCGGAGACGTCGACGGCAAAGGCGAAATCACCCCAGACCGGCTCGAGCTTGCAGTGCGGGAAAAAGAGCCGCTCGACCTCCCACGGCTCGGTATCGGCCAACGCTTCACCACCCGGAACCCGATCCCAGTGCTTGAGCCGGGCATAGAAGACGGCCGCCCGGGCGATAGGCTCCATCGCCTCGTGATCCGGATGGACGCAGGCCGCCGCGGTCGAGAAGACGGTGCGTGGCCGTAGACGGCGAATCTCCCGAGCGACCGCCAGCCGAATTTCGATGGTGTCCTGAATCATGCGGTCCTGAAACGGCAGCATGATGCGCTCGACGCCCAGAATCTCGGCGGCGCGATGCGCCTGCTTCACTCGTTCTCCCGGCGCGTCGAAGTCGGACGGCTCGCCGTCGCACAGGTCGAGCAGGATGCCGGTCTGCCCGTTTCGCACCAGTTTGACGATGGTGCCGCCCATCTGCACCTCGGCATCGTCCGGATGCGCGGAAATCACCATAAAGTCGACGTGGGAAGCGCTCATTGGTCTGCCTCTCGTTCGGAAGGAGGTATGCAACGGAAGGTGTAAGGTGAAATGAAACGGCAGGGATCGCTCGCCATGGTCGTGTGAGGGTCCGATGAGCAGAGCGAATCCCCGTCCGCAGGTTCGATACTAGAGGCAGTCGCGTGACAAACGCGTTGCAGAATAAACGAAAGTGTAGCGAAACGAGAGAAATCTACCTTCCGGCCAACGCGGCATCCTCGGCAGCGTAGTCGAAGCGAGCCGGATCAGACGCAGGCGGGCTCTCTCGCTCCCACTTGATGGTCTGATCGAGTGCGTCTTCCCGACTGGTCTCTTCATGGAAGCCAAGCTCGGCACGGATGCGACTGGAGTCGGCCGCCATCTCCTGCGCGATGTTTCCACTCTCTTTGAGGTGATTCGGCAGTTGATCGTCCGGCATGGTCACGATCTCGCCATTCCAGCCCACTTGCCTGGCGATAAGCTGGATCCACTCCCGCTCGGTGAACGACTCCGGCTCGGAGACATTGTAGATGCGTCCGCCAGCACGATCGTCCGTCACTGCTCGCACAACCGCCGCCGCGACGTTGTCGACGAATGAGCGCGCGAAACGACGGCCCGCCGCGACCTCACCGATCAGAATGGCTGGGCGGCCGTCATCCATGCGCTTCAGGTAGGGCCACAGTCGGTGCTGGCCGTCACCCGGGCCATACACGACCGGCAGGCGCAGCATCGTCCCGGGCATGTTCTCCTGGCCGAGGACCAGTTGCTCGATCGGAATCTTGTCGTAGTGATCGGCATCCGGCAGGCGTGAGTTGGTGGCACCGCGATAGAGGTAGAGCTTCTCGCGCAGCGGCGAGTCCTCAGTCAGCGGCATCGGCTGCACCGGTCCGGATTCGAACCCGGTCAAAATGCCGAACGCGTGATAGACGTCCATGCTGCTGATGCCAACCAGCCTTCGCGCGATGCCTTGCACCGCGTCGATAGTCAACCGTATATCCTGCTCGGTCAGCGGCCGCATATCGAGCACGACGTCGGGCGCGAAGTCGCGGAACTCTGGCACGAATTGGCTCAGATTGGCTCGCTCGCCATGGATGTGCCGCACATCTCGCGGCAGCTTGGCCTCGGTCTGTCCGCGATGAAAGACCGCCACCTCATGCCCAGCACGACTGAGTCGCCGCACCACGAAGGGTCCGATGAACTGGGTTCCGCCGATCACTAAGACACGCATGCACCCTCCTCCGATCCCATTAGCCTAATCCGGGACAGGATACCAGGACTCCAGACCGCGCGCCGGATTCGCTGGACAGGCCTGGTATAATTTGTTAGATATAGTCGATTACGCAGCATCCATCTCAGCATCCCATTCTGAGATGGGCTCGTCGTCAGGCCCGCACAACCGTCCGGACGCGAGACGAGCGCGTGATGGGAGAAGATTCATGTACGACCAAACGACCTGGAGCCGGCTGGCACGCCTCAAAGCGCGCAAGATCTACCAAGAGATGCGCGACGAAGGGCTCGACCGCGGCGACCTCCCGCGGAAGCTCCGCGAGGTCGCCGAGCGAGAAGAGGCCGCGGTGCAACGCCTGGCCGCCACCTACGAGACCGAGCCCCTCGAAGCCCGACTGCTATTGCAGCTCTCACTCGGTGACGAGTCCGTCGCCGAAGCCGCCTGCGCGCAGCTGGGAAGAGGCCGCACCATTCACCACGCGATTGCCGTCATTACCATGCTCTCCGGCGAAGAATACGTTGCCGGACAGGGGCACGACGACTTCTCCGTTCAGTAGCATCCGACCCTTGCGCGTCCTTTTGTAGCTTCAGGCATGTCTCGTGGCATGCTGTATACGACCTGTCGGGATTTCGACAGGTCGCGTTCTGTGTCCGGTAAGAAGCGAGAGGATAGTCTGCCGTGCCGGTCGTTCCAGAGTTTCAGCGTGCAAACGCGAGCTACGCCGCCGATTTCGATAAGGCCGAACTGACGGCGCCGCCGAGACGTCGGGTTGCAGTCCTCACCTGTATGGACGCGCGACTCGACCCCTATCGATTTCTCGGGCTGGAGGTCGGAGACGCCCACGTCATTCGCAACGCTGGTGGCCGGGCCGATCAAGATGCCCTTCGCTCGCTGATCATCTCGCAGCAGCAGCTGGGGACCAACGAAGTGGTGGTGATCCACCATACCGACTGCGGCATGTCGAGCTTCACCAACGACGAGCTTCGCGCGCAGTTGGGCGAGCGTTTTGGCACGTCTGCTGACGACATCGATTTCTTGCCCTTTGGAGATCTGGCCCGGAGCGTGCGCGAGGATGTCGCAACCATTCGCAATTCGCCCTTCATTCCGGACGACGTCGCGGTCACTGGTTTTGTCTATGACGTGAAGACCGGGCGCATCGAGCCGGTCGAGTAACGGGAAGCGGATAGCCATACGGGCGAAGACGAGCTTCGCCCGTACCGGCGAAAGAGCGCGGAAATCACCCCTCTGACCGCGGTCCTAGCCACCGAGCTCCCAGATATGCCGGTGCGCCTCCGGATCGGTCAGGTACTTGGCCCCCTCATCGGTGATCAGGATCAGATCCTCGACGTGGAAGCTGTCGTTGGGATAGTCGTTGTAGCCGATCTCGATCATCATCGCCATGCCCGGTAACACCGGTTCCTCGACCCAGCTGTAGATCTGGGGCGATTCGTGCAGCCCCATGCCAATGCTATGGCCCACGATGCTCCACTTGAACTCGAGTCCAAGGTCCTCATATGCCTGTTTCGCCAGTGCGGCGATGGCCGAGGCTGGCATCTCCGGACGAATGCCGAAGATCACGCGATCCTTGATCTCGGTCAGCTTCGCGTGGATCTCCTTTTGAGAGTCAGAGGCCTTGCCCATCACGGCGGTGCGAGCGATGTCGGAGTAGTAGCCGTCGAGCGTACCGCCGAAGTCGGTCTTGATGATCATCCCGCCCTCGATCGGGATATCGGCCGCGGTAGCGTGCCACATGCCGCTACGTTCCCCGGCCGCCAGCAGCGGCGCCGTGACCATGTCGGCCCCACGCTTCATCAGTTCGAACTGCATCTGCGCCATGAGATCCCGCTCGGTGTCGCCCGGCTTGGCCGCTTTCCAGGCGGCATCGATGGCGGCGGTCGTCATCAGATTCACTTTGGTGATGGTTTCGATTTCGGCCGGGGTCTTGATCAACCGCACGCTCTCGAGGAAGTAGTAGGCGTCCTCGAAGGCGACGTTCGGCAGGCGCCGCTGCAGTTCCATGAGGTGGCCGCCGGGGAAGTTGCGTCCCTCGATGCCGACGCGCCCGCTGGTGACGCCGTGCTCTTGCAGCACCTCGGCCACAACGCGCATCGAGTCGAGTCCTTCACCTTCGTAGCCGCGTACGTCGGTGATGAAGGTCTCTTCCGGCCGTACCGTCTGCGCGCGGCGTTGCACCACGACGAGCGCGGGTTCGGCATCACGCGGCCAGATGACAAAATGGAAGCGCTCCGGCAGCGTGCGCAGGTCCATGTTGTAGAAACCGCTGTAGTAGGGAACGTTCTCCGGCGACATGGCGATGACGGCGTCATAGGGGCCGTTATCGACCGTCTTCCTCAGGTTCTCCAGGTTGACGTACTTCCCCCGCAGGGTCTGGTTCAAATCTCGCATCTTCGTCCTCGTCTCCCTTGGCTGTTCGAGCCCGTTAGCCCGTCATGCTAAACACACCGGAGCACGGCGGCAAGCGAGATTAACCGACCGGCAGTCACGATTCAACACGGGAGAGAACCAGAGAATGGATTTGTTCGAGGCACTGCAGTGCGTGCCGGACGAGCCTGTCGCTTGCACGAAACATGGGATCATAGCGGCACGCATATGCCGAGTCCCGAAGGAGATCGTAGCAACGCGAGATCGAGATCAGCGTGCCATCGCTGTGAACCGCAAGCGTTCGGTCCTGATGGTTTCTCGGCGTGAAGTTGTACGTGTCCCAGAGATATGCGTTGACGCAGTGCACCGCGCTGTAGAAGGTCGCGATGACAGCCCACTCGGGCCACGCGTCCGGCAATTCAAAACCACGCAAAAAAGTCGCAACTTCCCGATGTCGGTCCGCCGCATCGAGATGATCTCGCGTCTGTTGCTTCATTCGTGTTGAGCGTGGATTATGGTGTGTTCAACCCCTGGAGGCAGGATCATCGAGAGATCGAACCGAATATAGTGGGCTGGATTGATGACGTGGAAGTCAATCGGCGTCCCAGGGAACTGATCGTAGAGCAGTTGACTTGCTCCATAGAAGTCCATTTGCGTATCCACGTCGGTTGGTGCCGTGATCAGCCAGAACTCAGCGACACCACCATGGAGGCGGAAGTAGATCTCGCGTGCATCAGGCATCTTTCGCACCGCATCGGCGTAGCGCTGCGCCATCAACTTCGTATCGATAGTCTGGTCAATAGCCATACGACGCGCTCCCTTGAAAATCACCAGGTAATTGCGATGCCAGATGGAAAATCCGCCGTATCAGTAGATTATATCGTGCTCGCCTGTCGTTCCTATCCCCCTTGCCGCAGATCTCCAGTTTGAAACAGGTAAATCCCCGCACAAGTGAAGAGCAGACCGACAGCCAGCATGACGCCGGAAGAGACCCAGTCGAAGCCGGTCAGCATCGGCGTGCCGTAGGCATTGAAGATGGAGAGATGCAGCATCCAGGCGGGGAAGTTCAGCAGCGAGCGCAGCAGGTCGACGAAGAATGCCACGCCCAGATAGGTACCGACGATGCCGACCACCTGGCCGGAGCGCAGCCTGGCGCCGAGCAGGTAGACTGCGCCCGATACCACCATCATCGGTGGGATGAAGGCGAACGAGGCCATGAAGACTCGCCCCGCATCGATGGTGAGATTGGTAATCTGCGCCGCGACGATCACGCCAGCACCAGTCGCCACCACCAGCACGACAAACCCAACCAGCACGGCCAGGTAGGACTCCAGAGCCACCCACCAGCGCGTTTGCGGCGTGCTCAGCACCATATCGAGGCGTCCGTTGTCCTGATCACTAGGCCATTCGGACGCGCGCATCAATGCATAGAGCATGAGCACGATCGCCGTGAAGGTGAACACGATCAACGAGAGGAAGCCATTGTTCGAGTTCAGTAGCGTCTGACTGAAGACCTTCGACGCGAACGATGACCCCTTGAGCAGATCCCGCAACTGCTGCTCGGAAGACTTGGCGATGCCGGAGCCGTAGGCCGCGTAAACGAAGACACCCAGCGCCCACCAGCCCAACGCTGGCCCAGCAGACCGTAACGAGCGAAGTAGAACCGACCGGAGCGATCGATCCACATGGGCACGATCCATCACGCTACTGGGCGATTCGGCGTGATTCGCATGCAGCCGCCCGCCAATAATCGGCAGTTTGGCGACGGAGCCGACATCCCGTCGCAGAAAGATCGTGGTGCTCAGCCCAAGGAGCAACAATCCAAGCGCGAGCAAGAAGATCAGCGCCGCCCAGTTCGTTCCGTAGCTAGCGATCAGTGGCTTGCTCTGGTCGAAATAGTAGTTCGGCGAGAGACGTCGGACCCAGGCCGCAGAGTGGTAGACCCGACCGGTGCCGTTGAGAATGAAGGCCAGCGCGTAGACACCACCCGCCAGTCCCGCCGCCGAGCCCGACGTGGCGGTGTACTGTGAGATGAGCAGCGCGAGCATGGCGTAGAAGAAGAGCAGCAGGCTCAGATCGAATCCAGCCAGCAGCGCTCCCCCATACGAAATCGACAAGTGCAGCACATACTGGCCAATGATCGCGCCGATGGCGAAGGCGAGTCCCAGGATCAGGAGCGAGAGCGCCGTGGCCAGCACCTTCTCGGCGAAGATCCGTCCGCGTGGCTGTGGCCGTGCCAGCAATAGATCGATCGAACCACGCGTCTCTTCACCGCGCAGCAGGCGCCCACCGATCAGCACCGCGAAAATCGAGAGGACCAGCGCGAAGAAGAAGCCGTAGCGAAAGGTGACGAAGCCGGACGGCGTGCCGACCGCGACCGCGTCATTAAAGAAGAGGAACGCTGGGTTGTTGGCGAAGCTCACAATCTGCTCGGGGTTAACCTGCCGGTATGCTTCGTAGCCCGCAATGGTCACGGCGATCACCAGCAGGCTCCAGATTAGAACCGGCCAGCGCTGGTCGCGAAACGTCTTCAGAAAGACCGAGCGGAACATCGACTCAGCTCATTCCGGCCGCTTGGGCGGGTTGCGCCTCGTAATACCGCAGGAAGACTTCTTCTAGACTCGGCTGGCGCGCCACCATCGATATCGCTTGATGCTCGGCCGCCGCCTGAATGACAGCGGACATGTCCTCTTGAGCGGTCAACTGTATCGCGTTACCGCCATTCAGCAGTCGCACGTCGCTCACGCGTGGTAGATTGCTGAACCAATCAACCGAGGCAGGGCACGAAAAGGTGATCTCGACCACGTGACGATGCATCTCGGTCAACGACGAGACGTGGTCGACCTTGACCAGTTCGCCCTGACGTATGATGCCGACCCGATCGCAGGTGTGCTCGACCTCCGGCAGGATGTGAGACGAGAGGAAGATGGTACTGCCAGCGGCGCGCGCCTCACCGATCAACGTGTAGAACTCCTGCTGGTTCAAAGGATCGAGGCCGGCCGTCGGCTCATCGAGGATCAGCAGTTTGGGCCGGTGCATAAAGGCCTGGACCAGGCCGACCTTCTGCTTGTTGCCCCGTGAGTAGTCACGAAACCGCTTGCTGGGGTCGAGCTCGAACCGCTCGATCAGGTTCTTCACGTAGCTCTGCTCCACCCCGCCTGAGAGGTAGCTGAGGTACTCGATCACTTGCGCGCCCGTCAACGCTGGATCGACGTTGAACTCTCCCGGCAGGTAGCCAACCAGTCGCTTCACGGCGGTTGAATCGGACCAGCAGTTCAGTCCAGCAATCAATGCCGAACCGCTCGTCGGTCGCAGTAACCCCATCAGCAACCGAATCGTGGTCGTCTTGCCCGCGCCATTCGGACCCAGAAAGCCGAAGACTTCGCTCTCCGCCACGCGAAAGCTAAGATCCTTGATTCCCAGACTCGAACCGTAGTACTTGGTCAAGGACGCAGTCTGAATGATGTCGCTCACTGCTCGAAATCTCCGCCCTCGTCACTCGAGGTAAGTCGCTGCTGTCGGTGTTCGCGCCAACGATCCAGCACCCGCTGCTCCTGATGTACGTAGAACTGCCCAAAATCGATCAACTCCTCAACGTGCGTTCGCGCCAAACCGTCGCTCTGCTTGAGCGCCAGCAACCCCTGCCTGGCGACGTCAAGCAAGGCATCGGTCGCGACCACGTTGGCACGTAAGGTCGCACCCCAGGGATCGCTGCTACAGCGGTAATAGTCGCGCCGATCTCTGGGAATCTTGATCTGTTCGACAAATCCGACCGACTTGAGCACGCGAATGTTCATGGAAACCGAAGCCCGCGAGACCCCGAGCGCGCCGGCCATATCGTCGAGCGAGAGAGGACGGTCCGCCACCAGAGTCAGTCCCAGCAAACGGCCAGCCAGCCCGGGCAGCCCATACTGCGTGAAATAGGCGCCAATCGAGTCGATGAACTGCCGAACCTCGGCCGAAAGTGAGAACTCCGCGAACACGCTACGAACTCCCTGGCGACGCCGGTATCGCACCACTATTCGGTGCCATCCTGACGAGCATACTCCCACTCGAAAGTTTCAGTCAATACTGAAACTTCTGGACACTGGACCAAGGGCACGATTATCGCGATGCCGAAACACCGGAATTGCGGTGATCGACGCATGGGTGTCCAGGAACTGGCGCACGCCTCGTCACCGGGACTATGTATTGAGCTATTGCAACCCTGGCGCAACCCGCCGACGGATTCGTGGATCGATTGTCGACGTTCGAGGGTGGGGCAATACCGTAGAGCGTACTACTTCGGACTCCGCCTACCTGTAACACGCCGTTAACATTCCAGGATTACGGTACTCGGCAGCATGAAACGAGAGGATGGGCTGACCTATCCATGTCTGACGACTTTGAATGCGCATGGTGACTATCGTAGCTTCTTGCAGTCTGAGCAAAGCCATCAATGAGGATGGCGTTTGCCAGGCACGTCGCGTCTTTTCCCGAGCAGGGGATGGCGAGGCGGGAGTAGAAAGGAACGGGGTATGGTTACCCCATCGCTTACTGAACGATTGGAACACTGGGCTCGCACCCAACCGAAAGCGACCTTCCTCACGGATCTAGAATCCGGCCACTCGCTCACCTACCTCCAGACCCTCAGGGCCGTCCGAGGACTGCAAAATCAACTTGGTCCCGAATCGCGCAGCATCGCGTTGGGTTTACCCGGTGGAATGAGTGCCGCCGTCGTCTGGCTGGCGGCTCTGACGGGTGGTCACCAGTTGGTCCCCTGCTCGCCTGATGCGACCGATAGCGAGAAGGCGCGCATGTCTCAGGCGTATCACCCGGATATGGCGATCGTGGAACAGCGCGAGTCGGCGAACGGCTTTGGCACTGACGTCGCGCGCGTGGTGTTACGGCAGGAACTGGATGAGCAGGTCCTGATTTGGGCCAACCGGACCGGACCGGTTATTGGACTCGACGCTTTCGGAAGTGTCGATCAAGGAACCGTACGACTGACCACATCGGGCACAACCGGCTCACCCAAGGGAGTCAGCCTGCGCGCCGATCAGTTTGCCTGGACGGCCGACCAGATTCGCATCAGCCACCAACTGACGCCGGACGACCGTGGGCTCTCGGTCCTCCCCTTCTTTCATATCAACGCGCCGGTGGTGAGCCTGTCCACGACGGTCATGGCAGGCGGCACGCTCGTTGTCGCGCCGCGATTCAGCCGCAGTCGCTTCTGGTCCTGGATTGAGGATCATCAGATCACCTGGGCCAGCATCGTCCCGACGATCCTGGCGGTTCTGTTGCAGACCGACCGTCCCAATTGGCTGCCAGGCACGTTGCGCTTTGTGCGCACCGCCTCTGCTCCGCTCCCGTTGGTGCAGTTGATGGCGTTCGAGAAGCGTTTTGGCATTCCAGTCATTGAGACCTATGGCCTCTCCGAGGCCGCGGCAACCGTCTGTGCCAACCCGGCCCCGCCCAAGGTCTACAAGCCCGGCTCGGTCGGCGTGCCAATCGGCGTCGCTCTCCGCGTCTGTCGCCCGCTGGACGAAAGCCCCATCCGCACGCTGCACGATGTGGAGCGCGGACAGGAAGGCGAGATCTGCATCTCCGGTCCGAGCGTGATTGACGGGTATGACGACGGTGTGGGTTCGACTTCATTCTTGGACGGCTGGTTCCGCACCGGCGACCTGGGATATCAGGACGACGATGGATTCCTGTTCATCACCGGACGTATCAAAGAGGTCATCAACCGGGGTGGTGAGAAGATCGCGCCGCGCGAAGTCGAAGAGATCATGCTAGCGCACCCCATGGTGCGAGACGCCGCGGTTATCGCCGAGCCTGATCCAATCTATGGGCAGCGACCAGTCGCCTACGTAGTGCTTGAGCGGCACCATGGCAAGAGCTCGATTGCGAGCATTCGGCAACATTGCGTTGAGCAGCTCAGCGCGTATAAAGTTCCCGCTCGCTTCGTTGAGGTGAATGAGTTGCCGAGAACAAAGACCGGGAAGATCCAGCGACATCTGGTCGGGATCTCGACCGGCAACCGTGGAATCCGCAATATGCGCTATGGGGTCGCGTGACGGTCGGGTACCCGATCGTTACCAATCCCGCAACGGCCCAGAAGAGGTAAACGCGGATGTCAGCCACGGTCACACGCCGTTCACGTACCTTCCTGCACGAGCTCGATCTCGTGCGGGTCATCACTGCGTTGTCGGTCGTCGCGGTCCACGTGACCGCGTTTACCGTCATCTTCAATACGACCAATTCGGGGCCGAGATTCAGAACGCGGCCGTCTCAGCGCTGCATTTCACGCGCGAGGTCTTTCTGTCGCTCACCGCGCTGGTAATGGTGCACAACTACACCAAGCGCCCGCTGAAGCTGAAGACCTTCTGGCGCAAACGCGGTCTTGGCGTGGTGATGCCGTACGTTGTCTGGAGTCTGTTCTACGTCTACTTCAACGTGCCGCATACGGACATGCGCTATTGGATACACACGGCGATCGCCGACATTCTGACCGGCAACGCCTCGTATCAGCTCTATTACATTCTGCTCACCATCGAGTTCTATATCGCGCTACCCGCGCTCCTCTGGTTTGTGAAGCGCTACGGTCACCGGCCCTGGCGGGTATTGGCCATCAGCTGTGCGATCCAGCTGGCGCTGATGTACGTCGATTTCAACTACGTGATGGTCGGTTCGTTGGTTAAGACGCCCTTCGGTCAGTGGCTGAACCTCTACCAATGGCGCATTCTGCTGGAATATCAGTTCTACGTCATGCTCGGGGCAATCGCCGCGCTCTATCTGGATGAGTTACGTGACTTCGTGATGCGCCACGGCAAGTTGGTCGTCGCCGGACTTGGTGTGGGGCTCGGAGCGCTGTGGATTCGCTACGCCATCGCATTGCACGTGCAGCACGCGTCGATGGGCTACGCGACGCATGTCTTCCAGCCAGTGATGGTCATCTACAGCTTCTTCGCGATCCTCTTCCTGTATTGGTTCGGCTGTTTCTGGGCATCGCATCGTGGTGCCGATGGCAATCCACACGGGCGACGCTTCGTGCACCTGCTGTCGGACGGCTCGTTCGGCATCTACCTGATTCACGCGTTCGTGCTGAATGATGTGCTGACCTACGTCGTACCGAAACTGCTGATCGGCTGGCCGGTCGCAATACGCGTCTTCTCGGTCTGGTTTATCGTGGCGGCCATCACGGTCAGTATCTGTAGTCTGCTCCTGTATACGCCAGGTTTGAGTCGCCTTGTTGGACGGCCGTCTCTGTTGCCCGCCAATTTCGGTCCGTGGCTCTGGCTTCGAACCAGCACGCGCACCGCCGCGCTGGCATTTGCTCCGATTGGCCATCGTCACGCGTCACCTCGATCGGCGGATGAGCGACGCTCATCTCGCAACGGCAGCCAGGTCGAAGAGGCCGTACCGGTGGAGGATTGACGTTCGCAGCGATAAAACAGCAGTTGACCGCCACGCATGGCGAGCGCACGTTCAAGCGTGTCGGCACGCACAACCGTCGGGTGTAGTTCGGGCAAGCAACCCAGAGGCTTCTCGTCCGTTCCAACCTCCACCAAGGATGACGTGGCGATCAGAAGTTGACACCGGTTCGAGGACTAGACATGCTGTTGATCTCACGTCACCGATTGCCTGCCCGATGACAGCGTTGCGGGGAAGAGTTTGAGACGCTCTATTACTCCTTGGTTCGTCGTCGTTGCCGTTGTCCTGATCGTTCTCGTCATCGGCGCTTCACACGTTCCCTATCCGAAATCACCATTGGGACAGCAGCGAGGGCTCGCCAAGACCAACACCACCGATGCCGCCACCGCGCCAGCGACCGTGTCCACCACTGTGCCAACGTCAACGCCAACGACGGTGCCAACCCCGACACAGGCAGTGACGCCAACCCCGACTTCAGCGGCAACTCCGCCACCGGCCGCGACACCATCGGGAAGCCCGACGGCTCAACCAACGCCCGTACCGACTGCGCCGCCGACTCTCGTGCAGGAGTCGAACGGCATGAAAATGGGATGCCTACCGGGATCACCAGACCAATATCTGACCTGTGAAGCGCAGGAGCCGAGTGGCTTCTCGATGACCTTCTATCTGTACATGCCCAAAGGCTACAACGCCAAGACCAAATACCCACTGGTGCTGCTGATGGAGGGAGGCGGCGAGCGCATCGATCCAACGCAGACGGCGGCACAGAACCGCGATAAGCTCCTCAACGATCCGTATGCACAGGTGTGGGGACCAGGCTATCCGGGCCCCTTCAGCGTAAACGTCCAGAGCCAATGGCCGAGCTTCATCGTCATCCCGCAACTGACAAGCACCGAACGCTTTGTCGACGTGCTGGCGAACGTGGGCTCCTACACGCTCGCGCCGCAACCGAACGACTCGATGCGCATGTCCAAGGAGATCGTCGATACGCTACAGCTGGCCTACTCCAACATCGACGCGAATCGTCTCTATCTGACTGGCCTCTCAATGGGGGGCTATGGTGCCTGGGAGGCCGCCGAACGCTGGCCAGATTACTGGGCGGCCGTCGCGCCAATCTCTGGCGCAGGCGATCCCTCGGTCGCAGCGCGACTGGTGAACCTGCCGATCTGGGCATTCCATAGCGCGGATGATCCGATCGTGCCAGTCTCAGGCTCACGCGACATGATCGCCGCAATCGAAGCCGCTGGAGGACACCCGAAGTACACCGAGTTCACCAACATGGGCCACGGTTCCTGGCTCGCTCCATACACCATCATGGACAAGCCATCGCCGACTCCCGACTTCTTCTCGTGGCTCTTTGCGCAGCATAAATAGCCCAATCAGACGCGGAAGTTCATCGAATGGAACGAGGATTGCGTACTCGCACCGCGGCGCCGCTGGGATCAGTTCGGAGTCGAAGGCGCACATCCTGGACTACGTCATCCTCGAACATTTACGAAAAGATCCCAACGGTGGCCCGCATTGGAACGGATAGGCCAGTTAACGTCGGTGTTACAGACCGTTGCTACGCTCCGTGACAGCGCTTCACAGCGTCGTGGAGAAGAAGCTTCCTTGACCCAAAGTTGGGCCAGGAAGTGAACGGAGGAACCCTCATGGATTGGACCGAGATCACGCTCCAGCGCTTGCTGCGGCAGGACGTGCGACTCGTGAGCTACGTCCCGGATCAGGCGCTCGCCAAGCTGATCGATGGTTTCGAATCTCATCCCGAAGCGCGTTGCTTCACCGCCACCCGTGAAGACGAGGCGGTCGCGATCGCCTGTGGCGGAGCGATGGGTGGCGTTCGCTCGGTGGCGCTGATGCAGAGCAGCGGCTTTGGCAACATTGCCAACGTCCTGGCTTCACTGGCTGCCCCCTATGAATTACCCGTATTGATGATTATCACCGAACGAGGCATCCTCGGCGAGTTCAACCCGGTGCAGACCCCGATTACCCGCGTGATCCGTTCGACGCTCGACGGGCTCGGGATTCCACACGTCACGCTCGACGACATCAACCGGGTCGAGTTCCTCGTCGACCGGATGGCGTCTCAGTGTTTCAACACTCAGCACCCAGCCGCGCTCATCATTTCCCCGTTCCTGACCGGTGGCAAAACCGCCCCAGGGTCAGCCCCCAGCACTCGTGCGGCCTGATTTCGCTTCCCCATTGAAAGGACTTGACGTCATGCAGACTATCGAGTCGATTGCCATCAAATCCAACGTGATGGACCGCCTCAACTTGACACAGCGGCTGGTGCGCATGCTCAACGAGGGTGAAGCGGTGATCGGCGGCATCGGCAACAGCAACTTCGACCTCTTCGGCGCTGGTGATCGGCCGCAGAACTTCTACATGCTCGGCAGCATGGGCATGGCCGTTCCGATCGGCTTGGGCGTGGCCCTGGCCCAACCGGAGCGCCAGGTGATCGTGCTGGAGGGCGATGGCTCGCTCTTGATGAATCTGGGTAGCCTGGCGACGGTCGGCATGGTGGCACCGCGGAACCTGACTATCGTGGTGTGGGACAACGGTGCCTACCAGATGACCGGCGGACAGGCGACTCCAAGCGCACTGACGACCGACCTGGTGCAGGTGGCTCGTGCGTCGGGGATCGACAACAGCGACTGGGCGCGCGACGAGAGTCATTTCGAGCGGCTCGTGCAGCAGGCGCTTTGGTCGAATCAGCCGTCGTTCATCGGCGCGAGCATCGCCGCCAAGCCGAGCGGCGCCCACCCTGAGTTCGATCCAGTGATCCTGAAGGACCGCTTCATGCGCGGCATCGGCGCCAAGCCAACCTACCACTGGTAGAGGAACATCACAGGCTGAAACTCGCTCCGAACAGACTACTGGCGGGCCGAAAGCCCGCCACGATCTATCCCGTCGAGTTCACACCGTTACACTGCGCTGCTCAGCGCCCCTTGAAGACTGGCTGGCGCTTTTCGACAGTCGCGGCCAGGCCTTCTTTGTGATCTTCGGTGCCGCCGCAGATCTGCCCGGCGCGGCGCTCGTTGCGCAGCGCGTCCTCGAAGGCCAGTTCGGCGTTCTGCCGAATCAACTCCTTGGCCAGGCCGATGCCAACCGTCGGGCCGGAGGCCAGTCGTTTGGCCCACTCCATCGCCGTCGGCATCAATTCGTCCGGCTCGACCAATGCGTTCACCAAACCGATTTTGTCCGCTTCCTGAGCGTCGATGATCCGTCCGGTATAGATCAGCTCGGCCGCCTTGGATGGGCCAATCAGTCGCGGTAACAGGAAGGTCCCGCCTGCGTCGGGAGAGAAGCCGAGGCGAATGTAGACCTCGCCGAAGCGCGCCGTCGTCGACGCGATGCGGAAATCGCAGACCAGCGTCAGGTCGCAGCCACCACCGACCGCCACGCCGTTCACCGCGGCGATGACCGGCTTCGGAATGCGATACAGACGGGACATCAGCCGGTGCATGCGTAGCGCCCAGCCATCCATGTCCTCTTCGGCTTCGCCGCCGCTCGAGCTGCTCCATTCCTTGACGTCTGCGCCGGCCGAGAACCCGCGCCCGGTGCCCGTGATGACCACACAGCGGACGGACTCACGATTCCAGCTCCGCTCGACCAAATAATCGATCTCCACAATGGATTGCAGATCGATGGCGTTCAGCCGTTCGGGACGGTTGAGGGTGATAATGCCAACCCCATCCTGCTCATCCCAGAGGACTCGTGTCAGCTCCATGGTCTGCTCCCGTTCCGTCTTGAAAAGCGACACTCCCGGCCGCGACAACCCATCACGATCCGCATCACGCTCATGAATTGAGGTCCCACACGATGTTCACGGTAGCAGTGTGATCTGGGTGCGTCAATCCGGGATTGCCATCACTTCATCCCGTGCCAAGGGCTCTGGCTGCGCCATTCGCCGCAGCGGCGAGAAGTAGACCCAGAACGCCGCAAAGACGAAACCGATGATTCCGACGACCAGCGTCAGCTTGAGGCCAATCAACTCGCCAAGCGCGCCTCCCAGCAGCGACCCAATCGGAATCGACCCGCCAACCACGAACTTGTTGGTCGCATTCACCCGTCCCAGATAACGGTCGGGCGTGAGGGCCTGACGCAGGCTCATCTCGTTGACGTTGGCGATCAGCAGCATCAGCCATTGAAGGAACTCCGCCGCCAGCACCATCGGCAGGGCGATCGAGGGCACGAGCACGGCAAGCGGCACCGGCGCGCCACACAGGCCGAACAGGACGCGTCCCACGATGATGGTCGGACCGACTCCGATCCTACGAGCGATCGGCGCGGCGATCACCGAGCCGATCAGGGCTCCCAGCCCACCGAGGCCGAAGACCAGACCGACCTCGCTCGAGCTCAGACCAAGCACGTTGACCATGTAGAGGACGTAGACCGCCAGAAAGAGGTAGCCGAAAAGGGAGGTCATACCCGCGCTCAGCAACATGGCCCGCAGCGAGGCGTTGCCAAGCACCAGTCCAAATCCCTGCTGGATTCCGCGCAGCATCGGCGGGTGCTTGATTGTGCGATCCGGTTCGGGCTCTCTCGCCTGAATGCGGCGCAGGAAGAGGGCGGAAGCCAGAAAGCTAAAGGCGTCCAGCAGCACCGCGTAGGCCGCACCGAGCACACCAACCAGCACGCCCGCCAGTCCAGGACCGACTACCTGGGCGAAGGATGCCGTCGACTGAAGCTTGCTGTTTCCCTCAAGCAGATTCTCGCGTCCTACCAGGTCCGGCAGATAGGACATGTAGGCGACGTCAAAGAAGACCTTCAACGTTCCCATCAGGAACGTCACCACATAGAGCAGCCCGATACGCATGTCCCCCAGAACCCAGGCGACCGGGATGGAGAGAAGCAGGAGCATCTGGACGAAATCCGCCGCGATCATCAGCGGTCTGCGTCGCACACGATCGATCCAGACACCGGCAACCAGGCCGAAGATCAGATTGGGCGCGGTACCGGCCGCGGTCAGGAAGCCCATCTCGGCAGGACTTGCGTTGAGCGACAGGGCTGCCAGCAGCGGCAGCGCCAGCAGGGTGATCTGTGAGCCAGTCTCGGAGATGGCGTCACCGGTCCAGAAGCGCATGAAGTCGGCGTGCCGCCAAAGGCCGTTCAGCCGAAGCCGCATGGCGCGACTCTCCGGTCGAGACTTCGCCGTCCGGTGATGCTAATTTATTCGGTGTGGTGATTGCTCCACGGGAGCGCACAGCGTCCAAAACGGCCGTGCGAAAACGTATGAACTTGAGCATGAACGTTGAACCCCCAACGATGTTGGGAGGAGGTCACCATCTGCGCCATCCTCCGCTGTCCTCTGCGCGAATTCCTCAGGACAGCGGAAGATCTTGCATCCGGGTGAAGTTTCCGTTGCGGTACCAAGCCAGCCGGGAGGCCGGTCGCTCAACGTTCATTCGCTCACGTTTCCATCGCGTAACGGTCATGCCGCGTGACTTGGGAGTCTACTCAATCGATCCATCCGAGGCAACGGCGCGACCCACTACTTCAGGATCAGGTTGCGCAGCAAAAAGAGGCTGTTGGCCGGGCGCTCCGCCAACCGTCGCATCAGATATAAGTACCACTCGTGGCCAAACGGCGTCGCCACCAGTACTTTGTACCCCTGACGCACCAGATCGAGCTGCAGCTGTGGGCGAATGCCGTAGAGCATCTGGAACTCGAAGCGATCGCTGCTGATGTTCATACTGCGCGTGTAGCTAATGACGTAATCGATGATCTTCTCATCGTGCGTTGCGATAGCGGTGTAGCCACCACCCGCGAGCATACGCTCGGCCAACCGCAAATAGTTCTTGTCGACGTCCGCTTTCTCCGGATAGGCGACATTGGATGGTTCGAGGTAGGCGCCCTTGACCAGCCGCAAGTTCGGGCTCAGCGGCAGTAGCTCGCCCAGGTCACGCTGCGTGCGATACAGGTACGCCTGCAGCACCGTGCCGACGTTTTCATGTCCATCGGCGCGCAGTCGCTGGTAAATGCGCAGCGTCGGATCGACGCGTGCCGACTCCTCCATATCGATGCGGATGAAGTTGTTCTTGCTCGCGGCGTGTTCCACCACACGCGCTACGTTCCGATAGGCGAGATCCTCGTCGATGTTCAGACCGAGATGAGTCAGCTTCAGGGCGATATTGGTCCGCAGTTTCTCCTCAGCGATGCGGTCCAGGATACGCTCGTACTCCTTCAGCACTGCCAGCGCCATCTGCTCATCGAGAACGCCTTCGCCTAGCAGAGTCGTGTTCGTGGCTAGTCCTTGCTGATTGAGCGAGCGCAGCACCGGTACCGCTTCATCGAGCGTCTCACCCGCCACGAAGCGCGCGGCGCCCATGCGCATGCCGTACCGACGGACAAAGCGCGAGACTCCCGGGTTGGTTGTCGCCACCAGAATCCCACGGCGGAACATCGTTTCAGGCGTCCTTCCATCTGTTGGCATCGTCCAAATCTGGGACCTGGCCGCTCTGGTTTGAACGATCAGTGAGCGAGATTACGTTGACCACGTAATCGGATGCCGTTTCGCCATTGCAGCATGGAACAACCACCTGCCCACACGACGCACACTGATAATGCGCCCGAACCCAAATCATCTCGCTCAATTGACCACAGAATGGACACCGTTCCATCATGGTCTCCTCCAAATCGAATCTCGTGCCGATTTTACAGCGAATCTCACCAGCCATGGCCCGGCTCACGTCCACTGACGTCTTCAGACTGCTCACCACCACGCGACTACCCCCTAGAGCGTACTGCACCGACGTTGACCTTCGTCTGTAGGGGCAGACTGCGTCTGCCCGCTGTGCCTGCGCTTCTCTATCGAGGGTCGGCCGCGTCAACCATGCGTATACCGCTATAACAGCCAACGTTCACGGCTCGTTCATTCCCGTAAGGACTCCGTAACACCCGGGGCACAGAGTACAGAAGTGCCCCAAGTGTCCGTGATTCCGGCGGACTCGGGACGCAACTCGGGAAGTCGTCGTCGTGTTTCACGTTTCAGGGAGGTTGTTATGCCCACAGTTCAGGTCCCGCGTACGCTTCGTCTTGCTCTCGCGCTCGTGTTCCTGGCAACTGCCTTTGTGACGCTAGCCGGAACCAGTAGCGCCCACGGTTGGGACGGGCAGGTCTACACCATCACCAACGAAGCTTCCGGTAATCGGATCGCCGTCTTCGATCGAACGGCCGATGGCGCATTGAGTCCGGCGGGATTCGTCGCCTCTGGTGGTAACGGAACCGGCACCGCGCTCGGCTCACAGGGTGCTGTGATCCTTAGCCAGGGTAGTCGCTGGCTGTTCGCGGTCAATGCTGGAAGTGACAGCATCTCGAGCTTTCGCGTGACCGGGCACGGCCTGGATTTGGTCGATACCGTCGCCTCGGGCGGCGATCTGCCGGTCAGTCTGACGGTGCACGATGATCTCCTCTACGTGCTCAACGCAGGCACATCGCCCAACGTCACCGGCTTCCGCATCTCACCACACGGAGCGCTCTCGCAGATCGCCGGTTCGACGCAGCCCACCACCAGTTCGACCTCGGTTCAGATAGGGTTCTCGCCAGACGGTCATGTGCTGGTAGTGGCGGGCAAATTCTCGAACACGCTCGATAGCTATGTCGTCGACCGGCACGGCGTCGCCGGGCTTCCACAGACGTTCCCCTCCAACGCCGCCGTTCCGTATGGCTTCGCCTTCGATAACCGCGGGCACCTGATCGTCTCGGAAGCGTCGGGTTTCGTCACCCCCTATGACGTGAGTCGCAACGGAACGATCACGCCCATCAGCGCGGCGGTTGCCACGAACCAGAACGCCGCCTGCTGGGTCGTGGTGACTAAGAACGGCAAGTACACCTACACGACCAACGCGGGATCGCAGTCGATCACCGGTTTCGCCATCCGCCACAGTGGAACGCTGCAGATCCTCAATAGCGATGGCATCACCGCCACCACCGGTACCGGCACACACCCGGTCGACATGGCGCTGAGCAACAACAGCCACTTCCTTTACGTCAACAACGGAAACGGGTCGATCGGCGCCTTCACAGTTCATGCCGATGGCAGCCTGAGCGCGCTCGCAGGCGTGAGTGGACTCCCATCGTCGACCACCGGTCTCGCGAGCAAATAATTCCCTACCCTCCCACTCCCCATTCCCGGGCCGCCAGCGAATCTGCTGGCGGCCAATCCCTGTTTCGATGGGACAGACATGCCCGCACGAATGCGGTATAGTGCTGGCACGATATCCATCTGGTTGGGATTGCGAGCAAGCGAGTGATAATCCTCTAATTCATCGACTCCACTGTTTCTGGAGCGATAGGCCATCAAGCTGAACTGCCTGACGGCGACGATGTTCGCCAGGACCGGTCGGTTTGGCTGTTTCCCGTATGCGGTAAAACGAACGTCGCCAGGTTCTGGAATGAACTCCACGAACCGCACGTATGATGGTGGTAGAGGATGTTTTCGAACGCGACGTCTCCGGCGCGCGTCTATTTGCTGCTCGTGGGCGTCTTCTCTCTCTTCTTTTCGATGTACGCAACCTACACCACGGTCTATCGCTTCGTCGTGGTAGGGCTGAGCCCATTCGAACTGCTGCTTGTTGGTACGGTCCTGGAAGGATCTACCTTCCTGTTCGAGATCCCGACCGGAGTCGTGGCGGACGTCCGCAGTCGCCGGACGTCGGTCATTATTGGATTGATCATGATCGGGGTCGGTTTCGCCTTTGAGGGGATCTTTGCTCTCTTCGCCACGGTGCTGATCGCGCAGGCGATTTGGGGCATCGGCTACACCTTCATCAGCGGCGCTCGTGAAGCCTGGATCGCGGACGAACTTGACGATGAGGAACGCACAGGACGCATCTACCTGCGCGGCGCCCAGGTCGGACAGGGCGCCTCAATCATCGGCATGCTGATCAGCGTTGGGCTGGCCAGCATCCGCGTCAACGTGCCGATCATCGTCTCGGGCATCGGCGTGGTCGCGCTGGGCTTGCTGATGGTGCCGCTGATGGTGGAGCGCAACTTCCATCCGACCGCGCATCCAGAGCGACTGCCATTCGCCGAGATGCGCCGCACGTTCAGCCGCGGGATGGGAGTGGTACGCGGACGACCGGTGTTGATCACGATTCTGGCAATCGGCCTCTTCTACGGCATGTCGTCCGAGGCGTTCGACCGGCTCTGGGAAGCGCATTTTCTGGCGAATCTGGGGTTCCCGGCGCTGGGCCATCTAACACCGGTGGTCTGGTTCGGCATCATCAACACCGGTGCGATGGCGCTAAGCCTGATCGCGACCGAGATCGTGCTCCGGCGCGTCGACACGAAGAGCCACGTGCGCGTGACCCGCATGCTGCTGCTGATCAACGTGGTTCTGGCCCTGAGCGTAATCGGCTTTGGAGTGGCTGGCGGGTTCGCGCTCGGGCTGGCAACCTACTGGGTCGCCTACGCCATGCGCAAGGTGAACAACCCACTCTACAACGCCTGGACGAACCAGAGCCTCGAGCCGAAGGTACGCGCCACCGTCTTCTCGATGAGCAGCCAGCTTGACGCGCTAGGGCAGATCATCGGCGGGCCGCTGATCGGTTTGATCGGCTCGGCAGTCTCGATTGGCGCCGCCATGCTGGCCTCCGGCGCGACACTGATTCCCTCGCTGCTGCTCTATCTGCGCACAAGCATCAAGCATGACCGGGAGCCAGTGGGGGCAATCGTGGACATGCAAGGAGAGTAGGCGGCCCGGCATTCCTCCGGCGCTACGGCACAAGTTGTCCGCTAACGGCTCCCTTCTCCCGTTCGGACGGGAGAAGGGCTGGGGATGAGGGCCCCTCCGCGAACTACCCCGCCTCGTACGCGTGCTGCAGCGCGGCGATATCGATCTTGCTCATCTGCAGCATGGCTTGCATGACGCGATTGGCTCGCGCGTGATCGGTGTCTTGCAGCATCTCCGGCAGAATCGCGGGTACGACCTGCCAAGACAGACCGAATTTGTCCTTGAGCCACCCGCACGGCCCCGGTTCGCCGCCTTCCGTCAATTTCTCCCAGTAATGATCGATCTCCTCTTGCGAGTCGCAGTCGATCCATAGCGAAACTGCCTCATTGAACCGGTAGACCGGACCACCATTCAGCGCGATGAACTCCTGACCGGCCAGCGTGAACTCCAGCGTCATAATGCTTCCCTCGGCGCCAGGGCCAGCCGAGCCGTAGCGATTGATATGGGTGATCTCGGAATCCTCGAAGAGCGAGGTGTAGAAGTTCACCGCCTCTTCCGCCCGATCATCGAACCAAAGAAACGTCGTAATCTTCTGTTTCATTGCCCGAGCCTTTCATGCTCACAGCAAGGCAGTCTTGCCCGCCATTCAACGTCCGCTGCAACTGGTCGATTGACGCACTCCAGAATCGACAGACGCTCTCGCCACGATCACACCTCGCGGAGAGCGGCTTTCGCCGGGCGGCGCGCCAGCAGCGCAATGAAACCGTTTACCAGGAAGAGGTTGGCCGGAAAAGCATAGGTGGCGAAGTTCCAGGTACTTATTGTCAGCAGCGTCACCAACCCGGCCGAGGCACCGAGGGCGTAGGCGCGTGGGTTCTCGCTTTCAGGATGTTGATAGGCCTTCAGAATAGTCGGAAAACTCGCCAGAAAGTTGGCGGTCAGGTTGGCGACGATGGCGATGTCGCCGGTTTGGCTCAGCCGCCAGACGACGATGCCGACCAATGATAGGACACCAGCCACGATGTCGAGCCGTCGGATGCTCCAGTACGCCCGTTTGTTGAGGAACGACGCGATGAAGACCAGCAGAGGAATGATCCCAGCGCCGAACGTCACCCACGCCTGCACGCCGACCCCCTGCTGCACTTCGGCCGCGAAGGTGATCAGGGTGGTCAGCGCCCAGAGAAACCAGGTCACCTTGTTCGGCTGGACGGCGCCCTTTACCGTGGCCAGCAGATAGGAGAGCCCGCCAATGGAGCTGAGTATCAGGCCGAGATAGACAAAGTGCTCGTTCAGCATCCTGTTTGTGTTCCGTGAATGATGAGCCGATCGTATTTCGGATCGCTGAACTGTATCAGACCGTGGTTTGCAGACCGGTCAAGTGGCCATGTGAGCTCACCGTGTCCATGCGCCCTTCGGGGGCTGCCGATCGACGTCACAACTCACCCCAATCATCCGCGGGTTCGTGCTGCCACGTGTTCACCCATTCTGCGAAGACTCGGCAAGCACCAGCACCCCGTTCCCAATGGTTTGTCACCATGCCGATGTACTATTCCCGTAGAAGTTCGTTCCAATCGACGCGAGCCTGACCGGCTGTCTCGCCTGTCTCGGCCTGATGAGGTCGTATAGACACGCCTTGTCCTTTCCACTGGTTTCTCGGAGGGGAATCATGCCAACTCGTGGAGAGATTCTGAATATCCTTGCGGCGTCGCAGACGCAGGTCCTGGCGTTTTTTCAGGGGCTGAGTCCGCAAGACCTGAAGCGTCCAGCAACGGCGAGTGAGGTTCCCGGTGCAGCTCCGTGGTGCCCCAGGGATCATCTGGCTCACCTGGTACAAAGCGAGCGCAACATCCAGCGCTTGCTGCGCCGTGCCCTCGCTGGCGACACGCGAGACGTCCTCCTGCGCCTGCAATACCCGGACGAGATGCCACTACCGGGCACGCTCGGCGATTGGGATGCACTGACCTCGGAGGAGCAGGAGCAACTCGAGCTGGCCGTCGGCCGGCTCAATGAGGCCCACCGGAACGCGCACCTGGACGACAGTCTGGATCGGTTGGTCGCGGATTATCAGTCGGCGCGGCAGGACACACTAGCCCTCCTGCAGCAGTTCACTGATGAGCAGTTGGCCGCTCCGGTGCCCACGGTTATTCGCGAGCTGTCCGCCGCCGAGCTGTTTTCCGGGTTAGCGGGTCACGCGACCGGGCATATCACCTGGATCGAGCAGGGGTGGCGTCAGGACGTTTAGACGGATTGCACTCGGCACCGATCGGCACCGCCATGATCTGGATCTCCATCACCCCAAGCGGCCTGGGTTGGCGGCACCGACGTGATCAACGAAGGCCGGAGGCTCTGGCTCGCTGAAGCCAAATCGTGCGAACCCCGCCACACCGACCAGCAGCATAGAGATTGCGCAGGCACCAATCACCACCGGTACGCTGAAGTGCGCGAAGAGGGGCACCGCCAGTAGCAGGCCGAGCGAACCACCGATCATCCCGATCGTCGCCCGGAAACTGTAGACCTTGCCGATCTGATTGGGCGGAAAGTCGGTCTGGATCATCGTCAACTGCACCAGATCCCCCATCGGTCCGCCAAAGGCGGAGATCCCCGAACCGATGACCGCGACGGCCAGCGTGTGGGCGTTCGCCATCAGCAGAAAGCCGCCTCCCATCACCAGCCGCCCGGCGAAGAGCATCGCCACGCGTCGGCGGATCGTTAGGCTGCCAATGATCAGATTGCCGATGACATTGGTGGCGCCATAGGCACCCACGATCAGGCCAAACGCACCGATGGAGCCGGAGAGATCCCGTTTCGCCAGTAGTGGTACACCGACGATGAAGGCCATACTCCAGGCCAGATTCGAAATGCCTGATCCGGCTAGAGCCCAGGTCAGCGGTCGGTGCGCGTTGATCAGTCGCGCGCTTTGCCTGATCTCGTTGAATACACCTGTCGCAGCCCGCGCGGCATGCTCGTCTTTCGTCGGCTGCCAGCGAAAGCGACGGCCGAGCGAGCCGATCGCCACCGCTGAGACGATGAAGCTAAGCGCGTCGAGCGAGAAGAAATGAGCGACCGGCAGGAACGCGGCCACGAGCCCGACCAGGCTGGGTGCGATGGCACGCGCCAGGCGACGTGTCATGTCCATCAGCCCGTTGGCTGCCTGCAGTACCTGGGTATCCCCGGCCAGCGCGGGCAGGCTGGCCTGCAAGGCGGGATCGAACAGCGCGCCCAGGCCGCCAATGACCACACCAGCCGCGGCCATATGCCACAGTTGCAGCCGGCCAAGCATCGACAGGACCGGCAGCGCGCCGACGGCAAGCGCCCGCAGCAGGTCGACGATCATCATCGTGGTGCGCCGGTTCCAGCGATCGGCATAGACGCCGCCCAGCAGACCGAAGACCAGCCCTGCCAGCGACTGTGCCGCGACGACCAAACCGGCACCACTACCGGCGACGTTCACCGCCATCCAGACGATCGCGATGGCATAGAAGTTGTCGCCGATCGCCGAGAGGACCTGACTCAGCCAGAGAACGGCCAGGTGACGCTGGCGCAGCGCCCGCAGAAATGCCACAGATCACTTCCCCTTGACGGGGATCTGGCTCGCGTCTCGCACCGGAGGATCGGACTCAACGCGAACCAGGGCCAAGCCAGGGTCCTGCTGACTCGGCCAAGCGTCACCGTCAGATTGATTCATCTCGATTAGAGATACTTGAAGACCTCGACGCGGTTGCCGTCCGGATCGTAGTAGAAGCCGGCCAGAGCGAACGGCTTGCCATCCGAATCGGCTACCTCTGAGAGCGGACGGTCGACCTTGATCCCCACTTCGTCCAGATGCGCGCACAGATCTTTGACGTTCTCGATGCCGAGCGCGACGTGGTCGAGCGTGCCGGACGGGTTGAGGCCACTCTCCCCTTTGACCAACTGCACGCCCGGAAGCCAGACCGCGTCCGGATCGCCCTCCGGTCCACGTGTTCGCGTGATCGGCAGACCGATCACCTCATGGTAGAAATGGATCGCGCGCTGCATGTCGGTAACCTTCAGCGCGACGTGGTTGAGCTCCTGCTTGATCTGCGGAACGAACGATCCGGCCATCTGCGAACCTCCCTCACCCGATGGTGATGCTTCGTCTATCGACTAACCCGCACAGTGTAGCCTACCGCGGGCGAGACTGGACGGGCGCCGTAATCGCTTGCCCTGAGGAAATCCCCTGGGCCGAGCAAAGCAAAACGGCCCGCCCCAAGCAGGGGCAGGCCGTCGAGTTCTCGACCGCTGTGCGGGAGCAGCGCGTCACCGGTCTGGCCGGTGACACGCTATCCGATCCGCTATTACGAGGACATCGACCAGTTCATCAGATTCCACAGGTCGGACGACCAGGTGGACAACTCGAGATTCTGCAGTTTCTTGTTCGCGCCCGAGACTCCGTTGCGCTGAATCAAGGGAATCTCGACCACCTGATTCACCACCAGATCGTTCATGGTGATGAACAGCGGTGCCTGCTTGGTCGGATCGAGCTCCGTCTGCGCGGCGGTGTACGCCTTGTCATAGTCGGCGTTCTGCCAGCGCTCCACGTTGTTCCCCGACCAGCTGTTCGACTTCTGGCACAGGTTCGACGGATCGCCCCACCAGGAGACCATGTAGTCCAGCGGGTACGGGGTCGATGGGCCGTTGGTGTACATCTCGATATCGGTGTAAAAGTGCGACGCCGTGTCGTTGTTGCCAGCGTCGGACGAGAAGTAGACGCTCGCGTCGACCGACTTAATCGTCACGTTGATGCCGATCTGGGCATAACCCTGCTTGACGATCTCCTGCTCTTTCTGGCGCAGGGAGTTGACCGACGTCTGATAGGTGATGTTCATCTGAACCCCGCCCTTGGCACGCACGTTACCACTCTTGGTCCAACCAGCATCGTCCAAGAGTTTGTTGGCCGCTGCCGTGTCGAACTTCCAGCTGGTGTTCTTGGAGACGAAGGCGGTCGGTCCGCAAAGGATGTTGGGGGTGGCAACACCCGTATCGCCATAGAGCTGGGTAGCCATGACGTCGCGCTGAATGCCGAGGGCATAGGCCTGACGCACTTTGAGGTCGGCCTGGAACGGATGCGGCGCCTGGATGCTCGACTTCTCGCCGTTGACCTCTTTGTTCGGGTCGGTCATGTTGACCAGAATGCGTTCCACACCCACGCCAGGCGTGATCACCAGATCGCCAGGTCCGTTCCCCTTGAGGGATTGGAGGACGCCCCACTCGACCTGCAGGTTCCAGGCATAATCGACTTCACCGGTCTGCATGGCAGCGCGGGCTGCACTGGTGGCGTCGCCGCCGCCCTTGAGATAGACCGTCTTGAAGTACGGCTTATCGGACTCGCGGAACTTGTCGTTGATGGCATAGGAGACGTGGTCGCCCGACTGGAACTCGGTCACCACGTACGGCCCGGTGCCGATTGGCTTGAGGTTGAAGGGCGCGTTACGCGCCTTGGCGCCGACGTAATCTTTCAGGATGTGCTGCGGCAGGATGTAACCGTAAGCCCCGCAGAAGACCGCGTACCAACCAGGCGTGGGGTTCTTGAAATTGATCTTGACCGTATTCGCGTCGACGGCGTCGATCGAATCGATCACCTTGAAGTTACCGGCGGTCGTGGCGGCGGTATCCGGGTTACTGACGTAGTCGAAGGTGAATTTGACGTCTTCGGCGGTGAACGGCTGGCCGTCGGACCATACGACGTTCTGCTTGAGCTTCCAGGTGACGCTCATCCCATCCTTGGAGACGCCGCCGTTGTCGAGGCTCGGAATCTCCGCTGCGAGGACCGGCACCGGCTTGCCATCCTTGTCGAACCACGCGAGTGGCTCGAGCACCACGCATGAGGCGTCGAAGTCCTTGGTTCCCTGTGCTAGGTGGCCATTCAAAATGGTCGGTGCCTGCCACCAAAGCAGGTTGAGCGTGTCGCCCTTGCCTCGACCAGCACCCGCGGTCGTTCCGCTTGAGGTCGAGGTGGCTGCGGCCGTAGTCGAGGTGGCAGCGGGCGAGCCAGCGGAGGCCGTGGTCGCGGCAGGTGTGGTGCCGCCACTGCTACCGCTGCTGGTCGCCGTGGAGGCGGAGGCGGTGGTGGGCGTCGACTTGGAAGAACTGCCGCAAGCCGCCAGGAGTGCGGCGATCGCCGGAGCGCTCAGTCCCAATGCGGCGGCCCGCTTCAGGACCTGGCGGCGAGTCAGCACACCAGAAACAGCTTGTTCACGCAGTTGTTGAAAGATCTGCTCGTCCATTAAGTGTCTCCTCCTTCAATGTGGTCAGCGCCACATCGAACCTGAACGTTCATTCCTCCCCAAGCGGACTGTTTCAACGTTCGTTCGGCCGATTCCTGACTGAACACCTCCTCACACCAGACCAACATGCACGACGACAAAGAGAAACGCCCCATTTCGAAGGAACGGAATTGCCGTTCGCGCCACCACCTGGGGGCCCCAGTGCGGTGTGCACTGAATCTGCCCGCCGTCAGGCTGCTCGTCCCTCAGGTTCGTCACGGCGAGCGAGCAGAACGGTTAGACGCATCCGTGTATCACGTCACTCGACCGAGCGCCGCGAACCGTGATCGGACCATCGACATATCCAGATCTACGGGTATCCGCGCCACATCACGCGTGGATATCTACAGATCGCGTATACATTTCTCCGCGCCAATACGATAGCGGGATATGGGTGAAACAAGAATACGCCAAAGGGCGTATATTGCGCCAGTGCCTCCGATCGCATGTTCGATTCTGGACACGCTGGATGCGTGAGATTCGGCATGAGTCGATCCATAGTTGCGCTGAAAAAGGACGCAGGGCAGACAGCGCTACGCGTTGGGGAGTTCACAACGGATATATTCGCTGAATCCGGCATTTGCGCTTGCGGTTGGGGAATTGAATTATCAGGGGACGTTGAGGAAGGGAGGGCGGTGTCGATTCCGCCCTCCCAGGCTGGTCTAGCGCGCGAGAGCGTCGGCGGTCAGACGTCCCAGCAGGATGGTGTAGGGCTCTGAATTCTCGGGATGGTATTCGAATCTCGCCCGCTCGAAGTACTGCACCGTGTATCCGGTGGTGGGATCGGTGAACTCCTCGCTGATCGGGTAGCCGAACAGCGCCAGAGACTCTCGGTAGGAGATGCCGGGGTCCCCCATATTGAGACCATGCGCGTACCAGTAGGCCTTGAAGCCGCCACCGAGTCGATGACCGGTCTCCGGGAAGAACTCGGTCGTGGCGTCGCCCTGCGTTCTCAGCAGGCAGTGGCTGGAACGGAGCGCTGTTCGCAAGACCACGTTGCTGGGCGTCCTCAACGCCGGTTAGACCAAGTTCGACCACGTACGGCGTCCCGGCGTTCTCTGGATGGTACTCGAACCGCTGTCGCTCGAAGTACTGCACCGTTAGACCGTTTTCGGCGAGTTCGTCGGTCAGCGGGTAGCCGAAGACCGGCAAGCCGCCATCGTTCTGCCAGAAGGTGAGGAACTGGCCGGAGATGCTATGGCTCGTTTCCGGGAAATAGATCCCAGGCACGATCGTGTTGAGCAGCCGCCATGTAGATGGTGGGATCAGTGGCGAGCGTCTGATGGTGCTCCCAGACCAGTACCCCGTTGCGCAGTTCCGGATCGACGTTATAGCCGCCGCCAGCCTGAACCGGGAACTCCGTGCCGCTCTGCAGGTCGTAGCCCATCAAGTCCGAGCGCAACGTCGTCGCCTGCAACTGATCGATCATCGCCGCGACCGAGCCACTTGCACGATAGTCCTGCCAGAAGACGTAGCGCCCATCGGTCGTCGGCGATTGCGCCGGTTTGTAGTTTCCACCGGTAATCGACGCGATGGTGACTTTCGTGCCGGTGTTGAGATTGAGCGCATACAGGTTGAGATCGGCCGAGTAGACCAGCAGGTCGCCGGAGACGTCGATGGCTGGCGTGCTCAACAGTCCCAGCGGCCCGCCGATGTCCAGATCCTCCTCGGCAACGACGGTCGCCGAGGCGTCACTTATCCGCTGCGTCTTGAGCTGCCAGTGAACTTGATGCTCGCCGATCTGATCCAGACGCAACCAGGCAACCCGGTCACCACTGATGGCCGGATGTAGGAACCCACCCGAGCCACCACCGATGGGGGCCGTGTCCAGCGTCTTCACGGCTCCGCCATTCAGGTCGGCCACCTGCAACACCATGGCCGAACCTGGAGTCACATCCTTTGGTGCGGTCACGTAAGCGACGTGCGAACCCGAGATCGCGGGAGACGTCTCGTTGGCGCTACTGTCAGCCACGGTGAACAACAGTCCCGTCTGACGTTACGGCCACGAATGTCGAGACTACCGTTGAGGCCTTCCTGCACCCAGACGGCCACGCCCGAATCGATGTCCGGCGCCAGAGCCTGACCGTCGCCAGCCACGATTGGGAACTGATGGTGGTCAGCAACATTCACGGCAACGACGTCCGAACCGCCCGGCCCCGCCACGGTCTGATACACGATGGTGCTGCCGTCGGTGCGCGGGCTGATGCCCGGATAGAGCGGCTGTGCCGCGCTGGCCGCCTGTGTCGAACTGGTGAAGAGTCCGCTCAGGGTCAGCATGAATCCAAACGCCAGCCCGGCCCGGGCCAGTCTTGAGCTACCCCGAGGCCGACCTCGTCGCTGGCTCGCGTCAGCAGACCGCGTAGACTGCCGGTCCGCACCATTCGCCCACGGTTTACCCGTACTCGCCCGACCCTCCGAGACGCCCCCTATGTGGAATATCGTGTGGTTACTTTGCATGTCGCGCCTGCCCCCATCTCATCAGTCATTCAATGGATTCCGCATCCACTAACCCCTAAAGTCCAAAAGACAGGTTAGCGTTACGCAGACCCAGCGCATACTGGCCGAACCGGTTGGCAACGGTGGCTGAGAGAACAGTCGCTACCTGTCCTGTTCAAGGGGTTCAGGTGAATTACGGCTGATACGATGCTGAGCGAATCACGAGCGTCATGCGCAACGGTTGGGGATCGCTACCAGAGGCTTCGGGATGGAGCGTGTCAAGTAACTAACCGATCCACGCCATCTGGCTCGGCCTGCGCGTCGCGAAGCGGTCGTCCAGATCACGACTGGTCGCTCGCGTGAAGCACGCGCGCCACCAGTGCTGCTCGAGTGTTGACACCCAGTTTCTCGTAGATGGTCTCGATGTGTTTTTCGACGGTGCGACTGGCGATACCGAGCAACTCACCAATCTCGCTGCTCGTCTTCCCCTGCACGACCAGGCGCACGACATCAGCCTGCCGACTGCTGAGCCCGAGTGACGCGATCGTCTGATCCGATAGTGACGTACGCCGTTCGTTGAGGAGCAGCAGATCGGCAGCCCCGTCCGTACCAGCCAGAAAGCGAATGGAGAGCGTTCCATTCGGCCCTGGGACTCGGAGCGGGCTGCGGATCTGCAGGTTGTCAACCGGATCATAGAGTTGAGCTTGCTGGCGTACCCAATCGAGCAGAACCCGGGGTAGACCGATTCCGGCGACCCGCTCACTGCCAAAATAGGCATCGAGCAACGTCTGGCTTCCACTCGTTGCATGACTGATTACTCGATTTGCCCCGATCCAGATCGCTTGCTGATAGCTCGCGTGATTCGAGTCGTGAAACGTCGTCAGGATCTCGGCATTGCGGAAGCCGTGCATGACGAATGGCCGGAGCGCATTGAGCACGTCCCGATCGCGCTCGGTGAAGGTGCGCCGATCTCGATTGACGATGACCCCGATAACGTGGCGAGACGGAGATTGCAACTGGATCGCAACCTGATCCTCGGTATCGAGGAACCGGTAGAAATCGGCGTAGAGCTCCAGACCGTGGTAGGTGTGGGGATCGAGGAAATCGGAGATGTACGCCGCGCTGCCGTCGCCCGAACTCGCGAAGCGGGTGATCAGCGGATGCTGGGAGATGACGGACTCCATGACGCTGACGAGCGCGGGAGACGGCATGCTATCGAACGGATCCATGATTCCGGTTGCCTGGTCGCGTTCCAGATCGATCTCGTTGAAGGAGTAAGAGATTCCCGAGATCAGACTCTTGACGACCTGCATGGTTGTGGACGGAAAGGAGTCAAGCGCGCACTGCTCACCCAGCTTGCGGGCAGCATCCAGCAACAGGAGCAGGTCCACGCGCGATAGGCGAGACATGACTCGAGGTTCCAGCCGTTACCGGTACTGACGACCCAGGTCGTACACGTTCATGAGCCCTCAATGCGCCAGCATCATGACGGGAATTGGCTGTGACCGTTCGATGACGTCGGATTATCGCACGATCCGATAGCTTATGTATACCTTCCGCGCAACATCACTTTCTCGAAGTCATGAGCGTTCAAGAGCGAGACTCCATCGCGCTGAGTCATCAACCACCGGCATGAAGCGGTGCAGTGCCAGCGACGTGCGCTGCCAGGCCCGATCGATTGCTACTCGTAGAAGGCAGGGGACGTCTTCAAGTTCCGCCACTGTCCTCCGTCGTGACCGAAGACGACCAGGTTGACCTGCTCCCGCTCCACGAGCTCCAGCAATTTCCGAGTGCTGGCGCGTAGCTCTGCCTCGTTGTCGTCGGTCGGCCAGGCCGAGCGTTCCGGCGTAAAGAGACGCTCCATCACCACCGCGTCAATCGCGAGGAGCACCGGACCGGTCCGCGGCAGGCGCAGGAGCACCGATTGATGTCCTGGAGCATGGCCGGGAGTCTTGACGAGCGACAGTCCGGGCATGAGTTCGACGTCCCCGTCGACGAATCGGTAGCTCAGACGCGGGTCATCCCAATAGGTTCGCGCGGCCGCGAAACGCTGATGCCCGTCGCGCGCCAGATCGTACTGCTCGCGCTGTACCACGAACTCGGCTTGAGGAAAGGATGGATGATAGCCGACGTGGTCGATGTCGAAGTGAGTGCAGACGACGGTGTGAACGTCCTCCGGCCGCAAGCCGAGATCCGCCAGGTGCTCGAGAACAGACTTGCGGTTCTCATCCGGTGGCGAACCTTCCGGCGGTGTGTAATCGGGCGGCAAGCCGGTATCGATCAGCACGCTCTCGCCAGCAGTGGTCTGTAGAAGGTAGCAACCCGAGGACATCTCGATCGAGCCGTTCGGCAGCGGAATCGTCGAGGTACCCAACTGAAACAGATACAGTCGTTGCGGCGTGCCCTGAAGGGTCAAGGTGTTTACTCCTTTAATTCAACCGAATCAGGGATTATGGCATCCCCAGGGATGTCGGAACAACCGAATACACGGCACAGCACCTGTCTCCGCCGGGCGGGCGAGGAACCGGACCGGTCCGAGATGCGCTCCTGGTTTATCCGGCACTCAAACACACCAGAATGAGCTATACGCGGTTGACAAAGCTCGGGATGATGATGACTAGAGCGACGTGTAGACTGGTTGATGGCGACAAGCCGCCCACGGCGATAGCAGCGAACTCACTCGACGGGCAACCGCTGTGCGGGTTTGGTATCCAAGATCCCCTACTTCACACATATAGATGGGGTTGATGGACCGTCGTCCACTCTGAACTCGGACTGAACTGCGCCCCTACCCCCCGAACGCCTTTGCTACCTCTTCCATGGCGTGGCGGAAGTCGCGGGTGATGGCGTCGGTGTTAACGTGCTGACCGTCACGGACGACCCAGCGGCCCGCCGCCATGACGTTGCGCACTGCTCCGGATGGGCCGCTAAAGACCCAGGCGTCCAGGATCGTCTCCGCTGAGTGGCCGATCAGCGCCGGGTGGTCCGGATCGAGCTCGATCCAGTCAGCCCGCATCCCGGGCTGAATGGCGCCAACCGGGTGATCCAGCGAGTGAGCGCCACCCGCCAGCGCCAGGTCGAAGAGCAGACGCCCGGCATGGGCCGTGGTGACATCTCGCGGCGAGACGAGAATGGCGCGATGCCGCTGGGTCAACCGCTGACCAAATTCGAGCAAGCGTAGCTCTTCGGTGGGGTCGATGACGGTATTGCCGTCGGAGCCGATGCCCCAGCGACCGCCCGCCTGCTGATAGTCCACCAATGGAAAGAGGCCGTCGCCCAGGTCCGCCTCGGTAACCGGGCACAGTCCGACCGTCGCACCGCGCAGAGCCAGTTCGGTAAGCTCGTCGCGCTGGCAATGGGTCGCATGAATGAAGGTCCAGCGTGCATCGACCGGAAAACGATCGAGCAGCCAGCGCCCGGGCGGTGCGCCGAGCCCGGCGACACACTCCTCGACCTCACGCGTCTGCTCAGCCACGTGGATGTGGATCGGCCCGTCCGGCAGCAATTGCGGCAGCGCATCGAACAGGCGAGTGAAATTGTCGGCGCTGACGGCACGAACGCTGTGCGGGGCGACACCGAGCCGCACGTATGGGAATTGCGACAAACGCGACTGCAGATCGGAAATCAGTTTCAGGAAATCATCGACGTTCTCGAAGACGAAGCGCCGCTGTCCAGCCGTGGGCGCCTGTCCGACTCCCCCATGCGTGTAGAGGACCGGCAAGAGGGTCAGGCCGATGCCCGTCTGATCGGCGGCTGCAACCACCCGTTCCGACATTTCGGTGACGTTGGGATAGGGCTTCCCAGTCGGGTCGTGATGCAGGTAGTGGAACTCGCCGACGCTGGTGTAGCCCGCCTCCAGCATCTCCAGATAGGCACGCGCCGCGATGGCCTGAAATTGGTCCGGATCGAGCACTCCGGCGAGCGCGTACATGCGACTACGCCAGGCCCAGAAGTCGTCGGCACTGGAAGTTGGATCGCTACCGACGAACTCAGTGCGACCGGCCAGTGCCCGCTGATGGGCGTGCGAGTGGAGATTGACCATCCCCGGCAGGACGTAGCCGTCGAGCCGTTCGATCGGACCACGCCAGTGCACCGGCTGCGTGGCGTCGACGGAGACGACCGTTCCCGCGGAGTTAACCTCGACGTAGGCGGGCGAGAGCCACCCCCCGGGCTGATGCAGATGGGCAATGCGATAGCGGCGCGCGACCGATCTGGTCATCGGGCTTCTCGCTCGACCACGACGTCACCTCGCTTGATCACGGTCTCGACCGCGTTGCGACCCAGGCGATAGGCCAGATCCTCGTAGCGCTCGACGTCGAGGATGAGAACGTCGGCCAGCTTGCCCGGATCGAGCGAGCCAATCTCATCCTGCCTGGCGACCGCTTGCGCGGCACCCAGTGTGGCAGCCCGAATCGCCTCCTCAACCGGCATGCCCTGCAGACGACAGGCAAGTGAGATGACGAACTGCATACTGGTCAGCCAGCAGCCGGGACAGAGATCGGTCCCGATGCCAAGTGTCATCCCTTGCGCCAGCAGATCGCGGGCGAGGATCGGACGTGGATGAGCCACCGCGAAATCGATGGCCGCCATGATTACGCCGACCACACCCGCCTCAGCCAGCGCATGCACCTCATCCGGCTCGGTGAAGTTCAGGTGATCGACCGAGACGCACTTCAGCTCCGCCGCCAGTCGTGCGGCGCCGCTGTGCCGATACTGATCCAGGTGCAGCTTCGGCCGCAGCCCGTGGGCGCTGCCCGCCTCCAGCACCTGCCGCGTCTCATCGACCGTGAAATAGCCCTCCTCGCAGAAAGCGTCGCAGAACTCGGCCAGCTTCTCTTCAGCCACTTGCGGGATCATCTCCTCGACAATGCTGCGGACGTAGCGCTCGCGTGGCTGATCCGGCGGCAGAGCGTGAGCACCGAGGAAGGTGCTGGCAATGTCGATCGGTTGCAGCCGCGCCAGTTCCCGATTGGCTCGCAGCATACGAAGCTCCGACTCAAGCGAGAGTCCGTAGCCACTCTTGCTCTCGACCGTGGTCGTTCCTGCCTGAAGCATCTCGACCATGCGTGGCAGCGCCTGCTCGACCAACTGCTCGACGCTCAACGCGCGAGTGGCCGCCATGGTGCCGGTGATACCCACCGGGATGCCCATTCGGGCCAGCTCGGCCGTATCGCGACCAGCCACCTTGGCCGCGTATTCCTCCACACGCGAGCCGCCAAAGATCAGGTGAGTATGGCAGTCGACGAAGCCGGGCAGCACCACCTTGCCACGCGCATCGATCACCCGGCAATTGGCGCGATCCACCTGCCGCTCGACCTTGGAGGCCGCTCCCGCGGTGACGATGCGATCGCCGGTAATGAGCAGGCTCCCATCGACGATACGGCCGATGCGATCCACTGCATCCGGCGACACGGTCAACAGCTCTCCCGCATGCTCGATTAGCAGGTTCTGACGGTCAGGTTCACTCAATTCAGGCTCCATGGTGACATAGGACGGACATTGGTGGCCCTCACCCCGGCTCAGCTCCCAACGATCAAGAGAGGGGGTCTTAATGGTGGGGCTGTGCCATTCCTTGTTCGTCTCCCGTCTCCCAGACTTGGGAGAGGGGTCGGGGGTGAGGGCCGTCAATTCCCCTCGTCCTGCTGCAGCATCGGCACGTTCACACCCAGACGTTTGGCGGCGTCGATTGCTTCCGGGTAGCCCGCGTCGGCATGACGCGCCACGCCGCTGCCGGGATCGGTGAGGAGCACGCGCGACAGCTTCTCCTCGGCACGCTGGCTGCCGTCGGCCACCACGACCATGCCAGCATGGATCGAGAGGCCGATGCCGACCCCGCCGCCATGATGCACCGAGATCCAGGAGGCGCCGGCCGAGGTGTTGACCAGCGCGTTGAGAATCGGCCAGTCGGCGATGGCGTCAGAGCCATCCCGCATGCCTTCGGTCTCGCGATAGGGAGAGGCGACCGAGCCGGTGTCGAGGTGATCGCGGCCGATGACGATCGGCGCCGAAATCTCGCCGTCGCGCACCATGCGGTTGAACTCCAGGCCCGCCCTGTCTCGCTCGCCATAGCCCAGCCAGCAGATACGCGTCGGCAGTCCCTGAAAGGGAACCCGCTCGCGCGCCAGCCGGATCCAGCGCTGCAGCGACTCATTCTCCGGGAAGAGTCGACCGATCGCTTCGTCGGTGCGGTAAATGTCCTGTGGATCGCCGGAGAGCGCCGCCCAGCGAAACGGACCTTTCCCCTCGCAGAAGAGCGGGCGAATGAAGGCGGGTACGAATCCGGGATAGTCGAAGGCGTCCTGTACACCAGCCACCAGCGCCTGACCACGCAGGTTGTTGCCATAGTCGAAGACGATGGAGCCGCGCCGCTGGAACTCGAGCATGGAGCGGCAATGGGTCGCCATACTGGCCATGCTTCGCTCGGTGTAGATCTCGGGCGCCGACTCGCGCAGTTTGATAGCGTCTTCCAGCGAGATCTCGGCCGGAATATAGCCCCCCAGCGCGTCGTGCGCCGAGGTCTGGTCGGTCATTACGTCGACCTGCACGTCTCGTTTCAGCAGTTCCGGCAGGACTTCGGCGGCGTTACCCAGCAGCGCGACCGAGAGGGCCCGCTGCTCTTTGCGTGCCGCCTCGACCCGGCGTAGCGCCTCGTCCAGGTCGTCGGTCCACTCGTCGCAATAGCCGTTGTCGACGCGTCGCTTGATGCGCTGCGGATCGGCCTCGACGATCAGCCCGGCGCCACCGTTCATGGTGATAGCCAGCGGCTGAGCACCGCCCATACCGCCAAGCCCGGCGGTAACCGTCAGCGTGCCTGCGAGCGAACCACCGAAATGCTGGCGAGCGGCTTCGGCGAAAGTCTCGTAAGTTCCCTGCAAAATGCCTTGAGTGCCAATATAAATCCAGCTGCCGGCGGTCATCTGGCCATACATGGTCAGGCCAAGCCCTTCCAGGCGCCGGAACTCGTCCCAATTGGCCCATTGCGGCACCAGCATGGAGTTGCTGATCAGGACGCGCGGCGCCATCTCATGGGTGCGGAAGACGCCGACCGGTTTGCCGGACTGCACCAGCAGTGTCTCGTCATTCTTCAGCGCTTTGAGCTCACGGACGATCGCGTCGAAGCACTCCCAGTTGCGCGCCGCCTTGCCAGTGCCACCGTAGACGATCAGCTCATCCGGCTTCTCGGCGACCGCCGGGTCGAGGTTGTTCATCAGCATGCGCAGGGCGGCCTCTTGCTCCCAGCCCTGACAGTTCAAGGTGGTTCCTCGTGGCGCGTGAATTTCTCGATGTTCCGCTGCCGTCATGCGTCGCTCCTCACCTGTCGCATCCTGATGCTCACAACTCTTCGCCAAAGTCGGGCAGGCGAAACACGCCCGCCTTGATCAGCCCCGCCACCTGCTCGATGTCGTCCGATAGCACTCGATCATGCGTGAGCGGCGGCACCGTCTCACGCAATCGCTCGATCGCCACCACCACACCCTTGCCCGGTTGCAGCGGCTCGTGCTGACCCACCCCTTGGGCGGCGCAGAGTAACTCGATCGCTACCACGCGCGTGGCGTTGGCAATGATGCTGGCCGCGCCACGTGCCGCGATTGGCCCCATGCTGACGTGGTCCTCCATGCCCGCCGAGGTTGGAATCGAATCGGCGCTAGCCGGATGCACCAGCACCTTGTTCTCGGAGACCAGCGCCGCGGCAGTGTATTGCGCCACCATGAAGCCCGATTCCACGCCGGGTGAGGGGGAGAGGAAGGCAGGAAGGCCGCTGCGCAGATGATCGAGCATCAAGTAGATGCGCCGCTCCGAGATGCTGGCCAGCTCACTCACGGCCAGCTTCAGGAAGTCCATGACGAGGGCCACCGGCTGGCCGTGAAAATTGCCGCCGGAGAGGACCCGTCCGCGTCCGGAATCGGACGGGAAGCAGAGCGGGTTGTCCGTAGCGCTATTAATTTCGATCTCCAGCACCTTGCGCACGTAGTCGATGGCGTCCCTGGAAGCGCCCAACACTTGCGGCGTGCAGCGGACCGAATAGGGATCCTGCACGCGCGGATCATCCTCATGGCTTTTATGTGAAGGGAGAATTTCACTGCCTTCCAGCAGGATTCGCATGCGTGCCGCGACGCGAACCTGCCCGGGATGAGGGCGCACCGCCTGAATCGCTTCGTCGAGCGGCGTGTCGGTGCCGCGAAGAGCTTCCAGGCTGGCGGTCGCCACGACCTCGGCCGTCTCGAGCAGCACTTGGGCATCGTGCAACGCCAGCACGCCGACCGCCGTCATCAGCTGCGTGCCGTTGATGAGCGCCAAACCCTCTTTGGCCGTCAGGTGAATCGGTTCCAGCCCGGCACGCCGCAATGCTTCGCCGCCCGGCAGCACCTCGTCGCTGTCACGCAACGTCGCCTTGCCCTCGCCAAGCAAGACCAACGAGAGATGCGCGAGCGGAGCCAGGTCTCCACTGGCACCGACCGAACCCTGGGACGGAACCACCGGCGTCACGCCCGCATTGAGCAGGTCGATCAAGCGCTCGACCACCACCTCGCGCACGCCGGAAAAACCCTTGGACAGAGCGTTGGCGCGCAGCAGCAGCATGGCGCGCACGACGTCGACCGGCAGCGCTGCACCAACGCCAGACGAATGCGAGCGGATCAGGTTATGCTGCAGATCCGAAAGTTGATCGGTGGGGATCGAGACCGTGCTGAGATCGCCGAAGCCGGTATTGATGCCGTAGGCGGTCTCGCCACGCTCGACAATCGATTCGACCAGAGCGCGCGAACGGGCGATGGCCGCGCGAGCGGATCGCGCCAGGGTCACTGGCACGTTGAGGCGCGCCACCTCGACTACCTGCGACAGCGTCAGATGCTCGCCATCCACTTCGACCGGATACGGGCTCCAGCCACCCGAATGCCCACCGGGAGCAGTGCGCTCCCCGCGTCCGAAATCATCGTTCACGTGCGTCACTCTCTGCTCCTTCATCATCCGGTCTTGTGGCGGTCCTAAGGTCGACTGACGCCCGCCGGACGCGACATCAACGACTCTTCAGCATGGCATGTTTAGGCCGCATAAGCAAAACCACCATGATCACCCAGGATGCGAGATGACGGCCAGCGCGACACCATCGGTTGGTGCCGTGGCCTACTTACGCATTATCGTCGATTGTGGATAGACCCGCGGAGCAGCAGTTGGGGTTGGAGTCAGGGCGAGTGACGCGAGGAACGGCGCGTTAATATGAGGGTGGGTGCCCGCAAGATGCGGGCACCCGAGCTGGGCCAAGATTAGTCGGTCGCCTTGTCTTTCAGATCTTCGGCCTTGTCTTTGGCCTCGCCCTCGATCTGCTGTCCTTTGCCTTTGATCTCGTCGCGCTGCCCCTTGGCTCGCATGTCCTCGTCATCGGCATGCTTACCGTACTCTTGCTCGGCCTTGCCTTTCCATTCGTTGGCTTTGCCTTTGGCCTTATCGGTAAGATCGCCCATTCGACTCTCCCTTCATGAAGCGAATTCGATTGCTTGCAGTATGTAAATGCAATCCGCATGCCGCATGGATGGATGTAGGGCGTGGTGACGTCCACTCCAGACTGGAAAATGTCGGCAGATATGCATATGGACGGCCGTCTGAGCGTCCGGCAGGAGTACGTCGAAAAAAACAATGACGGGCGTGATGGCGATAACCATCACGCCCGGACTGTCGAGATCAACGATGGGGTGGAACGGCAGCTATTCGTAATATTCGGGTGATCGCTTCAACTGCGGCCACTGTTTGGAGTCATGACCGCGAATCGTCAGTGCGACGCCTTCACGCTCGGCCAGGTCGACCAGCTTGCGTGTGCTCTGGCGCGCCCCCTCCGGATCGTTATCGTAGCGCCCGGTCGGACGGGTCTCGGGGGTGAATCCGCTGAAATCGGTCGTGATCGCGTCCACCGCCAGCAGCACCGGGCCGGTTTGCGGCAAGCGCACCAGCACCGACTGATGTCCCGGCACGTGGCCGCTCGTCTCGATCAGCTCGATGCCGGGCAAGAGCTCGACGTCACCTTCGACGGTTCGGTAGTTGAGGCGCGGGTCGTCCCAATGCTCGCGTATGCTCTGGAAACGCGGCATCGTCTTCGCGGCTTCGAGATGCTCCGCCTGCACCACGAACTCGGCATTGGTGAACGCGTCATGGCAACCCGCGTGATCCACATCGAGGTGCGAGCACACGACGATGTCGATCTCGCTCGGCCGAACGTCAATTTCCGCCAGGCGACTGATCACCCAATCCGATTCGGGTCGATTGGCGGTCGGGCCGCGGTAATCCGTTTCGGGATAGCCGCTGTCGACCAGCACGTTCTTCCCATCGTCCGTCTGAATCAAATATCCGGGAACCGGTGAACCGGTGTCGCTGAGACCAAGCTGCATCACGTACAGCCGCATCGCACACCTCCCTGTAACTGAGGCAACCGTCGAACGGCGTCCCGGCACGATCCGGCAACGCCAGGGGACGAACGTCACGCGGAGGCGACATCCGGCTGCGGTGCGCAGCTATTCCATATTACTCTCGTGTCGACGGCAACGCGACGTGAACGATACGTTGAAGGAAGACCGTGGACGTCAGGGAAATGACGTTAGCGGTGGAGCGTCAACGCCGAGTGGCGTAGGCAATTCGCAGCCGGCCGCATCATTACTTAGATCTCAGTATTGATCCAGGTGCCGGTGCTACCGCTGATGTGCGTCTCTCTATCTGCGACGGGAGATCATCCGCGCGCAGACGCTACACGACCGCGCGGAGACCCATATTCACACCTGCCTGCGTCACGACGTACTTCGGAGCACCCGACATCCGTCCTATGGTAGTGAACTCCTCGATCAAACCGTTGGCGCGTAACACCAGAATCGCATTCGCGTCATGGGTCTCAAGCGAAGGGTTCCCGGCCGCGAAATCGACCGTGGTGCTCTGTGGGCTGACAGATACCTTGAAGGAGAGCTGTTCGCCACTAAGGCCATCTTGCTCACTGCTATGACGAACCTGAACGAGCTGAATAAGGAGGAGTTGGGCGCTACGGCTAAGCCCAATGGACATCGCGAATTACCTCTCAGAGAGCTTCTGCCAGAGAAGCAACAATACGGATTGTGTCAGACGGGATCATCGACTGGCTGCCACCGGCGATGGCATTCCCCGGCGATGGCGGGAGCGAGAGCGGAAGTTCGACAGGAGTGGAAAGCGCTGAGGAGCGCTGACCGTCTCATCATCTGGCAAGGGACTGTCGATGCCAGACGCGCTCGCCGCGGCAGGCTCACCATGGCGCCTGAGTATGGCGAGTAAGGCAACAACGCCAGGCTGGTTACGTTCGTTTGAACGATGAATCACTTCATCTTGATCATGCGTTAGAGTCGTTATAGGGTGCTCCCTTCGAAGCAGAACTGCTGCCGCGAACCTCCTGATGGAGGATTCGCAAGCGAAATTGATGTGGCCGTAGTCGGCCGGTACGTCAGTTTACCGCCAGTCGAGGAAGCTTCTTGAAGGCGGTCGGAGTCAGGTCAAGAATGACCGAATCCGAATTCACCCACTTCACTCGGGCAGCGGATACCTCAGTCAGTTTGTTGCTGAACATGCCATGCCGGACGACGATGGACGAGATTTTTCCGGTCCCGGCATGGTGGTCGAGCGTTTCAACCTTGCCAAGTTGCTTACCACGCGCTCCAAGAACCCGCATTTGCACGCGAAGATGCTCCATTGGGTCGATCTTGCTGGTTGACTGTTCGGGCGTTGGTGTTGATGGCTGATCAGTCATTTCGTGCACCACGATGAGGATCCTTTCGAAACCATCAGTTCGAGGTCTTCGAGCCGATGGATGGCTTCGACGCATTGACCCACAAGAAAGAATGCGATTCGCTCGATGACACGTGCGAGCCCCACAAAGCGTGTTGACCGCTCCGTGGCCGGTTCCACCGTGTGGAACCATGTCACTCACCACGTTCAAGCCAGCCTGTCATCACTCCATCAGCTGGATCATCGATCATTGTGAGATGCATTGAGCGCTGGTAACAACGGCACGGACGGCTATGGCTGACCCGAAGTTTCGCAGGTTACGTCATGTGAGGGCGACGTGTCCCCGGCGGTCGATAGCTCACAGCCGCGGGTGTTGAGTCATCCAGGGAGCCGAATTACTCCTGTCTCTAAACAATACACCACGGTGAAGGGAGTTACAAGAGGACGAAGCATTGCGTATTTCGGGAATTTCTCATGCACAATTTTGCGTTGGGAGAAAAGCGTGTTGAGGCGCGCGGCGACTGCATGACCGTTCGCGCTCATTGGACCATTAGCTTCGCGACCGTGCCCATTCTGGAGGCTGAATCGACGGATCGCCGCCTGGAGCGTGACCGGCGCTGCTCCGCGCGGAGTAACGCCGGTCGAAACTCTGCTTAGCCCATTTCTTCGGCCGACCTGGCCAGGTTGTAAGTGGGATGACGATAATCGCAGCTGGCGTCGATGACGAAGATGGTCGAACTGGCAAGGCCGCGCTCGAGCGCCTCATGCATCTGCTCCGGCCGATCGACGCGCATGCCGTCTCCGCCGAACGAGCGGGCATACGCGACGAAGTCGGGGCCGTCCAGCGCCGTCTCGCTCTTTCGTCCGTAATTGCCTTCCTGCATGCCGACGATCATGCCGTATTGCCGATCGTTCAGGATGACGATGACCGGATTCAGGTCGTTCTCGACCGCGGTGGAGAAATCGGCACTCGCCATCAGGAAGCAGCCGTCACCGGTCACGGCCATCACCTTCTTGTCGGGGAAGGCCAGCTTAGCGGCCATCGAGGCAGGCAGGCCAAAGCCCATCGCACCCCAGTAGCCTTCGGGGGTGAAGGTGTTGCGATTGAGCGTCTCGACCAGCATCCGCGTCCATTGATTGTGGCTGCCAATATCCCCGAGCACGATGGTGTCAGCGTCGACAAAGTCGGTAAGCGAGTCCAGCGCCACCCCATAGTGCATGGGGCGATCGAGCCCGTAATCACGCTTGATCTGCTCGCGAATGTGCTGGCGCAGGCCGCTCTTGCCATGCGCAATTCGCTGGCGCAGCGCCTCATCGGCTGGCCGCTGCTGATCGCCGATGGCTTCCAGCAACTGATCGAGCCCCACCTTGATGTCGGCCACCGCTCCGGCTTGCGAGCGCGGGTCCGGCTGCTCTCCCTCATTGCCGAGCCAGATGCCGACCACCGGCGCCTGGCTCAGGTTGAAGATGACGTCGCCATGGCCGGTTCCGCCACGCTCGCCGACCGCGACGATCAGATCGGCCTCCGCGGCCAACTGTTTCTGCAGCGGCGTGCGGTCGTAGAGGGCGAGCTGACCGGACGAGAGCGGATGAGTATCAGGGATGCCGCCCGCGGCGTCTCCAGAGAGGATGACCGGCGCCTCGAGCAACTCGGCAAGCTCCGCCAGTTCCTCATGAGCGAAACGCGCCTTGACCCCTTTACCGGCCCAGATGACCGGGCGCTTGCTCTCCCGGATACGGCTGGTCAAGGCGTTCAGGTCCCCATCGCTCAGGCGCTCGGGCTCAATCACCGTCTGCTGGTAGACATCCATCTCGGTGGCGTCAGCCAGCAGTACGTCTTGCGGGATCTCGACGTGCACCGGTCCCGGACGGCCAGATTGGGCAAGGGCGAAGGCACGTGAGAGGACGTGCGGGATGTCCTCCGGACGCTGGATCGAGACGCTCCACTTGGTCACCTCGGCAAACATGGGGACGAGGAAGTTCTCCTTGTCGACGCCGTGGAAGGACTCGAAGGAGGCGCCGCGCGGCACAGCTCCAGAGATGTGCACCATCGGCGAGGCGGCCATGTAGGCTTGCGCCACTCCGGTGAGGGAGTTGGTGGCACCGGGGCCAGCCGTCACAAAGACCACGCCCGGCTTGCCGGTGAGGCGTCCATAGGCATCGGCCATGCCGCTGGCAGTCGTCTCATGCTTGACAGTGATGTGGCGAATCGACGGCTCGTCAGCCAGGGCGTCGTAGATCTCGAGCACGTGTGAGCCGACCAGTCCGAAGACGTGCTCCACTCCTTCGGCCTTCAACGCCTCAATGATGGCCTTGCCACTGCGCTGTGTGATCCGTCCGCTGGTTTCAGTCTGCATCGGTACCCCCGCTCATCAATCACTGGCTATGATGGTCGAGTATCGCCGTGCGCATCGAGTGGCGCAAGCGAACTATTATGGAAGATCGTGCCGTCTCGTCCCTTTGTCAGCGTTGATAGAGAGGTCGCCACCATGCCCGCGCCACGCTGGCTCGCTCGCCTCAATCGTCGCGCGACCAACCACGTCATGGAGCCGCTGGCCAGGCACGTGCCGGGCTTCGGCGTGGTGATCCACACCGGGCGCAAGAGCGGCCGAACGTTCCGCACACCGGTCAACGTCTTCCAGCAACCGGGTGCGTACGTCTTCGCGCTCACCTACGGACGTGAATCGCAATGGGTACGCAACGTGCTGGCGAACAGCGGCTGCCTACTCGAGACACAAGGCCGCACCTGGCGACTAACCGAACCCCGACTCTTCCATGATCCGAAGCACCGCGCCGTCCCGAAACCCGTCGGCTTGATGCTCAAGCTCTTGCTGGTCGACGACTTTCTGGAGGTGCGGCTGGAGCGGTGAAGCAATCCGAGTCGACGTCGACGTAGCGGTGGCACATGTCGGCGCCAGCGCCAAGCGCCCACCGCCGCTCGCAACCGAATGCTCCTGTGCTAACCGCCCCAGGTGGCGCGGAGCACGCGCAGCCAATTCTCCGCAGCTAGCTTGCGTATCGACGCGTCGTCATAGGCATGGGTGCGGAGTTCCGCGATGAGCGCTGGCAGACCAGCGACGTCACCCAATGCGTTAGGAATCGTGGCGCCGTCGAAATCGGAGCCGAACGCCACACGGTCGATGCCGATGCGCTCGACCAGGTAGTCGATGTGCCGCACGATCTCGCTTAGCGGAGTCTCCGGTTCAAGGTGGCTGTCGTTCCGCAGCATGCTGACGTCGAAGGCGACGCCCACCAGACCATCCGACTCCTTGATAGCATCCAGTTGTCGATCGGTCAGGTTGCGCGCCACCTTGCAGAGGGCGTGCGCGTTGGAGTGGGATGCGACCAGTGGAGCATCCGACAGGGCGGCGACATCCCAGAAGCCACGTTCATTCAGGTGAGAGAGGTCGATCAGCATGTCGCGTGCATTGCAGGCACGAACCAACTCTTTGCCTGCGTCGGTCAGTCCGGATCCGGTATCGGGCGAGCGCGGAAAAGCGAAAGGAACGCCCTCGCCGAACGCATTTGGCCTGCTCCAGACCAGGCCCAGTGAGCGCAAACCGGCCTGATAGAAGAGTTCCAACGCATCAAGATCGACGCCGATCGCCTCAGCCCCTTCCAGATGCAGCACCGCCGCGATTGCGCCATGCTCGAGAGTCTCCTCGATCTCAGCGACGCTGCGCGCGACCCGTAGCTGTCCGTTGGACTGCGCCGCGATACGAAAGAGTCGCGCCATCATCGAGATGGCGGTCTGCTGGGCATAGGCAAGGTCGAGGGCCGGGGGCAACGGCATCTCGTAGCCGTCCTCCGTCAGCCGAAAGCCGTCATGGGGCGGGCGCGGCATCCGGGGATCGGGCGGGACAAAGACCGCGAAGAATCCCCCGGCAAACCCACCCGCCTGCATCCGTGGCAAATCGATGTGGCCCTCGTGGCTGGCGCTAAAGAAGGAGACGGGGTTCGCGCCGCGATGGAGACGGGCCAGGACGTCGTTATGACCGTCGAAGATCGGAACCATCGCTGGGCTCCCGTCGCTCATGGCGCTATCTCACCCTTCCTCTTTAAGCCACTCCACGTACTGCTCGATGCCGGTCTCGATGCGGTAGAGCGGCTGAAACCCGGTCTCGCGCCAGATGCGACGGTTGTCGTAGGCGATCTGACCCGACTCGGGCGAGAGCGGGATGTTGGCATGCGTCTCGTCGGCGACCCATTTGACCTCGGTTCCCGGCACGGCCGCGACGATCGCCTTGATCATGCGCTCCTGTGGCACCGGCTCGCCAGCAAGGTTGAACGTATCGTGCTCGAGATTCGGCGTCGTCAGAACCAGACGCACCCCTCTGGCCACATCCATGGCGTGGATGAAGCTCTGGCTAACGTGCGGCGCGTTCGGCTTGAGCGTCTCACCCGCCAGCGCCAGATGCGCCGCGAGACAGGGGCTCGACATGTTGACCCTGGCGCCGGTCGGTCGCTCGTAGGGGCCGTAGACCGTGCCAGGACGGACGATGCGCACGTCGATGCCGTAGTGCGTCACCGCCCAATGGCATAACCGCTCGGCGGTGATCTTCGACAGCGGGTACATGCGATCGCAGCGATGCAGCGGACCGTCCTCATCGACGACGTAGCTGGTGGCATCGCGCCGCTCGTAGACTGAGACCGAGCTGAAGTAGACGAACCGCTCGACACCGTGCTGTGCCGCGATCTGCAGCAGTGAGATGGTGCTGGCGGCGTTGACGTCAAGCACCAGTCGCGGATCGGCCCGCTCCATGTCGAGGCTCGGAGTTATGGCCGACGCCTGTACCACGTGAGTGGGATGATGCTCGTCGAACAGCGTAGCCAGCAGCGCGGCATCGCGCACGTCTCCCTGCACGAAGGTAACCCGCTCCTGCCAACCGTCACCCAACTCACGGGTCAGGCGCTCCTGCGGCGGATGCTGGTCGAACGCGATTACTTCGTCCCCTTGCTGGAAAAAGTGCAGCACCAGATTGGAAGGCACGAACCCCGTCGCCCCGGTCAAGAAGATCTTCATGTCACCGCCTTATCATGCATCATGAGGTCTTGTCGCCATTGGCCGATTCACTCGGAAGACTCCGAAGTGACAAGACCCATTCCATCAACCTCGGATTGCAAACTCTGTCCGACAATGCAGTTCTTTCGCGCCTCCTGCGCTCGTTCGTCCAACACATCCAAGCAAAGATTCACATGGTTATCATAGGCGCCCGCGCGCGTCAGCATGAGACGCCGAATTGTCCTCAGTCTCTCAACTGCGTGTGGCCGACCAGATGGCCGGAGCTCTCGGCGAATCAAAAGTCCAAGCTTCTGTAACTCGAACATGACTTGCGTGCGTGCAATATTCTCATAATCTCGTATTCACCAGAGATTACGACCTGCTGGTTTCCATCGTCAGAGCATAATCGCACCGTGCAACAATTCCGTTACAATTGTTGACTTTGTCTTCATTGGGTGCAATAGTGCTAGCGGGGAAGTCTAATAGTCCTATTGTGTAAGAGTTGAATCCGTACGGGCGTAGCTATCCGCAATGTTACGAAAGGGGGCGCGTATCTCACCTACGTTTACTTGGTCGTCAGTTTCCTGACTCGAGCATCTGATCTCCCGAGCTAATCTCAGCAAGCCACAACGACGTGGGCGAATTCAAAGCGGAGAGAAACACCGAAAATCGCGGTGTTATGGGCTATTTGGGCTTGTTCGTCCCCGGCGTGTTGATCGGCGTCACCGCGCGACTTCAACAGACGCACAACACGCAACGAGGGCTGCGGGAAGTGGGATACGCCCATGAGTGCGCTTGTTTGAGCCGAAGCTGATGACCAACGAAGCGCGACGCAACATCACCAGAACACATCAAGTCTAGCCTCTTCAGGGACGGAAGGAATTACGATGAGACGATATATGTGGGCGGTCATAGCAACTGTATCCACAGCGGTATTTTTGCTTATAGCGCTCCTATCGAGCACGGCCTTGGCGGCCTCGAACCCGGTCACAGTCAACGTGGAGCTGCAAGCTCACAACAATTCAATTCTCTCCATTCCCGCCAATGGCAGCGCGTCCTACTACGACAACGGTTGGCACGCGATCACGGCATTGAACCCGAACAATCCCGCTATGGTGCAAGTCGACCTGGCGCCGGGAACCTACGCGTTCGCACTGACCTACAATGGAACGCGTGATCAGAAGACGGTAGTAATAACTGGCGATCAGGCCAATCAGACCGTCTACTTCCACACCATGTTGGTGAACGTGGAGCTGCAGGCACACGACAATTCAGCTCTCGACATTCCCGGCAACGGATCCGCCTCCTACTACGCCGGCGGGTGGCACGCGATCACGACCTTAAACGTGAACAATCCCGCTATGGTAACAACCGAGATGTTGCCGGGAACCTACAATTGCGGTGACCTACAACGGGACGCATGATCAGAAGACGGCAACTGTTGGCCAGCCGAACGCAAACAATCCTGCTGGCAACGTCCAATCCGTCTACTTCCACGCTGCATTAGTCAACGTGGAGCTGCAGGCTCACGACAACAGCGTTCTTAACATTCCCGCCAATGGCGGCGCGTCCTACTATGCCAGTGGGTGGCACGCCATCACGACCTTGAACACGAACAACCCCAGTATCGTGCAGACCGAGATGCTGCCGGGAACCTACAGCTTCGCGCTGACCTACAAGGGGACGCACGATCAAAAGTCGTATACGGTCATCGAACCCAATCCGAACAATCACGCCAACGCGCTGCAGACCGTCTACTTCCACGCTGCGTTAGTGACCGTGGAGCTGCAAGCTCATAACAATTCAGCTCTCGACATTCCCGGCAACGGATCCGCGTCTTACTACGCCGGTGGATGGCACGCGATCACAACCCTGAATCCGAACAATCCCGCTATGGTGCAAGCCGAGATGCTGCCGGGAACCTACAGTTTCGCGCTGACCTACAACGGGACCACGATCAGAAGTCGTATACGGTCATCGAACCCAATCCGAACAATCACGCCAACGCGCTGCAGACCGTCTACTTCCACACCATGTTGGTGAACGTGTGGCTGCAGCTCACAACGGTTCAATTCTCTCCATTCCCAACAATGGCAGCGCCTCCTACTACGCCGGCGGGTGGCACGCGATCACGACCTTGAACGTGAACAATCCCGCCATTGTGACCGCCGAGATGTTGCCGGGAACCTACAGTTTCGCGGTGACCTACAACGGGACGCACGATCAGAAGACGGCAACTGTTGGCCAGCCGAACGCAAACAATCCTGCTGGCAACGTCCAATCCGTCTACTTCCACACTGGCCAGGTCATCTCCACCAGTAATACCGCAACCAGCTACTATGCCGGTGGCTGGCAACCGTTCACCAGTGGCGATGAACTCCTGCCCGGTACGTACACGTTCCACTTCAGCGATGGTACCTCCAATACGGCAGTAACCATCGTTGCCTTAACGGTCAACAACATTCACTAGATTGCGATTACTCATCCGATAATCGAAAAACGCGGGGGCCCGGAACCCCCGCGTTTCCTTTGGCTTTGATGAGACGCCTATTCCATAGCGATCGTCAGCGAGCACTTTGGCGTATCGATGATGATGTCACACGCGGAATATGCGCCGAGCTATCATCCGAGTTGCTGAACTGACGACATCCTGTGCGGGTGTCAGGCGCTCCTCCGGCGGATGCTGGTCGAACGCGATTACTTCGTCCCCCTGCTGGAAGAAGTGAAGTACCAGGTTCGATGGCACGAACCCGGTCGCACCGGTCAAGAAGATCTTCATGTCACCGCCTCTTTGTCGTAGTGAGGGTTACTCGTCGATTGCTCCCACGCTCTATTCGACCTGAATGATGAAACACGAACGCGAATCTGTCGCCATAGTAATCGAAGCGCGCTGCCGAGCCGTCCGTTGCCTCAGTGACACATTTGTCCAATCCGAATCAAGAGTCCGAGAGTAAGCATTCGGTATGTGTTGACAGTTTTGCGTAACAATCCTACTATCGTACTTACAGATAGGGGGAAATACGTACCGCCCAACCGGGGGACTGTTGGGTAGACGGGAGGGGAATTCTTCGCCGCAGGGAAGAGTGATTACCCCGCTTGGGGCGATCTGTGTGGGAGGAATTGGAGATACACATGCGTAAGTTGTTAGCAGTACTGTCAGCCGCGATGATGATCCTATCGCTTGGTGCGGTCCTCACGATCATGCCAGTAGCTGCAGCGTCAGGAGCCGTAATTTACGACAGTACGGTAAGTCCACTACCAGCAAATCTGCCGAGTGAGGGCCCCGAGGCTTATGCCTTCCGCGAGCTTGGTGATGAAGTAACGTTCGATGGAACACTACGAACACTAAATCAAGTTACTGTGACGCTCACAAGCTGGGCATGCGAGAACGGTAATTGGTACACCCCGGTTGGTTCTACAGACGGCACTCCTTGCACTACAACTCCAGGAGCCACTTTCCAGGTCCCGATTACGTTCAACATCTATAACGTCGGAACTGGTTACACCGCTGGTTCGTTGATCGCGACCGATACTGAGACGTTTACGGTCCCATACCGTCCATCCTCCGATGCCAATTGTCCTGATGGGGAGGCGTGGTATGACACAGCGACCCAAACCTGCAACCATGGCATCGCGAAGAACATCACCTTCGACTTCAGCACGCAAGGAATTACGCTGCCGAACACAGTGATATACGGCATCAGCTACAACACTACTCACTACGGGCCGAATCCAATTGGAGAATCCGCTTCTTGCTTCAGCAGTTCAGCCGGATGCGCTTATGACTCGCTCAATATCGCATTGAGTCCACAGGTCGTCGTTGGTTCAAAGCCATACCCAGACACAGTCTTCCAGAATTCACCGTACGGAAGTGAATACTGCGACCATGGTGCAGCAGGGACAGGCTCGTTCCGGCTGGACAGTCCCTCAGCCGCCTGCTGGAGTGGCTATATCCCGGCCGTTCAGTTCGTCGCGAACACACTGCCTCCAACCGAGAAAGACCAGTGTAAGAATGGCGGCTGGCAGCAGTTCAATGCCCCGGCATTCACCAACCAGGGCCAGTGTGTGAGTTTCGTGCAAGCGAACGAGCACGCAAAGAAGCACTAGATATCGATCTCTCGGTGTAGCCCACTGAGAAAATGGCAGGAAGCAGCTCCGACTGGCGGGGCTGTTTCCTTTTGCCACTCCCAGCGACCAGAATAACTTAGTACTGCCATCACCATCATCAAACCGCGATTCCGCAGCCGCACTCCAAGCTTGTCTGCTACAATACAACCTAATAATTGGTAGGTATAGCGAACGGGTCTATTCGGAAGGAACGTCTCGTGCTGCGCCAACTCGGCTACGTCGCCATCGCCCTCTCACTCGACGCCACCACCAACCGCACCTGTCGCCTGCGCAACGCCACTCCGGAGCGCCTGCGTGAGCTGATTGCCATGAATCTGGAGGGTCTCGGCACGGTGCTGCAGTTCAACCTCGAGCACGACATCTCCCTCTACCGCATCAGCAGCATGGTCATCCCGTTCGGTTCGCATCCGGTCAACCAACTGCGCTGGTGGGAGGAGTTCGAGCAAGAGCTGTCCGAGCTGGGCAGGTTCATTCGCGACCACCAGATGCGCGTCTCGATGCACCCCGGCCAGTTCACCGTGCTTGGCTCTCCCAGAGAAGAGGTGGTGACGTCGGCCATCGAGGAGATCGAGTGGCACGTCCGCTTTCTGGACGCGCTGGGCGTCGACGATAGCTGCAAGGTGATCATCCACATCGGCGGCGCCTACGGCAACAAACGCGCCGCCATCCAGCGCTTCATCGAGGTCGCCAACACGCTACCCGAGCGTCAGCGCGCCCGCTTGGTGATCGAGAACGACGAACGGACCTACACCGCCGAAGAGGTACTGGCCATCTCCGCGCAGACCGGCCTGCCGGTCGTCTTCGATTGGCTGCACCATCGGGCCAACCCCGGCGACGCCACCGACGAAGCCGATCTCATCGCCCGCTGTTTCGCCACCTGTCGCGAGCGAGACGGTATCCCGAAGATGCACCTCAGCAGCCAGGTGCCGGGTGGGCCGGTAGGCAAGCATGCCGATTGGGTCGACCCGTCCGACCTGCGAGCGTTCCTCACCTTCGCTCCTGAGGGGCCATTCGACTGCATGCTGGAAGCCAAGCGCAAGGATCAGGCGCTGTTCAAGCTACGTGAAGACCTTTCCCCAGCAGGTGTAGGGTCGTCGGCGCCGCCACGGCATAGCGGCCTGCGCGGGGAACCATCGATGCGCACGCAGATTTCCGGGTAGTTTGGTCGTTGGGGATAGAACTACTCCCTTTCTTCATGCTTTCTGGATGTGCCAATGTTGGCCAGACACCGGTAATCCGCCTACGCCGAAACAGGGATAGTCGCACGTCTTTAATGACGATCAGCCGAAATATGACAGGGGATGTCCTCTTAAGACGCTAGGCTGGGGAGACGAAGGCAACAGTGGCCAAGGTGGAGCCGATCAGCCAGATCTTGAGAGGACGAGTGATATGCGCTGGGATGAGTTCGCTGTGCAGTGTCCGGAGATCGCGGAGAAGGGGGACGAGCGGCTGCGACGCAATGAACTATTGCTGGTCGGCTCGCTGCGTCTCGATGGCTGGCCCCGCATCAGCCCGTGCGAGCCGGACTTCGTCGGCGGCGAACTGATGCTCGGCATGATGTGGCAGTCCCGCAAGGCGCTCGATCTACTGCGTGATTCACGCTGCGTGCTGCATAGCTGTGTCTCCGACCGCATGGGGAACGAAGGGGAGTTCAAGCTCTACGGACGGGCAATCGATATCCAGGATCCGCCCGGCGCCGGCGCTATCGTGAGACGATCAAGGCGCGCATCGATTGGGCTCCCGAAGAGCCGAACTGTCACCTCTTCGCCATGGACATCGATCTCCGCCTTCGTCATCTTCGGCGATGAGCATTACGCGCTGGAATGGAATCCTGAAGCGTGGTCTTGCGCCGATTTGCGCTGGATTAGCAAGGTTCCATCCTGAAGGTGACGTGGTATTTGCCCTGGCGTCACGGCTCGCGTTGCGCTCCGTTTCGGCGAGCGCTATGCTAAGAATCAGCAAAATTATCAGCTTGCCCGCGCGCCGGTCGCGACATCGCCACCCCTCGCTTACAAACCGACAAGCCCTGCGAATTCGGGACGCGCGGCGGAGAGGATCGCTGATGCCGAAGAAGTACACGCGGCTTACACCGCCGCTGGTGCGCGAGATTGGTGCGTTGCGTCCTGCGAGCTGGGATGAGGCGCTGACCGCGCCGTTCAGGGATTTCAGCAGGCCGTCGACGCCAAAGGGCCGGAAACGTTCGGTCTCTTCTCCTGCTCGAAGGCGACCAACGAAGTCAACTATCTCGGGCAGAAGTTCGCTCGCAGGTGATGGGGTCGAACAACATCGACTCCTGCAACCGAACTTGACACGCTCCCAGCGTCGTCGGTCTGGCGACAGTGTTCGGAGCAGGCGGAGGGACGGTCTCCTACGAGGAGATCGAGAACGCCGACGTGATCCTGCTGTGGGGATCGAACGCACGCGAGGCGCATCCGATCTTCTTCCACCACCTGATGAAGGGCCTCGACAACGGTGCCCGGATGTACTGCGTCGACCCGCGCCGCACGTCGTCGTCGAAGTTCGCCGACCTCTGGCTCGGCATCGACGTGGGCACCGACATCGCTCTGGCGAATGCGATCGCCCGCGAGATCATCCACGCCGGGCTCACGAACCGTGACTTCATCGCCCACTCGACTGAGGGGTACGCGGCGTTCGCGAGTCGGTCGAGCCGTACACGCTCGACGTCGCCGCCGAGATCACCGGGGTCCCGGCGGACGCGATCCGCGAGGTTGCGCACGCGTACGCCGCGGGCGGGAAGTCGCAGCTCCTGTGGACCCTCGGGATCACCGAGCATCACAACGCCGTCGACAACGTCCTCTCGCTGTGCAATCTGGCACTGCTCACCGGGCCACATCGGACGCTGGGGTTCGGGGCTCGTGCCCGCTCGCGGCCAGAACAACGTGCAGGGCGGAGGCGACATGGGCGCGCTGCCGGACAAGCTGCCGGGGTTCCAGACGTGGCCGACGACGCCCATCGTGCGAAGTTCGAGGCGACTACGGGATGCCGCTGACCCGACCCCGGGCATCCATCTCACCGCTGATGTTCGAGGCGATGGAACATGGCGAACATGACGACCGCTCTACGTGGTGGGGGAGAACCCCGCCGACTCCGAAGCCGACATCGAGACGCGCTCCTGCTCGGGGGCTCGACCGCCTGGTGGTGCAGGACATCTTCCTCACCCGGACCGCCGAGCTCGCCGACGTCGTCTTCCCGCCGCTCGTCATGGGCCGAATCCGACGGCACCGTCACCAGCTCGGAGCGCCGGGTACAGCGGGTCAGGAAGCGGTCGATCCGCCGGAAGCACGCGGACGACATCGGGATCGTCTCCGAGATCGCCAGACGCATGGGCTTTGACTGGGGACCCGACCGCCGAGGAGATCTGGGACGAGCTGCGCGGCCTGTCCGCCTGGCATGGCGGGATGAGCTACGAACGGCTCGAAGCCGAGCGGCCTGCACTGGCCCTGCCCGACGATCAACGCCGGTAGCCCGTTCCTGCATGGACGGCTCTGGGCCGACCC
>CAWALJ010000005.1:0-668427 GCA_963782955.1 uncultured Chloroflexia bacterium | reverse complement strand
CTCATGCCTCGCATGGCGTCCACAAAGAATCCTCGCGTCAGAACGAGCAGTGGCGCCCACACACCGATGAGTCCCAGTTCCGCGAAGACGACCCAGAGCGCGTTCTCGACCACACGGTCACCCGCGATATCGATGATCGCTCCAAATTCGCTGGTCGACTGTCGCCGGCGCGCGACGAAACCGTCAAGGGCATCGCTGGCGAAGACGATGGCGATCAACAGGCATCACCAAACGACGACGGAATACGAGCGAGTGTAGATGAGGGCGATCGTCACGAACAGGAGGACCAACCGACCAATCGTGATCAGGTTCGCCATGACCCTCCCGCCCGGTCCGGCTGAGAACCCCCGACGGCAGAAACATTTCCGGCGTCGTGCGGCGGTTCGGCGTGTTGCGACTAAACCCGAGCCATTATAACAGAGCCGGTCGTCCGTTTCGGCTGCAGGTACCGATTTCCGAACCCGCTTGCACGCGCGATCTATATCGATGACCAAATGCTGCTCCGCGGATACGCGGCCCCGACGCTCAGCGAATGAGCGTGACCAGCGCGATCCAGGCGACGATCTGGACCATGCACGACGACGCCAGCAGAAAGCGCGCGGCAAAGCGATCGAACGTCTCGATGCTCCAGGCGAGAATGCAGATTCGCCATAGCAACCAGCGCAGTGATGATGGGGATCACCCAGATCTCGCGTGGCGAGCCGATCCGATCCGGGTCGCCGTTGACGTTCCAGTGGAGCGCGATCGACGGAGGCAGACTGTCATATCTGATCAGGATGAACAGGACCATGGCCACGTTCATCAGCACCGCGGCTGCCAGAAAGCCAAGCGCAACCGAGTCGTTCAGGATGTGTGGCCTGGGAACGCGCTGGTTTCCAGGACCGTCGTTCGCTTGCAGGCGACGGCTCAGTCATCTGCTGAACTTGAGGTCGAAACCCCTTGGGCTGCGCGCCGGCATTCACCACCGGATACTGCATGGTCCAGCCCGCCCGAGCCAATCGCTCGGCGATTCTCCCAGGCATGACGCTCGAGGTCTTCACCGTTCCGTTCGTAGTCGAGCGCGCGCCGCAGCCGTTCATATTCCTCAACAAAGAGGACCGGCCGCTCCGGCGAGATCGCGAATTGACGGTCGGCCGTGACGATCAAGAGCTGTCGCCGAACCGGGAAGCGTCGCGATGACCGTCACTGGATCCGGCTGGCCCCAGTCTTCCGAACCGACATAGTAGCCGGTCCAGAATCGACGCCAGACGCCAGGGTTGTCTCCCAGGCGATCGACCGCGGGTATGATCTGCTGAATCGCCGCCAGATCTATACGTGACGCTGTCCACGCCCAGCGAATCGTGAGTGTTTCTGGAGAAAACTCGTAGCTGATCCGTACGTAGCCGTACGACCAGAAGTAAGTGAACCCCCGCCAGCAACACGAAGAGAATCAAGGCCATCCAGGCAAGGATCGCCGACGGATCGGCACCGACGTATGGCCCGTCGCCTGCACGAGAGTGCCACCGGCCAGCACCAACGACAGGACGATCCCGAGGACCCCGATCAGCCCTCCAGGCGACGCGGCTGACTTGCCAGCTAGTCGCGATTTCCGATCCGCGGCCGTCGACTTCACGTACTGTTCCCGTTACGCGTCCTATCGGTAGATCGGGGTGAGCCAGTCACGATAGGTGTCAACCTTGCCATGAACGATGTCCATGTACGATTTCACCAGTGCCTGCGTGATGTCGCCGATCGATCCTGATCCAATCGGACGATGATCGACCGTGATCACCGGCAACACCTGGGCACCAGTACCGCAGATGAAGATCTCATCCGCTCCGTACAGCTCGCTCCGATCGATCGACCGTTCCACCGTCTCAATGCCAAGTTCGTTCCTGGCAATGGTCATGATAGTGTCGCGCGTGATACCCATCAAGATATTGTCGGAAGCCGGTGGAGTCACCAGTCCGCCGTTCATCACCAGAAAATATTCTCGGCGCTTCCCTCGGAGACGTGGCCATCGTCGGTCAGCATGATCGACTCGTCGAACCCATTCAATGCCGCCTCACTCTTCGCCAACGCCGAGTTGACGTAGATGCCGGTCAGCTTGGCACGCGCCGGAGCGGCATTGTCGTCGATTCTACGCCATGAACTGACTCCAACGCTCAGGCCACCACTCGTCTCAACGTAGTCGCCGAACGGAACGGAAAACATGACGAACGCATCGGTCAGATTATGCAGACGTACGCCGATCAGCTCGGACGACTTGTATGCGAGAGGACGAACGTAAACGTCGGTCTTGAACTCGTTCTTGCGCAGCAGCTCGACGCAGATCTCGGCAAGTCGCTCGTTGGAATACGGCAAGTCAATCATGAGAATGCGACGGCTGCGCTCGAAACGCTCTATGTGCTCTCGAAGCCGGAAGACGTTGAGTTGCGCTGAGTCAGCCGACCAGTATGCACGAATGCCTTCAAAACAACCGGTACCGTAATTGAAAGCGTGGGTCATCACCCCGATCTTCGCTTCGCTTAGCGGCATGAACTGGTCATTGAAAAAGCAAACCGTGTTGTCGCTCACACGACTCTCCCGTCGATTACTCCGGCTGAAGTCGGACCCTGCGCCCAGAGCTACAAACATGGCACCCATCCTTGCGAGATGGGTGCCATGGACCGCATTACGGTGTTGGCGTCGCCGCGGACGGCGTCCCCGCGCCCGGCGTGCCCGGAGGCGCCGGAGTCGGAGTCGGCGTTGGGAGCGGCGTTGGCGTCGGTGGAGCATCTGGCGGCGCCACAAACTGCGTTTGCGGCGTCGGCGACGGCATCGCCGCACCGATGTTCCAGTCGATCTTGGCAGCTGCTCGCTTCTGGTCGAGCCAGTCGTTCATCTTGTTATTTCGCAACTGCGACAGCATCTCGGTGGTGATCGGCCGGTTGTCTTGCCGATCGAGCACCTTCACGATTTCCCAACCGTATTTCGTCTGGAACGGCTTGCTGACCTCACCGACCTTGAGCGAGAACGCGACCTTATCGAACTCCGGCGTCATGATGCCTTCCGGAATCCAACCGAGATCACCGCCATTCGGCGCCGTTGAGGTATCCGTGCTCTCGGTCTTGGCAACCTCTTCAAAGCTCTTCGTCTTCAACGTCGTGTTCACGATCTGGTTGGCGGCCTCTTGCGTGGCAACCAGAATGTGCTCCGCGTGAATCTGTGTAGCCCGCGTCGGCACTTCGCTCTCCAGCTTCTGGGAGACCTTCTGGCGCGCGTAGTCAGGTTTGAGCACCAACCGGCGGAAGTCCGATTGACTCATCCCGGCCTTCTTGAGCACCAGGGTGTTGTATTGGTTGAAGTTGGAGGCCGCCGTTGCGCTTGCCTGCGCCGTGGTCAACGTTGGCGTCGGAGAGGCGGCCGTCGGGCTGCCCGCGGTTGGAGTTCCAGCAGTCGGAGAGCCGGTGGTGTGCCACTCGTCGCCGCACTCGGGGTTGCCGCCGTGCTGGGACTCGTTGCCGTTGCGCTCGTCGTCGACGCCGCACTCGAGGTCGCGGAAGGCGTTCCATTTGATGGTGTCGCCGAGCCGGTTGGCGTGGCGGCGGCGGAAGATGTTGCAGCTCGCGGCTGACGCCTGTGCCTGAGCGGTTTCGGTTGCCCATGCCGCCGCAGTCGGATCGACCGGGAGCGTCGGAGTCGGGCTGCCGATTGGAGCCGGGGAGAACTGCTGCGCCTGGAACTCGTCGAGCTGCGCGTTCGTGATCGTCAGACCCAGGTCGTGCAGGTTATCGAGCACCACCTGATCGTCAACCATCTGCTTCAACGTGGTGGCATCCACTGGGTCGGATTCGACGGTCTGGAGCTGGGCCTGGGCCTGCTGTGCCAGGTTCTGGTACTGCGTGGCCTGTGTTCCGGACGAATATTGCGCAATCTGATTGTATTGCGAGACTTGGTTGATCAGATCGAGCTTGCGCACTTTCCAGTAATCACTGCCGGGAGATTTTCGCTCCGTTGACCGAAGCCAGTGCCTCACCCGGATAGTAGATGTACTGGTAGAAGGCACCAACCGCCAGGACCACGACCAGAACCACCGCGGTCACCGCGATGCCAATGATCAGCAGCCGGCGCTGCGCTTCTTCACGTTCTCGACGAGAGATCCGACGGTTTCGGCTGCTTCTCCCGGTTACCGATGCGAGCCAGATTCGGAAACGATCGAACATCCCGATGCTTTCGTCTCTCTGCTAACGACTCGCGGGCAGTCGAGGCGCGGATCCCGTCACCCGGTTCGACCGAGCGCGGATGCGCGGCAGCGCGACCTGCCCGCTACGACTCATCTTCTACTGGGCAAAGGATACGAGCGCGACGTGGCGAGCGCGTTTGATCGCCACCGCCAAGGCTCGCTGGTGCTTGGCACAGGTGCCGGTCTGTCGTCGCGGCTCGATCTTCCCGCGATCGGACACGTAGCGCCGCAGTCGTCCAATGTCCTTGTAGTCAATATCTTCGATCTGATCCATGCAGAAGTTGCAGACTTTGCGGCGCGGGTAGTAGCGCCCGCCCCCACCACCAAAGCGGCGACGCGGCCGGTCGCTTGATCCGCCATGATCGGATCGTCCGCGCGATCCGGAATCTCGTCGATCTTCAGACATGCGTGCTCTCTCCATGCGTTTTCAAGGCGTCGCCAGGTCGTCTGGACGCCTTAGAACGGTACGTCGTCAAAATCCTCGTCGAAGCGGTCGTTACTCTGAGACTCCTGTCCGCGCGTCGACGGCTCTCGGAAGCCGCCGCTACTGCGCTCGCCGCGAGGAGTCAGAATGATCAATTCGTTGGCGATGACGTCGATTGAAGTCCGCTCCGTGCCGTCATTTCCGGTGTAGCGTCTCGTCTGCAGGCGACCCTCGACGTAGATCTGTGTTCCTTTGCCGAGATACTGATCGGCGATCTCAGCCAGACGATCCCAACAGACGATGCGAAACCACTCAGTCTCATCGACAAATTCGCCTTCCGCCGATCGACGGCGGCGATTCACCGCGAGCGAGAAATCGGTGACCGGCTTACCACTCGGAGTGAACCGCATTTCAGGGTCACGGCCAAGATTGCCGATGAGCATGATTTTATTGAGACCCCGCGACATGTTGACACTCCAATCTGAACAGAACTGGCGGCGGGCCGGTTACCACACCGGGCAACTACTCAGCTTCGTCAGTCTCATCGTCCTCGTTCGACTCGCCCTCGTCCTCCGAGTCGTCGCCGTTTTCATTCGGCTCCTCGACAGACGGCTCAGCAGCGGGCGCAGCTTCGGCCTCGCCCTCGCTCGGGGCTTCTTCCTCGGCAACATGCATATTTTCCTGTCGCACGAGGAGATAACGAATGACACGCTCATCCAGCTTCAACTCACGCTCGATGTCGGAAAGCACCGACGGAGAGCCGAGAAACTGGTAGAGAACGTAGGTGGCATCTCGATGACCTTGAATGGGATACGCCAGCCGCCGTCGTCCCCAGGGTGTATCACGCTTGAGATAGGTGACTTCGGCACCGGTGGAAGTGATGAATCCGCCGACTTGATCGATCTCGGCGGTAAGTGCCTCGTCGGTGACCTCTGGGTTGATCAGAACCATCAACTCGTAGCCACGAGGCGCACGTTGGTACTCGCGCAACGATTCCCCCTTTCTCCGGGTTCACGCTGGTTCGCCGCCGGACCGTTGCTATCCGGGTTGGACTCAGCGCAGAAAGGCCAATCGCCGGAACAAGTCGCCCGGCAACCTCCGGCATCTCCATTGGCCGGAAACTGGTCGATTATAACATCGTCATCCGCCGGGGGTCAGATCGTGTCATTTGCCCAGCCAATCCGACAACACGTTTCCATTAAGCCTTCACCACAACATGGTAGATTGTGGAGGTTGGTGGTCGATCGTCATGAGACAAGGCACCCGCGACTGAGCCTTCTGTGGCACGAGTCCCGGAACAGAACGCAGTATAGGTGACTGAGAGAAGTTCGCATGCCGTCCATCTGGAATTCCGCCCGCGCCGTCATCATTCGCGATCAGTCAATCCTGTTGGTGGAGTGCTTGATCCATGGCGAAACCCGGTATTTCTTGCCGGGCGGCGGGCAAGAGTCTGGCGAACCGCTGAATGAAACGGCGCGACGCGAGGTATTGGAAGAGACGGGTCACACGGTGACCGTTGGCGAACTCATGTGGGTAAGGGAATACATCCCGATGAACCATACGAACCAGGACGGCGCCCACCGGGTCGATTTCATCTTCCGATGCGCCCTCAGCGACTGCACCAGCGTCAGCATGCCAAACAACGCCGACCGAGCCCAGATCGGGATCAGGTGGGTACCGCTCGACGAATTGCACGCGATCCAAATGTGGCCAGAGCGAGTTCGCGACTTGCTGACCGACCAGATCACAGGCCTCGGTGACTCGCAGACTTACCTCGGAGACTGCGCCTGAGAGGATCTCGGGGCTGGAGAATCTTTGGCCTCTTGTTGGCGCGGCCGCCATCCGCTTACCTATAATCGGATGAATTGTTTCCGGTCCCCGCTGGACAGATTCGCGCGACCAGAGGGAGTCCGGAGCCTGGCCCCTCGCGCAAGGAGCTCTGGTGCATCCCTCCCGCCGTTGGCTGAGGGCGGTCGCACTGTTCTTCAGTCTGGTCTTGCTTATCCCCGGGTGCATGGTCCACACCACGACGCCCAATGCGACGGTGACTCCTGGACCTGCCACGCCAGGGACAGCGGAGCCGACCGTCAAGCCAGAAAAGGGTGGCACGCTTGTCGTGGCGATGCCCACTGAGCCAGACATCCTCAACTTCACCTTGAGCAATAGCACCGCGACGCTTGACACGCTAAGCGCGTTGGACTGCCGGATGATCCGCATAACGGACAGTGGCACCTACGAACCTCAACTCTTGACACAGGTACCCAGTCTTGAAAATAACGGAATCTCGGCCGACGGCCTGACCTGGGTGCTCCATTTTCGGCCCAAACTTGAATGGTCGGATGGCCACACTCTCGACGCGCGCGATCTACTCTTCACCTGGAAAACGATCACCAACACGGCATATCCGGCGATCAGCCGGGCGGGTTGGAGCGACATCTCCGGCATCGCACTCAGCCCTGACAACCTCACGGCGACGCTCTCACTCAATCATCCCTCGGGTGAACTGATGGACACGATTCTGGCCGGTGGTAGCGAATCCGCCGCTGGGTTCCTCCTGCCGCAACATGTCTTTGACGATGTCCCTGTCGGCGAGATCGCCCGCTCGTCGTACGGCGACACCGGACACATTGGCAGCGGGCCTTTCCTCATCTCGAAGTGGTCGCAAGGCGACCAGCTTTCGATGGAACGTAACGACCACTACTTCGGGCAATCGGCTCGTCTCGACAAGATCGTCATCCGCTTTGTCAGTGATTCGCGTCAGGTCATGTCCAATCTTTCGACCGGTGAACTCGACATCGGCGTGGATCTTCCGGAGACGTCCGTGGTCGACTTGCGCCAGATCCCCAACGTAAATCCGTTGATTACGCCCATGGCGGGAGCGGTCGACTCGCTGGCAATCAACCTCAACGATCCTGAGAACTTGACCCGAGCCAATCCGATTCTGTCCGACCTGGGCGTTCGTCGCGCCATGATGCTCGGCTTCAATCGGCAGAAGATCGTCGACGAATTCCTCAATGGACAGACCTCGGTAGCGGTCACGACACTCGACTACACAAAGTGGATCGCACCCGATCTGAAGCCGTATCCATACGATCCGGTTCAGGCACGTCAGGCCCTGGACGTCGCCGGGTGGAAGACTCAGAGCGACGGTGTGCGCGCGAAGAATGGTGTTCGGCTGAGCTTCACGCTCACCGATCTCCAGGGAGATAGCCCGCAAGCGGTGCTGCAGCAACGGATAGACAAGGAATTCGTCTCGGATATGGCAGCGGTTGGCATCGAAGTGCAGCTTCGCTCGGTATCGTCGGACGATCTTAACGGTGATCTACGCTCGGGCGGAATTTTGGCGAATCGCTCTTTCGACGTGGTCGACCTGTTGCTGGATCAGCGATCGAGTGTGAACGAGTTCGCACAGCTCTACGACAGCAAGAGCATACCGTCACAGCTCAATCCCTTCGGCGGTAACGTCATGGGATATTCGAATCTCGTGGTTGACTCGGCAATTGAGGGACAGAGCAGCGCGATCGACACCCAATCGCGCACGGAGTTCCTCTTCGCGGCGCAGCGTGCGATCTATCGCGATCTGCCGGTAATCCCGATTTACGACCACTTCCAGGTCGACGCCAGCCGCTCCTACGTCAACGGACTGAAGCCAGGTCCGATTTCAGGGCTTTGGTGGAACACCGAAGACTGGTGGGTCAATCGCCAGCAAGCCGTGCCGTAACAACCCTCCTGTGCCGCGGGCCGATCGTCGCATGCATGGCTAAATCAGTGTCGGCCGAGGTCGTGGCGACCAACCGGCTGCATCACCGTGGCGCCTTCGTGTTCGATGTCGAGCAGCAGGGCGCTGCCCGGTATCCCCACGTCCACCGCTATCCGCTCTAGTTCGCGAACAACATCCGACGCGCGACCAGCATCGACAAACGAGAGGACTGACGGCCCCGCGCCGCTGAGACAGCTACCGTAGGCTCCAACCGCATTCGCCGCGGCGATCATCGGTGTTACATGCGGGAAGAGAGAGGCGCGGTAGGGCTGATGCAGCGTGTCGCGCATTGCCTCACCAAACACCGTGAAATCACCTTGCGACAGTGCCAGGACCAGGAGCGCGCAGCGACCCAGATTGGCCACCGCGTCACGACGCGGCACCATCTCCGGCACGACGGCACGTGCGTGAGCTGTCAGCGCGTGTACGTCGGGAATGAAGACGACGACCCGCAGATCACCATTTACCGGCACGCGGCGAAAGATGACGCCATCATCGGTGATAAGTGACAGGGTAACGCCGCCAAACAGGGACGCAGAAACGTTATCACCATGCCCTTCGACGGCAGTTGCCAGCTCGAACAAACGCTGCTCTGATAGCGGACTGTCCATGAGCCGATTGGCGCATACCAGTCCGCCGACCAGCGCGGTAGCGGAACTCCCGAGCCCGCGAGCCACTGGGATATTCGACGTAACCCGAATGATGCAAGACGGAAGTGGCAGACCCGCCGAATCGGCAGCGATGTGCATCCCGACGAGAATCAGGTTGTCGCCTCCCGCCAGATCAGGACCACCGACGATCTCGGTTCCTTGGTCAGTCGACTCAACTTCGAGCTGAGTAAACAGGTTGAGCGCAACCGCCAGCGTGTCGAACCCGGAGCCCAAATTGGCGCTCGATGCGGGAACCTTAACGTTGAAGCGCACCGGCGAGCACCCCCTCCAGAGCTTCAAGCGTAGGATCGATGACGACTGGGCGATTGGCCAGCGGTCGATTCTCGGACCCGTCACCGAGGTGATATTCGATCACCACATCCGAATCCTTCATCAAGTTACCGGTCAGGATTCCGGCGACGAACGCGTTGGCCGGAATCGTTCCAGACTGCCGAAGCTTGCGCAAACCAGCTAGCGTGGCGGCCGAGGCTGGCTCACAACCGATCCCGGCCCGATCGATCATCGCCTTGGCGTCCAGAATCTCGTCGTCAGAGACTGCCTCGACGACGCCATCAGTCAGCTCGATGGTGCGACGCGCTCGCGAGTAGCTTACGGGATCACCTATCCGGATCGCCGAGGCGACGGTCTGCGCCTCTACAGGTTCGTAACTACGGAATCCGCTGATGAATGACTCGTAGAATGGTGCGGAGCCAGCCGCCTGAACCACTGCGACGCGTGGCGGCGACGGCACGATGCCGGTCGTTTTCAGGTCGATCAACGCACGACCAAACGCACTTGAATTTCCCAGGTTTCCCCCCGGCAGCACGATCCAATCCGGCAACGTCCAGCCGAGCTGCTGGAGCAGGTCGAACAAGATGGTCTTCTGTCCTTCAAGTCGAAACGGATTGATCGAGTTGAGCAAATAGATGTCGTACGCCGCACTCGCCTCTTGCACAAGCTTCATCGCTGCGTCGAAATCGCCGCGAATCTGCACGATCCGCGCCCCGTATGCGATTGTCTGGCTGAGCTTGGCCGCGGATATCTTGCCTTCGGGGATGAACACGATGGCTGGAATTCCGGCCAGCGCGGCGTAGGATGCGACGGACGCAGACGTGTTGCCAGTCGACGCACACGCCACGATCTTTGCGCCAACCCATTTGGCATGGCTGGCGGCTACCGTCATCCCACGGTCTTTGAACGAACCGGTCGGGTTCTCTCCCTCGTGCTTCAGCACCAATCGCCCGACCCCAGCCCACTGGGTCAATGAGTCCGCCTCATAGAGGTTGGTGTTTCCTTCGGGCTTGGAGACAACCGAGGGTTCTGGGATAGAGGGGAGCAATTCGCGAAAACGCCACACGCCGCTCCGATCCAGTCTATCCCGACTACCGAGGCGAGAATCGAACCGGCTGGTCTCGAGCCCAGTTGTGAGATCGAGCTCAACGTCCAGTAGTCCACCGCAATCGCAGCGGTTGCGAACCTCATCGGCGGGATATTGGTTCCCGCATTGAATGCACCGAAGAAACACGCATGATCCTTTCGACGAACGTGTGCTGTCGCAGCAAGATGGCACAGGCGATGCCTGTGCCATCCAACTCGTTTCGTTGCTGTACCGGTTGCAGAGCGTTTAGCTCATACGCCGCGGATCGAGCGCGTCGCGCAAACCATCACCGACGTAGTTGATGCAGAGCACCGTCAAGAAGATCGCCATACCGGGGAAGATGACCATCCACGGATTGATCTGGATGAAGTTCTGAGCGTTGTTGAGCAGTCGGCCCCAGGTCGGCGTATCCGGTGGGAAGCCGAGACCCAGGAACGACAGCGTCGACTCGGTGATGATGGCCTGTGCCACGCCCAGCGTCGCGGCCACGATGACCGGGCTCAAGACGTTCGGCAGGATGTGCTTGAAGATGATCGCCGGAGTACTGACACCCACACTGCGAGCCGACTCAATGAACTCCTTCTCTTTGATCGAGAGGAAGGAGCCGCGCACGAGACGTGACACCGGCATCCAGTTCAAAGCGCCGATGATCGACACAATGAGTAAGAACGTGCCCATCACGATGCCGAACCGCGCTCGCATCGTGTCCTGGAACAGGTAGATAACCAGGAGCAGCAATGGCAGCGTCGGCAGCGAAATAAACATGTCGGTGATACGCATCAGCAGCGAATCAAGGAATCCGCCAAAGTAGCCCGCCAGGGCTCCCACCAGAGTCCCAAGCGTAATCGCTACCAGTGCCGAGACGACTCCGACAGCGATCGAAACACGACCGCCCCAGAGAACGCGTGCGAATCCGTCGTGACCGAGGTCATCGGTTCCCATCGGGTGAGCCAGCGACGGACCCTGGTTCTGAACCGCGAAACTGAACGAAAGGTAACCATGGCCCCAAAGTGGGTAACCGACGATCGTGGCGAACAGGATGATCACCAGGATGATCGAACTCGCCATCGCCAGCCGGTGATGCCTGAACTGCCGAAACGCATCACTCCAGAGCGAACGGGCCTTTTTCGAACGAAGCTCGGATAGAGCTTCAGCACCAGCAGCCGACTCCGCGGGAGACTGGGCTGTGTGTTCGGTGACTTCTGACATCTAGGGACGCCTCCTCACTGCCTAGCCCAGTGGCCTACGAGTACTTGATTCGCGGATCGAACACGCCATACAAAAGGTCGGCAACCAGGTTGAAAATGACCACCAACACCGAGAAGATGAAGGAGATCGCCATCACTACCGGGGTGTCGCTTGCATTGATCGCCGTGATCAACAGTGAGCCAATCCCCGGCACGCGGAAGATCTGCTCGGTGACGACGGCGCCGGTGAAGACACCAGGAACGCCCAACGCGATGATCGTGATCACCGGGATCAGGGCGTTGCGCAGCGCGTGACGGTTGATAACCGAGCCCTCATGCAGGCCCTTCGCGCGTGCCGTGCGGACGTAATCCTGGTGAATTACCTCAAGCATCGAGGCGCGCACGTAACGGGCGAGAGTTGCCGTCTGGAACAGTGCGAGCACTGTGATCGGCATGATCGCCTGTTTTATATGTAACCACGCCCCCATTAAACCGGGGGTGGATATATTCGACCTGTAGATCATCGGGAACCATCCGAGCTTGATGGTGAACAGCAGGATGAACAACAGACCGGTGAAGAACGTCGGTAACGAGAATCCAACGAAGGATAAGGTCGTCGCGATGTTGTCAAACAGCGAGTACTGCTTGACAGCACCGATTATTCCAACTGGTATGGCGAGCAAAATCGAGATGAGATACGACGTACCGATAATGGCGAGGGTAACTGGCAAGCGTGACTTGATTTGGTTCATTACGGGTGAGCGTGTCTGGAAGGAGTATCCAAAATCACCATGAAGGAGCGAGGTGAACCACTTGGCATAGCGAACCGGAATCGGATCGTCCAGCCCCATGCTCTTGCGGATCTGCTGGCGAACCGCTGGGGGGACCGACGGGTTCTGAGCAAATTCGGAGAGCGGATCACCCGGGGCAAGAGCGAGAATCGTAAAGATGACCATACTAATCGCAATCAGGGTTGGTATGGCCACGAGAACGCGGCGAATCAAGTACCTGGTCATCGAAGTATCTTCTCCCCACTTGTGTTATAGCCAGTCGGCCTGGCGACTCACCGAGTGTGAGACACGTTGCGAATCAGAGTGCGTCGGTTATCACTCGCCAATAGCGGTGATCATATCATGCGCAAAGACTGGCCGTCACCCTCAAAATCGCCATCTAATTCGCGATGTCGAGCGCAAAACTGCCAACCAGAAAGTCTGCATGTCGAGCGAACATTGACAACTCAACCACGCCTGGCGGTGCGTGGTAATCGACCCACTTGCATGCTGACGGCGCGGTCAGTTGCCCGCGCCGTCAACGATGACAGTTCTACTCGAGTCAGCGTCGTGAGTCGCTTAGCTCGACATCGACCAGTTCGCGATATTCCACAGGTTGGACACCCATGGAGATAGATTCAGATTCTGTAGCTTGTTGCTGACGCCCGAAACGCCGTTGCGCTGAATCAACGGAATCTCGACCACCTGATTCACCACCAGGTCGTTCATGGTGATGAACAGCGGCGCCTGCTTAGTCGGATCGAGCTCCGTCTGCGCAGAGGTATACGCCTTGTCGTAGTCGGCGTTCTGCCAGCGCTCGACGTTGTTCCCTGCCCAGCTGTTCGACTTCTGAGCCAGGTTCTTGGGATCACCGTACCAGGAGACCATGTAGTCCAACGGATACGGCGTCGTCGGTCCGTTGGTATACATTTCGATGTCGGCATAGAAGTGGTTGGCGGTTTGATCGTTGCCCGCGTCGGACGAGAAGTAGACGCCGGCGTCAATCGACTTGATAGTGACATCGATGCCGACTTGCGCGAAGCCCTGCTTAACGATCTCCTGCTCCTTCTGGCGCAGGGAGTTCACCGACGTCTGGTAGACGATCTTCATCTGAACACCGCCCTTGGCGCGAACGCTGCCGCTCTTGGCCCAGCCGGCGTCGTCCAACAGCTTGTTCGCCGCCGCCGTATCGTACTTCCAGCTCGTGTTCTTGGAGACGAACGCGGTGGGAGCAACCAGGATGTTCGCTGTCGCCGTTCCCGTGTCGCCATAGAGCTGTGTCGCCATGACGTCGCGCTGAATGGATAGGGCGTACGCTTTGCGAACATTCAGGTCCGCCTGGAACGGATGCGGCGCCTGCACGCTCGACTTCTCGCCGTTGACCTCTTTGTTCGGGTCGGTCATGTTGACCAGGATGCGCTCAACGCTCACACCCGGGTTGATCAGGACCTTGCCAGGGCCGTTGCCTTCCAACGACTTCAGCACGGCCCACTCCACCTGCAGGTTCCAGGCGAAGTCTTCCTCACCTGTCTGGATGGCCGCGCGGGCGGCACTGGTGGCGTCTCCGCCACCCTTGAGGTAGACCGTCTTGAAGAATGGCTTATCGGCCTCGCGGTACTTCTCATTCATGGAGTAAGAGACGTGGTCTCCGGCCTGGAACTCGGTCACCACGTACGGCCCAGTACCAATCGGCTTCAAGTTGAACGGTGCGTTGCGCGCCTTCTCACCAACGTAATCCTTCAGCACGTGCTGCGGCAGGATTCGGCCGTAGTCACCACAGAAAACGCCGTACCAACCCGGAGTCGGGTTCTTGAAGTTGATCTTGACCGTGGTGGGATCGACCACATCGACCGAGTCGATGACGGCGAAGTTGCCCGCCGTTGTAGCGGCAGTCTGCTCGTTGCTGACGTACTCGTAGGTGAACTTGACATCGTCGGCGGTGAACGGCTGTCCATCGGACCAGACGACGTTCTGCTTCAGTTTCCAGGTCACGCTCTTGCCATCTTGCGCAACCCCGCCGTTGTCGAGGCTCGGGATTTCCGCCCCAAGAATCGCCGTGATCTTGCCATCTGGATCGAAGTCAGCGAGCGGCTCGAGCACTGGGCGAGTGGCGTCGTAATCCTTGGTGCCCTGTGAAAGATGCGAGTTGAGGATGGTTGGCGCCTGCCACCACAGAAGCTTGAGTTGATCACCCTTGCCACGGCCCGCTCCCGCGGTTGACCCGCCGGTGGTAGCGGTAGCATTCGCGCTGGTCGAGGTCGCTTCCGGGGTGGATGAACTGCCGCCACCACTCGTCGCGGTTGATGCCGCGCTGGTTGACGTAGAGGCGGAGGCAGTGGTTGGCGTGGAATTGGATGAGCTACCACAAGCGGCAAGAAGTGCCGCAATGGCCGGTGCGCTCAGTCCCAGCGCCGCCGCGCGTTTCAATACCTGCCGGCGGGTAAGCGCGCCGGAAATGGCCTGACTGTATAGGCTTCGAAGGCCCTGGTCTTCCATACGGGTTCTCCTCCTACAATGGTGGCGCGAACGCCAAAACCCATTGGATCAAGACTCAAAAGGTCTCGAGGTCGTCAATTGTGGTTGGAAACGGCGAAAGAACGGCACCTCCTAACCCTTTTTCCGTCTCAGGCGACTGCGTTGCTGGAAAGCAGCACCTCTGCTTGCGGCGATCCGAAGCAACGTTCTGTGATTCCGACTCGACTCGTGCGTGATCTCGCGGACAACCGGCGTATTCTAGGTTTCGCGTAATTTGGTGTCAAGAGGAGTGCGTATGCTGGAGTTGACCGGTTGAGGCCATTCCAACCAATCCTCTTAACCAACGGGCACGTTCCGAGAGTCGATCATTTCTGGCGCAACGCGCGAGTCTCATCAATATCTACGTCAAGCGTGTCTGGACGGATCGAAACCTGATAGATCGCTGCAGCGGCCTCGAGTGAGACGAGACCATCCACGACGTCTTCCCGCACTAACTCAGGATCACGCTGGGCAGGATCGAAATAGCCGCCGCCGCCGGGCAACCGGAACACCACCTCCGTCCCCGGCTCATACTCTCGTGCCCCTTTGATGTCGAAACTGGTGCCGTCACTCACCTCGATGGCGCCGAAACCGCCGGGCAGGCCTCCTTCATAGCCAGATGCCTGAAACTTGACGCGGTCGAACAGCGGAGAGAGCGTGAATGGTCGATCTGTCCTCACCGCGACGCGCATCTCCTGGCCACAGCCTCCGCGGTACTTCCCCGCTCCGCCAGAGTCGGTCACAAGCTCACGCGAGCGAAAGACGACTGGCGAGAGACTTTCGATCACCTCAGTTGGGACTCCTGCCACTCCACTCGGGAAGGCGGTGGCGCTAATGCCGTCCTTGGTCGGCCGAGCACCGGTACCACCAGATGAGAACCAGATATACGTCCAGGGATCGCCCTCTTCGGTGCTGCCGGTAAACTGCATCGACCAGATATTCGCCGCGCCCTCCGCCATCATGCGATTAGGGAGCACTGGAGCAAGCGCTCCGAAGATGGCACCGGGCAGAAAGTGACCGATGACGTGGCGTCCAGCAACCGGTGCTGGCCGCAAGGCATTGAGGATCGATCTGGGCGGAGCCGAGACGGTCACCGGACGGAAGCTACCTTCGTTGTTCGGCACGTCGGGCGCCAGCGCACACTTCAACGCATAGGTCGTGTAGGCGTGAGTGTAATTCAGCACGACGTTGATTCCGCGAATGCTTTCCGGGCTGCTTCCAGACCAATCGACGTGGATCGAGTCACCCGATTTGGTGATGGTGACGTGCAGCTTCACCGGTGCCTCGTAGCCGTCGGAGAAGACCTCATTCTCGTATGTGCCGTCCGGCACCTGCGCGATCGCTGCCCGCATCGCCTGCTCCGAGCGATTGACGATCTCGTCCGACAGCGCGGTGATGTCGGCCAAACCAAACTCGTCCATGAACTCCAACAGGTGACGCCCACCGACGTCATTCGCAGCGACCTGAGCATGAATGTCACCAAGTACCGGCTCTGGGGTCCGAACGTTGGCCGCCATCAACTTGAGCAGTTCTGCGTTGGGCTCGCCCGCCGAGAAAAGCTTGGTAATCGGTACGTAGAGCCCCTCCTCGAACATCGAATGGGCATCGGTGCCGTAGACACGCCCGCCAATATCGAGGACATGACACGTATTGCCGAAGAAGGCCACCAACCGATCACCCTTGAATATGGGAGTGATGACGGTGAAATCGTGGAGATGCCCGGACGTCTTTTGCGGGTCATTGGTGATCAACACGTCACCCGGCTCGAGTGTTTCCGGTGGATAGACCGCCATGAAGTGGTGAATACAGGTGGCCATCGAATTGATGTGCCCTGGAGTACCGGTGACGGCTTGCGCGATCATGTAGCCACGCGTGTCGAATACGCCAGCCGAGAGATCGCCCGATTCCCGCACGATGGTGGTAAATGAAGTTCGCATCAAGGCCGCGGCTTGCTCATTCACGGTGGCAATCAGACGGTTCCAAAGCACCTCGAGCGTAATTGGATCAATTCGCGTTTCATCTTCTGTTGCGCGCACCACTGAGAGCCTCCGTCAAGTTCGTATCGTATGCGAGTTCGCTAGGAGTCCACACGATAAGCGGATAGAGACGAATTGCTGATCGTTACATCACGTGCGGCTCGTACGATCACGGTCGCTCGATCTTCACCACCAGGTTCAGGAAATCGTCCACCTTCGCCGTGCCACTCGAGCCGAGCACGAAGGTCGACTCTCGCTCCTCGACGATTGCCGGACCACTGATGACGTCGCCTGGCTTCAAACGATAGCGATCGTAGACCGGAGTTGATCGGAACTGCCCCGTGGTTGCGTCATACACGTCCCGCTCCCCTTTGAGCGCGTCCGACGACTGAGCCGTGACACGACCGTCGGTTTGCATGGGAGGAAGAGTCGGCGCCGGCCCCGAGACGACCACGCGCCAGCTCACCATCTCTATCGGATTGCCTGGTGCGGTTCGTTGATAGAGATGCCGGTATAACTCCTCGAACGTTGCCTGAATCTGGGGAAGAGACGACTTGTCCAACTCACCGTCCGGTACCGGCACCGACACCTCGTGACCCTGCCCAACGTAGCGCAACTCAGTCGTTCGATGAACCCGGATATCCTCGTTCGCCACACCGGCATGCTCAAGCAAACGGCGACCTTCATGTTCCATTTCGCCGTACATGCGGTTGGCTTCGTTCCAATCCAGGCGATCGAGCCGCATAATGGCGGACCGCACGAAGTCGAACGCCAGCGGAGCGACCAGGAAGCCGATGGTCGAGGCAACTCCTGCCCCGGTCGGTACGATCAGACCAGGCGCATGCAGAATGCTGGCGACTCCGAAGGAATGAACCGGCCCGGCACCGCCAAACGCGAAGATGGGATACCGCCGTGGGTCCTTGCCGCGTTCGACCGCGTGCACTCGTGCGGCGCTCGCCATGTTCTCGTTGACCAGCTGGTGAATACCCCAGGCGGCCTCGATCACGGTCAGACCAAGCGGTTGCGCGACCTTTGCCTCGATTGCGCGCTCAGCGGCATCCCGGTCCAGCGTCATGCTGCCACCGAGGAAGAAATTCGGGTCGAGAAAGCCGAGCAGCAGATCGGCATCGGTAACCGTTGGTTCGTCACCCCCCTGACCGTAGCAGGCAGGTCCGGGCACGGCTCCCGCACTCCGTGGACCGATCTTGAGCAGGCCCAACTGATCGACAGATGCAATGCTACCGCCACCAGCCCCGATCTCGATCATCTCGATAACCGGAACGCTGACGGGGAACCCGCTCCCCTTCTTGAAGCGATAGACGCGACTAACCTCGAATTCGGAGGACGTGAGCGGTTTGCCGTCGTCGATCAAACATGCCTTGGCCGTGGTGCCGCCCATATCGAACGACAGAAGGTCTTCGACCCCGATCGAGCGACCCAAATGCGCGGCGGCCAATGCTCCTGCCGCTGGACCCGACTCCACCAGCCGAATCGGATATCGGCGTGCAGTATCAACGGTGCAGATGCCGCCCGAGGAGAGCATGATCAGCAGGTCGCAATCCATACCCAATTCACGCAGTGAGCGACTCGAGCCGCTCGAGATAGCGGTCGACGACCGGCCGCACGTAGACGTTGCAGATCGTGGTCGAGGTGCGTTCGTATTCACGAATTTCTGGAACCACGTCTGACGAGAGTGACACGGTCAGCTCGGGTGCCCGATCGGCCAGAATCTCGCCGATCCGCCGCTCATGTTCGGGAAAGCGGTAGCTGTGGAGAAGTGCGACGGCAACGGCTTCGATGCCGCCGCCGCGCATCTCGTCGATGAGCCGGACGACCTGCGCCGTCATCCACTTCTGCTCGACCGTTCCGTCCGCCAGCACGCGTTCATCGACTTCAAGTCGCCAGCGACGCCGCACGAGCGGTTGTGGCAGTTCGAGAAAGAGGTCGTACAGGTCATAGCGGTGCTCGTGGGCGATCTCGACTGCGTCGCGGAACCCTTTGGTCGTGAGCAGCGCGGTCGGGACGCCACGACGCTCGATCAGTGCGTTCGTGACCAGTGTGGTGCCGTGGATGATCTGGTGTACCCGACGTGGATCGATTGCGTGCTTGTCGAGCATCTCGGCGAGACCGTCGCGCACGGCACGAGACGGATCGTCTGGGGTGGTCAGGGTCTTACCGATGAAGAAGGAACCGCTCGAAGGGTCGAACACCAACAGATCGGTGAAGGTGCCGCCGATGTCGACACCGACGCGCACGTTCTTTGTCTGATCCACCATTGCTCCAGATCTGATGCAGCGCGATGGGCGGGCCAACGTTCAGCCCGTGAACCGCGTCCGGACTTGATCCAACGAGTTTGGCAGTATAGGGGCGGTTCATCGCATGCGCAAGAGACCGAGGAGCGTAATCGGTCATGTTCGCCGAAGCGTCAATGATGATCGAGGCTCGACCAGAGCACCTCGGCAACGCGGAACGGATCGCTCGACACGACGCTGGCGGCGTACAGCTCCATCGCCCCAAAGTCGGAGGTGCGGTTCAGCGGGTCACCCCGATCGACAATGCGCACCATGACCGGAACATCCGTCCCAGTCCTCAGAAGTGGACGCCAGCGGCGGCTGCGCCATGACCAAGATTGAAGGAGACTACGTTGAGGTCCTCGACGATGCACTGCAACACCCGAAAAATCGCAGTCGCCAGCTCAACGCTGACCGTGTCCGCCAGCAGTACGATCTCCTTCTCCTTGAGCGGAGTGAGCGTCGTCATCGCACGCACGCCGTCGAGCTGTTGGCCGAGACCGAGTGACTGGTGCACCTGGAACAGATCGTCAAAGTAGTCGGAATCGAATTCTCGCCGGTAACTGCTCGGCAGCCCGTCGCTGACGCTCGACCTTTCCGTAATGGCAGCCCCGCGTCAGGCTCACCTGAGCATGCCCGTGTGGAATCGAGGCTCCGCTCTTCCAGAGGCAGTTCCACATGAATAGTGGATAGATGGCTGAAGGATCTTCGGCGTGAGAGCGATGGAACCACTCCTGAGACACTCTGACCGCATCGACCACGATGTCGCGGGTGAAGGCCAGCGGATCGTGCTCATCGAAGATGATCACGCCGTGATAACCATCGTACTTGGCGATGTTGCTTGCGGTGATCGTGTGCCTGCCGCGAATCACGACCGAACGTATCTTCCGGGGTGTTCAGTTCCGGCTCACAGAACGGATCCGGTGCGGTCTTCGCGATCTCGTTGGCAAGCTCCGCTGGAATCCGCGCTTCCAGCGGCCGTCGGGAGCGCAGCTCATTGAACAGCGTCTCTTCGAGCGTTTCGCGGTTGGTCACTTTGATGACTTTCTGCGTCGTGACGCGATCCACCGAGCCGAAATAGCGGTCGATCCATCGATTCATGTGCTCAGGCGGAATCAGATGACCGACAGACGCTTCGACGGCGAAAGAGGCGAACGAACCGATCCCGATCCTCAACAGAAACGAACCGACAATGTCAACCAGATCAACGATCGCGCGCTGCTGCAGGACCGTATTCATCGCGCCTCTGTCTGTCACCGAGTACGCGCTCCCTTCACATTCCGTCATCGCGCCTGCGCGCAGAGCGCCTCAACGCGGAGGCGACACAGCATATCAAATTGTCGTGCTCTTCGGCGAGCGTCGACATGCCAGCCCTCCGCTCGAACCTCAATCGAGACGCCGACGCCGACCCGTCCAAACTTCGCGCAAGTTTGCGTGCACATCTGTTGTCGCACCAGGCAGTGAACCGGAAAACGCGCCGCACCCGCTATCCCAGGACCACATGGCTGGCACGTGCGAATCAATCGTGTCGCCACTGGGGATTTCCAGCGATGATGTACTCTGCCGCCGTTACGTCGGTGCCGATCAAGACGTTGCGTCCCGCGCGCACACCTTCCGGCACCATCGCGCCCCGGCCCACCAGCGTTATACCCGTGTTGAGCCGCTTCGGCTCCAGCCAGTTGGACGTGAAGTCGTCGCCGTAAGCCGAGATAGCAACCGGCGCCGATGTGCACCTCTTTGTCGATGATGCAGCGGTCGATGACGGTACCTGGTCCGATCACCGCGTCGGTCATGACGATCGAATCGCGCACCACTGCATCCCGATGAACAACAACGCCTGGCGAGAGCACCGAATGCTCGACCCGCCCCCCGATGATGATGCAGCCGTGCGACAGGAGACTGCGCGAGACGTACGAGCCTTCCATGATCTTGGCCGGTGGACGCTCCTCACTTCGTGTGTGAATACGCCAGTTCGGATCGTAGAGATTGAGGCTCGGAACGTCGTCGAGCAAGGCCATGTTGGCTTCCCAATAGGACTGGAGCGTGCCGACATCTTGCCAGTAACCTTCAAACCGGTAAGCACACGTGCGTCCATTCCGAATCAAGTACGGAATGACCTGATGTCCGAAATCGGTCATCTCGTCAGGGGCGTCGTCGAAAACCGACAGCAATGTTTCTCGCTTGAAGACGTAAATGCCCATCGAGGCCAGATTGCTCCGCGGCTCCGACGGTTTCTCGTCGAACTCGGTCACCCGGTCGTTTTCATCGACCGAAACCAGTCCGAAACGGCTTGCGTCTTCCCAGGGAACAGGCTGAACCGCAATGGTGACATCAGCGTCGAGCTCTCGATGACGTGCAATCATCGGCGCGTAGTTCATGGCGTAGATGTGATCGCCCGAGAGAATCAGGACGTCGGTGAATTGCCTGCGTGTCACAAAAAAGAGGTTGTGGTAGATGGCATCGGCCGTGCCGCGATACCAACCAGAATGAGATCGTCCCAGGTAAGGCTGCAGGATGACGATACCGCCATTCCGCTCGCGATCCAGATCCCAGGGCCGTCCGTGGCCAATATGATCATTCAACGAATGTGGGCGATACTGCGTCAGCACCGCGACGTCAAACAAGCCCGAGTTGACGCAATTGCTCAACGCGAAATCGATGATCCGATATTTTCCGGCAAACGGGACGGCCGGTTTCGCCCGCTGTCGTGAGAGAATACTCAACCGTTCACCCTGACCACCCGCCAGAATCATGACCGCCACTTGATTCAAACGGAAACCCCTTTCCGGCGCGTCTGATCTCGCCCCGGTCGATGTCGTGAGCACGGTTCGCAACCAGGTCGTACGTCCAGCGATCACACCGGCATTCGTGCGACAGATGACATCCCGACCAGGTTGGCCGCGCAGGCTATGCTATACTCGCCAGTATTGCACGAAGCTCGCCAAAAACACGAGTGCGTTCAGGACTCGTCGAGGGGATATGCGCGAACTATTCCGTCGACAGCCAAAATTCTCGCCGGCCGCGCAAGGCGAGGAAACAACTTCGATTCCGGACGACCTTTGGATCAAATGTCCAAAGTGCCACGAGCTCCACTATTCAAAAGACGCCGAACGACTTCTCTTCGTCTGCCCGCGCTGCCACCATCACGCACGCTTGAATGCCACGGCAGCGCATTCAGCACGCTCGTCGATCCCGAGCAGCTTCACCGAATTCGACGCATGACTGAAACCGGTCGATCCGCTCTCGATTCGTCGCGAACGGCGACGCGTATCGAGATAAGACCACATCGCAGCACGCAAGACGGGTTCGAACGACGCGCTGGTTTCTGGAACGGCCACTATCAGTGGAGCAGCCAGTCTCCCTCGCGGTGACTGAGTTCGGCTTTCTCGGCGGGAGCATGGGCTCGGTCTACGGGGAGAAGCTCGTCCGCGCAATCGAGCGCGCGATCGAAGAAGCGCGCGCACTGGTGACGGTGTCGTCCTCCGGCGGAGCCCGCATGCACGAGAGCATGTTCTCTCTGATGCAAATGGCGAAAACGACCGCTGCATTGGCACACTTGGGCGATGCCCGCTTGCCGCACATCTCGATGCTGACCGACCCCTGCTACGGCGGTGTCACGGCAAGCTATGCGACGGTCGCTGACGTGATCATTGCCGAACCAGGCGCCATGATTGGTTTCGCTGGCGCGCGCGTTATCGAGCAGGTCACGCGTCAAAAGCTCCCAGAGGGGTTCCAGACCGCGGAGTTCCTGCTCGAACACGGCATGATCGACCTGGTCATACCACGACCACAGTTACCAGAGCGTATCGGCACGCTGCTGCAACACTTTTCAGCGATCAAAGCAACTGCTACTACACCGGCAGCCGTCGTGATGTCAGCAAATGGCCGGGTTTCTCCGAATGGAATGAGTTGATGACTGAGCGGCTGACCGCATGGGACCGCGTTCAGCTCGCGCGGCAGGCTACACGACCGCATACTCTCGACTACATTCATGACCTGGTGAAGGGCTTTGTCGAGCTGCGTGGAGATCGTCTCTTCGGAGACGATCAGGCACTGATCGGCGGCATTGGCGAGTTTCGCGGACGAACGGTCGTCGTCATGGGGCATCAAAAGGGTGCCAACACGCGAGAGAACATCGAACGAAATTTCGGCATGCCGAAACCCGAGGGCTATCGTAAGTCATTACGCTTGATGCGGCTGGCGGAGAAATTTGGTCTGCCAATCGTGACCTTCATCGACACGCCCGCAGCCGATCCTGGGCTCGGCTCTGAAGAGCGCGGTCAGTCGACTGCGATCGCCGAGAACCTGATCGCGATGGCCGCGTTGCGAATTCCCGTCATCGCCGTCGTCATTGGCGAAGGCGGGAGCGGCGGTGCGCTGGCAATTAGCGTCGGTGACCGTATTCTCATGTTGGAGAATGCCATCTACGCTGTTGCGTCTCCCGAAGCCTGCGCAACCATTCTGTGGAAAGACGCTGCCAAGGCGCCAGACGCCGCAGAAATTCTTCGTTTTACCGCTGGTGATCTGCTCCAATTTGGCATTGCCGATGAGGTCATTGACGAGCCGATTCCAGCACATGAACAGCCAGCAGCAATCATTCAGCGAGTTGGCGACGTCATCGAGCGTCATCTGAACGAAGTTGAACGATCGGTCATCGAGTCTGGCATTGACGCGGTCATCGAGACTCGGTATAAAAAATACCGGCAGATTGGCCGGTGGGTTGACGAAGGAGAAAGCTCAATCCACCCATCGGATGCCGAGCAGCAGTCGGCTGACGATAGCTTTGCCGCACCGGCGCCAACGGGCAGGCACGCCTGACCAGGAGCAGTGACAGCTATGTCACTCACACGGAGCCGGTTCACATTCGAACACTCGCCTTCGGAGTTGTTCGCCTCTGAACCAAGCGGGGACCACGTATCGCCCGATACCAGGAACATGATCGAGTATGGGCATTCTCAACGTCGAGTCAGTCCGAACCTCACCTCGTCATGATGGGAAGGTCGTTGTGTCTATTACGCCTGCGTCACTCCTGACGGCGGCGCTCTTCATCGTGCAAGCCACATACCCAATACGCTGATTTACCCCTGAGCGGGTTTACCGTGCAGTCTCGCGAGCACCCACTGTCGGGTTGCTGTTCTCGTGCGCGCAAGGCCACGGAAGGGCTTCGATGTGACGCCGCGTCATATTTTGTCGTTGAAGCTTCCACTCGCATTCAAGCAGTTGGCGACGACATTCGCCGTCGTGGTGATGTTGCTCGCCGTTCCAGTCCAAACTGCCAACATCGCCTACGCTGCCCCAATTGTTCCCGCGGGAAGTGCCAATTCCGTCGTACCTCCAGCATTCAGCACCCACATGTCGTGGAGCGAAGAGGGGACCTGGCACTGGGTCACCCTCTCGTACGACGGGACACAACGCTTCACCGGTACGAATTACGATTACAGCGTCGGGAAGCCGTTGCCCGCCGCGACATACGTGGCCACGCGCGTTCGCACGCTGTCTGGCAATGACTCGTGCGCCGATTGCATCAAGGTCGCGATGGATGAAGAGGGCCCGCCAAGCATCCTCGGAGGGCCAGGCAATCCGGCCCTTACCGCTGCGTACGCCCACCTGGACAACGGACCGCGCAAATTGATCGATACGCAGAAACCGGGTGTGAAACGCTGGACACGAGGATCATGGTATCTGAACTACAGCCCGATCACGCGGACGTTCTTCTCCTGGACGTGGGTGCCAGATGACGGGGGTTTCGAAGGAGCTACCACGGCCGCCGAACTCTCCACATCGGTGACGCCGTCGTTCGCCAGCCTCGGATCGGCGACGACCGCATCGGTTCTTTCGCCATTCTCGGCTGGTTCTCGAGTCTTTCCGCTCGTCGGAAGCTACGTCATGACGCAGCCTTTCGGGTGCGTGCCGTTGAACTCGGGCTATCCCAGCCCAAGCTTCTGTCCTGCCGATCGACCCAGTTTCCATGACGGCGTCGACCTTGCCGCTCCACTCGGCACTCCCATCGTCGCTGCGGCGTCAGGCACCGTCATCTTCGCCGGAGTGGACTCCACCGCCAGTAAGAATCCGACCATCATCATCGACCATAATGGTGCAAACGCCGGTTACGAGACCGTCTACTTGCACTGGGAGAAGTCGTTCGTGAAGGTAGGCGACCACGTGGGCGCCGGTGAGGTGATCGCGGCAGTCGGATCTGTCGGTTACTCGACCGGTCCACATCTGCATTTTTCGGTGCGGGTGGTTGCGACCAACACCACAATCGATCCGATCGCCTGGCTAGCGGGATCGATTCAATTCGCCACCAGCACCGCGGCAGCCGAACCGGCCTACGCTGGGGTAATGCAGTGGCAGTCGCTGATCGTTCAAGCATCCAGGGCGCATAACGTTCCGGCCGGACTGCTGGCTGCGATCATGTCAGTCGAGTCAGGCGGCAACCCGAGCGCTGTCTCTCCTGCCGGAGCTCTTGGTCTGATGCAGATGATGCCATCACAGCTGACGCGTCTCGGTGTGCCTCAAGCCAAGTGGACCGACCCGGCGAGCAACATCGACGCGGCGGCCCGTTACCTTGCTGAGACGCTGGGAACCGGTGGAACGCTCCAGGACGCAGTCGCTCGTTATTTCGGCTCAGGCTGCGACGTCCTCGGCACCTGCACGCAGGACTACGTCTCTCGCGTCCTGACGCTCTACGTCTACTTCACCACCTGGCTTCAAACAGGAACCGCGCCGTCACTGACGAGCCCAATCCCGTCGACGACCTTCCAGACACCGAACACTGGGACCGCGGTCTTCACCCCGGGAAACAACACCGGCACGTCGACGACGCAGGCGACAACGAACATTTCAGTTCCCACGCCAGCGGCGTCTCCGGCAACGACGCCGACCGCCGTGTCGACGCCGAGTCCTACGCCGTCGGCCACACCATCGCCAACTCCGACCGCGACTCCTGTCGCGTCGTCGTCTCCGACAAGCACGGCTGGCAACTCAGCGACGCCAACCCCGGCGACCACGCCGTCTCCAACTCCGGTTGCTACGTCAACTCAGACGTCGTCAGCGAACCAGTCGCCGAACCCATCTTCAACACCAACTCCAACTGCCACGCCAGCGGCGGGCACAACGCCAACGGCGACTCCGACAGCAACCAAGACGCCAACGCCCAACGCGGCGGCGACAACGACCCCGGTGCCAACGAACACCTCGACGCCAAGCGCAAGTCAGGCAACCGCGCCGACGCCGTCGATCATCGCGACAACCGCTCCGTCCGCCACGCCGACGCCGAGCACACCGGTCACGCGCATCGTCGGGCCGCTGCTATCGGAGTTGTTGCCTCCACCGGCACACAAGCCATCAACACCGACTGCCAGCCCAACTGGCGCTGCCCCGTCTGCAACGCCGACATCAACCACGATTGACGCGACGCCAACGGGAACGGCTACACCTTCGTCGTAGCGCTAGGCTCCAAATCGAGCAGCGGGTTGATTCGATCGCACCCCTCGAGGGGTGCGATCGATGTCTTCAGATGCGACGAATCAAAATACTGATCACGCCTCAGGACCGGTGACGCTGTGCGTTCGACAATACGGTCTCATACCGAATCGTCCGTCGTCAGACCCGGCCCGGGGCCGCAGCAAGCGCGCCGGCCAGTATCGCTGCAATCCCCTGCAGACGCATCGTCCGAGTTGTCTCAAATTGGATACCGGATTGGTGTTGGCGTCACGGAACTGGGTCATCGTCCTTGAGTACACGGAGACGTCAGGGGGATCCGATGCAACATCGAGCTCAGAGGCCTAGCGTCCGAGGAGACCAAGGGCAACGGCAATGCCACGATAGCGATCGCGGACCGACGCACGCTCCTGAATGTAACGGTGAACGTGGGTCAGGCGGTCGGAAGTGAAGACGCCCCGATAGATGCCACGGTCGGTCAGCGGGATCGTCGGGCGCTGAGTCGCGATCATGAATCGGTGCACGTCGTAGACCGAGCTATCCACGCTCATTGGCGTGACATCACAATCCATCAGGTCGCGCACCTTCAATCGGTGCGACTTCCCCAACTTGGCGAGCACGTCGTCACGCCAGAGCATGCCGACAACGACACCGTTTTCGATAACCGCCAGATCACGCGACCCACCGCGAATAGCGTAGCTCAGCGGAGAATCCGGCGAAATCCCGCCGAAATCCCAAAGCGCGAACTGCCCGACACGCAAGCTGCGCAGCCGCGACTCCACCTGAATAACCAGTGACTCAACGTACGCCGCCACCACAATGAAGATCGCGACAAGTGGAAGCACGACGTCGCGGGCATAGATGCCACCGATTACCAGCAGGATCGCGAAACCCTGACCTAGCGTTACCGCAATTCGGGTGGCCACGACCCGGCTACTCACCAATGACAGTCCCGCGCGAAGCACCCGGCCCCCGTCCATTGGGAAGGCCGGCACCAGGTTGAACAGCGCCAGCATCAGGTTGGCCAGCAGCAGATGCATTAGCATCCCGCCAAAACCGGTCTCCTGGACCATTCCAAGGATGGCAATCGGACTGGTGAGATGGCGGGAGAGGACGATGGCGACGACCAAAGGCAGCAAGCCCAGGGCAACGACCACGTTGAGGATCGGCCCCGCCAACGCGATCATAGCTTCTTTACGCGGACTGACCGGCGCGTGCTCGATTCGCGCGACTCCGCCGATTGGGAGCAATGTGATGTCGTGTACGACGAGGCCGTATCGTAACGCCAGGAAGGCATGGGCCAACTCGTGTCCCACCACGCAGACGAAAATCTCGAACAGCAGAAACACCCCGAAGAGTGCACCCTGAACTCCGTGGCCAGCCGCGATGCCCCAGTACCAGATCGCCCAGACGACGGCAATCAGTAGCGTCGGATGGATACGTATCTCAATGCCGCGAATCGTGGCGACGCGAACGCCCGACGTCAAATGCGGTCCCTTCACGACGCGATTGAACCGTCTGGCCAGAATCAATCCGGCCGATGTTAGAGCGCGAACCGAGACGTGTCCAGCCGCGTCTCGCGTTCAGGTTCATCACAGGAGACGATCATATCACCGAAATGGGCCAGTGATCATGACAGGCACGAAACTCCGAGGGGGACGGATCCGCCTCGAGGTCAGCACGATGGCACATCGATTGCGTAATGCGTGTTCGGTGTGATCCATCGAGGCAGAGGAATGAATTGTCAACCGGCGTTGACGTGACGTAATTGAAAGGTTCAGCAAGATTCTTGCCACCGTTTTGATTCGGTTCTATACTGGAAGTCCGGGGCATTCCGGCCCCAATGATCGGGAACCACGATCGCCTGAGAAAACACACGATCATCCTTGACTGCCGAAATTCTGAACGCAAATTCGTACGACAGCGGACACCGTGAGCGGAGATAACGTCTATGCCAGGAATGGAAGTCGGATACGAAATGAACCCAGAGATGAGACTCTGGGTCTCGCCAAGTCTCATCGAGGCAAATTACATTCTGAGTCTCTCGCGCATGGAGTTGCAGGAAGTTATCGAGCAGGAACTCGACGAGAATCCGGCGCTCGAGATGGAAGACAATCAGATTTGTCCGATTTGCGGTGGCGTGATGGAAGGTTCCTACTGCCCGAACTGCCTGGTCACCCAGAAGGAAGAACGGGCCGACGAGCCGTTCGAAGATTTTCCGGAGCAAATGTACACCGCTCCCCCGGCGAGCCGAGGTGACAGTGACGATTTCGATCCGATGACGCTCGTGGCGTCAGAGCTAACACTCGAGCAACAGATTCTGTCAGATGTCTCGACACTCTGCGTGAATGGCGATTTGCGCGTGGCGGAGTATCTGATCGGCTCCCTCGACGAGCGCGGGTTCATTTCAGCGAGTGTTGAAGAAGTCTGCGAGCTCTTCAACGTGACGCCTGAGTACGTCGAGAAGGTCATCCAGAAGATTCAGTCAGTGGCCCCAGTGGGAGTCGGCGCGCGCAACCTGCAAGAGTGCTTGCTGCTCCAGATTCGCTACCTGATCGCTACCGGGATCGATGTGCCCCCGGCCGTCGAAACGATCGTCGGCGAATACATCAATGAGCTCGGTGCGCACAAGTTCGGCTACGTTGCCAAAGAGCTCGATATTTCACATGAAGACGTCGAAACCGCCCGTGAGTTCATCAGAACCCACCTCAACCCCTTCCCGCTGCAGAGTCAGGAAGCACGCTCCTGGAAGACGCCGCTTCGTTCCCCTTACGTGGCGCCCGATGTGATCGTCAGCCTGCGAGACGGCAATCTGCACGTCGAAGTGGTCGACACGCGTCAGTTTCATCTGCGGGCCAATCCGCTGTATAGCCGGATCGCCCGTGAGATCGGACGTAGTCGCACCCGAGGTGACTTCAACGACGATGAGCGGCAGCATATTCGTGAGTTCGTGAATCGCGCCAAACTCTTTATGTCGAACATCAGCCAGCGGAGAGAGACGCTGTTCAAGATCTCGAAGTGCATCGTCGAGCTGCAAGAAGACTTCTTGCGCGGTGGTGTGCGAGAGTTGCGACCGCTCACCCGTGCCGTCGTGGCGCAGCAAGTTGGCGTGCACGAATCGACGGTGAGCCGAGCTACCGCCAACAAATTCGTCATGCTGCCCAACCGCCGGGTGATTCCCTTCAGCGATTTCTTCACTCCGTCTCTGAGCGTCAAAGACGTCATCAAGGAGATGATCGAGGGCGAGTCGGAGCCGCTGACCGACCGTCAGATTTGTGACATGCTCAGCCGGAAAGGCATTCGCATTGCCCGGCGCACCGTAGCCAAGTACCGCGCCGAGCTCAACATCCTGCCAAGCACCATGCGATAGGTTGGCGCCAACCAGGTTCACTCGGTATTGGACAGATAACCTGCGCACGGACATTGGGTTGGTTTGCGGTCAATCAGGACCACATATGAGGAGTGACCGTACACGGCCAGGGGTATAATGCCCCTGGCCAATTTGTTCATCGCGACATGGAGGCGGAATGCGGAGCCTGCGAAATGTCCTCGAAGTCCGGCAGTTTGATCGACCGCAGCTGGACTCGCTGTTCACTCGTGCCGATGAGATGCGCATCATCGCTGAGGCCGGTGGCTCGAATCGGCTGAGCGGGAAGATCCTGGCAACGCTCTTTTTCGAACCGAGCACGCGTACGCGCCTGAGTTTCGAGTCAGCCATGACTCGATTGGGCGGTTCAGTACTGACCGCAGAAAACGCGATTGAAACGTCTTCCTGGGCCAAAGGTGAGACGATCGAGGACACCGCTCGCATCGTCGAGTCCTACGCAGACGCAATCGTCATGCGACACCCAGAACCGGGAATACCTTCGCGGGCCGCCGACGTCATTGACATTCCGGTAATCAACGCCGGCGACGGAGCGCGCGAGCACCCGACCCAGGCGCTGCTTGACCTCTACACCATCAGCCATGAACTGGGCCGAATCGACAATCTCCGCATCGCCATGGTCGGCGATCTCAAGTATGGACGCGCCCCTCGATCGCTCGCGCTCCTTCTCACTCAGGCGAGCGGCATCGACCTGGTCTTCATCTCGCCGCCAAACGTGCGCATGGGTGACGACGTCAAGTCTGAGCTTGAGTCGAAGCATGTGGGGTTCGAAGAAGAGAGCGATCTCCTGAGCGTGCTGCCAGATGTCGACGTGGTCTATCAGACACGCATCCAGCACGAGCGATTTGCCTCCGAGGCCGAATATGAGAAAGCGCGCGGACAGTACGTGATCGATACCAAAGCGATGAACGTGCTGAACCCAAACGCCATCGTGATGCATCCGCTACCGCGCGTAGACGAGATCCATCCGGATGTCGACAAGGATAGGCGCGCCGCTTATTTTCGCCAGGCGCGCAATGGCGTTTACGTGCGCATGGCGATTCTCGATTGGCTGCTGAGCGACGATTGAAGGTGAACGTACGACCACGGATCTCCAGGACGACGCATCTGGCCGAGGTCAGAGTTCCGACGTGTAGGCCGCCAACCGCTGGACCCCTACTCGACGCAACTTGCGCAGCGCCTCATTCTCCAGTTGTCGCACCCGCTCGCGACTGATATTCAACTGCGCGCCAACCTCCGCCAGCGTGTGCGGCGTCCCATTGCCTAAACCAAACCGAAGCTGCAGCACCAAACGCTGTCGAGGGTTCAAGCACTCCAGCACCTCGGCTACGTCTCGAGCGAGCAGCACCTCCTCGGCAAGCTGCTGCGGGCCGCGTGTGACCTCGTCAGCAATGATGTCCCCAAGATTAGTCTCGTCTTCGCTGCTCAGCGGCGAGTCAAGCGAGATGGTGCGCTGCGCCGCCTGTATGATCTGCTCCACCTTTTCCGGCTGAATACTCATCGCCTCGGCTAGTTCTTCGGGCTGTGGTGGGCGGCCAAGTTCCTGCGTAAGTTGGGACTGAGCCCGGCGATAGCGTGTGATGCTATCCGCCATATGCACGGGAAGCCGGATGGTGCGTCCTTGGTCGGAGATGGCGCGAGAGATCGCCTGGCGGATCCACCAGGTGGCGTAGGTGCTGAAACGATAGCCGCGGCGCCAGTCGTACTTTTCGACGGCCCGCATCAGACCCAGATTGCCCTCCTGAACCAAATCGAGCAGCGATAACCCTCGGCCAAGATAGCGCTTCGCAATACTCACCACGAGCCGCAGGTTGGCGCGAACGAACCGCTGGAGAGCGTCAACGTCCCCCTGCTCAACCAGCTTGGCAAGCTCGACCTCCTGCTCAGCCGTCAACAGTGGCACCTTGGAGATATCGCGCAGGTAGAGCCGCACCGGATCCGTGACGACTGTTGGATCGAAGCGGGCCAATTCGTCGAGGTCCTGCTCCGACGTGTACTCCTTGAGGCTCTGGTCCTCGTCCTGATCCTCGACGCGGGATTCCGCCAGCGGGTGCCGGACCTCGTTCTGTTCTGCGTCTGGCTTCTCGTCGTCACGAAACGTTTCGTGTCGGTCACTCATGAGAGACGATTGCTCCTCACTGGCATTGACTCGTTATGAATTGGTGCTCGGACGTTATGTCACGGATAGCTTCACGAATTGCGTGATCACATCTCGATCCACTCCGCCGATCCCACTGTCGCGAACGGTCGAGATGACCGGGAAGGTATACTTAAGCGTTGTTCGGACGTACTTTGAATTTCCTCAACGACTGCCCTAACCCGGCTCTATTGGTGAGACATGATCCCAACATCTCTGAGCGTGCGTAATTTCATGTGCTATCGCGCCGGAGTCGACCTTGACCTGCGCGGAATTCGCGTCGCATGCCTTTCCGGCGACAACGGCGCGGGCAAATCCGCTCTCCTCGACTGTATAACGTGGGCTCTCTGGGGTAAAGCCCGGGTTAATAGTGACCGCGAACTCATCGCGCTTAACGCGACAGAAATGGAAGTCACGTTTGGCTTTGAGCTGAATGACCAGGACTATCGCGTTACCCGACGCCGAACTCGCTCCGGAGCCGGACCCCTTTCGCTCGATATTCAAATCTTGGACGGCGAGCTCTGGCGCACGATCGGTGGCGCTACGGCTCGGGAAACTCAACGGACCATCGACCAACTGCTCAAGATGGACTACGACACCTTTATCAATTCTGCGTTCATCCTGCAGGGTCGAGCCGATGAGTTTACGACGAAGACGCCTGCGCTGCGCAAGCAGACACTCGGCGAAATCCTGAATCTCTCCGATTACGATCGGTTCGAGGAACTGGCCCGACAACAGCTTCGAGACCGCGAACGATTAATCCGCCAGATTGATGCCGACATAGAACGCTTCGATGCCCGCCTTGCCGAACTCCCGGCGCGCCGTGACGACGTGGGAAAACTGAGTCAGCAGCTCATTGATATCGCTGACGAAGTCGATCAGATGACGGAGCGCGCGAGCAAGGTACACGAGCGATTGCGTGGATTGGAAGCGGCAGCCAGGCAACGGGATGACATCCGCCAGGAAATGACGTCACTGGACCGAGAGATCGCCAAGCTTGGCGACGAGGTGACGCGAACGTCCGCTCGTATCGAAAAGCATAGAGCGGTACTGGCTCGGCGCGAGGAGATCGAAGGACGACACCGCGAGCTCGTGGAATTGCGTCGGGAACAAGAGCAGGTGGGCATGGCACTGGCACAGCGCCAATCGCTGCTCCAGGAACGTCGGACCGTGGAACTGGCAATCCAGCAGGCGCTGCATAGCATTCAGAGCCAATTGCAATCGGTGCGAGATCGAATCGAGGGTCTCTCGCGCACCGCGAGCGCCCGAACGCAGATCGAAGCAGAGCAGGCTAATTTGCGAGCCGAGATCGCGGGACTTGGCGATCCAATGCAGAAGCTGGAACTTCTGCGCGTCGCACAATCCGCGCTTGAAACCCGCCGCGGCGAGCTAAGCGCGGAGAACGAGCAGCTCAAGAAAGAGATGAACGTTCTCAAGGGCAAGATCGACCAGCTCGATCAGGCCACGGCCGTCTGCCCGGTCTGTCAGCAAGAACTCGGACCTGAAGAGCGCAAACGTCTCGGCGAAGAGTACAAGATCGAAGGCACCGCGCTGGGCAATCGCTTCCGGGAGAACCGTACGAGTATTGTTCGTATCGACGCCGACATCCACCAAAACAAACAGGAATCTCAAGAGGTTGAGCGACTCCGGCAGAGACTCGAACAGCTCGCCCGCAGCGAAGCGTCGCTCAACGAGCGGTTGGCCGTCGCCATGCGAGCCGAGGCCGAAGTCGCGGAGTTTCGAGCGCGTGAAGCCGAGCTTTCCGCAAAGCTTCGCGGGAAACTCGATCGCGCCCGGGGAGCGCCGCAGGCTGCAGGAGATCGACCAGCATCTGGTGGCGATCCCATTTGACGAGGCACGGCACCGCCAGGTGCAGAGTCGCATCGCCGAACTGGCCGGAGTCGAGCAGCAAATCAGCGCGCTGCTGACCGCAGGTGCCGCGCTCGAGTCGGATCGACAGCATCTCGCCATGATCGAGGAATCCCGTGCTGAGCGATCGCAGGTGCGCCAAGCGAAAGCACGTCAGGAAGCCGACCTTAGCGGCCAACTCGAAGGACTTGAAAAGGCGCGCGAAGAGAACGACGTGCTGTCAGCCGAGGTGACACGCATCGAACGGCAGCGCAGCGAGCTACAGGAGCGCTTCGGTGCCGCGCAACAACGGGTGCGCGACCTGGAAGCGCTCGAAGAAGAACGTGCCGCGAGTGAAGCGGACCGACGCCGTGTGGCTGAAGAAGCTTAAGACGTTCGACGAGCTCACGCTCGCCTTCGGCAAGCGGGGCATCCAGGCCATGATTATCGAAAACGTCGTGCCGGAGCTCCAGGATGAGGCCAATCGCATCTTGGACAAGATGCCCGGGAATACCATGCGGGTCGAATTCCGCACCCAGCGACAATCCGTGCGCGGCGAAGGCACGATCGAGACTCTCGATATCGTGATCAGCGATGAGGTTGGTAGTCGTCCGTACGAACTGTACAGTGGCGGCGAGGCCTTTCGCGCGAATTTCGCGATTCGGGTAGCGCTCAGCATGTTGCTGGCCAAACGCGCCGGGGCACGGCTGCAGACACTGGTCATCGATGAGGGTTTCGGCACACAGGATTCGCGGGGTCGCGACGGGTTGATCGAAGCGATTCGCGCGGTCGAGCCTGATTTTCGCATGATCCTGGTCATCACCCACATCGCCGAACTCAAAGACGTCTTCCCGACGCGAATCGACGTGGTGAAGGGAGTCGATGGGTCGATAGTCTCGGTGAACTAGTCGTGTTCCCGCTCGAACCTGCTTGATGTGTTCAAGTCAGCGACCTCTATGCGATCATGCGTTCCTGAAAGTCGACACCTAACAACTGAACCGTGGGAGGGAGATCAGGTGCAGTCACTGCGAGGCATCTACAATATTTTGACCACACCGTTCACACCGGATGGCTCTCTTGACGAAACGAGCCTGCGCCGTTTGACCGACGCCGTGATTCGCACAGGGATTTCCGGCATCACCATTCTCGGCGTTGCCGGCGAGGCGCAGAAGATAACCGAACCGGAGAAACGCCGACTGACTGAAATCGTGATGGAGGTCAATGGCGGGCGCGTTCCAATTATTGTCGGTGCATCGCGCGACGGCACCGACACCACCATTGCCGCCTGTCAGCAAGCCGAGGAAGCCGGTGCATCAGGCGTCATGATCGCGCCTCCTACATTCTCGCAGCCAGGACCGGGGATGATCGAACACTTCCGTCGAATTGGCGAAGCTATCAGTATCCCGATCACGCTGCAAGATTATCCCCCGGTCAATGGTGTGACGCTCTCACCACGAGCGATGGCAGATCTGGTTGAGGCGGTGCCGAGTATCACCACCATCAAGCTCGAAGACCCACCCACGCCGCAGCGCTTCGCGCAGACGCTCGCGCTTACGGGCGATCGCGTGACCATCGTCGGTGGGCTCGGCGGAATGTATCTGCTGGATGAACTGCGGCGCGGCGGGAGCGGAGCCATGACTGGGTTCGCGTTTCCCGAGGTGCTGGTCCAGATTTGGAACGCTTGGAGCAGCGGTGACCGGCAGCGTGCCGCCCGAACCTATTACACTTATCTGCCCGTGCTCGTATTTGAGGGGCAGCCCAGGCTCGGCGTCGCCGTACGTAAAGAGATTCTGCGTCGTCGTGGACTGATCGATCATTCCTTCGCGCGACAGCCCGGACCTAAGATCGATGACGACATCATTGCGGATCTCGGCGAGACTCTCACCTTCACCAACATCGAGCACAATTTCCCACCGCCGGTCAACTAACCGGCGGTAGCCTCACTCGCCGACGAACACTCGATATCCCCCGAGATCCTTCGGCGGATTGTAGAACGTCACGTCGATGGTCGCGGTCTCACCTGGCTGCAGTGTGCCTAGCTTCACATACCCGGAATTGTAGTCGACGATCTGCGCATTCGAGCGGAAGATGATCACCGTGTAGGACGGTCGCGAGATCGCCTGCGACGAGTCGTTTCGCACCACCACCTGAACGTGATAGTCGCCGCTTGCGAGGTACGATGAGATCGAGTTGACCAGCGTCAACTGAGCGGGTTGAGCGGCGGGAGCGGCATCACCAGTAACGGTCGTCTGTGCGTGATCATAGCTCGCGCCGGTATCGAACCAGACCCGGAACGGCAGCGTCTGTCCCGGCTGGATCGACGAAAAGTCAAGATAGGCTGACTTGCTGGCCACCTGACCGCCACTCGAATCTAGCAGCTTCACCGTAACTGTGACACCTGAAAACGCGACGTTCGCGTTGTTGGTCACGTCGCCCAGGAAGACCCAATTGCCGTTCAGATCCTTGGTCATGCTGGTATCGGATGTCGAGAAGTTGCTCGCGGAGCCGGAACCATATCGCCACTGATAGTAGTGTCGACCGACGTTCCCAGCCTCAACTTTCCAACCATCGGGATTGCTTGGCGTGTAGGTAAGAATGCGACGCTCGAAGGCCTGAACGAGCACGTTGTGTGGTGTACCACCGACCTTCACCGTCGTCCAGTACGCCTCCGTGATCGGCAGGCCGGTGGCGAAGAAGGGATTGCTGAAGAGCTTGGCATCGGCCGTCTGATAGCCATTGAAGGTCGGACCAGACGAGTTCATGAAATCCCAGAAGACCGACGCAACGTCGTGCTTGGTCGCAGCTACGTAGTTCCCGGCAGTGACACCGAACGACTTGAGCGACGGATCACTACCGACGTGGCCACTGCGATCGACCGTTTGGGTTATCGTCCAGCCATCGGGTAACGCTTTGTAGTTCATCAACTTGGTGAATGAAGCGTAGGTCGGGCCGTTAGGATCGTTCTCGTCACCGGCGACGTTGATCTGAGCCGGACCGTAATCGACGTAGGAGTCGTTGCCAATCTGCATCTGTCCGGTGATCATCTCCTTCGCCAGCAGACCGTTGGTTACGTACCACTCAGAGTTTGGGTCTGCGGTGGAATCAGTGATCTCCATGCGGCTCTTGTCAAAGTACTGTACGCGGCGCACACCAGTCTGACCCGCCACGTTGCCCTGAGCATAGGGCTCGACCATGACGTTGGTGAACGGCTGAGGTCCCCACATCCAGGTGCGGTTCACGGCTTGCGACGCGACGGGCTGGTCTGTTCGGCTCCAGATCTTCTCGAAGGCGTAGGAACCGATACTGGCCGCGGAAGCCTGCTGTACGGCAGGGATCAGGCACAACGAAAGCATTGCGAAAAGCCCAACGGCGCGACGAATAGTCCCCATGTTCGAGCTCCAGGATCGAGTTTGCGCCGCCACAATAGCCTCGCGACGCCTCGAGTGAACGCAATTCCCGATAGCCAAAACTAGGGCATCGCGGCACCAGTTTCAGTAGCCCATTATGACTATTTCGCCCATGCGAAGCTTGTCAACGGTCGGCCCCCATGCGCTGCATGAAGCCACGGTGCGCGAATCATCCCGCTCGAATCAGCCGAAATCATTCGGAGCGACGCACGAATTTCGTATAATTGCCTTGATCTGAGAGGAATGGCCATGATCTGCTCATTCGAGTCGGCCATTGAGCATAGGATCACTTCAGATGGACGCCCTCGGGAACTCATCGCCTACGGGATGAGCGCTTCCGGCTCCTCATCTGCCTCAAACAACCTCGGACTTGCCGGGGTAGCCCAGATCTCGACGACAAGACTGCTTGAGGCCAACGTATCAGACACCATTCAACGCGCAAGACGTGCGGCATTTTCCATCAGACATGGCCGAAATAGACTCGGACCATCCAGCCAGGCAACGAAGCGAGCATCGACATGACCCTGCCACAAGAACTGATGCAAACAATCAGCGAACCGACGATCGCCTACCTCTTACTAACGATCGGCATGACCGGTCTTTTTCTCGAACTCGCGAATCCAGGCGCGATCATTCCGGGAGTCGCGGGAGGTGTATCGATTCTGCTGGCGCTTTCTTCGCTGCAGAAGCTGGACCCAAGCTGGACCGGTGTGCTACTCATGGGTTTCGCCTTCGTACTCTTCCTGATTGACGCCTATGTACCAAGTCATGGAGCACTGACGCTTGGAGGGATCGCATCCTTCGCGTTCGGATCGTTCATGCTCTCCAACTCGGTCGATCGGCCGGCCAGCGGCATCTCGCGCTTCGCGATCGCGGGCGTGACCCTGCTGATCGCCGCCTTTTTCCTCTTCGCGGTGGGAGCGGTACTGCGCACACGCACAAAGCGAAGTACGACCGGACAGGAGGGAATGCGCGGGCTTCACGGGGAGGTACGATCGGCACTGACGCCGGACGGATTCGTCTTCATAGCTGGAGAGCTGTGGCACGCTCGAACGCTGGGAGATGATATTCCGGTGGGCACGATGGTTCGCGTCATCGACGTTGAAGGCTTAACCGCGCTCGTCGAGCCAGCGGAAAGCATCACGTCGCAGATAATGGGTGGAGAATCGAATCTCGACGGTGCAATGACGCCGTCGGACACAGCCGGGGTGACGCGACAAGGCGTCGCGGAACACTAGAGGAGAAACACATGGGTGTATGGGTCGCGCTGGGTATCATCGTCGTCTTTCTCTTGATCGTGATCAGCTCGACGATCAAGATCGTCCAGGAGTACGAGCGCGGCGTCGTCTTTCGTATGGGCCGATTGACCGGGCCGCGAGGACCTGGAGTCATCATTCTGATCCCATTCGTCGAGCGAATGGTCAAGGTCGACCTGCGAACGCTGACCCTCGATATTCCGGCGCAAGAGGTCATCACGCGCGACAACGTCACCATCCGTGTGAATGCCGTCGCCTACTTCCGCGTCATGGATCCAAACGCCGCAATCGTGAACGTGGCGGACCACATTCGCGCCACCTCACAGATCGCCCAGACGACGCTGCGGAGCGTACTGGGTCAGGCGGAGCTCGATGAACTGTTGTCGGAGCGAGAGAAGATCAATCAGGAGCTTCAAGCGATCATCGACGACCAGACAGAGCCGTGGGGCGTCAAGGTCAGCATCGTCGAGGTCAAGGATGTCGAGCTTCCCGACTCCATGCAACGGGCCATGGCACGGCAAGCCGAAGCCGAACGCGAGAAGCGAGCCAAGATCATCCACGCCGAAGGCGAGTTCTCCGCCGCGGCCCAGTTGGGCAACGCGGCACGCATCATCTCAGATTCACCGGGCGCTCTGCAGCTCCGCTATCTCCAGACGTTGAACGAGATCGCGGCCGAGCGCAACAGCACGATTATCTTCCCGGTACCACTTGATCTGATCACGCCGTTTCTGGATAAGTTCGATTCGAAGTTGACATCGGTCGTGAAACCGGTCGCAACTGTCGAGGATGGTGGCGTGGCGGGCAACGGTACGGCGGGTGATTAAACAGTCGGCCATGGAGCGAGACGCGTGAGAGACCCGAAAGAAGAGCCGATCGCCGAGGCGACCTTACTGCTCGAACCACATATCGCCTCGGTGGTCAGCCGGATCAACGTCGACGAGTTCACCACCGTCGAATTCGTCGACGTGATGCAGCAGGATTCCGCCTGTGCCGAGGCTTACGTCGAAGCGGTGCACCTCTGGCCAGAATCAGACGAGATATTGGCCAAGATGGTCATTCATGGCCAGATCATCCCAGACCTGCTCCGGGCAACCAAGCTAGTGGAGTGGGCGGGATACGCGTATGGCGAGGAGGACGCATATGCCATCCCCGCCTGGTGGCGCAAGCTTGGATCCTCGTAGCCAAATCCCGTCGCGTGGCTACTCTCTGAGGAATGGATAGAGATCATCGAGCGGCGAAGGCAGGTCGAACTCATCGAACGTCGCCTTCGTCCGCTGGCTCTCGATCAGCGCGATGACCTCTTTGGCCGATTCCTCGATCGACTTTCCTGTCACTTCGACAATGGGCCAGGGGTACCCGCGACGGATCAGTCTGCGACAGTAAGTCAATTCCTCTTGCACCTTGTCCGGATCAGCGTATTCACCGGTGGTGTAGGTCCCCAATGCCTTCACCCGATGTTGCCGAATGCGCGTGAGTTCGTCGGCACTGATCATGAGTGCCACGACCTTAGTTTGATCGACTTCGGACAACTGCTTCGGTGGATTCACCCCGAGAACGATCGGAATGTTGGCGACTCGCCAGCCGCGTAGCGACAGGAAGATGCTCAACGGTGTCTTTGACGCTCGCGATACGCCCACCAGCACGATGTCGGCATCGTTCAAGGTATCGAGTCCCTGGCCGTCATCGTGACGCACCGTGTATTGAATCGCCTCGATGCGCCGAAAATACTCGTCGCTCAGGCCACGTGACGCCCCAGGACGCAAGATGGGCCGCATCTCGACGTGCTGCGACACCTTCCCCAGAAGCGGACCCGTCAGATCGACGTGATCCAGCACCCGCTGGCGGCACTCTCGCAGCAGAAGGCGACGGATTCCCGTGATCACAATCGTGTGGACGATGATGCCGTGATCGCGTTGAGCTTGAGCCACTACCCTCAGAACCTGCTCGCGTGTGCGAATACCCGGGTGCCGCACCAGATCGAATTCAACGCCTGGGAATTGGACGACCGCGGCATCAACCACCGCTTCCGACGTGGCGCCGCTGCCGTCCGACACGATATGGATCACACACTTCTTCGGCAGTCCACCAATGTTGGACGACATCTGGCTCCTCCTTCACCGCACAAGTCGCGATACGCGCTGCTCAAGATAGTACATGAGGTGGTCGCGGCAAACAGTCATTAGCGGTGGTCACGAGAGGTGGTAGCTCTTGCCGTACTCGTGATTGGCGCGGATACTGGCGATTACAGGGAAAATCGAACAAGCGATGGAGAGATGCGATGGCAATCCGAATCGTGACTGGCGGAATCGCGCAGGAGACCAACACCTTCCAATGGGAGCCGACCTCGCTCGAAGACTTTCAGAAAGGCTCGAGCCACATCGATCGAGGCGACCAGATTCTGTCGCTCGAAGGGACCGGAACGATCTACGGCGGAATCATCGCCGAAGCCAAGGCCAACGAGGTTGAGCTGATTCCGACAACGTACGGTCGGGCAGTGCCAGGTGGTCGAGTCAGCCGCGAAGCCTTCGAAACGATGAAGAACGAGATCGTTGAGGGTATTCGCTCCGCGTTGCCGGTCGATGGTGTTCTCCTCGGCATCCACGGCGCCATGGCACTGGAGCACAACGACGACGGCGAGGGTCCACTCATCACCGCGATTCGCGAAGTCGTAGGGCCAGACGTTCCGATCGTCGCCCCCCTCGACCTACACACCAACCTCTCGGAAGAAATGATGGAGGAAGCCACCGCCTTCGTTGGCTACAAGGAGTATCCACACATCGACACGCCAGAAACCGGGGCGCGGGCGATGCAAATTCTGCTGTCGACGATCCGCGGCGAGATTCAACCCACCATGGCGCATGTCAAACTGCCGTTGATCGCGCCCAACCAGTCGATGGTCACGACCTGGCAATCTCCGCTCAAGAAGGCAATCGACCGCGCGCGGGAGATCGAGAAAGAACCGGGAGTCGTCGCGGCCACGATCCTCGGCGGATTCCCCTTTGCGGATATTCCGTACACAAGCGTCGCGACTATCGTGGTCACCGACAACGACAAGGCACTGGCGAAAAAATACGCCAACGAACTTGCCCAGATCTGTTGGGATCTGCGGGAAGACTTCACCATCCACCCGACGCCGATAGCTGATGCCATCGCTGAAGCACTCGCCGGTGAGCCAGGCAGCGTCTACGTACTGGCAGACATTTCCGATTCGGGAGCCAGTGGTACCGCTGGAGACGGAACCGCCGTGCTCAAGGGCCTCCTCGAAGCGAACGCAACTTCGGCATCTGTTGCGCAAATCATGGATCGCGCGGCAGTCGAAGCCTGCATCAATGCCGGTGTCGGGGCCACGGTGACGTTGAGCGTCGGCGGAAAGCACGACGGACTGCATGGTGAACCGGTTGAGGTGACGGGCATGGTGCGGTTGATCCACGAGGGGACGTTCGTTATTGCCGGACCAATGGGTGCCGGAACACTGGCCAGCCGCGGACGCACCGTCGTGCTCGAAATCAATGGACGCAACGGAATCGAGTTGCAACTGACCGATCTTCGCGGGCACCCGAGCGATCTGAACTTTTTCCGCGCCTTTGGCATTGAGCCGACTCAACGACGCATTCTGGTGCTGAAGAGTGCCGCCCATTTCCGCGCGGCGTTCGAGCCTATCGCCACCAAGGTAATCGAGGTTGACGCACCAGGTATCAGCAGTCCGAATCTGCAGAGTTTTGACTACCAGCATCTGCGTCGACCGATCTACCCGCTCGATCCGGACGCAACCTGGTCACCCGAATCGTAATCCAGCCAAACGTTTCGTCCGGGCCGCCGACTGTATCGGCGGCCCGGGAAACAGCATCCAGGTTGCGCCCCAACTGTCAGGTTCTCGAAACGTTCGCCGGTTGGCTGCCCGCCGGACCGTCGGTGTAGAATCGGCGAGTTAGAACGGCCCGATAGCTCGGAGGAATTCCACCGATCTGAACGGATTTTCCGCTTCATGCAACGCATCCCGCTCACCTCAACCGGAGAAGCCAGTCCGCTCGAACAGACCATTCAGTTCCCACAGATCTCCAAGACCAGCAAGAGTATTGGACGGCGTCTCCAGACCGAGCTCCGGCTAGAGCACCTGCTCTATAGTGTGATCTTCCTCGCGGCCATCGTGACACGCTTTTGGGATCTCGGATCGCGGGCGTTGCATCACGACGAATCACTTCACTCCTACTTCTCCTGGCTTTACGCGACCGGAAACGGCTACATCCACGATCCCTTGATGCATGGGCCATTCCTGTTTCACATCACGGCCCTGATGTACCTGCTGTTCGGCGCGACCGACGCGGCATCGCGGCTGGCACCGGCGTTGTTCGGTGTCATCATCGTCATGTTGCCGTGGCTTCTTCGCAAAGAGAATTTGCTCGGGCGGTGGGGAGCGCTTGCGGCATCCACGCTCTTACTGGTATCCCCTTCTATTCTCTATTACAGCCGCTTCAACCGACACGACGTTTACGCCGCGACGGGGGCATTGCTCCTTTTCATCGCCACTATTCGTTATGTCGACTCGCCAGAGCCGCGTTGGGCGATCATGGGTGGGCTCTCTGTTGGTTTCCTGCTCACCACCAAAGAGGTCAGCTTCATCGTCCTCTTCGTGTTCGTCACCTTCTTATTCATCGCCATCGCCGCTCGCGTTGCCCCGTCGTTGCTGGCGCTCGGCGCAACTGCCGTATTCACCTTTCTGATTTCGACCAAGCTGTTGCATGCGCTGGGGGCCCCGCCCCTTCCGGGTATTCCCTGGAATCAGCCGACCGGTCAGCAGATTCGCCACTTCGTCGTGCAGCTAATCGAGCATCCGGTGGTGATTGATGGCATTGCCATCACGATTCTGACCGTGGTCGTCGCCCTCTGGCTGTTAAACCGCAAACGGGGCCAAGACGATGACTGGGTGGAAGGAATCCTGGGGGATTCGTCGCCGGGCTCGACGGCCGCTGCGTTGCGCGAACTCCTCTCCGAGCGGCTGGCACTGATGATCGGCATCGGCGGAGCGCTGGCAATTTTCATCGTCCTCTACACGTCTCTCTTCACCAACATGGGAGGACTCGCAAGCGGCACCTTCGGCGCTCTCGGGTACTGGTTAGGGCAGCAAGGAGTGCAACGCGGGCAGGAGCCCTGGTTCTACTATCTGTTGCTCCTGCCGCAATACGAGTTCGTCGCGGTGCTCCTCTTTCCGCTGGCGGGCATTGCGGTAGTCTGGAAAGCGATTCGGGGATGGCGCCTCCGGTTGCCACTCAGCTCGCGAATCTACGTGCGTGGATTCCTGCTCTACTGGTCACTCGGCATGTTGGCGGTCCTGTCCTGGGCCGGCGAGAAGATGCCCTGGAACGTCATCCATATCGCGCTTCCGATGACGCTACTGGCGGCGACATTCATTGGTGACGGTATCGAATACCTCGAACGCCACTGGGCGAACTGGAGTACACGTGTGCGCCAGGACACCCTGCTTGTAGGCGGTGGGGTTCTGATGTTCATGGCCACCGCCTTCCTGCTGCTAGCCTGGGCCAGTAACGGTAGCTATACGCTCGAGGGAACGACATATACGCACCTCCTGAGGGCTGGAGTAGCACGACACTGGTGGGTCTACGCCTATCTGCCCTGGATCGCGATCACCGCCGTGATCCTGCTTGGCATCGTGCGGGTTGGACGTCGTCGGGCGCTGAGCGCCGCGTTGCTTGCTGGAGTGGTCGCCTTCATGCTGGCGCAGGTGCATGCCGAGTGGCGCATGACCTATCAGGAAGGGGACATTCCGCGCGACATGCTCATCTATGTGCAGACGTCTCCGGACGTCCCACTAGTGACCAATCAGCTCACCCAGCTTTCCCAGCAGGCAGATGGCGGCATGGGACTGAACGTTTGGTACGACGACGTCACACAGTGGCCATTCAACTGGTATCTGAAGGATTTCCCGAACCGACATTACTTCGGACGGAACTTGCCGACTACCCTCGAAGCGCAAGTGGTTATCATCTCGGATGATGTGCTGACGCCGGCGATGCAAAAACAACTGGACGCCAACTACACCTACTCGGAGTACCCGATGCGTTGGTGGTACCCGGAGGAGAACACCTATCGTCGATTTGCCTATGCACCGGATATCACCGATCCTTCGCGGCAGAACTATCAGGACAGCCAGAAGCCGCCGTTCACGTTGCTCGACGTCGCCCGCAGCGTCTGGTCGAGTATCTGGTCGATGCGGCATCCGAGCGAACAGGGCAAAATCTTCCGCATGGTCGCCTATCGTGAGGTGCCGAGTGGATTTGGATCGGTAAGATTTAGAGTCTACGTGCGCAACGATCTGTTGCCGTATTTCAATCAGATTCGGTATTGATAGTGATGGAACAGCAGCCACAGGAACGACTGTCCGGAATACCTGAGGACAAGCTCGAGGAGGCGTTCAGCGTGCATCAGGGAGCCGAGACCATCGACGGGCACTTGGTCGAAGTCGAGCAGCCATCGTTGCTCGATCGGTCGATCAGCCTTGAGTCCCTCTCCTGGATCAGTGTCGGCTGGGTCGTCGTCGCTCTGGCGGCGTTTCTGTTGCGCGTTGCCAATTACACTTCCTGGCCGCTCTCGGCCAGTGAAGGTCGACTCGCGTCTGACGCTTTGTCACTGGTGCAGGGCGGCTCGGTTGCGCCTTCGGCCTGGAGCGCGCCGTTGCCAACCACGCTGACTGCACTGGCACTCTTTCTGTTCGGCAACAGTGATGGGGTCGTCCGGCTGGTTCCGCTGCTCGCGGGTCTTGGAACGATCGCGCTCGTCGCCTGGCTTCGACCTTTTGCCGGACGCGGCTTCATCCTTGCAACGGCCGCGATCATCGCGGTATCGCCGACTCTCGTGGCGGCGTCACGTAGCGCCAATGCCGGAGCACTGTTGGTCTTCAGCTCGTTGCTCGCGTTCGCCGCTGGGCTACGCTGGCTTCAGCAGCATTCCACCGGCTTCGCGGTCCTGTTCGGAGTCGCGGCTGCGATGACGGTGATGTCAGCTCCCATTGGCTGGATCGCACTGCCAATCACCGTTGTGGTGGTGGCACTGATTTCGGACGAGCGCAATGCACCCGCCCGTGACATTCCTTTGATGCTTCTGGGTGCTGCGGTGACCATCCTGGTTGTCTCAACCGGCCTCTTCATTCATCCGGCCGGGTTCTCCGATTTCTTCCGCGAAAGCTTCCGCGCACTCTGGAATCAGCATCTGACAAACGCCGGAGATGCCTGGCATCTCGCGATCTTCCAGGTGCTGATCGACGAGACGCTGGCACTACTCTTGGGAATCGCGGCCATCGTCTATCTCTTTCGGCACGACGGGCGTGTCGGCAGTTCACGCATCTTCGTCACGGGTTTGGTTCTCTGGACCGCTCTGGGGCTGCTGTTCGCATCTCTGTTAGGCGGCAAAGAGACGACACTTTACACGCTCGTTGCGCTTCCCCTCGCCCTGCTTGCCGGGGCAGGCTTGGAGGACCTCGTCACGCGCGTGCCCTGGCCTCAATACGTAACGCCGAGGGGAGCGCTGTTCCTGGTTCTGGTTCCGGTCACCTTCTTCGCTGGCGTCAGCACTTACGGACTCCTCTCCAGCGATATCGGTAGCGACACATTGAACTGGCTGGTGACCTTCGTACTCGTCGCGATCATCATCTTCGCTCCGCTGCTCGCGCTGACAATCTGGTTACGCCGGTCGCTCAACGGATGGGGCGCGGTGCTTACGCTTTTCGTTGTACTGCTATTGAGCGGCCTGGCCATTCGGGGGAGCGCATTACTCGGGGACACCATCAACGTCGGACCTGGGGAACCTCTGACCATCGGCTACAGTGAACCGGCGGTTGGACTAACGGTGAGCCAGATCCGTGCGGTGAGTCGCGACATGACCACATTCGAGCAGGACGTACGCGATCCAACCGGCGGGCACGGTCTGACGATCTACATTGATTCGTCGATTGCCGAGCCCTTCCAGTGGTATTTCCGGGACTTTCCAAACGTCCGAATCGTCGACCCAGCGCAACAGATTCCGGCGGCTCAGGAGCCGCAAGTGCTGATTGCTCGATCGGATCATGCCGGCATGCTTGCGTCCAGTGCCAATCGACTCCAGCGCACATTGCCACTTGCGACTACCACTCCGGTCGCGCTATCGAACCCAAACTTCGGGGACCTGATTGGCTCGCTGATTCATCCTGGACGCTGGCAGCGGTATCCAGAATTCCTGGTCAATCGTCAGGTAGCACAGCCATCCGACCCAACGCATTTCGTGCTGTCATTGCGCCAGGATGTCGTTAAGCAGATGTATGGCAACAATCCACCTGCTTCGAATCCGTAGCGTTAGCCGGACTCGATGCAGTCGAATTACTGGAGGTGATCGACGCCCACAAGATCACCGACGACGCGATTCAAGTCGTCCAGATCGAAGGGCTTCGATAGGTAGGCGTCAGCTTTCGACGCCTTGGCGTGTGCCAGCGCCTGAGGATGAGCTGAGATCAGCACACTCGCAACGTCGTTGTTTTTGGGTTGTTGTTTGAGTTCATTGATGAAATCGGAACCCAATCCATCTGGGAGAACCAGATCAGTGATCACCACGCGTGGATGGCACTCATCGATGGCTCGATGCGCGCCCGCGATAGCTGTTTCGGTGTGGACTTCGAATCCCGCGTCTTGCAGCACCCACGCGATTAAGTCGGCGATGCCCTCGTCGTCTTCTACCACCAGGACTTTGAGCTCCTGCTCGCCGATGTTCATTACCGTTACCCGATCTCGGATATGAGGACTGAATTCCCAGCCAGGGGTTGCCAAGCCCTGTTCTTACCCCTACACCGGCCCTGATATCATTGAACGGACCGTGAGAACCGAGGTCGCACGACGTATGCCAGCAGCGTGGTGCGTAGAAACTGTGTATTTCCAATTCGTTCGGTAATCAACAATCCGGACAAATTTGCGGTTATCGCGAAGGACCAAGCATTGGCGGACCGAATACTCGTCGTCGAAGACGACCATCACATTGCACAACTACTTCGTCTCTACCTGGAGCGAGAAGGATACGAGGCGCAAGTTGCCATGGATGGCAGAGAAGGTCTCAGGTTGTTCGGCGAGAGCGAGCCAGACCTGGTCATTCTCGACCTTATGCTTCCAGGTCTCCACGGCCGCGATGTCTGCAGGGCCATTCGGATGCGAAGTTCGACGCCGATTTTGATGCTCACGGCCCTCGACGACGAACGTGACGTTGTCGAAGGATTGGACCTGGGCGCGGACGACTACATCACGAAACCGTTCAAGCCGGCCGTACTCCTGGCACGCGTGCGTTCCGCTCTGCGGCGATCGAACGGTCCCACGAACCTGATTCAGGAGATCGTGGTCGGTGACCTGACGATCCGGCCGGACGAGCGCTTGGCAATGATTGGCGATAGCTATCTCGACCTACGTACCAAAGAGTTCGATCTCCTCCTCACCCTTGCCTCGCGGCCGGGCGTTGTCCTGACGCGAGAGAACCTGCTGCGTCAAGTATGGGGGCGAGAGTATGATGTCGACACCCGTACCATTGACGTCCACATCAACCGGCTTCGATCTCGCTTAAACGTGAGTGACACCGAGATCGAGACCGTTCGGGGTGTTGGCTACCGGTTGACGCACGGGGCAAAATGAGAACCGCAACCGTGTCACCATCGATGAACGTTTCCGGTCACGGCTTGAACCGCGCTCCCGACGACTGTGTGAGAAATCGATTCCGGCCCGAGGGTCAGAGCGTCTGGGGAATCGACACCCGCATCAAGATCACGAGGCTCTAAGCATGCTCAAGAGTCTTCGAGCGCGCATTCTCGTGTCCCACCTCGCCATTATCTTGCTGGCCTTCACGCTGACCTTCATCATCGCCTTCATTCCGATTCGAAATGCTCAGACTCGCCTCGAAATTCGGCGGCTCGAGGACATGTCTGCGCCAGTGGCGGCCGACTCAGGTTACGTGCTGGTTCGACCGTCCCTCGCGCCGGCTGCGGGCGAGATTCTCGACGCGCAGGCAAAGCAGCTCAAAGTGCGGTTGGTGTTGTTGGATCAGTCTGGTGTCGTTCTGCACGACACCAAAGCGGATCAACCGCTCCCGCCGCAGGTTATCAATCGCTTACACGAGGCGAGCCTCACGCTCGATCAACGAGTCAATCGTTCGGGGGTGCCCGGTCGCCTGGCTGAAGCCGACCGCAGCACGTACGTCGGCACCATCGGCGGAGACCGGGTGGTACTCAGCGTTATCTCGCAAGTGAGCAACCGCTACATTGCCATTCTCGCTCCGACGGGTTCGCCGGTGCTGCGAGAACTCTTCCTGCCGCTGATGTTCGCCCTGGCTATCGGTCTAGCCGCGGCACTTATCGCCACGCTGTTCCTGAGCCAATCGATCGCGCTGCCGATTTCTCGCTTGACGCAGGCCGCAAACGCAGTCGCGAGTGGGGACCTGAATCGCAAGGTGCCCGGAGAAGGGGACGACGAGGTTGGAAGGCTGGTCACCAGCTTCAACGAGATGGTTACCCGTCTGCGAGTGACGTATGACAGCCAGCGACGATTGCTGGCGAATATCGCACACGAGCTTCGCACGCCCCTTACGTCGATCCAGGGGTACGCTCAGGGTCTCAGTGACGGCGTCTTCATTACCGAGGAGCAACGCCAGGAAGCGTTGTCCACCATCGGGGAGGAGTCGGAACGGGTCAATGAGCTACTCATTCAGATTCTCGAACTGGCACGCCTGGAATCGGGCCAATCTGATCCGCAGATTCGTGAGGTGGACATCGACGACATTGTCGGGCGCGTAATCCGTCGTCACCGAGTGGAGGCAGATAACAGTGGCATCGTCCTTGCCGGTCCGACTCCAGGCTCACGAAAGATCCATGGGGACGAAGGATTGATCGACCAGGCCATCGATAACCTTGTGCGTAACGCGATCCGGCACACGTCTTCCGGCGGTCGGGTCGACGTCAACGTGCTGCCAACCATGGACGTGGCCCACGCCAATCCTGGAGTGCGGATTCGTGTGTCCGATACCGGCTCGGGAATCCCGAAGGAAGCGCTGCCGCACATCTTCGATCGCTTCTATCGAGCTAACGGTAACGGTACGTCGGAGAATGGACACGATCACGGTTTCGGGCTCGGCCTCTCGATTGTTCGGGAAATTGCAGTGAGCCATGGTGGCTCTGTAAGCGTCGAGAGCGAACTCGGAAAGGGAACCACGTTCATCATCGATCTTCCCGACGGAGTTTTGACCCAGTCACAGAACGGCAATAAGGCCAGCGCCTCATCCATGTATGCTCCCGATAGCGTTCTGTCGTAATTGCGTGACCAGGATGGGCGCGGTGGTTACCGTTACTGGGCATAACGCCGTGACACCGAACCGACCGTCCAAATAGGGGAAGTTTGACGTTCGGACACGGACACTGATACGATCACCCAAAGGCCCACCACGGTGGGCGACAAGGTCCGTTCTTCTTGGAGGACAAGTCCATGCTGCTTGAGCGCATCAACGATCCGCGGGATCTGAAAACGCTGACGATTCCAGAGATCGAAACCGTCGCGCGTGAACTTCGAGAGTTGATATTCGACGTCGTGCTTCGCCAAACTGGAGGACATTTCGCATCCAATCTCGGCTCAGTTGAGCTGGCGCTGGCACTCCATTATGTCTTCGACTCTCCGAAGGACAAGATCGTCTGGGACGTCGGTCACCAGGCCTACCCTCACAAGATCCTGACGGGTCGGCGAGATCGGTTCGCGTCGATCCGGCAAGAGGGAGGACTCAGTGGCTTCCTGCAGCGCGAGGAGAGCGAGCACGATCAGTTCGGCGCGGGACACGCCAGCACCTCGATCTCGTCGGCGCTGGGCATGGCTGTCGCCGGACAGCTTCGCGGAGAACGGTTCAACTCGATCGCGGTGATCGGTGACGGAGCCCTGACCGGAGGGATGGCATACGAAGCGCTCAACAACGCGGGTAGCCTCCAGGTTCCGTTGATCGTGGTGCTCAATGACAACGAGATGTCGATCGCACCCAATGTCGGAGCGCTACCGAAGTACCTCAGCCGCATTCGCGCCGACGAGCGCTATAGCCAGGCCAAGGCCGAAGTGGAGCGGCTGCTCTCGCGGGTACCACAGGGCGATCTATTGCTCGAACTCGGTAAGCGCATGAAGGACGGCCTCAAAGAGGTTGTCTACCACACCATGATCTGGGAAGAGCTTGGCTTCACGTACATGGGACCGATCGACGGTCACAACGTCCGCGATCTCATTCAGACATTCGAGCAAGCCAAGGGCATTCCTGGGCCGGTCTTCGTGCATGCGGTGACCGTCAAGGGCAAAGGCTACGAACCAGCGGAGAATGATCCGTTCAAGCACCACAGTGCTTCGATCAAGAAACCCGGGGCGCCGAAGTCCCCGCCGAAGTACCAGGACGTCTTCGGTGACACGCTCACGGAGATGGCCAAGACGAATGACCGCATCGTGGCAATAACCGCGGCCATGCCGGATGGCACCGGACTGTTGCCCTTCGCGAAAGAGCACCCGACACGCTTCTTTGACGTCGGCATTGCCGAGCAGCACGCCGTCACCTTTGCCGCTGGACTGGCGACTCAAGGGATGAGGCCAGTTGCCACGATCTACTCGACCTTCCTGCAGCGCGCATACGATCAGGTCATTCATGACGTCTGCATTCAGAACTTACCGGTCGTCTTCGCCATGGACCGAGCGGGACTGGTTGGCGAGGATGGTCGTACCCACCATGGCGTGTTCGACTTCTCCTATTTGCGCTGCCTGCCAAACATGGTAGTCATGGCACCGAAAGACGAGGACGAGCTGCGTCACATGTTGGCCACTGCGGTTGCGCATGAGACCGGGCCCATCGCGCTCCGTTATCCGCGTGGTTCCGGGGTCGGCGTGTCGATGCTGGCCGAGCCGCACACGCTACCGATCGGCCGTGGTGAGATGATCCGCGAAGGCAGCGATGTCTCCATCATTGGGATCGGTTCGACGGTCCTGTGGGCGACACGCGCGGCAGAAATCCTCTCGGAGCAAGGTATCGACGCCGAGGTGATCAACGCTCGATTCGTCAAGCCACTTGACGAAGAGTTGATCCTCCAGTCGATCCAGAAGACTGGCAGAGTGATCACGGTTGAGGACGCGGTACTCGCGGGCGGATTCGGCAGCGCGGTCCTCGAGTTGCTGGCTCGCGAGAAGGTAGAGGTGCCAGTCGAGCGCCTCGGTCTGGCCGACCGATTTTACGACCATGCCTCGCAGAATTCGCTGCGACGTCAGGCCGGAATCGACGCGGAGAGCATTGCCGAGAAGGCGAGAGTCCTCGTCGGTACGGCCGCGGCAGCTACTGCCACCGCCGACTGAATCAGGATACGACGATTATGCCGCGGCGTTATGCCGCGGCGTTTTCGTGCAAGGCGATCGACCACGATGGATGTATTTCCCGTCCTCCAACGCTACCAAGACAGATTTGGCTTTGAACTCGACGCCGAATCCGTCCAGCGACTGGAGACGTTTCGCGACCTGTTGATCGACACCAATCGTCACTTCAATCTCACCCGTGTGACCGACCCAGCTGAGATTGAAACGCGTCTCTTTCTTGATGCGCTCGGAATGCTGCCGATGATCCGACGATCGGCGCCATCTGACGCCACTACCAACAGGCTGCTCGACGTCGGAACCGGCGCCGGGTTTCCCGGCATTCCACTGAAGATCGTCGATCCGACAATTGATCTCGTGCTGATTGAAGCCACTGCCAAAAAGGTGACCTTCGTGACGCAAGTTATCGAGACGCTTGGGCTCGCCTCAGCACAGGCCATACACGGACGCGCCGAAGAACTGGCCCACGACGCACGCTACCGTTCACAGTTCGACGCGGTAACCGCACGTGCCGTCTCACGGCTCCCGGCACTGTTGGAGATCTGCATGCCCTTCTGCCGAGTCGGCGGCCGCGGGATCTTTCCCAAAGGCCCCGACATCGACGAAGAGGTGGCAGATGCCAGTCAAGCAGCGGGAACGCTGCGCTGCAAAATTCTCGGAGTGGAGCGTTCAGACATTCCCGAGTTGGCGGGAACGACGTATGTGATTGCGCGACAGGTTGATCGTCCGCCCACAAAGTACCCCCGCAGACCGGGAATTCCTTCCAGAGATCCGCTTTAATGGATATAGGGCGGCAATCACGCCGCCCTCGCACCGGCGCCTCACTCGTGAGGGAGTCAACCATGTCAATCCGGCAGAAACTCGTCGTCATCGGTGGCGATGCGGCCGGGATGACCGCGGCGTCACAAGCCAGGCGTCTGAACAAAAACCTCGACATCGTCGCGTTCGAGCGTGGACCGCACACCTCCTACTCGGCCTGCGGTATGCCTTACTACATCGGCAATCTCGTCGGTGACGAGCGCTCCCTAATCGCGCGCAGCCCGCAGGCATTCCGCGCCAACGGAATCGACGCCCGCGTACTCCACGAGGTGGAGGAGATCGATCTGCCGAACCAACGGGTGCGCGTGCGATCGCTGGACACCGGCGAGGTCTTCCATGAGCCGTATGATGATCTGCTGATCGCCACCGGAGCGTTACCGGTCAAACCCAAGATTCCGGGAATTGACGCGAACAACGTGTTCACCCTTGCAATCCTCCAGGATGGCATACGCGTACGACAGTTCATCGACGAGCAGCACCCGCGTCGGGCCGTGGTGGTCGGCGGAGGGTACATCGGAATCGAGATGGCCGAGGCGTTCCTGCTTCGCGGCATCGAAACAACCATGGTAGAGCAATTGCCTGAAGTGATGTCCACCCTTGACCCGGACATGGGACGGCTGGTGTCGGAAGCCCTTCGGTCAAGTGGAGTCACGCTGCTGCTCAATGAGCGTGTTGAGTCGTTCGAAACGGTCGGGGACCGCGTAGCGTCCGTCATCACTGACCAGCGATCGATCGAGGCGGATATCGTGGTGCTCGGGATCGGCGTGCGACCGAACACGGAATTGGCGGTTGCGGCTGGAATCCCATTGGGCGACACCGGCGCCATTTGGGTCGACGAACGTCAACACACCCGGGTAGATCACGTTTGGTCCGCCGGCGACTGCGCCGAGAGCAGTCATATCGTCAGCAAACGCCCGATTCACGTCGCCCTTGGGACGGTCGCCAACAAGACCGGATTGGTATGCGGTATCAACCTGGCTGGAGGCGATGCCAGGTTCCCGGGAGTGCTTGGTACGGCCATCACCAAGCTCTTTGACACTGAAATCGCGCGGACTGGCCTGAACGAGTCGGAGGCACGTAAGGCGGGATTCGATGCGATGTCTTCCACAATCAACAGTTCCACTCGCTCTGGCTACTACCCGGGCAGCGGCAAGATCACAGTCAAGATCGTCACTGAAGTGAGCACAGGCCGCTTGCTCGGCGCGCAAATCGTCGGTGCCCCGGGTTCCGGCAAAAGAATCGACACGCTGGCAACGGCCATCACGGCGGGGATGACGGCCGAGCAGTTCGAATATCTGGACCTAAGCTATGCACCGCCATTCTCTTCGGTCTGGGATCCGACTCAGATCGCGGCGCGCAAGGCCGTGAAGCGAAGCGGGTCGGCGGCACTGCAAACTGTCGGGAACGACTGAGGTCAGCGGTTCAGACGCGCGCGCATCCGGGCACCGCGCAGTTTGACTGCGGCATGGCATCCATGCTATAGTCAGTGCTCGCCAGGCGCGTCCTGGCCATTAAATTGTGCCTTGAAACGTCTTTGCCATTCGATGGTTTTGAACGTACGCAAATCAGGATAGGGAGCTCGCGAGCGTGATCAAACTTCGACTGCGGCGCATGGGAGCGAAAAAGCAGCCGAGCTATCGCATTGTGGCCGCTGACGTGCGGTCTCCTCGTGATGGTCGGTTCATCGAGATCGTTGGTTTCTACAATCCACAGACCGAACCATACACGCTGCAGGTGAACGAGGAGCGCGCGAAGTACTGGATCGATCACGGCGCGCAGCCGACCGACACGGTACGATCCCTGCTGGTGAAGAGTGGTGTGATCCCGCCGCGCACGTTCACGCCGAACGGTGAGGAAGCCAGCTCGGCGACCGCCACGGAGTGACGTTCGACGGACGCCACACCTTCAACCCTGACTTCTGGCGCTGGCTACCTCAACCGGTAGCCAGTTTGTGTTTATGAGTGGTGCGGGAGGGCGATCACGTGGAAGATCTCGAACAACTCGTAGAGTATATGGCCCAGAACCTGGTGGAAGATCCCGATGGTGTGCAAGTCCAGTCGCACCAGCGTGGACGAATCGTGACTGTCACACTGAACGTGCCCTCGAACGATATGGGCAAGGTTATCGGTCGTCAGGGCCGAATCGCGCGGGCGATGCGCACACTGCTCACAATTGCCGCCTCACGTCACGGCTACCGGGCCAGTCTGGATATCAATGGCTGACAGCGAGTCCCTCAACCCGGAACGGCTCGCGATCGGCGTGATTGTGGCTCCGCACGGCACTCACGGCGATGTAAAGATGCAACTCTGGACTCACTTTCCAGATCATATTCAGGAGATCGAGCGGGTTTTTCTCGGCGATGAACTGCGCCCGCGCCGCCTGCGCCACGTCCGGCTCAGCCGAGGGCTGGCGATCATGTCGTTGCATGGAGTCACCACTCGCGAAATGGCCGAAGAACTTCGGGGAACCGTGATTCGGATCGACCGATCGCAAGCGATGCCGCTCGATGAGGACGAGTTCTACCACTTCGAACTGATTGGCCTCGACGTCGTCACCGAATCAGGCGATCGCTTGGGGTCACTGGCCGAGATTATCGAGACCGGAGCTAACGACGTCTACGTCGTGCGAGACGATGAAGGGAAAGAGACCCTCATTCCGGCGCTAAAAGACGTCGTGCCCGAGATCGATCTCGAACAGCATAGGATGGTTGTCCGGCCGCTTAACTACTGGGAGGCGTGATCCGCCTGTGGCCGTCCTCGACGTGTCGCCAGCACCTTCCAAACTTCATCTACAGATACTCCAGTCGCCTCGAGCATCACGAGCAGATGATAGATCAGGTCGGACGACTCAGCGGCAATGGTGGTCGGATCGGCATTCTTGGCGGCGATAATCACCTCAGCCGCCTCTTCACCGATCTTCTTTCCGATCTTGTCGACACCTTCCATCAGGAGGTAGTTGGTGTACGAGCCGGTGACCGGGTTTCGCTGACGCTCTGCCACTACACCGGCGACCTCGTCAACCACGCGGCTGGAAGACGGCAGCTCATCGATAGTCGCCAGGGCCTCCGCAGCAAAGCAGGTCTCAGTTCCGAGATGACAAGTTGGTCCATCGGCACGTACCTGCACCAGCAGCGTGTCGCCGTCGCAGTCGGAGCGTACCTCGAACACGTGGTGAACGTTGCCGGACGTTTCACCTTTCATCCAGAGCTTCTGACGGCTTCGGCTCCAGAAGTGAAGCGTCCCGGTCTGTAGCGTCAGCCCGAGCGCCTCCCGGTTCATGTAGCCAAGCATGCGCACATCTCCGGTAGCGGCGTCCTGAACGATCGCGGGCACCAGCCCGTGATCATCGAATTTGACGCGAGCAAGTCGCTCCTGTGTCAGCGTTTCGTCGTTCACTTCATCAACCAATCAAGAAGAGTGGGCGACTCTGTGACGCCCAAACGAGATATCAGCCCCATTGCTGATCGACCTCATTAACATGCCGCAAGATCGCTGGAACGTACCGAGCACGGAGAAGGGGACATTGCTGTCCCCTGGGCAGTTCAGCGTGTCAATTGCGGTCAAGCGGCAAAATTAATCCGCCATCAAGACGGACGCACCGGTGTTGAGCGTGCGGCCAACCGCCTGTGCCACGCTCTGCACGCCCGGCATCGCTGCCTTGAAGTTCTCGAAGGTCAGCGACTGGCCCCCATCGGAGAGTGCGTGATCCGGGTTCGGATGAACCTCGACGATCAAGCCGTCGGCGCCAGCGGCCACCGCGGCCAGCATCATCGATGGAACCAGATACCACTTTCCGGTCCCATGGCTTGGGTCGATGATGATCGGCAGATGACTCAAGCGCTTGACGACCGGCACGGCCGCGAGATCGAGCGTGTTGCGTGTAATCGTCTCGAAGGTGCGAATGCCGCGCTCGCACAGGATGACCTGCTCGTTCCCCTGGGCCATCACGTATTCTGCCGCCAGCAGCCATTCCTCAATCTGCGCGGACATACCACGTTTGAGCAGCACGGGCTTCCCAGACTGTCCAGCCACTTCGAGCAGCAGGAAATTCTGCATGTTGCGCGCGCCGATTTGCAGCACGTCGGTGTAGGCCGCAACCAGATCGATGTCGGACGGGCTCAGCACCTCGGTCACGATTTTCAGGCCGGTCTCTTCGCGCGCTTTGGCCAGAATCTGCAGGCCTTCTTCACCGAGACCACGGAACTCATATGGTGACGTGCGTGGCTTGAACGCGCCGCCGCGCAGCATGGTGGCGCCCGCCTCTTTCACGGCGTGGGCCGTTCGCAAGAGTTGATCTTCACTCTCAACCGAGCAGGGTCCGGCAATGACCACGACCTCGTTCCCGCCAACTTTGACACCGTCCACGTCCACCACGCTGTCGCTGGGGTGGAAGTCGCGACTGACGAGCTTATAGCGCTTGCTCACTCGGATCACCTGCTGGACTCCGGGGAAGAGCCCCATCGTCTCATAGAGCGCATCAGGCAGCGGTGAGCCGAGCACACCGATGATCGACTGATCTTGCCCAACCATCTGCCGGGTGGCGAAACCTGCCTCGCCGACACGCCGGACAATATCGTTGACCTGCTCCTTAGACGCGGTCGGCTCCAGGACGATGATCATGTTCAGTGCTCCTCGTTGAACGGTACAGCGCGACGAAGTTGATCGCGGTTAAGAAACCGCTTCAGCCGCATGATAGGCCCACTCGGGCCTGAGCTCCACTGCGCGGCGCAGGTAGACATGGCGAATCTCTTTCGCCGACTTCTCGGTGTTGTAATGGACCAGGACGCGAATCGTGTGCTCCAGCGCTCCGGGAACGCCCATCTCGTGCGTGCAGATGAGCGCGATTGAGTCCCATCCAAAGTCACGCGCCGCCACCGCGGGAAAGGTCGCGTTTAGATCAGGAGACGTCGTAAAGATGGCACTCGCCACGTCGTCAACATCGATGTCATTTGCCTCAACGATCGTTGCCAGCAACTCGCGAGTCGCCTCGAGAATGTCTTCGGCGGTATTGCGCTCAACGGTCGTCGCGCCACGGATACCCCGGCACCGCATCATCGTCAGGATTCCTCCTTCGGAGCGGCACCCACCTGACGTCTGGCTTCAGCACACGCAGTCCTCACACGCCGCGGAGATAGCGCACAAAATCGCGCATCACCTCCGGCTGCTGCTCGCGTGGCGTCGAGCCAAGACGATCGATCACGGCGCTGCCAACCACCACGGCTTCGGCGATCTTGCCTACCTGGGCGACGTGCTCTGGACGGGAGATACCGAACCCAACCGCTAGCGGCAGGTCGGTCTGCTGTCGGACACGCGTCAAGAACGCCCCGAGCCCCTCGGATAGCGAGGAACGGGCGCCGGTGGTTCCAGTCAGCGACACGCAATAGATGAATCCGCTCGCCTGTTGCACGGTTGCACCAATCAGCTCATCGGTGCTGGTCGGCGCAAGCATGAAAATCAAGTCCCGGCCATTCCGACGGCAGGCTTCCAGAAGCTCGCCGCTTTCCCCTACCGGAAGATCCGGAACAATTAGTCCATCTACCCCAACTTCGGCGCACTTTTCCGCAAAACGGTCCAGACCGAAGCTGAAAATGGGGTTGAAGTATCCCATGAAGGCAAGCGGAACGTCAACGCCCGACTCACGTAGCTGGCGCGCGGTGTCGAGACAATACTCAACGGTAACGCCATTCTTGAGCGCCTCGAAGCTGGAGTGTTGCACCGTCGCGCCGTCGGCCAACGGGTCGGAGAAGGGGATCCCCAACTCGATCATCGAGGCCCCGCCCTCGACGAGCGCGGGAGCGACACGCAGGACCGTACCCTTCTCCGGATAGCCAACGGTGAGATACGGGATTACTCCAGTCTGTTTTTCCTCCTTGAGGCGGGCAAAGGCTTTGGAAATCCGGCTCTCGGACGTTGTGACGGTCACAGTTCCACTCCCAACGCTTCAGCTACGGTGTGCATGTCCTTATCGCCACGGCCCGACAAGTTGATGATCACGATCTCATCCGGACCTCGCTCAGCCGCGATCTTGGTACCGAGATGTACCGCGTGGGCAGACTCCAGGGCCGGAATGATTCCCTCGGTGACACAGAGCAGTTTGAAGCTTTCCAGCGCCTCGGCATCGGTCACGGCGCGGTAGCTCGCGCGTCTGCTGTCCTTCAGGTAGCTATGCTCCGGCCCGACACCGGGATAATCGAGACCAGCCGAGATGCTGTGAGCTTCGATGATCTGCCCGTCTGCATCCTGCAAGACGTAGGAGCGTGAGCCATGCAGCACGCCGATCCGGCCGGCCGTCAGCGAGGCAGCGTGTTTGCCAGTCTCGATACCCAGTCCTGCTGCCTCTGCGCCGTAGAGTTCGACGCTCTCGTCACCGACGAACGGATGGAAGATGCCAATAGCGTTCGAGCCGCCGCCGATGCAGGCGACGATGGCATCTGGCAGGCGGCCAGTGGCTTGCAAAATCTGGCTTCGGGCTTCGCGGCCGATGACCGACTGAAAATCACGCACGATCATCGGATAGGGGTGCATGCCGCCCACCGATCCGATCAAGTAGTAGGTGTTGTCAACGTTGGTCACCCAATCTCGGATGGCCTCGTTCATGGCGTCCTTCAACGTGCGGCTGCCGCTCGTCACGGAACGCACCTCGGCGCCGAGGAGCTTCATGCGAAAGACGTTGAGCGACTGGCGCGCGATGTCGACCTCGCCCATGTAGACGATGCATTCGAGTCCGAGCATGGCGCAGACCGTAGCAGTCGCCACGCCGTGCTGCCCAGCACCCGTCTCCGCGATAATGCGCGGCTTGCCCATACGTTTGGCGAGCAACCCCTGGCCAATGGCATTGTTGATCTTGTGCGCGCCCGTGTGGGCCAGATCTTCGCGTTTGAGATAGATCTGCGCTCCACCGACATGCCTCGTCAACGCTTTCGCGAGGTACAGCGGCGTCGGCCTGCCCACGTAGTCCTTGAGCAGCGCATCGAGCTCCGCCTGAAATGTCGGATCACGGCGTGCATCTTCGTACGCGTGAGTGAGCTCGTCGATGGCAGGCAGCAGCGTCACCGGAGCATAGGCGCCGCCGAACTCTCCGAATCGTCCATGGCTGTCAGGCAAATCGACCGCGCTGCGGCGTTCGACGTCTGTGGTCGTCATGTTGGCTCCTCCGTTATCTCGATGTGACAACGTCGTCTACGGTCGATCGATCGGCGATGCGCCGAGCCGCACCCCTCGCGGCATCGATGAAGTCGAGAATTTTGGCCGGGCCCTTCTCTCCGCCAATCTCAACTCCACTCGAAACGTCAACGCCTAGCGGTTTGACGGACTCCAAGGCCAACCGGACGGAATCGGGACGAAGACCGCCAGCCAGAATGGTCGGATACCGTTCCGCCAGGTAGCGCGCCAGTTCCCAATCTCCTGGTTGGCCCGTCCCGCCATACATCCCTGGAACGTGGCTGTCGATGAGTAGCGCGCTGGCTGGAGACGCGCAATCTAGGTGACGCTCGGCCGTGCGCGCGGCAACCGACCGCGACGTTCCGGCGGGCAGACGCAGAGCGCGAATCACGGGCCGGCAAAGCTCGCGCTGAATGCTGGCCGGTTCTTCGCCATTTAGCTGCAGGTAGTCCAGGAGAAGACCTTCGGCAAGCTCGTTCATGCGGTCCACGGACTCGTTTACGAACACTCCGACGATCCCGGGCCGCGGCGCATCACCGCGACCGAACACATCCAGAATCTCGCGTGCCAGTTCATCGGAGACCTGTCGCTTGCTCGGTGCAAAGACCAGGCCCATCAGGTCGGAACCAGATTCGGCCACGCAACGTGCAATCTCGGGGGAACGCACCCCGCAGATCTTGACGATGACGTCGTTCATGATCGCAACTCGGCTATCGCGGCATAGCGGTCTGTCGCGAGCATGAGTGACTCCCCCACCAGAAGCGCGTGCGCTCCCGCGGCCGCCAGGCGGCGGGCGTCAGCTGCTCCATGAATGCCGCTCTCGGCCACCACGGTTCGATCGGCCGGAACACGCGGCGCCAGTCGCTCGGAGTGCGACAAATCGACGTTGAAGGTTTTGAGATCACGGTTGTTGATCCCGATGACACGTGCTCCGGCACTCAGCGCCTCATCCAGTTCCCGCTCATCGTGAACCTCTACCAACGCCTGCATGCCATGGCGATTGACTTCGGCCAACATTTGCCGGAGCGGTTCCCCCGTCAGCAGCGATACGATCAGTAGCACCGCATCGGCGCCGGCGGCACGCGCTTCCGTCACCTGATATGGGTCCACCAGGAAGTCTTTGCGCAGAACCGGGCAAGGTCGCGTGTAATCGTGGGCAATCCGCGCAACGAGACTCAGGTCATCAAGGCTTCCAGCGAAGAACGGTTCATCGGTCAGGACCGAGATGGCCGACGCCCCTGCTGACAAATAGTCCTCGGCGACCACCTCGGCGTCGATCCCCTCAGCGATTGCCCCTTTGGAGGGTGAAGCACGTTTGATCTCGGCGATGATCCCGAGGGTGTCGCTTCTCAGCGCCCGCTCGAACGAGATCGGGGCTGGCTGCTGTGTCGCCGCACGCTCGAGCGTTGCCAGCTGCCTCGCGATCTTGCGCGCTGGCAGGTCGTTCAGGGTGCGGGCAACGATGCGATCAAGAAACGTATCGGTGTGAATGACCATCTATGCCGCACCCAACTGCTGAGTTAGCGTGGCGAGGTGGTCGAGCTTGGCTCGGGCGGCGCCAGAGTCGATCGACTCGGCGGCGATCGCCACCCCTTCTCCGATCGAGGACGCCGCGTCAGCCGCATACAGGGCAGCGGCGGCATTCAGCAGGGTAATCGTGCGCGCAGCACTGTCGACGCCATCCAGGATGCGGCGCACCAGAGCGGCGTTCTCTGCCACCGAACCGCCGCGGACCGTCGCAAGCGGTGCGCTCTTCAGACCAGCATCTTCGGCCGTGAGTCGGTAACTGCGCACATCTACCTTTCCGTTGACCGTGACCTCATGCACCGTGTTTTCCGACGAGATACTCAACTCGTCAAGGCCGTCGTTGCGAACAGACAACCACCGCATGCTTGGTCCCCAGCAGAGCGAGTACTCGCGCGATTTTCATGGCCGCCCTGCAGTCCGGGACACCAACGACCTGATGCTGTGCACCGGCCGGATTGGTCAGCGGACCAAGCAGGTTAAAGACGGTGCGAATGCCGATCTCCTTGCGCGTCGGTCCAGCGAAACGCATGGCTGGGTGAAAGACCTGGGCGAACATGAAGCCCATGCCGACCTCGTCGATGCAGGTCGCTACGTCACCGGGCTGCAAATCGATGCGCACGCCGAGTCCTTCCAGCACGTCAGCCGATCCGCAACGGCTGGACATGGCCCGATTGCCGTGCTTGGCGACCTTCACTCCGGCGCCCGCAACGACGAACGCGGCCGCGGTAGAGATGTTAAACGTGTTGGCGCCGTCGCCTCCGGTGCCGCAGGTATCGACCACCGGACCGTCATACTGCAGGGGAACCGTCAGCGCGTGTCGACGCATCGATTCGGCAAATCCGGCAATCTCGTCATCCGTCTCGCCTCGCATGCGCAGCGCGGTCATCAGGGAACCGATCTGCGAGCCAGTCGCCGAACCGGTCATGACGGCATCCATAGCCGCCGCGGCCTGCTTGCGCGAGAGTCTCTCTCCATCGGTTACCAAGCGGATGGCTTCGCGGATGACATCCTGTCCGTTCGTGTTGACCTCGATCCGGTCTGCTGTTGCGACTGCCACGTTAGTCTCCCCTCGCTGCGAGAACCGGAGCCGGACGGCTCAAGAAGTTCGAAAGCAGATCCTTCCCGACCGCGGTCAGGATCGATTCCGGATGAAACTGCACGCCTTCAATGTCATAGTCACGGTGCCGCAACCCCATGATCAGGCCGTGTTCGCTACGAGCGCTTATCTCGAGGCAATCGGGCAACGTCTCCTCGTCGACGATCAACGAGTGATAGCGAGTCGCCACAAATGGGCTGGGAATCCCACGGAACATCCCTTTCCCGTCATGTGAGACGGAAGAGATCTTGCCGTGCATCAGACTCGGCGCTCGCACCACTGTGCCGCCGAACGCGACCGCCAGCGATTGATGTCCCAAACAGACGCCGAGAATAGGCAACTCACCGGCAAAGCGCTGAATGACGTCGACCGAAATTCCGGCCTCGGCGGGTGTGCACGGCCCGGGAGAGATGACGATGCGCTCCGGAGCCATCTGTTCGATTTCCGTGAGCGTTATGTCGTCATTGCGCTTCACCAGCACGTCAGAACCCAACTCGGCCAAATATTGGTAAAGGTTGAACGTGAATGAGTCGTAGTTATCGATCAGCAGCATCATACGCGCGCCTCATCTCGCAGCGAGCGCTCGATCCGCTCCGCCTCGTCGATGGCACGCACCAGTGCGCGCATCTTGTGGAAGCATTCGTTGTCTTCAAATTCGGGCGAGCTGTCGGCCACAATGCCGCCGCCCGCCTGCAGGTAGGCGACTCCGTCACGCATTACCAGGGTGCGCAGAGTGATTGCCGTGTCGAGGTTGCCGCTGAAATCAACGTAGCCGACCGTGCCCGCGTAGGGACCGCGACGCTCTGGTTCGAGCTCGGCGATGATCTCCATGGCTCGAATCTTCGGCGCGCCGCTGACGGTTCCGGCCGGGAAGCAGGAGCGCAAGGCGTCGACCCCGCCCAGCCCGTCCCGAATAGATCCCGTCACGTGACTCACCAGGTGCATCACGTGGCTGTAGCGCTCGATCTCCATCAACTGCGGAACGTCGACCGTTCCAGGAGTTGCCACGCGACCAATGTCGTTGCGGCCGAGATCGACCAACATGATGTGCTCGGCACGCTCCTTGTCGTCGCCTGCAAGTTCCTCCGCAAGGGCGTTGTCCTCCGCCTCGGTGGCGCCACGATGCCGCGTTCCGGCGATCGGATGTGTCATGAGCGTATCGCCGTCAAGCCGCACGAGGAGTTCGGGAGAGGCGCCGACAATCTGTGCATCACCTAATTGCAGGTAGAACATGTAAGGCGATGGATTCACGCGGCGCAGTGCCCGGTAGATGGTAAATGGGTGTGCTCCGGTCTCCACTGAGACTCGCTGCGACAGCACCACCTGGATGATGTCGCCGGCCGAGATGTACTCCTTGGCCCGCTCGACCATGTGGCAGTAAGTCGGTGCATCGGTATGTCGACGCATGCGCTGCTCTACCGGAGCATCCGCAAGCGGCCGATCGCCAACTGGTGGTTCCGGTTCGTTTGAGAGACGCGCGACGATGCGTTCGATGCGCCCAATCGCTTCGGCGTACGACTGCTCGAGCGGGGTGTGATCGTCGGCGTGGACGTGGCTGACGACCTTGATGGTGTGCTCGACGTGGTCGAAGACCAGCATGGTGTCCACGAACATGAAGAGTCCGTCGGGAAAATCGATCGCGTTTCCTGGCGCCACCGGCAGGCGCTCGAAGTAGCGCACTGCCTCGTAGCTCAGGAATCCGACTGCCCCACCCAGAAATCGCGGCAACCCGGGCAACTCGACCGTCTGATACGGTGCGAGGTACTCACGCAAGGCCACGAGCGGATCGGTGAAGCGAGCGTGCTGCAGGTAGCCGTGCAGATTCGCTTCGGCGATGCCGTCATTCAGTTTCAGCGTCAGATAAGGGTCGGTGCCAATAAAGGAGAATCGAGCCAGTCGCTCGCCCCCCTCGACGCTTTCCAACAAGAACGAGTACGGCCCCTGGGCCACCTTCAGATACGCGGAGACGGGCGTCTCCATGTCCGCGAAGATCTCGCGATAGATCGGAATGATGTTGCCACGCTCGCGTAGCGCCGCGACCTCGTCGAGCGACGGACGATAGCGATTGGCTTCTGGTGCCGACGATCCATCTCGTATGCGCACCGTGTCGAGCATTACTGTGCTCCTCCAAGTTCCCCGGCCCTGCTGGGTGATCCGCGGACAAACAAAAAACCCCCGTCCCAAAAGGGACGGAGGTGAGAAAGCTCACTCCGCGGTACCACCCTTGTTGAACACGCGATGCGTGTCCCACTCTACAGGTACGGGACCAATCCAGTTGATCCGATACCTAGCTCCCAGATAACGGTGGAGTCTCCGTTGCCGCCTACTCGCCCATGCTTTCGGGGCACAGCTCCCGGATCCATTCGACATCTGCGCTGGTGCCGGACTCTCACCTTCCGCCGGCTCTCTGAACCCCGCTTCGATGCGTACTCGTTCCGCTCATCGCTGTTGGGTGTATTCGACTGTTGGCTCGCAGGTTAGCAGACGGTTGGGTTCGTGTCAATCCCGAGACCGTTTCAGTGACCGCTACCTCGCGCGAAGGCAGTCCTACGCCAACAACTGGATTCTCACGCACGGCGTCGACTCGTCGATCACGACGTGGGTGCGTTGAAGTTGGCGTGTGACAGGAGCTTCCACTGGCCCTGTTCCCAGACAAACGTCGCAAGTCGCGGAGCAGGGGTCGTCTGAAGCGTCTTGCCGTTGACGACTTCGTCGACACTCGACATCCACCGCACCACTAACGCATCTCCGCTCTGCTTCGCCGTCACATCGGTGATGTGATAGTTGGATACCTGCGGCAGATTGCTCAAGTACTGATCCTTGGTGGCAAACATGCCGTCGGTACCCTGTCTGAGGAATGAGTCAGACAAAAAAGTCTTGAGCCCGGCAGCATCGTTCTTCGCCAGCAGAGACATGTAATTGTCAACCAACTGCTGTCCGGTCTGTGCCGGATCAGTCAGCGTAGGCGCATTCTTGTTGTCGGCGGTCCCGCAGGATTCGCCCCACAGCAGTAGGCCAATGATGATCACCAACAATATTCGGCCACCGACCGGTATAGTCGCATACCGCCTCGGGGCTGAGTGCTGACTTGATGCTCTCATCGCAACCCTTTTCCCTTCACGCCGGGTGGGCGATACGCGCCGAGCACGGCTGACGTATTAGTCCGGCAACCAGCACACAATTCAGGCGCGGATGTGACGCGAACCAACCTGTGAATGCCTGCAGCGGCACCCGCGCTGAGCGCAGCGTGACATGTTGATGGTGAAAGAGGTGATACAGAGGTGAGGCGCCAAATGACAACAGCGTATCAAGAAGGTACGCATGCAACGCCGGAGGTATCCCCGATGCGGTACTGGACTCCTACTGCGTGGGTTTGGACGTCAGCATAACATGCGTGGCTTTGGACACGAGCAATTCGAGGCGATGCCCGGGGGCGTTCGTCCGTTCGACCAAGACGCGATCAGGCAGACATGCCGATCCCAATAGCACCGGCTCGCGTGTTGGCGTCACCGACGATGTCATCCGCGAATCCGTGAGAATATCTGAGAAGCAGGGCCACGTACGGCGGTCTATGTCAGTGTGCGACGACGTTCTTCGCCTTCTGAATCTGGTCAAGGTTATCGTGTAGCACCTGCTCGAGCTGAGTCAGCACCTGAAGCGCATAGACGTCGACCTCGCCCATGGACCGTTTCGAGCTGTCTTTCGCCTGGCGAAGGATCTCCTCGCTGCGCGCTTTGGCCTCGTTGATCAGGCCCTGCTCGTTCATGAGGTACTCGGCCCGTTCTTTGGCGACCGATAGGATCTTGTCCGCCTCAGCCTGGGCAGAGGCAATCACCTGCTGACGCTCCTGAACGACGCGGCGCGCCTGCTTGATCTCCTGAGGGATCGAGAGCCGAAGCTGATCGATAATCGAGAGGAATTCCTCTTCCTCGACCATGATCCGATTACTCAGCGGCACGCGCATACCAGACGTCACCAGCTCTTCGAGTCGATCGACGAGCTGCATGATATCGGCGACATGAACCGTCTGTGTTCCCGTCCGAGTATCATTCACGAAATGCCGCCCATCTCACTCGCGCACCACCGCGCCAAACCGCTGTTCCAAGGCATCCGCCACCAATTCCGGCACCAGTCCACGCACGTCACCGCCCAGTGAGGCAACTTCACGAATGAAACTCGAGCTCACAAACGAGTGTTGCGAACTCGTCATCAAACACACCACGTCAACCTCTGGAGCGAGATGTCGATTCATGTGCGCGAACTTGAACTCATATTCGAAATCCGAGACGGCCCGCAGGCCACGAACGATCGTTCCAGCACCGACTAGCCGAGCGTAGTCCACACTCAATCCATGATAGACCTCAACCCGAATGTTGTGCGCGTCTCGCAGCGCCTCTTCGGCAAATGCCTGTCGTTGCGCCGCCGAAAAGAGCGGTTGCTTTGGCGCATGCTCATCGCCGGCATACACGGCGAGAATCAGTTCATCGAAAATGCGCGCCGCACGCACAGCGACATCGACATGCCCATTGGTGATGGGATCAAACGACCCAGGATAGATCGCGATCGTCGACACCGCTAGCGCTCCATTCCTTCCAGCCCTGATCCGGCTTCAGCATCTTCTGCCTCGTAAATTGAGAAACAGCTATCACCGTGACACCGATGGCGCAGGCACAACAGCCTCCCGACCTGCTCAGGCAGATCAACCCTCGGCGAATGGCCGATCAACAAGATTGTCCCATGCTCGATCGCGCGTGATGCTTCTAAGGACGCAAGTGTATCGAGGATCTGCGGATCGGCATAGGGAGGATCCATTATGACGAAATCATATGGCGAGTCAACGTGCGCCAGGAAACTTCCGACACTCGTCTGAAACACGTGCGTACGATCGTCAAACTTTGTTGACTGCAAATTGTCGCGTATTACCGCGCATGCCGCGCCATTCTGCTCCACGAAATCGACCGAACTTGCCCCGCGTGACAACGCTTCGATGCCAACGCTACCGCTGCCGGAGTAGAGATCGAGTACTCGATCAGGCTGTATACCCAGCGACGCTAACATCGAGAAAGCCGCTTCACGAATCTTGTCGGCCATCGGGCGAGTTCGCATGCCCTTGGGAGCTTTGAGACGATGTCCTCGGGCGCTGCCGCTAATAACGCGCACGGCCGGTCTCCCCACGAAACGTGACCATGCTGTGCAGACGAGGCAGACTCACTCCGGCAAACTCACGCCGTCGTCAACGGAACCGAGCTCAAATCGAGGATAGGAACCAAAGATCTTCAACCGCGCCGTCTTGGCCCGGATTCGATCGAGCGCCTCCGCGATGACCGGGTCAAAGCGATGTCCCTCGACGTCGATCAGGAATGTGTAGTCCCCAAGTGCGGACTTCGTCGGTCGGCTTTCGATTTTCGTCATCTGAATGTTCGCGCTCGCGAGGTCGGTAAGGACGTTGTGCACGGCGCCCGGAATGTTTTGCTTCACATTGAAGCAGAATGAGGTGCGGTCCGCGCCAGTTGGCTCGGAATCAGTTTGCGCAAGCACGAAGAAGCGGGTGACGTTGCTCCGGTTATCCTGGATGTCTCGAGCCAGAATCTCGCCACCGTACAGCTCGCTGGCGCGCGCGGTTCCGATTGCGGCAACCGATCGATCGCCCGCCTCGACAGTCTTCTCGACGGCGACGGCGGTACTCAGCGCGGCCACCTGGTTTACGCCGGGAAGACAGCGCTCGAGAAAGCGGCGACATTGTCCCAGTCCCTGCGGATGCGATGTGACCGTCTTGATCTCATCCAACCGAGCTCCAGGCACGACGACCAAATTGTGTCGCACTGGAACGACCAGTTCGTTGCAGATCTTCAACTCGGTCTCGTCGATGAGAAGATCGAGAGTGAAACTAACCGATCCCTCGAGCGAATTCTCGATCGGCAATACCGCCCGTTCGGTCAGCCCAGTCTCAACCGCGGAGACTAACGCAGGGATCGATGCGAACGGCATCAACGTCGCGTTGTCAATCCGGGCCTGCATGAGCGCAGCCTCTTCACTGAAGGTCCCTTCAGGCCCGAGATACGCGATTCTCATCCGTTCCTCCGCAGCATCAAATCTCATCTGAGGGAGTATAGGGTGCCCTTGCAGGCAAGGTCAATGACCACCCGCGCCATCACGGAATCTTTCACATTCGTACACACTGTCCGGCCGATGTCGTTACTGAGTTGCGCGAATATCACAAACGAATGTCACTCATTGCACCGCCGCTCCGAGAGCATCCATTCGACCGGTCCCGGATGGGATGCTGATGCCTCGTTATGTATACCGCCTCATACCCGCGAGCGGGCTTTTCAACCCAGCGAGCATGTGAAGAAAGAATGGCAAACACACCAACTGAACAACTCATGACCTGGCTTAATGACGCCCATGCCATGGAGAAGTCGATCGTGAGCGTGCTTGGTAACCATGTTGACGACGAGAAGAATCCGGTGGTGCAACAGCGGTTGTGGCGGCACCTCGACGAGACCAGGAGACACGCCGACATGGTCGAGGAACTAATCAAACACCTTGGCGGTGACGTGTCATCGGCAAAGTCGACGATGTCAAGCTGGATGGGCCGGTTGCAGGGCATGAGCACAGCGATGTCGGACGATGAATTGGTAAAGGACGACCTCAGCGACTATTCCACCGAAGCCTGCGAGATCGGCTCCCACCGGGCGCTCATCAGCGCCGTGGAGGAATTCAATACACCACAGGTCGTGACGACGTGCGAACGAATCATTCAGGAGGAGGAATCGATGGCGGAATTCTTGAACGAGAATCTGGCACGTCTCGTCAAGGTGACACCGGCGAACGAGGCAGCCGCCTGATGCATCCCCACTACGCTTTCCCGGATGGCTTTGAGCCGAGCGTAGTCGCGGACCACTGAGCCTATTCACGACGTAAAAGTCTTTGGCAAACAGCCAGAGTGTCTCAACACGAATTGCTCCCAAAAGTGCGTGCATTGCAAGACCAACAGCACTCGCGCCACGAAACGCGGGTGCTAAGTCCGTCCATCTCCTAACGCTCTGGAGCTTCCGTAGCGGTTTGGTTGAGATTGGCGAATCGACTCCAGAAGAGCAGCGACAGCGGTGCCGGTAGAAAGACCAAACAGAATGTGGCCATGGTCGTCGCGACGCCGACGGCCGCGATCCCGAAACCGGCGGCAATGCGGCCCAGAGGCACCGTTCCCCAGTTCAAGGCTCCGGTAATCCCCAGGCCCCGAGCTCGCATGTCCTTCGGCAACCGCTCGAAGTAGATGGTGTATTCGAGAAGGTTCGTCAGACTCAGCCCAAGCCCGACGAGCACCAACATGACGAGCGCAATCGGGAACGCAGGACGAATCGACAGGACGGCGAAGGTGACCGGGATTGCAAGGAATCCGAGACCGAAGACCGCGCGGCGGGAAAGTCGGTGCCCCAGCAACCCAAACAACGCATTACCTCCCAAACCGCCGAGCGCGATAGCAGAGGTCAGCGCGCCGAGTGCGTAGGAGCTGTGGTAGATGTCACGCGCGAAGACTGGCACGACCACCGGTTCGATCGGGCCGACGGCCAGATTCATCACCGCGAGTACCGCCACCAGTGGTCCAAGGATTGGGTCGCGTACGACGAACCGCGCTGCGTCGAGTACCTGCGCCAGATAGCCACCCGGTACTCGATCCTGACTGGAACTGCGATGGTCACGCACCAGCGTGCCCATGAGAAGCGCGGAGAGACCGAACGTGGCGGAGTCGAGCCACAAGACGTTGCTGGCCCCGATGAATGCGATGAGCACCCCGGCAACGGCCGGACCGACAAGTGCCGCTGCCGTCAATATGGCATCGAAGGTCGCGTTTGCACGTTCAAAGCGCACCTCAGCGCGATCGCTGAGGTCGGGCAGCGCGCTGTAGCGAGCCACCTGGGCGGGAATGTCCAGCAGTGTGGCCAGAAAGACCAGCAAGAGCAAGAGCCAGAACGGGAGACCAACCGTCAGGTAACTGGCCGGTATCAGTGCCACGATGCACCCCGCCACCAAATCGCCGGTGACGCTAGCGCGCCGAACACTCATTCGGTCAACAACGGCACCTCCAAAGAGCAACGCCAAGACAACGCCGATTCCGGAGGCAAAAACGACGAGTCCAGTGCGTGCCACGCTTCCCGTCGTGACCAGCACGAACCAGGGGATCGCAGTCACGGTCATGACTGACCCGAAACGGGAGAGTCCATCGGCTGCGATCAGCGCGATGAGCGGACCGCGTCGAGGTAATGAGCGATTAGCGGAATCCATGCTTGTCCGCACTCATCCAGAGGCACCATCAAGGATCGGTCCGCCCAGGATGATGTCGTGGCAGCGGATGCACGCGGGATCAGCGCAGTGAGTAATCTCCGGCTCTCGCCGAATGACCGCCGCCGCGAGTTCAACGGTCGCGGCCGTTGGATAGGCGCGCCACAGGCTCTTGCCGACGATGACCGTGCGCTCGATGGTCGCTAACGCTGAGCGCAGACGCTCAAACCCGTTGGAACAACTACCAAGCCGCACCTCGACAATCTCTCCTGAGCTTCCACGCGCCCAGCGCCGAAAGAGCGTTCGGCCAGCGCGCGCTTCCGCCAGGTGCAGCAAGGTCATGCTTGTCAGCGTCACCCCCATGAGCAGCACCCAGCCATCGTGTCGAATCAACACCTCGAATGGCGCATACACGTCAAGCGGACTTTGAACCTGGATGAGATCTGCCGCAAGCGGTCCCACTGCGGCGAACGAGTTCAGCGGGTGGTCGCCGCGCTCTCGTCCTGGCATGGCAACCACGGTGCGGGGCACGATTCCGAGGTCAGTATCCATGTGCTTGGAGTCGGTGGAATAGCCCGCTGTTGATGATTCACCCGGCCAGTGATTTGGCTCGTCACCGAAGCCATTACGTGCGTACTGGCGTTCCGCCGGGGGACTGACTTCGAATTCGGAAGTGAAACTCGGAACGAGCAGGCTGCAATCTTCGGCGAGCAGTCCTTGAACAATGGTCTCGGCTCCGCCCAGAACCGTGCCGAACGACCTGAGCGAGGAGTGCACGCAGAGCGGTCGTCCCCCGAGATTGAGCGACTGAATCGCGTCCCGTATATCCTGTTCAGTAACCTGCGCAGCGTTCATTCGGGCTCCTCAAGATCGAACGGTCATGATACAGAAGGGCGCAAATGACTTGGAAGCAATGTTGCGACGCTATCACGGAGCATCGGACATCGAGTCGCGCACCTCAGAGAGTATAATTTGATGAACGTGAGGAGCGCGGATGAGTTCGGTCGGCGCCGCCAAACAAGAGGTCTGGCGGCTTTTTGTCGCCATCGACCTGCCGGATGAGGTAAAGAGACGGCTGGAGAGTATTAGTCAGACGCTTCGGCGTAGTGGCTGGAAAGCTCGCTGGACGAAAGCCGAGACGATGCATCTCACGCTCAGATTCTTTGGCAATCAGCCACTTGAGACGGTACCGGCGCTGAGCAACGGGCTCCGGACCGCAACCCAGGGGCAAGCGGCATTCGAGTTGCGAGCGACTGGCATGGGCGCCTTTCCGAATCCACGACGTCCACGAGTTATCTGGCTCGGCGTTGAGGACCGCTCCGGCGCGCTGAATCGTATTGTCCGGAGCATCGAAGAGCAGAGCCGTACGCTGGGAATACAGCCCGAAGAGCGACCATTCAGCCCACATCTGACGATTGCGCGCATTCGACCGGAAGATCGAGACACGATGACGGACGTCCAGCGGCACTTTGACGAGCTCGACCAACTGGCGCCAATTCGATTCGCGGTCGATCATGCGACGCTCTATCGCAGTGAACTCCGACGTTCAGGGGCGATTTATTCCGTGATTGAACGATTCGATTTCGAGGCCAGCCAATGATGATTTCGGTCTGCGGACCCAACGAACCAAGTCAGGAAGAGGTCGAACTCGCCGAGCAAGTCGGTCGCGCCATCGCGCAGGCCAACTGCACGCTCGTCTGTGGAGGTCGCGGCGGAGTGATGGAAGCCGCTTGTCGCGGCGCCAAGCAAGCCGGTGGAGTGACAATCGGAATCCTGCCAAGCTATGACGCCAGCGAGGCCAACGAGTGGGTCGATCATCCTATTCCAACCGGTCTTGGCCACGCGCGTAACGCCATCGTGGTCGCCTGCGGCGACGCGGTGATCGCGGTCGGCGGAGGGTTTGGCACGCTTTCCGAGGTTGGACTGGCGCTCAAGATGCGCAAGCGTGTCATCAATCTAGGCAGTTGGGAACTCGATCCTTCGCGCGTGGTGCGATTCGCGGGCGACGCCTCCTACGTTCCCGCCGCGACCGCTGAGCAGGCGGTGGCAATGGCCCTCTCCACCAACCGCAGTGATCTCCGCCCTGGTTCCACACAGTCTGGCCACGGTTAGCGACGTTCACCCCATACTTGACGATCGTTTCGCTAACTGAAGCAGGAGATGACCCATGTTGACAATGGAGAAGAAACTCAACGACATCGACCAGCACTTCGTCGAGCTCGAGCGCATGATGGCGGACCCGGAAATCGCCACGGATCCCGAGCGGCTGATGGAGCTTGGACGCGAGCGCGCCGAGATGGAGAGCCTGGTCAACGCTTATCGCGAGCTGCGCAGCGTGAACCAGCAAATCGAGGACGCCGAGTTGTTGAAGGCCGACGGGGACCAGGAATTGACCAATCTGGCCAACGAAGAGATTGCCGAACTCTCGTCCCGGCGCGATGAACTGTTGCACGAGATCCGCTTGCTCTTGGTTCCTAAAGACCCGAACGACGAGAAGAGCGTGATCGTCGAGATTCGCGCGGGAACCGGTGGCGAGGAGGCCGCCCTCTTCGCCGCTGATCTCTTCCGCATGTACACGCACTACTCCGAGCGACACGGCTGGAAAGTGGACGTGATCTCGTCGAGCGAGAGCAGCGTCGGCGGCTTTCGCGAGATCATCTTCGAGGTGAACGGTCAGGGCGCATACAGCCATCTCAAGTTCGAGAGCGGCGTCCATCGCGTTCAACGCGTACCGGTCACCGAGTCGAGCGGCCGAATTCACACGTCGACCGCCACCGTGGCCGTGCTTCCAGAAGCCGAGGACGTGGAACTCGACATCGACGAAGGTGATCTGCGTGTCGACGTCTTTCGCTCCACCGGTCACGGTGGTCAGAGCGTCAACACCACTGACTCGGCGGTACGGATTACCCACATTCCGACAGGCATCGTGGTGACTTGCCAGGACGAGAAGTCACAACTGAAGAATCGCGCAAAGGCGATGGCGGTGCTACGTGCACGGCTCTATGACATCGAGCAGCAGCGTTTGCACGAGGAACGCAGCGGAATGCGCCGGGCTCAGGTGGGTACCGGTGAGCGCTCCGAGAAAATCCGCACCTACAACGTGCCACAGGATCGCGTGACCGACCACCGGCTGAAACTGAGTCTGAGCAATCTGCCTGGCATTCTCGAAGGTGATATCGATCCGTTCGTCACCGAGCTGAGGGCGGCCGATCAGGCAGAGAAGCTTCAGGAGGCAGGCATCAGCTGAGCGACAAATCGGTCGTGAATCAGAGCTACGGGGATCTGCTCGCGCGGGCAACCCGGCAATTGTCCGAAAGCCGAATAGACAACCCGCGCCTCGACGCGCAAGTTCTGCTGATGCACCTTCTGCACGTCGATCGAGCGCACCTCTTCTTGCGACTCCAGGACAATGCAGATGGGGACGTCAATGCTCGATTGTTCGAACTGATCGAGCGTCGCGCTGCAGGCGAGCCGGTTGCCTATCTCACCGGTCATCGAGAATTCATGGGACTCGACTTCGTCGTGGACTCACGCGTGTTGATTCCTCGACCGGAGACCGAGGGACTGGTCGAACGGGCACTCCATTGGCTCGAACATCATCCAGGCGCTCGGCGCATCGTTGACGTTGGAGTGGGAAGCGGTACCATCGCCATCAGCGTCGATCGGCACACGGTCACCCAACGCAATATGCAGGTCGTCGGCAGCGATGTCTCGGCCGATGCGCTCGCTGTCGCCACCCGCAATCGCAAAAGGCTCGGTGCCTCACGCGTGGTACTCGTAAGAGGCTCGCTGCTCGAATGGTGTCATGGTCCGGTCGATCTCATCGTGGCCAATTTGCCCTACCTGCGCGAGGAGCAGCGCAACGCAGGCATCGCCCAGGAACCGGAGCTGGCGCTTTACGCCGATCAAGCGGGATTTGCGCTCTACGCCAGACTCATCCCACAGGCAAGCGAGATTCTTGTGCCAGATGGATGCTTGATCTGTGAGATCGATCCTGACCAGTGCGGCGTCGCCATTGAAACCGCCCAGCGTGCATTCCTCGATGCCGACGTGCGTGTGGAAGCGGATCTCGCTGAGCGCGAACGCTATCTCATCGTGGAGAGACGCTCGACAGTCGCAGGTGCTCGCTAAACAGGCCCCCAGGCGCGCATCGACTGTTGAAGCTCAATCTGTTTCAACATGATTTTTGGGTCGTCTGCGGCGCGGTTGGCGCACTCGACGGCCAACGAAACCGTGATACGCCAAAACGCCGTCCCGCGAGCGGAAACGGCGTCATCATCGGCTTCAGTGGAAAACGCGAACTAGGCGAGCCGGGCTTCCTTGTGCAGCGTGCGGATGCATCGCGTGCAAACGTTCACCTTGCGCGGCTTGCCACCTTCGTAGATAGTGGTGCGCTGAATGTTGAGCCGGAACATTCGGTTGGTCCGGCGCTTTGAGTGGCTTACATTGTGGCCGAAGCTTGGCCCTCGTCCACAAAGATCACATTTACCGGCCACCGCGTCCCCCTTTACCAGAGACTCATCAACAACTAAGATTGTCCACAAATTGCGTAGGTCACGCCAATGCCGCCAGCGTCATACCCACGAACTGCTAGCATATCACGGGACGTGTCCCGGCTCAAGCACGATGCTGCCAGCAACCAAGCAGCAACAGATATCGTCCGCACGAAACCACGGTACGGACGTTGGCGACTACAATTCGATTGCGACGTACTCGGCATGCTGGACACCTCGAAAATGCGTTTCGGCAAACGCTGACCAGGTACTGGAGTGAGAACTACGAATGGCGAAGGAGATCGACCTGACGGAGTCTACCGACCGTCGCGAACAGCATGTCGAGAACCCCGATACCCGCCGCGCTCGATGGTCAAATCACGACGTGGTTGAAGCGCTGTCCTTCGCAACCACACATTTTGAAGCCTTCATATCCGAAGTCAACGCACTGAACGTCTTTCCCGTACCAGACGGTGACACGGGAACCAACATGTTCTTGACGCTGAAGGCGGCAATGAACGCCGCTCGACAATCAATGGTCGCCGACGGCAAATCGGTCGGAGACGTACTGCAGGCGGCAGCGCAAGGATCGTTGATGGGCGCGCGCGGCAACTCGGGGGTCATTCTCTACCAAATGATCCAGGGACTGGCCGAGTCCGCACCGGGAACCGACGAGATTGACGGCGCTGGGTTGGCGGTCGGGCTGCGACGTGCGGCCGATCTCGCCTATCAGGCAGTGATCAACCCGGTGGAGGGAACCATCCTGACGGTAATGAGAGTCGCGGCCGATGCATCGGAACAGGCAGCCGAGTCCGATCCCAGCGTCGAGCACGTCTTGAGCAGCGCCCTGCGAAGCGCGCGACATGCATTGGCCCGCACGCCTGAACAATTGCCCGTGTTGCGCCGGGCCGGCGTGGTGGACGCCGGTGGCAAGGGATTAGTCGTCATACTGGACGGCCTGATGCGTTTCACCAACGGTCAGAAACCGGCTCACGTCGGAGGCCAACATCCGCAAGATGTCGCCACCGCCATGGCATTCCTCGACCAGGTGGAACTCGTTCATGGCGTGGATGAGTTCGGCTATTGCACCAATTTCCTGCTTACCAGCGCGCATCTGGACGTCGACCATTTCCGCCAGAGGATGAACGAACTCGGTAAGTCAGCTGTGGTTGTGGGTTCGGAGATCGCCGTCAAGGTCCATGTTCATACCGAACATCCTGGAGCACTGCTTGAAGCCGCGCTCGAGTATGGTGAACTCGAAGACGTGCGAATCGACAACATGGCAGCACAGACGCGCAAGTTGCTGGCCGATCGATCGCTTCACGAGCAGACGGTAGCCGCGCAGGTGGAACGGGTACCGATCGCGGTCGTCGCAGTCGCAAGTGGCGCCGGGTTGGCCGAAGCATTGACCGGCATGGGAGCGAACGTCGTCATCGACGGCGGCCCAACGACCAATCCCAGCACTCAGGAGATTCTGACCGCGGTTGAGCGCGCCCCGAGCGACGTGGTGATCGTATTGCCGAACGACCCAAATGTCATTCCTTCGGCCAGACAGGTCACGAAATTGACGGATAAAACGGTCTGCGTGGTTCCGTCGAAGTCCGTACCGCAGGGGATCACGGCACTGTCGTCATTCAATATGGCCCTCGAGGTCGACGACAACGTTGCCGCGATGACGGACTCGCTCCAATACGTAACCACGCTGGCAATCGCTCGTGCCTCTCGCGACGCCGATATCGACGATATTTCGGCCCGAAAGGGCGAGTACATCGGACTAGTGGATGGCAAGATGGTCGCTGCAGGACCAGAGATCATCCCCGTCATCCTGGCCGCTTTGGCAACGACAGATGCATTAGACGCGGAACTCCTGACCATTTTCACAGGTGCGGATGCCGATCAAAGCATTGTCGAGACCTTGACTGACGACATCTCCCGGACCTATCCGGACCTGACCGTGGAAGTTGCCAGGGGCGATCAACCACACTACGAACTGGTTCTGGCCGTCGAATGAGTTTTCCAGGTTCGAAATCCCGAATCGCGGTCGTGACCGACAGTACGTCCGACTTGCCAGCGGCACTGCTGGAGGAGTTCGAGATCTCGACGGTCCCGTTGAACATCTGGATCGATGGCGAGCAATACCTCGATCGGGTCACCATCGAACCGTCGCAGTTCATCTCGCTTCTCGCCACGGCGAAAGGTTTTCCAACCACGTCTCAACCGTCGGTGGGCGCATTCCAGCAGGTATATGAGTCCCTGGCTGAAACCCACGACGAGATCATCTCGATTCATCTTTCCAGTCGTTTGAGCGGGACTTATCAGAGCGCGGTGCTCGCCGCCGAATCGATCGCTTCCCACGCGCATGTCAGCGTCATCGACACCGGCACGGTATCAATGGCACTCGGATTTGCCGTACTCGAGGCAGCCGGGATGGCGCGAGACGGGTACCCAGTGCCAGAGATCGTCGAAGCCGTGAGACGGGTGGCCGGCGAGTGCGAGGTCCTCTTTCTGGTCGATACACTGGAGTACCTGCGTCGAGGTGGGCGTATCGGCAGAGCAGCCGAACTCTTGGGATCCATGCTGCGGGTGAAGCCGATTCTGAAGGTGGACGACGGAGTCGTGAGTCCCCTCGCGCGCACCCGAACTCGGCCGCGCGCTCTGGCGACGGTGGCGTCACTGGTGCGCGAACTGGCCCCATTGCAGCGTGTGGCCGTACTCACGTCCTCCACCCGTGATGATCTCGAACCATTCATCGAAAATCTCTCCCAGTACTCACTCAACGGCCAGGTCATCGTCAGCGAACTCTCGCCGGTCCTGTCGGCTCACACCGGTCCCGGCTGCATTGGAGTCGTGGCGCAAAAGCAAACGGCCCAGCGTGGAGAGGCGGTAACCGTTGCCTGAAGAGAATCCCATTCGTCCGGTTCGCATCGTTACCGACAGCACCGCCGACATTCCGCCTGAAGTGCTGGAGGGTCTACCAATCACCGTGGTGCCATTGCTGGTCGAGATCGCAGGTGCCGTCTACCGTGACATGGTCGATCTGACCCGCGAGGAGTTTCTCGCGCGGTTGATCGGCGGGGAGACTCCCAAGACGTCGCAACCGTCGATCGGTGACTTCCAGAACGTGTTCGCCGATTGGGTCGAACAGGGTTTCGACGTGGTGTCCATTCACCTCTCACCGAAGCTGTCTGGTACGTATAACTCTGCGGTGACCGCTGCGCGCAATGTTTCGACCGACCACATCACGGTCATTGACTCCGGCTCGGTGTCGATCGGCTTGGGTATGCTGGCGCTCGAAGCGGCTAGTCATGTAGTTGCCGGGCAAGATGCGACCGCGATTGCCGACCACGTCAGGCGGCGACGCGACGACGTATGGGTGGTGGCCGCGCTCGAGACATTGGAATACCTGCGACGTGGCGGTCGCATTGGACCCGCGGCCGCGTTTCTTGGGTCGGCCTTGCAGATAAAGCCGGTGGTCCAGGTGCGCGATGGTGAGATCTTGCCGTTGGAACGGGTTCGCACGTTCAGGCGAGCCCTTGATCGCCTGCTGTCGCTGACCGAAGAACAGGCACCGTTTGACCGTTTGGCCGTGCTGCATCTGGGGGCGCATGAAGGTGCTCAACGAATGGTTGAACGTCTCATGGTAATGCAGCCGGGCGTCGATATTCTGCTCGGGCAGATGGGGACTGTGGTTGGGACATACGGCGGTCCAGGGATTCTCGGCATAGCGGGGCTCATCTCACCCAGAGATCGTTCTGCTTGACACCCCTTCATGTCACAGGTTGACTTGTCAATATGAGTAGATCGCGCACCGGCAGGCCAACCAATCAACTAACGATCGTGGAGAAGATGCTGGCGCTCGAAAGCCGAAAAGGCTATCGAGACACGTCAGTCTCGGGTGGGTTCGAGCGCTATTTCGCAAATCTCGACCGAGATGGTTCCGGGGCTGGTGCATCGTCTGAAATCGAGCGGATCGCTCCGCTCTTCCGAGATTACTCCAGCCTGAGCGAACGCGAGCGTGAGGATCGCGTGACGCAGGCCATGGACCTCATCCGTTCCACGCCGCATGTGCATCTGCACCAGGAACGGCCAGACGTCGCGACGTCCAAAGGAATTGACAGGAAGAGCCCTGTCGCCGGGCGCACTCCACGACGACGGTCGGCGACATTGCACATCAACTCGCTCGACGAGCCCGTGATGGTTCTCCCAGGGGTCGGCGAGGGCCGCAAACGACAACTCGCGGCGCTGGGTGTCGAGACCATCCGAGACCTGCTCTACCTGCTCCCGCGACATCACAAGGACTACAGTCGGGTTCAACCCATCACCAGCATGCTCTTTCACCGGGAATGCACCATCCGTGGTGAAGTAGTTTCAGTGCAGGAACAGCGCACCAAGACCGGACGCCCGGTGGTGACCGTGGAGGTAAGTGACGGCACCGGGAGGGCCAAGGCGGTCTGGTTCAATCCGTACATCGCGCGTCAGGTTGAGGTCGGGGCAGAGATCGCGATCAGCGGTCGCGTCGAACAGCAACGGGGCATGCTCTGCTTCCAGAATCCGGAGTGGGAGAAACTGGACGCCGAAATGCTCCACACCGGCCGACTCGTTCCGGTCTACCCGCTAACCCGCAATCTGTATCAGAAGCAGGTACGCAATCTCACACGTCTCGCCCTGGACGGGGCAACACGACTGCTGCACGACCCGCTCGAGCAAGATCTCCGCTCCAGGCACAATCTCATGACGCTACCCGACGCCATCGCGAGTATTCACTATCCAGAATCAGTCGAACAGCTGCAAGAGGCGCGCAATCGACTCGCCTTTGATGAGTTCCTGGTGTTACAGCTCGGGCTCGTACGACGAAAAGTCGAATGGCAGTCCGCCGAAGGACATGCGTTCCGGGCTGATCCCGAGCTGCTGTCCGATTTCTTCCGCGTGCTCCCCTTCAGCCTTACCGGTGCGCAGCAGCGAGCACTGAATGAAATCATCAGGGATATGTCGCAGCCGCGCCCGATGAGTCGACTTCTCCAGGGAGACGTTGGGTCGGGCAAGACGGTGGTCGGCGCCGCGGCAGCCATCGTGGCGATTGCCGACGGCTTTCAAGTGGCTCTGTTGGCACCCACCGAAATTCTCGCCGAACAACATTTCCGTGGCCTGTCGGGCCTGCTTGAGCGACTTCCGGCTGACCGCAGACCGTCCCTCGCTCTGTTGACCGGAAAGAGCACGGCAACCGAACGAAACGAAATCGACGGGAGGCTCTCGGCAGGTGACATCGATCTGATCGTCGGGACACATGCAATCCTGGAGGGGCACGTCGAGTTCAAGCGGCTGGGGCTCGCGATTATCGACGAGCAACACCGCTTTGGCGTCGGACAACGGGCGACGCTGCGAGACAAGGGGTACAACCCAGACGTGCTGGTGATGACGGCAACGCCCATCCCACGCAGTCTAGCGCTGGTCCTCCACGGAGATCTTGACGTTTCGATCATCGACGAGTTGCCGCCCGGACGGCAACCGATTCTGACGAGTCGGGCACAGACGACCAAACGACGCGAGGTATACCGCTTCCTACGAGAACAGGTCGCGGCCGGACACCAGGCGTTCGTTATCTATCCACTGGTCGAAGAATCGGAATCGATCGATGCCAAAGCAGCTACAGCTGAATACGAGCGACTCTCAGCCGACGTCTTCCCCGACTTGCGGCTCGGATTGCTCCACGGTCGGATGAAGCCGCGCGAGAAGGACGAGGTGATGGAAGCGTTTCGAGCGCGCCAGATTGACATCCTCGTCTCGACATCGGTCGTTGAGGTCGGCATCGACATTCCAAACGCTACCGTGATGGTCATCGAGGGAGCAGAGCGCTTCGGTTTGTCGCAGTTGCATCAGTTTCGTGGCAGAGTTGGTCGCGGGGCATCCCGATCCTACTGCATCCTGATCGCAGACGATCGAGGCGAGAATGGCAATCGGCGCCTTGATGCCATGGTTGATACCCAGGATGGCTTCCGACTGTCAGAAATCGATCTCGAGCTTCGTGGTCCGGGAGAGTTCTTCGGAACGCGCCAGAGTGGTCTACCCGACCTCAAATTGGCATCTCTAGGGGACTTGACTACGCTGCAGCGCGCACGCGACGAGGCACACCGCATACTCGAATCCGATCCAAAGCTCGACACGGACGCCAATCGTCTGATTCGCGAGCAGGTGGACCGATTCTGGGCCGCTGGGGCCGGCGATTTGAGTTGACTTGAGCATCTTTGTCGAATGGATTGCGGCCTGAACGGCCGAAGAAGGGCAACACGTGACCTATTGCCTCGTGGATGACAACATGACGACGGCGCTCATCGCCGAGCCGCTGCGACAGAACTGGGTGGACGGAAAGGGTGCCATTGAACTCGTCTCCGGCTTAACCGCTGAGGCGGTGACCGACAGAGGGCTCTGCGCACTGGTGGGTAGTGTCGATGCCGCGATGCTGTCGGATCGGTTCAGCGTCATCACTGACGTCGGTCTGGCGTCATGGCATGCCGGTGCGGTCGCGCTCTGGACTCCAACCAGGCCAGACGAAGTGGACGACGTGCCGATCGACTTGAATGGCATTTCTCGAACCGCCGAAGCCATTGCTCGCGCCACCATTGCGCGATTCTTCGGTATGACGTTGCGCGGCTGGACGCGGGGCGAGGAAGACGGCGAGGCAATCGTCCGCGAGCATCAGGATGCGATGATCGAGATCGAGTCGGGAGTCCTCACCGATCTGGTGCGCGGTTGGTTCATTCTGTCGGGGCTTCCCATCGTCACCCATGCGTTGGTGGTGCCCAACGATCTCATCGAACGGGAGCCGGAGACCGTGCTGGCTGTGGTCGAGCATCTCAAGGAGTCTGTGCATACCGGGGTTAAGCGGCGTCGCGAGATTCGCCGCAACCTGCACGACCTTTACCCGGTCGACCGCGACCAACTCGTGACGTTCCACAACGAGCAGACCATCACACTGAGCAAGACTGCGCGCAAAGGTTGGCTCGATCTGCTTCGGCGAGTCGGACGAGCGATGGCGCTGCCAGAGCCGGAAACGATCACCTTCGTGACCGTGGGAGAAACGGACAGCGAGACCGAAGACGCCTAAACGTGACCGCCAGTAGCATGTTGTGGATAAATCGCCAGGAAGATGGTCGCCGAGCCGGCGTTTCGCGGCCAACGATAGGCACGACATGCGACGTCGGCTGGCAGAATCAGCATCTGTCCAGACTGAAGTGTCCGTTCTTCCAGATGTGAGTCAGCGAATTCAACGCGAAGCTGTCCCTGCATGACCACGATCAAGTCGACCGAGTGCTGCGAAAACCAGCCGGGATCGATTTCTTCACGCTCTTTGCTTACCCAGACCGCTTCGATCCCGGCTCCGTTGAAGACGCGACCGGTGGTGCCGTAGGGCGTCGACCAGGTCTCCTCGGCATCGCCGCGCAGCAGGTCGACAACCCTGGGCGCGTTTGCCGTCAACGTGCACCTCCGTCAAAGAACGAACGAGCAACGACCATGATTCGAGTGGCAACTGAAGCGCAGTGACTGGCGGCCGCCTATACGTTAGTTGCTCCGAAGGAGACCTTGCACACAAATTGACCGTCGATTGATCGCCTACTCATCTTCTTCGACTAGACGGGCTCGATAAACGCGTCCAAGGGCCGCGTACTCATCACCGGCAACGTGATGCAGCAATTCAGATCCGTCCTGAATCCGCCAACGGTCGGTGAAGAGCTCATCAACCGCGGAAGCGGCCAGCACCTCGCCGATGAACAGGTCGTGGTCGGTCATACTGATCCGTTCAACCAGGCCACACTCGATGTGCGCCACGCACTCTTCAACCAGAGGTGCTTCGATTTCGATTGGGTCCATCGGGGTTAGCGACGCCGACAGGAATTTATCCCGGTCACGCCCTGATTCAAGACCGCACCGATGCACCGCGTTGAGCAAGTCGATCGTCGGTATGCTCAGACCAAAAGCTTCGCTGCGGCTGATGAACTCGTGCGTGAGGCGCTGAGGACTGATTGATAGACCGATCAATATCGGATCGGTTCCTATCGGCGTGACCCAGGCGGCCGTCATCACATTGTGTTGAGAGTGAAATAGCGACGTCACGAGGGCCAGTGGCCCGGGCTGCAGCAGACGCGCCGCGAGTCGTCGCTCAATTGATCGCTTGGTCGCCATATCTCACCTCGGTCGATGCCAGCCTTCTTTGGCTGGCTGATCGGCAAACCCACCTCTGCTCGCGGGCAACGTGGAGCGATAGACATCGTAATAGCGACGTGCGACACGTTCCTGGGTGAACTCACTCAAGACGCGATCCCGAGCTCGGCGACCCAATGCGAGCCGGTGCTCCTCGTTCTGGACCATCTCATCCAGTTGATGCGACAGTCCGTCAACGTCCCCTTCGGGGAAGACGACGCCTGCGTCACCGATGACGTTGGGAATCTCGCCCGAGTCAGAGCCGACCACTGGAACTTCACAGGACATGGCTTCGATAATGACACGACCGAACTGCTCTTTCCAGTTCGACTGGGTTCGCGAGGGCACCACCAGAACGTCGAAGCCACTATATGTATCCGGCATCGATGTCGCGGCGATCGCACCACGGAAGATGACTCGATCTCGCACGCCAAGATAGGATGCCTGGAGTTCCAGCCGCGTCCGCTCCGATCCATTCCCAACGATTTGGAGTTGTGCACGAGTGTGCATGCGCGCAAACGCGGCGATCAGGTCTCCCACTCCCTTTTCCGGAACTAGTCGACCGACAAACCCGATCACCGGCATGGCAGAAGGGCTGGTGAGCCGCGGACGGTAGAAATCCGGGTCAACTCCAAATTGCGGGATGACCTCGAGCTTGCGCTTATAGCCCTTGCGACGCAGTACGTCGGCCGCTTCTTTGTTGCCGGCCACGGCCGCTGACGCCAGACGATAGTTGATCTGCTCGAACAGGCTGAAAGGTGGCGGATAGCGTCGATCGAGATTCTGCCAGGTAAAGAAGACAACGCGCGCACGATTAATCCTGGACAGCATGGTGGCTTGAAAGGTCACCAGGTTGTACGGCTCTTCGTCGACGTGCACCACGTCGGGCTTGAAACGACGGATGTGTCGGCCAAGTCGCGGATAAAAATGCACGTGATGGTGGCCGTTGAACTTCATTTTCTCTTCGAACAGGCGGTATCCGACGGTATGCAAGCGTTCGAGCCGTTGCACCCCGACCCGCTCCTCATGCCAGTGTGATGGCACGATGGCGACCAAATCGACTCCGGGGATCCGCGCGAGTTCTTCGAGCTTGCGTTGATAGACGCCCACGACGAGCGCCTTGGATAGCATGAGAATTTTCACCAGTTACTCACTATTGCTCAGTCATGTGTGACGTGAATCGACCGCGTCGAGGTACGCCGCCCGGGTCTGTTCGGCCGTTTGATCCCAGCTGAATCGTGATGCCTGCTCGAGCGCTCGCTCCGACAGCTCACGGTGCAAGTGTTCATCGGTGAGAATCGAAACCATCGCAGCCGCGAATCGCGCAGCCGTCGGATCCACGAGCAGTCCGCCCGTCCCAACCACTTCCGGTAGACTCGATCTGTTTGAAGCCACCACCGGCAAGCCGCAGGCCATCGCTTCCAACGGCGTGAAGCCGAACCCCTCGTAGAGAGAAGGAAAGGCATACAGAGCGGCAGATTGATAAAACAGGCGCTTCTCGTCGTCGCTAATTCGACCAGTCAGCTTCACCTTGTCGCCGAGCCCGAGTCGGCTAATGAGCGGTTCCAGCGGAGGATAAAGCTTGTCGTTGCCGGTATGTGCTTGTCCGGCGATAACGAGGCGCGTGTCCGGGTCAAGATTCGGATAGGCGCGATTGAACGCTTCGATCAGCGTGCCCAGATTTTTCCGGACGTCCAGGCCACCAACGTTGAAGATGATCGGCCCGGGCAATTGATATCGCTCCCGCAGCGCCGTTTCGCCCTCAGGAGTCCGCTCCGGATGATACGTCTCATCGGCGGCAAGCAAGATGCTCCGAACCTTGTTGGGGTCGACCGCCAGCAAGCGCACGATATCGCGCCGCGAACATTCCGAATCGGTCAGAATCATCGAAGCCCGACGCGCCGCGGGAACGACCAGACGCAGATAGAATCGCATGGCCGTCGAGCCACCATAGGCCGGGAAAATCATCGGAATGAGATCGTGAATAGTCACGACGGTTGGACAACGGCCGAAACGCGGCGCCGACATGTACGGAATGTGCAATAACCTGGAGTTGCTCTGTCGCATTGCCTGGAGCACGCCAAACTGCTCCCACCAGAGCTTGGTTGTTTTCGGCGAACGCACGACACTCGGTGGACGCGCCTCGAAGACAGCGCGCTCGTGCCGTTGACCTTCAGCCGCTCCGGCGGGGCGCAGAAGAACCACCTCGGCATCATTATTTGCGCGTGACAAGCGTCGCCAGAGATGGAGCGTGTACTGTCCGCTTCCGGTTGCTGGCTGGGAAAGAAAGAAACCGTCCAGGCTGGCACGAATCCGTGGAGAGTCCATGACGAGACGGATTATAACAGAGGCTTGGACGGTTACTATACCCGTAGGGACAGGCCGCCTGCTATCATTTGTTGTGGCGGGTGCTACCTGTCAATGAGTCCAAACGTTGCCAAATCAACCAAGGAATTCACAAGTTCAACCTCGACTCGTAACGCACAAGGAGTTTCGACTATGGCCAAGGCCACCAAGATTAGTGATGCGACCTTCGAGCAGGAAGTCCTGAAATCGGACATACCCGTGCTCGTCGACTTCTGGGCGGAATGGTGCGGTCCATGCCGCATGGTTGCCCCAATTCTCGATGAGATCGCCGACGAAAAGGCAGGCAAGATCAAAATCGCGAAGTTGAACGTCGATGAGAATATGCGTACGGCCGCCTCACTTGGTATTACCAGTATTCCGACGCTGATGCTGTACAAGGATGGTGCTCCGGTCGAGCGGATCATCGGAGCGCAGCCGAAGCAGCGCCTGCTGCAGCAGATTGACCGGCATCTCAACTAACAGGGCGCGATTCCCGCAGACTTGAACCCGCGATTGGGAGTCCAATCGCGGGTTTCTTTTGCAGATCACGCTCACTCGGGTGCTCTGAAGCTGATTCGCTCAGTGCTTCGGGCGACGTCCAGCCAAGCGCGAACCAGCTGACTGGACGTGTTGTCGTTTCGTGGCTGCGAGTCTGCACTAACCTTGACTTGAGCCACTCGCCAGGAGAGACTCTCTGCTGTCTCTCAGAATGATCTGCGAAAAGACGTTCGCTATGGGGTCGCTCTGGGCGGAGAGAACAATCTCCTCGACCACTCCTTCACGCGATTCGTGGCCCTCGGACCGACCACTTTCCGCACGCGACTGGCGCTGAACAACATCATGCTCGCCAGGCTGGCCAGTAGCGCCGTCCGTCCACGACGATAGGCTTCCTGCGTGACCGCGATCACTACCTTGTCGTTGTCCGCCAATCCGGGAAGCAATGGATAGGTGTAGCGATTCTCCGCCAGTCTGAAGGTAATGATCGATCTGCCTTCGGCGGCGGCACTCGGGTCATTTGGGTCGTAAACCTTCACGCGAGCTTCGTTCTCCGATTCCTGTTCGAACGCGAATGGAACGACCGTGTGCCCCTCGCTCTGCAGCGACGTCAGCAGGTTCCGACGCCAGGGCGTTGGTATCCCAATGTCGAAGCAGCGCGAGACTCGTCCGCTGGCCACGAGTTCGCGGCGAAACGTGCTGAACGCGCGTCGAGGACTGGGCGCGAAGAGCCACCGAGTCGCAGCGAGGAGTGCGCGATCGCAAAGCTGGCGACCGTGCCACACGAGGATCTCCTTGAGAGATGGCTTATCGCCCTCTTCCGCCAGACTTCGCTCTAGCGCTACACGAGCCAACCCAGTGCAAATGCCACCCTGATACTGTCCGTTCGCCGCACCCAAGAAGACGATCGATCTATAGAGCCCGTTGAAGAACGTTTCCCGCAGCAGAGTTAGACCGTACGTGCATTCGAAAATGTCTCGACGTGGTTGAACTACTCCCCAGCCATTGACGTTGTTCGGAACGGCTATTACATGTTTGGTTGGGTCGAACTGGCTCGAGCCGCGGATCACGACAGCTATCGATCGTTCCGCCGCCAAACGCACAACTCCGCGGCAAAGAGCGGTGATGCGGACGGGGACGGCAAAACCAACTGGTCTTTCACATGGCGTGATGCGCCAGGAGACGGTCTCGGTCGCGAGCGAAATCGGTCGCCAGGTCGGAGTTTGCGAAATCCAGCTAGGCGGCAAGTGGATTTGAACCGAATCCGCGTCCGGTACTTCCTGCAGCATACTCGCGACATCGAAACTGATGATGAAGTGTGCTGGTTCATAGCGAAACAAAGAGGATTGCTCGTTCGTCCAGACGATCTGAACGAGCTCTTCTTCGCTGCTACTGATAGAAACGCTGTCAGTGACCATGTTGGAGGACCGTTGAGAATCAGTGCTGGTCGGTACTGCTATTGCCTCCGGCAGCGGTATTGGCGGTGAGCACGTCGATCTCGCGGCGCAGGTCCTCGAGATCCTCGAACGACAGGTAGACCGAGGCGAAACGAATGTATGCGACCTCATCGATTTTGCGGAGTTCGCGCAGGGCGATCTCACCGATCGCCGTGCTCGGAACTTCAACAGTCCCGAGTTCCAGCAACTGCGCCTCGACCCCAGCGACAATGCGATCGATCTCCTCCTGGGAGACCGGGCGTTTCGTCAGCGCGATGCGCAGCTTGTCACGCAGCTTGCGCGGATCAAACTCCTCGCGACGCCCATCACGCTTCACCACCATCAACGCGCCCGATTCGACACGCTCATAGGTGGTGAATCGTCGACCGCATGACGCGCATTCACGTCGTCGTCGAATCCCGGTGCCATTGCTCAGCTCACGGGAATCGACGACGCGCGTATCACGCCCCTGACAGAATGGGCAGCGCATCAGACCACCGTGCGGCTAGCGCTCGCGCAGAAAGCGCAGAATCGCGGGCTCCGACCACTCGTCATCCGGAGCGACCGGAATGCGTGATGGAGCCGACTGTCCACCCGCCCCCTCGGGCTGCGAGCGGAACCGGCGATCAGGCCGCGCCGACCGGCGTTGGGCCGCGCCTCCCTGAAATCCGGTGGCGATCAACGTGATCTGAACGTCGCGACCCATGGCCTCGTCGGTCGTTGCACCGAAGATAATCTCGGCCTCGTCGTCCGCGGCCGCACGAATGACCTCAGCCGCCTCCGTGATCTCGGTCAGCGAAAGGTCAGGCCCGCCGATGATGTTGTACAAAACGCCAACCGCGCCATCGATGCTCATCTCGAGCAGCGGGCTCTCGATAGCCATACGGGCCGCGTCAACCGTTCGCGCTTCTCCCGTACCGCGACCAATCGCCATCAAGGCGGACCCGGCGTCACGCATGATTGTCTTGACATCGGCGAAGTCGAGGTTAATCAGCCCCGGTTTGGTGATAAGGTCGGAAATTCCCTGAATACCTTGTCGGAGCACGTCATCAGCCAACCGGAAAGCTTCGGCGAAGGGCGTCTTCGGATCGACCAGCGAAATAAGTCGCTGATTCGGAATGGTGATCAAGGCATCGACATGCTCTTTGAGCGCGGCTACACCCTCGTCAGCCACCCGCCGACGGCGTGCCCCTTCGAAGTCAAACGGCTTGGTGACCACACCTACCGTCAGTGCGCCAGATTCTCGAGCCAGCCGCGCAACGATCGGCGATGCACCCGTTCCGGTGCCACCACCCATGCCCGCGGTAATGAAGACCATATCTGCGCCACGGACGATCTCGTTCAGGTCCTCCATGCTCTCTTCGGCGGCGCGTTCGCCAATTTCAGGTCGGCCGCCGGCACCGAGCCCTTTGGTCAGTTTGTCCCCTATACGTACAGTTAAAGGGCTCAATTGAGACACCAAGGCCTGTGCATCGGTGTTAACCGCGACGAATTCGACGCCATCGACACCAGCGGCGATCATTCGATTAACTGCGTTGCCGCCGCCACCGCCGACACCGATTACCTTGATACGCGCAAACGAGTTTACGAAGTCATCCTCATGAACGGTGAACATGCAAATAGCCTCCCCACGGCCCGCCCTCTGATTTCAACACTTCCATCATTGATGCTCCCCGAAACAGAAGGTGTCAGGAAAGTATGCACCACCCGCGCGCATACCCGCAAAGTCAAGAAAATCGGCGGGCCGAACTTAGCTGTCTCCCGCCGGGACAAACTCACGTAGCCATCGACCCAGCGCCTGGCCAAATCCGCCGCGCGTCACGTTTCCGCGCGAATCAATTACTGACGAGCGAGTCGGTTCCACGGGTTCGAACTTCTCTAGTTCGGGCTCTTCAGGATGAGCACTCCATTGCAACGGGATCAAACCCAGCGCCGCGAATGACCCGCGTGACACGCCACTGACTCGCTGAAACGACCGGCTTTCGACCGCGAATCGTGCCGGTACGCCGACGACTTTCATCGCGCGCTCTTCCAGCGATGGAAAGGAGTGAGACGAATTGGCAATGACGACACCTGACTGCACCCGCCACGTCAAATTCCGGTCGTCAAGTCGACGCCGAACGGAGGTGAAGAGGGCGCTACCCCAGGCCGAGATGACCGTACGGACACGCTGTACCATCGGGTCTGATGGCATACGCTCAATCATGAGTGCCAAATCGAGGCGATCGATCACCTCGTTCGTTACGTGACACGCGCGTGCGAGCTCCGAGATCAGCGGCGCGCGGCCAAGTGAAATCGTCCATACATCGGAGAAGTCTCCGTCGATGAACGTCGCACACTCCGTGACCTCGTCGCCAATCTGGACGACGACGGCACCCTGTTGCCTTTCGAGCGGAGTCAACGTCGCCTCAGCGGTCGCGATAGCTCTCGGCGCGATCAGTTCGACGTCGAACCCCTGTGCCTCCACTGCCTCAATCACCGGTCCCACGTGCTCGGGTCGAGCCAACCACGACGTCAATTCCACCCGTAGCGTACTACCCACCTCACCGAGCGGTGCTTTGGTATGCCGTCGTCCATCCAACTCATAGGCGCACACCGTCGAAGAGAGAACGCGTCCGAGTTTGTTCGGCAAGGTCGCGGCCCGCTGGCGGGCCTGGCTGATCGCGGCGGCGTCGATTCGGGTCGGCTGTCCGAAGTCACACGTGCCGGAAGACGGAGTCTCCTGTATGGCGCTGCCCGGAACGGTCAATGCCACTCCGCTGAGGGCTCCTCCCGACTCCAGATGGAACCATTCACCAAGGTCAGGCAATGCCTGTCCCAACAGAAGTCGCAAATCGGATCGTGACTGCTCGAGATGCGGGATTTCCACCACTTTGCTGCCAAGGACTCGGGGGGTGGCGTTGTCGCTCGAAAAGCCCAGCGTGGCAGTAAGGTAGCGGGAATCGAGGTCAAGGCCAGCGAACCAGGTGCACAACCGCATTCCGCTACCGCTTTCTATCTATCCAGCTGTCGTGAGGTGGTGCCAACAAGTCAACAGGGTCGTGATCGAGTATAGCACAGCTTGGTCAGACAACATGTACGTTCGCACACTAGCGCGTCCGGACGCGCTAGTGTGCCAAATCGTCGCATTCTTCAGCAATCACTGATAAAACGGCCGATCCGGTTCACGTACGTCCAGACGCGACCACTTTTCCGTCATCTTCAAAGCCGCAGACATGACACTCAGCTTCAATGGAATGCGATCACCACTGCCGAGCACGACCGTGCGTCCACCAGTGAGCTGAGCGGTGATACCGGTGTTGGCGTCGTAGCCCAGTGCCGTCAACGTACTGCCGAGCTCCTTGGTCAAATAGGTTGCGGCCTGCACGATGTCAGCGGGGACATGATCTCCCGGGATGGGGCTGGTGCCGGTCGTCTGTATGATATGCGGTAGCGACTTGTCGTCACCCGTTCCGATGACTCCACCATGCTGGTCCACCAGCACCGCCTGATCACCGGTTTGCCATACCAACACAGGTATTCGTTCGGTAACCTTGACCACGATTTTGTCCGGCAACTCGGCGCGAACGTCAGCTGACGCAACGGCAGGATGCTCCGCCACCCGCTGCGCGACCACTCCCGTATCGACCGTGAAGACCGACTGTCCCATTGCACCGCTGCGCTCGACGATTGAGTCCGCGTAGGCGACCTTGTTACCCTCAACCACCACGACGCGGACCGGAAAGTCACCGGAGAAGAGAAAACCAAAGACCAGCACCGAAAGCCCAACGCTCAACAGGAACGCGGGCAAACGCCCATTGACCGAAACCGACTTGAAGTAGCCACGCGCACGCGCCCGTCGAGGTTTTCGTCGTTCGGTCGATTTGGGGATAGTCTTCGGTCTCCGCACACTCATCCAGGCCACCCCTGGCGCTCTGCATGTCGCTCCACCGCAAGCTCCACCAATCTCGACACAAGATCCCGGAACGGCAGGCCACTCGCCTCCCAAAGCATGGGATACATACTTGCCTGGGTGAAGCCGGGAATCGTGTTGATCTCGTTGAGATAGATGGTTCCGCTCGGTCGATCCAGGAAGAAATCTACCCGGGCCATACCGGCCGCATCAATAACCTTGAATGCCCGCACCGCGACATCACGGAGCAAGTCGGATTGCTCGGCAGTGATTGGGGCGGGAACGACAAGCTGCGATTCATCATCCACATACTTGGCATTGAAGTCGTAGAACTCGTTGGCGGGGATTATCTCGCCGACGACCGACGTTACGGGATCGTCGTTCCCCAGCACGCTCACCTCGAGCTCGCGCGCGTCGAGACCCTTCTCGATCACTATCTTGCGGTCCCACTGTGACGATTCGTTCATAGCTCCGGCGAGCTCTCCCGCGTGATGCACCTTGCTGATGCCAACACTCGAACCCATGTTTGCCGGTTTCACGAAGCAGGGATAACCAATCTCTCGCTCGACTCTCGCCGCGATGGAGTCCGGATCTCGCTGCCAGTCTCTGCGCAATAACCAGATCCAGGGCGCAACCGGCAATTCAGCGCGCTCGAAGAGCTGCTTGGATGTGATCTTGTCCATTCCGACGGCCGACGCCATGACTCCAGCTCCGACGTAGGGCACATTGGCCAGTTCCAGCATGCCCTGAACCGTACCGTCCTCGCCCATTGGACCGTGCAGTACCGGAAACAGGACGTCGACGTCGCTGGCCCACTCGGAGGAGCGGACGTCCAGCATCACACTTTCCTCTCGGGCCGGGACAGATGAATGGCCGTTCCCGCTCTGCTCAATGGTCTGAGCCAGCGGAAGCTTCGAGTAGTCGGCGAGCTGGTGAAGCGGGTTCCCGCCCGTAATCCAGCGCCCGTCACGCGCGATACCAATCGGCATGACTTCGAAGCGCTCTGGATCGATCGCGCTCATAATGGCTTCCGCCGACCGCAGGGAGACGTCGTGTTCGCCGGAACGCCCGCCAAAAATTACGCCAACTCGGACTCGTCGCGGCATATTACGGCTCTCCAATCTGTTCGATTTCGGGATGAAGCTCGATTGCGAACTGTCGTCGAATCTCCTCTTGAACGATGCCGATGAGCTCCCGTACCTGTGCAGCAGTCGCATCACCGGTATTCACCAGAAAATTGCCGTGAAGCTCCGAGATCTTGACTCCACCGACGCGTCTGCCTTTCAGTCCAGCCTGTTCGATCAGGTAGCCCGCGTAGGTCCCCTCTGGATTGGTGAAAACCGATCCAGCACAGGCACCGGTCGGTTGTGCTTGTCGCCGCCAGCGGGCGTATTCGGTTGCTCGGGAGGCAAGGTCTTCCCGATCACCCTTGGCCAGAACGAAACTCGCCGCCAACACGACCCACCGGCGCGGGCGGGGCGCGACCTTGAGCACGGTGTGCCGATAAGATGGCTCCAGACGCTCGCGGGGCCAGAGATCGATTCCCCGCTGAAGGTCGAGCACCTCAATCGACTCGAGGTGATCCTTCGTTTCAGTTCCGTGCGCACCCGCATTGTTCACCACCGCGCCACCGACGACTCCGGGCAATCCGGCAGCCCATTCCATGCCTTCCCAGCCTTGCTCGGCAGTTAGGTGACCCAACCACGAGATCGGCGCCTGTGCGGGAACCCGCAGGCGAACAGAACCACCAAGATCTTCAACCGAATAGGTATCTTCAATCTGTTTCCCTGGAGCACGAACCAGGATCACCATCCCGCGAATACCGCGGTCGCCGACGAGCAGATTGCTGCCGCCTCCGATCACGGTCACGGGGAGGTCATGCTGGGCGGCCCATTCGGCCGCGGCACTCACCTCGTCCGCCGTCGATGCGCGCACCAAGAAATCGGCCGGGCCGCCAATGCGGAACGTGGTATGTAGCGATAGCGCTCGATCGCGTCGGATCGTGAGCTCACCTGTTTGATGTCGAATGAGTGTATTTTCGGTCATGCCTTTGCCGATCGTTGATGAAGTAGAGAGACAGTCTTAGGGCTGACCTTCCAGACGTCACCCGCGCCGATAACGAGTATCACGTCACCGGGTCGCGCGTCTGATATCGCCGTACGAGACCCTTCGTCGAGCGAGTTTACGGTCGCCACCGGCACGTCTTGAATGCGGTCCGCGATGTCGAACGAGGTGACGCCGAGCGTGTCCGACTCCCGGGCGGCGTATATTGGAACGAGCACCACCTGATCCGCCAGTGATAGGGCTTGAGCGAAGTCGTCCAACAGAGCCCGTGTGCGACTGTAGGTGTGTGGCTGGAAAACTGCGATGATGCGTGCCGCGGGGAAACGCTCGCGTGCCGCGGTGATCGTCGCGCGAATTTCGGTTGGGTGATGCGCGTAGTCCTCCACGACGGTGACGTCATCTTCCTGGCCTTTGACTTCGAATCGTCGCCCGACACCCTCAAACTCTTCCAGACCACCAATCAGCTTCATTGGGTCAATACCGAGGGCCGCGGCCGCGGCGAGGCATGCCGCCGCGTTGAGTCGATTATGCGCGCCAGGCACTCGGAGCTTCGCCCGTACCGTCCCGCCGTTAGGCAGATGGAAGTGATCGCGACCTGCCACTCGCTCAATCTGGTAGTCCGCACGCTCCGAGAAGCCGAACGTTACCACGTTCGCGGGAAGCATGGCATGACGCATCACCAGCACTCGACAATTGGGATCGTCCGCAGAAATCACGAGCGTCCCGCCCGGCTTGATCCGCGAGACGAACTCGTCAAATGCTTCTTCCACATCCTCCAATGTTGGAAAGAGGTCTGGATGATCGTGCTCGATGTTGGTGATAACCGCCACGTCAGGTTTCAGCCACAAGAAGCTGTAATCATATTCATCCGCTTCGGCGACGAAGTAGGGCCCGTCGCCCGATCGAGCGTTGATCCCAAGCTGAGTTACGTCCGCGCCGACGGCAAACGAAGGCGCCAGCCCGGCTTTGTCGAGCGCGAAAGCCAACATCCCGCTTGTGGTGGACTTGCCGTGCGAGCCGGCCACGGCAATGCAGACTCGCGACTCGCAGAGCAGACCCAGCACCGCCGCTCGCTTGACGATCGGGATGCCCTCCGTGCGCGCTTGAACCAACTCCGGGTTCGAGCTCGGCGCCGCCGCGGTGGTAATGATAAGGTCTGCGATACCTACATTCTCAGCCGCATGCCCCACCCACACCGGTACGCCTTCGGCAGCAAGCTGATGCACGGTGGGCGAATCGACCATGTCCGAACCAGTCACACGATAGCCTCGCCGCACCAGCATGCGCGCGAGTCCGCTCATCCCGACGCCCCCAATCCCGACGAAGTGGAGCGTGGCGGGTGGCGACGGTAACTGTTGCACGTCGAAGGAGTGATTGTGCGGCATCGCGCGCCCCTTCTCTATCCGTCACGCGACGCCGGACGACGTTTCGACCGTCCGAACGACCCCGATCGGGCTCTTGACTGTCCGCTACTGCCGCTTCCTCGAGTAGATGACGATCCCGTGTGGTGATGCCGCGGCTCGTCCACCGTCGCTCGCGCGTGGACGGCATGTCTTGCTGGCGCCTGTCGCTTATCACGCCGTGACGAGCGCTCGGTGCGTGAACGACGCACTGTCCGATGATGCACGCCAGCCTCAGTCGCGGGAACGAGCTGACGTTCGACCGTCTGTCGCGAGATGTTAAGCAGTATTCCCATCGCCGTCAGCGACACCGCCAGCGCGGTCCCACCGTAACTGATGAATGGAAGTGGAATACCCGTAAACGGGATCGTCAGCGTAATGCCGCCGATGTTGATTACTGCCTGGAAGATGATCCACGTGACGATGCCGACAGCGACCAGTGCCCCAAACGAATCGGGAGCCTTCATGGCGATGCGATAGCCCCGCCATGCGAGCAACGCGAAGAGCATGAGTACGAAGGCACAGCCGATCAGCCCCAATTCCTCGCCAATTACGGCGAAGATCGCGTCGTTCTGGGCGCCAAACAGCCAGGTGAACTTCTCACGGCTGGCGCCAAGACCGAGACCGAAGAGTCCGCCACTTCCGAGCGCCAGGCGCGCCTGGATCAGTTGGTAGCCCGCACCTTGCGGATCGGAGTCCGGATGCAGGAAGACGAGGATTCGAGAACGACGATACGACGCTCCCAGGGCCAGTATCAGGAACGAAACGGTGCCGACGGTCATCAGTGCGCCCAGCTGAGCCAGGTCCGCGCCGGCCACCAAGAACATGCTGACGCCAATCGCGGCCATCAGTGTCGCGGTGCCAAGGTCAGGCTGTAGCATGACCAGCGCGATGAGCGTCCCCAGGAAGATTGCGAACGGAATCAACCCATACTTGAAATTGCGGATCTTGTGACCCTTTTGTCCCAGCCAGTCGGCAAGATAGATCACCAACACGACTTTGGCGACCTCGCTGGGCTGGAATGAGAGCGGTCCGAGACCGATCCAGCGTTTGGCGCCCCATGAGTCGGCGCCGGCTCCAAGACCAGGAACGAAGACCAGCGCCGCCAGCAATAACAGAATGCCAACCATGCCCGGGAGCGACAGTTTGCGCCAGAAGTGGTAGTCAATGAAGGTGGTTGCCAGCATGCCGCTGAAACCAATAGCGGCCCAAATCGCCTGGCGGGTCAGGAAGTAGTAGCTATTGCCGCCTTCGTCCTGAATACCGATGGCAATGCTGGCACTGAAGACCATGACCAACCCGAACATCACCAGCGTCATGATTACGGCGATCAGCCAGTAGTCGGGCTCGTGCGTCAGGGAACGCGCGCGCGAGCGGCCGCCAGTCATGGCGGAGAAGATGTTTCCACCAAATTCTCTTGCGACCGCGATCATGGTCTATCCTCCCGTTGCTGGTCGCTCATGATGTGCTGAACTGCGTCGCGAAATGCCTGGCCACGATGGAATTCGTCGCGGAACATGCCGAAGCTGGCACATCCTGGTGACAGCAGAACCACCGAGCCTGGCCGGGCGACCTTGCGGCACTCGTTGACGGCGTGAACCATGGAGTCGAACGGCCCCAGCACATTCGACGCGCCAGCTGCGTTCAGGCCAGCCAGTAGCGTGCCTGTGGCGGCTCCGTCAAGCAGGACGACGCGCTCAACCGATCTCGCTACGCGTTTCGCCAGGTCATCGAGCGTCACTCCTTTGTCTGACCCACCGGCGATAAGAACGATTGGCTTGCCGGCAAAGCGATCGAGCGCCGCGAAGACCGCCGCAGGGGTCGTCGCCGTCGTGTCATTCACGTACGTCACCTGGTCGATTTCGGCCACGATCTCCTGACGGTCGGGAACCGCGGTAGCGGAATGCAGCCCCATCCGCACGTGGCTGGTCGTCGCACCGGCCAGTAGCGCCGCTGCCGACGCCGCCAGCGCGTTCGCGATGTTGTGCTGGCCGCCCAATGCGGATGGTCCCTCGCAGGAGAGCACTGCCTCGTCTCCGTCGAAACGCCAGATCAAGTGCTCGCCGTCAAAATGCGCCCCCTCTCTTCCGTCATCCCGCATTGAGAAGTTGATCGAAGTTCCAGCGCCGGTGTGACGGTGGGCCCAGACACTTGGGTCATCCTGATTGACCACGAACCAGTCCCCATCGCCTTGGTATCGTGCGATGTTCAGCTTGGCGTCCAGATATTCGTCCATCGAGGCGTAGCGATTGAGATGATCCGGACTGATATTGGTGAACACGGCGATGTGTGGGCTGAGCTCGTGCTCTCCCAGACTTTCAAGCTGCCAGCTCGAGAGCTCGATAACGACCGGGGTATCGGGCCGAATCTGGTCCAGACACGCGAGCGCCGAGCGTCCCATATTTCCCGCCAAGACGGTATCGGCTCGCCACTGCGACAGAATCGCGGCGCAGATTGTCGACGTGGTCGTCTTGCCTTTGGTCCCGGTGATGCCGATGATCGGCGCCGGACAAGCGCGGAAGAAGAGGGACATCTCCATCTCGATTGTGGCGCCGTGCTCGCGCGCCAGGGCTAGCCAGGGTGACTCGACCGGCACGCCCGGATTGCGCACGACCACGTCCGCCGCGATGAAATCCTCTGCTCGGTGTTCGCCCAGCGTGTAGTGAATTGGCATTCCTTCGAGTTGGCGCAGGGTAGTCTCCAGGTCGCTTGCTTGACGGAGATCGGTCACCGTCACGTCGGCGCCCGCGGCCACCAGGTACCGGGTTACGCCAAGGCCTCCCTGGCGCGTCCCAACACCCATGACCAGAGCGCGTTTTCCTTTGAGCCAGTTCGACGATCGAGCCGACAAAGACAAGACGAACCTTTCAGATGAGCGCCAGAGCCACGCCAAGCAGCCCGGCCATCATGCCAAAGAGCCAGAAGCGAAGGGTAATCTGCGTCTCGGACCAGCCCAGCAATTCAAAGTGATGATGCAGCGGCGTCATCAAAAAGATGCGCTTCCCATGAGTCAGCTTGAAGTAGGAGACCTGCAGCATCACCGAGATCGTTTCGGCCATGAAGACAAGGCCGACGACCGGAAGAAGTAGCCACTGGCCGGTCATGAACGCCGCGGTTGCCAGCGACGCGCCAATGGCCAGTGAACCCGTGTCACCCATGAAGACTTGCGCCGGATGGGCGTTGTACCAGAGGAACCCAAGTAACGCGCCCGCCATGGTGAAGCAGAAGGTCACCACCTGAATCTGGCCCTGAAGGAACGCAATGATACCGTATGCCACAAACGCGACCGCCGCGGTACCTCCGGCGAGTGAGTCGAGCCCGTCGGTCAAATTCACGGCATTGGCCGACCCCGAGATCACCAGTACAGCGATGGGAATGTAGATCAGACCAATATCGTGCTTACCGACGCCCGGCACGTAGATGCTACGCAGATGCAACGGGAAGTAGAGAACCAGTGATGCCGCCACGGCAAACAAGACCAACCACGCCATTTTGAAACGCGCGGCAAGGCCTTCGCGAGTTCCACCAACCAGGTTAAGACGATCGTCGATACCCCCCAAGATTGCCGTGCCGAGGAGGACAGCAATCGGTAGCAGCATCGAGAGCCGCCCCGCAAGATTGAAGATGAGCGTCAGTACCACCGCGCTGACCGTGAACATGACGCCGCCCATGGTCGGCGTACCTGTCTTGTACTCGTGGCCCTCAGGGCCATCGACCCGAATGCGCTTCCCGATGCCTTTCGCCTTCAAATACTCGATATAAGGTCGCCCTGCGGCGACCGTCATCACGAACGCGATGGAAGAGATTGCAAGCGACAGCGCCAGGTTATGTCCTGGGTCACGAGTCAGAACGCTTTGATCTCGGAGCATTCGCCCTAAATGCACGGCGAAATCGCCCAAACCGTTCATTCCCCCGCCGTCCAACTCGAACCAACGGCAGACTCAGCCTTCGAATCGATCACCAACTGACCTTCCACCACAGTGACGGGCACGGCAAAGGATCTGGTATGAATGGCGCTCATCCCCGATGACGCCACGGCCTTCACTTCGTTGCCAGATGCCAGATCACTACTCCCCGACCTTGCACCACGTCACATTGACGTGCCGCTCAATGCGCTCGAATTGAACCGCCCCGTGGTTCAACTCTCTCGTCTTTCGACGCCAAGAGTGTATTGTAGCGTCCGCGTCGGACGGCCTGCGTCTCGCTACGTCGGGATCATAATTTCTTCACACGTGTCCCGGCTTCCGTTCCCACAGGTCAACGGTCTACCCGAAGGAAAGTTCCAGGCTCACGATCACGACGTCGGCGTCGCGGTGTCGTTCACTGGCTTGGTCGGCGGTATCCCGTACAGCAGGAACAGTTGCTGAAAGATCTGTTTGAAGACTGGTCCAGCCGCACTTTCTCCCCATGGAGTGTTCTTTGGTCGGTCAATCTTCACCAGTAAGACAAACTGCGGATCATCCGAGGGACCATAACCGAGCAGAGATCCGATTGTCGCGTTTGGATCGTAACCCCCACTTGGCGATGGAATTTGTGCGGTGCCGGATTTGGCCGCGATGTCGTACCCCGGCACCGAGTACTTCACGTAGGTGGTGTTCATGACGATGGTCAGCATCTGCGTGATCGTCTTCGAGGTCTGCTCTGAAATGACACGATGGACCGGCTTTGGATCGATCGCCTTGACCTGTCCATTCGAGTCCTTGATCGTCTTCGCAACATGCGGCGTCATCAATATTCCGCCGTTCGCAAGGACCGAGGCCGCGTTCACCAGTTGAATCGGCGTCACCGCCAGCCCCTGTCCGAACGCGCTCGTGTAGAAATTGGCTTCGGACCAATCGGATTGTCCTGGGAGTGGAAGAATCCCGGCTGACTCACCTTGCAGATCGATCCCGGTTGGCTGACCAATCCCAAAGGAGACCAAGCCCCGGTAGAAACGATCTTCACCCACGAGCTCGGTTACCCACATGGCCCCCAGGTTGCTGGAATGTTGCAACACCTGTGTCATCGTCTCTGGTCCGAAATCCACGTTCAGAGCGTTGTGTACCTCGGCGCCGCCAGGGATGATCTTGTACGGCCCGCCGTTGTGCACCGTGTTCGGCGTCACCACACCGGTCTCCAGGCCGAGTGACATGGTCAACGTCTTGAAGGTCGAGCCCGGCTCATAGGCTGTGCTGATGGCCGGGTTGTCGAACAAGCTCGCGTTCGTCACGGTGTCGAACGAGTTGGGATCAAAAGAGGGCCGATTGGCCATGCCGAGAATCTCGCCGGTTTTGGGATTCTGAACGATAATCGTGCCTCCGGCTGCCTGTTGCACAGCCATCGCCTGATCGAGTGCTTTTTCGATGATCCATTGCACCGATGCATCAAGTGAGAGGGTAACGTCGGCGCCGTTGATCGGCGGATCCCAGACGCTTTTCGCCAACGCGATCACGTTGCCAGAGCCATCGCGCTCGCCGATCAGCTTGCCCGGTGTTCCGCCGATCGTCTTGTTATAGGCTCCTTCGATGCCGTACGAGCCCTGACCCTGATAGTTGACGAACCCAAGCACTTGGGATGCGAAGTCCCCCATCGGATATATGCGACGTGGCTCTGACTGCAATACCAGGCCTGGAAGCTTGAGGTCGGTGATCTTCTGCGAAGCGTCGGTGCTCAGCTGCCGCTGCAGGACGACCCATTCCTTGCCCGGTTGGGTGATAGCAGCATAGATGTCGTCCGACGTTCGGCCAATGAGCGGCGACAGAAGCTGGGCAGTCTGCCGAGGATTGACGAGCTGGTTGACGATCGCCGAGACAGTGTCGGCCGGTACGTTGGTCGCGAGTTCGATATCGCGCGCGTCATAGATGTTGCCGCGTTGGGCCTGGACTGGCGTGTCTTGCAGGCGAAACGCGACCGCCTGCTCGCTCAGCGTCTGGCTGCGCACCACCTGGAACGAGAAGATGCGATAGCCGATGGCCAGGCAGAACATCAGGAACCCAGCGAACAACGAAAGGATGCGGCGTCGGGGAATGCGATAGTCCATCATCAAGGAGCCCCTTGAATCGTGCTCTGCGGCGAGACCACTGGCGAACTTTGCGGCGTTGCCGCGGTTCCTGCCTGCGGCGTGGATTGGACGGTCGACTGTGGTTTCGTCACGCTCTTCTCATTGACACTGATGCTGCTTTCACCGGTGATCGCGGCCTTGATGCGCTGAAGCAATGACGGACGCGGTTGAACGTCCGCCGGGATTGGCGGCAGATTGTCGTTCGCAGGCCGTTCGACTTGCAGGAATTGAAAGTTGCTCGTGAGTGGCGTCATGCCAAGTTGCTGAGTGGCGATCTGATCGATCTTGTCCAGCGACTGATCGCGCGCGACCTGATAACCGAGTTTCGAGTTGTCCAGCGAGAGTGCGTAGTATTTGTTCTGCAGGTCACTGAACTGATAACCAAGGCTGGCCACCTTGGCCGTCTGCATCAAATACAGGATACCGATGAGCGACAGCGCAACCGCAGCGATGAGCACCATAGCCACGCCATTCAGTGCGAAGTACTGACGGGGCTGACGCGGCCGCTGAGTGATCGTCTGGCGCTCTGGAGCCAGTTCCGTGACGACCGCCTCCGGGCGACGCGTTCTGGTCGATGTCGTCATGGGAGCCGCTCTGCCACTCGGAGCTTTGCACTTCGACTACGGGGATTGCGCTCGATCTCATCCTCGGACGGTTTCACGACTCGGCGGTTCACCAGACGCAGTCGTGCATGGTGACCACAGACGCAGACCGGCGTCCCGGGTGGACAGATGCAATCGGTCGATTCCTGGCGCATGAAGTTCTTCACGATACGGTCTTCCAGAGAGTGAAAGGAGATGACGGCCAGTCGCCCCCCGGCGGTAAGCAGCGCGAGAGATCCAGATAAGCCGTTTCGTAGCGATTCCAACTCGTCATTAACGGCGATCCGGAGCGCTTGAAACGCTTTGGTAGCGGGATGAATGGCCCGCCCGCGACGCCCACCTACGGCATTTTCAATAATGGTCGCCAGTCGATCCGTCGTTCTGATTGGACTCTCGGATCGCGCGCGAACGATCGCGCGAGCGATCGGACGGGAACGCTGTTCTTCTCCATATTCAAAGAAGAGCCGCGCCAGATCCTCCTCCGACCAACCATTCACGATTTCAGCGGCGCTGATTCCGTGGTTGGTGTCGAAGCGCATGTCCAGTGGACCGGAATGTTGAAAGGAGAATCCCCGATCGGCCCGATTCAACTGAAAGGATGACAACCCAAGATCCATCAGCACGCCGTCGACCTCATCGAAGTGCACACCCCTTGCGATCGCCTCGATGTCACGAAAGTTGCCCTGTGCGATCTCCAGGCGCCGCGGAAATTGGTCCGCAAGTGCACGCGCTCGAGCAATAGCTTCTAGATCGGCATCAAGCGCCAGTACACGGCCGCCCGGACCGGATCGTTCAAGCAGCGCTCTTGTATGGCCACCACCGCCGAAGGTCGCGTCGACGTACCGTCCTCCAGAACGTGGCTGCAACAGGTTGAGCACCTCGTCCAACATCACCGGAACGTGTGCGGACGATGACTGAAAGTCACCGTGAGTTTGAGAAAAATCGTCGTGTGGATCTAGCGCCACGCGCCATCCTGACTCTCTACTAGATCAATGTTGCAAGGCGTTGCGCGATGCTGGAGCCTTCCTGTTCCATCATCTCCGATTGCGTGTTCCAGGCTTCTGGGCTCCAGATTTCGACGTAGGTGTGCATGCCGACCACGAGCACTTCGGAATCGAGCCCCGCGTACTGTCGCAGTTCGGGAGGGATGCGAATTCGCCCCTGACGATCGAACTCGACGTTGGCGGCTTCGGCGAAGACCATCCGGCGGAAGGCACGTGCATCGGGATCGCTGATCGAGAGACTCGAAACCTTTTCGGCGAGGGGCGTCCATGCGGACATGGGATACAGTGAAAGGCAACGATCGATGCCGCGGGTGATGACGCCGTCCGATCCGAAGATATCGCGAAATCGAGCGGGGATGGCCACCCTGCCTTTGTCATCCAGGCTGTGACTGTAACGTCCGAGAAACACGGTATCGGCCTCTTCGGTTCATGTCACGGGCCGCGACACCCGATCGACTCAGGTCAACGCGCTCGAGACGAGGTTGTGATGCTCGTCGATCGTTTCGTTCCCCACCTGGCGGGCCATTCAGGGCCAGTTGTCCACAATGGCCCCCACTTATCCCCACTCAGCCCCACCGTTATCCACATTATACATACGTACACCCTCATCGCAACGTGGTTATGTCGCGAGATCCTGCGTTCGTTCGCAGCGTTCGACAGTCGGTTGGGCCAGTTTTCGTTGTCCCGACAACAAAAGCCGAGATCATCGAGATTGATGAAAATTGGTTGAGAAATTTCCGCGCATGCAGTCGGACTCTTCAAAGATCTCATCGCCCGGAAATGGCGATCTCCGAGCAAACAACGAACGGCGACCTCGAGGGTCGCCGTCGCCTTTCTCCACCTGATCTTGGATCAAATCGGTTTGGGTTTCTTCGGACTTTCTGCAGACGTCTTTACTCGGCCGCCGGTTCGACAACGGCCAGCAACGCTCCGGTCTGAACGGTATCTCCTTCGGAGACGCTTACTTGGCTCAGCACACCGTCGTGTGGCGCGGAAATCTCGTTCTCCATCTTCATCGCTTCGATGACGCAGATGAGGTCCCCGGCCTTCACCGTGTCGCCATCGCTCGCGGCAACTCGAAGAACCGTGCCCTGGATCGGACTGATAACGCGCCCACGTCCATTGCTGCTCTGCATGCCGCCTCTCGCTCTGGCGATACGCGGCGCACGGCGGTCGTTTTCCTTCGCTTCGCTGTGCAGAACGACGTCAAAGCGCTTACCTGACACTTCGACTACGAACCGTTGAGCCGCGAGGTTCGGCGTTGACGGTTCGACGCCGTTTGCCACGCTACCTGCACCGCTCACCTCGAAGAGTTCGGGATGATGCTCGAGATAGCGCGTGTCATATTCACCCGCGGCAAACTCTGGGCTAGTGATGACGCCAAGATGGAATGGGATGGTTGTCGGCACGCCGGAGACACCAAAGTCACGCAGCGCACGCCGCTGTCGACGCAACGCCTCGTCGCGATCTCGTCCCCACGAGATCAGCTTGGCCACCAGCGAATCGTACTGCGCCAGAATCGTGTACCCGGACTCCGCGGCGCTCTCGACTCGTATACCGAAACCGACTGGCGGTTCATAGTTGATCACCGTTCCGGGTGCTGGGGCGAAGCCTCGGGTCGGATCTTCGGCATTGATACGGCACTCGATCGCGTGTCCGCGGAAATCGATCTTTGGTCCGAACGAAAGTGGCTCGCCTGCCGCCACCCGAATCTGCTCAGCGACGAGGTCAAGTCCCGAGATCATCTCAGTAACCGGGTGCTCGACCTGAATGCGCGTGTTCATCTCGAGAAAGTAGAAATCGCCATCCTGAAACAGAAACTCGACTGTGCCAGCACCGACGTAATCGACCTCGCGTGCCAGATCCACCGCTGTCTGCTGCATGCGCTGGCGCGTCGGCTCATCGATTGCCGGAGACGGGCTCTCCTCAATCAGCTTCTGATGGCGGCGTTGGATGGAGCAGTCGCGCTCGCCGATACCAACGCAGTTGCCATGACGATCAGCGAAGACCTGAATCTCGATATGACGTGGGTGGTCAAGGTAGCGCTCGACGTACACGCGGCCATCGGAGAAGTACCGCTCTGCCTCGCCGGAGGCACCTCGGTGCGCGTCCTCGACCTGGTCGGCCGACCAGGCGACGCGGAACCCACGACCGCCACCACCCGCAGCCGCCTTGATCGCGATCGGATAGCCATACTGCTCGCCGAACGCCTGCGCGCCGGTTACATCGACCGGTCCGTCACTCCCCGGAACGAGCGGAGCTCCAGCGGTCAGTGCCACACGACGGGCGGCCACTTTGTCACCCATGGCGGCGATCGAACTCGGCGACGGACCGATGAAGACCAGCCCTGCCGCCGCGCATGCCGAGGCAAACTCCGGGTTCTCGGCCAGGAATCCGTAACCGGGGTGAACGGCCTCGGAGCCACTCTGACGAGCGACCTCGATCAGTGCCGGAATATCGAGGTACGGCAGTGGTCGATCGGACGGTATGCGAAACGCTTCATCGGCATAGCGCACGTGCGGCGCTTCAAGTTCTCCCTCGCCGTAGACCGCGACGGTGCTCACGCCCAACTCGCGGCACGCACGCATGACACGTAGCGCAATCTCGCCGCGATTCGCGACCAGCACCTTGGTAAATGGCGTCGATTCTCCGGCCAATGATCTCCTCCCAAACGGTCTATTGTTCAAGTCTCGCGGCAACGCGCCAGCCGCCCGAACCAGCGTCCATCTCAGCGTGCAACGCTTCTCGACGCGCCGCCAACTGCCAGACGGACGGAGATGGCCGGTGCTCATCCTTGAGCTCGCGCATCATGGCGCGCAGCGCGGCAACGATCGCGGCAGCCTCTTCAGCCGATGGTGCCGGACGTACATTCGCGCGTGCGCCACTGATCTGGAGTTCGTTTCTCGAGCTACTCATAGCGGAATGTTCCCATGCTTGCGCTTCGGAACTGCCTCCCGCTTTGACCGAGTGGCGCGGAGCGCACGAATGAGCCATCCGCGCGTCTGGCTCGGCATGATCACGTCGTCGACGTATCCACGCGAGGCCACCTGGAACGGATTGGCGAACTCGCGTTCGTAGTTCGCGACCAACTCCTGGCGTTTCGCTTCGGGGTCGTCGGCATCGGCAATCTCGCGACGGGAAATGACGTTCACGGCAGCGGCCGGACCCATCACGGCCACCTCGGCGGTTGGCCAGGCGACACTGAAATCAGCTCGCAATGCTTTCGAGCACATCACCACGTAGGCCCCACCGTATGCTTTACGCGTGATTACCGTCAGTTTCGGGACGGTGGCTTCGCAGTAGGCGTAGAGCAGCTTCGATCCGTGGCGGATGATGCCGCCGTATTCCTGGTTTGTCCCCGGCAGAAACCCGGGAACGTCGACAAAGGTAACCAGCGGAATGTTGAAAGCATCGCAGAAGCGGACGAACCTGGCGGCCTTACTGGAAGCGTCGATATCAAGCGTCCCTGCCAGCACCTGCGGCTGATTGCCCACAATGCCGATCGTATGGCCGTCCAGCCTGCCGAAGCCGATCACGATGTTGCGCGCCCACGCGGGTTGAACCTCGAGAAACTCTCCATCGTCGACAATGCGGCCGATAATGTCGAGCATGTCGTAGGGTTTGGTGCTGACTTCTGGTACGAGCGTATCGAGTTCGGTATCCGCTCGATTCGGATCGTCCTCCGGTGAAAAGTAGGGTGGATCTTCGAGGTTGTTCGAAGGGATGAAGCTGAGCAATCCCCGAACTTGTTCGAACAGATCCTCTTCGTCCTGCGCCACGAAGTGCGCCACGCCGCTCCGCGTCATGTGGGTCTCGGCTCCGCCAAGCTGCTCGTGCGTCACCTCTTCGCCGGTAACCGTCCGGATGACATCCGGACCGGTAATGAACATCTGGCTCATGCCGTTGACCATGAAGATGAAGTCGGTCATTGCGGGTGAATAGACGGCGCCACCAGCGCACGGTCCGGCAATGATGGAAATCTGCGGCACGACGCCGGAAGCTTGCACGTTGCGGAAAAAGACATCGCCGTAGCCCGCCAGGCCCTCGACGCCCTCTTGAATACGCGCGCCAGCCGAATCGTTGATTCCGATCACCGGACAGCCGACTTTGGTCGCGAAATCCATCACCTTCACCATCTTCTCGGCGAAGGCTTCCCCCAGGCTGCCTCCGAAGATGGTGAAATCGTGCGAGAAGACCGCAACCGTACGACCGTCGACTGTTCCGTACCCTGTTACAACGCCGTCCCCATAGGGGCGGCGCTTCTCCATGCCAAAATACGTCGAACGATGGCGGACGAACGGATCGAGCTCAACAAAGCTCCCCTCGTCCAGAAGCAGAAGCACACGCTCGCGTGCCGAGAGCTTGCCGTGTGCATGCTGGCGCTCGACCGCATGCGACTCCTGGCTGGCGATCTCCTCACGAGCGCTTTCCAACCCGCTGCGCTCGACGTCTTGCTCGACGGCCATTGCGTCATCCTATCCTGAAGTTCGGGACCGACGTGTCAGGCAGTGGCGCAAGGCTCGGAATGTTGACCTGACAGGGCCAGACGACGGAAAGCGTCCAGCCAGTCTCTGATTGTACGCGGTATCACGCTTGTGCGGGAAATTTAGCCTGTCGGCCGCTCGCGAAACTGCCGCAGGCCCGCGTCGGCGATCCGCGAAGCGCGTAAGGAGAGGCGTGGAGCGACCCGCGCAAGCCAGACGAGCTCGCGCCACATCGAGCGACTGAACGCCCCTCGAATTGGGTTTACCCATTGCGAAGAGAGAGAACGAGAAGGGGTATCGAGAATTACCCGTACCGTCGCAACGCGCAGATGCTCCGGCAGCAGCCCGGTCTCCATGTCCGCGGCCATAAATCCGTGCATCGCCCAGTAGTCGCGCTGTGCGCCGGTTATCAGCTCGGGAGAGGTGAGTAGATGTCCGGTGACCGGCTTATATCCCATCGAACGCGCAGCAGAACGCAATGCAGAAACCAATTCGTCATCGCAGGTTCGCAACGTACCACCGAGCGTTGCGACCTCGTCCGCGATGAATACGTCGCCAGGTTCAAGTTCGGGTACCAGGGCCCCAGCCAAACCGCAGACGACCGCGACTTGCCTTTCCGGATGCGCACGCCAGCGGGACAGGCGCATGCCGGAGTAACGCAGCGGGAAATCTGGTCGCAGGAATCGAGCTGTCGCGTATTCAAGGAGCGTGGGGGTCAGAAGCTCGAACGCCGAGATCTGGTCGACTTGTCGAACGTCTGACGCTGAAGCGCTTGCGGACTGCGTGTTACCGGTCATAGCCATGATCGTGAAACCATCGAACGGCGCGTTCGAGTGCAGCAGGAACCGAGGTTGGAACAACGCCTAGCCGTTCACGAGCCTTGGTTGTCTCGACGAACATGTCGTAACGCGCCATGCGAACGCCTTCCAATGGAACAAGTGGTTGCTGATCCGAGAGGATCCTGCAGCGAATCTCGTCGGCCCAGCCGAGAACTGTTGCCACGCGGTAGGGAATCTCGCGCGTTGGAGCGGGGCGACCACAGATACCGGCGAGCAAACGCCAGATCTCGCTGAGGCTGAGATTTTCGCCACCGATAAGATAGCGCTCGCCCGCATTGCCGCGTTGAAGCGCCAGCACATGCGCCCGCGCCACGTCTTCCACCGCAACGGTGTTCATCCCGCCAGGGAGTGAGGCGAACATCTTTCCGCGCATGAAGTCGACGATCATTTTGCCGGTTGGTGTCGGCTTGCGATCTGCCGGACCCACGGGGGTCGTCGGCAGGACCATCACCGTCGGGATCCGAGCTTTGAGCACCGCTCGCTCCTGCTCCACCTTGGAATGGTGGTAGGCCGAGACTGCATCGTGCAGTCCAGCGTGATCTTCCTCGGTCGCATTGCGTCCATCGTGCGCCGGTCCGACCGTCGCCGAGCTTGACGTGACGACCGCTCGCTCTATTCCTGCCAGATACGCCGCCTCCAGCAGGCTCGCGCTTCCGTCCACATTTGTGCGCCATACGTCACGGCGCTTCGATGGCGCAAACGTGTAAAGGGCGGCGGTGTGAACCAGGTAGCGGCACCCACGCAATGATTCAAGCAGATCACCGGGTCGTAGCAGGTCGCCATGCACGACTTCGCATTCGCGAGGCAAATCGGAGTTGAGGCTGCGCCGACGAACGAGCGCTCGCACCGGATACCCGGCCGCAAGCAACTCGTTCAGCACGTGGCCGCCGATGAAGCCGGTGGCCCCTGTCAGGAAGACGCGATCCCCCATGACGGAATTCATGATCTACGCGTTCGTCGGCGAGCTCTCTCCCGCAACCATCCTGCGAATCGGCGTCAGCGGAATGGCTTCACGCATGACATCGACGGTGGCGCGCAACGATTCACGGGGAGACTTCATCGTAGCCATGACTGCGGTTGGCTCGTAGCCGCAGTGCGCCATGCAATTCGCGCAGCGCGGATTTCGTCCGCGGCCGTAGCTGTTCCAGTCTGTCTGCTCAACCAGTTCTTTGTAACTACTGGCGTATCCATCCGCGAGCAGGTAGCACGGCCGCTGCCAGCCAAAGACGGAGTAGCAGGGGATTCCCCATGCGGTGCACTGGAAATCGACGTCGCCTTCCAGGAAATCCAGGAAGAGTGGCGTGTGATTCAAGCGCCACTTCTTGCGGCGGCCGTCGGCGAACGCATCACGGAACATCGCGCGTGTGTTCTCCACCTGCAGCCAGTGCTCTTGATCCGGCGCCTTCTCGTAGGCGTAACCGGGTGAAATCTGCATCGCGTCGACGCCAAGATCATCATTAAGGAAATCGAGCACGTCGCGCACGCTCTTCGCCGTATCCTGCGAGAAGAACGTGGTATTGGTGGTGACGCGGAAGCCCCGCTTCTTGGCCTCGCGAATGGCTTCCACCGCCCGGTCGAACACGCCGTCGCGACAAACTGACTGGTCATGTCGTTCTTTGAGGCCGTCGATGTGCACCGACCAGGAGAAATAGGGCGACGGCTCGAACTGGTCGAGTTTCTTGTGCATGAGGAGCGCGTTCGTACAGAGGTAGACGAACTTCTTGCGTTTGATCAGTTCCTGAACGATCTTATCGATGTCCTTATGGATCAGCGGCTCACCACCAGCAATCGAAACGACCGGAGCCCCGCATTCCATGACCGCGCCAACGGCCTGCTCAACGCTCATTCGCTGCTGCAGCACGTCTTTTGGATGCTGGATCTTGCCGCAACCAGCACACGTCAGGTTACACTGGTAGAGCGGTTCAAGTTGCAACACCAACGGATATTTCTCGCGCTTGCGGAGGCGTTGCCCAACGACATAGCTAAGAATACGAATGTTCTGCCGCATGGTAATTGGCATACGCCCTCCCGATTTCAGGCTTCTACTGGTGGCTTACATACATGGCGCGACAACGGTGCTCCTGTTTTGTCCGGGATGTACCAAGCATTTTCATTATGCCGGTGCTGTCAATTCCGAACAATCAGCATGGAAACACGATTCCCATAGAGACGTGCCGGAACACACTAAGCGCGAACGAATGCCCTCTGTGAGAGCGGAAATAGTAGCAAACAAGATTGCGTTGAGATCGTGTTATGTTCTATAGACAACACGTGAGTCCGTCGCAATACTTATCTGGACCGCATCACCAGGCTCATTCGTTCGCTGCCAGTCTCTGAACGTAGCAGAAGTTGTGCCGAGGTCAATTTTGGCTGTCATGGCAGGCAGATTGCGCAACGGGGACTCAATTCGAAAGGTTGTGTGGAGACAACTCGAGACGGGGGACAAGGCGGGAATTAAGAGCAGAGCCGAGGACATGAACATCGGAGGGAGCGGTTCGTGGTTGGAACGGAGCTTCCAGGGAAAAAGACGACCGGAACGCCGAAACGCAAAGCCGAACATCTTCGCATCAATCTTGAAGAGGACGTGGACGCGAAGGGGGTAACCACCGGCTTTGAGAATTATCGGTTCATGCCACGGTCGCTACCCCAGGTCGATCTCAATCGCGTAACAACCGACGTCGAACTCTTCGGTCACCACCTGAACGCGCCAATCTTCATTTCGTGCATGACGGGCGGCGTCACCGAAGCACAGGCAATCAACATTCAATTGGCTGAAACCGCGCAACATTTTGGGCTGGCCGTCGGTTTAGGCTCGGGACGCGTGCTTCTCGAGCACCCAGAGGTGCTGCCGACGTTCAACATCCGTCCCTATGCACCGGACAGCGTCATCTTCGCCAATCTCGGCGCGATCCAGCTCAACAATGGCGTGACAGTCGATCAGTGTCGCTACCTCGTTGACCTGCTTGGTGCCGACGCGCTGGTGCTGCACCTGAACGCGCTTCAGGAAGCGCTACAGCCCGAGGGCGATACCGAGTTCTCCGGTTTGCTGGGCAAGATCGAACAACTGTGCCGGCAAATTGATGTTCCAATTATTGCCAAGGAGGTCGGCTGGGGAATCGCGCCGGATGAAGTGCGCGCGCTGGTTGACGTAGGCGTTGCCGCGGTCGACGTAGCAGGCGCGGGCGGAACGTCATGGAGCGAAGTGGAGCGCCACCGGCTTAACGGCTCGGTGCGCGGACGGACGGCCGCCGCCTTCGCCGATTGGGGTTTACCGACCGCGGATGCCGTCCGTTTGGCACGACGTGCCGCGCCTGAAGCGACGATTTTCGCCAGCGGCGGAGTGCGCACCGGCATGGACGTGGCCAAAGCGTTGGCGCTTGGTGCCAACATGGTCGGATCGGCTGGACCATTCTTGCGAGCCGCTGCAGCAGGAGAACGAGAAGTCTTCCGCCTGGCTGAAGAGTTCATCGACATACTGCGCACCACCATGTTCTTGGTGGGAGCCGACAGTATTGAGGCGTTCCGTGAGCGCCCGCGGTTGATGTCGACCGGACGCTCGGGTGTCGAAATCGCGATCAGCCAGCTTCAGTTTTCAACGACGTCCGAAGATTTCATCGACATCACCGACAACGTATCGACCGTTGTGCGGGCATCGGGCATTCGCAATGGATTCGCGCAGATCTACTCGCGGCATACGACCGCCGCCATCCGCATCAACGAGAACGAGCCGCTGCTGATGGCCGATTTCAAACGATTGTTGGAACGCATATCTCCTTGTGACGGCCAATATGAACACGACATCCTGGAACGTCGAATCAACATCCCGCCGGACGAGCCGCGCAACGGACATGCACACTGCCAACACTTGCTCCTTTCGTCCAGCGAGAGCGTTCCCGTCATCGACGGACAGCTCAGCCTTGGTAAGTGGCAGCGGATCTTCCTGGTCGAGCTGGATTCTCCACGCCAACGGCAGATCACAGTAGAGGTGGTGGGAACTTGACGGATCTCACGCCGGAAGCGGCTGCCGACACATACTGCAGAACGCTTGCGAATCGTCACTATGAGAATTTCACAGTGGCGTCGCGCATATTACCCGCTTCGCATCGCACGCATCTGGCACGCATCTATGCATACTGCCGCACGACTGATGATCTTGGCGACGAAAGCGCAGGGGATGGGCTTGAGCGGCTGACACGCTGGCGAGGCGAGGTCGAGATGATGTTCCGCGACAATGTCACGCCGATTCATCCGGTGTTACAGGTGCTGAACCACACGGTCAGGCAGCTCAATCTGGGGGCGCAACCGTTCTTGGATCTGATAGCCGCGAACGTGCAGGACCAAACAGTGCGAAAGTACCAAACGTGGGATGACCTGCTGGCCTACTGCCAATGGTCAGCGGCACCGGTCGGGCGAATGGTGCTTGGCGTGTTTGGCGTCAACGACCCGCGAGCAACGAAGCTCTCGGACGACGTGTGTATCGGTTTGCAGCTTGCGAATTTCGCCCAGGACGTGAAGCGCGACCGCGAAATCGGCAGAACCTACCTGGTGCAGGACGACATTCAACATCGCGGAATCGCCGGCGCCGTGCAAGAGCATTGCGACCGCGCAGATGAGCTCCTGTTGTCCGGACGGGAACTTGAAGCAATGGTGCCGCGTCGACTGGGAATACAGCTCTCGCTGTACCGGCTCGGCGGACAGGCGATTGTCTCGGCGGTGAGACAGGTCGACTACCAAACGGATCACATTCGACCACAGGTATCGACATCGGATAAGGCAAAGATCCTCGCCGTGGCGCTGCTTCGACGTGGAGGGAAGGCGGAACATGCTTGGGCGCGACACATTAAGAAGCCTGGCAACCAGACGGCCTATCGACCCAACGATCCCACACCTCCGATCTCCAGCCACCACGGTTGACGGATCCAGTCCCCGACTTCTGCTCGACGAGAGCGAACGTTACTGCCAGGAATTGACCCGCCGCGAAGCGAAGAACTTCTACTGGGGATTCATCGCCCTGCCCAAGTCACAGCGCATTGCCATTTACGCACTGTATAGCTTCGCGCGCGAAGTAGACGACGCGGTTGACCTGGTCGAGGCCCCTCGGGCCGGGCGGGATTCGGTTGAGGACCAGCGCCTGCGCATGTTGCACGAGCACCGAGCTCGCCTGAGCCGCTGCGCCTCCGGGGCGGTGGACGATCCAATCATGCACGTGCTTTCCCAGGCGATGTCCACCTACCAAATTCCGGTCGTTGAGCTCGAAGCACTCATTAACGGCGTTGAAATGGATCTGTCGGTCTCGCGCTACGAGACCTGGCCCGATTTCCGCAGCTATTGCAAGCTGGTTGCGTCGGCGGTTGGGCGCATGTGTGTCCGCGTCTTCGGCTTCACTGATCCGTTAGCGCTGGAGCACGCTGACCAGCTCGGGGTAGCCATGCAGCTCGCAAACATGCTTCGTGACGTTCATGAGGACTATGGTCGCGACCGAATCTACTTGCCACAAGAGGATCTCGATCGATTCGGCGTCACTGAGCGAATGCTGGCGAACGGATCGCGCACTCCCGAGTGGGAGAATCTGATGCGCTTCGAAATCGCACGAGCGCGCGCATGTTTCGCCGACGGCCTGCGTGTCGCGGATTACATTCCTCACCGTGCCGCCGCATGCGTTCACACGATGGCGGGAATCTATCTAGCGATACTCGATCGCATCGAACAAGACCCCTACGTTCCCCTCTACGAGCGAATCTCGTTGAACAGTCGCGCGAAGTTGGCAGTGATGGCGAAATCATGGGCAAAGGCCGTATAGGAGTCGTCGGAGCCGGGCTCGCCGGATTAAGCGCGGCGATCGAGCTCAAACGACAGGGCTTCGAGGTTGAGATCTTTGAACGAACACGCCTGCTCGGCGGCAAGGCGACCTCTTTCGAAGTCGATGGCGTGGAGGTCGACAACGGCCAGCACGTCTACCTCGCGTGCTGCACCGAATTCATCGACTTCATCGATCAGATCGCGACTGCGACCGGACAGGCGCATGCAGATCTGCTCTATCTGCAGGAACGATTCGAGGCGCTACTCCTGTCTCGCGGCAAACCATCGTCCACGCTCAGCGCAGTCAATCTCCCCAGCCCGCTACACCTGACGCTGTCACTGTTACGCTACCGGCACCTACCCTTTGTCGATCGACTGAAGATCGGCATGGCATCGCTCCAGGCGCGCTCTGGCTGCGTCCATGGGGAGACCATGGCCGATTGGCTCAGACGTCACGGTCAGTCAACCGCGTCCCGGCGAGCCTTCTGGGACCCGTTCTTGGTGCCATCGCTCAACGCTCCACTCGATCAAGTTTCAGCCGAATCTGGTTTGCATGTGATAACGACCGCGTTTCTGGGCAACTCGAGAGCGGCGCGCATCGGTTTCGCGCGAGTGCCACTTGGGCGGCTGGCAAAATTGGCCGCCGAGCAACTGGATCAGGTTCATTTGCGCGCTTCGGTGTCAGCGGTGGATGTCTCGTCGAAGGGGGCGAGTCTCATCCTGAGCGACGGTCAGAACGTCGACTTGGACGGCATTGTGCTCGCCGTTCCTCCCACCAATTTGGAGCGCATACTCGGGGATCCAGAGCAGTTCGGCATCTCGGGCTTGAAAGAGTTCCGTACCGCGCCGATCGTCGACGTCCACCTGTGGTACGAGATTGAAGAGCTTGACTTTGGGTTTGCCGCCGTGCTCGACTCACCGGTTCAATGGGTGTTCCAGAAATTACCGGGGTATCTCTGCTGCAGTCTCAGCGCGGCGGAGGAACACGTACACCGGCCGAGTACCGAGCTCGTTGCGATGTGTCATGAGGAGCTCTGCCACGTACTCCCCGTCTTGAAGGGTGCCAGGATCTTGCGCGGCTCCGCGACGCGAGACCGTGAGGCCACCTTCATTCCGTCGCCTGGCTTGCAACGACCAGGACCGGCCACCAGTCGCTCCCGGGTCGTCATCGCCGGAGCCTGGACTGACACCGGCTGGCCAGCGACCATGGAATCCGCAGTCCGGAGCGGTCGTGCGGCGGCCAACACGCTACGGGCCAGTCTCGCCACGCTTGGAAAGGATGTCGTCACCGTTGGATAGCGCGCTGAAGAATGCCGTGGACTGGTTGTGGGAGCACCAGGACCCGGCTGGATGGTGGTGTGGCGAGCTGGAAACCAACGTGACGATGACGGCCGAGCACATTCTGTTGCTCCGCTTTCTCGGGATTTCGCTCGACTCGATCCGCGATGGCGCGATGGTACACATGCTCAAGCAGCAGCGAGAAGACGGATCCTGGGGCAACTACTTCGATGCTCCAGCCGATCTGAGCACGACGATAGAAGCCTATGTCGCGCTCAAGGTGTTAGGGGTCGAAGTCGGCAGCGATCCGATGGTTCGCGCGCTGAAGCTCATCCATCGTCTCGGCGGAGTAGCCCATGCCCGGGTCTTCACCAAGATGTGGCTGGCCCTGTTCGGGATCTATCCCTGGGAGGGCGTTCCAAGCATGCCTCCCGAGCTGGTCTACCTCCCGTCGTCCGTACCGTTCAACCTATACGACTTTGCTTGCTGGGCCCGAGGGACGATTGCACCGCTGCTCATCGTGTTGACACGCCGACCCGTACGCCCGCTTGGCTGCGAGATGAAAGAGCTCGTCGTGCCAGGTACTGAGCCGTTGCTTACGCGCGTCCCAGGATCCGGAGTCTTCTGGTGGACGGATAAACTGCTCAAGTTGTACGACCGATTCCCGAGCCACCCAGGCCGCCAGGCAGCCTGCAGCGAAATCGTTGACTGGATCGTCGATCGTCAAGAAGCCGACGGTAGCTGGGGCGGCATCCAACCACCTTGGGTCTACTCACTCATTGCCCTGAACCTCGAAGGCATGGACTTGGATCACCCGGTGATGCGCAAGGGGTTGAATGGGCTCGACGGCTTCGTCCTCGACGACGAACAGGGCTGGCGTTTGCAGGCCTGCATGTCGCCAGTTTGGGATACGGTCTGGGCGATGCAGGCGCTGAGCCGTGCGGGCACAGACCCGGATCATGCCGGTATGCGGAAAGCCGTGAAATGGGTTCTGGACGAGCAGATTCGAGGCGGTGGAGACTGGCAAATTCGCGTTCCGAATGTCGAGTGCGGAGGCTGGGCGTTTGAATTCGACAATGATGTCTATCCAGACATCGACGATACCGCCGTAGTGGTCGTTTCGCTGCTCGACTCGGCCAGGAAAAAGGACGTGAAACCGGCGATCGATCGAGCGGTCAAATGGGTGATCGCGATGCGTTCCAGTAACAAGGGGTGGGCCGCGTTTGACAAGGACAACACGCGGGAACTCGTCTACAAGATACCGTTTGCCGATTTTGGCGCGCTGATCGATCCGCCGTCTGAAGACGTTACCGCGCACGTTCTTGAAATGCTCGCGCGCGTCGGCTATCGACCGCATGACCGCCTCGTGGCCGAAGGTCTGGGTTATCTACGCCGCACCCAGCGCTCGGACGGCTCCTGGTTCGGGCGCTGGGGGGTGAATCACATTTATGGCACCTGGTGCGTTATCTCGGCCTTCGCGGCGCTCTACGGCACCGGCAAGGCACTGCCCGAGCGCGCGCATCGTGCCATCAACTGGCTGCTGGACAGACAAAACGATGACGGCGGCTGGGGTGAAACCTGTCACTCCTACGTCGATGCGAGTTTCGCCGGCAGGGGCCTAAGCACTCCATCTCAAACGGCCTGGGCGGTCATGTCACTGCAATACGCTGGACTCGGCACCCATCCAGCCTGCGTTCAGGGACTCAACTTCCTGCGGGACCGGCAGATGAACGGGACGTGGGATGAACCGCAGTACACTGGAACCGGCTTCCCACGCGATTTCTACATCAATTACCACCTGTACCGGCACGTCTTCCCCACCATGGCGCTGGCAACCGAGCATGCCGGGATTGGGCGCATGTAGGGTCGGCACCCGGTCGCCGAAGTCGACGCCCGAACCACGATCACGGTCGGTAGCCGACGTCGAGAAGCCGTCACTGGTGACCGGTTTTCAACGGGAGTGTGGGTTGACAACGCAGTGGGGCGGACAGATGACCGCCCCGAGGACACTCTGAGAATGGTGGTCAGGTCGTGGGACGGTATTCTCCCCAGACGGAGCGCAGCCGACCGCAGATCTCACCCAGCGTCGCTCCACTCAACAGCGCCGCTTTCATGACCTCTAACAGGTTTTCCGTACCGCGAGCCGCGCGTTCGACCGCGTCAAGCGACGTAGACACCTGCTGGCGGTCCTGACGTGCTCGATAGGCCGTAACGCGCTGAATCTGACGACGTACGGCCTCTTCGTCGATGCGCGAGATTGGCACGCCAACCTCTTCGGTCGCCTGATACTCGTTCACGCCGACGATCGGTCGCTCACCGTTGAGTACTTCCAATTCCCACGCATAGGCACTATCCGCGATCGACTGTTGCACGAAACCTGATTCGATCGCGGCGACCGCTCCCCCACGCTCCTCGACCTCGTCGATGAGCTGCCAGGCGCGTTCCTCGAGCTGATCGGTCAATGACTCGACGAACCAGGAGCCGCCCAGTGGGTCGGCAGTGTCCGCAGCGCCGGTCTCGTCACTGATGATCTGCTGGGTGCGCAGAGCGAGAGTTGCCGCATCCTCGGTGGGCAAACCGAGCGCCTCATCGAAGCCGTTGGTATGCAGGCTCTGCGTGCCACCCAATACGGCACTGAGCGCCTGGAAGGCGACTCGAACCACGTTGTTGAGCGGCTGCTGCGCCGTGAGCGAGCAGCCCGCGGTCTGAGTATGGAAGCGCAGACTCATCGACTTCGGGTTCTTGGCGCCGAAGCGCTCCTTCATGATCTTCGCCCACATACGCCGAGCCGCTCGGAATTTGGCGATCTCCTCGAAGAAATTGCTGTGCGCGTTGAAGAAGAAGCTGAGGCGCGGCGCGAACTCGTCAACCTCCAGCCCGGCGTCGATAGCCGCGTTAACATAGGCGATCGCGTTCGCCAGGGTGAAACCGATCTCCTGCACCGCCGTCGAGCCTGCCTCACGAATGTGATAACCACTGATGCTGATGACGTTCCAGTGCGGCATGTTGTCCCGGCAATACGCGAAGGTATCGGTCACCAGACGCATCGATGGACGGGGTGGAAAGATGTAGGTGCCTCGGGCAGCATACTCCTTGAGGATGTCATTCTGAATCGTGCCGCCCAGACGCTTCGCGTCGACGCCCTGCTCTTCCGCTACGATCTGATACATCAGCATAAGCAGGGCAGCCGGAGCGTTGATCGTCATCGAGGTCGTCACCTGCGACAGATCAATCTGATCCAGCAAGCGGCGCATGTCGTCGATGGTGCTGATCGCAACGCCAACCCGACCGACTTCAGCCCGAGCGATCGGATCGTCGGAGTCATAGCCCAATTGGGTCGGAAGATCGAAGGCAACGCTCAAACCGGTTTGACCGCGCTCGAGCAGCAGACGATAGCGCCGGTTGCTCTCCTCCGCCGATGAGAACCCGGCATACTGGCGCATCGTCCAGCGCCGTCCTCGATACATCGTTGGATAAACGCCGCGCGTGTAGGGAAACTGACCAGGGTCCGGTTCGGCGGGACGGTCAGCGTCCCGATAAACTGGCTCGACCTCGATACCCGACGTGGTCGCCACGCGTTCGATACCTGTCTTTGTCACCTTGGAACCCTTCTCGGCGACCTCTACCCCTCGACGAGCTCCGTCAGGACGCCGCTGCATGAACGCGGGTGGATGAATGCGACGAGCCAGCCGTGGGCGCCAACACGGGGATGGTGGTCAATCAGCTCAAGGCCCTGCGCCTCGAGACGCCGTAGCTCGCACTCGAGATCGTGCACTTTGAGCGCGATATGGTGGATGCCCTCACCGCGAGATTCAAGGAATCGCGTTACACCCGTATCCGGAGCAATTGGCGCCAGAAGTTCGAGGTAGCCGGAACCAGCCGCGAAGGTTGCCACTCGCACGCCCTGATCTGAAAGATCGGCTTCGAGTGGCTCTCCGAAGCCAAGCATCCGATAGTGGTCGACCGCTTTGTTCAAGTCGCGAACGACTATGCCGATGTGGTGAAGCTCGAGTTTTCCGAGCGGCAGTTGATCGACCACGATCAATGACGACTACCGGCGCCGCGGCGCACCGGCACGTTGGCCACCAGGTTGTCGCCCCGATCGGTTCGCGTCAAATTGATCTGTAATTTGTCAGCGTCGACGTCCAGATGTCTGGATAGAATACGCAGGATGTCGGCACGAATTGCCTCCATGACTTCCGGCGTGATCTTGACGTGATCCTGAACCAGAACCTCCACGAGGCGCTGTTTTGCCAGATTGGCGCTGGAGGGAGATCGTCGTGACGAGCTACGCCCCAGCAGTGTGTCGAAGAATCCCATTTAGCTCGCTCCTCCCCCTCGCACTGGTTCTCCCCTGGTGCCACCCAAACCTAACGTCCGCAGCAGTCGTCGCCACGCGCCGTCCGGCTCTTCGAGCGGCATGAACGGCACTTCCTCACCGTTGATACGAGACGCGATATTGCGGAATGCGCGGCCCGCTTTGGACTCCGGATCGAGCGCGGCAGGCTCACCACGGTTGGTCGAGGTGACGATCGTTTCGTCGTTCGGAACGACACCGACAAGCGGAATTGACAAGATCTCAGTCACGTCGTCGACGCTCATCATGTCGCCGCGTCGCACGAGCGCCGGATCGATGCGATTGACGATCAGCTTCGGCGTCGCCAACTCGGACGCCTCAACCAGACCAACGATTCGATCCGCATCGCGCACCGACGAGACCTCCGGGTTGGTCACCACGATGACGTCGTCGGCACCCGCAATCGAATTACGGAAGCCCTGTTCAATCCCTGCCGGAGAGTCGATCAGCGCGTAATCGAACTGCCGTCGAAGTTCCTCGCACAGCGTCTTCATCTGCTGCGGCGAAACGGCTTCCTTCTCGCGCGTCTGTGCGGCCGGGATGAGATAGAGATTATTCAGTCGCTTATCACGGATCATTGCCTGGCGCAGCCGACAGGTCCCCTCGACGACGTCGACCAGGTCGTAAACAATCCGGTTTTCCAACCCAAGCACAATGTCGAGATTGCGCAACCCAATGTCGGCGTCGATCAGCACCACCGACCTGCCCAACGACGCCAGCGCGGCGCCGATGTTCGCGGTCGTGGTCGTCTTCCCGACGCCACCTTTTCCGGACGTAATCGTGATGATTCGTCCGAGCGTGCCGTGCTGTCGATCTTCACCCATATCCCTACCCCAATGACTGAGCGCGCTGTCGCGCGTCGGACGAATTCGTCGGGCCAGTGCTCGCGATCATCGACCGAACCTGCGATCGTTTCGCCACGGTTCAACGATGATCTCGCCATTGTGAACGCGCGCAATCATGGGCACGTCCGGGCTGGTGTCACGCTGATCGGGCGGCCGAGCGAATATGCTGGCGATGCGCAACTGCGTGGGAGTGAGCTTCAACGCGCAAATGATCGAACTGAAATCACCACTCATGCCAGCGTGGACGGTTCCCCGGATGGTGCCCCAAACCATGACGTCGCCTGCAGCCAGCACCTCAGCCCCGGCATTGACGTCTCCGACCACGACGACGTCGCCATCAGATTGTACTGATGAACCCGAGCGGAGCGTCCTCCGCACATACGTCGCGGAGCGCTCGCCGTCTGTCCCCGTCTGCACCGTGGTGTCTTGGCGTTCGTCAACCGCGCCTTGCGCAACGACGCGCAATGGATGGTAGCCCCACGAACGCAGCAATTCGCCATAGGTTGGGTTTCCGGAGATGACGGTGCGCAGGCGCACACCTCGCTCTTCGAGCAGCGCCCGAATCGCCACGATCTCCTCGACGTTCGGAACGCGCGCGCCGTAATCAATAACCAATTCAGATTTCTGGAAGAATTCGCCGCCGCCATCGATGCACCCACGCACCAACCCCAACAGGACCGCCAGGGGGGCTTCCAGCGGCAGCTGGAGAATCAAGCCGTCACGTGTGCCACGCACGCGAACTTGCTCGTAGTTCTCGTGATACCGCTCAGCCATGACTCACGCGCTCCTTCCCCCTTGCCGCATCGTCCCGCGTAACGGTTGATTCCGGAATCCCGACCGGTGTCCGTACAATACCATTATGCTGCGCTCGTCTAGGCTTTTGCAGGGGTCTTTCCGAAGTGCGCGGCGAGAATCGCGTCAGATACCGGCACCGCGTAGGTAGCCCCTTCGCCGCCTTTCTCAATCAAGACGATGACGCAGATTTCCGGCTTATCGTATGGAGCCCACGCGACGAACCAGGCATGTTCTTCACGGTAGGTGCCGTTAACCATCTCACCGTATTGCGCGGTTCCGGTCTTCCCGGCGATGGGGAAGTCATTCCCCGTGAGCACGAACTTGCCCATCGCCGTTCCCTGAGTCACCGTTTTCCGCATACCGCTGCGCACGGCCTCGATGTGACTTGATTCGACCGCCATTGACCAGCGCTTCGTCGGCTGAAAATCTCGATACACCTGTCCATCGGGATCAAGCAACTGCTTGACCAATCGCGGCTGGTAGTACGTTCCACCATTCGCGATGGCCGCATGCGCGCACGCCAACTGAAGTGGCGTACAGGAGACGTGCCCCTGTCCAATCGAGACATTGATAGTATCGCCGACGGACCAGTACTCATGCAAAGGAGATTGGAACAGCCATTTGGCGTCGGGAACCACGCCAGACGCTTCACCGGCGAGCTCGATGCCGGTTGGCGCGCCGAATCCGAACGATTCACGCAGATACTTGTCGATCAGATCGATACCAAGTCCCTGGAAATTATGCGGATGCGGATCACCCGGAATGTAGTAGTGCAGCGGCTCAGTCGATCCTTCAGGTATCTGACCTGGCGCCCCAACGTTGTAAAAGAAGATATCGCACGATTGCGCAATCGCGTCTTCAATGGCGATCGCGCCATGGCCAGTCCTCAACCAACAGAGATACTCGTTCCCGCCAGCCTCATTGGTGACGGTGGGAACACGGATCGAACCCGCGCAGAAGTACTCCGTCTGCAAATCGAGCGTCTTCTCCTGCAGCGCCGCGCAAGCCTCCAATGGCTTGATGGTTGAACCGGGCGGGAACTCACCGCTGATGGAGTTGTCAGTCAACGGCTTGAATGGATTGTTGAGATACGCCTGGTACTGCTTTTCCGATATCCCATCGACGAAGAGTTGGTTGTCATAGTTCGGCAGCGACACTTGCGCCAGAATCTCGAAATTCTGCGGATTGATGGCGATCGCCACTCCCGACCCGACCGGCTCCAGCCCCGCCTTCAACGCCCCCTCATTGGCTTTGTTGATTCCATCTTGCAGCGCCACCGTCACCGCCTTCTGGAAGTCGCGATCGATCGTCAGCACCGCGGTGTAGCCAGGCACGGGGTTACGCCGCATCGAGGTGATCTCGGCGATCTCGACCCCGCGAGCGTCGGTCTGGACCCAGCGGCCGCCGTGCTCACCGCGCAGATACGACTCGAACGCCTCTTCAAGGCCACCACGTCCAACGTAATCGGTCGCGACGTAGGGGTTGTTCCCCTTCTTCTGGAACGCATCGTATTCGCTCTGCGTAATCGGGCCGACGTAGCCGAGAATGTGCGAGAAGTCCTCTCCGCCGAGGTAACGTCGCACCAATTTCTGATCGCTGACTTTCACGCCGGGCAGGTAGACGGAGTTTGCTTGCAGCGCGAGTGCCACGTCTTTGGGTACGTCCTCCTTGATGGTTATCGGCAACACACTGTCAGCATGAAGCTCCATCAGGAAGTCGAATTGCCCCATGACGTGCACGCCGGGCAACTGTTTTTCGAGCGGTTTGTACTGAGTCGCCTGGGCCGGAGTCAGATCCTGTTTGACCGCAACCAGGTTGTCGGGCGAGTCCTGCATGACAGACTGGACGAGCTTGTTTGGATCACTGCCGATTTCGCTGGCCAGAGTCTTCAGCACGTAGTCCTCGGACCCGAGCGGCAAGCCGTTCCTGCGCACGACGAGCATTGGTTTCAGCTGGAGGGTCTGGGTCAATTGGTCCCGCACGTAATTCAGCTGACCGGGATCACTGGGTACTTCAGGAGGCAGAACCGACACCGTCCAACTGATGCGGTTGTCGGCGAGCAAATTGTGATTGCGGTCGACAATCAGGCCTCGCGGCGCGTTGAGAACCTCGAAGCGCTCGATGTTCCCCTTAACCTGATTGTCGTACTGGTGAGCATCGACCATCTGCATCTGTGCCAGTTTGGCGGCCAACCCACCGAACCCGGCGACGAACATCCCCTTGAAGAGGAGCATTCGTCGGGAAATGAATACCTCGTCATCGGCGCGATCATCAACGCGTCGCTTCTTTCGATCTGCGAACCGAACCAATTCCATTCGTTTACGCGCGCGACGCACGAACAACCCCCAGACGATCGAGAAGAGCAATACCAATGTAGAGAACGGGCACCATCGCGACGTTCAGCAGCGCGGTGAGCAACGACAATCGAATCGTCACGCCCAGCGAGTAGCTTGAGCCAGTGGCCGACGAAACGATGGCTCCGATGGCCTGATGTACGACGGTGGCGGCAATGACCAGCACCATGGGAATGATGACGCCACTGTGGAACAGACGACGCCGAGCCAGGCCACCAATGATCGCAACCGGAATGAGTGCCAGTGTGTTCGATCCGAGCGGATCGAGTGCGAGCAGGTCGAGCAGAATGCCGACCGGGAGGGTCCAGATCACGCCTTCGGCCATGCCCCGCTCGGCGCTCCAGATCAAGATCAGGACAAGCACGATATTCGGGCCGATGCTCAAAACGTTGATCGCGGGAATGAACGCGGCCTGCGCGATGGCCATTAATGCGATCACGAGCGCGAAGATGAGGCGTGTCACCGGCTCAATGTCGTCCCACTCTGGTTAGGCCGTATCTCCGGTCGAATCGTATCACAGTCACGATTATGTTCAACCGGAACAGGAATTGTCTGGCTAAACATTACGCTGACCGGTGCGAATCCCGCCTGCCGACTTCTCTCGAGTGGGAAGCGTGGAGGCAAGCACCGCGGCAGCGGCGGCCTCGGTATCGTAGGCGGTTCGTCGAAATTCGACGTTCCAGCCGTGGCCGGTGTTGGTCAGCACCGCCCAGGCAGCCCGCGGGTCGCCATCGAATGGCGCCCCAATGCTGCCGACCGAACAGAGCAAGCGACCGTCTACGTCTCGCTGATACTGAACGTGAATGTGCCCGTATGCAACGGCCTGAGCCGAGACCGAGTCGAGCACCTTGCGCGCGGCCTGGATATCGGCGTCCGCCAACACCGTGTCATGCGCGCTCCAGGGCGTCGCGTGACAGATCGTCAGCCGCTGACCTCCTGGCCCCTCAACATCGATGCGCAGCGGGAACCCGGCCAGGTACTCGATCTGATCGACTGACAACCGATCGAGCGCCCAGCGGTCAAGTTCCTTGAGTGCGGGCGTGTGGCGTTGCGCGTCATTGCTGACCGAAGTCTGGTAGTTGCCATCGAGCGCCATCTCCACCAGAAACTCATCGGTGTTGCCACGCACCGCCCGGTAGCCGCGCTCCCGCAAGCGATCGACACACTCTGACGGAAAGGCTCCGTTGAAGACAAGATCGCCGCCGTAGATCACCTCGTCAAACGGACCAGAGGCGTCGACATCAGCCAGAACTGCATCGAATGCATGCAGATTTCCGTGAACGTCCGAGATCATCGCGATCCGCATCGAAATCCCTCCCTGGTCGTTTGCAACGGCAGCCGCTAACGTCGAGCCAGCGCGCGCTCCACCGCCGAGCCGTGTGCGGCCATCTCCAGACCGTCATCGAGCGGTTTGAGCTCGTCGACACCGTAGCGGCGGCGCAACGCGGCGCGAATCAAGAAGTCAGAGATAGCCGGGTTCTTGGGCAAGAGCGCGCCGTGCATGTAGCAACCGAACGCATTCTTGTAACGACAACCTTCGAAGCCATCTTGCCCGTTGTTTCCCCGCCCCACGCGGACACGCCCAAGTGGTTGAGCGCTCGGCCCCAGATAGGTCAATCCGCTGTGGTTCTCGAAACCGACCAGTTCACCAAACTCCTCGGTCTCGACAACGATGTTGCCGATGAAACGCTCGTGGCCCGCCACCGTCCAGGCATCGAACAACTCGATTCCCGGCAGATCGTCACCGTCGTGGGGACGGTAGTACTTGCCGAGAAGCTGATAACCGCCACACACGGAGAGGAGTGGAGCGCCATCCTCGACTTCTGACTTGAGCGCGTCTCCCTTGGCTCCCTGGATGTCGGCGGACACGTTGATCTGTTCCCGATCCTGTCCGCCGCCCCAAAAGAAGACGTCGTATTTGCCCGGCTCAATCGGTTCGCCCATTCCGTTGTGCACGATCTCAGCGTCGATTCCTCGCCAGCGGCAACGCTGCGCCAACGCGAGCACGTTGCCCCGATCGCCATAGATGTTCATCGATGAACCGTATAGCCAGCAGATGGTCAGCTTCACGCACTAGTCCCTTTCGCGTCGAGAGCCAAGACCTCTCATTGCTGCCAGAATGCGACCACCGCGCCCCTGCTGGCAAGCATCTCACGCAATTCGAGCATGGCGGTGTAGGTTGGAAGAATGTAGCCCGTCTCTCCCGCCGGAATCTTCTCGACAAATTGGTCAAAGGCCGTCTGCAACGACCCAAGTGGATGAATGCGCTCCGTGCTCACTCCCGCGTATTTCAGCCGCGTGGCCATATCCGCACCGCGAATTCCACTGGTATAGAGAGGCGACGAACCCTCGGCGAGCTGCTCCACGTTGACGTCCCACAGCCAGGAGACGTCTCGACCGTCGGCGTCCAGGTCGTTGATGACGATCATAGTCGACTCATGCTCGCCGCCTGACGCCAGCATGCGCAACACCTCGTCGAACCCGACGGGGTTCTTGACCAGCACGATTACCAGGTTCCGGTCGCGGTAGCGCAGGCGCTCGATACGCCCGAAGGCCGAGCGGAATTTCGACAACGTGCCGCGGATCAAATGCGGCGCCACTCCGAGCGACAACGCGGCACTCGCCGCCGCGAGCGCGTTGTAGGCGTTATACAACCCCGGTATCGCGACCTGGAGTGGCAACGTATCGGCACCGTGGGTGACGTCAAGCGAGACCGAGTCGAGCGCGTGCAGCTCCAGATTCGACGCCGCATAGTCCAGGTTCGGACGCCGAAACCCACACCTATCGCAGACGTAAGCGCCAAGGTGCGACAAAAAGAGTTGCTCGTATCTGAGCGGAAATCCGCAGCGACGGCAGACCGTGGAATCGACTGCATGCGGCAGTTCCGACAGCAGATAACGTGACTCGCGTAACCCGAATGTGAGACGGTGGGCGGGAATGTTTTCGGTAATCGCCGCGAGCGCCGGATCATCACCATTGAGCAACAGTGTCTGGTCGGATCGCAGCGACTCGAAGACCACTCGCCAGTGAGCGGCGATGGTATCGAGCTCTCCGTAGCGATCGAGCTGATCGCGAAACAGGTTGAGCAACAGAATCATTCGCGGATTCGAGCGTCGAACCACCTCCGGGAAGGCGGCCTCGTCTGCCTCGATGACGGCGATATCGCCTTTCGGCTCGCCCATCCAGGAGCTCTGCTCGGCGAACGCGGCGCTGATACCGCGCACCAGATTCGAGCCGGTCCGATTGTGAATCACTTGCAGACCAGCGGACTCCAGCATGTCGGCAAGCATGCGCGAGGTGGTGGTCTTGCCATTGGTTCCGGCCACCACGATACAACCGTTTGCGACCTTACTCGTGAGCTTGTCGAGGATCATCGGATCGACGCGATTGGCGAGAACGCCCGGAGCGGCTGTGCCGCCTCCTCGACCAAGCCGTCGGATGAGGCTGGCACTCAGTTTTCCAGCTGAGACGCCCGCCGCGAGTCGCCCGTCAAAGCGTGAACGCCCGGTCATTTCTGGGACCCATCCGAAACGATTACCATCACCGTCTGAAGCGAGTTGTAATCAACCAGTGACGACACATCGACATTGAGCTCGTCCGATTGCACGTTGCGATGAATCGTGCTCACTTTGCCGATGACCAGTCCCTTCGGTACGCGCGCAGTTCGACCAGACGTCACCACGACGTCCCCTTCGTTCACCTTCACCGTCGGGTCCAGATATTTGAGCTGCATCTGCCCGCCCGACTGCCACTCACCAAATAGGACGCCGTTCGCACTATTCGACTCAAGCATCGCGCCGACCTGTGACGACGAGTCGATATCAAGCGTGACGCGCGCGCGGTCGGAACTGACGTCGGTCACCTGACCGATGTAGAAGTCCGGGCTGATCACGGCCATCCCCGTTTGAATCCCATCGTTCGATCCGCGGTTGATGATGAAGATACGTTTGGTACCGTTTGGATCCTGACCGACCACAGTGGCCGTAACGACGTTTAAGTTCGGATTGGTCTGCTTGAAGTCGAGCTGTTTCTGCAACTCGTTCACCTGGGTCTGCAGATCCTTGAGTCGAGCGTTCTCCGCGAGGAGCTTGTCTCGCTCGGCAGTCACCTGCTGCAGCTGCTTCTCGGTGTTCGTCGGCGCGGCGCGACCAAGCGAGCGCAGCGATCTGCCCGCCTGGTTCATCGCGACCTCGAATGGATGGATCACCGCCTCGACGGGCGAACGCGCGGCATCTAGCCGGTGTTGCTGGTCAAGCGCGATGAGACTGATCGAGGTGATCAAAAAGATCACGATCAGAACGATGGTCTGTCGTGTTGAAAGGGAGATCACAATCGGTTTCCACGTTGGACGTCGTTCACGAGTGGGCCTGACCTACTTCGCCGGGCGACGCAGTTCCTGCCCTCCGGCGAGAGCTCGTTGATAGAGGTGCAGGGCTTCGGCGACGCGTCCGGTACCACGAGCCACGCAAGTCAACGGATCGTCGGCTCGATAGACCGGCATGCGCAGTTCGGATTGCAACCGCCGATCGAGACCCAACAGCAGTGCACCGCCACCGGCGAGCGTGATTCCGCGCTCCATGATGTCGGCGACCAACTCCGGGGGAGTCTCCTCAACGCAGGTCTTGACCAGGTCGACGATGGTGTTCACTGGGCCGGAAACCGCGTCACGGATCTCGACGCTGCTCACCTCTACCGACTTCGGTAGCCCAGTCAGCAGATCGCGTCCCCGCAGGACTACCGTCCGCTCCTCTTCAAGCGGGTAAGCAGATCCGGCCGCGATCTTGGCATTTTCCGCTGAACGCTCACCGATCACCAGGTTATGATCTCGACGGGCGTACTGAATGATTGCATCGTCGATCTCGTCTCCTGCGACGCGGATCGAGTGATTGACGACGATCCCACCCAGCGAGATGACGGCGACCTCGGTCGTACCACCGCCAATGTCGACAATCATGCTGCCGACTGCTTCATTGATTGGCAGTCCGGCACCGATGGCGGCAGCCATCGGCTCCTCGACGGTGTACGCCTCGCGCGCGCCGGCACTCAGGGCTGCGTCTTTGGCAGCACGTTTCTCTACCTCCGTGACGCCGCTCGGAATCCCGATAACGACGCGCGGATGTGGCGCCATGAACCGCTGCACGTGAACTTTACGAATGAAATAATGGAGCATCATCTCGACGGTGTCGAAGTCGGCGATAACCCCATCCTTGAGCGGACGCACGGCGATGATGGTTTCCGGCGTCTTGCCGACCATGGCCTTGGCTTCCACCCCAACCGTCAGTGCTCGTCGTGATTTCTGGTCGACCGCCACCACTGAGGGTTCGGAAATGACGATGCCCTTGCCGCGGACGTACACCAGCGTGTTCGCCGTTCCCAGGTCTATCCCCAGATCACGGCTGAAGAGCCCGAAAAGCGCGCTCAGCGGTCTGATCATGCTGGATGGAGCTCCCAACCCATCAAGAATCGCTCTTGACGCATAGGTCCGGCGTGTCCCCCGAATCGCTGAAGACCTTGTCACTCCGGACGCTGAAGTCGACGGATTATACCATGCACCTAGTTGTGGCCATCCGCTAAGGAGCGTCCACGATACCTGCCGATCCGGCTACGCCAACTAACAAGGGAGTCCCAAAGTGCAGAATTCCCTTTCGCTGTCGCGTCCGGCTGGGCTATACTGGCGCATCCGCGATCGCTCAATGAAGTAAATGCTGGCACCTCGTTCCGCGATTGAACGGACAGAATCGTTGACGCATTCGCGCGGTAAGCTGGATGAAATGGTTACGATATGCTCACCGATCATCGATCGCCGATGAGGCTCGCACGCGAGGACCGAATGGACCACGAATTGCATGCAATCGTCAATCCAGTTTCAGGCGGTGGTCGAGTTCGCAAGATCTGGCCAGCACTGGCTGAGCGCATGCGTGCGGCTGGGCTTCGCTTACATCAACACGAAACCTCTTGCGTCGGTGATGCCACGCGAATCGCGCGTAAGATCGTCAAGGAGGGCGTACGAGAGATCGTCGTGGTGGGGGGCGACGGCACGCTAAACGAGGTCGTTAACGGCATCATCGAAGAGGATGAAGTGGCCAGCGCCGACGTGGTGCTTTCGATCATTCCTTGTGGCACGGGACGGGACTTCGCGCGTACGCTCGGCATTCACGGACCCGAACATGCGGTCAACGTGGTCGCAACGGGGGAGGTCAGCGCGGTCGACATTGGATCGATCACATTCACGCAGCCCGATGGCGTTTCGACCCGATACTTCGTCAACGTTGCTGACGTGGGACTCGGTGCCGAGACTGCCGCCTGGATGAACCAATCCTCAAAACGGCTGGGCGGATTTCTGGGATATCTCGTCGCCGCGACGCGCACGATCCTCGTCTTCGCTGGTCGTCCTGCTCGAGTGACCATCGACGGAGTGATGGTTCACGACGGACCCGTGGGAATGATCGTGCTCGCCAACGGGCGGTATTTCGCGGGAGGGATGCAGATCGCACCGACCGCGTCGATCACTGACGGCAAGTTCGACATCTTCGTTCTCGACGACGTGCCAAAGCGAACGCTTCTCCTTTCACTGCTGCCGAAGGTCTATCGCGGCAAACACGTTGGGCATCCGGCAGTCCACTTCTATCAAGGGGCGGACGTCGAGATTGAGTCGCCCGAGTCGCTTCCGTTCGAGGTGGATGGAGAGCAGCCGGGATCGACGAACATTCGCGCACGAGTGCGTTGCGGCTCTCTCAAAGTGCGCATCCCGATGACGCCCGGTACGCGCGAGGAGTCGAAATTTGACCAGCGGTTAACGGTCTGATAAGAATGCACCGTACCTACGCTTATCGTGCCACCTGCGGGGGCTGGCGCTAACGTAGTTTTCCCAGTTTCGAGCGCGATTGAAACGGGTCGACACGAAGAAAGTCAGGGGTCAGCGGCATGAACGTGCAACCGGATCATCAAACTGAATCCGCCGTCATGAACACCGGGCCATCACAGTCCGAGACTTTCACCATGATCGGTGAGCTTCGCACGCCGACGCTTCAGTGGTTCGTTTCCGGACTCAAGCAGCAACTCATAAGCAGCGGTCACGAGTTCAGCGAGCACCCAGTGCCCGACATCCGACTAGTATTGAATCTCGTCGATCGCGACAATCCTCAGCCCTACCGGCGCAAGGCTCAGGCGACCTTCGCCACAGCTATCGTGGAACTTGACGAAGCGCCGGAGAACTACCTGCGGACTGGTTATCCCTACTTGGTCCGGGCACTGGCGAATCTGGTGATCTTGTTGGTTCATGGCGCGAATGGCATCGAAGCACATTTCATGACGCTCGAGCAGGGCCACTACGTCGTCCGCTATGTTGAAGGTCAAGACGACGACTTCTTCGCGAAGATCTACGGGCGCATAGAACCGCTGGCTTCCTCTCAATTGGTGATCAACAACGTTTACAACACCGACCTTGAGCCGGAGCTTTGGGAAGGCGATGAGATCACTGAGCAAATCAGACGCGCCGGACGAAAACTAGATGCCATGAATCTGCTCCCGGCGCCGTTCCCGATTCAGGATATTCTGGCCCCGCGTGAACTACGCCACGTGATGCGGCTCTACGGAATCGGCGGGTTGAGCTACGGCAACCTGAGCGCTCGCAAGGATGAAACTCGTTACTGGATGAGCGCCAGTGGCGTCAACAAAGGCAAACTGGACGTCGTCGGCCAGGACATTCTGCTCGTGTCAGGGTTCGATCCGGTCGAGCCAGCGATTCATCTCAGCGTTCCGGAGAACGTTCAGCCGCGGCGCGTATCAGTGGATGCGATCGAGCACTGGATGATCTATCACGAGCACCCCGGTATTGGCGCGATCGTCCACGTCCACGCCTGGATGGACGGCATCTCCTCGACGGAGATCAACTATCCCTGCGGCACGATCCAGCTGGCCCGCGCCGTCGCTGAACTGGTACGACAGCAGCCGAATCCGAATCAGGCCGTGATCGGGCTGAAGAACCACGGTGTGACGATCACCGGCACCAGCATGGATGAGATCTTCGAACGCATCGATGGCAAGATCATCCCCCAGGTGCCAATGTCGTAGACGTCACCTCGACCGAGCCACGTGTAGACGGCGAGCCGCATTGCGGCTCGCCGTTCTTGCGTCCGGAGAGAGCCGGGTCATCGACTCACCCGCAATTGGGACTTTCGGGGCAAACACCGCAGGCAATTCGAACCCTACAGTTGATCGTGATTGTTCGTCAGACGACGTCAAGGATTCGCCGGAGGGCGTGTTGTCACGATCACTTTCCGCACAGGTGCAAACCGGCCAGAGCGCAACGAAATCCACAGGAAACGTATCAACACACACCAAGGTTCGCGAACGAATGATTTATCTCGCGGCGCTCGGTTTCGTGCTCCTCGTTGGATTCTCGGTCCGATTCTTTGCCATCGCAGGGTCCAACTTTCCAGTCAATGACGGTGGGATGTTCTACCAGGCCATTTCGCAAATTCAGGCCGATCACTTCCGCTTGCCAGCCGAGCTGCACTACAACGGACTGTCTATACCGTTTGCGTATCCCCCGCTTGCCTTTTACATCGCCGGGCTAATCTCATCGGCGACTGGTGCCAGTCTGATTCAGTTGCTACGTATCCTGCCGCTGACCTTCAGCATGGCGACGATCGTCGCGTTTATGGCATTTGCCCACGAGTATCTGCGCAACCGCACCGCTGTGGTGGTGGCATCGCTGGCTTTCGCCCTCGTGCCGCGTAGCCACAATTGGGAGATCATGGGCGGAGGCCTGACGCGAGGCCTCGCCTTCTGCTTCGCCATCCTAACGCTTTGGCAGGCGTACGTCCTCTACACGCGTCGATCACGAACCAGTCTCGTGCTGACGGCGATATTCGGCGCAATCACCTGTCTGAGCCACATTGAAATGGCCTGGTTCGTGGCGTTCAGCGCGGCGTTTTTCTTCCTGGCGCTCGGGCGCAGCCGGATTGCGCTGCGCGACTCGGTCTTCGTGGGCGCCGGAGTGCTCGTTCTCACCAGCCCGTGGTGGGGACTGATCCTGATCCGAGACGGTCTGAACGCGTTCATTAACGCCGGTCAATCCGGAGCTAACTCGCTGCAGAACATTTTCGGGTTGCTATTACTGCTCAATTGGGGCGACGAACCATGGTTTCCTCTGTTCGGCGCTCTGGCAGCGCTCGGCATAATCCTCAGCCTACGACGAGGCAAGACCTTCCTGCCTCTGTGGGTGCTGGTCGCCATGGTCCTCGACACGCGCAAGTTCGGCACGGACGCCACCGTGCCCCTGTCTCTCCTCGTGGCAATCGCGGTGACACAATTCCTGATCCCGCTGATGTCCGAAACCAGCGATCGCTGGTTTCCAGGAGAAAGCCAGACTCGCGCAACCGGCCGTATGATGCAGTGGATGTCGCCAATTGTGATTGCGCTGATGCTCGGCTACGGCTGGCTCTCGGCTCTTGGCGCCAGCAGTGGATCGTTCACCTCGCTATCCCAGAACGAACGAACGGCGATGACCTGGGTGAAGTCCAACACTCCAAACGACGCGCGCTTCGCCATCCTCACCGGCGACATATGGGCTCGCGATCGATCCAGCGAGTGGTTCCCGGCGTTGACCGATCGAGTCAGCGTCGCGACGGTTCAGGGGTATGAGTGGGTACCAAATGGGGGCTTCGAGAAGCAGAGCAACCTGTATAACGCCCTGCAGAAGTGCTCCACCGAGACGCCCACGTGCCTCGCTGACTGGAGCCAGACCAATGCGGTGAGGTACGACTACCTCTATGTGGCCCGGCGCGATAGTCAGCACGGACTGGTCGACTACCACATGCCGTGCTGCAGCGGATTGGTGGCGCTGCTCGAAAGCGATCCATCTTACAAGCTGGTCTATCAGAACGACGATGCGACCATCTTCAGGTTCGTCGGGCCAACCGCGACGGTAGGACAGTAATCTCAATCGTCAAACGCAAAGACCGCTTTAATGACGCCGCTCTTTCCCTTGCTGGTGACCGTCTCGAGCGCCATGCGGTAATCCGCCAGCGCAAATCTATGGGTGACCAGGTGCGCCAGATCGACCCTCCTCTCGGCCAACATCTTGATCGCCAGGCGCATAGTTGAAATGCGCTCGCCCTCGAAGTCCTCGTCCGCGTAACAGAAACTGCCGCGAACCTCGACTTCCGAAAGCCAGATCGGACTCCAGTCTATGCCGCTCGGCACTCCAGCCAGCCCGACCAGCACCATGCGGCCGCTCGCCGCAGTCAGACGCAAGGCGTCGTCGACGGTCGCGCTTGATCCGACGCACTCGAAGACCACATCCGCTCCGCCACTGACCACATCCTTGCCGATCACGGGCTTGTAGATGGACGCGCCGGTCACCTCAGCGATCTGTCGGTAGAACGCGGAACCCCTTTGCGGCTTGATGACCTCATCAGCACCCAATCGTCTCGCCATCTCGATCTGGAATGGATGGCGTGCGGTGATGATCACGCGAGCCTTCGAGCCAATTGCGCGAATAGCCGCCAGCGTGCAGAGACCGATGACTCCCGCGCCGACGATCAAGACCGTTTGGTCGTCCGAGGGGCGATTGCGCAACACCGCGTGCAGCGCGACCGCGAAGGGCTCAGAGAGAACCGCATTCTCGTCCGAAACGCCATCCGGCACTGCAATAACTTGAGATTTGTGGGCAACGAACGAGGGAGACCAGCTGCCCCCTGTGTCACGACAGAAGCCGGTCAACATTCCGGCAGCGATGCTCCCCTCGCGAAAGCGGAGACACAGGTTGTTGTCCCCCCGCGCGCACATCGGGCAGGGATCTTTGAACCCGCGCGCTCGGCAACCAAGCAGCGGATCGACCACCACACGCTGCCCCGGTGAGATCCCCTCAACGTCGGCGCCGATTTCGGCCACACGCCCAACGTTTTCGTGCCCGACGGTGAATGGGAAGGAGGTATAGGCCGAGGTCGACGTGCTGCTGTGCAGCATCACTAGCCCGATGTCGGAGCCGCAGATTCCGCCGTAGCGTGTGCGAATGCGTACCCAGTCTGGAGTCGGCAGCGTGGGCGCAGGCAAGTCAACCATGCGCAGACACGCGAGATTGCTCCAGAATGCGCGAGAACTCCCGGTTCCCAAAACTTTGGACAGCGCATACCGCGGAATACTGTCGGTAAACTGCAGTGCTTCCACCGATCCTTCTCCCTCTCCGTGGCATGCCGCCGTCAGAAAAACGTCGGGCAATTATCCCATGAACGGACCTTGTCAGGCGCCCCAATGTCTGTTGTAATCACCGTACGTACAGAACAGTTGAGCGAAAGGGCCAAATATGAGCGCCTCGGTTGATTCCGCTCGACCACTCCTCCTCTGCGCTGGGACGCGCGACGGCCTTTATCTCCTGCAGAAAGATCCGCGGACGCATAACTGGTCGTGCGCCGGACCATATCTCGAAGAACTTGACGTCAGCCATGCCCGCCTCGATCCACGGGACGGACAGACGATCTATGCGGCGGCGACCGGTAACGGCTGCACGGCAGTCTATCGAAGTCGCGATGCCGGACGGAACTGGAACATGGCCGGGGCTCCCTTCGCGGTCGATCAGGTGTGGCACGTCGAGCCAGGCTTGGCGGACCAACCCGGGCGCGTCTATGCGGGAACCATGCCGGCCGCCCTGTTCGCCAGCGACGACGGTGGCGATACGTGGTATCCACTGCCGGGAATTGGAGAGCACGAAACCAGCGACGAGTGGTGGGAAGGCGGATCGGGAGGGATTAATTTGCATCGCATCCTCGTCGATCCCGAGCGCCCAGAACGCATCTATGCCGGAATCTCCGTCGCCGGGTTATTCCGCAGTGATGACGCGGGTAAGACCTGGACTCCGATAAACGAGGGTGTGTTCCGTTTTTCCGAATGGGGCAAGGAAATCCACCATGCTGGAGTACATCGTTGCGTCCACTCCGCCGTGCTCGACCCGCACGACAGCCGGGTGATCTACCAGCAAAACCACGTCGGCGTCTATCGGAGCGACGACGCGGGTGACTCGTGGCACGACATTACGGCCGGGTTGCCGAGCACCTTCGGCTTTGTGATCGGAATCACCTATCAGTCTCCACCCGCTGTCTTCGTGGTGCCGCAGGACGAAAACAACATTCGACTCAGCGGGCAACTCACCGTCTACCGCACCCGCGATCGTGGAGAGACATGGGAGGCATTGACCAACGGCCTGCCTGTGGCGGAGCGGCTCACGCTGTACCGTGAGGCCATGACAACCGATCCGGATGACCCTGCGGGCGTTTACTTCGGCACCAGCGACGGTACGATCTGGGGCAGCACCGATACGGGTGATTCATGGTCCGCGCTGGCACATGGGCTCCCGCCGATTCGATCGCTCACGTCAGGGGTTCCTGGCTGAGCAGGGCAAGCTTAGCCGGTCGTCGGTTGCGCAATCCAGTGAATCGTGCGGATCGCCCGCGCCGATCCCGGATCGTCTCGACCTGATCGCTATCCGTTGGTCTGTAACTAGCGGTACCTTCGTCTGGGTGGACCGGACCTTCACAATTGTGCCGTCTTTGCTATGCTGGGCAGACCAGTAACCTCTGCTCACCTTCGACGACACGACCGATGGACGTCGTTTCGGTCGGTAATTCCTTCCTGACACCGATCGATCCCAGGAGATGACAATGTCAAATCGATTGTCGACTCAAACCAGCCCGTATCTGCGCCAGCATGCCGAAAATCCGGTGGACTGGTATCCGTGGGGCGACGAAGCGTTGCAAGCAGCTCGAGATCAAGACAAACCGATCTTGCTGAGTGTTGGTTACGCCGCGTGCCATTGGTGTCATGTGATGGCCCATGAGTCGTTCGAGGATCCGGCGATCGCTGCACTGATGAACGAGCACTTCATTAACATCAAGGTCGACCGCGAGGAACGGCCGGACATCGACAGTATCTACATGCTCGCAGTGCAGATGCTGACCGGACAGGGCGGTTGGCCGATGACGATGTTTCTCACGCCAGACGGCAAGCCGTTTTACGGCGGCACCTATTTTCCGCCGGAAGATCGTCAGGTCGGCGCGGGACAAACGATGGCCGGTCTGCCGCGGATCATCCGTGCCGTGGTCGACGCCTATCGAAACCGTCGGAACGAGGTAGAGGTATCGGCGAATCAGATTCGGGAGCATCTCGATCAACACTATCAGTCCACTCCACGTCCGGAGAGTCTCTCGATCACGGCGCTTGGGGAAGCCGAACAGACGCTCCATCAGCAATTCGACGCGTCCAATGGCGGTTTCGGCGGCGCGCCGAAGTTTCCGCCAAATATGCTGATCGAGTTTCTGCTACGTCGAATCGAGCGAACTGGCTCCTGGAGAGCCAATGAGATGCTGACTCTCACCCTGGATCGCATGGCTCGCGGCGGTATCTTCGATCAGATCGGGGGCGGGTTCCACCGCTACACCGTCGACGCCATCTGGCTCGTGCCGCATTTCGAGAAGATGCTATACGACAACGCGCTTCTCTCTCGCGACTACGCTCTCGCCTGGCAGGTAACTGGCAACGAACTCTATCGCCGCACCTGTAGCGAGACCTATGACTACGTGTTGCGGGAGATGACGTCACCCGAGGGCGGCTTCTACTCATCCCAGGACGCTGACAGCGATGGAGTGGAGGGCAAGTTCTACGTTTGGACGCCGGATGAGATCGAAGCAGTGTTAGGTCCTGATGAGAGCAGACTCATCGAGCGCTATTTCAGCGTCGTGGCGAAGGGAAACTTCGAGGGAGCGAACATCCTCAGCGTGCCGCGAGAGCCAGCGCAGATCGCGCTCGAATTCGGAATCGGCGTGGCAAAACTCAACGAGCGGGTTGAAGCCGCACGAAACAGACTCTATCAGGCTCGCAGCCAACGCGTCTGGCCGGGACGCGACGAAAAAATCCTGACCGCTTGGAACGCGCTCATGCTCCGCTCACTGGCGGAAGGCGGCGTCATCCTGGGTCGAACCGATCTCGTGGATGCCGCGCGGCGCAACGCACAGTTCATCCGTGACAATCTGTTCGTCAACGGTCGGCTGTTGCGCTCGTATATGGATGGTCAGGCGAATCTGGATGCCTTCCTCGAGGATCACGCCAACCTCATCGATGGACTCATAGCTCTGTACGAAGCGACGTTCGAAGCGGAGTGGATTGTCTGGGCGCGACAGTTGGCGGACCGTATGATCGCCGAGTTCTGGGACGACCAACGAGGAGCGTTCTTCGACACCCCAGCGTCAGGTGAGGGATTGATCGCCCGGCCGAAAGACGTGTTCGACAACGCCACACCAAGCGGAAACTCGGTCGCAGCTGAAGCGCTGCTCCGGCTCGCGCTCCTCAGTGGCGAGCAGGAATACGGTCGACGCGCTTCTGACACCCTGGAACAATACGGAGCCTTCGCGGCCGAGCGCCCAAATGGTTTTGGCAGGATGCTCTGCGCGTACGACTTCGCCGTGGGCAACGTGCATGAGGTGGCCATCGTCGGCGACCCGGACCGAGCCGATACGCAGGTGCTGTTGAATGAGGTGCGCCGGCACTATCTGCCCTGGAAGGTGACCGCACTAGCAAGGCCGGGGAAGGACGATAGTCAGACGATTCCATTGCTGGCCGAACGGACGGAAATCGACGGGAAGGCAGCCGCCTATGTCTGTCAAAACTACGTCTGCCAACTTCCGGTGACGTCGGCCGATGATCTGGCACGACAACTTGGGGTTGCCGAGGAGTAAGCCGGAAGGCCTCTCATGTCTCTCGCTGTGGCAATCAGTTCGGTGCAGCCTCAGCCAGCAGTGAAGTGAGTCCCTATGGACGATGGGGCGGCGTTGGCGCAGAGGACCGGTGGAACGGCGGTCACATCTATCCGCGCAAGATAGACGCCGACCCAGGGCTGCCAGACATCGCCACGGCTTCTCAGTTGTGCTGACGAAATGACGATAAGAGAATGGATCATATCAGCGTCGTCGTCGATGACCTTGCAGCCGCCACCGCCTTCTTCACCACGCTCGGCATGGAGCGTGAAGGAGAGGCACGGTCGAAGGCCCATCGGTCGACCGTCTCAACGGGCTCGTAGGTGTCCAGGTCCACATCGTCATGATCCGCACCCCAGATGGCCATGGTCGGCCTGAGCTGACGAAGTTTCGTCATCCATCTCTGGTCGAGCTTTCACCGGTGATCGCGTCGCCCAACATGCTAGCCTCAGGAGCGTCATGTTTGCCGTAGACAGCGTCGACGAATTGGTCGCTCGTCTACGTGCCCACGGCGCCGAACTCGTCGGCGAGGTAGTCCAGTATGAGGACATGTACCGGCTTTGCTACCTGCGAGGTCCTGCTGGCATCATCGTCGCGCTGGCCGAAGAGCTCTTCTGACGCGTTCACGCCCGTCGGAAAAACCGGCGGCGTGCCAGACGATGCTTCGACTCGGTCCCATTGGTCGCAATCATCCTAGGTCGACGCCAACGTCTGCCGCAGCATTGCTTGGCGCACTGCGCTGCATTTAGGTTTTCGACTGTCGACCTGACGCTATAATCCTCCTCAAGTGGCTCAATGAACAGCTTCGTTCTTGACCCGCGCCGTAGGTCCACTTCTGGAGGTGTCGATGGATCTCCCACTCTCTCTTGACCGCTCGTCGCCGGTATCATTGCAGCGACAGCTAACCGATCAGCTGCGCTCTGCCATCCTGGATGGTCGGCTTCCGGCCGGGACTCGTCTCGCATCAACCCGAACACTGGCTACAACTGCAGGCGTCTCGCGCAACGTGGCGGTGGCCGCGTATGACGAGCTCTACGCCGAAGGTTACGTCGAGGGAAAGCATGGGTCAGGAACCTTCGTCACCATTGATCTGCCGCAATTGCCGAACCGTGCACGTCCTGAACTGAGCGGTGCGCCTCGCTGGCTCAAGGCATTCGAGGTGGATGCAGATCCCGAATCGATTGATGACCCGAATTTGATCGAATTCCGGCTCGGTCGCCCGTCCACCAGGCTGATCTCATCCGATGACTGGCGCCGCGCCTGGAATGAGGTCGCCCACGACAAGCCACCTGCATCCTATGGTCCTCCGGAAGGCGATCCCCGCTTACGCGTGGCGATTGCAGACTATTTAGGTCGGTCTCGCGGTGTGGCCTGCGGCGTCGACGATGTGGTCGTCACCTCCGGCGCACTTCAGGCAATCGATCTTATTGCGCGAGCAACACTGAGTCCTGGGGAGCCGGTGGCGTTGGAAGAGCCGGGCTATCCATCGGCACAAAGGGTGCTGAGCGCTCGCGGCGCGAGCGTCATCCCAATCGGCGTCGACGAGGACGGGATACTGGTCGACGACATCCCCGAAGGACCAAACGCTCCCCTGCTGGTCTATGCCACCCCGTCACATCAGTACCCAATCGGAGCCCGGCTTTCGATCGCCCGGCGACTGGCGCTGCTCGACTGGGCCGAACAGTGTGACGGACTGATCGTCGAAGACGACTACGACAGCGAGTTTCGCTTCGATGCACCGCCCCTTCCTGCGCTGGCTGGGCTGGATCAGGCTGGTCGCGTGGTCTATGTCGGCACCTTCTCGAAAGTTCTCTCTCCGGCGCTACGAGTCGGTTATGTCGTCGCTCCACCACGACTGCGTGACCGGATCATTCGACTCAAGCGGCTCAGCGATTACCACACGCCGTGGCCAGTACAGCGCGCGCTGTCTAGCTTCATGGAGTCCGGTAATCTCGAACGACACATCCGGCGAGCACGGCGACATTACGCAGAAAAGCGCCGCGTTGTAACTGACGCGTTTCAACCACTGCAAAACCTGGCACGCCTGCGTGGACTCGAGGCCGGCTTGCACGTTTTCCTGGAGCTTCATCCGCAGATCCACGTCGACTGTGTCGTCCGACAGGCACGCGAGCGCGGCGTGGTCGTTGAGTCGGTTGACGGCCACTATCAGAAAGAACCCTTACTGAAGGGTCTGCTGCTAGGCTACGGCGGACTAGAGATCGAGCAGGTTGTCGAGGGTTGTCAGATTCTGGCGAGCGTTGTCACGACAACTGCGAGTTGTGACGTCCGAGCGTAGTGGGCGGCCTCCGTGGTTCACGCGGAGCGGATGAATCGGGTCCTATTTCTACTCGTCCAAAACGGCGCGTCGTTGGTGTCGCGCCCGAATATGAGAAGCCGGTGACAAATCCTGTGCGTGCAGAGCGTATACGACCGCTTCCGCTGCTCTCGCGGTGATCGCGGTCGTCGCAGCGCAATTGCAGATCGATTGACTCGGCTGGACCTCGGTGTAAATCGACAAACATAGCAGTCTGCCACCGCAGACGAAGGTCAACGCGTGTGCAGAGCGGCGTGGACCAAGCGAATCAGTACAAGCCATGCACCATGGCGGGACCGTGCGCTTGGTGATACTGTGACCGGCATGAACGGGATGAACAGGAAGGGAGACCAACAAATGGCAAGCCGGGAGGAGCTGCGCCAGCGCATCGTCCAGGCGATCGATGACAACCGCGACAAGATATTAGAAGTCGCCGAGACGATTCGGCAGAGCCCGGAACTGGGCTACAAAGAATTCATGGCGTCACAGCTACTGGCGTCGAACATCCGCGAATGGGGTTATGAAGTCGAAAAACCAGCGGGCGGACTGGAGACCGCGTTCCGTGCGTCGATACACGGCCGGGCCGAAGGACCAATCGTGGCGGTGCTTGCTGAGTATGACGCCCTAGCCGGGATCGGACATGGTTGCGGACACAACCTGATCGGTGCTTCCGGACTGGCGGCTGCCATCGGAATGAGCGCGGTCATGCCTGAGATCAACGGCATCTTCGAGGTGATTGGCACGCCCGCCGAAGAAGGTGGCGGGGGAAAGATCAAGCTCGAAAACGCTGGCATCTTCGACGACGTTGACGCTGCGCTTATGGTGCATCACGCCGGTGATTCGACCGGTGCTGCCACCGAGTGGCCCGATGGAACGTGCCTGGCGGTGTCTCACTTCGATCTGGAGTATTTCGGACGACCAGCACATTCCGGTGGCGATCCCTACAACGGCATAAACGCACTGAACGCGGTGATCAAGTTCTTCACCGGGATCGATGCGCTGCGACAGCATGTCCATATGGAGACGCGCTTGCACGGCATCATCACCGACGGTGGCGAACAGCCGAACGTCGTCCCCAGGTACACCAAGGCTCGCTTCTACGTGCGCACGGCGTCCCTCGAGTACCTCAATGAGGTGATGGAGAAGGTGCGCCACATCGCCGAAGGCGCCGCCTTGATGACCGGCTGCGAGTACAAGATCACTGAGGACAATGTCTGCTACGACATGCGGCCAAACTATGTGATGGGCGAGCGCTATACTGACAACATGCGCGAAGTTGGCATGGAGATCGATCCACGTCATGGCCGGGGCATGCACTCCACCGACTTTGGCAACATCAGCCACAAAATTCCGTGCATCACCGGCAGCTTCGCCATCAGCCACGAGCCAATTCCGGGACACTCGCAGCAAGTAGTCGACGCATCCGGCTCCGATTTCGGTTACGAACAGCTCATCAAGGTCTCGAAGGCCATGGCGCTGACGGCGTTCGATCTGATGACCGACGAGTCATTAATGTCGAGCGCCAAGGATCAGTTCCAAAACTGGGACTCGCTGGCGAAAACGGCAGGATAGATCGGCCCGAAAGAGCACTTCGTTCTTCTCCCGCAATGAGACGTCCTGGGGCGCCTGGATCACAGGCGCCTCGACCGTTTCGTACCACCGGTATAATCAGAAAGCTGCCAAGAACGAAGTAACTTCACGAAAAGAAACGAGATGGATGAACGACCGCAGACATTCGTGATCGGAACGGCAGGTCACGTCGATCACGGCAAGTCGACACTGGTGAAGGCGCTGACCGGAATTGATCCCGATCGCTTGCGCGAGGAAAAAGAGCGCGAGATGACGATCGATCTGGGATTCGCCTGGCTCAAATTACCCAGCGGACGACAGGTCAGCGTGGTCGACGTTCCGGGACACGAGCGTTTCATCAAGAACATGCTCGCCGGTGTCGGGGGGATTGACGCGGCACTGCTCATCATCGCCGCGGACGAAGGGCCGATGCCGCAGACCAACGAGCATCTGGCGATCCTCGATCTACTTCAGATCGAACGTGGAATCGTCGTGCTGACCAAGATCGACACCGTCGACGATGAGTGGCGTGAGTTGGTTACGGAAGAGATTCGCGATGCGCTAGTTGATTCCCGGTTGGCCACGGCTCCGGTCCTGCCAGTCTCAGCCCTTACTGGCGACGGACTCGACCAACTGCGCTCGGCCATCGACGAGATGCTGAACCAGGTGCCGGCGCATGACGAGCATGGACACCCGCGGCTGCCGATCGATCGCGTCTTCACCATATCCGGCTTTGGAACGGTCGTCACCGGCACGCTGATCGACGGTCCGTTGGAAATTGGTCAGGATGTCGAGGTCCAACCTGGAGGGCTGCGCGGACGTGTCCGTGGGCTGCAAAGTCATCGATCCAAGGTCGAGCGGGCCAGTCCCGGCTCGCGCACCGCGGTGAATCTCTCCGGATTGTCGGTCGAAGATCTGCACCGAGGCCAGGTGCTCACCACTCCGGGCTGGTTGACTTCGACTCAGTTGATTGATGCCCAACTGCGACTGCTCGCCTCCTCACCGGTGGCGCTCGAACAGAACGACGAGGTCGGTTTCTTCGTTGGCTCAGCCGAAACATTGGCACGCGTCACGCTGTTGAATGACGAGCGCATTGCGCCAGACAGCGAGACCTGGGTGCAGTTCCGCTTCAACGATCCGGTGGCGGTCGCCAAAGGAGATCGGTTCATCATCCGCCAGCCCTCACCGAGTCTGACAATCGGCGGTGGAGTGGTAATTGACCCGCATCCACGACGTCATCGTCGCTTCAGATCCGACGTCATCGAGTCGCTCGAAGTGCTCGCCGAAGGCACACCTTCCGAAATCGTGTATCAAGCCATGGGGAACGACCCGGTCGAGTTTCGCGCGCTGTCTCGCTCGGTCGCGCTATCCGATAAGGATATTCGCGCGGCGATCGACGAACTCATCGCTGACGACTCCGTTCTGCTGCTCAAACGTGCGCAGGGTGATGGCCCAATAACGCCGTCGACGTTCCTGATGCGCTTTGACGCCTTTGATGCAACGGTTGCACAGCTGACGGCAATGGTCGACACGTTTCATCAGCGCAACCCTCTACGACGGGGCATGGCCAAAGAAGAGGTACGCAGCCGCACTGGTATTCCTGCGCGCGCTTTTGAAGAGATTCTGAACAGGGCCGCAAGTAACGATCAACTTGCGGTTGAAGGCGATACGCTGCGTCTGCCGTCGCACGAGGTGCGCTTCACCCCGCAGCAACGCGAACACATCGATCGCTACCTCGCCGCATTGCGTGCCAGTCCGCACACACCGCCTCCGCCATCCGACTTCGGCATCGAGCCCGAACTCGCGATGGCGCTTGCGGAAGTTGGCGAAGTAGTACGCGTCGACGACAACATCGTCTTCGCACGTGACACTTTCGACGACATTCAAAGACAGGTATTGGAGCTCATCGGCGAGCAGGGGAGCATTACCTTGTCTCAGTTCCGCGACCACTTCGGGAGCAGCCGCAAATATGCGCAGGCCGTGCTCGAATATCTTGATGACAAACGGGTGACTCGCCGGATCGGCGATGAGCGGGTGAAGTACGCCAGTGGCTGACGAAACCCGACGCCATATATTTCTGGCGCCTCACTATGACGATGTAGCCCTTTCGTGCGGCGGCACCGTCGCCAAGTTGGTCGAGATGGGGCGATCGGCGACGATCGTAACCATCTTCGGTGGCACGCCAAGCGGATCACTGACCAAGTTCGCCAGTGATATGCATCAGCGTTGGGGAGTTGGGCCAGGCGACGCCGTGGCCATGCGCCAGGAGGAAGAACGTTGCGCCGAGACCACTCTGGGAGCCGAGTCGATCTGGCTGGAGTACCTGGATGCCATCTATCGCGACGCGCGCTACAACTCGGATCCCGACATCTTTGGTGAAGTTCACCCTGACGAGACTGGATTCGACATCGACATCGTCAGCAGGGTTACCGGACGAGTAGGACTCTCCTCCGATCAACAAGCAACCTGGTACGTGCCGCTCGCGCTGGGAAATCACGTCGACCATCAACACGCGCTGTCCGCGGGCCGACGCCTCGTATCGCAAGGATATGAAGTCTGGGCGTACGAGGACTTCCCCTATGCAGGTGATCCCGAGTGGCGTGAAACGATTCGTGAGCGCGTGGAGCAGGAGACGACCGGCGAATTGAGGCTGGAGCGTCTGTCGTCATCGCAACTCGAACGCAGAGTTCGAGCAGTTCTATGCTACAGGTCGCAACTTGACATTATCTTTCGGCACCAAGGGGATCCCGCGGCATCCACGCGTCGCTACGCTTCGTTCGTCGGCGACGGAAACCCCGCCGAGCGTTTCTGGAGACTCTGACCAACAACAATTCACCTTTGGAGTGTCGCTAGCGCCTCCGTAGTTCGCTCGACATACGGTTTCGCCCCTAAACGCTCAAAGATCGCCAACGCCGCAGTTAGACATTCCCTCGCCTGTTCGATGTCATCTCGCTGCTGGTTCATCACGCCCCACTCGAAGAGCGCGCGCGCTTCGAGATAGGGATAAGAGATTTCACGTGCCTTGTGCACCGCTTCGCCATAGTCGCGTTCGGCGTCCTGCCAGCGGCCTTGCGTGCCGCGCAGACCTCCACGCACCACGAGTGTGTCCAGCAACGCGGTTACGGCGGTCTGTTCAGTTGCTCGCCGCATCGACTCCGCGGTGACGCGATCAGCTTCGACCAGATCGCCTGACGCCGCGCAGGCTTCAGCGAGGATGGGGAGGATCCTGGTGACCTGTAGCTCTTCGTGTTCCGACTGATCCAACAACCCTTCGAGCCGTTGGCGAGCTCGTGTCGGCTGTTGATCGATGATGTCAAGCCTTGCCAGCTGAGACTGACCGAAACGAATGGCCTGGAGGTCACCGTTGATCGAAACTGGCGGCGCCGCTTCCAGAAGACGCCTGGCTTCTCGATATCTACCCTGGGAAAGCCTCAGTTCCGCAAGCTGTATCGACGGATATGGCGTGAACCAGGAGTTTGACGACTGAACTCCCAACTGAACTCGTTCGAGTAGTCGGTCAGCCTCGCTCCAGTACCCCTGAAGGTAGCTCAACTCGCCGAGTTCCAGTATTGCAAAATCGATGCGGCCAGGTGAACCGATCCGCTCGGCCGCCTCCTTCGCGCGCTCCAGGGCGTCCCTGGCCGCATCGAATTGACCGCGGGACCCATAGATGTTGCCGAGTGTGACCGAAGCGCGATGCAGGCTTACCCATTCTCCAAGCTCTTCCGCGACCGGTATCATCTCGAGTGCCACCTCGAGAGAGCGATCTTCCTCCCCAAGCATCGCAAACGCCGTGGAACGCCGTTCCTCGGCCAAAACGAACACTTCGCGGTTGTCAAATTCGAGCGCGATTCGCGATGCCGCTTCGGATTCGACTAACTGTTCCTGATAACGCCCAGTTCCGAAATAGAGAACCGCGAGAGACAGGTGGAGTGGCGACAGGTCAAGCGGCGGTTCATGCGTTTCCAATTCGTCGAGCACTCGCCGGGTCTGGGCAATCCCCTGTTCGGGAACGCGCCGATATTTCTGCACGGGGCCGATCTGCGAAATGGCCCGTATCTCGGCATCAAGATGGCCATTGACTCGGTACTTCGCGGCCGCTGACTCGAGATAGTGGATCGCCTCGTCATAACGGCTCACGACACTCAAGGTCATGCCCAGGTTTTCCTCGATCGCTGCCACGTCGGAGTCAGGTGCGTGTTCACGTGCGATGTCCAGCGCCAGGCGATAGAACTGCTCGGCCTCACGGTGCGCGTAACGTCTCGCTGCCTGATCCCCAGCGATCGCCGCGTACGGGAGCGATCTAATGGGCACTCCGCCCTTGACGAAATGTCCCGCCAGTTCAGCGGCCCGAGCCCGACGCACTGGCTCTGGCTGCTGCTCGATGGCATCTCCTGCCGCTACATGAAGGTGTTTCCTGCGCCTCCGCGGGATCCCGTGGTAGAGGACCCGTTGAATCAGGACGTGATTGAATGAATACTGCTCGTCCTTGCCCGTCTGAACAACACTCATCTGGACGGACTCCATCAGTGCGTCGTCGACCTCCGCCTCGGCTCTCGACCCCATCGCCAGCAGATCGTCGAACTCAAAGGTGTCACCCAGAACACTCGCTTCCTGCAGGATCTCGCGCGTTTCTGCCGGGAGACGCGCCAGGCGATCGCGTACAGCCTCCTGGACGGTCCGAGGAATGTCGATCTGGTCGACGGCAGGACCATGCCACATCCCGTCCTGCTCGAAAGCATCGCCACGTTCTACCAGCCCACGAACGACTTCCTGGACAAAGAACGCGTTGCCCTGAGTCTGATCCTGGACAAGGTTCACAAGAGCGGGAGAAATGTGCTGATTGTCCAGCAAAAGCCGTAGGAGGGTTTCGGTTTCATCGATCCCAAGGCGACGGACCGAGACCTCGTCCGTCAATTCCTCTCGATGCAGATCGCGTAATACCCGTCGAAACGGGTGGCGGCGGCCGACCTCGTCGTCACGATAGGCACCAAGTAGCAGTACGGGCGCGTTTCTGAGTTGGTGTGCCAGATGAAGCAGTAAATCCAGACTCGACTGATCCGCCCAATGCAGGTCGTCGATTGCCACCACGATAGGCATTACGGTCGAAATCGCTTCGACGATCCCAGCCACCGCCCAAAACAACCGTTGTTGATCGCCTTCACGACTCGCCCACTGAGCGTTCGAGATACGTTCGGAAGGCAGAACGGGCAAAAGGGATTTCAGCTGCGGCCACCGTTGCAGCGAATCAAGACCGAGCAGGGTTTGGGCGGGATCAATCAGACGACTCACGATTTCCAAAAATGGGTAATACGCGACACTCTGTTGTGGCTCATAACATCGGCCGGCCGCGAGGTACATTCCATTGGCCCGACAGATGATTGTCGTTTCCTGAGCAAGCCGCGTCTTGCCTGCGCCTGCCTCTCCGACGAACAGTAAGAACTGTCCCGCACCACCACGAACCGTGTGCACCACCTCACGTATGCGAGCGATTTCTGTGTTCCGCCCAATAAGCGGCCGCTCCGGGACCGCGCCCAGGAACCCGCCAACTGGAAGATCGAGCGAATGGTGCAAACTGCTATTCGTTCGATTGCGGCTCGGCACGACGGCTTCGAGCTCCGCGCGTCGTGCGGGGTCCAGCCCAAGTCCGTCGGCCAGCAAGCTGATCGTCGCTCGTTGCGGTCGGGTCTTGACTTCGCGCTCCAGATCAGAAATCGCCCGCACGCTGACGCCGGAGCGCTCGGCCAGCTGCTCCTGAGTCAGGTCAGCCGCCGCCCGAAATGAGCGCAGGAGCACGCCGAAGGTCGGCGAGGATGGGTGTTGCGGCAACTGCGCATCCATGGAACGTATCGCCATGACCAATCCCCTCAGCACTCAGGATGTGACCGACTCAGCTCTAGAGGTTCGCCATCGCCTGCTTCGTGCGTTCGACGTACGGCTTCGCGCCGAGTCGCTCGAAGATCGCCAACGCCGCAGTCAGACGTTCCCGCGCCTGTTCGAAGTCGTCTCGCTGCTGGCTCATCACGCCCCACTCATACAAGGCTCGTGCCTCGAGATACGGATAGGGCATCTCAACGGCGAGTCGAACCGCCTCATCCAAATCGCGCTCAGCCTCGCCCCAGCGTTGCTCCGCCCCTCGCATGCGGCCCCGAACCACGAGCGCTTCGGCCAACAATAGTTGGGCGTCGACGGCTCGTGAACGGCAAATGGCCTCTTCGATGGTCTGTTCCGCGCGTCCGTGGTCGCCGGTCGCTTCATACGCGCTCGCCAATGTTGGAAGAAACTCGGTTACCTGCAACTCGACGAGGCCTGGACGGTCGAGAAGAGGCTCCAATCGATTGACTGCCGCTTCGGGTCGTCCCTGCCAAATATCCATATGCGACTGTAACCGCTCTACGGCACGCCTCCCCTCCAGGTGGCCGCTCTGTTGGGCAATATTGAGCGCTTCACTGATAAGGGCGCGCGCGCGACTCAAGTCGCCACTATCGATGCACAACGCCGCAAATTCGAGAATGCCGTATATCGACCACCAGGAAGGCGCCAGGCTCCGTCGAAGCTCATCGCATTGCTCCAACTGAATTCGTGCCCCCTCCCAATCACCACTCAGCCGCAGCGCTGAACCGGCTGAGTACAGTGCCATGGCCGTGTCCCACGGACTTTGGATCCTCTCCGCGACAGCGAGTGATCGCCGGGTCAATTCGAGGCTTCGCTGCATATTTCCGCGTAGTAGATGAGCTTGGGAGAGGTTCTCTAGAGCACGGCTGAGATTGTATGGGTCCTTATCGGCTCCCGGAACGGCGATTGCCTGCTCGAGCACATCGATGCCTTCGAGAAGACGGCTCAGCATGACAAGTTCGCTACCTCGACCAGTTTTGGCGCGGGCGAGTGCCGCGAAATCACCAGTCGTACGCGACAGGTGAACAGCTTGCTCCGCGGCGCGCAGCCCCTCCTCGAACCGACCCGTGGTGTAGCACAGAGTTTCGAGCACGATATTGAGCTCTGCAACCTCCTGAGGATGCACGTTCGGATCGAGCCGATCGAGCAGCGCTTGAACGTTGTCGATTGCGGTGTCCGGAGATCCCATGGCTCGATAGACCGACCCAAGCTGCACGGTGACTCGAACTTCGGCAGCCAGGTCTCGCACCGTTCGGTAGAGGGAACGAGAATGCTCGACTTCTTGGCGAGCCTCGGCATATCGACCGTAATTCGTGAGAACCCACCCGAGTTTTTCGAGAATGAGTGCTCTCACCGCGATTCCGTCACGCTCGTCGAGGCTATCGAGTGCCAGCCGATAGAGACGGACCGCTTCCCTGTGTGCGAAGCGCTCCTCCGCTTGATCTGCCGCCATCACGGTGTGTGGAAGCGCACGTGCCCTGTCTCCGGCCTCCATGAAGTGCCAGGCGAGCTCCGCCGCCCGTTGTTCGCGGACACGGCGTGGCTGCTGCTCAATAGCCTCGGCCGCGGATCGGTGCAAACGTCTTCGTCGACCTGGACTGAGATGACGGTACAGCACTCGCTGAACGAGGGCATGGTTGAAGTGATAGGTGTCGGACTCTCCGCCGCGAATGAGCCGGGAATACGAAGCTTCCTCCAGCGATGACTCGAGATCTATTTCCGACAAACCGCTCATCGCTTCCAAGTCGTCGAATTCAAAGGTCGTCCCCAGAACGCTCGCCTCGCGTAGCAATGACTGGGTGGACTCCGAGAGCCGCGCAAGCCGTTCGCCAATGACTTCTTGCACTGTTCGAGGAACGGTGACATCCTCCTCGTTTCGATATTTCCAGGTGCCGTCCTGTCGGTAGGCGTCTCCGCGCTCCACAAGCGTGCGAACAACCTCCTGGACGAAGAATGCGTTGCCTTCGGTCTGGGTATAGACGACATTCGCGAAATCCGCAGAGACTTCACCACCATCCAGCATTGAATGGATCAATGCGGAGGTCTCTGTTTGATCAAGTCGTTTGACGCTGATTTCCTCGGAGAGATGCTCCCGATGCAGATTCCGCAACACGCCGCGGAAGGGATGGCGCCGGCCGACATCAACGTCCCGGTATGTCCCAAGCAGGAGAACCGGAGCGCTGCGAAGCTCTCGCGCGAGATGATGCAGCAGTTCGACACTCGATTGGTCCGCCCAATGCAGATCGTCCAGTGCGAGCGCGACCGGCATGTCCCGCGAGATCAAGTCGATCAAGCCCGTTACCGCCCAGAAGAGTCGCTGCTGATCACCGTCGGAGGAAACTGGAATATCTGAAATCACCCGGTCTTCGGGCAACTCGGGAACCAGTGCACGCAGCTGTGGCCAACGATCGAGCGGATCGATGTGCAACAGTGACCAGGCCACCGACCGCAATCGCTTGACAATGGTGAGGAACGGATAGAACGCGACCGATTGCTGCGGCTGATAACATTGACCAGCGGCCACGTACATGCCACTTGCCCGGCAGATGAGCGCAATCTCCTGTGCCAGCCTGGTCTTGCCGACTCCCGGTTCTCCCGAGAGCAGTATGAGCCGCCCGGCGCAGTTGCGAACCGAATCGACCACACCTCGCACACGCGCGACCTCGTTTGCGCGTGCGATCAGCGCGTTCTCTGGCACCGCCCCGAGAAAGCCACCTATCGGAAGATCAAGCGACTTGACCTGTTGGGTGCGTATTCGCTGCCTACTCGGAACCGTCGCCTCGAGCATGGATCGTTCGGTCTCCGTCAACTCCATACCATCGGCCAACAAGCGCACGGTCGCACGCTGTGGCCGAGTCTTCACACCACGCTCCAGGTCGGAGATGGCACGAACGCTGACGCCGGATCTGGCCGCAAGCTCTTCCTGTGTCAATTCAGCTGACGCGCGAAACGTGCGGAGCGCCTCACCAAACGACGTGGGAACGCCCAAGGGTTCGTAGGCACCATCAGCCGACGACTTCCCGTTCATCCAAGTTCCTCCTGAGTCGCCGTTCGGGCGATTTTCAGCATAACCGCGTGTCCGATGTGCATCAAGAGGAACTTGTACCGGTAATCGTGTGGGTAACTGTGCTGGTTGTGCGTGGTCTAGGAATTGGTTCGAGTTCACAATCGATTACGGGACAACACCGGTGACACCCACATTGATATTGCAAACGATCGCCTTTCGTGGACGTTCACGCGTGCGTGAACCACCGGAGTGCGGCGTTATGTCGAAAGTCGAGGGAAAGAACATGCCACGATTCATGGTCGAGCGAACGTTCGTCGACGGACTCAACATTCCGGTCAACGACGAAGGCAAAGCCGCCGTTGCCTCGGTGGTCGGCAACAACGCCGGTCTCGGCGTCACCTGGGTCCATTCTTACGTTAGTGGCGACAAGACCAAGACGTACTGCATCTACGACGGCCCCGATGCCGAGTCGATCCGCCGCGCCGCCGAGCGCAATGGCCTGCCGGTCGATCGAGTGACCGAGATTTCTGTGCTCGATCCCTATTTCTACAAGTAGCGGGATCTGCTTATGGTTGGGCGAGCGGGCAGCGACACTTGCCCAAGTTTGACCCGAGTAATGGCGGTGCTTGCCCGCTCGTCAACAGTCATTGTCAAAACGGCCGCACTTCGCCAGCGTGTCCGCAGATGTGTGCGATGAACAAGAGATCGCTCTCACACTCGCGAGCGGGACGGTGTATGTCGCGAGTCATGAACTGCTGCAGCACTAGGGAGGATGATTTCATGCGATCACAGGCGGTTGTTCGGAAGAAGGGTCGAGTCGCAATACCATACTTTCGGTTGGCAGCATTATGGTTGGTAGCTCTCGTGGGGATGAGTCCGGCGTTTGTCCAAAACGTCGCCGCAGCCGGATCGGCTTCTGACAATCAGACCGTATATCCAACCGGAACATTCCCAGCCGACGTTGACGCCGTTCAAGCGGCAGTGTCTCGCGGCGGCAGCATCCTCCTCAAGGCTACAAACCGACAGGGAGACCCCACGGCATTCAACTTTGGTCCTCCCGACGACGCGAATACCAGCGGCGGGGTGTATATCACCAAGGACGTTAAGGTCTTCGGCGAACGTCGAGGACCATATCAAACGAAAATTGATGGAGGGGTTATCCCATTCCGCGGCTGGATGCCGGGCGACACCGGTGACTCACACGCAAGAGTGAAGACAATGATCAGTGGACTCGACTTCGAACGACCGCTCCTCTCTGCTGTGACCATCGATTGGTCTTCCGGGTCTCAGATCGTCGGGAATCGAATCGCAAACGTTCAGGGAGAGTTGGTGTGCGCTGATCCCGACTGCAACCAACCCATAGGAACAGAAGGTCGCGCGATTAAGTTCCTTGGCAACTATGATCCTGAACATGCTATCACTGGGAAAATTTCGGTCAGCGACAACGAAATCGTCAACTCAAACGCTGATCTCTCTGCGGCGATCGTCCTCGATTCAGTAGCGGCGGATGTCACGATTCAGAACAATCGGATCACGGTGTCGCAAGAAGGGGGTATGTTTCTAATCGACTCAAGTGGCAAAGTGATAATAGACGACAATTTCATCGCTCCGGGTGACGGTAATGGTAACGCTTCGTCTCTGGGCAACGGCATCGACATCCTGGACATCAACACCGCAGGAGCAGAATACATCGTCACTCATAACACGCTCGACATCGAAAACCCTGGCGCCGACGGCATCATTCTGGATGGATACGGCGGAATCAACCACGCTATTGTGACCAACAACCAGGTCACGATGCATGGCACGAACTACGGGGCGATCAGCCTGTTCCAGAACGTGTCCGATTCACGCATTACGGGCAACATTATTCGCGGAAACGCGAGCTTCGGATTGGACATCATGGAATATGCTCCTGAGTCAAAGGCATCGTCCAATCTCTTTGCTGGAAACAATCTCAAGCGATTCAGCGGCTCGGTTGCTGATATCTTCCTTGGAGAGAACTCGCAAAACACGACTGTGGCCGAGCGAGCCCGCACCATCATCGATCTCGGCGTCAACAATCACACCGGAGCCGTTCACGGCGGTGACAGGCGTGTTGGACAACAAATTGAGCATGCGCGAGCGAGAAGACGATGGGAAGACACAAGAATCATCATGACCAAATAGGCTGACGTGCACAGATGGAGTAGGAATCCGCTGCAGCAGTCAATTCACCAATCACATCGTCCATCACAGGTTGATCCGCCCTGTCCGACTTTCAGGCCGCTGGTAGCTCCTCCTTCCAGCGGCCAATTTCGTCTGCGAGAGACGTTCGAACCGCCCACCCCGTTCAGGTGTCACGGAAATTCCCGAGTGCTCCGTGACAAATGTCATTCAAAACTGCAAACACGCTTCACTACCGCCGCAATCGGCTTCTTCCTACCATTTGGCCAACGTCAGGGTCGTGACCTGAGTCAACGACGGATTGAACGGCAAGGGGAGAGTAAACAACGATGGCTCAGTCCCAGGTTCGGCCAAGACGACCGGTCAACGATCGGCCGTTCGCTTTGACGATGTGAGCAAGATCTACGGCGATGTCGCCGCGCTCTCGAACGTGAATGTGAACATCCGCGTCGGAGAGACGGTCGCGTTGCTTGGGCCGAATGGCGCCGGAAAGTCCACCTCAATCGGAATCATGCTCGGGCTGCACCACGCAAGCAGCGGTGTGGCTGAAGTGCTGGGGTTGACCCCCGAGGAAGCGGTCGCGTCCGGACGAGTCGGTGCCATGCTCCAGACCGCCGGGCTCATCAATGGCGTAACCGTCCGCGAGTTGGTCGACTTCATTCGGAAGCTCTACCCGAACCCAATGCGCGAGGACGAACTCTTGGAACTGGCGGACCTCACCGCGTTGGCGAATCGTTCCGTTCACCAGCTCTCTGGCGAAGAAGCCCAACGAGTCCGCTTTGCGTTTGCCATCGCTGGGAATCCCGACCTGATCTTTCTTGACGAGCCTACCGTCGCAATGGACGTGGAATCACGCCGGACGTTCTGGAACACCATGCGTGGTATCGCGGCATCGGGCCGCACGGTGCTGTTCGCCACACACTATCTCGAAGAGGCGGATTCTGTGGCCGATCGCATCATCATGCTCAGCCATGGCCGCATCGTGGCGGACGGATCCGCGACCGAGATCAAGTCGTCCGTAAGTAGCCGAGTGGTCAAATTCACTCTGGACGACGCTCACCGGGACACGCTGACCGGATTGCCGGGAATCAGCGACGTGAAGATCCATGGCAATAGCGTCGAGATACACTCCGCAGATTCCGATGCCATGGTGCGTGCTCTGGCTCTGTCATCACTCGAGTGGCGCGATCTGGAGGTCAGTGGTGCCGGAATCGAAGACGCGTTCCTGGCGCTCGCTGGCAAAGCATAGGTTCGGCGATCATAGGAACCTCAGTGTGGCTATCACGGAGGACAACGCTAGCAATGATTGAGTACATGAAATTCGAGATTCGCCGGGTGTTGCGGGATCGACGATACCTCATCCTCTCGATAGGATTCCCGCTCGGCTTTTACCCTATGTACACCAAGGTCTTCAACACCGAAGCGACCATCGACGGTATCAACTTCGGGACCTTCTATATGATGTCGATGGCTACGTTTGGCGCTCTCGGTGCCACGCTGCAAGCAGGTGGAACGAGAATCGCCACGGAACGGGCGGGAGGCTGGGTGCGCCAATTGCGGGTTATGCCGCTGCCAGCCAGCGGATACCTCGCCGCGACAGTCGGTGCGGCGATGTGCGTGGCTCTGCCCGCGATTTTGCTGGTGCAGTTGACCGGGCGCTTCGTCAACCAGGTCGCGCTTGGCAGCGCGACGTGGGCCGAGATGACCGCCCTAATCTGGATCGGCACGCTGCCGTTCGCCGCGCTCGGCGTACTCCTGGGCTATGTATTCGACGTCGATTCTGCTCAGGCTGGCACGATGATCACCTACTTCGCCCTAGCTATTCTCGGCGGCTTGTGGTGGCCATTCCAACTCATGCCATCGGCGATGCGATATATCGGAGAGGTACTGCCGTCCTACCACTTCGCAAACCTTGGATGGGCCATCGCCCATGGCGGGGCTCCAAGCGCCATCGACATCCTGGTCGTGCTGGCGTACGCCATCCTCTTCGGCGCGCTGACCATCTGGAAGTATCGTGACGATCGTTCATGGCAGGGTGCATAATTAGGCGTTACGAAACCATCAGGACATCATTCGTGTTATCAGCGGGCGCACGACGAAGGACGCGACCTGACCATGCAAGATACAACCAACTGCGCCGGATTTTTCGGACGTAGGAGAGCCACCATTGCGGATAGGCTCGACCACTCGATGCGGATGGATACCTCGGACGAATCGCATCGCCGACAGGCCAGAGCCGGGCGTCTTTCCGGTCTCGCCTGGCTCCTGATCCTCATTTCCCCGATCGCCAACCTGCTGCAGGGACACCACAGCGCGACCTTTGTTGGGGTCAGCCTGCTGGCACTGGTCGCGTTCGTGGCAGTCTACGTCTACGGCTATTTCACCACCTTCTTCGCTGTCGACGAAACCGTGAAAGCGTGGATCGTCATCCTGCTGCTTGCGGCAATTGTGTCGGCCATGTCGCTGGGACTTGGTAACAGATGGCTCGGCGCGATGGTCTTCGTCGCCACGGTGGCGGGTTCCTCGCTGGAAGAACCGATGTCATTCCTCACGCTTGCGGGGATTGCAGTCTATTCGATTCTCATCGGGGCGCTTTCGGGCGAGTCCAGGTCAGGTCTCAGCTCGCTGTCATTCCAGCTCGTCCTGATCGGCATGGCGCTGATCTTCCTGCGGCGCTTGATTCGCACGAACGCCGAGCTTCGCATCGCGCGCGAAGAGAACGCGCGGCTGGCCGTGTCCGAAGAGCGGCTGCGCTTCGCACGTGATCTCCATGACCTGTTGGGACACAGCCTTTCCGTTATTGCGCTGAAAAGCGAACTGGCCGGTCGGCTGGTCGAGGTCGATCCTGAACGGGCTAGGGAGGAGGTCGCTGACATCGAGCAGGTAACGCGAGAAGCGCTTCGTGAAGTACGCGAGGCGGTTAGCGGCTATCGTCAGCCCGCGCTGGACGCGGAACTGAACGGCGCGCGCGCCGCGCTCGATGCCGCCGCCATCGAATGTGCTATCACCAAAGCAGTTGGGCAGTTGCCATCGGTTATCGAGTCGACACTTGGATGGGCCGTTCGTGAAGGCGTGACCAACGTGATTCGCCACAGTGGTGCTCAACGCTGCGACATCCGCATCTCGCAAGCGCATGGCAACGTGCAGCTGACAATTACCGACGACGGTCGCGGAGGATCGGCCAGCACATCCGCGCCAAGTGGGCGAAGTGGATGCGGCCTGCCGGGGTTACTCGAACGGCTCACCGAGCATGGAGGTACGCTGACCGGTGGACCCCTCAAGTCTGGAGGATTTCAGCTCGAGGCCAGCTTACCGATCTCCGGGGCGTTCCGGCCTCCCGTGGGCACCGCTCAACCGTCACCTCGGCTTGCAGTGGAGCTAACCTCGTGATTCGTGTCCTCCTGGCCGAAGATCAGGCAATGGTGCGTGGCGCATTGGCCGCGCTGTTGACACTCGAAGGCGACATCGAGGTGGTCAGCGAGGTTGCTCGTGGTGACGAAGTGCTCGCCGCCGCGCTGCAGCACGGCCCGGACGTCGTCTTGCTCGACATCGAGATGCCGGGGCAGGACGGGCTCTCAGTGCTCAGCGAGCTCCGTCGAGTACTGCCGAACATTTACATCCTGATCCTGACTACCTTCGGCAGACCAGGCTATCTGCGTCGTGCCATGGAGAACGGCGCGGCTGGATTCTTGCTCAAAGACGCTCCGTCTCGCGATCTGGCCATCGCCATTCGTCGCGCCGTGAACGGAGAACGAGTGGTCGATCCAGGCCTCGCGGCAGCCGCGCTCAGCGAGGGGGCCAGCCCGCTCACCGAACGCGAGAAAGAGGTCCTCAGCATCTCCGGCAACGCCTCCACCATCGCGGATATCGCCGACCGGCTGTTCTTGTCCGAGGGAACGGTACGCAACTACCTGTCGTCGGCCATCCAGAAGCTGGGCGCGCAAAACCGGGTCGAAGCATTCCGAATTGCCGAGCAGAAGGGCTGGATCTAGCGCAAACGGCAGCATAATTGCGCCGTAGGCAGGTGCAGAACTCACTGGAAACTCAACCTCAGTTCGATTGGCCCCTCCACGCACTGCTGTAGTCCCACAGCAGTCTGTAGTGAGCTTTCGTTCGCTCCCTACCAAGGTTCTTGCCCTTCCCGGCGAGGTGTGCTTGCTCCTGAACCACTGTACAGGTAGAGCAGGACCGGCCCTGACCTCTTGTCCCCATCTTTCTAGCTCTTCGAACAGTTCTTACAACGTTGACCTCCTGGGAGACTAGCAACCACGCGGATTGATCCCGCGGCGGAGGTTTCGGTTGAGCACCTGTCGATTCTTGGTGGGGTCATTCGACTAAGAGTTAGAACGGCCGTTCGACTGTCGCAACTCGAAATCGTCAATCTAAACGGGAAACCGGTCAGGGGAGAGGTCAGCGAAAGTGACGAGACTCGATTACAAGTGGATTGTCGCCATTGTCTTTGTCTTCGGGCTGTTCATGGATCTACTCGACATGACAATTACGAACGTCGCGCTGCCGGTTCTGGCGACTACGTTCCATGCAAGCACGACCGGGATCGAATGGATCATCACAGGTTATCTGCTCAGCCTGGCAGTCTTCATACCGCTGAGCGGCTGGGCTGGCGACCGCTTTGGCACCAAGCGGACGTTCATGTTCGCACTGGTCACGTTCACCGCGGCATCGCTCCTCTGCTCGTTCGCCTGGAGCATTGACAGCCTGATCGCCTTTCGGGTCCTTCAAGGTATCGGCGGCGGCATGTTGACGCCCGTCGGCACGGCGATGATGTTCCGCGCCTTTCCACCACAAGAACGAGCGCGAGTGTCGGCGCTCATCACCATTCCGACGATTGTTGCACCCGCGAGTGGACCGATCATCGGCGGCTATCTCGTCGAATATCACAGCTGGCGCTCGATCTTCTGGATCAACGTGCCGGTCGGCCTTCTCGCCCTCGCCATTTGCGCGATCTTCCTGAGAGAGCACCGGGAAGAGTCGACCGGCCGGCTGGACATTCCCGGCTTCTTTCTCGGCGCGGCTGGATTAGCGTCGCTGGTTTATGGGCTGTCACAGGCTGGTTCGCACGGATTCTCAAATCCGATTGTTGCCGGTTTCGTAGGCGTGGGGCTCGCGTTGCTGGCGATCTTCATCGTGGCTGAGCTGCGTGCGACCTATCCAATGATCAACGTGCGTCTCTTCCGCTACCGGTTGTTCACGGCGGGGAACGGCGTCATGTTCTTCAGCAGCGCCGCGTTCGGTGGGGCTGGCTTCTTGCTGCCACTTCTGTTGCAAGCAGAGCGCGGGCTCTCACCACTGCAATGCGGTATCACGACGTTCCCTCAGGCGATCGGGGTCATGCTGACCGCGACCATCTCCGGCAAGCTCTACAGCTCGGTTGGACCGCGCCGGCTCATGATCGCGGGGGTCACTCTCTCGTCTATCACGATGTTTGCCTTCATGCTGATCGGTTTAAACACCGGAGAATGGGCGATACGCGGACTGATGCTGTTGAGCGGAGCAGCCTTTGGACTGGCGCTGGTACCGCTGCAGGCCGCCACGTTCGCACAGGTCACGAGTCAGGAGACTGGTCAAGCGAGCGCGGCATTCAGTGTGATTCGCCAGGTGGCCTCAAGTTTCGGTGTCGCACTCATCGCTACCATTCTTACCGCGCGACTCGCGACTCATGGCGCGATCATGGGCGATCCGTCGACTCGCACCCATGCCGTGATCGCCTTCCATGACGCGTTCGCCGCCGCAGCGATCGTCTCAATGGCAGCAATTGGAGCGGCGTTCCTGATGTCCGACAAGCTTGCGGCAAGTACGATGCAGCGGAGTGCCGATATACACACGAGCGATTTCGAACTCGATGAGGTGGCGTTGGCAGCCGACTGAATCCACTAACCCTCTCTTCAACCAGGGGCCGCGGCGATGATCGCCGCGGCCCTTTGCTCACCCGTGGTGTGCTGGTCAGTGGCTATCACCACTATCCTGCGATCATGTCAACATCGTCTGGTGGGATTGCTAGAGTACGGCATGAGCAAGGCGATTCGCTGAGAGTGTCAAGGTCATGCAAGAGACAGGAGATCCAATGTTATACGGTGAGCACGTCGATTTGCGACCGATCGCCGAGGACGATCTTGACCGAATAGAAGCGTGGGAGACCGATCCAAACTACCACGGTGAATACAACTCGTTTGGGCTACGGCCGGCCGGGGGCCTGCGTCGCGCATTCGCACAGCATGCATATCTCACCGACGATCATGGAGAATTACTGGTGCTCAACAAAGCGGTTGAGGCAGTGGGAGTAGTGGGCTATCGCGTGGTGAAGCACGGTGGCGGACTTTCCAACCGTGTTTACGAAATTGGTCTCACCATTGCCCCAGATCACCGCAGGCGTGGTTACGGTGCCGAAGCGCAGAGCTTGCTGGCCTCCTACCTCTTCGCGACGTACACCATCGCGCGAGTTCAGGCGACGACCGACGTCTCGAACGTACCCGAGCAGCGCGCCCTGGAGCGAGCTGGCTTCACGCGCGAGGGCGTGCTTCGTCAGGCACAATTTCGCAATGGCTCCTGGCACGATCTCGTCATGTACAGCAAACTGCGCGGCGAGTAACTGGCGCGACCCGCAAGCAGCGTTACGTATCGTAGCCAGGCGACGAAATCGGGCGAAGTTACACTCCGCCCGCGTAGCAGTCGTCGTGGGCCCGGAATTTGCATGTCACCAAGCGACGAAGTGGGTTCGGACGATGACGTTCAGTCCTCTTTTTCCTTCTGCGTCACGGCTTCGATCGCACCAATGAAGGCGGCTTCCGGTCGATTCCCGTCGAATGAAACCGACTCGTTAAAGACGACCTTCGGTACGGCATAGACCTGATAGCGCTGCGCAATGTGGGGATATTCACCAACTTCGACCACGTCCGCGGTCACGAGATCGCTCTCAACAGCCATCATGTGCGCCATCCTGGCGGCACCTGGACAGTGTGGTCAGGTAGGTGTGACGAAGACCTTGATATGGACCGGTTCGGTCAGATCCTTAAGGGTCTCTCGGCTGTGAAGTTCAAGCCCAGTGGTACCTCGGGAGACGTCGACGAGATCTTCGATGAGCGTCGCGAACTCGTAGCCAGCGGGGACGCCGATGAAGCGAACCTTACCCTTGTTCCCACCCTCGAGTACGATGGCTGGGATCTCGTCTATGCCATCGGCCGCGGCCTGCTCACGCTCCGCATAGAAATCATGCGAGTCGAGCGTGAGCTTATCGGATAGCGCCACAAGCTCTTCGAGCAACTCACGAGTATCTCTACAGGTCGCGCATTCCTGCCCGGGAACAGTCAACGCGCTCTCACGCTGCGTGTAGAAACGCAATGTGACGTCATTCTCGAACTTCTCGGCAAAGAGATCCCTGATATAGTCTTGATCGTCCTGGGGGATGATTGGCATAAGCCACGATCCTTTCGATTGGGCTGCCGACCTCGATCGGTTGCCGGGCGACCGGCAATTGCGTAGAACGTAACAGAGAATTCGTCAACGTGACAGGGGTGAACAGTCCACAGACATTACAAGCTCACAACAAATCGGCAGCGTTGACCTACACGTTGATTCGCGCAGGTTTGGGTCCGAGAACTGCGTTAGCTACCAATTGATGATGGAAAACTGGGACACAGAGACAACCGAGACTGACGACCGTATGCGAATGAATGGCTGGGCCTGGGCTTCAGTCGTCGTCTTGCTCGTCTTCGCCGCGTTCACCACGCTGGCGCTGATGACGGCCGGACTTCTCGTACTTCGCCACGATCGGCAACGGCGCGCGCAGCTCACCACCAGCATCATCGTCACAAGTCCCTCGTTCCTCGCCGGACCAGCCGTCGAGATGTCTCTTCCCGCTGGCAGCGATCTGATTTCGGCGACGGTCGATACGCAGGGCGGCAACTGGTGGTATCAGAACGCCGACACCGGACATCTACACGTTCTCATCGCCGCATCCAAACTGGGAACCAGCGAGCCGGACATTAGCAACACCTATTTCGAGCGTGTTATCCAGATCGTCGAACACTCGGGCAACGATCAGATAACTGGCATGAGCACGATCCAGAGCATTAAGGCTGGCTCCTATCCAGGGCGAACTGCTTCCTACGATCTTCAGTCAGCCAGCGGCACATCACAGCACGCGGTGGCGTTGCTACTCCGGCGCGAAAGCGACGACCTGCTGATTGTTCTCTATGGCGATGATTCGGTCCGCGGCGAGATTGATCACGCGGCGCAGAAGATGTTCAGCACGCTGCATCCACGACCGACTCCAAAGGAGTATGACGTGCACACGGCGCTGCTTGCCCCGGTCGACATGAACCGACCAGTTTGACCATGCGATAATCGAGATCCGTGCAGGCAAACGAGTCGTGAAGGGGGTCCATCGTGTCGAACTTGCTGATCGGAACGTCCGCCTGGAGCGACCACGATCCGTTTTACCCCGCCGGGCTTAAGTCGGCCGAGCAGCTCCCCTTCTACTCCAAACACTTCCCGATCGTGGAAGTAAACACCACGTATTATCGAGTGCCGAGTCGCCGCATGGTGGAGAACTGGGTGAAACGGACGCCAGACGGGTTCATCTTCGACGTCAAGCCGCCGCGCGAGCTGACCAGCACGCCGGAACAACCGCGCGGCGAAGCACCTGTCCCCGATGCTGACGTCGCAAGCGCCTTCGCTGATGCGATCGAACCCCTCGCCGAGGCCGGCAAACTCGGGGCGATCACGTTTCAGTTCCCGCCGTCGTACCGCAACACGGAAGAGCATCGCGAATACATCCGACTTCTGCCTGAATTGATGCCGGATGTGCTCATTTCGGTCGAGTTCCGTCGTCGGGACTGGTTAGACGAAGAACATGTCGATGAGACGCTCCAGTTGCTCGAGGAATGCGGCCTGAGCTACACCATGGTCGACGAACCGCAGATGGGTTCAGGCAGCGTTCCACCCGTTTACGCGATTACGAACTCCAAACTGGCCATCGTTCGCTTTCACGGCCGTAACTATCAGACCTGGTATCGCTTCACCGGCTCGAGTCGTGATCGTTTCAATTGGGAGTACAAGACTGAAGAGCTGGAGGAGTGGCATCAGAAGATCGACTCGGCCATGGAGTCGGCGGAATCAGTGCATGTCTTCTTCAACACTAACTATGCCGATCAGGGGCCACGCAATGCTTACCGACTGATGGACATGTTTGAGATTCCCCACCCTCCGCTGCCGACCGAGCCAGAGGTAACACAAAGCTCGCTCTTCGACGAGGAGAATTGATACTCAGGAGATCTCAAGCAGACGGTCGGCGAGCTCAATCAGTTCATCTCGCCCCTGCAGGACACTCAGCCAGCGAGAAGGGATGGCGGAAGCTCCATACCGCGCACCGGCAAGCGCGCCCGCGACTGCTCCAGTCGTGTCTGCATCACCACCCAGGTTCACCGCCGCGACGACCACGTCTTCGAATCCGTCATAGTTGCGAAACGCCCAGAACGCGGCGGCCAATGTTTCAAGGACGTAGCCGCCACTGCGAACATCGTCTCGATCAACAGATGAAGACTGAATGACCGCGGCACTGACCCGAGGTTCCGGGACGCTGGCCGCGGCGCGCAAAGCATCGCCCGTTTCGGAGATGAGCGCAGCGATCGCGAGGTCGAAAGAGACGCAGGACCAACAGGCAAGTGGATCTGAATGCGTAATCCGCGAAACATCAATGCTGTAACGAGTGTTCGCCTCTGCGTCCCTACGGCACGCCAACCCAATCGGAGCACTCCGCATCAACGAACCATTTGATGGCGCGGATCCTCCAAGATCCGTGAGCGTTCTTACCCCAGCCTCATTCCAGGGAACACCGTCGGCCAGATGGCGCAATGAGCGACCGGTGGTGTTGCCGACGTCCTTGGGCTGGCTATGGAACCAGGCGACGAAACGCTTTGCGATGTCGGACGGATCAACGCTGCGCGACTCCACGATGCTGCGTGCAATGGCGAGCGCCATCTGCGTGTCATCAGTCACTTCGCCCGGGTTGGTATCAAGCCACCCGCCGGCCAGCATATTCCGCACGGTGCCATAACGCTCCTGGATCTCATTGCGATCAAGAAATTCCAGGGGCGCCCCCAGTGCATCGCCTACGGCCAGTCCAAGCATGCAGCCTCGATACCGGTCTTTGAGCACATCGTGATTTTGCATCGCCATCCCCAGCTCTGTCGGTTCGCTCCGTCAGTCGGCTCACGGCTGACCGTCACGAAATTGTGGCAACGGCGGCCGCATTCTCTACATCATACTAACGTCAATCGCCAACAATGATGTTAGGGCGATTGGCGACCCTCAGCCGCGACGCCTCGCCGTCCAATCCGAACCGATCGATGGCAGTGATGAGGACGGCTACGAAAGGAGGAGTCTCATGTCTCGCGTCTATGTCAACACTGGCAGGCTCATCTTCGGACTGGCGTTGGTTGTCGTCGGAGTCCTCTTCTTGCTCGATCAGGCGGGTTCGATCGACGCTGGCCAGGTGGTGTCCGATTGGTGGCCGCTGGCAATCGTCGCTGCTGGCGCGGTGCAATTGCTCGTGAGTCCTCGCGCCTATCTCGGCCCCACATTGGTCATGCTGGTGGGACTGATCTTGCTTGGGTCGACCCTCGATGTCTACTCCGTGGACGTCTGGGAACTGTTCTGGCCCGCCGCCATCATCGTCGTTGGCATCTCCGTCCTGTTTGGCCGCAACACGCAGTTTGGGGCACATAAGCTGAGTGACGCCAACGAGCGCATCCATGCGTTCGCGATGTTCGGAGGAACCGAGATCCTCAGCCAGTCGAATTGCCTGACCGGAGTCGACGCAACAGCCCTCTTCGGCGCCGCCGTGGTCGATCTGCGTGCCGCCAAACTCTCCCCAGAGGGTGCGAGCGTCGACGTCACTGTCGCGTTCGGCGGCATCAAGATCCTGGTCCCATCTGGCTGGGAGATTATCACCAACGGGCTGCCGATCTTTGGTGGATTCGACAACAAGACCTCACGTGACGAAATTCCCTCCGGAGCACCGAGACTTGTAGTGCGCGGCACGGTGGCGTTTGGCGGAGTCGAGGTGAAACACGAACCATAGCCCAGCAGATCGATGAGTCGGGTCAAGGAGTGGAACCTCGAAGAATTCATTCGATAGAAACGGACGTGGCACCGTCGATGAGTGCCTGTCCGGCAAGACTCGCGCGCAATACGTAGTCGTCTCGCACCGGCACAAAGTCGTCGATAGCGACGGTCTTCAATTCCCATTTGCCGAGGGTCCGCGGGGCAACAACTGGAGCGGCGAGGACTTGAATTTCGGATCGCCTGCCGTTGAAGAGTTCTTGCAGGTCGGTTACGTCAATTTGCACCAGGCCCGCAAGTTCGGCCAAGTTGGGGTGAAAATCCGGTAGGTGCCTACGAAATGTGAGCATGTAGACTTCCTGGACCTCCCGATCGTGCCACTCGGCGTTCTTGCTGATCGACCGGCGCTGTCCGGCATAAACGAGACTGGACATCTCGGACTCGATGCCGATCTCCTCCTCAATCTCGCGTACCACGTCGCTGAGCGTCTCTCCCGTGCGGTAGTGCCCGCCAACCGCGACATCCAAGCGGTTGGGCCAGGTGTCCTTACCCGCCGAGCGGCGCTGGAAGAGAACCGCAACTGAGCCATCATCCATGCCAGCAAACAACCAGAGATGGAATGCTCGATGCCAATCGCCGTCGCGATGAACGTCGGCACGCCGCTTCACCACACCGGTGACGTTTCCGGCATCATCGAGCACGTCGAAGAGTTCATCGGCAGGGTCCGTCGTCACGCGTTCGCTCATCAGCGCGACTCCCGCCGCGCCCGACGCAGCAACAGCCCGAACGCGACGAGCAACGCTCCGATCCCCGCAATGAATCCGCGTACAGACGACTCCTCTTCCGACAACTGGTATTGCGTACCGATGAGCGCGACGCCAACGACGATCTCTCTGTTTGCCGAGATTATCGAGCAAATACGTCGCAACAGTCCTCTCCCACCTGACGGCAGCAGTTCGCTACCAATCAGCGTGACCGCGGACATTTCCATCAGGTTACGGCTGCGACGACTCCAGTGAAGTCGAGCGGGGACGATCATCGCCGTAACGGCGACCGCCAGATCGATCGCCCGGCGCAACAGCGAGGAGTCACTCTCGCGCATCCATCAGTCTTCCACTCCAACGTTGAAACACGACACCACCGGGCCAATCGTACTTCTTCCGCGACATTGGGCGAAACGTCGAGGCCCGAGCGTTACTCGCGGCGCCTGCTGTCGAGTTTCTCAACCATCTGGTTTGCGCTCAAGCGGAAACTGCCCGTACTATTCAACGAGAGAGAGTAATCGAGCGCGTCGTCCGCGAGATGATGCGAACAGAAAGAGGGATCCTGATGCCAACAGCTCGTAGCAAAGCAACCGCAGTCTGGCACGGCGATTTGATGAAAGGGAGCGGTCTGCTCAGCCTCGAGAGCGGCGTTATCACTGACAAGCCGGTCAGTTGGGCCGCGCGAACCGAACGTGACGGCGGCACGTCCGGCAAGACCAGTCCCGAAGAGTTGATCGCTGGTGCGCTGGCAAGCTGTTTCGAGATGGCGCTTTCGAACAACCTCGGCAGCAACGGCACACCGCCCGACGAACTGCGCACGACGGCGACCGCTACCTTCGAGGTTGGCTCCGGCGGCGTGAAGATCTCCTCCATTCACCTCGATCTGGAAGGCAAAGTGCCGGGAATGTCCGCCGAGGATTTCGAGCGGTTCGCCAATGACGCGAAGAGCGGTTGCCCGGTCTCTGGTGCCCTCAAAGGGAACGTCGAGATCACGCTCAGCGCCAAGCTGGCCGGGTAATACGCCCGCAATTCGCAACGTCTGAAGCCATGAACCGAAATGAGGGGCGGGAGCTCCAAGTGTGCTCCCGCCCCTCATCATGAATGTCGGCCTGCATGCGATGACGGACTAGTCGCCGCCCGGTTCAAGCCGCTGGTGGGTATCGGCCGCCGCCTGGACGGTTTCCCAGTCATAACGCATCGGGATTAGCTGCTGCTGACTCCAGGCTTGCGCCTGATCCGCAAAGTGCTCACTACCCGGATGGCCTGAGGAGCCGAGCGGCACGATCCAACCACTGCGCTCCCAATCGGCAAGATCGAAGGCATAGCGCGCGACAGACGAGCTTGACAAGCGGAAGTCGCCGGACCCGAGCCCGCCGAAGCCGCCAGCCTGCGGAGTATCGCCATCGCCGCCCACCCCGAAGGTCGGAGGATCGAGCAGCGACGCCAGTTCAGGGAAACTTGGTGAGAGCGAATGCTTCGGTGCAGTACGGTGCAGTTTCTCCCACTGCCATTCGCTCATCTCAGGGCCGAGCCGCGCGGCCAGCCAGTCGAGTGCCGCGGCGAGTGCCTTCTCCGTAAGAGTTGGCCACGTTTCTCCATCAGGCAGCACTGAATCGTCGTCCTCCTCCATCAGCACGAGCAATGGATACCGCAGCCGAGATGACAGCGAGAGCATGGTCATCGGAGCCGGTGCCCAGGATTCGGCGTCGTCAATGAGCGAGTGCAACTTCTCGCCGTCAATCACCATGCGCACGGTCTGCTCGCGCCAGGCTGAATAGATGCTCGCGGCGATACTGTCCGGCTCCATCGACCCGTCCCACGAGCGAAGCCGCTCGGCCGCCTGAGTGGCACGATCATCAAGGCTGGTCAAGCGGTCAAGCATCGCCACAAAGACGCGACTCGGGAGAGAGATCTTCTCAGCGTGCACTGATTTCATGTCGTCGATCGATGCATTCGTGATATCGCGCAGGCGCTCGCGGATGCGCTGAGCGCGATTGGCAGGAGCCCAGTCAGTCGAGATGTAGTACGGGTAGTCGTCTCCAACGATCCGGTTGTTGGCTGTAATGATGTATCCGGTATTGGGGTTCCGCGATCGTGGTTGTTCTTCGAACGGAATGTACCCGTTCCACTCATGTTCGCCGGTCCACCCGGGAACGGGCAACCAGCCGTTGACTCGTGTCCGCAGCGGTACTTTGCCGCGCATGAGGTAGCCGATGGTGCCATCGACATCAGCCATTACCAGGTTGTTGCATGGGTCGACCCAGTGGCGCATGGCTTCGTCGAACTCGGCAACTGAACGGGCTTTGAGCATCGGCAGGAGCGAGCGAAAGCCACTATTTGCTGGCTCAGTCGAGGAATATCGCGCGGCGAGAGCGTAGCCGCTGGATGGATCGCCAACGATGATCGGTCCATGCCGTGTCACGGTTGCGTCGATGTCGATCGGGTTCGCACCACGTATCTCGATCCGTTCGGTGCGGCGCTCTGCCGTCAGCCACTCCCCTTTGTACTCGTAGCGACTCGCGTCGTCCGGATCGAATTTCTCGATGTACAGATCCTGGTAGTCGGCGCCCGCATGAGTAATGCACCAGGCGACGCACTGGTTATGACCAAAATGTGGGAAGCCGGGAATGCCACAGAAGGACATGCCGATGACGTCGAAATCCGGGCAGGCAAGGTGGTTCTGGTAGTAGACGTTCGGCACATCGATCGCACGATGGGGATCACCGGCAACGAGCGGGCTGCCGGTCGCGGTCCGGCTTCCGTGAATCGCCCAGTTGTTGCTCCCGTCGAGCCATTCACGAATACCCATCACCGCTTCGGCGTGCAATTGCGAATCGGCCACACCATCAGGAATCTGTTCGTAGTCGACTCCCGGCGGCACGATAAGCGGGTCAGGCGCGCTCGAACCAGCTCGCAGCTTCAGCAGCAGGTCGTCCCCCACCGTCTTGAGCTGCCGGACGCGCCACAGCTTGCGGTGCCAGACACCCATCAGCACGTGTCGCACTTTGAAAGACGCGCACGGATCCCACGGTTGCCATGGCTCCGGCTTGCCGCCGACCAGATCATATTCGGCGGGAAGGGTCTTGGTGGTGCTGATAAAGGCGTTGATCCCAGCAGTGTAGGCATCGAGCATCGCGCGAGTCTCGTCGTCGAAGGCGTCGTAATCACCTTTTGCCGTGTTGCCGAGACCAAGCCTGCGCATGAGGATATCCGACTCGACACCTGGCTGACCGGCGAATTCGGACCACCGGCCATAGGCGCGGCGACGATCGAAGTCCATCTGCCACAGGCGATCCTGGGCGTGCACGAATCCCTGTGCGAAGAACGCATCGTGGACTGACCCGGCCCGAATGTGTGGGATGCCGTGTTCGTCCCGATAGACATCGACGGAACCCTCGAGACCGTCGAGTCGCATTGCACTACTGACGTCCGGGAGCGCCTTCCTCAGGTCTTCCTTGCTGATGGTCATCTCCGACCGATCCTTCCCATCTGCTCATTCCGCGACGATTCTCTGTTTGTCTGTGTTCGAGTCATCGCGCATGGTAGCACAGGCATCCGCGACTCGCGCATCGCTCCTGACCGCGGTTCCGTTTGGAGCGGTTAGAATCAGGCGGCTGACGATGCGAACACGATCACCAACTGACGATAAGGGACGGGGGAATGCGTGACGATCACCATAGACGACTTTGACCAGGTGGAAATGCGTGTGGGACGCATCATCGCGGCGGAACAATTTCCGGAGGCGCGCAAGCCGTCCCTCAAGCTGACTATCGACTTCGGTGAACTGGGAATCCGGCGGTCCTCGGCAGGACTAAAGCTGTATTACGATCCGGAGGAACTCGTCGGACGCCAGGTCGTCTGCGTGGTCAATCTGCCGCCCCGACGCGTTGCGGGGTTTCCTTCCGAAGTGCTGGTGCTGGGAGCGACTCAGGCCGACGGCCGCATCATTCTGCTGCAACCTGACGCGGAATCGGAACTCGGGAGTCCAATCGCCTGAGCGAGGAAGCGCTATCTGATTCCAGCAGCCACAGCGCCAAGCAATGCAACGCCAATCAGCAGTCGATAACCGACGAAGATCAACGTTGAGTTGGTACGAAGAAAAGTCAGCAGAAACGCGATGGTCAGGTAGCCGACGACGGCTGCCGTCACGCCTCCAACGAGGAACGTCGCAAGCTGATCTGCCTCCAGCCCGCTGTCGACGATCTTCTTGGTCTCCAGCGCGCCTGCTCCAACAATGGCCGGAACTCCCAGCAGGAACGAGAATCGCGCCGCGGAGTCCCGCTTGAGGCCAGTCATCAATCCAGCCGTGATCGTGCTGCCGGATCGAGACACGCCCGGGAGGAGCGCCAGTGCCTGCGCGCAACCGATGATCAAACCGTCTTTCCAACCAACGCTCTGCATCGGTCGCACGTGACGAGCGAGGCGCTCGGCCAGGAAGAGAATCAGTCCGAGCGCGATCAGTAACGTGGCAATCAGAACGATCGCCCGGTCGCCACCGCCTCCCTGGTGGAAGTAGTTATCGATCGCGTCGTTAAACGCGTACCCGACAATCGCTGCCGGAATTGATCCGGCGACGATGATCCAGGCAAGGCGCGCCTCGTGTTTCTCCAGCGGTTTTCGATCTCGGATACCCGCCAGCGCCGCCGAAGCCATCTGAAACAGGTCACGCCAGAAATAGATAAGCACCGCCACGAGCGTACCGAGATGCAGCGCAACATCAAACTCAAGCCCCGGTTCTGGCCAGCCTGCGAGCCACGGCACCAGTATGAGGTGAGCGGAACTGCTGATTGGCAGAAATTCGGTCAGCCCCTGAACGATTCCAAGAATGATCGCATGCCAGATCGCCACTCAATCGCCGATCTCTTCGGGAGCAAGACCGCCCCGCACGTCGCTCCACGAGAGGCTCTCGCGGCCCCAGAAGTAGAGCCCGATCATCGTGATCGGGAAGTAAAGAGCTGCGTGCACCACGATGGCGTACGACAAAGCCAGGTCGTGCTGAATACCTATGGCACCGGCGAGTGCCAGCAGCACGCCAGCCTCGAACGCACCGACGTAGCCGGGCGACGATGGAACGAGCGTCGCCAGATTGGCAACGGCGGTTACCAGCAAGATGGCGGCCGGACTGAGCCCTAGCCCAAAGCCTACGCTGATCAGCGCGTAGACCGTCGCCTCGAGAACCCAGGCGGCTATCGAGGTGAGACACACCAGTACCAGATCTTCACGACTCCGCAGGATGCCGAGACCGTCAAAGAATGAATGCGCGGCGCGTCTGACTGGGTTCCCAACTCGATCGGGCAGGCGGAGCATGGCTACATCAATCAACCAGGCGCGAAATCGACCGGCACTGACTACGACCAGTCCCGCCAGGATGGTTCCGAACAGGAGACCGCCGACAACGGTTACGTCGCGAACCTGCGAGGTGAGCCCAATCGACAGTGAAGCGATGAGCACGAAGCTGAGCATCGTGAGGCCGTCGAAGATGCGCTCGACCGCGATGGTGGCTAGCGCTGAGGCGTTGCGCACGCGCGAGCGCGATGACAGGACGTATGAGCGGACCAACTCACCCGTTCGCAGCGGCAGGACGTTGTTGGCCGTGAATCCGATCACCACGACACGAAACAACTCGCGCGCGCTGAAACGCTGTACCGGACGCAGCAGAAAGGACCAGCGCAGAGAGCGGACCCACACTCCGGCGAAGTAGATCGCCACCGCCGGAACCACGTACCAGTAGTTGGCACGTTTCAGCGCCGACCAGATCCCTCCCAAGTCCTGCCCGCGAAACGCGAGATACAGGAAGAGGAGACTCCCGGCCAGACCTATCCAGACTCGGAACTTTCGCACGTAGACGCCTCACCGTTCATGGATGACAGCAAATTGATTGGAGACTCTGATCGCGAGCATTCGTTTCAGCGCGCTGAGTATATCGTTCGACGCTCAGGCGGGACCAATATGCGCGCGTTACAACCGAGCGGATACAGCCGCCGATTCGTACCAATTGCGTGTCATCCCGATACCCGTGCCCACGAACTCTGATCCACCAGGCAGACATTCGCCTCACCGAGGCTAATTGCAGGATTGACGCCGGTAGAGCGTAAGCGATCCTTGTGTGGAGACCGTCACCGCGTCCTTGAACTGGCCGGACGGCTGCGCGCCAGAAGACGGCAACACGGCGTAGCAAACCGAAGACGGGGGACTCGGCAGCGTCCAGTAATCGATAGAGCCCTGCCCGTAGACCGTGTGATTGTCACGCTGGAGAATCGCCGCCAGCATGCCGAACGTCGCCTTGTCTGAATCGACGTCTGGCAGCACAACAGCTTGATCGCCGGGTACCGCTGAAGCCACATTCCAGAGCCATGGATTCGGCGACAACCTGAAGACGTAATCCGGCCCTCCGACGACCTGCGTCAACTGGGAGAACGATTGGGCGGCGGTCAGGAATGGATCCTTTGCGGGGTCGACCTTTGGGTCCGAATGATAGACCACATTGCGCACGCCAATCCCCTGCAGCAGCTGAATCGTTCGCGCTGAAGGAAACGCCTTCATCTCGTCGCGGAAGATGTAGTAGACCGGAGGGGCAATTCCGCTGTAGCCATTCACCACCGGGTTCCAGTGGAGGGTCGACCAGAAGTTCGGCCAGGCCGATGCGATAATTCCGTCTCCCATCGGGAACTCAATCGCCGGAGCCGGATGCGCCGCCAGCCAGGAGTAATCCGGACGATTTGCCTCGGCCAGCGTCGTGGGAAGTGGCCCCGGAAGCGGAATACGCGTCGTGTACTCCACCGACATTCCAAAGACCAGCAGTAGTGAGAGCGCGGAAGCTCCGCCGAGCTGAATCAGATATTGGCGCGAGAAGCGGCTCAACCAAGTGAGGATCAGATCAACTCCAAGACCCGCCAGAGCCGCCAGACCAACGAGTGCCAGGAGTCCGAGCCGAGCCGGAACTCGAATCGCCTTGAATCCGGGAACGAAATCATAGAAGAAACGATACGGCAGCGGCACGTCGTGCCCACCGATATGCCCGGTCAGACCGAAGCTGAGGATGATCGATCCGACGCCAACGGCAAACAGCATCCAGCGCTCCCAGCCAAGTCGGCGCTGAAACAGACCCACCACTGCCAGCAAGATCAGGATGAAACCTGGGAAGAGATCCCGCTCGAGGTCGCGCGAGTAGGTGGCACCGAGCGATGTCCCGTAGTAGCGGCTGCGCGGGGAGACGGCCAGATAGTCGGATGGAACCGCTCGCCACTTGATCATCTCGGAGACCGTTCGCTCGATCCCCAAATCGTCGTGCACTTGCTGATAGGGGATCAAGATTGGGACCAAGAGCGCGGCACCAATCAGACACGCGATGCCAGCCCGTACCACGCCCACCAGCGCCGCGCGCCGGCGGTTGGCCAGCAGGTAGGCGATGAACACGAAGCCGAGCAGGATGGCCAGAAAGTAGAAGTAATAGATTCCGAACAGGCCCTGAATAACCACGAGTAGTCCGAGAACCACCGACCAGCGGAGAGAGCGCTGAATAAGCGCGCGTCGTGCCGCGAGGACGGCGAGAGGCAGCCACTCGGCAGACGTCAGATGGAGATGTTCGAACTGAGCCATGCGCGCCGGAGCGAACGCGTAGGCGAATCCGGCCACAATGCCAGCGAGACGACTCCCCGTGAGATCGAGAACCAAGAGATACATGGCGAAACCGCTGAGCGCGTACGAGAGGAGCAACGACACGTTATCAGCCAGAATCGCGTTGCCGGTCTTGAGCAGTAACGGCGCAACCAGGAGCGCCTGGCCGAAGAGATAATCGGAAAACGCCAGCGTGTTGCGATACGGATAGAAGATGTTCGCGTTGAAGATGTTCAGCGGATGGGTCGTCCAGGCATGAACGTCCCAAGCAAGTGTCCAGGCCTGAAAGACCGGATCTCCCCAGCTCGCCAGACGATGGCCAAGGTCGGTCGCCAATGGCCAGGTCATGATTCCCGCCCAGATGCAGAAGAGTCCGAAGATGGAAATGTGAATGAGGACCTGTTCCCGCGACAGTCGCTGAATCAGCGCGGATGGCGTCAGTCTGCTCGGATGTTGAACCGGTTCGTCTATTACAGTCGACACAAAATGGTAGTGAATCATGCGATCGCGCGCGCGGCAAGCATCACGTTCTCCGCCATCAACGACTCGTTGCACCAGTCACGGACGGCCGTTATGCTGAGTTTGGCCGCTTCCCACTGGTGGATAATTGGAGCACGGTCAAGGTGCGAAGAATCTGGCGCGACGCTCGTGGATCCGAATTCATGCTTGACGTTCCCTGGCTCAGACGAGCCGCGGTGCTTGTGCCGCTTGCGTTCCTGGCGATCCTCGAATTAATCCGAGCCTTCCTGTTTCCCGACTTCTTCAGAAGTTGGCAAGGATACCTCCTCATCGCACTCCTGATTCTGGTCAGCACAATCCTCTTCTCCCGATCAGTCTTCGGTCTGGTCGGCAAGATGCAGAGCCGGCTGACACGGCAAAATCAGGAACTGCTTGCGCTTCACAAGGCTGGTCTGGCCATCACCGGCGCGTTGGACCTTCAGTTGGTGTTGCAGAACGTCGTCAACGAGGCGAGGGAGTTGGGCGGAGCCGAGTATGGTGCGCTCGCGCTATTGAACGAGCAGGGCGAAATGGAGGCGTTCTTGACCTCCGGCATGAGCGACGACGTGCGAACGCAACTTGGTCCGATTCCGGTCGGGCGTGGCCTACTCGGAGCGGCGATCCATGACCCGAAACCGATCCGGTTGAAAGATCTGAGGAAGGATTCACGCTCGGTCGGGTTCCCGCCTGGTCACCCTGACATGCACTCGCTGCTTGCGGTGCCGATCGTGTCGCGCGGTCGAGTGCTCGGAGCGCTCTATCTGACCGAGCGGCAACAGCAGCCAGAGTTCGACGCGGCAGATCAACAGCGCCTGGAGCGTTTCGCGACGCAATCCGCGCTGGCAATCGAGAACGCTCATCTTCATCAGCAGGTTCGGGCGCTTGCGATCGCCGAAGAACGCGATCGAATCGCCCGCGAGATGCACGACAGCATCGCGCAGGTGTTGGGATACGTGAACACGAAGGGTCAGGCGGCTCAAGAATTGCTTCGTGCGGGGGAGACTGAGCGGGCGGAAGCCCAAATCGCGCAACTCGCGCGCGCGGCGCGAGACGCGTATGCCGACGTCCGCGAGAACATTCTCGGACTGAGAGTCTCCCACGATCTCGAGATATCATTCCTTGACACCATCACGAATTACCTTGCGACCTGGCAGGATCAGAGCGGGATCAGCACGAACCTCGTTGCAGAGGATGCGGACGACCCTGCACTTGGCCTTTCGCCACTGGCCGAACTGCAACTGCTGCGTATCGTCCAGGAATCACTGTCGAATGTGCGTAAGCATTCGGGCGCCACTCGTGTCACGCTCACGCTCCGACGAACGAGCGGCGGCGTTGTGGCCATCGTGAGTGACAACGGCTGCGGGTTCGACCCCGACGCCCTACGACACGTCGGGTTGCCCCGATTCGGACTCTCGACGATGCGAGAACGCGCCGAATCGGTGGGAGGAACGTTATCGATCGCGTCACGAGCGGAGCATGGTACCAACGTCACAGTGTCGATCCCTCTCCAGTCAATGTTGACGAATGCAAACGAGGTGGACCATGCGCGTACTCATCGCTGACGATCACGCTCTGTTCCGTGACGGCCTGCGCAGTCTGCTCGAAGCGCGGCAGATCGATGTAGTGGGCGAAGCACCAAACGGTCGAATCGCCGTCGAGCTTGCCCGCAAATACCACCCCGACATCGTGTTGATGGATCTGACCATGCCGGAGATGGACGGGCTCGCGGCAACTCGCGTGATTAGCGCCGAGCTCCCCGACGTGAACGTGGTGGTGCTGACCGCCTCAGAGGAGGATGCTGACCTATTCGAGGCCATCAAGTCGGGAGCGCAGGGCTTTCTCCCCAAGGATCTTGAGGCAGAGCGCTTCTTTGAGCATCTGGAAGGCGTTACTCAGGGCGAACCCGCGCTCACCCCGGGACTCGCACGCAAGGTCCTCAGCGAATTTGCCCACCCGTCAGTGTCGCAGCACGAGCGTCAGGCAGACGACCTGACCGAGCGGGAACGTGACGTACTGGAATTGCTCGTCGAGGGAGTAACGTCGAACCGTGAATTGGCCGAGCGTCTTGTCGTGAGCGAGAACACCGTCAAATATCATCTCAGAAACATTCTGGACAAACTTCACCTGAAAAGTCGATCCCAGGTGATAGCGTACGCGCTGCGCCACGGCCTGGTTCAACCCCCCGGAACCATGTAGCGCCTTCGCCGCCCCAAATGGCCCCCGGTCAAGCGCAGCGTCTCCTGGAGTGTGCCGGCACGCCCTTTTGACACCCACCCAAACTCCAATCGAATTACTTCACGCGACAGATGACGAGAGACAGAGCGGACATTGCCGCCTGCCTCTCACTTGAAGGACCTCGTGATCGATTGAGTGGACCTATTCGTCAACCTCGAGAATGGCGACGGCCCCCTTTTCCGTGTAGGCAAATGAGTGCGTCACCACTGGGAAGGACCCGACTACGTCCGCTTCAAGTTCGAAGATCATTCCGCCGCCTGGAGCAATGTTGAACGTCTGGACTCCGTGAATGGCGTTCTCTGGGGGCGCACCGAGATAGACCGTGTCGAACTGCTCGCCGACGATGTGGAAGGCGCAACTCAAAGTTGGCCCAACGTTGACGACGTAGAACCGCACCAGATCACCAAGCTTCACCTTGATCGGATTCGTCTTGTACTGGAACGCGTAGCCGTTGAACGTTACGTAGTCGGGCTTGACAGCCAGCATCTTGTCCATATCTGGCTCGCCGTTCGTGACGTAGTACTCGTTTTCCACCAGTACAAATTCTTTGGCTGGTGGCAGCGGATCAACCGGATCAACGATCAGCGCCCCGAACATGCCGCTGCTGATGTGATGAAGGATCGGCGGTGTGCCACAGTGGTACATAAATGCGCCCGCGTACTTGGGCTTGAACGAGAATGAGAGCGACTCGCCGGGAGCGATGGATTTGTAGTTCGTCTTCCAGTCAGTTTGCGCGGCATGAAAGTCGATCGAGTGCTCGGTCGTTCCTTCGTTTTTCAAGGTGAACTCGACCGTGTCGCCGACGCGTACGCGCGGCGTGGGTCCCGGAACGGTTCCATCGAAGGTCCAGGCCTTCATCGCGACTCCGTCGGCGATCGAGATCGTCTCGTCCTTCGTCGTCAGCGTGATCTGTTTGGTCGTCTCTGGCCCTACGGGCGGCAACGCGGGATCGTAGCGTTTGAGTGGTGGCGCGGCAACGGTCGGAGCGGTCGTTGGAACCGTCATCGAGACGCTCGACGAGGCTGGCATCGACAACGCCGCCGCGTTGCGTGAAGCATCGCTGATACCACTGCTGCATGCGGCCAGAAGTGAACCGGCGGCGGGAAGCGCGATTCCTGCCATTGACGCTCGGGTGATAATTTCGCGTCGACTCGTAGGTTTGTTCAACATCTCTGAGAGCTTCATCTCGTCCTTCAATCGCTACAACGCGGTCCTCCACTGCCCTCATGCTAGGACGCAGCTGCTGCGCACAAAACGTCATCTCGGGTAGTTTTGTCAGCGAGATAGGGATAGGTTTCTTCCCACCCTAACGGGTGGGAGAGTCGGGACTTGGACGGTTGTGGAAACGTCCACCCTACCCACGGCACAGGCTTTTCGTGGAGCTCCGACAGACCACTCGGCTGAGAGCGAGTGCGATTCAATCTTGTCCGCAAAGGATGAAGCGCGGCATCCATCGTCACGTTTCGTCGGGCCAGCGTCGCAATTCATTGAATCGGAGACCTCGATGGAATTTCGGCGGACTGCAGTATGCGTGCAAAGTGTAAGCACGATGAAGAACGATGAATTGAAGATGAAGCATCTCGTGCCGATCACGATCGGTCCGACAGACCCCGCTCGGACGGCATTACTTCATGACGTGTTTGGTTGAAAAAGTATCGCGTGCCTTCCGAATCAACCCAAGCGCAGGGTTGGAATCTCACAAATTCGCCAGTTAGGTGTTCTTCTCAGTGGGCCAGCAGTAGAATTCGTCCGGTAGTTCCGTGTCGAAATGAGCGCAAGCTCTGCTCGATGGAGCGAAGGACGTGGGATTGCCAGTGTGGCACATGTGGACACGGAGAGATGAGCGACACGCATTCGCAAATGATGGGAATAAAATCGTTCATGCGAATGACTTCAGTTTTCTCACGTCAACATGTTTACAAAACAGGAGTAATACGGTAATGTCATAGTGGGTTCGGTCGCCCGTATAGCAACCGGACCAGAGGGTGGTAGATGCCGTCGAGGCGAAGCCGCACGTTGCAATAGCGTTCCACCGGCACCCACGGTGCATCCAAGGTGGATAGGGCTAGGGTTGCGGGGATGTTTGTACTTCAGGTGGTCGGATAGACGGAGAACCGTCACCGGCGGGGATCCGTGAAGGACGACAAAGTATCCTGCCCGACGACTAGGCTCGTCTGGCTCGCGGCGGTAAGCGATTGGAGAGTGTTGACTCGGGGTACGTATCGAGGCATCTCGCGTGACTTCAGTGCGGAATGGCGTAATACCCAACACATGATTCACCTTGATGCACGCCCATGACAAGGCGGCCGCTCGGGCCGTGACGTTTGTTCGATAGCCCACCGAGCACGCTTCTGTTTCACAACCGATCACCAACGGGCGGCGATGACCACGTGGACCACCACGACTTCGACCGGCAACGGCAGATGACAGGGGAACCGGTTCAATCTGATATTCGTCAGAGCAACCGGTGCATCTGAGCTCGATTGGCGCGGAAAACGACGCGGAAGTTGAGACCAATATGTGACTTCGCCGATCGTCATTTGGGAGTGATCGGCTGGCACCGCGGAGGCTAGACAGACCAACGCGGTGGAAAGGTAAAGGACATTTACATGGAAAATACGCAGCAGGAACGACGTGTTTCCGCGACTGAAGTGCGCCAACGCATTGGACCGGCGATTCGCCGCCTGCGTCAGCAGCAGGGGCTTTCGCTCTCGGATCTCGCGCAGCGAACGGATATATCCGTTTCGTATTTGTCGCGACTTGAGAAGGGACGCAGCGTTCCGTCCTTCACGCTCCTCTCCCGGTTGGGACAGGAACTCGGAGTAGACATCGGTTTCTTCGTGGAGACCGAGCGAGAAGCGCAGTCGGTTGACGAGATGCTCGAAGAGTCACTCGGACGCACCAGCATCCCGAGCGCTGTCTGGCCCGAAATCTTCGGCCTCAGCATCGAAGCGCGCAAATCGCTGCTGAACTTCCTGGAGAGCCAGGGCTTCTCCGGAAAAGCTTAGCGGAGAGCCAACCAACTGACTCAAAGTGGAGCACGCCGGAGGGCGACCCAGGGTCTGCTCTGAGCGTGCTCCAGACGTTTCCTGACGAGATCTCAAAGTGAATTTGAGACGTTGAAACTGAGGCGTCGCGCTGGATTTCTGGCGCGACGCCTTTTGCAAACCGACTTGCACCCGTGTACGGTGTCTCGCGGATGACTCCGGCACCCCAACGAACCGAACGAATCTACGCTACGAAATCCTGGGCTTGTCGAACTCCTGGCGTAGCTCGGGAATGACACGGTCAGCAATCGACTGCATACTCTTCGTCGCGCTTCCACGAGGAAAATCAAAGAAGAACGACCGCACGCCGATCTCGGCGTATGCGCGCACATGCGCGCGAAATGCATCTTCAGATTCGAGCGGATCGCCACCGGTCGAGAGGACCCAGCGAATCTCATCAGGATCGCGACCGATTTCTCGGCACAACTCGTTCAGTCGCTCGCCTGTCGCCAAATACTCCTCCGGAGTACCTCCGCCGTCCCATTGGTCGGCATAACGCGCCACATGCTGCATCATCCGGCGGCCGCGCGACCCGATCAGGACCGGGATATGACCAAAGACCGGCTTCGGCTCGAACGGAGCATCGTCGAGATCGTAGTGCTCGCCATGGAAGGTCGCTCGCTTCTCGGTTTCGAGCAGATGAAAGATCTCCATGGCCTCGCCAAATCGATCAACGCGATCGCGCGGCGACGGGAACTCGATGCCGTATGCATTGTGCTCTCGCTCTTGCCATCCGGCACCGACGCCGAAGATGAGCCGGCCACCCGAGATGACGTCGACTGTGACCGCCTCTTTAGCGAGCACCGACGGCAACCGGTGCGTAATGCTGGTAACCATCAGGCCAAGCTGTATCTTCGAAGTCCTGGCCGCCAGCCCGGCGAGGAGCGTCCAGCCCTCGAAGCATGGACCATCTTCACCGTCATAGAGCGAGAAGAAGTGGTCGAATCCCCAGGCCGAGTCCCAGCCGGTTTCTTCTGCCCATAGCCACTGCTCTTGTAACTCTTCCCAACTCCGCCAGTGCTGGCCCGTCACCAAGCCGAAGTTCATCTCGCTCGCCGGCGGATTTTTCCCGTTTGTTGGTCCTGCCATGGACACCTCCCTCGCAAGACCCAACGTCTGAAGAGCGTCTATGATTCCGGCAACGGACGCAGATGACAGAATCAGGCGAGCGACGAGAGGAATTCAAATGGCACGATTCCTGGGCGAGCAGAACGGCGGACCTGCGGCACTGCGAGATTTGATGAGTCGACGGCAGGTAATCCTGGCCCCCGGCGCATATGATGCGCTCTCGGCCCGATTGGTCGAGGCAGCAGGGTTCCCGGCGGTGTACATGACCGGCTTTGGGGTGGCCGCGTCGATGCTCGGTAGACCTGACGTTGGGCTCACCACCATGAGCGAAATGCTCGATAGCGCCCGACGCATCGTCCAGGCCGTGACCGTGCCGGTTATTGCCGACGCCGACACAGGTTACGGCAATGCGCTCAACGTGATTCGCACCGTCAAAGAATATGAGGCTGCTGGGCTCGCCGCGATTCAGCTCGAAGACCAGGTCTCACCAAAGCGCTGTGGTCATATGGAAGGCAAACAACTTATCCCCTCGGACGAGATGGAGGGGAAAATCCGGGCCGCGGTCTCGGCTCGGCGAAATCCAGACTTCGTGATCATCGCCCGCACGGACGCGCGGGCCGTTGAAGGAATGGAGGCGGCCATCAATCGGGGGCGTCGCTACCACCAGGCTGGAGCCGATATGCTCTTCGTCGAGGCACCGCAGACTGAGGACGAAATCGAGCACGTCGCCCATGAACTGAAAGACGTGCCACTCCTGTTCAATTGGGCTGAAGGGGGCAAGACGCCGCCGGTACCGCTCAGCATGCTCGAGAAGCTCGGGTTCCGGCTGGTGATCTTTCCGGTCGGCGCGCTCCTTGCCGCGACCACCGCCGTGCGACAACTGCTCGACGTGCTCAAGACAGATGGCACTCCGACGCGAGCGCTGGATGGTTTCACGCCGTTCCCGGATTTTCTGACGTTCATTGGCTTGCCGGAGATCGACGAGATCGGAAAGACGTTCGCTTAGCTCCGCAATAGCTCAGGTCCTGGCCGGAACCGGGGCCGTCTGCTGCGCGGTCTCGACCGGTACCTGATGTCCCTGGTCCGGAACGGTCTTTGCACGTGGCAACGTCACCGTGATTGCCGTTCCCTCACCCAATTTGCTCGTCGCCTCGATCTTGCCGTTATGGCATTCGACGATCCAGCGAGCAATGGGCAACCCCAGACCAGCTCCAGCTGCCCGCTTATCACGAGCGGCGTCACCACGGTAGAAGCGGTCGAAAATGCGGGTGAGCTGGCTCTCGGGGATTCCGGGACCGGTATCGGTCACGACGATCCGCGCGACTCCATCCTCTCCCGCGACCGACAGGGACACCTTGCTCGCGTCCGGCGTGTAGGTGAAAGCGTTGTCAAGCAAAATCAGCATGAGCTGCTTGAGCTGGTCAGCGTTGCCGATGACGTCCAGCTCATCCTGTATCTCAAAGGCGAACTCGTGCTTCCCGGCTATACGATGGGCGATGCGAGAGGCATCGCTGGCGACTTGATCGAGCGGTACAAGGCCAAGCTCGGGACGCCAGCCGACGTCGGCCCGCGCCAACGTCAGCAGATTCTCCACCAGGCGGCCCATGCGTTCCGACTCGTCTCGAATGTCAGTCAGAATCTCGACCGCTTCATCCCGATTGGTGTCACCTGCCTCAACCTGACGCAGCAGGATTTCGGCGTTGCCGCGCAAGGCGGTCAGCGGTGTACGCAGCTCGTGCGACGCGTCGGACACGAAGCGGCGCTCCGCGGTGAAGGCGTCGTCGAGCCGATTCATCATCGCGTTGAATGTCTCGGCAAGATCCTGCACCTCGTCGCCAGTACGCGGCAGCTCGATACGGTCACTGAGATCGCGCGACAACCCGATTCCGCGAGCTGTGTGGGTGATCCGCGACAGCGGGCGCAGTGAGCGCCCCGACAGGATGTAGGCGCCGACCGCTGCCGCCAGCAGGCCGAATCCGAGGCCAGCCAGGAAGAGCAGACGCAACGTTCGCATGGTCTTGAGCGTGGATGTCAGCGGTTGAACTGCCTGTACTGTCCCGATGACCTGATTTGTTGGTTGGTAGATGAGCGGAGCACTTAATACACGAACCGGCACATCATGGAAATCGGTCGTGTAAAACTGGAAGTTGCCGTTCATATTCTGCTTGAGAACGCCCTGCGGCAGTGGCATGAAATCGCTCGTAGGGTGAGAGGTACTATTCTTGAATCCGCTACCGTCCGATCTCGTTACTTGAACGTAGAGACCAGGCGACGCGAACGGGTCAAGATCCGGGATGTTAACGCCCGCCAGTTGCCCGGTGAGCGTCACTTCGATTGGCGTATTCCGGGCGACCCCATAGACCACGCCAGTGAGACGGCTGTCCACTTCCTGGTTCAGAGATCGCTGCAGCGTGAAGTAGACCCCGGCCCCGATGGCGGCAAGGATGACAGCGGTAAGAAGCGCTGAGAGAATCGCGATGCGAGCACGGATGGACATGGATCTCCTCGATCAGTCGGAGGGCATTCTCAAGGCGTAACCGGCGCCACGCACAGTTTGAAGGAGTCGCGGCTCATCACCAGCTTCGAGCTGACGACGCAGGTTACTGATGTACACCTCGAGAACGTTCGATTCTCCGGGGAAGTCATAGCCCCAAATACGCTCCATGATCAGGTCGCGGGTCAGTACCTGATTCGGATGGCGGATGAAGAGGAGCAAGAGTTCATATTCTCGGGTAGTCAGATCGATCCGCCGTTCGCCACGATAGGCGAAACGGGAGGACGTATCGAGAGTCAGATCGGCGAAATGATAGACGACCTCATCATTCGCCTCTTCGCGCCGCTCCTGGCGACGCAACAGCGCCCGGACGCGGGCCAGCAATTCTTCAAACGCGAACGGCTTGACCAGATAGTCGTCAGCACCGGCATCGAGGCCGGCAACGCGGTCGGCTACCTCGTCGCGAGCGGTCAGCATCAAGATTGGGAACTCGTCGCCCGCCGCACGCAGGCGCCGACAGACCTCGATGCCGTCCAGGCCGTCCGGTAGCATCACGTCGAGAATCACGAGGTTAGGCGGATCATCTCGGGCCGCCTCGAGCGCCTGACGTCCCGAGTCAGCGACGGTCACTCGATAACCTTCGTAGCTTAGACCGCGCCTCAAAAATGAGGCAATGGCCCGCTCATCCTCAACGACAAGTACGTGGCTGTTTCCACTCATCGATTCGTATGATCCTCGATACGCTCATGTTGCTCGTGCGTCCGCATCGGACAGACTCCGGTGACTATTCTTACCATTCCAGCAATGACCGCAGGTTCGACTCGGATTCAATCGGGCCGACCACCGCCAAATTGAGACGGTCGGGCACAAACAACTGCCGTGAAAGGTCAAGAATATCGGCACTCGTCACCGTTTGAATCCGTTCAATCACCTCATCCGGTGTCAGAATATCACCGAAGATCAATTCCTGGCTGCCGATCCAACCCGCGACCGAACGACTGTCCTCCAGGCCCATCTCGATGCGCCCTTTGCGCAGTTCCTTGGTTCGCTGCAGCTCCGCCTCCGCAACGGGTTCACGCCGCAACTTTTCGAACTCGCTTAGCACGGCTCGAATCGTTTCCGAGGTTCGTTGCGGGTCGATGCCCGCATAGACCACTCCCTGCCCGACATCCGAATACTCACGGAAATAGGAGTAGACCTCGTAAGCCAGGCCAAGGCGTTCGCGGATCTCACGGAACAAACGCGAGCTCATCCCTGAGCTGAGAATGGCGTCGATCATGTCCTGTGTGTAGCGCCGGTCGTCAGTGTACGGCAGCGCCGGAAGACCCAGACACAGGTGAGCCTCGTTCGTCGGCCGTTGGATCAGCCGTACACGTGGGCCGGACTGGTCGGACGTGGCACGAATGAACGTGTCAACGCTCGACTCGGACAGATCACCAAAATAGCGCTCTGTCAGATCGAGAACGTGCGCATGATCAACGTCACCAGCTGCCGAAATGACAATTCGGTCGGGCCGGTACTGAGTCTGCAGATAGCTAACTAGCTCGTCGCGTGTCGTCGCACGAACGGTCGACTCCGAACCGATGACCGAGCGGCCAACACTCTGGTCTCCCCAGACAAGTTCGTCGATCACGTCATGAATCAGGTCGTCCGGCGTGTCCTCGATGCCGCGAATCTCCTCGACGATGACTCCCCGCTCCTTCTCGATCTCGATCGGATCGAAGACCGAATTACGAAGCATGTCGCCAATCACGTCGAAGGCCCGCTCCAAATGCGCGCTGGGAACCTTGACCCAATAATTGGTGTTCTCACGGCTGGTTGCCGCGTTCAGCATTCCGCCGACGCTCTCCACCTCCTGAGTGATCTCCACCGGATCCGGCCGTTTCTCGGTTCCCTTGAAGACCATGTGCTCGAGGAAGTGTGAAATGCCTGCCTGCGCGTTTGACTCGTGCCGCGATCCGGCACCGACGTAAACGATCAGACTCGCGGACTTGACGTGATCCATGCGGCTGGTAACCACACGTACACCGTTCGACAAAACCGATTTTTCGTACAATAGCCGACTCATTTCATGCTCACAGCGCGGCGTCCAGCCTCACGTCGCCAATGGGAAGATCCGTTAGCCTTGAGTGTTCCCGCCGCGATTTGCCAGTTGCCGAAGAGCGCATGCGAGCGCGGCATCGGCCGAAGCGATAATGATCTCCGCGCGATTTCCGGTGAAGTGATGCTCCTCGACGACATCTCCCCAGGGAGTCGAGCAGGCAATGAAAACGAGACCAACCGGTTTGGTTGGGGTCGCGCCGCCAGGACCGGCAATACCGGTGGTGGAGACTCCAACATCCGCGCCGATCCGCTCGCGCGCTCCACGGGCCATGGCAAGCGCACACTCGTCGCTCACTGCCCCAACACGAGACAAGACTTCTTCCGGCACGCCGAGGAGCGCGACCTTGACTGCATTGCTATAGGCCACGATCCCACCAAGGAAGTAAGCGGAGCTACCAGGGACGCTGGTGATGCGATTCGAAACTAGACCGCCGGTACAGGACTCGGCGGTAGTGATCGTCAAAGTCTCTCTGGTAAGAATCTCATAGAGTTGTTGCTCATGGCTCGTTTCAGCCACTTCGTCAAACCTCACGCAGCTGCAGCCGCTCCCAAACGTCGCGGGATAGCCTGAAGTATAGCGAAATGCGCCAATTTGTCGCCTGAACGGGCCGCCACACCTGCCGGACTCGCCCAGGCGAACTGTGCGATGGCAGAGTTAGGTTACCCGACCGTTTGGGATTTGATGTCCTTCGGCGCCTGAGTGACGACCTCAGGTTTATCACCGACGATGACGGTGTCGTCGTGTCGGAAGCCACCGAGTCCGTAGACGTAAACGCCTGGTTCGGCTGAGTAGACCTCGTTGGCCATCAACGCACGCGGATTGAACGCCATGTCGTCGGGGAACTCGTGACCAGCAATGCCGATACCATGCCCGGTGCGATGAATGACGTTCGCGCCATATCCTGCAGACTCGATAATCGATAGCGCCGCCGCATCAACCGATGCCAGGTCGTTGCCGGTCACCATCTGCGCAATCGCTGCCTCCTGGGCCCGAGTCGCCGTCTCGAACGCGCGAACTTGCTCGTTGTTTGGCTGTCCGCAGAACCAGGTCCGCTCATTCTCGACGACCAGGCCGTTCAGTCGAATGATGACGATGTTGACGATTCCGTGTCCTTTCTCGACCCGTTTGCCTCCCGACGCTCCAGTACCGTGAGGCGCGGCCGATTCCGGCCCGCTCAGCGAGAAACAACGGATTTCGAGCTGCTCTCCGTCGTGACGTCTGGCCCCTTCGTCGGCCGTCTGTGCCGCCACTGAGAAGTCCATCTCCTGCACCACTCGACCCGGGCGGATCTCTTCACGATAGCGATCTTGTGCCCAGTCGGACAGCTTGGCCGCCTGTCGAACCAGATCCAGCTCCTCCGGATGTTTGACCAGACGCAGCTCACGCATCTCTCGCTCGATCGGTACAAACGTAGTTCCACCGATCTGCTGGGCTTGAGTCAACAGGCCACTGAGCGCGTCGACGCCAATCCGGCCCGTTCTCAGATGGTGCTCGCGCAGGCGCTCCGCAACCAATCTCGACCACTGAGGCGTCAGGTACATGCGGTTCGACAGGCGGGGGTGCTCACTGTAAAGCACGACGTCGTCGATCCACAACGTTCCACGCTCGAGGGCCATATGGAGATGATTGGTTGACAGTTCATGCATCACGGCGAACGGATCGCCATTGCGTGGCACCACGGCGATGACGGGACGCTCCCAAGGAGCGACGTCAAGAAAGTAGTTGGATGCGTAGAAGAAGTAGTCTGGTGTCAGAAACGCCAGTGCGTCGAAACCGCGGTCATCCATGAATCGGTTCATCAGATCGCGTCGGTAGGCTGCGACATCTGGGGAAAGAAAAGGCATGTCCTGGCCTCCTGTAGCTCCGAGTAAGGTTTCGCTGACCGTCCGTGGACGGTTCCCGGTACTCAACTACGCCATGGAGCGCGGGCTGTCAATCGGTGAATTCGGGCTCTGCGAGCACGGGAGGGGTGAAGGTCACGCTGCGAATCGAGGGAAAGAGCGAGGCAACTACCGTCGAGACGAAGAGGAGTGCTCCACAGGCAAAGAGCGACGGGCGCACACCGTACTGCTGACCGGCCCAACCGCCGATCGCATTCGAGATGATGATCGCACCGTAGATCAGCGTCGAGCGCACGGAGAAGACCCGGCCCAGCAGGTGAGCCGGGGTGTAGAGCTGAACCAGGGTTACGCCTGGAATGATCACCATCATGCTGCCGATACCGCACAGCGCAATGGTCGCCACGGCAAACCATAGATAGTGGACGGAAGCGGTGGCCATCACGCCCACTCCCATCACCGCCAACCCGACGACGATCAGCACGCCAGGGCGAATGCGGTTCTCACTCCCGAGCCACAGTCCTCCGGCGATACTCCCAGCGCTGATGCCAGTCCCCATCATGGCGTACTCCCATTGGCCACCGCCGAGAATGTTCCAGGCGTAGCCGACAAGGAGTGGCGTGGTGGCACCGAGGATCAGCGGGCCAAGCAGCGTGACCAGCGTGGTGGAACGCAGCACGGGCGAAGAGCGCACGAAGTTGAGGCCTTCCATCACTTCGGCGCGAATTGATGTAAGCCCCGCCTTGATCCGCGCAAAGGCCGGAGTCTTGACGGTCAGAACCAGCAGACCGGAAACGAGGAAGCTCGCGGCGTCAAACAAGAACGCGGCCTGCAACCCATCGCGCGTCCCAAGCCAACCGGCGAAAATGCCGATCAGCACGCCGGCCAGCGGGTAACCAACGATATCGCTTGTGTTCTGGCTCACGGAAGCGAGCGAGTTCGCTGCGGTGAATTCCTCTTCAGGCACGATCGATGGGATAATGGCGTTCGCGGCTGGGCGATTTGCCACCGAGAGCGTGTTCACCACAAACAGGTCGACGAAAGCGAGCAACATCGAGTGATAGGCGATGAATGGAACGATGGCGACCAAGGGCGCACGCAGGAAATCGGTTACCACCATGACCCGGCGCCGGTCAAGCCGATCAACCACCGCACCAGCCACGAGTCCCAGTACCAGATCCGGGAGGGCCGTAGCCACGAGCGCGAGTCCGGTCTCGGCCAGTGAACCTGTCAGTTGATAGACCAGCGCTGCCAGCGCGACGTGGTGAACGCGATCTCCAAGCGTGGAGATCAAATTCGCCAGCCAGACCGAGGCGAAGTTGCGGTTGTGCTTGATTGGTTCGAAGGTCCGCAGCCGTAGCCGCATGGCAGTCCTCACGAGAATCAGTCACGCCGGCACGATTGACATCGATCCGAGTTCACACACATCAACCGGCAACCCGTACTCATCTCGATGGATGAGATAGTACTTTCAGGCTAGCACGAGCCCAAATTCCGCCCCAGGGTCGTGTGTACTGTCCCGTGCGTCAGAAGTCACGCCAATTTGAGTACGAATTTCCCTTGATCAACATTCTAACGGATCGAGTGACCGAGGAGGTCACTGTTAATGGAGATAGCCGTCTTCGCGAGCGAGCGTGACACCGAGTCGAGACAAGAGTACCTGTGAGCCAGCAGGGAGGTTCGAGTGGAGCTCAAAGCGAGCGCGCTCAAAATATTGGACCAGAACGCCACCCTGTTCGAACGGCTCGCTGATCGGATAACCAAACATCTCCAGACCACCGTGCATCTCCCAATACGTGCGAAATGCACCAGTCAACGTGTGACGCGTGGTAGCGAAGTAGAGCACGCTCGTGTTATCCGGATTGGGAGCCGTCGGATATTGCTGCGGCGCCGTCTGAACTCCAAGCAGGCCAAGCGACACCTCGTAGGGGGTTCCGGCGAACTCAGGATGGTATTCGAAACGATAGCGTTCGAAGTACTGGACCGTATACGTCTTTCCGGTGGCCGCGTCTCTCTCACTGAACTCTTCGCTGATCGGATAGCCGAAGACCGCAAGACCGCCGTGCGTATCCCAGAACTGTTTGAAGCCATAGGCAAGCGTATGCCCGGTCTGCGGGAAGTAAACGCGATCAGCAGTCGAGGCGACTGGCTGCAGCGGTTTGAACGGACCAGCAATCGGCGCCACGGCCACATCAAAGTTACCGTCTAGAGCGCGGCCTGATTTGGTGCCAACTGCGTAAGCCGTGACGGTTCCTTGCGGGAACTGCCACAGTGGACCCAGATCGGCCGAGAACTGTCCAGAAGTGCCCGCATCAAGCGACAGATTAACACGGTATCCATCCGCAGACTGAGTCCACACCGTGACAGGTTCTCCCGGAGTGAACCCGCCCCCGGTGAGTTGCAGAAAGGTCCTACCACCAGCTCCAGAGGTCTGTACCTGGCCACGAGCGGCCGTCTGCGGCGGATCTGCGATCTGAGCAGCGGCATACGCATCGAGCAGACCGTACCCAGTCTGCGCGTCGATTCCCGGCGACTCGATGTCACGAGCCGTTTCAGTGAGGATCTCACGTAGGGTTGCTGGTGACGCGTCGGGATGCAGGCCCGCCAGAATTGCTGCGGCTCCCGCTACAAGCGGTGCGGACGCCGACGATCCACTAGCCGTCGCGTGACCATTGCCGTTGGTGACACTCCACCAACTGCTCCAGATGTCAACGCCTGGAGCGGCAAGATCGACGTACGGACCAAAGGACGAGAAGGAAGCGAGTTTGTTGTGCTGATCCGTGGCACTGACGGCCAGCACCGTGGGCACGGCGGCGGGATACGAAGTCTGCTCATTGGCGTCGTTTCCAGAGGACGCGACGACCAGAACGCCGTGCGATTCAGCGTTCGTGAGAGCGTCGTCGAGCGCGGCCGAGTCGCTGGCACCGCTGGCGCTGATGTTTATGATCTTCGCGCCAGCATTCACAGCGTAGTTGATTCCGGCCACGAAGCTAGCTGTCGACCCGACTCCACTGCTGTCCAAGATCTTCACGGGAAGGATTTTCGCTCCTGGCGCGACGCCAGTTGGTCCCGCGGGCGTTGAGCCAGCAATCAACCCTGCGACAAACGTGCCATGTCCCGCGTCATCCGCGGCGTTCCCATCGTTCGCTACGAAGTTCCAGCCCGGCAAGACTCGTCCAGCGAGATCGGGATGCGAAGCACTGACGCCGGTGTCGAGTACCGCCACGATGATCCCCTTACCCGTCCCGAATTTCCAGGCGCCGGGAGCGTCGACGGCGTTCAGAGCCCAGTCGGTTGGTACCGAATCGGTCGCGGCAGCAAACTGCGCCACGGAGTGATCGAGTCGAACGGTCCGATCAACCTCAGCATAGTCAACGGAAGGGTCAAGTTGAAGTTCAGCGGCGACGCCCTGCGGAGTAAACCCGTCGCGTATTCCGATCAGAAATGTCCCAGGTTCACCGAGAGGCTCAACCTGATCGCTCGCGCCATCCAGGGTCAACAGGGCTCGCTGCTCGTCAGTCAGCGCGTTGGCGGTAACCGTACCGTCCTTGAATCGAACCAGCACGCCACGAGCCGAAAGGAACCCTTCAGTGGCTGATTGCGCGGACGCTACAGGCACTGCGTTCCAGCACGGGAGCAGCAACATTACGAGCAGGAGGAGGATGCGACTGGCAGTCTCGGGCCGGATCAGTCGCATGCTATCCGAACCCGCCGTGTATCGAGAAGGAAATTGCGTTTCTGTGCTGCTACCGAACCGTGAGGCCGCAAGCGACCACAGTCTGACACGGTCCGCATCGAACTTCGCATACGGATAGACGACCCAATCAACTGAGTGGACTCCACAAAAACAACACGCTTCGCGCCATGGTGGGGAGTGCTATCTGCCCTCCCGTTTGACACTTCTCAGAATACAAACGTATAATCGGTCCAGCCGTTGCGGCTGCGTGCGTCGGTGCGCCCCGCAGGGCTTTTTTTCTGAGATCGGGAGGTTGACAACGGTGAAGCGGACATATCAACCAAAGCGAATCCCGCGTAAGCGTGAGCATGGCTTCCGCAAGCGGATGCACACTCGCGGTGGCCGGGCAGTGCTTGCCGCACGACGGCGACGTGGTCGCTGGCATATGACGGTATCCGACGAGAAGAAACCAACCCAGCGCTAATTCGTATTCTTCATGATCGCTCGTCCGTTCCGCTTGCGCCGCCCGTTCGAGTTCGAACGCGTGCGCAGGCGAGGTCGGTCGTGGACGACGCCGCTTGTCGTCCTGGCGATCCTACCCAATGACCTTGAGCATAATCGCTATGGCTTCGCCGTCGGCAAGCGCATCGGTGGCGCTGCCAGGCGCAACCGCGTTAAGCGGTGGCTGCGAGAAGCGGTTCGCGAAGCTCACCCAGACCTTCACACCGGCTTCGACATGGTCTTCATTGCCCGTGGGAGGCTCACAGACGAGGGTGTAAACTTCGAGCAGGTGCGCGAATGTGTGCGCACACTCACTCGCAAGGCCGGGATGCTGGACAACACCACGTAGCCGACAGATCCCCACCACGATTCCTCAGGGAGTCATACGACATGAAAACCCTTCTCCTGTGGGCAATCCGCTTCTACCAGAAGTTCGTCTCGCCGGGTTTGCCCGCGGCATGCCGGTTTCAACCGACCTGCTCGGAGTACGGCTACCAAGCCATCGAAAAGTACGGTATTATCAAGGGTGGCGGCAAAGCAGTGTGGCGGGTGCTGCGGTGTAATCCGTTCACACCCGGTGGGTACGACCCGGTGGACTGACACCGGGCTTCATTTGTTTTGACATCCACCCGGCCGATTCAACACCGCCACGGTGAACGGCTTCCGAGGTCAACCACGGCAGACACGCGTTGTGGTGCTTAGGTGGTTGATGCTCGAACGAGGAACTTAATCGGAGTTACCGATTTGACATCCTGCTCGCCATCGGTGATCTTCGACGTATCAGGCATCTTGTCAGAGTGTGCGCAATTCACCCGGCTGGCGGTTCAATTGATGATCGGGACCGGTGCTATACTGAATTACTCAGGCTCGCCACGGCATTGATTTACGCATTCTTCCATCCAGTGGCAGTTGCGACCACGACGTGACCTGACGCTCTTATGGCTCGTCCGGCCATTCCTGATTCATGTGGGACGAATCGACCGAGCGCGGAGTCCATGATCGTGATTCACATGCGGATTGAACCGTCGACCGGGCGCGTCGGGACGCCGGACGGAGCGTGAATCGAACGGGCCCGACGTGCGACCAGGCGCGCATCCGGACCGATTGCCGGAGGACACACATCCGGAAAACGGTCCTTGCGTCAATCTTGCGAACGGAACCGTGCCGGACATCAGGGTGGGCGGAGAAAGGCGAACGAATTGACCATGACCCCAATGAACGCGGTGGAGATTCAGGCCCGATCAGTCGATGAAGCCGTGCGACTCGCCCTCGAGCAACTGGGGCGAAGTCGCGATGAGGTCAACGTCGAAGTCCTGATGGACACCAGCGATCTGGAAGATGGCGAAGCGCTGGTTCGCGTTACCGCCGTTGGCGCTTCCAAGCCGGACGGTGGAACGCCGCACACCGCAGTATCTTCACAGGCGCCTGCAGAGTCGGAGCAACTGGCGAAATCGATCGTCTCGGAGCTGCTGGCGAAGATGGGTTTCGATTGCGACGTTGTCGCGGTCGACAATCCGTCATCGATCGAACTGGGAAGAGAAGAGCCGCCGACTATCTTCATCGACATCATGGGACGAGATCTCGGCATGTTGATTGGCCGTCGAGGCGAGCACCTTGCTCAGCTTCAATACATGGTCAACGTGCTGGCCAACAAGCACTTCGACACCTGGACGCGCGTGATTATCGATGTCGAGGGTTATCGGTCGCGCCGAGAAGAGTCGTTGATCGGGCTGGCGCATCGGGTCGCTCGACAGGTCGCCCGCAACCGCCGGCCGATCTCGCTCGAGCCGATGCCGCCGAACGAGCGCCGTGTGGTTCACGTGGCCCTGCGCGACGATCCCAATGTCACCACTCAGAGCTCCGGTGAAGCGGCGCTTCGACGTGTGACGATCTATCCGAAACAACATTAAATCCGGCTTCACGAGCCACGCCCGCTTGACCGTCTCAAGCGTCGTGAGCGGGCATGGCGGTCTGCCCTGGTCTACGGGTAAATTTCTGACCTTGGGCACACGCGCTTAGCGCACCAGAGCCCGTTGACGGATCGAATTGGCTGTGTCGAACCTGAAGCGCGTACGACTCCAATCGACGAGTATCACGCTGTCGATCAGTAATACGAGACGCACGAGATAGCGCGCTGACTGAAGGACTTTCGTCTTTGCCTTGCTTTCTGAATTCGGTTGGAGAACATGACAATCCACCAGGCACCTGACTATCTAGCGGTCGGTCACATTACGGTCGATCTCAAGCCCGATGGCACACCGATTCTGGGCGGTACGGCGCTCTACTCGGCACTCGCCGCCGCACGCTTCGGTCTGCGAGCAGCGGTGATTACGCGCGGGGTCTTCACCAAACACGGCGATGAACTTTCTCACGCCCTCGCACGCTATGCGGAAGAGATCGAAATCATTCTGCAGAGTTCGCAACAGCCAACCGTCTTCACCAACACCAACACCGCCGGGCGACGACTGCAGACGATCCATTCCTGGGCCGGACGCATCGATCTGACCGGGATTCCCGCCAACTGGCGCTCGGCCGAGATCGTTCACCTGGCACCCGTGGCGCAGGAGATCGATTCGCGCCAGGCTGGAAGGCTGAACCCATCCTTCCTCGGCGTGACGCCACAGGGCTGGATGCGACACTGGCCGCCGTCGCAGAGTGGTCCGGTGAACCTCGGCCCCCTCCGACTGCCGAATGAAGTTCTCAGCCGTATCGATGCCATGGTATTGAACGTGGAGGAGCAGTCGCTCGCACGCGATGAAATCGACGCCGTCTCCTCTCGTGGATTGGTGGCCATCACGCGCGGAGCGGAAGCGGCACAGATCATCGATCGAGGTAGGCTGATCGAGATCCCGTCCTTCCCTGTTCGCACGGTCGATGACGCCGGAGCGGGTGACGTCTTCGCCACCACGCTCTTCATCATGCGCGCCGAACATGAATCAACCGTCTCCGCGGGACGAATGGCAGCGGCCGCGGCAGGACTGCGTGTGCAGGGACAGGGGCCGGACGCCGTGCCGACGCGAAAAGCCGTTCATGAGTTTCTGGAGATGCACCCACCCACTCAGGGACGACGAACTCGCACCTACTGATCGCCGATTGAGCGCTACCGTGACCGAAACCCAGATTCGCAGCGTCTTCGATTGGTTCCAGCGTCATGTATGACGACACCATCGCCGCTATCGCCACTCCACCAGGTGAAGGCGGTATCGGTATCATTCGCTTGAGCGGTCAAGATTCGGCACGGATTGCCGGCAGGCTCTTCCGCAAAGGCATACAGAACCGGTCGTGTGACGTCTCGCTCCTTTCGTCTCATCACCTTTACTATGGTCGGATCGTCGATCCAGAGACCGAGCACACGGTCGACGAGGTGATGCTGGTGCGCATGTCCGCTCCACGCACGTACACCCGTGAAAACGTAGTCGAGATCCACTGTCATGGTGGCCCGGTTCCCGTGAAACGCGTTCTTGCGCTGGCGATTGCCGCGGGAGCACGAATGGCGGAAGCCGGAGAGTTCACCTTGCGCGCGTTTCTGAACGGCAGGGTTGACCTGTCCCAGGCCGAAGCGGTGATGGCAGTCGTCTCAGCTCGCACGTCAGAGTCGCTCGAACTTGCCGTCGAGGAGTTACGTGGCGGGCTGACCCACCGTCTTGGACCGGCTCGCGCATCGCTGATCGAAGCGCTGGCATATCTGGATGCCTCGGTTGACTTCCCAGAGGACGAGGTGCCGCCAATTGATCTGCACGCATCCCTCAACGTCGCGGAGGCTTCGCTGCGCGAAGTACTGAATGCCGCCAGCCTGGGCATGCTCTATCATGAGGGAATTCAGATTGCCATCGTCGGTCGACCTAACGTCGGGAAATCCAGCCTGATGAACCGATTGCTGCGCTCCGATCGCGCCATCGTGACGGAAATCGCTGGAACGACCCGCGACGTCATCACCGAGTCGATCAACTTGCATGGCATACCGGCGACACTGCTGGATACCGCAGGCATCGCCGAAACAACCGACGTCATCGAGCAGATGGGTATCGATCGCTCCCGACGAGCCCTTGAATCGGCCGGACTCGCGCTTTTCGTGGTTGATGGGAGTCAGTCAGTCCACCAGGACGATCTGAAGGTTGCTCGGGTACTGGCGGATCGTCTCGATCGCGATGGCTCGGGTCGGGTGGTGCTGGCGATCAACAAAGTAGACCTGCCGCGTCAAATCGACGAGACGGCTCTTACCTCTCTGCTACCAGCCGTGCCCCGCATCGAGATCTCGAGCGTCAGCGGCGAGGGCATCGACCGTCTCGAGGCAGAATTGTTCGATCGGGCGGCTGCCCTGGCTGGCGACGCGCGTCAACCCGCAACCGTGTCACTGCGACAACAGGAAGCACTGCGCGCGGCTTTGGAAAGCGTTCGTTCCGCGCAAGAGGCGATAGGCACTGGCACTCCGCTCGATCTAGTCGCCGTCGATGTGCGTGACGCGCTGCTCCACATTGGGGAGATTACCGGCGAGCAGATCAGCGAGAGTGTGCTGGACGAGATCTTCAGCCGTTTCTGCATCGGAAAGTAAGTCCACGTCACATTAGACGCGATCACTCCGATCAGTTCGGCGTGTGTTTCCCTCGGACCAAACTCGTCAAAACTCCTAGCGCGACGACGATCGCCGAGACGTAGAAGGCGTCATGCAGCGCAAGGACGAACGCGTCAGTCTGCAAGGCTGACGGGGGAAGTTGATGCCCAAGCTGCGCCAGATGGTAGGCGACACGGCTAGCGATGATGGCTCCACCGACCGCGATTCCCAACACCTGTCCGTTAATGCGCATCTGGGCCAGCGTGCCGGAAGCGACACCGAGCCGGGGTCGCGGCACCGAACCGAGAATCGCGCTGCTGTTGGGACTGTTGAACAGTCCCTGCCCCAGACCAATGATCATCAGCCGCCAGATCAGATCGAAGTTGGTCGAATGCTGGTGCAGTTGAGTCAACGTGTACAGTCCGATCGCCATGATGCCGATACCGAGCGTCGCAGGCAGGCGTGGACCGATTCGATCCGACAAAATGCCGGAGAATGGCGCGACGATCATGGTAGTGAGCGGAATTGGCGTCAGCAGCAGGCCCGCCTTGAGCGGCGAGAATCCCTGTCCCCGCTCCAGCAAGAACGGCAAGAGAAATGTCGCTACGAACAATCCGGCGAAAGCGATGAGCAGACTCACGTTTCCGGCGCTGAACGGTCGGATTTTGAACAAGCGCAGATCCAACATCGGGTGAGGAGAATGGAGCTCGACCCATGCGAAGGTCGACATGAGCAGCACACTGGCAACGAAGAGCCCAATGACGATTGGGCTGGTCCAGCCCCAGCTCTCCCCCTGGATCAGCCCGAGTAACAGCGTGAACAGGCCCGCCGAAGCCAGCACCGCACCAAACGGATCGAACTGCTGGCTGACGTCCCTGCGCTCATTCACCAGTACGCGCCAAGCCCAGATGATGGCGAAGATCCCCACCGGCACGTTGACAAAAAAGATCCAGCGCCAAGAACCGAACTCGGTGAGCACGCCACCGAGCGCCGGGCCAACTGAAAGTCCAATTGAAACACTGACGGAGTTCAGGCCGAGTGCTTTGCCGCGTTCTTGTGAACCGAAGGTGCGGGTGACAATCGCTGGTCCCATCGCCTGAAGCATGGCCGCGCCGATGCCCTGCAACGAGCGAAAACCGACCAACATCCAAACGCTTTGAGAAATACCGCACAGAGCGCTGGCCCCGGCGAAGAGGGTGAACCCGGCCAGGTACACCCATTTGTAGCCGATGATGTCCCCCACACGGCCGAACGGCAGCAGCAGCGCACCTACCACCAGCAGGTAGGCGACCACGATCCACTCGACGGACGACAAGTTGACTCCAAAGGCTTGTTGAATCTTGGGCAAGGAGATGTTGACGATGCTGCCGTCCAGGGTCGCCATGAAGGTACCCACCGACACCGAAGAGAGTACTAACCATTTATGTCGACCCGGCGTGATTCCGGGAGGCTCTACTTCTGACTGGATGATGGGCGTTCGGGGTGGATTACTCGGCACAGCCACTCCGTCGGTCAGCGTATAGTCGCGCCGTCAATCTTCAGCAGATCGGCGCGTTCGGGGCATTCGCCCATGTGTGACGAGCCAGCATACTGGACGGTCGCACGATGACGTCCTGTCGACCGAGGGACGCGGGTGAATTCATCAACGTCCGTCTCTGTTCGACGGAAGGACCGATCGAAAGGCTCATGTTTCACACCAGCAGTATCGCCGCCAAATCAGGAACTTGCACGCGCTCGCAACGTTCATGGCTTGGTGGAATACCTGTCGTCTATTGGTCGGTCTCTTACTCGTGCCGAACGAGGCGGGCGAAAGCGAAGCCGACAGCTCGTTATTGGTTGAGAGAATCGCCGATCCGACGTGGAACGACCGTCACAGGCATGTGGAAGACCCGTCCAGGCAGGGGAAAACGGATCTCGTCAAGCAAGCGACTTTGTTAGCCGGACTGCTCGGAAGGAACGTGGCGCGCTGACGGCGCATACCCGTTATAGGGGCTTCGTCAACTGCGGCCGGTTTGTCCGCGTTGGAGCCGAATCGTGGGTTTTCGCAGGGTCACGGCTCGCTACGCGCCACATTCGCCACGGTGGCTGACGTCAAGCGGACGATGTCGTCGGGCCGGATACGCAGAAGGTAGTCGCTCTGACCGCCACCACCGTAGACAATCGGTTCCTGCAGCACCACCTCATCCACGATTACCGCCAGTCGCGACTCATGACCAATCGGCGGCATACCGCCAACGGCATAGCCAGTCACGGCCAGCACATGATCGGGTGACGCCAGTTTCAGATGGCCGAGACCGGTGACCTCGGCGACACGGTGCCGATCAACCCGCTCGGTGCCGCTGGCGACAACCAGTACGGACTCGCCCCGTCGGCTCTCAAACAAGAGCGATTTCACGATTTGTGTTACGTGAACCCCAAGAGCGGCAGCGGCCGCCGGAACGGTGGCGGCATCGGCCGGCGACTTGATCAGCTCAGCATCGATTCCGGACGACTGGATGAACGCTCTCAGACGGTCGACCGGATCCTGCGCGGGAGCGTTCACCCCTCAACCGTGACGATACGTGCCGACATTGTGGCACCCGGGGTGTCGATCGTTATCGTCTGACCAACTCGATGTCCAAGGAGCGAACGTCCCACCGGCGATTCATTGGAAATCTTGCCCTCGCGTGGCTTTGCCTCGACTCGACCGACAATGGTGTAGGTCTCCTCGACTCCGTCAATTTCAACGGTCACGGTCGATCCAAGTCGGACCACGCCTCCATTCGAGGTGGACTGCTGTTCCTCGTCGATCAGGTCGACGCGACGCATCAACTGTTCGATCTCGCGAATCCGAGCCTCGATGAAACCTTGATCGTGCTTGGCAGCATCGTATCCAGCGTTCTCGCGAAGATCACCCTCTTCACGCGCTTGGGCGATGGCTCGGACAACCTCAGGACGTCGCCGGTTGACCAGGTCGTCATACTCTTCTTGGAGTTTCTGAAGTCCGTCTTTGGTAATGGGAATGCGCTCCCGCTGCATCGGCTACACTCGTTCCTCATGTACTGGACGTTGAGACGTTCGGCACGACTGTCGCGATCGGACCCCGCGAATTGGAGCGAAGGAGATCAGCGTTACCGCCTTTTCGCGGTAATCTCAGCGATCTGACAATCGTGCATCAACCATACACTCTACAACGATCAGCGACGTCAACGCAACGAGTTGATCGGCCTGAACCAGCCGCCAATGGCAGTGCAGGTTGGCACGAAATCCTGATGCGCTCAGCGCTCGGCTACACGTTTGTGACAGGCTAAACAGAATAGAATTGGTATGCCGGCGCTTGAGAGGAGCAAGGCATGAATGTCAGGCACAGAGTCCGCCAGTTGGCTCTTTCGATCCTCCTTGCCCTCGCCCTGGTCCCGATGGGGCTGATCTCAGCTCCCGGAACCTCTGCCGCGAGCATCGAGGTTGTTTCCCGCTTCAACACGACGTCACCGGTCATCGCATTGACCTTTGACGCCGGATCGGATCGCGGTTACGCAGCCCAGATTCTCGACACGCTCAAGTCGAACGGAATTCACGCAACGTTCGGCATGACCGGACAATGGGCACAGCAAAACCCAGACCTCGTCAAACGGATGGTCAACGAAGGCAACGTGTTGATGAACCATTCGTGGGACCACCCTGATTTCACCACCATCTCCTCTACGGAGATTGCCAGTCAGCTTCAGCGTACCGACAGTCTCATCAAGAGCCTGACCGGAACATCCACGATTCCCTATTTCCGGCCACCATATGGCGCGTATAACCAGGCAGTGCTGGATGCCGTGGCCGCCAATGGCTACCGCTACAGCATCATGTGGACCGTCGACACGCTCGGATGGAAAGGTGCTTCGGTTGCGGAAATCCGCCAGCGGGTGATCAACGCGGCCGCTCCGGGAGCGATCGTTCTGATGCACGTGGGCGAAGCGTCTCAAGACGCGGCCGCACTGCAAGGCGTGATAAACGATCTGCGTTCTCGAGGATATCGCTTCGCGACAGTCAACGACATGCTCGGGGCACAGACGCCGGATCAGATCTACTTCCCGGAAACCGGCCACTACTTGTCTCACGGCATGCTGCGCTACTGGCAGAACTTTGGCGGACTGGCCGTGTTCGGCTATCCGATCTCCGAAGAGTTCGTCGAGAACGGCGTGGTCGTCCAGTACTTCCAGCGCGCGCGCTTCGAGTGGCATCCGGGCGCCTGGCCGTCTCATTACGACATTCTGCTCGGGCGACTTGGGTCCGAGCTGACGGCGGGACGCATGAATGAAACGCCGTTCCGATCGATTCAGGCGTCCAGCGACGCGAACTGCACCTACTTCGCGGCCACCGGACATCGGCTCTGTTTCGGATTCCGTGACTACTGGACCAGTCACGGCGGGCTCGCCATCTTCGGCTACCCGATCAGCGAGGAATTCGTCGAAAACGGCGTGGTCGTTCAGTATTTCGAGCGACAGCGATTGGAATACCATCCCAATAATCCGCCTGGTTGGCAAGTGCTTGGCGGCCTTCTCGGCCAGCAGCGGTACGACCAACTCTATTGACGCAATTCAACGGGCGTGGCGCGTTCCATGCGGTATCGAACTCACACCGCGGAACGCGCCGCCCGGCGCTGATGAGCAGATCTCGAGATTGTCACGAAGTCGTCAGAACAATCGTGTCGATGTCGCGATGCTGATACGTCGTAGGGTGGATGCTAATTCCCAGTGATCCTTCCTTTCGAAACATCTCAATCACGGAGAGGGGCAATCGATGTTTGAGGACGAAAGCCAGGCTCAGCTTGCCGAAATCAGCGGTACGCCCATGAAGTTCTGCGATGTTTGTGGTCAGCCGATGACCGGTACTCATGTGCTCACACGTGGCAGAGGAGCGTCTCCCGCCGTGGCCGAACGTCTTCTCTTGGTCTGTGATGATTGCTTCAACGAGATCGAAGGAGGCGATCTATCCGTTTCCGACGAGGGACCGGATACGCTCGGCACAGGACAGGAAGTCTAGCAACTGATCGCGCGCGACAAGACGACAGGATCGCGACGTCATCAGATGACGTCGCGATCCTGTTTGCCTTCGAAATTCACGCTTGACTTTGCCAGGAGGATCCGCTACGATGCGACCACTATGGATGACTTGACTGGCCAACTTCAACACCGAGACTGGTATTACTATTATTTTACCCCTCCGGCGCCGCTGGTGGGGCGATCGGTGTTGAACCGGTAGCCAGTTAGCCAACCAGCAGCGTCGGAGGAAGCAGAGGTAAAACCTCTGCTTTTTTGTTTCCCCGAAAACAGGTCGAGTTTTGTCCAGGAGATGTGGCGGTAACCAGGAAGGGTGAGGCGAGATGATCGTCACCATGCGGCAAGATGCGAGCGACGAAGAGGCAGACAGTGTCGTAGCCATGCTTCGCGGTCGTGGCTACGAACTCCATGTCATTCGCGAAGCCGGGCCGTTGGCCATCGGCGTCAATGGTCGCCCGGTCGCTGAAGAACTTCCTTCGGCGCTGTGCGTAATGCCTGGCGTGGCGCACGTTCACCAGGGAACGAAGCCCTATAAATTGGCGTCGCGAGACGTTCGTCCGGCCGGAACTATCGTCCGCGTTGGCGACGTCGAATTCGGTGGAGAATCTCCTGCCATCGTCGCCGGGCCGTGTGCGGTGGAATCACGAGAGCAGGTGCTGAGGACGGCTGAGCAGGTGCGGCGCTCTGGCGGTCAGATGCTCCGCGGTGGCGCTTTCAAGCCGCGCTCCTCACCGTATAGCTTCCAGGGACTTGGAGAATTCGGGCTCGAGATTCTCGCCGAGGCGCGCCAGCTCACCGGGATGCCGGTGGTGACCGAGGTGCTCGAGCCGGAACAGGTCGATCTGGTCGCCAGCTACGCTGACATGCTGCAGATCGGCAGCCGCAACATGATGAACGTTCCGCTCCTGCGCCGAGCCGCCGCGTCCGGTCGGCCGATCCTGTTGAAACGCGGTTTCGCCGCCACGATCGAAGAATGGCTTCTGTCCGCCGAATACATCCTGGCAGAGGGGAATGACCGGGTCGTTCTCTGCGAGAGAGGAATCCGCAGCTTCGACTCATCAACACGCTTCACGCTGGATCTCAATGCTGTGCCACTGCTGCTGGGCCTCACTCACCTGCCGATCATCGTCGATCCCAGCCACGGAACTGGTCGGCGCGAGATGGTGGCGCCCATGTCTCTGGCTGCCGTTGCCGCAGGAGCACACGGGTTGATTCTCGAAGTTCACGATGATCCCGCTGCCGCACTCTGCGATGGCCCTCAGTCAATCACCGCCGACACACTTGCCACCATTGTCTCCAGCACCGCCGCGATCAAATCGGTCCTTTCTCCCGCGGCGACGCTCGTAGCCTGATACCAACCAGTCTGATGCGTCTCCTCCTCATCAGACGGCTACCGGGGATTCGAACGAATCCCCGGTAGTTCTTCTCTCAAGTAGAGATCAGAGGATGAGGGGTTTGAGGACTCAGTCGATCGAACTTCCATGTTCTGGCAAGTAGTAGGCAAATCCGTCAGCAAGATCGCACACCAGGCTTCCTTCGGGCAGACGCAATACCTTGACGGCGACCCACAAATCCCCCACCGCTCCAGCCGCGTTGCCAATGATGAAGACGAGTGTTTGACCTGGAGCGACCGGCCGAAAAACCAGTAGCGCTATTCCAGCGAGGGAGATGAGCAGCAACGGGGCGAGGCCGATCACCAGATAAGGAACTGGCCGCACCGGCTCGCGAAAGGTTGTATATGCGAAACCTGCTCCCACCCCGAATTTCGGACGGGCACCGAAGACGCGAGCCACGAGTCCGTGAATCGCTTCGTGGGCCGCTGGCATGATGAACGTCAAATTTGCCACTGCGAACACCACGCCCCAGAACGTGATGTAGAGGCGAATATGGGGCGAGCCGCCGAACAAATAGGCCAACCCGACGAACAACCCAAACCAGGCGGGGACCGAAATCAGACCAATCAGCGACACACGGCGAATCGGAATCTGTTGGCGCTCGATGAGACGATATCCGTTAACCTGAGGCGGCTTTTGAACGACCTGCTCAAACATGAACGCGCACGACCATTGATTTTTCAGCCGGAAACGGCGTCATCAGTTCTCCCGTCACGCTTTCCAGAAAGCCTTCCCATCAGCGGACATCGCCTGACGCATCGCGCCAAAAAGCGTGTCGACATCAGTGCTGTACACGCCAAGCTGGTCGGGAGACTCAATCTCTGGATCGAGCGCGCGCAGCCCAGCCGAGAGCAGACGCGCAACGGCATAGAATTGCAGGTTACCTAGCGATCGATTCGAACTCTGCAGGTAGGCGCCAAAGATTGCCTGGGTCAACAGATCGGCATCGTCGTCTGGCAGGCTCATCTGACGGACCTCAAACGGGAGTAGGCAAAGATCGTAGGACGCATCGGTAACCAATGCGTGCCCCCAACCGGTGATCACCGCGACCTCGTCATCAGCGACGATGATGTTGGCCGGACGGAAATCTCCGTGGCAAAGGCAGACTGAAACGTCAGTCGGTCGACGCGCATCAATCCAGGTCAGGCCCGCCTCGACGTCACCTCGATATTGCTCTGGACAGCGCGTGGATCGTTCCTGCCAATCCTCAAACCAGTTGTCGAGCTGATCCGCAATCAAGTCTTCAGGCAAGGCTTCGGCATCACCCATCCACGGAACCACGGTACGCCAGCCAATATTGTGAATTCTGGCCAGCGATCGGGCGAAGGTAAAGCCGTGCGCCGAGAGTTCCCACCGCATCGACGCATCGGTCAGAATCTGCGACATCGAATCACCCGGGACGTACTGCCGTACGACGTACGCCCCAATCTCTCGATTCTCGACCAGCAAAATCCGCGGCGCTGGCACGCCATGTGTGACGAGTGCGGTGAGAAGGGCTTCGTCCTGTACCGCTTCGTCGGCTGACACGACCCGTGCGATGAACTGATCGACTCTCGTCAATCCTTCCACGGTCCAGCGAACACGAACCAGGTGATCCAGCGTCTCGCGCTCCTCGTAGCGGCTACGGACGTCCAGGATAGCGACCTCTGTCGCGCCGGGAAAGTTGCGTTCGAGTGCAAGCCTGATGACGAGTTCGAGTGAATCAATCAACACGGACACTCCTATGTTGTCAGTCGCGTCACCAAGTTAAGCGGCCACCAGAAGAAGAATGCTCGACCGGCAAACAGAACGTGACGGCGTCGATGTAAGATTGTCGGGCAATCAGCGTGCCGGGAGGCACCAGCGCATTACGTCGATCCCCTGGATGAAACGATACGCTTTTTGGCGTATAGTTTCGATGGAATCCTTGGGTTAGTCTTCGGGTGGAGGAGAGACCAGCCCGTATTCGTGCTATTGGGAGAGAGACATGTTCGAAGGCTTGCTTCAACCAACCCACCTTTTGATCATTCTGGTCATCATTCTGATTGTCTTCGGAGCTGGCAAGCTCCCAGAGGTCGGCGGAGGACTGGGCAAGAGCATTAACGAATTCCGCAAGGGCGTCAAAGAAGCCACCGGCGGAGACGAAGCGGTTGCCGAGTCATCGGCGCCGACTATCACAGCCAAGCCGCTGCAGTCGACGGCCACCGCGACGGGCCACACCTGCGGCGCTTGTGGCGCTAGCATTCCTGCGGGCGCGAAATTCTGCGCGAGCTGTGGCGCCAAGCAGGCAGCGTAACAACATCGATCGCAGTTAACGGAGAGGCGCCATGGGATTCTTTGGCATGGGGCCGACTGAGTTCCTTGTCATCGCGGTGATCGCGTTCATTATCTTTGGGCCAGAGAAGTTCACCGAACTCGCGGGCACAGTCGGAAAATTCGTGCGAGAGTTCCGCTCGATGTCGGGCGGCCTCACTGGCGAATTCCAGCAAGCGATGAACGAATTCCAGCAGGTTGGCGGAGAAATCCGCCAGGTATCTGACGAGATTCAGGGAAGCGCGCGTTCGGTGCTCGAGGCGAGTGATCCGCGCAACGCGCTGCCGAGGAACATCACCACACCGCAGCCGACCCCAGCCTTCGTGCGCTCGTCCAACCCGGTTGGATCGCGTCCCAGCAAAGAGGACCCACTGGCCGACTTCGGCGGATATGGCGAAGCGCAGCCGATCACGCCACCAGTTCAGCCGAAAGCAGTTGAAGCCGAATCAGTGCAGGTCGTCGCACAGGAGTCGAGCGAAACGGCGGCTTAGACCGACCGGTGCAAGTGTCTCAAGATCAACCACAAACTGCGAGGAATCCAGCGCACCAGTTATGGTGCGTTTTCTTTATCATGTCACGCACAGCTGCCACAGACTAACCATCGCCATTTCGTTACCTTGAAAAAGGGTAACTCACATCCTATTTCATAGATTTAAACTGTCACTCCTCGAGCTTGCGAATGCCGAATCGGCATCAATACATTCATTGCTACGCTCTCCAACGCCTTGACAGTGAAGCCGTCCAACATCACAATCGTTTGGAAACTACTTCCCAATCGGTAGGACACACGAGGGGTCATGCTACTTGGCGCGTCACCAAGGTCCATCAGCGTCCAGTACATGGCATCAGATCGTGCCTTTGGGAGTCTGTCGGCAGCGGACGTGGAAGGAGGTCGGAACGTCCTCGAGATCAGGCAACACATTGATCTGGGGACCTAATGTCACTTAATCAGGTGAGGACAGATTGATATAACGGAAAGAGCGTCGTATGCAGTCGGATTCGCGTTGGTTGTTGAATCGCGTCTCAGCTATCATCTCGCTCTTGTTGGTCGGTAGTTTGATCTTGAGCGGTTGTGGCAGCAGCAACAAGGCCACGACCCAACCTTCCAGTACGTCGGCGGCCGCCGCCTCAGAAGCCGCCACCGCCAAAGCAATCGCCACGGCGACAGGTAGCCCGGTCGTACCTCAACTCCAGACGGTGACCCAACTAGCACCACCGGTGCAGGAAAATGGATCCGCTCAGTCTGGCGCCATTCAAAACGCGACCTTCACCTATCCGCTATCGGCAGACGTGATAAGCGCCGATCCAGCCGTCGACTCCTATGGTGAAATCTATCCTCTGGTATTCATGCCTCTGCTCTCTATTACGCCGGATAACAAGATTGCGCAGAATGCTGCAGAGGACATGCAAGTGTCGGCCGACGGAATGACCTACACGTTCAAACTTCGCAACACCGTCTACTCCGACGGAACTCCGGTAAAGGCAAGTGACTACGCCTACGGACTGCAGCGTGTTTGCGATCCGAAGGTTAACGGAACATACTCCAGCGTCCTGTTCGCCATTCAGGGCTGTGAAAAATGGCGAAACGCCGATCTCACCAAGACATCTCAATCGGATCTCGCACAAATGCAGCAGACGGTTGAAAACTCGATCAAAGCGGTCGACGACAGCACGCTGCAGATCAAACTCCAGTACGCCGCGGGATATTTTCCTTACGCGTTGACGCTGTGGGTCTCTGACCCAGTTCGCAAGGACATGGTTGACAAGGGCGGAGATAACTGGTGGAAAAATCCAGATACATATATCGGTAATGGACCGTTCAAAGTAGTGAAGTACGTTCCCAATCAAGAGTGGGATCTGGTGCCGAACACCCACTACACGCTTGGCAAGCCCGGTATCAGCAAGATGGTGTTCAAGATCATTCAAACGCCGGCGACATCCTTGCTGGCGTACCAGAACGGCGAACTGGATGCGGACGGGATCGACACGGCTCAGTACGGCCAGGTCAAGGATGACCCGACGCTCAGCAAGCAACTGCTGCAGATGCTCAATCCGTCGACCTTCTGGATCTCGCTCGACGTCGCTGACCCGCCATTCAACAACGTGAAAGTGCGTCAGGCGTTCGCGTACGCAATGAATCGCGTCCAATATATCCAGCAGGTTAATAATGGAGCAGGTGAACCAGCCGGAACGCTCCTCTATAAAGGGATACCCGGCTATCAGACTAAGTATCAGCAGACTTACGATCCGACCAAAGCCAAACAGCTTCTCGCGGACGCAGGCTACCCTAACGGCAAAGGCTTTCCAACCGTTCAGTTTGACTACGATAACAGCAACGATGTCCGAAAGAAGGAGGCGGTCTTCTGGTCTAATCAGTTCAAACAGGTGCTGAACGTGGATATCGTGCCCACGGCAATGGATCCGGTTGAACTCGGAAAGCTGCAAAACCAGAAGAGCGACCAGGTCAAAATGGCCGCAGGTGTCTGGTATCAGGATTACCCGCACGCCCAGGACTGGCTATCACTGCTGTTCGGCAACAACTCTGGTCTTTCGCCACGCGGTTGGAATGATCCGAAGTTCAACGATCTGGTAAACAAGGGCGACGCACTTCCACCAAGTCAGGCGACACCCTACTACGAGCAAGCGGACGCCTATCTGGCTGAAAACGGTCCAGCCTTGTTCTTCGAACACAGTGCCGATCTGACGCTCGTTAAGCCGTACGTGAAAGGATATGCCGCACAATCGGGCCAAACCTACGGGTTCTTCTACAATCTCGTGTTTGATCCGGGTGCAATCTACGAGGTGCAGCACTAGCTATCGGTCAGTGCCTCGCGGAACGTTGAAAGTTCGCGTTCCGCGGGGCACGACCATCGGCTCGATGATCCTGATCAATCGCTGGAACTGCTGATTCGATCGACTCCGAGTACTGCGGTGTGCGACTCGTTCGAATCTGAGGGTGTCATTCTTCTGATGCCCGACCGGTTATGGCGAACGAGACTTCATGAGAGGAGCGACGACCGGGTGGTTCGATTCATTTTCCGGCGTGTGCTGTCCGCCATTCCAGTCCTATGGATCGTCATTACCGTGACGTTCGTGCTCATGCACGCCGCACCTGGAGGGCCTTGGGATGCACTTAGCGTACACAAGCGGCTTGATCCGGCGCTGGAAGCATCGTTCAATCACGAATATGGATTGGATAAACCGCTTTACGTCCAGTACGTCCTTTATCTGAACAACGTCATCCACCTGCAATTTGGTACATCATTCCAACAGCAAGGTACGAGCACGCTATCGGTGATCTTTGACGGCTTCCCGTACTCTGCCATGATCGGACTGCTTGGGTTCATTTTCGCCGTCATCATCGGTATTCCGATCGGCATTCTGGCGGCCGTCAAACAGAATACCTGGGCAGATTACACAAGCCTCTTTGCCGCAACTGCCGGGTACGCAATCCCGAATTTTGTCATTGGGGTTTTTCTCCTGGTGATCTTCGGAGCGAAGCTCGGATGGGTCAGCATCCTCTGGCAGGGTCACTGGAGCAACTACGTCTTGCCCAGCCTGGTCCTCGGACTCGGCCCGGCTGCCTTCCTGGCTCGGCTCTCCCGCGCGACGATGCTGGATGAGATACAGCATGACTACGTTCGAACGGCGCACGCAAAGGGACTTCGTGGAAGCGCAGTGATCTTGCGACACGTACTTAGGAATGCCGTCATTCCGGTGATCACCATCATGGGGCCAACCATTGCCGCACTCGTGACCGGGACGATCATTATCGAAGAAGTCTTCAACGTGCCGGGAATGGGGCATCTCTACATCACGAGTATCAATGCCCGCGACTATCCGGTGATTATGGGCACGACCCTGCTCTACGCGATCTTTATTATTGTGGGGAATATGCTCGTCGATATCACCTACGGATTGATCGATCCCCGCATCAAAAGTGTCTAGCTATTACGGATGGTCATGGGTTAGGAGTAAAGTCGATGACGGTCAGCGAGGGAACTCGTGCTGAACAACAAAGTGTCACAGCGCTTGGTGACGGACTCCGCGCGAAACAGCGCGGACTCTGGTCGGACGCTTGGCGTCGACTTCGCCGAAATCGAGCGGCAACTACCGGAGCGGTGTTCATCTTAATCATTTGCGTGCTCGCTATCTTCGCACCACTCCTTGCTCCAAGTGATCCGAACTATGCGGCGCCGACAGCCCAAACGTTTTCACCGCCGTTTTGGATCGCTGGACACGATCCACACTACCTTCTCGGCACCGACGAACTTGCTCGTGACGAACTTAGTCGTCTGATTTACGGCGCACGTGTCAGTATGGCGGTCGGGGTGATCCCCACTGCCATCATCACGGTCATTGGAACGCTCGTGGGGCTGGTCGCAGGCTGGTCCGGAGGATGGATCGATGATGTGCTGATGCGCGCCGTTGACGCTGTCTATGCCTTCCCTGCTTTCCTCTTCTTTATCGTACTGGCCACTGTCCTCAGGGACACGAGCTTCGGTCACCTACTCGGCGGCCTGGTGTTGCTGTTTACCGCCTTCGCGATCGTTGGATGGACGGACATGGCCCGTCTCGTTCGCAGCCAGGTCCTGAGCGTCAAGCAGCGAGACTACATCGAGGCCTCGCGCGCCATCGGTGCACCAACATGGCGCATTGTCACGAAGCATGTTCTCCCCAACAGTCTGGCCCCGATTATCGTTGCCATAGCGTTTGCGGTGCCGACTTACATCCTCGCCGAGGCGTCGCTGAGTTTCCTCGGTCTCGGCGTCCAGGCATCGGTACCAAGCTGGGGAGGGATGGTCTTCGACAGCTTCCCAGCTATCCTCAACCGATCTGAATTCGTAATCATGCCGTCCTTGTTGATTGCAGCTGTAATGCTGGCGTTCACGTTCCTTGGAGATGGACTACGCGACGCGCTAGACCCGAGACTAACAAAGTCGTAGTTCACGCACCGCTTCTCTTGATGCGTTGAGAAATCCGTCTGGCTGCACCACAATAGAATGCCGGTGGGCGAACCAATCGAATTTGGACGATGTGGCGACAGATTGCGCTCCCGGTCGAATACGGTATGACTCGAATGATGCAGGTGACGACTGAAAGGCGGCGACATGGCAGACCTACACGCGATTGACCGGCAGATTACGGGGGAGGCCTGGACGTCGGACCGAACCTATCGGAATCTCCTGCGCCTGTGCGACGACTTCGGCCACCGTTTCGGTGGCAGCGACGCCGAACATCAGGCCGCGAGCTTCCTGGAACAAAAGATGAACGAGTATGGCCTGCGAGACGTCGAACAGCAGCGCTTTCCGATGTACAGCTGGTCGCGCGGCAACTGCCTGCTGGCCATGAGCGAGCCAGTCGAACGTAGCTTCTCGGCAATTTCGATGCCCTATACCGGTAGCGGAAATTTCGAAGGGGAAGTGGTCGACGTCGGGGAGGGGGAAGCGGACGACTTCGCTCGAATCGGCGACCGGGCACGCGGAAAGATCGTGCTGACCGATGCGGAGACAAACCGGCCGGGCGAGTCGAAGAGCCATCGTACCGACAAGTACCAGCGCGCGGTCGAAGCTGGAGCCATTGCCTGTATCTTCTTGAACCAGAACCCGGGAATGCTCCACATCAGTGGCGCGCTCTACGCGCAGAAGCCGGGCGGCGACGAGGCAACCGATCATGAGGCGGCTATTCCGGGTATCGGGATCTCCTATGAGGCCGGATCAGCAATTCGTCGCCTCTCTGAACGAGGCACGCCCCGCGTTCGGATTCGCGTGGAGAACACCACGTTCCTGTCACGTTCGGCCAACGTGGTGGGTGAGATTCCCGGCGGAGAACTGGCGGACGAGGTCATTCTGCTCGGAGGGCACTACGACGGCCACGACGTTTCGCAGGGCGCGAGCGACAACGCCGCTGGGGCGGTTGTCGCGCTCGAGGTCGGGCGACTCCTGGCCCCATTCGCTGGACAGCTACGACGCACCGTCCGCATCGTCAATTTTGGCTGCGAGGAGATCGGACTGCTGGGCTCCTGGTACAACGCCAGCACCTATGCCGACGGGAAAACGGGCAAGACGCTTCGGTTGATGGTCAATCTCGACGGTGCTGGTCGCGGTCAGGGCGGCCAGGACATTCTGAGCTCGACGGCAGACCCATCGCTGGAACGCTACTTCGCAAAACTGGCCAAAGATCGCAACATCAAACTCGATACGCGAACGTCCCTCTCCGTCCATTCAGATCATTTCCCATACTTCATGGCCGGATTCCCATCAGTAGGGATTAACAGCCGCGACGCGACGGCGGGCATGATCGGACGCGGCTACGGTCACACCGAGGCCGACACCGTCGACAAGGTCCACCTGCGCGGGCTGCAATCCGCGTCAATGGTGGTCGCGCTTCTCGCTGCCGCAGTGGCGGACGATCCAGAATTTCCGGGAGAGCGAATCGACCAGGATGAAATCACGTCACGCCTGCGCGAAGGGCATCAGGAGCGGTTCATCGAGCACCACTGGGGCCGAGCCAATCGAGTGGTCTAGAGGCATCCGGTGTCGCGCGGTCAGTTGCTCTCGTTTAAATGGGCGGCCCTTCGTGGCCGCCTTTGGAACTGCCGGTTCACTTCCGCTGAAATGGTTCACTTCGCGTCTCAGTGCCCCAATCTTGGATACCGGCCAGCGAGGGCTCCGGCATCGGACTGTTCAGCGTGAAGGTTCTCTTTGTTACCCCATATTTGCCGGTACCGCCCGATTTTGGCGGCGCACGGCGCATGTTCGAGCTGATTCGAGGGTCGTCGGCTTTCCACGAGGTATTGACATTGAGCCTGGCCGGTTACTCCGATGACGTGAGCGGCGCGTCCGCGCAGATCGGCCCTCTCCAAATAGTCCGCGTTCCTGTCACTGCTCGAGGCAACGCGACTCGTTCTCGTCGAATGCTGCAACTGCGTTCGCTGGCGTCACCTCACTCGTCACAATTCCATCTGTATCACCACACCGGCTTTCAGACAGCCCTCGACCGCTTGATCGTCGCTGAAAGCGTGGACCTGGTGCAGTTGGAGTTCTCGCAGATGGGTTCCTACCGTGTCGGGAGTAACACTCCGACCGTGCTCGACGTCCACAACGTCGAACATGACCTGCTGCGACAGATGGCGTCGACAGGTTCGGCTGCGCGAAGGCTGTTCAACCTGATCGAGTATCGGAAGTTTCGTCGCGAAGAGGTCGAGAATTGGCAGAGTGCAACTTGCTGCGTTGCGACGTCACGGAATGATGCGACGATCATCGAGAGACGGACCGGACGGGACGTTCCAGTTATTCCGAACGGTGTCGATCTTGACTTTTTTCGGAGAGCACCGCAGTCGGCAATCGAGCCGGGCCACATCGTCTTCACCGGAGCGATGCGCTACCGGCCAAACGCAGAGGCCGCCACCTTCTTCGTCCACAACATATTGCCGCTCATCCGCCGCGAATTCGAGACGGTGCGCTTCTCCATTGTTGGAGCGGATCCTCCCTCTGAAGTGCGAGAACTTACCGAAATCCCTGGCGTGAGCGTCACCGGCACGGTGTCAGATGTGCGACCGTGGCTCGATTCGGCGCAGGTTGTCGTCGTGCCGCTTCACACGGGCGGTGGCACAAGGCTTAAAGATACTGGAGGCGTTCGCGACCGGTCGTCCAGTTGTTTCCACAACTATCGGTGCCACCGGAATCGAGGCAGTTGACGGTGAGCATCTGCTGACCGCGGACGATCCAGCGGAATTCGCCCGCTGCGTGCTAGAGCTGTTGCGCGATGCCGATCTTCAGGCGCGGCTTGCGGAAGACGCCTATAAGCTTGTGCAAGAGCGATATCAGTGGCGTGCGATCGCCCACGAATTGACCAAACTGCACGAGCGACTCCGGAATGAGCGATTGAAGGATTCGGTGTCCGCGACCAAACGCTGACAGGTCGCTGGCGATCGGCTCACCACGGTTTGTGTGAAGACTGGCCTGGCATCGGCGAGAGAACGACATCCTTGCTCACGGAGCACGGCGATTCGACTTCGTGTTCTCGCCCGACACGGTGACAACGGACTCGAGAAGCAGGTATTACTGGTGGACGCTTACCGGTTCGAACCCGAAATTGAAACCCAGCCCGATCCACACCCCTGGCGACGAATCCTGAGTCTCGTGTGGCTTCTGTTCGTGATCGTCCTGGTTGTGGCCTTCGTGGTCACCAAGTGGCATGAGCTTGGCGATCTTGGAAGCGTGCTCGCATCGGCAAATCGAGCCTGGATCATCTCGGGTGGGGTGATCGAACTCGGCATCCTCATATTGATGACCATGACGTACAAGACCATTCTCGAGACGATGGGACACCACATCGGGCTGCACTCGATCATGGCGTCCTATCTGAAAGGGCCTCGCGGTCGGCACCGTCGTACCATTTGGCGGTCCCGCGGCGATGATCGTCTTCATCCGATCGCTCACCCAGCAGGGTGTGCAGGCGAACGACGCCGTCTTCGCCACCACGCTCGCCGGACTCTCGGGCTTCGCCTCGTTTCTTGTGGTGCTCCTCACGATTCTGCTGACACTCTTCCTGCTGGGAGAATTGCCAACAGTGATCGTCATCGCGACGCTGGCTCTTGCCGTGGCCTTTCTCATTGCCGTCGCTGCCGTGGTCATTCCCTTACGTTGGGAACGTCCACCCTCCTGGATGACCCGCTACCTGCCAGAGTGGATTAGCAAATTCATCGTTCGCGCGCACAGTCACCACATTCGTGTGGCGGATCTGCGACGGCCATTTCTCTTTTCGCTGGGAGTGGATCTATGCGGTGCGGCCATGCTATACGTCTCCCTCCTCTCAGTCGGGCAGGGATCGCGCATTCTCGCCGCGTTTGTCGGCTATCAGGTCGAGATGCTATTCAACGTCATCACGCCCCTGTTTCAGGGCATCGGCATCGCGGATCTATCTATCGCGGTAGCGTTGCATGAACTGGGGGTGAATGTCGCCGAAGCGACCGCAGCGACGCTGGTCTATCGACTGTGGGACCTGTGGGTGCCTCTTCTGATTGGTTCGATCGTCTATCTGTTCGGCCGTGGCCGCAACAGCGCCAACGGCCGAACGTAGTCGACGAAAGTGTTCCACCGTCAGTGGACAGGAACCGCTGACGCGAGATACTCGACGCAACCATCCAATGTTGCCAGTCGCGGATAGTCAATCTCCGGAATTTCGACGCCGAGTGCTCGGTGCAGCCCGATGACGAAGTTCAGGAAATCCATCGAGTCGATGTCCAACTGATCACGCAAGCTAATATTCGGGTCGAGGTCGTTCGGGTCAGCTTCTGGCGCGATCCGCGATAGAACGTCGAAGATAGCGCTTGTGAGTCGTTCTTCGTTCATAGCTCCTCCGGCTTTTGCAGCAGGCTGGTGATGCGCGCCAGGAAAACCCCTCCACGATGTCCGACACTGGCGCGATGGTCGGCAGAGAGCGTCGCCGTCACGATTGGGCGCACCCCAAGCATGCCGTTCTCGGCCCATGGGCGATCCAGGATCGCGCCAAAGCCGACAAGAGCGACCTGCGGCGGGTAAATCACGCCGTAGACGGTCTGAACACCCTGATCACCCAGATTCGAAACGGTGATAGTTGGATCTGACAGTTCTGAACTGCGCAGCTTACCCGTGCGCGCTCGCTGCACGAGATCGAGCAAACCGGCCATCACCTCGCTGAGTGACAGCTTATCGGCTTCGTGCAGGGCCGGAGCGACCAGCCCTCCGCCCCGAAGCGATATGGCGACACCGACGTGCACCGCGTTACTGGGTTCGAATTGGCCATCGCGCCAGAACCCGTTCATTTCAGGAACGTCACGAACCGCCAACGCCACGGCTTTGATGAGCAAGGCGGCCGGCAGCAGGCGATCGGTGATCGGGCGTCTCTGGTTCTCTGCCTCCAACCAATCGAGCGCGGTCTCCATATCGATTTCAGTGCCGAGATAGTAGTGGGGAATCTCGCGCTTTGATCGGGCCATGGCTACGGCGATGGCTTCTCGCATGGCATCCAGCGGCGTTGGCGGTGCCACTGGCTCTCGCTGCTGCACGGCCGCGGCACGCACATCCTCCCGAGTGATCGCACCACCCAACCCGGTCCCGGTAATGTGTTCGATCGACACGCCGAACTCCTCTGCCAGCCGTCGCGCAGCGGGCGAGATACGAATTCGACGGGGGGCAACGATTGGCGCCGACGCGGCAACATGTTCGGGAAGACTGGCCGCCGCAACAGGTGAGGGCGTCGCTTCGGGAGGTTTCTCACCAACCTGACTGGTCTCAGCCGTCTCCGCGCCGTCAAGCAGAGCCAGTGGCGTTCCGACCGGTACCTCCTGCCCCTCCTGAACCAGCAACTTGGTGACCTCACCGCTGTCGAAGATCTCGACGTCGATGATCCCCTTCTGTGTCTCCACCTCAGCCACGATGTCACCGCGTTTGACCTGATCGCCTGGCTTGATGTTCCACTTGACCACGGTCCCCTTGTCCATATCGGCACCGAGGGAAGGCATGCGAAACTCAGCCATGATTGCCTCCAATCAATGCACGCGCCGTCTGGGCGATGGTTTCGGCCTGGGGAATCGCGGCCTGCTCCAGGTGGTAGGCGTACGGCATCGGCACTTCGGCGCCGCAGACGCGCTGAACCGGGGCATCGAGCTCGAAGAACGCCTGCTCCATGATCCGCGCGCTAATTTCGGCTGCGAGACTACCGCTACGCCAGCCCTCATCCACGATGACGACGTGGCGCGTCTTGACGACCGTGCCCAGGATTGACGAAGTGTCGAGCGGGCGCAGCACGCGCAGATCGAGCACCTCCGCGCTGATGCCGTCTGCTTCGAGGAGTTCAGCGGCGCGCAACGTGGCCCGCAACGTCCCTCCATAGGTGATCAACGAAACGTCGCTGCCGGTCCGCCGCACCGCTGCCGTGTCGATGTCGACTTCGGCGGCATCGACACTTAGATCGCCTTCCATGGGATAGAGCGTGGCGTGTTCGAAGATCAGCACCGGATCAGGATCCTGCAGTGCGGGCCAGAGCATGCCGCGTGCGTCCTCGAGCGTGGCCGGAGCCAGCACCTTGATACCGGGAATGTGCGCGTACCAGCCTTCCAGGCTATGGGAGTGTTGCGCCGCGAGTTGGCGTCCCGCTCCGGTCGCCATGCGTATCACCAGCGGCACGTTCAACTGACCGCCGGACATGTGGAGATAGGTGGCCGCGTTATTGAGAATCTGGTCGAGCGCCAACATGCTGAAGTTGACGGTCATGACCTCGACGATCGGACGCATGCCGCCGAGGGCGGCACCGATTCCCGCGCCGACGAAGGCCGACTCAGACAGCGGCGTATCGCGAATTCGTTCCGGTCCGTAATCGGCCAGCAGACCATGGCTGACGGCGTAGCAGCCGCCATAACGACCAACATCCTCGCCCATGAGGAAGACGCGAGGATCACGCTCCAGCGCGTCGCGAATTGCCGCTCTGACCGCCTCGCGGTAGGTGAGATGCATCATCTCAACGGCTGTGGCTACCATCATCGCACCTCCGAATAGACGAAGCGGGTCAACTCCTCGACCGGCTCCAGATCGGCGGCGTCAGCGAACGCCACTGCGTCGTCGATGGTGGACGCAACCTCGGCCTCGATCCGATCGACGTCCTCCTGAACGATCCGCCCGTCCGCCATTAGCTTGTCGCTGAAGAGCGCGATCGGGTCACGTGTTTTCCACCCCTCGACCTCGCTCTTGTCTCGGTAAAACTCCGGGTCGTACATCGAGTGTGCACGGAAGCGGTAGGTGCGGAACTCGATGAAGTGCGGTCCAGCGCCGTTCCGAACGGCATCGATGCCGCGCCGCATCGCCTGTTCGACCTCGAGCACGTCCATGCCGTCGACCGACTCCGCGGACATCTTGTAGCTTTTCGCTCGCCGAAAAAGTTCGGTCTCCACCTGAGAGCGTTCCAGCGCGGTACCCATGGCATACAGGTTGTTCTCGCAGGCGAACAGGATCGGAAGCTGCCAGAGCGCCGCGAGATTCATGGATTCGTGGAACTCGCCCTCCGCAACGGCACCGTCACCGAAGAACGCGGCGGTGATCGAAGTCCGCTGCGCCAGCTTGTCAGCCAGCGCGAGCCCGACGGCGACCGGGATGCCGCCGCCGACAATGGCGTTGCCTCCGTAGAAGCGCTTCTCCGCGTCGAACAGGTGCATCGACCCGCCCCGACCACGACTGCAGCCGTCGACTTTGCCGAACATCTCGGCCATGATCGCGCGCGGCGTCATGCCTCGCGCCAACGCCTGGCCATGCTCACGGTACGTCGCCACGATGGCGTCGGAGGGCTTCAGCAGCGGCACGGCGCCCGCTGCGATGGCTTCCTCACCAATGTAGAGGTGTAGGAAGCCCCGGATCTTGGTGGCACTGTAGAGTTCTGCGCACTTCTCCTCAAAGCGCCTGATGAGGATCATGCCTCGCAGGAGCTCGAGTTCGTGCTCCCGCTGCAGGTCGCTACGCTGCGCGATTTCCTGAACCGTCATGATGACCGCTCCGTTTCTGCCGCGTCGGCCGGACGCAGCCCACTTTCGAGGGTCGAGAGATCACCTTCTGGCAGACCAAGCTTCGCGCGCCTTAAGCAGACGGCGCATGATCTTGCCGCTGCGTGTATGCGGTAGCTCGGCCGCGAACGCGATCTCTTTCGGCGCGACCACGGCGCCAAGCCGTTTGCGCGCGAACGCTTGAATGTCGGATCGAAGCTCTTCGGAGGGCTGCCGATCGGGTGCGAGCAGGACGAAGGCTTTGACGATCTCCCCGGCAACTGGGTCCGGCTTACCTATGACGCCCGCTTCCGCGACCGCGTCGTGCTCCATCAGGCAACTCTCGACCTCGAAGGGACCGATGAGGTGGCCGGACGACTTGATCACGTCATCCGCGCGTCCCACGAACCAGAAGTAGCCGTCCGGGTCGCGCCGAGCCAGATCACCGGTCAGATACCAGTCGCCAGCAAAGCATTTGTTGTAGCGTGCTTCTTCATGGAGGTAGCCGCGGAACATTGAGGGCCAGCCCGGCTGCAATGCGAGTTCGCCCTCGGCGCCCGGTTCCGTGATCTCGACCGCGTTGCCATCATCGGTGCGTTCCACGATGGCCGCGTTGATACCAGGCAGTGGCCGCCCCATCGAGCCAGGACGAACGTCCATCGCGCGGAAGTTGGCAATCATGATTCCGCCGGTCTCTGTCTGCCACCAGTTGTCGTGAATCGGCAGTCCGAGCGCGTCTTGACCCCAGACGACGGCTTCTGGGTTGAGCGGTTCACCGACGCTGGCGATGAAGCGCAGTTGGCTCAAATCGAACTGCTTCGGTAAGTCTGCTCCGATGCGCATCAGCATACGAATGGCGGTGGGGGCGGTGTACCAGATCGTGACTCGCTGCTCCTGCAAGATCCGATACCAGCGCGCGGCGTCGAACTCTGCCTCGTCGACGATGCTGGTGATGCCATGCGTCAGCGGCGCGATGATCCCGTAGGAGGTACCCGTTACCCAGCCAGGATCGGCCGTGCACCAGAAGACGTCCTGCGGGTGAAAGTCGAGCGCGTATTTCCCGGTGACGTAGTGGGCTACCACCGCACGATGAACGTGAATGGCGCCTTTCGGCATGCCAGTGGTGCCGCTGGTGAAGTGAAGCAAGGCCATGTCTTCGGGATCGGTCGCCACGATCTCGAATCGATCGCTTGCCTGGCCCATCAGAGCCGTCGAAGTTCTCGGTTGCAGTATTGGATGCGTTGCATGTCGAGCCCAACAAGCAGCACGTGCTCGAGCTGACGGCAGTGAATCGCGAATCGGTGCGACTTTGCGTCGGTAGAGCGTGGGGGTGGTGACCAGCACCTTTCCTTCACCCCGGCTGATTCGCTGCATTACCGGCTCAGGACCGAACGCGGAGAAGAGCGGGCAGAAGACGCTGCCATTCTTCAGCGTGCCCAGAGCGGTGAGATAGAGTTCTGGAATGCGGCCGAGCAGCGTGAAGACACGATCACCTTTGCCAACGCCGAGTGACTGGAGGACGTTGGCAAAGCGATTGGTCTGGTCACGCAGGTCGGCGTAAGTGAAGTCGCGAACATCGTCGTCGCGACCGAGCCAGCGCAGCGCCAGGTGATCGGCCAGCGGCCCATAGGCGTGCCGATCGACCGCTTCATAGGCGATGTTTAGGCCTATGCCACCCGGGAGGCCGTCCAACTCCTGCATGGCCTCGTCCCAGGAGAAGGAGGCTCGCACGTCGTCGTAGCTGGCCAGGTTCGGCGCCACCTCCCAATCTCGAGGCTTCTCGATCGTCTTCCAGGATGTCAGTTGTGGCTGCACCGTCATTGCTGCCTCCAGGTGGTGCGAACCGAGCCATCGGGCCAACCGCGCGAGATCAGACTGCTCACCGTGCCGTCCACTGCCAGCGCCGCCACAAATCCGGGCTGCGGCGCCGCCAGGTCATAGATGCGCCAGTTGCGGCAGTGGTGACTGTCGTGCTTATCCACGATCTGCACGGTGTCGCTGGTCGATGACTCGACGATTTCGAGGTCGCGCATCGGGTAGACGAGCCCGAGTCCACGCCCTTTGAGGTAGGCCTCTTTACGCGCCCAGGTGCGGGTAAAGGCCAGACGTCTTTCCGACTCGGGAAGGTCTTGCCATATGCGGTAGGCATCGTCGGAGAAGGTCCACTTGGCCAGATCGATCATTCCGGTATCGGCGCGTAGCCGCTGGATATCGATTCCGACTGGCTTGCGCCAGGCGACGGCGAAGACCGCCAGATCAGCCGAGTGGGACAGGTTGAAGCGAACCGGGCTAAGGCTGCCGAGTTCGGGTTTGCCGAGCGATCCGTAGCTAATCGGAACGGCGAGCGCTTGCAGACCGAGATAGCCGGAGAGGATCGAGCGAAGTGAGGCACGGCTGGTTATCCAGCGGTCGCGGGCGGGCTGGCTCGCCATCCAACCGGCGCGGCTGAGTTCGTCGGCGGTGAGTAGATGATCTTGCGGACCAAGCCGTGATTGCGTTTCGCTCAGGCTAGCCCACCAGATGGTGACCTCATCACGACGGATCTGGTGTGAGAGTTGGGTGTCCGTGTGAGAAGATCGCCAGTCGCTATTGAACGGTTGGGTAGATAGTCGAGATGCGTTGCGGCCCATCGGGTGCTCCCCTCTGCCGCGCCTCGGTCTGCGCACGGTTGTCCGACGAGACGCATCTCGCGCGTTCAGGGTATGGTGATGCGTCTCAGCTACTAGCAAAGGGCGAAGTGAGCAACACCGGCAACAAAACCAGCAGGCTGGATGCGACAGCCGCGTAACAACGCGGGATCGGTGGGGCGCTGACTACCGAAAATCGTGTGAGGAGGGCGTGAGCTCACGGAGCGAACGCCGCTCCTCGATCTTGGCGGGCGGGTGCAGCGGACGACTGCCGATGATGAAATCACGCGCCGGGGCGTTGACGAACGCCTGGCGCGCCATCTCCAGCGTCTGCAGTCGAGTGGCAATGACGTTGATCGTGCCATGCCGACTCTGCAGCTTCCCCTCAACTACCAGGAACGGTTCGGCACGCACCAGCAGTCGCTGCTCTTCATAGAGGTCCGGGAAGACGATGACGTTGACCAGGCCACGCTCGTCCTCTAGCAGCAGGAAGGTGATCCCTTTGGCGGTGCCGGGCCGCTGGCGACAGACGACCAGCCCGGCGATACGGATCTCGGCGCCGTCGCGCATCGTCTCCAGTTGTTCGGTGGTGACGATCTCCTCAGGCAGGTGCGGACGCAGCAGACCCAGCGGGTGATAGTGGGGCGAGAGTTTGAGCGTATGGTAATCGGCCGCCATCTGCTCCCAGGGGCTCATCGGCGGCAGCACGACCATGTCCTGCTCGACCGGCAGCGCCAGCGACAGCTGGCTGGCACGCTCCTCCGCTTTCCCACGCCGTTGCGCCGGGATGAAGAGCCCCAACTGCCAGAGCGCCTCGCGCCGCCCCAGCCCAAAGCAATCGAATGCGCCGACGACACACAGGCTCTCGGCTGATTCGCGACGAATTGGCAGGCGCCGGACGAAATCGGCCAGCGAGCGGAAATCGCCATGAACTTCCCGCTCCTGCTGGATGGCCAGTGCGACATCCTCGCCGACCGAGTCGACAAAGGCGAGGCCGATACGCACCGCGTTCCCCTCGACGGTACAGAGCGCGTTGCTCCGGTTGATGTCGGGCGGCAGCACGCGCACGCCGTGCCGCTTGGCGTCGTTCGTCAACACGTGCGGCGGATAGAAGCCCATCGGCTGGTTATTGAACAGGGCGCAGGCGAACTCAGCGGGGTGGTATTGCTTGAGCCAGGCCGACTGGTAGGCCAGCACGGCAAACGCGGCCGAGTGGCTCTTGGGGAAGCCATATTCGGCGAAGCCGAGCAGCTTGCGAAAGACCTCCTTGGCCGTATCGAGCAACACGCCCCGTTCCAGCGCGCCATCCCGAAAGCGGTTCCAGAAGAAGGCCATCGCCTCGTGCGAGCGCTTGCGGCTCATGGCGCGGCGCAGCCCTTCGGCCTGACCGGCCGAGAACCCGGCCAGCGCCATCGATACCTCCAACACCTGCTCCTGGTAGAGGATCACGCCGAGCGTCTCGCGTAGAATCGGCTCGAGGATGGGGTCGTCGTAGCGCGGGCGGAAGTTGCGGTAGCGCAGCGACTTGGCCCGGCTCTGGACGTAGCTGGTGACCGCGCCACCCACGATCGGCCCCGGCCGGATGATCGCCACCTGGATCACCAGATCTTCCAGGTTACGCGGTAGCGTGCGCGGCAGCATCTGAATCTGCGCTCGGCTCTCGATCTGGAAGACACCGATCGTGTCCCCTTTACAGATCATGTCGTAGACGGCTTTATCATCGAAGTCGATGCGGCTCAGATCAACCGGATCCTTGCCCGAGGTGACGATCAGCTCCAGACACTCCTCAACCAGCGAGAGCATGCCGAGCGCCAGGAAATCGATCTTGATGAAGCGCGCGTCGTCGCAGGAATCCTTATCCCAATGGCAGATGTAGCGCCCCTCCATCGACGCGGGCTGCACCGGCACCAGTTCCACCAGCGGCTCTGAAGAGACGATCATCCCGCCGACGTGCTGCGTTACGTGCCGTGGAAAGCGAGCCAACTGAGCCGAGAGCTCGACCAGATAGGTCCAGGGAGGCGAATCGCGCCGGGTGACGTAAGCCGGGATGCGCCCAAGCTCCTCGTAGAGATCGCGCGCCGAACGCGAGCCGCACAGCTTGGCGATCTGATCCAGGTCGGTCAGCGGCACACCCAGGGTCTTGCCCACGTCACGCACCGCGCTACGCAGTTTGTAGGTAGCGAAGGCACAGACCAGCGCCGCCCGGTCAGGACCATAGGCCTCGTAGACCCGCTCGATGAGGCGCTCGCGGATGTCGCGCGGGAAGTCGAGGTCGATGTCGGGCACCGAGGTCATCTCGTCGTTCAGGAAGCGGCCGAGGAAGAGGCAGTGGGCTAGCGGATCGACGTGCGACAGCCCGATTAAGTAGCAGACGATCGAGCTAACCGACGAGCCACGTCCGCGACCGGGCGGCAGGTTGCCCGCCGCGCGCACCGAGTTGACGCCGCGCACCTCGGTGGCGACCTCACGCGCCAGCAGCAGCAGATCGCGATAGAGGAGGAAGAAACCGGCCAGCTTATGCTGGGCGATCAACGTCAGTTCCTGATCGAGCCGCGCCTCCGCTTCAGCCTGGTTCTCGCTGTAGCGCTCCCGCAACGCCTGGCGACAGACGCGCGCCAGCACGTCGTCCGGTGTCTCACCCGGCTCAGTCGGGTAGTCAGGGAAGCGATAGGCCAGATCGCGCGTCAGATCGAAGGAGGCACAACGCTCGGCGATCTCGAGCGTGGTACTGAGGGCGGCAGGATAGCGGCTGAAGAGCTCGGCCATCTCCTCCGGCGAGTGCAGGTAGAACTCCGAGTTCGGCCGCCGCTCGCGATGCGAACCATCTAGCGTCGAGTGGCTGTGGATCGCCACCAGCACGTCCTGCAGCCGATGACGGGAACGGTCGTGATAGTGGACGTTCCCGGTAGCGGCATAGCGCAAACCCAGATGGTCGGCCAGCTGCACCAGTAGCTCGATGCGCCGGGTATCGCCAAAGACAAGATTCTGCTGTAGCTCGACGACGACGTTATCCGGGCCGAACCAGTCGATGTAGCGCCGCAGCAGAACCTCGGCATCGCGCAGCCGCCCAGCGTCGACCAGCCGGGCCAGATCGCTCTGGCGACAGCCGGTCAGCAGGATCAGTCCGTCAGCATGTTGTGGCAGCAGGTTGGGATCGAGTCGTGGTGGGGGGAGGATGCGACCGCGACGTTCACCGTGGTGGTAGGCAGCGGTGATGAGGCGGGAGAGGTTTCCGTAGCCGGTGGAGGTTTCAGCGAGGAAGGTCAAATGTGACTCATTGTCAAGAGTGAGTTCAGCACCGGTGATCGGCTGGATATTGGCCGAGTGCGCGGCCTGGGCAAACTCCATCGCGCCGTAGAGACCATCGTGGTCGGTGCACGCCAGGGCGGTGTAGCCGAGATCCGCGGCCCTGGCGATCATTTCCTCCGGCAGCGACGCGCCATCGAGAAAGGAGAAGGCGGTGTGGAGATGAAGCTCCACGTAGCTGGCCATAGGCATATCCATGTGTCGCACGGTCATGGCAGACTGGTCAGGTGACGCCTGCCAGAACCGACTGAAGCCGATAAACCGATGCTGGTGAGTTAAGAAGGGGTAATGATGAGCGGCGACGTATCGATCCGTCCGGAGCGGTCCGGCGACCGAGCGGCGATCTACGACGTCAATCGCCTGGCGTTCGCAGGCGACGCCGAGCCAAAGTTGGTCGACGCCATTCGCGCCTCTGATGGGTTCATCCCCGAACTGTCACTGGTGGCCGAGCAGGCAGACCGCATCGTCGGTCACGTCCTCTTCAGCCGGGCAGCGATTCGCACTGAGGATGAGGAGATTCCGGTGCTGGTACTGGCGCCGATCGCGGTGCTGCCGGAATGTCAGAATCAGGGGATCGGCGCGCGGCTGATCGAAGCGGGGCTCACGCGTGCGCGGGAATTGGGCGAGCGGATCGTGGTACTGGTCGGGCATCCCTGGTACTATCCGCGCTTCGGCTTCAAACCGGCCATCCCGCAGGGGATCGCCTACCCGACCCCCATTCGCGAGGAGGTCTTCATGGTGCTGGAGCTCACTCCCGGCGCGCTCGAAGGCGTCCGCGGCACCGTCGCCTTCCCACCCGCCTTCGATGGGGTATGAGCCAATCTCCGCCGGTAAGAGCGATGCTCCTCATCGCTCACCACGTCAGCCCACCGGTTCCACGCGGATTGATGTAAGTCACGTACTGGCTGCGAGTAGCCGCGTAGCAGGTGTCGTCGGCTTTCGTCGACAGATGAGAATCCTCATCAGCACAACGAAAACGCAGCTGCAATCCGATTGTAATCGCCGTCTATCGACGACGGCGGCCAGCCCCCAGAGGGTACCCCGCCACTAGGTTGCCGGGAACGGATACGGCACACCCGCTGCGCAAGCAGCGAACAAACGCATACCTCGCTCTATCCATGCGAACACATGTTCTTATTGAGAGTGCGACATTCTTCGGATGACCGGAGTCCCCACAGGCGCTACGATAAGATCGAGCACAGGCCTCAAGCAGGTCTGCTCGCGGCCGCAAATCACGCACCGACCTGGAGGGAACGAACATGCCGCTCTCAGATACCGCCATCAACGGCCCGGAATCGGGCAATGCCGCTTACGTCTGCGTCACCTGCGGTACGCAGTTCCCGCCGAGCGCCACCCCACCGGAGCATTGCCCGATCTGCGAGGACGACCGGCAGTACGTCGGGCCGAACGGCCAGCAATGGACCACCCTGGCCCAGATGCGTGGCCACTATCACAACAACTTCTATCCGGTCGAACCGGGCGTCACCGGCATCATCACCGAGCCCAGCTTCGCCATCGGCCAGCGCGCCTTCCTGATTGAGACCGAGCAGGGCAACATGCTCTGGGAAACCCTCACCTACCTCGACGAGACCACCATCGCCGAGATCGAGCGACGGAACGGCATCGAGGCCATCTCCCTCTCGCATCCGCACTACTACTCGACCATGAATGAATGGTCGAGCGCCCTCGGCGACGTGCCGATCCACCTGCCGCAAGCCGACAAGCGCTACGTCATGCGCGTGGGACCGAACGTCACGTTCTGGGATGGAGACACGCTCGAACTGCTATCGGGGCTCACCGTCATCCGCTGTGGCGGCCACTTTCCCGGCGCGGCCGTACTGCATTGGGCCGGAGGCGCAGAAGGCAAAGGCGTCCTCTTCTGCGGTGACACGATTCAGGTCATCGCCGATCGCAACTGGGCTAGCTTCATGTACAGCTACCCCAATTCGATCCCGCTCGACCCCGGCTCGGTGCAGCACATCGTAAACGTGCTGGAGCCGTTCGACTACGAGCACGTCTACGGCGCCTTCGGCCGCAACATCATGCACGACGCCAAGGCCAAGGTGAAACGCTCAGCCGAGCGCTACATCCGCCACATCCAGGATCCGAGCAGTAATGAACAATAACGATCTGGCTACTTCGACTCGTTTGCCTGGCAATCTTCAAGCAGCGTCGCGGCACTCTGACCCTGACCCGGAATCGCGAGAACGGTCAGAACGCGATGCCCGGGCGGCCGGTTGATCTCAATCGACGGAGCGTTGGGATAGTAGGAGCGTATCAGCGGCAGCAGGTCACGGTTCCATTCATAAACCAGGATGACAAGCCCGTGATGATTGGTCTGCACCGGCAGATCAGTTTGTGGATCCTTGAGGTCACGCCGATCGACATTGGGCGCCAGAAATCGGCTCGATCCGAAATCAGAATAGACGTAGGGCTTCCCCACCACCAGCGCAATCGTCCCCGAAGGCAGGCCCTCCATGCACCGGGCCTGAGCGGTGAGACCCGGGTTGAGTCCCTGAGTAACGCTCGAATCGAAGTAGTGCACGGTCGTCGGTAAACTCGAGACCACCGGCACGACCATGATCGGCAGCGCCACCCACGGGGCAAGCTTCTTCGGCAACCGACACCAGACAAACTGGCTTACCCAGTCGATCGCGACCGAAGCCGCGATGATCGCAGGCACCAGCGGGTGGATCAGACGGTGCGCTTGCCCGGCTGTGTCAGTCAGAATGCTCGCAAAAATGATCGGGATGATGAACCAGATCAAGATCAGCCTGGCTCGCATGTCGCGCGGACGCAGCATGAATCCGACCAGGCCAGCCAGTGCACAAAGCGACAGAATGTCGCCGAGCAATGGCGCATTCATGAACGTGTAGAAGAATGCACCATAAGGCGGATCCGGGCGCGAATAGAATGCCTCAAAGGTCCGCTGTGTCTGGCCCCAAAGAATTCCAACCTTGTCCGACGGCACGGTGTGAAACAGCTTCGCCAGATCGTCCCAATGCTGCCAGATTCCCCGCTCCGACATATGGCCGAAGAACTCTTCCGGGTTGCCGATCACGTGCGTGATCATTGGCGACAACGCGAGCAGACTCCCGATACCCGTCAGGACCGTTCCGCGAAACCATTGGCGCCACTCGGAGCGTACAAACAGGAACTGCCCGAGTAACACCAGGACGAGAATCGGTGCGATCAGCCGAGCACCAAAGTGGAAGTAAAACCCGAAGCCGCCTGCCATACCTGCCAACACATACCAGCGATCGTCGCGACGACCTATGCCGCGTGCCAGCATCCAGAGACTGAGCGAAGCAAACAGCGGAACCTCGATAACGTTGATGGCAAGACGGCTGAAATGGATGTGAACGGTTGAGATCGCAAGAAGCAGCGCGGCAATCGTCGCCGCGCGTCGTCCAAATAGCTCTCGCACCTGGAAGTAGACGATCGGGATGGTCACGGTACCGAACAACGCCGACGGCAGGCGAATCGCCTCCATGGTCGATCCGAGCATCGCAACGAACGGCGCGACCACGTATAGGTAGAATGCCGGATCACCGAGAAACGCGACGCCGAATGGCGCCGGACCGTGGTGATGCGCCACGGCGACGGCAATGGTGCCGAACTCGCCTTCATCTCCGTGTATGCCGCTTGGCAGGCTCTCCAGGAATGGAATTCGCAGCGCCGCGGCCAAAGCAACAAGGCCCACAACGAGTGCGATCTCGGGAAAGTAGGCCGACAGCTTCACATGCCAGAATCGCACCCCGCGTCCGGAGATGAAAGGTTCAGCGCACAGACATAGCGCCGCGACGAGACTGACAAACCAGGGGATGGCGACCGGCCAGAAGGCGTTGTGTCCCCTCACGAGGTAGATGGCCAGAACCTGACCGAGAAGGATCACGCCAATGAGAATAGTCCTGACCGGGTAGCGGCGGATCGCTTGATACGTAGTAACCACTGAGTGATCCTGCTCGAATCCTAACCGTGACAAACAAAGAAAGCGATTCGCGCACTTCTATAATACGCCCGGGGCCACATGGGATTATTCCCTCTTGGTCTCAATTCCTAGGGAACCGACTACGTTTATCATCGACAACGAGCTGGCACGGCGCCTGATGAGGCTCTGGCAAAACTACGTTCAGTCTTCGAACAAAGAGCACATCGACTTCCCTCTTCGTCAGTGGTCGATGGCTCTAGATCGCGCGGAAGCAGAAGATAAAATCGTCGATCACTGGATTGGGCTGGAATCGCTCTTCGCACGGGAGTCCACTTCAGAGGTCCGGTATCGAGCCTCACTGCGTCTGCCTTTGTTCCTGAGACGCAACGGGCAGGAACGCCAGCGCATCTACGAGCGAGCGAAGACCATTTACGACTGGAGATCCGCGATCGTTCATGGGAACAGAAAGCGTCTGAACAATTCGCGGCACAAACACAACCCTTCTGAAATCAATGTCGTGAGCAACGATACCCAAAACTTCCTCCGCGACAGTCTGTTGAGAGCAATCGAAATGTCGGACAACTTCCGACCGGATCAACTCGAGTCGATATCAATGCACTCAGGCGACCTGTCGTGAACAGCAAAGTCTCTTCAGAACGGGCTGACCTGATGCCTATGTTGTGGCACAAAAGCAGGGCCATACTGTCGGCGAAACATGCCAATACTGCCACGCGTCGTCTCGACGACGTCTTCATCGGTCAACGCCACGAGCGATACTCACGGGCCGAGTCATCGACCATCAAATTGCAGCCTGATCCCGCCTCCGCTGCGAATCTGACGTGCTCCTGCTACAGGCAATCCGTGCTCAATCGATCGCCCGAGTTTTGACTCGACACGGACAACGCAAAGATCGCCATTGCGGGACTGCCAAATCGATTCAGCGAACCAGCCATCGAGCCGATTGTCTATGTTGTTGCATTCACGGCCACGCTTCTCAATCGCATTGAGTTCACGGGCCAGCGCCCATGCACCCGGCGTTCGCGTAGAGCCAGAACTCACACTAATCTCGACCCGACCGACCCTCTCGCGATGTGCTTCGCGTTACGCATGCACCCGGAGCATCCCGTCATGCCAACCTGATTCTCGCTCGGTCGCGAGTTCCGAGCGCCGAATCTTGCCCGCCTCGTTGCGCGGCAGCTGCGCCACGAACTCGTAGGTCTTCGGCGCTTTCCACGCGGCGATGCGCTCCCGCACATGCGCGTTGAGCTCGTGTACGGTGGGCGGATTCTCCGGATCATGCGACTCGATTACCGCGTGTACCCGGCGACCCCACTCCTCATCTGGGACGCCAATCACCGCCACGTCCGCCAGTCCGGCATGCTCGCTCAGCGCCGCTTCCACCTCAGCCGGATAAACGTTAGCCCCACCCGAGACAATCATGTCGACCCGACGGTCCGCGATGTAGAGGTAGCCATCCCGATCGAGCCAGCCGAGATCGCCAAGGCTGGCGAAACCATCCTCCGTGAACTTCACCGGAGCGGCCCCGACATAGTGAAAAGAGGGCGTCGATCCGTCGCGTCGTCGCAAGAAGATCTCACCCACTTCACCCGGCGGTAACTCGTTGCGCACTTCATCGAGTATACGAAGCTCACTCGTTACCGAGCGACCGACGCTCCCTCTGTGCGCGAGCCACTCGTCACCCCGAATGATGGTCGCGCCGATCCCTTCGGCCGAACCGTAGACCTCATACACCTTTTCCGCCCCGAGCTTTTCGATCCACGCCTGCTTGAGCCACACTGGACAGACCGCAGCGGACGAATGCATCGCGTCAAAACTGGAGAAATCACGTTCCCAGAAGTCGGGCATGAGCGCGAGACGACGCATCAGGATCGGCGGGAGGTAGGCATACGACACGCGATAACGCTCGATCAGATCGGCTGCACGCGTGGCGTCGAACTTCTCCATCATCACCAGCGTGTGATCGTCGGCCAGACCGGTGAAGGCCTGCAAGAATGGCGAGTTGTGATAGAGCGGGGCAGCCATGAGCTGAATCTGGCCTTGCCTGGTGCCGAGTCTGCGCCCACTCTCGACTCCAGCGATGGGATTCCAGGCTGGATCGATGATCAACTTTGGATGGCCAGTCGAACCGCCCGACCCGATCGCCTTGCCGGGGTGCTGCAAGTCAGGAAGGGGATCGTCCGGGTAGTCGTCCGCGGCACTCAACTCGCCAGGTCGGATGGCTGGCCAGGCAGCTTCATCCCACTCGGACAGGACCAGTGCGGGCTGTGCTAACTCCAAAATCGCGTGCCGCTCACGCGGCGGAAGAACGGCGCGCAGTGGCAGCACCCGCGCACCCAGCTTCCAGGCACCAATGGTAAACGCGATCATCTCCGGCGAGTTCCATACGCCGGTCACGACCATCGCGCCAGTCGAGACACCACGATCGATCATCAAACGGGCGACTTGGTTCGTCCAGCGCTCGAGCGCGCTCCACGAAATCGTCTGCTCTTCGCCGGAGATAGAGGCAAAGACGATCGCCGCACGGTCTGGATGCATCCCAGCCAACCGCGCGATGCGGCGCGTATAGCTTTCGTCCAGCTTCAGTTCAGCGGAGGACATCTCGCTCGCTCCTCACTCCATTTCGTCTCCCTGATGATGCCGCATTATGCTGCTACTTCAGTCGAATACGCTAGCCCAGGAGGGATTGAATGCGGCCGAACGGCGGAGCGGGTGACCAAGGTTGCAGGAGCCAGAACGAACCAGGCAACCGTGCGCGCGGACGAGCCCGGTGTTCGTGCTCAAGCCTATCTAGGAGCTACTCCGTTTCGAAGTAGTCTAGGTCGATCTTCTTAACCTGAATAGCGCGTCACCTCAGTCACGCCAACACCATATTCGATCATCAGGTCAGCGAGTTGTTCACCGTCGATCAGAACGATCCTCATACCCAGGTTCTGAACGTAGTTTCGAGCGTCGTCGGTGAATCGAGAGGTCGTAATGAAGATTCCTTTACTTGCATGAAATCCCGCAAGGCTTCCGGCGAAACCCTGCACCACCGGGCGTCCAACCGCGCTTTCCCAGCGCTTGGCCTGCAGCAGCACCGTGTCAAGTCCGAGCCGATCTTCCTTGATGATTCCGTCGATGCCTTCGTCACCGGTGCGACCAACTGCCTGACCAGCATCCCGACGTGAACCGCCGTAACCCATTGCCACAAGCAAATCGACCACCGTTTGTTCGAAGAAGCTCGGAGGCGCCTGCTTGATTCGCATGAGCATCTCCTGCGCCAGATCCTGTTTCAACCGCTGGTAACTTGTCTCCAGCGCTTCCTCGGGCGTTTGATCATTCGTTTCGTCTTCACCAATGACCTGAAGAATATTGTGAGAACCCGAATGAGCGTTCGATCTCGTTGCGACGAACTCTGGAAATCGCATCAAGTAGGGAACGTCAATGTGATTCGGCCGCTCGCTAAGGACCTCTCTTCCGCGATCTGTAAGCTTAAATTTCCCTCGGCCGGGGTAGCATAAGAGGCCAGCCTGCTTGAGATATGTTCTTGACCAAGCAACCCGATTGTCAAAACGACGCTGGGTACCACTCGGAAGCAGTTCGGATCGATCCTCGGCACTCAGGTTGAAATGGTCCGCCAAACGATCTACAGCCTCCGGCACCGTGTGTTCGTTGCCATCAGAGGCGAGTTGGAGCATCGGCAGCATCACAAATTTGAAGCCCGGAATGGTCATTCGCCGCCTCCTGACAGACAAGCAATTCGCAGATCGTCACTGATGGACGCTTGGTCGTTTATAACAGATGCTCTCTGGCAAGTCCGGCAATGATCCTAAACGACAGAGTCGTTCGCACCCTCCTCCCCAGTGCTATCATTTCTCGCCGTGAAGTCTTCTTCGCTGGTAAGCGCCGTGACGCGCGACTGCAGGGCTGAGTCATCGCCCGACAAACTGCTGCCCGATGTTCCGCCTCCGCCGCGAAACTGGCATACTCCTCCCGCAAGCAATCGGTGCGCAAACGGCTACTGGGGCTCATAGTGGAATCAATCTCCGACACATCACAGGGGCTGACCGGAATTCGTCTCGACACTGACACCACCAGGATCGCCGTCACCGGTCCGGTCAGTCGCTTCAACAAACCGACCGTCGAACAGATCGCGTATTTCCTCATCTTCGTCGCCGCGATCCTCACTCGCTTCTGGGACCTCGGATCGCGCGCACTGCATCACGACGAGTCAGAGCATGCCTACTACTCCTGGATCTACGCCATTGGCGGCGGCTATACGCATGACCCACTGTTACATGGGCCGTTTCTCTTTCACGCCAATGCGCTGATCACACTCCTGTTCGGCGCGACCGACGCCACCGCTCGCTTCATGCCCGCCGCGACTGGCGTCGCCATCGTGATGTTGCCGTGGTTGCTCCGCGGACCGAAGCACCTCGGTCGCTGGGGAGCGCTCTCCGCGAGCGTCTTCTTACTCTTCTCGCCTTCAATCCTCTATTACAGCCGATTCATCCGACACGACGTCTATACGTTGATTGGCACGTTCCTGCTCTTCATCGGTATCGTTCGTTATGTCGAACGACCTTCGGCTCGCTGGATGCTGCTCGCCGCGGGTGCGACCGGGTTTCTGACCACCACCAAAGAAGTCTGTTTCATCGTCTTCTTCATTTTTGGCATTTACCTGATCGTGGCTGCGATCTGGCGCATCGCTCCCGTGCTGCTCGGCATCGGCGCGGCCGCTGGAGCGGCATTCCTGGTCGTCGCCAAGGCCATGTCGTTCCTCGGCGCGCCCGCGCTGCCGAGTATCCCGTGGTCCAATCCGACCGGCGCCGAACTCCGTACATTTGCCCTCGATCTGATCTTCCACCCTCTGGTCATCGCGGCCCTGGCCATCGGCGCGCTGGCGCTCGGAGCGGCGATCGTCGTGCTGAATCGTCGCAAGGATCCCGAGCGGGGTTGGATCGACAGTTTCACCGAAGACTCCCCGGAGGAGTCGACAGCCGCCGCACTCCGCGCCATGCTGCTCGATCGGCGCGCGCTGGCCGCGGCCATCGGTCTCGGACTCCTGATCTACGTCGTTCTCTACACCAGCCTCTTCACCAACATGATCGGACTGGCCACCGGCAGCTTCGGCGCGCTCGGCTACTGGCTAGGCCAGCAGGGCGTTCAGCGTGGACAGGAGCCCTGGTTCTACTACGTGCTGCTGGTGCCGCAGTACGAATTCATCGGTGTCATTCTCTTCCCGATCGCCTGCATATTGCTGTTCAAGGACACCCTCGTTGGTTGGCGTCGACGTATTCCATTCGACCATCGCTGGTGGGTACGCCTCTTCATCGCCTTCTGGGGGGTGATGATGTTCGCCATCCTCTCCTGGGCTGGCGAGAAGATGCCCTGGCTGACGGTTCACATTGCCCTGCCGCTCATCCTGCTCAGCGCCATGATGGTTGGGGATGCACTCGGTTGGTTGGAGCAACAATGGCGGCGATGGCGCTCCCGCGGTCGCAACGACTTGCTAATCCTCAGCGGCGCGCTATTGACCGTCGGCGCGGTCGGCCTTGCCTTGCTGACCTGGGCCTCGGACGGTCCGTATTCCAGAAGTGGCAACACCTTGGTACATCTGGTTCGCCCCGACGCAGCCGCACATTGGTGGTTGATGCTGGGGCTTCCGGTGCTGGCTTTCCTGGTTGTGATCGGGATCGGCGTCGCTCGGCTTGGTCCACGCACTGCGGTAACAGGGCTGCTCGTCACCACGGTAGTTGGACTTCTGCTGCTGCAAGTACATCAGGAATGGCGCCTGACCTATCGTGAGGGCGACGTTCCGAAGGACATGCTGATCTACGTGCAGACCAGCCCCTACGTACCGCAGGTGACACACGATCTGACCCAGCTGTCAATCGAGCAGACTGGCAACATGTCGCTCAACATTTGGTTCGACGACATTACCTCCTGGCCGTTCTGGTGGTACCTGCACAACTTCACGCAGATTCACTACTACGGCAATCAGCTGCCTTCGCAAGTTAGTGCGCCGATCGTGTTGATGGGTTCGGACAACGCGAATACGAATCCGAACCTCACATCAGTGCTGAAAAACAACTACACCATGTACCAGATGCCCATGCGCTGGTGGATTCCGGAGGAGAAGACCTACCGCGAGTTCGCCTACGCGCCAGACATCACCGACCCATCGCGGCAGAACTATCAGGACGGGAAGCTCCCGCCATTCAGCCTTCTCGATGTTGCTCGCAGTGTGCTGCATTCGATCGGCGAGATGCGCTATCCGCAGGAGCAGGGCAAAATCTTCCGTTGGGTTGTCTATCGAGAGCTACCGGCGCCGGTGCAATCGACCAATTTCCGTGTCTACGTGCGCAATGACCTCGTCCCCGAGTTCGACGCCATCCGCTACCGGAACGGTGGGTGAACTGACAGGCAGATTGATGTCGATGTGCCTAAAAACGGTCGAGCACCGGAGATGGAACGCGACGGCGAGGGCACAAACCCAATGACGTGGGAGGACACGAGGTCCTCCCCTACAAGATATTCAACATTTTCAAGGTAGGGGCGCACTGCAGTGCGCCCGCGTGTCCTCCCACGTTCCCCAAGTTGCGCGCAAACGGGACGGTAAGACTCACTGCGGAGGGGCAAAGATAACCTTCGCCGACACCCAGATCGTCGATTGCCATTGACCCGGCGCATTGATCTCAGGTGGCCTCCACAACCAAATCGGGCAGGCACAAATTGCCCGCCCGAACCATGTGAATGCGCTTGATGGGGAAAGGACGCTACCCCAGCACCTCGGCCAGGTCTGAACCGCCACGTCCGCCTGCTCCCTGGATAGGATCAACGGCGGCAGCATGCGAATGACCAGACTACCGGCCATCAGCGCCAGCATGCCCTTCTCCTGCAGTCCGCGCAAGACAGGTGTGGCGCGCATCTTCAACTCGACGCCGATCATCATCCCTTTGCCGCGCACGTCACGAATCTTCGGATGACCCAGGCCTCTGATCTGGTCGACAAGGTAGCTGCCGATCTCGGCACTGTGGTCGATCAGATTGTCCGACTCCAGCGTGGTCAGCGTCGCCAGGGCAGCGGCACAGGCCAGCGGGTTGCCGCCGAAGGTCGTGCCATGCACGCCGCCCGATAGCATCTCGGAGATGGGAGCCGACATGAAGGTCGCACCGATCGGCACGCCGTTGCCCAGCCCTTTCGAGGTGACCAGCAGATCCGGCACGACGCCGACGTGCTGGCAGGCAAAGTAGGCGCCGGTGCGAAAACCGGTCTGCACCTCGTCCAATATCAGTAACGCGCCCTTCGCCGTGACGATCTCTCGCACCGTTTGCAGGTAATCGTCGCTCGGAACGTGAACGCCCCCTTCGCCCTGCACGGGCTCGAGGATCACGGCTGCCGTCTGTTCATCGACCGCGTCAGCCAATTCGTCGACGTTGCCGTACGTCACATGCGTCGATTCGGCCAACTCGGCCTCGAACGGTTCGCGGTACTTCTTCTCGGCCGTGGCCGCCAGGGAGCCGATGGTACGACCGTGGTAGCCTCGCTTGGCCGCCACGATCTTGGTGCGTCCACTGGCAATCCAGGCAAATTTCAGCGCGGCCTCGATCGCCTCCGTGCCGGAGTTGGAGAGAAACACCTGATTCAATCCGGCTGGAGCAACGGAGATGAGTTTTTCAAGCAGTGCCACGCGTACATCATTGGCGAACGACTGGTGACAATTCAGCAGCGTCGACGCCTGCTGTGTGATGGCCTCGGTCACTCTGGGATGGTTGTGCCCCAGGATATTCACACCGTAGTTGCTCATCAAGTCGAGATACTGCTTGCCGTCGCTATCCCAGAGATAGGCGCCATCGCCACGCACCAGCGCGATATCACGCTTGGCATACAGCGGCGGCTGCAGGTCTTTGTCGCGCTGCACGATCTGGTCGGTTGCCGTCTGGCTCACTCGTTCACTCCAATCGCTGCGCCCGACCGCAGCACCGTTCCCACTCCGGAGAGCGCTTGACTCACCGGCCGCTCGAGACGCGCGTCGGCAAAGACCACCTGACCGATCCCTGCTGCGACGGCATCACAGCCCGCCTGTACCTTCTTCTTCATGCGGCCTCCGGCCGCGCTCATCGCCGACTCGACACTCTCGTCACTGCTGACGTCGATATCCGTGATCAAGGATTGGGGATCGTTTACGTCCGCCAGCAGACCAGCGGTATTCGACATGATGATCAGCGCGTCCGCCCTCAGGGCGATCGCCACCTGCAGCGAGAGCTTGTCGCCATCCACGTTGATCGCCTCGCCGTCGTAGCTCAACGCAGGCGGAGTGAGCACCGGCAGATATCCGTTGTCGAGCAAGAGATCGAGCAGCGTCGTGTCGATCTCTTCGATGCTACCCGCGTAATCGCCTCGCAGTATCTTGGGCTTACCATTTTCGATCGCGCGCAGCGTGTCCTTGCGTCGACCGCGAGCGATACGCCCATCCAACGCGCTAATACCGACCGCGTTGACGCCGCGGGACTGCAACGCCTCGACCAGGCGTTTGTTGACCATGCCCGCGTAAATGGCGAGCATGGTATCCATCGTCTCCGCGTCGGTGAATCGGCTTACCTGACCACTCCTCGATTCGACTAGTCGAGGCTCGCGGCCAAGTTTGCGCTCGAACTCGTCCATACGCGCGTTGGCACCGTGGATGAAGACCACGCGTTCGGTTTTCACCAACTCAGCGAGATCATCGAGTGTGGTGGCGGGATCGATTCCGGCGCTTCCGCCCAATTTGACGACGAGCATGCTTCGCGCTTACCTCCAACGTTTCCTCTTGCTACTGTCGATTTGACACCAACCATGATTCCGTCGTGGTGGCGTGATCCGCATGCGTCGCCCAACGTAGCAATCGCCCGGCACAAAGTCGGCGACGCGGGGTACGCGCATACGGGTCACGCCCCCGCGAACGTAGCGTCTTCCTATATCGGGTGCAGGCCCGCGAAATCGAGCCCGAGCGTCTCCTCGAACCCGCAGCGAATGTTCATCGCCTGCACCGCCTGGCCAGCGGCGCCCTTCATCAAATTGTCGATGGCCGCCAGCACCACCACGCGCTTACCGGAGCCCTCCAGATCCCAGCCCACGTCACAATAGTTCGTGCCGGAGAGGATTTTGGGTTCCGGGAAACGGTGCACGCCACCCGCCTCTTTCACCAGACGGATGAATGGCTCCTGGCCATACATGCCGCGGTAGATCTTCCACAGATCCTTGTCAGCCAGGGGCTCCTTCAGGACGACGTGGGAGGTGGCCAGAATGCCGCGCACTGCTTCTACACTGGTCACGCCGAACGCGATGTCCGGCTGGCTGCCGTCGACCGATAGTTCCTGGATGATTTCGGCACTGTGACGATGCCCGGTCGGCTTGAACGGCCGGATAACCCCGCTCCGTTCCGGGTGATGGCCAGACAAGCTGGTATCAGCTCCGGCTCCAGACGAACCCGTCTTTGCGTCGATTACGACCGGAAATTGCGGATCGACCACACCGGCTCGAAACAGCGGCGCAAGGCCGAGAATCGAGGCAGTCGCGGTGCAGCCCGGACTGGCGATGTATCGGGCATCGCGAATCTCGTCCCGATGTAACTCCGGCATGCCATAGACGGTATTCGGGATCATGTCGGGATGCGGATGCGTCCAGCTGTACCAGGTCTCGTAGTCGGCGGGATTGCGCAGGCGGAAGTCAGCCCCCAGGTCGATCACGATGGAGCCGAGTTCCATCAGCGTCTCGACCTGCGGCGCAGTCGCGCCATGCGGCATACTGGCGAAAAGGACGTCGACCTTCTCCAATTGGTCCGGCGTGACGAACTTCAACTGCGTCCGTTTGCGCAAATTGGGATGAACCGTGTGCACGAATTTTCCAGCCCGGCTGCGCGACGTCACCTGCGTGACGTTCACCTCAGGATGCGCCAGCAGTAAGCGGAGTAGCTCTCCCCCGGCGTAGCCAGATCCTCCAAGAATGGCTGCATTGAGTGTCATGGTGTGGCGTTTCTCTCCCTCTATCCCGCGTACTGTCTCCATGCGCCCTGAGCGTGTCCGGCAGACCTAGCGACCGTTAAGCAGCGCGTGGGCGTGCTTCGTCTCGTGCTCGCGCACTGCGGCGTTCACCACGTAATCCACGATTCGACCAGGAATGTCGACATCGGTCGTCTGTATCAGACCCTTAAACTCGGCACCGGTATTGACCTCAATCACCATGTAGCCGTCCGGCGTCTCGACCAGGTCAATCCCCGCCAACTCCAGGCCGACCGATCTGGCGGCACGGAGTGAGATGTCGGCAATCTCCGGCGTGACCGGACATGGCTTGGAAATGGCACCCCGAGCCACGTTCGTGATCCAGTGCTCGTTGTTTCGATACGACGCGGCGATCACCTCGTCACCGACCACGAAAATCCGCAGATCGCGTCCGGGTTTCTCGATGTACTGCTGCACGTAGAAGACGCCATGATGATAGGAACCAAGCGCCCGTTTGTGCTCCAACAAGTTGCGCGCGGCGGCCGGAGTGTTGACCTTGGCCAGCAACCGTCCCCAGGAACCCGTGACAGGCTTGAGCACCGCTGGATAGCCAATCTTCTCATCGAGGACTCGCAGGGCCGACTCGATGTCAAAGGCCGCCGCCGTCTTGATCGTCGGAACTCCAGCCACCGCCAGCGCCAGAGTCGTCGCCACCTTGTCGTCCGCAATGCCTGACGCTTGCGAGGTGTTGACGCAACGAACACCATAAGCATCGTAGACCTGTAAGGCGACCGCGGCGCGGCCGTGCGCCATGCAGCGATCGAGCAGCAGATCGAGCTGGGTAGGCTGGGGGTGAGAGAGGTCGGTGAGATCGAAGGCGAGCGTGCGATCGAGCAGGCGCACCGGCTCGACTCCACGTTTCACCATAGCCGCGAGCAGCTGTTTCTCCTCCGCTCGGACGTGCGACATGAGCACGCCGATTCGAACCTCGTTCACGTTTCGCCTCCCCAGCGACCTGACGCAAGCTGCGCCGATATGCGTTCGATGACCGACGTCAGCACGTCGGTCGCGCGTTCCACGTCCGCCAGCAGGACGTGCTCGTCTGGCTGATGATCGAGTCGCGAGTCGCCAGGTCCATAGGCGACGATCGGACAGCCCCAGGCCGGTCCGACCAGATTCATGTCCGACGTACCGGTCTTGACCTTGATGTGCGGTAAGCCGCCAACCGCTCGAATCCCGGCCAGAAACCCACTCACCAACGGCGAGCGCTTTTCAGAACGAAACGCCGCTGCGTTCACACTGACCTGCACGTCCCCTTGCTCGGCCAGATCATGCAACGCGGCGATGACGTCCGCTGGGCCTAATTTCGGTGGAAGCCGCATACCGACGTGTAACTCAGCCGACCCGGTGATCCCATCGGACGACGAGTTGATCGCATTCAGCGTCGGATCAACGGTGTTGAACCCGTTGGCCTCACCGCCATTCTGCTGCGCACACCATTGCGTGAGCCGGTTCCAGAACCCCACCACCAGCTCGCCCGCAGTCGGTTCAGGTCCAGCTGAGTGGGACATCGGGCACGAGACGGTGTATTTCACGGCGATCGAACCTTTGTAACCGATCACCACACTGTCCCATCCGCTGGGCTCACCGATGACAACCGCAGATGGCGCCGCCACATGATCGACCAGCCAGTGGGCGCCGCGCGAGCTCATGACCTCTTCTTCGACCGCTCCGATAACCGTAACGCGCGTGCCCTCTGCCAGTTTCGCCCGGGCAGCGGCTACGACGAACGTCGCCAGTGGCCCTTTTGCGTCGACAGAGCCGCGGCCATATAGCGCGCCATCCCGAAACTCGACCACCGGTTCCCCTGGCACGGTGTCGATGTGCCCAAGCAGCATGATTTCCAGCGGGCCGTCGCCGCGTGTTCCGACAGCGTTGCCTGCCTCGTCCCGTCCAGCCGCGAATCCGAGGTCGGTCATGCGCTGGCACAACCATTCGACGGCCCGTGTTTCGTTCCGCGACAGACTCGGGATCCGCACCAGTCCCTCGAGGACGTCGATCGTGCGCGCGCTGGACCGGTCGACGTCCTTAACCAACGCGCTCGCCTCCCGACAGGACCGTCAGCTGCCCTACGGCGAATTCGGCGATCGAACCAGCGATATCGATCTCGCGCGCGGCGATTGAACGGAAGTCGACGAGATTGCCCAGTCCAACCACGACCGGACCAGTTTCTGCTTCGAGCACTTCGACGCTATACGTTCCACTGCCCAGGCGCTCGATCACCTGCTGCCCCAACGACTTGAGCGCCGATGTCTCGCCCTCGAACGGTTCATAGGCGGTATCCGCTGCCGGTCGCCAGCCGCGAAGCGTCCGTTGCTCGATCGCCACGACATCGGTCCCTACAACGACGAGCCGGATCGAGCGACTCGGTCCGGCGACGAAGCGTTGTACCAGCACACCCCGCTCGTCTCCCAGCGTGGTCCGATGCTCGATCATCGCTTCGGCAGCGTCTCGATCTTCCACAATCGCCGTCGGATAAGCGCGATCGGTGACGATCGACTTGAGCAAGACTGGATAGCCTAGCGTCGAGATAGCGTCGAAGGTCGCGGCTTCGCCGAAGCTGGCAATTGTCGATGGCACCGGAATGCTGGCGAACGTCAGGTGCCGAATTGCGGCGAGACGATCGGCAAGCAAGCGGGTCGTCGCTGGCCGGTTGACCATTGTCATACCCATGCTGGCGACGAGCGCGCCCAGTGCGGCCCGTTCAGTGGTGGCAACTCCACGATCGAGCATCAGATCGAAGGCGAAGTCTTGGTTTGGCTGCGATCCTGTCTGCGCGATCTTCACTTTGCCCGCGTCCGCGAACGCAACGCGCAGAGAGGCCGGGCCGACGAGTTCGATCTCATGCCCTCGAGCGCTGAACGCTTCAGTCAGTAACCGCTCCTCAACTCGCAAGCGGTCGGCGAGTAACGCGATCCTCATCAATTGACCTACTCGCCCCAGTCTTCTTCCTCGGCCGGTGCCAGGCCGAGCGTCAGCGGATCGGTCTCGAGCACCTCGAGCTCAACGCCGCAGTCGGGGCACTGGACGATTTCGCCCGCCTCAACCGAGTCAAGCCCCAGATCGCCACCACACTCAGGACACGTACCCATCGTTTCTCGAACTCCCTGTTTCTAACGAACGATTAACAACCGCACACAAAAACAATACGGCGGTGAGCCAGTTCGCTCACCGCCGCTCGGAACTCTCAAGTCTTGGTGCCGTCAGGAGTAACACCCTCCTTGAAATCCGAGACAAGCGGGAACGAGCCCGCACCTAGGGGCGGGTTTGCGCGTAGGTTTCGCGACAATGGACAGATTGAAGCTGCAAACAACGTCGCAATCCTCAACCTCAAGCCACAAAAGTTGTCGTTCTAACGCGTAAAACATCACTACCCTATCTGCCGTCTCGAATACCGGCCCGCACATCCTACCACGTCCACACGGCTGTGGGAAGTGATGGAGGCATCTGAGTTTTGTCAATCAGGCACGTCGGCTCACTGTTCGCCGAACGCCGCTCCCGGTGCGGGTCGTCGGGGCAATCTCACCACGAAGGTCGTCTGTAGGCCAGTTTTGCTCTGGAACGTCAACGTTCCGCCGTGACGTTGCACGATCTCATTCGAAATGTACAGGCCGAGCCCGGCTCCGGCGGCGACGTCGCTCGCACCTCGGCCCCGCGTGAACGGCTGAAAGACCAGGTCGTGCTCTGATTGAGGAATACCGATTCCATGGTCCGTCACGTCGAGCTCGACCCAATCTACTAATTGCCGCAACTCGACGCGAACGTGGCTTCCGACCGGCGAATACTTGAAGGCGTTCGAAACGAGATTGGTAATGACCTGATCGAGCCTGGAGGCATCCCAGACACCCCAAGCAGGCTCCAACGCCGAAATGTCAACGGAATGCGGCGAGTCCTGTTCATAGGCCTGAGAGACTCGTTCCACGATCTGGCTTACCAGATAAGCCAGATCGCATTCCTCGTAGTTCAGTCGAATACGATCGCTCTGAATGCGTGACACATCGAGTAGTTCGTCAATCAGCTCCTCAAAACGGCTGACCTGATCCTGCAATTGTCCGAGGGTACGATTCACCCGCTCGTCATCCACTTGGTCACTGTGCAGGTGACGACGCAGGAGCTGCACGTACCCTTTGACCGTGGTGAGTGGCGTCTTCAACTCGTGTGAGGCGATCGAAATGAACTCGTCACGCGCGCCAATCGCTCCTTGTGCCTCTTCGTAATGCTGGGCGTTGTCAGAGGCCAATGCCGCGCGATGGGCGAGATCCTCGGCGAGCGTCAGGTCTTCCTGCTGAAAGCGTCGATCGACCCCGTCAGCCCAGAGCGTGAGAATGCCGATAACCCTTCCGCCGACCTTCAGCGGTACGCGCATCACTGAAGCGGTGTCGAATTCGCGCAAGCGCTCCAGGTGTTCCGGGCTAATGGCAATCTGCTGACGAAACTCATCAGTAGCTTGTTCGAGGAAGAGTGGAACTCCAGATTGAATGATCTCGCGCACGGATGGGCAGTCCGCGATTCTTCGTGGGTGAAGCTTGCCCTTATCAGGTACCAGAGAATCAAATCGAGGTGTAGCGGCGGCCGCCACGACACGTACCATGCCATCTGGATCAATCAGATTGATTGTGCACAGATCCGCCACTTCTGGAACGGCGAACCGTGCAAGCGCACCGAGCGTGGCTTGGCGATCGAGCGATGACGACAGGATCTCGCTCGCTTTTGCCAGGAACTCGTTGCGGCGTTGTGCCCGCTCTGCCACAGCGCGAGCGACGCGCTCGGCCTCGAACAGGTTGGCACGATCGACCGCCAGCGCGATGCGCGCCGCCGCCAGTTCCAGCAAGTGCAGGTCACTCTCGGTGAAGTGCCGCGGAGTCCTGCTGCCAACGTGAACCACACCAAGTAATCGATCGTCGAGCAGCATCGGCACGCCCATGAGCGAGCGCACGCCCCGCTTCACCATGCGTGGATTCGAGAATTGGAAGGTCGACGTGTCATCAAGCCGAATTGGCTCTCGTGTCGCGGCAATGCGCCCGACAAATCCAGCGCCGATCTGCACCCTCACCGGGCTTCGGACAAGCTGATCCGGACCCAACGACACGCGCAGCGATAATGATTCCTCACCTGGATCGATGAGCAAGATGCTGGCTTCGTCCGTTCCCAGCACGTCCCGAATGCGCCCCAGCAACTCCCGTAGCAGGTCATTCAGGTCGATGTGTGCCAGGGCCACGTCGGTGATGCCGAGGATGCGTTCGACGATATCGGCAGAGACCTCGGCGTCACGGCGTGCTGCATCGGCCTGCTTCACCGCTCGGCGGCTCGCGATGATGGACGCCCGATCGCTCAGCATCAAGGTGAGATGGAACAGCCGCTCACTGGCCGTAAGCTCAATAGATTGCAGTCGCAGCGTCGCCTTCGGCTTCCTCGGCGTTCCGGACGGGGGCAGATCTATCTCCAAATCAATCGGCGAGTGACTGGTGAGATGTGTTGACGTGGTTGAAGGCGGCCTGGGAATCGTCAGCCCAGGAAAGACGGACGTCACCGGTTGACCCAACAACACATCCGTTCGCTGTTCGACGATCCGCGTAAACTCCTGGTTCACCGCAACCAGACGAAGATTCGCGTCTAGCAACGCCTGCCCAATGGGCGACGTATCAAACGCCGACTTGAACATCTCCAGTGGAAAGGAGACTCTTCCCAGCTCGCGGCACGGTCCCGTCGACACCGCAGAAGAAACCGAATCTGAATCGGACTCGACTGATGTTGGAGATTCATGCTGGGGAAGGGGCTTCGACGACAGCTCGTCTTCGAGCGACATTGTGACCTTCCGATCAGAACGAGCCCAGAGGCTCGATCTCGTCAGATGATCGATTCGATGCACAGGACATTACGAAATTAGGGTCAATCACATGGCACCAGAAGAACTGACGGCAACGAGAGGCGATTTCGCTCAGTGTACACCATTGTCCACCTGGCCCTGTCTCCGGGTATGGCTGAGGCAAATCCGAGATCCTTCAGTGTCGTTCGACCTGGTGGGCGAACCATTCGACCCAGTATTCTTGGTCGACGGTCTCGACGGCACGTGAGTCGTAATTGGCCCGAACCCAGCTAACCGCTTCGTCAGCATTGACGCCCGACAGAACCGCCATGCACGCCAGCACTGTTCCGGTACGACCGAGCCCTCCGGCGCATCCTACTTCCACGTGACAGCCGGTTAGTGCGGCTCCATAAGCTTCCTCGATGGATCTCGCCGCATCCACGTCACGAGTCGGCACACCGAAGTCTGGCCATTCGATCATCCTGCTCGGCCAATTCGGATCCCAGCGGCTGTCCATATAGAGCCCAAATTCGCGCCAGTCGGCATTCTTGTCACGATCCGCAAGGCCCGCTGCCCGAACCACGACCCCACTGGGAAAACAGATCTCCATGGCATTTGCTTCCGACAAAACCGATTGCCGTCGTCGAGGTGATGATGCCACTCCCCGATCAATTCGCAATGTCGCACCGACAAAGTCACCAACGAAACCAAATCGCAGTAATGGCATTCGGGCCGCTTTGCGCGTCTTCGATGGCCAACTCGCCCGAGAAGCCACAAACGCGATGCAGCGGCGCAAGAGCACCACTTCGTCGGCCACCGAGCGCAAATCAGCTCACTCGTCACTCTCCGAACGAAGCTGCCAGCCTTTGCTCGATCTGAATTCCGCTGGCAAATGAAGTGGCGTCCAGATGTGCGGATCGGCACGAGCGCCCACTTCCCGCGCGAATTCTGCGCTCAAGACTGACGCGATCCGTGGGTTTTCAGGACGGAATTGCCGTATCGGCCGAGCAGCGCCTGTTGCATAGCCTATAACAAATCAATCGTCTGTTCAAATTTATCGGGAGTCTGATGGATTGTCTGATCGATGGCACGGCACTTGAAGTATACAAAAGTGTGATGGACGCGGGGTTCATCATCTGCGGTCAACTTCAGCACGTAACGGTGCAAATACGTAAAGACCGTTCGCGAGAAGCTGTCGTGAGCTTCAGACCACCATTGCCGGCGACGAGCCGGTATCCGGAATCACCGGAGGGTGAGGCGAGATCGACAGTGGACAAGCAATGAAGGAGACGCTGTATGACTACATGGCGAACAACGCCAGCAGCTGTCCCAAGTGGCCTCAATTTCGCACTCGCCATTTGGGTGATCATCTCGCCTTGGGTTCTTGGTTTCAATAACTTCACCGCGATGACGTGGAATCTCGTCATTAGCGGCGCGGTCGTTCTCGTCTTCTCGGGTGTTCGACTCTGGGGCACGGGTTCGCTCAGCTCACTGAGCTGGATTAACGCCGCGATAGGCGTCTGGGTCTTCATCTCTCCGTGGGTCTTCGGTGATTCCGCGGTGGCGTCCATTCTTTGGGACTGCGTGATCTCTGGCGCCGTAGTGTTCCTGCTTGGCGCGTGGAGTGCCTTGATCTCTGAGCGCCCTGCCTTGTAGGGAACGACACGAAAGAACGCGAAAGCGAGGACCGGCAGGTGCCGGTCCTCGCTTCGTCTTTCTAAGATGTGTTGGTGCCGCTCAGTCCGCGCTATGGAGTGCCAGTTCCGGCGCGACAACCTCCCGCGGCTGGCTCGTGCCCTCTCCCTCGATGCGCAGATCAGGCAGCCAAGCAAGCCATTTCGGCAGATACCAGTTGGCGTTCCCCAACAACGCCATCATCGCTGGCACCAGCACCGAGCGCACGACCGTCGCATCCAGCAGCACGGCAACGGCCAGGCCGAAGCCCATCTGCTGGAATGCGACCAGTTGACCGGCCGCGAATCCGCTGAAGACCACCACCATGATCAGCGCGGCACCCGTAATGAGACGGGCAGTCGACTGCAGACCGACCGCGACCGATTCGCGATTGCGTTGCGTCTGATCGAAGTGCTCCCGAATGCGGCTGATCAGGAAGACGTGGTAATCCATGCTGAGCCCGAACAGGACACAGAAGAGGAAGATCGGCACCCAGGCTTCGATCGTCGGGGATGTCTGAAAGCCGAACAGCGAGTGCAGGTAGCCCTTCTGGAAGACCAGCACCATCAGTCCGTACGTAGCGCCTACCGACAGCAGATTCAGCAGTATGGCCTTCAACGGAACAACGATCGAGCGGAATGCCAACAGCAGAAGCAGGAAACTCAGACCCAGTACCCACACGAAGATCACCGGAGTATAGACATCGATCACGTGGAAGAAGTCGGCATTGAACGCGGTCGCTCCAGTGACATACACCTTGGCGTCAGTTCCGGCAAATGCGCTTGGAATCAACTGGCCGCGCAGTTGCTTCAACGTGCTGTAAGCCAGCGGCGAGTTGGAATCCGCCTTCAGAGTCGCCTTTATCAGCGCAAGGTTACCGCTCTGATTCCAGGTGACATCCACGTTCGGCACAAACGAGGAATCCTGTTTGATCTCGCTGGCCAGACGATCGATGGCCGCCTGGCTGCTCGAATTCTGGTTGGCGTCGACGACGATCTCATACGGTGCGAGCACACCCGCGGAGAATTCGTTGTTCAGAATCTCATAGGCGGTCTTGACGTTACCCTCCGGCAAGGTCGACACACCCGCCTGACCACGCTGCAACTGGAAGAACGGGATCGCCGCGCTACCGAGCAGTGCAATCGCCAGGATCGCGGCGATTGCCGGGTGGTGCATCACCACGCGCGTGACTCGACCCCAGAAGCCCTTGTGAACCGTGTCATCATCCCAACGAGCGGTCGTCGCAACGGGAACTTGGCTGTACTTGCGGCGTCGCGGCCAATCGATGCGATCACCCAGCAGGCTGAGCAACGCCGGGATGAGCGTCAGCATCGCCACGACTGCCACCACCACGACCAGTACCGCACCGGTTCCGAGGCTGTGGAAGATCGTCGACGGCATGAGCAGCATGCCTGAGAGCGCGAATACGACCGTCATCCCGGAAAAGAGGACCGCTTTGCTCGCGGTGCGCCCCGTCGCGGCAATCGCTTCGAGCTTCTGCACGCCGTGGCTGCGCTCCTCGCGATAGCGAGAGATGATAAAGAGCGCGTAGTCGATGCCAACCGCGAAACCGATCATGAAGATCATATTTTCAACGTAGAAGGACAACGTCATCACGTGTCCTACCAGCGCGGTCAGGCCCAGCGCCACGATGATTGACGCTACCGACAAGATCAGCGGCACCGAGGCGGCGATGAGTGCGCCAAAGACGATGACGAGAATGAGAATCGTAATCGGCAGCGAGTATTTCTCAGCCGTCGATAGATCCGTCTTGGAGATGTTGTTGAACTCGTGATTGGTGCTGATGCTACCAACAGTCAAGACCTCGAACGCATTCGAGTTCAGACTGTTGATGGTGTTGATGTACTCGTCCGCATGGTTGTTTGCCGCACTTAGATCGTTCCCAAGATTCACTTGAAGAATCGTTGTGTGTCGGTCGGCCGAGACCATCTGATTGGCCTGCGGAGAGTTGGCGGCCTTGGCATCGTAGTACGTCACGACGGAGGTCACCACGTCCTTCAGCCCAGTCAGCTTGGCTGCATCCTGCTGAACCGCCTGCTGGAACGCCGGATCATCGACGGTTGCGGACGATGATCGGATGATGACCGTTTCAGTTACTGGCGATGAATTCTGGAATCGAGCCGTCAGCAGGTCATTACCTCTGACCGATTCAGGCTTGTTCGTGAAGTTCGCGTCGGTCGAAAGCGCGTTTCCGAGTCCCGACGCCGCGACCACGCCCAACGCCAGCAGCACTATCCACAGCCCTATCACACGCCATGGATGTCTCGCGCTGACGCGGGCAAGTCCTTCGGTTGAGAACCATGATGTCATTCGTTGCCCTCCCGTGCTGACTTCCTGTTGGATCGTTCGTTTCACTGGGTTGCCACCCAGCGTGGACGTCAACCAAGCCCAGTATGGGAGGACCGAGGCTCGATCCGAACGTCCCTTGGTTCCGAATCACCCTGTCTAATGGTTCAGGTGAAATGATGGACATGTGGTGAGGTGGCGAACAGGTTGCCCTATCCGCCACCAGTGGACGATCGTGCGACGAAATGCGCTACAGCAGTGGAAGCTGGTTGAAGGTTTGGCCAAGCACCGCAGTCGAGTCGGCTTCGAGCCAGCGTTCGAGGACCGTCGCATAGACGCTGCGATAGTCGACCGCGAATTTGAGATTGCCGTAGTCAAGATCGGTCAGATTGGGCGGCTCGCCGTAGACACCTCCTTTGACGCCTCCACCAAGCACGAAGAGTGGGGCGGCCGTACCGTGATCGGTTCCGCCGCTCGAGTTCTCGGCAACCCGCCGACCAAACTCCGACCAGGTCAGGATGAGGGTGTCCCCGTCGGTCCCTTTCGCTTCCAGATCCGAGACGAACGCTCCCACCGCCTGTGAGAGGGTCTGCATCAGTTGTGGATGGTGCTGCAGCTCATCCGCATGCGTGTCGAACCCACCCAGCAGGATGTAACCGATGCGCAGATTCTGCTTGCCGTTGATCATCGCAGCGAAGAGCTTGAGTCCATCCGCCAGCGGAGTTGACGGATAGGTGACCGACGGCTGGTAGCTCGAGGATATCTGCTGCAGCGAAGCAGAGCTCATGGCTGCACTTTCGGACGTCGATTCGAGCAAGGCGGCGTACGGCGCCGGAGCCTGGTAACTGGTGTAGAGCTTGCTCAACGTATCGTAGCGCTCGATACTGAGTTGCGCATGGCGTGGATCGGGCAGCACGCGATAGGTGTCGGGCTGAGAGACGACGGGCGGCGGTACGGGCGGACAACAGAGCGCCGGAGGCAGAGCGGCGCCGAGCGCGAGCGCGCCCAGCGGATGACCGTCGGTGTCGACCGCTCCCTGGACGAGGGTGGAAAGCCAGCCCGAGTGCCGCGCTTGCGTTGGATCGGCCGTCTGCCAAATGTCCATCGCCTGGAAGTGCGACAGACTCGGGTGGTCGTACCCGACGCTCTCCACGATCGCCAGTTTGCCGCGATCCCAGATCCCCTTGAGTTCGCTCAGATTGGGGTGAAAGGCCAGACGATCGTTGAGCGGCAGCGCGTCTCCCTGCTTCACGCCGATGGTCGGACGAACCGCGTAGTACTGGCTGTCCTGATACGGCACTACGGTGTTCAGACCGTCGTTACCGCCAGCCAGCTGAATGATAATAAGCGTCCGACCAGCTGCGGCGCTGGCGGCCAGAGCGTGGTCCGAAGCGGCGATGTTGAGCGCGCGCTCGAAGATGTTGGGCATGAAGATGCCGCCACTAACCGCCACCAGTGATCCCTTGAGCACGTCACGACGTGTGAGCATCATTCTCCTCCAGATTAGTTGAGGTGAAATTCGGGTAGAGCCAGCAACAGGTAGATTACGGCTCGTCCTCGGCTATCGAGCCAACTGGTCGTCACGGCAGTCGAACCGTCGGCCGAGGCGAAGTCGTGGAGGATCTGTCGCTGATCCTCTTCGAGATTTCCATCCAGCAGCACGTTGATCAGTTGATCGACAAACGACAGGGTTGTCGGCACCGGCTGGTTACCAGTGAGCGCGGTCGCGTTCAGTTGCACCAACGTCCGATTGGTGGTGATTGCATTGGCCACGTTTAGCCGAGCCAACCACGTCCCGCTGTTGAGCCAGGCAGGGCCGCCGGGCCATCCGGCCACGTTGGGCGGATCGAACAGAATCTGGCCCATCGGCACCATCGCGTAGGGAAAGAGCTTGGCGTCGGTGTGGGCGCCCAACGTCCGCATAGTGCTCATCAAGAACTCCGACGGACTCTTGACCAGAGCGCGATAGTTCGCCGGATCCTGAAAGTCTGGCAGGTTGAAGAGCGTGCGCATCGCCTCTTTGACGCTGAAATTCGACTGCTTGAGAACGCCAGCAACCGTGTCGACGCTCGATTGAGATGGGTTTGGTGTGACGAAGTAGTGCAGCAGATGAGTCGCGAGAAAAGGCGCGGCGGCTGGCTGCTTGAGAATGATGTCGATGATGTCGTCCGGTCCAAAATTCCCGGTCTCTCCCAGAAACGTCTTTTGGCCGTCGTCATGTAGCGTCGGGACCAGAACCGTCTGGCCGGTGGCCGGACGTACCACGAGCCCGGTCAGTGCACGAGCACTCTCGCGAACGTCCGTCTCCGTATAGTTGCCGGGACCGAGCGTGAAGAGTTCCATCAACTCGCGCGCGTAGTTCTCGTTCGCTTGTCCCTTACGGTTCTGAATAGTGTTGAGCCAGCGCATCATTGCCGGATCGCGCGTGATGCCTTTGAGGATCGTGCCGTATTCATCGAGTGCGTGGGCTCGTAGAAACTGATTCTGGTTAAGCATCAACGGCGCTTTGGCACTGGTGAGAGCAGACGTCAGTAGCCCGTGCCAGAACAGGGTCATCTTCTCTTCTAATGGCCGCGCCGTTTCGATCATCCGGATCATCCACCAGCGCTGGATGTCGGCCGCTTTGGTGAGATCCAGATTCATCGCGGTGAGGTGATCCTCGAGTTCCTGATTCGGGATCGACTGGTAGTCGATTAGCCGATCGACGGCGGCGGACCAGTCGAGCTTCATCCACTCGCTCATTTCCGCCGACGACGCGCCGAATCCCGCTCGCCGCAACAAATGCCCGTAGCGCTGTCGATCACTCAGCGCGGTCGGAAGAATGGTCGTCGTACCACCTCCAGCGGAGGTCGGAGTCGCGGCCGACGCTGCACTTTCAGCTTGCGACGGTGTCGCTTTCCCGGTTGGGACTGCGGTTGATGTTCCGCCGGCCGTCGTTGGATTGGCCGAGGATGAATCCACGCTGCAGGCCGCCAGCAGCGCTCCAATGCCCGCGAGAGTCAATCCGGCAATCGCGTTACGCCGGTTCAATGGACCGCCGGCCTGTCCACCGTCTGTCGAGTTCACTGTTCCTGCCCTTGCCGCCAAACCGTACTCATCTGACGAACGGCTCGTCCGTGCGCGACGTTGCGCATTACGATCAATGCAGAGTCATTCGTGCTGTGGTGATCGTAGGCGCTGTTTGTAAACTGTTGGTTAATGAATCGCGCTGTTACGCACAATCTTGGGTCCTGAATCGAGATTGCGACCTCACCGCACAGTGCGCAAGTACCAACCAGTTGCGGCCCCTGAAGCGAACGGTATGGCCCCGACCGTTCCGAACTCCCGTGCATCGCGCAGTTGGAGAAACGTTAGCGGTCTGTAAGAAAGTTAAGGATCTGAGCGACGAGTTCTCGTACTATTGACTGGTGACTCAACCCAGGCTGGGAATTGTCAGACTGGGGCCTACAGGGGACACGCCGACACAACGATTATCGATGGTTGCCGACGTCCTCATCCGACACGTTCAGGGAAAACATGGAAAAATACGATCCCGCGAAAATTCTGATTGTGGAGGACGAAGCGATGGTCGCCGACGTGGTGAGTCGCTATCTGCGTCGCGACGGTTTCGAAGTCAAAACCGCCACCGATGGACAGATGGCGCTGGACCTTGCCCGCGAATGGTCGCCTGATCTGGTATTGCTCGACTTGATGCTGCCCAAGATCGACGGATTGGAGGTCTGTCGACGTTTACGCGTAGATTCAACCGTGCCCATCATCGTGGTGACCGCCAAAGGGGACGAGGCGGATCGCATCGTTGGGCTGGAACTGGGAGCCGACGACTACGTTTCGAAGCCATTTAGCCCGCGCGAACTCGTGGCCAGGGTGCGCGCGGTACTACGCCGCACGCGGCAAGTCGTCGCGCCGCCATCCGAGGGGGTGGTGCGTCTCGGGTCGATCGCCATCGATCCAGCCGGTCGCCAGGCAACGGTGCGCAACGAACCAGTCGAGCTCACTGCCAAGGAATTCGACCTCCTGTGGTTTCTGGTCCGCAATGCCGGGCAAGTGTTCACCCGGACCCAATTGCTCGATCAGGTGTGGGACTATGAATACTTCGGCGATGAGAGCACCGTAACCGTGCACATTCACCGGCTGCGCTCGAAGATTGAGCCAGATCCGATGCGGCCGCAGTTTCTGAAGACGGTGTGGGGCGTTGGCTATAAACTCGAAGCCTGAGACAACTCTCCGACCGACGATGATGCGACTACTGCTGCGCGGCGCCGCAACGTTGCTGATCGCTCCGCTCGTAACCCTGGCGCTGATTCTGGTACTGGCGCATCACTATCTCCACGCCGGAGCGCCGGATCTCAAGACGCTGGCACTGACGGTCGGTGCCGCGGGAGCCGTCGCCTGGGTCTTTGGCTACGCTAGTCTGGCGCTGTTACACGCCGCCCGCTGGGGCAATCTCTGGACACAGGTCTTCATCCCGGCACTGATCGGCGTGCTCACTGCTCTGGCCAGCATCGTCATCACCGCACAACTCATGTTCATCTCGTCGCACGACCTCATCCTGCTGACCCTATTGCTGGTCTTCGCGGTGGGCGTCTCCATCCCGTTCGCCATGTTCGCCTCGCGCTCGCTGGTGGAACGAGTCGCCGTACTGGGACGGGCCGCCCGGTCGATGGCAGAAGGCAATCTCGACACCCGGGTCAACGTGCAAGGGAACGACGAACTGGGCAATCTCGCGGTCGCCTTCAACATGATGGCAATGCGACTGGAAGAGGCAAACCGGCTGCAGATCGAGGCCGAAACGGCACGACGACAGATGATCGCCGCGATTTCGCATGACCTACGCACACCCCTCTCGTCAATTCAAGCCATGGTGGAAGCGATCCAGGACGACGTGGTGGATCAGGACACGGCACGGTTCTACCTATCGCAGATTCTCGACGAAGCGCACGGGCTGACCATGCTGATCAATGACCTGTTCGAACTGTCGCGCATCGATGCGGGTGCGTTGCGTCTTCAGCTCGAAGCCAACCCCGCGTCCATGCTCATCAGCGACGCACTCGATACGCTGAAGCCAAAAGCGACCAGGCGGGAAATCACGCTGGAGCGCCGCCGAGACGGCGAGGGATTGGCGGTCCTCGCCGACACAGCCCAAATTCAGCGGGTCTTCTACAACCTGGTCGAGAACGCGATTCGCTACACACCAGAAGGGGGCCGGGTAACCGTCGACGCCACGGATTCCGGCCAGGAGGTGGTTTTCAGCATCGAGGATACCGGACCAGGCATCGCCGATGCTGACCTCCCACACATCTTCGAGCGCTTCTACCGTGCTGACCGATCGCGACACGACGATGGTGGCGCTGGACTCGGGCTGGCCATCGCTCGCGGCATCGTCGAGGCCCACGGTGGCCGCATCTGGGCTGGGAGCGGCGCGTCCGGCGCCCGTTTCTCGTTTGCCCTGCCGAAGGCAGCGGGATAGCGACTCCGACTCGCCCACACCTCCGTCCAACTCGGCGGCATCTCCAGTTCTGCATATCTCGATATGACAATATTAGGAAGTTGATTCACTTGTGTGAGTGATTTTTCAGGTCTGGTTGACGCGCCGTTCCGTGCGGTGCTATCTTTCACACGCACCTAAGATGCTCCGATGCATGTCCTCATAGGGTCCATTATTCGGTCACCTTCCTTGTTCTCCTCATGAGGTCTACACCAGGAACAACATAGAACTGGGTGTACCCGTCGTGCGAACTATCCTCGTATGAGGTAGAAGGCTGTGCTATGGGCCAGTTCATTGCCAGGCGCCTCGCCTGGCTGATCCCAACGATCCTCATGATGTCGTTGCTCACGTTCACGCTGATGCATCTGACACCAGGGAGTCCACTCCAACCGCTCGCTGCCAACGCCAACCCACTTCCACCGGCAACGCAGAAGAACCTCGCTCACTACTGGGGGCTCGATCAGCCGCTGTGGAAGCAATACGTCACGTTCGTCTGGAACGCCGTGCATCTCAACTTCGGGCATTCCTACATCTATCGCACGCGAACGGTCATGTCGATCCTGAGTAGCGCCTTCCCGGTGTCGCTGGAACTCGGCGGCATGGCCATGGGAATCGCCCTGCTCATCGGCATTCCACTTGGTGTGATGGCGGCGGTGAATCAGAACGGTCCGATTGACTACATTGCCAGCTTTATGGCGACGCTGGGCGTATCGGTGCCGAACTTCGTCCTCTCCATCTTCTTCATCGTGATGTTCGTGATCGTGTTACACATCTTACCCAGCACCGGCGGCTGGAACGGGCCGAAGGATTGGGTCATGCCCGCCTTCGCCCTTGGACTCGGCCCGCTCGGCATTCTGGCCCGTTACACCCGCTCCAGCATGGTGGAAGTGCTGCGGCAGGACTACGTGCGTACGGCACAGGCGAAGGGGCTCAGTGACTCGCGAGTCGTCATCGGACACGCCCTCAAGAATGGCTTGATCCCGCCGTTGACGGTGGCTGGCCCGATGTTCGCCGCGATCGGCACTGGCTCCTTCTTCGTGGAAACCATCTTCCGCGTGCCGGGCATGGGACGCTACTTCGTCGATAGCATGACCGCACGCGACTACCCGATGATCATGGCGGTGATTCTCCTGTATGGCGTCTTCCTGGCCTTCATGAATCTGGCCGTGGACGTCATGTACGGCGTGGTCGACCCGCGCATTCGGTTGAGCTAGGAGCACTGAGTGGACGCACTGGACAATCCTCAGGCCGCGGACGTCACCCCGAGCGGAGAGGCAGTCGCGGCAGGTCAGTTGGCTCTCTTGGGCGGTGCGGCGGCCCGCAAACACCGCACGCTGTGGCGAGATGCGTTCAATCGCCTGATCCAGAACCGACTCGCGCTCGCTGGCGGGGTCGTCGTCCTCTTGATCGCGTTCATGGCCATCTTTGCACCCATTATCGCGCCATATTCCTACAATCAGCCCGATTTCACCGCCATCGACCAGTTCCCAGGTTATCCCGGGCACCTGCTCGGCACCGACGAAATCGGCCGTGACTTCCTCAGTCGGCTGATCTACGGGGCCCAGGTCTCGATGCTGGTCGGTCTGGGCGCGCAGTTGATCGTCTTCGTCATCGGTGTGCCGATTGGCGCCATCGCGGGGTATGCGGCGGGCAAGGTCGATACCATCCTGATGCGCTTCGTCGACGTGATGTACGCCTTCCCGCAACTCTTGTTCGTGATTCTTGATCATGGCCTGGCGTGGACCGGGCTTGACCAACATCTTCATCGCCATCGGCATCACCGGATGGGTGACGCTTGCCCGGCTCACCCGGGCTGAGTTCCTTTCGATGCGCGAGCGGGACTTTATCCTGGCGGCACGTGCGTCTGGGGCGCCACCCTGGCGACTGATCACCCGTCACATGCTGCCGAACGCGTTGACGCCGATCATCGTGGCCCTCACCTTCGGCGTACCGCAGGCCATCTTCACCGAAGCCAGTCTCAGCTTCATCGGCGTGGGCGTTCGCCCGCCGCGACCAAGCTGGGGCCAGATGGTGGGACAGTACTTCACTAACATCCAATCCTATTGGTTCATGGCCGCGCTGCCGGCGATCATGATCGCCATCGTGATGTTGACCTTCACCTTCTTTGGTGACGGGTTGCGCGATGCGCTCGATCCGCGCATGCAGCGGCGATAAGACGACTGCCATGGTTGCGTGCCGCAGTCCCTAGCGGGAGATCGCTCTGTGTCTCACGGACATTCTTCGACGTCTACAGGATGCGCCGGAGTTTGTATTCGGCGCGAGGAGGAGATCGAATTGAGCAACTTCAAGTGGTGGGAAGACAAAGAACAGCTTCGGCTGCTGGCTACGCGCTTCGACGCCATCAACGTCGATCGCCGAGATTTCCTCAAGTACGTTGGTGCGGCAGGCGGCGCTTCGGCGATTGCACTCGCGCTGGCGGCCTGCGGAGGTAGCTCCAGCACGCCCACAACCGCGAGCGCTTCGACCTCAACGTCGTCGAGCGGCAGTTCCACGGCAACGAGCGCGGCGACGACTTCGAGCAGTTCATCATCGTCGGCATCTCCATCCGCCAGCACTTCATCATCATCTACAGCCACGTCCTCGAGCGGCAGTACCGCCAACCTGGCGGCAAACCAGACCTTCACCATTAACAGCACGGTCGAGCCCAATAGCTTCGACTTCAACAAGGACCTGTACTGCAACGGAAATGCTCTCTGCTTCGCCATGCTCGGTCAATTCGACGCGAACTACACCGCGCAGCCGGATATCGCCGAAAAGTGGGAAGCCAATACCGACGCGTCGGTCTGGACCTTCCACCTGCGTGATTCCAAGTGGAGCAATGGATCCCCGGTGACGGCGGGCGACTTTGAGTACTCGTTCAAACGACAACTCGATCCGAAGACCGCGGCTCCGTACGCCGGTTTCCTGTACGACATCAAGAACGCCGAAGACTTCAACCTGGGCAAGAACGGGATGACGGCGGCCGACGTCGGTGTGAAAGCCACCGATGACAAGACACTGGTCGTGACTTGTCAGGGCCCCCGCGCCTACGTTCCGGTGCTGATGTCCTACATCGCCGCGGCCCCTTCCTATCAGAAAGCGGTCGAGCAGTATGGTGACAAGTGGACCGAGCCGGCCAACATCGTCTGCAATGGCCCCTTCACGCTGACCGAGTGGAAGCACAACGAGAGCTATACGCTCAAGAAGAATCCCAATTACTGGAACGCCAGCGCGGTTACGCTGACGCAGGAGAATTGTCCGATTATCGCGGCGGAGTCCGAGTTCACGGCGTATCAGAACAGTGAAATCGACATCTCACTGCACGGCTCGCTCGGCAACCTCAAGAAGGTGCAGAGCGATTCCACGTTGAAGAACGAGTACTTCAAGTACAACCTGTTCGGCACCTGGTACCTCGAGCCGAACGTCAAGATGGCTCCGTTCGACAACAAGAACGTGCGCCTGGCAATGGCTCACGCGGTCGACCGTGAAACGCTGGTCAAGAACGTGTTGCACGACCTCGGCACAGTGGCCTACACCATGACCCCTCCAGGCATGCCAGGCTATGACAAAGGCCAGTACACCGATTACACCTCATACGATCCGAAAAAGGCCATGTCGCTGCTGGACGGAACTCCATACGCGGGTGGCAAGAACTGGCCGAAGATCACCATGACCCAGCGCAACAACGAGGGTGACGCTCCCGTTGCGGTGGGCGACGCCATGATCGCCATGCTCAAAGAGAATTTGGGTATGGATATCTCGCACGAGCTTGGCGACCCGAAAGACACCTACAACCGTATGTATCAGGGTCGCATCCAGCTCATGTGGTGGCGCTGGTACATCGACTATCCAGACCCCAACGACACGATGTATCTCGTCTGGTACTCGAAGTTCCCGACCGGTGAACGGAACACCTTCTCGAACGACCAGCTAGATACGCTACTGACGCAGGCGGCGGGCGAGCCAGACGTGACCAAGCGCATGCAGATGTACTTCCAGGCCGATCAGATCATCATCGAGAATGGCGCCGGAATCTTCATCTACAACCCGTGGAACTACCTGCTGCTGAAGCCGTATGTGCTTGACATGCCGAAAGATAAGGACGGCAACCTCGTACCAGACTGGAACGTCTTCCTTCGCATGGAGGATCACCTGAAGATCGCCAAGCACTAAGCTGACAGCCATCCATTTCGCGGGCGATCTCTTCGACTCCGGTGAGCGCAATGCGCTCACCGGACCATGCCATCGCAAACAACCACGCGGGTAGCGCAGGGTGCTCGCCTACCCGCAGCTTTTCTCCTCGTTGTTGGGCGAATGTCTGGCGGTCCTCCCGCCACCATTCGCCCGATATTTGCCTGAGAGCCACGTGCCGCGACGGCAGCCAGGAGGAAGCCCCCTTGCCCGAGACGTCGGGCCATGGGAGAACATTCGCACAAAGAGGGAGGGCCACCGGAAAATTCCGGCGGCCCTCAGTGTCTTCAGCGTTCTGCGGCTTTCGTCAGTCGGCGCTTGGCTCGCCGATGCCGGTGAGCGGGGCCGTCGGGCTAGACTCAGCTTCCGGCTCGAGATCGATATGGCCACCTTCGGCCATGCCCGCGCCAGCGGCTTCGGCCAGGGTGCGCTGCAGTGGCACCTCGGTCAGGAAGAAGGTCACCGCCAGCGACAGAAGCATGAAGACCATGCCTATGACAAACAGGTCGGTGATCGCCGTGGACAACGCCGAACGAACCGTCAGCATCACCTGATTGAAGAGCTGATCACCTTGTGCGCCGAACGCCGTGAACCCTTGCTTAATCTGCGCCACTGCGTCAGGTGACAGGAGCAGTTGCGGATTGTCCAGCGCCGCCAACTGGTTCTTGGGCACCGCCGCTGTAACGTCGGCCGGCAGCTTGGCGTAGAACGTCGTGTGGAAGCGGCTAGTCATCAGCGAACCGAGGATCGCCACGCCAAGCGTGCTCCCGATGTTGCGGAAGAACTGCAGGCTGGCCGTGACCTCACCCATCTGCCGCAACGGGAAGGCGTTCTGCACCACAATGGTGAACAGACTCATCGTGGTACCGATGCCCAGACCGGTGATGATCATGTCTCGAATAAGCTCGCCATTGCCCGCGTTAATGCCCATACGCGAGAAGAGGAACATCCCCACGACCGCGATCACCAGACTCGACATTGCCAGGATCTTGTACCGGCCGGTACGGGACATGATCTGACCGCCGATGATGCTGCTGACAACGAACCCAAGCATCATTGGAGTCAGCACCGCACCAGAGTTGGTCGCGCTGTCGCCCATCACCCCCTGAACAAAGAGAGGCAGGTACATGATCGCGCCGAACATGCCGCCCGCGATCAGGAAGGACGCCAGATTCGAGACGGTGAAGATCCGATTCTTGAACAGCTTCGGGCTCAGAATCGGTTCCTCCGCCCGCGACTCGATCCACATGAAGACCGTGAGCATCACGACCGAGAAGGCCATCAGACCAATGATCTGGGAAGAGCCCCAGGCGTACTTGTCACCCGCCCAGGAGAACGCCAGCAGCATCGGAACCGTACCTGCGACCAAGGCCGCCGCACCGTAGTAATCGATCTTGTGCTTGCGCGACGAGCGAATCTTCGGCAAACCAAGGAATGCCGTGATGATGGCGATGGCACCGACCGGCATGTTGACGTAGAAGACCCAGCGCCAACCGAGATTGTCGGTCAACCAGCCACCGAGGGTCGGGCCGACGATTGAAGCGATACCGAACATGCCCGAGGTGAGCCCCTGCCATTTGCCGCGCTCGGAGGGCGGGAAGACATCGCCGATGATGGCGAAGGCGATCGGCATCATGGCACCAGCGCCCAGACCTTGCAGCGCGCGGAACATGATCAACTGGTTCATGCTCTGCGACATGCCCGACAGCGCCGAGCCCGCCAGGAACAGGACCATGCCGCCGATGAAGAACCAACGCCGGCCGTAGATGTCCGAAAGCTTGCCGTAGATCGGCACGGTGACGGTCGACGCCAGCATGTAGGCGGTGAAGACCCAGGCATAGTGCGAGAGGCCGCCGAGATCGGCGACGATGCGCGGCATGGCCGTGCCAACGATGGTCTGATCCAACGCCGCCAACAGAATTCCGAGCATGACGCTGGCGACGACTGGAATGACTAATCGAATATCGAATTCTTGAACCGCATCGCCCTGTCCGGGCGACGAGACTGTATCCGCCATCGAATCCCCCATGATTCCCTTCGCGTGTCTTCTATGAGTTGACGACCTGAGATTGCTCCGCGACGTGACGCTTCTGATCCGCGCACGCTACGTCGGCCAACCGCTGGATGCCATGCACGAGTGACGCAAGCGACTCGTCGTCGAGTTCCGACAGCCAATCCGCCATCGAGTCCCGCCCACCCTGCCTCAATCGCAGCGTGAGCGCGGAGCCTTTTGCAGTGGTCGCCGCCAATGTGCGCCGCCGGTCGTTCGGATCTTCCGTCCGATCGACGAAGCCGCCATGCACCAGACGATCGATCAGATGGCTAGCGGTGGGCAGCGAGATGCCAAGACGTTCCGCCGTCTGCCCGATCGTGGCCGCACCGCCATACTCCAGCGCAAAGAGCGTTTTGAGCTGGGCCATGGTCAGATCGAGCTCGACCCAATCACTGACTGTCTGCCCGCGCAGCGAGTGTGACACGATCTCGAACGCCTTCAAGACCGCCGCGACCTGTTCGTTTCGTGATCCCGACATTACCCACAAATCCTCTCAAACATTGTTAGATGCTACATCAATAGTTCGACAGCGTCAAGGTATTAGACGCCGTCGACAGGCTGTCACGGAAACGTGTCAGAAACCCGGTTCGAAAATGGAACCAATTCCTCAACTCTTGCGTATAAATAGATAGAAGGACCCGTCCCCGAATAACGGTCTTTCGAAACCCAAACAAATTGGAGCGATAACGCTCCGCCCTCCCCTTCCCTGCACTGACCGGGCCGAATGGTCCGGTCAGTGTTTTTGCAGCGTCTTTCTCCGGACGGCATACTTGTCATAGTCACGAACCCTTGTTACTATCTGCACAGCCGAGCGTACGTACACTGTCCGCCACGATCGGCGAGGGCAACTCGGGGGAATCGCGCGATGCAACCCAATCAGATCTGGCAAGCGACATTGGGAGAGCTGCAGTCACAGCTTTCGCGTGCCAACTTTGAGACGTGGCTGCGCAACACGCAGATCACCGATTGGGATGGCGAGTCCGCCACCATCGGCGCGCCGAATACCTTCGCCGTCGATCAACTGCGGAACAAGTTCGCCGTACAAATTCAGCAGGCGCTCTCGACCATCACCGGGAAATCGGTGGCGGTGAAGTTCGCGCTGCTGAATGGCGACCGCCCGGCACGCGCAGCCAGTCACCGCAAGTCCACCCACGCGCGCAACGGAACGGCCGGGACAACCGCGACGGCGGCCCAGCCCGCGCTCGAGCCGCAGCAGCTTGAACTGAGCGCCACCCCCGAAAACGGACTCAATCCCCGCTACGTCTTCGAGAAGTTCGTGGTAGGCGCCAATAATCGTCTGGCTCATGCCGCCGCGTTGGCGGTGGCTGACAAACCGGCCGCCACCTTCAATCCACTCTTCATCTATGGTGGTGTGGGACTGGGCAAGACTCACCTGCTGCACGCGGTCGGTCACCGGGCGCTGTCACGAAATCCGCGCCTGCTGGTGCGTTATGTCTCCTCAGAAACCTTCACCAACGATATGGTCAACGCCATTCGCCAGAACCGGAACGAGGAGTTTCGCAGCCGCTATCGCACCATCGACATCTTGATGATCGACGATATCCAGTTCATTGCCGGCAAAGAGGGGACGCAGGAGGAGTTCTTCCACACGTTCAACGCCCTGTATCAGGCCGGCAAGCAGATCATCATCAGCAGCGATCGTCCGCCAAAAGCGATTCCGACCATGACCGACCGCCTGCGCTCGCGCTTCGAGGGCGGTTTATTGGCCGACATTCAGCCGCCGGATCTGGAGACGCGCGAGGCGATTCTGGCCGAGAAGGGCCGTGAATTGAACGTCGCCGTGCCGACCGACGTACTCGAGTATGTCGCGCGGCGGGTGCAGAGCAACATCCGCGAGCTCGAGGGCGCGCTGAACAAGATCATCGCCCTGGCGCAGCTCTACCAGCGACCTCTATCGCTGGAGTTGACCATCAAGGCACTCACCGATTCTCAGCTCGAGCAGCGACGTCGCCTGATCACGCCTGACCGCGTGGTGGACGTCGTCTCCGACTTCTACAGCGTGTCACACGTCGAGATGATCGGCCCTGGTCGCCGGCGTTCCATCGTGGTGCCACGGCAGGTCGCCATGCTATTGCTGCGCGAGGAGACCGACTCCTCGCTGGTGCAGATTGGCCAGTTACTGGGCGGGCGCGACCACTCGACCGTGATGCACGGCATCGAGAAGATGGAGCGCCAGGTCGAGAACGACTCGCAGCTGCGCAGCGAGATCCTCTCGATCCGCGAGCAACTCTACGCCGACAACGCCTGATCGTTCCTCACGCGTCGACTTTCAGTTCCTACTCCAGCGACTTGTCCTGCACAACCCAATCATGAGAACATCCCCGGCGTTGCAGATCCACATCGCGTTTGGGAGGAGCGAGCGTGTCGAGTAATCAGCCAGACCACGTCAGAAACACCGAAGCCTACTATCACCTTATTCTGGAGCGGGTGCCACCGCGCGCCGAACCGCCGTTCGATTCCCCCGAGATGCAGCAGCGCGTCTGGGGCCGAGAATGGGGCGTGCACAACGACGTCGGACGGCTGCGCGTCTGCGTCGTCCATCGACCAGGCGACGAGGTCAACGTGATCGACCTGGAACGCTACGATCCGACCATCGGCGCCTTCATCGACAACGACGAACAGTGGTACTGGCGCGATAGCAACGCTCCCAATCTTGCACTAATGCAAGAGGAGCACGACCGCATGGTGCAGACGCTGCGGAACGAGGGCGTCGAAGTGATCTATAACGACTGCCCAGAACACGACTCTCACGCCGTCTTTCAGCGGGACACGGCCATCGCCATCAAGGGCGGCGCGGTCATCATGCGCATGGGGCTGGTGAGTAAGAGCGCGGACTACGGACGTCGCGGAGAGGAAGCCTACGCGACGCGCCTGCTGGCGCGGCTCGGCATGCCGATTCTATTGACCATCCAGGGATCCGGTCTGCTGGAAGGAGGTTCATTCTCCTTCCTCAACGAGACCACTGCCGCCGTCGGCATGGCGCCACGCCAGAACGAGTCGGGCGTGCGCCAGCTCGAAAACGTGCTGGCCGAGCAGGGCGTGCGACTGATTCGTGTGCCGTTGACCGGCTTCGCCATGCATCTGGACGGCGCGTTCATGATGGTGGACCACGACAAGGCCCTGCTTAACGTGCCCCAGCTTCCCTACTGGTTCCTCGACACGCTCAAAGAGCTTGGCATTCAGCCGATCCACATCTGGCCGACCGACCGCAAGGCGATCAACTGCCTGACTGTCCGCCCCGGTCGCGTGATCATGCCAACCGGTTGTCCGCGCACGGTCGAGCGCCTCAACGACGCCGGGGTGGAGACGATTGAGATCCCCTACGACGAGATCCTCAAGAACGGCGGCGGCATCCATTGTTCGACGCTGCCACTGGTGCGCGATCGAGACTGACGAAGACTCGCGTGGCGGCGATCCGAAGAACAACGCATTCGGATCGCCGCGCGTGTATGCGCGCTCTAGGAGACTGCCGCGACTTTCGTCGTCTCTCGGATGCAGCGAGCGTTGTGCCGCTCCAACACCGCGCACACCTCCGGCGCGGTCTCGTTGGCCAGCACGACCACCAGGATCTCGTCCTTTTGCAGCGGAATCTGATAGCGGCGCTCGATGTCGTCGACGTGCATGATCTCGGCAGCGATCCCGGTGATCGAGCCGAGATACGCGCCCCACATGGCTCCGCCAACACCACCAACCAGCAATGCGCCGCCGACACCAAGCACCCCGAGACCCGGTATGATCAGGGCCGTCATCGCCATTCCGGCAAGCGCCCCGATCGGAATCCCGGCGATGGTGCCACCGTACAGGCCGTGCCACGTCTCCTTGCCGCTCTCATCGATCAGGTGAAAGTGGGCCGGATCGGGCACGATCACGCCAAGGTCGTCGTGGCCAAATCCCATGCTCCGCAGTTCATTCAGCGCCGCTTCGGCGTCCGCTTTGCTGCTGAACACGGCCGGAACCGTGCCTTCGATTGCTTCGAGCTTCATGTCTATTCGTCCTCTCTGTTCCGCCGAAGTTGCCTCGCCGTTCCGTTAGACGTGCTCCTGAATCCAGGCCGGTGGATCGCTGGCAGGGAAGGATTCGAACGACGCCTCATCGATCTCGTCACGCGGAGTGAGATCATCGCGCACGGCGGGCTCCCTCAGCGACGTCGGATTGGAGCACCGCTGGCGCAGTGCCGAAACCGCGCTCACCATGGCGAACACGAGCAGGATGAACCCGATAATCCGCGTGGCCGCCCGCCGTGTCGGACAGGCGCGCCGCGACCCACCCAGCCAAGACGGCGCTCGGGAAAGCAGGCCTCTTCGTTGCTGAATTCGAACGTTGACGTTCATTCCGAACCGCTCCGATCCGCAATAGCTCGGGGAACCTCTCGATTGGAGACTTCCCACTTCTAACGGTAGCGAAACGATATGACGACTCTGCCGCAAAACGGCCATGAGTTATCACAACTCCGTGACACGGAGCCGTGCAGTTACGCATTGGGGAAAGGCAATGCGTGTCGAGCCGAGGTCAGCTTGGCGGAGTGGGCCCAAAGTGTACGTGCATTTCTGCTAGAATTTGTCCGTCATGAACACCTGACCCTGGGGCGGCGGTTGTCGCGGATCGCGACGCTTGCCGTTCCGCCAACGACGAGCCTGCACTCGCGCGACGAACACGCAGGGAGCAACATGCCGAGGGGCAAGAAGAAGAACGGCAACGAGAGCACCGCCACGGTCGGCTTCGAGGCCCAGCTTTGGGCGGCCGCCGATGCGCTAGTCAACCCGCAGTTGCCGAAACTCGTTTCGGGTGGGTTGCGGCCCGGACGTGTGGAACGGTTCGTGGAGGTTGCCACATGATCGATCCCGCATTGTCTCTTGCAATGACCGTCGAGTCGAACAAGGGCGTCTACGCCCTGCTACTCGGTTCAGGCGTCTCCCGCGCCGCGGGCATTCCTACCGGATGGGAAGTTGTACTCAATCTCATTCGGAAACTCGCCAGTCTTCGTGGTGAAGACCCTGAGCCGGATCCCGACCGCTGGTACGAAGCAACATTTGGTGCTCCGCCGAGCTACGCGGAGGTACTGGAGCATGTCGCTCAGATGCCTGCCGAACGGCAACGGCTTCTTCGAGATTATTTCGAGCCAGATGAAGATGAGCGCGAACAAGGCCTTAAGGTCCCACCGATGGACACCGCGCAATCGCTGAACTCGTGTCCGGTGGCTATATCCAGGTGATAGTGACAACCAATTTCGATCGCCTTCTTGAACAGGCGCTTGAGTCAGTCGGCATCACACCGACGGTGATTGACAGCGCCGATACGGTTCGGGGAGCTGTCCCGCTTCAACATCTGGGGTGCGTGATAGTCAAGCCGCATGGAGACTACCTCGATACCCGAATCAGAAATACGCCCTCCGAGTTGGACGACCTCGGTCCCAAGTTCGACGAACTCCTCGGACGTGTCTTCGATGAATACGGCCTCATCGTGTGCGGTTGGTCCGGGGAGTGGGACGGCGGTCTCCGGCGGATTCTGGAACGCTCCAGAAGACGTTGGTTCGCGACCTATTGGACATCGCGAGGAGAACCCAAGGTATCCGCACGGGACACGATCCAGCGACGCGGTGCCCAGACAATCTCGATTGAGAGCGCCGATTGCTTTTTCCGAACGCTTACTGACCAGGTGAGGGCACTGGCTGACTACCGACAGCCTGACACCGTCTCAACCGCTGTGGCGGTCGCACGACTGAAGAGCTATCTCCCAGACGAAGCGGCACGGATTCGGCTGAACGATCTTGTATCTGTCGAGGCAACTAGGCTTTCCGAAGCACAACAGGGACAACAGTTCAACGTCAGTACCCCTTACAACGACGAGGAGTGGCATCGTCGCTTGGAACGATACGGAGTCATCAGCCAAACCTTGGTTCAAATGATGGTGACGGGATGTTACTGGGGAGCCTCGACGCAAGCTCCGGTCTGGTCAAGTTGTGTTGAGCGGATAGGCAACTTCCCGGAGGAAAGATCTGGTTACAGCGCTTGGCTTAGGCTGCGATGGTTACCGCCCGTTCTCGTCTTTTACGCCGGGGCGATCGCCTGCCTCGCCGCATCCAACTTCGAGACATTCGCAGCATTGGTGAAGGCCGACATTAATGGTACTCCTGCAGTCCGCAAACTGCATCCCTGGATGCCAGCCAACAACGAGCCGGCATTCGCGCAGAATGCTGTGGGACCAATAGGCAAGTTCACTGGCTTCAGCGAATACTTGTTTCGGTCGCTTCGGCCGTCGTTCGGACCGATTACTCCCATCGATCGAATATATGAACGTTACTTCAACCGCTGCGAGTATCTGCTGGCACTTGTCCATGCCGATGAACGCGCACAGCATGATGCAAATTGGTCTGGATGGGTGCCAGTGGGTAGGTTCGTTTACGCAGGATTTGGTGACAACCCTGAGAGAACCATTGAGGCAATCGACGCCGAAATCGACAAACTCGGGATCGAGTGGGAGCCGCTTCGCTCAGGGCTGTTTGACGGGTCCATAGAGCGGCTGGACCGGGCCAGGTCCAACGTCAACCAGTGGATTAGGAGCCGAGTGTGGGCCTGGGGATGAGGAACAAACACGCCAATTCCATCATCGAAGAAGCCGTCCTCGCTCGGTGGACGGGCTCGGGCTATGCGCTGCGGCATGGCGGTGACACGGCGAGATGAACGTTGCCGGAGGCACCATAGGGCTGCACTCTGCCCGTATCAGTTCGGGGAGTTCCCGCCAACGAAGGTACGGTGGCCGGTATCTGGCGGCAAGTGCGTTCTCAGACTCGGTCATCGCTGCAGCGAGATATGATGTAGGTTGGCGATCCCCTGCGTCATACAAATGAATTTGCCGCTCACAACCAGCGAAAAGTGAGCGACAACGTTCGTGCTGTTGAGCAAATGAGCGACAAACGCTCACGTTGAATGGACCAGGTGGCTCCGTGGCATACGGTCGAGACATGCATCGCCGACGCTCGATCCGGCTCAAGGCATTCGACTACACGAGTGCCGGTTCGTACTTCGTGACGGTCTGCGTACACGGTCGTGCCGTGCTTCTGGGTCAGGCTACTGGCAACGAGATGTGTCTCAGCGACGCCGGTCTGATGGTCAAGGCGGTTTGGCAGGAATTGTCGGATGTCTATCCTGGTGTCGCCCTGGACGAGTTTGTGGTGATGCCCAATCACGTTCACGGCATCATCAAATTGGTTGGACACGACCCAAACGTCGAACAGATTGCGTCCAATACGGGCGATCGGGGGCGGCCACGGGGGGCCGCCCCTACCGGGGAATCGGGTTCTTCATCCCCGACGGTAGGGGCAGGCCCCCGTGCCTGCCCTGGTACAACCTCCCACACCATCCTCTCGTTACCGGACGTTGTGCATCGGTTCAAGACGATGACAACGAAGCGATACGCAGATGGGGTGCGGCAGTTGGGCTGGCCCACATTCAACGGGCGGCTCTGGCAACGCAATTACTACGAACACGTCGTTCGGAATGATGCGTCTCTCCAACGCCTGCGCACGTATATCCTCGCCAATCCAGCTCAATGGCCATTTGACGAGGAGAATCCCGACAGGCACGCCGATAGCTAGAGCCGGCAAGTCCGAAGTAAATGCGACCAACTACGTGTGATGACCACAGTCAGACTTTCGCGATCCATCGCCAGCCCATTCGCAGCGTTCCATCTTCCGAATCGGGATCGGAGCGCCTACCCGTCCCACCGCCACTGCCAGCCGCCATCCGCTCTTCCCTCGCATCTGATCGTGCGGCGGGCAATACTGAGCAATGGTCCGTCGCGGTTTGCCGCGTGGGGTCACTGCCCCATGGACACGAACGCCGTCCAGCGACGAACATTGACACGTCGCAACTGCGCGACACAGCCGGACGGGCGACAAGCATGCTCAGCGACTTTGAACAGCGAAATTGGAGGATTTATGTCGAATAGTAGTGATGTGCGGACGGTCGACGCGCTGGTCGAGATTCCACGCGGGAGCCGCAACAAATACGAAGTGGATGAGAAGACCGGGCACATCCGACTCGATCGCGTCCTCTATTCGTCGGTCCACTATCCGACTGACTACGGATTCATCCCAGAAACGCTGGCGCCGGACGGTGACCACCTCGACATTCTGGTGATCACGCACGAGCCGACGTTTCCCGGTTGCTGGGTCGAGGCCCAGCCGATCGGCGGGCTCGACATGACCGATGAGAAGGGGAGCGACTTCAAAGTGCTCGCCGTGCCGACCGGCGACCCCCGCTTCGAAACCATCTCCGAGCTCGCCGATTTGGAGCAGCACTGGCTGCGCGAGATCGAAACCTTCTTCAGCACCTACAAGCTGCTGGAAGATAAGCAGACGGAAGTGCTCGGCTGGCACACACGGGACGAGGCGTGGGATATGATCGAGCGCGCCCGTGAAGCGTTCCAGCATTCTCATCTGCCGCGCATCTGAACGTCGCGAACACTACTCGAGCTTGAGTTGGCTGCGCAGGTTTGCCAGCTGCTCGATGGCCCGGTCGAGCAACGCCTGGTGCTCGGCCTGGTTCAGCCAGCGGCTGACACCGGATGGATGCGGCAGCGGCACCACGTAGGCATCCTCGCGACGGTGCACCATTCCCACCAGTTCCGCGAGTGGTGCGGTGCCGACGAAGTAAGTGATCGCCAGGCGGCCCAGTGGCAGGATCAGCTCCGGCTGAACCAGTTCCAGCTCTCGCTCCAGATGCGCGCGGCAAAGTCCGATCTCTGTTCGGCTCGGGGATCGGTCTCCCTTACCGCTCAAACTCGAACCGGGAAAGCACTTCGTGAGCGACGTTAGATAGAAGCTTGAGCGGAACGTGGTCCGGCTAAATCCGGCCTTTTCGAGCCAATTTTGCAGCGTCTGACCGGTCGCGCCGGAGAACGGGAACGGCCTCTCGAACTTCGGAGCGGCTGGAGCCTGGCCGACGACCATGGCTCGCGCCGATGCCGTACCCTGGAAGATCGGCAGGGCCTGCTCGATGTATCCCGACTCGACGCAGAGGCGGCATGCGGCAACCCGCCGTTGATGCAGCGCCAGCAAGCGCTGCCTACGCTCCAGTTCCGCGTCCATGTTCGACCTGGTTGAGCGTCGCTTTAACCGCGGACATTATCGTTCGTCGCGGTCTCCGCTGGACCGGGGCGAGAGCGTAGCGGCCAGTTGGTGAAACGCCGGAGATGCCTGACCGAGCAAGATCTTCTCGGTCGCTTCCTCCAGGTCAAGGTATTGGCCACTGCTCAAGCGTAGCAGCGGAACTCGTCTCCCCACCTCTCGCCGGTCACTCCATGCCGCGCCTTGCGTGCGAGCCAGCACTTCACCGACGTAACACGCGATCGGTCTGCCGAGCGATTCGGCCATTCCAACGGCGGGAAGATCGTAGACCGCCGCCAGATCGACCCACTCCGACAGTAGGCCGTCCAGTCGAGCCGAGCGAGGATATTCCGTAGTCGAGGGGACGCCGTTCTGGGCCGCCGCCAACTCCACCAGAGCCGCAGCATCGCGCTGTATGTCGTCGGTTTCTTCATCATTCACATGCGGTATCCCTGCTTGTCCGGTAGCTCGCTTCGCCGCGAGCGTGGCACCTGCAGAACATGCACCGTGCTCTCCGAGAAAGCGTACACAAGCCGCCAACCGTCCGATTCCTCCCTATCCAAAATGCGCAGCACCTGACACCCAAGGACGAGTCGTCCGACTGAATCTACCCTGTCGCGTTTCACACCCGTTGCCTGGTTCGCATCAGTGCATTCAGAACATCTGTTCTCATTTCTGAACGGGAGGTGAACGTGTGGCCAAAGGACGTCGTTGCGAACACCCGGGCTGCCGCGCCTGGGCGGTGCGCGGCCAGACCCTCTGCTCGGCCCATCGGAGGCGGAAGATGCGGGCCGAGCAGAGTAGCGAACCCAGCCAGGAGACCGCGCCTTCACGATCGAGGGCGTTGTTTGACCAGCGCATCGATGAAGCCGTCGCACGCTATGCCAGCGAGAGCAATCTCGAACGCGAGTCACTGAGCGAGGAGATTGGCGCGCTGCGCCTGGTGCTGGCTCGCCTGCTGGTCGAAGAGGAGGACCCGGCACGATTGGCGACCTCGATTCCGCGAGTGGTCGACGCCGTCGTGCGAGCAATCCGGACCCAGCGGGCCATCAGCGGCGACACGGCCGAAGGTCTGACGAGCGCGGTCACCCAGGTGCTGATCGATCTGGGGCTGGGCGGTGCGCCGTGAGTTTGCCAGGAAACGATCAAACTCCGCTGCGCGATGGGACCATGCTGCGCCAGATCATCGGCCAGCGACACAAACCCAAGACCGCCGATCTGGCCCCGGCCAACGCCTTCGAAGCGGTCACCCGGCAGATGGTGGACGATCTCCACGGTGAGATCCACGCCCTGCGCGCACGACTGGATGGGCTCTTCTCGGTCGTGGTCGGAGCGATCATCCTCGATCTGCTCCTCAGATTGGCGGGTTGGCACTGACCGCCACCGCGCGACCGCGGTCGCGTGGGCCGCCAACGGAATTTTCCATACGAAGAGCCACGAATCGGTCTTCACTTGAGCCACAGAGAACGGAGATAGCGCATGAATGACGACCTCATCGTTCAGCCCACGGCAGCGCCCAGCGAGCCGCACGAGGATTCCGCGACTGCTCAGCAGCCGAGCCCGGCTGCCATCGGCGACTCCGCACTTGACACCCACCACACGGTTTCGAAGCTCCGAGACCTGATCTTGAACGTGGCAACCGACCTGGTTCCGGAACTGATCGGCGGAGAGACGGTCGATGAACTCATCGCCTCCGTCGACGTAGCGCGCAAGGCATATAGCGCAATCGCTGGCAAGCGTGACCAGTCAAGCCCGGCGGTTCACATACCGGCGGGCGGTGGCGGCAGAGTGCCGTCGGTTTCGATGGACGACCTCTCGCCCACCGCGAAGATCGCCGAAGGTCTCCGACGCCGCCGAGGCTAACCTCAACGCATCCCGCCAACGAAAAACGATGAATCGACGTTTCGCTTCCAAACCCGACGGACGCTGAGACGCCGGTCGGACTGAGGAGTTGCACATGGCTCTAACTAAGGCGGAAGCCGCCAAACTTACCAATGACATGTTCCTGCGCGGTGTCATCGAGACGGTGATCTACGAGTCGCCGATCCTGCAGATGCTGCCCTTCATGGAGGTTACCGGCACTGCGCTCACGTACAACCGTGAGAGCACGGTCGCCGTGCGGCCGCGTTCTACGCTCCGCTCGGGACGTGGAGCGAAGCGGCGCCGACGTTCACGCAGAAGACCGCTAGCCTCTCGATCCTCGGCGGTGATGCGGACGTCGACAACTTCCTGCAGCAGACGTACGCCGATCCCAACGACCTGGAAGCGGCGGTCATCGAGAGCAAAGCGAAGGGTGTCGCTCAGAAGTTCAGCGACACGTTCTATAACGGCGACACCGGCTCTGACGCCAACGCGTTCGACGGCCTGGTCAACCAGGTGACGGCGGTCAGACGCTGAGCTGCGGTACCAACGGCGGCGCGGTGTCGCTGGAACTCATCGATGAGCTGATCGACCTGATCAAGCCCGGTCGGCCGGACGCGCTGCTGATGGCGAAGGCCACGCGCCGCGCGCTGTCTTCGCTGCGTCGATCGAGCGGCATCATGCTCGAGACGTGCGTCAACCAGTTCGGTCAGCACGTGGTGATGTACGACGGAATCCCGGTGCTCACTGACGACTGGCTCCCGATGGATGAGATCGCTCGGCGACCGGCACGAACCTCACCAGCATGTACGCGGTGAAGTTCGGCATGAGCGGGGTGATGGGCCTGGAGAATGGCGGCATCCAGGTACAGAACGTCGGCGAACTGAGACGCAGGACGCCACGAGGCACCGCATCAAGTGGTACTGCTCGATGGCCGTCTTCTCTGACTATGGACTCGCCCGTATCAAGGGCATCGATCTCTCCTAATGGCAAATCGGGCATGAGCCCGTTTTGGTAACGGGAGCGGTGCTGTATCCACCGCTCCCACCCTCGGGACGGTTGCGCGAGCCGTTCCACTTCCCCCCAATCGAGCCGGTGTCGTGGTGGAACCGTGCTCGGCGTTGACTGGCTGGCGGCTCTTTGGGGCGCCGCCGGTTTCGCTCGCAGGTGCCGAGAGGGAGACATACATGCCCATTGGTGCCCACGGTCGGCGGCGTGATTCCGACGTCGCTCGCCGACTGGCTGAACGGCCAGGACGTTGACCGGATGCAGCGCTACCGGACCATGCTCGACTTCTACCAAGGGTCGCAGTGGGACCGGCGCCGCCGGGCGGGCGAGACACGCCTGACGTTCAACTACGCTCGAACACTTGTTCGTAAGGTGGTGAGCTACGTCTACAGCGAGCCGGTCAGCTTCAGCGTTGCGCCGAGCAAAACCGAGGGCATCACCGAAGAGCTCGCGGCCGCGGTGGAGACCCGGCTTAACCAGCTCGCGATCGAGCAGGACTTACACAGCCTGGACTTCGACACGATGGTTGACGCTGCGGTGCTCGGAGACGGCGCGTTCAAAGTGACGTGGGACGTCGACGCACGCGCGCCGCTGGTCACCAGCATTGACCCCTCCGGTTTGTGGGCCTGGACGCGACCGGACAACGTGCGAGCAGTTACCCGCGTGGTGCAGCGCTACTACCTGACGGCGCCGGAAGCGTTCGACCTCTTCGGCATCGGGACGATCAGCGGGGCTGGATCGGTGCCCGTGGTGGAGGACTGGACCGCTGACCGCTTGCACATCGAGGTGGGCGGACAGACGGCGCGCGACGAGCCGAACCCCTACGGCTGGATCCCCTACGTGGTGTTTCCGAACCCACGCGACCGTATGAACTCTGGGGCGACAGCGACCTGGTCGACCTGATCGACGCGTGCAAGGAGCTCAACCGCCGGCTGACGGTCGTCTCGCGGATTCTCACGTTAGCGGGAACCCCATCACGGTCCTCGAGAACGTGAGCGGGTCTGACGGCATCCGGCGGATGCGGGCGCGGTGTGGGAGCTCCCCGAAGGCTCGAAAGCCTACCTGCTGGACATGCTGCCGGCGGTGGCGTTCGCCTGCACATGGACTACATCGACGCGCTGTATCGGGCGCTCTACGACCTGGCCGAGACGCCGAAAAGCGCTTTCGGCGACAGTGGCCGGAACATCTCCGGCGCCGCGCTGGAGGTCGAAATTCAGCCGCTGGTACAGAAGGTCCAACGACGTCGTCGCGTGTGGGATGCGGTCTACCGGCAGCGAAACGCATGATCCTCGACCTACTGGAGCGCTTCGGCGGCGAACCGCTCGGCGGCGTACGTCGCAGCGAAGCGGTGTGGGGCTCGGTGCTGCCGAACGATCGCCAAGCGCTGGTGCTGGATGAAGTGCAGCTGGAGGCGAGCCAGATTCACAGCCGGCAGACGGCGATGAACAACCTCGGCGACGTGGACCAAGAGCGCGAGATCGAGCTCATCCTGTCCGAAGCACAGCGGGGCCTGGGAGCGGTGCAGCAGACCAGCTGCGGGTAACGCGGTGAATCAGACGGCCAGTGGGCTTCGTGCAAGGGTGGCGAGCGGTGCGTGACGCGCGATGGGTCCACCTTCCGCCGTGGGCCAAGAACTACCAAGGGTGGCGGCTTCAGCTTCGGGTATGGCGAGCGTTGGGTGAGCAGCTGCCGCGAACGCGGAGTGTGCCGGCAACTGCAGCGCCTGCAGCAAGCGGCGGATGAGGGCGGGCGCCCTGGTAACGCCAGCGAGACACGCTCGGAGGGTGGGCGTACGTGAGGATCTGCCCACAGTGCAAAGGTCGGCTTTGGGTGTGGGTGCTCGGGCCGAAGAACGCGAGCCGGAGCGCCTACGTGCGGCGGGAGTTCAGTCACCAGGTGGGCTACGACGAGCTCCTGGTTCACTGCCGGTTGTGTGGCGGTCCGGAGGGCGCGACTCCGGGCTACATCGAAGGGGCTGAAGATGACGACGACGTTGGCGAGCGCTCGGAGCCGATTAAGGACGGCGCTCGAGGATTCTACCGGCTCGCCTTTGTGGGCGGACGGGACGCTCGACGAGGGCCTGAAACGGACGCTGGACGATTACAGCCAGTCGAACCCGAAACAGGCGAGTACGACGTTCACGGCAACGGCGGGTGACACGTCGGCCGACGTGCCGAGCGGGGCGCTGCAGATCCTGCGCATCACCGATCCGAACGGCTGGATCGTGCCGCAGCAACTCGGGGATCCACAGCGCTACGTTGGAGACCTGGAGCTCTCCTGGCTCGTGTTCGCTGACACGATCAACTTCACGCGCGAGCTCATCGCCGGAGACTACACCGTCTGGTATCTGACGGCTCACGCCTTCCCGGCCGACGACGCTTCGACGTTCACGATTCCGGACAGCGACATACCGCTGTTGCTGGCTGGTGGCGTGGTCTACGCGCTCGAGGTGCGCGGTCGGCAGGACTGGAAGCGTGGACCGCTCCCGGCTCGCTACTCCCAAGCCATGCTCGATGCTCGGGCGGCGTACTCTGCCGCCTGGCGGGAACGACGGCGGGTCATCCGCACGTCGACGCTGAGAGGAACCAGCTGATGCGACTGCAAGCGGCGTTCCTGATGATCGTGTTGCCGGTGGTGGTGCTGCTGGCGACGGTGCACATGGACGCAGCCGGCCGGCTGGCCTTCGGCGTTTGGTTCGCTGGCTGGCTCGGGCTGGTGCTGCTGGCGGTTTACGGAGTGCTTCCCCGTGGTCGCTGACCAGCTGCGGGCCACGCTGGCCGACGTGGGCGAGTTCTCGCGCGTCTTCATGCCTCGGCGCGGACTGCGACGCTATCAACGGGATCCGGCCCGGGCTATCGCTCGGGCTGTGCTCGATCGGAAGGCCGGACGGGACACACCGGGGGAGTTCGCGGCCGTCTTCAGCCGCCAGGCGGGCAAAGATGAGATGCTGTCTCAACTGTGCGCCTACCTGCTGCTCCTCTTCAGTCGCTCCGGTGGTCAGATCGTGGTTGCGCTCCCCACCATGCGCCCCCAGGGTCAAATTGCACTCGATCGGCTGACGACGCGCCTGCGAAACGACCGTATGAGGGCGATAGCTGGCAAGGCGCGGGTGCAAGACGGCTCGATTGTGCGCTTGGGCGAAGCCTCGGTGCACTTCGTGTCGGCTGGGCCGCAATCCAACGCTCGCGGACAGACGGCAAGCCTGCTTTTGGTCGCTAACGAGTGCCAAGACATCGATCCGGACCGCTGGGACGCTGTCTTCTCGCCGATGGCGGCTGCTGAGAACGCGATCACGCTCTACATGGGGACGGTCTGGACAGCCTCTACGCTGCTTTCGCGGCAAATGAGGTATCTGAGGGCCTTGGAAGCCTCAGACGGCCGTCAGCGGCTCTATTTGGTGCCCTGGCGGCGCGTTGCTGAAGAGCTCCCGACGTATGGCGCGTACGTGGAGAGCCAAGCGAAGCAGCTCGGCGCCGAACATCCGTTCTTCAAGACGGAATACGAGCTGGTGGAGCTCGACGGCGAAGGCGGTCTGTTCCCCGTCAGTCGGCAGGGACAGATGCAGGGCGATCACCCGCCACTGGCCGGTGGCGATCGCCTGCACACGTACGCGTTGCTGCTCGACGTGGCCGGTGAGGAAGAAGACCAGCTGCCGGACGTGGTGCAGTACGACCCGGCCAGTCGGCGCGACTCGACCGCGTTAACCGTGGTTCGCGTCGTTCAGCACGTCGACCAGGTGACCGGGGAGACTCGGCCACGCTATGAGGTGGTGCGGCGTTACCTGTGGACCGGCGTGAAGCACACGAGCCTGTATCAACAGCTGCTCGACCTGGCGCGGCATGTCTGGCGAGCTCGCTACGTGGTGGTCGACGCAACCGGCGTCGGTGCTGGCCTGGCGAGCTTCCTACGGGCTGCGCTCGGTGATCGGGTGGTGATTCCGTTCGTCTTTTCGCTGAGCTCGAAATCTGAATTGGGCTGGCAGTTCCTCGGCATCGTCGACTCTGGCCGGTTCAAGGACTACGTGGCGGAATCCGCCGATTCTGAGCTCGCCGGCGGGGAGGAATCCGCCACTGACCGGGAGTCGATCGAGTTGGCCGGCCTGTTCTGGCGACAGGTGCGCGAGTGCACCTATGAGGTTCGCCCGGGGCCGAATCGGCTGATGAGTTGGTCGGTTCCGAGTGCGCGGACGCATGACGATCTGCTGCTGTCGGCCGCACTGGTGGCAGAGCTCTGACAAACAGGACTGGCGTCCGAGAGGGGCAAGGGGCAGATGAGCATCAACGACAACAGCGGCGTGACGGCCGCGAGGCCTGCAGCGGCAGCGCGGGACACGTCGACCAGGAGCGGATCCGGATCTGCCCGGTATCAGGACGTCGGGCTCGATCCTGGCGCACCTGGCGGCTCGAGCTCGAGCGATAACCCGTTCGACGGCGCCACAGCCGGAGCCGAGAGCCGACCGTGCGCGCTGGTGATCTGGTGGGAAGAGTGGCAGACGCAAGAAGACGAGCGGACTTGCCCCGAGTGCGCGCCACTGGACAAACAGTGGTTCGAGGTCGGGAAGGGGCCGAGCGTGCCGCTGCATGACAACTGCCGCTGTCGGCGGGTGCTGGTGTGGTGGGACTGCTACCAGTCTGACGGCACCTGGGAAAAGGGAGGACGGCCACAGTGACCGAAACGTACGACGTGACCTTGGATAGCGTGGGCTACATGGTGAAGCCTGGCGCGTACCAGCGCTACCAGGACGGGCAGAGTGACGGGCGGCTCGGCCGCGTTCGGCTGTTCGACTTCTACGGGGGCGCCAACCGGACGGCGCAGCTGGAGCGGGACCGCTTCCTCGGCGGTGCTGGCGCGTGGCCAACGCTTGACTCTCAAGGGATCATCGCCGGACCGGTGGAGACTGACCGAACGGTGACGCCAGCGACGGCGATCGACCCGAGCAATCGCATGTGGAGCTTCGGGTATGACGGTGATGTGTACGTGGTGAGTGGATCCGGACTGTACCAGGTGTCGACCAGTGGCGGCGGGTTCGATGATCTAACCCTGATTCAGACGCTCTCGGCCGACGTGGTCGACTGCTGCCTGGTGAACGCCAAGATGTATTTCGTCTATGGCTCGGCGGCGAACGGAAGCCGCTACGACCTGGACTCGTCCACGTGGACGGCTGACGCGATCAGCGGCAAAGCGGACCTGTGCGGCGGTGAGGGTTCCTACGTAATGCTGCGGAAGAACGGCTACCCGTACTCGGTCTACGTGGGGAGCGTGGCGGGTTCCTCGTACACGCTGGGCTCTGACCTGATGCGGTTCGTCTCGGTGAACGGTCACCTGTGGATGCTGTGTCGATCGGCGATCTACCGCTGGACGGCGTTCAACGAGTTCACGCCCGAAGCCTCGACGCCTTACATGTCGGCGGACGATGACTACGCCTGGGCTGTGGCGCACTTTGGCCGGCTGTGGGTGTGGGCCGGTAAGGAAATCCTGTACTACGACACGACAGACAACGAGTTCAAAGGGACCGGGATTCGCGGGCAGGGCACGCTGGGCGCCTGCACGGTTGGGTCAGCTGGCTTGTCTGCGTCGTCGAAAACCTGATAACCGGGAATCCAGAAATCTGGGCCTACGACGGGCGCGGCTGGTGGCTGCTGGAGGACGGATCGACAACCTACAGCTGGCCGGTTTCGATCTTCGGCAGCTGCGACGATGCCGACATGCTCGCGGGTCGTGGATCCACCAATCAGCACCTGGCGACCTGGCAATTCTTCGACCGCGTCGGGAGCTCCGGCGATTCGCGATTCGTTCGAGCTCATCACGGCGCTGTTTGATGCCGGCGAGCGGGATCTGGACAAGGTCTGGCGACGGGCCGGGGTGGAGCTTGCGACACCAGACGACCGCGCGACGGCTGACAGCGTGACGGTGGCGCTCTCCTACTCGGACGATGGCGGCGCCACGTGGACGGCACTTGCGAGCCAGAACCTGACCAGCTCGTCAGGCCGGTTGGTGTCGATCGGCGATGCGATCAGCGCTCGGCCAGAATCGCGCTTCCTGCAGCTGAAGGTTGCGGTGAGCTCCGTCTCGGCCTGGTGCCCGGTGATCGTCGGTTTGTGGGCCGAACACGAGACGATGGACCTGCCGACGCAGGCGCCGCCGCTGGCGGTTCACGGTGCAGCTGAAGGACCAGGTGGTGAAGCGGGACGGCTCGGTCGACTCGACGGGCGCACGCGATCTGTCGATCGGGCTGTGGGACTCGTGGGACTACGGCTCGACGGTGACGTTCAAAGACGTTGACTACGACCAGACCGACGACGAGCTACAACGTGCGCATCGCCGGCATACGCGAGGTGTTGACCAAACCGGCCGACATTTCGATTGCGAGCTCTGAGATTGAGCTGACGTTGGTGGAGGTGTAAGGGTGGTGGTTGGGACGAAAAGACCAGAAATTGAGTTGCCGGTGGTGCTAGGATTGCCGAAGACTCAGCGCTCAATGTGGAGAGTCTGAAGGTCAGATTGTCCGGACATAGAGCAATCAGGATCCACTCGTTATAATGCAGCAATCGGACGAATCCGAAAGGGTCAGGTGTGGCGGGCCGAGTCATCGACATTCGAACATCCAGCGACGCGGCGATACAGTTTCGCACGGCCACGCTGGGAGACGCCATTCTCTTGCGCGGTCTCCAACGAAAGTGCTTCTCAGGTAGCCAGGCGTACGGCCTGGCTACGTTGTTGGTCCTTTACTTCTGGCCACGATCACAGATCCTGGTCGCTTGCTCGGGCGAGCACATCGTGGGCTGCATCGTTGGTGATACCGACGGATCTCAGACGCGTGTGCTAAATCTGTGCGTCGCTCCCGATTTCCGTCGTCAGGGCATCGGTGCGGCGCTCCTCTCCATGATCGAGAACAATCTTGGAGCGCCATACGTCACCCTTATGGTCGAGGATAAGAACCTCGGTGCCCAGGCGCTCTATCGTGGACAGGGCTATCTCCCAGTCAGCGACCTCCGCAACTACTACGGGCGCAACCGACACGGCATCTTGATGCAGAAACACCGGCCCTGACAAACGGGGATGGCAGCTCAGCAGCCGGAGTACGTGATATGACAGGCAGTCCAAGATCGCAGAGCCTCGACTCGGACTTCTCTTTTTCTTCTGAACTCGATTCGCGGCTAGAATCTGGTTGAGCCATCGACCCTTCGACCGCGAGAGAGTCGCTGGTTCATTGACAGTGAATGTAGACTCAATAATTGCCTATTGAGGCCAGATTGCGGCCAATCAGCTTCGCCGCTTCGTTGAATCGAGAGGTCGAAGGTGACAGATCCAGCGCGCCGATCGCGTGTCTCGCAACAGGTTGTCACCGAAATCTGCCGGTTGATCCGCCAGGGCGTCTACCGTGCTGGAGATCAGCTTCCGCCCGAACGTGAGCTTGCGGATCAATTGCAGGTCAGTCGCCCATCACTCCGTGAGGCCCTACGCGTCCTCGAAATGACCGGAATCGTTGAATCGCGACACGGGGGCGGCACCTTCGTCCTCGACATGTTCCCCTCCGGCGTGGTCTCTCCGCTCGCGCTCCTGTTGGAGGCGACCGGTGACGCGGTCGGTGATCTGTGGGAGATGCGTATCATTTTCGAGCCATCGATCGCAGCTCGAGCGGCGGTGAGGGCAACTCCGGCGTCAATCGAACGGCTCCAGACTCTGGTGGAGCAGCTTCAAGACGCCTCAAATAACGACGCATCCGACGAGGTGCTGATTCAGCTCGATCGTGACCTTCACCATGAATTGGCCGCGGCGTCTGCCAATCAGGTCGCCGTGCGGGTCCTGGCGCTCATCAACGAACTTCTCATGGAAGGGCGCCGGCACTTCATCACCTCTCGAGAACGGCGCAGCAAGGCCAACGTATCTCATCGTGCCATCGTCGAAGCCGTACGCCGACGCGATCCAGCGGCCGCCCGGCTTGCAATGCAGTCGCACCTCGAAGAGATCGAGGCCTTCATTCTCGGCGAACTCATCACCGAGTCGTCCGAAGAGCCCGAGGTTTCGAACACCGACAACCACCCCGTCAGTCTGGTCGCCAGCGACGACCTCTAGTCGAACGCCCGCACCGACGATGGAGTCAATCAACGTGTTTGGCCATTCAATTACCCGTTTGACCGCTCCGGTAGGTCGGCCAAGCCGTCGCATTGGTCGAGCACTGCGTATTGCGTTTTCCTTCGGGTTGCTCCTCTTTTGTTCGCTCTTGCCGTGCAAACCGGTGGGGCAGCCTCCGGTGTGCCAAACCGAGTCTACTTCCCACAGACGGGGCACTATCTCAGCGATGGTTTCCTCGATTACTGGCGCCACCATGGCGATGTGGGGATCTTCGGCTACCCGATCAGCGAGGAATTCGTCGATCCAGCAACTGGGTTCACGACCCAGTACTTCGAGCGCGCCGTCTTCGAATATCACCCAGATGCGCCTCCAGGCTGGCAGGTCATGCTGAGACGGCTTGGCGCGGAGACCGTGACCGCCCTTGAAAGTGGATCGGCTTTTCAGCCGATCAGCCAGGCCGATCCGGGCTGCCGATTCTACGGCGCGACCGGTCATGAGATCTGTGGCCATTTCCTTAACTATTGGGATTCAAATGGCGCGCTGGCTATCTTTGGCTACCCGCTCTCGGAGCCCTTCACCGAGGGTGGCCACACGGTTCAGTACTTCGAGCGCGCTCGGTTTGAATGGCATCCCGAGAATCAGGGAACACCATACGCAGTGCTGCTCGGACTTCTCGGCCGAGACGCCGCCATGAAAGCGGGCGTCGATCAGCGACCAGTTCCTGCATCAGCTTCAGTGCCGGACTACGCTCCTGAGTTGTTCAACTCCGGTGCGGTAAATTACGCTGTGCCGATTGTTTTCCACGCACAGCAGGACCCAGATTGGTGCGATCCAGCCGACGTCCAGATGTGGCTTCAAGCCACCGGAGTAGCGCTGCCGCCCGGTCCCGATACCGCAGTCCAGAGCAGCATCTGGAATTTTGAGATAACGCACAACGACGGGTTCACGCTGGCGCAATGGCACGCGTCGCCCTACGCCGTGGCGGAAGCGCTCAACGCGTTCGGGGCAACCTCACCTGTCGGAGATGCCGCCTTCGGCAACATCCAGGACGCTGGCGCGGCGATCTCGCGTAGCCTGGCCGCAGACCACCAGCCCGCAATTGCTCTCGTGGACGACGGAACACACTACGTTTTGATTACGGGGGTCGTGCTCGGACCGGGCGGCGTCGATGCGCCGCCCAAGTCGGTCACCGTCTACGATCCCTGGACAATCGCGCCACAACGCGACGGTTTTCCGGCGATGGGACAGGGAACGTCGTGGGATTGGGTCACCTTCTCAACACGCTTCAATCGGGACAGCACGGCTGATCCCGGCATCTGGTCCGGCAACTGGACGTTGATCGCGGCCGGATTGCCGCTCGGTCAGTAGACGCGGAGTATCGTCTATTTCAGCGCCAGCGCGTTAGCTGGCGAGGCGACGCCTCCCAGCTTGTTGAGCGGCGCCGAGGTCAACATGAACTCATATACGCCATCCATTGCGCAGTCCGCCGCCAGATCTTCCAAATAGAACATCTCGCCGATTGGCATACCCCATAGCGGCAATAGCGTGGTGTGCAACGCTCCACGCTCGCGATCAGGTGGCCAGGCCTCGAAGCTCGGCGCGTCCCCTGCCACGGCGGCAAAATGGTTGTCCCATAGAAAGCGCAGCGTCTCCGGTCCCTGAGCTACGCCGATAAACGTATGCGGTCCATCTGCCACTTCGGCCCGCTGACGCTCGTCCAGGCTGTCGTACCAGGCGGTCCAGCCGGTGCGTACGATGATGATGTCACCTGACTCAAAATGGGTCCCCTGCGCGTTGGCCACCACCTGTAATTCGTCCGCGGTGATCTCGATCCGCTCACCAGCCACATGGTGGATCCCCTGAGAGTCTGCCCAGCGCTGATGATCGAGCAACACCGCTCGCCCGGCAATCCCGCGTCGGGCCCACGCCTGTATACCGTTACGCGTTCCCGGTTGGCCGGTAATCTCCGCTGGAGTCACTTCGCCGTAGAAGCACTGACACTGCGCGTTCCCCATGTGGGTCAATCCGTCCCAATGGGTCGAGGATTGGGTGTTGAAGTCGTGGTAGACGTCGTCATTCACAAATGGCCGCTTGTTCTTGATGGTGTGGGCCAAACGCTCGCGGTGGAAAAGCGGCGGATCCGGCAATTCGAGCTTCCAATTGAGCGGAAAGGTCTTACCCGTGCGGATCAACCGAGAGGCCGCCAGCACGCGCTCTGGGGTCAGCAAGTTGATCGTGCCAACCTCGTCATCTTCGCCCCACAATCCCCAATCAGCATTCTCGGGTAACTCGGTTGAGAGCGGCAATTCATCGAACGACGGCAACAACCTCGGCGTGGTCTGGCTCATTCTGCTCAGTCACCCTCTCCATCGCACGGCGTCCGACGATCGTCTGCCGATCGCCTGGACTCCGTGAAGATCTCCAAACCATAAATCTGCCGCGAAGAACTGGCCTCATTCTATGCGCGCAAATCTCGACCGGTCAAAGCGCTGGCCGATGATGGCACGGCTCACGCGAAAATATCCTTGTTGTTGTCAGGATTTCACCTCTCTGCTACGCTCTTCACAGCTTCGCGGAGCGAATCCTCTGGTGGAAATACAAGGTGGGGAGGATCTACCCCATGCTGATAGATGGACGGATTTGGCTGCTCATCGGTCTGAGCATTGCCATGCTCTTCACCATTGAAGCAATCGAGGATTTCACGGATGGTGCCTGGCCTCAGATGCGGCGATCATCCGGCTATTTCGACGTGCTGGGAAGCTCGCGAACGCTGTGGATCGCCGTGGCAATGCTGGTCTTACCGGGATTGGTTCTGACGATCCTCAACCTGGCCGTTATGGTCTGGCAAGACCTTCCCTATGACAACACGCTGCTGCTCGGGACGATTTTCATTATCGTGGGCTGGCTTCTGTTTCTCGCCACCACCATCGATCTCGCAGGCATTGGTGAGTATCTTGAACGCAGCGGAGTGGTCGCTCCGCTTTCGCTCATGGTCGTCCTGACAATGGGTGACCTTCTCCTATTGATCGCGTTCATTCAGATCTTCCCGCATAATCTGCGTTCGCTGCTTCCCTAAGAGCGTGTGCCAGGCAACCTAGCCGCTGGTTCACACGCGCCAGTCATGTCGGCACTGCGTTCCCGTTTTGAAACAAAGACTTTCACCAGAGCCGCGGCGCGAGATCGCTTGCACTGTAATGACGTGTCCGTCGACCCGCCCAGAATCCCGCTCGCTAAGCTTGGTTGCCGACCAGAACAACCTGGTCGGCGCTGTACAGTCGTGTCCGACAGAAATGCCAATGACGTTCGTCCTCGTGGGCGCCTCCGCTTCACTCCGCTCAGTTTGCCCAGGGAAGGACAGTCTCCGGGCTGGTGGAGGCACTACGCGGTCCCCTGCGACAACCCTAGAAGTCGGCGGCTTCGCTCGAAGGGTGCGTGTCGTCGCCGCTCGCGCGTGACGGAGTGGGAGCGGTCGTCGCCGCCAGATAATAAGTGAGGCTCTGAAGGGCGCTGGTGGGGTCGATTTCGCGGGTCCAGACATTGGGTGGAAGTCGCAGCACGACAGGAGCGTAATTGAGGATTGCCCGCACACCTGCTTCAATGAGTTGATCCGCCACTTCCTGCGCCGCGATGGCAGGAACGGCAATGATGCCGATGCGAATCGACATCTCGCATACGACCCGGGTGATCAAACGCTGATCGACGACCACCACACCGTTCACTTGCTGTCCAATGTGGTCCGGATTGCGGGCAAAGATCGCCGAAATGCGAAACGAGTTCTCCTCGAAACCATGATAACGGGCGATCGCCTGCCCCAGGTGACCAAATCCAACCAGCGCTGCGTCCCATTGCTGATCGAGATGCAGAATGTGTGTGATGGCATGCTCCAGCAGCGCGAGATCGTACCCTTTTCCCTGCTTGCCGAAGCGCCCAAAGTACGAGAGATCGCGACGGATCTGCGCCGCCGACACTCCAATGCGATCGCCCAATTCTTCGGATGAGGCAGTCCGTACGTCCTCGGCCATCATTTGTCGCAGGGTGCGGACATAGACCGGTAATCGCCGGATCACTACGTCTGGAATTGCGTCATGCTTCATCGTTCATCGCCTATGGATCGCGAGCTCACCAGAGACACGAAAACCGCCAACCACGCCGCATGACAGCATGATGCCACGGCTCAAACGCGGTGCGCCTTGTGGAAGTCGTGCCATTGACTTCCGGCGAATTCTCCTCAAGGAAAACGGCTGTTATGCTACCATCCGCAATGACGGCGGTCAAAGAGGCCCGGCCCCTCGACGGACGCACATGGTCCTTAGCCCGATGGCCGGTACTGTTCCGAGCCGAGGGGAGCAGATGGTCAATCGTCTGAGATTGATCGTTCACGATCAGCAGTATCGTCGACTCGTCTTTCCGGTTGTTCTGCTCGTCATCCTGATCGCGCTTGGCTCAATCGGCTACATGGCCGTGGACGGCTGGTCGCTGGGCGACGCCCTCTACATGACCATTATCACGATGTCGACGGTCGGCTACAAGGAAGTGCACCCGCTGAGCGGACCGGGACGAGTACTGACGTCCTTTCTCATCTTGAGTGGCGTGGGCGTTCTCTTCTTTACGGTTACGAACATCATGGGTTGGATTGTCGAGACACAAATGAGCGAACGACATTCACGCGAGCGAATCCGCGATCGCATTCGCGATCTCCAGAATCACGTCATCGTCTGCGGGTTTGGTCGAGTCGGTCAGACTATCGCCGAGGAACTGAACCACGATCACATCCCGCTCGTCGTCATCGAGGCCGATCCGCTCCGCTTCGAGGGTTGTATTGAGGATGGTCACCTCGCCGTTGCCGGAGATGCAACGGAAGACGCCGTGCTGCTCGAAGCCGGAATCGAACGCGCGCGCGGACTAGCGATCGCGCTGGACGACGACGCCAAGAATGTCTTCATCGCACTCACAGGAAGAGCGCTGAATCCGAAAATCGATATCGTTGCTCGATCGGGCCGGCGGGAGTCGGAAGGAAAGCTACGACAGGCAGGTGCGCAACGAGTGATCTCGCCGTACGCCATGAGTGGACAGCGAATGGCTGCGCTCTTCACCCGGCCGAGCGTCGTCGACTTCATCGAAACGACACTACGCCGCGGAAATATCGAGTACAACCTGGAGGAGTTCGCTATCCCAGAGGCATCTGGGTTGGTGGGGCTGACGGTGCAGGAGGTGCATCAGCGCGTTGGAGGAGGCGTCACCATTCTGGCGGTCATCGGCGCGACCGGTTTGGTACCGAGCCCGCCGCCGGAGTATGTTCTCCACGTTCACGATACGCTCATCGTCGTTGGGCGCGACGAACGGCTCAAACGTCTCAACGAAATCGCGCGAAAGAACCACTCGGGCGAAGATACGGTTGCCTAGGCCTCCTGAGCGGCTCCCCGCAGCACGTCTCGGACGTTACCAGGATCTCGTTCTGACTGCATCAACGATTCCCACAGTCGATCGACGACCGCGTCACAGGGACTCACTCGCTTCGAGCCGGTGAGCCAGACAGCCATGTGCGCTGGATTGCGCTGGCCACGTCGCGGTGTGATCTGCTCAAGCAATCCGTAGCCGCCGTCCGCCGTCAACAGACTGACCGCTCCCAGCGATCGTTCAGTGATGCCGATCTCGGCAGACCCGTCGTTTTCCATCACGCCGAGCACCGATCGCGCAATCACCGGCCCCAACGGGGAACGCAGTGCCTCTTGCGCCAAGATCAACCGCACGCCCTGCCCATCCGCACCAGAGTGATTCCGCTCCTCACGGGAACCGCGCCACCATTGAGCGATAGTCGGGTCGATGGGGTGGTTGGGGAACGCCCAGCGATATGCGCCAACCAGATCCTGTCCCGGAAGAATCGGCAACAGGCTCGCGTCGGCAATCAGTCCCTTGCGGCTGCCATTCATCAGGCCGAAAAAGAGCAACGCGCGGGAGAGGCTGATCGCGTCAAGGCCGGAGCGCTCGATGAGGGTGCTCACGGCGGAAAGTGGTTCACCATCCCGACCCGATTCGACCGCGCGTACCACCTGGTCCTGTACGTCGGGAGACGTCGGCGTCAGCATGGCGAGCTGTTCGATGCGGGACACCAGTTCGCGTCGCGCCTCGATCGACAGGTCCAGTAACTCGCTTCGCGCATCGTCATCGAGAGCAAGCAATCCGGCGTAGTAGGAGAGTCGCTCATCCAGCTCGGCCACGTCCTGCTCGAGACGCACGAATTCGTTGACGTCGACGCCGAGCGCGTCGGCAATCTTCGCCAGCACCGGGAAACTCGGCAGCGTCTGGCTTCGCTCGAGCCGACTGAGATGCGAGGGCGAAACCTCTGCCTCGTCAGCCAACTCGTCGAGCGTCAAACCGCGCGATCGACGCATGCGCCTTACCGCGGGTCCGATTCGCTGGCGTTGTACCGAGTGGCGATTCATCGTCGACACCCCTCCATCGGCCGCCGCGCCGGACGCGACAGTCATGAGCCGTCTTTGCCGCACGTGCCATTGACTTGTGGACGTTATTCGCACGATCGACGCCAGCATTCTCACGATGGTCAAAGATTGACTGTCCTGAGATTCGATCATCCCACTCGCACGGATTTGCCCCGATCTCTCTCTAACGGCTCTAGATTTCAGCTAAATACTTCCCATTTCTTATTCCACTCATTGACATTGGCACATAATAGGACTAGGATGTTCACCGTTAGGAGGTGTGCCAGTGTATGCACCACCATCGAGCTGTCCAACCTGTGGTCACGAGCTGCAACTGCGCGAGTTGAGCTGCCCGGTCTGCGAAACGACGATCCGAGGACGCTGGACGGCCGGCGTATTCGGGCGCCTGACCGACGACCAGCAGAACTTCTTGCGGATCTTCGTTCGCAGCCGCGGCAACCTGAGCGAGGTAGAGCGCTCGCTCGGCGTCTCCTACCCAACGGTCAGAGCCAAGCTCGAAGAGATTATCGGTCTGCTGCAGGACGCACCGGCGGCAGAGCCGCCAAGAACCGAGAGTCGCGACGACGTCCTGCGACTGATCTCCGAAGGCCGCCTGAGTGTTGATGAAGGGCTCGCGCGACTCGGCCGGTTGTCCACGAATGGAGAGTCCAACAATGACTGAGGAGCAACGGTTTCAATCTGACGGTGTTCGCCGTGTCAATGTTGACGTCGATTCCGGCGACGTTCATGCCGGCTGGATCGAAAGCGGCGACATCGTCGTCTACGGTTCCGATCTCGACGTATTCGTCGAGGCCGACGAGTTGTTCGTCACCACCACGACGAGCCACCGTCGAAGTGGCAAGACGGTCAATATCGAGCTGCCGCTGAATCTGGTGAGCTGCGGCATCAAGCTCGATCGGGGCGACGTCCATCTCTCCAACGCCCAGGGTAAGGTCGACGTCGCCCTCCAAAGTGGCGACGCGCACGTCGATCGTGGCAACGGCGAGATTGCATTCTCGATTGGCAAGGGCGACGCCAAGGTCTTCTCTTTCAACGGCGAAGTGATCGTCAACAACGGATCGGGCGACGCGCACTTGAGTGAGGTCAACGGTGACGTCACTGTGCGAGCCGGCAAAGGTGATGTGCATCTCACCGGTGGTGCCGGGCGCACCACGGTCGCGATTGGATCTGGGGACATGCATCTCAATGACAGAGACTGCGGTGAAGCGACGCTCGCGGATGGCAAGGGAGACATCACGATCGGTGGTGGGCGTCTCGGCCGAGCTGAGATTACCACGTCGTCGGGCGACATCCATTGTCAGACAGACTTCGCCATCGCCTCATATGACTTCACGGCCTCCTCGGGTGACATTTCGATCACCATTCCGCGTGAACTCCCGGCTCGTGTCGACGCCGCGACGACTCGCGGCAACATCTCAACCGACCTGCCTCTCGTGGCGATCGGTCAGCGCGGTCCGCGCAACCCGCATGGCAAGCGGCTGGTGGGAAGCACAAGCGACGATGCAGACCGAGCCGACCTAACACTCCGCACTTCCAGTGGTGACATCTCGGTGCGCTGGGCGAACGGCAATTCCGCTCCGTTCTCCGCGCACATCACGCGCAAGGGAAGCGATCGCGACATCGACATTCGCTGGGGGAACGGTGCCGTCCCCGTCTCAGCACGCGTGAAGACGCGCGTTGGAGACCGCGACATCGAATTTCGTTGGGGAGACAATCCGGACGTCCCGGCTCCCACCACACCGGAATCCGCCGTCGCACCGGACGAACCGATTCAATCCGAGGGCGGCGAGTCAGATGCACCCAACGAGTCAGTCGCCGCCACCCCAGCACCTATCGCATCCGATCCGGTGACTTCAGTCGCCGTCGACGATCGCAAGCGTGCCATTCTGTCGGCGCTGGCCGATGGCTCGATCACGATCGAAGAAGCCAACTACCTGCTCGACGCCATCGATCGCTCAGACAGCAACACGAGCGGAGCGTAGTCATGTATGCCATCGAAGCAAGCTCACTACGAAGAACCTTCAACCGCTCGAAGCGCTTCTTGGGTGGAAAGTCCGAGTTCGTAGCGGTCGACGAGGTGAACCTGGCAGTCGAGCCGGGAACGATCTTCGGACTGCTCGGACCGAATGGTGCCGGAAAGACCACCACGATCAAGATGCTCTCGACGCTCCTCATTCCTACCGGCGGAAAAGCGCGCGTCGCGGGTTTCGACGTGGTCCGTGAAGAGCGCGAGGTCCGGCGACGACTCGGGGTGGTGCTCGGTGGAGATCGGGGGCTCTACGGCAAACTCTCCGCACGTGACAACCTGAGCTACTTCGGCCACCTGTACGGGATGCCGCGTGACCGCATCGGGACGCGTGTCGACGAGATGCTCGAACTGGTCGACCTGCGCGACCGGGCCGGAGACCGTGTGGAGGGATTCTCGCGTGGGATGAAGCAGCGTCTCCATCTGGCTCGAGCCCTGCTCCACAATCCACCCGTCATCTTTCTGGACGAACCCACGATCGGACTGGACGTGATGTCCGCCGTCAAGCTGCGCGAGATCGTGAAGTCGCTAATGCCCGATCATACCGTGCTGCTCACCACGCACTACCTGCACGAGGCAGACGAGCTTTGCCAACGGATCGCCATCATCGATCACGGCAGAATCCTGCTCGAGGACACGCCGGAAATGATCAAGCGACAGGTTGGCAGCGAGCGGCGTTACCTGGTCAAGGTGCATGGATACGCAAACGGCTCGACCGTCGAATCGTTGCGCGCGCTGCCGTCGGTTCGCGAAGTGGCGGCTGGTTCGTTCGATGACGGCCTCACCAGCTTCACCATCCATTCGAACGACGAAGCCACGGTTCTGGACGAGGCAGTACGCGTGTTGCACGGACAGGGCGCTCGGATCGAATCGATCCAGTCGGTTGAGCCGAGTCTTGAGGACGCCTTCATCGCGCTCACCTCTGGAGGAGTGCGATGAATCGTGACGATCACGAGCGTCAAATGACAGCCGAACTGAGTTCAAACGCACTCTCTGTCTGCCCATTCAACGTCGAACGGGTCTCAGCGCGAGACGAGCTCCGCCACGCGACGCACGTCTGCCTGGCCACCGCTCGCAATTACGTCATCCGCCATACGGCGTATATCGTCGACATCATTCGCTGGCCGCTCTATCCGACGCTCTATTTCCTGACTTTGCTGCTGGCGTATCAGATCTCCGGCAGATCCCAAGTCGATGGGTTCGGCACGAGCGGTTACCTGCTGGTCGGAACGATCGGTGTCGTGCTCTGGCAGTCAAACCTGTGGGCGGGCGGGTACGCCATCGAGTGGGAGCGCTCTGAAGGCACGATCAACGCCATGTTCCTCACACCAGCCAGTCGCGCTGCGGTCGTGCTGGGTTATGCGTTGGGCTCTCTGACTGTCTGGATCTTGCCAAACACGCTCATTCTGGGCGGAGTCGCGCTCGCAGTCCACGCACATGCGAACGTATCCGATCCAATTGCCGTGATCGTTTCGATGCTCTGTCTGATCGTTGCCACCTTCGCGCTCGGATTCGCGGTTGCCGGAATTTTCGTTCTGTCGCGACGGGCAAACCTACTCGCCAATTTCTTTCAGAGCCCGATCTATCTTCTGAGCGGGATGCTGGTCCCGATCTCATCACTTCCATGGTCCATGCGAATTCTGGCCTCCGTCTTCCCACTGAGTTCAGGCATGACCGCACTTCGCGCGAGCCTGCTGGGTGGCGCGGGTTTCATGGACGTGTCGGGCGATCTCGCCAGACTCCTGCTTCTCTCGAGCGCGCTCTTTTTGTTCGGTCTCTACATGCTTCGGAGGGTTGAGAATGTCGCAAAACGTGGCGCGGAGCTGGATTTTGACTGAGGTCAGCGCCGCTTACGCGGCATGGGTCGCGATGACCAAGGAGCACATCGACGACTTCGTTCGTCAGGGACGGCTCGCCGTCTGGGCAATTCGACCGCTCTTCGATCTCTCGATCGCCGCGCTGATCTACGCGGGCGGACGCCGCGACCTGGTGCCCTACATCGTCGTGGCGATGACCGCCAACGCGCTGGTCTGGAACAGCATCTTCTGGGTTGGAGAGATTCTCGATCGGGAACGCCGTCGCGGCACGCTGATGAACCTCTTCATGGCGCCCTGCTCTCGACTAAGCTGGCTGATCGGCTTCGCCGGTTCGGGCATCGTCGAGACGACGGCCGGAGCCGTCACCGTCGCCGCCGGAGGCATGATCATGTTCGGAGTCCGCTTTCACCCGAATTATTTGACGCTGCTGGTCACACTTCCGCTCTTCGTGGCGTCGCTGCTCGGCATTGGTCTGATCATGAGTGGACTTGGACTGATCACCAAGCGTTCAAACGAGCTGTCCAACCTGGTCTTTCCGGTGCTGACGTTGCTCGGTGGGGTCTATTATCCGGTAGACCGGCTTCCCTGGTTGCTGCACGACCTCGCCAAAGGCTTGCCCCTGGGCTACGGATTCGCGGCCCTCTCGGCCGCGGCACTTGATGGTGCCACCGTCGCCGATGTCCGGAGTTCGCTGATTCCGTTGCTCGGCTTCGCGGTCGTACTCCCCATCGCTGGCGCGATCATCTTTCGTGCGCTCGAACGATCCGCCCGACGTGGCGGTGAGCTGGAGCTCTACTGATGAACGCCGACTAGCGCTTAGGCCTCTATCGCCAACCTAGAAATCGTCTATTGACGATCGGTCAGAACAGATTGCCGGTCGCCGCCAGCGATCGCTTTGTCTCGCGTCAGGCACGAAAGGAACGGAATTGATGGAACGGGGGCAGGTTCAATCCACGCCACGCCAGCTCGCTCCGCTGCTGGCGCTGTTGGGAGCCAACACGGTGTCGGAGATCGGTAGCACGCTCACACTGATCGCCTTACCCTGGTTCGTCCTTCAGACCACGGGCAGTGCCGCGCGCACCGGTCTGACCGGATTCTCGGTTGCGATTCCCGGCTTTCTGGTCGGCATCTTCGGCGGGACGCTAATCGATCGCCTCGGCTACCGCCGTTCCAGCGTGCTGGCGGACATCATCAGTGGCATCGGCGTCGGTCTCGTGCCCACGCTCTACTATACGGTCGGGTTGCCCTTTGGCCTCTTGATGGCCTTCGTCTTTATCGGATCGATGCTCGCCATCCCAGGAACGACCGCCCGGCGTTCGATGCTGCCAGAACTGGCGACGTTGGCGGGGACGCGGCTTGAGCGCGTCAACGCGGCTTTCGAGTCGATTCAGCACCTCGGGCTGCTGCTCGGCCCGCCCATGGCAGGAGTACTCATTGCCTGGAAAGGGGCGACAACCGCCCTGTGGGTCGATGCGGCGACCTTCATCTTCTCGGCCGTCGTAGTTGGTTCGCTCGTTCCAGCGTTGAGAGCTACACCTGACGTCGGGACAACGCGCCGCCCTCGCTATCGCCAGCAACTGAGCGAAGGACTGCGCTTCCTGATGCACGACAGCTTGCTGCGCGACATGGCCATCATCGTCGCGATCTTCAATGGATTCACCGCACCGCTCCTTGCGGTAGCACTCCCGGTCATGGCCAAGCGTCAGTACGGTAGCGCGACGGCGCTTGGGCTCATGGCAACTGGATTCGCCGTCGGGGCGCTCTCAGGAGTCTCAATCTACGGCGCGATCGGGCACCGACTGTCGCGCCGAATGATCTGGTACGTCGGATACCTCCTGATGCCGCTCTCGTACTGGGCGGTTGCATTTGAGCCGAGGCTCCCGATCCTGCTCGCCGTCCTCGCGCTCATGGGCTTCGTCACCGCGCCGCTGAATCCGCTCATGGTCACTATCCGTCACGAGCACATTCCCACCGCCATGCGTGGGAGAGTGTTCGCGACCTTCTCAGCCATCACTCAGCTCGTCTCACCCCTGGGGATCGTGCTGGGAGGCTTCGCCATCGCCGGGCTCGGCCTCCACCCGACCGCCATTGTGCTGGCGATCGCAATGCAAATTGGAGCCGCTCTCATTCCCCTTGTTCCCTCGCTAAGAACGATGAACCTGAAGGGATCACCTTCGTGAAACTCCTGTTGAACGAGCGAACGCCGCTCGTCTCGCTCCTCGGCGCCAACGCCATCTCACAGCTCGGGTCGATGGTGACCTTCGTGGCGCTTCCGTGGTTCGTGCTGCAGACGACCGGCAGTGCCTCGCAGGCGGGAATAACGCTGGCGGTCGAAAGCGTGCCAGTCTTCGTGGGCGGTCTCTTCGGCGGCGCGCTGGTGGATCGAGTTGGCTACAAACAGAGCAGCGTGGTTTCCGACGTGGCGAGCGGGGTCATGGTCGGCGCCATCCCGCTGGTCTACATGACCGTCGGCATCCGCTTCTGGCAACTCCTGCTGCTCGTCTTCCTGGCCTCGCTGGTCAATCAGCCCGGGCGGAACGCGCGATCAAGCATCGTGCCCGACCTCGCAGAGCGCGCGAAGATGCCGCTGGTCCGGGCGAACAGCCTCACTCAGGCCGTGCGACGAGGCGCGCTGCTGTTCGGTCCACCGATGGCCGGCCTGCTGATCACCTTCCTTGGCTCGAGTCGCGTACTGTGGATAGACGCCCTCAGCTACATCGTTTCGGCATTGTTGGTTGCTATCGGTGTTCACCACGTTTCGGACATTCAAGCACCGTCAGAACAATCGATGATGGCGGATACGCTCGAAGGAATCCGCTACATCGTACGGGACCGGCTGCTTCTGTCGATCTCCCTGGTCGCCTCGATCATGAGCCTGATCTCGGAACCGCTCTACACCATTGTTTATCCGGTCTACGCTCGGCAGGTCTATCACAGTCCGGTGACCCTGGGACTGATGTATTCGGCGCTCGCCATCGGATCGTTGGGTGGTCTGGGCGTCTACACGTTGTTTGGCCCACGCATGCCGCAACGCGTGGTCTTGCTCGGTGGGTTTGTCGTTCAGGCGTCGAGTTTCTGGGTGCTGGCAATGCTGCCGTCGCGGCCGATTCTGCTTGGCTCGATCGCGATCAACGCGCTCTGCTTTGAACCGATCAATCCGCTCGTCACGTCGTTGCTGCAGGAACGGACTCCAGCGGGTATGCGTGGGCGCGTCTTTGGGACGTTCAGTGCGATCGCAATCGGCACACTGCCAGTTGGAACGCTGATCGGCGGACTACTGCTCAATGGTCCCGGGCTGGTGCCAACGCTGTTGACGGTTGCGGTTGCGAGTACCGCACTCACCTGCGGCGTCTTCCTCATCCCGGCGTTTCATCACATGCCGCAAACCATGTCGGCCACAACCGAAGCCAACGCCGGACAACCGGTAACAACCGTATGACCGTTCTGAGGCGATGCGGGAATCGGTCCTGCTACTGGCCGCGATACCGGTCGGTGATCCACGCAGTCACGTTACCAATCAGAACGTGGTTGAGAATCTCACCGCCCGCCCAACTCTCCGGCAAATGCCGCAGAGTGCGATTATGGAGTGTTGATCCAGGTCTCTTTAGGGTTGAGTCGACCGTCGCGGGATTGGCTAGCGGTCAGCCAAACGATAAGATGTGCGCGCTGAAACACCGCGCGCGTCTCTTCGGTCAGGAGGGCCATTGACCAACCAGGTGGATGCTAGAGCACTGGTTCGCCGATCCTTTATCGAGCCCCCACCGCTACAGCGGTACATCCCCGGAGATGTCCGGACTGAATCTCGTTGCACGATCGCATTCGTTTCATTGGGAGACAACGGGTCTGAGGACAACTACGTCGTGGTCTTCGGACCGATCACCCCCGCCGAGTTGCTTGCCCAGGCGAAAGAGTTCTTCGGGAGTGAGGATTTTGCCGTTTCTGTCGAGTCAGACACGAACGACGAACTCGAGGAGTGGCTCCAGGCCAGTCGGTGGAACATCGACGAAGAAGAGCCACAGATGATTCTTGTGCCCGTTCACCGAGTCGAGCGAGATGTGACCGAGTTGGAGGTAAAGCTCGTCGAGACGGAAGAACAATACGAAGATTTCATGCAAATCTCCGAGACCGGGCGGCGCTGGGTTCCGTCGCTTCAGGCAGCCACGGATCCAGACGTTGCCCTTCTGGTCGGTTACGTTGCAGGCAAGGCAGTGGCGACGTCACGACTGAGTTGTCTGGGAGATCTCGGTAACATTCTTGGCGTCGTTACTCGTCCGGAATTCCGTCGGCGCGGCTACGGTACCGAGATGACCTGGGCGGCCACTAACGAAGCGGTTGAGCGTGGATGCAAGTCAGTGACGCTCGGCGCGTCGGAAATGGGATTCCCTGTCTATCGGCGGATGGGGTTCGTCACGGTTTGCAACTATCGGACATACGTGCGATCGGACGAGTAGATCAATACGACTTCGGCAACCCCAGCACGTGCTCGGATAGGTAGTTGAGCACCAATTCCTGGGTGATCGGAACGATCTGGTAAAGCCGCACCTCGCGCCAAAGCCGCTCGACGTGAAAGTCCTTGCGGTAACCGCGCCCACCGAACGTCTGCAGCGCGGCGTCGCACGCCGCGAAACCAGCGTCCGAGCCGAGCAGCTTGGCGGCATTGGCCTCGGCTCCACAAGGATCACCTCGGTCGAACAGCCAGGCGGCTTTCATTGCTACCAGTTCGGCGGCCTGAAGGTTGGTCCAGGCACGCGCCAGCGGGTGTGCGATGGCCTGATTCTGTCCAATCGGACGATCGAATACGCGACGCTCGCCAGCATACGCGGTGGCGAGGTTCAACGCCGCGCGACCAATTCCGATTGCCTCCATGGCGATGACGATACGCTCGGCGTTGAGACCGCCAAGCAGATGGTAGAACCCGCGGCCGACCTCGCCGACGACATCCTTTTGAGCAACCTCCAGATCGGTCATGATCAGTTGATTCGAGTCGATGGTGTTGCGCGCGAGCTTGTCAATAACCTGCAGCGTGCAGGACTTCGGATCGAGATCGACGAAGAAGAGCGTCAGTCCGAGGAAAGGCTTGACCGGATCGCGTGGTGACGTTCGCGCCAAGATCAGCGCCTTCTGGGTGTGCTGGCCATTGGAGAGCCAGGCTTTGGTGCCGTTGAGTATCCAGCGGTCGCCCTGACGGACCGCGCGCGTCTCGATGCGAGACGTGTCGAGTCCAGCCATCGCTTCGGTCACGCCGAAGGACATTCTGAGTTCACCCGTCGCCAGACTGGGCAGGTAGCGTGAACGCATCTCGGGCGAGCCGTGACGGATTATCGGGTCCGGAGGGAAGATCGCCAGATGAATCGGCGAAGCGCCACTCGTGCCCGCACCGCTGGCGCAGACCGCATGCAGGAGCAGGGCCGCTTCGGTCACGCCCATCCCCCGGCCGCCGTATTCTTTCGGGACCATCGTTCCAAACCAGCCAGCGGCGGCAAATGCGTCCACGAAATCGGCCGGATACGCATCGTAGCGATCCTTCTCGCGCCAGTAATCCAGCGGAAATTGGCTGGACAATTCCGCCGCTTCGCGGGCAACCCCCTGCTGCGCCTCATTCAACGCGAATTCCATCAGCGCTCCTCCTTGCCCAGCCCACACACTCAAACCTCACTCGCGCTACGGATCCCCGACGTCCAGTGTCCGCCGTAACCGCCACCAGCCGATCAGTAACGTCGGCGACCAGTCGCAGAAGCTTCCCACGAGCGCCGTCAGGGAAACCGAATTTCAGCAGTAAGCGTTCGGGTAGATAACCGTTGCGCGCCAGTTCGGGAATTCAACGATCGAACTTCGGTAGGGTTACCCGTACCTCATTCCATCGATGACGGCTGCAGCTGGGACAGCTTATGACGCGGCGGCGACGGTCATCGTTTTTCGGGCGTGTCGCAGCAGAATCACCAGTGCGATTATCGAGGCAACCAGCGCGGCAATCGCGACAACTTGCGCTTCCTGCAGTCCCCAGAACCAGACCCGCTCCTGACGCATGTAGCTGATCATGAAACGAGAAGCGGCATACGTGGCCCCAAAAAGCGCGAAGCAGACACCGTCGGGCAGCCCACGCTTTCGCAGTTGCCAGATGATGGTGAAGATCGCCATGTTGATAATCGCGTCGTATACCGGGTATGGGTAGGTGCGCACGCCGATCAGGCTCTGCGGCAAGAGGTCTTTTGCATTGGTGTAGGTGACCGAGAAGAAGGAATTTGTCGGTGCGCCCCACGCATCGCCATTGATCAGGCAGCCAATACGGCCAAATGCCTGCGCGAGCAGCAGTCCCGGAGCGATGGCGTCGATTACCTGCAGCGTTGGGAGTTTGTAGTAGCGACACAGTGCCAGCACGGTGACGAAACCACCAAACACCGCGCCATAGATCGCAAGACCACCATTCTGCAGTTCGAAGATCTTCAGAGGGTGATGCAGGTGATAGATCGGGTGATCGATCACATAGAACGCGCGTGCGCCGATGATACCGCCTGCCACGGTCCAGTAGACCATGCTATCCCAATGAGCAAGGGTAATGTGCTTCCGGATGAACTCTAGCCGCGTGAGCACGACAGCCATGACGATCGCCACCAGGATCGCGATGGCGTGCCAGGCAATGACAAACTGGCCGAACCTCAGCAGGTTGGGGTCCATACCGATGGTGAAGTGGAACAAGCTGAATCTCCTCCATAATCGATTTCGCTGGCAATTGTGCCACTCGGACGCGAGAATGTGTCACCCGCTCGCACACACCCTGTCGCAATTGGTAGGTGGGAACGGTCGAGCCCTCACAATGGGCGGCGGTCGTCGCCCCAATCCACGTTCGAGTCATCTGAGGCGATGCGCAAACCGGGGCTCACCAGCCGACGGTATAATTGCCGAGTCCGCTGAATCGACTGGCAGCCCGCATGTTTTCAGCAGGCCGGAGGGATCACCACACGACCATGCTTCTCGAGCTGGCTATCCGCAACTTCGCCATCATTCGCGATCTGCGCATCTCGTTTTCACGGGGGTTCAACGCCCTGACTGGCGAGACCGGCGCAGGAAAGTCAATCATCATCGATGCCCTCGGCGCCGTGCTCGGGGCACGCGTCTCATCCGATCTCGTTCGTAGCGGAGCGCCAAACGCATGGGTGGAGGCGTTGTTTGACGCTCGATCCTTTTCCGGGCGAGACGACTTTCAGCACGTACTGAATGAAAATGGACTCGAGCTCGAAGAGGGCTGCCTGATTCTCAGTCGCGACATCAATCCCAATGGCCGCAGTGTTGCGCGGATCAACGGGCGTACCGTTACCGCTGGCACACTGGCAGCGGTCGGCGGCTTTCTGGTCGATATTCACGGTCAGAGCGAGCACCTTTCGCTGCTGCGCCCAGCGATTCACCTCGACCTGCTCGATCACTTCGCGGGCACCGGCACATTGCGCGAGGAATTCGCCGCTCTGGTTCGGCAGTACGATGGCATCGCTCGCCGCATTGGCGAGATTCAAGCCAACGAGCGGGAGCGCGCGCAGCGCCTCGACATGCTCCGTTTCCAGGCTGAGGAGATCGAAGCTGCTCGCTTGCTTCCGAATGAAGACGGCGAACTGGAGCAGGAACGTACGGTACTGGGCAACGCCGAACGCCTGGCGCTGCTTGCCGCCGAAGCGCATCAACTTCTCGAGGGTGGCGATGAAGCCAGCGCCGAACCAGTGCCTGGAGCGCTCGATCACCTGCGCGGCGCGGTGGAGCGCGTCGAGGAACTGGCCCGCATCGACCGCGAGAGTGAGACGCTCGCCAGCCAATTGCGCGAGGTGCAGTTCCTGCTCGAAGAGTACGCAACCGCTGTCCGCGGCTACGCCGACTCGATCGAAGCTAATCCTGAACGACTCGAAGAGATCGAGGATCGCCTCGCGCTGATCAAACAACTAAAGAGAAAATACGGCGCGACAATTGACGAGATCCTCGCTTACCTCGATCAGGCGTCGGAGGAGATCTACGACCTCGAGAATAGCGAGCAACGCGTGGAAGGGCTGAACAAGGAAGCCACCGCATTGCGCGCTCGAATGGGGGAAGTAGCGGCCAGGCTAACGCAGCTTCGGCGTGCAGCAGCGCCCAACTTGAAGCGCCAGGTTGAGCAGGCCATGATCGAGCTCAACATGGGTCGAGCGGAGTTCGAAGTCGCCTTTGGCGAGCAGCCCGGCCAGAATCGCATTCCGGTGGAACTCGACGGTCCTGCCCATGAAATGACGTTCGACGTGACTGGTGTCGATCGCGTCGAATTCCTGATCGCGCCGAACGCGGGAGAAGTTCCACGTCCGCTGGGTCGTATTGCTTCCGGCGGCGAGATGGCGCGGCTGATGTTGGCTCTCAAATCGATTCTCTCGTCCGAGGACGCGACACCGACGCTCGTGTTCGACGAGGTGGACGTCGGGGTCGGTGGACGTAGCGGACAGCCAGTCGGAGAGAAACTCTGGAGTCTTGGTGAACGGCATCAAGTACTCGTCATCAGTCACCTGGCACAGGTGGCCGGGTTCGCTGAGACCCATTTCAAGATCACCAAATTGGAAGATGATGGTCGAACCGAAACCCGGATCGACCAACTTGACGCGCCCGGGCGGCTAGACGAACTGGCAGCGATGCTCGATGGTCATCCACCAACAGCGGAATCGCGCGAGAATGCACGAGCCATGCTCGACCGCATCGAGCAATGGAAGCGCGAGCACGCGGCGACAACCACCGCAGCCTGAACCCGAATCGCTCGATGGTATACTCGCCAGATGAGCCAGAACTGCTCGTTTTGCGCATGATTTCAACCAGGAGGACCGCATGCAGCCCAATATGAAGATGCTCCAGCAGATGCAGAATCGCATCCAGAAGATGCAACAGGAACTCGAAGATACCGACGTTGAAGGTACCGCTGGCGGCGGTGCTGTTCGCGTCACAGTGAACGGATTGCGCACGGTGAAGGCGGTCAAGATTGATCCCGATGCCGTCGATACCGACGACATCGAGATGCTCGAGGACATGGTGCTCGCCGCGATTCAGGAAGCCATGAAGTCCGCCGAGGACCTTGCGTCTCAGAAGATGGGTGCCATCACCGGCGGCATCAACATTCCCGGGTTGATGTAAGCACGCGCCCCACCTTCAGATTCGTCGTTCAACCGCCGCCTGGCTGGATCTGCCGCGGCGGTTTCGCGTTTCTGCAGGTACTCCCCGTAAATCGACGAAGGCGTCGAAATCGCTATCGCGGTCTGATCGGCTTGCTCTCTACGAGCGTTCCAGCAATCTCAACACCGGTTCGAGCGAGGCGACACCCTCGACCGTGTTTGGTTCGACACGGATCTGAACGTGACTAATTCCCTCTGCCTGATAGGCGTTCAGTTCCGTCGCGAGCATCTCGGCCGAGCCCGACAAAATCCAATCCGGGCGACGTCCTCCTGGAGCAACGAGCCCAATACCCTCGACCAGAACGGACGCCGTTCGTTCCAAAGTGGCTGGATCACGTCCCTCCGTGCGACAGGCTGCGTCCACCTTCTCACGAAGCGGCACGATGCCACGCGCGCGATTGCATTCCCGGGAGTAGTAGACGTTCCAGGAATCGGCGTAGCGCGCAGTCAATCTCAGCATGCGCTCCCCGGTCGTGCCAATCATGATCGGTGGCCCTTCAGGTCGCGGTCCGCGAGGTCGCAACACGCAATCCTCGGCGCGATAGTATCGCCCTTGATAATCCACGTGCCCTGAATGCAACAGCGGATGAATGATCTGAATCGCTTCTTCGAACCGGCTCGCCCGATGATCCCACGGGAAGCCAAACGCGCGATACTCGGGCTCGTGATGCCCGGCGCCCAACCCGAGAATCACACGCCCTTTGCTGATATCGTCCACTGTCTCGGCCATCTTCGCTAGCAGCGCAGGATTGCGGAAACTGGTGCACGTGACGAGCGTTCCGAGCTCGACCTTCTTGGTCGTGGCCGCCAACGCCGAGAGTAGCGACCAGCATTCCCATACCCCAATTGTCTCACGCCCCTCGGCCGCAACGATCAAATGATCGACGATCCAGACCGAATCAAAGCCGATTTCCTCAGCCTTCAGAGTCATTGCCAGCAGATCATCCCAGTGTGGCGTCTTTCCGTCCATGAAGAACTCCGCCACCGGTAAGATGATGCCCAGTTTCAATCGAGTTGATACAGCGTCACTCATTTGCCTCCACTCCATCCCAGGTGTTGCAGGCTGTCCGGTGCAGCGTAGCGACGCGCTGGACAGCAACCGACGATTCAGGCGACAATCACCTTCTCAAATCGAATGGGCCGCCGTCAATCGCGGCGGCGACGACGACAGTACGGAGGCCTGATGGTACGACTTGGTGTGATGATTGAGGCTCAGGAGGGCCTGACGTGGGATCGATGGTCTCGAATTGTCGAAACCGCCGATCAAAACAACTTCGACTCCGTTTGGAGATCAGACCATCTCTTTTCGGTCATGGGCATCACCGATCGGGATCAACTCTCCCTGTGGCCCTCACTCACCCTGGTCGCCGCCCGCGACTCCAAGCTCGAGTTCGGCGCCCTGGTTTCACCGACCACCTTCCGTCACCCGGTCATGCTCGCGAAGGATGCCGTCGCGCTGGACAACCTTTCAAATGGCCGCTTCTGGCTCGGCGTCGGCGCGGGCTGGAACGAGCGCGAGCACCGATCCTTTGGCTTTCCTCTCCCGCCGTTGAAGGAGCGCATGGATCGTCTCGAAGAAGCAATTGAGATCATCAAGTTGCTCTGGACCGGCAACGTGGTCAGCTACGCGGGCGAGCAGTTCCGGCTCGATGACGCGCAGATGCGACCGGTTCCGGTGAATTCTGGCGGAGTTCCTATGATGATCGGCGGCTCCGGCGAAAAACGGACACTGCGCATGGTGGCGAAGTTTGCTGACGAATGGAATGCGACGGCGTCGACAGTGGAGGACTACCGCCACAAAGTCGACGTGCTCGAACGCCACTGCCGCGAAGTTGGGCGGGATAGCAGCGAGATCGCTCGGTCACTGATGCTCGGTCACATCATCGGTGCCGACGACTCCGAGCTTCGAGAGCGCGCCGGTCGCATTCAGAAGATCGTTCCGTCACTGCAGGGACTCTCACCCGACGAAATTCTTCAGCGTATGCGCGAGCGAGGTTGGCTGGTCGGCACGCCGGACGAAATCGTCGAGGACATTCGCAGCCGCGCAGACTTGGGTGTGTCGCGAATCATGCTTCAGACCCACGATCAGGAGGACATGAGCGCGCTACAACTCTTCGCCTCCGCTGTCATGCCGAAGATCGGGTCGCTCTAGCATTCTGATCCGCCGTCGATTCACTTGAACCGGGATCTTATCTATTCCGGAGCGGACCCAGCGATCTGCTCCGATTGCACACACAGACAGACAAGACGGCAGGAAATCAACTGGGGAGCGGCTACAAACCGCTCCCCAGTTCTCTTGCGCTGGTTGTGTGGACGCGTGATCCGAACTACTTGCCTTCCAACTGCCGGATGTGCAGCACCAACTGCCAGCGCTGCTCAGGGGTCAGCAGGTTGCCGAACGGCGGCATGTGATTGATGCCGTTCGTCACGTAGTAGTAGATCTCGCCGTCAGACAAACTCGCCACGTCAGACGCGGTCAGATTCTTCGGCAGGATGATCTGCTGATCTTTCGGCAACAGGGTGTTCGCCGCATTGAAATAAATGACCATGAACGCGTTGCCTTTGGACGGATTCTTGGTATCCGCCCCCATACCCTGCTGGCCATGACATTGTACGCAGTTCAATGCGAACAGGTCGCCGCCTGCCTTCAGATTCGCGGCATCCGCCTGCAGCGGATTCTTCAACGTTTTGGCTTCGGCCAACGTGTAGTTAGTCGGCGCTGCGGGACCCGTCTGTACGAATGGTCCGTACGCCAGGTTCGCCATGGTCTTCTGATTCACCTGGATCGCCCCGGCGGGTGAGTCAAGCCGCGGCGGCTCCTGAGCGTGCCACGAATCCGAGTAATGCATGCCCGAGTAGAAGTCGATCGGATAGGTATTCGTCGAGTCGCAACCTGCCACGATGAGTAGCAGAACCGAGACACCCGCGAATACCCACAAACGTGGTAGAGCTCGCGCGAGGCGCGTCTTCGCCTTTGCGAGACGCTCGTCAGCGCGAATCATGCGCGCGCCCCCTTCCGATTGGACTTTCCCGTCCGGCGCGGTGCAGGAGCGGGCGCCCCAGCCATTTTGATGTCCTCGGCACCGGTCTGCTGCATCGCCTCGATGGCGCCCTTGACGCGCTCCTCCGGCGAATGAACCAGGATCCCGATGTACCCGTCAGTAATGCGGCTATCGTAGACCTCACGCACGAAGCGTGGCAGCCGTGATTCGAAGATCGCACCGAGCACCGTGAAGATCACGGCAGCCAGCATCGTACCTTCGTACATGATGATGACCATTGGCGGAATCGAGAACAGCGGCTTGCCGTCAGTCACCATCGGGTAGACCACCTGCGTGCCACCAGTGATCAATAGGCCGACCGCAAAACCACAGCAGGCTCCCACCACCGGCCACAAGCCCAGACGGCTCGTGCTGTGGTCGTGCCCGAACGCGCCCTCGGGATATGGAGCATTCGATAGTACCTCGAAGTCCTCCCGATGCAGCCCGGCTTCAGCCAGCTTGTCGACTCCAGCAACCGCCGAGTCCAAGTCGCTGTAAAGCCCTAGAACATCCTGTAGTGCCATCGCCACTCTTCCCCTCTAGAACTCGCGAACGATCGCTGGAATCTTCGCTTTGCCAACCTGAATCTCATCGGCAAAGTACTGGCCCTCTTTTTCCTCCCATACCGACACCGGAGGGAACAACTTCGAGAAGACCATGAATAAGAACGGCACCAGTGCAAATGAGCCAAGTACGAACGTGATTTCCAGAATGCTCGGGCGATAGAAGTTCCAGTCGAACGTCCATTCGTACTTGCGCTCGAGACCCGGAACCACCAGCCAGTAACGCTCGGACCACATTCCGATGTTGACCATGATCGAAGTCCAGAACATCAGCTTGATATTCCGCCGGAACTTCCGGAACATCCAGATAGGCACCGGGATGAAGTAGCCAAAGATGAAGATCAACGCCAGCAACAGCGTGTATGGCCACTCCAGGAAGCGCATCTTCATAATCTCGACTTCGCGCGGGTCCTGATTGAACAGGGCGAAGAAGACGTCGAGCATGAAGAAGAACAACCAGCCCGTCGCCACGACCACTAGCAAGCGGCCAATGGCATCGAAATGTTCCTCGCGTATGTATTTATCGAAGCCAAACATCCACCTCATTAAGGCCATCAGCGTAACCACCGCCGATACGCCGGAGTGAACGGCTCCGATAACGAAGTAAGGCGCCCAGACGCTCGTGTGCCAGACCGGATCGAGCGAGAACGAGAAGTCCCACGAAACGATGCTATGGACCGACACGAAGATCGAAAGCATGAGTGCTGCCAGCAGGAAGCCCGTGGCAGTCTGGATCATCCACTGGCGCTCGCCGTTCTGCCAGCCCAGAGCCATGACCCGATAGAGCCCTTTACGCCAACCGGTTGAACGGTCACGCAGCAAGGCGATGTCTGGAACCGTCGTGATGTAGATGAAGAGAATCGTTCCAGTAAGGTACGTGAACACGGCGCTCGGGTCCATCACCAGAGCCGATCGGACGTCCGGGAAGATCCCACGCCAGAAGTCGTACGGGAACACCCAGTACATCGTGCGCCATGGTCGACCGGTATGGATGAACGGGAAGGTCATGGCCGTCATCAGACTGAACATGGTCATGACTTCCGCGGCTCGCGTCACCGGACGTCGCCACTCTGCCTGAGTCAGACGCAGAATGGCCGAGATCATCACACCCGCGTGACTGATACCGATCCAGAAGACGAAGTTCACGATCATGAAGCCCCACATGCCGGGACGGTTCAGACCGGTGACGCCGAGTCCCCAGTAGAACATCCAGCCGACTGCGAAACCCCACGCGAGCAGGATTGTGCCCAGGACGATGAACCCGATCCACATCCACATGGTGGTCCGAGTCACCGGCAGGAGGAGTTCTTGAATGACCTCCATCGTGGGCAGTTGCCGCCGTTCTTGCATACCCTTCCTCCACGCGCTCTTTTCGGACCGACCTAAAAGTCCGGCTTACCAATCACCATTACATCGGTATTGTGGAACCGTCGCTTCACACGAAGGCGCATGCCAGCCGTGACCTCCCAAATCGACGGAACCGGGATCATGCGGAACGCGAGCATCACGATCGCGATCGCTCCAGCAATCGCACCCGCCAGGATCAGTGCGTCGAGCACGCCCGGGTGATACGTCGCAGGAAGCGTGTGTAGCCGGTCTTGTGTGATGTCTTTGTTCGTAAACGCGGCCGAGAAGAGCCGGATGCGGTCGGCCAGCAGACCGATCAGCACACCGGTCGAAACGATAGCTGGACCAATACGAGTTCGACGGACTTTGGTCCACATCAAGAAGAAGAGCGGACCGATGAAGCAAAGCAGGAAGGCCGTAACGAAGAACCAGACGTACGACTTGAAGTAGAGCAGCTTCAGCTGCAGGATCTCCCACGGCATTCGGCCGTACCACGGAATCACGAAGTCGGTCCACATGAAGTAGAACCACAGGAGACCAAAAGCGAGCTGCAGCTTGCCGAGTGCGAAGAACTGCTCTCGACCGAGGTAATCATCAGCGCCGCCCCACAATCGCAGAACGGTTGAGGTCACCATCACGACGGCGACGCCGCCACCAAGTCCGCTAACGACCATATACGCGGGGAAGATAGCACTCTTGTATCCCGGAATGAGACTCATGATGAAGTCGGCCGTGATGATCGTCATCGTGCCGACGTACATGATGATGTAAAGGGCACCCAAGTAGCTCTGCGCCCGATCGATGACCCGCCACTGATTCTCAGTGCCATAGAAATCGCCAGCGAGCCGCAGAATCCAGTTGTTTCTCTTGCCGTCCATGTGATCGCGCGCGATAGCGAAATCGGGCATCGAGCTGACGTAAAGGAATGCATATCCAGTGAAGGTCAGGCCTAGAATCAAGCCCGTGTCCCACAGCCAGGGTGCACCCCACCAACCGAACCAGACGGTCGGCCGTCCATGCGTTCCCGGTACAGTCGCTTCAAGAAGAATGAAGAGAATCGCGGGAACGATCATGCCGACCGCCCAGATCTCTGAGATCCGGTTGATCGGACGCCGCCAGTGGCCACGAACCAGACGAGTAGCGGCGGAGACACACGGTGCTGACGCCACCGTTGCCATCAGGTAGCCAAAAGCGACCGCCACGTAGGTCCAGGCCTGTCGATCTCCCCAGCCAGACGCGATCGGCCGCGCGATCAACGCGACGATACCGATCACTGACAGAATCGCCAGAATGATCAGGATCATCCGGTATCTCTGACCCGGTGACTTCAGGCGGCTCATGCCGTCCCGAACGATGTCCCGCGGGGTCAGGTCCCAGACCTTCGTCATCGGCGATGGCTCAGGAACGTGATGGCCTCCAGTTATTGTTGCCATAGCGAACCGCCCCAGCCTCTCATTCTTTCAGCTCTCGTCACCCGTGTGCGAACGACCTCGGCTGGCGACACCCGAGCACGTTCTCTTGGAATTCGTCCCCGAATGATCAACCTATCGCCGCCATCTCTTCTTCAACGCTTGCCGACTGCGAAGAGTCGAAGTACCGGTGCTGCGTGTTCGACGGCAGCGGATCTGCATCGATCTTCTTCAAGTAGACGACGGCCGGGTTCGTGCCCAGATCTTCAAGTAAGCGGTAGCCCCGCTTCGTACCGGCGACCATCTTCGAGACCTCGGAGTTCGCATCGTTAAGGTTGCCGAATACGATCGCTCGAGTCGGGCATGCCTGCGCGCACGCAGTCGTGAACTCGCCGTCCGTAACGTCGCGGCCCTGAAGCGTGGCCGACTGCTCAGCGTGATTGATGCGCTGCACGCAGAAGGAGCACTTCTCCATGACACCGCGGCTGCGCACCGCAACCAGCGGGTTGAGCTGGTTCTTCAGGCTCTCCGGCCACTTCGGCTGCCAGAAGTTGAAGAAGCGCACGTGCCAGTGACAGTTGACGGAGCAGTAACGTGTGCCAATACAGCGGTTGTAAACCTGGAAGTTCAAACCTTGGTCAGTGTGATACGTCGCGTAGACCGGGCAAACCGGCTCGCACGGCGCGTCCTCGCATTGCATGCAAGGGACGGGAATGTATCGCGCCTTGACGTTTGGATACACACCTTCCCAGTAGCGCTCGACCCGAATCCACTCGATCGCGCGCCGCTGGTAAAAATTCTCTTCAGTATTGATCGGAACGTTGTTCTCGGCCTGGCAGGAGACGACACAGGCTTGACAGCCGGTGCACCGGTCCAGATCGATCACCATTCCCCAACGATAGGACATCCTCGCTCCTCTCGCCCCCCTCTGGGTGTCGTGAATCGTCAGCGTGCTATGAGACGTTCTCGATCTCGATGATCGGGTACTCCTCCAGCTGATAGGCCGGAACAGAGCCCTCGAGTCTCGGAACACGGACCTTCTTGTTCGCTTTTTCGATCTTCACCCGGGTCGCCGACGAGGCAAGTGCGCCCGTCTCCGACTCCGTCTGCGGCGCGATCAGCGAGATGACGTTCGTCCCACGCTTCTCCGCGTAGCGGGAGAACATCTCGTGGCCCTGACCAAGCGGCACCAACGCAACGTCCGGAGCAGCCGCCGGATTGATGTAGACGGCGACTTCCGCGCTTCCGGCCGACGTGGTGAGCTTGACCACGTCACCAGTTTCGACGCCCATCTTCTTTCCAGTGGTCGGGTTGAGCTCGACCCAGGTCGACCACACATTGGTCGAGATCGGTTCCGGCAGTGCCTGCAACCAGGGCAGGTGCGCGTAGGACCCATCACCGAGTGAATTCGACGGGTACGGGAGCAGATAGAAGGAAGATGAGCCCGTATCTCCATCGAACTTCGGATCAGCTGGCTTGGTAACCGTTGCGGGAGCGGTCGGCGCGCTCTTTGCCGTCGCCGAGGTGTCCCACCAGCCACCTTGGCCTTGTACCGAAACGAAGTACTCGTTCGGGTCGGTCGCGTTAACGTTTCCGCCACCAGCCTTCTGCAACGACGCCACCATGTCGCGCACGGCCGCCTCGTTGGTTTTCCAGGGAAGGCTTCCACCAGCCGTCGTCGCGGCGGTAATCAAGAGATCGACAAACGACCGCGAGTCGACGAACGGATCGACGACGGGCTGCTGCAGGCCGACCAGTTGATGGCCCGGCCCTGGATCGGGAACATGCAGTCCCCAATCCTCGAGTGTCACGTGTGTCGGAAGAACGAGATCGGATTGCGCCGTCGTCTCATCCATGAAGTTTGAAAAGCTGACGACCTTGGCGCCGCCGCCGAGGGCGTCTCGCAGGCCAATCGACGGTGGCAGTCCATAAACCGGGTTGACACCGTTGAACATCACCAGTTTGTAACCGCCGCTCTTGATTTTACTGACGACTCCCTGCCAGTCCTTGTATGAGGCTCCAGCAGTCACGTCCGGCAGTACGTCGGGAAGCGGCGAGCCAGGATTCAGCATCACGCCGCCCTTGGCACCAACCGCACCGACCAGGTAGTTGAGCGAGTAAACCGCGGTCAGGTTGAACAGCCCATTGGTATGAGCGGCTGCTGACGTTCCCGCCATCGCCACGCTCGGCTTCTGCTGCGCGAACGTCTTCGCCAGCTCGGTAATTTGCTCGGCGGTAACGCCAGCCTTCGGCGCAACTTTGTCTGGCGAATAATCGTCGAGCGTGATGCCGTTGTAGATCGAACTGGCGGCCGATTTGTCCACCAATCCTTGCGAGGTCATCACCTGAGCCATCGACAACGCGACGATGCCCTCGGTTCCCGGATTGATCGGCACCCATTTGTCGGCATTGGAAGCAGTCGCCGAAAGCTGCGGCCCGACATGCCAGAATCGGCCACGGACGTTAGCACGGCCCTGACGAAATTCCCCGTATCCGATGTTGAGATGTACCGGGGAGATCCAGTCCGTCAGAAACTCGGCACCGAAATTGAGCAAGAAATTTGCGTTCGTCAGATCGAAGGTTGGAAGTCGGTCCGAACCGAACACGCGCTTCACGGCCTCGCGAAGGACGACGCGCTCGGCTTGTTCATAGGTAACGTGGTCGCCACCCATCGCCTTCACGGCCTGTCCGACCACGTTCGCGACCGAACCGGAAACCGGAGGCGTAACGAGCAGAACGCTCCCTTTCGCCGCAGTAACCATCGAGTTGAACTGGTTCTGCGCGTCGGTCCAGGACAGAGCCTTATAGTTGCCGGCGCCGCGATTGCCATTGATGGTCATCGGGCCCCCGATTCGATCGGGATGGTAGAGCTCCTGAACCAGGGACTGCTCCAAGGCAGTCGAACGCCCCAGGTTAAGCGGATAATCAGGATTTCCGTCAACCTTCTTGGCGCGGCCCTCATAGACGCGAACGATCAGACCGGAACCACCAGAGACTCCGGAGAACGCCGTCGCGTACCACAGATCGCGCCCCCACGCGAAGTCCTGTGGATTGTCAATCGGGCTCTGAATCTGGAATTCACGCTTTGGTGAACCGTCGCCAATCGTGCTCGGATCACAGCCGGTGAAAACAACCGCCCCTGCCCCCGAAGCCGCGACTAGCTTGAGAAAATCACGACGTCGCATCGCACCCTTCCGCATCAGTAATGGCACGTCGAGCAGTCGGTTTTGGCGTTGTACTTCCGGTGACAGGTAATACAATCGCCCATTCGCAGGTCGCGCACCTGCACGACGGCACCCGGAGCCATAGACGCAACATCACCATGACAGGTCGAACACTGGAATCCAGCATTGATATGCATGGCATGGACGAAGTGGACGTGGTCAGGGAGCTGGTGAACGCGAGTCCAGTTGATTGGCGTCCCATCGTTGAACGCCGCAACCAGTTTCTGCAGCTGCGGTTTGTCCTGCGTCGGGATCACTGAGTGGCACTGCATGCAGAGCTGCAGAGCGGGCACGGTCGAGTCTGCCTGCGTGGTCGCTCCACGGTGGCAGAACGTGCAGTCAAGACCGACTGTATTGACATGGATGCTGTGCGGGAACGCAATCGGTTGCGTTTTGGCGGGCTGCTCTGGCGGTGCCAGAATGTAGCTCCGCGCCACAATCGCCAGCGCCGGGATGGCCAGCACAAGCAGCACGATCACCCCAAAGATCGCTGGCTTGATAAATCGTCCCATTCCTCCCGCTCCACTCCGTTTCTGTGCCGGACGTATCACCACAACCGGCCGCGCGTTTGCGGCCGGCGTCAGTCAACTAGATCCAGACTCGATTGAAGATATCGTAGACCGTCGTCATGTGATCGACGAAGTTCACAAAGCAGAAGATCGCGACGAGCAGGAAGAAAGCTGAGACGAGCAATACGACTGGGCGATAGTTCAGAAAGCGTGCGGGAAGATCGCGCGTCGACGTGAGCGAAGGGATGATGCCATGCCCGATCAGCAGGCAACCGGCAAACATCACCATGGATCCGACAAACGACCACAAATAAATCAGCGTCGTCGTCAGGTGACTCCACTGGCTGGACACTATCCTGTTCGCGATGATGTCCAACAGGATCATCTGGACCTCCACATATAAAGTCCGGCGACCAGTACCGTACGAATGGTCGCTAGGCATATGATAGGTAGTTGATTCGTTGGCGCATGAACCCGCTGAAGCAACGTGTTTTTGCATACACGTCGCCGGCCCCTGGTAGGTTCATCGCTTCTCAGGCGGTTGTCAAGCCGAATTTTAGAGCACTAGCGTGACCACTTTCACAACCCTCTGGTAGCATGATCCCACGCATCTCATGTGTCAAGAGGATGTCACCCGACGCATTGAGGCACCACTGCGGGGATTTTCCCCACGTCTTGCATCGGAATACGTACACTTTGGCGACCGACTCCAAGGCCAATTTTCTGCGGCGCACTGGCCGATTCGGTAGGCTGGCAAGTACGCTATGGGGGCATGTCCACATTCTGTTGTCGAACGTTCGAAAAATGAGGGTAGAACACGCATGATCCAACCCGCGGACCCATTTGAAAACCGCTTTGACGAGTCCTATCTGCGGCTCTGCCAGAAGCAGGGCAAGTCGATTACGGCGCACCTCGAGGCCCGAATCGGCGACTTCCTGCTCGGCCCGAACGGTCTCCGATTGTTCACCGGCTCAAGCGAGCCGAAGGCCGATGACGAAGTGGTCGTGCCTGATCTGGATCGCGTTCTTGCGATGCTCCAGGACGAGGCTCCCATCGTCGTGCTCGACACTCAGATTGGCGACTTCGGGCTGACCGCATTCGACGAGTACAATCGTTCGCTCGCTAATGTCGTGTCAAAGAATGCTCCGGAAGCTTGCCTGCGCGCGCTCCTCTTCATCACCACCGAGCGACGTGCCAACGAGATGACGACCGGGGTCATCACGTTGAACCCAACCAACAACCGTTCCAATCCGTAACTCGCGATAAGTCGGATATCGGCGAAGGAGGCTCCATGAGGCGTGAGGATCTGAATGGCACTTGGGCGATCGAGCGTGAAGAGCGCTGGCCCTCGACTCGCGGCGAGGAATCGGCCCAACAAGCTCTCGAGTACGGCCTACAGTCAGCCGCGACGATTCGCGACCGCAAGATCCCGCTCTTCAATCGGGGGCGACGCAGCTATGGCAACTTCTCCCGCTTCCTCGGTGCTCCATTTCTCGAAGATATGCGCCAACTCGGCGGTCAGGACGTCGCGTTCATGGGCGTGCCGCTGGATACCGGAACCACGTTCCGTTCTGGCACGCGCTTCGGTCCCGAAGCGATGCGACGCATCTCGTCCCTCGGCAGTACCTACAACGTCTCCATGGGAGTGGACCTGTTCGAGTCGCTGGAAATGACCGACGTGGGTGACGTTTCGGTCATCCCGGCCAACATCGAGAAAAGCTTCGATCAGATCGCGCTGGCCATCGCCTATTTGCACGAGCGCAACGTCTTCCCGGTCGTACTGGGCGGCGATCACTCCATCGGTTATCCGGATATTCGCGGCATTGCCCCATACATCGACGGCAACATCGGCATCATCCACTTCGACCGCCATAGTGACCTCAGCGAGTACTCATGGGACGAGCGCATGCACGGCTCGCCATTCTTTCACGCCACGAACATCGAGAACGCGCCAGCGACCAACCTGGTTCAGGTCGGCATCGGCGGATGGACCGGTTCGCGCGAGGGACTGCGTAACGCCCGCGAGCGCCACGCTTCAGTGGTGACGCTCGAGGATGTCGATCGCTATGGCATCGACAAGGTCGCGGAGTACGCTCTCGAGATCGCATGGCACAACGCCAAGGCCGTCTTCCTCAGCTTCGACATCGACTCAGTCGATCCCGCCTTCGCGCCAGGTACTGGAACACCCGAACCGGGCGGATTCCTACCGCGCGAACTGCTGAAGTTGCTGCGTATCGTGGCACGGGAGGGGTTGGCCGGAATGGAAGTGGTGGAGGTCTCGCCGCCATACGACGTCGCCGACATCACGGCACTCCTCGGCGCACGAGCGGTCATGGAAGTGATGGGAACGCTGGTCGTCTCAGGAAAATTGGGCAAGATGCCTGCTCAAGTGACTGAAGAGTCTCCGGTTGCCGCTCCCGCGGCCGATGGCGAGGACGACAAGGACTGACGGCGGCCGACCCGTGGTCAATGTGTTTGGCGAAGCGGAGTCTGGCCCAGCTCTCTGAGCTGTTGTTCGAGGGCTTCGGCCAGGTCTTCGTCGTCGGTTTCTGCCCGTCCGGTCACCAGCAGTCGATTCCCCGGCAGCGATTCGATCCTGAACCCATCTGCTTTCAGGGCGTCAGCGATTTGCTGGCATTCATCACTGTCGTCAACGTCCAACAGCACGCCTTTGCTCATGAGCACCCGCCGGAAGCTCCGCGCCCAATTGTCGATCTCGAAGGAGACGTTTTGCGGCAACGGCTCCTCGCCCTGCTGCTCGAGAAAGCCGATGATTTGGGCGGTCGAGAGTCCGGCACTCATGCCTCGCTCGATGCTCGAACGCGTCAGCTGATACATGGACACGTGGTCCAGCCGCTCGAGCTCCGCGAAGGCTGAGAGCGCCCATACGCGACGCGGTGTGGGTCGCGGCAACAGAATCTCGAAATTCGCTTGCACCGTTAGTGGATGAGAACCGAGCTCTGGCTCGACCGGAGGCCCAGCGGACTGACTTGTCAGCCACGCGCAAATCTCGGTAGTCGTGAAGACAGTACGCCGCTGCGACGCCGAGACCTGCACCAGCCCTAACCAGGCGCATGCGGTGGTGATGGTTGTCTCCACCGCGGCCCGCAACACGGCTCGCCTCCGCTCTTCCGGCGCCTCCGGCATGGCTTCGTGGCTCATGGCTGCGGTGAAATGCGCTCCGAGCGCGTTCGGATGCTCCGCGGCAAACTTCGCCGAGAACGACTCAAGCGTCACCCACGTGTCAGCATGAATCTCACTCAGGCACTCCAGGAGTTGCGAGCGAAACGTTGGCCAGTCAGCGCCCCAGATCTGTAACATGTCACGCTCGACGGCCTCGGGCCAACCGGTCGCATGCATCCAGACACCCAGCATGTCGCTGATGAGGTGGGCAAAGCCTTGTCGCGACCAGTTGTTGACGCGCGCGGTGGCAACGCTGCGGCCATCTGGCTCGAAAAGACCGAGCCCGCTCGCGATGAAGTCGAGATACCCCACGTAGCCGGTCGGCGGCAGACTGCCACCTCGTCGCCACAGCATCTGCGCCAACCTTCGCAGCGCTGCCGGGCGACCATCCAGCGTTTCACGACGGCGAAGCAGCAATCCTATGCTGGTTGCACGCACAACGGTCAGCAGGTCCCAGGCGGCTGCGTACGGAAAGACCCAGTCACTAGATTCGACTGACTCCGCACTAACAATTTCGAGCGATGGGGCGGGCGGCGCCGTACTCTTGCGCGGGTGACGAAGCAGGTGTGGGATGACCAGCCGCAGCGAACCGTCCTCTTCGTATCCCCGCCACAGCAGCCCGCGTCGCGCGAGCGTCTGAGCTGCGACGCGCAATTCAGCGTTGCTCAGACCGAGCGACTCACGGAGATCTAGGGGTGTGGCCGGGTCGGGACGGTCCAGCAACCAGCGCAGCACGCGCGATACGGTTGGATTGAGCGAGCGGACCGTATCACGAATGTGATCCGGGTCCGCCAACCGTGGACCGATCTGAGAGATGAGATCTTGGCGCAGCGCGACCGCGGGAATGATCTGGCGGCCCATATGTTCGGCGATGTCGGCCAACGCCCCATCATTGAGGCGTTCGAGTAGCGCATCCACATCGAGCGCGCTGGGAATCCCGCCGTCACGCTCTTCACACAGACGCAGTGTCAGGTGAGACAACTCGCGTGGCAGGAAATACTGCGGCTCGCGGCCGTCGTAGCCTTCGTTCTCGTCCGCTTCTTCTTCGACGTAAAGAAACCCAATGCGGAAAAGGCGATTGACCAGGCTACGCACACGTTCCTCGGGTGTGCCCAGTTGCTGAGTCAGTGCGGCGACGTCTCGCGCAGCGCCATCAGTCGTCAACAATTCCAGCAAGGCCTGTTCAAATGGCGAAAGTTGCTCCCACGCCAGGGCAAACGCCCACGGATCGGTCATTGTCCGATAGAGGTGGCCTGCAAGCGCATAGCGGTCACGACGCCCTGGCTCAATCTCCCACCAGCGGGCGATCAGCTCGAGGTCGTGCGGCGCGCGATCATGCAAGCGGCCAAGTAGGTTGCGCATTCGTGCTCCCGCAAGGGTCAATGCAGACGGTAGCACGATTATAACCGCAATCAGCACCCGGATTTCTTGTGGTTAGCAGTTTGCCTTCCTGCACCCCAGCGTACCGAATCACCGAGCCGACGACTTAACCAAACACGCTCTGGGATCTCGTCATCGCCGCCAAGGCTAATCTCTATGCTGGGGCTGGGAACGTCCTCATTGTCGGCGCTCCCAGCCCTTTGGCAATGAGCCAAATTGGGAAGACGATCTCAAAGATGGCCCCTGGGACGAACAGTAACGATCCGACATCCCGACCGACGAGGCTCAACAATCCGCTTGCGATCAACGCCAAATACCCGGCGAACCCGAGAATCGACAGCGCACGCGGCACGAGCTTGAACCGATACAACGCGTAGCACAGTGTCAAACTCCCGACGCCGAGCGTGACCATTGCCATCTGAAACGCTTGGTCGTGCCACGCGAATACCAGTCGGCTGAGCGTTTGAAGATGGGCCGCTTCCGTACCGCTTGCCTGCGCGTATTCGTGCCCCAACGATACAAGCAGCAGCGCACCAACCTCACTCACCAACAGCAAGATGCACTCAACAATTCTGGCGCTGGCATAGCCGATCGCAATTCCCTCACTGTATGCTCGAATGATCGGCAACAGCAAAATACCGATGGCCACGACGGCGACTGCATCGACACACTCCAGGAGGACGCCGAGCCTGAGTTGACCGCTGTTGAGATTCGTCAGATGGTCAGGCGCCGAGGTGGCCGACGCGATGAGCGCACTACCAACCAAGTAGGCCGCCGTGGCGACCAGGAACAACACGCCTATTGACGATCGCGGTCTTCCGGTTTGCCGTTGTCACTGTCTGCACCTCTCTCTGTAAGAACAATAGGCACTCGACCAAGGGATCCGTACCTGACGGGTACCGTGAGGTTGCGCACCGTCCATCCTGACCAGGTAGGTGCCATTTCTTCACCCGCTGCGTGAGTCATCACACCCACGCAGTCGTCTCAGAAGTCACTGATCGAGCCATGACTTCTGAGACATCGTTTACGCAGAAATCGGATCGCTGAGGGGGGGACTACTCCCAGCGAAAGAAGCGCACCGAAGTCACTCCGAAGGCGACAGCATACGCTGCCAGCACCAGCAAATCCCGAATAGCGGGGAAATCACCCTGCATGGAGCTCTGCATCGCCACCACGCCTGCCGCGAGCGGAGTGTAGTCGCCGATCGTGCGCAGGATCGACGGCATGTACTGTAACGGCACCCACAGCCCAGCCAGGAACATGAGCGGGAAGAAGAGCCCCATCCCAATTGCCGCAGCCCAGCCCGACGTCGGAGCGATCGCGGCAATGAGTATCCCCATCGCGAACAACGTCAGGGTGACGATTATCGCGGCGACCACGAAGCCTCCAGGATGACCTGGTTGACGTGCTCCGAGGAAGAGCGAGCCGCCGATACCGATGATGAGCATCGTCACCAGAGCCAGCACGAGGTTCACGGCCACCTGTGCCGCCAACAGCCAGAACGGCTTCACGGGAGTGCTCGACAGGCGCCGTAGCCAGCCCTGTTCCCGGTCGACGACCAGTGGCACCGGCAAGCTCACCAACGCGATCATCGAAAGCGACATGGCGATCAGCACCGGTATATACGTCTCCAAGACGGTCAACGAATTACTCGCACTGATCGGCTCACCGAACGAGGAGATGTTGCCGAAGATGATCAGGATCAAGATCGGCAATCCAACACCCCAGACGAGACCGATTGGCTGGCGCAACGCGAGCAGCGCCTGTACCTTGACAAGTTGGCGGAACGCTCGACCGGGGATCGTCTGCCCGGTCTGCGTGGCTGGTTGAACCGGCACAGTCATGACGAAGCTTCCTTTTCCTGTTCCCGTCGGGTGAGTCGGACGAAGGCGTCTTCGAGCGTCCCGCCGGTCACGCGAACGTTGCGGATCTCGATGCCCTCGCGTTCAAGTGTCAACTGAACGGCTTTGAGCACCGCATCGGTACCTGTCACGACGATAGCCGCGCCCTCGTGGCCGATTGTGTGGACGTCTGGCAATGCGGTCAGCATCTCATCAGGGAAGTCATCCGAGGGGATGAAGCGCAGGTGAGTGCCGCCTCCCGCGCGCTCGGCCAGCTCCGCCGGCGTCGTCAGTGCCACCAACCGACCGCGATCGATCAATGCCACCCGATCGCAGAGCCGTTCGACTTCGTCCATGAAGTGCGTGACCAGGATGACCGTCGCGCCGCGATCGCGTACACGCGAGATGAATTGCCAGGTCTCGCGGCGTGCCTCTGGGTCGAGCCCGGTTGTAAGCTCGTCCAGGATGGCGATCTTCGGGCGACCGATCAGCGCCAGTGCGATCGAGAGACGCTGCTTGAGCCCGCCTGAGAGGTTCTTAACGAATTCGTTCCGCTTCTCTGCGAGGCCTAACGTCTCCAGCAGGACATCGAGTTCAAGCGGCACGGCATAGAACGATGCAAACAGATCCAGCACCTCACTCACTTTGAGCTTCGGCGGCAACGAGGTCTGTTGTAACTGCATACCCAGACACTCATGGAGTGCACTCTGGTCGCGCGTCGGGTCCAGCCCCAGGACGCTGATCGTGCCATCATCGGGAGTACGGAGTCCCGCGATGCACTCGACAGTGGTCGTCTTGCCCGCTCCATTGGGACCGATGATTCCGAAGATCTCGCCCTGATGAATGGTGAACGAGACACCGTCTAACGCGACAGTAGAGCCATATGTCTTGCGCAATTGGTTTACCGTCACGACGCATGTTGGATCGAGACGTTCCTTGACGGAGGTCGTTGCAGGTGCGGTCATAGTGAGCCTTTCTCGAGCCGCCCGTGGCGAGAATATGTGCATCAAAACGTCGTGTTCTCGTCAGCCGGAGCCCGACAATGTCTCAAGACGGGAGACACACCGCGCCCATACACCGTATTCGACATGAGAATCCGCGCCGAAACAAAGAGATGCCCGTCTCCGGGCGACGAGCGAGGAAGTCGCTAAGACCCGAGGTATTTGAGAATCCCACCGTGACCGAAATCATATCGTGAATTAGAAGTTTCAGTCAAGGATGAGGCGCGCGCGTCGAAACTTGACCGCGTCGATCGCCAGGACGACGGCGTCAATCAGCACCAACCCCACGATCAGGGCGATGGCTCCTTCGGTCAAATTCAGTCCATTGAACCAGTGAAGCAGATGCGCACGACTCGTGGCCGGCAGGTCCCGCACCGCGAACACGAGCAAGAATACGATCGCGATCCAGCCAATGGTCAACGTCTGCTGCGCCTGCCGCACCGACGAGGCGCGCAGCGACACCAGCACCCCGGCGGTGGCGCCAAACAGCGCCATCAGGAAGGTCAAGACAAACAGGGCTACCGAACGACCGGCCGAATAGAACAGGAGATGCCCGGCACCGGCCGTCACGTTCACCACCAGCAGCGCAACGACGAGGCTGGCGACGGTCAGCCCCCAACCGTAGATCACCACCGCGCCGATCTTGCCGATCAAGATGGCGCGATCCGACAGGCGGCTGGCCAGCAACGTCTCGAGCGTGTGTCGCTCCCTTTCTCCCGCGAACGTATCCGCCACGACGGCCAGCACCAGAAAGACGGGAAGGATGAGCGCCAGGGCCAGCATTTGATACGAATCGACCCAACTACTCCCTGCCTGGATGGGGAAGACGACGCCGTAGATGATGAGCAGGATCAACGGCGCGAACCTGCCGCGGCTGCCGCCTTGTAGCAATTCCCGCGCTTCCTTCCAGACCACGGCTCTGACGTCGTTGATCATGATTCCTGCTCCATTATCGACAAGAGGACCGCTTCTTCCTTCGCTGCACTCTTTCGCACCACGTCAATCTCACACCTGGCGTCAACCAGCGAATTAACCAATGATGCCACCGGAATGTCTTAAGGGCGTATTGCCGTAACGTTGACCTTTGTCTGTAGGGGCAGACTGCGTCTGCCCACGGTGTCTGCGCTTCTCTATCGAGGGTTCAACCGCGTCAACCTCTGGGATTACCGCTGTAGGTAACGAGTTGAGTAAATCGTCCTTGCGAGCTTCGGCGACGGTGACAATCACATCCCAAACGATCCACCGCACTCGCACCCGCTGGCCAAACCTCGGTCACTCCAGTTGCGTTCCTCAAACTGCACATGTGTGGGTCCTGAAGGATCGCCGCTCCATGGCGATTCCGGATGGATCTAGGCACCGGTATTGGCTTCGTCGAGAATATGACGATTAGCGGCGAGCAGCGATTCGGAGGTGCCCGTCTCGTTTCGAACCATGATGGGTGAGCACGTGTCGAGGATCTGTTCGTCCGGTCTTGACGACTGAGTGTTGGACGGTGGACGTACCGAGAGGAGAGTTCAATGAGCGACGATCCCACGGCACATAAGACGACCGGGGTCACGGTGGATCTGCTTGAAACGGTTGATCTTGGTCCGGAGATCGAAGGCATGGCAGGTCGCCAGCTTCGCATGCGAATGGTGACCATCGCACCTGGAGGCGTCTTCGGTCCACTTCACGACCATATAGATCGACCTGGAATCGTTTACATCCTCCAGGGAACCATCACCGACCATCGAAACGGAGTCGCGACGGATTACGGGCCGGGAGTGGGCTGGCCTGAAGATCGCAACACGCTTCACTGGCTCGAGAACAGGGGAGACGTCCCGGCGGTGGAGATCTCGGTTGATATCGTCAGGCAAGAGTAGGTTCAGTTAAGTTGTGGAGCGACGTCTCTATCTATTCGCGTTGGTCCGCCACCGTCTTGAATCGACCCCAAACGTGAGGCGCAGCCATCGACCGATAGCTGCGCCTCGTTGAAGGTTGTGGCACAGGAGCTCAGTTAAGGAGCATTGAGCCCTCAAGCGTCAGCAGGTGCCGCTTGATGAAGGTTCCACCGGTGTAGCCACCTAAGGAACCGTCCGACCTAATTACCCGATGGCACGGGACGACGATCGGCACCGGATTGTGCCCCAGCGCGTTCCCAACGGCGCGAGTCGCCTTGGGATCGCCGATATCACGCGCGATGGTCTTGTAACTGACCAGGTGTCCAAATGGCACACGTGAGGTCGCCTGCAACACTCGTTGCACAAAGGGCGACGCCGTGGATAGATCGACCGGCAGATCGAAAACCGTCCGCTCATGATCGAAGTATTCGCGCAACTGACGAGCATACGGGCGAATCTCGGCCGGGTCAGATGTCAGAGCCAGGTCGCTGGCCTTCGCCCAGGCGTCCACGCCAGATTCGGTGTCGAGAAATCTGATGGCGCAGAGCCCATTCGAAGAGACCACCAGAAAGAGCGGGCCAAGCGGCGAGTCGATGCGATCAAACCCTGCGCGGCGCGGTAACACCGCGGCAATGCGCTCGCGCAATAGCGGTAAAGCTGTCGCCACGCGTTCCTCCAGATTCTCCGCCGCCGGTATTTCATCGAGAAGTAATGCCAACCGTCGGCTCTCGGCTATTTCGAGCGCGCACTCCCGGCAGTCGAGCGCGTGCACGTCCAGATCGTGTTCTTCATCGGCGGTAAGGTCGCCGATCACCAGCAGCGGGAGCTGCTGGACCACTTCGTCGCAGCTCAGCGCTCTCATATCCCCACCTCCCGGAGCTCCGTCGAGAATCGCTTGCGGAGCTTCTGCGCGGCCTGGTAAACGTGTGCCCGCGCGGTCTCCTCTGTGCAATCGAGCCCGGTTGCGATCTCCCCATATGAAAGACCCAGAAACTTCCGTTGCGTGAAAGCAGCCCGTTGTTTCGGCGGCAACTCCTGAATGGCACAGTGCACTTTCGTGAGAAGCTGATCTTTGCCGAGACGATCAACGTGATCGTCGTGGTGGACTGTCGGCTGGTGGGTCGCCAGCCGGGCCATTGTTCGGTCGCCGTTGCGCCGCTGACGGATGTGATTCAGGGTCGTGTTTGTGGCGATTCGATAAAGCCAGGCTCGATAGTTTGGGTCGCCTTCGAGCCGGTCATATGCGCGATACGCACGCAGAAAGGTCTCCTGACACAGATCCTGCGCCTCTCCATCGTGTCGGATCATGCGGAGTATGTAGCCGAAAATCTCCGCCTGATGACGTTCGACGAGATCTTCGAAAATCGGGATTTCGGCCACGGCACGTCCCTTCCTGTCGCCTTCGCCGCTCACCTTGATATGACACCCGAGAGCCGGATTTGTGAAGTTGCTGAAGTCGAAGAATCAGGCGCCAAATCGAGTCAAGAATGCGCTAACGCCAGTCTCGATCAATGCATCGTCTTGCGACTCAAGACCTGCCACTACGGCATGGAGCGGAGCCAGACAGTGAAAAACGCGGGAACGTTTCCAAAGTGCGTCGCGATCCGCCACGCTCGACATTCGGTCCAAGGTTGAACGCGCCAGAGCGTCCGGAAATCCGGCGAGATCGAGGGCGGGGTCGGCAATCATCACATCACCGAAATCGATGATTCCTGTAACCCGCCAGTTGTTTCGATCGATCAGCACGTGCTCGCAGGCCAGATCTCCGTGGATCAGACAGGGTGTGAAATTCGTTGTGGCGGGATCGGCTCGATAAGTGTCCCACCATGACACAAACCGCTTGAGGAGGTGCGGAGACAGCCGGGTCGCGAGCACCGGGAGCGCACGATCCACCAATTCATCGTGTCGCGCGAGCCACTCACTTGGGCTGAATCGCGGTAGATCGAGCCGTTGCACAGCCTCGCGCGATGTGGAGTGGACCTGTTCGAGAAAGGGCGCAAGATCGGCAGCCAGAATGTCGACGTTTTCGGCAGAAACGTCAGCTGCTGAGAGTGACTCTCCGCGCAGCAGTCGGTAGCCCATTGCGGCCAGCGGGAGCGCATCATCCGGCTGATGTACGAATTCTGGATGGGGAATGGAAAGACTCAGGCGTGAGTCAAGCATCGCAAGCGTTCGTGCTTCACGAAGCAACTGTCCTGACTGTGCCTCGCGTTGTACCACCCGCAACACCAGTTCCCCGTTCAGCAGAAAGAGACGGTTGTCCCACCCCTCGCCGAGGAACTCGACCGCGTGAATCTCGAGATTCGGCTCGACGACGGCCATTACACGCCGCACATCGTCGACAGTGAATCGCTCGGGCTGCATCGCTCAGGCCGTCACGAGCGTGATGATGCCCGAGACAACCGCGATAGTGATCGTCAGCCAGCGAAACAGACGCTCGGGCAATCGCGTGCCAAGCGTGATACCGATCTGGTTCCCAATAAGCGACCCAGGTAGCCAGAGGATCAGTGCGGGAAAAAGCGCCTGCATGTTGAGGGCGTTGCCAAATTTCAGCACAGCGAGGGCGATCGCGTTCGACAGGACGAAATAGACCGCCAGATCCGCCAGAAAACTGATCGGCGCCACCTTGTCCCGTGCCAGCAGAAGCACCGCTGGCATGCCGTTGAGCGACGTCGTCGAGCCAAGAAACCCACCTGCGAATCCCGCGGCAAATGGAGCCGCTGGAAGCGCTCGTGGTGGCGGAGCATCAATCGCCCGAGCCACCAGCACGGTCAGTCCGAGGACCGCGATGCCGGTGGCTAGCTTGATCACGTGCGCCGAGATACTGGTAAGCACGATCACGCCGAGTACCAGCCCTGGCACGCTCCCGATGATCAACAGCCACGAACGCCGCGTGACATGCTGGCGTAACTGATAGGTCACCGACAGGCGCGTCAACATGTTCATCGCCAGGTTCAACGTGATGACGAACGGCAGTGGAAACCCGAGGAGCAGCAGGAGCGGTGTGCTGACCAACGCCGTCCCGAATCCAGCCGCACCACCCAAAAAGGCTGCCCCGGCAATCACTCCACCTCCGGCCACCAGACTCATCGTGGAGTCGATCGGATTACCCCCTTCTCATCTTCGAGTGTCAGTCTCTTGTGGCAGCTTGTCTCACGGCAACGCCGCCGGACTAGGAACGCTTCGGATCATCACGTTCACGCAGGCCGGCTTTCCGCTTTGCAGCGCTCGTTGAATCGCTGGCCGAATTTCCTCGATGCGCTCGACTCGCTCGCCATAGCCGCCCAGCGCCTCCACCACCTGGTCGTAACGCGTCGGCAGGAGATCGCTGGCCACGACTCGGTCCTCACCGTAGATTCGCACCTGCCGGTGACGTTCGGCGGCCCAGGAGGCGTCATTACCAACAATGGCGACGATTGGTACATTATGTCGTACTGCAGTATCGAATTCCATACCGTGGAAGCCAAACGTTCCGTCTCCGAGGATCGCGAAACTTGGAATGCCCGGCTGCGCCAGCGATCCGCCGATAGCAAGCGGAATGGCCGATCCGATCGAACCGAACTTGCCGTGCAGTAGCGGACAGAATTCGGCGCCAGACAGTCCCCAACGCATCCACTGGGAGAACTCACCACCGTCCTGCGCTACCAGCGCGCCTTCCGGCAGTATTTCGCGGAACTCGGTGGCCAGACGTAACGGATGAATCGGATGCTCATCGAGCGGAGCGGCACTCTCCAGCCGTTGTCGCGCACTGTGCCGCATCGACGCGATCTCACCCGACCAGCCGAGATGATTCCACTTCTCACGTCCGGCTTCCGTGATGAACTGTGACAGGACCGCGCCCGCGTCACCGGAGACACCCAGCGTTACCGGCGTGTTGCAGCCGACCTCCTCAGCGTCCGGCACCACGTGTATCACTCGACAACCATCCGCGAAGACTCCCGCGCGGCCGAACTTCACGATGAAGTCCTGCGGCGCGATCAACAGCACGACATCAGCTTGCGAGATCGCTGCACCGGCACCGTTGAAGGCCGGGTCGCCCGCGCCGCGTGAACTCTCCAGCGCGAGCCATGGGATGGTCGTGCGCCGCGAGAATTCCCGCAGACGCGATCCCACCTCGCCACGCTCCACCGATGGGCTCGCCAGGATCAGCGGCCGGGTCGCCTTGGCTAAGAGCGACAACGAGGCATGGATCAAGGCCAGGTCGGCAAATCGCAGTGGTGGGCGAAAGGCCCAGGGCTGCATCTGATTCGCGTCGCCGTCAACCGTGTCGCTCAGTACGTCGGCTGGTAGCCCCAGGTAAACCGGCCCCGGACGGCCTTCCTGCATGGTGCGCCAGGCGCGTGCAACAAATTGCGGGATATCCTCGGCACGTTCGACCGTCCAGGCAGCCTTGCATACCGCTCGGGCAATCCCGGCCTGATCGAGCTCCTGGAAGGCACCCATCCCTGCCGTCTGTCGTTCGCTGGCGCCGCTAAGCCAGAGAATCGGCGTTTCGGATGCCATCGCGTTGGCGACTCCGGTTACCGCGTTGGTATGCCCAGGACCAGCAGTCACCAGGCACACGCCAGGTTCGTCCCGCACCTTGGCCCAGCCATCGGCCATGTGTGCCGCAGCTGATTCGTGCCGCGTATCGGTGACCGACAAATCCTCATCCAGACACGCATCATAGACGGGCAATATCTGATTCCCAGAAAGGCTGAATAACCGCGTCACCCCCGCTTCCCGAAGCGCGCGAGCGAGCATATGGGCACCATTGGTGGTTGACACGGCACAATCCCCTTCCCAGAATCGTCAGCAAACTCCGTCAATTATCTTCATCCCTACCGGCACTCACGTCCATCCTCAGTTACAATGCGTTCGCCAACACTGTCGGTAGGCCAGAAGGAGGAAACGTGCTGGAGCGAAGCCCCGCACACCGTACTGACGACTTGTTTTCTTCTGGCGGCTTTCTGACAGATACGAACGCTGACTCTCTACCCGATGATATCCGTGCGCGCCTGATCCTCGAAGAGGAGCCAGACACCGAAATGTGGTGCGCGCTCTTCGATCTTGCCGCTCGTCTCGGTCTGGAGACGTCCGGATTCTCGCCTCCACTCATCGTCGACGATCCGTCCGCGGAGTATTTTCCGATCGTCGTACGACGCGGTCGAAGCATCCGCCCGCACTTGGTCACCACCGGCTGGAAGGGGCGTCCCGCGGTCGTTCTGGAGGGGCCAGACGCGATCCGCGACCTCACTCTGCGCGGGCAGGCGACCTGGGACGACGACAAAGTTACCGACCCGTCAGCAACCGCGATCGATCTCGCTCGCCTCTTCGAACCGGATGGCCTTCTCACCGACGACAACCGCGACCAGATTCCAGACGGCACCCGTCTGTGCATCATGGTACCGGATGAGCTACCTCGTGCTGTTGGGATCGGACTGTTTCACTTCGTTACTCGGCTGGCTGTCGAAAGCTCCGGAATCAGTCTGCCCATCGCCGTGCACAACGCCGAACCACGACCTGGCTCGCTGCCGTTGCGCTTACGGCTGCAGGATGGCTACCTCGCGCGTCTCTCGGTGGTCGATCACCCGACCGATCCGTCGCTTGAACTCTTTGGCGACAAGCTCGACGTTGCGGTGTTGTTGGAGTGCCTTGCGCTACGCTGGCCAATTCCACCCGCTTCCGCCTACGACCAACCGGTGTCTCGCGTTCTGGACTGGCTGCGCCATAGCCTCGCCGGGTGGACGCTCGAAGGCCGGACGGCCGCCTTGCTCGCAGACCTTCAGACCGCCTCGATCGACGTTCCGCGAACGGTCGTTCGGCTGCTGACGCCAAACTCAGCGGAACAGCAGCAGCAGGCACGGGCGGTCAAACTGGTCCTGGGTGACCAAGCGTCCATCACTGGACCCAGCGGAGCGAATACGATCTTCACGCAGGAGTGGTCTGCTCGCTGGGAGGTCGATCGTCTGCTCGACGTGCTGCACGAAGACGTCTTGCCGCAACTGGACCGGCGACTCCCACTGCAGATGACAGTCATGGTCTCGGAACCGGCCGCGGTACGGCGACAGCTTCACGAACGTATACGTCGGGAGTTATCTCAGGCAGGCTTCGTCACCGAGCGTTGCGACGTCCGCGTACTGGACGCATACAAGGCTGGGCTTTCCTGGCTGCGGGAAGCCGTGCTGCCGCAGTGGAAGCGGATTTCCGGCATTCATCGCATAACCTTGGGATTTCGCCCACTGGAGCTTTCTGGCTCCGACAATGCGCTTGATATGAAGATTCGCTGGCTGCAGGAACTGTTCCCGGCCGACGAGATCCTCGCACGTGAGCTCGGCATACCGCTCGATCGCATCCACCTCGCCGAACACGAAGGCGCGGCTATCTACCACGCCACCGCGTTGGACGAGTCGGGCGCGCCGCTGGCGGAGGAAGAATTCTCCCCAATCTGGTATCGCCGTCCATACCTCGAGCAGTTTCCCGACGCGGGGTCTGTTCACCTGGTTAGTGGTGGAATCCAGGCATCGCAGGCCGGAACGATCGTGGTCGAGCGGGTTCCAACCGACGCCGAACGGTTCTGGGACTACCTGCAGAAGGAGATACTACCGCGTATCCAACAGTCAATCATCGCCGCGACCGGGGGCGAACCCAAACGAAGCGACCAGCCGTTTTTTGACGAACTCTTCATCGAGTTGACGGTTAGCGAGACGGATGAGCCGTTTGGCGTTCGGGAGGAGATGAACTCCGCAGCCGAAGCGCTGCACGAGGACATCTACTTCAATGTCCTCGATTTCGTGGAAACGCTCGGCACACACACAACCGGGGAGCGGCTCTCCGCTCCAGGCGGTGTGGTGCCAATCGTCCACGTCCGCCCGGGGATGGCGCCGCATGCACGGGTGCAATTGCGCGCTCGGGCGCACTCCGTGGCGCGACTCGACTCGGACTCCGGCACCAAAGCTCTCGGCGAGATCCTGGTTTCACCGCCGCCACGACCGATCGTGACTAGCGCGGCGCTGCTGCGAGAGGATGCACAACTCCAGCTCCGCTGGCCATCGCTTGGCCCTCAGTTGCAGGCACGGCTCACGGCATTGAGCGAGATCGTGCCCGGTGATCCGCACTTTCCGGCGCTCGTCGTCTCTTCCGACGATGGTTTCCAGGTGACACTCGGCTGGCCACCCAACCCCCCGAAATCGGTAGCGGTAGCGGCGAAGAAGACGGTCTCCGAGCACGAGTTTCTGAACGAGGTGTCACTCGCGGAACAGATCGAAAGGGTCAGAGGCTATCCAGAGGTGCGGGTTGAGCATGCGCTCGACCATTCGTACCAGGGGCGCCCAATCCCAGCCATCGAAGTAACCACACCGATGACGGCGAGGGTCTGGTCGAAACGCAAGCTGTCAATCTTCAAGCCAACCTTTCTCATCGTCGCGCGCCATCACGCCAATGAAGTCGCGAGTACCACTGCTGCGCTCAAACTGGTCGAACTCTTGGTCGGTGACCACGAGTGGCGCAGGTTGCTGAGCCGTGTCAACGTCGCCATCCTGCCATTCGAGAACCCGGATGGCGCAGCCTTGCACGACCGCCTGCAGCGTGAGCATCCCACCTGGAAGCATCATCCGGCCCGCTACAACGCGGTCGGCTATGAGTTCGCCGAAGACGGTCACAACCCGGACACGCCGTTCGGAGAGTCCCGCGTGCGTGACCAAATGTGGCATCGCTGGCTGCCCGACATCGTGGTGGATAACCACGGAGTTCCGTCCCACGAGTGGGTGCAGCAGTTTGCCGGATTCGGCTCGCCCCCTCGGTTCCGCACCAGCTACTGGCAAGTTCAGGCGATGATCTACGGCATCCTCCATTACCTCGACAGCGAAGCGCATCCCGAGCACCGCCTGGCCGCTCATGCCTTGCGTGACTCGGTAGCCCGCGCCATTTCGAGTGACGTCGAGATGCTGCAGTGGAACCGCTGCTATCGCGAGCGTTACGTCTCGTGGGGCACGCGCTGGGTACCGGAGCGCTTTCCAGCCGACACCCATCGCGAGATGATCTTCTACTTCGGAGCGTTCGAGGCGGACGGCAATCGCGCGCTCCGCAGCCCGGCAGCGCGCTATCCGGCCGTGACCGTCGCGTCCTGGGTCACCGAGGTTCCCGACGAAACCGCGCACGGCGACCACCTAAGACTCACCGCAAAAGCGCACTTGCTCGCCAACCGCGCGACGATCGACTTGCTTGCGGCTTCCGCCACGCCACCTGAACGCCGTATCCTTGAATCCGACACCGGAGTCCGCATCACGCTGTCCCGGCGTCGACCGATCATCATCGGGCCGTAGTTCGAATCAGCGAACAGGTCGAGAGCCCATTACCGTGACTTCAACCTCCAGAGCCACCGGCAGCAAGACTCAGACGCCGTCTCTGACTCGTCGCGACTTTTTTCACGACGTGGCCGAGTCGCTACGCTCGCTTCTGCCCGACTCGCTCAAGGACTATCAGTCCAATACCACGCGCAATCTATTGAAGATCAGCTATGGTCGATCACGTATTCATTACGAGGTCTGGGCCAATGCCCGTGATCGTCACATCGAAATCGGTCTGCACTTCGAAGACGGCCCGGACTCCACCGAGCGCCTGCTGCGATTTTTCAATGAACACATCGTCGAAATCAAGCACGAGCTTGGCCCGAGCTTCGAGCTCGAGCGTTGGACGAACTCCTGGGGCCATCTGTTTCAGCTTCTGCCTTACCAGCCGCTAACCGACGGCCTGACTCGTGACGTCACCATCACGCTCTCGCGCATGATCATCGTGCTACAACCCTTACTTGCCGAGGTGGAAGCTCCCCCCGCTCGACATTCCGTTCGCTGATGTGACCATCTGGACGGCTTTGCGCGGGTCTCAGACGTCGCGGGATTTTCCCGACGTATGCCCGGTTGCGCAGAAGCGTAGAATCGAAGAATGATCGGCAACCACCTTTGAAAAGGCAATGCATTTAGATGGCGCACTGGCTCCCGTTGGTTGACACCAGCTTCATCGTACTCAGCGGCATTTCGTTGCTCTTCGGCTATTACTTCATTCGCCATCGCGAATACACCCGACACAAATGGTCCATGCTAACGGCGACCGCGTTCGCGGCCTGCTTTCTGGTCACCTACGTCATTCGCTATCTGACCGTTCCAACGAAGATCTTTGCCGGAACCGGCGCCGTTCGTGTTGCCTACCTAGCAATCCTGATTTCGCATACGATCCTGGCCACGGTAATCATCCCGTTCGTCTTGATCGTGCTCTATCGGGCGCTGTCGAAGCAATTTGCCAGTCACAAGCGTCTGGCACGAAAAACGCTACCAATGTGGCTCTACGTCGCATTCACTGGTTGGATTATTTACATGATGCTGTATCAGATCAGCTTCACCCGCGCCTAGACGTCATACTCTTTACATTGCACTTGAAGGATCGGTTTCATGGGACTGCTCGAGTCACGAGCGCACACGAGAGAGATGCCAGCGAACATGGAAGATGCCATCACCGTGCGCGGACTCGTAAAGAGCTACGGAGCCAAACGCGCTGTTGACAGTTTGAGCTTCAGCGTCTGGCGGGGTGAGATCTTCGCGCTCCTGGGTCCGAACGGCGCTGGAAAGACAACGACGGTCGAGATTCTTGAAGGCTACCGCACGGCTGACGGAGGCGAGGTTCGGGTACTTGGCCTCGATCCGATTCGGGACGGTGGTGAGCTCAAGCAGCGCATCGGGGTGATGCTGCAAAACGCGGGCATCTACCCAACTGTTACCCCCATCGAGATCCTCAACCTGCTGCGCGAGTTCTACCGGGATGCCGAAGAGACCGATACGATGATCAAACTCGTGGGGCTTGAAGAAGCCGCCACCACCCGTTATCGTCAACTCTCCGGCGGGCAGCAACGCCGCTTGGCACTCGCAGCGGCCCTCATTGGCAAGCCGGAGCTCCTTTTCCTGGACGAGCCGACCACGGCGATGGACCCGCAAGCGCGCCACATGACCTGGGAAATCCTCGAGACGTTGCGCGATCGCGGACTGACCATCCTGCTTACCACGCATTTCATGGAGGAGGCCGAGCGCCTGGCCGACCGCGTCGCAATCATCGACCACGGTCGTCTGCTCGCGCTTGAAGAGCCGCGAATCCTCACCGCGACGAGCGCCGAAGAGGTGCAATTCACCGGTCCAACCGGACTCGATATCGACGAGATTCGGCGACTTCCGGCAGTTCGAGGCATTCGCGAAGAACGGCCTGGCTTCTACGTCATGCACACCGCCAAGCCCATGGATTTGCTCGCCGAGATCACCAGTTGGGGCCGCGATCGTGGCATCCTCCTGAACGACCTGCGCGTCGGGCATGAATCGCTCGAAGAGGTCTTCCTGCGGCTCACTGGAAACGAACTACGCGAGTGAACTTGATACGAGAGAACGCTGAATGAAAGCCCTGATTGCCCAATCCAAGATGGAGTTGATGCTGACGCTGCGTCAGTTCGAGGGAATGTTGATTACCGTCTTCTTCCCACCGGCGTTGCTGATCTTCTTCGCCGGAATTGGCGTGAAGCCGTCCAACGTCGAGCGTCCCATCGACTTTTTGCTGCCAGGCATGCTGGCACTTGCGGTCATGTCGACCGGCCTCGTTAGTCTAAGCATCCGGACGGGATACGAGCGGAGCTACGGAGTCCTCAAACGTCTGGGCAGTACGCCACTCAGTCGAGCTCAGTTGCTGGTCGCGAAGATCATCTCAGTCATCGCGGTTGATATTCTCGACATCATCATCCTGATCGCCATCGCCTATTTCATGTTTGATTGGCGGCCAACCGGAGCGCTTCCGCTGGCGATCTTGGCGCTGTTAATCGGCATTGCCACCTTCTCCAGCTTCGGGTTGATGCTGGCAGGCTCTTTCCGCGCGGAGACGACGCTGGCCACGGCGAACACCCTCTTCTTCCTGTTCTTGCTGCTTGGCGGCGTTGCCTGGCCGCTCGACAAACTGCCGAAGTTCCTGTCGATCCCAGCCCACATCTTTCCGTCGGCCGCGTTTGCCGATGCGTTGCGCTCTTCGCTCGGAACGCATCCGAGCTTCCCGATCTGGAACCTGGTTATCCTGGCAGCCTGGGGGGTCGCGACGCTGGCTATCGCCAGTCGCACGTTCCGCTGGGAGTAACGACGTCCTTACTCGTTCGTCAGCGTGAACAGCTCGTCGAAGGGACGTTTACGCAGCGCATCAAGATCGTCTTCGGGCCATCGATTGGGCTGGACGATCAGTCGCCGGGTTCCATGCTCAAAGCAGACCCATGTGCCCTCAACCATTCGCAGTCGTCCTGAGCCGAAGGTTGCCGCGGTGAGTGCCTGGACGGCGTCCGCCAGACTTGCCATCTCAGACGAAGAACCGACCTGCACTCGCAGCGCCGGGTCCTTCGGCATGACGTTCCAGTTCAGCGAGACGTACTGAATCAGCCTCGCCCCAGCCACGACTGAGGCGTTAATTTCCCCATGGAAGTGGGCCGCTTCCACTTCGAGTTCCGGCAAGCGCGACGGATCGGCCTTATCGAGCAGGTAGCGATCGCGCGAGCTGCGCGCGGCGAAAATCGTGTCGTAGCTGGGGGAGTAGCGCTTGATGTCGACCACGACGGTGCCATCGATGAAGTCGAGGGATTCAAGCACCAATACGTCATCACGCACGTCGAGTAGCTTGGCCGGACTGATAGCCAGCGAGTTGGGACGCGTGGTCGAGCGCAAGCCAAAGACGCCGCGACGACGACGGGATGGTTCGTAGGTCGGGCGAATGATCTGCAGCCGTTCGCGATCGGCGTCCTCGAGCCAGGCGACTACCCAAATATGGGTGTTCTCTTCGATCAGGAGCAGACCATCTTGAAACTCGGGAAATATTCGGACCTCTGCGGGGACGCCTTCCGGTGGCATCGACCGGCGATCGGTAATCGGAGATTCCACGACGCCAATCTGAACGAGTTCGAATTCGGACACCGCCGCACCCAACCTCTTCGTTGAAGCGAGTACGTGTGTGAACGGCAGCTCGATCGACTACTCAGGCGTTTGCCGCCGCCACTTTCACCTGTACCTGATCATACCCCGTGGACCCGTCCGGCAGTGGCGGATTTTGCTTGTCTGTCTGAGTCACTCCGGTGCCATCCGTGGCGCGCACGGTCAGCGATGCCTTGCCTGACGCTGCTGGAGTCCATTGGTAGGTCCAGATAACCCAGCTCAACGGGGAGAGCGGCTTCTGCAGCTTGGTTTCGTCCCAAGTCTTTCCGCCGTCGAACGAGAGCTCTACCTTCGCGATCCCGCGACTTCCAGCGAAAGCCACCCCACCGACCTTCACTGGGCTTCCGCTGGTGAGCGACTCCTGCTGGGTCGGATAGTCGATGCGCGACATCGTGTTGATGATCGCTGAGTCACTCCAACCGCGATGCTGCCAGTAACCTTGATAGTCAGTATTGACCAGTTCAACCTTGGTTAACCACTTGACGTTCTTCATGCCGTAGATGTTCGGCACGAGCACCCGCACCGGGAATCCGTGATCCTTGGTTAGCGGCACTCCACCAAGCTCGTGCACCACGAATGTGTTCGGATCTAGCGCGACTGCAAGCGGGATCGAGTCGGTGTATCCGTCATCAGCGTAGAAGACGACCTTTTTGACTCCGTCCTTGACTCCGGCCTCATCCAACAGTTCCTTAAGCGGGAAACCAGTCCATTCGCCGTTGCTGATGTACTCGCCACCCACCTCATTGCTGATGCACTCGAGTGTGGCAATGTGCTTGGTCGCCTGTCGCGATCGGATATGATCGTAGGTATAGGTTTTCTCTTGCTTTACCAGACCTTGGATGCTCAGTCTCCAGCCACCGGCCGAGACGGTCGGATCGATGAAGTTCTTCGAAACGACGTAGAAATCGTTGACCGGTGTAAGTGCCGGTGAGATGCCGTCCGCGGTGTTGGGCGCGGCTGGAACCTGGCTCTTCTTGGAAAGGGCCACGAAGAACTTGCCCAGGTAAGCGGATGCCAGCAACACTGGAACGCCGACGACCACGAAGCTGACCACGCGGCGGCGGGACTCGTCGTAGTCGGTGGCGACGTCGCCACTCAATGCACCGAGCCAGGCGATCAGAACGCCGGCGTAGATCAGGCTGATGATGGCGAAGCTGAGCAGGGTCGCGAGCGTTCCGGCTGTCGAATGCTGACCGAAGAGGCCAACGTTCCCGAGCGGCGCGAAGACCAGCCCGAGCAACAGAAACGAGAGTGCGCTGGTGACGCTGAACAACCTTGTGGGCGATTTGCCGCGTTTGAGCAGTCCGGCAAGCAACGCTCCGACGACGGCACCAATCACGATCTGCCCGATGAGCAGCAACACGAAGGTCAGCGGCTTGGCTTGTGACTCCAGCTTACCCAGGATCGCGCCGAACACCTGCACCGGAACAAGTGAGGTGATCCGGTCCGATAGGAGTTGTGTCGGCACCGGTGCTTCCCAGAGCCGACCGAGCAGGAGCATGGCAACTGAGGCGATGAGCGCGGCAACCGCGCCTGGAAGATAGCCGGACCGAGAGAAAGCGTCTCGACGCATGGTCAATCCTTCGTCCATCCTGCGGGGAAATCTGGAGCGATCAACTCGCCCCTTCACTTCATTCTACGTTGAGAAACCAGGGAACGGATGAACGGTGGATTACCCAGATAACGAAAGTATTACAGCGTAGTGGTGAAAACGCGTTCGTGGACCTCATTGCCGTCGAATTCTCGGATCAACGAGCGATACACTTCCGCGCCATCGCGTTCGACGACGACCCAACCGGTCCCTATGCGGACCTCTACCCCAGGCAGCTCGGCATGTGCCAGCAATCGGATCGCGGTCGAGCGATAGGTAAGATGGAATCCCTGGTCGACAAACCATTGATAGATCTGATCGGCCTGTGACTGCAATGTCGCTCCTCGCTCATCTCGTGTCGCTCCATAGCCTTCGGGCCTTGACTGTTTGTAACACATCGTCGGCCGCGGTAAGTTCGCAGCCGGGTCGGATGTGCCCGCACACCCGCCACGCCAAGATCTAACGACGTGGGAGTCGACAGGACAATGAGCAAAAAGTCCGTATTCTCCGGATTTTGACAAGAAAAAACGGGGCCGTTGTGGGCGGCCCCGCAGACAGGGAGGGAGGGAAGAGATGGTTCAGTTTGGAATGCGCCAGCGCGGCTGGCTGATCGTCTGTATCGCGCGACTTCGTGCCATGAGCCATTTGCAGCTTTGCTGGCATGTTATGGCGTAATCTGAGCGATGCCGTTCCATATCGTCGAGCAGAAGCTCTTGAGTCAATTGGTAGACCAGTTCTGGGCGGCGAGACTTGGCCCACAGGCGACGGCAACGCGAGTATCGAGTCGGATGTTCGCGGCTCCGGGACCGGTTCGTCTCAACCATTTGGCCCCCCAACGCGTTGTACGTACAGTTCTCTACTGCCTATTGTACGTACATTGACAGATCTGTCAAGTCCCTTCCAGCATCTGTCGTTTTGCCCTGCGCGTCACTCGCAAATCATTCATCGGATTCCCAAGTTTTCGGCCAAATCCTGGGCGCACATCATGCAGTCAGTTGCTGGCAACCCGTCCCCGTGCGGGATGATGAAATGCGCGATGCTCGTTAAGGTATTGGGAGAAATAGAGACGCTTCCCGGTGAAGGGTGCATACTTGAATCAATAACAACGAAAAGTACGCCCATCCGCGTCAACCCGCGTATCGCGCCACGTTTCCATCCCAATGGACGCCGCGAAATTGACTTTGAATCACTTGAAACTCGAAACAGCCGCACTCGCCGAAAGGACGATCGATGCCAAATCCACTACAGAAGCTAGCAACTGAGGGACAGAGCTTCTGGCTCGACAATTTGAGCCGCTCGCTGATCTCAACCGGTGAACTCGAGCGACTGATCCGCGATGATGGCCTGCGCGGCATGACCTCAAATCCGACCATCTTCGAAAAGGCGCTTTCCACGGGCGACGAGTATGACGCGCAGATCAGGCGTCTGACTGACGATGGCGCCAACAAGGAACAAATCTTCGAGGACCTGGCGTTCCACGACATTCGGCGTGCCGCGGATCTATTGCGACCAGTCTACCTGGCGACTGACGGGGAAGACGGTTACGTCTCGATCGAGCTTCCTCCATATCTGGCGGCAGAGACCGAGCGTTCGATTCGCGAGGCAAAACGCATCTTCTCCTCGATCGGCAGGCCTAACGTCATGATCAAGGTGCCCGGGACCAGCGAAGGAATCCCAGCGGTTGAGGAACTGATCTTCGCCGGTGTAAACGTCAACATCACCCTTCTCTTCGCGCTCAACGACTACCTGCGTGTGGTCGAGGCCTATACACGGGGGCTTGAACGACGCGTTGAAAAGGGTCTTCAGATCGAATCAATCGCGTCGGTTGCCAGCTTCTTCGTTAGTCGCGTCGATACTGAAGTCGACAACCGCATCGACAAGATGCTGCAACAGCCGCTCGACGAAGAACAAAAGCGTCGTTTGGAAGCCCTCAAGGGCAAGACGGCCATTGCCAACGCGAAGCTGGTCTACGAACACTTCAAGCAACTGTTCAACGCTCCTCGATTCCTCGAACTCAAGAAGCGTGGCGCCCGACTGCAACGGCCACTCTGGGCCAGCACCAGTACCAAGAATCCGGAATACAGCGACGTGCTCTACATCGAGGCGCTCATCGGCCCCGACACGGTCGAGACGATGGCGCCCGTTTCCGTCGATGCGTTCCGCGATCATGGCACCGTGCGGCGAACGGTTGACGAAGATATCGACGAAGCCCATCAGATCATTGACGAGATGGGCGAGCTCGGCATCAGCTACGACGATGTGACTGATACGCTACAAGTGAACGGTGTTGCGGCTTTCGCGAAGTCGTTCGACAACCTGCTCGCAGGAATTGAGGAGAAACGTCGTCGCTTCGGCGCGGAGGACTCCATGTCCACCGGCAGTGTCGGTTCCTACACAGCCGAGGTCGAGCAAACCGCGTCCCGCCTGGCCGACCAGCATTTCGCCAGCCGTCTGTGGCAACGCGACGCGACACTCTGGAGCCACGACGAGTCGACCCAGCAGAAGATCGCCAATCGCCTCGGCTGGCTCGACAGTCCTGCAGTCATGCGCAAGGAGATCGACTGGCTCAATGGACTATCGGACGACATCAAGAGCGCCGGGTTCGAGCGCGCCATCCTGCTCGGAATGGGCGGCAGCAGCCTGGCTCCCGAGGTGCTGCAGCACACGTTTGGAAACCAGACTGGCTTCCCCGAACTTACGGTTCTCGATACTACCAACCCAGATTCCATCAAAAACCTGACCGGATCACTCGACTACGGCAAGACGATTTTCATCGTCAGCTCGAAATCGGGCACGACGGTCGAGACGTCGACACTCTTCCAATATTTCTACGAGCAGGTGACGATGGCCGTGAAGGGCGAGCCGGGCGATCACTTCATCGGCGTCTCCGATCCGGGGTCCGTCCTCGTGACGATCGGAAAAGAGAAGAAGTTCCGGCACTTCTTCGTCAACGATCCCGGTATCGGCGGTCGTTACTCTGCCCTCTCATACTTCGGTCTCGTTCCCGCCGCGGTCATTGGCCTGAATGTTGGACTGCTGCTGGAGCGCGCGTCCGAGATGGCCGAGAAGACCCAGTCGGACAAGGTCGATAATCCCGGACTCTGGCTCGGAAGCGCACTCGGACTGCTGGCAGAGCTGGGGCGCGATAAGCTGACCTTCATTCCAGATCCGGCCCTCTCCTCCCTCTCCGACTGGCTTGAACAGTTGATCGCCGAGAGCACCGGCAAGCAGGGAACCGGCATCATCCCGATCGCCCACGAGCCATTGGGCGCCCCCGGTTCCTACGCTAACGACCGGTTGTTCGTCGGTTTCGACCTGGCCCAACAACCGCATGCCGAAACCGACGCCATGCTGGTTGGCCTCGAAGAAGCCGGACATCCCGTGCTCCGCCTGCGCCTGCGCGATGAGTGGGACATTGCCGCGGAGTTCTTTCGCTGGGAGGTGGCCACGGCGATCGCCGGAGCCGAGCTCGGTATTAACCCATTCGACGAGCCCAACGTCCAAGAGAGTAAGGACAACACCAACCATCTGCTTGATATTTTCAAACAGGAGCACAAGCTTCCCGAGCAGGAAGCCTCTGCCTCTGAAGAGGGGCTGGCCGCATTCGGTTATGATGCTGCTTCCGTGCGCGAAGCGGCCGAGCAGTTCCTCGACGAAATAGGGGTCGGCGAATACCTGGCAATCATGGCCTTCTGCGATCGCGGACCGGAGGTCGACGTTCGCTTGACCGAGGTTCGCCGCCTGCTGAGGGAGCGGTTGGGAGTCGCTACGACGCTCGGATATGGGCCCCGGTTCCTCCATTCGATCGGCCAACTCTACAAGGGCGGCCCGACAACGGGGGCATTCCTGCAGATCGTGATTGAACCTTCGAACGACTTGCCGATTCCGGAGGAGACCTATTCGTTCAAGACCCTGTTCGCGGCACAATCGCTTGGCGACTATCAAGCGCTCGGCAAACGACGGCGCCCACTCCTGCGATTCAAGATCGCCGGTGATCCGGTGGCCGGGCTCGACCGAGTGCTGCAATCGCTGGTCGCTTCGGCGCTGCGGTGAGATTTGCCGCGCTGTCCATTTGGATTTGCGGTGCGACACACTTCCCTGGCGGCACGTTGTCGAAACGGAAGCTGGCGTGCCGCTTGCTACGAACGTAACACGCCGTTGCACGCTGCCCGACGCCGGGACGTGTGCCGTAGCGGCTCTGTGAAATGCGATATGACTAGACCGATCGACGTTGGCGAATTCCGATTCGCCCCGTTTTACGCGAAGGCCGCCATGCTATTGCGAATTCGGCGGACGCGCGGTGAAGCAGGAATCACACGTTAACGTTAGACGATGAGTTGGAGGATTCCATGCAAACCGCCATGGTCGAGAATCCGCTTCGCGAAGGGCTGCGGCTCGAGCGCGTTCCGGCTCCCTGCGCCATGGTCATCTTCGGTGCATCCGGAGACTTGACCCGCCGGAAGCTGATGCCCGCGCTGTACAACCTCGCGATTGAAGGATTGATCCCATCAGGCTTCAGTGTCGTCGGCTACGCGCGCCGTGACCTCACCAGCGACATGTTCCGGGCTCAGATGCGTGACGCGGTCGACCGCTACTCGCGACGTCGGCCCGTCGACCCGAATGTCTGGGAGACCTTCGAGCAAGGCATCTCCTACGTCGACGGCAACTTCGAGAATCCCAATGACTTTCTGACCTTAAGCAACGAACTCAAACGGCTCGACCGTGAGCGTGGCACCGCCGGAAACCGCATATTCTACCTGGCAGCACCGCCACGAATGTATCGGACGATCGTCGACAACCTTGGCTCCGCCGGGCTTGTCGGTCAGCAGGACGGCGACAGCTGGACCCGGTTGGTGGTCGAGAAGCCGTTCGGCCGCGATCTAGAAAGCGCCGTAGAGCTCAACGACCACCTGCACACCGTCTTCCAGGAAAACCAGATCTTCCGCATTGACCATTACCTGGGCAAGGAGACGGTGCAGAATATCATGGCGTTCCGCTTTGCCAATGGTATCTTCGAGCCAATCTGGTCGCGCAACTACATCGACCACGTCCAGATCACCGTGGCCGAGACCATTGGCGTTGAGGATCGCGGCGGCTACTACGACCAGGCCGGTGCGATGCGCGACATGGTGCAGAACCACATGCTGCAGTTGCTCAGCGTCATCGCCATGGAACCACCGATCAACTTTGAAGCCGACGCCGTGCGTGACGAGAAGGTCAAGGCGCTTCGCGCGATTCGTTCGATCAAGCCGGACGAAGTCGAGAGATTCACCGTCCGTGGGCAATACGGTCAAGGTTGGGTTGCGGGTGAAGCCGTCCCAGGTTACCGTCAAGAAGGCCGGGTCAATCCGGATTCCATGACCGAAACCTTCGTGGCGGTGAAGCTGTTGATCGACAATTGGCGCTGGGCAGGCGTTCCGTTTTACCTTCGGACCGGCAAGCGCATGCCGCGCCGCGTGACCGAAATCGCGATACAGTTCAAGAGCGTGCCGCATCCTTTGTTCAAGGCAACGGAGGGAGCACCGCTCGAGCCAAATGTGCTGGCGTTGCGCATCCAGCCGGACGAAGGAATCTCACTGAAGATCGCTGCCAAGGTTCCAGGCCCTCATATTCGACTCCGCTCGGTAAACATGGGCTTTCTCTACGGCACATCCTTCTTCGTCGAATCACCAGACGCCTACGAGCGCTTGCTGCTCGACTGCATGTTTGGCGACTCGACCCTCTTCACTCGCCGTGACGAAACTGAAGCGGCCTGGAAACCGATAACGGAGATCCTGCAAGAATGGGGCGAGGTGACGCCACCCCATTTCCCGAATTACGAGGCGGGAACCTGGGGACCAGCATCAGCCGATGCCTTCATGGCTCGTGACGGCAGAGCCTGGCGACAACCATAGTTCGGGCGTTTGGGAGGTGGTCCGCGTGACCGGCATAGATGTCAGCGTCGACGTTCACGGATTCAAGGGACCGGCGGTTGACGTCGGGTCGATCGAGCGCGAGTTGGCCCAGCTCTGGCGTATGCCGACAGTCGTCGGCCTACGCGAGACGGACGTCGTCCCAACGCGCACCAGTGTCCTCAATCTGGTGGTGCATTGTTCCGACCCGTCAATGGAGTCACGCGCCAGCAAAATCATTAACGAGTTGGCAACCAATCATCCCTCGCGCGTGATCAGCTTCACCGTAACGTCTGACCCGCGTGCGTTCGAAGACGATATCGACGCGCACGTCAGCACCCACTGCTATACGGCGTCGGGCGAACGTTTCGCTTCCTGCTACGAGAAGATCGAGATCAAGACACCGCCCGACTCGCTCGACCAATTGCCGAGCATCATCGTTGCGCTCGCCCTCCCCGATCTGCCGACGTTCGTTTGGTGGCCCGGTCAACCACCGCTTGCCGACAAGCGATTCGCGCGGCTCGCCCACGCAACGAATCGCATGGTAGTCGATTCGCTCGACTTCCAACGTTGTGGCATCAACCTGATGCGCGTTCACGAGTTGTGCAAAGCAATCAGCGAACGCTGCGCCATAACCGACCTCAACTGGGCGAGATTGACTCCCTGGCGATCGATGGTGTCGCAGTTCTTCGATATACCCGACTCCCGCTGGGCACTTGACCGAATAACGAGCGTCAAACTCCAGTTCGGTCATCACGCATCGAGCCGATTAAACGCGGCACAGGCCATGCTCCTGGCTGGCTGGCTGTCGAGTCGGCTTGGCTGGAACCTCACCCAGAAATCCGTTCCGACGGACCAGAACGGAACCTGCTCGGCCCAGGCCGTCAATGGCGATCACATCGACATTCAAATCACGGCTGATCCGGTGCCGAAAGCCTACAACGGTTATCTGCTCGGCGCGTCACTCAAAGCCGGAGACGGTACTCGTAGCGCGCAATTCGATGTCGAGCGGGTCGGCGATGATCTCGCCACGCTCAAGATGACGGCCAGGCTGGACGGTCAGACGATCGCCGAGCATGCCATTCGCTCAGCACCGATCGGACTGTCGCAGCTCCTTCTGCGTGAACTCGAGACGACCATGCACGATTGCCTGTATGAGGAGTCGCTCGCGGATGCGGCGCGCTATGCATCGGTTCTCAAGTTCCGGAGGGGCTCATGACCGCGCCAGAAATCGTCGTCGCCACAAACCGCGAAGAACTCGCCCACCTTGCGGCTGACCGTTTCACAGACATTCTCTCCAAGGCACAGCAGGACCGCGGAGTGGCTCGGGTCTCCCTTTCCGGCGGATCAACGCCACGCGCACTCTTTTCGTTGCTTGGGACCGAGGGCTTCGCCGAGCAGATCAATTGGGATTCGATCGAAGTCTTTTGGGGAGACGAGCGGACCGTCCCGCCCGATCACGCGGATTCGAACTATCGCATGACCCAGGAGACGCTGCTGAGTCACGTACCGATCGCGGCCAAGCACGTCCACCGCATGAAAGGTGAGCTCGATCCGGAACAGGCGGCAAGCGACTACGAACGGGTGCTATTCCGCGTCTTCGACGCCGCGGACGCCGAACGGCCACCGGTCTTCGATCTCATTCTGCTCGGTGTTGGCGCGGATGGTCACACCGCATCCCTCTTCCCTGGCACCACAGCCCTCGACGTGCGAGACAGGCTGGTCGTCGCCAATCAGGTTCCTCAGCAGCAGACCACACGCCTGTCATTCACCGTTCCGGTCCTGCTGGCAGCACGCAACGTTCTGTTCCTGGTTGCCGGTTCCGACAAGGCGCAAGCCGTGCATCGGGCGCTCGAGGGCGAATGGAATCCGTCCGAGACTCCATCACAATTCCTGCGTCAGGCCGGTGGACACGTTATCTGGATGCTCGATCGAGATGCCGCCTCCCAGCTCAGCACCCTGACGGCTGGATGAAATCCGGAACATTTCTTCGTTGTATGTGAACGACTGGTCGAATGAATCGCGCTCGAACGTCGAGTGCGACTAACGTATGGCCGTCATCCGGCCAACCTGAATGTCACGTTCACCTGATTTATGTCGTTGGTGCGTATGAGTGAGGAGCGAGTATGAGCAATGAGCAGATCCCAGGAGCTGTCGCTCCGGGACGAGTAATGATTGTCGTAGCCCATCCCGACGATGCCGAGTTTCTCTGTGCTGGCACCGTCGCCAAATGGGCGGCAGCGGGCAGCGAGGTCATCTTCGTGCTCGGGACCAGTGGTGACAAAGGGAGTGACGACCCGAGCATGACCTCGGAGAAGCTGGTCGAAACGCGCGAGCGGGAGCAGCGTGCCGCCGCCGAAGTGCTCGGCGCGAAGACCGTCGAGTTCCTGCGGTTCCGAGACGCCGAACTCATCCCCGACCTCAATTTGCGTCTCGCAATCACGCGCATGGTGCGCAAACACAAGCCGGACGCGGTCATCTGCCAGGATCCGACCAACCGTTGGGAAGGCCAGGAGTACATCCAGCACCCAGATCACATCGCCATGGGCGAAGCGACATTGGCTGCGGTCTTTCCCTCGGCACGCGATCGCCTTACCTTCCCGCAATTGCTGGACGAGGGGCTCGAGCCACACAAAGTCGTGGAAGTGTTCGTCGGCGGCGCCCGTGAGCCAGACGTTTGGATCGACATCACCGACTCTTTCGACACCAAGCTGAAGGCACTCGGCGAGCACCGGAGTCAGATGGGCGATTGGGATTTTTCCCCGACGCTGCGCCGGTGGGCACAGGATTCCGCCGCGGAAGCGCGCTATCGTCGGTATCCAGGCGCCGAGCAGATGCAGCTGGCCGAGTCATACAAGTACTTCAAGCTGGATTGAGCAAGCCCGAATCACAATCCGCGCGTCGTCCCGAGCTGAAGGCTTCGGCAGTCGTCAGGGCGACGCGCGAATTGTGCGAGCAATGTGAGTGGTCAATCGACGAAACGGAGAACTCCTACGTTGGCGTGTGGAAGTAGGCAAAGAGGCTTCTGTCAGCGCCAGAAGCGGCGTCCTCTGCCAGTTGGTCTCGGCGAGGGTTCTCAGCCTCGCACCCAGAGGGTAGTTGGAACGAGTCAGTGACAGAGGCGCGAAGAGTCGCTCACTCCGTGATTGAGCGAGGAGATAGTTCGACTCTGCTGCTTTCCGCCCACGGCAATGACGTCACCCTGGCTGATATCTCACCGCGACAGAAACAGCTTCCAGGAGTCCGGCGTCGTGCCCGGGAACTGATACTCGTAGTCATCGACCTGGCGCATGGCAGTCACCTCACCATTCAGCACCCGGCGCGCCATGTAGTGCGCCAGGTACGTCACGTCGTCACGCGCGCCCAGATCCGCCAGCGTGAAGTAACCGACCTCGTCATTTTCATGTCCATCCGGCCGCGGTTCGCCTGACCGGTGGTCAAGCAGCCAGAGGACGTAAGTGTCAGTATCGTGGCCGTTATGACGACTGCGTAACCCAATGATGCCCACCGGATCGGCGATGACTCCGGTCTCTTCCAGCACCTCCCGGACAACGGCTCCGTCAAGCGTCTCGCCGGGGTCCATCACGCCACCAGGGAGCATCAATCTTCCGCGTGAGGGACCGTAGGTCATGCGCACCAGCAGCACTGCGTTCTCACGCACCACCAATCCACCGACGCTGGTGACGTTCTTCCGCTCCCGCGCGGTCACCAGGGCTCCTCGCTTTGGATGTTGAGCTCGAGACTGATGTCGAGCGCACGCGACGAATGCGTCAGCGCTCCAGACGAGATCAGGTCGACGCCTGTACCTGCGACGTCTCGCAGCGTCTCCAGCGTGATACCGCCGGAAGCTTCGAGTATTGCCCGGCCAGCCGTGATGCGAACCGCCTCTGACATCTGATCGATCGACATATTGTCAAGCAGAATCGCGTCAGGTTTGGCATTCAGCGCCTCACGCAGTTCGTCGAGCGACGTCACCTCCACCTCGATACGCAGTGTATGCGGCGCACCCGCGCGGGCTGCTTCAACGGCTTTGGTAATACGGTCGTGACCACCGATCGCCGCAAGATGATTGTCCTTGATGAGAATGCCATCGCCGAGACCGATACGGTGATTATGTCCACCACCGTGGCGAACGGCTTGCTTCTCCAGCAAGCGCATGCCAGGCGTCGTCTTGCGCGTATCAATGACTCGCGCTCTGGTACCGGCCGTCTCCGCGACGTACCGTGCAGTGGCAGTCGCCACTCCAGACAAGCGTTGCAGGAAATTAAGCGCCACACGTTCGCCCTTGAGGATGCCGCGCGCATTGCCCGAAACGTGCGCCAGATCGTCGCCAACCGTGACACGATCACCGTCCTCGACAAGGGGAGAAAACGAAATGCTCGGGTCGACCTGACGAAAGACTTCGGCCACCACGTCTAATCCCGAGATCACGCCATCCGCCTTGGCTAGAAAACGGCCACTGGCGCGACGGTTCGGAGGAACCGTCAGTTCGCTGGTAATGTCCCCAAACGCGGTATCCTCGTCCAACGCCACTTCAACTGTGCGACTCAGGTCGTTCAATTCGGCTCCTCCCGATCAGCAAAACCGCTGCATCGTAGCCCGTCTCAGATTCAGATTCAAGCCGAGTGCTGCTCAGAAGGTCTCCGTTGGCGTACCATGACAGCGGGACCGCCATTGCAGTCGCACCGCTTGGTCGGGAAATAGAAGGCAGTCGAAACATGGACGCCACCGCTACCATCAGAGGGATTGTCCCGTTCGACGTCAACGGCGAACCCTATTTCACGCTCTACTTTACCCACGAGGGTGATCCCGAGAAGGTGCTCGAGGCACGCCTACCGAGCAATTCCGTCTACCCACATCCTCACGTCAACGATCGCATCCGCGTCCACTACGTACTTCAGGTTCCAACTCGGATCGAACTTCTGGAGCACTGACACAGGTCCACCTGGGTTGGCACGGCTGCTCGCAGACATCTGGCACTCAGTCTGCGAGATAGCAAAGCGTACAACTCACGATCGTGCAATCGATCGACGCTCTTTTCAGGATTTCAGAACTGATACGCACAGGGAGGATTGTATGCAAGACAGCAATCGAAGTGAGGTCGTGGTCATCACCGGAGCATCTGCGGGCGTTGGCCGGGCGACCACGCGCGAATTCGCGCGGCACGGAGCTCATATCGGGATAATCTCACGTGACCGCGACCGGTTAGAAGCGACTAAGCGTGAAGTGGAGAACCTGGGCGGGAAGGCGATCGTGCTGCCGCTCGACGTCGCCGACGCCAGCAAACTGGAGGAAGCGGCCAACACCGTCGAGAACGAATTTGGACCCATCGACATCTGGGTCAACAACGCCATGGTGACCGTCTTCTCTCCGGTCAAGGAGATGTCGCCAGAGGAATACCGGCGTGTGACCGAAGTGACCTACCTCGGCGTGGTGAATGGCACGCTCACTGCCATGCATCGCATGCTTCCGCGTGATCGCGGCAAGATCGTGCAGGTCGGCTCGGCGCTGGCTTACCGTGGCATCCCGCTCCAATCAGCTTACTGCGGTGCCAAGCACGCGATTCAGGGATTCACCGAATCGTTGCGGTGTGAGCTCTATCACGACAAGAGCAACGTGAGCGTCACTATGGTGCAGATGCCCGCACTGAATACGCCACAATTCAACTGGACGCGGAACCATCTGCCCCACCGTCCGCAGCCAGTGCCGCCAATCTTCCAGCCCGAAGTCGCCGCCGAAGCCATCTACTGGGCGGCGCATCACGACCGACCAGAAATCTACGTCGGCATGCCGACCGAGAAGGCGATCTGGGGCAACCGGGTGATGCCGCGCCTACTTGACCATTACCTGGCGCACAACGGCTACTCGTCGCAAATCACCAAGGAACCTGACGATCCGAACCGGCCGGACAATCTTTACGATCCGGTGCCTGGCGATTACGCGGCGCGCGGTCGCTTTGACGACAAATCATCGCCGTCAAGTACGCAACTATGGGCCACCTTGCATCGAGGCATGCTTGCGGCAGGGGCTGGGGTCGCGGCAGGCGCGGCGGCACTGGCTGGTCTCACCATCGCCAATCGGTCGAACGGGAACCACGCCGACCACTAGCGACGGAGAACTCGACTCTGAACAGGCTCAAGGGCGACATTGCGTCGCCCTTACTACTTGCCGACGTTCGTTGTGTCAGGCTGCCGGAAACTTGAATCAGGTGACGGTCACGCGCCCGTCTTTGCCGGTTCCGGCGTCTCATCGGAAAGCTCGGACCCGCGCCCGAGAATCCCGATCCATCCTCCGCCAATCTGGTTCTCCGTGTTCCCCGGAAACATGGCGATCGCGAGCAACATGGCGCCAATCAAGATTTCTGATAGAAACACCATCGTAGGCGCCAGCAAGATGACTGGCCCGAAAATCAACCAGGCCCCGGCGAAACCGTTGAGGCGTCCAAACCACCGTGTGGCGGGCCAGAGTGCCAGCGTGCTCAACGCGAAGACGATCGGTCCAGTAATGCGTACGTCGCCCCGAGCATGACCAGCGAACCCAATTGCCGCTGGCGAGGCCATGAGCCACAGTCCAATAAAGATGCCGATGATGAAGCGCAGTCGAATCCCTTCAGCTTGCCAGCCCGTCTTAACGTCGGCATGCGACGGAGGACCAAATTCTTCCTCTTGCCGCTCAGTTGGCTCAGTGTACTTCCGCCCGAGGTATTGCAGCGCCGCGAGTACTTCCTCCATCACCGGGCCAACCAGATTGATCGAGATGAACGCCGAGAACATGCAAAGCGTGCAGTAGTGACCGTAGGCGATTGGCTGGACGATCAGCAGAATGACTGCGGCGGTGCCCAGACCGATCGTTGTGGCGCCGTTCAACAACACAAACCAGGGATGTGACTTCCAACGATCCTCTCCGCCCGCAAACTGCAGCAGACCATCGAAGAAATAGAGCGCCGCGCCCAGCGACGCATCTGGAATGTGCAGAAAGTCAGACAGACTCGAATGCAAGATGACCTGACTACCATTCCCGAAGAACGGCTCCCAGACACTCGAAATCGCTCCAGTTTCATAGAGCGTCAAATAGACGGCTGTACCGAACCCCATGAAAGCCATTGCCGCGAGTATCAGCCTGCGGATTGGTTCGGAGGGGTTCGTTGTCCAACCGGGCGGGATGGCAACGGATTTCGGATTCTGATTCTCACGCTCTCGAGTAGACAATGCTGCTTCGGCCATGCGACGTCTTAACACCCTTCTTCCTCAACGGAACGCGGGATCACTGAGGACGATTTGTGCTCCCACCGTCGCCTGTAGCACATGGCGTGCCGATCCAAAGCGCCGCAGTGGAACGAAACCTGCACATTCCGTCTCGTGAAATGGGAACTGGTATCCCGATCTCTCAGTCGTAGCACCGGCATCGAGATCTCGGGTGACGGCGAAGCGCTCTGCAACAACGTCCGCCGATCAAGAAACGATCCGGACGAGTCTCCAAACTGGAGGTTGAGGCGGATCGCGAAGTCAAATTCGCCCACGTGTTTGCCCGCTCAGTCGAACGATGCGTGTGGACCACGAATCACTTCTGGATACAGCCCGTCGAGTCGCGCGCAAAAGCATAGGAGGGTTTCATGGCAAAGACTGCCGCCAACGTGATGGTTGAGGCGCTTGTGGACTGGGGGGTTGACACTATCTTCGGTCTTCCAGGTGACGGCATTAACGGCATCATGGAGGCATTACGCGAGTCACAGGACAAGATTCGATTCGTGCAAGTCCGCCACGAAGAGGGCGCTGCATTCGCCGCTTGCGCCTATGCCAAGTTCACCGGCAGGCTCGGAGTCTGCCTGGCAACGTCCGGTCCTGGAGGCATTCACCTGCTCAATGGCCTCTACGACGCCAAATTGGATGGACAGCCAGTGCTGGCGATCACGGGACATACCTACCACGATCTGATCGGCACGTATTACCAGCAGGACGTGGATCTCGACAAGCTATTCATGGACGTCGCGGTCTACAACGAGCGCGTCATGGGACCAGCCCACGTTCGATCGGTCACCAATCTTGCCTGCCGCAACGCGATCAGTCGCCGTTCGGTGGCACACATTACCTTCCCCACCGACCTGCAGCATGAGCCATTCGATGACGCGATGTTCTCCAAAGAGGACGTGCCAGGGCACACCGATGCGACGCGCGGCGAGCCCGTTCAGGTGCCGCCGCCAGCTATGCTGCACCGGGCCGCTGAAATCCTGAACAAGGGGTCCAAGGTGGCAATTCTCGCCGGACGCGGCGCGCTCGACGCCACAGACGAGTTGGAGCAGACCGCCGAGAAACTGGCCGCTCCAGTCATCAAGGCGTACCTGGGAAAAGGAGCCGTGCCAGACGACTCGCCCTACACCACCGGCGGCATTGGACTGCTCGGCACCGGTCCGTCTCAGACGGCATTCGAAGAATGCGATACCTTCCTGATCGTCGGCTCATCATTCCCGTACATGTCGTACATGCCAAAGCCAGGGAGCGCCAAAGCGGTTCAGATCGACGCGGACCCGGTCCGCATAGGGTTGCGCTTTCCGGTGAACGTCGGCCTGGCTGGAGATGCCAAGGGCACGCTAACCGAGCTCTTGCCCCTGCTAGAGATGAAGAAAGATCGCTCCTTCCTCGAAAAGGCGCAGCACGGGATGGAAGAGTGGTGGGCTATGCTCGACGAGCGAGCATCCCGCATGGACACGCCGATGAAACCGCAGCGTGTCGCCGCCGAACTCAGCAAGCGACTCGCTTCAGACGCCATCATTTGCGGTGACAGCGGCACGAATACCACCTGGCTGGCCCGTTATATCAAGATCCGTCGCGGTCAGATGGTTTCCGGTTCCGGAAATCTCGCTACCATGGCGAGCGGACTCCCCTATGCGGTCGGAGCACAGACCGCATTTCCAGATCGTCAAGTGGTCGCTCTGGTCGGAGATGGTGGCTTTTCGATGCTGATGGCGGAGTTCGTCACGGCTGTCAAGCACAATCTGCCGATCAAGGTGATCATCTTCAAGAACGACACCCTCGGGCAGATCAAATGGGAACAGATGGTCTTCCTCGGTAACCCAGAGTACGGGGTCAAGTTGGCGCCGATCGACTTCGTGAAGTTCGCGGAAGCGTGCGGCGGCACCGGACTCCACGTCGAAGACCCGGACAAGATCGGCAGCGTGCTGGACATCGCACTCTCGAATCCAGGTCCGGTTCTGGTTGAAGCGGTCGTCGATCCGTACGAGCCGCCCATGCCAGCCAAGATCAAGCGCGACCAGGCTATTCACGTCGCGGAAGCGCTCCTGCGCGGCGAGCCTAACCGAGTCAAGATCGGTGAGACCATCTTCCGTGACAAGCTCAACGATTTCACCGTCACGACCGACGGCGACGGACCAGTCGGCGCGGTTAAGGAGCGCGTGCGCGAAATGGTGCGCGGCAACGAGGAGTAGCCGCACCACTCACGCGCGTAACAGGCAAGCAACCAGGGCGGTACGTCACCGTCCTGGTTTGTGTTTGCAATCGTCCACGTGTTATCAGTGTTCATCGCGATATGGGCTGAGTAGATTCCGGATATCCACGTACGGACCACGGAGCAGCAACAACGCCAGCCGGAGAGGATGGGGGATTGATGACGGAATGGAACTCCGCGGTTTGGCACCAATTCGGGGCAACACTCGACATGCTGGACGACGCGCTGCGCGTCTGCCCGAACGCGCTCTGGACCGAGCGTCTCTGGTCAACGCCGCCAAATTCAGAGTTCCCGCCGGACTTCGCGTCATTCTGGTATCTGAGCTATCACACAATTCGCTGGGTCGATCTGTATCTGTTCGGCACTGAGGAGGGGTTCTCACCACCTAGCGAGTTCTCCCCGATCGATCTGGACATGGGCGCCGCAACGTCGGTGCAACCATACTCCAGAGCGATGCTCCGAACCTACCTGTCGCAGGTGCGCCAGAAGTGTCAGTCGACGCTCACCGAACTGAGCGATCACGACGCGTTTCGGTCGTGTTCGTTCCCCTGGATCGACATTCCGTTGAGCTACTTCGAACTTCAGCTCTACAGCATGCGGCACGCGCAAGAACACGCATCCCAGCTCCACCTATTCTTGGGACAACACAATGCGGACGGCGACTCGGACTGGATTCCACGAGCGAGGGGCACACAGACAACTATCTGAATTCAAGTTGAAAGAGGATCCACGGCCCGGTGACGGGCCGTGGATGCGCGTCAGATGCATTGTGGCGCCGCTCAGACGTCGATAAGCGCCAGTCCGGTCTTCGGGTCGTGCACGCGCTTCAAATGCGCTGGAGACTCTTCCAGCACGATCTCGAGCGTCGGACGGACATCCGCCTCCATCACGTGTCCACCAACGGTCGAGCCATCGGACTTCCCGAGCACCACGTGGGCGTGCACCTTCGGCTCGTCCTTCTCCTTGTCGATCGCGATGTCACCGGCCAGCGTGAGCACCTCAACCTGCTCGTCAACTGGTATCTTCTTGTACTCGTTGGTATTGACGTCGAAATAGCCAAGAACCGCATGGCTGAATCCACCGACTGCCGTGAAGTGACTGGCGTCCAGACGACGTTCCTTGGCGAACTCCGTCAAGCCTTTGACGAACTCATCGCCGGTGTCAAAGATGACCGCGTAGCTTGTCATGTCTGATGATCGTTCGAGTATCTTCGATTTCATGCGTGACTCCTATTCTTGATGGTCCATCCAACCGCGCCCGCCAGCAGCGCCGCTCCGGCTGCCGCCGCGACGGCCAGACCGGTTTTCTCGGAGGCCTTGTATTCCTCCGACCGGCCTTGCTCGGGCTTGCCGTGCTGCGGCCCGTTCGGACCTTCTTCCATCGCCATCTTGATCACCTCGGCAAAGTGCAGGGCGCGACGATCGGTGTCCTGGGCGATTTGCTCGCGGCAGCTAAACCCATCGGCGATGACCAGCGTTTCGTCATCAGTTTCACGGACGGCTGGGAACAGCACTCGCTCGCCGGCCTTGATCGAAACATCGTAGTGTTCGCCCTTTTCAAAGCCAAAGGCGCCCGCCATGCCGCAGCAGCCGGAATCGAGCAACGTGTAGTCGACCCCCATCTTCTTCAGCACATTGAGTTCCGAGTCCATCTTGAGCACCGACTTGTGGTGGCAGTGCCCTTGGATGATCGCCTTCCGATTGAGCTTTGGCAGGTCGAACTTGTCCGGATGCTGATCGATGAACTCACTCAATAGATAGGTCTGGTGATACAGACGACGCGCGTCCGGCTCGTGTGACAGCAGGTTGCGCATGTCGTCGCGGAAAACCGAGGTGCAGCTCGGCTCCAACCCAATGATCGGGGTGCCGTTCTCGATCTGAGGGCGCAACGCCACCATAATCCGGCGCAATGACTTCTCCGCCATATCGAGCATGCCGAAGTCGTAGAATGGGCGGCCGCAACACAGCCACTGGTCCGGGATGATGACGTGATATCCGGCGGATTCGAGAATCTCAACCGCGGCCTGCGCCGTCTTGGGATGGAAGTGGTTATTGAACGTATCCGGCCAGAGCATCACCTGCTCGTTACCGACGTTGCGTGGCGCTCGATCGCGAAACCACTCCTTGAAAGTGTACGGCGCGAAGCCCGGCATCCGACGTTGCGGGGCCACGCCCCCGGCGAACTTGACCAGGCGGCTGATCCCCGGCGTCTGAGCCATGAAATTGACCAGACCGGGAGCCTTCGATGCCAGTCGAGCCCAGTACATGATCAAGCCCATCGAATAAGCCGTGATTGGACGCAGACGGCCGGAGTAGTAGTGCGAGAGGAACTCCGCCTTGTAGGTGGCCATATCGACGTTGACCGGGCAATCCCCTTTGCAACCCTTACACGCCAGACAGAGATCGAGCGCTTCCCGCACCGTCTCATCGCGCCAGCCATTGGCCATCTCGTCCCCTTCGAGCATCTCGAACAGCAGCCGTGAGCGTCCACGAGTCGAGTGCTCTTCCTCCCGGGTCACCATGAAGCTCGGGCACATCACGCCGCCGCCGGTCCGGCGACACTTGCCAACTCCGACACAGCGCAACGTGGCACGTGAGAAACTGCCGCCGTCGTCCGGGAAGTTGAAGTGAGTCTTGGGCTCCATCGGCCGGTAATTCGTTCCGAGTCGCAGGTTGCTGGTGATCGGGTTTGGATCGACGATCTTTCCCGGATTCATCTTGTTGTGCGGGTCCCAGATGTCTTTGAACTCCTGGAACGCATGCATCAACTCGCTGCCGAACATCTTCGGCAGTAGTTCGGCGCGCGACTGACCGTCACCATGCTCCCCGGAGAGCGAACCACCGTAGCTCACCACCAGATCGGCCGCCTCGCCGACGAAGCGGCGGTACTTCTCGATACCGTCATGCGTCATCAGGTCGAAATCGATGCGCATGTGCAGGCAGCCCTGGCCGAAGTGGCCGTAGAAGGCGGCATCATAGTCGTAGCGGTTCATCAGCTTGCGCAGATCTCGCAGGTAGTCGCCGACTTTGTTCGGTGGAACGGCCGAATCTTCCCAACCGGGCCAGGTGGAAGGCATTCCGGGAACGTGAGCGGTTGCCCCAAGCCCGGACTCGCGAATCTCCCAGATCTTGGCCGTCTGCTCCGGCTTCTCCAGCAACTCCATCGAAGGGCAGTTGTCGTCGCTCTTGAGGTGGTCCATCAAAGCATGGGCTTTGCCGTCAGCCTCCTCTTCAGTGTCCCCACCGAACTCCACCAACAGCCAACCATGGCCGTCGGGAAGCATGGAGACGTCTTCTGAGTTCATGCCCTTTTTCTTCATGTAGTCGATCAACCGCTGATCGATACCTTCCAGCCCGATCGGACCGAACTTCATGACCTCTGGAACGTGATCTCCAGCCTGATAGGCGTTTGGATAGCCAAGTATCAGCAGCGAGCGACATGGCGGGCTTTCGACCAGCTTCGTGGTCGCTTCGAGGATCGTAACCAACGTTCCTTCGCTACCGACCAGAGCGCGGGCGACGTTGAAGCCATTTTCCGGCAGAAGCTGATCGAGGTTGTAGCCAGAGACACGACGGGGAATGTTCGGGTATTTTTCGCGGATCAAATCGGCATAGCGGTCGCGCAGATCCTTCATCCGTGAGTAGATCTCGCCTCGACGTCCGCCTGCGCGAATAATCTCCTGGAGCTCATCATCGCTGGTACGCCCGACGCGCATCCTGACGCCGTCATACGTCAGAATGTCAAGTTCCTCGATGTTGTCGACGGTTTTGCCGGCCATGACCGAGTGAATGCCGCACGAGTTGTTGCCGATCATGCCGCCAAGCGTGTTATGCGTATGCGTGGCGGGGTCGGGTCCAAACGTCAGGTGATACTTTTCGGCAGCGTCGCGGAGATGATCCAGAATCGTTCCTGGCTGGACGCGGGCGCGCTTATTCTCCGGATCAACGCTGAGGACGTTGTTCATGTACTTGGAGAAATCGATGATGACCGTCGCATTGGTCGTCTGACCAGCCAGCGCCGTTCCACCACCACGAGACGTAATTGGAACACCGTGCTTGCGGCACACACCTATCGTCTCGACCACGTCATGATCGTCGCGTGGGATAACCACCCCAATCGGGATCTGACGATAGTTCGAGCCGTCAGTTGAGTACAATCCACGGTCACCGTTGCGAAAGCGCACCTCGCCGCGAATGTTGCGCTTCAGATCGGACTCCAGAGCCTGCACGTCGACCTGGCCGTGATAATGGACACCGGTCTGGTGCCGGGCCCAGTTTCGCGGAGTGACCTCCGTCTCGGCGGTTCCTGTCATAGCTTCCTACCCTTCATGAATGCGCAGTGTGTGGTGTGTCGTTCCTGTGCCGCCGGGTTGACATGTCAACTTTGGCGCTAACCTGGCGATGGAATCGTGAAACCTGGGTCATATGCGGTCATTGCGCTCGTCTAGAGTGAAATGCGCCACTGCTCGGCGTCCGGGCGCTTGATTTCGAGGCCAATACCGGACCGCGACAGATCCGGTGCGAGGCAACCGTCTTCGGGCTCTGGTGCGCCGTCAAAGAGCATGCGATCGATGCGGGCGTGATCGTGGAAATACTCGATGTGCCGCACGCGTGGAGCCGCGCAGCAGACGTGCACGTGGATCGCCGGGCCGCAATGGGCTGAGAGCGGCATCGAACGCGAATCGCACAGCGCCGCCGCCTTCAGGAATCCGGTGAACCCAGCGCAGCGCGTCGCGTCGGCCTGGAGTACATCGACTGACCGCGCTTCAAGCATCCGGCGGAAGTAGAAGTCGTCGTAGCCATATTCACCAGCGGCAACGGCCATCCCGGGCGGGAGACGGTTGCGAAGCAGATGTAGTCCCTCGAGATCATCGGAACTCACCGGCTCTTCGAACCAGGTGACACCATAACGCACGAATTCCTCCGCAAGCGCCAACGCCTGCTTGCGCCCGTAGGCGCCGTTACCATCGACGAACAGTTGCACGTTGGGGCCGATCGCCTCCCGAGCTGTCCGCACCCGCTCGGGATCCTTCGCCGGATCTCTTCCGACCTTCATCTTCACCATCGAGAAACCCTGGTTGGCCCAGCCTCCGAGCTGAGCGGTCAGTTGCTCGGCGGAGTAGGAGGTGAATCCACCGCTGCCATAGACTGGTACGGCCGGTCGCGCCATGCCGAGCAGTTTGACCAGCGGCAGATCAAGCAACCGCGCCTTAAGATCCCACAGTGCCATGTCAACAGCGGCAATCGCCATCGAGGCGATGCCGGGGCGGCCAAGGTTCCGAATAGACTCGACCATCAACTGCCAGGGAGTGATTACCGAGAGCGCGTCCTGACCTTCGACGACTCCCGAGAGTTTGTCTCGAATCAGCACCGCCGTCGCCGTATCGGCGTAGGTGATCCCAAGTCCGTGCTTGCCGCCCCCCTCGGCTTCGACGGCCACCACGGTGGTCGCGTGCCACTTGAACGTACCGTCCGATTCCGGAGAGTCGGTCGGAATGCGGTAGGCGGAAACTGAGAGCTGTTCAATGCGCGTATCGATCTGCGGAACTCCGTTTCTGGCTGCCCTGAGAATGAATCTGGGACGTCGATGCTAACTGTCGCTGGCGTAGGCGATAGTTGTCAGCAGTGCGTTTTCCTTCTGACGCGAATCGAGACGCGTGTGCTGCACAACGATCGGCACATCGGACTCGATGACCGACGCGTAATTGGTGGCCTTGGGGATAGGGGCAGGATCGTCCAGGTCGTTGAAGCGCAGGTGTGTAGTGCGCTTGGCAGGAACAGTCACCTTATAAGGGCCGATCGGATCGCGATCGGAGAAAAAGATCGTGATCTCGACGTGCGCGTCACGGTCTCCAGCATTGAGAATGCAGGCCGTCTCGTGGCTCAGCATCTCTGGCTCTGGTCCATTGCTCCACGAGGGAATGTATCCCTCGGCGATAGCCCAGCGAGTTTTCCCGATGGCCGTTGTCATGCAATCCACCCCTATTTCGTTGCTGTCGTGCCGGAAACGGCGTTATGAAACGTCATCACTCCAACTCAGGAGGACGGACCTCGATCCTCCCGGCTGAACGGCTACCCGCTCAACGGGACTTCGGCGCGAGATTTCTTCCGCTGTCACGTACTTGCAGATCCCATTCCAGCAGAACTTGACTGCAAGGAACTCGATCTACAAGTCGAACGCATGCGTCGCTTCTCCTGAAACCAGCCGATAACACCCGATTGCTTTTCATCCTGAATTAACTTGCCCGGTGCATCATCCGGGGAGTAGCCTCGTTAACCCACGAGGAGACCGCGACGCGTGCCGAGGAGACACAGCGGCCCACGTCATGTGAAGGATGATCGACCAGCATCGAACGACAGGGTTTTTGAATGAATCGACGTCCCCGAGACGGCAGATCGTCCGGCGGCTACCACGGCTCGCACGATCGACGACCGCCGCGCCGAGGAGCCCATCACCCAGCCTACGATCGCGAAAACGACCGCTTTGCACAGGGGCAGCGCCTGTCGGCCAACGAGATCCGTCAAGCGCGACTGCAACAGAACGCTGAGGGTCGAGGGACACCTCCTCCGGCACGGCCGCGCTTACCACGGTCAGCCGTGCCGCCGCCACCACCGCCGAAGCCCGCTCGACGATCTCGGCGCAAACTCCTGTTCATCATCACGCCGGTCTTGTTGCTCGCGGTGGCTGCGGCCGTGGTTGGTCCGACGCTGTTGAAAGCCCGCAGCGCCTATCAGAAGATCTTCGTCACTTCGGCGCCTCGTCCAGTGGTGACCACCAATGCGGCGGGAACTCCGGTTATCGTCCCGAACGCGACGCAGCAAGTCCAGCTTCCGGATTGGAACAAGAAACAGCGTGTCAACATCCTGCTACTCGGGGCGGACACCAATGCGGCCCGTGCCGCACAGGGGGACGTGCCACTCTCTGACACGATCATCGTCGTCACGATCGATCCAGCGACGAAGAAGGTTGGCCTTCTCTCGATTCCGCGCGATCTGCTCGTGGAGATCCCAGGTGTCGGCAAAGACAAGATCAACGCCGCTTACTCGAACGGTTCTCTGACGAGCATCACCGGACCGGGTCTGGTGCGTGCCACTATCGAGTACAACTTCGGCATCAAGATCGACTACTACGCGGTGGTCGATTTCGCCGGATTCGAGAAGATCGTCAACACGCTCGGGGGCGTCACGCTCGACGTTCCGGCGCCGATCAAGGACGACTCCTACCCTGGCGAGCAGTTCAATTACACGCGCATCGTCTTCCATACCGGCCTGCAGCATATGAACGGAATCCAGGCGCTCCGTTACGTGCGCACTCGCCACGACGACAACGACTTCGCCCGCGGCGAGCGGCAGCAACAGCTCCTGACCGCTCTACGGCAACAGGCTCTCTCGCTTGGATTGATCACCAAGGCGCCGGATCTCATCTCCCAGCTGGGTGATACGGTACGCACTGACCTACCGCCAACCGATGCGCTCCGTTTGGCCAAGCTCGGAAGCGAGATCAATCAGTCGAACATCAAGAGTTACAATCTGCTGGACGCCACCACCTCGCAGTGGAACCCTGGCGAACCGTACTACCTGATCCCCAACTGGCCGAAGATCCACGACGTCTTGAACCAGATGATGCCGCAGACGTCGCAGGCAACCGCTACCGGCACCGCCCAACCGACTGTCGAGCAGCCCAACCTGCGCGCCAAGGTGCTGGTTGAGAACGGCACGTTCGTCAACAAGCTGGCATCGCGATCCTCATCCAAGCTGAATGACAATGGCTTCCTGAACGTGACCATCGCGCAGGCATCTAACGCGGGCAACTACCCGAAATCCGAGGTAATCGACTACAGCGGCAACCTTTCGACGGCGCGGTTGATCGCACAAACGCTGGGTTTACCGGCGTCGTCCGTCCAATCGGGCAATGCGTCGAACGCGAATGGTGAAGATGTGGTGGTCATCCTCGGCAACGACGCGCCGAACCAGCAGGGGCCGTAACACTACTGAAAGGCAACCACGCGCGGGTTGCCTTTCGTGACACCAGGGAGATTCTCGGTCCGAAGCTCTAGCGCATGCGGCGGGTGATGCGTTCCATCCAGGGACGTTCCCGGCCAATCGTCGTTTCCTGACCGTGTCCGGGATAGATCGTCACGTCGTCTGGCAGATCGAGCAATCGGATAAGCGTGGCGGCGGTCTCCTCGTCACTCGCTCCCGGGATGTCGGTTCTGCCATATCCATTCGGAAAGAGCGTGTCCCCGCCGAACATGGCGCGGTCGGGCTCCGAATAGAGCGAGATCTGCCCTTTTGCGTGACCTGGAGTGTGCAGCACCTTGAAGGTGATATCGCCGACCTGCACCTCGTCACCGTCGTTCAATCGTTGGTCGACCGTGACTGGCACGATTGGCTCCGGTCCGCCCTTCGGATCGCTCAGCTGAGCGACTGACAAGGGGTGCGCCACGACCTTCAAGTTCAGCTTGTCGGAGAGTTCGTGTGCGTCTCCGATGTGGTCCCAGTGATGATGGGTGATCACCAGCAGTTCGACGTCAACACCCTCTTCTTCAATCGCGGCAGCGATCAACGGTGTCACGCCAGGCGGCGCGTCGATGACCACGGCCTTCTTGGTCTTCTCATCAATGACCAGGAAGGCGTTGGTCATGATTGGTCCGCTGGTAAAGGCTCGTATCTGCACAGCTCAAACCCCCACGTTTAGACGAAATTCGGAGAAACCCGCTGGCCACTGACGGCAAATGCCCGTCTCCACCGCCTCGCCGTCACGATCGAGGCCACTATAACCTCGATCATAGGTCGCGACGCTGAAAGACCAAAATCGAGCCGATAAGCAGCACCACACAATAGACCATCGAGTAATGCACCGCGAGATCGCTCGGAGGGACAGTCGTACCGAGCGGATTGGGCCCGATGAAACTGATCGCAAGGCTCGGCTGCATCACGTAGCTTGCCAATCTCCACATGCTGTCGCTCGGCACCACGATGCTGGTTCCCACGCCAATGTGAACCAGGGTGTTGTTGTTCAGTGCGGTGCCGATCTGTTCGACCAACCCACCAGTTACCGCCATGCCATACAGCATGAAGACGATCACGCCGTTGGTCATGGTCGAGAAAATGGTGCTGCCAAGCATGGTCAGGCTGAGCAAGATCATCGAGACGAGCATAACGAGCAGCGTGCCGTGAACGATATTTGGCGGTGCGTAGTGTCCCACCGTGTGCGCCGTTAGCACCACGCCCGCGACCATCAACGCGATGTATACCACCAGCATGATCGCGAAGCCGAGATACTTTCCCAGGATGATCTGCCAACGGCCGATCGGCTTCGGCACCACCGCGTGCAGTGTCCCCGCCTCGATCTCACCGGCGACCGTTCCAACGGCGGCGAAGATGGTCATGATGCCGGTCAAGAAGTTCACGGTGTAGAGGCCGAGGAGCACCATCGCGCTGGCCGAGATGGCATAGGTTGGCGCCGGACCGGCATCCGGACGAGCCGCCCTTCGTGCGGCCATTTCGAGGTACTGATTGCGGAAGAGATGGAATCCAACAGCATACAAAACGATGAAGGCAATACTGAGGAGCGCGACGCCGAGGATGACTTTGCGCCGGAACGCCTCGCGAAACGTCAACCGAGCGATGACGGCAACGTTCATTGTCCGTTGTCCTGATCGTTCGAAACGACGTCAACGAAGACGTCCTCCAACGTCCGACGCTCCGGCGTGACGCCATAGACTGGCACCTTTCGGCTGGAGAGCAAGTCGACCGCTCTGGCCACGACCTCCTCATCCGGGGCTCGCGCCACCAGCGTCGTGCGCGGACCGTGCGCGACGTGATCGATCGATAGCAGCTTCGACAGTTCGGTGATGGTTTTCTCGTCGAGCGCTCCGAGCCGGAACTCGATGGTCAGATCACGATGCAGCAGATCTTCCACACGGCCTACCGCCACGACCCGGCCATGGTCGATGATGGCAACCCGGTCGGACGTGGTTTCGACCTCGCTCAACAGGTGGGAGTTGAGGAAGACCGTCACCCCCTGCTGCCGCAATCGGGTCAGAATGACACGCACGTCGCGCCGACCAAGGGGATCGAGCGCTGACGTCGGCTCATCCAGAAAGACGACCCTCGGGCTGTTCAAGAGCGCTTGAGCCAGGCCTGCTCGTTGCTGCATTCCTTTCGAGTAGGTACGCAGCTTCTTGTGCGCCGCCTGCTCCAACCCGACAAGCTTCAGCACTTCGGGAATACGCTGAGCGCGTGCCTGTCGCGACATGCCGTAGAGCTGGCCGTGAAAGTTCAGAAACTCCTCACCGGTCAGCCAATCGTGAAAGCGAAACAATTCAGGCAGAAAGCCGATCTGTTTGCGTGCCTGACGATCTCGCAGCGGCCGGCCAAGTAAACGCGCCTGACCGGTCGTCGGATAGACCAGGCCCATCAGCATCTTGATCGAGGTCGTCTTGCCAGCTCCGTTCGGGCCCAAGAAACCGAACACCTCGCCATATTCGACGTTGAGCGTCAGGTCGTCGACAACAGCCTTGCCGCCATAGACCTTGCGCAGCGACGACGTCTCAATCGCGAATTCGAGTGGAGGAGTGTCGAAATCAGTAAGCGACGATTTGCTCGTTGTGTCAATCATGGTCTTCAGTATGCCCTAAACGAAACCGCCCCGGATTTGCGCACCGGAGCGGTTCTTTCGTCTACATCATCGCGATGAGCGCGTTGGTCGTCACTACTTCAGAGAATTGGCGACGTTCATCACGTTGGTGTTGCTGTCGTCAGATCCAATGATGTGCAGCACACCGTTCTGCTGCCACATCACGACAGTGCCCTGGTTACTCTTGATCAGGAGTCCGGCGTTTCCCTGAACCGTCACGTTGCTGGTCGTCGCGCCGGATGGAACCGGAACGATCAGCGTGTGCTGCCAATCCTTGATCGATCGCAGCTGAGCAACCGTGTTGGGCGGCAGCACGCCGGAGGCGAGCAATTCGTCGCGCAGCATCGACATGTCAACCGACGACGGGATCGAGAGGGTTGGGCTGACCATCTGCGCCACGATCAGGTGCTTGCCATTCGACACGTAATCCAGTGCGGCGCCAGCCGGGACGTCGAGCGAGATAGTCACGGTCGGGGTCGTGGTCGGATCGGGCAACGGCGCTGTATCGATTTTGCCCAGGCTCAGGATGTCACGCGCCTTCTGAACATTCATGGCATACGAGATAGAGCCAGCATCGGTCAGGTAGACCTTTGGCTGAACTCCAGAGAAGGTCGACAGGTTAGATGGGACCTTCATGTTGCCGTTGAGATGCGTCTGTGCATCGGCGATCGAGCTCGCGGTCTTCAGACTGTTCTTGCTCAACGTGCTGTTCAGCTTGCCCAGGTCCGACAGCTGCGCCATCACAAACGCCTGAACGGCGGAATTCGAGGAATCGGCTGATTGCGTGCCGGTGCTACCGGCTGAGCCGAACAACTGCGAGCTACCCTGGAACATGTCCATCGGGATGGTAATCGCCGAGAACTGCTGCACGCGGAACTGCGTCAGCATGTCCTGTGCGAACGAACTGAGTGGCACGGCCGCAATGACCGCCACCATGAGTGCGACTGCCGCGACGCCGGCTATGGCGCCCCGTCGTCCCACTCCACTAATCCGACTCATCAACCGTTCTCCTTTCAACAGGGGAAAATTCGGTTCTCGCGTCTCTTGACGCGCATGAACCTTTCGCAGGGCCACGTTCTCGTTAATGGCGTCAAGGGGAGGTGTGACCGTGTCGAGCATCGCAGCCACCGCGCCAGCATTCTCGTCGATCAAATTCAGGCGAGTGCGACAGCGTTCGCAGCCACGCAGATGCTCGTTCCAAGCGGCCAGCCGCTGTCCAGACGCGGCCCGATCGACCAGCGCACGCATGTCGCCGTCCGTCAGGCACCCGGAATGAGCTTCCACCATGCCCCTCCTCATCACTCGGCAGGGAACTGCTCTTCGAACCGTCGTCGCAGGGCGAGTTCGGCTCGCACGAGAATCGTGCCGACCGAGCTTGGTTCAACACCGACCGCATCGGCGATTTCCGCGTAGCTGACGCCCGAGTAGCGCAGGATCAGCACCGTTCGCTCTCGTTCTCGCAGGCCGAGCAACGCGCTCCGCACCAATTCGGCGTCATGCTCTGGCTTCAATCTCGGACGCGGCGCTTGGTTGTGACTCCTGCAGCGGCCGCTCCAATCGTGCCCATCGCATGAGACGATCGCGCAGCCGTCTTCTTGACCGAACCGCGTTGAAACCGACATTCGCCGCAACGCGATACAGCCAGCCACCGAGATTGCGATCGGCGCCCAGGGTTCCTTGCCGTTCGTGCAGCCGAAGAAACACCTCTTGCGCCAGGTCTTCCGCTTCTTCCGGAGATCCCGTGATGCGCGCCAGCACACCATAGACCGTCGCATAGTAGCGGCGAAAGATCTCGTCGAATTCCGCTTCTTCCGCGGCGGCTTTCATCTCGGCAACCGAGATTCTGCGCGCCGGGGAAAACGTCTTGGGTCCGACCATATGGGGTGAATCTCCACCCGAAAGCGCCTCCTGGCGCCGATCGCACTCATTTAACTAAACACCGCTAGTCAGACTTTTGTGACAGTCGATGGGTATTTAGGGCAACGACAAGCGAGAACCGGTTGTTACGCCGGTCTCGCTTGCCTTGTGAGGAGGGGAAGTGGAACACAGAAATCTACGTCGAACTTGAAGGCCGGGGGATGAGTGTGACCTTGACCTGACTTGTCTTGCCGTCCTGATGTTGCACGCTGAAGGTCACCGTGTCACCCGGATTGTGCTTATAAACCTCGTTAAGGAACTCATGCTCGCTATCGAGCTTCGTACCGTCAATCGCTACGATTGTATCGCCGACCTGTAGTCCAGCCTTGGCGGCGGGCCCCCCGGCAACAATGTCCACGAGAACGACCGGTTGAGCATCCGTGCTGCTCGATGAACCACCGAGCGAGGAATTGGCCGGGCGAAAACTGACGCCAACGTAGGGGTGATCGATCCGTCCCTTGGCGATGAGTTGATCAGCATAAGCCTTGACCGTGTTGCTGGCGATGGCAAAGCCTAAACCTTCCGCACCGGGCTGGCCGAAGCCGCCCCGAACCACCGCCGTGTTCATCCCGATCACCTGGCCGTTGAGATTCAACAACGGGCCGCCGGAGTTGCCCGGGTTGATCGGTGCGTCATGCTGGATGAGATTTCCCAGCAGGTAACCGTCTCCGGTATCCAGACTACGACCGACTCCACCGATGATGCCATCGGTGACCGTGTTGCGGAATTCGCCGAGCGCGCTCCCAATTGCAATCACGCTCTGCCCCGGCTGGACCTGGCTCGAATCTCCGAAGGCGACCGTCGCCGGAACGCTTCCATCCATCGAGATCACGGCCACATCCTGAAACGAATCGGCGCCAACGAGCGTCGCGTTTCGCTTCGTGCCGTCGAGGAGCACGACCACCAGCGCGTCAGCGCCGTCGACAACGTGATTGTTCGTCACCACGTGGCCCTTCTGATCGATGATGAAACCGCTCCCCATCGACACGGTCTGCTCGGTGCCGTCCGCAGCCTTCTGCTGGTTCTCAATGGTTACGACAGCCGGGTTCACCTTGCTGACGATGGCGTCCTTGGTTTGGGCTGCGACGTCCGACTGGCCCGAGGTGGGAGCGGCGCTCGACGCCGACGTTTGAAACGCCGCCGTCGCTGTGTTCGATGCTTGGCGTTGACCGAACCAATATCCGGCCACACCGCCAACCACCACGCCACCGGTGAGCCCAACGACCAGGGCGATAATCAGAAATCCGATTGCCGATGTCAGCGCGATCTGACGTCTCACCCAAGGTCCTCCCACCAGATGGAGCAGGTGCTCGTCCGTCAGGATCGAGTATCCGTCCAGAGTCTAAGGACTAACTGAAGCAATGCTGAATCCTGGCTGAAGGAACGACCATCGACGGTGCCGCTCCAACAACAAAGCTGAAACCACACAAGTATAAAGAAAGGACCTCCGGCATCGCTCACTTCGCCGCAAACGTTCCGTCAGGTTGGTTCCGAATGCCGTCGACCATGACCAGACCGATCATCGGAAAAATGAATGTATGGCGTATGGTTGCACCACAACAATGATTCTGGTACAAAGCATCCAGTCAGCTAAATTAAGCAACCAAGATTCATTCTTCGCGGGAATTGGCACGGTACTAATCCCGTCTTGGGTCGTGGTGATAGAGATGCACCCCTGATCGGACGCCATTGTCTGGCGTATGCAGTTGTCATCAACCTTTTGTCTGATCATCTCAAAGTTGCATCCCCATCGTTCTCTCGATCCGCGGGATCGAGGGAGGTGTGATCGGGAAATAATTTCGAGATAACCATCTATCGGCGGCGCGAATTCAACGTGCCCGGCCAGGTGCGGTCGACAGCCACGACGGGCTGCATCGCGATTAGCCCTGGTGTCACTCAAACCCCGGAATTATCGGCGGTATCTGAGGAGGACAACTATGATAGAGGGTCAGACATTTAGCGAACTCTTGGAAGCGGCGAAGACCGGCATGCTTAGCCGCCGCGCAGTGCTCAAACGTGGAGCCGCTCTGGGCCTTGCCGCTCCAGCGATCGCCGCGTTACTCGCGGCTTGTGGCTCGAGCTCGAAATCAACGCCAACGACCGCTTCGGCAGCAACAAGTTCGAGCAGCGGCGGCGGATCGACCGCGACCAGCGCCCCCACCACGGCGGCCACCACTTCATCATCGACATCGTCGACGCCGGCCGCAACGACCGCTGCGTCCACGGCCACGAGTGCCACCACGGCGAAACGCGGAGGCGACGGACAGCTTCGACTTCTCTGGTGGGAAGCTCCGACAATTCTGAATTGTCACCTGTCGTCCGGCACCAAAGATTTCGATGCCGCTCGCGTCTGTCTCGAGCCGCTGACCGACTTCGACGCGCAGGGCAAGGTGGTTCCGGTTCTCGCGGCCGAAGCCCCGTCGCTCGGCAACGGCGTGGCTGCGGACGGCAAGAGCGTCACCTACAAGTTACGCCAGGGCGTGAAGTGGCACGACGGCCAGGACTTCACTGCTGACGACGTCGTCTTCACCTACCAGTGGGTGTCGAATCCGCAAACCGCCGCCACGACCGCGGGCGATTACGACCAGATCACGAACGTTGAGGCCATTGACCCGCATACGGTCAAGATCAGCTTCAAGAACCCCAACCCGAACTGGTTCACTCCGTTCCACGGTGGTGACGGAGTCATCATTCCTAAGCACATCATGCAAGACTACGTTGGCACCAAAGCCAAGAACGCGCCGTTCAATTTGAAGCCGATCGGCACTGGACCCTTCAAGGTCGACAGCTTCACTCCCGGCGACAACGTTCAATACTCACTCTTCGCGGACTACTGGGATCCAGGCAAGCCGCACTTCGACACCGTCAGCATGAAAGGTGGTGGTGACGCCACCAGTGCCGCGCGTGCCGTGATTCAGACCGGCGAAATCGACTACGCCTGGAATATTCAGGTCGAAGAAGCGGTCATGAAGCAGATCGAGTCCGCCGGGAGCCTCGGTAAATTCATCACCTGGGCCGGTGGCGGCACCGAGAAGATCCTGATCAACCACTCCGACCCGAACACCGACCAGGGTGGCCAGAAGTCGAACAAGGACGTTCCACACCCGCACTTCAAGGTGCTTCAGGTGCGGCAGGCACTCAACATGGCGGTCGATCGCGACACCGTCGCCACCCAACTCTACGGTCGCGGTGGTAAGGCGACGCCGTTCGTGCAGAACAACGTGCCAACGATCTTCCCGGACGGCATCAAGTACACCTATGACTTGAAACAGGCCGCTGCATTGCTCGATCAGGCCGGAGCCAAGATGAACGGCAGCGTGCGGTCCCTCAACGGCCGTGATCTGCACTGGACCTACCAGACTTCGGTCAACTCGGTCCGTCAGAAGAATCAGGAAATCGTGAAGCAGTCCTTGGGGCAAATCGGGGTGCAGATCGAGATCAAGTCAATCGACGCCTCGGTCTACTTCTCGGGCGATCCGGGCAACGAGCAGACGACCAATCACTTCTATGCCGACCTGGAGATGTACACCAACTCGCCAGGCAGCCCGTTCCCGATCATCTGGTTCCAGCGCTACCTCTCCACCGAGATCGCGCAGAAAGATAACGACTGGGCCAAGTCGAATTACGCACGTATCAACAACCCGGACTTCGACAAGCTCTATAACCAGGTCTCACAGGAGATGGACCCGACCAAATCGACGGCCACCTTCAAACAGATCATGCAGTTGGTCTGGGACCAGGTCTTCGAGCTCGGCGAGATCGCGAGACAGAACGTCGGCGCGATGAGCAACAAGGTCACGGGAAAGACAGCCACACAGTGGGCCGGTGACACGTACGATCTCAAGGAGTGGCACAAAACGGCTTGATGCTCCGGTCGCATTGAGGTCGTCGCTGAGCCAGGGTGGATACCGACCGCCCTGGCTCGTCTCGTTGAAAAGGCCAGCTCATCGCTCCCACCCTCATGGTGGCGTCGCGACCTCTGTAATTAGGCGGACCTGGCACCGTGGTCGTCGCGAGCGTGGAATTCATGGGCATCGATCGAGCGACGGGGCAACGAGCGTAGCCAATCATATCGATGATTTCCCAATCACATTCAGTGTCAATTCTCGCGACTATCGAATGACACCTTGCGTATGGCGCGAAAATTCGGTATCTTGTTCACTAGATATCTGCCAAAAAAACTGGATTGTGCCCGAGTCGGTCGCCAGCGCGCGAATCACTGCAGATGATCCGTACGTGGGATTAGTGGCGGTATGACCCCATTTTCTTACGAGAGGAGGTCATTCTAGCCCCATACACGTCTCCGCCGCTCTCAAATGGATTCCCCTCGGGGGCCATCTGGTGGTGGTTTGAGTTCGACGACGGAGACCATCAGAAACTGTGGGCACTGGTCCTCTCGGCAGAAATCCGTGCAATTGGGCATCTGAAGGAGGAGAGTCTGTGAATCTCGATCCCAAATTCCAGGAGCTGATGAGTGCGGCATCGAGCGGCAAGCTTAGCCGCCGTTCCGTGCTCAAGCGCGGGGCCGCGTTGGGTCTGAGCGCCCCGGCCATCGCCGCACTGCTCGCCGCTTGCGGCTCCAGCTCGAAATCGACACCCGCCGCGACGACGGCCGCGACCAGCTCTGGCGGAGGCGGATCGACCGCAACCAGCGCTGCCACAACGGCACCGGCCACATCGGCATCGACTCCCGCTGCCACTTCTGCCGCGGCATCTGCCACCAGTGCACCCTCAGCCCAGCGCGGCGGCGGCGGCGAACTGCAACTCCTGTGGTGGCAGGCACCGACGATTTTGAATTGCCATCTTTCTTCGGGCACCAAGGACTTCAACGCCGCTCGAGTCGCGCTCGAGCCGCTCACGGAGTTTGACGCCAACGGCAAAGTCGTTCCAGTCCTCGCGGCGGAGGCTCCATCCCTCGGGAACGGGGTCTCGGAAGACGGCAAAAGCGTTACCTATAAGTTACGTCAGGGCGTGAAGTGGCACGACGGCCAGGACTTTACCGCCGACGATGTCGTCTTCACCTACACCTGGGTGAGCGATCCGAAAGTTGCGGCGACCACCGCGGGAATCTACAGCTCCATTGCATCGGTTGAAGCCGTCGACGCACACACCGTCAAAGTGAACTTCACCGATCCGAATCCGGACTGGTTCACTCCGTTCCACGGCGACCAGGGTGTGATCATCCCGAAGCACATTATGCAGGACTACACGGGTGAGAAAGCTCGCACGGCGCCGTTCAACCTTAAGGTAATTGGCACCGGTCCATTCAAGGTCGACAGCTTCACGCCTGGTGACAACGTCCAGTACTCTATCAACATGGACTACTGGGATCCTGGCAAGCCCTTCTTCGACAAGGTCAATATGAAGGGTGGCGGTGACGCCACCAGTGCCGCGCGGGCCGTCATTCAATCTGCCGAGGCTGACTACGCGTGGAACATTCAGGTCGAAGAAGCGGTCATGAAGCAGATCGAAGGGGCCGGCCAGGATGGCAAGTTCATCACCTGGCCAGGCGGTGGTACTGAGAAACTGCTGATCAATCACTCCGACCCGAACACCGATCAGGGTGGCCAGAAGTCGAACAAGGACGTTCCACACCCGCACTTCAAAGTGCTCGAGGTGCGTCAGGCGCTCAACATGTCGGTGGACCGTGACTCCGTTGCGACGCAACTCTACGGTCGTGGCGGTAAGGCGACGCCATTCGTGCAGAACAACGTGACCGCGATCTTCCCGGATGGGATCAAGTACACCTTCGACCTGAAGCAGGCCGCTGCGTTGCTCGACAAAGCGGGCGCCAAGATGAATGGCAACGTTCGCGAGCTCAACGGTCGCCAGCTCCACTGGACCTACCAGACCTCGGTCAACTCGGTCCGCCAGAAGCACCAGGAGATCGTGAAGCAGTCGTTGGGCACGATCGGCGTCCAGATCGAGATCAAGTCGATCGACGCTTCGGTCTACTTCTCCGGTGATCCCGGCAACGAGCAGACGACCAACCACTTCTATGCTGACCTGGAGATGTACACCAACTCGCCGTCGAGTCCGTTCCCGATCCTCTGGTTCCGACGTTATCTCTCCACCGAGATCGCGCAGAAGGAGAATCAGTGGGCAGGATCCAACTACGCACGCATCAACAGCCCGGACTTCGACAAGCTGTACAACCAGGTACAACAGGAGATGGACCCGACCAAGTCGACGGCCATCTTCAAGCAGATCATGCAGTTGGTCTGGGACGATGTGTTCGAGTTGGGGCAGATCGCGCGCCAGAGTGTCGCCGCCGTGAGCAGCAAGCTGCAGGGACAGGTGCCAACGCAGTGGACCGGCGATACATACGATCTCAAGAACTGGAAGAAGGCGTAATAGCCCCCAGCTAACTTCTCCGGCGTTGATTCACCAGGACGGATTCTCTCCGTCCTGGTGATAATCACTCCAAACAGCAACAGGGCCGCGGAATCCCCTTCAGCGGTCAAGCATGATGATTTGCTCTTTCACCAACATTCAACCCAAAACTAGCAGAAAGCGCGGCCTGAATTTTGGCATTCGCGTGATATAGCAAGTTTGCTGTATTCAGCATTACTCACCTATGCGACATGAACAACGATGCGAGGCTGTTCCCTCACAGCGCATCATGAGTTGAACATCCAACCAACCACTTGCAGCAGAAGAGCGAATTGGGTATCTTCTCGGCTGGCACTTGCCTATTGCGTGGTTGCTGCCTGAGTCGGTCACCAGCGCGTGAATCACCGCAGTGGATCCGCACCCGGGTCTACCGGCGATCTGGACCGATTGTTGTTCGAGAGGAGGTCGTCACCGCTCCTGATAACGTCTTCGCCGCTCTCTTATGGATTCCTGGCGAGGAACCCTGGTGGTGAGTTGAGATCGACGACGGAGACCGAGGAGACACTCTGGCAGAACCAAGGGGGCCTGTGTGCTCGCGATTGAGCACTTGAAGGAGGAGAGTACGTGAACCCGAATTCCAAGTTCGAGGAATTGATGAGCGCGGCCAAGAGCGGACAGCTCAGCCGCCGCAGCGTTCTCAAGAAGGGTGTCGCGCTCGGACTGAGCGCACCAGCGATCGCCGCTCTGCTGGCTGCCTGTGGCGGATCGAGCTCGACCAACACCCCTGCTTCCACATCGGCAGCGACGTCCAGTAGTGGCGGATCCACTTCGACGGCGACCAGCGCGGCCACCGGTGCTTCGACTCCATCCGGCGGTTCGTCCTCGTCCACCGCGACCAGTGCCGCTACCGGAAAGCGCGGCGGCGGCGGAGAGCTTCGCCTCCTCTGGTGGCAGGCTCCGACCATTCTCAATTGCCATCTTTCGTCCGGCACCAAGGACTTCGATGCCGCCCGCGCCGCGCTCGAGCCACTGCTCGAGACGCTCGCCGATGGCACCATGGTTCCGGTGCTGGCGACTGAGGTCCCCGCGCTCGGCAAGGGCGTGGCCGCGGATGGCAAGAGCGTTACCTACAAGTTGCGTGAGGGTGTGAAGTGGCACGACGGCCAGGACTTCACCGCCGACGACGTGGTCTTCACCTATCAGTGGTTGTCCAACCCGGACACGGCGGCCACAACGGCAGGCAACTACGAGTCGATTGCCAGTGTCGAGGCGGTCGATCCACACACGGTCAAGATCAACTTCAAAGATCCGAATCCGGACTGGTTCACTCCGTTCCGCTCCGGTGAAGGCGTCATCCTGCCCAAACACATCATGCAGGATTACACCGGCACCAAGGCGCGCAACGCACCATTCAACCTGAAGCCAGTTGGCACCGGCCCGTACAAGGTCGACAGCTTCGTCCCTGGCGACAACGTGCAGTACTCCATCAACATGAACTACTGGGATCCTGGCAAGCCTGCCTTCGACAGCATCAGCATGAAGGGCGGCGGAGACTCGACCAGTGCCGCGCGTGCCGTCATTCAGTCCGGTGAAGCCGATTACGCCTGGAACATCCAGACTGAAGAAGCGGTCATGAAGCAGATCGAGGGCTCGGGCCAGGATGGCAAGTTCATCACCTGGGACGGTGGTGGAACCGAGAAACTGCTGATCAACCACTCCGACCCGAATACCGATCAGGGTGGCCAGAAGTCGAACAAGAACGTTCCACACCCGCACTTCAAAGTGCTCGAGGTGCGTCAGGCGCTCAACATGTCGGTGGACCGCGACTCAATCGCGACCCAACTCTACGGCCGCGGTGGCAAGGCAACGCCATTCGTGCAGAACATGGTTTCATCCATCTTCCCGGATGGGATCAAGTACACCTTCGACCTTAAACAGGCCGCTGCATTGCTCGATCAGGCCGGAGCCAAGATGAACGGCAACGTGCGCGAGCTCAACGGTCGCCAGCTCCACTGGACCTACCAGACCTCGGTCAACTCGGTGCGCCAGAAGCATCAGGAGATCGTGAAGCAGTCGTTGGGTACGATCGGCGTCCAGATCGAGATCAAGTCGATCGACGCTTCGGTCTACTTCTCCGGTGATCCCGGCAACGAGCAGACCACGAATCACTTCTACGCTGACCTGGAGATGTACACCAACTCGCCGTCGAGTCCGTTCCCGATCCTCTGGTTCCGACGCTATCTCTCCACCGAGATCGCGCAGAAGGAGAACCAATGGTCCGGCACGAACTACGCGCGCATCAACAATCCGGATTTCGACAAGCTGTACAACCAGGTGGCACAGGAACTCGATCCGCAGAAGTCAACTGCACTGTTCAAACAGATCATGCAGTTGGTCTGGGATCAGGTCTTCGAGCTTGGTCAGGTCAACCGGCAGAACGTGGCAGCACGCAGCAACAAGCTGCAGGGTCAGGTTCCGAGCCAGTGGACCTACGCGCTCTACGACGTCAAGAACTGGACGATGTCGAAGTAAGCTTCGCATCTTCAGCGCAGGTCCAGTGACGACAGTCGGGGTGGGCGCTGCCCACCCCGATCACCATTTCTGCCTGAATCGCGCGAGACACACCGGCGAGTCGCGTCGCTTGACGTTCAGTCAGGGCTAGGAGTGACATCGTGCTGTGCTGTCTCTGTCAATCCAATTCCGCACACTCATGGCGGGCGTCGACCGAAAAAAACGAGCGGGTCTATCACGATTTCTGACTCGCCGTCCACAACGGAATCGTCAGACCACCCATACACTCAATGTCATCTCGCTTGAATGCACGACACGTCCACTGCACAATTCCAGTGTGGGGGCACACGGACAAGACACAATCATGAGGTGGAATATGGTGACCGACGATCGATGTGCCGAAATGGCCCCCCAGGGCTTAATAGAGGGCATTGACCTGTTCAATTCTGGCGAGTACTTCGAATGTCATGAGGTGCTCGAAGACATCTGGCGGGCAGAACCAGATCCAGTACGCGCCTTGTACCAGGGCATTCTGCAAATCGGCGTCGCACTCTATCATCTCCGACGGGGCAACTGGCGCGGCGCGGTGAAACTTCTCGATGGAGGAACCGAGAAGGTCGGACGCTATCTCCCTTGCTGTATGGGCGTCGACACGGCGAAGCTCCACCAACAGGCGCTGACGTGCCTGGAGCGGCTACGACAGTTGGGCGAGGAGCGCGTGAACGAGTTTGACTGGTCGATCATCCCCACGATTCGCGTCGTCAACCATCGGGCCGATCCGGTCCGATGAGCCGATATCCCATCAAGCGCTCGCCGATTTGGGGTCCTCTCCTCAGGGTGATGGGCGCGTCCGACAGCCGCTCGTTCCTCGATATTCGCTCCGACGTCGTCATCGCTCAGTTCGGCTGGAAACGGATCGAGATCCCGCGTGCCAACATCATCTCGGTGAAACGATCGAATTGGCCCTGGTGGGGTGGCATTGGCTGGCGTTCCGACCTACGACATTCGATCGGGCTCATTGGCGCTCTCAGTCCAATACTGCTCATTCGCCTCAAACCTCAGCATGCGTCAATTCTTGGCATTCCAACCAAGTTAACCGATCTCTACTTGAGCGTGGACGATCCCGAGCCGATTATCCAGGAACTGAGCGCGACGGAAACTCGCTGAACGTAGCCGGAGCTACCCGGGACTGCCTACTTCGTCGACAGCCGCCGGATTCTCGAGCGCGGATAGATCGCCAAGGTCTTCGGCGCCGAGGTACTTTGCTCGAATCACTCGGCGCATGATCTTGGCGTTGCGCGTTCGCGGCAGATCGGTCACGAAATGAACCGAATCGGGCCGCAGCGGTCGCCCGAGATTCTTGGTGATGACGTCCAATATCTCTTGCCGCAGCGCATCGCTGACTTCATGCCCCTCGCGCAGGATGGCGAAGACGACGATCTTCTCTCCCTTGATTTCGTCCGGGACGCCGATCGCCGCCGATTCGCGTACTGCCGGGTGAGCGACCGCAGCCGATTCAACTTCCGCTGGTCCGACACGTTTGCCAGCAGTCTTGATCGTGTCATCTGACCGCCCAAGGATGTACCAGAAGCCGTCCTCATCGATCAGTGACCAGTCTCCATGCACCCAGATGTTGTCCCAACGGGACCAGTAGGTTCCAATGTAGCGATCGGGATCGCGCCAAAATCCATTGGTCATGCCAACCCATGGACCCCGAATGACCAACTCACCGACCTCGTTGCGTACCGAGCGCCCTTCAGCGTCGACGACGTCTGCCGCCATCCCGGGCACGGCGCCAGTGAAGGCGCACGGCTTCTGCGGCTTGACCGTCACGCACCCGACGATGCCTCCGCCGATCTCGGTGCCACCGGAGTAATTGATAATTGGGCAACGTCGCTGGCCGGGCACCTCAAACAACCAGTTCCACGGCCCCGGGTTCCAGGGCTCGCCGGTTGAGCCGAAGACCCGCAAACTGCTGAGGTCGTGACGGGTCACCCAGTCATCCCCTTTCCCCATCAGGGCACGGATCGCGGTCGGCGACACGCCAAGCACCGAAGCGTTATGTCGTTCGACGATCTCCCAGAGCCGGTCGGGCTGCGGATAGTCAGGAGTGCCCTCGTAGAGCATAAGTTCCGCACCCAAAATGAGAGCGCCTTCAATCGCCCACGGGCCCATCATCCAGCCCAGATCGGTAATCCAAAAGAGCACGTCTTCCCGCTGCAGATCGAAGCAGAACGCGAGATCATGTGCGGCCTTGATCGGGAATCCGGCGTGAACGTGCACGGCTCCCTTTGGACGGCCGGTCGTGCCCGAGGTGTAGATGATCATGTATGGATCGCTGGCATCAGTATGCACTGTCTCGAACTCGGTCGCTTTTCCCGCCACGGCATCGTGCCACCAGACATCTCGCTCGTCGTTCCAGGGCAACTCGCGTCCGACGTGGCGGTAGACCAGCACACGTTCGACCGTTGGGGCGGCCGAAACCGCCGCATCGGCAGTTTCCTTCATCGGGATCACTCGTCCGCGACGGTAGAAGCCATCGGCGGTGATGAGCAGTTTGGCGTCGCAGTCGCGCAATCGTGTAGCCGCCGCTTCGCCCCCATATCCGGAGAAGATTGGGATGAAGATCGCCCCGATTTTGCCGCAAGCGAGAGTCGCGATGGCAGTTTCGGGAAGCATCGGCAAGAAGATTCCAACGCGATCGCCTTTGCTGACCCCGAACTCAGTGAGCACACCAGCCAGACGATTCGTCTCGGCTGCCACCTCGGCGAAGGTGAGACGTCGCACATCTCCGTTGTCCCCCTCCCAGGTGATTGCAATTCGATCCGCATCAGGACCAGCGGCGTGCTTGTCGACCGCGTCATGCACGTAGTTGTACGAGGCGTCCGCGAACCACCGGGGCCAGGCTAATCCGTTGGAGACGTCCAGCACCTGACTGTACGGCTGATACCACTCGATGCCGAGATGTTTGACCACCGCATCCCAGTACCAGTCCGGATCGGACACCGACCTGGCCAGCAGTGCGTCGTAATCTGCCAGCCCGTGCTCCTTGATGAAGCGCATCAAGCGACTTCGACGCAGGTCTTCTTCTGTCGGATTCCAAACGATCTGGTTGGCTTCCCCTGTCGGTTGAACCTCGCGTTCCATCGCCGTCTCCACTCGCTCATTGACCGATCACTACGCCCATTGATATCCATTGTTGACCGGGAAGCAAAATCCGGTCAACTCGTGGGTTCAGACGAAGAAAATTCCAGAATGGCCGCGCCCAACCGGCAAACTGACGCATTGCGTGGCAAACTGAATGCGCGGACTTGCCGCGTAAGTTACCTCAGCGCGAGGCGCGAACTCGTGGCCAAGATCGGGAGAGCAACGTGACATTGGATGACTTCACAAACCTTGGCCTGTCGGAAGATATGATCAGAGCGGTCGATGCCGCCGGATTCGAGGAACCGACTCCGGTTCAGCGCGAGACCATTCCACTTCTGCTCGACGGTCGTGACATCATCGCCCAGGCGCAGACCGGAACTGGCAAGACCGCTGCGTTCGCGCTTCCAGTCCTGCAGCGACTCCGAGGCGAATCTCACGATCCGCGCGCACTGGTGCTCGCACCCACCCGTGAGCTTGCCATTCAGGTAGCCCAGACTTTTCACCAGTTCGGCCGGCCACGCGGCGCCACCGTCCTGGCAGTCTATGGCGGCCAGCCGATCGATCGACAGCTACGGGCGCTACGGCATCCGGTAGACGTCATTGTCGGCACACCAGGACGCGTGATGGATCACCTCCGACGTGAGACGTTGCGCCTCTCCAATGTCTCGATGGTCATTCTCGATGAAGCGGATGAAATGCTCGACATGGGATTCGTCGAGGACATCGAATGGATCCTGGAGCGCGTGCCCGCAGACCGGCAGACGGCGCTCTTCTCGGCAACGATTCCGGATCGGGTCGCTCAGCTCGCCCGCAGCTACCTGCGTAATCCCGCTCGAGTCATCATCGAGCCCGAGCAGGTGACCGTGCCGCAGACGGAGCAGACCTACTACGAAGTGCTGCCGCGCGCCAAGCTTGAGGCTCTCACCCGGGTGCTGGATCTCGAGACCCCCACCTCCGCCATCATCTTCTGTCGTACCAAGCGGGAAGTCGACGAGCTCACCGAGCAACTTCAGGCACGCGGCTATCCAGCCGAGGCACTTCACGGTGATCTGAGTCAGACGCAACGTGATCGAGTAATGGCCCGCTTCCGCTCCGGACAGGATGAGATCCTGGTGGCCACCGATGTCGCTTCGCGCGGACTGGACGTGGAGAACGTCAGCCACGTGATCAACTACGACATCCCGGGAGATCCAGAGAGCTACGTTCACCGCATCGGGCGCACCGGCAGAGCCGGGCGCACCGGCATCGCCATCACGTTGACCACTCCTCGCGAGCGCCGCCAATTGCGCGCGATCGAACGTGCCACCGGACAGCGTATGGAACGCAGGGGGGTGCCGACGCTGCAGGAGATCGAAGAACACGAGCGTCAGATGCTCGGCGAATCGCTGGCCGAAATCATCGAGCAAGACGATCTGGAGACCTCGATGATGATCGTCGACGAACTGGTTGCCTACTTCGATCCGTCAGAAATCGCGGCCGCCGCTATCAGCCTGTTGATGCGCGAGCACGGTTCGGACGAACAGGAAGAAATCGCGGCGGTGGCATCGGCTTCCGAACAAGGAATGACGCGTATCTACCTCGACCTTGGTCGTCACGACGGCGTTCGCCCGATGGACGTGGTGGGAGCCATCGCCAACGAGGCGCATATTCCAGGCAAGAGCATCGGCCAGATCGAGATCTCCGACAAGTACACCCTGGTCGACATCCCAACCCAATTTACCGATCGCGTTATTCGCGCGCTCGAGCATGCTCGCCTCCGTGGCAAGCCGGTCCGCGTGGAAGTGCCGCAGGCCCGGCAGCCAGCCTCCAAACGCTAGGTCCTCCGGACGGCTCGCAGTACCCTGTTCCGTTGTTGGGGAATGACTCTCTGCATCCACTGTCCTCACTCACGACGACGGAACTGGGTCATCAGATTGCGAAGCGAACGTCGAAGCACAGTTGAGGGGGCAGCGTGACGGCAGAGCGGCAAGTGGAGCCAGCGACTGAGCACCGTTCCGGACGATTCGTCTACCTGGCAGTCTTCTTTGCCGCCCTGGGTGGATTGCTCTTCGGGTACGACACTGGCGTCATTTCGGGTGCGATTCTGTTCATCAAGGATCAATTCAGCCTCTCCTCTGGCCGTGAAGAAGAAGTCGTCAGTAGTGTCCTGTGGGGCGCCGTCGTGGGCGCGATGTTTGGTGGCTGGCTAGCCGACCGGTTCGGTCGTCGACCGGTGATCATCGGGGCCGCGGCCACGTTTGTGGTGGGGGCAATCGGCACCGCGGTTGCCCCCACGGTCGCCTGGCTCATCTCGGGACGGGTCGTGGTGGGTCTGGCCATCGGCATCGCCTCTCTCATTGCCCCCATGTACATCGCCGAGATTGCGCCATCCGCTATCCGCGGCACCCTCGTCTCGATCAATCAACTGGCGCTCGTGAGTGGAATCCTGGTCGCATATCTGGTCGATTACGCCCTCTCTGGAACCGCTGCCTGGCGATGGATGCTCGCGCTGGCCGCTATCCCGGCGTTGATCCTCGGCGTGGGAATGATCTTCCTCCCGGAGAGCCCGCGCTGGCTGATCGCGCACGACCGACTGGAACAGGGACGCGGAATATTGCAGCGCATTCGCGCGCAGCAAACAGTAGAGCAAACGGATCACGAGATCGGCGAGATTCAGGCTGGGTTGGCGCAGCAGACACACGGATGGGACGAACTGCGTCATCCCGGAGTGCGGCCAGCGCTGCTGGTCGGCATCCTGCTGGCACTCTTTCAGCAGCTCACCGGAATTAACACCGTCATCTATTACGCACCGACCATCTTTCAGTACGCTGGCATCACCTCCTCTTCAGCCGCCATTCTTGCCACCGTCGGGGTAGGTGCCGTCAACGTTCTGATCACGATCGTAGCCGTCTGGCTCATCGATCGGGTTGGAAGACGGCCGTTGCTACTTATCAGCTTAATCGGCATGACGTTGAGTCTGTTCGCGCTGGGCCTGGCGTTCAGATCGCCGCAGGTCGGAGGAACGGCCGGTTGGTTTGCCGCCATCAGTCTGGGGGTCTACATCGCATCTTTCGCCATTGGGCTCGGCCCAGTCTTCTGGCTGCTCATCTCGGAGATCTATCCACTCACCATTCGCGGTTTGGGGATGAGTCTGGCTACAGTGATGAACTGGGGAACCAACCTCATCGTGGCCCTCAGTTTCTTGACGCTGATCGAACGACTGGGCAAGTCGGGCACGTTCTGGCTCTACGCCTCAATTAGCATCGCCGCCCTCCTGTTCACCATCTTCGTTGTGCCTGAAACTAAAGGACGTTCACTGGAGGAGATCGAGACACACTGGCACAGTGGCGGCAGCCTCAAGGCGCTATCGCACGGCACGCGCACACGGCGCCTGCCGAGCGATCTACACGAGTATCACGCAGGCAGTGGCATTGAAGACGAGCGGAATGGACATCACGACTAGGGCGCTCCGCTCCGCCGTCCGCCTCCTATTGCCTCGTTGGATGGGCGACTCTCCGTCGCAGGCGCGACAGGCAACGACGACGCTTCGGGAGTGACATGCTCGGTCTTGCTTGAAGCACCGGACCAGAAATCACGATCGACGGGAAGCACGACATGGAACTCTGTCCCCATTCCCGGCTCACTGCTGACCGAGATCGATCCACCATGGGCCTGAACCACTGCCTGACAGATGAAGAGCCCCAGGCCAACACCACGCAGCCGCGTGCCCTCGGTGTTGCTGCCACGATGGAAGCGTTCAAAGACGTGTGTGAGATCGGCTTCTGGAATTCCGATTCCTTGATCCTGCACCGTGAAATGCGCTCGATCGTCTTCACGCCACAGACGTAGCACGATCTCGCCACCATTGGGACTGTACTTGACCGCGTTGCTGAGCAGGTTGTCAATCAGTTGGATGATGCGCGATCGGTCGCACATCACGATCATCGGTTCCTGGAGTTCCAAGCGAGGGTGATGGCGCTCGCCCGGAATGAGGCTGGCGGCGGCGCGTATCAGTTCAGCGAGATCCATCTCGACGGGGTGGACGAGCAGCCCTTGACTCTCGACACGTTGAACATCTAGCAGATCCGAGACGAAGGTCTCCAGCCGGTTTGCCTGGTCAATCAGATTCTGGATACTTCGTCGATCGGGGGGATCGTTCGGATGACGACGGATGCGACGATCGATCAACTGGGCCTGCATGACGAGAGCGGCAAGGGGGTTTTTCAAGTCATGCGCAGCAGCGGCAAGAAAGTCATCTTTCAGCCGGGTCGCCTCTTCTCGTGCTCGTAAGCGCGTGGACTGTTCGATCAAACCGTGGCTCTCGAGAATGATCGCGGCCTGGTCGGCAATAAGCATGACGACTTCCAGATCGTCGTCGGCGAAGACCGGCGCTCGACTGGCGTATACGGCGATCACCCCGAAGCACTGATCGTTGAGTGAGATGGGCGCGCAGATGACGGCATTGATCCCTCGCTCGCGATAGTACGCGGCGTTTGACTCGTCGTCGTGTTGCAAGTCTGACACTGCGATTGGGCGCTGGCGTACGAAGACCTTCCCTTCCACCATTTGACCCGGTCGCAGTTGCTCCACACCATCGGCGCGAGTCGGAAACCACAGCCGTGCTGACGCGGCATCCCACAAACCGACGTACGCGGCGCGCGCTCCGACTGAACGTCGCGCCCCAGTCTCGAGTCCGAACGCGATCTCCGCCGGGTCTGATAAGCGTGTGAGCGTCACGGTGCGGGCGAAGAACTCGCGCAGGACCTGATCCTGCCATGAGCGACGCAGGAATCGCGGTGTGGCAAAACCGACGAAATAGGCGAGTCCTGCTGCCAACGCGAGGGGTCCATCGACCAACGAATGAGATATTCCGGCAGTGGTCGGGAACGCGCTGCGAACACCGGCCAGAACAACGGCCAGGGAAAGGAATGCCGAACCGCCGGCGATCGCCAACATGCGTCGTCGCGCGAGACCGCTCGAACGGATGCCTTCGGACGCGGTCACGACCGCGGTGAAGACGACCACAGTCGCGAAATAGGCCACCACCGGCAACAAGATCAACGGCGAATCCATGTTGCGAATGGCCAGGGCTCCTGCCACCAGGAGTACAAACGCGATCTCCGACGCCCACATTACCGCGCGTGGAATCATCGACAGGTTGTTGATCATCCGAGCGAGCAGGAAAGCCGTAGCCACGACAAGCGCGACGTTGAGCGCGTCAACCAGGCTCTGATGGTGGGTCGTGACGTCGTGCAGCACACTGTTGTCTGTGACGAGGACGGTAGCGCAGGAGAAGAAGAGAGAGATCTCCACCCATACACGATTCCGCTGCCGCATCGCTCGTACCGCAACGACCAGCAGGATGAACAGGAATAAGGCGTTGGTGATGTATTGAATCAACACCGTGACGCCCATTGTGGCCGTCCCTAACGCGATCGATCTTCCGCGTGATGATCGCTGCGAAGATGCCAGAGGTGACTCATCGGCAACTCAGTCGAGCCTGGATCCCCTCATCCAACGCATTCGACCACGGCAATGTGATCGAAGCATGCGATTGGGAGACCAACAATTCAATTGGCGGCAACGGTGAACACATCCCGACAACGACCACGATCAACACGTGACCGCAAAGGCACGCGCTAATTCCGTAATCGCCGGGACGATTCTGGCCAGATTGAACATCTGGACACGGATGACCGGTTCAGCCCGGATTATGAATTGATAGTCACGAGTATAGTGGCTTGAGAACTTTTCCTCAACCGCTGGAACGACGTTGGTTTCGAGCGAAGAGGATACCGAAAATATCAGTTCCCGGGCTGACCGCCGAGAGCGACCGGGTTCCCCGGCGCCTCCATCTGCCGCACGGTACCGCGCTGGGAATCGGCCTGAGCAGGCAAAGGTCCCATCCGGGGTTCAGAGAGCTTGGGCGGAACCGTTGGGAGGACGACGTCAAAGGTACTTCCGTGATTTGGGGAGCTCTGCACGTCGAGCGTGCCGCCGTGAGCCTGGACGATTGCGCGGCAGATAAACAACCCGAGGCCAATCCCATGAACACCCTGAGCCTTCGCGTTGTCTCCACGATGGTGTCGCTCGAAGACGCGCGGCAAATCCTGTTCGCTAATGCCGATTCCTTCGTCAGTCACTGAAGCGTGAATCTCGTCCCGGGTCTTCCACACATGCACGTGAATCTCGCCCCCGGCCGGGCTGTATTTCACGGCGTTGCCGATCAGATTGTCGAACAACTGCGTCATACGCGCGCGATCGGCCGACAGGCGAACATCGCCGGGACTATCGAGAATGAATCGGTGCGGCTCGACACAGACACGTTGCCCGATCTCGTTGATCAGCGCCGACAGATCACACGGTTCGTAGTTCAGCGCGATTCCTTGATCGTCGGACCGCTGCACGTCGAGCAGATCCTCGATGAACGAGCGCAGTCGATGCGTCTGAACGATGATCTGGTGCAAACCATCAACGTCAGCAGGTGCCTTCGGCTCTTTTCGCGCACGACGTTCGAGCAATTGCGCCTGAATAACCAGCGCGGTGAGCGGTGTCTTCAAGTCATGAGCGACCGAGGCGAGGAAGTCGTTTCGCAGCTTCAACGCCTCTTCACGGGCACGCAGTCGCGTCTCCTCCTCGACCAGCGCGCGGCCCTCCAGGATGACTCCAGTCTGATTGGCCATCAGTCGCAATAGGGCCAGATCATCCTCGATGAAGATCGGAATACCAGAGAGATAGACCGATAGTACTCCGATGCGCCGATCGCGCGAGACAACCGGTGCGCTCACGATCGAGTTCGCGTTTAGCTTGAGGTAGACCTCGGCACACTTGGGGTAGTCCCGTCCGAGATGCGAAGAAAAGCATATCTCTTGAGACAGGAGTGCAGCCCCTTCGATCATGTCGGCTGGGTTGCCGAACTCTATGCCGATGCTGTTGGTCGGGAAGTACAGGTGCTGTTGCTCCTCGTCCCACAAAGCAACGGATGCCGCGATACCACCCAGCGCACCCGAGGCGCCATCCTCCAACTGTCGCAATATATCGCTGCGCTCAGCCATCTGAGGCAACGCGACGGCATTCGAGAAGAAGTCTCGCAGCACCGGTTCTTGCCAGGATCGGCGCAAGGTTAGCGGCGTGGCGAAAGCGACGTAATAGCTGATTCCCGCAGCCAATGCCAACGTCTCATTGGCCAGATGTGTCCCACTTCCGGTGATAGACGGAACGAATACGGCAACTCCAGCCACGAAAATGATCAACCCGAGGAATATCGAGCCGATGGCAACTGCGCGCAGCCGTTGCTTGGTCACCCCGTCCAACCGCTGTGACGCACCCACGGCAATGACTGTGGCATAGATGATGAAGCCCAGGAAGTAGACGATCGCCGGCAAAACAAACGAGAAGCGCTGATCACCGAGGCCCGCCAGGGACAAGAGAAAGAGCAGCACCAGACCAACAGCCCCCGATCGCGTCACGATGGGTGGCACCTCGGACAGGCTATCGACCAATCGCAAGAGCAAGTATGAGAGAGAGACGAGAACGATCTGGTTCAATGTGGTGACGATTGGGGCGGGCGAGAGGTGGAAGTGACGGAGGATCAACGCCTCCATCAAGAGGTAGAAGGCGGCACCAAAAAACAGCGTCGCCTGAATCTGGACGTGGTGCGGCCTCCGGATCGCTCCGGCGATCACCACGAGAAAGATGATCGTAAAGATAGCGTCGGTCGCGTACTGGATGAACTCAGCGACAGTCATCGCTATGATCTCGCCCTGTCACCAAACAGTAGAACGATCGAACACGGCGTACCTAGGTCATTCACGTACATGTCTCATCTCCAGCCTCCTCAGCATACTGGGCGGCGCAGCGTCTGAAAAGACATCCGTGGTGCGAGGCAAACGTCTGCCCAGCGGGCTGGTTCACCCCGCCTGATCGCAATTCATATGCCTCTGTGCGGATCTGTACGGACAGTGTCACTGGAAGAAAGAAAGTCCGCGCCTGCAGAGCCCTTCCGGACCAGCGCGGACTCGAGACTGATCGCTGGGTGAGCCTGGCCGATGAATCACCAGCCAGTTGGCTCGCCAATCAGCGCATTTTACGAGGATAGTTATATCGGCTGCGAACTCGCACCGGCTGCGGAACAGGCCGCGGATTTCGATCGAAAAGATCGCCCAAACTGCGAACCAGTGCTTCGAGCACAGACTCGAGTGATCTGCTGAACGTCACCGCAATTCGAACCGAGAGCGGTTCGCCAGACGAAGTCATTTGACGATAAGCGTTGATGCGCAGGTGTTTCATGTCACATTCTCGATTCCGAGGTTCGATACAGCACGTTGCTATATCACCTCAACCTTACGCAGAAATTCTACCAACGGATTCTAAAGGGGGCATTAAGATTGGCTGGCAGGTGTACCATTAATGTGTCAATATTCAGGGTTGACCGGAGCCCGACAGTCGTTCGACGCTGCCGGTCACACGTATCTCATTGCCCGTGAGCGGTAGGGACATCCAGCTGGCCTGGCAAGGGATCGAACACAACTCCCCGGAACCGCGACGAATGTAAGGAGAGCTCAGGCATGGCAGGCCACTCAAAATGGGCACAAATCAAACGACAGAAAGCCTCGGCGGACTACAAGAAAGGCGCGACGTTCAGCAAACTCGCGCGGGAGATCCACGTTGCCGTTCGCGAGGGCGGCGCCAATCCGGACGGGAACGTGCGTCTTAGAATCGCGATCGAGCGCGCCAAACGTGAGGGCATGCCCAACGATACGATCGACCGGGCGCTCACCAAGGCCAGCGGTGCTGGCGCCGACGCCGAGAACTGGGAAACGATCGTCTACGAGGGGTATGGACCAGGCGGAATTGCCGTACTGGCGATCGGACTGACTGACAACCGAAATCGCACGGCATCAGAGGTGCGATACGCGTTCACCAGGCATGGCGGCACCCTTGGTGAGACCGGATGCGTTGCCTGGCAGTTCGATACCGTCGGACAGATTGTCGTCCCCGTAGAGGGACAGGATGCCGATGACGTCGCGCTGGCCGCTATTGATGCCGGTGCCAAGGACGTCGAAGACGACGACAGCGAAATCGTGGTCACCACGGAAGCGACCGATCTGTCTAAGGTGACAGAGGCGCTGAAAGAGAACGGCATCGAGGTGCAGCAGTCGGAGATTACACGCCTGCCGCAAGCCACGATCGAGCTCGACGGTCCGCAGGCGCAGACCGCCGTGAAGCTCTTGGAAGCGCTGGACGACCTGGATGATATCCAGGAGGTGTACACGAATGCGACCTTTGCCGCGGAAGTTGACAGCGCGGTCGTCTGATCTCGGCCGATCGATTCACATCCGGTTGGAACCAACGAATGCAACAAGGGGCGGCGACTCGCCGCCCCTCGTCCCGTTTTGCAAACACGAATTGTCTCGACGCACAGTCTACGTTTGGTTCAGATCAGCCGCACTCGGCGGTTCGATGCCTACGACGATCCACTCTTCGATGGAAACATATGCCAGCACTCGTGAGCGCCGTCAGCCGCGAGGCAGCGATCCGCGTCCTCATTCGTGCGAACGGAATACCCGAGCGAACACCGCATCACCGGATGGGATTTACCTTTGAGAACAAGTTGAGTGCGGCGTAACATCGAACAACCAAAGTGGAGCTCAGAGGTCTCCTGCGTAGACGGCGCCGACTGCGTTCGGGAAGAATCTTCCCGTGTGTACGCCATGGCACCAGTCACTTCCTACTTAATCGTCACACTACGTCCCCGGTTGGGAGCGTCTCTCCTCACCGTTTGTGCTCATCGTCGCGCACGGCACCCCGGCTTCATCGCCTCGGCGCCTATTCCTACCGATTATACACGTCAGGTTCGCTTCGAACCTGAGGGCTGATTTGCACACGGTCCGCCGGATCGTGGCATGATTCCCGCTGCGATCGTCTCCGGCTGGACGGTGAGTCACGGAATCGTGCGATCCTAGAAAAGGTCAACTCGAGTTCATGGGTCTTATGCAATCATCAAAGGCGGGAACGCTCGCCACCGGCCGCTCCAAACTTTCGCTTCCGCTCAACAGCGCCTACTCCGTCGTTCGAGCGAACCGCGTTCCCTTGATTGTGTTTGGCGTACACCTCGTGCTGGTCTTCTCGGTCGCGGCATTCGCGATCGACCACTTCTACTCATTGCAAGAGGTACCGGCTATTCAGTACCGTCTAGGTCCAATGAGCGGACTGGATCACTACCTGGTCCAACCGCTGCGAAACTGGGACGGCTACTGGTACTCTCTCCTCGCAACCTACGGCTACGGAATCTATCAGTCGAGCGCGGCGTTTTGGCCACTCTACCCACTACTACTCTGGATAGGTTCAAACCTGACCGGATGGAACACGGCCGTGGTGGGAGTCGTTCTGTCCAACGTCGCGTTTCTCTTCTCCTTGATCCTCCTGTATCGGCTGGTCAAGATCGACTTCTCCGACGCGGTAGCTCGGCGCACCATCTGGCTCACAGCTTTCTTCCCAACGGCCTTCTATTTTTCCGCGATGTATACCGAGTCCCTTTTTCTCCTCACCACCGTCGCGGCAATCTACTATGGGCGCACGGGCAAATGGGGACGAGCGGCGATTGCACTGGCCCTCGCCGGTCTGACACGTAACACCGGTGTACTAGCGATCATCCCGCTGGCGTTCTTCCTGTACCGGCAATATGGTTGGAATCCCAAGGATTGGTGGAGTTCAGGGATCAAGGTGGGGATCGCGGCTCTCTCGCCGCTCCTCTTCATGCTGCAGTTGGACAATATCTGGGGGGATCCGCTCCTGATGCTGTCGGCGCAAAAGGGCTGGGCCCGCTACAAGGCGATGCCCTGGTCGACGCTCCAGGCGGAGTTTCACAAACTCGATCTCACCTGGCTCAACTGGATCGTCAACTCGCCGACATGGTCGACAATTACCAACCCGAACGTTCGTCTCGCCTTCGCTGAGAGCCAATCGTACGACCTGTTCATCTTTCTGGCATTCGTGCCGCTCGTGATCTACATGCTGTGGAAGATCCGGGGCGCGTACAGTCTTTACGCACTCACGGTTTTCGCCCTGCCACTCTTCACGCCCTCTCGCGTCCACCCGCTGATGTCGATTCCTCGCTTCGTGATCGTCCTCTTTCCCCTGTTCATCGCCCTGGCGCTGCTCACCAAGAAACGCGTCATCTTCGGCGTGACCATGGCCTTCTTCATAATTCAGTTGGTCGCGCTCATCATTCAATTCAGCACCTGGTTCTGGGTGGCGTAAACCGGAGCCGGAATAAGACGAGCCCACGAACTCTCGTAGCAGCAGTCACTTGGGTCCGCCGCGTTTGCGTTCAGAACGCGGACTCGCGTTTCTTTGAGCTGTGTAGGTGTTGGAGATTCCGAGAGAGGGCAGACACACAAGTCTGCCCTTACATCGATCAGTGGCTCGCCGCGGTCCCCACGAGACCACTGTACACGAGGGATCCCAAGTCGCTACGAGGATCGTTGACGACGAATCGCCTGCCGGGCACGCCATTCGTCCCTGGACTTGATCCAATCGGGACGCGTCAGATCGAAAACCAGCGCGTCGCGAAACACGCCATTCTTCACGTCGGTGTATTTCAGACGACCCGCGAGACGATATCCCTGTTTGGTCACCGCCGCGGCACTGCGCGTGTTCGGCTCCCAGACGATCGACTGCAGCACGTGCAACTGGATCACGTCGAAGCAATACTCGAGCAGCAAGTGCTTCGCGTCGGTGCCGTATCCCTGGCTTCGAATATCGGCCGGACCAAAATCGCTTTCGGTCTCGCCGGTTCGATTGATCCAATCGATGTCAACCACGCCGTTGAAGCCGATCAACTGATCGTTCTCCTTAAGACAAACGGCAAAGTCGATGTCGACCGGCGGTTGCGTCTTGTGGAGGTGTTCGATCCACTTCTTCCAAGAGATGGGACCGGCGGGCATTCGTCCGCGATCCATGAAGGTCTCGGTCTCCGCCGCGTAGATATCGGCCAACAGCTTGGCGTCGCTCTCCTCCAGTGGTCGGAGGTAGACGCGCTCACCAATGAGTATCGGGTTACGCATCCTTCACCTCCCAGCGCGGATTCAACGCCTCGTAAACGATCTCATCGACCCGCGTCCCGCCTCGTGCCACGAACTCTCGCAATCGCACGTTTGGCTGCATTCCAAGAGACTCCGCCGCCGCGATGGTCTCTGCCTCATCCGCAGCAACGCGCAGACGGACAACCATCATCTCATGCTCATCACGCAACCACGGAACGGCGATCCGTATTGCGTCTGCGCGTAGAGCATCTGCGTCCATCGCCGACGGAGCCAGATGAAACCGAAGCGAGACACTGCGCCTATTTGACGTTCGCAGCTTCAGGCCACCAACGACCTCGTCGTCCTCAATCCGCGCGATGATCAGCGTGAATTCAGGTTGCACCCACCAGAACTCCGGTTGATCGTCCAAAAATTTCTTCGCCCGGCTCGCGTTGATCGGAAACGGACTATCAAACCATGCAGTGGCGGAATCTACATCCTCCTCTATGAAGGGTCGCAAATGAACGAGATCACCGGTCAGGTAGGCAACACGCATTCAACCTCCACTTCGATTTCATGGACGTCTGACATTTCTTGTCGATTCACTAGTGAGCTTAGAACGCCAGGTAATGGATCAACTCCTTGATGTGGGCCTTCACGTCGTCAAGCCTGACGAACTCGTCGGCACCATGAGCGCGGCTGTCCATGCGACCAGGTCCGCAGAATGGGATGTCATCCCAGCCCAGCTCTTGTTGAACGTTGGCCATGTCAGTCGAGCCCGAAGCCCCAGCCGCGGTAAACTCTTCGACGCTGTATCCCTGCACCAGCATCAACGCCTCCTGCATCTTACGCATGTGTGGTCCTGGCGTCAGCTTCATGGCTGGGTAGACGTTGAAGAAGTCGACTTTCACGTCAAGCGCTTTGCTCTTCTGTTTGCCTCGCTCGACGGCAGACAGGATCTCCCCAGTCACTTGCTCGTAGTTCTCTTCCGGAATGAAGCGGCGATTGATGAGCAGCGTGCAGGTGGCCGGGACGATGTTCGATTTCACCCCGGCGTTGATGATGGCGAAGTTGAACATTGGCGTCATGTAGCGCGACGGCGCCTGCTCATTGGGCACGCCCAGCACGGTCGACTCTCGCCGTTCCACGTCCACCTTCAACTGCGCCAGTTCGTTCATAATTGGCAGCATAGCGTCGATGGCATTGACCCCCAGATAGTTCGATCCGGAGTGGCAACTCTTGCCGATAGCAGTGATAGTCACGTCGACCGAACCGGCTGACGCCAGCGCCAAGTGCGGGTCCTGGCCCCCTTCGAGGCAAAGCATGTGACCCTTAACGTAGCCTTCTTTGGCCAGGTGCCAGATTCCGGGGTAGCCACCAATCTCCTCGTCTGTGCAGAGGCAGACGTTCAGATCGTAATGAGGCGTGATCCCTGATTGGTCCATTACCTCGATCGCCGTCAATAGGGAAGCGATCGCGCCCTTCATATCGGCGGTGCCGCGACCGTAGATTTTGCCGTTATCCAGTTCCGCGCCGAAGGGATCATGCTTCCAACCCTCTTCGATCGGTACAACATCCATGTGCGCGTAGATGGTCACCGGCTCACCGCCACTGCCACGTCGCGCCACCAGGTTCACCCGCGGCCCGCTGAGCGGCAGAGGAATCTGATCTACCAGTTCTTGAGGGATCACCACGCGTTCGGTTTCAAATCCAAGCTGCTGAAATTCCGGCTCAATCCGGTCGAGCAACAGATCGTAGTTCAATCCTGGTGGCACCGTGGTATTGACCGAGATCACACTCTGAAATCGCTCGAGAATCTCGTCGGTCTTGTCATCGACCAGATCCCAGGCTTTCCGCTCCAGGTCATCCATTGATTGCATCCCAACGTGTGCTCCGGCGATCGCCGGATTGTTCGATTCGGACAGAAGGGTGTTCGGACGAACGCGAAAATGATCCAGCGCCCCCGGTTACGCCTGCAGATCGCGCATGATCAGCAGCACGCGCTCGACATCCGCGTCGGTGACGGCGTAGTGCGTCACAAAGCGCAGTGTCGGCCCGCCGAACGCGGTCAGACGAACGCCCGATTCGCGTCAGCTCGACGTGCTACCTGCTCGCCCGTTAGCGGTGCCTTCACGTCGAAGAAGACGATGTTCGTCTGCGCGGTCTCGAGATCGACCGAGATGTACGGAAGCTCCGCGATGCCTTCGGCCAGGCGCCGTGCGCGAGCGTGATCCTCCTGAAGCCGGTCAATCATCTGCTGCAGCGCCACGACACCCGCGGCCGCGATTACCCCGGCCTGCCGCATGCCGCCCCCCAGCAACTTGCGCATTTGCCGCGCGCGCTCAATCGTGTCGGCGGTGCCACCAATCATCGAGCCAACCGGCGCCGCCAACCCTTTCGACAAGCAGAATGTGACCGTGTCGACGTCGGCGACCAGCTTCGAGACCGGCAATCCGAGTGCGGCCGCGGCATTGAAGACGCGCGAGCCATCCAGGTGTACCGGGAAGCCGTGGCCGTGCGCGATCTCGGCCAGCTCACGTATCTGGCCGGGAAGCAAGACCGTGCCGCCACAGAGATTATGCGTATTCTCCAGCAACAACAGGCCGGTCTTGGGGAAATGAATGTTCGCCGGGCGAACCGCGGCCGCCGACTTCAACCGGATCGAGCATGCCGAAGCGACCGTTTGGCAACGTGCGGATAGGGTGCCCCCCGACCGCGGCGATACCGCCACGTTCGTAGACGACCGTGTGTGCGCGATCTCCGGCGATCACCTCGGTGCCATGTTCGGCCAGGCTGAGCACCGACACCAGATTGCCCATCGTGCCGCTCGGCACGAAGATCGCCGCCTCTTTGCCTAGCAGCGTCGCCGACATCTCTTCCAGGCGAATGACCGTCGGATCCTCGTGTGAGTTGTCGTCACCAACCTCCGCCTCAGCCATGGCCTGGCGCATGGCGGCGGTTGGCGGAGCAGCCCAATCGCCACGCAGGTCGATCACTCCGTCTACTGGCATCCATCCCCCTCAATCTTGACGTCTCCAACGTTGTTGCACTCGTCAGCTACGCGGGCATCATACCCTACGAATCGCACGTCTCCGTGCTCTTTGAACCTGTGGCTCATCACCTTGATGGCGTCGAGGTTGTCGTCGACCAGCAGGAAACGCCGCGACAGATCGAGCGCCGCCTGGCCCGTGGTGCCACTGCCAGCGAAGAAATCCAACACCAGATCGTCTGGATTCGAAGATGCCTGAATGATGCGGCGTAAGATCGGCAACGGCTTCTGGGTGGGATATCCGGTCCGCTCCTTACCGTTGGTCGAGACGATCGTCTGCCACCAGGTGTCGGTCGGTAACTTGCCACGCGCGGCCTTTTCAGGGCCAACCAGTCCGGGAGCCATGTACGGCACGCGATCGATCTGTTCAGCGTTGAACACGTAGTTCTTCGGCGACTTCACGTAGACCAAGATGTTGTCGTGCTTGGCTGGCCAGCGGCGCCGAGAGCGTCCACCGAAGTCGTAGGCCCAGATCACCTCATTCAGAAAGGACTCTCGGCCAAAAATACGGTCGAGCATGACCTTGACGTAGTGGACCTCTCGATAGTCCAGATGTACGTAGAGCGTTCCGTCGGTCGCAAGCACCCGGCGCGCCTCGCGCAATCGCGGTTCGAGAAAGGCCAGATAGTCATCGAAGGAATCGTCGTACGAGCGCGTGTCGAGCCTGGTCGTGCGATATGGCTTGCCCTGAAATCCTTTACGGTCGCCACTCGGGTCTCGGACCGTGCGCAGGCGCGTGTGTGATTGCGTCTTGCCCGTGTTGAAAGGTGGATCGATGTAGATGAGTGGCACCGAGCCGTCGGGAATGCGTGCCAAAACTTCCAGATTGTCCCCATACCAGATGGAATTGGGGAAAGCCTCCAGATTCAGCATACGCTGGGGCGAGGGATCTATCACTCGTTCACCTTTGCCGTCTTGATCGGAACCCGGTGCTACAATTCGAATCTGAACGAATTGAGGAGTCACTCACGTGTTTACACCCAGCTTCATGATCGTCACCGGCATTTTGCTGGGGCTGATCTCGATTCGCACATTATTCACGGTCATTCGCGACCGGAACCAGATCTTCGACAATGACTTTACCGCAAGCGACCGGCAACGGCTGAGTGAAGCGGCGTTTTTCATCCTCCTGCCACTCAGCGTGGTCTTTCACGAGCTTGGTCACGCGGTCACCGTGCTCGCGTTCCACGCCCAGGTTACTGGGTACGGCTGGTATGTCTTCTATGGTTTCGTCGAATACTCTGGGTTTCTGACCAACGCGCAGGTCTTCTGGATCGCGCTGGCCGGAAACCTGGTCAGTGTGCTGCTCGGCCTGATCGCCATCGCGATTCCGGTCCTCTGGCCGCGACGCGCGCCAATCAACTACCTGCTCTTCATCTTCGGCGTCATCAGTATCGCCAACTCGCTCATCTTCTACCCGCTGATCGACTTTCTTGCGGGGGCGGGTGGCGATTGGTCGCAAATCTACAGTGGAAAGACACCGGTGTTGAGCGACGTGACCGGCGTTATCCACGGTGGCATCCTGCTCGCGGGATTCCTGGCGTGGCGCAGCGACTGGGGCCGTTCGCTCTACGCGCGCCGAACAGGGCTGGCGGCCGATTCGATGCGGCGGATGTCGCTGCCGCAAGCGGCCAATGAGCTACTGATAGCGGGAGAGACGCTCGCGTCGAGCTGGAAACACCCGCTCCGGGTCGTCACTGATACGCAGGGAAATGATGCGGCCAGCATTTCGCTCCACTGGGTTAGCAACGGATATGGGCGAGTGGTCGCCGCCTACACGGTGATGCGCGGGCCGCGCCACATCGAGATTCACGGCGCGATTCGCCACCTCGAACCGGACGGCAAGTCTCTGCAGCAGCCAGTCGGGGTCATTCAGGGGGTTCCGGCTCCAGCCAAAGTGATCCCGATTCTGAAGAACGCGCTCGACGTGGTCGACTCATGGGACATGAGCACGATCGAGCAACCTATTCAGCATCCCTGATCGATCCAGCCCTACATTGGAAGGACCACGGTATGCCCCGCATGAACTTCTGGCGTCGAGAAGAAAATCAACCTGAGAGCCCCACTCCGCCTCGAGCGGCGCAGTCGACTGTATCTGGCATACCGATTCGTGAAGCGGAGCGTCGTCGGCTGTCACGATTGACGTTACGGCGTTCGCGAATCGAATACGATCTCGAACAATCAGAGTCCGCATTCATGTCGCAGAACCGCTGGACCGAGCGCATCGAGCAACTGAACGACGCCATTCGTCAGGCCAATGAGGACATCGAGGGGCTCACTCCGTCACGACACGACCTGCCTACCGTTCACCTACCTGCCACGCCAATATCTATCGACGTACGGTCGGTCGACGTTCCCGCTGAAATCGGACTAACGGTCGGCAAAGAGCGATTCGTTTTTCGCGAAGAGCTCGATTGGGCCGAACGCGGTCATCAAGTTGCACTGCCCAAGCTGAAGCAGGTTGAGGGTGACGTGACACCGCTGGTGCCGGATGGTCTCGCCGAGGACCGAACAGAACGAACTGGTCGAGCACCTGAATAACTGCATGTCGGTTATCGCCAATGACGCATTGAAACGCGCCGCCAACGGGGAAGAGCTGAATTCGTTCTCGCTCACGGATCTTGCCCGGTCGTGTGAGCAGTGCGGCGGCTGGATCGATCCGATCGGCCGTTGCCCCGCGTGCGCCGCGCTCGATTGGCAGCGCAACCAGATCGCAAGTGCGACAACCCGGCTCATCGACGAACGCAACGACGTCTATGCCGATCTCGAGCGAGCGCGAGAACGATTGCCCGTACTACGGCGACAGCTCCAGGATGCCGAGAACGACATCGAGGAGCTGCGCGCTAAAGGCGTCGAACCGGATGACTGAGCGAGTACCGGCGGGTCAGCGCACGGTCATGCGGCCGAGGGCCGCTGCCCCCGCGGTCCGATGTGCTGGTAGAGATACGCGCTGATCAGCAACAACACACCAAGCCCGATGAACGACAACACTCGGTAGGCCGCGTCGAGCGACGACAGGTCGTACAGGAAGACCTTGGCGGTCACCAGCGCAAGCAGAGCGAGCCCTGCTCCTCGAATGAGACCAATACCACGCCAGAGTCCAGCTACCAGGGTCAGGCCACCGAGAATCGCCCAGAGAATCGACAGCGCCACCTGCGCTTGCTTCTGCAGTTCCTCGAGCGTCGTGGCGCCTCCCATACGATGCTGGAAATCGTCGACCACGGCGACCGACAGAAGGTAGACCAGTCCGACCCCAGCGAGTGCCCACAAGTACGGTTCGATTCGATCGTGTCTGAAGACCGTTGCCGCCAGAATCAAGACCAGCACAGTCGCTCCGATCGACGCGGTCGCACCGCTCCAGAGGAATGGATGATCGACGGTACTCGATGCGGAGACAACCAGACGGTCGGGAGTGGCGATGTCGGTAAGGACGAACGAGACGCTAAGGGCAACCAGAGCGCCAGCGATAATGCCGTAGCGCCTGATGGCCGCCGGGTCAACTCGAGCCAGCAACAACGACGCTGTGGCAATGATCGACCAGGCCACAACGACCTTCGCCGAATCCCACAACTCCACCGCGACCATGAAGCCCACGATTCCAAAGGCAAGCGTCGCAAGCCGCCGACGACTCTGCGCGCGGCGAGCGACGATGCCTGCCGCGAGCAGTGAAGCGAGAACGATCGCAGCCGCAGCGGTTGAACGATCCCAGAATGGCGTAGCCGGGCCGTTTGGATTGGCATCGATCGACGCCATCTGGATCGAGAGCATCTTGAAGAACGCCGCTAACAGGGCCGCCACACCGACGATGACGACGGACTTGAGCGCCGCGAACAGGACGATGTTGTCTCCCGGGCGAACCGGCTCGACCCGTGGCTCAAGCAGGTAATGCTCGACCGCATAGAGGGCGAGCCACACGACCGACCAGCCGCCTATCAGCAGCAATCCCGATGTCTCGAACGGCATTGCGTAGACGACCAGCGCGCCGCCGACCGCCGCGGCCGGAATCCCGATGCGCCAGCTACGCGCAAAGTAGATCGCGACTGCCAACGCACCCAGGATGAAGGCCAACGTACCGCCGTTCGCGTTCACGAACGGCCATGCGCTGGACGACGCCTTCTCGATCGATTCCCATGGATACTCGAACAGAATTAGGTGGCCAATCGCCATGGCCCCGAGCGCCAGCGACATTAGCCCAGCGTAACCATGTTTGCGGTACCCGTATAACCATGCCAGCGCCCCGGCTTCCGCTGCCCATCCCAACGGAACGGGAGGTCCACCAAGCTGAACCGGCAACGCCATGCTTGCCGCCGCGATGCCAGTGCCAAACGCCAGCATGCCAAACGGATGGTGATCGCCTCGCATCGCCAGGAAATAGCCACCGAGCGTGAGGTGAGCTGCTGCCAGCGCAACCAGGAACAGTCCACGGCCCCACTCCGCGTCACCCTGAAGTAGGTAGAATCCCCAACCCACGATGAAGGCGGCGTTGGCAACCAGCAGTGTGGTCGAGGTAATCCCAAGCCGATTGCGCCGCACGCGAAATTCCTCGCCACCGGCGGCAACCGCATTGAGCAGCCAGAACGCCGACAATCCGGTCATTCCAACCGCGATCGAAACGTCGCCGTGGACGAAGTCGCTGACCTGAGGAGCGGCCAGTAAGAAGGCGATTGCGGGTAACCAGTTCCATGTTCGATACAGGGCAACGACCGTCGATCCGATCAGTGCTGCCGACAGGAACGCGATCGTCGAGGTGGAGGGCGATGCCTGGAGCAGAATCGGCGCGCCGATTGCTGTCACCAGACCGTATGCGGCGATCAGCTGCGAGTTTGCCCGAATTGCGATGACTGCGACGGCCACCGCGCTGACGAGCGCTCCAGCGAGTCCCACCTCGATTGGAAACACGTTGTAGAGCTGCGTGCCCGCGAAGAAGGAGAGGGACAGCACTCCAAGGCCAACCGGGGTCAAGACATGTCCGAAGAGCCGATCCTCACGCTCAAAGAACCACCCAGCCGCTGCCACCACCAGTGTGCCCGCAACCAGGCCGATAATGACGCGAGTCGTCGGCCCAATCCACCCACGGCTAAAGGCCAAACTGAGGAAGAAGACCGCGCCAACAATTAAGGCGAGACCACCGATCCACGCCAGCAGTCTTCCAGTGAAGCGCTGTTCCAGATCGCCGAACGTGGAAGGCGTCGGAGCAGGCCAGGGCGCTTCGGCGCGACGCGGCACTGGTTCCTTCGTGACGGACGTTGTGACCAGTTCCACAGGCGGAACATGCGCCGTCCTCGTTTCAGGCATTGGGTGCGGTTCAGCTGGAACTTCGTGGCGCGGCATGTGGGGCGCGACTAAGGGTGCCGAGGGAGGGGCGGCAGCCGTGATTATGGGCTTTTGCGCCTCCGCCGGTGGAGTCGCAGGCATCGCCGCGGCGATGCCCACCCGGGACTCAATTCGGGAGAGCCGTTCCTCCACAACTCGAAATCGCTCATCAAGCTCGTCGAGCCTCGGACCAATGTTACGTTCATAACGATGTTTGTCAGCCATGACATGCTCCGATCAACTCAGACGTGGAATGCGGAGAATCGGCAGCGCACCTTGGAGGAGATGAGAGGCACCGTGGGAGCCCGTTCCACGACCAGACATGATGTACTGCGTGGATCGCCGAGGCCGGTAATGGGATTATGTCGCGCCATTGACGACGCCCCCTATCAACCAGATCAAGAGCGCCATTGTGACAGTGATAACTATCTACACAACTATTCTATACGGAAACAGTCAACTCAGGGCCGCCGGTTCGCAACGAAAACGTGCCAGTCCATCCCTGGACATCACATGCATGTCACAGACTCGGAGCCATGTCCTTGTAAACAAAACCGAGACGGGTGCAGTGCCCGTCCCGGTTCTTTGTGGCTGGGTATTTTGAGAGGTCGATGTGCGCTTGGCTAGCTCACCAGCAACAGCATCGGCGTCTCGAGGAGGCGCTTGAATTCCATCAAGAAACGCGACACCTCGGCCCCGTCGGTTACGCGATGATCGGCTGCCACCGTGACCATCATCGTATCGACAGGCTTGAACTGTCCGTCCTGATAGACTGGCTCTTTCTTCACCATTCCGACCGACAGAATCGCTGCCTGTGGCGGGTTGATAACCGCCTGGAATTCCGCGACTCCGTACATGCCCAGGTTGCTGATGGTGAAGGTACCGCCCTGGTACTCTTCCGGCGTCAGGCCGCCCTCGCGAGCCCGCTTGGCAAGATCCTTCATCGTCGCTGCGATCACGCCCAGCGGCTTGTTATCGGCATCCGGAACGAAGGGGCTGATCAGACCCGTGTCGGTGGCGATCGCATTGTTAATGTCGATGCGCTTGTAGATGCGCACCTGCTCACCAGCGTATGCCGCGTTGAGCATCGGGAACTTGCGCAGTGCTAGCGCGGCTGCTTTGACGATCAGGTCGTTGATCGATACCTGCTGCGGCTGCTCGACCTCGGCGTTCACCTGTTCCCGCAGTTGCAGCGCCCTGGTCATTTCGATCGACATCGAGATGTAGATGTGCGGCGCCTGCTGGAAGCTCTCGGACATGCGCCGTGCGATCGTCTTGCGAATGCGCGAGAGATCGCGAAGCTCGAAGTCGGGCGCACCGGCCGGGACCGGCTGTGGCTGTGGCATCGGCTGGGGCGCCTGCTCCACGGCCGGGGCCTGTGCCGGCGTCGCGGCAGGAGCCGCCGCCGGGGCGGCCTGTGGCCGACCGATGAGCGGCATCACGTCAACTTTGATGATACGGCCACCTGGGCCGGTCCCGTGCACGTGCGTCAGGTCGATTCCATGCTCGGCCGCCAAACGCCGCACCAGTGGTGAAGCACGAACGCGCTCGCCTGGTGCTCGCTCGACTACCTGATCCGCCTGCGCCATGTGAGCATCAGTCGCACCAGCAGCGGGCTGGCTCACGCCGCTCGCCACCGCCTCCTGCGGCTGTGCTGGTGGAGTCGCCTTTGGCGCCGCTTCCGGCTGCTTGCCATTCAGGTCGGGGAGATCGATCTCCTCGTCCGCACTGCCGATGATGGCGATCGCCTCACCAACCGGGACCGTCTGTCCCTCGGTGACCAGGTGCTTGCGAACCACGCCACTATCAAATGATTCGATTTCCAGATTGACTTTGTCAGTTTCGATCTCAGCGATGGGCTCGCCGCGTTCAACCTCTTCGCCCTCTTGCTTGAGCCAGCGAAGCAGGGTCCCCGCGTCCATGTCATAGCCCATCTGAGGCATCACCAGGGTCTTGGCCATCCGTCGCTCCTCCGCCTTCGTCGATTCCAGGTTCGTTACCCACTACCGGACATCAGCGTGTTCGGCAGCGGGTTGGCACCAATCGCTGTTAGCCGACCGGTGCGACATCTCGCGCGAGGACGCCTTTGACTGCCTGGACGACATGGTCCTTGTCCGGGAAGACGAGCCGCTCGAGGTTCTTCGCATACGGAACCGGCACTTCGAGACTTCCCACGCGCGCGATCGGCGCATCCAGGTAATCGAACGCCTGTTCCTGCACTGCTGCGGCAATCTCCGCACCAACGCCCAGCGTTCGCCAGCTTTCCTCAACGGTGACGAGATGATTGGTCTTCTTGACCGATTCGACGACGGTGGCCACGTCGAGCGGGCGCAGCACGCGCATGTCGATTACCTCGGCGTTGACGCCCTGCTTCGCAAGCTCTTCGGCAGCTTCAAGTGCCAGGTAGTAGCCGCGCGACCAGGAGACGATCGTGACGTCGGTTCCCTCGCGACGAACTTCGGCGCCTTCGAGCGGCAGAACCAACTCGCCTTCTTCGACCTCGCCGCGGTTACGGTAGATCAACGAATGCTCGATGAACATGACCGGATCGTTACCACGAACGGCCGCCTTGAGGAAGCCCTTGGCGTCGCGCGGCGTAGCGGGCATCACCACCCGAAGTCCGGGCACGTGTGCGTACCAGCCCTCGAACGTCTGAGAGTGGGTGGCACCGAGCTGGCCCCAACCGGATGCGGTACGGACGACGACCGGCGCGGTGAACGTGCCGCCGAACATGTAGTGGAGCTTGGCGGCGTGATTGACGATTTGGTCGATCGCCAGCAGGCTGAAGTTGATCGTCATCAGCTCGACGATCGGTCGCAGGCCGCCCATTGCCGCGCCAACCGCGGCTCCGACGATGCCCAGCTCCGAGATCGGCGTGTCACGGACACGCTTGCGTCCGTACTCCTCCAGCAATCCACGCGTCACCACGTACGATCCGCCATAGGCACCAATGTCCTCGCCCATGAGGAATACGCGCTCGTCCCGGTTCATCTCCTCGTGCAACGCTTCTCGGAGAGCGTCGCGATAGGTAATCTCGCGTGCCATCGAATCCTGACTCCTGACCGTGCTCTACGCTAGCGTACAGCACTCGAATCGGCATAAATAAAGTCTTCGAGCGTCGAGGGATCGGGCGCCGGGCTCTCCTCTGCGAATTGCACGGCCGCTTCAATCTCTTTGTTCACGTCGGCGTCGATCTGATCGAACTCTTCCTGCTTGGCGACACCGTCTGCCAGCAATTTGTCCCTGAAGAGCACGATCGGATCGTTCTTGCGAAACTGCTCGACCTCGTCTTTTGACCGATACGTTTCCGGGTCCGCCATCGAGTGACCGCGATAGCGATAGGTCAGAGATTCGAGCAAGAACGGACCGTTCCCAGATCGGCAATGCTCGAGTGCCTTCTTGGTCGCTTCGCGCACCGCCAGGATGTCCTGGCCGTCTACACGGGCCGACGCCATGTCATACGCCATGGCCTTGCGCGACATGTCCTGCACCGCGGAGACGTACTCGACGGCGGTGCCCATGCCATACAGGTTGTTTTCGACAAGGAAGATGATCGGCAGCTTCCAGACCGAGGCAAGGTTGGCGGCTTCGTGGAAGGCGCCGGCGTTGGTCGCGCCGTCACCGAAGATGCAGACCACCACGTAGCCCTTTTCCTCGTACTGACTCGCGAGCGCCAGACCAGTCGCCAGCGGAATGTGTCCCGCGACGATGGCGTAACCGCCCCAGAAGTTCTTGCTCACATCACTGAAGTGCATTGAACCGCCGCGACCGTGGGTCACACCGGTTGCTTTGCCGAAGAGCTCGGCCATGGCAGCGTTGGGCGTGATTCCACGTGCCAGCGCGTATCCGTGATCGCGATAGTGGGTGATCAGGTTATCGCGATCCTCCATCGCCGAGATGGCGCCCACACCGGTCGCCTCTTCGCCGATATACAAGTGGAGGAATCCTGCGATTCGACCACGGGCGTACTGCTCGGCCGCGTTCTCTTCAAAGACGCGGATCAACACCATCTTGCGGTAGAGATCGAGCAGTTCGTCCTTTTCCAGCGCAAGCTCCTTAGTTCGACTTCGGCCAGAGCTTGTCATACACTACGCCTCCAGACTAACGACTGAAACAAATCTGTAGCAATTGGAACGGCGTAGGTGTAGCGCTTGGCAGGTACCTTCAGATTGGCCGCGCAAGACATCGTCACCGTTCTATTTACTCTCGATTAACCCGCTGCGCTAAATCCGCACAGCCCACAACATGGGGCTGTAACCGGATAGGAACACCCCAGTCTGGCATTGTACTCAAGCCCGCGCCCCTGTTCCACCGCTTGCAGTCACAAAAACGCGACCAAACGAGGGATCGGGACCTGGGCGAGATTACGCGGCGCCTTATCGGCGGTTCCTCAGGCACTGCCCAGCTTGTAGCCAAACCTCCGTAGCAGTCCCTGGCGCTGGCGTACATCCTCCTCAGACTCGATGCCGACCGGCTTCAAACCATCGGCCACTCCGAGCACCGCACGGGCATCGCCGGTGTCAGCCAGAATCACCTCGACCGGGTTCGCGGTCGCACAGAAAATGGTACACACCTCCTGCACAGCTTTGATCGCGGGCAGGACGTTAATCGGGAACGCATCCCGCAAGAAGACGAGGAAACAATGACCGGCCGAGATACCCAGCACATTCTTGCTCGCAAGTTCCACCAGTTCTGGGTCGGTGCCACTCGTTCGCACCAGCCTATCGCCCGACGCCTCGCTGAAGGCCAGTCCAAACTTTAGACCTGGAACCGAGCCCGCCAGTGCCTCATACAGGTCCTCAACGGTCTTAATGAAATGGCTCTGGCCGAAGATCAAGTTCAAGTCGTCGGGCTTCTCAATGGTGTAGCTGGTCAATTCGATCGGCATCGATCACTCCTCGTATACCGGCGTCATTCGGGTCCACCCTGCGCTCAAGAAATCCCAGCCAGTTTCGTTCCGCGAGCGGCACGGTTGAGTAAACGGGTGTCGCCGGTATCGTAGATCTTGAGGGGCGGTTACTCAAGCAAAGTCACCGGCTTTCGTCGGGAATTCCCCGCACGTGACTAAGGTGGCCATTGATCGCGGTTCATGACGACGCTGATTGGTGCTGTCTGGGCATGGGCGGAGCCGCCACCTGACCTGTTCCGTACAGCGATGGACAGTATTCAGCTATTGGCGCGTTCGTTGCGCGGAACAGTCTGAGGTCAACAGCCCTATGGTATTGTTGACCGGAGTGCAGAAACTCAGCATATGACACGCGAGGAGACGGAGTATCCGTGGCCGAGCCAATCACCCGACGTAACGCGAAAATCGTGGCAACAATTGGACCCGCATCCTGGGAGATCGGTCGCCTGAAATCCCTCATCGAGGCAGGCGTCAACGTGGTCCGTGTGAACGCGGCGCATAACACCATCGATGTGCGACGTGAGATCGTGCAAACCATTCGCACCGCCGCGCAGCAGTCAGGACACTGCGTGGCCATCCTGCAAGATCTTGCGGGCCCGAAACCGCGCACCGGTCCACTCCCTAATGGAGAGACCATCTCATTGCGACACGATCAGCCGGTCGAGATCGTCGCCGGTGACGATCGGCTCGAGCCGAATCGTATCTCGGTGGACGATGCCGACCTGGTCGATCAACTCTCGGCCGGACAACGCGTCCTGATCATGGATGGGCTTCTCGAACTGATCGTGACGTCGCGTGATGGCACGGTCATTCAGGCGCGCGTGGTGCGCGGAGGTCGCCTGCGTGGTCGACAAGGGGTCACGGTGCCTGGCGCGAAGCCGCCGCCGCGAAGGCTAACCGACCAGGAATCCGCCGATATTGCCTTCGCTGCCGAAGCTGACCTGGAGTACCTCGGCGTTAGCTTCGTGACGTCGCCGCGCGACATCGAGATGGTACGCAACGAGATGAAGCGCCATGGGGGCAAGTGTGGCATCGTGGCCAAGATCGAACGGCCCGAGGCGCTGGCAACGCTGCATGAGATCGCACACATCTCTGACGCCATCATGGTCGCTCGCGGCGACCTCGGAGTGCAGCTTCCACCTGAAGAAGTCCCGATCGCGCAGAAGCGCATCATCGAGGTCGCCCGTCGGCATGGCGCGCCGGTCATCACCGCGACCCAGATGCTCGAATCGATGATCAATCAGCCCATTCCGACCCGCGCGGAAACCAGCGACGTAGCCAACGCGATTCTGGACGGCACCGACGCGGTGATGTTGAGCGCCGAGACTGCCACCGGCGAGTTTCCACTCGAGGCCGTGCAGATGATGGACCGCATCGTCGCGGCGGTCGAACGAGATTTCTCGCCGAAGCGCACCGAAAACGCTGACGGTCCGATCACCACGGCTTCGCTGATCGCGCGGGCGGCCGACGACATCGCTCGCCGCGGACCGCTGATCAATTTGATCGCCGTCTTCACGCGGAGTGGTTTCTCGGCGCGCGAGGTCGCACGTGAACGCCCAGGCGTTCCGGTCGTCGCGCTCACTAACAATGACTTCGTAGCTCGTCAGTTGTCGCTGGTGTGGGGCATCACCTCGCTGGTGGCTCCGTTCGCGGACAGCACGGAAGTCATGATCGAAGAGATGACTCAGCGCCTAGTGAAGTCGCACTACGCGAGTCCCGGTCACAACATTCTCTTCGTCGGCAGCCTGACCGCCTTCAACGAGCCAGGCCACACGAACCTGTTGCACGTCCGGGCCGTTTGATCGAATCTAGAACGGTGAACCTGGCGTTCGTCCGGGTCACCGAGCTTCGACAGGCGAGCGAACGCGAATGTATTCGGCGAATCACCTTGAGGGGATAGTCCATGGCGGCGACACCGGTCACTTCATCGACCACCGAGGCAACGCGACCGCCGAGCGACGTGACGCTCGCGCGCAACGGGATGGCGGCCTCGGCCCACCCATTCGCCAGTCAGGCGGCTATCGACGTCCTCAGACGCGGTGGCAATGCGATCGATGCGGCGGTGGCGGGCGCGGCGGTGCTGATGACGGTCGAACCACGCAACGGTCACCTCGGCGGCGACACGTTCTTCTTGATCAACCTGGCGGGCAGTAATCGAGTGGTGGCGCTGAATGGCAGCGGTGCCGCCCCGCGAGCGGCAACCGTCGAGGAGTACCGTCAACGTGGCGGCATACCCGACAAAGGGTTGTGGGCTTCCTCGGTTCCGGGAACCGTCGGAGCCTGGGGTACTGCGCTGGAACGCTTCGGCAGCATCCCCCTCGACCAACTTCTGGGAACGGCGATCGGCTACGCCAGAGACGGAGTCCCGGTTTCGACACGGCTCCATCGTATGCTGAGCAACGACGCCGACACATACCGGAAGTTTCCGGATAGCGCGCGAGTCTTCCTACCGGACGGCGACGTGCCGCGAATTGGCGACGTCTTCCGGCAGCCGCTTTTGGCTCGGTCATTGGAGCGCATCGCGGCGAATGGCTGGGGTGACTTTTACGAAGGTGAGCTGGCCGCCGAGTTGGTCAGCTACTCGCAGCGGCACGACGGACTCTTCTCAAGCGAGGACTTCGCGGCGCACGAAACCGAGGAGGCCGAGCCGCTCTCAATCGATTATCGAGGCTACACCCTGTTCGAGCAGCCGCCGGTCACCCAGGGCATCATCGTCCTGTTGACGCTCAACATCCTCAAGCAGTTTGACCTGGGATCACTCGAACCCGGCTCAGCCGACCTGATCCACCTGCAGATCGAGGCGCTCAAGCTCGCCTTCGAGGATCGCATGCGCTTCCTGGGCGATCCGCGAGTCGTCGACGTTCCACTCGCCATGCTGCTGTCGGATGAGCATGCCCGTGAGCAGGCAGCCAAGATCGATCGCGAACAGGCGCACCCGTTCGCCTGGCAGGGCAACGTGCAACCCGACACCACCTACATGTGCGTCACCGATCGGGACGGCAACATGGTCTCCTACATCCACAGTCTCTTCTCTGGCTGTGGCGTGGTGATGGGCGAGACCGGGGCCCTGATGAACAGCCGTATGCTCGGATTCAACCTCGATGAGGGCCATCCAAATTGTCTCGCACCCGGTAAGCGACCAGTGCACACGTTGAATAACTACATCGTGCAGCGAGACGGCCAGCCGATCCTGGTCGGTGGGACTCCCGGAGCGCACTGGCAGGTCCAGACGAACGTCCAGATTCTGTGTAACTCGCTCGATTTCGGGATGGATGCCGCCCGAGCCAGCGAGGCGCCACGCTTCCTGATCGGGGAGCAGCTTGAAGTTGGCAATCCAACCGTACGCGTCGAGTCACGTGTCGGCGAAGCGGCGCTGGATCGCCTGCGCGAGCTCGGTCATCAGGTTCAAGTAGCCGGTCCCTGGGCGCTCGGTGGCGGCGTTCAATTGATCGCACGCGATCCAGACACGGGGATGTACAGCGGCGCGACCGATATTCGCCGGGCGGGTAACTCGATCGTCGGGATCTGAATCGCCACCACCGCATTCTGCGACCTTACGTCAGGGCGGACCTCCGTGTCCGCCCAAAATTCTGTCTCGCCCCACTGTGTCCTGATTCCAAATCACTTGCATGTTATGACAAGCGACGCCACGGAACAGGGACAGGCACAGACTTGCTCCCAAGTACGATTACCTTTCCCCCCTCAAGCTGGCTCGATATCGGGCAATCGACGTTGATGATTTCTGAGCGGCCTCGGAAGGCCACCCGTGCGAACGGCCCAACCCGGGCCCACGACTCAGTCTGATCCAAAATAGAAACCTGTCGTTCCGCCGCAGTCATAAGCCCGAACTCTGCCGATCCTCGTTCCTTTGAGAATTCATGGACAAATCTTATCGATTTCACATTCGCGCCCGATATCGTGTGTCAGTGGAAGGGCAAGAGACGACGTGAACAGCCCTCCGATCAATGCGTTTGAAAACGAGGAGTTCAACACATGGTCACCACCACACCACAAGCCACCGCTGGAGCGCGCGTCGCCCCGGCGGAGCGAACGACCTGGTGGCGCAAAGCGATACGCGGCGAGGAGGGTCTGGCAACATGGGAACGACCAGCCTTCGTTGCCTTGCTCGGCGTTACCGCCATCCTCTATGTCTGGAATCTCGGAGCGTCCGGCTGGGCAAACGCCTTCTATTCGGCAGCTGTTCAGGCGGGAACCAAAAGTTGGAGCGCCTTCTTCTTCGGATCGTTCGACGCGTCCAACTTCATCACCGTCGATAAGCCACCGGCCGCTCTGTGGGTGATGGAGCTTTCGGCGCGGATCTTCGGCGTTAATGCCTGGAGCATTCTGGTGCCAGAAGCCCTGGAAGGCGTGGCCGCCGTCGGACTGCTCTACGTCACCATACGCCGCTGGTTCTCGCCGGCCGCCGCGCTCATTGCCGGAGCGGTGATGGCGTTGACGCCGGTGGCGGCGTTGATGTTTCGCTTCAACAATCCGGACGCACTGCTCGTTCTACTGATGGTCGGGGCTGCCTATGCGCTGACTCGCGCACTCGAGGGTGGGAGCACGCCGCTGGCTACTCTTCTCCGGAGTGCTGATCGGCTTTGGTTTTCTGACCAAGATGCTGCAGGCGTTTATCATCGTCCCACCATTCTTTCTGGTCTACCTGATCGCCGCGCCGACGTCATTGCGCCGTCGCGTGGGACAGCTCGTCGCGACGGGATTCGCCATTCTGCTCTCGGCCGGTTGGTGGGTCGCGGCGATCGTGCTGATCCCGGCCAGCGCCCGTCCGTACGTTGGTGGTTCGCAGGACAACAATATCCTGAACCTGATCTTCGGTTACAACGGCTTTGGCCGTATCACCGGGAACGAGACGGGGAGCGTTGGAGGAGCGCCGGTCAATGGTGGAGGCCGCTGGGGCGCCACCGGACTGTTACGACTATTCGAGAGCGAGATGGGTGGCCAGATCTCGTGGCTGCTGCCTGCAGCACTGCTCGCCATTGGTGCTCTCCTCTGGTTGACCTGGGGCAAACCGCGTACCGATCGAGTCCGCGCAGCCGCGCTTCTCTGGGGTGGCTGGTTGCTGGTGACGGGCGTTGTCTTCAGCTACGCCGCGGGTATCATTCACCCCTACTACACCGTTGCACTGTCGCCTGCCGTCGGTGCGCTGGTCGGCATCGGAGCGGTCAGTCTGTGGCAACGACGCGACAGCCTGATCGCACGGGTCCTCCTCGCGGTCGGCGTCGCGGGAACTGCTGCGTGGGCGTACGTGCTGCTCGATCGATCGCCCAACTGGTATCCGGCACTACGACTTGGCATCGTCGTGGCAGGGTTCGGCGCCGCGCTCGTTCTGCTGGCTATCAACCGCATCCCGCGGCAAGCTACGGTCGCGATTGCCGCCGTCGCGCTGATCGCGATCCTTGCAGGCCCGACGGCCTACGCCGCGCAGACTGTCTCTGTTCCGCATACCGGCGCAATCCCTTCCGCGGGGCCGACGACCGGCTTCGGCGGACAGGGCCGTCCTGGTGGATTCCGCGGCGGTCCGCCGAACGGGAACCAATGCGTTTGGCGGCAAGGTGGCGGCAACTTCCCCGGCCGCGGATCATTTGGCGGATTCCCGGGAGCCGCAAACGGTGAGACCACTGCTTTCGGCGGGTTCCCAGGAACCTCGAACAACCGGGGCACGGTCACCGGAAGTCAGACCGGGCGCGGTTTCCCTGGTGGCCGAACGGGCACATTCCGTCCCGGAGGCAACACTGGCGGCATGGGAGGTTTACTCAATGCCAGTCAGCCCGACGCACAACTGGTAACGCTGCTGCAACAGAACGCCGACAAGTACACCTGGGTAGCGGCAATGGTCGGCGCCAACAATGCCGCTGGTATCCAACTGTCGACCGGCGACCCAGTGATGGCCATCGGCGGTTTCAATGGCACCGATCCCACGCCTACGTTGGCGCAGTTCGAACAATACGTGAGCGAAGGTAAGGTCCACTACTTCATCGCCAGTGGAGGGTTTGGCGGACCCGGCGATTCTTCCGGAACGTCCCAGCAGATCGCCAACTGGGTGGAGCAGCACTACACGTCGCAAACCGTCGGAAACATGACGGTGTATGACCTGACACAACCGGCAAACGGTTCCTAACACATTACGAACGGTGCGTTCGCACAGCTTGGGCGGTCACATAGGGCCGCCCACGTTGCACCAATTACTGTGGTTTCATCGTCAATCGCTACCGGCGAACGAGTGGTTCGAGCGTACCTCGTTCGACCGGCAATCGATGCTAGACGAGGTCGCCGCGCATCACCGTCACGGCCTGCCCCGAGATCTTCACGCGCTCACTTTCCAGACGCACCCGAACTACGCCGCCTCGTGCAGACGCCTGGAACCCTGTCATCTCCGCTTTGCCAAGTCGCGATGCCCAGAACGGTGCCAGGCAGCAGTGGGCCGAGCCGGTCACGGGATCCTCGTCGATGCCGACGGCCGGGCAGAAGAAGCGCGAGACGAAGTCAAACGCGCCTGTGGACGACGGGCTGGTAACGATCACACCGCGCATATCGACCCGGCCCAGCAGCGACATGTCGGGCTTCAGACCGCGCACGGTCTGCTCGTCGTCGACCTCCACCAGATAATCCATACGGTTGCGACCCACGTAACGGAGCGGCACGCCCAACCCCCGAGCCAGATCGGCGGGCGCCTCACTCTCCCGCTCTACTTCGGCCGGGAAGTCGAGCTCTATCCAGTCGCCGACTTTCCGTGCCGTGAGCGTGCCACTTAACGTGTCGAAGCGTGCTTGCTTCCCTGCCGCAAGATGGCCGTCTTCCCAGAGCACGTGTGCGGTCGCCAGCGTCGCGTGGCCGCAGAGGTCCACTTCAGTCGCCGGAGTGAACCAACGCAGATGAAACCCATCGCCGCGCGGATAGAGAAAAGCTGTCTCGGACAAATTCATTTCCCGGGCGATCAACTGCATCCATTCCCCCTCGGCCGGGCCATTTAGCACGCAGACCGCGGCGGGATTACCCCGATAGGCCTTGTCGGTGAACGCATCGACCTGCACGACTCGCTGCGCCATTCTTCGCTCCATTCGCTCACAATTGTCGACCGAAATTGCCGTGGGCATCACGCCTGCCGTCGCACTCGCCTGAGTGGTACATTATGGCAAGTTTGTTGCTTTCGGCCGTGGCTACGCGAACGTCTGTCAAGTACCAATGACCTAACAATCACGGACCGTCGGTCGAAAGTGGTTGACGTGTCCAGTCTTCAAGATTAACCTAATGCACGGCTGTGCGGGCAGCTAAAGCAGCCAAATTGCATTTCCTGGTCGATTGACGGGGATCCGACATCCCCGGAGCCCAATTAAGGAGCCTGCATTTTGCAGCCTGAGTCCCAAGATCTTCCCAGCCTCGCTGTTGGCGTTCCCAAAGAGACGATGCCCGGCGAAACGCGTGTCGCGCTGACTCCAGACGTGGTGCGCAAACTCGCCAAGAACGGATTCAACATCATCGTCCAGCAGGGTGCGGGGGAGCGATCCAGCTTCCTCGATCCGTCCTATCAGGAGGCTGGAGCGGAGATCGTACCTGACGCCAAGACGGTCTACGACCGAGCCAAGGTTATCCTCAAGGTCGCACGGCCAACCGACGACGAGATCAAGCAGATCAAGCCGGATACGGTCTTGATCGCGTTCCTGCAGCCGCTGGTGACGCCGGAGATCGTCGTCCGACTATCCGAGCAGCGCATTATCGCCATGAGCATGGACGCCATCCCGCGCATCACACGCGCGCAGCCGATGGACGCGCTCTCCTCAATGAGCACCATTGCAGGATATAAGGCAGTGCTGCTGGCGGCCAACCGGCTGCAGAAGTTCTTCCCGCTCTTGATGACGGCTGCTGGAACGATTCCGCCCGCCAGAACGCTGATTCTCGGTGCCGGTGTGGCTGGGCTGCAGGCAATTGCCACCGCGCGACGTCTCGGCGCCGTGGTCGAGGCGTTCGACACCCGACCCGTAGTCAAGGAGCAGGTGGAGAGTCTCGGTGCCAGTTTCGTCGAACTGGATGTCGGACATGAGGAAGCCCAGGACGCGGGCGGCTACGCCAAAGAACTGGCCGAAGAGCATATTCGACGTGAGATCGAGCTCATCCGCACCCACGCCGCGAAGTCCGACGTGGTCATCACCACGGCGCTGATTCCCGGTCGTCCTGCTCCGCTCTTGTTGCCTGAGGAGACCGTTCGTGGCATGCGTCCGGGCTCTGTCATCGTTGACCTGGCCGCCGAGATGGGCGGCAACTGTGAACTGACGGTTGCCGGTGAAGTCGTTGTTCGCCATGACGTCACCATCATGGGGCTGCTCAATCTGCCAGCCTCCATGGCAACGCACGCGAGCCAGATGTACGCGAAGAACATCTCAAGCCTTCTCGAGCATCTCGCCCCCAAGGGTCAGCTAAACATCGACATGGAAGATGCGATTACGCGCGGCGTCGTCGTCACGAGTGGCGGCGAAGTACTGCATGGGCCGACGCTGGCCTGGATGAAGGAGGGGGTGGCTTGAACCAAGACGTACTGCTTGGGGCATATGTTTTCATCCTAGCGATTCTGCTGGGATTCGAAGTCATCGGTCGTGTGCCATCAACCCTGCACACGCCGCTGATGTCAGGCACGAACGCGATCCACGGCATCGTCTTCCTGGGCGGACTGCTGATCGCGGGCACGGCGAACAGCCCGTTGCTCTACGTTCTGGCCTTTATCGCACTGTTCCTTGGTGCCGGTAACGTCTTCGGCGGATTTGTCGTGACAGATCGAATGCTCGAGATGTTCAAAAAGAAGCCGGTGGCGAAACGGTGATCACGGACGCACGTACTGCAACGATCGACATCTTTTATCTCATTTCAGCGATCCTCTTCATATTTGGCTTGAAGCGACTCAGTTCACCCTCAACGGCACGGTCTGGAAATCAGATCGCGGCCGTTGCCATGGCAATTGCACTCATCGTGACGCTGTTCGATCGCTCGTTCCGCTGGCACCCGATCAACATCGCAATCCTGGTCGCGGGTACGCTGCTCGGCACGCTGGTAGGCGTCTACTTCGCGCGCACCGTCGAGATGACGGCCATGCCGCAGATGGTGGCGCTCTTCAACGGCATGGGCGGTGGCACCGCGGCGCTCGTTGAGCTCGCCCACTTCAACGAGCTCACCACCAGCGGCACACACATCAACTCCGGCGAAGCACTGGCGACCGCACTCGGAATCTTCATCGGTTCCATCTCGTTCGCCGGTAGCATGATCGCTTTCGGTAAGTTGCAAGAACTGCTCTCTGGACGACCGATACGCTATCAAGGCCAATCGGTGGTCAACGCGATCATTTTCCTCGGCTCGGTAGCGTTGATCATCCTGATCTCAGGCGTGTCGCATTCCGGCGTTTGGACCTGGGCATTGCTCGGTGTCGCCCTTCTGCTGGGCGTCACGTTGGTGCTGCCGATCGGCGGCGCCGACATGCCAGTCATCATCGCCGTGCTGAACTCCTGCACCGGAATTGCAGCCGCCCTCACCGGTTTCGTGGTCCATAACCAGATCCTGGTGGTTGCCGGTGCGCTGGTCGGTGCATCCGGCGCATTGCTCACGCTCCTGATGAGCCGTGCGATGAACCGCTCGCTAACCAACGTCATGTTCAGTGGCTTCGGCTCGGTGACCGTGACGGCTGGTGGTGGCGGAACTGGCGAAGATAAGCCTATTCGTGAAACGACGCCGGATGATGCTGCGGTCGCCATGGCCTACGCCAACGAAGTGATCATGGTGCCGGGCTACGGTCTCGCAGTGGCTCAAGCACAGCATCAGATTCGTGAACTGGCCGAAGAACTCGAAGAGCGTGGCGTGACCGTGAAGTACGCGATTCACCCGGTGGCGGGTCGCATGCCGGGTCACATGAACGTGCTCCTGGCGGAAGCCAACGTCCCCTACGACGAGCTGTATGAGATGGAACAGATCAACGACGAGTTCCAGCAGGCGGATGTGGCGCTGGTCGTCGGCGCGAATGACGTGGTCAATCCGGCCGCTCGCAGCGATACGAGCAGCCCGATCTACGGCATGCCAATTCTGAACGTCGACAAAGCGCGAACGGTCATCGTGCTCAAGCGCAGTATGCGCCCCGGTTTCGCCGGTATCGAGAACGACCTGTTCCACGAGGGAAACACCGTCATGCTGTTCGGTGATGCCAAGGATTCGTTGACGAAGCTCACGGCGGCGGTCAAGCAAGCCTGATCTATCACGACAACAACCCTGCACGCGGGGAGGGAAGGAGAAAGACGGGCCAGTTGGCCCGTCTTTCTTTCATCGCCTGAATTTTCGGAGCAGCTTAGCCCTCGTCGTCGGAGGAATGGTTATGGTTGTGACCGTTTGTGCTAGTCGGGTTATCACCGGCCGGCGGCTCGTACATCTGCTCCTTTTCGCGCGCCGCTCGCTCCTGATCTAGCGTCTTCGCCAGATCGTCGAGTTGTTCGTTGAGCGCGCGGAGCCCGCGAGCCGCGACCACACGGATCTCGCTGAGGGTACGCTCGCTCGCCTCCCGAGTCGACTTCATTGCCTTGGAACGCTCCTCTTCGGTTTCGGCGGCGACGCGCCGGAAGACGCGTTCCATCCGGTCGGCCGATGAGCGCAACTCATCTTCGAATCGCTCTCCGGTCGTCTCGGCTCCGAAGGTTGGCTCTTCGGTGCGCTCTTCCGACCAGACATCCCGGAAAACGTTCGCGATGCGTGACACCAGACCCTGAATCTGATCACCGACCTCACGCCATGATTCGGCCAGTGGCTCCTGTCGAGGATGGTCGCCATTGTTGTGATTCTGACTCGACATCTGTTTCCTCCACCACATTGATCGTCATGAATTGGCATTCGCCGTACGCGCGAAAGGATCACGATTATCCGACCCAATCGCGTTCAAACATAATGCTACTCTAACGATCAATCGACGGCCCGTTTCAGGCAGTCTCGTTCGAATCGAGCAGTTCATTTACTCGCTGACGGACGACACCCGCGAACAGGCGCATCGTTCGCCGCACCCTCTTCGACTCGACTCCGGTGAGGTAGGGGTTGGCCAGAAAGACGTCGATGTCGAGCATGCCGGCAGCCTCGACGATAGCTTTGGCACAAGTCTCCGGCCCACCACCGATAATGACGTCGGTCTCGATCATCTGCTTCACCGAAGCTTCGGCCTCAGATCGGCTCATCTTCTTCGGCGGAGTACCGGCGATGCCACGTGGGCTCGCGGCAAAACGCTCGCCGATCTCCATAATGTCGCGGGTCATCTCATCCATTGCCTGGTCGTCCGACTCGGCGACGTAGAGGTGACGCATAAGCGCCAGTCGTTGGCCCTGCGTTGAAACAACGATGCCCTCGTTCAACTCCGCGCCACGAAACGCCTTCGCGGGAACCATCAGGCGTTCGTTGGGCTGGAACCCAATAGCTGCGGATAGGCCGTTGCGGGCCGCCCAGCCGAGCGCTTCCGGGTCGTTTCCGGCGAACCAGAGTGGCGGGAATGGACGCTGAACCGGCGCCTCCACATACAAGTTCTGGAATTGGTAGACCTGTCCCGGGTGATCGAATGGCTGGCCCCGCCAGGAGCGCTGCAGCAGCACCACGCCCTCCAACAGCAGTGGCTGACGGTAGGCAGGGTCGATACCCAGGCTACGTAACTCTTCCGGACGATGGCCAAGACCGACCCCAACCTCCATGCGTCCGCCGCTGAGGTGATCCAACATCGAAACCTCTTCGGCGAGCCGCACTGGGTTGTGCATCGGTAGTGTGTAAGCCAGTGCGCCGATACGAATCTGTTTCGTGCGCGCCGCCACCGCGCCGAGCCAAACGCTCGGGGAGGGACTGCGATAGACCGGCATGAAGTGACGTTCGGCGACGAAGTAGTAATCTAAGCCGCTGTCGTCGGCACGAACCGCATCGGCCAGATGCTCGGCGTATGCCTTCTGCGAGGTCTTCTCTTCCAGCACTTGCATGATGTCGAACAGTCCGAAGCGCAACTCCACCTCCACCGCCGAAATGCCATCAACCGCGAAACTCACTATAGCCTACCGCACCGCGAATTGAGTCGAGGCGTACCGACCCTCATACTCCGCGTTCGTCCTCCGATCATCGCTTGAGTTTGGACGACTCATCCGCTACATTGGGCCGAGTTGTCCCAGCGGCCAAGTCCACCGGGACACAGCGTAGGCATCCCAAGCCATCACGTCAGGGAGGGTAATTGTGGAATATCGCCGACTAGGGCGAAGTGGAGTCCCCGTCTCAGTCATCGGCATTGGCGGAAATCAGTTCGGCCGTGCCGTTGACGAGCAGCAGACCGCGCGCATCATTCATCGGGCTATCGATCGTGGCATCAACTTCATCGATACCGCCGATATGTATACCGGTTCAGTTTCCGAGCAATTCATCGGCAAGGCGCTGGAAGGTCGCCGCGATCAGGTCGTGCTGGCGACCAAGACAGGCATGCGCATGAATGACGGACCGGAGGGCACCGGCCTTTCGCGCCGACGCATTATGAACAGCGTTGAAGCCAGCCTCAAGCGCCTCAACACCGACTACATCGACCTTTACTACATGCACGCGCCAGATGCTCGCACGCCAATCGATGAGACGATGCGCGCCCTCGATGACCTGGTGTCGTCAGGGAAAATCCGCTACAGCGCGTTCTCGAATTTCGCCGGATGGCAGACCGCTGAAGTGATGGGACTCTGCGAGCAGCGCGGCTATCAGGCACCGGTCGTCAATCAGGATCTCTACAACCTGATCGAGCGCGGGATCGAGCAGGAACTGATTCCAGCTTGCGAGCACTACGGGCTGAGTGTCGTTCCCTACTCACCGCTCGGTAGCGGTTTCTTGACCGGCAAATATCGTCGTGGGGAAGCGGTTCCAGAGGGCGTGCGCGGTCACGGCAATACCGCATGGCAGCAGCGGCGGCTGACCGACCGTAACTTCACCATCCTTGAAACCGTCGAAGGTTTCGCCAAGGAGCACGGTCGCTCGGTGAGCGACCTGGCGATCACCTGGTTGCTCGGGCATCAGGTCGTCTGCTCGGTGATCGCCGGTGTGACCAAACCGGAGCAGGTCGACGCCAACGCCGACACGGCCGAGTGGGTGCTGAGCGCGGAGGATCTGGCTGAGATCGATCGCCGCCTGTCCGAGGCGGGAGCGCTGTAGTTCGTAGCCGAGAAGGAAGTCTGATCATGAGTCGTCTGGACGATTTTCGCGCCTATCGAACGCGCATGAATGAGCGGATCGGTGACATCGATCATCTCGGCATCAAACGCTTCTTCAGTCTCGATTCTGGCGCATATCGCGATCAGGCGCTCGACGGCAAGACCAAGGAACTCCTTGGTCTTGTCGCCTCAACCGTGCTGCGCTGCAACGACTGCATCGACTATCACCTCGATCAGTGCGTGCAGGTTGGTTGGAGTGACGAGGAACTCTACGACGCGTTGAACGTGGCCCTGGTCGTCGGCGGCAGCATTGTCATCCCGCACCTGCGCCACGCCGTCGAGACGATTGACCTGCTGCGAGCCGACAGCACCGATCTGGACGAATAGCGAGTCGGTCGAGGCGTCTGGGTCCAACCTCATAGGCGTACGAGGAAGCCGTTCCTTCGCCGCCCTTTGCCAGACGCCTGTCTACCATCCAGCCGTAGGAGCGACGCATGCGTCGCTCGCCTTGCGCTCGCAGCCCTCAAAATAGGGACGACATTCCCACGAAAATGGGAGGACACGAGGTCCTCCCTGACAAACCAGTTCTGACGTCACCTGTGTTGATGGCGCAAGGATGCGTGCTTTCAGGACAACGCTCGGACGTTACGGCTACTCCGACCGACGTAGCAGGCCGTCGATCGAGAACTTGCCCGGACCGGCCATCCAGATCGAAGCAGCGACCGTCGCGAAGAGCGCGGCCAGCTCGAACCCGCCCTGACCGACCAATCCGTTTTCCCAGTGGGCCTTGCGAATCGCGACCCACATATTGATGAGAATTGCGGTCGTGATAAATCGGGTGAAACATCCCAGAATGAGCGCGACTCCACCACCGAATTCGGCGAGCCCCGCCAGGTACGCAGCGGTCTTGGGGTTGGGGATGCCCATACGGTCCAGCGCCTTGCTGAAGTTCTCCGGCCCGCCGCGCTCGACCGCCGCCGGGAAATTCTTGCCATAGAGGCGATTCATCAGATCCGGCGCCTGTTTCCCCTCGCCGCCAAACAGCTTGGGATAACCGTGCGATGCGAGCGCCACGCCCGTTCCCGCTCGTAGCGCGAGCAATCCCAGGTTGACCATCGTTCTACCCATGAGTCTGTCGATCCTCCCTTTACAGCACATCGCTTCTAGACTCGTGGCTCCCCGTCGACTCCGAGTCAGTACGCGAACTCCATCGTCCGCATTTGCGGATGCGGACGCACAACTCTTGCCCGCTGATCGGCACGGCCACGCTGAAGACACTCTCGCCTCGTGCCGGGGGTCCCGTCGCTGAATCCCAACGTCCTGGACGGCCTTCATGTTCCCCGCCATCAACCAAAGCAGCTCTATTGAGTAGCTGCCGTTAGAAGGAGGCAGCAGTACGAACGGCCTGATGCCGGAAAGGCTGTGATACAATCACGGCTGCCGGTGCTCCGATTGCCGGGCGGGTGAGCACCGGTTTCGTATGTTCTGCGCCCCCGTTCCACGGAGCACACACTATTGGCAAAACAGCTGGGAATCGACCTCGGCACCGCCAACGTTCTGGTCTACGTGCGCGGGCGAGGAATCGTGATCAACGAGCCCTCGGTGGTTGCGATTTCCGCGCGAGACGGTAAGGTCAAGGCGGTCGGCATCGAAGCGCGCAATATGCTGGGTCGCGAGCCACGCGAGACGATCGAAGTGGTCCGCCCAATGCGCGACGGCGTCATCGCCGACTATGTCGTTACCCAGGAAATGCTCCGCTACTTTATCAACAAGGCTGCTGGCCGCTTCTCGCTTGTTCGTCCAGAGGTCATGATCTGCGTCCCGGCCGGAGTCACCGGAGTGGAGCGTCGCGCGGTACGCGACGCGGCATTGAACGCCGGGGCACGCCGCGCCTACCTGATCAGCGAGCCACTGGCCGCGGCGATCGGCGCCAAGGTGCCGGTTGCAGATCCCAGCGGCAATATGGTCATCGATATTGGTGGTGGGACCACCGAAGTCGCCGTGATCTCGCTCAATGGGATCGTGGTAGCCAAGTCAATCCGCGTCGGCGGCAATCGCTTCGACGACTCCATCAGCAACTACATCAAGCGCAAATACAATCTGCGCATTGGCGAGCGAACCGCTGAAGAGGTCAAGATCGCGATCGGCTCGGCCATGCCGGTCGATGAAGACCTGACCATGGAGGTACGCGGACGCGACGAAGTGGCTGGACTGCCGCGCACCATTCAGATTCACGCCAACGAGATCGTCGAGGCCATGACTGAACCGCTCGAGGCCATCATCGGCGCAGTGCGCGCCGTGCTGGAAGAGACTCCGCCGGAACTCTCCTCCGACATTATCGACAAAGGCATGGTGCTCAGCGGCGGCGGCGCACTCTTGCGCAACCTCGATCACCTGCTCACCGAAGTGACTGGCGTCCCCTGCTTCGTGGCTGACGATCCGCTCAGCTGTGTTGCCATCGGCACCGGATTGGCGTTGGAATACTTCGACATCATTCGCGACAGCCTCGAAGAGCTGTAAGCGTCCGTCCTCAACGAAAGATACCCACACGACCTCCTCTGCCCCAATTCGCGTCACCTCGCCATACATTGGCCATCTGGAAGTCGAACGAGTCGAGCAACGGACAACGCGTTGGACACGGCATCGCGAACTCGCCCTATAATTGACCGGCATCAAATGTCTGAGAGGGTACTTTCATGAACGACACCGGAGCCAGCCCTGACCAGCTCGTTGAAAACCTTGGCGTTACCCGCCAGGAGAAGCCAGAAGCGGCCGCGCGACCCAGCACCCGTGAACTTCCGATCACCGTCGACAACCTGGCGCGCGATCCCGAGGTGAGCGCCTACATCGAAGCCGCCAATGCGAATCTCGGTGTGCTGGGCTTCACCGAACATGGAATGCGTCACGCCAATCTGGTCGCCCGCATCGCCCACAACGTCTTGCGTCGTCTCGACTATGACCATCACCAGCAAGAGCTGGCGGCCATCGCTGGCTATCTCCATGACATTGGCAATGTTGTCAGCCGGTACGACCACGGGACGACTGGTGCGTTACTTTCACGGGAGATCTTAATCCGTCATCACGTCGCGCCCGAAGACGTGGCCCTGATCATGGGCGCGATCGGCAGCCATGGTGACGACTCCCAGCGGCTCGGGGAAGCCGTTCATCCGGTCTCGGCCGCGTTGATCCTGGCCGACAAATCGGACGTGCACCGTAGTCGGGTGCGCAACAACGAGATCGCGACGTTTGACCAGCACGACCGCGTCAATTACGCTTCTGAGTCGTCGTTCCTGCGGGTCGACAGCGATCAACGTCGCATCACACTGGAGCTAACGATCGATACCAACATCTCGCAGGTCATGAACTACTTCGAGATCTTTCTGCCAAGAATGCTGATGTGCCGTCGCGCGGCCGAATTTCTGGAGTGCGCCTTCCACATCAACATCAACGGCGTGGAGCTTCTCTAACAATGGGGACCCTGATCACCAACCTCGGCATCGGACGGCGGTCCGTTACCGAAGGGTCGATCGACCCCTACATGATCGTGACCACTCTGGTGCTCATCGGTTTCGGGCTGGTGGCGATCTGGAGTGCCGACGGCGCCAGAGCGATCACGCCAAGTAGCCTGGTAGTCAGGCAACTCCTCTTCGCGATTATCGGCTTGCCAATCATTCTGCTGATGACCGCGATCGATTACCGCTACATGAAGAGCCTCGCCTGGATCATTTACCTGGGCACCCTGGCGCTGCTGGCGTTGGTCATGGTGCTGGGGCAGGCGATCGGCGGTTCGACACGCTGGATCGTTCTGGGACCGATTCTGATTCAGCCTTCGGAAATCGCAAAGCTCGGTGTCATCATCTCGCTCGCGGCCTTCATCGCCGAGCGCGGTGAGGAGATGAAGCGCCCGATTAACTTCCTGCTGTCAGGAATCATTGTGCTCATCCCGATGCTGCTGGTTTATCAGCAGCCAGATCTTGGCACAGCGGGTGTCTTCGCGTTTGTATGGCTGATGATGATCATGATGAGCCGGACGCGCCTCATGTTTATATTGGGGACGCTGCTCGCGCTGCCAGTGATTGGTTATCTTGGCTGGCGCTTCTTCATGCACGACTATATGCGCGAGCGCCTGCTGATCTCGTTCGATCCGCAACGAGACTACCTGGGCGCGGGCTACAACATCATTCAAGCGCGCATCACCATCGGCTCGAGCGGTCCGTTGGGACACGGACTTGCCGGCAGTCTGCAGAGCCAGCTCAACCTGCTACGCGTGCGCACGACTGACTTCATCTTCGCCCACGCCATGGGCATGTTCGGCTTCGTTGGTGCAATGGCGCTCTTCCTGACATTCGGCATTCTGCTCTGGCGTATCCTGCACGTCGCCACGGCCACACGCGACAACTTCGGCCAGATGGTGGCCATCGGCGTGGCAGCTATGATCTTTTTCCAAACCTTCGTCAACGCGGGAATGAACGTCGGCATCATGCCGGTAACCGGCATTCCGCTCCCCTTTATCAGCATGGGTGGTAGCTCGCTCTGGACCCTACTGGCTGCATTGGGAATCCTCCAGAGCATCTTGATCCATCACCAGAGGCTCGGCTTCCAACCGAGGTAAGGCCATCCAGGGATCTTCATGCCCCTGAGGGCACGTTGAAGGCCACGTGGGGCCAGTCCCCCGTGTTTTCACATTCGAACGGTTTCAAACTGACATCAGCAGAAGCGTGCGATCTGGTCTTCGAGGCCACTTGTGGCTTATGGCGTGGGAGCATCCCCGCTACGGCGCTGAATGACCTGGAAAGTCGTTCTCAGCCCAACGATCCCGGGACGGCCGCAGCACCCGCCTGCAGATCGGGCCTCTCGCTGAGCTTCGGCACGATCCCGAACTGTTGGCGGGCATAGACACATGTCCCTGTGCCACTACGTGAGACCCGGAATCGCGGCGTAGGAGCTAGAAGATTCCGACCAGCTTCAAAGCAGCGAGGAGTAATGTCAGCACGAGCACCGAGAGCAGAGCTCCACTGATCCAGAGATTTCGCTGTTCAACCATGCGAATCACTCCATCTGGGCGAATTGCCCAGTACGAATCCCGCCAGCGTTGGCGGGTTAGAACTCTGGATGTCACTCATGCGCGGATGCTGTTCGATGCTGGTGTCAGTTGGGTCGGGTGAGCTCGTTTGGGAGCATTTCACCGCTCTGCCGCATGAAAGCGACAAGCTCTTCAGGTGCTACGCGCCACTCGTTGGCGTCGTCGTCTCGAGTTCCACAGAGCTCTCCGGTGCGGAGCCAGTAGGTGACGGTGTCTGGGTGGAACTGAAGAATCGTCGCCACCTCTTTGATGGAATAGCTCCTTCGCCCACTTGTCTCCAGCATTCGCTCACTCCTCTGCGACCATGATCTACGTACGTACGCACCAGTATAGCAGAGGCTGTGACATTTTGACAGCGATTGCGCGACAGAATCCAGATCGCTGCCATACAAGCCCATATCGTGACGCTGAGACAATAGCAGAAGTCATGCCGAAACAGATGTTTTGGGCACGATGAACGATGAAACCTGCGACGAGGTTACCGCTGCACGTTAGGCAACGCGATCACTCCGTGTGAAACCGGGCTGCTCCTCGTGTCGCCGAACCCACTCAAGCCGCGTCGGACTCAGGGGCAACCGCAGCTGGGCCTTCGTCCGCCAGTTCCGCGAACCAGGCGTGGAGACGATCATCATCCGTCAGTTCAGGGTGGAACGATGTCGCGATGAGATTTTCCTGTCGCGCCGCCACGACCTGGCCATTCGGCAACGAGGAGAGAACCTCGACCCGTGCTCCAGTACCCGAGATGATTGGCGCTCGGATGAAGACGGCCCGGAGTGGTTTCGTCCCGATCACCGGGATATCCAGATCGGTCTCAAAGCTGTCGAGCTGGCTGCCAAAGGCGTTGCGGCGCACCGTGAGATCCATCAAGCCAAGCAGTGGCTGTGACCGCGCCCGAGTATCCGAATCCACTTCTCGCGCCAATAGGATCATTCCAGCACAGGTGCCCCAGAGCGGTCGACCGGATGCGGCAAACTGCTTGATCGGCTCTCGCAGCTCAAAACGATCGATCAGCTTGCCGATCGTCGTGCTCTCTCCACCAGGGATGATCAGCCCGTCTAGATCGCCCAATTGCTCCGGCAGACGGATCTCACGGGCGTCCACGCCGAGTCGGGTCAGCTTGTGAATATGTTCGATAAACGCCCCTTGTAGGGCCAATACACCGATAGCGGGCATGAATTCAGGGATCTCCTTCGATCGGTTTGCGGGGGTGAGGCATGCCTCACCCCCTGCGAATCCTGATGCTTCCGATTTACCAGCCGCGACCGGCCAGCAGTTGCTCTTGCGGAATCGACGACAACTCGAGCCCTCGCATTGGCTCACCGAGCCCCTTGCTGACCTCGGCCAGGATCTTCGCGTCGCGGAAGTGCGTCGTGGACTCGACGATCGCCTTGCCTCGCTCCAGCGGATTCTCTGACTTGAAGATGCCCGAACCGACGAAATTGCCTTCCGCGCCCAGCTGCATCACCAACGCGGCGTCGGCTGGCGTGGCGATTCCACCCGCGCAGAAGAGAACCACCGGCAGTTTGCCCTCTTCAGCAACGCGCAGTACCAGATCGTAGGGCGCGCCAAGCTCCTTGGCTTCCGACATCAACTCTTCCCTGGGGAGACTCTGCAGGCGGCGAATACCGTCGTTGATCTCACGCAGGTGACGCACCGCTTCGATGATGTTTCCCGTGCCAGCCTCGCCCTTGCTGCGAATCATCGCGGCGCCCTCGCCGATTCGGCGCAGGGCCTCGCCCAGATTGCGCGCACCACACACGAACGGAACGTTGAACTGGTGCTTGTCGATGTGAAAGCGGTCGTCGGCTGGAGTCAGCACTTCGCTCTCGTCGATGTAGTCGACGCCGATGGCCTCCAGGATCTGTGCTTCGACGAAATGCCCGATACGGGCCTTGGCCATCACGGGAATCGTGACCGCTTCTTTAATGCCGACGATCAGTTCCGGATCACTCATGCGGGCCACGCCACCATCGCGACGAATGTCCGCAGGCACGCGCTCGAGCGCCATAACAGCGCAGGCACCGGCCTCTTCGGCGATCTTCGCCTGCTCCGGTGTGACCACATCCATGATCACTCCGCCCTTGAGCATCTGCGCAAGTCCGGCTTTCGTAGTCCAGGTCGATTTCTCCATTAGTCAGGATCCTCTCTCTATGTCCTAGATCGATTCAAACAATCGGGGTGACAGAAGAATGGTCTCGATCGAGCGCTGCGGATCGTCCCGTCCGCAACGCCTCGATGGCATGTGCGAGCCGGACGACTCCTTCGTCGATCTCCGCTTCATTTGGCAAGGTGAAATTCAATCGGAGTGCGGCTTCCCCCTCTCCATCAGGGTAGAAAGTCTCGCCGGGCGCGATGGCGACACCCGCGCGGGCCGCTTCGGCCAACAGATCCCGCGAGCGTAGACCGTCATGCAGACGGCACCAAAGATAGAAGCCGCCGGCCGGCCGGCTCCAATCCATGACGTCGTCAACGTGACGCTCCAGCGCCGCGATCATGCGATCGCGCCGGGCCGGATAGACCTCACGTAATCGTTCGAGATGCTGGTGGATCAGTCCGCGATCCAGAAACGCCCAGACCGCCCACTGGGCCAGCGGATTGGTGTCCAGGTCGACAATCTGTTTCATCAGCGCCAGTCGCTCGATGACCGGTCGTGGCCCCGTAATCCAGCCGATGCGAAACCCGGGGAACAGAACCTTGGACACGGTGCTCAGATAGACGACCGTGCCGTGACGATCCATTGCATGCAGGGTTGGGAGTGGTCGGCCCTCGTAGCGAAGTGCTCCGTAGGGATCGTCCTCGATGATCGGCACCTGGTAGCGAGCGGCCAGTGCCAGCAATCGCTGGCGACGGTCGTAGCTCATACTGGAGCCGGTCGGATTCTGAAAGGTTGGCAGGGTGTAGATCAGCTTGGGCCGCCGTCGACTGATCAGATCCTCGAGTAGCTCGACCCGCATGCCGTGCTCATCAACCGGGATCGAGAGCAACCGTGCACCAGCGGCGCGAAAGACTTGCAGCGCTCCCAAGTAAGTTGGCGACTCGATAGCGACCAGGTCGCCAGGATCGATCATCGTACTTGCCAGCAGGAACAGCCCCTGCTGCGAGCCCGCCACCACCAGCACCTCCGCCGGATCGACCGCCGGTCGTTCACGCTGCGTCCAACCTGCCAGTACCTCGCGCAACGGCGGGTAGCCTTCGATCGGGCAGTATTGCAGCAGCGATTGGCCAGCCTCGTGCAGGGCGCTGTTGAGCAACTCTCGGATGGTTTCGATGGGATAAAGCTCGGGCGATGGGATGCCGGTCGCGAAGCGAGATGACGTCGTGACGCGCGGAGACGATACGCGTATCGCGCAGCAGCGGCGTGTTCATCACTTCGGTCGTGCTGGTGAAGAGTTGCTCCCAAGGCATCTCGCCACTCAATGGCTGTTTCGGCGCGGCCATGCTCCCCGCCCCAACGACCACCGTCCCACGTCCCACGTGCCCGGCGACGTAACCGTCAGCGGCTAACTCACGATACGCGTTCACCACGGTCGTTCGATTGACTCCCAGCATGGCCGCGAGACGACGCTCCGGTGGTAGCCGGTCACCAGCCGCGAGCTCACCGTTGCGAATCTGCTCTTGCAGTTGTTCGCTAATCTGCAGATAGAGCGGTGTCGCCGCCGTCCGGTCGAGCTCGATGACCATCCGATCCTCCGATTGGCTTCATCCAATAACGCTATCACTCGGCTATCTTACGAAAAACCGCCAATTTCGCGGAAGATAAATCATCCAATTCACATGCTTGGTCTGTCCGGACACCCAATGTGGCTGCGAACAGTCCAATTCACGGTTATACTTGTTTGCTGGGATCACACTTATCAGCATCAGAAGGGCGAGAACCCCAGGCAATGCCAGAAATCATGCTGCGCGATCTGTGCCGCTGGGACCGGCGTATGTCGGTCATTCCGCCGACCGGTGTGACGATCGACGCGGCGCTCGATCGGGGCGTATCGTGGGCCGTTTCGGTGCGCGCCGCGCCACCGCTACTCCCGCCGCTGCGAGGGGAAGAACTGGTCGTGCTGCCGCTTCGCGTGCTCGATCAGATCGAACTGGGAGACGCGATGACCCGCGAAAGCCTGCTGGCGCAGCTCGAGGGACAGAAGATCGCGGCCATTTTAACCGAGCCAGGGTTCACCGAAGAGTCAATCGATCTGCTGCCGGTACTCACCCTTCCAGCCCCGTTCCCTCACGACGCCGAGGGAACACTGAACCGCATGATCACCGAGCGGAGAGCCGAGCTGTACCGGCTCGGAGCAGAGCTTTCCCGTCGCCTGTCGCAGGCCGCGGTCGATCCACGCGGGATCACGGCACTCCTCGAGATCGCGAACGAGATGTCTGGGCGATCGCTTGTACTCGAAGACGGTGACGGCAATGTGGTGGCCAGCAGCGGCGACGGAGCTTCGCCCGGCATCCAGCAATTTGTCGATCACGCTCGAACGATCGAAGGCACACTGCTCAGCCTCGAACACGACGGCGCTGAGCACCTCATCGTGGCTTTGGCTGCATCTGGCCGCTCTGGTTACCTGTCAATGCACGGCGAGATCGGAACGCTGACCGAGGGCGATAGGCTAGTGCTGCTACAGACAGCAGGAATGTGCTCGACGTTGCTCGGTCAGCAGCCGCGCCAGATAACAACCGACCGAGGCGCGCGGGAACGGCAGGTTGCCGACCTGCTTTTCGGGCGATTGGCCACCAGTGCGGCGGCGCTGGCTCGCGGACATGCGCTTGGAATCGGCGTCAGCGAACCAGTGATGGTTGGGCTGATCGAATTCGATGACTCGGGCGCCGACATGATGCAGGCTCGGAATCTGATCTCCAGCACGTTGGGATCCAGCCGCTGCCGCCAATCTTGCCGGCGTCGATGGTGACGTGGGGATGCTCCTGTCGGGCGTCGACGTCGCGACGGCACGCAGAGCGCTCAAACGCGCGCTGGATCGCGATGGAGGGCCAGCGGTCACGATCGCGATCAGCCATCCGCTGGAGAGCGTGGTCGACGCACCCCAGGGAATGCGCGAGGTGCGTTTCGCGCTCGACCTCAAGCGGAGTGGGGCCATCACGCAGCGAGTCGTCTGCTGCTCGTCGGTCGACGACCTCGGTATCTATTCCGTCCTGTTTCCTCTTTGGGGAGATCCAGCCCTCACGAAGTTCCAGTCCACACTGCTGGGGGAACTCGAGGAATACGATCGACGACGGAAGAGCGAGCTAATCGCCACGCTGGAAGCCTACTTGAACGTCGGCGGTTCGCTCTCCGAGGCAGCAGAGCGTCTCGGCATTCACCGCAATACGCTCTCCTACCGGCTGCAGCGTATCGCCGAACTAACGCAACGCGACCTGAGCGATCCACGCGAACGCTTGTTGCTGCAGGTCGCGCTCCGGGCGCGTCGCATGCCACCAGTATCAACTCATTCGTAGGTCAAGAATGACGCTGGCCCGCGGAGGAGGAGTCGCGAGCCAGCAGATCATAGAGGTCGCTCCGCTCGGAAGCGATGAGGAGGTGTGCACCCAGCTACCAGGTTAGACAGTTCCGTTCTGGTCGACATCGGAAGAATGTCGCAGATCTCCCGGAGTCCCGGGATCTAAACATCCCAGGGTCAATCTGCCCACGCTCGAGGAACGCCGTTTGCATTCAATCAGCCTCTGGACGTGCGCGCGTTCAAACCAGGAAAATGCCACGGCATTTCGAGCGATTCCTCGAAACGCCGTTCGATTGATGCCAGCGGAATGAGGTGATCGATGTCCGCAGCGCCCTCAATTTCAGCCATCGTGGGCGACATTACTCAAGTGGCGACTGACGCGATCGTCAACGCCGCGAACAACGAGCTCTGGATGGGAAGTGGCGTCGCCGGCGCGATCAAGCGCGCGGGTGGCGAGGGAATCGAACGCGAGGCGATCTCCAAGGGACCGATTCTGGTTGGTGAAGCCGTTGCCACCGCAGCCGGACGCCTGCCCAACCGGGCAGTGATCCATGCTGCGGCAATGGGATTCGAAAACGGGCAGATGATGCCGGCCACCACCGAGACCGTGCGCGCAGCCACTGCTGCGGCGCTCGCGGTTTGCAACGACCTGGGACTCAAATCGATTGCCTTCCCAGCCCTCGGAACTGGCGTCGGAGGCCTCGATCTCTCTAAGTGCGCCGAGGTGATGGCCGAAACCGTGACGGCGTTTCTCTCGCGCCCAGACACGCATCTCGAGGAAGTCGTCTTCGTTCTGCGCAATGAGAACGCCCGACAAACGTTTGATGAGGCGATTCGCCAGGGAGGATTCGTTCCGTAGGGATCGAGCGATCGAGTGCTAGCGAATGGCCGCGCTCGCCGAGACATCACCCGACTGGGCGGCGCCGAGACCCTCGAGCACGTGGGTCGCCGCACTCTGGCCGCTTTGAATGCAGTCGGGAATCCCGACTCCCCGGTAGGCGGCCCCAGTGAGATGAATTCCCGGCAGCCCGCGCATGCGCTCATCGATCTGAGCCAACCGTTCGGTATGTCCCAGCACGTACTGTGGCAGCGCGTCGCGCCAGCGATAGACGTTGGCATCAATCGGCTCCGCCGCGATACCCAGCACCTGATGCAACTCCTCGCGGATCAACCGAATCAGCTCGGTATCTGGAAGGTCGACGACCTGCTCGCGTCCAGCGCGTCCAACGAACCCACGCACCAGTGCCACATCTTCCGGCGCCCGCCCCGGGAACTTGTTCGTCACCCAGGTGACGGCGGTCAACTCGCGGTTCTTCGACTTTGGGAATCACGAAGCCACGGCCTGCTCCAGCTGTCTGATCGAGATCATCCTTGCGGTAGGCCAACGTCGCGGTGGCAGTCGACACGTAGGGAATCTGGCTGAGCAGACTAGCTAACCCAGCGTCAAATCGGGCCAGCAGACGACTGGCGGTATAGGCCGGAACGGCCAGGATTACCGCGTCAGCGATGACTTGGCTGCCGTCCGATAGAGATTGCCAGATAGCCGCCGTCGCTGGCGCTGAGCGCCGTAACCGACAGCCCAACACGCAGATCGACATCGGTCAATGCCTCAGTCAACGTCTCGATAAGCGTTCCCAAACCACCACGCAGGGACAGAAACGCCGAACGGCGCGGTCCAGCGGGTGGTGCGTTCTTCGCCTGACGCCGTTGCGCCAGGATCCCTTTGGTCAGGCTCCCGTGCTTCAGTTCGGTATCTCGCAGTCGCGGAAACGTCGCCAGCAAGCTCATCTGGTCGGCGTCACCGGCATAGATGCCAGAGAGGAGCGGCTGCGCCATATGTTCGAACGCCTCGCGTCCGAGCCGGCGCCGCACGAAGTGCCCGACCGATTCATCGCCCGCATCGCGCCGCGCCGGAATGAAGAAATCGAGCCCCATACGCAGCTTGCCCCAGGGCGAGAGGAGCCCGCTAGCGAGCAGTGGGCGGATCTTGGTCGGCACGAGCATGGTGATTCCCTCGGGAAGTGGCTCGAGCCGTCCCGATCGCAGAATGAAGGTTCCCCCGCCCGATTCGCTCGTGCCGACGAGTGCGTCTTCCAAACCAAGTTCCTGGCATAGCTTCAGCGCGGCGGGTTTGGACGAGAGGAAGGAGTCCGGCCCAGCCTCGATCACCATGTCGTCGTGACGATCGGTAAGGATCTTGCCGCCCAGTCGGTCGATCGGCCTCGACCAGCGTCACCGCGAGCGCTCCGCCGGCTTGGCGCATGGCGGTCTGCAGTTGATAGGCGGCAGCGAGCCCGCTAATCCCGCCTCCGACAACCAGGACCCGTCGCATGTCCCGCTCGGACATCCGCTCGGCCACTCTAGTTTCCGCTCGTCTGTGCGGAGACATGCTGCAATGTGCGACGGACGGCGTCGGCGACGGCGCGGCACAGATGCGGATCGTCGTTCAGCATCCGAGTTCGCTCCATGCGGATGCCCAGAGATTCGGCCTGCCCACGGTGTTCGATATCGACGTCATAGAGGACCTCGACGTGGTCGCAGACGAACCCGATCGGCACGAGCAAGACGTTCTTCACGTCTTCTGAGGCAAGACGATCGAGCGTCTCCTCGACAGACGGTCCCAGCCATGGATCAGCGGTCGCTCCCTGGCTCTGAAACGCGAAATCCCAGCGCTTCGGGTGCAGTTCATCGACCACTTCCTGCACCGAGACCTTCAGCTCGTCTGGATAGGGGTCGTTCCACTGCAGAATGCGTTCGGGAAGACTGTGGGCCGTGAACAAGACGAAGACGTCGTCCCGCTCATCATCCGGAAACTGCCGCAGTGCCTCCGTGATACGCTCAGCAACCCCTTCGATGAACGCAGGCTCATCTTTCCAGCTTTCGACCTGCACCACCGGAATCGTGGTGTTCACCGACTTCAACGCCTCATCGACGCGTTGCATGTAACGGCCAACGCTCATGCGGGAGTAGTGCGGCGCCATTACCACCGCGACTAGCCGATCGACTCCATCCGCCACGATCTGCGGCATCACCTCACGAATGTACGGATGCCAGTGACGCATGCCAACGTAGACCCGAAAGCGGACCCCTGCATCTGCTGCCGTCTGATCGTTCAGCTCGCGTTCGATTCCGCGCGCCTGCGCCTCGGTGAGCTCCAGAATTGGCGAACGGCCACCGATGGCGTCGTAGCGATGGGTCATCTCGGCGATCAACTCGTCAGACGGTGCGCGACCTTCACGCACGTCAGCCAGATAATCGGGAATCTGATCGAGCGAGGTCGGTCCACCATAGGCCATCAACAGAACGCCGATCGTCTCACTTCGATTGGATGTTGGCTGCACTTCCACGACAGACTCTTCCTTCTGGCGAGGCTCAGCCCCGCTCGGTGATGCGATGAACCAGATCCGCTACGAATTGAACGTTCTCGACCGGAGTCTGCGGCAAGATCCCGTGCCCCAGGTTGAAGATGTGGCCGTCACGCCCGTTCGCCTCATCCACCACGGCCCGAACCTGCCGTTCGATCTCTTGTTGCGGCGCAAAGAGGAGTACGGGATCGAGATTCCCTTGCACGGCGGTGTCATGGCCGACACGCGACCAGCCCGCGTTCAGACCGATGCGCCAATCGACGCCGACCACGTCGGCCCCGGTCGCCGCCAGTTGGTCGAGTATCCCGGCGGTACTGGTGCCGAACAGGATCACTGGAGCGTCAAGCGGTTTGAGTCGATGGACGATCTCACGCACATATGGGAAGACATATTGACGATAGTCTCGCGGGCTCAGAGCGCCCACCCAGCTATCGAAGATCTGCACCGCCTGCGCGCCCGCCTCAATCTGGCCACGGCAGATAGCGGCTGGTCATCTCAACCAGTCGATCCATCAGCTTGGTCCAGGCGGCTGGCTCTCCGTACATCAGTTGCTTGGTGCGAACGTAATTGCGCGAGCTGCCGCCTTCGATCATGTAGCTGGCAAGCGTGAATGGCGCTCCGCCGAAGCCTATGAGTGGAATGGAAGGAGGAAGCTCACGCCGCACCAGGCGAATCGCTTCCAGCGTAGCCGGGACCGCTTCCTCCGGCTCCACCACCCGCAGTTGCTCGATGTCAGCCATGTCCCGGATCGGATTGTGAATGACCGGTCCCTCACCAGCGGCATACTCGAGCTGCATGCCCATCGGCACCAGAGGTGGCAGAAGATCGGCAAAGATAATCGCCGCGTCCACGTCCAAGCGCTTGATCGGCTGCAGTGTGACCTCGGCAGCGAGTTCGGGCTGTCCGCAGATTTCGAGCATCGAGTGCTGGGCACGGATCGCCCGGTACTCCGCCATATAGCGACCAGCTTGACGCATGAACCATACGGGGGTGCGGTCTACCGGTTGTCGCCTGCAGGCGCGCAGAAATCGCGGTGACGTTTCGCTCAACTGGTCCACTCCCGAACTCTGCAACGGCCCGACCGCGCGTCACTGGTCTTGCTCAACGCCCGATTCTACCACCCGTCAATCATATGGCCGGATGATGATTTACTGCGGCACGAGTTCGGCTATACTGCCCCCGTACGAAAGGGGAACAGCGATGAGCGAGAAGCAGCCCACGTTCGAGCCACGCTTCTACAAACTTGATGAGGTGAAGGCGTTTTCGCCACTCGCCGGCTTCCAGATGCAATCGGTCACCGGCGGAGACATGATGGCTAACTGGGTACGTATTGATCCGAATAGCGAGATGCCGCGACATCACCACCCGCAAGAGCAGTTGGGCGTCATGCTCGAGGGGCATCTCGAGCTCACCATCGGGAACGATACCCGTATGCTGGCTCCTGGAGATGCCTACACCATCCCCGGCGACGTGCCGCATCATGCGCGCACGATCGAGGACGGCTGTCTGGTGCTGGACATCTTCAGTCCACCCCGTGAGGATTACGCGCGCATGGCCAAAGAAGCAGCAGAACAGGACTGACGCGCCATGTACGTATGCGCGTGGAACGGCTAGAGTTGAGACAGGTTAATCTGTTGACAGGTTCGCGGAAACAATGATATGCTCATACCGCGATAGAGACGGCTCCGGACACGGAGTGAGAAGGCAGGCCGAACCGGCATATGGGTGAGCTCATTGTGGGCCGGCCGGCGCTCAAGCTCGAGTTCGCGGTATCGGTGGTTTTAGATCTGACGTCCGCGATCTCGTTAGTTTACCGAGCGACGGACCCACGACGCTTTGACCACTGGCTAGTCGATGCACGTCAGTCGCTGGACCCAGAGGTTCAGCACGACCTGGATACCATGCTCGGCTTCTCTGGTCGCCTGCTCTACTTCATTGAAGAGCTGCTGACGTCGTACGACTCGTTCAAGCCGGAACGGCTGTCAGCCGGATTCGACGAATATCTGGCCCATCTGGAGAATCTCTCCCCCTGGGCGTACCGAAGTATGGTGGCACAATCCGTGCTTCGGGTGTACCGAGATCGAGGAGTAACTGAAACGCCGCCGGCGAACGATAATCCTGACGATTGGCGTGCGTTTCTTGAACCAGGCATCACGCGAGCAGATCTCGATGAAGTGGTAAGTCTGGTTCTGGCACCTGAACAATTGAAAGCGCGTACGGTAAATCTGGTACGCCGATTCTGGCAGGATTGCTACGGCGCAGAGTTCGAACGGGCGTTGCCCGAGATGCGCCGGGCACTGCGACAAGCGAAGTCGACCACCTACCCAGGGATCGCGGTTGCGTTCTCGGAGTTGAGCGGCCATCGCTTGCCGGAAGAGGTTCAGCTGGCGCTCCCGCATGTCGAGCGAGTGACCTTCTGCCCCTCCTATCACCTCGGGAACTTCGTTCAGTTCATTCTCTATCCTCCCGAGCTGATTCTCTACTTCAACTGCCAGCGTGCCAGTGCGGTCACTCAGCCGGAGCAAGACTCCACCGCTTCTGCCGATCTGCTTCCTGGACTGCGGGCTCTGGCCGATGGAACCCGACTTCGCATTATCGAAATGCTGCGAGGCGGGGAACTGTATGCGCAAGAGATCGTTGGACGTCTCGGCATCAGCCAATCTGCTGTTTCACGTCATCTCGCGATGCTCGAGGCCGCTGACATCGTCAGCGTGCGACCGTCCAACGGCATGAAATACTATGCGATCAATGCTCGCCGTCTCCGGCAGCTTGCCGAAGAACTTGAGCGGATCGGTTAGCGACCGGGTCGTCTGACGGCCGGGTCGGCATTAACAATACAAACTGACCGCGCGTCTTCGGACGTGCATTATGAGGGTCAACCGCATCATGGCCGGTTGTAAAGCCACTGGGCTACCGAGAGGTGTGCCAGGCTCTACACAACCCCCTTATTTCCTCAGTTGAATGGTCACACTTCCGTGACCATTTCCACGGAAACCCTCAAGAGGCTCGGTCCGTTTCGGCCAGGGCAGAGCCAGACTAACCTCAACTGACGGTTGGCCTAACTGGCGATGAGGGGTGTGCTTCCCATTTTGGAGAGTACACCCCTCGTCACATTTAACAGGAGTGAAAGAGACCTCGGATCAGGAATGACGAGGAGCCCTCACCCCGGGCCTTTTCCCCAACGCCGGTCCAGGGGAGATTGTTAGCCTTCGTCACACGGAACGTTGCTGTAGCCCGAGCGAAATGACTTCGAACGCGATTCCTGCGGCTCGTAGCTGTGCCGCAGCACGCAACCGGCGTCGTTCCCCAGCAAGTGAATCGAGATCGATGCTTCTGGCGAGGTGGTCGTCACGCGGTGTATATCCCCATCCGGTGGCAGCAGCGCGTAGAAATCACCTTGGAGCAGGTCTCGCTCCTCAGTCAAGCGCAGCGACGCGTCGCCTGCGTCCGCGTTCCCATGATCGAGCGCATAGACCTCTTCCCGCTGCTCACCCTGGTACAGTCCAACCAATCCCCAGGCCAGATGATCGTGAACCGGAGTCGACGAGCCAGCGGGAACCACCAGCGAGAAGAGCGTCAGCGAGTGATCGGCTGAGCGAAACAGCAGATATTGGCCAATGCCGCCACCCATTCCACTTGCCTCGTATGGAACCGAGAACTCTTGCGGCAGCCAGCCGGAGATGCCGAGCAAACGTCCAAACGCGGGTTTAAGCTCCTCCACCAGCGCCGCGACATCCGGCGTCGACGACCGGGCACGTTGCACTGTCTCAATAAATTGGCGAACGTCATCGGCATCAACGTAATACTCGTCGCGTGTTTCGGATGAAAGACTCATGAATTGACCCTCCGCTCTGCTGCCGGCCCCTCTTGAGAGCCTACGGCACCCATCCCTCAACGACAATCACTTGTACGCGTTCGCTTCGCCCTGGTAGACGAAGTGCGGGAACTATCGCACAATGAGCCGAGACAGGCAGATTGTCGAGTCGAAGGGATGACGAGCCATGGCGATGACAAAGACCTGGAACACCGCCGACCTGGCGGACAAAGACAAAAAGTACATGCTTCATCCGGTTTCGAATCTCCGCCAATTGCAGGAGTTCGGACCGCTGATATTCACCCACGGTGAGGGCGTCTACATCTGGGATTCAGACGGTAAGCGCTACATCGATTCGTTCGCTGGACTGTGGAATGTCAACGTCGGCCACGGTCGCACCGAGCTGGCTGAGGCGGCCAAGACGCAGATGGAAGAATTGGCCTACGCGCCGACCTTCTTCGGACTGGCGACACCGCCGGCGATCGAGCTCGCAACCAAGCTGGCGAGCATGTTTCCGGGTGCATTGAATCACTTCAACTTTACCTCCGGCGGCGCGGAGTCGAACGAATCCGCCATCAAGATCGCCCGTTACTACTGGCACCTCAAGGGCAAGCCGCAGAAGGTCAAGATCATCTCTCGCATGATGGCCTACCACGGCATCGCCATGGGCGCCCTCTCGGCCACTGGCATTCCCGCCTACTGGGCCGGATTCGGCCCACGTCCAGAGGGATTCATGCATCTGATGGCACCCTACGCCTATCGCAACGGCGACGGTCTCTCTGAAGACGAATTCGTCGAAAAACTGATCAAGGAGCTCAAAGAGACGATCGCTCGCGAAGGTGCGGACACCATCGCCGCCTTCATTGGTGAGCCGGTGCAAGGCGCGGGCGGCGTCGTGCCACCACCGCAGAAGTACTGGGGCGAGGTCGCCAAGGTTCTCAAAGAGAACGACATCCTCTTGATCCACGACGAAGTCATCACCGGCTTCGGCCGCACCGGCACGATGTTCGGCATGCAGCAGTACGATGTCGTGCCCGATATTGCGTCCTTCGCCAAGGGGATCACCTCTGGCTACATTCCGCTCGGTGGTGTCGCCATCAGTGATGAGATCTTCGACGTGATGGCGGAGCCGGATCAGGTCTTCATGCACGGCTTCACATACTCCGGTCATCCGGTAGCCTGCGCCGTCGCGCTGCGCAACATCAAGATCATCGAGGATGAGCACCTCGAGAAGAACGCGGGCGAAATCGGCGAGTACATGATCAGCGAGTTGAGCAAGTTGCTCGAGCGCCCGTACGTCGGCAACGTGCGCGGCAAAGGCATGATGATGATCGTCGAGTACGTGGCGGACAAGGACACCAAGGCCAAGTTCGACGCATCACAGAACGTCGGCGGACGCATTCAGGCGGCGACGCGCAAGCGAGGCATCATCGCCCGCGCCAGCAACGACGGCGTTTCGCTCTCGCCTCCGCTAATCCTGAACCGGCAGCAGGCGGACGAAGTCGTCTCGGCGCTGGCCGATTCTCTGGAAGAAGTGCTCGGCTAGCCGCGGCACTGATTTCCCACAACGCCATGACAAGAGGTCGGCCAAATTGGCCGGCCTCTCGGTTTTCTCACCCGCCAGATGATTGGCTTGGGTAGAATTGGCGTCGTTTGTGCCGCGTTGCCACGCGCATTGGGGGAAGCTCATCCGCGACCGTCCGACGTTGTTGATTCACGCCTCACTGCTGCTGGTGGCAGCCATGTGGGGCTCCAATTTCATCTCCATGAAATTCCTGCTGCGGTCGATCGGTCCGGTCGAGCTTCTGCTACTGCGGCTGATGCTCGGCAGTTTCATCTTCGGCATCGTGCTGCTCGCCTCGTCTCGCAGTCTGCCCCACTTCACTCGTCGAGAATGGCTGCAACTGGTCTTCATCGGAACATGCGGTATCTCGATCAACATCTCGGCGGTCGCCTTCGGCACACGGATGATCCCGGCAGGACTCGCCAGCCTGATCGTTACGTCAAATCCGGTCTTCACCGCGCTCCTATCCCGAGTGATTCTCGATGAGTCATTGACCCGCCAGAAAGTGCTGGGCATCTTGGTCGCGTTCATCGGCTTCCTGATCGTCCTGCTCTGGGGCGGTCCCAACGCGACCTTCGACCTGCACAACGCGCTCGGCGTGCTGATTACGCTATGTGGGCCCAGTGCCTGGGCGCTCTACACCATCCTGAGCAAGCCATTCCTGAGTCGCTGTCCGCCGACGCAATTCGCCGGCCTGATCACCATCATCGGTGCTCTGCCAGCCATGCCGTTGCTGCTCTACAATCACCAGATCTTCGCCGATGTGGTCCACTTCGGGCCGAAGCAATGGCTCGCCACACTGGTGACGACCGGACTGGCACTGGTCCTCTCCTACACGCTCTGGTATCGCGGATTGAAGGTGCTGCAGCCGACGCAGGTCGCCATTTACATCTACATGGTTCCGGTCTTCGGGGTAGTCGGCTCCTGGTTGCTACTGGGTGAACGCATCACCGTCTTTTTGCTGCTCGGCGGCGCGACTATCCTGGCGGGAGTCGTGCTGACCAATCGCTCGCGGCGCGGCACGGTGGACCAGGCGATGCGCCAACCACAACTCGCCGCGGCCGGGCTGACGCCCACTGCCGATCATGGCGACCGGCGCCAGGCATCCCTTTCCGAGCAGGTCGGCAAGTAGAGGAGGAGCCACATGAGCGAATTGACCCACTTCGACGAACGCGGCAACGCGCGCATGGTTGACGTCGGTGAGAAGGACGAGACGCATCGCGTGGCAATCGCCCGCGGCCACGTTGAGATGCAGCCGGAAACGCTGAAACTGATCGTCGAGGGACGTGCCAAGAAGGGGGACGTGCTTGGCGTGGCGAGAGTCGCGGCGATCATGGCTGCCAAGAAGACGCACGAGATCATCCCGCTGTGTCACCCGCTCATGCTGACCTCCATCGAGATCGATTTCCAGCCAGACGAAGCGCTGAATCAGGTGAATATCGAGGCGCGTGTCGAAACGCGGGGCAAGACCGGCGTGGAGATGGAAGCGCTCACCGCCGTCAGCGCGGCAGCACTCACCATCTACGATATGGTCAAGGCGATCGATCGCGGCATGGTCATTGGTGAGATTCGCCTCGAACACAAGAGTGGCGGCCGTTCCGGTAATTGGAACCGCACCGACTAGCTCAACGAGACACTCGCATCGAGCAGCGCAAAAGCCGCCGCGCTGACCTTTGCGAAGACCGATACGTGAACGGGTGCCGCGAGCAGGTTGAGTTATTTCGCCTTGCGCAGTATAGGTGTGGCTTTCATACTCGTTCAGTGAGTTGTGGAGCAACTTCAGAGGGGTTGGTCCCAATAGCCCGGCGAATGATGCTGGCTGAACAATTACCGGGGTGACGCGACCACGTTCGCCCTGGGCTGAGGGTGATTGAACAATTGACCCGGTAACGCAGCCACGGTCGCCCGGCGCTAAAGCGACCGGGCTATAGAGCCGAAGCGCACTAAAGGCGCTGAAAAGAGACGAGGTGATGTAGCAGCGGCACCTGTGGCTACTGGGCTCGGAATCTCGTGGTGCCGAAATAATTGTCAATCTCCATAAGCCACAGGGCTACAACGACGAAGTCCACAACCGGGACTGACCCTGAAGGCTAAAAACCGTATTATCTCTCCAATCTCATTGCACGATCAGCAATAACTCAACCCCTCGGCGTACCCGCTTGCGGGTCGGGCTTCGTCTTCTAGCCCGGGAATAGAGTCGCTGGGCGACTGTGTTGACGTTGCCGAACGAATTCGACGACCTCCGACCTGCCCGGACAGACACGCATCTGTTCCCAAGTCAAGCGTTGCTTGACCATTGCCCAGCGACGACACCTGACTCTACATCTGCCTAACGACTGTCCTAATTCGACCCGTTCTCTGTCTGCGAATCCTCCGCAAATCTACGTTTTCCATGAATAGTTTCTCTCACGCTTACAGTTGGCACGATCAGTGCTTGATAGACCGTAGGGGATGCTACGCCCCAATACGCCAATTCCATATTCAGACACCGCCATTCGTGGCGTGAGACTCCAAACGACAATGCCTCGATCGGAGAGGTACGAAAGGACCGATGCACTGATGTCAGAACAATATGGCTCCGGTCACTCGACCGACCAGGCCAAGCACACCGCACAGCGAGCCAAGAACAAGGCCGGTCAGATGACTGACCAGGCGCAGGACGTGGCCGAACAGTACGCCGATAAGGCCCAGAATGCCGCCAGGCCGTACATCGATAAGGCCGAACAGGTGGCGAAGGATCAGGCCAGTCAGCGGAAGAATCAGGCAGCAGGCACCATTTCAGGTGTAGCGGACGCACTGCGTCAGGCTGGTGACCAGATGAGAGATCAAAATCAGGGTATGTTCGCTGGTTACGCCGATCAGGCGGCCGACGAAATCGACAGTTTTGCCGGTTACCTCAAAGGCCAGACCATCAACGATCTGATCGATGAGGCGGAGCGCTTCGGGCGAAATCAGCCGATGCTTCTTGTCGGTGGCGCGTTCGCGCTCGGAATGCTCGCCGCTCGTTTCCTGAAAGCGTCGCGGCCGCAGTCATCGTCATACCAAAGTCCGGGATATCGGACGCAGCCGGCCAGCACCGGGTATCACTCGCCATATGACGAGCCCAATTACCCCGAATATGGCGCTCAGATTCGCCCCCGGCCCGACTCCGATGACGTGACCCGTATTGATAACGCCGTCACGCCAACCACCGCGGATTACGCCCCAAATACCAATCCGGACGTCTCGGGCGATACACCGGTTGTACCTGAGCAGGATTCCGATTATTCCGCAACTCGCTCGGAGTCAAGGAGGGATAACGATGCAACAGGGTAGGAGAGAAGAACGCGCCATCGGCGATCTCTTCAATGATCTTTCCCGCGACATGAGTCGTCTGGTTCGAGACGAGGTCACCCTGGCCAAGAAGGAACTGACGCAGAAGACAACCAAAGCAGGCATCGACGTCGCGTGGTTAGTCGCCGCCGGTTCCATCATCTATGGAGGATTCCTCGTCCTGCTTGCCACGGCCGTAATCGCGCTCGCGATTGTCCTTGACTGGTGGTTATCGGCTCTGATCATCGGCGCTGTGACGATAGCCATTGGTGGAGCGATCGCCTGGTACTACTGGACCAAGCTCTCCAGCATCAATCCAACGCCGCAGAAGACCGTCGAGACGCTGCAGGAGGATAAGGAATGGATGAAGGAGCAGGCAAGATGAACGACTACACGAACTGGACCGACCCGAGTATGAATCGAGATACGCCGCCCGATCAGGAGACTGCTGAGGAGTTGCGAGAAGATATCGAAGCGACCAGAGCCGACATGGGACAGACCATCGATGAGCTTCAATATCATCTCGACCCTGCTCGCCTACGAGAGGAAGCGAAACTGGCGGCGCATGAGGCGACTGTCGGCCGGGCGGAAGATATGATGAATACCGCCGAGCAACGAACCAAGGAAGCCGGGACATCACTTATGGACACACTCAAACAGAATCCCGTGCCAACCGCGCTGATCGCGATTGGTGCCGGATGGCTGTTGATGTCCAGTCGCGACCAGGACACCCACCGGGCGTCGACACACGTAGACTACATCGGCACGCCGCCATCCACACCACGCTACCAGTCTGATTATTCGACCACGCGCACGGGTTCGCGCGTTCAGGGCAATGCCGAGCGTATGGCCGTCCAGGCCAGCGATCGTGCCCAGAATGTCGCCAATCAAGCGAGCCAGCGAGCCGGTCAAGTAGCCGATCAGGCCCAGTATCAGATGCACCAATACGCTGGCCAGGCCCAGCGCGTGGCCGGGCAGGCACAGGGAACAATTCAGGGATTCATGCAGAACAACCCACTTGCCGCGGCAGCTATCGCTCTCGGCGTCGGCTTCGCGGTAGGCTATGCGGTTCCTGAGACTCAGAAGGAAGATCAGGTTCTTGGGGAGGCGCACGCCACCGCCATGGACCGTGTACAGTCCATGGCCGGAGATGCGATTGACAAGGCGATGGAGAGTGATGCCGTCAACCAGACCGTTGACGACATGGCGCACAAGGCCGTTGACAAGGCGAAGGACGCCGCACATCGGGCAACCGATCAGTAGCCATGTTTGTCGCGTGATATGGGGAGGCACAAGACGCGAAGCCTCCGCAACCAGAGTGGACCCAGCCATATCATCAGGCTGGGTCGATCCTCGCGCACAGCTGCTGTGATTCAAGCAAGAATCGCCTGCCCGTTGCCTGAAGTTGTGCCAAACGCACAATTTGTCTTTCAGATGACGTCCGAGTGAGAAGCAGGAGCGCCTGTGGTCGGTCCTTAACCTGCGCGCACCTGCTCGACGGCCCGGATCAGCCCCGAGTTACCTTAGCGGCGATGCCGCCCCCGAGCACGCGCGCACCATCGTAGAGGACGACCGCCTGTCCCACGGCCAGTGGCGGACCTGGTCGCAAGAACCGCACGGTCTCGCCGTCGCATTCGACTGGGAAACGCGGTCCCTGATAGCGAATTCGGGCGTCACTCACAGGCGGCAGTTCGTCATGCCAAATTGGATCACGCAATTCGACTGATTGCGTCGCGATTCGCTCACGGGGGGCCACGGTGACGACGTGAGACTCAGCATCGATCGACGACACGAACCGGCGTTCCGGCGTCGTGCGCGACCACTGCAGGCCACTTCGCTGTCCCACCGTCAGGTAGGCGATGCCGCGATGCGAACCAACCACGCGCCCATCCTCGTCCACCAGCGGACCTGGCGCTCCGGCCTCCGGGCGAGCCGAGACCACCAGATTGCCCACACCGCCAGCTGTCTTAGCAAAACAGAGATCGACGGACGACGCCTTGGTCGCTACAGGCAATCCGGCTGCACTGGCACGCGAGCGAACAGTCTCCTTGTCGAGCTCACCAAGTGGGAACTCGAGACGTTCCAGGTCATCATGAGTCAGCCGGTACAGCGCATAGGACTGATCCCGCTTCAGGTTGTGTCCTTCTGCCAGAAACCAGCGATCCCCGCGCCGAACCTTGCGCACGTAATGGCCCGTTGCCACGATCCCGATATTCAGACTCTCTGCCAGGCGCAGCAACGACGGGATGCGCACACGATGGTTGCAGTTCAGACATGGGTTCGGGGTCTCGGCACGGGCGTACGCATCCACGGTCGCATCGGCGACTTCACGGCCGAAGAGCGAGCGCAGATCACGGATGTAGAAGGGTATGCCCAGACCTGCCGCGACCATGCGGGCATCCGATGCTGCCTGATCACCGCAGCAGACACCCTCCGTCGGTGACTCTGGGTCGGAATCGAACAAGCGCAGATGCACCCCAATCGGTTCCCATCCCGCGAGTCGCAGCGTCAGCGCGGCCACGGCGCTGTCGACCCCACCCGACAGGGCGACGATAACCCGACGACGCGTCTCGGTATCCGACGATGTGTCAATGGTATCTGAAGTGAGAACGGCAGTCACTTGGCAACTTTCAGGGAACTCTGCGGCACTACGATCGAACCGTGAGAGTAATTCGGTGACGTTGTTTCAGGAAGCGGTGCGCCCGTGTCGACGCTGCGGATCGATCAATCCATGAAGCGTAATCGCATCGAGTTTGAACAGCAGGTACGCCAGATCCGACACGATTCGCGTCTCAGCGACGACCAACGACGTCAATTGCTGGCCGAGTGCTGGATCGACGCAATGCGAACGCACTACCGGCTGCTCGAGGAGTATCTCCGCGTGCGTGACGCGGGTGCTGAATTGGAGCTCCGGGCACGGGCGCGTCTTCGCGCCGAGCAACTTCGCGCTCCACAGCGGCCAATCGAACTACCGGAATCCCTGTCTCGCTACGTCACCGTGACGCATCACAGCGAGCATCTAATCTAATCAAATGGAGCAAATTGCATCCACATCGCACAGTCGACGCGCCGAAAATGCCCGACCGTCGCGCGCGATCAACTTCCAAACTCCTGTGACCGAAACGAGAGCCACGCACCGGCCAGACACAGGGCGATCCAGAGCAGATTGAACCCGAGCGAAACCCAGAGGTGTGGTGGTGAATCACCCAACGCCAGTGCTTTGGCAGGTGCCGCGAGGCCGGCTGGGAGCAGATCGTTCACCCGCTGGATCGTTCCTGCGATTGCCGCCAGGAAATAGACGCCAAGCCCGACTCCCGCCGCTGGCAAGGTCGACCCGATCAAGGTGCTGGCGAGAAATGTGACCGCGACGAACACCGCGGTGCTCAAGAAGAGGAGCGCGCAGCACGCTACGAAGCCGGGCACCGTCATCGTGCGGAACAACGCGGCGGTGTAGGCGTAATCCGCCAGACCTCCCACCACGACGCTGACCCCCAACGTCACCAGCAACGCGGTGAACTTCGAACCGAGAAACGCCGGTCGACTCACCGGCTTGCTCAGCACCAGCGCCGCGGTCCCACGCTCGCGTTCACGGGCGATCGAACTCATAGCCAGCAGAATCGCAGCGAATGTCCCGATTTGGCCAAGATTCTTGATGAATTGATCGACTGCGTCGGCCAGTGTTGGAGTAGGCACCGTGATCTGAATGTTGCCGCCAGCGTGTGAGATGAGCTCTGGTGTGTACTTGGCCAGCACGGGCGACGCCAACCCAAAGACGAAGAAGATCAATGCCACTACCGGTAATCGTAGCGTCCGCCACTGCTCTCGCAGATCCTTCCGAAGCAGGACCGATATGCGATTCATGATAGGACCTCGTCGCTGACGTCTGAATTGCCGGAGACCAGGCTCAGGAAGATGTCTTCCAGACTCGGCCGCGCTCGTTCGAAGCGGACGAGTGGCATGCCAGTGTCTGCGACCAGACGGAGCAATTGGCCACCGGCAGCTTCGGGATCGGAGGTCGCAACCCGAAGCGTATCCCGATCGTGCGTCACGTTACCGCTCCATGAGCACTGGCTAATCTGATCAACGAGTCCGCCAATCCGTGGATCATCCCCACGCTCGAACTCGAGCACAAAGACCGGCAACGCGTAACGTGATTGAAGCTCCGAAACGGTCGCCTCGACGATCAGCTTGCCCTGATTGATGATGGCGACTCGATCGCAGACGCGTTCAATATCAGCCAGAATGTGGGATGACATGAAGACCGTCGTTCGTCCTCGCAGTTGATCGATTACTTCCAGCAAATCGTGTCGTCCCGCGGGATCAAGCGCGCTGACCGGCTCGTCCAGAAAGAGCACCTCCGGTGAGTTGATCAACGCCTGGGCCAAGCCCAGCCGTTGGCGCATACCTCCGGAGTAGCCGCCGACCTTACGCCGCGAGGCATCGGTCAGACCGGTCAACCGCAACATCTCATCTACTCGCGAGGCCAACTCCGAGCCAGACAGCCCGAACAGTTCTCCCACAAATTCCAGGACCTCCCGCCCACGCATCCATTCGTAGAAGTGGGGCTGCTGGTCCAGGTAACTGATCCGCTGGCGCAGGGCAACGCTGTCGGTCGCGACGTCGATTCCCGCCACGGTCGCTCGTCCTTCGGTCGCATGCGCCAGTCCGGTGAGCAGACGAATCGCCGTGGTCTTGCCCGCGCCATTCGGCCCCAGAAAGCCGAAGACCGATCCCTCCGGAACCGTCAGATCGAGGTGATCGAGGGCCGTCACATCTCGATAGCGCTTCACCAGTCCTTCACAGGTAATCGCCGCGGCCATCAGGCTTCCTCACGTCCGACGATCAGGTAGAGCAACGGACCGACCAAATTGAGCAGCACGATGATCAACAGCCAGACGATCTTGCTCTCACCCTTCACGCGCCGCTGCGGCCGGGACAGGTCGTAGAGGGAAAAGATCATCAAGCCAATCTCGATCGCGATGATCGGCGATAGCAGGAGAAGCAACGTTCCCGAGTGCATCTTTCTTCCGCAAGCTTTCTTGATAGTCCCGACGAGTCCGAAGCTACGACCAGCGTCTACTCGTCGGGACCCTTGTCGACGTAGTCTCGCTCGCCCGTCTCCGGGTTATAGCGAACCTCAATCAGGTGGCCGGACGTGGGGTCGACGAATTTCTCTCCGGTCTCCTCCCAGTGGCCGACGGACCGATTGACCTTGGGATGGTAACCGCGACGTTCGAAAACCAACGCGATCACCACTACGACACCAGTGACAAGCAGTTCGATCGCGGCCGGAACCGCCGCTCCAGCCGCGATCATCAGCGCACCGATCGCCACTCCTACCACACCGGCTACCACCAGACAGCCGCGTAGCATGGGACGCCTACTCCGGTCTCACGACGACGGCAGTACCGTAGGCGACGATCTCGCTCATGGTCTGGCCGATCTCGGACGAATCGAAGCGCATCATATTCACCGCATTGGCACCCATCTTCTGGGCATTGTTCACCATGCGGTCGAGGGCGTGCATTCGCGCTTCTTCGAGCATCTGTGTGTATTCATGGATTTCACCGCCGGCGATCGATCGCAGTCCGGCCATGATGTTGCCGCCCAGTCCTCGACTGCGCACCACCACCCCGAAGACCGGCCCTTTAACCTCAACGATTTCGTAGCCTTTGATGTTTTCCGACGTTACGACGATCACGAATTCAATCCTTTCTGTCTGACTCGGTCGGTTCCTGCGGTTCGTCCGTCGGCATCATGACCGTCGTCAGCATTCTGCGTTTTCGGCCCGGCGCCGGACCATTCTGCAGCACCGGCATGACCACTGAGCCGAGGTTTCGTAAGAATTCGGCCATTTCATCGTCCGAGAGGTAGAACACCTCCTGACGGTAGCCAACCCCGTCCCTGGCGAAATCGATGCTATCGCGCTGAAGATAGCGTGCAAAATCCCCCAACAGCCCTGCCGCAAATGTCGTGAAGTACCGCATGTGCTCATCGCGCGATAGATGTCGAACGTCATCGGCATCCAGCACGGCGCCGCCAACTGGCAATCCGTAGACACGCTCCACCGTGCCACGCACGTCGTGCTGATCGACAATCTCGACGACACCGATCTCGACCAGGCCTTTGAGATGCCGGTACAGGGTGGCCTGTGAGACATCCGGAAGTTCTTCCCCAATCTGCCGCGCGGTGAGCCGTCTCCCCGAAGCTCCAGATGCGAGAGACCGTACGATCCGGATGCGGACCGGATGGAGAATCGCGTCGGCTTTGGACAGTTGCACCACTTGACCCCTTCTGAGTCGCTCTCATTCTCAAGAATGATTATAGTCGCAATAGTGAGAGAGTCAACGGTCAAGCGGCCGGTCTCTCATCCGCGAGCGGAATACTGGCAAGCGCGCGTGGCTCGGCTATCATGACCTGACGCAGACACCAGGTGATGACTGGTTCACATCGACACGAAAGGACTGCCCATGACCGACAGCGAAAGTGAAAACCAGTGGAGCGAAGAGAACTCGCGGCAGTTCCTGCACTTTGCCGATGTCGTTTTCCCACATCGGGCCGAGCAGAATGCCGTGCTGACCTCGCTCATCCCCTTCAGCTCCGAGACCGCGTTTGTCGCCGTGGATCTCGGTTGCGGCTCGGGCCCACTTAGCCGCGCGATTCTCGAACGCTATCCGGCATCTCGCGTCATCGGACTCGACGGATCCGAGACAATGTTGCGCAGCGCTGCAATCGGGTTGGCTCACTTCGGCGATCGATTCGCGACCCGAGAGTTCGATCTTTTCGACGATCGCTGGCTCGACGAACTGCCGGGGCAGGTCCATCTGTTCGTTTCATCTCTGGCTCTCCACCATCTCGATGGCCAGGGCAAGCAACACCTCTACCGAAAGCTGGCAGATCGACTCGAGCCGGGTGGAGCGCTGCTGATTCAGGACCTGATCGAGCCGACCACCGAACGAGGCTGGCATTTGAATGCGCGTATGTGGGATGCCTACGTCAAAGAGCAATCGGTTCGAACGACCGGAACGCTCGACTTCTATCAGACGTTCGTGGATGATGGTTGGAATCACTTCGCCACGCCGGATGTGGAGTTCGACATGCCTTCTCAACTGCACGAGCAGTTGCAGTGGTTCGAACAGGCGGGGCTGACCGGAAGCGACTGCTTCTGGATGTGGTATGGACACGCTGTGTATGGCGCGTTCAAACCGCAGTTGTCGTGATGCGAGACGGGTATTCAGGGAAAGGGAATCAATCGTGTCAGCAGCGAACGCCGCAGACCTCTTTGAACAGCTTTCGAGCTACGTCAAATCCGAAATGGATCGGCTGAAAGTCCCCGGAGTAGCGCTCGGAATCCAGTTCGACGGCAATGAGTACACTGCCGGATTCGGCGTGACCAGCGTCACCAATCCGCTGCAGGTCGATACCGACACCTTGTTTCAGATCGGTTCGATCACCAAGACATTCACGGCCACGGTGGCGATGCAGCTCGTGGAGCAGGGCAAGCTGGACCTCGACGCCCCGATCCGCACCTACCTCCCCGATCTGAAGCTCTCGTCGGAAGAGACCGCCGCGAATGTCACCATGCGGCACATCTTCAACCACACCGGCGGTTGGGTCGGAGACTACTTCGACGACGCCGGGCCGGGCGATGACGCGCGTGCCCTCATCGTCGAGCGCATGGTCAACCTGCCCCAATTGATGCCGCTCGGGAAGTTCTTCTCCTACAACAATTCCGGCTATTACATCGCCGGCCGCGTCATCGAGGTGGTGACCGGCCTCACCTACGAGCAAGCGATTCACCAAATGATCTTCGAGCCGCTCGGTATGACCAAATCCTTCCTCTTCCCGGAGGACGTCATGGTTCACCGCTTCTCAGTCGGTCACGTGATGAAAGAGGAGAAGCTTGAAGTAGCCCAGCCCTGGGGATTGACCCGAGCGACCTACCCTGCCGGAGCCATTGCTTCGTCCGTTCGCGATCAGCTCACGTACGCCCGTTTTCAGATGGGGGACGGCACCACACCAAGCGGTGAGCGTTTGCTCCAGCGCTCGTCAATGGACGAGATGCAGTCACCGTCGACACCGGCCGGTAGTGGCGCCGGAGCGGTCGGCATTTCCTGGATGGTCAAGGATATCGGCGGCGTTCGAACGATCGGACACACGGGAGGCACTAACGGACAGCTTTCGCTGTTCCGCATGGTTCCGTCGCGCGGATTCGCCATCAGCGTGCTCACCAACACATACACGGGCACCGAACTCTTCGGCAATGCGCTCAAGTGGGCCTTGGAACACTACCTGGGGATAGTTGAAACGTATGCTCCCGAAATGGAGAAGTCGGTTGCGGATCTCGAGGAATACGCGGGACGCTACACGGCGGCGCTGAGCGACATCGAGATTTCAATCGAAAGCGGCCAGTTGAAGCTGCAGTCGAAGCCAAAGGGTGGCTTCCCGAGAGCGGACTCCAAGCCGGGTCCGACGCCGCCACCCACGCGTATCTCACTGCGAGAAGGTGAGCAGATCCTGGCGCTCGACGCACCGTTCAAAGGCGGTCAGGGTGAATTCTTGCGTGACGAAAGCGGCCGGATCGCATGGATGCGCTTTGGTTCCCGCATGGCCCGACGCCAATCATAAGACGCTTCAAGCACCGGTCGCGTTTGGCGACCGGTGCTCACGTTCAACGGCAAAGACAAGCTTCGCCCCTACCCCTGATCTACCAGACTTCTTTCCTAGAACCCGTAGTTGACCGTAACCGTCACCGTGATCGCGTTCTGCCCCGTCTGGATCGGCACCGAGCTATCCGCGACGCTCGCTCCGGATGCCGCGTACGGCCGTGGCGTCGAGACGCTGCCCTCCGAGATCTGAATTGGCATGCCCAGCGTTACGCCGCCGAGCTTGGCCAGCTGGGCCGCCTTGGCGTGCGCGTCGTTCATGGCTTGCTCGCGCGCCTGCTGCATCAGCGTATCCATGTTCTCAACCGTGAACTGAATTCCACCGACGTGGTTGGCGCCGGCCTTGACGGCGTCATCGATGATCTTGCCTGCGTTGTCGATCTGGCTGATCTTCACGTCGACCATGTTCGTCACCGTGTAACCGACGACCTGACCGGAGCCCTTCTGGTCCTGGTTGACGTTGATCGAGTAGTTGACCGTCTTGATGTCTTTATCCGCGATGCCGTCACTCTTCAGCGACGCAAGGACCGCGTTCATGTCTTTGGTCGCCTGCGACTGCGCGGTCGCGAGATCCGCGTTCTGAATCTGAACGCCGAGCGTCACGTGCGCGGTGTCCGGCTTGGCGTAGACGGTCCCCTCACCCGTCACCGTGATCGAATGCTGCGCCGACGGCGTGTCGGCCGCCGCCTGATTCGTCTTGCCCAACTGACCGTCTCCGATCGCCGCGAGCAGCCCGGCGGATAGAACCAGGCCAAATACGATTCCAGCGGCCAGAGCAAAGCGTTTGAGTGTCACCACAGTCGTCCTCCAATCGCGATCGCGCTCAGGATAAATCGATTATCCTCGGATTCGAGGCAGCGCAACCGACATGAACAAGAGCCAGACGACGACGACACCGACCGCGAGTTCGAGCAATCTCCAGTAAGAGAGGCGAGTGTGCGTCTGCGGCGCAGCCGCCGTAATCGGTGCCGCCTGAGGCGCCTCCGTCGCGCTCTTCTGGGAATCAGAGGTTGGGGCAGAGCCAGATTCGACCACCGCGGGAGCCGCCGAGGCCGCCGTAGCTGCTGCCGTCGCCCCCGCACTGGAGGCGAACGACTGCGCACCACCGCTCGTCGTCTGCACCGACGTCGTCACGTTTCGACTCGAGGGTGGATTGCCAACACTCGAGCCCTGATGTGCGACCACGTCCGCCACGACAATGACGAGCAGTAATGCTGCCGCGATTGCCGTGAGCCGTCTCGCCACCGGCTGTATCCGAATGATCCAGGGATCGATCGCTGCCGGTGCGGGAGCCAACATGCTCGGCTCAAGCTTGAATGAGCGTGACGGAACCGGTTGGTTCGACCGATTGAGCAATAAGACCACGGTGCGCATGCCCTCGAGCCGTTCGCGGCACGCGGCGCACTCGTCGACGTGCGCGCGAAACCGCTCGAGCGCGTCCGATTCAGTGATCTCTGCATTGATGTAGGCAGACAGCTCATCTTCAGTCAGATGAGCGCCTTGCACTGCATCGCCATCCCGTCGTGATGGCCGGGTCGTCATTCCGCTCGCTCTGCTTTCCCAGGCTGCCGTGATTGCTGATCTGCGGCAGCATCGTCGTCACTGAGATGACGACCAACGCTTTCAAAAAGTTCCCGTGCGTCCTTGTCCGCCCGCAGCGTGTCACGCAGACGGGCCCGTGCCCGGCTCAAGCGCGACTTCACCGTACCCAGCGATACACTCGCAATCTCGGCAATCTCCTCATAGGCATATCCGTGCACGTCGTAGAGCAGCACCACCAATCGCTGATCTTCCGGCAAGAGGTCGAGCGCGAGCTCCAACCGTCGACCGAGCTCCCAGCGCATGGCGACGCGTTCCGGATCGTCCGGCACCGGTTCGACACTCCACTGTGGTTCTTGCTCCACCACCTGGGCGTCCAGCGATGCCGCGGGCCGACGTTGAAGACTGCGGAGCACGTCATAGCAGCGATTGGTCGCGATGCGAGTCAACCAGGCGCGGAACGATCCACCGTGATATTGGCGAATTGAGGAATAGGCGCGAATGAAGGTCTCTTGCGTGACGTCTTCGGCTTGCTGTCGATCGCGGAGCAGCCGGAAGGAGACCGCGAAGACCAGCCGTTCATACTGCTCAACCAGCAGATTGAAGGCGGCGAGATCTCCTCGTTGCGCTCGCGCGATGTGCTGTTGTTCGGCTTGGGATTCCACCAGTCGCGTTGTCGCTTCCCAATCGATCGCGATGCGCTTCCCGAAGTGCCGTCAAAGTCACTCATATGGGTCACAGGCATTATGACAGATTCGTCATGCCTGCCGCAGCCCGCGCCACGATTGGACCGCGGGGGGTTAGGGCTTTTGGGCTATCGTTGACTTTCCGCCCAAAACGTACACTCCGACTGTGTTTTGGGAGAGCCGTCTGTTGGAGGTTCGCAGTGACTTCATTCGAATCCACAGATCCTGGGCACTCCGAGCAAGGTCCGCCGGTCGTTTCGAGCCGGCGTCCGATTGCGGTCATGTTGGCGGACGATCACGTCCTCTTCCGTCAGGCGTTACGACACTTGCTTGAGAGTGAGCCGGACATTCAGATCGTCGGTGAAGCTGGCGATGGAAGTTCGGTACTCAACATCGCAGAAGAAAAGCATCCGGATGTGATCCTGATGGACATCAGCATGCCGGGCATCGACGGTGTCTCAGCGACGCGAGACGTGAAGGCCGAGATTCCCGGAATCAAGGTCATCATCCTGACCATGTTCAGCGAAGATGGTCACGTCATTCGTGCCGTCCGCGCTGGTGCCGATGCCTATTTGCTGAAGAATACGGATGCAACCAAAGTCATCGACGCCATTCGTGCCGCGGCTCGCGGTGCTTCCGTGATCGAGCCCAAGATGGCCGCCACCCTGCTCTCCGAGTTCCGCAGGATGTCCCATCTACAGGAAGAAGACGGTCTGGCTTCGTTGACTGAGCGTGAGATCGAGTTGCTCCGCCTGGTCGCACAGGGTTTGAGCAACAAGGAAATCGCCTATGAGCTCAGCCTGGCCGAGAGCACGATCAAGAATCGACTGTCGATCCTGTTCGAGAAGCTCGACGTGAAAGATCGTACCCAGGCAGCTATCTACGCGCTGTCTCATGGCCTGGTTCAGCAGCCCACGAGTCCACGGTAGTCTCGCCAGAGATTACCCTGGCTGTGGGCTGAAATGCCCCGCGCTGGCGGAAACTGGATAGATCGAACGTCCGCCACGGCGCGTCCCCGTGAAACCGAGATTCGCTTTCAGTCGATCAGTGAACACCAAAGAGGCTCAGCCACTTGCTCCAGTTGCTTTTATGCGCAGGCTGGATCGCGGGCGTGGGCGTCGCCGCGGAAATAACCGTTGGCGTCGGAGTTGCCCCGCCTTGCCAGCGGACTAATAGGACCGTTTCACCCGGTCGTGAGAGATTGAGATCGCGCCGCGCGGCGCTCTCCACGTAGGCCAGATACTTGTCGCTGGAGTAGTCCTTCAGCTGAGCTTGCAATGCTTGGTTCTGCGCCTGGGCCTGGTCGACGGCGGCCTGTCGCTCGGCGACTTCCCCTTGAAGCTGTCTCGCCTTCCAGGCTTGCTCACCAAACGCGACCACGAAGTAGGCACCGATCAACAGCACGATGGCAATAACCAATCGGCCGCGCATTCGCGCGAATGACACCGCGATCGCCGCGAAGAGATTTCTCATGAGGACCTACTTCGATTCCGCGGATCCCGCGGCGGCGAGGACGGGGCGCTGCTTGTGCCAGTCGGTCGATTGTTCGTAGACGTGGGCGACCCGCAAAACCGTCGGTTCATCGAATGCACGGCCCATGAACTGCAGGCTTACCGGCATCCCGTCGGAGAAGCCACAGGGAACCGCAACGCCGGGAATTCCGGCCATATTGGCCGGAATGGTGAAAATGTCTGATAGGTACATCTGAATCGGATCGGTGGTCCGCTCACCAACGGCGAATGCGACAGTCGGCGACGTCGGAGTAACGATGACGTCCACCTTCTCGAAGGCTTCATCAAAGTCACGCTTGATCAACGTGCGGACCTTCTGTGCCTTCACGTAGTAGGCATCGTAATAGCCGGAACTCAGGGCATAGGTGCCGAGCATGATGCGACGCTTAACCTCGGGGCCGAAACCTTCGCCCCTCGTTCGCATGTAGCTTTCGAGCAGGTTGTCCGCGTCAAGGCTTAGCCCATATTTGACTCCATCAAAGCGGGCCAAGTTGGCGCTCGCTTCGGCGGGAGCGACGATGTAATACGTCGCCAGCGCGTATTTGGTGTGGGGCAGGCTGACCTCGACGATGTCCGCGCCGAGCCGCTGCAAATCTTCGACCGCGGCGTCGACGGCACTCTGCACGCCCGGTTGGACGCCCTCGATTTGATACTCACGCGCAACGCCGACCTTGACGCCACGCAGATCACCCGGTCGCGTTATCCAACAGATTCGTATAGGAGGGAACCGGCAAATCGACCGAGGTCGAGTCGTAGCGATCGACGCCGCTAATCGCCTCGAGCATCATCGCGGCGTCCCGAACGGTGCGCGCGAAGGGCCCAATCTGATCCAGACTACTGGCAAAGGCGATTAGCCCAAAACGAGAGACCCGTCCATAGGTTGGCTTCATGCCAATCACGCCGCAAAACCCGCCCGGCTGACGAATTGAGCCACCGGTGTCCGATCCAAGCGAAAGCATCGCCTCGCCCGCGGCCACCGCGGCGGCCGAGCCACCACTGCTTCCGCCGGGGACACGATTCAGATCCCATGGATTGCGCGTGGTAAAGAACGCCGAGTTCTCGGTTGACGAGCCCATAGCGAATTCATCGGTGTTCGCCTTACCGACGAAAATAGCGCCCTGATCGCGCAATCGACGCACGACCGTCGCATCGTATACCGATTGATATCCCTCGAGCATTCGAGACGCGGCCGTAGTCGGCGCGTCAACGGTGCAAAGGATGTCCTTGAGCGCGACAGGGATTCCGGTGAGGAGCGAACTCTCGCCGCGAGCGATGCGCCGATCGGCCACCCGGGCCTGCTGCCGCGCCACCGCGTCCATCACGTTGATGAACGCATGCACGCTCGGCTCGAGCTGCTCGACACGTTCGAGGTGCGCTTCCGTTAGTTCCTCGGCACTGAAGTCTCGGTGATCGAGTCCACGCCGGGCCTCACTGGCCGTCAACGATGTCAGTTCGACAGACAAGCAGACCTCGCTCTCAGGATTCGTCCAGCACCGCATTGACTTTGAACATCTGGTCTTCGCTTCGGGGCGCATTGCGCAGCACGTCGTCAATCGGCAATGACTGCCGAACGTCGTCGGTTCGCATCACATTGTTCAGGGTGATGACCTGCGCCGTTGGCGGGATAGCCTCGGTGTCGATCTCTTCGAGCAGGCTGATGTGCTCCAGGATAGACGACAGCTGATCGCGCATACGTTCGCGCTCATCCGGCGCGAGCCCGAGCCGCGCCAACATGGCAACGTGGTCGACTTCTTCGAGGCTCAGCTTCATCGTAACGGCACCTCTCCAGCCAGTTTGAGATCGATCTTCGTGCCGATGAGGCACACCCGCGAGTGTAGCACATTGCTGGAGTGAGTCACCATGAACATGCGTACGAACGCACGTACGTCGGGTAACAACACCGCTCGAGATCGCCCGATTTGCGAGCAATGGCGCGCGTTCGTTACTATCGGGGTACACTGATGAGGTACGTTTTCCGCGACCGAGGGGCAGCAGGTGCCGTCGAGCTTCAAGCGGTGGCTCAACTCAACAGTCTCGCGATGGCCCCGTGCAGTCGGCACGGTCGTCATCCTGTGCAGCGTGCTTGTTCTGTCCGCCTGTTCCGAGGACTTCGATCAGCGAGCGGTACAACCAGGACAGGTCGCCATTTCAGCCTCGCAAACGTCAATTCCCGCTTATGCTCAGCCCTCGTCTCTTGCGTCGCCTTCTGCGATTGGCACTGCGGCCACCCCCGCCACCGCCGTCAACTCTTCACCGAACGGCTCGACTGCCGCGAACGTTCCGATGGCTGAATGGATCTACTTCACTCGCGGCGGAGATCTGTGGCAGATTCCGGCCCAATCAGGAAACCCGGCACCAGTGCTGGCCGGTCACAACATTCTCGCGTACGCCCCCTCGCCTGACGGGAGTCAGGTCGCGGTCATCTATCTCTCCACCGACAAGAACGAGGAGCACCTGGCAGACCTCAAGTCGGATGGTTCATCGGTCGTGGATGTAGCGCTTAAGATCCCGAGCGACGATAAGGGAGATCGGGGTGGCGATATTCAATCGATCGCCTGGTCCCCAAATGGGAATCTGGTCGCCGTCGCACGTCAGGACGGATCCATCTCGACCGTCACGAAAGACGGCACTATCAGCCAGATCGTGCCGCCCGACGCGAAGCGCTTTGCTGGCGCCCTCAGCATCTCCCCGGACGGATCGACGCTTCTGTTCCTTGATCCCGCGCTACCCGACCGTTCCACCAGCCTCTACAGTGTCTCGTTGAACGGCGGTACGGTGCACAAACTGGTCGATGGCGGTAGCACCGGTGAGCCGGTGATGAGCGCGACCTGGCTACCAAATAGCCGTATCGCTTATGTGCAAAAGGCGGCCTCCAGTCCGACGGGAACGGGAGATCTCTTCATCATCGACACGACGACCGCGAAGAATCGGCTTGTGGTCGCGGCGGCACAGTTCGCGCCGGTTGCCGGCGTGGCCAACGCGGTGTTCTCGCGTGACGGTCACTGGGCCGCGTTCACGATCTACGTCCCCTCCAACGCGGGTAGTCAGTTCTACGGATTGTGGTTACTGGACGTTCAGTCCGGATCGATGCGGCAGATAACCGTCAATGCTGGCGATGCCGTGACTGATCTCTGGTGGGGAAAAGAGACGCTCATCTATCGAACGATCGCGGCAGCCAGCGCGATACAACCGCAACGCTACACAGGCATTGAACCATTCTCCCTTTACTCGCTATCACCGAGCGGCGGCAAGCCCGTCTTACGGCAATCCACGTCGTGACGCGAAATCGGGATCGACTATATTGACAATTAGTTCTCGGGTTCGAGCTCGGTCGCGTTGAAGATACTCTTGGCAGCACGTATCCGCGGATCCTCAATCGGGTCAGGCTCGGGCTCTGGTGCGATCTGCTCCACTGGGCGGTGGCCATTCCCATTGCTGGATGGATGATCGACGGCCGGCGTGTTGGCCGGTCGAACCTGTGTGCGAGCATCGTCGGGATCGACGCAGATCAAACGGAACGCCGCGCCCATGTAGCGACTGATGACGTCCTCCACCACCCTACGGGCGCTATCCTCGTTCAGCTTGTTGCGATGAAACTCGTACGGGGAAACCAGCACAACCTGATCGTCACGCACGATCGATGGATCGGCCGAGGCAAGTAGTGCCGCAAGTCGGGCATTCGCCGTCTTGACGTCGCGGCGGATCTGCGTCCAGTTGGCAACCAGCCGCTCCAGCGACGGACTGGTGTCGGCAACCACTGGTTGCGGCTCCCGCGCCGTATCGGCAATCTGTGGGCGCGATGACGCCGTGCTGGGCGCTTGCGTTCGCGGCGGCTCCGCCTGGCGTACTGGCGGCGCCTCATCCGGCGGGGCGAAGTCAGATGGCTCTCGGCGAGATGGCCGGGCTCCACGCGCGGCGCCGGGAACGGCTCGCATCGGATCGGCAGGAACGTAGGCCGGACGCTCAGGCTGTTGGATTGACTCGACGGGCGCTGCCACTGCTTGTTGTGGGCCTCCAGGCGGCAACACTGCCTCGACAAAGGCGATCTCCAGTGGCAACTGCGCGAATGAACCGCGGTTTATCGTGCCCTCAATCGCGCTGAATGCATGGGTGAAGCGCACCAAATCCTGCAGCGTGAACGCATTCGCTTGCTGGCGAGCAGCGTCGTCGGCCTCTTCGTTTCGGCCACCGGCTCTAAGATGAAGGAGCATACGAAGGTAACCGACAAATTGGCGATTCAGTTGATGCACGTCCTCGCCACTCTCGGCCGCGTCAGCAATCAGGCGCAGACCGGCTCCGGCATCCCGTTTCGACAGCGCGTCGACCAGTTCGATCAGCCGTTCGTTGCGACTCAGACCAAGCACACCGCGCACCGCGTCGGCGGTCACCACGTTCGAACCACTGGCGTCGCGGAAGAGCGCCAGCTGATCGAGCAGACCCTCGGCATCGCGCAGGCTGCCGGTCGATTGCCGGGCGATCAGGTTGAGCGCATCGTCCTCAACCTCTAACCCCTCCTTCTCGCAGATGGTACGCAGGCGACCGATGGCGGCGCTCAATGGGATGCGACGGAAGTCAAAGCGCTGGCAGCGCGAAGCCACCGTGTCGGGCAGTTTGTCCGGCTCGGTGGTCGCCAGCACGAACTTGACGTGCGGCGGTGGCTCTTCGAGCGTTTTAAGGAAGGCATTGAAGGCGTCGCGAGTTAGTTGATGCGCTTCATCGATGATATAGAACTTCACCCGTAACTGGGTTGGCGCGTATTTGACCTTCTCGCGCAGATCCCGAATATCGTCGACGCCACGGTTCGAAGCAGCGTCGATCTCGATGATGTCGACCGCGGATCCAGAGTTGATCGCATCGCACGCGGCACAATGGTTGCACGGTCGCGCCGCCGGATCCTGATCCAAACAGTTGACCGCTTTGGCAAGCAATCGCGCCGTGCTGGTTTTGCCGGTGCCGCGCGGCCCGCAGAAGAGATAGGCGTGCGCCACGCGATCGAGCGCGATCGCGTTCTGCAGCGTACGCGCGATATGCTCCTGCCCCACCAACTCGTCCGGATCGAACGAGGTCGGCCGGTACTTCCGATACAATGACTGAGATTGGGCAGGGATTCCCGAGTGTCCGCTTGGCTGCAGCGCCATGCCTATCCTATTTTCTGTCTGGAACCGAGGCTGGACTCATGTCGTGTGGTGCCTTGTCCGTACGCGAATTATACCGGAGCGCTCCAGCGGGGCGAAAGGCGGTCGACAATCGGTACGCTCTTTCTGGTGGCAACGCCGATCGGCAATCTGGAGGATATCACGCTGCGCGCGCTACGCGTGTTAGGTGAGGTATCGCTGATTGCCGCCGAGGACACACGACACTCGGGCAGACTGTTGAAACACTATGCCATCGAGACACCGATGGTCAGCTTTCACGAGCACAGTGACGCGACTCGACGTGACGAAATTCTGGCCGCGCTGACCAACGGCGACGTCGCACTCATCTCCGACGCCGGAACACCAGGGATATCCGATCCCGGATATGTGTTGGTGAAGGACGTGATCCAGGCGGGATACACGGTAACCGCCATACCAGGCGCGACAGCCGTGACGGCGGCGGTGCCTGTTTCGGGGCTGGTGCCGGACGGATTCCTCTATCTCGGCTTTTTGCCGCGCAGGGAGAAGGATCGGAGACAGGCACTCAGCCGGGTAAGCGACGTACCTTATCCGCTCGTGATCTACGAAGCCCCACACCGATTGACACACTGCCTGGCCGATCTGGAGCAGTCGCTGGGCGATCGACCGCTGGCGCTGGCACGAGAGCTCACCAAGCTTCACGAGGAGATTCTGCGCACGACGATTTCAGCCGCTCGGGATCACTATGAGAAAGAGACACCACGCGGGGAGTTTGTGCTGATTATCGGCCCAAAATCCGACGAGCCGGAATCGCTCGACGTGCAGGACAACCGCGTGCTGCACTTGCTCGCGGAACGATTGGACGCCGGTGATAGCCCGAGCGCCGCCGCGCGGGCGGTGGCAAAGCAGACCGGCCTTCCGCGAAGCGAACTGTATGCGCGGCTGAAGGAGATTCCACGAACGAGCGAGGATTAGCGCTCGGACAGCGTGCCCGGGGCGAGACATTCCGCCCATGCACAAAGCAAGGCACGAGAAAACGATCCCGACGAGCCTGCACTTCTCGACGCCCATTCATCAGTCCGAGAACTCGTTTCGCGTATCGGCAGAACCGACACCGCAAACTATTCTCTTCCTGCCAACCGTCCGCCCGAATCTCTCCGGACTTTCGGTCAATCCCTCCAGTTGCCCGTTGGGACTGAACTCTGCTCCGTCGGTGTAACCCGACTTTGCAGTGCGTCGATCCGTTGGAACTCCTCGGGATCGCATGATTCAAGATACCATTCTTGTGCCTGGCTGTCAAGAGCTGTATGCGGATTTCATCCGAATTAGCTGAACGCGATCCGAAAGTTGGATTGGGGAGACTATCCGCGTTGCAGATTCGCCGCCTGGCTGAAGATTCGGCGCAGAATCACCAGCGTGGAGGCGTATGTCGAGTCCATGCCGTAGTAGGAAAGACCGCGCGCGCCGAGGGTCTGGCTCCGGGTATAGGGCGTGTCTGAAGCGTAGTGAATGATTCCCAGATCGACCGGGATACTCGCCAGGTTGACGTTCTCGCCGGTGCCGTGGCGCGTGAGAAACGTATCTTGGTACAAAGCGCTCAGGTAAGGTCCGGCCTCCATCTCGACCACCGTGTAGTTCTCCCGATAGAAGAAGTCCAGATACTCACGGTTCTGCAGATACGTTCCCAAGACCGTGACCGCGCGCTGGTGATCGAGCGCCGAACCATAGACCAGGAATGGCGCCAGATCTTCCGCGCCGAAGCAGTTGTCGAACCAGTAGGTGTTTCCGCTGTGCTCATCGTAGACCTCGTCCGACAGCATGACGTCGCCGATACGGGCATTGAGCGTCGCGGCCTTGCCCAGAATGTACACCCCGCGCAGTTGATAGGTGCTCATCGCGATCTGATTCAGGATGTGATATGCCGCGGTTCCGAGCGGATAGTTGATATTGATCACCACGGCACGAGAATCGGTTGGGCAGCACCCGCCGACACTCTTCAATCGAGGATCGAAGTCGTCCTGGTGCAGGCGATCCAGTTCGATGATCTGCGCCGCCACGTCGACCGCAACGCCGGGATCGACGGTCGTGATGCCGCGCTCCTCCTCTTCGTGGTCGCGCGCCTCACGCTCCTCGGGGTGGGTCGCGTAGTAGAGCCGCGCGGTGTAATAGAGGAAATTCTCCCAGTGACTGCGCGTATGTCCCTCCTGGAGCTGGCGCAGTTCTGGTAGCAGGTCAGGATGCTCGGAATCCTCGACGAAGCGAACCAACTTATCACGCCTGCGACGTGACGCCCCCGACAGGATATTCGCGATGCCATGCGTATTGGATGAGATGAAGTAAAGCGGGCGATCGGCCAGACCACGCGAGATGAGTTCGCGCTCAATCGGTGTCCACCAGGTGCGAGTGCTCCGTGAATAGCCGATGTAGGTGCCGCCTAGCATCTGCAGCGTGAGCCGCTTCTTCTCTCGACCAATTTGATTCAAGGTGCGCCAGAAATCGTCACCCCACGCGGTACGCAGGCGCAGCCAATCCCGCTCTTCGATCATCAGACGTTCACGAATCTCGGTATCGACTTCTGGCGCGACCGGACCGGCATCGTCGACGGCCGTTATCAGCGAACGCAGCCGCTCATCCTCTCGAATGAGCGCACGGAGCTTATTCCACTCGATCTGCCAGGCCACGATGGTGGGAATCAGATCGTCCAGATCGGAAGAAGAGGCAACGTAGGCCGCCAGGGTGCCCGCGCCATCGTCATACCAACGACGGCGACGGCCCGGCGCGGTGACCGGAGTCCACGATTCCAGATTGGGATATCCGTTTCGTGCGAACGCCCAGGATGATTGACCGAGCAGGATATGCTCGGCGCCGACGATGGAGGCCGGAAGCCGCAGCGTGCTGTACATGAACGCGCCCATATCCGGCTCCGGCTCTTCGGCGCCAGAATGCAGGCTCGACTGGATGTTGAGATGCGCCGGAACCAGTGTCTCGATCTTGACCGGACCAGAGCTGCGCAACACCGTGTTATAGGTGCGAACGTAGAGATCGACCTCTCGTTTTCCTGCCGCTCGTGGCGAGGCTTTTTCAGTAGTCAACGTAGGAGCGGTTGCCTCGCGTCGAACCTCACGGGTTAGCTCTGGCCTCATGTGCACCACCCTTCTCGGTTCGTCTTAGCACGCATCGGCGTGACCACGAATTAGAGGAAGGAAGTCCACCACCAACATGGATGATTCCGCAACGAACGGCTTCACCTTGACCGCCGATTGAGAGGAACCACCGTCGTGATGGCAGGAATTCAGCGACGCGATTGTCGCCGCGCTCTACGGGACGCCAAGTCCAGCATGATCAGCAGCACGCCAGCGGCCGAAACGAACATGAACGCGAGCCCACCCCAGGGAAACGTTGAGCCGAGACCGACCGACAAGGCGACGATCCCACCGACAAACAAGAGCCAACCGAGCGCCGCGGACCACCGTCGTTGTTGACCGTAGAGGACACCGACGAAAATGGCGTAGAAGGCCATGAAGACCATCATGATAATCTGGAACGTGGACAGGGCTGGACTTCCTTACTGCGAAACGCTCGGGCTTTCGTTAACCGTTCATTCTACCGCAGCGGTCACCCGGGTGGGGCGTCGACTAACTCTCCGTCGCAATTGCGACTCGGTTCACGTCAGGACCGTCGTCGCAGCTCAGTGACCGGCTCACTGTGCAAATGCAAATCCGCTCAGATTCATTTTCAATGACGCTTCACCAAGCGATCACAATCCTTCGCGGTTCATGTCACGTTCGAATATCGTTCCCACCAGTTCGACGAGCCGCGACGAAGATTGTGAACCTGCTGGCTCGCCGATCCCGCTCCGACGGCTCGTCTGCCATGGGCGACAACCATTGCGGCAGTGGGCGTCCGAACGCTATACTCACGGCTGCCGCGAGCCGAAGTGGCGGAATGGCAGACGCGACGGTCTCAAAAACCGTTGCCCGCAAGGGCGTGTGGGTTCGACTCCCACCTTCGGCACCATCTGTTCTTATCCGCATACGAATACGGGTCTTCTTGCATCTGGCGCCGGGTCCGCAAACCTGCTGCAGACGGTCGTCGACACAACCAGCGTCTCCCCTGTGTCAAGACACTATCGGCATCTATGCCTGAGGACTAGATCGGTCCGCAGGAATCACTGGAAATCCAGCAGCGGCGTGCCGCCGGTCATCGGGTCCTCCGTTCCAGGCGCCAACTGCCGCGAAGGCGAAGGCATTGCGGCGTCGCACACGTGATCGACTGAACCGGCACGTTAGACAAACAAGATGACTCTGAGTCCGGTGAGGACCAAAGGCCTTCCACTGGATGACTCGAGCGTCCCAGCGACCAAGAACGAGCCACATCCGATCACGCAAACCGTCGACAGACAGGTGAACAATAGGAGTTCCAGGGTGCGCCATGCCGCGCCCCTGGTCGCTCCAACTGCGTTCCCTGCCACGGAAATCCCGCTCGGACCGGCCCATGTGGTGGGGTTGTTGGCCAGGTTGGCACACAGGTTGTAGATCTGGGATCCGGGACCGATAACGTGTGTGGTGTCGGTGCCGAGACGTAGACGAGTGTGGGAACGACATCGCGCTCTCAGGTCGATGAATCTGAAGGCTAGGATCGTCAGTTCACCGATCTGCGAGCGCACTGCCCCAAGAGTACCGTAGCCTGCTCCATTGGTGAGTGCACCCTGGACATCCTCCCGCCGGCAATTGTCATCGACGCCCGTACCGCCATTACGCACTACCAGGTGAGGCTTCCCCAACGGCCAGGCTCGGAGACTGGCGAAAGGCACACCCTGTCAGAAGCTTCCCGCATGACCGAGATTCTGCCGGGAGGTGGCGCCCGCGTGCCTACCGCCGGGTGTCAACCAGGTCAGGAGCCAGGCTCACCTCGCGAATCCGCCCGGTGTTAACATCGAACACGAACCCTCGCACAGAAATGTCCTGGGGAATCCACGGATGCCCCTTCACCTTTTGGATCTGCTGACGCACTTGGGTCTCTGAGTCAGTGAAGGCATAGAAGCGTTCGGGAACGATCGTCGACGTCCCGGTCTGTTGCTCAAGCTTCGCCTCGAGCTCGTCATCCGTGAAGGTCTGCATCCCACAGCCGGTGTGATTGATAATCATGATCTCTCGCGACCCCATCACTCGCGTGGAGACAAGCAGGGACCGCAAGACGTCCTCCGTGATCGTATTACCGGCATTCCTGATCACGTCGGCATCAGCGGGTTGCAGACCAAGCATGGACAAGATGTTGTTCAACCTGGGATCCATGCAGGTCACAATCACCATTTTGGGCGACGGCGTGCGACCCAGCGTCGCATCATAGGTTCGAGCCATCTGTTCATTCCCTCGTAGCGCTTGATCAATGAGGCTCATGGTTGACTCCCTTCACGCATATCCGATGCGACGTCTCGTCGACCAGGACGACACACAAGCACGATGCTCCAAATCAAGAAATATCCTCGAGGGCCGCCTGTGATCAACGATCACGCGATTCATGTAGTCAGCCTAATTGTCGGCGCGGATCGGCACATCGTCACGCCTACCTAATCCACCGTTGAGCTTGAGATGATCGCAGTAAGTAGATCTGACAGGTGCCCATAGTTCGCAGTCGGGTATCAAATCAGCATGTGCGACGTGGCAAGATCAATCGGCGGTACACGGAAATTTGCGCCGGGTTCGCGTCACCAAATGAGCGGTGAACCGGGACAGGTCGCGGGCTGAGCGTGAGCTGTTCGACCAGCAGACGGTTCCTCAGCCCGATGCTCACGAGGCATTTCGCTGCTTAGCGCTTAACGCTACCCGGCAAGCCAGCACGGACTGCGAAGACGAGAACACGCGCGTCAATCATGAATCCAGACTGTCGTTCCCATTGGTGCCCAGGCATAGATCCACGCCGCGCCATCAATCGTCATGTTGACGCAACCGTGACTCATCTCGTGGCCGAAGTTGTGGTGCCAATACGTCCCATGAATGGCATATCCGCCGGTCAGGAAGTACATCACCCATGGAACGTTGGGCAAGTCGTAGTAGCCTGCCATTCCAGGCGTTCCACCTCTCATGTCGTCGTAGCGCAGCTTCTCGAAGATGTGGAATGTCCCCGTGGGTGTCGGATGAATCGGCACTCCGGACGAGATGTACTCCCCAAAGACCTTGTGGTCGAATTGCCACGCCCGCAGATACTGGTGCGTGAGATCGACCTCGATCCACTTGGCCTCGCTCGACGGCGCTCCGGGTGGCGGACTTGTTACCTGATCGGGGGAGGCATTCGGGTTGTACCAGAGATTCGCCGAGTAATTCGGAACCGATGGATCCTGTGGAACCGGGGAGGTGTTCACTCCCGCAAGCTGTGCTGCCTGTACACCCAGCCGAGCCAGCACAACCTGGCCGCTTGCGCCCTTACTCGTTGGACTCCATTGAAAGAGCGCGCGTTCGAAGTATTGAACCGTAACTCGCTCACCGGTGCTGGCGCTGGTCTGAGTAAACTCTTCGCTGATCGGGTAGCCGAAGATTGCGACCCCACCGTTCGACTGCCAAAAGTTGCGGAATCCATTGCAGATCCGGTGACCCGTTTCTTCGAAGAAGTCGCAGTGGCTGTCGGATGTGGCGACAATGGGCGCAAAGGCGACGTCGGTTCCTGACGTCGTGAGTTCCACTCCCAGTCGCCGCAGCTCAACCTGAGTTCCTGTGGGCCGATCCGCATGCCACTCGAAGACGGCTCGCTCAAAATATTGGACGGTCAATCCCGTGGCTGGATCGGTCAGTTCACCCGTCAGTGGATATCCGAAGATGGTGACAGCGCCGTGGGCTCTCCAGTAATCCAGAAAGCCATAGCTCAAGTACTGTCCAGTCTGAGAGAAATAGACGCGGTCGGGCGAGGACGCGGCGGCAGATGTGGTCGCCGGGAAGACGGCGAACGATACGACCAGCAGCGTCAGGGTCGCCAAGACACCAATTACCGGTTGCCATCCCGTGACCGGTTGGCGCCGCGACCGGATGGCGGCAATCGGTGGACCGTACGGGCGGTGGTGGAATCGGCGTGAATCCATCATTGGTATCTCCTCTCAATGTTTTTATTCGTTGATCCCAATGCTCATGCGTACGCTCGTGCTCCGACGCGGCAGACATCCGGGCGTGCAGAATCGGGGGAATCGATCTCTCGCTCCGGACCTCGCGAGACGGTGAGCGCGAGCGTCATCCACGGTGACCGATTCCGATCAGTCAGCGGTTGTCTCACACTGACTGTCTTCATCGTAGTCGCTCACGGTATAAAGCACATTGCTATATGTACAGTATTCTCAGAGCGGTACGTGGGAAATTATCAGTAGGTCTGACAGGTCGCCCACAACATGGTTCAAAGCGTGATGATAGTCGTGTCCCTATCGTCACGCGCAGTGAAGGGCGCAAGGATAGCGCTGGCTAGACCAGGTCGTGTTCCAGGGCAAAACGAATCGCCGGCACACGAGATGGCACGCCGAGTTTTCCGTAGATGGAGGACAGATGCGCGTTGATGGTGCGTGGGCTGATGTACAGCTCTTGAGCGACCTGTCCATTGGTCAGTCCGGTCGCGACGAGACGCAGCACCTCGAGCTCGCGCCTGGACAAGTGCCAGCCGTTGCCTGGTGCGCGTGAGGCAGCGGTCGTCAATTCGTCGGTGAGTACCTGAATCCGCTGCAGCAACGGACGAGCTCCGAGCGCCAGCCCAATGTCCCGTGCCTGTGTAAGCGATTCAGACGCATCGCTCGGTTTGCCCTGAGCCAAATCTAATTCGGTACGTGCAACCAGAGTCAATGCTCGCTCAAACGGAGCCGAACACGTCTCCGCCAGCTCAAGGGACTCCATCAAGCTATCGGCGGCGTCCGAGAATTTCCCTTCGTCAGTTTGGAGCTGACCACGGATGCGATGTGCGGCGATGAGCGCGAGAGGTTGGCGGGGTGACGCGGCCCGTTCCAGAGCCCGATTGGCATATTGCCGCGCACGCTCGAGGTTACCCATCGCACGCGACCACTCTGCCTCGAGTATGTTTTGTTCCGCCAGGCCCAATGTGGCTTTCATGAAACCCACATAGTGACGATGGGCGTCAATCCATGACCGTGCTGCAGATGGATCTCCGTCGTCGAGGGCGAGGGCTGCGCCAAGAAGAAGCAACGGCAACGTGTACAGGGCGAAACCAGCGTCGCTCTTGACATTTGGTCCGTCGGGCCATGTATCGTGAACGCATTGCCATGCACGCGACCGATCACCCTGATTTCGCGCCAGTGGCCCAAGCAGGAAATTGAGTTTGAGGCGTCCCTGTGAGAATCTCCAGGCTCCCGACTCTTCGATGATCTGGCGCGCGCTATCCCACTTGCCCTCAACGATCAGAAGAGGAACACGGGAATGTTGCGGCGTATGATCCTGAGTATTTGCGCCCACGTCGACAAACTGAGCAGCCAACGTCACCGCTGCGTCCGCAACATGCTCCCGGAGTGCGACTTGGTCAGCCTGATACGGGAGCACCACGAGCGACAATAGTTCGCGCTGGGTCATGAGCGCGCGATAATGATGGCCGAGCGCTTCATATGCCTCGATCGATGAGACATAGCGGCGACTCGCCAGCTCCGGCTCACCCTGAAACGCGTGGACGATCCCCAATGCATGGTGAATGTTTGCCATGATCCCGAGACACACGTCCGATGAGCCGTCCGAGTCGTTCTGGGCGAGAGCTCGTTCTCCTTCGGCACGTGCCTCCGCGAGGCATCCTGAACATGCGAGGAAGACCGCACGCGACCCTCGGTTCACGATCTTGTCAATCTCATATTCACATTGACGCGCTAATCCGCTGCTTGGCGCGAGTTGCTCGATGCATTTGCACGAGTTTTCAAGATCCGCAATTCCAAGTCGAAGGTCGTTCCCAAAGCATCGGAGGAGTCCTCGCAGGGCTACGGCGCGGGCTGTGAGGTTGCCGTCGTCAGTTTCGGTCGCCAGTTGCACGGCCTCGTCAACCCAGCGACGAGTCAGATCGATCCGCGGAGCGTTTGGTAGTGTTGCTGCCATCAGTCGCAACGACACCGTCACGGCCATCAGCCGCAGCCACCCTCTTGTTTCTGGTTCGCTGTGCTGAGCGTCAAGCATCAGGAACGCCGCTTCGTAGCGCTTTACGGCCGTCTCGAGAGCGTGCGCTCGGTCAGCACGAATGGCCGCGCGCACCAGCCACTCGACCGCACCCGGTGCACCTCCCAATTGGAGATGGTATGCAACCATGTCTGGATCGGGGTCGGGCATCGCGGCCAACTTTTCGCCAATCTTCCGATGGAGGCGCGTGCGACGATAGGCAGGGATATCCTCGTAGAGCGCGTCACGTACCAGCTCGTGAACGAACCGAATACTGAATCCGGACTTGGATGCGGTCACGACGTGAGCAGCGACCGCGTGGTCAGCGAGTTCCAACAGCGTGTCCTCGCTCGACCCTGTGACCGCCTGCCAGATTTCGAACGGCACGTCATGGCCAACGACAGCCGCGACGGCAAGATGACCGACTGACTTGTCGCTTAGGCGCTCCAATCGGGCTTCGATCATTTGCTTGAGGATGAAGGGGACCGGGGCATGTCGAAGATCCCCAACGTGCCACCCGGTATCATCACTGGCGAGAATCCGCTCATCTTCTAGAGTTCGCAGTAGCTCAACTACGAAGAGGGCATGTCCGTCTGTCCGTGACATGAGATACGAGCTCAGGCGTTCGATCTCATCGGTCAGCAAGTCGTACCGAGCGCGCAACAAGTTGACGAGATCGGCGAAGTCAAGGGAGCGAAGCTGGATTCGTGTGACACGGGCCTCACGGACGATCAACGGGACAAAGATCGCCAGCGAGTCAGTGCGTGGGATATCATCCGCGCGATAAGTCGCGACAATCAATAGCGGAAGCGACTCAACCGATCGCCCGATAAACCGAAGTAATTCCAGTGACCCACTGTCGGCCCAATGGAGATCTTCAAGAATCAAAACGAGTGGCCGGTCCCGGCAGAGCTCACTCAGAAACGTCTGCACCTGGGAATAGAACTGATCTGGCGTTAGTAAATCGTCAGGACTCGGTAACCAGATCGATTGGTCACCGATAGTCGTGCTGAGTTGTCCTAAGCATTCATTCCACGGACCGTACGGCGGCGTTTCCTCTCGGTCGTAGCAATGCCCCACCATGACCCACGTTCCCAATAACTCGGCGTCGCGCTCGAACTCCTCGACCAAGGCGGTCTTACCAACACCTGATCCACCACTAATGAGAACGAGATTGCCGCGTCCGCCTCGCGCGCTCTCCAAACACGAACGAAGCAGGTCAAGTTCACGATCGCGACCGACGATCGGCATGCAGGTCGAACGTGCTTCTTCGATCAACATGGTTTTCACCTACCTCCCAGATCGAGGGACTCGGACGGGTCCCACGGCACTGAATAGCCCTATGACCATGCCTGCCGAGTTGGTATACGCAAATGCGACGGACGAGAGTCGAATGAGTCGGTATCCCGTGGCACGTACTGCGGTTGGCCAACGACGTTTGCCACCGTGCCGAGGGCAAAGGATCACGTGGGAGACCACACTCCTCCACGGACCAGCGGCCTCAGAAGTCGGTTATGATCCACACCATCTCTGCTGAGCCGATCAATAAGACGAGCTCGGATGCCTCGATCGCGGCGAGACTCCCACTTGCCAGCTTGGGACAATGGTGCTCGCAACCGAGGACGTAGTCATCTGCTGTTCAGCGGTGATGCCGGATGCGCGCTCAAAGGTCCGGCGATCTTCCTTTATTACCTTGCTGGTTAACCAGGATGGAAGTCGCAGAAGGCATTGATGCATTCTCCGCTGCCCACTCGCTCACGTACGACCGCACAGATGACTAAGATCTGTCCCAAACCGACGGTCGAACGCAATTGGAGCCGACCTAGAACGGAGCTACTTGACCACCACCGCCGTCCCGTACGCGACGATCTCGACCATCTCTCTCCCGACCTCAGCGCTATCGAAACGCATCGTCACGACCGCGTTGGCTCCGAGCTCGTCTGCCTGAGCTGCCAATCGCGCTACCGCTTCGCTGCGCATCGCCACGAGAAGGTCTCGATACTCCTCGAGTGCGCTGCCGTTGCCGAGCGAGTCCAGTCCCGCCATGATGTTGCCGCCGACCCCGCGGCTGCGGATGGCGACGCCGAAGACAGCGCCAAGTGTCGTCGCGATATCCGCTCCCGCGATCCCATCAGTGGTCACGATCCGCGCTGGCAAGTGATTTCGTGCATTCATTTTCCGTCGCTCCCTACGGTTCTGCGGTGACTCCCATCGAAATCGACTCCGGTGGATACATAACGATGGTAGGCGACGGTCCAGACGCCAGCATCGGCCAGAGTGACGAAAAGACAGGACTAATTCCGATTGTCGTAGTCCGGCGAGCTCCTAGTACCCGGTACTAGCACCCGTCGACAACCGAGAACACCGCGTAAATCCTCGTTCCCGTGCCGGCGCACAATCCACCTGGTCGTTCCAGTTCGCGTGTCCCATGCGAGCCGAGCAGCAAGCTGACGGACAGTTGGCCATTGAATCGTTTAAGGATGCGCCGGTCCAAGCGGCTCGTACTTCCACCGTAGCGGTCTTCCCAGCAACCCGAATCCGGGTACTGACGGATGCGCGCTACTGATAGTTGGGGAAGCCATCGACCCGCGTGGACGTGTAATTCCGGAGGTTACTGCTGTGGTGATGCCGACCCGCGACATCGCCAGCAAGAGATGACGAAATACGGTCCCGCGAGAAGGTCGGCGAGGTGGTCAGTCCTGTCAAGTGACGATACGGTCGCGGTCAGCGCCAGTAGACTCCGTGTCGTATCCCGCTCGTCGTCTTTATGTCGTCCTGGGTGTCCCGCTCAAGCTTGGCCGCATGGCCGACTAACACAGACTCACACGAGACCGTGATCGATCGCGAACTGGGTCGCGCCAACCCGATTGTGCACGTCGATCTTGGAGTAGATGTTCGCCACGTGCGCTTTAACGGTACGCGTACTCAGGTAAAGTCGCTCGGCGATCTCGGCGTTGCTCTGCCCCGCTGCGACCAACCGCAATACCTCGACCTCGCGAGTGGTCAATCCCGCGGGGTAATTTGGGCGACTGTTCCGAGATCTGCTCTCCTGTGTGATTCTCGTTGCCAGCCGGTCGGCCTGAAACAGGGCCGGGCGTGCGCCGAGCTGCGTACAGGTGTCACGGACCTCGTCGAGCATGCCGGCAGCCGTAGAGTAGTCGCCCTGAGCGGTGGCGAGCTCGGCGCGGGCAAGCTGAGTGAGCGCACGCTCGTACGGAGCCTGGCAGGCATCGGCGAGCCCGAGTGCCTGCACGAAATGGTCGTCGGCTGCGGCATAGGCGCCGTCGTCGGTATCGAGGATTCCCAGCATGCGATGAGCGGCCATTAGCGAGAGCGGCTGGCGAGGAGTCGTCGCATCCGCGAGTGCTTGCTCAGCATGATGGCGGGCGAGCGGCCCATTGCCCGTCGCGCGACACAATTCGGCCTCGAGGATCGCATGCTCGGCACGCCCGAGAGTCGCGTCCATGAAGTCCAGCCATCGCCGGTGCAGGTCGAGCCAAGCACGTGCAGCGGGAAGGTCGTCCGCATCGAGCGCCAGTTCCGCCGCAAGTAGCTGGAGTTGCAGCTGAACGGAGATCTCCGTTGTCCGGCCCGGCTCGGCGTCCGCGCGCTCTCCCCACGGTCCTGACGGCTCGTTCACGCATCGCCAGGCTGTTTCGGTATCGCCCTGGACCCGGGCGAGCATTCCAGCGTAGAGAGCATGCGCACGGCTGAGCCAATTGAGATCCGTCAGATCGCGTTGTTCTAGCACGTCGCGCGCCTCGTGCCACTTTCCTTCGAGCATCAACAATGGAAGCCGAGCGTACCCCGCCAGATTCGCGTTGCGGTGAACTCCGCGTTCGAGCATCCATTGCGCCACCTCCACCGCCGCCTCGGCCATACGCTCCCGCTCATCGAGGTCGTCGGCCTGATATGGTAGAACGACGAGGATCAACTGCTCGCACAGACCGACAAACCCGACCACGTGGAGATCGAGCGCCCGATGGGCGGTCACCGCGGCGACGTAGGAGCGCTGCGCCAGCGCTGGTTCGCCCTGCAGGGCGTAGGCAAGCGCCAGACCGTAGTTGGCGTCGGCGATGGCGCCGGCGTCTCCAGGTTCGGTCACCGCCTCCTCACTGCGTGCCAGATAGGCTTCTCCTCGCCTGCGGGCTTCAGCAACAGCACCGCAGTACGCGAGGCTGGCAACGATCGTCCCTCGGTTGATCACCTTGTCGATTTGCTGTTCACGACGAAGGAGTTTGCCGTTCCCTGGTGGCAACTGGTCGATCATGTCGAGAGCGGCCGTAGCCATCGGGATCGACTCGTGGGGATCACCGGCGTAGCCCATGAAATGTGCCGCCAGCGCCTGTGCGCGGGCAACGAGGCTAGGATCGCCGGCCGTTTCCGCCAATTGCACGGCCTCTTCAACCCATCCCGCAGCTTGATTCCCATCTTCTTTGCGGCGCAGTATGGCCGCGATCAAGCGCAGCCAGCCTCGCTCGGCAGGATCGCCCTGCTGCGCATCGAGCAGCGTAAACGCCGTTTCATACCGCTCGGATGCCGTGACAAGCGCGTACATATCCTCCGCTCGTTCCCCCGCCCGCACGAACCATTCGGTGGCTCGGTCATCCCCGGCTTGCTTCAGGTGATAGGCCACTGCATCGGGATCCGACAATGACAGATCGATGAGCGCATCCGCCACCTGCCGATGCATCCGTCTTCTCCGCAGCGCCGGCACATCCTCGCGGAGCACATCCCGGATCAACGCATGGGTGAAGCGGATTCCATCCCCCTCTGGCGACGCCGTCACCAGATGAGCCGCTTCGGCTTGCTCGGCTGCAATCAGCAGCGACTCTTCTTCAACCCGCGTAACCGCCTGCCAAATCGAGAGCGGCACCTCTTCCCCGATAACGGCCGCTACAGCAAGAAGTGCGGCGGTCTGATCACCGAGTCGGGATAACCGATCTTCGACGATTTGCTGCAGCAGCCACGGCACGGGTGTCGCATCGGAGAGATCCACCTCTGACCCGCTGGCCAGTTTCTCGAACAAGCCTTCCTCGTCAAGGCTGCGAAGCAGCTCGGTTAGGAAGAGCGCGTTCCCCTCGGTGCGGGCCATGACGTAGGTCGCGAGGCGCCGGGCGATCGGTTCGTCTAACCCGAAGCTCGCTCGCACCAGTTCCTGCGCGGCACTGGCATCGAGCGGCCGCAGCCCGAGGCGATGCGTGGGCGCCTCACGCACCAGCGAAGGAATGGTTGACGTGAGCGGATGACCCCGACCGACATCCTCATCCCGGTACGTCGCCACGATAAGTAACGGCAGTTCGGCGACGCTATGAGCCAGAAACCGCAGCAAATCCAGACTCGCGTCGTCCGCCCAATGCAGATCTTCAAGCACCAGCACGACTGGCCGCTCGGCCGTCAACGCGGCCAGGAAGGACCGGATCTGTGCATAGAACTCGGCTTGGTTTGCGGCGTCACTGAAGCGAGGAACGGCCACTTCTGGTGCGTCGCTGAGACGACCGACGCGCTGGGCGATTTCCATCCACGGGCCATACGGTGGGGTTTCAGTCCGGTCGTAGCAATGTCCAGCGAGAACGGGGAGCCGTGTGCTGTCGGCGAACCGCACCAAGCTGCAGACGAGAGCCGTTTTGCCGATGCCAGCTTCACCGCTGATGAGTACGAGGCGTCCCTGGCCATCGAGTGTCGCCGTCAAGCACTCATGCAGAATCGCCAGTTCGCGATCCCGCCCGACCAGAAATCGTCGAGACCCATGCGAATCACGAGCCACACGAGTCTCCTGGAACAGGTTCCAAGGGTTCTCCGATCAGAATTTCACAAATTCGACGCCGCCTCGTTTATGGAGGTCGCCAGAAGATCTGTCAAGGCCTGACGAGTCGGTGCAATTCTCGACCCTGTTGACGGACGAGATCCCTTCAGGTCAACGGTTGTTGCCGCTCACCGCTTGGTCATATGTGTCGCGGGGATAGAGGGGTGCGCTCCCGCCCCGGGGGTTGCGGGAGCGCGGATTGGGAAGGGAGGTCAGGCGGTAGTCGCTACGAACCGCCTGTTCGATGGGATGGGCGATGATTGTGATGTTGAGCGTGATCTCGTCTGAATGATCGGCCGCCAGATGTGCGCCGCCCGGCAACCGCGCTGGCTGATCGACTTCCTATCGCCAGGTCGCGGCTTTGTTCGCAGTATCCGTTGCTCCGAGCGCCGCGAACGTTGACTGATTCGATCGTATGTCGAGGAGTCCGGTTGCACATCGTCACATCGACGTATTTCGTGACGTGATTGTGGAGCAATGCGAATAGGTACATCGGACAATTCGTCCCTCCGAGACGGCAAATCTGGCAACAGCACACGACGGAAACTGGAGAACGGTCGAGTTCCCGGCGACAGGCGTTGATCCACCCCGCTCCTCACGCGACATTGCCCCGTCAAGAGGCGGTGGCGAAACCGTCCATACCCGCCTGCTGGTGGCCCGGAATTGGGCACCAGACTTCGTATTTCCCTGGAGTGAGATGCACCGTTAAAGTCGTGCTCGCTCCCGGTTCAACGGTGCTGGACATCTTGTCGATCCCGTTGCCTTGAATCTCCAACTCATGAGCGACCGATCCGGAATTCGTGATTTTGAATGTAACCGTCCCGGCTGGGATAGCCGCATTGCCCTGCCTTTTTGAGAGCTTCGTGCTCCCAATGCTGATACTCCATTCCGTTTCGCTCACTTGAACCGTATGACCGCTCGTAGTGCTCGACGACGAATTGGCGCTCGACGGGGAACCACACGCCACGGTCACCAACGCGAGACTGATGGCGACAACCACCAATGCGCCGTACTTTTTCGGGCTGCAATCTGCGATGAGCATTCGTGTCAAATCCTTTCACCCGCACTCCCGAAAGATGCTGTCGGAGGATGCGAGCCTGGGCCGTCTCCGTTGGAAACAAGACGGTACGCGATAGGGAGCAGTGCCGGGACCAGAATTTTCGACGTTCCGGACCCGCCCTGCATCACGACAGCGACCGGATCCGTCGGCGCAGTGGGTGCTACGCGAGCATTCCCGGACTCGGAAGGTACCTGGTCACCAACGCGTCGGACGCCCAGAACGCCAGCGCTCCGACGGTCCCAGTGGGGTTGTATCCGGCGTTCTGAGGGAAATTGGATGCACCAATCACAAACAGGTTATGCATGCCCCAGACCTGACCGAACTTGTTGACGACGGACGTCGTCGGGTCGCTACCCATGACCACGCCGCCATTGAGGTGCGTCGACTGGTACGGCACGATGCTAAAGTCGCCGAGAGTCCCGGACACCCTTTGAATCGACGCCCCCATCTGCGAGACGATCTTTGTCAGCACGTGCTCCGCGACGTAGCGCACCATCTTGCGTTCGTTGTCGGTGAAGTTGAAGGTGATCCGCAGTAGCGGATTGCCCCAGCGATCCTTATAGACGGGATCCAAGTCGGCATAGTTTTGGCGATACGCCGGAGACTCACCTTGCATGCCGAACGACACACTCCGGTTGTAATACTGCTTGACCGCCGCTTTCCAGTTGCTGCCCCAGGTTGCCGTGCCCGGCGGAAGCGGACCGTAGCTTTGAATCGGGCGCGCACCGGTGTTGTTGCAGGCGATATTGCCACCGCCGAAGAAGCCAAGGTCTTTGTGATCGAAGTTGTCACTATTGAACTCGTCGATGGTGAATCCATTGGCTCCGGATCCCATGAAGCGGTTGAGAATGCGATCGTCGAACCAGCCCGTTGCGCCGGCTCCATTGATCTGATAGCTGAAGTTGCGACCGACGACGCCTGTCCCGCTCTTCGGGTCGTACGGCACGCCGATCTGCGACAGGAGGAGCAGGCGAATATTGTTGAGCGTCCAGGACCCGATGACGATCAAGTCGGCAGGCTGCTCATACTCCTCGCCTGAGGCATCGTAGTAGGACACGCTGCGCGCCGTTTGACCGTCGTGATTGATGCGGAAGACATTCGCGTACTCCCGCAGCTCGACGCGACCACTCTGCAGTGCATGTGGAATCACCGTGACGATGGGACTCGCCTTGGCTCCGGCGTGGCAGCCGAAACGCTCGCAGAAGCCGCAGTATTCACAAGGCCCCAGCTTCATCCCATCCGGATTGGTGTAGGCATCTGGGCTGTTGCAGCTCGGTTGTGGAAAAGGGTGGTATCCAAGCTCCTCAGCGGCCTTGGCGAAGATCGCCGGTCCATACGCGATCTGGTTGGGCGACTGCGGGTACGGCTCTGAGCGAGGACCTTCATACGGATTGCCACCAGCCTGAATCTGGCCCTTCAGGTTGCCCGCCTGACCGGATGTGCCAAATGTTTTGTCGAACTGCGTGTAGTAGGGCTCCAGGTCGTCATAGGTGACCGGCCAGTCCTGGATGGTGGTGTCCGGTGGCAAGAACGACGCGCCGTAGCGCTCCGTCAAATGCGTCCGATACTTAAAGAAGTGCGGCAAGAAGCGCCAAAGCTGTCCATTCCAGTGCACCATAGCGCCACCGACTTCGTTGCCGGGGCGAAACGCGCCCCACTCGCGCATTGGCAGCGCCATCTGTGACCCGTTGTTGCGAAAGGTGACGGTCTCTTCCTTCAGACGCTGGAATAGCACGCCCTGAACGGCGTACTTCCACTCGTCGTAGTGGCCCATGGTGAAATCAGGGAACGTGCGATTGTACTGGCCTCGCTCGAGAGCGACCATCTTCAAGCTGGTCGCGCGCTTACTGAGCTCGTTGGCGATGACTCCACCAACGAGTCCGAATCCCACGAACACAACGTCAACGTGCGGCAGGGTCTTTGCCATCGGTCAAGCTCCTTGGTCGAAACTCTGCTGATAGTCTTTGAGACTCCGATACTGCCCAGCGAATGGCTTTCCATACTGCGAGATCTGCGACGCGTAGGACATCTGCACGCCAGGGAACCCGATGAACTTCCAGCCCACCATGTCGCGGTTCCCACCGTGTACCGGATCCGAGAAGAACCCCGCGATGACGTGTTCGCGGAACATGGTGAAGAACGCCGTGGCGGCCATCGAGAAGCCACTTGGGCCAACTTGCTCGATCACCTCGGTCCCCGCGCCGGCAGTTCGGATCGACACCGACTGAACGGACGTTCCATCGAAGCCGGTGGCTGTCCCGTTTTCCATGTCGGTGAGAATCTGGTCTTGCTGATCAGGTGAGATGTCAGCGAAGCCCTTGCCGAAGAGCTTTTTGGCGTAATTCTCCATACCGAGCACGCCAAGCCGGTAGCGATGACGAAAGCTCATGCCGGATTGATCGCCCTGCGTGGGAACACCCAGCTGGAATGGCCCATGTTCGTAGCGACTGCCATCCAGGCCGAACTCGTTCATAAGCTGGCGATCGATGAAATACACCACGCCAGCCTCAGTAGCGCCGGGCCCACTCGAGTCAGAAGGGATGATTCTCGCCGCCGCAGCCTGAACGATTTGCGCTTCGAACGTGGTGAAGTAGACAAATCCTCCCAACGGTTGTGGCGTCGTGGTCGTGTCACCTGATGCGGTCCCGGTGGCGGCTCCGTCCCCTTGGCTTGTCTTTGTCGTGTGAGAGCCCGAAACGGTACACGAAACCAGGGGGGCGGCAGCGAGCGCGCCTCCGATGCTCGTCAGCACCAGTCGTCGCCTGCTGAACTTCGAACGGGACAACAAAGAGCTGAGGTTAGGCTCGCTTTCCTGCGCCGTCCCACCATCGACCTCGGCGTGTCCTTGATCCTGGTTCTCCGAGCTCATCGCACCACCACCTTACCGATCATGCCTTTGTTCTCGTATGGGACGCTGAAGTAGACGTATTCTCCGGGAGTGTTGAAGACCCTCGAATAGACACCGTCGGAATTGAGCACGCCGGAATCAAACGGCTCGGCCCCAGCTGGAAGTTGGGCATTCCTCCGGTTTGCGGCTTGTAGCGGATCGTCGGTTACCGTTTGTGGCGAGCGCCCGGCGTTCTTCCAGGTAACGGTCTGCCCTCGATTGATCGTCACGACCGCGGGCGAAAATTTGAATCCGGCGGTGATCGTCACGACCACGGCGCTATCGTGTGATGGCGGTGACGCAACCGCGGTGCTGGCGGCGTTGCGCCCGACGACTGTCGGTGGCGGACCGCCTGCTGTCGGCAGTGGCTTGGGAATGTTCGCCGCACCGACCATGCGGGTGGCCGACCCGCTCGACGAGGAACTTTGCGCTGCCGCGGTTTCCCGCGCCGACGTCGACGTGGCAGCGTTGTGGCTCGCAGAGCTGCATGCGCTGATCGCCAGCGTGATGCCGACGACGGCGAACGATCTGAGCAAGGTGCGCCGTGCTAGGGGTTGCTGATCATCTCTCTTGGTTGTCACAGTTGCCTTCCTGCTCACTGCGATAAATGGCTTACCTGCTGACGATCTCGCGTCATCTCTTACGCGGTCGCGCTGATCTGGGATACCGGTCATTTCGATAAATGGGTACAGCCTGCAGGGAACCGTGCCTGCGCCTGCCTAAAATGAGATTGGTGGGTTGATAGTTCTGACGTGATCCGGCCCAAGCCGCCTGCCTGCGAATCCGACGCCCTATTCCGCCGACAATGTTGCGAAACCGTACTCCTGGTGTGTTCATGTTCTTTTCTCCGTCACGTTTGAGCACCACTGTCACTCGGTGCTTCCGTTCGCCCGATCCGGCCTCATGTGCCATGTGGGCCACTCCAGACGAGTCCACCCTAGGACAAGCGTTGCTGTCACGCATCGTCACGACAACGTAATTCGAAACACCATTCTGGAGAGTTGTATTAAGTACATCGGACAATTGTGTGAGTCGTGTGTTGTCAATCAATAGCGTGTTAGTCGTCGAAATCGACCCCGATCCAGTGACAACTGAGGTTCGCCGACAGCACACCGGCAGATGCTCCTGCGTGGGTCACGTCCACGACTGATCCTCGATGTCCGGTAAACGACACGATGCCCTAACGGTCAGCCCTACTTAACCGAGCTCCCGACCGCTCGTCCTCAGAAATTGGTATGTCTGACGATGCATAGATGGGGTCGGTTCCCTAGCATCGAAGTAGGTTCGAGTTTCGATTGGATTGAGTTGGGTCATGCTCGCGGAACCCGCGTCGTGGGAAAGGTCACGTCTTCAGCAAACGTGTCCACTTTCGAGTACGTGCAAGCCGCCGCTGAGGGTTTCAGCCAGGTGCTGACACTCGGGGGCGAGACGCAGGCCAATCGTGGGAAACGATGATGGCGTGTCGATGATGGCAGGATCGGTGGTCATCATCGATCCACGGCAGCTCACTTCAGAGAGGGGACAATATGATGACGTCCGGTATGTATCGGTCCGGAACCAGCCGCGACGAGGTGCCAGCGTACCAACCGAGTGGCGAAATGTCTTGCCTAGGCGGGAACATACCCGCAGTCGAGTGCGCTTCGGTGATGGGGCTCATGCATGACCTTGCTCAATCGACGACTGCCATCAAAGGCTGGGTCACCATTCTTCGGAAAAGCGCAAATGAGCCAGACTCATCACGACGAATCAGACGCCTGTCGGCTTTAGAGGCATCGGTCCGTCAAACTGAGATGCTGCTGGGCCAGGTTCAGCTTCTGCTCGACAGTGCCGACGGCAAGCAGATTCTGCGCTGTCAGCCGACGGACATCGTCAAGATCACCAATCTCGTTGCAGATGATTTCAGTTTCGTGAGTGATCGTCAGATCACGGTTTCGTCTGAAGTCCCGACGCTGGTCGGAGATTGGGACCCGCTTCAGCTCGATCGTGTGATGCGCAACCTGCTGCACAACGCCGTGAAATACAGTCCGAGCGACAGCGAAATCACGGTCACGGTACGCACGACATCCCGTGAACGAGGCAATGCTCAGGCTAACGAGATCGCATCAGTGACGGTACACAACGATGGTCCCGGCATTCGCCAACACGATTTGCCGCACGTGTTCGACCTTTTCTATCGAGGGCTCGATGCGAGCGAGGCAGCACACGGGCTCGGAATCGGGCTGACTGTGGTGCAGGAGATCGTGGCACTTCACGGCGGCGATGTCACCGTCGACAGTCACGCAGGAACGGGCGCGACATTCACGATTCGTTTGCCGGTCCATCGTCATTGAATGATGCTTCGGGCTGGTCCAGCGGCGACAGGTGGATAAAGTTTGTAAACGGCTGCTGCCTTCCCAACGATTCCATTAGCTCGATCGTCATCGAAAGGACCGATTCTATGGACGAAAAACGCTGGTTCGCAGGTATGATGATTTTCGGTGCCCTCGCATTCTATTTCTTTGACCGATTCAGTGGGCAGCAACGACGGGCTTCAACTCGGGGATATGTGAGCCGGAGCAGCCACCAACTCATCCACGAGTTGAGCACGGTTCGTGGTGACGTGCGTCGGCGAATAACCCCTGGAACTCACGCGATCGACGAACCCGCGAGTCACAAGCAGGCGGGTGAACTGGTGCCAGCACAGAGCCCGTCCACCCCATCCAGGTTCTATGAGAATCGACTCACGTGAATCTCCGGCAATTTCACGACGGAGATCTGCGGCAAGTCCGGACGAGACGGAGGACATGATCGATGTCAGACTCGCGACACGAGATGGAAGACTACATCGAGCACATCGCGTTCCCGGTGACGAAGGAAGAGCTCATCAATGGATTGCTCCTCGGTGACGCTCCCGGTCGTCTGATCGCTCTCGCGGAACGATTGCCACAAGCTCGGTACGAACACCGTTCGAATCTGCGACAGGATCTGACTGCGATTGATCACTTGCACGCGACAGAGATCGCCGGCGCTCATACTTACGACCAGCTGTTGGCGGTCGTGTTACATCACGTCGGTGACATTCGTCACACCACCAAGGACTCCTACAACCGTCTGGTCGACCGCGTGATTCATATCGCCGAGCGTCAAGGTACGCTGAGTGCCGACGAAGCGCGCGGAATAGCGCTCCGGCTGATCGGGGCTTTCGCGGACCTGCGCGGGACGATGGACGAGGTATATGATGACAAAGCACCGGTAAACCCCCGTGACGATCTCCCGCGTCTTCGTGGGTGATGATGCGTTCGTGTTGGTCGCAGGCAAACTCAGGTTTGGACGCAAAGAGAAAGCGCGTCCCTGAGTAACGCGGTAATCCAAAGGCGTGAGGCTATGATATGCCAGGAGATCAAACAGGTGCCAAGCGGTAGACAATCGCCAGAGCCGAGCGACGTTGTGTACCTCCTCGACGTGGACAACACGCTGCTTGACAATGACCGTGTCGAGCAGGATCTGCGACAATTCCTGGTCACCGCTTTCGGAGTCAGTCGCCAAACCCGCTACTGGCAGATCTTCGAGGAGATTCGCGCAGAGCTGGGCTACGCCGACTACCTCGGCGCGCTGCAACGCTATCGAACTGAGCACCTGAACGATCCACACATGCTTGGGCTCTCGCGCTTTCTTCTCGACTACCCGTTTGCTGATCGCCTGTATGACGGAGCCATCGACGTCGTCGCCTATCTCCGGCGTCAAGGGCCAACGGTGCTGCTAACCGACGGCGATGTCGTGTTTCAGCCCCACAAGATCGAGCGGTCCGGGCTCTGGCAAGCTGTCGACGGACATGCGCTGGTCTACATCCATAAAGAGCAGATGCTCAACGATGTCTCCGCCCGATATCCCGCCCGCCATTACGTTATGGTCGATGACAAGCCGCGGATCTTAGGGGCCATGAAAGCCGTCTGGGGAAGCCGTCTCACGACCATTTTCGTGCGCCAGGGCCACTATGCGCTCGAGTCCACTTCGGCGACCGAATATCCACCTGCGGATTTGACCATCGAATGCATTGAAGAACTGCGTGGCATCGGTCACCCAATCGTTCCAACTTGACGCCCCGGAGCGTCACACCGAGTCCCCGGCTGGTTCTGGATTATCACCGCGTCCCGGCCTTTCGAGGCGATGGGTACCGGAATCACCGCTCCACAAGACACGACCGAAGGGCGTCAATGACAGACCACATTGCAGCATCCTCGATCCTGACCATCAACACCGGTTCCTCCAGCCTCAAAGCCGCTCGTTACCACATCGGAAGTGAAGAGGTTCGGCAGCGCTCGGTCACGGTTGACGGAATCGGCGAGCCGCACGGCCGGTTGCGCGTCGTGGGCACCGACGGGACGTTGCTGCTGGATCAGACGGGTGACTTCCCCAACCATAACCGTGCGTTGACCTCGGTGCTTCACGGTCTCGGTGACGCGCAACTCGCGGAACCGCTGGATGCGATCGGTCATCGGATTGTCCATGGAGGTCCGCACTACTTCGCGCCAGAGCGGATCACGCCTGCCCTCATCTCAACCCTGGAGCAACTGACGGCAGTCGATCCGGATCACCTCCCACAGGCTCTCACCGCGATCCGTACATTGAATCAGCGCTTTCCGACGACTCCCCAGGTCGCCTGCTTCGACACGGCCTTTCACCGAACCATGCCGCCGGTGGCGCAACGGTACGCGCTCCCTCGAGCACTACGCTGCGGACGGCCTGCAGCGCTACGGTTTCCATGGGTTGTCGTACGAGTTCATCATTGCGTCGCTGCGCGCACTCGATCCCGTCGCGGCCTCTGGTCGTGTCATCATCGCCCATCTCGGCAATGGCGCGAGTATGGTCGCGATCCGAGACGGCGTGAGTCAGGACACGACGATGGGCTTTAGCCCGACGGGCGGGCTGGTTATGAGCACCCGCTCAGGGGATCTCGACCCGACTGTGCCGCTCTTCCTGCAGCGCATGTACGGCCTGAGCCGCGACGACGTCGCGAAGCTCGTCAACCGGCAGTCAGGGCTCCTTGGAGTTTCCGAAACAACCGGGGACATGCAGGTGCTCCTCGGGCAAGAGGGGTCCGATGTGCGCTCGGCTGAAGCCATCGAACTGTTTTGCTATCAGGCGAAAAAGTACATCGGCGCGCTTGCGGCGGTCCTGGGAGGACTGGAGACGCTCGTCTTTACCGGCGGAATCGGCGAGCACGCGCCGGACATTCGCGCGCGGATCTGCGCCGACCTCACGTTTCTGGGAATCGAGCTCGATGATCAGAAAAACGCCACAAACGACCCGATCATCTCCACCGACGGCAGCCGCGTCACCGTCCGAGTGATCTCGACTGACGAGGACCTGATGATCGCCCGGCACACCGTTCAGTTGCTCACGGAGGGAGGCTCCGATGTTCACCTTTGACGTCTCGATCTCAAGTGCGGTGCGGGAGGATGGGCGAGTTCGTGAACCGCAGGTTTCGACAGCTCCGAATCAGGGACCGTTGTCTCCGGACCTGCTCGAGCGCATGCATCGCTACTGGCAGGCAGCCAATTATCTGACAGTGGCGCAGATCTACCTCCAGGAAAACCCGCTCCTCCATGAACCATTGGCGCCTCAACACATCAAACCCCGACTCCTCGGTCACTGGGGTACGTCACCAGGCCTGAACCTGATCTACGTGCATCTCAATCGGCTGATCACCGAGCATGACCTGGACATGATCTATCTGGCCGGACCCGGTCATGGCGGTCCAGCGGTCCTGGCCAATGTCTATCTCGAAGGGACCTACTCCGAGGTCTACCCCGACGTCACCCGTGACGAGGCCGGACTGCGACGCCTGTTCCGGCAGTTCTCGACGCCCGGTGGCGTTCCCAGTCACGTCAGCGTGCCAACACCTGGCTCGATCCACGAAGGCGGTGAGCTGGGTTACGTGCTGACACATGCCTTTGGGGCCGCCTTCGACAATCCTGACCTGATTGTGGCTGCTGTCGTTGGAGACGGCGAGGCTGAAACCGGGCCGCTGGCTGGATCGTGGAAGAGTACCAGCTTTCTCAATCCGGTTCGGGACGGAGCAGTCCTCCCGATTCTTCACCTCAACGGGTACAAGATCGCCAGCCCGACTGTCCTCGCTCGAAGCGGTGACGACGAGGTCGCGAGCGTGCTCCACGGCAACGGCTATGAGCCCCTCTTCGTCGAGGGTGATGACCCGGCGGCGGTGCATCAGGCATTGGCGGCGGCGCTCGACACGTGCTATGCCAGGATCCGCTCGATTCAGCAGGTCGCCCGAGCGGACGGCGTCTCAAGTCGCCCGCGCTGGCCGGCGCTCGTGTTGCGGACTCCCAAGGGCTGGACTTGTCCAAAGGAGTTTCGTGGTGTGCCGCTTGAAGGCACCTTTCGCGCGCACCAGGTGCCACTGCTCCACGTGAAATCGGACGCGGAGGAGCGCGCTCGCCTGGAAGAGTGGATGCGCAGCTACCACCCCGAGACCGTCTTCGAAGGCGGACGGCTCATTCCGGAACTGGCGCAGCTGGCCCCGCGCGGCCGACGCCGGATGGGCGCCAACCCGCACGCCAATGGCGGACGGCTGCTGAACGAGCTGAAGGTACCTGACTTCCACTCACACGCCGTGCCGGTCACCAAGCCTGCCACCACACGCGTCGAATCAACCCGTCAACTGGGGAAACTCCTGCGCGACACCTTCACAGCCAATGCGACCGAGCGGAACTTCAGACTCTTCTGCCCGGATGAACTGGTCTCAAACCGGCTCGACGACGTCTTCGCAGTCGAGAACCGCTGCTTCGTCGGCAAGACGATTAACATTGACGACCATCTGAGTCCGGACGGACGCGTGATGGAGGTGCTGAGCGAGCACCTGTGCGAGGGATGGCTGGAGGGTTATCTCCTGACCGGACGCCACGGTCTCTTCGCGACCTACGAGGCGTTCGCCATGGTCTCGGCCTCGATGGCGGTGCAGTTCACCAAATGGTTGGAGGCCGCGACGTCGCTTGCATGGCGCGCTCCGATCGCCTCACTCAATGTCTTGCTGACCTCAACCTGCTGGCGCAATGACCACAATGGATTCAGTCATCAAGGCCCGGGCCTGCTCGACGTCATGCTCAGCAAGCGTGGCACCGTCGCCCGTATCTACCTCCCACCGGATGCCAACAGCCTTCTCGCCACCGCCGATCATTGCCTGAGAAGTCGCAACTATGTCAATCTAATAGTGATCGACAAGCAACCCCAGCTGCAGTGGCTCGACATGGACGCCGCCATCACCCATTGTGCGCGAGGTGCCTCGATATGGTCCTGGGCGAGCAACGACGGAACTGAGCAACCAGACGTTGTCCTGGCGTGCGCCGGTGACATTCCGACGTTGGAGACAGTAGCCGCTGCCTGGTGGCTGCGTCAGCAGATTCCCGAGCTTCGTGTTCGGGTGGTGAACGTGGTTGACCTGATGGCCCTCTTTCCGCCGGAAGCACATCCTCATGGTATGAGCCACTCCGCATTCGAGGCACTCTTCGGGACCGATTATCCCGTCATCTTCGCGTTTCACGGCTATCAACGTGCGGTGCACGAAATCGTGCACGGACGCGCAAACGCAGAGCGCTTCCACGTGCGTGGCTTTAAAGAGCAGGGGACGACGACGACTCCATTCGATATGGTCGTGCTCAACGAGATGAGTCGCTATCATCTGGCAGCCGAGGCGCTGCGACGCTCTGTCCGACTCTTCGATCGCGCTCCAGCGCTGATTCAGTCCTGCGAACGCCTGATTACCGAGGCGGTCAGCTACAGCCGCACCAATCTGGAGGATCTGCCGGAGATCCGCGATTGGACGTGGACCGATGACTAACCGCCGGGATTCGCGCGTGAGATCTCGGCACTACAGCGATTGCGCAGCGGGCAGACTGGACGTTCCAGTCTGCTCCTCCCGGAAATAGGTCGAACAACATCAACACTGTCGTGATCCGACCGCTCACAGAAGCTGATCTCGGTCGACGAACTGAGCCGATCTTGCAACATCGTGAATCGCTCTGCACCCATCACGAGATCTGGGTACGTCCGCAGGCAGCGTATTTGCCTCAAGGACAATTCATTACTACGCAGGAACCACCCCTTCGGCACCTGACTACCGCTTCTCCCACTGACTCCACGGTCTCATACGAGCCTGAATGAACATGCGCATCCAACCACTTTGCTGGGGTTAGGGACTGGCGTCACCACTTCGAATTTTCCAGAGCCTCGGCGACGCCCGAGCATCACACCACTCATACCGCCAGAACACTGGCATCTCAGCGCGGTACACAGGAGAACTAGGACTGAATGGTCATCGTTCGATGCGCTGCAGCGTCGATACACTGAGCGCAACTTGTGTCCGTTCCGCCCGGGATGAGGAACCGCGTTGACGCCTCAAGTGTCCCTGCCCATTGACATCGTTCCTGACGCTGTGTTGTTGGTTGCCGCCGACGGGATCGTTGAGTATGCAAATTCCCATGCGGCAAACCTCTTTGGTTACGATACCGATGGCTTACCCGGACGAAACATCGCCACGCTCATCTTTGATCGGCGTCGCGAAGACCAACAAGGAACGACTCACGATCCCGAGGCACGGCAGCCCGATGACGGTAACTACCTGAGTACTGGACGTCGTCGAAATGGCGAAATCTTCCCAATCGAGATTCACCGCGCGCCGTGGAGCTATAACAACCGGTCAGTCACTATCTGGACTATTCGCGAGCGTCCAGATCCTGTGCGACTCGCACAACCGGTTCAAGGCGAGCCGTATCATCGGGCCCTTATCGAGCGGCTTCCGTTCGTGGTCTATCAGGTCAATGTTCCAGCCGAGCGCGTGCTCTACGTCAGCCCACAACTCGAGGATCTTATTGGCTATGCTCCAGACGAGATGCAGTTGGATCCCTACCTGTGGCGCAGCTGGGTGCATCCAGATGACGCGGGCCGGGTCATCGCCGAGAACCGGGAAGCGGTATCGGCCGGCCGACCCGTCCAGCAGGAATTCCGGCTTGTGGCGCGTGATGGGCGCGTCGTCTGGATACGTAACGAGGCCGTGCTTGTGCGAGATGACCAGGGAAACCCCGTCTTCTGGCAAGGGCTCTGGCTCGACATCACCGACCGCAAGAAGCTCGAAGTGGAGCTCGCCCACCTGGCATATCACGACATTCTGACCGGGTTGACCAACCGCGCCCACTTTGTCGCCAGCCTTACCAAGTCGCTGGAAACGGCCCGTCAGCGCAATCGGCACGTCGCGGTCATCGCGATCGACCTCGACAACTTCAAGCTGGTCAACGACAGTCTCGGTCACGAGGCTGGAGACGAACTGTTACAGATGGTCGCTCAGCGGCTGCATCGAACGGTGCGCGAGGACGATCTGCTGGCCCGCTTCGGCGGAGACGAGTTCGCCATTCTCTTGCCAGATCTGCCCTCGGGCGACGCGGCCATTCCAGCACTCGAGCGAATTCAGTCGACGTTGCAGGAATTTGTCTCGGTGCAGGGACACGATTTCTACTTGAACGCCAGTCTCGGACTGGCGAGTACCGACGTCGTTCCCGATCAGACGCCCGCATTGCTGAGGGCAGCCGATATGGCGCTCTACACCGCAAAGCGCTCTGGCAAGGGACGCTACGCCGTCTACACACCGGCGCAGGAGTCGACCATTCGGCAGCAGTTGTTCGTCGAACGCGATCTGCGTCGCGGTCTGGCCTCGGATGAGTTCACGGTTCACTTTCAGCCGATCATCGACCTCTCCACGGATCGGCTACTGGCCGTCGAAGCACTCCTGCGCTGGCATCATCCAACGCGTGGGGTTGTCGCGCCCGACGAATACATCACCATCGCCGAGGAACGGGGCCTGATCGTCCCGCTTGGCCGTCGCGCGTGGCAGATCGCCAGCGCTCAGGTCGCCCAGTGGAGGCGTCAATGGAACGACTTACCACAGTTCGACCTGAGTATGAACGTCTCTCCACGCGAGCTACGCGAACCGCTGCTCGTCACCGACCTCACCAATCTCCTACGAGCAAATCAGCTCGAGCCGCGTCGTGTACGGCTAGAGATTACCGAGGGGCTGTTGCTTGATCAGAGTGTCGAGACGTTGAACACGTTGAATGCGCTGAAACGCCTTGGAGTGAAGTTGGTCATCGATGACTTCGGCACCGGCTACTCATCGTTGGCCTATCTCAAGCGCTTCCCGCTGGACATCTTGAAGATCGATCGAACCTTCATCTCCGACCTTGGTGTGAATGAAGCCGATACCGCATTGGTGCGCGCCATCATCGCCGCAGGGGACGCGCTTGGGCTCGAGGTCACGGCCGAGGGGGTCGAGACGGCCGAACAGGCCGCGCTGCTGCGGAAACTTGGCTGTCATCACGGTCAGGGCTATTATTTTGGTCGCCCTATGTCTGGCATCGAATTCGAGAAATCGCTGCCAAACCAGCTCAGCGTGCCGCGTCACATTGAATGCCGACACACCCCACGCGCTTCGTAACAGCTATTCACATCCCGATTGCGCTGGCGCAGACCTCGGTATCTCAGTTCGCACGGCTACGCTCTCATCGATCGCGCACGGCGATTCGTTGACTTCATACGGTTCGTTCGGGTCTCATGGCAAAGTGATACCCGGCGGCCAATTCGCCAGTGGGCCGCCGGGTGATCGTTTCATTGGGGTTTTTTCTCGGAAATGGCGCGCATTCCCGCGCCATGTGCAACCGTTTGTCTAGAGCGCGCGACGGCTGCTGAGGAGCTCAATAATGAGGACGATGAACGCGATGATGAGCAACAGGTGAATGAATCCCCCAGCCACGTTGAAAACAACGAAACCAAGTAACCAAAGAATCAGCAACGCAACAAACAAAGCCCAAAGCATTCCGATATTCCTTTCACGTGTCCTTCTCGACCTCTCACACCCGACGTTGCTGGTCGGATAGTTGCTATAGGTCAAGAACCGTGCCACGATCCAACTTCGGTTGCTCTCCTGTCTCGTTCCCAGCACAAAGTTCCGAATGCAATTGACTCCATCCAATATTCATTATGTCATGTTAGTTCTGACCTTGGAAGCCAGACTTTTGAGGCACACTTGTTCGCACACTGCTCAACCGACGGGCACCGCCGCACGTCCACGAGTTGGCGTAAACCTCGTGGTTCACGCGAGGTCACAGAGTCCAGATCATCGCCACGGCAGCCAGCGTCATGATCGCCGTCGCCGCCCAGCCCAGCATATTGAGCATCGTGTTGTTGGTATGTTTTCCCATCACCCGCTCGTTGTTCGCCACGAGCATGATCAACAGCATCAACGGCGGCGCGATCAATCCGTTGATGACCGCTGAATAGAAGAGCGCCGTGACCGCGCTCAGGCTACTGAAGTTGATGGTCATTCCCGCCAAGCTGGCCACGATGATGACGGCGTAAAACGCTTTGGCTCGGTACCATGGCCGGTCGATTCCCACCTGCCAGCCGAACGTCTCTCCAATCGCGTAAGATGCCGAACCAGCCAGAATTGGAACCGCCAGCGTACCCGCGCCGATGATGCCGACGGCAAACAGGAGCGTCGCCAATCCTCCCGCCGCTGGCGCGAGAGCCGACGCTACCTGGGCGCTCGAGGTGACGTGGTGCTGGCCACTCTTGAAGAGCGTCGCACCCGTCGCCACGACGACCGCGTACATCACCACGGTCGAGAACAAGATGCCGGTGCTAACATCCCAGATGCTGCGCTTCAGCGCGGGTTTCGCTTCTCGCTCTCGCTGCGGTTTTCCCTTCGACTCTTCAACTTCCTGGTCGGCCTGCCAGAACCAGAGATATGGAGTGATGGTGGTACCCATAATCGCCACCAGCGTGGTGATGTAGGTCCTGGAGAAGGAGAAGCGCGGAACGAAGGTTCCGTGAATGACGCCACTGACAGACGGATGCGACAGAAATGCCGCGGCTATGTACGCCAGCAGCGGGAGCGTCAGCCATTTGAAGATCGTCGAGATGATGCGATACGAACCGAACGTGAGCGTCACCACGATGGCAACCGTCACCGGAACCACGAGCCAAATCGAAGGAACACCCGTCTCAAGCTGAATCGCTTGCGCGATTGCACCGATATCCGCGCCGAGATTGACGGTGTTTGCGATCAGCACCAGTGCAGCAGCGGGGTACAGCAGCCAGCGGTGCCCATAAGCCTCTTTGAGCACGCTGGCAATGCCGTGACCACGCACCAGCCCAATCCGTGCCGAGATCGTTTGCATTGCCAGCATCAGTGGAAGGGTGACGAGCGCGGTCCAGAGAATGGAGAATCCCAGTGTGGCACCGGCCACGGCGTACGTGACGATGCCGGCTGGGTCGTCGTCGGAAGCGCCGGTGATCAGGCCCGGTCCCAGGGTCTTGAACACACTAACCAGCCGGTTCTGATGCCGATCTTTGCGGTCAGGCGAATCCTTCCTGATCTTCACCTTGCCGCGATTGCCACGAAGTGACGGCTTCACTCGGACCACGCCGAGAGGTTCACGTTTGTGAATCGAATTCATCGTCGCGCCTCTGTGTTATCTTGATCCTCAAAGTGCCGCGCCGGCTGCGCTGCCGGTCAACCCCGGTGAGCCGCCTGTGTAAAGACAAGATCAATGCCACGACTTTCAGCACGTGTTCGCCACCGTTTTCCCTATGCAACCGCGGAATCCGATGCCACCACAGACTTCGATACGCAACTTGTGGAGTCAGTGACTGAAGCGAACGGAGCGAGGGGTGAGCAGACCAGAGTCTGATTCGGTCCACCAAACGACGATCAACATTTCTGGCAAGAAAGTCTCGCTTGGCCCGCTACGCCGCGACCTTCTTCCGCTCTACCAGAGCTGGATCAACGCATTCGAGACGCAACGCACGGTAGCGAGCATCCCTCGACCGTGGACGCTCGACCAGGAGAGCGCGTGGTTCGATGACCGGCTGACGGCCCAGGACGTGGTCGCGTTCACCATCTACGAAAACGAAACCGCTCGCCCCATCGGGAACACAAACCTATCGAGCATCGACTACCGTAACGGAACGTCCGAGTTTGGCCTTCTGATTGGCGAACGGGATTGCTGGGGCAAAGGCTATGGAACCGAGACGGCGCGGCTTATGCTCGATTACGCGTTCACCGCGCTCGGACTCAACAACGTAATGCTGCGCGTGCTCTCGTATAACCGGGCGGGTATCCACGCGTACCAGAAGGCTGGTTTCAAAGAAATTGGGCGTCGACGACAAGCCCACGTGCTCAACCGGCAGCGCTGGGACGTGATTCTGATGGATTGCCTGGCGCATGAATTCGACGGTGACGTTCTGCGCCAGATATTCAAGCCAGATATCGAGCGCACCTGAGAGAGTCCGCGTACATGCCCAATTCATGCGTTCCGCGGCATCTGCGACAGGTACGTGATCGAGCGTTTCTCACGTAACATCCACCGTTCCATTGGCGCGACAAGGGGGTAGGTATGAATCGGTTTGCATCGCTCGTCATCGTGCTGATGCTGTTCGCACAGGCATCACTCGCTCCCTATTCGGCAACCGCTGCAATCACGACGTCAACCACCCGCGTCAGCGTGGCGAGCGACGGCACCGATGCCAATGGCGCCAGTACCCGGCCGTCGATCAGCGCAGATGGTCGCTACGTCGCCTTCCAATCCTGGGCGACAAATCTCGTGTCGAACGACACCAACAACGCCTGGGACATCTTCGTACGCGATCGAACGAGTGGCGTCACGACGAGAGTGAGCGTCGCCAGCAATGGCGATCAGGCAAATGGGTCCAGCTATTCACCGAGCATCAGCGCCGACGGTCGTTACGTCGCGTTCCAGTCCGATGCATCCAATCTGGTGCCCAACGACAGCAACGGCCACTCCGACATCTTTATCCACGATCTTCAGACAGGCGCCACCTCGATCGTGAGCCTGGCGTGGGATGGTTCCGCGGCCAATGGTGACAGTACCGATCCGTCGCTTAGCGCCGACGGGCTCTACGTCGCGTTCACCTCGGGGGCGTCGAACCTCGTCGCGAATGACATCGACGGTGTTGCCGACGTCTTCGTGCGAGCGGTGGCTGTGGGGCAGACGGTGCGTGCTGGCACGATCAATGGCCAGGATCTTGACAGCCGGGGGAGTTCCGGGGCATCAATCAGCAATGACGGCCGCTACACCGCCTTCTCCTCGCAAACCACCCGTCTCGGTCCCAGCTACGATCATCCAGAGATCTACGTCTATGACCGCAACCTTGGCAGCAGCACCATGGCGAGCGTGTCCGATGACAGCACACCCTCCAACGGCTCAACCTACCGCCCATCGATCAGCGGCAACGGCGAATACGTCGTGTTCGACTCGGGAGATGCGACGAATTTGGTGTCGGGATATGTTGGCGGAGTCTTCCTTCGAGATCTGCGGACCAACGTCACGACAGCCGTGAGCGCCGCCGGAATGGCGGCCGTGCTCAACGCCGATGGAAGATACGTGGTCTTCGCAGCGGATCGGCAACTGCTCAGCCCCGACGACACGAGTCAACTCACGGACATCTATCGCTTCGACCGGCAAACTGGGAAAACGGTCAGAGTGAGCGTGAACGCCAGCGGTGACCCGGGCAACGCGGATAGTGGGACGTACCAACTTGGTGCCAGCGGACATGCCGCCGCGTTAAGCAGCGGCGGCGAATTCGTCGCGTTCACGTCCAAAGCGAGCAACCTGGTGGCAGGCGATACGAATAACGATTGGGATATCTTCGTGCGCGATCTCGGCCCTGCCACGACCGATCGCGGCCCGAGCGTGCCTGCGTTCACGTCGCTGACGCCAGCGCCGTTCACGACCATCGCTCCGGGTCAAACGACGATCGGCGCGACGGTGGAGTCCGACACACCGCCAAGTGAGGTCGATCTGTTGCTTGACGGCCAACCGGTGGCGCCAATCACCATTGGTCGTGGCGGCCCAAAGTTCACGGTCACCGCACCGGCCAACATCAGCGCCGGCGTGCACACGCTCACCATCATCGCGTACGACGCCGATCGCGACCGGTTCCAGGCACAGTGGGATGTCGTCGCGGGCAGTCCAGGCGACACCGAGTGGTTCCTGGCGAACGGGAAGGTCCGCACCGATCAATTTAACGCGACGGTACGCTCGCTGGTCGAGGCATTCCGCTGGCATCTGTATGGGCAATCGTGGGACGGCGCGACTCATACCGATCTGCCGACGCACGTTGGCTTGTCTGGGACTGGAGCACCGCTGGGGACCTGGGCCAGCAATGGAGAGATCGATCAGGCCGCCACCACGGCCACCTTGCGCAGCCTGGTCGAGGCATTCCGTTGGCACTTCTGGGGCATCAGCTGGGACGGCAACGCACATTTGGAGGTTCCGACTCACAGCTCTCAGGTGCTACCACCACAGCCGATCGATCCGTGGTTTACGGCCAGCGGCCAGCCCATTCCGGCGAACATCAACGCCACGCTGCGCAGCCTGGTGGAGTCGTTCCGCTGGCACTTCTGGGGTTATTCCTGGGATGGTCAGCATCATCCGGAGATGCCGACCCATGCGCAGTAGCATATGACCGTGTTTCGGAGCGGTTGAGACGACTTTGGCCGCTCCGAATCATTCAAGCCAATCGGTGATGAAGTGATCGGTGGCGTGGATATCGATCTGTTTGAGCGGACCGTCACCCGTGTTCACGAACTTGTGAGCTTCGCCCGGTTGCACCACGACCACCTGGCCAGCCGTCGCCTCGATCGTGCGCCCCTCCACGGTGAAGGTAGCGCGGCCTTGCTGCACCACGAACACCTCCGCATAGGGGTGACGATGGAGCCTTGGCCCTGTCCCTGGGGAACCATTGACCAGGATGAAGCAGACGCCTACGTCGCCGTATTTGGAGCCTACGAATTCGAGGCTCGTTCCAACCCTTTCAAGCTGCTCCCGGTCAACAACGTCGGCCATGGTTCGGGTCCTCTCACAATTTGGAGCATCGGCTAATGAGCGCTGGCCGCAACCTGGTGGGCTCTGGTCGCGAAATGATCCGGCTCGTAGCTCCCGGGCAGATCGCGAAAGGTGATGGCAAAGCGGTTCCAGGTATTGATGGTCGCGATGGCGTGCACCAGTTTCACCAGATCTTCGTCGCTGAACTGCCGCTTCGCCTCATTGTAGACCGCATCCGGCACGTGGTCGGTGGAAATCAACGTCACGGCCTCAGTCAGCGCCAGGGCGACCCGCTCCCGCTCGGTGTAATACGGTGTCTCACGCCAGGCATTGAGCCCGTAAAGGCGCTGCTCAGTATCGCCCCCGCTACGCGCGTCCTTGGAATGCATGTCGATGCAATAGGCACAGCCGTTGATCTGCGAAGCGCGCAGCTTGATCAGGTCGAGCAGCGACGGATCCAGGCCGCAGTTGGCACTGTAACGGTCCATGGCGTAGATCGTCTTCAAGCCTTCCGGAAGCACCTCACCGTAGTCGAGTCTAGATTCCATTGTGACTCCCCACACACGTAATGCGAATCGACGGGACCAGCGTAGCGCGAGAGTGGTTCTCTAAACAGATCCAATTCCATGACGAATTTGAGAACCACTTGAATCGTCGTTCGTCGCGAACGCGAACGAAGAGCGTGTCCGAAAGTCGCCAGAAATCGTCTCGGCCAGCTGCTATAGTCGACGACATTCGAAGCTCGCACATCTCTGAGAGCAGGACGAAGGAGCGCTCCCATGGCCACGGCCGACATCGATTGCATCGCAACACTCGACCAAGAAATGCGCAACGACCAGCGCTTCGACGGGCAGTTCTTCTCGGCCGTGATGACCACCGGCATCTTCTGTCGCCCTGGCTGTCCCGGTCGACCGCGCTCGGAGAACGTGCGCTTCTTCAGCACGGCTGCGGCGGCGGCTGAAGCCGGCTTCCGACCCTGCCTGCGTTGCCATCCCGAGTCGGCGCCGGACGCACCCGAGTGGCAGAGCACTTCGCCGGTTGTGACCCGTGCGCTTCGGCTGATTGGGGAAGGCATGCTCGACGAGGGCAGCGTCTCCGACCTGGCTCAGCGGCTGCGCGTCAGTACCCGACAGCTGCAGCGAATCTTCGTCGAAGAACTCGGTGCACCACCGGTTGCGGTAGCGCAGACACGCCGCCTGCTCTTTGCCAAGAAACTGATCGATGAGACCGATCTGACGATGGCAGAGATCGCCTTTAGCGCCGGCTACTCCAGCGTTCGTCGCTTCAACGAAGCACTGAAGCAGACGTACGCCCGCACGCCCACCGAACTGCGCCGCAAACGACGCCGCTCAAGCAGTGATGTGTCTGCCGCCACGATTGAACTCAAGCTCTTCTATCGCGAACCCTACAACTGGCCCGCCATGCTCGCGTTTCTCGCCGCGCATGGGACGCCATTCGTGGAACGCGTCGACCGCACCGTCTATCGACGGACGATCCAGGTGGATGGAACGTCTGGTGTCATCAGCGTTCGGCCGCTGCCGAACCAGCGCGCCGCGCTGCTGCGCGTTCCCGCCTCACTATCGCGCTTCCTGTTGCCGATCACCGAGCGTGTCAAGCAAATCTTCGACCTGAAAGCCGACCCTATCACCATCGCCCGCGAACTTGGACATGAATCCGAACTCGGGCCAACGGTCGCAGTTGGGACGGGAATGCGCCTGCCCGGCTGCTGGGACGGGTTTGAGGTTGCCGTGTGCGCGCTGCTCGACGCAACCGCTCCCGGTGACGGAACCAAACTTACGTCCCAGCTTGTGGCTCATTTTGGCGACTATCTCGTTGATTCTGGCGATCCCTCACTAACGCGGCTGTTCCCGACGCCGCAGCGACTCGCTGGGGCGTCACTCGAACAAGCGGGACTGAGCTCGGCGCAGGCGCGGTCGATTCGACTGCTGTCAGCCGCCATCCAGGAGGGGAATATCAACCTTAGCCCGGCGGAGAGCTTCGACCGCCTGGCGCGTCAACTCGAGAGCATTCCGGACGCTGATTCGCGAGTGACGGCGTATGTTGCGCTACGTCTACTCGGCGAGCCGGACCTTGATCTTTGCGGCAATCCGATCCTGTTCGGTTCCCAAACCGACCGTACCGCCCCTCTGGCGGACGATGCTGCGGTCGGCCCGTGGCGCAGCTATGCCACGATGTATCGCTGGGCGGCATCCCGCTCGTAGGTCCAGTGACGAGCGACGGCTGACCAAACGCATTGTTCCCACCGGCGCTATCTTAAGGAAGAGAAGTGAGAATGCAGATCGACTCGGTGCGCGAAACCAATCTGAAGACGCTCGAACAACTGAACCGCAACTACATTCGTTCGGTCCAGGAATCGGACGTCGCCTGGTTCAACCAGCACCTGGCCGACGACTTCCGCTGCAGCAACCCGGATGGCAGCATCGTCGAGCGGGCAGGGTTCCTGGAACAGACTGCCCGACCCGTCACCATCGCCAATCTCCGAGCCGGAGACGTCGAGATCCGTCTTTTCGGTGACTTCGCCATCATCCACGCCACCACCAGCTACACGGTATCGGACGGTACGTACAAGCAGGGCCGCTACACCGACGTCTGGACCAACCAGTCCGGCCGCTGGCTGTGCGTAAGCGCTCACGTCACGCGGGGGTGAGTAGTCCCGAACATCTCGCTATCCACTGAGGAGTGGCTCCGACTCGTGGAGACCCCAAGCGCTGGATCCACCTTCAGATCGAATTGACCACGTGCCTCTTACCCTTAGCGGCGGGGTTTGCCTGATCGATCGTATTCGGTCACTTTCTCGTTTACCTCCAAGTCAAATGCCTCGTTCATGTCGTCATTACAGTTTCCCAATTCCCGCCTTCTGTCACGTTGCTGACGCAATCCACCCTCAATTTGTTGTGTCTTAGACACATTCCAACGTGTAGGTTGAACCCAGACAGGTCCTATACACACTGAGTACTTTCGTACTATGCGAGGAGGGGAGCGTGTCACGATCGATAGTCGTACGACCACTTCAGCTACTCGGCGCGTGTGTCATGCTTCTGCCGCTATTGCTAGGTTCGGCTGCGGCGTCCGCTGCCGTAGACGATGAGGAATGTGAAGAGGCCTCGACTCCGAATATCGTCATCACGGCCGTGAACGCGAGCGGCGGCGGGCCTCGCATGACACTGACGGTGCAAACGGACAAGAACGGCTCACCCCACTGGAACATCGTTTATCGGGACGGCAGCAATCGTCTCCAAAGCCTGGAGATTCATCGCGCCTTCATTAAGGCGGACGAGTCGCACGAGGCGATGACGGGGAGCGTCGCCGGGGGTTGCAGCGGTGACGATGAAGGCGGCATGACGGGGGCTGGAATTCGCGGCATTGGCTACGTCAACGGCGTCAAGATGCGATTCCAGATCGACCTGAAGGACTACGGCAACAACCCGAACAAGTCTGACCAGGTTCGCCTCCGCTGGCGGCCATACGACCCGAGCGAGGAAGGGCATGGCGGAAGCGGCGTGTGCGAGGAGATGAACTGGAGTCACAACGTCTGGGTCAACGTCCAGCAGGTCAACATCATTCAGCGGTAGTTCGATGGATGCAAATGAGATGGGAAGGGAGGATCCCTTGTTCATATTACCTAGCCTCAGTCCCTATTGACGAGACGCTCTACAGGTAACGAGGGAGAAAGAACGTGAAACGCGCGACTCACTTCTGGAAGCGACTGTTCGCGATCGTAGCTGTCGCACTGATGCTGATTCCAGCAAGTGTTGCGATGGCGGCCAAGCCGGCGTCCCCTCCGGGCCACGGCGGAGGCGGCGAAACGACGCTCACAAACAATCTGTCGGTGCCGACGATCTTCGTACCCGGCACAGGGACATTCAATCTGACCTGCCCGGGTGGGCCGACTGATCCTCCTGGAGCGACCGACCCCATCCAGGAACCGCTGACCGGCTACCCCGTGGCTGGTTACTACTACGTGCAAGGCACCCATACCTGGCAAGCTGAGTGCACGACAGCAGCCGCTAATAGCGTGACTGCGGCCGTGGACTGGGGTGACAACCTCGAGGGAACCGCGTTGAAGGCCAGCACGCCCATCCGCGTCGAGGTTGGTCTCACGGACAACAGTGTCAATGACATGGTCGGGTACCACGTCATCAAACTGGATCCCGGCGCGTCCGACAAACTGTCCCCCTACGGAACGGAAGCACAATCGGCGTCCGGCGGAGCCAATCCGACGACGTTCCCAATCACCTACACCACAACGGGTGAATCGGGAACGGTGACGGTGACTGACTACGTGCGCGTCTATGATCTGAATGCAAAATTCAGCCTCTACAACGAGACGACTGGCACGTACGTCGTCGCTGAGAACACTCCGATGAGCGATGAGATCAACTCCACCGGCAAAGTTGTCTACGGGTTCAACTGGGGCGCCACCGGCAAGGGCGTGAAGACCCTGCCCACGGCGGGGACCTACCTGCTGAAATTCTACGCGCCGAACGTCTCGCTCACGGTATCGGGACCCAACTCCACGGTGAGCGAGGACGGACACACCGCCACGCTGCGATTCGTCGTCAATGCCAAGAATAGTGGCGGAGGTGGTGGCAAGCCGGTTCGCTGATGCGGGGCGAACCACGGAAGTGAGAACCCAAAGTCGAACGGAAAGCCCGTCGCGTAATTGCGACGGGCATCGTGTCGGAACCAATCCCCTGTTGACGGAGTCCGAAGTCACGCGGCCGCAATCCAAATGAGAGTCGAACCGGCCTCGACTCTGCAGACTCGTGTTCATCGTCGCGCTTTTGTACGTCAGCAATGGGATTCGTCACAACCTTGTTGCGTGCGACGCGCCACCATAGCGCGGGAGAGCCCGGCAACGCTGGATCGTGCCTGGAGAACGCGCGATGTCCCTCCCGGGAGTGAAGGTACGAGTATGAAGAGGCGACAACGAGACGCATTTCGGTGCGATCATGGTGGTCATGGTTATTGGATTAGCGCTGTCAGGATGCGATGTGTATAACTCGACCGATCCCGGAAACGTGCACACGTCACAGCAGACCGTCGAGCTTGGCTCCGCGACATCGGTGAAAGCCGACATTCGGGCGAGCACCGATGCCGACCTGACCATTCATGACGGTGCCGACGCCGTGCTGAACGCCCATTTCACCTACAACGAACTGCTCAAGCCCGACGTTTCCTACTCGGTGGAGAGCAGGTCTGGGAACGCTCCAGATCACCCAGCCGAACCTGCAGCACCTGAATCCGCGTAAGCTCAACAACAAGTGGGACCTGCAATTTGGCACGGACGCTCCACTTGATCTCGTCACGGACGTGGCGAGCGGCAACTCGAAGATCGACATCGCGACGCTGAAGCTGTCCGCGCTCGAAACCGACACGAGCAGCGGCAACACGAGCGCGACCGTCGCCGGAACCCAGGACCTGCTCAAGAGTGTCGTGATGGAGTCTTCAAGTGGGTCGATCGGGCTGAATCTGGATGGAGCATTCCCGCTGCTCGATTCGATCTCGCTCACCGAGTCCAGTGGGAACGTGCACGCCACGCTCGGTGGCGACTACGCGACGCTCTCCAGCCTGCAGGTCAAGAACAGCAGCGGCAACACGGTCATCGATGTGAGCGGCAATTTCTCGCATGACCTCACCGCAACCATCCGCGCCTCCTCGGGCAACGTGAGGGTTAACCTGCCCAGCAATGTCGGCGTGCGGGTAACGACGAAAGTCTCGTCCGGCAACGTGAACGCGAGCGGCTTGCACAAGGAGAATGGCGCCTACGTCAACGACGCCTACGGCACCGCGCCCGTCACGCTGGACTTCACCATCCAGGTGTCGAGCGGGAACATCACCCTAGCGGTGGGGAAGTGAGCAGCGGGTCGACGGTCGTGCGGGTTACCGCCGTATGACCCAGATAGCCGACTCTGTTTGTAAGAGCGATGATTGCCTTCGCCCCCGAACCCCTGATGAACTGATGCAGGGGGCATTGGCGACCCTAGGCAAGTCCGGCGATACCGATAAACAATCCCAGCCGAGGAGGGTGCACGGCACATGACCGCAGTGGGCGAAGACAAGCTTCGCCCTTACACCGGGCGTCTTCAAGAGCTCAGACAGTCTGGAGTAAAACGCGGCCCCGTCACCCCACCAACCGCTTGACCGCCTCGATAATCGACTCCTTGGTCGGCTGGTAGTCATGCTCGAGGGTGCCCGCAAACGGGACCGGGGCGAACGGTGCGCCGAGACGCACGACCGGCGCTTTGAGCTTGGCGAAGCAGCGCTCGGTGATCTGCGAGGCGATCTCGGCACCAACGCCGCCAAACGTCACCGCCTGATGCGCCACGATGACGCGCCCAGTCTTCGCGGCCGAAGCCGCCAGCGTTTCGACGTCGAGCGGCTGCAACGTGCGCGGGTCGATCACCTCCAGCGAGATCTCCTCACCGGCCAGTTCCTCGGCAGCGGCCAACGCCTCCCGCACAATCGGGCCAATGGCGATGACCGTCACGTCTGCTCCGGGACGTGCGATTGCTGCCTGGCCGAAGGGTATGCGGTACATCTCTTCTGGCACCGGTCCGGTCATGCGCATCAACTGGCGTGATTCGACGAAGAGGATCGGGTTCTCATCTGCCAGCGCCGCCAGCAGCAGCCCTTTGGCGTCGTACGGATTGCTGGGATACACGACCGTCAGCCCGGGAACATGGGCGAACCAGGCCTCCAGCGACTGTGAATGTTGCGCCGCCGAGCTATTGCCACCACCCGCATGAGCGCGGATGACGACCGGGCACTTCACCTCGCCACCCAGCATATAGCGAATCTTGGCCGCCTGATTGACGATTTGATCCATGGCGATGGCCGTGAAATCCATGAACATGATGTCGGCCACCGCCCATTCGCCGCACAGCGAGGCACCAACGGCCAGGCCGGTGAAGCCCTCTTCAGCGATCGGCGTGTCACGCACCCGATTCTCCGGGATGTTCCACTCGTTCGCGTAGCGCTCCAGATCCTCGCCGATATAGCTGATGCGAGGATCGGCGTTGATCGCTTGCGCCATCCCCTCGTTCAAAGCGAGTTGGTACATGAGCTCGCGAGTGCCAGGCGACGGTAGTTCAGGGAAGATGGGTCGTGGTCCATAGACACCCCGCTCGATCTCGTTTGGATCGGGCCGCGGTGCTGCCTCGGCCGTGGCGACTGCCTGCTCCAACCGCGCGTCGATCTCTTCTTCGATCGCCCGCCGCTTTGCCGGACCATCCGCAAACGCTTCGTCGACGAACGTTGACAGGCGAATCAGCGGATCGCGCGCCATCCAGTAGTCCCGCTCCTCCTGCGGACGGTCGTCCGGGTAGCCCGAAAGGTGCGGATGATGGCGATAGGTGTTGCAGACGATCAGCGTCGGTCCCCCGCCGGTCCGAGCACGCGCGATCGCCTCGGTCGCCGCGGAGTAGACCGCCCGCGCGTCGTTGCCGTCGACCGTCAGGCCGGGCATGCCGTAGCCGATGGCACGCCGGGCGATGTCCTGCTGGCGCTGATGATGCTGCTGCGACACGCTCGAGGCGTACAGGTTGTTCTCGCAAACGAAGATGACCGGCAGCTGCCACAGTGCGGCCATGTTCATGCCCTCGTGGAATGCGCCGATATTCACCGCGCCATCGCCAAAGAAGGCGACCGACACTCGATCCGTTCCCTGCCGCACGTGCGCGTAGCCCGCACCGACTGCCAGTGGTATGCCCGCCCCGACGATGCCGTTGGCCCCCAGAATGCCGAGCGAGAGATCGGCGATGTGCATCGAACCGCCACGTCCTCTGCAATAGCCGGTTTCACGCCCGAGCAACTCGCCAAACATGCGCTCGACATCGCCCCCTTTGGCGATCAGGTGCCCATGCCCACGATGCGTACTGGTGATCGTGTCGTCAGCACGTAGCGCCGCGCAGACGGCGGTTGCCACCGCTTCCTGACCGATCGAAAGGTGGGCGATCCCTTCCATGCGCCGCATGTTGACCAGATCGGCCACCGTCTCTTCGAAACGGCGAATCGTCGTCGCGGTGCGGAACATCTGCTCGATCAGCGCCGCGTCGATCGTCGTCTGCGTCGCCATGTTTGGTCCTCCACTCGTTGGCTGCCGTCGATCTCGCCTGCAGGCAGTATCGCGCTGAGAGAACGGGGAAGGCAACGGCGCTTCGGCCATCACTCTGCCCGGTCAGGGCTGCCACCACTCCGATCCTATGCGATGATCGCAGCGGAATTGAGAAGCGACCCGGTAGGGAGGAAACCGTGCCGAGCGACACAGAGATCAACGAGATCAAGGAACGCATCAAGGTCGAGACGCAGCGGCTGCATCCGCGGCTGATCGACGTCTCACACACGCTGCACGACAACCCGGAGATCACCTTCGAAGAGCACAAGTCGGCCGCGCTGCTCACCAACGAACTGGAAGAGCAGGGCTTCGACGTGCAGCGCGGTGTGGCGGGGCTCGACACCGCGTTCATCGCCACCTATGGCCACGGCGAACCGGTGGTCGGGATTCTGGCCGAGTACGACGCGCTGCCGAAGATCGGCCACGCGTGCGGACACAATCTGATCGCGACCTGGGGAGTCGGCGCCGGAATCGCGCTGCGTCGCGCCATGCCCGATCTACAGGGAACGATCAGGGTGATCGGCACTCCGGCCGAAGAGGGCGGCGGCGGCAAGGTAACCATGGCCGAGGCGGGCGTCTTTAGCGGACTTTCGGCCGCGATCATGATGCACCCGCGAGATACCACCTATCTGGATCGCGGCTCGCTGGCGGTGACGCCGTACGAGATCGAGTTCTTCGGCAAGTCGGCCCACGCCTCGTCGGCGCCGGAAAAGGGGATCAACGCGTTGGATGCGTTGCTGCAGGTCTTCTTCAGCGTCAACCAGTTGCGACAGGCGTTCCGACCTCAGACCCGCATTCACGGGGTCATCCTGCAAGGAGGGGACGCCGCCAACGTCATCCCCGACTACACCGCCGGATCATTCCTGGTGCGCGCCAACGATCAAGCCTATCTGGAAGAACTCAATCAACGCTTCGTCGATATCGTCAACGCGGCGGCCATGGCGACCGGATGCACAGTCAAGATCACGGAAGGCATCAGCTATCAGCAGCGTGTCTGCAACACCGGATTGGTCGAGCTCTTCCGCGACAACCTGACGTCGCTGGGTGTCGACTACGAGGTTCCACCGCCGGATGCTGGAGTCGGATCCAGCGACATCGGCAACGTCAGCCAACTGGTGCCGACCATCCACCCCTATCTGCAGATCTGCGACAAGGGGATCGGCGGTCACACCACCGAGTTCGCCGAAGCGGCCCGCAGCGAGCGCGCCGACGAGCTAACGGCCACCGGTGCCGCCGTGCTGGCGATGACGGCCGCCGACGTACTGCTCCGGCCGGAAGCACGCGAACATCTGCGCGAGACCTTCACGCAGCAGTTGGGTCGCGATCCGCAGGCTTAGTCGCCGCCCTCATCCCCAGCCCTTCTCCCAAATCTGGGCGAAGGGAGACGAAAAGCGACTGACATGGCGTGACTACCAAGTCCCTCGTCTCCTGGACGTCGAGATGGTCCTCTCCCTCGGATCGAGGGATGCACAGTGAGGGAGAGGGGCCGGAGGTGAGGGCCATTCACCGTTGCCGATTACCAGGCCGCGCGGCACAATTGCGCCCACATTTGCATCATGGGTCGTGGCGTTGAAAGGGTCGTGGCCATGGACGGTCTGATGATGGATTACCCGCTGACGGTTCCCATCATGTTGCGGCGTGCTGAGTCACTCTTCTTCGACCGCGAGATCGTCTCGCGAAGCGCGAACGGGCAACTCGAGCGCTCCAATTACGGCGCCATGGCCCGCCGCACCCGCCAGTTGGCGCTGGCGCTTCTCCGCCTTGGCGTCCAGCCTGGCGATCGGGTGGCGACACTCTGCTGGAACCACGGCCAGCATCTGGAAGCCTATTTCGCGATCCCCTCCATCGGCGCGGTGCTGCACACGCTCAACCTGCGTCTCAGCCCAGAAGATATCGTCTATACCGTCAACCACGCGCAGGACCGCGTGGTGATCGTCGACGAGTCACTGTTGGAGCTCTTCGATCAGGTGCGACCGCACGTCAACGTGGCGCACGTGATCGTCGTGGCCGATCGCGGCGAATCTGCCACGGGTCAGCTCGATTACGAATCGCTGCTTGCCGCCGAGGATCCAGCCGAGTGGCATGACATCGAGCTGGACGAACGAGAAGCAGCGGTCCTGTGTTACACGTCGGGTACGACCGGCCGGCCCAAGGGAGTCGTCTACTCGCACCGGGCGATCGTGCTTCACTCGCTGGTGACCGGCATGACCTGCGTCATGGGGCCAGACGATCGCGACACCGTCCTGATTCTGGTGCCGATGTTCCACGCCAATGCCTGGGGGCTGCCCTTCACCTGCACTTTCGTCGGCGCGAAGCAGGTGCTGCCGGGAGCGCACCTCGATACGGCGCAACTGGCACAACTGCTGACCAGCGAGCGTGTCACGCAATGCTCGGCAGTGCCGACGGTCTGGCTCAATTTGCTGGAATACATGGATCGCAACCCGGGCGTCTTCGATCTCTCGGCCATGCGCGTGCTTGGAACCGGCGGGCAGGCGATGCCCGAGGATGCCGTGCGTCGCTTCCATGAAGAGTTCGGCATCCAGATGAGTAGCGGTTGGGGCATGACCGAGACGGGACCATTCTCGACTCAAGGAACGCTGGTCGAGACACTCGTCGACGACAACGGCACGAGTACCGCCAAATACCTCAGCACCTGTGGCCGGGCGGTGCCGCTTACCGAGCTTCGCGTGCGCGGGGAAGACGGAACCGTTCTCCGGGACGGCACGTCGACCGGCGAACTGGAGGTGCGCGGCGCCGCCGTCGCCTCCAGCTATTTCCGCGATCAAGACTCGTCATCCAAATTCACCGAGGACGGCTGGCTGCGCACCGGCGACGTCGCCAGTCTCGATCTTCACGGCAACCTCGCGATCCACGATCGCGCTCGGGATGCCATCAAGTCGGGCGGCGAGTGGATCAGCTCGATCGCGCTCGAGAACGCGCTGATGGCACACCCTGCTGTGGTCGAGGCGGCCGTGGTCGCAGCGGCTCACCCAACCTGGATCGAGCGGCCGGTGGCCATCGTGACGTTGCGAGAGGGGGCCAGCGTCACCGAGCAGGAACTGCGAGCGGCCATCGCTCCGCAGTTCGCCAGATGGTGGCTGCCGGACGCCTTCGTCTTCGTGCCTGAAATCCCAAAGACATCGACCGGCAAGTTCCTCAAGTCCGCCCTACGCGAGCAATACCGCGATCTGCTCATGCCGATGGATCACCATCCGCGACCGGCCGCCGATTGACGACCGATCTTCGACCACCCGCATGACACGAAGCTGATACGTTTCGCTCCCGCTTCTCGGCGCTGACGTTGCGGCACGGCAATTACCATCGAAGCGAGCAATAGTGCCGACAGTTTCGCATGCGAGTGACACGGGAGCAGTGAGATGAACGAATGGGTCAAGGTGGGAACGCGTTTCCTGAATTTGAGCAACGTCACCGAAGTTCGGGTCCACGAGCAACCACGGTTTGCTCGCGTCTTCTTCGTTCATGGAGCGACATTCGACCTGGACGAAGATGACACCGACGTCTTGTTGACCGCGCTCAACGAGCGTGTTGGTGCAGCAAGCGAGACTCACCGTACGGTTATCGCACCGGCGTTCGTCGAATAGGCAGCTACGTCACTGACGAAGACCGCTTTGAACGAGACTGGCAACGAGGTCGATCATGCTCCGTATACCAGAGCACTCTCTGAGGTCTGGGCAATGGCTGCAACTCAGGTGTAACGACGAGGGGATCCAGCGGAATCCAGACGCGAGGTCAAGACCGGCGACAAGTTCGGCACGCGAGCGTAGCGGACGACGCAAGCGTCGCCCGCTCGGAACGAGATCAAGAGATCAAAAACGGCGAACGTCGAGAGGATCGCGTTACGCTAACCAGGATGCGGGCTCGGTCAGCGCGGCGCGCAGCGCGGCCCACAGCGTCTGATACTTGTTCCAGGGGGAATCTCCCAGCACGTGAATGGTGGTCGGCCCAAGGCGCTCGACGTTGGCGGTGCGAGACGCACGATCGCACTGCGGCACGTTGAAGAAGTCGAGCTCCAGCCGGAACTCCGACGGATTGTAGACCTTGGCCTTGTTCAGGTTCTCGAGCGCACGTTTGGCGGCGGCGGTGATCTCCGGCAGCGTCGCCGACGGTGGACGGCAGATGGCGGCGTTGGTTCCCACGGCTTCCTTGACGGCAACCGTCTCGATCTGATCGCCAAGGAAATCTCGCGCTTCCTTCATGGTGGTACTGTCACCGGTCACCATAATGACCGGGATACCCATGGATCCGAGCACGGCGGCGTTCAACCCGGTCTCACCGTGCGGTCGACCGTTGATGCGCAGCTCGGCAACGGCGACACCAGCGATGGTATGCGGGGCGATCGCCTTGGGCGTCTTCGCCATCGAGTGATATCCAACCAGCACCGCCGCGTCAAATTTGCGGCTATCGGCCGCCTCAACCTGGCAGTGGTCCTTGGCGTTGCCGCTCCCCGTCAGCAAGTGACAACTGGGATGCATTTTTTCGAATATCAGGTTTCGCATCGGGCCGTGACCGTCGTTGACCAGAATGTAATCGGCACCCGCCTGGACCAGACCCTCGATAGCCGCGTTGGCGTCGTCGGTCATCAGGCGGCGGCCACGATCGTATTCACGCTGATCGGAGCCGAGCATATCCCGGTGGACGATACCGGTGATACCTTCCATATCGACAGACATGTAGATGTTCAACAGGTTCTCCCTTCCCTTACACAAAGCATGACGCGCACTCGAACGGCCCGTCATCAGACACGGACTCGCCCATGGAGCGGGCACGCTGCATCATCGCACAACCGCATCACAACCGACTCCGAGACCGCGCAAATCGAGCACGTGCACGGACCGTCGGACAGGGCGTGCATTCCCCGGTCCTGGCACGAAAGTGGCGACTTTCGACGTATCACGCGTCGATCGAACACCGAACAACGAACGCATCTGGAAAGAGCGACCACACCATGGTCCAACCAGCCGATAACAACGCCATCCCAGCCGGCGCTCCAGGATCAAATGCGAGTCCAACCGGCATCCGCCACGACGATCACGTCGATTACCTGCAACAAGGGCACCTGAGGCACATGCGTCAAGACGGAACGATGGAGGAACACACCGTTCCGGTCAGCGACGTGAACCCCGACCGCTGCTCGCCCGTCGACGCGGCGAAGCAACAACACGACGATGCTCACCGGCACGGGCCAGTCTGCGGTCATGAAGCAGTGCCGCACGCCGGGCACATGGACTACCTGGTCAACGGGCGACTACATCATCCTCATGGCGACCATTGCGACGATCACGGTCCCGTCGACGTCGTTCACTGAGATCGGCTGCTACGACGTCCAGAGCGGTTCGGCGATACCGGTGGCGACCATCGCGGCGCGGCTGATGTCGCCGATCGCTTTCTCACCAAGGTGCTGGTCGGGCAAACCTTCACAGTAGACACTCACGATCAGTGTTCCGGCGGGAGTGATGATGAACCCCGCGTCGTTGGTCACACCCTTCACACTCCCGGTCTTCGATCCCCAGCGAATCCCTTCAGCTTCTGGCAGATAGCGAGAGATACGCCGCGAATTCTGCTGCTTCTCGAGCATGGCGCGCATCTTCTGACAGGAGTCAGCCGACGCCGCCCGATCGTCCAGAAGCGCCCTGATCGCCGTCGCATAATCGGCGGGAGTGGCCCAGTTCTCCTGCTCATCTGCCTGCGCCGGACGACCCTTCATCTTCCGCCCGAGATTCGAGTTAGTCATACCCAGTGATCGGATCGTCTCGTTCACCTGTTCCATGCCCGCCATCTCGATCAAGATATTCGTCGCCGTATTGTCGGAGATCGAGATCATCAAGTAGATCAGGTCGTTGAGCGTGAAGGTCATACCGTGATGCAGGTGCAGCATGACACCGCTGCCTACCGCGACGTCTTCGGCAGTCAGGACGTACTCGTCGTCGAGCGAGCGCTCGCCTCGATCAATCTGCCGGAAGATTTCGACCATTAGCGGGATCTTCACCGTACTGGCCGCGCCGAATTTCCGATCGGCGTTGTAGTTGAACGTTTCCCCAGACGGCGCGATCACGGTCACTCCGATCGTGCCGCCATGTTCCTCGGCCCGCTTGATCACGCTGAAGACTTCGTCCCAACTGATCGCCTGTTCTGGCATCTCATCACCTTTCGTTGCAGTTCCGTTCATTGGCGGCATGATACGACGGGCGAGGCCAGGGCGGAACTAGAGCTCGTTCTCGGCGCAGCGTTGGGCCGGCACCATGGGCTAGCCAACATGACCATAAACGCGTATAGTCGCGACACAACACACAACCACGGCGTCAATTCTCAAAAGGCAAACGTGAAGCGAGTGACGGCAATTCTGGCTGTCGCCGAGTCGGTGCATATACGACGGTCGCGATTCGCCCCGGAAGGTGAAGATCGTGGACACAACTGATTTGCTCAGAGAGCAGTTTCGCGGTGCCCACGGATTCCTGTCCGCCACGCTCGACGACTTACCTGCCGCCTGCCTCCACTACTCACCTCAGGGACGCGCACTGCCGATCAGTAGCCACTTTGGACACGTAGTAATCGAAGAGGACCGGTTACTTAGCCTCTTCATCACCGGATCCCCACCACTCTTCGCCTCCTCCTGGTCCGGCAGAACCGGTTTCAGCAACTCGCCACCTGAGGGCGAACCTTGGGAGGAATGGGCCAGAAACCTGCAGGTCAATCTCGACGTGGCGCGAGCCTACGCGGCCGCGGTCTACGCGAATACCGATCGAGTCCTCTCAACCATGTCGGACGACCATCTTTGCAGGCCGCTCGACATGTCACCGATTGGCCTCGGTCCGCAAACAGTCACGTTCCTGATGTCGTTCCTGATCGGCAACATCTATCTGCACTGTGGTGAGATCTCGTGCTTGAAGGGACTGCAGGGGCTGAGAGGATATCCGATCTAGCGCGCCGACCACACACGCCTTCACAACGTCCTTAGCGAGACATCATTGTATTGAGAATCTGATGGATCTTCGGCCAGTTCGGAATGAGGTAGTAGGGCTGGCCGGGCGCGTAGGAGACGGTAGTCGCGTCGAGCAGAGTGGACGAGTGGATGTCGGATGATGACAGGGCAGCACCGAGTTTCGCCAGCGCCAGCAGTTGCTTGGGCGAAAGATCGGTCTTGAACGTGTTGCCAAGCTGCGTCAGGAGCTCTGGCGCTTTAGGCAGCAGATCGAGCCCGATCCCTTGAGTCCGCAGAGCGCGCAGCAATTGTTGTTGCCGTTCGCTCCGTGCGAAGTCGTTGTCATCGTGACGTGTCCGCGCGTACTGTACCGCCTGCACACCGTTCATGTGCTGTAACCCGGTATGGAAGAGGACGCGCAAGTAATTGTTGCCGGCGCCCGGATATTCGTCATCCTTGATCGGGGCAGGCACGTCGAGGGTCACGCCGCCGAGCGTATTGATGATTTTGGTCAAGCCAAAGGTATTGACCTCGGCAAAGTAATCGATGGTGATGCCGAAGTTGTACTCGACCGTCGCAGCGGCCAGCGCTGGACCACCCAGTTTGGAGGTCGATCCATAAGCGTAGGCGGCGTTGATCTTGGCGCGCCCGTAATTCGGGATCGTCACCAGCAGATCACGCGGAATCGATAGCATGCTGACCTGTTTGGTCTGAGGGTTGATCGTCACCAGGATCATCGTGTCTGACCGTGCGACCTCGCCCGTGCCTCGGGTGTCGGAACCCAGCAGCAGGATATTGACGCGACTCGTGCCGTCCCAGGTCGGCAGGTTGACGGACGGAGTCGGGGTTACCGCGGCAGCAACTGGTGTGGCGGCTGGCGTGCCGAGCAGATCCTCGCTGGCAAGATCCGGAGCGGGAGTGGGCGTCTGCTGGTCGATTACCGGAGTCCCCTGCTGATTGAGAACCACATGATAATGGGGCATTCGATCGACGAAAATCTGGTTATATGCCTGGTGCGCCGCCAGTAACGTCGGCATGATGAAGATGGCCAACACGGCCACGATAAGGAGTGGCGTTCCAATCAGCACGATCTTCTTGAATGGCAACCGACGCCAGGACCGGGTCCCCTCGGTTGAGGCAAGTTCTCCGGGGTCGGGAATGGGGATCAGGGTTGGCAGCCCGACGCCGAAATTCTGTTCCGGCTCAGGCTGACCTGTCGTGTCCTGGCCTTGATGCCTAGACTGGTACCGCTGGTAGGCACGTCTCTTGTTGGGGTACCGGTGCATTACTACTGTCTGTTTCTCGACTGACCCATCTAACTCCTGCAGCGACGGCGCAATTCCCCTGCCGTGATGTGTGCAGACGAACGCCAAGTCTTCCGTGTCGACAAGTATTCTCCGGTCGGCGCGCCGGTGGAACTTGACCAATCAACTCGACAGCACCGTCTTACCGGCCGAAACCACGTCTCCCCGACCCGGGAACAACGAAGCGCGCCTCGTCCGCCCGCAATGGGAGAGACGAGGCGCGCTTCAGGTCTCACACGAAGAGTGTCAGTCGAGCTGAGTGAAGAACCCGAATCCTTCGCTGATCACCAGGCCGAGCGTGATGAGCGCCGAGAGGACACACCACTGGCAGATCGCGTGAATGACGTTCAGCTCGAGGTAGGTCAAATAGGCGGCATAGATCAACCCAGCCAGGACGATGGCGAATGACAGCATGGTCAGGGTCGACATCGTATCCGGTCGCCACCAGCGGGCCACGCTGATGACGCCAACGGTTACATACATCGCCAGACCGAGCACCGCCACCGGCACCGGTCCGATGGCGCTGTAGGAACTCGACTGCACTGCGTGACAGTTACCTACCGTGCAGATCAACGCGCCGGTATCGTAGTGGATGATTGTCAGGTAGATCGCGTCGGCCATCCCGCCGAGCGCGAGCAACGCCGTAATCCACCGCCAAGCCGTCGAACGTGTCGCAACCATATCCATGTCGCCCGTTTACTTCGCTAACGCGGCCTGAATCGCCGCCTTCATCGCGTCGTAGTTGGTGTAGGTAAACTTCTGTCCATTAATCATGAACGCTGGCGTGCCGGGGAAACCATCGGCAACCGCCTGATTGGTCGACGCCGTAACATCCTTGGCGTGCTGATTCGAATCGAGGCACTGGTTGAACTTGGTCGTGTCCAGTCCAAGGTCCTTGGCGAACTGCTTCAGTCGGTCGCGGCTGAACGCTCCCTGGTTTTCACCATGCTGGTTCTGGAACAGCGTGTCGTGATACTCCCAGAACTTGCCCTGATCGAGTGCGCAATCGGATGCCGCCGCCGCGTCCAGAGACTCCTGCCCGCCGAACGCGAAGTCGCGGTACTCGAGCGACACCTTGCCGGTCGCGATGTAGTCTTTGATCAACTGCGGTTCCACCTCACGGGTGAATTGGCCACAGTATGGTCACTGGTAGTTCCCGTATTCGACGATCTTGACCGGGGCGTTTGGATCCCCGAGTACCTTTCCGTTCTTCGGAATGCCGGTGGATTGGGAATCCGCGATTTTGATCGTGCTGTTGTTGCTGCTGCTGCCACCAAGCTTGGGCACCAGAATCAACCCCAACGCGATCAACACCGCCAACCCTGCCACGCCAGCCACCGTGAATTGGCGTCGACGCTTCGCCTGGCGCTGAGACGCCTCTTTCCGAACGGATCGTCGATTCTTGCGCTCGTCACGATCCGACTGACTGCTCATGTCTTCTGTGAGTCCCTCCGCACATACGTCTGTTTGTGTGTCAACGAGTGGCAATAGTACCACGCGACCTTGAGAATCCTCTCACACTTACAACGAGTAAGCAATCCTTCGGGTCGCATGCCATCGAACAAATTCCTGGCAGGGGATTGACAAGCACACGGAAGCATCGTAAATTTACGATGTCACCTCGAGGTGACCTTTTGTTGGCGGCAATAATCGTAAAAATACGATGGCGTTCTCGTGAGTCGTCGGGATGGTCCATCGTGGAGGAACGCATCATGGAAATCGGTAAGCGAAGCGACCAGCGAGATCTACGTGAGTCGGTGCGACAGCACTACGCCGCCGCGGCCATCGCGGTGGAGAAGTCGAGCGGTACCGCCTGCTGTGGCGGATCCGGCGATCCCCGAGCAATTGCGGACTATGACCCAGACGCCGTATCTGAACTACCACGTGACGCGGTGCTTGCGTCGCTCGGCTGCGGCAATCCGACCGCATTGGCTGAACTGAAGTCGGGAGAAACCGTGCTCGATCTGGGATCTGGCGGCGGCATCGACGTCCTGCTCTCGGCCAAGCGCGTTGGGCCAACCGGATACGTCTACGGTCTGGATATGACGGATGAAATGCTGGCACTGGCCGAGCGTAACCGTCAGGAGGCCGGAATCGATAACGTTCACTTTCTGAAAGGTCACATCGAGGAGATTCCGTTACCCGACGCGTCGGTAGACGTCGTCATCTCGAACTGTGTCATCAATCTTTCCGGCGACAAGGATGCGGTGTTGCGGGAGACGTTCCGCGTGCTGAAGCCTGGTGGGCGCTTTGCCGTGTCGGACATCGTACTGCGCGGGAAGCTGACGCCGTCAGTTCGCCACAGCCTGGAAGCCTGGTCGGCGTGCGTGGCAGGTGCGCTGACAGAGGAGGATTACCTGGCAAAGCTTCGCGGAGCCGGATTCGGAGACGCTGAAATTGAAATGACCAAGGTTCATGAACTCTCAGATCTGCTTGAAGACGGATGTTGTGGTGGAGGTTCCGACTGCTGTGGCACCGGGCTCGACATGAACGCGCTGACGGCGCTGCAGCAAGCGAGCGGACAGATTACCTCGGCCTTCGTGCGGGCGACAAAGCCCGCGGCGCCATAGCACGAAACGGGTTTAACCCAGCGCCACGCGCGAAAGATCCCAGCGCGGGGGCGACAGCAAGGAAGGCGATGGACATCCATCGCCTTCCTCAGTAGCTACCGGTTGTCTCTCAGCTGCGAGACCTATGCACTGGGGCTCGTCGTCGTTGGCGTACCCTTCGGTGCCGGATGCCGATCAAACTTCGGCCCACCATTGTTGATCATGTTGGTCAGGCGCGTCTTAAGGTTGTTGATGATCGTCGTCTCCTGGTCGGAGGTCATCTTCCCAGACTGAACCTTGGCGTCAAGCTTGGTCGTCACCTGCGCCGCAACCGAATTCACCACGTCCGAGACCGTCATGTTCTTCGACTTAATGATCTGCTGCAGCGTCTGGCCCGACTGGATCTGACTCTTGAGATCCTGCGGCGTCATGTTGAGCGCCTTGGCGATGTCCTGCCATGAGCCGATCGCCATCATATCCATGCGACGATCACGACCGCGGAAGAAGCGCGTGAAGGCATTCAGACCGTTGCCGTTGGCGATCTTCTGCTTGGCCGCATCGGCCTGCTGCTGGGTAATCTTGCCGTTCTGCTGTGCCTGATCGACGTACTGATTGGCGGTTGCCTTCAGGCCTTGCTGCAGTTTATCGGTCGTGATTCCGAGATTCGCCGCGAGGCGATCGAGAAAGGTCTGCGCTCGGCTGGTCTGCGTCGAACTGGATGTCGGCGTCGGCGAACCAGCGGCGAAAACCGTTGCGAAACCTCCCACCGCGAGGACAGCAACCACTGCCATACTCGCCGCGACAATGACTAACCGTTTGCGGGTCATCTGTTCCTCCATGATGAACCTACCGCGTCTCGCGAATCGAGAACGCCACTGCCCATGAATCTACCTGACGAATGTAAACCCAAAGTGACACGCTCAGCGGCACCCGCTTACGTCAATGGCACCGTTGGTATCTTGACCAGCGAATGGGGCGAGCGTATGCTATTAGGTGTAGTTGTCGTTTGTGGTTCAACGCGAATTTGTGGAAAAGTTGACCTTGATGCGTTTGAACGGCAAACGACTGGCGCGGGATACCAATCATGGAAACCGTATTTCTCTTTTGCTTCGTCTTCGGTGCGCTCTTCACCGTAGCGTCGGCGCTGCTGGGCTTTGCCGGTTCAGCCTTTAGCCACCTGCCTGGAGTCGGCCACGGCCATGAAATTCCGGCCGCGCATGCAAGCCACGGGCATATTCATCTCTCGCACGCCCAGCATCTCCATGTGCAAGCAAACGGCGGGGTCGACGCACACGACCTGGCTGTCGGCCATGGCCACAGCGCGACTCACCTAAGCGAGCACGTTGAGCAGACCAGCATTCCTCCCTTCTTCTCACGTCTGCCGCTGCTCAACGTCTCGTCGTTGCTGGCGTTCCTGACCGCCTTCGGCGCGGCAGGGTTCATTCTGATGCGTTTTGCGGGATGGTCACCTCTTGGGGCCACGCTGGTTGCTTTGGTACCCGGCGTGGCCGCGGACGTCCTACTTGCCCTGCTGCTCGGGACGCTTCTGGCCGGTGAAACCGTCATGCGGCCAATCGACTACGAGCTCCAGGGGACGGTTGGCCGGGTCACGATCAGTATCCCGGCGGGCGGAGTAGGGGAGGTCGTCTTCTCTAAAGGAGGAACGCGACGAAGCGAGGCAGCTCGCAGCCTCGGCGCGAAGGCGATCGCTTACGATTCGGAGGTGGTCATCATCGACTATGAACGCGGTACGGCGCTCGTGCAGCCATACGAGGAATTCGTCAGTCATTACGAGCGTGAGCTACCGACCGGAGAGAAGTCGGCTTCCTGAAGAGAAGCCAAACGATTGCGCAGCGACGTTTTCTGATTGACGCCGTCGCCCACTTGAAGGGACTTAGCGGTGTATCTACCCATCGTACTCGCGGTCATCGCGGTTGTTGTCATCTTGCTGCTGGCCGGTGTTCTCGGCAGCATGTACCGGCGGGTGAGCCCAAACCGCGCGTTGATCGTCTATGGTTCCGGCGGAACGACGATCATCACCGGGGGCGGCAAGCTCGTCTGGCCACTGTTTCAGAGTGCCCGTGAGCTTTCCCTCGAATTGATGTCGTTCGACGTGGCGCCCTCGCAAGATCTGTTCACGTCGCAGGGAGTGGCGGTCACGGTTGAAGCCGTGGCGCAGATCAAAGTGAAATCGGACCCGGAGAGCATCCGCACGTCGGCAGAGCAGTTTCTCACCAAGCCGCAGGATGAGCGCGAGGCGCTCATTCGGCTGGTAATGGAAGGTCACCTGCGCGGTATCGTCGGCCTGCTGACGGTTGAGCAACTGGTCAAAGAGCCGGAAATGGTTGCCGGTCGGGTGCGCCAGACGGTAGCAGATGACTTGAGCAAGATGGGTCTTGAGGTCGTCTCCTTCACGATAAAGAAGGTGATGGACGAGAAGGACTACATCAGTAACATGGGTCGGCCGGATGTAGCGCGAATCAAGCGAGAAGCTGACATCGCACAGGCCGAGGCCGAGCGAGACACCGCCATCAAACGTGCGATGGCCACGCGCGAAGCGGCAGTAGCTCAAGCACAGGCCGATCAGGAGCGGGTGATCGCACAGACGGCGTCCGAGACGCGTCAGGCCGAAGCCCAGCGCGACCTCGAGATCAAGCGGGCCGAATATGACGCTGGTATCCGTCGCCAGCGTGCGGTGGCCGAGAAGGCCTATGACATCTCGTCCAACCAGGCACAGCAGCAGGTCGTCGCTGAGCAGATCAAGATCGAGCAGGTGAACCGCCAGGGTCAGATTCAGATTCAAGATCTCGAGATCCAGCGCCGCGAGCGTGAACTGCAGGCAACGGTCATCAAGCAGGCTGAGGCCGAGCGATCGAAGATCGAGCTGATGGCCGCGGCGCAGCGAGAGCGGACCATTCGTGAAGCGACCGGTCAGGCGGAGGGCGTGCGGCTGCAAGGCCAGGCCGAAGCGGAGATCGAGCGGGTCAAGGGTCAGGCGCAAGCCGACGTCGTGCGTGCCAAAGGGCAGGCGGAAGCCGACGCGATGCAGCTTCGTGCCGAGGCATACCAGCAATACAACCAGGCGGCCATGCTCGACAAATTGCTGACCGCACTGCCGGAGATGGCACGAGCGCTATCCGAATCGCTGACGAACGTCGACAAGATCACCATCGTTTCTACTGGAGACGGACGCAACGGCGGCGTGAGCAACTTCACGGGCGAGATCGCCAAGATGGTGGCGCAGGTGCCCGAACTGTTCGAATCCATCACCGGAATGAAGGTGAGCGAGATCATGAGCCGCCTGCAAGGTATTGAGCAGACAGGAGCCGGTGGCGCACAACGGCCATCTGATCAAGACCGTGGCGGTCATTCCGGAGGAACCGGCCAAGCCGGAAAGTGCAAGTGAGTCCTGAGCCGCCAATCTACCTGACTCAGTAGCCTCAAACGGCCACCCAGGGAACTGAGTGGCCGTTTCATTTCCAACCGCTTCACTCGAAATAGCCTATATTAACAATCTTCGTAATCCAAAATGGCTATTGACCGTACACCTTCCACAAGCCTATTCTGAGAATGTCCCGTTGTGGGAGATCCCCAGCGTATCGGTTAACGCACTTGTTCTTTTTCACAAGCGAGCAACGTCGAAAAGGGTTCGACATTAAGGAGGGAGCCGTTCAGGAGGGGCAGGTCTGCGATCCGTACGGGATCACAATGAAATCAATCGCCTCAATAAGGAGACGAGTGAATGAGATTTAGTGGGTTCATCACAAAGACCAGACTGCTGGTGGCTGTTCCGCTTGCCGCCGCACTGGCGTTGGGCGGCGGCATTCTGATTGCCGAGGCAACTCCGTCGAATCCGCCGACCGTGTATGCCTGCGAGAGTATCTTCGGCACAATTCGAATCGTGCCGTCACTTTCATACTGCCGCAGCAGCGAGACGCCGCTCTGGTGGAACACCGACGGCGGACCAAGTGGCCCAACCGGACCGACAGGTGCCACCGGGGCGACCGGTCCAAGCGGTCCGAGTGGTCCACAGGGAGCGACTGGAGCTACGGGCCCGACGGGTATCCAGGGTGACATGGGTCCAAGCGGTCCAAGTGGCCCGCAAGGAGCGACTGGAGCTACGGGCCCGACAGGAATCCAGGGTGACATAGGACCAAGCGGCCCGAGTGGCCCGCAAGGAGCGACTGGAGCGACGGGCCCGACGGGTGTCCAGGGTGACATAGGACCAAGCGGCCCGAGTGGCCCGCAAGGAGCGACTGGGCTACGGGCCCGACGGGTGTCCAGGGTGACATAGGACCAAGCGGCCCGAGTGGCCCGCAGGGTATTCAAGGCATTCAGGGAACTCAGGGTATCCAGGGCGACACGGGTCCAAGCGGCCCGAGTGGTCCACAGGGAGCGACTGGGGCAACGGGTCCAACCGGACCGACCGGTATCCAGGGTGACACAGGTCCATCCGGACCGTCAGGTCCTTCAGGTCCAATGGGCCCCGTTGGAACGGCGACTAGTTACGTCGTGACGGCCAACGGATCCGGAGTGGGATTGATTAACCAGACGGCAATGTGCACCGCGGGTGACATCGCAACAGGCGGCGGCGTTTCGATGAACCAGAGCTTGCTGCCGACGGCGGTCGTGTCAACCATGCCAGTGACAGATGGCGGAACGCCAGTGGGCTGGTCGGGCTCAGCATATGGGCCGTTCACCGTTTACGCGGTCTGCCAGCACACCCAGCCGGCTGGGTAATTTCACAAACTGGTTGAGGTAGCCTGCAGAGCGAGGTTGGTCGGGAAACCGACCAACCTCGCTTCCATTTGTCCCCGAGCGGTTCATCCTTCCGCTTCCCAGTCAGCAACGAACTCCCGAGCATACCCATGAATACACTTGCTTACCGGGGATTGATCCAGAATCGACCGAGTGGGATCTCTTCTCCAAAGGTTACTGACGTTCAGCACGCTATCTCCCCTTGGCAGTCGACGACCAGCAACAAGCGGTCAATCAGAGACGGCAATGGCGCCATTCAGCGTCTACGCTATCTGCGAGCACGACGCGGTGACCTATCCGTAGCCCGTAGCTCGGCTCTGTCTGCAGATGTCGTGTGGCCGAGGCTGGTAGCACAATCCTCCAGCCTCGGCGTCTGCCACCGCCCAAACGTCCCCGCGACCCGGACGTCGCCCTTGCCACGATACACATAACCATCACAATCAGGTGCGGCTCGTGATATCCGGGAACATTCCAGGCGAGATCCTCCTGATCTTGGCTCCTCATTAGCCGCAGCCAAACGGCCGAGAAGCCTGTATCATACGATTTACGTCTCGCGCCGCTCGTGGGAAAGGGGCGACCGCCGAGACCCTTGGTGGGATCACGCGCGTTATGACAATGGATGTAACTTGTCGATGAAGTCTGGAGCTCTTGGGCTCCTCATGCCGGTCTACGTGCCGACCGCGTTGTTGGCCTTCGGACAGGGGCTACTGATTCCCGTCCTGCCGCTGTATGCCAAGGAAGCGGGCGGCTCCTATGGACTCGCCGGGCTGATCGTTTCGGCGGCTTGGATCGGCACGATGCTTTTTGACCTGCCGACCGGACTGCTGCTGCCCAAGCTCGGCTTCAGGCGCTCGATGATCGCGGGTTCGGCCCTCTTCTCCATAGCCACTATCTTCCTCGGGATGGTGCACCTGACACCTGAGTTGATCGTGCTGCAGTTCATCGGTGGAATCGGCACGGCCTTCTGGGGACTGTCGCGTCACGCGTTCATCGCCACGGTCATCCCAAACGAAACACGTGGCCGGGCGATCTCGATCTTTGGCGGCATCAACCGGCTCGGCACCTTCACCGGACCGTTCGCCGGAGGGTTCATCGCGCAATACTTCGGACTGGGCGACGCCATCGTCGTGGCAGGTTTCGCGGCAGCGTTCGCCGTGGTGGTGGCCTTCTTCTTCGTGCACGACCCCAAAACCACGACCGTCAAACCCAAGGGACACTCCTTCCACTTCAGCGTGGTGCGCGAGGCCGTTGCCTATAACCGCCGCGACGTACTGGCCGCTGGCACGGCGAATATCTTCGGACAGATGATCCGAGCCGGTCGTCAGATCGCGATCCCACTCTTCGCGGCCTATGCCATTGGTTTGGACAACGCGCAGGTCGGCTTGATCGTGAGCGCGTCGGCGATGATCGATATGTCGCTGTTCATCCCCGCTGGATACGTGATGGATCGGTTCGGTCGGAAGGCCGCGTCGGTTCCCTCGTTTTCGATATTGGCGCTCGGCATGGCGCTGGTCCCCTTTACGCACAATTTCACGCAACTTATGGGCGCTGGGTTGATCATGGGTCTCGGGAACGGCATGGGGGCTGGATCAATGATGACGCTTGGCGCGGACCTAGCACCTTCGCATCTTACCGGCGAGTTTCTCGGCATCTGGCGGCTCATTGGCGACAGCGGGCGCGCCATCTCGCCGATCATCGTCGGTGCCGTCGCGGACGCCGTCGGGATCGTCATCACGTCTGGAGCGATTGCCGGACTTGGCGTCATCGCGGCCGCGACACTGGCGACGTTTGTGCGCGAGACTCGTTGGGACGCTGAACGACGCGCCAAGTCGCAACCCAAACCAGCCGAGGGAACGGGTCAATCCTCACCTCTTTGATATGCTCCATCTTGACGTACGGTATGGGGTGCACGCGACATCGGGCATTGGGCTTCACGTCCAACTTTCGGCAGTGATCTAGAGAACACCATGGGACGAAACGGCAAACGAGATCGCGGCGGGTCGACAAGGCGCCACGAGCGGATCGACACGCAGCTTCCACGCTTCAACAGCGACGGGACGATCACGGTTCAATCTAGCGGGCGCGCCGTGCTGGTTGAGTCGGGTATCCCGACCGAGACGGTTCGACTGTCGCTGAGCGGAAGCGGCAAGCGCTGGCGAGGCGAGGTCGTTGCCGTGCTCGACCCGGCAAACGAACGTGCAACGCCACGCTGTCCGGTGGTTGAGGAGTGTGGCGGCTGCGAGTGGCAGCACCTCAATCACGAGGGACAGCTCAAGCACAAGGCAGCGATCGTTCGTCGCCTTCTCTCGGCGCAGCGTCTGCCAACCCACATCGACGAGATCGTGCCGATGCCCAACCCCTGGAGCTACCGAGTTCGCGCACAGATCGCCCTCGGTGACGAGGCCGGATTTCGTGAACTCCGCTCGAAACGCATCGTGCGTCTGCTCCGTTGCCCGGTGGTTCACCCACGCATCAGCTGGCTGCTCGATCAACTGAACCGCTTGCTGAAGCTCAACGAGATTCCCGACTTCGGTGGCAAGCTCATCCTGCATGCCCAGGTCGTCGGCCCCGAAAACGATCGCCGGCTACAACTGCTACTCGAAGGTGTCGACGGTCTCCGGCTCGTCGACGTCAGTCAGATTCACCACACGGCTCAGGTGCTCAGTCAATTGCACGGTGTCGAGAGCGTCTGCTTCAGTGACGCCGATAGTCGCATTCAAGCGGTTTTTGGGGATCACTTCTCCGCGATCGAGATCGACAAGCGCTGCTTCGTCGTTCCGGCCGGATCCTTTTTTCAATCCAACTTCCAACTTCTGCCGAAACTTCTGCAACGTGTTCGCGATCTCGCTGACCTAGATGGCACCCAGCGTGTCGCCGATCTGTACGGCGGCATTGGCCTGCTCGGCCTTTCGGTCGCGGATATGTCCCGGTCGCTGACGGTTATCGAGATCGATCCGCTCGCCACCGAAGCTGGGGAACGCACGGCACAAAACTGGGGGTTGCAGAACGTCGATTTCGTCGCGGCGCCAGCCGAAGAAGCCATCTTCGCACTCTCGACGGTCGATCGAGTAATCGTCGATCCACCGCGCACTGGCTTGGATCGACGCGTGGTCGACACGCTGATCGAGCGGGCACCCGAGGTGCTGATCTACGTCTCCTGCAACCCGGCTACCTTCGCGCGTGATGCTTCGCAGTTCGTACGCGCTGGATACACCGTCGAGCATCTGAGTCTGTGGGACTTCTATCCGCAGACGGTACACGTCGAGACCGTGGCCAGGCTGGTAAGACCACAGGCCTGATGCCGGGACCGGCGGTCCTCTCCACGTAGGCCGCGACTCCTGTGAGGGTCTGGGGCTCGGATGGTACCTCGATGCCGTCGACCGCGCCGATCAAGGCGGGTAGCCACCGGCATGAACGTCGCTTCCCTCGTCATTGAGCTTCACCCTGGTGTCCCATCGTGCAGAGTTTCACAAAACTGTCATACCCCAGCGCGTTCCTCGGCGATTTTGAAGCGACCGCAGGCGCAAGGTGAAAGCGGGAAAACGCGTGGCCCAACTGGCATGGACCAGCCCGCTCGAGAGACCTTCGACCATACGCTCTATGACGATTCGGCAACCGTTTTCGCGCAGGCGGCTTCGACCATGCAGGCTCACACGCCGTGAACTTCACCTTCCGATGGGGGTACCTACCATGACACAGACTACCTGGATTATTGCCGAGATCTTCATGGGCATTGCCCTACTGACGATATTGACGGCACTGGTCGCTCGCTGGTTCGGCCCACCTGGACAACGGGATCCAGTGCAGATCTTGAGGGAGCGCTATGCCCGTGGCGAACTCTCCCGCGCGGAGTATCAGCAGATGGCCACTGATCTGGGCATCGATCTGCATTCCGTGTCAGACCGACAGCAAACAACGAGTAGACAAGAGTCCGGTCCGACATCCGCCTCGGGACACGCATCCTGACGGGCAGGCATGGACTTCAACGATAACGACGACGAGGAAAGGCGTTGAAAATGGCACGCATTGAAGGCGAGATCGTCATCTGCCAACCAGCAGAAGAGATCTTCGACGTCGTCGCCGACAACCGAAATGAGCCCTACTACAATCCGACCATGTATCGCGTTGAGAAGATCACCGATGGACCTATCGAACTCGGCACGCAATTCAGAGCCGTGACGCTGAGCCGGGGCCAGCGGTTCGAGATGATTACCGAGATCACCGGTTTTGATCGCCCGCGTCAGCTTCGGCTCGTCTCTCATCTGAAAGCCATGGTGATCCAGGGCACACTGACGTTTGAGGCGGTTCCCAATGGCACGCTCATGCATTGGATATGGGACGTCGAACCACGAGGGGTCTATCGCATGATGGGCCCGATATTCGCGCAAATTGGCAGTCGTCAAGAAGAACGTGTCTGGGTGGGACTCAAACAGTTCATGGAAGGCGACAAGCCGTCCCCGCCCGCACCACCGACGCGAATTGACCGTGGTCATCTGACCGCACATTGAGCCGAACCCAGTCAAAGGAATGACGACGATGAACATTCTCGTGACCTATGCCAGCAAGCACGGCGCCACCCGTGAGATTGCCGAGCGCATCGCCGAAACTCTTGCCAGGTCAGGACATCACGTTGATTCCATCCCGGTTAGGGCCGTGAATGAGATTTCAGGGTATGGCGCCGTCGTGATCGGAAGTGCCGTTTACCTGGGTTCCTGGCTTAAGGAGGCAACTGCTTTCGTACACCGGCACCATGACGAACTGTCGCAACTGCCCATCTGGCTCTTCAGCAGCGGTCCCATCGGTACTGAGACCGTCAATGCTCAGGGACAAGACGTGCGCGTGGCCTCCGAACCAAAGCAACTTCCAGAACTCAAGGAAGAGACGAGCCCCAGGGACCACCACGTCTTCTTCGGCGCCATTGACCCAACGACCTTTGGTTTCACAGAACGGGTCATTCGCGCGCTCCCCGCAGGAAAGGAACTGCTCAAGGAGGGTGATTGGCGGGATTGGGCAGAAATCGAAGACTGGGCGATTGGTATTGCCGATTCACTGGCCACTACAACGATGGCGTCCGATTGACGTTGTCGCCGATTTCTCTAATCGCAGCAATCTCCCGGGGAGATCCGAGATGTCGACCAAAGCGTTCACCGAACGAGTCACGAGAACCCGCTTTAGTCCGCGGACCTATCAACGGGTGGTGGTGACGGAGCGAGGCGATCTCGGTGGCGTTCATCTGTTTACGCACGAGTTGCGCGATCCAGCTCCAGGGGAAGTGCGGGTTCGCGTACTCGCCAGCGGTGTGCATCAGGACGACGTCGCCGCACACATCGGAAACCGTCCCACGCTGCCGAAGCTTCCATTCACACCGGGTTACGACATCGTCGGCGACGTCGACATGCTTGGTGATGATGTCAAATCGATCCACCCTGGCGACCGGGTGGCAGCACTGACGGTAATCGGGGGACACGCAGAATACATCTACCTTCCCGAGGAGCAACTTACCCAGGTGCCGTTATCGCTCGATCCAGCCGAAGCGGTAACGCTCATCCTGAACTATCTGGTCGCCTATCAGGTACTCCACCGGGTCGCTCGGGTGAAGAGCGGCGATAGCGTGCTGGTCATCGGAGCGAGTGGTGGAGTCGGAACCGCGTTCCTGCAACTCGGTCGGGTCGCCGGGCTGAAGATGTATGGCACGGCGTCCCTCCGCAAACACGATCTGCTGCGCCAACTTGGAGCTATCCCGATCGATTACGTCAACGAGAATCTGGTCGAAGCAATCCACCGTTACCAATCGGGCGGGGTCGACGTCGTCTGTAATGGAATGGGAGAGGAATACATCCGACGCGGCATCGCCTCACTCCGACGGGGAGGCACGTTGGTCCACTACGGCGGACCTCAGAGTCTTGCTCGTCTTGGACTTTTGCTGTTCGAGATGCTTGCTTTCTGGATGCTTCCCAACGGCAAGACGATCAAAGGGTACGGAACGCATCGCGTACCCCCGGCGCAGCTCAAGCAAGACTGGGCAGCGCTCTTTCGCCTGCTGCAGGCGAGCCAGATCAAGCCGGTGATTGCGCGTCGCCTGCGCCTGGTAGACGACGCGGTGGACGCGTATGCATTACTCGAAAGCGGAAGCGTCAGCGGCAACATTGTCCTGGTTGCCCCAGAGCTCCTATCCACCACTTCCGAATAAACCCGTCGGAGCCAGACGTCGCCGCCCGCTTCTACCCGACGACCACCTCATACTGGTGGACTTCTCCAGTGGCTGGCGAGTTTCCAGCATTGGCATGCGCCCGTCGGAAATCCTCACTCGTCATCCAGGACTTGAACGACGCCTCATCCTGCCAGTGCGTCATGGCGATAAAGACCGGCTCCCCGTCGCCCTTGGCCTCGCGCAGGAGTTGGAACCCAAGGCAGCCGTCGACTTCCTTCATGTGGTCGGCGGAACCCGCAAACGCCTTCGCGATGTGATCCGCGTGCTCGGCAGGAACTCGTAGCGTGTTGGTGACCACGAACATTGCTTTTACCTCTCGTTCGAAATCGGCTTCGACGGACAGTCAGACCGTCCACCGACAGAATTATTCACACTGGATTAGTCATGATTGACTATCACCACACAGCGTACCACAATGTGCGTGTAATGCCGCTCCCTGTTGGTGACATTGTGGTCAACAACGAGGCATCAACGAGCGACTGCACCCCCAGCGGTTTGCGGCACAACCGACTACCAGCGGTCGTCAATCGCGTGGAGACTCTCGACGGGCCGCCAGTAATCCTCGACAATCGATGCTGGATCATCCGGTGCCCCGGTCATTCGCATCCGACGAACTCCTCTTGACCGTATGACACTCTGGTTGGATCGTTCTAGAGAACGCGCCCTTCGACCAGGTGATGCTTCCGCTGGCAAACTGCTCTTCACACCAAGGAGATCCCGATGACGTCTGCCGCCGAATTGAAGCGTGACGCTCGACGCACCGTCGATGAGATCGCTCCAGAGCTGATCGCGCTGAGCGACTGGATGTATGAAAACCCGGAACTTGGACTGCAAGAGGTCAGGTCTTCGGAACGACTCACGGCGCTGCTTGAATCACATGGGGCAGCAGTGGAACGGGGCATCGCTGGTTTGCCAACCGCATTTCGAGCACGAGTTACACCATCAAGCGAGCGCCCGACAATCGCCATCATTGCTGAATACGACGCGCTTCCGGAGGTTGGTCACGGTTGCGGTCACAACATCATTGCGACGTCGGCCATCGGGGCTGGATTGGCGTTGAAGGCGATCTCCTCCAGGCTGCCGGGCTCGGCGGTCGTTCTGGGTTGCCCAGCGGAGGAATCGGCCGTCCCGAACGCAGGCGGCAAGATCTACCTCATCGACGCGGGCTACTTCGACGATGTGGACGCGGCCATCATGATTCACCCGATGAATGAAACCCGTATCGGTAGCGGTAGCTCGTTAGTCGCGCGAGGTATCGAGTTCGAGTTCTTTGGCAAGCCAGCGCATGCCGCCGCCGCACCGCACGAGGGAGTGAACGCACTCGACGCGATGATCCAGATGTTCAACGGGGTCAGCGCGCTACGGCAGCAGTTGAGACCGAGCGTACGCATTCATGGAGTCATCACTAATGGTGGTGGCGCTCCGAACGTCATCCCACCCTACACGTCGGCACGCTTCCGCGTGCGCGCCACGAGTCCTGCCGAAGCGGAACAGGTAATGCGCAAAGTCGTCCGCTGTGCCGAGGCTGGAGCTCTGGCTGCGGGTGCACGCATGGAGTGGCGCGAATACATCAAGCCCTACCTCAACATGATCCCCAACCAGACGATTGGCCAGGCGTTCGGAGAGAACCTGCGGGCACTTGGGCTCGACGTTCAGGAAAACCCACCATCTGACGGCGCGGGTTCAACCGACTTTGGCAACGTGAGTCACCGTCTGCCAGCGGTTGAGGCCTATTTGCGGATTTGCGGACCCGAGGCAGGTTGGCATTCGACCGAGGTAGCTACGGCAACGACCAGCGAAGACGGTCATGCTGCCATTATCAATGGCGCGATGGGTCTAGCCATGACCGCCATCGATCTGCTAACCTCAGCAACATTGCTCGACAACGCACGCACCGAATTCGCACATTCGCTGAGCGCTATGTTGTGACGACTTCCCTCTTTCCGGAGCGGGATTTCGTACAGAGTGTCCGTACGGCACACAATGTGCGATTCGAATGTGCCTGCAATCGAACGTCGGACGAATGATAACTACGAACGTTCGCGGCTCGTTTCGAAATTCTCATCCGGACAAACTGACGAAAACACTTTTCAAGTTGCCCGGATGTCAAGTACACTTGATGGGCGCCAGCTACGCGGGGGGACGAATAGACTCTTTCAAAGCGAATCACCATGATTCTCCCTCTCACCGGGCCTTAACCGAGTGGTTGTGGTGAAGACACTCGGATGTTGTCCGTGCGCGGTTACGTTATGTAGAGTTCATCTGGCGTTCACGCGAAACCGAGCGCGACAAGTGAGCTCAATTTCGAACGACGTCCAGTGAAAAGGATTTTTCTATGATGAGCCGTTACGATATGTACTCGGTTCGTTATCCATTACTTCCTCTTAAGAACGTGGTCATTTTCCCGAGAAACGTCGTAACGCTTCTGGTTGGCCGCACGCGTTCGATTCAATCTATCGAGGAAGCGATGAGTCGCGATCGCAAGATTGTGGTCGTCGCTCATCGGGATCCGTCGACCGACGATCCGCAGCCAGAAGATCTGTTTGAGATCGGGACGCTGGCCGAGGTCTCGTCGATCGAGCATCAGCCGGGCGGCAACATCCAGGTTTCCCTCGAAGGGTTGAGCCGCGTGAAGATCGTGCAATTCGATCCGGCCCGCCCGTTCTACACCGTGCGTGCGGAGCAATCGGTCGAACGAGTCGCCCTGACGCCGGAAGCACAGGCCCTGGTCAATCACATTCAGGAACTGGCGCGACGATTCCAGGAGGTCAAGAACTCCTTCAGCTCGGAAGTGATGGAGATGATCCTTGCCACCAATGATCCCGCGCATCTGGCCGACTTGTTGACCACACAGCTCATTCGTGAGGCCGATCAACGGCAGAACTTCCTGGAGAATCTCGACCCGCTCAACCGGCTTGAACTTCTCACGGTGCACTTAACGACCGATCTCGATTTGGCGGCTCTGGAAGCACGCATCAAAGAGCGCGTTCGCGAGCAGATCGACAAGAACCAGCGTGAGTACTATCTGCGCGAGCAGCTAAAGGTCATTCACGACGAACTCTCAGGCGAGGGGGGCAGCGAGATCGAGGCGCTACGCACGCGCATCGTCGATCGTGGTCTGCCAAAGTACGCCGAGGAGAAACTGCTCAAGGAAGTGACGCGATTAGAGCGCATGCCCACCGTATCGGCCGAAAGCACGGTCGTGCGCACGTACATTGACACCGTCCTCGGTCTGCCGTGGTCCGAGGAGACCGACGACAACCTGGATCTCGATCACGCCGAGAAGATCCTGAACGATGACCACTACGGTCTCGATCAGGTCAAGGAGCGCATTCTTGAGTTCCTGGCGGTACGCAAGCTGACGCAGGGCCGTGGAGCGCCAGGAGCTTCGATTCTCTGCCTGGTCGGCCCTCCCGGCGTTGGGAAGACCAGCCTTGGCCGCTCGATCGCACGCGCCATGGGGCGTGAGTTCGTACGTATCAGTCTTGGTGGCGTGCGTGACGAAGCCGAAATCCGCGGCCATCGCCGCACCTACATTGGCGCTTTCCCGGGCCGAATTATCGGCGCACTGAAGACCGCCGGAACCATCAACCCGGTGGTGGTGCTCGACGAGCTCGACAAAATGTCGTCCGATTTCCGGGGCGACCCGGCCTCGGCCATGCTCGAAGTGCTCGATCCGGAGCAGAACAACAACTTCTCGGATCACTTCCTGGACATGCCGTACGACCTATCGAAGGTGATGTTCGTCGCCACAGCTAACTACCTGAGCAACATCCCGCGGCCACTGCGAGACCGCATGGAGATCATCGAGGTTAGCGGCTATATCGAGCAAGAGAAGATCGAGATCGGTCGACGGCACTTGCTGCCGAAGCAGACCGAGGTCCACGGCCTGAACGCGGGACAGGTCGAGATTCCGGAGAAGATCTGGCCGATGCTTATTCGCCGCTATACCCGTGAAGCCGGCGTGCGCGGACTCGAACGTCAGATCGCGGGCATTTGCCGCAAGGTCGCGCGCGACGTGGTCAAGGGCCGCAGCAAGAAGATTCGGCTGACTCCAGTGCGATTAGAAGACTACCTGGGTCCGCAGCGCTTCGGCTTCGACCAGCAGATCGGCGAGAGTCAGGTCGGCGTGGCGATCGGCCTCGGCACGACCGACGTCGGTGGCGAGTTGATCCCGGTCGAGGTGGCGGTGCTACCTGGTAAGGGCAATCTGACGATTACCGGCCAGGCGGGCAACGTCATGCAGGAGTCGGCACGTGCGGCGCTTAGCTATGCGCGCTCGCGCGCCGGAGCACTCAACATTCCGGCCGATTTTCAGGAAAAGCACGATCTGCATATCCACCTGCCAGAGGGCGCGATCCCGAAAGATGGTCCGTCCGCCGGGATCACCATGGCAACTGCCCTTATCTCGGCGCTCAGCCATCGTCCGGTCCGATCCGACGTGGCGATGACCGGAGAGATTACACTGCGTGGCCGCGTACTGCCGATCGGCGGCCTCAAGGACAAAACGCTGGCGGCTCATCGCGTCGGAATCCGGCGCCTGATCGCACCGGAGGAGAACCGTCGCGACGTGTCCAAGCTGCCCCAGAAGATCGCCAGCGAAATGGAGTTCCTCTGGGTTGAGAATATGGATCAAGTGATCGCTCACGCGCTGGACTTCAGTGAGAAGGTGGACGATATCGATCCCGAGCTCAAGCAGCAGCTTGACGGCAACAATGTCGACATACCGATGCATTCGCCCGATCTGGCAGAGATTCCAACCGATTCTCCCTCGGTGCAATACTGAGGCGACATCCAGTCACCACAAGTCGCGTCGCGCCCGGTGGACGATTGTCCGACCGGGCGTTCGCTTATGTCTGCTCGACCAATACATTAATGATTCTTGAACCTCTTGCGCGCGACGTGTATCGTAGCGTGGCTTTCTGGCGGAGGGTGCACCGTTTGAACCGGCAACCCGCACCGCACACGGCCAGCAGGTGATCATGGCGGGGGACCGTGACGCCTGTAGAAAGGGAACGCGTGGCGCGACTCGCTTCCAGCTCGCCTGCCGCCGCTGACGACGTCCACTCTCCGTCGGTCGGCCCAAAAGAGGTCGGCATCTTCATCGTCGTCTCGCTCGCCTTGCTGATGTCCAGCATCGACTCGACGATCGTTGCCGTCGGTCTGCCCGACATGATGAGCGGATTGCACACCAACCTGGTCTGGATCGGTTGGGTGCTCACTGCCTACAGTCTGATGCAGACCATCATCATGCCGATGGCTGGCAAGCTGAGCGACGATTTCGGTCGCAAGAACCTCTTTCTGGGCTGTGTCGTCCTATTCACCGGCAGCTCGTTACTGTGCGCCATGGCGCCCAACGTCTACCTGCTGATCCTGTTCCGGGTGCTACAGGCGATTGGGGGCGGGGCCTTCATGCCCTCGGCCGCCGGAATCGTCAGTGACGTCTTCGGTGCGAAGAACCGCGGCACGGCGATCGGACTCTTCACCAGCGTCTTCCCGATTGGCGGCATCATCGGCCCAAACCTTGGCGGCTGGGTGATCGACACCTTCAGTTGGCGCGCGATGTTCTCGGTCAACGTCCCCATCGGTGTTGTGCTGCTGATCGCTGGCATCTTCATCCTGCCTGCTGGCGGTCGAGTCGCCACCAGCCGCAGCATCGACCTGGTCGGAGCGGGAGCGTTCGCGGCCGGGATCATCGGGATCATGTACGGCATGACGGTGTGGGGCAACGAGATCAACTTCAGTCTGCAGGTGGTACTGTGGGTCCTGGTTGGCATCGCGGCTTTGGTCTACTTCGTCTATCACGAGGGCCACAGCCGCGATCCGATGATCGACCTACGGCTGCTCAAAGAGAAGGCGTTCTTCGCCGCAAACCTGTACAACCTGCTCTACGGTGCGCTCGTCTTCGGCTTCTTCAGCTTCATTCCGCTCTATGCGACCGATCAATACGGCATGTCGGCGGCCGCATCCGGGTTCATCCTCACACCGCGTGCGGCAATCATGATCGCCGTCTCAGCGGTCAGTTCGTTCATGCTGATCCGCTTCGGCTATCGCCTGCCGATGATTCTCGGCATCATTCTGGTGTCCATCAGCCTGTTCCTGACCAGCCAGGGCTGGCACAACCAGTCCGTTTTTGGTCACCACATCAGTGACGTCGTGCTCCTCTCGTCGCTGATCATGATCAGCGGTATCGGAGTCGGCGTGGGTGGTCCAGCAGCCAACAACGCGGCGATCGAGCTCATGCCCGACGCCGTGGCTCGCATCACCGGCTTGCGCGGCATGTTCCGCACCACCGGCGGGGTACTCGGAACGGCGACGATCGTTCTCTATCTGTCGCACTACAAGAATCAAGGGCTCGGTCTGGAACACGTCTTCTTCGGGCTCTCGATCCTGGTACTGCTGGTAATCCCGCCGATCTTCCTGATCCCGGACAACGCCAAGCTACGACGCCAAGCCGCCGAGATCGACGTTCAAGCCGTCATGGAATAGCCCAGCTCACAGTCCGTAATACATGTTGATCGTCTGCTGGTAGGCGTCGACTCTCCCGCTCAGCACATCGTCAACGAGTACCGGCTTCCCGGAAGTCGACGACTCCATGATGGCAAAGGCGGTCGCCAGATCGCGCAGTGCCTCGCGGCCATTCATCTCGGGTTGCCGTCCCGCCGCAATAGCATCCAGCCAATCTCGATAGGCCAGTGCGAACGGATCGGTCACGCCTCGCGGGAAGAACCGCTCACGCTCGGTGTCGGTCGCCTCTCCCTCGAAGAGATCCGCGAGCTCAACGCGTTCGCCGCCATCCCGCACGATCGTCGATCCCTTCAAGCAGCCCCGTGTTCCGTAGATCGTGATTCCGCCCGGAAGACTGGTCGGCTCACCATGTCCAGCCCAGGTGAAGCAGAGGGTGCCAACGGCGCCACTCTCGAACTGCGGCAACGCGAAGAATGCGTCATCGGCATCGGCCGGGAAGCGTCCGTAGACATGACCTTCTGGATCACGCAACTCGCGCTCCGGCTCGAAAACGCGGGCAACCGCCGTCATACTCTTCACTTCGCCAGCCAGATAACGCAGCCGGTGCGCCAGATGTACACCGATGTCGATCGAAGCGCCGCCGCCGGCCTCGACGATCACATGGCGCCAGGGAGTGTCTGCCACCACACGATCCGGCGACCACTCGGCCGTGCCGAACGAGACGGACGCGAGCATCTGCAATTCACCGAGTTGGCCACGCTCGATGGCCCAGCGCGCCAGTCGCACGTCTTGCTCGAAGCGCACGTTCTCCAGCACGCCCAGCGACCGTCCTGCCGCGTCGGCGGCATCGACCAGTCTGGAAGCGGCTCTGACCGTGACCGCGATTGGCTTCTCGACCATCAGGTGCATGCCCGCGTTCAGCGCCGCCAGGCCAACGGTGTGATGCACCGGCAAGGACGCCGTCACGTCGACCGCATCGACTACCCCTGAAGCCAGCATCTCGTCAACGTTGGTGAAGACCGCGGCGTCGAGTTCCGGCTGAAAGTCGCTGACGTAGAGATGCGGTGCGGCCAACGAATCGCCTGGATTGCGACTGACCGGTGGTCGTGGCGTTGGTCCTTCGCCACGACGCCGGAACATAAGCGCGTCATCTAGCTTGCGCGCCACCAACGCGGTAATGAGGAAGTCGTCGTAACCTGCCTCACGCAGCAAACGGTAGCCGCGCAGATGTGCCGGGAGAATGCGCCCACAGCCAACGATCCCAATGCGAATTGGATCACCCATTCACGTCTCCATCCTCTTACCACGACGCTCAGATCAATGGCAGCGAGATCGTACGACCGTCGCGATCCGAGCGCAGACCCGCTTCCAGGATCTCTTGCGTGTCGCGACCGATCTCCATGCTGACGAGCCCTTCGATCGGTCGATCCTGCGCCAAGCACGTAAGGAAGTACTGAACGGCGGTGCGCTCACCTTCCGGCAAGATTGGCGGATCGAGCAGTTGCCCGTCTGGATCATCGTCCGAGGTCAGTCGCACCACTCCACTCCCGCTCAGGTCACCTTCACGCCGACCCGATCGACGTTGCACGACCACAGTTCCACCGCGTCCCCAAATAGCAGGTCCACCATCCGGCACCGGGCCGGACGCCGACCAGGTGGCCTCGATGACGGCGATCGCGTGTTGATACCGCAGCGTGAGAACGGCGTTGTCGTCGACGTTGATGTCCGGCTTCACCAGATGCCCGATGGTCGCGCTGGCACGACTCGGCATGCCCAGGATCAGTCGCGCCATGCTGGCGCCGTAGCCGCAGTAGTCGATATAGGCTCCAGCGCCGTTACGCTCGCGATCGTAAAGCCAGCCATAGAAATAAGGAGAGCAGCCGTACTCTTTGGGGCCTCGATGCCCGCCGCGAAAGCTAAAGCGATAGATCGCCCCGATCTGGCCGTCGAGCGCCAGAGCCAACGCGTGACGAATGGCGGGCTGCCATGCCGTGGGCCAGTTGATCATGAGCGGCACGTTCGCGTTGACGGCTGCGACTCGCATGCGGTCGGCATTGGCCAGCGAATCTGCCATCGGCTTCTCGACCATCATCGGCTTGCCATGAGAAGCCGCCAACTCAACCAGCGGCGCGGTTCCAGCGTTGTCGACGAAGATCAGGACCGCGTCCGGCCGCTCCTTCTCGAGCAGCGTCCCGTAATCGTCATGAAGACGCTCGACGCCAAATTCGTCACGCGCTTTCTCACGTAATGGCGAGTTCGGCTCTGCCACGCTCAACACCACGTCGTGCCGCCCGGACATCTCCGCGACATGCTGCCAGACGTGATCGTGAATAAGCCCAAGAACGCCAATCTTCCAGGTCAACTGCCACCTGCTTTCGTGTGGGTTCGATTCCAGTTGAGCAACTAGCGTCGCCAACTCCGTCATCCTTTGTCAAGACTCCTTCGGGTGTTGGCTCCCGGGTCAGCCTGTGAGACACTCCCTAGACAACTCCAGCCGACATAGCAGTGATGACGTCACATTATGGGGAAACGCTTGTAGCACTTGGGGGAACGCAACCATGAGCATGTACGAAGACCTGGGTGTCCGCCGCGTAATCAACGCGTCAGCCACCTTGACGAGACTCGGCGGCTCACTCATGCCACCGCCAGCTGTCAAAGCCATGGCCGAGGCCGCGACCGCCTTCGTCGACCTGCCGGAGTTTCAGCGCAAGGCAGCCGAACGCATCGCCGAGCTCACCCACAATGAAGCCGCCTTCATCTCCTCGGGCGCGGCCGCCGGGATCGCGGTGTCTGTTGCGGCCTGCATTGCCGGAACCGATCCAAAGCTGATCGATTCCTTCCCCTATCTGGAAGGCGTTCAGCGCAACCAGGTGGTCGTCTGGCGTAGCCAGCGGAACGGTTACGATTACGCGGCACGCCAAACAGGCGCTCGCCTGGTCGAGGTCGGCCCCGAAGACGGCGAACTCGAAGAGGCCATCAACGAGCATACCGCTTGCATTCTCTGGTTCGCCGGAGCGCATTATGCCCGAGGAGCACTGTCGATCGAGGAAGTCGTGCGCATTGCCCACGAGCGCGACATCCCAGTCATTGTCGACGCGGCAGCGCAGATTCCGCCGATTTCCAACCTGTGGCATTTCACCAAGGAGGTGGGAGTAGACATCGCGATCTTCAGCGGCGGAAAGGGTCTGCGCGGCCCACAGCCCAGCGGCCTCGTACTCGGGCGGAAGGAGTTAATCGACGGATGCCGCCTCAACGCCAGTCCGAACCACTCAATCGGACGGCCAATGAAGGTCGGCAAAGAGGAGACGGCCGGACTGCTGGCCGCGCTCGAGTGGTCCCTGGCGCAGGATGAACCCGCAACCATCGAGCGCTACGAGCAGGCGGTCAAGCTTTGGACGGAAGGGCTCTCAGGCATTCCCGGAGTCCTCGTCGAACGTGGCTACCCAAGCGAGGCAGGACAGCCCCACGGGCGCGCAATCGTCCACTTCACTTCCAGAGCGCCTGTGACTCGCGACGATGTCGCGGCGCGCCTGTGGGATCGCGATCCGCGCGTCTCGGTCGCGTCGGTCGGCAGTGACGCCATCGCGCTCAACCCGCAGACGTTGGAACCGGGCGAAGCAGAACTGGTACTGTCCGCGCTACGCGAGGTGCTGGGTTGAGAGGTAACGCTGTGCCTCAATTGCCCGTGAGAAGCGGAGGATCTCTCCGAGCATGCAGGCGTGAGGCTCAGACTTTCCGGGACTGAAGAAGCTGATGCGCGCCGCTCTGCGAGAGGTCAGATCTGACGCCGACGAGCTTCGGGTCAACCTGATTCCTCCGGACGCGGCTGTTCATCTCCATCAGGCAAAGATGACGTCGCGCGAGCGATGAACGCCGCCATGTTCTGGCTCTTGAAGGCATTATCGATACCGATCCTGCGGTGGCTGTCACGTTCGCGCTCGTTCTCCTCGATTTCCGGATGGGGATCCGCGCCAGTCCAACTGCGGATGCCCGGTGCGAAGACGCGAATGACCAGAATACGAACTCCAGCCGAGAGCGGGATGGCGACCAACGCGCCGAGGATACCGCCAACCTCATAGCCAGCAACCAGGGCAAAGAGCACCGTTACCTGGCTTACCGTCGTCTGGCTGCGCATAATATTCGGCGCAATCAGGTGTGATTCCAGGAACAGAATGACCGTATAGACGCCGAGCGCGAACAACGCATGCGTAAATCCCTGAAACAGCGCCACGATCACGACGATTGCGCCCACGACGATGACCCCGATCACCGGGATCAACTCACCGAAGAAGGTGAGGACGCCAAGCGCCAGCGCAAAGTCGACCCCAACCAGTAGCAGACCGGCATATGCCAATCCGCCGGTGATAAAGCCACTGATCACCGAACCACGCAGGTAGCCGCCCATGTCGTGCCCCATTTCGCGAAGCACACCTGCAACCTGGTCCTGCCGTGGTTTCGGGAAAAGAGACAGGATAAATCTCTTCAGCGGAGGCGTGACGAAGAGCCAATAGATTGAGAGAAAGTAGACCAACACCACGTCGAACAAGCCGGAGACGACCCGAATCGGTAGCGATCCATAGCGGCTTGCACCGCGGGATGCGATGGTGGAGACCGCGTTGGTAATTGCCTGATTTGAGATACCAGTGTGCGCGGTAATGTAATTTTCCGTGTTGCGGAACTCAGTCGGAAGCTGAGTGACCCCCTGCGTGATCTGAGACACCACGGGAGGAAAGACGAGCCACGCCGCCAGCGCGGTGATGACGAGCAAAACGACGTAGACCACCACGATAGCCACGCCACGCGGCATCCAGCGCTGTAATGAGCTGATGATCGGGGTAAGCGCCTCGGCGACCACGATCGCAAACAGCAGAAGCGAGAGTGGGATGAATATCCGCACCATGAGATAGGTGAGGCCAATGGTCAGTGAAAGTGCGACGGCAGCGATCAGCGCCAGACGCCACCATCCGCCGAGCGGTACGCTCAGCATGTGCGTGTCTGTTGCTCTGGCGCGTGTTTTGAGTTGTGACTCTTCAGATTCAAGCGCCACCGTGTTCGACCTTTCGGAATTGTTGCGTGAAGCTGCCGCGCTGCTGATGCATATTGCAAGCGTCATACCCACAACCTGATAGGGCGCCTTTGAGGCAGACTCCGAAGTGATCGGACAATGACCTCACATAGGGAAGGAAGCGGTCCGGATGGTCATGCGGAACCTCATCTTTGAATCGGCCGAGCGGGCCGCGAACTACCTCGAGCACATCACTACCAGGCCAGTAGCCGTCCCGCCCGATGCGATCGATCGACTGGCCGCGCTCGAACGGGAACTGCCGGACGATTCGACCGATCCGGCCGCGGTTCTCGCGGAGTTGGATCGGTTCGGTTCTCCCGCCACCACGGCGACCGCGGGCCCACGATTCTTCGGTTTCGTGACTGGCGGGAGTCTCCCAGTTGCGCTAGCCAGCAATTGGCTCGCAGGCGCGTGGGATCAAGACGCCGGGATGGCCTCAATCGCTCCGGCCTGTGCACGCCTGGAGGAGATCGCGCTCTCCTGGCTGCTCGATCTGTTCGGACTGCCGACCAACTGCGGCGGCGGGTTTGTCACCGGTGGCACCATGGCCAACTTCACGGCATTGGCCGCGGCGAGGCATTCAATCCTCGAACGCGTCGGCTGGGACGTTGAGGCAAATGGACTCTTCGGCGCTCCTCCAGTGACCGTGCTCATCGGTGAAGAAGCGCACATTTCAGTTCGCAAAGCGCTCGGACTACTCGGCTTCGGCCGCGAACGAGTGGTCATCCTTCCGACCGATGAACAGGGGCGAATCAAGACCGATACACTGCCTGGTTTTGACGGGCCATCGATCGTCTGCATCCAGGCAGGCAACGTGAATACTGGCGCCTTCGATCCCGCTCGGGAGATCTGCCAGTGGGCGCATGAGGCGGGAGCCTGGATCCACGTCGACGGAGCGTTTGGGCTCTGGGCCGCGGCGGCGCCAGAACGCGCACATCTCACTGACGGATTTGCGGCCGCCGATTCCTGGGCGGTCGACGCTCACAAGTGGCTCAACGTGCCCTACGACAGTGGGATTGCTCTCGTTCGAAACGCACGTGCGTTACGAGCCGCGATGGGGACGTCCGCCGCCTATCTGAGCCAGGGCGAACGACGCGAACCCGATCAACACACGCCGGAAATGTCGCGTCGCGCCCGAGGGGTTGAGATCTGGGCCGCGTTGAGATCGCTCGGGAGGCACGGCGTGGCGGACCTTGTCGAACGAACCTGTAGTTTCGCCACTGAGTTCGCCGACGGACTCCGCGACGCAGGGTACGAAATCCTCAACGACGTGGTCCTCAACCAGGTTTTGGTCTCATTTGGTGACGACGACACAACGCGCAAGGTGATCGCGCTGCTGCAGCGAGACGGCACCTGCTGGTGTGGTGGAACGGTCTGGCATGGACGAGCGGCGATGCGTATCAGTGTTTCATCCTGGATGACGCGCGAATCGGACGTCGAGCAAAGCTTGGCCGCAATGCTGAGGATCGCATGCGAGATCAGTTGAGTCCATACGGCCAGCTAACGCGCCCCGTTAGGCGCGCAATACATCCGAAATAAATGGGTGCTAGGCTTGAATATTGATGACTGAGAGAAGCAGCCGGTTTGACGTCGTTGGAATCATTTGCGTGTCAGTGCGTTGAGGTCAAGCAGAATGAGCGCAGCATAGTCTGAGAGCGCGCTGACACCAAATCGACGCTCATCTCGCCACGAGCGCTGCCGATCGCTTCACGTGCGAACGACTTCAATTTCGAAGATGCAAGCAGTGTCACTCCAAACTGAAAGGAACAAAGATGGCCGGAATATTCTCACGAGGCTTTCGCGGACGGCGGCAATCGACGGCCACGGCAGACCGCTTGCCACCAGGACAGTATCTGACCGAGCGGTTCCCCGTCCTGTCGGCCGGACCCACACCGCATACACCGCTCGACATCTGGGACTTCTCGGTTGTCGGACCAGACGGGACCACGCGGCGCTGGGATTGGCAGGAGTTCCACGCGTTGCCGCGTGAGACGATCACCACCGACATCCACTGTGTCACCCGCTGGTCCAAGTTCGATACGGTCTGGGAAGGCGTGTCGCTCGATACGCTCCTCGCGGAGTTCGATGTGAGCAGCGGATTCATGATGGCCTTCTGCGATGGCGGTTACACCACGAATCTCCCGATCACCGACGTTACCGGTGGCAAGGCCTGGATCGCCGACACCTTCGACAACGAGCCGCTCGATCCTGAGCATGGTGGCCCGGCACGGCTGCTGGTGCCACACCTCTACTTTTGGAAGAGCGCCAAATGGGTGCGAGGTGTCCGTCTCATGCGGCACGATGAGCCGGGCTTCTGGGAAAACTACGGTTACCACATGTATGGAGATCCATGGAAAGAACAGCGCTATCGTCGCGACTGAAATGGTGGTCAGCAGAGGTCATGGAGGTAGTACGTGAAACCCCGACGGCCACGAGCCTGATGCTCGCGGTTCCTGGCTGGGGTGGTCACCGCCCCGGCCAGCACGTCGATGTCCGACTAACGGCCGAAGATGGCTACCAGGCGGTGCGCAGTTATTCGATTGCCTCGGCACCCGAGCCAGAGCGGCTTACGCTGACCATTGAGCGGCTGAATGACGGCGAGGTCTCGCCATATCTCGTTGACGAGGTACTTCCGCATGACCCGCTTGAGTTTCTCGGCCCGATCGGGGGCTATTTCGTCTGGACCGAGGCCAAGGGTGGTCCGCTACTGCTCATCGCTGGCGGCTCGGGCGTCGTCCCGCTCATGTCGATGTTGCGCGAACGCGATCGGCGTTCAAGCCAGGTTCCCGCGCGGCTGCTCTACTCCGCACGCACGGAAGACGACCTCTTCTATCGCGGCGAGATCGACGAGTTTGCGGCAGCAGGCACCGGGTTTGACGTGTTCTACACACTGACACGGCACCAACCCGACAATTGGAACGGCTACCGTCGTCGCATCGACCTGGAGATGCTGCGCGACACGGTCTGGAGCGCGAGCGAGCGTCCGCTGGTATACATCTGCGGTCCAACACCGTTTGTCGAGACCGCGTCGTCGTTGCTGGTTGAACTCGGGCACGAGCCGGAGCGGATTCGAGCTGAGCGATTCGGTCCGACCGGCTAGCAACGATGCCAGGCCGTCTCGTCTATGCGGACTGCGCGTGCGCCGCCTGAACTCACTCGATCGAAGAGCGCGAATCAGCGCTAAACGCCGTGATCTCGATCGATCGCGGAACAAGATGAGGGATCGCAAACGATGAGCAATATGCCGCTGCAGCCACGCCTCGAATACGGCAAGATCGTCCCGGCAGCCATGCATGCCATGCTCGGTCTCGAGCACCTGGTACGCGAGAGTGGATTGGAGCGCACCCTGCTGGAACTGGTGAAGGTGCGCGCCTCCCAGATCAATGGCTGCGCCTATTGCCTCGACATGCATTGGAAGGATGCTCGGGTCAACGGGGAGACCGAGCAGCGACTCTACTCGTTGAGCGCCTGGCGCGAGACCCCTTTCTACACCGAGCGTGAGCGGGCGGCACTCGAATGGACCGAGTCGTTGACGCTTCTGAGCCAGAACGACGTCCCTGATGCGGTCTACGAGGAAGTCCGCCGGCACTTCTCGGAGGAGGAATTGGTCAACCTGACCATGGCGGTCGTGACCATCAACAGCTGGAATCGCCTGGTCGTCAGCTTCCGCACCGTGCCAGGGACGTATCAGCCACGACAGCATTGAGTCGGATTGCGGTGTCGCGTCAAAGGCATTACACCTCTGACGGCCCATCTAACTGTGCTACCAGACGCTTCGGCGCGATGGCGCGGTAGGCATCCTGTACGATGTCGGCAATCTCGTCCCAGTCGACTGGAACGTCAAGCCAGACTCCCAGCCAACCACGATGGCCGACGTAAGGCGGCACGAAGAAGCGATCCGCGTAGGAATCGACCAGCAAGTGCTGCGCTCCAGGAGGGGCTGCGCACCAGAATGCCAGTCGGTCATCGTGATGATGGTTGGCGAACATCACGAAGGTCTTCTTGCCACGCACAAACCAGGTCGGCTCGCCGTGACTCAAGCGTTCAGTGGTTTCCGGGAGAGCCAGACAGATGCGGCGCAGGCGTTCGAGCGGGTCGTCGACCATCTGACCTCCCGGATAAGGCGTTCCGGGTGCGCTAGCGCTCCCGGTCAAATCTGAGGTTGCGAATTCGTTCAGTGAAGATATCGCAACCATCGACATCTCCACGACCATCGCGGCTGAAGACGATATCCATCGAGCCGAGGCAGAATGCATTCTCCACGGTCGGGTCCAGCGCGCGATCCTTCGCCTTGCGCGTCCGCACCGTCAGTTTGCCGTCTCGCACAAAGAACGTGTATCGCGTGTCGATGTCTGGGCAATAGTAGGTGCCCGCGAACGTCGACAGGGTTTCCGCGTCGGGGGTCTCCGCGGAAACGGCCCTGAAGACGTTCTGCTTACCGCCTTGCATCATCTCGCGATACTCGAGCGTGCCGTCGTCACCCGTTTGGATCTGTATCTCCTGCGGTGGAGCACCAATGCGGAACCGACCGTTACCGAACGGCTCGAGCTCCATCGGATCACCAAATGGCCCATTTACCTGGAACTTGCCCTCCGCGATCTGAACGCGGCGCGTCAGCGCGCGCCGGTCGTCCCGATACAGGCCCGTGAGCGCCTGGAGGTCGGCCTGCTCCATCTCAATCGCCGGAGCATCGTAGAGTTCGTTGGATTGCAGTCGATCGCCAAGGTAGAGGTCGGCCACCTTACGCGCCAGCCAGCCCGGTTTGATCGAGCTGAGGTTTGCCAGAACCACTACCCCAAAATCGACTTCCGGAAACCAGAGCAGTTCAGCTCGGTAGCCGGAGTCCACCCCACCATGACTCACGGTGTTGAGACCTCGGTAGTTGCCAAGGATCAAGCCGTAGCCATAGTGTTGCGAGCTACCGTCGTTGAGCGTTCCCGCGGTGAAAGCATCGTCCAACACCCCCGCCGCGACTTCACGCTTCTTGAAATTGGCGATCCAACGGGCCAGATCCTCAACACAGGTATAGACGCAAATCGCGCCAAACGCCTGCACGTTGGAGTCGGCCACCTTGAATCCGCCACTCTCTTTAGGGTCATACGCGCTCGCCCGATTGGGTACGATCTCGGTCACGTCGTCGTGGATGTGACTTTGCTTCATGCCCAACGGCGCGAAGATGTGCTCGCCGACGAAGTCCCGGAACTTCTGACCGCTCACCCGCTCCACCGTAAGCGCCAGCAAGGTGTAGCTCGTATTGCAGTAGGAATATTCCGAACCCGGCTCGAAGTTCAGCCTTCGATGGTGGAAGGCAAAGTCGAGCACATCCTCAAACGTTTGCAGGTCCTCGTCGCGCCAGCCTGCCAGCCGAAACAGGCCGTACTGATCTCTGAGGCCGCTCGTGTGGTGAATCAAGTGACGTAGCGTGATGACGTGACCGAGATCCGGCATCTCCGGGACGTGCATGCGGATGTCGTCGTCGAGCGAAAGCTTCCCCTCCGCCGCCAGCATCGCGGTCGAGATGGCGGTGAACTCCTTGGAGACCGACGCGACGTGCAGCACCGACGACGGGGAAAGGGGCACTCCGAGGTCCAGATTGGCGCTGCCGTAGCCGCGCGCGTAGACAACCTCGCCGTCTTGCACGACTCCAATCGCGCATCCCGGCGAATCTTCCCGGTCCCATTCCGCGAAGATCTCGTCGACCTTCGCGTGATCTACCTCCGGCACGCCCGTTGTTTCCACCCTAGCCACCCCAAGTCCCTTCCATCGAGATGATCCTCGCGCATTGCGTCAAGCGTCAGCGCTGGCGCAGTCGCGGATTCATTGCGTCTTGCAGCGAGTTGCCGAACAGGTTGAATCCCAGCACGGTGAGGAAAATCGCCACGCCGGGGAACGTGATCAGCCACCAGGCCGTCTGGATGTATTCGCGGCCGTCCACCAGCATGGCGCCCCACTCCGGAGAAGGGGGCTGCGCACCAAGGCCGAGGAACGACAAGCTGGCAGCGACCAGAATCGCCGCCGGAAGCTCTAACGTCGCCAGAACAATGATCGGCGACAACGCGTTCGGGAGGATGTGCCGCCGCATGATGCGTGCGCCACTCGCTCCCAGGACGCGCGCTGCCAGCACGTAGTCTTCCTCCCGAATCGAGAGGACCGACCCACGTACCAGTCGTGCGAATCCGGTCGACGAGCCAATACCGACCGCGATCATCGCGTTTCTCAGGCTCGGCCCGAGCATGGCGATGATCGCCAGCGCCAGCAGAAAGCCGGGAAAGGCGAGCATGATGTCGACCAGTCGCATGATCAGCGTATCGATCAACCCACGATAGTAGCCCGCGACTAATCCGGCAGTCACACCGAGCGCCATCGCGATCGCCACCGCTACGATCCCGACGCGCAGACTGATCCGTGAACCATAGATCACTCGACTGAAGACGTCTCGTCCGGTTTCATCGGTCCCGAACAGATGCGTGGCCGACGGCGTCTGAAGCCGATCCGGGATATTTTGTGCCACATCACTGTATGGAGCGATGAGCGGTGCTCCGATCGCAATCGTGAGCATCAGCAGGATCACCACGCCGCCGATCTTCCCTGGAAGGGGGCGAAACAGGCGTCGCACGAACTCGACACTGCCTCGCCGTTGTTTCGGCGCCTTCAGTGTGGTTGCTGATGGAAGTTCTTTGGTCTCAACGCTGTCCATCAGGCTTCTGCCCTATCTCTCATTTGTAGACGATCCGAGGATCGAGTACCGCGTAGAGCAGATCAACCCCCAGGTTCACTAATACGTAGGTAGTCGCGACGACCAACACGATTCCCTGAATGAGCGGGAAGTCGCGCTGTTGCAGAGCGGTTACCGCGAGCTCACCGATACCATGCCAGGCAAAGATGACCTCGACGATGAACGCGCCCGAGAGAAGTCCACCGAACTGCAGCCCAACGATGGTCACGATCGGGATCATCGCGTTTCGCAGAGCGTGACGCATTACCACGTGGAAGTTGGCGATTCCCTTGGCACGGGCCGTTCGAACGTAGTCTTCGCCTAACACGTCCAACATGGTCGACCGCACCAACCTGGCGGTGACCGCTGACGCGATCACTCCAAGCGTGACCGAAGGCAGGACGATCCCCTTTGGTGACATCGACCCCAACACCGGGAACCAGTGCAGGTAGACCGCGAAGAAGTAGATCATCAGCAGTCCCAGCCAGAAGGCTGGCATCGAGAGTCCCGCCAGTGCAAACACCATCGAGACCATGTCGACGATGGTGTCCTTCTTTAGGGCGGATATGATCCCCGACACCATCCCTATCGTTACCGCAATCGATAAGCTTGTGAGGGTGAGCACCAAGGTGTAGGGATAGTGCGATTTGATCAGCGTCGTGACGGAACGCTGCGCGGTGATCGAGTACCCCAGGTTACCGTGGACCACGCCGTCGACGTAGTCCACGAATTGGGTCAGCATGGGCTTATCCAGCCCGTACTTGTGGCGCATGGCGGCTTCGACTTGAGGGTCGCTGAACCGCCCGGCGAACATCAACTGGATTGGATCCCCTGGCACGAGAACTCTCATCAGGAAGACCAGAATGAGAATCCCAAACCAGATCGGAATCAGCATCAAGAGGCGGCGCAAGATATAGGCGGCCAACGAACCCCCGTGTCCTAACGTTTACACGAATTCCGACTTCGTTCGACTAAGCCGACTTGTCGATCCAGGCGTCCCAAAGCCGTGCCTCACCAAAGACTGTCAGCGAGTAGTCCTTCACGTACTGATGCACGGCCGTCAGCGCCCAGTCAACACAAATCGGCGCGACATAGGCCTGATCAAGCAGGTACTTAATGACGTCATGGACCGCGCTCAATCGCTGCTGCGGGTCGAGCGTTTGATCCATGGTGTCGCAGAGGGCATCGAGTTTCGAGTCGTGCATCTGTTTGCGCCAACCCGGAGTCTTGAACATCAACGTAAGGATGTTCGGGTCCGGACTCGTCCAACGCATCAGGTCACAGGTGAAGTTGCCCGCGTTGAGCAGCGGAAGCTCGGCGCCGAAGTCCATCACTTGAACTTGGCACTTCATGCCGACGGCATTGAGGTTGGACTGCACGATCTGGCCGCAGGTCTTCAACGCATCGTAGCCCGCGTAGACGATCATGGTGAAGGAAACGGACTGACCGTTCTTCTGCATGACTCCGTCCGAGCCAGCGGTGTAGCCCGCGTCTGTCATCGCCTTTTTGGCTTTGGCCGGATCATATGCATACGCGTATTGATTCAGGCTCTGGTCGTACCCGGCGACACCGGTTGGGATCGGCAGAAGGTCGACGGTGGCAAATCCGTTCCAGGCGCTCTTGACGATTGACTCGCGGTCGAGCGCATAGGCGACCGCTTTGCGCACGGCTAGGTCATTGAACGGCGCCTTGTTCATGTTGTATTCGACGAAGATGTAACCGTCGCGATCTTTCCAGATGTAGACGTTGAAGTCCTTGTTGTTCATCACTTCGGTCGCCTGAGTCAGCGCGACACCGGCGATATCCAGCTCGCCATTGAGCAGCGCGGCAGTGCTGGTCGCCTGCTCGGCGATGATTTTCCACTGCAGACCGTCCACATACGCTGGGCCGGTGTTCTTGGAATCCTGGCGATAGTTCTTGAAATCTGGATACCGCACCAGCGAAACGCTCTGCCCCTGCGACCAGTCCTTGAACATGAACGGACCGGTGCCGACCGGATTGTGGCCGAACTTGTCGCCGTATTTCTGCACGGCCGTCGGCGAGACGATGCCCGTACCATCCAGGTTGGTCAGGATTGGGGCATACGCCTTGGTGAAGTCGCACTCGACGGTGTACGGATCGATCAGTTTGGCCCCCGTCATCGGGCCAAGACCGGTCTTTCGAATCGAAGCCAGCTTCGGGTCGAGCATGCGGTCGAAGTTGGCCTTGACCGCGGCACCATCGCACGTCGTCCCGTCGTGGAACTTAATCCCCTGGCGAATAGTGAAGGTGATCGTTGTACCGTCGCTGTTAATGTCCCACTTCTCGGCAAGCCACGGATGCGGCTGGTGATCATCTCCGATATACACCAGGCCATCGTAGATGTATTGGAAGATGTTGCTGGATGTCAGAGACGAGGAGAGGGCGGGATCAAGCGTATCTGGGTCATTGATGATGGTCATCCGGATAGTTCCACCGGTTTTCGGCGTACCGCTGGTGCTGCCCGTGCTCGCTGTCGTCGCGGTTGGAGTGCCGACCGCGGCCGTTGGCGTTCCCTGATTCTTGAAGGTGTCGAGCGGAGTCGGCGCTCCGCCGACGGCGGTCACCTGGCTCTGACTGCTGCCCGACGTGCTCGTCGACGACGTATTGTTGCTGCTGCTACCACCGCACGCCGCGATCAGTGATCCAACAACCGGCACCGCCGCAGCGCCACCGACCAGCTTGACCATCGTTCGGCGTGAGAATCGCTGTTTCAGCGAACCTTCCGTGAGCTTGGAGATCGGTTCCATCTTTCCTCCTCGTGGACGTGCCCCTCACACTGGGCTGCCCAGTCATCCAATAGGTCCCCAAAGATGCCGGACGCCGTCCGTCATCCGTCCGACTTGAACCCCAACCGCCTTTCTTCCATGCGACTGCGCGGGAACAGCGCATAGACGTAGGAGAAGACGAGCTCCTCATCTGGGTCGTCCGAAGCCAAAATTTCGGCTTCGACCTGCTGCAGCCGATTGCGCAGTTCCGTCGCCTTTTCGGGTGATAGACGCAACATCCGCCGACTGACAACGAACGACTCCGGATACTTGTCGATCGTGCCGTCATTAACCGCACGACGCAGTGCAAGTGAGCTGCTCTCGAGCAGAAATCCGAGAAACTCCTCACTGGCATCAGCGTTTCGCACGTTTTGATCGGAGTGCAGCATCGACGCAGTCAGATAGAAATACCCCGCGACTGCTCGATAGAACTTCAGCTGAATACCGGACTGTACCTCTGTGTGGACGAGCCGAACTAACCCCACTCGTTCTAGCTCTCCGATGTGGTAGTAGAGCTTTTTCGAGCTGATGCCGAGCTGTTCACCAACCTGCGTCGCGGTGAGCGGCGCGGAAATCAGTGCGTCCAAAACCTGGAGGCGCAAGGGATTGGCAATGATGCGCAGCTCTTCAAGTGTTTGAATAACGTATCGCTCGGCCGGCCGGAATTCGATTCCCGGCAGTTGTTCAGTTGTGTCCACACACCCCACACAAACTCATGTTGATATGTCATACCGAGAAACTTCGGATGGTCAAATTTTTTTGACAGCCCCGATACTAGCGGAATCCGTGGGCGGTGTCAACCGGAACCGCGGCAGTATTAAGGCCACATGGTGAACCATCGAACCTTCTGAATTTGGCATTGCACCAGCAGGGAAAGGTGGCGCGGCACGCGACGAAGGATCGCGCGGATTTCCGCTGGTTGAAGGATCCTTTGCCATCATAAGGACGACGGTTGGAGATGCGGAGAATAAGTGCCCGATTCACGATTCGCCGCTTCGTTCGTGCGATCAAACCGGCGTCGTGGTTCACAGCGCCGCATTCGCCAGCGGGTCGTGAGTCTAGTGAGCCGCGCAGAACCGGTATGCTGTCGCGGCAAGCACCTGCGCAAATTCAGTCAGCAGATCCAGATTGGCCCACTCCTCGAATCCATGACTGCCATAACCACCCGGGCCGAATATCGCGGTGGATACTCCGGCCGCCGACAGCAGCGCGGAGTCCATCCAACCAGAGCCACCGCCAAATTCGGCAGACCGATGTAGTACGCGCTCCAGCTCGAGGCCAAGGGCCTGCACGATGGGCGCATCTCGTCCGACCTCGAATGGATCGCGCACCAGCCCCATGTTGAGCGTGGCCGAGAAGCTCGGGTCCTCCGCACGCAGACCGGCAAGAATCCCCTCGAGCTCGGCCTGTACCTGCTCCGCCGTTTCACCAGGAATAGTGCGACGCTCGATCTGCAGCTCGCAGCTTGCGGGGTAGGATGAAAGCTCCTGACCACCGCGAATCAGCGATGCGTGAATCGACGGTGGCCCAACCAGGGGGTGTTGGGCACGAGAGATCAGCTCGGCGTTCAATTGCTCGAGCCTGACGAGGACACGCCCCATCCGGCCGATGGCGTCGACCCCTTCCTGCCAGGCGCTACCGTGAGCGGCGAAACCGTGTGTCTCGATCTCCGCCCAGACGAAGCCCTTATGGGCAACGTGCATTCCCAGTCTGGTGGGCTCGAGCACCAGGGCCGCGTCTGGCCGCCAGCGATCGATGTCGCGGCAGATCGCCTGGGTTCCGATGCTGGCATACTCCTCGTCGACCACGAACGTGGCGACCAGTCGTCCGGGGAAATCCCCCGCCGTCGCAACCGCTTCGAGCAGCACGATCATTCCAGCCAGCGATGCCTTCATGTCGTTGGAACCGCGGCCGTACAGGCGGTTCCCGTCGACCCGTCCGGAGAGGGGTTCGGCCATTCCCTCAAGCGTGACGGTGTCGGTATGACCGTTGAGCATCAGCGTTCTGCCCGTGCCGCTCCCAACCGTAGCGATGACGTTGGGGCGATCTGAACCGGCATACTGCAGTTCGACATCGATCCCAGGCGTCCGGCGTAGTCGATCAGCGATGTATTGCGCGATTTCAGCTTCACCGTTTGCCCCGGGAACGAGATCCGGGTTCACTGAAGGAATGCGCACCAGATCTGCGAGGATCTCGATAAGACTCTCTCGACTGATTTCGATCATGTGTGCAGCCTCTCGATCGCTTGTCTGGCGCGATCACCAGTCGGATGCCAGATGGAGTCAGCGGGCATAATACAGGAATTGCTGCCAATGCATGCAACCCGAGCGCGAATTTTCAAGCGCTGAGTTCAGATTCAGGAGCGAGACTGTGCCACGGTACGAATTCGACTGCGACTCATGCGAGACGCACTTCGACGTTGAGGTACCTCTAGACCAGGCAGGCAAGCCACACCCCTGCCCATTTTGCGGCAAACCGGCCGCGCGCGTCATTACACCCCCGAGGTTCCTGTTCAAGGCAGACACGACCGAAAACCGGCCAGTCTGGCACAACCATGGAACTTACGGACACGCACACGCTCCCGGCCGTGGATTTCACGGCCGGGGCGAGGCAAATTCACGCAACGAGAACTGAAATTACGAGGAGGTGCTCAGCGATCCGTTGATCGAGCCAGAGAAGCCCAGACGCTGCACCGTGTCGAACGACACTTGAAGCTGGAGCGTCTGGCCATATCCCTTGCAGGTCGCGGTCAGATTGCTCAGTTCCGGTCCTGAGATATCGCCGGAGCACAGGGGCGTGTGATCGGCGGAGCGAATCTGAATCTGTCCGGTAAACTGCTCGCTAATCACCTGCAACTGAATGGCGATGTCGAGCGGCACATTGCCCTGACCAGTGCCGCGCAGCAGGACCTGAGTCCGCTGTTGGTTCAAGAGCGTCTGGCCGGTCATCGTGTCCTGAATACTGACCGGGAGTTTCGGTACCGATACGGCTGTCGTCGGTGGGCTGGTAGTAGTTGTGGTGGTGGTGAGGCCGCGTTGCACAGCCGCTGCCTGCAACAGCTTTCCGGGAGTGCCAGCGCTCTTGGCCCAGCCAGTGGCATACGGTCCGCCGATGCCCCAGAGCAACCAGCGCCACCGCGGTGACGATGGTCGTGGCAATCACCCCAGTGCGCCAGGCCGGAATCTCAATCAAACGCCAGAGCGTGGCTCCAGCCACTAGCAGGAAGCTGATGATGTAGATTGCGGTCATCCAGGTGGTCTTGGTATCAGACCCGGTTCCGACACCATGCAACAGCGACATGAAGAAGATCGGATAGGCCATCAAGTGCAGCACGTGCCAGGCCCGATAACCGATCCACTTCCGGACCCAGACACTCGCGCCAGATGCCACGGCCAGTTCGGCGCCGATGATGCCCAGGCTAAGCCAGAGCGGACGGTAGGTGCTGGCGAACGGCACGGTTACGTCAGTGAGCTTGAAGTGGGTGAATGGATCGATCCACATGGTCACCACGTGAATCACGATGAAGACGTAGAAGGTAACTGTCAGCCATCGATGTAGCTCATCCACTACCATGCGCGGCCAATGAGATGAGTACCATCGTCGGCTCAGCGCGATTCCCAGCACCACGGAGACTGTCAGCAAGATATACGCGGTGATGCCGCTTCCCCGGCCGATGTACCAGATCAGATTAGACGTCGAAGTTGACAAGCGCTACCGCTCCTCGTCGTTGAAGGGCCAGAGTGTGGTTGTGGTGATCTTGTCGTCGCGATCGCGAAATCGCCCGGCGAGCCCGATCGATTCGATCCAGGACGGTCCCGTGATCCCTTTGAGCCAGGCGACCTTGGCGGCGACATCAGCCGCGACGCAGCTTCCCGCCACCACAGTGACGAGTGACCACGGGCTTGCCGCTGGCTCGCCGGTCTGAGGATCGATCAAGTGATGGAACTTACGGCCATCTCGCTCCCATTGCCGCCGACCGAGTCCAGAGCTGGCGATGGCGCCCCGCTGGAGCAGCACCGTCTCTTCAATCGGGTCCTGCAACGTCAATGAGACACCACAGGGCCAGCCGCCGAAAGGACCGGGTCCCGTAACGGCCAGATCGCCTCCGGCGCTGAGCATCACGCCACAGTCGATCCCGAGAATGCGGCGCAAGGTGTAATCGACCGCGAACCCCTTGCCAATGCCTCCAAAGTCAAGTCGAACGCCGGGCGGCATCGACACGGTTCCGCGATTACGATCAACCTCGATTTGCGTCCATTGTCCAGCCGGAGCGGATTCGCGCGGCTGTCCTGGCCCATCTCTCTCGATCAGATCGATGCTCCGGTCGTAGCCCGCCGCCTCGACGGCGTCACGTACCGTCGGGTCGAACAATCCGTCAGTCGAACGCGCCGCAAGCAACGCGAGCTCGACTAGCTCGGAGAAGAGGGGCGAGACATCGTGCGTTCCGGCACCGGCACGATGCAAGCGTTCGAGCTCGCTGTCGGGCCGAAACCGACTGAACGTTTCGTCGATCTCGTCGATACACGTCCGCGTATGTTCGAGCATCGCGCTCAACTGGGTGACGTCGGTAACGGCGATGGCGATCTCGGTTCCGAGCGCGTCAAAGCGCGCGATGGCGAGGTCGGATGTTGGAACGGCAAGGCTCATCGAATGCTCCGAATGACGCGACTAGGACGAAACAGTTCGCATCTGCGACGTCGGGACCTGCGCAGGTTGCGGCGCCGGAGCCACCGAGAAACTTGTCGATCCTTGCGTATCGAACAGCGATTGACTCGGAGCGTTGGTCACCTGGTTGTTCGCAGGCTGCGACTGCGCTGGAGGCTGCGTAGTCTGCGCCGTGGCCGCCTTGGCTGGCAGCAATGAATGGCGCAGCGCCAATCCGGTGAACGCCGCTCCAGTCGCGAAGCTCAGCACCACGGTGATGCGTCGCACCATGCGGATGCGGTTGACGATCCAATCTCGTTGATTGGCGCCATGGCGCGTCACGCTTTTGGGCAGATGCGGGGCCGATCGAGAACGTCCTGCTGGGATATCCCTTGCCATTGTCTGTGCTTCTCTCCGATGTATAGGATTGATGTATCGATGAATCAGCGAGACCGCTTCGACTTGCGGTCGACTCCATTTGAGCTCGCGTTCGTCCGAGGATCAGGTTCGTCGACCATCTCAACGATAATCGCGCCAGTCGGGCAAGCTTTGGCGGTATGATAGGCTGCCTCGGCAAGTGTCACAGGCACGTCGGGACGTTGAACCCAGGCATAGCCCCAGTCGTCGAGATCGAATACTTCAGGCAAAAACTCACCACAAAACCCGAATGCGGTGCATTTGATTGGGTCGACTCGAACCCGCAGGTGGCGTCGTGATTTGGTGTTGTTATCAGGCATACGACGCCAATCTCTCCAAACCGGGGAGGACCACCCGTCGAGGCCGTCCGCAGGTTCCGGTACGCATGTGCTGTGCGATCTCATTACGAAAGACAGCCAGCGTGCTACGAGCAGCGATGGTCGCTCCATCGAGGTGACCGCACGCACCTCGTCGCGGAAGCATCTCTTCGGCATAACGTTGCAGCCGAGTCAAATCGTCCCGCTCGGCCTGGCCGCGAGCCACCCGTTCGAGAATATCGGCCATAGCGCTGGTGCCAAAGGTACAGGGACCGCACTGCCTAGCCGACTCGTTGGCGAAGAAGCGGAGCAACGCGACAGCCTGTTCAAGCCCGCACACGGATTCCGGCACCACGGTTATCGCGGCGGTGCCGAGGGCCGCCCCGTACTGCTTCAGGCTGCTCGGCTCCAGGCTCGCTCCCTGTCGAATGCTGGCTTCATCGAGCCAGCCGGAGAAATACCCACCTGGAAGCAGCGCCTGCAATTTCTCACCGCGCGCCAGGCCGCCCGACTCTTGCAGAATCCAACTGATCGACGAACCACCAGGCACTTCATACACACCGGGATTGGCCACCGCTCCCGAGAGCGTGATGAGCAACGTTCCCGGCAATTCGTCGGTGCCTATCGTCCGAAACCAATCGGATCCATAGCGGGTAATGAGTGGAACATTTGCCAGCGTCTCAACGTTCTGCACCAGGGTTGGCTTGCCACGGACGCCCTTTTCGAAGGGCCGGGGCGGTTTGAATGACGGCTTGGCCGCCTTGCCGTTTGCCCGCTGAATGGCGGCAGTCTCCTCACCCGCGACGTACCCTGGATCGGCTGTCACAATGCGAAATCGCGGAATGCGCGTCCCGGTCCGTTTGAGCTCCTCAACCGAGTCCATAATCGCAGCATGCGCCTGCCGCGCGTCGGAATGCAGGTATATGACGCACTCGTGGGCATCGACGGCATGCATGGCGAAGAGTGCACCTTCGAGAACCAGGTGCGGCCGCAGGAGAAGCAGCGCTTGATCCTTGCTACTGGCTGGCTCGGATTCAGCCGCGTTGACCAGGACGACGCCTGAGCCATGTTGCTCGGCGACCGCGCGCCACTTTCGACCCGCTGGGAACGCCGATCCACCGCGACCGCGCAAGCCGCTCCGCTCAATGGCGTCGATAAGCTGCGCGGGAGTCAACTGCCACGCCTGCGTGTCATAACCTCCGGTGCGCCGGTATTCGGCCAATGTCTCGCGGGCGGTCTGGTTTGGCAGCAGCAAACGCTGCATCTGTGATGGTGCCGCGACTCTGGTTTGAGTTGTTCCCGATTCGATCACTTCACGTCCTCTACGTGCCGATTTCATGATGCATCAGCGATGTAAACGCACCGTGAGCGCGAGGTTAAACCTGCCTGAATCACGCATTTACTGCACCGTCAAGGTCGCCGTGGGTGCGTTGTTGACTCCGTTTCCGGCGGCCACCCCAACCTGATACACACCCGTGTCGAGCGTGCCCTGCAGATGAACGGTTGCTCCGGCGGCGATCTCACCCGAGTCGCCGTTGACGCCATTGCCACTGATCAGAACGCGCTGTGATGCGTTCGTTTGATTGACAAGATCGAACTCGATTGGTCCGTGATTGACGGTCGCCGCGCTCAACTGCACGCCGGCACTCGTCAGCGAGACCGTGACGCGCTGAATCGCGCTCCGCTCTCCGAACTCGCCACCCTCTTCGTGATCGCGTCCCTCGCCTTCGCCATCTCGATGGCGTTGGCCGGGGATTGTCCCAGTGCTTCCAGCCACGCTGTTACTGGCCCCTTGGCTGGGAGTCGTCGGCGCCGGATCGAGCGGGAACGGAATGTTCGAAACCACCGTTCCCGTGGGAGCAACGGTCATGGTGCCGCCTGTCGCGGGAGTCGCGGGATCGGTCACGGTTGACGACTCTGCGCCAGCGCTGGTACCGATTCCTGAGCACGCACTGAGCAAGGCAAGACCAGCGACCGAGACGGCGGTAATCGCGAACATTGAAAATCGAGTTGATCCGAGTTTCACCTCATGTGCTCCTGATATCTGGGTGTTAGGGACTGGACGGAGTTCCATTGTTCGGTGGCTGGGTGCGAAAATCGCCTCCACCTTCACCGCGACCACCCTCACCCCGATTGCCCGAGAATGTAGCGAGATAGGCCTGCAAGTCGGAAAGCTGTGCATCGCTGACGACCGCGGTCGAATACGCTGGCATGCCGTTGCGTCCGTTGCGAATGGTGGAAGAGGCTTCCTCACCTCCTCGTCGAAGCGCGAGCTCGCCTGGCGCGTTTCCAACCGGACCGTGACACGTCTGGCAGCCGAGAGAAAAATAGATGGCCGCTCCGCGTTGTGCCGCGGTGCCCGACATGTCGGCCATCGCGAGCTGTGCGCTGGTTGCCGTCGGTACGGTCTCGGCGGCCGCACTCGGACCCTGCTGCTGCAGAGTTCGGATGTAGCTGACCATCGACCAGATATCCTGGCTCTTGTACTGGCTACTGAATCCCGGCATGCCGGTAAAGCTCAATCCGTTGGCGATAATCCAGTAAAGCTGTGAATCCGTCTTCTCGGCGACGTTCTCTGACGTCAGGTCGGTCGCGTTCGGGTAGGTCGCCTTGCCGAGAATGCCGCTTCCCTTACCGTCGACGCCGTGGCAAATGGCGCATGAGCCGGTGTAGGCAGAGCGACCGGATTGAACCGCCCGGCTATCCTGCGTCACCGGATTCTGCTGACTACCAGAGTGAAATCTGGCCGCTAGCGAGACGGCAAAGCTGCCGTAGACGCGCTCAAACGGTAGGTCCCGACGATGCGCCAGCGCGATCGGCCCGCCGACCAGGGCCAGGCCGAGCAGCGTGGCCCCCACGCCGATGACCAACCCAAGCAGTAACCCCGGCCAGGAGCGTCGCTTGTTTTCCGACGGCTTCAGCTTCGGGTGCGGAGTATCAAGATCCTCATTCGGATGTTGCTCGTCCACGCGCAACCTTCCCCTTCAAGTCGTCATACATAAGGCTATTGAGGCAAGATTGGAACTAGCTTAGAGCGATCGGCAAAATCCCGCCTCAATTGAGGATCGACGCTGCATGTACGTGCTGGTGGTGGAAGACGACGAACGTGTGTCGCGCATCGTGGCAAGAGGTTTGACCGAGGCCGGCAACCGCGTCGAGGTTGCGCATGACGGACTCGAGGGATTGGAACGAGCGCTTTCGGGGGCTTTCGACATCGTCGTCCTCGACATCTTAATGCCGCGAATGGATGGCCTGAGCGTCTGTCGCCAGTTGCGCAAGCAGCGCATTCGCACCCCGATTCTGATGCTGACCGCACGCGATAGCGTGCCGGACCGTGTACGTGGCCTGGACGCGGGCGCCGACGATTACCTGGTGAAGCCCTTCTCTATGGATGAGCTTCATGCACGGATACGTGCATTGGTGCGTCGCGCGGCTGAAGAGCCAGACGGCCAGACCCTCCACGTGGCGGACCTGACGCTCGACCTGGGAGCACGGGTAGCACGACGTGGCGATCAGACCATCGAGCTCACGACCAAGGAATTCGAGGTCCTCGAATACCTGATGCGGCACCGCGGACAGGTACTGACCAAGACTCAGATGAGCGATCACGTGTGGGGCTACGACGCCACCTTGACGTCAAATGTCGTCGAAACGTACATTCACTACCTGCGGAACAAGATCGATCGTGGTCACCAACGCCCCCTGATTCGAACGATCCGGGGCGTTGGCTACAGCATCAGGGACTAGCATGTTCACCGGCATTCGCCGACGGCTTCTCGGTTGGAATTTCCTCGTACTCGGCCTGATCCTGATCGCGGTCGGTATCGCCGTCTACGTCACGCTGTCGCACAACCTGATGGCCGAGGTCGATCGCAGCCTGGCCAGCCGCAGCGTGGCGACCACGCTCAGCCTGCACGACCTCGACGAACGCGATCTGGCGCTTACCAGTGAGGGCTACAGTGGCGGAGTCTTCTACCTGATCGCCTCCGGTACCGGTCAGGTGCTGGCTAATCCGCAGTCAGTCAGTCTCAACCAGTTACCCAACAACCTGTTCAGCAACCCGCAGAAGGCGTTTCACACCATTTCGGTCGGGGACGACACCGACCGCGTTTACGTCACCCCATTACTCGTTCGCGGTGGCGCGCGGGCTTATCTGGTCGTCGGCCAAAGCCTGGCGCCTGAGGAACGGGCGCTACACCGCCTGGCGCTTGGACTGCTGATCGGTGGGGCGATTGGGCTGGGACTTTCGCTCCTCGGGGCGTCATTTCTGGCAGGTCGGGCCCTCGTGCCGATCGAGGCGACGGTACAACGCCAGCAGCAGTTCATCGCCGACGCCTCGCATGAGCTGCGCACACCGCTGACGATCCTGCATTCGGCAACCGACCTGCTTGATCGACACCGAACCGAGCCGCTAGCTGAGAACGGCGAACTCTTCGACGATATTCGCGAGGAGATTCTGCGTCTGGAACGACTTGCCGGTGATCTGCTGACACTGGCGCGATCCGATTTGGGCGAACTCGGCCTGGCGGTGGCGCCACTCGACCTGTTGGACGCGGCGCAAGAAGCCGTGCAACGCGTACAGCCAATCGCCGGAGACAGCGGTATCGCGGTGACTGTCGATCGAAACGGTTCGCCACTGATGGTCGAAGCCGATCCGGATCGTCTACAGCAGGTGCTGCTCATCTTGCTCGATAACGCCATCAAGCACACCCCGTCCGGCGGCAGCGTCCGGGTAACAGCACGGCGACAGGGAGGCGATGCGCTCCTGGAGGTTGCGGACACTGGCGAAGGCATTCCAGACGATCAACTGGAGCAGGTCTTCAATCGCTTCGTGCGGGTGGACGTATCACGTTCCCGCGCACGCGGAGGAGCGGGGCTCGGACTCTCGATCGCCAGGTCGCTGGTTGAGGCACATGGCGGGGAGCTCAGCCTAGCCAGTCGCCTCGGTGAAGGGACGCTCGTGACCGTGCGACTTCCCTTGACCGAGTTTCGGCGCATCGACCAAATCTCGGCCTGGATCGGTCGTCACCCTCTCCGCGGCGAGCGCGTGTCCGAATCGTCGTAGCGAGCTCGCTACACCTTGACAGTGAGCTCTTGCTCGCGGATGGCGTCGAGCATCGGCACGATCTCGTCCGGGCACACGACGTCACCCGCTTCGAAGCGCTGCTCCAGACGTTGGAAGAGCCGCGAGCGCAGGAAGTTGCGCATGGTCGTTTGGTAGCCCATGGTGGCCGCCAGGATGGCATCCTGCAACTCTGGAGTCCAGCGTTGCTCGAATGCCTCACGCTCCGGGCCGTAGTCAAACTCCGCCAGGTGATCTCCGCGTTGCGCGCGCAGGTCCTCGCGAAGACGTGACGTAGCAGCCTCATCGACCACACCGGCCTGGATGACCACGCCATAGTCATCGCGTGCGCTCTCGACCGTCACTAACTCGTCGATGACGTCGTCAAGCACGCGCTCGATTGGCCTTGCCAGTGGATCGCCGTAACCGCCTCCGCCCTGGGTACCGATGAGCACGCGATCGCCCGGCTCCAGGTAGAGGACATCAATCTTGCCGACGTTTCGCTCGCGGTCGGTACCAGGGTTCAGCAAGGTGAAACCGGTCGTTCCGGCTTTGCCTCCAAGCCGTCCCCAGGGACGGAAGGTGTAACGCTCCATGCCGCGCGCCGTCACCACGCTGTTCGGTGGGAAGACTTTCATCTCCAACTCGACGCCGACGCCCCCTCGATAGTAGCCTGGGCCGCCGCTGTTCTCGCGCAGCCGGTAGCGGCTCACCAGCACTGGAACTTCTTGTTCGATGCTCTCGGTCGGCACGTTCTTGAGGAAGCCCATGGCAACGTCGACCCCGTCCAGGCCGTCTTTCATCGGACGGCCGCCGGAGCCGCCCACCAGCGGCTGGACCACGCTCACCTTGGTGCCGCCAGTCTCCGGATCGGGAACCGAAACAAGCGAGATCGATCCCTGACTCGAGCCTCCGGCGTTGATCTTTTCGGGAATCGCCTGGCCCAGTGCGCCAAGAATGACGTCGAAAATGCGGAACATCAATGCCGCGCGCACTCCGTAGGCCGCCCGGGGCTCGGGATTCAGCAGGCTGCCCTTGGGAAAGATGAATCGCATCGGCCGTACAGCACCGCTGTTCAGGATCAGGTCGGGAGCCATGGTGCGCAGGAAACTGACCAGACCGAACGAGACCATCCAATGGCCGTGCTTGCCGCCGGTTGCCATGTTGAACGCCGCCTGCACCTGCGGATCGGTGCCGGTGAAATCCAGTGTCAGGTCACTTCCCTCCACCTTGAGCGCCAATTGAATACGCTGTAAGCGACCGGGAATGACGTGATCCGTTTCGAGGTAGTCGGTGAAGCGAAAGGTGCCGTCGGGAATCTCGTCGATCACACGTCGTGCCTGCGCCTCGGCGTAATCAAGCACGTCGCCGATGCCCCGCTGGACCGGTTCCGCGCCGTAACGGGCCACCAGATCGTGAATGCGCCGTTCAGCGGTGTTCAGTCCGGCCAACTGCGCCTTGATGTCACCCCAGTTCAACTCCGGAATGCGGCAGTTCGCCAGCAAGATCGACAGCACCTCTTGATTGAGCTCGCCTCGCGACATCAGATGCACCGGAGGAAAGACGACCCCTTCTTGGAACGTCTCCGTATTGGACGGGGCGATACTACCCGGCACCTTGCCACCGACGTCGGAGAAGTGGATGAAGCTCCAGGCGAAACACAGCAACACGCCCTGGTCAAAGATGGGCTTCCAGATGTAGATGTCGGGTAAGTGAGTCGCCATGCCGCCAGTCGTGACCGGGTCATTCGACAGAAAGACATCCCCTTCGTGCCAGCCACCAAGCTTCTCTTCAACGTAGTGCACCGCGTCCTGCAGCGGGTTGCCAACCATCAAATGCACGCCAACGCGATGCGGCGTGGCAAAGACCTCTCCAGCCGTACTGGCAAGGGCGACACCAAAATCGCCGGTCTCTTTGACGAAGACGGTGTGGCCGGTACGCAGGACGACCGAGCCCATTTCGTCGACAATGGCCTGAAAACGATTGCGCAATACTTCGAGCATGACCCGGTCGGCGCCGGACTCCGCGATGGTGGTCCCGCCTCGGTCATCGGTCTGCATCTGTCGAGGCTCCTCCGAATTCGTCCTCACCGGACTCCATCTATTTCAAAAAGAGTCGAGCGCCATCAGCGGCGCGGGCTGCGTTCCAGCGTTTCGCGGGACTCGAGATTGGCTTCGATCTCCGCACGATCGCGCCACACCGGTCGCAGCTCTTTGGCCGCGTAAAGGCGCAATTGGTCACCGCGATGGGTTGACCCGGGTTGGGTGGCGTTGCCGTTGGCGAGCAGGGCGTGGGCGTGCGGAGGATCGGAGAACTCGACGACATGCACGTAACTGGTGCCCCCAAAGGATCTGAAACGTCCATCGGAGTCCGGAAGGTGCCAGAGGGCACGGAAGACCCCCAGTGGATCGCGGCCGCCGTTGCTCGGCAGATCGTAATCAGTTCCATCCAGCCGCAGACGAAATACGTTGCCCCAGGCGACATCGAGACTACCTGCCAACTCGCGCAGCTTGATAGCGGCACGCTCCAATCCAGCAATCGCCTCCGGCGCATTCGCCAGTCCAGTCGGCGTGTCGAGCGGCAGGTTCGGGTCCCACGGCTTCGCGAACAGGTCATTGACCGTGACACCGCTGTTGAGGGGCAGCATCTCGGCAATCCATTGGGCAAAGAGCGCCGCACCGCGGCTTTCGGCGTCGAATGCTCGGTCCCACTCCGCGAGCACCCTGGCTGCCTCGCGCGCCAGATCACTGCCATTCTCTGCCGCTTGCACCAGATCGTCGATCAGATGGAGCGCCGTCTCGGACTTGGTCGAACCGGTGGCCGCCACCAGGTCGTCGAACGAAAACGGTCCGTGTTCCAGCAGCATCCGCAGCGCCGACTGCTCACGCCCGTTCAGCCAGCGCGGCGCGAGATAGGGCGGAAATGCGTCCGGGTCGAGCGGTGGCAGGGTGTAGGTCCAGGGCGGGCTATTGGAGTTCTGCACCCACCCGGTGGGAGGATCGATGACCCGCGGCAGGTCTTCGTAGGGATGTATCTGGTCCCAGAGCGTGGCCGAGGTATCCCCGGGGACCAGACCGGCCCAGAAATTCCAGTCACCTTGGGCGCGCATCGGCGCCATGCCGCAATACTGCGCCAGCACGTGACCATCGCGGTCCGCATAGATGGTGTTGAACATTGGCAACTGCATCATGCGAAGGGCGTCGAGGAACTCATCGAGATTATCGGATCGACCCATCTGCCACCACTGATCGGCGGCATGCGTGGCGGGATTGACGTCGAGACCAACGACACGTACTGCCACCGGCTGCCCATCACGCTCGGCGATTACCGGTCCGTGGACGCTACGCCGGATCTCGAGCGTCTCTTCACGCAGACTACCGTCGTCCTGACGCACGAGCAGCGTCTGCGTCTCGGTCTCAAAGGCCCGTTCTTCGCCATCGAACCGGTAGCCGTCGCCCGCGGATGTCAGCAGGTAGGCATCCCATCCGTCGAACGTATTAACCGTGTGCGTCCAGGCCAGGCAATCATTGAAGCCGATCGTCAGCACCGGCGAGCCGACCAGGGTAACGCCGTACGCATCGTAGCCTGGTGTCGTGAGCTGAGCTTCGAACCAGACGAAAAGATCGCTCCAACTCAAGTGCGGGTTGCCAAGATGCAGCGCATTGCCGCTCGTGGAGTAGCCCGGTGCAATAGCCCAGCCGTTCGAACCGGCCAGCCCAGGGATGCCTTGAGTAACCAACTGCAATGAATTGTTGGGACGTCCGTTTTGCCCCTGAAGAGTCAGAAAGGTGAAGAGCATACGCTGCATATGCGCCATGGTGTCGGCTGGCTCAACGGGAAGAACCGCGTGTGCTGCTGGATCGAGCGCGTCCGGGTGCATGCGAGCATAGTCGTTGATCCCATCACAGAAGGAGCGAAGATATTCTCGGAACTCGACCGATTGCGAGGCAACCCATTCCGGAGCACGCGTCGGAATGCCCATGATGCGCGTCAGCCGGTCCGGCTCGAGGTATTCCTCTCCAAAAAACTCGGCTCCCCGGCCCCGAGCCTGGGCGTAGAGTCGCAGAATCAGATCTCCGTGGTTGCGCATCTGCGCGTAGCCATAGGCATGGAAGAGGTCGGCGACGTCACTGGCAAAAATGTGCGGCACGCCCCAACGGTCCCATAGAATTTCAGCGGGTGGCCCGTCATTACGCTGTGCCATCAGCCGCTCCTTCCGCTAGATCGCCATCAACGCCATCTGTCTGCAGATCATGTGTGCCGATCACGTTCAGCTGAGCATCGACCTTCAGTCGGAAACCGGGCGTGACCAGGATGGTGCTGTCGTATTGCTCGATGATGCAGGGGCCGCCGATCTCCATCCCCGGGCGCAGGTCGCCACGTTCGTAGACCGGCACCTCCCAGGCTGGATTGGCCAGCCTGACCGTGCGCACGCCGACCGGTTTCAGTATGCTCGAGCTTCCATTGGTTCCGCGTTCCACGTCCATACCAGGTTTTATCGTCTGCCCGACAACCTGAGCGCGAATGCTGATGATCTCGGTCTCGGCCTCACGATCGCTATGTCCGTAGATCTGCTCGTAATGGCGATGAAAGCCGTCCAGCAGCGCTTGCAGTCCAGTCTTACTCGATAGATCCCCTGGCACCGGAATAGTCAACTCGAATGACTGACCGCGATAACGCATGTCGGCACTTCGCACCAGTTGGACATCCGACAGATCCACTCCACCGGCCACGTTCTGCTCGTCCAACCACATACGGGCTTCCTGCTCGATCTCGCTGAAATGACGTTCCAGTTCGATTGGTTCGAGCTCGCTGACGCGCAGGTAGAGCGTGCGAATGAAGTCCGATCGGAAGTCGGCCATCAGACAACCGAGGGCGCAGAGGACACCTGGCGTTGGCGGGACGATAACGTGATCGATGCCCACCTCGCGAGCCAGCATGAAAGCATGGGTGGGACCGGCGCCGCCAAACGCCAGCAGGGCGAAATCACGCGCATCGACACCTTGACGCGCCATCAGAGGGATGAACTCTGCATACATGTTCGCGGTGGCGACGTTGAGGACGTAGCGTGCCGCCTGCTGCGCGTCGCAGCCCAACCTCTCGCCGATGGTCGTCAGAGCCGCGTGCGAGAGCTCCGGACGCAAGGTAAGTTCGCCGCCAAGAAAGTGAGCCGGGTCGATGATCCCAAGCTCGACGTAAGCGTCTGTGACGGTCGGTTCGGTGCCGCCGCGGCCGTAGCACGCCGGTCCGGGGCTCGAGCCGACGCTGCGCGGGCCAACCTTGAGCACCCCCTGGGCGTCGATCCAGGCGACCGAGCCACCACCGGCCCCAATTGAGGAGACGTCGACCGTCGGCATGGTGACCGGAAACTCGCCCACGTGCCCTTCAGTCGAATAGCTGACATCTCCATTGATAACCGACACATCTGCGCTGGTGCCGCCCATATCGAAGGTAATGACGCGCGGGTAGTCGCTCTGCTGCGCGATGGCCGCCGCTCCGATGACACCCGACGCCGGACCAGAGAGGAGCGTCTCGACCGGGACCAGTGCGGCGCTCTGAGCCGTCATGATGCCGCCGTTGGATTTGGTCGAATAGACTGGCGTGCTCATACCCGCGTCACGCAGTTCACGTTCGAGCGAGGTGAAGTACTCTTCCATTTTCTGGCCGATGTGCGCGTTCATCACCGCTACCAACGTCCGCTCGTACTCGCGGAATTGCGGCCAGATCTCACTCGAGGTGCAAACGTAGACGTCCGGGAAGGCGGACTTCAGGCAGACTTTGGCGGCCTGCTCGTGTTCAGGATTGCGGTAGCTATGGAGAAAGGCGATGGCCAGGGTCTCGACGCCACCAGCCAGCAGTTCCGCAGCGGCGCGTTCGACCTGATCCAGATCGAGCGGGATGTACTCGCTGCCGTCGACCAGCAGGCGCTCACGGATCTCACGAACATCACGCCGTCGCGCCAGTGGCTGTGGCTTGTCGCTGTAAAGCTGGCTCGGGTCCTCCAGCCTCAAGCGTCGCAATTCCAGGATGTCGCGATACCCTTCGGTGACGAGTAGACCGACCTTCGCGCCGCTCCGCTGGATCAGCGTGTTCACCGCCAACGTGGTGCCATGCACGAACGAAACGATCTCGGAGGAATCGATCTGGTAGTCGCGTGTCAGACGCCGCAGACCTTCGAGGATCGCTTCGGATGGATGATCGGGTGTGGAGGCAACTTTCACCAGGCTATAGCCGCCGCGCTCTTCATCCATCAGCAAGAAGTCAGTGAATGTGCCTCCGATATCAACGCCGAGTCGGTATCTCCCCATCGTTACTCTTTCCGAATTGTGCGCGCCTCACGCAGAAGTTGCTCCGGTCGATGTCGTAGGCATGGCCCCGCTGAACCAGGGCCGACATGCCGTACTATCCACAACCGCGGGCAGGGACGCAAGACGACGCGTCGGTCGCGCGGTCGGAGGCTTGGGCGTTCGCACGCGTTATTGCGGTCTTCGTTGACGCGACGCAGGACTCAACATGCCGAATTGCGTAAGTCGTCTGCGCTCAGATTTTTGGCGACAATGCATGACGGTGCTCCGCGGCTCACGCGATCATGGGTAATAGCAAACCCGCTCGGGTAACTACCGACGAGCGGGTTTGTGAGGCGAGAATGCGGTCTACTTCGGCTGGAAGGCCGCCACGATCATGCCGTAGTACGTCGGATGCTCGTAGCTCAGCACTTCGCCCTGCATCGGCGTGTGTTTCATTGCCCCGGCCAGCATCAGCGTCTGCCACAGGCCGTCGATGGCCGCAGCCTTGACTTTCTCATCCGGCAGGGTGATCAGACTGCCCGGGTCGTTCCGCTTGAGTGCGTCGAGCACGATACCGTCGACCTCTTCGGCCGCCGGACTGAAGCCGTAGGGACCACTCTCCATGTGGGTGTGCGACCAGTCGCACGATGCGACGAAGACGACGCGACGGCCGTCTTTTTCGGCGGCTTCGGCAATAGCCGTACCGAACTCAACCATCGACTCTCGCGACAGCATGCGTGACGGAGCGGCAATCACGATCGGTGGCGCCGACGTCTCGAACGGTGCTGCCAGGACGCTCCCATGACCAGTGGCATTCACGTTGTGTCCGAGGAACCAGGCCGGAACCATGACTCCCCAGTCCATCGGAATCGCGCTCTGATGCCGCGCATTCCCGGCGTAGCCGCCCATCGCGATCGGCACCCCGCGTGCCTCAGCCGCCTCGGCAATCGCGTCGGTCATCGCCGCATCGACGGGAACGTTCATCTCCAGCGTCCGGCCTTCCCACGTCAGCGAGCCTGCCGACCGCGCTACGGACGCCAGGCAGATGGTGCCGTCGACGCGGAAGCCGTGCGGCGTGGCGATGACGATCACGTCAGGCTTTGCGGCGGCGGAGCGCCGGCCGACCTCTTCAAGCGCGGCGCGGGTCGCAAGTCCGCCCTCGGCGTCGTCGCTCACCGCTGGAATCAGCGAGAAGCCATGCGGCGTGATACAAGAAAAAACCAATCCCATAACTCGTACGTCCTTCCAGATAGCTGATTCGTTTTTCATCCAGATTCACCGGACTATCGAGCCCATCATACGCATCCCGAGCACACCACTCCAGACCTTCTCAAACTGCTCAAATCAGGCGGCGGTGAAGTCGCCGACAGAGTCCGATTTTATTTGTCAAGTTGGCACACGAGATGCGGTAGAGCCGGTGTAGGTGAAAACCCCACGCCGGCACAGCGGGAAGCCACCTCAAAGGGATTGTTCGAGACGAGTCTTTCGCGTGAAACGATGCGAGATTCCGGGACAGTCCCGGTACAGATTGTGGCCTATTGCCTTCGAGGCACTGAGGTCATAATATGTAAAGACCTACTTCAGCCCGAACGTCTTGCCATACCGGCATGTATGGATAGGAGGACGTATGTCCCGCCTGATCATTGCCAACCGCCGGGGTCACCAGGTGCTTGAATGGGACTCCGCTGTTGACACCGAGGAGACACGCGAAGCCATTGCCGAGGCCGAGCGAATCATCAATGACGCACGCCAGCGCGGATGTGCGGTATCTCGCAAGGTCGAGGGCAAGCATGTACTCGATCGGGGCCGGTTCGACCCAGCAGCAGAGGAGTATCAAATCATCGCTCCCATTGCGGGCGGATAGGATGAAATAGACGGGCGGCAGGCGACACAGCACCTGCCGCCTGCCACTTCTAAACTACGGGTAACAACAAGGGGTAATCGTATGGCCCGTTTTTTTGACTGGCTCTTTCACCGGCATGTCGAACTTCCAATTCAAACTCGCCAACGCGGCCTGGAATTGCCATGGACGCAACGCTGGTACCATGTGCCCAAGCGCAGCGCCGGGTGGGACTTCCGAGACGAGGATTACCAAGCAGCACGCATGAATGCTCGTCTAGTCGCTCGCGAGACCCTCGGAGCGGATACCTGGGAGCACGTGCAGCGCTTCGGCTACGTCGATGTTCCATCGGACCGATTCCCTGGGCTCATCTATCGGCTCCGTGTCGGCCGCAGGATCGAGGTGCGCTGCCAACCCGGCACCGAATCACCCTGGCCGTTTCCATATCTCTGCATCAATCCCACCTATCCACTCCCCGAAGAGGAGTTCTTCGCGCAACTCTACCTGTACGTGAGAGACTCCGAAGACGAGGTCATCCGGGTTGCTGCCCCTCAACCCTGGGATCAACGACTCGGACGGACGTTCTAGCGCGAGGGCTCTGCACGCCGTCGGTCAAACTGCGACATTCTTCGGATGACCGGAGTTCCCTTTTCGCGTTACCATCGTTATGTGACCTGCGTCAACTCATGTCTTCGTGAAGCTACGCGTGAAAGGGAGTGGCCATGGCAGTGGCAGCAGATCGGCTCGTCCGCGTCGGTCGGATTGACGAACTGGACAAGCCGCGCATCGTCTCGGGCGGACGTCATGGAATCGCCGTGATAGCCGAAGGCGACAAGGTCTACGCAATCGACAATCGCTGCCCGCACATGGGGTTTCCGCTTCACCGTGGCAGTGTTTGCGACGGCATCTTGACCTGCCATTGGCATCACGCACGCTTTGACCTCGCCAGCGGTGGAACCTTCGACCCCTGGGCCGACGACGTTCGCATCTACGAGACCGTCGTTGAGGATGGCGTGGTCTACGTCGATCCGCAGCCGAAGCCGATCGATCAGGAGAAACGCTGGAAAGCCCGATTACACGACGGTCTGGAGCAGAACCTGAATTTGCTGATGGTCAAGGCGGTTCTTGGTTTGCAGGAAGCGAATGTTCCCTCGGCGGACGTCGTCGAGATCGGCGCTCGATTCGGATCAACTTTCCGCCGCGCGGGCTGGGGACCAGGATTGACGATCCTGACCGCCATGGCTAACTCGCTGCCCGCCTTGAGTCGCGAGGATCAGGCGCTGGCGCTCTATCACGGCATGGTCCACGTCGCATCCGATGTCAGCGGCGCGGCGCCACGTTTCCAGCTCGATCCCCTTCCCAGGGCGGACGTTCCGGTTGACCGTCTGAAAGTCTGGTTCCGGCAGTTCATCGAGGTGCGCGATTCCGACGGAGCCGAACGTTCGCTCCTCAGCGCCATCGACAGCGGCGCGACCCAGCAGCAACTGGCGGACATGCTCCTCTCGGCGGCTACCGATCACGTCTTCCTGGATGGCGGCCACACCGTCGATTTCATTAACAAAGCGTGTGAGATGCTTGACCTCGTTGGCTGGGATCAGGCGCAGGATGTCTTGCCGAGCATCGTCCGTGGTCTCGCCATGGCACGACGGAGCGAGGAACTCAATACCTGGCGACATCCGGTCGATCTCATCCAACTTCTCGGGCCGGTGAGCGTGAAATTGCCGGATCTGATTCGGGACTCCTCCGGAGAGTGGAGCGGTTTCAACGATCTGGTGACGTTGCTCCTCGACGAAGACCCGGAGGCGACGTTCAACGCGATCGTCGAGGCGCTCGCATCGGGCGCGGCATTGACACAGGTCAGCCAGGCGCTGACTTATGCCGCGGCGCTGCGTGTGGCTCGATTCCACACCAGCAACGAGTTCGGCGACTGGATCACCGTATTGCACACCTTCACCTACTGCAACGCGGTTCATCAATCATTGAAGCGTGCACCATCGGCGGAGCTGGCTCGTGGCATCTTCCACGGCGCGGCCAGCCTCTATCTCGACCGCTTCCTCAACATGCCAGCCGCACGGCTTCCGGAAGATCGCCCGGGAGCGAACGACCAGGCTGCGGCTGATGAGCTCATCGCCGAACTGACCGAACTGATGGATCGCGAGCAGCGCGTGAACGAGTCGGCCATGATCGTGCACCGCTACTTGAGCCAGGGATTCGACCGCGCCCCATTGCTGGCGACACTCGGTCACACGCTGCTGCGCGAGGATGCCGAGTTCCACAGCTACCAGATGTACGAGGCGGGATTGGCGCTGGAGCGCGAGCTTCGCGACACGCGTCCAGATGAGGCGAACCACGTTCTGATCGCGGTGTCGCGCTATCTGGCGGCCCATGCGCCAACCTCGCGCGCCATGCTGCAAACGGCTCGTACGGCCATTCGCCTCCAGCGCGGCGAATCGGTCTACGAAGATCCGGCCGACGAACTTGCCGCCGAAGGCTAATCCGCTCATCAGGCGGTAACGCACGGACCCAAACGCGCGTGGCGGACATGCAGCTCGCCACGCGCTTCCTGTGTCAACTCCATGTCGTTTCTTCTGAGATAGCGTTCGAGGTACACCGGATCTACACCATGATCCCCAGCACCTGTGCTATGTTCGGGCGCGGACGATGCGACGCATCACGAAGCGACGGTCCGTGCTGCCAGGTGGATCGCTGCGTTTGAGCCAACTGCGCAGACGAACAGCGTGAATGCATCGTCCGCGAAGCATCCCTCCGGCTATCGGCGGAGAGAGATTCTTAGGCTGTGGCCGCGGCGTGGAACTTTCACGACGTTGCCTACTCGGACCGGTCAATACTCGACGATCTCGATGGTATGTAGCTAGGGAGGTGACAACGCGGTGAGGTGGAGACTGCGTCTCAGACTCAGCCGCGACAATCGCCGTATCTTCTACGGCATGGCCTTTGGCGAAGGAGCGTTCGGAATCTACCAGACGCTCTGGCCACTCTATATCGCCGCGCTCGGTGCATCTCCGCCGCAGGTCGGTTTCGTCATGGGAGTGGTGGGCGTCAGCAGGCTCTTCACGCTGATGCCAAGCGGCATCCTGGCCGATCATTTCCCACCGCGCCGCATCATGGTCTTCGGCCGCTTCGCCACGGCGCTGGGGATGCTCCTGTTCGCCGTCGCGCAATCCTGGTGGTGGCTCATTCCGATGGGTCTGGTTCTCTCCGCAGGATCGATGGCCTTCCCGACCATTCTGTCCACCATTGCCGCGGGAGCTGGAGAGGGTCCCGACCGTACCCGCGTTTTCACGCTCATCAACACGGTGGCTCCCTCAACTGGATTGCTGCTCACTCCGGCCATCGGCGGATTGATCGCCGCGACGCTCGACCTCCGCGCGGTCTTCGTCGTTTCTTCGCTCCTGGCCGCCTGTGCCGCTCTCTCCTTTTCGACCATCAGCCCGCGACCGGTTCCCGCCAGAACCGACACGGCGGCAAACTACCGGACGACCCTGTCCAATCGATCGATCAGCTCGATTCTGATCATGGAGATGCTGACGATCTTCGCCCTGACGGTCGGTATCGCGCTGGTACCCAACTACCTGCAGGAGACGCGGCACATCAGCGACGGCATGATCGGACTCTTCGGATCGATCGGCGCGGCTGGCAGCATCTCACTTGGGCTGATCATCCATCGCGTGCGTCGGTTCCAGCAGCCGTTCGACGCGTTGCTGTTGTCGGTGAGCTCGGTCGGTGGTGCGCTGGTGCTCCTCATTCTGGGACACTCGGTACTTGCGTTTGGGTTCGCCTACCTGATGCGTGGAGGGTTCTTTGTTACCTGGACCCTCTTTGAAGCCGCGCTCAGTGTCGCCGCACCCGTCCATCTCCGATCGCGGGCATATGCGCTGGCCGAGATCATGAGCGGCGCAGGCTACTCGCTTGGTCCTTTCGTCAGCGGCTGGCTTTACGGAATTCGCCCGGCGCTGCCTCTCTACTCCGGCCTGGCGCTGACCCTGGTGATCCTCGCCGCAATGCCAGTCGCGAAGCGGACTATGTTGCGGTCCGCGCTCCACCCTGCCGGAACTGCCGAGCACGCGAGCAGCACGGACCACCCACAGTTCGAAACAAGCTACGATGCGCACCCCGAATAGCGGCCACAATATCGGGATTCGCGATGCCAACCGACTTCATCAAAGGCTAACAACTCCCGGTTCGTTCTTTTAATCCGCATCTAATTTAGTACGGCTAGAGTTCGTGTCCGGTCGATCTGTCATACGGCCCGGAAAGGGGACTCTCGATTTGTTCAGGTTGCTGCTTCGGCTGATTCTGATCGGTATCCCGCTCGGACTTGTATTCTTCGTCCTGATCCAGTTCATCCCATACGGTCACAGCCACACGAATCCACCGGTCACCAACCCCGTCACCTGGAACAGTCCACAAACTCAGCAACTTGCCATGGACGCCTGCGGCGACTGTCACAGCAACCAGACGACCTGGCCCTGGTACTCAAACGTGGCCCCATTCTCCTGGCTCATTCAGCGAGACGTGGTGAAGGGGCGCGCAATCCTCAATTTCTCGGATTACGTTCAGACTCCGCGAAGTGAGCGCATGTTGCAGGCGGTTGAGAGCGGACACATGCCACCCTTCTACTACACGTTCAAGCACCCCAAATCGCAGTTGACGGCGCAGCAGAAGCAAGAGTTGATCGCCGGTCTCGAGGCCACCTTCGGCCCTGCGGGCACCAACACCACCGGCCACGCAGCGCCAACCGCGACGCCCACACCCTAGCCACGTTCGTGACCGCGACCTCTGCCCTGACCCCTTCGGCATCGACCCGGACGCCGGTCGTGACGGCCAGCCATGTGCTGGCCGACTCGTCGTCTCGGTCGATCGGGTCTTGCTGACATCTGGCGCAAACGTCGCAATCGAGGCACTATCGAAGCAGAGCACTGTTGGCTCCGCACGTCATCATTGACGGGAATCATCGGACGCTGCCTCCGGTTTTCGTAGGCGAGGAACGTCGATGTGAAATACAAATCCGGCGAGGGAGGAAATTGTGAAGATCGGGGTGGTATTCCCGCAGGTTGAGATCGGGCCGGACCCGGCAATCGTTCGAGAGTACGCGCAGACGGCCGAAGGGCTGGGCTACACGCACCTGCTAGCCTACGATCACGTGATCGGCGCGGACACTTCGACGCGCCCCAACTGGCGCGGCCCATATACGCTCGACACCCAGTTTCACGAGCCATTTGTGCTGTATGGCTACCTGGCCGGGGTCACCAATCTCGAACTGGTGACCGGCGTCATTATTCTGCCGCAGCGACAAACCGTTCTGGTCGCCAAACAGGCGGCCGAAGTCGACATTCTCACCGGTGGACGCTTCCGACTGGGTGTCGGTGTGGGCTGGAACGACGTCGAGTACGAATCACTCAACGAGACGTTCCGCAACCGTGGGCGTCGCGAAGAAGAGCAGATCGAAGTAATGCGTATGCTCTGGACGCAAAAGTCGGTCAATTTCAAAGGAAAATGGCACAGCATCCCGGGAGCCGGAATCAAGCCGCTTCCGATCCAGCAGCCGATCCCGGTCTGGATCGGCGGATCGACTGATCCCGCCTTCAAACGCATCGGCAAGATGGGTGACGGCTGGATGCCACAATTCCGTCCGGATGCCGAAGGCGAGCGCAAGATCGAACTGGTGCGCAACTACACGCGCGAGGCCGGGCGCGATCCGTCGCAGCTTGGCATGGAAGCACGGCTAAGTCTCGGCACGACGCCCCGCTCCGAGTGGCGCAGCGACATCGAGCGCTGGCAGCAGTTAGGCGCCACGCACATCTCGATCAACACGATGGGCTTCGGCATTAGCGAGCCGCGCGGACACATCGAGATGATCAAGACGCTCTATGAAGAACTTGGTCTGGCCGACTTCAAGGAGTAGCCGCGATTCGAAGTATTGCGGGCGAAGCGTGCCTTCGCCCGTACCGACTCTGACTCTTACTTTGGCATGGCCGTGATCGCGTCGTAGGCGGGACGGGGTCGGCCGAACTCGTCGGTCAACGAAAATCCGTAGTACGGACCTCCGGATCCCTGAAAGATGGCTGAGTTGAGGCTGAAGACGAACATGGCCTGCATCCAGGGCCACTCTGTGCGGGCAATCGCGAACGCGCGAGTGATGTACTCCGCTTGCTGCTGCGCGCTGACCCAGTTGCCATAGCCATAGTCGGGCCAATCGTTCTTCGTCGTCCAACCGAACTCGGTTAGCCAGACCGGCATGTTTCCCAATCCGCCTTCGGCCAGCACGTTGTGTATCGCTTCGGCATGACGGAAGTAGAACTCCGGCGCCGTGGTCCAACCGGGGTTGTTGGCCAGATTGCTGGGCCAGAAGTTGTCGGGGCTGTTCCCGGCGCCATAGCTGTGGGCGCCAACCACGTCGATGTAGTTTTTCACCGCACCGTTGTCGATCGAGAGCAGATCCTGCAAGTAGTCGAGGTCTGAGTAGGCCCACTTGCGATCGTGTTGACTGTTCGGCGCCAGCCCCGCCAGCACGATCAACGCCCCTGGATCGTTGGCCCGGACGATCGGTGAGGCTGCTTTGAGCATGTCATAGTAGCCGTGCGCGTCGATGTAACCGCCTGCCTCGTACGAGAGATTGGGCTCGTTCCAGATCTGCCAGGCATCCACCTCACCACTGAAGTAGGACGTCAACCGGTCCATGAAGCGAGCAAATAGAGCCGGATCGGCTGGCTGACCGGAGAATGGAGTGTAGGCCCAGGTCGGGACGCTGTTCACCGTGACCAAGATCTTCAAACCACGGGCACGCGCGGCGTTGATCATCGCGCCCAGCGGATTGAAACTGAATTTACCCTGTTGCGGCTCGATCTCGCTCCACTGCGCCTGAATGCGCACCCAGGGACAGCCAGAGTTCTTCGCCAGATCGAGAAAATATTGATTTGAGCCGAGATTGTTCACGTCGCCCCACCAGAGCACGTTGAAACCACAGGCAACCTGATGATCGGTGTAGAGCGGACGCGGGCCGATTGGTGGCGGCTCCGGTACGTTGGATCCCTCGCGGGCTATGGCCTCGGCGGGGACCACGCGCTGACTCAATGCCTCACTTCCGAGCAGGCCGAGGAGCACGTTGTAGGGCGCGGCGTTCTCCGGATGAAGCTCGAACCGGCCACGTTCGAAATACTGAACCTGGTGCGTCTTCCCGTCAGTCTTACTCACTTCGTCGAACGGCTCGCTTATTGGATAGCCGAAGCTCTGCAATCCACCATGCGCCTGCCAGAAGGTCAGAAAGGTTCCACACAGCGAGTGTTTGGTTTCGGGATAGTAGTTGCAGTTCGATCCCGATGCCGCGGTGACCGGTTGGAATGGCACCTCGCCGCGTCGATCGACAGTCGCGGTTACGCCAAGGCGAGTAAGCAGAACGACGTAGGGCGTTCCAGCGTTCTCATCATGTTGCTCGAAGATGGCGCGCTGGAAATACTGGCGAAAGTAGCCGTCCTGGTAGAAGACCCGGCTGATCGGAAAGCCGAACGTCTCAAGTCCGCCATTCTGCTGCCAGAATGTGAGAAACGGTTCGTTAACCCAGAAGCCGGTCTCGGAGAAGTAACGGGCATTGACCGGAGCGGCTTCGGCCGGAAACCGATCGGTGGATTGCGGTAAGGGAGCCGCGAGTGCCAGACGGGGAAGCATCGTTAGTATCAGGATCGTCAGCAGCCAGCGGCTGGCTCGCGGTCCCGTCAAACTCAACATCCCCGCCCATTTCTCGATTCAAGACCTGCTCGGCCGGAGCGAGATCTTCCAGACCCGGCCGAGACCGACTCAACTGCTAGCGCGTGACCCGCAACCCAAGAATCGATGCGGCCGTGCGCAGCGTGTGGCGCGCGTCTTCGATGACGTGCCCAGCCTCGGCGGCGCCGATCAATTTCTTGGCCATCTCGTTCAAGATGCCGATCGCCCTGGGCGTGTCGAGGTCGTCCGCGATAGCCGCCATGAACTCTTCCTTCATCGGTTCGAGGTCGAGCGGCGGAATCTCGTCCGATCCGCGAATCAACATGGCGTTCCGCAGCAGATCGACCATCGGTTCGAACTCCGCCGGGCCACTGTTCTCATATTCAAACGATTCGCGGTAGTGATGGCTGTGCAGATAGAGTCGCAGCGCATCCGGGCTGTGGTAGCGCAACACCGTGCGCGCCAGCACCAGGTTGCCGAGCGATTTGCTCATCTTCTCGCCCTGATAGCGCACCATCGCCACGTGCATCCAGAATCGCGAGAAGGGCTCGGCATGCGTAAAGTTCTCCGACTGTGCGATCTCGCTCTCATGATGTGGGTAGATCAGGTCGCCGCCGCCGCCATGGATGTCGATCTGCGATCCGAGATAGCGCATTGCCATGGCGCTACATTCGATGTGCCATCCTGGTCGGCCGAGGCCCCAGGGGCTCTCCCAGGTTGGCTCACCTGGCTTGCTCGCCTGCCACAGGATGAAATCGAGCGGGTTCTCTTTGCGTGGGTCATTGGGGTCGGCGCCGCGATCGGCGGAGATGGCACGCATCGCGTCATGATCCAGGCGGCTGAGCTTGCCATAGTCGGAGTCCGCGTCAACCCGAAAGTAGACGTTGCCGTCCCGCTCGTATGCCTTTCCATTGTCGATCAACGACGAGACAATCTCGATGATCATGGGAACTTCTTCGGTCGCCCGGCAGTAGACCGCCGGTGGCAGAACGTTGAGCGCGTTCAGGTCTTCTTGGAACTGGCGAATGAAGCGATCACCGAGCAGATCCCAACGATCCCCGACTTCCTTCGCCTTGCGCAGAATGTCATCATCGATGTCGGTCACGTTCTGAACGTATTTGACCTGCCAGCCAAGGTACTGGCAATAGCGATTGACGACGTCGAACGTCAGGTACGTCATGGCATGGCCCATGTGCGTGGTGTCGTACGGGGTAATGCCGCAGACATACATGCGCACCGTATGTCCGTCGAGCGGCTCAAAATCCTCTTTCTTTCCGGTCAGTGTATTGAAAAGCTGCACGCCCTCTCCTCCCACCAGTGTCGAGATTCCCGGCAACCCAAGTGCCGTCATCCGCACTATGCTACATCAACCGCCGCCTGCTGAGGTTACTGGTCACGCGAGTCGAGCACGCATGACGACTTGATCTACGAATCGTGCGAGAATTCGATCACCACTGTATAGTGCCAGGAGTTGTCGCTCAACCTCGTTTGGGCTCGTACCAAACATATTTCGCACGATCTATGGATGGTAACGCAAGGAAAGGGATGTCTATGCCACTGACGGTCGGACAAACCGCGCCGGAAATCACCGTCCCAAGCTCATGGGGCGATACGTTCACCCTCAGCGAGGCGACCAAGGAACATGCGGTCGTCCTGACTTTCTTCTTTTTCGCGTTCACCGGAGGCTGAGGCAACCAACTGTCCAAAATGCAGGACAACATCGATGAGTTTCATCGATTGGGTGCCGAGGTCTATGGAATCTCCGTCGATTCACATCACGCACAGCGCGTGTGGGCCGAACGGCTTCAACTCACCTATCCACTCCTGAGCGATCTCGATCGACGGGTAATGACCGCCTACGATGTCAAAATGGATGAATTCGGCGCATATCACGGCATCTCGCGCCGCGCACTCTTCATCATCGATAAAACAGGCAAGCTGGCGTATCAGGAGGTTGTCACTGAGCGAGGTGCGATTCCAGACGTCGATGCGGCACTGGACGCATTGCAATCAATGCAGCAATCGTGAACCGTTGAGCGACTGAACCTCCCGCCACAGGAATGAAGGCGCGCGACCGGCCCGGTGCCGGTCGCGCTTCCATACAGAGGATGAGATGGATCTCCAGGTCGTTGAGATGCAAGTAAGCCTGCCGGACGCACACTTGAGCCCATCGAGCGAGGTGGACGTGTTTCGCACCAGCGGGGCATACGACCTCGCTCGAGGCAGTGTTTCATTCATGCGCCCGCAGCTTTTGGCGAGTGAGATTTCGGAGCGCACGGTCGATTCGCTGGCTACACTCGGCGGACACATCGCTGATGCGGTAGCCGCTGGCTACGAATTTGGTCGTAACGTCGTGATCGCGGGCGGAAACTGCACGTCGTTGCCAGGCATCATCGGCGGGCTGCAGCAAGCTCACGGAGCCACGACTCGGATCGGACTGGTCTGGTTCGACGCTCATGGCGACTTCAACACGCCAAAGACATCGCTCACCGGTCGGCTAGGCGGGATGCCGGTAGCGGTCAGCGCGGGGCTGTGCTTCCCGGAGTGGCGCATCGGCGCGCATCAACAGGTGACCTTGCCTACCGAGCGGATCATCATGGTCGACGTGCGCAACCTCGATCCCGCCGAAGCGCAACTCGTGCGGGCTACCGGGGTCAACGTCGTTCCGGTCATCGGGCCGTTACTGGGTGAAGCAGTCAGCAAGTTGGCGCGAGAAGTTGACCTCATCTATCTGCACGTCGACCTGGATGTGCTGGACGCGTCGCTCGCGCCTTCGCACGACACGAAAGAGCCAAACGGCCCTGATATCGCCGAAACGCTATCAGCGATCCAGACGGTAATCGACACTGGGATAGTGAGGGCATTCGGCTTGGTGGCGATCTACCCCATCAGAGAAGGCGCCGACGTCTCATTGCGGTCCGCGACTGAGTTGCTTCGTGAATCGATCCGATATTGGGCTGACCAGGACTCGTCGCGGCTATAGCTGCCCCCCGTCCCTGCCAGAACCGGTTCTTCGATCGCGGCGAGTCACGTATGATGGGACCAAGTCGCCCAAATAGAGAGTAGAAGCATCACAGGAGGTCGGAGATGGATCTGCACGTACTCGAGCTGCGCGCGACGAACTGGCAAGCGCGGCAACCGGTGCCTCGCGAGCTTGACGCGTTCCGCCAAAGCCGTGTCTACGACGGCGCCGAAGGGAAGGTCACGTATGCGCGTCCTTGGGTTGAGGAAAATGAACTGGCCGAGGATCCGGTCGATTCGCTGGCGCTGATGTGTGGCCGAATCGCCGACGAGGTCGCGGCCGGATTCGCCGCGGGTGAGCATGTCGTCATCGCGGGCGGCAACTGTGGCGCACTGCCGGGCGTCATCGGAGGACTGCAACAGGCGAAAGGGGCGACCGCTCGCATCGGCCTAGTCTGGTTCGACGCACACGGCGATTTCAACACGCCGAACACATCACTGAGCGGAATGCTTGGTGGGATGCCGGTGGCGGTCAGCGCAGGATTGTGTTTTCCCAATTGGCGCATCGGCGCACATCAGGAAGCGGCCTTGCCGACTGATCGGATCATCATGGTCGATGTGCGCAACCTCGATCCGGCCGAAGAACAGCTCGTGCGAGCCACCGCGGTCAATGTCGTCCCCGTCTCGGGACCAGCGTTGGAGCAGGCGGTACAAGAGCTAGCCGCCAAGGTCGATATCATCTACCTGCACATCGATCTGGATATTCTCGACGAATCGCTCACGCCCTCACATGGCACCAAAGAGCCAAACGGGCCGGACATGGCAACTACCGTGGCTGCCGTGCAAACCGTGCTGGATTCCGGCAAAGTTGAGGCAGTTGGGCTCGTTTCGGTCTATCCGATCGGCGAAGGTGGCGATACGTCCCTCGCATCTGGCACCGAGCTCATGCGCGAAATGATCCATCGCTGGGCGACGGCCTAGCCCGCGTCGGCGATCGCGGGCTAATTCGGTTGAATTGGGCGGTGCTGAACCGCCCTCATCCGGCGCCCTGGGCCGCACCCCTCTCCCAGGATTGGGAGAGGGACTGGGGTGAGGGCTGAGCCGCGACCCCAACTCAATCGCTCGGCGCGGGTGCCCGATTCGATTCGGCTGTTTGCTTCTGCCGAGAAGGATGTGTGGCCGGCACCGGTTGCCCGACCTTAAGCTGCGTCAGCTCCGGCGGGAAGATCAAATCCAGCGTCCAATCGAACATCACTCTCAAGCGTTTGTCCCATCGGGGAATCTGAAGCAGGTAATAGGTGCGCCAGAGCCACCAGGCTTTGAACCCGGATATCTTGATACCCATGACATAGGCGATGGCCGAGCGATGTCCCAGCGCCACCATCTGGCCCAACGTGCGGTAACGCATCGGCTGCAGCGGCTCCCCTTTGAGCGAGGCAGCGATGTTCCGCGCCACCAACCGCGCCTCACGCACGGCATGCTGTGCCGTCTGCGGATAGGGCTTGCCGTTATGCGGATCGATCACCTCAGCGTTGTCACCGATCGCCCAGACGTTCGGGTATCCAGGAACGTTGAGCTTGCGGCTGACCTTGAGCTGTCCCTTGCGGTTGTGCTCAACCGGAAGGTCCCGGGTCAGCGGATTCGGCTGCACGCCGACCGAGCCGACCACCGTGCTTGCCGCGATCCGCTCTCCGTTCTCCAGCACGACTCCGTCTAGTTCGACACGTTCAACGCGGCGATCGAACTGGATTTCGACTCCCTTCTCGCGCAGCAGGCGCTCGGCAAACCGCGAAAGCTGCTTAGGCATGTCCTCCACCAAGCGCGACCCGACGTGAATCAGCACGACCCGAATGTCGTCAACTGAGATGTGTCGGAAACGGGCGGTGACCTCGACCAGCATGTCGCGCATCTCGGCGACCACTTCAACGCCGTTTGCTCCACCGCCAACGACCACGAAGGTCAGCAGTCGTCGTTTCGCCGCTGGATCGGTCTCGATATCGGCCTGCTCCAACGTGTCGATGAGCTGGTTGCGCAAAGCGAAGGCATTGCTGAGACGTTGCACGTCGAAGGCGTTTTCCGCCATTCCCTCGACGATTGAGGAGTTCGGCACGCCGCCAAGCGAGATGACGACGTGATCGAAGTAGAGCGAGCGCGGCTCCTGATAGTGACCGTAGAGACCCTGACGAATTTCCACGCGTTGCTGTTCCAGATCGATCCCGGTGACGTCGCCGACGTAGAGAGTGGCGTTCGGTGCCACTAATCGAATCGGATTCAAAATCGAGCTTGTCTCGATGGCGCCGGAGATGATCTCGGGCAGCAGCGGATAGAAGACGAAGAAGTTCTCACGATTCACGATGGCGACGTCGACTGGCGCGTCTCCCAGATGACGTTTGAGCTCATACGCCGTGTAGACCCCGGCGAACCCACCTCCCAGGATGAGAATTCGCTTGCGATGCGGCTCAGCGGGACGCTGCCATTCCATTCAGTTCCACCCTTCGTCCTAATGTGTTGCAGGTCGTGAGCGGAAACGACACGCTCGCCGTCAAGGCTCGAGTTCGCTCGAGCGCAGGGCCCACCAAGGTGACTCTGGTCGCAAGTTCCGGGCAGCCGGAGTGCCGTAACAGTACGATCAGTCGGAAACGGCAACCACGACCGCGGGTTGCTCGATCGGCCGGCCTTCTTTGACACGACGCTTGAAATAGGCCACGCCAAACGAGGAAAAGGAAAATCCGACCGGAACGTCGGCCGTGACGCCCTCGCCCTCAACCCGCAGATTGTCGCGAACAAGCTGATGTTGCAGTGAGACGAGCTCCCAACCCCCGAGCCCAAGTTGGGCCATGGCACGTTCGAACACGTCGACCGGTTGCGCGTTGGCGGGATCCTTGAGCTGTCTCGTCACCGCTCCATCGGGCCTGAAATAGGTGATGCGACAGAGCCAGCCCGGTTCGCCACTTTCATCCAGCACGCCATGCGATACCAGCGAGCAGAACTCCCATTTGCGTGACATCGCTTCCCTCTATTCACGAGCGCGGCGTCGATTGTGCGACGTCTCGGCATACGACCCATCACGAACCGGCAAATCCGATTCACGCTGTTTGTCAAGGCATAGTTTACCGACTATACTCACCATTAGCACTCTCTGTACAAGAGTGCTAATGGTTCCCAAGTGAGCCAGACACGAGAGGCAGATCAGGCATGAGCTCGACAAGATGGGACCCGCTACGTGATATCAGTGGGTTTCGCGAAGCGATGAACAACCTCTTTGAAGAAGGCATGCTCATCCCGCGCGGCACCATGGCCACCACCGGCTCGATTCCGCTTGACGTCCGCGAGACGCGCGATCACTACGTCATCACGGTGCCGTTGGCTGGAGTGAAGCCGGAAGACGTCGACATCTCGGTGCTCGGCAGCAGCGTGCGTATCAGTGGCGAAATCAAGGACCGGGACGGGCACGCTGAGCAGGATTCGGGCGAGGACTGTCGCTGGCTCTTGCGCGAACGACGCTTCGGCCGATTCGACCGTTCGATCACCTTGCCGACCTCGGTCAATTCGCAAGAGGCGTCGGCAGAGTTCGACGCCGGAGTTCTGACGATCACGTTGCCGAAGGTCGATCAGGCACGTCCAAAGACGATTCAGATCAAATCCACTGAATAACCCCGGCGAATCCCCTCATCCGTGCGCGGAATCCATTGCGCCAATCGCTGTTGGCTATCGGCACTGGCGGTTGGCGCGCCCCTGTCTCACTGGTACCCTTTCCATAACCGGAACGGGACCGGCACACCAGGGAGGGGACAGGTGGATTCGCCATTCACGGCGATCGCCGTCGTGCAATCGGGACTTGCGAAAGCGGTCTCTCACCCAAATTTGATACTCGACACCGCCAAAGCGGTCGGCAAGCGAGCGATCGAGCCGGGTCTCTCGATTCTGCTGATCGTAGTCATTTCATTCGTCGTGTTACGGGTGATGCGCACCATCATTCGCCGAACCATCGGACATCTCGTCGAACGCGGAGATCAACACAACCGCCAGCTCACGCTCAAAGTGAACACGCTCTCCAGCGTCGTCGAATCCGGCGGACGGCTGATCGTCCTGGTCATTGCCGGGATGATGGTGCTGAGCAATCTTGGCATCAACATCGCGCCGCTCCTGGCCAGCGCCGGTGTGGTTGGCATCGCCATAGGTCTCGGCGCGCAAAGCCTGATCAAGGACTTCATCGGCGGCTTTCTGATCCTCCTTGAAGATCAATTTGGGGTGGGAGACGTCATTTCGGTCAACGGGCACACCGGCACCGTCGAGCACCTGAGCCTGCGACGCACCGGGCTGCGCGGAATCGACGGAAGTCTGACGATCGTGCCGAACGGTGACGTCCGGGCCGTGCAGAACCTGACCAAGGACTGGTCACGCGCATTGGTCGATGTCGACATCTCGTACGACGACGACGTTGACCACGCGATTGACGTGCTGAAGAACCTTCTCGATGGCATCCAGGAGGACCCTGACCTCGGAAGCGCCGTGCTGGAACCTGCCAACATCCTGGGGGTCCAGGCACTTGGCCCCTACCAGGTGACCATCCGACTGATGGTCAAGACACGGCCGATGGAGCAGTGGCGCGTACAGCGCGAACTCCTGCGCCGGATCAAACAAGCACTCACGGTTTCCGGCGTTACCATCCCCTACCCGCACAACGTCACCGTGATCCGCTCGTCCAACGGCGCGGAGACGGATCAGGCGGCAGCCATTATGGCCTCTCAATCTCGCGCGGCGGCGGTTCACGCCGATAGCGCGCCCTGATACTGACAATACACTCACGATCCTTCAATCATGATAGGCATCTGAAATTCACTCAGTTCGCCACGGTTCCGTTAGGTATCGAAGCGTAACGGAGCCGGTGGCGTGCCCAGCCCGTTTCGTAACGACTTTGCGACACCCCAAGCCAATCTTGGCACGGGGAATTAACGTCCCCTCTGGACAAATGTTTAGGCAAATGAGAGAGTGAACAAGGTGTCATATCGGCGTGTTCGAGCCATAATGCTCGTTCGTTGCGCGGGTTTTACCAGTCGTCGGCCTGTTTCTTGCTGATCGGACTCGAGATGTCCGTCTGGCGGGATAAGAGCGGAATCAATTCAAAAGATCCGATGTGAACGGTAATTAGGCTCCCCGTTGGCGCATGACGGGTGATGGGCCAAACTGCGGCGAGCCGGGGTTCGCGAAACGAATGGCCCCGGAGCTTCGCAGGCCGAACACAACACGCGCGCCGGACGACACCGCCGAGCCGATAGAGACTGTCTGGTGGTCATTGGAGCCCTCCGGATGGCCTCGTTGTAGGAGGAGTGTTTTATGTCACAAGATAACCGGTATCGCGACCTGGCTGAGAGCGCTCTGAGTGGAAAACTCAGCCGTCGTGCGGTGCTCCGCCGGGCCGCAGTTCTCGGTCTAAGCGCACCGGCAATTGCCGCGTTACTCGCTGCCTGCGGTGGCGGCAGCAGTTCGACCCCAACGACGTCAGCCGCGGCCTCGACGTCGACTACGGCGCCAACAACGGCGGCGACCACCGCCCCAACGACGGCGGCCGCGAGCCCAACCGCCATGGCGTCACCGACCGCGGCAGCATCGGCCACCACTGCGGCGACCGCCACTGGCAGCCCGTCGGCCATGACCTTTGATCCGAAGCAAGCTCCACCCGTTCCGAATCCGAATACGCAGCACAAAGGTCAGAAGATCACCTACTATGGTGATTCGGTCGGATCAGGCGCCGACATCGACAAGGTCATGATCGCCCAGTTCACCAAGGACACGGGCATCGAAGTCAACATCGTTCCGAAGCCGCAGGACTCCACCGAGAACTACTCGACGTATCAGCGGTTCTTCCAGGGCAAGTCGTCCGACGTGGACGTGATGATGCTCGACGTCATCTGGCCTGGTGCCTTCGCGCCGCATTTGGTTGACCTGAGCTCGGCACTGTCCGACTTGGCCAGCAAGAACTACGACACGATCATCACCAACAACACCGTCAACGGCAAGCTCGTCGCAATGCCGTACTTCGGTGACTTCGGCATGATGTTCTACCGTACCGACCTCCTACAGAAGTACGGCTACAGCAAACCGCCGGAAACGTGGGACGACCTCGAGGCCATGGCCAAGAAGGTCAAGGACGGCGAGAGCTCGAACTCTAGCTTCCAGGGCTTCGTCTTCCAGGGCGCGGCCTATGAGGGCCTGACCTGCGATGCTCTCGAGTGGATCGCGGGCGCTGGTGGCGGCACGATCATCGACGACCAGGGCAAGGTGACGGTCAACAACAAGAACGCGATCGACATGATCAACCGGGCCAAAGGCTGGGTTGGCGGAATCGCGCCGAAGGACGTGACCTCCTTCAAGGAAGAGGATGCGCGTAACGTCTTCCAGGGCGGAAACTCGATGTTCATGCGCAACTGGCCGTATGCCTATGCCGCTGGCAACGCCAGCGACTCCCCAATCGCCGGCAAGTTTGACGTGGCGCCAATCCCGTCGAACGCGGGCCAGAAGCACTACGGTACCGTTGGTGGCTGGCAGCTGGGCGTCTCCGCCTACTCGAAGGCCAAGGATGCGGCCATCGAACTGGTGAGATATCTCGCGAGCCCCGAGGTCGAGACCTGGCGCGCGGTTATCGGCTCCTACGTGCCGACGCAGCCAGCTGTCGCGGCGGATCCGGCAGTGGTCAAGGCCGAGCCGTTCCTGCAAAATCTGCAGGACGTCGTCCGCGTCACGCGTCCGTCGAAGTTCGCTGCTGAGAACTACAACCAGGTATCGACGTACTTCTTCCAGGGCGTCAACCAGGTGCTCACGGGTGGCGACGCATCCAGCGTACTGCCGAACGTGCAGCAGCAAATCCAACGAGTGGTCGGGTAGCGCGAAACCGGTTACACTGCTACCAACACCAACAAATGTCCGCTACGCGAAGCGGGGGCGTTTGACGCCCCCGCCTAGCGCATCATAGCGAGGGGGAATCTATGGCCCGGATTGGCGCAACCAGCGAGGGCAAGGTGGAGGTCGGGCCCGAACCTCGAAAAACCCGGACCCTCGCCAGTTCCCAAACCCGCACAGCATGGCTCCTGCTGCTGCCCACCATCATCGTGGTGTTGGCCGTCGCAATGGTCCCACTTGGACAAACGATCTGGTACAGCTTCACCAACGCCAGGCTCGCGAGCATTCAGCCGACGCATTATGTCGGCTTGAAGAACTACCGCTTCCTGATCCATGACACGATGTTCCGGGACGCTATCTGGACCACGGTGAAGTTCTCGGCCATCACCGTCGTGTTCGAGTTCATTCTGGGCATTGTCATCGCGCTCGTGGTGAACTCGAACTTCAAGGGGCGCGGCGCGATGCGTGCCGCCATGCTCGTTCCGTGGGCAATCCCAACTGTTATCTCAGCGCAAATGTGGAAGTGGATGTACAGCCAGATCTATGGCGTTTTCAATGACATCCTGGTGGTACGGCTTCACTTGCTCAGTAAACCCGTTGCTTGGATTTCTCAAACGAATACGTCGATCCCGGCCATCGCCGCGGTTGACATCTGGAAGACGACGCCGTTCGTGGCCCTACTCTTACTCGCCGGGCTTCAGGTCATCCCATCGGATATTTACGAGGCCGCACGCGTCGACGGCGCGAACGCAATTCAGCAGTTCTTCCGCATTACCTTACCGTTATTGAGGCCGGCAATTCTGGTCGCGCTGATTTTCCGAACACTGGACGCGCTACGCGTGTTCGACGTCTTCTTTGTCATGTTCGGAGCGCGAGCCGATACGCAGACGATGGCCATCTACGACCAACAGAACATCGTATCGTTCTCGGATATCGGTTACGGAAGTGCGATCAGCGTCGCGATCTTTATCATCATCGGCATATTCGTGGTGGCGTACGTCACGTCGTTGAGGATTGAGCAATCATGACCAAGACTTGGCAGTACCGCGCTCAGCGCGCCCTTTTCTGGATCCTGATTGTGATCATTCTCGTGTACCTCGTGTTCCCGTTCTACTGGGCATTTCGCTCGTCGATCACGCCAAACAGTGAGATGTTCTCGACGCCGGTTCACTACTGGCCGACGCATCCGACTACCACCTTCTATAGCCAGGTGTTTCACAACCACAACTTCATGCGGTCGATGCTGAACTCGGCGATCGTCGCCGGTTCTGTGACGGCCCTGTCGTTGGCAGTGGGCGCCTTCGCGTCATTCGCGCTGGGACGATTCAAGTTCCGTGGGCGATCGCCGGTGCTCTACATTACCCTTTCCATGACCATGTTCCCGCAGATCGCCGTACTGGGCTCGCTGTATGAGCTCATCACCCGGTTCCATCTCTACAACACCCTGTGGGCGCTGATCATCACCTACCTACTCTTCACGCTCCCATTCACCGTCTGGGTACTGACCACCTTTTTCCAGGCGATGCCACGTGAGCTTGAGGAGGCCGCGTATGTGGACGGGGCAACGCCTTTCCAGGTCTTCTACAAGGTGTTGCTACCGCTCGCGGCTCCCGGCCTGGTGACGACTGGATTGCTGGCATTCATCGCGGCGTGGAACGAGTTCCTCTATGCGCTGTCCTTCTTGCAGACGCCGAAGAACTTCACCATCACGCTGGCGATCTTCAACTTCAACACGAACACGACCGGCGGATTCGAACTTCCGTGGGGTCAGATGATGGCGGGCACGATCATTGTGACACTTCCGTTGATCGCGCTGACGCTCATCTTCCAGCGTCGGATCCTGGCCGGACTGACCGCGGGCGCGGTCAAGGGCTAGGCCGAGTCTGAGATCGAACACGAACCGATGGCGGGAGCACCTTGTGTGCTCCCGCTTATTTGAACGGCCCGGACTCACCGGGAACGTTCCATGTCCCGGTGCAACGGATCATACGGTAGGACCCCAGCATGATCAGCCACGATGTCATTACCTGCGGCGAACTGCTGATCGACTTCGTCGCACTCGAAACGGGCGTCAGCCTGGTAGAGGCACACGCGTTCGAGAAAGCGGCGGGCGGCGCCCCGGCCAACGTCGCGGTGGGCCTGGCGCGGCTCGGGCGATCGGTTCGCTTCCTCGGACAAGTCGGGGATGACGACTTCGGCGACTTCCTGGCCGGAACGCTCCAGCTAGACGGCGTCGATCTCGCCGGGACTTGAGCCGCACGAGCGAGGCACGCACCGCGCTCGCGTTCGTATCACTCAAGGCAGACGGTGAACGCGACTTCATGTTCTATCGGCACCCGAGCGCCGACATGCTCTGGAAAGCCAACGAGCGCGATCGTGCCATCGCCACCACTGGCCGAATCTTCCACTACGGATCGATCTCGCTCATCAGCGAGCCGAGTCGCACGTCGACGATTCTGCCCATCGAGGCGGCTCATGATGCGGGCGCGGTCATTTCCTACGATCCGAACCTGCGTCTCCCCCTCTGGCCGTCCACCGATGCGGCTCGTGAAGGGATGCTGCTGGGACTGTCATTCGCCGACGTGGTCAAAATGAGCCGGGACGAAATTGTGTTTCTGTCCGGGTCGGAGGAGGTCACGGCCGGAGCGCGCCGTATCTGGCAGGATCGGATGCGCCTGCTGGCGGTCACCGACGGTGCCGACGGCTGCTGGTGGTTCACCGCGGTGGACTCCGGCCAACTGGATGGCTTTCCGGTGAAATCGGTCGATACGACTGGAGCTGGGGACGCCTTCGTGGCGGGAATGCTGACGGGTTTGCTAGAACAGAAATTTCAGATGGATGCCGCTGCCCTGCAATGGATTCTGCGCCTGGCGAACGCGGCGGGAGCACTCACCGTGACCCGGCGCGGAGCGATCCCTTCACTGCCAACGCGCGCGGAACTCGACGACTTCCTCTCAACTATTCCTTGAGAAGCAGTTCCCGTTTACGGGATCAGCGCGGCCGCTGCGCCAGGTTCTGCGCCGTGCGATGCGCTCGGCGTGAAGGCTCGGGGAGCCGATAGCGGTCGGTACTCTTCAACGTCCACTCAACCGCTTCCTGGAGTGTGATCAGGTTACCAACCGAGACGTAGACGGGCGTCACACCTGTTCTGGTACGTAAAGCCATACCAACCACTTCTCGGCGCACCGTAAGTGGCGCGGTCGCACCCTTCTCTTCGTCAAGCGCTGGTATTTCCCGGTCAGGATCGACTTTGCTACCCCGATTGTCGGAATTCGGAGCTCAACGCCAATGTGGCAGGCAATGCCGAAGCGTCGGGGATGGGCTCGCCCCTGGCCATCGACCAGGATCAAGTCCGGTTGCTGGCTCAGGGCTTCCAGTCGCCTTGAGACACAGTGGTGCCTCACGAAACGAAAGGAGACCGGGAATATACGGGAAGGTGATCTCATCAGTGGCGACGCGTTCCTCGATGGTCTCAAGGCCTGGATAGTGGACCACTACCGCTACCGCGACACCACGATCGCCTCGCAAATGAACATCAACGGCCGCGATGAAGCGCGGCACGCCAGGCAGCGGCTGCTGGCGCACGCGTTCGGCCATCTCCGCTTGCTGTCGGCGGTACGATTCCAGGCGATCGACACGTCGTTGGTCACACGACCGGTGCTCCACGATGATCATCCTTCGATCGAGTCTACATCGAAGCGCGAGATCGACCGTCCCGCTCAACCAGTCAGATCACGGAAGAATCGGGCCAATACCTGCGCCTGGCAGGATTCCGCCACACAAAGCGCTCGCCGGACGTGATGACGCGGAGCGACAGTCCGCGTAGACTCTCTGCAACTCGGTGCTCCGCGCCCACGATCGAGGGCGCGAGAAGCGCATCTGGCCGAACGAGACGCGCAGGCGAAAGGATCGATACCTTCATGACCCTTCTTGATACGTTGGACATGCGGATCATCGAGTCGAAGCCGGAGCGCGTGGTGGTAACCATGCCGGTCAGCGAGGGACACCTGCAGCCACGTGGCTACTTGCATGGCGGAGCGAGCCTGGCGCTGGCCGAGACCGCGGCCAGCATCGGCGCCTCGCTCAATGTGCCGGAAGGCATGAACGTCTTCGGTCAGGAACTCAACGCTAATCACATTCGCTCGCTACAGCAGGGCGGAACGCTCACCGCCATCGCCACTCCCATCCACATCGGGCGCACATCACAGGTTTGGCAGACGTTCATTCGGGACGAGCGGGAGCGGCTGATCTGCGTATCGCGCTGTACCATCGCAGTGGTTCCGGCCAAACGAGACTGATCCGTCGTGACACGTTTAGACCGACATTAGCGCTTGATCAAACTGCTCTCCGGGATTACAATAGAGCAATTAACTCGGAGCGCGGCGGAGAGGGGTTGAGTGGCGCACGCGCTTGCACTGGCAAATCAGAAAGGCGGTGTCGGGAAGACCACCACTGCGGTCAACCTGGCAGCCTATCTTGCCGAGCAAGGCCACCGTGTTCTGCTCGCTGACCTCGATCCGCAAGGCAACGCGACGAGTAGTATCGGCCTGGACAAGAATTCCATTCAACAATCAACGTATGAGGTGCTTATCGATGGGCAGCCGCTGAATAGTTGCACCATCGAAGATATCCGACCAAACCTCGATCTTCTGCCCGCCAACGGGATGCTGGCGGGTGCCGAAGTCGAGCTCGTTGGGCTCAGGCGCCGCGAGTTTCGGCTGCGTGAGGCGCTGGCAGCGATGGGCGACCACTACAGTGCGGTCATCATCGATTGTCCGCCTTCGCTCGGGCTGCTGACGGTCAATGCGCTGACGGCCGCGAATGAGGTCGTCATTCCGATCCAGTGTGAGTACCTCGCGCTGGAGGGTTTGATGCAGTTGGTCAACACCATAGACCTGGTACGGCGCCGGCTGAACCCGGCGCTCGACGTATTGGGCGTGGTAATGACGATGTATGACGCACGCACGCGACTCTCACCTCAGGTCGTGCAGGACGTGCGCCGCTTTTTTCCGAGCCGGTTGCTTCCCACGGTGATCCCGCGCACAGTGCGGCTGGCGGAAGCACCGAGCTATGGACAGTCGATCTTCGAGTACGATCCTTCCTCTCGCGCAGCGGCGGCCTATGGCGCGATGGGTCAGGAAATAGCGCGGCGCATTGGGCTGACAACTACCTGCATCCCGGAAGAGGTTGCAGTCGGCCCTGACGCGTCGAAGGACAAGCGATGAAGCCGCCAGTATCGGTGAGATGCGATTCGTTGCAGCATACGCGCGGCGCTGGAACGGTTCCGGCGACCGCCACATTGAAGTACAGTGATCGCTCCGACAGCCCAAGGCGGGAGCGCGACGTCAGGGTGAAAGGCGGCGGTTTATGACGATTACGCAGGATCCTGGCACTCCGAAGATTCTCCAGGAGGACGAACTGGCGGAAGTCCTCCGCGAGAAGGTGGTGGGAACCGGACTAACATTCGATGACGTGTTGCTGGTGCCAGCCGAGTCAAACGTCCTCCCCAAGGAGGCCAGGACGAGCTCTTGGCTCTCTCGCAACATCGAGCTGAATATTCCGATCGTCTCGGCGGCCATGGATACAGTGACCGAAGCACGAATGGCAATCGCCATGGCGCGCGAGGGAGGCATCGGCATCCTCCATCGCAACCTCTCGATCGAAGATCAGGTCACCGAGGTCGACAAGGTCAAACGCAGCGAGTCCGGCATGATCGTCGAGCCAGTGACCCTTGGCCCGGACGATAGTGTGCGCGACGCGCTAAACATGATGGAGACCTACCACATCTCCGGCGTTCCAATTACTCAGGCGAATGGCAAGTTGGTCGGTATTCTGACCAACCGAGATCTGCGCTTCGAGGATGACCTGGATCAGCCGATCGTCAACCTGATGACCAAGAACAACCTGATCACCGTTCCGGTCGGCACAACGCTCGACCAGGCGCAGGAGATTCTCCATCAGTACAAGGTCGAGAAGCTACCGGTCGTCGACGATCACGGCTACCTCAAAGGACTGATCACGGTCAAGGACATCCAGAAACGCATTCAGTATCCGAACGCGACCAAAGACAGTCGCGGGCGGCTGCGTGTGGGCGCCGCGATCGGCACGGGGCAAGACTCGCTCGACCGAGCCGAGGCGCTGATCGCCGAAGGGGTCGACCTGATCGTCATCGATACGTCCCACGGTCATAATCGTGACGTGATCGAAATGGTTCGCAGCGTCAAGCGGACCTGGAATATCGAGGTCGCGGCAGGCAATATCGCCACCGGGCAAGCGGCTGAAGCGATGATTGAAGCCGGAGCGGACGCCGTCAAAGTCGGTATCGGTCCCGGTTCGATCTGTACCACGCGCGTGGTGGCTGGAACCGGCGTGCCGCAGATCACGGCCATCATGGATGTGGCACGCGTCGCGCGACGCTACTCGGTACCGGTCATCGCCGACGGCGGCGTGCAGTATTCGGGCGACATTGCGAAGGCGATCGCCGCGGGCGCCGACACGGTAATGCTCGGCAGTCTCCTGGCCGGAGTCGACGAGAGCCCGGGCGACGTCATTCTCTACCAGGGTGAGCGCTTCAAGGAATATCGCGGCATGGGCTCACTCGGCGCCATGAAGGCGCGCTCCTTCAGCAAAGATCGCTACTTCCAGGAGGAAGTGACCAACCTGAGCAAATTCGTTCCAGAGGGGATCGAAGGTCGCGTCGCGTACAAGGGGCCGCTAACCACGATCATCTATCAGGTCGTCGGCGGGCTGCGCCAGGCGATGGGTTACTGCGGCGCCCCGACGATCGCCGACATGCAACAGCGCACCCGGTTCGTGCGCATCACCTCGGCTGGGCTGCGCGAGAGCCATCCGCATGACGTGGTGATAACCAAAGAGGCACCGAACTATCGGGTGTCGCGTTAGGCTCAGGCCCGCCTGACAACCAAAACCGTACTCGACCAACGGGCATCCTGCGAGCTGACAGGGTGCTCGTTGTTGTTTTTAAGAGAGACTCCTGGCGCCAGATTGGGTCTGCGGAACGACTACACCACGTGTGATTAGATATGCCTGTTTCATGCGTGTTCTCTTGACACATAATGACTCAGACTTTATACTCTGACTCAGAGATCGGATGATGCATGGCATCTTCAAGGAGGTTCAACCAATGTTGCAGCGATGGAGCCCGTTTGGCGATATCGATCGAGTCTGGGATGAGATGGATCGCCTGCTGGGCGAGTCATTCCCGCGTGTCCGGCCAACCGCTCGAATGGGTAGCTTCAGGCCCGCGATGGATCTCTATGACCAGGGCGATGAGCTGATTTTCAAGGCCGTGATCCCCGGCGCGCGCTCCGAGGACATCGAACTCTCAGTCGAACAGAACACGCTCACGATTCGTGGCCGTTTCGGTTACACCTTGAGCGCCGATGACGCCAAGAAGACCACCTGGTACCGACGTGAGATCGGTTCCGGTCAGTTCGCCGAGAGTCTGACCTTGCCGGTCCCGGTTGACAGTGAGCATGCCGAGGCCCACTTCGAAGACGGCATCTTGACGTTGACGCTCCCCAAGGCGGAGCAGGCCCGAATGCGACGCATCCCCGTTACGACGACCAACGTTCTGGACGAGAAAGCGAACGGCTAAACCGCCAAGAGCGCCTCACAGCTTCACAAACTCTGTCCACTCAACCGCCCGGCTGACTTAGCCGGGCGGTCATTTTGCTGGCGGTATGGATGCCCATGCGCTTTCACAGTTGCCCGAGGAGTAACACTGACACGACCGTTGTGTGCTCGAAGGACGCTCATCGGATGACGTGCCTCCCGCAGAGCGTCCTTCGCTGGCTCGGAACTTGAGCCGACCCAGCGGGTGACACTATTAGTACGAAGATGCTGCAAGCCATATAAGATCTTCATGTTATCATTGCACTATTGTCATCAACTGGTCACTACCTCCGGATGGCACACTCGATTGACGATCACGCAAATAGAGCGTCCTCCTTTTCGACGATCTGTGCTCTCGGAGACACGCGCTGGGCTCTTGACATACAACTTGGCAAAGATTACGTGGCGCTCTCGGACGCGCCTAGAACATATCTTGGACTGGAAACAGGTCAGCGCCCTACGTTCTTCGAGTCCGGCTCATGGAGGTCCTGCACGCGCCTGCTACACGGCGGTTTCTCGAACAGCAGGTTTCACTTCGGACGAACAACTGTTCAGAACTCGCGAATGGGCCGATCCACCACAACGACTTCTTGGCGTTCAAGAGGAGATAATGTTTGGAGTTGACAATCCATGTCGACGGCTGACAACGCCGGTAACGTCACGAGGCAGTTGGAATGGAAACACAACGATTTGTCGAGGGGATCATCCCAGAACGGTTCGTCGAAGTTGATGCTGCCCGACTGCTGTTGATACTCGTACGTTTCGCCAGGCCGATCGACGACCAAATTCGGCAACTGCGATGCTTTCCAATCCATGATGTGGTCTACCACTTCACTCCAGAGTACTATCTGCAAAAACTGGACTTCCTCGTTCGATACCCAGGTTACCTAGTCTATGAAATAGTCGAGCTTCATGACATGGGCATCGATACAGCAAACGATGATGACACAATGCAACTTGTTCGCACCGTGTTACGTCAGCGGGAGCCCGAACTCATGACCCTCCCATTCCGTAAATTCTGGCGCGGGGCGTATGAGCGGCTGGATGACGTTGAGGCATGGTGGTACGCGCGGAGGTTAGTTTATACGGAACTCGAATCCAGAGGTATCGGCCGGCCTCAGAAGCACTACTTCCTCACAAATTTGGCTCAAACGGAGGCGCAGCGGCTGGTTAGGGACGTCACGCACGCGCGTTGGTACTCAGACAGGGTGGAATTAATCCATCGCTTCTTCGGCAACATGTCTGCCGCACGAGTCAAAGACCTTCAGTACAGCCACGATGCATACAGGGAGGCACAGTTGAACGAGATCATCCCGGACCTGCCACCCGAAGAGATCACAGCGAACTTCGCCCGGGTATTTGGGGAACCATTGGGGGTGGATCTTGAATGAAGTGCCGAAGCCTTCCACGGACCCGGCAACGCCCGATGTCGCGCTATCGAGGGCGGATACACTCGTTGACGCGGTTTACGCACGCTTCTCGGCAAAGTACCGGGAGCGCATCAATCGGGACGACATAGCCAGCGTGGTAGCGGAATTGGAATTGGACGAGAAGCGTCAGCAGCGCAAGTCACCAGCACTGCGCGTTCATCAGCTCCGATTCATCGGTGAGAAGTACCTACAGGATCAACCGCCCGAGCCTTTGATCTATCGACCGAAGACCTTCGCGCCAGTGGCCAACGTGATCTGCATCCCTGACAATGAGGTCGGCAAGTCCTCCATCCTGAAGACGATCAAGTATGCCCTCACTGGTGACAACGGCGATTACGATGCGGATGTCCGTGCCTGGATAACGGACGTGTGGCTCGCCTTTGCGCTCGACCGCCAGAAGTTCACCGTTCTGCTCTCGGTTCGTGATGGCGTCCCAAGAACTCTGTTGGTTTGGCGAGGAGTATCGACTTCGCATCGTCCACACCACGTTATCGTCGACGCCATACGTACAATGTTCATCAGACCGAGCTTCAGCAGTTCTTTTTTCGGAGACTGAATCTTGGCCAACTTTCATGGACTCAGTCCGATGAGTCTGTTACTGGCGGAGTCGCAGAGCGGAGCACAAGCTGGCGCACGTATTTCCAGGCGCTCCAAATCCCTGACGGCGGGGATAAGTATCTTCTTTGTGACGCTCAACATGCTATCGGAAATCAGGATGGTCTCATCTTCTCTACATTTCTTGGATTGAACCTGGTTGAACCACTGAACCGTCTTGGAGTTGAGGCCGCGCGCGCTCGAAAGGAGGCCAAAGTTGAGGAGCGGCAGACCGCCGATCAAGTGCAACAAGCGCAGGAGGAGATTGGCCAAATCAACTCGAAACTCAAAGAGATTCGCAGCCGGCTGAGAGAGATCGCCGCCAGTCAAACTGCACGACGGAAGGCAGTTGAAGGCGGAGAGGCCGCTCAACGTTTGGTTGGGGCACAGTCGGATCTCGTGGAGAAAGCAATCGAGAAGGCACGTTTAGAGGGGGAGAGAGAGGAAGCTTAACCGTGCCCTCCAACTTATGCGTGCCCGCAAACGTACTCTGCGCGAGGCTGTGGCTCTGCGGCTTCACTTCACCAGTCTGGAAGTGTTCTCTGCCCGCACCGCGAAGCGACCGGCGATCCGGCCGCAGCTGAACCCCAACACAGTACTCACACGTGTCGCCTGTGTGGCAAGCCCGCTCAAGCCGCCGACGAAAAGGAAACTGAAGTTTTGACCAATGAAGCCGACAGCGTCGAAAGAGAGATTGACACCCTACAGCGCGGGCGCGACGCGATCAGTGCGAGGCTCGTCGCGCTCCGGCGCGAAATCGAGTCTCTGCAAGTCGAGATCGCCAACCTCGGAGATGCCGCGCGGCGAGGAATCGTGTTCGCTTTGCCGACGACTGATGAAGAGGCTGAGCAAACGACACTGCACGAGCGCGTCGGGGAACTCCAAGCCGAGCTAAGCATGGCGCAACGAAGAGCCGAGTCTCCGCGCACTTCCGGCGACAATCCACATGAGCTTCACGTGCGTGTGGTCGAAAAGATCCGCGGCGTCCTTCGTGACGAAGCGGATCGACGAAACAGCGCAGTGCTGGAGCGGCTCAGTGCGCTCACGCAAGACATGGCACGCACCATTGGTGCCGAAAGTATCAGCGACGTGTCGTGCTCGGCTTTGGGTAAAGTTTCACTGCGCAAGCACGGTGAGCGTGTGAGCTTCACGGGAATTCACAATGAGGGAGAACGCCTGCGTATCAAACTGGCCTTTTTTTTGGCCATGATGCGCCTTGGTCGCGAGCCAGCTCTTGGCCGCCATCCAGGATTCCTGCTTGTCGACCAGCCGGGATCCGGCGAGATGGTCTCGGAGGACTTTGCGGCTTTGGCGAGGATCTTCCATAGGGTAGATGGCGAACTCGCCGATCAAGTGCAGGTTATCTGCTGTACGGCACGTCAAGAGTTTGAGGCGGCGACTGCAACCAGCAAAGTGTATGGCCCACAGAACTCGCCGTACGCGTTCTAGCCGCGGAGGTTCGGATGGAGCAGAAGCGACCAACCGAAGCATTTGGCCTGCCGGCGGTTGACGGGTGCATTGACTTTGCGGAAGTGAGCGCGCGGATTCGTAAGGCCGAAGCGGGCAACAAAGTAGACGATCTGGCAGACGCGCTATCGGAGGCTGTCTTCGCCGGCAACGTGGGGCAGGAGGCTGTACCGTGTCTAATCGAGGCAGTTGGCTACGCCGGTAGTGACCTCAGTCTGCGCAGCGCTGCCCTCGCACTAGCGTCGGTCGCTTCCACGAATGATCAGGAAGTCACCGGAGCGCTGATCGCTTCCTTCAACCGAGTGTCGCATCACCCCTTCTTGGCGCCATCGGTCCTGGAAGCGCTGGGCTTGCTTGCACTGCGCGATCCTCTCGCGCGGGCACAGCTGTCGGCGCTGTTGTTCCCCCTTCGCATGACCGAACCTCGGTATCTTCTGATCAAAGCGGCGAAGCTGATTGGGCTGCTGGACGGGGTCCGGCCCGACCCGGACCTACGAGCCAAGCTCGACGAACTTACCAAAGTATCCGATCTGGCCGTACAAGCAGAGGCTCGCCAGCAGTTGGCTTTGGCAACGCTCGCCGACGCGTTGCTCGCAGACGATCGGGGAGCGTTACAAGAGCGTCTTATTTGTGCAAGAGCCGCCTTCGCTCGCGCAGCACAAAGTGAGGAGCATCGACCGGACGCCGCGATATTTGTCCACACGCTCGACATGCTTCTAGCGTTTCCTGAGTTGAGGGCTTGGGATGGATATGCGGCGACACAAATAGAGGACTTGGCGAAGTCTGTCGACCACGCCCTGAACAGTCTGGCGCCTCATGACTGGCATGGCTACCGCTCGGATCGAGCTACCCGCAGTGCCCAACGGGTGCTGCACATTTGTGACGCGCTCCGGCACGCAGCCGCCGCTGCGAGCGTCGCCGCGGAGTGGCTCGATTACACAGCAGCGCTGCGAGAACTGGCTAGTCTCCATGCTCAAGTTCGCTCGACTGCATCGAGCGATCCTAGAGACGGTCGAATCGCTGCCGCACTAGCAACTACCGCCGACACAATCTTCGCCGCCAGTTTGGGGCCACTCCTCGCTCGTGTCGTCCAGCGGCACCGGTTAGCCCTTATCACATCCAAACACGAGATATCTAATGGCGTAGACGACGTGTACCTAGGATTGCGCGCTCTTGAACAGGCAGCAGCCAAATTCGAATTCATGGAAGACTCATCAATATCAGCAGAACAGAAAAGCAAAATCATAGTCTTGGGTGAGCGCGCAGGTTTGCAACCAGATGTGCTGGTAAAGCAATTGCTAGACGCCATCGAGGAAGGAAGCGTGGAACGCTGGGCAGAAAAAAGCGGATTGGCACCTGCAGCGTTGCCCGTCGAGAAGATCGACTTATATGGCGATGACCCGGCTGTTGATGAAGTCGTACGTCCGTTGCTCCATCAGATTAGAAAAGAGATCGCCACATTTCCGCTTCCCAAATGGAGACGGGCTAGTAGACGTTCTCGTCGATTTAGTGCAGTTTGTCAACTACGTGCGTGATGGCGCCCCACTGTACCTCCGTTGCGAGGAAGACGGCGGGCTCGGACAGCATGCATCCGAGAACGACCTGCAGGAACAACTGTTCAACTGGCTTCGCCAACGGTATGGCAGACAGGCTGTGTACGAACATGCACGGTCAGGCGGCGGGCGTCTTGATACGGGAGTGGTTTTCTCGGAAGCACGATTCCCGATCGAAGTGAAGCACGAATTTGTATCTATCGAACCGACATACGTATGCGATCATTTCCTCGCGCAGTCTGACATATATGCAACGGCGTGGGACCGGATAGCGTTCCTGATGGTCCTAGACCTTCGTGCGACCAATGCTGACGGCCATCGGACACGGAAGAAAGCGCGCAATTCGAGAGGCGTAACTCGTCCGGCTGCGCTTTATCACCTGCGAGACAGCTTCCGCGTAGAGAGCCTGTCACCGGATCCGGACATACCGAACCCGACGCGCAAGCTCGTAATCGTATGTCTTGTTCCGGGTAACCGCCCCCTTCCGTCAAGCATGTCGACTTACAGCAAGCGTCCAGCCTCGGCAAGGCGAAAGCGAGCATCCATGGCAGATTAGGTTGTCTATGCACCTTGGCCCGAATTCGCGACAGCCACGATTTGGAGAAACTAAACGGAAACTGCAGCACGATAGGCGGTTCAGCACCCGATAGCTCGCCACTGGTTGACCTGACTGCCACGGCGGTCGCGGCGACTGCGCTTCCGGAGACATTGCGACGAACTGGCGAGCGGGGCGAAGGCAATCTTGGGCCTTTCGGACGCGGAGATGGCTAATTCCCAACATCGCTTCCCGTCGTAGAGCGGCGCATGCGTCCATTCAGTGTGGACGCATCACTTGACTCAATCGAAGATGCAGCAATGCGAGACTTCGTCGGCAGTTCGGATAGGTCAGTCTGGGGAGTGGAGACGGCAAACCGCGCTGACCCGGTATATTGACGTGGTGAGCGACGTGTGGGTCGCCCCTGCGATATGGGTTGGAGCCGTGGCGGAGCGCTCATGCCCCGGTGTCTGAGGTTCGTGGCCGGATCGATTCGACCAGATCGACGAGCGCGCGGACATCGAGGTTCGCGGATGGCGTCACGAAAACGTGGCTTACGCCGATCGATGCCAGGCGCTCAAGCTTGCGCCTGATCTTGTCCGGCGAGCCAACGTAGCTCAGTTCATCGACCAGCTCGGTTGGGATGAGCTTTCGAGCCGCCGCGAAGTCAGCCACCTTGCGAATATCGATGAATGCGCCGCCATTGGCCAGCACTTCGTCGGTGTGCATCACACGGCGCACGTCGCGCATGATTCCCGGAACGTCGAAGCTCTCAACCTCCATCGGACGCGACATGCCAGGGAGTGCATTGACCAGCGCGATGAGGTTCTTGCGACGTTCGAGTGCTGGTTCGGGGTCATCGGTCACCTCGACGGCCGTGCGGACGAAGATGGGGAAATCGCCTAGATCTCGTCCCGTCTCCGGCAACCATTGCCGCAGATCGCTGACGACCGACTGCAAGAAACGCTCGGACGCGAACTCGGTCATGAGCAAACCATCAAAGCGCTCTGCCGCCAGCCGGAGCGCTTTCGGACCGACCGCCGCCAGATAGACCGGCGGCAGGTGCTCGGGTCCAAACGCGTGGGTCCAATCCCTGACCCGGAATTGCTCGCCGCCATTGGCTCGAAATGGCGGGCTCCACCACTGGCGCAGCAGATCGGCAGTATCCCTGAGTGCCTGCAGCGGACTGCCGACGTCATAGCCGAGTCTGCGGGCATACCACTCCGGCTGGCCGCGGCCGAGCCCGAGGAAGGCTCTTCCTTCGGACAGCCGGTCCAGCGTGGCCACTGACATCGCCAGCAGGTTCGGATGGCGCAGGTACGGATTGGTGACCCCAGTGCCGAGCCGGATTCGCGCGGTCGTCCGAGCCGCCGCGCCGAGCACACTGAACACATCCCACCCATCGGGGTCCTCACTCAGCCAGGCGGAGTCCAGCCCAGACTGGTCGGCAATACGGATCGTCTCCAGCGTCGCCGCCACGGCCGAATCTGGATTCTGCGCCCGCATCCAGGAATGATGCGACAGGTTAAGGCAGAACTTCACAAGCGTCGCACCATATCAAGACTCCGGATGCTGCAGATGCCAGTTGGTCAGACCCTGATACGCCGCAGCCACGGCCAGAATCGCGTTCTCTGTTCCCTCACGACCAACGATCTGCATTCCAGTCGGCAAACCACGGTCGCCAAATCCGGTCGCCACACTGATCGCGGGCAGGCCGGAGAGATTACCGAGCGTGGTCAGTGCGTTTCGCCGGCTGAATCGTCCGGCATACTCCTCGAAGCTCGTGCCGATCGGGCTGGCAACGGTGTTGGTCGAGGTGTAGATCACCGCGTCAAAGCGCGAGAAGAGCGCATCGATCGCTTCGTTGATCTGTCGCCGCACGCGCATGGCCCGCAAGTAGTCGATCGCAGGGATGGTCGTTCCGGCATAGCCACCCAGCCGATCCTCCGGAGCCGTCAAGCCCGAGATGACACCACGATCGATAAGATCCTCGAAGGCTGATGCGGCTTCGGCTGCCAGGATGATCGAATAGACCTCGCTGTACGGGAAATCAGGTAGACTGATCTCTTCCAAAACCGCGATTGTCGCAAGCTCGTCGCAAGCTCGCTCGTAATTCGCCTTCACCTCAGGCTGCATCTTGTCGAGACTCTCGCGCAGCACTCCAATGCGAAAGCCGTCCTTGCGGGCGCGTTCCGGCTCGTAGGCGTAGGCCTCAGTTAGCGTAGAACGATCACGAGGGTCGGAACCCGCAAGCGCCTGCAGCACGATGCCGCAATCGTCCGCCGTGTGACACATCGGCCCAAGCTTATCGAGCGTCCAGCACAGAGCCATGGCCCCATGGCGGCTAATACGACCGTAGGTTGGACGTAGTCCGCTCAAGCCGCAATAGCTGGACGGGCTCAAGATCGAGCCGCCCGTTTCGCTGCCGATGGCAAACGGAACGACCCCACCTGCGACAGACGCGCCCGAGCCGCTCGATGACCCTCCGGTCCAGGAATCACGGTTCCACGGATTGCGCGGCGCGCCGGTCAACGAAGCGACCGGCTGGTTATAGCCCATGCCTCCGGCCATCTCGATCATCGCCAGCTTGGCCACCAGCACTGCGCCCGCATCACGCAACCGCTTCACGGCGGTCGCATCAGCGCCGAAAACCTGATCCTTAAGCGGTGCCGCGCCCCAGCTGGTCGGAATTCCTGCAGTGGCCAGTAGATCCTTACCACCATAGGGTATTCCGTGAAGGGGACCGCGATCGTAACCCGCTGCCAGTTCCTCTTCGGCCAGACGGGCCTCACGCATCGCGCGCTCGGCGGTAATGGTGACGACGGCGTTCAACTCTTTGCCAACCGTCTCCAGACGGCCAAGGAAATGCTCGGTGAGCGCGGTCGGTGTGATCTCGCCGGAGCGAATCATCTGTCCAAGCTCGCGAATCGTCGCGAAGTTCAGTCTCTGCTGGCTGGCGGTCATCGACTATCCGTCCCTTCGCGCAGGATTGAAGGTGAAGTCAGGCTCATCGCCGTTGGCCAGGGTCCACTGGCGCAACGTCAACGCGGCATCGACCAATTTGCCGATGTCGCTGCGAATCTTCTCTTCGGCGGCGACATCGAATCGATCACCGTAGCGATTGGCGAGCGTTTGATAGCGCGCGTTGACTTCGGCCTCGCGCTTGACGTCTCTGGATTCGCTCATGGGATGGCACCTCTTCCCTCTAATTCGGAAACCACTCCGAATAGGTCGATTATCCCTGCTCGGCCGCACGCTGTCATCGAGACACCAGCCGCATGACGCACGAATGCGAATCGGAAAGCCAGCCAGCAAAAAAGAGCGACCGGATCGAGTCGACCCGGTCGCTCTTCGACTGCCGATCGTCAGACCGAACTGACTGTCTCGGTCTCCAAATCCCGCGGGACCTCGATGAGCAGAGTTGGCATCGAGTCGACGTGCCCGGGGACGGTCACGAGCGTGTCGACTTCTCGAAGCCGAGCTGGCGCAAGAAGGTCAGCGGCTTTACGAGCCTGAAACACAGGGTTCGGCAAATGCTGACGCCTACGAGCGAGCCGACGTCGTGGTTGACCGGAGCGAGATCGTATACGAGGCTTTGCAGCACCAGTCGCCATGAGTTGCCCCACCTGTCTCTACGAACCTGTCAGTGGACCCGATCACGCCAATCGCGGTGAGATTGGTGACGGATCTATGCAAAGTGATCTGAGCTATAAGCAGCAGGATCTGTGCCACGTCGGCAACATCGGCGCCTCGTTGCGCGCGCTGGTTCGAAACGTGTCGCACGCAATATCCGGGTGGGAATCGGCAGCAACTGGGTCCATTGTCCAGATAACCCCGACTCGAATTGTCCTGTTGGCGATGACGCAGGCGAATGAATCCCCTATGGTATTCTTCGTTCAATCGCCAGCAAACATCGGGTTGCCGGTGGGAACGGCACATTGCCCATCGCAGTCGACACTGGAAATCAGGTCCGATGCTCTTCCCGATCCTTCACGGCACCGTCAACGGCCCATTCCTCACCGCATGGAATTTCTCGCCGCCTATCGTCATCGGTTTGCTGGTGGGGGCAATCGGTTACTATCTGGCACTTCGCCAACTTCATCTCAGCGCTCGTCGCATACCACCCACCTGGCAGATCGCCTGCTACTACGGCGGACTGGTCACGATTGCCATTGCCCTGCTCGGACCAGTCGATACGTTCAATGACGAACTCTTCTTCATGCATATGATCCAGCACCTGAGCCTGATGGAGATCGCGGCACCGCTGGTCTTGCTCGGACGTCCGGTGCAGGTCGTGCTCAGAGCGATTTCGGTTAAGCGGAGCGGGCCAGTCCTGAAGACGGTACTGAGACCGCGATGGGTGCGAACGACGCTGACTGTTCTGACCGCGCCATTGCTGGCCACGATGGCCTACAACTTCAACCTGGGTATGTGGCACATCCCCGCGTTTTACGATGCCGCCCTGCGGAATGAGACCATCCACGAAATCGAACACATGATGTTCTTCGGCTTTGCTCTCCTCTTTTGGTGGCCCATGATCGATCCCGTTCCACGTCACCACAAGATGCCCAAACACTGGGCGATGGTGGCGGTATTCATCACCATGGTGGTCGGCATCGCCATTGGCGCGATTCTGACCCTCTCGCCGGGCGTCATCTACCCGTACTACCTGACCACGGCCAAGCCGTGGGGACTGACACCCATGACCGACCAGCAGCTTGGTGGGGTGATCATGTGGGTCGGAGGTGGATTCATCTACCTCCTGATCCTGATCGGGTTGCTGATCAGCGCCCTGGGGCTCGAGGACGAATCGGTTCCCGCGTCGCGTCCGGCGGACCTCCACGACGCGCCTGCACAGAGCTCGTGACGCGTTTCACTCGCGAGAATTCTGACCATAAATAACCGTTTCTTCTCCGCTCCATTCCACAAACCTAACCGATTTTAGGCAGCGAAAAAAACGCGCGCCAATGGCACGAAGACGCCAGTGGCAAGCGTTCTGCAAATACGAAGTAGGGCTCGAATCACCAGAGAGGAGTCTAAACCATGATCTTTGGTGCTCTCGGTGCCGCACTCTTCTGGCTATGGATCTTCATAGTTGGATATTTCGGCTATAAGTTCGTCAAGTCCTTACGAGAAGCGCGTCGCAAGGACAAGGAGAAGTAGCCGAGGCTGATGGACACAGATCTGTCCAGTCGTGCGGCGGACTCAGCGCCAGGCCGCCATCATTGGGCCACAGGCATGAACCGCCAGCGCACCGCCATGCAAACCGTAGAACACGACGACACCCTCAGGCAAACGCCCGAGGGTGCATTTTGTGCGCCGGTGATGGCGCGGTACCGATCAGTTTCCACTACCCGCCTTCGAACTCAGTGTACTCTGCAGCCCCTTTACCAACGCATCCTTCTCCGCTGCCGTGAGATTGGCGTTCGGATGCATCATGACGTAGTACGAAGGAGGCATCTCACCACTTTGCACGGCGTTCGCCGGGTCGTGCTCGCCGCGGGCGGCTGTGCCGTTCCAGTCGGAGAAGTTGAGCGTCGATCGCCCTTCTTCGACGTCGTGCTGCGTGAGCCAGGAGACCGGCGCGATATTCGTATACCACGGCCAGGTAGTCTCGTTGCTATGGCAGTCGAAACAGGCCGCGGTGGCGAGATCCCGTGTCGTTCCACTATCCCAGGCAGGCTCGGCCACCACGGGTGGGTTGGAATGCGAGTGTCCATACGGGATGAACTGTATTAGCGCGAATAGCGCCACGAGTGCCACCGCGATCTTTACCAAACGTGCGAGCATGCGATTCACCTCCCGAGCGTCATCGCTCATGAGGTGATGTTAGGGTTTGCCGAGTGAAGAAATCGTGACAGATTTGGCCAGAAGACAACGCTGACGTTGCAGATCGATATCCGTGCTTGCATCAACCCGAAGTTACCCCGGAATGATGGGGGCGAACGGACGAAGGTCCGTGGCTCGGCAAGTACCGAGGTCACGGACCGTCTCTTTCCGAGAATTCCGGGAGTGTCTGCCCTAGCTTCCAGCGATTTCGTCGCGCATCCGCAGCCAGGCCTCGCGCGCTTCGTTGACCGAGACCTCGTCCTCGATGGTCGAGATATCACCCGGGTCCTTGTCCAGAATGACCGACTTGAAGATGCGCCGCATGATCTTGCCGCTGCGTGTCTTGGGCAACGTGCTGACGAAGTTGACCTCGCCGATCACGGCCACCGGACCAAGTTCCTTACGCACGGTCGCGAGCAGTTCGCTCTTGAGCTCTGGCGACGGCTGGTAACCCACCTTGAGCGCCACGAATGCCGAGACGACCTCACCACGCAGGTCGTCGGGACGACCGGTTACGCCCGCTTCGGCCACCGCCGGATGGCGCAGGAAGGCGCTTTCGACCTCGACGGTGCCGATGCGATGTCCGGCAATCTTGATGATCTCGTCCGCACGGCCTCCGAACCAGACGTAGCCGTCTTCGTCGATTGATCCCGAGTCGCCAGTGAAATAGACGCCGGGAATCCGGCCCCAGTACTCCTGGCCATAGCGATTGGCCTCGCCCCAGATGGTCGCGGTCATACCGGGAAACGGACGCCTGATGACCACGATCCCCTTCTCGTTCGGTTCGCACTCCTCACCGGTCTGCGACATGACGCCGACTTCAAAGCCAGGCAGAGGAATCCCAGCCGAGCCGGGTTGAATCGGAATCATGCCAAGGCCATAGGGGTTACCGACCACCGGACCGCCGGTCTCGGTCTGCCACCAGTGATCGATGACCGGAATGCGATCCTGGAACGCCTCGCGCTGCAACCATTCCCAAGCGGGCGGATTGAGCATCTCGCCAGCACAGAAAACCCGCTCGACCGAAGAGAGATCGTAGCGCCGGGCCGGCTCGGTCCCGTAGCGCATCAGCAGACGGGCCGCGGTTGGCGAGGTGAAGACGCCGGTGACGCGATTCTGTTCCACGATGCGATAGAAGGTGTCGGGTGACGGATAGTCGAGCGCACCCTCGTAAGCGATGGTGGTGCAGCCCATCAGCATCTGCGCGTAGACGATGTGGCTGTGCCCCACCGCCCAGCCAATGTCGGCGGTCGCCCACCAGATATCGGTCGGTTTCAAACCGAAGCACCAACTCGCCGTGCTGTAGATGCCGACCTGGTAGGCGCCATGCGTATGGACCGCGAGCTTGGGCTTGGCCGTGGTACCCGAGGTCGCCAGAATGTAGGCCGGGTCGTTGGCCTCCATCACCTCGTGGGCGCTGCTCTGGCCGTTACCGCCCTGTAGAAACTCAGCCCAATCGAGATCACGGCCTGCGTTCATCGGCACCTCGTCGGGACCACGACGCAGCACCACCACATGCTCGACGGTGCCGTCCAGCGAGTCGAGCGCCGTGTCGACGATCGGCTTCAGTTTGATCGACTGCCCCTTGCGCCAGGTGATGTCAGCAGTGATGACCGCCTTCGCGCCGCTCAGCCCGATGCGATCCGCCAGCGCGCCACTGCCAAACCCGGCAAAGACGACCACATGAATCGCGCCGATGCGCGTGACGGCGAGCATGGTGATGACGGCTTCGGGGCAGGTCGGCAGATAGACGGCCACGCGGTCACCTCGACCGACGCCGATGCCGCGCAGCGCTGCCGCCATCCGTTTGACCGAATCGAGCAATTGCGCGTACGTGTAAACCTCGCGTTCGCCCCGCTCGTTTTCGTAGATGAGCGCGGCGTGACCACCCCAGCCACGCTGCACGTGATGGTCGAGACAGTTGTAGCTGATGTTAGTCTGCGCACCGACGAACCAGCGGAAGGTCGGCTGATCCCACTCGAAAACGCGATCCCAGCGCCGGAACCAGGGAAGCTTGTCAGCGGCCCGAGCCCAGAACGCGTCTGGATCCTCGCGCGCGTCGTGCTGCCAGCGACGGATGGTAGGGTTTACCAGGTCCATGTTTCAGCACCTCCAGTTGCAGGTTATTCGACCTGTTTAGCATGGCGCGAAGGTGTGAAATGGTCAACAGTCGTTATGTCGTGTTGACTATCGTCACTCTGTCGGACGCCGGAGACGCTCACGCAAGCGGCAATCGTGCAACATCCTCGCGACGAATGACGGGTTCCCGATACATCACGCGCTAAACGCCCCAGCTCGTGCGTGCCGACTCGTCGGCGTTGATCTCAAGAGTCGTCTGCGCCCCAGTCACACAGTCATCTTTGGCTGGATCATCGATGGCTGAAGCATGCTACTATAGCAATTGGGCCATAAGCTGTATGCATGAGCGGATATCGATTTGCGATCGGCGCAGATCAATTCGGCCATTTCGAGTGAAATTGGAGTCTGCTATCTGCACCATGAGTGAAAACAGCCACTGCGCGGGACGACAGGAGGTGGGCCATGTATGACGTAATCGTTGTCGGTGCGCGCTGTGCCGGATCCCCGCTGGCGATGTTGCTTGCCCGCCGTGGCTATCGTGTGCTGCTCGTCGATCGAGCTTCCTTCCCGAGCGACACCGTGCGCGGACACTTCGTCCAGCCGCCAGGCGTCGCGGCGCTACGCCGCTGGGGATTGCTTGAACGGCTCGTCGCCTCAGGTTGCCCTCCCATCCACGCCATGGTTTCCGACATTGGCGACTGCGCGCTCACGATCCCCATCAAGACGGACGACGGTCTGGACGGCGGATACGCACCGCGTCGGTTCGTACTCGATGCGATGCTGGTCGAAGCGGCGGTCGCGGCCGGAGCGGAATTGCGAGAGCACTTCACGGTCCGCGAGCTTCTCTGGGAGGACGGTCGGGTCGTCGGTGTCCGTGGTCGGACGCAGGGCGGCGCGGAGGTGGACGAACGGGCACGCATCGTCGTTGGCGCGGATGGCGGAAATTCGATCGTGGCACGGGAGGCACAGGCGCCGGTCTACCACCCGCACCCGGCTCTGACGTTCAGCTACTGGAGTTACTTCAGCGACGTCCATCTTACGGACGCCGAGATCTACCTTCGTCCGCAATCGTGCATGTTCATCTGCGCGCCAACCAATGCTGGGCTCTCCGTTATCGCACTCCAGGCACCGCTGGCTGGATTCCAGGCATTCCGCGCGGACATCGAGCAGAACTTCTTTCGGGTCGTCGAGCAGGTGCCGTCACTGGCAGAGCGCTTCCGTCCGGAACGGCGGCAGGAGCGCTGGTTGGGAGTTGCCCACTTGCCGAACTTCTTTCGGCGGCCCTTCGGCCCGGGCTGGGCGTTGGTCGGTGATGCAGGCTACACCAAGGATCCTTTCACGGCGCAAGGGATCAGCGACGCATTTCGCGATGCCGAGCTGCTGGCGGAGGCGCTCGACAACGTCTTCACCGGCGGGTCGGAGGCCGAAACCGCCCTCGCCGACTATGAGCGACAGCGCAATGACGCGTCGTCTTCGGCGTACGAGGAAACCATACGAGCCGCGTCGTTTGCCCCCATCCCACCGGAGGTCCTGGCCCGTCGTGCGGCGCTACGTGACGCTATTCGCACCCCGGGTTAATTAGCGCCCGGCCGAACCCACATAATCTGTGAAGAACATGGTTGGTTCTACGGACGCTTCTGGCATCCGAGATAGTGCCAGGCAGGCTGTCAATCTACGTGCTGCTGGCCTGACCGTGCTAGAGTAGCGCCTATGGCGGTGGACACCCGTTACCCGCAGTCCCCAGATACACGGCCTGGACGGTGAAGGGAGCAATGAGATGGTGGCGGAAGGCCGCAACGAACTGACGGCGGAGCTCACCGAGCGCGCCGAGCGGACACTGCGCGGGTGCACTCGCTTCCTCACGTCACACGGCCTGCATTCACCACGCGAGATCTTGAGGGAACTAGCCGAATTTGCCGACCCCGACATGGTTCCCGACCGCTACGGCAAGGGCGAGCTGATCAGCGGATTCGAGTCGCAGATCGCCGAGTTGCTGGGGAAAGAGGCGGCGGTCTTTCTGCCGAGCGGGACGATGGCGCAGCAGATCGCGCTCCGGATCTGGTCGGAACGCCGCGGAAGCCCCAATGTCGCAATGCATCCCAGGAACCATCTGGATCTCCATGAAGGCTACGCGTATCAGCGGCTGCACGGTCTGCGGGGGATCGCGGTCGGCGAGCCTGATCGACTGCTGACGCTCGATAATCTGCAGTCGGTCGCCGAGCCGCTCGCTGTGCTCCTGCTGGAATTGCCCCAACGTGAGATCGGCGGCCAGCTACCGGCCTGGGATGACCTCGTCGCCCAGACCGACTGGGCGCATGCGCGCGGCGCCGCCACCCATATGGACGGTGCCCGGCTCTGGGAGTCCGGTCCGTTTTACGGGCGGCCCTACGCCGAGATCGCCGCACCGTTCGATTCGGTCTACGTCTCCTTCTACAAGGGATTAGGCGGGTTGACCGGCGCCGCGTTGGCGGGCCCAGCAGAAGTGATTGCCGAAGCGCGCGTGTGGCAACACCGGCAGGGCGGCCGGCTCCTGCAGCTCTTTCCCTACGTGCTCTCGGCTCGACTCGGCCTCGAAGAGCGGCTGGGACGGATGCCCGACTATCACCGTCGAGCGGTCGAAATCGCGTCCGATCTCGCCGTCTTTCCCCAGATCGCGATCGTTCCCAACCCGCCGCAGACGAACATGATGCATCTCTACCTCAGGGGCGACCGCGTCGGCCTGTTAGCCGCCGCCATCGAGGTCGCCGAGGAGACCGGCATCGGCATCCTGCGCTCACTGGCACCAACGCCGCTACCTGGCTACTGGAAGTGGGAGTTCACCGTCGGCGACGCTACCCTGGCGCTGAGCCGTGAGGAGATCACGGCAACTATCGGAGCGCTGCTGGAGCGGGCCGGGAGCTAACCCGGCTTGGTGGTCGCGAGCGCGAACGAGTCACTTCATCAAAGCGGACCCACTCGACTTCCTGGGGAGTGGTGTCAATCTGTACGCCTATGTGCACGACAGTCGGACCAACGGTATCGGCGACATCGTCACCTGGAGAAATCCCGATAGTTGGAGCCAACCCGTTCCAATCGGATGCGCCCGAAGCTCGTCGAGCGCCTACTGTTCAAGGGAGTTAATAGGCTCCTGGTCGACGGTGCCGTTTACTGAGTCGCCGAGCTGGATGGCGTTATCCCCGTCCCGGAAATAGATGACAACGGTTTCGAGGGTCTGTGCACCGATCGTGGTGATGATCTGGTAACTGAAGGCCTGGTCGCCGAGGGACACCGGAGTGAGTCCGCTGATGTGCGTCGGAATTGGGGTACCTGGCGGGCCGGCCTCATCGAATTGGGCACAGGCCAGACTCTGTTGGAACGCGTCGGACCATGGCTCGCCCTCACCGGTGTGAAAGGCCGCTATCGTCTCCGACGCCAGATCTCCGTTCTCGCCATACTGAAAGGCTTCCGTCACCGCGCCGTACTTCATGTCCGGTGGCGTCGCATCGCACAGGGTCGTGCTGATTGCATTCGAGGAACTCACGGGCCAGCTCACAACCCACGTTGATGGTAGGTTCAAAAGAGTGAGCGGGTCGGACTGGATATCCATCGGATCAGGCAGTACAACGACTGGCGAAGCAGCACGATCATGACCGAACAAGGTGGCATGCATTGGTGACGTTGATTTCAAACGGTGACGTGGTCACCCCGGATCGAGTGATTCGTGACGGCGCGCTGCTTGTCGAAGGCAGTCGCATTTCCGCGGTTGGCACCCGTACCGAACTTGAACATGCGCCAAAGATCGACCAGCAGATCGACGCCGGAGGCGGCATCATCGCTCCCGGCTTCATCGACCTGCAGTTGAACGGCGCCAACGGTCGACTGCTCACCGCTGAACCGAGTGCCGCAGCGGTCCTCGCCATGAGCGAGGTACTGCCTCGCTTCGGCTGTAGCGCCGTGCTGCCAACGGCCATCACCGCACCAGTTGATCGGCTGGACGCCTGCGCTCGCGCCGTCGCCGCCGCGAGCGAAGTGCAGTCCGACGGAGCGCGCATCCTCGGCCTCCACCTTGAGGGACCCTTCATCAATCCGGAGCGACATGGCGCCCATCACGCGCCGTTCATCATCTCACCGTCGATCGAGGTGCTTTCCCGCCTTTGGTCCGCCAGCGACGAGAGCCTCCGTCTGTTGACACTCGCGCCGGAGATGCCCGGAGCAATCGATGTCATCGACTGGGCGCGTCGTCAAGGCATCACCGTCGCGATCGGCCACTCGAACGCGACCCCAGATCGGATCAATACGGCGACCGAGCATGGCGCCAGCCTCGCCACGCATCTGTTCAACGCGATGTCACAACTCGGCAGCCGTGAGCCGGGCACGGTCGGTGGCGTTCTGGCCAACGACCGGCTATACGCCAGCGTCATCGCCGACGGCGTCCACGTCAGTCCGCTTACGCTGGGCATCGCAGTGCGGGCCAAGGGAGTCGACCGGATCGTCCTCATCACCGACGGCATGCCGCCGCTCGGAACACCGGCTGAAGCATTCACCCTGGACGGTGAGACGATTCAGGTGCGAAATGGTGCCTGCTACCGGCCCGACGGCGTGCTGGCCGGTAGCGTTCTGACCATGGATCGTGCGGTGAGGATCATGCATCAAGCCGTTGGGATCCCACTACCGGATGCCATCCGCATAGCGTCAGTGAACCCTGCCCGTGTGCTGGGCATCGAACACCAGAAGGGATCGCTCGAACCAGGCAAGGACGCGGACGTGGTGATCATCGATCAGGACGTCAACGTCGCGCTGACCATGATCGAGGGCCGGATCTGCTATCGCTCGTCCGGCCCTTGAGGTGACTCGATGGAATTGATGGAACGCTGTATCGACAAGCGCACGCGTACGCGCGAGCGTTTCGGATTATGAATGGGCTGGCTTACGGGCAGCGGAAGCAGCAGCGGGGTTTGTTTCCGCGGCGCCACTCGACGCAGGTGGTGCCCAGTCGGCGAGGCTGGCAAACTGTTTGCGCGAGAGCGTCAGCACTACACTGTCATCGTTCACCCACTTGACGTCCGCAATCGGCACGACCTTTGCTTTCCGCTTGCGCCAGCCGAAATGAACGACGAAACCGGTAACGCTTTCGCCCCCATCGGCAGCCATCAAGCTGCTAACCGTGCCGGACTTCTTTCCGCCCGCGAGGATCACGTGACTACCAACCGCCGGGATGTGTTGCGTCGCCATGATGGCGTCCTTTCAAAAGACGGCAACACTGTGAATGCAGTGCGTCGAAATGATATGTCTGCTTTAGGTATCTTCCTGCAGACTTAATCCTAGGTGAATCTCACCTTATGTGAACGTGAAAGTTTGTGACGCTGCGTCGTGAGCTGGGAATTTGGAGAAATTTGGAGTGAGAGAAAGTCGTTTCTCATCCAGATCTCAGGGACGTTTAAGGTGCGAGTTACATTCGGAATCTACAGTAGCAACAGTACGAAGTTCCGGTCCTTCGATCCCCCATCCCCATCCATTCCCAACTGTTTGACCCGCCCGGCTGCGGCCGGGCGGAGCTCTTTAACCGTCCAGACTAGCGTCAAGCGGCGAGGTCGTCGCGCCGCGCCGAGTTGGTTGTCGCACTATGCCGATGTCGGCTGCGTTCACGCTCGGGAACATACGGACTCTGGAATTAACCTACGTTTCAGCGATGCTTCAGGCCGAGCTTAGTTTGAGTGTCTAGAGTAAGAAACCAAGGAGCGAGAAGTTAGGACCTTTCACAACCCAAACCCCAACTTCCCAACACACCTCCTCACAACCTCACCCGCCCGGTCGCTCCGGGCGGGTCTCCTCTTTTCTAGAACCGAAACGGCAACCGACGATCACTGGTGAATCCAGACCACCGTGTCATACGGCGCCCAGTTGTAGATCCATTCGGCACCCTGCAACGGCAGGTTGACGCTGCCCGTAGTCATTGGCGTCCCGAAGGCGTCGTGCCAGTACGTGCCGGTCAGCGCCAGGTCATCGTAGAAATACATGACGTGCGGCACGCTCGGCAGCTTCACATCCACGGCCGACGCCGTGCCCCCGGTCAGGTCGCGCGACGCGTACTTCGCCATGATGTGGAACGTTCCGACGGGCGTTGGATGGGCGGGAACGCCGGTCGAGACGTAGGCGCCATAGACCACGCTGGAGTACTCCCATGCGCGCAGATACTGATCGGACAGATCGATCTCGATCCACTTCGCCTGCTCGATTGGAGCACCGACTGGAGGTGTTCGCATGTCGTCGGCGTCTGGAGCAAGCGGTACATACCAGAGATTCGGATCGTAGATCGCCGTGTCGAGCGCGCGCGGAATCGGGCTCCGGTTCACGTCGTTCTTGGCCGCTAACGTCGATCCAAGCAGGCTGAGCTGAACCGCGGATGGGGTACCCGCTTGGTCCGCGTGCCACTCGAACCGGGCCCGCTCGAAGTACTGGACCGTCAATCCGGTGGCACCGGCTTGTGATTCCGTGAATTCCTCACTGATCGGGTAGCCAAAGATCGCGAGTCCGCCGTTTGCGCGCCAGAAGTCACGGAACGCATTACTTAGTCGATGTCCGGTCTGAGGAAAGTAGGTCGTGGTGGCATTGGTTGCCGCCGTCACCGGTTGAAATGCGGCTTCCGTCGTGCGATCGGCGGTCAACATCGAGCCGATGCGTTGCAGTTGAACGCGGGCGGATGGAGCGGCGGCTGGATGCCACTCGAACACGGCTCGTTCGAAGTACTGGACTGTCAATTTGCTGGCAGGGTCGGTGAGCTCGCCACTGATTGGGTAGCCAAAGACTTTAACCGCTCCGTTGTGCTGCCAGTAATCGAGAAAGCTGTACGCCAGGTATTGCCCGGTCTGGGGAAAGTAGACGCGCTGTGGACCCTCATCCTGCTGTGCAAACACAACCTGAGTGGTAAACACCATCAGGCTCCCCGCCACCAGCAGAACGGTCAGCAGACGCACAATATGCCTCATGGTCGTGTCCTCTCGGAACGACCCGGTTGCGGTCTATGCAGGGGGGCGAGAATCGCTCTCTATCCTGGCCAGCGGATGATTCCGGGCGCGCAGCCGGATCCATCTTGAGCATCACTCCCCGGATGTCACAGAGTCGCGACAAGGAGAATGTGAACATTACGGTCACATGTATGGTCTCCGACCGTGCTAACGGTCGATCGATCAACTGTGGATTGTTGAGGATTGAAGTGAAGCTTGGCCTGACATCTGCCGGGAACGCATGCGTTCCGACCGACATCAGGAGAGCGTGCCGAGATACGTTCAATACGAATTGACGTTACTTTGCGGTGACTTTGCCGTCCATGCCCGCCGCCTTGTGACCCGGGATCGGGCAGAAGACTTCGTATGTTCCAGCCGCCAATTTCACGGTCAGATTCACGCTTTTGCCGGGATCGATCGTCGCAGTCCGTTCGTCGATGCCATTGCCTTGAATCTCAAAGGCATGAGAGATCGTTCCAACGTTCTTGACCTCGAACGTCACCATGCCAGTTGGCACGGTCGCATCCCCGTTACCGTTATGAAGTTCGGTGCCGTTGACGGTGATGACGAATGATTTCTCGGTCACCGACACCGGCTTACCCGTCGCGGTGGATTGCGATCCACCGCCGCCACCGCACGCCGTGGTCGCCACGATCAAACCAATGACCGCGATCGACATGATGAGCAAGTTCGCTGGCATGATCTTCTGGAACGTCGTCACCTGCTTCTCCTCCTGTCATCCCAACACCGATCTGACATCCAGCCGGTGCCTCCATCGGTTCCGCAGACCTCGGGCCAGCAGACTGTCATGCGCTCGGACAAATCGACACCCGGGCAAACCCGGCTTCGAGCTTGCCTGTTGGCCACATGCGACCGGTCGTCTATGATCCGAGCAGATCATTGACCAATCGGCATTGAAAGGAAGAACGGGCCATGCCTCGTGTCGCGGTCGGACGCATCTCTCACGAAACCAATACGTTTTCGCCGATTCCCACCAACTATGAATCGTTTGCCGCCGGACGTTCGCACGTCCTGGAGGGCGATGAGTTACTGCGCGGATTTCGCGGCAGCAAAACCGGTATCGGCGGATTTCTGGAGGTGGGCGAGGCCGAGGGCTGGGAGATGATCGGCACGGTCGCGGCCGACGCCACGCCATCCGCCAACGTCGCCTCGGCCGCGCACGACCGGCTCAAAGGCGCGCTCGTCGATCACTTGCGGGCAGCGGGTAAGGTCGACGCAGTGCTGCTGCATCTGCATGGCGCGATGCTGGCCGAGAACGCGCCCGATGCCGAGGGCGACATCTGCCGGGCGGTGCGCGAGGTCATCGGGCCGGACGTGCCGCTGGTCGTCGAACTCGATCTGCACGGCAACATCACGCCCGAATTCTGCTCGGTCGTCGACGCGGTTTTCGCCTACAACACCAACCCGCACATCGATCCCTATGAGCGTGGCGTCGAGGCGGCCCAATGCCTGGCCCGAATTCTCCGCGGCGAGATGTCGCGTCCCAGCGTCTCCATCTCGAAACCGCCGATGCTTCCTCCAACCATCAACATGCGCACCGCGGAAGGGCCGATGCGGCAACTGCTGGAACGTGGACAGGAATGGGAAGCCTCGCCCAACATTGTTGACGTGTCGGTCTTTGGCGGTTTCCCTTATGCCGATTTCCCTCAGGCGGGTACCTCGATCGTGGTAACGGCCACCGACCCCGATGCCGGCCGCCGCTGCGCCGACGAAATCGGCCGGTTCGCCTGGAGCATTCGTGACAGCTTCCTGAAACAGATCCCGACCGTTCCGGACGCCGTCGATCAGGCGCTCGAGCAGGCTGCCACCAATCCCGGCAAGCCCGTCGTGCTGGCCGACGTGGCGGACAACCCCGGAGGCGGCGGATCAGGCGACACGACCGAACTGCTTCACGAGCTCATTCGTCGCAAAGCCCGCGGCGCCGCGGCCGCGATTTGGGATCCAGAGACGGTGCAGCAGGCGATCTCGGTCGGAGTCGGGAATGAGGCAACGTTCCGCATCGGCGGCAAGGCCGCGCCGGGCCAGTATGGCGACCCGATCGAAGTGCGCGGGCACGTCGCCGTCATCAGCGACGGGCGCTTCACCGGCTATGGACCGGTGGTACGCCTCCAATCCGTCACGTGTGGACCGACCGTGCGGATCGATGTCGATGGCCTGAAGCTGGTGATTACCAGCGTGCGACACGCCGCCAACGACCAGGGCTACTTCCGAGTTGTTGGCGTCTCACCGGAGCGTGAGCCACTGCTGGTGATCAAATCGCGCGGTCACTTCCGCGCCGACTTCGAGCCGATCGCCCATTCGATCATCGAGGTTGACGCCCCCGGTGCCGCCAATCCGAACCTTCACCGATTCGAGTACAAGAACGTGCAGCGTCCGATCTGGCCGCTCGACCGCGACATGGAGTGGAATGGATAGGGGGTAAACGTGCTTCTGCAGGCCGCGCTGAATGGAGACTTTACAAAATCGAGGCACGCCGCCATGCCTGAATCAGTCGAAGAGTTGACGCGAGACGCCGTTGCTTGCGTTGCGGCTGGGGCGGGAGCCCTTCACCTTCATCCACGTGACGACGACGAACGAGAGCGTCTCGACGCCGAAATCGTCGACCGTGTCGTCAGGACAGTGCGCGATGCCTGCGGAGTACCAGTGGGCGTGACCACGGGCGCCTGGATCGAGCCCGACCTTGTTCGCCGCCTCGATCTTGTGAGGGAATGGACAGCCCCAGACTACACCTCGGTCAATCTGTCGGAAGACGGATCCCTGGACGTGATGAAGCTCCTGCTGGAAATTGGAGTGGGCATTGAGGCTGGAGTCTGGAATGTTGAGGACGCGGTAACCCTTGGCGAGTCGGGGCTGGGCAACCACGTCACTCGCATTCTGGTTGAACCGGGGGAAATGCAAGTTGGGGACAGCGCGAGTGACGCACTGCAACTCGTTGATGAGATTCACCAGACACTCGATCGATTTGGGATCACCGTTCCCAGACTGCAGCACGGAGATGGACGAGTGACCTGGGTGATTCTGACCGATGCCGTCCGGCGGGGAATTGACACACGAGTTGGGCTCGAGGACACCATCCTCTTACCGAACGGTGAGCGCGCAAGCGGGAACGCGGCATTGGTCCAAGCGGCCCGCAAGCTGGGCGCCGGGAGCTAAACTCGGGAACGGCTTTCAATGGACAGCTGGACTCTCGTCATGATAGGAGATTCAGCAAACACTGGACGATCTCATCGACCGCCACCTCAACCTCGGGCGAACATCCCTCGCCTTGATCGAACCTCGCACCCGAGACAGTGAAGACCAGTGTGCGATTCGGTCGATGACCGAGCAGACCGGACAGTTCCCAGGCATCCCACAGACTGTGACCGTGTGATGAGACGATCGATTCACGGTCCGGAGGCAGATCGACTGCTGGATCGAACCGGCGAACGGCGCCTGCTTCATCGGGTGCATTCAAGGCGTCGACCAGGATCGCCAGATCGTATCCAGACCAGACGGAGAGCAGATCGAGTGGGTCGCCAGCATGCTCGACGACGCGCACGTCGTCGGGCACCTGTCGCCGTAGACGCCGAGCGACGATGAGCCCAATCGCGTCATCCTGACGATAGCGATTGCCGAGACCGATGACGATCGATCTCGGCGTTGGCTCTTCTCGCTCACGTGCGGTCGAGGTCGAGCGTCAGGAAGTGAGTCGCGCAAGAGATGCACGGATCGTAATTGCGAATGACCCGCTCGCAGCGCTCAGAGACAGCTCCTCTCGCGACCGTCGAGATGCTGCGTCACCGTGAGACGCAGATCCTCCTCAATCATCTTCTGGTTCTGGGAAGTCGGCGGAACGATTCGCGCCGCGGTAATCAGCCCCTGATCATCGACTTCGTACCGATGATAGAGGGTGCCGCGCGGCGCCTCGGTGCAGGACCAACCACTGGCCGAACGTGGCTCGACCTCCACAGAGGGCGACTCGGGCTGCTCGTACTGGTCGACGATGCGCAGCGCCTCATCACAGGCATAGACGGTCTCCACGGCGCGCACGATAATGCTCTGGTACGGATTGCGGCAGACCTGTTCGAGTCCCGCGTCGACCGAGCGCTCTGCTGTGCCAGCGAGCCAAGCAGATCGTGGTTCAAGCTGTAGCGAGCCAGCGGTCCGACCAGGTACCCGCCGCGCTCGCGCAGCCGCGCGTGAAGCGCGTGCGAGTGGGGCACCTGCTCCTCGATAATGTGCTCTTCGAAGTCGCGCACGTCGATATCAAGTCCAGCCGACGAGACGAACCGACCTTCGTTCATCGGGTACTCGTCCGGGTGACGCAACGAGACCAGCTCGTAGTCCGGCGCGAAGTCCGGCATATCGAAGGTTGCCACCCAGCGCACCGTCTCGAGCGCCGCCTCGCGTGCCTCCTTCAGCGGCTCGAGCAGCCCATTCAGCTCGGCCTTGGTCGGCACTCGATAGAATCCGCCAACGCGCACGTTGATCGGATGCACCTCGCGTCCTCCGAGCAAACGCCAGGATGGCGTTACCGACCTTCTTCAGGTTCAAGCCGCGTTGGACGATGTCGGCGTGATCGCGAGCCAACTCGATCCCGCTGGTATAGCCCAGGAAATCGGGCGCGTGCAGCAGATAGATGTGAAGCGCGTGGCTCTCGATCCACTCGCCGCAGTAGAGCAGCCTGCGTAGCTCCCGCAATTGTCCGCCAACGGTGACACCGGCGGCCCGCTCCATCGCATGTACCGCGCTCATCTGATAGGCGACCGGGCAGATGCCGCAGATACGCGCGGTGATATCGGGCGCCTCGCTGAACTTGCGCCCGCGCAGCAGCGCCTCGAAAAAGCGCGGCGGTTCGAAGATGCGAAAGCGGATGTCGGTCAACTGCCCATCGCGAATCCGCACGTAGAGCGCTCCCTCACCCTCGACGCGGGCGAGGTTATCGACCTTGATCGTTTTGGTCGGCATGTTTCAAGCTCTCCTGACGGAATGGCTCGGCATAGGCATTGAAGGTCTGATAAGCCCGTCGGATCGTCGTGGCGACCACGCCAAGCGTGAATCCATTGACGGCTCAGCGACGCCAGTGTTCGGCGTCTCCATCGGTCCGTAGCAACCGTAACAGCCACGATTGTAAGACGGACAGAGCGCGCCGCAGCCTGCATGGGTTACGGGACCGAGACATGGCGTGCCATGCGCGACCATCACGCAGACGTTGCCGCGTCGCTTGCACTCGAGACAGACGCTGGAGGGTGGGATAGTTGGTTTGCGTCCCTGAAGGAACGCGCCGATGACCTCGAGCAACTGTCTCTTGTTGATAGGACAACCGCGCAGTTCGAAATCGACGTGCACGTGCTCGCTTATCGGCGTCGATGTGGCCAGTGTGTCAACGTATTCGGGACTGGCGTAGACGGCCGACAGATACTCTTCGACGCTGGCGAAATTGCGCAGCGCCTGAATGCCGCCCGCCGTGGCGCAGGCACCAATCGTGACCAGGAGTTTCGACGCCTTGCGCACGGCTTTGATGCGTTCGACGTCATGTGCGGTCGTCACCGAGCCTTCGACCAGCGAAAGATCATACGGGCCTCGCGACCGTGGCCGACGACGCCTCCAGAAAATAGGCGATGTCGAGCTCCCCAGCAACCGCCAGCAACTCGTCCTCGCAGTCGAGCAGCGAGAGTTGGCAACCGTCGCACGACGAGAACTTCCAGACCGCCAGCTTTGGTTTTCGTGCCTTTGCCATCTAGAACTCTCTCATCCCGAAGAACGGCCGAATTTCATCATAGGAGAAGACCGGGCCATCGCGGCAGATCAGGGTGGACCGAACTGGCAATGGCCGCAGAGACCGATCCCGCAGCGCATGTTGCGCTCCATCGAGAGGAAGATGCGCTCGTCGGATACACCGAGATCTGCAGCTCGCGAACGGTGAAGCGCATCATCACCTCGGGACCGCAGATAAGCGCGGTAGTGTGGGCCGGATCGACGTCTGCTTGCGGAATCAGCTTGGTCACCACGCCAACGTGGCCGTGCCAATCGCGGATCGGCTCGGTCGACGGTTACCTCCGCTTCGATGTCAAAGCGACTGCGCCAGCGCTCGAGCTCGGAGACGTAAAGGAGATCGGATGGCGTGCGCGCGCCATAGATGATCGAGACGCTGCCATAGAGCGCGCGATCTCGGACCAGTCGCTGAATCGTCGAGCGGAGCGGCGCCAGTCCGACCCCGCCGGCCACTACCAGCACGTCGTTACCGACCGACTCATTGACCGGCCAGCCACGTCCAAACGGGCCGCGCAGCCCGATCGCCATGCCAGGCTTGAGCGAGCAAATCGCGTGCGTCACCGCACCGACGTCTCGAACCGTATGGATGACGACGTTACTCCCCTCGCGGTGTCCGCTGATCGAGATTGGCACCTCACCAATGCCAAACGCGTAAAGCATGTTGAACTGACCGGGAGCGTATTCGAACGTCGTCTCCAGATCGGTGAATTCGATGTCGAGCGTGAACGTATCGGACGTCTCGCGCCGAACCCGTCTCACTGCCCCATTGCGGGGAGTCATCGGCTGTGTCGATTGCGTTACCAGTTCAATCATCGACCTGCCCATACATGTCGAGGAGTTGCAGACGGGTCGATTGCAGCCGATGGATGATCGTCTGGGCAAAGCGGCGCATCATCTCATAGCCGAAGTCGTGATCCTCTTCGATCTTGGCCCGCAGGCAAGAGGCGTTGATCTCGATCATGCGGGTCAGTTCGATGGCCCTGACGTCGAAGTGCCAGCGATAAGGCGGGAAGAGCCAGGACCAGCCGAGAACGTCGCCAGAATCGAGAGTCTCGATTGAGATCACTCCGGGTCCCGGTACGTCAACCTCGATGGCCACCTTACCGTGATAGATCAGAAAGAAGGAGTTGGCCGAATCCCCCTCGGAGAAGATCTGCTCGCCAGCCGAGCAGTAGACGTGGGTGGCGCACCCGGCCAGCAATTCGATGTATTCCGGAGCCAGGCCCGCCAAAAACGGCTGGTTGGCCAGGTCGAAGGCGAGTGATTCCATCAAGACGCTCCTTCGTGATCCGACTGATCCGTCGAGTGCCGCGCCAAATCGTGTAGCCGAATGGCGCTCGCCTCTTCGGTGATGTCGATCCCCACCGGACACCAGGTGATGCACCGGCCACAGCCGACGCAGCCCGAGGTGTCGAACTGATCCCACCAACTCGCCAGCTTATGGGTCATCCACTGTCGGTAGCGCGAGCGGCCTGACTTGCGCACGCTGCCGCCGTGCAAATACGAATGATCGACGGTGAAGCACGAATCCCACTGGCGCCAGCGCTCCGCGCTGTTCCCATCCAGGGACGACGTGTCTTCAAAGGTGGCACAGAAGCAGGTGGGACAAACCATGGTGCAGTTACCACAGGCAAGACAGCGGGTCGCGACCTCATCCCAACGCGGATGCTCCAGGTTGCGGAAGAGCAACTCGCGCAGACCGTCGGTCTCGAGCGTACGTCCCATCTGTGCGGCTGCGTTCGCCGTCACGCGCTCGATGGCGGCGTCGATATTCTCGGCTGCCGGGCTACTCGGAACCTCGCTCAGGACCTCGTCGCCACGTTCCGAGCCGAACTCAGCGATGAAATAGTGATGGTTCTCTTCGAGTACTTCGGTCAAGGCGATGTCGTAGCCCGCCGTTGCCCTTGGGCCTGCATCCATCGAGACGCAGAAGCAAGTGCCACCCGCCTCGCCGCAGTTGATGGCCACCACGAACGCGCCGTCGCGTCGGGACTTGTAGGCCGGATCCTGATAGTGACCGCCCATGAAGACGCGGTCCTGAATGGCGATGGCGTGCAGATCGCACGAGCGCACACCGATGAAAGCGTAGCGTGGCGCGCTTCCGTTCTGATCATCGAAGGTGAATTTCCCGTCGATATGCTGCCCACTCCAGACGCGCAGCGTTGGTGGGAAGAGGAACCGTTTCCAGGAATGTGGCCCGACGGTATAGCCGAAGTAGGCGTCGTCATCTCGACGTTGCAGGCGATAGGTCGCTGCCTCTTGCACCTCAGTCCAGCCACGCGGAAGGCTATCAGCCGATTCCAGGCGATCGTAGACGATCGCGCCGTTCTGAATCGTTGGACCCACGACTTCGAATCCGCGTCGACTCAACGCGCTGATGAGATCTTGCAGTGCATCCAACTCGAGGACGACGGCTCGCGGTTTGGCAACTCGGTCAGTGCGCTCCGTCAAGGCGATCTCCTAAACTCGACAGCACCGCGCCTTCATCGCGCGGCAATTCTTCTCGTCCGGTGAGAAACACGACGTACTCCGCAGCACTGCGGAGACAACGTCATCGTTCACTCTACAAGAGTGAGCGTACCAATAGGAAACCAGTGAACCATCGGCGTGTGTCAAAATCGTTACAGAGTCTCGGCGGAACCAACTTACGGAGTTTAGCGGAGTGTTCGGGTACCGCGTGAGTGACGCGCGGGGCTGATGGTGTTTGACGAAATACCTCAAGAATGTGTCCACGTTCGCCCGGCGCTGAAGCGGCCGGGCTGACCATTGCGAAGTCCGCTGCAATGTGCTGAATGTGCTGCCATTTTTCGCATGAATCCGTGCTGTTCTTGCAATATTGGTATTATCTCAGCGCCTTCAGTGCGCTTCGTCTCCATAGCGCGGCGAATTTATTCCCGGGCGACCGTGGCCTCATTACCGAGTTAATCGATCAAAGGCCATAAGCGCCGGGCTATGGAGACGAAGCGCGACCCGCACCCAGGTACCCCGAGGCGCTAAGCGGACCTGCGGAAACGTTGCGGTGGCCAGCGGTGGCCACCGCGGTCAGCCCCGAATTAGTTCATCAACGTCCCGCTGCCGATGACCTACAACTTCGAGTAGCCAAATGCCTCGGCATAGGTGGGATTGTCTCGCCGGAAGGTGTCGGGATTGATCCCTTTCAGCACCGCCATGTTGTAGGCCAGCAACTGCATCGGCACGACGGCGAGCAGCGGCGAGATCATCTCCACGGTCTCCGGAACCGTGAATACCGGCGCGTTTGGAATGCCGTCGATAGCCTTGCCCGCGATCCACAGCTTCGTGCCGAGGGCATTCAACGCTCTGGCGACCTCGGCCATGCGAGTCTCACCCGCGCCGCTGACCTGCACCACGACCGCCACGTCCTCCGCGTTAACGCCCACCATCGGGCCATGCAGGAATTGCTCGACCGGAAGCGCATCGATGTGCCCGTAGGCCGCCTCACGCACCTTAATCACCGCTTCCGTGGCCGTAATGGCGTTCGGTCCCGCGCCGGTGGCATAGACGAGCCGATCAATCGCCTCTCGAGCAATTGGGACGACCTCCTCCTCGCGGTTTAGCACGTCGGCGATCTGATCGGGGAGTGCCTCGAGCGCAGAGCGAAACCCGGAGGTGCCTGCCGCCTGTCGGCTCTCGCCCAGCTCGGTGGCGATCTGCGCCAGCACCGTCATTGCCGAGACATGCGATGACGTGTAAGCGGCCGACTTCTCCCGGTCGATGGTCCGCAGCACCTGCTGGGATCCAGGATGCTCGGCGGCACGGCTGCCGACAGAGATCACCGTCACGCCAGCAGCGGTCGCGCGTGCCAGTGACTCAGCCGAAAAGCGCTTCACTCCAGTGTGCGCCATGACGATCACTGCATCATCACTACGTAGCGGATAGGAATCCTGATAGACGGCGAAATCGTAGGACATGACCGCGCGTGCGTCGCAGCCTGCGGCACGCAACAGCCACTCGCCGATCTGCGCCGCGTGATAACTGGTGCCGATGCCGACGAGATACACTCGACCGGCTGACGCAATGCGCTCGGCCGCCTCTTTCGCTACTCCCCAACCCTCTGCGAGTAGTCGCCTCACGTCATCCGGCTGACGGTGCATGGTCTGATACATCGCGGAATCGGTTGTCGGAACGCTCATCTCTCGCCTCCCTATGGTCCACGTCTATCGTCAATCAGCAACGCATAGGCGATAACAGCCGTCTGCCCAGGCAGCTATTGCCATGTTTCTTGTAGGTGAGTTGGCCGTTACGGTCAACGACCACTCCGAAGCGCAATTCAGAGCCGAACAAGGCCACTTCAGCTTTAGGGCGGGTTCAGGCTGATCGACAAAGGTGGTGAAGACCGGGTCAGCCGGCGCGGCCTGGCTGCGGGGAGAGTGGCACGCGTTCGGCGCGAGCGCGGGTGACGATCAGTCCAGCGCAGGCGATCAACACACCTGCAGCAGTCAACGTTGTCGGAATGCTCGAGTGCTGGGCGAGCAGGGCCAGTGCCAGGCCACCAATGATCTCGCCGATCGATTCGGCCTGACCCAAGAATGATTGAACCGTGGCGCGAACGTCGCTACTCGTGCGCCGGTTGACCCAGATGACGCTCATCGGTCGCGTCACATTGATGGCAACGCCTCGCACCAATAGCACGCCCGCGCAACCGATGAGGGCCTCTGGCGCGTATGCCAGCACCACCAGACCAACCAGGCCAGTCAGACAGGCCAGTACGTAGGTTCGCGGCGCGACGCCGGTTCCCTCGATGCGACCCTCGATGACGCGCAGCACGACGGCTCCGAAGAGGGAGCCAAGAATGCCCAACCCCGTGTACCAGAGGATCGGATCGCTCGGGAAACCGAGATCGATGAGCTGTTTGGGGAAGAGCCACGCCACGGTGGCGGCACCGTTGATGATCAATGTCGCCGCGAAGACGAGCAGGATCTGTGTGTCACGACGAGACAGGTCTGCGCCTCGGCGGAAGATGGAGAGTGAGGCATTGAGCCGGTCGTCGTGAGCCGGGGTGAAGTTCGTTTCGGTGAAGCGCGTGGTGACAAGGATAGCCGGGAGGAGCATGGCGAGTCCCGAGGCCAGAATCGCGGTCGCCAGGCTCGTCGCCCAGGCGAGCAACCCAAAGGCGACCATGCCAACCGCTCCACCGACCAACTCCCAACGCGCACGCGCCGTCAGCACCCGAGCGATACGTTCCGGCTGATCGAGCTCGTCAGTGATCCAGGCAACGTCGGCTCCGCTGGAAAATCCCCAGCCAATCCCCCACAGGACCTGTGTAACCAGAATGAGCGGGAACGCCGTGACGGCACCGGTCATCACCATCCCCGCGACCAGAAAGAGATGACCGATGACCAGTGGCCATTTGCGGCTGAAGGCATCCGACCAGACGCCGGTTGGACCGTCTGACAGGACGAGCGTAATGCCGATGACCGTGCCGAGAAGCACGAGCTGTGCAGCGGAGAGGTGCGCGACGACCACGAAGTAGAGTCCCGACACCAGGACGTAGCCGCGATGAAAGGCGGCGCGGAGGAACGTCCAGCGCAAGAAGGTCCAAGCCAGAGTGTCGGTTGGACCTCCTGCGCCAGGCTCAGTTTCCGGTGCGCTTGCGCCACTCCTCACGAGCCTCGATCCATTCCTCGCGCGAGACGTCGAAGACCAACACGTCGCGAAAGTGCCCGGCCTGAAGCAATGACGACTTGATCCTGCCCGCCGGTTGGTAACCCTGCTTGAGGATCGCGTTCACCGAGCGCTGGTTCGGCTCCCAGATGAACGAACTGAGCATTTCCAGCTGCAATCGGTCAAAGGCATATTCGAGCAGCAGGTGCTTGGCTTCAGTGCCAAAGCCATTCTCTCGATGCGCCGGTGACGAGATGTAGATTTCCGTCTCGCCGATCCGATTGACCCAGTCCAGATTGTCGATGCCGACCATGCCGATCAGTTCGTCGTCTTCCTTTAGACAGATGCCGAGCTGGATGTCCCGTGGCGGCTGCTGAGAGTAGGCATTCTCGAACCAACTCTCGTAGGCGATCGGGCTAAATGGCATGCGGCCGAAATCGAAGAAGGTTTCGGTCTCCTCGTGACGGCCCCGTGCCAGGACTTCGGCATCCGCTGTTTCCAACGGGCGAAGGTAGACGCGCGTACCAACCATGATCGGGTTACGCATCTTTCCCCACCCACTCCGAGTTCACTGCCTCGTACATGAGCAGGTCGACGCGAGCGCCAGGTCGCGCGACGTAGCGACGCAGCCGAGCACCCTGCGCCATACCAACTGACTTTGCCGCCTCAATCGTCTCTGTCTGGTCTGCCGGGATACACATGCGCACCAGGCGAAACTGGCGCTCATCTCGCAACCAGGGAACGACGAGCGTCAGCGCCTCAGCCCGTAACGCGTCCTCATCCGCGAGTGCCGGAGCCATGTGGATGCCGATGTATGCCATCACCGGGTGAGATGCACTCTCGACCATCGCTCCGACGACCTCTTCATTCGAGTTGCGCACGATGGCGTAACGATGTCGGCCGCTTGACCAGAGACTCTGATGCTCCGCCTTCAACGCCGCCGCTGCCCGGGTGGCGTCGACCGGAAAGTGATGGCCAAACCCGATCAGCGGCAGACTGGTATTGAACCAGGCGATGCCGCAGTCCTTGTCAGCCGCGATCATCGCCCGCAGGTAGACCGTGGTCCCCATCAGATAGATTGCCCGCATAACTCCTTGACCTTTCTGATTCGCCGTTGAATCAGTCACTAGCCGCTCCTCTTGAGACGGCCGGTCCGCTTGGCATAGCGCTCGACCATGGTGAAGACTCCCATCCCGAGCGGAATCGTCAGCGCTCCGATGATCGCCATCGGGATCAGATAGTGTCCGAGATGGCTGGTCGACGTGCCGTCAAGGACGGTTGAGCGCATGCCTTCCAGCACGTAAGTCGCTGGCGAGATCCGCGCCGCTGCCTGCATCCAGCCCGGCAACACCGAGATCGGGTAGTAGACACCGGAAACGAGCAGCAGCAGCGATGAGATGATGAACGTCATCTCCTCACCCCGTTCGGTGAACAACAGCGGCAGCACCGCCGCCATGATCCCCACACCAACGAAACTGAGGCTGCCAACCAGAATGATCAGCAACGCTCCACCGGCATTGGCGCCAGAGAGGTTGATGTCGAAGAAGAAGGAGAGCGCTACCAGCAGCAGTACCGTTCGCAGAATGCCGTAAACGATGCTGAAGAGCGCCACCCCCAACATGTGGGTTAGCCGAGAGATCGGCGCCATCATGGTGTACTCGATGGTTCCTTCCCAGCGTTCCCAAACGATCATCTCGCTGATATTCGAGAAGACCGCGCGCAGATACGCCCAGACGACCGTCCCGATCCCTAGATAGAGGATCAGATTGGTGTTGTTGGTTCCCTGCGCCTTGCCGATGTACATCACGCTCAACGACGAGGTGATGTTGAAGATCAGAAAGGCGATTTCCCAGCCCCAGTAGCGGCGCACCAGGAAGAAATTCCGTTCGACAAAGGCGTATGAGGCTCGCACCTCGCGCCAGATGTCGCGCCGCGCCGGGGCCTTCAACCTTGACGGTTTGGCTTGATCCATTCGTTACTCCTCAACCGAAGGCCGCACTCAGGCGACCTGAGCCTCATCGCTCACTTCTTCGGCAATGTCACGTCCAGTCAGATGAATGAAGACCTCTTCGAGCGACACGTCCAGCACGCCCATGGTTCGGCCAACGTCCCGCTTCATCCCCTCGGAGGTGTCGATTGCGACCACCCGTCCCTGGTCGAGGACGGCGATGCGGTCACAGAGCCGCTCGGCCTCGTCCATGTCATGCGTGCAGAGCAGAATCGTGGCGTCGTGCTGATCGCGCAACTGCAGCACGAAGTCCTGCACGTCACGCTTCGACCGCGGGTCAAGCCCGGTGGTTGGCTCGTCGAGCAAGAGTAGGACGGGCGACGTCAGAAACGCCCGTGCGATCGCGACCTTCTGCTGCATGCCGCGTGAGAGCTGCTCCAGTGGCTGGTTTATGCGCGTCGAGTCGATTCCCATGCTCCCCAGAATGGCGACGATGTCGCGCCGCAGTGAACCACCGCTACGTCCGTAGAGCCGCGAGGAATAGAGCAGGTTCTCCATCGCCGACAGCTTCTTGAAGAACGAGGCCTCGACCGAGACACGATTGATCAAACGCTTGACCTCGCCTTCGTCACCGCGCACGTCGTAGCCGAAGATTTTGACCGTCCCGTGATCGGGGATCAGTAGGGTCGACATGACGCGAATCAAAGTCGACTTCCCCGAGCCGTTGGCGCCCAGGATGCCGAAGATCTCGTTGCGTCCCACGTTCAGCGAGACGTCTTGCAGCGCGTGATTCGTCTGCAGCGTGCGCCGGGTGAAGAGTCCCTTACGCACGAACGCCTTGGAGACATGCTCCACTCGTAGCGCCATGGCCGGATCCGGCACCGCCACGACATCCTGCCAGGCAACCGGCTCGATACTGGGGAAACGTGATGCATTCATGATTGCTCCCTCGATTCCAATGCGAAACTTCCGGTCGCCCGCGCGTGACGAGGCAAATAAAAACCGCGGGCGAGAAATTCATCTCTGCCCGCGGTTGAATGGACTTGGTGAGTATGTTGACTCACGTTATCCTGCACCGAGGCAGACTCCTCCCTTGAACACCTGCGAAAGGCGACCCTGCACGGAAGCGCAGGCTCACAGGCACGCTCGCGCGCACCTCGCCGATGATCAAGTTGTTGATGGTGGGAATGATGCTCATGTTCTCATCTCCTACCGCCAACGAAGCCAATCCAGAGTGCCCGAAAAACGGGACAACATACTCATCCTAGCGAGCCAAGGGGTAGCTGTCAAGCCATTCAATTCATAGAAGTTCGTGATGATGTGGGCGAATGAAACCCAATGACAACTCAGGAGCCGGGCGACCGCCGCAGAAACGGATGGCACCTTTATGCCTGTAACACTCACGAGCCCGCGCGCGAATACCGGGTAAGATGCCCGGAAAGCGAAATCGCCACACTAGTGATGTATTATGTTTAGTGATGCGATATCGTGCCCCCATCTCGGTGATGGTCTGTCCGACATCGTCTCCGCGGGCAATACGAGCCGCATCTGAGGAGCGTTTCGGTGAGAAGTTTTCGCCAGCGCGCGATGCTAAGCACCGCCATCGTGCTGGTCATTCTCTGCTCGGCCTGTGGCGGCGGGAACGGCAACCCGCAAGCCAGTGAATCGACCCAGGGCTTCGTCCCCGCACCATCGCCCAACACGACGGCGACCATCTCCGCAACGGCGGCCACAACGGCCACGGCTGAAGCAACGCCCGTACCGACGCCAACCCCACTCGGAACACCGGACGTACAGGCATCCGCCCAGGCCAATGGCTGCAGCATAACGCCGTTTGCTTCGAGCGGCCCGCCGCAGGTACAGTCCCAGTTCTATCCGCAATGGTACGGACAGGGCAATCTCTGGTTCGCGCCGAGCTCCATCTATTCCGGGATGTTCGCCCGTACGGGACAGCAGCAGCTTATGAACCTGTCTGTCTGGTTCCAGGGAATCACGCCGGCGGTTGTGCTCGCAAACGAAGCTCCGACGATAACCGGGCACCTGCAAGGCGACGCCAGAACCATGCTGACCACCGCGCCCGTTTCAGCGCAACTGGCTGGTCCGATGGTGGCGCAGGAACCGGCGCATGGCGTCGCTATCACGTTGCCAAAGCCCGGTTGCTGGCAACTTACGGTCACCAGCGGAAGTCAGACGCTCGATGTCACGCTCTGGGCTGTACCGATCACCCAGCGACCCGATGTGGCAAGCCTAACGGCGCTACGCACCCATATGACACCGTTTTCTCCGCCATCGACCTGCCACGTCACGAGCTGGAACGGTCCGGCTGACCAGGGCGACCCCTTCTCCCCCAAATATTGGGTCAGCGGGCAGGGCATGAACGTCGACTCGCAACTGCCGGTCTTCTTCCCCACCCAGTCCGCCTATCTTGAGATCTATCACGCCTTCCCAAGCCAACCGAGTTTGACCGGGCAGATCGCGGGAAACGCTACGGCTGTGGTCCGCTCCTCTTGGATTCAACATGCGACGGAGTTCAGTCCAAATGGCTGGCGCGGAGAAATAACCTTCTCGAATCCAGGCTGCTGGCAACTCCAGGTGACCGATGGCAGCGCCATAGCCAACTTTACGGTCTACGTCTATCCGGCAGACTGCTACCATGCGATAACTGAGCCCAAGCCGAGCAGTTGTAAGCCACCCGCGTAGGCGCGTTTCAATTCCTCAGTGGATAAGGCTGTCGCTGGATGACATCAAGCGGCCGAAAACGGCACGCGTCCATCAGCATCATGGTGAGCGGCTGGAACGTTGTTCTGAAGCGGACGCGTGCCGACTGGGTCATTCTGTGCGCCAACTTCCTGACCATGCTGCTGGCGACGACCCTGCTGGCTACCGCTCCGATCTATGCCAAGACGGTCGCTGGGGCCGGTCTGCGACGAGAACTGCAGGACGCACCAGTCACCAGCGCCAACCTCCAGATCTCTCTCAGCCTGTCAGCATCACACTTCAACCAGGCCGATCAAGAGGTGCGCCAGGCGCTCGGGCCGGTCGTCGATCTCACGCACGGGAGCGGCATTCGGGCAGGATTCTCCTCATCGTTCGGGCTACCGGGAGCGGACACGACCGAGGGCGTCAAGCAATTGGCCGTCTTTGGCTTCTTCGACCGGCTGTCGGACCATGCTTCCCTTGTCTCCGGAAGTTGGCCCGTCACATCCGCCAACGGACCGGTTCAGGTCGCCCTACCGACCGCAGCCGCCGCGGCCCTGAAACTGGCAGTCGGCGACCAGCTCCGGCTTACCAACCGCACCAATCCCGACACGGTCATTCCCGTGCAGATCAGCGGGATCTACCGCGTCAACAACCCGCAGGATCCCTTCTGGTTCAAAGATCTGTTGAGCCAGACAGGTGTCGCCAGCAGCGCCTCTTTTGCCACGTACGGGCCGTTCGTCGTCACTCCCAGTGACTTTCTCGGTACGATCAGTCAGACACCCGCCACCTTCAACTGGCGCGTCTATCCCGACTTCAACGCCATATCCGCCGGGCAGATCGGCGAACTGGAACATCTCGTCGACGGCTTGCCCACGCATATCAGACCGATCGTGTCCGGCACGACGCCGCAGATCACGACTGATCTCGGAAAGATCCTGGCTAGCACCTCACGCTCGCTGCTTGTCACACGCACCGCGGTGCTGCTGCTGGCGATCCAACTGGCCATTCTCTCCTTCTACGCCCTCATCCTGACTGCCGGGTTGCTGACAGAACGGCGACAGGTTGAGTACACGCTGCTCGAGACGCGGGGCGCGACGCAAGGGCAACTGGTCATGATGACGCTGCTCGAGGGGCTGCTGCTGGCAATTCCGGCGACGCTTGCCGGGCCCTGGTTGGCGGCGCTCTCTCTGCAAGCGCTCAACACCGCCGGACCGCTCTCCGGCATCGGTCTGCGACTGGATCCGACCGTCGACCTGACCGCGTATTTGCTGGCGATCGGCGGCGGCATCCTCTGCCTGCTGGCACTCCTCCGACCGACATTGGTTCGGGCACGACCTTTGAAGGTCCGATCGGCGACCCGCAGCCTCATCCAACGCGCAGGAATCGACGGCACGCTTCTCGCCATCGCGGCAGTCGGCTACTGGCAGCTCAAACACTATGGTTCGCCACTCACCAGAACGGTCCAGGGCAGCTATGGCATCGATCCGTTGCTGGTGGCGGCGCCGACGCTCGGTCTGGTGGCTGGCGCGATGATCGCCCTGCGCCTGATCCCACTCGTGGCCCAGGCGGCCGATCGAATTGCCACGCGACGATCGGGAAGCGTCTTCTCTCTAAGTGCATGGCAGGTTGCAAGACGACCGTTGCGCTACGCTCGCTCGGCGCTACTGCTGACGCTCGCAGTCGGTATTGGGCTGTTCGCGGTCGCCTACAATCGGACTTGGACCAAATCTCAGGCCGACCAGGCCGCGTATCAGGTTGGTGCCGCAATCCGTCTTTCGCCCGATCAGCGACCAGGTGCCATTCCAGGCATCGACTTGACCATGGCTCAGCAGACAGTGCCGGGTGTGACGGCGTCCATGCCGGTCGGCCATCAGTACGTCTCACTGCCGGATGGATCCAACGTCGCGCGACTGCTGCTGGTCGACTCCAAGCAGGCTCCTGGCATCGTAACGTTCCGTCCGGATCTCTCCGGAGTTTCCTTCACGACGTTGATGGATCGACTTGGGGCTGGTCGCCCCAATCTTGCGGGGATCCAGCTTCCAACAGAAATCGCCAGGTTACGACTGAGCTACACACTGCACTACACCGAGCCCATACCCTACACCCCGCCTGCTGGACGCGGATCGACGAGCGGACTAATCGGCCCGAATGCCGTCTCCACCCGGCTAACGGCGATCATCCAGGACGGGAGTGGACTGCTTCGCTCCTTCGACCTTGGCATCATGATCAGCGACGGTCAGCCGCATCAGATCATCCTTCCGCTGGCCGACCAGTTGACGGAAGCACATGTCGCCCGTCCGACGGGCCCCTCGAAGTTAATCCAGCTGCAGCTCAGCGTCTATTCGCCCAGTGGGCCGAACTTCACCGGTCAACTGCACATCGCGCAGATGGCAGCGAGTGACCAGCTAGCGGGCGAACCATGGACAGCGGTGCCGTTGTCTCCATCCAACGGAGCATTCTCCGCTGGTCCGCAGCCCGCGAACGGAGTCGTGCCAGCAGGAGCGCCACAGATCAGCATGGATACCGCACCCACGGGTCAATTAGCGGCAACTATCGTCACCGGAACCGGATCCGCGACTTCGTCCGAGGTGCCAACCTCGTTTACGCTCACCCCCGGTTCAAGCACCCTGCCAGACTCCATTCCAGTGCTCGTCAATGACACGTTCTTGCAGCGGCTCGGCCTGCAAGCAGGCGGCACATTTCCACTTCAATCCGGTGCCGGCGCCCTCACTGCGCGAGTCGTCGGCACGGTTACCAGCTTCCCAACCGTCGATCCCAGCCAGCCCGTCGTCGTGGCGGACTACGGGACGTTTGACGCCATGCAACTCTTCGGACGCCGCATCAATCCTCCCGATCCCGACGAGCGCTGGCTAGCGGTCAATCCCGCTCTGGCCAACGCCGCGGCCGCGAGGTTGCGCGCCGCACCCTTTTCAAGCCCCACGGTGATCAGCCTGACCGAGCGGCGGCAGACGCTGCAGACCGACCCGGTCGCACTCGGGACGATAGGCGCCCTATCGATCGGCTTCATCGCCGCACTGGTCTTTGCGGGGATCGGTTTCGCGGTGAGCGCCGCTATGTCGGTCCATGAGCGCGTTGGTGAGTTCGCCACCTTACGCGCACTCGGCCTCTCATCCCGGCAGCTGGTCGGCTGGCTTCTGCTCGAGCAGGGGCTTCTGGTCGGACTGAGCCTGCTTGGCGGCACGGTCGTTGGGCTCGGGCTCTCCTGGCTCGTGCTTCCGCTCATCACCGTGACCCAGGCTGCAACTCAGGTCGTACCACGGCTGCTGGTCGTGATGCCGTGGCTACTATTGTTCGAGATGGAAGTGACAATCGTGCTCCTCCTGGCGCTCATCGTCGGCACGGCGTCCCTGTTGCTACGGCGTATCGGCATTGGTCAGGTGCTGCGGATGGGAGTCGAATAGGTGCGAGCCATCGACCGCCAGGCACGAACACGGTCGCTCACCAGATGGGCCGACGCCATACGGGCCATCCTCTGGCGGCTGCGTGATCGGCATGACCGGGCAGCGAGTCTCGGATTCTTCCTCACCGTCTGCCTCATCAGCGGCACGCTGGCCGTCATTCCTCGACTGGTAAACCAAACGATCAATCGGGGGGTCGTCGCCGCAGTCAGCGACGCGGTCCGTACCCAACCGGGAATCACGCTGAATCTGAACGCAACCCTCGCTGGAACGACGAACGATCCCATGGCGACGGTGCTGGACGATGGTCGACAGTTCCAGTCAAGCATGGCGCCCACAATCCAGAACGTCGTGACCGGCTTCAGCTATACCGTCGAATCGCAACGCTTCAAATTGGTCGATCCCTCTGGGTCGGTCAAAAGCTCGCGCTACTTTCAGACCTTCTTGACGCTCCGCTACCAATCAGGTCTCGACCGACCAGGGCTGGTCACGCTCGACAGCGGTGCGTTGCCGAAACCGATTCCACCGGTCTCGCCGAGCGTGTTCAAAGACTCGGCCAGCACCCTCGGCGATCAACCGCTGCCCGCCTTTCAGATCGCGCTCGATCAAGCCACCGCGCGGGCGCTCAAGGTCAACCTCGGCGATTGGGTCATCCTGCAGCCCGATAGTAGTGACTCGAAGACGTCAGGTGTTCCCTCGGCCTATCTCAACTACACCCTTGCCGGTCAAATTAGCGGCATCTTCCACGTGCCTGACGCCAATGCCCATTACTGGCTGGAGGACAGCCGCCTGCTCCAACCGTCGGTCCAGAACGATGGAACCACGATTCACGCCTACGGCTTCGGACTCATTGCGCCGGCTGCCTACCCGGCGCTGGTGGCTCAAACCTCTCCGGTTAACTGGGCTTACTCCTGGCGCTACGAGCTTGATCCGACACGCGTCAATGCGGGGAATGAGCAGACGCTGGCCAGCTCCGTGCGCTCGCTCCTTCTCACCCATGGTTCGGCTGGAAGTCTTAGCAACAACCCGACTGCCGTGAGCGTGCACTCGCCACTGGTTGACGCCCTGGACCAATTCCACAGTCAGCGCACATTCTTCGTTTCGGTGGCAACGCTGGCGACGCTGGGTGTGCTGGCGGTCGCGCTGCTGCTGCTGATTCTGGTGAGTCTGTTGGTAGTCGAGCGCTCGGCCAGTGGGATGTTGCTCCTGCGTGGCCGGGGAGCGGACGGACGGCAACTGGTTGGGGCGCTGGCGATGCAAGCGACGTTGATTGCGCTACCGGCCACTGCCATCGGCTATGCCGCGGCGCGTATTGCCATTCCGGTAGAAAGTCCGGTGTTCGACCTCGTCCTGTCCATCACGACGGGACTAATCGCGATCGTAATCACGTCGCTCGCAGTTCTGCCGGACGTGCGTCTGCCGCTCGGGCGGCACATCATCCGGCAGCGGAACTCGGGCGCGGACGTTGCTAACAGGACGACGCTTCAGGCACGTCGCATCGGCGTCGAGTTGGTCGTCGTCCTGCTGGCCGCTGCGGGCATCTACCTGGTCCGGCGGCGCGGGTTAGTCGAATCCGGCAGTAACGGCATCGATCCCTTCCTGGCGCTGGTCCCGTTCCTGGCTGGCCTGGCCGCCGGAATTCTGCTGTTGCGACTCTTTCCCATTCCGGTCCAAATGGCAGGCCGGATCGTCAAGCGGAGTCGAGGGATCGTCGTCTGGGCCGGACTGCGACGGGTTTCTCACCGACCGTCCAGTGCCCAACTCTCGATGCTCGCGCTCCTCGTCGCCGTCGGGGTCGCAGTCTTCAGCTTGGTCGTCGAGCACTCGTTGACTGTAGCCCAGAGCGCGGCGGTGTGGCAGACCGTCGGGGCTGACTATCGGATCGATGCGCCGTCCGGTGATTCCCTCCCAGAGAACTGGAATCTCCAAACGATCTCAGGCGTGAAATCGATCGCGCTGGCGTACTATCAACCGGACGCCAGTCTCAACGATGGTGGCAGCACGGACAACGGCACGCTGCTCGCAATCGATGCGGCCGCCTACGAGAAGGTCACACAAGGATCTCCAGCAGCCACCCAGTTCCCGGCGGCGCTCTTCCAACAAACATTCGGCGCCGGCATTGGCTCCCAAGCAGATCCGCTCCCGGCATTGATCTCATCCAATTGGCCGGGCAATATCAAGCCCGGTCAATCACTCCAGGTGACGCTGGCATCGGTGCCTTATTGGATTCGCGTCAGCGCCATCATCGCGGCTTTCCCGTCCATGTCGACCGACACACCCTTCGTCATCACCAGTCGGGCAGCGTTGCAGGCAGCGAATCCGGACACCGGTGTGAAACTTCCGGTTACGCGCGTCTTCGTTCGAGGAACCGGACCAGACCTCGCGTCGAGGCTACGGCAAGCGATCCAGCGGCAGGCGCCCAGCGCAATGCTCACGACCCGTGCTGGGGCATTGGCCAACAACAGTCGACAGTTGCTCGCCGGTCGCGTGACCACCATGTTCGGATACAGCGTCGTATTGGTGACACTCTTCGCCGCCACCGCTGGGAGCGTGGGATTGATGCTGGCCAGCGCGGCCCGACGGCGCGACCTGAGCTATTTGCGGACGCTCGGGCTTTCTGGCCGACAGGCTTTCGGCGTTACCGTCGTCGAGCAGTTACCTCCGGTCCTCAGCGCCGCCTTCGTCGGGGCCGGACTCGGTCTTCTCGTTGCTCGGCTGATCAGCCCGGCGCTCGACCTCTCGGCGTTTGCTGGCCGCGCGGGAGTCAGCGCGGGCATGGTGATCAGCTGGTGGCAAATCGTGGCGCTCACCGGAGGGATCAGCCTGGTCGTCTTCATCGCCATCGTCGGATTCGGCGTCGTGACTCGCAATCTCGATCTTGCCAGCACGCTCCGGTTGGGTGGTCGGTAGCTTCGCACGAGTGGAATCCTGCTCGAACATTGGGGGGAACGGCCCGGCTCGCGGCACCGTGCCGCCGTGGAGGCTGTCGTTCGGGTGCGAACGACCCGGCGGTCGGTGCCACGTGGAGAGCCAGGGAGGGGAAGTGGCACTCAATCAGTCAAACCAGTCGACCGCCTCCAGGTCGAATCCTTCGAGTTCTTGAACGCCTTCAAGCAACATCGGCACACCGCGGAATGGGTACAGACGCCGATGGTTCACCCGCACGCGACCCTTGAATTCTTTGCCAGAGGTGGTCACCATATCGGCCTCGCGCAGCGTGCCATAGCTGTCGGGCCGAATCGCCGGCACGTCTCGCGGGTTGGTCGGATTGATTTCCAGGCGCCAGCGATCGTCCGCGTCGACCCACAACATCGCCCGATCGAAATTCACCTTCTCATCGTCGATCTTCAGTTCTGCTAGCGTAATGCGTCCAAACATCGCCCTTCCTCCTCTTGTTTCCGTCGCTCACGCAGACCATTGATTTCTGCAGATTCGCCCGGTTCGACTTGCTAATCCCCATGACCTTCGTACCTGCGTAAGCATGACTCCTAGTAAGAATGTACTAGTCACCAGGTAACCCCTCAACGATCCTTCGTACCGCTGAAAGCAGGCATTGGTACCGCGAAAATGGGGAAGGTCGAACCAGGCTGCTGCTTGTTTCCTCTTGCCGAGCGCCAGGTCCATCGTTACGATGGCCCAATTGTTTGGCGTCACTATCTGGGAGCGGGGACATGCGTATCGCGATCGGTGGCATCAGCCACGAGACGAACACGTTCTGCAGTGGACTTTCGGAGGTCGAGAACTTCAAACTGGGTGAATGGTCGGAAGGGCAAGAGATTATCCAGCGTCATTCCGGTGTCCGGGACTACTCAGGTGGCATTCTGGAAGCCGCGGGACGACTCGGGATCGAGGTGGTCCCAACCTTCACCGCCAGCGCGCAGCCATCGGGAACCATTTCGAAGCACGCCTACGAGCAATTGAGCGGACAGCTTCTCGCTGGTTTGCGCTCGGCGGGCAAGGTCGACGGCTACGTACTGACCTTGCATGGAGCGGGAGTCGCTGAGGGTATTGACGATCTGGAAGGCACACTGCTGGCCGAGATTCGCGAGATGGCCGGGCCAGACCTGCCGATCGTGGTGACGCTCGATCTGCATGGCAACTTGACCCAGCAGATGCTCGACAGCGCCACGGCGCTGGTCGGCGTTCATCTCTATCCACACAGCGACATGTACGAGCGCGGTCAGGAAGCCGTGCAACTCTTTAAGGCGATCGTGCAGGGCGAGGTCCATCCCACCATGCACTTCACACGCCTGCCGATGATGATCCCGACCACGACCACCAATTTCGGTGCCGCCCATGAGATCAACGAGATTTGCTGGGAATATGAGAAGCAGCCGGGAGTGATCGACTGCGCCTTCTTCCACGGCTTCGCCTCCACCGATATCCCGTATCCCTGTGTCGGGGTGATCGTCACCACCGAAAACGATCCACAGCTGGCAGAGAAGATCAGCCGTGAAGTCGCCGGAAAGGTGTGGGAGATGCGGGAGCAGTTCCGTCCTGTGCCAAATCCGCCGGATGAGGCCTTCCGCCAGGCTCTGGCGACCGAAGGTCGTCCGGTCATCATCAACGAGACGTCGGACAATCCTGGTGGTGGCGCCCCAGAGGACGCGACTCACCTGCTGCGCGCCATGCTCGACGCGAAGCTGGAAGATGCGTGCATGGGCTTCATGTTCGACCCGGAAACGGCCGCGCAGGCACACAAAGCGGGCACCGGCGCCACTATTCAGGTGCGACTCGGCGGCAAGCACGAGAAACTGCATGGCGAGCCAATCGAAGCCGAGGCCTACGTGAAGTGCCTGACCGACGGCAAGTTCATTCAACAGTCACCGATGGGGCGCGGTGCCAGAGTCGATCTCGGTCCAATGGCACGGCTGATCATCGGCGGCATCGACGTGCTGGTCTCGTCGTTCCGCACGCAGACCCTCGACGCCGAGGTCTTTCTGCTACACGGCATCGACATCTCGCGCTATAAGATCGTCGCGATCAAATCGAGCAATCACTTCCGCGCCGGGTTCGAGCCAATCGCGCACAAGATCATTCGCGCCGATACGCCGGGACTGGTCTCGGTCGATCTGACCACCTTCCCCTACGAGCGCATCGCGCACCCGGTTTGGCCGCTCGACGAGGACGCTGCCTGGTCCTAAAACCAATTCACCGTGCACCATCAAACGGATCGCCTATGTGGCGATCCGTTTTTCGTTGCCCGCGGAATGCCTGGGGTCACGCACGTTTCGTGCTATGATGCAGTCGGTCACATCACACAACTCATCCGAAATTCGCGAAGGACAACATCATGACGGTCGCTCATCAACCGCCCTTCGATTTCGCGCACCTGGTTGAGGTCCAGCCAGTGCTCGTTACGAGCGACGTCGAGGCGATGTCGCTCACGCTCGACTCGATCGAACACTACTCGCATGGCTTCGTGCTGGTGTTGTGGGCGTCGACCCGAGAGCACACACCTGGACTCCGGGCGATCACCGCCAGCGACGACAGCGGTCAACGCTACAGCGGCCGGATGCTCGCTGGTCACGGCAGTGGTGGTGAACAGACTGGTTGGCACAACCGCGTCGTCTACTCGTTCACCCCGGCGCTACACTTGGACGCACAGAGACTGAACCTTGAAGTGACGAGTGTGCGCAAGATGGGGTTCAAACCCGAACGCGGGATTGTGATCGACCCGGCTGACGTGCTCGGCGGGCCATGGGAGTTCAGCTTCGATCTCGCAAAGGTGCGATCACATACTGAGCATGCGGTGTTGGCCACCGCTCGCGAACGCCCGCCCAGGCTCAGACCCTCAACGCTGAACCGTGTCATCCCGGTCGCTCAACACCAGGAATCCAACGGCCTCGCCATCACGCCGCTTTCACTTGAAACCTATTCAGATGGTTTCTCGCTCGTGGTACGTACCGACTATCCGAAACCGTTCGTGAACATCGTGAATCGGCTGAGATGGCAGGTCGACGGACGGTCAGGGAGGAAGCTATCGCTCCTGGGGCGTTGCGGGAATCGGGCGGTGGCATACCGGGGCAGACGACCTCGTGGCGCGTCGACTGCCCATTCACACCGGCGTTAGGCCCTGCAGTGACGGAACTGCGCCTGAGCATTGACGAAGCTCAGGTCAAGGAACATGACACCGACCTCCGCACCATCCAGGGACCGTGGTCATTCGCCGTGGATCTGCAGGGATGATCGTCACCCTGCGCGGTAGGGGCGCATTGCGGTGCGCGCGCTTCCGTACCCGATCGAGCGCGCCCATCCATTGTTCCCCACAATGCCCAGCACCATTACAAGACTAGGTTCGATCCACGGCGGGAGCACACGAGGTGCCCCCCTACCGCGCCGCCAACCTATTTTCCTCCCAGGAACTCCAACACCAATTTGTTGAACTCCTCGGTCCGTTCGAGATGGGGCAAGTGCCCCACGTTCTCCCACTCCACCAATCGAGAGTCCGGGATGGCCTCGGCGAGTCTGCGACCCGCGCTGATCGGGATGGTCGGGTCGACGTCGCCATGAATGATCAGCACCGGCACCGCGATCTGCGGCAGGGCTTCGCGTGCGTCGTGCGTCATAAACGCCGAGTCAGACTGCCGCGCCATGGCCTCAAACGTCATCCCATTGCCACGCGCGGTCTGGGCCACCGCCTCGAGCTTCGCTGGATTCGCCTCGAAGTAGCCGGGCGCGGTCATGTGCGTGTAGCGCTGGCGTGTGCGCTCGACCGGATCCTCAATGAAGCGCGACCGATTGAAGGTTGGTGCGGATCGGCCCAGAGCACCGCCCGACAACGCGCTCGTGCTGACCAGAATCAGCTTTTCGAGCCGTTCCGGGTAATTTGCCGCAAAGTGCAGCGCGATGTATCCACCCATGGAGTGCCCAACAATGCTGGCCTGCTCAATTCCTAGTACGTCGAGCAACGACTTGACGTCGCCCGCCATGTCGGCCACCGAGTAGGTGCCGCTCTCGGGCTCACTCTCACCGGCATCCCGGTTGTCCATGGTGATCACCCGATGATGTCTGGAGAAAGCCTCGACTTGCCACTTCCAGATACCGCGAGACGCCATGAAGCCCTGCAGCAGCAGCACCACGGGCCCGTCGCCACCCGTATCATCGAAAAAGATCCGCCGTCCGTCGACCTCAACCGAAGCCATGTGCCGTCCTCTCCTACCCTGACGCCGCCGCGAGCGAATCCCGCCACTCGTCGGATGATAGGGGGTTGCGGAGCAATACGCGAGGCGGTCCGGTTTCATCCTCACTGGCATGCATGGTTCCCGCCGCGACGGAATTCACCTAAGATAGCCACGACGCACAAGAGGTCAGTCAGACGGAGGTGATGGGTGTCGGTCGAAATCGACTTTAGCGGACAGGTCGTGCTGGTAACCGGCGGAGCGACCGGTTTGGGTCGAGCCATTGCCAGCGCCTTCGGCAACGCTGGCGCACGCATCGCCCTCAACGATCGAAACGTGGACCGCGCGGCTGACGCGTGTCAGCAATTGCGTCAATTGGACATCGATTGCGAATCCTTCGCCGCCGACGTGCGCGACTCTGCGGCAGTGCGACAGATGGTCGAGCGTATCGAATCCAGCATGGGGCCGATCGACGTCGCCGTCGCCAACGCCGGTGTCTACCCGGTCTCCTCCTTCCTCGATATGTCCGAGGAGGAATGGGATCGAGTGATCGACACGAACCTAAAGGGGGTCTTCCTCACCTGCCAGGCAGCCGCTCGCTCGATGATCGATCACCACCATCACGGCCGCATCATCACGCTGAGTTCCGGCGCCGCGAATCACGCCATCTGGGGTTGGGCGCACTACTGCGCCTCGAAAGCGGCAGTGGTCCAGCTTACTCGTACCATAGCGCTGGAGCTGGCCGAGTACGGCATTCGTGCCAACGCCGTCCTACCCGGCTATATCGACGTCGTTGAAGGTGGAGCGCATTTGAGTACCAACTACAAGGATCGGGCGCGTGCGGCGATTCCATTGCGTGCGGGAGAACCGGACGATATCGCCAACGCCGTTCTCCTGCTGGCTTCACCACTGGCGGGATTCGTAACCGGAACCACGCTCGTCGTCGACGGCGGCAGCAGTGCGGGCAAAGTCGGTCTGCGACCGATCGATGAGTAGAGAGGGCGAAGCGCGCATGAGCGGACGATTGGCAGGAAAACGAGCGATCGTCACCGGTGCCGGACGAGGCATCGGCCAGGCAATCGCGCGAGCCTTCCTGGACCAGGATGCCGCGGTACTGATCAACGACATCGATGATTCACTGCTGGCAGCGAGCGCCGAGTCACTGCACTCCGCCAACGCTCGTCTTTCGGCATTCCGAGGTGACGTGGCGAATTCAGACGACGTGCGCCGCATGGTGGCCCAAGCGCTCGAGCAATTTGGCGGAGTCGACGTGCTGGTCAACAACGCGGGTATTGGCGGAGTCGGCAAGACGCTACTCGACCTTAGCCTGAGCGAGTGGGATTTGATGATTCGGGTCGATCTGACCAGCGTCTTCATCTGTTGCCAGGCGGTCGTGCCCGTCATGATCGAGCATGGACGCGGCAGCATCATCAATCTCTCGTCGATCACCGGCGTCGAGGGTACCGCTGGTAGCGTCCCCTATTCGGCGGCCAAGGCAGGGGTGATCGGGCTGACCAAGTCGCTCGCGAAAGAACTGGCGCCCCAGCGTATCAACGTGAACGCCATTGCACCGGGGCTTATCGACACCGACATGTCACGCGCGCGCGGGCAAGAGAAGTCGGCCGCCGCCGTTCTCTGGCCGCGCATCGGCGAACCGGAGGACATCGCACGACTGGCGGTCTATCTGGCGTCGGACGAGGCGGAGTTCGTCACCGGCCAGGTCATCAGCATCAACGGCGGAGCCTGGATGTAACGCGCTGAGTCCTGAGAACGGGCACATAGTGGAGAGACTGGAATGACTCATACACCAACAGAGGTGGCCATCATTGGCGGCGGAGTGATGGGAAGTTCGATCGCCTATCACCTGGCGCGACGAGGTGTCGCTGTAACGTTGCTCGAGCGAGGAGACATCCCGTGCGCGGCGTCGGCGGCCAGCGCCGGTGGAGTACGCCAGCAGGGGCGCGACCTGCGCGAAATGCCGCTGGCGGTCGCCAGCATCGCAAAATGGGAGCGCCTGGAAGAAGAGCTCGGCGCCGATCTGCACTACCGGCGCGAGGGGCACGTCACGGTCACCGAGAATCCGGACGAAGTCGACAGTTTCCACCCGTGGATGGACGATCAGCGAGCGTTGGGTCTGGAGATTGATCTGGTCGAAGGGGACGATCTGCGCGAGCTCATCCCAGGTATCGCGCCACAGGTTGTCGCAGGAGCTTATTCCCCAGCGGACGGCCACGCCAACCCGATTTTGACCACGCAGGCGTTCGCCAACGCGGCGGCGCGCTTTGGCGCCACGCTTCGCCCGCACACCACCGTAACCGCCATCGAGCGCCGGGGTGGCAAAGTCATTGGCGTGGCTACCGACGACGGTTCGGTCTCCTGCGATCTGGTCGTGCTGGCAGCGGGTGCCTGGAGCATGCAACTGGCCGCGCCGCTGGGAGTGAATCTACCCGCCGTTGCTCGCGCGCCACAGATGATCGCGACCACGCCGCTGCCGCAGCTCTTGCATCAGGTGATCGGCGCGCGGGGGAGGATGCTCAGCCTCAAACAGGTCCCGAGCGGCAACTACGTTATCGGCGGTGGCTGGCCGGGAACCGTTCACCTCGATCGCCGCATCGCGGTCCCCTGGTACGGCAGCGTGCTCGGCAGCCTGACCGACAGCTCTGCCATCTTCCCGGATCTGCTCCGCTCACGCGTCGAGCGCGTCTGGGTCGGGATCGAGGCGCAGACGGTCGATGAGGTGCCGATTCTCGGCGCATTGCCTGACATCGAAAACTTGACCATCGCGACTGGATTCTCGGGCCACGGCTTCGCGCTCAGCCCGATCATCGGCCAGGTAATGAGTGAGCTCATCGTTGACGGGAAGCCATCGATCGAGATCAGCCAACTGGGGTTCGAGCGCTTCGAGGGAATGGAGGTGCCGTCCGAGTTCCGCGAGCTGCGCGCGGGTTGAGCGCGGTAACCATCGAGCATGCCGCTGAATTGCGGCGAGAATGGGAGTGTGGGTGAACGCAAAACCCGCGGGCACTGGTGGCGCGTTGCTGCCGAGGCCCAACAAGCTGATCCTGCTGTCGCTCAAAGCTCCGAAGTTCCTCTATCACCTCAACCTGGGTTGGATGTTCGGCCATCGCATCCTGCTGCTGACCCATTGTGGTCGCAAGAGCGGGCTGATCCACCAGACACCGCTGGAGGTGGTGCGCTACGACAAAGCCACCCGCACCAGCATCGTCATCTCTGCCTGGGGAGAGAAGAGCGATTGGTATCGAAACATCGTCAAGACCCCGGCACTGCAGATTCAGACCGGGCGCGATCGCTTCGTGCCCGACCAGCGGGTTCTTACCGCCGAAGAGACCGAGCGGGAACTCGAGATCTACGTCGCCCATCACGGCCTAAGCGCGACCATGTTGTCGCGTGTCTTCGGGTTGGATTTCGCTCACAGTGTCGAGGCGCGACACGCAGTTCGCCAAGTCTGCCCGCATGATCGCGTTCAACCCGCGAACGTCAGCGCCGGGTTGATTCAAGCCCGTCAGGCAGTTCGAGATCGCCCTGGAACCATCATGTAACCCAACCGCCAGACGCGGACGAGCGCCCAAATGCTCGCCTCCCTTGGACGCGGGAAGAAGGCCCACACGCAATTCGCGCACGTTCATCTCCCAGTTCAGGTCGTCAAGGAACGTCTCGCCATGAGTCACGGCGCACGAGAGTACATCCAGTCGATTAGCAACGGTGTCTGGCCGCTCTAGGAATATGCCGACCGCATATTCGGCGTCGTTCCGCGCCATGACGTTGGACGCCAGACGATCCCGCACTTCCCCGGACAGCGCTGCTGACTGGCATTGTGGCCAGAAGGATGGACCAGTCACGTCGACCACGGTGATCCCTGACGGGTCATCGAGAACGCCCTCCAGCAATGCCAGATCGAGCTCCGTGCCCGCCCCAGAAGTCGCTGGGTCCCAGGACACGGCAACATTTTCGAGATGGCGTAGACCGTTTACCAGCTTCCGAAGTATCTGCTCCAGCACGAGGACGATCTCAGCTTTTCCAGCAAGTGTGCGGCCGTGAACGGTCAGATGCAGAGAATAGGGACGCGCCGTTTCTTCGAATCTTTGCATTGACCGGCTCAGAGCGCGCCAAGCCGGAAGATCGGACTGCCCGATTTCTTGGAGCGGTCGATCGCCCCAGTCAATCCGGATGATGCCGCGTTCCGTCACCAACCCACTCCTTTCACAGCATGCGATGCAAACGATGATGTCCAGTGATCGCATGACTCGTACAGAGCTATTCGGACTGCCTTCGGATTCATCTCAAAGTCGCCGGAGATCGCGTTGTGCTCGCTGCCTGCATGGGCCCGAATCGTGCGACACTATGGCACAGGCTCAGCACGAGGGCGACGTCGATGTGCCAGTCCTGACACTTTCGTACCGATCTCCTAGCCCTATTTTGCTATGTATGGACGAGGAAGGATTCCCTATGATTGGCCGCAATGGACACGGTGGCGATAAGTCAAACGAACCCAGAAGGGAATCCGACATGCAGGCGGCGGTAACTCGAGAATTGAGCACTGCAGACACTTCGGCGCAGAACCGATCGCTGTTCGCCCGTTTCTGGGAGGACGTTGCACCATTCAACAACTTCTCGCCTGAAGCGGCTCGTGCCCTGTTGGCGCGCGAGACGGCCACCGATGAGCGCATGCTCTCTGGCCCGCTGCATGATGGGTTCACGTCCGATCCATGGGCTGCGGTTCGCGCCGCGCTGAAAGAGCGCGCAGCTGGACGAATCATCGCCCGGTAACCTCCACGAAGCCTTAAGCTCTCCAGAGCGAAACAGTTGACCCGCCCGGACTCGGGCGGGTCATTGTTATGCACAGTCCATTTGAGCACGGCCTCAGTCGTCGCTACCTGAGTCTGATGAGAGGGGCAAGCCGAGTTCGATTGGATCGGTCGCTTCTCGCGGGGTGTCCTCGACCAACAGATAGAGTCCCGTCGTCAGGATCGACACGGCGATTGCCAACACCCCAAAGACCGCGGCTAACCCGAATTGCTTGTCGACCCACACCAGCCACATATCAACGTACTTACCAGCAAAGAGATCGTGAAAGTGCGTGGGAATGGCCGAAATCTCTGGCACGTACAGGTACGAGTTGGCCGGAACCAGATGCATGTTGATCCAGTCCCAATAGACGTAGCTCACGTTGATGGTCGAACCCAGAATCTGGATGCCGAGCCCCAACAGTCCCACCAACGCGGCCAATTTCAACCGACCAGGACTGCGCAAGAATTCGCCGATTGGCAGGAGCAACAGGGGTACCAATGCCAGAAGATAGCGCGGTCCAAACGACCAGCCACCGTCCCATTCGACCGGAATCGCGTAAAGCAGGACGTAGACCAGCGAAATTCCGCCAAAGAGCCACGTCTCCGATGGGAAGCGTCGATAGAATCGGCGGATTCCTAGAAGCGCCAGAATGAGCGGCGGCGAGTAGAGGAAGATACTGCGCCCAGGACTGATGAGATTTCCATAGAGGCCAACCAATATGCCGAGCGGACCATTATCGACGTTCTTGAACGTGGGATCCTGAATGTGGCCCCATCGATAGTAGTTGAGTGAGAAGCAGGTTAGCAGCGCCAATGTCGGCACGAACAAGTACCCGACCACACACCGCACGACCGTGATCGACCACCAATCTGAGACCGGAATTCCCTCGAATGGACGCTTGATGCGAGCAATAAGGCGAACGAGCCAACTCCCACCAGTTGCGCCATCGTGATCGAGTTGTCCATCCCAACGGCTCGCCATGAAGAAGACGTAGATGGCGATAATCGGGGCAGTCAATGACACGTTCACACGCGTGAGAATGGCGAGCCCAAGCGGAACGCCCGCGATAAACGCGGAACGGAGCGACAGTCGATCGCGATTGATGAACAGGAGATAGACCGACAGGAGTAGTAAGAAGGACTCCAGCGGGTGCTGAAAATAATTGGTGGCGTAGGTAAAGGCCAACGTCGAGAACCCGTAGAGGAGCATGATCGTCACAGCGACCCGGCGTGAGTAGCCGAAGCGTAACCCGAAGAGGAGCACCAGTAGACAGGTAAGCGGTGTCACGAAGGCGCTAAAGAGTGAGACGAAGAAGATTGGAACCGTGCCGCCCCAGTCACCGAGGGACGGACCGGCGAAGAACTTCTGCATTCCGCTGGACGCGACGTGATTGACTGTTGATCCCACAACGTACAGCGGAATCGAGAGAACCGACTGCAGCAATCCGTAACGCCCGAAGTAGTGCACCGTGACGTCCCAAGGACAGTGTTGTGAATCGCTTTGATTGCCAGCGAATGATGCTGCACCAGGCTCTGAGTCGTGAGATAGATGGCGATCTGGTCGGTAGAGTAGAAATGACCGGGGGTGAAGACCAGAAAGACTGCCAGGAAGCAGAGATAGATGCCGATCAGCACTGACCGTTTGATCCTCGCCTCGCCATCGCCGATGACCGCATACGAGTCATCCTTTGAGGTCAATGATTCGACACTGTCCGTCGCCAAATCCGTCGCTGCTTGGGACCTCGATGTTGCCAAAACTGATCCGGCCACATCGCCCGTCTGACCTTGCCCCTCCAAGGTCTCCGACTGCGTGTTCACCATTCTCGACATCCAATCCGTGAACAACTCGCGAACTCGCAGCGGCTCGGCGCTCGGTACCTGAAGTGCCATCTCCCAGCCGTCTGGTCCCGCCTCGCTCACATGGAGCCAGCCGAGCAATCGGCTCATCGGCGGCTTGCCGAATTCACGTCCGATCTCATACGCCAGAGCAGTGAGAAGCAATAAGATCAGGGTGAGCCAGGAAAGTCCAATGCTGACGGTTCGCACCGGCGTATTACCAAACGCAAGCTGGATCAGATATTGCCCGGGTTTGAGATTTAGGGTGATGGCGCCAGTCGGATCGCTCGCGTCGATCTTCGTCAGCACGCCGTTGACCTTGAGCGTCCAACCGGGGAAATAGTCGGTATTGAACTGAATCAGCGATGGCGCTCGCACGTTCAGCACGTACCGCTGGAAGGCACTGGTCGAGTCTGGAACCGTTGTCACCGAGCCACTGCCCATCTTGAATACGACCGGTACGGTCGCGGTCGACTTCAGCAGCTCCTGCACCCACACTGGCTGGTATTCCTGCGCCGTGGTAACAGCAAGGTTCTGCTGTGCGATGACGGTCGGGCTATACTGTGCGTCAGTCACATTGCGGAACGTCGAAGGCTTGGCGTGGCCAAGCCCAAGGCTGACGATAAGCAGAATCGCTCCAACGGTCACCACATTGAGGTAGCGCGGTCTGTTACGCACCAGCAGGATCACTCCGCCCGCTACGAATGCAGTCGCGAAGGCGACGAGGGACAGAAAGCGCCAGGGATACTCGAGATATCGCAACAAGCTCAGGTGGTTCCAGACGAGAGTTGACAAATTCGTGCTTAAGAACGCCGCACCGAAGGTCAGCAAAGTCATAAAGCCGACCAGCAGCGTGACACGCCAGGAGGTCCGAACCCCCCAGAACAACGCCCCGATCACGACCGCGATCAGCGCCAACTGCAATAGTCCAATTTCGAAACTCATGCCGTCGCCGGTGCCAGGGACGGACAACCCGTAGCCCCACTTGGAGTGGAACAACTGCTGCACGTAGACGAAGTGGTTCTCGAAGCGCAATCCCCCCTGCAGCAGTCGAGTCAGGTGGACGTACTGTCGCTCCGTGAGCGCTGGCAGCCAAAAGAACGCCGATAGCCCCAGACCGAGCGCAATACTCCACGCTCCTCGGACGAGCGTCGGCCAGCTTCGTCGATACCAGGAGAGAGCCATGAGTAACAGGAGCAATCCGGGGAACATGATCAGCGCCACCGGGTTGCTGCTCAGTGTCAGGAGAGCCAAGGCCAGCACTCCGATAGCCAGTCGCTTGAATCCGCCCCGCTCGGCAAAATGGTAGACACCCCAGAAGAGGAACGGCAGGAAGGCAAAGGCCGCGAAATCGGCCAATGCGTGGCGCACGTAAAGCGTTACCAGAAAGTAGGGGGCGAAGAGATAGGCGGCGCTGGAGATCACCCCGCCGCGCGGTCCAAAGAAGGAGCCCGCCAGCAGGTACATTCCCAGCGCCGATAGGAGCAGCAGCACGAAGATCGCCAGGTCCTGCGACGCGATGAAGGTGAACCCAACGAAGTGAAAGAACGCGATCAGGTAATAAATCAGCGGCGGATTGAAGCTGAAGAAGGGCTGGCCTCGGCCGCCACTCAGGTCTGGCGCCCAGCGCGGGAACCAGTGGCCGAACGAGAGGCCCTTGTAGAACTCTTCGCTGCGCGGTAGGTACTCGAGGGCGTCGTGCCCGGCCATAATCTTGAACTGCAACAGCGGCAATCCGACCAGCAACGTCAGCAGCGCGATCACGCCCAAATACGGAAGCTGAGCCCTCAGGTTCCGTAGCAACGGCAGGGACCCGAACCAAGATTTCAGTCCACCGAACCAGTCCCGAACGGCCCTGACTTTTTTCGAGTCAATTACTTGTTCAATTCGCAGATCGATCCAGGCTCGCCGTCGTTCCGCCACGACAGTCATGCCCAGCACGACGATGCCGAATAGGGTGAGCAGATCGCGCAGTCCGCCCGTCTGGTAAACCATCTTGATGGTATGCGTTCCAGCTGGAACGGGAATGCCAACGAAGCTCGGCATCAGCATCACCGGCTCGACCGTCCTACCGTCCACGGTGACGCGCCAGCCTGGATGATAGGTAACCTTGGCCATCACCAAGCCAGCATTGCTGGCTTCCACCTTCGCCGCGTACGAGCCGTTGGCGCTAACCTGCTCCGAGAGAATCTTTCCCCGTGGCGTCGCTGTTGCGCTCAACGAGCGTGACACCGCGGACGCGGATTGACCAAGCGGGAGCACCGATTTCCCTGAGACGCTCGAGCCATCCAGCACCAGCCTCGGCTCTTGTCCAAGCCCCGGTTCGGGCCCCTTCATCCAGGCGGACGCCGCCGGATAGAACTCACTCTTGTTGCCCACCAGCGTGACCGGTGATTGGACAAATTCAAAGTAGCCAGTGGTGTCGACCTGGTAGAGCGTGTTCGCGCCGAAGGTTCCGATTGGTTTGACGAAAGAGGGGAACTTGTGGCCAGAGGGAGCGACGACGTAGCGCACGTTGAATAGGTTGTACTGATCTTGAAGCTGGTCATTGAACAGGACCTGCACGTCGGCGTTGAACGACAGTGCATGGTAGAGATAACCGACCATGTCGAAGCCCTGCTCTTGCAGTAGGGCATACATCGGGATCGAGCCAACCCGATAGCTGGTGCCCCAGTTGTCCGACAACCCAGCATAGACGCGGCCAGGTGGGAGATGATGGAGCGCGGAGTAGAGTGCGTTCAACTCGGGCTGCTGTGCGGCCAGCGCGTCCTGGGACTGGTGCATCCAGGTGGCATTCTGAGACATGAACTCGACACGGTCTTGAAACGCAGGTAGCAGCAACAGTATGCAGAGGAGACCAGCACCAACCGCCGGTACCAGGCTACGTCGCCGCAACAGCCAGGGCCACGGTGCGGCCAGTCCCACTCCGATGAGAAGCAGTCCCCCGAGGTGCACTCCACCGATTAACCGATGAAACTGCATGTCGGAACTGAGTGGGAGCAGATTGAGCAGGACACCCCACGTCGGCCGGCCGAAGTAAAGGACCAGCCAAGCGCCAAAGAGAACGATCGGCACCCGATAGAGCGGCTCGCGCCAGCGCACGATGCACGCGATCAGACCGATACCGGCCAGAATCGTCAGGATGGGCAGCCGGTGGTAGTCAAAGAGGTTGCCCCTTGCAAGATTCGTCAGCACCCAGGAGGCGCCGTAGGAGTTGTACTTGCTTGGCAGTTCCCAAACACTGCGATTCATGTAGGCACCGTCGAGAATGAACGGCACAAAGAAATACGAACCGGTTAGCGCGGTGAGCGCTAGCAAGAGCCCCAGTCGACGTACCGATCGCCACAGGTTCGGCCAGAACTGACTACGGCCGCCGTCGAACGCGACCACCACGGCGATGAAGGCAAGTGAGAAGACCGCCATGTAGCCATAGACGGTGTGACACAGCATGTCGACGACGAGAAGGAGCGTCGCCAGCGCATAGCCACGTCCCTCACGCATCAAGCGATATCCGGCCGCCAACGCCAGCGGCAACAGGAACATGCCCCAGAGTTGGGTGTAGAGCCCGAAGCCTCGCCAGACGTAACTGGAGAAGTCGAAGCCATAGAGAGCGTTGGTGGCAATGAGCGGAGCCGCTAGTCCGGCGAACGCCGACGGGAGGTACTCAAAGCCGAAGCGCCGCATCGAATTGTAGATGGACAATGGGAAGAGGCTCAGCAACAGCACGGTCGACCAGGAGATGATCGCACTGATCGAGAACAGGTGTCGTGTCAGGAGATACAGCCCAGCAACCGGCAAGTATTCGAGATGCTGATAGTGAAGAGAAAGTGGATAGCCGAACGAGATCGACGTCAACCACGGGTTGGTCGGGTTCTTTCCACTCGACCATGCGGCCGCGGTCGCCTTTGACATGATGATGTGCAGCACGTTGTCGTTGAGCGGCGGAACACGAATGATCCCCTCGGGCAGCAGAACGACGGCACTGAACGCGACCGCGACAAACAACACGCCATACGCAATCGTCCGCTGGCGACTCACGATCGTCGCGGGATCGATCACGCTCGCGCGCGTCTCTTCAACTCGAGAGGCTGGTACGGTGGCCATCAAGCCCCTTAACGAACTACCCGGCTGGCGGATGTAATCTCGTGACGAACGCGAGTCTACGTCACCCGGTGCGAACGTACCAGCCCAACTGGTACCGGTTGAGGCATTGATCGATTAGCCGAATTGGGCTGTCCACTACAGGACACCGAGTATCCGTGGCAGGGTTCCATTGCAGTTGTCAGCGGCAGGACAATCGAGACTCACTAGCGCAACGCGGCGAAATCGAGTACTGATAGCAGGTTTACGAGCCATAGCCGACTGCACGAATCGGCGGCTTCCGCGGGTAAGTCAACGAAATATGAGAGGGAATGGGTGTGCCATAGCGTCGGTTGTTCTTCCGACTGACCGTCGCCGCTCTCGTTGTCGCCATCGGGGGGTTGTCTTCAGCGGCGCGGCGAGCTCTGCCAACGGGCTCATTCCAGTGCTCGATTGCGTCACCTACGACGCACAAGCGGGCACCATCACCGCTCATTTCGGCTATACGAATACGAATGCCAACACCACGGCAGTCGCGATCGGCGATTCGGTGACTGCATCGAACGATCCGACCCTTTACTGCATGACCGGATCATCCGGGCCGAGCGGACCAACTGGGGCGGATGGGGCCAGTTGTCCGAGTGGTCCAAGCGGCGTCTCCGGCCGATCGGGACCAGCAGGGCCAAGTGGTGTGAGCGGATTTGGACAGTTCGATCAGCCTGGGCTGACGTTGTTGAGCCCGCAGATACTGGCCATTTACCCATCTGGCCAGTCGTGGACAGTGACGGTGAACAACCCCAGCATCCGTGGCGCAATTGAGCTCCGCGTACACGCGACCTGTCTGGCGGTGCAGTAATTCGTTGACCATGGATGACCGCATGCGAAACGGCTCTAGACGTTGAGTCTGAAGCCGTTTCGCGCCTTCAGCGAGGTGAAAATCGCAGCCGTTGGGGGTCGTCGTGCGCTGCGTCAGTCAGATGAGTGTTGGCGTTGCAGGAAGGCATCCATAGTCGCGACGAGCCACTTCGCCCGACGCCACGGGATGAAATGGTCCGCGCAGGGACAGATCGCCAGCTCGGCATTGCGGATCGCACGATACATCCGCACCGCGTCCTCGACCGGCACGTCGTCATCTCGATCCCCTAGCATTACCAGCGTCGGCGCCTCGATGAGGCGGTAATCCTCGTCCGATAGACCGTCATATTCGAGCCAGAGCCGGGCCGTTCCACGCGCCAGTAATTCCCACTGAGTCGCACCACCGGCGTGCTTAGCGTGATAGCGGGACGCCGAGTCGCCAAGCATCTCGTCGAGCACTTCCAGAGCGACCTCTCCGTCCGCGCCGATACCGAAAAACTCGCGCACCCAGATGCGTGATTCGTCGCTTGAGCGAAAGTCAGCGGCGCCGACCAGCAGTGCCCGAGCCAGGCCAGGATAGCGATATCCAAGCTGCAACACATGCTGGCCACCGTCACTCCACCCGGCGATGAATGGTCGCTCCAACCCAAGGGCACCGATGGCTTTGGCAAGATCGTCCGCGATCTGCGGATAGCTAAGCGCACCGGTGGGATTCGTCGAGCGCCCATGACCGCGAACGTCGATCGTGATCACGCGGTACTGCTCAACCATAGCTGGGATGATGTGCTCCCAGTCACGCCCCGAACCGAGGCCGCCGTGCAGTAGGACGAGTGGATCACCGTTGCCGAACACCTCACAGTAGAGTGTCACGTCATTCACATCGACGTAGCGACTGATTGGTTGCAAGTCCGTGGGCACGCCTGGTCCGCCTTTCTATTCGCCGGTTGGGTTTCGTTCGAAGCTCGATGGGCGAGGTTCCGTCGATTCTCGCCACCGCGCAAATCCTCAGCAGACTGCCACACGAAGGAAAGACGGGCCAGTTAGCCACAAAGCCTGGCATCGTCCGGGACGAGCATCTTCACGACGATTCACTGACTGCAGGCCAGGGAACGCTGCGATCGTAACGCGATCGTCGAACACCGAAAGACCGTCGCAAGTGAGACACCGGACGAGCGCTCACGGACAGGCCAAGGCCAAGGCGTCGTGCTGACGCGTCACGGGCACTCACGCTCCCCGTAGGTCGATATCCTAATCGCTCTGGCTCGTTCAGCAACCACGGTTAGCGACGATCATCCGGGCGCTTCGTTAGGAACCGAGCGTCTGGTTGAAAAACTGCACCACCCGCTGAGCATATTCGTCCGGATACATACCGCGCGATTGAACGTGGCCCGCACCCGGAACCCACCAGATCTGCTTGGGAGAACCCGCGGCGTCGTAAAGACGCTGGGCATTCGGAGGGGGAACGTCCTTGTCCGCGGTTCCATGAATGATGAAGATTGGCCGTGGACTGATCTCACCAATAGCGTCCACCGGCCGGATCGCGCCGACGTCCTGTCCGGTACGCAACTCTGCGATCTTGATCGCGACTGGCGCGAACGGGAACGACGGGATCGGTACGAAATTCTCGAAGCTCGTCGAAATGACGCTCTGCACGTCGCTGTAGGCGCTATCTTCGACGACCACCTTAATACGAGGATCCTTCGCTGCTTCGAGAATCGTCGTCGCTCCGCCCAGAGAGATTGCGAACGCGCCAATGTGGCTGGGATCGACGTCAGGTCTACTCGCGACGTAGTCGACGACCGATTTCAGGTCATACTGCTCGAGCGCGCCAAATGTCACGAATTTTCCACCGCTCTGTCCACGCTGTCGCATGTCGTAGGTGAAAACACTGTACCCGGCCCGGTTGAGGAAGTCCGCGTAGGGGATCATTTGATCCTGATTGCCGCCGTAGCCATGTGACACGATGATGGTGGTCTTGCTGCTACCCGGAAAGAATCGGCCCGCCAGTGTAATGCCAGAGTTAGTCTCAACGCGTACCGGTTCAGCGTGCAAGTTCGGGTAATCGCTCAGGCTCCACGGATAGGTTTCGGGCTTCGGGCGAATGGCTTGATCGGCGCCATACCATCCCACGGCGCCGATAACCACCGCGGCAAGCAACGCCAAGCTGACGAGTGAATAGAGACTGATTCGGAACCAGGAGCGCCGTTGGGGAGCGTGACTTGACGGCGCGTTTGCGTGCGGTACAGCCTTTGCCATTAGCAACTCCCGCCCATAGGCGATTCGTCCGGCATCGGCTGCAGACAACACCATCATAGCACTTGTCCGACGTATTCGAAGTTGCACGTACATCGAGACGCGACAAACTCGAACGGAGGACCAACTGAGTTCGGTTTCGGCGAGCGTTCACGGTCGATGCATCAGCCGCGGCCAGGTTGGGCCGACACCGGTTGAGGTTGAGGGGTTTCGCTGGCAATCGACACCTCGAGTGACTGCCGGAAGAACTGCACCACACGGGAATCGTAATCGTTGGGGTCGAGGGTGCGCGCCTGAACGTGTCCGGCACCCGGTACCCACCAGATTTGCTTGGGCTGTTTGGCCGCGGCGTAGTTCCGCTCGCTGTTCTCCGGCGGCACGATGTCATCCGCGGTGCCGTGAATGATGAAAATTGGGCGCGGGCTGATGGTGCCGATAACTTTGTCCGGCTGCACCTGACCAACACTCACCCCGGTGCGCCACTCAGCGAACTTCACCGTTACCGGGGCGAACGGGAAGGCCGGAAAGTGCAAGAACTTCTCGAAACTGGTGGAAATAACGTTCGATGCGGCGGCGAACCCGCTGTCGTCGACGATGGCTGCGATGCGTGGATCCCGCGCTGCGGCCAGGATGGTCACTGAAGCGCCGAGCGACACCCCCAGCGCACCGATGCGATCCTTGTCCACGTCCGGTCGGGTCACCAGGTAATCGACCGCCGAAACCAGATCGATCTGCTCCTTTGCGCCCAGGGTCACCGCGTCGCCACCACTCTGACCTCGCTCGCGCATGTCGTAGGTGAAGACACTGAAGCCGGCCCGGTTGAGGAAATTCGCCCAGGGGATCATCTGGTCCTGGTCGTCACCGTAGCCGTGAGACAGGATGATGGTCGTCTTACTGCTACCCGGAAAGAAGCGTCCGGCCAGCACGATGCCGTCTCGCGTCGGGAAGGTCACCGACTCGGGATTGAGGTTGGGATAGTCCTTGAGCGACCAATCATAGGCGTTCTGCGCCGGATGAATCGCCCGGCCAGAGGCATACCAGCCGATTCCTCCGATGACGATCGCGGCTAACAGGACGACAACGATCAACATGTAGACAACCAATCGAACCCACGAACGGCGCCGGTGACGGTTAGTTCCCACCACCTCCGGCTCTGCTCTCTGCTGCATCGGAAACTCCGCCTCGAGATGCGTTCCGTCGGTGCGCGGGCACCGTGCCGGGCTCGATGATAGCATCGCGCCGATTCAGAAACGCATCTCGAGGCGGGAAACTGCACTTTGCTGATCGATCGAGCCCCACACCCGATGTAACGCGTTTTGCGCGATCTCAGCAGCGGTGTTATCCGACTGTAACGCCCGGGGACCTAGACTAATTTCGACAGCGGCGCACCGAACATCGTCCGATCGACCTAACTGTCGGAAAGCGAGTCTCCTGATGACCATCACGACTGAACGACCCTCTGTGGCTTCCACTGAACGAGCCGCGCCAGACGGCCGGATGCCACCCGAGCCAGTGGGGGCGAGCGCCGTTGAGATTGACGGTCTCACCAAACGCTTCGGAGAATTCACAGCCGTCGACTCACTCTCATTTCGCGTGCCGAGAGGCTCGATCTTCGGCTTTCTCGGGCCGAACGGCGCGGGCAAGACCACCACGCTCGGCATGTTACTCGGGCTCATCCCGATTGATTCCGGCTCGGCCAAAGTGCTCGGGTTTGACGTGCGAGCCCAACTTTCGCAGGCGCTGGAGCGGACTGGAGCGCTGGTCGAGAGGCCGGCCTTCTATCCGTATCTGAGTGGCCGGCGCAATCTATCGCTACTGGCACGCATCTCGGGAATCACCGACCACGCACGAATCGAACGAGCACTGGAAGAGGTGGATCTTGGCGAACGGGCAAATGCCAAGTTCGGCAGTTATTCAACAGGCATGAAACAACGGCTCGGCATCGCCGCAGCGCTCATTCGCCAGCCCGAGCTCATCATTCTCGATGAACCGACCAGTGGCCTCGATCCCGCTGGACAGCTCGAGATCCGCAATTTGGTTCGAGACCTGGCGCAGGCCGGGCGAACCATTCTGCTGTCGAGTCACCTGCTCAATGAAGTGCAGCAGGTCTGCACGCACGTGGCCATCATCGATCGGGGCAAGTTGGTCGAGACCGGGCCACTTGCACAGTTACTGGCAACCGAGGACGTGATCGAGATCCAGGTCATTGGCCAGGCGGAGCAGGCAGCCGAACGGCTGCGTCAGCTAGCTGACGTACAAAACGTAACACTCCTCGACGGTCACCTGATCGTCGATGCTCCGGCAGCACACGCGGCGTCGATTAACCGCGCGCTGATTGAAGCGGGGTTTGACGTCAGCAGTCTGCAAGCTCGCGAGAGTCAGCTCGAAGAGCGATTCCTCGATCTCACGAGCCGATTCGAGAAGGAGGGATAACGTGGCATCGATTGGAACGCTCCTTCATGTTGAGCTGATCAAACTCCTTCGCCGCCCGATGACGTGGATCCTTTCGGTCATCCTGATCGGGTTCATGGCCTTCATCTACGTATCGTTGATGTTGGCGTTGATCGCTCCAGATTCAGCCGGAGTTGACAAGACATCGCTGAAAGACCAGATCCTTCTCCCGGATGGCATCTACTTCGGTGCCACACTGGCAGGGTCTCTGGTGACCGTCCTGATCATCATCCTCGCGGCTGGCTCAATCGGCGGTGAATTCAGTTGGGCTACCGTGCGCACCAACCTGCTCATGGGTGCAACGCGTGTGCGCTTCCTGGTCGCCAAGCTCCTGGCGCTCGAGATCATCGCGTTCATCTGGCTGATTCTGGCCAACTTATTCGCGCTGGCCGGGGCGGTCATCACCGGGGCCGTCGATGGTGATTCGATTCCCACCGACTACCTGTTCAGCAGCACGTTCCTTGGTGACTTTGGACTGGTCCTGCTCCATGGTCTTATCGTGATCGCGGTCTGGACGCTGATTGCCGGGGCGATCACATTGATGTCCGGATCACTGGCTGCCGGTCTCGGGATCACGCTGGCTATGACGCTACTCGGATCGCAAATCGCGGCACTCATCGGTCGTCTTGGCGACGTTGGTCGATGGGCCGCCCGCATCATCCCGAACCGGGCACTTGACGCGGTTGTCTCGTTGGACTCAACGACACCGCCATCGTATCTTGCTTCCGACTGGGTCTGGATCACCGTCAGCATCGTCGGTTGGGTCGCGGTCTTCTCGTTCCTGGCTCTGCGCCGATTCCGACGCATGAACCTGGTCGGCACGTCGTAGCGATCGGGAAGGAAAACGGGTCAGGATTTGCAGAACATCGAGATCAAAGCGCGAGTCGACGACCTGGATCGGGCGCGTCGACTCGCGCTCGAACTTGGCGCCCGGCCGCAAGCGGTGCTACATGACACCGACACCTATTTCCGCGTGCCGCACGGCCGCCTCAAACTTCGCGTGACGCAAGGCAGCCCTGGCGGGACGCTTATCGCCTATAGGCGACCGGATCGGGCAATCAGCCGCATCTCTGATTACCGTTTGGTGGCGATTGCCGACGCCGACGAGATACGCCGTGCTCTTGGCGAAACACTTGGCGTGCTGGTTGAAGTGCGTAAAACACGCGAGGTATTGATCTACGGCGCCACGCGCATTCACCTGGACGATGTTCAGGGCCTGGGCAGCTTCGTCGAGCTCGAGACGGTGCTGACCGATCAGTCGCCTGAAGACGCATCCCGCGAACATCAGCGCGTCTGGAGGTCGCTCCAGTTGAGCGACGAGACGGTGGTTCCCGTCAGCTACAGCGACCTGCTCATGGGGCAAAACGGCTGAGGTTGTGCGTCTGCAACTCGAGCCACCAGTGGAAGGCGGCCCAGCCACGCCAACCCGCCCACGGTTCAGCGATCTGGCGCACTTCGGCTTCGCTGGCCGTGCGACTGAGCCCATAGGCATATCCAATGATCTTGCGCAGTCCGAGATCCCCAGCCGGAAGGCTGTCGGGAGCGCCCAAGTCCGCGCATGAGCACGTATTCCGCCGTCCAACGACCAATCCCACGATGCTGAGTGAGCTCGGAGATGGCTGCCTCCAGCGGTAGGTCGCTCAAAGCATCAAGTTTCAGGCGCCCTTCAGCGATTTCTCGCGACAGCCCGACGATGTAGTCCGCCTTCTGACGACTGAATTGGATCTGGCGTAGCTCGACAGGATCCAGCGCGGCGATTCGCTCCGGGGTTGGAAGCAGCAGCACCTCGCGACCAGCGATCGTCTCCCGCTGACCGTATTGCTCGATCAGGGCCAGCTTCATCTTGCGCGCAAAGGCGATATTCACCTGCTGACCCACGATAGCGAAGACCAATGCCTCATACGCATCGGCGACCAGCAACGGCCGCAGACCGGGATGATCGCCAACGATCGAACCGAGTACCGCGTCGCGACTGGCAACGCGCAGAAACGGCGCGGGATCGACGTCGAGCAGGAAGATGTGGCTGACGTGCCGTCTGACAGCATCCACCAGTTCCGGGTTTGCGTTGGCGCCGTGAATGTTGACCGCGAGCCGCGGCGCTTCGAGCGTGCCGTTTGATTGAACCGTCAGCAGCAGGTCGACGCCGTCGAGTCGCAATGCTCGCTCATAATGTCCGCGTTCCGGATCGACCGACTCCAGTACGGATGAAGGGGAAGACTCCAGGTAGCTCAGCGCGAGCGAGAAGGCGTACGGCGCGATCGGCCGCAATTCGATTGTGGTGCTATTCACTGTGGTCCGGTGTTATGGGGCTCGCCTTCGCCTGCTCGTTGACGTAGCGGAAGATTTTTCCGGGAGTGGCGGTGCGATTGACACCGAAGGTAAAGACGTCGGGCCGATTGTAGTGACCGGCGGCATCGAAGGTCATGCGCTCGTCAATCGCCCGCCCGGGATCGACCTCAGCCGTAACGATGGCTTCCTCATCCCAAACGGGACCAGCCAGATACGCGCCATCCGGACCAATGATGGCCGTGCCGCCCCGCTGAATCAGATCGTCTGGTTCGCCCGGGATCGCTTGCAGCAATTCCAGATCGTTCGGAAGATCTCGCTTGCGCAAGACGGTACCGGCGGCCAATACGAAGGTCCGTCCCTCGAAGGCATAGTGCCGTGAGGCGAGTTGATGCACGTCATTGACGTCGGGCCAGCAGGCGACGTGTAGCAATTCCGTCTGTTGATGCATCGCCTGGCGCGCGAGCGGCATCCAGTGCTCCCAACAGAGCAAACCACCGAGTTTGCCCAGTTCGGTTTCAAGCACAATCAGTCCGCTGCCGTCGCCCTGGCCCCAGATCAGGCGCTCGGTGTAGGTTGGCATCAGCTTGCGATGCACGCCCAGCAGCGCGCCGCTCGGACCGAAAAAGAGCTGAGAGCAATAGAGCGTGCCGCCGCCAAGCTCGTGGGCACTGACCACGACGTAAGCATTCGCCTCACGGGCCGCCTTGCCAATGCGGTCAACCTGCGGGCTGGGAACCGTGATGGCATTGGCGACCAGACGACGGTGAACCTGCTTGGCCGGACCGCTATCCCACAGCGCCGCACCAGGCGAGCGATCGAGCCAGACCGGATAGCCTGGAATCCAGACTTCGGGGAACGTGATTACCCGCGCACCATCGTTCGCCGCGCGGGCGATCAGGTCGCAGGTCTTTTCGATGGTCGCGTCCCGGTCAAGAAAAACCGGTGTCGACTGCACCGCGGCCACGCGGTACGTCTGGCAGACATCACCGGGTGACATCTTTTCTCCTTCTCATACCCGTGGCCGCGAGCGACGGCTAGCGCTGGCCGGGCAGCACCTCTTTGGCCGAATCCGCGGTCGGATCGAAATAGAGCCGCGGCAGCACCATCGTATTCGCGCCAAACAGCACGTACTCGTAGGTCGCCTCGCCGCCATGGCCTCGCTGCGCGTGGATATCCTGTGGCGGTGGCGGCAGGACCACGGCGTCGCCCGGCTCGAGAATGCGCTCCTCGACCATCTCGACTTGAGCGTCACCCGCGCCGGTACCCTCATCAAGACGGCGCCATACCTGATATTGGTCGCGCCCCTGGTAGACGCCGATCACGCCCCACGATCCGTGACTGTGAATCGGCGTCATCGCCTCCGGGCCGAAGCGCGCCCGTACCAGGATGAGTCCCGTATCGTCCATATAGAGCGGTTTCGACTGGCTGCCGGTGTGGATGTTGCCCATCGGCTCGTCGCCAGCAAGTTCGGGGTGTTTCGCCAGCTCTTTCATGCGGTCGGCAATCTTGTTCAAACCGGCGTCGCTGGAGCCGTCCGTCGCGAGAATCTGCTTCACCTCACCGATGAAGGTGTCGATGGTGTAGGTCGCTGTCATGGATCTGCCCTCCTTGTCTGCGAACCGTCCTCCAATCGTACCGTGGGAACGGGGGATGGGAAAGCCACGGACGTTGATCGTCGCCCCTACAACATTGGTCAACGTTACCGCGTGATTGGGCCGAGCAGGATGGCACCGTCACCGGCGAGAGATTCGATCTCCGCTTCGCCAAAGCCCATCTCGGATAGGATCTCGGCGGTGTGCTGTGCCAACAGCGGCGGCGGGCGGCGGATCACCGGCGGTGTGGCCGACATGTCGATGGCCGGGCCAATCAGCGGAATGGTGCCAGCCAGGTCATGCTGCACCTGCCGGATGATGCCAAGCTCGTGCACCACGTCGCTCTCCAGCGATTGACCGATCGACCAGATGGGTCCGCAGGGAATGCCAACCTCGTTGAGTCGCGTAATCCACTCGTCCGTGGTGTTGGATGAGAGCGCGTCGGTGACCAGCTCATTGATCGCCGGACGGTTCGCCACGCGATCGGCATTCGTCTTGAAACGGGCGTCGTCGACCCATTCCGGGTGTCCCAATGACATGGACAATCGCTGCCAGACCGGTTCGCTGGCGACCGCGATGTTGATCATGCCGTCCGACGTCTTGAAGGCGCCATAAGGCGAGGCCACGGGGTGGTCGTTTCCCTCGAGCCCCGGATCATCTCCACCAGCCAGATACCTGCCGGTCTGATAGGTCAGGATGCCGATGAGCCCGCCCAGCAGAGAGGTATCGACACGCTGGCCGACGCCGGTCTGAAGCCTTCCGATATAGGCGCCAAGCACGCCATAGGCGGCGAACATCGAGGCCAGCACGTCCCCGATCGCCACACCGACGCGCGCGGGACCGGTGTCGGGATGTCCAGTGACGCTCATCAATCCGCTCATTCCCTGGGCCACCTGATCGTAGGAAGCCTGGGTGGCGTACTTGCCGCGCGGGCCGTAGCCGGAGACCTGACAAAAGACCAACTCCGGGTTGATCTCGCGCAGTGACTCGTAACCCATGCCCAGCCGATCCATCACACCGGGCCGGAAATTGGTGACGATGACGTCCGCCTCTTCGGCCATACGGCGCACGATACGCGCACCCTCCGCATGCTTCAGGTTGATCACGGCACTGCGCTTGTTACGGTTAACCGACAGGAAGTACGGGCTCTCTCCCGCGACGAACGGAGGTCCGTAACCACGCGCGGCGTCGCCGTGCGGCGGCTCGATCTTAACCACGTCAGCCCCCAGGTCTCCCAGCAGCATAGTGCACATTGGGCTGGAGACCGCCTGTCCGAACTCCAGCACCCGTACGCCCGCCAGTGGTTGCCTGGGCTGCTCCGCTTGACTCATCATCATCCCTTCAACTGGTCCTGTTCGCTCCACTCACGACTCTGGAATCACCGGCAGAACGATGTGCGACGGGTGCTCCTGATCGTGATGTACGGTGTTTAACGCGACCTGAGTGTGGGTGTTGTGTCCCAACGGCTCGCCAGTGTTCGGATTGACGTCGAAGCGTGGGAAATTGCTGCTCGACACGTCCAGCCGGATGCGATGTCCCGTGTTGAAGACGTTGCTGGTGCCGTACATCGGAATCTCGACCCGATAGACCTCGCCCGGCTCCATGAATTCGGCCTGCTCGCGACTGTTGCGATAGCGCAAGCGCAAGATCGAATCGGAGATGTTCATCGCATAGCCGTCCGGGTAGTCAGGATGCGGCGGATAGACGTCGATCAGCTTCACCGTGATGTCGGTATCGGGTGTCGACGAGGAGACCCACAAGACAGCGGTCAAAGGTCCAGTCACCTCGACCGGCTGGCTGAGCGGCTCGGTCTGGAAGACGAGGACATCCTGACGGCTGGCCAGCGGCAGGTAGGGTGGCTTGGCGCCGAAGGTCGATTCGTTCGGTCGCTGGTCCTGCGGGCCGACCGAGGTGATGTTGCCGATGCGCTCTTCCATTGCCACCCGCTCGGCAATGTTCGGGTCGACTTCCAGCACATCGGTCAGCGATGAGATATTGCCACCGATGGTCGGAACGGGATCGTTCGGATCGAAACGGAAGGATGACGAAGAGGCATGCTCGCGCGGCTCGCTTGCCGTCAGTTCGCCACCCTGACCAAGATAGAACGGAGTAAAACTGGTTCGCGCCAGCGGCCATTCCTGCTCTGCACGCCAGTGTCCGCCGTGATAGAGGCGCCCCTCGGGGGTCTTATGGCCATCGCCACCACCCATAACGAAGATGCGCACCGGCGGCTCGCTGGCGACCTCGTTTTCGATGCCCTTGAGCCAGTAGTTGAAGAAGTGCAGGTGGTGATCGTTGACATCCTGAGCCAGGTTTCCGGCAATCGACGCCTCCGGGCCAAACTCGATGTCACCCGACCAGGTCAGATCGACCTTCTCGCCGCCATGCGTCCATGGACCCATCATAAGCCGGATCGGTCCACGTTTCCCCTGCGAGAAGCGAACGTAGTTCTCCAGCGTCGAGCGAGTGTAGGAGTCGTACCACGCTCCAGAGAAGAGGATCGGCACGTCGGAATGCTGCTCGAAGTACTCCTCGAAGTCGAATCCGGGCTGCTTCCAATACTCGTCGTAATCGCCGTGCGTCCAGATGTCGAAGACCCAGCGCTCATGCATTGGTACCAGCGCCAGCGGCGAGAGTCCAGGTTTGAGCGGCAGGCGTTTCAACCAGTCGCGAAAGCTCACGTCGCGCAGCGATGCGTTCACCGCGGGATCATCAATGCTTGTTCCGGTGACGAGCGCGCGAAACCCCCAGGCCATGAAGCGCATCTCGAACGCACCGTTGTGCCGCACCGAGCTGGTGTGGGCATTTGCCCCACCCTCGTTGACGTACATAGCGGCCAGACCCGGCGGGTCGAGCGCGGCCAGCGCATTCTGTACCCAGGCGAGATACGACGTGCCGAACGTCCCGACACGACCGTTACACCAGGGCTGTTTGGAGAGCCAGACCATGGTGTCGTAGCCATCTTCGGCTTCCTGCGCCAGGAAGTAGAATTCCCCCTCCGACTCGTATCGCCCACGGCAATCCTGGATCACGACCACGAAACCACGACGAGTGAAGTAGAGCCCTTTCTTCACCGCGGAATTGGGATCGCTCTTGTTATAGGGCGTCCTGATCAACAACGTCGGAAAGCTTCCCGCCAATGGATCGACGCCACGGGCTGGCCGGTAGACGTCAGTCGCCAGGTGAACACCGTCGCGCATTGGAACCATAACGTCTCGCGCGATTACCGCGTCAAGTTCAGGGGATGCGCCGGGGATCGTCGGCTTGCTCATGTGTTGCTCCTCTCAAGGTTGACGGCATTCTAGCAGCCCATAGAGCTAACCGAACGATCATGTTCCTTGATCGCGTCGACTGATAAACTGACGGGCTATGAGCGCGAGATCACCGCAGACAATGGATGCGAACGCTCCCCAGCTCTCCGATCGAGCTCGCCGAAACGTGCTCATCGGTCTGATGCTGACCATGGCGCTGGTCGCCATGGACACCACGGTCGTCGCCACCGCGGTCCCCTCTATCGTGCAGAACCTCGGTGGATTCTCGCAGTTCACCTGGGTCTTCTCGATTTACGTCCTGGTTCAAGCCGTGACCATCCCGATCTACGGCAAGCTCGCCGACCTTTACGGTCGCAAGCCAATCCTTCTGGCGGGCATCCTCATCTTCATTGGCGGTTCGATGCTCTCCGGTATCGCCTGGAGCATGTTCGCCCTCATCGCCTTTCGGGCGGTACAAGGCATCGGGGCCGGTGCGATCCAGCCGGTCGTCACGACGGTGGCCGGTGACATCTACACCGTCGAGGAGCGGGCGCGCATTCAGGGCTGGCTATCGAGTGTCTGGGGTATCGCTGCCGTCGTCGGACCGGCTGTCGGCGGGTTCTTCGCTGAGTATCTGACCTGGCGTTGGATTTTCTACATCAACCTGCCGCTCGGCGCGCTGGCCGTCGTCATGGTCGTGCGCTATCTGAACGAGAACGTCGAACGGAAACGGCACAAGATCGACTATTCAGGATCCGCGCTGCTGGCGGTCGGGCTGGGACTCTTCATCTTCGGCGTACTCGAAGGCGGCGTACATTGGGCCTGGCTCTCCAGTATTAGCGTCGCCATCTTCGTCACCTCGATCGTGATTCTCGCCTTGTTCGTCTTTCAGGAGCGCCGCGCCGCCGAGCCGACGGTGCCGCTGTGGGTCTTTGGCCGCCGGGTGCTGCTCGGGGCCAATCTGGCGACCGCCTCGCTCGGGTTCCTCTCGATCGGATTGACGACCTTCCTGCCGACCTTCGCCGAAGGCGTGCTGGGCATCAGTGCGCTCTTCGCCGGGTTCATCCTCTCCTCGATGTCGATCGGGTGGCCGCTGGCGTCGGCCCTTTCGGGCCGGGTCTACATGCGCGTCGGTTTCCGCGATACCGCGCTGGTCGGCATGGTCCTGGCGGTCGGCGCCTCGATCTGGTTCTTCCTCTTTGGAGAAGCGGTGCCGATCTGGCAGACGGTCGCTGCCAGCCTGCTGATCGGCGCCGGATTCGGTTTCCTCTCGACCTCGTTGATCGTCGGCGTGCAGTCGCTGATCGATTGGAACCGTCGGGGCGTGGTGACTGGCGCCAACCTATTCAGTCGCCAGCTTGGTCAGGCCCTGGGTGCCGCGATCTACGGCAGCATCGCCAACGCCGTCCTGCTGGCCAAACTGAACGATGCACCGAGCAGTTTGGCGGGACAACTTCCCAAGACGCTGAACGACGCCAGCAACGCCCTCACCAATCAGAGCAATAATCTCAGCGCGGCGGCGCAGAGCTACCTGCGTCATGCGCTCTTCGTGGCGATGCACCAGGTCTTCCTGACGCTCCTCATCATCGCGGTCGCCAGTTTGGCGGTTATTCTACTGACCCCACGGCGCTTCGAGCGGCTGCATTTCGCCGAGGATGAAGGCTCCCATGAGAAAACCACCGCGGGCGCCAGCGGGCACGAGATGGGTTCGGCAACCTCCACCGGCACGGCTGAATAGTTCGGAACTCTGGCCCTAGTCGTAAGATGCGAATGGCCCGACGGTGTACTCCGTCGACGGTCTGCGTTCTGCATGTGGCATGACAACGGCGCACAATACGGTCACCTTGGGTGGCCGTGAGCGGGGTCGAGCAGACGACAGAGGGCACACCCGAGAAACGATGCCCGGCCTGTGCGCAAAGACCGCTCATGAACTGACTGGAAAGGATCGAGACGTGGCAATCGACGTGCACGCCCACTGCTTCCCCGATGAATACCTGGACCTGATCACGCGCTTCGGCAGCACGTCGGCGGGTTATGCACGTGGGCTGCAGGCAGGTGACTCAGCGGAAGAGCTTCACGAGCGATTTCGACTGATGGACGCTGCCGGTATCAGCAAGCAGATTCTGTCCGTCTCACCGCAGTTACCCTATTTTGAGGACGAAGCCCAGGCGATCGAAGCCGCACGGCTGGCCAACGACATCTATGCTGATCTGATCCGCCGCTTTCCGGACCGCTTCGCGGCGTTCGCCGCCGTACCATTGCCCCACCTCGAGGCATCCCTCAGCGAGACGTCACGCGCGCTGGATGAATTGGGGATGGTGGGCGTGACTGCGAATAACTCGGTTCTGGGACGCTCACTCGCGGACGAGTCATTCGAGCCGTTCTTCGCCGAACTCGACCGGCGCAAAACCGCTCTCTTCGTTCATCCCGCTGGCAAGTCGGCCTACTCCCCACTCATCGCTGAATCGGGCCTGACCTGGCAAATCGGTGCGCCGATTGAGGACACGATCATCGCCACACAGTTGATCGCGCGGAATATCCCGCTCCGCTATCCCAACTTGCGCATCATCCTGTCACACCTGGGCGGCGCGCTGCCGCTCCTCTTGAAACGCCTCGATCATCAACTGCACGGAAATCGTCACGCCGATTCCGCATCCCCCAGCATGCAGGCACGCCGCATGTGGTACGACACCGTCAGCCATAACGACGTCGTCGCCCTCACCTGTGCGGTCGAGGCACTGGGAGCGAATCAACTGCTGCTCGGCACCGATTTCCCCTATCTCACCGGCGAATGGCTCATAGGTGCCGTCACCCACATCGCTGAAGCGGGTTTGGATGAGACCATCACCCAGCGCATCTTGCACGAGAGCGCTCGGGAGTTGCTCGGCGCCTCCTAACTCGCCGCCGACCGGCGAAACTTGACGACGAGCACCGCGGAGCCGATATTCGGACCACAGACTTTCGCTACGACGCCCGAGAAAAGGAGCCGCTGCATGCGCTTCGGTTATGACGCCGAATTGCTCCGTCGCTGCCCGGAGTTGATCGCGGGGGTTATCTGGGTCCACGGCTTGGTCAATCACCAGGATTCGACGGAGAGCGATCGACTACTGGCACACGCCGAGGCGCTCACGCACACGCGCTTTGAGACACCGCCGGAGATCGCCAAATTCGAGTCCATCGCCGCCTGGCGCCAGGTCTATTCGCGGTTCGGCGTGAAGCCCAACCGATATCCGTGCGCCGCCGAAGCGCTGATTCGTCGCGTGGTCGAAGTCGGCTCCCTGCCGCGCATCTCGGTGCTGGTCGACCTGTGTAACGCGGCGTCGTTGCGCCACGCCGTTCCCGTGGCGCCGTTCGACCTTCGTCAGAGCCGAAGGAGACGTCGTCGTGCGGCTCGCCGATGGTCACGAGCGTTTCTTACCGATCAACGCCGAAACCCCAGACAGCGTCCCCGAGGGTGAAGTCGTCTACACGGACGACACGCCGAACCTGCTGTCGCGTCGCTGGAACTGGCGACAGTCTGACAAGGGCAAGATCTCGCTCGAAACGTACCGATCTGCTGATCACTACCGAAGCAGTGCATGAGTCCGGACGTGAGAGCATCCTGGCGGTGCTGGCCGAACTCCGAGTGCAAATCCCCTCGTTCCTTGGCGGCACGATCCAATGGGACGTGCTCGACGCCGAACATCCGTTCAGCACGCGATCGCCGATGAGATAGAGCGTCTTTGAAATTACCTCACGATTGCCCAAGTTACGCGGTGGGCAGCCACTAATGGCTGCCCTTGCCTACGCGGTGCGAACGGCGCTAGCGACCAGAGACGACCGGTTTCGGCGGCACGGCACCTTCCGGCAGCGGCGCTTTGTATGGCTCTCCGCCCGTCGTCTCGACGAAATCGGCCTTGGCCTTCTCGATCAATGACGGATCGAGTGCCAGTTCGGCGGCCGTCACGGCCATCACTTTAGCGGCGTGCAACATTCCCTTATGGCCGATCGACATGCCGCCAGTGGCCGTGATGCCCCAGCTGTGACCGGTCACGCCCGCCGGATGGCAGGTCGTGCGCGCCTCGACGGTGGGAACGATCCAACTGACCTCAGACACGTCGGTCGAGCCGGACATCACCTTGCCAAACTCGGCTGGCTCGAATACGTCCGACATGAGCGAATCCTGCAGCGCGCTCTCCGGCAGTCCATCTCGCTGGATACTGGCCCGTCGAATCCGTTCTGGATAGCCCTGCACCAACGCGTTGCCAAACGCTCGCTCCTCGTCGTTGAACTCAATTGGACCAAGCGCGTGGAAGACGTCGTTCATGACGTCAACCAGAACGTGGTTTGGCAGCAGGTTGTGAATGCCGTAGTGATCGTGAATCGTCAGCGTGGTGTCAGTCATCATCTCGGCACCGCGAGCGATACGGATCACCCGCTCGGTCAGCTCATCGACCTGATCCCGTTTCGGCGCCCGAATGTAGTACCAGACTTCCGCCTCGTCCGGTACGACGTTCGGCTGCCCACCGCCATTGGTGATGACGTAGTGGATGCGCGCCTCCTGGATCACGTGCTCGCGCAGGTAGTTGACGCCGACATTCATCAGTTCCACGGCGTCCAGGGCCGACCGACCGTGTTCCGGAGCCGCGGCTGCGTGGGCTGTTTGACCACTGAAGTGAAAGGTGATGTGGTCGATCGCCAGGCTCGATGAGGTCGAGACCGTGTTCTTCGCCGCCGGGTGCCAGGTGATGGCGGCATCCAGGTCGTGGAACACGCCGTCACGGGCCATGAAGACCTTGCCCGCGCCGGTCTCTTCCGCCGGGCAGCCGTAGTAGCGAACGATTCCGTCTTTGCCGTTCGCCTCGAGCCACGACTTGTAGGCCACCGCCGCGGCGAGTGACGCCGTGCCCAGCATGTTGTGGCCACAGCCGTGCCCAGGGCCACCGGATACGGCCTGTTTCTGCGAGGTGCTCGCCGTCTGCGAGAGATTCGGCAGCGCGTCGTACTCTCCGAGAAAACCGATCTTGGGCGATCCGCTACCCCACTCGGCCACGAAGGCGGTCGGCAAACCACCGACGTTCCCGGTGATCTTGAAGCCTTCACCTTCGAGGAAGTTCGACTGCAACTCACAGGCGTAGGTCTCGTCCAGTGCCACCTGGGGGTGCGCCCAGATGTCATCCGACATCGCGATAAAGCGTTGCTGACGCTCCTCGAGCCACTCAGCAGGACTCATGTCTTTAGGCATACTCTTCTCCTTCGTCATCGTGACGGACGAATCTCTCGCACGTCCTCCTGGTCCACCCGCATTGTATCCGGGCTGACGCAATTCAAAGCAATGCCATCACACTCCACCAGCAGCGTGATCCTCAGCGGACACTGGAGCATCAGACTGGTCGTGAGATCGGCAGACGGGGCGAGACCACCTACACGGGCTGGATACGGCAACGCCCGGGCGAGTCAACCCGGGCGTTGCTGCCAGCGTTTTAGCGGTTGGAGACCACCGGTTTCGGCGGTACGGCACCTTCCGGTAGCGGCGCCTTGTAGGGTTTGCCTTCGGTTGACTGCATGAATTCATCATGCGCCTTCGACAAGATCGACGGGTCGAGCGCCAGTTCGGCAGCCGTCACGGCCATTACCTTGGCTGCGTGCAACATTCCCTTATGGCCGATCGACATGCCGCCGCAGGCGGTGATGCCCCAACTGTGACCGGTGACTCCAGCCGGATGGCAGGTAGTCAGCACCTGAGCAGTTGGTGCGATCCAGCTCACCTCGGAAACGTCGGTCGATCCGGAGAGGATCTTGTTCGGATCGCCGGGTTCGAAGACCTCGGCCAACAATGGCTGCTCCAGCGCGCTCTCGGGCAGGCCACTGCCACGAATGCTTGCCGCGCGGATGCGCTCCGGATAACCGGAGGCGACCGCCTTGGCGAACGCACGCTCGTCATCGTCAAAGTCGATCGGTCCGAGCTCTTTCAGCACGTCGTACATCACGTCCGAGACGACCCGGTTTGGCAGCAGGTTGTGCACGCCAAAGTGGTCGTGAATCGTCAGCGTGGTGTCGGTCATCATCTCGGCGCCATGCGCGATACGAATGACGCGCTCGGTGATCTCCTCGACCTGATCGCGTTTCGGCGCCCGAATGTAGTACCAAACCTCGGCGTCATCCGGCACGACGTTCGGCTGGCCACCCCCATTAGTGATGACGTAGTGGATACGAGCTTCCTGGATCACGTGCTCGCGCAGGTAGTTGACGCCCACGTTCATCAGTTCCACGGCATCCAGCGCTGAACGGCCATGCTCCGGATCGCCCGCGGCGTGGGCCGTCTGGCCACGGAACTCGAACTTGATGTGGTCGACAGCAAGACTGCTCGACGCCCAGACGGTGTTGTTCGCCCATGGGTGCCAGGTCAGCGCCGCGTCCAGATCGTGAAAGACACCGTCATTCGCCATAAAGACCTTGCCAGCTCCGGTCTCTTCGGCCGGACAGCCGTAATAACGAACGGTGCCCTCTTTGCCCTGGTCGGCGAGCCAAGCCTTGAACGCGACCGCCGCCGCCAGCGCCGCGGTCCCCAGCATATTGTGGCCGCAGCCATGTCCAGGAGCACCAGAGACGACCTGTTCTTGCGTCGTCTGCGCCTTCTGCGACAGATTGGGCAGCGCATCATACTCGCCCAGGAAGCCGATGATCGGCTTGCCCTGGCCCCACTCCGCCATGAACGCCGTGGGCATTCCGCCTACGTTCGACGTGATTTTGAAACCTTCGCCCTCCAGGAAGTTCGACTGCAACTCGCACGCGTAGGTCTCGTCCAGCGCCACCTGGGGATGCGCCCAAATGTCGTCCGACATCGCGACGAAGCGCTGCTGCCGCTCCTCGAGCCACTCGGCGAGGGTCATATCTTTGGACATGCTGTTCTCCTTACCACCGTGTCGAGCGCGTTGCCCGCACGTCCTCCTTGTCCGCCCGCATTGTATCCGGGCTCGCGCGATCCGTGTCAAAGTGGGCTCGACGAACGAAACTCACGCACCTTCCGAGAGCCGCCGGTACGCTACCATTGAACTCACGACTGGCACGCGATGCTCTTGATGAGACGTTGGAGATTGCATCGGGATGTTCGATCGAGACCGGAGACAGCGCGCGACCCCTGACCAGGCAGGGATGCCGGGAACTAGCCTGGAATTGGCGCGAACGCGCGCGTCGTTGCGTCTCCTCTTCGACGCCGCCGAGGCAGACCGCATCGCGCGGCGTTCTCAGTCTGGCCCTTCGCGACTCTATGCTGCCGCGGCCCGGCGCTGGACGCTCGCTCAATGGCAGGATCGGCTGTTTCAGTCAGACACCGAACCCACTGATCGAGCACCCCTCGCTCCAGCTTCAGGGCTAACGGCACGCGGGGCTGTCGTGCTTGCCCTGCACCTGGGATTCCAGCTAGGTGCCGAGGAACTGGCCGACGCGGCGAGTGTCAGCGCGGCACAGATTGGCCTCGATCTCTACCGTACGCGAGCCACGCTGGCGAGCGGCTCCATCGCTGACTGTGGCGAATACTCGGCGTCGCTTGGTCGTTATCGGGATCGAACACTCGATATTTCGAGTCGCGCGTCGCTGCTCCACCACCTCCAGCATTGCGATGCCTGTCGCGCCGCCGTCGACCGGTTTCAGTCGATTGACGCGCTGTTGTTAGAGCAGATCGAACATGAATCCGCGTTGCTCGCTGACGCCAACAACCTCCAGGATCGATCAGCCGGACGCATCGTCTGGATCGCCGCACTCTCTACCCTGTTGGTAGCGGTGCTGATCGTGGGAGGATTCCTACTCAATCGTTCGCGATCCACCGTGCAGTCACCGGCGATCACGTCGAGCGCCGACACACAGCTCTCAGGTTGGCTGCTGACGCAGGACAATGGCGGCCAGGTTACGGCCGTGAATCTGGAGACCGGTCAGCGGCATCAGGTCGGTCCGCTCGAGACGCAGCCACCAGACCCCAGACTCGGCGCCGGGCTGTCGATCCTTTCACCAGACAAGCAGTTGATCGCCCGGCAAGAGCCGGTCGCCCAGCCGCAGCTTCACGTTGAACTCACCATCCTCGGCCTCGATGGAAGCATCAAACGAACGATCGAATTTCATGACCGCATCAAGTGCATTCTCTCCGGCTGGCTGGGCAACGACACCATCCTTGAGGTCGAGCAGCCGTCACAGGATCTCAATCAGCCGATCGACAGCTATCTGAGTGGATTGCAGACCGATTCGACCGTCGTCGCGATCAACGTGGTGACTGGCGAGCAGCATCAGATGTTTCGCGGCTCGGTCCAGGCCATTTATCCGTCACCCGATCAGTCGATGGTGGTCATGTCAACATGGAAGATTACGACTGGCGTTTCGAGACAGATCGAGCTGAGGCCGATTCAGCACGGCCAGATCGGAAACGTTGTCGCCAGCATGATGATCGACGCTTCCGCGGTCCCCTTCTGGGCACCAGACAGCAGCAGGTTCTTCGTCGCTGGATACCCGGATAATCAGGCCACGCCCGAGGCGACCAGTAGCCCCGTCGGGACTCCGCTCATCTTGTCGCCGAATCTGATGCGGACGGCGTTGGTCAGTCGCCTGGGAGTGATGACGATGCTGGCGGCAACTCCGGACGGGTTGCCCAGCTACCCCGTGAGTGTCTCTCCAGACGGACGGTATCTGTTCGAGCTTTCGGAGGTCTTCAACGACGCAGCGGGCACGTCGCATGCTCAAATCTGGCGCACCACGCTCGCCGGCCAGGAGACGATTCCGGTCACCGCGTCCGCGATGCGCCAGGCGTTGAGCGGCATCTGGTCGCCGGATGGTCAGACGTTCATGCTGCAGAACTCTGCACCGTTTCTGCTTACACCATCGAAAGATAACTCTGGGCCAAGCGGCATCTGGAGCGTTTCGATGGAGGCCATCCTGCCCAATGGCGACGTGCAATTAGTGAACAGCCAGCTCGGCACGAGCGACACCAACACCTTTCTGGGTTGGCTCGCCCCGAACGCGTTTCCACAAACTGAAGGTCACACGCCGGGAGGAATCTCCCGAAGCGCCTGAAACCGTAAACCTCGGGCAAGCCAACCTGCAACTCGACGCGTCGAGCCAGTTCGGCATGAATGGCCAGTACATTGTTCTGCGCGATCAGATCTCCGGCGATCCAGTCATCTGGGATCGCATCACGCAAACGGGACGCAGGCTACCGCACGGCATGGCGGATCTCTCCTGGCTCCCGCTGAGTCAGCAACTGATCGGAACCGGAAAACTCAGTGCAGATCAGTCTGGCGACATGAGTCGCTTGATGACGTTCGCTCCGAACTTCAAAGGGACAGTCCCCGCGTACGACTTCCGCGCGTTTGACCCGGCAAATGTGGGTTCGGCGACCGATGTGCATTACGCTTCGCCCATCTTTTCGCCCAATGGTGGGGCGTTGGCCTTCTTCGTCATCAACGCCCACGCCGGGACGACCACGCTCTGGCTGGCGAGCTATCGGGCCGCAGCCACGTCGGTGTATCAGTGGAGCGTGCCATCCGGCAGTCGCGCGGGTGCTCAGCCGATTGCCGCCTGGGTGAATGATGAGACGCTCATCTTCGCCGAGCCAGGAAACTGGCGCGACGGTCTGCCACAGAATGTGACGCTGCATCGTCTGATGCTGGATGCAAGTGGTGACGCCCGCATCGGCACGCTCGCGACGCTGCACACACACGGGAGCGAACACGGGATCGAGCTGCGCGATTTGTCGGTGAGCCAGGTGAGCGGACGCATCGCCTACCGGCTGCGTCACTTCACTCAGGCGTCGGCCACGACCGGCGTACTTGACGGCGTCGACCTGATCACGCTGGCGCACCCAGCGGACCCGATCGAGCTTTCGCGTCAGGGAACCGGCGACGGCCTAGCCTGGTCCCCAGACGGCTCGGTGCTGGCCGCGACCTTTCCCGGCGAATTGCGCTTCTATTCGTCTCTGGGAGCGCTGCTCGGCACCGTCACTGGCCAGCCCGATCCATCCTACCCACTGTGGCTAAGCCCATCGGAAGTCTGGTTCCAGACGTCGACCGACGGGACCGGGCAGCTAACCTCGGTGACGGTGAAGTGACCCCTTATCTGTAGCCCGGCCGCCTTTGGTGTTTCATCCACTAACTCGGAATGCAGCCTCGGTCGCCCCGCGGCCGGGCTCTGAAGCCGAAGTGCGACACCGCAAACCGACACCTCTTGAATTGCCGAGAGCAGCGCGTACCTTCCATGATGAGCGGCCGCCGCGTGACGGCTGTCGAACGTCTGAAAGAGTCTGCGTTGCTTCGCCTCGCATCCTCGGTTTCTGGTGCTATAGTGGCGCGGTTGTCTGGTCTTTGTCTGATTTTTTCGGTGGGTCGCGTGTCAATGAACACGCCGCCCCAAGCCGAAAGGAGTCCCATGTCTCGGCGCCACCTTCCACGCGTTCACGTGTCAACGCATCTCCTGCGGGTCTTCAGCTACGCGGCCATCGCGGCGCTGGCCTTTGCCGGAGGATCGGTCTTCAGTGCGTTGGGGAGCCCAACGCCGGCCACGTATTCGGCCTGCGTCGTCGCGGGCTCGAATCTCGGCTTTCCGCTGGTAGATATATTGGCCAACGGCACGCTCTATCACGTGACGGTCAACGGCACGCCACACTGTAATCGGCAGGACATGGTCATCAGCTGGAATCAGCAAGGACCGATTGGGGCAAGTGGTCCTCAAGGGCCCCAGGGAACATCCGGGCCGTCTGGACCGGCGGGGGTGTCAGGACCATCTGGGCCCTCGGGTCCGACCGGGGCGGCCGGTTCGTCTGGGCCATCGGGTCCGTCGGGGGCTATAGGACAAGCTGGACCGCCCGGAACGGGTAACGCCGTCACCGCGCAAGGAGGCGGACTTTATTCCCCGGTGATGATCCTCGCTTCATCGTCGTTTACCACGCTTCCCAGTACGGCGACGTTGGATATCCCCGGCACCGTGGCTCATCGGGTATTGGTCGTGGGACAGGCTACGGTGGGGTGCTCTGATGACTGCTTCGTTCAGGCGACGATGGATGGCACCGTCGTTGACGGTCCCTACATTACCTTCTTGCCATCGGTGACAACGCAAGGCGGCATGACAGTGGTCTCACTGGCCCCCGGAATCTCTCCGCCGGTGTCGGTTTCGACAGTCGTGACCGCGGACCCTGGTACCCACACGTTCGCGATCCAAGTAAGTGGGCCCACTGACGGGGGTACGGTGCTCAAGTATCGCATCTCAGCCATTGACTTGGGCGCTGTGCCGCCATCCTAACGTCGGACGGCGGTCATACCCAGGCGCTGAACAACGCGTTGAACACCCCCAGCGCCTGGGTATGAAACGGATCTGCAACGGCACGAGCAGGCCGAAGGGAGACGGCGCGGTCAGCCGCTAGTCGGCACCGAAACGTCGATCCTCACCATCCAGAATGCGATCAACGCCGCGAGCCAGGTGGCCAACGTCCTCAGCGTTTCGGGGATATTCGCCGCCGGGCTCTTCTTCGCCACGACGGGCATTTGGCACCAGTTCCTGGCGGTGTTACGGGCAGTTACCCGTAAGCCTGACGATCGGGACGCGCGAAGCGTCAGGGCGCTGGAAGAGCCCACAGGCAGCTGTGACTTTGAAGGTCACAAACACGTCGACGGACGCACACGACACTTCCTGGTCGATACACTGGGCTTGCCGCTCACGCTCTTCGTGAGGCCACACCCACACTGTGGGTGATCAGCAGCGCCGACCACTTTGCAAGCGAGACTGTTGCCTGACGGCCGGATCTTCCGAAGCAGCATTGCCACGCGCAACCTCTGCTGTGCACTGGTGTGTCGTAATGCGCAATGAGGCAGATCTGTCAGCGCCTGGCGCCACGCCTCAAGCGCGTGCTTCGAGGGCTACGCGGACGCGCCGCGCCCCGTGTCGCTTGGTCAGGGCGCAATCGGATTGAACAGGCCGAATACCGCACCGTCTGAATCGCGCAGTACCGCCACGCGGCCCGTTTCCGGGATGTCGAGTGGTCCCACAAGGAGATCGCCACCCAACTCCCTGGCTCGATCGACCGCGCCGTCGACGTCGTCCGTGCCAAAGTACCCGACCCAGTGACCGGCCGGTCCGCCTGACGGCCATTGCTCACCGTCCGGCCGCGGTCCGGTCATACCGCCGATAGGGTGTCCGTCGATCAGGAGCAGGCGGTAGTCATTGGGACTTTCCCCCAGCGACTGCACTGTCAGCCCCACGACAGACTCGTAGAAGCGCTGTGACGCATCGGGATCTCTGGACATAAGCTCATGCCAGATGAACGAGTGATTGGCCTGACGATCCACAGCGTGATCTCCTTTCGTACACCCGCACTGGGCGGAAGATCCGGTTCAACTGCCCATCGAACACGAAGAACTCTGCAATGATCGAACGAGCCATCTGTCACTTCCGGTCTGCTCGTGTGGGGGGCCGGGCCTGGATGATCGACGTTTTGCCGACTCCGTTATGGCCGAGCAGTCCGAAGATTTCACCGACGGCGGCGCTGAAGCCGACACCGTCAACAGCGTGAACCGAACGATCGCGTTTGGAGAGGTCATGGACCTCGATCATCGGAGGAGCACGGTGGTCGATCGCGGTGTTGCGGGATTCGTCAGGTTGCGGTGCAGCGGTGAGGGATAGTCGCGTGGCGACCGGCGAAAGTGTGACAGGCATTGACTTGTTCGACCTCCTATCAACTTAACTGTCATGGGTGGCATGTGACAAATGCGTCGCGGTTGCTGACGGAAGTGTCGCAATCGTGCATCAATTGAGACGGTGCAGTAGGGGAGTCGCTGAACGGATGGCGCATTCGATCCCGCGACTTGGGCGACGGCAGCACGAGTTACACCCAGGCCAACGGCACGTAGGAGGCGATCGGGGTGGCCGCTATTGGCACTGGTCGATGGCGCTCATGTCGCGATGGCCCACGGCAACCGAGAAGCATGTCGCCCGACATTCCGGTGCTGATCTTCTCGACCGATCCGGATCTGCGGGACCATGCACCGGTACCCTTACAGATCGATGAGTCTCTCAGATTCGTGCACGACCTCACGGCGATTCTGTTCTAGACTCGCACAACCGGAAAGCGTGACCACGCCGCGAGGACGCCGCCGCGACGGGTATTGGCCCCGTGTTTATCTTGGATGCATTGTGCTAGCATGATCGCCGCCGAATACGACTCATGGCGGACTCCCCGCATCCGCATCCGGTCGGCGTCTTTTTTGCGATCGTGCGCAGGCCTGGGAATCGGCGACCAAAAAGACGTGAACGTGGAGGATTGCAATGGATCCCATCGTGGTGTTGCCCGGTGAGGGCGAGCGTATTGCAACCGGTGGCGGGGACGCCGTCATCAAGGCGACGGCCGAGACCACGGGTGGCGCGTTCTCCCTGGTGGAGGCGCGCTTTCCAGCCAGGTCAAGCGGACCGCCACTGCATGCCCATCGCCACACCACCGACACCTTCTACGTCCTGGAGGGAACGCTCCACCTGACCGTTGGTGAGGAGGAGATCGATGCGCCGGCTGGGAGTTATATCCTCGTGCCGCCGGGCATCCTGCACACCTTTGCGAACACGAGCGATTCGCCGGTGCGCTTTCTGAATCTGAACGCGCCGGGCGGCTGGGAGCACTACTTGCGCGATCTCGCTGCAGCCGTCCGATCGGGCGTGATGCCAGGGAGTACTGAGTTTGCTCAGATTGTGGCGACGCACGATTTCATCGTTCCGACCTAGCACCCCGCGGGATGGTACGCGCCAGCCCTGCGGATGAATCGGTGCTGAGTGTTCCCGTCTGGCTTTACCTCCCCGTCTTCAAGCAGTTGGCCCTGGCGCTCGCGCTGGGGCTTTCCATTGACATGGAAACCTACCGCCATCGGGCCGTGCCTGCAGTGCTGAAGTACGGCTCGTGAACCGTATGCGTCGGGCAGTATCTCGAATACGGTCAAACGTGAGACATGTCTACTACTACGATCTCAAATCCGCGTCTTCCGCATGGAACCAGGCCCGGAAACGCGTATCGGAATCTGCGTTTTACTCCTTGCAATCACGGCTGACTTTTGAGACGAGAACGACAACTTCTTGAATTGTTGCGATGATCGAGTCGGCTCAGTCTTCGAGGCCGTGTGCCTGTCGATACTCCAGCAGGCGGCGGCGCACTTCATGGGGAGTAAGCTCGCCGAGCTCGAGTCCGGGTAGATCGCCAAGCTCGGAGCGACTGGAATAGCCCAGGCTGCGTGCCCAGCGCCAGAACTCGTTCCAGTTGTAGTCGGCAGCATCGAAGGCTTCGCGCCACGTCCCATCAGCTATTCCGCCTCGGCGCGTGACCGAAGCTCAGCAAGTCGCAGCACCGTGATGCGGTCACGCTCCCGGCTGAGATACCCTTGGCGCTCGTAGTACCCCAGCCACTTGTTCACGCTCTCGCGTGTCGTTCCCACATGTGCGGCAAGGGCGCCCTGGGTGATCTTGATCACCTCCATATCCCGCTCCTGCGGCTCTCCAATCCAGCCCCAGCCGCTACTCTCCACCAGGGTTACGAGCGCCCGCGCCAGACGTGTGGGCACATCGAGGAACGCCAGGTTCCGCGCGAATTCGGCATTGTGCCGCAATCGCCCGCAGACGATGGCCAGCAGGCGCCGGTGCACACTCGGGCACGCGTCGAGTAGCGCCAGGAACTCTTGCTTACCGAGCAGCAAAAGTTCGCAGTCATCGAACGCAAGCGCATCGCCGTACCACGGCGCGTCGTCTACGAGGGAAATCTCGCCGAAGAAATCACCGCGCCACAATAGCCGGAGCGTCAACTCCTCGCCGCGCTCGGAGGGGAGCTGAATGATCACCCGGCCACACGCGATGATATACAGGTCGGCGCCCATCGCCCCCGCGGCGTGGATCAGGCTGCCCTTTGCGTAGCGACGGCGTCGCACCACATCGCTGATGCGCGTGATCTCCGCGGCGGGGAGGTCGGCGAACAGCGGCAGCCGCACGAGCACATCGCGCACAATTGCACTTCCTCTCGACTGTGACGCGGCTCACACAGAATCGGTGAACCCGTTTATAAACCGCTACCGGGTGTGCGTCTAGAGTGGTGACAGGCATACGAGCGTCGATAAGGAGGTTCGACATGGCGACGGAGCCGTCGCATCTGGCACCGGGTGAGGGCGAACGAGTGTCGCTGCGCGGCACCGAGGTCGTGTTTAAAGCGGTCGGCGAACGAGCCGGCAACGGCCCGACGGTGCTCGAGTTCATCGCGGCACCGGGGTTCGCAACAGGCGACCACGTGCACCGCACGATCGAGGAGATCTTCTGCGTGCTGGATGGCGAGTTCACCATCCGCGCGGGCGAACGGAGCGAACGGGTGGGGCCGGGCGGAGTGGTATGCGTGCCACCGGGGATGGTGCACGGCTTCCAGAATCCCGGGCAGGCGCCCGCGACCCTCCTTCTAATCATCTCGCCCGCCGGGGTGCACGAGGACTATTTCCGCGAGTTAGCGACCGTCCTCGCTAAGCCGGGAGCACCGGACGCAGCGGCGATCGGGGATCTTCGCGCCCGGTATGACACCGAGCAAGTATCGGCGCTCTCCGCATCGTGATCGTGTCGCAACAACGAGGCGCCGCGTCGGTGTCCGCGTCGCGGAATCCCAGACAACGGTCGCCGTCGCGCCGTCGATAGCCCCCCAGCGGGTCAATATCGGCCCGGACGGTCACGTCACGCCAAGTTCCCTGCGACATTCCTTTGCCAAGCACATTCTGGATGCGGGTGAAGATCTCGCCACTGTCCAGCGCCCCTTGGGCCACGAACGCTTAGAGACCACGGCCATCTACACCCAACCGAGGGCCTGCGATCTCGAGCAGGCCGTCAGGCGGCTGGAAGCGGAACCCGAGGAGTAGGGCAGCGTGCCCACTGAAGGTGGGGTCGCGCTCCAGGACCCGCACGGCGTTCATCTCCGATCCCAATCCCCGTCAACCTGTGGGTTAGCTGTGGGTTCCTCATGGTATCTGCCGGTTGCGGTGCCTATGCTGAAAAACAGCGGTGGTGGTTATCGGCGTCATGCGGCAGAGGAGATGACACATGAACACGATGTATGGGAAGCGATGGTTGACTGGCGTGTTGGCGGCGCTGCTGGTGCTGGCAGCGGGACTCGTCGGACCGGTGACGCCAGTCGCGGCCGACGGTGGCGGCCAACTCATTCAGAACACCGTCTTCACCACCGTTGTCAAGCAGGATATCAGTTACTCGGCTCAGCTCAACGTGCCGGGTCTGGTCGGCAACCCACTGACCGGCGTGGATCTGTCCGATAACGCCGCGATCACGGCGGCGCTGGTGACCGTGGGGGTCGATCCGACCTCTATCACCATCGATCGCTCCCAGACGCTTCTAAACACCACGACAACTGACGCCTTGACGTACACGGTGGTGAAATCGCCGAATGCCCAGGTTATCGGTGATACCTCGAACCTCGCTGCCAACTTGCTAAACGGAACTGCCCTTGTAGCTCAAGGCACTGTTACCGTCACCACGACCGACACGACCATCAAGACCCAGCACATCCTCGAGACGGTGGCCATCACCGGTAATCTCGCGTCGACTCCCTGTGCCTACCTCAGCATGGCCGAAGGATCGAAGGGCCACAGAGGTGCCGTGGTTGCTAACGTCTTCAGCCCCTGCCAGGGTGGGGCGCCGATCGGCTTCCTCGTCCCGACCCGTGTTCCGCAGCTGCACGACCTCCATCTCTCGACCCTGGTCGTGCAGGGGCATCAGGCCATCGTCTATGGCTGGGGCAAGATGTGCGAACGGAACCACCACCGACTTCGAACTGGACGCCACCGCCGGGTTCCCACATGGAACCATCCGCTTCCGGCTGAGCACGGGCTACGACTCGGGCACCCTCCCGGCGTTTGTGGTGGTGCTGCAGTTCGGCCATCACGATCGGTTCGGTGAGTGAGCGTACGGCACCGATCAGCGCGACCGTGAACTGGGCTCCCACGCATGCCGCGGACTGTCTCCACGACACCGCTTTTCAGCACGCCCGGTGACTTCCGCGACGGAGCCCATATCTTCGTGGTTTGTTGCAATGATCGAGTCGGCTCAGTCTTCGAGGCCGTGTGCCTGGCGATACTCCAGCAGGCGGCGGCGGACTTCATGAGGCGTGAGTTCGCCGAGCTCGAGGCCGAGTAGATCGCCCAGCTCAGAGCGACTGGAGTAGCCAAGGCTGCGTGCCCAGCGCCAGAACTCGTTCCAACTGTAGTCGGCGGCATCGAAGGCTTCGCGCTCGCTCGGTTGAACTTCTTCACGAATGGGCCGCAGGTTCGTCGGCGGTACCGGGGCATCGATGGTCTCGATTGGAGACTCGATCTCCATCTCAGCCGGGGGTACAACCCGTACTCGCGTCTGCTCGGGAGCGCGAACCGGCTCGGCTGTCTGCGGTTGCGGTGAGATCGGAACGCCCTGCGTCGACTTGCTCGCCGCCGAGATCGAAGTCGAGCGCGAACTGTGTGCCGTAGCCGAGCGCCGCCAGGGCGCGGCCGATGGCCTTGGTCTCCGCCTTCTCGATGTAGTCGGCGAAATCGCCCTGTGCCTCACTGCCGTAACCGGTAGCCCGGCCACCACTCGGTAGGACCACCTCGGCACGGAAGACGGCGACGTTGTTCTTGTTTGAGACCAGGTTCGGTGATGACGTGAGCGTCAGGATGCATCGCTACGCAGCCAGACGAGCCGCCATTTGACGTCGAGATATTCCACTTCGGCCCCGCGTACACGAATGTGGCGCAAGTAGTTGCGCGGGTCGAACGCCTTCGCCGTCTCGGGTCGCCGGGTTCCGTCACTCTGCACCGTCGTGTCGGTTTTGTCGGACACGTCCCACTCTCCCGTCGGTCTGTTCCGTCGATCGCGATCTATCGACAATGGCCCGGCTAATAGAGACGGGCGGGCTCCGGCTGCTGGCGGCGCTTGCGGAAATAGCGCGCCATGCCATCCACCGTCATCTGATAAGCGGTCGCTACCTCGTATGGCAATACCAGCGAGTCGTCGCCGGTCGCCGCCACGATTTCGGCGTCGCCTCGCTCGCGGAGCTCTCCAGTCACCACGGTGGTATCGCTCTCCTCGGCCAGGCGAGCGTCGGTCCAGCCGGACCAGAAGAAGAGCCGGGCCAACAGATCGTCCAGATGCCAGCTGATGTCATCGAAGGCACCGAAATGCGTCAGGAAGAAGCGCGTCGGGTTCAGGCTGCGTAGCAGTTGGATGCTGTCTCGCCACAGGATGAGATCCAGCTCTGGCGGCACCGTCGGCGGTCGCACGTAGGCCGCCGAATCGAGCCGCACACCACCCACATCGCCGGTGAAAATGAACCCGGTCTCCGGCTCGTGATAGGCGATGTGGTGCATGGCGTGACCCGGTGTATGCCGCGCGACCAGCGTGCGCCCACCGGCGCTGAAGCTGGCGCCGTCCTCGAGTACATCCACCCGATCCGCGGGGACAGGCGCGACCTCGCCCCACAGCTCTTCCATGCGATCGCCATAGATACGCGTCGCGCTAGTCATCAGCTTCGAGGGATCGATCATGTGCGGCGCACCGATGGGATGAACCAGCAGCCGAGGCTTGGGCAACCGGCGCATCAGCACCCCGGCCGAACCCGCGTGATCCAGATGGATGTGGGTCACGGCAAGCTGGGTGATCTGCTCCGGGTCAAAACCGGCTTCGCGCACGCCGTCGAGCAACGTGTCGACCGTGGGCGTGGCCCCTGTCTCGATCAGCGTCAGATCGTCGTCGCCGGCCAGTAAATACGACGCGATCACGCCGGGAACACCCTGGAAGTTGTGATCGATCACAAAGAGGCCAGAATCCAGCTGCTGAACCGTGGTTTTCGCCATCTCGTGCTCCAGATGATTTACCGAGGACGTTCAAAATTCTTCACTGTCGGATGCGGGATAATGCACGACTCGCTTGCGCAGTGCCGCGCTCACGCGACCTGTGAAGTCAATCGTAGCAGATTGGCTGAAAGCTTCGAATGGAACGCGGAGTCACCAGTCGCGTTCGTTACGCGCAGTCAATCCGTCGTAGGCCAGGTTGACGCCGTCCGGTAGCTGCGCGTCGACGGCTGCGTGCGCCACCTCATGACTCACGTGCACGATATACGCCTGCCGCAGGCCGAACCTCGCGAATGATGTCGAGCGATTCACCAAGGCTGAGGTGTGTTGGATGAGGGACGTTCACGCAAACGCGTTGATGACCAGGATGTCCGCGTCACGCATGAGATCGATCGAACTCATCGGAGATTCCCTAGGCTCCGTTACGTAGACCAGCGGACCGAAACGGAACCCTTCCACAATCCAGCGGCCGTGCGTCACCCATGATCGGAGATAACCTCACACCCCGAAGACTTCGAACGGGCCGGTAGAAGACGTTCATTAGCAAGTCCGGCTTGCCGCCATAGAATGGAAAGACATCCTGAAACCCATAGGCAAAGCGCTCGCGCAGGAGTTCGGCCGTATAGGCCGTCGGCAAAGACCGGCAGATGCGCCTGATTTCAGCTCATTGAAACGCCGCAGATCGTCCAAACCCGGCCACGTGATCGGCGTGAGCATGGGTGAAGAGCACCGCATCGATGTGCTTGACGCCAAACCGAACGGCCTGACAGCGCAGTTCGGGCGAAGTGTCGATCAGGATAGGTCTTGTCATCGAAGCGAATGACGGCCGAGGTGCGGTTTCGGCGATGGCCAGGATCTTCCGACGTGCAGACCGGACACTCGCAGCCGATCATCGGAATACCGTTAGAAGTACCCGTTCCTAGGAAGGTGATTTCAACCGTTTAAATTCACAGTCCTCAGTGCGTTCATCACGGCTAGTATACCCGCAGGTCCAGCCAGCCGAGTCATGATGGGGGACCAAAGACGGTACTAATGGGCCGATTGTTCAGCACTACCAAACGCCGGTTGTTCGCTATCATCTGAACTGACGGAAGTCACGCGTCGACGTCCGAACGTCCACGTCAGGCGTCAACCGGTCGGCAGATCGAAAGTGTAGGACGACAGCGGTACAGGCATGAACGAACAATCGGAACGACGAACAGGTTGGATCGACAATCGT
>CAWALJ010000004.1:0-182508 GCA_963782955.1 uncultured Chloroflexia bacterium | reverse complement strand
GAATGGCCAGAGATGCGACTGGCTGCCCACGATACTTGGCGATCCCGTTACTCCAACCGATGAGCCAACCATCTGCCTTCGCCACGATCTCGCCGCCGTCTATTGGTCGGCCGTAGATGTCAACCATTCGCGCGAGCAGATCGCCTGCGCCGAAGGGCTGGCCTGGCCGTACCATGCTCTGCAAAATGCCGGAAACCGGCGCGCGTGCCGAGTCATCGCGGCGCACCTGGAATCCGAGGTCGATCACCGGCACCGACGTAATTTGCTCTGGTTCGCCAGGCAGCATGTCGAAGGCTCGCAACACGTTGATGATGCCAGCGGCACCGGCCTCCACCGCCGCGGGATCAATCGCCATTCCCATGCCGAGCTCCAAAGTCAACGAGGGAATGCCCGCCGTGTTGACCATACTCCCGGCGACCGAGCGATGCAGCGCCAACTCAACGTACTTCGCGGCTGGAGACTCGTTGACGAGTGACAGCCCAAATACGTTGGCTAGCCAGTCGAGGCGCTCGGCCAGTTTATCGGCCGTGGCTCGTTGAGCGTCGGTTCCTTCCTGTGGGTACAACACGCGGTCGCGAATCGTGAACGGAATCGAATCGATGGACGCGTTGTGCAGGTCCAGCAGGCAGTCCGGATTCGTCGCCACAACGGCCTCATAGATCTGACTGGCGACCTGCTGGTAAATGGCGGGAGGTACACCCGTTGACGAACCCTCGCGGAATCCTGGCCAGACTCGATTGGGGTCTTTGGGCTCGTAGTAGGGATAGCGCTGCATGACTTGCAGGCCGGCAGGATTGATTGTCGGGAGGACCACAAATGTTCCGCGGAGTTCCTTGGGCAGCTCTGGGCGAAGTACGCGGTGGACGCTGGCAATGCCGGTCAGTTCGCCTCCGTGGATGTTGGCGGTCACCCACACGATCGGGCCGGATTCTTCGCCCTGCGCCATGACGACCGGTATCTCTTCATGCCCGCCGGTCGGAAGATCGAGCACGCGAATCGATCCGTACGCGTAATGGCCCGGTCGACTGACCGCCGAACCGACTTCAACCACGGAGGTGGTCATTGATCCCTCTCATTTCATTGCGCTCGTTATCGACGCGACACGGCGTCGCCGCCAGGTTCTCAGATAGCACATATTGCCAAATTTGTCGCGCCCGCAAGTGGCACTTGCGGGCGCGACGCCGGCCGTTTCCCTGCGGCGCGCGCAGAGCTGGCCCGAAGACGACGTCATCCGAGGGAATGCAACTTGATCAGTTACAGAGCCCTGGACACTCCGAATTCCTCGTCAAGAGATACGTCGACGGAGTCGTCACCAAGCTTAAAAGATGCAAGTGCGAGGTCAGGAAAGACGGCGGATTGCCGTTACCGCGTCGTCAACATCCTCGGTAACCAGTAGGCAAAGGCTCCCGTCGCCCAGCATGCGCATCGCATGAGAGATCGCTTCCTGCTCGTCAGGCATCGAGAGGACCAATGGTGGAATCTCGTTTTGAGCGATCCCGTCGATCATCAGATCGATGTTGGCACGGTGCATTTCCTCAGCGTGCAGGATGATAGCTCCGCCAAGTCGTCCGAGGAGACGACCAGCCTCGATCACCTGGTAATCGGGAAGATGAGGGAAGCATCCCGCCACGGTGATCATGCGGCGGTGTTGCTGGTGACGAATGCCTCGCGTTAGCGAGCGAAGGGTCCAAACCTGGCGGGCGGAATCGACCACGATCGTTGAGTTTCGCACGCGGAAGATATTGCAGCTTCCGGGCAGGCAAACGGGGTCCGGCGTGAACGCGCGCAACGCTTCGCGAATGGCTGGATCGGGAATGTCCAGCCCGACTGCCAGTGCAACGGCGCACAGCAGGTTCTGCACCTGGAACGTGAGCGCTCCATCGAGCGTGAAATGTGCCTCCGAAACATCGAGCAGATGTCGTTGAATCGAGCGCGTGCCCACAACGACGTGACCGTCCTGCACCCAAACCGCAGCCTTGCCTTCACCGAGATGGCGACGCAAGGCGGGGTTATCTTGGTGAAGGGCGAAGACGACGATCTCCGCGTTGGTGTGCCCAGCGGCCTCCAGGACGGCATGATCGTCGGCGTTCAGAATGAGGACGCCATCAGGCCGCACCGCCCGGGCCACGATTGCTTGTGCCAGCGCTCCCTGACTGGCCTCGGGACTGATCAAGCACTCCTCGTTGTTGCCACAGAGTGTCGATATCGCCGCGAGCGGGTAGATGCCTTCGGGCAGACCGACGCCGGTCACGAGTGGCGTTTCGAGTTCCTGAACGGCCACGTCGAGGTCACCCGACTGCGCCGCCTCCAGCACATGACTCCATGGTCCGAGTTCACCGTCCTGTCGCTCTCCGTCGACGTAGACGCCAGTGCTCGACCAGACGCCGACCGAGCGGCCGGCGGCCCGCAGCATGTGATTCAGCAGCCAGACGATCGTCGATTTGCCACGCACTCCGGCGACCGCGACCAGTGGTAGCGGCGCCCGGCGAGCTGAACGGCGGGTAACTCTGGCTGCTTCGATTGATTGAACGTCGGTCATTGATGTCACCTTGATGTCTGTTTGGAGCCATCGGCCCCGTTATTTCCAACCGCTTGATGTGATTGCAGGTATGAGATAAGACGCGGCGCGATCTTGCGAAATGCTCTACCACGATGACTTATTTCGTTCTTCTGGTCAAGAGACAATTGTGCGAACGTTCGCTGATGACCGGTCGGTTGAAACAACGGATCGTAGCCAAACCCGTTGGACCCCATCGGTTCGGGCAGGATTTCGCCGTCGACCGTACCTTCGTCCCAGAATTCAGTCCCATCTGGCGCGACGACTGCCACGACAGAACGGAACCGTGCACCGCGTTTCCCGGCGCCGAGACCGGTGAGCCGCGAGATAAGCAGTGCGTTGTTTGCTTCGTCGCTTCCAGGATCACCAGCGAATCGGGCCGATCGTACACCGGGTGCACCATTCAGGGCATCTACTTCGAGTCCGGAGTCGTCAGCGATTGCCACCAAGCCCGTTTGATCCATAACCGCACGGGCCTTGAGTAAGGCATTATCGAGAAACGTCTCGCCGGTCTCATCGGGAAGCTCGGCCCGAAGCTCGGTGGCCGTCTTCACGTCCACCCAGTCAGGCAGTAAGTCCTTCAATTCACGTACTTTGCCCTGATTTCCGGAAGCAAGAACCACTAGCATCTAGTTCGCTCCTGGATGAGGTGTTCGCGTTTCATCGAGCCGGAACAGCGTGACCGCGTTGGCAGTCGTTGCTTCAGCAATTTCGACGACTGATACGCCACGCAGCTCGGCGAGCTTTTCCGCCACGAACCGCACGTAGGCGGGCTCATTTCGTGTGCCGCGATGCGGGCTCGGCGTCATGAACGGTGCGTCGGTTTCGAGCAGAATCCGGTCAATTGGCGCCTGGAGCGCTGCCTGCTGCAATGTCTTCAGCTTACGGAAGGTCACCGCTCCGCCGAATCCAATGTGCAAGCCAAGATCGAGACATTGTTCCAGATAGCTAGCGTCTCCGGTGAAGCAATGCATCACTCCCCGATGCGGAGGAGACGATGCGCGCAAGACCTCGAGCGTGTCCTGCTCGGCTTCCCGCTGGTGTATGACAAACGGGAGATCCAATTCTTTCGCGAGCTCGATTTGGCGGGAGAACGCTTCTTTCTGCTTCGCGGCCGTGTCAGCTTTCCAATGATAGTCGAGGCCGGTTTCGCCGATTGCGACTGCATCGGTGCGGATGGCCGTCTCTTTGAGTCGTCGTTCGAGTTCATTACTATATTGTTCGGCGTCGGTCGGGTGAAGGCCGACAGCGAGAAACAGGCCGGCGTCTGGCTGACACAGTCGAGCACCGGTATCCCAGCGCTCTGGGTTGAATCCGATGACGATCATTTGCTCGACACCCGCTGCACGCGCCCGATCGATCACGTCGTCTCGGTCGGCCTGAAACACTTCCAGGTCGAGGTGGCAATGGGTGTCGAGCAAACGTTCCACGCTTATTTTACCGTCACACTCTTGGCCAGGTTCCGCGGCTTGTCGGGATCGTAGCCTCGCAGGAGCGCCAGATGGTAGCCGAGCAGCTGCGCCGGGATCACGTTGAGAATTGGCGAGGCATCGCCAACGTCGGCTACCGGAATGTGGATGTCGAAGATATCGTCGTTTTCCGGCGAAATACCGATGATGTTGCCGCCTCGGCTCTTCATCTCCATCGCTCCCGAGAGAATATCATCGCGAGACTCGTCGAGTGGTGAGAATACGATTGATGGAGTGCCTTTCTCGACCAGCGCGATGACGCCATGCTTGAGCTCGCCTCCAGCGAAGCCCTCGGCATGCATGTAGCTTACTTCCTTGATCTTTAACGCTGCTTCTAGCGCCGTTGGGTACGAGAGACCTCGGCCAATGATGAAGCAGTGCTCACGATCGACAATTGACGACGCGATCGCTTGGATCAAGTTAGCAGAGTTCGGCGCTATGGCTTGCTCGATGCCGTCGACCGCTTGCCAAAGTAGCTCGCGCGCCACGTGAAGACTTCCATTCAACTCGTGCGCCACCATGAGCAATATCGCCAGCTTGGCGGTGTACGCCTTGGTTGACAGGACGCATTGCTCCGGCCCGGCGCCGAGGGGAATGCTGAAGTCAGCGAGTCGATCGAGTGTCGAGCCTGTTACATTCACCAGCGCCGCAATTTTGGCACCACGTTTTTTCGCCGCCAACACGCTCTCGATGACGTCGGCGGTCTCACCACTTTGCGACAGTGCAATTACCAGACTGCGGTCCGTGATGAAGTGCTCCTGGTACTTGAATTCCGAGCCCACGGTGAAGTTCACGTGGCGGCGAGCGATACGTGAGAAGAGGTATGAACCCGAAAGAGCCGCGTAGCTCGCCGTGCCACTTCCAACGAGGAACGCACCGTACGATTCGCGAATAAGGCCCGCGAGCTCTTTGACCGGATCGGAGTATTCCATTCCGATGCGACGCAAGACCCCAGGCTGCTCGTGGATCTCCTTGATCATGAAGTGCGGATACCCACCGAGCGACGTGTCCGCCTCGCTAAGCAGCAGCGGTCGGAAGTCGGCGTCCTGACGTGCACCGGTTTCCGCCGACCAGAGTGACAATCCATCGGACGAGAGGCATGCTACCTGTCCATCTTCAAGGTAATGAACTTCGCTTGCGTGCCCGACAAGTGCCACCGCGTCTGAGGCCAGGTAGAAACCCTTGTCACCTTTGCCAAGCACCAGCGGAGACACGTTCTTCACCGCGACCAGTTGATGTGTCTTGTTGTCCATCACGATGACGGCATTCAGGCCGCGAAGCTGCCCAAACACTTGACGAACCGCGGCAATGAGGTCGCCCTCTTTGTCGGCTTCGTAAATATCTTCAATGAGGTGGGCCACGATTTCAGTGTCGGTTTCGCTGTAGAACTGGTGTCCACGAGCAATGAGTCGATCTTTGATCGGTTTGTAGTTTTCGATGATGCCGTTGTGGATGACGGCGAAACGACCAGTGCAGTCGAGGTGAGGATGCGCGTTCGCGTCAGTGACGCCGCCATGCGTCGCCCAGCGAGTGTGACCGAAGCCGATTTGTGCGTCTGGCAGCGTCGCAACCGCATCACCGATCCGGCCGGCCTTCTTGGCCACGTCAATGTGGCCGTTTGCGCCGACTGCCACGCCCCAGGAGTCATATCCACGGTACTCGAGCTTACGCAGCGCATCCAGAATCATGGTTCCGCCCGGCTGGGAGGATCCGACATACCCAAAAATTCCACACATGGAAGGTCCCTTTCCCGCACGATTGCGCCCAACATCGAATGTTGGCGCACGATCGTACCAGAGCATGGGCACAAATGATGCCCAGCGTCGTCGTCAATGCTGACACTCTCTGTTTGGCGGGAACATTGTGAGAGGGGCAATGCACTTCGATTGCATTCTGTCTCGTCGATCACTCGACGCTTTTGAAGCAACCGTTACGACTGTGCTAGCCGGGAGACCACCCGCCGAATACTTCGCTCAGTCTCCACCGCGTCAACTTGTCGCCTCCACGACAAGTCCGGGCGCTACATGATGCGATCATTCACGCTTCCCGCCGACATCAACCTAGTTGACGCCACGCTCACTATAGCCCGCCTGGGCTACACTTTCAACTGACGAAAGTACCGTTCCCATCGGTCCGGTTGGGTTGCCCGCTGAAGTACGGACACCAAGGTTCGAGGAGCGTACGCAAGACAGTCGATGTATAATCTGGATGACGTTGAGCGATCCTGCGCGATTGGGAAGATGAAAGCTCCAATTCCTTTGATCGAGTCCACCAACGCCTCGCGGCCCAGGCCGCGCTTCGCCATATGCACCCTCGGCTGCAAACTCAATCAGAGCGACGAAGAAGAGATCCGGCGTGACCTCAGAAATGCAGGTCTAACCGAGGTTGAGTTTACTGACCAGGCCGATGTCTACATCGTTAACACCTGTACCGTGACGCATCTAGCGGATCGTCGCTCACGGCAGATGTTGCGGCGGGCCAAGCGTCAGAATCCTGACTCCCTGGTTGCCGCGATTGGCTGCTACCCGGCGGTTTCGCCGGAAGATCTGCATGCGATGGACGAGGTAGATCTCGTCGCAGGGTCCATTGAGAAGCTGACCGTGGTCGACGATATTCTGGCGTATGTTGACTGGTCGCATCAGGCGTTCGATATCGAGAGTCCGATTGTGCAAGCCGAGACACGCACACGGCGCATGATCAAGATTCAAGAGGGCTGCCGGGCGCACTGCACCTATTGCGTGATTCCGAAAGCGCGGGGCGGACCGCGAAATGTCAGCCCAGAAGCGATCGCAGCCGAAGTCCGACAGGCGGTCGAAAGCGGCTACCGCGAAGTAGTGCTGACCGGAACGCACGTCGGCACCTACAAGTGGCCAGTCGGAGAAAGCACGCTACGACTTGGCGATCTGCTGGAATATGTGCTGGACCATACCGACATCGAGCGACTGCGGGTCACCTCTGTTGGACCGCATGAGATCGACGAGCGCTTCATTTCAATCCTGAAGCGCCCGCGCATGGCGCCGCACCTGCACATGGCATTGCAGAGCGGTAGCGCAACGGTCTTGCGGCGTATGAAGCGCTGGTACAACTTGCAGCAGTTCCGCCGCTCGGTTCGCCGTCTGCGACAGGAGTTACCGGAGATTGGCCTGACGACCGACGTAATAGTCGGTTTTCCAGGCGAAACCGACGCGGAATTCGACGAGACCTGTGCGTTCGTCGAGGAGATGGCGTTCGCCAAGCTGCATGTATTTCCCTTCTCGGCACGACGTGACACGCTCGCCGCCGAGATGCAGGATCACATCCCTGCAAGGGTCAAGGAACGCCGCTCGGCACGACTGCGTGTAATTGGCGATCGCTTGCATGAATCTTTCGTGAATCAGCATCTCGGACAGACGGTTCAGGTCCTGCTCGAACAATCGCACGATGACGTGCTTCCAGATATGCCGGTCTGGTCCGGCTTTACCGGAAACTATCTGCGCGTCTACGTTCCATCACGTGCGAATCTTGAAAATCGACTGGTCACAGTGACCGCATTGAATCCGATACGGGACGGTGCCCTCTCCGGCGCGCCGATCATGATCGACGAGGAGTTGACGGGTGATTGACCGTTATACGCGCCCAGAAATGGGGCGCGTCTGGAGCGAGCGCAACAAGATTGATCTCTGGGTGAAAGTGGAGATCGCGGTCGCCAAGGCCTGGTCACATCGGGGCGTGGTTCCCGCTGACGCGATGGAGAAGATTCGCAAAGCGAGTTGCGATCTCGATCGCATGAAGGAGATCGAAAAGGAGACGGACCACGACGTCATCGCCTTCTTGCGAGCCATGGGCGAGACGGTCGGAGAAGACGCGCGCTTCATTCATCTCGGGCTGACCAGTTCAGACGTCATTGACACCGCCATGGCGATGCAGATCGTGCAAGGAATCGACCTGCTGCTGGAAGATATCGACTTTCTTATCGACGCAGTGGGGCGTGAAGCGATCAAGCATCGTGACACGGTCATGATCGGTCGCACGCACGGGGTTCACGCCGAACCCATTACCTTCGGGTTCAAATTGGCGGTCTGGTACGACGAGCTCCGCCGCCATCGGACTCGTCTGGAGGCGGCGCGCGAGGACATCCGTGTTGGCAAGATCTCCGGGGCGGTTGGCACTCATGCCAACGTTCCACCGGACGTCGAGGAGGATGTCTGCGCCGAGCTCGAACTACGCCCGGCGCCCGTCTCGACCCAGATCATCCAGCGTGACCGGCATGCACATGTGATCACGTCGCTGGCCCTGCTGGCGTCCTCGCTCGACAAATTCGCGACCGAGATCAGGCATCTGCAACGGACAGAAGTGCGCGAGCTCGAGGAACCATTCGATCCGGGCAACCAGGGCTCATCGGCCATGCCGCACAAGCGCAATCCGCACGAGAGCGAGCGCATTAGCGGTCTGGCTCGTCTGGTGCGCGGGTATGCGGTCACGGCGTTGGAGAACATCACCCTCTGGCATGAGCGTGACATCAGCAATAGCTCTGCCGAACGCGTCACCTTCCCGGACGCCTTTATCTTGCTCGACTACATGCTTGACCTGCTGGCCGAGATCGTCTCCGGCTGGAAGGTCTATCCGGAGCGCATGCTGGCAAACCTGCAATCGACCCATGGTGCGATCTTCTCTCAGCGAGTACTGCTGGCATTGGTCGAGTCGGGTATGGACCGTCAGCAGGCGTATCGTATCGTGCAGCATTCCGCTCACACTGCGTGGGATGATGGCGTGCATCTGAGCAAGCTCTTGCGTGAAGATCCTGAAGTTCGATCGCGGTTGACCGATGAACAACTCGACGATGTCTTCGACGTGAAACCGCATCTGCAACACATCAACGCGACGTTCAAACGGCTCGGTCTGGATGTGGCATCGCCGGTTTCGGCGGGATAAGAGGGGGCGTGTGGCAGTTCTGGTCGACCATCTCGATATTCCTGGGCTGAAGGTCTTCAGCCGCGGCAAGGTGCGAGAGACGTTCGATCTTGGCGATCGTTTGTTGATGATCGCGACCGATCGGATCTCGGCATACGACTCGATTTTGCCATCGGGGATCCCGAACAAAGGAATCGTGCTCACGCAACTCTCGAAATTCTGGTTCGACATGACCGGCGACATCGTGCCCAATCACTTGATCACGACGGACGTGTCCACGCTGCCAGACGAAGTGAGCTTCGATCGTGAATTGCTTGCTGGTCGGAGCATGATCGTCCGACGAGCGGAGCGAGTCGACATCGAATGCGTTGCGCGCGGATATTTGTCAGGTTCTGCCTGGGCGGAGTACCGGGAATCAGGCTCGGTAGTTGGCATCCCGCTTCCGAAGGGAATGGTCGAGAGTTCGAAACTTCCCGAGCCAATATTCACCCCGGCCACCAAGTCGAGCTCTGGTCATGACATAAACATCAGCTTTGCCGACATGACCAACATGGTTGGAACCGAGCTCGCGACGAAGCTGCGCGATACGACGTTGAGTGTCTATCAGGCAGCCGAACAACACGCGCGAAACCAGGGAATCATCATCGCCGATACCAAGTTCGAGTTCGGACAGATCGATGGTGAGGTGACTTTGATCGACGAGGCGCTGACACCGGATAGCTCCCGTTTCTGGGATGCCGAGCGCTACTCGCCCGGTTCGGCGCAGCCGTCATTCGACAAGCAATTCGTTCGGGATTGGCTTACTTCGTCCGGTTGGGATCGCGAGCCGCCCGCGCCAGCACTGCCGGACGACATTGTCGACGCAACATCTCGTAAATACATGGAAGCGTACGCGCGGCTCACTGGCCGTCAGCTATTTCCGCTCGATTAGCGGTGGAGGGAAAGGTGTCCGTGTCGACATCATCCGCAAAGGTCAAGACGCGCTGGCGTGCCGACGTCTACGTGACGTTGAAACCGGTTGTGAACGATCCACAAGGGCTGGCTATTCGAGATGGTTTGCATATGCTCGGCTACGGTGAAGTCGAGTCGGTGCGTGCCGGGAAGTTCATTCAGGTGTGGGTCGAAGGTGATAGCTCATCTGCGGCCGAGACGCGTGTCACCGAAATGTGCAACAAGCTGCTTGCCAATCCGGTGATCGAGCAATACCGCTTTACGCTGGCTGAAGATCCGGCTGCAGGAACGGAGTAAGGGCGATATGCGATTCGCAGTCATCACCTTTCCTGGAAGCAACGGCGATCACGATGCGCTCAAAGCGGTCGAACTCGGATTGAAGCAACCGGTCGAACCGGTTTGGTATCGCGACACCGACCTGAGTCGCTTCGACTGTGTGCTGATTCCGGGTGGTTTCTCATACGGCGACTATCTGCGAGCGGGGGCCATCGCCCGGTTTGCGCCAATCATGGACTCGGTCGCCGAATTCGCCGCTCGAGGCGGCCCGGTGCTGGGCATGTGCAATGGATTCCAGGTGCTGACCGAGGCCGGACTGCTCCCGGGGGCGCTGCTGCCAAACGCCTCATTGCAGTTTCGCTCGCTTTGGGTCCACACGCGGGTTGAGCGCAGCGACACGCCGTGGACGGCTGGCATCGACGACGGAACCGTTTTGCGACTCCCGATCGCGCACGGGGGCGGACGATATTTCGCCGATCCAGAAACGGTCGAGCGGCTCGAGGCAAACGGCCAGGTCGTCTTCCGGTACACCGACGCGGCTGGAAATCGCACGCCGGACTCAAATCCGAATGGATCGCTGAACGCCATTGCCGGCATCTGCAGCGAGGGACGCAACGTGGTGGGGCTGATGCCACATCCCGAGCGTGCGTTCGAGCGGCTAATTGGCAGCGACGATGGTCTGAAGGTCCTGTCTTCGGTGTTGGAAGCAGGGATCACCGCGGCCGCCAGGTAGCTGGCGAGCGTGGAGCGAAGGAACAGATTCCGTTGGTTGAGATAACGCCGGAGATCCTGGCCGAGGTCGCCCTGACCCAGGACGAATACCATCTGGTGGTCGAGAAGCTTGGACGCGCGCCAAACGAGGTCGAACTGGGCATGTTCGGCGCGATGTGGAGCGAGCACTGCGGCTATAAGACTTCGCGACCACTCTTGCGACTGCTTCCCACCGAAGGCCCGCGTATCGCTCAAGGCCCTGGAGAGAACGCTGGAGCAGTCGATGTCGGTGAGGGGCTGGTGGCGGTCTTCAAGATCGAGTCGCACAATCACCCCTCGGCCGTCGAACCGTATGAAGGTGCGGCCACAGGGGTTGGAGGCATCGTACGCGATATCTTCACCATGGGCGCCCGCCCGGTCGCGGTACTGGATTCACTCCGGTTTGGCCCGCTCACCGAACCGCGCAATCGCTATCTCTTCAGCGGCGTGGTAGGCGGTATCGGCGGCTACGGCAACTGCCTGGGTATCCCGACGGTAGCGGGCGACGTCTTCTTCGATCGTTCCTATTCGGGGAATCCACTGGTCAACGCAATGTGCGTGGGTGTGGCGAAACGAGACGACCTGATGCGGGCCAAGGCGTCGGGTGTTGGCAACCTGGTGTTGCTGGTCGGCGCCGACACCGGACGCGATGGCATTCACGGCGCAACGTTCGCTTCGGTCGACGATCCCGAAAAGTCGCATCGCGGTGTGGTTCAGGTTGGCAACCCGTTCCTTGAGAAACTGTTGCTCGAGGCCTGCCTGGAAGTGCTACAGACCGAACATGTGGTCGCAATGCAGGACCTTGGTGCTGCTGGCCTGACCAGCTCGACGGTCGAGAGTGCCAGTCGCGGTGGACTGGGAATCGAGATTGACGTTGCCAAGGTGTCACGACGTGAATTGGGCATGACGCCGTACGAAGTAATGCTGTCCGAGAGCCAGGAGCGCATGCTCGTCATTGTGACCGAAGCCGGTCTCGACGAAGTGCGTGCTGTCTTCGATCACTGGGATCTGCATTCAGACGTCATTGGACGAGTCACAGACGACGGCATCGTCCGCGTGTTGGACGCAGGAGAGGTGGTGGCCGAAATCCCCGCGATCCTTCTGACCGACGAGTGCCCGACCTACGTGCGGGAGAGCCGCGAGTCGCAGAAAGTCATTGACTTGCGTGCATTCGATCCGTTGAGTCTGCCGGACATCGGTGTCACCGGTCAATTGAGTGCGGAAGAAGCTCTACTGCAGCTTCTCTCGTCACCCAATATCGGAAGTCGTTACCCGATTACCCGAACATACGACTCGACGATCATGACCAACACCGTGGTAGGACCGGGATTCGGTGACGCCGCGGTTATTCGCATCAAAGGAACCAATCGCGCGCTGGCCATGAAGACCGACTGCAATCCGCGCTACTGCTATCTGGAACCGTATAGCGGCGGCATGCATGCCGTTCTCGAGGCGGCGCGCAATGTGGCCTGCGTCGGCGGCGAGGCGGTCGCCTTCACCAACTGCCTGAATTTCGGTAATCCGGAGCGGCCGGAAGTCTATTATCAGCTCAAGCGGGCCGTCGAAGGCATGGCCGCAGCCTGTCGCTCACTTGAAGCTCCAGTTGTGAGCGGGAACGTGAGTCTGTACAACCAGACCGGCAACGAGTCCATTCTGCCGACACCGACGATCGGCGCGGTTGGGGTACTCGACGACGTCAGTCTGCATACCGGTTCAGCGTTTGAACCACATGGAACCGTCTACTTGATTGGCCCGACGGCTTCCTCGTTGGGGGGCAGCGAGTATCTGTCCCGCGTTCACGGCAAGACGGCTGGAACACCACCCCAGCTCGACCTCGATCTTGAATGGCGTGTTCAGGACGTCACCCGCAAGGCGATTCGTGCGCGGATGGTGACAGCGGCGCACGATTGCTCAGAGGGTGGTCTGGCTGTCGCGCTGGCCGAATCGTGCATCCAGGGTGGCGTTGGCGGTCGGTTCGACGTGAGCGCGCTCGCGGTCGTCAATGGCGGCCGCGCGGATTTGACACTGTTTGGCGAGGCGGCCTCGCGCATCTTAATTCAGGCTCGTCCGGGCTCGGAATCAGACGTGGAGAAGTTGTTCGAGGATTCGAACGTTCCATTCATCAAGCTCGGTCACACCGAGGGTAGCACATTCGTCATCGAGGGATGGCTTGAAACGTCCGTTGACGAGCTCGGGCGTGCCTGGAACTCGGCGCTGGTGGTTTAGCCCGCGCGGCGAGAATTACTTACGCGGCGTGATAAACTTGAGTTTGGAAACGAATTGATTAAGGAAGGGCAGCCCCTGATGCCGTTCGACGAACCTCGTGAGGAGTGTGGCGTCCTTGGGGTCTACGCGCCGCATGAGGATGTTGCCCGGCTGACCTTCTTCGGTCTCTATGCGCTGCAGCATCGGGGACAGGAGAGCGCGGGCATCGCCACCGCGGACGGTAACCGCCTGCGAAATCACACTCGCATGGGTTTGGTGAACACCGCGTTCTCCGAGGATGACCTCTCACGTCTCACCGGCCACATGGCCATTGGCCACACACGCTATTCCACCACCGGATCCAGTCAGGCGAAAAACGCAGGACCCTTCTTGGTCCATGGTGACTACGGTGACGTCGCGGTGGCCCATAACGGCAACTTGGTCAACAGTGCGATCCTGCGGCGCGATCTCATGGATCATGGCGTCAAGTTCGAAGGATCCACCGACACTGAAGCGCTCACCTGGGCTATTGCCCAGAGCCACGGACCAACGATCGACGTTCGCGTTCGACGAGCCATGGCGCGATTTCTCGGAGCCTACAGCCTGGCAATCCTGACCAAGGATGCTCTTGTCGGTGTCCGTGACCCGAAAGGGATTCGACCACTCTGCCTTGGACGTATCGGCGAGGACGGCTGGGTCATCGCTTCCGAGACGTGTGCTCTGGCCACGATCGGCGCGACCTTCGTGCGCGACATCGATCCAGGCGAAATCGTCGTGATCGATGTGGACGGATTCCGCAGCTACAAGATGGATGACTGGGACGGGAAGCAGGCGACCTGCATCTTCGAATTCATCTATTTCGCGCGTCCCGACAGCCAGATGATGGGCAAGCGGCTGCACCTGGTGCGGCAACGCATGGGCGCAGAACTCTGGCGTGAGCACAATGTCGATGCGGATCTGGTCGTGCCAATGCCCGATTCGGCGGTGCCCGCAGCTATCGGCTACTCTCAGGCATCAGGCATTCCTTATGCTGAGGGACTCATTAAGAATCGCTACATCGGCCGGACGTTCATCCAGCCGGATCAGCGCCTGCGCGAGCAAGGAGTCAAACTGAAGTTCAACGCGTTGCCGGAAGTGCTCGAAGGCAAACGCGTTGTCCTCGTTGACGACACCATCGTTCGCGGCACCACCAGCCGTCCCATCGTTGATCTTCTGCGACAGAATGGGGCGCGTGAGGTACATATGCGGGTGCACGCTCCACCGATCATGTGGCCATGCTATCTCGGAGTGGATATGGCTCGTCGCGACGAACTCATCGCTGCGAACAAATCCGTGGACGAGATTGGCAAGGCAATCGGCGCTGATTCCATCAAGTATTTGAGCCTCGAAGGCCTGCAGCGTGCCATCGATCTGCCACGCGACCGCTTCTGCACGGCATGTCTTACCGGCGTTTACCCGGTCCCGGTGCAGATGGAGATGGACAAGCTCTCATTCGAGCGAGTCTGATGGTTGGCGTCTGAGGTTGACGTATTGACCGGCCGGTCCTTACAATCGGTCGGTTTGATTGCGACTTCGGGAAGGAGATCGGCGCGTGTCTGAACTCAAGAGGACGCCTCTCTCTGAGAGACACGAGGAACTTGGCGGGCGAATGGTCGAGTTCGCTGGCTGGTACATGCCCGTCCAGTTCACGGGAATCATCGACGAACACAATACGGTGCGGAACAAAGCCGGGTTGTTCGACCTCGGGCACATGGGCCAGGTCGACGTTCGCGGCCCAGAAGCACTGGCTTTCCTTCAATACGTGACAACGAATGACGTCTCGAAACTGGAGCCCGGTCAGGCGCAGTACTCGATGTTGCTGCTGCCGACTGGTTGCCCGATCGATGACATCATCGTCTATCGGCGACCGGATGCGGACGGCTACTTCGTCGTCATCAACGCGGCCAATGCCGAGCGTGACGTCGCGTGGCTGCATGAACAGCGTGATAATCGCAAAGATCTCGACGTTTCGGTCGAGAACGTATCGAGTGTAACGGGCATGATCGCCATTCAAGGTCCGCTGGCAGAGTCGATTCTGCAGCAAATCACCGATACTGATCTGTCCGATGTCGAGTACTTCAGCGCGGTCGAGACGACCGTCAATGAGTCGCCGTGTATGGTGGCTCGTACCGGCTATACCGGAGAAGACGGCTTCGAGATCTATTGTCCCATCGACCAGACACTTGCCATCTGGAACAGGCTGCTCGAGGTTGGCGCCAGCGAAGGCATCAAACCGATCGGTCTTGGCGCTCGCGACACCTTGCGCCTGGAGGCCAAGATGGCGTTGTACGGCAACGAGCTCTCTGAGGAGATCACGCCACTCGAGGCCGGACTCTCCTGGGCGGTGAAGCTCGATAAGGGCGACTTCATTGGCCGCGATGCGCTCGTCAAGCAGAAGGAAGAAGGCGTCACACGCCGCCTCGTGGGCTTCAAGATGGTCGAGCGAGGTGGAGTGCCGCGTGCCCATTTCGACGTTCAGGTCGACGGCAAGGACGTCGGTTTCGTGACGAGCGGCACGTCGTCTCCGACACTGGGCGAGAACATTGGGCTGGCGCTCATCGACAAATCGGTCGCCGGTGTCGGGAAACCCCTGCAAATCATGATTCGTGGCAAAGCGGTTGGTGCGGAGCAGGTCCGCACGCCGTTCTACAAACGCTAGACGTGGCGCTGAGCGCTGATCGAAGAGGAGTGAACTGAGCATGGTTGAGATTCCTGCGGGTCTGTATTTCACCAAGAGCCATGAGTGGGCCAAAGTTGATGGTGACGAAGCGACGCTGGGTGTAAGTGATTTCGCGCAGAACGAACTCGGCGATATCACGTATCTGGAACTCCCCGAGCCCGGCACCACGATCACCCAGGGCGAGCCGCTGGGGGTGATAGAGTCGGTCAAGGCTGCTTCCGACATCTACGCCGCCTTGAGTGGTGAAGTGACCGAGACGAACCAGGAAGTTATCGACTCGCCAGAGTTCGTCAACTCCTCTCCGTACGACAAGGCCTGGCTGGTCAAGATTCGCATGAGTGACTCATCCGAAGTGGGCAACCTGATGGACTCGGATGTTTACACCAAGTTTGCCGAGGAGCAGGGCGGCCATTAGTCGGTGGAGTGGTCGTAGTCCGCTGAATAGGCAACAATTGATCTGAGGCTGAGAGCGAGCGGGCCACTGGCCCGCTCTGTTCACGTTTGGGCGCCTGGAAGCGATCGTGCGGCCCGTCGTGGTTGAACGCGCGTCTCGGTCTTCCATCCTGGATCTGGTTTAATCGAACCTTCGTCGTCCCGCCGTTGCACTCGACGCGAGTACCAGCAATTGAGAGATAGACAACATGCCAAAACCACTGGTTGCCATAGTCGGGCGACCGAACGTCGGGAAATCGACGCTCTTCAACAGAATCATTCGAGAGCGACGCGCCATCGTCGAGGACATCGCGGGTACGACTCGTGACCGCATGTACGCGGAAGCCGAGTGGAATGGGGTGCGCTTCGACATCGTCGACACTGGCGGCCTGCAAGCCGAGCAGGAAATCGCAAAGTCCACGACCGCCGAGATCTCGACCGCGACCCAGCGTCAGGCGCTCTTCGCCATCGAAGAGTCGGAAGTGTTGCTCTTCCTAGTTGATGGCGATGTCGGCGTGACCGCCGGTGACCTGGAAGTTGCCGATCTGGTGCGGCGCAGTGAACTGCCAACGCTGCTGGTGGTGAACAAAACAGAATCTCGCGCTCGTCAGGACGCCGCGGTCGATTTCTATGAATTGGGTCTCGGTGAGCCACTTCCGGTATCGGCGTTGCACGGGACGGGTATGGGTGACATGCTGGATCGGCTGGTCGAGGAGTTGCCCCCATTCGAAGCCGATGAAGACGAAGTCGAGTTGCCGAGTATTGCGATCGTTGGGCGTCCGAACGTTGGCAAGTCGATGATCCTGAACTCAATCCTCGGTGACGTCCGTCAGATCGTTTCGGACGTTCCGGGCACGACACGTGACGCCGTCGATACCGAGATCACCTGGGCGGGTCAGCGTATGACGCTCATCGACACTGCCGGAATTCGCCGGCGCGGTCGAATCGACCAGGGCATCGAGAAATTCAGCGTGCTGCGCTCGTTTCGCGCGATCGAACGCTGCGATGTTGCGGTGCTGGTGCTGGATGCCACGGAGCCGTTCACGGCGCAGGATCAGCACGTCGCGGGGTTCATTGTCGAGGCCAAGAAGGGGATCATCCTCGTCGTCAACAAATGGGATGTGGTCGAAAAGAACGACAAGACCATGAACGAATTCATCAAGAAGGCCCAGGAAGCGTTCGAATTCGTCCCCTATGCGCCGATCATCTTCACCTCAGCACTTACTGGCCAGCGCGTCACCCAGATTCTCGATCTAGCGCTCAGCGTGCTCACCGAGCGAAGCAAACGTATTCCTACAGGCGATCTGAACCGACTGCTGCGGGACGTGATTATTCGGCACTCGCCGCCGACCAAACCCGGGAAGTGGCTCAAGTTCTACTATGTGACCCAGGTTTCGACCGATCCACCGACATTCGTCTTCTTCTGTAACGCACCGGAGAACGTTCATTTCTCCTATCGGCGCTACCTCGAAAACACGCTCCGGAAGCATTTCGGGTTCACCGGGACACCGATTGACATTCGTATTCGCGGGCGGAGTCCGAAAGAGTAGTTCGCCGAAACGGCTATGTTACACTCGCTCCCAGTGGCGCCCAGAACTGCCACTGAACCTGCGGAAAGGAATGCGCGATGGACGTGCTGCGGTCCTCAGACCCAGAAGTTGCAGACATCATCGATTGTGAACGCGACCGTCAGCTCAATACGATCGAGCTGATCGCGTCGGAGAATTTCACCAGCGCGGCGGTCATGCGCGCAGTCGGTTCGGTGCTGACCAACAAGTACGCCGAAGGATACCCGGGCAAGCGCTATTACGGTGGCTGTGGCTGTGTGGATCAGGTAGAGACGCTCGCCATCGAGCGAGCCAAGAAGCTCTTCGGCGCCGAGCACGTCAATGTCCAGCCGCATTCGGGCGCTCAGGCCAACATGGCGGCCATGTTCTCAATTCTGGAGCCTGGCGACCGGATTCTCGGGATGAGTCTGCAAGAGGGCGGGCACCTCACCCACGGCCTGCATGTCAATTTCTCCGGTCGTTTTTTCGACGCGCATTTCTACGAGCTAAATCCTGAAACCGAGCAGATCGACTTCGACCGGGTTCGCACCGTCGCACGCGACGTGCATCCAAAATTGATCATCGCCGGAGCGAGCGCCTACTCACGGTTAATCGATTTCGCCAAGTTCCGTGAGATCGCGGACGAGGTAGGGGCGATCCTGATGGCGGACATCGCCCATATCGCCGGAATGGTCGCGGTCGGTTTGCACCCCACGTCGATCGGCAACGCTCACATCACGACCACCACCACGCATAAGACGCTGCGCGGACCGCGTGGGGGCATGATCATGTGCGATGCGGAACACGCCGCTGGAATCGACAAGACGCTCTTCCCGGGAATTCAGGGCGGCCCGCTGATGCACGTTATCGCGGGAAAGGCCGTTGCCCTGGGCGAAGCGTTGACACCTGACTATCGCAGCTACATCGAACGCGTGTTGGAGAACGCCAAGGTATTGGCCGACACACTCCAGTCCGAAGGCATGCGCATCGTTTCCGGTGGGACGGACAATCACGTCATGCTGGTCGACCTGACGTCCCTCAATATGAGCGGACGAAAGGCCGAGCGTCTGCTGGATGAAGTGGGTATTACCGCCAACAAGAACACGATTCCCGGAGACAAGCGCCCTCCGACGCAGACCAGCGGAATTCGACTGGGATCCCCGGCAATGACGACCCGCGGATTCGGCGTTGACGAAATGCGACAGACTGGCCGTCTGATCTCTCGCGTGCTTCACGCTCCGGATGATGACAAGGTGCTCGAGTCGGTGCGCGGCGAGGTAGCGGATCTGGTTTCTGGCCTGCCGTTGCCAGGTGTCGCACAGGAATCCACTGGGACGGGCGACGACTAGATGAGGGATCAGGCGAATCGCGAATGCTGACTCATGCCGGTATCGCGCTTCTCGTCGCCATCACGGCGGCCCTGGCGACGAGTCTGCTCCTCCCGACGATTATTCGACTGGCGCATCAGCTAGGTCTTGAAGCGGGGCCGACGGAGGAGCGACACGTTCATACCATCCCGCTTCCGCGAATCGGCGGGCTGGCGATGTACATTGGCTTTGTCGCCGCCGTTGGAATCAGCTTCTGGCTTCCCGTTCAACGCTACCAAATCGAGGTCGAGCGGATCACGCTCCTTATGATCGGCGCCGTGGTGGTCATCGCCGTGATGCTGGTCGACGATGTCGTGGGGGTGTCGCCAAAGGCAAAGCTCGCCTGGCAGATCGCGGCGGCAGCGATGATCATCATGCCTCGTTTTCGGGGCGAAGCTCACGGATTGGTGATCGACCAGTTCAACAACCCGTTCGGTGGCGTCATTCACCTCCCGCTCGTCATCGCTATCGGTTTCACGCTCTTCTGGATCGTCGGATTCATGAACACGCTCAACTGGATTGATGGGTTGGACGGCCTCGCCGGCAGTGTGACCTTGGTCGCGGCGGCTGTTTTGTTCTTTCACACATTCTTCCGCCCGCCAGGCGATCCTCAGTTCACGATTTCGCTCTTGCCCGCGGCGCTCGGCGGAGCCGTGATCGGTTTTCTGCCCTTCAACTGGCATCCGGCCAAAATTCTGATGGGTGACGTAGGAGCGATGTTCCTCGGGTTCACGCTTGCCGTAATCTCGATTATCGGAGGTGCGAAAATCGCGACTGCGCTTCTAGCTCTCTGGTTACCCATTCTCGATGTGGCATGGGTTATCATTTATCGCATCTTGAACGGTCGCTCGCCGCTGAAGGCAGACCGGGGACATCTGCATCACCGGCTGCTCGATCTAGGTTGGACCCAGCGGCAAATCGTGCTGCTCTTCGCGGTCATTTCGACGGTCTTGGGTGGTGCATCGCTCTTCATTCCGAAGCCGGAACTGAAGTTCTTTGCACTCGTTGGAGCCGGGATTATCGGCGTGGTGCTGCTGGCGTTGCTCGCGCGGATCAATCGTCGTCATCTCGACTCACCCGTGACTGAGCTACCAAGGAGATCTTGACGTGCCCATTTATGAGTATCGCTGCAATGATTGCCGCAAGAAGGTGAGCGTCTTCTTCCGCTCGTTCTCGACAGTGGCTGACCCCAAGTGCCCACTGTGCGGCGGCTCCAATCTGGACCGGCTCTTCTCCCGAGTCGTGGTGCGACGCGGTGGCAGCCGGTCCGAGCCTGAACCGTCCGCGGCGGAGATTGGCGATTTCGGCGGTATGGATGACATGGGCATGGGTATGGGTGATCCGTATGGTGACCCATACGGCGAGGGCTTCGATTCAAACCCGTTCGGTTTTGATGATGATACCGATCCCCGAGAAATCGCTCGCTGGACTCGCCAGATGAGCGCTCAAATGGGGGAGCCGCTTGACCCGGACCTGGATCTGGCGTTGTCAGATCTCGAGCGTGGCGCGGACCCTGAAGAGGTCATTGAACGACTGGAAGAGAGTCCGCCGCCACCGCTCGAAGAGTAATTGGTCTACATCTCAGTCACCGAGCGGACTACTGGAGCAGCAGGTCAAACGGCGGTTCCTGATCGGCGTCGTGGCCGAATAGCGACCAAAGGTCCAGCATTGCCGTGAAGAGCCGGTGGCCCAGCAGTGCGCCGAGCGTTACCCCGCTCACTACGCCAAAGGCAGTTCCGAGAGTAAACGGAAGCACGAAGGCTGATTTCGATCGCGCGCTCATAACGCTCCTCCTCGCGCTTGTGGTCGAGAAACGTCAGTCTACTGAATGACCAGCAGCCGCTGGGCGTCGCTCCAGAGATCCTCCAGTCGATAGTGCTCGCGTTGTTCGACCGTGAACAGATGAACGATCACTGAGCCGTAGTCGAGCACGATCCAGCCGGTCTCCGGAATGCCCTCGCGCCGGTCGGGCCGAACGCCCTCCTCGCGAAGCTCTCGTGCGATCGTTTCGCCCATTGCTCGTAGCTGGCGGACGTTGTCCGCCGAGGCGATCACAAAACATTCAGCGATGGTTGTCAGATCGCGAATATCCAGAACCTGGATGTCCGTCGCCAGTGCATCCGAGGCAATGGCGGCGATTCGTCGCGCGAGATTTGCGGGTTCAATCACTAAGCATTGTCCGTTCAATGCGTACGTACACAGTGTAACACGACTCGCTGGTCGCGGCAATGGGTTGGTTCCTGGTGGGCCTGGTAGGATTCGAACCTACGACCTTGAGGTTATGAGCCCCTTGCTCTGCCGCTGAGCTACAGGCCCGACAAGTCTGAATCGGCAATCATTCTAGACTATACGATCGGATTCGACCAATCGCGGCGACCTCGCGAGCGCAAATGCGGCTCAGCGTCACTTTCTGGTGAGCAGCAGTCCACACGGAAATTGTCGCAGCACGTCGTTGACCAGCAACCGTCTCTCGGTAGGGAAGTCCCCTGCACTGACCGTCGATCCGGTAATCACATCAACGGTCGATCGACCGACCTGATCTGGGACAATCACCGCGGTATCTCCCCAGACGTCCGCGAGCGACAGAGATGTTGAATCCTTTACGAGCTTTGACACCAGACGGGGCACGATCGTGATCACCGTCAGATCGTCCAGGGTGCGCGTGAAGGCGACGACGTGACGGCTCAGATGGCCAAGTACCGGACAGGGCGCGTAGGTGCCTCGTGCGAAGAGATCCGCATGTCGATTGCGGAGTTGAAGCACCCGCTGATGCAACAGGAGCTTGGCTCGTCCGTCGTGCCAGCGGTCGACCAATTCGGCGATCGATCTCTCCGAGACGCTTTCCGCAGCAGGAAGCCGATCAAGAAGTCGCTGGCGAACCGCGTAGTCCACTGTGCGGCGGTTGTCGGGGTCGACCAGACTGTAGTCCCACAGCTCGGTTCCCTGATACGTATCAGGTACGCCAGGTGCGGTGAGCTTGATCAATGTTTGGCTCAGCGAGTTGACGGCGCCTGAGCAACTGACCAGACGTTCGAAGTCGCCGAAATCTCGCAGAAAGTCTGAAGAGTGGGGCTCTTCGAAAATCGCATCGACAAACTCCATGAGCGCGTCTTCGTACACCGAATCCGACTCGGTCCAGCTGGTGTAGATCTTAGCCTCTCTTGCCGCCTTGATCAGATAGGCTTTGAGCCGATCTCGGAAGGCATCAACGCCCTCGGAATCGTTTGGCCAGGCACCGAGCATCGTCTGGTAGATCTGTAGCTCGACATTGGAATCCGGAATGGGGAACCCGTTGCGGACCGGCCGCTTCCCCGCGTTTATCTCGCGCCAACGCACGACGGCGTTCGCCCATGCATCCGGGATCTCGGAGAGCACGGCGATGCGCGCCCGCACGTCTTCACTGCGCTTCGTGTCGTGCGTGGAACTGGCGTTCAGTGTGTGAGGCCAGTGTTTCAGGACCGACAGGTTAAACGCATGGAACTCATCGATCGACATCCCGCGGGACTCGGGCTCACCGCCGACGTCATTGAGCGACAGCAGTCGGTTGTACTGGTAGAGCGCCGTATCTTCGCTCCCTTTTGCCATGGCTGGGCCGGTCACCTGCTGCCAGCGCATGACGAATTGCAGCCACGCGCCGCGCTCCGATTCCGGAACGTACGGTGGGATGCGCATGAGTAGAACCCGTCTGAGGAATGCCAACGTGTGGCGAAGGTCCGGAACCCTGTTCATCGAGGTCTCGATGGCTGAATCGATCCAACGTCGATCCTGCTCGCTTACCTCAAAGCTTCTGGTATAGGTTCGATAAACAGGCAATGCCGCGGTAACCTCGATAACTGCCTGTCTCAGCGATTCAAACGTGAGATCTCGTCCGTGGCGGTCCTGATCCGCTATCTGCCCGAGCATCACACTGAGTGACTGGATGTTCGCCGCGAAGGACGTATCGAGCATACGGACCTTCGCCTGGTAGACCAATTCTCGAAAGTCGGAGTTCACATCGGTGATTTGCCGGTAAAGTCGATCCAACTCTTCGACATGTGACTCGTCGATCGCCAGCGCATTGAGGATGTTCAAGAAGTCGTAACCAGTTGTTCCGGCGACCGGCCAGTCCTGTGGCAAGGTCTCATCCTGACTCAAGATCTTCTCGACCACCACATAGCACTGCTCAGATGTGGAAGGAGAGTCGGCGATCGACTGTTGCAGCCGGGTCAGGTAACCCTGAGGGTCCCACAGGCCATCCACGTGATCGATACGTAGACCACTTACGGCACCAGAAGTGACTAACCGAATTATCCGCTGGTGGACCGCATCGAAGACCTGTGGATCCTCGACACGCATCGAAACGAGGTCGTTGATGTCGAAGAAGCGACGATAGTTGATCTGCTCATGCGCGAGTTGCCAGAACGCCAGTCGATACGCCTGGCTGGCAACGAGCCGGTCCAATAGGTCGAAGCTTCTCGGATCGCCAGGTTTACCGTTGATTTGTGCAATCGTCTGCTCGAGAATCGTCCGAATGATCTCGTTGCGGCGCAACCGCGGCAACGTTTTATCGAGCTGACGTCGAACCGCATCGCGAAGCTCGATCAACTCTGGATCTGACGATGTACGCAGCGGCACGCTTGCGGTGGCTTCGAGGAGTCCCGAATACGCACGCCAATCGGCATCGTCCGCGGACAACTCCTGTTCGATGTCTTTCGCGTTCAGACCCAGGATCACGGAATACGAGGTCGTGGCGAGGGGCAGTTCAAGATCGAAGTACTGCAAGTGGTAGCCGAGTTGATCGGGAACGATCTGAATCTCGCCGTTCTCGAGTGCCTCGCCATACGGGCTCCCGAGGACGGGAAGGAGGACTCTGTTTTCGAGTCCCCCTGGACCGACCGGATCCCATTCGATGTCGAAGAAGTCGGCATAGCGAGAACTTGGCCCATTCTCGAGGACGTCGAGCCACCAAGGGTTATCGCTACTGGCGGCCATATGATTCGGCACGATGTCGAGCAGGAGTCCCATTTTGTGGCTGCGAAGTGCCGCGAGGAGCTGGTCAAACGCCTGTTGTCCACCAAGCTCCGGATTCAGATGTTGTGGATCGACGACGTCGTAGCCGTGCGTACTGCCAGATCGAGCAGTCATGATCGGCGAACAGTAAAGGTCCGAGATTCCGAGCTTCGACAGATACGGAACAATCTGCGCCGCGTCGGCGAAACCGAATCTGGGAGTGAGCTGTACCCGGTAGGTGGACTGAGGCACCCGCTTGAACTGGTCATGCGACGATGTCATCGTTCCATCGTCTCAGGAGATGGAACCAGAACCAACGCGGAACTCGCGGCCATCTCGATGACACCAGATTCGAGACTCGTTTCAGTTGCGTCCGGCGTGACCGGACCCAGCCAGCGCTGCTCGGAGGAGTCAAGCAAGCAGGTCCAGCGGTGCTCCTTGCCGGCAAACTCGACCCGCTGCACTGCGTCACTGAAATTCAGCAGAATCGTCACTTCGTCGTCTCCGTTCCAGCGTCGCATCCGGACGATCGAAGCGTTGGTGCCGACAAGATCGACTTCCTGGCGTCCAAAATCAGGATCACGCATGGCAGGAAGCTCTCTGCGAAGACGTACGAGCTCTTGATAGAAGTCTTGCAGCGCTACGCCCTTCTTTGTCGTTCGAAGTTCCGGGTTCAGTTTCGATCGTTCGAACGTCGCTGGGTCATGGGGATCTGGTACTACTCCCGACCACGTGAAGGACCTGAATTCTTCAGCACGTCCTTTTCGCACTGCCTCGATCAGATCCGGATTGGTGTGGCTGGTGAAATATTGAAATGGCGCTGTCTCTCCATACTCTTCGCCCATGAAGAGGATCGGCGTGAATGGGGAGAGCACCACGGCAGCCGCAGCGAGTTTGAGTCGCTCGAAGTCGACCAGGGTGCTCAGTCGATCGCCGGTTGCCCGATTTCCAACTTGGTCGTGGTTCTGCGAGCAGACCACGAATTGCGACGGTCGAACACCCTGTGGCATTGCACCGTGCGCTCGACCTCGGTGTTCAGAGAATTGCCCCGTGTAAACGAAGCCGACCTCCAGAGCGCGTTTGATGTCAGCTACCGCGCCAAAATCTCGGTAATACCCGAGCTGCTCTCCCGTGAGACGCGCGTGCAGCGCGTGATGCAGGTCGTCACTCCATTGTGCGTCGAAGCCAAACCCACCGACTGTCGGATGCTGAATGAAGCGCGGATCGTTCAGATCACTTTCGGCGATGACGTACGCTGTACGGCCGAGTTCTCGCGCGGCACGATGTACTGCATTGGTGAACTGCCGCAAGAACGGGTAGGCGCTTTGGTCGTAAATGGCATGGACTGCGTCCAGGCGAAATGCGTCGACGTGCAGGTCGCACAGCCAGTAGAGTGCGCTTTCGATGAAGTAGCGTCGCACTTCGTCCGAACCTGGGCCGTCGAAATTGACAGCCGAGCCCCAGGGGGTGCGGTAGTGATCGGTGAAGTAGTTCCCCACGGCTGCACCATAGGCACCATCTGGACCGAAATGGTTGTAGACCACATCGAGAATGACCGCGATGCCACGCTGGTGACAGGCGTCGACGAGCCTGGCCAGACCTTTCGGTCCACCATAAGAAGATTGGGCGGCAAACGGGTACGCGCCGTCGTATCCCCAGTTGCGATTACCAGGAAACTCCGCAACGGGCATAATTTCGAGAGCGGTCACTCCGATGTCGACTAGGCGTTCGAGCTGCGAGATGGCCGACTCGAAGGTTCCTGCTGGAGTCAACGTGCCAATGTGCGCCTCATAGATGACGTAGTCTTCCAGCGTCGGAGCGTGCCAAAGATCGGCCGACCACTTGAAGCTTCGACGGATCGACCACTTCGGATGAGCCGTGGACTCCATCCGGTTGCGACCGTGACGCGGGGTCGGGCCAGTCTCGATCGTCGTTGTGGCGGAAGAAGTATCGCGCACCTGCGGTTACGGACTCGACTTCGACGCCCCAATATCCGCGGTCGAACCGGGTCATCGGGATGACGCGATCGTCCGGCTCGACCAAATGCAGTTCAACCTTGTCCGACTTCGGCGCCCAAACCAGAAAACGCGTGGTTCCAGTAGGCTGCGGAATGGCCCCAAGTTCCAGGATCGTTCTCCGCAGACTCGTCATTTTGCCGGACGCAGGAAGAGCGCTCCGAGTGGCGGAAGGCTGAGCTTCAGTGAGCGCGGTTGGCCATGCCACTGGACGGGAGTTGTTTCGACCTGTCCATAGTTTCCAACGCCGCTACCGCCGTACAGTTCGGCGTCGCTGTTCAAGATCTCCTCCCAGGTTCCCATCGTCGGAACTCCGATGCGATAGTCGTATCGCGGAACAGGCGTGCAATTGAAGACCGCGATGACCACGTCGTTCGGGTCTTTTCCCTTGCGCATGAAGCTCAGCACGCTATTGTCAGAGTCATTCGGATCCAACCACGCGAAGCCACTGTGATCGAAGTCGAGTTCGTGCATGGCCGCGTCGTCGTGATAGAGACGATTGAGATCTTCCAGCCAGCGCCGAATTCCCTCATGCCCCGGGTTGAGCAACAGGTCCCAGTTCAGGCTGCCGTCGTGGTTCCACTCGTGCCACTGCCCGAGTTCTGCACCCATGAACAGCAGTTTCTTCCCGGGCTGGGCGTACATCATGGCATAGAGGAGTCGAAGATTGGCGAGCTTCTGCCAATCGTCGCCCGGCATCTTGCCGATGAGCGAGCCTTTTCCGTGCACGACCTCGTCATGCGAGAGGGGCAGAACGAAGTTCTCGTTGAAGGCGTAGATGAGCCGGAAGGTGAGTTCGTTGTGGTGATAACGTCGATGAATCGGATCTTTGCTGAAGTAGTCGAGCGTGTCGTGCATCCAGCCCATATCCCATTTCATGCCGAACCCGAGCCCGCCAACGTAGATTGGACGCGACACCATCGGCCAGGCGGTCGATTCCTCGGCGTACGTCTGCACTTCCGGATATTCTTGATAGACCTCCAGGTTGAGCCGCTGCAGGAAGCTGATTGCATCGAGGTTTTCTCGACCGCCATATTGGTTTGGGATCCACTCGCCCTCTTTGCGCGAGTAGTCGAGGTAAAGCATTGATGCCACGGCATCTACCCGAGCCCGTCCGCGTGGTAGTTGTCGAGCCAGAAGAGGCCACTGCTGAGCAGGAAGCTCCGCACCTCGTCGCGCCCGTAGTTGAAGATGTAACTGTTCCAGTCAGGATGGTAACCCTGGCGCGGGTCGGAGTGCTCGAAGAGATGAGTGCCGTCGAAATAGGCAAGACCGTGCTCATCGGACGGGAAGTGTGACGGCACCCAATCGAGAATCACGCCGATCTCGTGCTGGTGAAGGTAATCGACCAGGTACATGAAGTCTTGTGGCGTTCCGTAGCGGCTGCTCGGCGCGAAGTATCCCGTGGTCTGATAACCCCAAGAACCGAAGAATGGATGCTCCATGATCGGGAGGAATTCGACATGCGTGAAGCCGGTCCGTTTGACGTGCTCGGCCAGCTTGGGAGCGATCTCACGGTAGCTGAGCGAACGGAAACCGTCCTCCGGCACGCGCATCCAGGAACCGAGATGCACTTCGTAAATTGAAATCGGCGCGTCGAGGGCGTTCCGCTTCCCGCGCTCGGCCATCCAATCGCCGTCGGACCAATCGTAATCGAGATCCCAGACGATCGAGCCTGTCTTTGGCGGAGTCTCGGCATGAAACGCGAATGGGTCAGCTTTGTCGACCTGATAATCATTGTGGTGCGAGCTTATGTGGTACTTGTAGATGGCGCCATGCGTGACACCCTCGACAAAACCCTCCCAGATACCAGAATTGCCATGTGGGCTCAAAGGGTCGGAAGTGGCATTCCAGCCATTGAAGTCGCCCACGACCGACACTTCACGAGCGTTCGGTGCCCAGACGGCGAATTGAGTCCCATCGACGTCGTTGACCTTCGTGGGATGCGATCCGAGGTGGCGATAGAGTCGGAAATGGTTTCCTTCGTTGAACAGATAGACATCGTCATTGCTCAATAGGCTGTTGGCGATGATCACGTGGGCACATCTCCTTCGACTGTGAAGTTCGGACGTTCGACCCGACATTGATGCAGTTATTGGCTGTCGGATCGCCGGTGATGGCACTGTTCACCCGTCCGAACTTCGCGTGACTGGGCAAGGTGGCGGGCCACCAGTGAGGCTCCAACTGGAGAGCGAACTGGCGCGAAGAGCAGCGTACAAACGTGACATCGTAAGTTCCGCGCATATGCTCTGAACTCGGCAGGATCCGCGCCAGCGTCTCGAGACAGCGGCGTTATTCTCTTCCGCCGATAATTTGCAGGATTCCGTTCAGCGGTATTGCGAGCCAGTCGGGACGGCTATTCATTTCGTAGCCGACCTCGTACACCGCCTTTTCAAGCACGTAGGCATCCAGCAGAATCTGCAGGTCCCTGTTCGTTCGACGGCAGAATGGCTTGCGATCCCGGAAACGCCGAGATAACCCCTGAGGATAGTAGGCGCTGACCCATAGATTCCAGAAACGCGCCCACCGGTCGAGAGACGGGGCATCCTCCGGCCTGATCAATCCCGTTCGTCTGCGCCTCGAATAGGGTCGAGTACGCGGCATAGTGGAACGATCGCAGCATGCCAGCCACGTCGGTCAGTGGGGAGCGCTTCAGCCGTCGTTCGCCAAGCGAACGTGCTGGTTCGCCCTCAAAATCGATGAACGAGAAGTCGCGCCCGGTGTGCAGCACCTGGCCGAGGTGAAAATCACCATGGCACCTGGTCCGCACGCCCCCGAGCTTGTGCTCGACCACCAGCCTGAACCGGCTGCATGATCTCCTGCTCCGAGTCGGACGACCTGTTGCGCCGGTTCCTGATGTCATCCGGCAATGCACGAGAATTTGCCCGTCGCAACGATGGAATCACGTTGCCGGACAGTCCGCGCATTCGCTGATAGATCGAACGCTGATACAGCGTGGTGAATGGCTCTGGAGCGAAGGCAGGCTCGTTGCCGCGCGCCAACGTCAAGTGCATTTGCAGCCGTGCGCTCACCGAGAAGATCGCGCGTCTTCGAGGTACGAATTGAACAGTTCGTGGAACTCTTCCGGCGGCTGCTCGTTCGTCCGGCGCATGAGTTCTGCGGAGTTTACCACCGCCGGAAGATCGATCTCCAGGGACGATGCGGCAGTCTGCTCGTAGATAGCGGTCGAGCACGTCGCTGGTGTACTGCCAGACGTCTCCTTCGTTCTGAGTACATATCCCTGCAAAATGCCGAGCGTCGTGCTCTCGCCAGCCGGATTGCGATATTCGAGCCAGCCGCACACGGGCGGAGTGTGCTCAAACCCTTGTTCGGTCAGATACAGTCCGACTTCGAGATCTGGATTGAGTCCCGATTCGATGCTTGCGATAGAGCTTCAACATCAGCTTCTCATCGAAAGTTATCGACGAGTTGGATTGCTCCGCGCGGATGTTGCTCGGTTTGAGCGACTCTCTCGTTGGCACCGTTGGGGATGATCGATCGCAGGTCTCGGGTGACGCTTGTACGGATCTCACCGGACCCGCGCAACCGTCGACGCCCTCGTATCGCGTCGAGCAAGGCGGTGGCGAAGCTCGGATCGTATACAGCGTCGATGAGCACTCCCTGCGGCCCGGAAAGTCTCGAGCTGACTCTCGCGATGAGCGCCTGAGGCGTCCAATGGCTGCATGTCCTCGGCACGCTCTTCCGATACGAGCGTGATCGGCAGCACGATAGGTTTCGGAATCCCTCTCGACGAAATCAATCTGGATGAAGGCGATTTGCGTCATGCCGCCCGGATACGGCATCGGAACGGAGTCAACGATGTGCACACCCTTCATCTTTCGTGATTTGCTGCCGAACCAGCGCCGGGCGCCGACGTACTTCGGCAGTTTTGATTCGAGCTGGCGCGTCCCTGACCGACCAGAAAATGCTCCCAGCCCGCTGTGGTTGAAAGGTCTGGCATCTCCTCCTCCGGTTGATTCGACTGGGCGGCCGTCAACGTGAGGTTGCTCGAGCGAAAACCAATAGAAGGCGTGCGGACCGAGCGTGACGAAATACGGGAGCTCGCCGATCGATGGAAACTCGGTCTGCCCGAAGATCTCGACTGGCACCATTCCACGGAGTTCCGACAAATCGAGCTCGGCTGCCTGCACGAAACGCGACAGATTGGCAATCACCAGGATGCTTCTCATCTTCGAACTCGCGAATGAACGCGAGAATCTTTCGGTTGTCGGGACTCAGGAACGTTAACGTACCGCGCCCGAATGCCTGATAGCGCTTGCGCAGGGCGATCAGCCGCTTGGTCCACCAGAGGAGCGAATGCGGGTTGTTTTGCTGTGCCTCGACGTTCACGGTCTCGTAGTGATATTCCGCGTCAACAATGATGGGCAGATAGAGCCGTTGACGACTCGCCGTCGGAAAATCCCGCGTTGCGGTCGCCGCTCCACTGCATCGGCGTGCGCACGCTGTTCCGATCGCCAAGATAAATGTTGTCGCCCATGCCGATTTCGTCGCCGTAATAGATGATCGGAGTCCCCGGCAGTGAGAAGAGCAACCCATTCATTAGCTCGATACGACGTCGATTGTTGCCCAGCAATGGGGCGAGCCGCCGACGGATGCCCAGGTTGATGCGCATTTGAGGGTCGTGCGCATAAACCTCGATACATGTAGTCGCGTTCTTCGTCGGTGACCATCTCGAGCGTCAGTTCGTCGTGGTTGCGCAGGAAGAGACTCCACTGCGAAGTCGGGGGAATGTCTGGCGTCTGGGCCATGATGTCGACGATGGGGTAGCGATCCTCCATGCGAAGCGCCATGAACATGCGCGGCATCAGCGGGAAGTGAAACGACATATGACATTCGTCGCCGTCACCGAAGTAGGCGACCGCGTCTTCTGGCCACTGATTCGCCTCTGCCAGAAGCATTCGGTCGTCGAAGCCCTGAGTCGACGTGCCGTCGCAACTCCTTCAGAAATTGATGCGTCTCCGGCAGATTCTCGCAGTTCGTTCCTTCTCGCTCGAACAGATACGGGATCGCGTCGAGTCGCAGACCGTCGACACCCATCCGCAGCCAGTAGTCCATCACCGAAAGGATGGCCTTGCGCACGCTGCGGATTGTCGAAATTCAGATCGGGCTGATGATGATAGAAGCGGTGCCAGTAGTAAGCTTCCGCTACCGGATCCCAGGTCCAGTTCGAACTCTCGAAGTCCTTGAAGATGATGCGCGCTTCCGAGTATTTCTCCGGATCGTCTGACCAGACGTAGTAGTTGCGCGCGGCGCTTCCGGGTGCCGCGTGACGCGCGCGCTGGAACCACGGATGCTGATCCGAAGTGTGGTTGCAGACCAGTTCGGTGATCACGCGCAGGCCTCGATTGTGGGCTTCTCGGACGAAGCGCCGCACGTCAGGGATAGTTCCGTAGTCGGGATGCACGCCGGAGTAATCCGCGATGTCGTAGCCATCATCACGGAGCGGAGATGGGTAGAAGGGCAGAATCCAGATGGCGGTTACGCCGAGATCCTGGATGTAATCCAGCTTCTGGGTCATGCCACGGAAGTCACCGATGCCGTCACCGTTGCTATCGAAGAAGGCCCGGGGATGCAGCTGATAGATGATCGCATCCTTATACCACAGCGGATTCGGCTCCAGTGACGTGGCGTCAGTCCCAGTTCTCGGCATGGTTCTCTTCAGTCTCCCTTACTCAACAGTCGGAATTACATAAAGTAATCGAAATCCTGCTCGGTATGCACGTGGTGGCGAATGCGCAGCACGTGAGCGGGCATGTCGTGGGGATTCAATTGCACGAACGGATGGTTGTCGTTCCAGAGAAAGCGCTCATCTGAGAGCAGGTCATGAGCCTGGAATGGTCGCGATGAGTCGACGCCAAGCGCGCTCAGATCGAGGTCGAGCCAGCCAGAGTGCACGTTATATGGGTCCACGTTCACCACGACCAGCGTGACCTGCCCCGATTCGTCGTCCGACTTGCTGTAAACGACCAATGCCGGGTTGTCGACGTCGTGGAATCGCAGCGTACGATTGGTTTGTAATTCGGGACTATCGCGGCGTATCTGATTGACCAGCGCGATCAGGTCGCGAAGCGAGTCGCTACGTTCAAGGTCCCAATCACGCAGTTGGTATTTCTCGGAGTTCAGATATTCTTCCCGTCCAGACTCAATTGGTTGGTGCTCCAGAAGTTCGAACGCCGGGCCGTAGATGCCGTAGCTTGCGCCAAGCGTTGCTGCCAGGATGAGCCGAACGATGAATGCTGATCTCTGACCGGTCTGAAGATATTCAGTCAGGATATCGGGAGTATTGGGCCAGAGGTTGGGGCGGAAGAAGTCGCTGACTGGCGACGTCGTCACCTCCGTCAGGTAATCCCGGATCTCCCAGCTCGCGTTGCGCCACGCAAAATACGTGTAGGACTGAGTGAACCCAAGCTTGGCCAGCCGATACATCACCTTCGGACGGGTGAATGCCTCCGATAGGAAAATCAAATCGGGATGTTCCGCCTTCAGCGACGTTGATGATCCATTCCCAGAAGGCAAATGGCTTGGTGTGTGGATTGTCGACGCGGAAGATGCGAATGCCCTGATCGATCCAGAAATCGAAGACGCTCTTCAATTCTTGCCACAAATCACGCCAGGACTCGGACTCGAACTCGAACGGGTAGATGTCTTGATACTTTTTCGGCGGGTTCTCCGCGTACTGAATAGTGCCGTCGGGCCGATGTCGATACCATTCTGCGTGCTGCTTGACGTAAGGATGATCGGGCGACGTCTGGAAGGCGGCGTCCATGGCTAGCTCAAGACCGTGCTCCGCTGCCGAATTGACCAGGTGCTGGAAGTCTTCCAGCGTGCCGAGCTCGGGCAGAATGCTTTTGTGGCCCCCTTCGCTGGCTCCGATCGCCCACGGGCTGCCGGTATCGTCAACCTGCGATTCGGTGACGTTGTTCTTGCCCTTGCGGAAGCTGCGGCCGATTGGGTGGATCGGTGGAAGGTAGAGAACATCGAAACCCATGCTGGCGACGTAGGGCAGGATCTTCTCGACGTCTTTGAACGTGCCGTGTGTTTCAGCCGTTCCAGCAGAGCGTGGAAACAACTCGTACCAACTGCTAAATTCCGCCCGCTTGCGGTCGACCACCACGCCCAACACGTGTGAATATGTCGTGATGAAGCGCTCGTCCCGATAGGAGAGTGCGATGGTCATCAGGTCATCGTCCAGCGCACGGGATGTCGCCTTATCGAGGTCGCTCGAACTGTTGAGATCCAACGCCCAAGCCTCAAGGGCCGACTTCGGTTCACCATCCGCGCGGCTCGCGGCCGCTTCAATCAATTCGGCACCAATCCTGATGTCGACCAGAGACTGCTGTCCGGCGTCGATCTTCTTCTGCAAATCCCGACGCCAGGATTTGAGATGGTCAACCCAGGCGATCACGGTGTATTGATAGCGCCCCAGCTCAGAGACCTGGAAAGACGCCTGCCAGCGGTCGTTTACGAGGGGCAGGAATTCCACTTCGTTCCAACGTGTTTCGCCCGATTTTCGATAGCGAAGACACGCCGTGACCGCGTCGTGGCCGTCGGTGAAGATGTCGGCCTCGACTCGAACCTCGTCGCCGATCACTCGTTTGATCGGAAAACGGCCGCCGTCTACTTCAGGAGTCACTGCTTCAATAATCGCGCGGTTGCGGCCCTCGATGGGCATCTGGACGTCAAATGTGGCGGTGGTGGGTGTTCTCTTCTCCATAAGCTCCAGTCTGCCAGTACTAACGAAAATGTCGCGTGCGTCTTGTCAGGTTGAATTCGGATTCACGCGGGCGCGGCGCGGAACGTCCCAAGATGCCAACAAGACCCGCAGGTTCATCTTCGCGCCTTCTGCTGATTCAGACAAATGCCCGGCTCCGACGTTTGGTTGCACTTGCACTCTTGCGACGTAGCAACACGAACGACCGCGGCACCAGTGAATACTTCGGCGCCTCGACGGGTCGTGGGCGCCCGGTCGGTTGCTCGTCCAGATTCGTGTCGATCATGACCTGCCACGGACGATCAGGTTCACCCAGTGGGAGTTGGAAGTCCACATCGGTGGATGACGCGTTCAGTAACACGAGCACCGTGTCATCGTCGACCGGTTCACCGTTCTCGTCGACGTCTCCGATTGGTCCTCCGCCAAGCCGCATGCCAATGCACCGTACCCAGCTCGAGTTCCACTGCTCTTCGTTCATGACGGTGCCATCCGGACTGAACCAGGTGATGTCGCGAACGTCCGAGCCACGAATCTTGCGACCCTGAAAGAACTTTCTGCGGCGGAACGTCGGGTGATCGCGCCGAATTTGGATCAAACGACGGGTGAAGTTCAACAGATCTATCTGTTCGTCGGTCAGATCCCAGTTCAGCCAGCTGATTTCATTGTCCTGGCAGTAGGCGTTGTTATTTCCGGCCTGAGTTCGCCCGATTTCGTCACCGGCGCTGATCATCGGTACGCCCTGGGACAGCAGCAACGTGGCCAGAAAGTTCCGCATCTGACGATTCCGGACGCTCGTGATTTCCGGGTTGTCGGTTGGTCCTTCTTCACCGTAGTTGTACGACAGATTGTCATCCGTGCCGTCGCGGTTTTCTTCGCCATTGGCTTTGTTGTGCTTGCCGTTGTAGCTGACCAGATCGTTCAAGGTGAAACCATCGTGTGCGGTCACAAAGTTGATGCTGGCGTATGGTTGGCGTCCATCGGCCTGATACAGGTCGCTGCTCCCGGTTAGTCGGTAGCCAAGCTCGGCCACATGCCCTTCGTCGCCGCGCCAAAAGTGGCGGATCGTGTCGCGAAATTTCCCGTTCCACTCGGTCCAGAGAATTGGGAAGTTGCCCACCTGATAGCCGCCGATTCCAACGTCCCAAGGTTCGGCGATCAACTTGACCTGCGAGATGACCGGATCCTGGTGAATGATGTCGAAGAAGGCTGCCAGACGATCGACGTCATGCAGCTCGCGAGCCAGAGTCGCCGCGAGGTCGAAACGGAAGCCATCGACGTGCATCTCCTCGACCCAATAACGCAAGCTGTCCATGATCATCTGCAGCACCTGGGGATGGCGTACGTTCAGGCTGTTCCCCGTCCCCGTGTAATCCATGTAATAGCGCTCGTTTTCCGGCACCAGACGATAGTAGGTCGGATTGTCGATGCCGCGGAAGCTCAGCGTCGGACCGAGCTCGCTCCCCTCGGCGGTATGGTTGTAAACCACATCGAGAATGACCTCGATACCGGCTCGATGCAACGATCGGACCATCGTCTTGAATTCCGACACCGCGCCCGCCTTGCTCAGATTGCTGGTGTAGCGGTTTTCTGGTGCGAAGTAGTTGATCGTGTTGTATCCCCAGTAATTGCTCAGGCCGCGATCAATCAGGTGTTTGTCGTTGAGGAACGTGTGTACGGGAAGCAGTTCGACGGCCGTAATCCCCAGGCGGGTCAGGTAATCGATGACGGGCTCAGTACTCAGTCCGGCGTAGGTTCCACGCAGATCAGGGTGAACGAACTCGCTCAGTTCAGTGAATCCCTTGACGTGAAGCTCGTAGATGACCGATTCGTGCCATGGCGTGCGCGGATGCCGATCCTCTTCCCAATCGAACCATGGATTCGTGACGACGCTCTTTGGCATTCCCCAGCCGCTGTCTTGCTCGTCGATTGAGAGGTCCATGGCTTCGTCACCGATGACATATCCAAAAACCGGAGCCTCCCAGTTCACGTCGCCGTGAATCGACTTGGCGTACGGATCGATGAGCAACTTGTTCGAGTTAAAGCGCAAGCCCGCCTCGGGCTCAAATGGACCGTGAACGCGATAGCCATACAACTGGCCGGGTTGAACGCGTGGAATGTAGCAGTGCCACACGTGGCCGGTTACTTCAGGCATCGAGATGCGGTTGGTTTGCTTGGTGCCATCTTCGTTGAACAGGCACAGCTCGACCGCGGTCGCGTTTTCGGAGAATATCGAGAAATTGGTACCTACGCCGTCCCACGTGGCCCCAAGAGGATATGGCTTTCCCGGTAAGATTCTCATTCGATGTGAACCTCAATACCAATTTCAGCGGGTAACAACGACAACGGTAAACGCTCGCAGCGTTCGCGCGTTGTCCGCGTGCGATGCACAACAATCTTGCGGCAGGTGTCATGCCGCGCATATGCGTGCTGCGGAACCGTATGTCAGGTGAGGGTAACGCACGAAGCCTGCCTCGCGTGGTGAGGGAGGCTGCACGCGGAGTCGTGCCACCCTTTTAGGGTAACAGAGAGCCCAGATCCGTCAACCTTTGACTCAGTTCATCTCGATCATCGCCACGCAGGGTGACGTGGCCAAGTTTGCGCCCGGGTCTCGGTGACTTGCCGTACAAATGCAGATGGGCGCCCTCCACCTCGAGTACCGCGGGCGTCTCGGGAGGCTCTCCGATGATGTTGACCATGATCGAATAGCCGACCGGCTTCGTAGAACCAAGTGGCAGGCCGGCGACCGCGCGGAGGTGGTTCTCGAACTGGCTCGTTTCGGCGCCCTCGGTGGTCCAGTGGCCGGAGTTGTGAACGCGCGGAGCCATCTCGTTTGCCAGGAGTCGATCTCCCACTGCGAACAATTCGATTGCAAGCACGCCGACGTAATCGAGCGCTTCGAGCGCACGGGTGGCGAAGTGTTGTGCGGTGGCTTGCAGTTCCGCCGAGACCGAAGGCGCCGGTGCGTCAGATACCCGAAGGATGCCGTGATGGTGACGATTCTGGACAAGTGGATAGAAGCGCGTCGCTCCGTCAATCCCGCGAACTGACAGAATCGAGAGTTCACGGTCGAATTCAACGAAGGCCTCGGCGATGAGATTCTTGCCGCCAAGCTCTTGGAGGCTCGCGACCAGCGATTCATGGTCTCGGATGACGACCTGACCCTTACCGTCGTAGCCCATGCGGCGCGTCTTCAGCACGACCGGTAATCCAAATGTGTCCACAGCGTTTGACAAGTCGTCGAGTGAGTCGACCGGCGCGAAGTCGGCGGTCGGGACGCCATGCTCGCGAAAGAACGTCTTCTCGCGCAGCCGATCCTGCGCCACCTCCAGCGAAATGGGCGGAGGGTAAACCGGTAGGCGATGGCTAAGATAGGTTGCCGACTCAACCGGTACGTTCTCGAACTCGTAGGTGACGACGTCAAGCCCGCTGGCAAATCGATCGAGTGCCGCGTGGTCGTGATAATCGCCGACGTGAAGCTCGGTCACCTGACCGCCGCAAGCGTCGGCGGATTCAAAGAGCCGTACTGGGATGCCAAGTGGATAGCCTGTTAGAGCGATCATGCGGCCCAGTTGGCCGCCGCCGAGAATACCAACTTTCACGATTCGTCCTCAGGATTCGGGTGCGCGAGTACCGTATCGGTCTGATTCGCTCGAAATTGTTCAAGCGCACCGCGATAGTCTGGATACTTGTTGCCGAGGATCGCTGCGGCCAACAACGCGGCATTGACTGCTCCGGATCGTCCGATGGCCAGAGTTCCGACGGGAATTCCGGCTGGCATCTGGACGATGGAAAGAAGCGAATCCATCCCATTGAGCGCACGCGACTGCACTGGCACGCCGAGCACCGGAATGGACGTCTTGGCGGCGACCATTCCGGGCAAATGCGCAGCCCCGCCAGCACCGGCGATGATGACCTCCAGGCCACGGTCCGCCGCTGATTCCGCATATTCGAACAGAAGGTCAGGAGTACGATGCGCTGAGACGACGCGTGTCTCGTGTGGAATCCCGAGCGAATCGAGCGTCTTGACGGCGTTGGACATCGTCTCCCAGTCAGAGCGCGAGCCCATGATAACGCCAACCAGTGGTTGTGAACTCATTCAGTCTCCAGCGGGACAGCCATTCACAGATGTTTACCGGACGGTGGCTGACAAGTTTTACGTCCGAACTGAATCCGTGCGCCCACGCCTCGCCGCGACCACGAAGACGCCCCTGAAGGGCCACCAGACAGTCGCGATTGGACGTGCTTGCGCCGAACCAATCTGATCATGGCGACGTGGTGGCGCCTACAAGCGCCGCCACCACGTCGAACCATGTCGTTCGCTGTCTAGCCCATCCGATGGGTCATGCGATCGTGATGCACCGGGACCTTGACTGTCGTATAACCCCAGACAGAAACGAGGAAGATTGCAGCCCCGACGATGATGTTGTTTGTCATCGCGGACGAAACGTCGGTGTAGGAGAAGACAAACGGTGCGGATACCGCTCCCAGACCGAGCATGCCGCTAAAGAGGTACATCCAGCGGGACTCATCAGAGATGATGCTGCGATGCATCGACAGAAACATCACGAAGAAACCCATGATGACGTCGCTGACTTTGGATGGGACATTGCCAAAGCCAAGCATGAACGATCCGAGGATCAACCATAGGCCAAGCAACCCGTTGATGATCCCGGGCAAACGCATGCGCACCGCCGAACCCATTCGACTCATCCTCCCCTTCAGATTTGCCAACCCCAGAATTGCGACCAGCGGTAATACACGGACGCCGAACGCAACTCCCGTCACATCTTAGTCTGACCGTCGCGAGACGTAAAGTCTCCACGAGCGGGCGTTACCCATCGTGCTGATGCGGGTCAATCATGAATTGATCGACGACCTCGTACCCGACGATTTCCGGTGGTTCGGCCAGCAGCCCTTTCATGCGCTCGATCATCATCGGCAGCGCTCGTTCGCCCCCGCGCGAGGCTCGTTCTGCGTCGTCCCAATAGGTGATGGTCACGCCTCGGCGCGCGCTCGGCATCAGCATGAAGGCGCAACCGCGGAATCCATCGATGGCACGGAACTCCGCCACTAGATCCTGATACAGCGCATGAGCCTGGTCGTGCGTGACAGTCTCGTCGAAGGTTAGGTTGATCATCCTGGCATACATCTGCCGCCTCCGTCCGGAAGTCAAAGGTGCGCGACGTGCCAGACGTGTCACATGAGCGCACCGAATTTGGGGCCAATCGAACGTCGTGCGCTCGTCCATTTTGAATGTACCACGGCTATGATTGAAGAGCGCGTCGATAGGGACTTCGGCTGAAGTTCGCTATACCGACTGAGGTTGAAGACAAGAAACTGGCGGAGATGGGGGTCAGCATGCTCCAACTGGTGGACGTGGCTACCGCGTCGATAGACGATTACCTTCCGATCGTTGGGGACGAGGTGATCGAACGGCTTCGTTCCCTTGCTGAACAGCTCGACGGCGCACGCATTCTGCACCTAAACGCCACCCCCTATGGCGGCGGCGTTTCGGAACTCCTTCGCTCCTCAGTCGCCATCCAGCGCGGGCTTGGGCTCAACGTCGAGTGGCGGGTGATCAGTGGCAATGCCCGCTTCTTCGAGGTCACGAAGAGTTTCCACAACGCCCTGCAGGGCGCGGATTACCATTTGTCGGCTGAGGCCAAAGAGACATATTTGCTGCAGAATAGCTATAACGCTCAACAATGTGAGGGCGATTATGATTTCGTATTCGTCCATGATCCACAGCCTGCCGCCATCCTGCATTTGCGTGGTCGAGATAGCGCCCGATGGATCTGGCGCTGCCACATAGACACGTCGCTCCCGAACCCCGCGGTGCTCGACTTCCTGCTCCCGTTCATCGTCGAGCACGATGCGTTGGTCTTTACCATGGATCAGTTCGTTCCCGAACGACTGCGTGACCATAACGTGCACTTGATTCCGCCGGGAATCGATCCGCTCAGCCCGAAGAACTTCGATATTCCCGATGAGCAATGCCGGAGAATCATGGCGTGGGTCGGGGTTCAGCCCGGACAACCGGTCATGACGCAGGTTTCTCGCTTTGACCCATGGAAGGATCCGATGGGGGTGATTCGGGTCTACCGAATGGTGCGAGAGGATGTTCCAAACTTGCAACTCGCGCTTCTCGGTTCGCTCGCTCTCGACGATCCGGAGGCCTGGGGGCTGTTATCGGACATCCAGAAAGAGGTCGGCACCGATCCAGCGATCACCGTGGCCACCAACCTGACCGGAATAGGCAACACTGAGGTCAATGTATTTCAACGCAAGTCAGACGTGGTCTTGCAGAAGTCGATTCGAGAGGGTTTCGGACTGATCGTCTCGGAAACGCTCTGGAAAGGGACACCAATGATCGCGGGGAATACCGGAGGTATTCCCATGCAGATGGCCGGAGGAGTTGGCGGGTTCCTGATCGATCCGCACGACGACGAGGCGATGGCGTCGCGGGCGCTGCAGCTACTACACGATCGGCAGTTGGCCCGCCAACTCGGGCAGCGGGGCCGCGAACACATCCGCCAGCACTTCTTGATCACCCGGATGATCGAGGACGAGTTGACGTTGCTTTCCTCTTTCGGCCGAGACTAAATGGGCGACCAGATTCATCCGACCTGCGGACGCCCAGTAACCCCAGTTCGGCTGGGGGTTACGCTGATCTGGGTGGGTTGACTCCCAGCAACTTCATCGCGTTCCGGGCGAAGATCTTCTCCTTGACCTCCTGGCTTACCGGAAGTTGGTCAACGACGACTGAGCATTTGCGCAGGTCTCCGACCTGGTGTGGATGATCGCTTCCGAGCATCAACCGATCTTCACCCGCGAACGATAATCCTAGCTTCATCGCCTCGACGTCGAAGAGAACGGTGTCGAGATACATTTCACGGAAGTAATCCATCGGTTGACGCTGAAGCTTGCCCGCGATCTCCGGATAGACGTTGTAGCCGCGCTGAACACGCTCGGCCATGTACGGAAGCACGCCGCCCAAGTGCGTCTGAATTAGGGTCAGTTTCGGGAAGCGGTCGAGGACGCCAGCGAGAACCATGCGCACCGCAGCCATGGTCGTGTCGTAGGCGAATCCGAGCAGGGCCACCAGCCGGTAATCATCCATGTACGACGCGAAAGCGGGTGCCGTCGGATGCACGACCAATGGCACTCCGAGCGCTTCCGCGGCCTCGTAGATCGGCCAGAACTTCTGCTGCTCCAACGTGTCGCCGTTGATATTCGAGAAGATCATGCCGCCGACGAGCCCAAGATCGTTCACGGCTCGCTCAAGTTCTTTGGCCGCCTGGTCCGGCGCCTGGGCAGGCAGTGTGGCGAAGAACTGAAATCGATCCGGATGCTGTTTGACCAGGTCCGAGTACTCGTCGTTCGCGATCCGGGCCAGATTGACTCCGGTTTCCGGTTTCTCGACGTGTACGCCAGGAGTTGTCAGCGACATCACCGACATGTCGATACCGAAGTTGTTCATGTCTCGCAGCCGTACGTCGACGTCGCGATGGGCCCCCTCGACCACGTTGTAATCACCAGCGTAGTTGATCAGCATGCGGTTGCGATCGTCGTAGGTGATGGTGGCATGATCGCTATGCTTCGCGATTGCCTCGAGGTAGGCAGACGGGTAAAAGTGCGTATGCACGTCGATCCTCATGAACTTCCCTTCTCCCCATCGGAACCGTCGCTGCGTTCGATTTCGCGCGCAGGCGCTAGACTAGCAGAGTTTTCTCGACGCTGAAAGACTTTTCAGAGTTTCTCGTGAACACGGGACATGGTCTGGGTCGGTTTTCAGACAAGCTCGATCGCGTCCATGATTCCGAACCGGAAACGTAACGAGCGAACGGTTGCCCGCGACTGCTCACCTTGTTGACGATCTTCAGCCAGCTTCTACACTGAACCGCAGGGATCGGACACTACTTGCGTTCATATCAACGAAAGGTCGGCGGCGAAATGCGTCTTGAAGCCACGTTGGGCGATGTCCCGTGGGGAGAAGTAGGAAGTGTCTCCAGACGAATCGAAGAACTTGGGATTTGACGGCATCGCAACGCCGGAGTTGAAGCGGGACCCATTCATTCCACTCGCACTCGCGGCGGCTGAGACACAGCGCGTTCAGCTCACGACGTCGGTTGCAATTGCCTTTCCTCGTAGCCCTACCGTCGTTGCCTACATGTCGCGCAATTTGAATGATCTCTCTGAAGGACGATTCGTCGTGGGCCTGGGGACACAGGTCAAAGGACATATCGAGCGCCGGTTCTCCACGGAGTGGGTTTCTCCCGGACCACGCTTGCGCGAGTACATCTTGGCAATGCGGGCCATCTGGAACACGTGGGATCATGGCGAGCCACTCAAATTTGGTGGCAAATTCTATAACCTGTCGTTGATGACGCCGGAGTTCAGCCCGCCGCCGTCGGAGTTTGGACCGATCAAGGTGCAGATTGCCGCGGTGAACGAGTACAACATTCGGCTCGCTGGTGAGATTTGCGACGGGTTGAGAGTTCATCCCTTCTCAACCCCGTCTTACACGCGTGAGGTAATCTGGCCCAACGTCCAGCGGGGTGCACACAGGGCGACGAGGTCACTGGACAGCTTTGAGCTGATTGGCACCGGTTTCATCGCCACCGGACCCGACGAGGAGTCGGTCATGAAGGCGCGTGAAGACGCGCGGTATCGCATTTCGTTCTACGCGTCGACGCGCACGTACTTGCCGGTACTCGAGCACCACGGTTGGGGAGATCTGAATCCGAAGCTGCGCGAACTGGTGGCGAGGAACAAGTGGGACGACCTGCCATCGGTCGTACCGGACGACGTGCTCGACACATTCTGCGTATCCGGCACCTATGAAAGGATCGCTGATTTGATCGGGGAACGCCTAGGTGGACTCGTCGACAACATCAGCTTCCCGCTGCCAGACGACATCGTCCACCCGAGTGATGCCTATCTTGGTGCGATCGCGAAGCTGCGCGAACTGCCGACGGTCCAATCCGGCGAGTGAGGTTGCGTACGTACGTTAGTTCTTGGTCACCGATCACCGATTTGAAGGTTATGAACGTACGCAGATTCTGCGATCGAGATAGTGTACGGAAATACAGTACGTGCATCTCTACTGAGTTCTACTCCCCAACCTGGGAATCGCTGTGCGCCGAAACGACTCACCGTACGTTCGCATGAACGTACACATGTGCAAAGATCTTGAGAGCAATTGCCTGATCTGACGAATCAGCGCCGTTTCAGGATCAGATTTAATCCTCGCCGATCGACAACAGTCAGAGGTGTAGTAGCGGCGGACCGTCGATGTTGGTGAGAAGGCAAACGGGCGGCTTTCCGAAAGCCGCCCGTTTGGTTTTGAATCCGAATGGAGACTATGCCGGCTTGAATTTCGGCAGGGTGACTTCGTCGGTCACGTCGTCGTAGACCAATTCTACCGGCATGCCGATCTTCACGTGCTCGGGGTCCGGCTCGACATCGACGAGGTTCGTCATCATGCGGGGCCCTTCGTCGAGCTCGATCATCGCAACGACGTATGGAAGATCGTCGGAGAATCCAGGCGCGCGGTTCAGATGCACGATGGTAAACGCGTGCACCTTTCCCTTACCCGAAACCGGTTCCCAGGAGACGTTGTCGGACCAGGTAAACGGGCTCATTCCGCGTGGGTAGAAAAAGAACTTGCCTGTGTCGTTGCAACGCTGGATCTTCATCTCGTGCGCCTTCAGGCTCTCCCAATATGGCGCGGTGACTGGATCCGACTGAGGCAGTGGTTTCTTGTAGTCGGCCATCTATCTCTAACCCCTCGCGAGAATTGCGGTACCAGCGGACGACAAAACGCCGCCAGTTCCGTGCACGATCGCCAGTTCGGCGTCCTTCACCTGGCGGATTCCCTGATCGGCGTAGTCATGTCGCAGTTGTCGCACCGTCTCGATGACGGCGAACATGCCGTACATGCCGGAATGCGTGTAGGAGAGGCCTCCACCATTCGTGTTCATCGGGAATTCCCCGCCCGGAGCAGTCCGTTGGCCGCTGACGAAATCTCCGCCTTCGCCCTTCTTGCAGAATCCGAGCTCCTCCAGTGAAAGGAGCACGGTATAGGTGAAGGAGTCGTAGATCAACGCCAAATCGAGGTCCTCGTGCTTCACCCCTGCCATCTCAAAGGCTCGCTGACCGGAGTGCCGCGCGGCGAAGCTGGTGTAACTCGGCATTTGCGAGATCATCGAGTGATCGTGTCCCTCGCCGACGCCCATCACGATCACCGGCTTCTGCTTCAATCCGCGGGCTCGTTCGACGGTCGTCATAACGTATGCGCCGCCTGCGTCCGTCACGAGACAGCAATCGAGCAAATTGAACGGGTAGGCAATCGGCCGCGAGTTGAGCACGTCGTCGATCGTGATCGGATCGCGCATCATGGCCTTGGGATTGAGGGCTGCCCACTTGCGCGTCGCCACCGCGATCTCGGCCAACTGCTCGTGCGTAGTACCGAATTCGTGCATATGGCGAGTGCAGGCCATGGCGTACGCGCCGACCGGCTGGGGGAGCCCAAATGGCGCCTCGAACTGGCCACGAAGCGAATCCGGATCGCTGGAACGGCGTGGCATGCCGACGCGCGAACGGCCGCTCTCGCCGTGCGTAACCAGCGCGACCTCACAGCGACCTGTAGCAATCGCGGTGGCGGCATGCGCCACGTGAATCACGAACGAGGATCCCCCAACCGACGTGTTGTCGGTAACCTTCGGCTCGATTCCCAGATACTCACCGAGTTCAAGCGTTGATACGCCCGCGGTGAAGAGTCCGTCGACGTCATCCTTTGTCAGCCCCGCCTCAGCGAGAGCCGATCGCGCTGCTTCGGCATGCAGCATCAAGGCTGGCTTATCGGGAACTTTCCCGATCTGATCCGATTCCGCCACGCCGACGATGGCGGTCTTGCCAGATATGCTCACGCTTGCACTTGCCTTCCCTATGCTCCGGTGGCGAGCCGTGCGCGGTGTCGGTTCGTCACTGTCTGTCAAATTCGCGGTCTACCAGACCAACTCGCCGTATGGCTCGAGTTTTGTGCCCCAGAAGCGTAGTCCGTCGCCAACATCGACCCATTGACCATCTGGAATCGAGTCGATCGTCTTCGAAAAGCCACTTTCGTTCTTGATTGACTCGATTTCCGATCCGAACGCTTTCGGAATGACTTCGCTGAGCTCGTCCACCGACCAGCGATGATCCGATCTCAACGTCTTTACGATCTTTGGTTGCGACATCAGCGCGACGTTGTAGCCAAAGGAGCCGAAGATGTGTCCGTTGACCGACTGTGCCTGGTCACTGGCCAGGAAGGCGATCAGGGGCGCGACGTTCGCCGGGTCGCGATCGGTTCCTTCCGCCAATTCGCTCGGCAGCTTGCCGGTGTGGGCGACGGCGTCGCGGGCTCGCGGAATCGAATCGATCATGCGCGTGTGCCCGGTCGGCAAGATGGCGTTTGCGGTCACGTTGTAGCGCGATAGGCCATTGGCGCAACTCAGCGTCAATCCGATGATGCCCGCCTTGGCCGCGGCATAGTTCGGTTGCCCGGGCGCGCCGAACGCCGAGGTCGACGAGAAGTTGATCATGCGACCCGAGCGCTGCTCGCGGAACCTCACCGAGGCCCAGCGGCAGATGTTGAACGTTCCCTTGAGATGCACGTTGAGCACGGCCTTCCATTCGTCTTCAGTCATGTTGAAGACCATGCGATCGCGAAGAATTCCGGCGACGTTCACCACGATGTCGATCTTGCCGAATTCGTCGACTGCCTGTTGGATCATCCCTTCGGCTGCATGCCAGTCGGCCACAGAGTTCGTATTGGCGACGGCATTGCCGCCCGCGGCTCTGATCTCGGCGGCAACCGAAGCGGCTGGTCCGGTGTCCACTCCCTGGCCATCAAGACTGACTCCAAGGTCGTTCACCACGACCGATGCGCCCTCCTGAGCCAGAAGCAGTGCGACGCCACGGCCAATGCCACGGCCAGCACCGGTCACGACGGCGACTTTGCCTTCAAGCACTCCCATCGATATCTCCCTTACTTCTTGGCGTCAAAGTACGCGGATCGCGACCAAAGATCGATGCCCGAGCCGACATTGGTCCAGGTGGACTCATCCACTTGCATGGCAGACGTTCCACGGAGCGGCCGCTCCGAGCCCGGTACCGCTACCGGATCTGGAACCTGCAATGTCTTGCCAAATGTCTCAGGGAGGAGGTCTATGAGCTCCTGCGGAGTCCACTTGCGTTCCGCCTGCAGCACACCGGCCAGTTCCCAATGGGAATAGAGCGAGATCGTCGTGCCGCGCACGCCGAAGAAGTGCCCGTTAACGTTCGCTGCGTCGTCCGTCGCGAGGTACGCGACCATCGGAGCAACATTCGCCGGGTCACCTTCGGTCCCCGCGGCCATCTCACTTGGCGACTTGCCGTGCTCTTTGCGGAACTCCTGGCCGCGCGGGGTCGAATCAATCATGCGCGTCGTGGCGTAGGGAAGGATGGCGTTCGCGGTGACGTTGTACTTGGCCATGCTGTTGGCCAGCACCGCGGTGAAACCGAGGATGCCGTACTTGGCGGCGCCGTAATTTGGCTGCCCTGGACTGCCCCAAGCGGAGACGCTGGAGAAGTTGATGATGCGCCCGCTGCGCTGTTCGCGCATCAGGGCCGAGGCGTGTCGCACCGTGTTGAACGTGCCGTTTAGGTGGACGTCGGTGACGATGTCGAATTCGTCCTCGCTCATGTTGAAGATCATGCGGTCGCGGAGAATACCGGCGACATTTACCACGATGTCGATATGGCCAAAATTGTCGACCGCCTGCTGGATCATCTGTCCCGCGGCCTCGTAATCGGTAATCGAGCTCGTATTGGCAACCGCTTTGCCTCCTGCGGCAATGATCTCATTGGCGACCTGCTGTGCGATGGATGAATCAGTTCCCTCTCCGCCCAGACTCGTTCCGAGGTCGTTGACCACGACCGCGGCGCCTTCAGCGGCCAACTGCATAGCTACCGCGCGGCCGATTCCTCGCCCGGCGCCGGTGACCAGCGCGGCCTTTCCATCAAGCTTCCCCATAGTGCCTCCCACTAGCGCTGTATCTGGTGGAAGAGAACGATCTTCGCTTCCCTGTCCCAGATCGCATACTGTCCCGACGCGAGCGCGCCGGGGTTAATCAGATAGCGTCGTCGATCACTTATCGCAAGCGTCCCTCGCGTGATGTCGATCGGCCCGTGCTCGTCACGAGCATGACGGTAATGGGTGTGTCCCGCGAACGTGATGCGGGCCCTCGGCTGACGGCCGTTCGAAGCATCGCGCGGAAACAAGCGCGCCATGAGATCGTGTTGGCCCCACTGCTCCTCTTCATGCGTCAGGCAGACATCGTCGACGATGACCAACTCTTGCAGTTCACGAAGCAGCTTCAGCGTCTCGTCGCGAACCTGATCGTGGAGTTCGTCCGCGGCGAGTGCGATTTCTCGCTCGTGATTGCCGTAGACGCCGATGACGTCCCATCCGTCAAGCGCTTCTGCGCAGGCATCGGCCTGTTCCGTCCGATCGATCAAATCTCCCAGCAGCGCGACCGTTGCCACACCTTCGTTTCGGCAATGTTCAAGTGCGCGTTCCAACGTCCCGTGTGCTCCATGCACATCCGCAAAGAGCACGACTTTGTTTCCCAGCGTCATCGAGTTCAGTTCGTTCCTGGCACGATCAGGCAGTCGACGACACGCGCGCCTTTGCCCTGTTCAAAGACCAATAGCGGATTGATGTCGATCTCACTGACTACGTCGCGAAGATCGACACAGAGCTGCGAAAACTTGCCGAGCACGTCGACGATCGCATCGACGTCCGCCGGACCCTCGCCGCGAACTCCATCGAGTATCGCCTTGCCACGGAGACGAGATAGCATCGACCTGCTGTCTCGCTCGGTCAAAGGCGGCACGCCCAAGGCAACATCCTTGAGCACCTCTACAAAGATACCGCCGAGTCCAACCGCGACCGCCGGACCAAAGTCGCTGTCCTGGGACATGCCGAGAATCATCTCGCGGCCGCCGGACATCATCTCCTGTACGAGCACGCCACTGATCTCCGCTTGCGGATTGTAGCGACGAGCGTTGGAAACTACCTGCTCGTAGCCATCCATGACTGCCGCTGCGTCCTTGAGCCCAAGTAGCACACCGCCAGCCTCAGTCTTGTGCGCGATGTCGGGTGACTCGATCTTGAGCACCACCGGAAATCCAACCTCGGAAGCCATAGAGGCTGCCTCTGTCGCGCTGGTGGCGAGTTGCTCGCGCGTGATCGGAATGTCGTAGAGGGCAAGAACCTCCTTGGCTTCGCGCTCAACCAGCGGTCGATTCCCCGCCTTGCGAACCAGCTCACGTGCGATGTCGGCCTTGGAACTTGGCGACGCTGTAGGTCGACCCGACTCTTTCCAGGCACGCTGGAAATCGGCGTAGACATTCAGCGCGCGCACGGCGCGAAGTGTATTTTCGGCCCCCTGCAGGAACGGGACGCCGTCCCAATTCATCACCGGTTCGACCGGATCCTCGTCACGACGGCGCCCATCTCCAACCTTGCCGGCCACCAGAGACATGATCAGAAAAACCTTGTCGGGATAACGCTCGGGCATTGTGCGGATGACTTCACCAACGGGAGAAGCGAGGTCGAGACGGTTTGGATATGCCTGTCCATAGATCACGGTGTGAATATTGGGGTCTTCGGCCATGCCGGTAAGTGAACCCTCAGTAATCTCTGGCTGAGTCGCCGCCTGCCCGGTAGTATCCAGCGGATTGCCGACGGTTCCGTATTCGGGAATGACGCCGTTCAGTTTCTGGACGGTTTCGGGCGCAAGAGCGGGAAGCGAAATGCCGAGATCCTGGCTCAGGTCCGAGATCAATCCGCCAGCACCGCCCGATACGAAGATCGTGCCAACTCCCGGTCCTTTGGGCAGCCTTTTAGAATGGAACGCCGCCAGCGTCTCGGTCATCTCATCGAGACTGTAGACGCGCACGATCCCGTACTGCCGCATCACGGCGTCGGCGATCGCGTCCGAACCGACCAGTGATCCAGTATGGGCTCGTGCAGCGCGCCGACCGGCTTCGGAGCGGCCGACCTTCAGCACGACAATCGGCTTTTGCCGCTCAGCGGCCGCCGCCGCCACACGCAGGAGCTTCTCGGGATCGCGGAACTGCTCGATAAAGCAGCCCACGACCTGGGTCTCATCATCCTCGACCATGTACCGAATGAAATCCGTGGCGTCGAGGTCTGCCTCGTTCCCAGTGGTAACGACGTAGCTATAGCCGAACTCCCGATCCTGCTGAGGAATCACGATGCTGTAGGCGAGCAGCCCGCTCTGGAAGACGATACCAATGGGGCCGCGATTCACGTGGGTGTAGGCACCCGATTTCGCGATCATCTTCGCGGGCGTACTGATAATGCCGAGGCAGTTGGGACCGACGATGCGTACTCCGGTCCGCTGCGCGAAAGCGCGGATGGCATTTTGCCGCTCTCGGGCGTCATCGTCGTTTTGCTCGCCAAACCCGCTGGTGATGATGTTAACGGCCTTGGTTCCAGCGCGCTCGGCCTGCGCCAGGATGTCCATCACCAGACCGCTGGGGACCACGACGATGGCCTTGTCGACCCCGCCGGGAATGGAATCGATCGTCGGATAACATGGACAGCCCAGCACCTCCTGGTGCCGTGGCGTCACACCAAAGACCTCGCCTTCGTAGCCGCCGGCGAGGATGCGACCGTGTATGGTGTTGGCGAAACCTGGTCTCGGCGTGGCCCCGACGACGGCGATGCGCTTCGGATGAAAGAGCGCGTTCATCGCCGCGGTGAATGCCTGTGCCTCGTCACTCGCCCCGTTGGCAGATGCACCAGTTGGAGTGTGGTTCGTCGTTCCGGTTGGAAAAGCTTGCGGTCCGCTCATCCGCACATCCCTCATTCACGGGCACGCTCTGAACGTCGCCCCGTCGTTCACAGTCCCGATCGCACGTGATGCCTGAAAAAAGCGCCGCGGTGCGCTTCGCGTCGTCATGCCTTCGTCATTGAAGATTAGCGGAACGTTGTCCAATCGCACCGACGCGCGAGCATCCAGCCGTCAAAGGTTAGAAATAGGTCCGGCCGACCGTTTCGGCAACGCAGGCTGGTTTCTCTTCGCCTTCGATCTCGATGGTCTGAAGATTCGTCGTCTGCACCGCCCGATCTCCGATCTCCTCGACGGAGAGAAGCTTGGTTCGCACGCGAATGCGCTTGCCGACGCGTACCGGCGCCGGAAAACGAACACGGTTCACTCCATAGTTGACCGCCATCTTGCCGCCAAGGTTGATCTTGATCCCTTTGCGACTGGCGCCCAGCAGCGGCAGCAACGACAGCGTCAGATAACCGTGCGCGATGGTGCCGCCAAAGAAAGTCTGCTTGGCGCGCTCCGGGTCGACGTGGATGTACTGATGGTCCCCGGTCGCGTCAGCGAACTCGTTGACCCGCTCCTGGGTGATTTCAACCCAGTCGCCGACGCCGAGCTCTTGGCCAATCAATTCCTTCAGATCGGCCACGGTTGTGACGACTCTCTCTTCAGCGTCTGGTGAGCCGCTCATCGATTCCTCCCGTCCGCGATTCTGATTCGCGTCGCTAACGAGCAACTCCGGCCACCCGACCGGCAAGTACTTCCTGGAGGACGTGCTCGCGATGGTATTCGGTGTTGCCGTAAAGCGGCTCGAGATGCTTGGCCCGCTTAAAGTAGAGATGGAGATCGTATTCCCAGGTGAAGCCGATGCCGCCATGCACCTGGATCGCTTCGCCGCACACCTTCTTGGACGCTTCGTTGAGAGCGGATTTCGCAACGGAAGCGGCCATGTCGGCATCCGGTGCGTTGGCGTCCTGCGCCCAGGCGGCGTAATAGACGGCCCCATGGGAGTTCTCGACCTGCTCCAGCATCTCTGCCAATTTGTGTTTGACCGCCTGGAACTGTCCGATGAACTGACCAAACTGCTTGCGAACCTTGGCGTAGTCGACCGACATCTCCAGCGCCTTGCGGGAAGCGCCAAGCATCTCGGCACTGGCGCCCACCGCCGCAGTGCGGAAGGTGGCTTCGAGGATTGGCCAGGCTTCGTTTTCAATGCCGACGATGTTCTCGACTGGAATCCGTACGTCATTGAAGGTGAGCGTAGCGGTGCGAGAGGTGAGGTCCATCATCACTTCGGGGGTGATCGTCAGCCCCGATGAGTCGTTTGGCACGGCCACAATCGAGATTCCGTCTGCACCAGAGCCACCAGATCGCGTCGCGACCAGAATGACATCGGCAGTGTGTCCAAAGGGAACGAAGCGCTTGATGCCGTTGAGCCGGTAGAAGCCACCCTCTTTGGACATTGTCATGTTGACCGCGTCGGGTCCCCAGCCGATCGAGTCCTCCAGGAACGCCAGGCTCATTGTCAGATCACCATTGCAGACGTCGGGCAGGTAGCGTGACTTCGCGTTGTCGTCGTCTGAATGCATGATGGCGGACCCAGCCAGGACAACCGTGGCGAAGAACGGACCGGGATAGGGGATGCGGCCCATTTCCTCGAGCAGAATCGCCTGCTCGATCATGCCCAGCCCACCACCGCCGTACTCTTCCGGAAACGGAAGCATGCCAAGTTGGATCAATTGCCGATACTTGTTTGGGTCGTAACCGCGTGGATCATCCATCATCGCGCGAACGTGGGAAACCGGGCACTGCTCGGTCAGGAACTCGCGTGCCAGGTTCCTGAGCATAATCTGGTCTTCGGTGAAATCGAAATCCATCTCAGTCGGCCCCTTCTGCCCCTGCCGCCGCCTTCTGAGCGGCCGCGATTCGATCGGCGCGCACTTCCTTCGGTAGTCCCAGCACGCGTTCCCCAAGGATGTTCTTCTGAATCTCAGACGACCCGGCATAGATCGTCCCGGCGCGAGCCCAAAGGAACGAGTATGCCCAACTCCCAGTCTCACCATAGGCATCGGCGTCGGGATCGAATTTGTAGTCCTCCGGAGCTCCGCCGATCTGCTGGCCATACGGTCCCAGGATGTCCAGAATCATTTCTTGCACGTGCTTGTCAAGTTCGGAGTAGTGGAGTTTGGCGATGGAGGATTCCGGGCCTGGGCGCTGACCTTTTTCCAAGCTGCTCAGAATACGGAGAGAGGCGTAGCGCAGCACCTCGATCTCGGAATAGATCTGACCGAGCTTCTGACGGATGATCGGATCGTCGATCGCTCGCGTGCCATCGGTCTTGAGCACCCGAGCCACCTCGAGCAAACGCTCGTATGACTGCTGCAGCCGCGATACACGGCTCAAGGCGTTGCCACCGCGCTCGTACCCCAACGTCGTTTGAGCGATACGCCAACCCGAGTTCATCTCACCGACCAGGTTATCGGCGGGAACGCGCACGTTGGTAAAGAAGACCTCGCAGAACTCCTGGCTGCCGCTAATCTGCTTCAATGGCCGCACCTCGACTCCGGGCGCGTTCATGTCGATCATGATGCAGGAAATACCCTGATGCTTCGGCGCATTGCGATCGGTGCGAGCCAGCATCATGCCCCAGTCAGATTGATAGGCGCCGCTGGTCCAGATCTTCTGACCGTTAATAACGAATTCGTCGCCATCTACATCGGCGCGACACTGGAGACTGGCCAGGTCGGATCCGGAGTTTGGCTCGGAATAGAGTTGGCACCAGATCTCTTCCGCGGTGAGGATCTTTTTGACGTGGTCCTGCTTCTGAATCTCGGTGCCATGGTGGATGAGGGTGGGCGCCATGATCGAGATACCGAGGCCGTTCAGCGATGGCGGAGCGCCAGCGCGAGCGAGTTCTTCGCCGACGATCGCTTGTTCCATTGGACGGGCTTCTTGGCCGCCGTACTCCTTTGGCCAGCCCATCCCGAGGTAGCCGGCTTCATAGAGCTTGGTGTGCCACACTCGCTTCTCGTCGAGCGTTTCCGGTCGCTTTTCCGGCATGTTTTCCTTGAGCCACTGGCGAACTCTCATGCGGAACGCTTGGTCTTCCGCGGTGTAGTTCAGGTCCATGCGGGGAACCTCCCTGATCGATCTCCCGCCTGCAAAGCGGGTAGCGTGTTCGGCGCCTTCCACGTTGGGGAAAACCGGCAACTCATGAGAGTCACCCCAAACATCGTCCGCAATATCACCGTAATCTGCCGGTGCTGGCGGCTCGTTCGTGTCGTCCTTACTGTCTCAGCATACGCTACCCCGTCGCGTTAGTTGCGTCAACAGGAATGCGCACAGCCGGTCCGTCATATGCTCAAGAAATCAACTGGCCCACAGCTTGCTCCCTGTTGAATACTTGAAGAGGCTTACTATATGATCGCCGAAAAGTTCACAAACTCCGCGGCCGGTCATTGAATCACCCGTTTCCGGAACGTCGAGTTTGAGAATGTACGCGACATTCCGTTGCCGCCGCGCTCCCACCACAGTTCGTTCTTGCCGTGCCGGCGTATTTGGAAGGACTGCTGCTCTCCAATGAAGATCTGCGTCTGCGTGAAGCACATCCCCGATCCGAACATTCCCATGACGGTCGATCCTGGAACCAAACGGTTGGTTCGCGATCAAGGGCAGTCGATCCTCGACCCATCGGACGAGTACAGCATCGAGACAGCGCTTCGGCTCATCGAGGAGCATGGCGGCGAGGTGGTAGCGGTCACAATGGGTCCGGACGCGGCAGACGACGCGTTGCGGCGAGCGATGGCCATGGGCGCGGACCGCTCGATCCTGATAACCGACGACGCCCTCGGCGGCTCCGATGTGGTCAGCACAGTGCGTGTGCTGGCGGCTGTGCTGAGGAATGAAGAACCCGATCTCGTGATTTGCGCTACCGAGAGCACCGATGCCTACACCGGAATGGTGCCTGGAGCGCTGGCCGAACTTCTCGATCTGCCCATGTTGACATTCGCGCGTTCGGTAACCGTTGACGGAACCAGCATTTCCGCGCATCAAGACACTGAGCTTGGCTATCGCGTAATTCAGACGGAGCTTCCAGCGCTCCTGACAGTGACGGCCAGCATTGCCGAACCGCGCTATCCGTCCTTCAAAGGTATGATGCAAGCCAAGAAGAAGCCGGTCGATCGGATTGACGTCTCATCGATTGGCATTGACTCTGATTCGGTCGGTGAGTCCGGCGCGAAAGAGCGGGTACTAACCATTGACCAGGTCCATCAGGAGAAGCAGGTGCGGAAGATCGTCGACGACGGCAGCGGCAACAGCGTTGACGAGATCGTTGCCTATCTCAAGAGTCTTCAGGTCGTTTAGGAGGAGTTGATGGCATCGCGACGAATCTGGGTCTGGACGGACCTGTCAGAAGGAATGCCGCACCGGCTCTCGCTCGAATTGCTGGTTCCGGCGCGTAGTCTGGGGTCGGCGGAGGCAGTGTTGCTTCGACCATCTTCGGACGAAGCCATTCAGCTTCTTCGGCGCGCACGGCGCCAGCGTCGTCCACCATGGTGACGACAATGCCTACGAGGAATATGTGGCTGAGCCGCAGGCAGCGACTCTGGCCAGCCTGATCGAGTCCGAGCGACCCGACGTCATCCTTTTCCCCAGCACGTTCGCTTCCCGTGACGTTCAGGCTCGGCTGGTCGGCAAACTGGGCGTCGGCGTCATCGCGAACGCGACCGGCATCGACTTCGACGGCGACACCCTGAAGGTGACGGTACCGTATGGTGCCGAGACGACGGGCGTAGTGACTGTCGATGGAGGTGGTCCGGCCATCGTACAGATGCGCCCGAAGTCGTTCACCGCCGAAGAGGTTGGTGGGACTGCCGAAGTACGCAAGGTCAACGTCCCGGTCGATCAAAAGTCCTGTAGGGTGAAGGTGCTGGAGACTGTCGAACAGGCATCCGAGGGGCCGAATCTCGAGGAAGCATCGATCATTATCTCGGGCGGTCGTGGCCTGGGCAAAGCCGAGAATTTCGCGTTGTTGGAATCGTTGGCGAAGGAACTGGGCGCCGCAATCGGGGCCAGCCGGGCCGTAGTCGATGCGGGTTGGATTCCGTACAGCCACCAGGTGGGTCAGACCGGGAAGACCGTCAAGCCCGAGTTGTACATCGCGTGTGGTATCTCCGGCGCGATTCAGCACATCGCGGGAATGGGTGGAAGCAAGCACATAGTCGCGGTAAACACCGACCCGGAGGCCCCAATTTTCGAGCATGCAGACCTGGGTATCGTGGGCGACGTTCTGACCGTCATTCCAAAATTGACCGAGGCGCTGTCAGGGTAGAGCGCGATCCGCTCGCCCACTCGGCGGAGAGCGACTGGTGGAGAGGCGCGACGTGTCCGTCTTGAAGAAGATCTGGATCGGAGAGACGAAGACCCGCCAGCAGGTGCTGGTGGCGTCGACACTTGTCGTCGCGGTCGGTATCGCATTGATAATCGCCGGCGTGGTGGCCAATTGGGGTCAGACTCGTGTGTTCGGTGCGCTTCTCATCACAGTGGGTGGCGCGGCTGGCGGTGCAGCCATCGGTTTCGCGGAGCCAGTTCGCGCGGGGGTCTGGTCGAAATTGACGGGATGGCGCGTTTGGATCGCCATCGTCGCCTCGGTCATCATCATCAGTCCGGCGCTGCTCGCCATGGGCAGTGCCACCTTCGGTCCAATCGCGGGTGGTGGGGCCTCGTCGGACAAGGCAATTGTCGCGGTTGGCGTCCTATTCGGCTTCGTGATGCTGGTCGGTTCGTTCCTGGCAGCAATAATCGCGGTGCAGGCAACTCAGCGACGGGTTACTCCCGGCGTGAATGATGAGAACGCGGCGCCTGGAGGAGAGGATCGGCCGTGATTCCGACCCGCGAGATTCTGTGGAACATCGACGGAGTTGGCCGCGCGGCTATCTACGCTCTCCTGGTTATCCCTGTTGGATTCTTGACGTTTGGCCTGGCGAGACGCGTACGCATGTGGCGCGGCGGACAGCCGGAAGATCGATTCAATCGCTGGTGGGACCGCCTCAGGGGTGCGTTCACGCAAAGCATCATGCACGGACGTATCGCTCGCCGGAGGAATCTATACGGCGGCATCATGCACCTGCTGATATTCTGGGGCTTCATTACGCTGCTAGCAGGTACGGTCATCGTGATGATCGAAGACGATATCACAGTCCCTCTGTTCGACTTCAGCTTCTATCACGGTGACTTCTATCTGGGATACAAGCTCGCGATGAATCTCGCCGGGCTGATGCTCATCGCCGGTGTCTTGATGGCGTTCTACCGTCGGTTGATCGATCATCCTGCGACCAAGGATACGAGCGCCGATGATTTAGTCCTCCTGTCATTCTTGCTGATCCTGTCCGTTCAGGGCTTCACGTTACAGGCATTGCGACTCGCCGTCGTGCGCGATCCGTGGGGGCCCTGGTCGTTCGTCTCCTATCCGCTGTCGCTGTCTCTCCGCGGGTTACCAACGTGGTGGCTCGAAGCCATTCACCGCGCGAACTGGTACGTCCACTTTGCCACGACATTTGCGTTCTTGAGCTACTTCGCCTACAGCAAGATGATCCATCCGTTCACTAGTTTGACCAACGTCTTCTTTCGCCGCCTCAAGCCGATGGGCGAGTTGGAGCCGATCCTCAACATCGAGGAAGCGGAGACCTTTGGCGTGGCGAAATTGGAAGATTTCACCTGGGCTCAGTTGATGAATGTCGACGCGTGCATGCACTGCGGACGCTGTCTCGAATACTGCCCCACGTTCAACACTGGCAAGGCGCTGCGGCCGCGTGACCTCGTGTTGGAAATAGCTGGATACATGGCCGATTCGGGTGGAATCTTCTCCGGTGAGTTGGGAGAAGGCGCCAATTCCGCGCGGTTCCGCTGGGGTTCAGGCTCCGAACGTGATCTACTGGGCGGCGTCGTTTCGACTGAGGAGATCTGGGATTGCACCACATGCGGAGCCTGCATGCAGCAGTGCCCGGTCTTCATCGAGCACGTGCCGCTCATCGTGGGAATGCGACGCAACCTGGTCCTCGAGCAGAGCGATTTTCCGAGCGAGGTAGTCAACGTCTTCAACAACCTGGAACGCGTGTCAAGTCCTTATCAGATGCCGCCCAATCAGCGTGCACAGTGGACCCGACGACTCGAAGAGCCTGTACGTGAGATGGCAGAACTCGACGACGGTGAGGAAGTGGAAGTCCTCTTCTTTGTTGGCTGTCTGGGCTCCTTCGATTCGCGAAACCAGCGCACGACTGTCGCGCTCGCGCGCATCCTTCAGGCGGCGGGGATCAACTTCGCCATTCTGGGCAAGGAAGAGACGTGCAACGGTGACCCGGCGCGCCGGATCGGCAACGAGTATCTGGCGCAGATGATGGCGCAGCAGACGGTCGAGACGTTGAACCAATACAGCTTCAAGAAGATCGTCACCGCCTGTCCACACTGCTTCAACGCGATCAAGAACGAGTTTCCACAGATCGGCGGAAACTTCGAGGTCGTGCATCACAGCCAGCTCATCAGTCAACTGATCGACGAGGGACGCATCAAGCTCGATCCGAAATCAGCGGTCGCGCGGGGAAAGGTTACGTACCACGATCCGTGTTATCTCGGGCGCTACAACAAGGTCTTCGATGATCCGCGTAATGTGGTGACCTCTTTACCTGGAGCGAATCTCACCGAGATGAGGCGCAATCGCAACACCTCCTTCTGCTGCGGCGGCGGTGGCGGGCGCATGTTCATGGAAGAGAACACAGGCTCTCGCATCAACCAGGCGCGCGTCCGAGAGGCGATGGAGACCGGAGCAGAATTACTGGCGGCGGCTTGTCCCTTCTGCATGACGATGTTCGAAGATGGGATTCGGGGCGTCGGCGCCGAAGAGACGTTCAAGGTGCGAGACATCGCTGAGTTGATTGCGGAGTCGCTCATGCTCCCGAATGTCGCCGCCGTAAGTTCATCCGAGCCTGAAGGCGACGTGACTCAACCCGAAGCGGATTGACCTCTCAGACAGATGATGTACAGCATGTGCCCGCCGCGATGATCGTGAACGGCGGGACCAGTCAGAACGTGGGTGAACGCTTGGCCAACCGACTCGAAATCGACATAATCGAGATTCCCAATGCTGGGTTCATGAGTGACCAACCGACCAACGGCTGCATCGTCGGTACCGACGAAGTATTTATCGTCGATCCGGGTGACGAGGTCGGGGCCGAGTTGTTCATCGCTGAGCTCGCCAGGCGTGGTAACCCACCGGTAAAGGCTATCGTGCTGACGCACAGCCATCCGGATCATGCCGTGGCGGCCAAGGCGTTGAAGGCCGCGCTCGGATGCCCGGTGATGCTGAATCCGAAGGAGCGCCCGATCCTGGAGCAGTTCAAGGGGCTGACCTGGGAAGAGGTTGATCTCGAGTTGCACGGTGGGATGACGCTGGACGTCGACGGTGGTCGCCTGCTGGCGTTCGACACACCCGGACACGCTCCAGGTCACGTGTCACTGCTCGAACCAGATTCAGGGGTGTTGATCGCTGGAGATCTGGTCTCGGGTCATGGAACCGTTGGTATCTTTCCGCCACATGGCAAGATGAGCGAGTACTTTGACTCGTTGCGGCGGGCAAAAGCGCTGAAGCCGACAGCCGTCATTCCTGGCCATGGGCCGATTTTGACCGATCCGGAGGGACTTTTCGATCAGTACATCGAGCGTCGCTCAAAGCGCGAACGTGAGATCTACGAAGTTCTGCAGAGCAACCCCACGACGATCGAGGAGATCGTGATTCAACTGTATCCGGACGTTCTGCCCCATTTTCGTCACGCTGCGGGTGCCACGGTCCTGGCACATTTGATCAAGCTCGCGGACGAGGGGAAAGTGCGTTGCGATAGCGACGACCAGTTCGCCGGTACCTGGTCCATCACTTAGACGGCGGTTTCCCCGGGACCGCTATTCGCCCGCAACGGCGGAGGCGCGTCGATCCTTGTCGATGGTGGACTTCGTCGAGGCCGCGGCGCGAGCCGCATCCTCGGCAAGCCGCTCCGGAGCCTTCTGCTCGGCGGGGTTCAATCGCCGGGTGACGATCACTGCCATGAACGCAAAAACGCAGGCGATCAAGAACGGAACCTGATAACCGACAAAATTCAGAATGAAGCCGGTCGTCACGGGAACAATGATGGCCGCGGCGTGCTGGAGGCTGACGCCCATCGCCAGCGATGGAGCAACGTCATCCGACGCCGCAACCTTGCGCAGGTAGGTGGCCGACCCAACCGATGACAGCGGCATGATAAATGAGTAGATCGCGTAGCAGAGTCCGGCGATGTAGACGTTCTGCACCAGCGCGTAACCACCCAGCGCCACGATATACGCCACGTTGATCACGCCGAGAATACTCTTCTCACCGTAGGCGTCGATCATGCGCCCAATGCGTCGACCTGACAGCATCGCAATCAGATTCACCGCGATGAGTAGTCCGCTGATCTTCGGCACGTCCAGCCCATAGTGGTTCACCAGCACCCACAGACCGAACGAAAAGAAGATCTGCTGTCGTGCGCCGTCGAGCAGCGACAGATAGTAGTAGAGACGATACGGCTTACGCACGACGAATGGCTCGCGCTTGACATGTCGCTCGAGTACTTCACCATTGTGCAGATTCGGGAAGCTGAAGACCGCCAGACTTGCAACCGCAGCGAGACCTCCAGCGATGACGAAGGTCGGTCGAAAGCTGAGGATGTCGAAGTGGAACGCGATCAGCACCATGATCATCGCGGCAAGTCCGCCGCCGAAATTGATCGCCGACATGGTGCCGAGGATGCTGCCGCTCTTGTTTTCGGTGGTCAGGCTCATGCCCAGCGCATACTGCGTCTGCAGCACCGTGTGATAGCCCATCGACGAGATGACCACCCACGGGGCCACGGTCCAGAAAGTGGTCGAAGCGCCGAACAGCATATAGCCGACGGCGAGTAGCACCAGCGCGAGGGCAGTCAGCTTTGGAATCGACAGTCGATAGAAGAGTGCGGTGATGAAGATGAGCAGGAAGCCGGGCACTTCGCGAATGGCCGTGATGTAGCCGAACTGCGGTCCTTTAAGTTTGAGAACGTCTTCGAAGTAGTTTGTGACGATATTCTGCTGGGTTGCCATAGCCATGCCAAAGGCGACGGTCATGATTGCCAGCAGGATGAATCCACGCCGGATGGCTGGATTGGTATCCTCGACTACCGCTCTCACAGGTTGGTCTCCTGATGTTGTTCGATGTGAATCGCCATCGCGGCATCGCGCAGGCGACATTCTCTCATATCCTGATAGCGCTGTGCCGCATTCCCGGCGATATTACCCGCGCTTCAGTCTTGGTGAACCGGAGACCGCAGTCCGGATGATACGTCCGCGCTCGTTCTGCCAGCGAAAGCAGGTATGATGGCAGATGCGAAGATCGACCGTCTATGGGGAGAGAAAGTGACAGATCTGGAGAAATCAGACGCGAATCTTCCGGTGGAGCGCTTCGGAGGATTTTTCGAGGCACAGAAGCTTGAAGTGGAAGATGTAAAGCCGGGAGAGGTCATTGTGCGACTGGTGGACCCGCGCAACGACCAGCGTGGGGGTGGCGGCACTTCGGCGCTGAACGGCGGGGTGATCGCCTACATGTTCGATGGCGCGTTGGGTGGCGCCGTGACATCTCTGGCGGTGCGTTCCCTGGGTGTTGACATACACGATCACTCTGCCTTCGCCGAGGCAACCATCAGCTTGACCATCAACTATGTGAAACCCGCGCTTGGCGATTCGTTTGAAGCGCATGGCGTCGCGATTCGAACCGGCCGCACAATCGCCTTCGCCGAAGGCAAACTCTACGACGCGAGCGGCGAAATCTGCGCCACTGCCAGCGGCGTCTGGAGGCTCTTTATCAAGCAATCGAAGTGATGTGGCAATTCAGGATCCCTCGAACGCCGAAGCCGCCGTGACGAGCCGCTCACGTGCTTCCGCGACCATGGTTTCGAGCAAATCGTTGACCGACGGGACGTCGTGAATCAATCCCGCGACCTGACCGGTCCAGGCCCAGCCGTTTTCAAGATCGCCGTCGATCGCCGCGAGTTGGTTGACTTTGCCACCGATGGCCGCAATTACCTGGTCTCGCTCGCCCGCTGCTTCCAACGTGATGATTTGCTCTGCCTTGGGGTTCTTCAACACGCGGCCCGGTGTCCCGAGTGACCGTTCAATGATGCTCGTGTCTGTCTCTCGCGCTTCTACGAGTGCTCGCTTGTAGTTTTCGTGCGCGACGCATTCGGCTGTTGCGACGAATCGAGTTCCCATCTCGATCCCAGCAGCCCCCAACGCAAGTGCCGCCGCCAGTCCTCGTCCATTGCCAATGCCTCCGCTGGCGAGCACTGGAATCGAAACCGATTCCAGAATGCGCGGAACCAAAACCATCGTGCCAATGTCGTCGCGTCCGAGGTGTCCTCCGCCGTCGTATCCGACTGCGATCACTGCGCTGCCACCCAACTCCTCAACCTTCTGAGCCTGTCGGACGCCAGCCACGAGCACCAGCGTCTTGACACCGGTTCCCTCAAGGCGCTTTAGATACGGTTCCGGATTGCCCGCCGTGAAGCTCATGATCCGTACGCGCTCATTCAGGGCGGCCTCCACCATCTCCATGATGTCGCGGCGGGTGCTAATGGCGAAGTTGACCGCGAACGGACGGTTAGTCAGGCCGCGAACCTTGACGATCTCAGCGCGCAATCCGTCGATTCCGCCAGGGATAGTAGCGGCGCTGATTTGGCCGAGACCACCGGCGTTGGAGACCGCTGCACAGAGATCGGCAAATGCGAGATGAGCCAGGCCTCCCTGCACGATTGGATAGTCGATGTCGAGAAGTTGGGTGATTGGAGTCTTCAGCCTCAACGTTATCGTCCTCTCTGTTGTGCTGCGCTTTCGCGATCTCGGCGCTGGCGATTCAGCGTATTCGCACTGCCCGGATCATTGAACGTCGTGACATAATGTAGTCGAGCGTTCGGGCAGGCGAGGCATTGCCCCCACAGCCTGCAATGTTTGTCGAATCAGGTAAAGGGTGCAATGCTATAGCCATCCAAAATATCCGCCTCATTCTTGCGAGAAGCGAGAATCGACGGATCACAAACGATGGAACGACTGCGTGTCGCCTCCACCGCTGCACAGGGGGTTATTGGGATGCGTATTCGAAAGATAGGCGTCATTGGTGCCGGAACGATGGGAGCAGCGATCGCGGCGCTGGCCGCTTCCGCTGGTGTACCGGCTCTCCTCCTCGACATCCCGGGTGACGTCGACCGCAATAGCACCGCACGAAACGGGCTCGACCGGGCGCTCAAGTCGCGACCGGCATCGTTCATGGACGTGTCTCGAGCCCCGTTGATCGAACTCGGCAATACCGACGACGACCTCGAAAAGCTCCGATCCTGCGATTGGGTGGTCGAAGCGATCATCGAGCAGCTCGCGCCTAAACGGACGTTGTTCACACGTCTCGACGGACTGCTCGACTCGTCCACAATCGTGACCAGTAACACGTCAGGTATTCCGATCGCGAGCCTGATCGAGCGGGCGTTCCGACGGTTTCCGCCAGCGTTTCTTTGGCACTCACTTCTTCAATCCGCCTCGTTACCTGCATTTGCTTGAAATTATTCCGACCGCCGATTCCGATCCAGACATCGTTGCGGCGATCGAGAGATTCGGGCGTGAGGTGCTGGGCAAAGGGACCGTTCGGGCGCGAGACGTGCCGGGCTTCATCGCCAATCGTCTCGGGGTCTACGGCATGGTCCACGCAATCCGACTCATGCAGGAGAATGACCTGACGATCGACGAGGTCGACGCGCTCACCGGGCCGCTGATCGGCCGGCCACGATCTGCCATCTTCCGAACCGCTGATCTGACTGGTATCGACGTGCTGGTACACGTCGCGAACGGACTCGCCGAAACCACGGGTGAGGATTTCGCCCTTCCGGAGTGGGTCCATCAAATGATGGCGCAGAAGCGCCTGGGCGAGAAGACTGGCGCCGGTTTCTATCGACGTCAAGATGGCGCGATCTTGACTCTTGACTGGAAGACTGATGAATACCACCCGCGCGCCGATCTGCGTCTGTCGGAAATCGCAGCGTTCAAAGATAAACCGCTGGATGAACGTCTCGCGGCGGTCCTGACGCTGCCCGGCAAATACGGCCAGTTCATGCGACAGATGTTCGTTGACAACACGCTCTACTCTCTGCAACGAGCGCCGGAGATCGCGTATGACCTGGCCGACGTCGATCGAGCCATGGAGTGGGGTTTCGGCTGGGAGTTAGGTCCGTTCAAGCAGATGGATGCAATCGGTGCATCCAGCGTCCGCGCTTTGATCGAAGAGGCGGGAAATTCATCCCCAAAACTGCTGGAGTCAGCTTCAGCAGGGTTCTATGCACGCTCCGAATCCGGAGAGGAACAACTCGGATTCGACGGTGAATTTCACCCGCTGGATCGCTTGCCCGGCACCCTCTCGCTTGCCGATCTCCGACGTTCAGGCAACGTGATCAAGGAATCAAGTGAAGCGGCGCTGTTTGACGTTGGAGACGGCGTGGCACTGGTCGAATTTCACTCCAAGATGAACTCGATCGGCCCCGGAGTGCTCGGCATGCTTAGTCAAGCGCTTGATTGGGTCGATCGCAACAACTATGTGGGTCTGATCCTTGGTAACGAACACGAGCGCGCGTTCTCCAGTGGTGCCAACATCGCCTTCATGCTTGCTTTGGCACAGGAAGGGGATTGGGATGAGGTTGACCTGGCGGTGCGCACATTCCAACGGGGAACGACCAGTCTTCGCTATGCGCCCTTCCCCGTGGTCGTTGCGGCCCATGGACTGACTCTCGGAGGTGGAGCTGAGTTCGCGCTCTACTCCGACCGCGTTCGTGCATCCGCCGAGTTGTATATGGGCCTGGTGGAGACTGGAGTCGGCTTGATTCCGGCTGGAGGCGGCACGACAGAGTTGCTGTTCCGTTTCACTCAGGATCTTGCCGCGTACCCTGAAGCGGATCCATTCGAAGCCATTCGTCGCGCCTTCATGCTGATTGCCATGGCTCAGACGAGCAGCAGCGCTTTGGAGGCTCGAAAGTTCGGCTTGTTGCGCTCATCAGACCAGATAACGATGAATCGGGATATGCTCCTTGCCGATGCGAAGCGTGCGGTGCTGGAACTCTCACCGGGTTACGTTGCGCCCATGCCTCGACGCATTCGCTCGCTCGGCAAAGAGGCCATCGGGAACCTGCGCTACGCGGTCTGGTCGATGCGTGAAGCGGGTCAGATTACCGAGCACGAGGTGAAGATCGCGGGGGAGCTCGGGTACGTGCTCTGCGGAGGCGACGGATTGCCGCGTGAGACGTCGGAAGAAGAGTACCTTGGCCTAGAGCGCGAGGCGTTCCTGCGACTAATTGGAACCAGGGAATCTCAGGAACGTATGGCTCACATGCTCAAGACCGGCAAGCCGCTACGCAATTGATCGAGGTCGTGAGCGAGTCAGGCGTGACAAGAGCCACACAACGAGGAGTGAAGTGATGAATGAAGCGGTCGTCGTGAGCGCTGTCCGCAGCCCGGTCGGGCGAGGCAAGTCGGACGGATCGCTGGCGCATGTGCATCCAATCGATTTGTCCGCCGCGATGATGAAGGCCGCGGTTGAACGCGCCGGGATCGATCCAAAAGTGCTCGACGACGTGTTGTGGGGCTGCGCGCTGCCCGAGGGCGGTCAAGGACTCAATGTGTCGCGTCTTGCGTTGCTCCGGGCCGGTTTTCCGGTATCAGTTCCGGGAGCGACCGTGAATCGGTTCTGCTCGTCCGGACTGCAAACCATCGCGATGGGCGCTCAGGCCATAATGAGCGGAATGGCTGACACGGTGCTCGCGGGCGGCGTCGAGATGATGAGTCAGGTGCCGATGTCCGGTTTTCGTGCACGGATTCATCCTGAGTTGATCGAGCCCTACATCGGCATGGGATTCACGGCCGAGCGAGTGGCGGAGCGTTGGGGAATTCCACGCGACGACCAGGACGAATTTGCCTACCAGAGCCACATGAAGGCCGCTCAAGCCTGGTCGGAGGGGCGTTACGAGGAAGAAGTGATCTCGGTGCCGGTGGAGAAGCCGATTCCGAACGGTAAGCGGAACGAGACGGAGTCGGAACCATTTTCGCGTGACGAAACCATTCGCGCGGACACCACCGTCGAACGCCTGGCCAAGCTGCGCCCCGCCTTCAAAGTCAAAGGGTCGGTCACTGCGGGCAATTCGAGTCCATTCTCCGACGGATCAGCCGCAGTGGTGATCATGTCGAGGGCGAAAGCGGAGGAACTCGGCGTCAAACCACTGGCTCGATTTATCACCTTCGCGGTGGCCGGAGTTGAGCCGGACGTGATGGGAATCGGCCCGGCGCTGGCCGTGCCGAAAGCGTTGGAACGAGCGGGAATTACGCTAGATGATGTCGATCTGATTGAGTTCAACGAAGCCTTTGCGGCTCAGGTGCTTGCGGTGGTCAAAGATCTCGGCTTCAATCGCGACATCCTCAACGTAAATGGCGGCGCCATTGCACTGGGGCATCCACTTGGCGCCACCGGCGCGAAACTCACGACAAGCTTGATCCATGAGCTGCGACGACGGGGCGGCGGCACCGGCCTTGTCACCATGTGCATCGGCGGTGGCATGGGTGCGGCCGGTTTGTTCGAGGTTTACGCCGCCTGATAGGTGGAAAGGACACTTCGATGGCTAGCGCTGCGGACCTCGCCCGTCGAGGCGGTGGATGGGTTCTCGAATCAGCTGATTCTATATTCACACCCGAAGATTTCGACGATACGACGCGCGAATTGGCCAAAATCACGCGTCAATTCGTCGAGCGGGATGTCTTGCCAAAACTGTCACGCATGGAACAGGGTGAACTTGACCTGAACGTTCCACTGATGCGCCGGGCCGGTGAACTCGGGCCACTTTCCGTCGAGGTTCCTGAGGAGTACGGCGGCCTGGATCTGCCGAAGGTGGTCGCGGCGGTTATCACTGAGGAAATGGCGGTCACTGGCGGATTCGCCGTCACCATGACCGCTCACACGTCGATTGGCACGCTCCCGCTCGTTTACTTTGGCAATGAAGAGCAGAAGCGTAGGTACCTGCCGCAACTGGCATCCGGCGAGTGGATCGCCGCCTACGCCCTCACCGAGACAAACTCAGGATCCGATGCCCTTGGTGCACGAACCCGGGCAACGCTTTCGGAGGATGGCACACACTACGTTCTTAATGGGACGAAACAGTTCATCTCCAACTCAGGCTTCGCTGATCTGTTCACCGTCTTCGCCAAAGTGGACGGCCAAGCGTTCACCGCCTTCCTGGTGGAGCGCGGCTTCCCCGGCGTGGATTTTGGCGACGAAGAGCACAAAATGGGCATTAAGTCGTCGTCAACGAGACAGCTCGTACTGCAGAACGCACAGGTTCCGGTTGAGAACGTGCTCGGCGAAATTGGAAAGGGTCACCGGATTGCCTTCAACGTGCTCAATATCGGCCGATTCAAGCTTGGAGCGAGCAGCGTCGGTGCGGCGAAGCGAGCACTCGAGCAATCGGCGCGGTACGCACAGCAACGCAAACAGTTCGGCGAGCCGATAGCATCGTTCGGTCTGATTCAGCAGAAATTGGCGCGAATGGCCACTCGTCTGTTTGCCGCCGAGAGCGCCGTCTACCGGACCATCGGGCTCATTGACGACGCGATCGCCGGTCGGTCCGGCGCCGATGCCGTGCTCTCGGGGATTCAGGAATACCTGATCGAGTGCTCGATCTTGAAGGTTCACGGCACCGAGATGCTCGACTACGTTGTTGACGAGGGCGTGCAGATTCACGGTGGGTATGGCTATCTGGCGGACTTCCCGATCGAGCGTGCCTACCGCGATTCACGAATTCAGCGAATCTTCGAAGGTACCAACGAAATCAATCGCCTACTGATCCCCGACATGCTGATGCGACGAGCGATGAAGGGCGATCTGCCGCTGTTCGAGGCAGCGCAGCGTCTCCGCTCGGAACTATTGGAGCCGAGTTTCGATCAGCCGGAAGGACCATGGGCGATTGAGTTGGCACAGGTCGACAACCTCAAGAAGCTCGCGCTGATGATCGCTGGCCTGGCGGTCGAACGATACGGCACGGAATTGGAAAAAGAGCAAGAAGTTGTTGCCGCCATAGCGGATGTGCTCATTGAGACGTTTGCCGCAGAATCGGCCGTCGTTCGCGCGCGGCGACTCGACGAGCCAATTTCCGCCGACATGGCTCGACTCTACCTCGATTCAGCCCTCGAACTGGCCCAACGATCCGCAACCTATGCACTGCCTCGGATCTCAAACGGTGATGACCTGCGGACCTACGGTTCGATCGTGCGGCGACTTACGAGACGAGAGCCGCTGGACGTGATCGAGGCGGAGCGGAGAGTGGCTCGGAGCGTGCTGTCGGCCAATGGCTACCCGCATTTCGGCTAGTCACAGCGAATCGAGGATTTCCAAATACGAAAGATTGGGTTCGGCACTTTGAACGTTTTCTGAGCGAGCAACAGGGCGTGACTCGGAACGACAACCGACCAACCCGAACCGGTTCGTCTTTCCCAGGAGCGTGACCTGGAAGGGAGCACGTCGTGGACGGCTTGATGATGGATTTCCAGCTTACGCTTCCCGCCATTTTGCGGCGGGCCGAGACCTACTTCATGCGAAAAGAGATCGTGACCCGCATGCCCGATCGGTCGCTTCATCGCTACACCTATCGAGACATGGCGGAACGCGCCAAGCGGTTGTCCGTGGCGCTCAAACAGCTTCACGTGCAGCCCGGAGAGAGAGTTGCCACTCTCGCCTGGAACGACTATCAGCACCTGGAAGCGTATTTCGGTGTGCCCCTCTCAGGCGCTGTCCTGCACACGTTGAATTTGCGTCTGCATCCTGACGATCTGACCTACATCATCAACCACGCTGACGATCAGGTAATTCTGATCGATGAGGTTCTCTGGCCGCTATTCGAGCGAGTCAAGGATCGCGTCAGCCCACGTCATGTCGTGGTGATCTCCAGAGATGGGCAATTGCGTGAACCAATCGACGGAACGCTGGACTACGAGACATTGCTGGCGGAAGCCGATATTTCCAACTTCGTCTGGCCGGAATTCGAAGAGAACCGAGCTGCGGCCATGTGCTACACGTCGGGGACGACCGGCCGACCGAAGGGTGTGCTCTACTCACATCGGGCCATCGTGCTCCACTCCTTTGCCACTGCGCTGAAGGCCGACACCGCAATGGCGGAGCGGGACACCATTCTGCCGGTGGTGCCGATGTTCCATGTCAATGCCTGGGGCATGCCATTTACCGCGACCATGGTTGGTGCGAAGCAGGTCTTCCCTGGACCGTATCTCGATGGTGAGAGCCTGGCGGAGTTGCTTGCCACCGAGAAAGTCACTATGACCTGCGGCGTCCCGACCCTCTGGCTCGGTCTGCTGCAGATCCTGGACAACGACCCGGAGAAGTACGATCTCTCCAGCCTTCGGGCGGTCCTTTCGGGCGGACAGGCCGCGCCGGAGGCGCTCATTCGCGGATTCAAGGAGCGTCATGGCATCGACCTCTCCCAGGGCTGGGGGATGACCGAGACGACACCGGTCGGTTCGGTCTGCCAGATTCCGACCGAGCTCGAACCACTGACCGAAGCTGAGTATTACCAGATCAAGACGAAGTCCGGACGCCCACTCCCGTTTTTCGAAATGCGACTACGGACTGGGGATCAAGAAGTTCCTTGGGACGGCAAATCGATGGGCGAGCTCGAGGTGCGGGGTCCGTGGGTGGCCTCCGCCTATTTCGATCTGCCGGAGGAATCGGATCGCTTCACCCAGGATGGTTGGTTCCGCACCGGTGATATCGCGACGATCGACGAGCTCGGCTACATGGAGATTCGCGATCGGCTGAAGGACGTCATCAAGTCCGGAGGCGAGTGGATCAGTTCGGTGGCGCTGGAAAACGCGCTCATGGGTCACCCCGCGGTGGCTGAGGCGGCCGTGGTGGCGGTGCCTGACGAGCGCTGGCTCGAGCGTCCCGTGGCGGTGGTGGTGCTGCGCGAGGGCAAGACCGCGACTCAGGAAGAGTTGCTGCGTTACCTGGAGCCGAAGTTTGCCAAGTGGTGGCTCCCTGACGCGATTGAGTTCCGTGTGTCGATTCCACGCACGTCCACCGGGAAGTTCCAGAAATCGACGCTTCGTGAAGAGATCGTGAATCAGTATCGACAGCCACAGACCAAGCAGCATGCGGACTGACTGGTCTCACGCCACGTGATCCAGTTCACTGGCCCCTGACACGTCGATCTCTCTCCGAACCGAATAACGCATATGGTTTGCGGCCTCCCCATTCGTTGGAGAGGCCGAGTTTGCGACCATTGCCGTGCTGAAAACAGAATACGAAATGACCATGATCATGGAAGAAACGGACAGGAGCGGCATTCAATTTGCACGTATGGCTGCGGATGGCTCGCGGCAGTCGTCCATCATGACACGAACGAAAACGCACGGGAGGTACGCCATACATGGCCGGATTCAACCAATATCACGAGCCCGCGAACGAACTGTCTGAAGAGACGCGCACCTTCGCTCGCGTGATTGCGTCGCTTTCGGAAGAGTCGGACGCAATCAATTGGTACGAGCAGCGAATCTCTGTCGAGAAGAATGAAGAGTCGAAACAGATTATGCGGGTGGCTCAAAAAGAGGAATTCAAGCACTTCGCGATGGACCTGGAGTTCCTCATTCGTCGCCATCCAGCTTGGCGCGCGGCGCTGAAGACCGTCCTCTTCACGGAAGGCAACATCAAGGAACTGGGGGACAAGGTGGAGACAGCCGAGGACAAGGTGACAAGCTAGTAGCGATTAACTGCCCATCCATAATCGCTCAGTGGGGTATTCGCCGCTCCGCAGTGTTTCGCCTTTGTGAGGCTCGCGAATTCGCCAGACTTCTGAGTTGACCGAATGGAAAATTGAGTTGTCAAGCACGTGTGCCTGTCATCTGCCGGGTATGAGAAAAGCCCATCTTCCGATCAGAAGATGGGCTCTGTGGAGCGGGAGACGAGACTCGAACTCGCGACAACCTGCTTGGAAGGCAGGCACTCTACCAACTGAGTTACTCCCGCAGAGTCGGGGTGAGAGGACTTGAACCTCCGACCTCAGCGTCCCAAACGCCGCGCGCTGCCAACTGCGCCACACCCCGGCGACATCGATCGCGCCAACTAGTATAGCACGAAAACGCCGGGGCTCTCAGGGGCGGACCGCTGAATCAGGACTCAGGAACGAGTCTCGCCCAACGCCGCCCAACCTGCAGCAGCGTTGGCCCGGTCACTGTCAGGACCGCGTGCGTATCCTCAATACGTTCGCCGTCGACACGCACACCGCCCTGCGATATTTGCTGTCGCGCCTGGTTGCCGGAACCGGCCATGCCGGTGTCAATCAGAACGCTGATGATGCGCACTTCGCGAGGAACGGAGAATTCGTCCATTTCCACCGGAACCGCGCCCTGGCGAAAGACCCGGTCGAATTCCGCATGCGCTTCTCTCGCCGCTTCGGCGTCATATAGGTCGGCAACGAGCTGCGTTGCCAGGCGATCCTTCACGTCGCGCGGGTTGAGCTCGCCTACCCCACTCCGATTCAATAACCGCTGCACTTCGTCGATCGGCACGTCGGTCAACAGCCGAAAATACTCCGACATCGCAGAATCGGGGATCGACATAACTTTCCCGTACATCTCGTTCGGCGGATCATTCACGCCGATGTAGTTGTCGAGGCTCTTACTCATCTTCTGGACGCCATCGGTGCCGGTCAGGATCGGCCAGGTCAGAATATTCTGTGGCTCTTGTCCCATATCTCGCTGGATGTCACGGCCGACCAAAAGGTTGAAGGTCTGATCCGTGCCGCCGACTTCCACGTCGGCATGAACCGCCACCGAGTCGTATGCCTGCATGAGCGGGTAGAGGAGCTCAGTTATGGCGATTGGGGATCCCTGCGAATAGCGGCTGGCAAAGTCTTCGCGCTCTAGCATCCGCGCCACGGTGTATTTGCTGGTGAGATGAATGACATCTGTCAGCGAAAATTTGCCGAACCATTCGCTCTGGCGAACGATCTCTGCCTTTTCCGTGTCGACGACTTTCGAGAACTGCTCGAGATAGGTCTGAGCGTTGTGCTCGACCTCCTCAACGCTGAGCATCTGTCGCTGTACCGAGCGGCCCGACGGATCGCCGATGCGCGCGGTCCAGTCACCGATGATGACCACGACCTTGTGTCCGAGTTCTTGAAACTCGCGAAGCTTGCGGAAGCCGACATAGTGGCCGAGATGGATGTCCGGTCGGGTGGGGTCGACCCCGAACTTCACGCGAAGCGGGCGCTCGCCGAGTAGTTTCTTCTTCAGATCGTCGCGCACGATCACTTCCGAGACTCCGCGCGACAGCAGTTCCTCCGCGGCCGCTTCGCGATCGATGACCCTATCTGTCACCGGTCAACGCTCCCTTTCCCATACCCAGAATCGCGCGAACGGCGTCTCCTGGCCAATCTTCCGGCAGTTGCCCGAGCATTTCTTCGGTCACTACCTGGTCCTGATGCATCTGCTCGACCAACTGCTCAGCCGAATCGAAACGTTGATCGCCACGCAGTCGATCGACGAAAACCACGGCAAGCTCGGAACCGTAGAGGTCTCCGCTGAAGTGCAGCAAGTTCACCTCAACCGCTCTGGTGGTTTCGTCGAACGTCGAATTCGTGCCGATGTAGACCATTGCTGGGATGAGGTCGCCCCCAGGGGAAGTCTGGGTGAACGCAGCATAGATGCCGTCAGCCGGAACTGCCGACATTGCCGACGATGGCGAGATTTGCGGTGGGAAATCCCAGCTCGCGGCCTCGACGCTTCCCTTCTTCCACCATTCCGCGTAAGAAATACGGGCGTCCTAGAACGTCGGATGCGTGCCGTACGTCTCCTGCGGCAAGACACTCGCGCACCCGGCTGCTGCTGAAGTCCTTGGCGTCGTCACCAATTCGTTCGACCGATCGAACCGCGTAATGGTATTGCTGGCTCAGTTCTCTCAGCAATTGCTCGTTGCCTGAGCGGTTGTGTCCGAACGCGAAGTCGGAACCAACCACAATCTCGACCGGGTGAAACGCCTCAACAACCTGGCGCACAAACTCGCGGGCATCAAGTGACGCGACCTCGCGGCTGAAGCGAATTGGTACGACTGTGTCGACTCCCGCCTCTCGCATGAACGCGAACCGATCCTCGCTGCTGGTTAGACGTGGAAGACTGATATCGGGTCGCAGCACCTCGAGCGGTAACGGATCGAACGTCAAAACGGCGGAACGTACTCCTCGCCGGAGCGCTTCGGAGACGACGAGATCAATCAGGTACTGATGTCCGCGATGCACTCCGTCAAAATTGCCAATGGTGAGCACGTATCGCTGCTCGGAATCTTTGTGCTGGTCAGGAAAAAGCTGCGGGCTCACCCGCGACCTCCCACGTCAATCATGTACGACGATTTTCGGCAGAATGGCGTTGCGTTCGCTGTCGAGAACCCCCGCGCCAAGCCACAAACCGTCCTCACCAAACGCGTGGACCATCGTGGCAGATTCGGTCTGATCGCGGGGTGCCACCGGTCGCCCATCATACCATGCGTTCACGTTCTCGGGTTCGAGAACCATGGCTCGGGTGAAATCCGCATCCCAGGCGGGATGAAGAGCAAAGTGGGAAAAGTTCGCCGAGTTCAGTTCCTGCTGCAAGGTATCCAAGGGCCAGGAATGCTCGAGGCGGAATTGCCCGACCCCGAGGCGGATCAAATGGTGGAGGTACGCGCCGCATCCCAACCTCGAGCCGATATCCCGTGCCAGGGAACGGATGTACGTACCGGACGAGCATTCAATCTCGACGAACAGGTCGGGGAAGCGATAATGAAGCACGCGCAGTGCGGAAATTGTGACTCGTCGAGTCGGAACAACGACTTCTTCGCCCCGTCGTACGCGTCGATACAGGGGCTGCCCCTCGACCTTGATCGCCGAATGAGCTGGCGGGACCTGCTCGATCTCACCGAGAAACTGGTCGAGTGTTTCAAGTACGGCGCGATCTGACGGCGTATCCGTCGTTCGGACAGGTGATGTGGCCGGTCCCTCAATGTCGCCGCTCTGCGACTCCACACCAAGAACCATGTGTGCCGCATATACCTTCGACGAGGTGGAAAGCTCTGGAAGCAACTTGGTCGCCCGCCCGATCGCAAGCACCAGCACGCCCTCGGCCGCTGGATCGAGGGTCCCGGCATGCCCGATTTTGCGGGTATGAAGCAGTCGACGAACGTGAGCGACAACGTCGTGTGATGTCAATCCACCGGGCTTGTCGACAACGAGAAACCCGTGGAGGTCCATGATCAGGCGTTGGGTGTTTCGGCGTTGAGGGCGGCAACACGGCGGGCGATGTCATTCAGGAACTTGTCACGCGCCTCTTGGCCGGGCGGAAGGCTACAGCCGGCGGCGCGACTGTGGCCGCCGCCTCCGTAAAGCTGCGCCAGTTTAGCGACGTCGATGTTCTCGGCAATCGCACGCAGGCTGGCGCGCCATCCCCCGGGGTTCTGGTAGAGGAGAATGCCAACCGAAGCTTCTCGCGTTCCGGCGATGAAATTGACGATCCCTTCACCTTCGGATGAGAGCGCGTTGCTCTGCTCGAGCATATCGGGAGTGATCTCCGTCCACACGACCGGGCCGATCAACGTCGTTCGATTCAACGCCAGTCCCCAGAGTCTCACGGTCGAGTACGGTTTGACGCGGAACAGACTGTCCACGATGGCCATAGTGTCGGCTTGGCAGTCCACCAGGTCGGCAGAGACTCTCAATGTTCGGCTGGTGGTGCTTGGCGTCTTCAGTCCGAGCGTGTCGCCGTAGATTCCGGCCGCGAGGCAGGTTGCTACGTCAGAGTTGATCTCGAGCCCAAGCTCGGCAAACATCAGCGCCAAGATCTCACACGTTGCGGCGGCCTTGGCGTCGACCACCGTGGCCACGCCAAAACCCGGGTTGGTGATGTGGTGATCAACGCTCACCAGTGGGACGCTGCCGTCGAACCAGTCACTGTGCCGACGAAAGAGCGGCCCCATTCGATGCAGTTCAGCGCAGTCCAGCACAATGACCGTATCAAACTCTGACCGATCGACCTGCTCTGGGTTGCGCAAGCGATTCGCGCCTGGAAGAAAGACGAGCGTTTCCGGCAAATCTCCGTCGCCAACCACCGGCACGACGTTCTTGTTGCGCGCAATGAGCAGATCGGAAACTGCCAGGACCGAGGCGACGGCATCGGCATCAGGATGCGCGTGCGTGGCAATGAGCGGCTTCTGGGACTGCTGTATGACTTCCCAGACTTGCCGGAACGCCGCGGCGTGGTCGACTTCGCCGGTTGACGGCTGGCTGCTCGTCGTCACGGAATCACTCACGTTCGGTCACGTCCTCACTCGAATCGGAATCACCCCGGTCTTCATCCTCTTCTCGAATCGCTCGAAGCGTGCGTGCGATCTCTTCGGCGTGCCTCATCGAGTGATCGGCGAGGAAAGTCAGTTCCGGAATGTGTCGTACCCGCATGCGTGGTTTCAGGAGATGTCGGATGAAGCCAGATGCACCGTTCAGCGCTTTGACCGCGTTTTGAAACTCCTCGTCAGATCCCAGGACCGAGACGAAGACGCGGGCTACGCGCAGGTCCGGACTGACTTCGACACGGGTCAGGCTCACAAATCCGAGCCGCGGATCGTTGAGTTCACGCAGCATAATGTCGCTGATCTCTTCTCGCAAGAACTCTGAGACCTGTTGTTGCCGTCGAGTGCTCATCGAAGCGGCTTCCTTCCGTCCAGTCTCGATGTGCTGGCGGCGTCCGCAGACGTGAAAGGCCCTGAGTAAACCCAGGGCCTTTCCGCGCGATTACAGCGTTCGAGCGACTTCTTCAGTGTGATAGAACTCAATCTGATCACCGACTTCGATCTCGTTGAATCCGTCGATGGTGATGCCGCATTCGTAGCCCGCTTGCACTTCTCGAACATCGTCTTTGAAACGCTTCAGCGACGCGACGACCCCATCATGCAGCACTGTGCCATTGCGCAGCACGCGGACGCGCGCATTGCGGTTGGCTTTGCCGTCCAGGACATACAACCCGGCCACGACGTCTCTGGTCGGGAGGCGGAAGGTATCGCGCACCTCGGCATAACCGTCGGTGACTTCCTTCTGCTCCGGCGCTAGCAGGCCGGTCATCGCCGCTCGCATCTCATCAACCAGGTTGTAGATGATGTTGTAGTAACGGATGTCGACTCCGGCGGAATCGGCAGCGCGTCGTGCGGCGGCGTCCGGTCGAACGTTGAAACCGATGATGATCGCGCCAGACGCGACGGCCAGCATGACGTCCGATTCGGAGATTGCGCCGGTGCCCGTGTGGACAACTTTGACTCCGACCGTCGAAGACTCCTCGTTCAGCTTCATCAGGGTGCCCTGAATGGCCTCGAGCGATCCCTGTACGTCCGCCTTCAAGACGACACGCAATTCCTGGGTCTCACCCTCTTGAACGTTGGAGTAGACCTCGTCAAGCTTGATGACGCGTGTTTCGGTGAAGGCTTCCGCACGGCGCTGACGCGCGCGCTCTTCGGCCAGCGTTCGCGCTTCTCGTTCGTCCGCCACGACCTGCATGATGTCCCCGGCTTCGGGCACCTCAAGCAGTCCCAGAATCTCAACCGGGAATGACGGTTCAGCGCGGCGTACTTTGCGATTTCGATCGTCGTTCATCGCTTTGATTCGGCCCCAGGTCGCGCCAACCACGACGACGTCGCGAATGCTCAATGTACCGAATTGGATGAGTGCAGTAGCCACTGGACCGCGACTGCGGTCGATTTTAGCCTCAATGATGACGCCAATGGCTGGTTTGTGTGGATTGGCTTTGAGGTCTTGCAGATCGGCGACGAGCAGAATCATCTCGAGAAGATCATCGATACCCATTCGCTCTTTGGCTGAGATTTCGACAAACGGCACGTCACCGCCGTAGTTCTCGGGAATGACGCCGATGTCGGACAACTGCTGCTTGACCCGCTCAGGATTCGCAGATGGAAGATCGATCTTGTTGACTGCCACGATGATCGGCACGTTGGCCGCGCGGGCATGATTTACCGCTTCACGAGTCTGGGGCATGACGCCGTCATCCGCGGCCACGACCAGCACCGCGATGTCGGTAACCTGAGCCCCACGGGCTCTCATTGCCGTGAATGCCTCGTGACCCGGTGTATCGAGGAAGGTGATCTTGCGCCCCTGAACCTCGACCTGATAGGCGCCGATGTGCTGAGTGATGCCGCCTGCCTCGCCCTCGGCTACGTTGGTCTCTCGAATGGCGTCGAGCAGCTTCGTCTTGCCATGGTCGACGTGGCCCATGATGGTCACGACCGGAGGACGCGTGATGGCGTCTGGATCGGTCGCGCCTTCGTCGCGCCGATTCTCGACGGCGGCGTTCGCATGCTGCACGACTTCTGGGACGTGCTCTTCGGCCTCGAAGCCGAGATCGGCCGCCACGCTCGAAGCGGTTTCGAAATCGATTTGCTGATTGATGTTGGCCATGATGCCACGGCCCATGAGGTTCTTGATGACTTCCACGGGGTTGACGCCCAGCGTATCGGCGAGTTCACCGACTGACATCGCTGAGCCAAGAACGACCGGTCCGGTAACCACCGGCGCCCGGCGTGCATCCATGACCTGGGTCGAACGGCCTCCCGAATTCGATGGGCTGTTATTATCTCGGGATGACCTTTTCCGTCCCCCGCCGCGACCACCTCTACGTCGATTTTGAGCCATTAATTCCTCCTTTGGCGCGGCATCAGTCTCGTGCGATGTCGTCCCTCCGAAAATGTTCGTCCGCGTAGCGAGTCAACCGCTGGCGAACGTCCGAGTCGATCTCCGTTTTGAGGGCCCGATCGAGCGCATTTCCGTTGGCGGCGCGTTCCCAACATGAAAACTTGGTGCACAAATACGCACCGCGTCCATTGCGCTTCCCGGTCGGGTCGATCTGAACTCCATCTTCCGGGGTTCTGACGACACGCACGAACTGTCGCTTGGCGTCCTTTTCTCGACAGACCACACACGTTCGCAGCGGAACGTGCTTTGGACGGGGACCCTTGCGCGTCCCCTTCGCTCCGATGCTCTCTGACATGTCTTCACCTGCGGTGTGCGACGTAATGCGCGGCACCGGCGATTAGCGATTGACGGGCGATTCTGTTTCTTCGGTGACCGGAATCTCCACGCCGGTATCGAAGTCGAACCGGGCACGGAGGTCACGATTGTAGAAGACGTTGAGTACCCCGTCGTCGACTTCAACGTCCACGCTCATGCTAATGAGATCGGACGGAAGCGGGCCAAAATCCTTCTCGCGAACGCTGATCATTCCGTCCGCTTTAACCAGTCGTGGTTGCCGACCAAGGCTCATCATATCGTCAGGAACGTTTGCCAGAGCCTCGCGTGCCCGGATCAGGATGTCCTCATCATCGGTTCGCAACGATTCCGGATCCTTGATGTCGATGCGCCAGCCCGTCAGTTTATACGCGAGCCGTGCGTTCTGCCCATCTTTGCCGATGGCCAACGACATCTGGTCGGTCGGCACGATGACGCGAGCGACCTTCTCGTCTTCATTGAGCGAGACACTGATCGGCTTGGCAGGACTGAGCGCGTTCGAGATGAACGATGGCAAATCCGGCGACCACTCGATCACGTCGATCTTCTCGCCATACAGTTCGTTCACGATGTTCTGAATGCGAACGCCCCGAACACCGACGCAGGATCCAACCGGATCGACTTTCTCCTGGCGAGCAGCAACGGCCACTTTCGACCGCAAACCGGGCTCGCGAGCGACCGCCATAATCTCGACGGCTCCGCTGAAGATCTCCGGCACCTCAAGCTCGAACAACCGCTTGATCAGGTTTGCGTGCGTTCGAGACACGATCAACTGCGGACCGCGCGGGTCTTTGTTGACCTCGACCAAGTAGACCTTGAGCCGCTGTCCCGGTCGGTAGCGCTCGTTGGTCACCTGCTCGCGCGCGGGCATGACGGCCTCTGCCTTGCCAAGATCCACGATTACCGCTTTGGGGTCTGCTCGCTGCACGATGCCGTTGAGTACTTCACCAACACGATCGATGTATTCGGTGTAGACACCCTCACGTTCGAAGTCGCGAATGCGCTGCAGCACCACCTGCTTGGCGGTCTGCGCGGCGATGCGCCCGAAGTTCTGCGGGGTCCGGTCGAATCGAACCGTGTCACCAACGACCGCCTCTGGGTGCGTCTTACGAGCTTCCTGGACGGTAATCTCGGTCTCTACATCCTCGACGTTCTCGACAACCTGCTTGACAACATAAATTCGAATCGTGCCGGTGGTCGGGTCCAGCTCGACTTGAACTTCCTCGTCGGTTCCTGCCATCTTTTTATAGACGGTCTTGAGCGCATGCTCTACCGACGACAGGACTGCTTCCCGCGGAATACCGCGCTCGGCCGCGATTTGCGCAATGGCGGTATAAAAATCGCTCTTCATTGTGAGGGAAACCTCCTTCGCCGACCTGTTCCTTAGTGCTCTCGGTGACTCGGGGTGAAACGCTCCCAGAGTTGGGATCGTCAGTGGCCAAGAAAAAACGAAAGTGGGCGGAGCCCACTTTGACCAGGGCAATGTCGATTCCTTCGTGAAGTATACCAAATAGACGAGGACGGACACGAGCGTCAGAACAGAGGAACAGGGCCTCCGTGCTATAATCTGGCGCGACCAACAACGGTCCGCGCGGGAGCAACAGGGGGACGAATGAAGCTCCGAACCTGGCTGCGTCCGGGGATGCTGATCAAGCGCTGGATTGCGCTGCTCATCGCCGGCATCGTGATGACGAGCCTTGCATTAGCAATGGCTCTCGCCTGGATCTATCGAAACTACCATTTCCCAAGTGGGGCAACGAACGTCGTTCAAACTGTCACGTTACAGTTCATTCCACACCCATTTCGTGAAATAGCCATGATGATCGGCGGCACGCTGTTCGTCGGTCTTGGAGCTCTGCAGCTCGGTCGATCGCTGCTCGCGCCGTTTCTCGAGCAACGCCAGGGTGATCAGGGTCTAGCCGAGATCATTCATTCACACCGGTTTGGTCCGTCCGAACCCGAGCTTCGGGTGGTCGCTATTGGCGGAGGTACCGGACTCTCGACGCTGCTACGCGGTCTGAAGCAACACAACATCGACATCACCGCGATCGTTACCGTAGGCGATGACGGTGGAAGCTCCGGGCGCCTGCGTACCGAGTTCAACATGCCACCTCCGGGTGACATTCGAAATTGCATCGTGGCGCTGGCAGATGCCGAGCCGCTGATGGGCGAATTGTTCCAGTATCGTTTCGAACAGGAAAACTCGTCGCTCGCCGGTCACAGCTTCGGCAACCTGTTCATCACGGCGATGACTCAAGTCTCGGGCAGCTTTGAACGCGCCGTGGTTGAGTCGTCACGGGTACTTGCCGTTCGCGGGCAGGTTCTTCCGTCGTCGCTCGACAATATCGAGGTCTGTGCCGAGATGATCGACGGCCGGGTTATTCGCGGCGAGTCGAACATCACTGGCGAGCGATCGAGCATCAAACGTGTCTTCCTCGATCCGGCTCAGCCAGATCCATACGATCCCGCGATCATCGCGATTCTGTCGGCAGACCTGATCGTACTCGGCCCGGGTAGCCTCTACACCTCGGTGCTGCCGAACCTTCTCGTTCAAGGGATCGCTCACGCTGTTCGCTGTTCCCAGGCAACCAAAGTGTATGTCTGCAATGTCGCAACGCAGCGTGGCGAGACAGACAATTTCGGTGTAGTTGAGCATGTGGCCGCTTTGCGCGATCATGTAGGTGGGCACGTGGTGGACTACGTGCTGGTTAACAGCAATTTCGATCCGGCAGCGGCGAAGATCAAGCCGGAATGGTCGGTGAACGCCGTCGGTTTGGAAGGTATTGAACGACTCGGTGATGACGTGACCGTCGTGCTGCGCGATGTGGTGAACCCTGAGTTCCCGCTCCGGCATGATCCCGAGAAGCTGTCGGCGGAGCTGATCAAGCTCGGCCGCACTCATCAAGTCGGCCAAATGAGCCGGTCGGCGAACGGCACCAACGGGCATCACAAATTTGAGAAGTCGGAAGTACCGGCAGAGTTGAGTTTGACCGCGGATTCGCTGCGCAAGCAGACAGATTCGGACAAAGGGGGTTTAGATGGCCGTGAAGATTGGGATTAACGGATTCGGGCGCATCGGTCGCCAGGTGTTCAAAGCCATCGTTGGCGAGTATGACGATGAGCTGGAGATCGTGGGAGTCAACGATCTCATGAGCCCACACATGCTCGCGCATCTGCTGCGCTACGACTCCACCTATGGCGTCTATGACTACGAAGTCGAGTCGACAGATAACTCGATCATCGTGGATGGCAACGAGATCAAAGTCTTTTCGGAGCGTGATCCAGCGAGTCTTCCATGGGGCGACAACGGAGTGGAGCTGGTTATCGAGTCGACCGGATTTTTCACCGACGCTACCAAGGCGCGCGGACATATCGACGGCGGAGCCAAAAAGGTCATCATCACCGCTCCGGCCAAGAATGAAGACATTACCATCGTGCTGGGTGTGAACGAGGATCAGTACGATCCCGACGAGCATAACATCGTGTCGAACGCATCCTGCACCACCAACTGTTTGGCGCCAGTCGCCAAAGTTGTCCAGGACAAGTTCGGCATTCGCCGTGGTTTCATGACGACCGTTCACTCGTATACCAACGACCAGGTCACGCTCGATGGTCCGCATAAGGATCTTCGACGAGCACGCGCCGCGGCGCTCAATATCGTCCCAACCACTACCGGCGCTGCACGCGCGGTCGCGCTCGTGATTCCGGAGCTCAAAGGCAAGTTCGACGGCTTCGCACTCCGAGTCCCGACGCCGACCGTGTCAATCGTCGATTTCGTGGCCGAGATTGAGAACTCCACCACCGTCGAGGAGCTCAACGGAATTTTCAAAGAGATGTCGGAAGACGAGCTTGTTGGCATCCTCGGTTACTCGGAAGAGCCGCTGGTTTCGAGCGACTATCGCGGTGATTCTCGGTCTTCGATCGTTGACGGTCTTTCGACCATGGTTATGGATGGAAACCTGGTCAAGGTCATCGCCTGGTACGACAACGAGTGGGGTTATTCATGCCGCGTAGCGGACCTCGCGAACATGATCGCGGAAGCTGGCATCAACTAACCGTGCTGGCGCAATTCGATTGGTCCGGAATCGCGACCTGAAACGCCATTTGCCAGCGATATCGATACAGGCACAGCCGGTTCTGGTCGAAATGATCGGACCGGCTGAATCTTTGCATCACTCCTCAATGCGGTGATCTGTCGACGGAACGACGCCTGATAGCGATAGACACAAAGGGAGATTCCCATGAAGCTTCGACGAGTTCAGGACATGGATGTGCGCGGGCAGCGCGTTTTTGTTCGTGTCGACTACAACGTCCCACTTGAAGACGGTCGAATAACGGACGACACGCGGATTCGTGCTAGCCTGCCGACGGTCAACTTCCTGCGTGAACGTGGAGCCCGAATCATTCTTGCATCTCACCTCGGTCGTCCGAAGGGGAAAGTCGTCGACTCTCTGCGGATGGCCCCGGTTGCCAAAGCGCTTTCCTCGCTGCTGGGTTCCGAGGTTCACGACGCGAAAGACGTGATAGGCGAGGACGCACATCGAGTCATTTCGGGGCTGGAACCAGGTGAGGTCGCGCTGCTCGAGAACCTGCGCTTCGATCAACGAGAGGAGAAGAACGATCCGGATTTTGCACGCGAGCTCGCAAGCGTGGCCAATCTCTACGTCGACGATGCATTCGGGGCGGCGCATCGCGCACACGCGTCCACGGCCGGGATGGCCAATTATCTGCCATCGGCGGCTGGGCTGCTGCTGCAGCGTGAAGTCGATGCGCTTTCCAAGGTCGTGGAGAGTCCAGAAAAACCATTTGCGCTGATTCTGGGTGGCGCCAAGGTCTCGGACAAGATCGGCGTCATCAACCACATGCTGGAGAAAGTCGACTCGGTGATCATTGGCGGCGGGATGGCCAACACATTCTTGAAGGCGCGTGGTCTCAACGTCGGGCGGTCACTGGTGGAAGAGGACAATGTCGAGGTTGCGGCCAGCGTGATCAAACGGGCGCAGGAACTCGGCGTCGAGCTGCACTTGCCGATCGACGTTGTCGTAGCGTCCGAGATGACTGACGACGCTGACACCGAGGTGGTCTCCGTCGACGCCGTTCCCGGTGACATGGCGATCTTTGACATCGGTCCGAAAAGCGTGAGGGAGTTTGCCGAGTCCTTGAGCTCCGCGAACACGATCGTGTGGAACGGTCCGATGGGAGTGTTCGAGATTCCGGCGTTTGCCGAAGGGACACGTGGAGTCGCTCAGGCAGTTGCCACGTCAGATGGCTTCACACTCGTCGGCGGAGGCGACTCTGTGGCCGCGGTCGAACATCTCGGGGTAGCCGATCGCATCTCTCACATTTCAACAGGAGGCGGCGCGTCGCTCGAGTTCCTGGAGGGCAAGAACCTTCCAGGTATCGCCGTGCTCGCGGAGAAGGAGTAGGAACGTACGTGAGAACGCCGATTGTTGCTGGTAACTGGAAGATGAACACGACGCTCGAGGAGGCTACGGCGATCATCGCTGAACTCTGCAGGCTGCAGCCGCAGACGAGTCAGGTGGAGCGTCTGATCATCCCACCGTTTCCGTGGATCGTCCCACTGCATCAGCCGGTGACCGCCGCTGGATTCGCATTGGGAGCACAGAATTGCGCCACTGAGGACAAGGGCGCATTCACTGGCGAAGTCTCGGCCGCCATGCTTGCACCGTACTGTGGCTACGTCGTGGCTGGTCACAGCGAGCGTCGACATATCCTCGGGGAGACGGACGACGTCGTGGCAGCCAAGGTTAAGGCGATTTTTCGAAACGGACTCAAACCTATTCTTTGTGTCGGCGAGCTGCTTGACGAGCGTGAGGCGGGTGACGCGCAGGCCGTGGTGAAGCGTCAGCTCAAGGCGGCGTTCAGCGACTTGAGTGGCGAACAGGTCGTCGACTTGGTGGTCGCCTACGAGCCAGTGTGGGCTATAGGAACCGGACGAGCGGCGACGCCTGATGACGCCCAGGAGATGTCCGCATACATTCGATCGCAACTGGCTGAGAACTTCGACGCGGAAACCGCGAATAGCGTTCGGATTCAGTATGGCGGTAGCGTGAATCCCGGAAACGCCGCGAGCCTATTGAGTCTGCCGGACGTTGACGGGGCACTCGTCGGAGGGGCCAGCCTCAAGGGTGGGGACTTCTCAAGTATCATCGATGCTGCTTCGCGAAACGCATCGTGATGGCGAGCGTTCAGGTGATATAGTTTCAGCCGTGCGAACTTGTGGCTATTGAAGGAAGGGTTCATGAACACCGCTCTTAGCATCGCGATGATCCTGGTTGCGCTCGTGTTGATCGTCGTCGTACTCATGCAGTCAAAAGGATCAGGGTTCAGCGGTGCCTTCGGCGGAAGCTCATCCTCGATCTACCGAACCCGCCGCGGCCTTGAAAAGACGCTGTATCAGTTCACCATCGGCATCGCCGTCGTCTTTGTGGTGGTAGCCATTTTGGCCGACTTGCTGATGAAGTAGTTGATTTCGGGCAGCGGTATTCGTGCCGAATTTGTCGAATAATCGCCGTCCTAATCGCCGTTCACCGTCTACGCGGTCACGTACGATCGCACGGGTGGGGGCGGCGATTATTGTGTTGGTGATCATCGGAACCGGCGTCGTTGTCACCCGGCACCTATTCAACTCCTCCCAAAAGTCATCTGCCGTCACCACGACCGCAACCTCGAGCGAACCCGCGCATGCCACAGCAGGTGGGACGTTGGTCGAGGGAGATATCGGCCTTCCAACCACCCTCAATCCGCTGCTTGCGACGTCCCAGACAGAGCGAGACCTCACGAAGCTCATGTTCAATGGACTTGTCAGAGTGGACGGGTCAGGCACGCCGCAACCCGATCTGGCGGACAAGTGGGCTGTGAGCTCGGACGGCCGCACCTATACCGTAACGCTGAAGTCAGGTGTGACTTGGCAGGACGGCAAGCCGTTCACGTCGCAGGACGTACGCTTCACCATTGGTCTTGTGCAGTCTCCGGACTTTCCCGGCGACCCACAGCTCGCTCAATTCTGGCGTCCGATCGTGGTGGATACTCCGAACGATTCGACGGTGGTGTTCCATCTGATGGACCCCTTCTCACCGTTTCTTAACTACCTCGATCTTCCAATCTTGCCGAAGCATGTGCTTGGAGGCACGGTCGCGCAGGATCTGGCGACAAGTCCGTTCAATCAGTCACCGATTGGCACTGGGCCGTTCAGTTTCTCGTCGTTTGACAGTGCCAAGGAGGAAATCAAGCTGAAGTCGTACGCGGGGTATTTTGGGCAGAAGCCCCATCTCGCGGGAGTCACCATTCGTTATTTCAGCGACACGGATAAACTGCTGGCTGCACTGAATGACGGTTCGGTCGACTCAACCGGGTCACTTCCGGCCGACCAGATCACGCGTGCTGGGTCGCTGTCGTCTGGCGATGCTATTTACGCTCCCCTGGAAATGAGCTACACCGCACTCTACTTCAATACGCGAGTCGCACCGTTCTCCGACCAGACCGTGCGGCAGGCGCTGCAACTCGCAATCGACCCGAGTGTGCTGTCCAACGGGCCGCTCAAGACGCTGGCCGAGATTGGTTCGAGCCCTATTCCCGAAACTTCCTGGGCATACTCTGCGCAAAGCGTCACGTCGGACCCACAACAAGCCCTCTCGATGCTCGACAAAGCCGGGTGGAAGTACGTGCAGAAGGACGACGTGCTGGAGAATGGGGGCACGAGTTTCAGTTTCCAGTTGCTCGTGAATGGCGACGATCCTGAGCGCGTTCTCATGGCGCAAACGATCGCACAGCAGCTGGGAAACATCCACATCCGGGTGGATGTCGTAACTGAATCGAGCGATGCGGTGAGCCAGTCTCTTGCGAGCCGCCAGTTTAGTGCTGCTGTCTTTGGGGGCCACTATGACAATGGTGATCCCGATTGCCTGAATGTCTGGCACTCCAGCGACGCTACCGCGGGACTGAATTTCACGGGAATTAGCAACAGCAAGTTCGATGAGTTGTTGCAGCAGGCTCGCGAGACAACGGACGTATCCCAGCGCAAGAATCTTTATGCTCAGTTTCAGCAAGACTTCGTCGCACAGGCTCCTGCAGTTGTTCTCTACTACCCGCGTTATCTCTTTGTCGTTTCCTCGAACGTCAAAGGTGTTAGCCCAGATCCGATAGTCGATCCAAGTGATCGCTTCGCTCAGATCGCGAACTGGTATCTTGGGAATGGAACACAACCCGGTTCAACACCGTAGCGGTTATGCCAACTGGTGTGGCATATTTGTCGTCATCTGGTAACCGGAAACGGTATAATCTCGCCAATTGCTTCAGGCGCGACAGACCAACACACGAAGGGACTGGAACATGGCCGGTTTGGGCTGGCAAGAGCTCCTGCTCATTCTTCTTATCGTCGTAATCATCTTCGGCGCAGGCAAACTGCCCGAGATCGGCGGAGCGGTTGGCCGCGGGATCAAAGAGTTCCGTACGGCGACTGCGGACGAATCTGCTGCCAACGCTGACGAGATCATCTCGTCCGCCAAGAATGGCAACGGCGAGGACCTCACCTAGAGCGTTCCTTACTGACGAAGTCATTTTGAATATAGAAGCGGCCGTGGAACTCCACGGCCGCTTTGCGTTTTCGCTGGAACCGATCCCTCAGAGAGGCAGTCGGAGCGCGCCCATCAAATCAATTGCGACCGAGACGCCCCTCTTCGCGAAAGAACCCGACGACTGAATCGTGAGATTGAGCCTCGTCCAGGACTTCGACGAACGATATCCGGTTCCAGGGATAGATGAACGACGTCGCCCCGTTAGTGATGAAGCTGAGCGACTTACCATCACGTTTGCGTGGGTGGCGAATTACGATGAAATTGTCCTTCGGATCGGGTACGTCGTCGAGTTCGGCCAGGAACGGGTCCTCGTTGTAGACGTGGACGACTACTCTGATGGTCATGACGCTATCCTCACCGCGAACAACTCAAGGTCAATTGCTCCCCACTCGAGAACGCTTCCCGCCACGATTTCTGGAAATGATGCGACGTAACCGCGGCCGTACTCATGCACGGATTCCATAGACTTTCCCGTTGATCGACCCCACGATGATCGTGTTTCCGCTCTTGATGGGGGTAGAGACGATGGGGCTGCCGAGCTTGTGACTCCATGCCGTGTCACCCGTTTCCAGGTTCAGACAGACGACGTATCCATCGACGGTGCCGACGTATCCGCGCCTCCCGTCAACCGTGACGCTGGAGGTTATCTGGGTCGCGATCTGGCTTACCCAACGCGTATCCCCGTCGGCCATGCCAATTGCGTGAACCTTCCCGTCGACCGACCCTACGATCACAGCATCGGACACCACCCGCGGCGAAGCGATGATCGGTCCTTCGGTGGCAGCGACCCACCTACGAGTTCCGGTCTGCACGTCAATCGCGTAGATGCCTCCATCGTTGCAGCCGATGAAGACCGACCCTTTCGCGATTACTGGAGAGGAGAGGATCTCGCGTCCCAGCGTATGACGCCAAAGTTGACGACCGTCCGTCGCGGAGAAGGCGTGTACCGCCCCGTCGTCGGATCCCACGACGACGATATCCCCGTCGATGGCGGGCGTGGAGCGTATCGGTCCCCAGGCGCGCTGGCGCCAAAGGAGATGTCCCTGGTCAAGATCGAGGCAGTAACAGTATCCGTCATCAGATCCGATTACGATCGCGTCGTCGTACAACGTGGCGGACGATCGGATCGGCATCGCGGTTCGAAATGACCAGGCGTTGCGACCAGTGTGACCATGAATCGCATAGACCGAATGATCCTCGGATCCAACGATCAGTTTGCCCTCGACCGCCAATGGTCGAGAAACGATTCCGCGCTGTGCCCGAAAGCGCCAGGTGATGCCTCCATCTCTGACTTTGAACGCATACAGATGTTGATCATACGACCCGATGTAGCCGAATTCGCCCGCGACGGTGGCCGTTCCTCTTACTTCGTCCGACGTTTGGATCGACCAGATGACGCGTTCTTCAGGTTCGTCGGCAATCGTGCCCGACTGTTCGTGGATTTGCTCTCGCGGTTCCTGCGTCGCACCGACATGAAACATCTCGGTCCGATCGGCGGTTGGTTCCGAGACTGGTGATTCAATCACTTGGATGTTGAGATGATCGTTGTGGCCGACGGACTGAAGCGCTTGTTGCATGGCCGCCGCTGACGGGAAGCGATCCGCAGGCGAGTAGGCTACCGCTCGTAAGATGACGCTCTCGAATTCGGCCGTGAGGTTCGGATTGAGTTCGCGAGGCAGGCGTTGCGAGAAGGTGAACGGCGGTTCGGTGCGCGGGTCCGACTTGGTCGCGAGGTGATGTAACGTCGCCCCCATGGCATACACGTCTCCGCGTGGCTCAGAGATCCCGCGGTATTGCTCTGGCGGGGCATAACCCTCGGTTCCGATCATTGTCCCGCGCTGTAGCGGCTGAAAGGTCCGGGCAATGCCAAAGTCGATGAGCGAAATTGACCCGTCTGAGCGAAGCATGATGTTCGACGGTTTCAGGTCGCGAAATACAATCGGTTCAGGTTGGTGCTCGTGGAGAAACGAGAGGACGTCGAGGATTTGAGCCGACCAATCGATGAGGGTTTCCTCGTCGATCGGTTCGCTCTCCCGGCTGATATAGTGCTCGAGGTCCTCACCGTCAATAAATTCGAGAACAAGATAGATGAGACCGGAACGCGAGAAGTAGTCGTATATTTTGGGGATAGCCGGATGGCTCAAGGTGGCGAGGAGCGACGCCTCGCGCTCGAAATTCGCCAGGCGCAGCATCCTGGTCTGGTGATCTCGGGTGCGATCGACCATCTCTTTTACGGCACACAATCGCTCGACGTGAGTGAAGCGCAGGTCACGCGCCACGTACACGGTACTCATACCGCCCTGACCGCAGACTCGGAGGACTTCGTAGCGGTTCTCGAGTACGGTTCCAGCCGCGATCGTGTCTTGCTCGGGCACGATTGGCTCGAGCGCAGCCACTGGCGCGGGTCGTCGAGATGGTTTCGATTCGCGTTTCAAACGCAGAGGAGACTCCTCTTGCGACTGAATCCAGTATCAATCGTCTACAAAGGGTAGATGCCACGGCGTCAAAGGCACATCCCACAGTGGTCCCAATCGACCATGAATGACGACGACAGGCATGTATAATCGCAAGAGTGTCACGTCCCCAACGCTGTGAGGGACTATGTATTCGGAGGACGAGTGGGAGAATCAAGATCCGGTAAGGATCTTCCCCTGGGAGCGCAAAACATCGACGGTCAGTTGAGACCGGTCTCCCTCCGGCAAGAACCAGCCGCAGTAGACGCAGCCGAAGAGCCCGCAAGCGACCAGCCCCTTCCAAACCAGCAAGAGGTCACCAGAAAACGAAAATCACCCGTTCAAGAAATCATCGAGACACTTCTTCTCGCAGTTTTAATTTTTGTCGGAGTCCGCAGCATCGTCTTGAACTTCCGAGTCGATGGGCAGAGCATGGAACCGAACCTGCAAAATAGCGAAATGCTCATCGTCAATCGACGCGCATACGTGCATTTCAACATGAGTTTCCTGCCGTGGGTCTCGAAATCTTCCGGAGATTGGTATCCATTCGGCAAACCATCGCGTGGCGACATCGTCGTCTTCAACCCGCCGGGCCAGCACTCCGAGCCATATATCAAGCGCATTATCGGTCTGCCTGGTGAACGAATATCGGTACACGACGGTGCGGTCTACATAAATGATCAACGCTTACAAGAGAGTTATCTGAATCAACCGACGGATTGGAAAGGGATCGCGTCGACCGATATCACCATTCCCAAGGGGGACGTGTTTGTGATGGGTGACAATCGAAATAACAGCAGCGATTCACGGGTATTCGGTCCAGTTCCGATTTCGTCAATTATCGGCAAAGCGTGGGTGTCCTATTGGCCGCCATCGCAAGCCAAAATCCTGTCCGACCCGTCCTTCTCACTTGCCAAGTGATCGGTGGCCACTGAATTGGGCCGGTAGTAGAATCGAACAAGTGAACCGCATACCGAATAGCAAGTTCAGCCAGTCACCGAAGAAGAACAGAAACACATGGATCGACAGGATGCGAGAGGAAGGTATCCTGAATGATCGAGACGGTTGTTGAAAGCATCCGTGTCAGTCTAGTGACACAGCATCGCGTCGTCATTTTGAAAGAAGTGTCTGGGGAGCGCCATCTTCCGATCTGGATTGGTCCCTTTGAGGCCGAGGCGATTGCCATGGAGCTACAGTCGATGGCATCAGCTCGTCCGCTCCCGTATGACCTGATGAAGACCATCATTGGGGATATGGGCGGATCGGTACGCCAGGTTCTCGTGACTGATCTTTCGCAGGACGTATTCTATGCGCGCATCATCATCGATCAGAATGGCCGCACGATTGAGATCGACAGCCGACCGAGTGATGCCATCGCGCTCGCGGTTCGGGTCAAGGTACCGATTCTGGTGGACGAGTCCGTGATGGACAAAGCCGGGGTGACGCTCGAGCAAGAGAGCGATGAAGACGACGAGAATACTCCCTTTCGGGAGCGAACTGGTGACGATGAGCCAACCGGTACCGATCTCTCCGTCTTCAGAGACTTCATCAATTCACTCGACTTTGATGACTTTGAGAAGAGACGAGACAACTGAACCGAGCGACTTTGAAGAGAAGCCATGGACTCCAATGAATTCGATGTTCGACGTACGGTGGTGTCCGTCCTCGAACAATGTTCCAATTGCCAACAACAATACTCGTTAGACGACGCACGAGTCATCGAGCGCCAGGGAGAACTCTGGGTGCTTTCGGTGAAGTGTTCGCACTGCGACACCCAGGCCTTCGTCGCCGCGGTGGTGGATGGCGATAGCACTGATATTGACAGCTTGGAACGAGCCGAAATCAACGAACCAACGGAAGAGCCGGGCGACGCAGTGACGGTCGACGATGTGCTCGATCTTCATGAGTTCCTCGATGCGTTCGATGGGGATTTCTCGGCGTTGTTCAACCGACGACGTCGGTAGACACTTCCGCGATCTGTCACGTGATTGAGATTTCCGAGTAGTCAATCAATCGAACCATTGAAGGCGCGTGGTCAAGCTGGGCGTAGTTAATCGCCTTCGGCGCGGCACTGAAGTGTAGGGGGCCTACCCTGGTGATTGAAAATGGACGACACCCCGAGCCGGTACGGGAGTGCCTCCAGCAGGAGGCGCTCAGTCATATCGACTCGCTGTATCGCACGGCGGTGCGCATGACCCGCAACCCGTCAGACGCCGAGGATCTGGTGCAGGAAACCTATCTTCGGGCGTTCCGTTCTATTGATCGATTCACACCGGGCACAAATCTGCGCGCTTGGTTGTTCAAGATCATGACGAACGCGTTCATCAACGAGTACCGCAAGCGGACGAGACAGCCGCGCAGCACTTCGCTCGATGACGTCGAAGAGTATTACGTTTACGCCCATCTTATCGATTCCGGGTTTCAACCGGAGTCGCGTGGTCCTGAGGAGGAGGTGCTTGCCGGGATTACCGACGACACCGTCGTGACCGCGCTGGAGTCACTGTCAGACGAGTTTCGTCAGGTCGTGTTGCTCGCCGACGTCGAAGGGTTTGCGTATCGTGAAATCGCGGACATTCTCGACATCCCTATCGGCACCGTGATGTCACGACTGCATCGAGCTCGCCGTCGACTTCAGCGCATGCTCGTCGGATCGCTGGTAGACACCAGGCAGGCTGGAGAAGCGTCCCATGGGTGATTGCAAAGAGACACTCGACCGGCTGTATGAATATCTCGATCGTGAGCTATCGGAGGAGGAGCAGGTCGAGGTGCAACGCCATCTCGATGAGTGCCCGCCGTGCCGTGACCGCTTTCATTTCGAGGAGAACGTCCTGCGGGTCGTGCGACGCTGTTGTCGAGACGTTTCCGCCCCGCCGTCACTGGTTGAGAAGGTTCGCAAAATCTGTAGTCAGTAGGCCATCCGGCGTCGGCGAATCAGGTCTTCCTGAAACCGAGGAATCTCGAGCAATATCGACGGGCACCGCAAGTTGTGCTCGTCGATTCTTTTGTTGATCTCTGTTGCTTTCTCGGCGTAGCGTTCTTCGAGCCGCGCGAGGATGGCGGCGTGACGCGGATCCATTGGATTGAGCCGCTGTCGCTCTCGTTCGTATTCGTGAAGAGCCTCGAGCACGCCGGGGCGCTCCAGGTGAATCTCCTTGCGCAGCTGAAGCCAATCGGGCAGAACACCCGCCTGTCGTAACATGTGATTTGCGAGCCAATCCTCGCCAGCTTGTTCTCCATCGTCCTTCAGGGGTTCACCGGCCCCCGCGAGATTACGGAACGCCCCCCGTTCTTCTGCGGTTTTGATCTTTTCGTCTATGACGCGATCCCACCACCACACCGGTACAACTCCAAGTCGCCGATTCGGAATCCCATGCTGGCACGAAGCTCGCGAGCTTTTCGCGCGAAAGTGTATCAGCCATATCGACGGACATACCGATTCGCGGGTTTGGCTTGATTTCACGCGAAATTACTCGTTGTTCCGTCAAACCTGCCTTGTTATACTGCGGGATGGATTCCCGAACGGGTTTCCATTCTGGAGGACTCGCGAAATCAGAGAGGCGGCGAGTTGTCTCATCCAGCACAAACCGACCAGCAGATCGATCTCGAACCCCTTCGCGCAATTCTCAAGCGGGATTTCACGGCAGAGGGATATTCAGAGGCCCAGGAGTTGATTCTTGGAGCCTGCCAGGAAGCACAACTGCTCTATGGCTGGGTTCCGCAGGAGGCAGCACAAGCGATTGCTGACCATCTGGGCGTTACCATCAACCGCATTTATGCGCTTCTGACATTCTATGCGGACTTCCGCACCGAGCCACCGGGCGAGCACGCCATGCTCCTCTGTCACGGAGGGGCTTGCTACGTCATGGGATCGGAGAAGCTCATTGGCGAAGTGCGTGACGGACAGAAGATGGGAATCGACGGAAGAACGCCCGACGGCAAGTTCTCGATCCAGGTCGTCAATGGGTGTCTCGGTGTTTGTAATCTCGCACCGGTGGTGCAGATTGATCACCATACCTACGTTGGACATCTCACTCCAGAGCGTTTGGCCGAAGTGATGCAGGCCATTCGCGACGGAAAGTCTCCGGAGGATCTTGATGGCGTTGAATAGTCGCGAAGCATTCGAAAAGTACGCCGCGGACGCCACCACCCAATGGGACAAGCGGATGAACGGCGCCGGTTGGTCGTTCAGCGTCGGAATTAGCGAGTGCAGCCTAGCCAAGGGGGCCGGCAAGACCTTTGACCACCTGCGCATGGTACTTGAGAAATCTGGGCTGAACGCCGAATTGCGTTCGGTCGGATGTGCGGGCTGGTGTTGGGCGGAGCCATTCGTAGAAGTTCGTGGCCCAAACTACCCTGGCGTGGTCTACACCAACATAACGACGGACAAAGTGCCAGAATTGGTTGCCACGGTCGCTCGCGGCGACGTCATTGCCGATTGGGCAATGGGCGTGCGAGCCGACAAAGCGTTCAAAGGCGTCGAGCCGCTTGACGAGCATCCTTACATGAAGATGCAGCGGCGACTCCTGTTCAAGGATGCCGGGGTGATTGACCCGGAGTCGATTGAAGACTACATCGCTGTCGGCGGTTACCAAGCGCTTCATCAAGGCGCTGTTCGATATGAAGCCGGACGAGATCGTTGCCGAAGTGAAGACGGCGAACGTTCGCGGGCGTGGTGGCGCTGGATTCCCGGCCGGTATCAAGTGGGAGAGCGGTCGACGCACTCAGGCTTGGCCCAAGTTCGTCGTCGCCAACAGCCACGAGGGCGAGCCGAACGTCTACAAAGACCGCCGTTTGATCGAGAGCAACCCTCATTTGGTGCTGGAAGGCATCATGATCGGGTGCATCGCGATCGAGACACCGAACGGTTACAACTACGTCGGCGGCGAGCACGTCATGGCCATCAAGCACTTCCGCAAAGCGGTCGAACAAGCCTACGAACTCGGCCTTCTCGGTGACAACATTCTCGGAACCGGCATCTCCTGTCACGTCAAGACGCGCACTGGTGGCGGTGCATACATCTGCGGCGAGGGTTCGGCGCTGATGTACTCACTGATGGGCCTGCGCGGTCAGCCGCGTACCAAGCCACCTCGTTCCGTCGAGGAAGGCGTCTGGCGGCGGCCGACCGTCTTGAACAACACAGAAACCTTCGCCTCGGTTCCCAGCATAATCACGAACGGTGGTGAGTGGTACGCGTCGCTCGGCACTGAGGGAAGCAAGGGAACCAAACTGTGCACAGTGCAAGGGCCAGTGGCGCGAGTTGGCCTGGTGGAAGTCGAGATGGGGCTCCCGATGAGAGACCTGATCTTCGGCCTCTGGGGCGGCATGAAAGAGGGCTATAAGTTCAAGGGTGTCCAGACGGGTGGCGTTTCGGCCGGACCGTTGAAGGAAGACCAGCTTGATCTGCTCGTCGACTTCGATTCCATGACCGAAGCCGGAGGAATGCTTGGTTCCGGCGGATTCGTGGTGTTTGACGAATCTGTCTGCGCCGTCGACTTCGCACGATATCTGACCGCCTTCAATCGCTACGAATCGTGTGCCAAGTGCACGCCATGCCGTCTCGGTAATCCCGCACTGCTCGAGATCATCGACCGCATGCGCAATGGGGAGGCACGCGAAGGAGACATCCCGCTGATCGAAAAGACCAGTCAGAATGTCATCGACTTGTCGCTCTGCGGTCTCGGCCAGGTGGCGCCAATGCCGTTGCTTGGCATGATTCACGCATTCCCTGAGGAGTTCGCCGCGCACGTCGAACAGGGCGAGTGCCCTGCGGGTGTGTGTCCGATGGAATCCCGTCCAGGGATCCTTTCACTCACCGGCGCATTTTAGTCCGTCGTCAACGCATCGAACGGCAAACGGCCCAGCACAGTTTGGCTGGGCCGTTTTCTTCTGGTGCGCTCCACCGACGTTTGCCTCTTTCCGAGAGTCTTATCGCGTGATGTTCTTGACCTTCACGAACACTCGGAAAGCTTGATCAGTTTCCGCGGGCTTGGTCGATGCGATCTCCAACGTGAACGGTTCGTTTCAACGTCGGACGAACCTCTGAGCGAGCTGCGAACGACATCCGCGTGCCCTAGAGCGAGACGTGCTGTCCACGGCCAATCTTTTCGGCCGCAGCAACTGCGCTTCGCGCCACAATGATGTCCTGGACTGCGTTCCCCACGGATTTGAAGAGCGTGATCTCGTCATCGCTCGTGCGTCCCCGAGCGCCATTCACGAGATGACCGAGTTCCAGGCCGACTTTGTCACGCGCGATTTCACCTCGATTGAGCGGGATGATCAGATCGCCCGCCTCGACCAGAACCGCGTCGACGGCGTCCACCACGATCGTGGCACGTTGGATCGTCCCTACTGGAATCTCCTGCATCTCGGGCGTGAAGGCTCCGATCGCGTTGATGTGTGCTCCTGCTTTCAGTGCCTCGTCGGAAAATACGGCCGTTTTCGACGTTGTCGCCGTGCAGATGACGTCCGATTCGGAAACGGCACGGTCGAGATCGGTGGCAGGTTCGACCTTTCCCGCCAGGGCTGGAGCGAGCTTTCCAAGACGATCGGCGAAGGACCGGACCGATTCTGGATTAATATCCGCGACGTAGATACGCTCGATTGGTCGAACGGACGCGACGGCCCACGCCTGCGTCACACCCTGGGTGCCCGCGCCTATACAGGTGAGCACCCGGCTGTCAGCGCGTGCCAACAGGTCGGTTGCCGCGCCGGATACGGCACCGGTTCTCAGCGCCGTCAGATAGGTGCCGTCCATCACGGCCATTGGTTCCCCTGTTTCGGCACTCACAAGTGCGACGAGCGCGTGGATAGTCGGTTTGCGCATCGCCGGGTTATCTGGAAAGACGGAGACGATCTTGAGGCCAAGGCCCTGCTGAGAGGGCACATAGGCAGGCATGAAGAGGGTCACCGCTGACTTGTCGGGCACTTCGACGGGAGTCCGTAACGGCGAAAAGGCACGCCCGGCCGAAAGCTCGCCGAACACTTCCTTCATCAGTTCGATTGCGCGGGTCATTGGGACCAACGCGCGAACGTCTTCACCACTCAGCGCAAGCATGAGAACCTCCGAAGCCTTGTTCACGTTCGATGTGATCGCAGTGTAGCATGTGCCCGGGACGCCCGATTGATCGAGTCTCTTGCGGCTCGTGCTCCGTTACGCGTGATCCAAAGGCTAGATCGGCGCAAGACTGGTTTCGTTCAGTCGCCCGATGAAACTCGCCGAAGCTTAGTTACCCTAGATGCTTCAGGGTGGAGAACATGAGAGGAACGCCTGCAACCTCGTTTTTCGCAGTGTCGATATCTCGTTAGTGACGATCGCGCGGTCGATTGCTTCGAAGTTGTGGTGCCGGCATTCACTCACTGGAACACGACAGTCCGCAGGACGCGACCCGACTGAATCGCCGCGGAAGTCTGGATCACGATGCGCGAATCTCCGCGCAAGAAGACGACCCGCGGCGCAGACTGGGTATCAGAAAAGCATCTGCTTTGGTTGATTTGTATGATCTGAAGTCACAACCGCATCGGGGAACTTGCGGGTTGACAAGCAACAAAAGACCGCCGGTCTAGATCCGGCGGCAACTCTCTGACCTGGCTCCCCGAGTAGGACTCGAACCTACAACCTAGCGGTTAACAGCCGCCCGCTCTACCATTGAGCTATCGGGGAATGACTCCCGAACGAGCACGCGTGAGTCTATCATCTTCCGCCAAACGCGCGCAAGCGAATTATGCGGTTTGAAATCCAGCACAGTCGAGTTCGTGCAATTGCGCACAAATGGCGAAACCCGTGCTAGAATGGCCTTTCTCGGCGTTGGGGCGCGTCAGTGGTGGGGACTGGCGTCCAGGGCCTGACTCAATGGAGGCAACGTTGGAACAAGCCCGACTTCCGGGCGGTTGGAGCGCGCGGCTCGCCAACAACACCTACGTGTGCGGCATTGAGATTGGTGGTCGAGGGCAGCGCGTCGTCATCGCCGATGGATCTGGTCGTATCGCGGGGCAAGCGCGCTCGATAGACAGTATGGCGCCAGCGGCAGGTGCTCTCGAGACCGTACGCGGTTTGATTGACCAGGCGTGTCATTCGTCTGAGATTTCCCTTGAGCGTATTGTGCAGATTGGTGTGGCATTCGGAGGCCCCGTCGACGTCAATCGTGGTCTGACTTTGCTGTCCCACCGCGTTCCCGGATTCGAGAACTTCCCGCTGGTCAATCTACTGGAAGAAGATCTGAAAATTCCGACAGTGCTCGACAACAGCGCCCGGGCCTCAGCGCTTGGCGAGATCCTGTATGGCGCTGCACGCGGCTCAAGCGATGTCGTCTACGTTCATCTCGGTACGGGCGTTGGAGGCGGGATCATCGTGGACGGTCGACTGCTGCATGGGGCGAGCAGCACCGCCGGTGAGTTCGGCCATATGGTCGTTTCGATTGGCGGGCCCATCTGCTCGTGTGGCAAACCAGGCCACCTCGAAGCCTACGCTGCCGCCCCGTCAATCGTGGCACGGTTTCGCGAGCGCCTCGAATCCGACTCGCGCGCCGATATGAAACGATGGTCAAATCCAAGCACGATCACGGTCAAGGCGATCTTCGACGCCGCCAGGCGAGACGATCAAGTGGCGAAAGATATTGTCACCGAGACTGTGCAGGTTCTCGGCCTGGCCGTCGCGAACCTCATCACGACGCTGAATCCGGCGACGGTCATTGTCGGTGGCTCGGTTTCCGACGTCGGCTCTCTGTTGATGGATCCGCTCAGTGCTCGAGTCCGGCAATACTCCTTCCCTTCGGCGGCGCGGCGCGTCAGGCTTTCGGCCAGTCAACTCGGTCCGGACGCCACCGTGCTCGGTGCGGTTGCTCTCGCGCTCAAGGGACTGCGCGATCAGTGACGTCGTCCTGTGAGGAAAAATTGTCGGAAAGGCCGCCCGCGTGTAGACTTCTAGAGTTAGTTTGTAGATAGGGACCGCCATGGACAATCTCCAGCTCAGCAGCGAACACATCACGTATTTGTTGACCGTGCTCCGGAACTCGAATCGGCCAATGACCACGTTGGAATTAGTACAGGCGCTGCGGGATCGAGCGAGCTCGTCGAGATAGCAGTCCCGCCAAGCAGGCAAGAGGAGCGTGCGACGGGCATGCAGGCGACAGAGGTCACACCCACGCCGAGTTTCAAAGGCGACGAAACGGAACAGAAGATCGCCGCGGACGCATATGACGTCATGCGGGCGACGGGAAGATTTTTCCCCAAAACGGCGCCGATTCGGGCGTCGCTTTCGTCATTGGGTGGGTATTTTGCCTCCACCCGCGGTGATAAGTCGGCTGACGAATGGCAGGTGGAGATCGAGCGGATTGTCCGTTTGAATCCCGCGGTCTTTGCTATTGAGGAGATCGACGAAACAGGCTACGCGGTTACCACGCTCGAGGGCACTCCGCCGTTCGCGCACCAGGCCGATTCTGAGCACGTGTTAGCTCATCGATTTACCGAGCCCAGAGAGGCACCAGAACGACCGGCTCGGCCGGTGAAGCGGGCCAAAGTGGCGCACATTCCCGAGGTGGGCGAAACGGAGTTGGTCGGCGGACCGGCCGTCGAATCTGCAGAGCTCGAAGCAGAGGAAATCGAGGAATACTCGGTCGAGGAAGAGGCCGCGGAGCCGGCCGTTGAGTCGCCAGTGTCCGCAGCAGTTGTTCCGCCAGCTTCCGAGCAGATGGTTACCGACGTCGGTGATCTCGCGGACGATGTCCTCGCTGAAGTCATTGCGAGTCAATTGCGAGATGAAGTCACGGTCGCGGGATTCGGCGATCAGTGGATGACGGAAGAGAAAGTGCCGCGCTTGAGCCGCGGTGATCTTCGTCGCATTCGCGAGTATCTGCTTGAGCGAAATGAGCCGCTTACCGATCGGATGCTGCTGCAAGATGTTCTCGGCGTTCGCCCAACGGCCGAAGAATATGATCTGATGCGCTTCGCAGTCAATTTCCGACTTTCACGCGAGCAACGTGAATTCGAGTACGTCGGAACCGTGATGAATCGCTTCTGGTCGACAACGGGACTTCCAGCGATTGGCACCGCGAAACGCAAGGCGAGCGAGATTGGGACCGACTATCGATTCCTGTTGGAAGAGTCGCCAGTTTCGCTTCCCGAGGGCGAGACCGTGGTTGAGCATGTTTTGACGTTCTATGAATATCAGTACGGCGTGCTTCCGCTGAACGGTCTTTTCGCTTCCCTATTCCCGGCGGCTGAGTTAACGGACCAGCGTGCGGCAATTCTCACCTTCGAGTCACCACAGACGTATGAGACGTTCTTCGTCGAAATGCATTTCCCGACTGGAAACCGAGGCGGCTATCTGGCGGGTTTCGACCGTTTCTTCCTCGAGAACCTCGTTCCTGGTGCTCTGTTCACCATTGAGCGTAATGAGAGTGACGGCCGGTTCCTGATCGAATATCTGCCGGTATCGGGCGAAGACCGCAAGCTGCTGCAGATTGACGAGAAACGAGGACGGTACGTATACCGTCCGATGACGTTCTACTGCGCCACGCAAGAGGATATGGTCCTTTCGGAGAATCGCTTCCCGCAGCTGGCAAACGTTCCGATCCTCGAAGACCGCGTGCGGCGCCGTCCTGAGATGACGCTAGCGACGACGTTTGAGCGTATTGGTGAGCAAGTCGGAACGACAGACGAGCCCAAGTTCATGGCGATGTTGGACGACCTGGTTCCAGCGTGTAACGTCGAGCGGCCGATAAGCGCCGACCTGGTACGATCCATCATCACCGCCGGTGACAACCCTTCGTTCAGTACAGATCCAGACGTGGAAGATGTTTTTTACTACGAACCCACCAAGTCCTGAGCAGGTCGACCCCGACCTGATCGAGGCGATCGCCAATCTCAACACAGGTAAGCGCAGTGCGGCCGATGTTCTGAAACTTTCAGACATCGACCGCAGCAGCGCCTTGGGCGTTATGCCAGCCTTCCGTGAGCTTCCGGACGAAGCTCGCCGGTTTGCCGTGCGAGAGATGCTGGAGCAGTCGGAAGCGAACGTTCAGCTCAGCTTCAACCGAGTTCTGCGGCATCTGCTTTCTGACCCGGATGCTGAGGTACGTACGCTCGTCGTTCAAGGGATGTGGGAGGATGACTCCACCACGCACCTTGACGAGTTGCTCGATATGTTGGTGACGGAGCGCGAATCGGTTGTGCGCGAGGAAATCGCCGCAGCGCTGGGCCATTTCAGCTATCTCGCTTCCATCGACGAGCTCGACGACCAGTATGCAGACCGAGTGAGAGATATACTCATCGATCTCTACTATTCGGACGAGCCACTTGGCGTTCGCAAACGAGCTCTGGAATCGGTCGCGTATTTCGATGATGACGAGGTCGAAGCGGCGATCGATGAGGCATTTGAATCGATCTTTCACGATCTACGGATCGCGGCGATCTTCGCCATGGGACGCAATCTCTCCGATCGCTGGTTTTCAGTCGTACTCGGAGAGATGGAAGATTCTGATCCTGAGATACGCTTTGAGGCGGCGCGCGCTTCGGGTGAATTCGGCGACGAACGAGCGGTGAACATCCTGCTCGATCTGCTCAACGATGAAGATCCGGAGGTTCAGATGGCTGCCGTTGGAGCACTTGGGCAGATTGGCGGGAAGGTTGCCGTGGGTGCGCTGCGTCGTCTGGCACGATCAGACGACCCGATCCTGAGCGATTCTGCTCAGGATGCGCTGGGCATGGCGACGGTTTCCAACGATCCGCTGCGGCTGTCGCCGTGATGATTGCGTCAACTGAGAGTACCCTTCTTCCTGTTTCTGACGTTAAAGAGGTGAGCGACGCGTCGTTCTGGGACGACGCGGTCACTGATCTCAGTGGTCACCTACTCCAAACCTGGAGGTGGGGTGAGTTCAAGTCATTGCACGGGTGGACCCCGGTTCGTATTCTGCTGCCGGGAGATTACCGTCCGAAAGTGGCGGCGCAGTTACTCTTCCGACGTGTCGGTCCGTTCAGCGTGGCATACGTGCCGCGCGGTCCTCTGGCGGGCGAGTTGACCATGGGTGAGGTCGCTGAATTCACCCGAGCGGTGGATGATGCCTGTCGACGACGCCGAACGATCGCGGTATTGATCGAGCCTGAGACATCGGAACTTCCATTGAGTCTTGGCAGGTCCGCACTCTGGAAAGCAAACGACGTCCTCATCCAACCTCGCCGGACTATCAAGGTTAGAGTTGGGGTGTCGGATAACGATCTGTTATCCAACATGAAGTCGAAGACACGCTACAACGTTCGCCTGGCGCAGCGTCGCGGCGTGACGGTTCGACGCGGTGGTGTGCGGGAGGTGCCGCTCTTCTACCAATTGCTGCAGGAGACTTCGGAGCGGGACGGGTTCGGCATTCATGCGGTTGACTACTTCGACGACTTGATGCGGGTATTTGGCGATGAGGCCGCCTTGTTCATTGCCGAATTCGAAGGAGAACCCGCGGCCGGACTACTTGCCTTGCGCGGTGGTGACGAGGCGATCTACATGTACGGAGCGACACGGTCCGAGTTCCAACGCCACATGCCCGCATACCTGATCCAATTCGAGGCCATGCAATGGGCCAGGAAGTCGGGCTGCGCACTCTACGATCTGTGGGGCATTCCGGCGACCGATGAACCTCCGGCTGACGCGGTAGACTCGAGTGGCACGGTCAACGTTCGTGACGGAATGTGGGGGGTCTACCGCTTCAAACAAGGTTTCGGTGGCGATGTCGTCAGCTATCCGGGCCTCTTTGAACGTGTGTACCTGAAGCCGCTGATGACCGCATGGCGCATGTTGAGACCGAATCTACTGTGAGCACCTTCGATTGCCCATTTGAATACTTGCTCGAAGGAATCGAGCTGACTCGGACGGACGGCGAGCTTGACACGACCGTGACCTCGGTGTGCTTCGATTCTCGGCTCGCACAGCCGGGCAGCCTATTCGTCGCGTTGCGAGGCGGCTACACCGATGGACACCGCTATCTGCGGCAGGCACGCGAATTGGGCGCCTCCGCGGCACTCGTCGAAACGTGGTCGGATGACCTGCAAGATTTTCCCGCGATCGCACAGGTAGCGGATACCCGTGCCGCTCTCGCTCAGGTGGCGCGGCGCTTCTATCGCGATCCTGGCGCTTCAATTGGCGTCGTTGGCGTGACCGGAACCGATGGCAAGACGACGACGTCGTTTCTCGTCGATGCCATTCTTCGTTATGCGGGCAAGCGAACTGGTCTCATCGGAACCGTTTCCGTCCGCATAGCCGACGAGATTACTGATCACGACACGCGCCAGACCACGCCTGAGTCGTTGGAGATCCAGCATCACTTATCGGAGATGCGTGCGGCGGAAGTGGACTGGGCTGTGTTGGAGGCGACGTCGCACGGCCTGGCGTTGCATCGTCTTGACACCTGTCCGTTTGACATCGCCGTGGTAACCAACATTACGCATGAGCACCTCGACTTTCACGGCACGGTCGAGGCATACCGATTGGCAAAGGCTCGGCTGCTCGAAATGGTGGGCACAAACGAGGGGCGAGATTTTCCCCGTGGCGTGGTGCTCAATCGAGACGACGAGGGTGCTCGCTCGATCGCCGATCACGCCGGAAAGCATTCGGTGTTGTGGTATGGGATCGAGCACCCCGATTGCGATCTCTCAGCGACGAATATAGTCGTGACTGACCGCGGAACGTCATTTGATCTCCATATGGACGGAATGACTCGCCGGGTTCAATTGAACTTGATCGGTACCTATAACGTGTTCAATGCGCTGGCCGCCGCTGGAGCGGCGAAAATCGTAGGTCTGGGGTTGGATGTCATTGCCGATGGATTAGGGGCGTTGGAGTCGGTTCCAGGGCGTCTGGTGCGGATTGACGAGGGACAGCCGTTCAACGTGTTTGTCGACTACGCGCATACCCCTGACTCGATCGAAAAGACCATCGGCCTGCTGCGGTCGTTGAACCAGGGGCGTATCATCGTCGTTTTTGGCAGCGCCGGGGAGCGCGATCGGGCTAAACGCGCCGTTCAGGGATCCGTTGCGGCGAGCCTGGCTGATTTTGCGGTCTTTACGTCCGAGGATCCACGGTTTGAGGATCCAGATGCGATCATCGCGGAAATCGCCGGTGGAGCGATCGATGCCGGGGCGCTTGAAGGCAGCGACTTCGTTCGCTGTGAAGATCGACAGCGAGCGATAGAGATCGCGGTTGATGCCGCGGAGCCGGGTGATGTTGTACTCCTGGCTGGTAAAGGTCATGAGAAGTGCATAATCTATGGAGCAGAGCGCCGTCCATGGGACGAAGAGACGGTCGCTCGTACGGTACTCCGTTCACGAGGATTCGCGGGTGCCCACGGGATGGGAAATCGATGACTTCGCGCAAACCCCGTCTGGTTCGAATAACCGCATTGTTGTTGTCGCTGTTGCTTGCCGTTGCGGCACTTGCGGCGTGTGGGACCGTTGATCCGAGTCTGAGCCGCACTGCGCAGGCTGGTGCCAAACCGCAGGGACGGATCCTGTTCGCCCAGAACGGCGACATCTATATGTGGGATGGGGGTATTCACCAGATTACACATGTCGGAGATGCGTCGTTCCCAACCTGGTCGAGCGACGGAAATCGGTTTGTCTTCGTTCGAACTGGTGACGCGTACTCAGACCTCTATTCCTACAACATGAGCACGAACCAGATGGCCCAGCTCACCAAGAACAAGGCCAACGCTCAGGAAGGAACCAAGGTCTACGTCGACAACTCGGTGTGGGCACTGGACCCGAACTGGTCGCCTGCAAGTGACACCATCGTGTATGTCAGTGACCTGCAAACCGCCAAGGACTTCCTCTGGTTGATGACCGGTCTCGGCAATAGCCCGCACCAGATCGCCGCGTCGACGATCAACGGCGACAATGTTGAGAACCCTCACTTTTCGCCCGATGGCTCAAAAGTGGTGTTCGTTCAGCGGACGACCAAGCTGAACGACACGCAGCGAACGACCGGACTCTGGATAGTGGATCTCAGCACTGGCAAGCTCACGCCGTTGATGAATGCGGATTCGGGTGCGTTCGATCCAGTCTGGTCTCCAGACGGAAAGTGGATCGCGTTCATCAAACGAGACGGCACAGCGAACGACCTGTGGGTAATTCCTGCGGCGGGTGGTCAGCCGACACAACTGACACAGGGAAAGATGCTCGCCTCGCCGGTTTGGTCGCCTGACGGCAGCGAGATCGCCTTTTTCCAGGTCGACGGTGAATCGTTCAACGTGTCCTACGTCAACTTCTCGACTGACGCCAGTGGAACCCCGAGCGCGTCGTCGGTGCAGAAACTCTTCTCGGGGGGCAATATCGACGCGACCTCTTCGATGTCCTGGGTTCCGTAGTTCTTTGACTTCGTACTCAACTTGAATGTGAGACGGGCGGCCAACGGGTCGCCCGTCTTCTGATATGGGCTACGACGATTGCCGGGCGTGCATATTGCCGCAGTATCTGGTTGCCCTCACTTTCGCCGTGCTTCCATCGACTTCAAACAGTGACTCTGGGGAAGTGCACGTGTGGTGGGCAGTCGTTGGGTTCGGCTCTGCCATCATTCTGTGGCTGACCGGATTCATCTCCTGGATGAGAGCTCGTGCAATGCTGAATTCAGCGTACGAGATGGCATAAACCTGTCGCGGGTCGCATGCTCGTTAGACATTGTGAGGTCGCTGGTAAAGGGCAGAACCGTGAAGTTCTGCCCTTGCACGTGAGTCGAACCTTCCAGCGGCCCGCGCTTCACGGTGGTTGGCGATCGTCTCAGGATCAACCGTCAAGCCGCGAGGTGGAGCCGTCGCGGATGCCTCATTCCGGCGAATCTTCGTCTTCCGCGAGGTTACGTAATCGATCAAGAGCATCGGACCAGTATGGCTCGTATTTTGCCAGCCAGGGCGCCAACGACTCTGCCAGCGCGGCACCGTCGATTCGGTAGAGTCTTTGCCGCCCTTGCGGTTCGGCACGTACAAGCCCGGCCGCGCGCAACACCATCAAGTGCTTCGAGATGCCGGAAGCCACCAGGTCCGGAAATTCCGTGGCAATCTCGTTGACCGTCAGCGTGCGCCGTTCGGCGAGAAGGTCCAGGATGCGCCTGCGCGTGGGATCAGCAAGCACGCGAAACAGGTCGTCGCTTGTGCTAGGCAACTTTGGCGCCCACCAGATCGGCCAGTGCTTCGAGCAGTTGATGCTGCTCTGAACCGCGCTGATACGCTTTGACCGTTTCGGGCCAGCTTGCCTTTCCGATGCCAGCGAAACCGTCGTGAACAAGCGAAACACGCGTACCGTCGCCCGTCGGTTCCAGGGAGATGATCAGGCGGGCGGGATACACCCAGTCTCCGCCCTCTTCGATCCAAGAGAGGACCAGGCTCCCCTCAGGCACGAGTTCGAGTACGTAGCCGCTGATCCAGGTCTGGTTGTCGGCACCCAGCATGCGATAAGCGCCTCCCACGCGGAGGTCAATTTCGAGGTTGGGACTGATCCATCGACGAAGCGCATCGGGCGTCGCTAGCCAGTTCCAGACTCGGCTCGGCGGAGCCTGAATGTCGATCGAGCGAACAACTGCGGACATGTGGTCACCTCCAAACGCATTACCCAACAGTAAGGTAATTTCTTTGCATTACCATACGGTAAGATATTGCTCGTGTCAAGGGTGATTCCGGCAATCGCGTTCGCTCTTTGCCGTCTGAAACTTCAGTGGCCGTATTGGTCAACGCAGGGGAACGCGAGAGCCGAGCGGCTCTCGCGTCTTGGTTATCGTTATCCCGTTTGAGGTTATTTCTTGGGCGGCTCGGGCTTGACGACCCGAATGTGAAGTTCGGCGAGCTGGCGATCGTCAATTGGCGATGGTGCGCCCATCATCAGATCCTGTGCTCCCTGGTTCTTCGGGAACGCGATGACTTCGCGAATGTTTTCCTCACCAGCCAGGATCATCACCGTGCGGTCGATGCCCGGCGCCATTCCGCCATGCGGCGGCGCGCCATATTCGAACGCGCGCAACATATGGCCGAAGCGATGCTCGATCTCCGGGGCGTCATATCCCATTATTTCAAAGATCTTGTTCTGCACTTCACGCTGGTGGATACGGATACTGCCACTTCCGAGCTCCAGGCCATCGAGAACCAGATCGTAGGCCTTGGCACGCACTCGACCGGGATCGGTGTCGAGCAGCGCCACGTCTTCGTCCATTGGAGAAGTGAACGGATGGTGCATCGCTTCCCAGCGGTCGTTGTCATCGTCCCACTCGTACATCGGAAAATCGAGCACCCAACAGAAGGCGTGCACACTTTCGTCGATCAATCCCAGTTCGCGTCCGAGGTGACTGCGCAGCCGTCCGAGCACCGTTGCCGCAGTATCAGCCTGGTCGGCTACCAGCAGCAGCATGTCTCCCGGCTCGGCTTCGAGGCGTGCGACCAGCAGATCAACCTCTTCATCGCTCAAGAATTTGGAGATTGGTGAGCGCACGGTGATATCACGATCGTCACCCTCCTGCAGTCCGATCCAGACCAGACCCTTTGCGCCAAACGTCTTGGCAACGTCGGTCAGTTGATCGATTTGTCCGCGCGTCATGCCAGCCTGTCCGGGAGCGACAATACCCCGGACCACACCGCCGGATTTCGCCGCATTCGAGAAGACGCCGAATTCGCTCTCCGCGACGATATCCGTGACCTCACGAATCTCCATGCCGAAGCGCAGATCCGGCTTGTCGTTGCCGAAACGCAACATCGACTCCTGATAGGTCAGTCGTGGAAACGGCTTCTCGAGGATGGTCTTCGTCGAGAGTGCCTCGAACATCGCGGTGTAGAGACCCTCCATCAGCCGCAAAACGTCTTCCCGATCGACGAACGACATCTCGAGGTCGAGTTGCGTGAACTCTGGCTGTCGGTCGGCGCGTTGATCCTCGTCTCGATAGCAGCGAACAATCTGATAATAGCGATCCATTCCCGCCACCATCAGGAGTTGCTTCAGTTGCTGTGGCGATTGAGGCAGCGCGTAGAACTCGCCGGGATAAAGACGGCTCGGCACGACATAGTCTCGGGCGCCTTCCGGCGTGCTCTTGACCAGTGCGGGTGTCTCGATCTCCACGAAATTGCGCGCGTCGAGATAATCGCGAATGAACTTGATCGCGCGATGGCGTAGCACCAGGTTCTGCTGCATGTGAGGCCGTCTCAAGTCGAGGTATCGATACTCGAGTCGCAACGACTCCTCGACTGGTGCCTCGTCGGCGATGTAAAACGGAGGCGTCTTCGAAGCGTTCAGGATCCGAATTTCGCTGGCATGCAGCTCGATTTCGCCGGTTGCCAGAGACGAATTAACAGTTCCGGCAGGTCGCTTTTCGACCTTGCCGGTGACCGCGAGCACGAATTCGCTTCGAATCGTTTCGGCGATCGCATGTGCGTCGGGCGACTCCTGTGGATTGGCCACGACCTGCGTCAATCCATAGCGGTCGCGCAGGTCCAGGAAGATGAGACCGCCGTGATCACGCCGACGATTGACCCAGCCCTTGACCGTGACGGTCTTACCGACGTCAGACGGGCGAAGCTCGCCACAATCGACGTAGCTACGCTGCCCGGGGGCAAGGACTCCATGAGTCGATTGTTCGGTCATGCGGCATTCTCTCCTTCTTGCGGGCGTGAACCCGTCTCCTCAACGTCAGGACTTTGCGCCTTCACCTCGCGCCATACGTTCAAACTCGTCTGTCCAGCGGCGCAACGCTCCTTCGGCATCAACGTCGTGCTCCTGTGCTCTGGCCACCTGCTCTGCGATTCGAGATGCCAGATCAAATTCGAGGTCTGACGTGCCTTCTTCGTCCGAACGATCGTCGCGGGTCAAATTCAGATCGACATCTATTCCATGCGAGCGCGCTCGGCGCAGGAACGTTTGCGCTCGAGCCAATGCAGGCAACGCTGGGGGCACCGAGTCGAAAAGTGATCCGTTGGCCTCTTCACTCTGCTTCGCGCGTTCATCCTGCTTGATTTGGTCCCAGGCTTTGACAACCTCACCAGCGGACTCTATGGTCCGCTCGCCAAAGACGTGTGGATGGCGCCGCACCAGTTTGGCGGTCAGCGCCTCGAAAACGTCTTCAAGCGTGAATTCGCCAGTCTCCTCGGCAATTTGCGCGTGCAGGTAGACCTGAAGCAGCACGTCTCCCAGTTCTTCGGCCAGATCGCCGGGCGTGCCAGCTTCGATCGCGTGAACGGCTTCGTACGCCTCTTCGAGCATGTGCCGCGTGAGCGATTGGTGAGTCTGCTCTCGGTCCCAGGGACAGCCGCCCGGCGCACGGAGCAACGCGATTATTCGTTGCAGTCCCTCGGCCACTCGATCGTGCTCAAGTGGATCGACAGCCGGGAGGAAGAGCAAGACCGGAACGGAAACTGAAGTCTCAGCGAGGGCATGCAACGTCATTGTTTCCGGCTCAAGATCCAGTTTGCCGCTGAGTCTCAGTAGTATCAGTCGCTGATTGTCCCGGTAGAGCCGCCGCAGTGACCGCGCGACGTTCGGGATGATCTGTGACGAGTGAATATGTCCGATCAGTGCGGGACGCAACGGGGAAACTGGAAGACTTCCGCCAGCAAACGGGTCCGCGTCATTTGCCGAAACGAGTTCCAGCGCGTCGACAAGCTGCAAATTGGATTTCAGCGGATCGATGTGGAGCGCCACGGCGACCTGATCAAGTACGCTGACGGCTGGAACGATGCACACCTGGACGTTCCTGGTGGGTGCCACCTCCAACAGACGCTGAACGGTCGCATCGCCGAACAGCGGATGACCAGGCACCGCATATACGAGAGACTCGGTCACAGCCTCCAGCAGCAGCCATTCGACAATCCTGGCGCATGCATCTTCATCGGCCCGAGCGGTGCAGATTAATTCGTCAAACGACGTCCACGTACGCGATTCAGGAAGCGACGCGAGTGCTGGATGGCTCCGCGTGCGAAGAAAGACACGACTGCTCGCGAGCAGTTCTCGTGTCTGATTCGTGAGCAGGCTGGAGTCGCCCGGTCCAAGCCCGACAACGGAAATCTCGCCGCGAAACGCGCTCACTCGCGTCCGGCTCCGCGAGACTCACCGCCAATACTGAGTACGGCGAGAAACGCTTCCTGCGGTATTTCGACGCTCCCGACCATCTTCATGCGCGCTTTTCCCTCTTTCTGCTTCTCGAGGAGCTTGCGCTTGCGAGTGACGTCGCCGCCGTAACACTTCGCCAGCACGTTCTTGCGCTGTGCCCGGATAGTCTCACGCGCGATGATCCGACTACCAATCGACGCCTGAATCGGAATGTCGAACAATTGGCGTGGAATCAACCCGCGAAGCTGCTGCACGAGATCGCGTCCGCGTTGGTAGGCGGCGTCTCGGTGGGTAATCATCGAGAGTGCGTCGACCGGTGTCCCATTCACCAGCACGTCCAGTTTGACCAACTCGGAGGCGCGGCGATCACCGAGCTGATAGTCCAGGCTAGCGTAACCCTGGGTGCGTGACTTCAGCTGATCGTAAAAGTCGACGATCAACTCGCCGAGTGGGATGCCGAAGCTCATGCGCGTGCGATCTTCGTCCAAATATTCCATCTCGGCCAATTCGCCGCGGCGGCTCGTAACCAAGTCCATGATCGTGCCAATGTAGCGAGACGGCGTCATGATCGTCGCGTTGACCCATGGCTCACGAATTTCCTGAATCTCGCCACCATTGGGCATCTCGGACGGGTTATCGACCAGCAGTGTGCTTCCGTCCCACTTGACGACCTCGTACTCAACGCTGGGAGCGGTTGCCAGGAGTTCAATCTTGTACTCGCGTTCAAGACGCTCCTGAATGATCTCCATATGCAGCAGACCGAGAAATCCGCAGCGAAACCCGAAACCAAGCGCATCGGAGGACTCCGGCTCGAAGATGAGCGAGGCGTCGTTGAGCTTGAGACGCTCCAGAGCATCGCGCAGCTCAGGATACTCCTCGCCATTTACCGGATAGATTCCCGCGAAGACCATGGGCTTCACTGGTCGATAACCAGGCAGTGGTTTCTGCGCGGGCTTCTCCGCCAGAGTTACGGTATCGCCGACCTGGCAATCCTGCACGACCTTCAGTCCAGTGGCGATGTAGCCGACTTCACCAGCCGACAACTGATCCACCGAGATCATCATTGGCCGGAAGATGCCGAGATCGATCATCTCGGTTTCTTTTCGGGTCGCCATCATGCGGATGGTGTCGCCAGTTTTCAGCGTGCCGTCAACGATCTTGACATAAGCGATGACTCCCCGATAGGCATCGTAGTGCGAATCGAAGATCAACGCTCTCAGTGGCGCATTCCGGTTGCCTTCCGGCGGCGGTATCTTCTGCACGATGGCTTCGAGCGTCTCGTCGACGCCCACGCCAGATTTGGCCGAGGCCAATATGATCTCGTCATCGAGAAGACCGATGAATTGTCCGATGTCACGCGCGACTTTTTTCGGCTCGGCGTTCGGCAGGTCGATCTTGTTGACCACCGCAACAAGCGCCAGTCCACCCTCGATCGCCAGATGAACGTTTGCCATCGTCTGCGCTTCGATACCTTGTGCGGCATCGACGACCAGAATCGCTCCCTCACAGGCCGCGAGACTGCGACTGACTTCGTAGGAGAAGTCAACGTGCCCGGGCGTGTCAATCAGGTTCAGTACGTAGGTATTGCCGTCCTGTGATGGAAACTCCATGCGCACCGTGCGGGCCTTGATCGTGATGCCCTTTTCCCGCTCAAGATCCATTGAGTCGAGAATCTGCTCCATCATCTCCCGCTCGCTGATGGTATGTGTGCGTTCGAGCAGTCGGTCGGCGAGCGTGGACTTGCCGTGGTCGATGTGAGCGATAATGCTGAAGTTTCGAATGCGAGATTGATCGGTCATGTTCAGTTCGCGCAGGCCTCTCCCGGAAGGTGTCCGACCCACAAGTATACCGAAGTGAGCGGTCGCTGGCCGGTCAGATCAGACTCTGGCAAGTCTCGACTGGATTCGGCGAATTAATTGTTGCAGCGCCGAAATTCGCAGGTAGTACGCCGCGACAAGATAGGAACAGGTTACTGCACCGAGAGTGAAGGCAAAGGCGGCATACATCATCAAATCGTGTCCGTGAATCGGATCGGTGGCGCGTGCGAGCGACGGAGCCAGCATACGTGACGTAGCGTAGAGAACCGCACCAGCGAGCAGCATCTTGGCGAACTGCTTGAATAAACGCGACTCGAAATTGCCGGTTCGTCGGATAAGCACCGTCAGCAGGATCAACATCTCCAGGGTAGTGGTGATCGAAATGCTCAGCGCAAGGCCACCATGGCCGAGCCTGGGCGCGAGAATCCAGCTCAAGAGGACGTTCGCGCCGATTGTGACGACCGATGCGATGACAGGCGTTCGGGTGTCGTGCATGGCATAGAAGGCACGCGTGACCGCCTCCACTACCGCGAACGCCAGCAGACCGAAGGCAAAATACTCCAACGCTTCTGCGACCAATTCGGTCGAACTGGATGAGAAAGATCCGAACTGCAGTAACACCTGCACAATACTGATGCGGAACATGAACAATCCGATAGCCGCGGGCACCGTCAAGAAGAGAAGTGGCTCCAGCGCCCCAGAGAGTGTCCGGCGTAGTTCCTTCGTCTGCCCCAACTCGAATTGGCGCGCCATCGCCGGGAAGATCACGGTCGAGACGCTGAGAGCCAGAATGCCGTGTGGAAGCATGAAGAGTTGATAGGCGTAGTTGATGGCCGAAACGCGGCTCTTGCCCAGCCTTGAGGCAAAGTTAATCATGACGATGACATTGACCTGGAAGGCCGCCTGACCGACCAATCGCGGCACCATCAGCCTGCCGACTTCCATCAAACCATCGACGTTGCGAGAAAGTGACGGATTGAACCTGAGACCCCGGCGAACCAGTGCGATCATCTGAACACCGGCATGCGCCGCTGCGCCGCCAATAACTCCGACCGCCAGGCCGTAGACACCCATAGTGGGCGCGAAGAAGATCGCTCCGATGATGATCCCGATGTTGTAGAGAATCGGAGCCACCGCAGGAACGGTGAACGCGTCCTGCGCCTCGAGCATGCCCTTTCCGGCGGCACCTAGTCCCAGCAACAGGGGCGAGAGGAGAAGCAGGCGGGTCAGGTTGGTTGCGAGATGTTGTTGCGGCGGCGCCAGCCCGGGAGCCACCACCGTACTCATCAATGGTCCGGCGAAGAGGAAGACCAGAACGCTCCCGCCCACAAGAACGGCAATAGTGTACGTCAGGACGGAACTGGCCAGTCGCCAGGCGCGCTCGCGTTCGCCTCGGCCCAGAAAGCCGCCGAATACCGGGATGAACGCCGAGCCAAATGCTCCACTCATCACGACCAGGAAGAGGAGGTCAGGGATTTTGAAGGCCGCGACGTAAGCGTCGTAGTTCGCGCCAGTGCCGAACTGTCGTGCGATCAGAACCTCTCGCAGCAGGCCGAGAAACCGGCTCACTACATAGGCGCCGGCAACGATCGTTGCATTGGCCGCGACCGATCGCTGCGAGATGACGGCGGTAGTCGTGATGCGCCTCGGGCGCCGTTGTGCCGTGTTCATCGCGCGAATTCTACGTGACAGAACCGGATCGCGCTTGTCCAGAAGGCAATTGCTTGCTATCCTTTCTGGCGTGGCAGCCTACGGTGCTGCTGATTTTGTGTCCATCGGATCACCTGGAGGAAACAAAGACTTGGCCAATTCGAAGTCAGCTGAAAAGCGGGCACGTGTTTCAGAGCGGCGCCGGCAGCGGAATCGCGTTTTTCGGTCGTCAGCTCGCACCCATGTGCGAACGGCAGAGCGACTGATTGCCGAAGGGAATGCCGAAGCGGCTGCCCTGGCAGTTGGTAATGCCATGAGCACGCTCGATCGGGCCGCGATCAAGGGCATCATTCACAAGAACAACGCGGCGCGTCACAAGTCGCGTCTGATGGCCCGTTTCAATGCGTTGGTTCGCCCGCAGTCCGAAGCCTAATCGAGGACACAAATTAACACGACGTGAAAGCCGGGGACGGTCATCGCCCCGGCTACTGGCGTATCCCGTGGCAACCTAGGATGCGCGATTGCTCGCCAGTTCGGCGATGAGCGGAACAAGTGAGACTGAGAGTTCGACCATTCCTTGTTTCGCCTCGGCGTCTATCTGGCGCAATGCGTCGAGCGCCAGCGCGATTCGCTCCGATGGGAACGCGGTCGCATAGCGCGCCGAGGCGCGAAGCCGCCCTTCCGAGAGTCCCGAGACGCTCGACAGCTCTGAAAGACTCGTATCACGTTCGGCGAGCGCCGCGACTGCCAGTACCTCGAATTGGCTGGTTACCTGACCGAGAATCGCCTCGGCTGCGGAACCAAAGCTATAGGCACGCTCAATTTCCATCACCGCCTTGGCCGCGTCTCCACTCATGATCGCGTTGGTGATGCCCCAGAAATCTTGGGCATCGGCGCCGGGGACCAACGATTGGACGTGCTCGGCGTCGATCGTTCCTGCGTTGCCCGCGGCAGTGGCCAGTTTGGCGATTTCATTGTCGAGTCGATAGAGGTCGGGCGGTACGTCGTCACGCCGCGACTCTGCGGGCCAGTTCCCCGGAAAGAGAGCTTCGAGCAACTGACGTGCTTCCTGCTGCCCAATTACCGCGTCGTATCTTCTGGCGCGATCCGAGACCCATTCGACCAATCGCTGCCCCCTTGGGACGTCGTAACGCTCGACAGTCGCAGTTGGGGCCGCACGGCGAATTTCACGTTCGGTTTTGGGATCCAGGGCTGGCTCGACGACGAGTAGCATCGTCTCTTGCGGTACGTCTGACAGGAGGTTGATCGCATCTTCAGTTTTGGAGTCGTTCTTCGTGCGCCGACTGCGCCGCGTCGCGCTCTGCAGCAGGTCTCGTGCAACGATAATTCGACCGGTGCCGAAGAAGCCGATTGCACCACAGGCGTTACGCACCTCATCCAAATTGGACAAAGCGTCGTCGATGACTGTCGTTGAAAATCCTGTCGGGTCGACGTTGGCCCGCGCTGAGGCGACGCGTTCGTCGATCGCAAGACGATCTGTGCCGTAGAGAACCGAAATCATGGCGCAATCGCAGTTTGGTTCAAGTCCGCGGGGCATAGAAAAGGGCTTGACCGCTGCACCGCCGTGTGTAACTTGGCTTTGAACCTGCAAACGCAGGTGGGCACCGCAACCACAAACCCCACGAGGAATGCTTAGCAGTTCCCGTTGATTTCTAACGTTGGCTCAAAACGTTACATCACATCACGAGCGGTGCGGGCCAAGGCCCGAATGAATGATACCATCCGCCCTCCTGATACCTCCAAACTCGTGTCGGGCCGAAGTTTTGCGGTACCGATGCCGCGACGATTAGAATCGTGCGGAAGGAAAGGAGTGGTGGGTGCGAATTGCGGTTACTCGACGAATCCCCGAGTCTGGTCTCGAGCTTCTCCGAGCGAATGGTGACGTAACAGTCTGGGCAGACCAGCTTCCGCCTGAGCGGGAACAGTTACTCAAACTGGCGGACGGTGCGGACGGTTTGCTGAGTCTACTCACTGAGCCGATCGACGGAGCGTTACTCGATCAACTGCCGTCGGTAAGAGTCGTAAGCAACTTCGCGGTCGGGTTTGACAACATCAAAGTCGGCGACTGCACCGAGCGGGGCGTTGCCGTCTGTACCACGCCCGATGTGCTCACCGACACGACGGCCGATTTCGCGTTTGCGCTGCTGCTCTCATCCGCGCGTCAGGTTGTCGACTCTGCGAATTCCGTCGGACGTGGGGAGTGGAAGACCTGGGAGCCGATGGGCTACCTGGGACAGGACGTAGCCGGAGCAACGCTCGGACTCATCGGAATGGGTCGGATCGGATCGGCAGTGGCCAGGCGTGCTACCGGGTTCAACATGGAGATCCTCTACACAGATGCCGTCGATCGGCCGGACGTCGAGCGCGAGTTGAATGCCCAGCGAGTTGACCAGGAGACATTGCTCCAGAAGAGCGATTTCATCAGCATCCACGTTCCACTCACTCCTGAGACGAAAGGGATGATCGGTGCGCCGCAGTTCGAGCGGATGAAGCGGAGCGCCATATTGGTGAACACCTCACGTGGCCCGGTCGTCGACAACGATGCGCTTGCCGACGCGCTTGAGGCTGGCGAACTCTGGGCAGCGGCGCTTGACGTAACCGATCCAGAACCGCTACCGAGCGACCATCGGTTGGTCAGGCTGAAGAACTGCATCGTTACACCGCATATTGCCAGCGCAACTCTGGCAACGCGCTCCAAGATGGCAGAACTCGCCGCGCGAAATTTGATTGCCGTGCTCACCGGAGAGGAACCACCCCGCTGCCTCAACCCCGAGGTGCTCAAACGTGGCTGAGCGGCAGAAGGGGAATGGGGATCGCGATCAGGTTCGCGTGGTGATCACCGGGATGGGAGCGATCACGCCAATCGGGGCCTCGACCGAGGAGATCTGGACGTCGCTTGTCGAGGGGCGTAGCGGGACTGGCGAAATCACGCTGTTTGATGCGGAGGGATTCGATTCGCGCGTTGCTGGTGAGGTCAAGGGATTTGATCCGCGGCAATTGCTCGATGCCAAAGAGGCGCGCCGTACCGACCGGTTTATCCAATTCGCGGTCGCGGCAACTCGTTCGGCGCTGGAATCCGCCTCGCTGATCGTGGACGACTCGAATCGCGAACGGACCGGCGTGCTGATCGGTTCAGCGCTCGGCGGAATTGGCACGGCCGAGCGCGAATTGAACGTGCTGGCGACCCGTGGACCGAAGCGGGTCAGCCCGTTCTTCATCCCGATGTATCTAGCGGATATGGCTTCCGGCTACGTGGCGATTGACGTCGGCGCGCAGGGACCGAATCTCGCGACGCTGTCAGCGTGTGCCAGTTCGGCGCATGCAATCGGAGAAGCCACCGAGATGATTCGGCGCGGGGCCGCTGACGTGATGCTGGCTGGCGGATCGGAAGCGGCTGTGACGCCAGGGTCAGTGGCCGGATTCTGCGCACTCAACGCCCTCTCGACGCGAAATGATGAGCCGACGACGGCAAGCCGTCCCTTCGACGCGACGCGAGACGGCTTTGTAGTAGCGGAGGGCGCGGCCATATTGGTTTTGGAGCGTCTCGAACATGCTCAGCGTCGTGGCGCCCGTTTGCTGGCGGAGGTGAGTGGGTACGGTATGTCGGGAGATGCCTTCCATATCGTGCAACCGACGCCCGACGGTTCTGGAGCCGCGAAGGCTATGAGACTGGCGGTCGAGTCATCCGGGCTGCAGCCCAGGAACGTCGACTACATCAACGCTCACGGCACCTCCACGCCGCTCAACGATCGCATTGAATCGGCCGCGATCCGCGCAGTTTTCGGCGAGTCCAAAATCCCTCCCGTGAGTTCGATCAAGGCATTGACCGGTCACCTCCTTGGCGCGGCTGGCGCCGTAGAAGCGCTCGCGTGTGTGCTTGCCATGCAGCATCAGACGCTGCCGCCAACGTGGCATCTGCGGACTCCGGACCCGGAGTGCGACCTGGATTACGTGGCCAACCAAGCACGATCCGCACGCCTTAGTCACGTGCTGAGCAACTCTCTCGGTTTCGGTGGACATAACGTTTCACTGATCCTTTCACGCTGGGAGGAGTAGGGCCGTACAGAGCCCAAGGCCGAACGCGACAGGCAGGAAACCAGACGGGGATCTGCTACCGAGATAGGATTGGCTGATGCCGCGACGTGTCGTCAGTCCGGTATAGGCTCGGAACCGAACGTCGACGAGGTCCGATTTCACCCGTATGAGAGCCGAATACCAGAGTAGTTAGCGATTACGCTCTGGTCGACAATGTCGGCCCGAGGGCCGTCTAAGGCACAAATGAAACGGGAGCGCTACCGCTCCCGCATTCGCCATCTAATTTGTTGCCAATTGTCAGTCGAGGTAACCGCGCAACGTGCGGCTGTAGGTTGGGTGTCGGAGTTTACGGAGCGCCTTCGCCTCGATCTGGCGAATCCGTTCGCGCGTGATGCCGAACTCGCGGCCGACCTCTTCCAGGGTGCGGAACTGGCCGTCGTCCAGGCCAAAGCGCAGGACGATGATGCGTCGCTCCCGCTCAGTGAGCCGGTCGAGCGCGTCACCAATCTGTGACTTCAGCAGTTGATGAGATGCCAATTCGAGCGGCGCGGGCATCGTATCGTCCTCGATGAAGTCGCCAAGGAACGCGTCGCCCTCCTGACCGACCGGAGCCTCCAGTGAAACTGGATGGCGCGAAGCATCGAGTACCTGCCTTACCTTCTCCAGCGGCACGTCCATCGCGCGCGCGATCTCTTCATGGGACGGTTCGCGCTCAAAGATCTGCTGCAGTCGATGTCCGGTCTTCTTGACGCGGTTAATGGTTTCGCCTACGTGAACGGGAAGTCGAATCGTTCGGCTCTGATCTGAGATCGCTCGCGTGATCGCCTGGCGAATCCACCAGGTGGCATAGGTCGAAAACTTGTAGCCGCGCTTGTAGTCGAACTTGTCGGTGGCCTTCATCAACCCGATGTTGCCCTCCTGGATCAGGTCCAGGAAGGAGAGTCCACGGCCGACGTACTTCTTTGCCACGGAAACAACCAGCCGGAGGTTGGCCTGAATCAGATGCGAGCGAGCTCGCTCGCCGTCCTCGCGATCCGCGATCAGTTCACGCTTCTCGGATTCATTCGCGTATTCGCAAAGCCGCAAGCGGTCAGCCGCCATCTCGCCCCGCTCCATGCGCTTTGACAGCCAGACTTCTTCTTGCATGGTCAGCAGATTGGTTTCGCCGATCTCCTGCAGATAAAGACGAACGGAGTCGTTGACTCCGCTAGACATTGGATCGATGATTTCAGGGGTCCGGCGATGATCGTACGAATTGCTTCGGGAGGGCTTGGCGGATCGTTCAACTTCGGCCGGGGCGTTTGAAGAGGGCTCCTGGTCGAGTACCTCGATTCCCTGTTCGTAAAGCATCAAATAGAATTCTTCGAGCGATTCGAGGTCGTCCTCTGCATGAGGAAAGACCGCGATGATTTCCTCGGAGAGCAAGTATCCACGATCCTTGCCCTTGGCAATCAGGCTCGCATCCATTGTCTTCTTCACCACCTTTTCTAGGCGATCTCCCACCCCAGAACAAGCAGGTAAGACAAAAAAAGCCCTTGGCCGTTCAGCGCTGGGCGAATGAAAACAAGAATGTTACGCGCAGAAAAAGTGGCAGTGACGGACCAAGGTTACAACTCTGTAGATTCATGTTGCGCCTTTTCCCACCTTCGGTCGCCAGTATAGCGAACAGTTGCGCTGATTTCAAGATGGGCAGCATTTCCATGCCGAACGAGACGTTCTCATGCTTGCCCGCTGTCTTTTCCAGAGGCAGGATAGATGGAGTGTCGCCAGATTCACGCGAGACACGCCGGACGATCGAAGGAAGGGTTTGTCAAAATGCGTAATCAGGTCACGGTCGGATTTGATCCAGGCACCGCACGTCTTGGATATGGCGTGATATCCGGTGACGACGAGCCAACTCCGATCGACTTCGGCGTGATTGAGACTGCCTCTTCCGAACCAATGTCGGAGCGACTGAAGCAACTCTATGACGCGGTGGGGGAGATTCTGCGCACGTACTCACCGCGTGTTTGCGCGATCGAGCAACTCTTCTTCTCGCGCAACGTGACAACCGCGCTCTCGGTCGGACAGGCCCGTGGTATCGTCATGCTGGCGGCGGCGCAAGCTGGCATCCCGGTCGTCGAGTACACGCCAGCCGAGGTCAAACAAGCTGTTTCTGGCTACGGCAAGGCTGGAAAGACGCAGATGCAGGAGATGGTCCGCTTGATCCTCGGGTTGCAGGAAATCCCGTATCCCGATGATGCCGCTGACGCCCTGGCCGTGGCGCTTTGCCACGTGCAGACTGCGCGTTTCCGAGAGGCAGTCGGCGAGTGAGGTCTGCACCGAAGTGACTCCGAAGAAAGTCAGGGCCGACGAACTGTTGGTTTCTCGCGGACTCATTGAGACTCGCAGCCGGGCGAGGGCGGTCATCATGGCGGGGCAGGTACGCTCCGGCACGCAGACAATCGACAAAGCCGGTCACATGTTGCCACCTGATGCGGAACTTGAAATCGTACAGCCTCTGCGTTTCGCCAGCCGCGGGGGCGAGAAGCTCGATCATGCCCTCGACGTCTTCGAACTTGAGGTGAGTGGCATGATCTGCGCGGATTTTGGGGCATCTACCGGCGGGTTTACCGACGTGCTTTTGCAGCGTGGCGCGGCCCATGTCTATGCGGTCGACGTCGGATACGGACAGTTGGACTACGGCTTGCGAACAAACGATCGAGTCACCGTGCTCGATCGAACAAATGTCCGCTATCTCGAGGATCTGCCCGAGCCAATCGACTTGGTGACCATCGACGTTTCGTTCATCTCGCTCGCGTTGGTCCTGCCGGCGGCCAAGAACGTGCTCAAGCCGTCAGGTCTCTGCGTCGCGTTGATCAAACCGCAGTTCGAAGCGGGAAAAGAGAGGGTGGGTAAGGGAGGCGTGGTGCGAGATCCAGGAGTTCATCGTGACGTGTTGCGGGCCACGCTGGAGACGGCCGTTGACGTCGGATTCACCCCCCGCGCTCTGACCGCGTCCCCGATCACTGGACCAGCCGGAAACGTCGAATTTCTGACATTGCTTGATCTTGATTCAACCCCTGGACCAGAGAATGAGATTCTTGTGGCTGGAGTGCTGCCGCCGAACCGGAGAGAGATGAATGGCGACTGATCGAACGTCGGACCGTGTTTTCCACGATCTCATGCAGGCCCTGCAGAACGGAGCACATCAGTCGAGTTCCGCAGATGGGCCTCAAGTTGTGTCCGACCCGGGTCGTGCGCTGCGTAAAGGAATCCCGGAAGTGGTGTACGCCCCGAACAAGACGCCGGATCAACTCCTGCAAGCCGTCGTCGAGCTTTCCACTGCGACCGGTCGCGTCATCGTCAGCCGTGTCTCCGCGGAACAGATTGCGTTCCTTCGTTCTTCGCTCCCTGCACATGAGGTGGACATTCGGCCAGGAAGCTGGACGGCTCTCGTGACGGCAACCGGAAGCGAGCGACCCCGTACGGGAGGGCAGGTCGCGATCTTCGCTGCCGGAACGTCAGATTGGCCCGCGGCGAATGAAGCGCGCATCCTGGCCGAAGAGATGGGATGCGACGTCGACCTGATCGTAGACGTAGGTGTGGCCGGTCTTCATCGCCTTTTTGGCCCATTGCGCAACGTACTGGACAATGGGGTGGACGCGATCATTGTAGCGGCCGGCATGGACGGCGCGCTGCCCTCGGTGGTGGCTGGCCTCGTCCCGGTCCCGGTGATTGGCCTGCCGACGTCCGTTGGCTACGGATTTGGCGGGCAGGGCGAGGCGGCGCTGATGAACATGCTGCAGAGTTGCGCTCCGGGCCTCACCGTAGTGAACATCGACAACTCGGTTGGTGCTGGTTCCACGGCGGCCCTCATCGCGAATGCGGTTGCCACAGTTCGCCGAGACCGATCCTGAGTCCTTTTGCTACTGATGCCGGAAGTCCGAGATAAGGTGATCGGTGATCGATCCTGGATCGGCTTGCCGATGTGCGAGCGCATCAACGGCCGAACCGTGTTCTGGGCTTTGGAACCACTCGCGCAGCCAGATCTCGAACTGCTCTTTCGCCAGCAGTGAGACCTCGCGTTCTAGTCGACGTCGAACGCGCTCGTCGGCTGCTCCGCTCACGATCAGATGATCTCGGTGCTCGGCAATTTCGGACATCAACTTTTGGATGCCGTCGGATTCGGTCGCGACGGTCTGCACGATCGGCGGCATGCGATCGCCGTGTTCACCGAGTAGAAGCATATTTCTCAGGTCGCGAACGAGTTGACGCGCATCCGGGCGGTCGGCCTTGTTGACCACCAGGATGTCCGCGATCTCGAGAACACCGGCCTTGATCGTCTGGATGCTGTCGCCCAGTCCCGGGACCTGTAGCACGATGGTGGTGTCCGCGGCGTCGGCGACATCTACCTCGTCCTGTCCGACGCCGACCGTCTCGATCAGCACCATGTCGAAGCCGAACGCGTCGAATAGATGCACCGCGCCGCCAACCGCCAGGGAAAGACCGCCAAGCTGACCACGCGTTGCCATGCTGCGGATAAAGACGCCGTTGTCAGCGTAGTTTTCCATCATGCGGATACGGTCCCCGAGCGTGGCTCCGCCCGACAACGTGCTGGAGGGATCGATCGCCACCACCGCGACTGTCTTTCCAGACTCGCGATACGCACGGATCAATGCATTGACCAGCGTACTCTTTCCCGCCCCCGGCGGTCCGGTGATACCGATCACATGAGCGCTGCCGGTGCGCGAGAAGACCTCGCGGATGGCGCGCCGTCCCAGTTCCGTCCGATCTTCGACGTGCGAAAGCAACCGTGCCAGCGCGCGCCTTTCTCCACTGAGAAATCGCTGTATCAGATCCTGACTCAATGGTCCTGCTCGCGGGTAGGCACGTTGTCGCGAATGAAGTCGATGGCATCCGTTAGTGGTGTACCCGGACCGAACACCGCCGAGACTCCAAGGTCCTTCAATGGCTGAACGTCGTCGGGTGGGATCGTGCCTCCGGCGACGATCAACACGTCGTCCAAACCTGCAGAGCGCAGTTCGTCGATTATGCGGGGCATCAGCACATTATGCGCGCCGGAGAGAATGCTTACCCCGACGACATCAACATCTTCATCCGCCGCCGCCCGCGCGATCATCTCCGGAGTCTGAAACAGACCGGTGTAGATCACTTCCATGCCTGCGTCGCGAAGCGCTCGCACCAGCACTTTGGCGCCGCGATCGTGTCCATCGAACCCGGGTTTGGCAATGAGCACGCGAATCGCTCTGGTAGAGGAACTCGTTACCAATCGCTCCTCCTCTCTCTAGACGATCTGCAGCGGCCGGTGCGCCCCGTAGACCACACGCAGCCGGTTCGTGATTTCGCCAAGGGTCGCGTATGCTTTCACTGCATCGATGATGGCTGGCATCAAGTTCCGTCTCTCGCGCGCTGCACGCTCCAACGCAGTCATCGTCGCGTTCCAGCGATGCGGGTCGCGCGACTCACGCAGTGCCTTCAAGCGTTGTCGCTGCCGCTGCTCACCCTCCGGGTCCATCTGCAGTATGGGGATGTCCGGCCTTTCGTCTGATCGGAGCGCGTTGACGCCGACCACCGTCTTCTCGCGACTTGCGAGTGATTGCTCGTACTGGTAGGACGAGTCAGCGATGCGCTTCTGAAAGTATCCGGTCTCAATCGCCGGAATGACGCCCCCAAGATCGTCAATCTCCTCGAGGATCTGCTGACCCGGTTCTCCATCTCGGTGGTCATCGTCTCCACCATGTAGCTGCCAGCCAGCGGGTCGGCGCTGTTCGTGACGCCGCTTTCGAACGCGATGATCTGTTGGGTTCGGAGCGCGATTCGTACTGCCCAATCTGATGGCAGCGCCAACGCCTCGTCGAGGGAATTGGTGTGCAGTGATTGCGTGCCTCCCAGAACCGCCGCCAGCGCCTGGATCGTGGTGCGAACGACGTTGTTCTCCGGCTCCTGTGCGGTGAGAGAGCATCCGGCGGTCTGAGTGTGGAAGCGCATCCACCAGGATCGTGGATTCTTGGCGCCGTACCGCTCACGCATGATCCTCGCCCAGAGTCGACGGCCTGCCCGAAACTTGGAGATCTCTTCGAAGAAGTCGTTGTGGCAGTTGAAGAAGAAGGAGAGCCGCGGCGCGAACTCGTCGATGTCGAGTCCTCGTTCCAACGCCGCGTCGACGTATGCCATTCCGTCGGCGATGGTGAAAGCCAGTTCTTCGGTCGCGGTCGCTCCCGCCTCGCGAATGTGATAGCCGCTGATGCTCACGCTGTTCCAGCGCGGCATCTCGTTGGTCGCGAATTCGATGGTGTCGACCACCAGCTTCATCGACGGCTGCGGCGGGAAAGATGTACTCATTCTGTGCTGTGTACTCCTTGAGAATGTCGTTCTGCAGCGTGCCGCCCAGTTTCGCGCGCGGAATGCCGCGCTTCTCCGCGGTCGGCGATGTACATCGCCCAGATGATCGCGGCCGGGCCGTTGATCGTCATTGATGTAGTGATCTGATCAAGCGGGATCTTGTCGCAGCAGAACTTCCATGTCGTCCAAAGATGAGACCGCCACTGCCGCACTTGCCAAATTCGCCCTCGGCGAGCGGATCGTCGGTGTCTCGTCCGTAGAGTGTTGGCAGGTCGAAGGCGATAGAGAGGCCGGTCTCGCCGTGATCGAGCAGATAATCGGAAGCGCGCGTTCGTCTCTTCAGCTGAGCCAAAACCTGCGAATTGGCGCATGGTCCAGAGCCGGCCGCGATACATCGTCTCGTGAATGCCGCGCGTGTACGGGTACTTGCCCGGCTCCGCCAGATCCGATCTCGGGTCAAATCCGACTCGCTCGAGATCCTCCGCGGTGTATGTCTGTTTGACTGGTTCGCCGGACACGGTTGTGAAATCGCGGCGCTCTGGGTCTGGCTGCTCGTCGAACCCTCGTTTCTACCGATCGTTTGTCTGATGATGCATGGACGCACCGCCCTTTCGCAGTTGCAACCGGCTTAGTAGTGGATTCCCGGCCGTAGCTCGGCCGTGCTGCTCTCGGACTTGATCGTCTCCATCGTCGTCACGCTGTCGCTTGCGTCCTTTAGATGCCTTGTGATGCGGTCGATCCGGTGGCGACGATGTCAAGCCAGGATGCGGCAGTTCCCGACCAGTTCCAGGATCTGGATTCCTCAACCACGCCTTGATCGACCAGTGACAGGATGCCTTCCAGAATCAGGATGTTCGTGACACGCCGATTGACGTGCATGTTCGCCTCACTTGAGCGCCTCTTCTGCCCGTTCAGGCGAGATTCCTGGCCCAGCGCGTCGTTGACTGATTGGTTCGACTCGATGGTGCCGTATTGCGAGATCGATACCCCTGTCAAGAAACGAGGTGGCGACGACTTCACCGCGATCACGCCCCGTCTTCTGAAATTCGATGATATGGACGCGCAGGTTGTGGCCCGCACCACGCAGCGCGATTCCGAGCGCGGCGTCCGACGTGGCACGTTCGTCACCGACAAGCAGCATCAGATAGCCGCGCGATTCTGCTGACCGTTATTCTTGACGTTCTGATCTGCCATGGAATCTCCTTGCGAGTCTGATGCGTATTTCGAATTGGCCGGAGCAGCGTCGTGTCCGTCGTTGTTCTGACGGGCGCTCAAAGGCGCGGACAAGCGTCACTCCCGATAAAGCAGGCTGGATCACGAGTAGCTGTAGAAGCCGTGGCCGGTTTTGCGTCCCAGCCGCCCTGCGCCACCATCTTGCGCAGCAAAGGACACGGCCGGTACTTCGGATCGCCGAAGTCCCGCTGCAGCACTTCGAGAATATCGAGGCAGACGTCGAGACCGATGAGATCAGCGAGAGTCAATGGACCCATCGGGTGATTCATCCCGAGCTTCATCACCGTGTCGATATCCTCGCGACTGGCAATGCCCTCTTCCAGACAGAAGATCGCCTCGTTGATCATTGGCATCAACACACGGTTCGAGACGAACCCTGGGGCGTCGTCCACGGTCACGGGCGTCTTTCCGATTCGCTCGGCCAAGTTCAAAGACGGCTTGAATCGCTCTCTCCGACGAGAGCAGTCCGCTGACGATCTCCACCAACGACATCACCGGCACGGGGTTGAAGAAATGCATGCCGACGACCTGTTCGGGCCGCTATGTCTCAGCTGCGAGACGTGTGATCGAAATTGATGAGGTATTGGAAGCCAGAATGGCGTGTTCTGGAGCCGCTTCATCGGCTGCTCGGAAAATCTGCAGCTTGAGATCGAGAATCTCGGGGACCGCTTCGATTATCAGATCGACATCTTCAGCCGACCGCACGTCCGTGTCGACCTCGATCACGCTAAGCGCTATGGCCGCATCGTCTTCGGACAATCCGCCGCGCTCGACAGAACGATTCAAATTCTTTTCGATGTTGGCTCGAGCCGCGGTCAATGATCCGCTCGTCTCGATCGATCATCGTAACCGGAATTGCCGCCTGCGCCATCACCTGGGCAATTCCGGCACCCATCGTTCCGGCGCCGACAACCGCGACGCGTGTAATCTCCATTCGCCTATCCACTCCCTATCGTAGTTCGCCCGATGACATCAGTTACCTCCGATGTGATCGGACGCCGGCATTCTTAATCGGTTGAATTGTAGAGCGAATCCGTCGGTTCTGTCGCCTCTAGTCCACGTATCGCCGGCAACGGGGCAATCCGATCCGCTCACGTTGATTCGAACCGGGTCGAATCGTCGCTCGGAAGTCTGATCGCCGGTCACCCTTCTGCAGTCGAGCCGTCGAGCGATTTTCGGTTGTAACTCATTCATCGCAACGTCGATTCCCTCGAAGTGCCAACAGATCGCGGCGTCCGCCGCGTGAGCGACATACCCCTTGAGTTCGCTTCTCTTCTGACCGAGAGAAGCGAGCTCAACACGTGACCTATCGCGTCGCTGATCGGCTGAACGGCCGATTCCGAACCGCAAGTCGTGGAAACTCCTGGGTTCCAAGGGTGTTGATGATCGACGTGACTCCGTTGTGACCGCCACTGCTTCCAGATGGACGCATTCGCATGCGACCGAATGGGAGATCGAGGTCATCGTAGATAACTAACAGGTGGTCATGCGGTACGCGATACCAGCGCACGGCGGGAGCGACCGCGTTCCCGCTGGACGTTCATGAAAGTCTGTGGCTTCACGAGCACGACCCGACCCAGTCTGGTCGATCGCTCCATGATGTCTGCGTCGAAACGTCTCAACCGCCATCGCCTTGCAGCCCTGCGCGATCTCGTCCGCGACCATGAAGCCGATGTTGTGCCTCGTCCGTTCGTATCGTCTGCCCGGATTGCCGAGCCCGACGATCAGCCAGGTTGGCCGCTCAGTCACCGCTGCAGTACCTCCCGATAGATGTCCGCCGTTAGCCGAGCGGTTCGCTCCCAGCTCAGTTCCTGTGCGCGTCGCGTTCCGCTCTCCCTCAGCGCGACCAATCGGTCCTCGTCACTTAGCAATTTGGCAATCTCAGTTGACCATTGCTCAGCGTCATCGCTGTCAACAAGCAGGGCTGCCCCCGACGCAACTTCGGGTAATGCCCCGCGATTCGACGCGATGACCGGCGCTCCCGCGCGCATTCCCTCGAGCATGGTCAGTCCAAACCCTTCGTCCATCGACGGGATGGCGACGATCGCGGCGGCAGCATACAACGCGTCGAGGAGTTCATCGTCAACGGCGTCGAGCCAAACGACATCGTCGTGTCGCGACTCATCATGGATTCTGGTGGTGATGTCGTCGCATTCCCAGCCAGGCTGACCCGCCAGGAGAAGCAGTGGTCGAAGCGCGGATTCACGGAGATGGTGCATTGCGTCAAGCAGCAGCCACTGCCTCTTGCGCGGTTCGATCGTTCCAACGGAGAGCACCATCGGTCGGTCCGACAGTAAGCGGGCGAAAACGTCACCTGGGAGACGTCGCCGGAGCAGTACGCGTGCATCTTCGATCGTTGGAAGTGGTCGCGTCAGATCGACGCCATTGAGGATCGTTACTACCTTACTGGGTTCGACTCGCGTTCGATCGAAGAGCTGCCTCGCCGTATGACGCGAAACGGCGATGACGGCGTCGGCGGCGGCGAGCGATCGATAGATCAAGCTGTAGTAGCGTCGCGAGCCCTTATCCAGATGCTCCGGATGCTCAAGAAAGTGCAAATCGTGAACGCTGATGATTCGGCGGGCAAACGGCGTGATGGGCGCGATGAAGTCCGGGCTGTGTACTAACCTGGGCCGACGTAGCGATAGCTCGGCACCAAGTGCCAATCGTTCATAGCGGTTGTGCGGCGGCGTCATGACTCGTTCGCTCGCGAACTTGTCTAATCCGGAATCCCTGTTCTCGAATTGAGCAATCGACAAATCAGGGGCGACGATTGGCATCCAGCGCGTGATCTGGTCAACATAACGACTGATGCCGCCTCTCCGATAGGCCAGTAGGCGTGCGTCGATTAAGATGTCTGGTCGGTTCGTCATCGTCGTGTCCCACAGCACTGGTCAGCGTCGTCGCCGCGACCGGCACGGTTTTCGCGGTCGGTAACGGGTCGAATGGTATACTACTGGCCACGATGTGAATGGCGAACAACGATCTGACGCGCTGAACGGAGATCCCGCAATGGACTTTTTTGGCATGGGGCCAATGGAGATGGGCGTCATTCTGGTAATTGCCCTCATCATCTTCGGTCCTGGCAAACTCCCGGAAATTGGAGCGCAGATCGGTCACGTCGTTCGCGATTTGCGAAACGCTACCGGTGACTTGACCGGCGAGTTTCAGCAGGCGGTGGGTGACTTCAAGGGTGTAGCTGACGAAGTACGCCAAACCGCAGCCGAAGTCCAGGACACCACGCGCTCGCTAACACGGCTCGATCAGCAGATCACTCCGGCAACAACTCCCGCCAAGCCGATTCCTGGCATCCCGAGTCCAGCTTCAACGGGTCCAACGGTTCCTGGTGTTGCCACCAAAGACGATCCGCTTGCGGATTTGATGGGCTGATTCGCTACCTCGTGCATCGGCCTTAACGACGAGTCGCGAGCCACAGGAGCGCCCGATCAGAGGCGCTTTCGGCCCATAGCCATTTCCCCTCGAACAGTGGGTGCGACAGGAGATCGTCGTCTGGCAGTCGAGCATCATCGGACCCACCGTAAAACACCCTGAGCATCAATCGAATGGGCGCCCTCCACCAGACGTGGTCCTGTATGCGCCCGGTCAGTACGACGACAAGTCTGCCGCCCGGTCTGAGTACTCGTGCAATTTCGTCGAGCGTCGCGGCTTGCAGGATGAATGGCGAGGGAAAGGTCGCTACACAGTTCGAGAATTTCCCGTCCGAAAGCGGCAGGTACCTCGCGTCTGCCCGGATCAACCGCCCGATCACCAATTTTCGCAGCCGCGCCCGTGTCAGCATCGATGGTTCGCGATCTAGGCCAAACGCTTGAATCCCTAATTTGGTCAGCGTTTCAACCAGCGCGCCCGTGCCGCAGCCGAGGTCGAGAACTGGACCATCGTCGAGGTGTGGCAATACCATGCGGCGCCAGCGATCCCAGGCATTGCCAAATAGGAACACGGTCAAGTGGTCGTAGATCGGACCTCCAAACCGATAGAGCAGAGCAAACGCAAGCAATTGGAATCGGCGTCTCAAACGCTGAAGCAAGCCTGCATGCGATCCCGAAGAGGTCTTCTTTGACATGTCTGAATCTTGCTCCGTACCATTCGAGCATGACAGACGTGGACGAACAGGCTTCCAACCCAGATAAACCTGCCGCAAACGCGTTCCGACTGCTTCGGCAGGATGAGCAGTGCGCTGCTCGGCGCGGTGTGCTGCAAACCAGACGTGGGACGATTCAGTTGCCGGCTTTCATGCCGGTGGGAACGCAAGCAACGGTCAAATCTCTTTCCCCAGCCGAGGTGAGCGCCACCGGTGCCGAGATCCTGCTGGCGAACACCTATCATCTCATGTTGCGTCCCGGCGTCGAAACGATCCGCGAGGCGGGAGGACTTCACCACTTCATGGCGTGGCCTCATCCCATTCTGACAGATTCAGGTGGGTTTCAGGTCTTCAGTCTGGCTCATCGACGCAAGGTGAGCGAAACCGGAGTGGAATTCCGATCTCATCTGGACGGCAGCCGGCATCAACTGACTCCTGAAAGGGCGATCGATCTCCAGCTTGGTTTTGACTCGGACATCATCATGCCGCTGGACGACCTGGTCGGATACGACGGAGATGATCTCGCTCAGCGTGATGCCATGGCTCGAACTCATCGCTGGCTTCGTCGGGCGACGGAGTACTTTGGGAAAACGGTCCCTGATGCCTTTGAATCCCGACCGCTGCTGTTCGGGATCGCCCAGGGTGGCTTTGATTCGCTACGGCGGTGTGAAAGCGCTGCATTCGTGGCTGACGCCGATGTAGATGGATGTGCCATCGGCGGTCTAAGCGTGGGTGAACCGAAAGACGTCATGAGCGAAATGCTGTCCCAATCAGTCTCACGTCTGCCGCTTGATCGAGCACGCTACTTGATGGGGGTCGGATCCCCAGAGGATCTGTGGCAATCGGTCGCGCTGGGTGTCGACATGTTCGATTGTGTGCACCCCACCCGCGTAGCGCGGCGCGGTGCCCTGTTCACGCCTGACGGGCGAGTCAATGTAACCGCTTCTCGATTCCGCCGGCACTTCGAGCCGGTCGATCCAACCTGTGATTGCGACACCTGTGCGACGTTCACTGCTGCCTACCTGCATCATCTTTTCCACGCGAAGGAATTGCTCGCCTATCGGTTAGCGACGATTCACAACCTTCGTTTCATACAACGACTCATGGAGTCGATTCGAATTTCCATCGAGAACGGGACGTTTGTCCACGAGATGCACGCGTTTCTCGATCGTTACCAAGTTGCGAACCGAGAAGCCGCGGACTTGCAGCGTCGGAAGTGGCTCATTGCTCGAAGGCAGGTAGCGAATTGAATCTGTCCAGCGGGACATCCGTATCACGGATGCACATCAGATTGAGCGGACGAGTACAGGGTGTCGGATTCCGTGCCTTCACCGTTTCGCTGGCACGAAGACACAACGTCACGGGCTGGGTGCGAAATCAGGCCGATGGCCACGGCGTTGAGATTGTCGCCGAAGGTTCCTCTGACACTTTGGAGCGCTTTCTCGACGCCGTCAAAGATGGCCCGCCTGCCAGCCGGGTGACCGACCTGCAGGTGAGCAGAAGCACCGGTGAAAGGTCATTCAGCCGCTTCGAAATACAGCACTAAACGTAATGCCTCAGCGACAGGCGCTTGTCATGAGTTCTCCCGGTCTGCTTTTAGTACCAACGAGTGACCGGACGTCTCGTCTTTTCGTGTAGAGTTTGACTGGTTCGAAAGAACTAGAGCGCTGGTGGCAGCGACCATTTGACCGTCTGAGAAGGGACAGCAGGGGCATGGCAGTCATCACGATTATTGGCACCGGCTACGTCGGACTCGTGACGGGCGCTGCATTCGCCGATTTGGGTAACACCGTCTATGGCGTCGATATCAACGCCGAGAAGATCGCCGGTCTGTCTCGGGGTATCACCCCAATTTACGAACCGGGCCTCGAAGAGATCGTGGCGCGAAACTTGAAGGCCGGAAGACTCAAATTCACGACCTGTTACGACGAATCAGTTCCACGGTCGGAGTTCGTCTTCATCTGCGTCGATACGCCATCGTCATTCGACGGCGATGCCGATATGCGCGCTGTCCGTTCCGCGTCGGAGATGATTGGTCCGGCGATGACGGGCCACACCATTGTTGTAAACAAGAGCACGATGCCGATTGGCTCGGGCGACCTGGTCTCGTCGCTGCTTGAGGAGACCAAGAATGAAGACGCCACTTTTGCGGTGGTGAGCAACCCGGAATTCCTGCGCGAAGGGTCGGCCGTCAGCGACGTATTCAGTCCGAGTCGCGTCGTGCTCGGCGCTGAGGACCGGGCGGCCGCTGAGCGTGTCGCCGAGCTCTATCGCGCACAGGGCGCTCCAATCGTCATCACCGACCGACGTACGGCCGAGATGATCAAATATGCCTCCAACGCCATTCTGGCGACCCGTATCAGTTTCATCAATGAAATGGCGCAGATTTGCGAGCAGGTCGGAGCCGACGTCACCGTGGTGGCGCAAGGGATGGGCTACGACCCACGTATCGGACCGCTCTTCCTGGAGGCAGGAATTGGCTTTGGTGGGTCTTGTTTCCCGAAGGACGTGAAGGCGCTCGCCTTCATGGCTGAAGAGGTTGGCTGTCATCCGCAACTGCTGCACGCAGTGCTCGAGATCAACCGAGATATGCGACGACGCTTCGTCTGGAGGCTGCAGAACCTGATCGGTGATCTGCATGGTCGTCGCGTGGCACTGTGGGGATTGGCCTTTAAACAGGATACCGACGACACGCGTGAGTCGCCTGGCCTTGACATTGCACGCATCTTGCAGCAACGTGGAGCGTCGGTGGTGGCCTACGATCCGGCGGCACTTGAGAACGCGCGGCGCGAGCTTCCAGAGATCGACTACGCCGAAGATCCATATTCGGCGGTTGAAGGTGCAGACGCTCTGCTCATCACGACGCCCTGGAACGAGTTCAAGCAGGCCGACCTTAGCCGTGTTCGCGAGTTGATGCGAACGCCAGTGCTCGTGGATGGACGCAACATCTACAAGCGTGAGGAGATCGGCGATCTTGGATTCATCTATGCCGCTGTCGGACGCTGAATACGTTCCGATTTGGGACCCCGATGCGGCAGGTCCGATCGAGGTCGGCGTAGATGCAATCGAGATCGAACGAATCAAGGACGCGCTAGAGCGCTTTGGCGACCGATTCCTTCGGCGAATCTATACTCAGCGGGAGGCGGAGCGGTACGGTCGACGACCAGCCGAACTCGCCGCGCGCTTTGCCGCGAAGGAAGCCGTTATGAAAGCGCTCGGCACCGGCATTCGTGGCGTTCGCTGGCGCGACATTGAGGTTGTGTCAAATCGTCGCGGAAAGCCGATCATCGTCCTCCACGAAACAGCCGCCAGGCGTGCTCGACTCCTCGGTTTCACCCACTTCGCGGTCTCGCTGACACATTCTCGCACCGAGTCGATCGCGATGGTCATCGCCACGAAGATTCCGTCAACATCATGAGAGGTAGATTGCGGTGATCAAGCTGTGCACCGTTGGGGAAATTCGTGCGGCGGAACGCGCCGCGATCGATTCAGGTCGGCCCGAGAGTGACTTGATGCGAGCGGCGGGTCACGGATTCGCTGAACTCGTTCGTGCGAAGCAACGACGTGGTAGCACGCGCGCGCTTTTTCTTGTTGGTCCCGGCAACAACGGGGGCGACGGACTGGTTGCCGCGAGCGTTCTGGCGAGTGCTGGCTGGGCCTGCGACATCTGGATGTTCAAGCGTGAGGCGATCGGCAATATCCCGGTCGATTCAGACGGCGCGACTAAATTGAACTTGATCACGTCAACTGAGGATCTCGACGCGTCAATGTCCGCGGCCGATCTCATCGTCGACGCAGTGTTCGGTATCGGCGGACGCATCGAGCTACCGGATGTGGTGGCGGAAGTCTTTTCAGCCGCCTATCGCGCGCGAGTCGATCGTGGCACTCCGCTCTGGGCAGTTGACCTTCCGAGCGGGACCGATGCGGATAACGGCAACGCGTCCGAAGCGGCATTTCGCGCCGACGTCACCGTCTCATTTGGACTGCCGAAATTGGGGCTGTACCGGGCTCCGGCATTGCGGCATGCGGGGACGATCGAGCTGATTGACATTGGGCTCAACGCACCGGCACTGGACCGTGATCAGGTCGGTCTCATCGATCAGAAGTCGGTGCGCAACCTGATGCCCCGACGCCAACAAGACACACACAAGCATGAGGTTGGCTGGCTGATGGTGGTCGGTGGTGCTCCAAACTATTTTGGTGCACCGAGCATGGCGGCCGAGTCGGCGGCGCGCTCCGGTGCCGGGCTGGTCTGTTTAGCGGTGCCACGATCTCTGGTCGCGCCCATCGCATCCTCGCTGCGCGAAGTCACGTTCTTGCCCTTGCCCGAGGCCGAATTCGGTGGGGCAGGTGACCGCATGGCGAACCTTGTACGCGACAAATTACCGTCGTATGCCGCGATGCTGGTCGGACCGGGTTTGGGGTCGGACGATCCCGTTCCGGAGTTTCTCTCGAGACTCTTCGGAATGCGTACTTCCTCGGCCTCGATTGGGTTTGGTTCTTCCGGCCCAAAGCAGACCGACGAGGGCGATCCATTCGCCCATCGTGCGGTGATCGACGCGGATGGGCTCAATTGGCTGGCAAAGAACGACGGTTGGCAAGACTCACTGAAAGATGCTGATCTGGTTCTCACGCCGCATCCGGGCGAGCTGTCGCGACTGACCGGGAAGTCAGTCGAGGAGATAACCAATGATCCCTGGAAGGCTGCATCCGACGCAGCCGAGACGTTCAAACAGGTGATCGTGCTGAAGCACGCACATCCGATCGTCGCGGCACCGGGTAAACCGCTGGTGGTCGGACCGCGGTCGGAGCCTGCTTTGGCGACAGCCGGAACGGGCGACGTTCTTTCCGGCATGATTGCGGGACTGATGGCGCAGGGGCTCACGGCCTGGGAATCTGCGGTCGCTGGGGTGTACGTGGGATCGGTTGCAGCTGAGAAAGCGGTTCAGCAAACCGGAACGCTGAGCCTGATGGCAACCGATGTGATTGGTTGCATTCCGGCGGCGATTCGATCCCTATACGACAGAAACTGGTAGGTGAATCTGATGCCGATTGATTCTCGCGTTTCGTTGATCATGACCGAAGACGTCGTGTCGATCGGTCCCGACACTGAGGTGACTGAAGCCGCCCGGCTGATGTGGGAGAACACCATCAGTAGCGTGCCCGTGGTCGAAAATGATCGCCTGATCGGCATTCTCACCGATTTTGACCTGATTGCCAGAGATACCAAGTTCGACGCGCCGATGTTCATCCCGTTTCTGGATGCCTATTTTCAGATTCCAGGCTCGGGTGATCGGCAGCAGTTGCGGCGGATTCTGGCGACCACCGCCCGCGAGTTGATGACTTCGCCAGCGATTTCGGTTCTGCCGGAGACGACCGTTCAAGAAGCCGCCACGCTGATGTATGACCGCCATCTCAATGCACTGCCAGTAGTCGATGCGAACAAACACCTGGTCGGAATTGTGACACGTGCGGACATTCTCCGTCTGATGGTAGCCGATGAGGATCTGTATGTGAGAACTCATCCGGGCGAGGACTGATCGAACCTCCGCACAATGCGTGAAGTTGTCTGCTCGGATGTCACTTGGCGTTTGGCGTGATGCGTCGCGATGCGGCTGCTTCTGATGTCGTTCGGCGCCGCAGTTGAGCGGAGCAGCCCGACAGCAGCGAACATCGTGTTCTCCCGCCGGACTGTCTGGTAACCACAGGTTGCGTCAACAACAAAACGACCGGCCCACAAGGACCGGTCGTTTCAACGTTTCAATTTGTGTTTTGAGCGAAGGCGCTATGCCTCGCTCATGGGCTGTGCTACATCTTGCCGCAGGTTCTCGACGTCTTGGCGAACCACAAACGTGCGCCCAGACATCTCATCCCGCACATATCCTAGCGTTCGATCATCCATCCAACGATAGATGGTCGGACGGGTGACACCCAGTTGCTGTGCCGCGTTTCCGATGCTGACGAGCTCGGTTGGCTCGTATGCACGAAATTTTGCCATCGACAACATGCGACCGAGATCGGTCTCCCAGAAACTCCGTGGCACGGTGTAGTCCTCGGCGCCTGGTGGCCAGAAAAGAATCTGCTGCACCGAATCGATCGCCTCGACCACGCGCTCCTTAGCCTCACGAACCTCGCCGCGCGCGAGCGCTGCGAGACGTGAAAGGTCTCGACCAAGTGGACCCGAACGGAGTTGCTCGATTGTGAGGGGCTGAACGGCGTCCGGGAAGAGACGGGACATCAAGCGATGGTGCTGCGTGTAGATGAGGCGCAGCGCGTTATCGATGGTCTCTTGATAATTCAATTTTTCGACATCCACGGCTACACCCTCTCTGCAAGCGATAAGCCGATCCCCACCCCACCAACTGTACGTACCTATTCTACGCGGCCCGCAGTTTGCGGTCAACAAGGATTTCAGTGTGAGTCGGTTTCTGTCTGTAATGAAATGTGTAAACGAGAAACCGGACCATTGGCGCAAGCGGAATCAAACATTCCCGTCACGAATTACATGTTATAGTTCCCTGATCGCACTCGAAGCTGGGGGAATGGAGAGCGCGTGCAAGTCCTCTTACGTATTATCGGTTATCTACGACCGTACAAACGACGCGTCGTGTTGGGGTACATCGCGCTGGCAATTGCCACCGGCATGCAGTTGCTCACACCACGGCTCGTCGAGTATGTGATCGACAGTGGCCTGGTGCACCCGAGCTATCGCGTGGTGGCCGTTGGTTCCCTGGCGGTGATCCTGGTCGGCTCCGCCCTCGGTATCTTCACATATACTCGAAGTTACATCTTCCAATATCTTGCGGAACGGGTCTCATACGACGTTCGCAACGATCTCTATCAGCACATGGAGCGCCTCTCGTTCGGCTTTTTCGATCTGGCGCACACCGGCCAATTGATGTCGCGTGCCACCGAAGACGTGAATTCGATCCGCCGCTTCATGATGATGAGCCTGCGATCAATCGTGCAATCGCTCGGCATGCTCATCGTGATCTCGATTATCCTCTTCACTACCGACTGGAAGCTCGCGGCAATCTCATTGAGCGTCATGCCGGTACTGATCGCGACAGCCATCTACTTTGGCAAGACAATCCGACCAAAGTTCCTGGCTGTGCAGCAGCAATTCGGCGTCATGACAAACGTCTTGCAGGAAAACCTGTCCGGCGCTCGCGTCGTGCGTGCTTTCGCCCGTGAGGATGACGAAGTTCAGAAATTCGATCGCGAACTTTGGACCCTGTATGACACCCAGATGCGGGCCATCCGGCAGTATTCTTTCTATTTTCCCCTTATGACCCTGCTCGCGAGTGGCGGGATCGTTCTGATTCTCTGGTACGGCGGGCGACAAGTCATTCAGGGTCAGCTGTCAATCGGTCGTCTCACAGCCTTCTACCTCTATCTCTCGATGCTGACCCCATCGATTCGCATGCTTGGCTGGGTCGTGAATTCCGCGGCCCGTGCTATCGCATCCGGAGAGCGCATCTTCGGGGTGCTCGACACTGAGCCCGAAATCCAGAGTCCGTCCCAGCCGATCGAGATGCCCGAGATGCATGGCCTGGTCGAGTTCAAGAACGTCAGCTTCAGATACCAGGAAACAACCGAACATGCCTTGCGCCATATCAACTTCACCGCCGCTCCCGGCATGCGGATCGCCCTCATCGGCGGCACTGGATCGGGAAAGAGCACGATTACCGCACTTATTCCGCGGTTCTACGACGTCAGCGACGGCGAGGTGCTGATCGATGGAGTCGACGTGCGTAAGCTCTCGCTGGAGCAACTGCGCCGTGAGATCGGTATGGTGCTACAGGATACGTTTCTCTTTTCCGACACTATCGGCGAAAACATTGCCTACGGTCGGCCCGAAGCCACTGAAGAGGAGATCATCGCGGCGGCCAAGGCGGCCAGGATTCACGACTATATTGCTTCGCTTCCGGATGGCTATGACACGGTGGTTGGCGAGCGCGGCGTCTCGTTGTCAGGCGGCCAGAAGCAGCGAGTGGCGATCGCACGTGCTCTTGTGATGAATCCGAAGATCCTGATCCTGGACGACGCAACGTCGAGTGTCGATACCGAGACGGAGTACGAAATCCAGCAGGCGCTGCAGAGCGCAATGCAGGGCAGAACGACGTTTGTTATCGCTCATCGTCTCCTCTCATTGAAGAACGCGGATGAGATTCTCGTGCTGGATTCTGGACGCATCGTGGAACGCGGCACGCACCGGTCGTTGCTTGAGCATGAAGGACCGTATGCTCGCATTTACGAGCTGCAGCTGAAGGATCAGGAAGAGTTCGCGGCGGTCGCCGACTAATTTTCGTGGGGGTTCATGCAATACGCGAATCCAGATGACATTCTCGGTAAGGCTTACGACAGCCGCATAGCACGGCGGCTGGCACGACAAGCCTTGCCATATCGCCGTCAGCTAATACTCACGGCCGTTCTCATGATCGCCACCGCCGGTGCCGATCTGGCATTGCCGTACCTGTTCGGTCTCGGTCTCGATGTCATCAATGCAGGCTCCGGCCGTACCTTCTTTGGCCGGACCGGTATGTCGGCCCTCAACATCCTCATACCGGTCTTGGCGGTCTCGATCTTCATCCGCTTCTTCTCTTACTATGGCCAGACGTACTTCACCTCGTGGATCGGCCAACGAGTCGTGCTCGACCTGCGTTCATCGCTGTTCCGTCATATGCAGAATTTGAGCATTCGCTATATCGACCAGCGCGGTGTCGGTTCGATCATGTCACGCCTGCAAAACGACGTCAGCGTCATCAATGACCTGTTCTCGGATGGACTGGTCGGCATCATGGCCGACTTTGCCATTCTGGTTGGGATCGTGGTGGTGATGCTTCTGACTAACCCAGAACTGGCACTCCTGACGTTCGCGGTAATGCCCGTGATGGCCGTGGTCATGGTCTGGTGGCGCAAGCACGCTGTCTCCGCCTATCGGGGCATGCGCATCGCGATCGCGCGGGTGAACGCGAATTTGGCGGAGAGCATTGCCGGTGTGCGTGTGGTGCAGGCGTTCTCTCGCGAACGACGCAACATGCGCCGATTCGATGAGATCAATCACGACAACCTGGACGCCAGCGTGGCGGCAGCCAAGCTTTCGGCGATCTTGTTCCCGATCGTGCAGGTGGTGGAAGCAATCGCCACCGGTCTGGTGTTATTCGTCGGTGGCCGCGTGATCCTGGGTGGTGCGGCGTTCACAATCGGTGAGTTGTTCACCTTCGTGGCCTACATCTCACGGTTCTACGAGCCGATTCGCGACCTGAGCCAGCGATACAACACGATGCAGGCGGCAATGGTGGCCGGCGAGCGAATCTTTGGGCTCGAGGATGTCCAGCCGGAGATTGTCGATGCTCCGGATGCGATCGAACTGCCGAGAGTCATCGGTGAGGTGACCTTCGACGACGTCGTGTTTGGGTACGAGCGGACCGAGGTCATCCACGGCATTGACCTCAAGGTGAATCCAGGTGAATCAGTCGCATTCGTTGGTGAGACGGGGGCGGGGAAGTCCTCGATGATCAATCTGCTGACCCGCTTCTACGATGTTTGGAGTGGCAGTATTCGAGTTGACGGTCACGACGTGCGGGACGTGACGCAGGGGTCTTTGCGTTCTCAGTTCGGTATCGTGCTGCAGGATACGTTCCTGTTTGCAGGTACTGTCAAAGAGAACATCGCCTATGGACGACCCGACGCTCCGATGGACGCGATCGTCGCTGCAGCTCGCGCAGTGGGGGCCGACGAGTTCATCGAAAAACTGCCGGATGGGTATGACACCGAGGTCCACGAGCGCGGCGCAACGCTCTCAGTGGGTCAACGGCAACTCATCTCGTTCGCCCGTGCGCTCTTGTCTGATCCGCGTATTATCGTGCTGGATGAGGCGACTTCGAGCGTCGACACCGAGACTGAGCTTCTGATTCAGGAGGCGTTGCGCACGCTCTTGCGCGGTAGAACGTCGTTCATCATCGCGCACCGTCTCTCGACCATTAAGACGGTGTCCAAGGTAGTGGTGATGGATCATGGGCGCGTCATCGAGACCGGAACACATGACGAGTTGCTCGATCGGCGCGGGGCGTATTTCAATCTGTACACGATGCAGTTCCGGGCGCAGGAGCTTCAGGACGTCGCCGACGACTGAATCGACGCGTTGCCGATGATTACCCAAGTTGCCGCTTCATGGCTGAGGGATGCGGTTAGAAGAGCGCCGACTGACGAGGTCGCTGTATCAGTTGTTCGGAGTCCCAGGAAACGGTCTGACCGTATCTGGGTAACGTAACAACATGGATTGACTTCTGGCTCGATTTCAAGGTCGTCTCGGTCACCGCTCGAGCGATGCTCGGGCGATTGTTTTTCTCCGAGAGATGAGCCAGCCAAACGTCGGTCGTCTGTCCGTCGATCGTCTGCTCCAGGAGTCCGGCACATGCACTGTTAGCGAGGTGACCGAGCGGTCCGCGAATCCGACGCTTCAGGTGCACAGGATAGGGGCCGCAGCGCAGCATCTCTTCGTCATAGTTCGATTCCAGCACGACCAGTGACGCGCCGGCCATTGCGGCCGCCACGTCTGCGTTTGGTTCTCCGAGGTCAGTGAAAATGGCAACGCGGGTGTTCCCGTCCTGAAACAGGAACCCAACCGGCTCCTCAGCGTCGTGTGACACGCCGATCGGTGTGACTGCAAGGGAGTCGATGGAAAACGTGCTCGCACGCATTCATCGTTTGCCAATCAACCGCTAGTCGGTTGCCAAGCGAACGAATAGTCCCTGGAGTGCCGTAGAACGGTACCGATTGATAGCGGGAGATCTGTGGCGCGGAACGCACGTGATCGTGGTGTTCGTGTGAGATGAGGACCGCGCTCAAAGTGTGATCGTTGACACCGGATTGTTTCAAACCGGCCCGAAGCAACCGGACGGGTACGCCGGAATCGATCAAAACGGCGGTCCTACCGCTTTGTACGAGAAGCGAGTTGCCGTTGCTACCGCTACCAAAACAGGTGACACGCACGTCGGGAGCACGCCCTTCACGGGATCAAAGCTACATATCCCGGTAGATACTACTCAGAAAAGATCGCCCGCCCCACGCGGATCACCGTCGCGCCCTCCTCAATGGCAACCTGAAAATCATTGGTCATGCCCATTGAGAGTTCGTCGAGCGTCAAACTTGGATTGCTCGCGGCAAGCTGATCTCGCAACTCGCGCAGTCCTCTAAACACCGGCCGAGCCTGCTCGGCATCGTCGACCAACGGAGCAATGGTCATCAACCCACGCAATTCGAGGTGTGGCGACTGCTCCACGGCATGTACGAGCGCCTCGGCGTCTTCAGGACTGCAGCCGTGCTTCTGCTCTTCGGCGGCGATATTCACCTGGAGCAGAACCTCTATCTGCTTTTCGACCTGCGCGGCACGCTTCTCGAGTGCGTGCACCAAAGCCACTCGATCAACCGAATGCACCACACTGAACAACGCCACAGCGTCTTTTGCCTTGTTCGTCTGGAGATAACCGATCAGATGCAGACGGGCGTCGTCGGGAACGGGAGGATCGAACTTCTCCCTCGCGTCCTGCACTCGATTCTCACCGAACTCACGGAGACCTGCGGCATATGCCCGATTGACCGCCTCTCGACCGACGGTTTTCGACACGCCGACGATGCGGACCGAGCCTTCCGGTCGGCCGGCGCTGCGTTCCGCCGCCCGAACTTCTTGCAGAACTCGCTGATAGTTCGATTCAATCGTCATTTGCCAGGCCGCCTCTCCGTTCTGAATCCGCAGCTTCGGGTCCTTCCGCCAGCGCCGCAATCGTCGCGAATAGCCCTCGGTGTCCGCGTGCCGCCCGCCTGGAGAAGAACCGATCTGATTCACATCGCGTGCAGACTGCAGCATTCTCGATTTGATCGGATCTGACGCCAACTGCGGTCAACTCCAAAATATTAGCGGTCCATAGATCCAGATGGTATCGCGATCCCTGCTTCCTGACGGCTCTACGGTGGGGGTCCTGTCCGAGGTTGAGCCACGCTTCGATTACCTCGTCACCAACCTCATAGCAACAGGGACCGATTGAAGGCCCAATGCCCACCACAAGATCGGCCGGATCGGTACCAAATACTTGCTTCATCGTTTCGACCAGGTTGCCACACACATTGCCGATGGTTCCACGCCAACCAGCGTGCGCCACACCGAGCGCATGATTTGTTGGATCATAAGCAACCAGCGGAACGCAATCCGCCGTGTAGACCATCAACGGCAAGCCAACTGTTCGAGTCGCCAGCGCGTCGGTTTCCGAGAGGGCGTCGTCAATTACTTCCGCTCCCCGTCCCGCGTGTGTCTCGTCAACGACACGAACACGGTTCCCATGTACCTGACGTCCACAAACGATCGAAGTGGGCGGCACACCGATCGCGCCAGCCCAATTCCGCCGATTCTGCCACGCGTCATCCCGCGACAACCGACCGGCGATGTTGACATCGCCATCGCCAGGCAAACCTTCATGTCTGGTCGTGACACCATGGATGACTGGATGTTGAGCCAAGCTTTCGAACCGGAATACAGCGGACTTCGTCACGGCTAAATCGATCAATCTCTACTCTCCACGCGCGGCATCAATGATGATCTGGTCGATGACCCTCTCGACCGGGGCATGATCGTCGGTGAATACCCACTGCGGATCGGTCGACGTCCACTCGCGGATGTTTCCTGTCCGAAGGCTGGTCTCGCCAACCGTCTTGATCAAACCCGGCGAAAGCTTGTTGATGTTTGCCTCGAAATTCCGGATGTTAGTCGGTTGCTTTGTCGCGAAGACAATCGAGTTGTCGAATTGGTTCGCGTCGATGATGTAAACGTTCGGAAAGACGGTCTTCATCGTGCTCGCGATCACGTTTACCAGTCGGTAGTCATCCGGCGTGCGTCCAGCGTTGACCACCGCAACACCATCCGAATCCAGATGATCCGACACCTCCTGAAAGAACTCCTTCGTCGTCAGGTGGAACGGAATGTAGGGCTGGTGATAGGCGTCAACAGCAATGATGCTATAGGACTTGTTGGTCGTCCGCAAGAAATAGCGGCCGTCCTGCACGATCACATTGAGATTGGGCTCGTTCATGTTGAAGTACTTGCGCCCAACCTCCACGATCTTTGGATCGATCTCAACGCCGTCGATGGGGATCGGTCCGTAGCCAACCGTAACTTCACGGGCCATCGTGCCGGCCGCGAGACCAATCAGAGCCACATTCTTCACGTCGGACGGGGTCTCGTTCTGGTTGAAGAACGGGCCGACCGTCAGGTAGGCCCAATAGCCATAAAGATTCACTCCAGGCTGATAGATGGAGTGAATGGCATGTCCGTCGTTTAGCGAGAGGATCATCTCGCTTCCCTGTTTGGATACCTGGATGTAGTTGTACTGGGATTCGGTCTCGTAGACGAGTTTGCCGAATTCCGGGGGTCGCACCAACTCGCCAGTGGTGAAATAGGCCATCACCAGAACTCCCGCCAGGAAGATCGAGACGATTGAGCTGAGCCAACGCGAATGGAGGATCAGCAGACCGAGCAACGACGAGACCAAGAGCGTGATCGAGATCAGGTAGAAAGTTCGATGCGTTCCGATGGTCGGGATCAACACCAGAACGGGGAGAAAGCTGCCGACAATGCTGCCGACCGTCGAGAGGGCATAGAGCGAACCCGCAACGTTGCCGGCGGCATTGACTCGCGCCAGACTCAATCGAATAGCATATGGGGAGACAAAACCGAGCAGTGTGACCGGCACGGCAAACAGCAGTATGACGCCGACCAACGAACCGTAGAACGCCCCCACAGAATAGCTCGCAAAGGCGCTGAGTGACTTTTCGAGGATCGGTCGCGACATGAGTGGAATCGCGCCGGTTCCCAGTCCTGCGATTGACGTAAAGACGAGGAGTACGGTTGCATTCGGCCAGCGATCAGCGATCCGACCGCCGAAGTAGTAACCGATCGACAGATAGAGAAGTGTCAGTCCGATGAGATTGGCCCAGATGAACGTAGAAGTGCCGAAATACGGCCCGAGCAAGCGTGAGGCAGAAATCTCGATAGCGATGCTCGAGGTTCCGCCTACGAAGACGATGAAGAGGACTAACCAGTGAAAGACACGACTCGATGCGGCGACGGATGGCGTGGCGTCCGTCTCGACCTGTGGTGGTGCACTTGATGTCACGGGAATCCCTTGAATCGTCAGACTGACGACGTTGTGCCAAATCCTCGCACCGATTATACGCGGCACTGACCCTGGTGGTACTCAGGATGAAGTCGAAATGGATGTTCGTGACATAACACGCTGAGGTTCCTGAAGGCAGGATTCGGCTCGGTCTCGAATTAGTTGGCGAGATGACAATGACGAAAGCCTCGCACGGCATCATTGGCGGTCGAATCGGAGTCGTGCCGAAACGTTGGTTGATGATGGTACGCATGAAGATCTGAGGTCGCAGTACGGTAGGTTGATAGCCGGGAAATTCCAGACGCAACTCGGAGTGATAACTTCAAGGATCGCTGAGGGAATCAGCGTAGGGAAACATGTATTGCGCATAAGTGCAGTTATCCGCAAACCATGTGGAGGTGGTCACTAAGCGGCTTCTGAGTGACGGTTTGTGCCCTTTCGCGAGGAGTCTGGACGGCGACATCCAGCTATGCGACAACGTCAAACCTCGGGGTGCCCTCGGTTCGAAGGCCGCGAAACCAAGCGTCCGCAGGCATCGACTTCTTGCCTTCGGGCTGAACCTCAATGAGGCACAGCGATTCCTGGCCGCAGGCTACCAGTACGTGCCGGTTATCCATGAATACTGATCCAGGTTCCGCACCGTGCAACTCTGGCCAGACCTCGGATGAGTGGATCACCAGCCGGCGCCCGTCGAATGAACTCCAACTCGACGGCCACGGCGAGTAAGCCCGAACTTGACGTTCGATCTCAACCGCAGGCTTCGTCCAATCGACGTTACCGTCCGCTTTGGTCAACTCGCGCGTGTAGGTCGCTTCTTCGTCGTCCTGGGGAACACTTGAGAGCTCTCCAGCAACCCAGCTTTCCATCACGTCCGGCAGCATCTCGGCGGCAAGGTCCGCCAGGACTTGGCTTAGCTGAACGCCGGATTCTCTCCCGGTCAGTATCAACTCGCGCTGTGCAACGATCGGTCCAGCGTCGAGTTTCTTCACCATCTCGATGAGGGACACTCCGGTCTCTCGATCGCCGTTGAGGATCGCTGCTGGGATCGGCGACGAGCCGCGATACCTGGGTAGCAACGACGGATGAATGTTGAGACAACCGTGTGCGGGAAGCGACAACACGGACCCCCGGAAGATCTCGCCGAAGGCCACTACGATGAAGATGTCGGGATTCGTGGCCTCGAGGCGATCGATCGCCTCTTGAGATCTCAACGAACGAGGCTGCCAGACGTCGATCGACAGCGCTTGGGCCGCCGTCTTCACCGGCGGTTCCACCACTCGCTGGCCGCGCCCAGCCGGGCGATCCGGCTGAGTCACTACCGTAGACGAGATCGAACCTGGAATCAGTCGCGATGGCGCGCAGCGAGGGCACCGCGAACTCCGGCGAGCCGAAGAAGACGACGCGAATGGCCACGGAGCCTACCGCCGAGCGGCGGTCGCGTGATTCACGGCCTCGTTCGCCAGCATACTGAAGGCTTGCACGACGTTCTCACCCGACTTCGCCGAGAGAAAGCCGTGCCGCGCATTGATGTTCTTGGCGAACACGCGACCCCAGACCTGAGGGAACGCTAACCCGAGATCGATCTTGTTACAGACGATGATGATCGGCGCGTCACCCGCATACCGCTGACAGCGACTGTGCCACTCCATCAAGGCCTCGAGTGACGACGGCTCAGTGCCGTCATACACGAGCATTGCGGCCTGCGCGCCAATGTAGAAATTCGGGCGGTTACCCGCCTGGCCCTCGATATCCCAAATAGCCAGACGAACCGATTCACCGTCGATCTGGAATTCTTGAGTTGTTATGTCAATGCCCAAGCGTGATATTTCGAGCTTCGCTGAATTTACCTTTGGCATATTGGCGAATCAAAGAGGTCTTGCCGACGTTACCTTCGCCTCCAACGATGACTTTGAGCGTCTTCATGCGTCAGGCCCCGGTTCTTAATTACTGCGTGCGCAGCCTTTGCTTCGACGTCCGATCTGTTCGAGTATAGGGTTCCTGGCTCGTCAGGGTCAACAGCCGATTGTCCTAAACTTCCGGGATTGCTATCATCAGCGTCATCATGTGGACCGACACGTCGCGTCGCGTTGCCTATTACATTTCTGTTGTCGCAATTCTCGGGCTCGCGCTCTTCCTGCGTCTGTATGGTCACAACTGGGATGACGGCTGGTATTTGCAGCCGGATGCGCGCAACAACGTCATGGTCCTGACACAGCGCATTCACGCACCAAGCCTCTCGCATCTCGGCGCACTCTTCGATCCAGCCCACAGCCCGCTCAATCCACGTTCGGTCGGCGCCAACGGCAAACCGCAATCGTTCGCTTACGGCAGCCTACCCTTGTTCGTGACCGATTTTCTCGCCTGGATCGTCGGTACGATCATTCGCGTAAACCTGAACGACTATGCACACGTCGGCGAGGTCGGCCGATATCTGACCGAGTTCCTCGACACATTAACCGTGGCGTTGGCCATGGTCTTTTCTCGGAGGGCGTTCGGGCGAATAGCGTCACTCTTGACCGGCGTGTTGCTGGCGATGACGGTGATGATGGTGCAACTGGCCCACTTCTTCACCGTCGACGCGTGGGTCACGCTCTTTTCAATGGCGCTCCTGCTGGCATGTCTGCGCTTTCACGAGCGTCCGTCCTTCAAGCGCTCGATCACGGTAGGCGTGGTATTTGGTTTGGCGCTGGCCACGAAAGTGAGCGTGGTCGAGCTTGCCATTCCGATACTGGTCACGATCGTCGCCGTATTCTGGGAACTCGGCTGGCCCGACGCGGTTTCCCCGATGGTCAAGCACCTCGCTGTCGCAGCAGTCAGCACGTTGGGCGCGTTCGCACTCTTTGAGCCCTATGCGCTGTTGCAGCCGTCGGCGTTCATCGATGACGCGAGTCTGCAATGGCGCATCGTCACCGGCCGCTACGACGTGCCGTTCACTCGCCAATTCGTGAGTGATATTCCGGTACGCTACCAACTCGGCAACCTGGTTCACTGGGGACTCGGCCCATTCCTCGGCATCGCCGCCCTGACAGCGCTGGCGTTCACGCTCTGGCGCATCCGCACCCGCGCGTTCGTGCACCTGCTACTCTTGAGCTGGATCATCCCCTACTTCGCCCTGATTGCCACCGCGGAAGCGAAGTTCCTGCGCTACCTCGAGCCAATCGTCCCCGCTTTGGTGATCCTGACCGCTGCCGTGGCGGTCGAGTTCTTGCCTCGGCAGAGGCGCCTCACGTTTCGCGGTCTCGCCGCGAGCGCTGCTGTCGGCATCGTGCTGCTCGGCACGCTGGGTTGGTCGGTCGCGTTCGAGTCGATCTACAGTCACCCAAACACGCGCGTGACGGCGTCGCAGTGGATTTATCAGAACATCCCGGCGGGTTCAAAGATTAGCGATGAATATTGGGATGACGCGCTGCCGCTTCCGCTGGCAGGCAAGCCCTATCCCACGCCCTACTACACGCGCGTAACTATGGATCTGTACGCGGATCGTCCGAACGTGCAGGAATTTGCGTACATCGCGTCGAAGCTCCAGCAGACTGACTACATCATTCTGTCGAGTGATCGGTTGGCGCAATCGATTCCTGATTCGCCCTGGCGCTATCCGGTGGACTCCGAGTATTACCACCTGCTCGAGACAGGGCAGTTGGGATTTCAAGAGGTATACGAATCGAACGTAATGCCGCAGATCTTCGGTATGAAGTTCAACGACCGCGGTGCTGACGAGAGCTTCACGGTCTACGATCATCCACACGTCCGCATCTTCAAGAAGGTCACCAACCTTACTACTGCTCAATTGCAGCAACGATTTGCCGCTTCGATTGCACAACCCTGGGATCCTTCTCGCACGCCGACCAGCTCATCTCTCCTCCTTAACCAACCGGTTAGCCAGCGTCCGGTGGCTAACGATCTCGGTTGGTCGAGTGGGCTGACGCACTACAGCCTTGCGGCGGCGCTCGTCTGGTTCTTCGTGCTGGCATTGATCGGTCTGGCAGGACTACCTCTAACCGTCGTTCTCTTCTCCCGGTTCAGCGACTTCGGCTGGGGTCTGGCGCGGACGGTGGGGTTGGTCGTAACCGGATACTCGGTCTGGATATTAGTCAGCCTGCAACTGGTCCATTTCAGAATGCCGAACATCCTGCTTCCGGTGGCATTGATCACTGCAGCACTGTGGATCGGGTTCAGAGGACGACTTCGCGCTGCGTGGCCCATGATCAAAGCGCAATGGCGAATGATCCTGATCACCGAACTGGTCTTCATTGCCGCTTTTGCGTTCTTTCTGACGCTTCGTGCCATCAACCCAGATCTCTGGCAGACCTACTACGGCGGCGAGAAGCCGATGGAGATGTCGTTCATCAGCGCGATCGGCCGCAGCGCGGTCTTCCCTCCGTACGATCCCTGGTACGCCAATGGAGTGATGAACTACTACTACTACGGCTTCTATCTGGTGGCGTACCTCTGGAAGCTGACGGGCATACCACCAGAGATCGGCTTCCAACTCGGCATGGCAACCGTCAGCGGAACCATGATTTCCGGCGTCTTCAGCCTGGTGTCGACCTTTGGTTCCGATTTGCTGCGCACCACGCGGTTGCGCTGGGCCATTCTGGCTGGCGGCGTTGGCGTGGTGTTGCACTCACTAATGGGGAACCTGGATGCGGTGGCTCAGATGGTCTCGGCGTCACCGACCGGATTCGACTTCTGGCATGCCCGTAGTGTGGTCGATTACACGATCACAGAGTTTCCCTACTTCACGCAGATCTGGGCCGACCTTCATCCGCACGCCATTGACCTGCCCATCACGATTCTGCTGATCGCGCTCGCGTACACGCGAATTCGCGACGGATTCCGATCTGCTCCTGACCTGGTCGTCTGGGGAGGGATGTCGGGTCTGGTGTTGGGAACGATGGTGGTGACGAACTCATGGGATATGCCGCTTGGCTTCCTGCTCGTCGGTGCCGCGCTCGTGACCACGGCGCTCGCCGTACGTCCGCTTCGACCATGGCTTATCGCCCTTGCTGTTGGAGTTTGGTTCGCAATCGGGGCCGTGACGTACGTGCTCTTTCTGCCCTTCTTTAGCCGTTTTGTGGCTCTCGTGAGCGGCATCGCCCGCACCAACAGTGGCAGTGCGCCCAGTCAGTTTCTGGATCAGTTCGGCATATTCCTGGGCATTCTACTGTGCGGCGCGGTCGTCGCGGCAATGGGGCGGGTCAATCTCCGACGCAACGACATGCTTGCCGGCGCGTTGTCGGCAGCGGCGGCAATGGCGGCGACGTTCGTTGGATCGATCATTACCCGCCAGTCGAACGTTTTCGATTTCATGATCACCGTGGTGCTTGTCGGGATCGTTGGCGCGCTCTTGCCGATCGTGGTCACGGTCACCGTCGACGAGGATTCACCACTCCAGTTTCTTGCCTATTTGAGCCCACTGGCAGCGGCCGTCATCGGACTGCTGGCTCCGTTCCGCCCAACCGGAGCCATGCTGATGCTACCGCTAATTGTCGGAGCTCTCGTGTGGTTGCGCTACGCTCAGAGTCCGCCGCGCGCCCTGCTGGGATTACTTGTCGTCGGCGCATCGGGCATCACGCTTGGCACAGAGTTGGTCTACGTAGTCGACGATCTGTCTGGCTCACCTTGGGAACGAATGAACACGGTCTTCAAGTTCTTCATGGAAGGCTGGACGCTCTTTGCCGTTGCAGCGGCAGCCGTGCTTGTGTGGCTGATTCACGTTGTTTGGCAGGCCCGGGAGGAGCAACCACTTGGCATCATCGCCGGTCCGACGGCCCAGGAATCAGCCACACGAAATGAAGTTCGCAATGGTTCCCGCGTCACGGCGGCGCGCGTTGCCCTGGTGCTGTGCTGCGGACTTGTCGCGGCAGGTCTGGTCTATCCTGTTGCTGGAACCCCGCAGCGTCTCGCGCTCAGCATGCCTGGGAGCCCGCGAGGGTTGACATTGAATGGTCTGAGCTGGATGAAGGGATCCTGGATCTATAACGACACCGGCGAGCGTATCGATTTTACCGGTGATTACTACGCCATTATGTGGTTGCGCCAGCACGACACCAACAACGGCATCATTGCCGAGGCCAGCATCGGTCCCTATCGCGGGAATGGAGCGCGCATTTCCGCCGGAACTGGCTTGCCAAGCGTTCTAGGCTGGGACCGGCACGAGCGGCAGCAGCGGTATGCTCCCGGTATCGACCAACGATTGGTCGACCTGCGCACGCTGTATAACTCGACCGACGTCGCAACGAAGACATCACTCATCTACGAATATGACATCCGCTACATCGTTGTGGGAGACGTCGAGCGCAAATGGGATATTCCAGCTGGTTTCGCGGGTCCGCAAGTGAGTGGGCCGTATGCGAGCGCGGCCGGTCTCGCGGCGCTAGATTCGATGGTTGGCAGCACATTGAAGGTGGCCTTCAAATCGGGAGCCACCACCATCTACGAGGTCAATCCTTTCCCCAAGCTGCCGTCTTTGGCGTCAAAGGCACAGCCATGAGCGGATCGCAGGTTGCGCTCGAGTCCCTACGTTGGTATCTGACGCTGAGCGCGTTCTCGTGGCTGATGTATCCGTTCATCTTCAGAGTACTGCGCGGGCTGCCAAGCCGAGGCATCCCTTTCGTGCGTCCACTCGGCTTACTCCTGGCCGCGCTGGTGCCATGGTGGTTGAGCGCGATCAGCCCAATTCCGTACACCACGACGCTTATCGTGGCAATTCCGGTGGTTCTCGCGACAGCAATGTGGGTGCGCGAAGCGCTCCTTGGCGAACTCTGGCACTTTTTGGTTGAACACTGGCGGCAAGTTATTCTGTTTGAGGGCGTTACAGTGGTGCTCTTCGCGGGATATGTCGTGTTCCGCTGTTACAATCCCGCGATTCAACACACCGAAAAGCCGATGGAGTTAGCATTTCTTACCAGCGTCCTGCACACATCGAGCATGCCACCCCCAGATCCGTGGTTTCTCGGCCACTCAATCAACTATTACTACCTCGGCTACCTGCTGATGGCACTCCCCGCTCGTCTTTCGGGCATCGCCGCGAGTCACGCCTTCAACCTGGCGTTGGCCACTCTCTTCGCGACCGCGACCGTCGCCGCAGTAGGGGTGGCAACCGATTTGGTTCGCAGTCTCGGGATGCCTTCCCGTCGCCTGATCGTACTCACTGGAGCTTTGGCTGGGATCTTCCTGGTCGGAATCGGCAATCTGGTAACGCCTATTGCGTTCATCGAGCACCCCTTGCGAACTTTGCATGCGGGATGGTGGCAAGGTGTCGGCTGGAATGCCTCTCGCGTCATCTCGGATGGTCCTAATCAGCAGACGATTAACGAGTTTCCGGCCTTTTCGTTCGTGCTTGGTGACCTTCATCCTCACGTACTCGATTACCCGATGTTCATATCGTCGATCGGAATTGGCCTGGCACTTGCCCTTGCTGGACGTGACAGGCGCGCGCTTCTCTCCGGTGCGGCGTTGGCTGGCATCCTTGCGGCTGCGTTGTATGCGACGAACTCATGGGATATGCCGCCTGCGCTGTTGCTCGCTGCCGGCGGAATCCTCATCGCCACCATTGGCCTTCCCTGGATCGAGCGACTCGTGCCGCTCGCAGCCTTGGCTACGTCGGCGATGGTAACCGTCTTTCCGTTCTGGCTGCACTATGTCCCGGCAGTCGGTCTTCAAGGAAATGATGTTCCTCAGTCCATCCGCAGCGCTCCCATTTTGGGCAAATTGGTCGAGACCATTGGAGTGGTTACCTGGCCGAGATCGTCGACAGCCGAGATCTTCAAGGTTCACGGTCTGTATCTGGCAATCATTGGCATCTTTCTCGCCTCGCTTGCAATTCCGCTAATCCGACAGCGAAAAGTCTCGACGCGTACGGTCGTCGGCACGGTAGTTGGCCTGTTCATCGTCTCTTTAGTGACCAAATTCCCTGGGATCTTCTGGTTTATCGGTCCACTCGTTCTTTGCGGTTCGTTGCTGGTGGTGATGCGTATCAAGGCGCCACGACGGTACTTGCTGGCGATCGTGGGCATGGCCTTCTTGCTCCTCTCGACCACCGAGCTCGTCTTCCTCGAAGATGCCTTCAGCGACCGGATGAACACCGTCTTCAAACTCTACTTTCAGGTCTGGGCTCTCTTCGCCATCTCCGCGGCGGTTGCGCTTCCAATCGGGATCAGGTGGATCGGACGTCAATTTGGGCGGCTCCCGTCAGGCGCAGTCGCCAGTATCCTCGGTATTGTCATCCTCGGCGCGGCGCTCTATCCCCCCATCTCCGCTTATCATTGGACCAACGGGTTCTCACACTTTTCGGGAATCAATGGTCTTGCATACCTTGACACCTACGCTCCAGAAGAGATGGCCGCGGTAAGCTGGTTGCAACAAAACGCTCATCCAACTGACCATATCTTGGAAGCGCCCGGGTGTTCCTACGGCGAAGACGGAGCGCTGCCACACAACGTCTTCTCCATGGCGACTGGACTACAGACTCCGCTCGGCTGGCAGTTTCACGAATATCAATGGAGATTGGGAAACCCACTGATATCGAACGAGATCAGTCAGCGAAAGTCGGACGTTCAGACGATCTACGATTCGCCGACTTCGTCGCAGGCGCGCAACCTGCTGAATCAGCTCGACATCCGCTATATCATTGTGGGACCAATTGAGCAGTACGGGTACGGCAGTCAATGTGATGGCGGCGCTCCGTATTCGGCAACTGGCCTCGCGCAACTGAATCAGATCGGCTGGAAGCTCGCTTTCCACGACCAACAAGTCACGATCTATGAGCGGCCCTAAGGCTCCAAACGCCCGACCTGACGGGGAAAATCGTATCCCGCAAGATTGACCAAGAGTAGCCAATTATGCTAGCATTTACCGTCATAGCGATTCTTAGCCGCAGCAGACGCGGTCGTCGATGCTGCGGCTCTGTATGTTTCACGGGAGGATTCCATTAGCACATCAAGACCTGCACGCGTCAACGAACGAATTCGGATTCCCGAAGTTCGACTCATCGACGAAGAGGGCAACCACGTAGGCATCGTACGAACGCGAGACGCGTTGGACATGGCACGTGAACGCGGCCTCGACCTGGTTGAGGTTCAGCCCAACGCGGTCCCACCAGTTTGTCGATTGATGGATTACGGCAAGTTCCGTTATGAGGAGAGCCGTCGAGAGCGCGAGTCACGCAAGCGCCAGCGAACAGCGGACCTGAAAGAGATTCGAATTCGTCCGAAGATCGACGACCACGATCTTGAGACGAAGGGGCGGCAGGCTGGCCGTTTTCTCGAAGGCGGCGATAAGGTGAAGCTAAGTGTCCTGTTCCGTGGGCGAGAGATGGCACACCAAGACATTGGTAAGGGGTTGCTCGACCGCCTTGCTGAACAGCTAAGTGATGTCGGCACAATTGACCAAGCGCCCCACATTGAGGGTCGGACCATGGTGATGCTCATGAGTCCGAGCAAACCGGCGCGTGGACACGAAGAGGATGCCGAACAGGCCGCTGAGGCCGAAGCAGATTGACGTTCGACTCGAGGGGATGACCAGATGCCGAAGATGAAGACCAATAAGAGCGCCAAGCGCAGGTTCAAGGTGACTGGCACCGGCAAAGTGATGCGCATGAAGGGCATGCGAAGCCACTTCCGCCGCCGCAAGTCGCCGCGTAACCGTCGTGCGTTCGACAAGATGTTCGAAGTTTCCTCGGCGGATCGCAAGCGGTTCAAGCGCTTGTTGCCGTACAGTTCCTAAGGAGACGACCAGAGAATGGCTCGTGTAAAGCGTGGTGTTGCGGCACATCGTCGCCACACCAAGATGCTCCACCAGGCAAGTGGCTTCCGCGGAACGAGGCGGCGGCTTTTTCGACGCGCAAACGAAGCGGTCATGCGATCGCTCGTCTATCAGTATCGCGATCGCCGTACGCGCAAGCGTGACATGCGACGGCTCTGGATCGTCCGGATCAACGCGGCCGCCCGGCAGAACGGACTTCCGTACGGCCGATTCATGAACGGTCTGATGAAGGCTGGAGTCGAGATCGACCGGAAGGTTTTGGCGGACCTTGCTGTGCGCGACAGCGCGGCGTTCGCCCAACTGGTCGACGTGGCGAAGAGCCAGCTTTAGACGGCACGCTGTGCCGTTTGACGCGCCGACGCTAACCAGCGTTCATAATCCACATGTGAAGTACGCCCGCTCGCTGCATCAGCGAAAGAATCGCTATCGGGAGCGGGCATTCATTGTTGAGGGCACCCGCGCGTTCCACGATGCGATCGATTCCGGCGCCTCGCCACAACAGGTCTTCTTCGACACCTCGCGCGCAGATCCGAGCACTCTTGCCCTGCTGGAGCAGCTTGACACGCAAGGAATCCGCATTCATCCCACGAATGAGACAGTCATCAGTGCAGTTGCCGACACCCAGACCCCTCAGGGCCTGGTGGCGATCTTCGAGTTCCTCGACCTCGAATTGCAGCCAGGCAGCGATCCGTTGCTGGTTGTGGTGGCGGACGGGATTAAAGATCCCGGTAATCTTGGGACGCTCATGCGAGCCGCGCTTGGTGCCGGGTGTCATGCCCTGTTCGTTTCGCCAGAAACCACCGATCCGTATTCACCCAAAGTCGTTCGAGCCGGAATGGGAGCTCACTTCCGGTTACCTCTAAGAACCGTCGAATGGAGTGCTCCTCCCGACGTCATTTTGGGTTGCGCACATAGGTTCGCCGCGGAAGCGAGTGGAGATGCCAACTACGACCGCGTAGACTGGTCGGAACCTTCCATACTGATCGTCGGCGGCGAGACCGGTGGAATAACGAAAACGGCGAGACCGTGGGTGAGCGAAACTGTTGCGATTCCGTTACGCGGTGGGCTTGAATCGCTCAACGCGGCTGTCGCCGGTGCGGTAATATTGTTCGAGGCTGCACGACAGCGAAGAACACAATAATTGCGTCGGAATTCCTTACACTATGGGCGTACATACGCGGTCGATATTTGCTCATGGCCCGTCTCGTGCTATATAGTCTGGAAAATGCTATGAGTCGCGGCCACGAGTTGAGTAAGAGCGGAAGGGAAATCAAATGAGAAAAAGCGATCTGGTCAAGTCCGTCGCGCAACAGGTGAAGCAACCGGAGACGCAGGTCAGTGCGGTGGTCAATGCCACGTTCAACGCCATCCAGGACGCTCTGGCGTCGGGTGACGAAGTAGCACTCACCGGGTTCGGCACGTTCCGCATCAGCGAGCGTGGTGCGCGTGAAGGGCGAAATCCGCAAACCGGAGAGCGAATCACCATTCCTTCGAGGAAGAGTCCGAGCTTCAAGCCAGGGACACAACTGAAGCGCGCCGTGGCGGGCGAAGACTAAATTGTCATATAAGTAAATAGAGAGAGATTTGACGACCGGTCCAACCGCCTTTGCGCCCGCAGCCGCGGCTCAGGTTGGGTCGGTCGTTACGGTTCTCGTCGTGCCCGACTGCGCAATACCGCCTGCGAGACGGCCTCATTGAGGTCGACCTGGGGCAGATGAAAACGAACTCACGATCGCGAGCGAGAAGTTGCAGAGGCGTCAGCAGAGACCGCGCGAGCAGCGGCAACAATGGCGTTAGTGATCGCATGTTGGTCTGAACGGCCGTGGGCGATGATCACCGGCCGCTGAACGCCCAGAAGTGGCGCCCCCCCATATTCCCGATAATCGAGCGATTTCACGGCCCGTCGAAAGGAAGAGCGGAGCGCCGCAGCCAGCAGTTTCGTGTGCCAATGAGCCGACAATTCGGCCCGCAAAGCCGCCTGAACCAATGACGCTGTCCCTTCGGCCGCTTTCAACAACACGTTGCCACTGAAGCCGTCACACACGATGCCATCGACCGAGCCATCTGGAATTGCATTAGCCTCGACGTTTCCCACAAAATTGAGGTCTGTTGCCTGGTCCAGAAGTGTATGTGCCTCACGCACCAGAGCATTTCCTTTGCCCGGCTCGTGACCGTTGCTTAGAAGCCCGATGCGCGGATTAGCGACACCCACGACTCCATGCAGGTAGTCGCGAATCAGGTAACCGAATTTCAAGAGGTGCGCTGGCCGTGGATCGACGACCGCACCAGCGTCGATGACGTACACCGGGTGGCCCTGGGTGGTCGGAAACGGAATGGCGATGCCGGGACGTTCGACCCCGTCCAGTCGACCCAGACTGAAGATTGCCGACGCCACCACCGCGCCGGAATTCCCAGCGGAAACGACGGCGGAGGCCCGTCCTTCAGACACTTCTTCGCAAGCTACCGTGATCGATGCACGCGCCTTACGCCGCACCGCAGCGACGGCATGTTCTTCCATTGTGACGATCTCTGGAGCGTCGACGATGTGAATACCGAGGGAAGCGGATCCGTTTGTGTTCAGCAACGGGCCGATCGCCTGAGCGCGGCCAACCAGCGTAATGGGAATGTTCCATTCACGATATGCAGCTACTGCGCCTGCCACCACATCTTCTGGCGCGCGGTCACCGCCCATGGCGTCGACGGCGATCGGAAGCCGCAGGCGCTCGCGGTAAGCGTCGGACCGACTCGGCATCGCTAACTCTCGATCTCGTAAGGAGCCAGACGTTGACGCTGGCGACTCTTGCGCGAAACCATCGAGCAGCCACCGGCTGACGCTGGGCCAGCTATGGGTAGGTACATCATGATCATGATCGTTCGGCTAACCGCCACCAGTGAAAATGCGCCCAGCCTCAGATGTCCAGGTTCTCGACTTCGCGAGCATGCGTCTGAATGAAGCGCTTACGCGGAGGAACGGCGCTCCCCATCAACATGTCAAACGTCTCGTCCGCCCGCACCGCGTCATCGATGGTGACCTGCAGCATAGTTCGCTGTTCGGGATCCATGGTGGTATCCCAGAGTTGCTCGGCATTCATTTCGCCCAGACCCTTGAACCGCTGAATGTCCCATTTGCGCCCAGGATGAGTCGCGATAATTTCGTCGCGCTGGGGATCCGAATAGACGTAGTGTGTGTCCCGTCCGCTCTGCATGCGATACAGCGGCGGCTGAGCAATGTAAAGTCGGCCATCGACGATCAGATCCTCGAGATGCCTGAAGAAGAACGTCAACAGCAACGTTCGGATGTGGGCGCCGTCAACGTCCGCGTCGGTCATCAGGATAATCCGATGATAACGCAGCTTCGTCGCGTCAAATTGATCGCCAATCGAGGTGCCGAGTGCCGTCACCAGCGCGCGAATCTCCTCGTTCTGCAGCATTTTATCCAGCCGCGCCTTCTCGACATTCAGGATCTTGCCTCGCAGCGGAAGCACGGCCTGGAAGCGACGATCGCGACCCTGCTTCGCCGACCCACCGGCCGAATCGCCCTCGACGATGTAGAGCTCGGCACGCGACGGATCACGCTCGCTGCAATCTGCCAGCTTGCCTGGCAGACTGAACGTGTCGAGACTTCCCTTGCGCTGCACGAGTTCACGCGCTTTGCGTGCGGCCTCTCGCGCGCGGGAGGCGAATACACATTTCTCGATGATCCGGCGTGAGGCAGACGGGTTCTCTTCCAGAAACTGCGACAGGCTGTCGTTGACGACCGATTGCACCATTCCGGCGATCTCGGCGTTTCCCAGCTTTCCCTTGGTCTGACCCTCGAACTGCGGCTCGGGCAGCTTCACGCTGACGATTGCCGTGAGTCCTTCGCGTACGTCTTCACCGCTGAGGTTGTCGTCGGTTTCTTTGAGGAAACCGTTGCGCCTGGCATAGTCGTTCATCGTGCGAGTGAGCGCGCTCTTGAAGCCGGTCAGATGCGTTCCGCCGTCGACCGTATTGATGTTATTGGCAAACGAGTGCGTCGACTCAGCATACCCCGCGTTGTACTGCAGCGAGACTTCAACCAGGCAATCGTTCACCTCGCGAAACACGTAGAAGGGCTTGGGGTGAATCGCCTGTTTGTTTCGATTCAGATGCCGGATGTATGAGACGATTCCCCCATCAAAGAAGAACGACATCTCTCGATCGTCTCGCTCGTCTTTGAAGGTGATCCCAAGTCCGCGGGTCAAATACGCCATTTCCCGAAACCGCTGCAACAAGAAGTCATAGTCGTAGTCGAGCGACTCAAATATGGTCCCATCGGCCACGAATGTCGTTGTCGTTCCGTGGTCGTCGAGCGTCGTTGAACCAACGGCTTCGACTGGCCCCTGCGGGACACCGCGCCGATAGCGCTGTTGGTACACGACGCCATCCTTGCGAACTTCGACCACAACCCACTCCGACAGCGCGTTGACCACCGACGCGCCGACTCCGTGCAGGCCGCCGGAGACTTTGTAACCACCGCCACCAAACTTGCCACCGGCATGCAGCACCGTCATGATCACTTCCAGCGCCGACTTGCCTTGCTTCACATGCTGATCGACAGGGATTCCGCGGCCGTTGTCCCGCACCCAGACAGCGCCGTCGGCACGAATCGCAACGTCGATGTGGTCGCAATAACCGGCGATCGCCTCATCCACGCTGTTGTCGACGATCTCTTGGACCAGATGATGCAAGCCACGAGAGTCGGTACTGCCGATATACATGCCAGGTCGACGTCGAACGGCTTCGAGTCCCTCGAGCACCTGGATGTTAGCGGCGGTGTACGGAGAAGCGGTAGTGTCAGCCACGAATTCAGGACCTTTCAACTGGTGCGATCAGACGCGGTAACAGCGGCTTTCGGAACGCGGAGGGAGCTCGCCCGATCGCGATAGAAAAGCATGGCAGCGACCGCAAGACCGGTCAGGATGTATGCGTGAATCAGAAACGCCAGCGGAACACCGAACGCCGACCGAGTGAAGACCATCAGCGCTAGCGGCGTCCCGATCTGAATGACCAAAGTGACGAGCATGAGGCCGATACACGGCCAAAAATTGGCGCGAACGACGTTGTAGCTCATGTAGATCGCCCGAGCCGGCCCGGCGCCCGAGATGATGATCGCGTCCTGTGCGAAATAGAGGAGCACGTACGCCCAGAGCGCTCCGACGAAAACAAAGATCGCGGTCAGCGGCGCGATGCTCACGCCAAAGACCAGCAAAGCGCCAGTTAGCAAAGCGATCGGGAAGGAAAGCAGGAGAATCACACCAATGACAAGCAAGATGTAGCCAATGGTGCGCAACGTATTCATGCCGCTGACCCGGAATACGCCGAGCGAAGCGAGCGACTCGCCACGAACCAGATAGCCAAGAAGCGTCAGATAGACTACACCAATGGTCACACCGGCAATGACCAGTAGCAAGGCGAGCGGAGCAACCAGCCACCAGGGCGTCGAACTGATAGTGGCGGTCGTGGCTCCCGTAATGGCACTCGCTCCGACGCGAGTCACCATTGTCGGCGTTGAAATGGCCAGAAGCTCGAACAAATTGAACGAGGCTCCAGCACTCTGGAAGTGGGTAATTGCGGACGCATCCGCAGATGGAACGTTGCCAATCCAGCGCACGATGGTGTTCGTCAACGGAGCCAGGGACAAACGATAGCCGAGCCAGAGGAACAGATCGAGTACCATCGGCAAAACCATGAGATAGGGGCGTTTGTTCAGCAACGCGAATGCGTTCCCGACTGTCTCGATTACGCCTGGCAAAGCGGTTTCAGAATCATGTCGGCGACCCGCCGAGGGCCATTGCATCGGTCTGTTTACCTCTGATCCACGGAGCTAGTAAGCGCCTAGCTCTCGCAGACGATCGTCCGAAATCCCAAAATGGTGTGCGATCTCATGGACCACTGTGCGGCGCACCAACCGCTTCAGCGATGCCTCGTCACTTGACAAGCGCCGGATTGGACCTTCGAAAATCGTTATCTTGTCGGGAGCGATGAGGCCATACATCGACGAGCGACGTGTGCGAGGTACCCCTTCGTACAGACCGAGAAGCGTTCCGCCCGGTGCCGCGAGTCTGGCCAACTGCTCGACGCTCGGCTCCGGCTCGACTACTACCTCAACGTTTTCCATCGCTTTCAAAAAGCCTTCTGGAAGCTCGTCCAGCGCCTCTGCAACGAGATCTTCGAAGGTGGCGTGCGATGGGTTCATTGCGTTGCTCCACGGTGCCACACGACTTGCAATTTTACCAAATTCCGCGTCAATTTGCGAAAAACCGGACATCCTCGTGGTCCTTTGCGGTGCGGGACAGGACGTTTAGTCGAGGTGAACGGTCTGCGCAGTTTCGGGATGCGAACTCGTCCCGGTGCGTGTTTGGATCCGAAGGGGAAATGCGTAGCGAGCACCCGCTACAGGTGAGCTATCCTGGGGTTATGTCGCATTGGCAGGCAAGCCAACAATCGCGTGCTGTGGGTCTGGTTGACGCCTGAGCTTGACCAGAATTCAAGAGAAAGGTTGCGTACTCAAACGGCGAATAGCAGGTTGCTATTTCGTGGGAGCCAGGTTCAGTGCGGATTGCAGCATCTGGCGTCCAATCGGAAGCGCGACCTTGCCGCCTTCGCCGCCATTCTCCACCACGACCGCAACGACGTACTGCGGGCTGGTCTTCCCCGCAAAGCCGATAAACCAGGCATTCGGCTGCTTGTTTCCGCCGACCTCGGCCGTGCCGGTCTTGCCGCCGACCACGAAGCCAGGTATCTGGGCCGGAGAGGCATAACCATTCTCGACCGATTTGATCATGATCTGCTGCATCTTGTTGGCCGTATCTGAGTCAATCGCTTGCTTCCAGACCGACGCCGAGTGCGACGACAGCGTCTTCCCCGATTCGTCGACGATCTGGTTCACCAGAAATGGAGTCATCATGTTGCCGCCGTTGGCGACGGCGTCGGCCACCAGTGCCATCTGCAGCGGGGTGACCTGAAGCTGCCCTTGACCGAACGCCGTTACGGCTAACGCCGCCTGACTTGCCAGAAAACTCGGGTCAGACTCAAGCTGGCTGATAGCGACCGGAAGATCAAAGGGTATCTGCGAACCGATGCCGAAGCGTTGCGCGTATTGGGCAAGTCGATCGGCCCCGACTTGCAACCCAACCTGAGCGAAAACGACGTTAAGTGACCAGCCGTACGCTTCGGTCAGTGTGTAATTAATTCGATTGTTGTTTGGGCGGTTCTCTTCCGGGATCACGCGCGACTCGACCGTCAATGCTCCCTCGTCGCGATACACGGTACTCGGTGTGGCGATGCCCGATTCGATGGCGGCTGAAGCGGTAACCGTCTTGAAGATCGATCCCGGAATGTAGAGGCCCTGAGTCGGACGAAGCAACAGTGGCGAATTGCCCGCATCGTTGAGCTGTTTCCAGTAGGCCGTTGCCGCCTTCGACTCTTCGACCGATTGCGGTCCTGCATTGACGTAGAGCTTGTTTGGATCGAAGTTCGGCGTGCTCGCCATGGCAACAATCGCACCGGTCTTGGCATCCATGAGCACGACAGCGCCGCGTTGGTTACCGAGCAGATCAGTTGCTTGCTTCTGCAGCGCGTCGTTGATCGACAATTGCAGGTTGTAACCATGCGTCTGACGATGAAGCACGCCGTCCAGCCACTGCGTGACCGGATTGCCGCCCTTCTTCCCCATCAGCTGCGCGTCATACGCCTGCTCGAGATTGCTGCTGCCATAGAGCAACGGTGAGTAGTATCCAGCCAGGTATGCCGTTGCGGGATCCGGGTAACTCCGTGTGAAGGAGCCATCAGCGTTCTTGGTCGTCTCCGCCACGACTTTGCCGTCGCTAGTCAGAATGCTTCCACGGATAATTTCGGACGCGGCGAGACGCTGCCGTGGATCCTGCACCACGAGATTGCCGGATGCTGACGCGGTGCGAGAGCTTATGGCGGCGCTATCAACCACTTGAATGCGTGCCAGTTGCACGCCCAAAATGAGAAAGCCGACCAAGAACAGCACGGTCCCGCGGATTACCGCTCGCTCGACCGTCGCCAGATTCCGCGGCAAGCGTGGCCACAGGCTAACGGTCAGCAACACAGCGCCTATCACCAGGATAACGAGCCACTCCGCGGCCGTGTGGCTGTGAGTCGTGATCAAACCATAGCCAAATATGAGGGTCGCGGCGACAAAAGATGATGCCCTGATGAACCGACTCATGTCTTGATCGATCTCGATTCACTGACGCGTAACAGAAGCCCAATGATGAGGAAATTGGTCAACAGTGAGCTTCCGCCTGCGCTGATGAACGGAAGAGTGATGCCAGTGAGTGGGATAATCCGGAGGACGCCCGCCAGGATGATCAACGTCTGCAGCGCCAGAATCGTGGTCAAACCGACCGCCAGGAGCTGCGGAAACCCGCGTTCCGCACGCAGTGCGATCATCGATCCGCGCGCCACCAGCAGCAGGTAGAGCGCCAAAATGGCTATCGTGCCCAGCAGGCCCAATTCCTCAGCGAGTGCCGCGAAGATGTAGTCCGTTTCAACCGCCGGTATAAATTGCGGATGACCGTATCCCAGGCCTGTCCCGAAGATGTGGCCGGCCGCCATGCTGTACTCGGCCTGAATTTGCTGGAATCCCGCCCCGAGCGGGTCCGCCCAGGGATTGATCCAGTTCTGCACGCGAACCGCGATGCGATCGAACAACTGGTAGGCGATGTAAACGCCGACCGCGAATGAGCCCATGCCGACAACGATATACAGCAAACGTCCGGTCGCGGCGTAGATCATCACGAGGAAGATGCCAAAGAAGAGGAGCGCCGTGCCCAGGTCGTTCTGCAGCACCACAATCGCCAGCGACGCTACCCACATGATGATCATCGGCAACAGATACGGGATTGGAGGCAGATTGATCGGCCCGACTCGCCAGGAACTGTTGATCAGATCACCATATTCATCCAGGTAGGCCGCGAGAAAGACGACGAGCAAAACTTTGACTAACTCGCTCGGTTGAACCGTGACAACTCCCAGATTCAACCAGAGCCGGGCGCCATTCACTCGCTCGCCAGCTACCATGGTGACGGCCATCAAACCCAGGCCGAAGAATCCCCAGGTGTATTTGTAGCGGCGCAGCCAGTCGAGCTTGCGCACGAAGACCATCATCCCCCACAGGAGCGCCAACCCCACGGCAAGGAACAGGACCTGCCGTTGCGCCAGGTTCGCCCAGGCCGGTCCACGATCGGCAAGCACTGGACCGAGGCGCTGAATCTCCAGCAAGCCAATGCCCGCCAAAGTCGCGACAACTGGGAAGAGGACCTGATCGCCATGGAATCCCGTGGCGCTGAACCAGATGGTCATGCCGAATAGCAGCGCGACGTAGCCGAGGCTGACGGAAATGTCACTCAGACTCCATTTGGAGGAGCCCGTTCGTGCGAGAAAAATGGTCAGTAGCCCGATGACCGTCATCAGCGACGGGGCAACCAGCAACTGAAATTCGGTGAAACGGAAACGGCGGAGAATGGACGTCACGTGGTGCGACTCGTTTCGGACGTACTCATACATCGCAGCAATCGAGAATCACGAAAGTTGGCGATCCTCTGCACAGTATCGTTTCGCTCCCAGTGAGAGCCGCTCAACGCTACCGCATAACAGGCCCTCATCCAAGGACGTCGCCAAGAATGAGTGAGAGCCGCTCCCGCGTTTCCCGCGTGATACCGGCCGGAGCCGTCGAGATTGCTCCATGCAGCGACTCAGCACAGTCACAATCCCAATCGGCGCTCAGTTCAGGAAGCGCTGCCCGAATAACGTTCTGTGCGTTGACCACGTTTCGTTTGAGGTTCTCAACCACTGCCTGAACGCTCACGTTCTCCTCGGTCTCGTGCCAGACGTCATAGTCAGTGACCATGGCAAGTGTTACATAGCAGAGGCCCGCTTCGCGCGCGAGACGCGCTTCCGGCATGGCCGTCATGCCGATCACGTCGATGCCCCATGATCGGTAAATGCGCGATTCCGCCTTGGTGGAGAACTGCGGGCCTTCGATGCAGATGTAGGCACCGCCGTCACGAATTGGGACGTCGACCCGCTGTCCGGCACTGACGACGCGCCGTCTTGCCTGGCCGCAGAACGGGTCGGCCATCGAAACATGGACAACGATGTCATCGAAGAACGTTCGGCCGCCACGAATCGTGCGGTCGAAAATCTGGTCAGGGACGACCATGTCGAGCGGATGCACATCTTCCCGCATGCTGCCAACGGCGCTTATCGAGACGAGACGTTGAACTCCCAACGATTTCATGGCCCAAATGTTGGCGCGAAATGGCAAATTGGTCGGGCTGATGTGATGGTCCCGCCCATGTCGCGGGAGAAATGCAACGTCATGCCCGTCGATCGTACCGATCGCGATGTGGTCACTGGGTGAGCCAAACGGCGTGTCCAGTAGCACTTGTTCCACGTTGGACAACCCGGGCATATCGTAGAGCCCGCTTCCACCAATGACACCCACACGTGGCCGACGAGTCACGCCTTACCTCCAAAATCGGCGGGTCTCGTGGTGTGAACCGCGAGACCAATCGAATTCGACTGACTGTTATACTAGCCGCCATGCGACGGCAATTCGACAAGTGCTCAGAATTCAGATCGCATGACATGGCCGTGTCCCGCACAGACGGGAGCAGCCATCCCGACTCCGCCAACCATGCAGTACACACTACTATCGAGGTCTCCGCTTGCTAGACACTGCACCGCGGCGCACATCCGCGCGCTCGTCGTGGCCGCAAGCGCACCGTGACACGGGCAACACAGGTTCGAATTCACTCTTTGCCGCGGTCATCGGCGTATTCTGCCTCGTCCTGGCCTTGACCTGGGTCATGAATCTTGAATCCACGTTGCCGTCAATCCGTATCGGGACGGCCAACGCCAGCTCGGCTACGATCCTCGAACCCGGCGATCATTTGGCCGAGGACAAAGGCATCTCCCTGTCCGGCAACTGGTTCAAGCAGTCGCTCGGCACCGCGAATCCCGCAGTGACCTCGACGTCGATGGTCACAACGACATCGGGCAGTTCCATGTCGTTCCGATTCTACGGCACGGATCTCAGTATGATCGCGAGAATCGGCCCGGAATCGGGTGAAGTCTATGTCAGCGTGGACGGTCAACCGTCACCGATTCTCCCCGTCGATAACCGGGGCAGCTACGTCGATCTTTCCGGTACTCAGGCCGAGGACCAGTCCATTCAAATCGCGAGCGGCCTTGCTCACAAGGATCACACGGTTGTCATTTCTTCAGTTGGCACGTCGCAGGTCGCGATTAGCGGGTTTGTGGTGAATGCGAATACGCCGTTCCCCTGGGCATTCGTCGTCCTGTATGTGGCATTGACCGCCGCCTTGTTCGTGCTCGTACGGTACACCGTCATCGCCGTATCCCGCAGGATGGGCTGGATCGGATGAACGTTGCGGTCATCGTCGCCGCCCGAGGATCGAACGAACATGTCTAGTCTCACATCGAGTCGGCTTCCAGGCTGGACTAGCTCAAATTCTGTCTCGTCGGCTTCGGCGGCCATTTTGGTGATAACCGCGGCGGCGGTGCTGATTCACATCACGACAGTTGCGCTCCTGGCAGTACTGGCCCTGATCGCCATCGCCGCCTATCGCCCTGCCGCGTCGGTCGCTGCGATTCCGGCAGTGGTCGGCTTCGTATTTGAGCCCGTCCACATTCGCAGTCTCGAGTTCAGCCCACAAGAGGTTCTGCTGGTGACGACAGTGGCCGGCACGGCCCTTCATATGCTCTGGATCGCCTGGCAAGACCAATCGCTTTCGAGACTGAAGTCCATCGTACGCTTTGCGCAAGATCGTCGAACGCTTTTCGACCTGGCGGCATTGCTAATGATCGTCGCCGGTGCGGTTTCACTCGTCACGTTGGCCATGCCCGCTTACCGTCACGAGAGCCTGCGTGATTTCCGCTGGGTCATCGTTGAACCGCTCGTCTTCTACGTCCTGGCACTCTGGTTCATACGCGACCGCGCAACCCGACGGCTCACCGTCATCCTGTTCGTAGCAGGTGGAGTATTGGTGGCGATGACAGGCGTCGTCGGCTACGTGACCGGACATGGACTTGCGGTCGAAGGCGTCACACGGGTCAGCGGCGTCTATCCACAGCCGAACGCGTTGGCCCTCTTCCTTGAGCGACCGTTTCTCTTGGCGGTGGGACTCGCGGCAGCGTTCCGAGCTAATTTGAGATGGACATGGCTTGGAGCAGCAGGGCTTATCGGAATAGTGTTGGTCATGACCTTCTCACGCGGGGCTGTCCTCGCGGCTGGCGTCGCCATCGTCGTCATTCTGATCCTCGGTCACCGTCGTCGTTTGGCTGCGCTTGCCATCGCGGCCGGAGTTGGTCTGGGCGCAATACTCGCGATCACCGCATCTGCACGCATTGACAACCTCTTCTCGGGGGGAAGCGGCTCACTGCGGATCGACCTATGGCAGTCGTCTATCCAGATGATCCGCGACCATCCAATATTCGGGATCGGGCTCGATCAGTTCCTCTACGTCTATGCCCCGCGGTACATCAAGCCGCAAGCGTGGTCGGAGCGTTTCACGTCGCATCCACACGACATCATCCTCGATATCTGGCTCCGGCTGGGTATAATGGGCCTCGTTCTTGCCCTGGCATACCTTGCCGGTTTTGTCTGGATGACGGTTCGTCTTGTGCGGAGAAAACGGGCGCTCGGGCTGGCCGCTTCAGGCGCTGTGCTCGTCGGTATGCTCCATGGATTGGTCGATAATGGCTATTTCCTCCCCGATCTCGCGTTGATATTTTGGTTCATGACTGCGTTGATAGTGGTGGAGGCGCAAGACGACACGCCGGAAGCCGCACGCCAATCATGAGGAGGTCTTCATTGCGTGTCTTGGTCGCGGGAGGAGCCGGATTCATTGGATCCCATCTGTGCGACAGTCTGATCGCCGACGGCCATAAGGTCATAGCCGTTGACAATCTCATTACTGGCCGCCGAGAAAATATCGAGCATCTGTTCAACAACGATCGCTTTGAATTCCTCAACCATGACGTCACGGTTCCACTGGAAATCGAGGTTGATCGGATCTTCCATCTTGCAAGCCCCGCGAGCCCGGAAGGGTACATGCGGAACCCCATTGAGACGCACCTGGTTAACTCGGTCGGCACGTTGAATCTGCTTCGACTTGCTCGGGCAAATGCCGCACGTTTCCTGTACACGTCAACGTCAGAAGCCTATGGCGATCCGCAGGTGCATCCACAGGTCGAAACCTACCGTGGCAACGTGAACCCCATCGGTCCCCGCAGTTGCTACGACGAGAGTAAACGCTTCGGCGAATCGATCACGATGGAATTCGTGCGCCAATACGACCTGGACGCGCGTATCGTGCGTATCTTTAACACGTACGGTCCTCGGAACGACCCGCAGGACGGTCGTGTGGTTCCGAACTTCATTATGCGAGCGTTGTGCCGTGAACCGCTTCCGGTCTTCGGCGACGGGAGTCAGACGCGCTCGCTCTGCTATGTGTCAGACCTGGTGCGCGGTTTGCGCAAAGTCATGGACACTGATGCGGCTAGAGGCGAGGTCATCAACCTTGGCAACCCGGACGAGCGAACCATCATGGATCTAGCCACGATCATCGCCAGACTGTGCGACTCGGACAGTGGCTTCGAGTATTTGCCGGAGCGGCCAGACGATCCATACAAACGCTGCCCAGACATTTCCAAGGCGAAGAAGCTGCTGAATTGGTCGCCAGAGGTAGATATCGAAACCGGAATGCGACAGACCATCGACTATTTCTCCGCCTATGTATCGCGAGAGCCGAGTGCGATCGTCGACGATTAGCCTGCCGTCAAACCGCATTCTACTCCCGGTTTTCGGCCTGGTCCTCGCCTGCATATCTGGCGGGATCGTGCTGCGGGCACCAACGCCAATCAATCTGGGGCTCTTTCCCGGGCTCGCGTTTGGGCTTGCGGTCGTGCTCGTTCCATGGCTGGCACCCCTCTTTCTGACGGCTTCGGTGCCGATCCAGGAATATCACGCTGTCCCGTTCGGCGGCACAACGCTTACGGCCACCAAGGTCGCGTTGGTGATCGCTCTCGCGGCGTTCGCAATTCAAATCATCTCGCGCCGCGACTCGTTGCGGGGATCCTTCCTGCTGGTGCCCTACGCCGCCTGGTTCGGTGCGATGATGCTTTCCCTCCGCGGAGCAACAGACGTTCGAGCCGGAATTGCTGAACTGTATCGTTGGGCGGTCACCATCTTCGCGCTCGTCATCGCACTGTATGCGATTCGCAGCCGCAAGGCGATCATTTGGACCGCCGTGGCGATGGGATTCGGCGTCATCTTCGAGGGACTCCTCGGAGTCGTTCAGTCCATTCGGGACATCGGTCCATCGAGTTTCGCGATCACCAGCTCTATCTCACGTGCATACGGTACCTTTGGCAAACCCAACACCTTTGCGGCCTATTTCGAGCTCACTGGTCCGCTAATGGCCGCTCTCGCAGTGTGGAGCTGCGTCAAAGCGTGGAGGGCATTCCACGCGTACCGTGCCAGTCGCAGTCAAGGAATGATCGTATCGAGTCACGATCGTCATGAACTGCTCCTTTTCACGGGACTCACACTCTGGTTCGGCGTATCGGCGCTGCTGAGCCTCGCCGCTATTGTCGCCTCCTTCTCTCGAGGAGCCTGGTTGGGCATTACGGCAGCCGCTATCGTGATGCTGGTGATTAGCAATCGTCGCGCGGCACTGCTGGTTGGGGCCGCAACCGCCATTCTGATACTGGGCATCTTCGCTGGGGGAGCCAAATACGCTCCCGCGGCAATACAAGACCGGTTTGGCCAACTGGAGAGCCAGGTGCGGTTCTTCAATTCCAACGACGTCCTGGTGACGAACTCCAACTTCGCCGCGGTCGAACGAATGGCGCACTGGCAAACCGGATTGGCGATGTTTAACGCCTACCCAGTCACCGGGGTTGGGATTGGAAACTTCAATGCGCGGTTCAAGGAATTCGCGGTCAACCCAATGTTCACTGTCTCCGAAGGGCATGCACATAATTACTACATCAACGCGGCCGCTGAAACCGGCAGCATAGGACTCATAGCGTACGTTTGGCTTATACTGACCGCCCTCTGGCTGTGTTACCGTGCCGTGAGACGAGCGCCGACCGGATTGGGTCGCGCCGTGGGCATCGGAGCGACCGGTGTCACCATCGCGCTGATGGTGCACAACGTCGTGGAGAACCTTCACGTGCTCAATCTCGGCGTACAGCTTGCCGTTGTCTGGGCACTGGCAATTATTGTCACGAACTATCTTAAGGATGACTCGACGATGGGCGATCATCCGCAGGGAATGGCCGGATAATGATCGGTACGCCAATAGAAGACCAATTCCCGCTCAAGACCACTCTGAACAGAGCTGATGAACTGCAGGATACAGCTGCTTCGACTGCCGCCGAAGGAGGCTGGGAGAGCGTTTCGCTCGGCAAGCGCATCCTGCGACCGAGAACGCTCGCGTCCTTCGTCATCGCGATCGCCATCGTTGGTTTGGCGCTTTCCCACTTCAATCTCGACCTCGGAGCGGTTCTCACTGAGATGAGTCACGCGAATCGCGGTTATCTCTTGCTCGCGTTCGCGACCTATTACGGCTCGTTCACCTTCCGCGCGGCGCGCTGGAAATCTCTCATGAAGAGCGCGGACGTTCGACCAGCCGACGGGGGCGAACTTCCGGGAGTCCCACAACTCTCGATCTTGTACGTGCTAGGTTTTTTCGCGAACTGCCTCGTGCCTGCGAAATTGGGGGACGCGTATCGCGGATACCTGCTGAAACAGCGCAACGGAACATCTTTCGGCGGCGCTCTCGGAACGATCTTCGCCGAACGATTAGCCGATATGATGACGCTTGGACTGGTGTTGGTTACCACCGGATTCATCGTCTTTGGGCGTCACGTTCCGTCCGACGTCTCGATGTGGATGTATGTCGCGGTCGGACTGGCACTCACGTTGATGGTCGGAGTACTGGTGGTTTTCCGATTTCGACACTTCTTCCGTGGTTTCGTGCCGCTGCGAGTGCGGGATCACTACATCAAGCTCGAAGAAGGCGCGCTCGGTTCCTTTGGCAATATTCCGACATTGTTGGGCCTCACCGCGCTTATCTGGGCCTGTGAAGGCATTCGACTCTATTTCGTGACGCTGTCAGTTGCTGGTGGCGTGACTTTCGCCGCGGCGTTGTTCGTCGCATTGCTCGCGAGTCTTCTCACTATCGTCCCACTGACACCGGCAGGGCTCGGATTTGTTGAATTCGGCGTGGTTGGCATTCTGACCGTCATCGGTGTGACTCAGCAGACAGCGGCCTCCATCGCGTTACTCGATCGCGTTGTCGCCTACTGGAGCGTCATCGCCGTCGGGGCTGTGGTCTACATGATCACCCGTTGGGTTTGGCGCCAGAGGCCAGCGTGAGGATTGCGCTCGATTACACTTCCGCTGTCCACCAGCGAGCAGGCGTTGGACGATACACGCGTAGCGTGGCCAGTCACGTTGCGCCCTTGCTCTCGGCCGAAGACGAACTGAAGCTCTGGTATGCGTCGAGATCGAACGAGCCGATATCCCCTCCCCCTGGGCTCCGACACGAAAACTGCATTATCCGACGACTTCCCGTGTCGCCGCGCCTGGCGACCATCGGCTGGCAGCGACTGAGATTACCGTTTCCCGTCGAGCGGTTTCTGGGAAATGTCGATCTTCACCACGCACCCGATTTCGTCTCCGCTCCGACGGTGGCGCCGATGGTCACGACCATTCACGATCTGAGCTACTTGATCGTTCCCGAGTTCGCACACCCAGATCTTCGCAAGTACCTGGAGAAGGCGGTGCCGCGGACGTTGAAGCGTGCACGCCGAGTCATAGCCGTCTCCGAATCAACACGTCGGGACATTATCGAGCGCTATCGACTCCGGCCCGAGCAGGTCACGGCCATTTACAATGGCGTGGATTCATGGTTCACCCCTCCCGAGACGACCACCGTTGACCGTGCGCTCGAGCAGTTTGGGCTCCGCAGGCCATACTTCGTGATGGTCGGGACGGTCGAACCAAGAAAGAATCATTTGACGGCACTTCGAGCTTTCGCTGCGCTGTATGGACGTCGACGCGACGTTTCATTGGTCATTGTCGGTAATCCAGGTTGGTTGTCCGAACCGATCGTGAACGAGATCGAGAAGGCGTCCAGAACGATGCCAGTCCGGTATCTCCGGTTCGTCGACGATACCTGGATCCCGGCTCTCTATGCTGGCAGTGTGGCCCTGCTCGCGCCATCGTGGTATGAGGGATTTGGACTTCCGGTACTGGAGGCGATGTCGTGCGGTGCAGCCGTCATTACCAGCGACCGTGGAGCGCTTCCTGAGGTCGCTGGCGACGATGCCATTGTCATCCCACCTGGCGATGTGGAAGCCTTGGCAAGCGGCATGGAGCGCCTTGTCGACAGCGAGGAACTTCGCACGACGCTCGCTCGCCAGGGTCGGTCTCGTGCGTCGCAATTCACCTGGGAGCGGGCAGCGGAGCAGCATCTGAAACTCTATCGTGAGGTCGCGACGACGGTATGAGCGACAGCCTACCCGAACCAACCAACGACGAGACACCACCCGAGCAGCCACGAAGTGGGAAGATCGGGGTCGGCACCGTCTCGATCATGTTCATCTTCTTTGCGATCATCGGCGCAATGTGCGTGGGAGCCGCTATGATCATGGCCGTGCTGATCTTCCGGTGATCCGAAGCGTCAACCGTCGTCTCTACCTGAGCCCCACCTCCGGAGAGCATCTGTCCCGATGATCGAACGGATGACCCAATCCGACTTCACCGTCGCACTGGCGTTGACGTTCGCCGCTGCTTCAACTGCCGGACTGATGGCCCTCTCCTGGATTGGAATACCGACGATCGAGAAGATCGCCGGAAACACCGTCCGACGCATTCTGACGAACAGCGCGGTGCCTATCGGAGCCCAGCTCTTCAACCGGGCGATTGACCTGGTATTCGCCGCATTCGTGCTGCGCATTCTTGGCGCTGACGGCAATGGCCAGTACGTGGTTGCGACCACCGTTTGGCTGTATGCCAAGACGATCTCTGATTTCGGCCTCGGGGTTCTCGTGACCCGCGAGGTGTCGCGAGATCCGGACGTTGCCGGATCGCTCCTCGGGTCCACGACGCTGCTGCGGTTGATCGTGTTGCTCACACTGATTCCGGTTGTTGGTCTCTACGTCTTCTGGGGCTCGAACTGGTCCGACCTATCGTTCAACAGCGTCGCGGCGATCGCGTTGCTGTTCCTGGCGATCGCTCCAAGCAGCTATACCGAAGCCGTCAACTCCGTCTTCAATGGCCGGGAGCGCATGGAGTTTCCCGCGCTACTCAACATTCTGACCAACTTCTGCAAGGCAGGATTCGGGTTGGCGGCACTCTTTAGCGGTATGGGCGTTGTGGGACTTGCCGCGGTCGCGTTGCTCAACACTTCGCTAACGGCAATCGCCTTTCACGTCGCGGCACGTCACCTCAACGTTCGCCCACTCTGGAATCTCGGCAAGCAGAAAGCGCGAGATCTCGTGCTCCTGTCGTGGCCGCTCCTGCTAAACGCGCTCCTGCTCAATCTTTTCTTTCGTGCCGACGTCTTCATCATCCAGGCCTCGCGTGGCGATACCGCCCTCGGTTCCTATGACGCTGCCTACAAATTCGTCAACATGCTGCCACTCATTCCGGCCTACTTCACGCTGGCGGTCTTCCCGCTCCTATCACGCTACGCCACGTCTAACTCCGAGCGGCTGATGGACAGCTATCGGCTCGCCGCTAAACTCCTGTTCATCGTCGCCTGGCCCATCACCATCGGCACCATGCTCATCGCACCTGACCTGATTCGCGTCCTCGCCGGTGACTCGTACCTGCCCAACTCCGCCACCGCGCTCCGCATTCTCATCTGGTTCTTGCCGGTAAGTTATGTCAACGGAATAACGCAGTACGTGCTAATCGCGGTAAACCGCCAGCGCACGATCACGATTGCGTTCGCGGTGGCGGTCAGTTTCAATCTCGGGGCGAACCTGCTTCTGGTTCCAATCTACGGGTATTTCGCGGCGGCTGCCGTCACCATCGGCACTGAAGTTGTGCTCTTCGTGCCCCTTTCGATCGCGGTCAAGCGCTATGTCGGAGACTTCAACTGGCTTGGGTTCGCCACCAGGCCACTCCTCGCGGCGCTCGCCATGGGGCTAGTCGAAATCGCGACGCTTCGCTTCGGAGTGGCGCCCGCGCTACTCGCTGCCCTCGCCACGTATGCAATCGCACTGGTCGCCACCGGAACGATAGGGAAACGAGAAGCGGAAATAGCTCGTTCGATTCTCGGTCGAACCGGACCTGCCATATCGCGCACTTGATGACGCCGGGCATCACGGTGTCAGCGCCCTCACTCGCACCGATTGGTCTTGCTCACTCCAATACGCGACGATGTTTCCAGTAGGGTTCACCTCCCACTGGCCACCGAGTACTCGTCCGCCAATACCAACCGTGGCCACAACGCTATCACTCGCCACATCGACCTTGACGAGGTGATCTTCTCCCGACCCCGGTGGCGCGAGGTTGAGAAACCAGAGACTACTCGAGTCGCCAGCCCAACGATAGGCGCCCACCTCTTTGAGGTGCACGGCATGCGAGCCGTCCACGTCCGACACCCAAACTCCATCCTTCGACTTGTCACCGCTGAATGTGACCAGATACGCCATGCGAGTGCCATCCGGAGAGACCTGCAAGGCATTGACATAGGTCGCGGGCACCACGACCGCGTTCGTGCCATCACTCGTGTTGACTGACCAAATGCCTGAGTGACTCCCACCGGGTGCTCGTGCCAATGCAACCACGTGGAGATTGTCCGGCAGCCAGTGAAGCGCTGCAGCCTCAAATGTGACCAGCGACTTCTGATTCGAGCCGTCGATATTGGCCACAGTCAGCTGTACCACTCGGTCGACCTCTGAACTCGTGTTCGTCACACCTTGGTCAACCAGCCAGGCAACGTGCTTGCCGTCAGGGGAGATCCAGGTAAGCACGCCACCGTTATGAATGGTCGAAACGAGCGTTCCATCGAGCTTGAGAATCTGCGTCGTTCCACGTGTTTTGTTTGGAAAGGCGATCAACCCGGACTGATTTGGAACTCCGAAGACCGACGACAGCAGTTCGCGACTCCCGGTCTTCACATCATCCAGCCATGCACCTTGCTGCTTACCTGAAGGTGTATCGAAAACCAACAATTTGCTGGCATCGGCCCAAGCAAACACGCCGCAGCAGGAAGCAACTGGCCCTGACTGAACCACTGGCGTCGGAACAGGAGTCGGTGTGGGAGTGGGACCCTGAGTTGGAGTGGGTAACACGGTTACTGTCGGTGACGGCCTCGTCTTCGGCGTCTCCGCGGGCGCCGAGGAAGCTGTTGGAACGGAATTGGTCGCGGCTGATCCCGACGCACCGGTGGTCGCTGTCGCCGTGGAGGTGGTGGTGGAAGATGACCAGGGAGCGCTGCAGCCAGAGAGCAGCACGATGGCGAGCAACACAACCCTTCTGGCTAGCTTGGCGGCCATGCAGCGCTCGTGTGATTCAAAATCGGTCCGCCAAAGTGCGTGTCGGGCTGATTCTGGTTCGTCATCCACTGGCCGGGATTGCTGTAGAGCAGTTCGAACTTCGTTCCGTCTCTGTCCGTGCCGATAGTGAGGCTTCGCCAATCGGCGTTGATGAGCGGTACCGGGTTTACGGCCACCGACATACCCGATTCCCGAATCTCGAGGTGGAGATGAGATGACTGATTGCAACTTTGCGTGGTTGGATCGCCACTTATGCCGATGACGGCTCCCTGGTTGACGTGCTGTCCAATTTGGAGGGTCGAGCGCTGGAACATGTGTCCGTAGAGGGAATAATAGCCATCCTCGTGGTTGATAACGATGTTATGCGGTCCGGCGCCATAGGGGCCGTCGATCGCGAAGACGACGCCGGCGCCGATCGCATGGATCGGGGTGCCGCACGGCGCCGCGAAATCGACTCCAAAGTGCAGCCCCTGGCCCTGCACATATTGGTCTTTCCAATTTCGATAGGCCCATATGGTCGAGCCATACCATTGAGCGACGTACCAGGTTGAGGGTCCGGGCTCGCCCGCGAACGGAAGTGCGAACGAAGGGCTGGCCGCCTCGCTTCCTGTCAACTGGAGCGGAAGCAGAAGAAGGACGAGCAGCAGAACTCTCACGACCAGGCGCTGACGCTCGCTCGATCGACCAAATCGCCGATATCTTGAGGCTGCGATCATTGCCAAAACAGATCCCGACCCTATTGGTATGTGATGGCCATCGCCGGAGCGAAGCGTCGCTCCGGAGCCCAGGGCGGTTTCAAAGTCATGCTGTCGCGCCGACGAAGGCCAACGCCTCGTCGGGATGAGCGGCGAAGTGGCGCAGGGCGTCTGCCGTCCGGGTCCAGCCCGCGGCGCGAAGGCCGGAGAGGATCCCGTTGCGCAGGGCCGCCAGCGCCTGGGCGGTATGGCCCGTGTGGGCCTGTCCAGCATCCTCGCGAAAACTGACATCCCGCACATGATGGACCCGATTCTCAATCGACCAATGACCGCGCCAGAGCGCTTCGAGCTGGGCCACTGAGGCCTGCTCCGGCGTCAGGCTCGTCACGGCGTACCTGGTCGTCTCGCTGACCTCACCCGTCTTGAGAACGATGCGCCGGCAAGTCCGACAGAGCACCTGGCCCACACCCGGCCAGTCCCACTCGGTCAGATACGCATTCAGGCGCGTACTCGTCTCCAACCGCCGGCGCTCGATCCGCCCATGACCGACATCGGTCGTCGCGCTGACGCGATACTCCTGGGCTCGTGCGGCGACCAGGCGGCGACCGCCGCGGAACTCCGTCTTAATGGCCCAGAGTAGATCGGGCTGATTCCCTTTGACCACCGCCATATACGCTCCGCCGTTGGCCTGGATCTGCTGGGCCAGATCTGGATCGGTAAAGGCCGCATCCATCGTGATCACCTGCCCGGTCAGATCCTGTCCCGTCAACAGCTCCCGTGCCGCGGCCAGTTCGCTTTGCCCGTCCTCAAGCGCCATCTGCACCCGCATCCGACCCCGGTGATCCGCCAGGCCCAGCAGCCAGACCCGGTCTCCATGATGCCCCGCACCCCGCAGCACCTTCCCGTCGAGCGCTAGCGCTTCCACGGGCCGGTCGTCCGCCGCATCCACGGTCGGCGCCAAGGCGCTGATCCCCGCTTCGAGCGCCGGGAGATCGATCGCCAGCAGCGCCCGCCGCAAGGTGGCCGCGCTCGGCAGGCGCCGTCCCGTCCAGTCGAGTTTCTCGCGCAGTTCCGCGGCGTGCTCCTGCACCCATTGCCCGATCGCTCGGCCATGCGGCTGGCCGCTCAGCAGTGCCGAGGCAATCAGCCCGAGCAGCAACCGCCACGGATAGCGCCGCCCCCGCCGCTTCCGCGGATCCGGCACCGCCGCCACGGCCGCCATCAGCGTCTTATACTTCCGAGAACCCATCGTCGACCTCCTTGTCTGCATGTCACCGCATCAAGTGTCGACGATGGTCCCCTGACTTTGAAACCGCCCTGACCGGAGCCCCCTCAATCTTGACAGAGATTTCACGATCGTGGTAGCATTCGCTCCGCCAACGCACGGAGGCGTGGTGTAGTGGCCTAACATGCAGCCCTGTCAAGGCTGAGACCGCGGGTTCGAATCCCGTCGCTTCCGCCTGTTGAATCTTTTGACAGCGCCTCAAGCGCAAAGAACGGCATGAAGTCGGGTTGTGGCAGCACCGCCACAACCCGATCGTCGTGTATGCGCACCTGCTGGAAAATCAGCCGGGCGAGCCGGTTGCGCTGCGCCTGGGTCGCTTGTCCCCACGCCAGCGGCAGATCACTGAGAAACGTGGCCGCGCGCGCGAGCACGCGTGAGCGGTCATCGTCCACGGCGAGCGTCGCCAGTTCTGTCGTCAGCGCGTCGCGCTCTTGTCGGTAGGCGGACCGATCGAGATCTCCCCAGCCGTACAGTTCGCGAATGCGTTCTAGTCGCGAGATTATCTGGCGGCGTCGGGTCTCGTCGTCCGAACGGTCAGCGTGCGCCTGTCGGTAGAGCGCCATGATCTGATCCTGATAGTCCTCGGGGATCCGGATCGACGCCAGGTACTCCTGAAGCTGGACCTCGCAAATATCCAAATAGGTCGACGGCTGCTGGCAGGGGTCGGCCTGGCCGCCGTTGTAGCAGTAGAGCCTGGGGCGTCCTTGACGGTTCGATTTGACATGGAGCGGACCGCCACAATAGCCACAGATCGCCAAGCCGGAAAGAGAATAGGTCTGGAGTGACCGCCGGACCTTGAGCGCATTGGTCTGGTTTTTCGCACGCGCAGCCTGCGCCGCGTCGAAGAGACCGGCGTCAAGCATGGGGTGATGCTTACCGCTCATCCAGCCCCCAGCGCCGTCTGGTAACTCCCCGAGGTAGAAGCGATTGATCAGAATCCGGCGTACCGAGTCTTTCCGGAACGGATTTTGACCACGGTTACCGGTCGTCCGATAGCCCGCGGCATTCAGGATTACCGCAACTTCGCGATCGCTCTTTCCTTCTGCCGCGGCCTTGAACGCCGTGAGCAGCCCCGGATAGGTTTCCGGGTCAGGTACGGGAAGGCCGTCGTCGTTCTTCTTCACCCCGAACGGGAGCAGCCCATTATACATTCCTTGGGCCTTCCGTTCGTGCTTGCCCTTCTTCGTCTCGATACTGAGATTGTCGCTGTAATACTGGGCGAATGCGCCCAACGTCGCAAGAATCACCTTGCCGATTGGCGTGGTGAAGTCCATCTGTTCAGAGATCGATACGAAGGCGACGTCGTGCTTCGACAGTCGCTCGAGCGTTTCAAGCGTGACGCGGAGATTCCGCGCGAATCGATCGAGCTTATGCACGATGATGACGTCGATCAGGCGGGTCTCGGCGTCGCGCAGCATGGCGGAGAACTGCGGCCGGTTCGACAGATCTTCGGAACGAGCGCTGCGACCCTCATCCCGATACTCTCGGACGATGGTCCATCCGTGCGCCTCACAGTACAGGGTACACGCCCGTGCTTGCGCATCAAGACTGTAGCCTTCCACCTGTTCTTCAGAACTCACCCGATAGTACAGAGCCGCCCGCGTTGGTCCCGGACCGCCGACTCCCGCCCCTCGCATGACCCATCCTCCGATGTAACTATCGCTCGCGAGCCCGTGACCACGCCATCGTCGCCATCTCCTGGTTGCGGCGAGTGAGCTCGGCGGTAACCTCCAACGCCCTCTCGTCCGTTTGACCCAGTCGACCAACCCAATGTATCACTTGCCCGCGTCGTCCCGACCCCGTTCAACCCTGGGCACATCCGTGGCTCGGCCTTCCCGCTCCCGCTTCGTTTCGACATCAGCGGCGATATCGGCGAGCTCAGCAAGCAGATGAAGCAGCGCCCACTCACGCTGCCGTTCATATGGTGGCCGGGCTTCAGCAGCAGCACCGTGATCGCGTTGCATCACTCGTCTCCCTCAGATTCTCGTACGGGAGCCCGGCGCGAGCTCGGACCAATGGGCAACGCACGTGGGCCAATTTCCGCGTTCCTGGACAAGCGCCGTTGGTTGTCTCCAGATCCTTCCCAAGAATCCGTCTGGATTGCGCCGGTCATCGACGCGCCATTGGCAGGTGAGAAGCATCGGCAACGCATCGCCCCGGCCGACCATCGCCGCCCGGACGGCGCCAGCGATCCGATCTTCGGCCAGGTCGTCGGACGTCACCATCAGGATCGTCGGGAAACCGTCGTAGTCGCGATCGAATCGCTCGCTTCGACGATAGGCATGGTACGCGGAGAATTTGGCCGCGTAGTTGCGGGCATTCATGGTGCCGCGGTCATACTCAAGGAAGAAACCGGAAAGTCGACCGTGGTGGCGATAGACTCCGTATGCGTCCGGTCGAAGATGTCGACGGGCACAAACTGCTGCATTGCGCCATTCAACCAACGCGTCATCGCGTCCGGTCGCCGCCAGTTGGCGCGCTGTCTCCCAGAATCTCACGAAGACGCGGTTGACTCCGCACGTGTGATCGAATTGACGGATCAGCGCTGTTCGTTGCCCAACCGGATGCTCGGGTCCGCCGCCCGCGAGACCGAGCGCGCACACGGCTGCCGACAGCGATAATCCGTGATGAGCGGAGATGACGTCCAACCCCTCGACCGTCGCCTCGACGAATTCATCGTCGCGCATGTCAGTTGCGATCTCGTCCGATGTGACGGGCCGCAACACTCCTTGCGCGATCAGCTTTTTACAGCGTCGGCGGACCGTTGGTGCCTCGATCGCAAGCACGGCGGCACGTTGAGCGAGCGAAAGGAATGGATGCCGGGATACAAGGTCAACGAGCTCAAAATCGGCCGGTCCGAGGCGAGCGGCCAGTCGACCCAACTGAACGGATGGATGAGTCGTAGTCGACGTAGGATCCGACGGATTTCGGGTCAACGAGGGGAGTGGTGTGCCGGAACGGCTTCGCGGCTCGAACTGGTCGAGCGGGGGCAAGCGAAGCACCCGTTCGCGCGGAACCTGGCATGCACCGACGTCGATGCTGAAACCGTCGCGAAGTTCCTCCCACGTGAGCAACCGGACAGCCGCTGGCATGACGCCTCGCCCCTGCGTAACCTCGACGAGTAGTCGTTTCCACGCGTCGAGACGCCCTGGAGTGGTCGTCACGACGAGCAGAGTCGGAATCATTCCAACTTCATGCGAAAGATAGTCAGCGAGTCGGTGGAGCGAGGGTCGAACGGCACGCAGCGGAGCCGTTCCCAGATCCGGAAAGAGGAGAAATGCGGATACTTCTGAACTTCTCCTGAGATCCACGTACGCGGGCATCTCGATCCTGACTGGAGTGACTCGGCTACGCCTGTGAAATTGCCGTCGAAAGGGCCGCTCCCACCTCAGCAATTCGGCCGGGCCCGGCTGCGCAGCGACGACGAACGCGAGCAATTCGTAACAGGCGAGCACGTGCGGTAACTGGGCCAGCATGGACCCCAGATCGGCCGTTCGTAACCGATGTTGGCGGGCGAGGACCGCGGGTTCGATCCCCGTGAGCAGACCGACTGTCGCCACGCCAAGATCAGTCAGGTAATGCAGCGCCGACCCGTGTCCTCGGCTGATCACGGGCCGGACCGTCGTGACGAGTCCCTCTTCGCGGAGTCGAGTCAGGCAACGATAGGTGCTCGCACTGCTCTGATATCGCGTGAGTCTTCCGATCATCTGAGCCGGGAGTAGCGGGAGTTGCGAGAGTAAGAGCAAGATCGCGCCATCGCGCTCTCGGCTACGGATCAACGCGGCTGACCGGATCGCGTCGCTCCATCGCAGTTGATTGTTCATTGCCCTGCCTCCTGAGCGAAGTCGGGTTCATTGTATTGACGGGGGAATCGAACAACGGCGTTTGTTCCACCCCGGCTCCTTGCCGCTTGGGCGGACGGTGGTCGTTCCGCTGACGCCTCGACTTCTGTGAACGCTCGGTGGTCGCGGCGAGATCACGGGCAACGCCGGTACCCGTGGTTGCGGCTGATTGATGACTGTCCTGAATCCGCTCAAGTGCGGCTTGTAAGTCACGCTCGACCGCCGCGCGATCGCGTCCGAAGCGTGCTACCGAGTCCGAGGCGAGCTGCGCTGCCAACGCAGGGTCGCTCTGGGGCGGCGCATCGAGCTGGACCGAGAAGGTCGGAGGCGGGTCATCACCCGCAAATATCTTCACGTAGCACTGGTGGTGCGGGAGCGATACGAGATCCTGCTCGTCGATCTCCGACCCGAGTTCGCGGACAAGGTACCGCGCATCCTCGGCGCTGGTCTGGAACGCAACCAGGCCGTCCAGGTTGGCAAACAAGGTCGACCGCAGCGCGCGCGCATTATCCCGGTCGACAAGATCGAGACGCGCGAGGCTCTGCGTCGCGAGGATGAGATTCGCCCCGTACTTCGCCAGTTCCGCGAGTATCGCCTCGTAGTCGGCACCTGGCATCGTGTGGAACTCATCAACGATGAAGGTCACCGCATGCCGCGACATTGGTTCCAGCGCCGCTTGTTCGGCGACCAACAGTGACACAAGATTCAGGAGCGTGGCGCCGATCAACGCCGAGGTATCTTCGCCGACCACCCCTTTGGCCGTGTTGACCAAAACGATATTGCTGGCCGCAAGCCACTCCGCTGGGTTGATCGTTGACTGTGGCTGCCCGATGATGTCGCGCGCCACGCGACTGCCGACAAAGCGCTGCACTTTGGTCTGCACCGGGTTGGCGATCTCGAGCTGAAAGCGGCGGTCGAGCCGCTCGAAGTAACTCGTCCACCACGTGGTGATGGCCAGATCGGTGACGAGCTCCAAGACGCGCCGACGAAACGCCGGGTCGACCAGCAGCGCGGGCACGTCGAGGACCGTATGCTGACGCGCGCGTCCGCGGGGATCCGCCGCGCAGATGACGCGATTCGCCTCGTACAGCGTCAGCAAGGCGAAGCGGAACGCGTCCTCCATGCGTGGTCCCCAGAAGCGGTCGAACTCCCGCCGAAAGATGGTCAACGTGTTGGCCACGGCCTTATCGCGATCGCCAAAGAGGCGAACGTCGAGGAGGTTGAGCCCGAATGGACGCGTTCGATGGCTGACATCAAGGGAGACGACACGATCCTGCCATCGCGTCGGAACCAAGCCAAGTGCGCTGTGCGCCAGATCCTGATGGGGGTCAATCACCACCAACGTGCGGTTCGGTTGCGTTTCCATAAGGAAGTACGCGAGACGGAGTAGGAGCGACGACTTCCCACGCCGCGTCTTGGCGACGAGGAGAAGATGCCGCTCAAGCACCGATTCCGGCAGCGCAACTGGGAACGGTTGACCACGGTGTTGCGCTACGCCAATACGCGCCCCATGCGCGACGGTCTCGGGACGTGGTGGGCGCTGGCGGGCACCGGTGCGCTCAAGCAGCGGGACATCCGTGTCACCGTGGGGAAGATGCCAGAGCCCTGCAAGTTCGTGCGTGGTCAGCACTGGAGTTTGGCGTGCGGATCGGAAGCGTGTCAACTGCGTGAGCTCGCGGCCACGGAGATCGAGGCGGCGTGGTTCGAGCGTGTTGCCGGCCGACATGCCGAAGGGTCGATACGCCGCGGCAAGCCTTGAAAGGCGCTCTTGAAGCTCCACGACCGAGGATCCCGTGGGGCCGAAGACGGCCAACCGAATCTGACAGAAGTAGGCCGGATGGCGAATCTTCTCCTGGACGAGTTGACGATCGTAGATTGGTTGGCGGCCGAGATGCCGCCAAGTCCAACCAAGGAGTAGGATGCCACCAGCTATGCTACCAATGAGCATCGCGAGATGCCCCCACGCATCGGCCGCATACCAGTGCGCCCCTTGCAGACCAAGCGTCGTTGCTGCCAGCATGACGATCAGCGGGGCAAGGCTCCCGTTCTGGACCGTCTCACGACGACGAACGCGGTCCAACGTGAGTGGGTCCTCAACAGCGAGGCGGAGATACGGAGCACACCAATCGGCTGGCGCCGGGCGAAGAACCAGTTGTGCCAGGCCATGCCAGTCATGTGGGAGGGTACTCAAGGCCCCGAGGATGCCAAGCACGGGATCGGCCTGGGCGTCTCGGAGGTCGGCATCGCGAAAGGTTCGCAATGGTAGGTAGGCAGGTTTCCGCAGGACCAGCGTGTAGGCCGCGACCAGCTCGTCCCGGTTCTGCCGAGCCGGATCACGACTCGGATCAATTGCCCGAAGCTGTGCTTGAGGATAGATGACCGCAAACTGCGACTCGAGTGACTGCCGCATGGCGAGACAGTCCGCACGGAGTAGGAAGCGGCGCTCCGCCTGGTTCCCCGCGATCTCCAGCGCGAACGGCTCGCCGCTCCCGAGCGACGACACGAGGTTCTCGGCCGGGAGGATACCGGCCGTCGACGAGCGAGGGGCGACGACCTCAACGAGGTGCGTTTCGCGCGGTGGCTGGCGGCGCCAACTACGACGTCGGAGCATCAGGTTCTCCCGACGCCTTCCGCGCCTCCCGCCGAGCCGCTTTGGCGGCAATCGCACGCAGCAGAGCTTCCTGTTCGCGAATCACCGCGTCGAGCTGCGAGCAACTACAACATCGCCATGCGCACCCGCTCAGCCCTTCGCTGAAGGCGCGCACGTCTTTTTCGTGCCAACCGAGACGCACACCCAGGCGCATGACCTCCGCACGTCGCCGTGCACGTTCAGGCTGCAGACGCCTAACGCATTCGGGACGCTTATCCATCGTGCCCGCCTTTCGTATTGATCGATGGTCGCGAGGCGTTCTTCCGTCTACTGAACGCAACGCGACCATCGGGTCGGCGACCAAGATCGTTGAGGTCGCATCCGTCGGGCAGCGCAAGGGGCTGCCAGCGAGCGCCAAGTCGAGACGCAAAGCGCTCCGCGGCGGCCAGGCCCGCGGGATCCGCATCGAAGACGCCGTAGACCACCTCGGCGCGTGCGAGGAAACCGAGTCGCTCGGCCGGCAGCGACGTGCCACACGGACTGCAGGCGGGGAGGTCCCATCCCACGGCCGTGAGATAGTCGAAGACACCCTCGCAGAGAAACACGTTGCGATGGCCCAGCGCCCGCTCCATGCCGAGCACGGGTCGTTCGCCGGGCAGCGCCAGGTACTTGGGGCGGGATGGGTTGTCGTCCAACCGTCGGCCGATCAACCAGATGCAGTGGCCGCCGCGGAGCTCGGGCACGACGATGCGTCCGGCGAAGAACTCCACCAACCGACTCGATCGGTCACGCCGCCGGGAGCGATGAAGTAACCCGAGATCCTGGGCAATACGCAGGGCGCCTCGGCGCCGTAACTGCCCGACCAGCGTCGTGCCATCGGCATACCCAAGCTGACAGTTCCGAACGGTCGTTTCGGAGATCCCGCGCCGCTTGAGATACGCCAAAGCCTGCGGCGTGCGCCAAAGCGCTTCCTGATAGATCTCGAGCGCGCGGTTCATGACCTCTTGCTCATCGAGGGTGAGGCGGTCCCACTCGCGCACCGTGTGCCGAAGTGTGGGGAGGCTGAGACTGGGCTCGTTCGGCAGCCCGGCGAGCCGCTCACAGGCGGCCGAGAAACCGAGATTATCCCGCCGTTGGATGAAGTCGATGGCATCACCCCCGACGTGGCAACGGTAGCAGTACCAGCGCTGGGAGTCGGGGTAGACGTAGAGATTGGGGCGCCCGTGATCAGCATGAAATGGGCAGCGGCCGACCAGCGCGTGTCCGCTCGCGTGGAGCGCGATGCCGTAGCCGCTGATCACGCTGGCGATGGGATGGGCACGACGAAGCGCCGCCACATCGTAGGGGTGAGAACCAATCGTCATGATGCACCTCCGTTCCCCGCAGACCGCCGTCGTTGTTCCACAATCTCCTGCGGCGCCGTCGTCGCGAGCTGATGTTCACGTGGGCTGGCTTCAACGGTGAGTGCCAGACGACTGCCACGCGCGAAGAGCAAGCCCTCGCCCTTGCCGGCCGCGAGCAGCAGTTGCCGTTCTCCCGGCGAGAGGCGAAACGCAGCTGACACCGGCTCGATGGTCGTGCTGTCCTGCTTCATCAGGAGCTTCATCGACGCGTTCGTCAGCACGGTGCGGCCCTGCTCGGCCCCGAGGAAATCGGCCACATCTTGCGTAATGGTGATGAGCCCCAGATAGTATTTCCGCGCTCGCCGCGCTAGACTCGCGAGGAAGGCGCCGCCTTCTGGGTACTGGAGGAGGCTCCAGGCCTCATCGATGATGAGGAATCGCGGACGCTGCGACCGCCGCACTTGATGCCAGACGAAGCTGGTGATGAGGTGAATGCCGAGCGGCCGAAGCTCCGGCTCCAGTGACTGAAGATTGAAGACGACGACCTGACCATCGAGGTTGACGTTGGTCGGTCCATTGAAGAGGCCGGCAAGCGAGCCCTCAACATAGCGATGCAGCCGAGTGGCAAGGTTGGCCGCAATTGGATCCCCTTGTCGCATGACCAGTGTGTCGAGGAGATCGCGCAGGAGCGGGGCAGGTCGCGCGTGACTAGCAGGGTCCGCGGTAATCCCGGCACTGGCATACGTCTGGTAGCAGGCGTTGTCGAGCACCGCTCGCTCTTGCGTCGAAAGTCCCTGACGCGGTTCGGCCAGCATGACTTCCAGCAGTCCGATTACCTCCGCCACCTGCTCGGCCAGCGGATCGACGCGCTCGTCGTCGGATACCAGCGGCAGGTCGAAGGGGTTGAGGTGCTGCTCCGATGAGC
>CAWALJ010000003.1:485000-611400 GCA_963782955.1 uncultured Chloroflexia bacterium | reverse complement strand
AGTCACATTGGCGACGATCCGACCGTGATGATCCTGCCGCTTCCCGCGCAACTGCCGGACGGCACCTACACCGTGCAGTGGAAGAACGTCTCGGCGGATGACGGTCACTCAAATGCGGGCTACTTCGCTTTCACCGTCGGCAGCCAGGCCAACGTGGTGATCCCCAGCCCACCTACCGTCGCCACCACGTCCACGCTCGACCGCGTCCTCAGCGTCTCAGGACGCTGGCTCGGTCTGATCGGACTCTGTGCCGCTATTGGTGCCTTCGTTACCTGGCTCTTCGCCATCATCCCGGCCGTCGCGCCGTTGCCCGACCAGGAGCGTAAGAAGATTGCTCGGCGGCTGCGGCTCCTGGCTTTAGCTGGAATCGGGCTGGGCTTTTTCGGCAGTCTGATATTGCTTCTCAGCCAGGCGCTCACCTCGAGCAACAGCATCGGACCTTCGGCACTTTCGAGCGTCCTCAATACACGCTTCGGTGAGATCTGGATAGCGAGAATCGCCCTGCTGTTGGTGCTTGGAGTCGTCGAATTCTGGCCCGCCGCCTGGATCGAACGTGCGCCGCGCTACGCCCGACTAGGCGTCTTTACCGCTGCGCTGGCCGCTCCGATTCCATTCGCCTTGATCAGTCACGCGGCGGCGCAGCCTTCCGGTAGGCCCATGGCCATCGCGGTCGATTGGCTGCACCTGCTGGGCGCCAGCGTCTGGATTGGCGGATTGCTCGCGCTGGTGATTGGCGTGGTGTTGCTTCGACCGTTGCAGGCAATGCAGCGACGAGTGGTCTACGCGGTGATGATCCCCCGCTTCTCCACACTTGCCATTGGATCGGTCCTGATTCTGGCAGTCACCGGCTTCTACGCGAGTTGGCTCGAGATCGGCAATCTGACGGCACTCACGTCGACAAGCTACGGGCGGACGCTCCTGGTCAAGCTGCTCCTTCTCCTTCCGGTGCTGGCGCTCGGCGCCGGAAATCTGCTGCTGCTGGGGCCAGGTATGCTGCGACGACGACAGGCACCCTCGCATTTCGGGCGCTCGGTAATGGTCGAGGCGACCATCGCCGTGATGGTCCTGTTGACGGTCGGTCTGCTGACGAGCCTGCCGACCGCGCGAGAATCACTCAACGCGACGTCCGATCATCCGATCTTCAATTTTGATCGGCAAGGAGTTCGCGCCACGTTGCAGATCACACCTGCCGTGGCTGGACTCAACAAATACACGATCGACGCCAGTTCTCCCTCCGGCCCATTGCCAGCCGGAACGCAGGTGCTGCTACGCCTGTCACGCAACGGTCAACTTGCCGGAGTGCGAGAAATCAGCATCCCCCAGCTTCCCGGAAGCACCAGTCGCTTTGAGTCGCAGGGACGCGATCTCAGCGTGGTAGGTAACTGGCAGGTCGAGTTGGTGGTCCGACAGCCCAATACTGCCGACTGGACGGTCGACACACAGGTCAACGTGACGCGTAGCGCAAGCGAACGGGTGAATCTGCCCGGTCCGCCGCCACGGTTTGCGGGTTTCACGGCTATCGCCGCGGTGCTGATCGCGACGCTGGCCGTCGCGGTGTTGCTCGGCAGTGTTCGTGGTACACGACTGGCCGGGGATCGCCTGGCCCGAAGCCGCTTGCTCATTGGAGACGGGCTAGTCCTACTGGGGATCTGTGGGTTGCTCTTTGGCGTCAGTTGGACCGGTCCCGCGCCTTCCAACAATCAGAACAACCCAATCAAGATGACGTCGGCTTCGGTGATCACCGGTCAATCGATCTTCGCCCAAAACTGCGTCGTCTGCCATGGGCAGAACGGCTTCGGTGATGGGCCGAACGCGGCCAGCCTCAATCCGCCACCGGCCGACTTTCACGCCCGGCACCTCGACGACCACACCGACCTGCAGCTCTTCCTCTGGATCCGGAACGGTATTCCCGGAACGGCCATGCCGTCGTTCAAGGCGAAGCTGAGCGACGATCAGATTTGGAACCTGGTGAACTTCGTGCGCAGCTTCAGGCACCCGGTAACGTCGTTCACTGAGCCGCAGCCACTAACGTGACCATACCAACCCGCTGCCGATGTTCACCTCGAACAGGTTGCTCTTGTTCGCCTTTAAGTCGATGACGTAAAGCCCGAGATCGGCATTGACCGCTAACTGCTGCCCGGCCGGTGACCAGACCACCCGAGGGCGATTTTCGGAGATCGCCGTGCGCAGTTGAGGTTTGCCTCCGCCAACCGGCAGCGTCCAGATCTCCCAGTTGCCACCGTGGGCCGATGCAGTCAACGGACTGAGAAACGGGATGCGGCTTTGCTGAGTGGGCGTGAATGGCGCCGAAAAGGCGAGTGTTTTGCCATCCGGGGAAACGACAGGAGATACCACATCCGGGAAGCGGCTCCCTTTGATTGCCTTGGAGTGCGAGCCATCCAGGTCGGCGATCCAGATCTCGGCATAGCCGTCGCTCAACTGGCTGCGCACAAAGAGGAGATGGCGCCCATCCGGGGTGCAGCTCGGCTCACTGGCCTGATCGGCGATCTTGGTCGCAGTCCCGTCAGCCATCGAAACGCGAAATATGGACGAAGTGGTCGCGTGATCTGGTGTCACCACGACGTAGACGTAGTTGCCGTCGGTCGACCAAGTGGGATGGCTGATCGCACCGCCAGCCTTCGTGTGGCTGAGCAGTTGCCGAGCCGAACCGCCCGAATTCGGCAGCAGATACAGGTCCATAATGTTGAGCAGGTTGTCACCGACCGGCACGCCGCTGGCATCCGGTGCGTAGGCTAGTGCAAAGCGATCGCCACTCGGAGAGCTGGCGACGTCAGACACGATGCTGCCGTTCTTCAGCGTGGCGATGGTGTTCTGTCGGCCGCTCGCGGGAGCGAACGACACGAGGGTGTTGTTACTGGCCCAGATGATGGAACCGCTGGCAGTCGCAATTTGCTTCACCACCTGGGGCGGTCCCGGCTTGACGGTAGCAGCTGGAGAAACCAGATTGGTCAGCAGAAGTCCCGCTCCGAGCAGCCCCGCAAAGATCCAGAGGCCGTAGCGCCAGGTGGACCGGGATCGTGGAACAGCCAGTGGCAAACCGGCGATCACCAGCCCGACACCAACCAGCAGCACGATCAACACGTTCCGTAGATCGAATCCGAGGACTAACAGTGCCGGAACGAGGCCGGACAGCGCACGGACATTCGACCGGATCGTACTACCCAACGAACCACCTCATGAAGTTGCGATCAGATCATCGCCTGTGTTCTCCAATAGTGCAGACAGTGTATCGCGTGCCGGTTGAAGTGTCGTCAGGGATCTTCCCGGTTCTGGTCGTTGCGCCTTCGGCTAGAATTAGAGGTCACGACGTGCTGATTTCGAGAGGATAACGGTTCATGGCCATGGCACTCGAGCTGGGTGGATTGCATCACGTAACGGCGGTGACGGGTCACGCACCCGCAAATCTCGCGTTCTACACACAAGTTCTCGGACTACGGCTGGTGAAGAAGACGGTCAATCAGGACGACGTTTCGGCCTATCACCTCTTCTACGCCGATGAGTTGGGCAGCGCTGGAACCGAGGTCACCTTCTTCGACTGGTCTCAGGCGGCGCCGAATCAGCCCGGAACCGGTGAGGTTTCGACAGTCGCACTGCGTGTCAGCGGTCGTGAGGCGATGAACTGGTGGGCAGATCGCTTCGCCAAACTGGGTGTGCCTCACCGACTGACGACCGACGCGACAGGCCGGGAGGTTCTGGCATTTGTCGACCCGGAAGGACAGCGGCTGCAGCTGATGGACGATAGCGGCGCGTCGGTGCCGGGTGGCAAGCCCTGGACGGGCAGTGGGATTCCCGCGGAGATGGCCATTCGCGGACTCGGCTCGGCGACACTCACGGTGTCACGGCAAGAACCGACTGCCCGAATTCTGACCGAGATTCTGCGTTTCCGTCAGACTGGTGAGTTCGGCACGCCCGACTCCCCCGAGGGCAAGGTGGTCGTGTTCGAATCCGGACCGGGGGGCGCGGGGGCAATCGTGCTGGTCAATGTGCGTCCCGATCTACCGCGTGCCCGCCAGGGTCGAGGTGGCGTCCACCACATTGCCTTTCGCGTGCCCACGTTCGAAGAGCATGACGCCTGGCAGCAGTACCTGACGCAGTCGGGAGTGAGAGCGACGCCAGTTATCGATCGATTCTACTTTCACTCGATCTATTTTCGGGAGCCGGGTGGGGTCCTATTCGAGATCGCGAGCGATGGACCCGGTTTCGCCACCGACGAGGATGCGGCTCATCTTGGCGAACAACTCGCGTTGCCGCCGTTCCTGGAGCCGTACCGAGCACAAATCGAAGCCGGTCTCCGCCCGCTCGAAAGCGTTCCGACCGGGACCACCGGTGACAACGACTGACCTGTTAAAGCAATTCGCTGAAAGCTCGTGCGTCGTGAGCTGAGACATCCCTCTTTGGCGGCCCGCTCACGGTCAACCTGGCGATCACGTTGTTGAACGCAGTGGGGCAGGCTGGGTTCCCCGGATAGGGCAGCGCAGAAGATAACATCTGGGTTGCCCCACCTGTCTGTCGTGAACCGATTGAGCCAGACGCCCGTGACTATCGCAGCGTGCCATCCAGCCGGAACCAGCGGAAACCGTATGGGTCCAGAGCAAACTCGGTCATCCCGTGTTCGGGCTTACCGTAATTCCCGTTACCGTGAACCTCACGTAGACGATGTCGCTTCAGATGCTCCAGCTTGACCTTTACCCGGCAACCGACTTGTGAAAGATTATGAAGTGCCAGCACTCGACCGTCATTCCACGCGGCGGTGTGGGCGAAGACCGCGTCTTGATCGGTCTCGAGGATCTCAAACTGTCCTAAGCCCCATTCCGGACACTCTCGTCGAGCGCGAATGGCACGCGTAATCCAGTTCGAGAATGAGTTCGGGTCCATGCGCTGGTCCGCCAGATTCACCTTCTTGTAGCCGAACGGTCCTTCGGAGATAACGGGTATCACCAGTTTCTCCGGATCCGCGTGAGAGAACCCCGCATTCGGCTCGTCTGACCACTGCATCGGCGTACGCACGCTCAACCGTTCGGACACGTTCAGGTCGTCACCCATGCCAATCTCCTGACCGGTGCGGAACACCGGAGTTCCGGGGAGCGAGAGCATCAGACTGTAGGTCAGTTCCATCCGCTTCCGATCGCCGGAAACCATGGGCGGAAAGCGCCTACGAATCCCTCGGTCATAGATACGCATGTTCTCGTCGGGAGCGAACGCGCGATAGACTTCTTCCCGTTCCGACTTCGACAGCCGCTCGAGATCAAGCTCATCATGATTCCGCACCCAGTTGAGCCACTGGCCGATGTATGGCAATTGGGGGAGATTAGCGAACGCGCGTTGCAGTGGTTCGGCACTCTCCCGAGCCAGCGACAGGAACAGGAAGTTGTTCACGTAGAAGTTGAACAACATGTGAATCTCATGACCATCTCCCGCGTAGGCTGCGAGCTCGTCTGGTGCCACGTCAGCCTCGGCCAGGAGCACGACGTTGCCGCGCATCGCCGATGCGTAGTCGCGAATGCGTCGCAGCAGTTCGTGAGGGTGCGCCGTGTTACGCGTGTCGCTCGGTTTGTCACCCAGGTACGGAGCGGCATCGATGCGAAACCCATCGACACCCAGGGACATCCAGTACTGAATGATCTTTTCAATTTCGGCGCGAACGGCCGGGTTGTTGGTGTTGAGCTCTGGCTCAAACGCATAAAAGCGGTGGAAATAGTAGGCCCCAGCGATGTCGTCGTACGTCCATGGCCCGTGTTCCTGCGCTGAGAAGACGACCTGCTCCAGTTTTGGATTGTCGGGCGGCCGATCGCGAAAGAAATAGTAATCGCGGTATGGCGAGTTGGGGTCGGATCGAGCGCTTTGAAACCACGGGTGCTGGTCCGAGGTGTGATTGATGACCAGGTCAATGATCACGCTCAGTCCGCGAACGTGTGCTTCACGAACGAGATCGACGAAATCGCCGGGACTGCCGAACCGTGGATCGACGCCGTAATGATCGCTCACATCGTACCCGCCGTCTCGCTCGGGTGACGGGAAGAAGGGCAGTAGCCAGAGACAGGTCACCCCCAGGGTCGAAAGATGATCGAGCTTCTGGATAAGTCCCGCGAAGTCGCCGCACCCGTCTGCGTTCGAATCGAGATAGGTTCTGACGTCAAGCGCGTAGATAATCGCCTCTTTGTACCAGAGGTCTCTCCGTACCAAGCGAAGTCCTTTCGGGAGAAGCGGCACGCGATGGATTTACCCGGCGTCAGTGCCAGTCAGACCACGGTTTGAGTGCCGAAGCGGGACCGATCTGCCGTAGGCTTGGACATCGGCCAGTGTCAAGTGAGATGGGGCGATCTGGCACGTCGCGCGATCGCCGCCATCTCGGATTACGCAGATCGAGTGCCAGTCAGAAGGCGCAAGGCACGGGCATTCACGCATGGCGTTCTGGAGACAATGCGGAGTGGTATATCCGACTCGACGCAATAACGATCGAGAACCACAGGCGACGCCTAATCTGGGTAGCGCGCTCGCTCATTGACCGGAACGTAGTCGATGTTGAAACCGAAATAGCGCGGACCGGCCAGACCAAGCCCACGAGGCGTACGCCAGATCGGATGCGCCGGGATGCCAACCACCGTGACGCGCTGTCCGTAATGCAGCGCTTCAGTGGTGATTGGGGTGCCCGTCTCGGTGTCGAGCACGGCGATCAGGTCCGGGGTCGTAGCCAGAACGGCGTGCGGCTCGCTGTGTACCAACCGGCGGGCGCTGAGATGTTCGTTCTGGAAATCGAGTCGAATCGCTTCATCGTGCTGCTCGCCCAATCCGGCGATCAACCCATTGCCACGCGCGAAACCGCCTTCGGTTCGTCGATCGACTGACACGACCTTCCCACTGAAAAGGGGTACGGCATCGACCACCTCGAGCAGTCGTGGCAGCCAACCACCGTCTCCACCGCGCGCCTGTCGCAGCGCGGAGCCGATGCGCGTCGCCAGCGAGATCGTGCCGTGAATCGCACTCTGCTTGACATCCGAGCCAGTCAGGCCGATGGAGGTGATTACGGAACCACCCATGGCGATGAGAGCGCGACGGTTGATTCGCTCGATCCAGGCCGCGCTGATCCCGTCGATGCGCAGCACATTCCCTTTTTCATCAGTGACGAACCGCGGCCCGAAGGTCACCCCACCTACGTTGAACGAGGTCATCTGAAACTCGGGAAAGGCGCGACCCATGCCGTCGCCGTCGACGAGTGGCAATCCCGCTCGGGCCGCGGCGACCACAGGGATGACCGAGTTCATGCCGCCGATCTCGACCGAGATGATTGCGTCCGGCCGTTTGCCGGCGGCTTCAGCGACCCGGTTCAGGACGCGCTCAATCTCACCTCCGTTGGGAATCTTCTCGGTGATGACTGTTGGCGCGCCGGACATGCTCACGATCGCGACGAGTGCGTCATCACGGAGCATTTCCGCCGGGATAATCCGCACCGGACCGTGCTGCGCGATCGCCTCCAGCGCCATCAGTGTGCCGATATGGGGATCGCCACCGCCTCCGGTCCCTAGCAAAGCCGATCCAACAGCCAGATCGGTGACGCCGGTGGCATCGAGCGTCCATGGATCCACAACCTGGATGTCGTAGCCTCTGGCTGCGTTCATCATTTCCCCACCTCGATTGCCAGGTTCCCGGCCGCGCGGACGCGAATGCGAGTCGCGTTACCCGGCAGGTATGCCAGGGGTACTTCGTGCACGTCGACGATCTCAACCGTGGCCGGGTCTGCACCTGCCTTCACCGCCTCATCCCGCGCCATCTGTTGCGCGAGTTCCAACACCTCCGCACGGCTGTATTCCTCCAGAGAGAAGATCCGTTCTATCTCGCCACTACACTGTGCGATAGCCGCCCCGATGGCGTTTGCCACATCAAAGTGGTCTGGACGAAGAATCTCGGAAGCGCCCGACAGGTCAGATGGGATCACCACGCTGCCGCCTCCGACCAGCACCACCGGGACTGGCTCAGCGCTCGTCTTCATACGGTCTATCGTCTCCTCGCACATGGCGCGAACACGCACGGTGACGGCTCTGACCAGATCGGGATCGAGTTCGCTAACGCGTGTCGCATCACCCATGTTGGCGCGCCCATCGGCAACGGCGATGTCGGATAAGGTTAGCGTGTCACCGCCGAAGACGCGTGCGACCGAGGTGATGCGGTAGCCGACACTATCAGGCCCAATGCGCATCTCGTCGTCGTGGTGGATGCGGGTACCGCCACCTACGGCGATCGAGATGAGGTCTGGCATACGGAAGTTGGTGCGGACACCACCGATCTCGACCGCGATGGCCGATTCACGCGGGAATCCGTTCACCAGAATCCCAACATCGGTCGATGTGCCGCCGACGTCAACGATAATGGCGTTGCTGAGTCCGGAGAGGAATGCGGCGCCCCGTATCGAGTTCGCAGGACCACTGGCCACGGTCAGAATCGGGTAGCGCGTAGCGTACTCCAGCGCCATCAGGGTCCCATCATTCTGACTGAAAAACATCTTCGCCTGAATACCGTGCTCTTCAAGTGCGCTGGCGAAGCCGTTTGCGGCGATCCGCGCAGGACCAGTAACCGCGGCATTGAGGATCGACGCGTTCTCCCGCTCCAGCAGACCGATACTGCCGATCTGATCGGAGTAGGTGAGCGGTACGTCACCCAGGACCGCTCGAACGATCTCGCCCGCCCGCTGCTCGTGTGAGGCGTCAACCGGTGAGAAGACGCTCACTACCGCCACCGAGTCTACTTTGTCCCCGAACGACTCCGCCGCCTCACGCACCGCGATCTCGTTCAGCGGGCCGATCTCGCGCCCGTCGAATTCATGTCCCCCTTCGACGATGGCGTAATATCCGCCGATAGCGTCTCGTAGGTCCGCCGGCCAGCCGACGAATGGCTTGATTGCCAACGTGGCCGGAGCGCCGATCCTGATCAGTCCGACGCGATTGAGATTGCGCCGCTCAAGGATGGCATTGGTACAGTGGGTCGTACCCAACATCGCATGATGAATCGCGCTGAGATCGAGGTCCGGGTGCTGTTCGACCAGTCCGCGCAGCGCGTTACGAATGCCCGTGGTAACGTCGGCCGTCGTGGGAGACTTGAAACTCGCCAGCAGATTCGATCGCTCGTCGAGCACGACGGCATCGGTGTTGGTGCCGCCGACGTCGATACCCAAACGCAAGTTCATCAATCTTTCCTCCGGCGAGATGCATGAATCCGAGCGCGGCCCGAACAATGGAACTGCGCGGTAGAGGGCCAGCAGCGAACAAGCCACCTTGGCCGCCGGACGCAAGCGAGCGGGCTCAACGTGAGCCCGCTCGTTCGAAATCGTCGAATGATCGGTTCAGTTACTCCATCACGATCAAATCTCTGCGGCAATGATTGATCTTCTCTCCGCCCCCGTCACGGACCACCACCGAGTCTTCGATGCGAATGCCGAAGCGGCCGGGAATGTAGATGCCGGGTTCATCACTGAAGACCATACCCGCCTCAAGCGGCAGTGTATTACCTTTGACCAGATACGGCTCTTCGTGCCCATCCAGTCCGAGACCGTGGCCGAGACGATGGCTGAAATACTGACCGAATCCAGCATCCTCAATGACCGAGCGCGCGGCGTGGTCGACGGCCTGACACTCAACGCCCGGACGATAGTGTGGCACCGCCGCCTCGTTGGCCTGCAACACCGTCTCGTAGGCGCGTCGATACTCGTCAGTCGGCTCGCCAACATGGACCGTGCGCGTCACGTCAGCGGTGTAATGCTCGTATTTGCCTCCGAAGTCGAAGGTCACCGAGTCACCCGCCTGGATCTTGCGATCACCTGTCCGGTGGTGAGGCGACGCCCCATTCGGGCCACTGGCGCAGATGCCAATCCCGCTAACTTCCAGTCCGTGTTTGGCCCGCAGGTTGGCAAGCTCGGTCGCGGCCTCTCGTTCAGTCTTCCCGGTGAGCTTGGCCGTTGAGACAAACTCATCCCAGGCCGCGTCAGCCATCGAAGCGGCACGCTTCAGTCGCTCGATCTCAACCTCATCCTTGACCATGCGGAGCTCGCGAATGATTCCAGTGCCGTTGATGAAGGCGGCATCGGGAAGAGATTCCAGCATCCCAACCAGGAATCCGGCGCGCATCTGATCGGAGATCGCGATGGTCGGCGCCTTGACGCCCGCCACGATCTCCTGCACCAGATCGAGCGGCCGTTCATGCTCTTCCCAGGTATGAATATCGACCAGATCTTCTTTGCCGTGTGCGTGCGGGCTCTCGAAATTCGCGATGACGAGCTGAGACTTCCCGCTCTGCGGGATGATCAACAGAAGCAGACGCTCACTGGCGTGGGCGTCCACATCGAAGAAGTAGATCAGATCCGAAGACGGAGCGATGAAGAGGAAGTCAACGCCACGATCGCGCATGACTCCCTGAACCCGCTGCATCCGCTGAACCAATGCCTGATTGTCCAACGCTATCCCCTTACTGTGTCAGCGCTGGAGCGCTGTCCGAGATCGCTCCAGCATGTTTCCCTTCGCCGCACGTGGACCCCGCGCCCCGTTCGAAGAGCTTACGGGGCCGAAAGTCGTCAGGAGCCGAGACGTCACTGGCAAACGTGAACATAGCCACGGTCGATTCGGCGTCGCGACTCACGACCGTCAATTACGACGTGACGTACCATTTCTCCAGCTCGGTGAAGAGTCCTTCGGGCAACGCATTGGTGTCGGTGTAGCCCGCGTACTTCTTCTTGGTCACGTGCACGAATGGGCGATACCACGAGTATGTCGCAGGCATGTCGGTGGTCAGGATTTGCTGAATCTGCTTGTAGATCGGCACTTGCTGGTCAACATTCAGCGTCTGCTTGGCCTGCTTGAGCAGGGCGTCGAGCTGCGAGTTACTGTAGCCGGTGAAGTTCTCAGAACCATTCGTTGAATAGATGTTGAAGAGCTCGCCCGGATCGACGTCGGCGCCCGATCCAACCTCCTGGCTTTCAGCCACCTGGTAGTTCTTGTTGATGATCTGGTCGACCAGCGTCGCGTATTCGATCAACGACGGCTTGATGTTCCAGCCGATCTTCGCCAGTTGCGATTGGGTATACGTCAAGAAATCTTGACGCAATACATTGCCCTGGTTGCTGGCGAACGTAATCCCACTCGGCGGAGTTCCCGCCTGCTGAATGAGCGACTTCGCCTTTTCGAGATCATACGGCCACGGCTTGAGGCTGCTGTCGTAGGCGTAGCTTCCCGGTGCGATCGGGCCAGTTCCAGCCTTGCCCACGCCGTAGAGCGAGTCCTTGGCAAACTGCTCCATATCGAGGGCATACGCCACCGCCTGACGCACTTCCTTCTTTGCCAGGTAGGGATTGCTGAAGTTGAACTGCCAGCCATCGGGCGAGCCGAAGGGGGGCACCAGTACTTTCAAATCACTGTTCGATTTCAGCTGATCGGCACCAGCGGGATTGGCGTAGATCGATCCATCGATGTCACCGGAGAGGAGCGCGTTCACCAGCGAGTCGGAGTCGGCGATGACGCGGTGGGTGAACTTGTCGAGATACGGCATCGGCGCGTTGTAATAGTTGGTATTGCGCTCAGCCACAAAGTCTCCACCGACGTTCCAGGAGGAGAACTTGAACGGACCCGCGCCGACGGGGTTCTGGAAATACGGATCTTGCGAGCTCTTGGTCAGGTTCTTACCCTCGAGCATCTTCTTCGGTACCGGCATGACGTAGCGCAGGTTCAACAGGAACGACGCATCCGGCTCAGCCAGCGTGATCTGCACGGTCTTGGCGTCGACCATCTTCAGTCCGGGAATGTCAGTCGCTGACCCAGCGGCGAACTCTTTGGCGCCCTGGATCGACGTCAGACGAGTCTGGTTCGGGCTTGCCGTCGATTTGGCCAGGATTGAGGTGATGGTGAAGACGATATCGTCGGCGGTGAGGGCCGAACCATCAGAGAATTTGGCATTGTCCTGCAGATGGAAGGTGAAGGTCAGATTGTTGATATCCCAGGACTTGGCAATGCCGGGCGCAGGCTTCAACGTCTTGGGATCGATCCGCACCAGTTGATCGAAGAGCATCTTGCAGCGGAACAGATCCTCGGACTGGTTGGCGACGAGCGGGTTGATGCCCGAGGCTTCGCCGAGCGTGCCGATGATGATGGAGCCACCTGTCTTTGGTGATCCCGCCGCGGCAGACGCGGTGCTTGCCGCCGACGTCGTACTTGCCGGTGAAGCTCCTGGACTTGCGCTTGCCCCGCCCGACGCAGTGGTCGGTGCCGAGGTTGATGCTGACGAGGTCGTCGGCGTCGACTTACTGCTGCTACCGCCACAGGCGGCAAGCAAGCTCGCCACGATCGGGGCGCTGACCCCCAGCGCCGCGGCACGACGGACAACGTCTCGTCGGCTCAGTCGTCCGGTCAATACATCGTGGACCAACTCGTCTATTCGCGAATCGCTCACTACCCATCTCCTCAGAGTGTGCTGATCGATCTCGACCAGGTTCACACCTTCTCACTTCGTCGTCCCGGACACACGTGATACCGGGCTTCGTGCTCCCTTGGTGGTGCACCCCTCTCATTGCGGCTCTTCGTGCTCAGTGAACCGTCATCGGTTTCGCAACGTCTGCGCTGGGTCCTGCGAAGGACACCGGCTAGCGGCGTCGCAGCCGCGGGTCGAACGCATCGCGCAGGCCGTCACCCATCAGGTTGAAAGCCATCACGACCAGGAAGATCGCCAGGCCAGGGAAGAGTGTCAGCCACCAGGCGCCGAGCAAAAGCTCGTGCTGGCCATCCTGCAGCATATTGCCCCAGGACGGAGTCGGAATCTGCACGCCGAGCCCGAGATAGGAGAGTGTGGCCTCCAGGATGATGGCGAAAGAGAGCCACAAGGTCGCCTCGACGATGATCACGGCGAGAGAATTCGGGAGTAGGTGCCGCCAGATGATCTTCCACGGCGTTGCCCCAACGGTGCGCGCGGCCGTCACGAACTCCTGATCTTTGAGTGACAGGATCTGCCCGCGAATCAGACGCGCGGCGCCGGGCCAGGAGGTGACGCCGATCACGATGATCGTCGTGGCGATACCGGCGTTGAACAACGCCGCGGCTGAGATTAGCAGCAGGATCTGAGGTATTGATAATAAGATGTCGGTGAAGCGCATCACCACTGCGTCCACCCAACCGCCAAAGTAGCCGGAGATCGCTCCCAACGTCGTCCCGATGGTCATGATGATGGCAACGGCCACGAAACCGACCGCCAGTGATACACGCCCACCGTTGAGGAGCCGCGAATAGACGTCACGTCCGTTGCGGTCTGTTCCGAGCCAGTGTTGTGCCGACGGATGCAGGTCTCGCGCACCGGACTGGATCTGACTTGGCGGATAGCGCTGAATCAGCGGGGCGATGATCGCAATGAAGTAGAAGATGATGACGATGACCATCCCACCCACCGCGAGCTTATTCTCAAGAAAGCGTCGAAAGATCGGATGCTTGAGTTCCGGACGTAGCGCCTCACTGTCCAGGGAGACGGTCAGTTTTCCGGTTCGCGTCCGATCTTCCTGGCGCTCCATTTGATCAGCCATTTCTTATCCTGACAATGAGACGCGTGGATCGACCACTACGTACAAAATGTCGACAATAATGTTGACTACAACAACGAACGCACCGGCAATGATCGTGACGCCAAGGATAACCGGGTAGTCGCGCCGGGTAATGGCTTGATACGACAGGTAGCCGAGCCCCGGCCAGGCGAAAATCTGTTCGATGATGACGGCGCCGCTGAGAATGTGCGCCACCTGCAGGCCGGTCGTGGTAACCATCGGGATCAGCGCGTTCCGCATTGCGTGCCGGTTGACCACCACCATCTCGCGCAATCCCTTGGCACGCGCAGTGGTCATATAGTCTTGATGTATCACTTCCAGCATGGCTGAACGCATGAAGCGGGCGAAATACGCGATCGATGGCAAGGCCAGAACGATTACGGGCATGACGAGATACTTGATCTTCTCGGGAAACGCCACGCTTGATTGGCCCGTACTCAATGCCGGAAGCCAATGAAGCTTCACGCTCAGATAGAACTGTAAGAGCAACGCCAACCAAAAGTTGGGAATCGCCCAGCCAACGAATGCTCCCACCGTCGTCGTGTTATCGAGAAAGCTGTACTGCTTGAGCGCCGAAAGGATGCCGAGCGGAATCGCGACGATCAGTGCGATCAGCAACGAGATCGTCTGCAACACGAGCGTAGCTCCCGCGTGCGACTTGATGAGCTCCCACACCGGCTTCTGGCCGAAGCTAATCGACGTGCCGAAATCGCCCTTTAGCAGGTGGCCGACGTAGATGATGTACTGTTCGGGCAGGGGTTTGTCGAGCCCAAAGTTGTGCCGCGCTTGCTCGATGAACGTCGGCGGGCTGTTGGGCGAAATGAACGCTTCAACCGGATCTCCTGGGGCCAGGTGAACCAGCGCGAACATCACGATCGTCAGGCCGATCATCACCGGGACCGCGACGAGCACCCGGCGAATCGTGTAGCCCACCATGTTGGTTCCCATCGTGCTCGCTTTCTAGTCACTGCATGACGGTTTGTCAGTCGCCCGACAGGCAGATGTCTACCGAGTGACTCGTGTTCGTAACGGGTATCTTACGTGAGATTCGGGCACGACGTTCGGCGAGACCGCGGGCCGGCTTGACGTTCGAACCTTGCGGTCGAATGTTACCGTGCAAGCCGACCCATAGCAGCGCACACTCGCGTGCTAGAAGCGAATCCTGGTTACGACTTCACGTACCAGTTTTGCAGATCGTTGAACACACCCTCGACCAGCACGTTCTGATCCGTATACCCAGCGAACTTCTTGTTGAAGACGTGAATATATGGTCGATACCACGCGTACGTCGATGGGAACTGCTGCGTCAACGTCTTCTGAATCTGCGCGTAGATCGGGATCTGCTGATTGATGTCGATCGTCTGCCGCGCCTGTTTGAGCAGCTTGTCCAGATCCGGGTTACTGTAGCTCATATCGTTCTCGGATCCGTCGGTTGCGTACTCCTGATAGAGTTCGCCTGGATCGAGCGCCGCATAGGTCGAGCCCGGTCCGCAGACTACGTCGAAGTTCTTGCTCTGCGTATTGTTGACCAGCGTGGCCCACTCCATCTGCTTCGGAGTGATCTTCCAACCGATCTTGGAGAGCTGCTGCTGCGTGTAGGTCAGGAAGTCCTCACGCAGAACGTTGCCCTGGTTGACCGCGAAGACGATACCGTCGGGTGGCGTGCCTGCCTGCTGCAACAGCGACTTGGCTTTCGCCTCGTCGTACGGCCACGGCTGCAGGCTCTTGTCATACGCGTAGTTCCCGGGAAGGATCGGGCTCACGCCTGGCTTGCCCAGACCGAAGAGCGAGTCCTTCGAGAACTGCTCCATGTCGAGCGCGTACGCCACCGCCTGACGGACTTCGGTTTTGGCCAGGTATGCGTTCTTCTGGTTGAAGTACCAGCCATCGACCTCGGCGAACGGGGGCACCAGTACCAACAGACTGCTGTTTGACTTCATCTGCTGATAGGTGGCCGGATTGGCGTAGATCGTCCCATCAATGCCACCGGAGAGGAGCGCGTTGGCCAGCGAATCGGAGTCGGTGATGGCACGGTGCGTGAATTTGTCGAGATACGGCTTTGGCGCGTCGTAGTAATTGTCGTTGCGCTTGGCAACGAAGTCGGCACCGGTCGTCCAGGAAACATACTGGAATGGGCCTGCGCCAACGGGATTCTGCCAGAACGGGTCTTTCGAGGCGAGCGACAGGTCTTTGCCTTGCAGCTGCTTCGACGGCACGCCACGCACGTAACGCAGATTGAGCAAGAAGGACGCATCAGGAGTCGCCAACGTGACCTGAATGGTCATCGGATCGACGACCTTGATGCCGGAAACATCCTGGGCGGTGCCGTTGGCGTAGGCCTGTCCACCCTCAATCGAGAAGAGATACGACTGGTATGGGCTGGCCGTCTTTTTGTCGAGGATGCCCTTCATCATGAAGACGATGTCGTCGGCAGTCAGGCTACTGCCGTCGGAGAACTTCACATTGTCACGCAGGTGAAAGGTGAAGGTGAGGTTGTTGATATCCCAGGACTTGGCGATGCCCGGCGCTGGCTTGAGCGTGGCCGGATCAATGCTTACGAGCTGATCGTAAAGCATCTGGCAACGCCAGGTTCCCTCGGACTCGTTCGCCACGAACGGGTTGATGGTCGAAGCCTCACCCAGCGTTCCGATGATGATGCTGCCGCCCTGCTTGGCGGTCCCACCACTCGATGACGTTGACGTGCCTGCCGACGTCGCGGCTGGCGAAGCGCTGCCACTTGAGGACGACGTGGTCGATGTTGACGCCGGCGTGCTCGACGACCCGCCGCTCGTGGATGAGGTCGAGGTCGACGATGTCGTGGTCGATTTGCTCGATCCGCCACCGCAGGCATCGAGCAGCAAACCAATTACGCCGCCGGAAAGTCCCAGCGCGACGCCACGCCGAACAACTTGGCGTCGGCTCAAACGCCCAGTGATAACGTCATGATACAGACGCAAAAACCGAGGATCGGGGTTCTCACTCATATTTGTTTCTCCTCCACACAGCTTGCTTACCGCACAAACTCACGTCGATCGTTAGCTCAATAGACTTACAATCGGACGGTCATGCTGGCGAGATCTCGGGGGTAGTATGTAATGCGCTCGGCTCCGGTCCGACGAATAACCACCGTGTCAGAATGCCGGAACCCGGCCAGTCCTGGCACGTAGATGCCGGGCTCAACCGAGAAGACCATATTCTCCTGAATGACCCGATCGTCCCCCTTATCAATGTACGGGGCCTCATGCCCCTCGAGTCCGATTCCATGGCCGGTGTGGTGCCGCTGGTGCTGCGCCACTCCAAGCTCTTTGAACGCAGCCGAGACCTCTGTCTCAACCTCCGAGAGCTTGCGGCCCGGCTTGAGGGCGTCGAACGCAACCTGCTGCAGGTGCAGCATCTGCTCGAACGATTTGACGAATCGCTCGTTTGGTTCTCCGATGATCATTGTACGCTCGAGTTCAGATTGATACCCGGCGACATCAGCACCCGCTCCGGTGACCAGCACGTCACCACGCTGCAACCCAAGACTACTGGCAAGCGGATGCGGGAACGAGGTGTTTGAGCCCGCGTGGTACATGGCCAGCGCCGGATTCGGTGCTGCCCAGGCGCCTGACTCCGGATGATAGGTTGGGCCAAGGGCGACGAGCATCATCCGGCTGGCTTCGGTCGACGCCTCCAGCGCCACGTCGATCTCATTGCGGCCGAGTTCCAGGCGCTCCTGCATCAACCGGTGCGCCAGGTTGCCCCACTTCGCGCTCTCGAAGATGTAGCGTAGTTCCGACTCGCTCTTGATCATGCGCAAGCCGTCAACGATGTCGCGAGCCTTCTCGGCGTGTCCATCCCAGACCTCGGTCAGGTCGGGACCGTCGTAGCCGTTGACATCATGGGCGCCGTTGTTGTCGAAACCGATCCGCTTTCCACCCAAACCCATCTCATGAAGCAGGTCGACGAGGTGCATGATCGGGTGCTTGGTGCCACCAGTGGGAAACTCAGGATAGACCTTCACGTGTTTGACACTCGGCGACTTCGCGATGTGCTCCTGCTCCAACTGCGGGATCAAGGCACCGAGATCGCCTTCCAGCGGAACGACGATCGCCATTGGCCGCTCGGTCGTCAGGTGGAAGAAGCCAGAGACATATGCCATGCGGATCGGGTGAAACAACACCAGCGCGTCAAGTTTGCGATCTTGAAGCGCGCGGCGCACTCGATCGACTCGCTCGTCATACTCATGTTGTTGCGTGGACCATGTTTCGACTGGTGTCTGGGAAACCGCGGTCATCACCACGTCCTTTCTTCAGGAGCAAACCCAGAATACCCATTACGGGATTTCATCGCGGATCCCGTTCGCTTCCGGGAGCAACGTCCCAAACGGGGCATCAGGCTCCCGACGGCATAGGATCCGCCCGTCAACAAACCTAGACCGGGATCGTCAGACTCTCGAGATCCCGTGGGTAGTAGGTCAGGAACTCGATTCCGGTCTCGGTTACGGCGACGGTATCGGAATGACGGAACCCAGCAAAGCCCGGAACGTAAATTCCCGGCTCGACGGTGAAGACCATTCCCACCTCGATCAGTCGATCGTCGCCGGTATCGAGAAACGGTGCCTCATGGACCAGGGTCGACTTGGCGTGACCGGTGTGATGACGCCAGTACGCGTTCAGATCGTGCTCATCGAAATAGGCATGAACGGCGCGATCCACGTCGGAGCACTTGATGCCGGGCTTGATGGTATCCAACGCGAGGTTTTGCGCTCCCAGCATGAGATTGAAGAATCGTTCCTGCTCCGGAGTCGGTTCGCCCATAATCATGGTCCGTTCGAGCTCGCTGCCGTAGCCCCAGACGTTGGCCGCCGCTCCGGTCACCAGAACGTCGCCCGCCTTGAGCTTTGCGTTGCTCGTCATGGCATGCGGCAAGGCCGAGTCTTTGCCAATCTGGCCGCGGAATCCCGCAAAGGCTGGCATGTTTCCGCCACCGACCGGCCGGTAATCGCTGCCCAAGGTGCGAATCATGGCCTGCGACGCCTCAAATGAAGCCCGGATCGAGATCTCGGTCTCGCTGACTCCGACTTTGCAGTACTCCTGCAGGAAGACGTGGGCCAGGTTTCCCCAGCGAGCACTCTCGCCGATGAGCGTCAGCTCTTCAGGCGAATTAATCATCTCAAGATACTCGATATCGTCGTTGACGTTCTCTACTTCCGCGTCTGGTAGCAATTCGCTGACCCGCGGTCCACGATAACCGTAAATTCCCCCGTAACCTGGGGCATCAACTCCGATGCGAGCCCGCTCGAGCCCAAGTTCGATCAGGATGTCTTTGAAGAATTGCATCGGGTGGCGGTCACCAGGGTACTCCGGATACGAGCGGAGGTTATCGACGATGACAAACTCTCCGGCGTGCTCCTCCTCGAGCCTCGGGACCAGAAGCGCCGACGACGAGGAGGTTAGAACGTACGCGATGGGTCGTTCGGTCGGGATGAATCCCCAGCGACAGAAGTAGCGAACGTTGTTCGGATTGAAACAGACCAGGCCGTCAAGCTTGCGCTCGGCCAGCTTGCTCAGGATCGCATCTCGATGGCGCTGATATTCGGCGTCACTCAGGCGCAACTGGGGCATTCAGCAGGCTCCATTTCTCACGGCATACCGTCCAGATAGTGCTACGTTTCCCATCTTGGTGCCCGCTCGGGAATTGGATGTGGGCGCCCAAAGCCAATTCGCCGAGATGTCGCCCACCGGTTGGTCTGACCGGTCGTCAACTGGCGTTGGGTTCAGTCCTCCTACAACAAAAACGTGCGAGGCTCACGTCGCCGGTAGTGGGTCATGGGCTCTCAAGTGGGCATCGTATTATCCCGACCAACGTAGCAAAGCGCGGCGCCCGTGTCAACGAAATCAGGCGCCTGATGTTCGCCAATTGAGATACCATCAGCGACTTCACTCGTTTGCAATGGTGAGAAACGTCGACAATAATGACCTTAATACCCGTATCGCGACCACCCACTCCACCTGGAAATCGCCCGCAAGTGATGGATGAAGGAAACATCTCCTATGGCCCAGCCTGCTCGTCGACCCCTGCTCACCGACACGGCCTATGAGCGGATCAAGCGAGGCATCATCACCTGTCGGCTCGAGCCAGGACAGCAGGTAACCGAGAGCCAGCTTGCCGAATGTTACGGAGTTGGCCGGGCAGGAGTCCGCGCGGCACTGAAACGCCTGTGTCAAGAGAACTTCGTCGTCCTGGCCTCACGCAAGCGATATGTGGTGGCCCCAATCACGCTGAAGCACATTCACGAACTCTTTGAGTTGCGCGAACTGCTCGAACCATCTGCAGTCAGATCCGCGGCCGGGCAGATTTCAGGAGAGACGCTCGAGCAACTGCGAAACCTGTGTGAAGCGCAGTACGTGGCGGGAGATTCAGAGAGCACGACGTCATTCCTGCGGAAGAACACCGAGTTTCACGCGACGATTGCCGAAGGGGCTGGGAATTCGCTAGTGGCCGCGGTGATTTGTAGCACGCTCGACAAAGTGGAACGCGTTCACCACATGGCGCATCTGCTGCTCGATCGGAACGATGTCGCGCGCGAGGAGCATTACGAATTGGTGAACGCGTTGGCCGCAGCCGATGGAACGCTGGCCGAGACGCTCATGATTGAGCAGATTCGGGCCGCCCATCGCTTCGTGGTGGACGCGATCGTTTCGAGCAGCAGTCTGCAGACCGTGAACGTTATTCCGGACGAACCACGAACACTTGGATTAAGCAAGTAATCCAAAACTGAACCTCCAGGTTCGTCGGGTGGGCGAACCGTAACCCGTTACTGACGTGCGCCTTCATCTGAGGTCATGGACTGATCGCATCTCCCACTTTCCCTGGCAACGCAGGCACCGTGCTGCGGTCGGCCTGGCTTCCAACCGGGCTGGATCGATCTGGTCGCCACAGTCAACGCATTGCCCGAAGCTGCCATGAGCGATACGGAGCAGGGCCGTATCATATTCTCGAAGCTCCTGCTCAAGCTCCATGATTGTGCTGATGTCGGTCTCGGCCAGCAGAGTGTCGGACGAGGCATCGGCCGGGTGATTGGTCGACGTCCCCTCCAACCACTGACTCGCGGTTGCGACGCGTAATTCTGTTTGTAGCAACGTAAGCCGATGCTGGCACTCGGCCCGCTGTTCGATCAAACGATCGTGGATTGCTTCCATCGATCTCATTCGCCCTGCCATGTGACTGCCCTCGCAATCGTTCACACGAACACCCGGAAGTTGTCGGGTTCTTGCGAGTATTGTCAGCGGGTTGACAACGCGAAGGTGTCAGAATTTCACGGCATGGCGTGACAAATTGGTGCCAGTATCCATTGTGGATCGTCGCTCATGAACCTCGGGCAAGCTGGAAGGACACCGGTAGGGAAACTGGCGTGCGAACTGCGTCCACGTGGCGCCAGACAACCTCGTCAATCTCCAGCTCGAAGTTGGTGAATCGCTGCAAGACCCGTCCAAACGCAGCCTTCGCTTCGGCGATGGCGAGCGCGACTCGCACGGAATTGACGACCACTAAAGGAACGACCATGAGGGCACACGGTCATCGCCTCCTTTCGACGTGGGTGCCGACGACGGAGCGGGACGATCCTCAATGTCTGGCGGCTGGTGTCACACGCTGGCCGGTTGCGAAGAGTCATGGCATCAAGGAACGACGGCAATCGGATTCCCGAGCTGCCCATGAGAGCGACAGAAAAAGGTATGCGTTGAAGGTGCCACGGGATGGTCGGATGTACGCTTCGTTACATTCGGCCCAACGCAGTTCAAACTCGAATCCGGAGCGAAGCCGAAATTGACTGGGTGTCGTGCATTGGTGTCTGCCGTAAGGTGTGGAAAGAAAAAACGGAGGAACGACCAGTCCCACCTCGGCATGTTCGCTGCGGTTCGGTGATAAACGACGAAATTGACGCCCGAACAGGTCGTGCACGGATTCGGATCCGCGCCCGAAGCACAAGGGCGTCTCGACAGACGACGACAACGTGGTGAAGAACCGTTTGCGCGATCGGTCCCTGGATGACATGCTGCGATCAACTGGAACACGACTGCAGTGATCGATCAGTGGCAGATGAAGGTTCGAGCGACCAACGCAACACAGCATTCGAGCGGAGGACTGAGATGACAATGTTCCGCGACCGAGTGGACGCCGGTGAACGTCTGGCGCGGGTGCTTGTCGATCTGTCATTGGAGCGACCGGTCGTGCTGGGCATCCCGCGAGGCGGCGTCATTGTTTCGGACGTGATCGCCCGGCGACTGAAGGGCGAGCATGGCGTGGTCGTCGCACGCAAGCTCCGCGCTCCGACCCAGCCAGAACTGGCGATTGGCGCGGTCACGGCCAGTGGCGGAACCTACATCGACCGCTCGATTGCCACGATGAGCGGTGCTGATGAGGAGTACGTCAAACGCGAGCGAGAACGACAGATGGCCGAAGCGCGCCGTCGCGAAGCGGCGTTCGACGGTCAGCGCAATCCGACGGTTGAAGGACGAAACGTGATCGTGGTTGATGACGGAGTCGCCACAGGTGCGACCGCCATCGCGGCGATTCGATCGATCAAGGCCCAGGGTGCGAGCCAGGTCGTTTTCGCCATTCCGGTTGGTCCGCCACACACGGTGTCGCTGCTTCAGCGTGAAGCCGATGAGGTTATCTGCCTGAGCATCGAGCCCGATTTCTACGCCGTAGGCCAATTCTACGAGGACTTTCGACCGGTCGAAGACGATGAGGTCGAAGCACTTTTGCGAGAGAGACCCTCGCCCTAGGGTGAACATGACGAGGAGGAGGACGTGACTGGTGCCGCCGACATCGCACTGTTCGCACTTGGCCCAAGCCGTCTATTCGCAGAACGGGTCGCCGCCGATCTCGGCCAAAATCTCAGCGAGCTCGAAGAACGGGATTTCGATGACGGCGAGCACAAGACCCGATCGCTCGAGAGCGTGCGCGACAAGGATGTCTACGTCATCCACTCCCTCTACTCGGATCAGCACCAGTCGGTCAACGACAAGTTAGTGCGCCTGCTCTTTTTCATCGGTTCGCTTCGTGACGCCGGAGCTGGCCGCGTAACCGCCGTCATTCCGTATCTGGCTTACGCTCGCAAGGACCGCAGGACAAAACCACGAGACCCAGTCACCACCCGCTACGTCGCCCAACTTTTTGAAGCGGTTGGAGTCGAACAGTTTGTAACCATCGACGTCCACAACCTGGCGGCGTTTCAGAACGCTTTCCGTACGCGCACCGAGCACCTCGAAGCGAATCGGTTGTTCGCTGACTTCTTTGCCAAGAAACTGGCGGCGGAACAAGCCATTGCCGTCGTTTCGCCGGATGCTGGTGGAGTGAAGCGGGCGCAGGCACTGCGAGATGCGTTGATAACAGCAACGGGTCGGGACGTTTCCTTCGCCTTGATGGAGAAGACCCGTAGCGCCGGGAGACTCTCCGCTGGACAGCTGTATGGCGACGTCATCGGTCGTGAGGTGGTGATCGTGGATGACATGATCAGCACCGGCAACACTCTCACGCTTGCGGCACGTCAGGCCAAAGTACTCGGAGCGCGTGCCGTACATGCAGCGGCGACCCACGGCGTCTTTCTCACCACAGCCAATGAAGTGCTGGGGTCGGGCGATCTTGATAGCGTGGTCACCACCGACACCGTTCCACCATTTCGCATCGAACCGCAGTTGGCTTCACGCTTGCTCACCCAGATCTCAGTAACCGGCCTCTTTGCTGAAGCGATTCGTCGATTGAACGCCGGTGGTTCAATCGTGGAGTTGCTGGAAGGCTAGGGGGTGTCGGGAAGATTTGCCCGTCCGGCCGTTGATCGAGATCAGAAGCGAGACGCTACGTGTCGTCGAAGGAATCGATGACCACGTTCCTGCGGCCCCGCCCTCTTACCGCGTTGCCATCTTGCTCGGCTACCGCATTTGGCCCGCGTAGACGGCTGATAGCTCGAGAAACTGGTTCGCTCGTGCCCGCCACTTCGGCTCCGAGTCGTCGCAAGCATCTCGAGCTCGCCAGATTGCGAGACGCGCCCAAATCGCCGCCCGATATGACTTGTAGAACGAGATCAGGATCGCTGGCGCCGCATCGCTAGTGGTTGTGCGGTAACGATCGATAATCGCCGCCCCAACCCAGGCTGCGCCAAGTCGCTCGCACTGCAACGCCAGGAACGCCAACTCATCGACGGCATCCGCCGTTCGCAGCCGGGAGTCGAACTCCAGACAATCGACAATCGCCGGATTGGGTTCGAGGCAGATGTGCTCCGGGCGAAGATCGCCATGCCCCTCAACCACGTGACCGGCCGATGCCCGTTCGTCAAGCATGTCGGCTTCACGTTCGAGGAACGCGAAGTGAGAGTCGATCACTTCTGCGGCGTTGCCGACGCCGGATAGATCTCGACGGTTGAATTCGAGTTCACGCCGCAGTAGCGTGCGGAACGCGACGCCGTCGACGATGGCGGGCGGCTCCGATTGATAGAAGCCGACCAGTCGACTGACGAGCCGATTGACGTCCTCCTCGTGAAGCGTGCCGTCAAGAATCATGCGATCGAGCATCAGTTCGTCTGGGAGCCGACGCATCTTCACCAGCCAGTCGACCGGCTCACCGTCGCTACTCAATGAGAGATTGCCGTCGCGCTTAATGGTCAACGGCACGATATCGAGATACACGTCCGATGCAAGACGCCGATTAAGTCGAAGCTCTTCCTGGCAGTTGGCAAAGCGGGCAGCGAGGGGACGAAAATCCACCGAATCGTACCGAATCGCCTTCTTGAGCTTGAACGCATAGCGGTCAGTGAGAAAGACCCAGGACTTGTGCGTCTCAATCGTCGTGACCGGTGAGGTAGCGCCCACGCTGAGGGCGTCGCACAGAAATGCGACCATCGCCCGGGGATCGATCACCTTCTCACCTGTCGTGAATCGCGGCGTCGCCATGTCCATTCCGACATCCTCGCCGATCCATCCGGTCATGACCGCCCAACTCTCTTGGCTAAGGATACGACCGATGCGGGTCAGATCTCCGATGGTTCGGACTCGAGCAATTCCGTCACCATGTTGACAGGCCAGGAACTGGTGACATGATGCAAGACAGGATCTTTCGTGTAGCAGGACGGGAACGACGATGGGGTTTCGTTTTCGGCGGAGTGTCAAGATCGCTCCGGGCGTACGGCTCAACTTTGGCAAGCGGGGTACGAGCGTCAGTCTGGGAGGGCGCGGCGTCACCACGAATCTCAGCAAACGTGGCAAACGCTCCACGTACAGCCTGCGCGGCACCGGACTGTCTTACACCACCAAAACGTCCAAAATCAGCGGATGTGGCTGCGCGCTACCGGTGCTGTCAATCGTCTTCATCTGCCTGAAACTCGCGCTTTGGTTCGTGAATCATGTCGTCATCGAGACGTCCGATTCCAAGAAGTGCCGAGAATAACGCAGCGGTTAGCTGCTCTATAAAGGAAGTACGACATTCGCGAACTCATGACTCATGGAGTGCAGTGCATGGTCAGCTTTGGAATCAAGACATCGCAGCCCGGAACGACCTTTGGCGAGTTGCTCGAGATCTGGACTGCGGCTGAGCGTTGCGGCTTCGAATCAGCTTGGATATACGACCATCTCACGGCCCTGGGGGACCAGTCTCAGCCCACGCTCGAGGCATGGACGCTTCTGTCGGCTCTCGCCGCTCGCACCGAACGCATTCGAGTCGGCGTGCTCGTAACCGACAACGTGCTGCGTCATCCGGCGATGCTGGCGCGGGAGGCAGTCACGGTCGATCAGATCAGCGGCGGTCGACTGGATTTCGGCATTGGCGCTGGGAACCCACGCTCTGAAATCGACTATCGCAGCTACGGCATCACCGCTAGTCCGATCGGTGAACGCATCAGCAGGCTTAACGAGGCGTGCCAAGTGTTCAAGGCGCTCTGGACGCAAGAGTCGGTCAGCTTCGACGGACGCTTCTACCGGCTCGACAATGCCCGACCCGCCATCTGGCCCACACAGCAGCCCCATCCTCCCATCTGGATCGGTGGTAGCGGCGATCGCGTGCTGCGCATCACCGCGCGCTACGCCGACGGATGGAACTTCACTGGGCCAATCGAGCGCTTTGCCGAACGGGCCGATTACCTGCGATCGCAACTGGAACGCTACGGGCGGAAGACCGAGGATGTACAGTTTTCGGCACAGTTCTTCATGCGTGGTAAATCGGTCGAAGCAATTCGTGAAGAGATCGCCCGCTACACTGAAGCGGGCGCCACGAAACTGATGGCAATCATCGAGACACCCTACAGTGTGGCGGCGGTCGAGGAGGCCGCCAGAGTGCTGATGGGCTAAATCACCAGGACAGAACGAGAGCCGATGCAACGGGCTGGGATATGCTTCCCGGCCCGTGTTTTTTTGGCGCGAACTTTCGGAAGTGACGAGATCGAACCGACGAGGGCTTGTGACCATTTGGTCATAGGGATGATCTGCAACCGAGGCTAGACTCGCTTCGGACAGACTTGCTTAGGGATCATCGGTATGAGTTGAGGTAGGTCGAGTTTGGTGGGACGCGCTGCGGCAACGGAAACGACGGAAACGGCGTCAAAAATCCAGCGATTCCTGCTTCCGTCGGTAACCGACATCGTCTTCGGCTTTCTGCTGATCGTCAGCGCGCTCGGCGAATCCAACCGCATGCTCAATTCTGATGGCGATTTGGCCCGTCACTTGCGCGTCGGCAATTACATCCTCGATCATCATGGACTCTTCTATCACGACATCTTCTCATTCACCGTGCAGGGCAAGGCGTTCGTGCCCTACGAGTGGCTGAGTGAGGTCCTCTTCGCGTTGAGCGATCGTGTGGGAGGACTGGCCGCGGTGGTGGTGCTCACGGCCTTGGTCGGTACTACGACCTACGCTCTGGTGACCCACTTTCTGCTCCGCAAAGGCGTTGACACGCTGCTGGCGCTGAGCACCGGAATCCTCGCGGCAATGGTGAGCCTGAAGTTCTGGGTGGCGCGTCCGCACCTGTTCACGTCACTCGCGGTGATTCTGCTGCTGATGCTGCTCGAGCGAAGCAGTCGTCGTTGGCGAGACCTATGGCGCTACACGGCGCTCTTCGCAATTTGGGCAAACCTGCACGGTGGCTTCCTTTACGGTCTCATTCTGATCGCCGTCTATGTCGCTGGAGACCTGGCGGAGTTTCGCTACGGGGATGGCGACAGGGCCTGGACTCAGCGTGCGAAATACCAGGCCGGTGCGTTCGCTGCCGCCCTGGTCGGCTGTTGCGTCAATCCAACTGGCCCACTCCTCTTCCGCCACGTCTCCGGCTATCTCGGCGACACATTCCTGGTCAACATGACCGTCGAATATCGTTCGCCGAACTTCCATGACTTCCTGCCGAAGTTCTTCCTACTGACGCTGATACTCATCATCGGAGGGCTGGCGCTGAGCAAGCAACGCCCCACCTTTCCACGTCTGATGACCTTGCTGGTCGCCACCGCCTTCACGCTCTACTCGGTGCGCAACATGCCCCTCTTCGCGGTCTCGGCGCTGCCGTTGATGGTGCTCGAACTCGACCCAATTTGGAAACAGACTCGCGGGTTGCTCGGGCGTGTGCGGGAATCATTCTCGGCAGGAAGCGAGTTCGTGTCGACCGGCGTCTGGTCGGCGGCGCTCGCGGCGATGATGCTGATCGTCGCTGCTGGGCATGGTGCCCTGGCAGGAGACAGCATCGTCCAGGGTCAATTCAATCCGACCGTCTTCCCGGTTGCCGCGGTCAGTGAAGCCCGGGCGGCAGGGTTGCAGGGACGCATCTACAACGAATTCATCTGGGGCGGCTATCTGCTCTATGCCTGGCCGGAGCAGAAGGTCTTCATCGACGGCCAGACCGACCTGTACGGTGACAAGGTGACCACCCAGTATCTGTCTATCGCCAACCTCCAGCCCGGGTGGCGTGGACTGCTCGATCAATGGGACATCGCCTTGATGATCGTGCGCAGTAACTCGCCACTGGCAAATGAAGCGGTTCATGACGGCAACTGGGGCGTCTGGTACTGCGACGCGACTGCCGTCATCCTGCAGCGCGGCGCGCCCAACCGAGCCGCGGGAATCAAACCCGATTGCGCCCTGCAGAGCTGAGGGCCAGCACGGTCGAACGAAGTGGGCATCGACGCTTCAATTTCGTCTGATCGCCCATTTCGGTGACTAATTGGTCATGGGACTCGCCAGATCACAAGACTAGACTCCGGTTCAGCATCGTCGATGGTTGAACTGAGCGTTAACCGTCTTGATTGTTCGACACGGAGTGGTTCGTAGCTAATGGAACGAGCGATTAGCAGGGAAGCGTCCGTCACGACCTCCAAAATTCAACATTTCCTCTTCCCATCCGTTACCGATCTCGTCTTCATCATGTTGGCGATCGCGGTTCCGCTCGTACGAGCACATAGCATGTTGAACTCCGATGGCGACCTCGCGCGTCATCTTCGCGTCGGCAACTACATTCTCGATCACCACGGACTCTTCTATCACGATTTCTTGTCCTACACCGTCTTCGGCAAGTCGTTCATTCCGTACGAGTGGCTGAGCGAGGTAACGTTCGCCTTGGTGGATCGCCTCGGCGGACTGCCCGCCGTGGTCATTTTTACCGCGCTCATTATCGCCCTCACCTACGCGCTTATCACGCATTTCTTACGCTCGCGCGGGGTCGATCCACTGCTGGCGCTGGTCGTTGGGCTGGCGGCCGCGATCGTCAGCGATCTGCATTGGTTGGCACGACCGCACGTCTTCACGTCGCTGGCGGTTGTTTTGCTGGTGATCCTGCTCGAACGGCCCGAGCCTCGCTGGCGCGATCTCTGGCTGTTTGGCGCCCTGTTCGTTCCGTGGACAAACCTGCACGGCGGGTTCTTGTTCGGACTAATTCTGATCGGCGTATTCTTCGCCGGCGATCTGGCCGAGTACCTGTTTGGCGGGCGTTCCGCTCAATGGCTGGCTCGCGCACGGTGGCATGGCGCGGCCCTGTTGACCTCACTGATCGCCTGTTGCGTCAATCCAAGCGGTCCGCTCCTGTTCCGCCACGTCACGGGCTATCTCGGCCAAACGTTTCTGGTGAACATCACCGTTGAGTATCAGTCGCCAAATTTCCACGCCGACAGCCCGAAGTTCTTTCTACTGGTGCTGCTGGTGATTGTCGGTGGATTGGCACTCAAGCGATCGCGACCGAGCTATCCACACCTGCTGACTCTGCTGGTCACCGTGGCCTTCGCGCTCTATTCGGTGCGAAACGTCCCGCTGTTTGCCGTTTCGGCCATGCCGCTGATGGCGCTTGAGCTTCAGTCCCTCTGGGACACCAAAAACAGCGCCATTGCGCGAGTTCAGCAGTCCTTCAAAATGGGTGACAGTGCCGCGGCAACCGGCATCTGGTCGTGCATCCTGGCACTCGTGATGTCCGCCGTCGCGCTCAACCACGGCATGGCGCTCGGTACTTCGTTGACCAACGCGCAATTCGATCCAGCTGTCTTCCCCGTCGCAGCGGTGAGCGAAGCTCGCGCCGCAAATCTGCAAGGACACATCTTCAACGAGTTCCCGTGGGGCGGCTATCTCCTCTATGCCTGGCCCGAGCAGAAGGTCTTCATCGACGGCCAGACCGACCTCTACGGCGCTGACATCACGCGCCAGTATGTGGATATCGTCGATCTCCAACCCGGTTGGCGGAGCCTGCTTGACAAGTGGAACGTCTCGTTGCTTATCGTGCAGAGCAACTCGCCATTGGCCAACGAGGTCGTTCACGACGGCAATTGGGGCGTCTGGTATTGCGACGCGACCGCCGTCATCCTGCAGCGCGGTGCGTCCAACCGGGCATCGGGCATCAAACCGGACTGCGCTTTGCACGCATTGCCGTGAGCCAGTAACTACCTCGCTTTCGCGGAACTCACCTTTCCCGTCGCATCGGTCACCGAGATGAGCTTCTCCTCGGCTACAATGAGGCTCGTTCGACAGACGACCAGCGCCACGGTGATGAAGGGAGCTCAGCCATGCGAGGGAATCACGTCCGGAAGCGACTGGAGAGCGGAGAGCCATCTATTGGCACCTGGCTTTCACTCCCGAGTCCGGAAGTCGCCGAGTACACCAGCAGGCTGGGCTTCGACTGGCTGGTTGTCGACACCGAACACAACGCCATCGATATTCGCACGCTCGGCAACATGTTCTCCGCGATGATCGGATCGTCAACCGCGCCGATGGTGCGCATTCCCTGGAATGATCCGCAGAATTTCAAACGCGTGCTGGATGCAGGGGCCTGGGGCGTCGTTGTGCCGATGGTCAACAGCAAAGAAGAGGCGGAGCGCGCGGTCGACGCGACTCGCTATCATCCAATGGGCAAGCGCAGCGTCGGTGGCGGGCGTCCCGCCATTACGTTCGGCACCACTTCGAGTGAGTATTTCCAGCACGCCAACGACGAGGTCTTGTTGGTGGTGCAAATCGAGCACATCGAAGGCGTCGAGAACGTCGATGAGATCTTCAGCGTCCCAGGCATCGACGCATGCTTCATCGGACCGAATGACCTCGCGGCATCGATGGGCCTCGGGCTCGGCGTTCCACTGGAGTTCGATCATCCGCGCGTGGTCGAGGCCGAAGCGCATGTACGCGAGTCAGCGGTGAAGCACGGCATCGCTCCGGGAATTCACTGTTCCAGCGCACAGGCCGTCAACCAGCGCATCGCCGAAGGTTTTCAGTTCTGCGCCATGGCGAGCGAGCTTCGCTACATGCTCGGCGGACTGAGCGCCGATATCGACCGCCTCAACTGGAAAGCCGCGGAGCCGCACCTGATCGAAGAAGCTGGACACGGCGAGATCGTGCGGTACTAGAAGGGTCGAATGCCGTTCGGTCATCCGGTTGGCCACGGACGATGCAGAGTGATTCTTCACGGTGGCTCAGTAGGCGACTAGTCTCGAGTTGCCACCGGCAGAGGCACAGTCCTGCCCGGGTCATGCTGGGCCTTCCGGCAAAGAATCTCTCGTACCGCGCCGTCGCTCCCAATGGCCCCGAACTGTGCGGGGTCTTCGACGGGGGGTGACCTTCACGTTCACCTCGAGGCCCGTTGCAATTCATTCCATGACCTCCACGTTAACACTTGACGTTCACGTTAACTGCCGTAGAATCACGGAATGACTGTCGATCAGGGGCCGAACAACCAGGACGCGCTCGAGGACGGCGACCTCAAGCCGATCGGCGAGGTCGCCGACATCGTGGAGCTAACGCCGCGGGCGATTCGCTACTACGAGGAACTCGGCCTGCTGACCCCGGAGGTCCGGGTCAAGGGAACTCCGCGCCTGTTCAACCAGAACGACATTCAGCGATTGCGAGAGATCAAACGACTGCGCGAAATCGCGGGGTTTTCTCTGGCCGATCTTTCGGAACTGCTCGACAACGAAGGTGTGCGTGCTCAGCTGCGCAACCGCTTCAGACACACACAAGACAAGTCCGAACGCATCGCGGTTTTGCATCACGCCAAAGCGTTAGCGAAACGACGCCTTGCGATCATCGAGCGCAAGCTAGAGCAGCTGAGCTCCGTGCGTTCGGCCGAGATCGAACACATCGAGCTGATCAACACGTTACTGCGGGACGAGGGTATCGGTCAGGAAGCAGAGGGTCAGGAACAGCATGCAGAAGATGCCTAGTCAGGCGGTCGCCAACGACCAGGAGCAGGCACCAGGCTATGAATGGGTCGCACTCTCGGTAACTACGCTTGGAGCATTGCTCGCCGCATTGCAGGGCTCGGCGCTGCTTATCGCGTTGCCGGATATCCTGGTTGGACTGAAGGCGAGCTTTCTCACCATCATGTGGGTACTGCTCGGCTACCTCTTGATCACCACGGCGCTCGTGCCGGTAATCGGGCGTCTGGCCGACATGTTTGGGCGCAAGAACCTCTATAACGCGGGGTTCCTGGTCTTCACCATTGGCTCACTGGCCGCCGGGCTGAGCCAGGTACAGTTTCACGGTGCCGACCTGCTGGTTGCGCGCATGGTCCAGGGCGTCGGCGGCGCGTTGCTACTGACGAATAGCACTGCCATCGTGACTGACGCGTTCAGGTCTGGCCGCGTCGGCCTGGGCTTCGGCGTTAATCAGATCGCGGCGGCCGCAGGGTTCGTTCTTGGGCCGGTTGTTGGCGGCCTGCTGACGGCCATCTCCTGGCGCTGGGTCTTCCTGGTGAACGTGCCACTCGGTGTCTTCGGCACGATCTGGGGTATTCGACGACTGCGAGAGCCGGTGAAGCTGCCCTCGAGCCAAAAGTTTGACTGGATCGGCAGCCTCACCTTCACTCTTGGGCTCGGTGCCTTTCTGATGGCGCTCAGTATGGTCGCGTTCCCCTCATGGGGCTGGACCATCATCTACATCCTGTTCGTGGTAGGCCCACTGGCTCTGATCGCCTTCGTGATTACCGAGTTGCGTGTGGCCCAGCCGATGCTCAACGTGCGCCTCTTCGCTGGGCGGCTCTTCACCTTCGCCAACCTGTCGAACCTGCTGAATGGTGTGGCACGTGGCGCAGTCCTCTTCCTGTTGATCTTCTTCTTGCAAGGCCCTTACGGAAAAGACCCGTTGACCGCCGGTCTGATGATGGCTCCATTTGGGCTTGCCTTCATGTTCATCGGACCGATTAGTGGCTATCTCTCGGATCATCACGGCCCGCGGATTTTGGGTACGATCGGGCTGGTGGTATCGGCCATCGGGCTAGGCGGGCTGGCCACGGTCACCGATCACACGCCATTCTGGGAACTCGCTATCTGGATGGCCCTGATGGGCGGCGGTTCCGGCTTCTTCAGCTCGCCGAACACCAGCGCCATCATGACCTCGGTCCGGCCCGAGCAGCGCGGTATGGCGGCTGGCGTGCGCATGATGCTCGCCTATACCGGTCAGATGCTGAGCATCGCCATCGCGTTCCCGCTCGTGTTGGCGAAGATCCCGCAGAAGGTGATGATGAACATCTTCATCTACGGCGGCGGCATGGGGAACGCTCCCGCCGCACTGGCGGACTTCCTGCACGGCGTCCATCTGGCATTCTTCATCTCCTGCATCATGAGCCTGATCGCGGCCGTCGTCTCGGCCATGCAGCCTTCGGGAAGCGTGCGCGCTCAGGCTGCCCAATCCGAACCGCAGGTGGCGACGAGCAACGCCTCGAGCGATTGAGTTCAATCGCCCACACCCGATTGTCAGACAATCTGGCATCTGCGATGATCAGCGTCGTCGATTCAAGACGGCGCTGATTGCTGTTTGGCTCGTCACCCGAGCCGCGGCCGGTCGGCGTGAAGGGTCACGCGGTTTCGATCAACGCAGATCGGGAGGCACAGTTGGACGACGTTCTCATCGAGCGCATGAGTTGGCACGATGTTCGAGACGCGATGGCACGTGGCAAGCGCACCGTCATCCTGCCCATCGCGGCGATGGAACAACATGGTCCGCATATGGCGATCGGCACTGACACCTTTCTCGGCTACGAGTCGTCGGTGCGACTGGCCCACGCGCTGGGCGACACGTTGGTCGCTCCCGCGATCAGCATCGGCTATTCGGTCGGGCACCTGCCGATGCCGGGGACGGTAACGATCTCCGAAGAAACGCTGATCACCGTCATTCGTGAGGTGACCGAATCACTGCTTCATCATGGGTTCACCGACGTCGTGATGCTGGTCAGTCATGGGGGCAATTACGGCGCGTTGCGGGCGGTCATCCCAGCACTGCGTCAGGCGCACCCAGAGGTGCGATTCCACGCGCGTTTGGATTTCGAAAGTAGCATGGGCGAGCGGCAGGCGCTCTATGACGAACTCGGCGTTGAAGCCGTGCGTATGGGCGTACATGCCGCGCAGGGCGAGACCTCGATGATGCTCGCCTGCCATCCGGATCTGGTCGACATGGATCGAGCAGTCGAGGGTTTCACCGGTGATGCGTCGATCCGCTGGAAGGCGAAGGTTCCACCGCCAATGGACGCGATGAGCCCAACCGGCATACTGGGCGACGCGCGAGATTCCACTGCGGAGATTGGCGAGCGGCTCTTCGACTTCGAGATTCAGCGTTGGGTCGAGGCAATTCGGTCCGGCGAAATCGCCGAGTAGCCAGCGGCTGCCGTAATCCTGACATGAAAGGAAACAGCATGCGCACAGTCGTTCGCACGCAGCGTTTGTTCGATGGTAGCGGCAACGTTCCCACGCCCGCCGAAATCGTGATCGACGGAGATCGCATCGCCGACGTGTTCCATGGCCACGGGACGGTCGCCACCAGCGACGACGAGATCATCGAGTTGAAGAACGGCACCCTCCTGCCGGGGTTGATTGACGCTCACGTCCACATTATCGGCAGCGGTGAACCCGGGGATTCAGCCTTTGGCGTCGGCGACGTCCTTAACTCGATCCCGGATGTCACCCTCAACTGCCTGCGTAACGCCACTCGGGATCTTGAAGCTGGGTTCACGACCATCCGAGACGCCGCCGCTCGTCACTATGCCGACATCGCGGTTCGGGATGCCATCAACCGCGGCGAGTTCACCGGACCACGCATCTGGGCCTGTGGACTGGGGATCACCTCGACGACCGGCCACATGGATCGCGAGAAGATCCTACCGCCGCACTTGAGCCTGCCAGGCCCAAGCACCGTCGCCGACAGTCCGGACGAAGCTCGAAAAGCGGTTCGGCTTAACCTCCGTTACAACGTCGACTTCATCAAATTCAACGCGACGCTGACCGAACACGTCCGCCGCTACGAAGGTTACTGCGCGCCAGAGATGACGTTCGACACCATGAAAGCACTCATCGAAGAGTCGCACTGGCACGGGCGAACCGTCACCGCCCACTGCTATGGAGGCGACGGAGCGACCTGGGCGCTTGAAGCAGGAATCGACGGCATCGAGCACGGCTTCTATCTGACGGACGATCAACTCGGCTACATGGCCGAGCATGGCACCGTCCTGTGCCCGACCCTGAGCGTAGTCGGACGCTTCCGCGAGCACGGCACGAAGGCTCTTCCGGCGGGCGCCCCGACCTACCTGAATGCCTGGCGCGAGAAGGCAATCGCGAACGCCTGGAAAACGGCCGGACGAGCCCGCGAACTCGGCGTCAAGATTATCTGCGGCACCGATGCGGCTATGCCGTACGTGACCCACGGGGGAAACGCGTACGAGCTCGAGATGTTGGTCGAGGCGGGGCTGAGCCCACGTGAGGCCCTGGTGGCGGCGACGAGCGGTGCAGCGGACGGCATCGCTTTCCCCGAGGTCGGGCGGGTCGAATCGGGCAAGTTCGCCGACCTGGTCTGGGTTGATGGCGATCCACTCAGCGACGTGCGCGTTCTGCAGCAGATCGAGCGCATCGGACTGGTAATCAAAGGTGGTGAGATTGTCGCCGATCGTCGAAGCGGCGTGCATGCAACTGCCATCGCCTGATCTGCAGCGTACGAAAAGGAAGGAACAACCATGCGCATAGTCGTCGTCGGTGCCGGGGCAATTGGCGGCACCACTGGAGTAATGTTGCATCGCGCCGGCCATGAGGTGACACTCGTGGACCGCGCGGCCGAGCACGTCGCCGCCATCAACGAGCACGGGTACCGCATTAGCGGCTTCGTCGATCTGACCGAGCACGTCCCGGCGATTACGCCAGAGCAGTTGCCGGAATATGTGGAACAGCACGGACCGCTCGGTATGGTGGTGTTGGCGGTCAAAGCAATGGACACCGAACCGGCAACCGAGTCGATCGCGCCATACCTCGCTCCTGATGGGTTCATCGTCTCCTACCAGAATGGGCTCAATGAGGAACGCATCGCCCGCATCGTCGGACCGGAGCGCACCATCGGCGCCTTCATCCACTTCGGTGGCGACCTGGTCGAGCCGGGCCACGTGGTGCTGGTCAACAGCATTCCGACTTACATCAGCGAACTGAGCGGAGAAGTGACACCGCGCATTCAGCAGGTAGCCGAGGTTCTCTCTACCGTGACTCCGATCGAGATTACCGACAACTTGAACGGTTTTCTGTGGGGCAAGCTGTGCTACGCGGCGTTTGGCTTCGCGGTCTCGGTGGTCGACGCCCCAGTTGACGAGATCGTTGAGCAGGACAGAGGTGTTCGGGCGGCATTACGTGGCGTGGTGGCCGAGGTGATCGACGTAGCGCGCGCTCAGCACATCCAACTCGAGAACATCCACGGATTTGACCCAAAGCTGTTCGACCGAACGAACCCGGATCGCATCGCCCAGACGGACAAGTTCTTCGATGAATGGGCCGAGCGTGGCAAAAGCTCGATCAAACGGCACATGGGAATTCATCGGGATATCAAGTTCCGCAAGCGGCGCACGGAAGTCGATTTCCAGGTCGGGCCGGTAGTCGAACGCGGCCGCCAACTAGGCGTTCCGACGCCACTGTGCGATCTGCTGGTAGAGATCGTTCACGACGTCGAGTCCGGTCGCCGTCCACAGGACTGGTCCACGATTCAGGAACTGGACGAGGCCGCACGGGCGTCTGGCGGGAAATAGCAGAATCGGCCTGCCGGAACTTCGACCTCGCTAGAGCACCCCTCCGTCCACATGCAATGAATATATTCAGGGCCACGCCGTATTGACACCGGCGTGGCCCTCGACTATTCTGACATTGTCTGATTGTCGGACAATCTTCGCTGATGTGGATAGTAGATGGGCGCGATGGCGTGATCACACCGCCGACTGACCGGACGTTGACCGATCAGGTCGTTCACCAACTGCGGAAGCAGATCATCCTTGGCGAGCTTCCCCCTGGAGAACGTCTGACCGAGGTGCGCCTTTCCGAACAACTCGAGGTTAGTCGCAGCACCGTGCGCGAAGCCCTTCGGCGGCTCGAGGCCGAGAGTCTGGTGGAGACGTCGTCCCACCGCGGTGCCAAGGTCGCGGTGCTGACGCCAGATGACGCGGTACAGATCTCCGAAATCCACTCGATGCTCGGCGCCTACGCGGTGCGGCAGCTCACGCTGCCAATCAGCGATCGGCTACGGGAAGCACTCCAGCAAACGGTCGATCAGATGCATCTGCTCCATTTCCCGGAGGACGCCGATCGCTTCATCGAGCTCGATAACCAATTCCACCGCGATATCTTCACGGAGACTCGACAGCGCCGCGTGATGCAGGTCTGGTCCGGAGTGAGCGCGATGCTCGGAATTCTGGTGAGCCTGTCGCTGCGAGTCCTCGAAATCAACGGCTGGGAGATCGCCCAGCGGCACGATGATCTCGTCGAAGCCCTCACGCAGTCCGATACCGAGATCGCGGTGCAGGCCATGGTCGAACACTACCGATCGAACGAGAGCCGCCTGCAGGCGCTCATACGAGATGGACAACCTGGGGAAGGGAAAACCGAACATGTCGGGGACGACAACGGCTGATTATCGCAGGCGATTTCCACTTCTGGGAGAGCTAAAGGCGGGAGAGCGTCAGGTACACAGCGTGACCCTGCCGGGCGAGGCGTTGAAGGAGGAACCGCGCACGGTTATCTCGATCACCGGCCGGCAAGCGGGACCGGTTGTCTTCGTCAACGCCGGCGTGCATGGGGGCGAGTACCCCGCCATTGAAACGGTCATTCGTCTAAGCAAGTCGCTCGACCCGAATAGGATCGCAGGTGCCGTGGTGCTGATGCCGGTACTCAACGTGCCGGCATTCTGGAAGCGCAGCATGTTCGTTTGCCCGGTCGACAATCAGAACCCGAACCGACTCTTCCCGGGCGATCCAAACGGCAGCTACAGCGAGCAGATGGTGCACGCTGTGACCAACGAGTTCATTGCCAACGCCGATTACTACATCGATCTGCACGGCGGCGACATGGTCGAGGATCTGGTGCCGTTTTCGATCTGCCGTCGGGGTGAAGACGAGGTCGACCAGAAATCGCTGGAATTAGCCAAGGTCTTCGGTCTTCCCAACGTGCTGATGATCGACCGCCCAATTCAGATCGCCAAAGGCTCGATGAGTTTCGTGGCCGGCGTGGAGCGGGGCGTTCCCAGCTTCATCGCAGAGGCAGGCGGAGTCGGTCGACTTCAGCCCGAAGCGGTGCAGCAATTGACCGACGGCGTGATGCGGGTTCTCAATTACGTTGGTGTGACCGACGAACAGGTCACCGCGGCTGATGCCGAACCGACTGCACTCAACCTGTTCGAGTGGTTGTACTCAGCGAACGCCGGAATGTTTTACCCATCGGTCGCGATCAATGAAGACGTAAGCGAAGGGCAAGAGGTCGGCACCATCGGATCCCTCGATGGAGAGACGCTCGAAGTCGTCAAATCACCAGTCCGCGGGCGAGTACTGTTCATCACCACCAGTCCCGCGATGCTGGCACAAGGGCTCTTGATGGGGATTGGCGTCTGATCCCGCGCCAGTCTCTTCTCGCGAATGGGACAACGGCCTACACACACGTCCCGCGACGTTCAACGACGAACTGGGGAGATTGACCAGTCAGCGTGTCGGCGTTGCGATTTGAGAGGAGGACATGCACCAGCGAGCCTGCTGGATTCGAATCTGACCTTGGGGGCACTGCGGACAACGCAGTTCGATGAAGGGTCTCGGAGGAGGAAGTAATGGATTCCATCCCACGTTGGAGCGAACTTGTTGAGGGGATTCGCTCGAGCCACGTGAACCGGCGCACGATGCTGCGCATGATGGGCGTTGGCAGTCTCGGGCTGCTGGCCGCTTGCTCGTCAAAGAGTTCGACTAACAACCAGTCAACCACCGCACCGACAACGGCGGGCACCGGCGCGGCGACGACCGCCGCGGGTGGATCTACCGCCACCAGCGCATCAGGCTCGCCAGCAGCGTCCGCTTCAGCCGCCGCCGTGACCACGGCAACGGCAGCTGGACCGGCGCCGAAGCAAGGCGGAACGCTCACAGTTGGTCTCGATCAGGAACCACCGACGATGGACCCGCACGCGTCTCCGTCCGCCATCACGTTCTACATCACGGCATCGACCGCCGAGTCGCTGCTCTACCTCGACAGCAAACGAACCATCCAGCCGCATCTGGCCTCGTCTTACGAGGTGTCGACCGATGGCAAGTCGTTCACCTTCAAGCTGAACAATGACGTGACCTTCCAGGATGACACACCGTTCAACGCCACCGCCGTCAAGTGGAACTTCGACCGCATCGTCGATCCGAACTTCAAGGCGGGCGGCGCGCTGGCCTCGCTGACCGGCTACACCGGTACGGACGTCGTCGATGACTATACGGCGAAAGTTAACTTCAAGGACGCCTTCGCACCGTTCCTGACTTACGCGGCAGGTGGCACGCTGGCCATGATCTCGCCGACGGGCACACCGAAACAGGGCGCGGCGGTTAATACGACGCCGATCATGAGCGGCCCGTTCAAAATCTCAGAGTACGTGTCGAAAGACCACTGCACCATCGAAAAGTGGACCGGCTACAAGCGCAAGTCACCTTGGGCCGCCGAAGCCGGACCTGGATACCTCGACAAAGTGGTCTGGAAGTTCGTTCCGGAAGCCGGCACACGCACCACGACGGTCGAATCTGGCGAGACCCAGATGGTCGACGTCGTCGCTGGCCAGGATCTCTCGCCGATGGAGTCCAACAGCGATTTGAAAATCATGAAGCAGCCGTGGACCGGCGCTCCGCGAATCTGGCTGCTGAATGTGATTCTGGCTCCGACGGACGAGCTCGAGGTGCGTCAGGCGATTAACTACGCCATCGACAAGAACGCCATCGTCAACACCGTCTTCAAGGGTCTCGGCACTCCGGCCATCGCGCCGATGACGGCCGCGATGCTCGACGATCCGTCGCTGCGTGCCTACTATCCGTTCGATCAGAACAAAGCCAAGCAACTGCTGGACGGCGCAGGTTGGAAGGGCGACTCCGGCATCCGCCAGAAGAACGGCAAGAACCTCGAACTGACGCTCAACGCGATCGATTACGGCGGAGGCCCGGAGCAGACCGTCATCCTGATCCAGGGTCAGCTGCGCGAGGTCGGCATCGACGTCAAGATCAAGGCGCAGGCACGTCCGCCGTGGTACGAGGACAACTACAAGGGCGCGACGAACGGCCCGGTCATGTTCCTCCGTTCGGGTGATCTGGACGGGCTCTACGCGTTGTTCGATTCGGCCAACGTGGGTGGCAACTTCAACTGGTCGATGCTCAAGGACGATCAGGTCGATCAACTGCTACAGCAGGGTCGCGAAGAGAGCGATCCGGCCAAGCGCAAAGCGACGTACCTGCAGCTTGAGAAGCGACTGATGGACATGGCGGTCTGCGTGCCGCTGGTCGATGAGCTGTCCGTGTTCGTCATGCGCAAGAACGTCTACGGCCTGCAGTTCAACGGGTACACCTATCCGGTCGTGGCTGGCTGCTACATTAGCTAATCCAGATGGATACGGATTGAGGCCATGTACGCTTACTTCGCACGGCGAATACTCTCGACGATACCGGTAGTCTTCGGCGTGCTCTTGCTCGTCTTCTCGATGCTGCATCTTGTTCCGGGCGATCCGGTCAAGATGATGCTCGGTGAATTTCAAGCAAGCCCGGCGCAGATTGCCAAGCTTCAAGGTGAACTCCATCTGAACGAGCCGCTGCCGGAGCAGTTCGGGCGTTACGTCTGGAACGCCATGCATGGCGATCTGGGGCGCTCAATCCGTTCGAACAAGCCGGTAACGCAAGAGATCATGGACAACTTGCCGTCCACGCTCGAACTTGCGTTAACCGGCTTGCTGGTCGCCGCGGTGGTTGGGGTGTCACTCGGTGTGCTGGCTGCGGTGAAGCAGTATTCCTGGGTGGATGCGGGATCAATGCTGGTGGCGCTCATCGGCATCTCGATGCCCAGTTTCTGGTTGGGGTTGCTGCTGATCTTCGCCTTCTCACTGAGGTTCAGGCTCTTCCCGGCAACGGGTGGGGGTGATCTCAAACACCTCGTGCTTCCAGCAGTGACCCTCGGGCTGGGCGCGTCGGCCATCATCGCGAGACTGACGCGCTCCAGCATGCTCGAGGTCATGCGGAACGAATACGTGACGACCGCGCGGGCCAAGGGGCTGCGCGAGTCCCGCGTCATCATTCGGCATGCACTCAAGAACGCGCTGATCCCGGTGGTGACGATCTTCGGACTTCAGTTCGGTCAGCTTCTAGCGGGAACGGTCGTCATCGAAACGGTGTTCGGTCGGCCGGGAATTGGCCGACTGATCGTTGACGCCATTCTCAATAAGGACTTCCCACTGGTTCAGGGCATCGTTTTGGTGGTCGCGATCAGCTACGTGGTCGTGAATCTCATTGTCGATCTGCTGTATGCGTGGCTCGACCCCCGCATCCGGTACGACTGACAGGAGAGGCGAAACGAGATGGCAACAACCACACGATCACGCGCGAAGGGAAAATCGGGGGAACTCGAGCGGCTCAAACCCACGCCAAGATGGCTGGAGTTCATGCGACGCCTGTCGCGCAGCAAAGGGGCGCTGGTTGGCCTCGTCATCCTGGTGCTACTCATCGTCGTGGCGCTGCTCGCGCCGGTGATCTCACCCTTCGATCCGATCAAGATCGATACGTCACACAATCTCTTCAGCCCGGGCTCGCCCTACTTCTTTGGCACCGACCAGTATGGCCGCGACGTGTTCAGTCGCGTGCTGTATGGAGCGCGCATCTCACTTGTTATCGGGCTCATCTCGGTCGGTATCGCATCGGTCATCGGCGTGACGGTCGGGCTCGTCTCCGGCTACTATGGCGGCTGGACCGACAGCGTGCTGATGCGCATTATCGACGTGATGCTGGCATTCCCGGGCATCTTGCTGGCGCTCGGTATCGTCAGCATGTTGGGACCGAGCCTGCGGAACGTCATGATTGCCGTCGGCATCTCCTCGGTGCCAACGTATGCGCGACTGACGCGTGGATCGGTTCTCTCAGCCAGGCATGAACTCTACGTCGACGCGGCACACGTGATCGGTGTGCCGAATCGGATCATCCTGTACCGGCACATTCTGCCGAACGTGGTAGCGCCCGTCATTGTGGCCGCCACGCTTGGCGTCGGAGCGGCCATCTTGTGGGCCGCGGCTCTCAGCTTCCTCGGGCTCGGCGCGCAACCGCCGACAGCCGAATGGGGAGTGATGTTGAGCGACGGACGACAGTATCTGCGAGATCAGTGGTGGATCTCCACCTTCCCAGGTCTCGCAATCATGATCACCGTGCTGGCAATGAATATGCTTGGGGATGGTTTGCGTGACGCGCTCGATCCACGACTGAAAAACTGATCGAGACAGACAAAACTTCGCATAACACCTCGCGACAAGGGATCCGGGAGACGCCATGCACACGACTCGCCAACGCGTCTCCCGGATTCCCCTTTCCCGCCACAAATGATCAGCCTTTGAGGCTCAGCTCCCTGAGCGTATCGGTCTCACCTTCGTACGAGGCGAAAGCCGTAGACGGCACGCTGGGTAGCAGGGCATTTCTAGCAATCGAACACCGACCAGCAGATCTCGTTTCGCAAACGCTGATCATCGAGCACAAGCTCACGAATCGCTTCCGGCAGCTGATCGCGCTGCCACTGGCATTCGAGTCGCCCTGCATTCATTCCCTCTCCACGCGGCGCGGAAGACCGCACGGCCTTGATGGCATAGGCAGCCGCGCCGAGATCGTGCGCGGCGACGTGCGCGACGGCCGCGGCCTGACCGGCGGCGTACGCGGCGTTCCGGGCCGCACCTTTCAGATCTCTCGCCGCCGCCATCGCATGGCCGGCCGCCGTGCGGGACTGCGTCATGGTGACCTCGCCACGCGTCCAAGCCCGGATCTGCTCGATCGCATGGCGAGGTCGTGGGTCCTCAGGACGAACCGACTGGAAGAGCTCAAGGACGTGCTCGGCGCACGTGGCTGCCCACAGAGCCAGGAGCCGATGATCCGTGTCGGTCAGAGTCCCACCACGGCGGATGGTGATGAATCGCGGGTCGCGAACTTTCGGCAAGATCACACCCAGCAGCCCTTCACTCGTACCTGCCAAACCTGCGACAAATCGGCTCGTGCTGCACTGGATCGAGTGCGAGTTGCGGGGCATCAGCCTGCCGCTTGACAACTGACTCTCGTAAGCGCGGTCCTGCCGCGGCTTGCCTTCGCCCAAGGTCATCGGGTAAGTCATCGATCGGCGAAGGCAAGACCTACCTCCATCGACGACGACTGGCTTACCCGATGTTTTCACAAGTAGCTTCGATCCGAGGTTACGAGCCGGATGCGATGTCGCGCCGCCGGAAGGCAATGATCGCAATCGCAAGCAGCACGACGCAGTACACCAACAACACCAGAAAGGCGTGCCAGGCACCGGGAGTACCGCTCGCGATCGACTGGTGACCGAAGCCGTTGCGCTGTGTCAGCGCGCTCGTGTTAGTCGAGATAAGCCACTTTCTGACCTCATCGCCGATATTGCCCAGCAACCCCAGCAGCGCCGCCAGAATCTGCTCCAGGAACGGCCAGCCAATGCCAACCGCGATCCCTGCAGCGACAGACCGGGTCACACTGGCAATGCTGAACGCCAGTACGACCATCACCCACAGCACGAAGAAGGAACGGAGGATCATCAGACCCAGGTCGCCCCACCATGCGCCGTTCACCGTGCCAAGCGTCAAGGTATGTCCACCGGCCACGGTGACGATCAGAGAAGCAGCTGATCCGGCGAGCGCGGCTCCCAGCAAATAGACGACCGTCGTCTGAGTCACGGCGATGAGCTTGGCGACCAGGAGTTTGGTGCGCCGGGCACCGGTACCAACCATCACGCGGATGGTACCCCAGCCGTATTCAGAGCCAACCAGCGACGCGGCGACGACGACCAGCAGGATCTGACCAAGGAAGCCGCCGATCTCAAAGCTACGGGTGATACCCGTCGGCAAGATGAAGTTGTTCAGGCGAGACGTCTTCTGCGCAGGCGTCAGACGCGCGGCGTGAATCGAAAGATAGGCAAGAAGGACGATCGCGGCCACGCCACCAATCAGGATCAGAAAAGTGATCCAGGTCATTGGGCGCTTGACGATCTTCATACGTTCCATGGCCACCAGCGAGCGGAGGCTCGCCTGCTCGCGTTGAATCGTATTGGGTTGAGCCGAACCTTGTTCGATCGCGCCAGCACCGGCTACATTTTCCACGAAGAATATCCCTTTCTTAGCTGGCTGCTACCGCGTCAGCAGGCTGTTCGTCAGTCGATCCAGTGACCTGCAGGAAGACCTGCTCCAGGGAGTTGCCGGCTGGACGTAGCTCGAAGACCGGAACCCCAGCCTGCACCAATGCGACATTGATCTCCGGCGTCACATTTTCCGGAGCACTGACGACCAGAAATTCACCATCCCGCTCGATCTTGGTGACGCCGTTGACTGTGCGCAGCACTTCGGCGGCCTGATCCGAGTTCCCCGCCCGCACCATCACGGCGTGACCACGCTTTGAAAGCTCGGCGATCGAGCCTTCGGCCATGATCTCGCCCTTGCTCAAAATGGCGACACGGTTGCAGACCTGCTCCACCTCGCTCAACAGGTGGCTCGAGAGGAAGATGGTCTTGCCGTTGGCGGCCAATCGCTGAATCAGATGGCGCACCTCGAGCATGCCCGCCGGATCGAGGCCGTTCGTCGGCTCGTCCAACACCAGCAACTCCGGATCGTGCAGAAGCGTGGCGCCAATGCCAAGGCGCTGCTTCATCCCAAGAGAGTAGTTCTTGTAGCGCTTGGAGCCTGCATCACCCAAACCAATGAGATCGAGAACCTCAGTGATCTGCTGGTTCGTGACTCCGGGGCGCGCTTTCGCGAGTACCCGAAGGTTGTCACGGCCAGAGAGATAGGGATAGAAGGTCGGACTCTCGATTATCGCGCCGACCCGCGTCAAGGCTTCTGAACGGCGCTCGGCGCCGTAACCGAACAGGTCGATCCGACCCGCGGTCGGCGCGACCAGCCCGAGCATCATTGAAATCGTGGTGCTCTTGCCAGATCCATTCGGTCCGAGAAACCCGAAAACGTCGCGACGCCTCACGGTGAAGGTGACGTCTTTGACCGCCCGCACGGTGCCATACTGCTTGCCGAGATGCTCAGCTTCAATGACGGGAGGTGTTGCATTGGTCGTTCGTCCGGGGGATTCGAAAAGCGGCACGACATTGTTTGTGCCACCAGATAGATGTTGCGAATCCGATGAATTCATGCGAGTTCCTTTGAATGCTCGTCACTCTTTGCGAGAAATCGCCGGTTCAATATCGCCGGTACTCACGATTCTACGCCTGCACAGAGGCTGAACGAGCCAAACGTCAATGATTTAACATTCAGCCACCTCGGCGTTAATGAGCGTGGAGCTCGCGACGATCCGTAGCGCACTGAAAAGGCCGACCCTCGATGCTTGACGGTTGGTGCGAATTACTCGAATCACTCGACACCATCGAACTATTTGAGTATACTGGAGCGTTGGAGGACTGCCAAGAAATGAATGACCAGCATCAAGTACTCGTGGAACAAGCCGTCTCGGTCTACCGGGACGTTGCTCGATCCTGGACGGTTCCGGCCGCGCTAACCTGGCTCGCGTTGGATCTATCGATCGCGCAGGTGAAGGCATTGATTGCACTGGCCTGCGAGGAACCTTTGACCGTAAGCCAGGTGGGGGATCTGCTCGGGATCGGATTACCAACCGCAAGCCACCTTGTCGAGCGACTGGTCCAGGCGGAACTGGCCGAGCGCTCTGAAGACCCGGCTGATCGGCGACGAACGCTGGTGCGCCTGTCGCAGAACGGGCGCGATCTGAGCCAGCGGCTCTGGTTCGAGGGCCGCGATCAGTTGCAGCATCGCTTCAGTCTGCTCAGCCAGGACGACCTTTCGGCACTCCTGCAAGGTCTGCGGGCGGTGGTCGCCGCCGCTGATGATGAGAGCAGCGAACGCTGGAGTCCGTTCCTGGAAGCGAGCGAGCGCTCATCCGCCAGCGAGTAACCCAAAAGTTCCGGTACTGAGGGAGGCGTCGTCGGGTCACGCGAGCAAGCTGAACAGACTCGACGACACGTGGAGTAGCAATCGATGCGATTAGAACGCGCAACGGCTCAGGCGGAGGCGCAGCCGAGCCACCAGACAACCAACAGAATTACTGGTCAGCGACGCTGGTGGGCACTGGTGGCCATCCTGATCACGATGTTTTTCGCCTCATTGGATCAGACGGTCGTCTCGACGGCCTTGCCAGTGATCGTTGGAAATCTCAAGGGTTTCTCCATCTACGCCTGGGTGTTCACCGCATATCTCATGACGTCGGCCATCACCGTGCCGATCTACGGCAAGCTTTCGGACGTCTACGGACGAAAGCCCTTTTACGTCTTCGGCCTGATCGTCTTCATCATCGGTTCGGCGGTGAGTGGACAGGCGCACAGCATGATGGAGTTGATCCTGGCGCGCGGCGTCCAGGGAATTGGCGCTGGAGCAATGCTGAGCATGCCACGCGCGACGATCGGCGACATCTTCAGCCCACGCGAGCGCGGGCGCTGGATGGGTGTAATTTCGGCCGTCTTCGGCGTGGCCAGCATTCTCGGTCCAACGCTCGGTGGCTGGGTGACCGACGGCATCGGTTGGCGCTGGATCTTCTACATGAACCTGCCGGTCGCGCTCATCGCATTGGTCGCGGTGGTCTACGCACTGCCGAAGGTTCGGGTGGATCGCGAAGTCTCAATCGACTGGAGCGGCGCGGCATTACTGACAATCGGTCTTGTACCGATGCTGCTGGCCTTTACCTGGGCCGGAAACAAATATGCCTGGGCCAGCCCGGCGATTGTGGGGATGTTCGCCTTTGCCATTCTGGCGCTGGCCGTCTTCGGCTGGAACGAATCACGGGTGAAGGATCCGATCCTGACGCCACACCTGTTCCGCAACTCCGTCTTCACCACTACCAGCATCATCGCGCTGTTGGTGACGATGGGGATGTTCGGCAGCCTGATGTTCCTGCCGATTTTCGTGCAGGGAGTCCTTGGCAAATCAGCCAGCACGTCGGGTGAGATACTGACTCCGATGATGCTCAGCTTCATCATCGGGTCCATCATTGGCGGGGTGATCATGACCCGCACCGGCCGGTACAAGCTACAGGCGTTCATCGGGGCGCTAATTACGCTGGCGGGTGCGTATCTCTTCACTACGCTGGGGACCGGAACGACCTGGCCCGTGGTGGTGCGTGACATGATCGTGCTCGGCATTGGCATTGGCTCTCTGCTACCGCTGCTGAACGTCGCGGTGCAGAACGCCTTCCCATACGAGGTGATGGGCGTCGTCAACGCGGTGCAGCAATTCGTGCGATCGCTGGGTGGCGTGATCGTGGCACCGATTCTCGGGACCGTCCTCGCGAACACCTTCGCCAGCCAACTGCAGAGCACGCTCCCGCCGCAAGTGTCGTCGGCGCTAGCATCCATGCCGGCCGCGCAGCGGCAGACGCTGTCCGATCCACAAGGGCTGATCAGCGCACAGAGTCAAGCAGCCATTCAGAGCGCGTTCAATCAGTTTGGGGCGCAGGGACAGATTCTCTACCGCCAGTTCCTCGACGCCGTTCGAAGCTCGCTCGCAAGCGGCATGCACGAGCTGTTCTTCATCAGCCTGTTCTTCTCGGTCGCCACGGTGCTGGCCGTTGTCTTCTTGAAGGAGATCCCGCTGCAAACGGACGAGTTCTTCGAGGGAGAGGGTGCCACGACGAGCCAGGAGTCGTCGCATGCTCGTCATCCGGTCGAGGCAGCGGGGGAGGTCGCTCCCCAAAGCGTCATGGGACGGTCGTCGCAGGATGCGTCACCCGGTCGTTGAGCGGGCAACTGAACAACTGCCACAGAGATGTCTCGCTTCGAGGCGGCGCCTGAGAGAAGTTGGGTGCCACTCGTGTGGGACTCCACGACCTGCAAATTCGGCAGTGCGAAAGGCATGACCGGAGAGATGCCGACAGGCTGCTGTCGACATCTCGTGCTACCATCGTCACATGAACCGGACCGAACGGCTGTATGCACTGGTTGAAGAGTTGCGTGCAAGGGCGCCCCGACTGATGCGAGCGACCGATCTGTCTGCGCGGTTCGAGGTCACCACGCGCACGATTGAACGGGATCTGCTAGCGCTGCAGGAGGCGGGTGTTCCGATTTGGGCACAACCCGGGCCCGGTGGTGGCTATGGACTGCACGCAGAAACCACGCTGCCGCCGCTCAATCTGACGCCTGCTGAGGCAACCGCCATCGCCACGGCTCTGGCAGCCGCCGGTGCAATGCCGTTCGCCGAGGCTGGTCGCTCGGCACTACGAAAGATAGCGGCGGCCATGGCGAACGACTCCAAAGAGTCCGCCGCCCGCTTGGTCAGCCAGGTGCGCATCGTGCCGGACGTTGCCGAGCCCATGCGACACTCATCGGCAGTGATCGAGCAGGCGCTCATCGATGGCGTCGCGCTGGAACTCCATTACCGAGATGGGCAAGAGCGCGAGACCCGGCGTGTCGTCGAGCCTGCTGGCGTCTTCCGCACACCACGCGGCTGGTATCTCGCCGCCTGGTGCCGTCTCAGGCAGGCGCCGCGTGCCTTCAAGCTCGAGCGTGTTCTGGACGCCACGTTGACCGAGGATGCGGTCGAACAACGAGCCCTCGACGCGGTTGTCGCCGATATCCCACTGTTGCTCGTCGAACCCACCATCTCCTGAACAAACTACATCGCGACGTCTCAAGATAAATCCCGACATAGGGCTGTCGCGTCGATCCCATACGCTGAGTGCAGGCGACTTTGAGCCAGCAGCTAAGTGAAAGGGAATGACCACCAATGTCCGACGCAACCAACCCAAGCTATGCATTTGTTCTGGAATACGTGAGTGACATCGCAACCACGAAGCGGTTCTTCGTCGACGTGATGGGACTGGAGCTCGTGCGGGAAGCACCGGTCTTCGTCCAGTTTCGGGATCGCAACGGAGCGGGGTTCGCCATCGCAAGTGACGAGTCGCTCGGGGGAAGCGGCGAGCGGGAAATCTACTGGGTCGTCGAGGATGCCGATGGTGCCTTCCGTGAACTCTCGGCGCAGTCAAAGGTAACCGTGCCACTGGAGCAGAAGCCATTCGGCAAGGTCTTCGGCGTTGCCGATCCATCCGGTCAGCCGCACTACTTCGTCGAGTTCGCCACGGTTCGCCCGAGCAATGCCGCCGATTGATTCGTAATTCGGCTTCACGCTAACCTTGGCTGCCACGCGGTTCCTAATCGGCTGCGTGGCAGCCGCTCGAGGCTCACCAAGCTTAGCTCGACTCCTTCTTGCGCCCGACGAACGCCGCCACTACGACGCCTCCGAGCAGGCCGACAAAAGCGATCAGCCCTGCTCCATTGAGCTCCCCCGGGACGCTGTTCGACGCTCTCGGTGAGCGATCGGTCATCAGGTCACAATCAATCTTCAGGACAATAGATTACACATCCCAGAGCTTGTCGCACATGTCTGGTCGGTGCTTCACTCCGATTTCGCGGGGTAGCGGTTAGGTTGGCGAGATCATGCAGGTGGGTTGCCGAAGAACTCGCGCGTCTCGGCGTATTTCCAGGCGCCCAGACTCGCAGCGAGGGCCCGTGAAGCCTGGTTCGATTGCAGATGACTGTAGAGGGCGATCTTCCCGTCCCGCCGCACGTGACGGGTCCAGGCCGCCACCACCTGACGCCCAAAGCCACGTCGGCGGAACGGCTCTGCCGTTTCCACCTCCACCTCGGCGGCCCGCAAGCCATCCTGCGACGACCAGGCCTCGGCGGCGATCTGACCGCCCTCTTCAATCACAAACCGGCCATCGCGCAGCAGCACATCGGGGAACTCTGCCGGGTCAGGAATGCGATTGATTACGTACCAGGAGCAGTGAATGACGCGTGTGAAGCCCAGTTCGTGCCATTGCGCGTCGAGCATCACGAAGAGATCATCCGGCTGGAGTAGAGTGAGGCGTTCTCGCTCAGCGACAGTCAAATCACCGCGCAACAAACGCACGTAGCCAGATGTGTATCGGGCGATTGTCACGAGCGGCACGTCACTGGCATTCTGCGGAGTCACCGGGACAATATCGCCACGGATCGCTGCGCCATACTCAAGCTCGGCTTCGAGGCGTACGAGGCTAACCGGGTTCACGAACCGCTTCCCTCCAACAATGGCCGTCCATCGGCATGTCGAGATACCGCATTAGGACCCGGGACGCACACCGCCAACATCAATCCACCACTGATGTAGCGCCGACTGATCGCCATTGGCTGAAACCGCCGTCCCCGACATGTTCTGGCTATCGAGCGTCCATACGAGGACGGCCTGGCCGTTGGCATTGAGGAACTGCAGCAATGTCCCTTGAGTAGGCGCATTGCTCGCCGATCCAAATTGCCACGTCGTGACCTTCGGTTTGTAGAGCGACTCATAGGTGTTGACGATGCCCTGCAAAGCGATTGCCGACGTGTACTCCTGATAGGTGACGGTCACGTTGGTGTCATGGCAGGTAACGACCGCATCCGTATTGGGCTGGAGTGAGCCCATGCTGCAGTGGTCGGGCGTGATGAACGCGAAGTTCTGCTCGAGTCGCTGCACGGCAGGATCGGTGGCGGGGGTTGGAGTCGTGTTCCCGAAGATGCCATTGTTGTTCACCGTGGGAGTGAGGTCAGTCTGCGTACTCACGATAGTCGGAGTTGGAGTATTCGCTGACAGAGTCTGTGTCGGCACCGGCGTGGTATCGCCAGGAGTTGGAGTCGGATTGCTGCTGGAGGAACGCAGTACCACGCGCCACAGACCAATCGTCAGCAGCAGAGCGACGCCGACACCGAACGTGTAACGCACCGCCGGCAACTGATGCCAGGCCAGCCGCACCGGTACGTTCCGTTTCTCGTTTCGGTTCGAATCTCGATTTTCCTTCTGTTGCTGCGCCAGTCGATCGGGATCGAGCGTGGGTTGATCTGCCTGGATACGCGGCACCACGACACCTGTGTCGCTGGCAAAGGGAGCGATCGCGTCCTTCCACTCGCGAGCCGAGCTGAAGCGCTGAGCCAGACTCGTCTCCAGCCCGGTGTCGATCACGTGTGCCAATTGTTCAGGTACGTCCGGTCGAATGGATCGGATCGGCTGCCGCTCCCCCCGCTCTTGCGCTCGAACGATCTGACTGATCGACTCGAACGGGTACGGGACATCCCCGGTTAGTAGTTCGTAGAGCACGGTGGCAGCAGAGTAGACGTCAGACTGCTGATTTGGGCCGATGCCAGGCTGCGGGTTGGCCTGCTCCGGGGACATATAGTAGGGCGTGCCAGCGGTGATGGTCATGTGGGTCGCACGCTCCAACTGGCGTGCGATCCCGAAGTCGGCCAGCATCAGCCGTTCTTTTTCACCGACGGACTCGCGTCCGATCAAGCGTGCCTTGGTGAACAACACGTTACTCGGCTTCAGATCGCGATGGATAATTCCGCGCGCGTGCGCCACGATCAGCCCATCGGCAATGTCAGAACTGATCTCGACGGCCTCTTTGATCGAATATGGCTTCTTTTCGGCTTTGCGTGCCTGAATGCGTTCGTGTAGCGAACCGCCGTCGGCATACTCCATGACGAAGTAGGGCCGACCGTCGGGTAACGTGCCAGTAAGAAAGACGCGGACGATGCGAGGATGATCTAATCGCCAGAGGATTTTCGCCTCTTGCAAGAATCGGCGGCGAATATCTTCGTCAGCTGACCAGTTGTCGGCGAGGACTTTGATGGCGACGTGGCGCTCGAGGTCCGGGTCCCAACCAAGCCAGACAGTGGCAAACGTGCCACTCCCCAAACGTCTTTCGACGCGGTAGTTTCCAATGACGGGCCCGGACATGGTGAACGGTCTCCGGTGACGACCTGCGTGGCATCCGGGAGATGGATTGTCCGCGCATTGCACATCGACGATGGGGCAGTATAGCAGACCACCGGCCTAGGTGTTAGGATGTCAATCGACGTCAGATCGAATTGAGTGCGGTGGTGGACACCGGTGTCAACTCTCCAGGTCACCGTCTCTGGTCGAACGTACACATTCTCTGACGACCAAATCGTGAGTATTGGTCGCCAGACCGGTTCGACTATCCAACTCACCGAGGGCTTGGTGTCGCGTCAGCATGCGGAAGTGCGCTGGAAGGGCGACGCCTGGGTCTATCATGACCTCAACAGCCGCAACGGTTCTTTCCACGCCGGTGCACCCGTAACGGAACTCGTCTTCTCTGGTCCCATCGACCTGATGCTCGGGGACAAAGAGGACGGCGCACACCTCAGATTGGTTCCACAGCAGGATCAGCAAAACGGCCGCGGCGCCGAAGAGCGATCCGTGTCAACTGACGACGTTCAGCAAGTGCTCAACGGCAACGCTCGTCGGGATCCGACTCCAGTCGAACCCGATCCCGTGATCGTCGTTGATCGAGACGCCGCCTCCGATGCGGTCAAAGAGTCAGCCCCACTCGTGATCGAAAAGAATGGTCATCATGATCCGGACCATTCAAGCGATCCGCTGACACCATCGATTGACGAGCGTGAGAATCCGGTGCCGGTACCGGATCGGGACAAGCCGTTGCCGATTCGCCCGTTCGGTGAGGCCAGCTTCATCCACCGACCAGACCTCACGCTAACCCGCATTGGACGAGCGGCTGACAATGATGTCATCGTCGACGACCTGCTCGTGTCACGACATCACGCTGAGCTACGGCGCGACGGCGAATCGTTCGTCCTGATCGATCTCAGCAGCCACAATGGCACGTTCGTCAATGGCAAGCGGATCACGCGCGCCGTGATCACCAGCAACGACTACGTCACCATCGGACATCATCTCTTCCGCCTGATCAAAGGGACGCTCGAGGAGTACATTGACACCGGTGAGATCACGTTCGAAGCACTTGATCTCACCGTCAACGCTGGCCGGGGCGTGCTACTGGACGACGTTTCGTTCTCGCTGGGGCGCTGCAGCCTACTGGCGGTGGTCGGTCCCAGCGGCGCGGGCAAATCGACACTGCTCAACGCGCTGGCGGGGTTCCGGCCGGCCGACGAGGGAACGGTTCTTTACAATCACCGGGATCTGTATGAGTCGTACGATGACCTGCGCCAGCGCATCGGCTATGTGCCGCAGGATGACGTACTGCATCCCCAGCTCACGGTGCGCCGTGCGCTGGAGTACGCGGCGGAATTGCGCTTCCCGCCGGACGTCCGGCCCGCCGACCGCAGCCGCCGTGTCCAGGAAGTGATGACCGAGCTGGGCCTGGAGGAACGAGCGGATCTTCAGATCGAACGGCTCTCCGGTGGTCAGCGCAAGCGTGCCAGCATTGCCCTGGAACTGATCACCAAACCCTCACTGCTGTTTCTGGACGAGCCGACCTCAGGCCTCGACCCTGGCTACGAGAAGACGATCATGACACTGCTGCGCGAGCTGGCGGACGGCGGGCGAACGATCGTGGTGGTCACGCACAGCGTGCAAAGCCTCGAGCTCTGCGATCGCGTCCTTTTCCTGGCTGGCGGCGGTCGAGCGGCCTATTTCGGACCACCACGCGATGCGCTCACCTATTTCGGCGAGACCAACTATGCCGACATCTTCTCGCAGCTCGATGACGACCGCGAGCGGGATTGGAAGCAACTCTTCCGCTCGCATCCCTTCTATGAGGGGTACGTCAACCAGCCGCTCATGGGGCGTCAGGACATCCGCCGCAACTCACCAATGCTGACCCTGCCGCCCCAACCACAACAGGACTGGATGAAGCAGTTCAAGACGCTGACGTTCCGCTATCTCTCGGTCCTCACCAGCGACCGACGCGGTCTGCTGACGCTGCTGCTCCAGGCTCCGGTCCTCGGCATCCTGATCTACGCCATCGCCCCCAAGAACTCGCTCAACCCTGGCGCCGCGTTCAATCACTCCAACGCAAGCATGGTGGCTCTCATGATCGTGCTGGCCGTGACCTTCATGGGATCGGTGAACTCCATCCGGGAGATCGTCAAAGAGCTGCCGATCTACCGGCGTGAACGCGCGGTTGGACTCTCGATTTCGGCCTACATTGCATCCAAGCTGATCGTGCTTGGGCTACTCACGATCGTTCAAGCCATCGTGCTGGTGTTGATCGCAACCCACGGTCAGGGTGGACCAACGAGCTCGGCAACGGGATTGTGGCCGGGCGGCGAGCTGTTTTTCGACGTGGTCATCGCCGGTATCGGGTCGATGGCGATCGCGTTGCTGATCTCCGCCGCTGTTAACGCGTCGGACAAGGCCATGGCGGTGTTGCCACTGCTCCTGATACCGCAGGTCATCCTCTCCGGCGCGGTCATCTCGCTCAACAACAAGGCGGTCATGCGGGATGTGAGTGACGTAGTTAGCGCAAATTGGGGCCTGGCGGCCGTCGGGTCAACCATCAATCTCAACGAACTCGACACCACACCGCAGGTCGGCCTGCCAACCGACAGCCGTTGGCATCAGTCACGGAGTATCTGGTGGCGCGACGTCACTGCGCTGCTGATCCTGACGGGCGCCGCGGCGGCCGGAACCTGGATCATGTTGCGTCGCCGGGATCCCTTTGTTGTTCGGGCCGGGCCACTCAACGCCATGGTCGGGGATCTGATGAAACGGGCCAACATGGAAGGGGAGATCTCGCAAGTGGCGCGAGGCGCCATCCATCGGGCGGTGCAGACCGGTGCCTGGTTAGCGATTTACGGCATCCTGCACCGGCTTGGGTAGCGCTGCACCTCGCTCGAAGTCGCGCCCGATCGGCACGCCAGCCGCGGCCCGGTCACCCTTAGTCCGCCCGCTTGGCGCGATGCAGAGATCCCTTCGTCAACCAGCTGGCTTCACGTTTGCGACGGTGGACCACCACTGCTTCAGATTGACCATGCTGCTATCGGGGGCAACCGCCTCGCCCGACATGTGCTGGTTGTTGAACGTCCAGAAGATCTCAGCAAACCCGTTCTGATCGACGAATTCCAGGTACTGCCCCTGAATGACGTTCGGATTGCTCTTGTACGACCAATTCTCGGCCGTGGTGCTGTAGTTTGACCTGAGATTGGTGTAATTGAGGACCATCTCGATATTGGAGATGTAGTCGGTATAGGTCACGTGGTAGTTCATGTCGTCGCATCCATAGACCGCATCGGTGCCAGGGCGCAACGCATTCTGAATGCATTCATTGGTATTCATCAGCGAAAACGTGTCCTTGAGCTGTTGCAGGCCCGTGACCGTGTTGGTTGACGTTACGGTCGGTGGCGCGGTGGCCGTAGGCGCGTTTGATTGCTGCGTGCTGGTCGCTGAAGGAGTTGGCTGGGCGGTAACGGTGGGGGTCGCTATGCCGCCATGGTGAATGTCCCATGGATGCACCCGAATCACACCGAGCAGGATGAGGAACGCCACGGCGACTCCAGTACCAAGACGTTGCGAACGCGAGAGTCGCGTAAAGACGCCGGTGACGGGACGACGCTCCTGTCGGCGGTCGGGTCCGGCATGACCCTCTTCATCATGGGATGTGGTTCGGTCGTTGGTGATGGTCTGACGCATGGCCACGTCGTTGGTCTCTTCCTCGTAACCGGCCACGGCGTATGGCGACAAAGCGTCAGCCCACTCTTGTGCGGAAGCAAAGCGAGCGTCGGGATCAGGCTCGAGCCCTTTGTCGATGACGCGCGCTAGACCGTCTGGAACGTCGGTACGAATCGATTGGATGGACGTGCGATTGCGACGTTCCTGCGCTCGGCGAATCTCGCTCACGTTCTCAAACGGATACGGAACGGCGCCCGCCAGCAATTCGTAGAGGATCGTCGCCGCCGAATAGATGTCGGAGCGCTCACTCGGCCCCTTGGTCGGCGTCGGATCGGCCTGCTCCGGTGCCATGTAGAAGGGCGTTCCGGCAGCGATCGTCATTCGCGCGGTACCTTCGAGCCGCCGGGCGATTCCAAAATCGGCCAGCATCAGGCGCTCTTTTTCGTTGGAATTACCGCTCGAAGACCTCATGGTCGAAAAGAGAATATTGCTCGGTTTGAGATCGCGGTGAACGACGCCGTTAGCGTGGGCGACAATCAGACCTTCAGCGATACGCAGGCTCAACGAAATCGCTTCGCCCACCGAAAACTGCGTCTGCTGCTCCTTATGCGCCTGGATGCGCTCGAGGAGCGAACGCCGGTCGGCGTATTCCATGACGAAGTAGGGCCGCCCGTCATCCAAAGTCCCAGTGGAGAAGACTCGCACGATCCGAGGATTATCGAGGCGCCAGAGGATGCGGGCCTCTTCAAGGAATCGACGACGGATGTCCTCATCGACAGACCAGTTGTCGGCAAGAACCTTAATCGCAACCTGTCGTTCGAGATCGGGATCCCAGGCGAGCCACACCGTGGCGAAGGTACCGCTCCCTAGGCGGCCGTCCATCCGAAAATTGCCAACCACAGGCCCGGACATGACCGATTGACTCCGATGAACGTCTATACCCACATGGTCTGTGGGAAGCAATGCTGTGATGCAACACGATGACGGCGGGAGTATAGCAGACAGTCTAGAAAGATGTTACGACGAGCATCTCGCGCAACTTCCGCCCGATTGACCGTCCCCGCGACTGCGCTATCCGGTTACGGATGCGCCAGGATCATATCGAGCACGACGGATTGGCCCGAACGCAGACGTTCCAGTCCGCGGCGCAACGCGGGAAGCACGTCGGCTGGCTGCTCGATCCGCTCGCCGTGAGCCCCTACCACCTGAGCCAGCAGATCGTAGCGGGGCGGCGGCATCAAATCCACGCCGACGAACTGATCGTCGCGGACCGAATAGCCTTCGGGATAGTTCGCCACGAGCGGTCGCTTGGTGGCGTTGTAGCAGGTGTTGTTCAGGATCACGGTCATCACCGGGGCCTTGTTAACTTGCATCGCCCAGAGCGCGGCGGTCGGCGCGCCAAAGACGAACGATCCGTCGCCAACGATCGAGATGACCGGTCGGTCGGGGTTCGCCAGACTGACACCAAGTCCGGCACCCAGCCCCCAACCCAATCCGGAACCACCGCTGCAGAACCAGGTGCCGTGCTCGCGCACTGGAATCTGCTGCCACATCGACACGTTGTTGGTCACCGATTCGTCAATAAAGACGCATTCCGACGACTCTTGATATAGCTGTCCCAGGCAGCGACCGATCCATTCCGGCGTCATCGGGCTGGTCTCCCGGTCGTTACGCGCGGCATCCTCCCAATCGGCTCGCTGACGCTCGTGCTGTTCTGACAGCCGCTGGCGCCGCGCCTCGATCCGTTGCCGATCGCCATCGGTCAGCATCTCCTGCGCGCAGTCGAAGATGACGGCCAGCGCTGCCCCCGCGTCGGCACGAATCGGCAAATCGACCGGGAAACTCCACAGCGGGATCTTCTCCTTGATCGGGTCGATATCGATCTGAATGATCGTGGCGCCCGGCGAAGGCTGGGTGCGCGGTGGGATGTATGGGTAATCATGATCCAGAGCGAGAATGACGTCGGCCGCTTCAACGAACGGCTTATCGTCATAGCCGAGGTGGAGCGGGTGATCTGCTGGGAAGTTGGCGCGGTTGCGCCACTCGACTACCGGAAGCGCCAGCAACTCGGCTAGCCGCACCAGATTCTGGAAACCAGCTTCAGTGCGACCGCTATTCTCACACAGCACGATCGGACTCTCACTATCGACCAATGCGCGCGCCGTGCGCCGTAGCGCTTCGGGATCGCCCGCGCCGAGTTTGACTGGGGGGAAACGCTCCGGCTGCTTCAACGTCACCTCACCCACGCCGTCCATCAGGATCTCGCGGGGTAGTGTCAGGTAGGTTGGCCCGGGCGGATCACTGGCGGCGATCTGAAAGGCGCGCGCCACGACCTCGCCAACCTGGTCCGGTCGGCGCAGTTCGTAGTCCCACTTGACGTAATTGCGCACGATGCCGTGCTGATCGAGTTGCTCCTGCAGCCAGTGAATATAGCTGGAGCGGCTGCCACGCAGCGACGGGTCGTCAGTATAGGGGGCACGTCCGGCGGCGATCACCACCGCGCCATGGCCGCGCTGGGCGTCATGCAGCATGCTACCGAGGTTCTGCGTGCCGACGTCAACGTGAACCATGACGGCTTGAGGGCGGCCAGTGGCGGCGTAGTAGCCGTGCGCGGCTGAGAGAGCCACGATCTCGAATAGACACAGGATGGTTTTCGGGACTGGACGCCCCTGATCGCTGAGCTTCTTGAGCGCTTCCTGCACCGGGAACGTATCGGTCCCGGGATTCAAGAAGAGATACTCCACGCCCTGTGAGATCAACGCCTCGACGTAGCCTTCGGCTGTCTCGCCAGCTGAGACGCGCAGAATGTCAGTCCGGTCGGAGTCGGATGCGCGATGCGCGTGAGACATGCCGCTTCCCTCCACTTCAAGCATCTTTGTTGCTTCGCTGATGCCATTATAGGGGTGCTGGTTCATCTTGCGCGCAGATCATTGTCCCACCTGGAGATTCCAATTCCGCCAGAGATTTTCGTGCTCACGACTGCCCGCTGCAAACGAACTGTGTGAGAATGCGGGAAACGCGGAAGCCGCGGGGAGGCTCGAAGTCGGGGAACAATCAGGCAAAGGAGAGGGACGATGCCCAGTTATTCGTCGCTGACCGTCGAGCGCAATGTCGCCGTTCCGATGAGAGACGGCGTCAGACTCTACACCGACATCTATCGACCGGCCGGACCGGGGCCGTTTCCGACTTTGCTGCAACGCACGCCGTATGACAAGAGCGCGCTGAACCTGGTGCAATTGACCCTGCGGGCCGTGGAGCGTGGGTATGCGGTCGCCATTCAGGACGTGCGCGGACGTTTCGCCTCAGAAGGCGAGTTCATGGCTTTCGTCAACGAGCGGAACGACGGCTACGACATGCTGGAATGGCTCGTCGAGTCAGCCATGGTGTGACGGAAACGTCGGCATGTTCAGCCAGTCCTACGTTGGGCTTGACGCAATGGCAGGCGGCGCTCAGCGGCCATCCGGCTCTCAAGGCGATCGTCCCAGTGGTGACGGCAGACGATTACCACGACGGATGGGTCTATCAGGGCGGCGCGTTCGAGCTCTCGTTCAATCTCTCATGGACCTGGTCGGTCCTGGCGGTGAACACGATCCTGCGCCGCAAAGCCGACGATCCGAACGCCGCCGAGGATTACGAGCAACTCGTAGGCATGATCGACGGCATGGAAGCGGAGTTCCGCAAGCTGCCGTTGAAACACAACGAGCTGATCTCAAAATACGCTCCATATTACGACCAGTGGGTCGACCACCCGCACTACGATGAGTTCTGGGCCGGACTCGACGTCTCGCGCGGGCACGAGCGGCTGACCGTGCCAGCGATGAATATCGGGGGCTGGCACGACATCTTCCTGAAGGGCACCATCGGCAACTTCACCGGCATGCGCGCCAACGCGGCGACGCCCGAGGCTCGCGCCGCGCAGCGGTTGCTGATCGGTCCCTGGAATCACTCGGGTATGCGCACCGGTAACCCGATTGGGCGAGTCAATTTCGGCGTGCACTCGACCGGTGCCGACCTCGATGTCGACGGACTGCACCTGCGCTGGTACGACCATTGGCTGAAGGGCGAGGAGAACGGCGTCGAGCAGGACGCGCCGGTCAAGGTCTTCGTGATGGGCGCTAACCGCTGGCGCGAGGCGCAAGACTGGCCGCTGCCGCATACCGACTGGCAGAAGTGGTACTTCCACAGCGCCGGGAGCGCCAACTCCCTGAACGGCAATGGCGCGCTCAATCGCGAAGTTCCAAACAGCGAACCGACCGACTCATACGTGTTCAACCCGCTCAATCCGGTCCAGACGTGTGGCGGCGGACTCTGCTGCAACGCGGTCTTCAGTCTGGGTGGAGCGTTCGACCAGCGGGAGGTCGAGTCTCGCTCCGACGTACTGGTCTACACCTCGGCGCCCCTCGAAAAAGAGCTTGAGGTGACCGGCCCGATCAAGGTCGTGCTGCACGCCAGCAGCAGCGCCAAGGACACCGACTTCACGGCCAAGCTGGTCGACGTCCATCCGTGCGGAATGGCCCGCAATCTCAACGACGGCATCTTGCGAGCGCGCTATCGCAACTCGATGAGCGAGCCGGAACTGCTCACGCCAGGCGAGGTGACGCGCTTCGAGATCGACCTGGTGGCCACCAGCAACGCGTTCCAACCAGGACACCGAATTCGGGTTGAGATCTCCAGCAGCAACTTCCCGCGCTTCGACGTGAACCCGAATACCGGGGAGCAGCCCGGCCGATCGAGCGAGGTCGTCAGCGCGATGCAGACGATCCATCATTCCGCGGAGTATCCGTCGCATATCATCCTGCCGGTCATCCCGGCCGGAGAGTAGGCATGATCGTGCCCCGGCGACGTTATGAGCGCACGCCGGGGCATACTTACGCGTCGCTGGGTGTCCTACCGTTGTACGGGTGACGCGCGTCGCCCATATCGTTGAATTGTCGCCAGTATGGAGGGCGGCCACGGAGAGACGCCTCGGCAACAAATCGCACAGCCAAGGCATGACTGAGGTTAGCCAGGAATTATGATCGCCGAGCGGAAAGAAGATCTCAGCGAAGAACGAGTACGCACCGTTGTGGTGACGCGCTACGTCACGCCGCTGCGCGAAGGCGGGTCGCTGCCCGCTATCGTCGAAGCCGACGACTTCGGCACCTACGTGCTGAAGTTTCGCGGTGCCGGGCAAGGGACCAAGGTGCTTGTCGCCGAGCTGCTGGCAGGCGAGATCGGCCGACAGCTTGGCTTGCCGATTCCGGAACTGGTCTTCGCCGAGTTGGACGCGACGATCGGTCGCTCGGAGCCAGATCCCGAAATTCAGGAACTGATCGAGCGCAGCGACGGGCTGAACCTCGGCATCGACTTCCTGCCAGGATCGTTCGGCTTCGATCCCTTGCAAGCGGCCGAGATCGATCCAACGCTCGCATCCGACATCGTCTGGTTCGACGCGTTCATGACGAACGTCGATCGCACACCGCGCAACACCAACATGCTCATCTGGCACCGGGAGCTGTGGCTCATCGACAACGGAGCGTCGATCTATCCGCACTACAGTGGATCTGGCTTCCCGAGTCGCGCTCAGATCCGTTTCCCTCAGATCAATACTCACGTCCTGCTGCCCTACGCCAGCCAGCTTGAAGCATCCGACGAGCGACTGAGTAGCAGGATCACGGCAGGGGACCTGAAAGCGCTGATCGAGATCATTCCGGAGACCTGGCTCGGCGACCCAGCATACGAGAGCGTGTCCGCGGAACGAGCCGCATATGTCGAATATCTGACTAATCGGCTGGAAGGTCCACGCGCATTCGTCAAAGAGGCGATTAATGCCCGAGCTCAGCTCGTTTGACTACGCCATCGTGCGGGTCGTCCCGCGCGTGGAGCGCGGCGAATACCTAAACGTCGGCGTCATTCTGTTCGCGCGCACCCGGAACTTCATCGACGCCCGTTTCGCGCTCGATCGCGAGCGCTTGTGCGTCGTTGAACCGGAAATCGATCCGGATGAGGTCGAGCAGCATCTTGAGATGATGCTGAAGGTCGTACGGGGCGGACCTCACAGCGGACCGATCGGACAGCTATCCGCCTTCCGAGCGCTTCAACTGGCTAGTCTCGCCCCGCAGCACCGTGATTCAGACATCAGAGGTTCACTCGGGCCTGTGTCACGACTCTCCGACCATGCTCGAGCACCTGCTGCGCGTCTACGTGCTCGACGAGTAAGGATTACTTCCGCGGCTTGGGCGAACTCGGTGGCAGGTGCGTGCGACCGGCCTGCGAGCCGCCGTTCACCCCGATGATCTCGCCAGTTAGCCAGGATGCATCGTCCGAGCAAGCAAACTTCACCGCGTGAGCGATATCTTCCGGCGTGCCGGTGCGACCCAAGCGGAATTCCCTTCAGCAACGTCCCAACGTACTCGTTGGCGCCCTCGGGAACCGGCAAGCTCATCACCTCGTCCAGGATCAACCCCGGAGCCACCGCGTTCACCCGAATCTGATGCGGACCAAGCTCGATCGCCAGAACCTTGGTGAACATGTTGATGGCCGCCTTCGAGCCACAGTAATGGGAACCGCCGGTGCGAGCCGAACTCCCTGCCCCCGAGCTGATGTTGACGATTGATCCGTGCACACCCTGATCGATCATGTGACGAGCGATTGCGCGGCTCAGAAAGAACGGGCCATTGAGGTTCACCGCGAAGACCTTGGTCCACTCGGCGGTGTCCATCTCAACCACCGGTTTGTTGGGGAAGATCCCCGCGCAGTTCACCAACACGTCGATCTTCCCGGCCGCCTGGATGGCCGAGCCGCCAGACGCTCGACCTCGTCTTCGTTCGTAACGTCAGCCGCGAACGTGCTGACGGTTCCGCCTGTATGGCGGATCGACTGTGCCGTCGCCTCCATGCGCTCGGCATTCACGTCGGAGAGAACCACGTGATCCCCGAGCGCGGCGAATTCGCGCGCGATGGCGGCACCGATACGCCCGCCCGTTCCTGTCACCAGCACGCCTCGTTGCGTGGCCATGATGTCTCTTCCCTTCTCGTCTGCAGGTCCGATTGCCGTCACGCCTCGGCGCGACAGGGGTCAGGGTCGCACTTCAGTGACCTGGCCGCAATACGCCACACACAGTCGAACTGCCGGCCATGGACCGACGTTGACGAGGCCTGCGGGCTGATCGAAGATGGTGCGGGGAAAATTGGGAGTGCTCATGAAAGGAACGGGAATGCTGGCGATCAAGAACGGCAAAGTGCTGACGATGGCCGGCCAAACACACGAGAGCGGAACGGTCCTGGTTGACAATGGCAAGATCGTCGACGTGGGAGCGAACGTCGTGGCGCCGAGTGACGCCGAGGTGATCGATGCGACGGGCAAGATCGTCATGCCAGGCTTCGTCGAGTCCCATTCGCACGTCGGCATCTGGGGTGATAGCGTCGGCTGGGAAGGACGCGACTTCAACGAGACGTCTGAGCCAATTACCCCGCATATGCGCGCGATCGATGGGATCAACCCCCGCGACCCGGCCATCAAGGACGTGCTGGCCGCTGGAATCACGACCTTCATGACGGGAGCCGGAAGCGCCAACTTGATTGGCGGCGAATGGGCGGCGCTCAAACCAGTCGGCGCGATCGTCGATGACATGGTGCTGCGCTATCCCTGTGGACTCAAACTGGCGCTCGGAGAGAATCCCAAGCGCGTCTACGGCGACCAGAAGAAGAGCCCGATCACGCGCATGGGCCAGGTGGCGCTGATTCGCGATGCGTTCCTCAAAGCGCAAAAGTACGCCAAATCGGTCGAGATGGCTGAGCGAGACGGCACCGAGCCGCCTGACCGGGATCTGCGCATGGAACCGCTCGTCCGCGCCATGCGGCGCGAGGAAAAGACCCGCATCCACGCCTACACGGTGCAGGACATCACCAACGCGGTCCACATCGCCAAAGAGTTCAACCTCGATCCGGTGATTGAGCACGCCTTCGAGGCGCATCTCATTGCTGACTACCTGGCGCGCGAAGGCGTCTCGGTCAGCATTGGTCCGTTCCACATTGGCCGTCAGAAGAAAGAAATGGAGCAGATGACCTTCGCCGCGCCGGGCATCCTGGCGCGAGCAGGCGTCAACGTCGCCATTCATATGGACACGACCGGGAGCACAGTGTTGTTGCCGATCTTCGCCGGACTTGCCGTGCGGGCCGGAATGGCTGAAGAGGACGCGCTCAAGGCGATCACGATCAACGCGGCAAAGATTAGTGGGGTGGCGGATCGAGTAGGCAGCCTCGAGAAAGGTAAGGATGCCGACGTGATCGTTCTCTCAGGCCACCCGTTCGACCTGATGACGCACGTCGAACACGTCGTCATCGACGGCAAACTGGCCTACGTTGAGCCGGGAATCGCGGACTAAGGCACATCGCCACGGTTCCGCGCACTACCCGCAGGAGCAGCTGGCACCCGAGAAGCAGGTGATGACTGCCCATCGCGGGCATCCACCGCGGCCGCATCGTGAGCGGCAAATCATCCATGTAGCGTCGAGGGACAGGGAGGATTACCCATGGTAAGTAAGATGGTCGACGAAGTTTCCGGTTCCGAACTGGAGCGACATCTCAACTCGATCGCCCAGTATGTCCGGTTGTCTGGCACCCCGGACGAAGCCAAAGCGTTCGACTACATCGAGTCTGAGCTCAAGAAGTTCGGTTACGACGTGAACCGCTACGCCAGCGACGCGCTGATCGGCTATCCCGGCAAGTCGTCGCTGGAGATTCTGTCGCCCGAGCCGATGTCGATTCACTGCAACGGCTATTCGCTCAGCCCGAAGACCAGTGACGAGGGCATTACTGGCGAACTCGTCTTTGTCGGCGACGGCCACGTTTCCGACTACGAAGGCAAAGACGTCAAAGGCAAGATCGTGGTCAGCAATGGCCTGGCGATGCCGGACAAGGCGCTGGCTTCGCAGGATGCCGGAGCGATCGGTCAGATTCACATCAACGACGAGTACATTCACGAGATGTGCATCTCACCCGTCTGGGGCACGCCGATTCCCGAGACCGCTGGTCTTCTGCCGAAGATTCCGGCTGTCGCCGTCACGAAGGCGGATGGCGAGAAGATCCGAGCGGCGATGGCAAAGGGAACCGTCACGGTTCGACTGATGACTCAGCCCTACCGCGAGTGGTGCAAGATCCCAACCCTTACCGGTGATCTGCCGGGCAACCAGGAAAACACCTACATCATGTTCAACGGCCACGTTGATTCGTGGCACTACGGCGCGATGGACAACGGCACGGCGAACGCCACCATGATGGAAGTCGCGCGCCTGCTGGCCGAACACAAAGACGACCTCTACCGTGGTGTGCGCATGGCCTTCTGGTCGGGGCACTCGCACGGACGCTACGCGAGTTCCGCCTGGTACGCCGATGCCTTCTGGCACGACCTGAACGAGCGTTGCGCCTGCAACGTGAACATCGACTCGGTTGGCGGCAACGGCGCGGTGATCCTGAGCGAGGCTCCGGTTATGGCGGAGACGTACGAGTTCGCTAAAGGAGTGCTAAAGGATACGGCCGACGTCGACCTCGACTATCGCCGCATGAGCCGTTCGAGCGACCAGTCATTCTGGGGGCACGGCATACCGACCGTCCTGGCTTCTCTCTCGGAGCAGAGCGCCGAGGATTCCGAGATGTTCAAGACGATGGCGAGCCTGCTCGGCGGCGGCGCCAAGGGCGGCGGACTCGGTTGGTGGTGGCATACCACTGAAGACACGCTTGACAAGATCAATTCGGAGTTTCTGGTGCGCGATGCCAAGGTCTATGCCGAAACTATGTGGCGGCTCTGCACCATGGAGCGCCTGCCGCTCGATATCGCCGCTCTGGCGGATGAGATCGGCAGCGCGGTAGACGGCTACATCGAAGCGGCCCGCGGATCGATCGACCTGGTTGCGACCAAGGAGATGGCCGCGGATCTCGGCGAGGCGCTACGCGCGCTCGATTTGAATCGCACGAGCCCGGCGAAGGCCAACCAATTGCTGATGGATCTCGACCGCATCTTGCTGCCGGTCAATTTCACCGCCAATGGACCGTTTGAACAGGATCTGGCGCTCGGCACCGTACCCGTCCCAGGGCTGCGCGAGGTCGGCCAACTGGCCGGAATGGATCGAGAGAGTGACGAATTCCGCTTCCTGAAGACCAAGCTCATCCGTCAGCGCAACCGCATCGAGCACGCGCTACGCGCGGCGCGTCGAATGGTGGACGAGTTCGAGGCCTGAGACCCGAATCCAGGGTTTCACGGTGGGACGAGCGGGAGGACACAATGTCCTCCCGACTTGGTCTCACCCGAGCCTCATGAGCAGAACCGGCGACGCAGCGCACCGCTCCGTGTCGCCGGTCACTGATTAACGCTCTGGCTCAAGAATCAGCACAGGGATCTCTCGCGTGGTTTTGCGCTCATAATCGGCGAATCCGGGATAGCGTTCCTTCTGCGTGGTCCAGATCGGATCTCGCTCGGCACCCGTCACTTCGTGGGCTTTTACTGACTGCGTTTCGGTGCCGATCTCGATGGTAGCGACTGGATTCGCCTTCAGATTGTGATACCAGGCCGGATTGGTTGGCGCTCCACCCTTGGAAGCGAAGATCGCGTAGTTGTCACCGACAGCCTGATACATCAACGGATGTACACGCTCTTCTCCGGATTTCGCACCTTTGGTGTGAAGTAGCAGCATCGGGGCACTTTCGAAGGGGCCACCGACCTTACCCTTGTTCTTCCGAAACTCTTCGACGATCTGATCATTCCAATTACGCGGTTCGGACATCGTTACATTCCTTCCAGATACTTCGTGGCCATTCTCAGCCCGCTCAACAGATAGACTGCAACCGATATTCCAAGCAGTGGCCGTTCCTGTGAAGATTCCCAGCCCGGGTTAGGTCAAATCTCAGGTATGCAATGAACACTCATCGTGCGTACCGATCGGTTCGTAGTCGGACGTTCGGTTTCAACGGAAAGGCGATCTGACAATGCGTTTTCGTCTCTGGTTGGCCGGGATCGGCGCCGGGCTGCTCCTCCTCGCTGGCGGGCTCCTGGCTAATCCGATCTCGTCGTTTGCGGCGTCAAACACACCGACCGCTACGCAGTCGGCAACGACACCGCAGCCCGGAGGTTCCGCGGGAACGTCGTCGACAGCGACACCTGGCGGTCATCACTGCGATCATGCCAACAACGGAGGCTAGTCACCTTCGAGTTGGTCGAATGAGTTCGTGAGCGACGGCTGGCGCTGGTCAGCCCGAGTTCTTGTCGAGTAGCGCTGTCCGCCGCACCCCGAGGTGGGCGGCGCTATTCGTCTTCGGGGCGGATTCGGCACGGTCGGACGAGACCCAGATGTGGGTTGCGGCGGAGGGATATAATGCCCGCCGCCAGCGTGCAGCAGTCCGTCATTGACTTCTACTGAGGAGCGAAGAGTGATTCGAAGACTCTGGTTGTCCATTTTGTTCCTGCCCGTCCTGCTACTGGCGGCCTGTGGCGGTTCGGCGAATACGCCGACCACGACCGCCACGACGTCATCGTCGGGCACGTCAACCGGGTCCGCCGTCGTCAACACCGCCGTAAGCACATCCAGCGCGAGTTCCGCGGCATCAAGTACGACGTCCAGCACGGCTGCGACGAGCACGACCGCCGCAGCTTCGCCGAGCGGAGCCGGTTCGACGGTCGGAGGCACAACCTTCACGCTTGACGCCAGCCAGAGTCAGGCCATGTACAAGGCTCGTGAAACGCTTGCGAACATCGGCTCGCCGACTGATGCGGTCGGCAAGACGTCTCAAGTTTCTGGGCGGATCGTCTTCACTGGCGCAGGAGCAATCGATTCGTCAGCTTCCAAGATCACGATCGATCTCTCCACGCTCCAGAGCGATAAATCGCAGCGAGACAACTACATCAAACGCAACACGCTCAACACGAACCAGTATCCGGACGCCGTCTTCGTACCTACTTCGGTGCAAGGGCTCAGCTGGCCGCTACCAACATCTGGACAGCAGACATTCACGCTGGTCGGAAACCTGACGGCTCACGGGGTAACGGCGCCGACGACCTGGAAAGCGACGGCCACCTTCGGCCCGCAGCAGATAAAGGGCTCCGCCACCACTACCGTGAAATTCGAAGACTTCGGAATGAAGCCGCCGAGTACGATGCTCGTGCTGAGCGTCGAAGACAATCTGACCCTCGAACTCGATTTTGTCTTCACACCGGGGAGTTAGCGGCGAACGCCGCCCGATGAGGCACGACGTCGGCAGTCTGAAGCGGTGGGTGTGAGGAAAGAGTGGGAGCACACGAAGTGCTCCCGTCGAACCCAGCCACGTGCCACGCGCGTGCTTATTGTCGTCGGGTTGCGCGTGATCGATGTTTCAACCGTCTCAAAACGCCCCGTCCAGGAATGCGTTGATTAGCCGTCCTGTCGCGTGAGGCCGATCTTCCGGAATAAAGTGATTCGCGTGTGCAAACACTTCAAGCTGCGCCGTCGGGATCGACTGCTCGAGGTCATGTGCTTCGGCCAGTGTGAACGTCGGATCGTCCGCGCCCCAGAGAATCAGACATGGAATCGCCAGCTTTCCCAGGGCTGCGCGCCAGCGATCGAAGTCACCCGACTCTGCCGCCCGATTCCGCGCCATATTGATGAGCGTCCCCTTAAAACCGTGGTCGAACGGCCACCAATAATGCTGCATCACGTCGGGCGTCAAATGTCCGTCGTTATTGACATAAACCTTCATTGCGCGCTTGAGCATCCACGGCTGGCTCATCGCCATTGCCATCTCCCCAAGTATGGGTAACCGCAATAACGAGAGGGGAGAGACACCGTCACTCCAGGATCGCAGGCGGAGACTGGTGTTGAGGATCACGAGATGAGTGTAGATGTCTGGCGCGCGCGAGATCAGTTCCGCGGCGACCAGTGCACCAAAATCGTGACAGACGACGGCAGTCCGCTCGACACCTCGTTGCAGCAAGAGAGAGCGAATAGCGTCCGCTTGCGTCGAGACTGAGTAATCCCACTCACGTCGCTTCTCAGACAGTCCGAACCCGGGCAGATCCGGGACGATCACGCGATGACGAGTCTCAACCAGTGGTGTGACATTGCGCCAGAGATATGAATACGTCGGAATACCGTGCAAGAAGAGGACGGCCGATCCGGTCGCCACGATCGATGGTGAAGACGCCTCTGCCGGGCGTGCCGACGATGCGCCCCTGCTGCCGGTAGTCGTCGATGAAGTCGCGATACAACGTTGTTGCCACGGACTTCCCCTTTTCCCTCGCTATCGCAATCCCAGCATAGCCAACTTCAATCGACCGAACAACCGCCTGCGCGGAACCACGAAGCGTTCGCCTCATACGCCACACGCCAGCAATGGACGCTGGCAAGAACTGGGCCGATCGGTGAGAATCGACCCTGGGTACTCGACCGACCGACCATCCAGCAAAATCGTCGGAAACTATCCAGGAACGACCCAAATGTCCGTTTCGAAGGACGAGGTGGTGTGAATGACGTCAAATCAACCAGAACAGGAACGCGTCGTCGCCGTGCTGTTGTCGCAGGCGGGGATCCCGGTGCCGGAGGACCAGATTGGCAAGCTCAGTCAGATGTATCGGGACGCCGAGAAAGCTCGTGAGACGCTGCGTTCGGTGAATCTGGGCGAGACCGAGCCGATGGTCATCTTCGCGTCTAACCTGGAGGCGACCGATGAGTGACGAACTGGCCTTTCTCACCCTGACGGAAGTGGCAGAGCAGCTCGAGCGTGGGGAAGTCTCCTCGGTCGAATTGACCGAGAACGCCCTGGAGCGCATCGCGTCTCTTGACCCTCAGCTCAACGCTTTCATCACCGTTCTGTCCGACTCCGCACTGCAAACGGCTCGCGACGCGGACCAGCGACGAAAGGAGGGCGCACACGGGTCGCTGCTCGGTGTGCCGATCGCGCTGAAAGACCTGTTCAACACGGCCGGAGTCCGTACCACCGGTGGCGCCCGGATCCTGACGGACAACGTCCCGGCGGAGGACGCGACCGTCGCGCTCAAGCTACGTGAAGCTGGAGCGGTGTTGCTGGGCAAGACCAATATGATGGAGTTCGCGTACGGTTATCCGCATCCTGACTTCGGCGAGACACGCAATCCGTGGGCGACGATCGGACCGCAGGCGGGTCGAGCGGCGGATCCGCCGCGGCAGTTTGCGCCGGGCTGGCATACGGAGCACTCGGCAGCGATACTGGGGGTTCAATCCGAAGCCCAGCGGCCTACTGCGGTCTCAGCGGCTTGAAACCGACCTACGGACGGGTCAGCCGTCATGGCGTCTTGCCGTTGGCCTGGTCGCTCGACCACGTCGGTCCGCTGACACGCACCTCACGCGATGCCGCAATAATGCTGGACGCTATCGCGGGTTTCGATCCGCACGATCCGGCTTCGGCGCGTGTCGAATTCGCGCCAACCGTCTCGTCCATTCAGGACGGCGTTTCGGGATTGCGCATCGGCGTCGTCGAGGAGCTGTTTCAACGCTACGTCCAGCCAGAGGTTCGCGAGGTCGCACGTGCCGCGCTCGAATGGCTCGGTGATCTCGGCGCATCGCTCGAGCAGGTCGCTCCACCTCATCTGGATCTGGTCATGCCCTCCATCACCCCGATCGTGCAAGCGGAAGCAGCCGCCTATCACCGCCGCACGCTGGCCGAACGCGCTGACGACTACAGCGCTGAAGTGCGCGATAACCTGCGGTTGGGGGCCATGATTCCCGCTATCGATTACCTGGACGCTCAACGTGTGCGTCGCTGGATCCGCGACGGTATCGAGCGGACGCTGGCCGACTACGACGTGCTGGTCTTCCCGACGCAACCGATCGTGGCGCCACCGATCGACTCCTATCAAGTGGCGGGATCACTCAGCGATGACGTTCTCGATGTTGAGATCGGTCACACCGGCATTGCAAATCTGACCGGACATCCCGCGCTGTCAATACTGGCGGGCTTCACCGGGGAGGGCTTGCCGGTCGGGATGCAGCTCACCGGTCGAATGTTCGATGAGGCGACGATTCTTCGGCTCGGTCACGCGTTCGAAACGGCTACCGCATGGCACATGCGGCGACCACCGGTCTCGTAATCACCGGGATTATTGATGCGAACTAGCTGAGCAGAAACTGGATGGAAGGACGCACGGATGGCGCTGAAGCAGGTACTCGACGTCTTTGAGGTGATGGACAGCGCCAACGTTGATGGCGAGACGATCGCTGCGCTGCTGAGAACGGGCGGCATCGACGACGTCAGTGTCGAGCGAATTCACGGTGAGCGCGGGTTCACCGACTGCCTCAAGGCGGTGATCCCAGGGAGCAAAGGGAAGGCAACCGGAGGTTCAGCGCCGACGCTCGGCATCATCGGTAGGCTCGGGGGACTTGGAGCGCGTCCCGAAAGGATCGGCTTCGTCTCGGATGGGGATGGGGCACTGGCGGCGGTGTCCGTCGCGCTGAAACTGGGCATTATGCGCCGGAACGGCGATCAACTGCCTGGAGACGTCATTGTGGCCACGCACATTTGCCCGAACGCGCCGGTGATCCCGCACGATCCGGTGCCGTTCATGGGCTCACCAGTCACAGGCGCTCAACTCAATCAGCACGAGGTCGACGACCGCATGGACGCGATTCTCTCGGTCGATACCACCAAAGGGAATCGCATCATCAACACGAACGGATTCGCCATCTCGCCCACCGTGCTGAACGGTTACATTCTGCGCGTCAGCGAGGACCTGCTCGACCAGATGCAGTGGGTCACCGGCAAACTGCCCGTGGTCTTCGCCATCACCCAGCAGGACATCACGCCCTATGGCAACGACGTCTTTCACGTGAACAGCATCCTGCAGCCAGCGGCCGCGGCACACGTGCCGGTCGTTGGAGTCGCCATCACCACCGAGGTTCCCGTGCCGGGTAGCGGTACCGGTGTTACGCATCTGATCGATGTCGAGAGTGTGGTCCGCTTCTGCATCGAGGTCGCCAAGTCCTTCGGCGCGGGGAACTGTCACTTCTATGACGCGAACGAGTTCAACCGTTTGCTGTCGCTCTACGGCGACATGTCCCATTTCCAGACGCTCGGACGCGAACATCGTTAGTCCATTCGGGGACAGTGTCATCAGCCGTTCGTGAGCGTGAACGTCCAGCGACACACCTCCGGCACAAACCAAAGCCGTGGTGCGGGGACCACGGCTTCAGCGTAGGGGTAGGGATTGGGAGACAGGGGCTGCAGGAACAGCCACGCCCATTGGTTCGTCTGAGCGTAATACGGAGAAGGTCATCATTCGGATTGCGTTGATCCGCTCACTCGATCAACGTCATTCGATCAGACCCGCGGCGCGAGCCCGCTCGATCGTCGTTTCGGCCATGCGAATGCTGGCCACGTCGATCATCTTATTATCGATGCTGATGGAACCGCGTCCCTCGTCGGTCGCCGCACGATACTCCTCCACCACCCGGCTGGCCCAGCGAATCTCTTGCTGGCTCGGCGCGAAGATCTCGTTCGCGACGGGGATCTGCGCCGGGTGAATGCACATCTTTCCATCGAAGCCAAGCGAACGCGCCAGCAAGCAGGATGCGCGAAAGCCGTCGAGATCGCGAAAGTCGGCAAACGGACCATCGATGACGCGGATACCAGCGGAGCGTCCCGCTACCAGGATGCGATGCATCGGGTAATGGAAGCGATGCCCCGGATAGGCGGCGTCCCATTCGTCCGGCGTGCCGATCGATGTCGAAGGGATGCGTAGCGAGGCGGTGTAGTCGCCGGGGCCGAAAACGATCGATTCGACGCGGGAACTGGCTGTCACGATCTCTTCGCAGTTGATGAGTCCCTCGGCCGTCTCGATCAATACTTCCAACCCAATCGGACGAGCGTGACCCGCAACGGCCTCAATCTGGGTCAACAGCGTGTCGATTGCATAGACGTCTTCGGGTCGATTCACCTTCGGCACCAGAATCATGTCGACTCGATTGGGGACGGCCTCGATAGTCTCGATCAGGTCGCGGTAGAAGAAGGTGGTGTCGAGCGCGTTCATGCGAAAGACGCGCGGCTTGCCATGCCAGTCCAGGTCACTGAACGCCCTGATGACGTTAGCGCGAGCCTCCGCCTTGGCATCCGGCGCGACGGCGTCCTCAAGATCGAGAAAGGCGAGATCCACGGCTGACGAAGCAGCCTTTTCGATCATGCGCCAGTTCGAGGCGGGTACCGCAAGTTCGCTTCGCTCCAAACGCATGGCGTGAATCCCTTCAACGGCCGATTCAGTCAACATAACGTAGCACGCGAGCGTTCCGCCGAGCGGGCCGGTTCACGATGGCCATTCTGGGCTAACCGGTCACAGCAGGCAAGCAAGCTGCCTGCCCCTGGCGCGATTGATCAACTTGCGTCATGCTCCTGACAGACAACGTGTCTACCAACATGCGAACGACCGGACGGCTCAGCAGAGGGCCGATCCAGCAGATTGGGCAGGAGCGGGTAATGGTTGAGAACTCCAAGACGTTCGACGTGCGCCACAACAGCCGCAAACTTCATGACGGCCGCGACCGTGCCGCAGCACGCGCCATGCTGCGAGCTATCGGAATGCAGGACGACGACTTTCACAAGCCAATTATCGGCGTGGCTCACTCCTGGATCGAAACCATGCCCTGCAACTTCGGATTGCGCCGACTGGCCCAGCAAGTGAAGAAGGGCGTCCGTGAAGCGGGTGGGGTCCCCATGGAGGTCAATACGATCGCGATCAGCGACGGCGTGACCATGGGCACCGAAGGCATGAAGGCCTCCCTCATTAGCCGCGAGATTATCGCGGACTCGATCGAACTGGTCGCCCGCGGCCACATGTTCGACGCGATCATCATTCTGGCGGCCTGCGATAAAACGTTGCCCGCCGCGGCAATGGCATTGAGCCGGCTCGACATCCCCGGCTTCGTCCTCTATGGCGGGTCGATTCTTCCCGGGCATTTCCAGGGTCACGACGTCACCATTCAGGACGTCTTCGAGGCCATTGGAGCCAACGCCGCTGGCCGCATGACCGACGCCGATCTACTCGAACTGGAAAAGGTCGCCTGTCCGGGCGCTGGCGCCTGCGGCGGACAGTTCACCGCCAACACTATGGCCACCGCGCTCGAGGTCCTCGGCGTCTCTCCGGTCGGCATGGCCTCCGTTCCCGCCGTCGATCCGACGCGTGAAGCGCTGGGGGTAGAAGCGGGCAAGTTGGTCATGGATCAACTGCGACGCGGATTGCGTCCCAGCGACATTCTCACTCGGCAATCCTTCATCAACAGCTTCGTCAGTGCCTGCGCCACCGGTGGTTCGACCAACATCGTGCTTCACCTGCTGGCGATCGCACGCGAGGCCGGAATCCCGCTCTCGATCGACGAGTTCAATGAGATCAGCGTCAACACGCCGATCGTGGCCGATTTGAAGCCTTCGGGAAAGTACACTGCGGTCGACGTCTATCGGGCCGGCGGCATTCAGCTGATTACCAAACGGCTGATCGAGGGCGGCAAGATCGACGGCTCTCAGCTCACACCGAGCGGTAAGACGCTATCGGAGGAAGTCAATGACGCGCAGGAGACGCCGGGCCAGGAGGTGATTCTGACGGTTGAGACGGCCAAGAAGCAGACTGGCGGATTGGTCATCCTCAAGGGGAATCTGGCGCCCGAAGGTTGCGTGATCAAGGTCGCGGGCGAAAAACGCACGCGGCATCAGGGCCCGGCGCGTGTTTTCGATTGCGAAGAGGACGCCATGGCGGCGGTGACGTCACGCCAGATACATCCCGGTGATGTGGTGGTCATTCGCTACGAAGGACCTCGCGGCGGACCAGGCATGCGTGAGATGCTCGGCGTCACCGCGGCGCTTGTCGGCGAAGGACTTGGCGAAGAGGTCGCGCTGCTCACGGATGGACGCTTCAGCGGTGCGACGCGTGGGTTCATGATCGGACATGTGGCTCCGGAGGCGGAAGTTGGCGGTCCAATCGCCGCCATCCGCGAAGGAGACATCGTGACGATCGACGTGAACGAGCGCCAGTTGGCCGTTGATTTGACCGATGAGGAGATTGCGACTCGGTTGGCGGACTGGCATCCACGTGGCATCGCCTATCACAGTGGTGTCTTTGCGAAGTACGCGGCGTTGGTTTCGTCAGCGTCGGAGGGCGCCGTCACTCGTCCGCTGGCGTGATTGTCCATCGTCCACCGACATAGAGCTAAACAACGGAGAACACAGATGAAACCATCATTGCTGCGGCCCGATCCTCAAGCGCTCGGTGCCGAATGGAAGACGCTTGTCGAGTCGGAACGCGAGCAGACCGAACGGCTGCGCGAGTGGCAAGAGCCGGATTACTATCGACCAGTGGCCGAGCACTTCACCGCCGACCCACGTCGCCCGGGCGACGAGATGTTGAACGACTTACGCTCCTATTGCACTCCGGAGGTCACCTGGCTGGACGTTGGCGCGGGTGGCGGACGTAACGCACTGCCATTGGCCCTCAAAAGCAAACACGTGATCGCCATCGAGCCAAGCGAAGCGATGCGCGAGGTCCTGTCGCAAGGTGCTCAAGAAGCGGGGATTGACAACGTCGAACTCTTGCCGTTGCGCTGGCCCGAGGGATCGGATCGGATCAATGTCGATTTCAGTCTGATGGCACACGTCGGCTATGACATTGCCGAGATCAATGCGTTCATCGACGGGCTGGAAAGAGCCACGCGCACGCGCTGCTTCGCCTCCATGATGAACCGCGCACCCAGCAGCGGCTATGAACAACTCTGGGAAGAGGTGCACGGTGAAGAGCGCATCATGTTACCTGCCATGAGTGAGTTCATCCACCTGCTCCTGGCCCGCGGCGCGTCACCCGACGTTCACATCTACACGCGTGACGTTCATCAGCATGAACCAGATGAAATCCGGCGCTCGGCGCGGCGTCGTCTGTGGCTCGCGGAGGGTTCCGAAAAAGACCAGAAGCTACAGCGGATCCTCGACCAAGCACTCCAACACGGAACCCGTCAATTCGAGCGGCGTATGGTCGTCGCGCTGATTAGCTGGGAGCCGCAACAAGCCGATTGATATCCGGCACGGAAGTCAATGTCGCTGCAAAAGATCGGGACGCGAAGGGCAGATTCTACCGGGCGATCGGTTGTGGTCCAGCTGGTCGCCGCCTAACCAGCCTTCGTCTGGCTATGATCGTTGCTGAGCAGACAGCCGGGTTTCGAATCCAGCGTTATCATTCTCACCACTTTTCAAGCGGCTGGTTCAAAATGCGTCGCACTTTGATACTATGAAGGATGGAACCGTCGATGCCGAAGCATTGTCCCGGCACCGGTGCTGCCGTTCGTCCTAACGTTGTCTGAACACATCGTTGTGGGAAGGCCGTCTCTGTGACGGCGAGTTCTGACTGCTGTGCGATCGTGGTCGGAGCTCAGGAAAAGTGTGGCTTCGGGGAGCCACTGGGCGCGAACACGGTCACTCCGCAAGCGGAAAGAGCGTGTGATATGGTCAGAGGGAAGGAGAGGTCTGTACACACAAATGAATAGCGGCACACCAAGTGATATGCCTCGCCCGAGCGGGGCCCCGACGCTTCTCCAGCGTCTCGGGGTCGCGAAGGGCGACGCAGGCACCACCCGTACGCAATATTTCGCGCGTTGGGTCATACTCGGAATCTTAATTGGCATTATTGCCGGGCTCGCGGCCATCACCTTTTACTGGCTGCTGAATACCGGTACGGATCTCTTTCTCGGTCATCTCGTCGGTTATCATCCACCTACTCCGGTCGGCGAAGGCAACTCGCCAGAATCTGGATGGGCACGTCGGTGGGCGCTGCCCCTGGTCGTTGCCCTCGGCGGTCTCATAAGTGGACTCATCGTCTTCCTGCTGGCACCTGAGGCGGAGGGCCATGGCACTGACGCTGCCATCGAGGCTTTCCACCAGAAGGGCGGTCGTGTACGCGCAAGAATCATTCCGATCAAGACGATTGCCTCCGCTATCACCATCGGATCGGGTGGGTCCGGAGGTCGTGAAGGTCCAACGGCACAGATCGCAGCGGGTGTCGGATCGCTGCTTGGTCAGGCGCTCAAACTCGACGCGAACGAGCGGCGCATCCTGGTCGCGGCCGGCATTGGATCTGGTATCGGTGCAATCTTCAGCGCGCCACTTGGTGGCGCGGTTCTCGCCGCAGAGATTCTCTACATTCACGATCTGGAAATTGAAGCACTCTTCCCAAGTCTGATCGCGTCGATCGTTGGATACACCATCTTCGCGAGCTATGCTGGATTCCAACCGATCTTCGGTACGCAGTCCAGTCTGGGGTTCACAAAGCCACCTCAGCTCCTCTATTACGCAATCATTGGTCTCATCTGCGGTGGGTTCGGTGTGCTGTACGCTAAGTCCTTCTACGGCACGGCGAACATCTTCCATCACATTCATCTGCCCAACTGGTCCAAACCGATGATCGGCGGACTCTTAGTTGGACTCCTTGGCCTCGTCATCCCTCAATCGATAGGTACGGGCTACGGTTGGTTGCAGCAGGCCATGACGCCGACGCAACTCATGACGATCCCACTCTGGATCCTGATTCTGGTGCCCTTTGCGAAGATCTTCGCGACATCGCTCAGCATCGGTTCTGGCGGGTCGGGCGGTATCTTCGGTCCTGGCATGGTGGTCGGAGGCTTTATCGGCGCGGCATTCTGGCAGGTGTTCCACAACGTGCTGCCGAGCATGCCAAACAACCCAACGCCGTTCGCCATTGTGGCTATGATGGCGCTCTTCGGCGGCATCGCGCACGCGCCACTTTCGGTGATGCTGATGGTGGCGGAGATGACCGGCAATCTGTCCTTGCTGGCTCCGGCCATGATCGCGGTCGGCTTGGCAACGCTCGTGACTGGCGATAACACGATCTACCGCAGTCAGTTGCCGACCCGTGCCGACTCACCGGCACACCGATACCAGTTCAGCTTCCCGCTGCTCAACACCCTCATGGTCCGTGACGCGATGAATACGTCGCCACTCTTGTTATCTCCGTCCATGTCTGTCGCCGAGGTGGAACAGACGCTGGAGGAGCGCAGCCTGACTGGCGCACCCGTGGTCAACGACAACAGGCTACTGGTCGGGGTGGTGACTTTGAGTGACATCAGCCACGTTGACTTATCGGCGAGGCACAGCACGACGATCGAGTCGATCATGACCCGCAGTCCGTTCACGATCAGCACCGAAGCGAGCCTTGACGTGGTACTGGAGTCGTTGGCGTCGCATGGCGTCAGCTGGATGCCAGTGGTGGAAGCACGCGACAAGGTAGTGGGCACCATTGGTGCGGCCGACGTGGTAAGCACCTATCGCGCATCGCTACGCTGGACCGTCCGGCGCATGCGCGGACTGACCGTTGACACGGTCATGCTCGAGTACCGGGTCGACAAGTCTTCGCCGCTAGCGGGGAAGGCTCTGCGTGAGATCGACCTTCCGGCCGGATCACTGGTCGTCTCGGTCAATCGCAACGGATCGACCGTGCTGCCACGTGGCAACACAACCCTCTACCCTGGCGACGTGGTCACCTTCTTGACCAGTCCAGAGAACGAAGTCCAGGTGCGAGAGTATCTCAGCACCGGGGAGCGTCCGGTAGAGTCGAAGGCCATCGCGGCTACCTAGTCACGTTGCTGGGTCGAGCGTTCAATCATCCAGAGACGGACAACGCCGGGCATCGATGCCCGGCGTCTTTTCTGCGTTCCGCGATGCGGAGACGGCTAGTTCCTGAGCACCCAAGGCTAATCGGCTGATATCACGCCTGCCAGCGTGTAGAGCAGCACGTAGATGCAGATGGAGTGCAGCGTTTGGGCATTGTAGGGTAATGCCGAGATCGACAGGCCGCCGAAGCGCTCCCGACCGGCCGCCTTGCCTACCTGGTAGCAAAGCTCGACGACCTCCTCGACGTGGGGACCAAGCGGTTCATCGGCGAAATCCGGATTCGAACCCAGATCGAACACGTCCGGATCGATCGCGATCCAGATTTTGGCGGTTCCCTCCATCATGCTGGCAGCCAGGTTCGCGGCCCACTCGTCGAACCCTCTCTTACGCGCCGCCTTGATCTCGCGATAGGTGTAGATGTTCTGTCGCAGCACTCCGCGCTCCTCGAAGCGCGTGATCGTCTCGCGATCGTTGCGCGGACCGCGCAGCCCGAAGTGGACGTAGCGCGCCGGATCGACACCGGGCAAGGTCAGTATGCGACGCGCCCAGGTGCTACCCCAGCGTGGCTGGCGCGGGTCGTCTTCTTCCCATTCGCCACGCTGATTGTCGTGATGCGCATCCAGATTGAGCACGGCGGTCGGTCCTCCGGCACGTTGCGCGATTGCCTTGAGCACCGGATAGCTGCTCGGCCCCGAGTTGCCGCCGAGGGTGACTGGGTAGCAACCGCCGTCGATCATCGTCGCGACTTCCGCCTCGACGTTGGCCAACGTCTGGCCCATGTCCTTCACCACCTCGGCATCACCTCGATCGACCAACCTCAGATGCTCGAAGACGTCGACGTTCAACTCGGGCAGGTAGCCACCGTATTTGAGGGAGTTGCTGCGAAACAGTGACGGGGTAAGCAGCGTCCCCTCATAGTTGGCGGCCGCCGTTCCGCTGCGTGAGTCAGGAGTTGGGGCACGCCAGGGAACGCCCAAGAAGGCGACATCGGCCGACTTGAGATCGTCGACGGTCTCGGCGAGCGGCGAGCCGAACAAGGTTGGCGTGCCGCCGTAGAGGCGCGGCACCAGCATGCGCATGGTCGGGTCGGACGGCTTGCGAGCCCAGGATTCTGTCACAGGTTTCCCTCCCAAGTCATTTCATTTGGCGGCGGGACGCCTGGCCAGCGTCTCAGCGCATGCGACGCGTTGATCACGGCGCGTCAGTAGGCGGGGTTATCAATCACGTTCCTGACGGAGTGGTTCTCTGTCGCGAACTCTAGCACACCATCAGCGCCATCACGGAACCGCAAATTAGGAATGGGCGCGACCGGATAGGAGAACTATTCGTGAGCAACTGGATAAGCATCTCGAGCGCGAGCGGGACGACACACTTGTGACCGCACTATGTCGTCGCCGGATGTTGCAGACTTGGTTCGCGGTCGCACAACACGCATTCTTCAGCCGCCGTCGGCGACCTCACCAGCGTTCCCGGTTTTCCCGGGGCAGGACCGACCAAGAACCTGGAGCCATGGCGAATGACTTGCGTGATGCGATATGAGCGGTATAACTTTGGCTTCCCGCTCATAGTCGATACATATCGCGATTAGAAGGCTTTCGACGGACTCACAGAACAGTCCTTCATCACCGGACCACCGGCAGCCGGCTGACTCTAACGACATCACCACTCGCCGCGGGCGGCGCCCAGGTGATCGCTACGTTCGTATCATCCATACAGACGATCTGCCCGATCGGTATCGTGAACGACGATACCTGATCGCGGGTCGAACCCAGCCGACCACGACTATCGGGCGCCTCTTTCGTAGGCTCCAATACACGCTGATCGGCACGCCGTTACAGACCGCGGAATCAATTCATGAGCGTCTCACGAACGTGAAGGCGCTAGCCGTCCTATCCTCGGATGCCATTTCTTCGACGGCATATGCAACCGAGGAGATCCTTCTCATTCTGGTCCTGGCGGGATCAGTCGCCTATCGCTATCTGATTCCGATCGGTGTGGCCATCGTACTGCTGCTGGCCATCGTGATCTTCTCGTACCGCCAGACGATTCACGCCTATCCAAACGGGGGTGGTTCGTACACGGTCTCCAAGGAGAACCTTGGCACGGTTCCCAGCCTTGTGGCAGCGTCATCACTCCTGGTGGACTACACACTTACGGTCGCGGTGAGCATCTCCGCAGGAGTCGCCGCGATAACGTCGGCCATCTCCACGCTGCTTCCATACTCGGTCGTGGTGGCGCTGGCTGCAATTGCTGTCATCACCGTGATCAACCTACGCGGTATCCGGGAGAGCGGATCCATTTTCGCCATCCCAACCTATCTCTTCGTCGGTGGGATGGCCGTCGTATTGCTTCTCGGGATCATGGCGGCGCTCCATTTAGGCATTTCCCCGCATCCCGTTCGCTATTCTGCGCCAGCCGTGGCCCAGGGGCTGACGATCTTTCTGGTCCTGCGTGCTTTCGCGTCGGGTTGCACCGCGATGACCGGGGTTGAGGCAATCTCGAACGGAGTTCCGGCATTCAAGCCGCCCGAAAGCAACAACGCCGCTCGTACCCTCACCGCCATGGGGTTGATACTGGGCAGCATCTTCTTGGGCATCACATTCCTCACACATTTCTTTCATTTGATCCCAAACCCCAACGAGACGATCCTTTCACAATTGACGCGAACAATCGTCGGCCGCACACCTTTCTATTACTATGTTCAGGTCACCACGGCAGCAATCCTCGTCCTGGCGGCCAACACGAGCTTCTCTGATTTCCCACGGCTTTCTTCGATTCTGGCCCACGATGACTTCATGCCGCATCAATTCGCTTTCCGCGGCGACCGCCTCGCATTCACAACGGGCATCATCGTGCTGGCCGTCGCAGCCGGTGCGCTGGTAGTCATCTTCAGTGCCAGCGTTACGGCGCTCATCCCTCTCTATGCAATAGGCGTATTCACTGCGTTCACACTCTCCCAGACTGGTATGACTTCCCGCTGGTGGCGATCACGGCATGGCCGTCATCGAACGACGGGACTTTTGATCAATGGAACTGGCGCGATCGCTACCGGCATCGTCACCGTCATCATCGTTGTCACAAAGTTCCGCGGTGGGGCCTGGATGGTGCTCGTACTCATTCCCCTGATCATCTGGCTGCTTTACCAGATCCACGGACACTATTCGCGGGCTCGCACCGAACTCGAAATCAGTACTGACGAAGCACGTCGCACTATAGTCACGCAGGGCCGTGGTCTTCCGGCCATCGTTCCAGTGTCACAGCTTGACCGGGCCGCTCTCCAGGCGATCACATACGCCGGAGAGCTCTGGCCAGACGTTGCTGTCGTTCACGTGTCAGATGATCCTGATGAGGCCGAGGAGTTCCAGGCAAGCTGGGATCGCACCGGGCTGACGTTTCCCCTCACGATTTTGGAGTCGCCGTATCGAGAACTCGTCGGTCCGCTGGTGAACTTCATCGAACAGCAGCGGGAGGCCCAGCCGAATGGGACCATGACGGTGGTCCTGCCGGAGTCAGTTCCAGCCCACCTCTACGAAGTTCCGTTACACAACCAGACTTCGTGGCGTCTTCGCACAGCACTCAGGTCTCACCCCGGGATTGTCATCGTAAGCATTCCCTATCATCTTCACTCCACGCCATGACACGGCGTGCGCATACATCGATGAAAGTGGCGTTCGCCATGCAGAAGTACCTTGACTCAGAATCCACCGACTACGCGGCACTTATGGCAGCCAGCGCTCGTTACGCACAGTCCACTCACGCGGTTGTCCATGTGCTCATCCCGAGGAAGCCCGGGATCACGATGATTGCGCGAGACGTTGCGTCCGAGGTCGAAATCGTATTTCAGGTGATGATCGAGTCGAACATCGTTGATGCGTGCTTTGACGGCTCGAGAAGCGGACCGTCGCATGAAACCGCGCGGCGTCGACCCCACCGCAAGGCGTGGTTTACCGCGGCGCTATCAATTCTCCGGATCCATTCCGGCGGTTGACCTTCCCAGGTGCAGGTTCGGCAATGTGCGACCGCTCGCGGCCAAATCCGAATACCAAGATGCGCCTCTCCAGGGAAGCGGATCATGTAAACGACGGCCCCGTCGCCACCGCAACTTCGAAAATCAGTAGTGACGCCGAATCGCTCAAGCATGGAACTGAATCGCCAACGGGAGCGCAGTGAGCGCTCCCGTTGGCTCCGTTCCGTTCCACAAAGGGGAATTCGTCGACGTTGAGGCGTTGTGAACTAGCCCAGTTCGATAGCCGGGATATCCGACTGCTTCACCAGCCAGTTGAACTCCTCGCCCGACGTGCCCAGAATCTCGTTCACCCGTGTCAACTGAACGTTGATCTTCTTGGACAGTTCCTCGTAGGATTCCCACGCCTGCTGCGGCGGAGCCGACGTCGCACCGGCAACGTACCCGGCTAATCCGGCGATCTTGGCGTTGAGCTTGATCGGGAAGTTGAGCGTATCCTGCCGGCTCTTGGCTTTCACCTGAATCAGCTCAGCCTCGACCTCGGAGAGTTCCTTCTGCAGCTCTTTGGCTGCCTCGTAAATCTTTTCGGCGTTGCGCTTCCCCTTGGTTCGCTTCTCCCAGCTTGCCGCCTGGTTATTGGCCGAGCGGATCCGGTTGATCGCGTCGTGCGTTTCGGAGACCTTGTCGCGCACTTTGAGCAGGAAGTCGAACTGCGCCTGCAGATCCTCCTGCGTGACCGGAACGCGAGGATCCTTCTCGATCTCGAAACTCTGGGTCTGCGACTCAGCGCCGACCGTCAGCCGAACCTGATACGTCCCTGGAGGAGCAACCGGTCCCTTGATGCCACCGACGAATTCCATCGACTTGTCGCCGGGAACCTTGGACGCGCTCTCGTAGCGCATGTCCCAGACGAAGCGATTGAGCCCAGCCTCCTTGGCGACCTTGGGCTCGTCGTCCTTCTCATCTTCATCGGCCCCGGCGTCTTCTGATTTCTTCTCGGGCTCTTCGTCGGGCTTGCTGACGAAGCTCTTGATCTCGTTGCCGTGTGCGTCGAGAAAGGTGAGCTTCACCTCGTCCTGGGGCTTTTCGTTGAACGAGTAGAAGACGATCACGCCATCGGGCGGGTTCTTTCCGGCATCGAGGTATTCGGAGTCTTTTTCGCCGTTCTCCCCCGTCTTCAGTCGGTAGGTCGCCATGGTAGACCCGATCATCGTGTAGCTCTTGCCGCTACTGGGCGGATGGGCAATGCTACGCGCCGTCTTGAACTGGACCGTCGTCCGTGGCTGGAACAGGTGCATCGACTCACCAGCCGTATCAGCGTTCAACTGATGCAGCGGCGAAAGATCGTCGATGACCCAGAACGAGCGGCCGTGCGTGGCGGCGATCAGATCAGTCCCTTTGACCTCGAGGTCGTGAATCGGAACGATTGGCAAATTGATCTGGAAGGGATTCCAGGTCGCACCGTCGTCGAACGACACGTACATTCCGGCCTCAGTGCCGGCGTAAAGCAGTCCGCGACGGTTCGGATCTTCCCGAACAACCCGCGTGAAGTGATCATCCGGGATACCGTTGACGATCTTGGTCCAGGTCTTTCCGTAATCGGTCGTCTTGTAGAGATACGGGGCGAAGTCGTCGAGCTTGTAACGAGTCGCCGCCACGTATGCGGTCGCCGGATCGAAGGGGGACGGTTCGATGATCGAGATCAACGCGAACTCCGGCAGGTCCGGAATCGTAACGTTTTCCCAGTTCTTGCCGCCGTCTCTTGAAACGTGGATCAAGCCATCGTCAGAGCCTGCCCAGAAGAGCCCTTCCTGCAGCTTCGACTCCGCGAAGGCGAAGATGTCGGCATAGTACTCGGCACCGGTATTGTCCTTGGTGATCGGACCGCCGGAGGGACCAAGGGTCTTCGGATCAGCCCGCGTCAGATCCGGGCTAATAACCTCCCAATGCGATCCGCTGTCGGTGGTGCGATGAACGTGCTGCGAGGTGACGTACATCACATCTGGGTTGTGCGGTGAGATCAGAATGGGATAGGTCCACTGGAAGCGATAGCGCGCCTCGCTTGCCGCCGAGCCGAGCGTATTCTCCGGCCAAACGTTGATCATGCGCTGCTCACCGGTTTTCCGGTCGTAGCGTGTGAGATAACCGCCGTAGCTGCCAGCGTAGACGATGTTCGAGTCGCGCGGATCGATCTGAATGTAGCCACTTTCGCCGCCACCGATGGCGTAGTAGTCGAGATGAGTGATGGCGCCGATCGGCGACCGGCTGGGAACGGTGATCGTCGTGTTATCCTGCTGCGCGCCATAAATGCGATACGCTGGTTCGTTGTCGGTGGCGACGTGATAGAACTCGGCCGTTGGCTGATTGTAGATGTCGGACCATGACTGACCGCCATTGAAGCTGACGCAGCCGCCGCCGTCGTTCCCCTCGATTATGCGCAGCGAGTTGTTCGGATCAATCCACAGGTCGTGATTGTCACCGTGGGGCACGGCGACGACCTCGAAGGTACGTCCAGCGTCGCTCGACTTCCAGGCCTCGACGTTCAACACCCAGACGGTATCGGCGTCGTTGGGATCGGCGTAGATGTGGTGGTAGTACCACGCGCGCTGGCGCAGATTGCGGTCTTCAGAGCCCTTCTGCCAGGTGTCGCCGTAATCGTCGGAACGGAAGACGGCGCCGTCCTCTGCCTCGACGATGGCGAAGACTCGGCCCGGCCTGGCTCCTGAAGCGGAGATACCGATCTTTCCGAGCGTACCCTTCGGCAGCCCCTCATTGCGGCTCAACTCGGTCCAGGTGTCGCCGCCGTCGGTCGAGCGGAAGATGCCGCTGCCTTCTCCTCCGCTGACCAGTTCCCACGGATTGCGATAGGCCTCCCAGAACGTCGCGTAGATGATGCGCGGATTAGTCGGGTCGATCGAGAGGTCGTTCGCGCCGGCCTTGTCGCTGCGGAAGAGAACGAGTTCCCAGGTCGCGCCGCCGTCCTTCGAGCGATAGACGCCGCGCTCCGGATTCGACCCGTGAGCGTGACCAAATGCGGCCACGTAGACGATATCGGGGTTGGCCGGGTGAACTCGCACCTTGCCGATGTTGCGCGTCTGTTCGAGTCCGAGGTGCGTCCAGGTCTTGCCCGCATCGGTCGATTTGTAAACGCCGTCACCATGCGAGACGTTGCCGCGAATGGTCGACTCGCCCATTCCAGCGTAGATGACGTTCGGGTCCGACGGCGCGACCGCCAGACCACCGACCGACGCCCGCTTGAAGAATCCGTCCGAGACGTTCTCCCAGAAGCGGCCACCGTCGTAGGTTTTCCAGACTCCACCACCGGTCGAGCCAAAGTAGAAGATCTGTGGATTCACCGGATCACCCGATACCGCCACCACGCGGCCCCCGCGGAATGGTCCGACGAGGCGCCACTTGAGCGCCTTCAGTGCTTTTGGGTCAACCTTCGAGAGCGTTCCCGAGGGACCTGCAGACATATTCGTTCCCTCCTACGCCGGTAGGCATAGCTGCCCACGTCGACGTCGTTTTACACGGCGGGATCGTGTTTGCACGATTCCGCCGCAAACCTTCCCTGAGTACTTAAACCGTCACTGGTGATATGCCGCGCTCTTCCAGCATGCGATTGAACGCGGCAATATCATGGCCCACGATCGGATCGAGCTTCTCGATCGCACCGTCTGCCAACCCGGCCAACTTATCAAAGACGGCCTCGCTCTGGGCAGTGGGCCGCGTGTCGGCGTTGGCCACCATGCCCGTCAATGCCGCAAGTTTCTCGTTGAGCCCGGCCGGAGGCTGTAGCGGACTGCCCGACTTCGGCTGGATGAGTTCAAGTTCGAGCGCGTTGAGCTTGTCGATGATGGCTTCCGCGGACTTCTTGACCTCCGCGTCATCCACCCGCTTCGACCAGCCCTGCATCTGCTCGCGCAGGTCGCGTAGCCGGTTTACCGCGTCATGCGTGCCGGAGAGCGCATCCCGAACCTTCATCAACAGCGCGAACTGTGCCTGCAGGTCGGACTGCGAACCCGAAACGCGGGGATCGCGCACGATCTCTAGCGGTTGGGTCTGACTTTCGTTGCCGACGGTCAACTTCACCTGGTACTTGCCGGGCACCGCCACCGGTCCGGCCAGGGCATCGCCGCTCAGCGGGCTACCCGGGACGGCGGTTGCGCTCGGATAGCGCATGTTCCAGACGAAGCGATTCAAACCAGCGTCCACGGTCGGATGCTGCCCGCTGGTCGCCGTGCTGCTGAAACTGGTGATCTCGTTGCCATCACCCTCGTGGAAGGAGAGCTTCACTTCGCCATCCGGCTTGTTCTTCAGCCAGTAGTAGATGATGGCGCCATCCGGCGGGTTCTTTCCGGCATCAAGCAGTTCGTAGTCGTTTTCGCCGGTCTTCCGCTGCACGAGTATAGAAGGTGAAGACCATGCCACCGACTCGACCGTAGCTCTTGTACGGGTTGGCGTTGTCGCCGAAACGGCCGTAAATCTTGAAGCGGCTGGCCGGAGACGGCTTGAAGAGATGGACATCCTGCTGGCGGATCTCGTCGGTCAATTGATGCAGTGGGGTCAAGTCGTCCAGGATCCAGAAGCTGCGACCATGTGTCGCCGCGATCAAGTCCGTCCCCTTGACCACCAGATCGTAGAGCGGGGTCACCGGCAGGTTCAGCTGCCAGCGCTCCCAGCTGCCGCCATCGTCGAAGGAGAGATACAACCCCGTCTCGGTCCCAGCATAGAGCAGGCCTGCCCGATTCGGGTCTTCCCGCACCACCCGCGTGAAGACCGTCGCCGGGATGCCGTTCGTCATTTTCGTCCACGTCTGCCCGAAGTCCTCGGTCTTGTAGAGGTAGGGTTGGAAGTCGTCCGACTTGTAGCAGGTGGCGGCTAGATAGGCTTTGCCGGCCTGATGCGGCGAGACCTCGATCATCGAGATCATGGCGTGGTCCGGCAGGTCCGGCTGGTGTGACGTTCTGCCAGGTCGTGCCGTTGTCCTGCGAGACATGGACCAGTCCGTCATCGGACCCGGCCCAGAAGACCCCCTGCTGATGCGGGGACTCGACGAAGGCGAAGATGGTGGCATACACCTCGGCCCCGGTGTTGTCCTTGGTGATGGGACCACCCGAGGCTTCCAGGGTGGCCGGGTCGTTGCGGGTCAGATCAGGCGAGATGACCTCCCAGGACATGCCCTCATCGGTGGAACGATGGACGTGGTTGGAGGTGACGTAGAGGGTGTCCGGATCATGTGGCGAGTACAGGATCGGGAACGTCCACTGGAACCGATAGCGGAGGTCCTTGGCGCCGTAGCCCATGCCGGTCAATTCCGGCCACGGAGTGATGATGCGCTGTTCTTTGGTTCGATGATCGTAACGAATGAGGCGGCCATTCCCCGCGCCACTGCCGATCGCGCCGCCGACCACGATATTCGAATCGGTCGGTTTGACGGCGATGTAACCGCTCTCGCCGCCACCCGGCTGATACCAGTCGGCCTGAGTGATGGCACCGGTCGCCGATGCACTCGGAACGGTCAGCGCGGTATTGTCCTGCTGCGAACCATACAGCCGGTACGGCACCTGATTGTCGGTGGTCACGTGATAGAACTGCGCCGTCGGTTGGTTGAAAATCGACGACCATGACAGTCCGCCATTGTAGGTGACGTTGGCGCCGCCGTCGTTGCCTTCGATCATGCGCTGGGTGTTGTTCGGGTCGATCCACAGGTCGTGGTTGTCGCCATGGGGCGTCGGAACGGCGAAGAAGTTCTTACCGCCGTCGATCGATTTCCAGCACTTGCCATTGAGAATCCAAACGACGTCCGGATCTCGCGGATCGGCGAAGATATGCTGGTAATACCAGGCACGCCAGCGCAGATCGTTCTGCTCGGAGAGTCGCTGCCAGGTCTTGCCCCCGTCGTCACTGCGGAACAGGGCTCCATCCTCGGCTTCCACGATGGCATACACTCGATCGGTCTGGGCTGGCGACGCCGGCAATGCCGATCTTGCCCAACACCCCCGTCGGCAAGCCCTCGTTGCGGGTGATCTCGGTCCAGGTGTCTCCACCGTCGGTCGACTTGAAGATGCCGCTCCCCGGTCCCCCACTGCTCAGCTTGTAGGGGAAGCGCTGGGCTTCCCAGGTGGTTGCATACAGGATGCGGGGATTGTGCGGATCCATGCTCAGGTCGATGGCACCCGCGTTCTCCGAGCGAAACAGGATCTGCTCCCAGCTCGTCCCGCCATCTTTGGAGCGATAGACGCCCCGCTCGGGGTTCGGTCCCCAGACGTGGCCCAAGGCGGCGACGTAGACCAGATCCGGGTTGTGCGGATGGATGCGGATACGGGCGATGGCCTGGGTGTCGGTGAGACCCATGTTGGTCCAGGTCTGACCCCCATCAGTTGACTTGTAGACCCCGTCGCCATGGGAGACGTTGCCACGGATGGCGGTCTCGCCGGTGCCGACATAGATCACGTTGGGATCAGACGACGCGATGGCAATAGCGCCGACCGCGGAGGTGGCGAAGAAGCCATCGGAGACGTTCTCCCAGTAGGTACCGCCATCGGTGGTCTTCCAGACCCCTCCGGCACAGCCGCCAAAGTAGAAGGTGGCGTTCTCGGTTGGATGACCGGCGACCGCCACGACCCGACCACCACGATGCGGCCCGACCAGGCGCCATTCCATTGCGCTTAGCTTCTCGTCCATACTCATTCCAGAAGGCGCTCCCTTCCCTCTCATATCCGCGCGAGTCAATCCCGTCTTCGGCACGCGAAAGTCACGTGCCGGTTCGCTGTCTCGATGGGCGTGGTCTATCAAACGTTCGACGTCACAAGGACGTGGACCGATCATTCGCACGCGAACACCTGAGAACGATTCTCGCACCGCGAGGGGAGACGTCAACCCAGCAGAGCAACCGTCCTCATTCCCCGACCCATCCTCCCCACGCTGGAAGTAGGGGAGTCCACGCGGCAACTTGACCAAGGATAACGAGTCACGTAGTCTAGCCCGTTGACGCGGCTAGTCTGATTCATCGGTATCCACAGTCGAGAAGCGCTTCAGACTGCCGAAGGCGAGATCAACCATGTGGCTAAGGAGAGCACCAGAGTGGCAGAGCGATATGCCATGAGCGTCGATGTCGGCGGGACCTTCACCGATTTCGTGCTGTTCGATATCGAGTCGGGCACGATCAAGGCGTTCCATAAGGTCCTGACAGACGGAGAGCGCCCTGCTCGAGCAGTGGTAAGCGGCTGGCGAGAGATTCTCGACATGGCTGGCGCGACCTCGGAACAGGTCGACTACGCGGTGCACAGCACGACCATCGTCACCAACGCGATCGTTGAACGACGCGGAGTCAAGACCGCGCTGTTGACCACCCGAGGATTTCGCGACGTGCTCGAAATCGGCATCGAGCAGATCTACGATATCTACGACCTGTTCGCTCCCTACCCTGAGCCACTTGTTCCGCGAGAACTGCGGCGTGAAGTCGACGAGCGGATTACGCGTGACGGCGATGTCGTCACGCCGCTCGACGAAGCGGAAGTACGAAGACTCGTCGACGCGCTGGCGACCGACGGAGTCCAGTCGATTGCTATCTCGCTGATTCACGCCTACCGCAATCCAGAACACGAACGCCGCATCGGCCAGATCATCGAAGAGACGCACCCCGAGATTACCGTGTCACTCTCCTCGCGTGTTGCGCCGTTGATCGGCGAGTACGAGCGGACGTCGACCGTCGCCGCCGATGCCTACGTCAAACCCCTGCTGCGACGCTACGTGACCGATCTGCTGGATCAACTGCGTGGACTCGGCTTCAAGCGCGAACTCTATATGATGCTCTCCTCCGGCGGCATCACGACCGCCGATGCTGCCAGCGAGTACCCCATTCGGCTGCTCGAGTCGGGTCCGGCGGCCGGGGCCTTCGCCGCCAGTTACTACGGACGGCTGACCGGTCATGAGCACGTCCTGTCGCTCGACATGGGGGGCACGACCGCCAAAGCCTGTCTGATCGAGAGCGGCGAACCTGGCGTGGCACACATGCTGGAAGCTGACCGGGTGCATCGCTTCAAACCCGGCAGCGGCCTGCCGATCATGGCTCCGACCATCGATCTGATCGAGATCGGTGCGGGCGGCGGCAGCATCGCCCATCTGAACGACCTGGGGCTGCTCAACGTCGGTCCGCAGAGCGCCGAGTCGAACCCCGGACCGGCTTGCTACGGTCTGGGCGGCGAACTGCCGACGGTCACCGACGCCAATGTGACGCTCGGCTATCTGGATCCGGGATATTTCCTGGGCGGCCGCATGGCCTTGCAGCCAGACAAGGCGAGAACGGCCATCGAGCACCACGTCGCCGAGCGACTGGGAGTGGATCTGCTTGAGAGCGCCATGGGAATCCACTCGATCGTCAACGAGAACATGGCGCAGGCAGCACGCACGCACCTGATCGAGCGCAATCGCGATCCGCGCGATTCGGCCATCGTCGCCTTCGGCGGCGCGGGACCGGCGCATGCCGTTGAGGTAGCGCGTATCCTCGGGATCACCCGGGTCATCGTTCCGTTTGGGGCTGGGGTCGCTTCGGCGATCGGAGCGCTGACGGCACCGATGTCGCTCCCCTTCGCGCGTTCTTACATGACCTTGCTTCACCATTGTGATTGGACAATCGTGCGCAGGCTGTACGACGAGATGCGACAGGAGGCCGTGCAGGCATTCAGAGGAATCGAGGGAGGCGAACACGTTCGGTTCCGCCTGGCGGCGGACATGCGCTTCGCGGGACAGTATCACGAGCTACGCATTGATCTTCCCCAAAACGTCGACTCCGCCGAGGCTGCCGAGACGATCGAAGCAGCGTTTCGTGCGGGGTACACGGAAGTCTACGGACGAGCGCCATCGAACCTGACGCCGGAAGTGCTCAACTGGCATCTGATCGCTGAGCTACCGCGTTCCGCGTTTCAGCTCGCAGCGAATCAACCGAGCGAACGGGATCACGAACGGGCCCTCAAAGGCGAGCGGCCAGTCTACTTTGCCCGACCGGAACGCGGCTTCCAGCGCACGCCAGTCTACGACCGCTACCAGTTCGCGCCAGGGATGGCCTTTCACGGCCCGGCGATTATCGAGGAACAGGAAGCCACCATCGTCGTTCCTCCGGGCAGCGACGTGACCATGGACGAATACCGCAACGTGATCATCACGCTGAACGCTGAAGGAGTCTCTGCATGAGCGAACAGACTGCGTTCGATCCGATCAGCCTGGAGATCATGTGGAGTCGCCTGATTGGCATCGCCGACGACATGTGGACCACCGTGCTGCGCACCGCAGTATCAACGATCATCGGCGCGGCGCAGGACTTCGGCTGTGAGATCCTCGATGCCGAGGGAAGCTCAATCGCGCATTCCAACCGCAGCATGCCGGTCTTCAACCTCGTGATGCCGACGGTCACGCGCGCCGTGATCGAGCGTCATCCAATCGAAACGATGCAACCCGGCGACGTGTACGTCACCAACGATCCCTGGCTCTGTGCCGGGCACCTGGACGACATCGCCACCATTACGCCGGTCTTCCATGGAGGGCGCGTCGTCGCCTTCGCCGTTACCATCGCGCACACCTCCAGCATCGGCGGCTCGCTATCGAATCGTACGGTGCGAGACATCTACGAGGAGGGGTTGCGCATCCCGATCATGAAGCTGTACGACGTCGGTGAGTTGAACCAGACCGCCTGGGCCTTCATTCGCGAGAACGTGCGCACGCCGGAGATGGTGCTGACCGACATCGAGGCGCAACTGACCGCCAACGACCTGGGAGTGCGACGTATTCAGGCGTTTCTGGATGAGTACCGGCTCGCCAGTCTGCAGCCGGTGGTGCAGGAGATTCAGGCGCATTCGGAGCGCGCCATGCGAGACGCGATTCGCGCGCTGCCCAATGGCATCTATGAATACGACGTCTGGGCAGACGGACTCGACGATCCAGCTCACCTCTGCTGTCGACTGACGGTTCACGACGACTGGATCGAGGTCGACTACGCCGGATCGGACCGCCAGCGCGAGCGGGGCGGCCTGAACTGCACGCTGATCTACACGCAGGCACATACGGTCTACCCATTGAAGTGCCTGCTCTCGCCGAGCGTTCCGGCCAATGAAGGAACCTTTCGGCCATTCGTCATCAATGCACCGGAGGGCTCGATCCTGAATTGCGAGAGACCGGCCTCGGTCGGCTCACGCGTTCGCACCGGCTGGCACCTACACACGCTGGTCTTCGGCGCGCTCGAACACGTCGTGCCGGATCGGGTGCAGGCAGGTAATGGACTCATGCACTCGATTCACGTCTACGGCCAGGAGCGGGATAGCAGCTTCTACAATGCCCACTTCTTCATCGCTGGTGGTCGAGGGGCCAGTCGCGGTCGCGACGGCATCGGCCGCAACTGCTTCCCGAGCAGCGCGCGCAACGTTCCCGCTGAAGTCTTCGAGCTACGCACGCCGGTCCTGATCCGCAACCGCTCGCTACGGCCCGATTCAGCGGGTGAGGGACAGTGGCGCGGAGCGTTTGGTCATCAGATCGAGTTCTCCTCGTTGCCGAACTATCCAAAGTCGGTCTCCTTCTTTTTGAATCCCGACCGCCTGCGCTTTCCACCGGCAGGCATGGACGGCGGCGAAGACGGGCCATGCACTTCGGTGGTAGTGAATGGCAAGACCCTCTCGATCGACGAGATCGGCTCGGGGCAGATCACGCTGGAGACGCCGGAGGATCGTCTCGAATTGCGCATTCCGGGCGGGGCCGGATTCGGACCACTGGAGAAGCGCGATTCGAAGGCACGAGAGAGCGATCTGCGTTCTGGACTGGTGACGAGCGACGCTTCGGAGGTCAAGCAGGCGGCACACGACTGACTGGCAACGGTATTGATTTTGGCCCGCCTGCGGTTTAGACTAGTCGTAGACTAGTCTGAAAGGAACGACCAATGCGTACCGTGGGCGCTTATGAGGCGAAGACACATCTCTCCCAACTCCTTGACGAGGTTGCCAAGGGGGAGACGATAACCATCACCAAACATGGTGTGCCCGTAGCCGAACTGACGCCTCCGAACAGAGCGTGCAAGCGAGACGTTGCCGAGGTGATTGAGCAACTTCGGGAGTTCCAGGAGAAAGCGGCGGTTACGCTCGGAGATCTCACGATCCGAGAGCTTATTGAGGAAGGACGTCGATATTGACGTTTGTCGTCGACGCCTCGGTTACGTTGGCTTGGGTCTTCATTGATGAGCGAACGGAATTCACCAATGAGATTCTAGATCGACTTCACCGGACGACCGCCGTTGTGCCAGTCATCTGGCCGTTGGAAATTGCCAACGTCCTTATCAACTCGGAGCGCCGAGGACGAATCAAGCGACAAGAAACGGACGAGTTCCTGCAGTTCTTTTCCGATCTCCCTATCGCGGTCGATGATGAAGCTGTTCGGTCGACACCTGGCCCGATCATTACGATCGCTCGCGAGCACAACCTCTCATCCTACGACGCTTCATACCTTGAGCTCGCCGTGCGGCGGGGCCTGCCGTTGGCAGCGCTCGATGCTCGACTCCTCGCAGCCGCGTCGCAGCTCGGTGTCCCCACCTTTAGCGAATAACGATCCCGCAATCCAGGTAATTTGCTATCAGACCGATCCTCGATGCCGCTCGGGAAGAACATCTCCATCATCGGCGAGGAACGCTGCAAGCGTTTCCATCAGCGCTGCGGACTAACTAGCTATTCGCCGAACAGTGGTTGCACTCCCACCGTACCTCGGTTATGCTGGTGAGAACGTACAGGACTGACGCTCGTTCCGGAACGTAGCGCGTTTGCAGACGAACGTCGCTCGGACTCTCAGAGATGAGGGCACCTACCGAAGGAGTACCACCGATGAGCACTCCCCGAACCAAGGACTGAGACCTTGAAACGCATCGACGACGCGCGGCAGCATTGGCAAACGCTGGTTGCTGAAGTCGGCGCCGAACGGATGGAACAGCCTGGCGTCATGGGCGACTGGACATTCAAGGATCTGGCTGCCCATCTAACCGCCTGGCAAGCGCGAACGGTTCTTCGCCTGGAAGCAGGACCAGGCGAACGACGTTCCGCCGCCCTATCCGGCAGACCTGGTCGAGGAAGACCCAAATGACCCCGACGCTACCAATTGGGATGCTGCCAACGCCTGGCTCCACGAACGTGACAAAGACCGCTCAATCGCGGATGTGCTGGCCGACGCTGAACACTCGTGGAATCGCATCTATGCGGCGGTCGAGGCACTTCCCGAAGAAGATGTGATCACTCCTGGACGCTTCAGCTGGCTCGGTGGAGCAGCACTGGCCGACGCGGATTTCGATGGGCACCTGCGCGAAGAGCATGAGAACGACGTCCGTGCCTGGCTCACACGCGAGCGTTCCTGAAGCCGGGGACACGACGCTCACGGACACCAGGGAATATCCGAAATTCGTCTAGATTGGCCAATCATCTTCAGTTCATTGGGCCTTTCGTCCTTTGTTTGCCCAGAATTCGCCAATGTGGCGTACAATGCCGCTGGCGCGACTGCCAGGACAATGTGAAAGGACGAGCGGCCCGAGATGCGCATCACCGGTGTCAAGACGTACCTATGCGGTAACCCGTGGAAGAACTGGCTTTTCGTCCATCTTGAGACCGACGAGGGTATCACCGGAGTTGGCGAGGGCACACTCAACGCCCTGGGCCGAAGCGTCGAGGCTACGATTCTCGAGTTGCAACCTCGCTTCGTGGAAATGGACCCGTTCCAGATCGAGACCATCGTTCAGCGCATGACGCGCGATGTCTATTCGGAAGGCGGTCAGATCCACGGCTGCGCGGTTGCCGCCGTTGAGATGGCGTGCTGGGATATCATCGGCAAGGCCCTCAACCAGCCGGTCCATAACCTGATGGGCGGCCGCTATCATGACACGTTACGCGCCTACGCCAACGGTTGGTACCGGGGAGAACGAACGCCGGAAGCTTTCGCCGACGGAGCACGCGAAGTCGTTCGGCGCGGTTACACCGCGTTGAAGTTCGATCCGTTCGGCGTCGCCTACCGGGTGACCGACCGGCGAGACGAGGACCTCTCGATTGCCATCGTGGAAGCGGTGCGAGATGAGGTCGGCCCGCAAATCGACCTGATGATCGAGGGGCATTGTCGCTTCAGCGTTGCCAGCGCGGTTCGCATCGGCGAACGCCTGGAACCGTTCAACTGCGCCTGGTTCGAGGAGCCGACTCCCCACCAGGACATCGCCGCGGTAGTAGAAGTGGCGCGGCACGTAAACGTGCCAATCGCCACCGGCGAAAGCTTCTCGTCGGTTCACCAGTTTGCGGAACTCCTGTCACACCACGCGGTGCACATCCTCCAGCCGGAACCGTTGAATCTGGGTGGCCTGTGGAACGCCCGCAAGGTGATCGGCATGGCCGACGCGTTCTACGGCGTGGTGGCGCCGCACAACGCCCAGGGACCGGTGGCTACGGCCGCCTGCGTTCAGCTTGGGGCTGCCTGTCCGAACCTGTACGTCCAGGAGATCTTCGACGAGTTCAACGTCGAATGGGAACGAGACATCGTCGATTATCCGGTGGAGATCATCGACGGTTTCGTCACGGTGCCGGAGCGACCGGGCCTGGGTATCGAGCTCAACCTGGAAGAGATCGAGAAGCATCCGTACCAGGAGCAGAATTTCCTGCCGCTGTTCGCTGAGGGCTGGCAGCGGCGAGTCGGTGATCAGTAGGCCGACTAGCGCGACAATCATGCGTGGCACAGAACCACGCTCATAGGACATACTTAACTCATGACCATTGATGAGTTCATCGCCGATGTAATTGAACGGCTGGATTCGTCGAGCCGCACGCCGCTGTATGAACAGATTGCGCAGCGAATGCTCGGCGCGATTCAGAGTGGAGACCTCGCTCCCGGTACGGTGTTGCCACCCGAGCCGGAGTTGGCCGAGCGTCTGCGCGTCAGTCGGCAGACGGTCAACCAGGCGCTGACGACTCTGGCTCGCCGCGGACTGCTGACGCGCCGCCGCGGCGTGGGTACGTTCATCGCAGAGCCCTATGTTGAGCAGCCATTGAACGGTTTGTACAGCTTCATCCGCACGCTGACGGCCCAGGGACGCTTGCCAACCACCCGGATCCTCGGTTATCGCGTCACCATCGACGACCAGGCCTCGCCACTTCTCACGCGCTCGAACGACGGGCTGGTCTTTGAGCTCAGCCGGTTGCGGCTGGTCGACGGCGAGCCGTTCGTAGTCGAAACAATCTATCTACCAGTCTCATGCGGCGAGAAGCTGCCGATCGAACGGCTGAAGACCGAAGCGCTACACGATCTCATGCGTGACGTCTGCAAGCTCGAAGTTGGCTTTGCCGACGAGACGCTACATCCAGTGAAACTCGAGCCAGTCGACGCCGCGCTGCTCGGGCTCACGTCCGGTGACCCGGCATTTCTGGTCGAGCGCACCGGCTACAGCGAAGATCGCCCAGTCGAGCTTCGACGCAGCCTGATCCGAGGCGACCGTTATCGCTTCCGCGTACGCCTTTCGGGCGCTCACCTGTAACGGCAGACTGTTCAACTCCGCTCTCGGTTCAGTTCGCTCCACCCGCCGCCACGTTCAGCATTTCGTCATCAGATTCCATCCCGTTTGACCTACTTTGTCTCGCATATGTCTGCTATACTCCCGCTTCGTGTGACATATAGCGGACCAGGTCGGTTCGGATTGTCCACGTGTATGAGGGAGTCGAATGGGCGGAGTAGATCTGTTCGTGATCGAGATCTTCGCGGCGGCGATCGTCGCGGGGCTGATCGGCTCGCTAGTAGGTCTGGGCGGCGGGGTGTTGATCGTGCCGCTGTTGACGGTCGGATTCGGTCTGGATATCAGGTTGGCGATCGGCGCAAGCATCGTCTCAGTCATCGCTACCTCCAGCGGCGCGGCCGCGGCCTACGTGCGCGACCACCTGACCAACGTCCGCGTCGGCATGCTGCTGGAGTTGGCCACTTCGGTCGGCGCGGTCAGCGGGGCCTTTGTCGCCATCTATCTCAACGCACGAGTCCTTTTCATTCTGTTCGGCGGCATTCTGATCTTCTCGATCCTGCCGATGATCAAAAAGCTCGGGGAGAACGTCCCGACGGGCGTCGCGAACGACCGCCTGGCCGAGCGCCTGCGACTGGCCAGCACCTATCCGGATCGAGGTTCCGGCGGGACGATTGCCTACAACGTGACGCACGTTCCGGCGGGCTTCGCCATGATGTTCGTCGCCGGGATCGTGTCAGGACTGCTTGGCATCGGGTCTGGCGCGCTCAAGGTGCTGGCCATGGATACCGCGATGCGACTGCCGATGAAAGTCTCCTCAGCGACCAGCAATTTCATGATCGGCGTGACGGCGGCCGCCAGCGCCGGAATCTACTTCTGGCGGGGCGACGTGGTGCCACTGATCGCGGCGCCGGTCGCCATCGGCGTGTTGATCGGCGCGACGGCGGGAGCCAAGATGCTGGTTCGCTTCCACAACACCACGGTGCGCAAGCTCTTTCTACCGGTGCTGGCGGCCGTGGCCATCGAGATGCTGCTGCGAGGGGTAGGTATCGCCTGATGAATGCTTCAGAGTCGGTGGTCGACCCGATCACCGGAACTCCGTCAGCCAGCGGGACTGAAATCCTGGTGTTAACTCAGCCGGGTGGGCATCCGATGGAGGTGCACATCAGCCGCGTGCTGCGCATCGGCGTGCTGATAGCGGCGACCATCATCTTCGTCGGTTTGGTCCTCTCCTTCGCCGACGCCGGTTCGACCACGGCGAGTCGCCATCAACTCACCGCGATGCTGCACGGAAGTAGCCAGTCGATCCCGGTGAGTCCGACGAGCATCTGGCACGGTGTTACCAGCGGTGATCCGATCGCCATCATTCAACTTGGCGTGCTAGCACTGATCCTGACGCCGATGACTCGCGTCGCCATGACGGCCGGACTCTTCCTGGCGCAGCGAGACAGAATCTTCGTCGACCATCACCACGATCGTCTTTCTGGTGTTGGTACTAGGCCTCATCGGAGTCGGATCGTGATGCGCGGCGGATCTTATCGATCCGCCGCCGAATTCAACTGTCGATTGACAGCGGGCTAGGGGACAGCGAGCGTCGCCGTGACTCCGGAGTGATCCGACGGCCACAGTCCCGAGGGAGTCAGATCGCTCTTCTGCTCACCAATGCGCGCCGTCCGACGCACGTTGACACCATTGCGGAAGAGGATCAGGTCGATGCGGACTGTAGGCGTTTGGTTGACCTCCCCGTTCACGAAGTCGTCTTCAGTGTGAAGTGGCCAGGTGCAGCCAGAGTGTGAGACGTGGGTTGCGCTCCATGCGTCGGTGTACCCTGCGGCGATAATGCCGTCGTAGGCCGCTGTCTCGTGAAGCGGATTACCAGCGCCACCACATCCTGCATCCGAATTGAAGTCTCCGGCGAACACGACCGGGAGCGTGGTGTTCCCGGGTCCGTCGACCAACTCCTGCGCCTGTTCGGCTTGAGTTGACGCGACGATACCCTCGAGATGTGTGGTTACCATACGAAACGTGTGTCCATCAATCGTGATATCAGCCGCCGTCCAGCCTCGTACATTGTCAATCGAACTGGGACCTATCGTGAATGAAGCCAGATTGGCAAATGGATGCACATCCACGTTGGCGTAGGTCAGATTTGGCTTGTCTGAACGCATGAGCAGGGCATCATGGTTGATCAGCCGAAGGTCCACGCTATCCGCATAATCCGGCACCTCGATCTGCAGATTCGTTGCCTTGGCGACGACCTCGTAGTGAAGACCCTGCGCCGCAAGCGCATCAAGCAGCGATTGAAGCTGATCGTATTGAAGTTGGTTTGCCGGACCTCCAAGCGTTCCCGTATACCACTCATCCGCCTCCTGAATTGCCACGACGTCCGGCTTCGCCTTTCCTATCTCGCGGGCCACGCCAGCCGCGCGTTCTGGAATATTGCTGGCGATGATCTCGTGCCAGGTGGCAGCAACCGCTGACACGAAGGCGGTCGACGAAGTCGCTTCATAGACCGGTCCAAAATCCGCTCCCTCATCCAGGTTCTGAGTCATGACGGTGATCGACGGGCCAGCCGGTTTCCCACGCGCCTGTGCGCTCGGCGCCCAGATTGCCGGCACCAGCGTCAGCAGCAGCAACAGACGAGGAAGATGTCGTCCATCACGCGCGAGTACAGGTGATCCGCCATGCGTTCGTCCCATAACCCCTCCAATTCACCCAGGTACGACGAGCCGGGGCCCAGCCCACAACTGATAGCCCCGCACAAAACCATCTAAGAGTAGATTTCCGAATGAAGTTCCCGCATTCTACGCTCACGTTGGACTCGTGTCTACGTATGTGCCAAATCCAGAGAATTGTGCACGGGCATTCGCTATTCCACTCATTCACGATGCCCCTGCAACCCCAGCTTCGGGCCGGAAGTGGGGTGCAGAGGGTGTGTTGAACCGCTTTCAGATCCTCTTGACAGACCTGCTATACTACTGAATTGGAATATAGTTGTGTATCTGGAGCCAGTTGGTTTGATCGATCTACGCGAGGCACCACCCGAATTACTGCAGTTGGTCGCTACCAGGTTCAGCACCTTGGGCGACCCGGCGCGCATTCGCATCCTCTATGGTCTACATGAAGGCGAACGCACCGTCAGTGAGTTGGTGGAGCAGACCGGATTCCGACAGGCGAAAGTCTCGAAGCATCTGCAACTGCTGCATCGCGACGGGTTCGTCGCACGGCGCAAAGAGGGACTGAACGTCTTCTATCGGATCGCGGATCCGGAAGTGTTCCGGCTGTGCGACATCATCTGCGGCCGATTGCAGCTCGAAGCCGAGCGCATGCACCAGACGGTGCATTTCGATCGAGAAGAGCTCGACGAGGTCCGCTCGTCGAACGACGAATCCTTCTAACACAGACGGCGAAGCGGGTAAGTCGGGCAGCTGGGCCAGCACAACATTGTATATACCGTACAGGGGTATGGTACAAGTCGATGCCGGAGATGCGAAAGCAACCGGTGGGGCAGGCGAAAGGGAATTCGACCGTGGCTATTCTTTCAAATGAAGATCGTGAATATCTCGTCACACTGTTCGGCGAGAAGCTCGTCGACGACGTTACCTTGCACCTCTACACGCAGCCAGTCATCGTGACCGCCGACGAGCGGGACTGCGAGCTGTGCGAGCCGACCCGAGAGTTGTTGGAGGAGGTCAGCGCGCTCTCCGACAAGCTAACGCTCGAGGTGCATGCGCTGTCGCCCAAGCAGCGGGCGACCGAAGCTGGTCTCTCGGAGGTTCCAGCCATCGTGCTGCAGGGACGCAATCAGGGGGTGATGCGCTTCATCGGCATTCCATCTGGCTATGAGTTCGGCACGCTCGTCGAGGATCTGCTGCAGCTGTCAACCGGTCATTCGCATCTGAAGCAGCACAGCCTGGAAGTGCTCGAGGCGCTGCGCGAGCCGATCCACATCAAAGTCTTCGTGACGCCGTCGTGCCCATACTGCCCGCAGGCGGCTCGGTTGGCGCACGCCATGGCGGCACACAGCGATCTGGTGACCGCCGACGTCATCGAGGCGAACGAGTTCCCGCAGATGGCCGATCGCTATCACGTCTATGGCGTGCCCAAGACGGTGGTCAATGAGACCGGCGAGTTCGAAGGAGCGCGTCCGGAAGAGGCGCTCATCGCATTGATCGAGGCGGCGAGCGCGACGCCTGCCGCGTAAGCATGGGTTGATTTCCGAGGTCGGAGAAGAACGAATGTTCAGCATCAACGTTCCGCTGGGCGGGACACGGGTTCCGGATCACGTGGTCGACATCGCCATCATCGGGGGCGGTCCGGCGGGCTATGCCGCCGGACTCTACGCCGCCCGAGCCGGGCGCGACACCTGGCTGGTCGAAAAGGGCGTACCTGGCGGCCAGATGGCCACGACCGAGTTGATCGAAAACTGCCCGGGCTGCCTGGAAGCATCCGGAGCCGAAATCGGCGCGACCATGCGCAAGCAGGCAGTCAAGTTCGGGCTGAACGAAATCATGTCTGAAGTGACTGAGATCGATCTCCAGTCGAACCCGAAGCGTCTGGTGACGTTGGATGGTGAGTTTCGCGCGCGCGTGGTGCTGATCGCGACCGGCTCGTCACCCAGAAAGCTGGGCATTGCGGGAGAAGAAGAATATTGGGGACGTGGCATCTCCGCCTGCGCGACCTGCGACGGACCGTTCTTCAGGGATAAGGACATCGTGGTGATTGGTGGCGGCAGCACGGCACTGCAGGAGAGTGTCTACCTGACTCGCTTCGTGAAGAGCCTCACCATCGTCCATCGCCGCGACCATTTCCGTGGTGAGGCCATTCTGCAGAAGCGATTGCTGGAAAACCCGAAGGTCCACACGGTCCTCGACAGCGTGGTCGAGGAGGTGCTGGGCAACGGAACGGTGGATGGTGTGCGCGTGCGCAACATCAAGACCGACGAGGTTCGCACGCTGCCAACCAACGGCGTCTTCATCTTTATCGGGGTCGAGCCGGTGGTCGACCTGGTGCGGGATCAGCTACAGCTCGACGACTACGGTCACATCCGGGTGGACGAGCACATGAACACCAGTATCGACGGCGTCTTCGCGATCGGTGACGTGCGCAGCGGCGCCGAGGCACAGGTGGTGACCGCCATGAGCGACGGAGTCGTCGCGGCACTGGCAGCCGAGCATCTGCTGGCGAGCCAGCCAGAGCCGGAGATGGTCCAGCCGCTGGCCGTCGCGATCTAGAATAGAATCAAGCAGAAGATTTGCCCGACCGGAGACCTTTCCGTCTCCGGTCGGGTTCCCGTGTGCAACATGGAGAGGGGCGTCTGTGAGCCGGAGCGTCTTGATTCTCGGAGCCGGTCCTGGAGGGCTTCACGCCGCGGAGCGACTACGCGCGTTGTTGCATGACGATGATCGGGTGGTGCTGGTCGATCGCCGTGACGAGCAATACCTGGGCGTCTCGTTTCTCGGCGTGATGCGCGGCTGGCACACGGCCAACGAGATTACCATCCACCCATCCGTCCTGCGCGAGCGAGACGTCTACTTCATTCAATCCGACATCGACGCCATCGATCCGGCGCGCAAGCGAGTACGTATCCGGGCAACCGAAGCGGAACTGGGCTACGACGCACTACTGATCGCGCTGGGCGCCGAACTGGCGCCGGGGAACGTACCCGGTCTGCAGGATGCGCTGGCGACCGATGTCGCCGGAGAGTATTACTCGCGTGACGGAGCTGATCGGCTGCGCGGACTTGTGAACGCATTTAGCGGCGGCAACGTGGCGATCGTCGTCGCCAGCCTGCCGTACAAGTGCCCGCCCGCGCCCTATGAGGGTGCGCTGCTCATCGACAACCTGCTGCGCGAACGTGGCCTGCGCGAGAAGAGCCAGATCGATGTCTACACTCCAGAACCGGCGCCAATCGCGCCAGGCGGACCAGCGGTCAGCGAGGCGGTACGTAACCTCCTGAGCCAACACGACATAACACTCCACGTCAATACCCGCATCGCGTCGGTGAACGCCGAGCAACAGACGGTGGCCTTCGCGAATAGCGAAGCTGCGGCCTACGACTTGCTCCTCGCCGTCCCTCCCCACGTTCCACCAACCGTTGTACGTGAGTCGCCGCTGGGCAGCACCGGGTGGATCGAGATCGATCGCGTGAGCATGCACACGGCCATCGACGACGTGTGGGCCATCGGCGACGTGACCATGCTACGGCTACCGAATGGCATGCCGATGCCAAAGGCTGCCGTCTTCGCCACTGGGGAAGCTGAGGCAGCCGCGCGCGATATCGCCCGAGCGTTCGGCTACGAGGCGCCTGAGCCGGACTTTGATGGGCGCGGTCGTTGCTGGTTCGCCGTCTCTCAATCTGAGGCGGGTTACGTCGAAGGCGAGTTTCTACACGAACCGAACCCGGTCGTTTCACTGCACCCGCCAACCAGTGCCAATTTCACGTCAATGCTCGAAGACGAGCAGCGTTGGCTCGATCACTGGCAGGAGTGAGCCACACAAGGGCTTGTTCACCGAGAGTTCGCAACTCCCGAAAACGTGCTGGCCAACCGCCGGATAATTGGCGATTGAATCGTTATCCGGAATTCGTTCGCCGGGTACGGCAACGGGAGCACGTTCGGTGCTCCCGCATTTTTGGGAAAGGAGTCTTTGACAGATCGCCTACGCCCCGATCCCCAGCGCCTGCTCAACTTCGGCGCTGTGGTTAATCGAGTGTCGCCCGCCGCTTCCGGCCAGCACGTCGCTCACGGCCAGCTCGCCACGGGGCATCGGCACCGTCTTACTCAGGGTCGAGTCGTCCAATTGCTGGACGCGTGCGATCAGTCCTTCATGCACTTGGCGAAACTCGGCGAGGAGTTCATCACGGCTCTTATCTATTCGCTCATCGACTGCCTGCTGGTTCCAGTCGTCGACGTTGACGCCGCCCGCAAACGGATTGGACCCGGTTTCGGCCATCATGACGATCGCATCGTAGGCCCCTTTGCGCCCAGCAAGGTGCGCCAGAATCTGCTTGGCGGTCCAGCCGTCGTCAGAGTGAACCGTCTGTTGCAGTTGCTCATCCGTTAGACCGCTGAAGGTCGCATCAACCTTCTGAATACCTGCGTTGATGCTTTCGATGATCTCCTGTTTTGTCGCCATGTGCTCCCTGTCCGTTCCGTGGTGCCCCGCACACGGCTTCGCCGGTCCGTGGCACCGTACGACTTCGCCAAAATCTGGGCTATCTTCGACAACCGGCACGGTCGAGAGACTATTCCGGAGATGGGTCATGCCCAGACCGGCTGCCAAAGCGTTGGTTTTGTCCTCCGTGAGTAGCGGGCATCCGTTCATGAATCCGATTCGGAACGCACGAACCTGCGAACCGTTGGTAGGTGATCCGACTGCACGGTGCTCTAGCGCAGCCCAGCGGGTGGAAAAACGAGCACATTCTCCCGCTCGATGACCTGCGCAGCTTGCAGCAGCTGCGCTTCGGTCCAGGGCCGTCCAACGATCTGGAAGCCGATCGGCATCCCGGTTTCGCTTGAGAGCCCGGCCGGAACGGTGATAGCCGGCCAGCCAATATGGTCCCAGACCGACGTAAACCGCAGGAGCGGTTCACACAGTTGCCCCGCCGGAGGCAGATGCACGCCAAGGGTCGGACTGACCGCGACATCGAATCTTCGCAGTCGCCGGTCGATCTGATGCAGAATGGCGTCCCGTTCGCGCATCTGTTCGATGACCCTATCCCCGCTGATCTTTTTGCCTGCTTCAAGGGTCTGGCGCACCTCGTCGGAGAGATCGCTGGCATGCTCCGGCAGCAAGTGTCGGTAGTGCGAATACATCTCGGCGGCGAAGATGTCACCGGTCTGAAGCGACGCGAGTAAGTCACCCAGATCGACGTTCTCAACGTGGGCTCCCGCGTCTTCCATGCTGCTCAGGCCGGTCTGGAATCCCTCCAGTATGTCCTGCGGCACGGGGTCGCCGCCGTAATCGCTGAAAGCGGCCACACGCAATCCTTGGACACCTGCATCCAACTCAGCTGCATAGTCATCAACCGGGGCATCACGCGAAAAGGGATCGTCCTGGTCGTACCAGGCGAGCGCGTTCATCATCAGGGCGGCATCGCGAACCGTTCGCGCCATCGGGCCGATGTGGTCCCGCGACGCCGCCAACGGAAGCACGCCTCGCAAGCTAACCCGTCCGTAGGTCGGCTTAAGTCCAACGAGCCCGCAGGCCGCAGATGGCATGCGAATCGATCCACCTGTGTCGGATCCCGGCCCACACCACGCCATACCGGCGGCGACGGCCGCACCGGTGCCACTGCTGGAGCCGGAGGTGTCGAGCTCCAGGTTCCACGGATTGTGCACCGCACCGAACGTCATGTTGGTGGAGGTCGGTTGATTCGCGAACTCGGGCATTCCCGTCTTGCCAATGAACACCGCGCCAGCGTCCCGCAGCAAGCGCACCACGGTCGCGTCCGCGTCGGGAACCCAATTCGCAAGTGTCTTCGAGCCGCCGGTGGTCCGAATTCCAGCCGTCTGAAGCAGATCCTTCAACACGACCGGAATGCCGTGCAGTGGCCCCCGGTCAATGCCATCCGCGAGCTCCGCGTCCCGCGCTTGCGCCATCTCTCGTGCCAAGGCGTCGGTCAGGGTGACGAACGGATTAATTCGGCGGCCCCAGCGCTCGACCTGCTCCAGCACCGCCCGAGTCAGATCGACGGACGAGATTTCACGTCGACGCATGCGATCTGCGACGGCGTACATCGGTTCGAAGATGATGTCGCTCATGTTTCAGCGCTCCATTCCCGTACATTTGAGAGCAACCGACTGTCGCATGGCATGTGACCGAGCATAAGGACGTCAGCGTGCGACTGGTATTCTTCCGGCGACATCATAGCAGGCGTCTTCGGCGGAATCGGTCTGGCAGGGAATTACCGCGCGATCTGACCAGACGTTGACCGGCGTTTGACTCGCGTGACATGCTTAGGCGGTGGGAATCGCGTCGACTCCGATCGGCGTTGACGCAGATCGTTGATTCCCGAGGTTTGGAGCAAGATAGTAATGCAACGAGGAACGCGCACAGTCTGGGCACGGATGATTGGGGCTGCGGCCCTGAATCCAAACGCCTATGAGGCAGTGAAGCGTGACGAGCACGCCACCGTCAGCGCCCTGCTGATCGTGCTTGTGACTTCCATCGCCACGGGAATCGGTGTGTTCGCGTATTCAGGGCTTTCGGGTCTGCTCTGGGCAGTGGCGATCAGTTTGACGATCTGGATCTCCTACACCGGCGTTGCCTACATCGTCGGCGTTACGATGTTCAAGAGAGATCGGACACCGATCAGATTCGGCACGCTGCTGAGACCACTTGCATTCGCCCAGGTCCCCGCGTTTCTGCTGATCGTCAGCGGCCTTCCACCATTCACCACCTTGCTGGGCATCCTGGTCTCAATCTGGATCCTGGCTGGCTCCGCGGTGGCGGTGCGGCAGGCCTTCAACCTCAAGACTGGTTCCGCAGTCGCGGTCGCGCTAGTAACCTGGTTACTCGTGCTTCCCCTGCGCTACATCATCCTCATGATTCATTAGTCCTCTTCCCAAGCGCCAAATTGTCGCTACTATAGCCGTGAAGCGACGGCCGGGATTGTCGATCGACCGCCGCGGCCAAGCGGAAAGGGAGATCGATGGCCAGTGACGAACTTCGTGCTCAGCTTCGTGTCGCGCCAGAACTCCTTCGGCGCCGGATGGATCCAACTAATCTGACGTTCCAGACGACGGCCGAGGTCAAGCCCCTCATCGGGACGATCGGCCAACCTCGCGCCATCGACGCGATCGAGTTCGGCCTAGAAATCGATACCCAGGGCTACAACTTGTTTCTCTCGGGCAGTACGGGGTCCGGACGTGAGAGCACTATTCTCGACTACCTCACCCAATTGTCCGAAAAGTTGCGCCCGCCCTCTGACTGGATCTACGTGCACAACTTCACCGATCCCGACCAGCCGCATGCGATCGAGCTTCCGGCCGGGCTCGGAGTGCAATTCGAACGGGACATGCGGGAGTTCGTCGCGGCGGCGCAGCGAGAGATTCCGCGAGCGTTCGAAAGCGACGAGTACGATCGGCGACGGCGTGAAGCGCTGAACGGATTGTCGCAGCAACGGGATGCACTCTTCAACGGCCTGCAGACCTTTGCCCAGGCGCATGGCTTCACCTTGGAAATGACTCCAGCTGGCATTGCGAGCGTTCCGGTCGTCAACGGCAAGCCGATAACCCCGGAGGAGTTCGAGAAGCTCGACCAGAAACAACAGCAGGAGATCGCTGGACGCAGCGAGGAGGTACAGGCCCAGATCGCTTCGGCATTGCGGGAGCTACGCCAAATCGAGAAGCAAGCCGCGGCACGCATCAGCGATCTCGACCGCGAGATCGCTATCTTTGTCATCGGTCCGTTTCTCGAAGAACTGCGCGAGCGTTACAGTCTCTTCCCCAGGATCCTGGCACACATCGACGAGGTGCAGAACGACGTTCCCGCTCATCTCGATGACTTCATGCCACAGCCGGTCGAGCAGTCACAGACGCAGCAGACCCTGCCACTGGCTCAGCTCCAGATGCAGCAACGCGAGGAACATCTGCTTCGCTATCGGGTCAACGTGCTGATCGATAATAGCCAGGCAACCGGAGCTCCCGTCATTTTCGAGCGAAATCCAACCTACTACAACCTGATCGGGCGGATCGATTATCGAGCCACCTTCGGAGCCATGGTGACCGACTTCTCGCAGATCAAAGCGGGCGGGCTGCACCGTGCTAACGGAGGGTTCCTGGTGCTGCAGGTGGTCGACCTGCTGCGCAACCCGTTCGCTTGGGATGCGCTTAAACGCAGCCTGATCTGCCGTGAGGTACAGATCGAGAACCTTGGCGAGCAATACAGCGCTTTGCCGACCGCACGACTACGGCCAGAACCGGTGCCACTCAACCTCAAGGTTGTCCTCGTCGGCTCACCGGTGCGTCTACCAAGCACTGCTGACCCTGGACGATGAGTTCCCAGAGCTCTTTAAGGTACGGGCAGATTTTGCTCCAGATATGGAATGGTCGGACGAGCATGTACAGAACTACGCGGCATTCATCAGCCGTCACGTCCGCGACGCTCAGCTACGCCATTTCGATCGTGGAGCGGTCGCGCGCGTGATCGAGTACGGAGCCAGGCTACGCGAGGACCAGCGCAAACTATCGACGCGGCTGCTCGAGATCGCCAACGTCGTAACTGAGGCCAGCTACTGGGCCAAGCGTTCCGGTCACGATCCGGTTATGGCCTCCGACGTCGACACGGCCATTCGCAAGAAGACCTATCGCTCGAACTTGGTCGAAGAGCGCATGCACGAGATGATCGACAACGGCACGATCATGATCGACACCGACGACGAGCGCGTCGGCCAGGTGAACGGCCTGGCGGTGCTGAACCTGGGTGATTACGAATTCGGCGAGCCATCCCGCATTACGGCCCGGATCTCGCTCGGACGCGGAAACATCGTCAGCGTCGAGCGAGAGACCGAGCTCTCGGGCGCCATACACTCTAAAGGCGTGATGATCCTGAGTGGTTACCTGCGTGGTACCTACGGAGAGAAGATGCCACTGGCCGTCTCGGCCACGATTACCTTCGAGCAATCCTACAGTCAGATCGATGGCGACTCGGCGTCATCCACCGAACTCTATGCGCTCCTGTCGGCACTCTCCGGCGTGCCGTTGCATCAGGGAATCGCGGTGACTGGTTCGGTTAACCAGTATGGCCAGGTGCAGGCGGTCGGCGGAGTGACGCACAAAATTGAGGGTTTTTTCGCGGTCTGCAAAGCTCACGGGTTCACGGGCAAGCAGGGCGTGATGATTCCGACGACCAACGTGCCGACCTTGATGCTGGATGATGAGGTCGTCGACGCCGTGCGCGAGGGGAAATTCTCGATCTGGCAGGTGAGGACCATCGACGAGGGGATCGAACTCTTGACTGGCGTACCGGCTGGAACTCGCGGCGAAGACGGTTCTTATCCCGAAGGGACGATACATCGCATGGTCGAGGATCGGCTTCGTCAGTTCGCCGAGACGGCTCAATCCTTCTCGATTAGTCAAGACGGAGCGCAGAACGCGAGCGCGACGACGGTTAGCAAGGAAGTGCATTAGCTCGGGAGATTGCACTATAAGTCCGCGTTGTGGCGTTCTTGAAAGCGGCGTACGTCAGTGGCAGCGTTGAGTCCGTCGTCTCTGTCGCAGAAGTGACCGTGAGAAGGTGTGCACTGGACCGTCACACCCAAACCGCGTCAACTAGCGGCGGCGGCGTTCGTGATCACGTTGCCACTCCTCGATCCGATTGAGAAATTCGCGTATGGCGCCCGGAGACTCCTCGGTACGCTCGATTCCGAGTCGCTTCAGCAATCGCTCCACACCCACGAAGAGCAACGCGGCTATTGCGACGAACAGGACGACCCAGACAAGCATTGGACTCCCTTTCGTGTCCCCACACTGCGCCAAGTGTAACGGTTGAAGTCCGCGCTCGGGGGCTGGGAGATTCCGCCCGAACCGGCAACGGAGCGTCGGGTCTGATAGCATCTACCTCCAACGCATGTTGCCAGCCGGTTGGCTCATGGGAACCGAATACGACATAATTGTGATCTCAACCGTCCTCCGCGAATCCCGGCAACACGCCTGACCAACCGAGATTTGAACGCCGCAGTCCGTTTCGACTCGCTCTGCCGCGCCACATTCAGGGGAATCACTTCATGAGTCTGGTCGACATCTCTTTCATCGTCGCGTTCATCGTCTTTCCGCTGGTAATCGTTGGACTCAGCGTCTGGGCGTTGCGCACGCTCAATCGTCGCGAACGTCGGCCGCTAGCCCGTTTCAGCTCCAACAATCCGGCCGAGTCAACCCAGGAGATGCCGATCATGGCGCCACCAGAGCCGCGCGATTGGGCCGCTTCGGTAAAACCAACGCGTGGCCCGGTCGCCCAGGCGACGCAGGAAGTGGAATCGGCCGCAGCGGCGCCGACGCAAGCGTTCAGGCCACCCAGTTATCGTGGACGCTCTCGTGGCGTCGTGCGACGCATCAGCAATCAGAACCGACGGGTACCGCGTTCACCGGTTGCGGACGAGGCCGAGCAGATCGATCAGTGAACCGGTAGTTGAACTAATTGCTTGGCGGTTTGGCCACGATCGCCCGGGATTTACGGCGTTTGATCGACCATCACGTCGATGCGGCCACGTTCGCCCGGGAATAATTTCGCCGGGCTATAAGGACGAAGCGCACTGAAGGCGCTGAATATTCAGCCATTCCTCAAACAGCATAACTGGCCGAATAGCGGTCAATCGACGAATCGCCTGGGCTCGGAAGAGTCGGATTCGTTACCGGCACCATTGCCCACGGAAGAGTGTCGCAGGGCGGCGACATGTCGCGTGGCGGATGCTCAGTCAGCAGAGCGCGACCGGGGATCTACTGACCGTCAGTCGGATGCATCAACCGCAAAGTCTCCTCACGTACTGACGATCGGTGAGAAGACGGAGAGATTCTTCATTTCCTTCAGATTGAAGTCGTCGCGGTCGCTGACGACCCACGACCAACGAGCCGCCGTGGTTGCCTTTGCGCACAGCGCTATTTGCCGAGGCGAAACGCGCGATGCAGCGCTGGAACTGCTCGGGGAAGATCAGCCATCGAGATGACACAGGAGATGTTTAGCTCCGATGATCCCTGAGCAATCGTGACGATGTTTATGGTCTCATCCCCCAGCGTCCGAAAGACGCCGCCGGCCACGCCGGGCGTGCCACGCATACCGGCGCCAACCACTGCCACTGCTGCCAGATCCGGATTCAGCGAGATGCTCAACACGGTTTCACGATGCAGCTCAAGCTCAAGCTCCGACTCGAGCTCTTTCACCGCTCGGGCGCCGTCCGACTTGGGCACGGCAAAACTGAGGCTGTGCTGCGACGATGCCTGCGAGATCATGAAAACGTTGATTCCGGCCCGTCCGATAGCCCCGAAGACGCGAGCGGTGACGCTGGCGACTCCCAGGAAGCCGCTCCCTTCCACCGTGATCACGCTGACGTTGGGGATGGCGGTAATTGCCTTGACCGCGCCGTTCTGAGCTGGCTCCGGCCCGATTCGCGTACCAGGGTGATCGGGATTGAACGTGTTCTTGATCCATATCGGGATGTTCGCCACGGTGGCGGGCTGCATCGTGCGAGAGTGGATGACCTTCGCGCCGAAATAGGCAAGTTCCGTCGCTTCGCTGAAGGAGATAGCCGGAAGTGTGCGAGCATCCGGCACCAAGCGCGGATCGGCGGTCATGACGCCGTCAACATCGGTCCAGATCCAAATCTCGTCGGCGTCGAGCGCGTTCCCGAGGATCGACGCAGAAAAATCTGATCCGCCGCGGCCCAGGGTGGTGGTCGCACCGGACTCAGTGGCGCCAAAGAAACCGGTGACGACCGGGAGCACGCCCGAATTCAGCAACGGAGCCAGTACCTCTGACGCTCGCTGGCGAGTCTGGTCCAGTAGGGGACTCGCCGCGCCGAAGACGTCATCGGTCACAATCACCTGATCGGAATCGACATTGGTCGATTGAATGCCTCGCTCTTCGAGAACGGCCGATACCACCACGGAGCTCATCCGCTCGCCAAACGACACGATCAAATCACTGGAGCGGGCCGACAGATCTCTCAGCACGTGAACCGACTCGATCAGCCGACCACAACGCTCGATCAAATCTTCAATGGTAGTCTGGACTCGTTCCCGCCGCTCTGGATTCACGATCAGGGCAGCAATCACCGCTCCGTGGCGCTCGCGCAGTGCCTGACGCAGCTCATTGGCCGCGCCCCGTTGCCCGGAGGCCGCTGCGCTCGCTGAATCGAGCAACAGATTGGTCACACCGCTCAATGCTGACACCACTGCTACCAGTGAGTCGCCGTCAGAGCGCTGTCGCGCCAGAATCCCGGCCGTTTGATCGATTGCTTCAGCGGTCCCGACCGACGTTCCGCCGAATTTCATGACTCGCAGCATACCCATCCCAAACCTGTCACATCCCGCTTTTTCCACCCTCGAGAGGCTGCTAAGAATACCCGACGACCACCGAACGGGGAAAGGTAGTGCCAGGAACGGGCATTCGAGAGGGAACATGGGTGTGGTAGAGTAGGGCGTTGCGGCAAATATGAAGTCGCGTAGCGCATAGCGAAGGGGAAGCCATGCTTCACAAATTGGTGGTGGAATACTGCACCTCTTGAGGCTATCGGGAGAAGGCCACCGGTGCGGTGGACCAATTGCTCGACAAGTACGATGCGTATTTCACGGAGGCGACACTGAAGCCCTCCGACGGCGGCAGATTCGAAGTGACGGTGGATGGAGACCTGGTCTTCTCGAAGCTCGAGAAAGATCGCTTTCCGGGAGACGAAGAACTCGCCACGCTGATCGGCAAGCAGATCGGCGCCGAGTCCTGACCAGTCCCTGCAAATGTTCACGGCCGCCAGCGCACGGTGTTCGAGCTGAACCGGCTCACGAGTGGGATCGTTCCCCAAACCTTCGCTGAGCGGCGGTAGTGCCGGGGCGCCGCCACGTTACCCACAGGAGTGGGACGGGCATGGTGCCCCGGTTCTTGTCATAATCGGCACTTCGAAGCGCGGCAGCCTGCGCACGGCGACATTGATCTGATATGAGAGTGAGTACGGGGTTGGAAGCGGCACGGATTCGACCGGTGGTCATTGCCAGAGTGCACGAGGTGGCGCTCAAGGGGCGCAACCGTCGCCATTTTATGCGCGTCTTGACTGGCAACGTCACCATCGCGCTGCGCGACGTGGCGTATCACTCGGTGAAGATTCGGACCGGCCGTATTCTGATCACATTGGAGAGCCTCAGCGATTGGCCCGCCGTGCGCGAGCGGATAGAGCGGGTCTTTGGTATTCAAAACTATTCGCTAACGCTCGAATCCGACACCCGCATGTCCTCCATCCGTCAGGCGACCGGCATGTTGCTTGACGCGCTCGGGCCACCCGACGGGACCTTTCGCGTGCGGGTCAAGCGACCGGACAAGGCATACCCCCTGACGTCGCCAGAGGTCGAGCGGGAGATCGGTGCCTACGTCCAGGATCGCACACACGCTCCAGTGAAACTGACCGGACCGGACGTCACCTATCAGATCGAAATCTTGCACGAGGGTGCGTACGTCAGTGCCAGGGTCCTGCCCGGACCGGGCGGGCTACCAGTCGGCACGAGTGGAAGTGTGGTGGCGCTTATCTCCGGCGGATACGACTCACCGGTCGCCGCGTACCGCATGCTGAAGCGTGGCTGCTCGATGACGCTCGTACATTTTCACGCCTATCCGTTCGTCCGATCCACCTCGATCGAAAAAGTGATTGAGATCGCTCAGACGTTAAGCCGTAGCCAGCCGCCAATCCGGTTGATCACAGTTCCGATCGGCGACCTGCAGCGTTCGATCGCCGTCGCCTGCGAACCCGAGATTCGCGTGGTCCTTTACCGACGCCTGATGCTGCGCATCGCCGAAGCGATTGCCGAGGAATATGGCGCGGGAGCGCTGGTGACCGGCGAGAGCCTCGGACAAGTCGCCTCACAGACGCTGGAGAACATTCGCACCATCGAGTCGGCCGTGCACTTGCCAGTCTTCCGGCCGCTGATTGGCATGGACAAGGTGGAGATCATCGAGGAGTCGCAACAGATCGGAACCGAACCGATCTCTCGCACGCCAGATGACGACTGCTGCGCGGTCTTCGTACCGAAGCATCCCGCCACTCACGCCAGCATCGAAGAGGCGGAGCGAGCCGAACAGCCGCTCGACATCGCCGCACTCGTGAATCAAGCGGTGCAGGCACGCACCGTTTTCGAGGGAAATCCGGCTCGCTGGACCGTGATGGAAGCATTGACGCCGACGCACGTGGCCGATCCGGCACTCAGCCTCGATGATTGATTGATTCTTTCGCCAAAGGCTTCCCAAATCGGTATCATCTGAACGCAATACCGGCTGAGGTTCGTCAGGGTTGGTCGCGAATGCCAAGCGGCCATGGGACGGCACGAGACGTCCGTGCTATGAAAGGTACTCATGGAACCGTCGGAGTCAAAGCTGCCGCTGTATACCGCGAACGGGCATGATCCCGAAGAGGAGAAATCGGAACCGTTCAAGCGCGCAGGCTGTACCGCTCTCACCGTCATCGTGGTGCTGCTGCTTATCTGTACGGTCATCTACTTCATTACCGGGATTGCCGCCATGGGTCTGCAGTTCTGGACGTCGATGCGCTAGCGGCTTGCCGCCTGCTCATACCAGTCGAGCACACGCAGCGCGCGAAGGGTGTTCCAGCGGCTTGGACGTCCGTCGCCATCCTCAAGCACGAAGTGGACTTCACCGGAATACGTGTTTTCCAGTAGCCAGGTGCCATCCGGCTGACGCTTGGATCTGAGCAACTCGAGCGCTTCGTCCAGGCGCGAATCTGGCGCACCCCCAACCGCACGGAAATAATCGAGTGCACGCAGCACGTCGTAGTGCCACCAAACCGGAAATGAGAATTGCAGCCAGGCCGGTTTGACGACTTCGCCGGTGCTCTTGCGTCGGAACAGCTTGCGTTCCAGCAGATACTCCTCGCCCCGACGTCGAGCAGCAGTCACTTTCTCCGACTCACCGGTTGCGCGCTCGTACTCCAGGAGTCCTTCCAGCACGTTGATGGTGGTGTCGAACGACGAGCGGACCGAGCCGTTCTCCGCTTCGCAGTTCCAGCCGCCATCTTCCAGTTGTTCACCGAGCAACCGATCCACGATGCCGTCCACGTTCTGACCAAAGTAGACGCCCAGTGAGACCGTCCGGCCGTTGATACACGGCTCGACCTCACCATCGAAGAACGGCTCCCCAGCGTACTCCCAATGGCAGCCATCGCGGACCTTTGCGATGGCGCGACGAACCTCGTCGGTGTTCGGATCGATTCCGAAGCTCCACAACAGTTGTAGCGTGGGCAACGTAGAGATCCAGGGCTGGCCCGCATTCCAGTCAAGCTCCCACGTTCTTGCCGGGAAACATGCCCCTCCCGCCCACTGGCCGTCGTCACCTTGCAATGCCATTAGCCTGGCACCCCAGCCTTCGGTCAATATTCGCGTGCGCTCAGCAGCGACATCCTCAACTGGAGCGTGGACAAGGTCACGTAGTACCTGCCAGCGAATCGCGGGGTCCGAGTCGAGTAGCCAGTCGAGCACCTTCGGACGATCACGATCGACGACTTCAACCATGTTCACCTGGCTCCCATCTTTGATTTGCGGGCTACAACCTGCTGGTCTGATACGCGGTAGCGTCTGGTCAACGACGCCATTTTTCGAACTGGGATCACACCGATTGCCGCGGAGATCAGTCACAGGCGCGAACGAAGTAACTGGATGATGCCTAGATCATCCAAAATTTGTGGCGGCCCCGCTGGCCGCCAATTGTTCAACATCTGAGTGGCCTTCCTCGCGTAACGCGTGACCACCTCTGTCAGGACGGGTAGCTAGCTCATCATCCGCCGGAACCAGGAGCGACGGTTGGTGCTCTCGTCGGCGGCTGACCGAGCGGCGCGCTCCGCCTCGATCTCCGACTCCAGGTTGGCCAATCGTTCGCGCAGGGTGTTGCGCTCGAGCATCAGATCGGCGATCCGGTCGCCATCCCGCTTGGCTTGTTGTTCACCCAGGCGCTCGACCTGCTGCTCCAATGAGCGAATCTGGTCGACAAACGGCTGCAACCACTGCGCGCCGTTGATCCAGGCGACGATCTGTCGATCCTTCTCCTGACCCTGCTGACGCAGGAAGGCGACCTCGTCTCGCAGATGATTGAGCAGATCCACGCTGGAGGCGATGAACTGCGGGGCGAATGTCGGTTGAGTGGCTTCCTCGCCTGTCTCAGACCCGCTCGATTCGGACTCTTCCGTCTCCGCGGCGGCTTCAGCAGACTCGTCGGTCGTCTCCGCCTGTGGGGTTTCCACTTCCGCGGCAACCTCGGCAGTCTCTTCCGCTGACTCTGCCTCTGGGGATCCCGCCTCCATGGAGGCCGCGGCAGGCTGTTCAGTAGACTCCCACTGTGGAGCTTCGAGTTCTTGCTCCGGCGCCTCGCTGCTCTCTGACAACACGGTCTCATCAGCGCCAGCGAACGACTCGTCAGTCGTTGCCGGTTCCTGGAGTTCCGGCTCAGGGACAGCTTCGGACTGCACCTCGATTGCCTCTGGTGTCAGTTCCTCCGCTTCAAGGGCTTCGGGTTGCTGCGCCGTCTCAGGCTCAGCAGCTTCGATCTGCTCGGAAGGCCCCAGGGTCTCTTCGGCCGCGATTTGCGGTGCTTCCTCGGGTTCCGCTGAGACCTCCTCGGACTCCGCGTTCGCTTCGGCCTCTTCGGGTGCAGCAGAGACGGAGAGTTCTTCAATTGCCTCGGATTCCTCTGCCGCCTCTGGCCTCTCTCCAGCTTCAGCCTGGGTCACCCGATGCTCGACCTGCGACGGTTCGACCGTGGGCGCCTCTGCAGTTTGCTCCGGCTGAGACTCCGGTTCCGGTTCCGCCTCGGGTTCGGCGGCCATCTCCAACGTAATGGGTTCCTCAACCACACTGGCCTCTTCGGCCGCTGACGGAGCTGGTTCTTCAGTCACCATCGCGACCGATTCCTCGGTCTCGGCTACAGGCACAGCTTCTTCGCCAGTTAGATCGCTTACGGCTTCAGTCTCCGGCTCCGCGACAACCGCGTCAGCTTCAGGCTCGACCATCACCTGCTCGGCCGCTCGCTCCTCTACCGGCTCTTCAGGAACGTGGAACTCGGCTGCGGCTTCCTCGCTCGGCACCTCCAACTCAGCATCGAATGCTTCTTCGATGGCGGCCTCGAGCGGCTCCGCTTCGATTTCGGTCGCGGACTCTGGCTGCTCGATCGGCATCTCGGTGCTGGGTGGACCACCATACGTCGTTTCCGCCACAAACTGATCGGATTCGACATCCTCAGCGGTCTCTTGCTCTGCCTGCGATTCGGGGATCTCCTCAGCGAAGGGCTCCGGTTCCGCAGTAGCAGATTCGGTAATGATGAACTGTTCGAACACGAATTCTGAAACGAAGGTATCACCAGGCTCAGCCGTCGCCGCGGCACGCGACTCGGGCGACTCCTCCTCGGCCTCTTCACCGGCGGTCTCGGGCGGGCGCTGGGCCGCAACCTCGGGCTCCTCAGCCACATATTCAGTCTGACGCGTCAGTGCGGCCTGTGCAGTCTCTTGCTCGGCTGCAACTTCAGCTGCCAACGCCTCGTCGGCCACTTGGTCCGGATCCGGCGCGCCGGCGACGAAGGCCGACAGATCTTGCTCCGTCGGCGCCGCAACCTGCTCTGTTGAAATCTCCTCGGCACTCACCGGCTCGAAAGTGCCCTCAGCCGTCACGAGTGGTTCGGGTTCGGAGACCGATTCCTGGATCTGTGGCTGGTTCTCCAGCGGCGCCACAAAGGGCTCTGCCTCGAATTCCACTTCTGCTTCGGGCTGTTCCAACTCAACTTCGGCGACCGACTCCTCGGCCTCAACGAATGGACTCGGCTCCGATTCGATCGTCACCGGCGTGGACGGAACCGCCGCGGTCGACGTGCCGTTCTGGTCCGCCGGTCGCGAACGAGCCAGGTTGTCGAGTACCACGTACCAGCGTCCGTGCATGCGGTAGGCCTGCAGTGACCGACGGGCAATGCGCCGGCGCACCGAATCGAGCGCGGCGGCTGAAAGTTCGAGGCGACGGGCGGCTGAAAGGGACGTACGCGCTTCGCCCTGCTGTTCGAGCGTGCCAGCCGTCTTGCGCAGGATGTCTCGCCCTTGTGCGGACAGTTGCAGGTCGCGTGGTTGACCAATGAGATGCAGTGGCAGCTTCCAATTTCGATCTTCTGCAGCCGAGCGCATCACTTCGGCGAATTCGTGGGCGTTCTCCGGATTGGAAGCTCGCAGATCCATGCCCAGCAGCGTCAACGTTCCGACGATCAGGTGCGCTTCGGATCCGGGCTTCGCCAGTATCTCGAGACCTTCGAAGAGTTCACCCGGGGTCAGCATCCGCGATGACTTGGCACCGTGCTCATCGATCTCGACCGTCTGGATCTCATCCTCGTCGCCGACCACGATTCCGATGGACCAGACGAGATCATCGTCGTCGCGCCCTCGAAACGTCGCTCGGTTCTCAGGCCGGAAGCAGGCGCCGATGAGTCCGAACCGATCATCCTCTAGTCTGATGCGGGAAGGATCCATGATGCTGTACCCTAAACCTTTCGTCTCATTGAGGATGGCCTAGGAGAGCCGACCGGAGTCGCTCACGTCGGTTTCTCCCGACGTTGCCTGCGGCTGCACTGCGCGACGGAGCTCATCGGGATCGACGAGCTTCTGGCGTCGGTCCAATGGGTTTTCGTACACAGTGAACCTACGCTCTTTGACCAAACGTGCCATCGTGACCTTGCTGATGCCGAGCTGTTCTCGCGCTAGCTTCAACGGAATGAGCCGCTGCTCGCCCAACGATGGGCTCCTCTCTCGTACACCGTTGACTCACGGACAAGATATCATGTCCGTACGCATGAGTCAAGATAGGTTTGTAATCCCACTATGTTGACAGAACGTACAGGGATAGAAGGCGAACGAATGCGCGAGGAGCACAGAGACCAATGTCTGGAGACGATAGACCTCGTGGCTTCCACATCCAGGTCGTGAAAGGCGGAGGTTCCGGATGTCGGCAACGCATCGGCAATGGTTGCCCCCACCACGAAACGGAGAATTCGACTGAGAATAGGGCTTGCTCTTCGTCTTCTCGATCGCTATGCTCGATGAAAGCGTTGATGGAGCAGAGTAATCGGGGTTCACGGAATCTAGAGAGCCGCCGCCGGTGGAATGGCGGTTTCCGCCCTCGGTGAAGACCCTCCGGAGCGTGGGGGAGAACGGCCCTCGGCCAAGTAGCCCTCGACGGTTCACCTCCGTTACCAGGTGCCGAGGTCGTCGCGACAATCCTCTGCGACGACGAAGTGCGGTGGCACCGCGAGCGCCTCCCTCGTCCGCATGGCGAGGAGGCGATGTTTTTTCTCGCGAGAGGTGTCACTGTGGAACGCATTCGCACCACGGAACTTCTGTCTTACGCTGGCCACGACGTTCGACTCGAGGGCTGGCTTCACCGGCTGCGCCAACTGGGTGGTGTCAGCTTTCTGATACTCCGAGACGGCTATGGAACCGCGCAGGTGGTCATCGACGACCCTACGCTCAACCAAACGGCCAGCCGGCTCAACGCCGAGTCCGTGCTGCGTATCGAGGGCCAGGTCGTGGAATCGGCGCAGGCACCCGGGGGCGTCGAACTTCGTGCCAGCAGCCTTAATGTCCTGTCGGAGAGCGCAGAACCACCACCGTTCGAGCTGTTCCGGCCGGCGCTTACCGCTCAGCTGCCGACGATTCTCGATCACGCACCCGTGGCCCTGCGTCACCCCGGAGTGCGCGCGCGTTTTCGGCTCATGGCCGCCGCGCTACGCGGGTTTCGCCAGACGCTCGACGGGCTCGGATTTACCGAAGTGGCCACGCCGAAGATCGTCGCGTCGGCGACAGAGAGCGGCGCTAACGTCTTCCGCCTCGACTACTTCGGGCGGCCTGCCTATCTGGCGCAGAGTCCTCAGTTCTACAAGCAAATGTTAGTTGGAGTATTCGAACGCGTCTACGAAGTAGGGCCGGTCTTTCGCGCCGAGCCTCACGACACGCCACGTCACCTGAACGAGTACCTGTCGCTCGACGCCGAGATGGGGTTCATCGACGACCACCACACGGTCATGAAGATGCTGACCAGGGTCGTCGCCGGGATGCTCGAGGAACTGCAGCGCTGCGATGAAGTCGACATAACATCCGACAACTGGGAGTATCTCCACCCGCCCTCGTCGATTCCCGAAATTCACTTCTCCGACGCCATGAGGTTGATCGGACAGGCGACGGGCGAAGATCTCGCCGATGAGATCGACCTGGCGCCGTCGCACGAGCGCTGGTTGGGAGACTGGGCGCGCCGCGAGCATGGATCGGCGTTTCTGTTCGTGACCGGGTATCCGATGGCCAAGCGTCCGTTCTATACGCATCCGGATCCGGCGCGACCGAGTTACTCGAACAGTTTTGACCTGCTGTTTCGCGGTCTGGAGATCGTTACTGGCGGTCAGCGTTTGCACCGATACGAGGACTATCTCGCGGCACTGAATGCACGCAGACAGGATCCCGAGCCGTATCGCGGCTACCTGGAGACGTTCAAGCACGGCATGCCGGCGCACGGCGGGTTCGCGCTGGGCATCGAGCGCTTCATCGCGCGGCTATGTGGAATCAGGAACGTGCGCGAGACGACGCTCTTTCCGCGGGACTTGCATCGTCTGACGCCGTAGCTTCGCGGAGCGCCGACAAACCGATCTGCGTTTGCATGAGTGAAGCGTGTCTTCGCCCAATTCGTCAATCGCGCACGCCGGGCCGGAATACTGCGTATTCCGGCCCGGGCAGCAAGAGCGCCATCAGCAGCCGCGCAAACGTACTGCGCATAAGATAGCTTATCCGCAAAGGATCTGTCGCAAAGCCCGACCCTCCGATTGGAACGACATTGCCACGATCGAGGGTCGAAAACGCTCGCCGCTGAAACGTGCCATCGGCTTTGCTGAGTTCGGGATGCGGACACGAGCGAGAGCGTGAAGTCTCATGGCAACTGCACAGAAGAAGTCCTGGATTGCGTGGCTGCTGACGGTGTTGGCGTTCGAGAAGTTCATCCAGCACATCGTCGTCACGGTTTCTTTCCTGACGGATTGGCACGACATCCGCTCCACGGTCGTCGTCGATTACCGCTGGTTGGTGGTCACCGGCACGATCATAGCTATGCTCTTCATTGTCGCCACGTTTGGCGTGTGGCACGGCCGTCACTGGAGTCTATCGCTGCTAATGGCCCTCGCGCTGGCCGACATCCTCGGCGAGTTCATCGCTCAGGGCAAGATCGACATTACCATCACGGTCTCGTTCATCGTGGCCTGGGCAATCCTCGCACTTGTACTGATCCTCCGCCGATCCACGGTGTCGGCGAACGGATAGATGCAGGGCCGCGACCCCAGCAGGCAACAGGGGACCGCGGCCCATGCATTATGTCGTGTCAACCAATCAGCGATCGATCTCCAGACCCAACTGCAGTTCACAAGACGATCGGGACTCGTCCCGGACCTCGCTACTCCACGGCCGTTGGCAGCATGATCTCGATGTTGTTGTGGCCGGCTGCGGCGAGGAGACGTGGAATGTCAGGCGCGCTGGGTTCAGGCAGTGTTCCCGTCTCGGCTGGTGTACCAGACTCGCTGATGAATCGCTCGAAGCCCGCAGGCGTGGTCAACTGCAGCCCACGCAACGGTTTGGCACCAGTCACGGTAAATCCATGTTGCACGCCCTTGGGCAGAAAGACGAACGATCCCGGTCCTGCCTGCCATGAATCGTCGCCACAGGTGACCGACATGTCACCCTCGAAGATGAAGAACGCCTCGTCTTCCTCGTAGTGAACGTGTGGCGGTGGCGCGAAGCCCACCGGGGCCGACCACTCAAGCAACGTGAAGGCGCCGTTCGTCTCCTTGCCGCCCGCTTTCACCGTCATGAGCGTTCCCAGAAACCAGATCGACTCGCCCTCGCCAGGCCCAAGCACGTAACCAGATCGTGTGTCAACGTCGCTCACGCTCACCCCCTGATCTCACTCATCGAATCGGTGGAACTCTCCACCGCGATCCCGTAAACTGGTAACCGGTGATTACTAGTATAGTAACTTGTAGTTCCTATTCGTCAAGGGAGTCTGCGAGTTTGGAGTCAGCAGGAACTCACGACAGCCGCGAGGAAATCGAACGGACGAACACGTCCCAGCTACTGCGGATGCCATATGAGGCGTTCATCGATCGGTTGTTTGCACGACTCCGGGAGATCGGCTTCACCGATGTGAATCCGGCCCACGCCATCGTGTTCCAGCATCTGGGAACAGAGACGCTTCGAATCACCGAACTGGCCGACCGTGCGCGCCTCACCAAGCAGTACGTAGGGCGTCTGGTCGCCGAGCTTGAGAATCTGGGATATCTCTCACGCGTCGCCGATCCGACGGACGGTCGCGCCCGCTTGATAGGACTGTCCGACCGGGGACAGGAACTGACTCGAGCCGCGGAAGCGGTCATTGCAGAGATCGAGCAAGATTGGTCTCGCCGCATCGGTGGGGACTGCTACGACGCGTTGCGTCAGTTCCTCATCCAACTCTCGGTGTCACTGACACGTGAGTGACCGACTGCTTATTCGGTCTCCATCGGCAAACTCGGGTCGCTGGCCCACTCCGACAGCGAACCGTCGTAGAGCGCGACGTTGTCGACGCCGATCAGGTGCAATGCCAGCGCGGCGCTGGTGGCCGAAATGCCCCCGCCGCAATACGTGATGACACGCTCCTTGTCCAACGCCCCCACCCGATCGAACTTGGCTCGTATCTGATCGAGTGAGACGAAGGTGCAGGTCTCAGGATCGATCAAGGATCCAGGCCCCATCGCCGGAACGTTGACGCTTGACGCGATGTGTCCCGGACGCCCATGTCGCGGTGGCGTCTGACCGCTATGCGCTTCGGCCCGCAGGGCGTTGACGATCACCTGATGCTCGTCGCCGATCGCATCCAACACCTGCTCCTTGGTCACGATCAATTCGGGGCGCGGATGCGGGGTGAAGGTCGCAGCGGGATACGTCGTAACCTCGGTCGAGACCGGCCGCCCTTCATGCACCCACTTCTGAAAGCCACCGTTGAGTACTCCAGCATCGTCAAAGCCGTAGCAGCGCAGCAGCCACCAGACTCTCGCGGCCCACATTCCGGCCCCCGAGTCGTACAGGACCACGCGCGTGCCATCCCCCACGCCCAGGCGTGACATGGCGGCGGCAAATTGGCTCTCGCCCGGGAACGGAAATGAATAGCGCGTGTGAGACGTATCTGACAATTCGTGAATCACGTCTGCAAAGGCGCTACCCGGAATATGACCGGCCTCCCAGTCCGGGCGTCCGCTGATCGGGCTCCGATCTGTGGCGCCGACCGGGGGCAGCGCGACCGTGCAATCCAGTATGCGAAGATCGGAATCTCCCAGATGTTCGTGCAGCCAATCAGTCTCAACCAACGATGCAATGCGTGGAGTCGTCATCGTTCCCCTCTCTCAGGCCAACAGCGTGCCGTGATTTTATGTCCAGTGCATCAGGTCAGATTCGTTCCATCCTTCTCAAGCATCTCAATGTCCATCGCGACGTCTCGGCTAACGCGTACGTCTTTGGGCCCAACGGCGCCGAATTGCCCTGCGCTTCACCTGCAAGTCGGTGTTTAGCTTGGCACCGCAAGCAGTCGACGAGTCTCCGCCACATAGTCGGTGCGCCAGTGCGGCTGCAGCACGAATCGGCCGGGCGCGACCGATTCCTCTCCGATCTCACGGTAGAAATTCGTGTCGCCGCGGCTCGAGAGATGCCGCGGACTGACGCCCCATCGATAGATATAGAACCATTCGGCCCGGGTCAGCTTGGGCGAGCCGCGCAGTGGATCGACCACATGGGGAAGCGTCGACAGTCGCGCGTCGACGGCCGCGTCCTCTCCGAGGCTGATCGACGGACTTCCGCCCACTGACGCGAAGGCCCTCCAACGGAACATGCTGGCATTGAAGGCATAGCCCATCGCGTGATCGGCATGCAGGCCCTGTGGATCCAGGAACCAGTAGGCGCGCGGGTTGAAGTAGTCGGCGTCGCCCAACTTCTCGACCGAGAGCGTCAAGCGCCAGGGCAGACTGATATCGTCGTCGTCCCAACGGGCGATGAACTCCCCATTTGCAAGCGCGATCGCCGCATTGTCCTTGTCGCCGAGGGTTGGATAGCGCATGGGAGCATTCACCACCCGAACGCCCGGTACCTCACAGACCAACTCCTGTTGCGGACAGTCGTTGAGGATGATGAGCTCCTTGTTCGGGTATGTCTGGCGCAGAAACGACTCGATCGCCTCTTCCAGCAGCCACTCGCTCTTTGGCGGACGGCCATAGGTCAGACAGATGCAACTGGCCATAGGCAAATTCGACGCTTCCATCCCCACGTGCTCGTCCGCTCCCGCGATCGGCGGCGGGAACGGCGTGAAATCTCGCCAGGCAATGGTCATGTGCGGCGCGCCTTCGGCTGAGGCGGAAGTCACCGCATCGGGATCGCGGCGGCGGGGAACCTCTGGCATTACTTGCTCAACGACCGCGTCAATCCGCTCTGTCGGGAGGTGCTCGGCGAAATGCGCCAGCACTGGAGCGGTATCGAGTCCCAGCTCAAGGTGGCCAAGCAGATAATTGCGTAGCTTGTCCTCCACGGTCAGCGGATACGGCACTCCGGCCGGGCGGGTAAAGCGATGGACCCAGCGAAGCCAGGGAAGGCAGAGACAGCGGCCGCCAGCCTGGCGAAACTTTTCGTGAATATAGCCTTCCTCGCCGCCAAAGCCACGGAAGGCAGGATTGAACCCGGGCCAGACATCTCGTCTGCAGCTGAAGACACCAAGGCCCTGCATCGGGATCTCGAAAGGCTCACCGTCCGGGTCAACGCCGCGCGGATCCGTCGCCCAGATACCCCACATCTGGTCCCGCCAGACTGGATCGAAATGCGTGCCAATCGTCGTCAGGTTATCCCCGATCAACGGTCCCTGCAGCAGGTCCGGGGTGTCAGGATGGTCGCGATAGTAATCCTTGAGGCGGGCGATCGCGCCCGGCGCGAATAGGACGTGCGAGTCGCAGACCAACACGGCGTCACCGTTCGCCTCGTGAAAGATACGCTCTCGTGCCGCGGCTGTGCCCACGATTTCAGTAGCGCGGACGTACCGTGCACCGACCCAATCCTCGACAAACGCGCGCGTGTGCTCGCAGCCGTAGTTATCGATCACGATCAGTTCGGTGTTCGACAGGTCATGGTAGAGTCGCAGCGCCTGAAGCGTGAAGTAAACGCCATCAAAGTCGTTGTACGTCGCCATGCCCACCGTCAGGAACGGTGTCATGTCCCTGCGCGCCTCTGAGTCACGCTCTTCACTCTGGAGTGGGTTCGACATGTCGGTACGACCTTGGGCCAATCACTCCAACCGTCTCCACGTTCAGCAGTAAGTATGCGCCAAGCGGGTGAAGGGCAGCGGGCGGTGCGCTCAACCGGCACACTGCAATGCGAGATCGCCCTGACTATTCGTGAAGTCGCCGCCCGCTCAAGCACCGTGGCTCGCATTGAGACCGACGTCCGCCGCCGCTGCGGTCATGCAATGCACGCTCGCCTGTCAATAGACACCCGCTCTGCGCCATCGCGGTCCGGACTAGACGACGGCGAACGACATGTTTACTAGCACTGCACCTCAACATTGCAGATGTTTGTCGTAGTAGTCGGTGCTGGTGTGGTGGTTGGCGGCGGAGTCGTCGGCCCCATGGTGGTTGTCGGTGCTGGTGTGGTGGTTGGCGGAGGCGTCGTCGGCCCCATAGTGGTAGTCGGTGCTGCCGTGGTCGTTGGCGGTGCTGGTGTGGTTGTTAGCGGCGGCGTGGTCGTTCCAGCAGTGGCGCACTCCCCACCCACGCAGATCTGGCCGCTGGCACAGCAAACGGTATCGCAGAACGGCGGATGGTTTTCCGGAGCCGCGGGTCCGCACTCGTAGCATGTTCCGCAGCCAAAGAACGAGCTAATAATACAGGTCGCTTCTTGCAACGGATCGTCGTACGCGTCGCGACAGAAGCTGATGCAGCTGACAGATTTGCGCGAGCCGCCCCGCGAGAAGAGCGAGGCGCCAAAAGCAAGACCGCCAAACGATTTGAGCATCTGGCGGCGGGAAGTGCTGCGGGCCATTTCCTTTGTGAGTTGATCGAAGCGGCGTTCTTCCACGGCTCGTACCCTTCCCTCAGTCAAGTTAGATACTCATTTGCAGTCTTGCAGTGCCTCAACCGGCAATCATCTGAGTGTCGAAGCATCCGGGGTTCGCGCTGAGAACTCAACTTGAGGCCCGCCGAGTCTAACCTCTACGTACACCCCCAGTCAATGGTTGGGGTATTGCTCGCGCCGCGGCATTTCGAGACGACGGGGCCGCGACCGGTGCCGAGGGAGAGCTTGTGCACATCACGGCTCCCCTCAGCTTCTTCGTGGTCCAGACTGCTACATCGCGGCAAACGTCAGTCGACCAGGATCTTGCCATCCTTCTCGAACAGCTCACCGTCGACCCACACCTCGCCACCCCCTCGCAGATCGCGAATCAAGTCCCAGTGGATCGCGCTGCGGTTCGTAGACCCGCTGTCTGGATATCCCGCTCCCAAGGCCATATGCACCGTGCCGCCCATCTTCTCGTCGAACAGCGTGTTGCGAGTGAAACGCGAGATATTGTCGTTGGTACCAAAGGCAAACTCGCCGAGATAGCGCGCCCCGTCATCGGTATCGAGCATTGATTCGAGGAAATCTTGATTCTTGGCGGCCTCAGCCCGGACGACTTTCCCCTTCTCGAACCACAGATGGATGTCATCCACTTCACGCCCCTGGACGATCGACGCGAAGCTGAAGCGGATGTGTCCCTCCACCGAGTCCTCGATTGGTCCCGTGAAGATCTCGCCACTGGGGAAGTTCCGGTGTCCGTCGGAGTTGATCCAGGTTCGACCGGCGATGCGGACGGTCAGATCGGTGTCCTCCGAGACAACTCGAACTTCGCTCTTGGGCGTCAGCCAAGCGATCAACCGGGCCTGATAGGCGCCGACTTCACGCCACTTCACCACCGGATCATCCTCGTCGAGCCAACCCGCTGAGGCGATGAATTCCTCATACTCCCGCAACGACATTTCAGCTTCCTGAGCGTGTGCCTGAGTCGGATAGACGGTAGACGACCAGCGCAACGCGCCGGTCGCGGCGCGGTCGAGCCGCACGCGCCGGATGTCGGCCCGGGCTCGCGAGTAAATCTGTTGCCGCTCGGGGCGGATTGCGGTCATTGAACGCGTATTCTGCGAAGCGCTCACGCGTAGGTGGGCGTCCGCCTGTTGGGACGCGATCCCCTCAAAAGGATCGATCGTCTTGAGCTGATCGTCACTGCCCTCGGTGAGCAGCATCTCGGTCATCTCGGGAACCAGCACTTCAACCGCCGGGTTTCCGCCCAACGCGAGCGTATGGTGATACGCTGACTTGAGCAGCGGCAGGGAGAGAACGCCACCCGAAAGCACGACTAAATCCCCCGGCTTCACTTCCATTGAATATTCAGTCAGCACGCGCGCCAACTTTTCGACTCGATCGTCTCTCATCTTCAGCACCTTTCCCACACGGTTCAACGGCTCCCTATGGCAGCACGGCATACCTGCACGAGTTCAAGATGTCTATAATACGGGCCATTCAAGGCAATCGGCTACAGG
>CAWALJ010000003.1:0-480000 GCA_963782955.1 uncultured Chloroflexia bacterium | reverse complement strand
CTCGACAAGTTCCCTCGCCCAAACGCCGTCAACGGCACGCGTCATGAACACCCCCACCGCTCTTCGCACACCGTTCGTCGATGCGTCGACTTCTCTCTGGTGGTCGTTCTTCTTGACTCAGATGCTTCGCATGGTGCTCCCATGCGCTCGCTTGTTAAAGGTACTGCCGTCTGAATTTAACAGACAGCAAAGCTGGCGAGGACTCGCCTTGCCAACTGAAGCGTAGTTCGTACGAACGATCAGACTCATTTGATAAACGCTGCTGACTTGTGTTGCGACGATCCAGACACCTGGCCCTCTCCTGACATCACTGCCAGGGTCCACAGGCGAGGTGGACTCTGCCCATCGCAGCACTCCTGGATGAGTTCCCTCATCCGTCGTCCGCAGCGGCTGACCTGGGTGTGGCATCGGTCGCCCGATACCGACTCCCTAGAAAGGAGGTGATCCAGCCGCAGCTTCCGCTACGGCTACCTTGTTACGACTTCGTCCCAATCACCAGCCCCACCCTCGACGGCTGCCTCCCTTGCGGGTTGGCCCACCGGCTTCAGGTGTTGCCGGCTTTCATGACGTGACGGGCGGTGTGTACAAGGCCCGGGAACATATTCACCGCCGTATGGCTGACCGGCGGTTACTAGCAACTCCGACTTCATGGGGGCGAGTTGCAGCCCCCAATCCGAACTGAGACCGGGTTTGCAGGGATTGGCTCCGCGTCGCCGCTTGGCTGCCCGCTGTCCCGGCCATTGTAGCGTGTGTGTCGCCCAGGGCGTAAGGGCCATGCTGACTTGACGTCATCCCCCCCTTCCTCCGGGTTGCGCCCGGCAGTCTGCTTAGACATCACCATAACTAAGCACGAGGGTTGCGCTCGTTGCGGGACTTAACCCAACATCTCACGACACGAGCTGACGACAGCCATGCAGCACCTGTCTCTTGGCTCCCGAAGGCACTCCCCGCTTTCACGGAGATCCCAAGGATGTCAAGCCCTGGTAAGGTTCTGCGCGTTGCGTCGAATTAAACCACACGCTCCGCTGCTTGTGCGGGCCCCCGTCAATTCCTTTGAGTTTTAGCCTTGCGGCCGTACTCCCCAGGCGGTGGACTTACTGCGTTCGCGCCGGCACGGAGGGGGTCAACTCCCCCCACACCTAGTCCACATCGTTTACTGCGTGGACTACCGGGGTATCTAATCCCGTTCGCTCCCCACGCCTTCGCGCCTCAGCGTCAGGTCAGCGCCAGTTGGCCGCCTTCGCCACCGGTGTTCCTCCCGATCTCTACGCATTTCACCACTACTCCGGGAATTCCACCAACCTCTCGCTGCCTCCAGCTCCGCCGTTTCACACGACCCTCCCCGGTTGAGCCGGGGGCTTTCACGTGTGACGCACAAAGCCGCCTACGCGCCCTTTACGCCCAGTAACTCCGGACAACGCTCGGACCCTACGTCTTACCGCGGCTGCTGGCACGTAGTTAGCCGGTCCTTCTTCCTGGGGTACTGTCACTGTCTTCATCCCCCAGAAAAGGGGTTTACACTCCGAAAAGCTTCCTCCCCCACGCGGCGTCGCTCCGTCAGGCTTGCGCCCATTGCGGAAAATTCCTTGCTGCTGCCTCCCGTAGGAGTCGGGGCCGTGTCTCAGTCCCCGTGTGGCTGATCGTCCTCTCAGACCAGCTACCCGTCATCGCCATGGTGGGCCACTACCCCGCCATCTAGCTGATAGGCCGCAGGCCCCGCCAAGCACGGATCACTCCTTTGCTTGATGCCCTCACTAGACACCAAGCTCATGGGGTATTACCCGCGGTTTCCCGCGGTTATCCCCCGCGCTTGGATGGGTTCCCCACGTGTTCCTCACCCGTCCGCCACGGTCGACCTCCGAAGAGGCTCCCGTTCGACTTGCATGCATTAGGCACGCCGCCAGCGTTGTTCCTGAGCCAGGATCAAACTCTCCATCAAGTTCCCCATTACGGGGTTTCTACCTGGTTATGCAACTCAAATGGCACCGGCTCACGTTGCCGCGAACCAGACCAAGAATTGCGGGAGTCTGTGTACGCTGTACGAACTACGCTTCAGTTGTCAAGGTGCTTGCGGCGAAACAAAACCCGCCCGGACGGCGGGTGGCAACACTACCTCGCGCTTTCGCGTGTCGGTTACGTGATGCCTGCTCCTTCCGCTCTCGCGTGGCTCGTTTGGCAGGTCGCTACCCGCCTTCCAGAGCCTTAACAGTATATTCACTTACTGCATCCCTGTCAAGGTCAGGGCCCCTCCGGTCCAGAGGACCGGGCGACTGTTTCCAGCCGGTCGGCCGCAGCCAACGAGGGGGAATCCTACCCATCTCCAGCCGGGGTGTCAAGGGCAATTTTCGGATTTTCCTTGAACTTGCCGCGAGCTGTGCCATTGTGGCACCCTGCATCCCATCGCATCACGCAGGCTGCGGCGCCCTTCTCCACGCAGATTCCCAGCAATCGCCGCCGCTCGATAATGGAGGAGTAGACGATCCGTGCGAAGCTTCACTCTTCGCCTGGCGGCGCTGTGCCTGACATTTAGTCTGGTTTTCACCGTAATTCCGTCCCCCGCCGCCGCCGCACCGACCGTTCAGGCCCGCGACTGGATCCTGGTCGACGCGCAAACCGGCCAGACGCTCGATGGACTCAATATCCATCAACAGACCGCGATGGCCAGTCTGACCAAGACGATGACGGCCCTTATCGCCGTTGAACGCGCCGATCTTTCGATGCGCGTCATCGTTCAGCCATCCGACCTGGTCGGTGAGTCGAGTGCCGGTCTCAGAGCTGGCGAGAACCTGTCGCTCAAGACGCTCCTCTACGGCATGCTCCTCCCCAGTGGCAACGACGCGGCCATGGCGATCGCTCGCGCGGTCGGCGGAAGTCCACTCAGCGACGATCCGGCCGCGCGAGCACGTTTCATCGATTGGATGAACCAGAAGGCCTCCGAGCTCGGACTCAAGAACACCCACTTCATGAATCCACACGGACTCGATCAGAACGGCCACTACACCAGCGTCTATGACCTCTCGATCATCGTGCGAGAAGCCATCAAGTACCCAGCCTTCGTAGCCGCCTTCGGCGCCAGCAGCTATACGGGCGAAGGCCATACCTGGACTCATCTCAACCAGTTGCCCAAGATGTATCCGGGCGTGGTTGGCGGCAAGACCGGCTGGACCGATAACGCCGGTCTCTGCCTGATCGAGGTGGTGAAGCGGGACGGGCGCGAAGTCGTGATGGTCCTGATTGGCTCGACATTCGAACGCTGGTATCAGGATGCGATCGACCTGCTCAACTACGGCTGGACCATTCCGGTCGCGGCGACTACACCGATCGAGGCGACTGCCGACTTCACCCATTGGAGCAGCCAGAGCGATTTCCCCATCGCCGAAGGAAAGGTACAGCGCAGCTGGGTCTGGGGGCCGACCGATGGCGCGCCCCATTACGAGGCGTATGCGGACGCGCGCGGCGGTCAGCGAATCGTGCAGTACTTCGACAAAGGCCGTATGGAAGTCAACGACCCGTCCGCATCGCTCACAAGCGGCTGGTACGTGACCGGCGGACGGCTAGCTTGGGAATTGATCAGCGGCGATCAGCAGACCGGCGACAATCGGTTTGCCTATCGTGGTCCGGCCGAAGTACCCGTCGCTGGCGACCCTGCCAACAACGGCGCCACCTACGCCACGCTCGATCCACTGCTGACCGCCAGGCCGGGGAAGACCGGCACGACCGTCACATCACGCTTGAGCACCGATGGCACCGTCACGACTGACCCGAATATGGCGACATTCGGCGTAACCTATGGCACCCCCATTTCCGCCACCGGACACGGCGTCGCTTCGGTCTTCACCACGTTCCTGAACCAGACCGGACCGATGTACGTCAGCGGGCAGTTCGTCACCGCATCCTTGTTCAATCCGGCGTTTGCCGTTACCGGGTATCCCGTCACCGAGCCCTATTGGGTAACGGTTCCGGTCGGTGGCGTGCAGCACAACGTGCTGATCCAATGCTTCGAGCGGCGCTGCCTGACCTACACGCCGTCAAATCCAGCCGGTTGGCAGGTCGAGATGGGGAACATCGGCCAGCACTACCTGCGCTGGCTGCAGAGCACCGCCGTGGTGAAGGCCGCCTTCTACCACGCCACACTAACCGAGGCCACCATGGCGTGGTAGGGGGAGCGAGGTAGTGCAGCCACGGTCGCCCGGGAATAAATTCGCCGGGCTAGAGGACGAAGCGCACTGAAGGCGCTGAAAAGAGACGAGGTAATGTAGCGGCGGCACCTGTGGCCGCCGGGCTCGGAACCTCGCGGTGCCGAATTAATTCGTCGATCTCGATTAGCGTCGGGCTGGGGAGACGAGGCTCACCAAAGAGGCTGAACCGGTCACGTATGTTTCTTCATCGACGGTGAATGATTGGGCCGACGGAGCGACCTCACTCCGCATGCAGCTTGCGCAGTGCCATCGTGATCTCGTCCTCGAGACGGGCATCGCCGTAATATGATGGGTCATCTAACCGAAGAATCGGATCGCGTTCGTAGTAGTCGAGATCAATAGCGAGTTCTTCAAGAATAGTCCATACTCCTGCGTCTGCTAACGTTTCCTCACCAGAGGGATCCCATACCATTGACTGGAAGTCGCGGATTTTCTTCGTGTCGGTAGCGAGGATCGTTCAATATCGCTTTGAGCTGGGCAATCAAAGCGGAAACCATGGACTTCTGCGCTCCTCCGATTTGACCATTTCTGTCCAGTTCATGTCACTCATCAATGAGATCTTGGGCTTGCCTCTCGCGATGCCTGGTCCTTGGATATGCAGTCTCACGATTCGCGCGAGCAATCGGCCCCAAACTGACGCGCGCCTCTTTTTCCGAGCGATACAGTTCACCCCACGCGATCGAATAAAGCTCGTCGTTGTGAATGACGTCACTTGAGAGGATGCCATCTACACGTGGCAGCACGACGTGCAGTCGTCATTCAATGCAAATTCGAAACACGAGCTTCTCAGAATCCGGATCCCCGAAGTCATTACAGGCATACCGTTTCCAGCCGTGGCCAAGATCCTCAACGGCCATCCCAGACTTGTAGCTCAATGACTTATGGCCGTTATGGTCACCCGAGTTGTAAATGTTGTAGAAGTGGAGCATTCCGGCACTCTGCAAACATTTGATCTTAACCAGAGATGGCGCCGTGTCGGACCACAGGACAATTTGATCACCGACCGCTCCAGCCACCTCGAGCCGACCTTTCACGGCTAGCCAGACGCCCTGTCGCCGCGGCGATTTCGTTGACTCGAACACAAACCGAATTACCTGACCTGCCTGCAGTGACAACGTCTCTATCTGGACAACCTCGCGGCCCAATGGGTCAACAACGTCACGAGAAATCCAACGACCTGGGAGATCGGTCTTTTTGCGCTTTGCCGCCATTCTCAGCTTCCCAATCCTCCGACGTGAAACGGCACACCAGTGGGCAACTCGATGGGGATCCACCCACACTGCCAACTCTTGTCAAGGTTCCTCCATAAGTCATCTCTGAGCGAACCCCGATGTCTGTAGTACGGTGGTACATTTCGAGCGGAAGAGGGAGCGGGATTTCGGCATCATTGCGGGAAAGGTGGGCAGGTGCGTTTAGTCAGCCGGGTCAACTCTTCGGATCCAACGTTCCAGGCCAACCGTGACGCGAACCTCCGTCTGATCGACGAATTGCAGCAGCGACTCAGCCGCGCCCGCGCAGGTGGTGGACCGAAGCAACACGAGCGTCAGCGCAGCCGCGGCAAACTGCCAGTGCACGAGCGCATCGATCGGGTGGTCGATCCCGCCAGCCCTTTCCTGGAACTCTCGCCGCTTGCCGCCGAGGATTGCTACGACGGCGAGGCGCCCGCGGCTGGCATCGTGACGGGCATCGGCCGCGTTGGCGGACACGAAGTCGTGATCGTGGCCAACGACCCCACCGTCAAAGGTGGCACGTATTTCCCGCTCACGGTCAAGAAGCATCTGCGGGCGCAGGAGATCGCGCTGGCCAACCACCTTCCATGTCTGTATCTGGTCGACTCCGGCGGCGCCTTCCTGCCGCTACAGAGCGAGGTCTTTCCCGATCGCGAGCACTTCGGCCGCATCTTCCGCAACCAGGCGCAGCTTTCGGCAGCCGGCATTCGCCAGGTCTCAGTGGTCCTCGGTCCCTGCACCGCGGGCGGCGCCTACGTGCCCGCCATGAGCGACGAAGCGGTCATCGTGCGCGGTACGGGTACCATCTACCTGGGTGGTCCGCCACTGGTGAAGGCGGCGACCGGTGAGGAGGTCACCGCGGAGGAACTGGGCGGTGCGGACGTTCACGGCCGCATCAGCGGCGTCGTCGATTACGTGGTGGACGATGAAGCCGAAGCGCTCGCCTTAGCGCGCGACATTCTCTCGACACCACGCCCCACCCCGCCACCGCTTCCGTGGCAGCGCCAGCCGATTGACGAGCCGGAATACGACCCGGAGGAGATCCTCGGCATCGTCCCGCCCGACGTACGTCACGCCTACGATCCGCGCGAGGTGCTGGCCCGCTTTCTGGACGGGAGCCGTTTTCGCGAGTTCAAAGCCGAGTACGGGCAGTCGTTGATCTGTGGCTTCGGCCACGTCTACGGTATCCCGGTCGGGATCGTTGCCAACAATGGCGTCCTCTTTGCCGAATCAGCGCGCAAGGGCGCGCACTTCGTGATGCTCTGCAATCAGCAGCGTATCCCCCTCCTCTTCCTGCAGAACATCACCGGGTTCATCGTGGGGCGCCGCTACGAACATGAGGGCATCGCTCGCGACGGCGCCAAGATGGTGGCGGCGGTCGCCGTGGCACAGGTACCCAAGATCACCATCATGACTGGCGCGTCGTTCGGCGCCGGGAATTACGCCATGAGCGGCCGTGCCTACGATCCGCGCTTCCTCTTCACCTGGCCGACCGCCCGCATTGGCGTCATGGGTGGCGAGCAGGCCGCCGGGGTGCTCGTCACAATTCGCGAGCAGGCCGCCAGACATCAGGGCCGCGCGATTGATCGTGACGCGCTCGAGGAATTGCGTAGCGAGGTCCAGGCACGCTACGACGAGGAGACCAGTCCCTACTTCGCCACGGCCCGCCTGTGGGACGACGGCATCATCGATCCCCGCCAGACACGGCAGGTGCTCGGGCTGGCGCTGCAATCCGCGCTCAACGCACCGATTCCCGAGACCGATTACGGCGTGCTGCGAATCTGAGAGGAGACCACGTGGACGAGCTGCGAATCGAGCAGCGTGGGCCGGCTCGCTGGCTGATTCTCAACCGGCCGGACAAGCGGAACGCACTGAGTCGCGATCTGGTGCGCGCGCTACATGGCGCGGTAATGACGGCTTCGAGCTTCGATGAGGTGCGCTGCATCGTGCTGGCTGGCACCGGACCGGTCTTCTGTGCCGGGGCTGATCTCAATGAGTTTCGTCAGACTGACGATCCCGCAGTCCTGGCCGCCGACGGTGAATTGCTGGCACGTTTGCTCGAATCGATCGCCACGTCCCCCAAACCGGTGATCGCCCGGGTACACGGCGCGGCCATCGGTGGTGGAGTTGGCTTGGTCGCCGCCACCGACTTCGCAGTCTCGTCCATGGACGCCCGCTTCACCCTGAGCGAAGTACGTCTCGGACTGACTCCGGCGGTTATCAGCCCGTTCGTTTTGCGAGCCATGGGTCGACGAAATGCCCAGGCGTTCATGCTCTCGAGTACACCGATCGACGCACACGAAGCCCGACGTCTCGGACTGCTCTCCAAAGTAGTCGAATCGAACGCGCTGGATGCGACGGTTGACGAACTGATCGAGCATCTGGCTCAAGCGGCGCCCGGCGCGCTGGCCGACGTCAAGACGCTGATCGACGACGTCGACGGACTCTCGCTGGAGGAGGCACGCGAGGTAACCGTGCGGGCGCTCTCGAATCGCCGTTTGAGCACGGAGGGCCAGGAAGGAATGGCAGCTTTTCTGGAGAAGCGCAAGCCGAACTGGGTGCTGGGATCGTGAGCGCACGGGTCGCTATCGCCAACCGAGCCGAGATAGCCATTCGCATCGCGGCCACCTGCCGACTGCGCGGACTCGAGCCGGTGCTGGTCTGCGGTGAGCCGGATCGGAACGGCTACGCGGCACGCATGATCGGTCGCGTCGAGGTGGCCGGTCCCTCCGGTGCCGAGGTCGACCCTGAGGCCGTGGTTGCGGCCGCCTTGCGCGGCGGGTGCAGCTACCTGCATCCGGGCTACGGTTTTCTCAGCGAGCGACCCGCGCTGGCCCGCGCCTGCGCCGACGCCGGAATCACCTTCATCGGCCCCAGCGCCGAGACGCTGGAGCATTGCGGCGACAAGGTAGCCACCCGCGCCATCGCCGAGGCGGCCGACGTTCCGCTGCTGAGGGCCAGCGAGACGCTCGGTGACGATCCAGACGAGTGGCGCGTCGAAGCCGACAAGATCGGCTACCCGATTCTGGTCAAAGCCGTGCTCGGAGGAGGCGGCGCCAGCTTGCGCCCGGTCGCGACCCCGGACGAACTGACCGACGCCATTGAGTCGGCCCGCCGCGAGGCCGAGGCGGCTGGAGTCGGTCCGCTCCTCTATCTGGAGCGGTTTCTGCCCGGAGCACGACACATCGAAGTACAGGTGGCTGGCGACGGCGAACGGGCCATTGCCATCGGCGAACGCGAATGCTCGCTGCAGCGGCGTCATCAGAAGGTGATCGAAGAGGCGCCCGCCGCCAACCTGCCTGACGCCGACCGGCAGCGCCTGTTCGACTTCGCCGTAACGGTCGCCGAGGCAGTCAAGCTCAAGAGCCTGGCAACAGTCGAGTTCCTGTATGGCACCGACGGCACCATCGCCTTCATCGAGGTCAACCCGCGCCTGCAGGTGGAGCACCCGGTCACCGAGCTGGTCACCGGCATCGATCTGGTCGCGCTGCAATTCGACGTCGCGGCGGGCAATCCGCTGCCGCAGATCGACCAGACGGCCAACGGACACGCGGTTGAGGCTCGGCTATACGCCGAAGACCCGGCGCGCCACTTTCTGCCTTCGCCGGGACAGATTCGGGTTCTGTCGCTACCCGCGTCACCACGCGCACGCATCGACGCCGGATATCAGGCGGGCGACCGCATCCCCGAGCGCTACGATCCGATGATCGCCAAACTCATTAGCTGGGGAGAGACGCGTGATGTCGCGCTCGACCGGTTGCACGACACGTTGTCGCAGGCGGCCATCGCCGGTGTTGCGACCAACCGTCCCTGGCTGCTGGCCCTGCTGGAAGACGAGCGCGTCAGAGACGCTCATTTTGATACGCGCACGGCACAGTCGATTCCGGCACCTGACTTCGAGGGTGCTCCCCCCGATTTGATCGCGGCCGCGCTGGTCGCCATGACGTTAGAGCGTCCACCGAGCGACAATCCCTGGGAGCGCATCGGCCCGTTCCGCTTGAGCGGTGCCAGCGAACTCGCATTCCACGACCCGCAGGGGAAGTGGGAGATGGTGAGCGCTGTCGAGCGCGTCTCCGGCGACTGGCAGTTGCGCCTTGGCGAACAGAGCGCCAGCCTGCGCTGGCAGCGTGGACCGGACGACGTCTGGTCCGTGACATTCGGCGATCTCGCCGGACGCGTGGCGATCACACGCGGGGTCGATGACGGCATCGAGGTGACCAGCCCAGGCGGTCGCTGGTTTGCTCGCGCCGGACGACGGTCGGCCGAGAGCAGCCGCAGCGCACGCGAAGCCGACAACTCCATTCGGGCGCCTCTGCCCGGAAAGGTCATTCGCGTAGATGCCGAACCCGACCAGGTCGTGCCGGACGGCAATCCGCTGGTGATCCTTAGCGCCATGAAGATCGAGATCGTGCTTCGGGCACCGAAACGCTGCCGCGTCAAGGCGGTTCTCTGCCACCCGGACGAGCAGGTCGACGCCGGAGACGTGCTGGTCGAGATCGTTCCGGAGGAGGAGGCATGAGCTTGGTCGAGCGGCTCCCGCGCCATGCCACCATCGTCGAGGTTGGACCTCGCGACGGTCTGCAGAACGAGCCGGACTTGGTGCCGATCGAGGCCAAGGTGCGCTTCATCGAAGCCCTGGCGAACGCAGGCCTGCCTGAGGTCGAGAGCACCAGTTTCGTGAGTCCGAAAGCGGTGCCTCAGCTAGCTGACGCTCTGGAAGTGATGCAACGCATCGAACGCCGTCCCGGTACCCGCTACTCGGTCCTGGTCCCGAACGAGCGCGGTCTCGAGCGCGCGCTCGAGGCTGGCTGCGATTCGATTGCGCTCTTCACCGCCGCGTCCGAGGCATTCAGCCAGGCCAACGTGCGCGCCACGATCGACGAGACCTTCGCTCGCTTCACTCCGGTCGCCTCGAAGGCCTTGGCTGCAGGATTGCGTCTCCGGGGATATGTCTCCACGGCCCTGAACTGCCCCTACTCCGGCCATGTCGCGCCGGAGACGGTCGTCGATGTGACCCGCCGCCTGTTTGAGCTCGGCTGTAGTGAGGTGTCCCTCGCCGACACCATCGGCACCGCCACCCCGATTGAAGTCGATCGACTCCTCGCCGCCGTTGCCCGCGAGATCGGACTGGACCAGATCGCCCTCCACTTTCACGATACCAACGGTCTAGCCATCGCCAACGTGATGATCGGGCTGGACTACGGCATCTCGGTCTACGATTCGGCCGCGGGAGGTCTAGGCGGTTGTCCGTTTGCACCCGGCGCCCCCGGCAACCTCGCCACCGAGAAACTGCTCGCCCTGCTGCACGGGCTCGGTATCCAGACCGGCGTCAACCTTGCCGCCGTCGAACGTGCCATGGCTGATCTGCGTTCCGTCGTCCCGACCATCGGCGCCAGTCACCGATCGGCCTAACAACGATCTTCTTGTACCCACGTCCGTAAGGGCGAAGCTTGCCTTCGTCCCGTCCACTGGCAATCGCGGGGGCGTCAATGTCAGCCCATTTGGTCACTTCGATCCTCGCGACCTCGCGCACCTGTCACAGCATCGATCGCTATCTCGTCTCAAGAACAGAGAAGATTTCGCTGACGACAACGAGAGAGGAGCAATCAGATGCGTGTGTTTGTTGCCGGGGCGAGCGGCGCCGTCGGACGACGGCTCGTTCCGATGTTGATCGCGGACGGTCACGACGTCACAGCCACCACTCACGGCGCGGCGAAGCTCGATATGCTGCGCGACATGGGAGCGAATCCGGTGGTGATGGACGGTCTCGATGCGATTTCGGTCGGAGAGGCCGTCGCCCGAGCCGAGCCGGATGTGATCGTGCATGAGATGACCGCGCTGGCAGGCACGCCGAACACGAAGCACTTCGATCGCTGGTTTGCTGTAACCAACCAGTTGCGAACTCGTGGAACGGACAACTTGCTTGCCGCCGCTTCCGCTTCAGGCGTCGAGCGCTTCGTGGCGCAAAGCTATACGAACTGGAACAACACACGAAAAGCCGGGCCTCCCAACACCGAAGACGATCCGCTGGACCCGGATCCACCGAAGGAACAATCCCAGACGCTGGCCGCCATCCGCTTCCTCGAGCGCGCCGTGCTTAGCGCGCCGCTGGATGGCATCGTGCTGCGTTACGGGAATCTATACGGGCCAGGAGCGTCCGAATCGCTGGTAGAGATGGTCAAGCAGCGCAAGATGCCGATCGTTGGCAACGGAAGCGGCGTCTGGTCCTGGCTTCACGTCGACGACGCGGCGGCGGCGACCGTGATCGCAGTCGAGTGTGGCCCCAATGGTATCTACAATATTGTCGACGACGATCCCGCACCTCTGTCGGAATGGCTACCGTATCTGGCACAGGCAGTTGGTGCCAAGCCCCCTATGCGAGTGCCGACCTGGATCGGCAGACTCTTCGCCGGCGAGGTCGGAGTTTCGATGACCACACGCATCCGCGGTTCGTCTAACACGAAGGCTAAACGCGAGCTCGGCTGGCAACCGGAGTGGAGCACCTGGCGCGACGGATTCCGTGATGGACTGAGTGATCAGGCAATTGAATCACGGCATCGAGGGACTCCAACGGCAGCCTAGACCGAACTCTGCCCGGCGGACGCCTACGGTCAACTCCAAGGCGTCCGCCGGGCCAGCGAGGATCAGACATGAATGTCTCTGAATTTAACGAACTTCGGCCACTCCTCTTTTCAATCGCCTACCGCATGCTGTCAAGCGTCGCCGATGCCGAGGACGTGGTGCAGGATGCCTTTCTCCGCTATCAGGGTGCGCGAGCCCGTAGCGTCGAGATCGATTCAGTCCGGGCCTATCTCTCGGCGACGGTCACACGCCTGTCGATTGACCGCTTGCGCTCGGCAAAGCAATGGCGTGAGACCTACTCCGGCAATTGGCTGCCGGAGCCACTGATGACCGACGTGGATGAACCTGCCCATGCAACCGAAATGGCCGAAACGATATCGACAGCATTTCTATTGGTGTTGGAGCGACTGAATCCAATTGAACGGGCTGTCTTCCTGCTCCATGATGTCTTTGCCTACGATTATGCCGAGATCGCCACCATCGTCGAACGCAGTCCGACCAACTGCCGCCAACTCGCGGTGCGCGCACGCCGTCATGTTGAGCGGGCGAAACCTCGATTCGAGGCCGTCAAGTCGACGAGAGACGAGTTGGCGACACGTTTCTTCGCCGCGGTCAGAGGCGGAGACGTCGACGGGTTAGTCAAGGTTCTGGCGCACGACGTCGTGGTCTATGGGGATGGTGGTGGCAAGGCGCCGCAGTGGTCCCGACCGATCGAGGGTGTGGATCGCGCGTCACGATTGTTGGCTGGGTTGAGCCGCCAGATCGCTGCCGCCGACGCCACGATCGAGCAACGAGAAATCAACGGGCAGCCAGGCGCTTTGATTCGTGATCCGCAGGGACGGGTGATCAGCGTCTTCATGCTCGACGTTGTCGACGGAGCCGTCCAGACGATTCGCTCAGTTATCAACCCTGACAAGCTGCGACATCTCGGCCCGGTCGCCGATGTCTGGGAACTCTTGCGCCAGGTGCGCGACGCTTGACGGAATGCGTCACGTCGCCTCCCAATAACGAGCGCCGGAGCAGAGTGGTCGCCCTTTGGCCGCACGATCGGGCGAAGCTGCTGAGCCGCCCGCATGGACGGCAACGTGGTCACTCGCAGAGGACCGCGCCGTGCCGGGAGTGCTTCAATGCAGATAGCGGAGTTGGTCATAGACAGCGTCAGCTCCGACCGCTAGACTCCCTAACCGGCACCATGCGTCAGCCGCGCCGCCAGACTGACCGAAGCGCGTCCTGCACAGTCACTCTTGCGCCTTCGATCTGTCGGGATTGGCGTTCCGGACGCGTGGCGAGATGCCCGGATAAGAACACGTTCCGAGACGGAGTTGCGTATGTCGACCGACGCTTTCCCGCACCTGTTTTCTCCCATTCGCCTGGGCCATGTCGAGGCACGCAATCGCATCGTCTCCACCAGCCATGGCACAAACATGGCTGCCAACGGGGCGCCGAGCCCGCGAGAGATCGCCTATCATGCCGCCAAGGCGCGCGGCGGGTGCGGCACGGTCATGATGTTTGGTTCGGCGGCTGCCTCACCACTGACCCCGATCTCGCCCGACCACGTGAACATTCACGACGATGCGGCGTTGCCTGGCTTGCGTGAGGCGGCCGCGGCGGTGAAGGCCCACGGCGCCCTGGCCATCAGTCAGGTAACCTCCTCCGGCAGACGTAGCCGCGCCACGTTCGATCAGACCGGCTACGGTCCTTCGGACACCGTGAGCGAGATCGCTCCGAGCGTGCCGCACGTCCTTTCCCTCGACGAGATCAGGCAAATGATCGACCACTATGCCCAGGCGTGTCGGCGGCTCAAAGACTGCGGCTTCGACGGCTGTGATCTTGCGTTCTATGACGACCAACTGCCTGACCAATTCTGGAATCCGTCCATCAATCGACGCCAGGATGCCTATGGTGGCTCTCTTGAAAACCGCCTGCGGTTCTCGCTCGAGGTACTCGAAGCTGTGCGGGCCACGGTTGGACGCGACTTCATCGTCGGTGCGCGCGTCTCGGGCGATGATCACGATCGCGGTGGATTGGGTTCCGATGACTTGCTCGACATCGTCGTCCGCTTGGACCAGACCGGATTGCTGGATTACTTCACTGTGACCGGAGGGACGATCTCCACCTACCGCTCCCGTGGCTACAACATTCCCTCGGCCTATTTCCCGCACGCGACCTTCACCGGTCTCTCGCGGCGCATCCGCGGATCCGTTCGGGCGCCGGTCATCGTGACAGGACGTATCGTGACCCCGGAGCAGGCGGAAAGGGTGCTGCGCGAGGGGAGCGCGGACTTGGTCGGCATGACTCGCGCGCTCATTGCCGATCCCGACCTGCCAAACAAGGCTCGTGACGGTCGACTTGACGATATTCGCGTGTGCATGGGTTCGAACGAGGGCTGCATCGATCGACTCTACTTCGGCCTGCCGATTCAGTGCGTTCAGAACCCTGTCATCGGCCATGAGTTGGAGTGGGGAACCCTCACTCCAGCAGCACATCCCAAGCGCGTCCTTGTTGTTGGCGGCGGACCGGCGGGCCTGGAGACGGCCCGCGTGGCGGCCCTGCGCGGACATGAGGTGACGCTGGTCGAGCGTTCCCACGAATTGGGCGGTGCGATCTTGATCGCCTGCCGCGCACCCGGGTGGGAGGCGTATCGCGGCAGTGTTGACTGGCTGAAAGGGCAGCTCGACAAACTGCCGGTGACGATTCGCACTGGCTATGAGGCGACGGTCGCGTCAGTGATGAAAGAGAGCCCCGAAGTCGTAGTTGTCGCCACGGGAGCGGAGCCGCGTCGCCCGCAAATTCCTGGCGCTGACCTCCCACACGTAGCGACAGCAGCCGCGGTGCTCGCTGGTCAGGCCACAGTCGGCGAGCGGTGCGTGATCCTTGACGAGACTGGCTACACCCCTGGCCCAAAGGTAGCCGACGCCCTGAGCTTAGCCGGTCATCGGGTTGAGATCGTCACGCCACAATACAGCCTGGGTGAAGACATCGGTACCACCCTGCGTGCCGCGCTCGTGGAGCGTCTGATACGCCATGGCGTGACGATCACGGCTCTCACCGCGCCAGTGGCGATCACCTTGCAAGGTGTCACGGTGACGCACGTCCTGACGGGAACCATCCGAGACCTCGCGGCCGATAGCGTCATCGTTTCATCGAGCGGCGTCGGCCGCGACGCGCTCTATCACGCCTTGCGAGCTCAGGTCGAGGAACGGGGCGCAAGTATGGAACTTCACTTGATCGGCGACGCGTTCGCGCCCCGTCACCTGCGTCATGCCATGGAGGATGGCACCCGCGTGGCGCGCGAGCTTTAGCCCGTTCACACTGAACACAACCATGCGTCTTGCGACGGCAGTACGGGCCCGAGAGTGCCGAACAGCGTCAGGCACCGGTCGTCCGAAATTAGCTTTAGGATTCCCGCAGTCGCCCGTGCCGTCGCATGATCTCACGCAATCGGTCGTGTGGCAGCGCGTGAGCGGTGTTGCCATCTCGGCCCACCATGGTCTCAGCCGCGACCAGCGCGTTGAGCACTGCCTCTGACGTCGCTTCGACGGTAGCCTGGAACAGGTCGTCGATACGTTCGTCATTGACCCGTTTGCCATCCAGAATCGCGTCTCGGTTGAAGCGATCGAATCGGTTTTCGCGCGCGTTGGAGAATGCGATCAAAATGTCGCCCGACGACTGTCGCGCGGTCGAACCTACCCGCCCCAAGCCGAGCATTCCGCGTCGACACAGCCGCATCAACTGCCGGTCGGTCAGCGGCGCATCGGTGCCGATCACGACAATGATCGAACCGTCCGGCTGCGGACGATCGGAGTCAGCGCCTCGCTCCGGAAGCAGGTCGGTTATCTCGCGACCAACCGGAACGCCATCGACCAGCAGGTCGCCACGAGCGCCAAAGTTCCCCTGCACCAGCACGCCAACCGTGTACTGCTGGTCGTCAAGCACCACCAGTCGCGACGAGGTGCCGATCCCGCCTTTGAAGCGAAACAGCATCATGCCGGTGCCTCCACCGACGTTTCCCTCCTGAACAGGCCCACTCGTTGCACTATCGAGCGCCTGGTAGACGTGCTCGGTGGTCACGTGCTGGCCCGCCACGTCGTTAAGAAAGCCGTCAAACGTCTCAGCGACGACCGGAATCACGAAGTCGCTGTTTCTCAGCGACTCCTCGTGCTCCGTCAGCCACTCGACACAACCGCGATGCACGGCACCGACCGAGAGCGTGTTCGTGATCAGAATCGGTGTTTCCATCAAGCCGTACTCATCAACCTGCGTTCGGCCGGTCATCTCTCCCGCCCCGTTGAGCACGGCAATGGACGCCGGAACCATCGAAGTGAAGGCCGAACCTTCGTGTGGATGAATCGCGGTCACTCCCGTACGGGCCGGTCCCTGCCCCACGCGCAACGCGCCATCGCCGTGAACGATCGTGGAGTGCCCGACACGCACACCAGGGACGTCGGTAATGGCGTTTAGCTTGCCGACTGGCATCACGCCAATGTCGATTCCAAGGTCTCGCAGTCTTGGCCGTGGTCGGCTCGAATCTGTTTCGCTCATGGGTCCGCATTCCTTTCGCTGAAGCGAATCCGCGGTTTGCCGGGCGTCGCTGGGCTGCCACTCGCGATGAAAGTTGACATTCCACTGACGCATGGTCTGACTCAGGTCAACTCATGTTGACGTGATCGGATTTTGGTTGAAATCGGGATAGGCGCAATAAAATCGGCCATGGCCAACCCTAGCATAATTGGGCGTTTTCGTGTAAGCTATGCATTTAATGGCCAAAGGTTTCCGAGCGAATGTCCGGTCCGGCAGAGAGGGCCTGTCCCCGTACTCATCTTGCCGAGAAAACCTGAGCCTAGACAGACTTTTCGAATACCACCCGCATGGTGGAGTGGAACATAGGAGAACTCGACGAGATGAGTTTCGTAGATAAGACCTTGACCTGTCGCGACTGTGGCGAAGACTTCGTCTTCACCGCCGGAGAGCAGGAATTCTATGCCGAGAAGGGCTTCACCAACGAGCCTTCTCGCTGCCCGAATTGCAGGCGCGCGAACAAGGCCCGCCGCAATGCGAGCGGTGGTGGCGCGTCCTACGGCAATGGTGGCGGATATGGCGGCGGTCGCTCGGAGCGCACCATGCACCCGGCCGTATGCAGTGCCTGTGGCAAAGAGACGATGGTTCCGTTCGTTCCGCGCAACGACAAGCCCGTCTATTGCTCAGACTGCTTCCAGGCGCAGCGCGAGCAGCGCAGCTACAGCCGCTGGTAATAACCAGCAGCGAACCATAGGGTTCCTTCGGGAACCACCAATTTGAACTGTCACCACCCGGAATGCCCTCACCGGGTGGTTTGTTTTGTCTCCCTTCCTCATCTGTCCCCGCACTCGAACACCTCCTACCGGTTATCATGGGCACGTCACAGTAGGTAACACGCGAACCGCATCATGGCTGTCGTAACAGCCGATGTGGAAGGAGACATCATGACCATCGACCGTGAACGACTGCGGCACTTTGTCGACGAGGCGTCGCTCGATCGGACCTGGGCGCATATGGAATGGATGTCGCGCGAGATCCCAGAGCGTGTCTCCGGCTGGCCAGCCGCCAAACGGCAGGCCGATTACCTCACCGATCATTTGAACGACTACGGTTACCAGGCGCGCCAGGACGTCTTTCCCGGACTGGTCAGCTATCCTCATGCTGGCTCACTTACCCTCCTTTCGCCCGAACAGCGCACGATTCCGGCGATGACCTTCGCCCACAGCACCACCACGCCAGACGAAGGGCTCGAAGGCCAACTTGTGTACGTTGGAGCAGGCGGCGAAGCCGACTACGAGGGAGAGGATGTTCGCGGCAAGATCGTGCTTGCCGAGCTTTCGTATGCGCCGCCCCGTCCAGAAAAGACGCGAATTGCGGCCGTCAACGGCGCGATCGGTCTGATCCTGATCAACTGGGGCGACGACGATAACACTTCCATTCCCATGGGCACCGTGAAATCAGTCTGGGGAAACCCGACGGTCGACAATCTGCACCAGATGCCCAACCTCCCCGCCATCGGAATCGCCCGGGTCGACGGGATTATCGTACGTGAGTTGGCACAGCGAACCACTCTCCGCGCACGCATGTACTCCAGCGCCGAGAACGTCTGGCGCACGCTACACCAACCGCTTGGGATGTACTCGACTCTGGTTCCGCACATCAATTCATCTTGATTGGCGACCACATGGATTCCTGGGGTGGCGGGGCCACGGACAACGCATCAGGCAATGCCGTCACGCTCGAAGTGGCTCGCATGCTGTCCGCCCATCGTGACGAACTGCGACGCGACGTATGGATCGGCTTCTGGCAGGCACACGAAGACGGCATCATGGAGGGTTCGACCTGGTTCGTCGATCGATATTGGGACGAAATCACCCGCCGACTGGCGGCGTACATCAACGTCGACTCACCCGGAATGAAGTACGCCAAGCAATACAGCGCTACCCTGTCGCCCGAACTCTGGACGTTCCATCATGAAGCCATGGATGCCGCTCTCGGCTATGCCACCGCGCCACATCGACTGGCCAAGACGGGCGATCAGTCTTTCTTCGGCACTGGCACGCCCGCCATCAGCGGCCGCAGTTCCTTCCGTGAAGATCTGGTCCAGCGATGGCATGGTGGCGTGCTCGGCCCCTGGTATCAGAGCGCTGACGACACCATGGACGTGGCCGATCGAAACGTGCTGGCCCAGGACCTCAGGATGACCGCCACCTACGCCTGGGAACTGGCAACCTGCCCCGTCCTCCCCTTCGATTTTCGAGCATCGGCCCGACTCGTCAGCCAGGCCCTCGAGCACTACTGGCAAGAATCGGATGATTCGCTCGGTCTCGACCACCCAGCGCGACTGGCAACTCAGTTGGAACAACTGGCTGAACGTCTCCACGACCAGTCAAGTCGGTTGGCAGCACGCTTTACGTCAACTGAGTCGTCTGACGAACTGGAAACGGCGGCAAATTCCATGAACTCCTGCTTAATGCAACTCAGTGCCACGCTCAACCCACTCCTCACCAGCGTCATCGGCCGCTATGGCCAGGACACCTACGGTCTTACCGCGCTCAGCCGCTGGATTCCATCACTGGCAAGCGTGAGCGAACTGAAATCGCACGAAGCTGGGTCCGGCGAGCATATGCTCTGGTGGAGCAAGCTGGTACGTGAGCGGAATCGTGTCACCGACCAATTGCAGCGCGCCGTCGATCTGGTCGAAGCGACACTGGCTGGTGCATGACCACCAACGGAGGGGGATCGCGGTGAAGAATGAATCCAACAAGACAACGGGACAGATCGAGGACTTTGGCGCGTTCCGGGTCATCCGGCCCGGGAAGAGGGGAGAAAACTGGGGTGATTACGAGCATGCACTCGGGCTCTCCGGCGAAACCGTGGGAGCCAAAGGCCTCTCGATGGATCTGCAGACGATCCCTCCGGGAGCGGAATCACCGGTCCACCTGCATGCGGGGTTCGAGGTTGGGCTCTTCATCCTGTCCGGTAGGATCATCCATCGCTTCGGCCCCGGGCTACGCACCTCGATCGAGTCCGGCCCGGGAGAATTCATCTACGTTCAGCCGGATGTAGCCCACCAATCACTGAACCCGAGCGCCACCGAACCGGTAGTACTGATCGTGGCGCGTACTACGTCCGACGGCCACGCCGGCAATGTGCTGACCGAGCCCGAATCGGAGAATTGAGTTGAGAAGTGCAGGAAACTAGTTCGAAGGGATGAGGAAGAGCAGACCATGGGACGCACTATCGACGTGCACAATCACTACTATCCATCCGAATTCGTGGACGAAATCGCTCGTCATTCGACCGCGGCACGCATTTCAACCGGGCAGTCTGGCGAAACCCACATCGAGTACGCAGGTGACTATAGCGTCATCGTCGAGGCGCACCGAAGTCCCGCAACGCGCATCGCGGACATGGATCGCACTGGCGTCGACATGCAGATCCTCTCGCTCACGGTTCCCGGCGTGCACTTCGAGGCACCAGAGCGAGGCGTCGAGCTCGCACGGATCACGAACGACGCATTCGGCCAGGTCGTGGAGCGCTATCCCGACCGGCTAGGCGCTTTCGCCACGCTACCAACACAGGATCCAGATGCGGCGGCGCGCGAGCTGGAACGCGCGGTACGCGATCTCGGCCTGTTTGGCGCCATGATCTTTTCCAACCTCGCAGGAAAGCCACTGGACGACACCAGCATTTGGCCGATCTACGAAGCCGCCGAGGCGCTCAGGGCGCCTTTGATCATTCATCCGATCGGTCCCGCTTCGCTGGCGAACATGGAAGAGATGCGCCTGGTTGCGCTGCTCGGCTTCCCGTTCGACATGACCTTGGCCGCCACACGACTGGCCTTGAGTGGCGTACTCGACCGTTTCCCGAACCTCATCCTGATCCTGAGTCAGTTGGGCGGTGCGCTGCCGATGCTTGCCGAACGCGTGGAACGTGGTTACGCCATCTATCCCGAGCTCACCGGAAAACTCCAACGCTCCCCGACCGAGTACTTCCAGGAGATGTACTACGACACGGTGCCGTACGGCAGAGTCGGCATCCCAATGACCTATGAACTGGCGGGAGCGAAGCACATCCTGATCGGCAGCGATTACCCGCATCAGATCGGAGACCTGACCACCTGCACCGACGTCATCCGATCGATGGAGATCTCCGACGAGGAGAAGGAATTGATGCTCGGCGGTAATGTTGAGCGTCTCCTTGCGGATCAAGCCGCGGTACGTGCCCAGCCACAAGGGTGACCGGTCGCGACGAGGCAAATTGATCGGCGCAGCAACGCTGTCAGCAGCAGATCGCAAACGGCTTTGCCGTCACGATGTTCCACCGGTGACGACGGAGCTTGACTGCACCCAAGAGCCGGGAGCGACACGGTCACTCCCGGCGAAGGCGCGTTACGTCCCGGCCAGCTCTTTCACAATCGGGCCCATCGGTTCCACCAACCTGCCCGGAATGATCAGGTAGGAGATGCCGTACTTTTGCCTGTTGTGGCGAAGCTGATCGGCGATCTGCTCCTGCGTTCCCAGCAGGAAATAGGGACTCGCCAGTGCCTGCTTCACCGTGATCCCAAAGCGATCGGCAACCTGCTTGCCAGCGGAGTCACGATCATCCGTGATCGTTACGGCGAAGACGTTCTGGCACAACTCGATGCGATTCATCCTTTTTCCGGCGGCGTCCTTGATCCAGGAGATCCGCTGCTCCACGTGTTCGGGAGTCGCGGCCGTCCAGTCCTGACCGGAGCCGTCCTTCTTCGCGGGAACGTGCACTCCGATGATGTCGGCGCACCGTCCTGCGACCGACAGAATCAACTTGCCTCCGCCCCCGACCAGAATTGGAGGACGTGGCTGCTGCATCGGATGTGGCAATGAGGGCAGATCGGTAATGGTGTAGTAGTTCCCCTTGAAAGTGACCGTGTCGCCAGTGAAGAACGGGTCCAGCACGTTGATCGCCTCTTCCAGGCGAGCGATACGTGCCTTCGCTGGTTCGAGCGCGATTCCCGACCGGTCGTAGTCTTCCTTTTCCCAACCAGCGCCAATCCCAAGCTCGAAACGACCGTCGGTCACGATGTCGACCGTCGCGATTTCACCGGCGAGCACGGCCGGATGTCGCAAGTCATTGTTCAGCACCATCGAGCCAAATCGCAGCTTCGTGGTCGCCGCAGCGGCGCTCACCAGTGCCGGAATCGGTGAGAGGCGCTCCTCACCCAGATGATCGGTCATCAGCATTGTCGAGAAACTGGCGTCTTCGAGCTTTCGCGCCGTCGTTTGCAGCCTTTGACCGGTTTCGACCTGGGCAATCAACGCTCCGAAACGAAAGGGTCGTGTATCTGTCATGATTGGCCTTCCCCGCCGTACACGTAGAATCGCGCAACGCGATGAAATGGAGATCGTGTCTCAGCCGCGCGCACGACTACTGGCGTGATGTATCCCCGCCTCCGAGCATTCTGCGGCTAGCTCAGGACGTCAGCAAGATCAACGCCGAGACAAGGTCCGTTCGCGTGCGAAATGCGATGATGGCACGAGGAAGATCGAAGGATCAGCGACCGGACAGTCGCTTCACCACGGGCGACAGCGCGCCCATCAACTCGTCGCTGACCATGATGTAGCTGATCCCGAACCGGTCACGGAGCCATTCCAGCCGGTCGCACGTCTGCTCGATCGTTCCTTTGAGCACCGGGATGGCGTCAGATTCGGCCAGCCGCAGCGCACCGTCTCCCATCGTCATGCGCAGGTAGCCCGGTACTTTTCCAGCCACAGCCATGAGGTTCAGGTTCAGTTCAATCGAGTCAAAGCGCTCTGCAGCGGCGTCACGAATCCAGCTGATCCGCTCGGCCAGTTGCGCTTCGGTTGCGTCCGGATCGACTCCCAGCGCTATAGCGTCCGCATACCGCGCGGCGAGCGTGAGGAGGCGCCGACCACTCCCCGCGACCAGAATCACTGGCGGCTGATCGGGGAACGGAGAGATTTGGGCATCCTGAATCGCATAGTGACTACCGGCGAAGCTAACCTTCTCGCCTCTCAGTAGCGGCTTGACGATCGCCAGCGACTCCGCCAATCGCGTGACCCGTGTCCCACCGGAGTCGAAGGCGAGCCCGAGCATCGCGTTGTCGGCGGCGGCCGAGGGACGGCCCGCCCCGATGCCCAGTTCGAACCGACCATTCGAGAGAACCGCCAGCGTTGCCGCTTCCTTCGCCAGCATAACCGGATGTCGATAGTCGTTGGCAAGCACGTAGGTCCCGATTCGCAGTCGAGTCGTAGCAGCGGCCATCGCCAGCGCGGTGAACGGTGACAACACGTAATTCAGGCCGTCTGGCACGACCAGCGTATCGTAGCCCAGATCCTCGATGTCTTTGACCTTCTCGAGCCATTCGGCGCCACATTCTGCCTGTGCCGCGACCGCACCAAAGCGAAATGGTCGAACTGCCATGTCACATTCCTCCAGCGTTCACCCGGATGTGCTCCTTCGCCGGACAATCTCTAATCACAGGGCCTCACGACTCGTGTGCCGGTTCACCTGCGGCCCGCACCGCGGCTCCTTCCAAATGCCAACGAATAATGCAGAAGCCATGCTTCAGCGCCGCCCCGAGCTTGTCTCGATCGATCCGACCGTCAGTCCCGATAACCGGCACAAAGGAGGTAACCCGTGGATTCGCTGCCATCATCTTGCTCAGGAGTTGTTCGACAACGTCCGGATCGCGCACGAACTCAGGTCGAGCGAATACCCAGCGACCACGCAGGTGAGCCTGAATTGGTTGCCCCTCACGCAAATTCAGCTTCCAGCGCCCACCCCCGGGAGTCAGCAGGGTGGAACCGTCGGGGATGTAGCTGACCGGCTGTCGATACAACCGACCACTCTTGCGCCCGCGAAACGAGAGAAGCATCAACTGCTGGCTCAATGGCGTGCGGAATGGGAGTCTCAGAGCCCAACGCATCGGCAAATTGACCAGGCGCATCAATCGCGCCTGTCGCGGACGACGGTATGGCTGGCGTGGTTCAACCGGCATGCTCTTCTCCATTTCCATGACTTGCGAACCGGCTAGACGCGGGACCTGACTGGAAATTGCATTTCCGCCAGCATTTCTGCACCGGCCGGTCCGCCACGTTGCAGCATCACCACGCGTTCCGGTCCGTCAAGCTCGTAGTCATTGGCCTCGATCCAGGCGAGCAGCGCCTGGCAGCCCTCGCCAATCGTCTCGGGCGTTCCCTGGTGAATCACGCAGGCCATCGTTTCGACCGCGGGCAGAATTCGACCCGCAACGCCACCTTCTGGAATCACTGCGTCGGCGGTGGCAAATGTGGCCTCGGCATCGATACCCTGTTCATGAAATTCGGTCTCATGCCAGATCGTTGTTCGCGCTGTCACGTTCAAGTGGCGACGCAACTCGTACTGATGCAATGCGCGAAACAACCGTCCGATGGCGCTCCGACTCGGTAGGACGCCACGCAGAGAGGCGACCGGTTGCTCCGGCACCCGTTTCAGAACTACGTCATATCCTGGAGCGGACACTCCCCGGTCCAACTGCCTCAACCGTGCTTCAATGCGCGCCAGCCGGTATTGCTCCGCCTCGATCTGGCTGCTCACCTCTTCCTGTTTGAGTCTCAGCATCGAATGCAACTGATTTGGCGACAAATCTGCATCCAGCAATTGGCTGACCTGTTCCAGTGAGAAGCCCAGGTCTTTCAGCGCCAGGATGCGATTCAACCGCGGGAGTTGCGCACCGCTGTAATAGCGATAGCCACTCTCCGGATCGATGCGCTCGGGCTTCAGCAGCCCCAGCCGATCGTAGTGGCGCAGCGCTTTGACGGTTACCTGCGTCAGACGTGAGAAGTCACCAATCCTGAACATCGTCTCTCCAACTTCCGAGCGCCAGTCGCTCCGTCTGTTCCACCCTAAACCCTCCTGTTGCAGGAGAGTCAAGGGCCAATGATCGCGATCGTTCTTGACGCCGTCCCGTGTATGATGTCGCTACGTTGGAGGAGGGTGAAATGACGCACGTGATCTCGCTCGGAGGAGCGTCAGCCGCGCCACGACCCGGTCAGGGGTGCTCGGGCTATTTGATCGACGGCGACGGCACGCGGGTCGTGCTCGATCTCGGGCCAGGAACCTTGCCGGAATTGTTGCGGCACCGCCCACTCGCCGACTTGAACGGCATCCTGATTACCCACATGCACATCGATCACATGCTGGACCTGTTCGCGCTTTGGTGGGGCTGGCTCTATCATGCCAATCCACTGGCGACACCGGTGCCGCTCTGGTTACCGCCTGGAGGCGCCGAGTCAGTGCGCCGCACGCTCTCCACCCTGGGCCGGCCAGACGAGGTCGAGCGCTTCTTCGGGAACGTTTGTGACGTGGCCGAGTTCGACCCGACTCGAAATCTGACAATCGCAAATACCAGCCTCAGCTTTGCCCAAACGGCGCACTTCATTCCCTGTTGGGCCGTACGCGTCGAACTCCCCAGTGCGACCGTCGCCTATACGGCCGACACTGGTCCCGCCGTCGATTTGACCGAACTCGCCCGCAACGTCGATCTGCTCATAAGCGAAGCCATGCTCCCGGTCGGGTCACTCAAGGACTCGACCAATCGCGGCTCGTCGACCCCGGCTGAGGCTGCCGCGCTCGCACGCAATGCGCAGGCACGACGACTCATGCTCGCCCATCTCTGGTCACATGACGACGCTACGGCTGCATTGCGCGTCGCGTCAGCGATCTTTCACGGGGAGACGGTCATTGCTCAGCCTGGCTTGTCCGTAGAGCTTTGATTTACCAACGCCCATGCGATCTCACGGCGCAAGTGCTGGCACTTACTTGGAACTGACGGTGAAGAGATAATAGACCGGTTTGCCGTCCAGTTGCTTGAAGACGCGCGCCAGGGTCACAGTCTTTCCTTCCTGAGACACAATCTGTTTGAAAGCATCCAGCCGGGGAAAGGCGCTCCCTTCGGCGGTGTGTGAAATGAAGACGGGTGACGAGGTCGCCAGCGCGGCACGCAGGGCCCGTTCGAAATCGGGACCCGGTTCGTACGTGCTGCCGTAGATCTCCAACGGATCGACTCTTCCGTCGGTCAGGATCTCCAGGTTGTATTTGAACCCCCAGTCGAGCGCGTAAGGGTGATCGATCCCGTTTCGCTGTAGGTAATCCGCCAGGGAGTAGATGGCGCTGGAGAAGCCGCTGTAGCCGCCGGTTTGGGCGAGCGTTTGTTGGTAGCGAGTGTCGACCCAGACGTCGCGTGCCATCAGCGGTCCAAGCAGCAGTAGCGGAACAGCGAACATCGCCAATCCCGCGCGGCGGTTCATCAGCCTGAATCGATCCCGCAGCAAGCGGACGGCAAAGACTGCGAACGCCGCGACAAACAGTTGCGGAATCGGCAGCAAGATCAGCAGGTGAGTCGCTCCCAGAATTGAGACCGTGAAGCAACTCAGGATGAAGACGACCAGGACAAATGCGCCAAAAAAGACGGTGATCCGCCGATAGGATCGTAGCCAGTCAACTCGATGCACCATCACCAGGAGTCCAACTGTGCACAGTCCCACCACCCACGGATAGAGCGGATTGGTGAAGATCCCTCCGTAGAACCAGAAATAACCTCCGTCGAGGAGCACGCGGACGGCGTCTGCTTCCACCTTGACGTTCGACCAGATGGCGAAGTTGTTGACCCCATTCTGGGTGTGAAACAGATTCGAGCGGAGTACGAGGTAACTGCCGCGACTCACCAAGTTGTAGTAGATGACCGGAAACGCACCGATCAGAAACCCACCTGCCGCAACCGCAAGATCGGCGATTCCGGTAAGCGGCACGTCGGAACGAAAGTGCCGCCAGGCGTTGCGGATGAGCGACGGGATCGAGCGAGCGATCCGCCGATCCTCGACTAGCCAATCCGCGCCAAGAAGCAGCAGGTACGCTGCTGGTATCGCGATCAGGAACCAAAGATAGAGCAGCTTCGTCCACAGTCCGAGCCCGACCAGAAGCGTCGCGAGAAACAGCCAGCGACGGCGCCCGCTGTCGCGCCAATGCAGGAAGGACAACACCACGCCAAGGGTGATCGCCACGATGTGGGAGATGACGTAGATCCCAACGCGACTCCAGAAGATGAACGAGGGGAAGACCGAAAGCAGTGCGGCGGCCCCAGCGCCCGTCCAGCGGCCATACAGTCGCTTTCCAACGAAGTAACTGAGTATCACTGCCGCCATCCCGGCCAAGATCGGCCACAAGCGCACCGGAAGCACGCCAACGCCGAATATCCAGAAGAGAACCAGCACTGCATACGTGCTGACCGATCCCCAGTAGTCGCCCGTCATGACCGGGAAGACGTGACCGAACAGGTGGATGCCGACACCGCGCGCCAGTTGGACCGGCTCCCCTTTCAGCAACTGCATGCTGGGAACCACGTCGTACGCTTCGTCGTAATACAGACCTGGAAGCTGGTAGTGATAGAGGCAGAATACGCCAAAGGTGATGGTGGCGATCAAGACGACCACCGGCGCGATCCAGGCGAAGCGTCCGTGGCGAGCCGCTTCAGGCGACTGAACGCCGTTGGAGAGGCTGGTGACGTCCGTCTTCGGCCGCCCGACTACAACGCGAGCCAACCAAAGAGCCTTTCGTGTACCGGCCCCTCGGCTGCGACCGCAGATCGACGTGAAAAACCGACGAGGTCGGGTTCGCTCTCCACTTCGGTCAGGTTGCCGATCACGCGTTACCTGCGCCAGAGCGGATCAGCAGCAGCGGTGTTGTCACCGACGTAATGAGCCGGTCCGACACACTGCCATAGAACCAGCGGGCCAGCCCGCCGCGACCATGCGTGGTCATCACGATCAGGTCGGGATCGTCACGTTCGGCATAGCGCAGCAATTGGCGCCAGGGATCGCCGCTCAGTACCTCCCACGTGACCGTAATTGCGTCACGACCAAGATGTGTCGTCATCCCCTCCAGATACTCCTGCGCCTCACGTTCGAGCACCTCGAACTGATCTAGCATGGCTCGATACGAAGGGGAGGTGAAGATGCGGGTAGGGGTCTCCGGAACCTCGTCCCGATAGGTCTCGGCTACCCGCACCAGGTGAAGCCGAGCGCCGAGACTCTCGGCGAGGTCGGTGGCGTACGGCAACGCCTTTTCAGAGAGCTTCGAGCCATCCAGTGGAACGGCAATGCGCTTGATCGAGACCTGATCGGGCTGATGTTCAGACGCTTGGGACCGCACCAACATAACCGGGTGCGTTGACAGCTGCATCACGCGATTCGCGACACTCCCCATCACGAGTCGCGAGAGACCACCGCGACCGTGGCTTGCCAGCAAAATCAAGGGGCGATCAAGAGAGTCAGCCTCAGCCAGAATCTCGTTTCGCGGATCGCCGACGCGTACGACGGTCTTGACCGTAATTCCCTGTTCCGAGAGTTTGGCCGCCGTCGGCCCCAGGATCTCGGGCGACGAGACCTCGGCACGAGGCTGCTCGGGATCGATCCAGATGAGCTCGCGCCCTTCCGTGTCGAAGATCGGCCTGAGCTCTTCGAGCACCCGCAGCAGTTCGAGCGGCAGGCCAGTCGCGCGCGTGAACGCCGCGGCGTAGGGGAGAGCGGTATCAGCGAGAGCAGAGCCGTCATGTGGGATGAGAATGGTGCCAAACTGGCTCATGCATGCCTCCTCAGTTGTCGGCTATCGCGCGGCGAATCCGCACACTCGCCCCTATTCTATGACCAACCACGCTCGGAACCCACGCGGCCACGATATACCGCCGTTTTTGAGCCCCTATCCGCGGTAGTATCCTTGCCGCGTAGCCCGCATCGCCAACAAACCGGTCGCGCGTTTCCGGTGCACCAACCAGATTGTCGTCGCCGACACCAATTCAACGAGAATCGAGCGGACATGTCGCAGAGCAAGCGCTTTCCCGGCACACATCAGGTCGCTCCCGAGCACGAGTTCGACGGACTCGCGTTCCGCCGGACGCTGGGACATCTGGCAACCGGCGTCACAATTCTGACCACGCGCACCGAGGATGGCATTCACGGAATGACGGCCAATGCGGTCGTGTCAGTATCGCTGAACCCGCCGCTGGTCTTGATCTGTCTCGATCGCCGGGCACGAATGGCCAACTACGTCGAACGATCGGGCCGATTCGGCATCAACTTACTGCGCGAAGAACAGGCTCCTATCTCGCGCTACTTTGCGCGATCCTGGCGTCTGCCGCAGCCGCCCGAGCATCATTTCGAGGAATGGGCCGGTGTGCCCTATCTGCCCGGTTCCCTCGGTGCGCTAAGCTGTCGGGTAACGGAGCAGATCGACGGTGGCGACCATCTGGTGATCCTGGCGCGGGTGGTGGGATTGCGCCTCGACGAACCCACCGGGAACCCCCTCCTCTTCTATCGTGGGAAATACGCGGCGCTCACCGAGCGAGTGGCTGGCCCGGCTGAACTCCCTGAGCTTCAATCGGCGTCCCATTTCCAGCTCTATTACCGTGACTGGGAGCCAGAGGACGAAGCCAACCAGGGGCCGGTCGGCCCTGGCGCTTCTTGGTAGCACTTGGGGCGGTCACGACCCGCTGCCGACGAGAAATTCTGAGTAGGGGTCCGCAGTGGCTTGCTCGTCTCAGGAAATCAATCATGGCGCTGTCAGCGTCGCGGTGGCCCTCAACTGGACGTGTTGATTCGCTTCCTGTTGCACGACTGATCGATAAGAGCGACGGCAGACATCACGCTCGGCGTCTCACGTATCGCCAACCGGCTGCAACGCCCACTCATCGCGACAATTCGACCTCGTTGAGCCATTTCTGGAATGCTTTCGGACGTGCTACCGTTTGGAACGCGGGACGTCCATTGGTAGAGGACGTCAGGAGAATATCTGCAGGAAGGGGACTACGTGCTCGACGACAAAGTTCGAGAGTTTCTGGGTGAGAAACGTTTCGCTTCTCTGGCGACCATTAACGCGAGCGGAGCGCCACAGCAGACGGTCATGTGGTACGAGCTGCAGGGCGACCGGATCATGATGAACACCGCCGAGGGACGCGTCAAAGCTGGGAATCTTCGCCGTGATCCACGCGTCTCCATCTGCGTTGAAGATGGCTATCGCTACGTCGCCATCTCCGGACGAGTCGAGCTCGATGTGGACCGCGAACGCGCACTCAACGACATCATGCAGCTTGCGGTGCGTTATCATGGTCCGGAAAAAGCCGAAGAAATGCGGGACGGCTTCAACAAGGATCAGCGCGTCACGCTATACATGTCGATCGATAACGTTGTCGTTAGCGGCTTCTAGCATCGACGTGGAACGCGGCTTCTCGTCCGGCTCGGTGAGCATCGAATGACCAGCGCCAACAATCGGTCTCGAACATCGTTACAAGGAGCAACGCGCGACATGGCGGGCGAAATTCGCATTATCGGAGTCGACGGGATCCCGGAAGTCCAGAAAGGGGATGACCCGCTCGAGCTGATCGTGGCGGGACTGGGGCACAGCGGGTTGTCGCTCGAGGCAGGCGACATCCTTGTGGTGACGCACAAACTCATTTCCAAAGCCGAGGGACAGGTGGTCGAGCTCGACGGGGTGACCGCGTCCGATCTGGCGACTCGTTGGGCGGAAGAGTATGGCAAGGATCCTCGGCACGTCGAGGTTGTCTTCCAGGAGGCGGCCCGTATCGTCCGCATGGATCGCGGCCTCATCATTGCCGAGACTCGCCACGGGTTCGTCTGCGCCAACGCCGGAGTCGACGCATCGAACGTGGCCGGGCACAAAGCGGTGTCACTGCTTCCGGTCGACCCTGACGAATCGGCGCGACGGTTGCGAGACCGACTGAACGAGCGCCTCGGGTTCGCGCCAGCAGTGATCATCACCGACTCCTTTGGTCGACCCTGGCGCCGGGGCATTATCAACATCGCTATCGGGTCGGCTGGCATCAACCCGCTCCTCGACTACCGGGGCCAGTTTGACGACCAGGGGTACGAGATGCACGCGACCGTGATGGCCATTGCCGATGAGATCGCCTCAGCAGCGGAGTTGGTGATGAACAAACTGGATCGACGCCCGGTCGCCATCGTCCGCGGCTACGATTATCAGCCCAGCGACGAGGGCGCGGCGGGAACGCTTGTCATGTCACACGACCGCGACCTGTTCCGCTGAAGCGGGTTGCACGTCGTCGGCCTATCCGCCCTCATTCCCTTACCCCTTCTCCCGCCAAGCAAGAGAAGGGGGCTGCTTTCGGATATGGCAGCTGATCCTGACCAACCTCTCCCCTCTCCCGGAATTGGGAGATGGTCCTCCTCCAGGGGAGGAGGAGTAAGTGGAGAGCGGGGTTGGGGTGACGGCCAGGCCAGCGCTCGTCCAAACTCATCTACATGAAGATGTCCAGCGGCAGCAGCGCTGACACGATGAAGTTCGGCACGTCCACCACCTCGCTGATGCGCAGATCGACCGCCACGCTACACAAGGCATAGCCTTGCTGTCGGGAGAAACCGCGCGTCTCCAGATAGTCGATCATGCTCAACAGCGCATTGCGCGCCGCCAACGTCACGTCTTCCGACTCCTGTCGACCATCCGAGCGGATTGACATACCGGTCGTCGCGTAGAACCGTCGTGGCGACGCCATCTCCGGCAAGGTGAAGTACTCACCCCGCATGAACTGCGCGCTGCGGATGTTGCGTCGCGCGGCTTCTCCCTTGTGCACCTTGAACTCGACGTCCAGCGCGGATCTGATCTCGATCGCCGTACCGCAAGCCTCGCAGTCACCTTGCGCGAAGTGGACGTCACCGGCCGAGAAGAGCGCGCCATCGACGTAGACTGGCAGGAACAGGCTCACTCCGGGAGTCAGTTGTTTGATGTCCATGTTGCCGCCGGTCTCGCGTGGCGGAATCGTGCGCAGACCTTGCTCGGCGATTGGGCCATGTGGCGGCACCGCATCCTCCACCACCGGAGGCAACGCGAACCCGCCCCGAGAAGCAACCTCGGCTTCTCGTTTGGTCGTCGCCTCGCGCAGTTCTTTCGATGGCGCCAGGCCCACGATGCCTGGGAACGGCGCACATGGTACTCGCACTCCTGGGAGTTGCGGCGATTCGGCATAGTCACCAACGAGGTGCCAGTGAACCATGAACGGCTCGGGGAACACGTCTCTGAGGAAACCGAATCCGGGCACCTCGCAGGTGTAGCCCCACGATTCCCAGGGATCGCAGTCGATATCGTGCAGCTTGATCTCGAGCAGATCACCTGGCTCGGCACCCTTGACATAGACAGGCCCAGTAAGCGGATGGACTGGCCCCAGATTCAGTTGGCCCACGTCGGCGTCAGTCGATGACGGATTGAGCTGAGCATCGAACGCATCACGCGTTTCGATGATGATCCGCTCGCCTTGCTCGACCTCGCAGATCGGGGCGATATCCTCATGCCAGCGATTGTGACCGGTCTCCGCTTCCTTGATCAGAGGTTTCCAGGGATCGATCTCAATCCGATGCACCTTACTCGTCATGCGAGACTCCTCTCTGAGCGGCAATGCCGCGGGCAGGGTGACAACACGGGACAATCGCTTGTCGGTCGCATGACTCTATCGTGCACCTCGTTCTTCAACCGTCAAGTGCTGGGCGATCCTTTCAATCGGCAAACACCGCTTTCGAGCGTACGAGTGTTGCGATGTATCATCAGCAGCGGACGTTCGCATGTGCTGATCTCTGGCCCGAACCGACGCTGCTGCGCAAATTGGGCGCAGATATGAACCGACTGGAATACAGATTGACGATTCGCGCATGAAATTCTCACGACTCTTGATCGGCGCAGGCGCGCTCGGAACCCTCGGCATTGTCGCTGCCAGACGCGCTGGGATCGACATTGCGTTCGACTCGCTCGATCCCGAGCAGGCGGTTGAAGACGGCAGTCAGTTCGTCGACTGGTGCGGGGTAAGGGTACGCACGCTTTCGGCTGGAAATGGCCGACCGGCAATCGTGCTGCTGCACGGATTCGCGGCAAGCGTCTTCACCTGGCACAGGGTTTTTCAACCGCTCTCCCAGCTGGGTACGGTTGTCGCCTTCGATCGCCCAGCGTTCGGGTATACGACCCGCCCGGTTCACCACCACTGGAAGGGCCAGAGCCCATACAGTCTCGAAGCACAGGCCGATCTCACCATCGCCATGCTGGACCACTTCAAAATCGACAAAGCTATCCTGGTCGGCCACTCGGCGGGCGGCACGGTCGCAAGCCTTACGGCGCAGAATTATCCCGACCGCGTGGAATCCCTCATCCTGGTTGCCCCGGCGATCTACATCGACGTCCCGCCTCCACCCTGGCTGCGCAACCTGTTCGACACGTCGACGATGGAGCACGTCGGACCATGGATCGCCCGTACTCTGGCGCGCTATGCGAATCCGATCATGAATCGGGCGTGGCACGATCCGCGACGCATCACGCCCGATATACGCCTCGGATACGTGAAGCCGTTCGCCACGAGGAATTGGGACAAGGGTATGTGGGAAGCCGCCCGCGCCAACCGGTCCGTCGGACTCGGTCAGCGCGTAGGAGGTCTGAAGATGCCGACACTCGTCATGTCCGGCGACGATGATCACGTCGTCCCTCTCACCCAGACACGCCAACTCGCCGCCGAGCTTCCCCATGCCAAACTCTCGATCATTGAGTCGAGCGGACACATTCCGCAAGAAGAACAACCGCAGGCTTTCCTCGATACGGTGATCCCGTTCATCCACTCAATGAGCAGATAACGCCATGACCGCGTTGATATCTCGATCGATGCCCCGCGAGGGATTTTGCGTCAACGGTTGTCGCTGACAACTGGCGATTGACATGCCCAAGCTTCATACAACGGGACAGTCGTCGCACACGTGACCTGGGTGAATTGCACGCAGTTCAGTGGACGCGCAGCGCAGCACGGACTTGGGGAGGGTCATTGAACCCTCCCTAAGCCCATTCATTCACGACGGCGGTGCAACGCTAATCAGCGCTCAGCATCTCAGCGGTTGGTGGCGACGTTTCCGATCGCGAGGAAATCCGCGCGACTCCGTTTGCACTGAACCCTTTGACGACCAGCCAGACACCCAGAGAGAACTCCCACAGTGCGATCGGCATTCCCGCGAGGCCCGGCACCGAGGACGTCAGATTGAACATTCCCATATGCCCGAACAATCCGAATAACGACGCGGAGTCAGCGGCGATGAGCAACGGCGCTCCGATGAGACCAAGTAGCGGGAGAGCTCGCGGCACCAGGCGGGTTCGATAGAGCAGCGCCCCCAGCAACAGCGCGTTTACGGCCGGGAAGAAGCTCTGCCCGATGCGGAAGAAGATGTCATAGACGGCGACCAGTGCATTCCCGGTAACCAGCGCGTCCGCACCAACGCCGTCTCGCCGCAGAGCGACGACCGCCATGAGACTCGCGGCGCCAATGAATATGGTGCAGGCTTCCACCGTTCGCGAGCCAACAAAGCCCAACGCGACTGCTTCATTCTCTTTCTTGAGCACCGGGAAGAGTGCGACGGCGGTCCCGATGCCCGCGAGCGCCACGATCAGCTCCAGCATCACACCAAACACAACTGCCGTGTCGGGGCCTGATCCGATGATGTAATTTGCCTTGTGCACCGCGGTGTAAAGAAACAGGGTCGGGACCGAGACGAACGAGATCAGGTAGAGCGCTCCGGCCGCCAACGCGGTCTTTCGCATCGAGGTCATTGCAACGCGTTTCGTTGCCGCGGTTGAGGTCGCTGAGGTGCGAATTGCGGTTGTCATGTCGACTTTCCTTCACTAAATGATTGACGGTTAATCAGATTCACTGGCCGAATCCACGGGCGTGACTTTCTCGACGTGAGTGACTGAGATGAGCGGCAGACCCAAGTTGCGTACCTTTTGGAGCAAGCCATGCAACGCAGCTTGATCCACCACAGATCCCTCGATGACCGTTGTACCGTCCTCCTGCTGGCTGAGGCTCAGCCCGTCAAACCAGGCCGACCACCGTGAATCAAGATGCCCCTCGACACGAATTTGGTATTCACCGGGCTGGTATGGGTGGGCGGTCAGTTTGTCTGGTGTGTTCACGCTGTTGACCTGCTCCCTTCGCGAATCGCCGATTGTTGTGCTCGTTCGGTCTTCTGTTTAGAAGATAGGAGCAGACGTGGTGAGCACACATCACCACATCTGGTGACTGATGTGGTGATTTTTGGGAGCCAGCCATTGTGATGAAGGTTTTGCGAGTGACGCGGCAGACGTGCCTGATCCGGAGACGTGAGCGATGGATTTCGTTCGAGATTGGTGACGAATGAGCTCCGTGACCCAATACCCGACACAAAGTCTTGAGGAGGTACCGGTGGCCGTCAGAGGCGATGCACACCACGGCTATCGGGTTATCACCATCGATAACCGCCCACGGAGTTATTGAACTAACGCTCAATCAATTCGGAAACGTGCCCGAGTTAGGTCGAGCCTGCTGCTCGCGATTGCTGGAGAAAAGCGAGAGATCGTAGGCCCGGCGCACCGCAGCGCGGCGATTGTTCACTCCCAGCTTGGTGTAGATGTTCTTGGTATGCGTCCGCATGGTGTTCAGCGACACCAGCAGTTCGTTGGCAATTTCCGGCCCGCTTAGGTCGGTTCTGAGCAGCCGCAGAACGTCCAACTCCCGTTCACTCAATGGCTCGATCAAGCCCGTCTGGTCGGGGACGGTCCCCGCAATTTGGCTGAAGGCTTTCAGTAGGCGAGCGACATAGTGTGGGAACAACCCTCGTTTTGCGACCTTCCCCAGCAACGTCTCCATTGCGGGGCCTTCGTCCACAAAGATGCGGACGTAGCCCTCCGATTCTCCCAACCTGAGCGCTCGTTCCAGCGGAACCAGGGCCACCGAAATATCTCCTCGGGATAAGAGAGCAGCGGATTGCAGCGCCAGAATCGCGATGATGCTTTGGACCCTCCCCCCCGCTTCGGCGGCCGCGAGTAATCTCTCAAGGAGACCTATCGCCTCTGCGGTGGAGTGAAGCGACCCATCCGCGAGCAGCGCCCTGGCCAGCGTGAGATGCTCGAATTCGCGCAGGTAGCTCAGGTCATCTTGGGCGGACAGTCCCTGCTGCCGCGCCCAACCCAGTGCTTCGTCGACGCGTCCCTGCAGAACCAAGAGACGTGCCTTCTGTGCCGCGATGGGGTGCACGTTTGGGAAGAAGTCACCATCGTAGCGTCGCTGCGCCTCGTCAAGCAGATCCAGAGCGCCTTCCAGGTCTCCCTGAGCCTCCTTGATTCGCGCCATCCCCACACACCTGCGATACGGAGTCTGCGGCAAGCCCATGTGGTCACCCAGCTCCTTACTTCTCTGGAGATGCCAGGTAGCGGCGTCCATTTCGTTACGCTCGCGAAGGAGATTGCTAAGTGCAACGTGCATATCTACCGCTCCTCGCAGCACCGGCGCGCCCGCTCGTGTCGCGAGTTGCAGTCCTTCCTCGCAGGTACTCAACGCCTCCCTCAGACGGCCTTGTGTCATCAGGAGATCGGACACCGCAACGGTACAACCGAGCGCATCAGAAACGTGTCCGGCTTCGAGCACCGTGGTCATGCAATCGACATAGGCGCGATGGGCTGCTTGAAGGTCTCCGCGGGTCCAATACGCGAGCCCCAGCAGCCCTGCCGCCGAACCGCGCAGGAGATCGTCGTCGTCAGATGCGAGATCGAGCACGCGCCGAGCGTGCGTCAACGTACCGTCCACGTCGCCGAGCATCCGGGACTGGGCGGCACGAAACAGGGCGATCAAACCAGGTATCTGGCGAAATTCCGCTTCGTTCACGACGACCATCTCAAGATCATCGGATCGTGGTCGCTCACCCGCGCACGCCACGAAGTCAAGCCAGTGTTCGACGTCCCGCAGTCGAAGCTCAACTCCGTCCAGATCCCCCCTCATCAACAGCGCCCAGGCATACGATGCGCCAAGCACGGGCCTGGCACGGACCAACTCGTCAGGGAGCTGCGTGAGCCATCCGAGAAGCACCGACTCCTGTCGGCTCTGTCGCAGCGCTGGCCAGGCGAGCTCGATCACGCCAGCCGCCCGGGGAAAATCTGTTGCGGCCAACGCATGCCGGATTGCATCAGCGAATAAACCTTGTTCTTCATACCAGACGCTCGCCCGAATCCGCAGCGTCGCGACCTGCTCGGGTTGCTCCGCGAGCAGGCGCGCGAAGAGGACGTCCGCAAAGAGACGATGGTAGCGATACCAACGGCGCTGTTCGTCCAGCGGCACAACGAAGAAGTTGCCTCGCTCGAATGCTTCCAACCGCGCCGCACCGTCCGTCTGACTGGTGACGGCATCGCAAAGCGACGCGGTTAGCCGCTCGAGGATCGACGTCTGGAGTAAAAAGCGACGATCGGGCTCCGATTGAAGACGTAAGACCTCGTCCACCAGATAGTCCACGATGTAGCGGTGATCTCCGGCGAATGCGCGAATGAAACCGGACACATCCTGGTGTCCCTGCAATGAAAGCGCCGCCAACTGCAAACCGGCAACCCATCCTTCGGTGCGGTCCTCGAGAATCGAGACGTCTGCCTCTGAAAGGTTCAGGCCCATGGACTGGTTGAGAAAATCGGCAGCCTCAGACGCGGTGAAGCGTAATTCGCCGGCGCGCAGCTCAGTCATCTGCCCGCGAGTGCGCAAGCGCGAGAGAGAAATGGCAGGGTCTTGCCGGGTGGCGATCGCGAGGTGCAATTGCGAAGGCATGTGATCGAGCAGGAAGTCAACGGCACGATCGACTGAATCGGAATCGACCAGGTGATAGTCGTCGAGGACGAGCGTGATCTTGCCCTGGAACGAGCTGATCTCGTTGAGGAGAGCTGTGAGCCACACCTCCGTCGTCGGAGGTAGCGGAGCTTGTAGAGCACTCTCCACTTCGATGCCAAAGCCCGGCACAACCGACCGGAGTGTTCCGACCACGTGGGACAGGAAACGGACTGGATCGCTGTCTCGTTCGTCGAGAGTGAGCCAGGCGGTGGCGCGCGTACCGCTCTTCGCCCATGCGCTCAAGAGACTGGTCTTGCCGAAACCAGCGGGAGCCGACACGAGCGTCAGTTTGCGCTGATCATCCGCGTTCAGGCGTGCGAGTAGCCGAGTCCGTGTAACGGCGTTGGGTCGCAACGGGGGAATGAAGAGCTTGGTGACCAACAGTGATGTCGACATGGAGTGGCCTCAAGTTGTCCATCGGATTTAGGCCCAACGTAGCCGCGCAGACGACAACTACGCATGTCCGTCAACGCAGTAGACGACGGGTGGGACGATCCAAGTCGTGCCTTCCGATTCGAGCGGCCTACGTATCTTCAGTTACAGACCGGTGCGTGTCAACTGCGGCTTGTACGATTCGAAGCAGATTAGGTGGGCTGTCTCTCCGAAAGGCGACCAAACCAGGCCTGTGCGGCGCTCATTCAACCTCTCACTCTACACCGGAAACGGGCAACTCACCGTCCGCGATTTCCGACTTTCCTACAAGCGCCGTTGTCTTCACAGAAGACGGATTCAGTCGTCTCCTTTACAATGCGCGGTGCGACTACTGGCTGAGATGACATCAAGAAAAGCGTCACAAGCACAGAAAGGGGACGAAATTGGCCGAGGGGAAAGTTGGAATCGTGGTCGGAGCTGCCAACGCCCGTGTTGGGATGCAGGCGGCAATTGACGTGCTCCGTAACGGCGGCAGCGCCATTGACGCGGCCATCGCGGCCGCGCGCAAGGTCGAAGACAATCTGCAGGATCATGGAGTTGGCACCGGCGGCACACCGAACATGCTGGGCCAGGTCGAACTCGACGCAAGCATCATGGACGGCAAGACCTTGATGACCGGCGCCGTCGGCGCGGTCAAGAACTATCCCAATCCCATCGATATCGCGCGCAAGGTGATGGAATTGACGCCTCACGTCCTGATCGTGGGCGAAGGCGCCGAACTCTTCGCGAAGCATCATGGCTTCAAGACCGCCAATTTGTTGACCGAGGAATCGGAGAAGTCGTGGCGCGAGCGCATCAAGGAACCGGGTAAGGCTGGCGGAGACGTCTACGAGGATCAGTACCAGCTCTACAGTCAGGCCGTGCGCGACTGGACCAAGCTGCTGCACGAGGAGATCTTCGGCACCACGAACGTTATCGCGCGGGACCTCGAAGGGAATATCGCCTGCGCCGTCACCACCAGCGGCTGGGGCTTCAAGTGGCCCGGTCGCCTGGGAGACTCGCCGATCATCGCCGCCGGAAACTACGCCGACAACCGCTGGGGTGCGGCCGCTTGTACCGGTCGTGGCGAGATGGCCATTCGCGCCGCCACGTCCCACAGCGTCGTCTCCTTCATGCGCCACGGCATGTCGCTTGACGAAGCGCTGCGACAGGCGATGCTCGATTTGAGCTACTTCCCGGATAAGTTCGCCGAGCGTGAGAACGTGATGAACATCGTGGCGATGGACGCACTGGGCAACGTCAACGCCGCGTCGACCTCAGACCAGGCGGAGTACGTGGTCCAGACTGTCGAGATGGACGAGTACGAGCTTCGCCCACGCATGCACGTTCCCCTGACCCAGGACTGACGCACACCAGCGCTACTGGAGCAACACCCCGCCCTGACCGAGTCGGCCAGGGCGGGGTTCATTCCCGATCCGCTATCACGCTCCTCATCCCGACAGCCCGACTCCGATCAGACGACCGATGCCGAAGGTGATTGCCGCCGCGGCAACGCCGAATGCCACCTGGCGAAGCCCTGATGTCCAGGCATTTTGGCCAGTGATAACGGTGATTCCGGCACCGATGAGGAACAGCGCCATGGCGCTCAGCCCCACGCTCAACAGCACCGCCATGAAGCCGCTCATGAAGAAATACGGAAATACCGGGATGATGGCCCCCACGGTGAACAGGAGAAACGACGTGATCGCGGCCACCCAGGCCGAGCCACCCAATTCACCTGGCTCAATGCCAAGCTCCTCACGCGCCAGTGTGTCCAGCGCCGTCGAGCGGTCACCGACAATCCGAGTTGCGAGATTCCTGGCCTCCGCCTCCGCCACGCCCTTTGCTCGATAGATCAACGCCAGTTCCTCGAGCTCTTCCTCTGGAAACGCCGCCAACTCCTCCTGTTCGATGCTCAGCTGATGCGTGTAGAGTTCCCGAGCACTCTGCACCGAAAGCCATTCACCCAGCGCCATGGAGAGCGACCCCGCAAGTAAACCGGCCAACCCCGTCACGAGAATGCTGCGTGCTGCCAGATCGGCCCCCGCCACGCCCATCACCAGACTGACATTCGACACCAAACCATCATTGGCGCCAAGCACCGCCGCGCGAAGCGCGTTTCCACCAGCGGCTGGGTGTCTGCCTTCAAGCTGGGCCAGAGCACTTCCAACCAGGCCGTTCGTCGACTCCTGACCAATGGATCTGAACAACCGTGCGTGCGACCGCTCGTCGCCCGGCATCCCTGATGCCACGGCTTCCGGCTGCTCGTCATATCGCGTGCTATCTGCCCGCTCGTGCGCGATCACGGTCGGCACGATGATGCCTGGACCCAGCCGCCTGGCAAGTAAGATCAGCACCCGCGTTCGCCAACTGGCGCGAATGGTGTCCTGCGCAGCCGTATCTCCGGCTTGTCGCAGTCGGTCACGCCACACCAGTGCGTGCCGCTCTTCCGAGGCCGCCATACGACCATAAACCTCTGCAAGGTCCGGCGACTGCTCCAGCTTCTGCAGGGTTCGGTAGAGTGTCGCACCGTCGATCTCGGCCTGGAGATTGGCCCGATAACGTTCGATGTCCGCGGATTGCATCCGATCATCCTCCAGATCCTCAATCTCTTCAGCACGCACGACCATGCTCTGAGCACACGTGTCTGATCGAGACCTGGTTGAAGGATCCTGCTGCTGGCGTTACATTCGCGAAACGATTCGGCCGAGAGTCCAACAGTATCGTGAACGAACGCACGCATGTCCGCGCTCGCCGCCAGATTCACTAGCATCTCGAGTTGTGTTTCCATCGGGAAGAGTGGACAGGCTGGGTCAGAATCTCAATCCACGGGGAAGCCGTTCGCCAGGAGGAAGGCGCGCAGATGCTCGGGCGAGCGCACGCCGTGATTGAGCACAGCGTCGTAGATTTCCCAGCCGCCAACTTCATAGGGGTACGTCGGCGAGCGACGCCAGATGTCCTTCAGCCACAGGATCGCGATTCGAGTCTCTTCGGTAAGCTGCTCGCGAAGTTGGTGGGGGTGCATGATCTCACCGCGGCCATCCATGGTGAACCAGAAAGAGAAGTCCATCTTCCAGACACGTCCGGGGATCGATTCGTAGTTCACGACGAAATAGAGTCGATCGTCCTCGGGATGTCCCGACGGGCCGTGAGCACCCGTCTCGTTCAGATATTCCAGCTTGATGACGCGTTCATCGCTCAGGAGCGGAACCATGGCGCTGAAGATATCAGCGGGCGATGCGCCTCGGCACACAATGGTGAAGTCGATGTCGCGCCAGACCATCAGACCCGAGACGAGGCTACCGATTTGATAGACCTCACCAACCGCACCTAACGTCGAGACGATGTCCAGTTCGTGGATGATCTCCTGAGCTTCGACCTGAAGATCCTGCTGACGCTGAAAAAGCTCCGCAACGTATTCGTAATCGAGTTCGCGATACTGCACCGAATGTTCTCCTGCCGCCTGAACGCGGCGTCCAATTTCCATCCCGAGACACAGCACCTTGACAGCGTCTCTCTCGACGCGGACAAGCCCGGTCTCTCACGAGAAATCCTGCTTGATTTGTAGGCTGGTGTCGACCTTAAGATGTCTATTTTGCCGGGGGTTTCCCCCAACCACCGCCACCGGGCGAGCGGATCGACAGCCGATCACCTGGTTGAGCAGTGAAGCGCGTCTTCCCAGGGAGTTGCTGCTCTTCGCCATCGCGAATCAAGACGTTCTCACCGGCACGTCCACGCTCGCCACCTTGTAGCCCATACGGCGCCAGTCGGCGACGCTCAGTCAACAGCGTCACCTCGGTGGGTACCTCAAAGCCGATCTCGCGCACGAGTCCGTCGCCGCCACGCGCCTCGCCTGCTCCACCAGAACCATCGCGCAGACGATACGCAACAATCCGCATTGGGTAGGCAAACTCGAACGCTTCCACCGGCGTGTTGAGCGTGTTGCTCATGTGAACGTGAACGCCCGAGAGACCATCCAGGTGCGGACGCGCCCCCATGCCGCCACCCATGGTCTCGTAATAGGCGAACGGCTGCCCGGTGCGCGGATCGTGCCCACCAGCGGTCACGTTGTTCATGGTGCCCTGGCTCGCCGCCGGAATTACGTCAGGCAGCGCCTTGGACAACGCCCCAAGAACCACATCGGTCACGCGTTGAGAGGTCTCAACGTTGCCGCCAGCGACGGGACGGGGCGGGCGCGCATTGACGACCGTCCCTTCAGGAGCGATGACGGTTACTGGCACGAAGGTGCCGTGGTTGGCCGGCGCGTCATCCGGCATCAGACAGCGCACCACGTAGTAAACCGCCGACTTCACCACCGATGCCACGGCGTTGATGCTCCCGTGAGCTTCCGGAGCGCTGCCGGTGAAATCAACCATCAGGTTGCTGCCTTCGACCGTAACGCTGGCCGTGATCGCGATCGGCTCATTACTGAAGCCGTCGTCGTCGAGCCAGTCGGTGAAGTCGTAGGTCCCGTCTGGAATTTCGGCGATCGTCGCCCGAGTGATGCGTTCGGCGTAGGCGATCAGTGCGTCGATATGCGCCTCGACGGTCTCCAATCCCGAACGATCGACGACTTCCTGCAACCGCCGCGCTGCCGTGCGATTGGCGGCCACCTGTGCCGCCAAATCCCCTCGCCGCTCGTCAGGCGTGCGCACGTTTCGCAACAACAGCCGGAGCGCCGCCTTGTTCGGCTCGCCCGCTTCCCATAGCTTGATTGGCGGGATGATCACACCCTCCTGGTAGATCTCCGTCGCGACCGGCATCGACCCAGCCGACATGCCACCAACGTCGGCGTGGTGCGCGCGATTTGCCGAGAACCCCGCCAGACGCTGCTCGCCGCCATCGGTCACGTAGATCGGTGAGATCAGTGTGATGTCAGGCAGGTGCGTGCCTCCCATGAACGGGTCATTCAAGGCGATCACGTCGCCCGCAGCAAAGTCGTCAAACTCGCGTAGCGCGGTCGCCACCGAGTCAGGCATGGCGCCGAGATGCACCGGGATATGAGCCGCCTGCGCGACCATCCGCCCATGGCGATCGAACAAGGCACAGGAAAAATCACGGCGCTCCTTGATATTGGGGGAATAGGCGCTTCGCGTCAGTACGGCGCCCATTTCCTCGGCAATTGCCGTCAAGGCGCTTCGGAAGATCTCCAGGCTCACCGGATCGACTGATATGTCCAACTGCTCACTCATGACGAAGACCTTCCTGCTCGGCAACCAGACTACGGGTCGCGTCAACCGTGAGACGCCAACCGGGAGGCAGCACCGTGGTGGTGTCGTATTGAGTCACAATTGCCGGCCCGCTGATCGTCGTGCCCGGAACCAACTTGGCACGATCGTAGATCGGCGTGTCGTGCTCTTCAGCAGCAGCGCCGTTACTGAAAACGACCGTCTTGATCCCCTCGGGTTCAGCCGTGGCGTTCGCATCTTGCGGCAAGCGTTCGATTTCCGGCCGATCGGCCACTCCACGAGCCTTGAGTCGCACGTTGACCACCTGCACGCGCTCGGTTGGATCGCTGTAGCCGAAGCGCCGGTCATGTGTCTGATGGAACTCCGCGACGGCCTGCTCGAGGTCACCCTCGTAAGGCACCACAAGTTCATAGGACTGTCCGACGTAGCGCAGGTCAAGGTACCGTTCGATAACGGTGCGCTCCGGCTCGATCCCTTCGCGCCGCAGATCATCACGTCCGCGCCGCTCGAGCTCGGCAAAGATCGGCTCGATCTTCCCAGCCGCATCGCCCGAGGCCACCATCACCGTTTGCACGTAATCCTTGAGAATATCGGCCGCCAGCATGCCCAATGCCGAGAGTACGCCCGGTGTCGCCGGTACCAACACACGCGGTATGCGGAGAGCGCTTGCCAGCTCGCAGGCGTGCAACGGACCAGCGCCACCAAACGCGACCAACGTGAAGAGACGCGGATCGTGGCCGCGCTCGACCGAGATCACTCGAATTGCGGCTTCCATATTGGCATTGGCTACGCGCACCATACCAAGAGCGGTATCGGCCACCGACGTTCCCAATCTGTCCGCGATATTCCCAACGGCTTTGAGCGCCGCGTCGCGGTCCAGGGTCATCCCACCGCCGAGAAATGCCTCGGGAATCAGACGTCCGAGCACAACGTTGGCGTCCGTCACAGTGGGTTCGGTCCCGCCGCGACCATAGGCCGCTGGACCGGGATCAGCTCCAGCAGAACTGGGTCCGACACGCAGCGCGCCGCCACTATCAAACCAGGCGATGCTGCCGCCACCGGCGCCAACCGTGTGAATATCGATCATTGGCAGCTTGCTTGGATGGCCGCCGATGCGCCCGTCGGTCGTCTCGGTGACACCGCCGTCAATAAGGGCAACGTCCGTCGAGGTGCCGCCCATGTCAAAGGAGATCGATCGGGGGAACCCGGCCGCGCTCGCCACGTAATCCGCGCCGACCACCCCGGCCGCCGGACCCGAGAGCAATGTACGCGCCGCCTCGTGACGAGCAGTCGCAGCTGAGATCGAGCCGCCGTTTGATTGCATGATGCGGAGCGGTGCACCTTCCGGCAGTGAACGCTCCAGGCGCCCAAGATAACGGTCCATGATCGGAGCAACGTAGGCATTGAGCACGACGGTACTCGTTCGCTCATATTCGCGGAACTCCGGCAGTACCTCAGATGATGCAGAGACGTGGAATCCAGCGGCCCGCGCGGCTCGGGCAACGGCACGTTCATGTTTGGGGTTGGCGAAACTGAACAGGAGACAGACCGCCACTGACTCGACATCGGCCAGCTTCAGCGCGGCAATGGCTTCGTCTACTGACGCATCATCGAGAGGAATCAGCACGTCACCACGTTCATCGAGTCGCTCGGTGACCTCAACCCGCTGCGCTCGATCAACCAGCGCCGGTTCACGCTCAACCCGGATCGCATAGAGTTTGGGACGGGTCTGACGTCCGATCTCGAGCACGTCGCGGAAACCTTCGGTCGTGATCAATCCGGTGCGTACGCCCTTACGTTCCAGCACCGCGTTGGTCGCGACGGTCGATCCATGGACCAGCGCTCCCAGATCACCGCGTACGCCAAGGTCATCGAGACCTTGAAGGATCGCGCTTGCCGGATCTGACGGCGTCGAGAGGACCTTGTGCACCCGCAACTCGCCATCCCGCAACAGCACGAAATCAGTGAACGTTCCTCCGGTATCCACCCCAACAACGATTGTCGGCATCACATCCCCATCGAGCTTCATACAAAACGCCGCGCAAAGCCTCGGTTAGCAGGCTACAACCGAGTGAGAGGCCCACTGAATTCAACTCGCGTCATGCGAATTGCGCAACGCCAGCCCGGCCTTGATTCATTCCACACGTAACGAAACGCGGCGTGCCACGATGTCATATTGGTTATCCGTCAACGAACTACGTTGAACCAGAGGTGTGTCGCGAGCGCAGCGTGAGAAACCTTGACTCGTTCCAGACGGACCTTCTTGCCACCCGGGTACTCGAACAGGCGCACCCCGTCACCCAGCATCACCGGCATCACGTAAACGAGAACTTCGTCGAGCGCGTCGATTTCGAGGCATTGTCGAGCGACAGAGGCTCCGAGCACGTTCACGTACTTGGCGCCCGCCGCATCCCTGGCCGCCTGCAGCGCCTGGTGCAGGTCGGTGACAAACGTCACGCCAGCAACAGGTTCCGCAGGCGGCCGATGCGTCAAGACAAATTGCTGGCCCTCCCAGCCTCCGCCAAACGGCTCTCCCTCCCCTTCCATCCCTTTATGTGGGTCGTCACCGCCAAACGTGCGCCTGCCAACCAGCAACGATCCGACCGCACCAACTAGTACGTCTGCTTCCGGGTCAGGTCCAAGGTAGTCAGTCAGCCACGACATGTCGCCATCAGGGCCAGTGATGAATCCATCGAGTGACATGGCAGCCGAATAGAGTGTCCTGGTCATGATTGCGTCTTCCTCTCTTGTGACGCTCCAGCGATTTGTTCTGCGAATATAGCCGATCGATTTAGCCGAGCGGAGAACGGACGACGACGTTAGTTCACCGACCCACTACCGATCATCCTGTGATTCGGCAATCGAGACTGGGGTGTTGACTATCGGAGTACTGGGTTCACCGTTACAGGGTCCGGATCGAAATTCGCCGTCGGCACGCGGTTTTTCGCCGCAATCCTGGGCGGCCAATTGGTCCCATTACCCCGCTCGCTGTCTTGGCTACGTTGACTCAAAGCCACATAGGACCTCCGTAGCCCATACGTCCCGCGCACGGAACGACCTCGCCAGGCCGCGTCTGAATCCAGATAATCACGGTCAACTTGCAACGTCACAAACCGGTCCCTGCCAACCCCAGGACCAGCATCTCCAGACTTGTGCCACCATGTCACTATGACTGATTGGCAAAGTTTGACCGATGCCGGGCGCATGGATACACTCCGAACGTACTCATCGTACGGACGTTTCGACCGTGCTGGTGTTGGTGAAACTCTAGGAGTAGGGACATGATCGTCAAGGTACGAGGCTGGCACCGCTTTTGGTCCATCCTTGCGACCACGAGCCTCATTTGGACCGCCACGCTCATTCCAGCGGCGGCGGACTCCTCACACGTTATTCAGCCAGGCGAAACACTCAGCGGCATCGCGGCGGCCTATGGCGTCCCGGTCGACGTCCTCGCTGCGCAGAATCACATCGTCAACGTCAATCTCATCTACGCCGGGGAATCATTGACGGTTCCCGGGCAGGCGCCTCCGGCCGGCCCTCCACCGACCAGCAATCACACCGTTCAGTCGGGGGAGACGCTTACGTCAATCGCTGCCATGCAGCGCACGACGATTCAGCAGTTGATTGCGGCCAATCCGGATATCGTCGACCCGAATCAGATCTACGTGGGACAGTCACTCGTCATTCCAGGTGCGAACAGCACACCGACGAATACCGGCACTTCGACGACTTCCGCGTCAACGTCCTCGGCTCCGCCCGCGGTGGCGTCAAACACGGTGCAGGGACTTCTCGTGCAGTACGCCAATCAGTACGGCATCGATCCCGTGCTGGTTGAGGCACTCGCCTGGCAAGAGAGTGGCTGGCGACAGAATGTGGTCAGCGGCGCTGGAGCGGTCGGAGTAATGCAGATCATGCCGGGCACGGCTACTTGGTTGTCAACGGACGTCGTTGGACGACCGCTCAACGTGAGCGCGAACGTCGCCGATAACATCGAAGCCGGGGTTGCCTATCTCCGCTTCTTGATCGACCGAACGGGCAGCGTCCAGATGGGTGTGGCCGCGTACTATCAGGGTCCCGGGAGCCTGCAGCGAGACGGCATGCTGCCAGATACCCAGCAATACGTCGCGAACGTCATGGCTATTCGCTCGTACATCATGGTTTACGGCGTTCCACCGGTGTCGTAGGACACCAACAAATTCTGAGTCCCCCAGCCTCACTGCTCCTCGCCGGAGTCCCCCTGGCACGGAGCACATGCAGAGCAAGATCGCCAATTGGCGGTCTTGCTCTCTGTTTTGGGAAACCCAATATCAATGCGGTGGCACAAATCCAGGACGATCGCGTCATACGTCGCGGCGAACCGCCTTGCTATCGTGAGTTTTGAGACTGGTGCGGCCACTTCGGTCGCGGACCACCAGCGATGCCGGTAAAGGGCGAGATGAGCCAGGTAACCCCCAACGACACGCGGACGTTGACGATCTTCCGCCAGTGGCAGACCGGGCGGCGGGCATTCTTAGCGCTGCTCACAATCGTTGTCGTCATCGGTAGCATCAGCTTCGACGTCTCCCACGTCAGATCGTTCCGGCGGCACCTGACAGTTGGCCCGAGCGCGACCGTATCCGATCTCTATCCTCGCTGGCGGGGTACGCGTGATCTCCTCTTGCAGCGAAAAAATCCATACACTACCCAGCAAGCCGCCGTCTATGCTGAGAAGTTCTACGGTGGACAGCCGGATCCAACGGTGGACCCATCTGGTTACCAGGGATTCAGCTATCCACTCTATCTGAGCGTCATCCTGACCCCGTTTGTCCTTCTCCCTTTCTGGATCGTGCAGATCCTGTTCACCATCTTGCTCACGGTCCTCATTCTCTGGCTCACCTTTCGTTGGATGTCAATGTTCGATTGGCCGACGGACCAGCGGGCGCGCTGGCTCGTCGCGTTCCTGGTGCTGTTTTCGTATCCATCGGCGTTTCTGATCGCCCTACAGCAACCATCGGGACTTGTCTTCGCCAGTCTGCTGCTTTCAGCTTGGGAGATGCGCGAGCATCGCTTCGCGCGCGCCGGGGTCTTTCTGGCGCTAGCCATGGTCAAGCCGCAACTGGCGCTGCTCCCCGCGCTCGGCGCCATCATTCTCGCCACGCGACAGGGCCGATTCCGCTCGTTGGCGAGTGGATTCATCGGCACGATGTCGCTGCTTTTGATCTCCAGCTTCATGCTGCTATATGACTGGCCGCTCTGGTTTACGCGGCAGGTGAGAAGCTACGCCAGCACGAACTCACTGAGTGGAGCGCTCGACGCGCTTCCGAGTGGAATAGCGCGTTCGGGCACTATGGGTCTGGTCCTGTTGATCACGCTGGCAGCCTGTGCGCTGATTGCCGGACGGTCCGATGACGACCACGATTCGCTGGTCGAGATCATGGCGCTCTGTATCGCCGCGACACTGATCGTGAACCCGAGCTTTCTCATCTACAACCTGGCCTTCCTGGCCATACCGCTCACCTACTGCCTGCGTTTGCTGCGCGACGAGCGTTCACGGTGGGTGCGTCTTCCGATCTGGGGCTCGGTTTTCTTCGCGGCCCTCGGGGTTGGAACCACAACCTATTTCGGCTTCATGTCACTCGCAGGCGGCACCTTGCCACGCACGGTGACGGCCGCGATGGCGGTCTTCCTGGTGACCGCCATCGTGCCGCTCTGGCTGGCTTTGGTCACGCGAGCATGGATCCGAGGGGATCGCTCTGTCGTTTCCTGGAACGCATGGAGAAGAAGGTTGTGGAGGTCGGTTCCCGTGCGAGAGGCGGAGCGAGCCGAGTCGTCCAGTTAGCCGATGATGGTCAAGAGTTGCTCGAGATGCTGAATAACGACGACGTTCCGGTCTTTCGGAGATTCCGCCTCGCCAGTGCGATCGAGCCACACCGCGTGCATGCCCACTCCCAGCGACCCAACAACATCCGTCTGGTAGTCGTCCCCCACGTGCATGGCGCGTGCAGGCTCGGAAGCGCCGATCTCCAGTGCACGCTCGAAGATCTCGGCGGCTGGTTTCTCGACTCCGACAAACTCCGACATCACCCAATAGCCGAGGTACTCATCCAGTCCAAAACTCTTGATGATTCGCGGCATCGAAGGCCACGTGTTGGAGATTGCCGCCAACTTCAGTCCGCGCAGCCACAGCTCGCGGAGCACCGGGAGCGTGTCCTCGTAGACAACATACATGCGCGGAGAGTCGAACGCCTGCTTGACCGCGTCAGTGGCAGTCGCCAGCGCGTCGTCCGGTGCCCCAGCGTGTCTGAGGACGTTGTGGATGAATTGCCGCCGTCGCTCTTCGCCCGCGTGCAGGGTCACCCGGTGATCGGCTGGCACCAGCTTGGCACGTCGCTCTCGAGCTCTGGGACGCTCTCGCGCAATCCCCTCTGCGATCCGTTCCTCGTCAAGATGCACGCCCACTTCACTCAGAACGACAGACCACTCGTGCATCTGATCCGGTCGAAAAGTGAGCAGTGTACCGCCAATATCGAAGGTCACCAGATCGATCGCGAAGCAAGGACCGGACATCAGGTACTCCTAAGAACACGCCAGAAGATTCGAGCGACGAATCGACGCCGAGCGGCTAAGTCTGCCATCATAGGCGCGGTCCGAGCTGTCGCCGCCGGGGCGGCCGAGTTCGAGACGCCGCAACGAGAGGACGTTTGCCCGTGAGCCTGGTTCGTATCACCGTTGGTCCACTGACCTTCATCGCTCGCTGGGAAGAGGAAGCCGCACCAAAGACGTGCGCCGCGTTTCGCTCCCAATTGCCGTTTCGCAACAAGATCATCCAGGCGCGCTGGAGTGGCGAAGCAGCCTGGATTCCGCTCGGTGATTTCGACCTCGGCATCGGGTTCGAAAATCAGACCAGCTACCCCTCGCGTGGCGACATTCTCCTCTATCCCGGAGGCTACAGCGAGACCGAGATTCTGTTCCCCTATGGCTCGACCTGTTTCGCCAGCAAAATGGGTCAACTGGCCGGCAACCATTTTTTGACGTTGGTCGACGGCCAGGAGCATCTCAAGGAACTCGGACGCCTCGTCGTCTGGGAAGGTGCCCAGAACATCCTGTTCGAGGCGGACGAGTAGGCGACCCTCATCCCCGTCCCCTACTCCCAGTGCGAGGAGAAGGGGGACGCGCTTGACGGCTGGAGTGAGGGCCCCGTCATCTACACCCCGATCGCCGTCGCGGGCGTGAAGGGGAAGACTCCGGCATGCAACTCGCCCGATTCCGGGTCGATCTTGATGCCATTCGGTCGAGCAAAGAAACTCGTCGAGACTGACTCCTCGCGGCGCATGATCTGGTGGCCCATCTTCTCCAGATCCTCGATCACCCGTGCTGGAAAGCGAGTCGAGATCTCGGTCGTCGTGCCTTCCGAGTGAACGCGCGGCGCTGAAATCGCCGCCTGCATTCCCAGCTCAAAATCAATCAAGTTGACGATGATCTGGTAAACGGCAGACATCACCCGGCGACCACCTGGCGAACCGACCGCCGCATACGGTTTGCCATCTCGCATCACAATGACCGGCGTCGCTGCAGACATGACCCGCTTGCCCGGCCCGATCGAAGTGACCGCGCCGGGCCGTGGATCGAACCAGGTAACGGCATTGTTGAGTGTGATGCCGGTTCCCTTGATCACTACGCCGGAGCCAAAGGCCGCACCCAGCGTCGAGGTTAACGACACGACGTTTCGATCCCGATCGACGACCGAGATGTGCGTTGTCTGTCCCTGTCCAGGCTGACCGCTCCGCTCCGGATAGACCGCCTCTTTGCTCGGATCGAACGGCCAGGGGTCACCGGGTCCCTCATTTGGCGTGGCATGGCTCGGGTCGATCGTAGCCCGGCGCACCTCCGCGTAGCCGCGGGAAATGGCACCTTTGAGCGGAACGGGCATCAAGTCCGGGTCACCCAGGAACGAGAGGCGATCGACCAACGCGCGGCGCAGCGATTCGACGATCAGATGCGTCGCCTCCGTCGACTGAAAGCCATGCTTAGCCAGGTCGAAGCCTTCCAGAATCTGCAGTGCCTCGGCGATCGTCGGATACCCGCTGCAGATTAGCTGCCCCGCCACCTGATGCCCGCGGTAGTCGATCACGTCCGGATCGAACAGGCGAGTCTGATGCGCGGCCAGATCCTCCTCGGTTATCAGACCGCCATTGCGTCGCATGTCCTCGGCAATGAGGCCGGCAATCTCACCGTGATAGACCGTGTCCGGCCCCTCCTCGGCGATCAGCTTCAACGTGCGTGCCAGATCCTCTTGCACCAGTTTGTCGCCAAATCCACCAACTCCTGGGGCTGGCGGCGCGCCGCTCGGTTTGAAGAAGGTGCGCTTGGACTCCGGGAAGCGATGCAAATTCTCGTAGGCCGCGGTGATCGACATCGAGACGTAATGATTGACTTCGAACCCCTCGGCAGCCAGCTTGATGGCTGGTTGCAGCACTTCTTTCCACGGCAGTCGTCCGTAGCGTCGGTGCGCCTCGCCCAGCAGGTGCGGCGTTCCTGGAACGCCAGGCGCCAGCCAACCGGTGTTGTTGGCATCGCCCTTGGTCGCGGGCCAGCCGTACATTCCGGAAGCGCCACCCTCGGGCAGCACCTCGAACATATCCGGACGGATCGCGCGCGGCAGCACGGTGCTGCCATCGAAACAGATCGTCTGACCACTGGCGGCATCACGGTAGACCATGAAGGCGATGCCGCCGACACCACTCATGAATGGCTCGACCACGCCCACCGCGAAGGCTGTGGCCACCGCCGCGTCGATCGCGTTCCCGCCACGGCGGAGCATCTCGGCTCCGGCTTCGGCGGCCAGCGGCTGCATCGCTGCCACCATTCCGTCCCGCGACACCGCTTCGGTCTTGTCGATGATCCACTGGCTGCGCGTGCCCAAGTTCCACCCTCCAGTTCGTTGCCGGAATTCATGTGCGCCCATAGTAACGCCCGCTCGGACGCCTGCAAATGGCCAGCGATGAACCGGAGATATCAGTCTCGAACAAACGAGAACCAGCAATGGCCGGTGTGCGACAATTGCCGCATCGCACCGTGCCGCACTCGGCGGTGACCAACAGGGAGGAGCACCGATGGACGGATCAGACAATCGCCTCGGATTCTCGACACGCGCCATTCATGCGGGCGAGCACGCCGACCCGACCACACGCGCCCACAACACGCCAATCTATCAGACCTCCACCTACCAGTTCCGCTCGCTGGAGGACAAAGCGGCCGTGATGAGCGGCGACGTCGAGGGCTGGGTCTACACTCGCGGCGGCAATCCCACGACCTCGGCGCTGGAGAAGAAGATTGCCGATCTGGAGGGAGCCGAAGCGGCTGTCGCCGGCGCATCCGGCATGGCCGTGATCGCGGCGGCGCTCCATTCGTTGGCCCGCTCTGGCGATCACATCGTGGCGTCCGATGACATCTACTTCTGGGCCGACATCTTCATGAATGAAGAGGCTCCGGCCGACAACGTCGAGGTCACCCGCGTCGATATCACCGATCTGGATGCAGTGCGGGCGGCCATCAAGCCGAACACCAAGGTGCTCTACACCGAATTCCTGGCCAACCCAAGCATTCGCGTGGCGGACATCCCCGCGCTGGCCGAGATCGCGCGCGCCAACAACATCATCTTGATCGTCGACAACACGTTCTGTAGCCCCTACCTCTTCCGGCCGCTGGAGCACGGCGCGCATCTGTCGCTTCACTCGGCAACCAAGTACATCAGCGGACATGGTGACGCGCTGGCCGGGGTCATCTCTGGCGACAAGGAATTGATCGATCCCATTCTGCGCCAGATCGAAGTGCTGGGTTCCTGCATCAGCCCTTTCAACTCCTGGCTGCTGCTGCGCGGCATCAAGACGTTGGAATTACGCATGGAGCGCCATTGCCAGAACTCGATGGATCTGGCTCGGTTCCTGCAGCATCAGCCCGAGGTCAAGAAGGTCAACTTCGCCGGTCTGGAAAGCCATCCAGGCCATGACGTCGCCAGACGTCTACTCAACGGCAAGTACGGCGGCATGCTCTCATTCGAGATGGAGGGCGGCGCCGACGCTGGCAGTCAGTTCGCCAACGCACTCAAGCTTTGCGCCCACGCCGTCAGCCTGGGAGACGTCTCGACGCTCGTCTGGCCACACCGGGACGAGATGGTTCGAGTCTCGGTCGGCTGCGAGAACTCGGCCGACATCATCGGCGATTTCGAGCAAGCCTTCGAATCGATCAAGGCCGCAGTCTGACCTCTACCAGCATGGCTCGAAAAACGTTGTGGAGGGGCTTGTCCCCTCCATCGTTCTATTGCGGTGAGACTTTTTGCGAGTTCGCACGGTGATGCGGTCACGCTCGCCCGGAGTGAATGGTGGTTGACGAAAAATCAGGGATTCACCAGGTCGGCAAGAGAGAGCAGCCCTCCGTGGCTGCCCCTACGAAGGTATGAAGGTCACTGTAAGGGCAACCCTCCGTGGTTGCCCAAGGTTGAAGGCCGACCAACCCAGATATGACTTGTCAAAACCTACGGGCGCCGTACGACGGTAAACGCATATCTGTGGGCGACTGGTAAGGGCGAAGCGTGTCTTCGCCCAGAGCGTCCGTCCCCCCCCCAAATCCTTTCGATGCCGTGGGATGATGTTCCCATCGTAGAGCCGCCTGCTACGCCCCACTTTCGTCCGGAAAGAGCTCGAAGGTCGCGCTCTCCCCCGGCGTGAGCGGCTCATCACCGCTGGAGCGCTGCACGTTTGCTTGGTACTTCTGAGACGCCATGCTCGAGACGCTTCGTGCCAGTTCACGATCCGTGACGTGCGTGCCATTCACCGCCACGTCCTGACCGCCGATGTGTAACACGCCTCGTCCGCGTGCCATCAGGTTCTGGGGCCAGTCCCGTTGCAGTCCACCGCCTGAGCGAATAAAGAGACGCTCGCCATCGGTAAAGACCCACAAAATCACCTGCGACGGATTCCCACTCTTTCGTCCCCAGGTGGTCAGCTTCACCTCACGCTCAGTCCCGGCCGCCTCCAGCACACCTTGCTCGAATTTCGCCACCCCTGACTTCCTTCCAGATTGTGTCGACTCATCCGTCTGACGATCCTGTTGTGTTAGACGCATCCACACGACTCGTTATTTCCACGGCTTCCGACCGTCGCGAATGCACGGAGGATGACGGTATGATGGTCGCACGGCCAAGAATAGCTGTGATCGAAGGGAACTGGCAGATGCCGGACGTCATTCGCGATCGACGAAGCACTATTCCGCGTGAGATCGTCGACGGGTTTCGTACACTCGGTGTGGGAGACATCGGACATTTTCAGCAGTGGGGCTTCATGAGCACCGCCATGCGTCCGGTCTGGCGCGACATCCACCTGGTCGGCACGGCAGTCACGCTACGCATGCCGCCCACCGGGGGCATGTCCAACCGCAAGATCATCCAGACGGCTCAACCTGGCGACGTGATTATCATGGATCGTGGCGGAGACACGGAGATCGCCTGCTGGGGCGGTTTCACCACGCTGCTGGCCAAAGCCAAGGGGATCGCCGGACTGATCGTCGACGGTGCCGTCACCGATACCATGGAGATCGAGGAACTCAGATGGCCGGTCTTCTCTCGCTCGGTGTCCGGGTTGCTCGCTCGCGGTAGCGGCGTGCCGAGCGAGATCAATACGACCGTCAACTGCGGTGGTGTACCGGTCTCCCCGGGCGATCTAATTGTGGCGGACGACGACGGAATCGTCGTGATTCGTCCGGAAGACGCCGCGGCTTTGCTCGAAGCGGTAGTCAACCGCTTCGGCAACACGCCGAACATCCGGCAATGGGTTCGCGACGGCAAGTCGATCATGGATTACCCCGGAGTCGCCGAGTTTCTCAAGCAGGAATGACCGTTCATCGAGTTCCGTCGACATTTTGACGACCATGCGCAAGGAGTTGCCATGACCACTATTGGATTAATCAGTCCGGGCGAGATGGGACACGCGATCGGTGCGGTGCTGAACCATCACGGCGCGCGGGTTATCACCAACCTCACCGGCCGTGGCACGCGAACCACGGAACGCGCCGAACGCGTTGGTATTGTCGATGTGCGGGAAGACACCGCACTGGTCGAGGAGTCCGACATTCTCCTTTCGATCCTGGCTCCAGCGCTCGCCCGGAGCGTGGCCGAGCGGGTAGTCAGCGCCATCAATGCCACCGGTTCAACGTTGCTCTACGTCGATTGCAACGCCATCGCTCCCCACACGGTTCGACCCATGGAAAATCTGCTGACCGAAGCCGGTGCTCGCTTCGCGGATGTCGGCATTGTGGGCGGACCGCCGGTCGTCGATGGTCAAGGGCCACGCCTCTACGCCTCAGGTCCAGGCGCCGACGAACTTGACCGCACTGAACGACCTCGGACTCGATGTACGTGTCGTGGGGCCGCACACCGGGCAAGCTTCTGGTTTGAAGATGTGCTATGGCGGCCTGACCAAGGGACTCAACGCCCTGGCCACCGAGATCCTCACAGCCGGACAGGCATTGGGACTCGAGGAAGCGCTCACCGCCGAGCTTCGAGACAGCCAAGCGGCTCTGTTCGCCTGGATAGACCGACAGATCCCCACCATGCCGGCCAAGTCTGAGCGCTGGGTCGGCGAGATGGAGGAGGTCGCCTCCACCTTTCGCGTTCTTGGTCTGCCGCCGCAGATTCATCTCGGAGCCGCCATGCTCTTTCAGTGGATCGCCGACGTCAAACCGGGTGGAGACCTCGGCCCGAAAGCGAGCACCTGGAACAGCGCGAGCGAGATCAGCAGCGATCTAGCGAGCAAGCTCGATCCCAAAGCAAACCTTTGATGTACCTCTGCAGCTCAGCCACAAAAGGCGCACCCAACGCCTCCGAAACTGGCAGTTTGTCTACCGAGAATCGTCGGACGTAGAATTAATCGGACAAGACGCTCAGATAGGAACGTTCGATGCACGGAGAATACAAAACACCTGGAGGCAAACTGGTCGTCTCTGATCTGGTAGTGCGCGACGGCGTGATGGTTGACGTCGTGATCAGCGGCGACTTCTTTCTCGAGCCAGCCGAGGCGCTGGCGCAGATTAACGCGTCTATTGAAAACCTGCCAGCCAACACCACCGAGGACGAAATCGCCCGACACGTCCGCGACGCGGTTGCTGGAGACGTTCAGATGATCGGCTTCTCGCCGGAGGCGGTAGCCCGGGCGGTTAGGCGGGCCGTGGGATGAGCGTGGAAAATCGCTGGCGCGAATACTCCTGGAAGCTCATACGTGGCGAGCCGGTCGCCGCGGCGGTAAATCATGCGATCGACGAGGTGATCACTCGCCACGTCGGTGCTGGCGACCGGCAGCCAACGCTGCGTTTTTGGGATCGGCTCGAGCCGGAAATCGTGATCGGACGCTTTCAGTCGGTCCGTAACGAGGTCGACGAGCCCGTGGCTAAAGAGCTTGGGGTACCAGTGACTCGCCGCATGACCGGCGGCGGCGCGATGTACGTCGAGGTGCCAAATATCATCACCTACTCCATCTACGCCCCGCCCGACCTGGTCGCGGGCATGTCTTTCGTCGATTCCTACGCGTTTCTCGATGACTGGGTCATCCGAGCGTTGCGATCGCTCGGAATTGACGCTTGGTATGAACCGATCAATGATATTACGTCAACTGGTGGCAAGATCGGCGGGGCGGCTCAGGCGCGCCGATTTGGTGCGGTGCTGCATCACGTCACGATGTCATACGACATGAACTCCGACCGCATGCTCAAGGTACTGCGCATCGGTAAGGAGAAGCTGAGCGACAAGGGCATTGCAAGCGCGGCCAAGCGTGTCGGCCCGCTGCGACTGCAGACCCAGCTGCCACGCCAAACGATCATCGATCATATGATCGACGAGTTCGTCACCGCGTACGGCGCGGAAGAGGACGTCGTAACCGACGAAGAGATGGCAGCGGCGGAGGACCTCACCCGCAGCAAATATGGCACCGACGAATGGACTTACGCGATTCCATAGCGTCGAGACCGCCAACGAACGGCATCTTGTCAACCGAGCAGCGCCAACTGCCGCGATGCCGTGCACCTCAACGAACACAAGACAACGCGGAAGGGCAATCGTGCCCCTCCGCGTTGTCAAAATCATCCCATGTGTGTCATCGGCTCGTCGCGCCGACGCGCTGCCTACGGATTGATGTGCGTCACCTTGAATGCAACCAGATTGGCGTCGTACGCGTAGCCATTATAGGTACTGCAGTGGATTGTGATCGTTCCCGGTGCGACAAGCGTTGCGGTCGTCAAAACGCTTAGTTGTGCTTTGAAGGAAGTGTCGGTAGGGGTCGCCGGGTCCAGGCGAATCGTCGTACCGCCGCCGGTGGCCGGTGCACACGTAGCGTTCTGAGCATCGCCATCCTGATTCTCGAGCGCGGCTGAGAAGGAGATCACGTAAACACCCGCCGGGACACTGACCGAATCAACATCGGCACCCGACCCGCTGATGTCGACCGGCACACCGCTATATCCACTTTGTGCCCAGTAGACGTCGCTCATGCCGGCGGCGCCCGCCGTCCCCTGAGGGCCAGATGGTCCTGAGGGCCCCTGGATGCCCTGTCCACCGGTCGGCCCTGTTGGTCCCGATGGGCCAGTGTCGCCTTGCGGACCCACTGGGCCCAACTCATTCCAGCTGATGACCGAGTCACCCCTACGGCAGTTCGGCGTCCCGTTGCTGGTCAAGTTGTAGAGCGTTCCATGCGGCAGAGCATTGGCGATCGGTGCGGGAATGCCCTGTAGCGGCTCGGTGACGCAGGCCGAATACGTGACCGGAGGCGGCACGCCCAGCGCCGTGAAGACCGAGCCCGCCGTAAACGCCAGGGCGATCATAGCGGCGATGCCAAGCATCATGAGCGTTCGCTTTGCGCGCAGTGCGCGAGAAAGGCGTCGCATAGTATTCCCCCTTCGTGGCTGTCTTAGCCACTCATCACCAGTGAGATCAGCGCGAGACGGAAACGCGCGTCCTCTCCCTGAACATCCAGCGATGGACCGACTGAACATCGATGTAGGTAGTCGGCCCTCACGCAAGACGTTGACGCGGCCAGGGAACGAGAACGCATTCTCCACACTGTAAATTCGCGATTAGTTGTGTCCACGAACAATCCACACGACCAACCCACACGTTCGCTGCAGCGCACAGGATCGCCATGTCAATACCTGCGGCTCTCGTGTCCGAGCAGGATGGCTGGACGTTCGGAGACTTTGTGCGGTCCTCACAATCGGCGTTCAGTGCGCTACACGCGGAGACTAGGAGGGCAGCGCTGCCCTCCCAGAAAACCGGGTTCACGATAAGAACGAATGGTTAGTTCACCGCACCGACCTGTAACGCCACGAGCGACGCCGAAGATACGTCGCCGCTATACGTGGAACAGTGGAGGTTCACCGTGGTGGTTGAATCGAAGGTCGCCCACCCTGTGACGCTGACGGTGCGTTCGACGCGAGAACTGGATTCCGGGAGCATTACGTATTCGGCAAACCCAAGAGAACCGAGGTCACATTGGGCTGGTTGTGGGTCGCCGTCGCGGTTGTGTGCGATCGCGGTCCCGAGAATGATGTACGTTCCGGCGGGAAGACTGACCGACGTTACGGTCGCACCTGGATTGTTGATGATGACCGGCGAAGATGAAGAGTATGGTAGTGCAGCCGTGTACGCATGGGATATGCCCGGCACCCCCTGAGATCCCGTGGTTCCGGTTGGACCCGACGGACCCTGAATTCCCTGACTACCAGTTGGTCCCGTTGGTCCTGACGGTCCAGTATCGCCTTGTGGACCGATCGGTCCCTGTTCATTCCAGCTGATGACCTGATCCGCGCCACGACACGTCGGCGTCCCATTGCTGGTCAAGTTGTAGAGCGTTCCATGCGGGATCAGGCTGCTAATCGACGGTGGAAGTCCTGGAATAGGTGAGGTGACGCAGGCGGAATACGTCACTGGTGGTGGAACGCCAAGCGCCGTCAAGACCGATCCTGCCGTGAACGCCAGAGCGATGATGGCGGCAGCCCCCAGCGTCATCAAGGTCCGTTTTGCGCGGAGCGCGGTTGTCAGACGTCGCATTGGAGTCCCCTTTCGTGGCTCACCGAGCCACCGTTTACCCAAACCCTCCGCATCCCCGAAGATCTTGCCTGCTCAATCTTGAAATCCCGGTGTGAAAGCGCCACGCCACACCGTTCGCGTGCACGGACTCCGGTCGGACTGACAAGCAGGGATGCAATGCTAACACTGTGAAATTTGAACTCGTCCATGTCCACACACGATCCACACAACCAGCCCACACGTTGGTGCAATGGCTCGTGTATCATGTTGCGGGATTCGTTTCCTGGAAGAGGCTCACGATGACTAGCGCGACGTCATCCTTTGGACGCCTTCTCCGACGTTATCGGCTTGCTGCCGGACTAACGCAGGAAGAACTTGCCGAGCGAGCACACCTCAGTGCCCGCGCGATCAGTGATCTCGAGCGGGGTGTCAAGGCGTTGCCGCATCACCACACGGTCGAACTTCTCGCGGAAGCGTTGGAACTTCCCGTTGAGGATCTCGAACGTGCGGTGCTTCGTCGCCGAGGACCACGCCTGACCGGTGAACTCTCACGGCTGCCATTCGTGCCAACGTCGTTTGTGGGGCGTGATCTGGAAGTAGGCCGGTTGTCGGCCATGCTCAAGCAGGGGACCTCGCAACTGGTGACGGTGACTGGTCCGCCCGGCATCGGGAAGTCACGTCTAACTCTTGCCACCGTGAGGATGATCGCAGAGGAGTTCGGCGACGGGGCCGTCTTCGTTCCGCTAGCGCCGTTATCAGATCCGGCGCTCGTGCCATCCGCGTTGGCACAATCGCTCGGAATCCACCCGGCCGAGACCACACCAGTTGAGCAGCAGATCACCGATCACCTGCAGTCGAAACACATGCTGCTGGTTGTCGACAACTTCGAGCACGTGCTGGATGCTGCTCCGTTCGTCGCCCGAATTCTCGTCTCCTGTCCGACGATCCGGCTGCTGGTAAGTAGCCGCGCACCCCTCAACATTCAAGGAGAGCTCCGATTCGATCTCGGGCCGCTGGATCTCCCACCTCCGGATGTTATTCCGATACCTGACGAGTTACCTCGCTGGTCCGCGCTGCAACTCTTCGCTGAACGAGCACAGGCCGCGAATTCGAGCTTTCGAGTCACGAGCGAGAACCTCATGTCGATCGTGGAGATCTGCCAGCGCCTCAATGGGCTGCCGCTGGCGATCGAGCTTGCCAGTGCGCGCTTGGCCGTGCTGTCGCCGAGGTCACTGCTCGGACAGTTCGAACGCCAGTTGAATGTGCTTACCGGTGGGCCAAGGGACTTGCCGGAACGACACCAGACCATGCGCGACGCGATTGCCTGGAGTTACGAACTCTTGAATGAATCGGAGCGACGACTCTTCCGCCAACTGGCCTACTTCGCGGGAGGGTTCACGCTGGAAGCCGCTGAATCGATTGCCAAGACGCACGACGAGGTCCACAGCATCGTGCTCGACGACTTGACCTCACTGATCAACAACAGTCTGGTGCGGAGGGTTCAATCGGAAGCGGACGAACCAAGGTTTGTGATGCTGGAGGTGATGCGGGAATTCGGGCTGGAGCGTCTGTCAGAATGTGGTGAGCGCTCAACGACTGCCGACCAACACTGCAACTACGTTGTTGATTTCGTTGAACGCAGCTACCTCGAGCAGATCGGCGACCGGCAATCCCACTGGTTTCGTCGTCTCGACCAGGATCTCGGCAATCTGCGGCTTGCGGCGCGGTGGATCGTGGACAACCGAGACTCACATCTCGCGGCGCGACTCGGACTGGGACTCTGGCGATTCTGGGACCGCGGGTATCATCAGGAGGGACGACGGTGGCTCACCGCATTCCTGCAGTTGCCCGGCTTGTCGCAGCCGAGCCCGCAGCGAAGCAGGCTGCTGTTCGCGTCGGGTCGACTCGCCTATCGTCAGGCTGACTTCGGGGAGGCGGTCCGGTTGTTGGAGGAATGTCTGTCCATCGCGCGGGCAGAGACCGATGACGACTTTGTTGCCGCCGCCTTGACCCAACTCGGACACGTCGCCTATTCCCAGGCCAATCTTGACGCGGCCGAGCGCTGCTACACCGAGAGTCTTGTCATTCGGCGACGAGAGAAGGACCCTCGCACGATCGGCATCACCCTGCATGGTTTGGCACGAGTACAACGCGCGAGAGGTGACTGCACGCGGGCCCGCGAACTCCTCACAGAGCGACTGAACTACTCGCGGCAGGTGCAGGACGTGGTGCAAATCTCGATGGCAACGGCCGGCATCGGTCTGGTGGCGCTCATCGAAGGGGCATATGCGGAGGCAGAGAGTTTCTACCGCGAGAGTCTCGTTCACGCGCTGGAGGTCGACGATCAACACGCTGCGGCCATCGCGATGCTCGGATTGGGACTCACGGCGATTGGACTCGACGAGGCGGAGCGATCCGTGCCACTGCTCCAGGAGAGCTTACAGATCGCGCGCGAGATCGACGCACCGCATCTCATCGCCCATTGCCTAGATGGTTTCGCGGCCATGCTGGCGATGACAGGCCGGCATCGTCAATCGGTTCGCCTTGCCGCAACCGTTGAGGCGTATCGGGAGAGAATGGCAATCCCGGGCGATCCCGCTGAGCGGGCCCTGCTGGCGTCATTCGTGGACCACGCGACGCGATCTTTGAGCGTGGACGAACGAGTCACGCTCGAGGAAGATGGACGTCGTATGCCGCTGGCAGACGCGATCGCGTCAGCGATCGCGCTTCCCGTTGACACAAGCCTGTAATGCAACCCACGGTTCTGTTGTCGCCACGTCGCGTTCCGGACATATGCTCGTAGTGTGAGCCGACGGCACGCGTCAAAGGCGGCGCACCATGAATTGGCGACAACTTTCGAACGTTGCGGTAACCGCGCTGCTGAGATCACCCCTTCATCAGTTGGTCAGTGACTCGGTGCTCCTGATAACACTTACCGGTCGAAGATCCGGACGTGCCGTTTCGATTCCCGTCAACTACGTCCGTGAACCAGAAACTGGCGATCTGCTCGTGATCAGCCTGCGGAGCCGGAATTGGTGGCGAAACCTCCGAGGCACCGCGCCAGTCAATCTCCTAGTGCGGGGGCAGCATCTTGAAGCCCGTGGTGAAGCCGTCGAGCGTGCTGATGAGGTATTGGCCGGGATGCTGATCTTCATTCGCCAGAACCCCAGCTACGGTAAACAGGCAGGCATCAAACTCGATTCCCATGGCAATCCCTCCGAACCGGGGCAACTCGAACGACTCGTGCGAAATAGAGTTCTCGTTCGCCTCGTCACCGTCGAGCGAGCGACGACCCGGGCAAGACGTCCGGCAGATGCCAAGCACGAGGCACTCACTGCTGGAACCGCGAGGAGCACCGGATAACCTGAAGGGAGTGGTGTCATGCAATCTACCCGCTCCAGATTGTCAGAACGACACCCACTAATACTCTATTTCGTGATTGCGTACGCGCTGACCTGGTCGATCGCGGGCCCACTCGCGCTGGCGGCGCAGAGCGTAATCGGGTTCCATCTACCCCAATGGATCCACTACCTGGCGCAGTTCGGGCCGGCACTTTCGGCAGTTTCGCTGACGTTCCTGACTGCGGGTATGGCTGGCCTGCGCGAACTGGGATCGCGTGTGGTGCGCTGGCGCGTTGGGGCCAGATGGATCATGGTTGCGGTCAGTTCGCCCATTGCGATGTTCGCCATCGCCGCCATCGTCGGGCGGATGACGGACGGTACTTGGGTGAACCTGTGGAATCTCGGGAAGGTCAATTTCCTGCCAGCAATTGGCCCAGCCGCGTTGCTCCTCTGGTTTGTCACGAATGGGCTCGGTGAAGAGGTCGGCTGGCGCGGGTTCGCGTTGCCACGCCTGCAGGAGCGACACGGAGCGCTGACCGCCACCCTGATCCTCGCGATCTTCTGGGCAGCCTGGCACCTACCCGCCTTTTTCTACATCCCCACCTATCGGGAAATGGGTGCGGGCGGCGCGCCCGGATTCTTCTTCGGGATCGTCTCCGGTGCCATTCTCCTCACCTGGCTCTACAACAGCAGTGGCGGCAGCATTCTCATGGTGGCGATCTGGCATGCGCTTTTCAACTTCTTCACCGCGTCGACGGCGGTGAGCAGCACGATCCAGACCGTCTTCAGCATCGAGGTCATGGTCCTGGCTGTCGCGTTGATCATCGTCGATCACCCCGCCAATCTGTCACTTCAGCCACGACAGATCATCCGGACACGGACCGGAGAGCCAGCCTGATCTTTTGTCGGGGACTATCAGCAAACCGGGCGTCAGAGTTGACGCCCGGTGTCATGTCTAGCGTGTTGTCGGCGAAGATCTTCATCGCCTAGCGAAACAGGGGCGAACCTTTGCCGCGCTCGCGGCGCGCTGCTTCGTCGATCCGCTTCAGATCCTCGGGCGTGAAGACGTGCTCCATCATTTCTTTGGCGGTGAAGAGATGCTCCACCAGTTCCTTGCTGGCCGTGTTGCTGGCCGGTCGCAACCCGCGCAGCAGCACACCTGAATCGAGCTGCAGCAGCACGACATCCTGCAGGTGATGACCGTCGATGTACCGACCGATCGCGCGCAGAATATCCTCGTACCTGAAGAGATACTCCGACGAGCCGTTCGCGGGTCCGTGATTTCCAGACATCAACCCTTTCCCCCAGGCCCGAACTGGATCCCAAGCTCGAGCAGTATCGCCCTACTGATACACGTGCCGGCGTTTGTTCGCGACGTAGTCGACCAGGATATATTCGCCAAGATGATCCGGCTCGGCAAAGAACGCTCGTCCCTTGTTGATCTTCGCCATCTCACTTACGAACCCGGCCATGTACGGACTACGCTCCAGCATGAACGTGTTGATTGTAATCTGTTCGCGCGTACAGCGCACGACTTCCTTCAAGGTCTCTTGTAACGTCTGATAAGTGGGCGGATAGGAAAAGCGTACCTGAGTCCCGTCGAAGTGGGCCGTAGGCTCGCCATCGGTGATCACGATGACCTGCTTGTTGCCTCCCTTGTGGCGAGCCAGCAACTGGCGCGACAGCATGAACCCGTGCTGCATGTTGGTACCGTAGTTGTATTCGTCCCAGCTGATATTCGGCAGCATCGATGGTTTCAGCTCAGTCGCGATGTAGGAAAAACCGATGATGTACAGGTTGTCCCGCGGGAACTGCGAGCGGATCAAGCTATCGAGCGCCAGCGCCACCTTCTTGGCAGCGGTGAAGCAGCCGTTGTAAAGCATCGATCGGGACATGTCGACCATCAGCACCGTCGATGACTGAGAGATCATCTCGGTGCGGTAAACCTCGAAGTCGGCCGGCTGAAGCCGTACCGGGCTACCAACGCCATCGCGATGCACCGCGTTCATCACGGTTTTGGGGAGATCGAGCAAGAAGGGATCGCCGAACTCGTACGGCTTGGTGTCATCGGTCCGTTCGCCCCCCGCTCCCGACCGGTCCAGTTTGTGCTCGCCAAAGCGGTCTCGTTTCAGGTGCTGGAAGATGTCCTTCAACGCCTTCTGGCCGATCTTGCGCACGCCCAGCGGAGTCAATTCGTAACCCCGGCGGGTTCGCTGAATGTAGCCCGCGTCCTCCAGCATCTTGGTGAGCTGGCGCAATTGATCGAGGTCCTGATTGATGTCGTCGCCGAGCAATTCTCGGATCTTCTCGTCGTCGACCTGCTCCAGATCGCGCCAATCGCGCACGCCGCGGAGTTGATCCTCGACCTCTTCCATCTCACGAAGGCGCTCCATCAGCCGCATGGCCTCACCGAGCGTCAGCTCCTCGGAGCCATCAACGTCGAACTGACCGCGATAGGGATTGTTCGGCATCAATTGACCCAAGTTCTGCGCCAGCTGGCTCATCTGCTCCTGGATCTCCGGATCACGCATCACCGCTTCGAGGGATTCCTGCAGTTGCTGGCGCATCTCCGGCGTCATTGAGTCGAGCAGGTTCTGCATGGCGGCCATCTGCCGGGCCATGTGCTCCAGAAGCTCGTCCAGGCTGTTGATGTTGGGACCGAAGTAGTGTCCATGCTTGTGCATGAAGCGCTCGAAATCGGGCTCGCCGCCACGGGCACGTTCTTCCAGCATCTCGTTCAAATCGCGCAGCATGTTGCGCATGCCTTGCATGTCTTCTGGCGACATGTTCTGCAGCGCCTGCTGCATGCCCTGGAAGGTCTGCTGCAGCATCTGCTGCTGCAGCGAAGCGAGCAGATCCTGGAATTTCTGGCGCGCGTTCGGATCCATGAAATCGTAGTCGTTGAGCTGCTTGATACGCCCTGCCGGGTCATTCGGCAGGCCATCCAGCTTCTCCTGGTTTCGGGCCGCCATGCGTTCCAGCAGCTTATGAATGTTCTCGTCGTAGTCGGACGATTCTGACTCGCCGCCTTCACCAGATTCATTCATCTCGCCAGAGCTGGACTGTTGTCCGGACTGCTGCGAACCCGTTTGCTGTGCGCCGGACTTGGATTGTTGTCCTTGCTGCTGCCTCAGCTGCTCGAGGCGCTCGCGCCCGTGCTGCAGCCGGTCATCGATACCCGCTCGCTCGGTATCGATCACGTCGTCGAGTTGTTTATTGAGGTCATCGAGAATCGAACCCAAATCGTAACGGTTCATCTCCTGCTGGCGCATGCGACGGATGCGTTCCATCAGATCGCGCATGCCGGGCATGTGGCTGCCGTCCTGCTGATTTGCGCCCCAACGGAAGAGACGTTGCAGCGCGCGATTCAGGTCGCCGTCTGAAAGTACGTCATCCGAGATGGCGTCCATAATCGCGTCGGCGTCGAACGGGTTGATCTCCTGAGTGCCGTCCCAGCGAGAATAGCGAGAGTCGAATGCGGTCCAACGTGCCATGATGCTACCCCCGGTAGAGTGTTCCGCTCTGGCCTGCCGAACGGTCTTTGTTCAAACGACGATTGAGGTGTAACCCTTCAAGCACGAACTCGACGGTCGCCGCGATCGCCGCGGGGTCGCCACTGGCTCCAAGGGTAGCGGCCGCCTCACGCATGCCGTCCATGTGCGACACCTGATGCACGTACTCCATTGACGGCATCATGTCGGACGTCTCGACAGTCAACCCGTTCTCGAAGCCCAGCACGAGGCCATCGAAATCGCGCGACGAGAAGTGGCGATTGAAGGTCGTCAGAATCGCACCCTGAATCAGCTTGTCGACGACGCGGTCTTCACGTGTCTCACCCATCGCTTCGAGCTCGATCTTGCCGGTGGTCGAGGCGATCGCGGCGTGCAGGTCGCTCATGCGCGGCACGGCATGCTTCTCGTTCAGACGGATCGCACGCTTCACCGCGTTGCTCACTACGTTCTCGTAGTTCGCGATCGACATACGCACGCTGACGCCTGAGCGCTGGCTGACGTCGTGGCTGCGGCGCGCCAGATGGGTGATCTCGGCGATGATCTCTCGCAGGTAGTCTGGCACGACGACCTCGATGCCATCAGTCGAAAACTGCGTTCGCTCTTGCTCCATGATGTCGACCTCGAGATCGATCGAGTTCGGGTAGTGCGTGCGGATCTGGGAGCCATAGCGGTCCTTGAGCGGCGTAATGATGCGGCCGCGATTGGTGTAGTCCTCTGGATTGGCGCTGGCAACGACGTAGATGTCGAGCGGCAATTGAATGCGATAGCCGCGCACCTGCACGTCACGCTCTTCCATGATGTTCAGCAGACCCACCTGAATGCGCTCGGCCAGGTCTGGAAGCTCGTTGATGGCGAAGATTCCGCGATTGGTACGCGGGATCAGCCCGTAGTGGATGGTAAGTTCATCCGAGAGATAGCGGCCCTCGGCCACCTTAATCGGATCGACCTCACCAATCAGGTCAGCGATAGTGGTGTCCGGAGTTGCCAGCTTCTCGGCGTAGCGGCGGTCGCGCGGGAGCCACTCGATCGGCGTCTTGTCACCCTCGTCGGCGACGCGCTCGCGCGCGTAACGGCTCACCGGAGCAAACGGATTGTCGTTGATCTCGCTATCGGCGACGATCGGTACCTCGTCATCCAGAAGATTGATGAGACCGCGGGCCATGCGCGTCTTCGCCTGACCACGTTCGCCAAGGAAGATCACGTCTTGACCGGAGAGAATGGCGTTTTCCAGTTGTGGAATGACGGTCTCCTCGTAGCCCAGGACGTTAGGGAAGATTGGCTCGCCGGATCTCAGTTTTTCGATGAGGTTCTTCCGCATCTCTTCGCGGACCGACGAAACCTGGTAGCCGCTTTCGCGGAGTTCGCCGAGCGTACGCGGCTTACTCATGTAAAACCTGCTCCTTCATGCACTGATGGGGTTCCGGTGGGGTCGTGAACCGGTAGGCAAAGACATGCGCAATTTCTCAACCGACGATGTCACTAATCGTACTACCGGGTGCCCATATGTCAATTCAACGCGTTCGGGGTCGGCGCGCGAACAGAGCCGCCGTTTCCGCGCGGGGATCGGGAACGCAAACCGGCAGATAGACTGCGGTTAGCGTGCCAGGAAATTCTGGAAGGCTTGCCGGGCGTCGCCGGAGTGGCTCAGGTCCTCACGCTGGAGATGATCGAGGTACTGCTCACGCCGAGCCAGCTCGGTCGTCGCTTTGCTTCGCTCGACACCGAAACGCTCGGACAGGACGCCAATCAGGCGGCCGGGACGAGAGACCAGCGGACCGAGCAAAACGTCCCGCTCGGCAATGGATTCGATGCGAACGTCAGAATCTCCCGAGGGGTGAAGCATCTCGACGCGCATCAACCGCCGCAAATACTTGGACGAGCGGCTACCGCCATCCAGTGTCAGCACGAAATCGATGTGCCGCAACAGGCGGCGGGGGACCTCGAGTGGAAAGGAGGAGAGCATGTCAACCATCTCGGTCGCCCCATTGACGTGCAGTGTGGTGGCCATCGGGAATCCATGCTCCAACGTCTCGAACAATTGACGCACTCCCTGTCCCCAGAGGTAGGTCGGGAGATTGTCGCTAATCTCGTTGCACAGCAGATACGTAGCGGCCGGGTCGTGGCTGTTGACGAAATCGAAGCGCTCGTACCAGCCGCGCAGGTAAAGGGTCTCGACATCAGGCGATAGGAAGTCGAGCAAGGCGGTGAGCATGGTCGTCTTGCCGGCATCTTCCAATTTCGAGCCGACCACGATCGACGCATGGCGTTCGATGGCCAACCACAGAAATGCCGCCACGCGCGCATCGAGGTTTCCGTTGCGCAGGAGGTCGATGATCGAGAATCGCTGGGACGGGTCCGAACGGTGCCCCCACCAACCAAACGGCAGAGTCCGATCGGGCGGAGCGCTGTTCCAGCGATGATCCATATGCGAAGTGTCTCCCGAACGCCGCGTCGTTGCGGCGTCGTGTGGCGCATCTAACCAAAGAAGACTATCAGGGAATCGCCATGCGGCACGGACACAGTGCCTCGTTCGTTAGACGAACCAGATACTGTCAGGTTGCGATTCACGGACGCTTTGAAGCCGAATCTCATGCCGCACAAATGGCGGCCATCACGTGATCCGGCACCAGCGGCTCGTCAACTGAGTCGTCGTCGAGCAGTCCAAGCTCCTGCAGTACCAACGCGCGATGCTTGCAGTACGGATGAAAACTGCTGCCACGACACGAGCAAAGCAGGTCGCCATCGAGAATCGTGACCTCGTAGGCTACGCCGTCCTGGCTGTGACTCGTCACCACCCACGACCTGACGTCGTCGTTTATGCGAAATGCTCGCAGCCCTTCTCGCTCCGCCTTCTCCGACATGCGGAGCCACGTCGCGATCGGTACCACCTGCTCTAATGTGAACGACATTGCTCGTCTTTCCATTCCAGTTCGCGTTCGTCTAGCACCCTCCAATTATGCCAATTTCTTGACTCTATGGCACGTTTCTGAGGGTCGAATTTCCCTTTCTACCGGCGGAAAACGGGACTCAACATGAGCTGGAATCACGCCAAATGTGGAGCATCTTGCGGAGCCTTCAGCGACGAGAATTGAGGCGCTGGACGTGGTCAGCAGCGTGACATCTGGACAACACCATTCGGCAGTTGGGGAATCGATCTGCGTCGATGGCGCGTGAATGAGCGAGCCCAGCACGAGCGGCTGCGTTGGAAAGTCTCGCATCCCCAAACTCACCGCCATTGCGTCGAACCGGTTTCCGGACACCCCTTTCAAATTTCTTCCGCATTTCGTCATCGACGACGTGAACGATCATGATTCGTCGCAACCGAATTCCTGAAACTCCGCGTCAGGACTGCGGAAACGACCGCTTCGACCACACCAAACTCCTACTTAGAAATGCGTAAGGTTAACCTGGAAATGGGACCTCTGCTATTTCGCCCACTGCTATACTAACGTTAGAGACGCCTGTGATTCGGCGCCTAGATCTTGGCATAGAAGGTGCAGCCGTCACCGGCGGGACATTCGCTCGCATGTAGTACGAACGACCGTCGCGATCTTGATGATCCGGCGACGATGGTGTGAACGAAGCGGGCTGGCCTCGCCCCATCGACCGCCAGGTGAGCGGACCTACGATGATGTAGAGGGGAGAAGGCATGCCAGAGGATGCCTACGATGTAGTCCTGCTTGGTGGCGGGACCGGTGGATACGTTGCCGCGATTCGCGGTGCCCAACTGGGGCTGAAGGTCGCTGTCGTCGAGAAGGACAAGATTGGGGGCACTTGCCTCCATCGTGGTTGCATCCCGACGAAGGCGCTGCTGAAGAGTGGCTCGGTGATGCACCTGGTTCAGCACGCCTCGGAATACGGCGTCAACGTCAACGGGATCGAGTCCAACTATCCGCAAGCAGTTGTACGATCGGGCGAGATCGTCGAGAAGAACTTCAATGGTGTGAAGTTCCTCTTCCGCAAACACGGCATCACCGTTTATGACGGTGTGGGCTATCTCAAGAACAACCGAACAGTTACGGTTACCGCGCCCGATGGTTCAAAGAAAGATGTCACCGGAAACGCCGTCATTATTGATACGGGATCGCGGCCCCGCCCGATTCCGGGAATTCCGTTCGACGGCAAACGCGTGATCAACAGCGACCACACCACCTGGATGGATTGGCTGCCGAAGCGCGTGATTGTGCGTGGCGCCGGAGCGACGGGCGTCGAGTTCTCGACCGTCTGGCACGACTTCGGCTGCGAAGTGACGCTGGTTGGCAACGTCGTTCCGCATGAGGACGAGGAAGTCTCCAAGCAACTGACCCGTTCCTTCACCCGTGCCGGAATCAAGATCCTCGCGGGGTATCGTCCGGCACCCGAAGACTTCGAAATTACCGAGGGCGGCGTGCGCATGCGCGTGAAGCAGAACGGTAAGGAAGAAGTCATCGAAGCGGACGCGTTGATGGTGGCGACCGGCCGCCAGGGAAACATCGAAGACATGGGCTTCGAGGATCTCGGCATCAAGACCGATCGCAGCTACATCGTGACTGATGACCAGTTCCGCACCGGAGTCGACGGTGTCTTCGCCATTGGCGACGTTATCGGCAAGCAAATGCTGGCTCATACCGCGATGCACCAGGGCATGTTCATCATGGAGATGCTGGCCGGAAAGAAGCCACTTCCCATCGACTACAACCGCATCCCGAACGTGACCTTCTGCCATCCCGAGATCGGCAGCATCGGTCTGACGGAGAAGCAGGCAAAAGATCAGGGCCACGAGATTAAAGTCGGCAAGTTCCCGCTGCGAGCCAACGGCAAGGCGCTGATCGAAGGCGCCGATGACGGCTTTGCCAAGGTGATCGCCGACAAAGACACCGACGACATTCTCGGCGTACACATGATCGGCGGAAACGCCACCGAGCTCATCGGCGAGGCCGCGATGGCCAAGCTGTTCGAGGCCACTGCATGGGAACTCGGCGAAAGCGTACATCCGCACCCGACGATATCGGAAGTAATTGGCGAGGCCGCATTAGCGGTCGACGGTATGCAAATTCACAGCTAGCACAACATGGGGCCTCGCGGCCCCATACGTATTCAGGAGGGCTGCACCATGACGAGCTTTACGTCCGGGCCTATTGGGTTGAAGCAACGAGAAGATGGTGTCGCTCAGCTCCCGGCCGAGCAGCTTCGACAAATGTATGAGTTGATGGCCACCGCCAGAATGCTCGACGAGCGTATGTGGCTGCTCAACCGCGCTGGACAGGCGGCATTTGTCATCTCCTGTCAAGGCCATGAAGCCGCGCAGGCGGGTGCCGGTTTCGCATTGCAGCCGGAGAAGGACTTCCTGCTCCCCTACTATCGCGATCTGGCCCTCGCGCTGCACTTCGGCCTAACGCCGAGGGACATCATGCTTGGTCTTCTTGGCAAACATGGTGATCCCACGAGCGAGGGCCGGCAGATGCCGGCCCATTATGGTTCCCGCAAGCACCACATCATCACCGGGTCGAGCCCGGTCGCCAATCACCTGCCGCATGCGGTCGGGGTGGCGCTCGCCTCGAAGCTTCGCGGCGAGGACGCCGTCTCACTCACCTGTACGGGTGAAGGTGGTAGCAGCCAGGGCGACTTTCACGAGGCGCTCAACTTCGCGGCCATTCACAAACTGCCGGTAATCTTCATGATCGAAAACAACGGCTGGGCCATCTCGGTGCCGCAGAAGCATCAGATGGCGATCGAGCACGTGTCGCAGCGCGCTGCCGGTTACGGCATGCCGGGCGTGACCGTCGACGGAATCGACCCGCTGGCCGTCTACACGGCCGTCAGCGAGGCGGTCGCGCGTGCCCGGCGTGGCGAGGGCCCGACCTTGATCGAGGCCATGGTTCACCGCTTCACCGCCCACTCCAGCGACGACGACGACAAGACCTATCGCGAGCTGGAAGAGATGAAAGAGGAGCGCTCGCACGATCCGGTCAAGAACTTCCGTGCGCGGCTGATCGACGAAGGCGTGTTGTCCGAGGATGACGCCAGCGAAATCGAAGCCCGCATCAAGGCTGTCGTGAACGACGCGACCGATTTCGCCGAAAAGGCTCCCTATCCGGACGTTGCCGAACTCACGACCAACGTCTACGGCAGCTAGGAGAAGACCGAGATGGCAACCAAGATGCTCATCCAGGCGATCCACGACACACTCGAGGACGAGATGCGCCGGGACGACCGAGTCATCCTCATGGGCGAGGACGTCGGCAAACGAGGCGGAGTCTTCCGCGTCAGTGCGGGACTCTTCGATGAGTTCGGCGAGAATCGCGTGATCGATACGCCACTGGCCGAATCCTCGATCATTGGCGCCGCCATCGGCGCGTCGATGAACGGTCTGCTGCCAGTGGCCGAGATTCAGTTCCTCGACTTCATCCATCCAGCGATGAATCAGATCCTGAACGAAGCGGCCAAGATCCGCTATCGCTCCAACGGTGACTTTCATTGCCCGATCGTGATCCGCACACCCTACGGTGGCGGCGTTCATGGCGCGCTCTACCACTCCCAGAGCATCGAGTCGCTCTTCACGCGAGAGCCGGGGCTCAAAGTGGTCGCGCCGATCAACCCGGCCGACGCCGCCGGACTGCTGCGCAGCGCCATTCGAGACGAGGACCCCGTCCTCTTCCTGGAGCACAAGAAGGGCTACCGGGCGATACGAGATGACGTGCCTGAGAACGGCCATATCGTGCCGATCGGCAAGGCGAAGGTCGTCAAAGAGGGCTCCGACGTCACCATCATCACCTACGGCATGATGCTCCACGAATCGATCGCGGCGGCCAAGGCGATGGAAGAGGCTGGCGGCACGAGCGTCGAGATCATCGATCTGCGCTCATTGCGCCCACTCGATACCGACACCATCCTCGAATCGGTGATGAAGACCGGCAAGGTGCTGATCGTTCACGAAGCCAACCGCTTCGGCGGCGTGGGTGCTGAGGTCGCGGCGTTCATCGCCGAAGAGGCCTTCGCCTGGCTCGACGCACCAGTCACGCGAATTGGCGGGCCAGAGGTGCCAGCCATGCCCTACAGCAAGCCGCTCGAGTCCGCTTTCCTGCCGAATCAGCAGACGATCGGCGCGGCGCTCGAGAAGCTTTCGGCTTTCTAGCCGGGCAAGCAGCACCAAACCGTCGAAAGGCAATCCGCCTCGATCTGAAGGAGGCCTGGCTCAATGTCAACCGCGAAGACTGGTACCACCGTTCAGCTCCCCAAACTCGGTGAGAGTGTCACCGAGGGCACGATCGGAAGCTGGCTCATAAAGGTCGGCGATCACGTCGAACGCTACGACCCGCTGGTCGAAATCACCACCGACAAGGTCAACGCCGAGGTCCCTTCCCCGGTCGCCGGGGTCATCGTCGCAATCACCGCCGAGGAAGGCGACACGCTGCCCGTCGGCGCGCAGATCTGTGTGATCGACGAAGGGAACGGCGCCACCTCGGCCCCGAGCGAAACTGCTCCGACCGCCACGACTGAAGCGGCAACGCAAACCGAATCCACAACGACCGAACCAACTCGCCCGGCAGAGAAATCCGAGAGACCAACCGGCCCAGACGGCGAAATCGAGTTGTTGCGCACGCGTTCATCACCAGCGGTGCGACGCATCGCCGAAGAGCATGGCATCGATATCAGCGAGATCAGCGGCACCGGCATCTCCGGTCGGGTCACCAAGAGCGACATCCTGAAATTCGTCGAGGAGCGGCGCAAGCCAGCCGCGGCGCCAAAACCGGCGGAGCCCGAAGCACCAATCGCGCCGTCGCCCTATCGTGAACCGGCATACGCCGACGTCGCCGCGACCCGCTCCAGCCGCCGAGCAGCCAGAACCGGCCGGCGAGGTCGAGATCTTCCCAGGAGACAAGGTCGTCCCTCTCACGGCCAAGCGCCGACAGATCGCCGAGCACATGGTTCGCAGCGAGCGGACCGCGCCGCACGTCACCGTATGGATGGAAGTCGACATGACGCGCGTCGTGCAGGCTCGCCAGGCGGTCAAAGAGCGCTTTGCCAGTGAGGAAGGGTTCGGCCTCACCTACCTGCCATACGTGATCAAGGCGGTCGTGCACGCGCTGCGGCAGTTCCCGGACGTCAACTCGGTCTGGGACGAGACACGCGTCATCCAGCGCAAAGCGATCAATATCGGGGTCGCGATTGGGCTCGAAGATGGGCTCATCGTGCCGGTGATTCACAACGCCGACGAGAAGAGCATCGTGGGCATCGCCCGCTCCATGCAGGATCTCACGACTCGGGCCAAAGAGAGTCGGCTGACCGTCGACGACGTCAAGGGTGGCACCTTCACGGTGAACAACCCCGGCACGTTTGGCACGGTCCTCTCCACGCCGATCATCGTGCAGCCGCAGTCGGCGATTCTGAGCACCGAATCGATCATCAAACGCCCGGTCGTGATCGACGACACCATCGCCATTCGCTCGATCATGAATCTCTCCATGTCGATCGACCATCGCGTCCTCGACGGCCTGGCGGCCGCCCGCTTCCTGCAGGAAGTGAAGGGCTGGCTGGAGCGCTTCGATCCGGAGACGTCACTCTACTAACTCTCGGCGTTATCGCAAAACTCGACGGTAGCAACGCAGTCGCCTGATCGATCGGTCAGGCGGCTGTTTTTGTTGGGTGTGCGACTTACGCAGGCGAGAGCGCTGCCATCGACACGGACCTGGTGACTTCTCCGTCACCATCGATGTGGAGACGATCCAGACGCCGCCGGGGCATCCCTTCTACGTGGAGGGCGTGGGATTTGTACCGGCTGGTGCCTTGTGGGTTGGGGCCATGGTTCGTCGCGAGGACAGGCAGCCGGGGATCGTGCAACAGGTCACGTTCAACCAGCACGCGCAGGTGATGTACAACCTGACGGTGGAGACGACGCACACCTTCTTTGTGGGCCAGCAGCAGGTCCTCGTGCACAATACGTGCTGGCCCAATACGCCACAGGAAATGGATCAAATGCTTGGGATGGAGGGTAAGCAAATTCCCGACGGTGTAAAGACGCCAGGACGGGAAAAAGTCGTGTGGCAACCGTCGGATAAGGTCAAGATCACCTACGAACAGCACCCTTACGACGCCGGGAGGCCACCAACGCATAGCGATCCACATTGGCATCTCGACATACCAGGAGCGCCGCACGTTCGATACTTGCCCGGGGACCCCTTACCTTGATGAAAGTGCTGTTGTCAACTTGAGTGGAGGTCGTATGACTGACCAAGATGTGGCGTCCATCGACTTCGTTGATATTCATCTCGGTTTCCAATACATTCGTTATTTGAATGCCTCGCCGTCGTCGACGTTCTCTCTTTTTCGATAAAGGTGGACGGTGATCTGTTGGTTGCGATGAACCACTCGGATTTGGAACGCCTGCTCGAAGCGCTGCAGTTGGCGGCCACGATTGCCAAAGGAACGGAGTCTTCTGGAACGTCAAATCATGAGACCTAGCGATTCGCGCTTCTCGATCGCGTACACATGTCGAGCTGATCGATAGCAAACATGGCGGACACGCGGCACTGGCGCTATCTATGGGAGATACGAAACCAGTTCACCATGGATGGAGCGACGGGAGGTTACCTACAATGACGGGCACTGACCAGCGACGGGACCACCACCTACTCCTGGGATGCCCGTAATGAGCTGAGCAGCCTGGCCGGCCCGACCAACGCCAGCTTCACCTACGACGGGTTTGGGCGGCGCACCAGCAGCACGGTCAGCGGGACCACCACCGGGTATCTCTATGATGGCCAGAACCTGGTGCAGGAACTCTCCGGTGGCACCCCGAGTGCCAACCTGCTCACGGGGTTAGGGCTCGACCGGACCTTCAGCCGAACCGACGCCAGTGGCACCAGCACCTTCCTGAGCGATGCCCTGGGCTCGACCGTGGCCCTGGCCGACTCCAGCGGCACGGTGCAGACCAGCTACACCTACGACCCCTTTGGTAAGCCCTCCTCGACCGGGGCCACGAGCAGCAACACGCAGCAATACACCGGACTCCAGAACGACGGGACGGGACTGCAGTACAACCGGGCACGTTACTACTCGCCAACCCTGCAGCGCTTCATCTCAGAAGACCCCTTGGGCTTCGGTGGGGGCAGCGTCAACCTGTACGCCTATGCCGGGAACGATCCGATCAACGCGAGTGATCCAAGTGGCAATTGTCCGTGGTGCGCAGTGTGCCGCTGTTGGGGCCGTGGTTGGAGGCATCATTGGAGCCGGTACTTCGTTTGTGGGTCAAGTTGCGGCAAACAATGGAGACGCTGCGAAGGGCGACTACAAGGAGGTCGCTATCGCGGGTGCCGTCGGAGCCGCAGCCGGGGCTCTTGCTCCCTTTGTTGCTACCGCGCGAAAGTGCGGGAGCAGTGCTCTAGGAGCATCGAATGCATCCAGCTGAATCAGGGGTTCGACACAAGGTAAGCAAGATTCCAAAGCGGGGTCATTTCGGGCGCGGGTATCAGGAATGATCTCGATGGTGTGGCAGGGTCATTTCTGAAGGAACTGCGGACCGGTGGAAGATACGACAATTCTCTTCTGAAATTGGATCAGGTCGTACTGAATCGTATGTCCGTTGATTGGAGGCTGCAGCAGATCCTTGAGGAAGGAAACCTAGCTCGTCGGTTTTGCAGCTGTCGTCATACATACTGGTCCATTTCAACGAAATGTCGGGCGCTGAACACCTGCTCGGCTTCAGACCATTCTGAGAGGGAGTCTGTGGTGGAGGAAGAGTGTCATTTCAAGTGGACCAGCATGCCACAGAAGATGAACGGAATGAAAGCCGGATTTGAACTACGAGGACGAAGGAAATGGCTCGTCGTAGGAGGAATGTTAGCAACAATAAGCATGTTCCTGATATACGCTCTTAATCGCAACGGTCTTAGTGTGCCATTATGGTTCGGGTGGCTGATTGCGATAGTCGTGGCAGTTGGAATGGCACTGATGATCTATGGACTTGGATGAGATTATCTTAAGATGGACGATGAGCAAGAGACCGATGTTGCCGAGGCACATGTGCCGTCGCCACTGACTAATACACCATTGGGATCGTGCTCTGTCCGTATCCCGTCAACAGTGTCGATTCTACGGCTTTGGCTCCTAGCATGGCTGCCGTCCTGAAAGCTGGCACACGAGGAACTGCGGTGTATTGCTCTGTGCGAACGTCAACAGCTCGGGCCGCGTGAAGAGATCATCCCAGGCTTCGGCACGGACATGGCACGATTTGTAGGGTGGATGATCCAGCGGTCAACTGCTCCGGTGGTGATCGATGGTCGCGTAGACCCAGACCGGCTCCTTGACGGTGGCATCTTCACTGTTGGGTACAGGGGTCGCACCCTTTCCGATCTTGAGCTTGACCAGCACTGCCTGTAAGCGTCCGGGGATGAGATGACCGGCGGCGTCATACGCGAGACCACCAGTTGGCGCGTGCTGCACCGCATAGACTTCCATGATGACCATGGTGCCGTTCGGGAAGACACCCGTCGTTTGAAATGGCTGGATTGAGGCGGGTGTGATGTACATGACTCGAACCGCGCCCCGCTGTCGGTTCGATCAAACTCGCATAACGAAGAAGCGTTTCGATGTCCCGGGATGTCGCTCTGCTGGGTCAACTCAGCGCCCCAGTAACGGAAACAGTCACGGCCCGGGCGCATTGCCGGGGCCGTTCTTCTATTCTGCAAGCGCGTCAGCTCAGTCTACGGTCATTATCCGTTACAGTACGCGCTGGGTTCTGATGACGATCGTCCGCGTGCTTCGGAGGTGATGGCGTGCTCGGTTTCTTCCTGGTGTTGTATCGATTCATCCGCGCCATCGTTCGCTCACTCCGCGATCCTGAGTTCCGCGCCCTCTTCACGCTGGTCCTCATCATGCTGGCGGCAGGGAGCGTGTTCTATTCCAGGGTAGAGGGTTGGTCGCTGTTCAACTCGCTCTACTTCAGCGTCATCACCCTGACGACGGTCGGTTACGGCGACTTCTCACCCCATACCGTGTTGGGGAAAGCCTTCACCATGATCTACATCTTCGTCGGCATCGGTATCTTGCTCGGCTTCATCGAGACCATCGCCTCGCAAACGAGACACGACGGTCACAGCCCGCTAGGCTCTCGCTTTGCCGCCAGACGGGATGCGCGCAATGCTGAACAGCCTCAAGATGATCCGACACCCAACGATTCGGCAGAAGCCGTTTCGTCGGATAAGGAGTGACGGGCCGATTTGGAGAACATTGCGGAGAGTTTTGCTCAGCAGGACTACGGTTTAGACAGGGCAACACAGGGGTCTGCCCGACAAGCAAGTGTATGTCTCTGCAACCCGCTCGAGGCCTCGCTCTCGGTTACGTCAACGGCACGAAACGCGGCTGACGACGCTCGAAGAGCGTGACGTGGCTGAAGCCAGCCTGGGTGGCGAACTCCACCGCCTGGTCGAAGGCGTATGCCATGTGGGCCGGCCGATGACCGTCAGAGCCGAGCGTCAGAATCTCGCCGCCCAACTCCCGATACCAACCGATCACCTCTGGCGACGGGGAAGGATCATTGCCGGTACGGCGCATGGTGCCAGTATTGATTTCGATACCGATGCCGCGCTCCACGCATGTCCGCAGGACGGCTCGAATCGGCTCGGCGAATTGGCATGAGTCGAACAGCCCATAGCGGTCGACCGCGTAGCGTTTCGGCACGTCGAGGTGGCCGACTATGTCGATGTTCGCCACGCTGACCAGCGCCAGCATCTCTTCAAAGTACGCAAGATAGGCCTGTTCCTGCGTCTTGCCGTCGAAGTAGTCGGGCGTCATGACCAATTCCGGACCCACCCAGTGGAGCGAGCCGATGACGAAGTCCCACGGGTAGCCGTCGAGCAATCTTTCCAGTTCATGGCCGAAGCGGTGCGGCTCGCCGAACTCGATACCCGCGCGAACCGTCAAACTGCCATCGAACAGGTCGCGACATCGATCGACTTCGCTCATGTAGGCGGCAGGGTTGAAGAATCCAGCGCCTTCGTCCTCTGGCACACAATCGACGTGCTCGGTGAAGCAGATCTCAGCCAGTCCACGTCTGACGGCTTCATGACAGGCATTCTCCATGGCCATCTTGCTATCCATTGAGAAGGTCGTGTGCAGATGGTAGTCCTGCGGCAGATACTGCTCGGGCATGAAGTCTCCTGATCCGGTGTACAAGCACGTCGCGAAAGCGATCGGGCAGACAGTCCTGCCAATCGCTCAGCCGCCCGCATTATGCCGCAGTGACACGATCGGTATGTAAAGACAGGGGTAATGGTGTTACCCCTGTCTCCCTTCCCGCTCCCCATGGACCGTGGACCGTGGCTAGACGATGCCTCGCGGCACGATGTACCAGTAGGTCTTGTTGAAGAGGGTCTTCTCGTAATGGTAGATCCGGCTCGGACGCGGTGGTTCCGGCGGATGATCGTAGTCGAAGTTGAGCGAGCTCGCCTGCTCGTTGCCAGTCTCGAGGAAGCACATGACGTGCCCGTCGTAGTGGCCGTTCTCGAGCGGACGACCTGTTATCGCAGCCTCAATGCGATCGGCGACGACTTTGGCTTGGAAGTGGGCGGCTGAGCCGCTCTTCGATACTGGCAGGTCGGTCGCGTCACCGATGACGAAGACTTGACTCTGTCCCTTCATTTCAAGGGTATGGCGTTCGGTCGGAATCCATCCCTGCTCGTCTCCAATGCCGGAGTCGTCGATGATCTGAGCACCACGATGCGGCGGGATCATGATCAAGAGATCGTAGTCGAGCGTGGTCCCTTCCATCGACGTCACTTGCTTCTTCTCGACGTCGACCGTCTCCGGATTGAAGAAGACCTCGTCCCGGATACCTCGCTCGGCGAGAATCGGTGTGACGAAGTTGGCGACGCTCTCGATGGTGAAGCAGCGGCCGATTGGATAGGTGTAGGTGATGTCGAATTGGTCTCGTTTGTGCTGTTTGCGTAGCTCGGCGTCGAGCAACAGCACGAACTCAAGCGGCGCGGGCGGGCAGCGATGCGGGATACCGCCGACGCCGACGATGATACGCCCGGAGTCCATTTCCTCCAGCGCGACCTTCAGCTTGTTGGCCGCCTCGGCCGAGTAGAAGTGATGCGCGCCTTCGGCCAGTCCGGGAACCTCACCAGGATTGTTGCGCGATCCCGTGGCAATGATCAGAAAATCATAGGAGAGAGTGGTGCCGTTGGCGGCCACGACCCGCTTGTTCTCGAGGTCGACCCGATTGAAGTCGTCGATCACCAGATTGACCCGCTTGTCGAGTAGCGACCGTTCCGATCGCACCAGGTTGCGCTCCTGCTCTTTGCCAAAGGGGATGTAGAGCCAGCCTGGCTGATAGACGTGCTTCCCATCCAGATCGGCGATAGTCAGCTCAACGTCGTCCTTGCTCAACTTGCGGGCCAGGAGGTTGGCGGCGAGCGTGCCACCCACGCCACCACCGAGAATCAACACACGTGTTGGCATGGAGCCCTCCAGTTAATGTGCCTTGCGAATCACGAAACGGGTATAGCCATCTTCGTTGAAGGCGCCAATGTACTCGTGGCGCGCCTTCTCCACCCAGACCGGGATATCCTTGTTTGAACCAGGGTCGGAGGAGAGGACCGCGATCGTGCTGCCGACCGGAGCCGACTTCACCGCGCGCATCAACTCCATCAATGGACCGGGGCAGAAACTTCCACGTGCATCGACTTCTTTGTCGATTGTGATGTCCGTCATCGATGTCTCCGTTCTACTCATTGGTGCGAACGCGTCGGTTCAGGTTGTCGGTGTCAGATGAACAGCTGAATCTTCGAGTCCTGCGCTCGACCGACGAATCCGGCCGCACCCATCACGTCCTCGAAGATGTCGTCGAGGTCGTCCATCGTCATGCCGAGCAGTTCCATGGTCTGGCTGCAGGCAAAGACGTGAATGTCACCGAACTCCATCGCCTGATTCAAGGTGTCGAGCCAGGAGGGCATTTTCTTGGCCTGCATGGCCTCCATCATGGCCGGTCCGAAATCCTCGAAGTCCTTGCTGATGCGCATGGTGCTGGCGTCCGCGTCTTTGCGAAATGCCTGGAGCCCCCACGTTGTTACAAAGATGTCGACTTCCATGCCCATGGCGACCGCGCCAGTGGCCAGAGTCGAGACGGCGATCATTTTGTCAACCGTGCCGGAGAAGGCGATGATAGCCATCCTGTCAGCTTTTTCCTGCATCATCTGACTCCGTTCGTTCGTTTAAGCCTTGTTGCCGTTCGGTCGCAACTCCGTGCGACCCTGCAACACAGACTAACGGTGACGGCATGACAGGAGTGTGAGAGTTATCACAAACGGGCTACAGGATCGTTACAACTCGAAACGGCTCATTTCGGCATAGGACCATAGTCCCAAAGGATCCCGGACCAATTTCACAGGTTCTTGTGTGAAATGTATTTAGGATCGATGATATGCAGTGAGGCACTCCAGCCTCAAATCCCACCGAGCAACGGACGGTGTTCCGAGGGCCTGGCAACATACTGGCCGGTCGTACAGTCCGAATCTGTCTGGTTGGAGACGTAACAAATTCGTCCGTCAAGCGCTTAGTTAAGTGGATCAGGAACGCTCATGAGCGTCTGATCCGGTGTCACAGGATTGAGTACGACCAAGGGAGAATCTGGACATGCGTGCCGCAGCCTTCGCGTCCCTGCTGGTGGCGATCATGATGATGGTCTTCGCAATCGGTGCCTCGAGCGGACTGATCTTTGACCAGTCGGCCGCGGCGGACAATGCGACCGCCACCGCACCTCCCGCCAAAACACCGGTCACCACACCGATTGCCGTGGTGACCCAATCGCCGACCACGCCAACTCCAACGCCGGTGACACCTACACCGACGCCAGTGACGCCGACGCCAACTCCCGTCACGCCAACCCCGACACCGACGGCAACGGCGACACCGAGTCCAACGCCAAGTCCGACAGCGACGCCGAGCCCAACCGCGACTCCGGATCCGAACACGGCGCAGATGCCGAGCGGTTGGGATCAGGCGATGAAGTTGCAGGACGGCTCAATCGTCGGCACGGTGACCAGTGGATCGCTCAACATTCGCTCGGCACCGTCGCTTAGCGCGTCAGTCGTCGGAGTGACGTACTACAAGCACCCGGTGACCATCTTCGAAGCGGTCAAGGGTGACGCCGTCGGCGGCAGCACGACCTGGTTCCGCATCGGAGACGGCCAATTCATCACATCGACGCTGGTTCAGCCGTTCCAGTACGCGCTGCCGCAGGTCAACTATCAAGGTCATTGGCTCGACATTAACTTGACCAACTTCTACGCCATCGCCTACGACGGCTCTACTCCGGTGCACGTCGCGATCATCATCACTGGCACCGAGGGGCACGGCACCCCAGTTGGTCAGTACAAGATCATTCGTCGCGTAGCAAATGAGATCATGGACTCCGCGACGGTTGGTGTGCCGAAGGGGAGCCCGGGTTATTACTACCTGCCGAACGTCAAGTGGACGCAGTACTTCGCGGACGGTGGCTACGCTATCCACACGAACTACTGGAGTTCGCCGGCCGCGTACGGCACGTACGGCAGTCATGGCTGCGTAAACATGATGGAGGCTGATGCCTACTTCATGTGGAACTTCCTGAACATCGGTTCACCAGTGAGCAGCCACTTCTAAACACTCGCGTCGAGACATCAGGAAGACGGGCGGGATCGGTTCCCGCCCGTCTTCGCATATCGGGTTCAACACGGCGAAAACGCTTACGTGCGACGGGTATCCATAATCGGCGAGCCACGTTATACTTTGACTAGATTCTTCACTCATATTTCAGGTATCGACAGAACGTACTAGCAGTCGATCGCGCACTCTGTTCCCGCAGGAGGAAGCGATTGTCGCTCAGCGACACATACAACGTTGTCGAAACAGGAGGTGGACGAAGTCGCCAAGAGTCCTGACGAGACACCCCGGAGTACACAGTCGATTTCGCGCGCTTGACGCGCTGGTAATGAGCAGAAGGGGGACGTATGGGCAACGGAATCATGGTCGTCATCTACCTCGCCATCGTCGTGCTCGAAATCGCCGCAATCTGGCGAGTCTTCACCAAGGCGGGCGAGCCGGGCTGGGCCGCAATCATCCCGATATACAACGCGATCGTGATGCTGCGCATCGCCGGTCGACCGGTATGGTGGATCGTTCTCTACTTCATTCCGGTGGCCAACCTCATCGCAGGGATCGTCGTCTTAGTCGATCTTGCGCGAGCTTATGGCAAGGGAACCGGGTTTGCCATTGGGTTGTTGTTGTTGAGCTTCATCTTTTTCCCGATCCTCGGCTTCGGCAGCGCGCGCTACATCGGAACCCGTTCGACCATTACCTCGGACGGGCCGCGCATCCAACCAGCCATCTAAGGGATCGCTGCCAGCCTACGGAACCATACCGTTCTGATTCGGCACAGACCGCAAATTGGGGAGTCTTTGACTCCCCTTTGCTCATTCCAACGAACAAAGTCAATGTATCATGTACCACTGATGTGTTATCATACATCAGGAGGTTGTGATGAATGATAGTCAACGCGCGGCTCAGATTGCTCAGGCTTTGGCCGACCCACTCCGCTTGACCCTGCTACGTCACCTGATGGGAGGCGCCGCGACCGTCGCGGAATTGACCTCGGTGACTGGCGCCAGCCAATCGAACGTGTCGAATCACCTGGCGCTCTTGCGCGGTCAGAACCTGGTCGAACGCGAACGACACGGACGGCAGATGGTCTATCGTATCGCCGACCACACCGTTGCCCAACTGATCGAGTCGTTGACCATCCTCGCGGGCGAGACACCGCGCCTCTCGCGAACCATGGCGCCGCTGGCATCGGCGCGCACGTGCTACGACCATCTGGCCGGGTCACTGGGAGTAGCGTTGTTCGACGCGTTGGTTCGAGCGGATGCGCTGTTGCCACCAAAAGTCGACGGCGAGTCGGCGAGGCTCGGACCATCGGGCGGCGTCACACTCGGTCATGCCGCCGATGAAATCTTCGAGCGACTCGGAGTCGATCTGCAATCAGCGAAGGAGTCCAAACGGCAGTTCGCCTACGCCTGCCGGGATTGGACCGAGCGCCGCTTTCACCTCGGTGGGGCCCTGGGAGCCGCAATCTATCAGCGTTTCCTGACGGCCGGTTGGGTGGAACCGGGGGACGAGCCTCGTCAGTTGAAGCTGACAGATAAAGGGCGAACAATGCTTGCAACGCAGCTCGGTATCTCGTTGGCGGAGCCGGAACGTTTCGCGGATGCGGTCAAGAACGCATAGAGCTATCCCGAACGCTCGACGCCCGGCCCTACAGATCGTGGCTCATCCAGAGAAATCCGCACGCCTCCGGCGAATCATTGACATTGATAAATTGGCTGGGTATTGCAGCCACGGTCGCCCGGCCCAGCGTGGCGATCGTCGAATGCGTTCGGCAGCGTCGCCACGGACGCCCGGGGAAAATGGTCTTTGAAGAATTACTTCGGTAAACCGTGGTACCCAATGCGCGGGGCCGAAGAAGGTTGGCATATCTACCATTACACGAACGAATCGATGTTGCTCTTGCGGTATTCGTATTTTTCAGCGCCTTCAGTGCGCTTCGTCTTCATAGCCCGGCGCTATTGGCGCTTGAGGAATTGTATGGGTATCGTGAAGCCTAGTGCGCGGGGCTGAAGCCGCCGCGCTGATCTTACCGAAGCCTGCTCAAGCAGGCTGGGTTGTTGTGCGTCACGTATATTTATAATGGAAATCATACCCATTCGGTACATTTATGAGCCCCTTCAGTGGGCTTCGTCTCAATAGCCCGGCGAATTTATTCCCGGGCGAACGTGGCCGCATTACCGAGCTAATTGATCAAACTCCATTATTCCCGGGTGACCGTGGTCATGCCACTAAGTAAATTGATCAACCACCATCAGCCGGGGGGCGACGATATCTCGAGATGGCTAGACCCAATAGCTCCAGCGTGTGAAGATGTCCCAGAACGTTGGTAGTGAGGGAAGGGACAAGCCGTGGCTGGGTCGATCAATGTGCGCAATATCGTGGCAGTTGGTGGTGCCGGACTTTCGTTGGAGCCGGACAACCTGATGCTCGAGCGCTACGTCATTGGACTGAGTGGCAAGGATCGGCCGAAGGTCTGCTTCGTCCCCACCGCGAGTGGCGACTCGCTGGCGAACATCGAGCGGTTCTACACCGCGAGCGAGCGGCTGCCCTGGGTACCAAGTCTTCTTTCCCTCTTTCGCGGTGAGACGCCCGATATCGCCTCGGTGCTGCTCAATCAGGACATCATCTACGTCGGTGGCGGCAACACCCGCAACATGCTGCTGCTCTGGCGCGACTGGGGCGTCGACAAGCTGATGCGCCAGGCATGGGAGAGCGGTATCGTGCTGACTGGCGTCAGCGCAGGATCGATCTGCTGGTTCGAGCAGGGCACCACCGATTCGATTCCTGGTGACCTGACAGCCCTGCCCTGTCTGGGATTCCTCCCCGGCAGTAACTGCCCACATTACGATAGCGAAGAGAAGCGCGAGCCGACCTACAACCGCATGATCGGCAGTGGCGAGATGCTCCCAGGCTACGCCGCCGACGATGGCGTCGGTCTCCATTTCGTCGGCACCAAACTCGAGCGCGTCATCTCGTCGCGCCCGAATGCGCGTGCTTTTCATGTGGAGCGCGAAGGCGACCGAGCAGTCCAGACCTTCATCAAACCGGACTACCTGGGCGACCTGGTAGAGGGATAGTCACGACGGGGAGGTTTGTCTCCCTACCGAACCTGCGCGATGATAAGCGGGAGTGATGCGCGCTCGTCTCTGCACCGAGGCTGAATACGGGTGCAACAGAGGGGCGCCACGAACGATCATTCCAGACATGCGAAGGGGCGGCACGAGATGCAGACCAGGCAACGCTATCAGAATTACATCGGCGGCGAATGGATCGATGCCTCCGGCGACGACACCAACGAGAACACCAACCCGGCGAACCCCAATGAGGAGTTGGGCCGATTCCCACGATCGACGCGGGAGGACGTGCAGCGGGCGATTGACGCCGCGACGAAGGCGTTCAAGGATTGGCGCCGCATCTCGGCGGCCGAACGATCGACCATCCTGGATCGCGCCGCCCAGATCATGGAGCGGCGTGCCGACGAGATCGGCCGTGCGCTAACACTCGAAGAAGGGAAAACGCTGGGTGAAGGCGTCGGCGAAGCCAAGCGTGGCGCGGCGATCCTGCGCTTCTTCTCCGGCGAGCCCTGGCGACCGACCGGCGAGACCTTCAACTCCGCCAACCCGACGACGTTTCTGTATTCGGAGCGCGTACCCCTGGGAGTCGTCGGCATCATCACGCCCTGGAATTTTCCGGTGGCCATCCCGATCTGGAAGCTGGCTCCCTGCCTCGCCTACGGCAACGTCGCCATCTTCAAGCCGGCCGAATTGACGCCTCTCACCGCCCACCTGATCACCGAAGTCTTCGCCGAAGCGGGACTCCCGGCCGGAGTGCTCAACCTGGTGCATGGACCAGGCGGCGTGGTCGGCGACGAGTTGGCGCGTAACCCAGGTGTCAACGGCATCAGTTTCACCGGATCGGGTGAAGTCGGGCACGGCATTTACGCCCTCGCCAGCGCTCACGGTGCCCGAGTTCAGCTCGAACTGGGCGGCAAGAATCCGGTCGTTGTCGCAGCCGACGCACGACTGGATCAAGCGGTCGACATCGTTCTCTCCGGATCAATGCGCTCGACCGGACAGAAGTGCACCGCCACCAGCCGCGTCATCGTCGAGCAACCGATCGAGGGCGCCTTCACCGAAGCGCTGGTGGAGCGCGTCAAAGCGATGCACGTGGGTCCGGGCATCGAAAGCGGCACCTATATGGGACCGCTCGTCTCGTCCTCGGCGCAGAAGACCGTGCTCGACTATATCGGCATCGGCAAACAGGAAGGCGCGCGCCTGCTAACCGGCGGAGAGAAGCTCGAAGGTGATCAGTTCTCCAACGGGTTCTTCGTCGCACCGACGGTGTTCGACAACGTTCAGCCGAACATGCGCATCGCCCAGGAAGAGATCTTTGGGCCGGTGGTCGGCGTCATCCGCGCTGGTGATCTGGACGAAGCCATTCGCATCGCTAATGGTGTCAAGTACGGATTGAGTGCGTCGATCATCACCACCAACATCGCCACGGCGTTCCAGTTTGTGCGCTCGATCGAGGCTGGCGTGGTGCACGTCAACTCCGAGACCGCCGGGGCCGAGCCGCATGTCCCGTTTGGCGGAATGAAGGAGTCGAGCTCGTTCTCGCGCGAGCAGGGACGCGCGGCTATGGACTTCTACACGCAGACGCGCACGGTCTACCTGGACATGCCGTCGTAGCTACCGAGGGCGGCTGCAGATAGCCGCCCGACATTCTGGATGCGCACATACGGAGAGGGCAGCCCTGGCTGGCTGCCCTCAGTCCACCCAGGCACGAGCCACGACGTCGCAACAGGTTACCTCAAGCCAGACTTGATACGTCAGCCCGGAGCAGACCAGGTCGACACCATCCCGACCGAGCTGGCATGCCGATGGCGGGTGCGGCTGCGACGCAGTCTTGACGCCCCCGCCGAAGCCACGCATGATCATCACCGAACGCACGGGCGTCTCAGCAGCAGAACGACAGGAGATGACGAATGAGCCTTGCCGAGAGCATCGCGTCCTGGTTGCGCGAGCAGATCGACGGCGCCGGGGCACAGGGAGCGATCGTTGGGCTCTCCGGTGGTATCGATTCCGCCGTCGTCGCGGGTCTAGCGTCCAGCGGACTCGGAGCGGATCGCGTTCTCGGCGTCATCATGCCCGCACACAGCCAGCCTGCCGACGTGGAACACGCCAAACTCGTCGCCAGCACCTTCAACATCGAGTCGCTCACCGTCGACCTTGGCGAACCGTTCGATGTGCTGACCAAACTGCTGCCACAAGGGAATCAACTGGCGACCGCCAATCTCAAACCGCGCCTGCGTATGCTCACGCTCTATCACATTGCCAACACACGCGGACTCCTCGTCGTCGGCACCGGCAATCGCAGCGAGCTGATGGCAGGCTACTTCACCAAGTACGGTGACGGTGGTGTCGATCTGCTCCCGCTCGGGTCGCTCTACAAGCGGACGGTGCGTGAGGTGGCGCGTGAAATCGGCGTGCCACAAGAGATCATCGATCGTCCCCCCAGCGCCGGACTTTGGGCCGGACAGACCGACGAAGAAGAGATGGGCATCACTTACGAGGAACTCGACGGCATCCTCGATGCGCTTGATCGTGGAGACGTCAGCGACTACCCAGACGAGCGGGTCGCCAAAGTGCAGCGCATGATTGCCGGTTCGGCACACAAACGCCGCCCGGCGCCGATCTTCGTCCCCGGTCAATAGACTTCACACACGGAGCGATTCAGATGTTGAACCAGATCGACACGACCGACGAAGGGCAGCGAGGCGCGCTCGCGGGAGCGATCGGTGCTGTCGCCTTCATGCTGGCGATGGGGGTGGACCTGCTGATCACCCGCCAGAAGACCAACGATTTGCGCCTGCTTGCAGGCATGGTCCCGGGGGGACGACGTCTCTGGCCGGTCATCGGCAGCGTGTCACACGTCACCAACGGCATCGCACTGGGAGCGCTCTTCTCGCGCGTGCATCAGGGGCTGCCGGGTCCCACGTGGGTCCGCGGACTGATCTTCGCGCAGGTCGAGAACCTGCTGCTGTGGCCGATCATCATCGTGCTTGACCACATTCATCCCGGTGTGAAGCAGGGCGATCTCGAGCGCTACAATCGGCCCGGACCGTTCTTCGTCGAGGTGCTGCGTCACGCGGTCTTCGGCGCGGTCATGGGTGCCGTCTATGAGAAGCTCACGCCAAGTCAGAAGTAATGCCGAACGCCATCAGCGCCGCCCAAGGGCGCGGCGCAACCAGCTCTCTGGCCCGGGCAACCGCGCGATAAAGGCTCGGGCTTCGACATCGAACTCCCACACCTCGAGCTCGATTTCACTGCCAGTCGGCGCGCGGTGCGCCGTTGCGATGACGTAGCCACCACCACCGGCAAAGACCGTACGATACAGTCCCTCTTCGGTGACGGCCAGCCCGCACTTCCCGTTCGGACCGAAGTAGCCCGTGGCACGGGACATCACCTCTCGCACGTTCAGCCGGCTCTCGGCACGATACCGCACGCACGCCATCCGTTCACGAAGTGGTTGGGTCAACCAGAGTGTTCAAGGTCGAGAATCTGGTCCAGATCGCCGGTGTCGCCCGCCAGGCGAGCGATGCGCTCAGGCGGATGGCCAGTCGCCAAGAGCGGCGCTGCAATATCCTGGCGTAAGTCGGGGATGTAGCCGCAGAGGAGCGTTGCCGTGCCAGAAATCGTGATCTCCGGCATGTCGGCAGGCAGCAGCACGGTCTGTCCCAGCGACAGGTCGAGCGACGACGCCCCGGCCTGCAGGTGCGCCTGCCCCTGAATGCCCGACAAAAGCCGAAACGTGGCACCGTTCGTGTTCGGGAGATGGTGAGCGCTGGAAATCTGCCAGCGTTCGAGTGCGAAGTATCTACAGGCAGCCAGCACCTCGCGCCAGCGATCTCGCACCAGTGGCTGCGCGACGACCGCATGCCGATCCGCCCGCAACGCGACGAGTGCCTGCTCCAGGTGCAGATCACGCGGGCGGCCGTGACTGTCGACCCGTCCCCAGTCGTAGAGCCGAAACGTGACGTCGCAGCTCTGCTGAATCTCGTACAACAGCACGCCTTCACCGATGGCGTGCATCGTCCCAGCCGGGACCATCAGCGGCTCTCCGCCAGTCACGACACGACGCTCGAGCAATGCTTCGAATGAGCCGTTTTCGATGCTGGCGCGCACCTCTTCAGGGTTCGCCGGGCGAGACATCCCGGTGATCAGTGACGAACCGGGCTGCGCCTCAACGATGTACCAGGCTTCGGTCTTGCCGCGTTTGCCGAGAGGCTCGGCCCCTGTGTCATCGGGATGCAGTTGGAGCGACAGAACGTCGGAGGCATCGATGAACTTGACCAGGAGTGGGAAATCGCCGAACGGATGGCTCGCCGCCATTCCGCGCGAACCGAGCAAGCCGCGGGCATCGTGCTCGATTACCTCGCGGAGCGTCATGCCCGCCAGCGGGCCGTTCACCACACGCGCATCATCGCCACTTTCGAGCGATTCGCCGACCGGGCCGTCGAGCGGCAGCGTCTTTCCGAGAACGGTCTGAAGGCGGCGCCCGCCCCAGATCTTGCTGTCGTATTGGGGCTCGAGCAGTAGCGGATACGCGATCACGATCGTTCACCTCATCCAGCAACCGATAGACAGACTACCCGGCACGTCAGGTGCTCGGTGAAATCCTATCGTGTCTCACTCGCTGAAATCGAGGACGTACGATGTGTTACTCGTCGAGGCCAGCCAACTGACCGACTGCCATGAGCCGCGCTGGAGGGCGTGCCGTCATTGGCTCGATCTCTTCCAGAGGAATACTCGCCTGAGCGTGAATCATCTCGGCGACGGCCCGGGTGCAATAGATCCCTTGACAGATGCCCATCCCCGCTCGCGTGCGTCGCTTGACGTCGTTGATAGTAATGGCGCCCTCGGCGATTGCTTGCTTAATCGCGTCGGCGTCGATCTCCTCACAACGACAGACGCAGACGGCATTTCGCGTTCCCTGGGGCATGATTCGTCCCTTCAAACCCTGCACTGCAGCTAGTGGACAGCGGCCGTGAGTCGCAAACGCTCGACCACAGCGTGTCGTTCAGCATCTCGCAGCGTCGCCAATTCCTGACGAGCGGCATCGATCTCAGCCGCGGAGGCTCCAGCGGCGTTGAGGCCGGCCAGCCAGCCTTCGGCCATGGCTTCCCCGACGCTGACAATGCCGGCCGCCTCCCCTGCGACGTACAGCTTGGCCGTCGAAGTCTCCAGATCGTTGCTTCGGCGTGGCACGATACCACCCGCGCCAGCCGAGTAGACGTTCTCCGCCAACGACTGCAGCGCAAGTTCGGGATCCGGCTGTCGCCCCAACGCAACCACCACACAGTCGACGTCAAACGTTCGATCCTCCGGAATATGGATCGCCTGTACTTCTGCGGCGCCGCTCACACGCACGCCAGCGGTACTCTCCACGCGAGTGACGACACTGAGCCCGGCGGCTTCAATCGCGTTGGACACCTCCTCGGCATCCTCTCCGGAGCCAATTACGGCAAATCGCCGACCCGGCAGAACCCGATGCAGATGCAGGAAGATCAACACCGCGCGAGCGGTCATCACGCCAGGAAGCGTCGATCCCGCAAAAGGTTGCATGACGTCGGTCGAACCGCTCGCGACGACGATGGATTTCGCATCGAGCTCGTACGACTCGCCATTGGCCACCACGCCGAGGACGTTGTTTTCGAACCAACCCCAAGCAGTTCCGCTCGTCACCACCTCGACTTCTGCCTTCTTCAGGTAGTCGGCCAGTGCAGATGCGACCCGGAAAGCGCGCTCGCCAATCTGATCGTCAAATCGACTGGGGAGTCCGTTGATGATCTCGGTACGCCAACGGAGGCGACCTCCTACCTGTGGCTGTTCGTCGATGAGCGTGGTTCGCGCTCCAGCGCTCGCGGCAGCCAAGGCGGCGGCAACGCCGGCCGGTCCAGTGCCAACGATCGCGACATCTGTCGACTTCACGAAGCGCCGCCCTTCCACGTGCCAAGACCCTGCTGAGTCTCGATCTTCATCCCGTCGCGTACTGGCGTCTCACACGTACGCACGTTGAGCACCCCGTCGACGGTCATCATGCAGTCCGGGCAGCGTCCGACGGCACAGAATGGACCGCGCGGCTCACCTGAGTGCGGGGTCGTCCGAAAGACGCGAATGCCGTTCGCCAAGAGCGCCGCGGCAATCATCTCGCCCTCGCGCGCTTCAATTTCACGATCGTCGACCGTGATGTGGACAGGCGTCGCATCCGGCAGATCGCCCAGCACCGGGTGGCTCCTCAACCGCAGGTCGCGCGGCGGATTGGCCGTCTCGGACTGTGACATCGTTTCCCCTAACTTCTGGAACGGATCGTCATCATGGACATGCACGGATCATCGCAGGGCGCTCAGTGACCGTCAACGACTCGACGAGCGGAGCCTGCTATTCGGTGGCTGGTGGGGTTGACTCGATCCCGTCGATGGCCTGGCTAAGCCAGGCGCGATCGGCTCGCAACAGATGGAGTACGTGATCGAGGGCTAGGTCAACGCCAAATCCATGGCCGTGCGGCGGCGCCTGCTGGTAGATGGCGATCTGCTGATCGAGATGCACGAGCCGCTGCGTCAAGCATTCCAAGGCCTCCTGACGAGGGAGCTCGTCGAGGAACATCAGGCCAACGTCTCCCGCAAATGTGGGAGCCTCGGCTCGGCACAGGTTCTCGCGCAATAGCTTGAGAAAGAGCGCCTCACCCGACTCGGTGATTGTGTAGACCTTGCGCGTCGGCCGGTTTCCGGCCTGCTCCGCTTGCACACTGACGTAGCCGCCGCGACTCAGCCGGTCAAGGACCGCATACGCTGTGGCCTTCTTCATGTCGGTCACACGGCTCAGATTGCGTTCGATGAACTCGTTGATTTGATAGCCGTGTTGGCTCTGAGCCTTGAGGATGCCCAGAAGTAGTAGTGCTCGCTCGTCCATGGCGATGTTCGCGGCCTCCGCTCGATTATTCACACTCGATTAGTCAGCATTGATTATACACGCTCGTCTCTCTATACTTTGCCTCACGTCTTCACCGCTGGCCTGGGGGAGACCGGCAAGAGCGATCGACTCGTTTTGGAGAAAGGTCATGGTGTGTTCCTAGCCCTGCGCGAGTTTCGACATTCCAGGCTTCGCTATCTGCTCATCGGAGCCATCATCACGCTGATCGCGTGGCTTGTCTTTCTGTTGTCGGGACTTGCCAATGGCTTGTCAACCGACAACGGCGCCGCGCTGATCCACATGAAGGCAGACCACCTGGTCTTCCAATCGAACGTCAAGCTCTACTTGCATCGGTCGATTCTTCCGATGGCCGACGTGGCGCGCATTCGGCAGATTTCCGGCGTCAAAGCAGCAGCACCGTTGGGGCATCTTACCGTGACGGTGCAGCGAAACGACAGCACGACCCAGATCGATGCCACCATTCTGGCGATTGACCCCACTTCATTCCTGGCGCCCAGAATCATCGGCGGGAAGGCCCTGGCCAACGACCAGTCGAACAACGTGGTCATCGACGACACGTTCAAGCGGTACGGCGTGAAGCTTGGAGATCAACTCCTGATCACGCCATCGAATCAGCCGCTAACTGTCACCGGCTTCACCACCGGTCAGAAGTACAACCACCTGCCAGTCATCTTCACCAATATCCCGCTCTGGCAATCGCTCAAGTTCGCTGCGCCAGGATCTGCGGGTGATGTCACCAACCCGATCAGTGCGGTGGCCATTCAAGCCGATAGTGCCGCGGCAAACCGCGTACAGCAGCAGATTCCCGGCGTTGAGGTGGCCACTCGCCAGCTCGCGCTCGAGAGCCTGCCCGGCTACAAGGAGGAGAACGGCACCATCACGATGATGCTCGTCTTCCTCTTCGTCATCGCTGCTTTCGTGCTCGCCGTCTTCTTCTACGTCATCACACTGCAGAAGTCGAACCAGTTCGGCGTGCTCAAGGCGCTGGGTGCTGGAACCCGATTCCTGGCGCGGGATCTGGTTGGACAGGTAATGATCTTGACCGTCATCGGCGTGGCTGTCGGCGCACTATTGACCTTCGCGGTCGCCGCCATCATCCCGCCCGACCTACCCTTCGCGCTGAGCTACCGGCTCATCGTCACCTATGGGGTGGTACTGCTCCTGGTTGGATTGGTCGGAACGTTGTTGTCACTGCGACGGATCGCCAAGATCGATCCTCTCGTCGCAATTGGGAGGGTCGACTAAGCATGGCCAAGCTGATTCTCGAACACGTCTCCAAGGTTTACGGACAGGGTGAGATCGCGGTTCGCGCGCTGGACGACGTCTCGATGAGCGTCAACGCCGGGGAACTGGTCGCGGTCGTCGGGCCGTCCGGCTCCGGCAAGACCACGTTGCTGGCCGTTGCCGGTGGCCTGCTGCATCCCAGCACGGGACGGGTCCTGCTCAACGACAACGATCTGACCGGGTTGAACGCGGGGTCGCTGGGAGAACTCCGTCTGAAGCACGTCGGTTTCGTGCTACAGTCCTCGAACCTGATCTCGTACCTCAGAGCACGCGATCAACTCCTGCTAGTGGCCAAGCTGAATGGCAAGCTCGACCGAACGGCCAAATCTCGCGCCGATGAACTGCTGAGCGAATTGGGTATCGCCAACCGGGCTGGTCACTACCCGGAAGAGCTATCGGGCGGCGAACGCCAGCGGGTGGCTATCGCCCGCGCACTGATGAACGATCCGGACATTCTGCTGGCGGACGAACCGACTGCCAACCTGGATTCGGGACGCGGACGTGAAGTGGTCGAGATGCTGGCGCAGGAAGCCCACGTCCGCAACAAAGCGACGGTGATGGTCACGCACGACGAGCGTATGCTCGACCTGTGTGACCGGGTCATCCGAATCTCGGACGGCCGGATTCTCGAGGAAGCGAAGCTCGAGACGGCGCACTCGTAGCGCGGGGCTCCGTCAGACATCTTATCGGCCAACGAGGTCCCGGCAGACCACGGTCTCGGGCGATCGCGTGAGCGCGTGAGTTCGCACGGGAAGACCTCTGCGTCCGCGCCGCGCCGTTGCCATAACGACTCCCGCTACAATTCGCCAAGACCTGCGATGATGCGGACATGGCAGTGCCGGGAGATGGAGAGGGGTATGCGTGGAGATGGACGATTACGAAGGTGCGATGCGGCTGGCCCGCGCGCTGAGCGACCCGGCCCGCATCCGTATCGCCGCGGCGCTGACCGAGCGGGATCAGACACTGGAAGACCTGGCCACGTCTCTCGGATTACGCCTGCCCGACGTGTCGCGACACCTCAGGGTGCTGAGTGACAACCAACTGGTGCGGGAGCATGAAGCGGACGGCATGACGCGATTTCAGCTCGATCTGGAGGAGATCCAGCGTATCAGTCGCTCGGCATTCGCCCGAAGGCGCCCATCGTCTCCAGAGATCGACGGAGACGATTGGGAGCAGAAGGTGCTGCGTGACTTCGTCAAGGACGAGCGATTGACGTCCATTCCATCCAGCTTGAAGAAGCGTCTGGTGATTTTGCGCTGGCTGGCGACGCAGTTTCCGGCGAACACCCGACTATCGGAACGCGAAGTCAGCACCTGGCTTGAGCAATTCCACTCGGACTTCGCCACGTTGCGTCGTGAACTAGTCGACAACCATCTCCTCGAACGAGATCACGGCATCTACTGGCGTCCCACCGACGACGGGCAAACCACGTATTGACGACGATGGCCGTCACTCTTAAGCTGTACGGACGCCTATTTCGGCCAGTCTGCAGGAGGTGTACGTGAGCAGCGAATCGTTGGGTGCCGTCCTCAGTCGCGAGCAAATCGATCATTTGCTCGACGCGACACCGTCGCTCATCGAGCACCTTATCGACCGTGAGCAACAGCTCCAGCCGAATGGGATCGACCTTACGCTGGCAACCGTCTCCCGCTTTGACGGGCCGGGAACGTTGGCACGGGAAAACCGCGATCGGCGCCTGCCGGAAATCGAGCCGTTACCTTTCGACACGCATGACTCGATTCTGCTCGAACCAGGCCCATACCTCGTGCGCTTCAATGAGACGGTCAATCTGCCGGTCGATTGCATGGCTTACGCCCGACCCAGGTCGAGCCTGCTCCGTTCCGGTGTCGCGTTGCACACCGCGGTCTGGGATGCTGGCTACTCCGGCCAGGGGGTTGCGCTTCTGGTGGTCTACAATCCCGCCGGGTTCCGACTCCAGCGAGATGCGCGCATCGTACAGCTCGTTTTCCACCGGCTGGAGCATGCGACCTCCTCCGGCTATCAGGGGCATTTCCAAGGAGAGCGCGGGCAGTCGTAAGCGGGAAAGCGCGACGCTCTCCATTATCCGCGCGGCCCGATCCGCCCGGGCGGTGAGTCCTGCAGTACGGGACAGATTTCCCTCTTGTCTCCTATGTCGCGATTCAGTGGTTCTCCCTCATATTAAGGTCAATTCCAGTGAGTGGCCTTGCGCTTCTGGCCACTTCCCCCGAATGTCATCGTCCAGCGGCCCTGCGTGAGAGATGCGCGACCAATGACCATTACCAACAGCGTCAGATCAGCTATCAACAACGATCCCGTCGAAACGTTGTCCGGCCTCGTTCAAGCCTTGCTTACGGATCACGATCCGGGAGCCGTGCTTCCGGAGGTCCTGCGACACTGCGCGCGAGCATTGGAACCATCCCTACTTCAGGTCTACAGCGTCGTTCCATCTCAGGACGACGAACCCGCTCTCGGATTGAGCTTCAGTGTTATGTCATCTGGCACTGACGATCGATCGCAACTGGGCAGGCTGTCGTCCGACGCACTCGATCCCTGGTCCACTGAGCTCCTCGCTGGCCAGCCGCTGCTGGTATCGACCGACGCCCTGCCTCGGGTAGAGCGCTGCTGGCTAGAGAAACGTGGCTTCCGCTCCATTCTCGCGCTGCCGGTTCTCACCGGTCCCGATCTGTCCGCGGTGCTGATCTCCGCCAGCGAACAGGACGAGACCAACTGGACGAACGAACATCGCGCGATTTGCGAGCAGGCAGCCATAGCGGTCGGTCTGGCACGGCTGCGCGAAAAGGCCGCGGCGCACGATCGGCTGATGGCGGCGCTCGCCTACTCCTTCGACATCATCTCGATCGTCGGACCAGACGGCACGATCCTGTTCAATTCACCGGCCTTCGTTCGGGTTCTCGGTCCGCAGATTGACGACCGGACCGGCCACTACGTGTTTACGGGAGTCCACCCCGAGGATCAATCGATGGTCGACAGTGTCTTCACGGACCTGCTGTCAGAGCCTGGCCGCGAGTGTCGCATCGAGGTGCGACTGAAACATGGAGACGGCAGCTGGCGCAATTTCGAGGTACTCGGGGCAAATCAGAGCCAAGATCCACAGATCGGCGGAGTCGTCGTGACGGCGCATGACATCACCGAACGCAAACGGCTCGAGAAGCGGCTCAACTGGCAGGCGCTCCACGATCCCCTCACCAAGCTCGCGAATCGCACTTTGCTGCAGAGCGACATGCAGGGAGCCCTTGCCCGCGCCAATCGCGCCGGGACAACGGTCGGCTTGCTCTATCTGGACCTTGACGGATTCAAGCAGGTCAATGACCGGCTCGGCCACGCGATCGGTGACCGACTGCTGGCCCGCATCGGCGAGCGCCTCCGAGCTGCCGCGCGAGCCGGAGAGACCGTCGCGCGTTTGGGTGGGGACGAATTCGTAGTCCTGTTGGAAGGACTGACCTCTCGAGACGACGCAGAGCACGCCGCCTCGCGTATCCTCGAAGCGATCAGACTCCCGGTGCATCTTGACGACCATGTGATGACGATTACCGCGAGCATCGGCATCTCGCTGGCAACGGGTGAATCAATCGAGCCGGACGACCTGCTGATCCGGGCGGACACCGCCCTCTACGCCGCCAAACGGGCTGGACGGGCCTGCTACCGACACTTCGACGAGGATGCACTTCTCTTCGAAGAAGTCTGATCCCGGCCTGAGTTAGCGTCTCGCGGCAGGGCCCGAACCGAGGTTGAGACTTCACAGTCTCTAAACATTCGATGCTATACTCGCCTCAGCTTGTGGTTGCGCCTAGGGTTCCGTTTTCCGCCCGCCGTGGCTCCGAAAATCAGGGCAGTGAAGAGTCTGGACCAAGCGGCGCCACGGTCGGTGCTTTTCCGATCGCACAACTGACGGCAGAAAAGGCTTGAGGTAGCCGGATCATTGTGCCTGGCATTATCGCCGGGCTACATGAAGCAGGAGCCTCATCGGTGTCTTTTCTGGCGCTTGCCCTGGTCCTTACGGCCGCGTTCATCCACGCATCCTGGAATCTGCTCGTCAAGCGCGTCGGCGGTGGTCCGACCTTCATCTGGCTCTTCGGCACCCTCTCGATCATCATTTACTCGCCGATCGTTGCACTGATCGTGCTGATCCAGCGGCCACACTTCGGACCGCTCGAGATCCTCTTCGTCGTGGGCAGCGGCATCATTCACATTGGCTACTTTCTGATCTTGCAGCGAGGCTACCAGGTCGGAGACCTGTCGCTGGTCTATCCGCTGGCGCGCGGAACCGGGCCTACGCTCGCCACCATCGGCGCCATCGCGATCCTTGGCGAACGACCATCCGCGCTCGGGTTGGTGGGGGCAGCGCTGGTTATCGTCAGTCTGTTCATCTTCACCGGTGGTCCATCTGCTTTGCGCCAGAGTGGCAACCACGTGGCGGTGATGTACGGTGTACTGACCGGCCTGTTCATTGCCACCTACACGCTGTGGGACAAGCACGCCGTGAGTGTCTTGATGATTCCCCCGCTCATCCAGGACCTGGGATCGGCCGGAGTCCGCAGCCTCTTCCTGGCCCCAATTGCCGCCCGCCGTCCCGCCGAAGTTCGCGCACTCTGGGCGAAGTACCGCCGGGAAGTCCTCGGAGTAGCGATATTGAGCCCGCTAGCCTACGTTCTGGTGCTGACCGCCATGAGCTTCACGCCGGTCAGCTACGTCGCTCCAGCGCGCGAAATCAGCATCCTGATCGGCACGGTGATGGGAGCGCGCTTGCTCTCTGAGGGTCACGCGCCACGTCGATTGATCGCCGCCGGCACTATGGTACTCGGCATCGTCGCGCTGGCGTTCGGCTAGCCGGCAGCGGCTGCCAGAGTCGGGATACGAGCCAGAATCTACGCACTGGCACGACTCCTGCTCATTGGACTGCGACCAGATCGATTCGAACGACCGAGTTCAGGCGTACGACACGACGGAGTGCAGGATTGGCGTGAGTACCGCAAGCAAACTGATGCAGCGAATTCAACGGGAAAACTGGAAACCGACCACCATCGAGACCGATGAGTACAAGCTCGATCTCCATCAGGTGCATGCATTGACCGAGGTTGGGTTTGTGCTGTGGCGCAAAGGAAGCGGATCCAAGCTCAATCTGATTACCAGTGGCCACACGTTCCAGGGGAAGCTGGTCGGCTCTGAGGAAGAGCCGCTGGGGTTGACTGATGGCACGTACGGAACGATAGAGCGACTCTTGTCGCTCTGAACCACGTCACAAAGTAAGGAGCCGGTATCGATCCCCGGCTCCTTCCGACCCATTTGCCGGGCCGGTTTCGAGTAGCCAGCACAACCCCCGGAAAGCAGCTACTCGATGGTGTCCACCTCGTGCGTCGCCTGGCGCTGCGGCACACGCTGCGTACACTTCCAGTGTACGCAGCTTTCGTTCAGGAAACAAGGTCCGTACAAAGCTGCAGAACCAACGCTTTACCGCCGTACATCGTCAATGTCCGGCGTTCCGAGGAGGCACGTGTGAGTCAGTCCGTCCATCAATTCTCGGTTGGATCATTCGAATGTACCGCCGTCACCGACGGTCAGTCAGCATTCCCCGCCATGGTCGTGTTCGGCAACGCACCCGACGCCGATCGTGATCGCGTACTGCAGGCGCACGGCATGCCCACAGACATGGTGCAATCCTCGCTGACCTCGGTCGTCGTCAACACCGGTAGTCACCGCGTGTTGATCGACGCGGGCATCGGCCCATTCGCGCCGACGACCGGCCATCTGCTGGAAAATCTGCGCGAAGCGGGGATCGATCCTGCGAGTATCGACACACTTATCCTGACACACGGGCATCCCGATCACATCGGCAATACCGTCGACGCCGAGGGGAACCCGGCCTTCCCCAACGCTCGCGTCGTCATGCGCCAGGGCGAGTGGGACTTCTGGACCGATGAGACTAACCTCAACAAGGCCGCCGCTGGAGAGCTTCATAACCTGGGAGAACTCGATCAGTTCATGGGGAGTTGGGCACGCACCTATCTCCCGCCAATCGAGTCACAGCTCGACCTGATCGAGGGTCGTGATGGCGAAGAGATCGTTCCCGGCATCTACGCCCTTCCCGCCCCCGGCCACACCACCCACCACATGGGTCTGGTCATCGCATCGGGCGACGACCAATTGCTCAATCTCGTCGACGTCGCCATCAATCCGGTGCACCTGGCGCAACCGTCCTGGCAGCCCGCCTTCGATTTTCTACCGGACGTCGCCATCGAAACACGTCGCCGCATCTACGATCGCGCGGTCGCTGACAACGCCCGCATCTTGATCTACCACTTCCCCTTCCCCGGCATTGGTCACGTGTCGCAAGCGGGCAAAGGTTGGCACTGGGACCCTGAATCGCCTGCCGAGTAAGACGGCCTACCAGAGCGACCGGATCATGCCACCATCGATCTGAACCGTCGCACCGGTGATGTAGGACGCGCGAGCGGAGGAGAGAAAGACGACCATATCGGCGAACTCCTCCGCCTCGCCGTAGCGCTTCAACGGAATCTGCGCCAACGAACGATTGCGGATCGTCTCCTCATCGACACCCTGCTTAGCAGCATTCGCCTGATCGAGCTGGGCAATGCGCTGGGTAGCGATGCGTCCCGGAACGACGGTGTTGACCCGAATATGATCCTCGGCGACCTCATCAGCCAGCGTCTTGACCATGGCCGCGACGCCCGAACGCATCACGTTGGAGAGGAGCAGATTCGGGATCGGCTGTTTGATCGACGATGAGGTCATCGCCACGATCGACCCGCCGCCGCGCGCCTTCATCGACGGCAGAACGCCACGAATCATGCGCACCGCGCTCATCAGCGTCAGGTTGAAGGCCGCCTGCCAGTCCTCATCACTGAATCGATCGAACGTGCCAGCAGGCGGACCGCCCGCGTTGGTCACGAGAATATCGACACCGCCAAAGCGTCCCGCCGCCGCGCTGATGAGGGATTCGATCTCCTCCGGCTTGGTGACGTCACACGTCATCGCGATCACGTCGGCGCCCGTACCGCGCACCTCTTCGGCGGCCGCTTCAATCGCCGCTTGATCTCGACTGCACATCACCACGTTGGCGCCCTCTCGGCCAAACGCCAGCGCCACCGCTTTGCCCAACCCTTGGCTCGACGCCGGTACGATCGCGACTTTTCCCGCCAGATCCAGATCCATTACATGCTCCCCGTCATCATGCCGCGCTTCGCGGCGCGTCCACAGACGCCGACGCCTGGCACGTCGACTCGCCACTCGATTATCAACCAGTCAACCCGCCCGAGGAAACCCACAGGCCCACTCGGTCGGTCACTACGGTAGAGTACGGGCATCATCGACCACGTGAGCGGCAATCACCGCAGCAATTCGGGAGGAGGGCAACAATGGCAGGACGTCTGGAAGGGCGGGTCGCGATCATTACCGGTGCCGCGTCTGGCATTGGTCTCGCGTCGGCCAAGCTGTTCGTGGCCGAGGGCGCACGCGTCGCGCTGGCCGATATCAATGCGGAACGGCTCGCCGCAGCCGTCGGCTCGATTGACGACTCCGGGGAAATGGCCTTCGGTCTTCCGACCGACGTGAGCCACGGCGAAGACGTCGCCCGCCTGGTTGAGCAGACGATTCAGCGCTTCGGACGGCTAGACGTGATGTTCTCCAACGCGGGCATCAGCTCGCGCTTCAACGTGATCGACATGCCCGAGGAAGCCTTCGATCGGGTCATCTCCGTGAACCTGCGCGGTGGCTTTCTCTGCGCAAAGCACGCGATTCCGCGTATGATCGAGACCGGTGGCGGATCGGTGATCTTCACCGCGTCAGAATTGGCGCTGGTCGGTACCGAGAACGCGGCTGCCTACTGCGCGTCGAAGACTGGTCTAGTCGGCATGGCGCGCGCCATCGCGGTCGACCACGCGGCACAGGGTATTCGGGTAAACTGTCTCTGTCCAGGGCCGGTTGACACACCTCTCCTGCACGGCAATCGCGCGAACGCGGAGGAGCACGCTCGCGAGATCATCGAGCGAATGCCAGTGAAGCGCATCGGTCAGGTGGACGAACTGGCCCGCTCCGCGCTTTTTCTCGCCTGCGACGACTCGTCCTTCATGACAGGCACCACCCTGGTCGTCGATGGTGGCGTGACCGCGCAATGGTAAGACGCCCGTGAGCGTACCCGGGCGCCAGCAACTCCCGGCGTCCGGGTGAATCGGCTAACGTTATCTCCGAGCTACTTTTAGCTGGACCGCGCACCTACTCGGGCACGAACCGATTTCGCGTACGCCAACGAGTCATGACTGCGTCGAAAAAGCGCACGTCCGGAAACTCAGCATTGCAGTATCGATCGCTTGACAAAACGAAGGATTGCTTTGCAGTATAGGCATGAATTGTGCGGGGCGACATCTCGGTTTAAGGGACGGGTTAATCCTTGCGTCGAGCCGAACAACTCAAGTACTCACTCATGATTTTGTCCCAATAATTCTGACAAGGCTCTAGGTTAGGAAGGCCTAAAGCTAAACGGGCGTTGGACGAACGGTCTCCTCACCGCGGAGGAGACCATGAGGAGAACCATGAAACGATTGCGAAACGGGCGAACTCGCGATCCCAGGAATCGTCGCTGGATACCATTTCTCATATTGGGATTGCTCATTTTGACAACCGGCTGCGGTACGACCTTCCCGGTCTTCAACCCGGTCAGTTCTCAGGGCACCACCATCTACAATCAGTTTTTGGTAGTTCTTGGACTATCGGGAATTGTTTTCTTAATCGTCTTCGGCTTGCTCGGATGGATCCTGCTGAAGTATCGGGGCAAAGATGATGACGACGAGCCGTACCAGCGCGCAGGCAACACCAAGCTTGAATTCACCTGGATCGCCATTCCGGTATTGATGCTCACCGCCCTGGCCATCTACTCCGGGGTCACCATGAAAGCCGTCGAAGCCTCCTCTTCGAACGCTCTCCAGATCAACGTCATCGGCCACCAGTGGTGGTGGGAGTTCCAATACCCCAGCTACGGAATCGACACCGCCGGTGAGCTCTACCTCCCAGTTGGCACGCCCATCAAGCTCAACATCACCAGCGCCGACGTCATCCACAGCTTCTGGGTTCCTGATCTCGGCTGGAAGCAAGATGCCTTCCCCAACAAGATCAACGTGATGAACCTGAACATCACCAAGGCGGGCACCTACGACGGATTTTGCGCGGAGTTCTGTGGGGAGGAGCACGCCTGGATGCGGATTCGCGTTGTCAACGAGACCAAGGCGAACTTTGACACCTGGGTAGCCCAACAGCGGACGCCACCCCCCGCTCCCACAACTGCGTTGGAAAAGCAGGGCGAGCAGATTTTCACGAGTAATACTTGCGTCAACTGCCACGTGTTGAGTCGAGTAGGTCCGAGCCTAACGCACTTCGGGAGCCGTTCGTGGATTGGCTCCGGCGTACTCACCAACACTCCTCAGAATCTCGCGAAATGGATCGATAACGCGCAGCAAGTCAAGCCTGGCGTTCACATGCCCAGCTTCCGCTTCTCTCAAGACCAGTTGAATGCGCTCGTCGCGTATCTGGAAGGGCAAAAATAGGGATGGCGACCGCCGAGCACGCTCAAGAACTCCCCGAGTCAAGACGCTACGACGTACTCGTCGAGTGGCTTACGACGACTGACCACAAGAAGATCGGGCTGCTATACCTTGGAGCAACACTCTTCTTCTTCATCGTGGGTGGAGTCGAAGCCCTGTCGCTTCGCATCCAGTTGGCACTGCCAAATCAGAGGGTGCTGACACCTGCTGAGTACAACGGCATGTTCACCTTGCACGGTACCACCATGATCTTCCTGGTGGTCATGCCGATGTTGATCGGCTTCATCAACTACTTCATGCCGTTGATGATCGGCGCCCGTGACATGGCGTTTCCACGCCTGAACGCGCTCACATTCTGGCTGCTCGTGTTTGGCGGCCTGATAATCTACTACAGCATCGCAAACCAAGCACCGCCCGATGCTGGCTGGTTCGCCTACGCGCCGTTGACTGAGATTCCATTCACGCTGCGCCACAACGTCGATTGGTGGATTCTCGGTCTGCTGACGACCGGTTTCGGCACCATCGGCACCGGCATCAACATCATCGTCACGGTCATCACCGAACGAGCTCCGGGCATGACTATGCGTCGTATGCCGGTCTTCGTCTGGATGTCATTCATCAACGGTTTCCTGATTCTTTACGCAATTCCAAGTCTCACCGCCTCGCAGATCATGCTGCTGTTCGACCGCACGCTAGGAAGCAAGTTCTTCGTCGCTTCCGCGGGTGGCGATCCGGTCCTCTGGCAGAACCTCTTCTGGTGGTTCGGGCATCCAGAGGTCTACATCATGGTTTTGCCGGCGTTCGGCATGATCTCGGAAATCATTCCGGTCTTTTCGCGCAAGCCCCTGTTCGGTCGCTCGATCGTGATCGCATCCGGCTGGGCCATCGGCCTCCTCTCATTCGGCGTCTGGGCCCACCACATGTTCGCGGTTGGAATCGGGTTCCCGGCGGAGATGGCCTTCGGAGCCGCAAGCATGGCCATTGCCATCCCAACCGGCATCAAGATCTTCAACTGGATCGGAACGATGTGGGGCGGAAGCGTGCGCATGACCACGGCCATGCTCTTCTGCATCGCCTTCATCGCGCAATTCACGATTGGCGGCATCACCGGCGTTCAGTTCGCCAACGTCCCCATCGACTGGCAACTAACCGATTCCTACTACGTCGTCGGGCATTTCCACTATGTGCTCTTCGGTGGAACCGCATTCGCCATGTTTGCCGCCACCTACTACTGGTTCCCGAAGATGTTCGGCCGAATGCTGAGCGAGCGTTGGGGCAAATGGCATTTCTGGTTGATGGTCATCGGCTTCAACCTCACCTTCTTCCCAATGCACATCCTCGGACTGATGGGTATGCCGCGCCGCGTACACACCTATCCGAATCTTCCGTGGTGGGGCATGCTCAACTTCATTGAGACGATTGGCGCCTTCATCATGGCGCTCGCCACGCTCATCTTCGTCATCAACATCTTTGAGAGCGCACGTCACGGCGAAATTGCCGGACCGAATCCGTGGAATGCCTGGACACTTGAGTGGGCAACCTCTTCCCCACCGCCACCGTACAACTTCGCAACGATACCGCCGGTACCAATCAACGATTCCCGACCGTTGTATCGACCGCAGTCGCAAGAGGTTCAGGTCGCGCAACGACAGGCAACTGTTTACCCCGGCGCGTCAACCGCGCACGAAATCGCAGACGTTGCCGGGCCGGTGGTGGAGCCTCGAGCACAAGCTGCGACCGACTTCTTCTCGCGGGCAGGCACGCCAGCCATCGGCATGTTGGTGCTGATCTCTTCCGAGGTTATCTTCTTCGGATCACTGTTGGCTGCGTATATCGAATTTCATCGTCGCGCCGTCGGCAGCGGGCCGTCACCGAAAGATCTGGATGTCGCGCGAACGGCAGCATTCAGCGTCGCTCTCTGGGCGAGCAGCATCACCTTGATCATCGCTGAACGGTTCCTGGCACGAAACCGCAAGCGGATATTCAACATGCTCCTCGGTGTCACGATCCTGCTCGGCATCATCTTCATCATCGGCCAGATCACCGAGTTCTCAGGCATGTACGCCAAGAACATCAAGATCAGCACGAACGTCTTCACTTCATCCTTCTATACCCTGGTCGGATTCCACGGCGCTCACGTGACCATCGGCATCTTGATGCTTATAGCCATGCTGGGATTGTCGTTGGCCGGCAAGATCGGCGAAGGGAAACACGAATCGGCGATCAAATCGATCTCTTACTACTGGCACTTCGTCGACCTCGTCTGGATCGTTATCTTCTCAGTGGTCTACTTCATGAGCATATTCCAGTTCTGATCGGCTTGAACGCAGTAGAGGTTGGATGCGATGAACGAGCGAGAGAGCGAACCGAACCCACAGAACGATCAGGTTGAGGAGGACGCCAACTCGACGACGTCTGGGCGTGACCTTGTCGAAGACTCGGTGGGTGGCACGATCATGTTTGGCCTGCTGTATCTGCTCGACCGGTTCCGCCCGAGCAGTCGGCGACGGTATCAGGAACAAAGCAGGGAACCTGCGCCTCCTGAGGAGATCGACCACGCACGGACCGGTGGCACGTACGAGACCATCGCGACCGACTATCCGGCACCACCGGGTGTACACGAGGCGCCGTCCTCCTATTGGCCGTTGGTTGTGGCGGCGGGAATCGCCTTCCTATTCTGGGGAATTGGCACCCGCTTCGCGTTTTCGGTGTTTGGTGTCGCGATCTTCGTTATCGGATTTATTGGCTGGATGAGGGAGCTCCTAAGTGAATAGATTGATGAACCGTCGGGAAGCGATGCGCCGCCTCCTGAATTGGTTCAGCCTTGGGATGGCCGGGCTTGCAGGAGCGGTGGTAAGCGTGCCGCTCATCGCGTACATCTTCAGTCCACTGATCAAGCCGTCACAGAATATCTGGCAGGACATTGGACCGTTTGACAACTTCGTCGTCGGGAAGACGGTCGAAGTCTCGTTCCAGGATCCCTCGCCACTTGCCTGGGCGGGTCAAACCGCCAAAACGGCGGCCTGGGTTCGCCGGAACGACCAGAGTACGTTCACGGTGTTCGCGATCAACTGCACGCATTTGGGCTGCCCGGTGAACTGGGTCGAAGGTGCCCAACTCTTCTTTTGCCCGTGTCACGGCGGTGTTTACTACTCGAACGGCGAAGTTGCCGGCGGTCCACCGCCCCGACACCTCTTCCATTATGACTGGCGCATTGAGAACGGGTCGCTCCTGATCAAAACACGTAACTTGCCAATCGTTTAGCATAGTAGGTGGTGAACGGGAATGTGGAAGAGAACCTGGGAATGGCTGGATCATCGGCTCGCGTGGTCGAAATACATCATGAAGGTCGTCGCGCACCCGGTGCCAGCGGATGTCAACTGGTGGTACGTGCTCGGAAGCGCGACCCTGGTTGCCTTCACGGTGCAGGTAATTACCGGCGTCGCCCTTGCATTCAGTTACGTACCTGCCCCGAGTAGCGCCTACGACTCGCTGCAATGGATAACCAACGTCGAAGTGCTCGGCAGCGTGGTCCGCGGCATTCACTATTGGGGCGCCTCAGCCATGATCGTGCTGATTACGCTCCATATGATCCGTGTCTTCATGATGGGGAGCTACAAGTATCCGCGCGAGATGAACTGGCTCATCGGCGTCGGACTCTTCATGTTGACGCTCGGCATGGCGTTTACTGGTCAGCTACTGCGCTGGGATCAGGACGCCTACTGGGCAATCGTCGTCGGTGCCGAGCAGGCCGGTCGCGTCCCGTTCATTGGCCAGTGGCTCGGATACACCATCGTTGGTGGACATACCGTCGGTGGGCAGACGCTCACTCGTTTCTACGCGACACACGTCTTCATCATACCCGCACTGATATTCATCTTCGTCGGCATTCATTTGTATCTGGTTGTGCTACACGGCATTTCCGAGCCGCCGGTACCGGGCCATAAGGTTGACCCGGCTACGTACGAGCAGGAATACGAGGAACTCCTGCACAAAGAAGGTATCCCCTTCTGGCCAGACGCCGCCTGGCGTGACGTCGTTTTCGCACTGGCCGTAGGCGCGATTGTCCTGACACTGGCAGTCACAGTCGGACCGAAGGTCCTCGCCGCCCAGGCCGACCCAACTTTGATCAAGGTCTATCCGCGGCCTGACTGGGAGTTTCTCTGGTATTTCGCGATTCTGGCCTTGATGCCGACCTGGGCTGAGCCGTACGTCATCGTCGGTGCTCCGCTCCTCGGTGTCCTGGGTCTCCTTTCGGTTCCGTTCATCTCGAACAAGGGCGAGCGCAGCCCAACACGTCGTCCGTGGACGATTGGGATCGTGGCGACAACGCTGGTCATCATGGCAGTACTCGTAGCGGAAGGAGAACGGGCGCCTTGGTCGCCTGATCTGTCACCGCCACCGCTCCCAGCCCAGGTCATGCAACCGCTGCAAGGTCAGCAGTTAGCAGGAGCCTACGTCTACCAGAACTCCGGTTGCATGATGTGCCACAGCATCGCTAATGCCGGAGGGAAACGTGGCCCGAACCTGACCCATATCGGCTCGCAGTTATCGAACGACGAGCTGACGTGGCGCATATTGAACGGAGGTCACAACATGCCTGCCTACGGCACGATCTTAAATCCGAGCGAGTTATCGCAACTGGTGTCGTTCCTCGAATCCCGCAAGTGACGCCGCCAGTAGCAGGCGCAAGGACCGAACATGGTGAGGGCAGCCCTAAGTGGCTGCCCTTCGCCACTCACCGCATCACGGCCGAAATAGATGAGTGAACTTGGCTACAACGACTGGCAAACCGTGGACAAGCTGACTGCCAACTGCGAGCACAGAGGCGTTGCGCTCGGCCATCAATTTGGGGGTCAGATCGTTGCCAACTGTGGTGGCTGAGGTGATGGAACGCGCGGAACCAAGCGATCCTCGATCAGGGTTCGTGCCGCTCAACGCACGCACAGCGCAGGCGGGTCACCGTGGGGCACCGCCAAACTCAAACCTGTTGCCGCTCGGGTCGTGGTAGGCGACCCTTCGGACACCATTGGGGAGAGTCTCCTGCACCGCGGTCGTGAGTCCTCGCGCGGCGATCTGCGCAGTCAACGCATCGAGATCGTCCACGAAGACCAGGTGCCTGCTATGACCGGCGCGATCGGGCTGCCGCTCAATGAAGACAAACCGGTGCTCTGCAAGCTCCCAGACAGCCTCGTCGTCCGTCGGGAGGAACGACGGTGGCGCGCCGAATAGCCGTTCATACCACTGCACGGCTACTCCGTAGTCGGTTACCGGTATGCCCGCAAACAGATCGACCAACATCCGCTCCATTCTGAGCCCGAATCTCCATAAATCCCGCACACCACCCCGGAGGAGTGCCACAGACGAAGCCAGTCCATGGTCCGAAATAGCGGGACTCGGCGACGCATCGTTGGGCGTTGCGATTCTTGCAGAAGGTTATGTGCCAGGGCGTATTGCGGTATCGTTGACCTTCGTCTGTTGGGGCAGACTGCGTCTGCCCACGGTGTCTGCGCTTCTCTATCGAGGGTCAGCCGCGTCAACCGTTGGGATTACCGCTGTAAGGGCGGCCTCTTGGGTGGCGACCGCCCGGGAGAGTCGTTTTCGAGGCTACGCCCCGGTCATCATGGCGCGGATTGCCAATCCCGCGATGAATATCGCACCGATACCATAAATCAGCGGACCCTGATGCTTCGGTCGTACCCTTACGTAGTTCATCAGGAGCGGCAGAATGAAGACGGAGAGGCCGCCATAAAGGAAGTGAAGCGGCTGAGCCGGGCGGTATCCCGAGATAACGAGCGTAATTCCGAACACGCCCTGCAGGATCAGCATCAACTCGCCAATGACGAGGGTGCCTCGATAGCTTCCGGTCACCTCTGTCTTCCTGAAGTAGCTGATGATTCCCCAGAAGCCGACGATGAACATATACAGAATGATCGACACCGCAAACCGAGAATGCAGCAGAATCACCGGGCCTGTTGTCTCCTTCTAATACACGCTACGCGTACCGACACTTGTCCCCGATCCTGCCCACTCCCGCCCACCTGGATCATCCCACACGGCAATTTCCGTCATCCGCCATGCCGGAAGCTGGAATACAAGGTCATTCCGCCGTCGGCAAAGACAGTCGTCCCCGTCACATAGGATGCGTCCTCGGAGGCCAAAGTGACAACGAGACGACCGATTTCCTCCGGCGTTCCCATGCGTCCCATTGGGATCTTATCGAGCAAGTCTTTCAGCCCCTCCGGATCGTCCCAGACGTTACGATTGATCGGAGTCTGAATTGCCCCTGGTGCGACGGCCAGCACGCGCACGCCAAACTCGGCCGCCTCCTGTGCCAGCGTTTTGGTCAGCATGCTGACGCCCGCCTTGCTCGCGGTGTAGGCACTGAACCCGGCCCAGGGGATGACTTCATGTACCGAACTGATGTTGATGATGACACCCGAGCGTCGCTGCACCATCTGCATCAGCGCCTGACGTGCGTTCAGATAGGCACCGAGCAGGTTGATCTTGATGACGCCCATCCACTGCTCGGGGTCGGCTTCCCAACCGCGCGCAGGCTTACCGTCGATCCCAGCGCTGCAGACCAGAATGTCGAGCGGGGACCAATCCTTCTCCAGCGTGGCGAACGTCTTCTCGACGTCACCGGGTTCGGCCACATCCCCCTGCAGGCTCATGCCCTTAACGCCCCGCGCCGTGATCTGATCGACGACCGCGTTGGCTGCTTCAACATTCCGGTGATAGTTGATCGCTACGTCGGCACCGGCGCCCGCGAGCGCAAGCGCGATGGCTGCGCCAATGCCCGAGTCGCCACCGGTCACTAACGCTTTTTTGCCGCTCAATATCCCGCTCATCGTCAACCCTCCTGATGGCTCTATCCGTTGTTCCCGACCTGAACCGCGAAGTCTTTCCCTTCCCAGCACTGGCTGTCTCGCCAGAAGAAGGTGAACTTAATCGTGGCACCTGGCTCGAGCGTGTCGGTGGGAAGGTCAACCAGGTGGATGCCAAGGCCGGTGTCTCGCGTCTCGGAATCCTGCCATTCCGCCTGTTCGCCCGCTGACCAGTGAACTCGCGCTGCGGCTCGCACCTCGACACGCAAGAGTTTGCCCGCTGAGATCGAGCGAATCTGCTGATTGAAGCGCCAGGCAGCCCAGCGGACTTCGGGCCGATTACCATGATAGCGTTCCCAAACGGGCTTCGGGCGGTCGATCGGTGCGCCCTCGACCATGCTCGCCAGCAGCTTCAGATACTCAGCATGAGTCCAGACGAGCGGCATGGCCGATCCGCTCGGCTGACCCAGGAAGAGCCGTCGCTCGGGGATGTCGGTGGTATCCCACACCTGCTCCGGCATCATGCCGCCTTTGCTCGACATCTGGCACATCGATTCGAGGTACGGTTCGACTGGCTCACCGACGGCGAGAGCGTAGTGGCCGCGCTCGCCAACCAGCAAGGGCCAGCCGCGTCCGATGCCGGTTCCGTCGAACGGACTGCCATCTTCATGCTCGCCGTAGCCGTCATCATTGTAACGATGCCAGACCGGCCCGTTCGGAGTGTCCGTCTTGAGCAAGTCGTCAGCCAACTTGACCGTGTCGCGAATCCGCTGGTCGTCGGCACGGCGCAGGCCAAAGCGCACCAGGCCAAGGAAATCGAGCCCGACGATCTGCTCGGCTGGCTCGTTCGTATCCATGGGCGGCCGATTCTTGATCGGCACGAAACCGGTCATCGGATCATCGGTCTGCGCGACCTCGGGCGGAGCGATCCGCACGTAATAGCCTGAGACGTTATGGCGGCGTGCCAGATCGGTATCGTGCACGTAGGTCCAGTCTTCGATGCGGCTGTTCCAGGTGTCGGCCAGTTCGAGCGCGTACTGTCGAGCCGGGTCATCCAGGAAATCGGCGGCACAGACCAGCGCGGCGATCTCGACGGCGAGCGTGAACGGACACAGCCCGGCATCCTCTTCCCAGCGGTCCTGACCCGTCACCGGTCCGTTGATTGCCAGATAGGTCGCGGCACGCTGGATCATGGCAGTCACTTCGAGCCCGTCGATGAAGTTGCGGTCTTTAAGTGCCTGCGCCAGGATAATTGGCAAGCCTGTTTCGTCTAGTTGAATACCGGTCCAGAAGGCACGACCATCGAGCCACTGGTTCTGCGTCCAGTGACCATCCGCCTTCTGCGTGCTCATCAGATATCCGAGTACACGCCGGGCGTCGGGCAGTGCGCCGAACGCGAGCAGACCGCCCGCCGCCTCGACCAGATCGCGCGACCAGACCAGGTGATAGCCACCCGCATCGTCGCGGCTTTGCCCCCACGGAACGCTCAAGCTTGCTACCAGAGCACCGGGCATCGTCTCATCCTCATGGATCTTCAGCACGGCGGCCGAGACGCGCGCCTCGTGCAGCAGTCCGGCCGCGGTAACATCCGGCAGGCGGCAATTGCTTTGCCAGGTACCCCATTCGACCGTATGCCGGTGCCAGGATTCGTCAAACGGAGTCTGAAGGCTCGACAGAGCTAGCGTTTGGGCCATTTCGGGCACCTCGCCAAATCCGAGCGCCAGCGTGACATCGTGCTCGACGATTTCCCCCATCAGAGCGACGTTTCCCGTTTCAGCCCGATCGTACGTCCAGGTCATCCGGCCGTTGGCATGAAAGTCACGCCAGCCGTCCGATGCTCCGACGTATCCGACGCTGCCACGGGTGAACGCGTCCAGTCGTCCCTTGCCGACCGCGCAGAGTGCCAGACTCGCTCGCTCGGCCGACGCTGTTAGCGCCATCCGCCCGGCCACTGAACCGACCCAGGCCGTGTTGTCATACCCACTGTTCCCCAGGTGCGGCGCGAGCAGCGGGTAGAGCTTCATCTCGGGGGCGGCATCAAGGCGCGCGTGCAGCAATACGACGTCCCGCTCGGGATCAGGGCAGAAATCGATACGCAGGGTGTAGCGTTCATGATGGTGGACGGCGCTATATGCCGGAACGCCAGGTTGCGGCGTAACCAGTTCATATTCGGAGTCACGCTTGACTTCGCTCCAGAATCCAGCGTCATCGGCCACGATGAAGCCGAGATCGCGCATCTGCGGACTGTCGACGCGGGGCCAGTAGACCTCGTTGAGGATTCCTCGACCGATCGTCAGCCAGATGCGGGATCCGGAGAGCGAGGCGCTCACTCCATCCTTTGCGCTACTACTCCAGGTGGGGCTGATGCCGGGTGCGCCGGGCGCGTTCATACCTGTACCTCCAGGTGACGAGCCGTGCGGGGCGCTGCCGCGGGCGAGACGATCTACGTCCGCGCATCCTCGAACGGCATTGGCATCCGATCACTTTCAGTGTATGTGAGATCCACGGCCAGCACGGTCCGGCCGTGCGGCACGATAGGCGACTGGGCCGAGGTCAACAGGTGGCCCGGTTCGTCTCGTCGATCCGCAGGTTTACGTTACCACCAACAGAGATCGTCGAACATGGAGATATTGTCCCTGTGCTCTCGGGTTAGTCGGCTGATGCCGGATTGGCCTGCGCATCCTCGGCCGCCAACGCTTCGATACAGCGGCGGCTGACGCGCTTCGCCAGCGCGATGATCGTCAGGATGGGCGGGTTACCAAGCGCCTTCGGGATCAGCGTCGAGTCAGCGACGTAGACATTCTCGGGCAGTCGCGGATCGTGCATGGTTGCTGCTTCTCGCTCAGTCAGCGGCAGCGTTCCACCTGGATGACCGGCATTGATCGTCCCCAGGAAGATCGTGTCCGCGTCGACGCCAAATCGGCGCAGGATCGAGCGACTGATGTTGACGCCTTCGCGAAGCCGTTGATGATCGATCGCATCCAACGTCTTGGTCACGCCATCTGCGGTAACGCTGCCCCCGCTCCCGTCGGCAAGCTTGATCATCATACCGATGGTGTCGGCAGCCGCATAGCGTGCGCTCCGATTGAAGAAGAAGCTGAGGTAGTCAAAGTACGGAGACAGAATCATGTACTCGCGCTGGACGATAAACGGCATTTCGACCTCGTGGCACAGCTCGTTTCCCACCGCGCGTCCGGCCACCCATAGAACCGGATCGACGAAGAGGTGCGGTTCGCAGGCAATGCCCGAAGCGTCGAGGATGGCTGGCGTGCCGAGCCCACCCGCCGCCAGGACAATAAGATCCGCGGGATAGAAGACGCTCTTCAGCCCGTGCCGCGCTCGAACGCCGACGGCCCTCCCGTTCTCTAACACGATTCGTTCGACCCGGTTATCGGTTAGCACCTTGGCTCCGGCATCGGTCGCCACCCGCAGGAATGCTCGGCTATCCCACTTGACTCCATGCGGGCAGCCGAAGATGCAGCGCCCGCAATGCTGACAGCGCTCGTACGCGCCCATCTTCGGCGCGGGCCATGGATCGAGGTTCATCTCCTGGCAGATCTCGAACAGTCGCCGCGTGGTCGCTGTCCAATTCTGCTGATGCGCGGTCGAAATCGGGATCTCCTGATAGATTTCGTCGAACTCACGGTCGAGATCGATCCCAATTGCGCGCAGGTCCTGATCCATGCGCAACCCATTGGCCGTGCATATGGTGGTGGTGCCGCCCAATCCACGCCCGTTGATCAGAACGAGGCCATCTTCGACCTTGCGAATTCGCATGTTGGGGAAGATGAGCGGAATCTCCCGCTCGTCGAGTAGCAGGCCCGTCTTACGGATCGTCTCGAGTCGATGCAGCGACGGCCGCAGCGGCTGGAACTTACCACCCTCTTCCAGCACCGTGACATCGAACGCTCTCTGAAGCTCTTTTGCCACGGTGGCGCCACCGGCCCCGGAGCCGACAACTATCGCTCGTTTCACGCTGAATGCTCCGATCGTCGGAAGCAGGCCCGACACTGCTCGTGCCCCTCGGTGATGCGCCGCGAGAAGATCAATCGCCCACCACCAGCAAGGCCAGCCATGAAGCCGTCATCGAGCGCGGAAATCAGATTGCAGACGTCGCTCGAATAGAATTGACTGAAAAAGCAGTTGGATATGACTACGTCCCCATTGAGACCGCCATGGAAGTCGATGCACAGTCCGCGATAAAGAAGACGCGCGGCCGACATGACGTCGGGCATCGTGCTGACGCGTAACTGTTGGCGAAGCCTGCTACCAAGCCGAAAGGCGCCTGCATGCAAGCGGGCCTGAATCTGCCGAAGATCGCTCCCATCGGCGATCACCAACTCAGCTCTATCTCGGGTGAACTCGGCATATCGTCGCAGGCATTCGTCGCTGCTCAGGCCCTCGAATTCCGGGACCGGACAATTGAACGCGTCCGCCGTGATCTCGGCGAGCTCTAACAAACTCCGGCGACGGAGGTGCTCCGGAAGGTGACAATCGAGCGCCCGCAGCAACAGATTCATACTGGCACCCGTTCTTCTCGGGGTGCGCTGCCGAGGTGAATGAGGTCGATCTGCGCGCTGTCTTCGCCATAGAGTGATTCGATCACCGACGCGAATCTCTGCTCGACGACGTTGCGTCGCAATTTTAGATTGGCGGTCAACTCGCCGCCCTCGATTGAGAGATCGTTCGGCAATAACGCCCAGCGCTTCACCTGCTCCGGATGCGAGAGCTCATGGTTGAGTGCCAGGATGGCGACGTCGACGTTCTGCGGCTGGTCTGTCTCGACCCAGAGCAATGCGACGCAATATGGACGACCTTCGCCAACCAGCAACGCTTCGGACACACCCGGGATCTTGCGCAATCTGCCTTCGATCTTCGCCGCCTGAATCTTCTTGCCATACGAGGTGGCCAGCAGATCCTTCTTTCGGCCGTCGATCACCAACGATCGGTCGTCTGTCAAGCGTCCAAGATCACCGGTCAACAGCCAGCCATCACTTAGCGGGGACTCAAGTGCGGGATCGGCGTAACCGCGCGTCACCTGCGGTCCGCGCACCAGCACCTCGCCGTCCGCCGCGACTCGGACCTCAGTCTCGGGCAATGGTTTGCCTACGGTGCCAATGTGGTTGTCTCCAGGCATGTTGATCGTGATCAAAGGGGCTTCGGTCAGTCCATAGGCGTTGTGAACCTCAACGCCAAGCTTGCGCAGGCCACGCAGCATCTCCTCATCGACTGGAGCGGAGCCAGCGATCAGCCAGACGGCACGGTCGAACCCCGCGCGTCGCAGTACCTGCCAGCGCAAGAACGCTCCAAGGAACCGATTGCCTCCGGTCACCGGTTTCGCCAGGAAACGCTGACCAAGCCGGTTCTCTCGCACGTTGTCCCAGATCTTCTCGTAGACTCTCGGCACCGAGAAGAAGATGGTCGGACGCACCAGCGGTAGTCCCCGGGGCAGATCCCGAATGTTCTCCAGGAAGTAGACATCGACCGGAGCCGGGAGGTAGTAGGGCGCGTAGGTGCCCAGGATTCCTTCGACGACGTGGTTCAGCGGCAGGAACGAAAGATAGGTGGCGTGTGAATGACGTGCCCGCCAGGGGATCATCCCCGCCAGTGTCTCGGCCATCCAGCGAAGTTGACGGTGGGTGAAGACCACCCCTTTTGGTCGACCGGTCGTTCCCGATGTGTAGCGGAGCGTTGCGATGTCGTCCGGTCCGCTCAGCGGACTGTCATCGTGTGAGGGGTTTCCACGACCGGAGGCAAGAAATTGGTCCCACTCGATGACTGGACGATCAAGATCGGACGGTGGATCGTTACGACAGAAGGAGACGACCGCTATGGACGAGGAAAGCTCTGACAGACGCGCGAGTAAACCCGGCGCGCCGACGAGCAAGAGACGAGCATTGCTGGCCAACAGGACGTCGTCGACGTCACTTGGCGGACTGGTGTAATAGAGGGGCACGCTCACAGCGCCAAGTAGACCGATCGCGGCATCGAGCGCGAGGTACCGCGAACTGTTCAAACCGACAATGGCTACCCGATCTCCGGCCCCAACACCCATGCGCCGTAACGCCCCGGTGGCGGCCTCAATTTCCTGACGCACGTCGGAAGCAGATCGCGTGACGACCTGGCTGCAGACGACATCGTGATAGGTGACGCGCCGGTGCGACCTGTCCAGCCGAAAGAGAATCTGCTCGTGCACCGTACGATCGGAGCGGTGCAGGAAGTTCTTCGATGTCGCGTACTGCAGCAGTGCTGGCAGAATCGCCGGCCAATCTGGACGATACGTCCCGAGCAATCGTTCGACGTTGGCACGGTCGAACTGACTCCGGGAAGCGAAATACGGGATGAGCGACCTGATGGACGCGAGATTCCCGCGCGCTCGACCGGCCACCGCGTGCAGTGCGCGAGATGGCAGCGGAACAAACCGCGGCCGGGGCAGCGAGACACCTAACGCCTCGACGGCCCAGCGACGCGTCGACCACAGAAGCTCGGCAACCGTCGGCGCGTGTTCATTTGGGGCCGTCAGATGAAACGTCCCGCCCTCGGCATCTGGGTCGAAGGTCAGCCGGACCATCGTGTCCACCACGTAATCGATCGGAACGACGTTGATTCGCAAGTCAGGCCGCGTCGGGATCAAGCGCAGTTTGCCGGAGAGATACAACCTCAACGGCGGATAGATGGTGTTGAAGTTCTTGATGTAGCCCGTCTGCGAATCGCCGACGATCATGCCTGGTCGGAATATCGAAATCGGCAGATCGTTGGCGGCGGCACGGACGAGTCGCTCGCCCTCGAACTTGCTCTGCTCGTAGGGGTTGGCGAAGCCGTACGCGTCGGTCAGATCCCGCTCTTGCACGACACCGGGTCTTCGACCGCAGACATAGGCGGTGGAGACGTGGGCAAAGCGCGCGAGTCCATGATCGGCGTGCAGTCGCTTCGCCAGCATCAGCACGTTGGCCGTGCCGCGGACGTTCGTTTGACGCAGATCGGAAAGGCTCGCGCCGATACGCAGATCGGCCGCGGCGTGGATGATGTGGGTGACGGAACGCAGTCGCTCGTCGTCCGCGGTCAGCCCCAGATCCTCCCGCGTCACGTCTCCGACCAGTGGCTCGATGCGTGTGCCGAGGACCGCCGCGAGATCCGGCCAATCCCACCAGGCACGGGCCAGCCGTCGTATGGCGGCATCTCGATCCGAACCACGAACCAGCACCAGAATCCGGCAATCTCGCGTTTGCACCAATTTTCGAGCGATCTCGGTTCCGACGAATCCGGTCGCGCCGGTGAGCAAAATCGTGTCGCTCATGCGACCACTTCCCAACCATGGTCGACGACGAAGGCGCGCAACAAGTCACGATTATGACGCGCACACTTCAGATGCTCGTCGTAGCCTCGCAGCAGGAGCTCCTTGATCGGCCAGGGATTCTCCAGCAGCCGCTCCACTCGGTCGCTCACGGTCGTATACAGGTCGGAATCGTGCGGATCGACGAAGAAGTCCTTCGCCAACCCCAACTCCTGGTAGAGCGTCTTCAATCTCAGGTCGTGACCGATGGCGATCTGGGGCACCGCGGCCGCCAGCGACAAAACGGCGGCGTGATAGCGCGAGGTCAACAACAGGTCCAGATCGCGGAGAATTGCCGTCATCTGCGACGCGTTGTACTCGCGGGCCGAAAAGACGCGCGCTGCATCCGGATGCGACATCTGCGCCCTGACTGCTTGCGCGAGCGGTTCGTCAAGCTGCTCCATGCAGATCAGTGCGACCGACATGCGCTGTTCGGCCACCAGGTGATCGGCGAGCGCCGCGTACTGCCTGGTCAGATCCTCCAGCGCCCGTGTCCGGCTGGCGGAGTGAGAATAGTAGTAGGGCCAGCGATAGCAATTGTCCCGACCGCCCCAGGGCCGCATCACGACTGGCCAGAGGTAGAAGTTCACCGGGCATAGACCGGCGACCTCACCAATCGCCTCCGGCCAGAGTCGCCGCAACAGCCCCACGTCCCCAGGCTCTGGGTCGAAGGTAAAGGCGTTGTCGGCCGTGCACTCAATCGGCGCCGTAACACCCCAGGCGCGCAAGCGCTCGCTGGCTGCATCCGACCGCGTCACGATCAGGTCGGTCTTGCTGGCCTCACGCCGAGCCAGCACCCGGTTCAGGGACTTCAGCGTTCCAGCATCAACCGCGTAAGCCAGGCAGGGCTTGTCGACGCTATCAGCACAGTGAGTCACCCAGAGATAGGCCCACAGCAGCGCCGAGGTCCAGGTATCCATATAGGTGCTGCCCTCAACCAGCATGATCAGGTCGTGCTGGCGCACCAGTCGCCGTAAGGCCAGAAAGAAGACCGGCGGCATCGGCACGATGTGGAGGCGTGGCCCTTCGTGTAAGTAGCGTCGCAGATTGCTCGGGTTGAGCGTTGGCACCGTGATCAGCGCGTCCGGACCGAGTACCGCCCGAACGTCCTCGACATCGGCCAGTAGTAGCGCCTCGGCGCCGGTGTTGTTCGCGCCGTTGTAACCCATCATCATGACGGAGGGCGGATGCTTGTCGTGACTAACGGGCGTGGCTGCGTTCATTCTTCCTACCCCTTTCGACGACGAAACGACTTTGACGGGGTGGAGCAGGCACCGGGGAAAGCCATGTCGATAGGGCATTCCCACGGAGCAAACCAGGGTCTACCATGACGACGCGTGGGCAGAGGATGCGCCACGGTTCTCGCGAACCGCCCGGATAACGTGGTGGTGAGGCATGTCGACTGAGCAGCGACGACCATGTAATCTTCTCCGCCCCCACCAGTACTGCAGATCTACTCGCACCGTACTATCGGCTGAGTGCCAAAGTCGTCATCACGTCTCGGATCTTCATGTCAAGAGCGTGAAAACCGCCTAAACGCAGCATTGGATTCGCCACAATTGATGCAAACCACTATCGCCAGGTAGGGAGAGACAACACAATGGCAAGCACGTCACGACCGTTCACCCAGGAGGACGCCGAACTTACCCGACGCATCGGTATTGTCGACACCCACAACGACTTCGCCATCGGTGTCCTGAAGGAACGCTTCAACGGTAACCACGACTCGCTCGGCGAGTTCTGGCTGCCGAGCTTTCGCGCGGGTGGCATCGGGCTGATCACCTGCCCAATCTTCATACCCGACGCTTACCTGCCCGACGGCGCGCTACGCTTTACCATCCAGGTCATCGACGCGCTGTACCAGGAGATCGAGGAGAACCAGGACGAGATCGAACTGGCGCGAAGCTATGCCGACATCATCCGCATCCGCGAGGCGGGCAAGATCGCCGCACTCCTCTCGTTCGAAGGCGCCGAAGCCCTGGGACAGGATCTGGCGACGCTGCGACTCTTCTACCAGGTCGGGCTGCGTATGCTCTCATTCACCTGGATGCGGCGCACGCTCTTCGGTGACGGCACCTGGGAGAACGACTCGCGTGGCGGGCTGACACGGCTGGGACACGCCGCGGTGAAGGAGATGAACCGGCTGGGCATCATCGTCGACGTCTCGCACGCATCCGATCAAACAACCTGGGACATCCTGAAGACGTCAACGGCACCGGTCATTGCCAGTCACTCGAATGCTCGCGCCGTCCACAACCACTTGCGCAACGTCACCGACGACATGATCCGCGCTATCGCCGATTCAGGCGGCGTGGTCGGCGTGGTTGCCGTCAGCCGCTTCATCACCGATGGCGTGCCGAGCATCGCCAAATGGGTCGATCACATCGAGCACATCGCCGATCTGGTCGGCATCGAGCACGTGGGCATCGGCGCCGACTTCTACGACCACCTGGGAAAGATCAACGCAGCGCAGATGATCGCCGATTGGGGCATCGAGCCGGTTGGCGAGAAAGCGCACCCGTTCAGCGACATGCTCGGGCCGGAGGATCTGCCAGGGCTGACCGCAGAACTGCTGCGGCGCGGGTTTAGCGAGGCCGACCTGCGCACGATCTATCACGAGAACTATTTCCGGGTCATGGAGCAGGTGCTGAGGTAAACCGAGCGCGACAACAATGGGAGCGAGGCCCACAGCATGAGCATCAGTGCGGGGACGTTGAATCGAGCCACTCTCGAGCGCCAACTGCTGTTCCAGCGAGCGCCGTGGAGCGTCCTTGACGCGGTGCGGCGCTTGGTGGCGCTGCAAGCACAGCATCCCGCATCCCCTTACCTCGCCCTGTGGAACCGACTCGCCGACTTCCACCCAGCCGACCTTGACGCGGCGTTCGCCAGTTACTCCATAATCAGATCCACGCTGCTGCGCGTCACCATCCATGCCGTTCACACGGACGACTATCGAGATTTCCGCGAGGCGATGGAACCCTCGCTGCGTGGCGCGCGACTCGGCGACAGGCGTTTCAGGGTAACCGGACTAACACTGGATGACGCCGATGCGCTTGTCACCGACTTGGTGGAATTCGCCGACAAGCCTCGCTCGAAGGAAGCGTGCCTGAGATGGATCGAGGAACGACTGGGTGAATCAGCCCATCCCGGCGTCTGGTGGGCCATGAAGAACTACGCTCCACTGCTTCATGTACCGGACGCGGAGCCCTGGTCGTTCGATTCCGACCGCTCCTACATCTCCGCCAGCAGACCGCCGTCTCTGGCTGATCCTGAGGCATCCGCGGTCGCGCTGCAGAAGTTGGTCCGGCGATATTTGGAAGGATTCGGACCCGCATCGATCGCCGATATAGCCCAGTTCACCTTGATCAAGCGGTCATTGATCAGAATGGCCATACAGGCGATGGCGGCCGAACTCGTGGAACTGGCTGGTCCAAGCGGACAGACGCTCTTCGATGTCCGAGGGGCGACTCTGCCGGACGAGACGACGCCGGTTCCACCGAGACTGTTGGGCATGTGGGACAACATCTTGTTGGCTTACGCTGACCGCAGTCGCATCGTTTCTCCCAAGTATCGCAAGTACGTCACACGCATCAACGGCGACGTGCTTCCAACGTTGCTCGTCAACGGCTATGTCGCGGGGGTGTGGCGATCGGTCGAAGAAGGAATCGAGGCAACTGCTTTCCACCCACTTCCCGAAGATGTCTGGGAATCGCTGGCGCTTGAAGCAAAATCGCTGCTGGCATTTCTCGTCGATCGGGATGTAGACGTCTACCGTCGTTACGATCATTGGTGGAGCAAGGATCTGCCCGCTGCCGAGGTTCGCCTGCTGCCCGGTAGACTGTAAATTTGATCGTTGCTGCAGCCACCGGTATCGAGAACCGCACTGAGAAAGCGCATGCGATTCAGACTGATCCCATAGTACAGACAGGCCCACGGATATCTCTTCCGCGGGCCTGTTGCTTTCCAACGATCAAGCTGCGAATGTCATCTCGCCCGCGTCAGCGCACGATGACGAACCAGGAGTGCTGGGTTCCAGAGTCGTAGCCGTTGCTCAGGTACAAGCGGTAGGTCCCGCCAAACAGGCTTCCGGTCGCATCCAGACGGAACGTGACCGGCGTGTGGTCGGCCAACTGCGCTGAGCCATATAGCGACGCCTGGTTGCCATTCACGACCAGGCTCTGCAGGTGCACCTGCCGAAGGGAAACGGTTCCGTCGTTGTAGCTAAAGGTCCCGACCGGTCCGTGGACTCCTGTGACCACGAACGCCGCCACTCGACTCGGGAAAAAGCTGAAGATGGACAACTGGGCGTCGCTGTTACTGGTCGGCGCTGTCCAGGTGATGGTCGCCGAATCGCTGGGATTGTCTCCGCCTTCAGCCGTGGCCGTGAGCGCATCCTGACCGGTCAACGTGCCCGAGTAAGTGATGCTTGCCTCGCCGTTGGTGGTGGTGGGGCTGCTCGAGGTGGCGTTGGGTCCGGTGACACTAAAATCGACGGTGGTGCCGTCCGCCACCGGGTTCCCGTACTGATCTTTGACGGTGGCCGTCTCGGTGACGGAATTCCCGATCATCACGCTGGTGTCACCCGGCGCAAGCGTGACTGTGTATGGCACCCCAGCCGTGATGGTCAGCGTGCTCGTGTCCTGACTGTCACCAAAGACGCCGCCAGCGTCGTGGTAGCTGGCCGTGATGGTATAGGCGCCTGGCGTCAACGCGGTCGGGACAAAGTCCGCTGATGCCGCGCCATCGCTCACCGTGCCGTTGACGGCGGTTCCGACCGCGTTATTCGAGCTATCGGTAACGCTGAAAGTCACCGTGCCGCGAGTCACCACCGGACAGGTGCCGGTAAGGATCGTGCAGCTTGGCACTTTGACGTCAGCGCTCAAGCTGACGGTGGCGTCGGTCGTCTTGGCCGACGCGCTGGCCGCGGTCGTGCTGGTGGTGAACGTTGCGGCTTCATAGGCGCCGACGTCGCAGCCGGTCCCTTGCGGTCGAGCGACGCCACGTTGATCGACGGTTTCACCCACGCTACAGACACCGGTCGTCAGCGGAATGGCGTCGATTGCGGCACTCCCGGTAAGCAGCGCCACGGTCTGGGTCGGCCCGCCATAGGAACCGAGTGGCCCCAGGGCAAGATCGACCGAGTTGTTCGACCCAGTTGCGGTGAATCCGCAGGAGGTGTCGTCCGACAGGTTGTAGCCGCTGTCGGTGATCACGCCACTGCAGTTGTTCCCGGTGTTGCCGCCAACCAAGGTAGCCGCGAGGGTGAGTTTGGCGGGGTTCGGCACGTTGGGAACGGGGAAGATGTTATTGATGCCGATGCCGGTGTTGCCGGTGATGCTGCTACTGGTGACCTGGACCGCGCTGGTATTCATGAAGTTGTAGAAACCGTCCGACTTGTTATTGCTGATGGTGCTGTTGGTGATCGTCCCCGATCCTTGCATGCTCGCAAATGCCGCCGCTCCCGTTGCCGCTCACGGTGCTCCCCGTAAGCTGCAGGGTCGCCAAAGTCCCGAAGATTCCATCGGTGCCGTTGTCGACGATGCTGCTGTCGGTAAGCGAAACGACGATTCCCGTGGCACTTGCCACGATCCCGTTGCTTGCGTTGTTCCGGATGGTGCTGTCTTTGAGGGTCACCGCCTTGGCATTCTGCGTTGCCGCCATGATGCCGTCGTTGCCGTAGGCCAAGGTGGTCGAATCCAGCTCCAAGCTGCCGGAAGGACCAACGCTAAGGAGATCGAACGAACCCGGTGTGTCCGCCGTTCCGCCAGTCAGCGTCAAGCCGTTGCCCTCAATCGTAACGCTGCTCGTCGGAGCGGTGAGGGTATTGGATGTCGCCTGGATCGTACAATCCGCCACGTTGAAGGTGATGGTTCCCACCCCGGTGATCGACAGGATGTCGTTCTGGAACGTCGTGAAGTCCGGGCACGTGTCGTAGCTAATGGTTGCCGGAGGTCCTGCCAACGCGCCGAGCGGTATGCCAATCCCGACTCCCGTGGCAACCATCAGTACCAGGCCAAGCACGATCCTGCTTATTCGTCGCACCAAGTTCCCCCTTGTGTGAATCCCTCCCGACCCATGTCGGGCTATCTCGAGATCGTGACGGCGGACTTCTCCAACTATCGCGAACGTATGCAGCCTACGACGCTGTGACAATCCAGGCAATATCAAATTCGTGACAGTTTGTGACAAGCAGGGATCGACAGTGCATGCCTAACAAATCATTCTTAGGGAATTTGCATGACGTGGAACGAGGATCGCCGGGTCCGGCGATGAGTGCGAGGTGACAGGTCTTTGGGCATCCCGCGAGAAGAATAGCGCCGCATGGGGTACGCGGCAAGTGGTTCCAAATTCCGCAATCAGGACCGCGATCGATGCGACTTGATCGAGTCCTCTGGTATCCCTCTTCGCCTTATCCCGGTTCCATGGCCATCCGGCTGCGGTGATACCGCCTGAATGAGATTCATGCTGGCATGCTTGACGCTCGACCGCATGGAATGACACACTCCGGTGCGCGAACGTGGACGTGATCCAGACGTGAAATGAGCTTCGGGGTAGATGATCAGGGCGACGATCCGGCGAGATCTGACACGGGACGTGGCCGAACTTTGCGCCGTGATCTTCATCGCCGACGCCGTCTCTGGCATTCTCTCACCAACCTTCCCTCTCTTCGCCGAAAACCTTGGAGCCTCACTGGCCCTCCTCGGCATCATCACCACGGTTGGTGGGCTCACTCAGCTCGTATTTGGTCTGCCCATTGGGGTTCTCTCCGATCGAGTTGGCCGTCCGCGCGTGCTGCTGGCAGGCATCACCACCTTCATCCTCTGCATGCTCAGCCTGTCGCTAGCCACCGGCCCATTCATGCTCTTCGTCTCGCGCTTCCTCTACGGCATCGCCGGTGTCGCGACCTTCTCGATCGGCGCCGCCCATCTTGGCGACATCACCACCCGGGAGCAGCGTCCGTTTGCCTTCGGCCTCTACACCAGCTGCATGGGTCTCGGCTTCACCGTCGGACCGCTCCTGGGGGCCCAGCTCGCCGAACGCTATAGCGCCAAGACCGCCTATACCGTTGGAGCGGTCATTGGAGTCAGTGCGCTGGCCCTCGTGCTGCACATTTTGCTTCGCTCAGAGCCCGGCCGGCGGAGAAGTGGGGCTGCGCGAGCCGCCGGGATGCGCAACATTCGAGACATTCTGCGCAATCGTCGTCTGATGCTGGTCACTTTCGGCAACATGCTGATGAGCCTCACCTTTACCGGCGGCGTCTCCACCTTCTTCCCGATCTACGCCAACGAGCTACTCGTCTCGCAAGCAGCCATCGGAACCATGTTCGCGGTACGTGCCATGGTCTCGACGCTTGGCCGCCTGCCAAACGGAATCATCTCGCGGGCGCTCGGTAGCCAGTCAGTCATGTTTGGCGCGTTGCTGCTCGACTCCATCGTTATGCTCTCGATCGCGCATACCGGCAGCCCGGTGATGCTGACAGTCCTGCTCGCGATGGAGGGGTTGGCGTTCGGCGCCTACCTCGTGTCGGGCCAGACTTACGTGGCCGACAATACGAAGATGGAGAACCGCGGCGCGGCGATTGGCGTCTACTCCACCGCCTCGAGCATCGGCGGCACCGTGGCTCCGCTGGTGCTCGGTGTCGTCGCCGATGTCTACGGCGTGCGGTTGGTCTTCACCATCACCGGAATCATTTTGGGGGTCGGGTTGGCACTATCGATCGCGGCGTCGATCCTCATCGGCCGCTCGCAACCGGCCACCCTTACAACAGAATCACTCGAGCCCTAAGCAACTCTTGAAGGTCGCTCCCAACGAGCAATCCTTTCTGCCCACTGCTGCGACGTCCATCGATCATTCAATGAGTCGACTAATTGCGTGGACTTCGTTGCCGTTGGGCACCCTAACCCGATTTTCCTAGGCGGAGGGTCGGGTTTCCTATGGTGGCGGTACGAATGTCCCTATCCCTCTGTAGGACGCTGCTCTAGATTGGAAAGTGACGCAGGTACTGCGGAAATCGGCCGATGAGGCGGAGGTCCGCGCCTTGCATGCGGTTGAGGGTGAATTCGTTCTCGAAGGATGGGGTGCAGCCACTATGAATGTACGCGGCCCCAACAGAACACGGACGGCCAGCAAAGCCGTCGGGGATTTCTTTCGGCCGTTGCTGCTGATCGTGATCCCATTGTCACTGCTGGCCGCCATCATTGTGGTCGACCAGACTGGCGCGGCCAGCCGGCCAACGAACAGTAACGGCGTCAGCTCGAGAACCAGCACACGGGAACCTCAAGCTGGATGCCATCAAAGGTCACGGACGTATCCAAGACCATCGAACAGGATACTGATTCGCAGTCTTCTTCTGCTTCTCCGCCCAGGTCTCCGTCTGTCAACTCGCTCACAACTACGCAGGCATCGACCTACACTTTGCCAGCCATTAGCGGCTACGCCGATCAAATCAGCCTCAATCGGGGTGGAACGGTCACCCTCTTTGTCAGCACGAGTCTCCCAACCTACACGGTCGATCTCTATCGAATGGGCTGGTATGGCGGCGCCGGCGCGCGCCTCATCAATACCTACCCAGACCTGACCGGTCAGAATCAGCCGATCCCCGCACCCGATCCGACGACCGGCATGGTCGACTGCAACTGGCAGCCTTCCCTGCAGATCCAGACCGGATCCGACTGGGTGAGCGGCGTCTATCTGGCCAAACTAACAGCCAGCGATGGCTCGGTCGGCTACGTCGTATTCGTCGTGCGCAACGATAGCTCGAACGCCGACATCCTCTATCAGGTTCCGGTTACGACCTGGGAGGCCTACAACGGCTTCGGCGGAAAGAGTCTGTACGACTACAACTCGCCCAATGGCCGCGCCTCCAAAGTCTCATTCAACCGGCCGTTTGACGGAACCGGTGCCGACGCCTTCTTCAACGGCGACCTCAACATGGTCGAGTTCCTTGAAGAACAAGGCTACAACGTCACCTATGCCACCAGCGTCGACACCCAGGCCAATCCGAACCTGATGGCGAATCACAAGGTCTTCCTGTCGAACTTCCACGACGAGTACTGGTCGATGCAGATGCGTAACAACATCACGTCGTGGCGCGATCAGGGCAAGAGCCTGGCATTCTTCGACTCGAACAACGTCTACTGGCAGATTCGCTTCGAGCCGTCGGCCGCCGGCGTGGCCAACCGCACCATCGTCTGTTACAAGGACGCTTCGCTCGACCCAATGGCATCGACCAACCCATCACAGACGACCGTCCGCTGGCGCGACGCGCCAGTCAATCAGCCCGAGAACGGCATTCTCGGCGTGATGTACGAGAACAACTGGAACGACTGGGGAACGGCCTTCCCCTGGGTCGTGCAGAACTCGTCATCCTGGGTCTACAACGGAACCGGTTTGAAGGATGGTGACTCGGTTCCCGGCGTGGTGGGTTACGAGTATGACAAGGTCTGGAACAACGGCCAGACTGTACCGAACCAGACGATTCTGTCGAACTCGCCCGTCACGGTCAACGGCGTGCAGTCGGTTTCCAACGGCTCGATTTATCAGGCGGCCAGCGGCGCATGGGTCTTCGACGCCGGCACCAACTTCTGGCCATGGAAGCTGGAGCAAACGTCGTTCACATCAGCTAGCGTCGACGCACGTATCCAGAAGATGACGACCAACATTCTGGACAAGATGATCGGCGGATCGCCCGCCCCCACGCCGACCCCGACCTCATCGCCGGGGAGCGCGAGCTACGTCATCTATGACGACGCGCTCAACTACGCCTGGTATGACGGATCGTGGGACGCGACCCTCAACATGAGTACCACCAGCCCGGTTTACGAAGGCACCTATTCGGTCACCTACACGGCCACGGCTGGCTGGTCAGGCTTCCAGCTGCGCACGGACACCGGTCCAAGCACTGCGCCCTATACCGCGCTCCAGTTCGCCATGCAAGCGACTCAGCCGAATGAGCCGTTCGCGGTCTATCTCCGCGACTCGAATCTCAACAATTTGAGCAGTCCGCTGTCGCTTTCCAACTACGGTGGCTATCCATCCAGTACGGGTTGGACTCTCTACACCATTCCACTTGCGGATCTGAAAGCGGCCAACGTCACGCTCGGCGCGGTCGTCTTCCACGACTACAGCAACAGCGCCCAGCCCGCGGTCTACATTGACGACATCAAGCTGGTCGACACCTCGGGCGGTACGCCGACTCCAACACCGTCGCCTACGCCTACCGGGACGCCATCACCAACGGCAACGGGAACTCCGTCACCGACGCCAACCGGCACGCCGTCACCAACACCGACGGGGACGCCATCCCCAACACCAACCGTGACGCCAAGCCCGACGCCGTCACCGACACCGAGCCCGACGCCGACCAGTTCCCTCTCGATCTATGCTGACTCGCTGGCGTCCGGCTGGTATACGAGCCTGTCGTGGGATGCCACCATCAACGTGAGTAACACCAATCCGGTCCACTCCGGTGCGGACTCGATCAGCTACACGGCCACGGCGGGCTGGGCAGGCTTCCAGCTGCGCAATGACGGCAACATCAGCACAGCTCCCTACACAGCACTCCAGTTCGCGGTGCAAGCAACGCAGAACAACGAACCGTTCGCGGTCTATCTGCGGGATTCAAATTACAACAACCTCAGCAGCCCGGTTCCGCTGTCGAATTACGGCGGCTACCCGGTCACGAGCGGTTGGACGGTCTACACCATCCCACTGGCCAACCTGAACGCGACGAACGTCTCCCTTGGCAGCATCGTCTTCCACAACTGGTCGGGCAGCGCTCAACCGACGATCTTCATCGACGACGTCCAACTGATCGGTTCGGGTGGCACACCAACTCCGACGCCAACACCATCACCGACACCGAGTCCGACTCCATCACCAACGCCGTCGCCGACGCCGAGCCCGACGCCAAGTCCGACGCCAAGTCCGACGCCGTCGCCGACACCAAGTCCGACGCCAAGTCCGACGCCAAGTCCGACGCCGTCGCCGACACCAAGTCCGACGCCGAGCCCGACGCCAAGTCCGACGCCGAGCCCGACACCGAGTCCGACACCACAGTCCAACGCCGTCTCCGACACCAAGTCCGACACCAAGTCCAACGCCGTCGCCGACGCCGAGCCCGACGCCAAGTCCGACACCCAGTCCGACGCCAACTGGCTCCCTTCCGATTTACACCGATTCGCTGGCGTCCGGTTGGTACACGAGCCTGTCGTGGGATGCCACTATCAACGTGAGTAACACCAACCCGGTCTACTCCGGTACCGATTCGATCAGCTACACCCCGACCGCGGGCTGGGCAGGCTTCCAACTGCGCAACGACGGCAACATCAGCACGGCCGGTTACAACGCAATTCAGTTCGCGGTAAAGGCAACGCAGGACAATGAGCCGTTTGCCATCTACCTGCGCGACTCGAACTACAACAACCTGAGTAGTCCAGTCGCACTCTCGAACTACGGCGGCTATCCGGTCTCGACCGGCTGGACGGTCTATACCATCCCACTCGCCGACCTGAACGCGACCAACGTTTCACTCGGGAGCATCGTCTTCCACAACTGGTCGGGTACGGCGCAGCCGACGATCTACATCGACGACATCCAGTTGGTGACCACGCCGTGAGGTAACGGTTCCAACGTCGTCCACCAATTGAACTCTCCCCCATCCCGCCGCGTGGTCCGGCCCTCGGACCACGCGGTCCCCTCTTCGCGCAATCAAGTGAATCCCAATATGGCGGCGCAGCGAAGCGAGCGCATTTATACTCGCGGGTACCATCTGGTGTGACGAACAATGATCATCAAGTCTCTGAAGGCGAGAGAGGATTCGCGGTGGACAACTGGACGTATGTGTGTGAATCGTGTGGGCACGTCGAACCGCTGGAGACCGAGCATTGGCGCTGTCCGTCCTGCGGGAGTGCATTCGGACTCGATGGGCCCAACCGGCTCGACCCCGATCAGATCGATCCGACCGCTCCCGGTCTCTGGCGTTACGGTCAGATTCTCCCGGTCGATCCGGCTGACGCAATATCGCTCGGCGAGGGAATGACTCCACTCGTGCCAGGAACGCTGGCAGGACACAAAGTACGCTTTAAGCTCGACGCGCTCCTACCCACAGGTTCCTTCAAGGATCGAGGCGCCGCACTTCTTACCGCTCACCTCAATCGGATCGGCCGTCGTCGTGTCATCGTCGATTCGTCTGGGAATGCCGCCGCCGCACTTTCTGGCTACAGTGCCGCAGCAGGACTGCAGTGTGCCGTCTTCGCCCCGGCCGCGACATCACCGGGAAAGTTGGTTCAGTCGCGGGCCTTCGGTGCCTCGGTGACGCTGGTGGAAGGCAGTCGCGAGGACGTTGCCCACGCGGCGCAGGACGCCGCCGAGCGGGATGCGACCGCCTTCTATGCCAGCCATAACTGGCACCCGGTCTTCGCTGAAGGTGTCAAGACCTGGATGCTCGAGGTCTGGGAGCAGTTGGGTCGACGCCAGCCGTCGATCTGTTTCGTCCCGACGGGCGGAGGCAGCGCGCTGGTCGGTGCCTGGCGCGGCATTCAGGCGCTGCCGGGGAAACCGGCACGTCTCGTCGCGGCGCAACCAACTGCTTGCGCTCCAGTTGTCACCGCGGTCCAACGCGGAAAACCGATTGAGCCGGTAACCCCGGGGGACACGATCGCCGAAGGCACGCACATCGGCGCACCGTCGCGCAGCCGCCAGATCCTGGCAGCGGTACACGAGACGAATGGCACAGCCCGAGCCGTCTCCGAACAGGAGCTTCGCGACACGCTGCGCGAGCTGTGGGGTCAGGGTCTCTACGTCGAACCGACAGCAGCCGTCGGCGCGGCTGCGTGCCGTCAGATGGTGCTGGCAGGCGAATCAATGCCAGATGGTGAGATCGTCGTGTTGCTGACGGGTTCAGGCCTCAAGGCGACCGAGACGATCAACAAATTGCTCGACGCCGGAGTCTGATGGGCAAATCTGTCGCGAGTGAATGCAGGCAACCGTCGCGGTTTCATCCGTGAACGATCAAGGCGGGCGGAGTGCCCGCCACTATTACTCGACTGAGCGACCGTTCTCTGTACCGTAGTGATGAGTACTCTGGCCGCCTACGTTGGTCGACTATGTGACTGCCTGCGCGGTTATTCCCGTGCCGCAACGGTGTTGCGCAACACTCCAATGCCCTCGAGTTCGACCTCGATGACGTCACCCGGCGTCATCGAACCTACGCCCTCCGGCGTACCGGTCATCACCACGTCTCCGGGCAAGAGCGTCATCACGTTCGAGATGAAGCTGATCAGGAAGGCTGGCTTGAAGATCATGGTGTCGACCGTGGTGTTCTGCCGCACCTCACCGTTCAGCCGCGACTGAATGTGCAGGTGATTGGGATCCAGGTCGGTCTCGATCACCGGACCCATCGGGCAGAACGTGTCGTACCCCTTGCCACGGGTCCACTGTCCACTCTGACTAGTGAAACCGCGATTGCTGACGTCGTTGCCACAGGTGTAACCCAGCACGTAATCGAGTGCCTCCGCCTCGGAGACGCGGCGCGCCTCTTTGCCGATGACCATGCAGAGCTCGGCCTCGTAGTCAGTGCGCGAGCCGGGGATCATCTTGACCTCACCACCGTGCGCTAGCAACGCGGTGGGCGGCTTTAGGAAGAGTACCGGTTCCTCTGGAATGGAGGAATCGCCCGAGTGCGCCATCTCGGCGATGTGATCGCTGTAGTTCTTGCCGACCGCCACGATCTTGCGCGGCGTCACCGGTGGCAGAATCTCGACCGAGTCGATGGTCCCGACCGCATCCCCTTTGCTGAGACCGCTGAAAGGATCGCCGCTGGCGCGATAGACGGTCTCACCCTCCAGCAGGCCGTAACTCGCTTTGTCGCCGTCCATGAAGCGTAGGATCTTCATCGCTCTACCCCAGTCTTCGGTGCCATCGCCAGGAGACTGGCGGTGCGCAACTGCCATTGATGTCGGGTCTGTCTGGGCGGACGATACCGCCGCCGTCACCACCGGTCAAGCGATCAGAGAGCGCCAATCACCGGGCGAATCTTAAAGATGACCAGCGCTGAGGCCGATGCCAGCAGACCGCAGCCGAAGATCGTGATGGGAGCCCCAACTCCGGCGGCGATCGCGCTGGCGGGCAACGCGCTGAGACCACTGATCCCAAACGACATCTGATACAGGCTCATCACCCGACCGCGCATCTCGTTCGGGATAATCGACTGAACCACGCTACTCACAGTTGCCGAGTAGATCACTCCCGTGCCACCTGCCAGTGCGAGGAACGTGACACCAACCGGCAGATTCGGTGAGATACCAAATGCGGCCAGAGAGACACCGTAGAGGAGCGCGCCGCCGATAATCAGCCATCCCTTACGCCGCACGCTGGTGAAGGACGCCACGCCGAGAGCCCCCACCAGTCCACCGACGCCCGGGGCCGCCATGAGGATGCCGTAACCAATTGCGCCACTATGCCAGATCGACTCAGCGAAGATCGGCATGAGTGGGACGTAGGGCATGGCAAAGAACAGAGGAACGGTGCCAATGAGCAGGAGTCCCAGGACCGCGGGCTCGCGATAGCAGTATGAAAGACCGGCCGACAGGTCACCGATCACATTGCGGCGAACCGTGCGCGGCTCGACCGGCTGACGTGGCACCGGCAGCAGCGAGACGATCACGGCGATGTAGCAGACGAGCAAAATGCCGTAGATGCCCTGCACGCCAATGATACCGATGAGGAATCCAGCCGCTGCTGGACCGAGGATGCGCATCAGGTTCATGCCGCCCGACATCAGCGACACCGCGTTCATCAGCAGGTCTTTCCCCACCAACTGCGCCATAAGTGCCTGCCGCGCCGGGCCGTTGAGTCCGAACGCCACGCCGAACACAGCTGCCGCGATCACGAGATCGACGATGGTGATGCGGTGCGTGCCAACCAGGAAGACCAGCGCCGCCGCGACCGCCACCGTGATAAGGCGCACGCTGATGATGTAATTGCGGCGCTCGACGCGATCGGCGAAGACGCCCGCGATCGGCGAGATAGCCGTCTGGCAAACCGACTGAACGGTCGTGATGGTTCCAAGATAGAGCGCCGACCCGGTCAGCACGTAGACCAGCCAGCCGAGCGCTACGCCCTGCATTTGATAGCCAAGGGTGCCCACCACGCTGCTCAGAAAGAACCAACGGAAGGAGATGATACGGAAGGCGCTAAAAGTCGTGAGCGTGAATCTGCGGTCTACCGGAGGTAACGAAGTGGACGTTGACGGAGGGTCGTCAAGTGCGGCCGGAACAGCAATTGACTTGCTCTTGGTCGATTTTGTCATCAGGATCCTGAACGATCTCGAACCCAGCGGCACGGCGCTGGTGAATTTGCGAGACTGACTCCAGGCCCGTCACGATAGCCAACTCACAGCGGAAAGACAAGGGCAAAAGATAACCAACGTGACGATGATGCAGGTCAAACGAGTAGCATCGGCGGCGGCCCTACGGCAGAATGCCCTTATTCGTCATCCACGGATGGGCTTCGATCACGAAGCGGCCTGCTTTCACCGCTGGATCATCCTCGGCCAGTTCCAGCGCCTCAGCCACGGATTCGACCCGAAAAATCGAGAACGCGCGCAGGTCACCGTCGTCGAGCACCGGACCCATCACGACCAACTTGCCATCGACGTGAAGCTGCCACAGGTAATCGAGATGCGCCTGCTGTAGCGCCTCTAACTCGGGCGATGGATCCGACGTGTAGTTCGGTCCACGCTTCAGCAGTGTGATGACGAAACGCTCCAGGTTCTCCGGCGCGTAACGATTCACCGTGGTATCGGAAGACGATGACGCGCTCATCACCTGCTCCTCGACGATTACATCGCACGGGGCCGTCATCGAACGGCGCCCGATGACCAACCCCGCGTCGTTTGCGAGTTGCAACTATTAACGATCTATTGGCCCTCGCCGACCTTGTGAGCCGCGAGATCTTCGAGGTGCGTCAACAGGGACGAATGATCGAGATCCCCGCGCCCGGCATTCACCATGGCGGTGAACATCTGATTCACCAATGCTGTCACTGGAAGCGAGACATTGTAGCTCTTGCCGGCGTCCAGCGCGATTCCCAGGTCCTTGCGATGCAGGTTGATGCGGAAACCCGGCTGGAAGTTGTGTTCCAACATGGACTCACCACGGAGCTCGAGCACTTTGTTACCAGCCAGGCCTCCGGTCAGCACCTGCACGATCTTCTGCGGATCGACTCCAGCCTTGCTTCCAAGTACCAGCGCCTCACTGACCGCCTCAAAGGTTAGCGCTACGACGATCTGGTTGCAGGCCTTGACTGTCTGCCCAGCGCTCGCCGCACCAACGTGGACGATCGTCTTGCCGAGGACCTCGAATATCGGCTTGGCTCGGTCGAAATCTTGCGCACGGCCGCCAACCATGATGCTCAGCGTACCGGCAATGGCTCCTTTGTCGCCGCCGCTCACCGGCGCGTCCAGCGCGTGCGCTCCTTTGGCGCTGAGTGCGTCTTCCACCTCGAGTGCCACCACCGGCGAGATGGTGCTCATGTCGATCAGCAGACTGCCCTCACCCAACTCCTCCAGCAAGCCGTCCTCGCCGAAGACGACATCTCGCACGTCGGGAGAATCGGGGAGCATGGTGATTACCGTCTTGACCTGCGCGGCCACCTCACGTGGGCTGGACGCCGGAACGGCGCCCTCACCAGCCAGTTCATCGACCACCGCCTGACTGCGATTGTGAATTACCAGCGAATAGCCGGCCTTCATCAGGTTTCGCGCCATCGGCTTGCCCATGATGCCCAGGCCAATAAACCCAATCTTGTCCGCCATCGTCCGTCCTTCCCTTGCGCTTACTCCAGCAACTGCAGTCTGATTATGTCCAGTATCCCCAATCACGCAGCCAACCGAGCGATTCCTCAGTATTCGGCACTGGCTTGTACTCACAGCCGATCGATCCGCCGTAGCCGATCTCATCGAGCGTCTGGAAGATGAAGGGATAGTTGATCTCACCGGTCCCAGGCTGATTGCGCGACGGTGAATCTGCCACCTGCACGTGACCGATCCGGCCAATGTGCTCTCGTAGCGTCGCGGTGAGATTCCCTTCCATCCGCTGCATGTGGTAGACGTCATATTGGATCTTCAAGTTGTCACTGCCGACCTCGTCGAGCACCCGTAATCCATCGCGAGTCGACGTCAGCATGAAGCCGGGTGTCTCGATGCTGTTCAATGGCTCGACCACCTGTCGCACTCCCGCGGACTCGGCCTGCGCCGCGGCGAAGCGCAAATTTTCCACCATCGTCTGCCACTGAGTTTCCAGGGGAACATCATCCAGTCTTAGACCGACCAGGCAATTCAGTTGATGGCAGTCCAGGCGGATGGCGATCTCTAGCGCACGGGCAACCCCGTCCCGAAACTCGGCGACCCGGCCGGGGTCGTTGGCCAATCCCCGTTCACCCGCGGCGAAATCTCCGGCTGGCAGATTGAACAGGACCTGGGACAGACCGTTGCGTTTGAGCGCGGCACGAATGGCATCGACGTCCTCGTCATATGGGAAGAGAAACTCGACGGCGTCGAATCCCGCCTGTGCGGCACGGTCAAAGCGCTCGAGAAACGGGTACTCAGTGAAGAGCATGGTCAGGTTCGCGGCAAAGCGAGGCATCCATCCCCCATTCTCCCTTTAGGCGTGCTGAGTGAGGGCCAATTCGACCCTTCAGCCAGTATCGCAACCATTCCCGTGCCGCTGCAACTTTGAGTAGATGTCATGATATGGCGACATGGTTTATCATCGGACGCATGACATGAAGTTGAGCAATTGGGGCCCGATGGAGGTTCGTTATGGCGAAGACGCCACTACGCGTCGGTCTGATCGGTCTTGGCACGATCGGTCAGGGCACCGTTCGCCTGCTGGGACAGCAATCGACGAACGAGGTCGAGATCCTGGCCGCCCTGGTACGCGACCCCGATCGCCCGCGTGAAGTCGACGTGCCGATCGTGTCGACCCTCGACGAGTTGCTCGCCCTACAGCCGGATCTGGTGGTGGAAGTGGCGGGGCACGATGGACTGCGCCAGCACGGCGCGGCGGTGCTCCGCCGCGGGATCAGCCTGATCGCGGTCAGTGTCGGCGTCATGGCACATCCCGAGGTGTACGATGAATTGTTAGCGGCCGCGCGCGAAGGCGACGCGCAACTGAAGGTCGCTTCGGGTGCCGTCGGTGCGCTCGATGCCATCGCCGCGGCGAAGCAGGGCGGGCTGGAGCGGGTGACCCATACGGTGCGCAAACCGCCAAGCACGCTGTTCGGGCCAGATGCCGCGCCTTTGAGCGAGCCGAAGACGGTCTTCGCCGGTTACGCACGTCAGGCGGCTATCGAGTACCCGGAGAGCGTCAACGTCACCGCGGCAGTGAGCCTGGCGGGCGTGGGGCTCGACCGCACGGAAGTACGCATCATTGCCGACCCGGCCGTCAACCGGAATCAGCATGAGATTAGCGCCGAAGGCACGTTCGGTCGCCTGCGATTCGAGATTCAGGGGATCCCAACCGACCAGAACCCGCGAACTGGTCGGTTGGTGGCGATGAGCATCGTCAACACACTGCTATCGCGGCGAGAACCCATCGTTGTTGGTTAGAGCGTAGCGCTAGAAATCGAGCGTGGAGATGGGCAACATTCGGGGCTTGTTGATTGATGTCGATGGGGTACTGCGGATCGATGACGATCCCATACCGGGGGCGGTTAACGCGTTGCGTGAACTGCGACGTCAGGGGATGCCGTTCAGACTGCTGACCAATACGACGGTCCGCACGCGGCATTCTCTGGGAGCACTACTCCGACGTATCGGATTCAACGTCGAGGATCACGAGATCATCACGGCCGGTGCCGCCACCGCCGCCTATCTTCGCCGCCGCTTCCCTGAACAACCATGCTATCTGATTGCCACCGGAGACGTAACCGGTGACTTTGACGGCGTACCACTGACTGACGGTAACGACGCTAAGGTGGTGGTCATCGGCGGCGCGGAGCACAACTTCACCTACGCCGCGATGAACCACGCCTTCCGCCTGCTGCGCGATGGCGCCACACTGGTCGCGATGCATCGCGAGAAGTACTGGATCACGGCTCAGGGGCCAACTCTCGACGCGGGCGCCTTCATTCGCGGGCTCGAGTACGTCACGGGCAAGAAGGCGCGAGTCGTCGGCAAACCAGCGGCTCCCTTTTTCCGCTCTGGCTTTCATTCGTTGCATCTGCCGCCATCACAGGTCGCGGTGGTCGGCGACGATCTGACGCAGGATGTCATTCCGGCGATGAAACTGGGCGCCACCGGCGTGTTGGTCCGTACCGGCAAGTTCTCCAAGTGGCAGCTCGAATCCGGTAATCCGGATCACCTGCTCGACTCAATCGCCGACATCTCAAGCGTTCTGTGATTCGACGGCTCCGGACAATTCATCGTCCGTTCAGGCGCTCGACGACCGGCGCGAACTCGTCGGCGATCTTGTCCGAAACGATGTAATAGGAGAATCCCAGATCCTCGCGTCGCACGCAGATCGTGTCGACGATCTGGTCGATCGTTCCGATCAGCATCGAAGGCATCTCCAGCACATCAGCGGGTGAGATGCCGCTCCACCCGTGGTCTGCAATCACCTGCTCAGCCACTCGCTGTCGGTCCTCAGTGACGAAGTAGTTGGGGATAAGGCTCAGCTCGATCTGGTCGATTCGGGAGCCCGCTCCTAGGCGCACCCAACCGAGCTTCTCGCGCATCCCGGCAACGGTCCGCTCGTTCGGGTCGTCAAGCACAGTGCCGCTGGCCACCGACGTGGTCAGAATGCCGACGATGTCCGCTTCCCTGCCTGCCAGCGTCAGGATACGACGCTTGCCGCCACCGATCAGGATCGGCGGGTGTGGCCGCTGTACGGCTTTGGGGAAGATTGCCAGATCATCGATCTGGTAGTGCTCGCCCTGAAAGCTGAATGAGCCCGGAGCGAACAGACCCTTGAGCACCGTGAGCGCTTCCGCCATCCGATCGATACGGATGCCCGGGCGATCGTACGGCATTCCCGCCAGGTCATACTCGCGTCGCAGCCAGCCAGCCCCAAGCCCGAGCTCGAATCGTCCGCCAGAGAGGAAGTCGAGCGTGGCCGCCTCCTTGGCCAGCATGACCGGATGGCGGTAGTCGTTGTCGAGCACGATCGTACCGATCCGTAAGCGATTGGTGACTCCAGCCGCGGCGGTGAGCGCGATCAGCGGTGCGAACTGCTCGCCGAAGAAGTCGGGCACGAAGTGGTCGCGGATCAAGAAGGTCGCGTAACCAAGCTGCTCGACGTGCTTCACGTGCTCGATCCATGCGCTCGCTGGAAGCGGTGTCTCGTTGATAACGCCGAACCGAAACGGTTTTCGCTGCATAGTCCAGTTCCTCCCGATGTCCTGATCGAATACCGGACCTCAGGGTAGCGGTGCACGTCATGACGAACTATCCGGTTCTTGCGCTCAAACGGGTTAGATGCAGAAGCAAGCAACGTGGCAACCAAACGTGTGGATGTCAGGCCCGAATTCGACCCATCTTCCAATTGGTTGCGCACGGGACTAAGATGGAGGCGCTCGGTGGTACCAGGAGATTCGGCTTGATGTGCGACTATTGGCGTATGTCGCTTGACCTTCAACAGACTGATACTGGAGAGCGGGTCTCCACACTGGCCATCGAGACAGGCTATGCCGCGTCCAGTTCGCGCGAGAAGGGCAGGTGGTCGGGCTGCTGTCTCCGTCCCGCAAGGCGCGCTCGCGGTTTGAGCCAGGATCGCGTTGGCATATTGAGAGGGCCGGGCGACCGGCGAAAGGATAGGTTCGACATATGGCTGGATTTCGCAATGTCATTTCGACCTTGCTGCCCGACGGGCAGGAGGTCATGGGGCCGAACATCGTTCTCTGGCACTATCCCAATAACGACATTATGAACGGTTCTCTCCTGACAGTCGAAAGCAATCACTTCTGCGTGCTCAAATCGCGCGGCGCCATCTTGAACGTCTACGAGACCGGCCAGTATCCGGTCGAAACGCCGCAGCGCGTCATGTTCGGTTCGCTGCAACAGGCGTTCTACGGCGGGCAGAGCCCCTGGCAGTATGAGGCCCTCTACGTCAACCGAGCCAAGCTGGTCCTCAAGGCCTCCGGCACCGCACTTTCGCGCGAGCTAGCATTGATGACCTATGACGTGGACTACTACATCCACGTGACGAGCACCGACGACGCGGCCAAGCTGGTGCAGCACATGCCCTATCGAGGCCACGCACTAACCACCGAAGATGTCAACGTCTACGCTGGACCGGTCGTCGAGCAGGCAATCAATCAGATCGTTCAGGTAACGCCGCTGGAGGAGGTCAACGAGCACATCCATGACCTGTCTCAGATCGTTCACGAGCATCTGCAGGACTTCCTGATCGGCTACGGCATCACGCTCGACATGGTGAAAGTTCTCGTCTTCCCCGGAGACGAGCGCATGCGTCAGCTTATCTCGCTCAAGGCGTTCGGCATGAGCGAGATCGATGCCGTCCGCTACTACACCGCGATAATCATGGCCGAGCACGGCGTCATCTCGGCTCCGAACATGGCCGTCGGCCAGCCATTCCACCTCGGCGGCGTGTTACCAAACGTCCCAGTCAGCATCGCGCCGACCAATCCCGGACACGTGAGTCCTGGGCAGCCGCAGGTCCGACCGCAACCGATGCAGCGACCTAACGGAGAGCATCAGCCGTGACCGATATCATCCGGCGTCAGCTCGATCTGCTGATGAACGCCTATGGCTACAACCTGTATGAGAAGAAGAACCGAGCCCGAGCCGACGACCTGATCGTGCGCGAGACCGCGGCTGCCGCACTGGCGGCGGCGGTCAACTCAATACGGACGCTGCGAACCGAGTATCGGCGCCGCTTCGTCCCACCGCCGACGCGTGACAATCCCGAGCCGCCACGCGCTCGGCTGGACGACCTCGCCGCGATGGCACGCATGCAGGAGCAACTGGCGGATCTCGAGATCCGTGTTCGCAGTATGGCGGTGCCGGTGCAGGATCGAGCGTGGGAGAAGTTCCGCGGCGAGCATGAGCTGCTCAGCCAACTTCTGATGCAGGACTACAATCTGATCAAGCCCTGTCAGGAGCTACGCGAGCTCGTGCGGACAATTCGCGTCGACGACTGGACGGAAGAGACCGTCCAGAAGGTCGAATCGGATATCGGTCAGATCGACGACGCGATTCGAGCGCGCCAGCAATTCCTTCAATTCCACGCGTAGACGAGCGATCGTCACGCGACACGCAGCCGTGGTTCGCTCGGGCGCTCCATTGCAGGGAAGCGCCCGAGTTTTTCTCTGCCACGCCGCCGTGGAGCAGCGCATCCTGGAAAGGAGAGATTCGGTGCGACACACGCACCGCCTCCCTTGTTTGGCCGACATCTTTCATGCCGCTATTGACATATGCATCTATGATCAATACAATTGATGCGCGAAGGGAAGCTCTGGATGTCAAGTGATCAGCTCGTTGAAGACCTCTTCGACCTCTGGCGCTGGTTGCGTCGCATGTCGAATGACATTCGCCAGGGAGAGATCACTCGCGAACAGTTCTGGCTACTCCATCAGCTTCGGCGTCGCGGCGCCCTCTCGATCACCGACGTCGCACAGGCCCTCGGCGTGTCACAGAGTACGGCAACCACGGCCTGCAAGCGACTGGAAGGCACGGGGCTGATTACGCGGACGCGCAGCACCGAGGACGAGCGAGTCGTCGAGGTCAGACTCACCGAGCTCGGTCTCACGACTGTCGAGGACTGGCGCAGGCGCCGACGTGAAGCCGTTGCCGATTTGCTCTCACCGCTGAGCGCGGAAGAGCGCACCGAGTTGCAACGGCTCATCGAACTCTTGCTTGAGTCATCCTCGGCGAAGCGCTAGACAGCACGATTCTTCTCTCCAGACACGTTCAGTCCTGAGTACGGACGACCGGCGGAACGTGGCGGCGTTCGTTCAGGGAATACTCCGCGCGACACAGCGACGTCAATGTCGCCGATACGGTCATCCAGTTCGTTCTAGAAAGCTTATTCGCTGGTATGGGGACTTCGATCGAAGACAGAGCGGATAGCAGAGCGCGGCGGCCGCTGAATCTGTCGGCAATTCGCCGTACTTTCACCTCATTCAGCAATCGCAACTATCGCCTGTATTGGATCGGTCAGCTTCTCTCGACGATCGGCACCTGGGTCTCCCGCGTGGCACAGGCCTGGCTGGTGCTGAAAGTCACCGACTCGTCACTGGCCCTCGGGCTGGTCGGCACCTTCCAGTTTCTGCCGCTGGCGCTCCTGTCGTTGTTCGGTGGTGCGCTGGCCGACCGCTTCCCGAAGCGCAAGGTGTTGGTGATCACTCAATCGACCATGGCGTTGCAGTCGCTGACACTGGCGATTCTCGTCTCGACCGGGGTGGTCCAGATCTGGCACATTTACGTGCTTGCCGCCGTCTTGGGCTTCGCGACCGCGTTCGACAACCCGACGCGGCAGGCGTTCGTCAGCGAGATGGTCGGGCCGGAGAATCTGCCCAACGCCGTGGCCCTCAACTCGAGCCTGTTCAATACCGCGCGCATCATTGGGCCCGCGATCGGCGGAGCGTTGATCGCTGCCTTCACCATTGGCGTACCCTTCTACGTCGATGCCGTGAGCTACCTGGCGGTCATCATCTGTCTGCTGCTGATGCGCCTGAACGAATTGCACGACGTGCCCAATCCGGTGCGTGGACCGGTGCTGCCGCGCATAGCGGAGGGAATCCGCTACGCCGCGCGCACGCCAAATGCCGCACTCGTGCTGATAATGCTGGGATTCATCGGCACGTTCGGCTACAACTTCACCACCATCTTGCCTTTAATCGCGAGATACGTCGTGAACACTGGTGCGCTTGGCTTCGGCAGCCTGCTGACTGCCATGGGAGTTGGCTCGCTCTGCGCCGCGCTGGCGATGGCTTACCTATCTCGACCGAGCGAGCGCGTTCTGTTACTCGGAGCAAGCGCGTTCACTGTGCTGCTGGCCGCGCTCGCCGTCTCGTCCAATTATCTGCTTTCGATTGGCATTCTGGTGGTGCTCGGGTTTGCCAGCATCTCCTTCACGGCCACCGCGAATTCACGCCTGCAGCTTTCAGCGCCGCCGGAGCTACGCGGACGCGTGATGAGTCTCTACATTTTCCTGAACATGGGGACGGCGCCGCTGGGGACGTTCCTGATCGGCTGGCTGGCACAGCAGTTCAGCGTCGAGATCTCGATCGGGCTGATGGCCGCACTCTGCGCCACCGGTGTCTCGCTCGGGCTACTCTACCGCTCGCGCCACCCGAGCAGCCCCGCGCCGGAACCGGCAGTCGCGTCGCAGGGCTAACCCGCTCAGTTCTTCGGCGCACCTTCGGCGATCCAGCCCTTGACTGCGGCGATCTCGGCTCCAGTCAAGGGTGGATTGTTGAGCGGCATCTGCGGCGTCTTCTCGCCCGTGATTCGCTGATAGAGGAGGCTCGCTTCTGGATTCCCCGGCACGACGTCGGGTCCGGACGCACCTCCCGCCATGATGTGCTCGTAGCTGTCAAGCCACAGTCCGCCCTGACCACCATGGCAACTGGCACACTGGCTCGTCAAGATCGGCAGGACGTCCTTGCCGAAGCTGATCGGCGCATTCCCGCCGGGGGTCGCGGTCGGTGCGATGGTAACGGCCGGTGGAGGCGATCCAGAACCGCGACCCATCATGCGCGGCGCACCGCCATGATTCATCATTCCCGGACCCATACCAGTGACCGAGGTCGATAAGGCGCGAGATGATTGACCAGATGCCCTGTGGGTGCTCGAGTTCGCCGTACCTCCGGGGCTGCAACCACCCAACAACAGCGTGAGCACGAGCAGGCCGATCGTGCCCGCTGAAGTCAGCCCAATCCGGCCATAAACAAACCTCGACATGACGTGAATTCCAGCCGTATGCGCACCTCAATGCCAGAGCCGAGCTTCCAGGGCAAAACGGGACTAACCGTCTGACGCGAGGCTACGCCTACTTGCCCAATTCGCGCAAGCGCGGCAGCGCTTCCTCAACGCACCGATGCTTGGCGCAGTTGGGGCGAGTCGATGATCCGCCCCAGACACGCGCATCATCGACTCGCGATCCTATTCTGTGGCGACAGCAATGTCGCGAAGACGTGATCTAAGAGACGCCGGTATAGGTCACCCAATAGACCGGCACGTATTTCTTCGCCTTTTCATCGTAGACGATTGTGCCGTAGAGGCGGAAATGCGCGGTGAGTGGATTGCCATCCCAGCCAATCGACGCACGACCGCTGCCGTCCGGACACAATCCGTTCACGACCTTGACCACCGTACTCCCTACCGTCACGGAACACTGGACACAATACAGTTGTGAACTTCCACCCGGAGGTTTGGGTAGCGCAACCTGTGCCGTCGAACCCGTCGGATGACCCATGTCCACATCGACGCCATTGGCATCGCGCGTGGTGACCTGCCATTCGACCTTGCTGACGGTAACTCCCGGATTATTGTTGGCGAAGTCCAGCGTCATCAGCGCTGGTTGTGGCTGCGGCGGTTCCTGCAGCGGCCAATCAACCCCAGCATCCTCGTAATCGGTCGCGTGTACTTTCGCCGCTGGACCCGGCTGGCCCGGTGGGAACGTCCAGGCAAACTGCACGTTGGTCGGCTGGTTGACTCCGCCCGGCATCGAGACCGTACCCGAGACGGGATGCCCATCGTCCGCGTCACGCACGACCACCGTTACCGGCTGTGGGTTCGCGCTCTTTGTTATCGGCGAGGGCTGCACCGTGACCTTCATTTTGCCGAACGTGGCCGTGACCGCCTCCTGACTTCGGCTCGAAACCGCGCTGCAGAGTGTCTGAACCGCGGTGAGCTGGTCCTCGGGCTTCAACGCGCCGCACGGCACCCAAGCGGTCTCGTCCGCGGCATCGGCCGCTCCGCGCCAGACATCGCCAACGAAGAGATGAACACGTGCCCCCGGCACACATTTATCGACCTGCGCCAGTGTCTGCCAGATACGCGTCGGATTATGGACCTGAGGCGGATTGAGCGCCGGAACCGCATCGACCGACCGGGATGCCGTACTACCGGGACCGGCTCCGCATCCCGCCACCTTCGCGGTCACGGTCTCCCCTGCCCTAAGCGGCCGATACGTTGGGATGTCGACAGTGCTCGAGGAGCAGACGATTGGAGCCGACAGGACTGGCGTGTCAGCCTGATCAGAGCTCAGACGAACCGTCGAACCGGGCACAAGGGCCCTGACACGGACCGTTCTGGCGCACTCGATGAGTGTTCCAAGCTGGGGAGCGCCAGGTGTTGCGGGCAGACCGCTGAGCGGCAATTGATCGGAGTCGGGACTTCCAATTCCGCAGCGCTCCTGATACGCTTAGATGTACTCCGGCGGCCCACCCAGAATGTTCAGGTTCGCGGGCAGTGGGAACGTCTGTGTCTCGCTCGCCACCGAGGCCTGACCCAGCAGGCTGGCCTGCGCTCCCCCCGGCCCGGTCGATCGACCGACGTAGAGCGTGACCGTCGCCCCTTTTCGCAGGCTTGAAATCGTGATCAGCCTCGTGTCGGCGCACAGCGGACCATGCAGCACCGGTTTCGCGAGCTGCGTCGCCTTAATAACCGCCACCGGCCCGCCCGGCGGGCTGGACACCTGACACGTCCGAAATTCCTGCACGACGCTGACACTATCCGGCACGTGCAGGGGCTCGGTGTTGGCCCACACCGCGTTGCCGTAGTACTCGTACGTCGCCTCGCCGGAAGCACGTGTCAAGGTAAACGTCGAGCCGTCACGCAGTCCGGTGATGAGCACGGCGGTGTCGCATTCGATGATCGGTGCCTGAATCATCGGTGCGGGCATGGAGCGTTCGGTGTCTGGAGACGGTTGCACCGGCAGGCTTTTGACCACCGGCCCATTGATCGCGGTTCCTTGCCACGTCACGGTTTGACGAGCCTCAATCCGCGATCCGACGGGAAGCGGCCCTTGATGGTGCAGGCGAACCGACTGTTGCGTACCGCCTGCAACCACGTCCCCGATGGGCTGACCTTCAGCAGTGACTTCTACCGTTGCGCCCTCAATCGTGCCGCCAAGAATCACGCCATCGATGCAGGCATGCACTTCCGTCAAGATGCTGAGGGCTGGCAGCGCCGCGGGCGGACCGAGCACCGGCTCGGCAGGGCTGGGCTCGCTGGCTTCAGCCGCATGGGACTGTACGGCCGTCAGACTCGCACCGGGGTTCAATACCACGCCACTCACGTCGACCAGCGCGATTCCGTCGTCTCCCGCAGGTGCGGCTGAGATCGACGCACCATTCTGGCTGAGCGTCACCGTCGCTCCGCTTAGCGCCCCGGAGACACGTACGGTTCGCGTGAGAACAGAGACCGGTCCGTCGATCATAGGAGGAAGTAGCGCTGGCATAACCACGTTCTCCTCTCGCGCTCGTATTCGGCTGGTAGATTGGAAACCCTTTTCAGTATCCAATCGTATGTACCTCGCTACAAGGTACGAACGTCTGAACGACGAACTGTCGTGTACGAGCCCGTTCCGACGCCGGGAGCGATCGGAAAGGAGACGACCGGACCCCAGCCGGGGTCCGGCGTCTCGGCGTCTCTCGTGTCGGCGCGGATTGGAACGCGATGAACTGGCTTATTTGCCCAATTCGCGCAAGCGTGGCAGCACTTCCTCGCCATACATGCGCAGGAAACGCTCCTGATCGGTGCCAGGGCTGTGAAAGACGAGATGGGTGAAGCCAAGATCGAGATACGGCTTGATCCGTGAAATGTGCTCCTCGGGATCGGTTGAGACGATCCAGCGAGTGGCAGCCTGCTCGACCGGCAACTCGTCCGCCAGGCGCTCCATCTCGATCGGATCCTCGACGTCCGACTTCTGCTCCGGCGTCAGCGCCAGCGCCGCCCAGTTCTTCGTATCGTTCATGGCCTTGTCGTGATCGTGGTCGTAGGAGACCTTCATCTCGATCATGAGCTCGATGTCGCTCATAGCACGCTTGGCCTTGTCGGCACCTTCCTTGACCGCCGGGATGAGCTTCTCGCTGTAGAGCTCGGGCGCCTTGCCACTGGTGCAGATGAAGCCGCTAGCCGTGCGCCCAGCCAGGCGAGCTGCGGATGGGCCGGATCCGGCGATATACAGCGGAATCGGCTGCTGTGGCTTGTCGTAGATCGTGGCGTTGATGGTGTGGAAGTACTCGCCTTCGTAGGTCACGCGATCCTCGCGCCAGAGCCGCTCCATCAGCTCGACCGATTCCTTCAGCCGCCCGAAGCGCTCCTTGAAACCGGGCCACTCGATGCCGATGGCCGGGACCTCGTTCATCGACTCGCCGGTGCCGATCCCCAGAAAGACGCGATCCGGGAAGAGGGCGCCGAGCGTCCCCATCGCTTGCGCCACGATGCTCGGGTGGTAGCGGAAGGTCGGCGTCACCACGCTGGTACCCAGCTTGACCCGCTTGGTGCGCTCACCGACGGCACCCAGCCAGGCAAATGAATACGGCGAATGGCCCCCATGGTGTCGCCATGGCTGGAAGTGATCGCTCACCACCACCGAGTCGAAGCCAGCCTCCTCAGCGGCAACCGAGAATTCGATCAGCTCGCGCGGGCCGAACTGCTCCGCCGATGCCTTGTAACCCAATGTCAGCAACAGGTTCTCCTTTCAGACAGATGTCCAATTGGGAATATTGGTGTTTTGACGAAATAACCGGCTAATCTCTTCCCCATTCGCCCGGCGCTAATGGAGTTTGAACAATTGACTGGGTGATGCGGCCACGTTCGCCCGGCAATAAATTGGCCGGGCTATGCAGACGAAGCCCACTAAAGGGGCTGAGTTCAGGAATACGAGGGGCCTCACCTTGTACCGGGTTGGCCCCACGTAACCCAACGCATCCAACGAATGCATCGGGACCTGAATTCCCGCTGTTCTGCAACGTATCATCGGCGTTAAGCAGCGGAGTCATTACACGTACATCTTGATCCATCGAGAACTCCGCCTACGACTTGGGTTTCGCTCCCGTGACAAGAATGAGTACGGTATCTTGATGTAATACCTCAGCATGCATGCAATTTACCGAATACCACGCAGATTCAGCCCCTTCAGTGGGCTTCGTCTGCATAGCCCGGCCAATTTATTGCCGGGCGACTCAGAACGGCAGCGGCCTCTTCTCGGTGCCGTCACAGCGTCATCGTCCGCCAACATCAAAACACGAACTTCGCCTTCTCCGTCTCGCCGGAGGTGAAGCGCTCGATGGAGAACGCGGAGACGTCGGTATCCGCTGGCGGCACGCCTTGCAGCAGCCAATCGGCCATGATGCGCCCGGCCGCCGGTGCGTGCATGAATCCGTGACCAGAGAATCCACCCGCACACCACATACCCCGCGGATTGCCGAGCGGGCCGAGAATGGCATGGTCATCCGGCGTCATCTCACGCGTGCCACACCAGCCAGACAGGCTGCGCGCCTCTTCCAGCACCGGAACACGCCGCGTGGCACTCTCGATCACGTACTCGAAGCGGGACCAGTCGATGGTCTGATCGAAGCTGTAGGGCCGCTCTCGGTCTCCTCCGCCCAGCACGATGCTGGACGGATCCTGGTGGATGTAGACGCCGGTGCTCAAATCAATGGTAAAGGGGAAGAGATCTCCCAGTTCAACGACCGGCGTCACAGAGAAGGCCTGGCGCGGGTGCGGAAAGACGGGTATCTCGATCCCGGCCAACATACCGACCTCACCGGCCCAGGGTCCAGCGGCGATTACCACCTTGTCGCAGGCAATCGCTCCAGCGTTCGTCTCAACGCCAGTCACGCGATCCCCGTCGAGCGCGAAACCGGTTACCTCAACGCCTTCGAGTACCTTCACGCCCACGTCACGTGCGCGCCGGGCGAAAGCATAGGCCACGTCGGCTGGAGCACCGGATCCATCGGTGGCGCAGAAGGTCGCGCCGACCACGCTATCGCCCTGAATCAACGGCCAGCGACTGGTCACCTCCTCAGCCGATAGGATTTCAGCCGGTACTCCGAGCCGCTGCTGCATACGCGCCGAATCAGCCATCGCCCCAAACTGACCAGCATCGCTACTCAGAAAGAGGTAGCCCATCTGGCGGAAGAGAAACGGCAGACCGACCCGTGCCTCAAACTCCTCGTAGAAGCGGACCGACTCGATCGACAGCCGCACGTCCGCCTCGGTGGCGAACTGCTGACGGATGCCACCGGTGGCGTAGCGCGTGGCACCCGACGCGATCTCGGCCCGCTCCAGCACGACCACGTCGGTCATGCCTCGCTGTGCCAGATGCCAGGCGATGCTCGTGCCGATGACGCCACCGCCGATGATGACGATCTCGGCCGAAGCTGGCAGATCCACGGAACTGCTCATTACTGCACCAGACCCAGCGCCTGCTGCCAGGCGTGCACCGGAGGAGTCTCGGTCAGCTCCGACTCGGTCGGCACGTCGATGAAGACCGGCCCGTCTGCGCGCAAGCCCTCTCCGATGGCGTCCTCCAGCTGATCGGAGTGCTCCACCCGAATCGACGGCACACCGAGTGCCGTCGCGGCACCGGCGTAGTCGATGCTCTGGAAGTCGACGTTGTGGAAGCGGTCGTCGTAGTAGAGCTTCTGCAGCATCTTGATCCAACCATAGGCGCCATTGTTGAAGTGGATCACCGTGATCGGTAGCTTGAGCCGCGAGATGGTCTCGAGCTCGGTTCCCGACATGCCAAACGATCCGTCGCCGGTCATGCAGACGATGCGCTCACCCGGCCGGGCAAAGGACGCGCCGATGGACGCCGGAATGGCGTAGCCCAGCCCGCCATGAGCGCGCGGGATAACCGTGGTGCGACCAGCCCGGTGCAGCCGGTACTGCGCCGCGGTGAAAGGAGTCATCGTGCCGGGATCGGCCACGATCGGCGAACTCTCGGGCAGGCGCTCCTCCAATGCCGCGATGATGCGCTGTGGTTTGACCGGGAAGGAACGGTCGGCCACCTTGGCGTGAACGCCGGACCAGTACTCCTCCGCCCAGGCGCGGATCTGCTCGACGCCGACTTCCCGCTCGAACGAGCGGTCGCTGTCCGCCTCTGCCAGCACCACCAGGTCACGCAACGCCTCGCGGGCGTCCCCCAGGGCCGCGAAGTCGGTCTTGATGTTGTTCCCCAGGTTCATCGGATCAGCATCGATGTGGCAGACCGTCACCGGCTTGCTGCGGTTCGGCACGGTATCACCGAGCGTCACCAGGTAGTTGACCTTGGTGCCGATAAAGAGGATCGCGTCCGCCTCGCGCAGGTACTGGTTGGCGTAGGGACGTCCGCCGTTGCCGCCAATGCCACCCAGGCTCATCGGGTGATATTCCGGGATGCTCCCTTTGCCGTTGATGGTCGTGCCGACCGGAATCTGCAGCAGATCGGCGAAGCGCGCCAGATCGTCACCGCCTTGCGAGATGACCACGCCGCCACCGGCCACGATGGCCGGTCGCTTGGCCATCTTCAGCGCCTGGTAGATACCTGCCAGCGTCGCGGCATCCGGCCGCGCCCGATAGGACGGATAGACGGTGCACTTCTCCTCGCCGTAGATGTTGGCGCTGGCGACCTCGCCTTCCAGGATGTCCTCCGGCAGCGAGATGTGAACCGCGCCGGGACGGCCGCTGGTAGCAATGCGGAATGCGCGCCGAATGATGTCCGGCAGCAACTCGGCCCGCTTGACGGTCGTGTTCCACTTGGTGGCCGGTCCCAGCAGCGCCTGCTGGTTAATCTCGGTCAACGCGCCGGTGTTCTCCCACTTGAGCGGGTTATCGGAGGTGAAGACGATGACCGGAATCGACGATCCGTTGGCCTCGGCCACACCCGGCACGATATAGGTCGCGCCGCCGCCGCTCGGCCCCTCGCACAGACCCGGCTTGTTCGATAGGCGAGCGTAGGCGTCGGCCATGAAGGAGGCGGAGCGCTCGTCACGCGCCAGCACGTGGGTGATCTCGTCGCGCGAGTTATGGAAGGCGTCGTAGAGGGGCATGGTCGTATCGCCCGGCACGCCGAAGACCACCTCGACCTTGTATGCCTTCAGCATCTCGACGATGACGTCGGCACCTCGCATCGTTCCCGCTCCCCTCATAATCATTCAGCTCCGTCGAACCGATTACGCTCGTCCATTGCTCGGCAAACCGCGAACCGATCATCTATCTCGTGTAGGGGCAGACCCCTGTGTCATCTGTTCCCTGCCCAATTGTGAACGCCTGGACGATCTGTTATCGCGGCACACAGACGCGATCTCTTCGTCTGCGCCCTTTCAGCGTGGCTCTAGTGTCGACGGGGTAGAAAGGATTGGCAAGTGGATTGGGTGGGGCGACCCAAACCAGATCAAGAACTCCTTCGAGAGCCGCGATCCATACAGGCAACAACTGACTGGCCCATTGAACTAATTCAACTATTCTGCGAGAATGTTCGATCACTTCGACAACCGTCCTACAGACGTTAGGCATTCGTATATGAGAGAAGATCGACGCGAGTATTTCAGTCGAATCTTTGTCCCGACGGACGTGGAAAAAAGAACCAGTGATCTCACCACGGGCGGGCACCTTAGTCGTCTCTTCGGAGAATCACAAGATCGAACACTCCGCCCAAAATGGATCGAACGGTCCAGCAAGTTGTTGGTACCAGAAGGGTATCAACAAGAAACGGATCCTATTCATTACGCGACTACATATGTAACGTCTGAAGAGTACTTGGATTTCGATCCGGCCGACATCATCGAGCATTGTCTCAGGGACATCGCGCGAAACGACCTATTAGCGGCGCTTTCAACGCTTGATCGCATCACGTATGACCCGAACTGGATGGATGATTGGACTAATGAATTCAGAATTCGAATTCGCCCGGAGTATCGGGAGAGACTTGACGCAGCGCTAGCTCCTGGGACCGGCCGGACAGCAGCGATAATGTCGCGTCAGCAAATTCTGAACTCTGTGAAAGCTGTTCTGACAGGTGGAAACCGTCACGCGCCGTCGAGCGGTCAACACCCGTTGGTCGTCGCAACAATTCTTGTGCACGCGATTTCGAGTGCCTCGTATCGAGCTAGACGCCAGGAATCGGGTGAACTCTCGGGCGCGCCTGCGGATCTTGCAATGGAAATAATTTGTAACCAGGCATTCAATTCTCAGCAGGACTACTATGCCAGCATTGACCGGCATGTTCGAATGTGGAGAGAGATCGGCGACAATGTTCGGCATCATTCAATAACAAAGCATCCTACTGAGTTATTGCAGGAAGCCACCGGGCTGGAGCTAGAAGACATCTTGGCACTAGGCTTCGCACTTTGGGCCAAGGCGATGGAATGGACTCCCCAGCAGACTTCTAGCATCCCAGTTCGGTTCGTCGATTCTGTCGATTCATCACAAATAGACATGTTTCTGAACATGGTATCAGCGAATGACGAAACGTTGTCCGCGAACGTTGCGAACTCTAACTCAACTTGGGATTTCCTGCCGCTCCAGCATACTCCGGCAGTGAGATACTCAACCTCACTTCTGGCGCTCGATATGAACATGATCCTTGACCGGGTCCTGTTCGCTCTCTACTGGGATGTCGCAAACTTCGTCAAGAGTCCACGAGGTTTAGAATTCCTCGGTTTCTCTGACCCCGACAAAGCTTTCACGGCATGGACCGACCTCTATGCCCACATGGTTGAAGAGATCGCTGAGCTAGCGATACGTGAATTATCTATATCGATCGTAGGGCATGATGATCACGCAACCTATTTCACGGAAGAGGACCTTGGAAACGCGACGAGCGGGAAAAGGTGCGACGCTGGGCTTGACTACGGCTCGCACTTCATTCTTTTCGAAGTCGTTAGTGGTCGTTTGACTACCAAGTCGAGTTCGTTTGGATCGCTGGAGTCGTTCAAGAATGACGTTGAGAGACTCATTGTTGACAAGGCTGAACAGCTAAATGACACCGCAATCTTCCTCCTGTCGAGTGGGCTCGGCAAGCCCGGCTTCGAATTCCGGCCAGATCGGCGAATTCTCCCAGTCCTTGTGACATCAAGTTTCTTCCCCCAAACTCAACTAACCGGAAACTATATTGACGAAAGACTGCAGCAGCGTTCGTTTTTGGCAGACCCTCGCATTGAGAAACTGGCCTTGATCGAAGTTGGCGAACTCGAATTGCTTGAAGCGCTTTGTGAGGACGGCAATTCTCTGCTTGACATGCTTCTAGGCTGGAAATCTTCTAATTTGGCTTCGCTGCCTCTCACAATCTACCTGATGGATCGTTTTGCGTCAGGTAAACTCTTCTGGTTTAGGCCCAAGCGGGTCAAAATGAGTACACCAGCGCGGATGCAGGAAATATGCACGAGGTTGGGTTTCCCATCTGAGACGTGCGCCAAGTTCACACTAGCTGGTTGATGCCTCGTTGCGGTGAGTAGTCTTACGCGAGGGCGTCACCGGTCATGGATCGTAGATTCAATCTACGGCTGTCCCCGTGAAGCCGCTCAATTGATCCAACTGGCGGCGAATCAATATCAGATTGGTGAAGGCGCTTAGCTTACCGCTCCAGCGCGTTACTTCTCGCCACGATCTGCGCGCGGTTGCCGGCCGGGTCGGTAAAGTAGCCGATCTTGTCGTCGAACTCGTTCATGTACGGCTCGTCGAGCGTGCCGCCGGCCTCTTCGACGCGCTTGAAGACGGCATCGAACTCCTCGGCCGGAACCAGAAAGGCCAGATGCGTCGGGTTGGAGCGGACGGTCGAACTGCTCGGAAAGATCTCGAAGCGCCCGCCCTGACCGTCACCAAGGAACGTCAGTTCGCCTTCGAGCTCGCGGATGCGATGCCAGCCGAAGACGGTCTCGTAGAACTTCACCGTCTGCTCGTAGGTCTCCTGGCTCGTGCCCAGACCAACGTGCTCCAGAATGTAGGCCATGGGTGATCCTTCCTCTTTGTGCGATACATGTCCCGGGTTGTCGGTGATTTAGCTGCAGTGAGTGTTATCGCGGTCCCGACGGCCCGAGAGCAATCACGGGGGAATTACCCCAATGAACGTTCGCTCAGCCCGCTTGAGCGGGCTTCGCCTAGGTTAGCGCGGCGGTTTCAACCCCGCGCGGACGGCGGACAGCTAACGTGTTTCGCCTCATCGTGCGCCTATCATCGAGCGATTGGCCCGATGTGGCAAGAGAAACTCCCGTCCTTTCACCCATCTCGCGGTACAATCAGAGACGCTCGATCATCCAACTGGATGCGTTGCGACGGTTGCGGGAATCGCCGTGGGCGCGATGTTTGCTCGTGACACTGTCTTATGAGGTTTGGATTACACATGCTCTTTGGTCATCACGAGGATTCACGGCCACCGATCGATCTGCCGCCGCTGGTCGACCTGCACTGCCACTTGATTTCGGGCGTCGACGATGGCGCGCACGACGACGATGAGTCGATCAAGATGATGCGCGTCGCGGAAGAGGACGGCACGCGCGTTATCGCCGCCACCCCACACGCGCACCGCTGTCCGGCCGATCGCGTTCCGGCCAAGGTCGAGCATCTGAATGAACTGGCACGACAGCATGGCATCGAGGTCGAGGTCGTGCCGGGCATTGAAGTGCGCTACGACCCCAACCTGTTCAAGCGCTTCGAAGCGGGGGAGTTCCTGACCCTCAACGGCACGCGCTACATGCTGCTGGAGGCCTATCTCTCCGGCAGTTGGCCGTCGTCCTTCATGCGCACGGTGGCTGAGTTGCACGAGGCGGGCATTTGGCCGGTGCTGGCGCACGCCGAGCGCTACGACGACGTGCAGCGCGATCCGACCATGCTGCTCGACGTGATCGCGGCCGGTGTGCCGATCCAGATCAACGCCGATTCGCTGGCAGGGCGAGCCGAGCGCGGCGCGCGACCCGCCGCCGAGTTCCTGATCAGCAACCACATGGCCCACGTCATCGCTAGCGACGGGCATAACGCGCGTTGGCGTCCGCCACGGATCCGTCCCGCTCTGGAACGCGTGGCCGAATTGGCGGGCGCGGATTACGCCCGCGCCATCGCCAACAACTCGCGCGCCATTGTCGCCGGTGAGCCGCTCAGCCTGCCCGAACCAGAGGTTGTTTACCGCCGCTAGAGTGCTTTTCGAGCGGCTGGGCAGGCTCGGGTTGAACAGCCACCGAGGGCTGCCCCGACTCGAAAATGCGATCGCCTTGCTGGTCCTAATCCGCGGGCAATGCTGCTTCCGGCTCCAGGGCGGTTTCCTCTCCGAAGATCGATGCCAGATACTCCACCCGCGTCATCAGCCCAGGCGGCAACACTTGCTGCAGCAGATTAGGAATGGCGTAGACGAGCGCTCGGGCCGGACCCGGAGCCGACATCACTCCTTTGAGCAACGCCACCGCTTGCGGATCAGGATCGCGCATCCGCGTGAAGCCGAGCGTGCCTTTATAGAAGGGCATCATGGCTTTGTCCCGCAGTTGCTGATACTCCGACAAGCGCTCATCCCAATCGCAGCCCTTGAAGCAATCATCCAGCGCGTCGGCCAACCAGACCGACTGCTGCAGCGCATCGCCGATGCCGCTGCCGGTACTGGGATCCTTGAGATAAGCCGCGTCACCGGTCAGCACCCAACCCGGACCAAACGGCTTACGCAGGAAGTTGTCGATCCCCTTGACGCCGATGAGCTTGCCGTCCATCGACGCGTTGCGCATGCGCTCGCGCATGCCGTAGCGCCCTTCGATCAGTCGCATGAACTCGCCGGTGGCGTCGGCGCGAAAGCGCTCGAAATCCTCCGGCTGAAGCTCGACGGCGACGCAATACTCCCCGGGACGCATTGGAAAGATCAACACCATCCGATCGCCGCCGAAAAAGAGCTCAACGGCGGTCTCGGGCAGATCGGCGATGCCGCGAAAGTGCGCGTAATAGAGCGGGCGTAAGGCCGGAACCGCTTCGTACGTTTCCGCTTCGACCCATTTGGCCACCGACGAATACTTGCCATCCGCGCCAACCACCACACGCGCCCGCACCTCGCGGCGCGCGCCGTTTGCGTCGCGTAACTCAGCACCGACGACGCGACCATCCTCAAGAATTAGGCGTTCCGCACGAGTACGATCCATGAACTCGGCGCCGAACGCTGTCGCACGCTTTACCAGCAGGTTATCGAGCACGTCTCGTCTCGGCGCCAGCGAGAAGCCAGAACCGCTCGGATCGATAGGCGCATCGAAGACACAGTCGTCGAGGTAGATACGGCAACGCGTCATTCGTCGGAATCCGGCTTGCTCCAGGTCCGCCAGTACGCCAACCTGCTCCAGCAGCGGCACGATCGTTGAATGCATGTAGTGAGTTGACATGGTGTCGCTCGGAAAGTGATCGCGCTCCGCCAGCAAAACGCGATACCCTCGTTCGGCGAGCAGCACACCCAGACTTCCACCGGCAGCGCGTCCTCCGATGATCAGAGCGTCATAGGTCTGGCTTGTCTCCACCGGCTAATCCTCCTTCGAACCGCTCAGGGTTCGACACGTCTACACACTTGCTGTCGCGGTCGGGTCGATCACCGCACGCATACTCGCCAGATGCATGCGGATGTGACCTATGAGCACACGTTCAATCCATTGGTCTATGGTCATCTCCGGAATGCCCTCGAGATACACACCGGCCTTCCGTAGGTCGTCGTCGCCGATCCCGCGCACGAACGTCGCCGCATCCGCACCGTTCAGCCGCAGAGCCTGCAGCGTCTCATGCCGATCTACAGCAGCATACTCGGCGCCATGCACGGCGTTCATCCGGTCGAGTTCATCTCGGGAGAGAATCGGAAGGGGCATGTCCTCGATGATTGCCTCTGAACACTCGAATCTCAAACGGATAGCCAAACGCGACGTGAAACGTCAGCGCGGCAATCGTCCGTTCCTCGTTGGGACAGACACGTCCCCACTCTTCGTCACTGAGCCCGTTCACGAACTCGATCAGTTCATTGTTTGCTGCCTCGAATTGCCGTGCAAGTTCCGCTGCTCTTGAAGCCATCCCGTTTCCTCGCCTTCACCGCGTCATGACCAAGGTGAAGATCGTAGACGTGCGCGGTGGTAGGGTCAAGCAACGGTGCAGACAACGCGCACTTCGCGGTAGTGCTGGTCGTGATCCTGCGATTGACGTTAGCAAGATACGAAGCACGCCTTCAACCTACGAGAGTCATTATGAGCACGAATCTAACGAAAGAGGACCGCATCTTCCGCCTGGAAGACGGTCGATTACTCGGTTACCGCGAATTTGGCGACCAGACCGGCTACCCCATCTTTCTGTTCCACGGCATCCCAGGCTCCCGCTGCGGCGCCGAAGTCATCGCGAAACAGGCGAGCCGCCGCGGTGTTCGCGTCATCGGAGTCGACCGTCCTGGCATCGGTCTTTCGACCTTTCAACCCTATCGCCGCTTCCTCGACTGGCCGCATGATGTTCGAGCGCTGGCCAATTCACTGGGCTTCGACCACTTCGGCGTGGTCGGCAACTCCGGAGGCTCGGCCTACGTCGCAGCCTGCGGAGTGCTGATTCCGGATCGACTTGGATTCGCCGGGATCATCAGCGGTATGGGGCCGACCGACATCCCCCAGTGGCAGGACTGGCTCGGTTTGGGCCAGGCCAAACGAGTCTTGATCGCGCTCGCCAGGCATGCCCCGATGCTCGCCTGCCGGATCGCCGGGCCGATATTGGTTCATGAGTTCGATCCTGACCGGGACGGCGTCCTCGACCGCATGAAGGAGTCAATGGCCCCGGCCGACGCGAAACTCCTCGACGATCCCGTCATCGCTCATGCTGTCCTGTGCGATGCGGCCGAAGCCATTCGCCAGGGCTCGCTCGGCGTGAGTTGGGACATCATGCTCTACACCCAACCGTGGGGATTCAGCCTGGAGGACGTCAAGGTGCCGCTCCACCTGTGGCATGGCGAGGACGACATCACCGTGCCGCCCATCTTCGGCCGAGCCATGGCCGCCATGATTCCAGAGTGCCTGACGACCTACTGGAAGGGCGAAGGCCATCTGATGGCCGCGTCACGCGCGGGCGACATCATCGATACGATGAACGAGCACCTCCGCAGCCGACGGCTCGCCCAGATCTCACTTCGGCGCGAGTCCGCTTGATTGTGACCGCTGCTCCGTCTATTCTGGGGCCGCTTCGAATGATGAGTGGCGTGAACCCCAGTGAAAGGCGCAGGCATGCAGTCGACCGAACTTCGCGCGCTCCAGGCCCCGATCAAAGCGCGCTACCGTGAGGAACCGGAAGCCGCACTCGTAACGATGACCGCACGCGGCACGCTCGATCTGGAGCGCATCGCTTGCCGGGTCGAAACGCGCGACAGCCGGGTCGATTCCGGCTTGCATCCTGCCACTGGCGGCGACGGCAGTCTGCTCTGCTCTGGCGATATGCTGCTCGAGGCGCTGGTCGCCTGCGCGGGCGTCACCATGGCCTCGGTCGCGACGGCGATGGACCTGCCCGTCAGCGGTGGAACGGTGGTGGCCGAAGGCGACCTCGATTTCCGCGGCACGCTCGGTGTGGATCGCTCGGCGCCCGTCGGGTTCAGAGATATCCGGCTGCACTTCGACATTCAGAGCGAAGCGACCGAGGAGCAGATCGCCAAGCTGGTGCAACTGACGGAGCGCTATTGCGTCGTCTTCCAGACCATCAACAACCGTCCCAATCTGTCGGTAAGTTACAGCGCGGCGTCCTGACCCCGTCGAACGCGCCACCGATTGGCCGTCAAACGACCATGACTCGGAGAAGCAATTTGGCGTAGGCTATCCCATCTATTCAGCGCTGGGGATCGACTTGCTGGCGTGCAATTCGGCCAGTGCGTCGAGGTCGGTCGTGGAGTGGTGCAGATGCCCGTGTGCGGCCCAGGCGTGGGCCGCCGCACGCGGAATCATCCGGTCACGGTAGTGCTGCGCCGCGACGCGACAGTGCTGGGCCGCTCGTTCGAGTTCCGCGGCAATCGCTTCGAGTCGCTCAGCCGCCTCATCCCTTGGATCGGTCATCCGGCGTCCCTCCGATCATGGTTAGGCGTAATCGACCATCGCGGCGTGAACCGTGCCGTCGCGCACCACGGCGTATGGGATCAGACGGCGCTCGGCGGTCTCGTGCTGATCCAGCGCGTCGACGAAATCGAACTCTCCGTGGCGCAATTCGAACAGGCTCACGTCGGCGGGCGCACCTTCCCGCAGCGTACCGATACCGTCCGGCATCCCCATCGCTCGCGCCGGGTCGACGCTGGTCATCCGCACCACGTCATCGATCGAGAACCCGAGGTGCAGGAACTTCGACATGGTGGTCGCCATGTCGAAGACCGGTCCGTGGATGTTGTGCGAGTGGATGTCGCTGCTGATGGTGTTGGGGTTGAGGTCCTGACTCAGTGCCTTGCGACAAACCTCGAAGGAGAAGCCTCCGCGTCCGTGCCCGATGTCGAGCATCACACCCCGCTCATTTGCCGCACGCACCTCCGGCACGACCACCCCATCCGCATCCAGCACACCGTAGGTCTTGGCATGGAAGCAATGCGTCATCACGTCACCGGAGCGCAGCAAGGGCAGAAAATCGGTCAGCGGATTAACCGTGCCGCCGATATGGACCATGATTGGCACCGACGCCGCGTCAGCCACCTCCCGCGCCATCTTGAGCGCGGCGATGGCGTTCTCGCCGGCCATGCGCTTCTCGAGCCGCACCTTGACTCCGAGCACCACGTCCCGATGGCGTTCAAGCATCTTCAATGTTTCGCTCGGGTCGGCCCAGCGCAGATCTTCCAGTTCACCGACGATGTCGCTGATCATGCCGGAAGCGGAGATGTTCATCAGAGCGAAGACTCGTGTGCGCACGCGGTCAATCACATACTCGCGGAATCCGGGGAAGGTCTGCGCTCCGGAGATCCGGCGTCGAGTACCGTCGTCACACCCTTGTGGATGCAGTTCTCGTCGGCATCGACGCCGTAATGCGAGACGCCCTCGTAGACGTGGACGTGCATATCGACGATACCCGGAGTCACGATCAGGCCGCGCGCATCGAGGACCGATGCCGCCATCGACGGCTCGAACGCGCCGACTCCGGCGATGCGGCCATCCTTGATCGCCACGTCGTGCAATCCGTGGAGATCCTGACTCGGGTCGACTACCGTGCCGCCGCTGACGATCACATCGAAATCTGCCGCCATGCCTGTATCCTCTCGATCATCTGCTGAATCACGTCGCTTCGAGGGTGCGTCACTCGACCATGATGAGCGGTCTTCATGAGCAGGGTGCACCTCAGTGTCGGGATCCGATTGTCGCATGGCAGCGTGGCCAGGGCCATCGTGCGGTACAACTCAGAAGTGTGTGGCGACCGCGCTCGAAGAACGAGGAAGAGCAGGTCGATGCAGGTTACCTTTGTCTTGATTCACAGTCCGTTGGTGGGTCCGACGAGCTGGCTACCGGTTGCAGGTGAGCTTCGTCGCGCTCAGCGCCACGCGATCGTGCCCCATCTGCTGGACGACGAACGTCACGACCCGCCCGCTTGGGAGCGGGACGTGGTCTCCGCGGTCGCGCAGATCGAAATTTCGGCTCATACGGATTCGCTGATCCTTGTCGCTCACAGCGGCGCCGGAGCGCTCCTTCCGGAAATCGGGCAGCGTCTCCGCGCCCGGGTGTGCGGATACGTCTTCGTCGACGCCGTCCTCCCGCTGGACGGGCACTCACGCCTGGACGAGATGGCGAGCCAGTTCGCCGGAATTCGCGCGCGAGCTTCGCGCGCAACTGTCGCGCGAGAAGGCCGTGGTCCCAGGTGGACCGACGTCGACCTCCGACCCCTCATACCAGACAACGACCTGCGTCGACGAGTGCTGTCTGAGCTTCAGCCACGACCGCTGTCGTACTATGAGGAACCGATCCCGAGTCCGGTCGATTGGACCACCGCTCCGAGCGCCTACGTTCTGTTCAGCCCAACGTATTCCAGCGCAGCCGATCGGGCATGCGCACTCGGCTGGCCCGTTCGCGAGATACCCGGCGGACACTTTCACATGCTGGTCGAACCCCTGGAAGTGGCGCGCGCCTTGATCGAGCTCAGCGATGCGTGGAGAAGTACGCGACCGCAGTAATGTGCAGACCCGCTGGTCCACTGGCAGCCGTTGGGGCTGCTCCACCGTCTACTGCGGTCAGAAGATAGCTCCCAACCGGCGTCCAATCTCAAGACCGGCGTTATACTAGCCCACAACTCCGAGCGAATTGACCGCTGCTACTCGTGTGAGGACGAAGAGAGATGGGCCATCGCGTCGTCATTGTTGGGCAATACATGGAAGGAATCGAGATCGAGCGCCAGATCCTCGAGCCGATTGGCGCCGAGATCATCGACACGCGCGACTTCAGCGAAGCCGATACGAACGAAGCGCTACGTACCGCCGACGCGGTTCTGTTTCGCAAACTTGGCGTCACACGAGAACTGATCAACGGCCTGGAACGCTGCAAGATCATCTGCACCTACGCCGCCGGTTACGACGCCATCGACGTCGAGGCCGCCACCGAACGCAAGATCATGGTCGCCAATACACCAGGCTACGGCAACGACGAGGTAGCCGACCACACCCTGATGCTCCTCTTCGCGCTTACGCGCAAACTGATCCCGCAGGTCGATGCCATGCGCGCCGCGGCCGCTGACGGTGACGTCCGCAGCGCCTGGACGCACCGACCCTACATGCCGATCCGTCGCATCCGCGGCCAGACCCTCGGCATTATCGGACTGGGCCGGATCGGCAAGACGGTCGCCTGGAAGGCACAAGGCCTGGGCCTCAAGGTTGTCGCCACCGACCCCTATGTTTCGGACGAGACCGCCATGGCGCTGGATGTACCACTACTGCCGCTCGATGACTTGCTGCAGATGTCTGATTATGTCACGTTACATACGCCCCTCACCCATGAGACCTTCAAGATGATCAGGACACGCGAGCTTTCGCTGATGAAGCCGAGCGCCTATCTGATCAACTGCGCCCGCGGCAAATGCGTCGACTTCGCTTCGGTAGTCGAGGCCCTGCGTGAGGATCGAATCGCTGGAGTCGCGCTCGACGTGATCGAGATCGAACCGACACCGGCCGAGATGCTCGCCGAGTTGCTGGCATTCCCGAACGCGATCGTCACACCGCACAACGCCTGGTACTCGGAAGATTCGGTCGATGACCGCCAGCGGATCGCATCAGAAACGGTGCGCGAGGCTCTGCTAGGTGGCGTACCGGAAGCGGTGGTCAATCGCGAGGCGTTCCTCTAGGCGCGCTCGCCGCTACCCGAGCCCGACCAGCACGATCGCCGCAGCCGCGGCCAGGAGCCCGACAACCTGGAGCCTGGACCAACGCTCGGCCAGGATGAACCGGGCCAGGAGCACGGTGAACGCCGGATAGAGCGCGGCCAGTACCGCGACCACGGCAAGGTCACCGAACGCGGTCGAGGCCAGAAAGAGGAGATTGGCTGTGCCGCTCAGCAGTCCCGCCACGACGATCAGGGTCGCGGAGGACAGGCGATCAGTGGTAGGCACTTTGACGCCGCGGGCGAAGGGCAGTACCAGAATCACGGCGGCAGCCTGACCGGGCAGGAGCGGCCAGGCGCCGGAGTTTGTCCCGGCGCGATCGAGCGCGATGAACAGGATCGAGAATCCAATTCCCGCGAGCACCGCCTCGATCAATCCTGCTCTGCCCTGGTAGTGGTCGTCGCCGCCAGGCTGCCAGGAAACCAGTCCGATAGCCGGGATCGCGATCCCGATCCCGATTTCCGCGAGCAGACGAAAGATGGTTGCCGAACGCGATCCCGGCGATGACCGGCAACACCGCCGAAACCACCGCCGAGACGGTCGCGACCAGACTCATACGGCCAATCGATAGCCCTCGATAGAGCGTCAACGTGCCGAGCGCGCTGCCAGCTCCACTCGCAGCGCCCCACAGCAGCACGGGTACCGTTGGGCCGTCTCCAGAGAAGATCAGCACGCCGATCAGCGCGGCCACCAACCCGAAGACCTGAACGACGAACGCTACTAGCCCCGAGCTCAGCCGTCGGCTACCCAGCCCGGCCACGAAGTCCGAGATGCCGTACGCCAGTGCTGCCGAAAGTGCCAGGAACTCAGCCAATCGCCATCATCCATCCTGCACAGCGAGTTCAGGGCTGAATCTACCACCTGAAGATCATTCAGGTGGATGGTGGACTGGCGATCGCCGTCTGGCGCGGTCGTCACGCCGGTGCTATCGTGCGGCCATACGGCAACCTGACGGTTGAACAACAAGGGAGGATGAAGATGGCGGAGCGTGAAGAGCTGCGACAGCGCATCATCGACGCGATTGACGCCAATCGGGACCGGATCATCGAGGTGGCCGAGACGATTCGCCAGAACCCTGAGCTGGGCTACGAAGAGGTGATGGCATCGCAGCTCATTGCGTCGAACATTCGCGATCAGGGCTACGAGCTTGAAAAGCCGATTGGTGGCATCGAGACCGCCTTCCGCGCCTCGAAGCACGGCCGCAAGGAAGGCCCAGTCGTCGCGGTACTGGCCGAATACGATGCGTTGGCCGGGATCGGACATGGCTGTGGCCACAACCTGATCGGAGCCTCGGGCATGGCAGCGGCCATCGGTATGGCCTCGGTGATGGACGAACTGCCGGGCATGTTCGAGGTCATTGGCACTCCGGCCGAGGAGGGTGGCGCGGGGAAGATCCGGCTCGAAGCGGCCGGGATCTTCGATGACGTCGATGCCGCGCTGATGATCCACCACGCCGGTGATCAGAGTGGCGCCGCCACCGACTACCCGGGCGGCACCTGCCTGGCCGTGCAGGGCTTCGCGCTGGAGTTCTTCGGCAAGCCAGCCCACGCCGGCGCGGATCCGTACAACGGCGTCAATGCCCTCAACGCGGTGATCGAGTTCTTCAAAGGCGTCGACGCGCTACGTCAGCACGTCATCATGGAGACCCGCCTCCACGGCATCATCACGCACGGTGGCGAGGCAGTGAATGTGGTGCCGAAGTACACGCGCGCGCAGATGCTGGTACGCGCACCAACGGTCGCCTACGTCAACGAGGTGATGGAGAAGGTGCGCAACATCGCCAAGGGCGCGGCGCTCATGACCGGCTGCGACTACAAGTTCACCGAAAATGAGCTTCACTACGATATGCGGCCAAGTTATGAGATCGGTCGGCGTTACACCGACAACATGCGTGACATGGGAATCGAAATCAACGCCCAGCCCAAGCGCGGCATGCACTCGACCGACTTCGGCAATATCAGCTACAAGCTGCCGTCGATCACCGGCAGCTTCGCCATCAGCCACGAGCCAATCCCCGGCCACTCACAGCAGGTGGTCGACGCCTCCGGCTCCGAGTTCGGCTACGACCAACTGATCAAGGTCTCCAAAGCCATGGCGCTCACCGCCCTCGACCTGCTGCTCGAGCCCGAGCTGCTGGCCAAAGCCAAGGACGAGCACGACCACTGGGCCGAACTGCACCACGACTGAGTCCCTTCTCGACAGCCCCTCCCCCAGGCGACAAACCTGTCGAGCGGGGGAGGGGCTTGGTGACGCGTATCCGGTACAGCGTATACCCTCGGTGAGGGGTGGACCCCGTGACACAGTTCGATCCAAGACACCACCGTCGACGATCCATTCGGCTGACCGATTACGACTACTCCCAAGCTGGCAACTACTTCGTGACGATACTGGTGCGGGAACGGCAAGAGTTACTTGCCAAAGTCGTAAGTTCAGGAATCGAACTCAGTAAAACTGGGGAGATGGTGTTAGCTGAGTGGGAAGCATTGCCGACCCGATTCCCGGGTATCACCATCGACACGTTCATGGTGATGCCGGATCACATTCACGGCATCATCACGCTCCTCGGACGTTGTAAGGGCGAAGCTTGTCTTCGCCCCTTGACACTCGACAAAACGCATGAGGGACAGGTGCGTCGCTCCGCAGACGCGCGGCAATGCAACGTGGATCACCCTGACGCGCAAAGAGAAGGGCGCGCGAACGAGGTGGGCGAAGGCAAGCTTTGCCCTTACGTGAGCGTCAGTCCACACGGAACGTCGTCCGAGTCCGTTTCACGCGTAGTGCAGGCGTTCAAGTCTCTGACAACTCGAAAATACGTCTCAATTGCGTCAGAGCCAGTCGGCAAGCTGTGGCACCGCAACTACTTTGAACGCGTCATTCGTGACGAGGCAGAACTTACCGCCTGTCGCGAGTACATCCTCACCAATCCACAGCGCTGGTTTGAACGTCACCATCGATCGCAATAGATCGAGCTGCCCGCTCGATGAGCGCAAATTCGCACCTCGGCCTCAGTGCTGGCCCGAGAACCAGTAGGCCCACTCGTCGATCTCCGGCACCTCCTGGCCAGTCGCCCCGAGAATGGTGCAAATATGGGTGCGGTGATCATTTCCGTGATGGATCATCTGTGTAAGGAAGAGGTCGCGCGCGTGTGGATAATCTCCGTCTTCGTTGTGCAGCGTCGGATCGTAGTCGTCGACGTGATCGAGGATCTCTTCCCACTGCCTGGTCTGACCCTCGAACTGCTCGCGCAGCTCCTGCAACGTGTATTTTCGATGGTCACGAGGTGGCCGTGGCTGACCATTAATAAGCGCCAGGTAGAGACGTTCGGCAAGCACAAGATGGGTCATCGTGTCGATGATCGACCCAGCCGTTCCCGGCACGCTGTCGTCGAGGCGTTCTGGCGGGAGTGCGGCGCAATGATCCAGCAGCGTGAACGTCGCCCAGTAGTGATAGTTGAAGATCTCGCGGATCGGATCAGCCATGATAATCCCTTCCCGAACGGCGCGGCCTGTCGTTCGCTCGCCAGGTGCGCACCATACAGTGTCCGTACATAGAACGTATGATCTATTATAGCGTGGATTCGCTAGATGTCCAGCCCCATTGAGGCAGCAACACGGCTGTCCTTTTGAGACAGCCGTGCACGCATCGATCCTGAGCGATGCTCGTGGCGATATCAGGCCAGCCAGACGGCGCCAGTCTATGGCCTATCCAACTCGGTCTGCCCAGAAGGCCCAGGCGTCCATCCAGGGGGTCTCGAATCCATGGGCGCCGAGCACCGAGCAGATGTGGGTGCGGTGGTCGTTGCCATGATGCAGCGCCTGGGTCAGGAGCAAGTTCCGCGCATGGACGATCTCCGGATAGTCGTCATGGGCCTCGATAGCAGGATCGTAGGCGTCGAGGTGGTCCAGCACCATCTCCCAGCCCTTACTGCGCTCGACGAAGATCTCGCGCAATTCGGCCAGTGACAGACTTTCCCGGTTCTGAATGCGAAGCGATGGGTCCGATCGCATGCGTGCCTGATACCCGGCGTCCGACGAGATCAAGTGGGTGAACGTCTCGCGAATGGTTCCCATCGTGCCGGGAGCCGTTTCGTCTAGCGTTTCTGACGGCAACGTGACGCAGTAGTCGAGGAGTTTGAGCGTGGCCCAGGTGTGATAGCGAAACATGTCACGCATGGGTTCAGTCATGTGTCGGCCTTTCTTGGTCACGACGAGCTTGCTGCGGCCGCCATCCGATCCGAGCGGCTACGAACCGTCACGAACTCACCCAGTCCGCCGGAAGTCGACCGCTCGTCCGTTGCTGTCCGCGGTTGCGTTCCCTTGACTGCTAATGCTGGCCCGAGAACCAGAACGACCATTCGTCGATATCGGGCACTTCCTGGCCGGTCGCACCCAGGATGGTGCAGATATGCGTGCGGTGATCGTTGCCATGATGAATTGCTTGAGTGATCAGCAGGTCTCGCACGTGGGGCGTTTCCGGACGATCGGGGCGTCCCGGCAGCGTCGGATCATAGTCGTCAACGTGGTCGAGAATCGATTCCCATTGCTCGGTCTGTGACTCGAAACGCTTGCGCAACTCGGCCAACGGGACGTCATGCTCGTCAGGGCTGCCGTATGGGCCCCCCTCACCGGTCATCAACTCCAGGTAGCGCTTGTCGGCGCCGACCAGATGAGCCAGCGTGTGGTAGATCGAGCCCGCGGTCCCCGGCACGCTGTCGTTCAGGCGCTCCGACGGGAGCTGCGCCAGGTGATCGATGAGAGTGAACGTCGCCCAATAGTGATATTTGAAGATCTCACGAATTGGATGTGCCATGATAGCCCTTCCCTATTGGTCGGCATGCCGATCGACCGAATCACACGAAGTCAACGGTGCTCTCTCGAGCGCACGGGATTAGAACGTACGATCTATTCTAGCGAGTTGTGACCGGATGTCTAGAGGGCGATACCGGCGCTGTTTGTCGCCTGATTTTCCCTCACCCCGCGCCGAAGAGACGCGGCAGATCGGCGACACTCTTTAGCAGGTGGGTATGCGGCGATGTGCCAAGCGTCTCGATCTCGTGGGCACCGCTCAGCACCCCGATCACCCAGCCTGCCTGAGCGTTCATGCCTGACTGCAAATCGAGCGGGGTGTCGCCAACGACCGCCACCTGACGCACATCGGCCACGCCAAGATGGATCATCGAGCGGTAGATTAGAAAGGGCGCCGGACGTCCGATTGGCACATCGCTGCTGGCCAGCGTGACATCGAACAAATCGCCCCAACCGAGACGATCGACCAGCAGGTCGAGCAGGCCACGATCGAATCCCGTCGTCAACGCGAGCCGTATGCTCGCGCGCCGCAACGCGCGCAATGCGTTCTCCGCGCCGGGGATCTCCTGCACGTCGCCGGTCTCGTATTGCTCGCGCAACGCCTCGCCGAAACGCCTCAGCGCGTCGCGTGCGACCTGATCAATTTCGTGTGGCGGGAGAACTCGCGAAGCCAGTTCCTGAAACACCGCGAGTTTGCTTGCGCCACGGCGAGCGGCCAGATCCGCTTCGCTGAACGGGATATCGTGCTCGCGGAGAGCTACGCGATAGGCCGCCAGCACGGTCCCATCGTCGCGCATCGTCGTTCCGGCAAAGTCAGTTACCAGCAGATCCGGCAGCATACGTTCCCCACCCCTCTAATCCTGAAGTCCCAGGGACCTGCTCATTCGGAGTGCTCCCTCAGACGTCCAGGCGCTCGTCGATGCGCAGCAGCGTGGCCAATAGCGCACGCGCCCCCGCGACACAATGCTCGGGCGAGGTGTACTCGTCCGGTGAATGGGACACACCGCCGCGACTGGGCACGAAGAGCATGGCTTCACGAGTGATCGACGCCATGCACATGGCGTCGTGCCCGGCACCGCTGCTCATGCGCAAAAAAGGCAGCTCAATGTCGTGACAGGCGGCCTCAATCTCCCGAACCAGCCAGGGATCAGACTCGATTGCTCCCTTGCTCGACGAGGTCTTCGATTCCGAGCCTTTGCTCGAGTACAACTCGAAGCTGGCGCCACTGCTCTGCGCCAATGTCCGTAGCTCTGCCTCGGCGGCATCCAGCACCCCGGTGTCCATCCCACGAATCTCGACGGAGAGGTCGACCTGCCCGGGGATGACGTTTGAGGCTCCTGGCTCGACATGCACGGTTCCGACCGTGCCGACGATGCGGTGCACGATAGCGGTCGAACGAACCGCCAGAATGAAGGGGGCGGCCTGTACCAGCGCATCTCGGCGCTGCTCCATCGGCGTGGTTCCGGCGTGATTGGCGTAGCCGCGGAAAGTGGCCACGTAGCGCCGGATCGCCACGATACCGTCGACGACCCCGATCGGGATTCCGGCCTGCTCCAGCCGTCCGCCCTGCTCCGGATGAAGTTCGAGATACGCCGCCAGATCTCCCTTCGGTCGCTCCGCATCGACGATGTGCTCGGGATCGATTCCCGCTCCGCGCACGATATCGGCGATGGTGACTCCGTCCGGAGTTACTTGCCGGAGAATCGTGGGATCGAACATACCAGCCATCGCGCGACTTCCAAAGGTGCCACCGGCGACGGCGGCCTCCTCCGAGCTAAAGTTGATCACTTCAACCGGATGACGCAGGGTTACTCCCGCGCTGACAAGCGCCCGAACACAGGCAATAGCCGAAAGTACACCGAGCGCACCATCATATTTGCCGCCTTCCGGCACAGTGTCGGTATGAGACCCGAGCGCGATCGGCCTGAGGTCAGGCTCGGTGCCCGCATAGCGGCCAATGGTGTTACCCGCCGGGTCGGTACGCACCTCCATAAGGTCACGCATCGTCGAGGCGACCCATTCCCGACCGGAGCGGTCCGCCTCACTGAAGGCCACTCGCATCAGACCGCCACGTGGGCTCAGCCCAATCTGGCCAAGTTCATCCAATTCACGCAACAATCGCGCTTCGTCAATCTGCACGGTCATGTCACCGCTTCTCGTTTCGTCACGCTTCACGCCGGTTTGCGGGGAAGATCTGTGCCGTCAGTCTATGTTCCCAGCAGAGGCTGTCAAGGGGAAGGCTCAGGCAATACCCTGCCGAAATGCATACGCGGCTGCTTGAGTGCGAGACTGACAATCCAGTTTGTTGAAGATGTTTGTCAGGTGGCGCGCCACGGTCTTTTCGCTGATGAAGAGCGCATCGGCGATATCGCGATTGGTCTTCCCAGCCGCGACCAGACGCAAAACTTCGGTCTCGCGGCGCGTCAGCGGCGTCGGAACGACTTCGTCCGGCCGGGAATGCGCGGCCACAGGCCAAACCTGCAGCCGTCGCGCGGCCTCCTGGATGGAATGGTGACGATCGACGTCTTCGAGGTAGCCACGTCGTAGTTCAACATCGGTGATCCAGCTCGCGACTCGGCTCAGTTCACCAGCTGCAACCTTGAGCTCGGTCAACGCGTCCTCGTCATGCTCCCCCGCATCGAGCGCTCGATAGCGAGCAAAGGGCACGGCAATCTTGAGACGTCGCAGCGAGATCTCACGCTGCTGCATGCGACTCGAAGCGGCAGTCGATGTTGCCACCGCCGCGGCCACCTCACCGCGCCGGAGGTAAATGCGGGATTGGATGACCAGCGACTGCACGCCCCACGGGATACTTCCAGGCAGACCGTCCGACAGATCGATGGATCGCCTCGTCAGATCAAGCGCCTCGACGTCGCACGACTCCACGTCACGGCGGGAGAGGAACTCGGCCAGCCTCGCAGCCGCGTGAGCGATCTCCGTCGCCAGCCCACGACCCTCGGCGGCGGTCAGCAACTCGCGCAGGTGCCGCTCTGCTCGCCGCAGATCCCCCACCGCCTCGCAAGCCAGTCCGAGCCATTCGTGCACTCGCTGCGCCGGAACCAGCGCTTCTCCCGTCGAAACGATCGCCGCCGCCCGCTCGGCATACTCCAACGCACGGGTAGTACGGCCAAGCTCGAGCTCTGTCTCGCACAGGCCACCCAGACAATAGAACTCAACGCGCGGATCATGAGCCCGGCTGGCCCAGGCCAACGCCTCCAACCCGCGCTCCAGGGCGATCTGATAGATCCCAAACTCACGACAGTGAACGTGAACCGACAGGAGTGCCAGGGATTGCGTGCGCGGCTTGAGGCTCTCGCGCATCAGATGACGCTCCTCGGTTCGCAGCCGCCGAATTTCCTCCAGGAAACCGACGAAGCCGCGTTCGACCTGCGCCAAACCCGCCGCCTCGTTCTGGTAAGAACGACGATATGCCAGCGCGATCAGGGCTGTGATCTCCCCGCGCGGGTCACCCAGCAGGCGCCAGCGATCAAGGGCATCCAGCAACCAGACGCGCGCTGCGGCCCGTCCTTCCCGATCATCCTCCGCGGCAAGCTCCCACTCGACCACGCCGATCTCCTGCGCCAGCTTTGCCTGCCAGAGCGTTTCCCCAGCTTCGTCAGCCAGATCGTACGCCGCATGGTAGGCATCGCCCGCCGCCGTGAGCGCCTCAGGTTCGGCTTCCAATCGCGATGGCTCGCCGATCAATCGGGCAGCATGGGCTTCACCCAGGCGCGCGAGCGACGCGATCCGAGCGGACACATCTCCGATCTGATCCGCCACGTTCATCGCCACCTGTGCCTGCCCAAGCGCTTCCAGCAGATCCCCCACCAGGATGTCAAAGCGCGCCGATCGGAGTGCAACGATCAGTCGATCCCCATCGTCGAGCCGCTTGGCGACGTCGTTCATCCGCTCGAGATCGGCTCGTTGACGCTCGCGCCGGGCAAGCTCGTCGAGCGCCGCCTCCCGTTCGCAGAGAAGCTCGAAGTAGGACCGAATTCCTCTCCCGGCCGGCTCACCGTTCCGACCTTCTTCGAGAATGTCGAGCGCCTCATCGAAGTGACGGGTGGCGTCCTCGAACGCGTGCAACTCCATGGCCCGCTCACCCGCGAGCCCGGAGTACTTCGCGGCACGAGACAGGTCCTCGCCCGCGCCAAAGTGATGCGCCAGCGAGGCGAACTTGGTCGGATCGCGATCGCCTCCTGTCGCCTCGAGCGCTTCAGCCACCGCTTCATGCAGCAAGCGGCGCCGGATCTGGCTCAGATTCCAGTAGAGAACGTCCCGAATCTGATCGTGGGCAAAGGCATAGGGCGCGACTCGATCGCTCGGGTTACGTTTCGGACGCTCCAGGATCAGCCGCCGGTCCAGCGCGGCGTCGACGTCCTGTTCGACTCGCTCAATCGTCCCGTTCGACTTGCGCCGCATCACGTCGACGAGCAAATCGAAGGAAAACTCGGTCCCGATGACCGCTGCTACACCGAGCGTCTCCCGCGCCGCAGGATCCAGTCGCGACAGGCGATGACCGACGACACTGCGCACGCTCTGCGGGATAAGCACGCTGTCGTGCTCTTCCAGTGTCCATCCATTCGCTCCACGCCGCAAAAGCCCCGCTTCGCGCAGATGCAGCACCAGCTCTTCGGCGAAGAAGGGCACCCCTTCAGCCTCGGACTGAATCGATTGGCTCAAGAGCAGATCGACCTCGCTGGCTGGCACCTCGAGCACACCGGCAACGAGTTCGGTCATGTCGGCTAACGAGAGACGGCGCATCGGCAGTCGCGAGGCGAGCCGCTCGCGATAGAGCTCGACTATGGTCGCCTCCAGCGCATGCTGGGGGTCCAGGTCGGTATCGCGATAGCTACCGACGACGAGAACCGGGGCGTGCTGCGTGCCGCGCACGACGTAGCGCAGCAAATGGATGGTCGGCTCGTCGGCCAGATGCAGGTCGTCGAGGGTAAGCAGCAACGGGTTGGACTCCGCCAGTCGCAGAATCAGCAACACCACGGCATCGAAGAAGCGGGCACGCTCTTCCGCGCCAGTGAGCGACAGGCGGGGCATGATCGCGGGCATACCTTGATCGTCAACCAACAGCCGACGAAGTTCCGGACTTGGCGATTGCTCCAGCACCGGAAGGATCGACTCCGGATCGGAGCGGACCAGATCTCGCAGAGCCAGAATGAAGGGGGCATACGGTGGATCGGATTCGTCGCACCGACCGCTGAGCGCCAACGCCCCTTCGCGACTCAGCTCCCAGATGAGGTATTCGATGAGGCGCGATTTGCCGATTCCCGGCTCTCCGCTGATCAACGTCAACGACGAGTGTCGGTCGCGAGCGGCCTGAAACGCCGAGCGAAGCATCTGCAACTCTCGCTCACGGCCAATCAGACGCGGCGGCTGTAGATCAGACAACGAGGCCACGTCGGATTCGTACGGTCAGCATCGGGCACGTCATGGGAATATCTGGTTCCCATCCTCGTCTTCGAGGATGATCGCCTCGGTCGGACAGATTTCAGCCACCAGGATCAGGGCCTCGACGTCGACCGTGGTCGGATCGAGCAGCACCGCCTTCCCGTCGGAATCGAGCCGGAAGACGGACGGCGCACTGGCGACACAGTTCTCCGAACCGATGCAGCGTTCACGGTCGACGCGAACACTGAGCAAGCGCGTTCCGCTGCGTTGGCCGATCATTGGGCTCGCTCCTCCGTCCGCCGAAAAGCCGTATGTCATCAGAAATCCGGATGAACCGCCTCGGCTTTCGAGACAACTCAAGGCTCCCGGTTCCGCTGTCATTGCCGTCATTATAGAGACACCGATTGCGGCACGGACTCTTAAGGCACGTGGCGCGGGCCGCCGTCAGACGTCTGGCTATGCCCCTGGGCGTCCTGCACCGTCACCAGTAGACGAGCCGATCAGATCCGCCGCACTCGCGTCTCGTCCGTCGATCGGCAACGCGTTCGATAAGCCGGAGATAGGCTGCGGCACGACGGTGACCGGGTTGAGCGTCAGCGAGTGCTCGGTCTCGCGAACGAAGTAGACCGCAACCAATGTCAGCGCGACCAGCACGATGCCACCAGCCAGGAAGGGAACCACAGGCGCGATGCTGTACAGAATTGAACCGAGCAGCGCGCTGATGGCCGCACCCGCCATACCGACCGTCACGAACGCTCCCTGCACACGCCCCTGAATGCGAGGGTCCGCCACCGAGGCGAGATAGGCGTCAGTTGCCGGCTGCAGAAATGAGACGATCGCCCCTTCAAACAGGCCCAGCACCAGGATGAACGGCACCACCTCGACGATTCCATACAGCGCGATCACGACGGCGTAGAGCAAGCTCGTCAGCAAGATGCGACGCCAGCGCTCCGCCCGGTCGGCCAGACGCCCGGTGAACGGCGAGAGCAGCATGAAACTTACCGAGAAGGTGCTGAACGAGAGGCCAAGCTGCAAATCGCTCGCCCCCAGATCCTTCAAGTAAATGCTCCAGATACCGGAGAAGAGGCCAAATTGAAACTGGGCGGCGAAGCCGAGAATGAAGGCTCCCGCGAGTGAACGCGAGATGAGCGCGCGAAACGGCACCTTGACGTTGGACTGTTCCTTTTTCGGTCGCGGCACCAGCTTCAGCATGTAGGGGAGCATGCCGAGCGCGACCACGGCTTCGATCACCCCACCAGCCACGAAGAGCCAGTCGACTCCCACCACCGTGGCCATCACGCCACCGAGTGGTGGTCCGAGAAGCATCCCACCACTGAAGGCGGCCCCGACCACCGCATAGGCCTGACCACGGCGATTGGTCGGGGTCACGTCGGCGATGAGCGCCCGCAACGAAGGATAGAGGATCGCGACGCCAATCCCCTGTGCCGATCGCAGCATGATGAACAAAGCCGCGTTGTTGGCGAAGGTGAAGCCGACCGTGGCGATCGATTCAACCAGCAGACCGATTGCTAGTGGCCCGACGCGACCGACGCGATCGGAGAGCGAGCCCATCGGTAACTGCAGCAGCATCTGGGCGATCAGGTAGCTCGAAGCCATCACGCCGATGCCCGCCAGCGACACACCCCGCTGCTGCGCGGTCAATGTCAGGAATGGGATTACCAGTCCGGCCGAGACTCCAGCAAAGGCCGCCACAAGCAGAACGGAACGCAGCACTCGATTTTGCAGGTACCACGGGAGTGACATTGGACCCTGGCCCTCTGGCCCAGCCAGCGAAAAAACGCGGAAGCCGCCGAAGCTGGATCACTGAGACCAATGACACCAGACGGAGAAGAATAGCACGCCACCAGGAACCAATGCGGGGAACGACGACTGACGCAATTGTTGGCCACAGCGAACTGTCGTCACAGGACGATTGTGTCATTGTCGAGCACGAGGTGACAATTTACGATTCGAGCCAGATTCCAGGGCCGGCGCCGTTCATTCCAGAGGCGCTTCCTCGGACGCCAGCAGCCCCGCGCGACGAGAGAAACGAGATTCTCATGAAATCAAAGCAGTCACGGGCGCTGAGCACGATCAAACATGGAGCACGACTCATCACATTGATGTGCATACTGGCCGTGCTGCTCGTCCTGGTAGCGGCATGCAGCACAACGACGAATGCCGCAGGCACGTTGCAAGCTGATCAGTCGACCGTCGTGCCACTGCAAACGTCCACATCCGGAGCATCGTCTACGGCGAAGGTTGACCCAGGAGCGCGAACGCCGGCAACGTCCATCCCATCGCCAACTAGCCCCGTAAAGTCCCCGTCACCAACAGCAAAACCGCCAACAACGCAGGTGAAGACACCCGTGCCGCCCACTCCGACGCGGACCGCGTCAACCCCAACGCCAAAGCCAGCACGGCCAACGCCGACGGCTATCCCACCAACACCAACTCCCCTTCCAGCGACTCCGACTCCAGCGCCTCCCCCGCCCACGTCGGTGCCACTAGCGGCGAGCGTCGTCGTGACGGCTTCTGTCTCGAACGCGTCCCCGACGAAGTTCGACAAAGAGACGGTGACCGTGACGATGACGAACAATGGTCAGCCCGTGGCCAACGTCCCAGTGACGGCGACCTGGCACTACAAGACAACCTCGCCGACCTGTACCGGCACTACAAATGCCAATGGCATCGCGGCCTGCACGCGAAACGTTGGGCAACCCACCAAGGGCTACACGGTGCGAGTGACCATTTCGTTGACGTGGAACGGTCAAACGTACGTCGCCAGCACCAGCTTCACGCCCAGGTAGCCGACGCCACCGCAAGTCAGCGACTCACCATGTGTCGTTGCGAGGTTGATGCATCGTGATGACGGTCGCACATGTCTTTGTCACGCCCATGCTCTTACCCTCAAATGGGGAAAGCCGCGTTCGCGACGAAGGAGTGACAGCGATGGTCATCGTGCCACGGAGTCTACGACGGTTTGCGGATCACCTCCCGGCACGAAGGAGGGTGGCCCTCGTCTGCGGGCTCGGAGCCTCGGTTTTAAGCGTCATTGCAGACGTCATCGGAACGCTCAAGGCGCCAAATTACAGCTTCGTCTCTCAGTCGATCAGCGATCTGACCGCGTCAGGCGTCCCGACCAGGCACCTTGTCATGCCGCTGAGTGTCACATCGGACATGCTGATACTCGTATTCAGCATTGGAGCATGGAGCGTTGCTGGCCGTAGTCGGGCGCTACGGGTCACAGCGGTCCTGCTGGCCGAGAACGGCGTAGCGAGTCTCGTGGCGACCACGTTCTTCCCGAAACATCTTGACGAAGCTGCGAGTGCGGCTCCGAACCTGATAAACACGGTCGTGATGGCATCCGGCGTTGTCTGTTTCCTGCTCGCCATGGGCTTTGGCGCGGCAGCGCGGCGTGGGTGGTTCCGTTATTACTCGATCGGCACGCTGGCAGCGTTCGTCGTCCTCAGCATCACACGACCTGTGCTGCCAATTCCGGCATCCGCCGTCAACTCGTCGCTAACAGGAGTCCAGGAGCGCACCATGATGTACGGCTTCGTACTCTGGCTCACTGCACTCAGTCTGCTCCTGTTGCTTGAACATCACTCCGGAAAACCGCGCCGGCCGATCAACCGAACTGGTGTCCGGAACCGTTCGCTGACTAATCGGGCAAGACTCCGAGTCTGAGCTTTCCGCGTCGCGATACGCAACCCAGACCTAACGCCGAGAACAACGTCGAGTGGGAACTCGAACCGTTCAAGAAGTCCTAGTCACAACCTTGACGCTTCGTCTCCATCGAAAATGATGCCTTTGACATACTTCCTCACGTACGGTCTGCTCAGGAGTGTTCTTCCGCTCGCGAAGGAGCATCACATATGGCCTCCCCACTCCTGTCTTTTCGTCATGCCCTCCGCCGGCCTCATCCCACTGTCGAGAAGGTCCTGCTGGGCTGCGGAATCGCCTCTTCGATTCTCTACGTCATCGTGGACGTCATCGGTACGATGCGCTACGACGGCTACAGCTATAAAGATCAGGCTTTCAGTGAACTCACCGCCGAGGGCTCCCCTGTAAGGACACTGATGATCGCCGCGAACGCGGTTCCGTACACGGTATTGGTGTCCGGCTTCGCGGTCGGCGTTTGGATTTCGGCACGGCCAGTTCGCACAGCGCACGTCACCGGAGCCTTGCTTGACGGTTACGCGCTCGTTGGACTATTCGGCGCGACCGCGTTTCCAATGCCGACCCGTGGCATGGACGGCACCCTACGCAACACGATGCACATTCCAGCCACGGCAGTCATGTCCCTATGCATCCTGCTCGCCATCATCTTCGGCGCCAGGCTCCTGGGGCAGTCGTTCCGCTGGTACTCCTACGTGACAGTCGTCACCTTGCTCGTATTCGGGTTCCTGGCGTCGCTGTACGGTGGCCGAGTCGCGGCCAACGAATCGACCCCCTGGATGGGCCTCGAGGAGCGCGTCAACATCTACGCCACCATGCTCTGGATCGCGTTACTGGCCGCCGGTCTGCTGCGTAGCCATGGAGCGATTGGCTCTCCATCACGACGAAGGCCGGTTCGGCTCGCGCGACGAACTGAGAAGGCCGCCTAAATCGTTGTCAGGCCGCGGATGAAGCTACGGCCCAACCTCAATTGGATATGAACGGGGCTTCGAAATCACGCCTCGATCTCATGCACGTGCACCGGCATGTCGCGCTTCTCGGCGTGCTGGATGAGGTTGCTGGTCGAGGTCGTCTGGCTCGTCGGTGACGATGATCAACGCGTCGGCGTATTTGGCCATGCGTTTGTTCGTCTGCTGCTGGCCTTTGAGGTCATCTCCCTTGGGCGGAAACTGGCTCACTTCACAATTGTGCATCTTGCCCCAGTAGGCACCGAGCGATGAGGCCCCTGGCCGACCAGCCGTCACGACCTCCGACACCTCGAAGCCACTCTCTTGAATCGCCTCGTCGATTGCCTTCTGGTTCCGTACGTTCTCACTCCCGTCAATAATCGTCCGCATCAGCTTCCTTTCCTGGATTCGAGGTTCTGGTCGAACAACCGGTCTTTGACCGTAACAAACGTTGCGGTTGTTTCGCAAATCGCGGCACCCGCATGTCACTTCTTGATGCTGTCCCCCAAGTTTCGTTCCAGAGAGGGTATCGCCTTTTGCTATTTCTTCCCCACCCTCATTGCCCGCGGCCCTCGTTCGCGGTATCGTGCGGGGAATAGACAGGCTGGAAGGGAGCGCGTTTGGCCATGAATACGATCGAGAAATACAAGAAATACGTCACCACGAGCTTCGTTGCCTCGGTTGAGCCCGTCGTCTTCGATCACGCCTCGGGCGCGACGGTCGTCGATGCCGACGGCAAGGAGTTCATCGACTGCTTCGCCGGTATTGCCGTCTCTAACGCAGGTCACCGGCATCCCAAGGTGATCGAGGCAGCTAAGGCACAGATGGACAAGCTGGTGCACGCCGGAACCTACATCTATCACGTGCCCGTGGTGGCCGATCTGGCCGAGCGCTTGGCCGAGATCACGCCCGGCTCCTTACAGAAGACCTTCTTTGGCAACAGCGGTGCCGAGGCTATCGAAACCGCCATGCGTCTGGCCAAGGCATATACTGGCAAGTCGGAGTTCATCTCGTTGACGCATTCGTTCCACGGACGCACGGTTGCGACCCTATCGATCACCGGCAATCAGCAACGCAAGACGCGCGGCGGCCCCTATCTGTCAGGCATCTCCTTCGCTCCGGCACCCTACGTCTACCGCAACCCGTTTGGCAGCGACGATCCCGAAGAGGTCGCCGACCGCTGCGCCGAGATGGTCGAGTGGGCGGTGAAGTACCAGTCGGCCGGGTCCGTGGCGGCCTTCATCGCCGAGCCGGTCATGGGCGAAGGGGGCATCATCGTTCCTCCGTCCAGCTACTTCCGCAAGGTGAAAGAGGTCCTCGATCGCCACGGCATCCTGTTCATCGCCGACGAGGTGCAGAGCGGATTCGGACGCACCGGCAAACTCTTCGCCATCGAGCATTTCGGCGTCGAACCAGACATCCTGGTCATGGCCAAGGGTATCGCCGACGGGTTCCCCCTCTCGGCCACCATCGCGCGCGCTGAAATCGCCGACTCCTTCCAGCCGGGCGAACATCTCTCGACCTTCGGTGGCAATCCGGTTTCCTGCGCAGCGGCGCTGGCCAACATCGACGTGATGCTCGACGAGAACCTGCCGGGGCAGGCGGCGGCCAAGGGAAACCAGGTCCTAGCACAGCTCAAAGAGATGGCTGGTGAGTACGAGATGATCGGTGACATTCGCGGGCTCGGGCTGATGATCGGCGTCGAGTTGGTGACCGATCGTGAGAAGCGCACTCCGGCCAAGCAACAGGCGGGCGCGATTCGTGCCTTCAGCCGTGAGTCTGGCGTGCTAATCGGTGTCGGCGGGCAGGAAGGCAACGTGCTACGCATTCAGCCGCCGCTGACCATCTCCGAGTCGGAGCTGGAGCGGACGCTGGACGTGATTGGCCAGGGGCTAGCCCAGCAGCGCTGAGCCATCCCAGACACAACGACAGATGCCGAGGCAGCCTGACTGCCTCTGGTTTCTGGCAACGAAGATTGACCATGATCGTGATACGTCAGACGTAGCAGGAGGTTGGCGTGCTCCCCTATGCCGACGATCCGCGGGTGCGCTCGCGGCGCTTCCCCTTCGTCAACATCCTGCTGATTCTCGCGAACATCGCGGTCTTCGCGCACGAACTACAACTGAGCAACAACGGGATCAACGCGTTCGTCGACAAGTGGGGCTTCACGCCGGATCAGTTCTGGCACGGTCACAACCTGGTGACGGTGGTTACGGCCCTCTTTCTGCACGCCGGGCTGCTGCACATCGCCGGGAACATGCTCTTCCTGTGGATCTTTGGCGACAACGTCGAGGATCAGCTTGGGCACCTGACCTACCTGATCTTCTATCTGGTCGGTGGCGTCGTCGCCAACGTCTTCTTTGCCATCGTCTTCTCCAGCACCACAGCCCCACTGGTTGGCGCCAGCGGTGCCATCGCCGCGGTCCTTGGTGGCTACATCCTGCTCTATCCGCGTTCGATCGTCCGCTCGATTCTCATCTTCGGCCCGTTTTTGGCAGCCGGTGGAGTGGCCGCGGTCATCCTCATCGGCGTCTGGTTCCTGATGCAGGTCGTCTACTCCCTCAGTTCGATCAACATCCTCAACACTGGCGCGCAGTCAGACGTCGCTTTCGTGGCGCACGTAGGTGGATTTGCCTTCGGGCTGATCGTGACGGGGCTCGTCCGACGCGAACGGGGACAGGAACTGGTCCATTGGGACCGCGGGCAATGGTGGAGCCGGGCATTCCGCAACTGGGTGCTGCTGATCGTTTTTCTCGGTGTACTGGCTGGAGTTGGACAACTGGAGGTAAACCGGGGCGCGATCACAAATGGCACCTTCCACGCGGCACTTGCGGCGGTGGTGGTCGTCATCGCCGTGTATGACGGTTACGAGCGGATTCGAGGTCGTTCGGGCCTGCTTGGCGGGTCGGAGCCCAGCCGTCTGCTGGCCGTGCTCCAGATCATCGCCGCCATCTCGGTCGCCGGAACACTCATCGCCATCTAACTTGTGACGGTTTTGGCACGAATCTGGATCGCGCCGAATGTCAAATTCGGTATCATGCCCATATGGTCCGAATCTTGCCGTCGACCGGTAGGACGACGACCGAGCCTCGACGTGGAGGCATTCAAGATTGACGAGGTGAGATGGCGAACGATTCTCTCTGGTGGCAGCGCGGCATCATCTATCAGGTCTATCCACGATCCTTTCAGGATAGCAGCGGTGACGGCATCGGTGACCTCAAAGGCATCACCAGCCGACTTGACTACCTGTCCTGGCTCGGGATCGACGCGATTTGGATGTCGCCGATCAACCCGTCACCCATGGTCGACTTTGGCTATGACGTCTCCGATTATCGGGACATCGATCCCATCTTCGGCACGCTGGCCGATTTCGACGAACTCCTCGCGGAAGCGCACAAGCGCGATATCAAGATCATCTTCGACTTCGTTCCCAATCACACGTCCGACCAACATCCCTGGTTCATCGAATCCAAGTCATCGCGCGACAATCCCAAGCGAGATTGGTACATCTGGCGCGATCCAGCGCCGGACGGCGGCACGCCCAACAACTGGCTGAGCACCTTCGGCGGCAGCGGCTGGGAATGGGACGAGACAACCAGCCAGTACTACTTCCACGAATATTTCAAAGAGCAGCCAGACCTCAACTGGGCCAATCCCGAGGTTCGCACGGCCATGCTCGACAACATGCGCTTCTGGCTGGAGCGCGGAGTCGACGGATTCCGGCTCGACGCCGTGTGGCACCTGGTCAAAGATCCGCTGATGCGCGACAACCCGCCCAATCCGAACTTCGAGCCGACCATGTCTCCTTACCGTTCGCTCATCCCCGCCTTCAACTCCGACCAGCACGGCATGTTCGACGTGTTGAAAGAGATGCGCGAATTGGCCGATCAGTTCGACGAGCGTCTGCTCATCGGCGAGATCTATCTGCCGGTCGATCGGCTGGTTGCCTACTATGGTCAATACGGCGAAGTGCTCCACTTGCCACACAACTTCCACCTGTTGCTTCAACCGTGGGAAGCGACACACATTGCCGCACTGGTCGATTTCTACGAAGGCCGCGTGCCCTCATTCGCCTGGCCCGATTGGGTGCTGAGCAATCACGACAACCATCGCATCGCCAGTCGTATCGGCTCCGATCAGGCCCGCGTCGCCGCCATGCTGCTGCTCACCTTGCGCGGCACGCCCACCCTCTACTACGGCGACGAGCTGGGTATGCCGGACGTCGAGATTCCCTCCGAACTTATCCAGGACCCTGAAGAGCACACCATGCCCGGTCTCAATCTTGGTCGTGATCCTGAGCGGACACCGATGCAGTGGGACGCCAGCCCCAATGCTGGGTTCACTGAGAGTACGCCCTGGCTTCCAGTCAGCAAGGACTTCAAAACGCGCAACGTGGAAGCGCAGCGCGCGGACCCGACCTCGATGCTGACGATGCAGCACCGGCTCATTCAGCTGCGTCGAGCGGAACCCGCGCTGGCGGTGGGTTTATACCGTCCAGTTCGCGCTGAAGGCACAGTCATGGCCTACGTGCGCGAACGCGAGGGGACCCGCTTCCTGATCGCCTTGAACCTGGGCAAAGAACCGCAAGAACTCAAACTTCGCGAGCCCTACGCCAATGGCGAGATAGTGATCTCGACCAAGATGGATCGCGACGGCGAATCGATCTCGGGCAGGATCAGCCTGCGCAGTGATGAGGGCATCGTGGTTCGGCTGGCCAACGCGGCGTCCTGACGCGTTGCGGTGTCCCGGCGCCTGAGGAGGTAGGAGTGTCGGCTCAGGCGAATGTTCTGGTCGTTGACGACGAGCGGCCGCTGGTGGATCTGGTTTCGAGCTACCTCGAGCGTGAGGGATTCTCCGTCCTTCGCGCTTACGATGGGCGTGAAGCGCTCGAGATCGCCCGGACGTCCTCACCGGATCTGGTGGTTCTCGACATCATGCTGCCGGAGATTGACGGACTGGAGGTCTGTCGCCAGCTGCGGCAGTTTTCCGACGCCTACGTGCTGATGCTAACCGCTCGTACCGAGGAGATCGATCGGGTGGTCGGCTTGAGCGTCGGCGCGGACGACTACCTGACGAAGCCCTTCTCCCCACGAGAGTTGGTGGCTCGGGTGCGGGCCATGCTGAGGCGACCAAGGACGATGGCGGGCTCCACCGCATCACCGGTCGAAAGCCGTACGGCACAATTCGACGGACTACTGATCGACTATGGCGCCCACGAAGTGTCCAGAGCGGGGCAAAGCGTGCCACTCACACCCATCGAATTCCGCTTGCTCGAGACCCTCTCCACCTATCCGGGACTCGTCTTCACCCGGGATCAACTGATCGAACGGGTGTGGGGCAATGACTTCTACGGCGATGAGCACACGGTCGACGTTCACGTCAGCAACCTGCGGCGCAAGCTGGAGCCGGATCCCACCCAGCCGGTCTGGATCGAGACGGTTCGCGGCGTCGGCTATCGCTTTACAAGGTCACGGGGATGATCGGCGGGCGGCGGATATTCGGATTGCGTCTCAAACTCCTCCTCTCCTATCTCCTGATCGTGCTGGTTGGTCTGCTGGGATTGGTAATCTCGGTACGACTGATCGCACCGCCACTCTTCGATCGCATGGTCAGCCATATGAACGGGGGCGGCAACGGAACGGGCATGGGGATGGGCCAGGGAAACGGCCAGGGGCAGGGCGTGACCCAGAGCGTGCGTGCCGCCTTTGCCGAGTCGCTGGTCCAGGCGCTGATCATCTCCGGGCTTGCCTCGCTCTTCGTGGCCATCATCGTCAGCCTGTTCGTCTCAGGGCGCATCACCGCGCCGCTGATGCACATCGTGCGCAGTAGCAAGCGTCTCGCGGCGGGAGACTTTCGCACTCGGGTGTCGGTCACCAACCGTGACGAGCTTGGCGAGCTAGCCGATAGCTTCAACGAGATGGCCGAGCGGCTCGAAGACTCAGAAGAACAGCGTGTGCAGCTCATCGGCGACGTCGCCCACGAGTTGCGTACGCCCCTGGCGACGCTCGGTGGCTACTTCGAGGGATTGCTCGACGAGGTCATCACACCCTCCCCGCAGCTCTGGGCGCAACTCGGCGGTGAGGTGAAGCGGCTCACGCGTATTACCGAAGACCTGCAGGAACTTTCGCGGGTCGAAGCGGGCCAGATATCGCTCAACCGCAGGCCGATCCCTCCCGCGCAGCTGGTCGAGGCAGCCCTGACTCGCATGGCACCGGCATTTGCCGACAAAGGGGTGCAACTGAAAGCGGGTACAACGAGCGATCTTCCAGATGTGATGGCCGATCCAGACCGCGCCGGCCAGGTGCTGACCAACTTGCTGGCCAACGCAGTGCGCCACACGCCAGCGGGAGGCGATGTGACGATTGAGGTGAAAGCCGTCCCTGGCGCGGTGGAGTTTCAGGTGCGAGACACCGGCTCCGGGATTCCGGCCGAACACTTGGATCATATCTTCGAGCGCTTCTATCGCGTCGATCCGTCGCGCTCGCGCAAGCTGGGCGGCAGTGGAATCGGCTTGACCATCGCCCGCGCACTGGTCGAGGCACACGGTGGCCACATCTGGGCCGAGAGCTCCGGCGCCAATCAAGGCAGCACGTTCAGCTTCACGCTTCCACGCGTGTGAGCCTTCAACCGAGGGCCGGATATTTCAGCTTTAACCTGGCATCACGTTTACCAGCCATTAACCCTACGGCGGTAGAATAGGAAGAGAACGACCAGCATATCGAATGGATGCCTGGCCAACGGAGGATATTATCATGTTGTACTTCTGGCACGGTGCGATGCTCGGTCTGGCGGGCTGGGTCTGGCTGCTGCTGATGTTCGCCTTCTGGGTGGGAGTGGTGGCCCTCGTCATCTGGGCGGTCAGCGCCATCTTCTCTTCCTCGCGACATCACACGCCAATGGCGCCTCGTGAAGACAGCGCCATGCAGATCCTGCGGGAGCGCTACGCCCGTGGAGAGATCGACACCGAGCAATTCGAACAAGCGCGACGAACGCTCGAAGAGAGTCGCCACTCCCCAGCCTGATATCACATCGATTTCAGACCGCCATGTGAGCGTCAACCGCTGTTGCCATGCGACAGTGACGCCGATCGCCACCCGTTGTTGCCCGCAATCAATAGCGGTCCTGGGCTCATAAGTGGAAGCTGCCGCTAATCCATGTCTGGCCGACCGGGGAGATAGATCGTCTCAACCGGGTCGCTATAGGGACCGGCGCCAGACTTCTGCCGCACCAGCACCTTCTTGTTGTGCCCCTGAATAAACCGCCCGCTCAGCGCATCCTGCACCCAATCTCCGAGAAATAGATGGAGCTCCAGACCGACGATCCCCTCACGGCCCTGGGCACGGTGGAACTCGTCCTCGAAGACCCACAATTCCTTCGGCGCGCGAATTTCGTCGAATAAGTCGAGCGTCGCCTCCAAATGGGCCAGCGGATCGTACTCCCCGGTCACCATCAGGGTCGGGCACTCGATCTTCGCGCCGTACCCCTCGGTCGTCATGCGCGCGGCCATGGCGTCGAACTCGTCCTCATCATGAATCCCCGCCATGTACATGAAGACCTGCTTGAAGCGCGGCGACGCCTCTTCGAAGATGGCCGTCTTCGGGCCGTATACAGCGTGGGTGGTCGCCAACGCCTTTATGCGATGATCTATCGCTCCCAGACGGATGCCCCAATGCGAGCCAAAGGAGGTGCCAACGACCGCGATCTGCTGCGGATCGACCTCCGGCCGAGTCAGCAGATAGTCGATGGCCGCGCTGGCCGCACGTTCGTAATTGTCGTCGCTCACCCGAATCTTGCGCATGTTGCTGATCCCCTGGCCTGGCCCGTCGATCGACAGCACGTTCATACCGCGACGTAGATACGGATTGCTCAGCGGACTCGGGAACATCTCCTTGGTCATGTCCATGCCGGGCAGGAAGAGGACGGTGGGGGCACGACGGCGATCCTTGTGCAGATGCAAACGACCCTGGATCTGCACTCCCTCCCAAGGAATCTCAACCGTCTCGACCAGGTTGTCGGCGTAACGGACGACCTGGTCGAAGCACTCAAGATGTTTGGCGTGCAGGTGGATCTTCTCCTGATTATCGTCCTCGAAAATCGCGTGCTGGGCGTGCGCATAGATGTCCGAGGCTCTGGCGTAGGCCAGCCGGGCTGTGTCGGTGTGTCCGGCTTCCTCGGCGGCCCGGGCAATGGCTTCGGCATGACGCGCCTGCTTGGCCAGCACTCGCGGGATCATGCGGTACGACTTGACCTCCGGCGGCACATCCCGCTCGTCGTTGCCGAAGTTCTGCACCCGCCCGGTCTGCTTGACCATCAGATCGAGAATCCACTGCTGGTTGTCTCGCCGTCGCTCGTGCGCCATGGCTCTTCCTTCCGCCCCGTTCGCGTGTAACTGACACCGTCGTTTACGGCTCAGGCTATCACCTGGAACGGGTCTCAGGAATCCCGCAACGGCCGTGAAACCTCTTACTCAGGCGGCCCAACCACGCTTAGTCCGAGTGAGCGATGGTCGTTGACGTGGGCACGGTCACTGATTCGGTGGATTCCCCCGGATACATTCGCCCGCGCAGCCACAGCGCCACGTAGACCAGGCCGATCAGCACCGGAACCTCGACCAAGGGACCGACCACGGCAGCCAGCGCCTGACCGGAGCCGATGCCGAACACCCCAATCGCCACCGCGATCGCCAGCTCGAAGTTGTTACTCGCGGCGGTGAAAGAGAGAGTCGCGGTCTCGGCGTAACGAAAGCCGAGCAGATAGGACCCACCAAACGAGATGGCGAACATCACCCCGAAGTAGACCAGAAGCGGCAGCGCGATACGCAGCACGTCGAGCGGCAGTGAGAGGATAACGTCACCCTTGAGCGAGAACATCATCACGATGGTAAAGAGCAGTCCAATGATCGCGGTCGGTCCCAGACGCGGGATGAATTTGGTGTCGTACCATTCCTGTCCCTTGGAGCGTCCAAGGAAGAAGCGCGTCAGGAAACCGGCAGCGAGTGGAATGCCGAGGAAGATCAGCACGCTACGGGCAATGCGCCACATCGAAATGTCGACTACGGCACTCTGAGCGCCGAACCAACCAGGGACGGTGGAGAGGTAGAAATAGCCCAGTACGGTGTACATGAGGATCTGGAAGATGGAGTTGAGCGCCACCAGAATGGCGGCGTACTCGTCGTTGCCGCAGGCGAGCATATTCCAGATGAGGACCATGGCGATGCAGCGCGCCAGGCCAACCAGAATCAGCCCAGTTCGATATTCCGGCTTGTCAGGCAAGAACAACCAGGCGAGCCCGAACATCAGCGCCGGGCCAAGCACCCAGTTGAGCAAGAGCGAGGTGCCGAGCAGTTTCACATTGCCCATTGCCGCTGGAACGCGCTCGTATTTCACCCGGGCCAGCACCGGATACATCATCCAGAGCAGACCGATGGCGATCGGGAGCGAGACCGTGTCGATCTGCAGCGAATCGAGCCCCCCGGAGAGCCCTGGAAAGAGCTTACCGAGCGATACGCCAAGTGCCATCGCCGCGAAGATCCAGATGGGAAGGAAGCGATCCAGCTTGGAGAGCCGGTGACTGATCGAGTCAGCCGGCGCGAACGCAGGAGCTTGGATCTGGGCCACTCGGGTTACCTCCTCAACCTTCTTGTCAGTAGGGCTCTCCTGGTCACAGACCGTGAACGCCAGACACCGGCGACTCCGCCACGATCTCCCCTTCAACCTGACAGCTCGCTGCAAGGGTGTTGTATATCGTGCCGAACTTCTTGATGTTCCGATGCAACAGGTCGACGCGCTGGTCGGGCTCGTCGGTTCGAATACGCAGCGTGTAGACAACGCGCGTTATGCGCGGCGGCGGCGCCTCCCGCTCGGACGTCACCTCGATCGAGGCGCTCTCGTAGCGAAACGGCAGCAACTTCGAAAACCGCTCGACGTTCTTGAGCACGCAGGCCGCGAACGCCAGTGTCAACAGATCAGCCGGGCCAGGCAGCACATCGCTCTGTCCGGCCGACGTGTCAAACTCAACCGAGGTCTCTTTGATCTTCGTGGCCGATGCACCCGGTCCACTGGAATGAGCACTCACGTGATAGGTCATGACACTCTGGTTCATCTCGTGCAACTCCTCTCGAGCCGCCAACTGCCCCACCTCGCACGATAACGGCTCGAGCGCGACACCCTCGTTCATTTCGACGAGGATGCCGCGACAATCGTGTGTCAGCGAGCAACCTGCGTAGACAGGTCGGCCGCCGACCGATCCAGTCGCGCCAGATCGCGAAGCCCAGCACCACCTGCGCTGACTCCGGCACGCCACGGGATCACCCACATGCGCTCTGCCAGCACATGGCCGACACGTTCAATGTGTTCAGCTTCGGCATCCGCACGCGCGGCCAGTACCGGATGAGTGCGTGCCGCTGAGGCTCAATGACTGATTGACAACCCAACCGAAGGGCTCGATACCAGCACGCCGCAGATCGTCCTGCAGACGCTCCGCCTCGAAGACCGGCGTACTCTCTGGCAATGTCACGATGATCATGCGCGCGAAGGATGGATCCTGCAGGCGCATCAACGGAGTGGTTAGACGACCGGAGACGTCAGTCGATTTGCGCATGATCTCGCGGTGATACGCGCCAGTAGTATCAAGCAGGAGCAACGTATGCCCGGTCGGTGCCGTGTCGAGCACCACAAATGCGCGGCGCGCCAGCGACAAGGTGCGGGAAAACGCGCGGAATACCGCGATCTCCTCGGTACACGGAGAGCGGAGATCCTCCTCCAGCAGTGCCAATTCTTCTGGACTCAGATCACCCGCCGCCTTGATCACGTCGCGCGTGTAGGCCCGTACCTCGACCACCGGGTCGATCCGATTGACGGTGAGCGTCTCCAGGTGCTGATCGCCCAACGTCTCGACAAGGTGCGCCGCGGGGTCGGTGGTGGAGAGATGCACCCGATGTCCGCGCTCCGCCAGCGCCAGCGCCACTGCGGCCGCGACCGTGGTTTTCCCCACTCCACCCTTGCCCATGGTCATGATGACACCCGGCCCCTCGGCCTCGAGTGCAGTCACCAAGTCGTCGAGACCGTTCGCCAGTCGGCTTTGGATCAGAGAACTGGTATTGGGCCGACTCACCGGTGCCGACGCTTCAGAGGCGGCGAAAGCCCGTAACGCGGAGACGCCGGTCAAGGCACTCGACACCAGCGGTACCGAGGTAACCGGCAGCGACCGTAACGGATCCGGCATGTCGCGCAATGCCGCTTGCTGTAGTCCTGCAATGTCAGCAGCGACCGGGTCGTTTGCGTCCGTCAAATCCAACAAGCCATTCACGATCAGCCGTTGATTGTCGATGCCGAGCGCCGACAGCTCGTTACCGGCTCGAGCCGCTTCAGCCAGCGAGCGGACGTCAGGACGGGTCACCAGCACCAGCGTCGTGCTGGCTGCATCGGCCAACGCCTGAACCGCCTCTACGTAGCGATCGCGCTGCTCCTCGAGCCCAGCGAGGGGCCCCAGGCAGCTCGCGCCGTGGCCGTTTTCGTTCAGGTACCCACTCCAGGCGCTCGGCAGGCTCAGCAGCCGCAGCGTATGACCGGTCGGAGCAGTATCGAAGATGACGTTGTCGAAGAGGCTATTGAGCGACGAATCAGTCAGAAGTCGGGTGAACTCGTCGAAGGAGGCGATCTCGACCGTGCAGGCTCCGGAAAGTTGCTCCTCCATCGCCCGAAAGTCAGCCGGCGCGGTAACACCTCGGTACGGGGCGAGCACCCGCTGCCGATACGCCGCAGCGGCCCCATGTGGGTCAACGTTGAGCAGCATGAGCCGGGGAACACCGGGAACCTCGGTAAGTTCATCCCGAACGTCCACCCCGAACACGTCACCCAGATTCGACGCCGGGTCGGTGCTGACCAGTAGCACCCGTTTCCCCGCATCCGCCATACTCACAGCCACGGTGCTGGCCACGGTGGTCTTGCCGACGCCCCCCTTGCCAGTGAAGAAGAGAAATCGCGTTTCCCAGCGATCCCATTCCAACCTGCTCAGCGCGTCGTAACTCCCTGTATCCACGTGTTTCCTCCAACAGTCGGTCGCCTCGTCGACCGCTGTCCATAGCTATACTTCAGCGCTCGTTGAATCATTTTTGTCAGAATAATTCCGAACATTGACCAGTCTTTGCCTCAGCTAGCCAGCGCTCGACGGGCCACACTGCGGATCGCGCGTGCCGATGCGTGACGGATCGAAAAAAGCCTGAAAGTGCGCAGCCAGGTCAGTCAACACCTCGCGATTGACCGAATAGTAGATCCAACGGCTATCAACCGGGTCGCGTCGCGTCTCGACCAAACCGGCGTGGCGCAGCACCCCAAGATGATGCGAAATGAGATTTGGCGCCATTTCCAGCGCGTCTCCCAGCTCGCAGTTGCAGAACGTCCCTTCCATCAGCAAGTTGAAGATGCGCAGGCGCGTCGCATCCCCCAGGACTTTGAAATGGCGGGCTGTCTGCTCGACGTCGTTCTGGCTCATTGCGGTAATCATGGTTGATTCAATCTCCATTGATTCAATTTCAGTTGAACTATAGATCTCACCAGCGCCGGTGTCAATCCGGTGCGTCATAGTTCGCCGGACCCGGCCCGCTGAACAGCCCCGGGTCAGATCGAACAATTCGCCAGCTGTCATCTACCAACGAACTACTCGGGCCCAATGATCGACGATATACACCGATTTGTAACATCTGAGACCGAAACATGCTCGCGGATGTTGCATCCACCGGCGGATGGTTGATGTGCATCGACGGCGCCACGGCAGATTGATGGAGAGGAGGATTTCGCTCCCGAGCAGTACTGCCCTGCCTGCCGGAGCCGTAGCCTCGATTCGCGTCACGAATCGTCCAAGTCCGATAAGACCGGAGGAACTACTATGCGTCGTCGTTCCATCTCCACGGCGATCTTGTCGATCGTGGTACTCATCCTGACGCTCCTTGCGCCAGCAGCCACTGCCGCGAAATCGACCCCCAACGTCACCCAACAAGTGAACGCTCTCATCCAGAAGTACGGTCCGGTGCTTGTCCTCCACCCACAGGAGAAATACCTGTTGGACGCTCCGGGAGCCGTGCTCCTCGGCTCGGCCACCCTCAACTGGGGGCTCGTCCACACGACGGACAACCCGGCGACGCTGAGCTTCGACCAGGTTCATTCGGTGAAGACATCTCCATGGACGATCCTACGGGATCAAGCGCGTGCAATGCAGGACCCAAACGCGTCGAACCCGGACTTCGAGATCTGGCTCGATACGGACTCGCGTGCCTGGAGCGGCCACCCGCTGCTGGCTTCGTCCTACGTCATGGTGAGCAACCCGGGTGGTGACCAGAACACGCTTGACATCCAGTTCTGGTTCTACTACGCCTACAACGGCCCAGTGAAGGCGCAGGTGACCATTCCGGTCGCTGGGGTGAACGCGTCGGTTTCGCTCGATCAGGTTGGTCGCCATGAGGGCGACTGGGAGCAGGTCATCCTGCGCTTCAACCGGGCAAACAGCAGTTCAAGCTGGACGCTGCAGAAGCTCTTCCTATCGCAGCATTCTGGTGGCCAATGGCTGTTGGCCAACGACGCCTCACTGACGTACCGTGGCACACATCCGGTTATCTATTCAGCGCTCGACTCACACGCCAACTACGCCACCATCGGCTCGCATCAGAGTGCCGAGACAATCGTCAACACCACGATCCCACCGGGAATCCCGATCGTGGCATATCAGCTTGACTTCACGGGGGCCGGACGGACGTTCGCCAGCTACTTCCCATGGAATTACCAAATCGTGTCGTCAACCGTGCCTGGGATGAAAGCACCTCCCGCGCCGCAATGGTTCAGCTACGAGGGGCTCTGGGGTCCGTATCAGCTACACACCGATACGGTTTCGCTGACGCTGCCCGCCCCCTACGGCACGATCTCATACCCGGTTGCACAGGTGGACAAAGGTCCGCTGGGCCCGGCACAACATGCGCCGATCCCCTAGGCCATTCACGTCGAGGTTGGTGTTTGGAGCCAGCGAAACGCGATCACCCGAACTGTGTGGGTTCCGGCAGCGGAATCCACACGGTTACACGCGGACGAGATGATCACCCGTCAAGCGGGATCTGCACTACGGCAGCTTGGATCGGCACGCAGAGACCAACTGCTGCACCAAGGCAGCATCTGGTAGTGCGTGAACCGTTTCGAGGATGCGCTCGGCCGCGCCAGAGCCGAGCTTTGGATCGGTGAAGGCGCGCATCTTGTCGAGCACCTGATCGCGGCCAAGCGGATTGTCCGGATGACCCTGCTGCTGACGCACGGTCTCCTCGAAGCGCTGGCCGTCCAGCATTTCGACCACCAGACGACAACCGAACAACCCTTCCTGATCGAATTGGCGCTCGAACTCCGGATCGATCACCAGATCGACACGCCGCATCAAGTCGAGCAATGCCTCGTCCCGCCACGGCTCCCCGGCGTAGCTCGCGGGCGTCAGATCGCCGTCACGCAGTCCCATGGCAACCACGAAGGGCGTGCTGTGATCTGCCGCGCCCCGCGTCAGTGGTGTGTAGGCGGCGGCCGATCCCTGAACGCCCGCCGCCACGTTGCGATGGCCGTAGACAGTGGCCACCGCGATCTGCTCGACGTCGGTGACGTACGTGTGCAGCGCGACCGCCGCTTGAATGGCGGATTGTGTGTAGATCTGCGCTGGATAGCGCTTGAGCATGTTGCGTGTGGTGGTGAAGTGATACGGACGCGCCAGATGCTGGAATGGCGTGGCATCTGCGTCGGCCGGAAGACGATCGAACAGCGTCTCGAGCGCATCCGGCGGCGCCGTGAAGCCCAAGCGGGCCATCTCCAGCGCCTCCAGCGCCTGCCGCGCGGCGATTCCTGGCGAGCCGCCCTTGATGAGGGGCAGCGAAGCCGACGGACGTAGCCACGATTGCAGGATCAGTCCTCCCATAGTTCCAGCCAGGCCGATCGCCGAAACAATCTGCGCTCGGTCGAGCCCGAGCAAGCGCCCCGCGGCAGCCGGAATTGCCCAGCTCACCTGGCTGACCGAGTGCAATCCCCGTTTCATCCAGAGGTAGGATTCGGCAAGCGCACCCTGCACCTCGTAGGCGATCACGACCGCGGTAATAAAATCTCGTCCGCTCGCGCCCGTCGCTTCAGCGACCGCCAGCAGCGCCGGTATGGCATCCGAGAAGTGGCCGGTGTCACGCCCAGGTGTTCCGGCGTACAGGTCGTTGGCGTCCAGATCGCGCGCTGCCGCGCAATTGACCAGTGCAGCCAGCGAGGCGTCGACTCGTTCATCGCTGCCCAATAGCGTCGCTTCCGACCCCGCTCGGCGATCCAGTGCAAAGCGCCGCAGGATCGCCGGACCCGGCTCATCGATCGCGCCAACGGCACAGGCGAGCGTGTCTGCAACGGCAGTTAGCGCCGTTGAGACAACCCCTTCCGGCAGGTCATCGAAGCTGAGTTCGAGCGCAAAGTCGGCAATGATCTCCGCGAGATACATGCAATTCCTCTCATTGGCCTGAACCGGAAACGGACAGCGCGATACCCGGCAATTGTAGCGGCCAGGCAGATTCGTAGGTCGTACGGGTTATCGCGCACTATGATGAGCGGAAGCTCAATTGGAGACGGCGAAGAGGTCGGACGCGTCGATGGCCGTGAGGTCTTCGGACTCGAGCAGTTCGAGGAAAGATTCAACCACGACCGGGTCGAACTGCGTCCCGGCACAGTGGCGCAGCTCGGTGCGCGCCCATTCAGCGGTGTGCCCTAACCGGTAGGGCCGGTTGCTGGTCATCGCTCCATAGGCATCGACCACCGCGAGGATCCGTGCGCCAAAGGGGATGGCGGCACCCGCCAGGCCGTCGGGATAGCCGGTGCCGTCCCAGCGCTCGTGGTGCGCCCGAATGATCGGCGCCAGCGGTCGCAATGGAGGCACACGGCTTACCACGTCGGCCCCGATCCCGGTATGGGTCCGCAACACTGTCCACTCCTTCTCGGAGAGATGGGTCGGTTTCTGCAGGATGGCGTCCGGCACACCGACTTTTCCGATGTCGTGGAGCAGACCCGCCACTCCCAGCATTTGGGCCTCATCCGGACTCATGCCGGTCCGCAGCGCCAGCCGAACCACGCGATGCCCGACCTCGGACATGTGCCGTCCGGTGTAGCGGTCACGAGCTTCCACCAGCGCGGCCAATGCCTGCACCACACCGACCAGCGTAGCGTCGTGACGGCTGTCGCGAACCCCGTTCGCACGAGCCAAAGCCACCACCGCCTCTTCGCCCGAGCTGCGAACCTGATTGCGACCCAGACGCTTGGCGGCATACATCGCCTGATCTGCGAGATCGATCAACTCGCCACGCTCCATGCTGTTCTGCGGATAGCTAGCCACACCAACCGAGCAGGTGATGTGGATACCGCCACCGACAGGAAAGCGATGACCGGCGATACTGGCGCGCACCCGTTCGGCGCATTCGATGGCCGACGTCCCATCAATCTCGGGAAGTAGCACCAGGAACTCTTCACCACCCCAACGCCCGACGACGTCGACACCCCGCACGTTGCGGGTCACCATCTCGGCGAAATCCTTCAGCGCAACGTCACCAGCGCCGTGGCCGTAGGTGTCATTAATCGTCTTGAAATGATCGAGGTCGATGAACAAGAGCGAGAACTGACGGCCGTAACGGAACGCGCGCTCGATCTCCTGGTCGATGCTTCCGTTGATCGCACGGTGATTGAGCAGACTGGTCAGCGGATCGGTAGTCGCCAGCGATTCGAGCCGCGAGTTCGCCTCTTCCAGATTCTGGTTGATCTCGACCAGTTGCTGATTGACTTCGGCCAGGCGCAACGCGTCGTCTCGAACGGCGCGATGCAGGCGCTGATTCTCACGTATTGCCAGTAACTGACGCACGATGATCAGTCCAGTAAAGACGACACAGCCAAACAGAACGCCTGGCTCGAGATAGTCATCACCGTCGGCCGGGGTATTCCAGAGCGTCAAGAAGAATCCAAGAACCGGAGGCAGCGCCAGATACGGGAGATATTCGAGCCAGTAGCGTAGTCCGGAACCCGGATAAACAATTGCGTCGTGGGTCCGGGTCGCGTCCGACACACGATCCCAACGCAGATCGATGGCGAGCGCCAACGCAGCAAGCCCACAGAGTAGATCCGCGGCTACCCACAACGCATCGAGCACACTCCCCGCGGCATACCCTCCGGTCAGGTCCTGATACTGGAAGACCGAATCAGCAAAGACCACGATCGCGATCGAGGCCGTCAACAACGCGATCACACGGCGCAGCCGCGGCTCATCCGAGCGGATCCAGACGACGACCAGACACATCAGAAGCACGAGGTCGAAGACGGGGTAGAGCGAGGCCACCACGATTGAGACCAGAGAGGCTGACTTGTCGAATACGATCGGTCCGATGAGGAAGTACCAACTGAAGATGCTGGCGGCGGTGGCCACCGACAGCCCATCGATCACCAGCTGGAGCCGCGAGAGGGCGGAGCTCCGACGGGTCGGGAGCAGGAAGATGGCGGCGAAGACGAAGACGTAGAAGGCCAGATAGAAGCCGTCGGTCCAGGAAGGAAACGGAGAGACGTGTAGCACGTCTTCGTTGATCGCCCAGCCGAGCTGAGCCACGATATCCGAGGTCACCGCCAGGCCCAGCATAAGCTGAGCCCAGAAGAGTCGACCATGCCGCCAGTCGCGCCGACGCAGCATATGATAGAGCTGCATGGCCCAGAACACGACGATTATCAATGGTCCAGCGACGTCGAAGACATCCGATATCCCGGCGACCGTTGTGACCGAAAACGGGCGTAGCGCCAGTACCAACGTGTCCGCTACCAACACACAGGCGGAAAGGACCACGCTCAACGTGAATATGGATGGGCGGAGCATTCGCGGGCTCGAGATTTCCCGCACGGTCATCAGATGACCCCTGAACACTGTCGTATCGCCGCGATGCGCGTTCGGCGATCTCAGCACGACCAGACATCGGCATGGCGGCGACCGTCCCCAAAGACCGTTTTCGCCAACATGATTCTTACCGCGGCGTGACCGGACCGGTACCGCCGATTGGTCCTATTCAGGACGAGCAGCCGGTCCCGGGCTCCCAGCCACAGGCAGATCTTCGCTGACGGCCCGTCCGTTCGCACAGTTGTGCCACGACACCGTCGGCGCTATTCTTTGACTGATCGATCAATTATTGAATGCGGAGTGGGTATGCCTCGTCCCCGCGACAAAGACTACGATCAGAAACGACAGCAGATTGCCGCTCATGCGGCGAGCGTCTTCGCGGAGAAGGGATTCTCTGGAACAACGAACCGCGATATCGCCGAAGCGGCCGGAATCAGCCCGGGTCTGATCTACTGGTATTTCGAGAACAAAGAGGATCTCTTCTTCGCCGTCTTCGAACAATTCGCCCGTACACGTTCAGCCGAACTGACGCCGCGAGACGCAGCAGATCTCTCCGTCCAGGAGTTTCTCTACCGCGTCTCCTCCGGCTTCTTGAGCGGCATTGGCGAGCCAGAGACGAGAACGCTCTTTCGGCTGGTGCTGACCGAGGTGTTGCGCTTCCCTCAGCCCGCTCAGCAATTCGGCAACCTGCTCGCCAAACAGACGATCGGGACGCTCGCGCACTACTTCGAGGATCAGGTCGCAGCTGGGCGGATCGAACCGGTCGATGCCTGGCTCACCGCCCAGGCGCTGCTCGGATCGCTGGTCGGTTACGCCATTCGCAAGTATGTCTTCGAGCATGCCGATCTCCAGCAGGTCGACGATGACACCATGGCCGCCACAGTCAGCCGCCTCTTCGCTCACGGGCTGACTGTGAACGCGGCACCGCCGAAAGGAACGAACGACGAACGCGATCATTCACGCCGATAAGGTCACACGACAATTCGGCACGTTGCTGGCGGTCGACAACGTCTCGCTGTCGATCCCGCGGGGCGTCATCTTCGGGCTACTCGGGCCAAGTGGTTCCGGCAAGACGACGTTCATCCGCATGGCGGCCGGAGCGCTGAAACCGAACGGCGGAACGCTCACCGTGCTGGACCACACCATGCCCGACCGAGCAATCACCTCGCACATCGGCTACATGACGCAGGAGGCGGCCCTCTACTCCGACCTGTCGCTGCGCGAGAATCTGGCATTCTTCGGCGCGCTCTATGACGTGCCGGAGAGACGACTTCCTGGCGCGCATTGAAGAGATCGCGCGCGAGGTCGAGCTCGACGCCCGGCTCGACAGTACGCTGATCACCTTCAGCGGCGGCATGCGCCAGCGAGCGTCGCTCGCCTGTGCCCTGTTGCATGAGCCCGAACTGCTGATCCTCGACGAACCGACCGTTGGTCTCGATCCCGTACTACGCCGAACCTTCTGGGCCCGCTTCCGCCAACTTGCCGACAGCGGCCGTACCCTTGTGGTCTCCAGCCACATCATGGATGAGGCCGATCGCTGCGATCAGCTCGCCTTTCTGCGTGAAGGTCGCTTGTTGGCCACCGGCAGCCCGGCGGAGATTCGCCAGCAGACCGGATGCGACGATCTGGAGGATGCGTTTCTGGCGCTGGCTGGTGCGTTGCCATCCCCGCAGATGGGGGGACGTCCATGAGCCGCCGACGGGTGCTGGCACTGGCCACGCGCATCGTGCGCCAATTTCGACGCGATCGCCGCACGCTCTTCTTGATGCTGGTCGTGCCGATCGTGATCCTGCTGCTGCTCACCTATATCTATCGCGGTGCCAGTCATCACGTGACGATCGCCGTGGTCAATCAGGGGTCGAGCCCACTTGCCACCGAGATCACCCAGGGCTTGAAATCAGACAGCTCGATTACGGTGAAGGAGATGAGCGCAGCAGCGGCGCAAGAAGCCGTCAACAAGGCGCAGGTCGACGGCGTTTTGACGCTCCCGGCCGATCTAGCGATCACGCCCGGCACGCAGCGAACCATTCAGGTTACGCTGGAAGGGTCACAGCCCAATACCTCCGGCCAGGTACTCAGCGCCCTGAACCGCACCCTGCCAGACACCATCGTCAAGACGTTGAACCCGGCAGGGCTGCCAATCAAGCTCGACCCGGTCTTCTTGCATGGTGGTCCGCAGTTCGATCAACTCGACTACTTCGCGCCGACTTTGATCGGGTTCTTCGCCTTCTTCTTCGTCTTCCTGCTCACCTCAGTTTCGTTCCTGCGCGAGCGCATGCAGGGCAGCATCGAGCGGCTAATGGTTTCGCCACTGAGCCGGGCAGAGATCGTCGTCGGCTACATGCTCGGATTCACTGTCTTCGCCGCGCTTCAATCAATCGTGATGGTCTTGTTCAGTCTCTACGTCATCCGCATTCATTACGTCGGCCACGTCCTGCTGGTCTTCTTCTTCACGGTGCTGCTCACCCTCGGAGCGGTGAACCTCGGCATCTTCCTATCGACTTTCGCCCGCACCGAGTTGCAGGTGGTCCAGTTCATTCCAATCGTGATCGTGCCGCAGGGTTTGCTGTCGGGCATCATCTGGCCGATCACTTCCTTTCCTACGCCATTGCGTGTGCTGTCCCGCCTGATGCCGCTCACCTACGCCAATGAGGCCCTGCGTGGCGTGATGATTCGAGGTGACAACCTCACCGCGCTTTGGCTCGAAACCGGTGTGCTCATCGGGTTTGCGGTGTTGATGGTGCTGCTTGCGACATCGACCTTGCGACGCGAGGTCGCGTGACAACGAGCATCACGCGTATCGCCGCCGGAACAGCCAATCCAGCCAAACTCACCGCCATCCGGCGTGTGGCGCAAGATGTCTTCGGCCAGATCAAGCTGGAATCCGTCGCGCTGGATTCGGGAGTGCCGGAGCAGCCGTGGGGAGACGACGAGACGGCAAGAGGCGCCTTCAACCGAGCCGCTACTGCACGATCCGCCGCACGTGCCGACATCGGTATTGGCATCGAGTCTGGTCTCGTCGATGGTCCCGGTGAAAGGATCTACGTTGTCTCCTGGGCGGCGGCGGTCGATCGCGAGGGCCGCCGCGGATTCGGTGGAAGCGAGCGCTTCGCCATTCCGTCCAGTCTTCTGCCGCGACTGCGCGGCGGAGCCGAGCTCGGTCCGCTGCTCGACGAACTGCTGGGCCAACGAGGGCTCGCTCGTCATCAAGGGGCGGTCAGCATCTTCACGCAGGGTCGGCGACATCGCGGAGAGATCCTGTCGATCGCCGTCCTGCACGCACTGATGGCGCTCGTCGAACCGTGGAAGTCATGACAAACGGAGCGTACAGGCATCGGTTCGGGTTACACTCGGTTTCTGCGAGATTCGAATCGTGACGGGAGCGAGTGGGACGTGAAGGACGAAGCAGATACGGGCAAAGCGCATTGGAATGCCGGCCTCTACGACAACCGTTTCTCCTTCATCTGGGAGTACGGCTCCAGTCTGCTCGATCTGCTCGATCCACAACCAGGCGAGCGCATTCTCGACCTCGGCTGTGGCACCGGTCATCTGACCCAGGCGATCGCCGAGCGTGGCGTCGAGGTGGTGGGCATCGATCACTCGGCGAGCATGATCGAACAAGCGCGGGCCAACTATCCAGCCATTCGTTTCGAAGTGGCCAACGCGTCCGACTTCGCGCTCGACGACGACTTTTGACGCCGTCTTCTCCAACGCCGTGCTCCATTGGGTGCGCGATTCGAGCGGCGCCGCCCGGTGCATTCGCCAGGCCCTGAGACCAGGCGGACGGCTGGTGGCGGAGTTCGGCGGCAAGCGCAACGTCGGCAAGATCGTCGACGCGACGGTCGCGGCGCTCGATGCAGCGGGGTATTCGGGCAGGGCTGTGCGCAACCCCTGGTATTTCCCTGGCATCGCCGAGTACGCCAGTTTGCTCGAACAGCACGGACTGGAGACCACCTCGGCCGTCCTGTTCGATCGACCGACGCTTCTCAACGACGGCGAGCGCGGACTTGCCATTTGGCTCGAGATGTTTGGCGACAGCTTCTTCGCGGGCATGCCCGAGCCGGATCTCAAGCAGATCGTCGGCTCAATCGAGCAGCGATTACAGCCAGAACTCTTTCGCGACGGCAACTGGTACGCCGACTACCGTCGCCTACGCGTGGTCGCGCTCAAGTCGCTGGCCGGGTGATGCCGGTTCGGACCGCGGCAATCGCAGTTTGCCCGCTTCCAACGCGTAGCCCTCAGGTAGATGCAGGCGCAGTTCGGCCAGCACGTCTTCGACGTCACCACCCGCGGGAACGATGAGCGTGAGCGGTAGGCGCAGCGCCGCTTCTGCCTTCTGCGGCGCCTCACGTTGGGCCAGATCCGCTCGCAGCACCACGACGTGGTAGGCAAAGAGCAACGCGGCCACGATGACTACGCCCAGCGCCAGGCTAATGGCCGAGATCAAGTTGCCGGACGATGCCACGCCAAGTACGTCCGAGATGACACGGTAGATGACGATGGCAAGGCTTACCAGCATTGCCACGAGAGATGTCGCCAGCGTCAGATAGACGTAGACCCGACGGGTCGTCGCTGAGCGCTCGACGATCTCAGCCTCGGCGACCCGTCGCTCAGCCAGGTTCCAGTACCAGAGCCAGGCCGCGGCGCCGATCAACGCCAGCGAGCTGAACTGAGCCACGCCGCCACGCCAAACGTGGCTGGAGACGCTAATCGTGCCGCGAACCGCCCAGAATCAGATCGATCACGATTCCGAGTACGTAGGCCGCGCCGACGCCGGTGAACGCCAGCCCCACGAAAGCGACCAGGTAGGTATAGAGACGGCGAACCGAAGCCGCCAAGGGCACCTGCTCGCCCACTGGCTTGGTCCCGATCGCCACGAGCCGATGATAGGCCCAGAAGAGCGCGAACGGGATAGCAGCCAGCAGTGGCTCCAAAATGGAACGCGGCCAACCAAACTGCTGGTTGGCGTGTGGCGCATCCAGCGCCCAGCGGAAGATTGATTCAAGGCTCGAGCTCACCCCTTGCAGAGTCAGTAGCACCGAGACGAAGACGATCGCGTAGACGTAGACCCAGCGCAGCGACGAATTTCGCTCGCTTTCGCCAATCCAGTCGACGCGGCGCAACGAACGTTGCGCCCATTCCCAGTGAAATCCCCAAACTGCCAGACCAACGACCGTTCGGGCGATCGCACTGCTCAATTCTTCCGCCCACCAGTGATGAACCGCGAACAGCGGTTTCGGCCCGAAGAGAACGTCGTCCACCACGCGGATGATGTCGCCCACCCCGAACAATAGGAAGGTGGCCCCAACGAACGCGGCGGCGAAGACGTACAGACGTGGCAGCCAGACCGAGGCCCCCTGTAGCGAGCCTGCCTGGACGTCCCGGCGCCGGATACGCCAGTGATAGACCATGATCGCCAGCATCACGGCGATAGCCGATAGCTGGACCCAGAATGCACGGTCGTAGTCGAGGGTCGAGGTGCTGCCAAGGGTTCGGTTGAGGACACGCAGCAGCGTCTCAATGCAACCGGAAATGAGAAACAGGAGCGGGGCCGCCAGCGCTGCTGTCAAGTAGAGCGCGCGAATCGACGATTCGCGTTCCTGCTCGCCCTCAGGACCTGGTTGCGCCACAGCGCGCTCGGCCAACCACCAATGCAGCAGCCAGACCGGCAACGCCACGATCACGAATGCCGCATAGAGGCTAGACATTACGTCGAATCTGATCCGGCGACTCCTGAATGACCGAACGACCAGAAGCTTCCGCAATTCGAGCGAGGGCCAGGCCAAGCAAGTTGGTCAATCCGACCGCGGTCATGACGAGGCTCACCGCCGCGATGAAGTAAACGTAGAGGCGTCGTGCAATCAACATCGCAACGTCCTTTCAACTCCAGTCGCATCAGGCCAGAGCGGGATCGCATGACTACTTGGTCAGCGGCAGAACGGGAGCGGGCGACGTCCCCAGCAGGAGCTGGTCGATCTTCCACTCGCCGGACTCCCGCACCAGTGGCACGCTCAGGTCGTACGTCCAGGTGTTGAGCTCAATCCCGCCGCCCGATACGTGCTCCACGGTCAGGTAGAGCGTCTTGCTCGTTTCGCTCCCCTCGACGCGATTAACCGTGATGCGCGCGTCCTGGTCGGTTGCACCCGTCATCGAGGAAGTGGCGTAGGTGCTGTACTGGTCAAGCGAGAGTTGCTTCTGAGCACGGGTCAAGAAGAAACCGTACGCGGTCGTGAATACCACGTTGCTCGTAGCTGGTGAGATAGCGCTGGAAAACGTCTTCAGGAGAGCCCGGTGCGAAGTGGTTGGCGGCAGGGGCGAAGACAAGCACGGCCACGACCGAGGCGATCACAAGTGCGATCACCGATCCGGCGATGGTCAGAATAGAACGCGACTGCTTCGTCATGGTCCACCAACCTCCCGGCTATCAGCGACAGTCGCGAGGAGTTCACCTTTATTATGCGGTGTTCGTACGCGGGGAGGTCAAGACTTGCTCGTGTCACGCACGCTACAGGAACGTTCCAGCAGCGTGACAATCCGGGCGGCGATGCTTGAATGGTGTCCATCATTGTGGTGCGGGGCGAAACTGGGTCAAACCGGGGTTCACGTCTGGTCTAGTGCGACGATGCGTGTGTCCTCGATGTGCCAGACAAGCTCAATTCGATCGCCCGGCCGGTGCAACGGAATACCGTGTCGCAGCGGCTGCCGAACCATCATCGGATGTCCATCGCCGATCTCCAGCAGGTAGCGGCGCATCTCGCCGGCGAACGTGACCTCGCGCACTTCAGCCGGAAGACGGTTCACGTGGGAGTCGATTGCGATATCCCCCTCCTCACGAAAGCCGATCTTCTCCGGACGGATCGCCAGCGTGACGCGCGAACCAGGCTGAACGTCCATCCCGGTAGCCGAGCGCAGCAACTGACTGCCAATCTGAACCTCGTTCCAGCCGCCGCCCTCACCAGTGACCACACCGTCGAGAAAGTTCGATTCGCCGATGAAGGAAGCGACGAAGCGGCTGTTCGGGCGATCGTAAAGATCAACCGGCGTGCCAACCTGCTCCACGCGGCCCTCATTCATCACGGCGATTCGATCCGACATCACCAGCGCCTCTTCCTGATCGTGTGTGACGTGGATGAAGGTGATGCCCAATTCCCGATGCAACCGCCTGATCTCCAACTGCAGGGTCTCACGCAGCTTTTTGTCGAGTGCACCGAGTGGCTCGTCCATCAGCAGCACCCGCGGTTTGAAGACGATAGCTCGTGCCAGCGCCACCCGCTGCTGCTGACCGCCGGACAGCTGTCGCGGATAACGACCTCCGAATCCGGGCAGTGACACCACTCCAAGGATCTCGTCGACTCTTCGGTCGATCTCACGCCGGTCAATCTTTCGTTGCTTCAAGGGGAAGGCGATATTCTGCGCTACGGTCATGTGGGGAAAGAGGGCGTAATTCTGGAAGACCATGCCGATGTTCCGGCGGAATGAGGGCACCGCCACGATCGGCTGATTGTCGATATAGATCTCGCCACCGACCGGCTCCTCGAAACCAGCGATCAGCATTAGGGTCGTGGTTTTTCCCGATCCGCTGGGACCAAGAAGCGTAATGAACTCACCCGGCTCGATCGACAGCGTCATGTCATCGACCGCTATGACGCTTTCGAACCGCTTGCTGAGGTGTTCGAGGCGCACTGCGGCGCCGGTGGCCGCCCGTCGCCTAAGCGTCTCATGCTCTGGATCGGCAGCGGTCTTCTCGTTGCTCATCAGATCTTGCTGCCTCTCGAACGGATCAAGACGGGTCGACTCGATGCCGACCCACCCTACTCCCAGCGAACCAGCACGCGCTCCAGGATCGTCACCGCCACGTAGCCCGCGATCGCGATCAACGCCATGGTCAGCGCGGCGGCGAAGACGATCGACGAACGATACTCGGTGCGGCCGAGGTTCATCAGATAGCCAAGTCCCGCGTCGGCGGCCACGAACTCGGAGACGACCGCTCCGGTCACTGAAAGGGTCAAGCCCATCTTGACGCCGCCGAGCAGCGTGCGCAACGCCAGCGGCAGCTCGATGCTCCAGAACGTGCTCAGCCAGTTGGCGCCCAGACCCCGGGCCGCCCGGATCATCGATCGATCGACGCCGCGAAAACCGACCACGGTGTTGATCAGAATCGGGAAGAAGACGATCAACGTGCAGATAATCACCTTCGGTAAGAGGCCCAGACCAAACCAGACGACCAGCAACGGCGCGAAAGCAATGATCGGCATCGCTTGCGACGCAGCCAGATAGGGCGCCAGGATCTCGTCCATCACCTGAGAGCGGGCCAGCGGATAGCCGAGGCCGACTCCGATGACGAACGCCACCGCGAAGCCGAGCAACGCCTCAACCAACGTCGCCCTGACGTGATGCCACATCACGCCTGCTCGCCAGAGATCGACCCAGGTCCGGGCTACCTCACGCGGCGCGGGCAGCATGTACTCCGGCACACGCCCGCTCTGCCACAGCGCCTGCCAGAACCCGATCGCCACCACGATACCGATGATGGCCAGCCAGACCTGGCGGTTGCTGACGAGCCGCCGGAGTCGACGCCGCTGTCCGGATTCCGGTGAAACAGGGCTGTCGAGCGACTCGTCAATTCCGCTCGTGGGTGAGACAGGCAACGATTCCGTGCGGGTCTCAGTTCGAAGCGGTTGCCTGGTCTGAGGACACATGGTTGACGACTACTTCGCCTGTTCCACGAACTGATTGGTATAGCAAGTCGACGGGTCGACATCCTTGGTGATCACGCCAACCGACTTCAAGAAGGAAGCCGTGGTTGACCAGCCATTCGGATCGCCCCAACCGGTGGGATGACCGGCGACTGGCTGCTGGTATTTCTGCGTCTCCGTCAGGATATCCTTCTGGGTCTGCTTGTCCTGGTTGGTCGTCAGTTCCGGCATGCGCTTGATGGTCGCCTGATAGGCTTCGTCCGGGTTCTGCAACGCCTCGTTCATCCCCTTGACCGTCGCACTGACGACCTTCTGCACGATGTCTGGGTGCTGCTGGATCATCGTGTCGCTGGTCACCAATCCCGACGACATCAAATTCATGTAGTCACTGACCTGCAACGATTTGGTCTGAATGCCGATGTCGCGCGCATTGACCGGCTCGTTGCTCATGAAGGTCATGACCGCGTCCACGCGCTTCTGACTCAGCGCCTCGAGCTCGGTAAAACCGATGGTGGTGATGTGCACGTCGTTCTTGGTCAGATTACCGGCCTGGAGCAGGGCTAGCAGTCCGAAATACGTCGAGCCGTTCAACTGGGAGACTCCAATGTTGAGTCCCTTCAGATCGGACGGGCTATTCAGGCTGACGTTACTATTTGCCAACGCCACCAGGCCAACCGGGTACTTGGTGAAGAACTGCATCACGGTCCGTACCGGGATTCCAGCCGCCCGCGCCGGAATGACCGAGTCACCACCACTCACACCGAATGCGATGCTGTCGGTACCAATCTGCGCCAGCAGATCTGGATTCGAGCCGTCCTTGATGGTGACGTCAAGACCTTCGGCGGCGTAATAGCCCTTCTCGGCCGCTAAGTAGATGGCCGCGTTGCTCATACTCGGGTTGAAGCCGGTCGCGATGGTGATCTTGACTGGATTAGCCGACCCTGACGTGCTGGACGCGGTCGACGGGCTTGCCATCGAGGTAGCCATCGGCGTGCTTGAACTGGCGGTTGGGCTGCTTGACACAGCTGGATTAGTTGTTGCCGCGCTGCTTGTTCCCACTGACGACGTCGTCGGGGTAGTATTCGTTGACGACGATCCGCAGGAAGCCGCGATGATGCCGATGCACAGCAGCAACGCGATGAGACCCGGTCTGCGCACTGAGTTACTCCCCTACAAAATATTCGGATTCCCCATTGAACCCCACAACCGGTGCAGAGTACCACAGTTCTACGGCTGGGCGGGCGGGAGCACCCCTGGAAGTCTCCCACAGTCTTAGCATTCTGCTCGCAACGTCCGCGGCTCATTCACTGCGTCATTTCGTCCGAATCGGGGCCAATCTTGACAGCGAACCACGGCTCGCCTAGCGTGAGCGATGATCTCGTTCGATCACGTGCCAATCCGATCTGGTCGTTGGATCTCGTGTGGCGCGATATAACGCCGCTAGTCCACCATCCAGGCGGTCTCGTTGGCATCAAGGAGGTGACGATCCCTATGGCAAAGCAGTATGAGGAGAAGCAATTCGCTCACCGATGGATCGACGACAACAGCGAGCGCATCTCCCGCTTCAACAAGCAGATCTGGGATTACGCCGAGCCCGCCTGGCGCGAGTACCGTTCGGTCAAGGATTACGTCGATCTGCTCAGGGCCGAAGGATTCACGGTCGAGGAAGGGACCGGCGGTATGCCGACCGCCTTCATGGCTACCTGGGGCGAAGGCAAGCCGGTCCTTGGCACGTATGCCGAATACGACGCAGTGCCGGGCAACTCACAGCAGGTTACTCCCTATCAGGCCCCGCGTGAGGGCTTGCACCCCTGGACGGCAGGACATACCGATCCGCACTCGATGCTCGGCACGGCAGCGCTGACCGGCATCCTGGCGACCAAGGCAACAATGGAGCGCTTCGGACTGGCAGGAACGCTGAAGCTCTTTGGCGAACCGGCTGAGAAGGTCTGCGGTTCGAAACCGGTACACGCCGCCAAGGGCTATTTTGACGGCTGCGACGCGTTTATCGCCTACCACCCGCACGCCACCAACACGACGGTCTGGGATACGCAGTGTGGTTCGTACTGGAGCGCCGTCTTCACGTTCGAGGCGCTGCATCCCGAGGAATGGATCGACAAGAGCCTGCTCCCGACTCGCGGCAGTTCGCACGCCGCGGCCCGTTGCCCCGGCGCCATCGACGCGTTGTGCCTGATGTACACCATGACTAAGTACACCAAGGAGGCGATGTTCCCACACACCGGCACCTGGACGCTGAATGAGTTCGTCATGGCCGCTGGTGATGCGACATCCGACAACCTGCCACCACGCTTCAGTCAGATCCAGTATTCCTGGCGCGCGCCGACACTCGGCATACAGCAGCAGATCTACAACGTGCTGGAGAACAACGCGCGTCAGGCCGCCGCGACAACAGGCTGCCAGGCATCGGTCCGGTGGGTAACGAAAACGAGGGTCGGGCTCACCAATCACGTGATGGCCGATCTGACCTACCAGAATCTGGAACTGGTTGGACCACCGAAACTGAGTGAGGAAGCACGCGAGTTCGGCCGTAAGATCCAACAGAACCTTGGACTCGAGCCGATGGAGAACCCGTTCATCGAGTCGTGCGAACGGCTAATCACCCCGCAGGACTACGAGGAGGGCGTGCGCCGCTCTCTCCCCGCCTGGCAGGTGAACTTCACGTCAGACGATTATGTCGATTACACCTGGCATGCGCCGACGGTGCGCCTCTTCACCGGCCGACCGAAATTGCAGCCGCCGAGTGACAGCTACGAATACCCCGCGTGGGCGTACAACGCGCTTGGAGGATTGCCCGCCGCGGTCGACCCCGGGCTGTTCACTGCCGGGAAGACCATCGCCGGGACGTTCCTCGATCTCGTCACCCAGCCGGACCTCCTCAAGCAGGCACAGGATGAGTTCAACGAGCGAACCGGTGGCGGCATCGGCGGATCGAATTGGGTTGCGCCACTCCTGCCGCAGGACTTCGCCCCACCCGTAGATCTGCGCTGGCCCGAATACGTCCAGACGGTTCGCGGTGAAGAATGGTGGATCCCGACGCCCGACAGCGACTCAGGCGCGGGCGAAAAGTTGTAATCCGGCGGGACGAGAGTCAGGTTTGCCCGTCGATCACCTTGGTCTCGACCAAACTCGAACAAATCGGGAACGTGGGCCGGAGTCGGTTCGAGGATCGGAACTGGCCCACTATACCGTTCGCCAGGGGCGGCGACGTTGTCGACGCGCTGATCGGCACGATCAACTGTGGTCCGAGGTAGCGAAGCAACGCGCCCGGCAGCACCACCATGAATTCACGCGGAACATTCTCGCGTGCTATCCGCGGGCCCTCAACCTGCAGCGGCTTGGCGCGTTGCGGTTCGCCACTCCCATCGGTCGTCAGTTCCTAAGAACGTCCCCCGACGGAAATGACGGGCCAGACATCGACTTTCACTGAGCTCACCTTTGGCGATCGCCTCGGTCGGATTCTGCGCGGTCATCCTAAAACGATCACCTGACATCACTTCGAAGATTCGAATCCACCCACCGGTATGCAGCTATTCCGTCAATCGTGTGGGTTAGTCGTGTTGATTGTTCGTGGACATTCCTGTGTCAAGAGCCGAGTATTTAAGGTGTGCGCAACATTTCGCACATTATGCGTCAATCCGTGCACCTCCCGACACGGCACGGTCGGCGCACTCACACTTCCTTTCTAGCTCTAGCTTCTTCATCAGAAGCTGGAATGCATCCGTTTCTCGCGGCTACGGACAGAGCGCGAAATCCGTGGCCATCTCAACACCGCCGATTCAGATCAGTATGGATGGAGGGGCTATGTCTCGCGGGATAAGGGTGTGGCTCATTTTTGTCGTCCTCGCGTCAGCATTGGCGGCGATCGCAACGCCTTTTGCGCCGAATTCAGCTGCCGCTGCGTTCCCGGTCACAGTGCGCGTAACGATCGAGGAAGTTCGCGCAACTGAATGTTTCGAGGGCACCATTCCCATCGTCGGGGGTTGTGCTGGTGCCGCCGATTTCTACAGCGTCGTGAAACTGGGGGGCGATCCAGAGTCCAAGAGTTCCACTGTCGACGACAACAACGACGCTCATCCGAACTGGCAGATTCAGACCACGGTCGACTACAACAGTGTATCCACACTTCCGATCTACATCGAAATCCGGGACGAAGACGGTGGGTTTCGACTGGGCGACGATCTGGCTGATGTCAATGGAACGCCCGGCGTTGACAAGTCAGTCCTCGATCTGACACTGCATCTCGGACAGGTGCCGTGCACCATCACCGGTGACGCGAACGGTACGTGTGGCATCGACATGACCACTCAGGGAAACGGAGACGGCGACGCCAACGCTGCTCTCACCTTCAAAGTGGATGTGCTGAACGCCCTACCGGATAGCGATGGCGACGGCATTCCCGATCTATGGGAAAGTAACGGCGTAACGCTCAACGGTCAGTTCATCGATCTGCCACAGATGGGCGCTGATCCCAACAAGCCTGACATCTTCCTGCAGATCGACTGGATGCAGGATGCGACGCACAATCAGAGCCTGAGTAATGGCGCCATTCAGCAAGTGGTGAACGCGTTCGCGAACTCTCCGTACGCCAGCCCGACGGGCTCGCGTGGGATCAATCTGCATGTCGACGAAGGATCGGGGAGTACGCTCAACTTCGCCACCGGGACGACGTGGGGTGCGCTCAGCAAGGCCCAGTCTATCCCGTGGCAGAACAATCTCGGCACGCTCACGAGCGGTCAATACGACTGGACGCAGTTCCAGGCGATAAAGTCTGCCAACTTCGATCCCACCGGCCGCTCACCGATCTTCCACTACATCATCGCGGGGAATTTCCAGGAGGCCCCACCACCTGGCGGCAATCAGAATACGTCAAGCGGAATCTCTCGAGGAATCGGCGCCAGCGATTTATTGGTTACCCTCGGCGGTTTCACGGGAGGCGTCGGCACCCAACAGCAGCAGTCCGGCACGCTCATGCACGAGCTTGGGCATAACCTTGGACTGAAGCACGGTGGCAACGAAAACACCAATTACAAGCCCAACTATCTCAGCATCATGAACTATCTTTACCAGCTGCGCGGCCTTGATGTCGGCGCAACAGCGGGAGTACTTGATTACGCCGGTGGGACGTTGCCAGTGCTCGGACCGCTCAATGAAGGCGCGCTCAACGAGAGCAACGCACTCGGCGTCAGCGGCTTCGGTGTTGGTTCACGCTGTCCGGCCGCGGGGGGTGGCTACTCGAGCCAGTACACCGTCAACGCCAACGGTGCGTTCGACTGGAACTGCAATGGGGTTGCCACAGACGGCGTCGTGAGCTTCGACGCGAACTCCAGTGGAGGCGTCGACTCCAACTTGACGAGCTACAACGACTGGGCGAACCTCCAGCTTCTCGTCGGCGCGATCGGCGATCTGGGCGCATCGTTCCTTCCAATGCAAACGGAGTCGGAACCGGCGATTACATGGGACCTGACCCCGCCAACCACGACGGCTCAAGCGGTGCCGGGCCCGAATGGCTACGGCTGGAATCGTACAAGCGTAACCGTGACGCTGCATGCTCAGGACGACGCAGGGGGTTTTGGAGTCCGCGACATCACCTACACCGCCTCCGGTGCGCAGCCGATAGCCAGCACGACGGTAATTGGTGACACGATCAGCTTCGGCGTCAGCAGCCAAGGCATCACGACCATCAGTTACTCTGCGCGAGATCAGGCCCTCAATGTCGAATCCACCAAGACGCTGGTGGTGCGCATCGACGTCACGAATCCAACGGTTGTACTCGGAACGGCTTATCCCGCTCCAAACGCCGCTGGTTGGAACAACACGGATGTCAACGTCCCATTCACTGCGTCTGACGCGCTCTCCGGGATCGCTTCCACCACTCCTCCGGCCAGTCCGCTGGTCTTGACTGCTGAAGGCACCGCGGTTACAGGAACGGTCACCGCAATCGACAAGGCCGACAACGTTAGACTGGTCACCACTCCGGCTTTCATGATCGACAAGACCCCGCCGACCATCACGGTGTCATCACCAACGGCAGGCCAGGTTTTTGACTCCGACCAGTCGATGACCCCGGTCTTCGACGCCACTGACGCGCTCTCCGGTATCAAGAGCGTGCTGGCGGTCCTCGATACGGGTCAGGTCGTCACGAGCCAGGCCCCGATCGACCTCGGCCTGCTCGTGGGCCAGCGTACGCTGACTGTCACGGCCACCGACGTAGCCGACAACGTCGCCACCTACGTGGTGCGCTTCCGCGTGCGGCCGGTCTTCGTGGGCAACGCCTTCGACGATCCGAACGAAAGCACCATGCGCGAGACAGGTGAGGTGGGAATCGTCGGTGTCACTGTCTTCCTCGACAACAACGGCAATGGGTTGCTGGATGGTGGGGAACCGAACAGCGTCACCGGCGCAGACGGAGCCTACCGTGTGGTTGGTGAGGATGTCGGAGCGGCGCGACTCTGCACTCTGGCAACGCCCACCAATCGAGTACGGACGACGAGCCGCTGCCAGACGGTCATGGTAGCCACCGGCATTCCCGTGCCGCGCACCAACTTCGGTTCCCGCACCCGCATACCCGGTGCGAGCAACGGAAGTGTGGCAAGCGTGATCCAGTCTCTCGCTCTGGCTGGACAGCCCGATGAGTACTGGCGTCCCGCGGACCTCGTCGGGACAGCGGGCGGACCATGGGCGGGGAGCCGCTTGGCCGTCAAGAACGGAGGCTCCAACCCGTCAGTAGAAGTGCAGACAGGCGAGCATATCGCGACCGGCCTGTTCATTGGTGGAGTCGACGCGACGCAAGTCAGCAATCTCGTGCTGAGCGTTCAGGTTCAACCAACCAACCGTCAGCAGGTGCTGGAGATCGTCGCTGCTGACGGCAGTGTGGCCGTGGCCGCGGATGGCCCAACGACCTCGTTCGCCTACTCGCGAAGCGGAAACATCCTGACGATCTACGGTGTCCCGCAAGATGGACTGGGTGGATATCAAGACGTCTGGATCATCGCTCAGGTAGTCGCGAGCAATGGCAACATCACAATGACGGCCAGCATCGCGGGCAGCGTCGAGATCGTGAAGGGTCGATCATCAGTACGATCGCTGGGAAATACGTCCAACGACAATAGCAAGGCGGACGTCATTAGCGGCATAACCGATACCCGACCAGGCGCGTTACTCGTCGACGACATCCCTGACAAGGGATCGGCGATCAACCCATTCTAGTGATAGCTTGCCAGGTTGAGTTCAATCGGACTGTCACGGCAATCGTGACAGTCCGATCCCAAGGTTCGTTCCTGGAGCGGGCCAAAGCGGGAAGCTAGTCTGCTCCAGCTGTTCGCAGCCAAACGGTCATTCGGCCCGGTTCGCGATTGGCCCAGGCATGGTAGGGGACCAGTGTCACGGCTTCACGGCGGCGAGATGATTGGCCGGGCTCGCGTCGGGTGCGATAGAGACGCCCTGCCCAGCCCGCATCTGGTGGATCAATGATCGCTTCAGCACGCAGCAACGGCATTCCCGAGAGCGGACCAGTGCCAGGCTCATGCTGCACCTCAGTCCCGACATCGAGCTGTGCGGTGCGCAGATCGACATCCGGATTGTCGACCTGCTCGGCACAGTAGAGGATCGGTCCACGTGCCACGGCCACCCTCTCGCTGTCTTCCTCGACAAATGGATGTGCTTCGATCAGCCGGACCGACATCGGCAGCGTGAGTCGCACCAAATCGCCAGGATGCCAGGTGCGTTCGATGCGCACGTAGCTGCCGGGCTGAGGTTCGCCCGGAAGCTGCTCGCCATTGACCGCAACCGTCGCACCAGCGTCGCACCAGGCCGGCACGCGCAGCAAGAGCGAAAAGTTGCCTTCACCGTTAATCAAGAGATCGACGGTGCCATCCCACGGATAGCTGGTTCGCTGCTCTATCTCGATGTTGCCGTCGCCGAATCTGATTTCGGCCGTTCCCGCCGCATACAGGTGGACCCAGATCTCGTCGTCAGCAGTGCCGTAGACGTAGCCGGGAATCGACGCCAGCGTGCGGGCTAGGTTCGGTGGGCAGCAGGCACACTCAAACCAGGGCTGTCGGCGATAGTCGCCATCACTTGCCAGCGGATTCATGTAAAAGTAAGCGCCACCATCCAACGACACACCGGGGAGCATCCCGTTGTAGAGCGTGTACTCCATCAGATCGGCATAGCGCGTGTCACCGGTGATGAGCAGCATGCGCCAGTTCCACATGACGCTCGCGATGGCCGCGCAGGACTCGGCATAAGCGCGGGCGTTCGGCAGCTCAAAGTCGGCACCGAATGCTTCGCCTTCATGCCGGGATCCGATCCCACCCGTCACGTACATGCGCCTGGTCACCATGTTGGTCCAGAGTCGCTCAAGCGTGGACAACATGGCCATCTCACCGGTTTCCGCGTAGACGTCGGCCGCACCTGTGGTCAGGTAGAGCGCGCGAACGGCATGGCCGACCATCGAGTCCATCTCGCGAAACGGCTTGTGATCCTGGTGGTATTCGTCGCCTCCGACCAATCCATTTCCACGCGCGTCGAGGAAGTAGCGCGCCTGCTCGAGATAGCGACGGTTTCCCGTCTCACGACTGAGCTCGACCAGCGCTAGTTCGATCTCTTCATGGCCATCGGTGCCGGGCTGCTTCCCCTCCTCGGCCGGACCGAAAACGTCGCAGATCAGGTCGGCGAAACGGATGGCGATCTGGAGCAGGTGCGACTTGCCGGTCGCACGGTGATGGGCCACGGCGGCCTGAATCAGATGCCCAGCACAATACAGTTCGTGAGTACGAGTGAGCTCGGTCCAGCGCAGCGCGTTACGTTCGCCCAGGTAGAAGTTGTCAAGATACCCGTCAGCAAGCTGGGCCGCGCCGACCACCTCGATCACCTGATCCACCAGACGTTCCAGTTCCGTGTCTGGTCGTGACGCCAGCACCCAGGATGCGGCTTCGAGCCACTTGTAGACGTCGGAGTCGTTGAAGTAGAAGCCCTCGAACGCTCCAGCTTCGTTTCCGGCTCCCCGGCGGAAATTGGCCAATCTACCTGTCTGCTCCAGCGAGCGATACTGGGACGGGAGCATGACGTCACGCACGGCTTCAAATCGGGGAGCCCAAACAGAGTCGGTCAGGTGGACGGCATCGACCGGTAGCGGTCGCAGCCGAGCGAACGGACTGTGTGACACGTCAACCACCACCGGACTCGTACGCTGTACCGTCTCCATGAACCGTGGCCATCCTCTCACGCTGAGTACCAGCACCTTGTAATTCGATAGATATCCGACGATGAAAGCCCGGCCGCGGAAACAGCCGGGCTCACATGCTATTCTCCGTCGCTCAGGTTACTCGTCAAAGCCCGCATTCAGGTCGGCGTCGGGCATTTCGCCACCCTCTTCAGGAGGCCGTTCGTCATGCACCACCACCTGGCTGACCCGGTTCCCTTTCATCAGCTTCACTTCCAGCCGCAGAGGACCGGCCGTCACCACGTCCCCGCCCGCCGGGATCCGTCCAAGCAAGAAGCTAATCAATCCACCGACCGATTCTGCCTCGAATTGGAGCCCGAGCGCATCTCGATCCATGTCGAGCCGATCGAGCAGATCTGCGATCGGCACTCGCCCGTCCACTTCAAGTACACCTGGTTGCAGGACGTGAAACGGTTCGTACCCCGGGTCGAACTCGTCGGCGATCTCGCCAACCAGTTCCTCGATAACGTCTTCCAGCGTCACCAGGCCGGCGACACCGCCGAACTCGTCGATGACGATCGCGAGCTGAGTGCGACGTGCCTGTAGCTCGGCCAAAAGCTCGTCGATCGGCTTCGACTCCGGCACGAAATAGGCCGGACGCATCACGTCGACTGCCGTGACTGCCTGGCCAGCATCATCCGAGAGGAGGACGCGGAAGGCATCCTTGACGTGCAGAACCCCAACGACGTCGTCGAGCGAATCGCGGTAGACCGGCAGGCGCGAAAAGCCGCTCTGGAAGAAGCGGTCAACCACGTCGCGTAGCGGGGTCGCTGCCTCCACCGCGACGACGTCGACGCGCGGCACCATGACGCTGCGGGCTGCAGTCTCACCGAAACCGAACGCCTCCTCGATCAGGTCCGCGTCGGTCGACTCGACCACCCCTTCGTCCTCGGCTGCTTCGAGCATGGCCAGCAATTCATCTCGAGTGACACTGGGAAGGGCTGCCCGCGCCTGAGCGCCGACCAGGCGTAGCATGAGGTTGGTGGTCGCAGTCAGAAAATAGGCGATCGGTCGGGTGATCGCCCCGACAATTTCGAGCGGTCGGGCAATCCGAATAGCGACGGCCTCCGCTCGGTGAACCGCGATCGTCTTGGGTACGAGCTCGCCAAAGACAATAGTCAGGAACGAGAGAGCGGAAGTCTCGACGATCAGGGAGATGGCACCAGCGTTGTTCGCGATGGCGCTGACCGGCACGGCCTCGAGCGCGTGATTGAAGATGCTGACCAGACTGACCGCGCCCACCGCCGACGCGAAGAAGGCCGCCAGGGTGATTCCGACCTGAATTGTCGCCAGAAACCGGCTTGGAGTCTCGGCGAAATCGAGTGCTCGTTGCGCGCCCGTGTTTCCCTCTTCGGCGAGCAGACGCAACCAGGTCTTGCGTGCGGTGAGAATGGACGTTTCCGAGGCCGAGAGAAACGAGTTGAAGAGAACCAGAACGACGATGATGATGATCTGCACTGTCAACACGTGGCCCTCATTTCATCGGCCGGCTCGAGATTCGATCGGACCCACCCGCGCCAGTGGCTCTCCGATCGACTAGGCTCACCGGGTGTCAACTCGTTTCAGTCCCTTCTCGTGTCCGCACCTCGACTCCAGCCACCATCTCCAGTGGTTTGACGAGTGCGGCGATATCTTCGTTGCCGAAACCGAGCGCAACTGCCTCACGATAGACCTCGCGTGCTTCCGACGCCAGCAACAACCGCATGTTCAAGTCCCGCCCCATGTCGGCGATCAGTTCGAGGTCTTTGAGCATGATGCGAATCGGCGCCCCTTCGTCGAAGCGACGCTCGATTAAGAGGGGCAACAACCGGTTGAACATGGTGCTACCGCCAAAGCTAGTGCGAATGACTTCGTAGAGCGTGCGAGGATCGGCGCCAGCCTTTGCGCCGAGGACCATTGCCTCGGCCACGGTCGCGGTATTGATGGCAGTGAGATGCTGATTGATGAGCTTGACGACACTGCCCGTACCGGCAGGACCAACGTGATGAACGTTAGTCCCCATCGCCTGAAACACCGGCAGCACACGGTCGAAGATCGACTGGTCACCGCCCACCATAATGGTCAGGGTGGCCGCCTTCGCCCCGGCTGGTCCGCCGCTGATCGGCGCGTCGAGAAACCCGGCATCCCGTGCCCGCGACGCCGCATACAGCTCTCGGCTGAGCGCGGGTGCGACTGTGGAACAGTCGATCAGAATCTGGTCCTTACGCACGGCGTTGGTCAGGCCATGCTCTCCGAGATAAACGTCGGAGACCGATAACGGAGTGGGCAGGCACGTGATGACGACGTCGGTCCTGGCCGCCACCTCATCTGGAGCTTCGGCCGGGTTCGCACCTTCGACCGTGAGGCGGCGAACGGCGTCGCGACTACGGTTGTGCACCGTCACATCGAAACCCGCTCGCAACAGATTGAGCGTCATCGGAAAACCCATATTCCCGAGACCGATGAACCCGATCTTCATGACCTGCCATCTCCCACCGCTGGTATCGACCGGCTCGCCACTAGCCATATTGTTGTCCATCATATGCCGATCGTGCCGGATCAGCGGCCCGGGCGCAAGCGTCTCTATCTCTCCGCGAACGCACGCCTCGTGCCGATCGGCATCTCGTCGGGCGGCGACGGGACCTTCGAGCGACGGTGACGGGACTTTGCGCGCTGGGGAGTGTCGCACTCTGGCGGCGCGGCGCGGCCGGGAGGTTGCGCCGATGCCGCTACGTCAGAGGGGTGATTGGCGATGGGCGAAGCCAAGCTTCGCCCGTTCAGACGCCGTTGAACGATTGCCTCCTGGGACCGGGCCGCGCTAACCAGGATAGGAGATCACTGAAGCGCTCGAGGCGATGGCGATGATCAGTATCGCCAGGACCAACAACGTGTCGACGAGATTGACGACGAGCCAACTTCCTGCCCGGCTGATCGTTGACGTCACATCCTTGCTCCCCAACTCCCAGGCGTCCGCTTGGTTGCGGGACGACACGCTGGCTACAGATGCGTAACCGCTTTGGCTGCCAATTGTTTGATCTGATCGTCAGTGAGGCTGTCGCTCATTGGGAACATCACAAACGCTGCTTTTCCGGTGGTCACCACGACGTATCGGCTCTGGATACCGTATTTGATCGTGCCCTTGAAATACATGGCCTTCGTGCCGAGACCGGTAAGTTCATGCTGCTCGGTGTAGGTGTCCTTCATGTCCTCGGCTTCCTTGACCGTGTTGTCGTACAGCGAGGCTGACGCGAGCTTCGTGAAGGCCAGCACCACCTTATTGTCAGACGTCATGTAGTTGCCGCAGTTACCGATTGCGGCAGCGGCGGCAATCGGTTCGACAGCCGTCACCTCGAGGCCGGCAATTGACTTCACCTCATTCGTGCTCAGCAGTCGACAGTTCTTACCGGATCCGGACGATGCGGCGCTCGACGACGAACCGCCACAGGCAACGGTCATCAATACAGTCACGGCAACCAGCATCATGACACCCATGCGAAAGATCAATGCGCTCGGCTTCATCGACGACGTGGAGACCATGCGGTGATCCTCCTCAACGCTTTTCTCCCGGGCAGTGGATATCACCACCGCCGTCTGCCAGTGTTCGCCCAGTGGCGATCAAACGGGATTCAGTCTAGGAGTGAGCAAGCGTCGAGTCTTCCGTAGCAGTACGGAATTCCGACACGGTGACGCGACGGAGCACGTATGCCCAATAGGCGAGGGAACTTCGCAGGTTTCGGAGGTGACGACGCGCCTCGCCCACCAGAACGAAGCTACGTTGAGACGGCAAAAACCACCTCGTGGTCTGTGGGATGGTCAGGTGCAACAGCTGTATTGAGCGGCGTAGTGTGAGGAGCGTTACGGCAGGTATTTGAGCGGATTGACCCATACACCGTTGAGCAACACGCCGAAGTGGCAGTGATTGCCCGATGAAGCACCGGTCGTGCCCATTGGCCCGAGGTACTGTCCCTGGTTGACGTGCTCGCCAACCCAGACGGCAGGCTGCTGCGCCATGTGCCCGTACCAGGTCACCAGGCCATTACCATGGTTGATCGATACCGCGTAGCCGTAGCCCGAGGTGTTCCAACCGGCAAAGACGACGGTCCCGGCATCGGCCGCGACGATCGGTGTGTATGCCGCGTTGGCGATGTCCAATCCTTGATGGAAGTGCGCATAGCCCTCGTATGCCGGTTCCATCCAGAAACTGGTCGGGCCGAAGTACTGGGTGATCGTACCGGTCGTCGGCCAGATGAAGTGCCCGGTGGCCACTTGCGATGAGCTCGGGGCCGACTGCGCCTGAGATTGCGACTGCGATTGTGTCGACGCCTGCTGCGTCTGAGGCTGCGCCTGCGGCGCGGGGGCTGGTGGTGGCGGTGGTGGGGCCGGTGGCTCGCCACCTGGAATCATGATTTGCTGCCCGACCCGAATCTTTGCTCCAGCGCCAAGGCCGTTCAACGGGTAGTCCAGAATGTCCTTCGACTTGACGCTGTATTTCTTGGCCAGACTGTCGACGGTATCACCATCCTTGACGGTCACCATCACACCGTCAGTTGGCAGAATCGCCAGATGCTGTCCGGGGAAGATGAGGTCCCCATTCGGCAGACTATTGGCCCAGACGATCGTATCCGGCTGCAACCCGAAGTACTGCGCGATCGTCGCGAGCGAATCTCCTTCACGAACGGTGTAGGTCACTACCTGATCGCGAGTTGGCATCTTGCCACCTGGCACCATGATCATGCGATACGGCACCAGATCGGACGTCGACTGGACGTTATTCGGCGCATAACCGGTGATGGCTGATACGTCAACTTGATAGCGCGCCGCAATACTCTCCAATGTGTCGCCGTCGTGGACAACGTGCAGCATGCCGTCGACCGGAGGGACGCGGATCTCCGTCCCTGGGGCAAGCGGCTTCGCCGGATCGGTCAGGCTGTTAGCCCAGAGGAGCGTATCGATCGAACGGCCGGTCTGCTTGGCGATATCAGCGATCGACTCACCGCTCTTGGCCTGAGTCGTCTGCGATGTTGAGCCGCTCCGGAATGATCGCAGTCGAGAACTGCGACACGTATCCGCTTTGCGACGTGGTGTTCATGGACGCCAGTGTGTAGGCGGGCGTTGGCGCCCCAGTCAAACCGGTGGTGGGCAATTCGCCAAGACGCAAGTTGCGCGTCTGATCAGTCGGCTGCGGTGCTGACTGCGGGATGGCATCCCAGTAGCCATGACCAGCAACCACCGCGATAATCGTCACGATCACCAGACCGTGTAACGCGAATTTCGGAAGTCCGACCTTCCGTCTACCCCGTTTCGCCTTCGCTGGTTTGGCAGTCTGTTTGACACGACCGAACGGTTGAATCTCGTGAACGGTCGGCGCTTGGGCGGGCAGAAGTTCGACGACGGTCGTCGATTCGGGATTCAGAATTTCGTGTGTCGAGTGCCGCGCCCCGAATATCGGGACACTTCCGCTGCCGTAGCCGTTCCCTCCACCGTTCTGGTGGCCACTGTCCTGACCATGTCCATTGCTATTCGCATGTCCGTTTGCTTGACCATGCCCGTTGCGACGTTCAGGACTATTCGCAGAACCATTTGTGCGAGGGTCGGGATCTGCACGTGGTGGTGGAGGCGGAGCTGGAACGTGATCGGGAGGAGACACCAAGACAGGGGCGTCGTTGAGGTTCGGCGCGCTTGGCGCGTCCGGACGCCACCCAAATCGGACTTCAGTCGGGTCTTTCGGCGGCCCCCCGGCGCCGTGTTGCGATGCCCTTCCCATGCGCGACACTATACCACAGTCGTAAGCTGATATTCCTCTTCCGGTTTGCTACGCATACGTGTACGTACGGGCGTCCGCACGCAGCGTCCGAACGCATGGGCGCCGCGACGAACGCGAAATTACTCCGCTGTTTGCCATTCTGGCAAAGGGAACTGAGCTCGACCCGACATGAATCACGGAGTTGACGAGGGGACCGGGGTTGGCGTGGCGGGCGGGAGATCTAGCAGCGCGCGCGCGTCAGCATAACGATCCTGGCTATCGAGGATAACGGCGATCACGTTCTCCTGCTGCGTGCGATAGGCGACGATGAGGCACTCGCCCGCGTTCTCGGTCGTCCCGGTTTTGACTCCGTAGACACCACTCGTCAACAGCAGTTCATTGGTGTTCGTTAACCTAATCACTCTGGCATTCGGTCCACCGACACGCACGTCAGCTGTCGGCAGGGCAACGATCGGCTTGAGTGCGGATTCAGCCAGTACCGCTTTGGTGGCCAGCAACAGATCGTGCGCGGTAACCACCTGACCGTCAGCGTCATCACCAGATGGATTGACAAAGTGGCTTCTGGTCATGCCGAGCCTCGCGGCAGTTGCGTTCATCTCGGCAACGAACCGCTGCACCGGCGTCTTTGAGGTATCCGGCATCCGCTCTCCGGCAAAGCGTGCCAGCGCGTTGGCCGCGTCGTTCCCTGATGGCAGAAACAACCCAACGAAAAGGTCGTGAACCGTGACGGTATCACCCACCTTGAGTCCCATGTTCGATTCCTGGGTCGGGTCGACGACATCCGACTGTTGAATGGTGACGACCTCTTCGGGTCGCGCATATTTCAACGCGGTCAACGCCGTGACGAGCTTCGTCGTACTGGCGGGCGCGTGCTGGACGTCCGCGGCACGCTGAAACAAGACGTGGTCATTGTTTGCGTTCACCATGTAGACCGACTTGGCAGTCAGACTCAGGGATTGAAAGTCGGGCGTTGCCAGAGCCTCGGTGGGAGTTGCCAAACTACTGGTGCCGGTGGCGGTGGATCGTCCGGCGGCTGATGAGCCGTCGCCATTTGATCGGTGAACGATGCTGTAGGCCGTCCAGGCGGTGGCCGCAAGACTAACGAGCAGGAGCGCTACGCCAAGCAGCGTCGACCGGGTCCTTCGTTGTGGTCGCAAATGCGGCGCTACCCCTCATTCCTTGCCCTCAGAAGCCCGCCAATTGTACCGCGTTGAGCCAGGCGAGATGAGCGGAGATCAACTTTTGGTGACTGTCAGTCATCGGGTTCGACCTCGCTGTGCACAGCCCGATCGAGCGGGACGTTCAAACTGACGGTCGTGCCGCGTCCAGGTTTACTCTGGATCTCCAGTGAGCCGCCAATCTGGCTCACACGCTCGAACATCGAGGAGAGACCAAAGCGATCAGGCACGACGCGCGCCGCATCGACGTCGAAGCCCTGACCATTGTCGGTCACCTGCAACGAGAGCACGTCATCATTCAAATCGATGTCCAGTGCGATGGCCGAACACTGCGCATGCTTGCGACAGTTCGAGATTGCCTCCTGCACCACCCGGAACAGAGCAGTCTCGACACGCGCGGCGAAGAGCGGCAGCGACATCGGCGCGCGCAGGTCGACGGTGAAGACACCCTCGTCGCGCAGATCCTCCGTCATGTGATGCAGGGCCTCGAGCAACGTGCGTCCCTCGAGCGGAGCAGCTCGAAGGTCGTGAACCGATCGACGCGCCTCCTCGAGATTGCTTCGAGCGAGGGTCAACGCGCGCTCCAGGATCTCTCGCGTCGTGGAATCCGCATCCATCAGTTTGAGATCCAGTCGCTCGAGATGCAGGATGATCCCGATGAGTCCCTGTGCCAGCGTGTCATGAATCTCACGTGCCAGGCGATTGCGCTCTTCGGCGATCGCCAGGCTCTGCGCTTGCCGATAGAGCCGCGCGTGCTCCACCGCCACCACCGCGTGATTGGCGATAGTCATCAGCAGTTGCGCGTCACTGTCTCGATACTTGTTTTGCTCGTAGCTTTGCGCACTGAGCAGGCCGACGACCTCCGCTCCCTTGAGCAGCGGAGCCGTGACGATGCTACGGACTCGAGTCTGCGGATGCCCGACCGTATAGAAGGGCGGAACACCCTCGCCACGAATATCATCAATGACGACGGCTCGTCGCTCGGTTTTGGCCCGTTTCATCGCCGGGCTCAGTTCGAAGGCGTGTCTTGGCGCGTAACGTTGACCACCGTCGATGATGAAGTCCAGATCGACCAGGCCATCCGGTCGCACCAGACCAATGAGAAATGCATCGGCGGCCATGACCTGTCGAATCTCCTGGTAGATGGCCCAGAAAACGTCCTCGATCTCGAGACTTGACGAGATGACGTTGGACAGACGATGGAGCGCCGCCAGTTCAGCGATCTGATGCTGCGCTTGCTGATGGAGTTGGGCATGCTCAATGGCTGCGGCCGCCTGACCGGCGAAGAGGCTCAACAAACGCTGGTCTTCGAAGGTGAATGGTCCGCCGTGCCGATCGCTCACCAGCAGGACGCCGATGGTCGATTCACGCACTTCCAGCGGAACGATCAGCAGCGATCGCAGCACCGAGGCGCTTCGGATCTCCTCCGCCAGTCGCGGATCATTCTCCACGTCGTTGCTGATGACCGGTTCTCCGGTACGAAACGCGTAACCGGTAAGCGAACCGTGAATCGGCATCGATTCCTGTAGCAGGAACACGTCACTCTTGCCAGTGCTGGCAATGATGCGCAGCGTCGTCGACTCCTGATCGACCAGACGAATAGCCGCCGCCTGTGCGCCGATCAGGTGCATGGCCTCGTCGACGATCGTCTGCAACATACTTTCGAGATCGACCTCGCTGAGAACGATCGCGTTGACACGCTGCAGACTGAGCAGCCGTTCCTCGATGATGCGATGGCGGTCAAGCTCGTCGGCAAGCTTGCGGTTGATTGCCGCCACCGAACGCTCGGTCACCAGCCTGGTCGCTTCTCGCATCCAGGCGCCGATCAACTCCTGGTCGTCTTCCGCACAGCCCGCCAACGCTCGGGCACCATCGTTGATCTCGAACATACCTTGCATGACGTGAGAGACACCCAAGCCCACTCGGAGCCCAGTACTGGTCGATCCGCTCCAGGAACGGCTCAAAGGGAGACAGTGAATCCCGCTCGATCGCGTCGGCCAGGGATACGAGATAATCACTCACGATTCCACGCAACACGTCCTCTGGCGTGTCGCGATAAGGTTGCGCGATCTCGCGCAGCGCGGGCAGCACTCGATCGGCGACCGCTGCAGTGTGCTGCCGCAGTCGTGCCGCAAACCCGGACAGCGTTCCACTGTCGCGTGAATTTGAACTGGAAGCTGGGGACATGCAGTCGCCTTTCGACGCTCATCCGCGCCACATCTCGTCTGGCGATCAAGCCCCAACTTGACCGGCCGAGATGTTGTGGTTAAGCGTGCGTAACACCTTGACGTGAAGTCTATCAATACGGCTTGCCGCAAACGAGCAAATGCGTGGAGGTCACCTTAGCCAGACCCTGGAACCTCAACGTCTACCCAGCTGCGAGCCCGCGGGAATGCAATTGCGCCTCACTTTCCTTAATGGAGATAAGAGTTTGCGCGGTCGTGCACAACCGGAGATAACGGGCGGCGCAACCTGAGCGGCCAATTGACTAGTAACCGCAATCTGGATCCGTCCACCAAACGTTAGATCAGTGGGCGCTCTCGCGGGTTGTGCGAACCGGGTAAGGGCAAATCGTGGGCATTGAGCTGAGCGACCAGGAGCTGATCGAGCTCGTACGCGAGCATCACGATCAAGCGGCCATGGCGTCACTCTACGATCGCTATTCGCGCCCGGTCTTCTCGCTGGCGTTTCGCGTGCTTCGCGAGCAACGTGCAGCTGAGGACGTCGTGCAGGACGTCTTTCTTGGATTCTGGCGACGGCCATTCAGCTACGTTGATGACCGTGGATCGTTCGGTCCCTGGATTCTGCGGGTAACGCGGAACCGGGCGATTGACGTGCTGCGCCGTCGCGTTCGAGAGAGATCTCCAGGCGCTGGGGAAGACGCTATGCTCTTCGAGGAACGGATCATCGATCCGGAGCCAGAGCTTGGCGAGCAGATCTGGACCCACGCGGTCGCTCGCCGCGTGCGGGCTGCGGTGAAACAACTGAGCGACGCGCAGCGCGAGGTAATCGAGCTCGCTTACTTTGGTGGCATGACGCAAAGCGAGATGTCCGACCATCTGGACGTTCCGCTCGGTACTGTCAAGACGCGGGTTCGTACGGCCCTGCGGCGACTCAATGAGATCTTGTCTGAGGCAGAGGCATGGACCGACATACGCTGAACCATGAACAGGCCGCGGCCGATCTTCCGGCTTTCGTGCTGGATGTGTTGAGCCGTGACGAGGCGGAAGCCGTCGCAGCACACCTCGACGTCTGTTCCGCCTGCCAGCGAGAACAGGCTCGGCTTGAATGGACGCTCGGGCTTGCTGGGCACGTCGGTCGATTCGCTCGAACCTTCAAACGAGCTACGCTCACGCTTCCTGGCGCAAATCTCGGAACCTGCGCCGCAACCAAAGGCCAGGCTCATCTCTGTTAGACGAGGCGGAAGTAAGCTTGCAGCGATCGGACTGGCGGCCGCCGCCGTGCTGGTCGCCGGATTGCTCACCTGGGTGATCCTGCTACGGAGCGACTTGAATTCAACGTCCGACAGACTGCATCAGGCAAGGCAGGAACAATCGGCCAGCGTCTCGGTACTAGCGAGTATGGCAACCGCCATCCCGCTGGTGGCCGACAGTTCGCCGAACGCCTATGGCACCCTGTACATCGGCACGAACAAGGATCAAGCACTGCTGGTAGTGGAAAAGCTCACGCCGACGCCCGCTAATCGCATGTATCAGGTCTGGTTGGTCAATCAGTCGACACGCGTAAGTGCCGGTCTGTTCACGGTCGACCAATCTGGCAGCGCCACCGTAATGATCAAGGCGCCGAGTCCGCTCTCGGCCTATCAATCACTCGGCATCACCTCCGAGCCAAGTCCATCCGGAAGTTCCTGGCCCACCGGCCCCAGAGTCATCGGCTGCTCGCTGCACTGAAGCGGCCCTCGTCCGCTAACCCCTTTTCCTGCAAGTAGGAGAAAGGGGTTAACACGTTCGCACACATGGTTCTCCCATCTCCAATCAATCAGGAAAGAGCAAGGGGTACGCGTCGCTAAGCACGCACGAAAAATCGGGCAAATGGTGGCGGCGAGACCGCCATTCATTCGCCCGACAACGAGGAGGAAAGTTGCGGGCAGGCCGCACCCTGCACTGCCCGACAGTCATTATTCGGTTCGTTACCCGCTTACACACATTACGTGTCGACCCGCGCGGCGGGTGACCGCGCGGGATCGGGTGCTGGATCAGCCCATGGACTAGTGCTGGGCGATCTTGATCTTGTCTTCCATACGAACGTAGACGTTCCAGTCAGGCACGTAGTTACCATCCTTGTCCTTCGGAACGCCAGTCACGTACGGCTTCATCAGTCCGTAGTTCCACGGGTTGTAGATGAAGATACCGGCGCCGTTCTCGATCATGATCTGATCGGCCTGCCAGTACATCTGCATGCGTTTGGTGGTATCCGACTCGCCGGCGGCATCAGCGAGCAACTTGTCCATCTGATCGTTCGAGAAGGTGTTGCGCTCGCCGGTCGGGAACTTCGAGTACCAGACCAGATACATCGTGTTATTCGGGTCTGGATAGTCGATGTACCAGCGCCACCACATGAGCTGGATGCGACCCTGATACATACGGTTGTACGTGTCTTTCGGGTCTCCGAGCTCGTGTGAGATGTCCATGCCCAGGTTCTGCTTGAGCATGGCGATGATGGCGTCGCCGGCAGCCACCGGAGCGTCACCCTCGTTGTTGCGCTGCGTCATGGTGATCTTGGGCCAGTTCTTCCCACCTTCATAGGGCGTGCCCTTGAGGAGGGACTTGGCCTTTTCCGGATCGTAGGACGTGTAGTCCGTGTATTGATTCGAGTCATAGCCCGGCATGCCTGGAGGGGTCATGGTGTAGGCCACCGTACCCAGACCGTGAAGCACGTTCTTGACGACCGTGTCACGATCGATGGCATGCGCCATGGCCAGTCGTACCTCTTTGGTGTCGAACGGCGCCATCTTGACGTTCGGCTCGAGGTACCAGGTACCGAACAGGTTGTACTTGAAATACTCGTTCTTTAGCGTCGAGTCCGACTGGACCTTCTGCAGGTTCCCGAGTGAACCGTGCAGCGACATGTCGATTTCACTGTTCTGGTAGGCCGTGAACTCGGACTCCGCCGCGATAATCGGATAGTTGCACTGGGTCAGCGTGATCGCGCTGGCATTCCAGTAGTTGTCATTTTTCTTGAGCGTGTAACTCTCGTTGTGCTTCCACTCGGTCAGCGTGAAGGGTCCATTGCAGACGATATTCGCCGCCTCAGTCCACTTATCACCGTACTGCTCGACCGCCTTCTGGAAGGAAGGAGCGGCCGCCACGTAAGCAGCCAGCACTGGGAAGTAGGCGCGCGGGCCTTCCAGCGTGACGACCAGCGTTTTGTCGTCGGAGGCCTTGACGCCAACATCGTTCGCCGTCAGGTTACCTTTGCCGAGGTTGAAGTCCTGGGCGTTCTTGATGTCATAGAGGAAGCCGGCGTAGGGCGCCGCTGTCTTCGGATCGAGCTGACGCTTGTAGGAGTACTCGTAGTCACCCGCGGTGACCGGCGTGCCATTGCTCCACTTGGAATCACGCAGGTGGAAGGTCCAGACAGAACCGTCCGTGTTCGATTCCCACTTTTCGGCGATGTCCGGCTGCACCTGCAGGTTCGAGTCAAACTGCGCCAACTGAGCAAAGCAGAGGCTGTTGCCGTTGCAGTACAGGTCCTTGTTGAAGTCGAAGCTGTTCGGCTCTGTGGTGCTATTGATGGTAAAGGTCTGGTCTTTGGCCAGATTAGCCGTGCTTCCACCAGACGACGTCGCGCTGGCGGCAGCGGTCGACGCAGTTGTCGCCGTCGCGGCCGTCGTAGACGCGGATGTCGGCGCAGTTGTCGCGGCCGATGTCGCGGTGGACGCACCACCGCTACTGGTCGCGGTCGAGGCAGATGCTGTGGTCGGAGTCGACTTAGACGAACCGCAAGCCGCGACGGCAAGGGCAACAGCAGTAGTTCCTCCGGCAGCACCAACGTATTTCAGGAAATCTCGGCGATCGACGTTAATGGCGTCGAATCGCGCAGCCAGTAGTCGAAGTTGCTCTTTGTCTTCCCACCACTTGAAGTTGCTCAATTCGATCTCCTCCTCGCACCGTTCGCAGTGACCGGCGCGCATCTCAACGATGTCGAAGAACCCCCGTCAGGACCTTGCCCACCTCCCCTCACGGATCCCTGCTCTCATGCATACAAACGGATTTATCGACGTTGCATGCGCGGATCGAGTGCGTCGCGCAACCCATCACCAAAGAAGGTGAAGGTCAACATCACGATGGCGATCATGATCGCCGGCAGGGCGGCCATAAACCAATACGACTGAATGTAGGTGAAGTACTGTCCTACCATCTGCCCCCAGCTTGGTCGCGGCGGGCGAATGCCCACGCCGATGAAGCTGAGACTGGCTTCGGTGAAGATGGCCTGCGGTACGCCGAAGGTGAGGGCCACGATGATCGGCGTCAACGCGTTCGGCAGCATGTGACGGGTGATCAGTCGGTACGGTCCAGCTCCCGCGGCGCGCGCGGAGAGAATGTAGTCCCGCTCGCGCATCGAAAGGAACTCAGCCCGGGTGAGCCGGGCAAGCGTCACCCATCCGGTGATGCCGATGGCGATGAAGATGTTGGTCAAGCCCGGTCCACGCCAGGCCATGATCAAGATCACGAACAAGAGTTGCGGGAAGGCGTACATCACGTCGACGAAGCGCATCAGGATGGTATCGACCTTGCCCGCCGCATACCCCGCGATGGCGCCAATCGGCACACCGATGACGAAGACGATCAACTGCGCGCCCAGACCGACCAGCATCGAGACCTGGGCCCCGTAGATCAGCCGACTGAGGAAGTCACGGCCGACTTCATCGGTGCCGAGCAGGTGCCCTGGCGCACCCGGAAACGCATTGATGGCGGTGAAGTCCGGCTTGTCGTACGGATACGGCGAGATGACCGGCGCAAAAATGGCCATGAACGCGATCAAGAGAACGACGATCCCGCCAGCGAGCGCGAGTCGGTTCTGGATCAGGCGATTGAACGCATCTCGCCACAGCGTGCGGTGTTTGCGGGCGGCTGCGCCGCCGAGAATCGATACCTGGCCTGCTACCCCCGTCGCCTCAGCGTCAAGCGCTACGTCCGAAGACTGAGTGTTATCAAGTGCGTCCATCTCGCGCTCCTAGCTCAACCGAATGCGCGGGTCGACCACGCCGTACATGACGTCCACGGCCAGATTCATGAAGGCCAGGAAGACGCCATACAGGAGAATCACCGCCATGATCATCGGGTAGTCGCGTGCGGTCATGCTATCGACGAAGTAGCGTCCCATGCCCGGCACGCGGAAGATGGTTTCCACGAAGAAAGAGCCAGTGCCGATCGCGGCGAACATCGGGCCGATGATCGTCAACGGTGGGATCAAGCCATTCTTGAGGGCGTGTCCGATGACGACCCGCGAGTCACTGAGCCCCTTCGCCTGCGCTGTACGCACGTAGTCCTGCCGCAGCACTTCCACCATGCTGGAGCGGGTGTAACGGGCCAGAATGCCGAGTGGGCCGAGTCCAAGGGCGAAGGCGGGCATAATCCAGTCTTTGGGGCCATTCCAGCCCCCGGTACTGGGTAAGATGTGTAACACGATCACGAACATCACGATGAAGAAGATGGAGAGGACGAAGTTCGGTACGGCGACGCCCAGCGTCGCCATGAAGCTGGCGATGTAGTCAATCGGACCGTTCTGATTCACCGCCGCCAGCACCCCCAGCGGGATGCCGACGATGACGGCAATGGCCATCGCCATGGCTCCCAGTTCCATCGAAACCGGGAAGGCGCTTCCGAGAATCTCGGTGACGAGGCGCGTGCGATAAATGAACGAGTAGCCAAAGTCGAGATGCAGACTCTTCCAGAGGAAGGTCAGATACTGCTGCCACAGTGGCTTATCCAGCCCCCATGCGTGTGCCAGATTCTTCTGTGTCTCGGGCGGAAGCGGATTGGCATTGGCAGCGAGCGGTTGGAGCGGGCTGCCCGGTGTGAGGTGCATCAACGTAAAGGTCAACAACGACATCACAAGGATCGTTGGGACCAACCAGATGAGCCGTCTGGCGATGAACTGGCCCATTACTTAACCCTCCTCCTCGTTACTGGACGGTTCACTCGAATGGGTGCGTCGTGCTTTGAATTTTGAGTTGCGTACACCTCATCTGGAGTTCAGGGCCCCATGCCCCAGACGACGTGTTACTTAGTGAATTGGGTGCTGGCGTAGCCTAACACAACGCCTAAATGTATGTCAATATTCCCTTGCCGGTATCTACCGGTTTCGCAGGTCTACTCGGTGGTATTACGATATCGACATATGGCGTTTTGGTCGGGTGGGCGGAGTCGGACAAAGTGTCACCAGGTTGTCCGTCATAAATGGACGCCCTGGTGACAGGATGAGCGAGGGTCAGGACGCGCTACGCGCGCGTTTCTCCATGATGTTGGTGGAATGGCCTGGATCGAGCCGGGCCGAGGGGTCCAGGTACGTGACGGCATGGTTGACTGCGATGACCGCTTCGGCGGCTCCAGTCGCGATCAGCTTGAACTTGGCGGGGTGTGTCACGATATCGCCCGCCGCGAAGACACCGGGCAAGCCGGTCTCCATGGTGAGTGGATCGACCACGATCATGTTCCGCTCGATGGTGAACCCCCACTCCTTCAACGCGCCGAGGCGGCCCGAGAAGCCTATGGCGATGATCAACTCCTGAGCGGGAAGAACGTGCGCCTCGTCATTGCGCGAGTGGTGGAAGTGAACCTCTTCCAGGTGATCGTCGCCGCGTAGCTCTTTTACCTCATAGAAGGGGTAGAAGAGATTGGCGCTTGATGACTCCAGCGCCTCCACGGAGCGCTCGTGTGCGCGAAACTTGCTGCGATGAATTACCGTCACCTGATTTGCAATTGGTTCCAGCGTCAACGCCCAGTCGACCGCGGAATCACCACCACCCACGATCACCACGTCACGCCCGCGAAACTGCTCGAGGTTACGCACGAAGTAGTGCACGCCACGCCCGAGCAAATTCTCGACGCCTGGTGCTTCCAAGCGTTTCGGCTCGAAGGCGCCAACCCCGGCACAGATCAGCACGGAGCGAGTCCAATGTTCAGCACGGCTAGTGACCAGCTTGATGGTGTTGTCGGTCGAAAAGTGCTCGAGCGCCTGGACCTCTTCGCTGAGACAGGGGACCGCACCAGTCGAGAGCCCCTGCTCGACGGCCTCACGCACGTAGTCCTTCGCCAGGATCTTCGGAAAACCGGCAACGTCGTAGATGTACTTTTCTGGATAGACGGCGATCAGTTGACCGCCTAGCTCTTCAAGGCTGTCGACGATTTTCGTGCGCAGCCCACGCATGCCTGCGTAAAAGGCGGCAAAGAGACCGACCGGCCCGCCCCCGATAATGGTCATGTCGAATATGTCGCGCGACTGTTCCAAGCCTTATCTCTTTCCTCAACTGCGGAAGTGGCCCCAATATGATGTGGACGCCGACTTCGGAACGCGCGAAGCGTGGTTCGATCCGTCTGTCCCGCGGGTCGCGCCGTACCCGATTATACAAACCGTCCGAGTGCGCAAGCCGCGCACCCGGAATCGAGCGATCCGGATTCGAACGGTTGGCGGTACAATATGGCCCCATAGACCAGACTGTTCCGGTCTCACGCACCTCGAAGGGAGCCCCCGTGTCCGAAACCCTCAGCCACTCCGTCGAAGACCTGTTCAGCGCCCGTGTCAAGCGCATCGGTCCACCACGTATGGGCGATCCACGTCGCTCGGCCTCCTTGATCTCGTTCCTGGCCGGTTTCCCAGACCCAGCAAGCCTACCCAAAGGAGATGTGGTCGAGGCCACCCGCCTGGCGCTGGAGCGTGACGGCGAGTGGGCGCTGCAATACGGTGCATCCCGTGGCTACCAGCGATTGGTCGACGAACTGCTCATCAAGCTGCGTCGCGATCAGAGGATCGAGGCGAGCGAAGAGAACCTGCTCATTACCAATGGCGCGTCACAGGGACTCGACCTGCTGGCCCAGGCATTGTGCGATCCGGGCGACGTCATCATCAGTGAGGAGCCAACCTGGTCTGGCGCGGTGTCAACCTTCCGCGCGGCTGGTGCCGAGGTGGTGACGGTGCCACTCGATGCGCACGGAACCGACGTCGACGCGCTGGAGCGGGAACTGAAGCGACTCGCCGAGGCTGGCAAACAGGCGAAGATTCTCTACACAATCCCGAACTTCCAGAATCCGACCGGGGTCACCACGCCGCTCGAACGACGCCAAAAGATCGTCGCCCTGGCTCATCAGTATCGTTTCGTGGTGGTCGAAGACGACGCCTATTCCGATCTGCGCTATCGTGGGGAGCGCGTTCCCACCATCTACAGCCTCGACGATCAAGGCCTGGTTGTCTACCTGAGTACCTTCTCCAAGATCATGGCGGCGGGTGTCAGACTGGGCTGGGTAGTAGCGACGCCCGAATTGATCGGTACGCTGGCCTCGCTCAAGGCCGAAGGTGGCACCAGCCCCTTTGCCGGAGCGGTCGCGGCCGAGTTCTGCGCGAGCGGGACGCTCGTCGAGCACGTCGCCGAGCTGACCGCGATTTACTCCAGTCGCCACAATGTCATGCTCAAGGCACTCGAGTCCACCATGCCCGAGAGCGTCAGCTGGACTGATCCGGACGGCGGCTTTTTCGTCTGGGTGCAGCTGCCTGACGGCGTCAGTTCGACCGAACTGGCTGCGAAAGCGCGCGAGAAGGGCGTCGAGTTCTTGCCGGGAACGGCATGCCATTTCCACGGCGGTGGCGACCAGACCCTGAGACTCTCCTACTCATTCGCCGACGAAACGCAAATCGAGCAGGGTATCGGCATTCTGGCCGAACTGATTCGCGCCGAAATCTAGCAGACAGGCGCCGCTTCCCGTTTGTCGGAATACCGAGGAAGCGGCGCACGCTCCGATCAGGCGCTGACGCTCGGCACCAGCCGCAACCGCCACCCTGCCACGATGACCACGGCCAGCAGCAGGGTCACCCCACCACTCAGTGCGTAGAGCGCGCTCCAGCCGACCCGCTCGGCGAACCAGCCGGTCGCCGGGAATGCGAAGATCATGGTGAGCGAGAAGAGCCAGGACTCAACCGAGAGGACCGTCGCACGTCGAGCCGACTCAAGGCGCTCGTTGAACCAGTTGGAGATCAGCGGCTCGATCAGTCCCGAAGCCAGGTTAGCGATCAGATAGGCCGCAATGGCGATCCAAATCGCGCTCAGGCCCGTACCGACCAGACCAACTCCACTGATCAAGACCAGCAACGTCAACTGGGTCACGAACGGACCGCGGTCGGCCACGCGACCAGCCAGCGATGCCCCCACCGCGTTGACGATGCCAGTCGCGCCGACGATCAGACCAATCTGACTGTTCGACAGTCCGCGATCGGCAAAAGCCGCCTGTAGGTAGAGATGGCTGACAGTCGCCGCGACCCAATAGATCGCCGAGAAGGCAAGCATGAGCGACAGGATGCGACTGCCGCGTAGCGTGTCACGCGTCTGGAGAATATGCTCGCGGATCGACCCCTCAGAACCAGCGTCTTTTGACGAGCGCGGAGCGCGCTTCGGCTCCAACAGGCCGGAAGCCAACCAGGCACCACCCAAACCAACGCCGATGGCGAGACCGAAAGTGATTCCGTAGCTGACGTCCGAAACGGCAGCGCCCACCCAGGCCGCCACCGCGCCGACCAGATACATCGCGCCCAAGAGTCGACCGAGAAGACTCGGATAGCTGCGCTGTCCATCGACCTCCAGGCTCAGCGTGTCAAACAGGTAGGCCTGATCGGCGCCAGAGCGGAAGCTGAAGGAGGCGCCCTGAAGGAACAGCGCGAACATCGCCATCGGCAGCGAATGCGCCGACCAGAGGACCGCAGCTCCGACCGCAACCAACAGCGATCCAGTGGCAAGTGACCAGCGGCGACCGACCAGATCGGCAAATGAGCCGGAGGGAAGCTCGATGAGCAATGGCGCCAAATGAAAAGCCGATTCGGCCAGACCGACCTCGGCCAGGCTCAGTCCACGACTCTGGAGAAAGATGATCCAGATCGCGCTCTCGAAGCGCATTTCGGTTGAGATCTGAAATAAGAAGAAGCGTCGCACGCTGCGACGAATGCTGGCACTCGCGATACCGTCACGGGAATGCACCGACGAACCTCCACCAAGAGAGCGTGGAGGGGCCCCGACAAGCGGCGCCCGCACCCACTGTCCACATGCGCCGAGGGATCAGGACAGTGGTGCGTTGTGTGTTACTGCGTGGGCGGTGGCCCGCCAGCGGAAGGCCGCGTCGGCCAGTATCACGAACATTACGTCAACTTTCTCAAGGTCGTGCTTCGCGCTCCAGATTGTCACCAGAGAATAGCGGAGATGTCGGGCGAATGCCAGGGAGAATCAAATTACCCGGCGGACAACTCGACTTCGGCACTGCCGACCACGGATCCCGCCGCTGCGTTTACCTGGTTACTCCGAAACCTCAAGATCGACTCTTACCCCGATCCGCTCATTGCTCGCAATATCCATGGGAACCGGCAGTTCACCGAACACGTCCGGTATTTACGGATCGAGTTTCGCACAGACGGAAAAACTGCCAGACCACTCTTTTCCGGCACAGCCTGCGGCTCCTCGGCGACGTAGGTGCACCGTCTCGCGGCGCGCACGTCTGCTACCATACTCCGAGCCGCGTCACGCGGTCGCTGAGTGAATCGCACGATGAACGTGGAACGACAGGGAGGCGTCATGAAGATCGTCCGCTATGTTGATAACGGGTCACCGCAGTACGGCATCGTCGAAGATGGCACGGTTTACCGGGCCGGGGGAGATCTGTTCCAGGGGTTGACCAAGGGCGCGTCGGTCGGCTCGATGGAATCGCTCACCGTCTTGCCACCGGTCGAGCCGAGCAAGATCGTCGCGGTCGGGCTCAATTATGCGCTACACGTTACCGAAAATGATCCGACCCGCCAGGTGCCGACCGAACCGGTCCTCTTCATGAAGCCGCAGACGGCGCTGCTCGGCCATAACGGCGTCATTGAGCTACCGGAAGGCGATCGCATCGATCACGAAGCCGAGCTGTGCATCGTGATCGGCAAAAAGGCGTCGCGCGTCTCGGAGAACGACGCGATGGACTACGTACTCGGATACACCTGCGGCAACGACGTCAGTCACCGCGTCTTCCAGCGCAAGGACGGCCAGTGGGTGCGCGCCAAGGGTTTCGACACCTTCTGCCCGCTCGGCCCCGTGATCGAGACCGATCTCGACGTCAGCAACGTCGCGATTCAGGCGCGGCTCAACGGCGAAGTGAAGCAGAGCAGCAATACGAATAACCTGATCTTCAAACCGGCGTTCCTGGTCAGCTTCATATCGGAGGTCATGACCTTGCTTCCCGGAGACGTCATCATGACTGGCACGCCGGAAGGCGTCAGTCCGATGAAGCCTGGCGACACGATCGAGGTGGAGATCGAAGGGATCGGAACGCTACGCAACACCACCAAAGCACGGGACTAGCGCAAGTTTCGAGAGCCGTGGGCGAAGCGTGGCTTCGCCCCGGCAACCGTCGACGGTCGGTGCCACGATGACCGCATCAGACGAGGCCATCGTCCAATTCCTGGTTCACGCGGGGAAGCTCAAACGACTGCCGCGTCAAGGCTGGGTGCATTTGAGCGTGCCGGACCCAGAGTCGGTCGCCGATCATAGTTTTCGAATGGCGCTGATGACATTGCTGCTGGCGCATGGGAAACCCAACGTCAACCTCGAACGAGCCTTGGTGCTGGCGATCTGCCACGATCTGCCAGAAGCCATTGCGGGCGACGCAACGCCGTTCGATGAGACGCTCGAAGCGGACGAGGTCGATCGGGATCTCCTGTTCCGCAGTCGGCCGTCCTACTCGGAACAGGCGGACCGAATCAAGCGCGAAGCCGAGGAGGCTGCCCTGACGGAGATGACGGACGCGCTGCCAGGTTCGTTGCGCAGACTCATCGTCGAGGCCTGGGAAGAGTACGAGGAAAGCCGCACAGCCGAAGCCCGTCTCGTTCGTCAGATTGATAAGCTCGAAGCGCTGCTTCAAGCGTACGAATATCGCGCGACGATTCCGGATCTGCAAATCGAGTCGTTCAAGCTCGGCGCGCTCGAACGCGTTCAGGACGAGCGGCTGCGCGTGCTGCTCGAGACGATTGTCTCGGCGGACCCTGAGTTGGACCAGCAGGACTCGATCTGACCTGCACCCGAAATGACTCCATTCGGCCGAGGAAATTGATCAAGGGAAGCCATGAAAAGCGAGTCTGATCAGCTACCGCCGCCAGCCTCACGCCGCCCGATGACTCGCGGCGCTGTTGGAGTGTGGCGAACGCTGAATCGCTCGGCTGCCGCGATCTCACTGCCACGTGGCGTGAGCTTGCGTCCGAACGGCGGTGCGCTGGCCGTCGACGATTTTCGTCGCTTTTGGTACGGCAGCATCATCTCTAACGTCGGCAGTTGGATGCAGATGGTGGCCCAGGGCTGGCTGATCCTACAACTGACCGACTCTGCCTTTTATCTCGGTCTGGTCGGGCTGGTGCGGGCCATTCCAGCATTGTCGATCACGCTCTTTGGTGGAGTACTGGCCGATCGAGTCGATCGTCGCAGGCTGCTGCTCGTGACCCAGTCGACCGCCGCCATTCTGGCGATCATCCTTGGCATATTGGACATAACCGGGCTCGTCACGGTCTGGCAGATCCTGCTGCTTGCATTCCTCAGCTCGGCCGACATGGCGATCGACAACCCGGCGCGCCAGGCGTTGGTGCCCGACCTGGTCGGCAAAGAGAATATCGCCAGCGCCGTTGGGCTCAATTCAGCTGCCTGGAACTCGGCAGCGATCATCGGACCTTCGGTGGCAGGCGTTTTGGTCGCGGTGATCTCGACGTCGGGCGCCTTCTTCATCAACGGCCTGAGCTACTTCGCCGTGGTGTGGGCGCTATGGCGCATCGGTCCGCGACCGCAAATCAAACGAGCGCCGCAGTCGATTCTCGAAAACCTGACCAGCGGCCTGAATTACATGCGCAAGGACAACCGCGTCTGGGGTTTGATCGTGGTGCTGAGCATCCCGACCTTCTTCGGTCGTCCCTTTACTCAGCTCATGCCGATTTTCGCGCAGAACGTGCTTCATCAGGGCGCGGGTGGCTACGGATTCCTGATGGCGGCCACCGGAGTTGGCGCGCTAAGCGGCGCGGTAACGGTGGGGCGTTTCGGCCGATCCAAACGCAAAGGCGTATCGCTGCTCGTCATCATCCTGATCTTCTCGATCGCCCTCTTCGGCTTCGCACTGTCACGCTGGTTCATCCCGTCGATCGCGTTGTTGCTCGTGATCGGCGCCGCCCAGACGCTCTTCATGGCCATCACCAACACCTTGCTACAGCTGAACACTCCGGAGGAGATGCGTGGCCGGGTGATGAGCCTCTACACGCTCATACCGATGGGCTTGATGCCGCTGGGCAGCATGCTCATCGGCAGCGTCGGCTCCGCCGTAGGCGTGCCGATCACGGTTGCCGCTGGAGCCTTGGTCGTGCTCGCCTTTGCTGTGCTGGCCTTCAGAGCCTTCGGGGCAGTCCGCGCGATGCCGTGAGCGGCTCCGGCGCTACGAATTCGCCGGTTGGGCGCTCCCTGGCTGGCCCCCTTGCCCGGTCAACCCCTGCAGCATGACAATCTGCCGTTGCAAGAGCTCGATCTGCTGAGCCTGTATCTGAAGCAGGTCTTGCCACTGCTGCTGGCGTAGCTCATCCATCTTCTGGTGAAGCTGCTCAATCTCCAGTTCCGCCTTCAGGTTGACTTCGTAGTCGTTCTCGGCGCGCAACCGGTCACGCTCTTCTTGGCGGTTCTGGCTCATCATGATGACCGGCGCCTGAAGGCCCGCCAGCAGCGAGAGGAATAGATTGAGCAGGATGAACGGATAGGGATCGAAGGCATTGAACAGCAACTGCGTGGCATTGAAGAGAATCCAGAGCGCGATAAGGCCCAGAAAGACGAGAATAAACGTCCAGCTTCCGGCCATATCGGCCAGACGGTCGGCCATACGCTCGCCGAGCGTCATCTGCTGATCGTATGACTGCTGGACGTTGCGCGAAACGGTCATCCTGCGCCGGATCGCGTCAAGGATGCGCCGCTCCTCATCACGTAAGCCCTTCATGGAGCGCGACCGCTCGACGTCCCCTTGGATCTTCTCTTGTCCATCCGCCATGAAGGCATCCCTCTCGCATCGCGACGACGGACGCGGCTCTCCGCGCCCGTGCCAATTTTCGGTCAACTTCCGGCTGATTTCATCATCTCGTGGTCCAGAGAATGCTCCCGGCTGGGATACGGTCGTGAAGCCAACCTTAACGGATGTGAACGTTCACCCCGGACAGGCAAAACAACGGATGCATTAGCGCTCCATGATCGTTACAGTTGCGGGAAGCGTCGCGGAGCCGGAACGTCCACGACCAGACGTCGTTCAGGTTCCGCAACGTTGAAGACTCGTTCCGGTGGCCCCATCGAAGCGGACTGCCAGCAAGCGAGACACGAGTGGGGACACAGCTTCACGTGAACACCACAGTCACAAGTCAGCCTCTCCCAATAGACCGGCATGTAACCTTTCGCGGTCCTCGCGCGTCGGTGATTGTGGAGAGGACGGATGGGGATGGAGAGAGCACAGTGGGGGGCTCTGGGGATGGATGAGCGCGGCGTTCTCGACCGCGCCCAGGCCGGTAACGCGGCAGCCTTCACCGCGCTGTTCGACCAATACCAGCGGCCGATCGTGAACTACCTGTACCGCATGGTGAACGATCGGGAGGTCGCGGAGGACCTGGCACAGGATACGTTTCTGAAAGCGTATCGCGCGATCGAGCGTACCGAAGGCGAGCTCAACTTTCGTGCCTGGATTTACCGCATCGCGACCAATACCGCGATGAGCTATTTTCGGAGAAAGCGCTTGTTGCAGTGGATCCCATTTGGCCCCGGAACTCCTGACCGTGGTAAAGACCTGCGCCTGGCCGACCGAGTCGGCGAATCGGAGCTGATCGAACAGGCGATGGCCAAGATCGGCCCATCGCATAGCAGCGTCCTCCTGCTGCGTCACCATCAGGGCCTGTCGATTGACGAGATCGCCGACTCGCTCCAGATCAAGCCGAATGCCGCAAAGGTGCGTCTATTCCGCGCCCGAAAGGCCTTCGCGTCCGCCTACGAGGAGCTGGCATCCGAACAGGAGCAGGCGCGATGAACTGTGATCGCATTCGACAGCTGATCTCGGAAAGTTTCGATCGCACTTTGACGTCAGCCGAGCGGCTGGCCATCAGCGAGCACCTGCAAACATGTCCTGAATGCGTTCGTTTCCAGCGCACGTTACAGGCTGGACTGAACGCGGTCCACCGTCTGCCTGAGATCGCCCCGTCCAGGCGACTCTGGGAGACGGTCCACACCCAGTCGGCCATGCCGCAACGGTGGACCGCCACGCGCGTCGCACGGCAAGCGGCGGGCATGGTTGGTGCGGCTGCGGTGGTGGCGCTGGTCGCCGCGCTGACCATCTTTCTGTTCCACAACCATCTGGCTCCGACCGACAACGGCAATTCATCGAGCATTGCCGCTCGCGTGACTGAATCACCGACGGCACCCGCACCCGTTGTCAGGTCGTTCGCCAAGCAGACACCGGCAACGCCAGAGACGTCGCCGGGTACGACACCCACCGCCGAGCCGAGCCCGTCACTTGCTGCCTCCGCGGTTGTCACCCCACCGGCCGCCGCGCCGACAGACACGCCAGCGACCGCCCCCACGACGACGTCTACCCCAGCCGTGGACGAGAAGACGGCGCAGGATACGGTGGTCAACTACTTCCACCACATTAACCTGCAGGACTACCAAACCGCCTACAGCTATCTCGGATCGGCCATGCAGCAGCAGCAGACCTACAACGATTTCTGCAGCGGATTTGCCAAAACGAAGTGGGACACCGTCACCATCACCACGATGAAACGAAATGAGTCCGGGCAGATGGTGGTGACGATGTATCTCGATGCCCAGCAAACCGACGGCTCGACACGACACTTCCACGGTGATTACGTAGTCGACTACGAGAATGGGTCGCCGAAGATTGTGAACGCCAACGTGGTCGAAGACGTCCAGTCAACGCCAACCCCAAGCACGAGTGCGACGCTGAAGGATTGCGTCACGTCGAACCTCAAGGCGACCGCTGACTACCAAGGGGCGACCGGATCGATGGCCGGGTCCATCGTCTTTACCAACGCAGGGTCGGAACCCTGCGTGCTAGAAGGGACGCCCGCAATCGTTATCCTGGCCGCATCCGGCCAGACACTCACGGTCGACGAAACCAAGTTGAATCTCAATGGAGAGGATCAGCCGGTGACCGTCGATCCGGGCAAAATGGCATCCCTCTTTTTCGTCTGGTCGAATTGGTGCCCAACCGGCACCTCAGAGACGTCATCCGCCACTCCGATTTCCGGTGGCGTGAGCTTCCAGATCACCTTCAAGGGTCAGCCCTCCATCACCGCGGAGGCGGTCCACTCGGACGGCACTCGGGTGACCCTCGTTCCGCGCTGCGGCACGCCGAACGCGACCTCGACCATCGCAGTCGGCATCTTCAAGCTATTCCCAGCACGCTAATGAGGTCTGACCTTTCCAGCTAAACCTAGGGTTTTCCCTGTTGCCTCCCCAATGACTATCCCCTAGTGTAATTCTGGCTTCATCATAGACCCGCTCTCGGGAGAGCAGTTCGTTCCTGTTCTCGAATACTACGATGTTATGTCCATTTACCACCCTCCTCCCTGTGCCGCCTGGGCTGTCCCCGCACCCAGGCGGTCCTCTTTGCCCGCTCACCCAGTAGACCAATCTGCACACGATACTCCGGTCAGACTCTGGCGCGTTACACTACTGTGGCCTGTTCGAACGTTGAGCGTTTCTTGACGCGACCAGACCAACTTCGTCTGCATGTCGGGGCGGTGGCAGATTCGGCGTGGGATGATCATTCGATGAGCACCGCAAATCAATCGACAATCGCTCATTCTCGTGCGACGATTCCGCGCTGGGTCATCGCGATTGCCTTTCTGGCTGTGCTGGCCTTCACTGGTCAATGGATTGCCGACTCATCGGTCAACCGTCAGGACCTGGGTTTCAGGGTGCAGCCTGCCAACGGGCAGATGGTCGTGAGTTGGGTGCAACCGGCCGGGTTGGGTTGGGACCGGGATCTGCGGCCCGGCGACGTCATTCTGACCGCGGATGGAACCCCCGTTACCGCAAACGTTGATCCAGCTGTCGTCGCCTCCGCGCACATCGTGACGTTCCGCTCGGGTGCAACTGTGCGCACCGCTGACAGCTCAACCAATTCGTTGACAACCCCAATCGAAGAGGCAAGTCTCTTGACCATCGCGGCCATCTATGCGCTGGTCGGCGCCGCAGTCTTCATCATCGCCGACGACACCATTACCTCCAGCGCGGTGTTGGCGAATGCAGTTTTCAGCACCGTCGTTCTCGAACAGCTCTCACCAGGAATCGAGGGAGCGCCGGCACACATTCGCGTCCTCTACCTGGCCACCATCGGCTCTTCAGCAAGCTTGCTGTTGCTCGCCTGGGTCTTTCCCATCAATCGGCTCAAAGTCCGCAGAAATCGAATCCTGGCTGCGATCTCGTTGGCTCCGACGCCAGTCGTCATGTCCCTCTTCATGGCGGCCTCGCTCTTCAATTCAGCAATGTACATCTGGCTACGAGGAGTGAGCTATCTGGTTGACACGGCGCAGATTCTTGTCGCCGTCGCGCTCATGCTGCTGGCCGTGCTGCGGCCGTCGCCGGAGCAGCGACCAGCCAGACGGGCGATGGGGATCATCGGTCTTGGGGTCGTGGCGGCGCTGCTTCCAACGGTCGTGATTCTGATCATTCCCCATTTCCTGGGCGTACGAAATCTTGCTCCGGCCTGGACGGCAACATTCGGGACCATCTTCATGCCGATCAGCCTGGGCGTCGCCGTCACCAGTCGTCAGTTCTTCGGCGTCACCCGGCTATTGCGCCGAGGGCTGGTCGCGCTCATCATCTGGCTGGTGTTGATCGCGATCCTCAGCGTGCTGGTCCGTGGCTTCGACCATTGGCGACCCGGCGGAACGCAGCTCGGTGCTGAGAATCCGTTCTTGACTGCGCTATTGCTGGCGATCGTTACGTTGCTGCTGTGGCCGGTCCAATCCTGGCTTCGGCGACGGTCCGAGAAACTGCTCTTTCGCGACGTCTACGACTATCAGGCCACGCTACAAAACCTCAGCATCGAGATTGTCGAACTGCGGGAGGCGGGCGCGATCGCTCAGCGCGTGCTGTCTCGACTCGTCGACGTGCTCGATCTCAGCTGGGCGAAACTCACGCTGTTCACGGAATCGGGGACGACCGAGATCGAGCATCGCGCGTCAGGGCCGAACGATCCAGGTCGACCCGCCGATGAATCAAGTGCCGGCGAATCTCGCACAGTGACCTTGATCATCGAACATGACACGATCGGCACGTTGGCGCTCGGGCCCAAGCGCCACGACGTCGAACTGAATCCAGAGGACATAGCACTCGTCACCACGCTCACTCCGATGATGGCCACGGCACTCCAGAGTGCGCTGCTCCTGCGACGCCTGGAGGACCAAGTTCACGAACTGGTCGACCGCGAACAAGAACTGGCGGCGCTGAGCGGTAAGCTAATTCGAGTTCAGGAGGAGGAGCGCAGCCGACTGGCGCTCGACCTGCACGACGACCCGCTGCAGCGAGCCATTCTGCTCACTCGTGAGATCTCGCAGACCTCGCCGGAGCTCGACCGAGCACAGTTGCGCTCCGAAGCGGAAGAGATCATCAGTTCGCTGCGCGCCATTTGCGCCGGGCTCAGGCCGCCAGTCCTGGACGATTTTGGCCTGGTCGCCGGACTGGAGAGTCTGGTGAGTGAAGCGCGGGCACGATCGGAGCTCGACGTCTGGTTGGAGGTTGAGACGCCGGATGGTGTGGATTTCGGACGTCTTGAGCCAGAGCTCGAGACCGCGCTCTACCGCGTGACGCAAGAGGCGCTCAACAACTGCGTCAAGCACGCCAGCGCCACGACCGTTCAGGTGCTACTGGCACGGGAAGCCGGTGGCATCACGTTACGAGTCGCCGACGACGGTCAAGGTGTGACAACCGAAACACACTTTGGGCCAGACGATACTCACCTCGGACTGCTCGGCATGCGCGAACGGCTGCAGCCCTGGGGAGGATCGGTGGACGTATCGTCTGAACGTCTGCACGGCACGACGGTCTCCGTTATCGTTCCAATGCGAGGTATTCATGATTAGACGCCGCGGCGGCCGTTCGGTCCGGGTCTTCATCGTTGACGACCATCCATTGCTGCGCGAAGGGACGCAATTGAGCTTCGAGCGAACGCCTGGCTTTCAGGTCGTGGGCACCGCAGACAAAGGCGCAGCCGCGCTCGAACGGATTGGCGAGAGCAGACCGGACGTGCTGATTCTCGACCTGCGATTGCCCGACATGAGTGGCGTCGACGTGGCGCGACACATCCGCGAGCGCTACCCAGGAATCGGTATCCTCATTCTGACCGGCTACGACGACGTGCACTACGCGCGCGCGCTGACTCAGCTCGATATTCAGGGCTATCTGCGCAAGACGGCGTCGAGTGATGAGATTATCGACGCGGTGCGCAGCGTGGCAGCCGGAGTGAAGGTTTTCGATCCAGAGATCGTGCGCGTGATGGAGGATCAGAGCAACGTTGCCGAATCGCTGACGACACGTGAACTCGAGGTGCTGCAACTGGTCGCACGAGGTCGCCGCAATGCCGAGATCGCCGACGAACTGACACTCTCGGTCAAAACCGTCGAGTTTCACATCAGCAATTTGCTCGGAAAGATCGGAGCACGGTCTCGCTCCGAGGCCGTGCGTACCGCCTACCAGCAAGGACTGTTGCGGGACGAGTGAGACGGCGCGGCACGGCTCAGCGCGAATCACTGGATACGATCAACCGGCAACGATAGTCAGGAATTGGCAGAGAGCCGCCGGACCAGTTAGGCTTGAGGGAACAGGCGGCCCCACTCTCTGGCCGAGAGTGGACTCGACGCAGGGCTCGCGAGGGGACCAGAATCCCCGCACGGGCCCTGCGTTTCGTCTTGGCGACAGCGGGAGCACCTGGTGTGCTCCCGGCGTTGACGCGCGATGACACCCGATTGGACGGAGATATGCTCTACCCAGCCTGGCCGAACTGTTCGAAGAATCGACCAGCCCACTTGATTCCCTTGAGATAATCCTCGATGCGGATACTCTCGTTCGGCGCATGGGCTCGCGCGTCGTACCACCAGAGCCCACCCCCGGTCACGACCGGAACGCCGAGGCCCGCCGAGAAATAGGACATCGGCCCGCTGGCCGCCATCACCGGGTAGACAATCGGGTCGTCGCCGTAGTTCTCACGCGCCGCCGCGATCGCCGCCTGAACCACCGGGGCATCGGCGGGCGCCTTGGCCGGACTCAGCTTGGCATGGGTGATGATCTCGATGTCCTGGAACCCACGCCGGTCGAGATGCTGGCGCAGCAGATCCAGCACCAGATCGGGGTCGAGATCGGGCACCAGTCGGAACTCGATCTTGCCCATGGCTTCATTCGGCAGCACCGCTTTGAGTCCCTGGCCGGTGTAGCCGCTCAGCAGACCCTGAATGGTGCAAGTCGGCTCGTACAAATGCTTCTTCAGCAGATCGATCCCGTGCAGATTGCGGATGAAGGCCGGAATTTCGAGATCCGTCTTCATCGCTTCCTCATCGAACGGGATACGCTCCAGCATTGCCAACTCGTCGGCTGGAGGTTGACGAACGTGATCCATCAACCCGTCGATGGTAATCCGATCATCAGCATCCTTGAGTGAGGCCAGCGCCCAGGTCAGTCGCCAGGGAGCACTTGGCACCACGGTTGCCCAGCTCGAATGCATGTCGGTGCGCGATGACTTGACGTGCAACTCCCCGTGCAGCACGCCTTTCAGGCCAAGGGAGATGATGAAGTGATCGTGTTCGTCCAGGCCACCACCCTCCCACAGGCAGCCATCCGCCTGGAGTAGGTCACGATGCTTCTCGATGAAGGCGGGAAGGCTGGGACTGCCGATCTCCTCCTCACCCTCGATGACAAACTTGATTGTGAGCGGTAGCTCGCCATGCACGCGTCGGTAGCTCTCGATCGCCTGGGTGCGTGCCATCACGTCACCCCGGTTGTCGGAGATGCCACGTGCGTAGATCTTGCCGTCCCGCTCATCCGATCCGAACGGATCGGAGTCCCAGGCGTCTAACGGCTCGGGCGGCTGCACATCGTAGTGGTTGTAGATAAGCAGCGTCGGGCCACCCTGACCGATCTCGCCATAAACGACTGGCGCGCCGTCGGTCTCGAGCACCTGGACATCGCGACAGCCGACTCCACGAAGAATCTGCGCGGTCGCCGCGGCGCTCTCGGCAATGCCGATTCCCTGACCGGTGATACAGGGGAGCTTGCAGTACTCCTTCAGCGCGTGCAGATACGCATCTCGATGTTGATCGATGTCCCGTTCGAATGCGTCAATCGCCATGCTCACCACCCTAGCTGTAGTACTCTGGCGCCTTCTTCAACGTCTTCCATTGATAGGGGTCGTGGCCATAGAGGAGCATGGCGTGCTCGCGCTCGGCGATCTCTTGCAATTTCTTGGCGCTCGCGCGCGCTGCCTGCGGATCGGCGTAGGCGCCCCAGTTGTCCTTATCAAGATTGTCTTGCACGTAGATGGTGTCGATGCCGATCACCATCGTGCCGGTCTCGGGCAGATCGACCTTGACCGCCATGTGCCCGGGCGTGTGACCGGGAGCTGCCAACAACGTCACACCCGGAGCGATCTCGATATCTCCATCGACGATGTGCCATTTGAGGTTGGGGATGTCGTACGTCGCCTTCGGATAGCCCGGGTTATCCCCTTTCATCACATCCTCGTAGCAGTCCTTCTGGACGTAGATGTCGCTGTTGACGAAATCACGGGTGTTTCCGGCGTGATCGAAATGGAAGTGGGTTGCCACCAGGATGTCGATGTCGTCCGGCTTCAGCCCAAGCTTGTCCAATTGATTGACAACGTAATCGTCCTCGGTCATCTGCACCTTCAGCACTTCACCAAATGGCGTGCCGCCGAAGAGCATCTCCGGATCCTTGATCAGGTCCTTGTCCATGCCGGTATCGACCAGGATGTTCTTGCCGTCCTCGGTCTGGATCAGATAGCCGACGATCGGGATCGTCCACCAGGTGCCCTGATCCAGTCCCGGAGTGAGCACCCCACCCTTGTCGACGTAGCAGTTACCTAGATGAAGAATATAGAGTCGCATCAGACTTCCCTTCCCGTCGTGTCAAAATTCACGGACAATGTTCCTCGAATGTGTAAGGGCGAAGCTCGATTTCACCCCCGTGCCCAGTGCAACTCGACCAGCGAAGCCACGCTGGCAAATCACACGATCTCCCGACTGGATTGCTCAACGTCGGGCGATCATTAGGGCGAACGCAAGCTTCGCCCTTACAACAACGCCGCAGAATCGAACCAATACGCTCGTTCTCACCGGCTACGCAGCTTTGGATCGAGCACCGAGGTGAGCGTATCGCCCACCAGGTTGATCGCCAAAATCGTCACCATGATCACCAGGCCTGGAAAGGTGGTGATCCACCACGATGTCACCAGGTAATTTCGGCCGTCCGACAGATCTTTGCCCCACTCGGGCGTCGGTGGATGCACGCCCAGGCCGAGAAAGTTGAGCGCCGCTCCGGCCAGAATGCCCCACCCGATCGCCGTCGTCGAGAGGACGATGAGTGGACCGAGCAGATTCGGCAGGATGTGCCGGGTGAGGATGCGCGCGCGGCTGCTCCCGAGCACCCGGGCCGCCTCAATGTACGCCTCGTTGCGAATGCTCAAGGTCGATCCACGTGCCATGCGGACGTAGACCGGCACCAGCGAGATACCGATGGCGTACATGATATTGATCAGACCTGTCCCAAGCATGGCTACGATCATCAGCGCCAGCAGAATCCCGGGGAACGCCAGCAGGATATCGACCAACCGCATGATCAGTGAATCGATCCAGCCGCCGGCATATCCCGCAATCAAACCCGGCATAACACCGAACAACGCCGCGAACGCGATTGCCAGCAGTGGCAGGCCCAGTGTGTTCCGCGAGCCGACGATGATACGACTCAGGATGTCGCGACCGAACTGATCCGTTCCCATCAGGTGCTTGGCACTCGGACCTTGCTTCACCTCGGTGAGAATTTGTTGCGTCGGGTCGTACGGGGCGACTTTCGGTCCAATCAGAACCAGGATGACCAGCAAACCAAGGATGACAGCTGAGACCAGCGATCCCTTGTTACGGAGAAATCCGCGCCCCAGGTCGGACATCAGCGATCGACGCGCTCGCATCTTGCCGAATGGCTGATTGGACAGGGCCGTGTCAACACTCATGAGAACCTCGGACTGCCTTTCACCTGATCAAGAGAAACGGATTCGGGGATCGAGAAACGCATACGAAACATCCACTAACAAGTTCGCGAGCACGTAACCCGCTGCCGCAAACAGAACGACGCCCTGCACCATGGGAAAATCCTTGGACAGAATGCCGGTCACGATGAGTCGCCCGATTCCCTGGCGCGCGAAAAGGCTCTCGATGATCACGGCATTCGCAAGCATGTGGCCGAACTGCAGACCGACAATGGTGACGACCGGGATCAACGCGTTCTTCAGCGCATGACGCCGGATGACGGTGCGCTCAACGAGGCCCTTGGCGCGGGCCGTCTTGATGTAGTCGTTCTGCATTACTTCGATCAGGGAGTGTCGCACTAGTCTGGCGATGATCGCGGCATAGCCCCAACCGAGCGCGATTGCAGGCAAAACCAGATGCTTGATGCCACCCGTGCCAATGGCAGGGAAGAACTTGAAATGGAGTGAAAAGGCCAGGATCAGGAGCATGCCCAACCAGAAGTTCGGAATCGACACACCGAACAGCGAAATGTTCATGCTGAGGGTATCGATCCAGGTATCCCGTCGGATGGCGGCGATGGTACCAAAGACCAGGCCAATGGCGACCGCCACGAAGAGTGCCGCGAAAGTCAGCTGGATGGTGCTTGGAAGCTGCTCCAAAATGGCCTTGAGCACTGATTCTCGGGTCTGATACGAACGGCCAAGGTCGCCATGAAGCGCGTTACCGACATAGTGCAGATAGCGGACGTAGACCGGCTGGTCCAGCCCAAGCTGGTGCCGCAGAGTCGCCACCTGCTGCGGCGTGGCGTTGGATCCCTGGAGCATGATGGTGACCGGGTCACCCGGCGTGAGATAGAGCATCAGAAAGACGACGATCGAGACACCGACCAGAGTCAGCACCGATTGCAGCAGTCGGCGAAGCAAAAAGGCCTGCATTTGAGTGGGCTCGTTCCTTGTCTCTTGATTGGCGTCCGCTCCCAGGCCTTGGTTCCACCCGGGAGCGGCGCAATTCGATCAGACGAGCACGGATGCGACGGTCTACTTCACCGTCACGTTGTAGAAGAACGGGAATCCATTGACGGTGTACTGGAAACCTTGAACGCTCTTCTTCGTCGCCAGAACGACCGCCTTGTAATAGATCGGGATCATGACCGCGTCGTCCATGATCTTCTTGTTGAGTTCGATGTAGATCGGGGCGCGTTTAGCCGGATCGACTTGCTGCTGACCCTCGTTGATCAGTTTGTCGACATCGGGATTGCTGTAATGCATCCAGTTGAATGTGCTGATCGCCTCGGTCGAGTAGATCGAGTTGGCGAAGGACGGGTCCACCGCGTAGAAGAAGAAGGGCGCCATGTTGTGATCGCCCCGGTGCAGTGCGTCCTGCACCGCCGGGAAGGACTGCTGTGTGATGTCCATCTTCATGCCGATGTCTTTGAACTGCGCCTGCATCAACTGGGCGATGCCGTCGAAGCCAAAGCCGGCGAGGTTGATGAAGAGGATCTCCAGCGCCTTTCCGTCTTTGCTACGCATGCCGTCAGAGCCGGCCTTCCAGCCCGCCCCATCAAGCAGGCTCTTTGCCTTGGCTGGGTCGAAGGTGTAGATCGACTCGAGGCTCTTGTCAAAGCCGAGGGTAGTCGGATCAACCGGCGCATGTGCCGGCTGGTAGATGTTCTTGAAGAGGGTATCGACGATGGCTTGCTGGTTGGTGGCGTACTCCATCGCCTGACGCACTGGCAACTCATCCGTCGGTGCCTTGGTCACGTTGATCATCATGTCGTAGGGCATTCCGGTGGTCTTGATGCGTAACCCCACGAACGATCCGCCGCTGCCGGTCAAACGGTTGAAATCGTCCGGTGTCAACTCCTCGGTCATGTCGACTTCGCCGTTTTCAAGCGTCACACCGCGGGTGGAGGCTTCGGGGATGATCTGGAAGACGATCTCGTCGAGATAGGCCTGCCCATTCCGTTTGAACGGCGCGGGCGCCCAGTTGTAGTCGGGATTCTTGACGATGGTGACGTGATCTTGCTTGACCCACTCCTTGAATTTGAAGGGGCCGGTACCCACCGGGTTGCTACCGAAGTCTGCACCGTACTTGTCCAACGCGGCAGGAGAAACGGGCGCGAGGCTGATCCCGGTAACAGCGTTCAAGAATCCACCGTTTGCCGCCTTGAACGTCACCTTAACGGTCGATTCGTCGACCACGTCGGTCGAGTTGTAGCTGTTGCCCGGATTCAGGCTACCCAGCGCCGACAGGGACTTGCTGTTCGGATCGATAATGTGCTCGAAGGTCTTCTTCACCGCGTCGGCATTGAATGGAGTACCGTCGTGGAACTTCACGTCATTGCGCAGGGTGAAGGTGAAGGTCATCGCGTCAGCGCTGATGTCCCACTTGGTGGCGAGGCCCGGATAGTAGGGCTGATCGGTGTCTTGCAGCGCGTACACGAGCGGGTCGAACAGGTTGATGTCGACCTTGCTGGTCGCGATAAGGCCGCTCACACCCGGATCGAGCGTGTCCGGATTCTGCCAGATGCCATAGGTCAGCTTGCCGCCCTGCTTGGCGACCGGAACTTCGGTGGCTGCTCCACTGCTACTAGCCGGGGTCGCGCCCCCTGCCGCGGTCGTTGCAGTCGAGCCGCCACCGCCACTGGAACTGGCGGTCGTTGGCACAGTGGTCGCTTTGTTGGAGCTACCGCACGCCGCGAGTATGCCAGCCAGAGCGGACGCACCACCCGCCGCCGCGGCCATTCGCAGCACGCTGCGACGGCTGATACGTCCGCCTCGGAACCATATGTCTGTGGGTAAGTTACCCCGCTCTGTACCCATCGGACAGAAACTCTCCTCCCGTATTACGGCAATCCGCAACGTTCCCCGAATTAAGTGGTCCTATCGGCACATGCTAATACGCTTGTGCCCTCTGGTCAATGGGTTTGTCAGACAATCTATCCAATTGGGATCCTATGGCGCTCGCGGTGGATGCCGTCACGGCACGTCCCAGTTCGCTCCCCTCTCATCCGTCGATAGGGTGGCGCGTGCGTCGCTCGGAGCAATCGGAAGCCCGACACATTCACACTGAGACGAAGGGCAGGCCGCTCGGATCAGACACAGCAAGCCAGATCGGCCGTTTTCGAGGGGACGCGGCTGAGGAAGGAATCGACCGAGGAGTAGCTTGAACAGCAAAAAGGGCGAACCTGAGTTCGCCCATACGTCCGACGTGAGTTAGCTGGCGATTAGCGCTGGAGGCCCTCGTAGAGGATCTCGCGCGTGCGAGCCGCGACCTCTTCCGGATCGACCTTCTCGCGCGCCACGCCGGTCTCGACGGCGGCACGTGCCACCGCGGCGGCCACCGCCGGTGGAACGCGCAAATCAAGTGCTTCCGGCATAACGAAGTCGGCGTGCAGCTCCTTGGGGTCAACCAGATCGGCGATCGCTTGCGCCGCGGCCAGTTTCATCTCCTCGTTGATGTCGATGGCCTTGGCGTCGAGCGCGCCTCGGAAGATCCCCGGGAACGCCAGGGAATTATTCACCTGATTCGGGAAGTCGGAGCGTCCAGTCGCGACGACCAACGCCCCAGCCTCACGTGCCTCGTCTGGCTGGATCTCCGGCTCTGGATTGGCCAGCGCGAAGATGATCGGGTCGGGCGACATCGAGCGGATCATGTCCTTGGTACAGGCGCCCGCGGCGGAAAGCCCGATGAAGACGTCCGCGCCTTGCAGCGCTTCGAACAGCGCGCCATGCACGTCCTCTTTGTTGGTCACGCGCGCGATCTCATCCTTGACCCGGTTCTGTCCCTCTTTGCGTCCCTGGTAGATAGCACCATGGCGATCGCAAAGGATGATGTCGCTCACGCCAACCTGGAGCAGCAGTTTGGCGACCGCGATGCCCGCCGAACCAGCCCCATTGATGACGATCTTGGCCTCGTTCATCGACGTGCCACGCAGTTTGAGGGAGTTGATCAATGCCGCCAGTACCACGACCGCGGTTCCGTGCTGATCGTCGTGAAAGACCGGCAACTGCAGGCGCTCCTTGAGGGCCGCCTCAATCTCGAAACAGCGCGGCGCCGAGATGTCCTCGAGGTTGATTCCGCCAAAGGACGGTGAAATCGCCTTGACGATCTCAACGATCTTCTCCGGATCTCGCTCCGCCAGGCAGATCGGAAACGCTTCCACACCGGCCAGCGACTGGAACAGCACTGCCTTGCCCTCCATCACCGGCAGGGCAGCTTGCGGGCCGATGTCGCCCAGCCCCAACACCGCGCTACCATCGGTGACGATAGCAACCAGATTGTCCTTGACCGTCAAGTCATAGACGGACAGTGGATTTTCTTGAATCTCCGCGGCTGGCGCGAGCGCGGCCGGTGGAAGATAGAGCAAATTCAGAATGTGGTGGTCTTTGATCGGGATCTTGCTGCGGATTTCAAGGACACCATGATGCCTGCGCCTCAGATCGAGCGCTTCTTCACGCCTGGAGGTAGGACGCTTATGCGGCACCGTCCAGGTGTGCAATTTACCCTCGTAGACGTAGCGCCTGAGATCCTCGGCGACCGTCTCCGGATCGACCTCGCGACCTGCCTCACCAGTCTCAATCGCTGCACGCACCACCGCGGCGGCAATCGCCGGGGCGACCTGATAGTCGAAGATGCGGGGTACGATGTTGTCGGCATGCAGTTCGTCAGCCGGGACCATACCCGCCATTGCTTCGGCGGCATAGACCAGCGTACGCAGGCGAATGTTGCGCGCGCGGGAATCGAGCAACCCGCGGAAGACGCCGGGGAAGACGAGCGCGATGTCCATCATGTTCGGGAAATCGGAGCGTCCGGTCGCAACCACCGCCGCGCCGGCCGCTCGCGCATCCGCCGGTGAAACCTCAGGGGTCGGCACCGCCAGGGAAAAGACGATCGGATCCTTGGCCATGGTAGCAATCATGTCACCAGTAACGATGTCACCGGTGGAGACGCCAATGAAGACGTCGGCACCCCGCAGCATGTCAGCCAGGCTTCCCTTGCGCAGTTCCGGGTTGGTCTCCTTGGCCAGATAGACTTTGGCCCAGTTCATTCGCTCTGGACGATACGGATAGATGGCTCCGGCGCGATCGCAGACCACGATGTCGCGCACGCCGACCCGATGAAGCAGTCGAGCAACCCCGATGCCAGAGACCCCGGCGCCAGAGATAACCACGCGAATGTCGTCCATGCGTTTGTCGACGACCTTCAGGGCGTTGATCAGCGCGCCAAGCACTAGAATGGCAGTGCCATGATGCTGATTGTTGAAGACCGGGATGCTGGCGCCCTTCTCCAGGTGGTCGGCGATGGTGAAACTGTTCGGCGCGGCGATGCTATCGAGACAGATCGCGCCGAAGGTTGGCGTCAGCGCCAACGCCGCTTCGACGATCTTGAACGGATCGCGCTCTGCCATACAGATCGGGAAGGCATCGACACCGGCGAAGGTCTTGAAAAGAACGCTACGAGCCTCGAGGATCGGCAGCGCGGTTTCTGGCGGCCCGTCGCCGAATCCGAACAGATCGGAGCCGTCGGTGATAATCGCGACCGTATTTCCTCGAGAGGTCAGATCGAAAGATTCCAGCGGATCTCGATTGATCTCCAGGCACGCCTCCGCTACGCCAGGAGTGTAGACGAGGGCGAGCATTGACCGGTCGCGGATGGGAACTTTGCTCGTGACGCCGATAAGTCCCCGATACCGGCGCCGATAATCTAGCGCCTCGTGCTGTTGGTCAATGAGATACACCGATTAGTCCAATATCGCTACAGAAGGCCTGACAAATACGCGCTCACAGCGGCGGTGCCGCCGCACGATTGTACACGTGTCGTCGAACCGGCACAATCAGCCGACGCGCCCTCCGGAACCCTCTTCGAGCCAGTCGTTACGCAGTGCACGACGCAGCAATTTGCCCGCCGCATTGCGGGGAAGCGCCGTGGTAAAGCGGAATGAACGCGGCACTTTGTAGCCCGCGAGTCGCTCGCGACAAAATCGTGTCAGTTCTTCGTCGCTGACTTGCGCGGTCCCGCGGAGGTGGACACTAGCCACCACCGCCTGGCCCCATTCATTGTCGGGGATGCCGATCACGCCTGCTTCGACCACATCGGGATGCGCCAGGAGCGCGGCCTCGACCTCCGCCGGGTAAACGTTTTCCCCTCCGGTGACGATCAGATCGGTGCGACGATCGAGCACAAACAGGTAGCCATCCTCATCCAGGTACCCCAAATCTCCGGTATGCAGCCAGCCGCCGTGCAGGGCGCGCGCGGTCTCTTCCGGCCGCCCAGCGTATCCGGCCGTCACGACCGGCCCACGCACCTGAATCTCGCCCGGCTCACCTGCCGGGACGTCACCCCCTCCAATGCGCAGTTCGTTGGGGTAGAGCGGCTTACCAGCCGAACCGAGTCGCGTCAGCGCTTCCTCCGGCGCCAGCGTCGCGACCTGGGAGCCGACCTCGGTCAGTCCGTAGGTCTGCACCACCGGAATACCGAGCGCCGCGCATTCCTCCAGCAACGGTTGGGGAGCCGGGCCACCACCCAGCAGCGCGCAGCGGAACGTCGGCGGGTACGGTCGATCGCCATGCGCTGACAGCATGCGCTGCAGCATGGTAGCCACCACAGAGACGATAGTGACGCCGTCCTGGTCGATCGCTCGATTGACTTCGTGCTCGTCGAAGCCGGGTTGGATCGCCGCCGTAATGCCATAGATGACGGAACGGAGCAGAATCGCCATGCCGCCGACGTGGAAGAGGGGCATACAGGCAAGCCAGCGATCGTCCGGCTGCATGCCGAGGTTGAGCGCCGAGCCGATGGCATTCCACCAGTGATTGGCGTACGTGAGCATGGCCCCTTTGGGACGACCAGTCGTGCCGGAGGTGTAGACGATGCTATGCACACCGTCCGGATCGATCCAATCGCGCAGGCCAACGTCCGCGAGATCGACACTCGCCAGCGGCAGGATGTCGTCGACATTGGGGTCGACACTCACCAGTTGCACGTCCTGGCCGCTGCGTTCGCGTGCATCGATGGCCTGGGCCGCAGTCTGCGCGTCAACGATCAACAGGCGAGCGCCGGAGTCGCTCAACTGCCAGGCGATCTCGTCGGGCCTCAAGCGAATGTTCAACGGAACCAGCATCGAGCCGAGGCGACTCATCGCATGCACGACGAAGGGGACGTGTTGGCTGTTGCGCAGCAGCGTGGCAACGAGGCTGCCGGGTCTAGCGCCGAGCGTCGACAACTTGCGCGCGGTCGCCTCGACTTCCTGGTTGAGCGCACCATAGGTCCAACTGGCACTTCCGCAGGTCAACGCCAGCCGATTCGGCGTCACCGACGCGCGTTTGAGCAGCCAATCGGGCATCGACGTCAGCCCTACCAGATCTCCCACGTCACCTCACCAGAATACGTGCTGCACCCAATCCAACGTCGGCAGGCGACCGCCACCGTCACGTTCGCCCACGCCGCCATCCTTCATTGTAGAGGATCAATCCTGGTTGGGGTGTTCAGACCTTCGCGGGACCGCCAGCCACTTCAGTCGCCCAGGCCGCGCAGCGTTGCATGGTCGGGAGATCGGTCGGGAAGAAATAGATCAGCCGGAAACGGCTGTCGCGCACCAGGTGCTCGGCCGAGAGCCGGAACTGCATCTGCCCCACACCAGGAACATCCAGCCGAATCGGTACCAGTGCGCGAGCCGAGCTCACCGGAGTCGTTTCCCGTTCGATCTGCTCCCAATAGGCTCGGAACCGCGGTAGCGCCAGCAGACTCTCCAGCAACGGTGCCGTCCACGGCTCGGACCAGTAGGGCTCCATCTCAGCCTGAAATGCGCGAATCAAGGCGGGCAGAAAACGATCAGGTTCAACCACGAAATGAAGCAGCGGCAGTGTCTCGTCGAACCATGCCGCGAGAATCGACCGACCGCCCAGACGTTCGAGCCGCGGATCGACCCGCGTGAAGCCGAGCAGCCTGGGAACCTGAGCATTCCAGGCGACCAGTCGATGAGTGCAATCCAACGCATAGGCGGGAAAGGGAGCTTCGTCGAGCTCAGGCTGGCTGAACTGGCGCGCCCAGGCAATCTCCTCGGCGTTCGGCACCGGGGTAGAGACGGCGTAGCCGAACTGCTCCAGTACTTCACGGCGCTCGCTGTAACGCGCGCCAATCGCGATCAGGATGCGCTCCAGCATCTCCCGGCCAGGTTGGGCGACCCGACCCGACTCGATCCGCTGCAGGTAGCCAGTTCCCAAATCGGCTTCGGCCTCGACCCAGAGTTGTGTCTTGCCAGCAGCTTCTCGCAGCATGCGCAACCAGGCGCCGCCTGCCAAATCCGACCGCTGAATGCCCGCTGGTCCCATTCCTCGCCAGATTTCGACTTCGATGACGATGACTTCACTCGGAGCGCTCATTAGCATAGCAGACAGGCAGAGAAATCCTAGAGATTGCGGATGAGCAACCGCATTGGAGACCGTGCAGTGAACGCGACGATCAATCAGCAATCTTCATCGATGGAGCGTGACGCCGTCGAACCCTCGACGTTCGCGCAGTTCGGTCGTGGATTCCTGGCGCTTATGCCACTGTGGACGGGGGCGATCCCGGTTGGCGTTGCCTACGCCGTGGCGGCGCGTGACGCCGGATTGAGCCCAATCGCCACACAGCTCATGAGTTTGGCGGTCTTTTCGGCCGCGGCACAGCTCAGTACCGTGGCGCTATTCGCTCGCGGCACGTCGATTATCGTCATGGTGTTGACCGTCCTGATTCTCAACCTCCAGGTCTTCCTCTACGGCATCACGGCAGCCCGAGAGACGAAACCGTCGGTGCCGCGTCGCCTGCTGACCGGCTACTTCCTGACCGACGGCGCCTTCGCTATCGCGGTGGCCGGTGGTCGAATTCGCATGCCGGTGCTGCTGGGGGCCGGGGTCAGCATGTTCACCGCCTGGAACGCCGGGACGCTGATTGGCGTAGCCACTGGAGCCGTGCTGCCTGATCTGAGCCGCTTCGGCGTCAACTTCGTCGCGCCGCTGGTGTTTCTGGCCGTACTCGTGCCACTTGTACGCTCGCGAACGGCAGTGCTGACCGTGATGGTCGCCGCGGCGACGACGTTGATCCTGACGCGATTCATGCCCTCCGGCGTAGCCGTCCTGCTCGCCGGACTGACGGGAAGCATCGCCGGATCCTGGTCCTCCGGCTACGTCGAACGTCGCACACTGCGTCGCGCTGTGGCCCAAGGAGACGATCGATGACGGTTATCTGGACAATTCTGATTATGGCGGTGGCCCTGTATCTGTTGCGTATCAGCGGGTTGGTGCTGGCCGACGTCGCCGTACCGGAGGTCTGGACGCGCTCGCTGCGTTACGTCCCGATCGCGACGCTGACCGCGCTCGTGGTCTCGAGCATCGCAGCGACGCCGAATGAAGCGATGATGCGCGTCATCGCCGCGCTGGGAGCGGCGGCAGTGGTGTGGCGCACGAAGCGCATGTGGCTCTGCATCGTCGCAGGCATGGGATTCTACTGGCTGCTACAGCTGGTATGAGATGGAAGGAACGAACTTGAGCGCTGATTCGACCGGCACCCTGTCCATTCGAACAGACTTGAACCCAGGAGATCTCGGCTGGGTCGCTCACCGGCATGGCGTCCTCTATGCACGCGAATACGGCTGGAACGTCCAGTTCGAAGCGCTAGTGGCAAGCATCGTGGCCGGATTTGGCGAGCATCACGATCCGACATCCGAGCGTTGCTGGTTCGCCGAGATCGACGGGCGCATCGTCGGCACCGTCTTCCTGGTGCGCAATTCCGAGACGATCGGTCAACTCCGGCTGATGCTCGTTGAGCCCGAATTTCGTGGCCGCGGTATCGGCACGCGATTGATCCAGGAGTGCCTCGACTTCGCGCGTGAAGCGGGCTACCGCACGGTCAAGCTGTGGACGAACAGCGTGCTGGTCGACGCCCGCAGGCTGTACGAGAAGGTCGGCTTTCGCCTGGTCGAGTCCGAACCCTACAAAGCTTTCGGCAAGGACGACCTGGTCTCTGAGTTCTGGGAGATCGAGGTGTGAGCGGCCAAATTGGCTCCGAATGTTATGGGCTGACGGTCTTTGAGAAATGAAACCGGGTAATGCTGCTGCGGTCGCCCGGCGCAAAACCGGCCGGGCTGTAGAGACGAAGCCCACTGAAGGGGCTCGAGAGTTTACCGAATGATCATGTATAGCGTGAACAATACGCAAATCAGAATAATTCTGCCTGCTTCAGCAGGCTTCGCTAAGGTCAGCGCGGCGGCTTTCAGCCCCGCGCATCGGGCGCCCGGTACCCAAACAATTGGTCTATGGCTGTGATTGCCATGCCAGGTTGCCAAACACCAGCCGACCTCGATCAATCGATCAACCGTGACCCGTCTCAGCACCGGACCTCGTACCGAGCCAGTGCTTCTTCGTCCAGGTTGACCCCGATGCCGGAGCGCTCTGGCAGTCGCATGCGGCCATCAACGACCTCGAGTCGCTCGCTGATCAGATCGTCGACCAACAGCGGCAGCGTCGCAAGGCCGCAAGCGGGTGTCACGGCCGGTAGCGTGGCAGCTAGGTGCAGCGTTGCGGCGACACCAATGCCGGATTCCAACGACGACGTCACGATCGCAGCCATCCCTGCCGCTTCCTGCCTCGGCAATGATCCGTCGCGCCGCCCGCAAGCCGCCGCAGACCATCGGCTTGATCACCAGCACGTCGGCCGCTTCCGCCGCAATGATCCGCCGGGCCGAATCCAGATCGCACAATGCCTCGTCGGCTGCGATCGGCATGGGCACGGCGCGGCGCACCCTGGCCAGCCCGTCCAGGTCGTCGGCAGCGACTGGTTGCTCGACCAATTCAATGTCGAGCGGCGCCACCGCGTTGAGGATTAAGATCGACTGGTCTGGTAACCAAGCTGCGTTGGCATCCAATCGCAGGAGGATGCCCGGCCCAATCGCCTCCCGCACCGCTCTGATCCGATCGATCTCGACAGCGACTGACTCAGCGATACCCACCTTCAGTTTGACCGTCTGGAAACCCCTCGCGACCGCATCGCGCGCTGCCTGAACCGCTCCGTCGTTTGCGGACTGGCCAATCGTCGCGTTCACCGGAACGACTGGCCGGACCCCCGGTGCGAGCAGGTCAGCCAGTCGCACGCCCTGCTGCTTGGACTGAAGGTCCAACAGCGCGGTCTCGAGCGCAAACCGGAGCGCGGACATATCCGGACGATCCGGCAGTCGCGACGCGAGCAAGTCCTCGAATTCGTTGAGGGAGCGCCCGTGCAGGTCGGGCGCCAGTCGCCGCAGTAGCGACACCAAATGATCGACGTCACCACCACCAAACTCGGCCAGCGGCGCGGCATCGCCCAGCCCGGTCAACCCGTCATCGTCGCTAACCGCGACAATCAATCCGTCGCGATGCGTGGTCTCCCCATGTGCGGTACGAAATCGAGTCACGAACGGAACGTGATAGCGTCGCCAGGAGACCTCGCGGATTCTCACAGAAGCAGGCCGAGCGCCAACAGTGCTCCGAACAGCAAGTGTAGTTGCCCGGTCAGCTTCAGCACTTTGTTGAGCGGCCGACCGGCCAGCCCCGCATGTACCACGCTGACCAGCCGGGCCGAAAGTGGGAGCGTTAGCCAGGCCAGGAAGACGAACTTGCTCGCGCCGCCGTAATACCAGAGGAATGGCGTGACGATGTAGGCGGCCATCGAGAAGACCGCGTACTGCGTGCGAGCCACCGGCGCGCCGAGGATCACCGCCAACGTGTGTTTGCCCGCCGCGCGATCGGTCTCGACGTCGCGCAGGTTGTTGATCACCAGGATATTGGTCACCAGCAGGCCAACCGGGATCGAAGCGAGCAAGGCCAACGTCGTGACGTGCCCCGTCTGGAGATAGGCACTACCGGTCACCCCGATGACGCCGAAGAAGATGAAGACGAACAGGTCACCCAGACCATGATAGCCAAGCGGCCAGGGACCTCCGGTATAGAGATAGCCGAAGAGAATCGAGAACAGACCGATGGCCACGATCGGCCATCCACCAATGACCACCAGATAGATGCCTGCCAACAAGGCCAGGCCAAAGGCGACGACGATTCCTCGCTTGAGCTCTCCCGGCGTGATCAGGCCACTCTGTGTCACGCGCGTCGGCCCCAGTCGTTCCGCCGTGTCTGCCCCCTTATGGAAGTCGGACAGGTCGTTGGAGAAGTTGGTGCCGATCTGAATCAGCAGCGAGGCTAGCAGGGCCACCACGAAGACAACCGGCCGAAAGGAGGACTCTGAGACGCCAACTGCCGTTCCGACCAATACCGGAACGATCGCCGCCGGTAAGGTCGGCGGACGGCTGGCCAGGAACCAGACTCTCCAGCGACTCGGCGTGCGCATCACGCCGCTCTGCTCCATTTCTCCCCCTCGTTAGCGCTTTCTTGCGGATATCGCAGTTGGAGCGAATAGATCATCCCCACATGACAGCGCGGCCGGGCATGCCCGGCCGCGGGAAATGCTCCGTCAACTTTACGGGAACTTGGGGAACTTGGAAAAGTCTGGCTTGCGCTTTTCCAGGAACGCGTTTTTGCCCTCTTTGGCCTCTTCGGTCAGGTAAAACAGGAGTGTCGCATCACCCGCCAACTGCTGGATCCCGGCCAGACCATCGGTATCCGCGTTAAACGATGCCTTCAGGAAGCGAAGTGCGGTCGGGCTCTTCTCCAGCATCTCACGCGACCACTGCATCGCTTCGTCCTCGAGCTTGTCCAGCGGAACGACCGTGTTGACCAGCCCCATTTCCAGCGCTTCGTGCGCCGAGTACTGGCGGCAGAGAAACCAGATCTCGCGCGCCTTCTTATGACCGACGATGCGCGCCAGCAGCGTCGCCCCATAACCCGCGTCGAAGCTGCCGACCTTCGGCCCGGTCTGACCGAAGATGGCGTTGTCGGACGCGATGCTCAGATCGCAGACGATGTGCAGCACGTGGCCGCCGCCAATGGCGTAGCCGTTGACCACCGCGATCACCGGCTTGGGCAACGTGCGAATCTGGCGCTGTAGATCGAGTACGTTGAGGCGCGGCACCTGATCCTCACCCGCGTAACCGCCGTCGGTGCGCACGCTCTGGTCTCCACCGGAGCAGAAGGCCTTGTCACCTTCGCCGGTCAGCCAGATCACGCCGATCTCGTTCCGCTCGCGCGCGTCGGCAAAGGCATCCATCATCTCGAAGACCGTCTGCGGTCGGAACGCGTTCCGCTTCTCAGGCCGGTTGATGGTGATCTTGGCGACGCCCTCACCCTCGGACTGCTCGTATCGGATGTCCGTGTATTCGCGTAGCTTGACCCACTTGACGCCCATGTCACCTCCGTAATGTACATACGAGCACTACCGCTCTCTCTCCGGCAGGTACTCAGCTATTGAATCCTGTCGTGCTTTTCTAAGTTATGTTGCGCGCAGAGAAGTTGTATGTTTTCCGGCACCAAGGACGAACCGCCTCTCGAGAATGGAATGATGTGGTCGAAGTGAAGATTCGTACGACTACCGCAAATCACACATCGACCATGGTCTCGCTTCCAGACTGCCAGCTTGACCCATGACGGGATTACACGACTGTGGTCGAGGTCAGGCTTTGGGTTGTCGAGAACAGGTGAAAGTACATCCGACAATTCAAGCCGAAACTTGAATACATTTCGCCCGTCACTGTTCTCCAACCAAGCATCGACTAGTTTGAATGGGCCGTTGTATACCCATATTCCGGACCGAACCTTTTCGTAGACTCTCACAAGCTCCGCCGGACCATGCTCCGTTTTGAACCGAGTTGCTGCCTCGAAGAACAGCCCGTTTTGCGTCAGGCTTCCGTTCGGATTCCGCATCGGTTGATCTGTGCTTTTCGGATCAGGCAGACCGCGGTGACGGGGAACGTCGTGGCCCTCATAGATGAGGACTCGTCCATCTTCTTGGATGTTGTCAGCGTACGGGGCTCCACGCCTCACGCTCATTAGAAGTACGCTGACGCTGTCCCGAAGATGGAAGTTCATACCTCTCTGGAGACTGACACCCTCCGCTTGGCACATCTCGATGTAGGAAACCACCTGCCCGGCGTCAAACAATGGCGCCCCGCTCACTTCTTACTGACAAAATCCAAATTACCCCAACGCCACGCGACGAAACACGTCCGGGGTAGTCGAGCACGAATCCGTTTCGGTCGACATCGAGCTCGGTCAAGAAATTGGTGGCCAATCCCTCGTAACGGTATCTGGCACCGTCGGCGTGCTGCTCGAGACAGGTGTAACGCTGCTTCACCGGCTCCACGCTCAGACTCCGGCACCCGGATGAAGACCACGTCGATCGTGGCGGACTCTCCCGGCCGCAGTCCCAGGCGACGGATCGGCAGCGTGTTGGTAAAGGCCGTCGCGGTCAGATCGACGTCGATGCAGCCCGAAAGCGTCCTCGATCGGACGGCCGCCTTCATCGCGCCATGCACCCTGACCATCGGATCGCAGGCTTAGGTTACGGTGATCGGGATTCCACAAATCGACGTTTACCTCAAGGGCTCGCCAGGCGGCGTCAACGCGGATGACGTAGCGCATGCGCACTGGCACCGAGTCGTAGACCCGCAGCAGCATGCTATCCGCCGTAGCGCCGTTCTCATTCTCAGTTACGTGCAAATGCTCGAGCCCGAACTCATCCCATGGCTGCCAGATCACGTCATGCTCGGTCAATTCGCGATTCCCTCTTGATCTCCAGATCATCTGGCAGCAGGCCAAAGATGAGTGTGTCACGCAACTCACCGGAGGTATCGAACTCGTTGTGGCGAAACTGGCCTTCCAACTGAAAGCCGCAGCGCCGCGCGACGTTGGCACTTCGCTCGTTGCGGGCGTCGCAATGGATCTCCAGACGCCGTGCGCCCAGTTCATTGAAGGCGAATTTGGTAATTCCGCGGACCGCCTCGGAGATGTAGCCCTGACCTTCAAAGCGCTTGCGGCACCAGTAGCCAATCTCCATCTTCGGCACGGTCCAATCAAGGCGATTGAGCCCACTCGCGCCAACGAACGTCGAATCCTTGCGCCACAGCAGCAGCGGCAACTCGAGTCGTGCGATGTAGGCGCTCGCCCCACGACGCGCGAACTCTTCCAGCAATTCGACCGTTTGCTCCTGAATGGCCCAGGGCATCCAGTCGCGTAGCGAGTCGAGTGTCTCGATCACCGCCTCGTGAATGGCCGGGCCATCACCTGACCGCGGAGCGCGGATGATCAGTCGCTCGGTCTCGAACTGGTCGGGAATGTCGAGCAGAATCGGATTGATCACGTTGCCGCTCCAACGTTCCGTAGCCACGATGACACCGCCCTGTCGAACAGGTGTGGGGCTTCGAGATGAACGGCATGACCTGCGTCCTCCGCGATGAGCAGACGAGCATTGGGAAGGGCTATCTCCATCTTCTTGCCCAATGCCAAGTACTTCTCATCAAGCTCGCCGACCATCAGAAACACCGGCATCGCAAGGTCCCCCAGACGAGCCCAGACCGGCTCCATGGCCCCAGCGCCCATACCACGCAGACTGTTGGCCAGGCCCACTGAGCTGTTCTGCAGACGCTGCTCCCGTTGTCGCTGCCAAACTTCGGACGGCAATTGCCGCTGGCTGGCAAAGATAGGCACGTTCTCCCAGCGATCCACGAAGGCTTCCAACCCATCCCGCTCGATCGAGTCTGCCAGCGCCTCGTCGGCTCGCACGCGAGCCGCTCGCTCGGTTGGATCATCAATGCCCGGTGACGCGCTCTCCAGCACCAGTGCGCGAATCCGTTCTGGTGCCGTCAGTGCCAGATGGAGCGCGACCCGCCCGCCCATCGAGTAGCCAAGGAGCGCGGTCCGCTCGAGGTCAAGTCGATCGAGAATCGCGATCACGTCAGCTACGCACTGTTCCATGCGGTAGTGCTGGAGATCGGCGGGTGAGTCCGTCCGGCCGTGGCCAATCAAGTCGATCGTATAGGTCGTGAACGCATCACCAAATATCCGCGCATGGTCGGTCCACGTCTCGGCGCTGCCGGTAAAGCCGTGCAGCAGCAGCAGCGCTGGCCCAGAGCCCGCTCGCTCGACGTTGAACGTGACGCCGTTTACGTCAAGCTTTGGCATGGACCGCCTCGCTCGCGATGCGCGTTCGAAACCGCCTGCCACACCTCGCGGTGCAACACCACGTTTCGCTCCCGATTGGTGCGCACCTCGACGATCTTGAGTCCCGGCACATTCAAGAACGTGCAGACCGATTGCTCGAAAGTCGTCCCAGCCGTCGACCAGGTGATAGCTGGCTCCGTAGAGTTCGGCCGCCGGACGGAAATCGAGCCCGTGCGGCGTGCCGAACAGAGCTTCAAAGTGCTCCGGATGGGCTGCCTGCGGCAAGAAGGAAAAGATGCCGCCGCCGTCGTTGTTGATCAGCACGATCGTCGCGTTCAGCCCGTGCAACTTGGCCGCCAGCAGACCGTTCATGTCGTGGTAGAAGGCGATGTCGCCAATAGTCAGCACCAGCGGTCCGTCACTCACGGTGCTGGCGCCCGAGCGCGCTGGAGATGACGCCGTCGATACCGTTGGCACCACGGTTCGAGAGGAAGGTCAGCGAGCGAGCGCTCTTCGGGAAGAAGGTGTCGAGATCGCGCACCGGCATACTGCTGCTGGCCCACACCGTCGCGCGATCCGGCAGGATTTCCGCCAACTCGGCGAAGACGCGCCCTTCGAACGGCTCGTCCAGCTGGCCTAGCACTCCCGCAATCGCCTCGCGTGAGGACCGGTCAATCGACTGCCACATTTCCAGCCAGACGCGAGATCGGGACGGCTCGTCAAAACGCCCGAGCAACGCCTCGCAGGCGCGGCGTGGATCGGCGTTGACCACGCGCGCCGCCATCAGCATCGGATCTTCCCAGCCCTCGCCGATCACCACGTGCCGCACGTCGGAGAAGCGTTGCAGGAAGAGCAGCACCGGCTTCGAGGTCGGCATGGCGCCGAAGCGAAGCACGACGTCGGGTTTCAGGCGTTCGCCAAGCGTGGAGTCACGCAGGAAAGCGTCGTAGCTGTCAATCACCACGTCACGCGCATGTGGGCCGCAGCGCACCAGCGAGAGCGGGTCGGCCAGCACGGGGAAGCCGAGCGCTTCGCCCAATCGCGTTACCGGTTCGGCCAGTTGCGCATCGAACTGTGGACCGCAGATGATCAGCCCACGTTCGAAGCGGCGCAGATCGGCGGCGAGATCGTCAATCTCGGCTGCGTCGAGCACGCCTGGCGCGCTATCGACGGCAACGTAAGGCTCGCCACCGGCACGTCCAGTCATGCCGGGATCCTCCACCAACGCGGTGTCGATTGCGCCGTCGGGCGGGAGGGGGATCAGCGGCTCGCGGAAGGGAAAATTCAGATGCACCGGCCCAGCCGGCTCGGTTCGTGCAGTGGCCGCGGCTCGTCCAGCGATGGTCCGCGCATAGCGCAGCAGATCGGGCGTGGCCTCCGGATGCGCCACTTCGACCGACCACTTGGGATGCGAGCCATAGAGCCGAATCTGATCGATCGTCTGCGGCGCACCGACGTCGCGCAGTTCCGGCGGACGGTCGGCGGTCATGACGATCAGCGGCACGCGACCGAGCCGGGCCTCGACCACCGCTGGGAAGAAATTGGCGGTCGCGGTGCCGGAAGAGCAGAGAATCGCCACCGGCTGACGACTGGCCTTGGCCATGCCGAGCGCGAAGAACGAGTTCGAACGCTCGTCCAGATTGAGCCAGACCTTGATACGCGGATGCCGCGCGATCATCAGGGCGAGCGGAGTCGAGCGTGACCCGGGTGCGATGCAGACGTTGCGCACGCCGGAGCGCGCCAGCTCGTCAACGAACGCGCCGACGAAGGCGAAAGTCACCTCTTGATGGTTCACCGTGGTTCTCCTCCCAAAGCACCGAGCATCGGACGGAACTTGAGCCACGATTCAGCGTATTCGCGTTCCGGATTGGAATCACCCATGATGCCGCAGCCCGCGAAGAGCGAGGCTTGCGCACCGCCAACTAGAGCCGAGCGCAGGGCCACCGCGAATTCACCACCCCCGTCTGGTCCGACCCAGCCGATTGGCGAGGCATACCAGCCGCGATCCATTCCCTCATGCTCGCGAATGAAGGTCAGCGCCGTCTCACGTGGGAAGCCGCCGACCGCGGGTGTGGGATGAACCCGCTCGACCGCGTCGAGGATACAGACTCCCTCACGCAAACGAGCCACGATTGGCGTGTAGAGGTGATGGACGTTCGAGACACTGAGCAATTCCGGCTCATCGGGCGAGATAAGCTGATCGCAGATGCCGGAAAGCCCATCACGCAACGTGCGCACGACGATCGCGTGCTCTTCCCGATCCTTCTGACTGTGTAGTAAGGCCTCGCCCAGCACACGGTCCTCTTCCGGCGTCGCACCTCGGCGTTCCGATCCCGCCAGACAGGCCGCCTTCAACTCGCCTGCGTCCAACTGCACCAAACGCTCCGGGGTGGCCCCAAGGAAGGTTCGCTCGCCGTGGCCAAAAGCGAAGACGTAGCAGGTCGGATAAGCCGTGACCAATCGATCAAGCGCGGTCGCGATATCGAACGGGGACTCGGACTGAAGGCGAACCTCCCGCGCGAGCACGACTTTCTCCGCCTCACCAGCACGAATTGCCGCCGCCGCGTCGGCCACTACCTGGCGCCAGGCGTCAGCCGGACGAGCCTCACTCACACTGACCGGGGCGGAATGGACAGAAGGTGGCTCAAGCGACGCGGCGCGCGTAACCAACCCATCAAGCTCATCGATCAGAGCGCGCGATTCGCTGGCCAGATCGCTGTCGGGACCAATCAACGCATTGAGCGTCAGGTAGGTCTCTTCCCCGTCGACAGTGAGTAGAAAGCGGGGCAGGACGAGCCGGGACGCAGGAAAACCGCTCCACTCCGCGCTGCGCTCGCGCCTGGGGTCGAACGAAAATCCGCCGAGCAGGACAGGACCAGTCCCACGCGCCGCCGACCCGGGTCGATCGACAACAGCTGCCGCAAGCAGGTCACGCCGCTGCTGGCGCACGGACGTGAAGCGCTCGACATCCGAAACCTCGATCACCTGAGTAGATCCTGCGCCAGCCAGGGCGAACCGGCTGGATGGTTGAAACCAGAGCGCGCGATTGACGTACGTCTTCGAGGCCATGAAAAAGGCGAGCGGATCGAGATCCGGCGAGCGTTCCACCAGACTCGCCAGCACCGGCCGTCCCTCTTGGCGAGCCTGCGCATGTGCTCGCTCCAGCGCGCGTGTCAGGCGATCAAGCTCGACCGCCGCGTCAACGTGCATGATCATTGCTCCACTCCGGTTCCGATTTACTCAGGTGCACCGACGCTGCGGCGCAACAGCGCGCGCAAAGTCGATAGATTCGCTTCCAATGGTGGGCTATCCTCTTCGAGCACCCAGTTGAGTACCACCTCGTTGATCGCACCAAACCAGGCCATGGCCGCCACCCGAACGTCGATGGGCGGGATCGCACCGGCCTTCACCCCGTCAGCCAGATGGCGCGCGATCATTTCCGAGAACTGCCGCCGGATCTCGAGCATCTTCTCGTTGAGCTCGCGACCAGCCCCGACCGCGTCGACCAGGAACAGCCGTGTAAGCCTGCGGTGCGAACCGAAGGTACTCACCACGACTTCCAGCGCCACGTCGATGCGCCTGATCGGATCCGTCTCGGCCATAATCGCCGACTCGGCCCGCGTCATCAGCAGTGCCGCCATACGATCGAGTAGTGCGACGAAGATGGTCTGCTTGTTGGGAAAATGAAAGTAAAGGCCGCCCTTGGAAGTTTCCGATTCGGTGGCAATCTCGTCCATGGCGGCGTCTCGATAGCCGCGACGGGAGAAGACGTCGAGGGCCGATTCGAGAATGCGCTCCCGTCGCACTTCGCTGCGTGTTTGCTCACGAGACATCTCAGCACCCCCGTTCCGGACCAAAACCGACCGACGCGTCAGTCGGTTTCATCTTAGCATCTACCGGAGACCGCGAAAAGCGAGCGGCAATCGGCAAATCATGACGATTCGCTCAGAGTCGCCGAACCGCTTCGCGATCGAGCAGCCGATGATTGCGACATTCGTTCGGATACGTTCAGCGAACGCTCGTGATAAGGTGGCACAGCGGGCCACGGAACCAGCTATCGAGCACCGGGTAAACCCGGCCGGGATGGGTGTACGTCGCGGGAGAATGGGAGTGAACGAAGTGAGTGGAGCCGCCGGGGCAAAGTCAGGCTTTCTGACTCAGTACCGCGATCTGCTATCAGAACCCGGCGTCTTTCACTTTGTCGTGGCAGGCATCATCAGTCGACTGCCGATCCCGATGTTGTCGCTGGCTCTGCCACTGTTGGTCGTCGGCCACAGCGGTTCATACGTATCAGCGGGCCTGATTACCGGGCTCTTCACGATTGCGGCGGGCATCTGCGGTCCATTACGCGGTCGTGCCTCCGACAGACTGGGCGTCACGCCGGTGCTGATGATCACGGGCTGGGGACAAGCCGCCTGTCTGGTCGGCCTCGTTCTCTCCGCCTCGAGTACGCACAGCATACTCTGGATGTCCGCAACCGCGATCGTTGCCGGAGCACTCGTGCCACCGGTGTCGCCGGTGATGCGCGTGCTCTGGACTCGTGAAGTGCCCTCGAACTTGCGAGACGTCGCTTTCGCGTTCGAGTCGATAACGGCCGACATTCTCTACATTGCCGGGCCACTGCTGGTCACGGTCCTGATCGCTATCGCGCCGATTGAAGCCGCAATCATCGTCGCCGCCGGCTTGTCGGCGATTGGCGCGGCCATGCTCGCGCTAACGCCTGGCGCACGAAGATGGCAGACATCCTCGCAGACGACTCACTGGATCGGGCCACTCCGTTCAAGTGCAGTACGTCGCATGCTGCCGATCGGCGCGTTGATTCCTGGCTCGTTGACTGCCGTCGAACTCGGAATCATCGCGTTTTCCGGCGCGCACCAAGCCCGGGCCCTTTCCGGCGTACTGATCGCCGCCATGTCGGTCGGGAGCATCGTCGGCGGCATCTATTGGGGCAGCCGTCTGCAACCGGGAACGCCGCGCAGGCAGCTCACCCTCCTCCTGGCCTGCATGGCTGCCGGTATGGCCTTGCTGGCTATCGCGTCAAACATCTTCTTGCTGGGAGCATTGCTGGTTGTGGTGGGCCTGGCGCTGGCACCGTCAATCACGGTGGAGTACAGCCTGATGGCTGAAGTGGCTCCCGAGGAAGAGATGACCGAATCGTTTGCCTGGCTCAACTCGCTTGGGCAAGCTGGCGCCGCGGGATCGGTGGTCGTCGCGGGACTGTTCGTCACCCGGCTGCACGACACTGGCGGATTCGTCTTCGCCGCGGTTCTCGCGGCCGTCACGGTGATCTACTCCCTCATCCTGGCCCCCGATTCGTGATGTCTGACTAACGTCACCCTCACTGACACCTCCTATGTTCGAAACACGTCGTCGCTGGAGTATGCTTGAGGATTGTGAGCGGCCAGCCGGAGAGACTCCGGACAGCCAGCGTATGTGGTGGTGGTGAAGTAGCAAACTATGGAGAGGGAGTCGGAATGAGCACGACCGTCGTCGTCGGAGGCGGAGCCGTCGGTCTGCTATCTGCCTACGAACTCCACCGGCGTGGAGTCGAGGTTACCGTGATTGACAAGGGCGATTTCGGAAGGGGCGCCTCGGAGGGCAACGCGGGCTGGATTACCCCGTCCCTCTCCGATCCCGTTCCGGCTCCTGGCCTGCTTGGCACGTCCCTCAAATGGATGCTCAGCCGCGACTCACCGCTCTATGTGCGGCCCAGCTCGGTTCCAGGCATCGCACCCTGGCTCTACCGTTTCTGGCGTCATTGCAACTCGGAAGACTTCCACCGCGGGATGGCGGCTACCGCCCGTTTATCGATGCCGACCATGCAGCTCTACGATGCGTTGGTCGAGAACGGCGTCGAGTTCGAAATGCATCAGACTGGCCTACTGCTGGCGGCCATGAACCGCGACTACCTCGATCACCTGGCGGAAGGTCTGGAATTGATGCGCCAGTTCGGCTACCAGAAGCCGGTCGAGATCAGCGGCAGCGAACTGCACGACTTCGAACCTGCGCTGACCGACGTGGTTGTCGCCGGGCTTTGGGTGCGTGAAGAGCGACACGTGCGTCCCGAGACGCTGACTGCCGGACTGGTGAAATGGCTGTCGGACCGGGGCGTCACGCTCCTTTCGGGCGTCGAGGTGACCGGCATTCGCCGCAATGGGCGGATCGTGACACACGTCGACACCGTGGACGGTCCGCTCGAAGCCGATTCTGTGCTAATCGCGGCCGGCGCCTGGTCTGGCCAGGTGGCGCAATTGGCCGGGGTCAATCTGCCGATGGAAGCAGGCAAGGGCTACAACGTCACGGTGAAGAATCCCACGCTGAAGATGCAGCATGCCACCTACTTCTCCGAAGTGCGCGTCGCCTGCAGTCCGTTCGACAACGCCTTGCGCGTCTCCGGCACGATGGAGCTTTCTGGCGTCAATACCACCTTCGATCCACGCCGACTCGACGCCATTCGCCGGGGCGCGGATCGCTGTCTGGGAGATTGGAGCCGCGGATCGGGTGAGACAAGCTGGGTAGGAATGCGACCGATGCTGCCCGATGGACTGCCAGCCATCGGACGCGCCCCTGGCTACAACAACCTGTTCATGGCTACCGGTCACGCCATGCTGGGGATCACCCTGGGACCGGCGACGGGTGCGGCCATCGCCGGTCTGATGACGTCGGAGGCAGACGTTCCTGATCTCACGGCGTTCGATCCCGGTCGGTTCGCGCGCCGCTAATTCGTTCAGGCAGCCTTCTTCCGCACCGGGAAGACGACCTCGGTCAGCAGGCCTGACGGGTCTTTGACCTCGTCTGGCCCATTCAAATACGCCTCACGCGGTGGCCCGCTCACTTCGTAGCCGTGGCTGGCCACCCATTTCATCACTTCGTCATAGGCTGGGCCGATCTCCTCGTATGGCCCCTGGTAGATCGGCCGTCGCCGCTTCGCTTCCTTCCAGCGTATGCGTGGTCAGATCCTCAAACGGCGGCACTTCGGCAACGACGGGAACCCCGACCTCCATGTCCATCGGCTCGTCGCCCTGTGGCATCTCGTAGTAGATCGCGAGCGGCGGCCCGGCGAAGTCGACCTGCTGACCCATCACGTACGGGAAGACCTTGCCGAAAACCTCGCCCATCTTGGCCGGTATTTCGGCGACACGCACTTTGCCGCGCCAACTGAAGATCAACTGCGGCGGAAGCTGTTTGACTTGAATCTCCTTGACCACCGTCCGCTCCTTTCGATACAACGCTGACGCACGCCGCGACACTGGCGCGCACGCGCCCGTCTGTACCGTACCCATCCGAATGCTCGAATGGCGTGACATCGGCGCATTCGGAAGATGAAAAGATCGCGACAGTTTCGGGGAGCGGCAATCACGCCCAGACGATCGCGTCGGCGACCAGGTGGCCGTCGGGCGCGTAACGCGCCGCTCCGACTACAACGGGCTCGGTGCCAGTTGGGTCGCGGGCGATATCGTCGATGAGCAGGCGAATGACGACGGCGGCATTGTCGATCAAATCGTGCTGATCGAGTTCATTGGGATGGACCCAATGCAAGGTTCCCTCTGGACAGTCTGGCAGCACCTGCTGGCCGAGCTCGCCAGTGAAATAGAGAAGCAGGGTCAGCGGCTCGCTGGGGCGGTTATGCAGCAGCGCGCGACGTAGAGAGAAGGACGATAGCTGGTCGGGCACGATCCCGGCTTCCTCACGGAGCTCGCGCAGAGCGGCCGAGTGCACGTCCTCGAATTCATCGGGCCCGATGCGTCCGCCGAGTCCGGTCCACTTGCCCGGCGCGAATCGCTTGGTCGCCGACCGCTCCAGCAGCAGATACTGCCCTTCGCAGGTGAGCAGGATCATGCTGTACGCGGCAACGCCGTTCGCCGCGAGAAATTGGGGAGTACCCAATGACATCTCGTTCGACACTCCACTCGTTTGGCGTCATCCGCCGCTTCCCGCGGCCCCAGCATCGTCCATCCGTCTTGATCAGACACGATGATCGACCTCGAACGGTTCGCACCTCGCACTCCGTCGACATCGGTTCTGACCCGGGTACAGTATCATTAACTGGTTGTGCTGGTGGTGACATCTGGACAAGCGTTGACGCTCAACCGCTGACGTACGTACACTAGCTCCAAGCCACAGTCGTTCCGCCGATTTTCCCGACCGATCGTGAAGTGAGCAGGGCGCCGGTATGGAGACCTCCTACCCGTTTCAATCGAAGCCACCGACCGTCAAGCTGCTGCGTGACGAGTCCGCGTCTCATCCATTCGCGCTGACCGTCGCGGCCGCATGGACCTGCTACGGGGCGCGTCCGGCACGCGTCGAGAGCGTGCTGAAGCTGATGGACGACGACCTCGACGATCCAAGTGACGAGACCCGTCCGGTGCGTCGAGCACGGGCTCAACGCCTCTATCGAGATCTCTTCGAAGCTGGCCACCACACCACCTTTCAGCACGCCAACTTCGTCTTCGCGCTGGATGGCGTTTCACGCCTGGCGATCTGGTCCTTCTTCCATCATCATCCGCACTACAACTCGGAGCAGGTCTCGCAGCGCTACCGGGAGGTCAGCGGCAAGACGATGGTCACGCCTGACCTACCAGAGAAGCTGCAGCCGATCTTCAACGACGCGATCGAGCGAGCGCTGGCCGGTTACCGACGATTGGGCGAACTCCTTACCCCGGACCTGACCCAGCGCTATAGCGCCGTCTTCCCAGCACGCGTGAAGGCGCGGGGTCCCGAAGCCGAGGAACGCGTTCGGTCGGCCGTGCAGAAGAAGGCACAGGAGGTGGCGCGCTACGTCCTGCCGCTAGCGACTCCAGCGCACATGTACCACACCATCAACGGGCTGACGCTGCTGCGCTACTACGTGCTGGCCAATCAACTCGACGTGCCCGGTGAGGTGCGCTACCTGGTCAATCGCATGGTCGAGGAAGTGCTGGAGGTCGATCCATTCTTCCTCGGCGCTCCGGATTATCCGCTCGATCTGGGCGTGCTCGGCGAAGCGGACACGCTCGAATATGAGGCGCTCAGCCAGCTGCGGGCCAATCTCGATCAAAACAACGGTGATGCCTTCTTCAACGAGTTCGATGAGGGGCTGAACGGGCTCGATTCCCGCCTGATCGGCTACGAGCCGGATGCCGAGCGGACGCTGGCCGTCCGCCGTACGCACGGTGCTGGGGCAGACTCCCGAGGAACTTCCCGATGAAGCGGCGATCGCGCGCGTGCTCGATCCAGCACAGAATCGCTACCTGGGACACCATCTCTTCCTGGCGATGAACTCGAAGCTGATGCAGACGATGAACCAGGTGCCGTTCACCTTCCAGAAGCGCATCAGTGGTGCAGAAGAGGCGCAGAACCAGCGGCATCGCGGCACGCTCTCATCCAGTCCGGTGCTGACCGCTCACCTGCGACAGGAGCCGGACGTCATCGTGCCGTACGACGTGACCCGCGTGCCAGAGGCGCTCGAGGAGTATCACGCCACCGTCAACGCGCTGTGGGACGCCAAGAACCGCCTGCTCGACGCGGGTGTTCCAGCCGAGAAAGTTCTCTACTTGCTGCCAAACAGCCATCACGTCCGCTTCTACGAGACCGGCACGCTGATGAACTACTACTGGAAGTGGATCAAGCGGCTTTGCTTCGACGCCCAGCGCGAGATCTTCGAGACGGCACGTCAGGAGACTGCCCAGGTGGCGGAAGCGCTACCGGCAATCGGACGTTACGTCAATCGACCACCCTGCGTGGTGCGCTCCGAGGCTGGACAGACCCCGCGCTGCCCCGAAGGCGAACGCTATTGTGGCGTCCCGGTCTGGCGCAACTACGACTTCAGCCAACTGGCTGAGCGCCGGGTGCTGTAAGACGCTTCACCACCGGCGAATCGTGGACAAAACGGGGGCTGGCTGACCAACCCTCTAAAACGGCAAGCCTTTGCCGCCGAGGACGCCAACCAACGCGCAGATCTCGCCACCGTGATGGACCGCATGCCACACGATCACGGTGCCGAGGAAAGATCCGAGCGGCACCTCATCGACGAAGGCGACGCTACGATCGAGGTCGGCGACACCAAGATCAGACAGACAACGATCCGACTCGGCATAGACCTGCTCGGCATACGAGCGCAGCGCGGCGAAATTGACGTTGGGGAGTGAATTCAACCAACCCTCGTAATCGCCGCCGAACGGGATCATGCCAATGCCGACTTTCTCGGTCCAGTTGCCGCGCTCGAATAGTGGTGCTCGATGGAGCACCGTGTCATTCATCAGTTGGTCCTCGGACATCACGGTGTGGGCATAGATGGTGGCGATCGACTGAATCGTCGAACTCTCCTCCCGATGATGCAACTGATCATCCGGCAACCCGGCAACTGCTTGCTCGATAATGTCGTGTCCTTGCTTCAGTTCATCACGGAGAATTGCGATCGCATCCACGAGTGCGTTCCTTTCCGGGTGGATGAAGAGAACATCTGTTCTGCACGTACACTATCGGCGTTGTCGCCGCCTGTCAAGCCAATCGCACATTAACGCTGCGGGCACGCTCATCTTCCACGACATGAGGGCCGTGGTGCATCTTCGTGATCTCAAGCGATATGTCGCCTCGGCTGGAAACTCCGCTCACTTCAACGAAACACGTTTACGGCTCCAGGATCTCCACAAAGTGATCGAGCACCTGGTCGTTGAGCGTGTCGCCAAATTCTTCTTCCGCCGAACGGACCAACGTCTTACCCGCTGACTCAGCGGCATCCTGACTCTCCCACACACAACGTACCGAACTCGTTGGTTCAATCATCGAAGTAGCAGATGATGCAATTGAAACCGGGTTGTTCGCGTGCCGTCCGATCCAGTTTGCTGGCCGATTGGCGAGCCTGCTCACGGCTATTCTCGGCAAGAATGAAGGTCGTCAGTTGAGCGTGCATACGTGATCTCCGCTTCACGTGAAATCAATCGGTTCGACAGGTCTTGGACTGTGGAACGCATGGCGTCATCGCGACACTTCTGGCCCTGCCGAGAGTCGCCTGCGTGAGTCTCGGCACGACAATTGGGAAAGACAGGGTCGGAGTAGTGTGATTCACGTGCTTCGAGCGATTCGACGACGCGTCTGGAGAAGATGGCAAGCATGGCGAGCCTATCAGCGCTTGAAGGATTCATTGGCCGGTACGCCGGTAAGGCAATTGCCCCGCTCGTTCACCAGAACAGCGAGCGACGCATGCGAGACTGGAAGGACAAGACGTATCCGAGTCATCGTCCTTCGGCTTGGTGGACCGATGACCCACGCTGGTATCCGGGAGGTACCCCTCCGCGTGAGCACAACCGGATCACTCCGCTCGTCGACGGCGCGGAGTACTTCCCAGCGTTGCGCGACGCGATCAAAGGAGCGCAGCATTACGTCTACATCATCGGCTGGTTTCTCTCCCCCTATATTCCTTTGGCGCGCGAAAGTGAAGCGGAGATCGAGCAGACACGACTGCTCACACTACTGGCCGAGGCGGCTCAACGCGTTCCCGTTCGCATTCTCTTGTGGAACGGCGCTCCGTTCCTGATTCAGCCGACCACGCGCGACGTGCAACGAGTCCAGCGCGTTGTCAATCGCGACGGCACCGGCGACCTCATTTGCCACCTCGACTCCAGCGCGCCGCCAACACATTGTCACCATCAAAAGGCCGTGGTGGTCGATGGACAAGTGGCCTTCGTTGGCGGCATGGATCTGACCACTTATCAAGGTGATCGCTGGGACACCGCCGGGCACCCGCTCCGTGCTGGCGTCAACTGGCACGACGTTCAGGTGCGTATCGAGGGAGAAGCCGTGGCAGATGTCGAGCACAATTTCCGGCAGCGCTGGGAAGCCAGTACCGACGACCGCACGCTGCCGCATCGGGATCCGGAGGTCGACTCGAACTGGAACACTCCGGCACAGGTGCTTCGCACCATTCCCGCCGACGTCTATCCGAGCCTAGCTAACGGGGAATTCGGCATCGTTCACGCTTATACCAATATGCTCCGTGAAGCGCAGCGGCTGATCTATCTGGAGAATCAGTATCTCTGGTCGCCCGAGATCATCGGGGCATTGAAGGAGGCTATGAACCGGCCCCATGACGATCCGTTCCGCATCGTGGTGGTGCTGCCTGCGCGCGCTTACAGTGGCAAGTGGGACAACGATCACCACGTCAAGGAACTACAGGACGCGGACCGCGGCAGGGGCATCGTCTCGATCTACTCGCCCTACGCATCGGGACCTGCTTCCGGCATCGAGGCCTTCGCCTATCGCGCCATCTACGTTCACGCCAAGGTCGCCGTCATCGACGACGAGTGGTTTACGGTTGGTTCAGCCAATCTGAATGAGCGCGGCATGATCAGTGACAGTGAGATGAACGTCGTTGTCCATGAGCCAAAGATCGCGCGCCATCTGCGGCTGCATCTCTGGGCTGAGCACCTGGGAATTCCCGAGAAGCAGGTTGAGAAGATGGACACGATTGAACTCGTCGACCGCGTCTGGCCCAATCAGGCACAGAAGAACGTGGAGATCTTCAAACACGCGAATCACTCACTCGATGGAACGCTGCACCCCTACCTGATCGGCAAGATGCCCGGCTCCTGGCTGCTGGAGGAAGCCGAACTGCTGACGTTCGAGCATTGAGCGACATATGATCGGATGCGCGCGGCGCATGACGGATTTGCCGTCATGCGCCAATCCGCCTCAGCGCGCGGAGAAATCCAGGCGGATCATCTGCCGCCCATGACGAACCACATGAGAACTGCTACCTCATGATCCCCTGCGTTTAGCCGCCAGAAAGGGGTTCGCGACACATCTCGGCCGCCACGCTGACCAGCAAACCGGCGTGATGTCACTTTGTGATCCAGGTGTCGTTGTCGCAGAGAGTGTCCTTCCCTCCATTCGTGTCCTTGCAGTTGGTCACGGTCTGGGTTGTTTCCGCGAGCCTTACGAAGTTCAGCCCAAGACCGCGCATGTAGCCGGTCACGTCAGTATCATCCGCCTCCAACCCGGCCACAAAGTCGACGACCTGCGGCGCGATGTCTTCCGGAATGAACAACGTGGCGACTCCTGGTATGTCCTGAGCCTCACGATCATTGCTCCCCGTATCCGACATGGTCGAGCCCCCTTTATCGGCGGTCTGCTATCAACCGCTCAATCATCCTGGCGCATTGAGAAGGTGGAATGTCGGGATCCAAATTCAGCCCGTTCCCCTTGGTCAGATCTCGTCAGTAGACGTGTCACCCACATGCAGCAGCACGTCGTCCCGTTTTCTTTCGAGCCAGGCTCGCGTGGCAAGGAGATTTGCGACCCGCGCGGAGGCTTCGCCATTTGAGAGGACCGATCGTAGCTGCGGGGACACCGAAATTATCTGCTCCCCGACCGGCATCGCCCGCGGTGGTCGCTCGGTGGGGGTGAACGCTCGCAGGGCATCCGGACCGCGACCTCGATCGACTTCGCCGCGTTCGAGCAAGTCGGCCATCGCCTTCGCCATCGGCTGGCCAGTCATCATCTCGACCCAATACCATTGGCCGTTCGGGTTGTTCTCAAGAAAGACGTAGTCGCCGTCCGGCGTTTCGAGCAGATCGATTGCCCCGAAGTTCAATCCGAGACGTTTCACAATCGCTCGACAGGCCGCGTCCACCGGATCGGGTAAGGTGACCGGTGCATGCGGCAGATCCATCATCTCGGCCACCCGAAAATCGATGCGCGACTCTTCCACCAGCATCGAGTCGATTCCCGCGGCAAACAGCTCGTCTCCGATGACCGTCACCCGGATGTCTCGTTTCTTGCGAACCAGCGCCTGCAAGTACGTCGGTCCATAGCGGACCGAGTCAAGGTGTTCCAGATCCTCCGGCGTCACCAGATGGGTATAGAGCATCCCCGCCTGATCCTCGGTTACGATCATTGGCATCCAAAGCCCCTTGATGATCACACCGTCCGGGTGCGCGGCCACGAATGACCGAGCTCGATCCGGATCATTGGTGACGATGTACTCGGGGATGCGGAAGCCGAGTTCTCGCGCCAGACGTAGTTGCAGCAGCTTGAGCTCAGCCCGGCGAATGTTGTGGGGTTCGCTCACCCAGAGCGCGTCAGTATTGGCATAAATTCCATTGATCAGCGCGGAGGACTCGCCGCGAAGCCACTCGGCCTCCTTCGGAGTGAGCTCTTCCGGCAGATTCAGATTCCCCGGTCGTCGGTACCAGACGCTGCCGACCGTGGACAGATCGATCTCCTGTCCTTCCCAAGCGATGACGGCTCGCGAACCAACAGACGATGATTCGACGGTAATCAAGGCCGAGAGCGGGAAGGCGGCCGGATTGAAGATCTGGACCTCGTTACCACGTCGACCCAATTCGGTCAGCACCGGGTAAATGTGACCGTCTCCCCCTGGATCGGTAATCATCAGGATGCTCACTGGACCTCCAGATCAGAGAAGCTCACGTCCCGTCCACCCGATGTGCTGGCAACACTTCCCGTAAGCGGCGCCCGCCTCCAATAACGGAGTTGTCCGTCCTCGGCGCTCGGAAGATCGTCCTTGTCAGTCCAGACCGCCGCAACCCGCAGGATAAACGGTAGACGTCGTTCGCCGTCGCCGTTGGCCGAACGGTCAAGCCCATTGCCAGATTGTTCCGATGACGCTGTCAGCTCAGACGACTGCTCACGACGGTCCATCTTTGCTCCAATTCAAACCCTCAGGCAAATCAAACAGGTCACTATCTTCGAGCACTCAACCATTGATCCACGATTGACGACAGGCGATACCAGCCTGTATCAGCGTTTATGGCTTCAGCCCGCTTGATGTGGACGTCAACCACGACTAACCTTCAATGGTATCCGTGTCGGACCACTTCAAGTCTGTGCCCTGTGCACCCGTCTGAAACGTCGTGATTCCGGTGTGGCTCGAATCTTTAAACCCTACTGCCCCACTGAAGCCGCCGGTCAACGCTCCGGAGAACATATAACCGCTAACTTCCTCGTCGCTTGACTGAAGGCTCTCGACAAACTCGAGCACTTTGTCCACCATGTCTTCGGGGATCACCAGCGACGCCAGCGCCCCTTCGTTCGCACTCCCGTGATTGCGTTCGACATCATCTGTATTCATTTGGGGTCTCCTCATTTCGAGTGGTCTTCAGCGACTGCCTCACGATTGTTTGCCAACGTGCGATGATCCTGTTGCACCGACTCGACTACTCTTGGTCGGTGTCGCAGCAGTTCCAGTCTTTCCCTCTCGTCTGTACACAACCGGATTCCGTCGTAATTTTTATGTTCAGTCCACCGGTCGAAATACCACCCCAAAGGCCGCCTGAGAGCATGTACGCGCTCACGTCCGCGCTTTCGCGCTCAATACCCGCGATGAACTCGAGTACCGCGCCGGTATGTTCCACCGGGATTTCGATGATGGCGTGGCCCTCAATTATCGTGACGTCATCGGTCACATTCTGTTCGCTGTCTGACATCTTTTCCCCTTCTCTGACGCTTCTCGGTGGGTTTGGAGTAGTCATGTTGTGCCCAAGCGAAGAGAGGTAACGACGCCTGTTACGTCGTGAGGGTGTCGGTGTCGGAGCACTGCCAGTCGTGCTCCGTCACGATCTTGGTGCGGTTGCAACCCGAGTCGGTCGGTTGGGTCGCCGCCAGACCGCCGACCGAGATGCCCCCAAACAAACCGTGCGAGATCATGTAGCCGCTCACGTCCAGGTCCTCACTCTGGAGCTTCGCGATGAACTCGAGGACTGCCTGTGTTTGACCCACCGGGACATTGACGATGGCCTGGCCGTCAAGTCCTGAGACATCTTCACCTTGATCTCTTCATCGTTGGTCAACTGATTCCTCCTTTGCTCCGGGCTCATACGTTCTGGCGCGATATCATGAAATGATCCACTGGGATGTCCAATTTGCTCATCAACGTTATCGTTCGCTGCGTCATCACCGATCTTCGATGGTCAGTGACGAGCTCCAACGGTCGTTCTGTCGCATAAATCCGTCCACTCGTCATTCCACGCAGCTTCAACTTACAGGGCCGTCAGCGATTTGAAAGCCCCTTCTTTGTCGGCTGCACCCTTAGTGACGCGACCGGTCGCCATCACCCTCGCCGCTCCGCCATCAGTGGTCGTGGTCACCTGTCCGTGGCAGCGATCCCGGTTTTGCGCCACCGTTTCGTGAGTTACCGCGCCGAACATTCCTCCGGAGGATCATGTAGGCCGCTGACGTCGTCTTCCTCGCTTTCGAGTCTCGCGACGAAATCGAGCACCATTTGTACCTTGTCCGCAGGTACGACTACGACTGTCAATTGCCGCCTTCATCGGGAGCACCGCTGCCATTGGTATCGTGTTCCGCCATGTCGCCATTCCTCCGACATTGATGTGTTCACCCGGAATCGTCACGACCTTTTTGTCGCGCGGGCCGCTCGGCGGCACGTTTTCTCCGAAGTCAGATTTGGTCCTAGTTCGAGTTATCGCCTGGCTCATCACGACCGTTCGAAGTGCCCTCGTTGGACGACGTTTTACGCCTGCCGCATCCGCGTTCGTTCGTTGATCCCACTGCACTCGCGCAATCTCCTTGGCTTGAGAGTCTAGGCGATGATCGTATCGGTATCCCCGCACTGCATGTCGTGACCGATCGAGCCTGTTGGGAAGTAGTTGCAGCCCGTGCTGGTGGTCAGTTTCTTCTTTGCCGCGGTAGCGCCAAACGCCCCAAGGGCTCCGCCCGAGATCATGTGACCCTGAACATCGGTCTCGCCCTTATCAAGGCTCTCGACAAAATCGATGACAGCCTGAGCCTTGTCAGCCGGTACGGTCACGACGGTCACAACACTATCGTCAGCAGTTTCGCCCTGTGTCACATTCGAGTGTTCGTTCATGTTCAATCTCCTTGATTCGGGGTTACGGTCGTGATCCAATAACGGTTCGATGATGGAATTACACTCTCTCAATGTCACAACATCGGGCCACTCGACTTATCGGAGTCAGTGCAATCGAAGTCGACCGCTCCGAACTTGGAGGCATATTGGTGACAGGCAGTGTCGGTGCGTTGCCAAGTCGTCTTAGCTGACAGGGAACCGAAACTACCGATGCCCCCGCCGGAAATCATGTGCCCGCTGACCTCTGCCTCGTCACTCTCCAAACTTGCGACAAAATCGATGACTTGCTGCGCTCTGTCAGCCGGAATCGCGATGACGGTCAAGTTCCCATCTTCTTAGTGCCACGACTATCAACGGTTTCTCCGACATGTACGTACTTCCTTTCCTGCCACCTGACCCAAATTCCATTGGGTAGGCCAGCATCTCATTCGATCTGTTAGTTAGAAGGACTTGTCGGTATCAGTACACTGCCAGTCGGTCCCGAATCCGGTTCCTCCAGTTTTCGAGCACGCAGTCAGAGAGCGTCCGGCCCTGGCCGACAGCGGCCCACCAAGACTGGCGAGTGCTCCGCCCGAAATCATGTGTCCGCTGACCTCAGTCCTCCTCGCCCTCAAGATTCGCCACGAAGTCAAGGACTTCCTGCGTCTTTTCAGCAGGAACCGTTATGACCGTCAAATCCCCGAGTTCCTGCGCTTCATTGCTTTCAGGCTTCTTATCCATCTTGCGCTTCCTCCTTTTGCTCTATGACGTCAGCACGTCATGAACGCGATATCCAGCCCACAATCATACCCCTCTCAATCACTAGTCGAACTCGCGTCCCAACCTTCAGCCATATCGTCAACCGTTGCGGCACCGAGAACCACGACTATCCAGCGACTCATCCTTGGCGTCCCTTCGTCACGCGCCCGGCGAAATCGGATTCACTGATAATCCGTTACATGCTTTTGTCGGTGCAATACCCGCTGCTCGGAGGTACGTGACAGCCCGTTGGCCACAACTGCGGCCCTGTTGTTGTCCGTTCTTGCGTCGCTCGCAATTCCGCAGAACCTTTCACGAGGCATCACGAAGGCTGTTACACCGCCACCAAAATCGAGTTGACTGAGTGGCCGTAGCTACCCAAGAGTGCCGCCTGTTGGCGTCCTTGCCACTGTGACGGCCGCTAGGTGCTCGATACTGCCGTCAACCGCAATCCCTGCTCTCGCTCGGCGACGGTCTCCATGATCGTTTCTCGCAGTGCTGGGAGGACTGCCAGCATCCCCTGGAACGCGTCACGGCTCAGGCCATAGAGCTCCACCGGCGTGCGCGCCCGCACAGTGGCGGTGCGGGGAACCTCGCGCAGCAGCGCGATCTCACCGAAGTAGTCGCCCTCCCCGAGAATCGCGAGACGGCGCGGCTGGCCATCGCGACCGGCGGCCAACACCTCGACTTCACCACTCTTGACGACGTAGAGACGATCACCCGGCTCACCTGCCGTCACGATGGCCGAGCCAGTCTCGGCGCGCTCCACGTTCAAGCTGCGAGCAATACGCGCTAGCAGATTCCCGTCGAGCTGGCGAAAAAGCGGGACGCGCTGCAATGTCGCGAGATCGACTTCGGAGGAATCCAGTCGCGCATCGGCAATACGCCCCTGCTGCTCTTCCCACAGCTGGCAATACAGCCCGCCCGTACGCAGCAGTGTCTCGTGCGTTCCCTGCTCGACCAACCGGCCGCCATCCAGCACTACGATGAGGTCGGCCGTCGCGACGCTGGAAAGCCGGTGCGTCACGCTGATCGTCGTTCGCCCAGCCGCGACGTGGCGCAGCGTGTCATTGATGGCGGCTTCGGTGGCAGGGTCGAGCGCACTGGTGGCTTCATCGAGGAGCAAGACCGGTGGGTTACGCAGAATGGCCCGGGCAATCGCCACGCGTTGACGCTGCCCTCCGGAAAGGTGCCCGCCTCGCTCACCAACCAGCGTCTCGTAGCCATCGGGCAGCTGGGTGATGAACTCATGGAGCTCGGCCGACCGAGCAGCCTGTTCAACATCCTGATCATTTGCTCCAGGTCGGGCCATGCGAATGTTTTCGCGGATGGTGTCGTTGAAGAGGAAGCTCTCCTGAAACACCATGCCGATCTGGCTTCGCAGTGATGCAACGGTGCATGCACGAAGATCAACTCCGTCGAACAGCACCTGACCGTATTTCGGATCATAGAATCGCGTGACGAGGTTCAGCAGCGAGCTCTTGCCGGAGCCACTGGGGCCAACGACTGCCATGCTGGTACCAGCTGGAATGCTCAAATTGATGTCTTCGAGGATGTTGCGCGAGCCATCGTAGCTGAAGGTGACGTGCTCGAAGCGGATCTCTCGCGAGAGAGGCTTGATGTCGACGGCGCCTGACGCATCCTGCACGGCAGGACGCGTGGAAAGGAGTTCGTTGATGCGCTTCATCGAGCCGGAGCCCGTCTGCACCATCTGAAAGAACTGGGACAGCATCTGCATCGGCGAGATGATCTGGCCAACCAGAGTCATGAAGGCGAAGAGGGTGCCGGTCGTGGCATGCCCGTGCAGAACCAGATAGCCGCCGGCACCGAGCACGCCAAGCTGGATCAGGCTCGTGATCGAATTGGATCCAAATCCGTAGAGTCCGCTAAGGAAGTGCATCCTCAGGGACGTGCGAACGAAGTGATCAAGCTTGCTCGCAAAGCCTTCGGACTCCTGACGCTCCAGCCCAAACAGCTTCACCACTGGCTGCGCACCGAGGTTCTCGTGGATGCGGCTGGTGACAGCGGCCGACTCGGTCTGGAGTTCCATGCTGGCTCGCGTCACTGGTCTGCCGAGCAAGCGACCGATCAGCACGAAGAGCGGAAGCCCCACCACCGTGACCAATGCCAGCTTCCAGTCGGTCAGGAAGATGACGATGAACGCGACGACGAACATCAGGCTAAATCGAATTGTCTCGACCATGCCATACGAGAGCGCATTCTCGACCATGAAGACGTCTGAGGTCAGACGCGTGATCAAGTCACCGCTGTCGACGTGGTCGAAGTAGCCCGGGTCAAGAGCCTGAACCTTCTGGAACATCGCCAGGCGCAGACGACTGAGCAGATTCGCGGTTACCCATGCTTTGACATAGCCCTCACGCAACGACGCCAGGCTGGTGACGAGGAATGCCGCAAGCAGGCCACCCATGATCAACTCGAAGACGTGGAAGTTCCCGGCTAGCAACGCTTTATCCACCAGGTAGCCCTCGGCCTTCGCCAGAACGATGCCGAACGCGACTGACAGCGCGACGTAGAAGATGATCTCGGCAATCTTCAGCTTATATGACCGCAAATAGGGAAAGAGGAGTCGCACGAAGAGACGGATATCATCGAGCGTTCCCGACTTCAGTCGTGAGCGCCACTTCTTCTCGAGCGACTTGAGCGGCTTGTGGAAGGCGGCGCGAGAAGCGCCATCGAGCGACGTCTGGCTGATCTGGGTCAGGAAGGTCGTAACCGCCTGGAGCGTGAAGGTCGAGGCCGCATACTCCAGCAGATTTCCGATCGCCAGCGTGCTGACCTGAGCGTCATCTTGCTCGGCTCGACTCACGATCGCGCTCAACGGCGGGACTTTCTCTTGCTCGAAGGCGGTTCGCAGCGGTTGCCACTGCTCGTCGGACGCTTGCTCCGGGTCAGCGCGGCGATTGATGAACAGGAGCACGCCGTCCTTCAGGGTTTGCGGCCAGCGCTCGAAGCCAGCGATTCGCGCTCCAACCACCTCCAGCAGGTTCTGCTCGAGATTCACCCCCGGCGATTCGGGCCGGTAGGTCGCATAGATCAATCGCTCGTGCGGGCGGGAATAGCCGCCGTGATCGATGAGTTGCTCGGGCTGCTCCGGATCGGCGATCTGGTCGAGCAAATAAACGCTGATTGGCTTCGATTCTTGCGCCGCGCCGAAGAGTTCCGCGAGCACGGCGTAAGTCCGCTCCAGGCGATCGCCAACCACCTCGCGCTGCTGCTCCGCAAACGAGTCGGGGTGAAACAATAGGTGAAAGTGGTCGGTGACGTGCGAGCGCAGTGCCAGCTGCAACCCGGTCGCCGGTGCGCTGGAACGCTCGCCTCCCATGCGAAAGACGAAGGGCATCTCGCCGAACTGAATGGGATCATTGGGATGCAGAATGCGGGGCGCCACCACGCGTTCTCCCCGCACCCGGGTGCCGTTGCGGCTGTCAAGGTCGATCACGACCCAATGACCGCCGATGCTGCGCAGCATGGCGTGAAAACGCGACACGGTCGGACTGCCGAGCCGTACGTCGTTTCCCTCGGCACGACCAACAGTCGCGACCGCTTCCAGATGGCGACGGGTCCCATCCGGAGCCTCAAGCCAGCACGAAGTCGCCCCTCCGGGAGCCGACCGACCATTGCCTGATTCACCGAGCAGGTTCGTCGCGCCTGTCACGACATCGCCTTCCGCGAATCTCGGGACCGGGACCGTTTCAGCCGAAGCGGTAGTCAGGAACTCGTGCGGAAGCTCTTTGCGCAATTGACCGGAGCCGACGCGCCGGGCATGAGCGATATCGACGATACTGATGAGAGAAACTTCCGTTAGAGTAGGTGATTCAGGTAAGCGTGTCAACGGCCCCTCGCACTGCCTACACTGCGCCCCGGTACCTGTGATCGGCATTCAGTCTGCGCCGGGGAACTGGGTGTTCAAGGTGATTTCACTGATGTCGAGTGTAGAGCGGGCTCTGTATCTGACGCTGTAAAGTGCTTTACAGGCAGGCGCGATTGATGCGCACAACGTGCCATTCGATGTCGCTGCGCTTTCCGAGCCTGGGACGGGAAACAGACACAGGGAACGGCTGCTACCGGTCGTCTGCTTCGTCGAGCGTCAGCAGATCTTCGCCCACTCGCTGCGCCAGCGCGTCTTCGTTGAGCACGGTGATACGCAGGTTGCGATCGACCTCAAGGAACCCGTTCCGCTTGTAATCGACCATGATCTGGTTGACCCGCACTCGCGAGGCCGAAACCAGCGCTGCCAGGTCGTTCTGCGACAGCCGCACGGGGATGCGCGTGCCGCCGCTATCAGTCTCCTCGCCGAACTCGTGCGCCAGCGCCAGGATCTGAAGCGCTACCCGCCCCTCGACGTCGAGCGTGGCGCTAGCCCGCAATCTGGTATTCGCGAGGCGCAGTCGACGCGAGAGCAGCGCCACCATGTTGGCCATCAACTGCGGCGTTGACTGCATTTGCCGCCAGAAGGAAGCGCGATCCATCCAGGCCAGCGTCGAGGTCTCCAGCGTGGTAACGCTGGCGGAGCGGCTGAGATTGTCGACCAGGCTCATCTCGCCGACCACCTCGCCTGGGCCGAGCAACGCCAGGATCACTTCGCTGCCGTCGATGTGATCGACAAAGACCTTGACCGTGCCGCTCAGAATCACGTAGGCTCGATTGCCGGGCTGCTCCATCGAGATGAGATGCGTGCCAGCGCGCACGCGAGAGAGTCGCAGCGCCGCGGCGACGTCGTCCAAATCGCGCGATTCGAGTCCGGCAAAGAGTGAGACGTTCCGCAGGCGTTCGGGAGTCAGTGCTGTCTGCATTGGGCATCTACCTCTACTCGGCAGAACAGAACGGCATCAGGTTCGCGGCCGCGTCGGCACAGCGGAGCGCCGCGGCGATTCCTTCAAGGTGGAGTCTGATGACATCATAGCCGAAGTCGGCCGGGGTCGTCGCCGCATGGGCCACTCAGCGATAGCCGCGTATGCCGCTCTCGAAATGCTCCTGGTCGTCATCCCGTAGGCCGTCGAGTGCCTCGGTCAGCGCGTAGGTGCCACGATAGAAGCGCACCCGATCGAGCATGCTCTCCAGCGCCGGATAGTCGTTGAACATCCGCTGCAGGAAGGATTCGCCCAGCGTCGAGATGGCTGCCGCATCAATCGCCGGGTCACCGATACCGGCGAAGCTGAAGTCGATCACCCCGGTAAGCGCGCCGCTCTCCGGCTGCCATAGAATGTTCCCAGCACCGAAATCACCATGCCGCAGTGCCGGAGTGAAGCTGAGCCGCTCTGGATCGGCCAGATACGATTCGAAATGCTGCCGAACCTCCTCGCGCGCGTCAGGCCTCATCAGCGGCATCAGCTTCAACCGCACGTCGTCGTACATCTGCAGCCAGCGCTGACGGCTGTCTCGCCGAGGGATATGGGAGCCCAGTGCATCCAGCGGCACGCTGTGCAGCTCGTGCAGAAAGGCGGCAAGTTGGTCAGCCAATCGCTGCAACACTGTCACGTCATCGAGAGCGGCGAACGCGTCCCGTCGCAGCGGCTCGCCGGGAATCATCCGGTAGCCGACGAAAGGCGCATCACCAGCCAGATCGCCGTACTCCGGCTCAGGGATCGACCAGGTCAGGAGTGGTCGAATCGCACGGAGCACGGCCACTTCATCCTTCAGCATGAGAGTCGCGTGGTGCGAGCGCGGAAAACGAAACACGAGCGAGTCGTTGACGATCAACGCCTCATTGAACTGCCCGTGAAGCGACGTGACCGACTCAATCCGCAGGTTGGGATGCACCTCACGAACATGCGCGAGCAATCGTCCGATCGGATCCCCGAAATCCATGGTCGTCAAACCGTACCGCCACCATCCACCACGATGTTGCTGCCGGTGACCCATTCCGATTCGTCCGAAGCCAGATAGAGCGCGGCCTGGGCGATGTCGCGCGGATAACCGATGCGTCCTAACGGCAGCCCACGGCCCACCTCGGATACCAGATCGTCCTGACGCGGGCGTCCGGAGAAGCGGGCCTGGCGCAGTAATTCAGTGTCGATCGCCCCAGGGGAGACGCAGTTGACCCGCACGTTGAACGGCGCGAGGTCAAGCGCGGCGGCTTTGGAGAGCTGAATCACCGCCCCTTTGCTACCACAGTACGCCGCTCGCTGGCGCAGCCCACGCAGACCGGCGGTCGATGCGGTGTTGACGATGCTGCCACTCTGCTGCTCCGCCATGATCTGGGCCGCCCACTTGGTGCCGAAGAAGACCGAGCGCACGTTGGTATCGAATAGCTGTTGGAAGTCCTCTTCGTCCGTCTCGAGAATGGTCTTTGGCAGAACGGCTCCAGCATTGTTCACCAGCGCGTCGAGCCGGCCATAGCGCCGGGCGGTCTCGTTGATCACTCGCTCCAGATCATCGAGGCGTAGTACGTCAAGTTCCACGTAGTCGGCTCGGCCACCGTTCGTCGAGACTTGCTCGACCACTTCGATGCCTCTGCCGGCGTCACGGCCGGTAAAGGTCACATTCGCCCCTTCGGCGACAAACAGTTCCACGATCGCTCGCCCAATTCCCCGCGTTCCCCCGGTAATCAGCACCACCTTGTTCGCCAGCCGTGTTCCCATTCCCACAATCCCCCGCATCAACGTTGTTGGAGCACCATCCACCTGACGCGCGCAGTCCGGCGCAGGCGTGCGCTCCCCTTTCAGTGACCGCTTGCGGTCCGTTGGTGACATTCTAGCCCGGCCTGAGCGGGATGTGGTCAATACCCGTTGGAGTGTACGTGCTGAGGCAGGAGACTCGAGGGGTAGAACCGGTGACGACATCAATACGTATGTCTTGGGTGACGGGATACCGCCCAATTGGGACCAGGGGTCTCGCAACCGAACGCCAATCCAGCCGTTCTACTCCGCACGTGGCTTCCATCCGGAAAATGAAAAGGTTCAAACTCTTGAGCGCGACATTGAGCAAAGTTCAGATCGAAAACCGTGACGTTTGGTGCGTCTGCTGGCGCTCCCCGTCGCAACGCTCGTCTTCCTACTGGTACTTCGAACGCGAAGCGGAAGCGGCCGCGGCCCACGAGCGTCTGCAGAGCTGGGAGAGCGGCAGGCCATTCGCTGGCGAGCACGGTTCCGGCCACAACCGCGGTTAGTTCAGCGATTCATCCGTAATCCAGCGATCCTCGTCGGGCCCTATCAGGCGTAACGGCTCTGACTAGGCCTGCTTCGCTGATCGATGGCACTGGCACTCCCCGCGACGGCCAAGCCATTCCGGGGAGTAGCGCGTCGTAGCTTTTCCACCCGTCTAACCTCTTGACCCTCACGTAACGTGAGGGTGTAGCCTACTCCTGTCGCGACGAAGAGTGACTGAAGAGGAAGCGATCGATGACGTCGGGTGGTAGCAAATCGAGCCTGCGGGTGGGGGAACTGGCTAAACGAACCGGTCTCTCGGTCCGCACGCTCCACTACTACGACGAGATCGGTCTGCTCAAGGCGCCGCGCCGAGCGAACTCGGGCTATCGCCTGTACGGCGATGCCGAGATCACCCGACTGCAGCAGATCGCGTCGCTCCGGCAGCTTGGTTTCTCACTGGAGGAGATTCGGGAGATCCTGGCCAGACCCGGCACTTCGGTGGCGCAGATCGTCCGGCTGCATCTGGAGCGAGTCAAGCAGCAGATCACCGAGATGAACCAGTTACGACAGCGCCTGGAATCGATCGACCGGGGACTGTATGCCAACGGTTCGGTGACGGCAGAGACGCTTCTCGAGACGATGGAGGTTATGAACCGCGTGGAAAAATACTACACACCCGAACAACTGGAGACGCTCCGGCAGCGCCGCGAACAGATCGGAGAAGAGCACATCAAGGCGGTCGAAGCCGAGTGGCCTGAGTTGATCGCCAAAGTACGCGCCGAGTACGAAAAGGGAACTCCTCCTTCCGACCCCAAAGTACAGGCCATGGCCAAACGCTGGATGGAACTGGTAAACGAGTTCACCGGCGGCGATCCTGGCATCGCCAGGTCGGTACAGCGCGTCTGGGAAGGCGAGTCGACCATCCACGGCTCGGAGACCAGTCCCATCCGCGAGCTCATGGGATATGTCGGACAAGCGATCAAGGCCGGCAAGAACGAGTAATCCATGGTGCGGGCCCCTCGCGCGAGGGGCCCGCCGCAGATCTTCCTTACGAACCCATCGCGATGTCCTGACGCGCCCATCACGGGTATAATCAACTTCATTCCTGTCGTGAACGTTTGCGTTCAGGCACAATCGAGGTGACGCATGAGCGGCGACACGCAAAGTCGCAAGGAAGCGATCTGGCTCGCATGTGCGGAAAAGTCCTGTTGCGTCAACCGCTTGGTCGCGGTTACCGGACGCGATGTCTGGCGCATTGCCCGCACGCTTAACGTCGACCCCTGCTCGTTTCTCATTTACTTCGAAACTCCTCCCGGGCCATTGACCTTCATCTTGAGCCATGATGAATTCCATTACCGGCTGGCGCTCGCAGACCAGCCAGGAGGAGCCAGGCGGAAGACGAAGCCCTGCACATTCCTGATGCGCACCCGCACTGGACATCATCGCTGCGCCCTCGGCGATCTGCGTCCTGCGACCTGCAAGAGTTTCCCGGTTCAGACCATCGAACAGATCGTTTACGTTCCGGCGCAGTCTCCCTGCAACTGCCGCCGCTGGGCACTGGCCGACGTCGACCTGGAGCAGGAACGAGAGATCGTCGAGGAATTAAGGGACGCCGAAGAGGAGTACAGCGCGGTGCTCGAGGGCTGGAACGAGTTCGTCTTGAGCGCGCCGCACGAGACGAGGTTCGGCCTCGATGATTTCTGCAAAGTCATCATGACGCTCTACGAGGGACTCGCTACGCCGGTCGCGGAGGGGCAGGCATGACAACTCAATCTGAAACCGCGCCGCGAGCGTGTCCCTGCACCGGAAGCTGTTGTCATCGCTACCTGGTAAATGTCTGTGGCTACGACGTGTGGCTCATCAGCACGCGCCTACGACTGCGACCGGAAGAGTTCATCGTCACTTTCACCCAAAACGAGCAAGCGCTCAGCGGCTTTCGTCTCGAAACAGAGGGACCGCTCTATGGCATGGCGCTCGACAAGCGGCGCTGGGGATCGCGCGGCAAGCTTACCGCTCGCGGGCCTTGCATTTTCCTTACTCGCCTGCATGACGGCATGGAGCGCTGCGGCATCCACGCGATACGCCCGTATGCCTGTCGAATCTATCCGATGTCTCTCTTGAATGACGACTTGTCGCAGCGCCCGGACGCGCTCTGTCCGGCTGGCTCCTGGGTGCTAAGTCCCGCGCAACAGACCGATTGGCGTGGAGCGGTGCGGCAGGCACGGATGCAGTTCGATATTCACGCGGAAGTGGTGGCTCGTTGGAACGCACGAATCGCTGCGACGACAGGCAACTCCTCGTTTACGACGCTTGAGTTTCTGGGCTATTTAGTCAACGTTTACGACCAGATCGAACGGTTTGTCGACCAGATCGACCGTGCTCAAATGGACCTCATCGAGCAGTCCTGGCCCACCTATCCTCGAACGAGCGATGACTACGCTATGACGGGTGAGAGCAGCGAGGAGCCGCGTTGGCTGGGTCATCTGCGATCGATCCGTTCAATTGTCGATCGCTTCTATTCGGAAATTCCGCCTGGGCCATTTCCAGCTCATCTCAGCTACTCCGCCGCGCTCGATCTTGAGTCGGCCAGCGGTCAGGACGTCCTCCCGCCGAGCGAGCGCGATCGCCGGTCCCACACATCCGCTGCCGCGGCGCTGAATACGGACGATCAGAGCGCGTCGGGCGAATGACGGGCTAGCCTACCTTGCGCTTGCCTTTCCGGGACTCACTCGAACGGTCACAGAAGGAACCGGCCACCCGCATTTGGGTGGCCGGTTCCATTGTCGTATCGGGCTCACGGTGCGATGTCTGGCGTAGCGTGTCGCCAGGGATCAGCTTGGAGTACCTGAGGTATAGGTCCATTCAATCTTCGAGAAGTTGAGTGACAGGCTTTCGTAGACCTGAGCGCCTGGTGCCTTCACATCCGCAGTCGGGTCAAAGTTGCTGAACTGTTCGATCTTTGCCAGCTCAATCTTGTACAGCTTCAGCGTCGGCATCTTGGCCTTCTGGTCCTGTAGATCGAACTTGATCTGAATCCAGTCCAGCCCACCCTTGATCAAGGTCTCGAAGAGCATTGGGGTCGACGCGTCCATCTGCTTCGTGACGACCACGGGCTGATAGCCACTCGGGTTGAGCACCCGGCTAAAGGGTGCTCCTCCCTGGCCCTGGGCGTCGATCTCAAAGTGATAGCCAAGTGCTTGGAAATTCGTCTGCCCATCGGAGAAGGACACACTGATTCCGGTGGTAGGCGCTGCTGCGGCGGCGGTAGTAGTCCCTTCCAACAATGCGCTTCCGACCACGCTCGCCGCCACGACTCCCGTCGCGGTGCGCAGAAGATCGCGGCGATTGGCAAACCGGCCCGCCACCGCGGAAGCGATTCCAGGGCTGTTCGATTTGTCTGACTGGCGTTCGTCCGACATGGCACCCCTTCCTCAAACGAGAATAGTGTTCGAAAAGACCGGGAAAACGATAACGTGCTGCACCAATCTCGCCACGTTTGAGCCGCACGCATTTTGATAAGGACCGATTCTCTCAGTATACGTGCGATCACGACGTGGTCAAGATGTCACAGAATGCAATGTCGCTGACTAGTTCGGCGTTCGTTTTCGACAAGTTGTGGAGCGCGGCGGGCATGTCAGCAGTCTGAATCGTCAGGCGGCAACTTCACCGGCGATCAGGATGACTAACACCGTACCAAGCCACATCCACATTCTCGAACGCATGAGCAGACGCTCCCATCTCGGACATCAATCACTGGCACTGATGTCATCAGAGTCACATGCAAACCTGAATCCTTTGTGAACGCTGTAGCTGAATATGCCGATCTGCTGTCACGCTCACTACTGAAAAACAGTGCGTTGAGGACAATCAACTCGTGTCACTTCGCGTTTACGTCACTCGTGTATACCTGTACGTATGCGCCATGAAATCGCTGAATGCGCGAGACTGGCGCGTGACATATTCGAACTTGCAGACTTGAGGATGTGGTATGCGTAGATGTCTGGTGGCGCTTCTGACGTTGGGACTACTGATTCCGCTTGGCGCGTGTGGCGGTACCGCGTCACCAACGTCCAGTCTCGTTAGTGCGACGCAGCCGACGAATCAGAGCGCCCCAACCAGCCAGCCTACGTCGGCGCCGACCGCCACATCCCCCTCAACCGTGGCAAGCGCCGCCACAACGGCCACCGTCGCTAGCTCCGCCGGTTCCGCTGCGTCCCACAACCCCACTCCGACAGCCACAGGTGCGGTCTCGCCCACTTCATCACCATCAGCTCAGGCCAAGATCAACGTGCTCGACGTACACAGCCTCCCGCTCGGTGACGGCAAGGTAAGCACCAGTGCGAAGGTGGGATACGTCTACTCCTGTCAGACGCAGTTCAAGGTCGGCGGTGCCGAACACACTGGGTCCTGGATTCACGGCGATACCTGGGATCTGACCCAGAAGATCGCGGTGGAAGGCAAGGTGACCTGGCCGAATGCGCAGTTCCAGATCACGACCAACGGCAATCAGCGCGCGATTACCGGCAACGGGCTACCTGTCGACTCGGTGACCGGCATTTTCCCGATCCAGAAGTCGGACCCCGCCTACCAGATCGACACCAACCCGAATAGCATCAAGACGCAGAACGTCTCCTTCTCGCTCCCGTTGAACCCGACGCCCGCCGCCAGCCCCAGCTGCGTTCCGATGGGCATGATCGGCGTAGCCCTCAACGGCGTCGCTATCTTCAACGCGCTCGATGCCTCGGGCCGCGACGCGGTGGCCCACGAGACGCAGGACGTGTGTGACGGTCACCCACAATCACAGGGCATCTACCACTATCACGGCCCGAGCCCCTGCATGCCTGGAGAGAGCGGCAACAATCAATTGGTCGGCTACGCGCTGGATGGCTACGGCATTTACAGCATGTACGATGCGAACGGCAAAGAGATCACCAACGCCGACCTGGATGCCTGCCACGGCACGACCAGCCCGGTGCTGTGGAACGGCAAGATGGTCACCATGTATCACTACGTGCTGACGCAGGAGTACCCCTACACTATCGGTTGCTTCATGGGGTCGCCGATTCGCGTGCGCGCCGAGGCCAGCAGCCAATCCGTCGCCAGCGCCGTCACAGATTCGTTGGCCGTGTCATCGTTGCTGGCCGACAAGCCCCAGCTCACGTACGCCGCGCAATCGTGACACGGAAACGAGCCGTCCCAATTCCTGAGACGGCCCGTCACTCTTATGTCATCTCATATCGGACGGCTGTTCGTCGAACCGAGTCTGGCTTACTCACCAATCCACAGTCTCGTGAAACGGTGAGTAAGCCAAGTATCGCTGACTACGGCTTCGATAACAGAGCTGATGAAGGTCGACGCGGGCGACCCAATGCCGGTCACGTCGTCGTACCCCTTGGTCGTTTTCAGACTCAGGGTCTGATTGAAGGTGCGCAGGCTGTAGACCTTACCGTCGCTGGCATCCACCAGATTGGCGTAGTCCAGCGCGCACCGCGGCGACCGTCTTCTTCGGGCTCGTCACGTCGTGAACGCCGCTCGTCCCCGCGACATTCGCGTAGAGCACCGGATTGACGAAGCCGTGCGGCGTGCCAGCCGCCTGATCCGCCAGCGCCATGATTCCGGCCATTAGCGGCGACGAGAGACTCGTCCCACCCAGGCGATATTCAGAGTACTTCACGGTGCCGTCCGGGAAGGTTTGAGTCTGACCGACCAGATAGCCGGTGTTGGGATCACCATCGATCGAAATATCCGGCACGGCGCGTCCTGTGCGCCCCTGCGTCTTGAAGACCGAGTTCGGCACGACGCCCTTCTGGTAGTCGGGCTCGGGAAACAGCTGGCTCACGCCGCCACCACCGCCATAGACCCAGGTACCGGGAGCAGGCGGATTCCAATCCGTGCCGGTCCAGCTCGAACGAGCCGTGCCCCAGCCGGTCTCGAACAAGTAGCTGTTGTTCTTCCCAACGGCGAGGCTGGTACCGCCGACCGCCGTTACCCATGGACTGGAAGCCGGGAAGTCGGCGGTGACGTAGCCGACCGTGTGCGACTCATCGCTATTGTCACCGGACGAGAAGTAGATTCCGATGCCTTCCGCGGCACCCTGCATCAGGATGTCGTTGAACGGCTTGACGTAGCCGGGTGGCAGGAGCTCGGAATTCCAGCCGTAGGAGTTGGTCACGATCGAGGCCAGGTGCTGATCGACCACGTGGTTCAGCGCGGCGTCCAGATCCTGGAAGCTGTTCGGAGCGCCGACGTAGACGATCTTCGCCGCTGGAGCCATGCCGTGGACGGCTTCGACGTCGAGCGTCTCTTCGCCGTACCAGCCCTGCGGATCCTGCAGCAGGCCGCGCTCGGGATGGTTATAGGTTCCCGGCGCCACGACCTGCTGAATCGCGAGTCGTCGGCAGGCCACGGTTGGCCGACCACTGATCGAGATCCTGCTGGATGGTCGGCGAGGCGTAGGCGTCGATGATAGCGACTGTTTGGCCCGAGCCATCGTAGCCGGAATTCGCCAGACCATAGGCGCCAAGAATCTGCTGCGGCGTGTAGCCACACGGGATGTACGGCAGCGTTCCGCCGCCATAGGGATTGGTGAAATCGGACGCTTGCTTCTGGCCCCAGTAGTCGGAGCATGGCTTGGCGCTGACGAAGGCCGGTGCCGGTGTCGCGCTGGGGTCGCTGGCGATGTCGGTGTGGACCAGCTGTGCCGAGTCGTCCAGTCCGATCACGCCGCTCACCAGTGGCGCGATCGACTTCGGCACCGAGATGTCGGACTGCGGCGACCGCAGATCCACGCCGTCGACCTGATACATGGCGAAGCTCGTGCCGAAGGCCGCGGCCGCCTGTGCCACTGATCCTTCTGCCGACACGTACAGGTTATTGGTCGGCGTGTAGACGATCTTGAACCCTTGAGAGCGCAGCCACGACGTCACGGCGTTCACGCTCTGCTGCGACGGCGCGAACTGCTGGCGGAACTGCTGTGGCGTCAGATACTGGCCATACGAGGCGCTCGCAGGATTGGACACCAGCGACGCCAGTGACTCCAGCGCGGACTGGTTCTGCCAGTTGAGGTAGACGCGGAAGCCGACGTCACTCGACGCCATCCGCGGAGGACTTGAAATTTGCCGCCTCGCCCAAGGCGGCACATTGCCGGAGAGCGTCGCCCGGCCCGATGGCGCGGCAGACGCCGACAGCACGTTGAACGGGATCGCGATCATGGAGATGAGTGCAAGGATGCTGAGCACGCGACGGAACATGGTTTTCCCTTCCTACATCGAGACGAAACTCATGCCCGCTCCTCGTACCGAGGAGTAGCCACAGGACTTCGGCCACGACGATGTTCATGCGTACTAGCGTTTGACTGTGAACCATCCTATGTCGCCCGTCGCCGACGTCAATACTCAGCCGCGTAGTACTTTTCTCTCACGCCCGTAGCGCGAGCACGTCACCCTGACGCACACTGGCTGAGTTGACAGCCGACAGGAACCTGTCTATTCCCACCTCCTCTTCAAGGTACGGGGTCTCCACCACGCGAATTCATCGGCTCGCGTCGGAGATCGATCAGCGCCCGATACCCTGCGAACAACCAGCGAACGCGCCGACTCAAGAGAAGCCTGAATGCGAGTTCAGCTCATCGCACGGTTTGATCCGCGACTACAGCTATGGTCGGCACTGATGAATCAGCAGAATGTACAGCAGATGCGACCGAGTGAAAAGCCGGGCTCGAGCCGCCAAACAAGCTGTCCCGAGTGGTGTGGCATCCCTTTGATTATTGGCCGATCTGGTGTATGACATGCATACCACCAGTTCGCGCGGTCGACATTCGATACGAGGACGTGACAGCCATCAGGCGCGGGGCACTCATCGCACCAACGCTGATAGCTAGAACGGGAGCGCAATCAGTATGAGCGAGCAACAGCCAGCCGAAATTCGCGCTTCGGACCAGGAGCGGGAGCGAATTGGGGAAATGCTGCGGGAGGCGACGGTTGAGGGGCGCCTGACACTCGACGAGTTCTCCGAACGCTATATGTTGGCGCAACGCGCCCGTACGCGAAACGAGCTCCAGGTCATCGTGCGCGACCTCCCGGCGCTGTCACGACCGGAACGCCAGCAGCCACCCTCGAAGGTCACCGCCATCATGAGCAGCGTGGATCGCACCGGTGTCTGGCGACTGGCGCCGACCACGTCGATCACCGCCATTATGGGGAGTTGCAAGCTCGATCTGCGCAAGGCGACGATCTCTTCCGACGTCACCACGCTTGACGTGCGCGTGGTAATGGGAAGTCTGGAACTGCTCGTGCCGCCGGGCGTCGATGTCGAGGTAGAGGCGGCCATCATCATGGCAAGCCGCGAGATCAAGATGTCTCGCGCCACGGCACCGACCGGCGGTCGCCCGTTGATTCGCATCACCGGCATGGCGATCATGGGCTCGGTCAACGTGCGCGATATGCCGAACCTCAGCGAACGACTGAAAGAATCGATCATGGGGATGTTCGAGCAGCCCAGCATTGACAACCGTCGCTGAGCCACTCCCAGTTGCGGCAGCCAAGATAATCGAAGCCGGGACTTGTGCCCGGCTTCAATGTGTTTGTTATCCATTCAGCGACGAGTTGCTGGCCCCCTACAGAACCACCTTGGCTTCCGGAAAGTGCTTGCCGTTGCAGCAGGCGTTCAACAATGAGGTGGTCTTAACCGTTTTGGCCGTAATCATGTTCGTCATCCCTTCTGCTTGTACTGCGTGTCAGCCAATTACGCTGCGGCGCCTTGTGTCATATTCCACTTGGCGGCGACGTTGCCGTTGTTCTTTCCATCGGGCTTCTGCGGCGTGTAGGTCCACTTGATGGATCCGAAGTTGAGGCTGAGGGTTTCGGTCGGCTTGGTGTCCTTCATCGATCTCGGTCCTTTCGACGGCAACTCGTTTTCGATGTTTTGAGAATAGACCGCCAGCCGAGTGCACACAGTCAACTGCTTTACAGTGGCAGAACGATCCGCTTGGGCGAAGACGAGTTTCCGTCAAACGCAAAACGCAACTGGGTTGGCATCTAGTCTGAACTCGCCGCGATAGCCCGCGCTCGTTTCATGCTATAGTGCGCGTCATCGTATGACTTGATACAGATCCAGTTGGAGGAAGAGATGGCAACCTTCGTCCTCGTGCATGGTGCCTGGGCCGGCGGTTGGTGCTGGAATCGGGTCGCTCCGCGACTGCGTGCGGGTGGGCACGCGGTCTTCACGCCAACGTTGACCGGGCTCGGCGAACGCGCGCATCTCGCGCGGCCGGACGTCGGTTTTGAGACGCACGTGCAGGACGTGGTCAACGTGCTCGAGTACGAGGATCTACGTGATGTCGTGCTAGTAGGCCATAGCCTGGGCGGAACGGTGGTCGGGGCAGTTGCCCATCGTGCGCCCGAACGCATCAGCCGCCTGATCTTCCTCGACGCAATCGTCCCAGCCGACGGACGCAGCGTGCTCGAGCTCTTCGAGGACTACGGCGCAATCGACGTCGCGCGCCACTTCCGCGACAGCGTTACCGAGCTCGGCGAGGGCTGGTTGTTGCCAGTCCCTGACGCGGGCGGCTCAGAACTGGAAGGACTGAGTCCGAAGGAGATCGCGTGGGTCGAACAGCGCGAGAGACCACACCCGGCTGGTGCCGTTACCATGACAATTCACCTCGGCAATCCCGCCGCCGACCGAATTCCGCGCACCTACATCGCCTGCACTCGTCGCTCATCGGATAGCGTGATTCATTCCATCGCGGAGAGGGTGCGAGTCGATCCTCGCTGGCGCTATCTGGAACTCGACGCCGTCCACGACGCGAACCTGACCGCACCGGAAGAACTGACGCGACTATTCATCGAGATCGCCAGCGAGGGGTGATGAGGTCAGCCCATCGCCCTACCGTCTTCCCGGCCCATCGACCACCCGGCCCGGTTTGGCGCCGGTGTGCTCGCCGTCCTGAAGCACGCGCGTGCCGTTGATCCAGACGTCGCGCACGCCGACCGAGAGCTGGTGCGGATCCTCGAACGTGGCCCGGTCGCCGATGGTCTCGGGGTCGAACACCACCACGTCGGCGAACTTGCCCGCTTCGAGCAGACCGCGATCGCGCAGCGACAGGCGGCTGGCCACGGCAGAGGTCATCTTGCGAATGGCGTCTTCGAGCGTGATGATCCCCTCTTCGCGCACGTATTTGCGCAGCACCCGCGGATACGTGCCGTAGGCCCGCGGATGGGTCAGACCATCCTCTTTGGCCCATACCGGGTCGATGCCCCAGGCATCGGTCGAAATCTTGTTCCACGGCTGCTGCAACTGGTAGCGGATGTTGTCCTCGCTCATCTTGAAATAGATGGTGAAGACGCGCTGTTCTTCCGAGATCAGCAAATCGATCACCGCATCGACCCACTCCTGGCCACGCATTTCAGCGATCTCGCTCAATCGTTTGCCGGCGTACTGTTGATTCTCCGGCTTCTCGAAGCCGACCGGCATCACCTGCTCCGGCCCGGCGGTCGTCACCTGTGGCTCCCAGCCGCCGGTGGGATTGAGCGCTTCGGCCCGAATCTTCGCGCGCATCTCCGGATCGCGCAGATTCTCGAAGAACTTGCCTCCGGCAGATGCCCAGGCCGGTAGGCAGGCCGAAAACTCGGTGCCGCTAGCAATATACGGATATTGATCGGTCGTTACGTCGATTCCTTCAGCCCGTGCCGCGTTGATGCGCGCGACGACCTCGCGCATCTTGGGCCAGTTCTCTTCACCACACACTTTGAGGTGATAGATCTCCACTGCCGCGCCCGAGCGACGACCGATGTCGATGGCTTCGCCGAGCGCGGTCAGGATGTCATCCGACTCCGAGCGCATGTGCGTGATGTAGACACCGCCGTACTCGGCCACGATCTTGCACACCTCGACGATCTCATCCGTATCGGCGTATGTGTCCGGTGCATAGATCAAGGCGTAAGCGACGCCAAAGGCGCCATCCTGCATGGCTTCGGCCATAACCCGGCGCATGGTCGCCAGTTCCTCGGCGTCGGCCTTACCCAGGTCCATCCCCTTGCCGTACTGACGGAGCGAGCCGCCGCCCAGGAAGGACCCAATGTTGGGTGAAACGCCATTGTCCGCCGTCGCCTCGAGCCAGTCACGGAAGCGCGTCCAGCCCTTCGCGCGCTCGCGCCACTCCGGCAGATCGATCGGGAAGAAGGGTTTGGCCATGGGATCGGGATAGCGTCCACCCGCTGGAGCTGGAGTCCAGGCCTCGCCCATGATCTCGGTCGTCACTCCCTGCATGATCTTGGAGAGCGAGCGTCCATCGACCAGCAGACGCAGGCCCGAGTGGCTCTGAATGTCGATGAAGCCGGGGCAGACCACCATGCCGCTGGCATCGACCACATCCGCCGCCGATTCGACCGCAATACTGCCCGGCGGCGCGATCTCGACAATCCGGTCGCCCGATATCGCCACGTCCGCATAGAACCAGGGGTTACCGGTCCCATCGATCACCCGTCCGCCTCGGATCAGTACGTCGATTGCTGGCACGCTGTGTGTTCCTTTCACGTTGACGGCCCTCACCCCCGTCCCCTCTCCCCGGGTACCCGCGTGCGGGTGTGGAGAGGGGCTCACTCCAAAGGCGTGAATCGTTCCTTGTCCCAACAGTGGGAAACCGTCTCCTGGTTTTCGCGTGGGTTTCCCTCTCCCAGAATTGGGAGAGGGGTGGCGTCGAGGCGCCGGGGTGAGGGCTGTTATGCCGCTCCCGGCCCTTTCACGAACTGGCCGGGCTTCGCGCCGGTGTGCTCGCCGCCTTTGACCACCCGCTTGCCGTTCACCCAGACGTCGCGCACGCCAACCGAGAGCTGATGCGGCTCGGCAAAGGTGGCACGATCTCCGATCGTCTCCGGATCGAAGATGACGACGTCGGCGTACATGCCGTTGCGCAACTGTCCGCGGTCGCGCAGGCTGAGCCGGTCGGCGACCGCCGACGTCATCTTGCGGATGGCATCCTCCAGCGGGATGACCTTTTCCTCACGAACGTACTTGCCCAATACACGCGGATAGGTGCCATACGCACGCGGGTGCGTCGGTCCATGCTGCTTGGCCCAGGCCGGATCGAGGCCGCCTGCGTCAGTCGAGATCTTGTTCCAGGGCTGCTGCAGCTGCAGCTTGACGTTCTCTTCGCTCATCTTGAAATAGATGGTCGAGATGCGCTGCCCTTCGTCCGCCAGTAGGTCCATTACGGTGTCGACCCAGTGCTGGTTGCGCATCTCGGCAATCTCGTTCAGACGCTTCCCGGCGTACTGCTTGTTGTGCTCCTGCTCGAAGCCGACCGGCATGACGTTCTCGACGCCTGCCGTTGCCACCTGCGCCTCCCAATCGCCAGTCGGGTTGAGCGTTGCTTCGCGGATCTTGGCGCGCATCTCCGGGTCACGCAGGTTGTCGAAGAACTTGCCGCCCGCCGCGGCCCAGGGCGGGAGGCAGGAGGAGAGTCCGGTGCCGCTGGCGACGTAGGGATACATGTCGGTGGTGACGTCGATCCCTTCGGCGCGCGCCGCGTTGATGCGCGCGATGACCGACGGCATCTTGTGCCAGTTGCTTCGTCCGGTCGCCTTGAGGTGATAGATCTCGACCGATGCTCCCGAGCGTCGACCGATCTCAATCGCCTCTTCCACCCCTTCGAAGATCTGATTTCCTTCGGAACGCATGTGGGTGATATAGACCCCACCGTAGCGCGCGACCTCTTTGCAGACCTCTGCGATCTCTTCAGTGCTGGCGAAGGTGTCGGGTGGATAGATCAAGGCATAAGCAACGCCGAAGGCGCCATCCTCCATGGCTTCGGCCATGGCCTGCTTCATCGATTTCATCTCGTCGGCGTTTGACGGTCCCATGTCCATGCCACGGCCATATTGCCGTATGGTGCCGCCACCGACGAACGAGCCGACGTTGGGCGAGACACCTTCCTTGACCATCGCCTCGAGCCAATAGCGGAAACGCGTCCAGCTGGTAGCCCGCTCGCGCCATTCGTCGAGCGTCGCGTATGGCGTGTGTCGCAAATCGTCCATATTGCGCCCGCCGATTGGTGCCGGGGTCCAGGCCTCGCCCATGATCTCGGTGGTGATCCCCTGGGTGATCTTGGACAGGCAGCGACCGTCGACCATCAACGGCACAATTGAATGACTCTGGATGTCGATGAAACCGGGACAGACGACCATACCGCTGGCATCGACCACCTCAGCCGCGGCGCTGTCTGGAATGCTTCCCGCTGGAGCGATGTCGGCGATGCGTTCGCCCGCCAGCGCCACGTCGCCGTAGAACCAGGGGTTGCCGCTGCCGTCGACGACCTTCGCGTTTCGAATCAGAACGTCGATACCTGTGCTCATCACCTTTCTCCCACTCTAATCAACGCGGTTTGCCAGACGGCCGTGCATGCGAATGAAACGCGGCAGTCCCGCTTCACTCATGACGAACTCGACCCGCTCGTCCTCACGCTGGCCGTCCAGCACCACGAACTCGGTCTCACTCACCGGTGCGAGGTCCTGCGAAGGATACGGCACCGTATCACCGGTCAACGGGTGCGGCCCCGTGAACTCCAATCGCAGTCCACCACCGGCGACATCCACGCCGATCTCGTAGCCTGGGCGCTGGTAGTGCCCGGCCAGGTTGCGGAGCGTCGCGTCCGCAACCGTCGTTCTGGCAAGTGGCTCCTGCCGCAGGCCACAAACATGTTCCAGCAACCACTCCTCGATGCCGGGATAGGCAGCACTGCCTCGACCGCTGTTGGTCAGCACCACGATGGCCGTCTGCTGTTCCGGTACCAGGGTCAATAGGGACTCGAAGCCGCTGATGGAGCCGGAGTGGCCGACGACGGTGGTCGAACCAATTGGCCGAATGTCCCAACCGACACCCCACGAATTGGCCCAGCCACCAGCACGCGTCTGCGGCGTGCGCATCTCCTTCGCGGCAGCGACGCTCAACACCCGTTTCCCGTCGATCTCGCCATCGTTCATATGCATTCGCGCGAAGCGCAGCAGGTCGGAAGCGGTCGAAATTACGCCACCGGCGGGTCGACGGTTGCGCGGGTAGTACTGACCGGTAACCACGTGCTCGTCTCCGCCCGGCTCGGTCTGCACGTGCCCCATGGCACAGGGCCAGCCGAAGGCGTCGTGTGCCGCGAAGCAGGTCCGCTCCAGGCCCAACGGCTTGAAGACGCGCTGTTCCATAGCAGCGTCGAACGTCGTATCGAGTACCCGCGCCAGGACCGTTCCGGCTAGCTGAAAACCGCTGTTGCAGTAGGCCCACAGCTCACCCGGACGCGTCTGCTGCGGCAATGTGCCGAAGACCGGCATCGAGCGCATCATGGCGTCGTCCCCCAGCCCATAGTCAGCCGAGTAGTCGCCATAGAGCCCGCTGGTGTGCGAGAGCAGGTGCCGCAGCGTGATCGTCTCGCGCGCCTTGTCATCCTCCAGTTCGAGCTCCGGCAGGTACTGAATGATCGGGTTGTCCAGCGCGAGCAGACCCTCATCGACGGCGGTCATGGCCAACGTAGCGGTGAAGACCTTGGAGATCGACGCGATGCGAAAGAGCATGTCGGCGCGCGTCGGCCAGCCAACGTCGAGATTGGCGATGCCATAGGCACGCAACTCTGCACGGCCGTTGCGCAGCAGTCCCACCGCTGCGCCAGGCACTGTCCAGCGCCTCAATTGCTCCTCGACGACATCGTCCAATCCATCCAGGGAAGTGGGATGGGACATTACGTCTCGCCTTTCCGCTGAGCCCGTGGTCTGGAGCTTGTAGCGCCGGAGCGCCAGCGACAAGTTATGCTGGACCACGGTTTTGACCGTACACCACCTGGTTGGCCAACAGTGTACTGCGGAGTCAGCGGTCGGCAAGCATTGCGCGAGTCTCGCTGCCTACTGCAGTCGACGCGCGGATCTTCTGCACCCGTGGCCGTCTGCGACGAACGAGAGACACCTCGCATCGCCAGCAAATGAAATAATTGAGGGGAACAAGGCGACGACCGCTAGATTCGCTGCCCAACACCGACGCACCGCCGAACGGGAAAGCGAGAGAGCATGACGGTCAATACGAGCGAGTCGACGCGACCCACCAGACCCATCGAACAGCTGCTCTATCCCATCAGGACGTTCATGCATGCCGAGGCTTCCGGTGGCATCGTGCTCATCGTCGCCGCTCTTGCGGCGCTCGTCTGGGCCAATTCGCCGTGGGCGGACGCCTATACCTCCCTTTGGGAGACCAAGATAACAATCGGCCCGGCCGGCTTTCAACTCAGTGAGACGCTGTTGCACTGGGTCAACGATGGGCTCATGGCCGTCTTCTTCTTCGTGGTGGGCCTGGAGATCAAACGCGAGGTACTGGTCGGCGAGCTCGCGTCAGTACGTCAAGCCGCCATGCCTGCCGCAGCCGCACTTGGCGGAATGCTGGCGCCCGCGCTGATCTTCATTGCCGTCACCGCGGGCAGAGAAGGCTCAAATGGCTGGGGTATCCCGATGGCCACCGACATCGCCTTCGCGCTTGGCGTACTTGCCTTGCTCGGACGGCGCGTGCCGGAGAGTCTGCGGGTGTTTCTGACCGCGCTCGCCATTGTGGACGATCTCGGTGCGGTATTGGTCATCGCCGTCTTCTACACAAGCGAAATCGTCTGGGCGGCGCTTGGCGTGGCTGCGATATTCCTGCTGGCATTAATCGCCTTGAACCAGCTGGGAGCGCGACAGCCTTTCGTCTACGCCATACTCGGAGTCGCGGTGTGGGTGGCGCTACTGAAGTCCGGAATCCACGCAACCATCGCCGGAGTCTTGGTTGCGCTTACCATTCCGGCGCGCAACTTCATGGATACCGACGAGTTCTTCCGACGCGCGCACCTCGTCCTGCATGATTTCGATCGAGCGGGCAAAAGCGGGTCGCACGTCCTCACCAGCGCCGGGCAACAATCTGCGCTTGGCGAGTTGGAGGAACTGGCAGCGAAGGTACAGTCTCCACTCCAGCGGATGGAGCATTCGTTACATCCGTGGGTTGCCTTCGCCATTGTGCCACTCTTTGCCCTCGCGAACGCCGGAGTCAAATTGGGTGGTGGCGCCGGAATCACGCATCCGGTGACGATCGGGATCCTGGCCGGACTCGTTATCGGCAAGCAAGTTGGGATTACCGGGGCCTGTTGGCTTGCCGCTCGCAGCAGGCTGGCGCGCCTGCCTGAAGGCATGACGTGGTGGCACATCTATGGTGCATCCTGGCTCGGCGGCATCGGTTTCACCATGTCACTCTTCATCGGCGCGCTCGGCTTCGGCGAGGGATCCCTGCTCGACTCCGCAAAGGTCGGAATTCTTGGCGCCTCGCTGGTGGCTGGATTGGGCGGATGGCTATTCCTCTGGGGACTCTCGCGGCGCCCAGCGTGAGATCGTGAGACCGGGCATCACTACGTGTGCGGAAGACTTCAGCAGACCCTCACCCCTTGCCCAGAATTGGGAGATGGTCCTCCTCCTCCGGGGGAGGAGGAGTTAGTGGAGGAGGGGCAGGGGTGAGGGCCACTTCCTACCGCGCTCCGGGGCCTTTCACGAACTGGCCCGGCTTGGCACCGGTGTGCTCGCCGCCCTTGACCACACGCTGGCCGTTCACCCAGACGTCGCGGATACCGACCGAAAGCTGATGCGGCTCGGCAAACGTCGCCCGGTCGCTGACGGTCTCTGGATCGAAGATGACCACGTCGGCGAAGCAACCGGCGCGCAACGTTCCGCGATCGCGCAGCCCAAGTCGATCGGCCACCGCCGAGCTCATCTTGCGCACCGCATCCTCGAGCGTCAGCGCCTTGTCCTCTCGCACGTACTTGCCCAGCACTCGGGTATAGGTGCCGTAGGCACGCGGGTGCGTGGGGCCGTGCTGCTTGGCCCAGGCTGGGTCGAGGCCGCCCGCGTCAGTCGAAATCTTGTTCCATGGCTGCTGTAGCTGCATAGCCATGTTGTCTTCGGTGATGGTGAAGTAGATCGTCGAGATCCGCTGCCCCTCGTCAAGCAGCAGATCCATGGCGGCATCGAGCCAGTGTTGATTGCGCATCTCGGCGATCTCGGTCAAACGCTTCCCGGCGTACTGCCGGTTCTCTGGCTTGTTGAATCCCACCGGCATCACGCCCTCTGGCGTGCAGAGGTCGGCCATCGCTTCCCAATCGTCGGTCGGATTCAGTGCGGCATCGCGGATCTTGGCCCGCATCTGCGGATCGCGCAGATTCTCGTAGAACTTGCCGCCTTCGTGCGCCCATGGCGGCAGCACCGACGATAGACCGGTTCCGGAGCCAACGTACGGATATTGATCGGCGGTGATGTCGAGTCCGGATGCACGCGCCGCATTGATACGCGCAATGACCGACGGGATCTTGAACCAGTTGCGCTTGCCGATAGCTTTCAGGTGATAGACCTCGACCGCCGCACCGGACCGCTCGCCGATCTCGATTGCCTCGTCCAACGCTTCGAGGAGCGTGTCGGCCTCCGAACGCAAGTGCGTGATGTAGACGCCACCATAGCGCCCGACGACCTTGCAGACTTCGACGATTTCATCGGTATCGACGTAGGAATCGGGCGGATAAATCAAGGCGTAGGAGACGCCGAAGGCGCCATCCTCCATCGCCTCGGCCATTACCCGTCGCATCACTCCAAGCTCATCGGCATTGGCCGGTCCCATGTCCATGCCACGGCCATACTGGCGCAACGTGCCGCCACCCAGGAATGAGCCGACGTTGGGTGATACACCCGACGCCGCGGTCGCTTCCAGCCAATCGCTGAAGCGGGTCCAGTTCCTGGCCTGCTCGCGCCATTCGTCGAGCGGGGCATGCGGCGTCTGACGAAGCTCGGCCGTGTTACGCCCGCCGATCGGCGCCGGAGTCCAGGCCTCGCCCATGATCTCGGTCGTCACCCCCTGGGTGATCTTGGACAGGCAGCGACCGTCAACCATCAGCGGCACGATTGAGTGGCTCTGAATGTCGATGAAGCCGGGACAGACCACCATGCCGCTGGCCTCGACCACGTCCGCGGCCGAATCGACCGGGATGCTGCCGGGCGGCGCGATATCCAGAATACGATCGCCCGAGAGCGCCACGTCCCCGTAGAACCAGGGATTACCGCTGCCGTCGACGACCTTGGCCCCACGAATCAGCACGTCGATCTTCGTGCTCATTGTCTTCCCTCACCTTGCTTACGCCGATTCATCGCTTCGTCGCGGTGTCGTGCCGACAAGGTAGCAGAACCGGCGGACGGCCGAAAGTCGCCCCGGCCAGAATCACGGGTGAAGCGGCGACCGGATGCCTCTGGTCGATCGTCGCCAATCCAGACAGCACTGTCATGTCTTCACAGACTGATTAGCCAAATGGTCCCGGTTCGTGCATTGAAAGGCGCACCGCGCAACCAGGGTTTATGTCAGAACGTTGAATTGGGTGCTATGCGTAATCCGGGGACTTCGCAGAGCAACGATTCGGAAAGTCATCCGCGCGATTCGGCACGTCGGACGACACAGCATGGGAGATGAAAGGCATTACGCGTTTGCGAAAGCGGACGCTCGGGTTTGCCGGCCTTGTGTTTTGGAAGGGAAGAGGGATTGCTCAAACGCAGAGGAAGAAGCTGCTTGCTTGGCAGCTTCCTCATCGCGGCTGCGGTGACGGTCATCGGGGTAGCGCCGGTCTCCGCGGAAGTTCAACAGCATTCGGTCAGTTCGTCCATATCAATCACCCAGTCCGACATTCCGACGTCATCGTCAACGGCGTCCTTGCAGTCGGTCAGTCAGGACTCGCCAACGGGCCACGCCGTTGCCGGGCGATTCCAGAGCTTCTACGATCAATCCGGAGGACTCCCCGTCTTCGGCTACGCGCTGAGCGGGCCGGTCTATGAGAACAATCTCTTCGTGCAGTACTTCGAGCGGCAACGCTTCGAGTACCATCCGGAGAATGCGGGAACTCCCTATGAAGTCGAGCTAGGAAGACTCGGCTTCGACAGTGCCCAGGCAAAAGGGTTGCTCTCGACTCCGCCGTTCCAGCGCCAGCCGACCCCGCAGAGTGACACCTCCGACTGCACGTTCTTCGCGGCGACCGGCCATTGGCTGTGCCGCGGATTCCGCGACTACTGGCAAAGCCACGGACTCAATTTCGGCGATCCTGGGGTCTCCTATCGCGAGTCGCTGGCGCTCTTCGGTTATCCGATCAGCGATGAGTTCGTCGACCCAGCTACTGGGCTGACGGTGCAGTACTTCGAGCGCGCGCGCTTCGAGTACCACCCGGATAATCCGGCACCGTATCAGGTCGAGCTCGGGCTGCTTGGTGGGCCGTCCTGGCAGGCGGCCGCGGGCAATACCACGCCCGCGCCGGACATCACGCCGGTTGGACAGCAGATCGCATCGACTGCCCTGCAGTACGTCGGAGATCCGTACGTCTGGGGCGGCACGTCGCCAAGCGGTTTCGACTGCTCCGGCTTCGTCTACTACGTCGTCAACAAAGTGCTCGGGGACGGCAGCTTCCCTCGCTCGATGAGCGATCAGACGCTGCAAGGAATTCCGGTCGATCGTAACGATCTACAACCGGGAGATCTGGTCTTCCAGCAGAACACCTATCAATTCGGACTGTCACACGCTGGCATCTATATCGGAAACGGCCAGTTCGTGAACGCCGAGAACGAGAGCACCGGCGTCACTATCTCCGACCTATGGGACAACTACTGGGGTCCGCGCTTCTTGATGGCACGCCGGATCACCCGGTAGCCGGACGTTCATCCTCAGCATCCGATGTGGGCGGAGCGGTCGTCTGATCGCTCCGCGCCGCTCCGTCCGCGGTGCAGACGAAAGCGCGATACCAGCCCCGGTTTTCGGGCCGGTAGTCGGGACGCGGCGTGAAAGTGTGATCAGTCGGCCGTAGCTCCGTCACGTCGAGCAAGGCGAATCGCCGCCAGCCAGGCAGGCCACCACTGCGGCTCCAGCCTGAGCGCTGATAGAAATCGACAAAACCGCGGTCGTTGCTTCCAATATAGATGGCATGGGGCTCGACGACCCGATTCTGGCCCGCCGGGTCATCTGCTCCGATCAACTCGACCACCCGGTGCTGGCGAATCATCTCACAGAGGACATCAGCCAACTCCATCGAATGCCTCCTTCCACACGAGCCGCTGCGCTGCGAAGCTCGCAGGTTCGCTGCCCGAGATAGACTCTGCGCTAACGACGACTTCACTCACACGTGACAACCGCACCTTTAAGCGGCAGTTGAGGAGCGGGGATGGACCGGCAGGCGTTTCTACAGCAGCTTTCGACGGGACTCAACGCGATCGGCGACTGGGAAGACGGCTGGGGCCAGCTCGAGCCGGACGCCAGCGTGCAGTTGCCAGTCGAACGAGTCAGTGGCGTGCTGGCGGAGCTCACCGAACGACTGCGCGACAACTACCCCTTCTATCATCCGCGCTACGCCGCGCAGATGCTGAAGAAACCACATCCGATCGCGCTCATCGCCTACTCGCTGGCCATGCAGCTCAACCCAAACAATCACGCGCTGGATAGCAGCCAGGCAACCTCACAGATGGAGAAGGAGGTCATCGCCGACCTGGCCCAGATGTTCGGCTACGGTGAGACCCATCTCGGCCACCTGACCAGCAGTGGCACCATCGCCAACCTGGAGGCGTTCTGGGTCGCACGTTCCCTCCACCCAGGAAAGGCGATCGCCGCCAGCGATCAAGCGCACTACACGCATGGCCGCATGGCTGAAGTCATCAACGCCGAATTCCTGCCGATCTTGAGCGATGGTCGTGGCCGCATGGACCTGAATGCGCTCGAAGACGCCCTGCGCGGGGGTAACGTCGGCACGGTCGTCGCCACGGCGGGAACCACCGGGCTCGGCGCGGTCGATCAGGTGCAGGAGATCATCCCGCTGGCCCGTCGCTACGGAGCACGAGTCCACGTCGACGCGGCCTATGGCGGGTTCTTCACCTTGCTGGCGAGGCAGGCAGAGCCACCGATCGAGCCGGCCCCGTTCCTGGCCATCGCCGAGTCGGACAGCGTAGTGGTCGATCCACACAAGCACGGCCTGCAGCCCTACGGCTGCGGCTCAGTCGTCTTTCGCGATCCGTCGATCGGGCGCCTCTACGTTCACGACTCGCCCTACACCTACTTCACGTCTGACGAATTGCATCTCGGGGAGATCAGTCTGGAGTGCTCGCGAGCCGGGGCTGCGGCAGCGGCCTTCTGGGCCACGCTGCAGTGCTTCCCGCTCCAGCCCGATGGCGGGCTGGCCGCGGTGATGACGCCGGGGCGGCAGGCCGCGCTCGCCTGGGCCCGGCTGCTCGACGCGCATGAGCGCTTTCGGCTGGTGGTGCAGCCCGAGCTCGACATTCTCACCTTCTACCCACTCCCCCATGGCGAACGCGTTCGCGCCAGCGAGATCTCGTCCTTGACCGATCAGGTCTTTCGTGGCGCGATGAACGACGCCGACGACCCCATCTTTCTGGCCAAGTTTGTGGTGCAGCGAGAACTGCTAGCCCGGAACGACGCCGCGATCGAATGGGATGAGCCAGCCGTGACCGTATTGCGCAGCGTGCTGATGAAGCCGGAACATCTGGCATTCGTGCCACGGCTGCAGCAGGCCGTCGAGCGGCACCTGAGGTGAGGTGTCAACGAACATGGCCCGCCAGCTCGAGGTCAAATTCGCGCGGGAGGACACAAGGTCCTCCCCACGTTGAGCGCCTATCCACTCGATCAAACGCAAGTCAAACGATCCCTCGCCCGTGACCCCGTTGGTGCGCCGCTCCTGGGCGACGCATGCGTCGTCCGTGGTGACGAGATACCGCGCCTACTGTTTGGCGAAGCGGTTCAACGCCTCGACCGAGACGTCATAGAATGTCGTCCCTCCGCCATGACCCGCGTCGTCCAGGACGTGAAGCTCGCTGGTGCTCCAGCCCTTGTGCAGGCGCCAGGCAGTCTCGAGCGGGCTGCTGACGTCGTAGAGGCCGTGGATCAGCACACCGGGAATGCCGTCGAGCTTGGACACTTCGCGAATCAACTGATCCTCGCCGACGAAGGCGTCGTGACTCCAGTAATGCGTCACCAGACGGGCGAAGCGTAGCCGGAACTCCGGGTCCTCGTAACGCAGGCTCGGCTGGTGCCCAGGCGTCAGAGAGATGTGCGTATCCTCCCAGCTACACCATTCGCGCGCGGCACGCGCGCATTCCTCGGCATCGGGATCGAACAGCATCTGCGCGTAGGCGTCGACCGGCCGCAGATGTTTCAGACGCTCCGGGATGGCCGCGAGTGAACCGCTCCCATTCCCGGGGAAGATGCGTCCGACATCCTGCGTGATCCATTCGACTTCGCGACGTGAGGTGCTGGTAACAAACCCCAGCACCATGGCGCTGACGTGCTCCGGATACGTTTCGGCGTAGGCGAGCGCGAGCGTGGTGCCCCAGGAGAGACCGAGAATCGTCCAGCGATCGGCTCGATGCAGCGTACGCAGCGCCTCGATATCCCCGATCAGGTGTTGCGTCGTATTGGTGCTCAGGTCGGCGTCCGGTTCGCTCGCCAGCGGACGGCTCTTTCCGGCACCGCGTTGATCGAACAACACGATGCGATAGGCCTGCGGATCGAAGAAGCGACGCTGGCCCGCGGAGAAACCGGATCCGGGGCCGCCGTGCAGATAGAGCGCGGGCTTGCCGTCCGGATTGCCACACGCTTCCCAGTAGATCTGGTGACCGTCACCGGTGTCGAGCATTCCGCTGTCGAACGGCTCGATTGGCGGGAACTGACCGGCCATTCATCACCCCTTCCGCATCGGTTCAACGCAAAAGACCGCAACTATAGTCGATGGGGCTCATGGCTGGCCACGCCAGGCGAACGTGCGCGGGAAGTCTGGCATCGCCGTCTGAACATCTGGCAGCGTGGTCCGATGGGCGCAGCGCGATGACGCCTGTGCGTCATGACAGACTTCGTCCGCATGCGGCCACAGGACCCGACTCCCTGCACGTACGCGACTCGGAGTTCATCAGATGCGCCGATTATCGGAATCTGCCGACGCGATCTATGACCCAAATTAACCCTTTGTGTTCTGTTCAGTGTCTCGCTTGACTTTTGCTTTGGTCCGAGTATTGTAAGAACCGGGAAGGGCGTTTTGCTCTTCCCAAATAGTGTTCTACCCCATAATGAGATAGGATTGTGTGTATCCTGGAGAAGGGCAGACTCCATGCACACATTCTTATGCAGAGTGCCGGCTAATTAGCGGGCACGTGGGGATCCTGCTGCTGATGACGATCCGGCGCGTAATCTGGTGGTCACTTCCGGCAACTGAGCGCATCAGGCCGAAGTGAGCGAACGCGTGAAACGGTGAAGCTCCTCACGTCGGAAGACACGTCAGCAGGTTCTCGCAAAATCCCCAGGACATCCTCCTGGGCAGCAGCAAGACGACTGTCGCGCGACGAGGAATTGAGGAGGACCGGCGCGGGGGATCCAGTGGCAGTCCTGGAACCAGCCGGATGTCTTGGAAAGGTTGGCGAGGATGTTCAAACGGCTTTCGGTCTGCGCCGTGATCTTGGCGTTGGCCATTCTGCCTGCATGTGGTTCCACCAACAACTCCACCAAAACGAGCACGAGCTCGGGCAAAAGCAGCACGTCCGTCTCGTCCGCGACCAAGAGCGGCAGTGCAAGCACATCGACTTCGGTCGCAACCCAGGGGGCAACCCCAATGCCCGATTTGACCTGGGAGCAGATCATCAACCTGCTGACGCCCTCGACGGTCATGATTCGCACCGAGGTTCCGGCTTCCGCGGTGTCGAACGCGATGCTCACCTCCGGCACCGGCATCGTCATGTCCAGTGACGGCTACATCTTGACCAACGCGCACGTCGTAGACGGGGCGTCGGCCCTTTCGGTCTACACGTCAGGATCGTCCAAAGAGCGACCCGCGCGCGTTGTCGGTGTCTCGCCGTGTGATGACCTCGCCGTGATCAAGGTCGACGATACGACGGGGCTAACCCCGGCGACCTTCGGCAAGAGCAGCACGCAGCACGTTGGTGAAGACGTGGCAGCGATCGGCTACCCCCTTAACTTCGATATCGGCACCGACATCAGCATCGCGCGCGGCATCGTCTCGAAGCTCAATCAGACGCTTGAGCCATACCAGAGCCTGATCCAGACCGATGCGGCGATCAATCATGGTAATTCCGGCGGTCCCCTGGTCAACACCAAGGGACAGGTGATCGGCATCAACACACTGAGCTTTGGCCAGACCGCGCCAGGCATCAACTACGCCATTAGCATCGACCAGGCGCAGCAGGTCATTCCCGATCTGAAATCCGGCCATAACCGGCTCTACCTGGGCATGAACCTGGGCCCCAACGACTACTCGGACTACTTCGGCACCGATAAGGGCATGGTCGTCGAGGCGGTCGCATCCGACAGCCCGGCCTCGGTGGCTGGCGTTGAGCAGGCGTTTCTCTTGACGCAGTTGGCTGGTCTCGACGTCAACTCGATGGCTGACGTCTGCAAGATCCTCCGCTCACATCAGGACGGCGACGTGCTCAAGGTTCAGTTCCTGAACATTACGGCCAGCGCCGCCCAGACCCTCGCTGGCGAGATCACCGTCGGCAAGTCGGTATCGACATCCAAGCTTGCAGTGATCGATAGCCAGCCACTGGCCGGTGCCACGGCAACGTCGAGCAGCGGGACCAGCACTGGAAACACGGGCAATACCAAGGACTTCTCCTGGGACTTCACCAGTAATACTGGTGACTGGCCAGTCGGAAACGGGAACGATCTGAACGCTTCGATCGGCGGCGGCAGCTATAACGTCGACACGTCGGCCAATACCGGCTACGTCCTTTCGCCGCAATCCGTCCCGAATTCCACCGACGCCACGATCCAGGCGGACGTTTCGGTTCAGAAAGGCTACGGCGGATTGGTCGTTCGCTACTCCGAGGACAGTAACCAGAAGTTGAGCTACTACGACTGCTATCTCAACCCGGACGGCAAATACGGTTGCGGCGTCGAGGTCCATGGCACCTGGACTTCGCTGGTCGATCCGAAGGCCTCATCCGCCATCAAGGTCGGGCAGACCAACACGCTGCAGCTAACGGTGATCGGCAACACCATCACGCTGACTGCCAACGGGACGGACATCGACTCGTTCACTGATTCGCAACTGACGACTGGCTCCATCGGTCTCGAAGTAGGCGACGACGGTTCGGGCTCGGGTGGCCAGGCGACCTTCCAGAAGGTGCTGGCGGAGGTCATCCCCAAGTAGCGCCCAACCAGCGCCAGCGCTTCACAGGCTGAATCAGCCGGACCGGGAAACGACCCGGTCCGGCTTTTCTCATGCGCTCGCAGCGACGTGCGCATTGCCGTAGGTGGACGCGATCAAACGATCTGGAGTAAAGACGTGCCTCGCACGACCATCAAGGTCGAGCGACGCACGCACACGCCTGACTATTTCACCTCGAATTTGTACGAGCCGATCAACGTGCCGTTGAGATACAGATCTACCCGATAGGAACCGGTTGGGAATCCGTCGGCCGGCCGGCTGAGCGAGAAGTCTCCCGATTGGCTGCCCTGAACGGTGAGATGCGCCCGATCGATCTGGTAGTCCGCTGGAACGTCGGCATCCACTTTCACAGCGATCCAGGCAGTCTCGAGCAACGATCCTGCAGGAAGGTCCTTGGTGCTGAACGCCAGGTAGATCTTCGGCGCACCCGCGCTGAATGAACTCGTCGGATTCACTGCCTGATAGGCCGCCGTGACACCCTCGGCCAGTTCCGCCACCACCTTATCGGTCGGAACTGGTGTGGCACTCGTCACCACAGGCGTTGCCCGTGGAGTAGCCTGAGGGGTTGCGGTCGGAAGCGGTGTCGCGGTGGGACTGGGAGTCGCGGTCGGTTGAGGCGTGCTGGTTGGCTGTGGTGTGGCATTGGGAGTGTCGGTCGAGACGACGACCGCCGCGGTAGACGAGATCGTCGCAGTGTTTGATTTTCCGGAGCCGCCGCATGCACTCAGCAGCAGCGCGGCAATCAGGCACAGTGCAACGCCACGAAACATCCTCGATCCCTTCATATCAATCACTCAGGTGGTTGCGATCAAACCGCCGAAGCGTTCCAACTCGAGCAAAATGCGATCCCCGGTTTCTTGATTTGTCGGGCTGATCACAGGATTAGCAGGATCCAACCGGCGAGGACGTTGCGTCGGGGCCGCGGTGACTACGCATGAGGCCGGCACATCTCAAGACGCGGGCGACATGGAACGGGGACGCTCGACTCGGGCGGCCTGAGGACCACGATCTTTGGAAAGCTCCGACGCGACATCAGCCGAAAAAATAACGATCATCGACTCAAGATAGACAAAGAAGAGAAAGGCGACCACGCCGCCGAGCGCACCGTAAACCTGTTGATAGCTGCCGAAGTTGGCGACATAGATCGTGAATCCAGCCTTGACTAACTCAAAGCCGAAAGCGGCGATCACCGCAGCGATTCTGAGATCCCGCTGATGCACGCGCCGGTTGGGGATCAGACGATAGATCATGACGAAGACGGCAAACGACAATACGAACGGGAAGAGAAAAAAGACCAGGCCCCAGACCAGATTGATGAACGGACCCTGAAAGTGACGCGCCGAGACCGCGCGCACGATACCAAGCGCCGCGGTGGCCCCCAGCGAGAGTAGTGCCAGCACGCCGACCCCCAACGCGCTCAACACGTCGAACAATCGCCCAGTGATAAACGGTCGAGCCGTGGGCACGTCGAACGCGACGTTGAGCCCGCGCCGCAGGGCACTGAACATGCTCCCGGCCGTCCAGAAGGTGCCGAGAAACCCGAGCAACCCGAGCAATCCGCCCTGGGTTGCCGACACGGAGACTACGCTCTGAACTTGAGATCGAAACCCTGCACCAGGTGGCAGCTGGTTCACGATGGCATCTACTACACGCGTCTGCAGATCGGTGCCACGCGCAACCCAACCGAAGATGGTGGCGACCAGTATGATGATTGGGAAGAGCGAGAACATCGCATAGTAGGAGATCGCCGAAGCATAGATCGAGCCGTGCTGCTCGCCGAAGTCCTGCCCGGCTCGATAGAGCACGTCGATGGCATAGATCTTCCTGGCTCGTGCGACGAATTGTTGGGCGTCCATGGGCGCGGCCCCCGTCCGTCCGAAGCGGCTCTCTCAACACCTATGGTCGGAAATCGAAGGGATTCTGTACAGCCCCTATCCGTCCTGACGTTCGGTCTTAGCGGCGATGCTCGCTGATTTTCGCGATGTCGAAAGATCCGATTTCCCCGTGACTAACCGGCATCACAACAACTAGAGTTAATCGGTGTGATGGTCACACCGGCGCTCATTCGGGCCGGGCCGCCGTGCATCCGTTTCACTGGCACCGCCACGACGTCGATCGGGAGTCAATATCCGAAACCACACTGCTGAACGCACGCGTATGATCCAGCGCGTTCTGCTGGGCGTACTGGTCCTCAACCTGGCGGTCGCCATCGCCAAACTCGGCTACGGCGTCCTCTCGAACAGCCTGAGCATGTCGGCCGACGGCCTGAATTCGCTGCTCGACGGCGCATCGAACGTTGTCGGGCTGGCCGGATTGGCCATCGCCGCCCGTCCGCCAGACCCCAACCACCCGTACGGACATCGGCGCTTCGAGACGCTGACGTCACTGGCGATCGCCCTCTTCATGATCCTGGCACTGCTCGAGATCGTGCAGCAGTCGGTCCACCGCATCCAGACCGGCGAGCACCCCGAAGTGACGGTGATCAGCTTCGTGGTGATGATCACGACACTGGTGATCAACGTGCTGATCACGAACTGGGAACGTCGGGTGGGCGGTCGGCTACGTAGCTCGATTCTACTTGCCGATTCGCGCCACACCGGCAGTGACGTCTTCGTAACACTTTCGGTTATCGCCGGACTGATAGCCGTGCGCCTGGGACTGATCTGGGCAGACATCGCGCTGGCCGTAGTCGTAGCGGCGGTCATCGCCTGGGGCGCGTGGATGATCATCCGCGAGGCGGCGCTCTCCCTCTCCGACGTCGCGGTGGCCTCAACGCAGTCGATCGAAGAAGCAGCCCGCTCGGTCGTGGGAGTGCGCGGCGTGCACAACATTCGCACACGCGGCGCCGAAGGCATGATCTGGGTCGACCTCCACATCCAGGTTGATCCTGACATGCACGTGGACGAAGCACACGAAATCGCCAGTCAGGTCGCCGAACGCGTCGAACGCCAGATCGGGCTCACGTCTGACGTGACGGTTCACATCGAGCCAGCCGACGCCCTTCATCTCCGACCAGAGCGCAACTACCGGCCGGAAACGTAGCCCCGATCCGTCACTTCCAGCCTCCCAGCCGGACTCCAAATCTCGAGTGCGGCCAACTGGCCCCAGACTTGCGAGCTTGCAGATCGGATAGGGGCCTGGGGTATATGAAGGAGGCATTGTGGACGCGCTCGAGATCGTCGCCATTATCTCGTTGTCGCTCGCCGGAATCTCGGCGCTCATCATCCTCTTCGACATTTTTGTCACCGGACACCGTCAGAAGATGTGGATCATGGAGGTGGTTTGGCCCGTGACCGCCCTCTACTTTGGTCCATTTGCCATCGTCGCCTATTGGACGATGGGCCGCCAGCCCAGGCGACGGCAGATGTCCGTTTCCCACCACCAAAAGCAACAGGAAGAGTCACACGGGAAGATGCAGCATCAGAAGAAGCCCTTCTGGCAAACCGTGACGCTGGCGGTCACGCACTGCGGCGGCGGCTGCACGCTCGGCGACATCGTCGCCGAATGGTCAATCTTCTTCTGGGGTGTCACCCTCGCGGGAATCGCGCTCTGGCCAGAGTTGATCGGCGACTACATCCTGGCCTACACGCTGGGAATCGTCTTCCAGTACTTCACCATCGCCCCAATGCGCAACCTCTCGCTCGGACAGGGCTTCATCGCGGCAATCAAGGCCGACACGCTCTCGCTGACCGCCTTCGAGATTGGGCTGTTTGGTTGGATGCTGCTGATGCGCTTCGTCTTCTTCAGCCCGCCACTGCACCCCGACGAGCCGACCTACTGGTTCATGATGCAGATCGGCATGATCCTCGGCTTCTTCACCGCCTACCCCATGAACTGGTGGCTGGTACGCAAAGGTCTGAAAGAGGCCATGTAACCGCGCGGCTTCCACCGGGTACGGTGGGTAACACGTGCGCTGGCCGAGTTCCGCTTATGCACCTCTTCTCATCGACTCATACCCACTGGGGGTATGCACGGTTTTGTAACGTCGCGCGAACTGTTCGTCACATCCACGACACGGTCGCGAGCGTAGGCTGGTTCTGTGGCGTGAGGTTGCCGGATACGAGTCCGTTCGACGCCGCATCGATCTCCGCTTCAACGCTTGAGGAAATCTTGACGATTCTCCGCAGCTGTCCTTGAGCGAGCGTCCCTAAGCTGGGATATGGGCCAAATTGAACTGCCACGTTGAAGATGAAGAGGAGAAATCCAATGATGTTCGGTTACGGATGGGACGGCGCGTTTGGCGGGGCCTGGATCGGCGCAGTAGTAATGGCAGTCTTCTGGATCGCCCTGCTGGCGCTGGTCGTCTTTGGCCTGACGCGCGCGTTCTCGCACCCGGTACAGTCGTCCTCTGATCGGAGAAGTGAAGATCAGGCAACACGGCTGCTGCGCGAGCGCTTTGCCCGCGGAGAGATTAGCGAAGAGGAGTACCGCCAGGCCAGCCACACGCTGCAGGATACGGCGCGCTGATGCTCGACCGACGGCACCACGAAACGGGAAGGAAGACGTGGTGAGACGGCGAAAAATGATCGTGATTGGAATCGTGAGCGTCGTACTGTTAGCAGTGGCGGCGGTCGTACCGGTTGCGGCGCGCATGGGCGCGCATTCGAATCATCCTGCCAGTACTCAGGCTACGAGCGCTCCAGCAGCGACAACATCCGCCAGCCAGTCAGCGTTGACGGCGATCTCGTTGACTCAGGCGAGATCAGATTTCACGCAGTATCTCAACCAGCTCGGCTACAGTCACCTCAAAGTCGGCCAGGTGATGCAATTCTCCAATCAGTTCTACGCGGACGCGGTCGACAGTCAGACTGGCGCGGGCGCCTTCGAGATGGTGATGAACCTGAACGGCGGCGACGTCTATCCCGAACCAGGACCGACCATGATGTGGAACACCACGTACAGCCCAATGTACGGCAGCCAGGGAGCCAACCTACGCCAGCACATGCCGGGTTATGGAGCGAACGGCAACACCGGCTATGGCTACGGCATGATGGGAGCCAGCGGCTACGGCTACGGCATGATGGGCGGCTGTGACGATGGTGACGACAACGGCTCGGCTGCCGGTCACGGCTACGGCATGATGGGTGGATATGGCCACCAAGGTGACACGGCGGCGACACCGGGCAGTTCGACCGGTTACGGCTGGTGTGACGGCGATCAGGCCGAGGGATATTATCCCGGCTCTGGGACACCCCTCAACCAGCCACTGACCGCCGAAACAGCGCGGGCCCGCGTGCAGTCGTGGCTGGATCAGAATCACCCCGGTGTCAACGCGACCGACGCCACCGCATTCCCCGGCTATTTCACGTTCCACACCATGCAGAACGGCAAGATCACCGGCATGCTCTCGATTCAGAGCTCGACGGGCGCGATCTGGCAGCACGTCTGGTGCGGGGACTTCGTTGCGATGGATCCGGCTTCCTGACCTCGATCGCTCAACGACAACGGAATGGCCATCTACACGTTGGATAGATGGCCGTTCGTATGCCTGGCTCCGCAGCATCACGGCAATGTCTTGAGGTAGGCCAGCAGGGCGCTGAACTCCTGCTCGGTCATCTGCCAGCGGGGCATGGTGGTGTCAAGCGTATCGCCATCGGCGCCGACCCCCTGCTCCACTGCGCGCTTGATCAGGGCGTCGGTGTAAGTCGGTCCACGGCTTCCGTCGAGTTCCCGCATGCCCTGCGGGTTCGTCAGATTGCCGTAGGTGACATTGGGGGCGGAGAACATTGGCGTCTGCTCACCCTGACCCTGAGGACCGTGACAGGCGGCACATCCCGCGCTCCCCATCATCCCACCGCCCATCATGCCGCCGATAGTCGTGGCGGTCCGCGAAATCTGCTGGCCATCGGGGCCAATGCCGCTCTGAAAGATCTGCTGTCCCTCACTCACCAACGCCGCTGAAGCCGCGGTTGGGGGCGCGGCTGAGCTGGTGGGCCCGACTGATGTTTCAGTCGCGGGCGACGTCACGCTGGACACGGTTGGAGTGATAGTTGGAGTCGGAGTAACCTGAGCTCTCGTCACGGTCTGCGTTGACACCCCAGGCGAAGTTGGCGCTGAAGTCTGAGATGATCCTCCGGAGCCAGATTGGCATGCGGTCAGCATCATGAGCAGCGCAGCGGATGCCAGAAAATATGGGGAGATCCAACGTCGTCTCATGGATACCGGCTGTCTTCCATCAACGGGAGTCCGGTTACGCGAACCTCTTGCGATGCTGCGACACATCTTTGCCGCCCAATCTTCGACGAAACAGATCGCGCAAGATCCATGCACGTCACAACACGGTTGACATCGACCATTCTGCTACCAACGATCGTTCGCCCGCTGGTAACACAGTGCTAACGGTGAAACACGATGATAGTCGCGGCACGCTTCTGCCATGGAGGAACGCGACTCAGAGATGAACCCGCTCCTCCACGGCAAACCAACCACGATAGACTCGGTGGGAACCCTGCTCAGTCGATGGCCGCTTCAACCACCTCGCGCGCGTTCTGCAGTGCCCAGATGAGCCGGTTCTGACCGCGCGTCAGGTGCGCCTTGAGAATGCCGCGTCGCGCCGGATCGCTTTTCGCCTCCGGCATCGAGAGCGCAGGGGCCAGATCGGGCAGCGGCGCGACGTCGAGTGCCGGGTCATGATAGAAGTCGGGCATCCGGCTGTAGTTGACCGGTACCAGCAGCCGCGCCAATCGCTTCTGCGCGAAGTTGATGCGCTCGGCTACCTCATCCTTCTTCGAGAGTGGATCCTCGTACATCCGCTCCAGTGCCTGCTCGAGAGCATCGAGCGCCGCCCGGGCTGGACTGAAGTCGAACTCGTTGCCGGCTGCCTCCTGATAGCTGGCCAGCGTAGTCCGCAGCTCGGCGGTGGTGCGCGTCCAGTCGAAGGGGAGTACCGGCGCGTTGATCGTCCGCAGCACCGAGGCGGCGTACATGCGCATGTCGCGGATCAGATTGCTCTTGTCCGCCACTGGCATCAGATCGTCCTCGGTGTGCCACTGAATATTGCCGCCGCAGCCTCCGACGGCATAGTAGCCCTTCTCATCGCGCAACTCCTGAGACATGGTCGAGCTGAGCATGTAGTAAGAGGTGATGCCGATGCCGTTGAAGGAGTAATCGCCCGCTCGAACCGGCCGCTCCGGCTGCGGCGTGATGGTGGTGATGTCCCGAATGACCGTGTCGATGAAGGGTTCGGTCTCGCTCATGGCGGTCAGTTCGTTGTAGGTATTGGTCCAGCGGCAGCCAGGCGAATCGCAGTTGACCTGGGCCACACAGTGGTTGGCCAGGTCGATGGCGAAGGTGTCGGCGTACCAGGTCGACCCGGCGTAGCGGCCGTGGGAATGCCCCGACCACCAGGCAACGCGCAGCTTGCGTTTGAGGCTGTGACGATGCTGCCAGAAGACGCGCGCGATCTCGAGCATGGTGGCGTCGCCGGTAGCGTTGTCGCCGATGCCGACATGCCAGGAATCGAGATGGCCGTGCAGCAACACGTACTCGTCGGAGGAGTTGGCTCCTTTGATCTCGGTCACCAGTACCGGGATGCGACGCCAGCCCGTATCGAGCTGCGTCGATAGCGCCACCGTGCCGCCTCGCTGTGCCAGGGCTATCAACTCCTGGCCATCCGGGTTGTTCACCGCGGCGACTGGAATGGATGGCTGGCGCACCATGGAGTCGAGGTCTGGTGTACCCCAGATGGTGGTGCAGATCCCCTCATGGATGTTCTCGCCCGGGTTGATAAAGATTCCGGCCAGCGCTCCCGCCGCCATCACGTCTTTGACCTTACCCGGTGACGCCATACCCTCGGTCAGCACGATCTTGCCCGACACGTCGGCACCGCCAAGGTCGACTCCGACCGAGAAGACGTCGCCCGCTCCGGTCGCGGCCGCCGAACTCGAAACGTAGACCAGTTCACCGGTGATTTCGGTACCGTCGGTCGAAACGGACATGGCAACGGTCTTGGCACGGAACGATTTGCCGTCTGGCTCATCGGCTCGGACGGTCGCGCTAAGTGGGATTGAGATGAAGCACTCCGGCTCGTAGAGCTGATAGGGCAATCCTGCGGCCGTGAGCTGCTCGATCAGCGTATCGACTGCTTCCCGCTCCTCTTTCGAGCCGGATAGCCGGACCAGCGTCGAGAACTTCTCGACCACCTTCCAGGGAACGTCAAGGGTGATACTGTCAAGCACCTTCCGCTCGACCGCCGCATCTCGCCATTGAACGAATGGTCTTGCGCCGCGCACGCGGCCTCCTTTCGATGTTGCCGACAAATCCTGGGTGCGTTTCCCGGCGTCGGCGATTCCCCTTCGCCATACGCCCGCCTGAATGATGAGCGGAAAACCTCGCGTGGTCCAGTGCAATCACGCGGATAGCGACGCCCGCTGCGGGTTCTGCTGTGGTAGTTTGCGCTCGGGAGGATTGGATGACGACAGACGTGCGAATTCGGACCGGGAAAACTGACGACGCGGAACGACTGAAAGCCATCGGCGTGACCGGCTGGGAAACGACCTATGCCGAATTCATCGAACCGGCCAACCGGCAGAAATACCTGGCGGGCAAGTTCTGGTCGCTCGAACGCCTGCGCGAGGTCATCGAGAACCAACGTTGTGATGTGCTGGTAGCGGAGATCGATGGCCAGATCGCGGGCTTCATCACCATGGAGCCACACGACGAAACGACCGCCGAGCTTACCCGCCTCTACGTCGATCCCGAGTTCCGGAGCGGCGGCATTGGCCAGAAACTGTGGCAAGCAGCGCTCGAAACCCTGCGCGCACGCGGCGTGACAGACGTGCTGGTCAACGTCTTCGGCGATAACACCCACGGCCGCAGATTCTACGAGCGGCTCGGATTCACCTTGATCGAAGAGACCACCACCGAGGTCGGCACGCAGACCGTCTACGACGTCTGGTATCGGCTGACATCGTCGTAGGGGCGACGCATACGTCGCCCGAGATTGTGGGCGGCATTGTCCGCATTCCTGTAAGGGAGCAGTTCATGTGCTCCTATCGTGGATGTAGCGAACGTACGCGGGAGGGAACAAGCCTCTCCCCTGCAAAACGTCCATCCTCGTTGTGGGTACGATAGCGACAGGTGGCTATCGATGAGCGTGTGGGAATGGCTAATACCCCGCCTGCTTGTCAACGACGTTGAGCATGGGTTCGTCGCGCATGAAGCGGCCGATGTTCTCGACCAGCAGCTCGATGCCCCGTTCCCAGTAGAATGGCCCGCGTCCCGAGGTATGTGCCGTGATCACCACGTTCTCCATGTCCCACAGGGGAGAGTCGGCTGGAAGTGGTTCGGGATCGGTGACGTCGAGTCCGGCCCCGGCGATCTGGTCACTACGCAGCGCCTCGAGCAGGGCGTCATTCTCGATGATCGCGCCGCGTCCGATGTTGTAGATGAAGGCGGTCGGCTTCATGATGGCGAACTCGGCGGCACCGAATAATCCGCGCGTCTCGCTCGTCAATGGCAGCGTGATCGCCACGTGGTCCGCTTCCGCCAGCAACTGGTGCAGCCCCTCCGGCGGGTAAAGCTGCTCGACGCCTCGCGGCGGATCGCCAACGTGACGTCGCGAGCCGATCACCCGCATCCCCAGCGCGTTGGCGCGCCAGGCGAGCGCCTGGCCGATATCACCCAGGCCAACCACGCCCAGGGTCTGGCGACCGAGTTCGTAGACCGTCAGTCCGTCCCGGCCGCGCCACTGATGTTTGGCCTGAGCTCGCATTAGCTCGGGCAAACCGCGCGCGAAGGCGAGCATCATCCCTAGCAGGTACTCGGCCATATGCGGCGCGTGGACGCCGCTGTTGTTGGTCAAGATGACGTCGCTCTCGACCAATTCCGGAAAGAGAACGCCGTCGACACCCGCGCCGCCGATCGCGAACCAACGCAGCTCCGGCGAATTGCGCAGTAGCTCGGCGTTCAGGCCCCAACCGATCAGCGCCTGCGCGCCCTGCATCGCGGTGGGCAGTTCGGAACGATCGGTGCAGACGACGACCTCGACCTCTGGATAGGTGCGGCGAATCCGTTCGACGTAGGGCCGCTCCAGGTCGAACCCGAGAACCAGTTTGCTCAGTTTGGTCACGATAACCCATCCATCCTGCACTCGTCCGATATCCGCGTGTCGGTGACTCGCATGTGCCCGGTCTCTCGCAAAGCACTGCGCTAGGCGTCCGGATGACCTCGACCGCCCAGTCTAGCAGACCTTTGGGGATAACGGACTGAGAACGCGGTGATAGAGATGCTGCGAAACCTGTGTACGGGCCCGCCCTGCTTCGTCAGAGGCAAACAGATGTCCTCGAGTGGAAAGCGCTCCAAAACAGACGAACCGTCCGATTATGGACGGCTCGGCGGACTCAGATTTGATGGTGCAGTGGGCGATCAGGCAGTCAATTGTTCCTGATGCGACGACCCACTCATACGCCAGAGGGCAATAAGGGCCATCAGCATCGACAGCCCCATCACGGCGACCACGCGCACCCAGGTGAAATAGGCGTACGACTGCAGCGCACCACCATTCAGCGCGTAGAAGCTCGGAGCGGACGCTCGCAGGCTGAGTCCCCAGAGGATCACCCCTCCCAGACTCAAGGCCATACCCAGGCCCGCGACCAGCGCCGGGATCCGTGCGAAGCGTACCGTGGCTTCGGTCAAGTCGGCTCGCGAGACGGCGAGCGAGACCGCGGCGGCACTCAGTGCGATGGCGACCATGGCGAAGACGATCATGCTGCGCACACCCGCCGTGAGAGTCTGATGCTGGTGCCCGACGTAGGATCCCCAGCCGATCACCGCCAGCCCCATCACCACCGGCACCGCGAGCAGGCCAAAGATGTCCAGTCGGCGACCCGACAGGGCCTGACGCAGCACGCTAAGACCGATCGGTGCGCCACCGGCTACGACTGCTAGCGCGGCAACGATCGCCCCAATGATGACCGCGTAATAGCCGACGCCGACCGCCAGATGCGACTGCATGACGCCAGCCTTGTCAGCGTCCTCGGTCATCTTCTGAAAGCCCATCCCGGCAACCACGAAGGCGACAAAACTGCAGAAGACGACGATCTCGGATCGCCGCAGCCGGGCTGCCACCGATCCCATCCTTCCACCAAACGCCGGATCGAGCCGAGCGTCGAGCATGCCTCGCAACAAATCAACCCAGGTGGCGAGCGTCACCTGATGCTGCTCCAGCACCGCCGTCATTTCAGTCTCATATCGATCGCGCCAGGCCGGCGGATACCAGCGAAGCACTGTGTCGACGCGCACCCAATTCCTCCTACGAGCCGTAGGCCGCCAGCCGCTGCTGACCCGCCTGTACGACCTCTCCCATGCTCTCAAGCTGCTTCCCCAGCGCGGACGCGCCCTCCGCCGTAAGACGATACGGTCGTCGGCGCTCCTCGGCCGGGAGCGGCACGATCCAACCACGCTGCTCCAGGCGCGTCAAGGCACCATAGAGGGTGCCCGGTTCGAGTTTGGTACCGCTGAACTCCTGCACGTCCATCATGATGGCGTAGCCGTGCTTCGGTCCACCGGCCAGACTCGACAAAATCAGGAGCGCTGGCTCGGAGAAGCGCCCCAGGTCGCTGATCTTAACGGGCATCGAATTCCTTTCGTTCTCGAACAGTTCTTATATTTCGTGGCACGTAGTACGTCCTACGTAATAGTATCGCGCGAAATGAGTTTCGTCAACTTCACACTGTGGGGACAGGTATCTTGATCGCGTCTCCGTGGACATGCCCCGCAGCGAACTTCCAAACGGTTAGGAAGTGGCCTGTGCCAGCAGACAACGTCACGGAGAAGAACGCGAGCAGCACCGGCGCAACCCGTAATGCTTGGAGGATCATCTGGCACCTAGCCGCGAGGTTGTCGGATTGAAGGCTATCAGGCTCGTCGCCACAATCGGATTCGGATCCAGCATAGCGCTCGTTCTCCGTCGTAACGCCGATGACGAGCATTGCGCTTACCTTAATCATCGTGCGCATGTCCGATCCCAGCCTCACGCATGCGCATGATGGCCGCGACTCGATCAGCAACCGGCAGATTGGCGACGAACGTGGTCGATTGATATCGCGTTGGTATCTGGACAGGACCATGCGGTCGTTCGCGTTCATTGGCGATCAACGTTCTGCATTTGCTGGCACGCTTCACGCGATCTGAACAGGTGCGCAACGCAGCCGTCTGTTTCGGGAATTTTGAGGAGTACCCCGAGTGTCGTCGCGTCGATGTGAGCACTCTGCCTGGATCGCACAACCGACGCGCAGTCGCTATCTGTATCACTGCCGTGAATGCGGGGTTGTCATCAGCCATGACATCAAGTCGAACGGCTGGCAGGTCTCAGAGGTTCCGCAGGACTCCCAGCCGGTCGACGACACAGCACGCAAGCGCGCCTTCATCGCGCTTGACGCCTGGATGACCGAGCGAGAGCAGGCATACGGTCATCCGATCTTCACGCACCCCGATAAAACTCGACCCTGATCGCCACGCTCTCACCGCGAGACGACAATCATCCGCACGGTCAGCGTTGGCGGGATCTGTCCAACACTACCCCAGCTCAGACCCGGAGCACCTCCCGGAAACGCTCGCTCCTCGAAGCCATCGATGGCAAATCCAGCTTGAAAGAAGGGTCGAAAGAGCTCGTGCAACGGCCGGTGGAAGTAATAATGTGGGTTCGGCTCTCCCGGCATCCCAGCACCCTTGCCGGGCGGGACGTCGAGGTAGCCACGTACACGAACGCCGTGGCTCTCGACGATCGTCCCATCCTCCGGTCCGGCTTCGGCAAAGATGTCGACCGCGTTGGAATTGAAACATGGATGCTGCACCGTAAAGACGAAGCGGCCGTTTGGTTTGAGCAGCTTGACGAGGCAGGACGCCAGCGTGTCGATTCGCGCCATGTCCATCAACACCATATTTGCCGCCGCGGCGTCGAAGCGCTGCAACCCCAGCGCCAGCAGTTGCGTCTCGTCGGTCGCGTCGATGGTAACGTACTCGATGCGGTCGGCGTTCTCCACCGTCCGTTGCCGAGCCAGCTCCAGAAACACGCTACTAAAATCGAAGGCCACCACCCGTGCGCCTTTCGCCGCCATCCAGCGTGCGAACGCGCCATTGCCGCAGCCAACGTCGAGAATTAGCTCGTCAGGCTGAATGTCGAGCAGCAACTCCGACGGCGGCTCGATCAACGTTTTGTGAAATTCGTTCCCTTCACCGTAGCGCCCGTCCCAGAACGCGGCCTTCTGATCCCAAAGCTGACGCACTTCCAGGTTGAGATCTGGTGTCGCCCGCTCGCTCGATGACTCACTCACGATTCCTCCCAGCACGAAAACGACAGAATTTCTCATAATGGCATGGGGAGTGTTCGCCGTCAAGTGTGACCTGGCAGGTCATCGAAGTAGGCGCAGGTCGTCCACCTGATCTGCGTTGGGGCGATCGAACCTGAGATAATCATCCAGACGTCCAGTGGACCAAAGACATATCGAGTGATGACGAAGTCATCGATTGTTTCGAGTAGGGGGAATGCGAGGGTGGCGACGGGAACGGAACGCACGCCTCGAGCCGACTCAACGCTCGCAGTGACGCTTGTTCGTCGTGGACTGCTGCTCGAATATGCGACGCTTGGTTGGAACGTTGTTGGCTCGGTGATCGTCATCCTGGCCGCCATCGCCGCCGGATCGGTTGCTTTGGCCGGGTTCGGACTCGACTCGCTGATCGAGATCTTCGCGTCTGTGGTGGTGGTCTGGCAGCTCAAAGGAGTCGACCAAGCGCGCGAGCAGCGAGCGCTGCGCATGATCGGCATCGCCTTCTTCGCGCTGGCCGCCTACATTCTTGCGCAGATCGCCTACACCCTGCTTCGAGCCGAACACCCGGCAAAGTCGATCGGCGGCATCATCTGGCTGGCGGCAACGTTCGTCGCGATGCTCTCGCTCGCCTACGGCAAGCGACGCACCGGCAAAGAGCTCGGCAACCCGGTCCTGTCGACTGAAGCGCACGTGACGGTCATCGACGCCTATCTGGCCGGAGCCGTGTTGATCGGGCTGATCCTCAACGCGGTTGCGGGCTGGTGGTGGGCAGATCCACTGGCCGGGCTCGTCATCGTCTACTACGGTTTCAAAGAGGGCTGGGAGATCTGGCATGGCGAGGAGTGAAGAGAACGCCAGTCGGACAGCCGCGAAGAAAGCGCCAGGTCTGTTCGATCGTTGGAAGCGACAGGCGCGCCAACTCAAGACAGAGGGGCATGCCCTCTATCTCGCCTATCGCGATCCGCGGGTTCCCTGGTATGCGCGTCTCTTCGCCGGCATTGCGCTCGGCTATCTCTTCAGCCCGATCGATCTGATCCCGGACTTCATCCCGGTCATCGGATTCCTGGACGATCTGCTGCTGGTACCTCTCCTCATGCTGATCTCGCGGCGGCTGATCCCTGCCGACATTCTGGCGGAGCATCGCGAGCTCGCCCGAGATCGCAGTGCTTCCGGCAAGCCGACGAACTGGATCGCGGCGGTGGTAATCGTCCTCATCTGGCTCGTTCTGGCGATCCTGGTTGGGTTCTTCGTGTGGCAGGCAGTGCGGTAGGTCACCGATACCCTTTCTATCGAGATTGCTGATCGACTCGGGGCCATCCTGGCGGGTTCGTCCAGGAGAGGACCACGGGCTCGGCTGGCGGCCCAGATGCCAGGACGCGCGAAACCAGGTTCACCAGTTCCGCCGCCGAAGGGAAGACCTGAGACTCGGTCGTCGCCAGCTCAGCGAGTGGCCACCAGCGATGTGCCGTGAGCTGTTGTCGTTCGAGTGGCGTGAACCCGGAGACATCAACATCCCACGATGCGACGCTGGCGAGGAAGAGTGCCTCGTCGGCCCAGGTTTCGATACCAGAGAGAAAGAATCCGCCGCTGCGCCGCGCCACAATCGGTCCAAGCGATTCAGCATCAATGACCAGGCCAGTCTCCTCAAACAGCTCACGAGACGCACACACGGAGAAACTCTCGTCGCCTTCGACTCCACCGCCGGGCGGAAACCAGATCTCGCGCCAGACACCGTTCGGAAGTCGCTCTTCGGCGCTGAAGAGCAGCAGCTCCTGCTGTTGATTCACCAGCAGCACTCGACCAGAACGTCGCACCGGTAACCCATGGAATAGCTCGCTCACCGTCCTCCTGACGCTCATCGACTGTGATTCGGAGCAGCATCCGCTCCTTGCCACGAAACTGTTGCGATCGAATGTGGGTTCGTCATGTTCTGTCAACGGGAATCAGGCTATCACAGTGACAGACAGGGGCGTTCGGCCCCGGCACGAGCCAGCGACGGAGGTGGATCATGACAGCACGGCGCGCCGAGGGAATCGCGCTTCTCGCCCTTCAAGTATTCGCCACATTGAGCGCGATCGCGGGCGGCATAGCTCTGCTCGCCGGAACGATTGACCTTCCGGCGGAGTGGTTAGACGGCAGCCTCTTCTCGGATTACAGCATTCCCGGAATCATCCTGGCGGCGCTGGTGGGTGGCACACAACTGGTCGCTCTACTGTACACGCTACGACGCGCCGAATCGTATCTGCTAGCAACCGGCCTCGCCGGTGGCGTGATGATGGGCTGGATCATCGGAGAGCTGATCATCGTCGGCTCCAATGACGCGACGATGATTGGCTATCAGTTGGTCTACTTCGTCGTCGGTCTGCTGGAGTTCGCCATCGCCAGTCTTGAATTCCAGCGCCTCCACGCGCGTCGATGAGCTTCGAGGGTATCGAGAGTGAGGTGTGGAGATGATGACACGCGACACCGAGCGACTCACACTCATCCTGCTCGAGCTGTTCATGGGCGTCATGGCAATTGCCTGCGGCGTGATTCTCGCCGGCGGGATGGCTGGCGATGTACTGGGAATGCAGACCGACATGCTAGATGGCACGCCATTCAGCAGCTTCCTTATCCCGGGCATCGTCCTGGCCCTCGCGGTCGGCGGCAGCCAACTGATCGCGGCCTACGGTCTGTGGCGACGCGAACCATGGGGCATGACCGGCTCCTTCGGTGCCGGTGTCATTCTGATGGGCTGGATCATTGGCGAGGTCATCCTACTCGGCTGGATCGCGCCCCACGGCCTGCAACCCTTCTGCTTTGTCTACGGTGCGGTCGTGGCCGCCTTGGCCGCGCGGCACTTGCGCCAGCCGGCCGCGATCTGACACGGCCGCTGGACTGGGCGATCTCGCTGGACAAGGAGTTGGGCCGAACCGCGGCAATCGTCGGGGCCTCGTGAGTTCGGTGAACCTGCAGGCGAATCGTCCTCCAGGTGCCATGCCGAGCAGAGTGCGAAGCATCTCTCACTCCCTGCCCAGAGGCGGACCCGTCGAGCATGATGGGATCCCTCAACTCCGCTGCGCTTCGCTCTGGATGACCAATGCACGGTGGCGCTTGATTCGTCACCTTCGCTGAGGCCGGAAACGGTGGGGCGCAGCTTACTCCAGGCTACGCAGATAGATCTCCACCTCCGCGGCGGCCGGTCCACCAGCCTGCGCGTGGTTCAAGAGCGGGATACCGTGCGGGCCAGGTTGATGGCGAGCTTCCGGGTTCGCCTCGATCGTCGCCTGAACGACCGACAACTGACCAAGCATTGCGGCGGCGAAGATGTCCAAACGCGCGCCGTGCGCGAGCAGGAGCTCAGCAATGTCTCGACGCCCCATGTGTGCGGCCGCGCCGAGTCCGGTCTCCCAGTCACCACCACCCCAATCCCAGGCGGCGTTGGCAAGCTTAGGATGCTCCTGCAGCAATACGCGAACCCGTTCGAGGTCTCCATGAGCGGAACCGACAAAGGACTGGACGATCTCCGGGGCAATCGGGGACGGACTCTCCATCGTCTGAACCTCCTCGAAGGTACGCACGGTTGTGGTGCCGTCGTTGACAGTCAGAGCCATACGCCGGACTGGGACGGCTCCAATTATGAGATCTCGTCAGGGAGCGGGTGTACCTGAGGGAGTCTCCCATCACGGCATCATGCCGTCAATTGGGATCAGTCTGTCAGGCGTGTGGGCCAGCGGCTGGCGCGAACCTCACGACTCTGACTTGCAGTCCGACGAACTCATCCGCCACACAATCCATGTAGACCAGGTCCCAGAAGCGGCCACCCATGAACCAGTGCTGGCGCAGGCGCCCAATCTCGCGAAAACCAGCCTTTGTATAGGCACGAATGCCGGGTTCGTTGTACTCGAGAACCTCCAGATAGACGCTCTGCAGTCCAATACCGTTGAAGGCGTAGTCCAGAACGAGCTTGGTGGCCTCGCTGCCGTAGCCTTTACCGCGTGCGTCCGGATCGCCAATGAAGATGTCGAACATGCCATGGCGATGCCCGCGATTGATGTCGAGCAGGCCAGTGTGGCCGATCGCCGTCATGCTGGATCGCTCGTACAGCGTGAAGAGCGCGTGCTTGTCGACGACGGTCACCCGCTCGTACCAGCGGTCAAGCCATTCAGCAGTCAGCGGCCGTGGCATGTCATAGCCGCGCATCGCCTCGGCGTCGTTCATCCAATGCTGATAGCGCGGCAGCGTGTCGCGCCGTAGCGGCCCCAGCGCCACCAGCTCCCCAAGAATGTTGATTGCTGGCCGCTCGCCACCATCTCCAACCTGGCTCATCCTGCCCCCTCGCCATGTCCAATGTCGTCCGTTCACGCTGGACGCGTAGCAGCGACTATCACACGAGTCGTGACCACGGGCAACCGCTGCGGCCCACGCGCGTATGAGATTCATCGGCCCATGGGCCGGGTAGTGCGCCAACGGTTAGCCAAATCTCCTAGGCGAATCCATGACCCATGGCTACCCGTGCACGGACCGATGGGTCCTGTGGCACTCGCCCGCCACTCATGACAATTCCCTCGACAAGACGAATATGCCAGGCGAAGCGACCGACAAAGGCAAACCCGTCGCGAGGCGGGAGCGCGATGCCCAGGAGACTGGCCCAGTCAGCCTGAACGACCCGCAAGTGGGAACCCCAATGAACGAAGCAGCGCAGACAGGCACGGTCTCCAGCCGATTCGCAGGGTCCGCGTTCTTGTGCATGCGGGAGTAAGAGGGGATCTCATCATGATCTGGCAGCGAAAACGAAGGTGGCTCACGGCGTTCGCCGTGGTCGCCGTCCTTCTGGCATCCGTCCCGGCCGCGGCAGCACGGGGAGTCGGCTCACGCTGGATTGGCGGAACGACCACCAACACAAGCGGCTCGAATGCAAACTCTGGCATCTACGTCATCTACGACGATGCGCTCGCATCGGGCTGGTATGACCAGTCCTGGGATGCCAGCGTCAACTATCGCTATTCCCGCAACACATTCAGTGGCCGGTACGCCATCAGCTATCGGGCTACCGCAGCCTGGGCCGGACTCGATATTCGCAGCGACAGCGGCGTGGATAGCGCGAGCTACGACTCGCTCACCTTCTCGCTCGAAGCATCGAAGAGTAACCAGCAGTATGCGGTCTACCTGCGCGATCCAAGTGGCCATAACCTCTCCGATCCAGTGTCGCTCGACGCCTATGGCGGACAGCCCGTCACGAATCAGTGGAAGACCTACACCATCCCACTGGCCGATCTCGGCGCGGCCAATACCGTCATCGGACACGTCGTGCTGCACGAGTGGCGTGGACGCGCACAGCCCGCGGTTTATGTCGATCAGATCGAACTCACCAGCAGCGGTCAGTACGCGTCGACCTCGCCTGACCCATTATTGGTGAGCCCAGATCCGTCGCCGACGCCAACCGTGACCCCTGTGCCGACGCCATCACCGTCGCCTACCCCCGTTGAGACGCCGTCCCCCACTCCGTCATCAACGCCGTCACCCACTCCAGTACCGCCACCGAGCCAGGCACCACAGACGCAGCCGATCTCGTCGAGCGGCGTGATCTGGTCGGCGGATACCGAGAGCGGCAACCTGGATCAGTGGACGCAAGGGCAATATGGGGAGGCGGTCTTCAACAGCGGCACCGGGTCGGTGACAGTTAGCCATGACGTAGCTCATTCCGGTTCGACTTCGCTGAAGATGGCGATCAGCGATGCGAACGGCACGGCGCAGGCCGCCCGGATCTTCCGCTGGAACGACCCGCAGGGGAACTCGCTTCCCGCCAGCGCGTACTACAGTGTCTGGTATTACTTCCCGCAGAACTACACGCCGGACCAGTGGTGGAACGTGCTGCAGTTCAAGAGTAAGTCAAGCAGCGGACAGGTCGATCCGATGTGGGTGCTCAACGTCGGCAATCGCCCCGATGGAAACATGTACTTCTACCTGTGGGATGCGATGCACAGCCGATCCTACTCGGCCGCAGCGCAGGTCGACGTGCCGGTCGGTCGCTGGGTACATATCGAGACCTACTTTCAGCGATCCACCGGCTCGAACGGACAGATCACCATCTGGCAGGACGGGGTGAAGCTCTTCGACCTCAGCGGGATCCAGACCACCACGTTCGACAATCAGCAGTGGAGCCTGGCGAACTACACTGACCGTATCAACCCGTCGAATAGCGTGATCTACGCGGACGACGCAGCGATCAGCAAGAACTGGATCCCGTAACCAGCACAAGCCGGACGTCGTGCTGATCGGTCGCGACCTCCGGCAACATCCATCCTCCATCCGATTCTCGTGATGTGGGCCGTTTCGCGATTCTCGCGGGGCGGCCTTAACGGTTTTCACCCGTCCCTCGCGTTTCAAATTGCCATTTCGCCGGATGCGCGATGTCGGCAATTGCCACGTTTCTGTAACACGGAGTTTAAAAACCGAGGCGCCGATGTTACGGCTCTCCGGGCAGAATACCTGCTGTTAGCCGCGAACGTCGCGGGATCGTAGAGAGGGCTCGGAGGCTTAGGATGTTCTCATTCGCAGTGGAGAGGGTTGATCGTTTCGACATGGGTGCATGTATGGACGATGTGTGGATTCTGTATCGCCTGAACCATCAGAGCTGTCTGATCATCGGCGTCTTTGAGTCCCGTGAGGCCGCGTTTGCCTACACCGACAAGAATGGCCCAGTGGAGCGTCACGGCTGGATCGAGCCGCGGCCGGGTCAGCGACACTGGCAGTACGACACTGATCTGTTCACCTATTATCTCGAGAAGCATCAGATTCGCGCCGAAGTTGGCGCGCTGCACGACACCATGCTGCACGCGACGGCGAGTAACGGGTAACGTTCGTCCGATTCTCGAACCCGGCTCGGCGCCAGCGCGCGACTCATCCGCATATCATCATCACCTCACCGATCTGGCGGAGCGTCGGGGCGCTCCGCCAACTTTGTTTCACGACCAGTGCTGAACTGAACCTCGGCACGAATCCATTCCACTAATCCGGGCATTTTGGTCGCACTCTGTGTTTCAATTCCCTGGGTCGACAGAGGTCGTTACGTCGAGCGGACCATCCGATTAGGACTGGCGCGAAGCCGCTCGCGTATCTGCAGGAAAGTACTCTGATCGACACTCTGGCGTTACTGCAACACATCCATCACGGAGCAGCATGGCGAACCGCACCGCGGCGCGCGGCGATGCACCCGACGCCGACCTCATTGCCAAATCGAACCTAGATTCCGAGAGGCCGCTGGACCAACCGCAGGAACTGGCAACGCTGCTCGAAGTCTCGCGTTTGATCGCCTCGGTCCTCGAGCTGTCGCCGCTCCTCGATCTGATCCTGACTCAGCTCAACCGGGTTGCCAGCTACTCCGGCGCCTCCATCTGGCTGCTGGATTCGGACGGATTATTCATGGTGGCCGATCGCGCCCCAGCAGGCCATGCCGTCGCCTCCGGTCTGCGCATCCCGCTGGAGAAGGTCGGTTGGGTTGAGACCGACGAGCCGGAGCCGGTGATCGTGGCCGACGTCCAGGATGAGCAGGACCAGAGCCACAACGCCCGCAGCTATCGCGCGGCCGTCGGCAACCAGTTTGGCTATAGCCATTCCTGGATGCGCATCCCGCTCGTCTTTCAAGGCAAAACAATCGGCATGATCAGCCTGTCGCATCGGCAACCGGGCCATTTCACAGCGCATCACGCTGAGCTCGCCATGGCGATCGCCAACCAGGCGGCGGTCGCAATCACCAATGCCCGCCTCGTCGAACACGCGCAGACAATGGCAGCCGTGGAAGAACGCCAGAGATTGGCCCGTGAGCTCCACGATTCGGTCACGCAGGCCCTCTTCTCGATCACGCTCCACGCGCGCGCGGCCCAGCTCGCCTTCGCGCAGACCGGCCTCGACCCGGACGGCCCGCTGGGTCGGAGCATCGCCGACGTGCGTGAGCTGACGCAGGGGGCATTGGCGGAGATGCGTGCACTGATCTTCGAACTCCGGCCCGACGCTCTGGCGGAAGAGGGACTTGCACGTGCCGTGCGCAAGCAGGCCGCAGCGCTGAGCGCCCGTGAAGGGATCGAGATCCAGATGGAGATGCCGGAGGAGCGTCTGGATCTTCCGGCAGAGGTTGAAGAGCATCTCTACCGCATTACGCTGGAGGCGCTGCACAACACGATCAAGCATGCGAGCGCGAGCCGGGCCTGGGTTCGTCTCACCCAGCGCGCTGATGAGACGACTCTGATCGAGATAGGCGATGACGGGAGCGGCTTTGACACAAACCGCGCCGCTCCAGGCCACCTCGGGCTGCACACCATGGCGGAGCGCGCGTCGGTCATCGGCGCGGCCCTAACCGTCGAGAGTGCCCCGGGATACGGGACGCGTGTTCGCATTGCACTTCCGCATCCGGCGGCGAGCGAAAGGACTGAGGATGACCGTTGATGTGAACCAGAGCGAGTCCAGGCTGCATCTGTTGATCGTCGACGATCATTCGGTCGTCCGGCGCGGCATCCGGGCGTTCATGGCGCTCGTACCGGACATTGAGGTGGTCGGCGAAGCCAGCAACGGCCAGCAAGCCCTGGAGCGGATCCAGCAACTCGACGCCTCTGGAACTCCGGTCGACGTCGTGCTGATGGACCTGCTGATGCCGGTGATGGACGGCATCGCGGCAACGGCCGCGATCAAGTCGGCCTTCCCGCTGATCGAGGTAGTAGCGCTCACCAGCTTCATTGAAGAAGAGAAGGTGCAGTCGGCGCTGGAAGCAGGGGCGACCGGCTACCTGCTCAAGGACGCCGAAGCAGACGAGGTGGCCGCGGCGGTTCGCGCGGCCCATCGCGGGGAGATGCACCTCGATCCCGCCGTCGCCGTGCGGCTCATGCGCTCCCTGCGCGCGCCCAAACGGGCCAATCCACTTGACGATCTGACCGAACGAGAGCGGGACGTGCTCCGCCTGGTCGCTCAGGGTCAGGCCAACAAGGAGATCGCCGCGGAGCTCGGCATCACCGAACGAACGGCACGTACCCACGTCAGCAACATCCTGAGCAAGCTAGAACTTGCCTCGCGCACACAGGCAGCCCTCTTCGCCGTGCGCGAAGGGCTCATCCCAGGACCGCCGGACTAACGCCACTACGTCATTTGTCGCGTGCGCCTCTACGTCAAAGTCGGCTGTATACCCATTACGCCTCGTGCTCTACTGAGGATGGGCGAGCAGCCACCTGCCAGATACCCCGGAACCGTGTCGACTGCGGGCCGGGCTTCATCATGTCCCAGCAGGACAGACACAACGTGTCGCTGGCAAGGATATCCGAAGCGCCCATGGCAAGTGCGTGAGGACGATATGGCGAACCTGGTCGGTCATCAAGACGGCGACGAACCCGTGGCAGTACTGATCGCCGATTGCGATCGTCGCGTGCGTCAGGCATTGCGCGCGCTCCTGCAAACCGACCCGCATCTGCTGGTCATCGCTGAAGTCGCCAGTGTCGACGAACTACTGACGTTCGCGAACGCGCTACGGCCGTCTTTGGTCGTGCTCGACATCCTCCTGCCCGACGCAGCAGACGGACTACAGGCGATCCACGATCTCACACGTAGCGGCAATGCGACGCTCATCGTTCTTTCGAACGCCACGCGCTGGCGCCAAGCGGCGCTGGACGCGGGTGCGAAGATCTTCCTGGACAAGGGCATCAACGCTGATCTGGTCCTGGGGGTCATCGCCAATGCCGCGTGCTCGCCGCGACCTGAGCTTGGCTAGTCAGATCCACGGACGGTGTCAGAAACGGGAGGCGTTGTCCGGTTCCTGCCAGAGAACGGCGGCGAAGCGCTCGGTCGGAATCGACAGCAGACCCGTTTTCTCCAGCGCGTCGATGGCATGCGCGTAGGCCACGTGATCGTACCAGCAGAAGAACTCGCCAAATCCGTCATCACCGAGGTAGGCACTGGCCCGTAACGATCCATAGAGTTCATGGAGCGGCTCACGCACGTCGGCGTAGACCGCGAGCAGGTCGTCAGCAGTCTGACGCGCGAACGCCCACCAGCGTGCGGCATCCGCCTGATCGATCAGCGGCAACCCGAACGTCGAAGCGAGGTGGTGCGGATCTTGGAACTGATCGGTTGAAGAGTACGCCAGAATCTCCTGCTCGATCCGTTCCCGAGCGACGTTGGGCTCATCGCCGAAGGTGTACTGGCCAAAGGTGAGGAGTTCCCAGCCGTCGCCTCCTGGTAACGACGTCGCCCGCTGGCCGTAACGCCCGAGCTGATCGTGATCTCCCTCGATCAACCAGAAGTAGTAGCGTGCGTCCGGTTGAGTGACAGACGGCCGAGCGGGTGCCGCGGGCATCAACGTCCCCTCACGCGCCAGGGAGTCGAGCAGACCAACGTCCAGAATGCGGTCGCCGATGAGCACGAATGCGAGCTCCGCCAGCGGCACCGTTTGGCTGATCGTCAAGTTGTCGTAGGCGGATTCGATCTCTCCCTGATGCTCAATCAGTCGCCACGCCAACTCTTCACCAAGCACCCGGGCATGTGCGTCGACCCGCTGGGTCTCCTCAGCGGTGGCGACCAGCACGTTTGGACGCAACGCGCCACTCGAATCAGTTAGCAGGCTCACCTGACGCAGAGCGGTGAGTTCTGCGTTCAAACCATCCAGATCCTGTTCCAACGCCGCGGAGAGGTCGTCCAGACTGGGCGACTCGTGCAGTTGGCGGAGGATACGCAAGCGCAGGATCGATAGGCTGTCGTACGCGTTCCCATTGCCCGCCATCACGGCATGAAGTCGGCGCTCTGGATCACACATGGGCATGAAGACACGTCCTCTTTCGGTGGCACGCTTATCGAGGCGAAGTACTGCCTTGCGCCAGAACGGCTTCGGCGGCTGGGAGGCTGAGTCCGGTCCGAGATTGGAAGAGTGCGTAGGCCGTACTCAAGTGCGTCAGATTTTCTCGCATCTGAACCTCGGCACCCGCACGCATCCCGAACGCTTCGCTCCCCACCAGGAGCGAGACCACCATTGAGGAGATCCGCCGCAGCGCCGTCGCGACCTCGAAGAACTCCAGATCGATTACCGGTTGGCCCACCAGACGTTCGTATCCCTTGAGTACCGCGCTTCGCGTCTTCTCGCCAGCGGCCGACGTCACTAGCAGCAGCGTCCAGGCCAGATCGAAGCGCGAGTCGGTCACCTCGGAGGTTGTCCAGTCGATGACCGCTGGGGTACCGTCCGCACGAAGCAGGACGTTCCACGGGTGGAAGTCCCAATGGGCAACCGCCAGCCTTCCCGGCGCGATTTCAGGCGCGCGCACCTCGAGCCAACGGAAGGCATCGTCGAAATCGTGGGTGCCCAACTCATGCAGCAAGCCGCGCATGCCATTAACCCAGCGCTGAAGCGCGGCGTCCGCCCGATAGTCATCCGGATCAGCAACGAATGGGCGCCAATCGATCTGATGCAGCCGGACGAGCAGCTCGCAAAACAGGCTCAGATAGCGCTGGCGCTCGGCGGCACTGTCCGCGTCCATCATCGCTCTCCCGAGGATGGTTCCATCGACGCGCTCCATCAGCGTGAATGGATGCCCGAGCGGCGAGTTCTCTGCCACCACGGTGTCGACGCGTGGCACCGGGTAGCCAGCCTCAGCCAGAGAACGCAGCACGCGAAACTCCCACTTCGCCTTGGGCTCCGCCCCGTTGCCCAGGTAGAGGCGCAGAATCAACTGCCGTCGTTCTGGGCCAGTCTGCGTCTCACCAGCCAGGTCGAAGCGGTAGACGTCGCACTCCCAGCCGTCGCTGATTCGCTGCAGGTCCAGCACGCGTTGCGAGCGCAAGCCGGGATAGACACGACGACAGACCGCTGCCAAATGATCGGTTATCTCGCTCGTCTGAGTACCTGACATGCGCACCCCCCCACACCAGCAACCCGTGCATCGATCGTCGCGATCAGCTCGCTGGACAACAGCATAGCAGGGAGATCGACTGACCCAACCGGCCAGAGGGTCAGGCTGTCGACCAGGAATTCGGACGGGTTAAGTTCAGGCGATCTACGTCATTTGTCGCACCCCACCTCCGCCCTTTAGCTCATTAACCGCTCCGGCAGACGCCCGATGTGACGCGGAAGCCCGAAACCTAGGATGAATGCATCGGGACGGTTGGTGACGGTAAAGGAGCTCAACGTGACGTCTGCAAGTTTGACGCTTTCGACGAATGAAGGCACCGGAGTCTGGAACTGGGCAAAACAGCATCGAGCGATCGCGGCGGCAGCGCTGGTAGGCGGCCACATGACCTTGTTCGTGAGCGCGGCTCTCGCCTTCCGGCTTTTCTTGCCTGACGTTTCCGGCTACGTCCAGAGTGGCCTCATCACCATCGTGGTCGGAGCGGCCTGGGCGTTTCTGCTCACTCGCGGCGAGTGGGCACGCGAAGTCGGCTTCACCAGTGCAGTCGAATGGACTCAATTGCGTCTGTTGATCTTCCCGGCAGTAGTCGCGCTGCTGCCACTGCTCGGCGGCGTGCACCGCGTCAGCGTGGCGATGCTCGCGCTCATGGTCGGCGGCTATGTCGCGACGGCCCTCTTCGAGGAAACGGCCTTCCGCGGCATTCTTCTCGAGACCTTCCTGCCGAGTGGCACGGGCCGAGCAATCGCAATCTCATCGCTGCTCTTCGGCCTGCTTCATCTACAGAACGTGCTGTTCCGCGACAACCCGATGATGGTCTTCTCGCAGGCGATCGGAGTCTTCTGCTTCGGCGTGGGCTACTCGGTGCTGCGCCTGCGCACCAACACCATCTGGCCGCTCATCGCGCTTCATTTCCTGACCGATTTCACGCTGCAACTCACTAATCTGCCATTGGGCGCCAAGATCGGACTGATGGTTGCGCAGGACACGCTACTGCTGATCTACGGAATCTTCCTGCTGCGCCGCAGCGCGAATCGCGTCGCATTGGCAAGCTAACCGCTCTACCGGCATTTACGACTTCTAAATTGAAAGGATGAGAACCATGAGCACCACCGACATCGCTCTCAATATCGGACTCCTGGCCCTGATGATCCTGACGCAGTACGGCACGCGCCGCTGGGATCCGCGCAAACTCCTGCTGCCGTTCGGATTGGTCGCGGTGGCCGGGTACTTCTTCCTTCCCGGCGCGCCAACGATCGGCAATGACGTGAAACTCGATCTGGTCGGCGTCGCGGCTGGACTGGTGTTCGGCGTCCTGGCCGCCGCTCTGGTTGAGGTGCGTGGCGAACGGGATGGTTCGGTCGTGACCCGAGCCGGGGTTGGGTACGTCATCGTCTGGTCGTTGGTCATCGGAGGTCGGATGCTCTTCGCCTGGGGAGCCGACCATGCCTGGTCCAGCCAGATTCGCGACTTCTCGATCCAGCACCTGATCACCGGCGCCGACGCCTGGCGCACCGCCTTCGTCCTGATGGCGCTGGTGATGGTTTGCACCCGGAGTCTGATCACCGCGGCCCGCGCTAGCTACGCCGCGTCGCGCCGCTACTCGATCGCCTGAACACCGACTCCCACCGACCGCTCGACGGGGCCTCACGGCCCCGTCAGCATTCCAGTTCCTTGTGCCCCGTCAAGAAGCACGCTACGATCGACGGAGCACCGTGATCCAAATTCCTCGTCGGGCGGGCTCGCGTTCAGCAGCGATCTCCGACCCAGACGACGGTCATTCACACCATGGAAGAGAGGGAAGTTCTATGTGCTTTGATTCCGGCGCACGTCCACCTATTGCCCCGATCAGGGGCGGCGCGCTCGACACCCACGTCTTGACGCTCGAGGCAGCCGACGGTACCAAATTCGCCGCCTTCGCAGCCCGTGCCGCCAAGCCGACCGGTGTCGGCGTGGTGATCCTGCCCGACATTCGCGGACTCCATCATTACTATGAGGAACTAGCCGAGCGCTTTGCCGAGAACGGCTATGATGCCATCGCCATCGACTATTTCGGGCGCACCGCCGGTGTCGGCCGTGGCGAAGCTCGCGGCGACGACTTCGACTGGCAGACGCACGTGGCGCAGACCAAAGCCAATCAGATCAGCCAGGATACCGCTGCCGCGGTCGCCTACCTGCGCTCCGAAGAGGGTGGCGCGGTCAAGACCATCTTCAGCATCGGCTTCTGCTTCGGCGGAAGCAACTCCTGGCATCAGGCTGCCAACGGCCATGGACTCTCTGGCGCCATCGGCTTCTACGGTCGACCGGTCGGACCAACGCGTGACGGCACTCCGGCTCCAGTCGAGCGCGCCAACGAATACACCGCTCCACTGCTCGGGCTGTTCGGTGGCGCCGATCAGAGCATCCCGCAGAGCGCCATCGACGAGTTCGATCAGGCTCTTACCAAGGCGGGCAAAGAGCACGAGTTCAAGGTCTACGAGGGCGCGCCACACAGCTTCTTCGATCGCCGCTTCGCCGAGCATCAGGATGCCTGCGCCGACGCCTGGAGCCGTATCCTCGGCTTCATCAAGCAGCACAGCCCGGCCAGCTAGGTCGGCTCAAACCGCGGATATTCGAGGGCTCGCAGCAGCTGCGAGCCCGTATTGTCCGGTGGAAGTCATTCAATTGGAGCGGCAGTAGGTCAACGTTGGCCCGGAGCTAATGGCGCTTGAGGAATTGTATGGGTATCGTGAAGCCTGGTGCGAGGGGCTGAAAGCCGCCGCGCTGATCTTACCGAAGCCTGCTCAAACAGGCTGGGTTATTGCGCATCACGTATTTTTGTAATGGGAATTATACCCATTCGGTACATTCATGAGCCCCTTCAGTGGGCTTCGTCTCAATAGCCCGGCGAATTTATTCCCGGGCGAACGTGGCCGCATTACCGAGCTAATTGATCAAACTCCATCAGCAGGCTTCGTTAAGGCGAGCGCGGCGGCTTTCAGCCCCGCGTGAGAACGCCAGCTCGAGCCAAGTTGAATCATCGCAGTTCACAACTCGGCCGCTACGGGATCACCGTCACCATCGTCTCACTCGGTCCGATCCAGACCGGCTGGATCGTGCCGGAACATGAAGCGCTGGAACAGACCAGGGCTCTCCTTCGCGGGCGAGTGATTTCGCCCAGGACGCGACTCCAGGACGCCCATATTCTGATCTGCAGACAACTGCGAAAAGAGCAATTCGGTGGGTACGACCTGCGCCTCTCGCGACTGAACCGACGACTCCTCACAAGATCGGTGATATTTTTCATCCCAAAGACTTCCCATTCTGGTCCTTCGCTGATACATTAGATGCATCGACCAACCAACCCAATACGCTCGACGAAAGGACCGGAGCATGGACGCTTTCGATCTTCTTCGCTGGGAACTTGAGACGTTGCACGGCTATCTGGAGGCCACGCTGGGTGACGTCACCGCCGAGCAGGCACATCGTTCGTTGGGTGGGCACGCCTCGCCCATTGCCGCGAACTACGCGCACGTCGTGATCGACGAAGACGTCCTGAGCAGCATTGCCAATGGAAGCCAACCGCTGGTACAGGGAGAGTGGGCCGATCGTACCGGCATTAGCGAGATCCCGCCTGTCATGGGCGACTGGGAGGCATGGGGCACGCGGGTCACGGTCGATCTGGCGCAGGCACGGGAATATGCCCAGGCGGTCTACGTCAAGACCATGAGCATCCTGGCTTCGATGTCCCAAGAGGATCTTGGCCGCATGGTCGACCTCTCGGCAATCGGGCTCGGTCAGCAGACAGCCGGGGTGGCGTTAGGCTTGGTCGCTTGCCACGGCTTCTCCCACGCCGGTGAGATTTCACACAACAAAGGGATCCAGGGGCTGAAGGGCTACCCGATTTAGGACGGTCATTCCGGGGTGTTCCCGTGGCCGCGGTGTGTTGCGTGCAAGGGCGAAGGCAAGCTTCGCCCACCTTCACCACGTTGAGCGCCTCGATTCAGCTGTCGGCCGTATCGAGATTCGCATTCTCATGCGCTCTGGCGATGATCTCTTCCACCACCGCCGTCTTGGCGTCGGCGTAGTCCTGCAGGAAGTGCCATTGGCGCGCGGCAAGGTTGCGTTTGGTCCGTTCGTAGAGCGCGCGATCGGCGTCGTTGCGACGCAGATGATTCCGGAAGCCAAGCATGCGCTCAACCTCGTCGCAGACAGGCGGCAGGACGTGCAGGTTGAGATCGATCTCCGGCGAGTTGAACATGCGGTGCTGGTACCACTCTGGCTCGCGGATGCGCAGCGTGTAGCCTGCGGCTTCGAGCGCCGGGACGTAGCAATCTTCGTCAGAGGGATCTGCCACCACCAGCAGGATGTCGATGCGCGGCTTGGCGGCCAGTCCTGGCACGGAGGTCGAGCCAACGTGCTCGATCATCAGTGCGCGCTCGCCGAGCGCGGCGCGAATCTTCGCGGCTTGCGCTTCGAACATTCGCGGCCACTCCGGATCGTAATCCACGATCTGGATAGGGCTGGTCAGTTGCTTCACTTTGCCGACGGTTACGGCCTGCAACTCGGCCTCACGCGTCGTTTGGTGGTCAGTTGTGCATCTGTTTTCCGGCATCGATATGCTCTCCCCGCCTCATCGTCACGCTGAACAGAGATCCCAAACGTATATGCGTTCCGCGCTTAGTGGCCGGTAGGCAACCACGCAATGAAGACCGCGCCGCCTTCTGCTCGATTCGCTGCGGTCAGATCACCGCCGTGGGCTCGCATGATGCGCCGTGCGATGGTCAGGCCAAGCCCGGTGCCGCCCGTCGCCGGGTTGCGCGACTCGTCGCCACGAAAGAAGGGGTCGAATAGGTGCGGTAGATCACGCGGATCGATTCCCGGGCCTGAATCGACAACGGTCAGTACCAGCCGCTCACCGTCCAGATGTCGGTCGACGGCGATCGTGCCGTCTTCTGGGGTATGTCGTATCGCGTTGTCGAGCAGGTTCGCTATTACGCGTTCCAGCAGATCGGCGTCACCACTCACCTCCAGGACATTCGGTTGGTCGCCGATCGTGACCCCTATACGCTTTTCAGCCGCGCGCAATCTCAGCCCGTCGACGGCACGTCGCAGCACCGAGTCGATCTCCAGGGGCGCGACGCGCAGCGTCTGCTCCAGCGACTCGACGCGCGTGTAGGCCGCCAGATCGGAGACGAGGCGGTCGATCTGATCCGCCTTCTGCTGCGAGATGGCGATGTATTGAGAAACCTTCTCCGGCGTCTGGGCGATGCCATTCTCGAGCCCCTGCAGGTAGCCACGCAGCGAAAAGAGGGGCGTACGCAGGTCGTGGGCGATTGCACCAACGAAGAAACGTCGCTCTTCCTCGAGTTGCGCCTGCCGCTCGATCGAATCGCGCAGACCCGTGCCCATCACCTGAAAGGCGTCACTTACCTGATCGACTTCGCTGACGCGAGACTTCGGGACAGAGTAATTCGAGATCGCCTGCCGCGATCTGATGCGCCGCGCGGCTGGCCGACTCGAGCGGCCGGACGACGTAGTGCCCAAGGAGCCAGCCAATACCGATCAGCGCAAGCAGGAGTCCGGCAAAACCGGCTAGCACACCGGCCAGGAACGGCTCAGGAGCTGAACTGGAGTCGTCGTACAGATTGATAGTTCCGACGGGCTGACCGTTCGCCCCTCGCTCCTGCACCACGCGAACCGCCGTGGCCGCGGCATGCCACCAGTGCCCGGAACTGTATTGCCCGGTCTGACCGGTAGCTGGAACCTTCCCGACCGTGCCCAGAAGATTTCCCTGGCCATCATAGAGCTCGGCGCCGACCTGGAGGGCGGACAGTTGCCCACCCACCATATCCCGCCACGCCGGATCGCTCCAGCGTTGCACATCCGAGCCAAGAATGGCCGTGGCGCGGTCGAGCGTCTGCGGGCTGGCCGTCTGTCGCGCCGATGACCACCAGCCGGGACCGCCCACGATCACCGCCGTGATGTTGAAGCAGGCGAAAGGAATGACGAAGATGGAGACGAGCGACAGCACCAGCCAGCGTCGCAAGGTGAGCGTGCGCATCAGCGGATGCCAGCAGCTTCAAAGCGATAGCCGACGCCCCAGACATTGACAATCAGGGCCGGATTGGATGGATCCGCCTCGATCTTTTCGCGAACGCGCGAGATGGTGACGGTGATGGTGTGCCGATCACCAATACCCTCCCAGAAGCGCTCGAGCAATTGATCGTAGGTGAAGACCTGGCGCGGATGCTCGGCGAAGAGGACGAGGAGATCAAATTCTCGCGGCGTGAGCGCTATCGGCTCGCCATTTACCCGCACCTCACGCGCGCGCAGATCGATTTCGAGCGCGTCAAACCGAAGCACCGCCTCTCGGTCTCGATCGGTGCCACCGTACCGGCGCAGCGCCGCCTTTACTCGCGCAACCACCTCGGCTGGGGTCGCCGATTTTACGATGTAGTCGTCGCCACCCAGACCCAGACCACGAATCTTGTCGACGTCGTCGCCCCGAGCGCTCAGAAACAGAATCGGGACGTCGCTCTCGCGCCGAACTTTACGGCACAGATCGAACCCGCTCTCGCCCGGCATCATGATGTCGAGCAGCAGGCAGTCGACCGTCGCCCGACCGAGTGCTTCCAGCGCCTGCGCCGCGTCGATGCGCGCCGATGACGCGAAAACCTTCGGCCTCCAGGAAGTCGCGCATCAGCTCGACGATCGATTGGTCGTCATCAACGACCAGTACGGTTCGCTCGTTCTGCACGCTCACCTCCTCTCTCGTTTCTCGTTCGACTCCACCATGCGCCGCGTTTGCCGTCACTACCCAAGTATGTCCCGCGTAACCAACATCGCACAGCGAAAAGACGCCAAATGAGCAAGCTGTGCTTCCACTGTGACCGTTCCGTGACCGTTCAGAACCACGCTCTGTGACGTTCGCTGGCTAGTCTCGAAACGTGCCCGTTGCAAGGACGTCGGGCCGCGCTTGATCTGACCGGAATCCTCGTGGAGAGGGGGACCCATGTTCGACGATCACGTCATTCAGACGGAACAGCTCAGCAAACACTACGGCGATGTCGCCGCCGTGAACGAGCTCAACCTGCACGTTCGCCGCGGTGAGGTTTACGGCTTTGTCGGACCGAACGGAGCCGGAAAAACGACCACGCTTCGCATGATCACCGGGCTGGTACGCCCATCGGCCGGATCGATCAGCGTGCTCGGCTGTGTGGCGGGTTCACGGAGATCGATCCAGGGAGTCGGCGCGATGATCGAGGAGCCTGCCTTCTACCCCTATCTCTCAGGCCAGGACAACCTCCGCGTCATGGCTCGGCATGCCTCGATTCCCGAATCTCGGATAGACGCGGTGCTCGATCAGGTCGAGCTCGCAGCCAGATCCGGCGACCCGTTTCGCACTTACTCGATGGGCATGAAACAGCGTCTGGCACTGGCGGCAGCCTTGTTGAAGGATCCGGAGCTGCTGATCCTGGACGAGCCGACCAACGGGCTCGATCCCGAGGGGATCGCCGAGATGCGCCGTCTGGTGCGCAGTCTTGGCCAGGGAAGCCACACGGTCCTTCTTTCGAGCCATCTGATGTCAGAAGTCGAGCAGATTTGCGATCGCGTTGGGGTCATCCGAAAAGGAGAGCTTGTCGCCGAAGGATCCGTGAACGAACTGCGCGGCCGACCGCAGTTACGGCTGCACGCCGCGCCAATCGCGGTTGCCCGCAAGCTCCTCATCGCGATGCCGGAAATCTCGCATGTCAGCGAGCGCGATGGAGCGCTGCTCGTCTCGACCGATCCCAGCCACGCGGTCGAAATCAACCGGCGGTTGGTCTGTGCCGGGATTGACGTTGCGGAAATCACCTCGGTTACCCCGTCGCTCGAGGAAGTCTTCATCAAACTCGTCCAACAGAAAGGATCCAGTGATGCTCAATAGCCTGCGCGCCGATCTGCTACTGCTCCGCAAGCGGACCGCTACCTGGGTGCTGCTGGCCGTCTCGATCGTCATGAGCGGCCTCTTCACCTACGTCTTCCCCTACGTGACGTACCTTGAGGCGCCAGCCGGTCAGCGAACCTCGGCGGATCTCCAGCCACTGCTGCCACAGAGCATGGTGTCTAGCGTGCTCAACGGATTCCCGTTCTATTTCGGCATGTTCGCGCTGATCCTGGGTGTGCTGCAGATCGGCAGCGAATACGGCTGGGACACGTTGAAGACGACGCTGATGCAGCGCTCGAACCGCGTCTTGATGATCCTCTCCAAGATTGCCTGGCGCTGATCATCACGCTTTCGGTCTTCGCGACATCCGTCTTCGTGACCGGCGCGCTGGCCAGCCTGATCATCGCCAGCCGGGAAGGCGCCACTGTCAATTGGCCCGCCTCTCTCGACGTCATCAAAGGGGTCGCGGCGGGTTGGCTGATCCTGACCGTCTGGGCGCTCTTCGGTGTCTTGCTGGCGACCCTGTCACGCGGCATCGCGCTGGCGATGGGCCTGGGGATCGTTTATGGACTGGTGATTGAGGGTCTGGTGACCGGCTTCGGCACAAGCATGAGGGTGCTGCACGATCTCTCCGAGGCTTTCTTGCGCACCAACGCCTACTCCCTTATCGCGCCCCTGCAGACGAAACAGATCAGCAACAGTGGCGGGCCCGGATTCTTTGACGGCCCGTTCGTCAGCGAGTGGCAAGCGCTGCTGGTGATCGTCAGCTATCTGCTGGTTTTCGCTGGATTGAGCGCACTGCTTCTCCAGCGTCGTGACGTCAGCTGAGGTCAACGCATTCATCGCGAGCGAGCGACAGCTCGAACCAAGGAGGAAATCTCATGCACCTTTGAATTCCGCAACTCTGCTGGCTTTCGGTCCCGGCCATCCGTGGGCACACGGTGCTGGCTGGTGGCCCTTGGCCCCGATCGCCTTCGGCACCTTCTGGATTCTGGTACTCGCGGCGGTCGTCACGCTGATCTGGTTCGTTACGCGACGTGTACCGCTGGGGCAACGCGTGACGACCGAGCCGACCCCCACCGATCGGGCGCGGGCGATTCTGGCCGAGCGCTTTGCCCGAGGCGAGATCAGCGCCGACGAGTATGACGAGCGCATCGGTCATCTTCACTAATTCGCTAACCGCGTTTCGATCGGAGGGACGCGTCATAGGGCCAAATTGAACGTGCTCACCGCCATCGCCACGGAGTAGGCTCGAGAGTGAAATGTTCGCAGCAGAAGACTGGATGGTTGACACTGATGCGAAAACCGCAATCGATCATGGCACTTGGCTCATGACTATCAAGCGCTACGACGCCGTCATTATCGGCTCCGGCTTCGGCGGAGCCGTGATGGCTTACCGACTATCGGAGGCGGGCCTAACCGTGTGCGTACTGGAGCGGGGCAAACCATATCCACCAGGATCGTTCCCGCGAGCGCCGCACGAGATGGCGCGTAATTTCTGGGCACCGACTGATGGCTTGTTTGGACTATTCGACGTTCGGTCGTTTCGTGGCAAGCTCTGGTCGATCGTCAGCAGCGGGTTGGGCGGCGGATCGCTGATTTACGCGGGCGAGCTTCACCGCATGGATGACATCGAGGGCCCGAACCGTAGCGGCTCGAACGCCTGGCCGATTACGCTGGCCGAGCTTGACCCACATTACGCTCGAGTCGAACGAATGCTCGGAGCACAGCCCTATCCGTTCGCGATAGGCGCTCCTTACGACTCCACACCAAGAACATCGGCGTTCAAACGGGCGTCGGAAGAGCTCGGACTGGAGTGGGAGCTCGCCAACCTGGGCATCAGTTTCGCCGACGGCGAGTGCGCACCGACTCCCGGTGCACCGATGCGCGACGTGAACAACCTGCATGGCGTACAGCGCGTCACCTGTCGCCTCTGCGCCGAATGCAACCTCGGCTGCAACCACGGCAGCAAGAACAGTCTTGACTTCAACTATCTGAGTCAGGCAAGCGGGCTCGGAGCCGAGATCCGAACGCTCTGCGAAGCCCGCGACATCGCGCCAAGTCCCGACGGCGGCTATCGCGTGCGCTATGTCGACCATTCCCGTGTGACGCCGACCACGCCGTCAGGCGCTTCAAGCGTCGAGATTCGAGCGGACCACCTCATTCTGGCGGCGGGAACGTTCGGCACCGTTGAGCTGCTGTTACGCAGTCGCCGGTTCTTCCCCTCGATCAGCCCGATGCTCGGACATCGGTTCTCGGGAAACGGCAATCTGCTCAGCTTCGCCATGAACGCGCGTGACGAGCATCGGTCGCAACCGCTGAGGCTCGACCCCTGGCGCGGCCCGGTGATCACCGGTGTCGCGCGCGTGACCACCAAATCATCTGGCCATCGCTTCTACGTCGAAGACGCTGGTTATCCGCTCTTCCTGGCCTGGGTACTCGAAAGCGCTCGGCCATCGATGCTGGCGCGTCTTGGACGTTTCGCGATAGGAAGGCGATGGAAACGTCTGTCTCGCAACTCAGCCACAAATCTTGGTCGATCGCTGGCTAATGCGATTGGCCCCGGGGAACTCTCCTCCAGTTCAATGCCGCTGCTTGGTATCGGTCGTGACGATCCCAGCGGTGTCCTGCTGCTTCGGCACGGCGAGCTGGATATCAACTGGCCCGATGATCGGTCGTCGGCCTATTTCCAGAGCGTGAGAGAAACCGCCCGTGATATCGCGCAAGTCTGGAAGGCAGATCTTCGCGAGAGCCCCTTTCCAGGTCTGAATCGGCGAGTCACCGTGCATCCACTCGGGGGGTGTCCGATGGGCAAGGATGAGCGTGAGGGAGTAGTCGATAACCGGGGGCAGGTCTTCGGTTATCCGGGCCTTTACGTCGCGGATGGCTCGGTGATGCCAGGCCCGGTGGGAGCCAACCCCTCACTTACTATCGCGGCACTGGCCGACCGCTTCGCGGACGCGATTATCGAGCAGGCATGAGTCCACCGACTGAACCGCAATTTGCGGGAAGTCACTTCGACCACAGTTCGAGACAGGCTTAGCCCCGCGGTCCCTGTTGCCAGATGCCGATGACGTTGCCCGCCGGATCACGAAAGGTCGCGACCCAGAGGTCCCCTTCCGGGTACGGCTCTTTGACAGCTTCGCCGCCGTTCGCCGCGATCTTCGACAGGGTCGCATCGACGCTCCGCACGTAGATGTACGGCAGCACACCAGCCTCACCTGCGACAGGCAGATCTGTCTGCCAGGCACCGATCACGTGACCACTGCCATCGCTGAAGCTCGGGCGATCCACATCACCACGCAGTGTCCAGTCAAAGACGGCGTGGTAGAAGTCGGCCGATAGGCGCAAATCTGTTGCTGGAATGTGGATGTAGGTGATGCTGTCGGGCCGAAAAACCGTCGGTTGTTCCACTGGCGATGATCGCGTTTCGTTTGGCGTCACGTTACGGTCCCTTTCGCGTCGAACAGCCACATTTCTGCCACTCGCAGCGACTCCTCGTACGATGCATTGGCCAGGTCGACGAATGGCAAGTTGTGTCGCTGACACTCGGTGGCGACCAGGCTCGTCCAATCGATCACCCGTCTGGCAAACACGCGCTGCTGCTCGAGATTGAGGTTGTCATAGAACCGATTGGCAGTCTCATGGCCAAAGAGTGCCTCGGACGTCGCCGCCGAGTGCCCCAGAAAGCAGCTTCTGACCTGGATGCCAAGCTTCCCGCTGCAGCCGAGTCACGTGACACGGCAAGAAACCGACGCCCTCGATCAATGCATCTGGCTCCTGCAGGAGCAGGCAGGCAACCGCCTGTCGCAGGTGTACGTAGAAACGCTCGCTCTCGAGCACTGGGTCATCGCCCAGCATCGCATCCCTCAGATCCGAGTCGGTCATCATGAGCACGCCGCGCAACAGATCGGTCGAGACGATCGAAATTCCGCGTTGCCGGTTGATCCGTCGTGCCAGCAGCGATTTGCCGGTTCTTGGCGCGCCGCCGAGCAGGTAGATCATTCGAGCCTTCGTTCGATAATCGGCAGCAAGACGTCACATAGTTCGGGGCGAAGCCGGTTAGCGAGGAACGTCCGGAGTGAACACCTTCGCCAGCACTGGGCTCTCGAACTCAGACGCCAGGCAGTCCATATGGATTTCGTCCCAGCGCCGCCCACCCATGTAACGGGCCTCACGCCTCCGGCCGATCTCGCGAAAGCCAGCTTTTTGGTAAGTCCGAATAGCCTGGAGATTGAATGCATAAACTGTGAGCATCACGTTGTGTAGCCCGAGAGCGGTAAACGCGTAATCGAGCATAAGCCGCGTCGTCTCGGTGCCGTAGCCCTTACCGCGCGCATCCGGCTCGCCGATGGCAATGCCGAACGTCGCGGTGCCATGGCGATGATCGATTGCCCCGAGACTCACGTTGCCGATCGGCCGCAAGCCCTCGCGCTCATAAATGGTGAAGGTGAACGACGATGATGACGAGGTCGACGATTCGAACCAATCCGTCTCGGCCTCCAGCGTCATCGGCATGGGCGGAATGGCAAGCGAACGCACCATCTGGAACTGGTTAATCCAGCGTTGGTAGGTTGGGATCAGATCGCGTCGTAGCGGCCCAAGTGCTACCAGATCGCCTTCGATGTTGATGATCGGCTCGCTCATACGCCGTCCTTCTTCAACACGGACCGGACTCGTCGGGTTTGCGCGCCAGCACCCAGCACCAGGATTCACCGCCATGCCGGTCCACGACCTGCTCAATGGTGAAGCCGGACGAAGCAATCATCCCCAGGTTTGTCTCACGTCCAAAGTGACTCCACCACATCGTGGCACCCCATCCTGACCAGTCCTGCTCCTCGCCTTCCCATTCATTGATCGGCCAGGTGGCCAGAAAACCGCCTCCCGGTCGCAACCAGCGAAAGACGTTGCGCAGTAACTGCGGGTGCATTTCGCGCGGCACGTGAATGATCGCATACATCGCGACGACCGCGCCGAATGACGCATCCGGGAAATCGATCTGCGTCATGTCGGCCTGGATCAGCCGCGCGGCTGGAACACGTTGACGAGCCAGCTCAAGCTGTTGTCGAGACAGGTCGACACCAACGACCGGCCCGCGTTCGGCCAGCCACCGCATCACGGGCACACCCGCGCCACACCCCAGGTCGAGGAACGGCACACCGTCGACTTTCGTCGTCACGAGCGCTTCGAGCAGGCCTTCGGCATCGGGGTCCAGCGGCGTCTTACTGGCAAGATAGGCACCAGCTATCTGGTCGTACCCGGATTGCACAAGCTTGCGTCTCGATTCAAGTTGGGCTGGATTGCGCGCCGTATCGCGACTCATGTCCCTCCTTCGTCAGGTTAATCAGCACGCCTGACAGGAGCAATTGAACCTGTGTCTTGTATGGGTATCGTATCTGATCGTGTCAGGCGCGCTGTGGCAACCCAGGTGAATCCCTTTGGCAGAGCCTGACCGCCGTTCCACGCCAAAAGAGTAACCGTGGTCGACTACCCAACCTGGATAATTTGGCGTCGTTCGTTCGGAGTTAAGGGGGTGTTTGATCAACAAGCTCGGTGGTGCGGCCACGGTCGCCCGGCGAATTTATTCACGGGCGGCCGTCGCTACATCACCCACCCGAGCCACGGAAACGGTGACCGCGCGGGCTCACCTGCGGAGCCGGAACCGCGGTACGGGCCACGGTGAAGCTGGCACCGTCGGAACCCAGACTCGATGGCACCGCAAGCGCCTGTCCTGCGCGAACTTCCATAGTGATCGGTTTGCCGTCTGCCTGCGCGATGGTTCGCTGCTGGCCGTTTTCGGTCGCCGACGCGTTGGAGAAGGAGACGCTGCCGAAGTTGTCGAGCGGCAGCAGCACACTACGGCCCGACGCGGGCGACTCCTGAATCCACTCGGCGGATGACCGTGAGGACTGATAGTGAACCGTCGTCTTATATGACTGGTTCGACGTCAGATCCTTGATCTGAATCTGCCAGGAGCCGTCAGCTTGCTGCTCGATCGAGACATGGACGTGATCGCCGGCCGTTACGGCAAGCGGGACATTCTGCGCAGATTGCGGCAGTGTCTCGATCCAGGCAGCATAGGTCACCTGACCCGATTCGACGATCGCGTCCGTGCCCGCCTGGATCAGGTCGGTTGAGGAGACACCGCCGATACCAACCCAGGTTGCATCCGCGGCGGGCTCAGCGGTAATCGAGACGTTTGGCACAGTCCAATCCGCGGTAACGCCGGTGAACGTGCCGCCGGTCGCGGCGTATCCCGCCCAGTTGGTCGATGTGCTCGAGCCAGGCGCCGGAGTAGCGATCACGCCAGGAGTGGCCGACGAACCGGGCGTCGCGGTTGGAGATTGCAGGGTCCGCGTATCCGGGAACTGATCCGATGCGATCTTCCAATTCCCGCCCTGGAGCACCAGCGAGTAAACGTTGGTGTCCGTTTCCTGCTGCTGACTTCCATCGGCAAAGGTTGAGGTCCACGTCTCGCTGGTGGTCGCCTGGGCCGTCGTCGGTCCCTGTAGCGAGACGGGTCCCCACTTCAGGTTCGCGAGATGAATCGCAGTGATGCCCGCATTGGCCAGCGACTGCAGTCCCTGCACCAACTGGCTGTAGTAATTGGCCGTCGCCGTGTCTTGCATCAGCGTGGGATCGCTGGTGGAGTATGCCTGTTCCTGCTCCTGGTTGGCCGTCTGAATGACCTGCTTGATCGCCGCGACCACATCACTGCTCGGGGTCGCGGCGGCGGTTGGTGAAGCATCTGCCGTGTTCGGTGTCGCGGCGAGCGTCGGGCTCGGAGTAGGCGTCGCCGGAACGGCGGTGGCCGTTGGACTGGCGCTGAATGCCGTTGTAACTGGCGTGGCCGTCGTGGTGGCGGTCGGAGTATCAGTCGCGCTGCTGGTCGCCGTGACCACGAGCGATGCAGTCGTCGGAATCGCGGGCGTCACATTCGACGGGGTCAACGTACACGCTGAAAGAAGCACCGCCAGCACCACACCCCAAACGGCGATGAATGGCAATGCTCGTCGCCGGTGCTGGACGCGGAATCGACGGCTGGCGGACGAGATGATCGAACGAAGTGGACCGGATTCCAGCTTAGCGCGCATTCCAGTGACTCCTCGTCCAGCGATCGAGTTGGTGTCTCGAACCGAGATGCATAGCGGTCCCAGCAGCGCAACCTGGGAGCGAGTATCTCTGCGACGTCCACCCAACTAGGTGCCAGATCAACTTGGTGGTGGGAACGTTACACGTTCGGAGCGCAGACGTGTACGGTGAATCCATCGTGTGTGCCTGGACATCCACTGCAACAGCCAATCGATCCCTATGAGATTCCACCGTTTTCGACCTGAACCGACGAGAACTGGCGCCTATTCCGCCCATTCTCCTCACGACATTCCGATTCCGCCCGAATGACGTGATCGGAGATCGAACCCCGGTTCGATAACGAGCGTATGCGCAATCAGCGTGCGCCCGATTTCGCGGATCGCGATACTCCGCGTCACGGCACGTTATTGCTCTCCTCAAGGCATAGCAGCGAAAGATGATGAATTCATGAGAATGGCGGTTTGGGGCAGTATCGCTCAATGGAGTAGCCCCGCGTCGGACGATCCCAATTTGACACAGCTTTGTCACGTCTAGCCCGAATTGTTGAACGCTACGGTAACGCGCCGGGCGTACGCTGATTTCATGTGCTGAGCACCGATCCAATGCAGACCGGCGCATGAATCGAAAGGATTGACTATGGCGACAGTTACTGAGTCAAGGGTTTACGCGCACCCTGGCGATCCACGCTCGATCGTGACGATCAAACCTCGATACGAAAACTTCATTGGTGGCAAGTGGGTTCCGCCGACAAAGGGCGAGTACTCGCTGAATCTGAGCCCGGCGACCGGCCTGGGCTTCACTCAGGTGCCACGATCGAGCGCCGAAGACGTCGAACTTGCTCTCGATGCCGCCCATGCGGCCAAAGACAAATGGGGCGCCACGTCTCTCGCCGAGCGCTCTCGCATCCTGAACAAGATGGCCGACGCGATCGAAGAGAACGTCGAGATGCTGGCCGTCGCCGAGAGTTGGGAGAATGGCAAGCCCGTACGTGAGACTCTTGTCTTCGACATCCCGCTCGCCGTCGATCACTTCCGCTACTTCGCCGGAGTCATCCGCGCTGAGGAAGGCCGCATCTCCGAGATCGATGAGCAGACAGTCGCCTACCACTTCAACGAGCCGCTGGGAGTCGTTGGGCAGATCATTCCGTTCAACTTCCCCATCTTGATGGCCGCCTGGAAAATCGCTCCGGCCCTCGCCGCTGGCAACTGCACGGTGGTCAAACCCGCCAGCCCAACCCCATGGTCGATTCTCAAACTGGCCGAAGTGCTCGAGGGCATCGTTCCGGATGGCGTCCTCAACATCGTTAACGGCCCTGGTGCGGAGATTGGCCGAGCGCTGGCAACCAGCAAGCGCATCGCCAAAATTGCCTTTACCGGCGAGACGGTCACCGGGCGTCTGATCATGCAGTACGCCGCCCAGAACATCATCCCATCCACGACCGAGCTCGGTGGCAAGTCGCCGAACATCTTCTTTGAAGACATCATGGATGCCGACGATGACTTCCTCGACAAAGCGGTCGAAGGGCTCGTCCTCTACGCCTTCAACAAAGGCGAGGTCTGCACCTGCCCATCCCGCGCGCTGGTCCAGGAGTCGATCTACGACGCCTTCATGGAGCGCGTGTTGCCGCGCATTGCATCCATCCGCCAGGGCGATCCGCTCGACCCGGACATGCAGATGGGCCCGCAGGTATCGCAGAATCAGCTCGACAAGATCGAAGGTTACGTCAAGATCGGACTCGACGAAGGTGCCGAGCTCCTGATCGGTGGCGAGCGGAACATGCTCGACGGAGAGCTTTCCGGTGGCTACTACTTCAAACCGACGGTCTTCAAGGGCCACAACAACATGCGGATCTTCCAGGAGGAGATCTTCGGCCCCGTTCTCGCCCTGACCACCTTCAAGGACGAAGCGGAAGCGCTCCAAATCGCCAACGACACGCTCTATGGTCTGGGCGCTGGCGTCTGGACGAGGGACGTCGGTCAGGCATACCGGATGGGCCGGAAGATCCAAGCTGGCCGCGTCTGGACAAACTGCTATCACTTCTACCCGGCTCACGCAGCCTTTGGCGGCTACAAGATCTCGGGTGTCGGCCGGGAAAATCACCGGATGATGCTCGAGCACTACAGCCAGACCAAGTGTCTGTTTGTGAGCTACGACCAGAAGCCTCTCGGACTCTTCTAGTCAGCGAGAGGCGGGGACAGGAACATGAGCGAACCCGGTTCAGCCGTCGCCGCGACGACGCAAGCGATAGATCTGATCGAGAAGCTTAAGGCCAGCTTCGGTCCGCTCATGTTTGTCCAATCAGGGGGCTGCTGCGATGGCAGCTCCCCGATGTGCTATCAGGAAGGTGACTTCCTGCTCGGGCCCGGCGATCTTCTCCTGGGGGAGATCGCCGGATGTCCGTTCTACATGGATCAGGACCTCTACAAAGCATGGGGCCATCCCAAACTGCTGATCGACTGCGCCCCCGGTGGGAGCGATTCCTTCTCGCTGGAAGGAACGCTCAACATGCACTTCCTCTCGTTGACGCAATCTGTCGTGCTCCACAGACCGAGTTCCGACTGACCCGCCCACAGCTGACTCGCGGCCCACGGATATCTTGACACCGATTAGGGTGCGACGAAGCCCGGCCATGTTGCGGCTCGGCCTCAGCATCTCCTGGTCTACGAGCAAAATCCCGAGCGACTGCATATCCTTTCATGCTGGTGTTGCCGATCGCCGCTTCCTCTTGCGCGTTGGACAACGTCAGGTGCTAGGCTGAGCGCAGACCGCGCCACGCGCCTGAGCGAACGTGGCTGGGCCGAACCGTCTCTGGCTGGCCCACATGCGGCACAGGGGCGTTGATTCTGCTCTCAATCTGATGCAGTCTGGGCCTAGAGAGAACGCATGGAGTTAGTGGCTCAACAGATGGGAAGTCTGAGGGAGTTGAGTTTCCAATGAAGTACGAAGCACCAACACGGTCGAGAGACCGCGACTGAGGTAGCCGTCGAAGGAGACGCGCATGCTGGGAAACGGCTTTTCGGTCGGGAAGCTCTTCGGCATCGAGATCCGGATCGACTGGAGTTGGGTCTTGATCCTGTTGCTGGTCACCTGGGATCTCGCGATTGAGCTACCCTCGCTCAACTCCACCTGGAGCACCGGCTTCACCTGGCTGCTGGCGTTCATCGGGGCACTCCTCTTCTTTGGGTCGGTGCTGGTGCATGAGCTCGCACACTCGCTCGTGTCGAAGGCCAAAGGACTCAACGTATCGAACATCACGCTGTTTCTTTTCGGCGGGGTATCCAACATTCAGCAAGAGCCGCCATCGGCTCTAGTCGAGTTCGAGATCACCATCGTCGGTCCGCTGACCAGCATCGCTCTCGGCGTCATCTTCTATCTGATCGCCAGAGTCTCCTACAGTCAGATCACCCATCCAATGACCGGCCTTGCAGGGGTCTCGCCATTGACCGCCATCTCGGTCTGGCTGGGCTACATCAACATCATTCTGGGTATTTTCAACCTCATCCCCGCCTTCCCGATGGACGGCGGACGCGTCCTTCGTTCGATTATCTGGGCCGCAACCCATAACCTGCGCGTGGCTACACGTTGGGCGTCTCGAACGGGCCAGGGCATCGGCTGGCTCTTCATCGTTGGAGGTCTCTTCCTGATCTTTGGCGGTTCGATTCCGTTTTTCGGCACCGGGTTCGTCGGCGGAGTCTGGCTGGCCTTCATCGGCTGGTTCCTACACAGCGCGGCCCAGGCCAGCTATCAGCAACTCGTCGTGCATGACATCTTGCAAGGCGTACCGGTCCGTGCTTTGATGCGCGTCGATATGCCGAGAGTGCAGGCCGATACCTCGATTGCCACCCTGGTACACAACTGGATGATGCAGACCGACGAGCATGCGTTCGTGGTGATGCGGAACGGCGAGTTCGTTGGGATGGTGGCGCTGGACGACGTGCGCAAGGTGCCTCGCCGCGAGTGGGAGCAGATGGACGTCGAGGAGATCATGACACCGCGCGATCAGTTGCTGGTCACGACCTCCGACGAGGACGCCGACAAAGCTTTCGAGAAGCTCGCCACCCGTCAGGTAAACCAGCTGCCGGTGGTCGACAACGGTGAATTGGTCGGTCTGTTCCGCGCCCGCGATGTCATGCATTGGCTGCAACTACAAAAGGAGTCGACCCGAGGCTGATCGCAGATGCGCCTTCAGCGTCGCACCGATTCGACGTGTCGCTGTTGGAACACTGCCGCGTGATATCATCCTGTTTGACTATTTACGAGGAAACGTCGTGTCGGCAACTGTGGCCACCATCAGCACCGAATGAATTCGTTAGTTATCATCAAATCTCGCGACAGTCCAACCCGGCTATTCACTCTGCACCCTCCGGCGGAATATCGAGGTCGTGACAGATCGCGATGTCACAATGTAACCGCCTGTCGGAACCCGTCCAGGATTTGAGTCGGTCTCGAAGATCTAACCCACAGCACGCGAACCGCTTTGACACGTCTTTGTCAGACGCAGCGCTCGCTATTCACGGTCACGCAATACCGCGCGTCGATACTGAACGGTGGGAGGGTGACGCAAAGGAGGCGGCATGGATCAGATCACGTCCTCACCGAGCGCCGCGACAGAGGTCGCGACGGCTCAGGACTTCGTCATCGTCGACAACCTGGCCAAGTCATTCGGCCAGGTCAATGCGGTGGCTGGGGTCAGCCTCAACATCGAGCGAAATCAGATCTTCGGCCTCCTTGGTCCCAACGGCGCCGGGAAATCGACCCTCATTCGCATGCTCGCCACGATCCTGCCGCCAGATGCCGGTGACGCCACCATCGGGGGTTACTCCATTCGTCGGAATCCAGCGCGGGTGCGTGAACTGATCGGCGTCTGTCCGCAGGAGATCGCCCTCTATCAGGATCTCTCAGCCATCGACAACCTCCTCTTCTTCGGCGGTATGGTGGGGCTGAACCGCAAAGAGGCACATGCCCGCGCCGACGAGATTCTGGAGATCGTGGGATTGAGCGATCACGCCAAGCAACGGGTCTCGAACTTCTCCGGTGGGATGCAGCGGCGGTTGAACGTGGGAGTCGCCTTGATGGGACGCCCGGCCCTCCTCTTCCTGGACGAGCCAACCGTGGGCATCGATCCGCAATCACGCAACAACATCTTCGAGACGGTCGAACGGCTCAATGACGAAGGCATGTGCGTTCTCTACACCACGCACTATATGGAAGAAGCCGATCATCTCTGCGACCGGATCGCGATCGTCGACCATGGAGAGATCGTCGCAATCGGTTCGCCGGTTGAGCTCAAGTCGCGCCTCGGCTCGCCCGACAAGGTGACGCTCGAAGAAGTCTTCTTGACGTTAACCGGCCGGTCATTGCGGGATTAGGGTATGGTGCCGTGCTCACTCGACTCTGGCTCATCGCCCTGCGCGAGGTCAAGGCGTACGTCGCCGACCGGGGAGCGCTTGCCTTCAGCCTGCTCCTCCCGGTCGTGATCCTGGCACTCCTGATCGGTGCGTTCGGCGGCGGCACGAACTTCCATGGCACGGCTACCGTGGTCGACAACGACGGTGGCCCGGCGGCTCAGACGTTTCTCACACAATTACGCGGCATCGACGGGTTGAAGTTGTCGCTGATCTCGCAGCCCAGCGCACAGAGCAAACTCGACCACTCGAACATCCTTCTCTATACCGAGATCCCGGCCGGGTTCTCCAACGACTTCGCTGCCGGGCGGCCGGTGCGCCTGATCGAGCACGTACGCGGAATCGGATCGCAGGAGGATCAGATCGTTCAGGGATTTATCGCTGGGGTCGCCCAACGCATGGGTACCGAATCCGCGGTCCGCAGCCAGGTCACGGCCGTGATGCAGACGGCTGGAGCCAGCGTGTCAACCGATCAGATTCAGGCAGCGGTTGGCGCGTCAATTGCCCACTCTCAGTCGCAGCCACCGATCCTTGTCGTGCCCGAGAACACCACGGAACAGGTCGACTACGACGAGTCGATGTTCCCCGGCATCGTGGTGATGTTCGCCTTGTTCACCATCACCCTGAATGCACAGTCGTTGGTACAGCAGCGACGCGAGGGAACCTTCGAACGTCTGCAGACGACCCGAATGACGGTGGGCGAATTCTTGAGCGGACTCTTTCTGGGTAACATCTTAATTGGTTTGATCCAGCTATCGGTCCTGTTCACGCTCGCCGCGGTCACGCTCCGCTTCTTCACCGTGAGCTCCTTCGTCTGGGGACTGCTGTTCGGCCTGATCGTGGTGATGGCCGCCAGCGCCGCCAGCCTGGTGATCGCGGTTGTCGTGCGCAGTCAGGAACAAGCCACCTGGATTCCGGTCTTCGTCACGATGCTCATGACGATCTTCGGCGGAACGTTCAACGCCGTCACGCCCGGCACGGTGCTCGGAAACATCGCCCATGGCACATTCACCTTCTGGGCCAATACCGGGTTGGAACGCATCATCAGCCATGGCGCGACGCTTAGCGGAATCGTCGGACCACTCGCGGTCATGGCCGGGGTCACCGTCGCCGGTTTCGCGGTCAGCCACCTGATCTTCGCTCGGACGTCGAGGAGAGCCATCGCATGAAGACCATGCACCAAACGCTGCTCCTCGCCTGGAAGGACCTGCGTCTCTTCGTGCAGGATCGGCTGGCCCTTTTCTTCGCGCTCGTCTTTCCGTTGATCTTCGTGGCCGGATTCTCTGCCACGCTGGGCAACTTCAACGCGAACGAGTCGACCATCCAGACCGTACTGGCGACCGAAGAAGGGGCGGATTCGGTGAGCCAGCAGGTCATCGACGCCCTCGTCGCTGATCCTGCCCACAACGCGGTGCAGTTGTCCCCCGCCGACGCGCGCGCGCAGGTCGATGCGGGGCATCTGGACGGATATATCCTCTTCCCGCAGGGGTTCAGTCAGGCGGTCCGATCCGGAAAGCAGACGCGAATCAGCGTCGTGGGCGACCCGAACAAACCGGCAACGCGCGCGATGCTGAACGGGCTGGCCGGTTCGATCGCACAGCAACTCACCAACCGACAACTCGTCACCACCACCGCCCAGACGCTCGAGGCTCAGCCAGGAGTCACCGTCGACCAGAGCACGCTCGAGGCAGCCATTCAGCAGGTGGTCGCGTCCGCCGAGCCGGGAAATCAGCCGGTCGCGATTCAGATCGATCAGGTTGGGAAGGCCGCGGTCATCGCGGCGGCATCGGTCGTGCTGCCGGGCTACGTCACCATGTTCGTCTTCTTCAGCGCGGGATTTGCGGCACAACAGTTCCTCGAAGAGCGGACCAACCACACGTTGGATCGACTGATCGCGAGTGGAGTCTCCAGTCAGACGATCCTGGCGGGTAAGTGGCTCGGCACCGCGGCTCGTGCCGTCGTTCAGGCAGCCATCCTGTGGACTGCGGGAGTCCTCTTCTTCCACGTCAGCATGGGGGATGCGCCACTTGGCGTCATCATGATCACGGTTGGACTGATCGCCGCTTCAGCGTCGTGCGGACTGTTCCTGGCCGCGTTGGTCAAGACACCGCGGGCCGCGAGTGGATTGATCGTCCTGTTCGCCATGGTTCTGGCGGCACTCGGCGGAAGTTGGTGGCCACTCTTCGTGATGCCGTCCTGGATGCAGACAATGGCAAAGATCACGCCACATGCATGGGCTAACGACGCCTTCAATCGGTTGATGATCTTTGGCGCTTCGACCGGTGACGTGCTGATGAACTTCATCGTCTTGTTCGGCATCGCCATCGCGGTGGGTGCGGCCGCCATGATCCGGGTGCGCGTTCGGGCCTGACCCGTCAGTGGCAGCCATTCCCTCGCAGGGCAGGCCCCTATAATTTTCCCAACACCTCTTCAGCGGATCGCGCCTCTATATCGGATTTTTGATCTCGGAGAATCTCGCATTCCGGAAGAGACGTTCGGGCTACCGCGGTCGACGAACGCGATGCTCGCAGCGCACGAAAGATCGATGGACGTCGGAATTAAGATTGGAACCTGGTCTCGTCGGACTTCTCGGGTTCGGGCGCGTTCCGTGGCCTCGGGCGGGGTGCTTGCCAGCCGAAACGCATCGACAGCACGCGTAGCGCGAAAGTCAGCGAGATTCCCACGATGGCGGCGACGACCTGCGTCGAGACACGATCGACGCCGACGAACGCGAGCGCGCCGACGAGGGCAGCCAGCGCGTAGACGTCGCGGCGCAGCACCAGCGGCACCTCGAGCGCCAGCAGGTCGCGAATGACGCCGCCACCCGCGCCGGTGACAACTCCAAGCAGGATGGCTGGGACTGGCCCGAGCCCCGCCGAAAGAGAGCGCAGCGTGCCGGATACGGCGAAGAAGCCCAGACCGAGCGCGTCCAGCAGCAGCATGCTACGGCGCAGTTGTTCGACTCGCGGGTGAAAGAAGAAGGCGATCAGCGCGGCGACCAGCGCCGTGAGCAGATAGGCCTCGTTGCGCAGCGCCGCGGGCGGAGTGTCACCGAGCAGTACGTCACGCAGCATACCTCCGCCCAATCCGGCCGCGACCGACAGCACCAGGACTCCGACGATATCGAAATTCCGGCGCACGGCCAGTAATCCGCCGCTGAGGGCGAACACGGCCGTCCCGATAAGATCGATCACAAGGCTGATTGACGAATGCATGCGCTGCTACCACCTGCACGGTCTTTACCGAACGGATGAATCGTGCTCGCGACATCTCTGCCGCGACTACCTCGCAGATTGAACCACGCTCCCGGCAAACGTTGAGGACGCGTACGATGACAAACTGAAGTTCCAGACGTTAAGCTTCACGATGGCCAGTTTGATGACGCAACGACACGAACGCCAGGTGAAACGGAGACGCCATGCCGGACGACGAACCGCACGCTGAGGAGTGGCACGTGCGCCAGCGACGCCTGCTGCTCAATGCCGATCCGTGGCTACGCATCTGGGCGGACGACCTGACTCTACCGAATGGACACGAAGTAGACGGCTTCCTCGGCATCGAGATGCGCGATTATGTGGTGGTCGTCGCGGTCACCGCGAAAGGAACGATCGTCGTCGAACGCGGCTACAAGCATGGTCCCCGTCGTGTCTGCCTGAGCCTCCCAGCGGGCTACCTGGAGCCGGGCGAGGATCCGCTCGACGCCGCCCAGCGTGAACTTCTCGAGGAGACCGGGTACGCGGCGCCGGATTGGGAAACGCTCGGCAGCTTCACCAACGACGGCAACCGCGGCGGTGGACACGGACATATGTACTTGGCTCGCGGCGCTCACCGTGTTGCCGAGCCAGACAGCGGCGACCTTGAGACGGTCAGTATCGAACTGAAGGCGCTCGCTGAGCTGGTCGAGGCAACTCGTACGGGTGAGGTGGCCGTCATCGGCAACGCGGCCGCCATTGGTCTGGCCGCGCTCAGACTCACTCGTGGTCGGGACACCTGCTGACCACCTGCAATCTGCCACGTGCTCTTCTCACCCACGGCTCTGCCATTCCCGCCTGAAGTCTCCTTCACGCCCGAAAGTCCACGCTCCGATGGGCGCGCCAGACTCGGTGTCTGCTTGTCACGTTGCACCCGTGTCGTATGATGTAAAGGAAGAGTCACCGATGCAAAGGAGATGCAGTTGGACTTTTTGGCAGCTTTTTCGCGTCCAGAGTGGGCGAACACACCCAGCGCACGTCATTACCACAACCTCATCGCTCAGGCGAGACGCGCCCGCAAAGATGGGGAGCATTGGAAGGCGCAACAGTTGGCGAGTGCCGCGCACAAGTGGGCCATGAGCGAATTAACTCGTCTCCAGCGGCTCGAGCAGGCCCAAAAGTGGCTGGCCGAGACCAATAAGCGGCTCGAGCGGGCGTGGGATCAAGATCGCACGTGCAAGACCATCGACGAGTTGCGGGAAAATCACCCCGAATTCAAGCGGGTCATCACGACCTTTGAGTCTGCACAAGAGCGGGTACAAGAGCTCTTGGCCGCCGAACCCGAGGCGAACGCGCTAAAGGCCTGACCTCAACGAGCTATCCCTACGCCGTCATGTGTCACGCCGTCAATGTAGCTGGCCCAGCTTCCGCGTGAGCGAATTGCGCGAGCTTCGGGCGACGCTACGCATCGCGCGCATGAGCACGCGATGTTGAACCCGTCAGATACAGACATTGACACTGGATTCTGCTATACTTCGTTATATGGCTTCGCATTTCGTGTGCGCGTTCCCGGTGACACAAGAGGGTATGTCTCCGACTTGGGCTCGCCGAAAGACCGGTGCCGTAGAAAATGATTCGGCGAAACGCCTATTGTTGGCGTCGCCCAAACCCAAGGAGACCCCTTAGATGAGTTTCGAAGACAAGACCCTGGTATGCCGTGACTGCAGCGCAGAGTTCGTGTTCACCGCTGGTGAGCAGGAGTTCTACCAGCAGAAGGGCTTCACCAATCAGCCGAGCCGTTGCCCAGACTGCCGGCGAGCAGCGAAGGCAGCTCGTGGCGGTGGTTCGCGCGACGGTGGCTACAGCAGCGGTGGTGGTGGCGGTTTCCGCTCCGAGCGGACCATGCACCCGGCTGTTTGCAGTGCCTGTGGCAAGGAAACGATGGTTCCATTTGTTCCGAGCAATGATAAGCCGGTCTATTGCTCAGATTGCTTCCAGAGCCGTCGCCAGGAACGCAGCTACAGCCGCTGGTAAATAACCCGGCGCCACTGAGCGCCAACTCGTAAATTGTAAGTGCGACCTCCCGGTAGACCCTCACCGGGAGGTCTTTTTTTGCCCGCATAGCAGTCATCGCCCGTGCAACGACAAGCCAGTCCCTGAAGGATTTACCAGCTTCGCCGGAAATCCTCATGTCGAGGCGGCATTCACACCGGCATCCGAGAGCAGGGCTGACCCCAAACGACGGAACCCACCACCTCGAAGCGCAACACACCGTCATCGGCATGGCGCCCGAGCAGCGTTCGCGCCTCACGATCAAATGCCTGTGCCGCATCCGGTGTCATGCGATCCCGCGAAAAGCCGTTGCGCGAATGGATCGACTCGACGTAGTCGTCAACGCTCTGCTCGAACACCTCGGGCTCGGTTCGTTCCACACCGACGCGGGTGAACAGATCCCGCCCCTCGAGCTCGTCGATAAGGTTGTAGGGCTGGTAATCGCGATTCGTCGAATAGACGTTGATGGTCCTCAACAGTTCCGCCCACCACGGATTGGCTTGTTCAATCCGACCGACAATCGCCAGCAAGCCGTTCGGAGTCAGCACCTCACGAAAGCGCCGCAACACCACCGGCCAGTCCATCCAATGCAAGCTTTCGCCCGCCGTGATCAACGCATAGGGCGAGTCGAGCGGAGCTTCTTCCATAGAAGAGATGATCCAACGGATGTGACGATCGTTCCCGCCGGGGCGCGCTTTCGCCACATCGATCATCGCGGCCGACAGATCGACGGCGTCGACCCGCTCCACGAATTTCGCCAGCGGAATCGTGAGGTCTCCACTGCCGCAGCCCGCATCCAGCACCAGACGCGGACCATCCGCCATGAGACCGGAAAGAATGTCGAAGGTCGCGGTCGGATAAGGCGGTCGGTAGCGATAGGCCGCCACGATGCTCTCATCGCCAAACTGCGCGCCGTATTCGGGACCGAATTGTTTGGGTTTGGAGGCAGGCAAGTTCACGTGACGCCTCTCTTGATTCACACACTCTGCACATCATAACGTGGAACTCCACTCGACCAGCGAATGAAGATTCATGCAATGAATGATAAGATATGCAACGAACCTCGCACTAAACAGCCCCACCGGAAGCAAGACATCTGATGACACATAGCGCGATGCATGATTACCACACCGTTCCAGAGGCCGCTCGCATCCTGTCGGTCAGTCCATCGACCATATGGAGATGGGTGAAATCTGGAAAGTTGCGTGCCTATCGGGTTGGAGAGCGCTCAATCAGGATTAGATCGACCGATCTCGAATCCGTTGTCTCCCCAACTGGCCCATCTGACGAGAAAGCACCCGGATTGTTTGATGACTATGATCCGGAAGCGGTCACGAGAGCCATTGAAGAAACTGCTGGCGGTTGGTCAGACCTTGACGCTGACCGTCTCATTGCCGAGGTTTATGCGGCACGGGAACAGGGTTCTCGACCGGAATCACGCCCCTGATGCCATATCTGCTGGACGCAGACGTCATCATCCAAGCGCTCACAGGCAGGCCTCGAACTGTTGAGGCACTCATAAGTTTGGCGCCAGAGGGACTTGCTGTGAGTCTGGTAACCGTCGGAGAAGTGTACGAGGGTGCCTTCCGCCACTCGAATCCTCAGGAACACCTGGAAATCTTCCGGCAGTTCTTGCGTCCATACAAGGTAATCGGCTTGAGTGACCGAGTTATGGAACGCTTCGCGGAGTTACGGTCCGAGCTGCTCAGGAGAGGGATGCTAATCTCAGACTTTGACCTCATCATTGCGGCAACTGCGCTCGATCTCAACCTAACAGTGCTCAGCAATAACGTGCGACACAGGCGTCGCATCGACCAACTTCGGGTGCACAGTCCAAGTTAGCGGCAGGACCCGGTGCACGGGAGCATGCCGTCGGAGCCGGTACGTCGTTCATCTTTCACCCCCGGGCAATGAATGCTCGCGCCCTAAAACGTCATCTCGGTCAAGGCACGGCCCTTCCTCTCGTGGCCCGCTCCATGCGGTCAACTTGACGGCATTGCCAACACACGAATGCTGAAATTAATCCCCTTTCACCGCGAACGTAGTACGCTGGCGGTGGATGGCGGGCATCGTAGGTCCGCCAACGACATGAAGGGAACACGACCCATGGGCGAGTTGATGCGTGCGGTGGTCAAGCCGACGCGAGGTCCTGGCGCCGAGATTCGAGACGTTCCAATCCCCATCCCCGGTGACCACGACGTACTGATCCGTATCAAAGCAACCTCGATGTGCGGCACCGATCTGCACATCTTCCGTTGGGACCAATGGGCCGAAGAGAACTTCGGCGAGACGCCGATGGTCTTCGGCCACGAGTATTGCGGCGAAGTAGTCGCCGTTGGACGTGACGTCGAACGCGTAAAGATTGGCGACTTCGTCTCCGGCGAGACGCACATCGGCTGTGGTCATTGCCATCTCTGTCGCACCGGTCAGCAGCACATCTGCATCAACATGGGTCTGGTGGGCGTCACTCGCCCTGGCTGCTTCGCCGAGTACATCTCCATACCCGAACAGAACGCCTGGGTGAATCCGCCCGATTTACCGGTCGACATCGCGGCGATTCAGGAGCCGTTCGGCAACGCGGTTCACACCACCCTCTCTGGCGAGATCGCCGCGCGATCGACGCTCGTGATGGGCTGTGGCCCGATCGGACTCTTCTCGATCGGCATCGCCAAGGCTTCCGGCGCCGCGCCAATCTGGGCGATCGACATCAACGACTATCGGCTGGAATTGGCGAAGAAGATGGGCGCGACACGCGTTATCGACGCACGCAAGGAAGATCCGGTCGAGGTAATCATGCGTGAGTCGGGTGGCGAGGGGGCCGATGTAGCCCTCGAGCTTTCCGGCGCACCGCAAGGAATTCGGCAGGCGTTCGGCGCGCTGCGCGTCGGCGGTCGCATTTCGATGCTGGGGCTACCGTCCGACCCGTTCGAATTCGACTTCAGCGAGCTTCTCGTCCTGAAGGGCGCCGAAGTTCACGGCATCTTCGGGCGCAAGATGTTCGACACCTGGTATCGGACCAGCACGCTCCTCGGCAAAGGGCTTGTGGACGTTTCACCGTTGATCACGCACCACATGCCGCTTGAGGATTTTGAGAAGGGGATGGATCTCCTGTTGCACGGGCAGGCCGCCAAGGTCATCCTCTACCCGAACCCCAGCGAGTGAAAGGAGTCTGATATGGCACAGACAGGCACCGGGATGGGCTTTCTGACCGGCGAGATCGACCATCTCAAGGAGCAAGGGCTTTACCGGCCGCTGCGCGTTATCGGCAGCGCCAACAAGCCGGTCTTCACCGTCGATGGCAAGGAGGTCATTAACCTCTCATCGAACAACTACCTCGGTCTAACGACGCACCCCAAGCTGGTCCAGGCGTCCGTCAAGGCAACCCAGTGGTACGGCGTCGGCTCCGGCGCGGTGCGTACCATCGCCGGAACGATGACGCTGCACGAAGAACTCGAGCGCAGGCTGGCCGCTTTCAAGCACACGCAGGCCTCGCTTACCTTTCAGTCCGGCTTCACGGCCAACGTCGGCGTGCTGCAGTCCCTCCTTAAAGAGGAAGATGTCATCATTTCCGACCAGCTCAACCATGCCAGCATCATCGACGGCATCCGGCTGAGCCGCGCGCCGCGCAAGATCTTCCCGCACAAGGACATGGACGGCCTGGAGAAGGTGCTGAAGGAGAGCCAGGACGCACGAGTGCGGCTGGTGGTGACCGACGGCGTCTTCAGCATGGACGGTGACATCGCGCCGATGCCCGATATCGTCAACCTGGCCGAGCGCTATGGCGCCATCGTCATGATCGACGACGCGCATGCCTCCGGCGTGCTCGGCAAGAACGGTCGCGGCACGGTGAATCACTTCGGTCTCGACGGCCGCGTGCAGATCCAGATCGGTACGCTGTCGAAAGCCATCGGCGCGGTCGGCGGCTACGTGGCAGGCGATCAGGTATTGCGCGACTACCTCATCCACATGGCGCGGCCGTTCCTGTTCAGCACCTCGCAGCCGCCCGGAGTCGTCGCCAGTTGCATCGCCGCTATCGACGTACTGGAGCAGGAGCCGGAGATCATCGACCGGTTGTGGGACAACACGCACTTCTTCAAGCAGCAGCTGACCGAGATGGGCTTCAACACCGGCCACAGCGAAACCCCGATCACGCCGGTGATCGTTGGCGAGGCGCCCAAGGCTATGGCCCTCTCTGACAAGCTTTTCGAACGCGGCGTCTTTGCCCAGGGCATCGGCTACCCGACGGTGGCCCAGGGGCAGGCACGGCTACGCACCATGATCAGCGCCGCGCATACCCGCGAGCAGCTGCAGACCGCGCTCGACGCCATCGCCGAGGCAGGTCGGGAACTGGGGATCATCTGACGTCCCTGGCAGGACGGCCCCAACCTCTTGGATGTTCAGTAAAGGGCGAAGACTTGTCTTCGCCCATCTCTTTGCCAGCAAAACGCTTGTTGATTGGCGATAGCGTGTGCGATGACCACGCGTGAAACTCGACGTCGTGGTGGCGCTATCCCGCCAAGTACGGGCCGCGTCCCGTCGGCGGCGACAGGTGCCGCCGCTACACCAGCTGCGTCGAATCCGATCAGATTACGCCAGAGAGGCATGTGGCCCGCCCCGGAGAAGCGGTCGGCGGGCCACGGTGTGGAGGGGATGTGAGGGAAGGACCACGAGGGAATCGCATCGTTCGGGGACCGCGAATTGATTCTGCCGCCAGCATAACGCTGGAATGTAAACGCCACGTGTACGCCGTCTGAAAGTTGGCTGAGAAAGCGGCAAGTTTTGCCGCTCTTTTGGCTGCTGCCGCGTTCGTACGAACCCATTGCCTCGCGCGACCATCGCAAGTGATCGCCAACTACGTGTGTGGCATGTCGGGCGCAAACACGTGTTTGAGCACGGGACTCTCGAACTCGCTGGCCAGGCACTCCATGTAGATAACGTCCCATAGCTTGCCACCCATGAAGTGCGCCTGGCGTCGGCGGCCGAACTCACGAAATCCCGCTTTGCGGTAGGCGTGCTGGCCCGCCAGGTTGAACTCATATACCTTCAGCATCACGTTGTGAAGGCCGAGGGCAGTAAACGCTACGTCGAGCACCAGCCTGGTTGCCTCGGTTCCAAAGCCCTTGCCACGCTCTTGCGGCTCCCCAATGAAGATAACGAACTCCGCTGTTCGATGCGGATATGAGATGTCCTGCAGACGACAAGAGCCGATTGGCGCGAAGTCGCTGCGCCGGTAGATGGTGAACGACGCGCCGTGCGGATCTGCCGCCTGGGTCGCGATGGCATCGAACATGGCCATCTGCTGCTCCAGGCTGAGCGGGATGGGCATGGCTCCCGTCGTTCGTAAGGTGCGAAAGTTGTTGAACCAGCGATGATACGTGTCGAGCAGATCCCGTCGTAGTGGGCCCAGCGCGACCTGCTCACCGATCACATTCATCACCGGCTCTTCACCTACAGTCGAAACCACCGATCCCATACGCTTGTCCTCCCCCTGCTCATGTTTGCTCATGAGACGTACAACACCTCGCTCGCAAGTACGACACGTTTGGCCACTCGCTGTGAACCAATCGACATCCGTGTCGCACTCATTACCCCGGCATAGCCAATAGGTCCTGAAACCCTGGTTCCTACGAAAGGAGTGTGCGAAGATCCCGGCAGACGATGTCAGATACGAACGAGACCGCACCGCGAGCAGCCCGGAACGAATCTGGACAGCAGAGAGATCATGCATGCCCGGCAGGCTGACTTCGATCGGCAAATCTCCATCGCAATTTGTCGGAGCGACTCATCGCGGCAGATCACCGATTCTGCCGAGAACGGCCGGGTTTCCACCTCAATGACCGCATCTAGCGGGATCAGACTCACCCCATAATCGGTATTGACACACTTCACGCTCCCCCTTAGTATGGGTACATATATGAAAATCAAGTCCACCTATGGATCAATTTCGACTCACCATATAGGTGTGATCGTCGCTGCATCCCTGTCTACGGCGCGCTAAGCGATATCCGAAAAAGCGAACAAGTCTCATTGAAAGGTCACGACGCCAGGATGACGTATCCGGACGAGCGTTCCTTCCAATCAGTGCCATCAGAGACGTCAATGGCTCCGCCAGATGATCCTCCCAGCATTCGCGCACTCATTATTCTGGAAGCGCTGGCTGATAATGCGAATGGTCTGACGCTCACCGAGTTGTCGGATCTAACCGGCATCACCAAGACGACGGCCTATCGATTCCTCCAAGACCTGGTGACACATCACTACGTCCGTCGCGATGATGCCAGCAAGCGTTACTTCCTCGGCTATCGCGTCCTCGGGCTATCGGCCGCGTTGCTGGATGGCCTCGACGTCCGCACCGTTGCGCGAGCGGAACTGGAACATCTGGTTGCGGAACTGCAGGAGACCGTGCATCTCGTCCAACTCGACGGGACCGAAGCCGTCTACATCGACAAGGTCGACTGCCCGCAACCGATCATGCTCAAGTCACGCATTGGCAAGCGACGCCCGATTCATTGCACCGGCGTCGGCAAAGTGCTCCTCGCCTTTTCGCCAGACAGTCTGCTCGATCAACTTATTCAAGAGCCGGGCCTGACACGCTACACCCAAAACACCATCACCGATCCCGCGGAGCTTCGCACTGAACTGCTGAATATCCGGACACGCGGCTACGCACTCGACAACTCAGAGCACCGCGAAGGAATTACCTGCATCGCCGGACCAGTCTTTGACGTTCATGGACGGATCACCGCGGCAGTGAGTGTCGCTGGTCCCACGTTTCGCTTCCCACTCGCCCGGGCCGAATCCGCCGCGCCACTCGTACTCGAATCCTGCCGCACCATCTCGTTCGGGTGTGGCTTCACGGACTGGACCTATGAAGTCGAGCGCAATCCAGCAACTTCGGATGCACTCGCGATAGAGAAAGGAGAGTGACGAAGCCTCGGACCGAATCAATGACGATTTCGCGTTCGAGTTGATCGGTCGGATCGTTACCACGGAAGACGATGACAGATTCGACCGTGTGAGCGTTCAACGCACGCCGAGAGCCGCGCAGTGAATCGGCCGGCGTTCTGACACCCAGCAGGAGCGATCGATTGTCCGGTGGGGAACGAGTGACGATCGCCGGTGGTCAATTCAGTCAGACCCCTGTTGGAGTGTCACGTTCAAATGGGAATTGAATGGGATAACTGCTGCACAGCGATGAAGCGCAGCGCGACCAGACACGAGTTGCAGCAGTGTGAGGAGATGAACAGGTGTTTGAGGGAATCGACAGCCCCAATGAGGAGACTGTGGTGGAGAATCGATTGGGCTCAACGATGAAGACCAGATTCAGTCGGCGAACATTTGCGCACATCTCGGTGATGGGCGTTGGTGCAACGATTGTCGGCACGCTACTCTCCGCCTGTGGCGGAAGCAAGTCGACGCCCGCGGCGACGACCGCAGCCACGAGCGCGCCAACGACGGCCGCCGCGACGTCAACGTCGGCAAGCTCAGCGGGCGGCTCAACCGCGACAGCGGCGGCTACGAGCGCGAGCACAGCGGCCAGCACCGCAACGTCGGCCACGACTGCCCAGAAGGGCGGCAAAGTCTACGTCCTGTGGCGCTCGCCAGTCTCGCTGAATCCGCTCTTCTCGACTGCCGGAAGCGAGCAGCAGGTCGAGCGACTGATGTTCGGCTCGCTGGTCAAGATGAACGACAAGCTCGAGCCGGTTCCGGATATGGCTTCGAAAATCCAGGCGGCACCGGATGCCAAGTCCTACACCTTTACGCTGCACGACAACGTGAAATTCTCGGATGGCACGGCGCTCACCACCTCCGACGTGCGGTTCACGTTGGAGCGCGGCATCGATAGCCGTACCGGCAGCTACTGGGGTGGCCGCCTGTCGAACATCGCAGGCGCTAAGGATTACAGCAAGCAGGCTGCCGATAAGGTTACCGGCATCGACACGCCGGACGACAAGACGGTTACGATCAACCTGACCAATCCGGACGCTGCGTTCCTGGTAACGCTGTGCAACTTCTCGGGACTCGGCATTCTCCCGGAACACATCCTCAAGGATGTCGCGCCCGATCAACTGCAGAAGCATCCGTTCTCGCTCAAGCCGACGGTCTCGGCCGGTGCGTTCAAGTTCGTGCAGTATCAGACCGACCAGTACCTCGAGCTCGCGCGTAACGACACCTACTGGGGAGATCCGGCGCCGCTCGACAGCATCTATCTGCAGATCCTCCAGCCCGACGTGGCGCTGGCCCAGCTCGAGACCGGCAAGATCGACGTGATGACGGCTGCGGTCGAGGACTCCGATCGCATCAAGGGGATGAACGGGGCCCAGCTCCTCACCGTACCAAGCCCAAGCATGGACTTCCTGGCGCTGAACATGGAGCGCGACTTCTTCAAGGACAAGCGCGTGCACCAGGCCATGATGTACGCCATCGACCGCAAGGGCATCCTGAAGCAGATCTATCAGGGACAGGGTGAGATCACCAACTCGCCGATCTTCGGTCCTGCCTGGATGGGCGTACCGGACGGATTGAACACCTACGACTACAGTCCGGACAAAGCCAAACAGTTGCTCAAAGATGCGGGCTGGGATTCCGGTAAGACGATCGAGATTCTGCACACGCCGAACGTCAACAAGGAGCGCGATACCGCGGTGCAGATCATTCAGAACCAGTGGCAGGCCGTGGGGCTGCAGGCGAAGATCACGCAGGTGGATGCGGCGGAAAATAATCGCCGCACCATTCAAGCGACCGACTTCGACGTGAAAACCGTCGGTGGCGGTGTGTTCCGCGCCGATCCTGCCGTTTCCGGTTCGTACATGACCACCGCCACCTGGACGCCACATGGCGGCAACTACGGCCACTACTCGAACCCGGACGTCGACAAGCTGTACACGGAAGCCCAGGGGAAGGGCAATACCGCCGATCGCAAGACGCTTTACACGCAGATCGCCAAGATTCTGAACGACGAGCTCCCCTGGATCTTCCTGTACTCGCCGAACTCGATCTATGGCGCGTCAAAGCGCCTGGTCGGATTCCAGCCGCCGAGCTACATCGACAACAAGCTCTGGAACGCCGAGACGTGGTCGGTAAGCGCATAAGCTGCTCGGGAGATCTGCTCAATCGATCGGTTTGACCGTTCGCCAACGATGCTGGTTGCCGATCCGCTAACGATGCGTGGCGTCGTTGGCGGGTCGGTCGGTCACCTGTCGAGAGAGCTCGCCGGTCTGGAGACCTGATGGGTCAGTACATACTTCGTCGAATCGTACTCAGCGTTCCCGTATTGCTTGGGATCACGGTCGCCACGTTCATCATCATCAACCTGGCGCCTGGGGACCCCATCTCAGCCATGATCAACCCCGACCAGATCGCGTCGCTCGGCCCGCAATGGGTCGCGCAGCAACGCAAGGCGTTGGGGCTCGACCAGCCGATGCCCGTTCGCTACCTGATCTGGCTGAAGCAGGTCGGACAAGGGAATCTGGGCTTCTCATATAACGATCGGTTGCCAGTCACACAGAAGATCAAGGAGCGCATCTGGCCCACCGTCAAATTAATGCTGGCGGCAGAGTCGATTGCGCTGATCATCGCGATCCCGTTGGGGGTGATATCGGCCGTCAAACAATACTCGCTGACGGACTACATCGCGACGGTCTTTGGCTTCCTGGCCATCTCGATACCTTCCTTCTTCCTGGGTCTCGCTGCTATCTACGTCGTGTCGGTGAAGCTCAGGTGGTTACCAAGCGCGGGGATGTACACCATTGGCGGTCCATCCTCGATTGTGGATTCGGCGAAGCATCTGGTGTTGCCATCGCTTGTCCTTGGGCTGGCGCAGGCGGCACCGCTGATCCGCTACACGCGCTCGAGCATGTTGGAAACGATTCGACAGGACTACGTGCGTACGGCGCAGGCCAAGGGCCTACGCGAGAGCGTCGTCCTCTACCGGCACGCCCTGCGCAACGCGCTGATTCCACTGGTAACGGTGCTGGCCATCGATTTCCCGAAGCTCTTCGGCGGCGTCATCATCATCGAATCGGTCTTCGCCTGGCCCGGGATGGGGACGCTGGCGATTGAGGCTGTTCAGAATCGCGACTATCCGGTCATCATGGCGATCAACCTCGTGAGCGCGGTATTGATCCTATTGAGCAATTTGGCGGCGGACATTCTCTACGCGTTCGTCGATCCGCGCATCAAATACTCGTAAGGCACTCACGAAGAGGACAGTATGGCGGATACCTCACCTTCACCAAAATTGAGCGTTCCCGGTGCCAACGACGACCTGGCGGCGAACGAGGCAACCCTGGCCCGGTTCGGCAATCGTCAGATTCGTCGCAGCCCGAGCGTCTGGCATCGGTTCTCGCGACACCGGCTGGCTTTGATCGGACTGGCGGTGCTGGCAATCCTGATCGTCGGCGCCGTGGGAGCCCCGGTCATCGCACGCAAGAATCCATACACCGTCGATCTGAGCTCTTATCGCAAACCACCCAGCGCCAAGCACCTCTTGGGGACAGACGCCGCCGGACGAGACGTCTTTAGCAGGCTGCTCTACGCCGGTCGTGTTTCGCTCTCCGTCGGCCTGGTCGCGGTCTCCATCTACACCGCGATTGGCTTGGTTCTTGGAGCGCTTGGCGGCTTCTTCGGGGGCTGGGTCGATTCCGTGGTGATGAGGTTAGCGGACGTCTTTTTGTCGTTCCCCTCACTGATCATCATCATCACCATGGTGTCGGTGCTCGGGCCGAGCGTCTATAACGTGATGCTCGCCATCGGTCTGCTCGGCTGGCCGGCTATCGCGCGTCTGCTACGTGGAGATCTGCTCTCGCTCAGGGAGCGTGAGTTCGTCACCGCGGCGCGAGCGATTGGCGTGCCGAGTCACCGAATCATCGTGCGCCATCTGCTCCCGAATGCACTGGCGCCGATCATCGTCGCCGCAACTTTCGGCATCGCCAACGCCATCTTGCTCGAAGCTGGCCTCAGCTTCCTTGGCCTTGGGGTTCAGCCCCCGACCGCGAGCTGGGGCAACATGCTGACCAACGCCCAGTCGATCACCGTCCTGGCGACGATGCCGTGGCTCTGGCTTCCACCGGGATTCATGATCGCCGTCGCCGTACTCTCCATCAACTTCATCGGCGACGGATTGCGAGACGCACTTGACCCGCATCTACGACGATAGATGAAGAGAAATGAAAGAGGGAGAAGGAGGGAAGCTGCGAGGGAGCGACCGCACAGTCTGACAAAGACGTCAACTGAACGCAACAGAGATCGCTACTGGAGGTTCATTCGATGTCCAACATCTACGAAAAGTTGGGACTCAGAACACTGATTAACGCCCGTGGGTCGCATACCCGTTTGGGCGGCTCGATCATGGAACCAGAAGTTCTCGAAGCGATGCGCGATGCCGCGTCCGCCTTCGTCGTGCTCGACGAACTGCAGGACAAGGCCAGCGAGTTGATCGCCCGCGCAACCGGCGCCGAAGCAGGGATGGTCACCGGCGGTGCGGCGGCTGGCCTGCTGCTCGCCACGGCTGCCTGTGTGACCGGGGGTGACCCGATCAAGATCGAGCAACTCCCGGACACGTCCGGGCTCAAGAATGAAGCCATCGTCCATCGCGCCCATCGCAACGGCTATGACCACAGCGTTCGCGCTGCCGGAGTCAAGTTGGTCGAGGTCGGCTACGGGCACACGACCATCCCCTATCAGCTGGAGGCGGCCTTCAGCGAGCGGACGGCGCTGGTGCTTTACGTCGAGTCACCCTGGACCAGTCGCGGCGCCTTGCCGCTGGCGCAGACCTGCGAGATCGCGCACCGCCACGGCGTTCCGGTATTGGTCGACGCGGCCGCCATGCTGCCGCCGAACACGAACCTGAGCCGCTACACCAGCGAGGGGGCCGATCTGGTCACCTTCAGCGGTGGCAAGGGACTTCACGGTCCGCAGTCCTCCGGCATTCTCGCTGGTCGGGCCGATCTGATCGCGGCGGCTCGCGCCAACGGCAGCCCGAACCACAGCATCGGACGCCCAGCCAAGGCCGCCAAAGAGGACATCGTCGGGCTGATGGTTGCCATTCAGCTCTACCTGGAGCGCGACCACGAAGCCGAGATGGCGCACTGGCGCAGCCAGGCGGAGTACATGATCGAGCGACTGGAGAGTGTACCCGGCATTCATGCGACACTGCTGCACGACGGCCGCGAGCACTTGACACCGCGCGTCGAGATCACCTTTGAACCCGGCAGCGGTATCAGCGCCAGCGAGTTGATCGCCTCGCTCGAGAATGGCGATCCGCGCGTCTTCCTATTCGAACCAAACGGTCCAAGCGCGAAGCCAAACAGTGTCGTGATTCACTGTCACACGATGCAATCCGGAGAGGAGGAGATCGTGGCCGAAGTGGTGCGGGCCGCGGTGCTCAAGCGGTTGCCAGCGCATCCGAATGGGGTCACGGTCGCACCATAGTCAAGCTGAGAGAAAGGTATTAAGGGAGCAGGGAATGTCACAACGGAAGCCCGCGCATGAGTATCAGGTAACGCTCGAGCGCCCGGCCGATTTCGACCGCTTCTGGGCCGAGATCATGGCCGAGGTCAACGAGATCCCACTCAACCCGTCGATGGAGCACATCCCAATGCGCTCGACCGATGAGGTTGACGTCTACGAGATCCATTACGACAGCCTCGACCACTATCGTGTTGCCGGTTGGTATGCCCGACCGAAAGACGCCTATGTCGCGCCACCCTATCCTGGCTTGCTGATCGTCCCGGGCTACATCTCCGAGCCGACGCTGCCCAAATCCTGGGCCAAGATGGGCTACGCCACGGTTGGCGTGGCGCCGCGCGGCAAGCTGCGCTCGAACCATCACTTCAATCCGGGCTATCCTGGCCTGCTGATCAACAACATCATCGACAAGAACACCTACTCGTATCGCGGGTTCTACGTCGACGCGGCCCGTGCGGTCGATTTCCTCCTATCTCGACCCGAAGTCGATGGCAGCCGCATCGGCGTGCACGGAAGTAGCCAGGGCGGCGCGCTGACCGTCACGACTTCGGCGTTGCGCAGCGACGTCATCACCTGTGGCGCGGCCGGCGCTCCCTACCTGTGCGGCTTCATGGATTGCGCGGCGCTGACCCACTCGTATCCCTATGAGGAGATCAACGAATACCTGCGACTCCATCCGGATCACGAACAGATGGTGCGGCAAACGCTGGACTACTTCGACGGAATCAACTTCGCCCCGATGATCAAGGCGCCGATGTTCGTCTACATCGGGCTCGAGGACGACGTCGTTCCGCCCGAAACCGGCTATGCGCTGGTCGAGGCGATGAATTGCCCGAAAGAGCTACACCCCTACGAGCACTCCGCCCACGACGCCGGACGATACTGGGTCATGCCGAAGGTGGAGGAGTTCCTGGCCAAGCATCTTCAACCAGCGACGACGCGGGAACACGCCGAACCGACGGTCGGATAAGGGAGGACGAGAGGTCTGCAATGGGAGAAAAGCCAACGAACTTCAACGAATATTGGGATGCGCTCGACCAGGAACTGGCACGCTACGAGGCGCGCCCCCAGCTTGAGCCGATGCCGCTGCATTCGACCGACTTCTGCACGGTCTACAGTCTGAAGCTGACCAGCGTCGGTCCGTACCGGCTGTTTGGCTACTACTCGGTGCCGCATGGGGACGGGCCGTTCCCAACCCTCTACACCACGCCGCGCTACGGCAGCGTCAATCACGTGCCGGACTACAACGACCGGCAGCGCTACGTCTGCCTGACGTTGATGCATCGCGGCCAGCGACTGGCGGATCAGCCCTTCGCCGCAGCCTATCCCGGCTTGCTGACGCTGGGTATCGACAGCCCGGATTCCTACATCTACCGCTCGATCGCCGCCGACTGTCTGCGCGGGGCCGAGTTCCTATTCGGCCGTCCTGAAGTTGACCAGTCACGTATCGAGGTCATTGGCGACGACCTGGCGCTGATCACCGCTGCGCGGCGGCCGCAGTTCACGCTGGCCCAGGCGGCAGGGCTGATGTTCTACCGGATGATCGAGGCGGCTGGACGCACCAGCGGCTATCCGCTCGAGGAGATCAACGAGTACGTGAGCGCCAACCCGGCGCAGAAGGACGCGGTGGCCAACACGGTCGCCTACTTCGATCCGCTCTATCACGCCAACCGCATCACGGCCACCACGATCTTCCCGGTCGGTGACGAGGGCTCAACTACGGGTCAGGGCTGGCTGAAGCCATTGACGGACGCCTGCCAAGGGCCGGTCGAGTTCTACGAACTCTCGAACCAGGGCGGCACGGACCACGACTGGCTCGACGCCTGGACCGCCGGCAAGTTCGGCACGCAGCCGATGAGCAAATTCATCCGCGAGTTCGCGTAAGGCGTCTTCGGTCATTCGCCGACATCGCAATCGGCTTGTAGGGGCGCACTGCGGTGCGCCCTTCCGCTTGCTTGCTGTGTGTAGGTGGTCGTTGATCAATTAACTCGTTGCTGACGTCGGCGGCCCCAGAAGACCGCCCAGACAACATGGTGGAACTTGTCGCACTCCACGTGCGGTGGCAAACGCATCCGCGGTATCACGTCAAACGACCCGCCATGAAGCGGGCCGTTGACATGATCTCGTTGTCGAGCGAAATCTAATGGAAATGCTGCTGGGCGGAGGAATCGCCGCGTCGTCCGATGCCCGGGATCTGATCGGCCTGCACCTCGAGGTAGATGACGTCCCACAGGCGACCGCCCTTGAGATGCGCCTGTCGCTGCCGCCCAAACTCGCGGAAGCCTACCCGCTCGAAGGAGCGTAGCTCGGAGAGATTGAACTCGTAGGTCATCAGGAAGAGCGTCTCGAGTTGCAAGGCGACAAAGGCGTACTCCAGCATCAAGCGGCCGGTCTCGGTTCCCAGGCCACGTGCCTGGCTCGCGACCTCACCAATATGCAGGAAGAACTCCGCCGAGCGATCGTTCTGATCGATATCAATCAGCCCGGTGATCCCAATCGGGCGCAGTGTCTTCAGTTCATAGATGGTGAACCAGACGTGCTCGTCGGTCATCACCAGGTCGTCGTACCAGGGTCCGTCTTCGTCCAACACCGCCGACCAGGCATCACCCGACATCGCGCGGAGCGCCACGAATCCATCTCGCCAGCGCCGGTAGACCGGAAGGAGGTCCCGCCGCAACGGTCCGAGCGCGACACGGCTGCCAACGACATCGAAGGCCAACCGTCCATTGTTCCCCGGACGAGGTGTATCGGCACCACGCTGCAAGCGCTGCATCCCTTCCAATTCCCAAAATCGCAATAGATCGTCGTTCACGGTCTCGTCGCCACCAGCCTAGCAGTCTTAGCGCTCTCGCGCACCAGTATCGTGATCATTAGTATAAGCACATCGCTGCCGGTCTCGTGAAACACTCCGGTTACAGCGGGACCAGAAATGTTACAGGATCATCAATCAGTTTTCACGCAAGAACGCCGTAACGGCCTCCACGAACTTCTCCGGACGTTCTCGGTGAATCGAGTGACCTGTCTCTGAAAACTTCACCAAGGTGCAGCGTTCCTGCGTCGCCGCGTCACGCGCCGCTTGCGTCGAAAGGGCCGCGCCGTGTCTCGGATCGGCCTGAAGCAGCAGTGTCGGACAGGTGATCTTCGTTATTGCCTCGGCAAAGCTCTCCGGCTCCTCCTCTGAACGTTCCGCTAAAGCAAGGAACGGGCCATCCGCCGTCTCACGTAGCCAATCAGTCTGCCGCCGCCAGTCCTCTTCGGTGCGCTGCGGATAGATTCCCTGCAGCGCGATGTACGACTCTTCCTTCGTCCCGCGTTTTGCGCTGAGCAGCGCCCCAATCCAGGTGCGCGTCTCGTTGCTTCGCTCAGACGGCGGATCTTCGAGAACCAAAGCTTTGACGCGATCGGGAGACTGTGCCGTCAGCACCATGCTAATCAAGGCACCGAGCGAGTGACCCAGCACGAACGCGCGCTCGACGTTCAGCGCGTCGAGCAGACCGACCGCGTCGGTCGCATAATCGGCGAACGAATACCCGTCATCTGGCCAATCACTCCGATTATGTCCGCGCAGATCGGGCATGATCAGCCAGTAGGTCTGGGCTAGCTGATCGACCACCGGGAGCCAACTTTCCGCCCGATCGTAGATACCATGTTGCAGCAACAAGGGTGGTTTGCGCTCATCAGTTCCGGTCACGACGCGTAGCTGGATGCCGTTGGCCTTCACCTTTCGATCGCGAAATCCGTTTGCAAATCCAGCCATCTGTCCGTCCTCTCACCTCAAGTCGGGCTGCTGAACCTAGCGGTACAGGAGTTCCCGCTCGAACTCGTCCGATTCCGCCAGCCCGAGTGCCTCGCGAGCCTCAGCCACCACGTAGAGGGAACCGCTCGCGCAGATCACGTCGTCATCATCCGCTGAATCGAGTGCAACGCGCAAGGCCGCGGCGACGTCAGGCGCGGTCATCACCTGTGGAGCAGGTTCGATTCCGTCGACGGCCGCGATCAGACGCTCCGGTGCAGCAGCACGTGGATGACGCGACGACGTGGCCACGATCAACCCGGAGAGCGGGCCAATGGCTCGCACCATCTCCTCCACATTCTTGTCTGAGCCGATACCCAGCACCAGGATAATGCGTCGGCCGGAGTATTCGTCACGCAGCGTCTCGGCGAGCCGTTCGAACGAATCGACGTTGTGCGCGCCATCGACCACCACGGTCGGATGCGACCGCAGTACTTCGAAACGCCCAGGCCAGCTGACTTGCGTCAGACCGTGACGCATCGCCTCCTCGGAGATCTCAAACCCACGCTGGCGCAGAGTCCAACAGGTCGCGATGGCCGTTCCGGCGTTCTCCGCCTGATGTCGACCGACCAGGGCGGAGCGCAAGTCGTGATAGTCGCCCCATGGACCACGTGCGTCAAAGGAAGTGGAAGCCCCACGAGACCACCAGTCCCGATCACCGAGAAGCAGTTGGCAACCGCGCTCTCCAGCAATGCGGATCAGCGTCTCTCGCGCTTCTGGTTGTTGCGGGGCCGAGACGACCGGTCGTCCTGGCTTGATGATCCCACCCTTCTCACCGGCGATCTCCGCCAGCGTGTCGCCGAGGATCTTCGTGTGATCGTAGCTAATCGAGGTGATCACCGAAACCTCCGGCTCAAGGACATTGGTCGCATCGAGCCTGCCGCCGAGTCCGACCTCGATGACCGAAACATCGACACCAGCACGTGCAAAGGCGAGAAACGCGAGTGCGGTGGATGCCTCGAAGGCGGTTGCCTCACCCCAACCGGGCTTCTCTTCCGCCAGTCGAGCGTTGAAAGGGGCTATCTCCGACGTCAACGCGGCAAAGTTCTGTTCGCTGATTGGCTGGCCATCGATTCGTATCCGCTCGCGAAACGTATGCAGGTGCGGCGAGGTGTAGAGGCCGACATGACGGCCGGAAGCACGCAGGATCGACGCAAGAAAGGCGGCCGTCGATCCTTTGCCTTTGGTGCCGGCGACGTGGACGGCTGGGACCGCTCGCTCGGGGTTGCCGAGTGCGGAAAGGAGCCAGGCAGTGCGGCGCAGCCCAACCGATTCGGCATCAAATGGGTTGGCCACAAACCCTTTATCGTAGCCGGAGCGATCGATGATATAGGCGATAGCTTGTCGGTAATCCACGAGTAATTCACGCATCTCCGGTCGAACGGCGCACAGGAGAGCCGTCTCAATACAAATATGGTATCTTGTCACGAATAGTTGCACACGACGGTGCTGTTCGAAACGATTCGGGAAAAGGACACGACAACGGTGCTCTTCGGGAGCGATTCTAACCTTAACCTGGCTCAGGCCCTGTTCGATCTCGGCGGTGTCGAGTTCGGTGATTTTAGTCTTGGTCCAACCGCGGGCCGGTCACCGATCTACATCAACCCGCGAGTCCTCATCAGCAATCCGTCAGTACTGCGTAGCATCGCACGGCTGATCGATCGCGAGATCCAGGCCGATCAGGTACGACGACGACCGCGACTCGAGAGTTTCGGGGCCGTGGCCGGCGTGCCCATGGGTGGCCTGCACCTGGCGACCGCCTACTCGCTCACCAGCGACACGCCGCTCATCTACGTGCGTCCCGATGGTGAAAAACCGGAGATCGAGGGCCGCGTCATTCCCGGCCAAACCGTGCTGATCATCGACGACCTGATGACCGGCGGCACCAGCATTCTCAGCACCGCCTGGACACTTGAGAAACAAGGACTGCTGGTACGCGATGCAATCGTCCTGATCGACCGCGAACAGGGTGGCATCGAACGTCTCCACCAGCATGGCTACCGGGTCATGCCCATCTTGCGCCTGAAAACAATGCTGACCTACTACTTCGAGAGCGGCCTGATGGAGAGCAAGCATTATCGGGAGTCGATGGACTACCTGGAGCATACCCGCCGCCAATCTAACTCCTGAGCATTTCCGCCCACCTGAACTCGTCAAATCTGAACCTGGTCAATTGCACGCGGCTGTCCGCAACCTCGCATATGAGGCTCTCTATCCGTTGCCGGTCTGTCGTCCACAACGGCAGATAGACAGACCGAAACGAATTCGTCACGTTTGGTCGATCGCTGTAACGAATTTGTCGCGGCCCCCAGGGTATAAACAAGACAGTCAAGGACGGCGCCGGAGGACACAATGAGTCCCGTGAGATCCGGCATAGGCCGCCACGGACCCCAGCACAGGTGGCAGTCACCCGATTCCGGAGCCGTCCGGACGGACAATCAGATAAGCGTCGGTGCGCAGATCACCCGCTCGAGTTGCCTCGAGCGGGTGTGTCTTTAAGGCTCGTTGTGCCGACTGAAGAAATCGACTCCGAATGAGGACCGAATCCACTGGTCTACCATCACCGCCATCGCTACGGTCTCCGTTGTGGTCGAATCCAGATGGCCTCCAGAGCGCCCTGGTGCACCACCGCAATGGTATCTGAAGCGAACTCAATACTACTTGTCCCGCAGGACGCAGTCACCGACCCCACACATACCCATCCAGACTGATGATTGAGAAATACTTCCCACGAACAGGATCCGAGAACGGTATGCGAGATTCCGGGAATTAGCTCGTCGTCGAGTTCGACACTGAGAGGTCCTTTCACCGGACGAGGAGGATACTCTGAAGTCTCAAGCCACCATTGCCGCGGCGCAAATCCCCAAAGCTACAATGCACGCCCGTTCTCGTCGACTTCCATCTGGTTGAAGTCCCGAAACACAAGCATGGATGTCACGCCACGTACGCCACCGCAGAATTTGATGGTGCGGCCGTCAGTCTCGTAGATAGGCTGTCCAGTAATGACGTCCGCCGACGCATTCACCCAAAACCTCATAAGGTCTCGTCATTCACCAATGCGTCGATCGTGGCCATTGGAATGAAGAGCCGAAACGGATCATCACTGAAGCGCGTGAACCCGTATTTCTCATAGAATTCACGAGCGGTATCGTCTTTGGCATTCACGACCAACGCCATTGCGGTGATGTGCTGGCTTCCTTGGAGTGATCTGCGCAGCGCGTCGATCAGGAGGAGTCCTCCGAGCCCCTGTCCCCGATAGTTCAGTTCTGTCGCAAGTCGTCCGAGGAGTATCACTGGAACTGGACGACGTGGCAACCGCCGAGCGAGCGGGTCGGGCAGGCCACGAGGATCGACGGTAAACGAACTCAACGTATAGAAACCGGCGATCCGCTCCCCATCCACGTCCTCCAAGACGTAGACCACTGCAAGCCGCCGTTGCATGTCCTGATGCGCGTAGTGTCGGAGGTATTCATCCAGAGCGCCGACGCCAGACGAAAAGGCTGTTCGGTCGTGAGAGGTACCGAGCGGCTCAACGCGAAAGCGATCGTTTGGCATCGGCTACTTGCCGAAGAACGTACGATAACGTTCGGCTGCAGCGCGCAGATTCTCGTTCGGCTCTGGTGGATTAAGCAGCGCTTCGACAAACACGACGCCATCGCGCTCGGTTAGTTCAAGCACCTCGTGACTGCGGATGATCTCCTCTGCCGCCGCTGTGGCTTTGCTGACCACAAAGTCGGAGAGACTGACGCCCTCAAGATCGGCCGCATGTTGAATTCGTGCCTTTTGCTCCGGCCGAAGACGCGCTTCGAGACGTTCCTTTTTCGCCATCCCGGCCCCTGCCATCGCACTCTCCCGTCACTCATTAATGTCGTAATCTTACGAACGCACCTGAATGAATGTGCGGCAATTCACCGTACAATGCCATTCGAGAATCGCACCAAGCGATAAACGTGGGTTCTCTGAACGGGCAACGTCATCTTACCGACTGCACGATGACGCCAAGGCATGGGATACTGACAGCACATGACCACGTTATAAACAGCATCCGAGCGGGTCGTCAGGTGACGGGATGGCGCGAGCTGCAGCAGGAGGTACAGCCTTGTCAAAATCGACCAACGAGGAGTCGCACTTCATCATTCGGCCGGCCGAGTTGCGCGACGCCGCGGCCATCGCCGAGATCTACAATCAGGGAATCCGTCAGCGCATCGCCACCTTCGAAACCGAAGAGCGCTCGGTTGAGGAGCGGGAACGCTGGTTGGCCGCCCACGACGAGCACCATCCCTGCCTGGTGGCGGTCGATACGGCGCAGGACCGGGTCGCGGGCTGGGTCTCGGCCGACCACTATCGTTCGCGCCAATGCTACCGCGGCATCGCCGAGTTCTCGGTCTACGTCCACGAAGGCTATCGCGGGCACGGCGTCGGGCGCATCATGATGGATGCGTTTATCCCGGCCTGCGAGGCGGTCGGTCTATGGAAGCTCGTCTCGCGCATCTTCCCGGAGAACATGGCCAGTCGCACGCTCTGTCAGCGAGTCGGCTTCCGTGAGGTTGGCGTCTACGAGAAGCACGCCCAGCTCGATGGCGTCTGGAAAGACGTCGTCATCGTCGAACGGCTGCTGCCGGCAACCATCGAGAACCCGCCACCGCTCTGGTAATTGGCCTCATTCTGCCGAGCGAGGCGCGACCGTACGAGCAGACACAAACGTCATCTCTGTTTACAGATGCCCCTGTCGCTGTTAGTATTAGCCCAGGCTAATTCTTGGATGAGTTATTGTTTCGATACGAACTTTGAATAGGGAGTCACGGCAGGCATATGGAGGGACCCAAAACGGACTCGACTTTGCACGGCGGTGACTCTCGCACCGTCGCCAACGCCGCCCACGTGCTGCTCGACGATCATCTCCCTTGGTACCGTCGCGTCTGGCCGTTCCTTGGACCAGCCTTCGTTGCCAGCGTCGCCTACATCGACCCGGGCAACTTCGCCACAAATATCCAGGGCGGCGCGCAGTTCGGCTATATGCTTATCTGGGTCATCGTCGCCAGCAACCTGATGGCCATGTTGATCCAGACGTTGTCAGCCAAACTCGGCATCGCCACCGGACACAATCTCGCTGAGATCTGCCGCGATCGCTTCCCGATGCCGGTCGTTTACGCGATGTGGGTGCTGTCGGAAGGCGTGGCAATCGCGACCGACCTCGCCGAATTCTTGGGCGCGGCACTTGGCTTCAACCTGCTGTTCCACATTCCTCTCCTGATCGCTGGGCTGCTCACCGGTGTCGCGACCTTCCTGATTCTAGGACTCGAACGTTACGGTTTCCGACCGCTCGAGGCAGTTATCACGGTGCTGGTCGGGGTTATCGCCGGAAGCTACCTGATCGAGACCTTCATCGGCAGTCCGGACTGGGGACAGATCGGCCTACACGCCGTTGTGCCGCAGTTCTCGGGCTCCGAAAGCGTATTGCTGGCAGTCGGCATTCTCGGTGCGACCGTCATGCCGCACGTGATCTTCCTGCACTCGTCACTAACTCAGGGCCGCATCGTGCCGCGAGATCCGGTGCAGGCAAAGCGCATTTTTCGTTTCGAGCTTGTCGACGTGCTCATCGCTATGGGTGTCGCTGGTGCCGTCAACGCGGCAATGCTGATCATGGCGGCATCGACCTTTCACGCGCAGGGACTGGTCAATATCGCGTCAATCGAAGAGGCGCATCGAACCTTGAAGCCGCTCCTCGGTAATCTGTCGAGCGAGGTCTTCGCCATCTCGCTGTTGGCCTCGGGACTCTCCTCCTCGGCAGTTGGCACGATGGCTGGTCAGGTGATCATGCAAGGCTTCCTGCACTGGCACATACCAATCTGGCTACGGCGAGGCATTACCATGCTACCCGCCCTGATCGTCATCGGCATCGGGCTAGATCCGACGCGCACGCTGGTTATCAGCCAGGTCATCTTGAGCTTCGGCATCCCGTTCGCGCTCATCCCGCTTGTCCTCTTCACCCGCAATTCCGATATCATGGGGACACTGGTCAACCGGCGACTCACCACGCAGGTCGCCTGGGTGGTCGCTGGACTGATCGTCACTCTCAATCTCTATCTCCTCTTCCAGACCTTCGCGGGAGGCGGGATCTAATGGAGCCGTTCAAACGAATACTCGTGCCACTCGACGGCTCGCCCCTCGCGGAAGCCGTGCTGCCAGCCGCGTTTGGCGTTGCCGAGCGCTGCGGCGCGACCGTTACCTTGCTGCATGTGCTAGAGCACAACGCGCCCGAAACGGTGCACGGCCAGCCACATCTGAGCGATGTCGAGCAGGCCAAGGACTATCTTCGTGACGTCGCTGATCGCTATCAAGATCGAGCGGTGCTCACTGAGCTCCACGTGCACGAGAATCAGGAGCACAATGTCGCGCGCAGCATCGCCGAGCACGCCGCTGAACTCTCGGTCGATCTGGTGGCCATCGCGACCCACGGCTCCGGTGGACTGCGCGGTTTCCTCTTTGGCAGCATCGCTCAGCAGACTTTGCGAAGAACCTCGGTGCCCGTGCTGCTGGTGCGACCGGACTCGGTTGGAGAAGATCAGGGCCACTACCGCCGCATTCTGGTTCCGCTCGACGGCACGCCCCAGGCGCGCTTTGCGCTGCCGGTCGCGCTGATGTTGGCCTCCGCTGGTGACGCCGCGCTGCATCTCGTGCGCGTCGTGCCGACGGTGGGCACCGTCTCAAGCACGAGCGGAGCATCGACCTTCTACCCGGCAACCACGGCGGCCCTACTCGATATCGAGGGGCAAGCAGCGGGCGAAGCCCTGAGCGACATCCGCGCCGAAATTCCCGACTCATTGCTCGTAACGCAGTCGGTCAGGCGCGGCGACGTTGTCGACGAACTCCTGGCCGCGGTCCGGGAGCAAGATGCCGACCTAATCGTCATGAGCACGCACGGACGGGCAGGCGTCGAAGGTCTCTGGACAGGGAGTGTGGCCTCCAGACTGATTGGCCGTCTGGCGCGGCCGGTAATTCTCGTGCCCATCCATTCACCGGATTTGGGCGATTCCTCATCCTCAACGAGCGCGTAACGGTCCACCCCGGATTCGGATTCTCTTAATATGGAAGGTCCGAGAGTTGGACGTGGCGGCCTCCGCAAGCAACAATAGGCTTCATGAAAATGGAGCATGCGGAGAACGCCGGGTCGCTTGACGAGGCTGCGCAGGTCGCGGCCGCGCAAGCCGACCCTTCGGCGTTTGGACCACTGTACGAGCGTTACGTCGACCAAATCTATCGCTATGCATTTCGACGAGTGGGCTCCCACGCTGAAGCCGAGGACGTCACGTCTCAGACGTTCCAGCAGGCGCTGGCCGCGCTGCCGAACTTCGAGTGGCGCGGTGTTCCCTTTGGGGCCTGGCTATACCGAATTGCCGGGAACGTCATTGCCCGCCGCGGTCGCAATGCCAAACACGAGATTGCGGTCGACGACGTGACGGTCTATGCGCAGGATGCGGAAGACCCATCGGAGGACCCAGCCTGGATCGTGGCGCAACGACAGGATGACGAATTGATGCGCGCGTTGCGCACGCTGCCGCTCGATCAGCAACGAGCGATCGTGCTGCGTTTCTCGCATGGACTGAAGAGCCGAGAAATCGGCGAAACGATGGGGCGGAGTGAGGGCGCGGTAAAACAGCTGCTGCATCGCGCGATGCGGTCGCTGCGCGACGCGCTCGAGAGCACACATCATGACATCTAACGAAGAACAACGGATCGATCAGCTTGAGCAAGCGCTCGAGCAACTAGAAAATGGCGCCGATCCCGACACGATCGAACAAGGGCTGGATCCCGACGTCGTCCCACTCTTCAACCTGGCGGCGCGCCTGGAACGGGAACTGCCGGCGGATTTGCCCGATCCGGAATTTCGTGCGCGATTGGCGGAAGAGATGAGCTCTTCCGGAGATCCGATCAATCTGGCAGACCGTCGGCCCCGACACTTTCTCTACGACTGGCGTTTTGGCGTGGCCGCCGCAGCCCTAGCGGCGATCGTCTTGATCGCGCTGATCTATGGCACCGGCACGCTTGAAGGGAACAGTCCTCAGCCACCCGCCCGAGAGACCGTCGTAAGCGCGCTCAGCGTTTCGAACAAGGCGACCTCGGAGACTGGCAATGCCGCCACCCCTGAGACGGTCGCCGATACCAAGGTGCTGCCACCGATCGATACGAACCACGTGGTGCTGGTGCCACTCGGGCTGGGGGCCGGTGGTTCGGGTCAAAGTACGTCCGTGGCGCAGCCATCACCGGGAGTGACACTCTCGACGTCCTTGCCGGTGCTGCCACAGACCTCGCCAACCTGGCTGCTCACCGGCCCCGACACGCCGCAAGAGTTCTTGCAGACGTTGATGGCCCGCGTCGGCCTTCACGGACAGATCCAGGCGGCACCCAACGAGGGATCGAACGCCTTCGTGGTGGTCGATTCGACCGGCTTCCCGGCCATTCACTGGAACCAGCACGACGCCTTCTTCCGCTACGATCGGGGGCCAAACGAACCAACGCCACCACCGGTGCGCGCCACGACCGACCCGGCAGTCACGGCCAAGGACTGGCTGAGCGAGATTGGATTCGACCTGACCTCGATCAAGTATCGGGAGACCGTGCAGGCGAACGCCGATCAGACGGTCGTCCGCTTCACCCCAGCGGATCTCCCGACCGACGCAATCCCGCCGGGACTCGGCGCCTCGGTCGGCGTTGGTCCTGATGGTTCGATCCAGTTCGCGCAGGGGTTCTGGCTGTCACTTGATGAATCGGCCGAGGTACAGCTACGCACCAGCCAGGAGACGCTCGATGCGGTCAAGGCTGGGGAATGGTACTCAATGCTGTCGTCCGGCGGATCGAACACGCTCAACATGGACATCAAATCGGCCAAGCTGTCCTACCTGCTGACTCGTGCCGACGACAGCAGTTTCTTGCTGCAGCCGGTCATGGCGTTCGGCGGTGAACGTTCGACCGACCAGGGTAACTTGCAGGATACGATCTACGTATCGGCCATCAAGCCGCAATGAACGCCTTCGCACACGAACGGCCCACGCCAGCGAACAATTCACGAACCGATGATATTGAGGAGGATTCCATGAGCACTGATTCTCACGCCCCACGAACGACTCGACCCGCCTGGTTGCCACCCGCCGTCAGCGTCGGCGTCCTGTTCGGCCTCTTCGCCAGCGCCATGGCGGTACGCCATAGCCCGTTCGCCGATGCGGGGCGACCGATCATGATCGCTCTCTCGACGGCTGCCGCGGCCATGATCGCCGTCTACGGCGTGATCATGGTGGTGCAAGCCCGAGCCCGCGGCATCAGCACCGCCGTGGCTGGATTGGTCATGCTCGTTCTCGGTCTCTACACAGCAAATCACGTGCTGCGCTAGAGCGCTCCCGAAACTGCGATTGCAAACGACGACGATGCTGGCGGACCCTGAAGTCCGCCAGTTCGCCATTTGGCGTTGGTCTCCACAACTATTGAAGAGTGAGATCCCAGCCACGAATGCACCGACGCAGCTTTCTCCCTTGCTCCATACACGACGATGCGTTAGGCTAAGGCGCGCGACGTGTACGTACGATCGGGTTGGTGAAGGTCCTGCCGTCGCCGCGTGATTGCGGCGCAAAGGATTCGTTGGGGGTGGAGCATGAGTCGACGTTGGGTGTCTCTGCTTGTTGGCTGCTTGCTGATCGCCAGCACCGGAATCGCGATCGGATTACCGGCCGGAGCACTGGCTGACACCATCTATCCCACCTGTCCGACGTTCAGCCAATTCCAGACCGACGTGCAATCCATCAGCGGCACCGGCGCAGTCACCTTCATACAGGCAAACTGTACCATTACGGCTGATTCCCCCATCGTCGTCGCGGATAAGGCCGATGTCACCATCAATGGCAAGGGCCTGACCCTGCTGGGCGGAACCTCCGATTCGCATGGCACCTTCACCCTCTTTATCCTCGGACAGAAGACGAACCTCGCGATCAACGACGCGACGCTCGCCTATGCACAGGACGGCATCGATCAGAACCAACCGAAAGACGGCAACATCGTCGTGACCAATAGCACGATCCGCGACATGCACACCAACGGAATCTCTCAGGACGACGGAAGCACCAACGAGGGAAGCATCTCGCTCGATAGAAGTACCGTGAGAGGCATCGGGCTCAACGGCATCGCCCAGGTTTCCGGTAAGATCGACATCACGAATAGCACCGTCAGCAACAATATCACGCATGGCATCGCGCAAATCACTGGCAAGATTGACATCTCGAACAGCACCATTAGCCAAAATGGCTTGGACGGGGTTGGGCAAACATCCGGTACCATCTCGCTAACGAGTAGCACCGTAACGGAAAACGGCTACGGCGTTGTCGGGGGCGATAACAGTCGGGCCAATTTCCAGGCGACGTTGCTAGCGAAGAACTCCACCCAAAATTGCTACGTCCCCACCATTAATGACAAACGCTACAACCTCTCAGATGACGATTCGTGTGATTTCTCTAATACCGGTTCCATGAACAGTGTCTCTGACAGTGATCTGAACCTTGGGACGCTTGGCGATTACGGCGGTCCGACGCAGACGGTGCCGCTGCTGCATCACAGCGTGGCCCTCAACGCCATCCCGACCGACTCGAGCAACGTCTGCCGCGTTGGCACCACTGTCGATCAGCGTGGCGTGCCGCGGCCACAACGCAACAAGTGCGACATCGGCGCCTATGAACTGTTGGTCCCCACGGTGACCCCACAGTCTGCTAACGCGTCGGCAACCGATGCCTCTGTCACCCTCAGCGCCACAGTGACGGTTTCCTGCGACCCAAACAGCACGTACTGTCCGGTAGTCGACAGCGGCAAGGTGACCTTCTCGGTCACCGACAGCAACAACAATCCGGTCGGCGTCGACAAGACCAAGGACAAAGTCGATAACGGCAGCGCCTCGGTCGACTTCTCCCTGTCCGGTATTCCGGCGGGGACCTACACCATCACGGCCAAATACCATGACGGCCCGGCGCTCTTTGGCAACGATCAGGGCACCAGCACACTGACGATCACGCCCGGCCCGGCAACGCAGGTCACCCTCGCTCCGGGTGATACGTCGCAGACGGTCGGGAACGCCGTCACCGAGACCGCTACCGTCAAGGATCAGTATGGCAACCCCGTCGCCGATGGCACCACCGTCAACTTCTCCGTCACCGGTCCCAACGCCACCTCCAGCAGCCCTACCACCTCCAATGGCCAGGCCAGCATCACCTATACCGGCATGCTGACCGGCCAGGACACCGTCACCGCCACGGCTGAAGATGGCAGTAATCCCACCGACTCAGCCACCGTCACCTGGTCCGCTCCGACCTCCACCGCCAACAGCCAATTGACCCTGTTCAACGTCTTCCCGGCACGGGTCTCGGCCTTTGTCCTCTCGGGAGCTCCGGGACATGCCCCCATCGGCAGCTTCACCTATAGCGATCACACCGTTACCCTCAGTCACGTCCAGTTGCAGAGTCTGGTCGTCAATGGCCAGCAGGCCACCCTGTTTGGCACCGCCCAACTCGTCGATCACACTCCGGTCACCTTCCGCCTGGATACCACCGGAGGCCTCTTTGGCGGCACCTACCGCCTGCAGGTGAGCAATGGCTACGACTCTGGCACCCAGCACGCAATGATCCTCATGGTGCGCTAACCTCGTTGTCCGGTTGACGTTAGGTGAGCGCCGCATGAGATTACTCATGCGGCGCTCCGTCCTTTCGCCCGTAAGCGATGCGCATCGACAGGCCGAGAACGAGCCTATTTCGATCCCAGCAACGAAGGGGCGATCACTGTCGACCAGCGCGGCGACAGCCGAACGCAGATGCTCGACCGCGACATCGGCACGTTCGAACGCGGCGTTCCGTCCTCCGATGCCACGGCGGCGCCGTCGTGGTAACCGACTTCAGACGGCCACATCCAACCGGCACCTTCAGTTACACCGATTGCAGCGTCACGCTATCGCAGGTCCAGCTCAGAATCAGGTAACGAACGAGGGTCAGACCACACTCTATGGAACGGCCATGGTCACCGGCGAGGTTCCGATCAACTTCGTCTTCACTGCAACCCACGGCTTTCCGGGGAACACCTACCGGCCGCAACTGAGCAACGGCTACGATTCCTGCACCCAACGGGCCTGGTTCGTCTGAATGAACCAACTCGATTAGGTTAGCCAGCACCAACATGGCGTCGCGAAGTCGATACCGAGCAACCGGAGACCTCGCATTTCTACGGCTTGCACCATTCTGTTCCCACATTTTTGCTCATTGAACATGAATTCCTGTCCATAGTCAACATTTCCCGCCATCATCTGTTGCCGAATTGCTGCACCACCTCCCGTACATCTGATGCCAAGTTCTTCTTAATATCGCCAGGAGGACCTATCGGTTGTGATTGACACAGCCATTTCTTGCGCCTGATTCGCCATAATGCTATTGTTTCCGCCAACGCGGCAACGATGGTCGTACGGTCGGTCGCCCATCTTCTGCGTCAAACCACGAGCCGTCACAACGAAATAGTTCTCCGACAGGAGCGTCGTTACCCCGAGCCACCTTACTGTGGTTCGGCAAGGTTGTATCGTGTCACGGAGATAGGGAGACGCAGATGGCCAACGGCGATGAGATCCAACGACGTGTCTCACGACGACATCGATGGTCTGGCACGTCCACTGTGTGGATCACCGCCGCGGCGGTGATCAGTTTGTTGGTGTCGGTTTCCAGCTTGCTACTCGGTGGACAGTTTGGAGCTTCGGCCAGCAGTGCGGCGACTTGGTCCAAACTTAGTCCCTCCGCCAGCCCGGGTCTGCGGCACGACGCCAGCATGGTCTACGACCCGGACTCCCATACGCTTCTCCTCTTTGGCGGGGTGACCGGCGATGCGAGCAATCCCACGTACCACAACGACACCTGGGAGTGGAACGGAACCACGTGGACCAACGTGACGCCAGCCAGCGGGAATCCATCGGCTCGCTCCAACGCAGGCATGGCGTACGATCCAAGCACGCAGCAGGTTGTCTTGTTCGGCGGTTTCCACTCCATTCCACCCACCACCTACACCGACTTGGGTGACACCTGGGTATGGAATGGCAGTACATGGACTCAGGCGGCGACAACGGGGCCCTCCGCTCGTGTAAACGTGGGCATGGCCTACGACCAGCACAACAACCAACTGATCCTCTTCGGCGGGAATGACCGAAGTGGCAATTTCAACGATACCTATGAATGGACCGGGTCCAGTTGGACCAAACTCAGCCCGCCGGACAGTCCCACCGTCCGAAGCTCACCGTCGTTGGTCTACGATCCCAACAGCAGTGGTCTCATTCTGTTTGGCGGCGGCAACGGACTCAACTTCTCAAACGAAACCTGGAAGTGGACTGGCTCCGACTGGAGCAACGTCAGTCCAGCAACCAGCCCTCCGGGACGGGATGCGGCCAGCATGGCTTACGACGGCGCCACCAGTCAGGTCGTCCTCTTCGGAGGATATGGCTACAACGACACTGATGGAGGATTCAGTTACTCAGACACCTGGGGATGGAACGGATCTGCCTGGACTAATTTGAACCCTTCCACAAATCCAGGTGGGATTTCAGACGCACCGATGGCATACGACGATTCATCAAGTCAGTTGATTCTCTATGGCGGATATGGATCGTCTGACGTCGGTGACACCTGGCTTTTCGGTTCGAGTGGTCCCACGCCGGATACGACGGCGCCGACCACCACGGCCACCTACTCGAACTCGTACGTGCCCAATACTTGGACCAATCAGACCGTTCAGGTCACATTGTCCGCCACCGACAACACCGGCGGTTCCGGCGTCGCAAACACCTACTACACCATCGATAATGGCGCACAGCAGACATATGGGAGTTCAGCGTTCAGTGTCTCCGGTCAAGGCACCCACACCATTACCTACTGGAGCGTCGACAACGCCAACAACACCGAGACCGCGAACAGTGCGACGATCAAGATCGACCTGACCAAGCCGTCCACCTCCGCCAGCTACTCGAACAGTTACACGCCCGACACCTGGACCAATCAGACGGTGTCGGTCACGCTTGCATCCGAGTGATACCGGCGGCTCGAACGTGGCGCACACCTATTACAAGATCGACACCGGAGGTCAGCAGACGTATGGCAACAGCGCCTTCGACGTCTCCGGCGACGGCGATCACACTGTCTCGTTCTGGTCGGTCGACGGTGCGGGCAACACCGAGTCAGCGAACACCGTCCACGTCAAGATCGACACGACAGCGCCGACCACCACCGCCACCTATTCCAATTCCTACGTGCCCGGTAGCTGGACCAACCAGACAGTGTCGGTCACGCTACACCCGGGCGACGGCACCGGTTCCGGAGTGGCCCACACCTACTACACCATCGACTCGGGTGGTACCCAGACCTATAACAACGCGGCGTTCGACGTCTCGGGTGAGGGAACTCACACCATCACCTATTGGTCGGTCGATAACGTCGGCAACACGGAGTCACCGGCCAACACCGCGACCATCAAGATCGACCTGACCAAGCCATCCACCACGGCGACCTACTCCAATAGCTACGTACCGGATACCTGGACGAATCAAACAGTGTCGGTCACGTTGCATCCGAGCGATAGCGGTGGCTCGAACGTCGCCCATACCTACTACACCATCGACTCGGGCGACACTCAGACCTACGCCAATAGCTCCTTCGACGTCTCCGGCGAGGGAACCCACACCATCACCTTCTGGTCGGTCGATGGCGCGGGCAACACCGAGACCGCGAATACCGCGACCATCAAGATCGACCTGACCAACCCGACGACGACGGCGACCTACTCCAACTCCTACGTGCCAGGGGATTGGACAAGCCAATCCGTTGAAGTCACGCTGCACCCGTCGGATACCGGTGGTTCAGACGTCGCCCACACCTACTACACCATCGACTCTGGTCAGCAGCAGACCTATGGCGATGCCTTCACCATCAGCGATGAAGGCGACCACACGGTGAGCTTCTGGTCCGTCGATGGTGCTGGGAACACGGAGTCTGCAACCTCGGTCCACGTCAAGATCGACAAGTCCGATCCCGTCATAACCTATACCGGTAATCAGGGGAGTTATACCGTCGACCAGACGGTCGATATCACCTGTACTCCCTCCGATGCCTACTCGGGCGTCGCGTCCTCCACCTGCCAGGACATCACGGGCCCCGCCTACTCCTTCGGGGTCGGCAGCCACACCTTCTCCGCCACTGCCACCGACAACGTCGGGCACGTCGGCAGCAACTCCGTCACCTTCAGCGTCGGCGTCACCGTCCAATCGTTGTCCACCCTCACCGCTCGGTTCGAGACCAATCCGTTCATGAATATGGTGCTGCAGTCCGCTCTAAGAAACGTCGCTCAGGCCGACTCTCTCCACCTCACCTGGCTCAAGACCTACGAGGTGCAGATCTACATCAGCCTGGTCAACATGCAGCGCGGCATTACCCTCACCTCTCAGCAGGCGGATACCCTCATCCAGCTCGCTCGCCAGCTCTAGTCCAATCGGATCCCGCACGACAGGCCCTCGTGGAACGTTTCACAGGGCCTGCCTCATCTCATGCTTTGGATCTATGCGTGTCCCGTAGTGGACCGGGCCGCCAAATGCGACTGGAATAGCCACGGGCGTGGCTCGGTTAGGATTGACCATTGACCGATCCCGACGTATTCCCCAGAGGGCCGGTACCTCATTAGAATGTGCACAAGCTAAACGAAGCGAGATTCGAGCACGGAGCTGATGTTGCTCGACAGTTATGTCGTTCAGAAATGCGCCCGTCCAGGGATGGAGCGAGACCGCACATGCACGTGCTGATTACCATTGCCGGAATCATCGTCATCATCGTCACCCTGGCCGACGCCTTTGAAGCCATCATTCTGCCTCGACGCGTAACGCGGCGCATCCGTATCACTCGGCTAATCATCCTCGGTGCCTGGCGCTTCTGGTTAGTCGCGGTGCGGCGTCTATCACGTGAAGGCGATCGAGAGGGCGTGACGCTCAAAGATCGGGTTCTCGGGGTCTTCGGACCGCTGATGCTTCCATTCCTCATCGTCATCTGGGCCACCATGCTGATCGTCGGCTTCGGCCTGGTGGTCTGGGGTACGAACGCCATCGGTTCACCCGGCCACACCACCAGAGCTGGCATGGCCATCTACTTCAGTGGGTCCACCTTCTTCACGCTCGGGCTCGGCGATGTGACGCCGACGACCAGCGCTGGACGCGCGATTGCCGTACTCGAGACCGGCACCGGTTTCAGCTTTCTGGCTCTGATCATCGGTTACATTCCGCCGATCATTAGCCGCTTCGGCGATCGGGAGACGGAGATCACCCTGCTCGACGCCCGCGCCGGATCCCCGCCCAGCGCCGTTGAGCTGCTCCGCCGTCTGGAAGGCGCCGAGTCGCGCGCCATGCTTGACGGCTATCTGCGTGATTGGGAGCGTTGGACGGCCGCCCTGCTTGAAAGCCATCTCTCCTATCCAATCCTCTCCTATTTTCGCTCGCAGCACGAACGCCAATCCTGGCTCGCCACGCTGACGCTGATTCTCGACACGTGCTCGCTCCTGTTGGTCGGCATCGCGGATGAGGAGGGGATGTTCCCGGTGCAGCAAGCCCGGCTAACCTTCGCCATCGCCCGGCACACGATCGGAGATCTGGCGCAAGTGCTGCACGCGCCGCCGCAGCCAGACGATCGTGATCGACTCCCCGCGGAAGCGTTTGAGCGCGCACGCTTCCTCCTCGCTGAACGTAACCTCTGGCTGCGCCCGGGCGCCGGTGCCATACGGCAACTGGAAGCCCTGCGAGCCCTGTACGAACCGAATATCATGGCCCTGTCTACCCACCTGAGGCTCCGGCTACCGGTCTGGCTACCCGATAACGAGACCCCAGACGACTGGGAAACGACCGCCTGGCAGTGGGATCGCACCGTGGTCATCGCCGCACTGGAACGCGACCGCTGGTAACCATGCACAGGCGGAACATCGCCACGATCGTCGCTGAATTCCTGACGAATACTGGCAGGTTTGTCCTGTAGAGTGATCCCAGTGAATCGACGAAGCAGAGGCAATCGTGAAAGGGAACGTGATCCGTGACGCTGGAGCTCATTCGAACTCTGTACGACTACGGACGCTGGGCGGACGAGCAGATCTTCGAGGCGGCTGAGGGTCTCACCACAGAACAGCTGAATACCCCGGGAACGGCAGGACACGGCTCGATACGCGACACGCTGGTGCACCTGATCTCGGCGCAGCACAGTTGGCTCTCCTGGTGGGATGGCAGCATGACCGCCGAAGAATCGATGACGAATTCGCTCGACCCGGCCGCCTACCCCGATGTCGACGCCGTGCGCGCGCTCTGGAGCGAGGTGCAGCAGCAGACCTGGGCGTTCATCGACCAACTGACCGAGGAGAGTGTGGAGCGCGAATACAGCACAACGCTACCGTGGTCGGGGCAGACCGTGTCGTTCACGCTGTGGCAGATGATGACCCACGTCGCCAATCACGGGACGCAGCATCGGAGCGAAGCCGCGGCCATGTTGACGGCGTTCGAGCACTCCCCGGGATTCCTCGACCTGATCAACTTGCTCATCCAGCAAGCAGCCGAACCGCAGTCCTGACGGTCGGCAACGATCGTCAATCGACGGTATCGTCGAGCGCGCCCCAACTGGTGATCCGCTCCGGAGTGAGCGCGATGATCGGAGCGCGCTCGAGCGCCATCGCTCGATATTGCACGTAGCGCTCGCGTAGCAACGTCACGATGCGTGCGTGCTCCGGGTCGTCTGGTCCAAGCATTTCGGCACTGCCGCGCGCCATCAGCCAGGCCAGCCGCGTCCAATCCGCATCGTCGTAACGATCGATCACCAGCGCTGCGTGGCTGGTTTCCACAATGTTCCGCACCCGTTTCAGCGTGCGGTCCGTCCGCTTCGGCTTCTCGTCGATGGCGATGTAGAAGCGCTCTCCATCGTAGGCGTAGCAGACCGGCACCACGTGCGGCTCTCCCCGCGCGCTGGTCGTGGCCAGATGTGCAACGCGCCGCGCGTCGATGAAGGCGCGCTCTCGTTCGTTCGAACTGGCGCTCATTCCCTTCCTCTCTTGGTCTTCATGCATCTACCTTGCGTTATGTAGATTATCGGAGTTGACATCGACACCACAAATTCGGAAAAATCCGAACACAGAACATGAGGAGGTGGTGGTTGAAGACCATTGCGATGCCCACGAAAACCGACGAACGAATAGTCACCATGCTGCGAGCAGTTGCGAACCCAGTTCGCTATCGCATTCTGCAGATCCTGGCCGAGCGCGGCGAGTGCCAGTGCGGCCCAATTGGAGAAGATCTGCCGATTGCACAATCGACGCTGTCGCAGCACTTGAAGGTGCTGCGCGAAGCGGGTCTGATCCGGGGCGACGTCGCCGGGCCGGCCACGTGCTACTGCCGCGACGAGCTCGCCATCCGCTGGCTCAAAGATCGCGTGCAAGAATTGTAGTCAGTCTCTCCGTTCGTTTGGTCTCACCGATACCATCTAATACCGAGAGGAAACCACGTGCCCCAGGAACATCTCGAGCTTGACGAGCAGCAAAAGAAGACCGCGCTGCGCATGTTTACCTACGCGCTCTACGTCGTAACCACCACCGATGGCAAGGAACGCGGCGCGTTCACCGCGAACTGGTTGAGCCAGGCATCGTTCGACCCACCTCTGGTCATGGTCTCGGTCGAGGCCGACTCTCATTCGCTGCCGATCATCCGCTCGAGCCGCCGGTTCCTGATCAACGTGCTGGAATCGGGACAACGCGATCTCGCCGGGCACTTCGGCAAGAAGCACCGGCACGCTGGTGACAAACTGGAGGGCATCCCGCACCATCTGAGCGCCACCGGGCTACCGATTCTGGACGATGCCCTCAGCTACGTCGCGTGCTACATGACGGGCGAGATTGATGCCGGGGATTCGGTGGTGGTAATCGGCGAGGTGATCGAGGTCGGGGTGCAGCGTGAGGGGACGCCGCTCACCATGGCCGAGGCCGGGTTTAGGCACGCGGGGTAGGGCAAGGCGGCCCTCAACCCGGCGCCCCGGCGCCACCCCTCTCCCAATTCTGGGCGAGGGGATGGAGATCAAGGACTATGACGAAACGAATTCGTGGTGTGAGTCGGAGTACCAACGACGCAGCGCGGCAACATCGCAAAGAGCCAACGGCTGCCGAACAGATACTCTGGGAAATGCTTCGAGACCGTCAGATGTCTGGGCACAAATTCCGCCGTCAGCAGCCACTCGGTCCCTACATTGTCGATTTCTGCTGCGCCGCATTACGACTTGTCATCGAGGTCGACGGTGAGTCGCATCAGGAGCAACGATCCTACGATGAAGCGCGAACCTTACATCTGTCAGCCTACGGTTATCGCGTTATGCGCTTCACGAATGATCAGGTCCTGAAGACGTTGGATCAGGTCCTTGATGCGATCGAGCAAGCCTTGGAGATTCAAGCCCCTCTCCCAGAATTGGGAGACAAGGGGATATACGGACGTTAGGTGGGGGCATGATACGCGGTAGTGAGGTGTGATGGGGCAGCGGGCCAGGGCTCGGGGCGGAGCCAGAGCCGCCGCCAGACCCGGCGTCGGGGAAGCAGCCAGGCCAGGAGATGAAGTCCGCGCTGGAAGAGGCTGATCTGGCGTGGCGGGAGCGGCTGGTTGGGGGGATGGTGCAGCTGGGCCGGATCGCGATCGAGGGACGCCGCGTCTTCGGCACGGGTGCCATAGACGGTGACCCAGAGGGTGGCGACGGCCAGCACCAACCAGTGCCGAGCGATGCGATCGAGATCGGTGCGCCGAGTGCGCTGCCACTGGAAGCCCACCCCTTTGAGCGCGCGGAAGCCCAGTTCGATCCACATCCGCAGGCCGTACCAGGCGACCCCGACCTGACGGGGTGGGAGGTCAGTGAGCACGATCCAGGGGGCGGCCTGCGCGTGGTCCCAGACGACCAGGAGGGTCCCGGGCTGCCGCTTCTCGGGCTTATAGGCCACGCCCGCGCCGACCCAGGCGTGGCCGGGACTGGCGACGAAGAGCCGTGCGGCGCGGCGCGTCTGGCCCACGGGCGCAAACGTCGTCTCGCCCCGCACCCGCATCACGGGATGCCAGCCGACCTGCCGGATGGTGCGCCACAGCGTGGGACTCCACAAGCCCCGATCGGTCAGGACGAGGACCCGGAAGGTCGGCGGCACGGCGGCGCCAGTGCGGCGAGCAGGGCGCATTCCCGGGACAACCAGGGACCGGGCTGATTGGCCGGCACGATCTTCCAGGCGACCGGGAGCGCGCCACTCCGGGGGGGTTGGAGGTGAGGGCCGCAGGTGAGGGCCAGCACGGAAGGGAAATCACGCACCATGACCAATGACCAGGCTGAACTGCTGAACATCTATCGGTCGACTCCGGACGTGTTGCGGGCGCTGCTGCGTAACGTGTCGGACGCCACCACGCGCGTCACCGGAGAGGGCGAAGAGGCATGGTCGATCGTCGAGATCATCTGTCACCTGCGTGACGCCGAGGCGACGGTGCTCGAACGAGTGAAACTGATTTTGGGTCAGGACAAGCCGTTCCTCGCGGCCTACGACCAGGCAAAACTGGCACAGCAGGCAGCCTATCGGGATCAGTCCCTCGAGGATGCCTTGAATGAGTTCATCGCCATACGTGATGAGCAGACCCGCCTGCTCGAAGGACTGGATGAGGTCGCCTGGGGTCGTACCGGCATGCATGAGGAATCAGGCCAGATCACCATCCAGGAACTGACGCTCCACATGGCGGCCCATGACGTCGTGCATCTGGCCCAGATCAGCCGTCGCATTTTGGAACAATCCGCCTGACAGCCCGATGAACGCAAACCTCTCTCCTGCTTGGCGGCTGCGGGAGAGGGGCAGGGGTGAGGGCCTTCAGTAGTCTCGACTCCGCCTACTTCTTCGTGCGTTTCCGCTTGCCGAAGACCACCACGAACATGTAACTGCTGCCCTCAGCCTGAGGCGAGAAGAAGTCGACCACCTCATCGTCGAATGAGGTCGAGCCGACGGCGCCCAGGCCCAGCACGTGTGTTCCCAGATGCAGCTTACCGGCGTAGATGGCGGGCTCCAGTTGCGCCAGGCGATAGCCCCGGTTTCCGTAGCGTTCAAGCACCGGATCCAGGTTCGTCAGGTAGTAGGAATTGACGTGGGCATCGCCCGCGTAGGCTTGACCGGCGGCCAGACGCTCTGCCTGGTCGCGGAACGTCCCCGTCCGAATCTGCTCGACTTCGCCACGCCGCGGATGATGGCGGTAGACGCCGGGTTCGAGTTCGGCCACGCCGTTGACGATCAGGTACTGCTCGTGCAGCGGCAGCGCATCTGCCGCCAGGCAGTCGCAGGAGAAGCCACGCGACGAACGATCGAGCAGCATCGAGAAAGCGCCGAACGGGATCGACGTCTCGGTGTCGTAGTGGCGGGTCGAGCGCCGCTTGAATATCAGGTCCTCCACGCGCATATCGGGCACGTCGCTGGCTGCGAGCGGACGCAATGACGTCGTTGAGCCGGTTATCGACGGCGCCGATCGATGAAGTGGCGCGGCACGCCAGGCATCTGCATTCACCCCAGACGTGAGCGTCGATGCCCGATGCAGCATGCCGATGATCGGGAACTCCACCTCGCGCGACGAGATGGCGCGCACCGGGTAATCCAGCGGATCCAATGAGGGTGCCGCGGGTAGCGCCTGCTCCGCGCGCCCAACGGCACACAGCGCGACGGTTGCCTCACGCTGGCCGTCGACGCCGAGCAGATCGTTGACCTGCTGATCTGCGTATCCGAGCACGACACGGGTGGGCAGTTCGATCGACGCCGTCACCGCCAGCAGATTGGCCAACGTCGTGCCGCTATCCCAGAAGGTGTGCCGGTAGGCGCGGCCCTTGTAGCGCCAGGCATTGCGCCAGAAGGTGCTTGTGATGGCGACCACGAGAGGAGCCTGTGCAACGGCTGGTTCGTCGCCAGTCGCCTCGACGAGCGCCCGACGAAAATCGCCTCTCCTTAATTGCCGCAAGGAATGGTCGTGGGCGGCATAGTGATACAGGCCGGCCTCGAGATCGGGCAGATCGCCACATGCGAAGTAGAGCTCGAGGTGGTAGCGGGCGCCAGTGCCGCCAGCCGTGCGAAACTCGATGGTCCTTCCGCTTCGAGAGGTCCTCTGCCGGTTCAGCAGACCGTTGGACAGGAGCGCGATGCGCGCCACATCGTTGAGCGTTGGAATACGCTCGCCGCTCGGCTCGTCGCCGGTGCGGGCGATGGCCTCCAGCGCCGAAATCGTCGACGACGCAAACTCGCGCGGCAGCGGAATCGGCTCGAGCGTCTCGTAAACCTTGAAGGCGAACGGCTCAAGCGACCAGTCCTCCTCCCAGATCGGCTCCTCGAGGTTCGGCGGCGTTCCCATCATGAACGCTTCTTCCCCCGACTGATCTTTCACGGCGACGTACTTGGTCGCGTCGTGAAAATCGCGGGCCGCGCTGGTGTCCCGATTCGCGTCCGGCACTTGAACCTCCCTCTCGATCAAAGGCGACACTCACGACTATACAGGAGGTCACGCCACGGCAGACCGGATAGCGGACGAACGCGTTGCTATTAGGAAACCTCTTCCGCGCCAAGTGATCGCTCGACCGCCGCTTTCTCCCACCAGCGCCAATGATCCTCGCTGGCCTGCTTGGCCCGTCTCGCCATCGCCGAGATGACGCCCGCGCCGACCGCCTCCGCGACCTGAATAGCCTCGGCGACCTCTTCGTCGGTGATCCCCATCCGCTTCGCGACCGCGAAGTGGCCGACCGCTCAAGGCTCGCAGTGTTGCGCCAGCGCTACCGCAATGTGGATAAGTTCCTTGGTCTTGGCGTCGAGGACGCCCGGGGCATGCGCTGAATCGTAGAGTTCGCGAAACTTCTGCGCCGTTTCCAGGTGATGGCTTTGCTGACTCACAGGTGCTCCTTCAGCTAACGTTCGCGCGTCGACTCTGTTTCTGACAACTCGTGAACGGGGGATCCGTATTCCGGGAAGATGAGCCAGATTCGCCACCTTCCGAGTCGGTTATGCTCACCAGTACCTGGAATGACCACGTATGAACGCTCGCCTCGGCAGGTCACTACCAAGGCGAACGGAACGCGATCCTGGAGAGAAGATTATCGAGCTTGAACCTCGTTCACGTCCGGTTGGACGAAGATACCCGTCAAAGAGGTCATGGTTGGCGTACCCATGAGTCAGAAGGCTCGCGACTCGCGGACGACAGAGTTATGTAGCAATCAGCTTGGATAGTCGATGGAGTTCACGGGACAATTCGACTGATTGGATTGGTAGCTATTCACACGGACCTGCCACATGCCAGTAAGCGTTTGAGATAGCCATTGCTCGATATTCGTGATCAACGACGCGTTGTGCACGTGCTTGTCCTGCCTCCAGCAGACGACCTGTTCCTGTCCATCTGACTGTCGCTCGAATTTCTCCGTACAGTACTTCGCCACGGCTAACTCCTCTGAGCGGTCTCGAAACTGAGCGATGTTTTCAGTCGCTCCATAAGACATCAAGATAGAACTGATAGTAGCGACAACGAGGCTGATCGCGAATCTGTGGTCAGCTCTCGTCACCGGGTGTGGGTTGGTTTGCCACATATTCCGGTATCGCGCCGGCACCGACGTTCTGTAGCAGACACCGGAGCGTGACGATCCCGTTGCCCTGAGCCAGGTTCCACTCGTTGGGTGTCAACGATTGAACCGTCCAAAGACTCGTGCCACTGGTCCAGGTCAGCGCGGCAGCGGCGAATCCACCCTGTGTGCTGACAGCGATCTGATAGGTATAGGTATTGTGAATGTTGATGTTAACTGTTCGAACGTAGTCAGGTTGTAAGGAGAAGTGGTCGCCATTGCTGATCTGCCAGTCCTGATTCGCGTTCGAGCGGTTCGCCCATCGAAGGGTGTATTGTGGCATTTTGGGACTCTCCCGTATCGTCCATCGTTCTCAACATCCGGTTCCGCATGTCGAGTTCTCGAATCTGTTCCCGCGCCGGTGCCACCTTGACCGACCAATTGATCGGCCACAGGTGGCATCGTCCTTATTCCGCGGACGGCTCCTAATTAGGAGCGTCCTCCGTGATCACACCCCAGATCTGGATCAGACCGGGATTGAGCTGATGACGGACGACCAGATTCGAGTCTGAGTTGAGACTCGACTCCGTGGTATGTGTGGCGGTCGTGCCGACCGAGAAGAATGGCCAGATACCGAACGACGCTCGCGTCTTGATAGTTTGCAGGTCGCTCTGTGAGTAGCTGGCATAGCTGGTGACCGTGATGTCATATCCACTGACAAGAAAGAGCTGTCCGGTCCGGCGCGCTAGCGAGCCATTCGGCTGAGCGAAGAAGGAGTCCCAATTGCCGGCATTGGACGCCGGATCCCAAATCGTGTTGTCGTTCTTCGCATTGTAGGCGCGGCTGTACTCGCTCGAAGTGAACCAGGTGATGGGAGTTGTGACTAGCGTTCCGAACTTGTCTATTGTCCCGGTGATCGTGATTCGCTGTGAGGCAGCTCGTTCATCGAGTTGCTCGAAGCTTGCACCTATTCCTCCGGAGAAGATGTCGTAGAAGCCTGACGCACTTCCTTCAACCGTGGTGTGATTGAGGGATGTGTTCATCGTGTTGGAGTCAAAGTTGATGGTCGCTGGACCACCGCCGGTTTGCACCGCAGTTTTCGCGTTGTCCGCAGTTCCCGAATACTTGTACAGGGAGTAAGTGTTGCCACTCGAGTCCACGAATTGCTGCTCAGCTCCGGCACTGTGGAGCGCGTCAAGCGCCTGATTCAACGGGGCGTTGGCTGCCTGCTTGAACGTATTGATCGCCTGAGATGCAAGACGAGGATCGAGCCGCTGATTAGCCCACTGCTGGAACAATTGAAGCTGCGTGAGCGTGCTCGTGGGGTTCTGGGTGAACCAGGCATTGCGGTAGGTAATCCAGTTCACATATTGATCCCCGAGCGCGGTTCGCAGATCGGCACCTGTTTCCGGCAAGAGAGCGCTTAGCAGGAGACCGTAGGCGGAGGACCGCTTTGAGAGCCCGCTCGGGTCAAAGTAACCAACCGCTGCAGACGGCGGCACCGCGTCGGCCATCAAGAACAGGCCGCTCGAGTCGCTTGTTTGCAGGCCGAGCGTACCCTGTGCCAACTGGAAACCGGGATCCGAGATGCCCATTGCCTGCGTTACCACGTTGTACCAGCCCGCGTTGAGCTTCGTTACAACCTCTTGAGTATCAGAACTTGAGGTGGTCACGGTATCCTCCTCTTTTGATTTGACGACGAACAACCAACCGTAGTGACGTTCCGACCTGTACGACGAACGTATCCCCGGCACGCCTCCCTGCCGTGTATCACGGCTGAACAGGTCGCTCCATGGACGATGCCGTGGTGACCTGCGACATGGCGACATGTACCCACCCAGACGAGTCAGCCAACCGCTAGTCCACCTGCGTGGCAGATTTCCTTAAGCAGGAATTGCTGCCTACGCAGACCACGCTGACAAGTCGTGCGAGCGCCTGATCATCGGTTGAGATCGAGGAACGAGCGTTCCCTCAGGATCATGCTGCCGTTGTCCGAACTGGTTACCAGCTAACTGGTTCCGGGGCCTTCCCGCGTGTTGAGGTCTCCCGCCACACCTGCGTCGTGGCATCAACTACGGGTAGTAGACGCGAATCCATGGCTCGTCATGTACCGATAGTCCGTACTGTGGGGCAATCGCACCGTAAGCTTCGCGACGCGTCACAGGATGACGCGCTTGAGCCAGGTTTTGGCGCTGAGATTGACTCTCAATGAAGCAAATTCCTCAGTAAGGAATGTATCACTAAAACAGTCAATCACAGATCATTTGAGCGTCACTATCTCTAGTGTATTTTTCCGTGCCAATGTGGCAATCACCCATCGCGCCTTACTGAATTGGCCATTATTGGCTGGGACTCAGGTCCCGCCTCGCCTGGTCCGCTGATGTGACCTCTCGAGCCGTGAATCAATCCAGGAGGACATTGGAAAAGCGACAGTCTCACCTGGGCAGGAGGCGAACTACGGGCAACTGCAGAGTTTGGGAATCAACTGCGGGAGATCGATCAGCGCTGCTTCCACGCGCTCCTGAACGGTGGAATGACGTTGACCGAGGAATACGCGGAAGCGACCCGGTGTGATAGTTCGTGCTTACCTAGCTGCGCGCGGTGCCATGCTCGTCCAGGAGTCGTACGTGCCTGACAGTCTGGCAAGGATGGAGACGTGCGTGAGGACTTCACCGCTCCAGCCGCTGTTCCGTCAGCAGACGCGAGACGATCAGGACGAGCGCGGCCGCGACGACCAGCAGGACCGCCAGCGCGAGGGCCGAATTGAGGTCCGTCTCCATGGCGGTCATGATCGCCAGCGGCATCGTCTGGGTCCGTCCGGAGATATTCCCCGCGAACATCAGCGTCGCGCCGAACTCCGATACGGCCCGTGCCCAGCAGAGGATGGCTCCCGAGACGATGCCCGGAAAGGCCAGCGGCAGCGTGATGTGCTGAAAGGTTTCCCAGCCGGAGGCGCCGTCGATGGCAGCGGCCTCCTCCACGTCCAGCGGCACCAGCCGGAAGCCGAGCAACGCCCCACGCACGTAGAACGGCACCGCGACGAAGAGCTGGGCCATCACCACGGCCGCCGTGCTGAACGGAAGCTGGATGCCGAGCAGATCCAACTGATGACCGAGAAGCCCTTGACGCCCAAAGGCCATCAGCAGCGCGACGCCCGCCACCACCGGCGGAAGCACCAGCGGCAGGTCGATCAAGATCTCGATGATCTGACGCCCGGGGAAGCTACGACGCGCCATGATCCAGGCGAGCGGCGTGCCGAAGACCAGTGCGCAGGAGAGACTGATGATGCTGGTGAGCGCGGTCAGCTTCAGCGCGTCGACCACCATCGGTTGACCGAGCGCGGACCAGAAGCCGGACGACCCGCCGGCCTTCCAGATCAGCGAGACGACCGGCACCACCAGGAACAGCAGCAAGAGGCCACCGGCCACCCAGGGGAGCGGCACCGGAGATCTCCGCCTCACCGGCCCGGGTCCCGCCCGACGCGGTGCTTCTGCCGTCTCCAGCAGTGAGTCACTCATGGGCTACTTGGCCGGGGGTGAAACGAAGCCATATTTGTTCATCACAGCCTGGCCGGCGGGCGAGAGCAGGTATTGAATGAACGCGTTGGCTCCGTTGGAGTTCGAGGCGCCCTTCACCACACCGATCGGGTATTGGGCCAGAATGTTGTACTGGTCCGGAATGTCGATCGTCGTGACCTTCGACTGGTCGGCCGAAGACGCATCGGTCTTGTAGACGATGCCCGCATCCGCTTCACCCAGCTGCACTTTGGCGACCACGTCTTTCACGTTCAGTTCATTCGAAGCCAGATTCGCAAGCACCTTGCTCTTGAAGTCGGAGCCATACGCCGGGTCGGCGCTCAGCTTGTCGAGCGCTTGCCGCGCGTAGTTTCCCACCGGAACCTGCTGCTGCGCGAGCACGATCTTCAGTCCCGGGTTCGCCAGGTCCTTCAAGTTCTTGATGTTGCCGGGGTTGTCCTTGGGGATCAGCACCACTAGCCGGTTCTCAGCGAAAATCGAGGTGTCGCCGGAGATGTCACCTGCCTTGACGACTGGATCCATGTTGGCCTGATCGGCCGAGGCGAAGACGTCCGGCTGAGCACCCTGCAGAATCTGCGTGCGCAGCGCCGACGATCCGGCGAAATTCAGCGTGATCGACGTGCCCGGGTTGGCCGCTTCGATCTCGGTCTTCATCTCGTTGAAGGCCTCGGTTAGCGAGGCGGCGGCGAAGATCGTCAGGTTGCCGCTGATCTTCGGCTCGGTCGCGGCTGCAGCAGAGGGACTGGTTATCTCGACGGCGGTGGATGCCGGGGAAGCTCCATCGGTCGGTGTCGCGACCACCGTGGTACGTTGACTGGCCGAACTCGTGATGGCGGCCGATGCTCCGGTGCTGGTGCCTTGCGCGCTCGTCGATGAGCTACCGCAGGCGACCAGCAACACACCAATCGCCAGCAATCCGGCCCAGGTCGTCAATTGTTTCACGCAGATATCTCCGCCACTACCGTCCCTACCGGGGAGCTATCGTATCCACCCAGCGCCTCGACCTCGTCCCGGCAGTCGCGTGTCGTCGCAACCTCGAGCAGCGCCTGCATTGGCGCCGTCTCGAGTTGCTCGGCCGGAATCACCAGGTCGTAGCGCTCTTCTTGCAGGGGAATGAAGTCGAGTCCGAAGGCGCGCGCTGCGGCCTCGATGCCAGGACCAACGTCGGCCAATCCCGAGGCAATCGCTTCCGCCACCGCCATGTGCGAGGGAAGCTCCCTCCCATAGCCATTGGCTTGCTTAGGTACGCCAACCGCCGCCAAGCGCGCATCGAGCAGCGTGCGACCACCCGAACCCAGCTCTCGATTGACGATGGTGACGTCCGGCCGCAGCAGGTCGGCCACCTCGCGAATCCCTTTGGGGTTGCCCGCGGCCACGATCAGCCCCTGCTGCCAGCGCGAGAGGGTCACAAGCGTCGCGCGTCGTCCGGCCAACTCACGCCGCACATAGGGAACGTTGTCTTCACCGCTCTCGGGATCGCGCAGGTGCGTCCCGGCCGCATGCACTTCGCCCCGCTGCAAGGCATGCAACGCGGCCATGCTGCCGCCCTGAACCCAGAGCAAGCGGTACGTGGGATAGCGGCGCATCAGGTGGGCGCCGATCAGCGCCAGAGAGGGATCGCAGCCCGCAACGACGGCGGTGTTCTCAATGACCCGTGGATCGACCAGCAGGTCGACCAGGGCCCGCTGGCCAGCGACACGATCCGACCCCTTCACGATGCCATCGGCGGTCGTGACGGCCCCGGAAACGCCGGTGAGCGGCCGCGCCAGCAACCGCGAACCGACTCGCGCCAGTTGAACGCGTCCCGGCGACGACGAGGTCGCTGTTCCAAGCAGTTCAGCCTCAACCTGCCGTGATCGGTCCGGCAAGGAAAAGAGGTCCTCAACCGGGCAATCCAGCACCCTGGCCAGCCGCAATGCCACCACCGTGTTCGGCACGTATTGACCGGCTTCGATGGCGCTGATGGCCTGCCGGGTCAGCCCCGCTCGCTGAGCAAGCTCCGCCTGACTCAGATCTGCCGCGACCCGTTTCCCATGGACGTGACTTTCGAGCTGTTCCGCCGCGACTCGTCGTCCCATGACGCACCTCCGCGGCGAGTGTAAGGAATAGACGACAATGTGTCAATGATTCCTGACATATTCGTTTGGAGATTGCAGCTCACGACAGGGCGACGCCAGCGTACATGCGTGTTGGAAACCGCAGAGATCCCAGCCTGCTTGAGCAGGCTTCGTTAAGGCGAGCGCGGTGGCTTGAGCCCCGCGCAGCAGGCGCCATGATGCGGAAACAATTGATCAATGACCGTGAACCGGAACGGATCAAACCGTCAATGGGGCGGATGGATCGCGTGGTGGATCAACCGCACGCCGACAATGGCAAAGGGTATGGAGAGCAACAGACCGTAGTAGTCGCGTGCAATGTTCAGGGTGAGCAGGGCGCCGAACGGGCTCGCGACCAGGGCGAAGCCAAGTAAGAACGACACGATCCTCATCCAGCCTTTGCGATAGACCTCTCTGGCGGCGAGGCCGGTCAGGCGACCGGTCGCGCGGGCGGAGTTGAGCGGATCGTAGGGATTACGGGCGAACTCTTCCAGCCAGGGATCCTGACCGATGATGGTCTGAAACTGTTCGCCCTCGTGCCTGTCAGGCTCGTGGATTTCATGGCTCATGATGACGGACCCTACGGAAACGTCGCTATCGTCTCTGCGAGATGTTCGGCCAGCATGGCAGCTGGTAAGTTGGTGTTCGCACGCATGATCCGCGGGAAAATTGATGCGTCACAAACGTACAGATCGTCCACACCGTGCATCTTACCACTGGCATCCACGACCGCCGACGGGTCGCTCGCCGGGCCCATGCGACAGCTGCAGGCGGGATGATAGTAGATGCCAACCGTGCGACGGACAAAGTCGGGCACATCCGCTTTCCCATCCGCCCCGACGCCCAGACGCGCATCCTCCGACAGATGGCGCGACAACGACGAGGAGGCCATCAACTGTCGCGCGATCTCGACGCCTTCGGCCAGCACCTGCCGCGTCGTGCCCCTGCGGATCGGTGAGGTAGCCATGATCGATCACCGGCGCGGCAGCCGGATCGGGCGACGCGATGCGGAGCGAGCCAGCCGACAACGGATCCATCGCCGCGACCGACACGTTGTAGAACCATTCACCAGTGTGACGGCTGCGCCCACTCACTGCGTAAAGGTGTAGGTCGAAGGCCTCACGACAGATACTGCTACGTGTCTTGGCCAGTGATTGTTCTTGTGGAAGCCAGTTGGACTGCTCGAAGTTTTCCATCATCCGATCGAGTTCGTGGTCCCCAGTGTAAATCAACTCGGTCGCTGGATGATCGGCCAAATTCCGTCCGACGCCAGGCAGCGCGTGCAGCGCTTCGATACCCAACGTACGTAGCTCGTCGGGGTCACCGATGCCAGAGCGGAGCAGGATCGCCGGAGAGCCATAGGCACCGGCCGAGAGGACGATGCGTCGGGCTGAAATGCGCCGCCGTTCGCCGTCTATTGTCGCGTGCAGCGCGACCGCGCGCCCATCTTGAAGCTCGACTCGGTCGACCAGCACGTTGCCGACCACCGTCAGATTCGAACGGTCGCGAACGTCGTCCAGGTAGGCAAAGGCGGTGTTCCAGCGAATGCCATCGAAGATGTTGACGGGTGCAGGCGCAACACCGGAGATGTCGTCCGGATCGTTCAGATCCGCCACGGGGGTGATGCCGCAGTTCACGGCACCGCCCACAAAGCCAGACTGAAACGGGGTCAACTCCTCGTCACGCGGGATACGCACCCGCAGCGAGTGAATGACGCGTTCGAAGGCGGGTTTGACCGAGTTCCAGTCCCAGCCCTCGTTCCCTAGTTTGGCCCAGAGGTCGTAATCGCGACGATGACCGAGCAGCGCGATGCAACCGTTGTGCGCCGAGCAGCCGCCGATTACCCGGGCGCGGTCGAACGTAGTCGGCTCGGTGTGCAAGGCGTGAGCCAGACCAGCATAGCCCCACTGATGCGTGTGGGGGATGTAGCGCGCGTCACGCAACTCGGCTGGCCAGTGGCCTGACGAGAGCGGACCATAGTCTGGCCCAGCTTCCAACAGGACCACATTCAAGCCTGTGTCGCGCGCCACGATCCCAGCCAGTGCGGCGCCAGATGTGCCGCCGCCAACGATAAGCAGATCGATCTCTTTGGATAGAGACGTGGGTTGCGACATCGTCTTCTCCCAATGATTATCAGCGAGTGATCGACGATCACGGCTTCACGCCGCGAGAATCGTGTGGGTGCAAGCAATTGCCCGCATCATACCGGCATCAATCTGGTGAAGCCAGGATCTCACCTTCGTCGGTGCGCGGCGGCAGCGCCACTGAACGGAACAGCGAAATGACCAGGGCGAATGTTTCACTGGCGCACTTCTATCGCGGATGGGATCTGTATCAGCAGCAACTCATCGCCGTCAGATCGCTGACCGCCGAACAGCTCAGCCTACGAATGGCTCCAACGCTGCGTCCCATCGGCGATCAACTGGCGCACATCGTCGCTGTTCGCGCCCGCTGGCTACTTCTCGATCTTCGTGAGGGGGCTGGAGCGCTGGAAGATTACCTCGGCTGGGATGGCTGGTCGAAGCACGGGATCGACAAACAGCCGCCAGCGCGATCCACGGCCGAGATTGTGACAGGTCTCGAGGCCACTTGGCAGGTGATGCAAGCGGCGCTCGAGCGCTAGACAATCGAAGATCTCGACGAGCGTTTTCCGCCCACGTATCCCGGCGAAGAGAGTTTTACCCGGCAGTTCGTCATCTGGCATCTGATCGAGTACGACATTCATCACGGCGGCGAGGTCTCGATCGTCCTCGACGCTCACGGACTCCCGGCACTCAATCTCTAGCTGGTGCTTCAAGTTCCAACTGTCGAAATGAGCGAACCCTACTCGTCCAGCGGCGAGTGATGATCGAAGTTGGAGACTGCACGCTTCCAGTAGCCGGTGATGCGCATGCGCGGCAACGGAATCCCCCGCTCGCTCAGCAGGTGGCGGCGCACCTCGCGCATCTCGCCCGCCTCACCGGCAGCCCAGGCGAAGACGTTACCCAACGGGAACTCGAGCCCGCGAACGGCGTCGGCCAACGGCGATCCTTCGCCTGGATTGGTCTCATCCCGATGCACCCAGATTGTCGTCAGATCCGCCGCGGTCTCGATCGGCTGCTCCTCGTCAGCATTCGGAACCTCGAGCACCGCGATGACCGGCGTGCCCGCCGGAAGATCCTCGACGCGGCGCGAGATCGAGGGAATGCCCGCCTCGTCGCCCACCAGCAAATACCAGTCGACGTCACCGACAATGGTGCGCGAGCGACGTGGTCCGCTAACTCCAAGGTAATGACCGGGTTCGGCGTTCGCTGCCCAGGTCGATGCCGGGCCATCACCATGCACCACGAAGTCGATGTCGAGCTCGTTGGCGTCCGCGTCGTAGTGCCGGCCACTGTACTCACGGCTGGGCAGCTTGTTCTCCTCATCCGGCCAGATGACTTTGCCATCCTCGACGCTGGGTCTCCAGGAAGCATCGGTCGGATCGGGCGGGAAATAGAGACGGATACCGTCGTCCGCCGCGTCGGACCGAAAGCCGGGAAGCTCATCCCCGGTCAAGGTGATGCGCACCATGTGCGGGGTCAGCCACGTCGATCGCTTGACCTGCAGCAGACGGAAGACAAAGGGATGCTGAACGACCTGAATGGGTGACTCGGCAGTCGACATTGAAAGAGATCCTCCTCATTGATCGGAACCAGGTGGTGGTCTGTAAACGATCCAGTCCCCACGACGCAACGGCACTATCGCAGATCAGCATCCAACCACCGCGCCACTGATCGCGCGGCAACCATCTGGAATGCCAATCATGGGGGACAACACAACAGCCGGCGAAGCGTACAACGACCGGCTGTGGACCATGAGACAGATTACCAGACTCCAAGTATGCTGTGCGCGCTGTGGATTTGTTTTGCGTGAGACGATATGTGCGTTCTGCTCATCACGCACATATCAGGAGGCCGTCAAATGAAGTGGGTTACTCGCCAGAACGTTCGTGTCGATCGCGTTTCGAGCTCCTGGCTGATTCTCGGGTTCATCGATCCAGAGGCCGAGATCTTCTATGTGCCGACTGATGAGGTGATGGCGACCGCGGAACGGGAGGGCGCCATTCCGTTTGACGTGCCGGGGGTGGAGATGGGGCACCATGACGACAAGTGTGCCTTCGACGCCATTCTGGCGAAGTACGGACCGAAAGATGCCGCATTGGAGGGCGTGGCAAAGATCGTTCGCGGGGCCGATACGCCCAACAAGGACCTGACACCGGAGTCGCGCGGACTGAACACGCTCGCCAACGGCTTCAAGCTAATGGCCCAGGCGGGCGGCTACGACGATCGAGAGTCAATCCGCCGCCAATGGCGCATGTACAACTCGTTTTACCTCGCGTGCGGCGGCGATCCCGCCAACTTGCCCGAGCCGAAGTAGACACCTCAACACCTGGCGGGCGACGATGAGCGTCACCCGCCAGGTTCAACGAAGCAATTGGCATTGCTCACGATGCACGACCCAATCTCGAACAGACTCTCCACCGCTCCAGCGAGGTTCAACGCACGACGCACTGCCATGTGGATTCGAGGCTCGGTCGGTCGAACGACGGTCATGCTCGGGAGATGCAGGCACGATCGAGACGATCCTCTACCAAGTGGAGATTCGCGAGCAGGCGCCGGGTCGTTGCGTGCCTGTTGAGCCAGTAGTCATCCATGTCCTGCTGCTCCGCTCGAATCCCTTCAACGTACCGTTGCCAGGGTCCCCAGAAGCTGAACATGTTGTACAAGACGACGGCACGAGCACACGACCATGCGGATGCCGCGGCTTCAGGGTGTTCAGCGCAATATGCCGCAGTTGCCGCGCAGGCCACGTCGAGCCAATCCGTGGATCGCACGACGGTCTGCGGCTCGAACGCGATCTTTCCAAGTTCCCAGATTGGAGGGCCGACGTGACCTTTGAGGTCCAGGATCGCCACCACGGAGCGATGCTCGAAGAGGAGGTTTGGGCGGGTGTAATCGTGATGGACGAGTTGCGAGGTCAACGAGGGCATTAGCTGGCGCAGATCATCGACCCGCTTCAGATCGTCTAACCGCTCGCGAAGCGCCGATTGGTACCTGATGTCCACCGGGCGCAATTGTCCACGGCGCGAAATCGCCTCAAGCAGCACGAGACAGTTGTTTGCCGCGACTTCAGCCGATTCCGTAAGCCATCGCGGCGAGCCGTCCTCTCCGAAGCGACGGTCAGGCTGTCGCAGGAGCTCAAGGTGGAGTGCCGCCAATTGGCGGGCCGCCGAGCGAGCGCTCACGCGGTCGAATATCGGCGACACTGTGCCCCGGCTCCATGCCCAGATGCCGACCGTCTCGGATCCGAACGTCGTCAGGACGCCCCCGCTCGCGTTCTCAATCAACTGAGGGAACGGCAGTCCAGCACGGCGTAGCTGTTCCATCAGCGTGGCGCGGCGTATGAAGTCGCTCGTGTCACGCCCGGAGCGAAGGACCTTCAGACAGACCGGTCCATGCTCCGTTTCGGCGCGCCATACGGATGCTTCATCACCACTGGCAACGTGAACGACGGGGAGAAAAAGGCAGAAGTCGTAGGCATCCGCCACGTCTGACCAGGGAGTCTCGTGGCAGGTCAGCTCGGCCATGTCATCTCCCATGTCGAAGTGGATCTCCGCACACGCAGGGAATGTCGACCATACCTTCCCGGTCTGAAATCCCTGGCCGTGTTTACCCGAGCGTGAAGATGCATGACCACCTCATCATTGCAGCGCTACAAGTCTCCCTCAGGTGGAAAGAACCCTAGCCATTGTGCACGTTGGGCGAAGGAGGGCCACCGTCTGCGATCGCCCTCCTCGTGAAAATCGACAAATCGACCGTGGGTTCTAGGAGACCTGCTTCACCACGCCAGTATCCTTGTTGATGGTGTACTTCCAGTCCAGTTGGTAGCCGCATGTTGCAAAGCTCGAGTAGTATCCTCGCGTAACTTTCTGCACACCATCGACGTCAATCGCCATGTTCAAGCTTGAGGCAAAGCAGCCTCCGTTGCCGAGCACGATCTCGAGCGTGTTGTTGCCGGTACCCATTCGTGGATTGATCAACAGTCTCACCGAGCCGCCCTTCTGTCGCTTGACGAGCGCGCCGTTGACGTAGACGTAGGCGTCGTCATCGATGTTCGACAGCCGCACCACGTAGGTGTGGACCGGCTTGGGGGCGGCTTGCTCGTTGCACCGCTGCGCGCGAAACGTGGTGGCGTCGCTGAAGGTGACCGGTTTCCCATTGAGCTGTCGCACCTGGTAGGAGAGCGGAACCGCATTTGCCGCCTCAGCGCGAGTAAAGAATTGGCTGAGATCTCCTGACCGAATCGCTTCCAGTGCGGAGTCCTGTTGCCCGCCGAAAACCTTCATGTCGATGCGGCTGCTCTTCAAGATTTCGAGGTCGGCCTTGTCGATCGCCGCGCTACCGCTGAAGTTTCCGTAGACCGCGCTGACGGCAGCCATCAGGCGCTGCGCGGAATCGACCTCCGTGCTCGTCATGGTGAAGACCATCATTCGTCCATAGGTCACTGACGTGACCAATAGCGGAGGATTGTCGAGCCCAAGTCGCCCGAGTGATTCCTGCTGCTGAAGATCTTGCACGGAAACCGCGGGCGCGAACAGATCGGCGGGCGTCGCGATACGATCGTCGGCCATGCGGATGGTATACATCGGCTGGAAGAACTTCACGATGATGGTGTGCGCGCCGACCTGTCGTTGAGTCGCGAAGCTGGCGTCGAGTCCGGCTCCCGCAAGCGGACCAGCATAATTGACCGACACACCAATGCTAAGCATTGCCTGGTCGAACGAGAAGGACTCCTCCCGCACGTAGGACATTGTGGCGGGAACGACGTCGATTCCACCGAGGCGCTGGTCGGCCGCACGCTGAAGAACGCTGACCGCGGCACGCACTGAGCCACTGTATGGATCGTCGATCGTGACATTCGGATCGGGAATCGCGAGGTCCACCGACAGTGTCATGGGCGCGCGAGCCACCGGAATGACCGCCAGCTTGCCATCCAGGACCCCTTGCCCCTGCACCAGCGCTCCCGGCCAGATAGCGCCAGAATCAACGCCAGGCGCCAGGATCTGCTGATACGTCAACGTTTTGGAGTCGGTGCTGACCGTGCACTGATACGTCTGCCCTTCGACGACTACCTTCCCACTCTCGAGCGTTCTGTCGTCCGTCGTTTGTACGGCCGCCGGATTCCAGTCGCCAAACTGAGCCAGAAATTCATTCAACGCGGCGGGATCATTCACCTGTGCCACCACCGTTGGGGTCGCGTTCGCGACAGGGCTCGGTTCGGGAGTCGGTGAAACCGCGGTCGGACTCGGTGCGGATGTCTCGGTAATCCCACTGGCATTCGCCGACTGATCCAGGCTTGGCTGGCTGCACCCAGCGAGCATGACCGAGAGGATCAACCCGGCGAACCACATGCTCAGAAACGACAATCGGTTTGTCGTTCCCACTGCTTTCCCGTGCCGGTTGACCGTTGCCCGCTTCATCAGCCGTTCCTTTCGCTCGTCACCCATCTGCTCGCCACATCACGGCGATGTCGCGAGATGGATGATCGGGACTGCGGCTCACCCGCAGCGTCGCCTGTGTCAGCGACGTATGTTCATCGTATGAACGTGCTGATGAATGTGCAGTAAACCGTGTAACAGGCGCAGGGAATCGGGAGTACCCAGAGTGGCGCTGTGTGTCGCGGCAACGATCAAGCTGAGCTAGTGCATTCAGGCTCGAGAGAACGACTGACTCAAACCATCCGGTCCAGGCGGTCGCGCCGCCGTAGTCGCAAGGTCCGCATCACGCGTACCCCACCTATGAGGCCGAAGGAGCGGATCGAAAGAACCGGCGCACCGGGAGAGACCTGCTCGTCAACATCCATGCGCCGTCCGCCGATAAGGCTAAAGCTGGACACCTCCACCCGGATACCTGGTGGAACAGCGATGCGCACGCCACCGATCAGTGAGATCTTGGTCAGCGTCACTTCGGGCGCTGCGAATTGCGCCTCACGCACGTCCAGCCTCATGCCGCCAATCAGGCAGATGCTGATGATCTGGCGGTCCATCACCCAGCGGCCGTAACGCCTGAGCCCGCCGATCGGTGAGACGTGCCACGACGTTCGACCAGTATCGCTGGACAAATACGTCGACGGTGCCGCCACCTCAGCGCCGGTCGACGCTGGAAGGTCGCGCACTAACTGATCCAGATCGCCGCGCGTGCGCGCCGAATAGGCCTGGCCAACCCGATCGCTATACTCCTCAAGTGGCAGTCTTCCTTCCTTGGCGGCGGCGTTCAGCCGCGACACGGTGGCCTCGCGCTCGGCATCTGACGCCAGGATGCCGTTCTCCTTACGCGTGGCCAGTTCATCTGACCGCGTCTCGTCACTCATCGGCAGCCTCTCTTCTCAATCCAGCCCTCGCGGCTGACACGCTCAAGTTCCTCGTGGAGTCACCCCGCACGGCCGTGACCGCGAAGCGCACCCACCCGTGAGGTCAAATCACACCCGCGTCAGTCAGCACGCGTTTGGCAACGCGGAACGCGTCCACCGCAGCGGGGAAGCCCGCATAGATCGCCACCTGGAGCAACGTCTCACGAATCTCGTTCGGCGTGCAGCCGTTGTTCAGCGCGCCACGCAGATGGATCTCCAGTTCATGCGGACGATTGAGTGCGGAGAGCATAGCCAGGTTCAACAGACTGCGTTGCTTCAGGCTCAGCCCATCCCGACTCCAGACTCCACCCCAGGCGAACTCGGTAATCATGCGCTGCAGGTCACGCGTGAAGTCGTCGACGTTCGCCAGCGACTGATCGACGTAGTCGTCGCCCAGCACCCGTCGTCGAGTCACCATTCCATTGTCAAAGAGCTCGTCGGACACGATACCCCCCTTTCGCGATCGCGCGTGAAGGTCCGTCAACAAACGTTTGAGACGTTCATTATCGTACGAGGATCAGTCGGTGCGCGCGCGAAGTCGCCAGCGGTAGCTCGGCGCACGGGCCAGCAACGTCACCGCCGATAGCATGGTGAGGCTACCGTTGATCAGCAGAGCCGCCGGAGCCCCAACCACCGTAATGAGCGAACCGACCTCGATGTATCCAAATGGGGCAGAGCCGACGCCAACCACCCAGATGCCCGCCGCGCGGCCGCGCTGCTCGTCCGGCACCGCCAGTTGCAGCAGTGTCTGCTGCAGCACATCGAAGGCCGCGGCGCAGATACCGGTAACCACCAGAATCGCCGCCGCCAACACCAGGCTCCGTGACATTGAAAGAACCACCAGTGAGGCACCGTAGGCCACGAAGATCCCGGCGAGGAGTGGTTGACGTGGAATACGGCGGAAGGTTAGCAGGAGAATCAGCGACAGCGTTCCGCCAATTGAAAGGGCAGCGTTCATCGTCCCCAGTCCCTCGGGTCCGACCTTCAACACGTCACGCGCCAGCACCGGCAGAGCACTGCTGTGGGAGAAGGCGAGCACCTCACAGGCAATGCCCGACACGCTCAAAATACGCACCGCCGGAACGTTAACGATCAGGCTGAACGCGTCGCGGAACGCCCTGCGAAACGGCGGTGGCGCGATCACCGAGCGCACTCGACTCGGGACACGCAGCGCCAGAATCGGAATGAGCTCGAGCGCGTAGGCGGACGCGATGACGTAATAACAGTGCCCCACGCCAATCAGCGGGATCAGTGCTCCGGCGCTGATGGCTCCCACCGCGCCGAAGCCGCGCGAGGCAAGCGCGTTGAGCGTCATGGCGGTGGTGGCATCCTCGCGCGAGGTGGTATCCAGCACCAGCGCCTGCCGAGCTGGGGTGTCGCCCATCTGAATCGATCCCGCCACGAAAGCGATGGCGATCACCTGCCAGATCTGGATCGAACCGCTGCTGGCAAGCCAGCCAACAAAGGTCATCAGCGTGAGCGCCAAGCAGGCAACGGTGAGGAGCTGTCGACGGCGATCGACGCGGTCGGCCAACGTGCCGGACGCCAGACCGAAGAGGAGGTTGGGCAGCGCCCGGGCGGCGAAGACCATGCCGACAGCCAGGGCGCCGCCTCCCAGCTGCAGCACCAGCCAGGCGGTCGTGGTCCGCTCCATGAGCTGGGCACCGGTCGCTAGACCGCTCGAACACCAGAGCCAGCGAAAAGGGATGGAGCGAAACGGAACGAACGGGTGACCGTCGTTCACCCGTGCAGCCATTCACGTGGAAATTCGAGAGACCGATCCAGTGACGACAACGCCCCTCCCATCCCACCCACGTTTCCGTTCGCGCGGAATCCTGATCAAACCAGAACCGCGGGCGAGCGTACCACCTCGAGCGGAAGTTGGCAGGGGCGCTTGCGTCGTACTGGCTCGAACTCAGATCGTCGCGAGCGCCTGATCGAGATCGGCGATGAGATCGCTGGCCGACTCAATGCCGACCGAGAGTCGCAGCAGACCGGGATGCTGCGCCCAGGGCGAGCCGGGGATCTGGGCCATCAATTCGGGCGCGGTCTCGAGCCAGGCCGTCGGTGGGAAGATGAGCGACTCCACTCCGCCCAGACTGGTGGCAAACATGAAGACCTTGGTACCGACCGAGACCTTGCTGGCGGCGGCCGAGCCGCCCTCCACGGCGAAGGAGACCATGCCGCTGTAGCCACCGGTCATCTGGCGGCGAGCCAGCTCGTGGGCTGGGTGACCGGGCAGACCGGGATAGAGCACATGCGTCACCTTCGGATGCTGGCTGAGCCATTCGGCAATCGCCTGCGCGTTGGCCATGTGCTGGCGCATGCGCACACCGAGCGTACGGATTCCACGAATCAGTAGCCAGCAATCGAACGGGCTCGGCACCGCGCCAAGATTGTATTGCCGGTCGACGATACGTGCGCCAAGCTCTGGCGTGCGCGAGATGACCGCGCCACCGACGAGGTCGCTGTGGCCCCCGAGGTACTTGGTGGTGCTGTGAACCACCAGGTCGATGCCAAAGTCGATCGGCGTCTGGCAGTAAGGTGAGGCGAAGGTGTTGTCGACGGCCGTCAGCACACCCGCTTCGCGTGCGATGTCCGCGATTGCCTGTAGATCGACGATGTCGAGCAGCGGGTTGGTTGGCGTCTCGATCCAGATCAGACGGGTATTGGGACGAATCGAGCTCTTGACTGCTTCCAGATCACTCAGATCGACAAAGTCGGCGCTGATGCCGTAACGGGGCAAGTCGTTGGCAAAGAAGTCATAGGTGGTCAGATAGCAGTCATAGCCAACGACGGCATGATCGCCAGAAGAGAGGAGTTGCAGCACCGCGTAGATAGCCGCCATGCCGGAACCAAAAGTGGAACAGGCCGTCCCATGCTCCAGGCTCGTCAGAATCTGCTCCAGTTTTTCGCGCGTCGGGTTCGCCTGACGCGAGTAACGAAAGTGGGCTCCGTCGTCGAGACCAGTACGAATGAAGGTCGAGGTGGGGTGGATCGGCGGCACGATGGCGCCGGTCTGCGGATCGGGAGCCTGGTGCTCGTGAATCAACCGGGTGTCGAGATCCCAGGCGGCTTCACCGCCCGCATGTTTATCGCTCATGCCTCTGCCCTATCTTCTTGGTGAGAAATGTTCGTATCGTTTATGTCGATAACGGTGGTGGTTCGCTCAGCATGCTCCGGCAGCATCGCATCTCCCGTCGTAGAGGCGACGCGTGCATCGCCCGTTACGACGAAGCTGAGTTGCCAGCCGTCAGCCGCGCCAGGGTCATCAAATCCGGCACTTCCAGATCCGGCGTTGCTTCCGCAATTGGCGTCGCGCCAAACCCGGGCCGGTCATGGCGCCGATTCACCCAGACCGTCGTCAGACCCAGCGATTTGGCCGGTGCGATGTCATGAAACAGGCTCTGCGCCACGTGCAGCACGCGCTCGGGCTGATTGCCAGTCCGCTCCAGCATCACCTTGAAATTGCGCGGGTCCGGTTTGTAGCTACCCACCTGCTGCGCGGTGATCACGTCGGAGAACTCGACGCCCAGTCGTTGCGCCGACAGCTTGAACAGGTCATCGTCGACGTTCGACAGGATCACCAGCTTGAAGCGCTGACCGAGCATCTTCAGCGCCTCCGGGCTATCGGCGAAGGCGGGCCAATCACCGACCGACGCACCGAACGCCGCTCGCTCCTCAGTCGACGGCGTGAAGCCGTGGTTCTCGCCAAAGCCGTCGAGCACCGTCGCAAGCACCTCGCGATAGGGCTTGTAGGGTGGCTTTTCGGCGGCCGACTCCAGGGCGCCGAAGCGCTCCAGCACCTGGTCGTCGGTCAGGTTCACCCCATGTCGGGACAGCACCGGCTGCAGCGCCGCCGCGATGCCCCGCTCCCAGTCGATGAGCGTGCCGTAACAGTCGAACGTCAGATACGCGAAACGATCGAAGTCAAGCATCCTGCACGTTTCCCTTACCGATTCCAAGTCTCGTTGCCTTCGTCAGCCGTCACCCCGACCCCTCCTCCACTTACTCCTCCTCCCTCGGAGGAGGAGGACCATCTCCCAATTCTGGGCGAGGGGAGACGAACTTCGGCAGGTCCCAATCGTCGCCAGAAATTCCCCTTTGCTTGCAGCAATGCGCTTGAGAGCGGGGAGAAGGGGTTAACCCCTAGCGCGAGATGCTGGCGCGGTTGTCACCATAGTGCGTGTCGTCCAGCCAGGGCTTGCCTTCGGCGAAGCGAGTCGAGCGGAACGGCGTCAGATCGACCGTGGTCGACTTGCCCTTGGTGACCCACTCGGCCAGGCATTTGCCGATGGCCGGACTTGTTTTAAAGGAAGTGCCGCTGTCGCCAGTCATACAGAAGAGTCCGTCGTACTCCGGCATCTTATCGATGATCGGACGGGCGTCGGGGCTCATCATCAGAATTCCGGCCCAGTTGCCACGTACCGTGCTGTGCTTCATCACCGGGAAGCGGTTGACCAGTTTCTCGCGGCACAGCTCGATGTAGTCCTGATCGACGGCTTCCGAATAGTACTCGGGATCCTTGTGCACGCGGATGCCGCTCTCCGCGCCGATCAGGGTGCAGTTGCCGTCGACCGGCCGCACCCACGTGTCATTGAAGTGATCGATATAGGTCATGTGCTGAGTAGCGCGCTCGAAGGCCCAGCGGAACAGAGTCACGCGGGCCAGCACTGGAACCAGACCAAGATCGATACCGAGCGGTTCGAGCAGTTGGTTGGCCCAGGCTCCAGCCGTAACGATCACCACCGGCGCCTTGATCGTGCCGTCGGAGGTCTCGACACCGGTCACCTTGCCACCATCGTGCAGCACTTTGACGGCGCGAGTGTCGAACTTGAACTCGACGCCCTTCTCCATGGCCGCGCGGGCGAAGCCGAAGACGGTTGCGTTCGGATCGACAAAGCCCGCTCCGGGCTCGTACGCGACCGCGTCGACGTCACCGACGTAGAGCGAGGGATCGAGCTCGAGCGCTTCCTCGGGGGTGATGAGCTTGGCATCGACCCCCAGCTCACGCTGCGTGGCCACGTTCGCTTCCAGGTGCTCAGTGTATTCCGGGCGAGCGAAGGTCATCAGACCGATGCGTTGGAAGCCGCAGTCGCCACCGACCATGTCATCCCAGTTGACGAAGTACTTGAAACTCTCCAGCGCCAGGCGCATCTCGTGCTCGTTGGTGTAGTGCGTGCGCACCAGCGCGCCCGACTTTCCAGTCGCACCAGCGCCGAGATGCCAGCGATCGACGACCACCACTTTCCCAGCGCCCATCTGTGCCAGGTGATAGGCGGTACTGACTCCATTGGCTCCTGCGCCGACAACAACGACGTCCGCGGTCTCTGCCATCTTGGTCACTCCTTGTCGCTCGTTGCGATAGTGCCAGGCTGCGTGCTTCAGAAATGATTCACATCGACGCAGTCAGGTTTAAGCTGGGAGCATTCTCCAACGACCAGCATAAGACAGCCAGAGGTACAATCCAATCCGTTTTGACTGAAGCCTTCGATCGGAAATACTTATAAGAGGTGCGGGTGGACCAGCAGCAGCTCATCACCTTCGAGCGGATCGTACGCGAAGGAAGCTTCAACCGGGCGGCCCAGGTGCTCGACGTCTCGCAAGCGGCGGTCAGCGGACGCATCCGAGCGCTGGAGACCGAGCTCGGCGCACCCCTTTTCGTGCGCGGCGGCCGCCGCGTTACTCTCACTGAAGCAGGCGAAAGCTTCTTGCCTTACGCCGTTCGCACATTAGCAGTGCTAGCCGAAGGGATTGACGCCGCCAAAGGCGCCCAGACGGGCCAGCACGGGCGGGTGACGGTCGGGGCGGTCGACTCCATCTCCGACGGATTACTGGTTCCGGTGGTGGCGCGTTACCGCTCCAGCTACCCACAGGTACGCCTGTCAGTGCGCACCGGTCACACGCCGCAGATCATGCAGGAATTGGCCGACGGCATCGTGCGACTCGGTCTGGTTACCTGGGGTTACCTGACCGGCACGGTGGAGGTCGAGGTGCTGGCCCGCTTCCGCGAGCCACTGGTGGCGGTCGTCTCGCCGAGACACCCTCTGGCCCCGCGCAAGTCGTTGACTGTCGAGGAGTTGATCAAGCTGGGGCAGCCATATCACGAGACGGTGTGGGGGACGAATGAGGACGCTCGCATCGCGCCGACCTCAGGACGTGGCTGGGACGAGCATGAGCTCCCCTACGGCCTGATGCGACAACTGATCTTACGTGGCATTGGCGGCGGGTTCCTGCCCGAGACGCTAGTGGCTGAAGATCTTGCCGCCAATCGTTTGCACGCCCTTAACATCAGCGACATCAACGGCCTGACCCGTGAGCTCGCGCTGGTGCGCCACGCTCGCGGCAACGCGCTTCCGGCCGCTGCACTCGGATTCGTCGACATCCTGCGCGAAATCGTGCGCCGGGCTGGATTGACTTAAGCCGTCTCCTCATCTGCCGGAACTCGCACCGCCTTCCTCAACACCGTAACACCCTCCGCAGCGGTCCGTACCTGTCGTTCACGGTACTTTCTACTCATGGGGAAAGACCTGAAATCGTTGCTATCCTGGCGTAAATGAGACCGTGCACCGGCGTCTCGTCAGGAAGTGTTGCGCCGAGCATGCCGGCATCGATGGGTTGAAAGAGTCGCGGCTTGAATCCCATCATGGATGTGCTCTCCCACCTGGCGAATGGACGCGAAACTCCGGCTGTGGGATTCGGCGTGAACCAATGATGACTCGTTGATAAGTATCGCGCTCTTGTCACATCCTGAAAATCACGTCTAGGAGAGAGGTCGCCGGACACGTTGAATGCAGCCTACATCTCCTCTTGAGGAATTGAGTTGCTTGGAACTCCGATAAAGAATCCAATATCCCCATCCATAGGGATGAGCCAGGCTTCAGCGAGGCGCAGGTATTCTAGGAACGTATTGAACTCCACGTTGTGCTGCAAGGAAGAGAGGAGTGACAACGAATCTGGGAAGACACCCAAAAGCAAGTCCGCTCCAACGTGGAAGATATTACTCGACAGGTCGTTCCAAAGTGAACCGAGCCATGCACTCGAAAGAGCTGGGTGAAGGGACATCCAACGGATGTTGATGGTACGCAGCTCGTTCTTTGTCGGATGGGGAAGCGTATCAACACTGAGAACGGCGGTACCAATCGCCTGGTCCTCCGTGAGCGACCGAATCCAGGGAAGCACCGTTTCAACCGGGATGGTTGTGCCATTCACGAAGAGACCCAATTCACCTCCTGTGGTCACGAGGCGTTCTACGAGTTGACGACCAAGTTCTCGCCACTGGTCTTCTGTACGCGTTCGCAGGACCAGGGCCAGAATCGAGCGGTGGCCGGCATCCAGCCAATCCTGAACATACTCATGGAGCGCGAAGGGAATCCCCGAATCGGAAGTGATTGGCTGCCCTGAAACCGCGACGAGTTCCTGACGATGAGATGACATTTACTCCCTCAAGTTGGAGGTATCGGAGCTTCTTACCATCGTGAATTTGGGTTAGTGTGCGGATTATAGTCCGAGTGCGGCCCTCGAGATGATGCGGTCTGCCTGCCTGCACGTTGAGCGCTGACGCCCCTCGATCACCACCAGCACCGGATTAGCGGTTCCTAACGCGATTTTCAACACGCTGCCCTCTTTCACGACCCGAACCCCGACGTGCGGGCGCAGGCGGCAGAGTGGGCCGCAAGTCATCCGCGGCCAGAGATCGTGTCGGCACTGGTAACCCAGCTGGCGTTGCCGACGGCACTGGGTCAGTCTGCGGTGCAGGACTCGCTCCTCCGACTCGGCAGTGCCGCCATTGTACCCTTGCTCGAATACCTATCGACGCATGATGACGCCACCTTGGAAACGGCACTAGAAGTCGCTATTGGGCTGACCAGTCCCCGATTCCTGAGCCAGGCCCTCGAGCGCTGTCGCCATCCGGAACCACGGACCCGTGCTCTGCTCGACGGAGACTGTTCGCATGAACAATCCTACCTTTGCTCAGTACTTCGTCATGCGGATATGACCGGAGCCGGGCTTCGATGAAGGTGGCCACGCAACTGCCTGGTTGCGTCTTGACTGAAGACGCGAGACTGCGTGGGTAGATGATCCGGCCCGTAGTCACCCAATTGAATACGAAGAGGGTCGCTGAATACTTTGCGGTCCGGTAAAACGGGCCTGGAGGGACAATGCCACACAATCGCGATAATTTGAATTCGTCGAAACATGTGCAAGTTGAACTGCCGTCTAATTGGTACGCCGCCACAGCCGAGAACCCGAGCGGTGGGGCAACCTACCGCCGATTTGCACCTCCTGGGGTCGGTTGGGTTCAGATCTCGTGGGCATGGTACCGTGGTGGCCCCGAACCCCGTCCCTCTGATGACGACCTAATGCAATTGGCATCCGGCGCGGACTTCGGTACGGCCGTGCGCTCCACATCCGGCCCGTGTGCTATCGGACGCTATGGCACCGCAGTCTATCGTTCGGCGGAGTCTGCGTATACGCAAGTGTGGCATCTGTCCAATGGCCGCGACTTCATCTTTGTGACCTACGTGTGCAGCAATCCACCCGACGCAGCCGAGTTGTGCGATGTGCAGGCGATCGTTGAGAACCTCACGATCGGTAAATCATGAAACGACCAAATCGTGGAGGGCCACCAGCCGAGATCACTGACACCGTCTGCCTAATCGCCTGACCGCAAACTGGTCCGTGAACGTAGTCGACACCGGTAGCCACCGTGGCCCGAGAACAACTGGTGGGAGTCGCGGGCAGCGATCTCAACTCCAGGCTTATATTGGCAATAGCCCGATGGCCGCAGCGGATCCGATTAGATTGGATAGATCAGGTGCGGTTGGCGATTAGTACTGTGTCGGATAGGCTGTGGCTAGGTTTGAGCTGCGAAGATACGAATCCGGCTACACTGCAGGGAGCTATGTGTTCGGGCCGGATGTCGTTCGGAACTCGGTCTTGGAATGCCTCGGTATAAACATCACGTACGAGTCGTCTGGGACCCCGGGGCTGATTCTCTACACTTACGGCTATAAGAGCGTGTTTGGTGATTCCATCCGGTGCTCCTTGCGAGGCGCCGTAGGAGAAGGCGGAAACCTTGAAATAGGGGGTGGACTTCTCTCAGTTCGGGAGCGGGGTGTCAGCAGTTGGATCCCCGCCTGGTCCATGGCGGTGAGATTCTCGATGGTGCCAGAGGCGGTATCGCCGATGACCCGTTTTGGATGGAGCTTTCTTCGAAAGAGGGTGCGCCGGAACTGATCCAAGAACGGCTGGTTCTCCATGACGTCACCCGACAGGACCAGGCAGTTCAGGATGATGCAGGATCGACCACCGTCGACGAGGTAGCGATCTTGATAGCCGAGGACGGTACGTCCAGTCGACAGGGTCATCGGCGTGCCATCGAGAAGCCCTCCTCCGAGACCGCCTGATTGATCTTTTTCCGCATTGGACCACGATCACGACCACTCACTCTGCCCGTATGATTGCTCCTGTTTCGCTCGCAGGGCGTTGTTGGAACGGCCGAAATATGGCAGAAGGGAAGCTGACGTTGGCCTGATCCGAGAAGAAGTGGTACGCGCATGCGCACTTCTATCTTGATGCTACACTGTGCGTTCGTTATAAATGTTCAAACAACATGCCACCCTCAATCGACCACCCTGGTCCTCCTCACCGCGTGGCATGCACTTCGGCAAGTGCGGTCGGTCACCTTGAGGAGAGCATCCGATGCGTCGGACGTGGAACAGATGTCGCTGGTTTTTCGGGCTGGTGGTTGTGCTCAGTGGCCTTGGTATCGCGGTGGGCAGCTCGTCCGGCATCGCTCTCGCGGCCGGGGCGAGCTATTCCAGTTGCCTCGACGCCAATAGCTTCCCTAGCGATCTCGCCGCCGTCACCAGCGGCAGTGCCACCTTCACTTTTCCCGCCAACTGCACGCTTGATCTGACAAGTTCGCTGGAGATCGCCGCGGGCGTCAGCATCACGCTCGATGGCAACGGCCTGATCCTCGACGGCCAAACCCAGACGTTCGATATCATCACCATCAATGACGCGCCGGGCCACGCCAGCATGCTGACGCTCGACAAGGTGACCGTCACCCATGGCCAGAACGGCATCACGGAACACGGGGGCGGCTCGATCACGATGACGAACAGCACGGTCAGCGATAACAGCGGCAATGGCATCGACGCCAGCGGCGGCGCGGGTGCCGTCGCTGGCGTTGCGGGCGGTGCGGGCGGCAACGGCAGCGCAGGCGGCAGCGTCACCCTAACGACCAGTACCATCAACGGCAACGGCGGAAGCGGAATCCTCGCCAACGGCGGTGCAGGTGGCGCGGGCGGCGGCAATGGCAACGGCGGCGTCGGGTCCCCGGGCGGAACGGCCGGACCCGGCGGTGCAGGCGGCAGCGGCGGTAGCGTCACCCTTACCGCAAGCACGATCAGCAACAACGGCGCAGCCGGCGTCGAGGCCAGTGGCGGTGCGGGTGGTGTCGGTGGCAATGGCGGCAACGGCGGCGCGGGTGGCGCCGCCAGCGGCAGTGGCAACGGCGGCGTCGGGTCCCCGGGCGGATTTGGCGGAGCGGGTGGCACAGGCGGCCACGGCGGTTCCCTTGACCTGACGACGAGCACGGTCAGCGGAAATAGTGGCGCCGTGCTTGAGGTCTGCGGCGGGGATGGCGGCACAGGTGGTGTCGGAGGCTTCGGCGGTGCAGGTGGCGCCGCCAGCGGCAGTGGCAACGGCGGCAGCGGCGGTCCCGGCAGCGCCGGTGGCAATGGCGCCGGTGGCGGGGATGGCGGAGTCATCACCCTGACGACGAGCACGGTCAGCGGGAATAGTGGCGCCGTGCTTGAGGTCTGCGGCGGGGATGGCGGCACAGGTGGTGTCGGAGGCTTCGGCGGTGCAGGTGGCGCCGCCAGCGGCAGTGGCAACGGCGGCAGCGGCGGTCCTGGCAGCGCAGGTGGCAATGGCGCCGGTGGCGGCCACGGCGGAGTCATCACCCTGACGGTGAGCACGGTCAGCGGGAATAGTGGTGACGGGTTCAACACCAGTGGCGGTGCAGGCGGAACCGGCGGTGCTGGCGGCGCGGCCGGGTTCGGAGGCACCGGCGCGACGATTGGCGGGGACGGATCCGGCGGTGCGGGCGGCAACGGCGGCTTCGGCGGCGCGGGCGGCGTCATCACGGCAACGATGAGCACCGCGAGTGGCAACAATGGCGGCGGGCTCAACACCAGCGGTGGAATCAGCGGCAGCGGTGGTGCGGGCGGCCCGGGTGGCATCGACGGCAGCAGCGGAAACGACGGCATCGGCGGACCGGATGGGACGATCAGGCTGACTGCCACCATTCTGGCCGCAAATGGGCAGAACTGCGTCGCTGGCACGGTGATCGACAACGGTTACAACCTCTCGGACGACGGGTCCTGCACCTTGAGCAACACCGGCTCCCAGACCAATGTCGATCCGCACCTTGGCACTCTTGGCGACTACGGCGGTCCCACCCAAACCATCCCACTTCTCCCAGGAAGTGCGGCCATCGACGCCATCCCGACCGGGACGGTCAGTAACCAGACCGTGTGTCTCAATGCCAACGGCGATCCAATCGGGAATGCTTCTACCGCCGACACGATCACCACCGACCAGCGTGGCGTGCCTCGTCCGCAAGGCGCCAAGTGCGATATCGGCGCCTATGAGGTGACCACCCTGGCAACCAACACCGTGCCGGCCGCCGCCAGCGTCGCGGATACGGTCACCAGCCTCCCACTGAGCGCGAAGGTCACCGTGCCGACCTGCGCGGTTCCGAATAACGACTGTGGTGTCGTCAATCAAGGCACGGTCACCTTCCACATCACCGATGCAAGCAGCAACCCGGTCGGCACCGATGTGACGGGGAATGTCACCAACGGCAGCGCCAGCGCGAATTGGACCGTACCGGCTGGACTCGCCCCCGGCAGCTACACCATTACCGCCAGCTACCATGATCCTGCTGGCGTATTCACCGACAGTCAGGCAACCAACACGCTGACCGTCACTGGTGGTCCGGCAGACTCGCTCAGCCTCTCGCCGGGGAACACCAGCCTCACCGTCGGCAGTCCGCTCACCGAAACGGCGACCGTGACCGATGCGGCGGGCAAGCCGGTGGCCGATGGCACCAGCGTCACCTTCGTCGTCACCGGCACCAATCCGATGACCTACCACCACCACCACCGTCAACGGCCAGGCGAGCGTGACCTATAGCAGCAGCTTACCCGGCACTGATACCCTCACCGCGACTGCCAGCGGCGGCACGACACCCTCGGACAGTGCCACCATCACCTGGACGAGCCCCAGTTCGACGGCGCGCGCGTCGCTGATCATCATCAACCCGCGCTCACCGTTGATCATCAGTACGGTGCAGACCGGTCCGAACGGCGGAACACCGACCGGCAGCCTCATCTATGCCAGCCGCACCGTGACGCTCAGCCACGTTCAACTCGTCAGCCTGGTGGTCAACGGTTCCAGCGCCACGCTCTTCGGACACGCCCACCTCGCCGACGGCACGCCAGTCGACTTCCGGCTCGATGCGACTACTAGCGGATTCTTCGGCAGGGTGCGACTGCGACTCAGCAGCGGCTACGACTCGGGAACCGTCTTCGCCCTGGAGGTGTTCATCGGCCCAGGCATCATGCGCTGAATCGAACGTCTTTGGGACACGTTACAATGTCCGCTGGCGTCGACTGTAGATTAGGGTACCGATAAGGAGATCGCGTTCATGGCCGAAGGCAAGCTGGCAGGGAAAGTGGCGGTGGTGACGGGCTCGTCGTCCGGCATCGGGCGAGCGATTGCCCGGCGCTACGCGCAGGAGGGCGCGGTCGTCTTCGTGGCCGACGTCAACACTGCGGGCGGCGAGGAGACGGTGAAGCTGATTCAGCAGACACGCGGGCAAGCCGCGTTCGCCCAATGTGATGTTGCTGACCCGGAGCAGGTGAAAGCGACCATCGACCGGGCAGCGGCTGAAGGCGGCAGGCTCGACGTGGTGGTCAACAACGCGGGCGTCGGCGGTGGCGGCAAGCCAGCCGAGGAGATCAGCATTGAGGATTTCAACCATACGCTGGCGGTGAATCTGGCCGGTCCCTTCTATGGCTGCAAGTTCGCCATCCCACACTTGCGTAAGCAAGGGGGCGGCGCACTCATCAACACCGCCTCGGTTTACGGTCTGATCGGCGCGCCGCGAGTAGCTCCCTACGCGGCCAGCAAGGGCGGTTTGATCATGCTGACCAAACAACTCGCGGTCGACTACTCGCGCGAGAACATTCGCGTCAACTGCATCTGCCCCGGTTTTGTCGACACCGACCTGGGCGGTCGCCGGGCACGCATGAGTCCGGAAGATGCCGCCAGAGCGCATGCCTCGCGTGAGGCGCGAGCCGCTATTCAGCCGATCGGCCGTCAGGCGCAGCCAGAAGAGATGGCAGGCGCGGCGGTCTTCCTGGCCAGCGACGACGCATCATTCGTGGTCGGGTCGGTGCTGGTCGTCGACGGCGGCGAGTCGATCCTGCACAACATCGGCAGCTATTTCTAGGGGTGAAGAGCAGCCCTCATCCCCTGGTGTGCAACCGAGGAGCGGTGACGAACCCTCTCCTGAGCGTCGGGAGAGGGTGGCGCCGCAGCGCCGGGTGAGGGCGACCGCCATAGTGGCCGTTCGCGAGCTTTCCCGCAATTCGCCCTAATACGTCCCCAGCTCAATTCTTGGCTTCACGCATCAACCCAATTCCCGAATCAAGCGCTTGAAGACGTCATAGGCAGGCTTGGGCGTGTAGTCGTCACGCAGCACCCCGAACTGGTAGAAGATGTCGTCGACGCCACTGTCGGCGTCACGCAATGCGAACAGTTCGTAGTGGGTGATGTTCAGATCAGACGCCAGCGAAGCGATGGAGCGGATGACGAGATCGAGCATCTGCGCTTGCTGCTCGTAAGGACGCTCCGACGACGTCGGCCAGCCTCCTTCGCAGATGCGAATCGGCACGGTTGTCGGAATCCCAGCCATGGCCAGATCTCGATGCCGGAACTGATGCAGCACCGCTCGCGTGGCGAGCGGGACGTGTTCCGCAGGGATACGTGGACCAAAGACGTCCAGGTAGAAGTCGATCCCAGCATAATCGACGGCCTTGCCGAACGCATCTCCGCCCAGACGGGCAATTTCGGGCCAGAAATCCTCGTTGAGGTCGAAGGTCGGAGTGACCGCGAATCCGATGTCGACGTTCGCACCGCTCGCGTCGACCGCCTCGCGCGCGGCCAGCACACCCTGAACCAGCGCCTGGCGTGCTAACGGCTGAGCGCCGTCCGCACCGTCCGGCGCACCGGGCATGTTCGCCTCGCCGGTGATCTGCAGCGCGCCCAGCCTGCATCCGAAGCGCTTAACGAGGTCGTCAATCAAACCGAGCCAACCACTCAGATCGTTGCCACCGTAGCGAAAGCAGAGGACTAGATCCCAGGTCACCGGCGCTTGCAGGAGTTGTTCGATCTGGCTCAGGACGGCCGGGCACGATGCGGGCCCCGTGTAACCCACGTAACTACGCACCAGGAAGCGACCCGATTCAAGCCGCTCGGGTCCGGCCAGGTCGGTGATCGCCGCTTCGATGCGCTCGAAGTCGTCGGGCGGGCCGGTTGCGACTCCGTACGCCATACCGGCAGCGCCGAGCGGAAAGGCGCCAAAGGTTAGTCTTGGAGTTTGAGTCATGCGAGTCGTCCTCATTGTGAGCGGAACAGGTCACCCCAGCAGCAATGTCGCGTAGGCCGCCAGCCAATGCTCGACCATATAGTCGCTGCCCGAGACGTGCGGGAGCGCCTGCGCGGCGTGACGCTCCGCCGCGGATAGCAGCGGTCCGATACGCGCATCCCCCTGCGGTAGGCGTTCGGCCAGCCGCGTGAAGGCCCAGGCGCGACTGAGGTTGAGTCCGTGCAGGTGCGCCATCTGTCCATCGGTCGAATCAGGCACCGTCGCCGGTTCGAACAGTTCAATCGGCTGGCTCTCGTTCATTCCAGGGAGGAAACGCTCCAACCAGTCAGGAAACGCTTCCGGCTCCAGCAGCAGCGACATCAACTCGGCTTCGGTGAGAGCTGGCGAGAGGAAATCTGAGCCGGACGGCTCGTAACGCGCTGGATAGTTCACGTCGTTTCTGAACCAACGTAGTGCGACCTCCTGAATCGCGCTGAGGAGTGCGTCATCGCCCGCCTTGGCTCGAGCCTGCGCCGTGTCATAGGAGCGGGAGAGTGCGAAGGCGGTGTTTGGGTGCACCCCGGTGCGCTGCGGGTAAGCCATCAAGTGAAGCCAGCGAACCAGATTGGCCACCAGCACTTCGACCAGTGGTTGCATAGCGGCTGCCCAACGTCGGGCGTCCACATCGTTCCAGGCTGCCAGATCATGATGCAGCGTCAGCAGCCAGGCCGAGCCGTACGGGCGCTCCAGGGAGCGATGGTTGGGATTGCTGAAGAACTGGGCTTCGGTTGCCAGGTTGTCTGCCGTCAGCAGATCGTTCAATGTGGCACGAGCGCGCTCGTTCGGCACACGCTCCGGAAAGAGCTTGAGCAGTCGCACGGCCACCCAGTGCATCTCGACGCAAGAATGCCAGTCGAAGCTACCGAAGAAGGCTGGATGATACGCGCGATGCACCTGATACGATTCAGGCGATTCAGCTATGAAATAGGGCATGTGTGGGTATTCGCGGGTAATGTTATCCAGCGCGACGTCGACGTAGGTAGCGGCCTGCTCGCTCAGAAGCGTCAGGCGCGTGGTTCGATCGAAGGGCATCTGATGCTCCAATTCCAGGAATTACCTTCAGCTCAGTGTACGCTGAGAGCCAGGCGGCAATTTCGTCGATGGCTGGCCGGCTCTCAGCGTCTCACATGGTAAACGTATGCGGCATGTTCGTCTCGGGTCCAGACGTCCCTCCCAGCAGATCGATTGACGAATCAGTCACCGACCTGTCGATATCCGTAGATCTCGTTCGACTACTTGAGGAACCCGGCTCGCACCAGAAGGTCAGCCGAGCGAGCAGTGTCATTGAGTCCGAGGCGCATACAAAGGAGAGGCCGTTGCCCGAACCACACATGGTTCTGTCCGGCATCGCGCTCGGCGAGTCGCCCCGCTGGCATGGTGGACGCCTCTGGTTCGCCGATTGGGCTACCCGCGAAATCACCGCGGTTGATCAAGCTGGGACCGCGCGAGGTCGATCCTGCGGGACGCGCCGCAGCTTCCCTGCTGTATCGACTGGCTGCCGGACGGGCGTCTGCTGCTCGTCGCCGGACGTGATGCATCCCTGTTACGCCGAGAATCCGACGGTTCTCTGGTAACGCATGCAGATTTGAGCAGCCTGGCTCGCACGCCTTGGAACGAGATCGTGGTAGACGGACGCGGCAACATCTACCTCAACAATACGGGCTTCGACTTCCCGATGGGCGAGTTTGCCCCAGGGTTCATTACGCTGCTTCAGCCGGATGGTGCGGTCCGTCGCGTCGTCGACGGCCTCGCCTTCCCGAATGGCATGGCCGTGACGCCCGATAACCGGACGCTCATCGTCGCCGAGTCGTATGCGGGGCGGCTCACCGCCTTCGACATCGAGCCGGACGGCAGCCTGTCACACCGGCGCGTCTGGGCGGAGATCGCGGGCAGCGCACCTGATGGCATCTGCTTCGATGCCGAGAACGCGGTCTGGTTCGCCGACGTGCCGAACCGGCGCTGTGTGCGCGTGCGTGAAGGGGGTGACGTGCTCCAGACGGTCGACGTCGATCGTGGCTGCTTCGCCTGCATGCTCGGTGGTGCGGACGGAACCACGCTCTTCATTCTGGCGGCGGATTGGCGCGGACCGGCGAGCCTGGCAAGTGGAGAGCGAAACGGCTTGCTCCTGGCGGCGGAGGCATCGGTTTCGGGCGCTGGCTGGCCGTAATTCGACTGGTAATCGATATGTAGAGACTCTCTCGGATGAGCGGAAAGAGGAAAAGTAATGACGCACAACGAAACACGAACCGGATACGCTTCCGTCAACGGCCTACAGCTGTATTACGAGGTTCACGGCGGCGGCGAGCCCCTGGTGCTGCTGCACGGTGGGGTGGTCGGCATTCCAATGCTGCAGCCGATTCTGCCCGAGCTGGCCCGCACCAGGCAGGTGATCGCGGTGGAGCTTCGCGGACACGGCCGTTCGGCTGGGACTCAGGGGGCGCTCAGCTTCGACGACATGGCTGACGACGTCGCGGAGCTATTGCGGCAGCTAAGCATCGAGCAAGCCGACGTCATGGGCTATTCCCTCGGCAGCGAGGTAGCCCAGCGGATCGTGATACGTCACCCGGCGCTGGTTCGCAGACTGGTGCTCGTATCCGCTGCCTGCAAACATACGGGCTGGTATCCAGAGGTTCTGGTGGGATTCGAACAACTCGGCCCGGCGGCGGCAGAGCCGATGAAACAGTCGCCATTGAGCCAGGTCTTTCCGGATCTGGATTGGGCGGTGCTCTTCACCAGGCTGCACGACCTGATGACGCGGGACTACGATTGGACGGGCGATATCGCGAAGATCACGTCACCGACACTGCTCGTTTTCGCTGACGCCGACGCGGTGACGCTCACCCACATCGCCGAGTTCTTTGGGTTGCTCGGCGGCGGGCAGCGTGACGCGGGACTGGACGGCACCGCCCGAACCAAACACCAACTGGCGATCCTGCCCGGGACGTCGCACTACGACATCATCGCGTCTCCGGCACTCGCGGCCACCGTGGTTCCGTTTCTCGAGGCGTCTTCCGCTCCTGGCGCCTGACTGCGTCCGAGCCAGACGGCGATCGAAGATGAAAGGAGAGCGACGCAGTGACGGATTCCGACTCGCAAACGCGTGGAACGCTCGACGTTCCTGGCGCGCAGTTGTGCTACGACGTCCGCGGCACCGGCCCGATATTGCTGCTGATCCCTGGCGGTCCGGCCGACGCGAGCACGTTCGCCCCGATCGTCCCGTTTCTGATCGAGGATTTCCGCGTCGTGACCTACGATCCGCGCGGACTGTCACGCAGCAGCATCGACGATTCGTCGCGGGACGTTCTGGTGCAGATCCAGGCCGAGGACGCACATCGCCTGCTCCAGGCCGTTACCGACGAGCCAGCCTACGTCTTCGGCAATAGCGGCGGCGCGATCACCGGACTGACGCTGGTCGAGCGTTATCCAGAACAAGTACAGGCGTTGATCGCGCATGAACCGCCGGTAATCGAACTGCTGCCCAATCGTGATGAGGTCAGCGCCACGACCGAGGAGATCTACCAGACCTACCTGGCGCAGGGAATCTGGCCCGCCATGATGAAGTTCCTGACCATGGCAGGAATCACGCCAGGTCGCCCAGCGGAACGTACCGATGCGGAGCAGGAGGATGCGCGCGGATCGGACGCGATGGCGGAGATGGAGCGTAATTTCCGGCTCTTTCTGGGTTCGATGCTGCGCGAGATCGTAAGCTACCAGCCGGATATCGCCCGTTTGAACGCGGTCTCCAGCCGTGTACTGATCGGTCGCGGAATGACGTCACCGGGTCAACTGGCCTATCGCACAGCGAGCGCGCTCGCCGAGCAACTGGGAACCGCCACTGTGTCATTTCCGGGTGGTCACGGAGGATATGGCGAAGAGCCGGAGGCATTTGCGCAAGTGCTGCGCCGAGTGCTGCTAGAGGGCTGAGGCCCACAGGAACCAGCGGCGCCGTGTGTTAACCCCGCCACGGGGTTCCCGCTTGCGGGTCGGCCGGGTGAGCGCGGCAGGACTCTCCGTCGTGAGAACAACTACGGTCCGTGCACCTTGGGTACTGGCGGCCGTCGCTGACCGCCACGACATTCGTTTGAGGCAGAGGGTAATGCCCGCTCATGCACGGCTGCGGCCGCGGCTGGCCCGGAACGGCCAAAGGAGCGGCGAAGCGGCGCCGATCACGAAGCCGACGTCATACCAATTCCCGCTACGTTGCAGGTCATAGAAGGGAAATCGCTCCCAGGCGCCGAAGATGTGCACGATCAGCACGATCCAGGCGGTGAAGCCGTTCCAGAATCCCCAGAGTAGATCCTGCCACCACATGTCAATATCCTCTCGCTGAAACGTCCGCTCCCATCAGGAGATAGGCATCTCAGTGTTGGTGTGCATCCAGTCCTGGTCGCAGCTCAACCTCCTGAGCGAGGCGCACCAGTTCCCAACCGAGCACGATGATCCAGAGAAGTATCAGCGTGCCGTAAAGAGCGTAGCCCACACCCAACAATGGTTTGAGCGCCTCGCTGACGACGCCGACTGCTCCGGTGACGATACCAATATACGCGAGCCAGCGCGGGAAGATGCCCTTGAGCATCAGCAGCGACACGATCAGAATACCGGCGGCCTCCAGCACCCCCAATAGGGTCGCGACGTAGTTCTGTGCGATGAAGCCTTCCGCCGCTGACGCAAATGCCGCCCGCTGGGCGTCGGTCGAGGCGGCACTGTGCTGGTCGCTGAGATAGACCAGAGCGGGCGCGCCACCGCCGGTCGCGGGATAGGCCAACCCAACGCCCCAGGAAGCGATGCCCAGCACCACGCCGATGGCGGCGACGCTCTTGTCGAGCTCCTTGAGCGCGGGCCAGAGCGCCAGGAAGGTCACCATCAGCAAGATGCACGGCCCGAGCCAGAGGATCTGTTGCAGGATGTAGAGCGCGCGGTGATCGGCGATGTATTCCAACGTTGCGACGCCGCCGGACGTCGGCGTCGATGGCAGGGCAAACACGGTCACCATACCGACGATGTAGGACACGCCCGCCACCAGTGCGCAGATCCCTCCGGCCAGATAGAGCGTCTTCCACGATCGGTCCGGCTGGATCGCACTTATGGCCCGGGGTCGCGGCGTGTTCCGTGTCAACGTGGCCATGTCCGCCTCCTTTCACTCCGGACGGGAGATGTCATCCGAGGCTGACCGGCCTTCCCACCCAGAAGCATCCTCGCTCGATCGATTCGTCAGGTCACCCGGTGTGCGCTCCGACCGGTGTCGTCGCGCGGATCTTCGTCGCCAGCGATTCCGCCCATGCGGTAGCCCGTTCCAACTCGCCTTCGGCCAGCGGGCCTTCACTCTTGGTCACGATAAAGCTCTCAGGCGGAACAGCCGTCCGCAGGTGATTGCGCTGAAGGATGTGAGCGAGGGAGTTTGCCGCCGATCCCGCCAGGATGGCCGGCCAGGAGAGCCGGGTGTCGAAGACGGCGATAGACATCTCGGGCGGCGCAGTTGGGGCGACATCCTCAACCCAGCTTCGCAGCGGCGTGCGCGCCCGGTGTCCCTGGGTCGGTCCACCAACCACGAGCAGATCGACACCCTGCAAATCGATGTTCCTGGCATCACTCACCGATGCGATCCGCACCAGTCCGGCTCGCTCCAGCCCTTTGCCGATGGCTCGCGCCACTTGCTCGGTATTGCCAAATTGTGTGTCATAGACGACCAGCATATACATTGCACGACCTCCGTCCCGATTCAGCATGCCGTCAAACACGATGCTCTTACGTGCAACTCCAGGGTCACGGTCGCCGCGGCGCGCTCTGCCATGCTCAACTTGCCATGCTTCTCGCGCGTCGCGACCAAGTGACGTTGCCGTCCCCTACCTCCACGGTAGCCAGAATCCGTTGCAAACCGGCAACGTTTTGGCTCGCGCGTATAGCAGGTGTGTGTCACTTTTGAGCGAAGAGTGAAAGAGATGGGGCTGAATCAGGCAGCCAGTTGGTCACGGGCGGCGAGCGCGAGTCCGGAGGCAACCGAGGTGAAGGCGTCCTGCTCGAGCAATTTGTCTTCGCCGAACGTATCGCCCAGCATGCGCCGAAAGCGCGGGATGAGGGAGGACCCGCCGGTGTGCATCACCGCGTCAACCTGATCGGACGTCAACTGCGCCGAGGCGAGCGCCTCGTTGATGCAGGCAGAGGCCTGACGCACGCGCACCTCGATCAGCCCTTCGAACTCGCGGCGCATAATCGGCTCATCGACGTTAATCTGATCGGCCACGTAGCGGATGCGCTCCTGCTCGTTGCTCGACAGACCGATCTTGGCCCGCTCGATCTCGCGGAACAGCGGCCAACCATGGTTGCCGCGTGCCAGCGAGAGCAGGGCACGTGCCTGGCGACGGGTGTCGGACTTGCGCTCCCGTTCCAGATCACGCAAAAAGCGCAGTGTATTCGGATCGTTGAGATCCGGGATGGTATACCAGCGGCGTACCGTATCCAGAATGTGCTGCGGCATCGGGAGCTGCTGCGGTCCCCAGCGCAGGTGCTCGCCGAAATAGCGCAACAGGCGCCGGTCCATCACGTCCTCGTCGAGCAGGTCTCCACCAATCGGGATGCCGGCGGTCGACAGGACCTCTCGGACGTCACCCCCCATACGCATCACCGTGACGTCGAGCGTGCCGCCGCCAAAGTCGAAGACGAGGACGGTTCGTGGCTCGGAGAGCGTGGCCGCCAGCCGAATACCGGCGGCGATCGGCTCTGGCATGAAGTCGAACGACTCGAACCCGGCCTGATGCAGCGCCCGTTCCATGCGCTCCAGCGAGAGCGCGTCACCCGCTGCGCTGTTGGCCCAATGGACCGGGCGGCCAATCATCGCCTGGGTGACCGGGCGGTCCAAGGCCTGCTCGGCACGCCGGCGCATTTCGACGGCGAAGGCGGTGATCAGCTCCTCCAGCGTATAGAACTGGCCGAAGACCTCGGTCCCCTTGAAGCTGGCATCGGCCAAGGAGCGCTTCAGCGACTGAAAGAAGCGCCCAGACTGGTTGACCTCGATCTCGGCGACCACCATCTCACGACCAAAGACGGTATCGATCTCGTGCCTGACGGCCTTGCGCTCGCGCACGATGGTTCGTCCCGCTTCCAGATTGGCGAAGGTCTGGATGGCGTCGTGGCCGATGTGAAAGGTGCCGTCGGGTCGGAAGTAGAGCGTGGTCGGCACCAGCGTCGAATCGTGCCGCGCCGTGTCCAAACGCAGCAGCCGGGGTGTTGGGCTCTGCGGCTCGGTCACGGCGATAGCCGAGTTGGAGGTGCCGAAGTCGAAGCCGATCGCAATGTCGTGCGGCATCACTGCCCCCTTCGTCGTTGCCCCGCCAGGCGACGTCTTTTTGGGCGGTCCATGATGATACACACTCAGGACGATACGTGCAGGGAGGAGCCGGGGCTCACAGTAAGCACGCGGTCGCCCCGTCACGCTATCCCCTATCGATCCAACTCCTCCTCGATCAGAGCCGCAGCCACCGCCTGATCCAGCCCCATCGATCGACCGAGCGACCAGAGGCTCGCAAATGGCTCGTCCCCAATACGCTGTCGCGTTCGGCTAATCACCTGCTCATCCAGATTCCGGTTCCAAAGATAGCGATACGGGGGCGAACCCGTCGCCGCGAGCGCCGCCTCCGCCGCACCCAGCAGCAACGCCGCCTGTTCAGCGCGGCCAAGCATTCCGGCCGTCTGCCCCATTCCTTTAAGGAAGTACCCGACGTTCACCAGGTCGCCCAGTTCATCGGCCAGGTGTAAACCTTCACGGAAGCGTTCGTCCGCCTGCCGGTGCTCGCCTCGCAGTTGAGCGACGAGCCCCAGGCTGTAGAGGGCCTGATGGAATGGCACGCGATCGTGGCTCGATTCGCGGGCGATTTCCAGGCTCTCGTTGAAGTAAGCGGACGCCTGGTCGACCTCGCCACGCAGCAGGGGAATCAGTCCGAGATAGCCGACCGCGAAGACTTCTCCCCAGCGCATATTGGCCGCGCGAAAGAGTTGCCGGCTCTCCTCGAAGTAGGTTCGCGCCATTTCAGTCTGGAGTGCGTCCGCATCCAGCAGCGCCAGCCCAAGCATCATGGCGGCGACCGCCTGTTCAACTCCGTTCCCCAGCTCACGGCAGAGATCGCGAGCGCTGGTCAACGCCTCAACCGCCACCGAGCTATCACCCTCCGACCAGGCCATGCTCCCCACCACCAGCAACGCCTCCGCCCGGTGTTGCGCGGAGAGTTCCTGAACGCCAGCCTGAGGTGAGAGGACCTGCGACATCCACTGGCGCGCATTGCGCTGCAGTCCCGCCAGCCACCAGTAGCGCCACAGCGCCCAGGTCATCACCACGACCCGCGCGTATTCCCTCCGCTCCAGCAACCAGCGAATGGCTGCACGTAAGTTGTGCGTATCCCGCTGGAGGCGTTTCAGCCACTCGACCTGTAGCTCCGCCATGAGATGTAAGCTGGCAGTCTTGGCCAGCGTCTCATAGTAGGCGGCGTGTCGTGCGGCGATCTGAGCAAACTCGCCACTCGCCTGCAGATGTTCCAGGGCAAAGGAGCGAATCGTCCCGAGCATAGCGATGCGGGGCTCGCGGTTATCATCACCCGGCAGGCGATAGATCAGACTGCTCTCCTGCAACTCCAGCAACTGCTGGAGCACGTCGGAGCGCTGATCATCGCGCACAGCGCAGACCGCCTCGGCAGCCTCGAGCGAGCAGCCATTGACGAAGATTGCCAGCCGCCGCAGCGCCACCCGCTCGGGCTCAGACAGCAGGTCGTGGCTCCAGGCGATGGCGTCACGCATGGTGCGCTGTCGCTGGGGGAGGTCGCGCGGACCAGACGCGAGCAGCGCCAGCCCCTCAAACAGTCGACTCAGCAGGGCCACGGGAGAGAGCAACGACACGCGTGCCGCCGCCAGCTCGATCGCCAGCGGCAGACCGTCGAGCTGCTCGCAGATGCGCGCGACGACCTCGGACTCTTCCGGCGTCGGAGCGAAATCGGACCGTACCGAGCGCGCCCGTTCCAGGAAGAGTTGAACCGCGGCCGAGCCAGCGGGGTCATTCACTCCGGCAACCGTGGCGCGTGGCAGCGTCAACGGCGGCACGCGATATTCCTGTTCGCCACGAAGCCGCAGCCGAGCGCGGCTCGTCGCCAGAATCACCAGGAGCGGGCAGGCGGTAAGCAGCGCGACGATGCTCGCGGTGGACTCCAGCACGTGCTCGCAGTTGTCGAGGAGCAGCAGTGCGGCGCGGTCGCGCAGCGCAGTCGCTGCGTTCTGGATAGCCGTGTGGCCGGAGCCTTCCCGTGCGCCGACAACCTGCGCGATGGCGTCAGACACTTGCTCGGCGTTGGAGAGAGGCGTCAGATCGACGAAGAAGAGGCCGCCCGGATAGCTCGACGCGCATTGTCTGGCGACCTCGATCGCCAGACGCGTCTTGCCGATGCCACCCGGACCGGTAAGCGTCAGCAGGCGCAGTTCCGGCTGGTGCAGCAGGTGGCGCACCATCTCCACCTCGCGCTGCCGGCCAACGATCGGCGTCAGATAGTGCGGTAATTCGGCCAGCGAAGGCGTGGCGGATTCCATGGTTAGGCCGCTCCGCGGATCGGACGTGCGACCGGCGGCGGCAAAGAGGTCGGCACGGGCGGCATCGTCAAGCTCCAGCGCGGCGGCCAACTGTCGTAGCGTGGACGGATACGGGCGTCGCCGATCGCCCCGCTCCAATGCGCCGATCGCTTTGGCGCTGAGCTGCGCCCGCTCAGCCAGCTCCTCCTGAGACAGTCCGGCGGTTTCGCGTAGACGTCGCAAACGCTCCCCAAACGACGCCGAGCTCTCGTCCATATGCGTGATTCCTTGCATGGATCGGACGAACACCGTGGCCAGATAGTATGCCATCGCCAGTGTGGCAGGAGCGTGGAGCGAGTGTGGACGTTGCGTGGGTCGAGTGAAACCGCGGCTGGGCGCAGACTAAGGCCACAGCGGTTCCGGAGCGGAGCCGCGGGAACGCGCAAAAAGGAGACAACTCATGGAGACGACCAATCTGCGACTCGGCCCACGACACGTGGAGGCGGGCGAGGGGAAAACGCTGCGCGTGATCAGCGATCTGGTCACCTTCAAGGCTCTGGCGGCGGAGACCGATGGCGCCTACTCTCTGTTCGAGACGACCACGCCTCCCGGTGGCGGGACGCCGCCGCACATTCAGCGCTACGAGGAGGAGGCCTACTGGATTCTCGCGGGGCGCTACACGTTTCAGGTGGGTGACGAGGTCGTCGAGCTTGGACCGGGCGGCTACGCGTTTGTGCCGCGCGACACGGTGCACGCCTATTCTAACCGTGGCGACGAGCCCGGCCGCATGCTCATCCTGGTGACGCCGGGCGGCATTCACGAGAATTTCTTCAGCGAGGTGGGCGTGGCGCTCGACGCCCCGGTCGCGCCGCCCGACATCCCGTGGATGCTGGCGGTAGCCGCCAAGTACGGCATCGAGATCCTGCCGCCAGCAGGCGAATAGCGACAACCCTCCCAACGCAACCGGCCAGGGGTTCGTGCAGTGCGGTCCCTCGGCCGGTTTTTTGGCGCAACTAGTCGACGACGGCAGCAGCGGCTACGTCCAGGCGAATGGCGCGCAAGGGTCGACCGACCGCAGGAACACGACCAGCGTTCCCCTGGCTGACGCGCGGGGCTCGGTGGGCGGCGTCACCGATAGCAGCGGCACGCTCACCGGCAGCACCAGCTACGACGTTTTCGGGGCAGTGCGTGCGCAGTCAGGCCTGGACTATCCGTTGGAACCAGTGTACACTGTGTGACAACGTGTGACACCAGTCTGTAGGCAGAAGGTGCCCGATGAACACCCGTCACCTGTCCGTTCGCCTTGACGCGGACACCCTCGAGGAATTGGATAGCGAAAGCAGGCGGACCGGTGAAAGTCGATCCCAACTGACGAAACGTCTCCTGGAGGAGGGGTTGCGTATGGCGGCGCATCCCGGCATCGTCTTCCGCTCGGGCCCGGCGGGTCGTCGGCCAGGGTTGGCAAACGGGCCGGATGTGTGGGAGGTGATCCGGGTCTTTAGAGGGGTATCTCCGGAAGTGGATCGGATCCAGGAGACCGCCGACTTGAGCGATCTCACGCCGATCGGAGTACGCGCCGCCCTGAGCTACTATGCGGAGTACGCCGATGAAATCGACGCCTGGCTGCGCCGCGTCGACGAGGAGGCAACACACGCGGAAGCGCGTTGGCACCGCGAACGGTCTCTCTTCGGCTGGTGAAGCTTCTTCTCGACGAGATGTGGCCCCCGGCGATTGCCGTTGAGCTGCGACGTCGCGGCCATGACGTGATCGCAGTGGCCGAGCGGGCCGACCTCCGTGGGCAACCCGACGGGATCATCTTCGCCACGGCGCAGTCCGAGGGGCGGACACTGTTGACGGAGAACGTCGCTGACTACCTGCCCCTAGCGGCGGCCCACCTTGAACGCGGCCACGCACACGCCGGATTGATGCTCACCAGCCATCGCCGGTATCCGCGCTCCGATGCGCGAACTGTCGGGCGCCTCGTCACCGCATTGGATATGTTCATGTCGACCAACTCCGACGCGGCCAATCGCGAGCACTGGCTGGAGTAATCGTGTGCTCCGAGGAGCCCTGGGCAAGCGCATCACTCCTGGCTGCCAACGGTAGTTCGGTCGCTCACACGCCGTTCAAATCACCGCTAACGACAATCCGCGCCCGCCTATCACTGGCGGCTGCGCCCCGGCATCGATTCGTGGTGAGGGACTGACCGTCTGGTCCAGCCAGACGACGACGAACAGCCAAGACGGCGCCTCGCTCTCCCTGGGTTACACCGGCCAGTAACCGGTCCAGGTAGCGCGATCCACAACCGGCACAATGCATCCTGCTCCTGGTTCCTCACACGCGGCGGCGCTGGATTGAGCATTCCGCATCTACCCGTCGATGCGGTGAGCCATAATTCGCCGAATGATGCGTACCGCTTGCGGAATCTCTGCTTTACGCCTTTGGCATATTCTTGGGCGAAGGCAAGCTTCGCCCTTGCAGACGGCGTCAAGCGGCGAGAATCATCGGTAAGGTATCGGTTCTCGATTGCGGGTGGAGATGATGGATGTCTGACACAACCAACGGGTCGAACCTCGATGATTCGTTCGCCCGGCTGGTCCGACGGATTGATCCGCGGGCAACGCTGCTGCGGCACTGGCCGCTGACGGGCGGCGTCTCGGCCCAGGTGACGGCACTGGAGGTCGAGTGGCCTGACGGCCGGCGCGAGAAGCTGGTGGTACGGCGGCATGGCGCGGTCGATCTGGCCAGCAACCCGAACGTGGCGGCCGACGAGTTCGACCTGCTGCGCGTCCTTCACGCGGAAGGTCTGCCGGTTCCCACGCCGCATTATGTCGATACGGAGCGAGACCTCTTCCCCACCCCCTGCCTGGTCATCGGCTTTATCGACGGATCGACCGACTTCGCGCCCGCGTCTACGAACGACGTCGTCGACGTATTGGCGACGCAGCTGGCGCGCATCCACCGCATCGACCTCGACCGCGAGGCTCTGTCGTTCCTGCCTAGCCAGTCCGAGCGCTGCACGCAACGGCTCGCTGAGCCACGACCCGCGCCCGACGACGGGCTCAACGAAGGGCGTACCCGTCGCATACTCGCCTCTGCCTGGCCGCGACCGTCGCGTAATCGCCCGGTGTTGCTGCATGGCGACTTCTGGCCCGGTAACACGCTCTGGCGGGATAGTCAACTGACCGGCATTATCGACTGGGAGGATGCCGCTCTCGGCGATCCGCTGGCGGATCTGGCCAACTCCCGGCTCGAGATCCTGCTGGAGTTCGACGCCAACGCCATGCAGCGCTTCACGGAGCGTTACCTGACGCTCAATCCCATCGACGTGACCGATCTCCCCTATTGGGAGCTGTGTGCTTCGTTGCGACCGATCGCTGGCCTGCCGAACTGGGGACTCGACGACGCCACGCTCCGAGCGATGCGCGCCGGTCTCAAGCGCTTCATTGAACAGGCACTCGACGTGCTTCGCGCGTAGGGGCAGACCCCTGTATCTGCCCTCGGATCTGCGTGTCTCCGTGGAATCCACCTGGGCTTCTGGGATATGACGCGTGGAGCGGCAACAACCTGCGCCTGCCCCATTTGGCGGATCGCGAATGCTCGCTAGCCCGTGGCCGCCAGACGGAAGTAGAAGTCGAGCATGGCGTTGAGCGGGGTCTCTTCACGCCGCAAACGGCTACGGAGCGCCGCGCCTTCCCAGCAATCGACGAGCAGGTTCGCCAACCGGCGCGAGTCGGAATCCACGGGCAGATCGCCGTTCAGACGCGCCTCTTCCAAACAGCCCGCCAGACGGTCCGCGATTTGAGCGAAGCATTCTTCGACTTTGCGGCGAAAGACCTCGCTCACGCCCGACAATTCCTGGCCCAGACCGCCAATCAGGCAGCCCATGTAGCCCTGGGCACGGTAATTCTGCTGGGTGGTCTCGAAGAAGAAGCGCACGCGCTCAAGTGGTGATCGCGTGGGGTCGCTCAGGCAGTCGTCAAGACCCGCGTGCACGTTGAGCATGTACTGGTCGAGCACCTGCAGCGCGAAGTCCTCTTTATCCTTGAAGTGGTGATAGAACGAGCCCTTGGGGATATGCGTGGCATCCAGCAAGGCTTGAACGCCCAAATCGTTGTAGCCATGCTCCAGCAGCATGGTCAGACCCGTGTCGAGCAGCCGTTGTTTGGTGGAATGCACCTTCACATCTTCACGCTATCGCCGCGTTGATCAGCACGTGCCGCGGTCGTTGCTCTTCACTCCTTGTTGGAACCGGCAAACTTTGCTGGCAGCCAAATAATACCTTCGGATATGTCCGGGGTCACACACGACCGACGTATGCAACTGCCGGCCGTGTGTGTCTGATTCAGTCCCTGGAGTGGTTCAGCCCTTCACCATCTCCTTCATGTGGTTGATGACGTGCGTGTGCTCGTCTTGCGGACTGAACATGATGATCTCAGCGTCCGCGTCGACTCGTACGTTGTGTCCTGGCGACCAGTAGAACAGGTCGTTGGTCCGAACCGTTTCGCAAGCTCCCCGTGCATCGGTCGTCGTGATCTCACCACGCAGGACAAACCCCCAATGGGGACACTGACAGAGATTGCCCTCCAACCCCTGGAACAGCGGCGTCGTGTCGACCCCAGCCGAAAGCGTGAAGTATTCGGCGCTGATCTTGCCGTATCCGGTCACATCGCCGAAGTTGCGTCGTTGACGAAGGATCGCGCCCGGAATCTCCATCCTGACATCCACCTGGTCCTTGGGCACTTGCATGCTCGAGTCTCCTTAGTGAGGGTGCCATTGTCGACTAGACCGATCAGTCTAGTAGACAGAATAATCTGCCAGACACGTGTTGTCAATACACTCAGCCCCGACGCCATTCCGATCGTTGGGCGATGCCAGGGCCACCGAATGCCGGATTAGATATTCCCTGACTTTACAAATCTCGTCCCGACTGCAACGATATATGCGCGCGACACGTGAATCCCAAATCGAATCAAGTCCGAAACCGTCCAATTCATCGAATCGGATTACCGTCGGTATCTCGTTCACCAGACCGGAGCTTTTGTCGTCCTTATGACCACCTGGCAGGCCTGGCGCAACACTGTCCGCCACCGGCTCAGCACGCCGAAACTGCTCGATCTGGCGCGTGGGTTGGTCATCCTCTGGCTGATGACTCATTTCGTCTGGATCGAGCATCAGCTGCGCTTCTCGCGCGAGTGGACCAGGCTCAATCTTGGGTTGTTCAGCGGTAGCGCGATCGCGGTCATGGTCGTTGGCTGGTGGTTCGTGGGATTCATGCGCCAGCACGACCTGCTGCAGCCCGCCCTACAGAGCCACATGGCGAACGCCCAGGTGCCGGAGGATGCCCCGCGGGCCGGGGCTGGCGTTCGGTCCAGCACCAGCGAAGCGAGCGCAACTCAGGAGAAGCACGCCAACCGGCTGGCAAACCTGCTGCAGCGGCTGAACCCGAGCGAAACGCAGGTGCTGGTGGCCAGCGGACTGGCGGTCGGCACGGGCGCGGGCGTCGGCGCCATCTTCTTCCGCTACCTGATCCAGTCCTTCTCGTACATCTTCTTCGACGTGATCGAGCCGACCCTCGAGATCGCTTTCGGCTCGGCCGCGGTGATCTTCATCCCGGCGCTGGGCGGACTCATCTTCGGCCCGCTTATCTACTTCTTTGCTCGTGAAGCCAAAGGGCACGGCGTGCCGGAGGTAATGAACGCCGTCGCCTTACGCGGCGGCCGCATCCGTCCGATCGTGGCGGTGGTCAAATCGCTCGCGTCCGCCCTGTGCATCGGCTCCGGCGGATCGGTCGGACGCGAGGGCCCGATCGTCCAGATCGGCTCGGCGCTCGGCTCGACCTTCGGCCAGGTGCTCAAGATGTCGGATGATCGCGTGCGAACACTGGTGGCCTGTGGAGCGGCGGGCGGCATCGCGGCTACCTTCAACGCGCCCATCGCGGGCGTCTTCTTCGCACTGGAGATCATCCTGGGCGAGTTCACCACGCGCGCCTTCGGCATCGTGGTGCTGGCCAGTCTGACCGCCTCGGTCATCGGTCGCGCGGCATTCGGCAACGTCGCGGCCTTCCCGGTGCCAAGCTACGAGCTAGTCAGCGTGAGCGAGCTGCCATTCTACGCACTGCTCGCCGCGCTCGCGGCGTTCGTCGGCTTCGGCTTCACCCGCACGCTCTACTGGTTCGAAGACCGCTTCGACGAGATCAAGATGAAGGAGTACCTGAAACCCGTACCCGGCGGGTTGATGGTCGGGGCGCTGGGACTGGGCCTGCCACAGATCTTCGGGGTCGGCTATCCGGCCATGGAGAAGGCGCTAAGCGGTCAATACGCCATCGGCCTGCTGACGATCCTGATCCTGGCCAAAGTCCTGGCCGTCTCGCTCACCATCGGTTCCGGCGGATCGGGTGGCGTCTTCGCCCCATCCCTCTTCATCGGCGGCATGTTGGGCACCGCCTTCGGCACGCTGCTCCACATGGCACTACCCAACTCCACCGCACCAGCCGGGGCCTACGGACTGGTCGGCATGGCAGCCGTCTTCGCCGCCGCTGCCCACGCGCCGATTACGGCGGTGATCATCCTGTTCGAGCTCACCGGCGACTACAAGATCATCCTGCCGCTGATGGGCGCGGTCGTTGTCAGCACGCTAGTCGCGGAGGCACTCAGCAAGGAGACGATCTACACGCTCAAGCTGCGACGTCAGGGAATCGATCTGCTAGCCGGACGCGAGGTCGACCTGCTCCGCTCGATTCAGGTCTTCGAGGCGATGTCGACCTCTATCCCGCTCACCTCGCGCGACCATAGCGTGGCGGAGGCGAGCGAGATCCTCGGCCAGAGTCGAGAGCATGCCCTGCTGCTGGTCAACCCGATGGGAGAACTGGACGGCATCGTCACCATCGGCGACGTCGGCAAGGCAATGTTGGAGAACAAGCCGGGGCTGCCGCTTAGCAGCATTGCCACACGGCCGGTCGTGACCACCTTTCCAGACGAGTCGCTGTCGCAAGCGATCCGCCGCATGAGTGTGCGGGGAATCAAACAATTGGCGGTGGTGCGGCGTTCCAACCCAAAGCGCGTGCTCGGTGTGCTGCGGCGCAACGACGTGAGCCGCGCCTACAGCCAGGCGATGCTGGAACGCATGGAGTCGGAGCATCAGCGTCCCGTCAGTCCGAGCGAGCTGCGCGGCACCCAGCTGGTCGAGGTGCCGGTGAGGCCCGCCAGTCCATTCGTCGGCGCATGTCTGTCGCAGCTGGATCTGCCGCGCGAGGTCCTGGTAATCGCCGTCGAGCGGGGCGAGGAGACCGTCATACCGCGCGGCGATACGCTGCTCGCGGCCGGTGACCGCCTCCTCTTCCTGGTGCAGCAGGAGCGGGTGGTCGCCTTCCACGAGCACCTGGCCAGCCAGCTTGATGCGACGGACGCATAACTACGGAACGGGAAAAGCGGGCAACGCAGAGAATCAAGCGATCTTAGGTTGTCTCAAAACCCGGTGTTTGGCCTGCGTCAAGAGATGAAGATTTTGAGACGAGATTCCGAGACATGATTCACACGGATTACATGTCGTTCTGAAAACCGGGTACAGCGCATTCCGAAAAGGGAGGTATTTGAGAATTCGTTCACCGCCCAGGTGGTAGGCAGACAAACCGCCCGGCGACGGTGGTTGACGCGATTGCTCTCGCCCTTGACGGTGAGGCCGGGGCCCGTCTCCTCGGCGTGCTGGACGTGGCACTCAGTCCCGATACCTTGCTCAACCTCCTGCGCATCGAGACCCCGGTAGCGAGCGAACCGCTGCGCGTGCTCGGCATCGACGATTGGTCGTGGCGCCGGGGGCATCGGTACGGCACGATCGTCGTCGATCTGGAACGCCACCGAGATCCGCCAGTTCATCCTCGCGTTGAAGGCGGAGTATCCACCGCTACGTTCGCACGAGATCCCGACGATCTGCTCGCGGGGGTCGACACACTCAGGACCATGAACCGGCAGCAGGCGCACAAGGTACCCGAAGATGCGCCGAGTCAGTGGTTGTTCGCAGCCACAAGTTGTTCAACTTTGGCAATCAACTGCTCCGACGGAATTGGTTGAAATACCGCGCGCGCGCCTGACCACGGACTTTCTGGCTCTGCCATACCACCCGGCGGCAGCGTGAAGCGCCACGGGGCTATGTCACCGACAAAGTACTGGCCTGCGGGAAATCCTTGCGCTGGAACCAAGAACATGAGATACGTGTTACTCGAGCTAAGCGGAATGTATGGATATTTAGAATGGGCTTGCTTAATACTCGAAGCATTGACCGGGCTTCGCTGGCCATTTACGAAACCCTCGACTTGCACTAGGTCAAGTGTTGGCGCTCCTGAGCCCTTGATATACCGTTGTACTGACACGTGATATATCTGTCCCACCCCAAACAGCAGCGGGTCAGGTTTCGTGATGTCACTGATGTCTCGCGCCATGTTGATCGTTCCCCCGAGTCCAGAGACGTTGCCAACTACAACAAGCGTAGATTTTGCAACCAGATCATCGAGTGTTCCTGCCGTCACAAAGCTCGCCTCACCCTGTGAATTGGACTGAATGTCCTGGGAAGTTGCCCCTCCTGCGCAAGCAACCATGACAAACATCAAACTGATTGCAGCGGCTACGCTAGCGAGTGACGCAGATGCGTTTCCTAATTTCATCCGTCTGCTCCAATCTCACTCACGTCGTTTACCAGTAGACTTGATTGACAAGATCGACGTCCGGTGTCTGTGGAACATAGTAGACGTTGGGGTTGGGGTTGTATCCCATTAAAGCGATCCCGTCTGAGTTCGAAACATGTCCGAGACTGAACCCATGTCCCAACTCATGTCCAGAGACGGACCGACGGTAATTACTACTATAGTTGTTCTGGATGTCATAGTACACATTGCCCATAACATCGTATCCGGTTGTTGTCGAGTAGTTGCAATAGGGCTGAGCGTAGCCGGCTAATCCATCTTGCATGTAGTACGTATTGAGAATCACGCCTCCATACGAATCATAGGTGTACCGCATCCAGGTTGACAGGCCATTCCAATCTCCAATAGACGACCCGAAGGCATTTCGCCAAAGCGTCCCCGATGTCTGCAGATTACTTCCCCACATGTAGGTCACATAGGTCGTGTACCCTCCTCCATAGGTGTGAGGCCATCGGCAAGGAGGAGCATCGGTCTCAGTGACTGCCAGCGCTAGCGATACAGGAATCAAAGCTAACGCGGCAGAGAGGAGGATGATTCCAATGAAACGGTAGGCTCGACGTGGCATTGTGTCCGCCTCCTTCGAGTACAACGGAAATCTCTCAGGTTATCCAACCCCATCTCATAGCATGTTGAATGTGAACATCAGACCGGCCTATACGACGTTGCCTATCACCTTTTTACGCTTCTCCCACCGATTTCATGCTCTACTCTATTAGTGTATGTGAATGTCCAAATGTGACTTCAGGCACCAGATGTCACATTTTCGACTCACCGGGAACTATATAGAATGGGGATGCCTGTTCTTAAAGTAGGGGTGGTTTGAGCATGGCTGGGACTCTCACAATGAATGGTCCAACCAACGGGGGCAGGTCAGCGGCCATTCATCGAGTGACCCAGCAGGCTGACGATCACGCACTGGTTGAAGCCGCTCGGGCTGGATCTGTCATCGCGTTTGAGGTATTGGTTGAACGATATGACGCCCGGTTGCGCGCATTCTTCACTCGTGTAACCGGCGATCCAGAACTCGCGGCTGACCTCACCCAAGAGACCTTCCTTGATGCCTATCGCTCCCGGAACGCTCTGCCTACCGACCGTCCGTTTGCTGCTTGGCTCTACCAGACAGCCCGCTATAACCTTCTACCCATTCGACGACGCCAAACGCTGCACCGCATCATCTCGCTAGACTGGTTGACGACCCACAGTCACACCGTCATTCCTAGCCTGGAGTGTCCTGATGAGGTTCGTCACGTTCACGAGCGTGACATGGTCCAGCAGGCGCTCGATCAACTCAGTTCGAGTCTTCGTGACGCGCTTGTCCTTTCCGCCATTGGCGGATTTCCGAGTCAGGAGGTAGCTGACATCCTGAATATCTCACCGGTTGCCGCACGGAAACGCATCAGCCGGGCAACGGCGGAGTTTCAGCGGCATTATCAAGACCGATCCCAAAAGAAAAGCTACCGATGACATTGTGTGATCTCAATGGGGAAGATCTGGTTGCCTATCTCAATGGGGAATTGGCTGGTGCTCGGCTTGAGTATGTTCAGGCCCATTTGCGGGCCTGTGCTATTTGTCAGGAAAAGCTTCATGCGCTCAGAGAAACGAAGGAACTCCTCCGGTCCGCCACCCCGATCGTCGATGATCCCTTGGGTCGAACTGAGACCATGAGGTTGATCGCGCAGGAAGCCCGACGTTCCCGGCACCGATCCCGGACACCGGTTCTGACGCTCACCACGGTTACACTCGTGTTCCTGCTGACCCTGCTGGCCTGGCCAATCCTCCCCTCCCAATCCGGGTTTCGCCTCGCGGCTCTCGTTCAACGCGTCGTGCCCGACTCGGCGACCGTTCAGGATCCCAGTACCGTCCTCAATTCCAGCCAACTTCCCGGCATCGCGGTCGCCTCACCGATTGGTGACGGTTACCGCACAGCACCCTCGTTCCCGGTCGTTATCCCGCCTCGATTACCCGGCGATCTCGTACTCACCGCCTTCACGCAAACGCAGCCTGGTCTCGCCGATCTTCGCTATCTCGGCCCACACGAACTCCACCTGCGCCTGCTCGAGTCCCCAGAGACTAACGCCTCCGCGACCGTGCCACCCTCGTATCACCGTGTGGTGATCGCCAGCACCGAGGTTCTCTGGCACGTCAATCCCATGGCGCCACCAATCAGTCGTGCCGTCTGGGTTCGGCGCGGCGTCCAGTTTGAGCTCAGTGTGGTGGATTCGTCCGATTCGGGATTTTCGCTGAGCGACGCGCGACAGGTCGTCGCGCAGCTGATCGTGGCACAGGATCGTGCCGCTCCCTAAGGAGGACGTGGCGTGGTGGCTAGGCGAATAAGCCGACGTCGTTTTGCGGGATTGCTGCTCAGTGTCGTCGCGGGTCAGCTAGTTGCGGCCCATGGGGACGCCGCAGCGCACGTCTCCCCGCTGGATACTTACTTCTGGGAAAAGACCGATGGACCCTACTGCGGGTCCGATGGTTACCTCTACGAAACCTGGTGCTACATGGAATGTGCTGGTGGAACTTGTCAGGCCCTGTGGTGTGAACAGCGGCAGGTCGGAACCTGCTGATAGCTCTCACCTGGTGATAACCCCGCAATCTCTTCCCTCATCTGCCGCCTGGTGTACCCCGACCCAGGCGGTTCCTCATCTCAAGAACCGAAAGGTGACACGTTTATACCAACACGACCTCTGCGCATAATGGGGTTTAGGCGCAAATCGACCGGATCTCAGAACTCAAGGACAGGCGACGTAAGTGAGACGCACTCGGCCGGTGACACCGCATCAGAACGCGGAAACGCATTTCCCGCAATGACGAGTGGGCCGAGTTACTTTAACCGACGTATTTGAGACCCGAATGAGTACTATGAGTACACCTAAAGCCCATACTTCCATCACAGTGACCTCTACAAGAAACGCGTGGACGGACGTTACACACTCCGACAACCCTCCGGGGAGACGCCAGAAAGTGTCGAATTGATACCATCCTACGATCGGCAAGTATCCGCAACACAGGCCTCGCCGTATGATCCCTGACACATATGCGTCGCTCGCCTGACAGGACACCCCGCTTGATCTCATGACCAATATCTGAGCGATCGGCGCGAAACCCCCGTCAGATCAACGAATGAACTCGGGGCCACATTGACACGAGTTCGATCGTTCTTGCCATCCCAGGTGCGAATACATGTGAACCATCATGTGTCGAGGTTTGTACACCTACGTCTAGTTGGTGCTCATATCATGCACATGGTACTCTAATTGGGTCGTTTATCATATGTTTCACCTCATCAGCGGCGTTCGTTAGGTACAGACAGGCCTGCGAAAAAACACACAAGGCCTTTGAGCTGTTTGGTCTTGAGTTTCTCTCCGCAACGCGCAGAACACGCTGTGCATGGATTGAGCGTGGTATGAACCGATTATCAAGATTATGGAAACGTGTATTTGGGTTTATTTCTAAATTCTATGTGCTTGCTAGAAATGTCGCCACTACCATTGCATTACTTACTGCACTAGGTCTAGGTTCGGTAATCACAGGAGCTCTTGTTGCGCACCGACAGTTAATCTTTTTTGGACTTGGGGTTATTCTCTCCGTAATCGTCTTTGCTATCGTCATATACACACTTCTATTTGAACATCGTAGTAGTTCCTTTAGGAAGGATACTGCATATCCTGACCCAATTGAACATAGCGATGTGCGAGTTATCACAAAAGATGTTGTATACGAATATTTTGATGATACACATTTACGGCAAAAGAAGAGATTCATTCTTTCAGCCGTAAGAGATCATGTCACGTTTTTTCCAGATCGATATAAATGGACCGGCGTCGGCTCTTGCTCATTATCATCTCAGACTCCTGGATTTCGAGTGGCAAATGAGCGCAAACATGAGTTTTGGGACTATTTCGATGTGTATTTCCCAACCCCTCTCCGCATAGGCGAGTGCGTGGACTTTGTTGTTCAATGGGATTTAGTCGACGAACAACGTCAGGCAGTACCATTCCTCTCAACGATGGTTGACTTTGAAACCAGCCATCTTCGTCTTACCGTAGTGCTGCCAGAGGCATTGAAGCCTAATAAGGTCCTAGCTCACGAGTTCAAAAACTATATAGATACGCTTCCCATAGCCACTGTTGAGTTGGAATGGAACCCCATACAACATAGTGCCACATACGAAATAAAGAATCCTATTCTATACCACAAATATATGATATCTTGGTATTAGGATGTCAAGAGGTAATCAGATAATACGCGTCATTGTCTGTGATATCAATATCTAACATACACTTGCATTGTGTATCTTGTATATTTTTGTTCTATAGTGTTATTATGTTTACGTAGATGATATGAGTGTGCATAGTACTGTCGGTCGACGCAATCAATCAACAAGTGGGAGGCCGGAGATGTTTCGATTACCAGTCGTTACAGTGAATGAACCTGTCCTGCATGTCACTGATACAGTGCTTAGACAGAAATCACGGCCAATTGACACGAATATTCCAGAGGATCTGGAATTAGCACGATCAGTGATACTAGAGATGTTTCGAGCATTATTTGCGGATCCGAGCGGAGTTGCGTTGGCAGCACCACAATTAGGATTGCTGCTCCAAATCGTGGTGATTAGCTACCAAGATCACGATTCTGGCAAGCGACTCGAATTTGCCCTCATAAACCCAGCTATAACCGAAGCATCAGAGGAGAAGAATGAGGGAGAAGAGATTTGTCTCAGCGTACCTAACTTTTCAAGCACAGTACCTAGATCTACGTCGATAGTGGTGGAAGGACTTACGCAAGCAGGCGAACCGACCCGGATCGAGGCATCAGGGTTCTTTGCACGCGTACTTCAACATGAGATTGATCACCTTCACGGCATTCTTTGCATTGACCGCGCCGCAGGATCGTTCAAATATGTCCCTGACTTTCCCGAAAGGCGTGTGCAGGGGGTCCAGAAAAGACTTAGACTAACCTAGCCAAACAATGAATATGACTAAGCTGCTACGGTAGTCGTGTTGGACCACCGACGGATACCCGACGGTCGAGGCAGTCATCATTTAGGACCTTAACGTCGCACACGAGGGCTTGTGCGGCATAGCGTTCGTCTCGAACCTCACGAGTTCTGAGACACTCATTCAGGCTTTTAGAAAACCCGGCGACTGAGACGCACTCGACTGTTGAAGCGCCCCGGATAAGGCTGTGGCCTACAATGGTTCGAACGCTCGATCGGTTCGAGCAAACCTCACTGCTCCGTTCGGGATACATGGACTGGGAGTCCGCAGTCAATGACCTTGCGATCCGAAACACGGGATGTTCTCAATAAGGTGGAGGAGCTGACCGGGACGCCCGTGGAGATCGTCGAGGATCCGACCATACCCCAGCTTGCGACGATTGCTTGGGCTCGCAACGGGGTGCCGTTCCATCTCCTGCGCATCAATGCGTCACTGGGGGAGCCGGACTATCTGATCGTCTACCAGTGTGGCTTCATCCTCCGTCTGTATCAGGTGCCGCCAGAAGAGCGCGTCTGAGTTCGCGGGCTCCGGACGTGGGCGGGCCGACGTCGAGCGTTGGCTCAGACGCGCCGGACAAACGACCACGTTGCCGGAAACCGTCCGGGCAGACCTCGCGCAGCAGCTGGTCGACGGTCTCCTCACCCAACTCCGTTCGTATCCCATCGGCATGCGAATCGACCAATGGATCCATGACGAGTTTCCGGCGCTCGATGGGCTTCAGCGAGACGCGGTTGCGCGGCAGCAACGCGACAACCTGTCCGTGCTCCAACCCGAAGCCCGCAAGCTCGCGCCCAAACCGGTCCGCGACGCCAATGCCGCGATGAATGCCGCCTACGCGATCTTCTGCGACCGGGTCTTCGGCAAGGCGGGCTATGCGATCCCCTACCGTTCCGCCGGCTACGAGAAACGCGGCCGCGCATTACTGGACATCATGGAATCCATTCCGGACGATCCCGCATCTGATCGCGCGCTCGTTGATGCGTGGGGCGAAGAACTCGGTCTCGCCGACTGGTACCAGTGGACTCCGATGCAGCCGTAGGCAGCTCCTGCCACACCACCCGGCACGGTACCATTGATCATTGAATTCAGAACGGAAGGATCGTAGCTCCGTGCCGACGAACCAGACGATGACCTTTGAGTTGGCTTTTGAAGATTTCGACCTCGACGTGCTCCCAGCGCACGCGCGGGATCGTGTCCACCGATGCATTCCGGCGTGCCGTGACGTCGTACTTCGAACGTGAGTTCGCCGATCTCGGCGGGCAGGTCACGGTGGATTTCGGCACCGACCGGTTGATCGTCACCTGGGAACCCACGGGAGCCACACGGGATCTGTTTGACGACGCGCTGGCGCTGCTGCAGCAGGGCAAGCTGCGCGATGCGGTCCCGCTCCTGCAGGGCCCTCGTGGCCGTCGAACCGACCAACGCCGATGCCCACTACAATCTCGGGATGGCGCTCAGCGACCTTGGCGACGTTGATACGGCGCAGCTCCACCTGCTCAAGGTGATCCACCTCGATCCCGAGCAACGTGAACGCGCTCGTCGCGCTCGGGGTGGCGCTGTACCGCGCCGGTGATCCATCCGCGGCGCGGCGGCGCTTGGAACAGGCGTTGGCGCTTGACCCAGAGAACGGGTATGCGCATCGCAATCTGGCCGCCGTTCTGGCCGCGCAGTAACGAGCCAGGACCTGCCCTTGAACACTTGCGTGCGGCGCACCGCTTGTTGCCGGATGACCAGGCCAGCGCCTACGGCCTCGCCAAGGCGCTTGAAGACCTGGGCAATGACGATGACCGGGCGGAAGCCGATCGGCTGTATAAAGCGACCATCGCCCTGAATCCACGTTCTGAGCTGGCCGAACGTGCTCGGCAAGCACGGAGCCGCATCGCGCAAACCTCCCTGCGCGCCGCCAGTCCTGGCCTCCGCATGGACGCGGTCATGTATTGCCTGGGCGCCCTTGAGCGCTTCGAGGGGATGTCGCGGGACGAGATCCAGGCGATCGGGTTTGAGATCGCGATGCTCGGACGTCGTGGGCTGGACGTCAATAACCCGGACAGCCGCTACACGCTCCGCAGTCTCCCGGGCGAGTTTAGCGGCCTCCACCTGGTGAGCCTGATGTATACGGCCTTCAAGCAGATCGCTCCGGAGACGGATGTTGGGTTCGACCTGTCCCAGGAATACGCAGCCGCCACCAGCTTGCACACGACAAAGAAGCAGTCGCCATAGTCGTGGCGGCGATGGACGGGGATGTTTTTGCGCAGCAGCATGATCAACGTACAACTTCGTGCAGCGCTCGTTCCTCGATGGCATCATTGTGACGTTGGAGGGTGCGTATTCCATGATTCACACACCAAAAACCATCCATGTGGAACCCGGGAGCGAACTCGATCGCCTGCTGCACGAACTGGACGATGCGCCCGTGGAGCTTGAGCAACACGGTGTCCGCTATCGCCTCATCCGCCTGGCTGAGACATCCATCGATCGCCCCCTCCAGCTGGCTGACGAGCAGGACATCTGGGCTGGCTACGATCCTGAGAACGTACGAGCGAGCATGCACGCCGCGGCGGGATCGTGGCACGACGTCGATACCGAAGCGCTCAAGGCGGATCTCTACCGAGCCCGCGAGGAAGGCTCACGCCCACCCGAGCGGCCATGAGCTATCTCATTGACACCGACCTCATCATTGATGTGCTCCACGAGCGGTCCACGGCGTTGGATCTCCTTGACCGTCTGGCCTCAGATGGACTCGCCATCAGCATCCTGAGCCTGGGCGAGCTCTATGAGGGTGCCTATCGCTTGCCCAACCCAGCTGCGCACCGCGCCGACATTCGGCGGATTCTGTCGGATTACCGTGTCCTCGGCCTGAGTGATACGACCATGGATCGCTTCGCCCGCGAGCGCGCCATGCTGCGACAACAAGGCGCTCTCATCCCCGACTTCGATCTTCTGATCGCCGCGACGGCCCTCGTGCATCAGCTCGTTCTCGTCACCCGCAATACCCGCCACTTTCGTCGCATCCCGATGCTGTCCCTCTACACCTGATCCAGATTCCCTAAAACCCACGACGATCGTCCCTCGCAACCCGACAACTGTGCTATCATGTCAACGGCGTACGTTCACCAATCGATCGACCACCTATCTCGTCAACCTGTCAGTCGACCAATCGATCGACTAACCAATCGATTGATCAATTGCTGGACCGAAGGATCGATCAACCAACCGCAGTTACCGGACATGGTGCAACGATTGCAACAAGACACTATTGACATATATTGTTACAATTCTGTATCATGATTTTATGCGCATGTTTCTCAACGCCGCGGAGTTTGGCGCGATTGGTCGGAGTCGACCGCTCGACGATTGTCCGATGGATTGCCAAGGGGAAAATCCGGGGGGTTCGACGTGCGCACGGGAGCCTGCGCTGGCAGATTCCGCTTACGAGCTACGAGGAACTGGTAACGCGATCACATGAAAACCGTAACGTTTAGCATATTCAAGGGCGGGACCGGCAAGACCACGAGCGTGGTGAGCACGGCCGCGGCGTTGGCTCAGAAGGGACAGCGGGTGCTCCTCGTTGACCTTGACCAACAAGCATCTGCCACCCGCTACCTCGATTTGGATCCAGAACAATCGCCGAATCTCTACGAGGTCTTCATGGGGGTAAAACCTCCGGCGCTGGCGATACGCACCACCCGTTTCGGCGTCGATGCCCTTACCTCGCATCTCCTCATGGCAGCCATTGAGGAAGCGCTCGAACCAGGCGACGAACTCAAGCTTGCGGGTCTGCTCACCTCGCTCAGGCCAAGTTACGACTTTATCCTGATCGATACGCCGCCGGGGAAAGCCATGCTTACCTTCAATGCGCTGGCGGCGGCGGATCTCATCATCATTCCGGCTTCGGCAGAACGCATGGCCGTCGACGGGGTGGCGGATCTCATCAACCATGTGCAGAAGATCATGTGGACCAAGTTCCCTTTAGGTCACCAAGAACTGCGCATTCTCTTCACCATGTATCGCGCAACCACGACACACTCACCCGCAGTCGTCTCGAACGCCAAAAAGATCTGGCGCGACAACGTGCTCCCAGTCAAGATCCCCCACACCACCGCCTTTGCTCGTTCGTATGATGAGAAACTTCCCATCACACTGCTTGATCCGAAACACCAGGGCGCCATTGCCTATGGTGTACTCGCCGATTGGCTACTTGACTATGAAAAAACCACGCGTTAACGACTTTGACCCAAACGCCACCATCGCCTTGGCGTCGCCGCTTGATGGCATGCCGCAGATTCGACCAGCGGCGCCGTCCTCTCCTGCCACCCACTCATCGCCAGCATCTGCTGATGCATCTCCCTCAACTGAGTCGCACGAAGTCGAATCGACTGACCAGTCGATCATTCAGTCGATTGACCGATCGATCAACCAGTCAGCTTTCGCCAGACCCGAGCGCGTCCTCGAGAAACCAAAAGCCTTCTACATCACCGTCGGTCTCGATAAACACATCGATCAGGCGGTTCGCTATCTCAAGGAGACCCATGGCATCAAGAAGGTTGATCGGTCGATTGTGGTAACCGCATTACTGGACAACGACGTCCATTGGACTGAGGAGTCCTTAGATCTCTTGGTGGAACCGGTCGTCCGCCACCTGACGAATCGACTGACCGGAAAGTGACCGTCTGTCAATGGGTTGACAGGTCGTCCACGGTCCCTATGCTGGGGACGGGGACAAAGAAAAACGGCTAGCCGACCGCCTTTGGGAGACCGTCCTGCTAACCGCTCTTCGTCTAGTTGCAAGACTGAGCGTAGCAGACCTCCCAAGGCCGCGTCAAGCCATGTGGTCGTGGGGATTTTGTTATGCCAAAGAACAGTGAAAACACATTTCAATACGAGGGGTTTACCAACCCTAATTACACACAGGTACCCGATGACGTCTTTGACGTGATCGCCCCCGAGCTCACGGAAGCTGAGCTCCGTGTCCTTCTCTACGTTATCCGACGCACGTTTGGGTTCAAGAAAGATCGAGACGCGATTTCTCTCACGCAGATGGTTGAGGGCATTCGCGCTCGCGATGGCCGTCTCCTCGACAAGGGAACCGGGATGTCTCGCCGCGGCGTGATGAAGGGGTGCGCCGGGCTCATCGACAAAGGGATTATCACCGTTGAGAAGCGACTCTCTGACCAAGGTGATAATGAGATCAACATCTACAGCCTTCGCTTTCGCGAGTCGTCAGGGGTAGGGAACAACGTTCCCTACGGTAGGGAACGAAGTGCACCACCGGTAGGGAACGAAGTAGCCCCACAAGAAACAGTAGAACAAGAAACAGATATTAATCATTCGAATCTTCGAAAGACATCGTCATCAGAGCATTCACCGTCGGAGGACGCTGGGAGAGAGTCGGCAACACACCCCAGAGGTACGCCAACCGCGCACACGGTTGAATCGACCGGCGACATCCTCAAGCGTCGCACGCCACCGCGGCCAACCTACGACGAGGATCGCGATCGCATTCTGGCCTACCTGGAAGACATCAGCCGGCTGCTCAATGACCAGGCGCCCCTCAAGAGCTCGGTCAGTCGTGCCTACCGCCTATTCCAACGATCCGGCAAATCGATCGAGGTCTTCTGCGAACTCCTGTATCAAGCCCGGGCGATTACCCAAGAACACAGCGCCTCAATTCGTGGCCAGGCATCGTCAACGAGCAGCGCCGGTCATCGTAAGGCCAAAATGGCCTACTTCTTCGGCGTACTGGAGGACCTGCTTGGGTTGAAGCCTCCCAAGGATAAGCCGACATATCCCAGTGGCTAATGAATTAAGGTTGGGATCGGTTGGTTTTGTAGTTCTTGGGGTATGTCGCTTATTCCTGCTATGCCGCGTTGACTTCCCGATGTGCCATACGGACACGGTCCCTAGCGTCGCCGCTGAGGGCGATCAATCGGGCCAGGACGGCCGTTAGTGGTTCAAGAGGTATGGATGGTCATATAACGAACGCACGCGGCCTCTACGGGGATTCTGGCGCGTCTCCAGCCGTGACGGCGGGCATCAAGTGCGACGTCATCATCGCCGCTGGACACTGATGGTGAACGATCACAATTGATGATCGAATACCACCTTGGACTCGCTCACATGACAGGTAACGTTTTTGGGAAGCTGACTCTCCACAACGAGCACTGATGCGGGTAGACTGTGCCGAACCGTCACAGATACCGTTCGCCGTTGAGAGAGTACAGGCTTCCCATGTCCGTTCCTGAGGATTTTGCGCAGCTCGCGTTACGCTTCAGCGATCCCATCCAATTCCGCTATGAGGTCATTCGGGACATCATGCTGGCCGATGCGACGATCGCGGAACGGAGTCGGGTTACCGGCGTGGACCGAGGGACGGTCGCCAAACACGCCCGCCGGTTCGTCGAAGACGGCATGCTCGGGCTCGTCGATCGCCGGACCACGCCCGACCAGGAGCATCACCCGTATCCCGCGGTCGTCGCCAGCTCCATCCTCTATCTGAAGCAGCTTTATCCACCGATCCATGACCGCGAGATCGTGCGCATCATCGACCGAAAGTACGGCTACCGCACCAACCACCATACGGTGAAGCGTTTCCTGGCGCGTCATCCGCTGCCGGTGCAGCTGCCGTTGCCAGTCACCGCCTTTCATCAATTCGAGGATGCCTATCGCGCCCGCTGGACGGTGGTTCGGCTCTGGTATGAGGGCTGGCATCAACAGAGCATCGCCGGCCTTCTGCACCTCTCGCGCAAACACGTCTGGCATATTCTCCAGGCCTTCAAACGCGATGGCTTTGCGGGTTGGAAGATCAACGCACGCGCCCACCAACGCATCCGGCCAACCAGCTCTCATTGCCGTTTCTCAAACAGGTCCTCGACGTGCAGCGGGAGTATCCCCGAGCGGGACGCTTTCGCGTGCAGGGACTGCTCGGACGCCAGAGCGACCAGAAACCACCCAGCGCGGCAACGGTCGGACGTGCGCTGCAGATCAACCGTCAACTACACGGTGCTCCAGAGGCGTGGCGCACCGATCGGCCGGATCCAGCGGAACCGGACGGCGTGGTGAAGGAGATGCCGTTCCCGCCGACCCACCGGCATCGCTATTGGTTCATCGACCTGCGCTATCTTGTCCGGCTCGGCGACGACCAGCACTGGGTCTATAGCCTGCTCATCCTCGAAGGCTATGCGCGGAAGATTCTGGCCGGCATGGCGACCGAGAGCCAGGACGTCGTGGCCGTCCTCCAGGTGTTGACGGCCGCGCTCCAGGAGTATGGGCGTCCGGAAAGCATGGTCTCGGATAACGGTTCCGTGTTCACCGCCGGCGTCTATGAAGGACTGCTCGCGGAGCTGGAGGTCACCAGCGAGCACATCGAACAGGGAAAACCGTGGCAGAACCTGATCGAAGCCCAGTTCAAAGTTGAGCTCCGGCTGGCTGATGCCCACTTCGAGCGCGCCACCACGCTCGAAGAGATCCAGGAGCAGCACGCCGACTTTATCGAGACCTTCAACGAAACACCCCATTGGGCACACCAACAGCGAACCGATGGTCTCCGTACCCCGGTGGACGTACTCGGCTGGGTCCGTGGCCGTGAGCTGGATCCCGATGAACTCACGCGGGCCGTTCGTCACCTGCAACTCGAACGGGTCGTCAATCTGCGAGGCTACGTCAGTGTGCGGCGCTTCTATTTGTACGCGGAGCGCGGACTGGCGCGCCAGCGAGTCTCCGTCTGGCTCTACGACGGCCAGCTGCAGCTCGCCTATCAGCACACCGTCCTCGCCCGGTACACGTATCGTGCGGAACCGCGGGTTCGACGACTGCAGGCGGTGGAAGCGTTCCAGCACTACCAGACACCCTTTGCGTCCCCACAGTTGGAAATGTGGGATCTCGACGACGAGCAGTGGTGCAAGATCCTGCCACGGCCATACGAACATCACCCACCGCGGATCGTCACCGGAGCGTGGCAGCTCCCGTTGCCCACGAAGCAACGCCCACGTCGGCGCCGTCAATCCGCCGGGTAAGCGCGCTCTTTACCGCTGGGGACGACCTGCTTCCCAAAAACGTTACCTGTCATGTGAGCGAGTCCATACCACCTGTCCTCAGCACGACCTCCTCGTCTCTGGACTCGGGTCTGGACCTGATGTCCAGAGGAAGCAAGGGGAGGAGAGCAACGGGCTGGCCCAGCGGGGAGGGGAGTCGTAGCACCGCGCTGCTGATCGCGGACCCGCAATCTGCCACGACTCCCCTCCCCGTCGTCCGGCGGCGCAGCCCCTGGGCTGAGTACCGCTGGTACCCAGCCGGTGGCGCCGGACGACGACCCTCCCCACGTCGCTGCCGCTCCGCGGGGCGGGGGCCAGCGGAGGCTGGGGTGTGACCGGCCTTCCCCTTGACCCCAGCCGGTCACACCGGAAGCCAGACGGCGAGCTTTCGCTCGACATGGGTATTGGGAATGGGCTTCAGGATTGGGATAAGCGATCGTCCATGGCAACCACGACGTCATTCAATCGGGTCTCCGTGGTCGGTACTCGCCACTTTGCCTGGATAGGCCGCCAGGTTGATCACCGACAGCGTATCGAGCCGGGTACCGGACGGGTCGCGGCTGGGATGGGCGTAGCCCTCGATCGTGACGGGATCGTTGCGCCCGAGCGTCAACGCGATTCGGGCGGTATGGCGATGAAAGGTGGCGCTGTAGACGTGGGGTCCGTCTTCTCCCTCGACATGGGCGGCGAAGCGGGCCCAGGCGGTAGGGTTACCACGGCGATCCGGCTTGCCTTCGCGGGGCTTGGTCTTGAGCCGACCGGAAAGGGTCACGCGGCCTTCGTGTTCGACGCGCTGCTCGGTTGAAGCCGAGATCTCCGGTCCCACCAGCTCGCCCGGCACAACCTCGGTTGACGCCGGCATCCCCACTGACGACGGATGAGCTTCGAACAAGATCCCCTCAGGGGCCAAGATAAGCTTGCCAACCGTCTCCTCGCCGACCTGGAAGCTGATGGAGTATTCGGTCAAATCAAGGTGAATACTGGTAAGCGGCATCGGCTGCGCACGTGACTCGCGTTCCATACAATGATGATACTATAGCACATGTTGACTTTTTTGTCAGTATCTTTTAGACTGATATCTCTCGATGCTTTCCACTGCCCGTCTCACTACCCGCGACGGTCAGATGCTCCACATGGTCCACGCCTACCGGGCTCTGACCATCAGCCAGTTACGCCGGCGCTTCTTTTCCACGCCGGGCGCCCGCAGTGCCTGTTACACGCGCGTCCAACATCTCGTCCACACCAACCACCTCGTCGCGCGACGACTCAGCTCGGTCACCGGGGTGGGCTCCGGCAAGACGCTGCTCTCGCTCGATCGACGTGGGCGGGTGGTCGTGGCAGAGCTCCTGGGATGCTCACGTGCTGAGTTAGGACGCGATCCGCGGTTCGTCTCGCCGCTCATGCTGGCCCACCACCTGGCTATCGGTGACGTACGCCTGAGTCTGGAGCTGGCCGTCGAGACGTCGCCTCAGTTTCGCCTGGTCGACTGGATCCCGGAGGCAACCCTCAAGCAGCACCCGCTGCAGGCCGTCGATCCGCGTACGGGCCAGACGCTGCGATGGGTGGCCGACGGTGCCGTCACGCTATGGTTGACGGATGGTCGCACCCAGGCCTTCTGGTTCGAGCTCGACCGTGCCACCATTCCGGGCAAACGGCTGCGCCCCAAACTCCGCGGCTACCTCCTGCAGGCGGACACCCAGCCCCAACCCGTGCTCTTTGTGGTCCAGGACACGGCGCGACGAGCGGCCATCGCGACGTGGGTCAGCGCGGAAGCCGCCAGGTTGGACGCGGATCCCACCCTCGTCTGGCTAACGACTGCGGAACAGCTCACTGAGCAGACCGTCCTCACGCAGCCGATCTGGCAGATCGTCGGCGGTCCTGCACAGATCGCCCTGACCGAGCTCATCCGCGAGACGACCCTGCTGCGACCCGGCGTGCCGCAATCATTGGGGAGAGGAGGAGGACAATGAGCTTGCGCCGACCGTCACGCGAGATCCTGCTCGGCACGACTCATCCACCGCTTCCCTATCCGCGGCTCGCATTGAGTCCCACGGACCAGCAACACCACGCCACTATCTGGGGCCGCACCGGCTCGGGTAAGTCCAAGTTCTTGCAATCCCTTTTCCTGCAGCACCTGGCACAGCGGCACGGGGTTGGCCTGATCGAGCCGCATCACGACCTCTCCTTCGATACGCTCTCGTCCTTGGTCGCGCAGCGGCTTCTTCCGCGACGAGGCAGGCCTTCGATCGCCTGGTCTATCTCGGATTGGGGCAACGGCTCCTACGTCCCTTTCAACGTCCTGGCCGGGAGACGGCGATCCCCACGCGCGCGCCTTGAATGCCCTGGAGGCCATGCTGCGCGTCTGGCCGGAGCTAACCCAGGCCCCTGCCTTTCAGACGCTCTTTCTGGCGCCATGCTCACCCTCATCGCCAATGGTCTACCGATTACGGCGCTCTATCAACTGCTGGCCGATCAGGACTTTCGCCGCGCCTGCCTCGCCAAGGTGCACGATCCTCTGGTGCAGCAGACCTTCACCCAGTACTACGACAAGCTGGGTCGGAACCAGCTCCAGGAAGCCGGCTCGACCCTGCGCCGTGCCTTCCTACTTTCCTTCTCCCCGGTCGCTCGCCTGACGCTAGGTCAGCCCGAAAACTGGCTCGACTTCCGCTCCCATGATGGACGCAGGCACGGCCTTCATCATCAATCTCGGCAACGTCAGCGATCACGAGACGCGCAAGCTCCTCGGTGCCATGTTGCTGGTCCAGATCGAGCAGGCGGCGCTCTCGCGCACCGACCTCCCGCCCACGGCCCGCGTCCCCTGCACCCTCCTGGTCGACGAGTGGCCCGCTTTCGCCGCCCAGGAGCAGACTATCGCCACCATCCTGTCCCAGACCCGCAAGTTCAACTTGCGGCTCTATCTGGCGGCGCAATCGCTCGCCCAGATGGGCTCCGGACGACTGACCGGCGCGCTGGAGAATTGTCGCTTATGATCGCCTTCGGGCTGGGCCGCGACTCGGCCGCCATCCAGGCCCGGCACATCGGCCAGGCCGATCCGTTCCTGTGATAGAAGAGGATGCGCTTACCGACACGCAACATGCACAGTACCTGTCGATGGGGGAACAGTTTGAGGCCTGGACCAGCCCTTGCAGACGCTGTCACCGCGGCAGGCCTTCGTCAAGCTCCACGATCGCGCCGCGGTGCAGATCGAAACATTGACGGTACCAGCCCGGCGGCAGATGCGCGGCAGCTCGCAGCGGTGCTGGCACACTATCGGCAGCACTATCAACGCAGTCAAGCCGAGGCCGAAGCGGCCAGCGCCCGCCTGTCACTCCCGGCGACCGGACCCGGCTCCCCGGCCAGCGATCCCGCCTATACCCGCGTCTTCGGCGCTCCGACACCGCAGGACACAGGAACAAACTGAGCACCAAGGTCGATCGGAGCATGCGGTACGCTCAGGCCGGCCTCAAGCGCTATCCTCGCCCTCCAGCAGCGGCCGCAATTGGTCAGTGAACGGGGTCGCCCACACCGTGCCCAGGAAGAATTCCTCCGGGGCGCTGGGATCGGCACTGGTGAAGCGGAAGAGATCGGCCTGTGCCGCCGCACCCTGCCGCGACAGTTCGGCCTCCGTCCAGCGTTTGAGGTCGGCCAGGCGCCTATTCCCCGGCTGGGCGACCACGGCTACCGTCAATTCGTGCCGTTCGAAGAGCCGTCGGATAGGCCTTTTGGATCGCCGAGACGCGGAGCGCCGCCGACTTTTTGCCGCCAGCGCCGCTGCTCCTCAGTCCCGCGATCCAGCTCCAGTGCCAGCGGATAGGCGTACCCTCCGTAGCCGAGTTCCAGCCAGGCATCGGGAATCACCGTGACTGTGCGCGGACCACGCCGCAGCATGTCCAGCATGCGCATGCGACTTGCCCTCATGGAGCGCCAGGACCGGGCGCCCGGCAAGGTCATGGCCGCGATCAGCACGTCGTTGATCGCGAGCGTATGGGGTAAGAAGAGATGCGATGCCCCCCGCTCTCGCCGGGCCTGGTACGTGCCGACAATATCCTCGCCCAGCTGTTCCACCACCTGCCATCCCTGCGTCGAGAGAGCGGCCACCAGTGGGGCTGATCCGTTGATCAGGGGATTGCGCAGCCGGAAGCGCTGAATGTAACCGGCCTGCTCCAGGCGTTTGAGCGTGCTGCGGGTGTAGTTGAGCATGGCCCAGCCCCGCAGACGGCGCACCTGCTCGGCGGTCAGTAGTGCAACCTGGCCAGCGCCAGCAGGATGGCTTCGTCCCCGGGCTTGAGTGCTGGTTCCCTTACGTGGCGCGGCGCGCTCATGCCGACTGATCCTCCGCGAGTCGCCGCCGGCGCCGGATGGGGGTGTCCCGTCGGTTCCTGAGGAACCATCTCGCGCGGCACGGATGACGTGGTGGAGGGCGAGGGGGCCGAACAAGGCCCGCGAGCGCTGATAGATCCGTGCTACATCGATGCCCGTAGTGGCCGGTGGCAGCGCCGTCTTGATCGTCCACTGTCCCAAGTTGGTCTTGACGGTCGCCTGAAGGGGCTGGTTCACCAGCATGACGCGCAAATTCTCCCGCCGTCATCGTCCGCTCACTCTGTTGCCACTCGTAGACCGTCCGTCAGTAGCCATCGCGATAGTCCTTTTTATAGCGCTGTCCCACGACCCGTTCTGGCACCGCTACCCGCTGCTGATAGCACTTCCCCAATCGCCTATCTCCGCTTGGAGACGACCCCGCTCTGCCCAAACCATGTCTCGCTGAACACCTACCTCCTCCATAAGGGCCGCGCCGCACTTGGCCAACCAGGCAACCAATTCGGGATAGATCCGTGGACGAAACTCAATCAGGGATCAGTTCATGGTAGAAGTAATCACGCCAGGGCTCAGATCCATAGTGGGGAGGAAGTCGTGGGAGACGATCTGAGCGTGGTGCGAGGATTCTCCCGTGCTCATCAATGATCCTGAGTTCCCCGCTCACCAGTGCAAGGTCGTGCTCTTTATTCCACGGTAAGACAGCTTCGTACACTGTACTCGTGGTTGTCCACGCGTCATGGGAGAGCCTCAGGAACTCGGTGTAGAACTCAGCACCCAGCAGCTTCTCCCCTGAAATCTTTCTCGGCGCCCCGTACTTCGAGCGTGGATTGGTCGTTAAGTAGTTGAGTATCTTGAGCAGTTGCGGTTGGAGTGGTTGATCCGCGAAATGCAACGGTACGCTGATTTGTCTCCCCCGTCGCGGTAGGGTCGGGACCGTTTTCCTGCGGCTGAGACGGCGCTGCATACCGTGCTGACGAATGTAGTCCTTGAGCGTCATCTCATCGAAATAGGCTTGATGGATGGGGTTAGCCAGCCAGGAGAGTTCGACGATATCCTCCTCAGACAAGGCCTTCCAGTTGGGTAAGCTGCCACGTGACGTACTTGGGAACCAGGAGTGGTCGCGCGAAAATAGGAGAAGGTAGTCTTCGCGCAGCTCCGATGCCTTATCTATTACATCTTCGAGTTGCTTGAGCTCAGCCCTACACTGCTCAATTTGCTCCGGTGCATCCGCCGGATCCCAATACCACTCCATCGTGGCGGGCTCCACAATATCCTCGATCACTGGTTTGAACTCCGGTTCTCCCAGAACCTTCGGTAGCGTGAACATGCGTCCCAGGTCACCGGCATCTTCATGATTGACGGCGAAGATCAGCCGTGTCCCGACCGAGGCCGAGGCGCTGCGGAGCTCCGGCGTGAGCTGATTGCGAAACTGATGCGCCGCGATCACCCCCACCTTGAACTTGCGCGACTCGCCCCAGAAGCGGTCAAAGTCGCTGGTGATGAACTTTTGGAACTCGTCGGCATAGACTCGGAAGGGCCGGTCGTTGCCGCCCTCCTGGCGCGCAAAGGTGTGCTGTTTGATCTTGGCCAGCATGATGGCGCCGATCAGGTTGGAGGCGTGCGGCTGGTTGGGATCGAGAGCCACCAACAGTCCGGGGCCGTCGTCCATCAGCCAGCGAAAGTCGATCGTCGTCTTGGGCACGCCAAAGATCTGCCGGAGCAGAGGATTGGTGATGAAGGAGCGCAGTCGACGCATGGTCGACCCGATCTCGCGGGCTCGGCTCCGCTCGCTGAGCGCGGCGTACTCGGCCTCCCAATAGTCGTGGACGATCTCGTTTTCCACGCGGGCGAGTAGGGCCATGCGGTAGCCATCATCTCTGAGCAGCCGGGGCACGTCCGGTAAGCCCGTGCCCGGATTGGCCGCCATGACATAGGCAACGTTGTAGAGCAGTCCCTCCAAGAGTGCTCCCCAGGCCGTGGAGGTATCCGTCAGCGCCTGGCGGAAGGTGGCCACGAAGAGCTCCGCCGTCTGGGACAGCGCCAACTCGTCCGTCGGATCAATACAGTCGAAAAGGTTGATGCCGAAGCTGGGCGGATTATCGGTCATGTCGACGACGGCGACCGCCGACGTCCGGTCCCGTGGCACGCTGGCCAGAATTGTCTCCACCAACTGGCGGTGTGGATCGAGCAGAATGAAGCCATGTCCCTGCTCGAGATCATCCAGCACCATTCGCTGCAGCACGGTCGACTTGCCCATCCCCATCGTCCCGATCAGGTAGGCACCATAGCTGAGGTCGAAGGCCTCGACCGGTTCACCCTGCTCGACATCGTGGCCCAAGACGACCATGTCGTTGCTCCTTACTGACCATCTGGCGCCGCGCCGCCGCGCCGCGGTGGAAGACAACAAATCAAGACGCGGAGTGAGGCGACACCCGGCCAAGGAGGGTGTCGCAGAACGAAGAAGTGGGTACCGCGATCACGGGTCGATTGCGCCCAAGATCCGCGTCCACATGGGCATTGTAGAACCAGCAGACTAGCCAAACCAGTAGCCACTCGGAACACGTGGCACTGGCTATTCCTGCGGCCGGTGGAGAGCCCGCCGCGAATCGCCCAACCCAGCAGCGGCGTCTGGCCAGACAACAAGCGGCGTTGGGCCGAAGCATTAGAAATGGCCAAGGTGAAGGAATAACAACAACAGAGCCGTCTGACGAGTCCCATGACATGAGAGGTCATTGGCCGTGGAGTCCATCGCCGCGGCACAGCGCCAGTGCTTGCGGTGCTCTCGTGGCCAACGTGAGCTAGCCTGAGACCGGCTTGCCGCAGCTCGAGCAGAAGCGCGCCTCGGCCGGAAGCACCGTCCCACAGTGAATGCAGAAGACGGTGGGCGCGTTCTGAGTATCATCCACGTCGGGCTGAGCTTGATCGTGCGCGTCAGGTGCTATCCCCAACCTGTGCAACTCTTCGGCATAGCGCCGAGCTGCGTCTGCTTGCACCGCCGCTCGGGCGAGGTTAAGCCGCTCACCGATCTCGGCGAGTTCGGATCCGGCTAACGGCGCACCAGTCAGCAGTTTCATCCCAGGCGAGAGCTGCACATTGGCAAACCGGTCCACGGGCTCCAAGATCGGCCATTTCGCGGCGAGTTCGTGTGCGAACTGCAGCAAGTCCGCATCGTCCTGGGCGGCTTCCACGCGCTTCAGGATAAGATCAGCGATGACGCCGGCCTCGTCCTCAAGCAGCCGTCCCTCGGCCATCGCACCGATCACTGGGACGTACGCAATGTCGTACAGATACTCCTTGTGGTAGGCGAGGCGAGCGGCCTCGTCTTTGAACGCTTCGCGCGTTCCGGCTGGATATCGGCTCGCGCAATTCCAACACACATCAGCATCCGCAAATACCGGCAATCCGCATGCTGGACAATCCGCGCGTGCCACAGACTGGTTGGACGCAGGTGGCGTTGATGAGGAGGGTGTAGTGCGTTCGACGCGGCGCGCAAGTGCCATCCCATGGTGATCGGTCTCCTGGTCGGCAAACGGCTTGAGCACATGATCGTGAAAGTATCCGATCATCCCGTCGGCACGGTCTTGGTCACGCTCGTTGAGCGTAACGCGTACCATGGTCCCGCGACCATCGAGGTCGCGGTCGAGTAGATCGACCATCCATTTGCGCTCGAGCCAGACGCCGCGGACGAAGATCTTGTTCGGCTTCTGGCCTATGATTCTCAGCCGCTGGAATTCGCTATTCTGATGCAGCGTCGAAGACAACTGCACCACAAAATCGTAGCGCTTTACCGCATAGAAGAAGCTACGCGTGTACTGCTTCCTAAACAACGCCACACTCCTCTAAACGTCCGTGTGCTATGACTGTCGAAATCGTGCGTTCGTGTCATAGTCGAGTGAGCGAGTTCTGTCAAGCCCGATTATCTTTCCTGCGCTGAGCTGGGCTCGTGCTCACGTTCGATGCTCCACGGCAGCGCATCCGCCAGGCTCCCTCGAGGTCCTGTCCAGCGGTCTTCCCCTGGCAAACCACGACGTCGATCACTCAGCTGTTGCTCTCGAGCTGGTAGAGGATCTCCCGACACCAACACATCCTAGCAACGTAACGGAATAGACTGGGGACACTCAGGCTGATGATCGTGCGTCTCGCTGCCGGCCAGTCACTCACGCGGTTCTTTGACATGCTGCCTACCGACCGAGCGCGCCGACGGGTTCCAACATGTGCAGAGTTTTCCTATCGACATAATTGCATGCGCTTGCTATAATGTACGTACACTGAGAGGAGGTGAACGCTATGCAGCAAATCAAGACCTTACCATTCCGCTCGCAATACGAGTCCGATGACTCGTTCGCGTGTGTGCTCTGGCAGTCAGACACCAATATCTGCGAGTTCAGCTTTGCGCGCATGCCCGAGCCAACCGATGTGGTGCGCGCCTGTGATCCCTCGGGGTTGTTCTACGGCACGTGCGATGCACGCGAGCCCAAGTTCTGTGCCCGGCACTTCTACCTGCAGGTGATCGCCGGTACCGGCACGCACCTGATCGACGACCCGGTCACTGACGTGCCGCTGCCTCCGCGGGATGAAAATCTCTGAGGCGGCCAAACACCTCGGGCGCCGCGGTGGGATGAAGACGGCTCAGCGGGGCTCCGACTACTATCGCGCCATCGCCCAGAAGAGTCATGCGGCGCGGCGCGCCAACCGTCGACGACGGCAGCAGAAGCCCGACGGTAACCGTTGATTCCGCCGTCGGCTGCGTCATGCGCCCGGTATCTCACCGCAACTGGGTCAGATCGATATACGGCGTGTCTGCCGTCCGAGATGCGTTGAGGGCCTAGACGCGCCACGCTTGTCTCTACCATTAGTCTTCGGTCCCAGCACGGAGTCCGCGTCTCGTCTCAGGTGCAGATCTCTGATTCGATCTTAGAGCCGACCTGCCGTCATTCCAAACACGTCTTCTTGGCCCAGCTTCCGCGTCCTCATCGTAAAACCTGGTTGTTTCAATCCGGCACCTCGTTCCATGGTGTTCTCCCTGAACCAGAACACAACCCCAAACCGGCATCGCTGACCTCTCCCACGCAAACGGCACCCCTGCTTCCAAAGCAGATCCTCCCCTTGCACCGGTCCGCCTGCGCCCAAGGCTCCCACGCAGGACGCTCAGATATATGGAACATATTTGATTATTGACATAATTGCATGCGCTTGCTATAATGTACGTACAATGAAGGGAGGGAATCATACAATGCAATTACTGACCAAGGAGCTCGTGGCGGCGTTGCCGCCACTCTACTCGCAAGAGCGGGCTCCTGACCCACTGGTGGTGGCCAAGTTTTTCTATCCGGACTTCAGTTGGACCTGGTACGCCATTGAATTTGACGGCCAGGATACCTGCTTTGGTCTGGTTGATGGTGATGAGCAGGAGCTCGGTTACTTCTCTTTACAGGAGCTACAAGAAACGCGCGGTGGTTGGGGGTTGCCGATCGAGCGCGATCGCGGCTTTCAGCCCTGTCGGCTCTCGGAACTGCGGCGCCGTTGAGCGCTGACGCTACGGTGGCCAGGACCCGACAGCGGATGATCGCTCACCCTTCACCGGGCGGAGAGCTTCGCACGCAGTTCTTCATACAGGAGGAGCAGTTCGCGGGTGATCGTCTCCAGGTGCTGACCGAAGCTGGCCGCCTCGTCGTCAGAGAGTTCGGATTGGGTGATCAGGTGCGCGATACGCTGTCCAATCCCAGCTTCCAGGTCACCCGGCTCTAGGGTCGCGGCCACCGGCTGAACCTCGCCCGTCTGCCTGGGACTCTGCACGGGCTGGAGATCGTCGCCCCGCACACCGAGGGCCTGGGCCAACTCCGCGAGAACCTCGGGACTGACCCGAACCCGCGCGTCACTCTCAATACTCCCGATATAGCTCCGCGACACCGCGCCGGACGTCCGCTCGGCAAGCTCAGCTTGGGTCAGCTGCTGCGCCAGCCGATACTGCCGCACGCGCTGGCCGTCCACTTCCACCATGGCCGCTTTACGCCGATGCACCTCCATAGCGCCAGTGTACTGGCAGCGCCGCAGCCTTGTCACGACACGTCAGGCCATGCTAGAATATGTCTTGACATTGCCAAGACATATCGTTCTGGTATGGCGTCGTAAAGCGGGTCGGGATGGTTGCGGATGCGCCGGTGGCGGCCGTGGCCTTCGGCTGACCTGGGTGATTGAGCACGCTGGCAGTCTGCCGTGAGGAAGGATGCATCAATGAGCCATTTCAGCCGCAAGCAGCTCGTCCTGAGCCTGCCGATTCTGGCGGTGGAAGCCGCCACCCTCACCAACCTGGCCGGCTATTACCACTACCACGAATTATTGTTCGCTGCCCTGCTCTTGGCGACAGCCTTCTCCGCCTTACTAATCGCGACCGCCATCTTGATCTCCCAAGAGCTGAGCTGGTCGATGCGCGCGCTGTTGGTGCTCGGCGGGGTGTTCCTCTTCCTGGTCCAGTCGATCGCCAACGTGTCGGAGGCGTACCTGCACGCCCAACAGCTCCTGCCGGCGACGCAGCTGGCGACACTCTGGCATACCTCCGCCGCCGGGTGGCTAACGCGCAGCTCCTTCATCTTCGGCGGGGCGGTCAATCTGGCCGGTGCAATCTACTGGATCGCCCTGGGCCAGCATTTTCGGACCGAGCAGAAGCAGCAGGCACGGGCCGATGCGCTGCTCAACGATCTTTTAGCCGGGAGGTGATCGTCAATGTCGTCACAACCTCCGACATCCGCCGGCCTCAGGCGGAGCACCGCGACCGTTGGTTCGCGCCTGGGCCGGGTGTTGTTGGCGCCCATCCGGGGCTGGCTTGCGCACCGTCAACGGCGGCGAGCGGCCGAGGTGGCACGGCACCACCTGCGGGACCAGCTCGATGCCGAATTGGCGGCGTTGCATGAGGACGTATGGCGTGATTGGCCGGAAATGGTCGCTCGTACCCGCGAGCGTGTCCGAGAGGAGTCGTGTGATGGATAACCGCAAGCAGCGGCCGAACGAGCAGATCGTCGAGTTGACCGAGTTGGACGACCGGTCCTGGGGCCTGGCGGAGCGCTTCCGGTCGCGGCAAGCGCTGCAGCAGCGCACGATCAGTGCGCCGCGACGGCCGGAGGAGGAGCCGGGAATCGAGCGTGCCTGGGGCGGGCTGATGCGGCGCAAGTCGGCCGAGCAGAAGCGCCACGAGGCCTGGCTGCGCGAGCAGCACTGGAATGGCACGGAAGCGGACTATGCACGCTCCTGGGGCTTGGCCCTCGAAGTCTCGGGCGTACGGGACTCGATCCAAGCGGTCAACATGGAAGAGCAGGAGCTGCGCAGCGTGCACCCGCATAGCCTCGCGGCCGCCATCGGACAAGAACTCATTCTCGACAGCGCGGCGCGGATTCGTGACTTGAATACGGAGGCGAACGCCTTCTTCCGCCGCAAGGCATTCCGCGATCGCTAGCGCGCAGTGGGCCACCATACGGACGTACGGTGGTCCGTACCGGTCGGAGGTGCTCCATGTTGGGTATCGTGCTGCGCTGGGGATTTCGCTTGCTGCTCCTCCCCGTGGCCGAGTGGCGCAAGGCCAGGATCGACCTTGCCGCCGAGCGGTCGGTGCACCTGGTCCAAGCCGGAACGTGGGCTGAGGTCACGAAGCTGCGGGTGAGTCTGGCCAACCTCGAGCGGCTCCATCGCGACGCCGCCCAGGCTTTAGCCGCGCATCCGACGGCGGCACCGGTGATCGTCGAACTGCTGCGTCGGCGGGAGGAGGAACTCCGGCGTGCTGCCAGCGCGACGGTCGACGGCATGGCCTTGGACGTCGCAGACTGACTGCCGCTTGCGGCCCACGCCCCACACCGGGGCCTTGCCCCTCGCCCGTCAAGGCACGCTACGCTCTCCGGCCTTGACCGGCTTCACCCCGCTTTCCGGGTTTCTCCACTTAGGCGGGAAAGCAGCACCTGCTCCCCGCCTTTTCAACCGGAGAGAACGAGCGAGACGACGGGAACAGACAGCACCACATTGACAATCTATGGGTAAATTTCTTATAAACAAATCACATTCTATGGAACGCAACCGACATCAGGGCGAGGATCCGCGCGAGCGGGTCAACGCCGCATTGACGACCCTGGAGCAGGGGATTGACAGTATTCTCGACAGCGAGTCTTTCGCCGCGTATCTGGCCACCATGGCCAAATTTCATCACTATTCGGCCGGCAACGTGCTGTTGATCAGTTTGCAAGCGCCGGAGGCCACCCAGGTCGCCGGCTATCAGCGCTGGAAGCAGCTCGGTCGTCAGGTGAAGTTGGGAGAGAAGGGGATCAAGATCCTCGTCCCCCATGTCCGGAAGCAGACCGACGAGGAGACCGGCGAAGAGGAGCGCGTCGTGCGCAATTTCGGCCTCGGGACGGTCTTCGACGTCAGCCAGACCGAAGGCAACCCGCTGCCCGAACCACCCGTGGCGCGGGAGATCCGCGAATCGAGCGACGCCGGCGTGGCCCTCTTTGGCCACCTGCTGCGATTCGTGGAAGGGGAAGGCGTGACGGTGGAACGTGAGGAGCTGGACACGAGCGCACGGCTACTATGCGCCTGGCGAGCGACGGATCGCCTTAGGGAGCCACCTGGTCGGAGATCAACGGACGAAGACGCTGGCCCATGAAGCGGCGCACTATGTAGCCGATCACCGGGGCTGGACCGGTCGCGAAGATGCCGAGACGGTGGCCGAGAGTGTGGCGTTCGTGGTGCTCAACCATTACGGGATCGATGCCAGCGGCTACTCCTTTGCCTATGTCGCCAGGTGGGCGCAAGATCGAGCGGTCGTGAAACGCAACCTCGACGCCATCCAGCGCACCGCCCACGCGCTGATCGCCGGGATCGAGGGCGCAGATCACCAGGAGGACGAGCGTCCATGACCGAGCGACCGACACCGGACTGCCGCAAGCCAGCGGATCTCTTGTGTCACCATAGCGTCGACGTTTTGCCATCGGCTGATTGTGGGATGAGCAGTGTCGAGGAGACTCAATGTGACGTCCATTCCCGAGGATATTCAAACCACTGTTGCGCGTTTCGAGGTGACGATCAAGAAGGCGCTCGTAGCGCAGTACGGATCCGCCCTGGAGATTCATCCAAGGCACATTGAGCGGGTTCACATCGCACAGGTGCTTGAGGCATATCAGCGCTCGGATCTTTATCGAGCCGAACGAATGGAGAAGGTCGCAACTCTGCTCATGGATCTCAAGCTAGAATTCTATTTCCTTACCGAGGTCGATAATCGATTGTCGCTCGTAATTGAGGCTCAAGGGCCGTATGACTCGAAGAATCCATTGGCGACTCCTCACACCTACTTAGCCCTCCTTGCGATTGAGCAGTCCGTCATTGGTAAGGCCAGGATTCTATGGGACCGTATTATGAATTTGGTGTATTACTTAGAGACCGGGAATGAAATCCCAAGGAAGAAGTCTAAGAAGACCCAGTTCTTCAAGTTCATTGACGATAAGCCGCGATGGAAGTACCTTGTTCCATTCTTAGCGACACTCACAACACATGACGACAGCTTTCGGACTCCGGAATTCCACAAAGCATCAATGCTTCGTGCAGTGCTCATGGGAGACCGAGAAATGCCTAGCAGAGGTAGCGTAGGTCGCATCAGCTTCTACGCCGAATGGTTCTTTGACAATCTCGTTCCGATGCTGGGGGATGGTGAACCCAATGATTTCACCGACCAACATGTCGCACAGCTCCAACGTCGCGGACTCGAGGTGGACTGATAGCCCGATACAAAGCTTAGCCCTCTTCAGCACCATAACCTTCAGCGATCGTGGCCCGGTCACTGCTGTTCGAAAGGCTTTGATAGCAGGCGGGGCCCTGATTGCCCTACTGACCGGGAATTGATCCTCTTCTCATCCAATCCCTCGACTTTACACACGTTATTTGGTCCACTAAGGCCTTCGAAACGCTCAAGAGGACTTGAGCACCTTATCCCGGATCTCCCCTTCGTTTCCTCGCATCCGAGATCTGGATCCGATCCGGCGATCGGCGCGTCTATGCCATTTCCCTCGTATATTCCGTGAAACCATCGAACAGCTGCTTGAAAGTGGATGGCTGGTAGTCGTCGAACCCCTCCTGGTCGACGTAGACGAAGTCGTAGTGGACGTCGGATTGCACCCGGTTGACGTCCTCGCACCACTGCCGTAGTCGCTGCATCTTCAGTGGCACATCCAGATCTTCCAGTCCCTTGGTCTCGACGATGACGATGCGCTTGGGTGAGAGCTTCACCAAGAAGTCCGGGTAGTAGTTGGAGATGTTGCCGTCGGCGTTGACGTAGTCCAGCTTGAAGTGGACCGCAAAATAGTTCTTGGCGTAGGCGACGACGTCGGGGCAGCGCTCAAGGAAACTGGCGAATTGCAGCTCGAAATGGCTGTCACCGATGATGCGGTTGAAGACGCTCTTCTTCGGCACGGTGTAGCCCTGATCCTTGGCCACGAAGGGTCGGGTCTGGTGCAGTTTGATCGTGTCGCGGATCTCGGCGTCGCCCTTGTCCCGCACCGTGAGGGCGTTGATCGATTTCTTGAAGGTTTCGATCACGGTCTTTGTAGCGGCCAACTCGGAGAGATTGCGCAGGGTGTTCAGGTTTTCGAGATCGACTGGCCGGTCGAACAGATCCTGCTGGACAAAGGCCTTCACCTTCGGGTAGAGCACGTCGTAGCCACTGACCAAGCGCAGATCGCGCATGATGGTCTGGGCAAAGTAGCCGACCACACTGTGATAGTCGGCAAAGCCGGCCGTGTCGAGCATGGTGGTGTGGACGATCTCACCGGTGGTGACGTCCTTGAAGACGATCTCGCGCTGTTCCTCTTCAGTGAACAGCTGAAACGGGACGCGCTGATAGAGTTGCGTCGTCCGATCGAGGTCACGGAGGTTCTTATACTCGCGGTAGATGCGGGAAGTCAGGATCGGGATCTCGATATCGAGCGCGTCGAGATCTTTGTTGACGTTCTCGTCGTCGACTTCCACCACGATTTGTGTCTTCGGCGTGCGCGCCTTCGCCCATCGGTTTGCGTTCCAACACCACACCCTCGGCCTGGATCGACTCCACGAACTCCATGAAGGCGTCGGTTCCGACCACGCTGACGTATTCCTCCACGTCACCGGGGTACATTTTGCGCAGACCGCGACCGAGCGTCTGCTCCGGCAGGATGTTGCTCTTGGCGGAGTAGGCACGCAGGCCGACGATGGTCGTCACGTTGCGGACATCCCAGCCCTCTTTGAGGACCATCACTGAGATGATGGCCTTGTAGGGGTTGTCTGGGTGATCGATGGAGTTGGCGAGCTCGCGCAGCCGGTCGAGCTCTTCCTTGCTCTTGCCTGATGTGGATTCGGAAATCTCACCGTTATTTTTCGTGTGAATGACGAGGACTGAGTCGTCGTTGCAAAGTCGGGATAGGTCGCGCGGAGGTACGTCGCGACGTCGTCGCAATTCTTGGTGTCGTCCGTCATGACGAACAGGACGGCCTTCTTCCCCAGCTTTTCGTGCTCCTCGAAGGCCTTGCGCCATTCGACCACACCCAGGTGCAGGTAATCGGCGTACTTCTCGGTGTACTTCGCGCTCTGCCGTTCATGTAGCTTGGCGCGACTGGCGATGTCGGGGAGGACGGGATGCTTGACGACGTTCTGGGCGATGGCCTCCACCAACGGATAGTCCGCCACGGTCTGCACGAAGATAGCGCCATTGTTGTGCTTGGGCGTCGCGGTCACGTCAACCTGCAAGGATAGCCTGGCCCCTTTCTGCTTCAGTCGATGGTGGATATCCTGGATCGACTTGAACCAGGCCAAACTCTTGTCGTGGATGTGGTGCGCCTCGTCGTTGAGAACCCTCAGCTCGTCGATGTCGCGCACGATCATGCTAAGGTCAACCGACGAATCGGTGGTAGCGCCAGTCGGCCGTGGCCCGAGGAAATACTCCATCGTGTTTTCGTCATCCGGTGACGGCGGAATGTCATTACCGGCGTAGACCCGGTGGATGTTGGTCAGGAAGATGTTACCGGTCGGGTGCGTGACGCGCACTTCGTCCTGCACGTGCAAAGTCAACTGAAAATCATCGCGCCAGTTGCGGCCGTCGACGCCGTTGTCCGGGATGACCGGATCCTGAAAGAAGATGCGCAGCCCATGGAAATCCTTACGGATACGGTCGAGCACGATGATGTTCGGCGCGATCACCAGGAAGTTGCGGGCCAGCTGGGATTCGGGCTCGTACAGCTTGTGGTAGAAGCTCCAGGCCAGCACCAGGCTCAGCACTTTGGTTTTGCCCGATCCGGTCGCCATTTTGACCACGAAGCGGCGCCAGGTCTCATCGAACATGCCGGTCGAGACGATCCCCGAGCTATCGAAGCGCATCAGGTCAAACTTGTCCTGTACGCCGGCGACATCAGTGAGATAGATGATCGTCTCGACCGCCTCGCGCTGGGCGAAGTAGTACTGGAACTCGGCCATGGTCCCGTCAAACTGAGGCAGCAAATGCGGGGTATCGAACCACCAACGCAGCAGACTCTTGCTGGTAGCGCTGGCTCCCACGTAGTCGCTGTCACGCCACTCCTTCACCTTGCGCCGCAGTTGCGCTACGAACGGCGGAATGAGTTTGTCCATACCGGGATCCCGGTATGACTCGTCGGCGGGGAACCAGCGCACACTCGGATCGAGAATGGCGTAGGGTGACTCAGGAAAGTTCGGGTGAAGGGCCATCAGTTCGTCCCTCCCACCGTGACGTCCACGATCGTCATGGTGTCATTGCCGAAGATGTCGACGACCTTGACGGCCAGCTTGCGCCGTCCCGGTGTACATGCGTGATCGGCGCTCTCGAGCTCCAGTGCGCGATCTTTCTTGGTGCGGAACGACTGCCACTCGTTCTCAAAGATGTAGTCGCCGGTCCAGACGTCCTCCCATTCGCCGGTCGCTTCGTTCTGGATGCGGACGATCTCGCGCTTGTTCTCGAAGTTGAAGTCGACCGCCCAGTAGTCGATCCAGTCGGTCCATTTCTGGGTGAGCACATCGCGGTGGACAATGCCGTTTGTATCCTTACTCACTTTGACGATCCGGCCGCGCTCGACGACGATCTTGCTCGCCTTGTTTTTGAGCGTCGCTTCGGCGTTGGCGATGGAGTCTTGCGAGTAGAAGACCGAGAAGTCGGTGAGCGCCACGGCCACTTTGTTGCCCTTGATACGCGGCGTGACCTCGATGGCCGCGACGTCGTGGAAGACGACCTGGTTGCGCTCCACCGCACGCTTGTCGAACACCTCAGCCGGGATGTACTTGGGCGCGATATCGATCCCCTTGGAGCGGGCTTCGTCCAGAACGTTGGGAAACAAACCCATCTCGAACTCGAACCCGAGAACGTCGACACGAGTAATGTGCTTCTGCCGGCATTCGAGGATGATTTCTTCAACGAACAGCCGTGTCACCGGGAGATTGACCGGTCCGACCGAGACCAGACGGCCGGCTTTCTTACCATGGAAGGTGGTGAAGCCGTCGATCTTCTCAGCACGATACGCCCGTAGGATCAGGTCGACGAAGGCAGTCTCTTTCTGTGCGAGCTGTGCCTGTTGTTCCACCTCACGCAGGTTCGGATTGATGCCGATGTAGTGCTGCCGCTCGTATTTCCCGAGGTTGAGCACCTCGAAGGCGCGATAGTCTTTCCCCTGGGCTTTGAGCTCCCGCTGCACGCCGATCATGCGTTTGCGAGTGGTATGAATGGCGAACTTGCCCAGATCGGTGGCGATCCATTTGCGGCCAAGCTTCTCGGCTACGGCGGCGGTTGTGCCGGACCCGACGAAGAAGTCGGCGATCAGATCACCCTTGTTGGAGGAGGCCCTGACCATACGCTCAAGTAGCGTCTTGGGCTTTTGGGTAGCGTATTTCGTATCCTCGAGAGCCTGCGAGTTCACCTCGTTTACATCAAGCCAAATATCGGTGATTGCCTCTCCTTTTGCCTCGTCAAGATATCGAATCAGCCCGACTTTCCCGGATGGATAGTCATAAATGCGCCCACGCTTGCGAAATTCGACTATGGATTGCTCAGAGTAGTCACCAATATTGTCGATCCTGTACAGGCGACCGTCAGCGTCTTTTTTATTGAATTTGGATGTTACGTACTTCTGGTCGTAGTCCTTGTATTGCGCGTTCCAGGTGTAGGAGTCGCCCTTTGCGTAATACAGAACGGTGTCAGAGGATCGAGCGTATTGTCGCGATATAGCCTTCGCCCCACGGGGAGGTTGTCGTTTCCATCGAACTTCATTTCGGTAGTGGCTCGCGCCAAAGATCTCATCCATTACGAGCCTTATAAAGCTATTCACCCGCCAATCACAATGCACATAAATACTGCCATCTTCAGCCAGCAAATCACGCATGAGCACCAGCCGCTCATAGATCATGGCGATGAAGGAATCGGCACCCTTGCCCCAAGTGTCACGATAAGCAATCTCCTCTAGGATGTTCGGCTTCTTAATAAACGTGTCGTCGCCGATCTCGATATCCATGGAGAAGTCGGCACCGACGTCGAATGGCGGGTCGATGTAAATGAGCTTGATGCCGCCTTGCTGCTCAATCTCCTCACGCAGCGGGCCGTTCTTGAGCGACGAGAGAATGAGCTTGTTGTCACCCCAGATGAGTTTGTTGGTCCAGCCCTTAAGCTGGCGGCCGCGGGAATCAACGGAGACGCCGGCCCACTCGAACAGCGGATCGCGATGCTTGGTGCTCTCTGAACGCGGCTCGTCAATCTGTTCGATGACCTGGAAGGGAAGCACGATGTTACAGACTTCGTTGGTCTTGCCGTTCCAAACGAGTTCGACCTCACGCTTATCGTCGAAGAGTAGGAAGCGGTATTTCTCGGGCAGTGGTTTGTCTGCTTCCAGAAAACGGATGATCTCTTGCTGTTCTTGTTCGGTTAGTCGCGGCACCAATATCCCCGATCCGGTTCAGCACGGCATCACAAATTCGGCATCATGATCAGCGTTGCGGATAGCTCTGTACCGCAGTTTAGAGCGACTTGTCTGATTTGTCTTGTGTGAGCGGCACAAGCTGGGGATCCCGTTCGAAGATTCGATCATAGACCCGGTCGGATGACAGGGAACGTCTTGGGGAAGATGGCCTCCGCGATTCGTATCGTCCCATAGCTGAGTAGCTCGTTGCGGGGAAGAGACCTTGTCTGCAAGCCCGTCGGGTGCGTACTGATCCGACCTCATCCTTCG
>CAWALJ010000002.1:67500-1631913 GCA_963782955.1 uncultured Chloroflexia bacterium | reverse complement strand
TGGCCGGCACCCTGCCCTACTGGTGGGTGCGGTGCATGGGCGGCGCACAGCCCCTGGCGGTGACGCTGAACCAGGTCATCTGCCTCATCGTCGACGTCGACGCGGCGCGGCTGCGGCGCCGGGTCGAGCACCGCTACCTCGACGAGGTGGCCGCCGACCTCGACGACGCCCGTCGCCCGCTGCGGCCGCCAAGGCCGAGCGCCGGGCGCTGTCGGTGGGCGTGTCGGCAACGCCGCGAGGTCTGCCCGAGCTGCTCTCGCCGCGGCGTCGACTATCGACATCGTCACCGACCAGACCTCCGCGCACGACCCGCTGTCTACCTGCCCGAGGGCGTCGACCTCGCCGACTGGCACGACTACGCGGAGCACGAAGCCCGAGGAGTTCACCGACCGGGCCCGGGCGTCGATGGCCAAGCACGTCGAGGCGATGGTCGGCTTCCTGGACGCCGGCGCCGAGGTGTTCGACTACGGCAACTCCATCCGCGACGAGGCCCGGCACGGCGGGTTCGAGCGGGCGTTCGACTTCCCGGGTTCGTCCGGCCTACATCCGGCCGCTGTTCTGCGAGGGCAGGGGCCCGTTCCGCTGGGTCGCGCTCTCGGGGACCCCAAGGACATCGACGCCACCGACCGGCCGTGCTCGACCTTTCCCCGACAACGACCCCTGCACCGCTGGATCCGCGGCCGCGCGGAGCGGGTGGCGTTCCAGGGCCTGCCGGCCGCATCTGCTGGCTGGGCTACGGCGAGCGGGACCGGGCCGGCGCTGCGGTTCAACGAGCTGGTCGCCTCGCGGCGAGTCTCCGCGCCGATCGTCATCGGCCGCGACCACCTGGACTGCCGGATCGGTCGCCTCGCCCCTACCGCGAGACCGAGGCGATGGCCGACGGCTCCGACGCCATCGCCGACTGGCCGCTGCTCAACGCCCTGCTCAACACCGCGTCGGGCGCCACCTGGGTGTCGCATCCACCACGGCGGCGGCGTCGGCATCGGCCGGTCCATCCACGCCGGCCAGGTCTCGGTGGCCGACGGCACGCCCTGGCCGCGAGAAGCTGGAGCGGGTGCTCACCAACGACCCCGGCATCGGCGTCATCCGGCACGTCGACGCCGGCTACGACCGCGCGCCGAGAGGTCGCCGCGGAGCGCGGCGTGCCGCACTCCCCATGCGCGAGGGATGCCCGGCCGGTCAGCCGGCGGGTCGGTCACGTCGGCCAGCCGGGCGCTGGACCCCGACTCCCTCGCCGCCGTCGACCGTGACCGCCAGCCCGCGCTCGCCGGCGCCGCCAGACGCGCGCCCGGCGACCGTCTCCTCGGCGACGCCAGGCCCAGGCGCGGGTCGAGCCGAACGGCGTGATGGTGCCCGCTCGTAAACCAAACTACCTCCCGGCCCGCTCGCGGCGTCCGGCATCGAGATGCGGTTGACGCCGAGCAGCGCCCGCAGCTTCGGCCACGAGAGAACTCGCGGTCGCCGGGCACGAGGACGAAGAGGAAGCTCGTCGCCGGCCCGGCGGACGAGCACGGAGGGTCTTGATGATGTCGCCCGGCTGCACGTCGCGGGCGGCAGCGGCCTCCGCCGAGGCTGCCGGCCGCCCGTGACGGGTGACCTGGTGCGCGATCCCTGCGGCGTCGAGTGCGAGCAGGGCCGGATTCTGGGCTGCATCCACGCCACCTCACTACTGTTGGAGCCATGAGCTTTGACGCGATGTCCCGCTCGAGAGCGTTGGCCGGCACCCCCGCACCGGCGGCTACCGGCGGTTCGCACGCACGACACTGCGGGAGTGGTTCGCCGGCGAGGCCGCCCGCGCGCGGCCTCGACCTCACCAGGGACCGCGCCGGCAACCAGTGGGCGTGGTGGCGGTACCCACGGGCCGCGGGCGCCGGTGCTGGGGCGGTCCTCGGCTCGCACCTGGACTCCGTCCCCGACGGTGGCGCGTACGACTCTTCCGCGTCGACCCCGTCGGCGGCGCGGGGGTTCACCCCGGCCCGGCCATCGGCATCGCCAGCTTCGCCGACGAGGAGGCTCCCCCCTCGGCACCTCCCTGCGCGGGCTCGGCGCCGCTGACTGGCCAGCTCGACCCCGACCGGGCCCGGGCGCTGCGCGACACCGACGCCGCTACCCTGCCCGAGGCGATGGCCGAGGCCGGGCACGACCCGGCCCACCTCGGCGCCGACCCCGAGACGCTGCGCCGGATCGGCACGTTCGTTCAGCTGCACGTCGAGCAGGGCCGGGCCCTCGTCGACCGGGTGGCCGAGGTCGACGAGGGCCTGGCCCTGCTCGACGCGCCGCTCGACGAACGCGCCGATCCGGCGCAGCGTCTCGGGGTCGGCGCCGAGGTGGGCCGGGTCGCGCCCGGCCTCGGCCATCGCCTCGGCCAGGGTGACGCCGTTGGTGCGGCGCAGCGCCGGGACCCGGTCGGGGTCGAGCTGGCCGGTCAGCAGCCGCGAGCCCGCGCAGGCGATGCCGAAGCGGGACCCTCCTCGTCGGCGAGCTGGCGATGCCCATCGGCCGGGCCGGGGTGACGCGCGGTCCGAGCGCGGTGAAGGCGGACACGACGCCGAGCGGGCCGTTCGGGCCATCGTCGGGGACGGAGTCCAGGTGCGAGCCGAGGGCTGCCCGGGGCGGCGGGCCGCCACCGCGGCGTCCGGGCTTCGCCGGAATTACGCCCACTGGTTGCCGGTGCGGTCCTGGTGAGGTCGAGGCCGCGCGCAGCCGGCCTCGCCGGCGACCACTCCCGCAGGGTCGTGTCGTCGCGGGTCCAGGCGAACCGCCGGTAGCCGCCGCTGCGGGGGTGCGGGCCGTACGCCCTCGAGCGCGACCACATCGCGTCAAAGCTCATGGCTCGAACCGGAGGTGGTCGTCGTGGACGTAGCCTGGATCCGCCCTGCTCGCGTCGGCGCCGCCGGGACCGCGCACCAGGTCACTCGTCACGGGCCGGTCGGCAGCCTCGCGGAGGCCGCTGCCGCCGCGACGTGCAGCCGGCGACATCATCAAGACCCTCGTCTCGTCCGCCGGGCCGGAGATGATCTTCCTCTCGTCCTCGTGCCGGCGACCGCGAGATCCTCGTGGCCGAGCTGCGGGCGCTGCTCGGCGTCAACCGATCTCGATGCGGACGCCGCGACGGCCCGGGAGGTGTCGGTTACGAGCCGGTACCATCACTCCGTTCGGCTCCGACCCGCGCCTGGCCTGGTCGTCGCGACGGACGGTCGCCGGGCGCACCATCTCGCTGGCGCCGGCGAGCACGGGCGGCGGTCACGGTCCACGGCAGCGACGCCGTCCGGGCGCGGACGCCCGGCTGGCCGACGTGACCGACCTCGCCGGGCTGACCGGCCGGTCATCCCTCGCGCATGGGAGTGCGGCACGCCGCGCCTCCGGCGACCTCCAGCGCGCGGTCGTAGCCGGCGTCGACGTGGGCGGCATGACCCGCCATGCCGGGGCTCGTTGGTGAGCACCGGGCCAGCTTCTCCGCGGCCAGCGCGGTGCGTCGGCGAGCGAGACCTGACCGGCGTGGATCGACTGGCCGATGCCCACGCCGCCGCCGTGGTGGATGGACACCGAGGAAGCGCCGACGCGGTGTTGACCAGGGCGTTGAGCAGCGGCCAGTCGGCGATGGCGTCGGAGCCGTCGAGGATCGAACTCGGTCTCGCGGTACGGCGAGGCGACCCATCCGCAGTCGAGGTGGTCACGGCCGATGACGATCGGCGCCTCGCTTTCGCCGGAGGCCACCATCTCGTCCAACCGCAGCCGGCCACGTCCCGCTCGCCGTAGCCCAGCCAGCAGATCCGGGCCGGCAGACCCTGGAACGCCACCCGCTCCCCCGCGGCGCGCATCCACTTCTGCAGCCGGTCGTTGTCCGGGAACAGGTCCATCACCGCCCGGTCGGTGGCGGGATGCCCTTGGGGTCGCCAGAGAGCGCGGCCACCGGAACGGGCCCTTCCCTCGCAGAACAGGGGACGGATGTACGCCGGGACGAACCCCGGAAGTCGAACCGCCCTGTCGAGAGCCACGAGCCGGGCCTCGTCGCGGATGGAGTCGCCGTAGTCGAACACCTCGGCGCCGCCGTCGAGGAAGCCGACCATGGCCTCGACGGTGCCTGGCCATCGACGCGCGGGCCCGTTCGGTGGAACTCCTGGTCTTGCGCTCGGCGTAGTCGTGCCAGTCGGCGATGTCCATGCCCTCGGGCAGGTAGGACAGCGGGTCGTGGGCGCTGGTCTGGTCGGCGACGACGTCGATGTCCACGCCGCGGCGCAGCGCTCGGGAGACCGCGGCGCAGTTGCCGACGACGCCCACCGATGACGCCCTGGCGCTCGGCCTTGGCGCAGCGCCGACTCCACCGCGGTCGAGGTCGGGGTCCACCTCGTCGAGGTAGCGGTGCTCGACCGGTGCTGCAGCCGCGATTCGTCGACGTCGACGATGAGGCAGACGCCCTCGTTCAGCGTCACGGCCAGGGGCTGTGCGCCGCCCGTGCCGCCGCACCCACCGGTGAGGGTCAGGGTGCCGGCCATCCGGTATCGGGCCAGCGCGGAAAAGCGAAAGGAACGCCCCTCGCCGAACGCATTTGGCCTGCTCCAGACCAGGCCCAGTGAGCGCAAACCGGCCTGGATAGAAGAGTTCCAACGCATCAAGATCGACGCCGATCGCCCCAGCCCCTTCCAGATGCAGCACCGCCGCGATTGCGCCATGCGCTGGAAAGTCTCCTCGATCTCAGCGACGCTGCGGGCAACCCCTAGCCGTCCGTTGGATCTGCGCCTCAATATGGAAGAGTCGCGCCATCATCGAGATAGCGGTCTGCTGGGCATAGGCAAGGTCGAGGGCCGGGGGCAACGGCACCTCGTAGCCGTCCTCCGTCAGCCGAAAGCCGTCATGGGTCGGGGCGCGGTACCTGGGGATCGGGCGGGACAAAAGACCGCGAAGAATCCCCCGGCAAACCCACCTGCCTGCATCCGTGGCAAATCGATGTGGCCCTCGTGGCTGGCGCTAAAGAAGGAGACGGGGTTCGCGCCGCGATGGAGACGGGCCAGGACGTCGTTATGACCGTCGAAGATCGGAACCATCGCTGGGCTCCCGTCGCTCATGGCGCTATCTCACCCTTCCTCTTTAAGCCACTCCACGTACTGCTCGATGCCGGTTTCGATGCGGTAGAGCGGCTGAAACCCGGTCTCGCGCCAGATGCGACGGTTGTCGTAGGCGATCTGACCCGACTCGGGTGAGAGCGGGATGTTGGCATGCGTCTCGTCGGCGACCCATTCGACCTCGGTTCCCGGCACGGCCGCGACGATCGCCTTGATCATGCGCTCCTGTGGCACCGGCTCGCCAGCAAGGTTGAACGTATCGTGCTCGAGATTCGGCGTCGTCAGAACCAGACGCACCCCTCTGGCCACATCCATGGCGTGGATGAAGCTCTGGCTAACGTGCGGCGCGTTCGGCTTGAGCGTCTCACCCGCCAGCGCCAGGTGCGCCGCGAGACAGGGCTCGACATGTTGACCCTGGCGCCGGTCGGTCGCTCGTAGGGACCGTAGACCGTGCCAGGACGGACGATGCGCACGTCGATGCCGTAGTGCGTCACCGCCCAATGGCATAACCGCTCGGCGGTGATCTTCGAGAGTGGGTACATGCGATCGCAACGATGCAGCGGACCATCCTCTTCGACCACGTAGCCGGCGGCGTCGCGCCGCTCGTAGACCGATACCGAACTGAAGTAGACGAACCGCTCGACACCGTGCTGGCAAGCGATTTTCTGCAGTGGAGATGGGCGCTGGCGGCCTTGACGTCAAGCACCAGCCCTGGCATTGGCCCGCTCCATGTCGAGGCTGGGGGTGATTGCCGAGGCGTGCACGACGTGGGTGGGATGATGCTCGTCGAAGAGCGTAGAGAGTAGCGCGGCGTCGCGCACGTCTCCCTGCACGAAGGTAACCCGCTCCTGCCAACCGTCACCCAACTCACGGGTCAGGCGCTCCTGCGGCGGATGCTGGTCGAACGCGATTACTTCGTCCCCCTGCTGGAAAAAGTGCAGCACCAGATTGGAAGGCACGAACCCCGTCGCCCCGGTCAAGAAGATCTTCATGTCACCGCCTTATCATGCATCATGAGGTCTTGTCGCCATTGGCCGATTCACTGGAAGACTCCGAAGTGACAAGACCCATTCCATCAACCTCGGATTGCAAACTCTGTCCGACAATGCAGTTCTTTCGCGCCTCCTGCGCTCATTCGTCCAACACATCCAAGCAAAGATTCACATGGTTATCATAGGCGCCCGCGCGCGTCAGCATGAGACGCCGAATTGTCCTCAGTCTCTCAACTGCGTGTGGCCGACCAGATGGCCGGAGCTCTCGGCGAATCAAAAGTCCAAGCTTCTGTAACTCGAACATGACTTGCGTTCGTGCAATATTCTCATAAACTCGTATTCACCAGAGATTACGACCTGCTGGTTTCCATCGTCAGAGCATAATCGCACCGTGCAACAATTCCGTTACAATTGTTGACTTTGTCCTTATTGGGTGCAATAGTGCTAGCGGGGAAGTCCAATAGTCCTATTGTGTAAGAGTTGAATCCGTACGGACGTAGCTATCCGCAATGTTACGAAAGGGGGCGCGTATCTCACCTACGTTTACTTGGTCGTCAGCTTCCTGACTCGAGCATCTTGTCTCCCGAGCCAATCTCAGCAAGCCACACGGCGTGGACGAATTCAAAGCGGAGAGAAACACCGAAAATCGCGGTGTTATGGACTATTGGGGCTTGTTCGTCTCCGTCGTGTTGATCGGCGTCACCGCGCGACTTCAACAGACGTACAACACGCAACGAGGGCAGCGGGAAGTGGGATACGCCCACGAGTGCGCTTGCATGAGCCGAAATTGATGACCAACGAAGCGCGAAGCAACATTACCAGAACACATCAAGTCTAGCCTCTTCAGGGACGGAAGGAATCACGATGAGAAGATATATGTGGGCGGTCATCGCAACGGTATCTATCGCGTTACTTTTGCTTATAGCACTCTTATCGAGCGGCCTCGGCGGCCTCGACCCCGGTCACAGTGAACGTGGAATTGCAAGCTCACGACAATTCAATTCTCGCTATTCCCGCCAATGGGATCGGGTCCTACTAGGACAATGGATGGCACGCGATCACGGCATCGAATCCGAACAATCTCGATGATGCAAGTCGATCTGGCGCCGGGAACTTACGCGTTCGCACTGACCTACAATGGGACGCGTGATCAAAAGACGGTAACAATAACCGGCCACCAGGCCAATCAGACCGTCTACTTCCACACCATGTTGGTGAACGTGGAGCTGCAGGCACACGACAATTCAGCTCTCGACATTCCCGCGAACGGGTCCGCCTCCTACTACGCCGGCGGCTGGCACGCGATCACGACCGGAACCCGAATAATCCCGCTATCGTACAGACCGAGATGCTGCCGGGAACCTACAGCTTCGCGGTGACCTACAACGGGACGCATGATCAGAAGACCTCAACCGTTGGCCAGCCGAACCCAAACAATCCTGCTGGCAACGTCCAACCGTCTACTTCCACGCTGCATTAGTGAATGTGGAACTGCAGGCTCACGACAACAGCATTCTCGACATTCCCGCCAATGGCGGCGCGTCCTACTATGCCAGTGGCTGGCACGCCATCACGACCTTGAACACGAACAACCCCAGTATCGTGCAGACCGAGATGCTGCCGGGAACCTACAGCTTCGCGCTGACCTACAATGGGACGCACGATCAAAAGTCGTATACGGTCATCGAACCCAACCCGAACAATCACGCCAACGCGCTGCAGACCGTCTACTTCCACGCTGCGTTAGTGACCGTGGAGCTGCAAGCTCATAACAATTCGGCTCTCGACATTCCCGGCAACGGATCCGCGTCTTACTACGCGGTGGATGGCACGCGATCACAACCCTGAATCCGAACAATCCCGCTATGGTGCAAGCCGAGATGCTGCCGGGAACCTACAGTTTCGCGCTGACCTACAACGGGACGCACGATCAGAAGTCGTATACGGTCATCGAACCCAATCCGAACAATCACGCCAACGCGCTGCAGACCGTCTACTTCCACACCATGTTGGTGAACGTGTGGCTGCAAGCTCACAACGGTTCAATTCTCTCCATTCCCAACAATGGCAGCGCCTCCTACTACGCCGGCGGGTGGCACGCGATCACGACCTTGAACGTGAACAATCCCGCCATGGTGACCGCCGAAATGTTGCCGGGAACCTACAGTTTCGCGGTGACCTACAACGGGACGCACGATCAAGACGGCAACTGTTGGCCAGCCGAACGCAAACAATCCTGCTGGCAACGTCCAATCCGTCTACTTCCACACTGGCCAGGTCATCTCCACCAGTAATACCGCAACCAGCTACTATGCCGGTGGCTGGCAACCGTTCACCAGTGGCGATGAACTCCTGCCCGGTACGTACACGTTCCACTTCAGCGATGGTACCTCCAATACGGCAGTAACCATCGTTGCCTTAACGGTAACAACATTCACTAGATTGCGATTACTCATCCGATAATCGAAAAACGCGGGGGCCTGGAACCCCCGCGTTTCCTTTGGCTTTGATGAGACGCTTATTCCATAGCGATCGTCAGCGAGCACTTTGGCGTATCGATGATGATGTCAACGCGGAATATGCGCCGAGCTCATCCGAGCTGCTGAACTGACGACATCCTGTGCGGGTGTCAGGCGCTCCTCCGGCGGATGCTGGTCGAACGCGATCACTTCGTCCCCCTGCTGGAAGAAGTGCAGCACCAGATTCGAGGGACGAACCCGGTCGCCCCGGTCAAGAAGATCTTCATGTCACCGCCTCTTTGTCGTAATGAGGGTTACCCGCCGATTACACCCGCAATCTGTCCGAACTGAATGATGAAACACGAACCTCGTACTACCGCAATAGTAATCGAAGCGCGACGTCGAACCGTCCGTTGCCTCAGTGACACATTTCCCCAATCCGAATCAAGAGCCGTGAGTAAGCATTCGGCACATGTTGACAGTTTTGCGTAGTGATCCTACTATCGTACTTACAGACGGGGGGAAATCCTAGCCCAACTGGGGGACTGTTGGGTAGACGGGAGGAGAATTCTTCGCCGCAGGGAAGAGTGATTACCCCGCTTGGGGCGATCTGTGTGGGAGGAATTGGAGATGCACATGCGTAAGTTGTTAGCGGTCGCCAGCCTCAATGGCGATCCTATCTGATCTAGCAATGGTCTTCACATCCGCCAGTTCTGCGGCGGGCCATGGAACCGTCATTTACGACAACATCGGCCAGTCCGATTACCAGGCAAATGTGGCGAGCCTTGGTTACGAAGCCTATGCCTTACGTCAGAGTTCGGCGATGCAGTAAGTTCGCTGGAACACTTACGAACAGTAAACCTAGTTACGGGGTTGATGAGTAGCTGGGCCTGCGAGAGCGGGGATTGGTACATCCCGGTCGGTTCTACGGACGGCACTCCTTGCACGACGACGCCAGGCGCCATTTTCCAGGTCCCGATTACCTCAACATCTATGATGTCTGAACTGGCCGACAATTCCCCAGGCGCGTCGCTTGCAACGATACTGAAACGTTTACAATGCCCCTACCGACCGAACAAGCCACGCCAAAAGTCCTGCAAGGTGACAATACGGTATGGTTTGATGCAGGGACCCAGATGTGCAATCATCGCGATTGCGTTCAAGATCAGCTTTGACTTCAGCTGCCCTTTTACACTACTTTGCCGAACAAAGAGATCATTCGTGGGAGTTTGCTTATAACACGACCCATTATGGTGCTGATCCGATAGGTGATCGGTTCCTGTTAGGCCCTCTCATTCCTTATGTCCTTATGATTCTCTCAATGTTGGCCTTGGTCCTTTATTTACTTCAATAGGATCGATGCGCCTCCCGACAGTAGACGATGCCTATCTGGGTTGACCGTAGGAGCGGTGCGTATTGGACCAGGGATGCTAGGGACAGTACATTCCAGCTTGATGTAGCCGGATGCTGGACAAGGCTACCTGCCGGCAATTGAGGGAGTAACGAACACAAATGTCACCCCGCCGACGAACATGAGCCAGTGTAAGAATGGCGGCTGGCAGCAGTTTGACAGCCCAGACCTTCAAGAACCAGGGCCAGTGTGTGAGTTTCGTGCAGGCGAATGAGCACGCGGGGCAAGCATAGAGAGTCAATATCTCGGTGAATGCCCACTGTGAACGTGACAGGAAGCAGCTCCGACTGGCGGGGCTGCTTCCTTCTGTCTCTCCCAGCTACAACAAGGATTTAGCACCACTTTCACCACAATCGGACCACGACTCGGCTGCCGCACGACTCGCTTCGCTACAATGAAACCTAACATTTGTTAGATCTCACTGAAGGGCTCTGTTCGGAAGGATGTTCCCGTGCTGCGCCACCTCGGCTACGTCGCCATCGCCCTCTCACTCGACGCCACCACCAACCGAACCTGTCGCCTGCGCAATGCCACTCCGGAGCGCCTGCGTGAGCTGATCGCCGAGAATCTGAACGGCCTCGGCAAGGTACTACGCTTCAACCTCGAGCAGCACATCTCCCTCTACCGCATCAGCAGCATGGTCATCCCGTTCGGCTCGCATCCGGTCAACCAACTGCGCTGGTGGGAAGAGTTCGAGCAAGAGCTGTCCGAGCTGGGCAGGTTCATTCGCGACCACCAGATGCGCGTCTCGATGCACCCCGGCCAGTTCACCGTCCTTGGCTCTCCCAGAAAAGAGGTGGTGACGTCGGCCATCGAGGAGATCGACTGGCACGTTCGCTTTCTCGATGCCCTGGGCGTCGACGATAGCTGCAAGGTGATCATCCACGTCGGCGGCGCCTACGGCGATAAGCCTGCGGCGATGCAGCGCTTCGTCGCGACCGCCAATCGGTTGCCAGAGCAACAGCGCGCCCGTTTGGTGATCGAGAATGACGAACGGACCTACACCGCCGAAGAGGTGCTGACAATCTCCGAGCAGACCAGTCTGCCGGTCGTCTTCGACTGGCTGCACCACCGTGCCAACCGTGGCGACACGACCGACGAAGCCGATCTTATCGCCCGCTGTTTCGCCACCTGGCGCGAGCAAGACGGCGTCCCGAAGATACACCTCAGCAGCCAGGTACCGGGTGGGCCAGTGGGCAAGCATGCCGATTGGGTTGACCCGGCCGACCTGCGAGCGTTTCTCACCTTCGCTCCTGATAAGCCATTCGACTGCATGCTGGAAGCCAAACGCAAAGATCAGGCGCTGTTCAAGCTGCGGGAAGACCTTTCCCCAGCAGGTGAAGGATCGTCGGCGCTGCCAAGGCATAGTGGCCCACTCGGGTAACGATCGATGCGCACGCAGATTGCCGGGTAGTTTGGTCGTTGAGGAGTGAATGACCCCTATTTTCGTGATTTATGGAGGTTATATTGTTGATAAATAAAATATCCCCTACGCCGAAACAGGGATAGGCGCACGTCTTTAAAGGCGATCAGCCGAAATATGACAGGGTGTGTCCTCTTAAGACGTTAGGCTGGAGAGGCAGCGGCGATGATCGCTAACGTGGAACACGTCAGCCCGATCTTGAGAGGACGAGTGATATGCGCTGGGATGAGTTTGCGGCGCAGTGTCCGGAGATCGCGGAGAAGGGGGACGAGCGGCTGCGCCGCAACGAACTATTGCTGGTCGGCTCGCTGCGTCTGGACGGCTGGCCCCGCATCAGCCCGTGCGAGCCGGACTTCGTCGACGGCGAACTGATGCTCGGCATGATGTGGCAGTCCCGCAAGGCGCTCGATCTATTGCGTGATTCGCGCTGCGTGCTGCATAGCTGCGTCTCCGATCGCATGGGGAGCGAAGGGGAGTTCAAGCTCTACGGCCGTGCAATCGAGGTGCGGAATCCGGCCCGTCGCCGCCGTTAACGCAAGATAATCAAGGCACGCATCGATTGGGCACCCGAGGAGCCCAATTTTCATCTCTTCGCCATGGACATCGACTCGGCCGCCTTCGCCATCTTCGGCGACGAGCACTTCGCCTTGGCCTGGAATCCCGAAAAGGGACTGCGCCGTTTCACGCTGGACTAGCACGGTTTCACCCTGAAGGTGACGTGGTATTTGCCCCGGCGTCACGGCTCGCGTTGCGCTCCGTTTCGGCGAGCGTTATGCTAAGAATCAGCAAAATTATCAGCTTGCCCGCGCGCCGGTTGCGCCATCGCTACCCCTCGCTTACAAACCGACATGCCCTGCGAATTCGGGACGCGCGGCGGAGAGGATCGCTGATGCCGAGGAAGTACACGCGTCTTACGCAGCCACTGGTGCGCGAAAACGGCGCGTTGCGTCCCGCTACCTGGGACGAAGCACTGGATCGCGCCGCTGAGGGCTTTCGCTCAGCCGTCGAGAAGAAGGGCCCGGACACGGTCGGTCTCTTCTCCTGCTCGAAGGCGACCAACGAAGTCAATTACATCGCTCAGAAGTTCGCCCGGCAGGTGATCGGCACCAACAACGTCGATTCCTGTAACCGTACCTGACACGCTCCCAGCGTCGTCGGTCTGACGGCAGTGCTTGGAGCCGGGGGCGGAACAAGCTCCTACCGCGAGGCGGAGGAGACCGACCTCATCATTCTGTGGGGCTCGAATGCGCGTGAAACGCATCCGATCTACTTCCACCATGTCCTGAAAGGGATTCGCAACGGGGCGAAGCTCTTCGTGGTCGATCCACGGCGAACCTCTTCGGCGCAATGGGCCGATCTGTGGCTTGGGCTCGACGTCGGATCCGACGTGGCGCTGGCCAACGCCGTCGGCCGCGAGATCATCGCCGCCGGACTGTGCAACGAGACGTTCATCGCCCGCTCGACCGCCCATTTCGAGGCCTATCGCGAGGCCGTCGAGCCCTATACGCTCGAATACGCCGAGCAGGTCACCGGTGTGCCCGCGGAGGCCATTCGCACGCTGGCACATACCTACGCCCGTGCCGGACGCGCCCAACTCTGCTGGACGCTGGGGATCACCGAACATCACAACGCGGTCGACAACGTCCTGTCGCTGATCAACCTGGCCCTGCTGACCGGGCACGTTGGGCGCTATGGCTCGGGCCTGGTGCCGCTGCGTGGTCAGAACAACGTGCAAGGGGGCGGCGACATGGGCGCGCTGCCGAACAAGCTGCCGGCTGGCAACGACGTCGAGGACCCGGCGCAGCGCGCGCCGTTCGAGCGTGTCTACGGCAAGCCGCTACCCGCCAAGAAGGGCAAGCACCTGTCGCAGATGTTCGATGCCATGGAGCATGGCGAGATGACCGCCGTCTACGTCGTTGGTGAAAATCCGGCGCAGTCCGAGGCGGACACCGAGCGCATCACGCGTCTCCTCTCCGGCCTCGACCACGTCGTGGTGCAGGACATCTTCCTGACCAAGACGGCCGAATTTGCCGACGTGGTGCTGCCAGCCGCGGCATCCTGGTGCGAGTCCGAAGGGACGGTCACCAGCTCCGAGCGGCGCGTGCAGCGGGTACGCAAGGCGCTCGAGCCGCCGGAAGGCGCGCGCGACGACATCGAGATCGTATCCGAGATCGCGCAGACGGCTCGGCTACGATTGGGGTCACCCGAGCGCCGAGGAGATCTGGGACGAACTGCGCAGCCTCTCCTCCTGGCATGGCGGCATGAGCTATTCACGCCTCGAAGAGCTCGACGGCCTGCACTGGCCCTGCCCGACCGAGGATCATCCCGGCAGCCCGTTCCTGCATGGGCGGCTCTGGGCCGACCCGGTGGAGGGTCCGCTGGCGCCGTTCCACGTGACCCAGCACGAGCCTCCGGTCGAGAGCCTCTCCGATGAGTTCCCGATCCGCCTGACAACCGGACGGCGATTGGATTCCTTTAATACCGGAGTCCAGACCGGCGGCTATACCTCGCCCCTGCGACGCGGCGAGACGCTCGACATCCATCCGGACGACGGGCGGCGACTGGGCGTTGAAGACGGCGAGCAGGTACGGGCGGTCTCGCGGCGTGGCGGCATCGAGGTGCCGGTGCGCTTCGATGCGACACTGCGGCCTGGCCTGGCCTTCATGACCTTCCATTTTCAGGACGACGTCACGACCAACATCCTGACGATCGATGCGACCGATCCTCAGTCGGGCACCGCCGAGTTCAAGGCGGCGGCCATTCGGATCGAGCGCATCAATGGCCATCGCGCGGCGGTTCCGGCCGGTGCCACCGCTCGGGAGATTTGAGTGGACCAGCATCTGATCCCCAACGCTGCGCCGAGCGCGGAAGAACGTGCCGCGGTCGACGCACTGGTCGGCACACCGGAGACGGTCTGGGAAGGGGCGGCCGAGCGGTCGCGCTTCGAGGGACACGTCGGCTATGGCGGGCAACAACTGCGCAATCAGCGACAGTTGTTGCTCCCGGCGCTGCAGGCGTTACAGGCACGCGTCGGCCATCTGAGTCCGGGCGGGCTGAACTACGTCTGCCAACGGCTCGGAGTGCCTCCCGCCGATGCCTGGGGCGTGGCCAGCTTCTACGCGCTGCTGGCGCTCGATTCGCAGCCGCCGGTGGTGGCGCACGTCTGCGACGACATCGCTTGCCGCATTCGCGGTGGGCTGGGATTGTGCGAGGCGCTGCAGCGGGAGATCGGTCCCGAAGGCACTCCGGCCATGGACGGCAAAGTCACCTGGCATCGCAGTCCCTGCCTGGGACTGTGCGAGCGCGCGCCAGCCGTGCTGCTGCAGCAGGCAGGCGAGCAAGCGGCCGAGGTCGCCGTGGCGCCGGTCGACGCGCCCGATCTGCTCGGCGCGCTGGCATCCGGCATCGACGCATTGACCGCCCGCAGTGGCGGCAGCGCTTCGGTACCGCAGTCAACCGGCCCACAGGCATCCGAGTTGCGACTGCTGCGACGCGTCGGACGCATCGATCCTGAGAATCTGGACGACTATCGTGCCAGCCGGCGGCTACGAGGCCTTGCGCCAGGCATTGCGCATCGGCCCCGAGGGTGTCATTCGTGAGGTAACGGATTCGCGCCTGATGGGGCGTGGCGGTGCCGCCTTCCCGACCGGCCGCAAGTGGAACGACGTGGCGCATGCGCCGGTTCGGCCGCACTACCTGATCTGCAACGCCGACGAATCGGAGCCGGGCACCTTCAAAGATCGCGTGCTGATGGAGGAGGATCCCGTTCGCGCTGATCGAGGCGATGACCATTGGCGGTTACGCCACCGGTTGCGAGAGGGGCTACATCTACATTCGCAATGAGTACCCGCTGGCGACCGCACGCCTCCAGAGCGCGATCGATCGCGCGCGGCGGCGCGGACTGCTCGGCGACGACATCATGGGTGAAGGCGTCACATTCGACATCGAGATCCGGCGCGGTGCCGGGGCCTACATCTGTGGCGAGGAGACCGCCCTGTTCAACTCGATCGAGGGGCTGCGTGGCGAGCCGCGCAACAAGCCGCCATTCCCGACGCAGGCCGGGCTCTTCGACAAGCCGACGCTGGTCAACAACGTCGAGACGTTCGTCAACGTGCTCGACATCGTGCGCTCTGGTGGTCCGGCCTTTGCCGCCATCGGCACCGAGGGCTCGACCGGCACCAAACTCTTCTGCCTCTCGGGCAAGGTCGCGAAACCGGGTGTTTACGAGGTGCCGTTCGGCACGACCCTGCGTCAGCTGATCGACCTGGCTGGCGGCGTATCGGAAGGTCGACCAATCAAGGCGATCCTGCTTGGTGGCGCGGCGGGCAGCTTCGTCACGGCCGACGAACTCGACGTACCGCTCACCTTCGAAGGTACACGCTCGATCGGGGCTTCGCTCGGCTCAGGCGTGATCATGGTCTTCGACGACACGGTGGATTTGACCGACACACTGCTGCGCATCGCCGCCTTCTTCCGCGACGAATCGTGCGGCCAGTGCGTCCCCTGTCGCGTCGGCACGGTGCGTCAGGAAGAGGCACTACGGCGGCTGATCAGCGGCAAGACCATCGGTTCGGCGGCGGACGAAGTCGCGCTGCTCAACGACGTCGGACAGGTGATGCGCGACGCGTCGATCTGCGGTCTGGGTCAGACGGCGGCCGGGGCCGTACTCTCCGGTATTCACAAGCTCCAGCTCTTCACGGACGGGAAGCGTTCATGACAGCGATTGCACAGGAGCGGGCCGTGCGCACGGTCACGCTGACGATCGACGACAAGACGGCCATCGTTCCGGAAGGGTCGACGATCCTCGACGCCTGCAAGACGATCGGCATCGACACCCCCACCCTCTGCTATCTGGATACGCTGACACCGGTGAACGCCTGCCGTGTCTGTGTGGTGGAATTGGAAGGCTCGCGCGTGCTGGTTCCCGCCTGCGCTCGCAAAGCCGAGTCCGGCATGGTCATCCACACCGATAGCGAGCGCGTGCGCCACAGCCGCAAGCTGGTCCTCGAGCTACTGGGCTCCTCGGTCAATCTCAGCTACGCCGACGACGAGGTCCAGAGCTATTTCGATCGCTACGACGCAGCACCGGCAGCGCTTCGGCGAAGCCGCGCCCGCATCGACCGCAGAGGAAGCGGACCACGCGGCCACCGGTCATCACCATTCCACCGAAGACGGCCGGGCCGCCACCGTCGCCCAGCCGGTCAAGATCGACAACGACCTTTACGTGCGCGATTACTCCCGCTGCATCCTCTGCTACAAGTGTGTCGAGGCATGCGGCGTCGACGCACAGAACACCTTCGCCATCTCGGTCGCCGGGCGCGGCTTCGATGCCCGTATCTCGACCGAACTGGCACTGCCGCTCCCCGATTCGGCCTGCGTCTACTGCGGCAACTGTATCGGCGTCTGCCCGACCGGCGCGCTGATGTTCAAAAGTGAATACGACCTGCGGCAGCAGAACGCGTGGGACGAGGAGCGGCAGACCGTCACCGACACGATCTGTCCCTATTGCGGCATCGGCTGCACACTCCAGCTTCACGTGCAGGACAACTCCATCGTCAAGGTCACCTCGCCGCTCGACCATGACGTTACCTCCGGTCACCTGTGCATCAAGGGACGGTTCGGCTTCCAGTTCGTGCAGAACCGCGATGATGGCAACGGGACGGAGCCCTCCGGTGCCGCTGGATGAGCATCCCGTTCAAGTAGGGCACCCGATTATCCGGGTGCATGGCGGTTCTTGGGAGCAGAGCAATGACGTGCTCGCCGCTGAGGAACCGATGGAGATCCGCCTCCTCTGGGAGGCGGATAGCTGGTCAACCCACAAGAGCATCGCGATCACCATGCGCACCCCAGGAGACGACTTCGAGCTGGCCATGGGCTTCCTGCATGGTGAGGGAATCATCGGCAGCCGTGAAGACGTGCTCGACGTCAACTACTGCCTGGATGAAGCGGAGGACCAGCGCCTCAACATCGTCACGGTGACGCTACGCGCCGGGCTGAGCGTCGATCTCCTCCGACTCGAGCGAAACTTCTACACCACTTCGAGCTGTGGCGTCTGCGGAAAAGCAGCGCTCGACACGCTCGATCTCCAGGGCTACCAGTCGCTGCCAGCTGGCCCTCAGGTTCGCGCGAGCATCATTTGTGGATTGCCGGAGAAGCTGCGACGCGAGCAGGAGGTCTTTCAATCCACCGGCGGGCTGCACGCCTCCGGCCTGTTCGACCTGGATGGCAACCTGCTCGACCTGCGTGAGGACGTCGGGCGCCACAACGCGCTCGACAAGCTGGTTGGTCATCAACTCCTGCAAAACGAGCAGGATCTGGCAGGCCGGATCGTCATGCTGAGCGGGCGGGCCAGCTTCGAACTGCTGCAGAAAGCGCTGGTGGCGCGCGTTCCGATCGTGGCGGCGGTTGGCGCTCCCTCCAGTCTAGCGGTGCAACTGGCTGACAACTTCAACATCACCCTGCTCGGGTTCGTCCGACCTGACAGCTTCAACATCTACAGCGGGGCTGAGCGAGTCATTCAATCTCACGCCGACGGCTGATCCCTGCGCCAAAACCTCCGATCTGAGCGCTTCTCACCCTCCACCGAATCCCGCTGACCACACGATGAAGAGACTGTGAAACAGGCTCCTAACGGCCCAAATCTTGCTTGACTGCTGTCACAGTTGTCGCCACCCTCCGATGGCGACCATCGTTCAGATAACGCCCATCCATGAGAATTGTTGGGGGTACGCGTGGCGAACGGATTTTCTTTGTCCCGAATTCGTGACTATATTGGCGTGGTGCCCGACAAGCCCATCAGCTCAGAGACCGCATCGATCCGGTCGAGGCTGGAGGGTGCGGACGTTGCCGTCAGCATTTGTCCCTACTGTGCTGTCGGCTGCTCTCAGCTCGTCTATCATCGCGACGGTACCGTACTGAGTATCGAGGGCAACTACGACAGCTTCATCAACGGCGGGACTCTCTGCCCCAAAGGCGCGGCCACCTATGGCCTGGTGGTTAACCCGCGCCGCGTAACGACCGTCAAGTATCGCGCCCCCTACAGCGACCACTGGGAAGACAAGCCGCTCGACTGGGCCATGGAGCGCATCGCGCAACGGGTGAAACAGACGCGCGATGAAACGTTCGTGCACAAGACACCCGACGGAGAGACGGTCAATCGCACCACGGCGATTGCACATCTTGGTGGGGCGACGCTCGACAACGAAGAGAACTACGTCATCAAGAAGCTCTTCACCGCTGGTCTCGGCATGGTTTATGTCGAGAACCAGGCCCGTATATGACACAGCGCCACGGTGCCCGGTCTGGGCACCAGACTCGGACGCGGCGGAGCGACAACCGCCGAGAACGACCTCGCCAATAGCGACTGCGTCATCATCATGGGCTCGAATATGGCGGAGAACCACCCCGTGGCCTTCCGCTTCGTGATGAAGGCTCGCGAGCGTGGCGCCAAGGTCATTCACATCGATCCACGCTTCTCCCGCACGTCGGCCGTGGCAACACAGCACGTGCGTATCCGTCCGGGGACGGACATCGCCTTCCTCGGCGGCATCATCAACTATGTGCTGCAGCATGAAACGTACTTCAAGGAGTACGTGGAGGCCTACACCAACGCGGGCACGCTGATCGATCCGGATTTCCAGGACACGGAAGATCTCGACGGGGTCTTCTCAGGCTTCCGAGCCGACACACACTCCTACGACACCAAGAGTTGGAGCTATTCCTGTGTCGATCTCAGCAATTCCCCGGCTGAGCACAAACAGTTCAGCAGCATGCCGTACAGCGAGCGGATGGGGAAGAACGCCAAAGAATGGCCGCCGCCGAGTGACCCAACGTTCCAGGATCCGAACTGCGTCTTCCAAATTCTGAAGCGGCACTTCGCTCGCTACACGCCAGAGATGATTGAGCGTGTCTGTGGTGTCTCGCAAGACGACTTCCTGCAGGTTGCCCGGACGATCTCGGAGAACTCAGGGCGCGAGCGAACCAGCGCCTTCTGCTACGCCGTTGGCTGGACCCAGCACACGACCGGCCCGCAGGTCATCGGCGCGGCGACACTGCTCCAGCTGCTGATGGGGAACATCGGCCGGCCGGGTGGTGGCATCCTGGCGCTTCGCGGCCACGCCTCGATCCAGGGTTCGACCGACATCCCAACCCTCTATGACATCCTCCCCGGTTACCTGGCGATGCCAAACACCTTCGATAAGCACGCGTCATTAGAGGAATACCTGGAGACCGAGACGCCGAGGACCGGATACTGGCACAACCTGCCGAAGTACATGATCTCGCTGCTCAAGGCCTACTACGGCGAGAAGGCCACCAAAGAGAACGACTACTGCTTCGACCTGATACCCAAGATCAGCGGCGACTACTCGGCTCTGCCGATGTTCCTGGCCGCCAAGGCTGGTCAGGTCAAGGGCATGTTCCTGATGGGAGAGAATCCCGCCGTTGGCAACATGAACTCGGGCCTGATGCGCGAGGCACTGGCCAACCTCGATTGGCTGGTCGTGCGCGACCTGTTCGAGATCGAATCGGCCAACTTCTGGTATGCCTCGCCGGAGGTCAAGAACGGCAAGCTGAGCCCGGATTCGATCAAGACCGAGGTCTTCCTGATGCCCGCCGCGATCGTGACGGAGAAGGAAGGCACCTTCACCAACACCCAGCGATTGATCCAGTGGCACGACAAAGCGGTTGACCCTCCGGGAGATTCCACCACCGAACCCTGGTTCGTTTACCACCTGGGCAAGCGGCTGCGGGAACTCTACGCCAATGAGGACACACCGCAAGCACGCCAGATCAAGACGCTCACCTGGGACTACCCAGTCGAGGGACCAAACGCCGAGCCGGTGGTCGAGGCTATCTTGAAGGAGATCAACGGGAGCACCGTCGCGGATCAGAAGCTGGTAGCGAATTACCAGAAACTCAAGGATGACGGCTCAACCGCTTGCGGCTGTTGGATCTACTCTGGTGTTTATCCGGAGGAGGGCAAGAACCTGGCGCGTAGCCGGATAGCCGACGACAAGTACTCCCCCGGTTGGGGCTATGCCTGGCCGCTCAATCACCGCATCCTCTACAACCGGGCGTCGGCCGACCCCAACGGCAATCCGTGGTCGGAGCGCAAGCGGCTCGTCTGGTGGGACAAGGAACAGAAGCGTTGGACGGGCTACGACACGCCCGACTTCCCGCCGACCAAATCACCAGACACCAAGCCCAAGTCAGATGGCACCGGTACCGACGCGCATTCCGGCGCGGACCCGTTCATCATCATGGCCGACGGCAAGGGCTGGCTCTACGTTCCTCAAGGGCTGCGAGATGGTCCCCTGCCGACACACTACGAGCCGCTCGACTCGCCAGTCAAGAACGCGCTCTATAAACAGCAGAACAACCCGACCGCCAAGTTCTGGCCGCGGCCGGAGAACGAGCTGGCGGGAATCGCGAATGGCGATTACCCCTACGCGGTGACCACCTACCGGCTCACCGAGCATCACACTGCCGGGGGTATGAGCCGCTGGACCCCGTGGCTGTCCGAGCTTCAGCCGACCTTTTTCGCCGAAATCAGTCCGACGCTAGCCGCAAAGCTTGGGCTGAACAATGGTGACTGGGTGGTAGTTACCTCGCCGCGCGGCGAGATCGAGGCGCGGGCGTTGGTCACCGAGCGCATTCAGCCGATGCGGGTAGATGGTCACGAGATCGAAACGATTGGAATGCCCTATCACTGGGGCTATTCCGGAATCGTCAAGGGCGATGTAGCCAACGATCTGGTCTCGCTGGTCGGCGATCCCAACGTCACGATCGAAGAGGCCAAAGCGTTCACCTGCAATCTACGGCCAGGAAGGGTACAGCGATGAGTACAAACGGTACGGGTGCAGGAACGCTCCTGGGTCAGCAGGTTGGGTTCCTGACCGACACCTCGGTCTGCATCGGCTGCAAGGCCTGCGAGGTTGCCTGCAAACAGTGGAATCAGCTGCCGATGGATGGGCTGAATTGGAAAGGTACCAGCTACGACAATACGCTCTCGCTCGGCGCTTCGACCTGGCGTCACGTCACCTTCGCCGAAATGCATGGGGCGGGGAGTCTCGGGACGCAGTCGAACTGGTTGATGATGAGCGACGTCTGCAAGCACTGCACGAACGCGGGCTGTCTGGAAGCCTGTCCCACCGGAGCATTAATTCGCTCGGAGTTCGGCACGGTGGTTGTGCAGCAAGACGTCTGCAACGGTTGCGGCTACTGCGTACCTGCTTGCCCCTTCGGGGTTATCGACCTCGATGTGGCAGATCCCAACGAACCACTTCAGATGGCGCACGACGGCAAGGCACACAAATGCACCCTCTGCTACGACCGCCTGACCGATGGCCTGGAACCGGCCTGCGCCAAGTCGTGCCCGACCGATTCCATCCAATTCGGTGAGGTAACCGAGCTCCGGCAGCGTGCCACCGAGCGCGTGCAGCAGCTCCAGGCGCAGGGCGCGCCAGCGTACATCTATGGAGATCAGGAAACGGGCGGCACTGGGGAGATTGGCGATTTGAACGCCTTCTTCATCCTCCTCGACGAGCCGTCGAAGTACAACCTGCCAGAGCAGCCACATCTCCCGCAGCGGCAGGTTCTCCCCAGCATCCTCTCGATGGCCGCGACCGCCGTGGCACTCAGCGCGGCGACCGCCTGGTCACTGTGGCGGAAGTAAGGATTGATATGCAAGAGTCTCGACATCGGGCGGTGAAAACCGCGAGCACTGAGGTGCAAGAGAGCTACTACGACGTCCCGCTGATAAAGGCGCCGCACTGGGGCTGGCTGATCATCTCCTATTTCTTCACGGGCGGTCTCGCCGGAGGTTCGTTCGTCATCGCGACACTGGCCGACCTCTTCTCCAAGGACAAGGCGCTCGTACGGGCCGGGCGTTACCTGTCGTTCCTGACATTGATCGTCTCACCCATCCTGCTAACGCTCGATTTGGGACGACCCGACCGCGCTCATCACATGTTCCGCATCCTCAAGCTGCGATCGCCGATGAGCCTCGGCTCCTGGGCCTTGCTGCTGCTGGGTGCGATCACTGGCCCACTGACACTGCTGCAATTTATCGGCGACGTGACGCGGCGCGATCTCTTCCCGACCGGGCGCCGCGTGCTGAGTATCATCGGACTTCCCTTTTCCCTGTTCGTCTCGGGCTACACCGGCGTACTCGTCTCGGCAACGAACGTGCCCTTGTGGGGACGTAACTACCCCTTCTGGGGACCGGCGTTCGTCTCCTCCGCCTTCTCCACCAGCCTCGCGGCCCTGTCGGTGCTTCTGCGCTTGAGTCGCCACGAGCGTCATGAGACGGCCGACAGCCTGCGCCGCGCGGAGACACTAACACTCATGACCGAGATCGGTCTGACCGTCGCCAGCCTTGCCCGGTTGGGCAAGCTGGGCAAGCCGCTGACGAGCGGACGCTGGGGTCGCCTCTTCTGGTCCGGTTCGGTCGGCGGCGGGATGGTGGTTCCGCTCGGCCTGCAACTAAGCGCTGCCCGCGCGCATCACCAGCGCACGGTAGGTCGGCGCATGGCGGGAGCCCTGCTGAGCCTGATCGGCGGATTCCTGTTCCGCACGGTGATCGTCTACGCCGGGAAAGATTCCGCCAATAACCCGAAGGATTACTTCACGTACACCCGCAATCGGAACGGAGCGAGGCGCCCACGATGAACGATGCAGACCGGCGTCACGCGCAGCGGCTGAGAATCCGGCGCGGCATGGACGTCTACGACGCGTATCAACAGCACTACGTCGGCTCGGTGATCGATCTGATCTCGACCCCGGTAACTTCCGAAAGTCCCGGCACCAACGGCGCACGAACCGAGAGCGTAACCAAGCTGATACCGGAGCAGACGCAGGGGGTACCGGTCGACGTGATCGGTGGCCGACGAGTGCCGGGCGAGGAACTCGGGCCATACCCAACGGTAAGCGTCGGCAACACTGGGCCGATCAGTCAATCGGCAGAGCACGATTACGCGACAGGGCTCCACGAGGAGCAAGCGGACGTACATGGGGTCGTGGTTCGCCCGGGAACGGTCAATCCGTTCGCCCGGCCACTCTACATCCCCGTCCGCTCGATCCGCTCAATCGCAATGGACCGGTTGATTCTGGACGTGACCAAGAAAGAGATCCCATTGTCCTGGTATAACCGTCAAGCCGTGATGGCAGACGGAGGTGAAGCATGACGAATCGTATGCAGATACCCGTACCCACACTCGCCGCGGAACGTCAAGCAGTCGACATTGAGACTTCCCTGATGGGAGTCAGCGGCATCAAGGCCGTTCAGGCAGACACCACGCGACACCTATTGACCATCGAGTTCGATCCGGCTCACGCGAGCCGGAAATACATTGAACAGATCATCAAGAAGTCGGGGTACCCAATCGAAGCCAACGGTAACTAGCCCCGGCAAATCACCGCGAAACTCTCCACTCGGACAGTACCGCCTGCATCAAACAGGCGGTACTATTGTCATTACACCAGCACGCAACCCACCCGCCTCAAGGTCCTGACAAATGAGTGAACGTCAAGGAGCAAACCGATGTCCAGCTACTACGACCTCGGCGATTACGGTCGTACGATCTCCACCACCTCCCCGGAGGCACAGACCTGGTTCGATCGAGGACTTGCCTGGACCTACGGGTTCAATCACGCCGAGGCGGTGCGCTGTTTCGAACGGGCGCTCGAGTCTGATCCTGACTGCCCCATGGCCCATTGGGGCATCGCCTATGCTGTCGGGCCAAACTACAACAAGGAGTGGAGTTCTTTCGATCCCGTCGACCTGGCGCAGACGGTTGAGAAAGGGTATGGCGCGACACAGAGGGCCGTTTCGCTCCTGGATCGAGCCAACCCCGCCGAGCGGGCCCTCATCACGGCACTCCAGGCCCGTTATCCGTCACCGACACCCATTGACGACTGCTCGATCTGGAACGACGGCTACGCCGACGCCATGCGCGCGGTCTATCGGGACTTCAGCGACGACCTCGACGTTGCCACCCTCTTCGCCGAGGCGCTGATGAACCGCACACCCTGGCAACTCTGGAATCTGGCGACCGGCACGCCGGCCGAAGGCGCCAGCACGAGCGAAGCGAAAGCAGTGTTGGAGCGCGCGCTTGAGAGCCACGCCAGCAGGCGACACCCGGGCGTGCTGCACATGTACATCCACCTGATGGAGATGTCGCCCTTCCCGGAACGGGCGCTACGCGCCGCCGACTGGCTGCGCGGACTGGTTCCCGACGCGGGGCATCTGGAGCATATGCCGACCCACATTGACGTCCTCTGCGGCCAGTACCACGACGTGGTGGAATCCAACTCCGCGGCGATTCGGGCCGACAACAAGTTCGTAGGGCGTGAAGGGGCGATGAATTTCTACACGCTCTATCGCGTGCACAACTTCCACTTCAAACTCTACGGCGCGATGTTCCTGGGTCAGTCGGAGATCGCACTGCGCACGGCGGACGAAGTCATCACCACCATCCCCACGGCTCTGCTGGAGCAGCAGGTGCCACCAATGGCCGACTGGCTCGAGGGCTTCATGCCGGTGAAGATGCACGTGCTGATCCGCTTTGGCAAGTGGCAGGAGATCATCGACACCCCGCTGCCGGAAGATCGCGAGCTCTACTGCGTCACCACTGCGATGATCCACTACGCCAAGGGCGTCGCCTACTCCGCCAGCGGCAAGATCGCCGAAGCCGAGAGAGAGCAGCGAGCGTTTGAAGCAGCGGTTGCTCGGGTGCCTGAAACCCGCTATCTCTTCAACAATCCCTGCCTCGACATCCTCGGCATCGCGCGTGAGATGCTGGCGGGCGAACTGGAGTATCGCAAGGGGAACTACGACGACGCCTTCGCGCATCTGCGACGGTCGATCGAGCTCGACGACGGCCTGGCGTACGACGAACCCTGGGGTTGGATGCAGCCTGCTCGCCACGCCTACGGCGCGCTCCTCCTGGAACAGGGGCGTATCGAGGAGGCCGAAGCGGTCTATCGGGCCGATCTCGGTCTCGATGGCACGCTCGCCCGCGCGTACCAGCACCCGGAAAACGTCTGGAGCCTGCACGGCTATCACGAATGTCTGATGCGTTTGGGCAAGCATCACCTGTGCGGATTGATCAAGCAGCAGCTCGATCTCGCCGTCGCCCGCGCCGACGTCCCGATCGCAGCCTCCTGCTTCTGCCGAATGGAATAGGGCGGCGTGAGAGAGGACCAGGTACGTCTTACAATGAATGGCCCAGCATCTGGGGACTGGCCGTAAGGTGGCGGACCATCTTCTCAATTAGACCAATCTGTAGGTCCGGTCGTAGGATCCCGTTTCTCGTTGATGACGCCGATCGTTCAAGGCTAGAAGCAGTCGCACCCAGATGGATATTTCGCTCCGCACCCACAGGCTCAGGAGTAACGGTGCGCTAAAGCGGGGCGCCGGAACGCCAGCAACGCAAAAAGACCGGCTGCAATCCCAGCAAACATGACAGAACTCAGCGTGATCTCAACGCCGTTTGCGATCCGGATCCCGAGCGGCAAAGTCGAGACGGGCAGGATTGGCAGCCAACCGTTGAGCACCGCAATGGCACATGACCCCCAAAGCCAGACCCTACGCCATCTTCCACGAGCAAGCGAAGCGATCCCCATCAGTATCCCGGCATGTAGGAAACCTCGCACAAGCTCGAGCCCGACCATTGTCATGGCTGGTGGATGCGCGAAGACATCGGCGTTGCCGTGCTCCAACCAGTGGACTACCGGCGTATCCAGGGTAACAAAGAGGAAATAGACGGGTATCCATGCGACTGCCAGACACAGGATGGCTGCGACTCCACGACCGAGGGAGAAACCTCAGGCTTCCGGATGCTTCGTGATTTGGGGCCGGCTGGGTGACGCGAACCAAAACGACAGCCAATATGACGGTTTGGATGATCCCGCCCGCGATTGAGCCAGCGACGGCAACTGCTGGAAGATAGAGGACGGTTTCAATGGCATTGCTCACGCATGCCAGTGCAAATATCAGGAACGCCAGTATGCGGAACCGCTTCCACGCTGAGCCGTGTACTGCTCGTACGAGGGAATCGAGAAAGAACCCCACCAAGAAGCCCGACAGAGCAACCAGGAGCACTCTCTGCCCAAACCCGGGAGTATTCTCACTACCTCTCGCGACGGCGAGGGTAGCGAGGACGATCGTGTAAAGGGCAAGCGTCCAAATGCCCGTCTTGAATGCGCGAACTCCAACAAATGTATCCATCGCTCATGCACCATTCCTGTCAACGGCGCGACACACTCCGTCGACCATAAATTCGAAATAGGCATCAAGACCATTCGGCGTTGGTTCACGTCTGACGCGCTCTATGGTCAGACGCACCCCATCGTCGGGGTACGTGCCGACTGGGGCGGCTCGGCTGCCGAACCCGCCCAGGCAGTGCGAGGATGTCGTCAGACTATGGTTCCTCGTCTCACAATCGTGTCCGATGGCCTGAGGGTGCCGTTCCTGAATCCAGCATGATCGGCAGAGATGTAGACGGCCAGTCGTCCAAGGGATACGAAAAGGACCAGCGAACCGTAGGGCGGCAAGTTGTTGGGAGGAACCGGATTAGATCAAGGACAGAGACCGCGCCCGTATGACTGCGCGGGCGCGGTTCGTCGCTCCTAGCTTGTGGAGCAGGCTACTCACGTGTTTCTTGACCGTGGGTAGCTCAACGAATAGTTGTTCGGCGATTTCTTTGTTCGATGCGCCATCGGCAAGCAATTTCAAGACTTCCTGCTCGCGTTGAGTGAGTATTGCTCCGGGTGTGTAAGGGACCGAGGCGATCTCTGGCACGAGGTACGGAGCAGGCTCTGGCGTAGTCGCCGAAGTTGATCGGCTCGTTTCGTTCTCCTGCTGTGCAAACGTGCTCAGCAGCCGCGAAACGTAAGCCATGGCTGATCGCGTTAGCCGTTGGGCTACGATGTCAGGCGAGAGCAATCCCTCGAGCGCCTGTCGCATTGGATCGCCCTCGTCCAGATAGACGCGCAGGTGACCTTCCGGCTCTGTCAAGGCAAACAGGTCTATCGCCAACCGACGGGCCGCCCCGCGTTCGCCTGTGTGATGGAGCGCGACCAGCAACTGAGCCAGAAAGGTGATCCGGACTGCGCCCATTTCCGGGCGATCGACCTGCGACTTCCAACGCTCGAGCAACTGCAGCGCCTCTCTCCAGCGCCGCTGGGCAAAATGTACCCGGACGACGACCGGAAACGAAGCGTGCGCGACGACGTTCCACGCGCCCATCGGGAAGACGGTCGTCGCCGCCCAGGCAGCCGCTATCGTGATCTCCCCCTGCGTCAGAAGCCGCTGCGCGCGGATGGTTGGCAACAAGTTCGGCAAGTTGGCAAAGCGTTCGCGCTGGACCACCTGTTCCAGAGCCTCCTGTGCCTGTTGCGCCAGGCTCCAATCTCGTCGCGCGAGTTCGATCTGAACCAGGCCCGCGTATCCCGACCCGAGCAGATCCAGCTGCTGCCAGGTGTTCCCGGCATCCAGCACGGTGTGCAGCAGTTTCCGTGCTTCGGACAGTCGATTCCACTGATAGAGCACGCTGGCCAGGACGGCCTCGAAGTAGCCCCTGAGCAAGGCATAGCCTGCCATCTGTTCAATCAGGTCGAGCGCGGCGAGGCTCTCTCGATAGGCAAGGTGCAGTTGTCCTGCCTGGTTGGCCGACAATGCTAACCACTGCATGACCTTGATGGTGGCAAAGCGGCTTCCCGACCGACGCGCCCGCTCCTCAGCCTCCAGCAGACGCGGGATCAACCGTACACTGTCTCCTCGGATTGAGAAGTGGATGACGAAGCTGAACGAGAGCGGTACTATCTGCCAAATGGGCTCATCTTCACGGTCAAGCTCCTCCAGGATCTTGTGCTCGTTGCCAGCCAAGTGTCCAAATTCGCCGCGCGCTAGCGCTTCCCCCTCGACCATGTGCATACCGAGCAAGCGCAGGCGCCGACGCAGAACAGAATCCTCCCCGATGGAACCATCTAAATCGTCACCGCCCGCCCAAGTGCGCCAATCTGCGTCTGGCATGGGAAGCATGGAGCCTGGCCGAATCTCGTGCGGTCGTAAGGCTGTCTCGACCCGTGCGATCAATTGCCACGCCTGCTGACGGACCCTGGCGCGCTCTTCCTCCGTCGTCTGCGCGACCGTATTGATAAGGTAGAGGGTAGCGGTAACAAACAGCCCCGCATGTTCACGTACGAGTTCCTGGGGCAACGAAGTCACCCAGTGCGCCATCGCCGCGGCTTCACCGCGGAGCCAAAAATGCTCGACAGTCTCCTCCATCACCTTCGCGGCCATAGAGAAATCTCCAGCGGTCAGCCAATGATCGATTGCCTCCGACCATTGCTCGCGTGCTGCGTAATATTGGGCCGCGCGGCGGTGCAAGACCGGTTGCATTGCCGGTTGGGTGGAACGCAGCGCCGCCAGCAGGGCTTCCCGAAAGAGATCATGCAGCCGGTACCATCGACGCTCCTCGTCCAGCGGAACCAGAAACAGATTCGCTCGCTCCAGAGACACGAGCATCTGCTGACACTGTGCGCTGGTGTGCTCCTGAGTGACTGCCTGGCATATGGACGCGTCCAGGCGGGAGAGGATCGCGGTGTGGAGCAAGAAGTCGCGCATCTCCCTGGGCAGACGCGACAGGATTTCCTCTTGCACATAGTCGAGCAGATAACGCTGGCTGCCATTGAACGTCTGGAGAAACGCCGTAGGGTCTTGTTGCTGGCGCATGGCCAGGGCGGCCAGGTGAAGGCCGCCGATCCAGCCCTCGGTACGTTGGACCAGCAGCCGTACTTCGTCTTCGGTGAGGGGAGACGAGAGCATGTGCCGAAGAAACTCACATGCCTCACTCAGGCTCGTACTCAGATCGGTCGTGCGGATCTCGGTGAGCTGTCCGCGCACCCTCCACCGCGCAAGGGGCAAGCTCGGGTCCACTCGGCTGGAGATGATCAGGTGCACATGCTTAGGCAGAAGTTCTGCGAGGATGCGTATCCCTTCGTGTATTAGCGGATCGCTGATGACGTGATAGTCGTCGAGGATGAGAACGACGGACAGATGATCACGCGGCTGATTTTCCAATTCGTGGAGCAAGCTGGACAGCAACGTGGATAGCGACGGCGGCTGAGGCGATTGGAGGAGCGCAAACGCGGTTTCCCCAATGTTCGTCGAGTACCCACCGCAGTTCCGCAGAGCCCCAATCAAGGAGACCCAGAAGCGCGTCGGGCTGCCATCAAGGCTATCCAGCGAGAGCCACGCGATGTACGCCCGTTGCCGCCTCGCCCAGTCTGCCAATAGCGTCGTCTTACCCCATCCGGCCGCCGCCGAGATGAGCGTCACGGGTGTCGACAACGCCATATCGAGCGTCGCCAACAGCCGCTGTCGTTCCACGATGGCGAGTGGCAGCCGCGGCGGACCGAGGCTAACGGGGAGTGTCGCCAGCGTTTGCCCAGACGACGATCCGTTCCTCACAGCCGCCTGCGCGGAAACGCTGGGCTCACGCGCGAGATCCTGTGCGACCTCTTCCATGCGGCTAAACGTCAGTTGTGACGATGCTCCAACATACCGCTTTCGCGTGCGATGCCGCACGGTATGGTAGGCATACCAGTAGCGTCCTCCTCGTGGTCCGGATTCTTGGTACACGTTGAGGTTACCTGCGGCCCCGTGGAACGCGAAGGACGTTACCTCGTCGATCCACGCGAGCCACGCTCTGTGATCAAGCGGACGAACCCCTCGCTCGAGTCGCCCCCGCGTGTACAGATCATAGCAGCGCCGCTCTTCGGACCAGACAACCGCGTGCAGCGGTATTCTCGGCATCGGCGAGTTCCTCGGGTCCGGAAGGTTTCAATTCGCTCGATCCTCCCAACAAGGATGAGTATACGGCAGCACTTTGGGACAACCGACAACGGGATTGCAGCAAACCATCCTGACCTTGAATTTCTGCCCGCTGGAGTCAGAGGACACCGTCCAGGACGTAATTCCGGGCCAAAGCCGAGCTGAAGCCTGGCCCGCGCGTACCAGCACCCGGAAAACGTCTGGAGCTTGCACGGCTTTCACGAATGTCTGATGCGATTGGGCAAGCATCACCTGTGCGGATTGATCAAGCAGCAGCTCGATCTCGCCGTCGCCCGCGCCGACGTCCCGATCGCATCCTCCTGCTTCTGCCGAATGGAATAGGGCGGCGAATGGATATTGGCGAATCAGTTCGGTGGTGCGTCCATGATCGCCCGGAAATAGCGGTGTTTGACGAATTATTTGAGCTTAATTCGCGGGGGTGAAGCCGCCGCGCTCGCCTTCACGAAGCCTGCTCAAGCAGGCTGAGCTATTACGATTGACGTGGAATAACTAGGAAATCCATACGCATTGAACGATCTTCTTAGCCTCTTGAGCAGGCTTCGCCTTCATAGCCCGGCCGATTGAGCGCCGGGCGAACGTGGATGCTCTTCCCGAGTTAATTGATCAATCTCCATTATTGCTCGGTGATCGTGGACGCACTACCGATCGAATTCATCAACGACCAGAAGCGGTCGGGCTACAAAGACGAAGTTCACTAAAGGGACAGCTCTTGCCAACATCCGTATTCAGCTATCGAAGTTCAACCCCTTCGGTGGGCTTCGTCTTCTCACAATTCATCCCCTACGCCGCCTCCTGGAAGCGGAAGAAGCGTGCGGCGAGCACGAAACACACCCCGCTGTACAGGATCAGCACCAGAATGGACGGGATGGCGCTGGAGAATCCCTTGTCGAAGATCATCAGGTTGTTGAACCCGGTCATCGCCCAATCCGACAGCGTCACTTTGCCCACTTGCTGCAGCCACCCCGGCATCAGGTAGAGCGGCCACCAGGCGCCGCCGAGCGCCGAGAAGGTCAGCACCGAGATGGTGGTGACCGGCTGCAACTGCGCGCCGGGTCTTGACGACCGAGACCAGCAGCATGCTGAAGGCGGTGGTCGCCAGCGCGGTGGTGATGATGATCAGCGCTACGCCAGGAATCGAACCCAGGGTGATACCGAACAGCAACTTGCCGGCGATGAAGAGCAGACTGATCTGCACCACGCGCGATCACGAACTGCGCCAGCAACTTGCCGCCCAGCAGCGACCAACGCGAGATGGGCGAGATCAGCAGCCGCTTCCAGACGCCCGCCTCTTTCTCTTCCAGGATCGAGCCAACGCCACCCGCCACGGCGAACATGGCGAACATCAGGGCATAGCCCGGGACGACCTGGTTATAGCTGCTGTCATTGACGTGCTGGGTCGCCGTCTCGGTGGTCACACCGAGCAGTGGCTGCTGCGATAGCTGTTGCGCCGCCTGCTGCCGAGCTTGCTGCGCGACCGCGGTCGGATTGGCCGTAGCTCCGCTCGATTGCACCGCAGTAACCGCCACATTCGCCGCGATGTTGGCGGCCGTGAAGTTCTGCGCCACGTTCTCCACGATCGACTGAACTACCAGCGACCGGTAATCCTGACTGCTCGGCGACTTCACCACTGTGATATCGGCGCTTTTCCCCTGCTCAACTGCGGCCGATGTTCCTGCCGGAATAATGATCGCCGCGGCTCGGTCACCGCTATTCGACCGGATCACGAGCTTCGGCGGCACTCGATCTTCATCTCCAAATTCAGATTTGGGACCTGCTTCAAGGCCTGGACGATCTGCTGTGCGACGGCACCGTTGTCACCGACGTAGATCGGAGTGTCGACGACCGACGTGCCGGTCGAGCTACCAAACGAGCCGAAGACCGCTCCAACGACCAGGATCAGGAAGAAGGGCACTGCCAGGCTCATCACCAGCGCCCGTTTGTCGCTGACGAACCGCCAGAGATCCTTCTGCATAACGGCGAATGCGGCACGCACCAATTACCCTCTCAATCTCGATACTGCTTGCCAGTTAGCTGCAGGAAGACCTCCGCCAACCCATGCGGCCGCTCGACTCGCACCGGCTCCTCCGTACGCAATTCGAGCAGCTCATCCAGGGTGCCGCTGGCGACGATCTGTCCTTCGTCGATGATTGCGATACGGCTGCAGAGTCGCTCGGCCTCTTCCATATAGTGCGTGGTGTAGAGAATAGCCGTGCCGTTCCGGGAAAGCTGTTCGGTCAGCTCGAAGATCGACTCGCGTGTCTGCGGATCGACTCCGACGGTCGGCTCGTCGAGCATCAGCAGCGGTGGCTCGTGAATCAGCCCGACCGCCAGGTTCAGGCGACGCTTCATGCCGCCGGAAAAAGTCTCGACGAGATCCCCCTTACGATCGAGCAAGCCGACGTGATCGAGCAGATCATCGATTCGCTTGGTCAATGCGGCTCCGGAGACGCCATAGAGCTCGCCGAAGAAGCGCATATTCCGCTCGGCGGTCATGTCGTTATAGAGGGCAATCTCTTGCGGTACCAGCCCGATGACCCGCTTGGCTTTCGCCTGATCCGTCGATCGAGATCCCGGAAATCGATGCCGTGCCGCCGCTTGGTTTCAGGTAAGTCGCCAGCATGTTGATGGTCGTGCTCTTGCCAGCTCCATTCGGACCGAGCAAGCCAAAGATCTCACCCGCTCCGATATCGAAGCTCACACCACACACCACTTCCCGCTCGCCGAATGTCTTGTGAAGATCGCGCACGTCAAGAATCGTCTTTGTTTGTATCTGCGAGGATGGCGTGACGATGATTCACTCCTCCCTGTTGATGATCCAATACAGTGGCGCTCGTGGCTAAAATGGCCACGTTGCGCCCTCTATTTCATCCTAGGATCGACATTGAACCGCCGATAGTGTTCGCAGTTTGTGTTTTTTGGTGACAAATGTCACGAGGCGTCGCTCCCCGCATTCGAGATCTTAACACTGGGGATCGCGATTGCTCGCATAGGCGGCTACTTGGCGACCGGAAGATCGGGGTGAGCGGTCCATTCGTTCCAGGAGCCGCTGAAGAGTTTGACGTTGTCGTAGCCGATCAGTCGCAGGGTGAAGTACGTAACGGCCGAACGTACACCGGTCGAGCAATAGGGGATGATCAGCTTATCAGTGGTCGCACCGACTTTTTCGTACATCTGACGCAGCGTGTCCTGTGGCTTGAAGAAGGGTGGCGTCCCGGCGATGGCGTTCTCAGTGTATTGCAGATTGACCGCGCCAGGGATGTGACCGGCGGCGTACTCGGAGGGGCTACGGGCATCGAGAAACAGAACGCCGGACTGATTCAGCGAATTCTTAACCTCGGTTAGTGCCGCGAGAACCGAAAGATTCGCCGTTCCGGTAAACGTGGCACCCGTCGGGGTCACCGGCGAGGTCTTTAGTTGGCCGCCGTCGTTCTGCCAGGCCGCGAGCCCACCATTCAGCACCTGCTGAGTCTGCACGCCGAGATAGGCGAGTACCCACCAGAGCCGGGCGCCAAAGAGGGTGCCGCCGTCATAGGCGACGATGTGGTCGCTTGCCGAGAGACCCAGGTTGCCAAGCTTCTGCTCGACCTGTTGCTGCCACTTCTGAATCGCGGCCTCGGAGGACGAATCGCTGAGTTCCAGATCGGGCCAGTCGATCTGCTCCGCGCCTGCGATGTGTCCCTTGTTGTAGTCCGCCGGCGGCGTCAAGGCGACGATGCTGACGCCACTCGATGACGAATGCAGCATGCTGGCGTCGGCCAACATGCTCTCGTTACTGTAGCGAGCGCCAATGGGCGCGCTGCTTGACGGAGTGGATGACGCGACTCCCTGCACCGCGTTCGGGCCGCCCCCGACCGGAGTCGAGGGGTTCGACTTATTCCCCGTGCTGCAGGCAGCCAGGGCTCCGGTCAGGGTGACCAGCCCACCCAGAAAGACGCGGCGACTATAGCGCTTCGAGGTTCCAATCCGATCGGACATGTACCGCTCCTCAACCGCGACCGGCGCATTCCGGTTCTGCCTACTAACTCTACGCGCTCGCCGCGGATTGAGTTTGGCGCAACCCCACATTTCAACAATAGGGTGTGATTGCGATACGACATCGTTCCTGGCATCTTTACACCATACACGTGCTAATCGTGCTACGCTGCCACTCTCTCCGCTTTGTGCGTAGTGTTAGATGCGCACCGATACAATCATTGGATGGGATCTCTCATGTCACCGTCTCGCGGCGTAGGCGATTTCAAGCGCACGCTGCTTGTCGGACGAGAGCGCGAGCAGTCAATGCTCGTGCAAGCGCTCGACAACATGCTTGCCGGGCATGGATCTCTGACGCTTATTGGTGGTGAGGCCGGCATCGGTAAGACGACGCTGGTCGAGTGGTTGGCGCACGAGGCTGAGCGACGAAACTGCCTCGTCCTACGCGGTGCATGTTACGACCTGACGACCACGCCGCCCTATGGGCCGTGGCTCGAGATCCTGCACTCTTATCCTCCAGGTGACGACCATCTTCCACACCCTCCCGCGTTCCTTACCAATACAGAGACATCGATCGCGGAGGGAAGTCAGGAAACACAGTTCAACCAACTCGCCGACTTCTTTTCGGATGTCGCGGCTGTTCGCCCACTTCTCATCGTCCTCGACGACCTGCACTGGGCCGATCAGGGTAGCCGTGATTTCTTACGAATCTGGGCACGGGCCCTTACTCATCAAAGGACGCTCCTGATTTGTACCCATCGTAGCGATGTCGAGTTCTATCCCCATCCAATGCACCGGCTGCTCCCACTTCTCGTTCGTGAGGCAAAGGCCCAGCGTATTGCGCTGCGACCGCTGGAAATGCCAGCAATCGGTGCCTTGGTGGCGGCACACCTTCGCCTGACTGAAGCCGACGCCAAGCGACTGATTAGCTGGCTGGCCGAACGCGGTGAGGGCAATCCATTCTACTTACATGAATTGATTCGGTCTCTTGAAGAGCAAGGGATCTTGACCCTGTCTGAGACAGGGGACTGGCGTCTCGGCGATCTCGATCGTGCACCGGTGCCCTCGCTCATCCGGAACGTGATCGAGCAACGATTGAACCGACTTGACGGTCGGGTTCGAGAGTTGCTGCAGGTCGGCGCGGTAATCGGCCAAGAGGTGTCCGTGGAACTGTGGCAACGGGTAACCGATGCAACGGACGCCGATCTCATCGACACGCTCAGGAAAGGGCGATCAGCCCATATCCTGAACGACATCACCGGAGACGACTCCTGGCACTTCAATCACGCACTGATCCGCGAAACCCTGTATGAGGATCTGGTTGCGCTGCAGCGCCGTTCCTGGCATCGACGGGTAGCCGAGTCGCTGGCTATCTTGCCGAGTCCCGATCCGGATCGAGTCGCCTATCACTTCCAGCATGCGGGTGATTCGCGATCCGTCGAATGGCTGGTTCGCGCTGGTCGACGCGCGCGCCAGGCACGAGCAAGCGTTACCGCAATCGAGCGCTATCAAGCCGCTCTGGCGGCGATGGATCGGGCACAGATTGGGGAAACAGAGGAACGGGCATGGCTTCTGGTCGAGTTGGCGGGCGTTCAGTACTCGGCGTTTCCACATAATGCGATCACCGTTCTCGATACGGCCGAGCGAATCGCCGCAAAGGTTCAGGACCGGGCCCTCCGCGTCGCGGTCGCATATGTGTTTGGCGAAGCACACTGTTGCGAGGCCGATCTTGGGCAGGGTGTCGCCGAGATGCGGAAGGCGATCGATGCGTTCGATGCTCTGACACCTGAAGAGCAGCGACAATTGGAGCAGTCACTTGGAAAGTCGGCAGAGCGTCTCCATTCATTTCCAGTGATGTTCTCCGTGGCGATCGGTCATGTCCGTGACACCCTCAACGAAATATCGAAGAGGGCCACGACTCAACCGTTGAGATCCTATCTGTGGTTCCTGGGACTCATGCAGGCGCATGCCATGCTCGGCGATCCACAACCCTGTGAAGATCTCCTGTTGCGTGCGTCCGCAGAGACGGAAGTAGACGCCCCGGATTACTCCCAGGTCGGCTTCAACTACTTGCTCTACCTCGAACTGGTGGCGGTTCCGTTCTTAACTGACCAGGTGGAAGTGTGCCAGAGAATTGCTGAGACCGGAGCAGCCGCGTGGCGCAAAGCCCTCGACCTTAGCCCAAGCTATCAACCGCCGGAGATCGCCTGGCTTCCGTTACTGCTGGTACACGGGCGCTGGAATGAACTTCTCCGTCTAATGACCACCGTACGCCGGTACAACACGAGTCAGCGCGGAGTGATCGATCTGGTTGCTGCACCGTTTGATCGATTCCGTGGTGACAACGACGCAGCCTGGAAGCGGATACAGGAGACATTGCCGAGCGGCCCGCAGACCGAGCCGGGCGGAACAATCCACATTACCGCCCTCACGTTGCAGCGATTGGCCGCGGAGATGTCGCTGGATGCGGATAACCCTTCCGCCGCTCGCGACTGGCTCGAAGCACATGACCGCTGGCTCGCGTGGTCCGGCACGGTTCCCGGTCGGTCCGAAGGGGTCCTCCTCTGGGCACACTACCACCGATGCATCGGCGATCGTGAACAAGCGCGCGGCTGTGCGGAAGTTGCTCTTGCCCGCGCCATGCAGCCACGACAACCGCTCGCATTGATCGGCGTCCACCGCTTTCTCGGACGACTGGACACCGAGGAGAAGCTGTTCGCGCCAGCCGAAGAGCATCTGCACCGCTCGCTCGAACTGGCCGATGCATGCCACGCCCCGTTCGAGCGAGCGCTCACCTTGATAACGCTGGCCGAGTTGCGACTGGCTCAACAGCACCGGTCCGCAGCGAAGAACCTGCTGGCTGAAGCTCGAGTCATCTGCGAGCCGCTTAAGGCGACGCCGACGCTTGACCGCATCGACACCCTGCTGCTTCAAGTAGCAAGCGCGCAACCACCGGCAGTCGCGCGACCAGCCGGTCTGACACGACGCGAGATCGAAGTCCTCCGCCATGCCGCTCAAGGCATGACCGACCCGGAAATCGCCGAACGGCTCTCCATCAGTCCGCGGACCGCGAGCACGCATATGTCATCGGTTTACAACAAGCTGGGTGTCGGCTCACGCGCAGCGGCAGCAGTGTGGGCCAAAGAGCAGGGACTCGTCTAACGCGATTGATCTCTCGAAGCCTTCAACCTGGCTTCGGTAGGCCGGTGTCGGGATCGTGACCTCGGTAGCCTTACGCAGAAAACCTCTCGCAAGCCGTCGCCGTCGATTTACGTAGTCCTCAGGATGTACCGCCCCCCTCGAACCGCTACTGTGAACTCATCGAACAACGTCGCACGAATGGCCTGAGGGAAGATTCATGCGTCAAGCGCCTTACGCTATGCAGTTCCAGGGCTCGGGTGGTCCCACCGAGGAGCCGACCGTGCTCAAGGCCGCGACCAGTGCCCAGAGTATCCAGATCACCTCGACTGTCGGCACATCCGGCCTCAGCAACCGCATTGAGCCAGCTCACGGTGAAGAGGCGAAGTTCACCTCCGAGGTGCGCTTGACCGGCGAGACCAGCTTCACCGAGACCGGGACGATTACCTTCGGCCAGGGCAACAGCCTGACCTTCAGCACGATCGGCGAAGGCTATCTTGCGCCAAGCCCGGAAGACGGCCTCAGCCACGGCTCGGTCATGTGGCGGGTCGATGGGGGTGAAGGACAGTTCGAGGGAGCCTCCGGCATCATTACCGCGAACTTCACCTTCTCGGCGCAGGGCGAACTATGTGACAATCACTTCGGCCTGATCTGGGTGAAGTAGTCAACCTCGATCCCAAGCACGTCACGTCAACCTTTGCAACGGTCTTTCTACCGTTGCCCGGGCGAGCAGGCACAATGCTCACGCCGTCAGCGACTCGATGGTTGCGAGAACCGCGTCGACGTCGCTCAAGTCGGGGAAGACGGCGTCCGGTTCGTGCTCGCTCAGGACATCGACACTGAAGCGGCCGGTCGCCACGGCAATCACGCGCGCCTGGTTGGCGTGCGCCGCTTCGATATCGCGCGGCGTGTCGCCGATCAGCAGGGTCTGTCGCGGCGCGAAGCTCACCCCATAGCGGGTCTCGGCCTCACTCCAGGCGACCTCGACCAGATGTCCGCGTTCGCGCGCCGAGTCGCCAAAAGCGCCGAAGGCGAAATACTGGACAATTCCGGCAGCGGCCAGTTTAACGTGGGCCACCGAACGCGCGTTGCCGGTGAGCACGCCCAGAGCAAAGGTCGCAGTCTGCAGGCGCTGCGCCACTTCGACCACACCGGGCAGCACACGCTCGACGCGGCTCTGCTCAGCGATGGCCTCGGCGTAATGCTCGCCCATCGTCTCGATCATGCGGGCGAGGCCCGCGTCAATCTCGTCGTCGCTTAGCCCATGGCGGCTGAGTGCCAGGCGCGCGATCTGACTGTCGAGCATGCCCGCCAGCGGGACGCCGTCCAGCGTCGCGGGCAAGCCGTAGACCTGCTTCATGGCGGAGACGAAGGCCCGTTGATGGTCCCGGTCACCGGCTTGCAGCAATGTCCCGTCAATGTCGAACAAGATCAGACCGCGCATGTGCCTCCTGCAATCATCGCTTTTGAGTGACCGACCGTGATGGTCCCGGCAGGAGTCACTCTGAGGCCGTAGCCGAAGAGTCTCTCACGTCGTCGACAAACGGAGAGATTCTTCGCTTCGCTCAGAATGACACTGCCACCTCGATCAGCTCTCTTGCGCGTGACAATAATCGCTGACGATCTCGAAGAGCGTGCGCGTGCCGAACTCGAGGTTCGAGATCGAGATGCGCTCGTCGTGCGAGTGCGCCAGGCCGGACTCCTCCGGATGGTCGCGCGTCGGCATGAAGCCGTACACCTTGACCCCCGGGATGCTCTTGGCATCGGTGCCGCCGGAGACCAGATAGGGAACGACGGTCGCCCCGGGATCGAGATCGGAGATGGTATTCGAGATCGCCTCGAAGAGCTCCGACTTCGGATCGGCCTCCAAGCCGGTCGAACCGCGCATCGACTCAACGTCGACGTCCTTGCCCACGAGATCGCGCACTTCCTGCACGAATTTCTCCGGATCCTGGCCTGGCAGCACGCGCCCATCGACGTCCACGATAACTTCCGACGGGATGACGTTGATGCGGTGACCGCCGTGAATGATGGTCGGCACGGCCGTGTTACGCGTGGTGGCGTAGAGGGACCGGAGCTCGTCCTGGCCGATCGGCAGCTGCGACAGGGCATCCCAGGAGGGATTCGCCAGGATCGACTGAAACTGGTTGCTGGTGCTCTCGCCGAGGGAATCGCCCATAGCCGTGAGCATCTGACGCACCGTGTCGGTCATGATGGTGGGGAAGGTATGTTCGGTCAGCTTGGTGACGGCTCGTGCGGCACGCAGCATCGCCGTATCGAACAGCGGCACAGAGGCGTGGCCAGGAGCGCCCCGGCCGATCAGTCGCATGCGGGCGCCGCCCTTCTCACCCGTCTGACACAGGTAGAAGCGCTTGCCTCCGACGGCGATGGCCAAGCCGCCACCCTCGTTGATCGCCACCTCGGCGTCGATCAGGTCGCGGTGGTTTTCCCACATCCAGCCCGCGCCGTAACGTCCGCCCGCTTCCTCATCGGCAAAGGTCGCCATGATCAGATCACGATCGAGCGTCAGGCCGCTCCGCTTGACCAGCAGCATCACCATCAACTCGCAGGCGACGAGGTCTTTCGTATCGACCGCGCCGCGGCCCCAGATCTGTCCATTGACGATATCACCGCTGAACGGGGGGTGGGTCCACTTCTCAGGCTCGACGCTCACCACGTCGCTATGCGCCATGAGCATGATCGGCCGGCCGTTGCCCGTACCCGGAATGCGGGCGACGAAGTTTCCACGGCCCGGAGCACTCTCGAGTATCTGCGCTTCGATCCCCTCGCGCTCGACGATCTCCTTCAGATAGTTGGCCGCCTGGATCTCGTTACCCGGCGGATTGACCGTGTTGAATCGAATCAACTGCTGAAGATGTGACGTAACCTCGTCACGCACGCTGTCCCAGGAAATTGCCATCTGCTCTGCCTTCCCCACGACTGGTTGAGATGCCGTCGCCACGTTGCAAACGTCGGCTCATTCGAGTTGCCAGCCTGTCGATCCTACACGGCTCTCGACCGGGGCACAATCCGTTTGGTACAGGCTAGACGCGCGAAGGGGTGCCACTCACGGCGGGAACGGGCTCCACCACCCGAGCGGGAACTGGAATGCGCAGCAGGATAATGGCCACTAACACGAACGTGCCACCAACGATGCGGTAGACGCCGATATGCTCACCCAGCAGCAGGGCCGAGAGGACCATGGTGACGACCGGCTCGAAGGTACCGATGACCGCAGCCAGCATTGGCCCGATCTTGAACACGCCCGCCAGGAAGAACTGCACCGGCAGAACCGTGGCAAAGACCACCATACCCAGCATGAGCGGCCAGCCATGTGGCTTGAACCCGAAGTCCATTTGACCGCTCACCGCGCCAAAGGCCAGAAACGAGACCGCCATGCCGCTCATGACCCAGGTACTGGTGATTCCAACCGGGATATCGTGCGTCAACTGCGAGTTCAGCACGATGTAGAGCGCATAGAAGCCGCCCGATATCCCGGCCAGCAGCAGTCCGCGACCACTGAAGCCGGAGAAGCGCAAGCCGAGCATCACCACGCCGCCCAGCAGGGCCAGGCCCATCGCCAGCGCACGGAGCATGGTGAGTCGCTCGTGCAGGAAGGCGATCGAGAGCAACATCACGATTACCGGATAGGTATAGAAGATGACCGTGACGGCCGAGACTGGGGCGTATTGCAGGGCGACGAAGTAGGTGACGGCATTGACGATATAGCAGAGACCGATCAACGCCAGAGTCAATGCGCGACGCCAGGAGACGCGCCACTGGCGCCGGACGATCAGCACCGGCCAGGCGAAGAGGGCCGCAAAGGCAAAGCGAATCGCCAGCATGGTGGTGACGTTCAGCCCGGCGGCATACGCGAACTGGGTGAAGATCGCGAGCGTGCCGAACCCGAAGGTCGATAGAAGTACGAAGAGCGACCCGACCGTCTGATCCCGCCGAGCCATTGACCCTCACCGTGACCCCGTCACCGGGCGCCATTCAAACGGACGGGATGGTACTCCGTAGGTGCAGGCGAATCAATGGCAATTCGTTAACGGCGCCTGGTCACTCAGCGGAAGCTGAACGACCCCGCAAGGAGTCGGCACCGCCAGTGGGTAAACGTCGATTCACCTGACGTTTACCAAACGTTGACCGAATACCGCTTTCCCCGCAACCAGCGACTGGAATAGTACCGACAGTCAGACCGTTCGCCACGCGAAATCAAGGAGTCTATGCCTGCCATGCAAACCGATATCGCCATCAAGTCGCCGCGGAACGTTGCCCGAATTGCCGGGCTCCTCTACCTGATTCTCGCCATATGTGGCGGGTTCGCTGAGTTCTTCGTACGCCAGAATCTCATCGTCCCTGGCGACGCCGTACGCACGGCCGCAAATATCTTGTCGTCCGAATCCCTGTTCCGGGCCGGGATCGTCGTCGAGCTAATCGGCCAGGTCGTGTTCGTCGTTCTGGCGCTTCTGCTCTATCAGTTGCTCAAAGCGATCAACCGAAATCTCGCGGTCCTGATGGTCATCCTGGTCATCGTCGCGGTAACGATCACGTGTGCCAACATGTTGAATCAGTACGGCGCGCTGATGATGCTCAACGGCGATGGATTTCTAAACGCGTTCGATCTGGATCAGCGGCAGGCACTCGCCATGACGTTCCTCGATCTCCACGAAGCCGGGTACATGATCGCCCAGGTCTTCTTCGGACTGTGGCTGTTCCCACTCGGTTACTTGGTCTATCGCTCCAGATTCCTTCCTCGGATTGTGGGCATCCTCCTGTTTGTCGCCTGCTTCGGCTACATGGCTGACGTGGTCACCTACTTCCTCTTCCCGTCGTTCGACGTCGTCTTCAGCGAATTCACGTTTGTCGGTGAGTTGCTGCTGCTTCTCTGGCTTCTGGCGAAAGGGATCAACGTCGAGAAGTGGAGGGAACGCGCAGTGGTCGCAGCGGCCTGACACGTTACCTGCTGGGGTGAGCATCGACGCGACGATCGACCGTCATACCGGCCAGGAGATCTCAACCCCGGCGCCATGAACAGACATGATTGAGAACGGAGAATTGAATGAGAAACCTGCAACGATTGGGCGGCATTGCGTCACTGATCGAAGCCGCAACGTTTGTCGTGGGCTTCGCCCTCTTCTTCACGCTGCTGGCTGACGCGGATTACGGCAGCCTGGATATCGATCCGGCTGAAAACGTGGCCTTCCTGGCTGACAACCAACTGGTCATGTACGCGTGGAACTTCACCATCTACGTCATGTTTGGTATCGCTCTCGTCGTGCTTGCTCTGGCGCTGCATGAGCGACTGAAAGCCAAATCACCAGCCATCATGCAGGTGGCGACAGCCTTTGGGTTGATCTGGTCCGGGCTGGTCATTGCCAGCGGTATGGTCGCCAATATCGGTGCTGGCGTCGTGGTCGATCTCAGCAAGAACAATCCTGATCAGGCCGAATCAACGTGGCTGTCCCTTCAGTTCGTCGTCAATGGCCTTGGCGGTGGGAACGAGATTGTCGGCGGAGTCTGGGTCCTGCTGGTCAGTTGGGCCGCGCTGCGGGCCGCGGAACTCTCCCGAGCGCTCAATTACGTTGGCGTGGTCGTTGGGGGCGCGGGAGTGCTCTCGCTCATCCCCGCGCTTGGTGAGGCGCTGGGAGCCGTGTTTGGACTGGGGTTGATTGTCTGGTTCGTGTGGCTCGGTCTGCACATGTTGCGGCAGAGCCCGGTTGCGGCGGAATCCGAGCCTCGCGGCGAACGCATGGTTGCGTTATCTCGCGGCTGATTCTGGAGTTTTCCGGCACGCGAACTGATCATGAACCCCACTGAGTGACGGTATCAGGGATCCTTGGGATCCCTGATCGTCTTCAGACAACGTTGTCAGCTTGCGCGGTAATCAATCTCCGGACAGAACGAGCTCGGCCCGACTGACCTGCATTATGTTACGCTTATTGCCGAAATCCAATGACTGCTCGCGGCCTCGCACACCACCACCAGCGCCTCACAAGATGCGCCCACAGCTCTGGTGAACGTGAAACATGCGACTGATGACATGAGTGTTCAGGCCGCAACGCGTGCGGATCGTCAGGGCTCTCCATCGACCATCCGACATTCCGGCTCGTGCCCGCCACGTTGCGACAAGGACACTATTTCATGTTATCGCGGCTCCGATTCCTGCGACGCGCCCAGCCAATTTCCGCTGCTGCGTACCAGACTGTTGACCACCACTACGAAGACGCCGCCGATACCCTCCTGCTGCCCGGAAGTCCGATACCTCATGCCCTTACGATGCTGCGCTGGACCATCCTCATCGCCACACTCACGCTTACGCTCGCCTGGTCCATCGACACGCGGTCACCGTATCCGCTCTGGATCGTGGTTCTCGGCTTTATGGGTTACAACCTCGCGACCGAGCTCCTGCGACGTTGGACAAGGCTTTTTGGCTCATTCTCCGCTATCGCCCTGCTCGACCTTCCCATAGCCATGCTCACCTACTACCTCGATGAAGCACCGGGTGGTCCGCTCTTCGTGATCTTCTTCCTGGGAATCATCACTGCCGGGATGAGCATGACCACGATGCAGGCGAGGCTCTACATCGGGGTGACGGTCGGCATCTTCGCCACTGTCGCCACGGCACTGCCTAGCTGGTCGGCATCGGAGACCGATCTTCGTCAGATCGGTTCTCGACTCATTATCCTGGTGGTGGTGGGCATCGGAACGACGATCGTGCGGCGACAGCTACTGCTCGAACGCAAGCACACCATGCGCTGGCGCGAGCTCCACCGCCTGCGAACCGAATTCGTCGAGACCATGTCGCACGATCTGCAAACACCGTTGACGGCGATTCGCGCGGGAGTCGGCATGCTGGCCCAACAGATGGAAGATCGGCTCGAGAGTCACGAGCAAGGGCTGCTCAACAACGTTCGGCGTAACGTCGACCGATTGGGAATCCAGATCAGCAATCTCCTATTGCTGAATCAGCTTGACAGCGGCACGCTTGAACCGGAGATGGAGCTGCTGGACCTGCGGGAAGCCGCAAACGCAGCGGTTTCCACGGTGCGGCTGCTCACGCGCGAGAAGCGCCAGACGTTGACAGCTTCGCTCCCGATTCCGTTGCCCGTTTACGGCGATGCCACGATGCTCGAGCAGATGATCGTCAACCTGTTAGCCAATGCCCACCGGCATACTCCTCCCGGGACGGTGATCCAGATTGAAGGGAAGATCCGCCGATCGGAAGTCGAGCTCGTGGTGCGCGATGAAGGGCCGGGAATATCGGTCGACGACCAGGCGCATTTGTTTCAGCGCTACTATCGTAAGGGAACTGCCGCGGGCGGGTCCGGACTCGGACTCGCCATCGTTGATACCTTCGCTACACTGCATCGAGGGCGTGTGCGAGTCGTGAGCCAGCCGGGGCATGGCAGCGCGTTCATCATCACCATTCCGCTGGCGGGAACGGACATCGAACTTTGAAGCTGCTCATTGCTGACGACGAACCAGACATCGCCGAAGTCGTGGCCTTCGCGGCACGCATGAGCTGGCCCGGCTGCGAGGTGATTCAGGCATCGGATGGCAACGAGGCTTTGGCGCGGTTCGCCGAGTCGAAACCCGATCTCGTCATTCTCGACGTCTCAATGCCGCCTCCGGATGGCTTCGAGGTATGTCGTCAGATTCGCGAGTCGTCTGACGTTCCAATTTTGATGCTCACTGTCCGCCGTGGTACGTTGGACAAAGTACGCGCGCTCGATCTCGGTGCCGACGACTACCTGGTCAAACCCTTCGACCATCTGGAGCTGATGGCCCGGTTACGCGCCCTGCTGCGTCGCGCTCACGGAGCGCAATCCAAAGCCGACCAGAGCTTCTCGTCCGGTGATCTGACTATCAACTTCACGTCCCACGAAGTGCGGCTAAACGGTCAGGCGGTGCCACTCACCCACACCGAATACCGGCTGCTGGAGGAGTTGGTGCGACACGCCGGAAACGTCATGACCCATCAATTGCTGCTCGATAAGGTTTGGGGAAGCGAGTGGGTCACGGACCAACGCTACCTGAAGGTCTTCATCCGACGACTGCGGCAGAAACTGGGCGATGCCGCTGAGAACCCACGCTACATCCGGACAGAGCGTGGCATCGGCTATCGCTTCATTCTGCCGTCAGTAGTCCAGACAACCTGATCTCACCGCCCACGACGATGGGGCGCAATAGACCACTACTGGTACGCCATACGGTGACGAAGGATCGATCCTATCATCGGGACGTGATCCTTCGTCACCGTGCGCTCGACCACCTGACTCATGCAACACATAACGGGGCCATCACATTTGGGACGGTCAATCCGAGGAATCTCTCCGGTTTCTACGACCCATCCGGCTGCTCGGCATGACGCATTGGACCAGGACGACGCTCGTGATGGACGTGCTTGGTCTTGACCGAAAAGGTCCAGCGAGCGTTCGACAGGTAATTCCAGGTCATCGATGCACTGATGGCAAAGGCATTGGCGATCAGATACTGCAATCCCAGGCCATAGGTGAGCAGACCCAACACCGTTACCGAGAGAAGTAGGCCGCCCAGGCCGAAGGCGTTATAGCGCAGGGCTCGCATCAGGACTGGAGTCTGTCGCCCGGCATCGCTGAAGGTCCAGCGATTGTTCCAGAAGAAGTTGCTCAGAATGGCCGTTTCGTTCGCAAGCGCCACCGCGATGAGGCGATTAAGCCCCAAAAGTTCAACCAGCGCGATGAGCACCACGTAGTTCACCAGCACGCCGCTGGTCCCCACGATCGCGAAACGAATGAACCGCCCGCCATGCGTGCGACGCATGGTATCTAACCAGTCACCGACGGCGGCAAATGGATCCTCATGCATGTTGAACAGCTCCGGACCGGGCGAATTCGAAGAACGCCCGACCGCGGGTAGATGTCATCCGACTCATCTCCTCTATACCGCGAGCTTTTTGCGGCGCGCGGCGGATCGCGCGCTGTTGTTGTACGCGGCGTTGACTACAGCCGCTCACTGCTTTTCTAGTCAACATGCGTGCCAAAAGCCGCGCTTCATCCTCTTTCTGGTCCGGACAGCCCGGATCAGGAATGCCATAATGGCGGAAATCAGGCGGCGCGACCATGTCTCCCAGAAGAGGAACGACCGTGATCTCCGAAACCGATGCTCTCATCCGCATTGCCGTCGCGGCGCTGCTCGGCGCCGTGCTCGGGCTGGAACGCGAGCTGAGCGACAAGCCTGCAGGTCTTCGCACCCACATGCTCGTGGCCGAAGGGGCAGCCCTTTTCATGGTCGGTTCACTGCTGCTGACCCACGAGTTCACTCCCGGTCCTAACGCCATCTCACTCGATCCGACACGTGTCGCCGCCGCCATCGTCAGTGGTATCGGCTTTCTGGGTGGCGGCGCGATTCTGCAGTCAAGAGATCGCATCAAAGGCATCACGACCGCCGCGGCCATCTGGGTGGCCGCCGCCATCGGACTCCTCGTCGGCGCGGGATTTTACCTCGTGGCGGTGGGGGGAGTGGTAATTGCGGTCATCACCCTCGCGCTCCTGTCCTTGCCGGAGCGCTGGTTGGGGACCGATCAGTCGCGCTATCATCTGCGACGGCGCGAGACCGAGAATCAGTCGCCACCTACTAATGAATAATGCGCCGCTCACGCCGTAACCAGCGGGTGAGGCGCGCATCGATCTCTGTCCGCGCCAATCGAGGCCGGCGGTAGAGGTTGGATGCACGGCGTTGCCGTAGCGCCTCGTAGAGGGAAACGGCGCAGGCGACGGAGATGTTCAGACTCTGCACCATCCCCATCATCGGAATTATTACCGTCGCGTCCGCCTCCGCGACTGCCTCAGCGGAGAGGCCACGCCGCTCGTTGCCGAAGACCAGTGCGGTCGGCTTCGTTAAATCGAGATCGAAGAGATCCACCCGGTTTTCGTCCAGGTGCGTGGCGTAGATGGTGAAGCCTTTCTCTCGTAGCGCCGCGTAGCAGGCGTCGATGCTGTCGTGGTCGACCACGTCGAGCCAGCGAAGCGCGCTCCCCGATACGCCTCGGCTCAGCTCCGGCCGCTCTTCCACGGAATAGACGAGATGCACGGAGGAGATGCCAACCGCATCACAGCTGCGCAGAACGGCGCTGACGTTGTGCGGATCGTGGACGTTCTCGAGGACGACCGTGAGGTCGGGCTGACGCCGCTCCAGTACTTCGACCATGCGGCGACGACGGCGCTCGGTGATTGGACGCAGTGGCGGTCTCTCGCGCTTCATAGACCGATTCTACGGATCTGGCACCTGCCCAAACAAGTTGAGCGCGAATTATCGCCGTAGATCACAGGGTACAATCGCCGTTATGGAGCGGAATGCACACCCAACCGAGAGCAACCCAAAACTGGTCGAATTGCTGCGCGAGCTTATCGCAACCCAGGAGCGCATCACGTTCGATCGTTTCATGCAGGAGGTCCTCTACCATCCCGAGCACGGCTACTATCGCAGCTTGAGCACGCGACCAGGCCGGAGTGGCGACTACCTGACGGCTCCGGAAGCGGACCCGATCTTCGGCCAGACGCTGGCTCGCCAATTGATGCAGATGGACGAACTGCTCGGCCATCCCAACCCGTTTACGCTACGCGAGTATGGGGCCGGGGCCGGGACACTCGCGCTCACGATTCTGGACGGACTGCGTATCGACGCGCCATCCATGCTTGAGCGGGTCCGCTATCAGCCGGTCGAGATCAATCAACTCCGCGCGGAAGAGCTCCGATCGCGTCTGATGGACGATGGATTCGACCGACTGCTCAGCCAGTCATCCGATGAGCCATTCATCGGTTGCGTACTGGCCAACGAATTTCTGGATGCCTTGCCAGTACACCGGATCGAACGCAGAGGCGGGCAGCTATACGAGCGCTATGTCGTCTGGCGCGATGATTGGTTTGCCGAAGAAGCGGGGCCGCCATCATCACCAGAGATCGGTCACTACCTTGAAACTCAAGGGATCGTTTTGGCGGAAGGGCAGATCGCGGAAATCAACCTGGGGCTGGAACCCTGGATCGCCGAACTCGCGCATGTGATTCGGCGCGGTTACGTCCTGGCAATTGATTACGGCTACCGGGCCGAACAGCTCTATAGCTCCGACTATCTTCAGGGGACGCTGCGTACCTATTACCAGCACACCGTTAGCGACGATCCGTTTGCGGCAATTGGGAATCAGGACCTGACCGCACACGTCGACTTCAGCACGTTGGAGCGGACCGCGACCGAACACGGACTGCAGGTGCTTGGACTGACCACCCAAGCCGATTTCCTGAGTGGTGCAGGCATCGGCGAGCTTTTGGTCGACGCGCAGCGCGAGCCTGGCATGTCCTATGAAGAGTATGTCGGCATCCGCTCGGCGGTGATTCGCATGATCGATCCGGGCGCGATGGGCCGCTTTCGCGTCCTGCTGCTCGGGCGCGAGGTGCCATCCGAGCCAACCCTGATTGGTCTGAGTGTTTCTTCCGGCATAGCGTGACTGGAGAGGTTACCATGACGACCAGATCCGCCAACTCGACGACCCCGATCCCTCAGCGTGGCGATCGCCTGCCCAGCTTCTCCGGCAAGACGCAGAACGGTTCCGACGTTCGCCTGCACGATTTCTACCTGCGGCGCAACCTGGCGCTGGTTTTCACCCATGGCGCTGATTGCGCTAGGTGTCAGGCGTATTTGCACGGGCTGGCTGAACGACGCGACGCGATTCAGGCCGAGGCAGGCGAGGTGCTTGCGGTAGCTACCGAGGCGTTAGACGACGCCCCCGAGTGGCCCTTCCCGGTACTTCTCGATGTTGGCAACGAGATTCACCGGCGCTATGGCCTGATCGACCCCAACAACGAGCCGCGAGTCGCGATCTTCCTGGTCGATCGCTACGGCATCGTCTTCGAGATGTCGCTGGCGGACGCGGACCACGCGATGCTGCAACCTGACGAGGTTCCGGGCTGGTTGGAATTCATTGCCTGTCGCTGCTCGTAGGTGACGTCGTCTCGTCGCTCATCTGACCGTGCAGCGTTCTGATCGTCAGCCGCTCGATGCGATCTCCGTTCGTCTCGAAGTCCCACTCGACTTCGGCCGGAGGCAGATTGACCGTCATCACGGTACCGAGGAGCACGACGCGGTACGAGTCCATATGGCGATCGGCGATATGGGCGATCGTTCCGGGTGCGGCAGAAGTGACAAAGGCCGCGATCTCCCACCAGCCCGCATGTCGCCGCCCAGTGGGATCGACGATGACGCCATCCTCGGCAAACAACTCGGCCGCACCAGCACCATCCTGCCCATTGACCTTTTGAATGTAGACTCGCGCGAGGTCGATTGCAGCCATCGCTCTCCCCGTTTCAGTTCATCTCACGATACATCTTGTCTTTACCCTACCGACGAAATCGCGAGGGCTGTGCCAGGACCGAAGGTCCAGCGACTCTGGGTCCTGGCCCATATGGACCTGGACATTGGCGCCTCGCCTCTCTATCATTTCGTGACCGTTACGACGCCTTGAATGTCATCATGGAACACAGTAGGGGGACACCATGCAGTTACGGCGATCCGTCTTGTCATATTCACGCAGGGGAAAAGTGATCGCTCCGTTTGTCATCGCCGCGTCGCTGGCGCTTAGCGCCTGCGGCGGCACTTCGAACAAGTCCACCGCAACGTCGGCGGCTTCGCAGAGCACGTCCGCGGCCACGACTTCCACCACCCAGGTGACCGGCGCGGCAAGTGCCGCTGCGACGGGCCAGTCGACGTCGACCACAGAGGCCACCGCAACCAGTGCCAGCACCACGACAAGCGCAGCCACGGCGACCACGGCAACGGCCACCACGGTCTCGACCAGCACGGCAACCCAGGCAGCCTCGGGATCTACCAGCACCGCGACGGGTGTTCCATTGTCCGGCATAACCGGACTGGATCAGATCGCCCAGAGTTGGCAGTCGCTGAAGTCGTACAAGATGACAGTCAAGGTCTATAGCAATGGAGCGAGCACGCCGGACGTCTCCGGGACGGTCGAGGTCACCACACCGGATAAGACCCACTCCGTCATCACCGTCTCCGGCCAGAATCTCGAGACGATCACCATTGGAGATACCACCTACCTGAAGCTCGCGGGCACCTGGCAAAAGGCTCCGGCTGGAACCACGGACGGCATCCCCTCACTAACGGGCGACAGCCTGCTGAGCTCTCTAGGTACCCCCGAAGCCAACTCCGGATCGCTCACCAAAACTGGCGAAGACACCATCAACGGCGTCAAGTGTGACGTCTACACCTACAAACTCTCCGACACGACGACCTCGACAATCTGGGTCGGCCAGAAGGATCAGCTTCCCTATAAGATCACGAGCGAGGTCGACACCACCAAGACCGAGATCCTCTTCTCCGACTTCAATACGGACTTCAACATTCAGCCACCGATGTAACCGACGCCATGGGGCGCTCCAGACTGGGAGCGCCCCGTTCACGCTCATTTCGAAGCGTGGTTCAATCAGACTGCGGATGAGAACGGCCGAATGAAGTGGGTCAGGAGGTCTCGATGCGCGTCGTCATCGGCGCCGATCACGCGGGATTTCCCCTCAAGGGGACCATCGTCGACGCGTTGCGATCCTGGGGACATCAGGTTGAAGACGTTGGCACCGACAGCACCGCGCCTGTCGACTTCCCGATCATCACCCGTCGGGTCTGCGATCCGCTCCGGGCAGGGAGCTTCGATCGCGGCATTCTGGTGTGTGGCACGGGCATCGGCGCCTGCATCGCGGCCAATAAGACTCCAGGCATTCGCGCGGCGCTGTGTCATGACGTCTATTCGGCGCATCAGTCGGTCGAACACGACAACGCCAACATCCTGTGCCTGGGCGCGCAGATCGTCGGCGACCGGCTGGCACTCGATCTGATTCGAACGTACCTCTCAGCTGAGTGGAGCACCGAGGAGCATTTCCGGCGTCGAGTAGCGATGCTTACCGAGATGGAGCAGGTGGCGGCCGACGAGCTTCTGCGAAAGCGCGAGGCCCAATGAGCGAGCACTCGCCCGATCTCTTCGCCAGCGCGGCCGCGTATTACGCTCGCTATCGCCCACCCTACCCGGACGTCTTCTTCCGGCACGTGGCCGAACGCTTCGGCTTGGACGGGACCGGTCGACTCATCGACATCGGCTGCGGCACCGGCCAGCTCGCCATCCCTTTCGCTCCACACTTTGCCGAGGTCGTGGGATACGATCCCGATCCGGCTATGCTGGCCGAGGCGGCTGCGGTAGCCGAGCGCGCCGGAGTCGCGAATGCCCGTTGGGTGCAGGGGAGGGACACCGACCTGGAGCGGCTTAGCCAGGAGATCGGCAGCGTGCGGATGGCCACCTTCGGCCGCTCATTTCATTGGATGGAGCGAGACGCCATCTTGCGGACGCTCGACCAGATGATCGAGTCGAATGGCAGTGTGGTGATTTGCTCGGACGCCGAGCGCATCTGGCACATCTCGGGTGACTGGCAGCACGCGACGCAGCAGGTGATCCGCCGCTGGCTAGGAGACGTGAGACGGGCCGGGAGCGGCACCTACAATGTGCGCCACGTACCCTTCACCGAGACGCTGCAGGCTTCGGCTTTTTCCGATGTCGAGTATTACCAGACCACGGTCGAGCGCTTCCCGTCGATCGACGACATCGTGGGCTATCTCTACTCGACCTCCTTCTGCTCGCGTCACGTGCTGGGTGACAAGCAAGCCGCGTTCGAGGCCGACTTGCGCCGGACGTTACGTGAGATCAACCCTGAAGGTCACTTCTCCGAGCAACTGGACTTCGAAGCCTGGTTGGCAAGGCGGCCCGGGGAAGTCTTCGTCTCAGCGTAGAGGCGGGACCTGTGCCCGCCTCGTCGATGTGCAGCCAATCAGTACAACGCCAACCCGTTAGCCCACGCGCCCTCAACACGCCGAATTACCCACAGGTCTTAAGTTGGGTACCAATTTGAGGCGGGCACAGGTCCCGCCTCTACGTTTCAGAAGCAGGTTGGGTTTGTTCGGCTACAACAAACCATCGGGCAACGCAAACACGAACGAACCTGCAAATCGGTATTGAGTCCAGTCATCAGCCAATCCCGCGCGAACCGGGTTCGTCAGGATGTACTTCACATACTCCGATTCATCTTCGGTATCGCGGAGTAGATGGTCATGAAAGGTTCGTTGCCAAAGGCGGCCGGTGTTTCCCCGCGTCCACCAGAGCCGGGTTGCGACGCTCTTGAACTTGCCAACAAACTCGACCACCCCGACTTCTCCATCGATGCGGAGGAGAAGGTGGAGATGATCAGGCATGAAGCAGTACGTAAGCACAGCTACACGGTGCTCTACTGACTGTACACGTAGCTGATTGATACAGATGTCAGCGAAGTCCACGTCGTCGAATGCTCGATTGCGCCCAACTGTGGTGATGGTGACAAAGGCACGTATACCCGGCTGTGCATACACACCGAGTGGTAGCCGAATGCGTTTCTTTTGATAAGGCGGTCGATCTCGACTCTGGCCGTCTGACACCACGCGCTCACGATCGTGCTTACGAAGTCTGCTAGTCGCATGAACCGCTGGCGGAGGCGGGCACAGGTCCCGCCTCTACGTTGCCGAGAGAGGTCAGCCCGCCACGTTTTCCCTCGAGTCTCTTGCCTGTGCTAGAACGGCGCGTTGACTCCCACTTCGGTGCCGAGCTTGCGCAGTTCGTCCAGCACGCTCGGGTGGACCGGGATGCCCCGTTCGCGGCGATCTGCCTCGGCAATGTCTTCCGGATCTCCGGGCACCAAGACCTGCTCGTGGCCCGCGGAGGGTTCCAACGCCCTCAGCTCGGCTAGCATGCTGTCGACGTCAGTGTAGAACTCATCCTCCGGACGGAAGGCGTCGATGCGCCAGGCCATGAAAGCATGACCGGTGTCGGACGGTCGAGGTGGAGTAGATCGTGATCCGCCGACGTAGCGGCTCCAAGAGGAACCGGCCAACTGGGAGCAGAGGACCTCAACGAAGAGGGAGAGGCCGTAGCCCTTGTGACTGCCAAGCTCGCGCGTCCAACCGAGCGGGGTGAGGGAGACGGCGGCCCAGGGATCGGTCGTGTCGTTCCCGTCCTTGTCGTACGCCCAACCGGCTGGAATCGGCTTCCCTTCACGACGAGCGATTTCCACCTTGCCCCAGGCCACGGTGCTGGTCGCCATATCGATCACGATCGGACGCTGATCGCGCGCCGGAATGGCAACGGCGATTGGCGCGGTGCTCAGGACCGGCTCACGAGCGAAAGTGGGGACGACCAGTGGCGTCGCATTGGTCATGGCCAGGCCACACAGCCCCTCCTTCAGCGCCATCATGGCGTAGTAGCCCGCGATGCCGAAGTGGTTGCTATGGCGTACGGTGGCCATGCACAGGCCAGTCTCTTTCGCCTTCTCGATACAGCGCGTCATGGCTCGGTAGGAGGCGGGATGACCCATGCCGTTGTTGGCGTCGAAAGCGATGGTGGCCGGAGTCTCGGTGACGACCGTCAAATCCGCGTTGACGTTGATCAGGCCCTTGCGCAGACGCTCGGCGTAATAGCCCATGCGCGGAACGCCGTGGGAGTCGATGCCCCGGACGTCAGATGCGACCAGCACTTCGGCGGCTATGCGTGCATCCTCCGCCGTCAGGCCGAAGCCCATCAAAACGTCCGCCGTGTACTTCTCGAGCATCTCCGCGTTGACTCGGTTCGCCTGCTCGGTCATGCCACCCTCCAGCTCTTGCCATCTGTTGCTATCAACGGTTGATCAGTGCCTAAAAAGGCATCATAGCGCAGGAGCGGCGCGTCGGGCAGCTTGAAAGCTGGCGGAAACGTGCTCGAGCCATTACTCCACAGCGAAATTTGCGACAAAGATGTTGCGAACGTGTGGTCGTTGGTGTTTCTCCGTCACGTTTGCTCGTATAGACTTGTTCGCGACGCCGCGCGAGGCGGGTCAAACGGCGCGACGTGGGCGGATTGCGGCGAGACCAGCACATCAAGCGTTCCGGTTGTGCGGCTGTCCCCCATCTCATATATGAAGGAGAGACGATGATCGGCACAGTGATAGTTCCCCTGGATGGGTCGGATCTGGCGGAGCAAGCCCTGCCATACGCCGAAGCCATCGCGCGGAAGTCGAACGCGCCGTTGCATCTGATGCGCGTCGTGCCGCCCGATGCTCCGGCTTCGGCCGAGGCTGAGGCCCGCACCTACCTGCGCGAGGAGGCCAAGGCGTTCGGTGATCGGGTACAGATCAGCATACGCATGGGCCAACCAGCGGACCAGATCGTCGACGGCGCCGACGAGATGACCGACCCGATTATCGTCATGACCACGCATGGTCGGAGCGGGATTGGTCGCTGGCTCTATGGCAGCGTCGCCGATAAGGTCGTCCGTGGCAGTGGCGCCCCGGTCCTGTTGATCCGCTCCGGGGCCAAGGACCGGCGCGCCGAGACGGTCGAGACGGTCATGGTGTCGCTCGATGGCTCGGTGCATGCCGAGGCCGCATTGCCATACGCCAAGGAGATCGCGCGGGCATTCGACGCTGAACTGGTGCTGGTGCGCGTAGCCGAGACCACGCAGCTCTACGGCATGCTGGGCAGCGAGCCGATGGCACCCGCTTCAGCAGACACGTTCAACGAGATTGGCCAGCGTCTGGTTCAAGAAGCTCAGGAATACCTGGCTGCGGTCGCCGAACCACTAAAGAAAGAGGGCCTCAACGTTCGCACCGAAGTGCTCGAAGGCTTCGCCGCCGACCAGTTGCTGGCGCTGGAGCGCGAGATGTCGGTCGACCTGATCGTGATGGCCACGCACGGCCGCAGCGGGCTCGGACGACTGGTCTTCGGCAGCGTGGCGGAGCGCATTCTCAAGGTAGGAACCACTCCAGTCATGATGATCAAGCCGAAGGGTGAGGTTGGTGCTCCGGAAGGTAGTAACTAGGCACGTCAGCCAACGCGCGGTTCGTTGACGTCATCGCCGGTTGACTCTCGTCCGCTAACCTCCGGAACCGATTCTACCCAGGTTACGTCCGCGTCGGTTTCAGCCGACGCGGCCTTGTTTTTCCAGCCCCTCCCCTGTGTCGTCGCCCCGTTCGCGGACGCCTGCTGCGGCCCCCAGGTAGGCGGGCTGACGGTGGGCTCGTCGGTTGCCGACGGATAGAAGACCGTCTGGTTCTGGTTTGCCTCCTCGCGGTAGTTCCGCGCCGCGACCAGGGCCGCCCGGCGACTATGCAGGAAGAGGGCCCGACCCTCTTCACCTGCCAGGTAGACGATGATCAGCACTGCGATCACTGTCCAGATTGGGAAGAAGACGATCGCTGGGATCGCCAGTAGGATCGCGCCGATGCGTGCCCATTCCTTGAGCAGGAGCAGCCCAACCCCCACAATCGCTGAGGCGACCGCGAAGCCAAATACCACGGTGAGTGAGGCCCCGATCGCGAGGAACCTGCCGATGAACTGTCCGAAGCCGTTCGAGGCAAAGGGCGTGATCAAGAGCGCGATCGGGAGCACGATACAGGACACGATCAAGAGCATCGCGGCCGTAACGAACTCGTAGATGGCGATCAAGATCAACGCATCCGGTCGCTGCCGCATGTCGCAATCTCCTTTGTGGCTACGCTGGATTGAATGACAGGCTGGTGGTGACCGAATTCAATTCGCTGATCGGCCGGCAACAGCATCTGCTGGTTCTGGCTTTCGCCGCCGATTTCGGCTCGGTTGCATAGTCGATCCGTCTCTTCCTCTTACTGGCCAGTGCCGCTGCCAGGCTACGGTTCCGGTGACGCTCCACACTGCACGAACGGCGACCTCCAACGAGGACGGCCACAACCACCTCAATTTCGGTTCCATTGGCTGCGGTGACGGGTAAGAATTCAGATGAAGAAGTCAACTGATACCACCCGAATTGGTGATTGACACACGGACACGCGAAGTCTATTGTTTGCGCCGATCGCACGAAGACCCAACGACTCACCAAGGTGTGCCGTTGGCCCGCTCGCTGAACGGCCACAGAGTCACCGCGGATGTCAGGTATTCATCCAGCGAAACGAGAGAAGAGGACAGGCTATGGCAGATGGCGACGCCCGCCCAGATCCGTCGAACGCTGCAAAGTCATCGACGCCGGAAAACGTACCCGGGCCGCGACTTGTCACCCGCCGTCGGGCGCTCGCGCTCGGAGCAGCGGCCATGGGCGTACTGGGACTTGGCGTTCCTCAGCTTGCCGGCGCTACGCCTGCTACCGCGTCGGATGGCAATACGCTCCTCGCGGAGGTCGTCGTCGGGACAGGCTGGATCAGTGCACGGACAAACAGAGCGTGGGTTGCAGAACCAGCGGTGACCGGCGATTGCTACGTGTCGATCACGCTGTTGGGAAACCCGGGCATATTCATGAGCCCGTATCCCTGGGTGGAGATCTCTCCCGGCCAGGGGTTCAGTGTCAATGTACAGTTCCCGATGCCCCGCAACCTTCCCTTTAGCTATCTCGTCGTCTTCCCTGGAGCGGCAATCCCCACTGGGCCAACTGGGCCCGCTGGAGCAACTGGACCGACGGGACCGATCGGGCTGACAGGCGTAACGGGTCCGACCGGCCCAACTGGTTCAACCGGACCTACCGGGACGAACACCCCAACAGGAGCGACTGGAGTGACAGGGCCTACCGGGGCGACTGGACCCACCGGAGCGACGGCGGACTACAGGACCCACCGGTGGAACTGGCGGACTCGGTGGCGACGGCGGTGCCGGAGGTAACGGTGGGACCGGAGGCACTGGCGGACTCGGCGGTAACGGCGGTGCTGGTGGCAATGGCGGACTTCTCTTTGGCAACGGCGGTGCTGGGGGTACTGGTGGAACCGGTGCGACTGGAGGCACTGGCGGGCTCGGCGGCAACGGTGGCGCCGGTGGTAAAGGCGGCACAGGCGGAAGCGGGACACCATAGCATCAGACGATCGTGTCATCGCCCCCAGAATGGCAATTGACACGTGAACGTACAGGCTGTATTCTGGGCCTAGTCAGGCTTTGACCCCAGGGAACAGCGTGTCGAAAAGGGCCGGCTTCGCGCGTCATCCGATGCCGACCTTAGTCATGTTGTGCAGCACGATACGTACGGCGGGAGAAGAGAGTAACACATGGCGAATGGGGAGAAACCGGTCGATCAATCCTCGGAAATTGGCGCAGCGAAGACCGAAGGAGAATCGAGCACGCCACTCTTCAGTCGCAGACGAGCGCTCGTGTTGGGCGCCGCGGCCGCTGGAGTGCTGGGCCTTGGTACGACGCAGATGGCCGCCGCCGCGCCGGTGAACACCGCCAATGGCAGCACGCTCGTTGCCGAGGTCATTACCGGTACCAGTTGCTTTGTGGCCCGCACCATGAGCACCTGGGTCAACGAACCTTGCGTAACTTCCGATTCGGTCATCTCAATCACCCTACTGGCCGATCCACAATCATTCATTGGCCCAAATTTCTGGGTGGAGATCTCTCCCAGTCACGGATTCCGAGTGCACCTCCACTTCCCCGTAATGCATAGCACGCCTTTTAGCTACCTCATCGTCTTCCCCGGCGGATCGATTCCGACCGGACCAACGGGACCGGCGGGCGCCACCGGACCAACCGGAATGTACGGCGCGACCGGTGCAACTGGCGCGACCGGTGTTACCGGACCGACTGGGCCAACAGGACCAATCGGAATGTACGGTCCAACCGGCGCGACCGGGATGACTGGTCCGACAGGCCCAACTGGCTTTGTGGGTGCGCCTGGGCCAACCGGACCGACCGGGTTAACCTCATAAGCTTAAAGGTGTTCGCCCGCGCGGATGAGACTCCACGCGGGCACGGCATCCTTCAATGTCGAATCCGGCGGGAGAAGAGAGTAGCACATGGCGAATGGGGATCAACCCAACGAAAACAGAGTCGCGGCAAGCGAAGAAGTTACTGACCCACGTCGCGTCAGTCGCCGCCAGGCGCTCGCGTTCGGCGCGATGGCCGCCGGGGTGATTGGACTTGGGGGCGTCGAGTCTGTTGGCGCGGCTCCAGTAAGCACCGCCCTGGTGCAGAACACCGTCTCGACCATCAACTCAGGGACCGGGACCGTGCAACAGTGGCACTCCACCGCCTGGGTGAGCATGCCTGAGATCACCCAGGACAGCTTCGTTACCATCATGCTGCAGGGGAACCCGGGTGGGTTTCTTGGACCCAGCCTGAGCGTGCAGATTCAAGAAGGCTCTGGCTTCACGGTTAACCTGGGCACGCGGGCAATTTGTACCACTCCGTTCAGCTATCTGGTCGTGCTGCCTGCTCAGCCGATTCCAGCCGGGCCAACCGGAACGCTCGGCAGCACCGGACCTGCGGGAACCACCGGACCATTGGGACCACTTGGGCCGACCGGAGCCACCGGGCCGACAGGAGCCACCGGAGCGACCGGCTTCACCGGGCCGGTTGGCCCGACAGGTGCCACTGGCCCGACCGGGCCAACCGGGGCCACTGGCCCGACCGGGGTAATGGGTCCGACTGGACTTACTCCCGTATAGCAGCGCAACACCGTCCTTCGTCGTTCGTCATACGTGTGACAGATCAGCCGTCCATCTCTGCAGGTGGACGGCTTTGATTCATCACCAAGGCTGCTCTGGATGGGCAATGGGAGGGATCCGCACCGTTGGGCGAGAGCGACACCACGCCGCGCATCGCGCTCTGCATGATCGTCAAGAACGAGGCAGCGATCCTCCGACGCTGCCTGGAATCGACCTTACCGATCATCTCCGCTGCCTGTCTGTGTGATACGGGTTCCAGCGACGGCACCTGTGACCTGGCGGACGAAATACTGACTGCTGCTGGCCTACCGCACGCGCTGCCGTCACACGAGTGGATCAACTTCGGGGTCAACCGCAGCCAGTCATTCGCGGCCACGCAGGCATTTGCTCGTACACTCGGCTGGGACCTGGACCGTTCCTACGCCCTCTTTCTCGATGCCGATATGCTGCTCGACATCGACCCGAGCTTCGACCCGACGACTCTCGACGCTGGCGGCTATCTGCTGCAGCAGCAGGACGGCACGCTGGTTTACGCCAATCTCCGCCTGGCCCGGCTCTCGCTCGACTGGCGCTGCGTGGGTGTGACGCACGAATACTGGACGGCGGACGACGCGGGTGAGCTACCCGTGCTGGATACGCTCAGCATCACCCACATCGGTGACGGCGGTGCAAAGGCCGACAAGTTCAGTCGCGATATCGCGCTGCTCGAGGCCGAGCTTGGCTCCGTCCAGAACCTGCGCACGGCCTTCTATCTGGCGCGCTCCTATGAAGATACCGGTCGCTTTCAGGAGGCTCACCGGCTGTATGAATGGCGCGCATCAGGCGGTGGCTGGGAGGAGGAGGCGTGGTACGCGGCCTACCGCATGGGACTCTGCTCGATCGGATTGGGGAACTGGGAGAAAGCAGTCGTTGAGCTGCTGAGCGCCTGGGGACGACGGCCTCAACGGGCTGAACCGCTCTATCAGCTGTCCCACGCCGCCCGCGAGCGGAGCGAATCGCAGCTCGCCATGCTCTTCGCCGAACGGGCCCAGCGCATTCCCTTACCGAAAGATGATCAGCTCTTCGTCGACACCTGGGCGTACCACTTTGGCCCACTGGAGGAGATCTCGATCTCGGCCTACTACACCGGAGACAAACAGCTCGGCATGGCGGCATCTGACACGTTGCTCCATAGCCGTGCCGCCCCGCCCGCGAGCAGAGATCTCGCCGGACGCAACGCGGCCTACTACGCCCAACAATTGCCTGCCGCCTGGTCGATCCCGATTCAGATCACGGACGACTTTGACGCGCCAGGGTTCTCGCCGGGAAACACCACTATCTGTGGCACGGACGACGGCTATCTCGTGATCGTTCGTTTGGTCAACTACGCGCAGCACGGCGCCGTTTGGTTTGTTGCTCATGACCCGGAAGGCCGGTTTCGTTCGAAGAACGTCCATCTCCTGCTCGACGCTGACTTCCAGATTCTGTCTTCGTTGGAGATTGATGAGACGTTTGTAGCCCGTGTTCAACCTGAATACGCACCCCATGCCATGGTGCAGGGTATCGAGGATCTCCGCCTCACTCGCTGGCGTGGCGACTCGTGGTTTACCGCGACGTCCTGCATGTTCGACCCGATGGGACACCCCAGGGTCATACTGGGCAAGCTCGATTCTTCCGCCAGTAGCGTCGAGCATCTCGTTCCGCTCGATTTCGCTGGGCGTCAGTTAGACGAAAAAAACTGGCTCCCGTTCGTGCATGAGGATCGGCTATTACTCCTCTACGCCTGCGATCCAATGGTCATCCTGGAACCCGATCTGGAGACCGGGTACTGCCAGGAGATCCACCGAGCGATCCCTGAATTGTGCTTCGATCGATACCGAGGATCGGCGTCACCGATTGAATACGGCGAGCGCTATCTCTTCACCGTTCACGAGGTCACAATCATCGACCAGAAGCGCGTCTATCTCCATCGATTCGTCGAGATGGATCGCAGCTTCCGCATCACGCGCATCTCACGGCTCTTCACCATCTGGCACCTGGGAGTCGAGTACAACTGCGGCATCTGCCTCAGCCACGACGGCAAGTCATTGCTGCTCACCGCGTCCTGGGAAGATCGACTATCGTGCATCATCAACGTACCGCTCGCTGAAGTGGAAGCCATGTTGTTGCCGGTGAGTGAGGTGGGCGGGGTCGCCAACGTCGAGCCTGCCGTCCAAAGTGATGCCGGTGTTCGGTCCCAAATCACGCCCGTGCATGTCTCATGACGATGGAGCACCAAATCTCCGCGGGTCCGCATGCTGAGCCGGTTCTACTCAAAATCCATTGACGGGTTCTGATGAGAGTCATTGAACTCTAATGATTCGGCCACGTCCGACACACGGTTTCGTCCTCTATGAGAAGGACGCGCTTGGTCTGATCCGGGCCATGCCGACAGTTCCATCAACTGAGAATGCTACCGAGCAATGTGAACCTCTGTTCGACCCTCCCTTCACCTCCTCGTTCTGCTATCATCCGTCCACTCAGTTATGTGAAAGCGTGTCTGGAGGTCAGGCACGTCCACTTGTTAAGGTGCACTGCACCTCAGGAGGAACCATGAAGACGACGCGTTGCTTCGCCACCGTTGCCTGTTTCACCGGCACGTTCGGCGTGGTGACGTCCAGTTCCTCCAGCCACTCCAGTAGTAGTACCCACAGTAGTTCGTCAACCTGTTCCATCGACTTTGGCTCTGTGACGACTATGGGAGTACTACGACATGAACACCACAATTCGCATCGCGCTCGATCTTGATGGAGTCCTGACCGAACATCCACGCCCATTGGCCCACGCCGCCAATCAGCATTACGGACTCGACCTGCCGGATCACACGTTCGTCGATTCCGCCGGGCTCAACGTGCCGCTCGAAATTCGCGAATGGGTCTACAGCCCGGATGGTCCAGCCCGCGATCTGCTTCCCGCGATTGATGCCCAGCAGTTCGTTACGGCCCTGATCGATCTGTTCGGCGCCGAGAACGTCTCGATCGTGACGGCCCGTCCGGGTCCCTGCAGCGTGCTGACGCTCGACTGGCTGCAGCGGCACGGCTTTCCCCGCTGCGGGGTGCAATTCGCCGACGACAAGGTTCGGGTCGCTCGCGCGCTCGGCATCACCCATGCGGTTGAGGACAGCCGGAGACACGCGACCGCCTACGCGGCGAACGGCATCCACTGCTTCCTGCTGACGGATGAACCCGCCCCTGGAGGGGAATCTTCCGCCATCCAGCGCGTTCCAAACCTTACAGCCGTGCAGACCCACCTTCGAGCGCTCAAGAGCTCGGACACCATTGATCTGGAACAGGGACCTTCCACCATGATGAATCAGATTACTCGCCCGCGTATCGTCGTCAGCGACATCATCGATGCGCAGGCCCGTGCAACGTTGGCGCAAGCAGCGGACATCGTCGACGTCGACGGTACCGACCTGGACGCGTTGCTGGGCGTCCTGCCCGAGGCGGATGCGTTGATCGTCCGCAGCGAGACGCAGGTGACCGCACAGGTGCTGGCGGCCGGACACAAACTCCGCGTGGTGGCGCGTGCGGGCGTCGGCATCGACAACATCGACGTGCCAAGCGCCACGGCGGCCGGCATTCTGGTGCTCAACGCGCCGGGCGCCAACGCCATCTCGGCGGCAGAGCACACGATGGCACTGCTGCTGGCGATCACCCGCTCGATTCCGGACGCCAACTCGTCCACCCACGCCGGGCTCTGGGAGCGCAAGCGCTTCAAACCGTTCGACCTCAAGGGCAGGACCATTGGCATCGTCGGGCTGGGACACGTCGGCTCGGCGCTGGCGCGGCGCCTTCATGGATTCGAGCCGCGCTTGATCGGCCACGATCCCTACATCACGCGCGAGCGCTTCCAGCAACTGAACGTCGAGCCAGTCTCCTACGAGACCCTGCTGGAGACGGCCGACATCGTCACCTTCCACGTGCCCGCCACGCCGGAGACGATCCACATGCTGAACGCGACGACCATCGCTCGGCTCAAGCCAGGCGCGATCGTGCTCAACTGCGCCCGTGGCGAGATCGTCGACGCCGAGGCGCTGGCAACGGCGCTTAAAGACGGACGCGTCTCCGCGGCCGGAGTCGACGTCTACCCGCACGAGCCAGCGCGCGAAAACCCGCTCTTCGGGCTGCCCAACGCCGTGCTCACGCCGCACATCGGCGGCTCCAGCAAGGAGGCCCTGGCGGCGGTGGGCCAGATGATCAGCAGCACCACACTGGCAGCCCTGCGTGGCGAGGCGGTGCCGAACGCGGTGAACTTGCCGCCCGCATCGCTCAACGCGCCCGATCTGCAGCGACTGACCCGTGTGGCAAGCGCGGCTGGGCACCTGCTGGCCGTGCTGCATCCGGAACGGCCCGGCTACGTGCGCGTCACCACGCGCGGACTGGTCGCCGCCGACGTGGTCGAGCACGTCACCGCCGCGGCGCTAGGCGATGCACTCGGACACTGGACCGATCGACGCGTCACTCCGGTCAACGCGCGGCTGGTCGCAGGTGAGAACGCCATTGCCATCACCAATATGGTGTCCGAGCCGGAGGCCGATCGAACGCCCGAGTTCACCTTCGAAGTGAATGGCGGCGATCCGCATCGAGTCACGGTCCGCTGGGATCGGGTCGATGCCGGAATTCTCGAAGTCGATCGTTTCTCGCTCGAGCGGCCGCTGATGGGGGATCTGCTGATCACGCATCATCGGGACCGACCAGGCATCGTCGGCCACATCGGCATGATCCTCGGCAATTACGACGTCAACATCGCCGGAATGCAGGTCGCCCGGCATGAACGTGGTGGCGATGCGATCATGGTAATGAACGTCGACGACGCCATCCCAGCCCAGGCGACCGACGAAATCCTGCAGGTCGCGGGGATCGAGACGGCCTACGTCGTCTCCTTGCCCCACAGCGACGAACTGATCGCCGCCGGATCGAATGGCCTGGCGCGCAGCAGCTAGCGACGAGTACGGCGAACGACGACCTCTACGAGGCGGCGTGGTGATAACCAGCCGTCTCGTCACCTGATCTATACCTAATACCACGAGGATGGCGGCGGTTATGGCGCATCTTGAGGCACCTTCGATTGAGCGGCGCGAGAGTTTCCTGAAGGCGCTGGGGAGTTTCATCGGGAAGGCGTCTTGCTCAACTACGATCTGGGGGAGATCGCGCGGGATTTCCCGGCGTTCGTCGAACGCATCCTGGGCTACAGCCGGGGCGAAGGACTTCCGCCAGGCTTCGTTCCGTCGACCGATTACTGGTTGATCGACGACGGAGAGTTCGTCGGACGGGTCTCGATCCGGCACCAACTGACCGAGTGGCTGCTCAAAGCGGGAGGCCACATCGGCTACCAGATTCGGCCAAGCAAGCGGTGTCGCGGCTATGGCACGCAGATTCTGGCCCTGGTACTGCCAAAGGCGCGCGAGCTGGGGATGACGCGGGTGCTCGTCACCTGCGATGAGACAAACATCGGCTCGAAGAAGATCATCGAGGCCAACGGCGGCGTGCTGGAGAACGTTCTGGACGTTGGGGCCGGTGCGCCGCGCAAGCTCAGGTATTGGATCGAGTTGGATGGCGAAGGTCCGGCCTCGTCCGGCTTGTGAGACGCAATTGAATTTCATCTTGTTGCGGAGCCGGGTAGCAGCGAAGGGGGGCTGTGCTCCCGATCTTAACCCGCAATTGGATTTGACCGGCCGAGCTCCTGTCTACGATTTCCGGCAATCCAGTGACGAGGTCGTTGAACCACGGCGGGCGCACGGCTGTGCGCCCCTACAAATGACTCGACGAGGGGTCAAGGTGGGTACGTTTACCGGCCGAGAGTGCGCCAACCATCACCGTCGTCGACCACAGCCACCTTGTCGGCGTCGAACTCCCGCTCTAGCAGGGCTTTGGCCTCTGGCGTCAAGTGCAGCACTCCTATCTCCAACCGATTGATCCAGAGATCGATCCCCCAGTGGGACAGACGAATGCCATGCGCGTTGAACTCAGCACTCCGCGAGGTGACTTCGTCCTGAAGCCGCAGCAGCGCACGCAAGGTGTTCGTCACGCCGGGGAACTGCTCTACGTTCGGTAGCGTGACGGGGTCGGGATACGCGCGTCGCACCCTGGTGATGGCTCGTTCGATCAGCGCATCGACCTGTGGCATACGCGACGTCAGATGCACTTGGAGCGAACCGTCTTGAGCGAGGATCAATCCCGCGAACACGTCTGCCGCTTCGGCCTGCAGCGTTGTGTCGAGTTCGTGCCGTAGATCATCGGCCGGAGTATGGTTCGGTGCCGCTGATCCCAAAACAGCTCATTGGTTATGTCCAGTCAGTCGCGATTCAGGTCGATCACCCAGTGGTTGCATTGGAGGATGCGGTCGGCGAAGTCGACCTCGCACTCGCCGAGCTTGGTGAAGCCGCATTTGCGACAGATGCCATTCGAGGGACCATTGGTGACGCCGGGGAACGCGTGGATGACGCCCCAACGACCGGTCAACCTGGCCCGTTCCAGCACCGCGCGCACCGCCGCGCTGGCCAGACCCTGTCCTTGAAATGCTGGGAGGACCATCCAACCGATTTCGTTCATCGGTGCTCCGTTGAGCTCGCCCTCCCAGACGCAGACGGTTCCGGCCTTTGCTGCTGGGTCGTCATCCGACATGATGACGAAATACCAACTGTTGCCAGCTGCTACGTCGGCCGCGACGGTGCGCACCTTCTCCGGCATGCGCTCTTCCGGCAACGGTCCGCCCAACTCCGCCATCATGAGCGGATCGCAATGGGTTTGGATGAAGAGATCCAGGTCATCGGTGGTGACGTTGCGCAGTTCCACGGCAATGTCCTTCGAATGGTAGGCCAGGCGAGCCGATGGCTCGCCCGGAAATAGAGTTTCGATTCGCAGCGATGCCGGTCTTACGCGCTCGCGCCCTTCAGCGGCGCCACGACCAGCCCGCGATCCAGCGGGGTCAGCAGCTCGTAGCCGTCGTCGGTCACACGCACCACGTCGCAATGCCGGTAGAGTCCGATGCCCGCCATGGCGTGCGCTGGCGCGTTCGGCTCGATGGCCAGAATCATGTCCCGCTTCAGCGTCTCGTTGCTGATGGCCAGCAGCGACGGTTCCTCGTGTACCGTCAGACCGAGACTATGACCGGCGTTGGCGGTTCGTGGCGCATCCGGATAGTAGCGATGTGTCACCACATTGGCGGCGTCGGCGAGATCGCCCGCCCGGGCACCGGCCCGAATCTGCCCCAGCGCCGCGGCCTGAATCTCGACCGTGCGCTGGCCGCTTTGAACCGCCTGCTCCGGCGGAGTGCCGTAGAAGAAGGTGCGCACGATGTCGGCGCAGTAGCCTCCAGCCATCGGGCCATAGGCAATGGTGACGATCTCATTCGGCTGAAGCGCCCGTTCCGTCGGTGGGGCATGCGGCGCCAGCGACTTGGGTCCGAACCCGATGAGGATCGGGTAGGCCCAACCGTCCGAGCCAGCCATGCGGGCACCGCTCTCGAGCGCGGTCGCCAGCTCGATCTCGGTCATGCCGTCGTGCAAGAGTGACGGAACCTGACCCAACACCTCCACCGCGATCTGGTTGGCACGCGTCATGGCGGCGATCTCAACCTCCGACTTCACGCTGCGCGCGGCGTGCAGCACCGGCGTGGCGTCACGCAGGGTGAGATCGTTATGTCGCCCGAGCACCACCTCGACGTTGCCGTAGCTCGCGCCGTGCAGGTCGACGCCGACCGTATCTCCGGCATGCACCACCCGATCGAGCAGCACGCCCGGATCGGCGATCAGCCCGCTCTCCGGCGACGCGCCACGGAAGTAGAACTCGGTCCGATCGAGCAGCGATGGATACCAGACCGGCTCTTTCGCCAACCGTTGATCGACCGAGGTGGCGATCAGCATGGCTTCTTCGGGGGTCGACGTGCGCAGCGCCACGCCCATGAAGCGGGTGTAGAGCGTGGTACGGAACCCCGACAGATAGAAGATATGGGCTGGCTCGAGCACGACCAGACTATCGATACCTTGTTCCGCCGCGAGCGCCGCGACTGCCTTCAACCGGCGAGCGATCTCCTCTTTCGTCGGCATCAGGCTAACGGTTGCCGCCATGTACGCTTCCTTTCATCAGGTCACCGCTGACCTTTGCTTACGCATGATTCTTCGTACAGTAGCACGTATTTTGGCGTCGGGCGTAACCCGGTATGCGCCGATCGATCACTCCAGCGAGACGGGGTCATCGGCATCATGCCAGAGCGCCTGCATCTCGGCAGAGCTCATCAGCAAGTCGTCAAGTGCTCCTTCAGCCTCGACACGACCGTGCTTCAGCACGATGACGTGGTCGGCCCGCAGCAACGCGGCGCGGCGGTGCGAGACCGCCAGACAGGTGACATTACGACCTGCGAGCAGGCGCTCCCACAGGAGACGCTCGGTCTCGACGTCGAGTGCACTGGAAAGATCGTCGATCACCAGCAGTTCGGGGCGACGAACCAGCATGCGCGCCGCCGCCGTGCGCTGGACCTGTCCACCCGAGAGTTTGACTCCACGCGTGCCAACCGGCGTCTCCAGTCCCTCGTCGAGCGACAGTACATCCTGCTCGAGCACGGCCCCTTGAATCGCATCAGCCAGCGCCGTTGGGTCTTCCGGCAGTCCGAGCAAGATGTTCTGCTTGAGCGTCTCGCTGAAGAGGCGCGGCACCTGCGCCGTGTAGGCGGCGCGCGGCGGCGTGAAGAATGTGGCTGGGTCTCCGACTCGATCGCCGTTCCAACGGATCTCGCCCGCTTCGGTCGGCAACAAGCCAAGGAGCGCGCGCAGCAGCGTCGTCTTCCCAGCGCCAACTCGCCCCGTCACCACGGTCAGCGTGCCATGCGGCAGCCGCAGATCGACGTTCGCCACGCCATGTTGCGAACCCGGATAGCGATAGCTCACTCCTCTCGCCTCCAGCAGCGCTAATCGGTCGGTCGCGCTCCGCTTCGGTACCGGCACCTCCGGCAGCGGACCACGCAGGTAGAGGGGCGTGGGCTCGACTACGGCCGTCAGGGGCGCGCCACCCAGCAAGGCGCCCATACGAGCAAAGGCCACCCCGGTCTGCTGATAGTGCGCCAGGAACTGTCCCAACCCGTCGGCGAACTCGGCGATGAAACCCAGGTAGGTCACGAAGAGGACGAAGTCGCCGACCGTCATACCACCGTTTCGCAGCGCCCCCGCAGCCAGCAGCATGATCAGCCCAATCCCGATACTGACCGTATTGGAGGTGATGGCGTCAATGGCCTGAGTCATCAGTCGATCAGAGAGGACGGCGTGGCGGCGACGCTCGTTGAGCCCACGGAAGTAGGCCACCGTCCGATCTTCGGCCCCCGCCGCTTGTAGGGTCTCAACTGAAGTAAAGATGTCGCCGATGGCGCCCGCCACCTGACTACCCGCTTGACTGCTGGCTTCCCGGTAGCGTCCCAACGCGCTACTGGCTCGACGTGCAATGAGCGCGACCGCTAGCACCGGAAGGAAGATGATTAGCGTCACGCGGACGTTGATGCTCAGCATGATGAGGAACGCGCCGATCGCAAACAGGCCCGTACCCAGGACGTCGTCGGACCAATCCAAATTGTCCTCGGCTTCGTGGGCATCGTCCCGAAAGCGACTGATGGCCTCGCCGATGGAAAACGGAAGCGCCGACGCGCCGGGCTGGTTCAGGATATGGCGCAGCAGGTTGCGGCGCAGCAGGCCGTTCATCATGAAGCGCATGACGGTCTCGACGTAGCCGCCGAGAAGCCAGAGACCGGCGCGCAGCAGCGAGACCAGCACGAAGAGCAGGATCAGGCCGTTCGTGCCGACCGGAAGATGGGCACTGCCGGTGAGCGTGTCGAAGAAGGCGCGCGCGATGAGCCCTGGTATCAGTGGCAACGTCGCCAGCATGGTCCACACCAGCGCATGCGCCAGATAGAGCCAGGGTTGAGAGCGACCCAACTTGAACAGATAGCGCCAGGTTGGCAGTTGTCGCTCACTCACGAGGCAATCTCCTCCATAGCGATCTTGAGTAGCTCGGCGAAACGTGATGAAGGATCGGCAGCCAATGCCAGCCGCGGTCCGTGCTCACGCACTCGCCCCTCTTCCAATACCAGGATGTCATCGGCGTAGGCGATGGTGCTGAGCCGGTGCGCCACGATGATGCCGGTGCGACCTTCGAGCAACTCTCCGAGTGCGGCGTGCACCAGGCGCTCGGTAGCCGGATCCAGCCGAGATGACGGCTCGTCCAGGATCACCACGTCCGGGTCGTGAAGCAGGATGCGCGCGCAGGCCAGCACCTGCGCCTGCCCGGCCGAAAGACCAATCCCACCGCGACCGAGTGGCGTGTCCAGTCCCTGGGGAAGCCCATGGAGCCAGTCGCCCAGTTCCATGCGCTCCAGCACGCTGACGATGCGTTCGTCCGGCACGTCGGGATCGAAGAGGGTCAGGTTGTCGCGCACGCTGGCGTCGAACAGATGCACCTCCTGCGTCACCAGGCCGATGCGCGAGCGAACTGCCTGAAGAGCGACCGTCCGTAGATCAACACCTCCCAGGCGCACGACACCCTCGGCCGGGTCGTAAAAACGTGGAACGAGCCGAGTAAGCGTGGTCTTGCCGCTGCCGGTGCGCCCTACCACCCCCAGCACCCGCCCGGCTTGCAGGCGCAGGCTGACGTCACGCAGGACCGGCGCATCCTCCACATAGGCAAAGGAGACGTGATCGAGCTCCACCGAAAGTGGCCCGGACGGCAGAGCGCTTCCCGGTCCGTCTTGCAGTCGCGGCGACTGGCGCAGCAACGCCTCGATGCGGCTCATGCTGGCGTCCGCCTGCTGCAGATCCTGAACTTCCGTGCGAATCTGCTCGGTCGGCTGCCGCAGGACGGCGGTGTACTGGAAGATCAGATAGACGGTGCCGATGGTCAGCGTGCCCGATCGGTAGAGCATGGCGCTGAGCCCGAAGGCCAGAGCGGTGCCCAGCGCGAAGAGTCCCTGGCTGGTCGAAACCAGGGCATAGCCGAACATCTCGGCCTTGAGGTACTGCGCCAGCCAGGAGCGCATTACTTCCGCGCAACGACGCAGCACGAAGTCACTGGCCCCGCTGGAACGCACGTCCTCGGTCCCCGACAGGTATTCGCCGAGGAAGCCATAGAACTGGGCGCTGGATTGGCGCGCCGCGGCCCAGGTAGGTATCGCCGTCAGGCGGATGCGCAGCATAGCGATCAGTCCGGCCACCACCAGCGTGCTCAGGCCGAGCCCGATACGCCAGTCGATATGGAACAGCAGCGCCAGCACCGACAGGATCAGGATGCTGTTCCCCAGGATGTAGACCACGAAGCGGGAGAAGAAGCGGGCCAGCATGGCCACGTCTCCATCGACTCGTTCGATCAGCTCGCCGGGCGTTCGCGCATGGTGAAACGAGGCGTCCAACCGCAGCAGGTGCGCGACGAGGTCCGCGCGAAGCTCGTTAGTCGCGGCCCAGCTCACGTTTTCGGCCACGTAGGTCTCGGCGATGGCCACGCCCTGCCCCAACAGCGCCACGAGCATGGTCAGCAGCGCCAACACGATCAGACCGTGGAGAGCACCGCCGGAGGTGGCCTGGTCGATGAAGCGACTCGCCAGCAGCGGCGTAACCACCTGAGTCCCAATCAGCACGGCCAGGATGAGCGCCAGCAGGACCATTCGCGGCCAGTGGGGTCGCAGATAACGGGCGAGCAGACGCCTGTAGCGGCGAAGCGTCTCGAATGGATGCATCGTCACTCCTCGCTACAGCCGCGCCACGTCGGCCAGGTAATGCGTCCGGTTGAGCGGATTAGGCCCGATACGACTTCGGGTTGGCGCCTCGCCACTTACCGGCACATACCCGGCGAAGCTCGATTCCCAGCTCCCGTCCCCACGTGTCAAACCCGGTAGCTGCTGCTCGACACCGCGAATCTCGGCAGTTGGAATATCGCAGATGATGCGGTAGGAATCGCCACTCTGGAAGGCATTGCGGATGGTCGCCCGCGCGTTCACTAGCGCGCCACAGACCGCGCCGAAGGTATCCTCGGGAAGCTCGACGTCCAGTTCCTCGATCGGTTCGCAGATCTCGGTTCCGGCCTGCTCCAACGCCTGCATCAGCACCAGCGGTGTTAACTTGCGGAAGTCAGCGGCGGTGCTGAGCACCGAGTTGAACCCAGCATGGGTGAGCGTGATCAGGCAGTCGTTTACCTCCCAGCCGCACAGACCCTGGGAGAGCGTCTCGTAGAGCGTCTCCTCGATGGCGCGGTAGAAGGCAAGGGGCAGCGAACCGAGCTCGCGCACGTAGCGAATCCCGCTGCGAGGTTCGGCCGGTTCGATACGCATGCCGATAGTGGCGTAGAAGGGATTGGGCTCTTCGAAGATGATCTCGACCGCCTGACCGACGCCGATCGGCCGCTCGATGCAGATGGTGCGGCTCGCTCCGAAGCTGACGGCGACGCCGTACTCCCGTGCCAGTGTCTCGGTCAGCACCTCCTTCTGCACCTCGCCAAACAGGCGCACCGAGATCTCCCCCTCTTCATTGCGCTGACGCAGCGAGATGAGCGGATCCTGCTCGGCCAGTTGCTCTAGCGCCTCGCGCAGCTGGGTGATCTGACCACGATCGAGCGGGCGAACGACACTCTCCAACGCCGGTGCCGGAAAGGCATCGACCACCCCTTTGAAGCCAGATTCGTCGTCACCGATGCGATCGTCGATGCGCGCGGAACGGAGTCCGTGCAGCACGGCAATCTCGCCAGCGCCGACCGACTCCACTGCCGCGGCGCTTCCCGCGGAGAAGCGCTCGATGCCGGTGATGCGTTCTTCGATCTTAATCAGGTCGCCGAGCGGATCGCGACGCCGCAGCAGCACGCGCTGGCGCACCGTCAGGCTTCCGGCGAAGAGGCGTACGTAGACCAGCTTCTCGCCGTTGTCTCGTCGAGTGATCTTGAAGACTTCGCCCGAAGTGGGCGCATCATCGGATCCTGACGCTGGTGGCAGCCAGGCTTCGACGCCGTCCAGCAGTTCGGGAACGCCTGTGCCGGTCATGGCCGAGCCGAAGAAGACCGGCGTCAGATTCCCGGCGGCGACCTGCGCCTGAAGCGCGGCGTTCAAGAACGGGGCGCTGAGCAGACCTCCGGTCCATTCGAACTCTTCGATAACGCGATCGTCCATCTCGGCCAGCAGGTCGATCAGTGGTTCACGCCACTCCGGACTCTCGGGATCGTACGCGACCACCCGCGCCGAGCGATCGCCAAGCCCTTCAGTCCGATTCATCGGCACGACCCGAAGCTGCAGCTTGGTGCGGATGTCCTCCAGCAGCGCGTCACTGCGAGCGCCGAGGCGGTCGATCTTATTGACGAAGATGAGCAGTGGCAGCCGTGTCGCGCGGATGGCGCGGGCCAGGCGTCGCGTCTGGGGCTGCACCCCCTCGACGGCCGAGATCACCAGCACCACGCCGTCGAGCACGCGCAGCGAGCGCTCGACTTCAGCCACGAAGTCGCTGTGGCCAGGGGTATCGATCAGATTGACTTTGAGCGCATGCAGGTGAAACGAGACGACCGCGGACTTGATGGTGATGCCGCGGGCACGCTCGAGCTCCATCGTGTCGGTCTGCGTCGTCCCTTTGTCGACACTCCCGAGCGAGCGGATGACTCCGGTTTCGAAGAGGATGCGTTCGGTGAGGGTAGTTTTACCGGCGTCTACATGCGCCAGGATTCCGATATTGACAATCTCCATGCACGACTCTCTCGTTGAAGAACAATCCGGCTGCAGAGCTCTTCAACGTATGCCGCATGAGATTCTCCTTGTGTACATCACGAAGGCGTCAATATCGGTTAGCCCGTTGGCGAATGCGCATCGAAACGACGCGCGGTTCGCGGACCAGTTCGGATTCTAGCAGCCCGGGCAGCGCGAGCGCCAGTCAGGCGTGGTTGTCAGAGATCAGTCGATGAACTCTCCCCTCTCGTCGCACGAGCCAATGACGCAAATAAACGTTCGGCGTTCCTGCGAGAGCGAAGGAGATGAACGGTCTCTTGCAACGACGCAAGCTCAGCGGTCGCAATCAGGGCTACTGGCTCATGGCCAGGACGCCTGATGATGACGACTTCCCGTCCATCGCCGACACGACCGAATACACTGTCGAAGTTCTCCAGGACGTCTTCGTAGCTCATCGCAATCATGCTGCGTTCTCTCCATTTGCAGCGCCGGATAGGCCGATCACCTGTCCCGATCGCGCGATTCCCACGGCGTGGCGCTGACGTCGTCGTGACGCAATACGCGGGGCGCCACGCGATCGATACGCATGATCAACCCGCAGGCGGGATCGGGGCAGGTGACGCGGGAGTCGGTCTCCATCCAGTCGGCTGGGTGATTCTGCCGCTGTTTGGTCGGCAGAAGCGGCAGCACCGAATTGAGCGCATACAGGCAGAAGTCGGCGCCGTCCGGCAGCGACAGTTTGCCGCCGTGCAGATAGAAGCGATCACCGATCGACATGGCGCAGCTGCAGGTACCGTTGATCTGCTCCACCACCACGTCCAGGTCGTAGAGCGTGAACTCATCGTCGCGCTGATTCATTCTCTCGGTCATTAGTCTCCTCCAACAACGTGTCGCCGGATCAAGTCGTCTCGAATGGCCATGAAATTCTGGCGAGGTTTGGCACATCTCGCCACACATTTGCACTTCCCGTAACAACACCGTAGCATGGCCTTCCTACCAGCATGGGAGGCAGAAGCGACCGAGCACGCTCTGAGTTTTCCGGCGGCTGCACCAGCCGCGCCGGTGACCGTCAGCTTCCACCGAACGAATCCTGGCGCTCGCGGATCGGAGACCATGATGACGCAAAGACATTATTGACGCCTGTCCGCTCGGTGTCGCGCTCCTCCGTTCGTTCGTATCCCGTCAGCCGGCTGGAGGATGCAACGAATGGAGCGTTCACGACATGTTCTCGTATCCCGACCACTTTGTGCGCACACAGACCGATCTGCATGGTCCCGACGGGCTTATCTGGCTGGGTCATCTTCCCACGATCATCAATGAGTGCGCCGATCGCTGGAATCTCACGCTGGGACACGTGCTGCAGCCCTTGACCTACAACTACCTCGTCAGCGCTCAATGCGGTGATGGCACGCCGGTGATCATCAAGGCGTGCTCTCCAACCGGGGAATTTCAGCAACAGGCGGCCGCGCTAGAGCACTTTGCCGGCCGCGGATCGGTGCAACTGTTGGAGCGCGACGACCAACTGGACGTGCTGCTCATCGAGGCGTGTGAGCCCGGAACGCCGCTCATCGACGTTGCCGACGATGACGCAATCCCACTTGCGGCCAGCGTCATGCATCAGCTTTGGCGTCCACTTCCGGCCGACCATCCGTTTCCCACCCTCACCGATTGGGGCCGCGGTTTCGACCGGCTGCGGACGTTCTATCAGGGCGTCGGGCCGTTTCCTGCTCCATTGCTCGAACGCGCGGAACGGACGTTTGCCGAGTTCTCCGTGTCGACCGAACCGCACGTGCTCCTGCATGGAGATCTACATCACGACAACATCCTGGCTGCCGGGCGCCAGCCGTGGCTCGCGATCGATCCCAAAGGCGTGGCCGGAGAGCCAGCCTATGAACCGGCGTCGTTCATCCTCAACCCGCGTGCTCATTTGCGCTCGGTTCCGCATCTCGATCGAGTGCTCGCCCGGCGAGTCGATCGCTTCGCTGCTGAACTCGGGATTGACCAGCGAAAAATCAGGGATTGGACCCTCGCCGCGGCGCTACTGTCGGCCTGGTGGACCGTCGAAGATCATGGACGCGTTGATGATCTCATGCTCAGGTGCGCCTCGCTGCTGGCCGAGATCCCGCTCTAGTCATTGAGTCAGCGAAGGGAATCCGCAAGACGGTGAACGTGTGCTCCGTGCCTGCCTGCTCGCGATCGGCATCACCTTCGCAGCGCTGGCAAAACCCGTTCGCCGAGCAGGCGCACGCCCACTTCCGCGCTCAATCCGTGCGGAGTGCCGAACTCGATACGATCGACGCCCGCCTCGAAGAGCTCAAGCGATTGCTGGGCGACCTCATCCGGCGTTCCGGCGAAGGCGATACGCCGCAGGAGATCGTCCGAGATGAGCCCACCGGCCGTCTCGAAATCGTAGCGACTGGCTGCTTCCCGCATGCGGGCCAGACGCTCTGGCTCGATGTCGAGCTTCGGCCCAAGCTCGGCCACTACCGGCAGGTAGAGCGCCACCTCGCGCCTGGCCAGCGCCCGCGCCGCGGCACCATCCTCATCGACCACCGTCACGGCGCCGACGACCAACCCGACCCCGGCATTGCCGGTCAGCGACCGAAACCAGGGGCCAACGTCCGGATTGGCCGTGCCACCCAGCTTGACCTCGCTGACGAAGGGCAGGCCTTCGCGAATCAGGCGCGGCCCCCAACTCCCGAGCAGGAACGGGATGTCGGGTCGAATCGCCTCCCAACGGAGCGCGTCGCCACCCACCACGCTGAAGAACTGGCCGTCGAGTGGTTCCGTTGAGCGGCGCAGCAGGTGACGCACGCAGGCCATGGCCTCCTTCAACGCCATCACTGGTTGTTTCGGGTGTAGCCCAACGAAATCGAGCCAGGCACCACGGGAGAAACCGACGTAGGCACGGCCATGCGACGCTTCGTCGATCAGCGCGATGTTGGAGGCGATGTTGAGCGGATGGCAGGTGAACGGGTTGACCGCGGCGGGTCCGATGCGCACCCGGCTGGTGGCGCGAGCGATCTCCAGCAACGGCAACCAGGCGGGCTGGTAGAGCATGTCGTTGAAGACGCTCACGCCGTCGAAACCGTACCGCTCGGCCGCCGCGGCCAGCGGCCCGTAGGCAGACAGCGGCTTGTTCGTCTGAAATGCGATACTAACCGAACGTTGCGTCACCTGAACTCCTCCATGCCTGTAGTCACGTCTTCGTTGCTACCAGCCCCGCGCCCGCGTCTAACGTTTCGCTGCTCCAGCATAATACGATCAGTGTCTGGCATCCGGCCGTGACGCACGCCATGTGAAAGCGACGATCAATTTACGTGATGAGGCATACGCTTGTCTGAAACCGTCATTATCTTCTCGGCTCACGAGAGCTACCTTCCAGCCGCGATCGAGGAACTCCATGAGGCCGTTCCCGGCGCCCGGCTCGAACGAGTCGGCCCAGATGCCGGGCGACTGCGCACCGGCGAGGTCGATATTGCCGAAGTGGCCGCCGTCTGCCGCGAGCGTCCGATCGTCTTCGTGCAGCACCTGATGCGCGAACTGGCGACGATTGCCGTCGGCCATGAGACGGAGATCGCCAACGAGATCGTGTCGAACGCGCTTGACGCGCTGGAAGACATGGGGACTGAGCGCGAGATCGCACTGCAGGTGTGGCGCAGCGGTGAAGCCGCTCTCGGCCCGCGCAACGACCTGCTCTGGCGCGAAATCGCCGAGCGACTTTCCGAACGCGGTTACACGGTCGCACGGGGGAATCGAGAATGGATCCTCTCGGTGCTGATCACACCCGAGCAGATCATCGCCGGGCTCAACCGCAGTGAGGACGCGCTGGTCGATTGGCCCGGCGGTCGCCTCAGCCTGGCGAAACCGTCCGGCCAAATATCCCGCTCCGAGTTCAAGCTGGAAGAGCTGTTCAAGGTCGTCGACATCCCGCTCCCGTCCGACGGCATGGCACTCGATCTGGGGGCGAGTCCAGGAGGCTGGACGCGCATTCTCCGACGCCACGGCCTGAGCGTCTGGGCCGTCGATCCGGCCAATCTTGACCCGCGCATCGCCGCCGATCCACGAGTTCATCACGTGCGTACCACCGCGGCGCAATTTCTCGCCAACACCGACCAGCGCTTCGACCTGATCGTCAACGATATGCGTATGACGCCGACTCGCTCCTGCGGCTTGATGCTCGACGCCACGCGTTGTCTGAACCCGAGAGCTATCGCCATCTTGACACTCAAGATTTCCCCGCACCAACCATTAAGGACGGTGCGCAGTTGCCTGGGTCTGCTGCAGCGATCTTACGAGATCCTCTTTGCGCGCCAGCTCTATCACAACCGCAACGAGGTGACGGTCATCGGCAGATTACGCGATACCTAGGGTGTTGTGCCGCGTTCATCTGTGCGGTTCGGTACGTCAATCTCATAACAACCCGGGAGTGTTGACGCGGTAGGCGTTTGCGCCAACGTTATGTCGCCATGCGATAGTGGCTCTATCAATGCAATGTCGGGCTTTCGCATCATCCAATTTCTTGAACTCGTGGTGTTGATAGCATGATGATGTGAGATACTGAGCAAAAGTATCAACAGATTGGGTAATGACGCCGCTTACAAGTTGCGCTGTGCAACTTCGGTTGGGGTCACGCTGTTTGGGGAAGCTCAGGCGAGAGAAAGGAATGTCCGGCATGCCTAAGTACGTGATCGAACGACATATTTCGAGCATTGGAAGCGCTACGCCAGAGGAGCTCAAGGGCATTTCTCAGACGTCCAACGGGGTCTTGCAGCAGCTCGGGCCGCAGATTCAGTGGGTGCAGAGTTACGTCACCGATGACACGATTTATTGCGTCTATATCGCACCGAACGAAGAGATGGTACGCGAGCACGCGCACCTTGGCGGCTTCCCGGCCGACCGAATCTCCGAGGTTCGCTCGATCATCGATCCGACGACGGGTGACGCATAGCCGCGTCAAGGACCGATCCATGCCAGAATTTGTCATCGCTCCTTCGGATGGCTCCGCATCGCGTGGTTCAACGCAGAAGAGGACGGATCAGGCCGTCAAGTTGACGGCCCGATCCTCTACTTTGCTCCTTCTATGATCCGCTGCCGAGGAGGTGAGCAGGATCTCGTGCTCATCCCTCTTCTGACCTGCGCGACTACCCAACGTCGTTAGTCTCAAAGAGAGCGCCTGGAGATGCGATCGGACCGAACGTCTCCAACTCGCAGCGGTCACACGTCCCTTCATATAGAACTTGGCCGCGCTGTTCGACCCGCAGTGTGCCAAGTCCGAACTTGGTATTCACGCAAAAGCCGATTCGCCCATCCGGATAGCGATAGCGTAGCCCCACCGCGTCTTCTACCTCCGCACACAATGCAAGCCACGCCCTGGTACCGTCCTGACCAGGGAGATCGATCTCCCAGTGCAAGTCCTCAACAAGTGGATGACCGCCAAGCCAGCGCGCCGGTCTGTTGAACGCCAGTTCGCGACCGTCTGGCAGGCGAACCATGAGCAACGAGAGGAAGGGTGAAACAAGTCGACCAAGCTTCAGCCGAGCCGTGAAGCCATCCACATAAGCGCCATCTGGGAAGAGGCCATTGCCGTAGGCGTAGCGGTGGGCATGCTCTCGGCCCCAGTTGTGCCCATGAAAGCCGTCCCAGCCCTCAAGCAGGTGTCGCTCGCCGTCGACCTCGATCCAGCCGTGCAGCCGACCGTGCGGAATGGGCGTCACCACTTTCTTCTTCGGGAAACCGCCCTCATACATCCAACGTGCTGGATACAGCACGGCAGGGGCCGCATCTGCTCGAAGCTCGATGTCCCAGGCGAGGGTGTGGTCACGATCAATCACCCGCGCCCGTTCGGTCAGCAGGTCGTCACGTAGCTCGAGCTGGGCCTCACCGATCCTGAGCTGCTGCCCTCCATGCCGTGCGTCGATCAGCTCACCCGGCAGTTCCTGGCCCGCAACGACGTGCTGGCCCCGCTCTCCATCGAACCAGACTCCCCACAGCTCGCCCTGGAGTTGCTCGGGATGGCCGACCGGCTCGAGTAGATTGAACTTCAGCCACAGACCCTGTCTCCGCTCGGGGTGATTCGCCTTAACGTAGAAAGACTCGTAATGACCTTGACCAGTGGCGGCGTAGCGCACATCACGTAGTGTCGCGGACCACGGTTCAAGAGAAGTGCTCGTCATGCCGGTGACCCCGTGTGCTCGGAGGCCATCGGTTCAAGCCCCTTCTCTTCGTCAACGTGCTGTCCGAGCCAATCCAGCAGGTCGGCGGTAACCTGCTCGTGTCCCACGTCGTTATGGACCTGATGGAAGGCCCGCGGATACTCAATGAGCGTCTTGTCGCCCATCGTTACGTTCGACATGAAGCGACGGCTGCCGGTCGACCGCGCAATGCGATCGTCTTCGCCGTGCTGAATCAGAAGCGGGACGTGCAAATCAGCCGCGTGCTGCTGGATCCAATCGACCGTCCGCTCCGTTTCGGCGCCGAGCCGTGCGGTACCGCGATCGTGAACCAACGGATCGTTGCGATAGTCGTTCAAGACTTGTGGATCGCGTGAAATCGCGGTCACATCCAGTCCGGTGCTCAGCGAGAAGGAGGGCCAGACACGTGAAACGATCCGGGCAAGTGCCATCAGTGCCGGGGAGAGGCCAATCTCGCCGATCGCCGGGCCGATGGCGATCACGCCCGCCAATGACTCTGGATAGCGCAGCGCGTAATCGAGCACGATGACTCCGCCGAGGCTATGCCCCAGGAGGAACAGTGGTCGGCCTGTCTGCTGTTCGGCAACAATATGCTCGAACGCGTGAACATCCTCGCGATAGTCCTCCCAGTTTCGGATGAAACCGTGCTTGCCCGGTGAACGGCCATGACCGCGCAGATCGAACCCATAGATCGGAAATCCGGCGGGAGCCAGCCGATCGACGACGTTCCCGTAGGCGCTGGAGTGCTCACCGATACCGTGAACGATCATGACTGCACCGCGAACCGCCGCATCCGGAGCGATCCAGCGCTGGTAATAGAGATCCAGTCCGCCATTTGCCGAGAACGTGCCGTCGTCGTTGATGATTCGGTTCATACGAGCCTCCGCTGGCTCCATCCATCAGGCAATCCTGAATCCATCTCTTGCGCTTCAGACATTATGCCTGTCGCGGATCGGCTGCCACGTCCACCCGCCGGTGTGGATCAAATCTCCAGACCATTAGCGTGCTGTAGACGCCACCAATCACGATTCCGAGCAGGTAGAGCAGATACAACCAGGCGCCTGCGCGGCCCCATTCGGCACTCGCGTGAAACCGCCCCAGGGCGACCAATTGCAACACGCCCACTAGCAGATAGGAGACGGTACCGACACGCCCGCGAACCCAGGCGTTCTCGCGCACGAACCACAACGAGGCGACGGCGATGGCCAGGAAGCCCGAGCCGGTCGTCTGTGCGGTCAAGACTGTCAGCTGCCAGGGCCAATAGGCGAAGAGCCGCTCCGGGACCAGCATCAGTGCCACCCCAACCAGCAGCGAGGTGATCCCATTCACGGTCAGCAAAGCGCGAATCCAGAGGGGAACGCCGGAGGCCACTGGAGGATCGCCACCTGGAGCTCGCAGCTGCAGCACTATAAACGCCAGGATGGCAAATGGCACGACGGTGTAGACGACGATCCAGGCCCAGGCAGCGATTCGCGCTCCTAGATCGCTACTGTGAAGGTGGAAAGGCCCGAGGTGCATGAAGGTGGTGGCCACCACCAGCGGCACGAATGTGACGACCGCGGCCATGGCGACGCGAACGTTGGCCCAGGCTCGCTCACGGATCGAGAACACGAGCAGCAACGTTCCGGCCCAGAACCCGGTCCCCAGAAACGCGGCCGACAGGGGATTGCCGATGGTCCAGGCGAAGTAGCGATCGGTGCGATCGGCCAGCACGTAGAGCTGCACACCGGCAATGCCAGCCAGCAGGACGGAGAGGAGAAAGACGGCGCGGGTGAACGGAAGCACCGTCCGGATCGGAGCGGTGGGGACGGGATTCATCGCTTCCTCGATTCGCGTAGGCCGTCGAGCGAGGATACGAATGCGAACGGTCTTGCCGCGACGTTTCGCCCGATCGGCAAACCAAACCAGCTATCTGACTCACAACCTGGGAATTTCGCCGCAATTGTCGGAGAGGGAGATCGTCCTGTCAACAAAATGAAGAAGGGACCGCGAATTACGCGATCCCTTTCGTTGCGTTCTTTACTGGCGATGATGCGTCAGTCGGTCGCCAGCACGGGGGAGCTCGTCAGCTTGCCGACGGAAGGTTTGGCAAAGCGGAGCAGGCGCAGCCCATTGGTGACGACCAGAATCGTGCCACCTTCGTGCGCAACAACACCGACTGGCAGCGGAACCAGACCGATCACTGCACCCATCGAGAAGAAGATGATCACGCTCAGCGCGAAGACCATGTTCTGGGTGATGATTCGTCGTGCCCGGCGGCTCAACTCGACCGCGTAGGGCAGCTTGGTCAGGTCGTCCGACATCAGCACGACGTCCGCCGTCTCCAGCGCCACGTCGGTGCCCGCCGCGCCCATAGCGATCCCGAGCGTCGCGGTCGCCAGTGCTGGGGCGTCGTTGACACCGTCACCGACCATGGCTACCTTCACGCCCGATTGCTGCAACTCGCGAATGACGTCGAGCTTTTCTTCCGGCAGCAGCCCGGCTCGCCACTCGTCGATGCCGACCTGCTTGGCGATGGCCCGTGCGGCCCGCTCGTTGTCACCGGTGAGCAGAATCGTCTTCTCGACGCCGATGCGATGCAGCTCTTGGATCACCTGTGGCGCGACTGGTCGGATCACGTCGGCCACGCCGACCACGCCGAGCGGTTGGTCGTCCGCCAGGATGTACATCGTCGTCTTGCCGTTTTCACGGAACACATCAGCCTGGTCGCGCAGCTTCTCCGGCAATGCCACGCCTTCACTCTCGAACAGCGCGTCGTTGCCGATGCGAATGACGCGCCCCTGCACGGTAGCTCGTACGCCGCGCCCAGGAACCGACTGCAGTCCGGAGATGTCACCCTCGTCGACCAGTCCACCATAGCCGTTGCTCTCAGCGTGCTGCACGACCGCCATACCCAGCGGGTGCTCCGATAGCCGCTCGACCGCCGCGGCAATGGAGAGCATTTCTCGCTCCTCAACGCCCGGCCAGGCGACGACGTCGGTCACGCGCGGACGGCCAAGGGTTAGTGTTCCGGTCTTATCGAACGCCACCGCCGTAATCACGCCGGCGTTCTCCAGGTGAACCGCGCCCTTGAAGAGAATGCCCTGGCGCGCGCCGTTCGCGAGCGCCGAGAGAATCGAAGCCGGGGTCGAGATCACCAGGGAGCATGGAGAAGCGACCACCAGCAAAGTCATGGCGCGGTAGAACCAGGTGTGGAACTCATGGGTGCCAAAGATCAGCATTGGGACCGTAAAGGTAACGACCGACGCCACCATAATGCCGATGGCATAGGCCCCTTCGAATCGGTCGGTAAAGCGCTGTGTGGCCGACTTCTGGCCGCGCGCCTCTTCAACGATGCGAATGATCTTGGAGAGCGTGCTCTCGTGTGCGACGCGCTCGACGCTCAATCGCAGCAGGCCGTGACCGTTGATCGTCCCGGCGAAGACGTTATCGCCGGGTCGCTTGCCAACTGGAATCGACTCGCCGGTAATCGGCGACTGATCGACCGAGGACTCGCCGCTGATGACTTGGGCATCGGCCGGGATGCGCTCGCTCGGTCGCACAACCACCACATCGCCAATGACCAGATCCTCCACCGGGATACGACGCTCTTCGCCATTCCGCACGACCAGCGCGTCCTCCGGGCTGAGCTCCATCAAGGAGCGAATTGCCCGGTGGGTTCGGCCGAGGGCGAAATGCTCGAGCGCGTTACCCAACGAGAAGAGGAAGAGCAGCACGCCGCCCTCGACCCAACCACCGATAGTCGCGGCGCCGATCGCGGCCACCACCATCAGCAGGTCAACCTCGACGCTCCCCTCTTTCAGTGCCAGGATCGCATCACGGGTAGCGAAGGTGCCACCAGCCAGATAGGTCAGTACGTAGAGGGCGAGCTGTACGTTGTGTGGGATCAGTCCCAGTGAACCGAGGCCCCAGGCGTTGATCAGAAAGATGGCTGTCAAGGCCGCCAGGACCATCAGCTTGTGCTCTTCCCACCAACCCTCTTCCTCTTCGGCCTCCCGTTTGTGCGGAGTCTCCGGCTCGGTTGGCCGCACTGGTACGCCTGATTGGCCAATCTCCTTCGAGATTTGGGGAAGCTGCGCCGAGGTGCCGACGTACTCGACGCTGAGACTGCCGCTAGGGGCATTGGCGCTGGCCCAGACGATGTCGTCGCGACCCTGCAGGCGACGCTCGATAGCTACACCACAGGAGCGACAGGAGACGCCGTCCATGCGCAACGCGCAGCGATGATAACGCTCACCGAACTGCGCACCGACCTGTTCGGCTACCCGTTCCACCGTCTGGAGCGACACGATATTCGGATCGTATTTGACTTTGATGGCGCTCTGGCCGGTGTCGAACTCGACGCCGCCGATGCCTTTGTGGGTGGTTAACGTCTTGAGCAGCAGCTCGGCACAATGTGCCTCGTCGCCGTCCTCAAGCGTCACCGGGATGGTTCGTTCTCGCATGCTGCCTCACTCTGTATCCGCTGCGAGCGTGTCGGTTTTCAAGCCAATTCTTTTGAGAATGAGTCCTATTTCTATGGCAGCTTACTGAACGTGAGCCTCCGTGTCAATGGAATTCGCAACGTTAATGTTGACTAATTTTGTCGGATTACATGCGGATTTCAGACCCGAGCGCCTGATCGCGACAATCCCCGATCCACCAGCAGACGTCCCTCCTTGAGTACGCCCTGAAGTTTCGAACGGTCTTGCAATAGCGTCAGGTCAGCCAGCGGATCGCCAGCGACGATCAGCAGATCGGCTACCTTTCCGGGTTCGAGCGTGCCCGTAATATCCCCCACGCCAATTGCGTCCGCCGCGGCCGAGGTGGACGCAACGATCGTCTCCATCGGGGTCATGCCAATGCGCTCGTGCATCAACTGCAGTTCACGAGCATGACCGCCGAAGGCCATGGTGTTGCACGAATCGGTTCCCATGAAGATACGCACCCCGGCCTGGTACGCCTTGCGCATCGATTCCTGGCGCTCGCCGTCGATCTCGCGCGATTTCGCCAATGACTCGGCCGGCACACCCCGCTCTTTGCCGTGTGTCAGGATGAAGTCGCCGATAGCCAGGGTCGGACAGAGCCAGGTATTGCGCTCCAACATCATCTCGATCAGCTCGTCATCCAGGTGCGTACCGTGCTCCAGCGTGTCGACTCCCGCCACCAGCGCCTGGTAGATGCCCTCACGGGTGTGCGCATGCGCCGCCACCGGCTTGCCGAGGGCATGCGCCTCATCGACGATTGCCCGGGTCTCCTCCATGGTGTAGTTGCGCCACTCCGACTTATCGCCGATCGAGAGGACGCCACCACTGGTGCAGAGCTTGATGAAGTCGGCGCCGTCCCGAGCGTATTCGCGGATCAGCTTGCGGCAGGCGTCGATGCCGTCGGCTGGAGGCCACATACGCTGCTCGATCGCGGGCGGCACGAACATGTCGCCGTGCCCGGCCGTCATGCCGACGAAACCACACACCACGATCCGTGCGCCTGGCAGGATCCCCTGCTCCATCACATGTCGGGTCGCGATTTCGGGCCTGCCACCGGCCATGTCGCGCACGGTGGTCACGCCCGATTCCAGCGCCGTGACGGCGTTGGCGGCGCAATGGAGCGTTTGTTCCTCGATGAAAGTGAGGACGTTCCAGAGGTGAACGTCCTGATGACCACGCCCGGCGTAGGAGCGGAGATGTACGTGGCCGTCGATCAGCCCGGGCATCACCGTTGAGCCAGCTACGTCGTAGACCGGCATATCGCTCGGTAGATCGATGCTGCCGTGGGGGCCAACCGCGACGATCCGGCCATCACTGATTAGCAGGACTGCATTCTCGAGCGGTTCTCGCCCTGTTCCGTCGATGAGCGTCCCACCGCGCAAGCCGAAGGTGCTCGGATTGGCCATGTCACGCATCTGGTTCTCCTACAGGCGGTCGAGTTCGCGATCTTGCTCCTCGAGCAGGCGCAAGCGATCGGCGAAGGCCTCGATGATCTCCTGCCAGATGGCTCGACCGCCCGCAACGGTCGCGGGACGCGGATCGCCGAGGGCGCCGGTATTCGACATTTCGCTAAAGAGAAACGCTTCCCCGCCCTCACGGTAGCGCGCCGTCAGCATCTGTAACTCGGGTGCGTCCATACGCGCTCGCTTCACCAACTGCTCTCGCTCCGCCAAGCACAGAGCGGTCTCCATCACCGCGGCGTGACCGCCATCCGTGCCTGGAAAATGCTTCTCCTGTAGCTCGTGCCAGTGGTCATCGACGCTCAGAATTCGCAGCACGACGTCTACTCCAGCTCGCGCCGCCTCCGCTTTCACGTCCCATACTACACCTGGTACCACCCAGTGGCCGCCACAGCCGCGTGTCAATATTATTCGGCGAAATCCAAGATCAATGACACTCCAGAGCAAGTGTTTCAGCAACGGAACGTAAACCTCATTGGGCATGCTTATCGTTCCGGCCAGCCCATAATGTTCCGATGCGGGACCAAACGGGAGCGTAGGGAGTACCAGCACCCGCGTGCCATGCCGCTCGGCGGCCAGGGCCGCCCCTTCCAACGTCAGCCGTTCGACCTGGTACGTGTCAGTATCGACCGGCAAGTGCAATGCATGCTGCTCGGTGCAGCCCAACGGCAGAATGACCAGCGGATTGGTCGACACCGCCTGTGCCAGATCCTCAGCGGTAAGCTCGCCCCACTTGACCGATGCCATGCTCTACCCCTCCTCCTGCAGCTCGACCAGTCGAATCTGATCATTCGTTATGTCGATACGTTGAAAGAGTTCGGGCTACCAGACCCGGAGCGTCAGCCGCTCCTTTCCGTCTTCACCCTCACGGTCGTACTCGAAGCCCGTACCGGCGGCCGCCTTGCCAAAGACGTCGAGCAGTCGGTTGAGCTCCTCCCGCGTCACACCAGTAGCCGCGAGCAGGTCTTCCTCCCGCAAAAGCACCTCGAAGCGGTGCTCGATCTCATCTGAAATCCGCTCGCCCGGCAGACTCTTAACCTCTACTTCCGCCCCTTCTGGATTCACGGCGCGCGAAGTGATCTCGCCGCCGATTGCCTCGACGTTGAGCAGCAATCCAAGCAGTGCCGACTCCACCCCGCCACCGGCAACGCCGGTAGACAGCCCGCCAAGCAGGTCGGTCCAGGCCTGCATAAGTCCATCAATCGATCCCTCCCGCTCTCGTGTGTAGCTGATGGCCGTGCCAATCAACGACATCGAGAGCAAGCGACACCACGCGAGTAGCTCATTCGGTGAATAGGGACGTTGTTGCAGCATCGGTAGGGTCCTTTCTCTTTCGGCCGATAGTTCGTGACGAGTGGTCACCTTCCGCCACAAAATCGACCCCTCCTGATGGCGAATGTGGATAACCCGCCCGGGCCTGTGGAAAAGGTGTGAAGAGTGTGGAAAGACTTGTGTATAGCCGCTCCAGGCGGCTGGATAACTGATGTCCGTTCGTGGGTGCCCTGGGGACACCGAAGCATGTGACAAATCTGGCAACGGCGGCTTCCACTGGTGACTGTTGAGCGGTGGATAAATGACCCACAGTTTGTCCTCGTCATTTTCCGCGCCAGTATGCGGCAATCGGTGGTTTTCCGCACTCTCCACAGGGCCGACTACGACAGACGATTATTCTTTAAAAGATAACCTTCTTAATACACAGTACGTATTCTAGGGAGACGTCAGTAAAAGATTGTCAGAGTTCGGTGGTAGGCCTGGACGTTCGCTGGCAAATCCTGACCGAGCTGCCAGAGCATCCAATCCAGCTGGAATGGGGCGTAGGATGTTCCATGTTCCTCCAACGCTCGCCGCAGTATCTCCACTCCCCAGATCGTAGCGGCGCGAATCTCCACCTCGAGCGGATCAGAGGCCGGGATCTCTACACGCTGATCCAACAAGCGTGACAGGTGCTGGTCGTAGCTGAGGACGGCGAGGTGATGAAGAACCTGCGGGACCTTGTAGTCGGCGAAGGCGGTGAGCTGCCGCAGATCGTGAAAGTCACCGAGGCCACGGTGGTGAAAGGCGCCGGCGAGATCGCTGGCCAGAATCTGAGCGCGTTTGTAGAAGCGGACCTGTCGGCCGCGATACCGAGCTACGTCGTTGAAGGACGGCAGCTCACGCACGACACGCTGGACAAGCGCGACCGCGCTGCCATCGACTTCGGCCACGAGCCTGCTGAACTGGCCGTCGTAGCGATCGAGCAGGAGCTCGCCAACTTGCCGCAGATTCTCAACTCGTTGTGGCAGGAGAGGGATCTGATTCTCGCCGGCGAGAATCGAGGCCAGCTGTGGCTCATCAATGTTGGAAAGGTATTCGGCGTCGGTGAGTGGGATTCCCTGCTCCAGCGCGCGCGTCAGTGCGCCGGCGAGGGCAAAATAGCCGTTGAAGCGCTCGCCACGGAAGTGAACAGTCCAGCGCGGGTCAGCCCAGAAGCAGAAGTTGAGCGCATCGAGGACCAGCACGTAGTTGGCGGTCGCGTCGGGATCGCCGCTCCAGTGAAGATCGCTCTCCCACTCGGGTGGCGGGAAGTCACGATGCAAGACCCGCAACGCGAGTTGTTCGACCGCGTCCAGGTCGATACGAACGGCGGTTGCCTGTTGGACGACCGGGAGGGTGCTGCTGAGGACGCCGAGCGGGTCCGGTTGGTCTGGTAGAGTCAGCATTTGGAAAACCTCGATATGTGAGGTATGGAATCGACATCCGTCAGGATAGCAGATGCCTGTTGAGCCGCGGTGCCATGGAATGGCGGCGGATTCACCGAATGAAGGGAAAGCCTGGATGGAGATCAGCAGCGAGGTCGAACAGTTCATCCGGCGCATGCCGAAGACCGAGATTCACGTGCATCTCGAGGGGTCGGTCCGCCCGAAAACGCTGCTCGAGCTCGCCGAACGCCACGGCATCGCCTTGCCGGCCAAAGACGAGGCTGACTTGCAGCGCTATTACGCCTTCCGTGATTTCGACCACTTCATCGAGGTCTACATCGAGGTGAATCAGTGTCTGCGGACGCAAGAGGATTTCGCGCTGATCACGCGCGAGCTGGGCGAAGAAGCAGCGGCACAGAACGTTCGCTATCTCGAGGTCACCGTCAGCCCGGGTGGCGCGGTGAAACGCGGTTTGCTGAGCTTCGACGAGTTTCATGAGGGTATCAGCGAAGGTGCGCGACAGGCGCGCGAGCGCTGGGGTGTCGAGATGCGTTTTGTCGTCGACATCGTCCGGGTCGCCGATGAAGAGAATCGCTGGGCCACCGCGCGCTATGCAGTGAGCAAGGTGGGCGACGGTGTTGTCGGTATTGGGCTGGGTGGCACCGAGATCGGCTACCCGCCGGAAGCGCACACCGACGTATTCGACTTCGCGCTGGCGAATGGCCTGCGCAGTACGCCTCACGCCGGTGAGACGGTCGGCCCGGAGAGCATCTGGGGAGCGATTCGCTCTTTGAAGGCCGAGCGCATTGGCCACGGCATACGTGCTATCGACGATCCGCTGCTGGTCGAGGAGCTACGCGAGCGGCAGATCACGCTGGAGGTCTGCCCAACCAGCAACGTCTGTACCGGTGCGGTCGCTTCACTGGCCGAGCACCCGATTCGCCGACTCTTCGAAGCTGGCGTACCACTCACGGTCAACAGCGATGATCCGCCCATGTTCGGCACCACGCTGCTGGACGAACAACTCCTGCTGGCTCGATCGTTTGGGTTCAGTATTGACGATATCGAAAGGACGAATCTCCAGGGACTCACCGCGGCGTTCCTGCAGGATGCGGAGAAGCGGCGCATGCAGTCGGAGTTCCGCGCGGAATATGCGCGACTGCGCCAGGAATTGGGCCTGGCCGAGGCTCAGTAAGGGTCGGTCCCGGCGATGGTGGAACCGATGCCCGTCTGGGTTGGACGTTCCATCGAACGCAGCGCGGGCGCTACCATCACCATCAGTGGCATGAGGAGGGAGAGGCCCGCGACGGTGGCGAGTGCTCCCGTTAGACTGGAGAACTGGATCAGGTAACCAGCCAGTAACACGCCTACTGGAGTCGCCGAGTGATGTACTGCCGTGATCGCGCCGAAGACACGACCGCGCAGGTCGCTCGGTACGCGCTCCTGGTAGACCGTGGAGATGAGTGGACCGATAATCCCGAACGCCGCACCGTCGATGAGCAACAATCCGGTGCTGACGATCAAGTTTGGCGTCGCTACCAATCCCGCTAGCGCCAGGAATGAGACGATGAAGGCCGCGATCATCGAGGTGCGACGCGGCCAGCGATGTCCGGTGAAGCCAAACAGGATCGTTCCAAGCAACGCTCCGCCGCCGTCGGCTGCCACCAAGACGCCTAACGCCACCGAGCTATCGAAGACCGTCCGGGCGAACACCGGCAGCACCACGGCCATCAACGCGGCGCCAACGAAATTGACGTAGGAGCCGATTGAAGCGATAGAAAGGATGACTCGCTCCTGTTTGAGGAACTGGATGCCGTCACGGAGCGCCGTGAGATAGCGCATTCTTTCCTGCGCCACGTGGCTGACGACCGGCGGTATCAGCAGCAGTACGACAGCGGCCGAGAAGGCGAAGCTGGCAGCGTCCAGCCAGAGGACGTTCCGCGCGCTGACCAACACGATCAAGAATCCAGCCATCAGCGGACCACCGAGTGAGGCGAAGTTGGCAATGCCTTCGTCGAAAGAGTTGACGCGCTCGAGTGGCATCCGTGCTAATTCGGCGAGGTCGGGGAGCATTCCACGGCGAGCCGTCGCCCCAGGTGTGTTGAAGATGGCGGTGCACAGGATGAGCAAGAGTAGCTGCCAAAAGGCCAGTCCGATCATCCAGTCCAGCAAGGGGATGAGCGCGATGGCACTGCCGGCCATGCAATCGGCCAAGATGCTGGCGCGGCGAAAACCGATGCGATCGACGAGCGCGCCGCCCAGCAAGGAAGAGGCGATCATGCCGATTGCCTCGACGGCGCCAGCCGCGCCGACGCGTCCGGGGCTGCCGGTCGTCTGCAGCACGTACCAGGGGATTGTCACCAGAGCCAGCTGATTCCCGGTCGAGGAGACTGCTCGGGCGCTCATGAGGGCAAGGATTGGCACCCGGTTCGGTTGACGTGACGTTTTGGTTGTCATCCCTCAGCCTCGCCACTGGTCAAGTGATTCAACGTGTCTTGCATCACGTCCGGGTAATTGGGAGTATTAGGCTACCGACGTTGCTTGAGTGGTTCAATCGGCAATTCCTATACTGTACCCTACTTGTATTGTGCCTGGCGGTCGACGAAATTCCACCAGGCGGTATGAAGGCTCCAGAAAGAGCTTGAGCTGCGACGTGATAGACGCATGCCGCACGTGTTGTCGAGAGAAGCGAGGTTGCAATGGCCGCCCGTCCACTAAGTGAGGCAGTTCAGCAGGCGGAAGACGCGATTAGCGGCGGGAATTACCAGCTTGCTGTGGAAACCTGCCGTCGTGTGCTGGGGCAATTTCCGGAGTTCGCAACGGCGCACCGGCTGCTGGCGGAGGCGCATCTCGAAGAGGGAGACGTGAACGACGCGGAACGCGCCTTTCATGAGACGCTCCAGCGCGATCCCCAGAGCTCGGCCGCCTATGCCGGATTGGCAACGATCGCCGAAAAGCGGGGCGATGTGCAGAACGCGCTTGCCTATGCGCAGGTTGCCTGGGAGATCATGCCGCAACGGGCAGATCTGCGTGATCGGGTGGCCAGTCTCTCGGAGCGTGTGTATGGCAAGGGTGGCCGGTTGCACCTGACCCGTGCCGCGCTGACCTCACTTCACTTCCGAGCTGGTCGCTGGTCGCGCGCCGCCGCTGAGGCTGCCTCGGTACTGGCCGATCACCCGACGCGTGTCGACGTGCAGTTGCGTATGGCCGAAGCGCTCTGGCGCCGTGGGAGCCTGCCCGCGGCCGCGTCGGCATGCCTGGCGGTGCTCGAGTCGGCGCCCTCTGCGGTTTTGGCACTACTGATGCTGGCGGACGTCGAACGGCGTCAAGGGAGTCAGGAGACGGCCGAGCAGTTGCTCAACCGTGCGCGGGCGATTGACCCGGACGGTGTGCGCGCGGCCGATCTGGTGACGATCGGTTCGACCGACCTGGCCGAGTTCATTTTGCCGGCGCGCATGCCTGAGTTCGACGACTCTGTCGAGACTACGGCTGAGGTCGAGCGGCCGCGCATTGCCCCGGCTCCCGATTTCAACTGGTCGCAGCCAGAGTCGGAAGATGAGTCAAGCGCGACCGATAGCATGGTATCCGAAGCACCGATCCGACCGGAAGCGCCGGCTGAGGACGAGGGCGTGTTCGACGTCAGCCTGCCGGATGATGCCGAGATCGACGCGGCTCGCCCACAGGCTGGTGCTGGTCGTGGCTACACCTCGATGCTCGAATCGCTCGAGGGCGAGGGATTGCTTCCATTCCGGCTGGAAGGCGAAGAGGTTGAGGACGAGTCGGACGATCTCGCGGCGTCTGCCGAGAGCGAGCACGTGGATGACGAAGATGTCTTCAGCTTGGTAAGCGACGAGGAGATTGACGCCGCGCGGCCGCCGTCCGAGCGTCCGCACGGGTACACCACACTCCTCAACTCACTTGACGAGACTGGGCTGGCCCCATTCGAGGTTGACGGCGAGCCGGGCTACCCGACCGAACCAGAACAGCCGGAAACAGATATCTCCGCGACCGCGCAGCCGGAAATGGCTTCCCCGTCGATGGAAGCGGAGTCGATCGATTTTGGCGCCGATCTGACCGCTGGCTGGGACAACATCGACGCGGAAATCGCGCGCGCAACACCATCCGGTGACACGTCGATGAAAGGGTATACCGGCGAGTTGCGCGACTTGGACGACATCGGCGTTCAGCCCTTCTCGATCGAAGGCGTTGATGAAGCCGAGCCATATGAGACTGAGATGGCGGGTGAAGTCGAGGTTGACGACACGTTCGGTGACGATCTCTCCTTCCTTGACGAGGCGCCCGAGACTGAGGGTGTGCCGAGGGTGCAGGCTGAGTCAACTCCGTTGGAGGTCGACCTGACCGAAGGCTGGGCGGCCATCGACGAGGAGATTCAGAACGCGATCCCGTCCGATTCGCAGTCGAATGGCTATACCGATGAACTCAACCTGCTGACCGAAAGTGGGGTCGAGCCCTTCTTCGTAGACGAGGGCGAAGCTGATGTCGAGCAAGAGCCTGAAGTGAACGCCGAGCCGGAGTCCGTCCCCTATGACGAGGACGTGGTTTCCGACGACTTGGCAGCGGGGATCGATCTCTGGTCGTTCGAGAACGAGCCGCACGTGGAGACCGCTGAGACCGTGCCGGTTGAGGCCGAAGCGGAGAGCGTGTCCGAAGCCGATCTGTTCGATTTTGCCGATGACGAGGTGATAGAGGAAGCTCCGATTGCACAGGCCGAGCCGGTCGAGTCGACTGAGGATTCGGTGGTGGAAGATTCTCTGGTCGAGCCAGTCGAAGAGCAACTGGTGGTTGAGACTCCGTTCGAAGCGGACGCGGAACCGGTGGAATTTGAATCTCCGGTTGAGGAAGACGTGCTGGTCGAGCCAGTGGCTGCCAGTGCCGAAGCTGAGGTGAGCGAGCGCGCTCCAGTGGAGACGACGAGCGTCGACGCGTTGCGGATATCGATTGCGCACCTGGGGCTGGATGTGTCTCTCTTCGAACGTGCAAGAGAAGCCAAAGCGGAGCTCGTTGCAGGCGGACAGATTCAGGGTGATCTGCTCTTGCCGGGAGTCGAGCCGCCAGGACCAACGCTCGAGGATCTGGAGCAGATGGCGGCCGAGAGTCCTGAGGACCAGGCGGTGCGGCGGCAGTATGCCGAGGCGCTAATGGAGGCCGAGCAATTCGAGCGAGCCTTTGCGGAGTACCAGTGGATGTTCCGCCGTGGGCTGGAAATCGAGCAGGGCGACCTCGGGAATTTGATCCGGGTGGTGGAGCAATCTGGAACCGGTCAGGCGAAGGGTCACCGGCTGCTGGGTGCCATTTACCGGCGCGCGGGCAATCTGGGTATGTCGGCTCGTCACTACCAGCTGTCGCTGGAGGGCTACCGCGGCGGCGCGGGGAAAGAGGTCTAGATGGAGGAACAGCTACTGGAGCTGTTGAATTATCAGGACGTGCTCGGCGCCGTCGCCAGCACTAAGGACGGGCTGGTCGTGGCCTCGGTGGGACTGGAAAGTCTGGACGCCGAGACGGTGGCGGCCGCGGGTTCGGCGCTGGCGAGTGGCGCTGGTGAAGAGGACCCGGCCCTGGCGATCGATCTGGATGGCGGATCGCTCTTCCTGACCCGAGGTGATGAGCTGATGCTGGTGGTGCTGGCTGAAGCCTCGGTGGCGCAAGATCCATTGGCGAACGTCATGCTCGAGTCGGTTTCGGCGCTTGATGCGCAGCTTGTGGGTAATGGGGATTAAGCCTGTCTCAAGGCTATGGTAGGCTTCGGACCGCTGGTCATACGGCCAGCGGTCTTGCCGTTAATGGACACGAGGGAAGAGGAGTTGGTGTGGAGCGAACGCTCATCATTGTGAAGCCGGATGGCGTGCAGCGCGGGCTGGTCGGCTCAGTATTGCAGCGCTTCGAAGGCCGCGGATTGAAGATCGTTGGACTGAAGATGATTCAGGTTTCGCGTGAGTTGGCCGAGCGGCATTATGGCGTGCATAAGGGAAAGCCGTTCTTTCCAGGACTAGTCGATTTCATTACCTCGTCTCCAGTGGTCGTCGGCGTGCTCGAGGGTCCGAACGCGATCGAGGTCACGCGCTCGACGGTCGGGGCGACCAATCCGGCCAGTGCCGCTCCTGGAACGATTCGCGCCGACTTCGGCCTCACCATTGGTCGCAACCTGATTCATGCGTCCGATGGCAATGAGACGGCCGAGCATGAAATCAACCTCTTCTTCAATGCCGATGAACTGGTGAGCTACGACCGCGCCATTGATAGCTGGCTGATCGAGTCCTAAAGGGAGTTTCACGTGAAACGTCGGACCCGCCGTGTTTCACGTGAAACATCCAACCTCAATCTCCCGGAACAACGTCAATGCCTCTTTCATGTCCGTTCGATGTCAGGGAAGGACCGATCTCGTGATCGACGTCTTCGAGTTGAAGCATCGCCTGCGGCATGTCCTCTGGATAGGCGGTAGCCCCGATTCCGGCAAGACGTCGATCGCGAGTGAACTCGCTCGCAAGTACGGCTTGCAGGTCTATCACTTCGACCGTCATGAGATGGAGCACTTCGGATCGCGCCAATCCCTGAGCAGCACCCAGCACTGATCACGCTCATCCCGACCGCATGACCACCGAGATGCGTTGGCTCGGCTCGCCGCCGAAGTTATGGCCGAAGAAACCATCGACAGTTGGTCGGAACGCTTTTCAATGGCCATCGACGACATCCTGTCCATGTCCGCCGCAACACGGATCATCGCGGAGGGTCCCGGCTTCTTTCCTGAGCGCCTGGCACCACTGCTCAACGATCCCGGTCAGGCGATCTGGCTACTCCCATCACCCGCGTTCAAAGTATCGTCGGCTGTCCGGCGTAACAAGCCCGGCAGTCGCTTCGAGACGACTGACCCTGACCAGGCGCAACGCAACCTGATCGAGCGCGATCTGCTGATGACCAAGTACATTCGAGAAAGCGCGCGCCAGCTAGCGCTGACGGTGTATGAAGTCGACGGCTCGCGCAGTTTGGAAAAGGTACAGGCCGACATAGAGGCGTATTTTGGCGAGCGGCTCACCGCGAGCAGCGCAAACTCGTGAACGCGCGGGATTCGCTAAAGGGAAATGGGACGCCCTATGCGCCCCATCCCTCCCCACGATCAAAAGACGCCAAACCTCATTACTACGAAGACGAGGCGCAATACTGCTCCACGATCGTCTTCACATCTTGCGCGGACGCTCCAACCGCGCTTGCCAGGTTGCCAATGCCAGGATTGATTCCCAGCTGCGGGCCAACCTGAGCCAGGTACGCCATGGTCTGGCCAACGCAATTCGCGTCGCCCGGCGTCCCGGGATCCGCGTGATTACTGCCGGCGGCAAACGCGCCGCCGGCAACACTCAACGCCAGCGTGACGCCAAGACTCAACCCAACAACACTTCTCAGTACCTTCTTCATAGACCCGCATCCTCCCTATACCGCTAATAGCACACGGTGAACCGGGGCGGCTTTTGATCATAGGGTGGGGTCACTCTAGCGACTCATCGAATCACGCGACATCCCCCACATGGGCCAGGACTTTTGGCGAGGGCCGAGCCAAATAACAGCACATTAATATGGAAGCTGCTGCGCAGGACGCGAAACGGAGACTTCGCGACCGCATGAAGTCATGGAAACCCAGGTTGGTTCGTCTGGGCGGACAGAGGCGTCCGCCCTTGAATAAACGTGTAGTAGGGGCTGCGGGATCTAGCTATCGGTGTGGTGGATCAGCAGCGGCTGCATGTTCCAGTGAGAGAGGAGCTCGGCAAGCAGGTTACGCAATTGCTGGTCGGTCAGCGTTCCGAGAATAGGGCGTACGCCGCCGAACGGCATGCCTGCGAACTTCTCCTTGTTGGCGCTCGACCGCACGTCATTGCGCCAACCCACCATGTTGATTTGGGCAAAGATCTGCTGACCATCCGTCAGGAAATACAAACCGTAGGCCGGATCGAGCATGATCCCGAAATAGCCGCCCGATTCGACGTTGTCCATGACAACCGGATAGCCCTCTTCGGTCCGCGTCTCGTACTCTTTCGCTACCGCGTTCAGCATTGGGAGTACGCGATCCCGCAAACTACGCAACGTCGTGATCACGTCCGTGCTGGTCGATTCCACGCTCATATCCGGCAAACTCTCCTGATCGGTCGTCGTTCAGTGGGTGACATCTCACCCGAACTCAGTCACTGCTGTCCGTCGCTACACTGGCCCGGCGCCCTACTCGACTTACGCCCTTCGCTCTGGTTGACAGTCCAAAGATGCGGAAGCCGATGCCAACGGCTGGCCCAACCAGAAGCGCGAAGATGATCGTGCCGATTCCGAAATCGCCGCCCAGCATGATCCCAATGATCACCACTACGCTCTCGATCATCCAGCGGTTCACGTGTACCGGCAGCCCGGTAATCTCCGTCAACGCCAGCATGAACGAATCACGCGGACCCGCTCCCAGTCCGCTACTAATATACATGCCGGAGGCGAGACCGATCACGGCAATGGCGCTGGCGATCATGAGAATACGGAGCGGGTAAGGTCCGGCCTTGTCGATCACACCGGCACCAAGAATGAGGTCGACGAAGAAACCGACGAGGAACATGTTGAACACCGTGCCGACGCCCGGCGCGATCCCCACCGCCCAGCTCACGAGCAGCATCACCAGTCCGGTTATCTGCGTGGCTTGTCCGATGGTGATCGGCGTCTTCCTTGAGATCCCGTCACTCAGCACCGTCCAGGAGTTCGCTCCGAGGTTGCTCTGCAGGCTCAGCACGACCGCCATGGCAAAGAGGAAGAGCCCGCTGACCAGAATGACCAACCGGATGGAGAGGTTGAACCAGGTAGCTCCGTCCCAGGTGCGGATCTCCCTGAGCCGGATCTCGGGACGATCGCTTGCCGCTTTCAGCACCGCCGCGCGTGAACCTGCCATCCCCAGCCCATCCCCGAATCGACGATCCCCAATCAGAAGCCAGCTTCGGCCCAACGAATCCGGCCCGCCGCACTATACCACGCCCAATCTCTGACTCTCGGCGGCAGGATACGAGCCGGACTACCGTTATAAGCGCTGAGGATCCATACTCGAGGTACCCGATTTGCCGGAAAAACCGGGAGCGCGTCTGGTCGCTGAAAACCGGCGCAATTTGGGCAAGAGAGGATCAAAGCATCGTGCAAGATCACGCGCATGACACCGCCGGCGTCATTGCTCCGCCACCCTTGATCTACGGTAGTGCGTTGGGGCTCGGCTTCGTACTCCATCGGCTGTTTCCGCTCCATCTGGTTCCGCGGCGAGCAGGTTCGATTCGCTATCCCTTGGGCATGCTGCTGATCGTTCTGGGTCTGTTGCAGGCACTCTGGGGAGCCCTGGCCCTGTTTCGCGCAGGCAATAACCCGGAACCAAGTCACCCGGTGGTCACGCTGGTTGAGGATGGTCCCTTTCGCCATAGCCGCAATCCGATCTACATCGCGCTCACGACCGGTTACCTCGGCATGAGCCTGCTCCTCGGCACGCTATGGCATCTGCTCTTGCTGCCCTTCTTGCTGACGATCATGCAGCGGGGAGTGGTGCGGCGAGAGGAGGCTTACCTCATGCGTCGCTTCGGTGACGACTATCGCGCCTATACCGAGAGGGTACGACGCTGGCTCTGACCCGGGAAGATCAGTCTCAACCTGGTACGGCAGAATCCGTCCACGTTTGATCTGCTCGTGCTCCAACGTTTGTTACAGCGCTCTTGCCGAACGCTCGCACCGCCCGAGCAGGGCAGCCACAGAGGGCTGCCCGCGGCTCGACGCCACGTGAGCAATCGTCGTGAAGAGTACTTTAGCGGCGGGTGGAGTAGGGGAGACCGGCCTGAATCTGCCGCTCCGAGGTTGGCCGAACCAGGTAGTGGAGCGTGATCGCGCCGAGCGTAATCTGATCACCGTCGCGCAGGATCGCCGAACGAACCGGACTGCCGTTGATGCGGGTGCCATTACGGCTCTCGCGATCGACCAACTCGTGGCGCCCATCCGGACGCAGGGTGATCTCGGCATGATAGGCGGAGACAGTGGGATGGTCCAGGACGACGTCGTTGTTCGGGTAGCGACCAATGCGAATGCGTTGTTGGTTCAATGGCACGCTTTTGCCCGCCACGATCAACCGTGGGGAGTTATCCTCGCTGCGCGGCAAAAACTCGAGCTTGACGATCCGTAACCAGAAATCATCCATCAGTTCGACCACTTCGGGAGCGTAGAGCGCCACCGGTGCTGCCAGGACAAAAAAGAAGGCTGCTCCAGAGACATAGCCGATCGGATCGGCCTCTTCAACCTGAGCACGACGATAGAGCCAGACCAACTCTCCGGCCCACACGATGACTCCCAGGAATATGATGACGATCAGCAGAGACTGCCCGCTCATTCCCATCCCCTTTCCTGCCGGTGAAGGGCAGTATACGCCAATTGTACCGATCGTCGCGCGATCGTGACCGAATGACAACGCACGCCTGGCATCATCGCTCGCCAGTATGCTTAGTCACAGCGTCGCCGCATCGAAATCACACCACCAGAACCAGGAGGGAGCACGGTCATGGATGACCGGGAACGAGCTGAGATTCTTGCCGAGGTCTTACGGGAGCGAATGACGTCGGTAAAGTACATCGTCGACGAATGGAGTGTACCGGAATCCGAGGCGGTCAACTACGCACAGATCAAGGATCTCATCTGGCAGATTGCCGCACCGCTGGGGCTTTCGATGCTTGGATTCAGCGCGTCACAGCGGTCCAGACAGGAAGATCCAGGAGACGTGGACGTTATGGAGGCGCAGGCGTTGTTCGCTCGAGTGGGAGAGGACGTTGGCGCCTTACTGGAGCGCTTTCTCACCACTGCTGGTCGATTGCGCTACTGAGACGGTTCGGGGCCAGGCAACTCCTCTTCGTCCGGTTCGTCACAGCGGTCAAGCAGCGCGCGAATCGAGGAGATGACGCCATTCCCGTTGGCTGGAGTCGCTTCCAGCCGCTGAACCGTTCGCATCAGCTCAGCCGCCACGACCTCTCCACGCTGGAAGTACGGCGCCTTCGAGGCATTTTGCCACCCGTCGGCCAGGCAGACTAACAGCGTGCGCGCATGCTGCGGCATCAACTCGTTGACGATCATGGCGAGTGTGGCCCGTGCGGCCTCATCCGACTTTGGATGTCCGATGAATGTCACCGATAGCCCAAAGATCGCCGGAACCCCAATGTCAGCCGGGACCCGCCCCACCAGAAGCCGCAGCAACTCGCGCTGATCCGAGCGCACCACGTCCCAAAAGAGTGGCGAATAGCGCAAGAACGCGCGACGGTAATCCGCTTCGGCGGACGGGCCGCTGAAATAGGCGGTCCACTGCCGGGCGCGTTCGTCGCGCAGTTCTGCGGTCGTGGGAAGCTGGGCGGTTTTTTCCTGCCGCGGCCGGCCGAAGATCGGCACAGTCGACGTCCTGCTCTCAATGGATCGCACGCCCATCGTGCGATCGTCTCACTCGTTGCCGCATAACGATAGCAGACCGGAGACGCGGATGTCGCTCATCCTCGCCGGTTTCCTCGTCTTCAGCCCACCCCCTGCTGGAATCCTTCCTGCGCTCCTCGAAAGTGAAACTGGGACCGAAGACCACCAACTCGCGCGACGTCACGGCTGAGGTGACGAGCGCTCAGGAAACAGCCCAACCAGACCGGTTCCCCACCACCACGACATTGAACGCCCGAGCAGAATGGGAGAGTCCATGGATCAGCAAGCAGCGGAACAATTCGAAGACCGGTTCGGATCGATCGTCCAGAAGATCCGCGACGAGCCCTCATTGATCGACCGGTTGCCTGCTTTCGAGTCGCGTATCGTGCGTGAAGCACTTTCCGGCAGGGCGGCGCGCGAGATTGTCAATGAGCATCACGTCAGCCAGGGCTACGTTTTCACCCTGATCGACAACGTGGCAAGGGCAACGGGCGGCCAGGCCTACTAACTCGAACACCTGGGCCTCGGCAGAGATCGGGATAAAAACCTCCGCGGCGGCTACGGCGACATGGGTCAGTCCAACATCGACGTGGAGTCGTCGATGAGTCCTCCCGAACAGGGGTATCAGATCGATGAAGAGGAAGACCTGGCGCGCGAGCGGAAAGCAGAAAAATGACAGGCGATTTCGCAAGTCGGCGGTCTCCCGGCACCGTACGTAGGGGCGAGGCACGCGTCGGCCGGCCTGAGGATCGTCGGTGTTCGCCAACTGAGTGCAACCAGCCACACCACCTCGACAACCACCGACGCATGCACTCCAGGAGGCAGTATGGATGACGTATCAGCCGAACAATTCCACCAACGCTTCGACGAGCTAGTCGATCGCATTCGCCAGAATCCCGCGCTGACCAAGCGTCTTCCCGAGGTGGAGTCACGCATGGTGCGCGAGGCGCTTGACGGTCAGGACGCCAGCGCGATCGCGCAGAACCATCACGTGAGCGAAGGCTACGTCTGGACCCTGATGACCGACCTCGCCCGGCAGACGACCGGCGGCGCTCGCCAGGCGGAGCAAGCCGGACTCGGTAGCGACACCGCTCCCGGCGTCACCGGCGGCTACGGCAGGACCGGATTCGGCAACCTGAGCCAAGAGCCGCCGGTGAGCGGAACCGATCAGTCGTACGAGATCGACGAGTCAGATGAACTCTCACGCGACCAATCTCACTGATCCGCGCTGCTTGTCTCCTCGTCACCTGAGACCGGACGTTTGCTCAGCGAGCGCTCGATCTCGGCCACGCGCCGCACCACGCCAATCACACTGTCCGGGTTCAGCGAGATCGAGTCGATCCCAGCCTTGACCAGGAAGTCGTTGAACTCCGGATAGTCGGATGGCGCCTGCCCGCAGATCCCAACCGTTGCACCTGCTGCATGAGCCCGGCGGATCAGGTCGGCGATCATCGTTTCAACCGCGGCGTTGCGCTCGTCGAAGAGCGGCGCCAGTTCCACCGAATCCCGATCGATGCCGAGCACGAGCTGCGTCAAGTCGTTGCTGCCGATCGAGAAGCCGTCGAAGCGCTGGGCAAACTCCTCAGCCAGGATGACGTTCGACGGGATCTCGGCCATCACGTAGACCTTGAGCCCGTTGCGACCACGCTCGAGACCGTGACTGGCCATCACCTCGAGTACCTTGTCCGCCTCATCTAGCGTGCGGCAGAAGGGGATCATCACGATCATGTTGTCGAGACCGATCACCTCGCGTACGCGCCGCAGCGCCTCGCATTCGAGGGCGAATCCCTCACGGTAACGCTCGTTGTAATAGCGCGAGGCACCACGGAAGCCGAGCATCGGGTTGGCCTCCGGCAATTCGAACTCGTCGCCGCCGATCAGGTTCGCGTACTCGTTCGTCTTGAAATCGCTGGTACGCACTACCACTGGATCGGGATACTCAGCGGCCGCGATCTTGGCGATACCCAGTGCCAGTCGCTCGACGAAGTACTCCGTCTTGTCGGCATATCCCTGCGTCATCTGCTCGATCTGCTGCCGCGCCGCCTCGTCCCTCAAGGAATCGAAGCGCACCAGCGCCATCGGATGAATCTTGATGGCGTTGTTGATGATGAACTCCATACGGGCCAGCCCGATGCCGTGGGCAGGCAGCCGCCACCAGCGGAACACGCCCGCCGGGTTGGCGATGTTCATCATGATCCGGGTGCGTGTCACTGGCATGTTCGACAGGTCGAGGTTCGTCTCGTCGTAATCGAGGATGCCGTCGTAGACCACGCCCTCTTCGCCTTGCACGCAGGAGAGAGTCACCGCCTGCCCATCGTGCAGCAAGGAGGTGGCTCGTTCGGTGCCGACCAGGGCCGGTACGCCGAGTTCTCGGCTGACGATGGCCGCGTGGCTCGTACGGCCGCCGTGATCGGTGATGATCCCTGCCGCCCGCTTCATGACTGGCACCCAATCTGGATCGGTCATCTCGGTCACCAGAATCGAGCCCGGTTCGAACTGCTCAATGTCTGCTGGATCTCGAATCACCTGCGCTTTCCCCGCGGCGATGGCGGTTCCGATCGCCAGCCCGGTCAGCAGTACAGAACCTTTCTCCTTCAGGTGGTAGGTCTTGAGCGAGCTCGCCTCGACCCGCGATTGCACCGTCTCTGGCCGCGCCTGCACGATGAACAACTCACCACTCTCGCCGTCTTTGGCCCACTCGATATCCATCGGACGTCCGTAATGCGCCTCGATATCGAGCGACCAGCGGGCGAGTTGCATGATCTCGGCGTTCGACAGCACGTAGGCCCGCCGTTCGTCGGGCAGCGTTTCGCGCAGAACCGTCCGTTCCGCGGAATCGGCGTAGATGAGCTTGCGTGCCTTGAGCCCGCACTTCTTCTCGAGAATCGGCTCGAGTTCAGGCCGATTCAGCAACGGTTTGAAAACCACGTATTCGTCCGGGTCGACCATGCCTTTGACCACGGTCTCACCGAGCCCCCAAGCGCCGTTGATGATGATCGCGTCCGGATAGCCGGTCTCGGTGTCGATAGTAAACATGACGCCTGATCCGGCCAAATCGGATCGCACCATCTTCTGAATGCCGATCGACAGGGCGATCTTCATGTGGTCGAAGCCCTGAGCTTCGCGGTAGGTGATGGCGCGATCGGTGAAGAGGGATGCATAGCACATGCGACAGGCGTCGAGCAGCGCGTCCTCACCACGCACGTTCAGAAACGACTCCTGCTGACCGGCAAAGCTGGCACTGGGGAGATCCTCGGCGGTGGCGCTGCTGCGTACCGCGACGTCGACGTCCCGCCGACCGTAGCGCCTGGAAAGCTCGCGATAGGAGGTACGGATCTGTTCAGCGATCTCCTCGGGGAACTCTGACTGCAGGATGCGATCGCGAATTGCATCACCCACCATCTCGAGTGACTGAAGTCCGTGGCTAAGCTGCTCCAGGTAGCCACGGATCGGCATCTCCAGGTCATTCATTTCGAGAAAGCGCCAGTAGGCGTCTGCGGTGGTGGCGAAGCCGTCCGGAACGCGAATATGCCGCTGCTGGAGGGTAGAGATGAGCTCGCCAAGCGAGGCGTTCTTTCCTCCGACCAGTGGGACGTCGTGATTGTTGATGGACGACAGCCAGCGAACGAAGGTTTTACTTGCGACTGCCATGAGGCCTCCTTCGTGGTGAATGCGGGAATGCACGTCGTGACGGCGTTATTAGATCGACATAATCACAACGCATACTCCTGAGAGGGACTCACGATACCCCCACTTCGACGGTAGCACCGGGAGAATCTCAAGAGAGTTGCAGCGCGCCCTGCGCCGCACCAGCGTCGTTACAAGACTGTTCCAATGTGTCAGCGGGGCGATGCCAGAAGCGTATCGACTGGAAAGGCCATTACAGGATCAAAGCCGGAGTTGTGAGACGTGAGCGAGCTGGATGCAGTGCTAGATCGGCTCCTCGACCAGCGCTGGCTGGTGAGTACGTATCGTGCGCTGGATCAACTGCACGCTGAGCAGCAGCGGGATGATCAGCAGGAACCCAACGATTAGCGGCGTGACCGGTTTGATCTCGTAGAGCCAACCGGCCGCGAAGGGGGCCAGTGCGTAGCCCGTGCCTCCGGTAATTTCGGCCAGCGCGAAGGCACGCTGCCGATAGCGCTCATCGACCACCTCGCCGAATGCCGCCGAGAAGAGAGACCAAGCGACCGGATAGCCGCCTCGTAAGATGTAGGCGATGGCGAAGAAGATCATCGATTTGCCAAAGACCAGGATCCCCAGGGTTCCCGCCACGGATGCGATCGACAGTCCGATGGCCATGAGCGGCTGGTCAAACGGGCGCACCCGGCTGATGATCAGCCATATCCCGATGCTGCCGATCGCCGAGGCTGAACCGAGGATGCCGATGGTGCCGGTGCCGACGCCACGGACGTCCTGCAGGAAGTTCGGCGTCAGCGTCACCCCGAGAGTCAAGATGAAGAGCGTCGCCATCTCCAGTAGGCAGAGGAGCAGGACCGGCCGCAGCGACAGCGTCGAGCGGTAGGTGAGCGGCGGGCCGCTGTGCTGCTGAATCGGTCGCGGGGTGATGGTGGAGAAGGCGGTAACCGCCGCGGCGGTGAAGGCGGCCGCGACGAAGAAGATGGCGCGCAACCCGAGCAGGTCGGCCACAATGCCGCCGATGGTGGGCGTGAGGAGCAGGGCGAAGGCCGGCCCGACGGTGTAGATCAGGGTAAAGGCGCGTGTCCGCTGTCGACTGTGTCCGGCTGCTTCAGCGATGGTACTCGAGATGCTGGGGAAAGCGATGTTCCCCACGGCCATGATCATCCCCATCGGGATGAGCTGCCACCAGCTCACGGCGATGCCATACAGGAACATGCTGATGGCGGTCATCGAGCGCGCGCCGACGATCAGCCGCCGCGGCGAGATGCGATCTCCGGCGATGCCGCTGGGCATTAGCGCGAAGAGGCGCAGCACGCCCATCAGACCTAACACGACGCCGATCTGCGCCGGGTTAGCCCCCAGCGCGGCGATGTAGAGGGGCCACAGCGTCTGATAGACGCCGAAGGCGCCTTCGTTGAACGACATGGCCACGAAGATTCGGGTATTGTCCCGGCTGAGTCCGAGGCTTGGTCTTTTCACCCCACGTCTTCCCCACCGCGCCCACATCAGACGCGATAGTATAGCGGGTGATCAGTCGCATTGCCGCGATTCTCGACCGGAGCGTGATTTTGAGTCACAGAAGGCTCAGGCACTCTGGTCGCGCGGCGCTGGGCGGGTCATAATGGCGTCACGTTTGTGAGCGCGAGACAGGGGAATCAGGAGGCCCGATGATCGATCTGGTGAGTGATACCGCGACCCGTCCGTCGGCAGAGATGCGCCGCTATATGGCGGACGCCCCGGTGGGGGACGAGCAGATTCGTGAAGACCCGACCGTCAATCGCCTGCAGGAGATGGTGGCCGAGATGACCGGTAAGGAAGAGGCGCTCTTCCTGCCCTCCGGCACGATGTGTAACGCCATCGGCATCAAAGTGCACACCCAGCCGGGCGATCGCATCGTACTCGAGCGCTATGCCCACCCCTTCACCTCGGAGGCAGGCGGACCGGGCCTGCTGTGTGGCGTCATGACCACGTTGATCGAGGGTGATCGTGGCGTCTACACCGCCGAGCAGCTCGAAGAGGTGATGCCGGCGTATTCCTACCATTCGGCACCGACAACCCTGGTGCTGCTGGAGAATACGCACAACCGTGGCAGTGGCAAGATCTGGCCGCTGGAGGGCGTGCAGTCGGTGGCCGACACCGCGCACCGGCTGGGAGCCAAGACGCACATGGATGGCGCCCGACTACTCAACGCGGTGGTGGCGAGCGGCATCCCGGCCAGTGTCTGGGCCGAGAAGATGGACACGGTCTGGATCGACCTCTCCAAGGGCCTCGGGGCTCCGGTTGGCGGCGTGCTGGCGGGCGATCACGAGACGATGGAGCGGGCACGTCGCTACAAGCACATGTTCGGTGGCGCCATGCGCCAGGCGGGGATCATCGCCGCGGCCGGTGTCTATGCCCTGGAGCACAACCTGGACCGATTGGCTGAGGACCACGAGAACGCCAAGGTGCTGGCGCGCGGCCTGGCGGACATCCCGGGCATCGGCATTGACCCGGACGACATCGAGACGAACCTGGTCTACTTCGACGTCGACGAGACGGGGAAGACCGCGGCGGAGATTACCGCGGCGATGAAGGAGAAGGGTGTGCGCATGGGCGCCACTGGCAAGCACCGCATTCGTGCCGTCACCCACCTCGACGTCTCGCGCGAAGAGATCGATCAGGCTATCCGCACCGTGGCGGAAGTGGTCGTCGGGCGCGACTAGCCAGCCCCTTTGGATCGCTGCTTTCGGTAAGGGCGGAGCTTGTCTTCGCCCTAGCCTGTATCGCGCACCCTGAACAAACACACGCAGCAGGGCGAAGATGGGGAATTGACATAAACACCCGGCCAATTCAGTTCGGGCGTTCGTCGTGCCGTGAGTGTGAGTCGATCAGTGTGGTCCGTGATCCACAGATGGCCCCATCCAGCCAACAAAGCCGTCAATCACCTGGACACGTCGTCGTAGGCCAGGCGGCATCTCCGACTGGTTCAGGTGTGCCCGTAGGAGTCCATCGGTATCTTGGATCCGAGTTCGGTTCGATTCCCACGACCTGATGGCGATTCAAATCGACCCATACGCTCACCTGTCGCAGATTCTTGCCTGCCTGTCGATACGGAACGCTGTGATACGGCAGTGAGGCTTGGTCGGTGCAGCCCTGCGCGATACTCAGCCACTCGCCGCTGACGGATGCTGGTTGCTCTAGCTCAAGCGTCACCATCGCGCCGAACAGATCCTTGCCGCCACTCCAAAGCACAACCTGCTGCCAGTGATACGACAGACCGTCGAGAAGCCGTTGAACTCGGGCGTCCGCCAGGGCGAGTTGCGTCGCCGTAGTGCAGTCCACGTCGCTCAGCCCCGTACCGGTCGTCGGATCCTTCGCTTCGATGTAGCAATGCGGGCTCTCGGAAGTGAGAGTCGGCGCAGGCAGGCTCGGCTGAGGTGTTGGGGTTGAACCTGGATCTATCGCTGCCGTCGGCGGAAGAGTGGACCGGTTGGCTGGCGCTCCACAGGCCACGAGCACCCAGCCCATCAGCGGCACGAGCCATAACAATTGTCGGGAAGAGTGTCGGAAGCTGCTCACAGCGACCATCCTTCCTGACGATGGTGCGGTTGATGGAAGATTGATCATCATAATCAGCTAACGATCTATGAGATAACCGCAACTACCATAGCCGCGTCGATGCGAGCGAACAACAGACATCAGCGCGGGATCATTCGAATTCACTGTCACACTTTGGGTCCCTTTTCCGTTCTATTAATAGCGACGCGACGCAACAAGGGGGAAATGGGTGCGCGACGACGGCGGAACGAAGCGGGCCGAGCTGGCGGTGGATGAGGAAGCGGCCTTGGTCGCGGCGGCCAAATCCGACGGTGAGGCCTTTACCACGCTCTATCACCGCTATCGGCAGCCCATCTTCTACTACTGTCAAGCGCGCGCGCCAGTTGGTGTGGAACCGGACGACTTGACCCAATTAGTCTTCCTCAAGGCCTTCGAGGCCATTCCGCGCTACGAAGAGCGTGGTGTTCCTTTTCGGGCCTGGCTCTATCGTCTGGCGCACAACGTCGTGATCGATGCTTGTCGTCGACCAGACCGGACCGTCTCACTCCAGGGAGCAGCCGAGGTGAAAGCTTCCGGCGAGACGTTCGATCCCGAAGCGCGTGTTCTGGCATCCGACGCGCACCGACGCTTTCAGCAGCTTATCGCCCCACTGGATGCGGACCGGCAGCATCTCCTCACGCTCCGTTTCGTCCTGGAGCTGTCGACCCCGGAAATCGCCGTGATCCTTGGAAAGCGAGACTCGACGGTCCGCGCTCAGCTCAGTCGCGCCATTGCCAGCTTGAAGGAGCCGCAGCATGGACGATAGAGACCAGCTCAAACGGCGCTACGCCGACGTCCTCGACGCCGCACCCGATGACGATCTGCTCCAGATGGTCGACGAACTTCATGAAGCCGCCGTCTTGTGTCGCCTGGGACAGCCATCAGCCGCGGTGGATCAGGCCATTGGACAATTGGCCCGGCGGCGACGGGCGTCGACGCCAACTGACGCTGTGGACCCTGTCGTTGACTTCGAGGTGCCAGCGCAGATGCCAGAGAAGACGCCTCCCCCTACGCGTTTGCGATCTGGCTGGTTCCGCCAGAGCCTGGGGATGGTGGCGACGATCCTGGTGTTAGTCCTAGTCGGTGCCATCCTGGCCGTCACCTTTGGCAATCAACGGCAGAGTCAGCAGGGTGGGATCGGCGGTGGTCCCACGGCCACGACGGCACCGAGCCTGCCAACCCCCGACGCCTCGGGCCAGTACACCGACCTGACCTTCGCCCAGGCGCAGCAGCTTGCCCTTTCATCTCTGTCCACTGTTCCACCTACCTCATATAACTATTATCGCTTCTGCGCAACAGCACGAACCCAACCTTACTCCAGACAAGCCCACCCCCAACAGCCCGGTCCAGGTGTCAGCGTGAACTTCCGGGGGCCGTATCCCGAACCACCCGTCCACCACCCGCCATCACGATCAACGAACTGAAGCAGGGCACTCCCCTGGGTCCCGCAGGTGGACCGAGATCTCGGGCTCGGCGTTACCAGCACGACGATCACCATCGCGGGACACGCGATTACGCGCACGTCCTGGTCAATCACAGCGGTGGGTCCGCCTTCGGGGGCCAACACAAAGTACGTCTGGACCGACCAGGGGACAACGTTCCAACTGATGGCCCTTATCACGGAATCGGTCAACAAGCAGGACGTCGAGCACATATCGCCTCGATGCTGCAATCGGAAAGCGATTCGGCAACGCCCCAACACAGACACGTCAGGTACAGGCTGCCGTACACGAAGTCCTACCCCAACCATCTTCGCTGTCGGATTCCAGATAGTCGAGCCAAAGTCGCTTCCCAATCCGCTCGTCGACAGTCCCGTGAGCATCAGGGCCTACCACGCCGGTAATTCGGGGGCCGACAAAGCCAACTATGTGGAGCTCTTCTATCCGCAGAGCCAGTCCGCATCACAGGGCATGTTTCTCGTCGAGACGACAAACCACTCCGTGGTGCCCAGCATCAACGGTGAAACGGTAGTTGTCACCCCGCCACTCTCGCAGGGCGGTTCAGCACGAGAAATGTCCATCATCAGCGGCACACAGATGGAAATGAGCATACAGGGCGTCCTGGTGACCAGGTTCGACGTGGCGGACTCGGATGCTCGTCAGAGGTACCTGGTCTGGGAAGATCATGGCGTGAGCAGCTACGTCGAGGTGACGAGGAGTGGTTCCGGTGCCAGTTCGCCAGTGGACGAGGGCGAACTGCAGCAGATGGTTGGCGGTCTGATCAAAGACCGGCGAGGGCCGGGATGGTGGTCCTCGTCGGCGATCACCGATCTGTTGGCCATCCTTCGCGGGATCATTCTGGCCTCTATCCTCGTCGCCGTGAACCGCCTGCGACACGTGATGCTTTGGGGCTGGGCAGTCTTCGCCATCGTGGTGCTGTTCACCGCATTTCTCTTTGTCGATGGCATCGTGGAAGGCCCCCTGCTGGCTGATGTCGGGCTCGTGGTTGGCGGAGTCCTGGTACTGGGCGCTGTCCAGTTGTATGACCGGTGGCGCCACTCTCGGAGTCCCGCGACCAGCTGAGGATCGCCACGTCGTAGTTAATCTATCCCTAACTACACATTACAACATCTACATTTCCTTACCTAACTAATCTTAATAAAATAACAATACACATATATGAGATATAAGAATCGCTAAGTTGCTGCTAATCCTACTCGTCAGCGCGAGATGCGAACAAACTGATCGTTCAAATCTGACATCGACGCTTGTGGCGAGCACACGAACAAACGCCTCTACGCGCACGTCCAATTCATCGAACGCGAATAGCGCCGATCTGCCGAACGTCTTCGCGGACAATAGCAAGGCTCGTCTGGCCTACGTCCAGAGATTTAGCGAGAAACTAGATCAGCGACAATCGGTTGACGGCGGATTCGTCACGCTCCACTGAGCTGGCATGAACGCGCAGCATGTCATGCTCTACCTGAGCATCACCGCCAGTCCGAGCTTCGTCTTCGTCCCTGAACCGCCCGTCGGCGAAACGCTGAGCCTGCCGGATGGCACGCGCTGCACTTCTCTTCGGCCAACGGAACCCCCGAGAGTGCGTCGACCAGATTCGACATCATCGACGAGTTCGACGCGTCTCCGCTGAGCGCACGCCAGAGAAGCGTTCACCTACAGTTCGATCTTCCCGTGGTCCGTGTGATTCCCGCCTCATCGACCACGCCGAGCGTAGACAGAGTGCCTTTTGATACCGGCGCGCATCCCCACGCTGGATTACCCGGTCCGTGACGTTCTCCTTTGATCTCACCATTACTCCCAGCGGTACCCCAGCCGCAGGCACGCCGTCAACAGTGACATTTCCATCCTCTACCGCCCTTCCATCGAAAGATGCCGCCAGCCAGTGGGCCATTAGCATGGCCTCGCCACCGGATAGTCCCAGTGCGCACGTCGTACAGGTCAGGCTTATGACCCTTGCTGACGCCATGCACCAGATTCCGCGAACGAATGGCGGCGCGCCGTGCCGGTCTCCGCCGACTTCAACACGCCAGTCTGGGTGGTCGAGGTCGACGACGCCTGGATCGACCATTCGTGCCCGCCGGGAGTGGCACCGATCAATTGTCGGTACACGCACATGGTGCTGGTGGTCAACGCGTTGACCGGCCAGTTGATCGGCATGAACCATCCACATGCGGGAACGGCTACGCCAACGCCGTGACGCGCTGGTAACCCTCGGGGAACTATTGCATGGTGGAATCAGGGGAGAGCATAGCCGATGACGGCCTGAGGGGCTCGGGGCACGTCGTGCCGCGCTCCATCGCGTGAAGTCAACTGGAAAGGGACGCGCCATGCGCCAATGGCGGTATCTGTTGTCGTTGCTCCTGGTCGTGACCGGTCTCGGGATTGTCTCCGGGCCGGTGCAAGCGGCGCCAAATGCGTTGGTCCAGCCAGGATCAACGCCCGCCACCGACGGCACCACGGTGGTCTGGGATAACCAGGGCATCTACGCGGCCAGATATCCCGACTGGAATCCGGTCCTCGTCAGCAGCATCCCCGGAATGGGGTACCTCTACCCAGATGTCTCCGGCGACTGGGTCGTTTGGCAGCAAAACTGTGTGGCGGCGACGTGTCAGGCCTCTGGCACGACGATCCAGGCCCGGAATCTCGCGACGGGCCAGCAGGTTGACGTGGCCAATGGCTACGCCCCGCGTGTCTCGGGCACCCGCGTGCTGTATGAGACCAATCTCAACATCAGGGTGCGCGATCTGTCATCGCCGGCTGATCCAATGATCGTCGCTCCCATCCCAGCGGGCTGGGGAATTCATGATGCGCGCATCTCCGGTGATCGGCTTGCCTGGATTGAGTACCAGAGTGCTCCTCACGGAGCTACCTCCTGGCGTGTCAAGGCTGGCGTCATCGGCCAACAACCGGTGACCGTCGCGGACGGAGTCGGTCCTTTCTTCGGCCTCGATCTCTGCGGCAACACGCTGGTATACGTCGGTGGGCCCTCGCTCATGACCGCTGTCAACCTCGCGACAGGGATGGTTACCTCGTTGCCGGGCAAGCCCTACGACGAGCAACCCACCACCGACGGACGCTACGTCTTCTGGCAACGCATCAATTTTGGGCCTGGGACGAACCCCGATGGTCGCCGCGTAGACATCATTGGCTACGATCTTCAATCAGGCTCGAGCTTCACGGTTGTCGAAAACGACGGGACGAACCAGAGTCCCGTAGCAGGTGGCGATTTGGTCACCTGGGAGCATTGGACTTCGCCAACTGTCAACGTACACGCCACCACTATTCGCAACGTCCTCCCCACGGCGCCGCGGCCCGATCCCGGCAGCACCCGCCCCGACTGGTTCTACTTCCAGGAAACGCAGCACTACCTCAGCTTCGGCTTCAAGGATTTCTGGTCTCGATCCGGGGGTGTTCCGATCTTCGGCTTCCCGCTCACCGAGGAGTTCTCCGAGATGAATCCGGACCAGGGCAAGATGCTCACGGTGCAGTACCTGGAGCGGCAACGCTTCGAATACCATCCGGAGTTCGCCGGGACACCCTATCAGGTCGAATTGGGTCGCCTTGGGGCTGAGGACGCGGCCAAGCGCCATCTCACCGGCACGCCGCCGTTCCAGTCGGCAGTGATCCCCTCGACGGCGATAGGCGACACCTGCGAGTACTTCGGCGAAACGCATCACAATATCTGTGGTGACTTTCTGGCGTACTGGCAAACGCACGGACTCGACTTCGGTGACCCGGGTATCTCGTATCGAGAGTCGTTAGCCCTCTTCGGCTATCCGATCTCAGAGCCCTACGTCGATCCGCAGACCGGGCTCCTGACCCAGTATTTTGAGCGTGCCGTCTTTGAGTACCACCCAGACAACCCGAGCCCCTATAAGGTTCTGCTGCGACGACTTGGAGCGGAAGACCTTGCGGCGAGGGGCTGGTGAGAGTGGTTGCTCCATCACCGAGGCCACAGTCTGAACGGTCACGGTCGTTCTGCTGGGTCTGGCTGGGGATCAGTTGCGCATCTCGGCGCTGCTCAGCGCGCTTTCGTCGTCGTCGTCGGATTCATTCCGCGTGCTGTCGAGCGAGCGGAGGGTCGGGTTCAGCGCCACCGCGAGGGTGGTGACCGCGATAGCCGCAGCGATGACGACGAGCATTGACCGCAGACCAGCTGCCTCGATCACAAGGCCGGAAGTCAGCATACCGAGCGGCATCGCGATCCAGGCGATGGCCGAGCTGATGCCGAAGAGGCGGCCGCGCATTTCCGACGGCGTCCGTTCCTGGAAGATCGTCATGAGCATTGGATTGAGCGGGCCGGAGGCCATCCCAACGCCCACCAGTGACGCGGTGGTAACGACGAGATTCGGTGTCATGGTCAGGATCCAGGCAGGAATCAACGTCAGGATAAAGGCGCCAACGAAGACTTTGCGGCGCGAGTAGCGATGGCCGACGGCACCGTAGATCAGGATGCTGATGAGTGAGCCGCCGCCGAATCCGGCTAGCATGATTCCCAGGTCGACCGAGCTGCCGAAGACGTCGCGGGCGTAGACCGGAAAAACGACGTCGAAGAGGGGTGAGGTAATGAAATTGATCACCGCCAGAATGATCAGCAGGGTCAGAAGCAGTTGATCGCGACGGATGAAGCGCAAGGACTTGCCTAGCTGGCCGAAGTAGCTCTCTCCGGTCCCCTCGGTGACGGGCCGCGGCTCGGGATTCGGGAGCGCAACTGCCAGCGCCATTGCCGAGAAGAGGAAGCTGGCGGCGTCGACCCAGAGGACGTTGGCGGCCGAAAGCAGCGCGATCAGGAGACCGGCAACCGGTGGGCCAAACAGCATCGACGAGCGCTGGATGCCGTTGTAGGCGGCGTTGGCCCGCTCCAGGGGCATGCCCGCCAACTCCACCAGATCGGGCAGCAGGCTCTGCCGAGCGGTGCTTCCCGGGGCGTTGAAGAGCATCGTCAGAAAGACGAGGAGGAGCAGTTCCCAGAACTGAATCCCGATAGTTCGGTCGAGAATGGGAATCATGGCCACGGCCAGGCCGCTGGCGACGTCGGAGAGGACGCTCATCCGCTTGAAGCCGAGCCGATCGACGATGGTACCGCCGAAGATTCCAGCGATGATGGCCGAAACGGTGGATATGGCCGCCACCATGCCGGTCTTGGAGGCGCTCCCGGTCGTCTGCAGCACGAACCATGGGACTGCGACCATGGCCACGACATCACCGATATTCGAGACGGCGTTGGCTACTAACAGCGTCCAAAGGGGGATGCGTCGAACAGCGGCGCTCGATGACACGGCAAACTCTTCTCGTTGGCGGTTGAGACCCGGCGTTCGCTGATCGAGATGCTGAGTCGGACGAGCCCGTCGCAACGGACGTGGCATAGGCTATCGTGCGCAGTCCCTCGAGGCAAGCGGTATGGATCTGGCGGATAAGAAGAGCGGCCGGCTCGCAGTGCCGACCGCTCCATTCGTCCTCGGGAAATTGCCACTCGCCCGTGTTTACGGCGAGCGGACCTCGACCAGGTTGTTCTGGTTAAGCTTGAGTGCCTGGAACGTGTTGTAGGAGAGCTCAATGACCCAGTGGGCTTCCCAGTTTGCCAGGTCTTGCGAGGCGACCGTGTCTCCCACGGTACACCAGAGTGTGACGCCATTCGCGGTGAGCTGAATACGCTGCCCGGGGATATAGCCCGGATGCACGCAGTAGTAGCCGCTGGGATCGAGCGACCAACCGGCGGCTGCCTGGCCCCAACTGGCGTACCGTTGCAGCGTATTGTCCCACCAGCCCGTAGTGTAGCTGGGCGAGTAGAAGGCCGCGCTGCCGACGCCGAGTAGCGACAGCTTCTGGCTGGCCAGTGTGACCAGTGGTTGTTTGAGGTCCGAGATCAGCTTGGCCTCGGTGTTCAGCACACCGTTGACGAAGTTGTTAAGCGCGGCGTTCGACCAATCCGGACTCGATGAACCCGCGTAGTACTCGGCCAGCACGCCACGCCAGTCGCTGTCGGACTTATGGAACTCGGCCAGCTTCTGCGCCGCGACGTCTGTGTTGACCTGCGGATCGAACGGATAGGACTGCTGGTCGAGGTACTCGCTACGGACTCCGAAGAATCCTTCACGTCCGTTGGCCTGGTAGAGCGGATCGTACGCGCTCGAGACCTTGGCGACGGCGGCCAGCAGGTATGGATCGATGCCGTATTGGTTCGCTTTGTTCACGATGATCTCGCCAAACGGAACCTGGCTCGCGAGTGGATACAGGTTCGCGTCGTTCGGTTCGACCATGCCGTGCCATGCTCGGTACTGCAGGCCGACGTTTCCCGACTGAACCTGCCAGCCGGACGGATTGTCCGGTGTGTAGGTCAGCACACGTCGCTCAAATGCCTGCATCAGGATGCGCTTCTGTTTGCCGCCGACTATGGTGTCGACCCAGAAGGGCTCGGTTATCGGGTGACCTGCCAGATACTGCGATGAAACCGATTGCTTGGAGAGCCAATCCTGAAACAGTTTGGGGATGTTGTGACCAAGTTGGTTGTCATAGCTACCGATGGTCACCGCGCTATTGGAAACGGCCCCCGGAACGATCGTTCCATCTGCCTTGAGGAGCGATGTCACCGCTTGCCCCACCTTGTTGGAACTGCGATTCGCGTCAATATTCGAGCCGACTGAAGCAATCGAGGTCAGCGACGCGAATGTGGGTGAGAGCGGATTGTTCGACATGTCTCCGGTCACGGGAATGTTGGCCGGTTCGGTCTTCACGAACGAGTTGTTACCAACCTGGATTTGACCGGCGATGAGATCTCGAACGAGTAATCCGGATGTGACATACCACTGCGATTGCGGATCCTGATTTGGATCCGTGATCTCCATACGACCTTTGTCGAAATAGAAGACGGAACGATACCCGTTGGGCGACTCCTTGTAAGGCTCGCGGGTCATCGCTCGCATTGCGGGTCCCCAGATCCAGGCCTGATTCTGACCGGCTCTGACCGCGGGACCATCGGCACCTGCCCAAAGCTCTGCGACAGCTGTTGGCGCCGATTGTGGGTCGAGACTGAGCTCATTCCCGAGGACGGTGGCTGGTGCTGCGAGCGTCGCCAATAAGGCGGCAAGCCCGCCAAGCAGAATCCACCTCTTCAATGATTCCCTCCCTCGCCGCGTGCCGCTCCGCAGGCGTTAGTAGAACGCCTTGTTTACACGAATACGGGCGAGACATCGCCTGAAGTGAAAATCCCCGCATTTCCACAACATGCGACTGGTCTAGTTGCGTACCAGAGCAGCCTCAAAGACCGTATTCAGACCCAGCGGCGGGCCGCGCATATCCTACAGGGGTATTTCACGAAATACAAGGAACTCAACGAAGTCGCAGCGGCTGTGACGACGGGGCACCGAATGGTGCTTTCGGATGGCGCGTACGAATGCGAACGCGCAATGTCATTCCGGCGATAATTACGCAATGGTAAAGAGGTGACAGTTCATTCAGGGGAGTATTGAGGTCACGGATCGTGTATCTCTGGCTGTTGCTCGGCCACATCTCGCGACCGGTTGTTCATCACGCTCAGAATTGGAGGATTCGAGCGTGTCATATTACGCGGTACTTACGTCCGTCGGCTCGCGACGGCAGATTGTCGCCCATGAGAGTAGCATTTGTCCACCTACATGTGCGCTGCACCACATACGCAAATAGGATGCCCTGGTGTGCAGACTGCTGTGATTCACACAATCAATTGAACGCGTGTGTCAGAGTGAGTAATCGGAAAGGATGTCCAATGGCGCGTCTCAGCAATTGCGAAATTGATCGAGCGATCGGCGACCTTGCCGAATGGCATCTTGAACAGGGCGCTCTGCGGAAGGAGTTCCGTTTCAAGACGTTCTCGGGAGCAGTGAAATTCATCAATCAGGTCGCGGATATCGCCCGAGCATCACGCCACCATCCAGAGATCTGGAACAGCTACAATCGCGTGCGCCTATCGCTGACGACACACGATGAAGGCGGCGTGACCGAGAAGGATGTCGCCTTCGCGCAAGAGGTCGAGTCGACACGAGGTCAAGCGTCGTCGTCGCGCGAACAGTCGAGCTGAAGTGCGCGATTGCGTAACCCGACACGTGATGCCGCCCGAATTCTCCCCATCACCGGTTCGGCGTTGATTTGGCCTGGTGCGCACGCAGCAAATCGTGGGTCAATTCAGCCTGGCCCAGATGTTCCGCCGCATGACGAGCCACCACGATCAGCACCTCGCGTCCGGTCAACATCCCTCGACGTGGATGCTCATAGGGCCGGTCCAGGTCGGCCAACGTGAACGCGGCCAGGGCGCGTTCTACCTCGGGGCGGAGCGCCTGCCAGCGCTGCTGTACGCTCGCGGCGGACGAGCTGGACGCGCGAAACTCCGCCTCACGATCACGATGGACTGACTCACCGCCCAGCGTCTCGAGCACGTTCTCTTCGACATTGCCCAGCGTATGTGTCGCCAGCGCATATAGACTGTTTGCCTCCGGAGCAGGAGGCCGCCAGTTCAGTTCGTCCGCGTCGAGCCCGTCGAGCAGCGTGACCAATCGTGCTAGCGAACTCGAGATGAAGCGCCAGAAGGAAGCGACTTCGCGACTGGCGAAGTTGTCGAACGTTTTCGTCATCAGGGCCGCCTCTGTCAATCGTGAGCGATGCGATATTCGATTTCGCTGAGTTGCGTGATTGGTGGTCTCGCGGAATGTTCGTCCACCGCTCTTCCTTGTAGAGTACTGCCAGAGCGGCGGTCAAGCCCGCCCTTCGTTCGTGGGATACGTGACTCAGCAAAGGAAGCAACACATGCCGGAACCATGGAATGAGGGACCACCGGCGGTGCAGATGCGCATCGCACGGCCGACCGATCAGTTGGACGCGGTCGTTCGCTTCTATCATGAGGGACTCGGGCTGCCGATCATCGGCTCGTTTGGTGGAGAAGGACACGCGGGTTACACTGGCGTGATGCTCGGCCTGCCCAACCATGATTACCATCTGGAGTTCACCCAGCACGAGCATGGCAGTCCCTGTCCGGCGCCGACCGACGACAACCTGCTGGTCTTCTACGTGCCGGATCGTCCGGCCATTGACGCCATCGCGGCGCGCCTGGCCGAGATGGGATTCCCTGAGGTGCCGCCGGAGAACCCCTATTGGGAGGGACGTGGGGTGACGGTCGCAGGATCCAGATGGCTGGCGCATCGTGCTGATGAACACCCAGGGAATTTGAGCTCAATTCGATTCTTGGGTAGACACACGCCGTCTGCCCTTACACGAGCATTGCGTCGCGCCGTTCAAATGTCCGTTGAATGTCCCGTGGCAATCAGGATTCTGAAGCCAGCTCGTCGATCGCCTCGATGGTCACGGCGGTGACGATGCGGTCCGCCCGGGATAGCAGCTTCGGCTGGCCAACGCGATCGACCGCCAGGCAGCGCATGCTGGCAGCGACGGCTGATGCCACGCCAGCCGGAGCATCCTCGATCACCAGACACTGTGAAGGCGGCAGACCGAGTCGCTCGGCGCCGAGCAGGTACGGGGCCGGATCGGGTTTGCCGATGGGTACGTCGTCGCCGCCGACCGTGGCGTCGAGCAGATCGCTCAGATTGAAGCGCGCGACCACTGCCTCCACCTCGCTGTTGCGGCCGCCTGAGACGATCGCCAGTCTGAAGCCGCGCTCGTGGGCCGCGTGCAGCGCATCGAGGCCGTCCGGAAATGGCTGCACCTCGGTCGCAAAGCGGCGTGCATAGGCCTCGGCATTGGCCTCGATGAGCTCCGGGATCGAGAGATCGTTGCGTCCCACCGCCGCCAGGTAGTCGACGAAGCCACTGTAATCGGTGCGTCCGAAGAAATAGCGCGCGAAGACGTCGGGTGGGACGGGTGGTAGCCCAAAATGACGCGCCACCTCGTCGGTGGCCACCTGGTGTACCGGCTCGCTATCGATCAGCACGCCGTCCATGTCGAAGATGACGGCCCGAATGCCGTCCACCGCTTCGCGATCAGCCATCTCGCAGTCTCCGATAGTTCATCCAACCCTGGAAGGCGACGTGTCGCAACATCGTGCCGGGAATGCGCCGGTGCCGTTCCGGCGGTTGGAGGAGGGAGAAGCGCTCGTCGTCATCGCCAAGCATGTGCTTGGCCAGCAGGTAGCCAAAGAAGTGCGTCGGCATCACGCCGGAACCGTTGTAGCCCGCCGCGATGTAGAGATGCTCGTCGATCTGGCCGCTGATCGGCCACCAGTCGCGCGTACGGGCGGTGAGGCCATGCCATTCGAACTCGATCGGCACGTCCTCCAGCCAGGGGTAACGCCGCAGCATGGCGTGCATTCCCGCCTTTCGCGTCCGGTTGTCGATCTCCCAATCGGGCGCTTCATAGGCCCGATGCCCCAGCACGTGACGGAAGAAGAAGCGCCCATCGTGCGTCGAGCGAACCGTGTGGGTCGCGTATCCGCCGACCTCGAAACGCAACGGCCAGCGTTCAAGCCCGCTCATCTCCCACTCAGTCGGGGTCAGTGGCCGTGTCACCATCACCCGATGATGCATGGTCAGCAGTAGATCCTGCGCGATACCCAGTTGCTGGGTGTAGGCGTTGGTCGCCAGTGCCACGTCGCGCGCTCGTACGTGCCCTCCGGTTGAGGTCAGTACCACGGGACTTGACCGCTCGATGTTGATCACGGGTGAATGCTCGTAGAGCTCGACGCCAGCACGTGCAGTCGCCTGGATGAGCCCAGCCACCAGCTTGCCCGGATGCACCGAGTTGGTGCTGCTGACATCGGCGGCCACGTAGAAGCGTGAGCCGATCTCCCGTGCCAATTTTTCGTCGAGCAGGTCGGGGTTGCTTCCCCGCGGTAAACGATGATGGAGGTAGATGGCCGGTTGCGACTCTCGCAGATCGAAGTCGATCGCTTCCTTCGCGGCGAAGTCCTTGAGCAGGTCATAGGCAGCGCGCGAGAGGTCCGTCGGGTCCTGTCCGCGAAAGCGAGGAGCGACCGCGCCGGAGTTACGCGAGCTGGAGCCGGAGCCGAGCCGCTGCGACTCCAGCAGCGCGACGCGCAGTGATGGGTTGCCGATCTTCAGATAGTAGGCGATAGCCAGGCCGGTGAAACCACCGCCGACCACCGCGATGTCGACGTCGATCTCCTGCTGCAGCGGCGCGAAATGTGGCGGATCGGGAATCGTTGCCATCCAGTAGCTGGCCGAACGCTCTGGCTCCGCCAGGATCTCCGGACGTCGCAGATGAAGTCGCTTGATCGCCAGTGGGACGGCGGCGATGGCCGAAGTCGCCCCTGCCCATCTGAGCCAGCGTCGAGACTTCATTCAGTTCTCTCCCCAACCATCCCCGAGAGTTCATCGCCTGGCGCGAAGGAAGCGCGCCAGACGTGAACTGTAGTAGCCGTGGAATCTTCGTGCCACCTGTATGCGGGTCAGTCCGTCGCGCCGGACGACCATGTGACATAAATCGGAGTGCTCCAGGCGAGTTCGCCATCCGACTGCGTGAGCCAGATCCAGTAGGGGTTGAGGCCGTCGACCGGCGATTCGTCGCGCCAGGTGAACGACACGTCGTGCGGACCATCCCGATGCGCGAGACGACGAACGATGACCTGCTGCTCGAGCCCCGCACCCTGCTGCTTCAGCGGACCATTGCGCAGTTCGCCCAGCGTGCAGTTGAAGCGCATGGTCGGTGAGTCGAAATCCAGCCGGGTCTGGTCGTCTCCGTCCAGTTCGACGATCACCCCGTCCCAGTCGCCGCAGGTGTGGCTGCGCCAGCTGACACGTGTCTCGTCCCAGCCCGTGACACCGTCATGTGGACTGTCGATCGCGTAATTCTCAACCGATGTCACACGACCATCCCAGACGGTGAGCCCGCCCGTCCAGTCGAGGTCGCGGGTGCGATCCCGATTGCGCGCGCCGCGCCAAGCGAATCGAACGCGCCAGGGCTCATCCGGCTCAGGCTCGGGCATCGCCGAGTAGGTATAGATCGTCTGCTGGCCGCGCCGGAGCTCGATACTGTCGATGGGTGCCGTGCCCAGCGCTCGCACCATGATCTCCGGCGTGCCGCTCAGTCGCGGTTCCGAGCCCATGGGGTGACCGTCAGCGGTCACGTCGAGCAGGATCCGTGGACCACTGGTGCCGTAGCAGTGGCGCGCCTTGAGCGCCCCCCAGATACCCTCACGGGTTAGCTCATGCGCCATGTAGGCCGTCAGACCACCACGCACGCCGTGATGCGCCAGCGTCGCCGCGCTCCAGCCAGGACGGCCGCTGTGATCGTCCGACCCACCGATGAAGGCGACGCGCATGCCGCGCTGGAGGGCTTCACGCGCAAACCACTCGAAACGGCCCCACTGCGAGGCAATCTCGATGGCTGGCTCGAGCGCTGGGTCGTGATAGGCCAGGCTGGCACGCCGTCCTCCGATGTGAGGTGTGATGATCACGTCGTCGCGACCGGAATTGGCGGCGTAGAGCCGGTCGATCGGATAGCAATCGGTCTCGATGTCGCTCTTATCGTCGACTTCGGTGTGGCTCGAGCGACGAATCGGACCGTCGCCCAGGTAGTAGACGTTGTGGTCTCCACCCGCTGGAGTGTTGCCAGACCACTCGTAGCCGTGAAAGGTGACGAAGCGGCCGGGCTGGTAATAGCGTTCGGCATTCTCACGCAGTTGCTGGTAGACCTCGGTCGTTATCTGGAAATCGTTGCCGGAGTGGGCTGTGGCGTCGACCGCGGCGATGTCCCGCGCGTAGCTGAAGTATTCTGGAATCGAGCCAGTTCCCACCGTCTCTTCAGTCTGGCCATGCAGGTCGGCCCAATAGATACGTTGTGCCGGTGCCTCGGCGTGGCAGCGAATCGGATTGCTGGTGGCCGTCAGACCGGCATCGTCAGTGGCCACCACCCGCAGCACGCCGGAACCGCGATAGGCGAGATTCTCGAAGCGATGTACTCCAGCGTCCGCCGCGGAGAAGGTGAAGCTAGATGGACAGCCATCCGGCACGTCGCCCGAAAACGTGATCGGGCCACGATAATCTGGGTCGGGATTACCCCAGGCGTCGAGCGCCCGCACATGTAGCCAGCTCGGCTCACCGTCGACCACGTCGCTCGGCCCGACTAGCACCAACTGTGTAGCTGAGCCACCGACGATCGGGAAGCCCAGGTCGGCGACGTGCTCGTAGAGCCCCGTGCCGAAGGGATCGATCTGCAGCTTGAAGTGGAAGAAGCGCTGGGGATAGGTCTGGGCGCGCATGCCTGGACCGCCGGAGAGCGTGTCACCAAGCACGATCGTCAGCCGGTCACCTTCACTGAGGGCACCGCTGGTGACCCCGACGGTGAGTGTTTTGGTCCAGGGGCGGATACCCCCCAGACCGTAGCTGGGCGTGAGCGTGACCGGTTTCGTGGCATGAACGCTGACGTAGTTTTCGGCTTGCGGATCGTTGAACTGGGGTGCTGCCCAGTCGGTCACGCTGCGAAGGGCGAGTCGCACGCGTCCGCCGTCGTCGATGCCGGAAACCCCGACCGTATACTCCACAGTCCAGGTCCCGTGCTGCGCCGCGATTACTGGGCTATCCGGTGTGATCGTGCCGCTGCCGCGCCAGTCCGTCTGATCCCAGACCACTGTCACCCCCATCCGAGTGTCTAGCTGTCGATCGTTTCCGGCAGTCTACCGCAGGTGGTAGGGGATGTCGTTGGGTCGCGTGCCGTTGGCACGTGCGGAGGTTCGTCGTCAGCGATGCGGCTGAAAGAGCTCGACAGGGTTACCGGCTGGGTCCTCGATCAGAACCTGCTTGCCCCCGATGCCGTTAATGATGTCGCTGCGGAAATGGATGTCCGCTTGTCGCAGGCGCTCGACCGTTGCCTCCAGGTCGTCCACCTCGATCTCGAAGCGATTCCAGCCGCCCGGCTGCGGCAGACGTCCGTCCGGCATGGCCTGCGAGCCGCCACCCTGGCCGCCCGGCGCGCTGAGCAAGAGGCGCAGATCACCATGAAAGAGCATGGCGAAGTTCGGCGCCGGGTGCATCTCCAGGCGAAAGCCGAGGTGAGAGCAGTAGAAGTCGATGGCCGCGTCGACGTCATCGACGATGTAGCGAACCGTGACGATAGCCATTAAACGGCGCTCCCTGGGTGAATTGTTCGATCATCGTGATCCTCACGATAGACTGGCAGTTAATGGATGTCAATTCGGGGAAGGGCAAGCCAAATCACGATGGTGTGTTTCGCCAATCACCCCTTCCGCGACGGCCGGGCTCGTGGAACAGGGCGACCCTCGCGCGCCAGTTGGGCTTGAAGCTGGCGGCGGTAGTCCAAGACTAGGAGGCGCGTCACCTTGAGCGAGCCGATGCCTCGGTCGTCGCTCGTGCCCCCGAATCCGAGAACCCTCTCCGGCATCAAGTCCCCAGACGCGTCGAAATGTCCGCGGATGAGGAAGCCACTCGTCAGCGGCGAGTAGAAGGTCCACCTGTAGTGATGAAACAGAAGGGCACCGGGCGCTCCCTGCTCGGCCTGTGGCCCGCCCTGGATTGCTATTCGGTCGTCCGCCAAATCGGCCTGCACACGCGCGGCGGCAGGATACCCGTCGCTGGTAACCCAGGATAGGACCGGCGGTCGCACATAGTTGCGTGCCCAGGAGCGAACGTTGTCGTGCAGTTTGATCGACTCGCGTGGTGTGAATTCGGCGGGCCGGATGGCACTCAGCCTGTTCGGGGGCGGGGCGTTCCGTTTCCAAACATGCTCGCTTTCCGGGGTGACTTCGAGCCAGATGCGCGTGAGATAACCAATCCACATTTGCCGGAGCAGTGGAATGCGCAGCATTGTCGCGAACACGGGCGGCGTGTTCTGGATCAGCCAGTCAACGTAGCGCTCGGTATTGCGCTGTAGATCTTGATCGAACACTTCGGCATGGCCTTGCACCAGCACCAGTGGGTCAACATCCGAACGATTGGTTCCAGATGGGTCGGAAAACAGCGCGCAGACGTGTGGGTTGCGTTGCGCGTTGCGCGCTTTGCTTGGATACATGTAACCAGTCGTGAATGTGATCTTGCCGTGCTCGAAACCCGGTGACATGGGCCAGCAGACTGGCGCACCATCCCGCGTGAGGGTCACGAACTCGACCACACGATAGGCGTTGATGAAATCAGTCCGAGCATTGCCTGCGGTCATCTCTTCGCTCCTCAATGCCCGATCAAACCGCTGCTGCTCGTCTCACACCACGGGAGGTACCCGTGACTCTGCCGAGCGAACCACTCGGGCGCATTGGCCGATATTGGATGTGCCGTCGAATGTCATCATCGTAGCAGACAAATCAATCCAGTGGGCTCGTGGCGGGAATCCCCACAGCATGGCATGGGTGCGACGCGAAACGCACTCGCTTCCATCGGATGATCGGTGGCGTTATGAGCTGGATTCTGATTCCAACTCGAGCATCAGCCAGCGCAGCAGTTGATTGAGGTACTCGATCTCCACGGAGCCAAGCGCCCGCTGGAAGAGCCTTGCCTCCGTCTCGGTACGCTCGATCGTCGCGGCGCGCCAGCGCCGGGCGCCCTCGTCGGTGAGCTGGACTGGGCGCGAGCGTCCATCCGTCATTCCGGTGGCCGGCTCGACGAGACCCATCCGTTGCAGCCGTTCGAGTCGGACGCTGACTGTTCCAGAGGTGACATCGAGCGCGTGCATCAGTTCTGACGGTGTCATCACATAAGGCGGACCCGAACGAAGCAGCACCGAGAGCGTCTCCCAGTCCCCGAGCGTCAGTCCGTGTCGCTGGGCGATCTCACTAAGCATCCGCTCGGCGTGCTTCCCAATCCGCCGCAGGCGCATGCGCGCCGTCTCAACCTCTCGATCGACGTCTGGCAGCTCCGCTAGCCAGGCCGAAGCATCCTGATCGACCGAATCACTCTGTGCAACCGTGTCTTGAGCCTCACGATTCATCGCTGGCCTATCCATTCAACAAACTTTTCGCCATCACGTGCTCCATGATAGTATATCTTGAGCTTCAAGATAAGGAGTGTGACCATGAACGAAGCCAGACGTGTGATCGTAGTAACGGGAGGTGGGACCGGCATCGGCAAGGCGGTTGCCGCGCGGTTCCTGGCCGATGGCGAAACCGTCGTAATTACCGGCCGGCGCGAGTCGGTACTACTGGCCGCGGCGGAAGATCTGGGTCGCTCGCATGCGGGCGGAGTTGTCCAGTGGCGCGCCTGTGACGTCGGAGATCCCGAGCAGGTAGATGCCTTCGTCAGTTGGCTGACGGCGCAGGTCGCTGAGACCGTCGACGTGCTGGTGAACAATGCTGGAGGCGTGCTGCTGATCGACGATGACGCCTCGACCGCCGAGATGGCGCGTTACGCGAACGAGACGCTTTCGGGAAATCTGGTTGGCCCATTCCTGTTGGTGCATGCGCTCGGCCCGTATCTGCGTAGACCGGGTGGGCGCATCATCAACCTCAGCTCGATTGCCGCCTTCCGTGGTGGTGGAGATATCTACTCGGCGGCGAAGGCAGGTGTGGTTGGGCTGACGTACTCGCTCGCCGGAACGTTGGGGCCAGCGGGCATCACGGTCAACGCCATCGCGCCCGGAGTGATCCTGGGCACCGAATTCTTTGGCGATCGCATGACCGACGCGCGCCGGGAGCGGACCGTCGCCCAGGTACCGATGGGAAGGCCAGGTCGACCCGAGGACATCGCCGAGGCCGCGCATTACCTGGCTTCGCCGGGTGCCTCATACGTCAATGGCGAAGTGCTGCACGTCAACGGCGGCTGGGTCTACGGGCGGTAGTCTCCGCCCGCGTCGGCTGCTTGTGGGCGATCTCGCCTAGCTAGCGACTTGCTGGCGGTGATAGTAGCTGCGCGCTTTGTTGCGATTGCCGCAATCTTCCATCGAGCACCAGCGGCGGCTGCGATTCCGGCTCATGTCGAGGAAGAGCCAGCCGCACTTCTCATCGGCACACTGCCGGGCACGGCTGAGCTGAGCCGATGAGAGGAGCTCGGCCGCCGAGCGGGCCACCGGCCAGAGCATGCGATCGAGCACCACCTGTTCGCTCGCCCAATCCCACGTGTAACCATCCTGCGCCGCGACGATGCGCGCGTGCGCCATGGCCGGTCCCAGGGACGAGTTGAGCAGTTCCAGATCGTCGACGTCTGGCCGCACGTCCTCGGCGATTGCCGCGAAGATGCGGTAGATGGCCTCGCGCAGCTCGACGGCCCGCTTGCGCACCGATTCCGCCTTGCCGGGATGTCGCTCTGCTTCATCTCGCAGCGCCTCCGCATCTCGCTGGCTCAAGACGTCGGCATGCGTGCTCCACTCGATCAGATCCTCGTAGCTCTTGAGAAGCTCGACCGGCTGGTCACTCTTGTGCCAGTTCGCCGTGTTGGCGAAATCGAGGCAGAGCGCGCCCCCCAGAAGCTTCATGTTGCCTGCGGTCATCACTGTATCCGTCACGACGTTGCTCTCCCCAATGTCCCGGGTGACTCCGATTCTCCCCAATGCATATAACCACCTATAACTAGTATAGGATAGTTAGGCGGTGAAGTATAGCAGCGGATGAACCATCACGTGAAGATCGGTTCACAATGCGCGTAGCATGTGCGACCATACCGGTACAGAGAACGGATGAATCAACGTGACCTCCACCGGTATCGAAGTGTGGCCATTGACGCTGGAGCGCTGGGCAGATCTCGAGCAATTGTTCGCCGAGCCCGGAGATGCGGGCCGTTGTTGGTGCATGTGGTGGTACCTGAAGCGTTCCGAGTTTTCTGGCCTGGGACGTGACGGGCGAAAGTCACGCTTCAGGTCGTTGGTTGAAGCCGGGCAGGTGCCGGGTCTGCTGGCGTACGTGGATGGTCAACCGGCTGGTTGGTGCGCGATTGGTCCACGCGAGTCATTTGGTCGGCTGGAGCGCTCGCCAGTGCTACGCCGGGTGGACGATGAGTGCGTCTGGTCGATCGTCTGCTTCTTCGTCGGGCACCGCTATCGTCGTCAGGGGTTGATGTCGGCGCTGCTTCAAGGCGCCATCTCGTTCGCCGCTGATCAGGGGGTGCACGTTCTCGAAGGCTATCCAATGGCGTTTGATGGTGAATGCCGCCGGGATGGTGACGCATATACCGGAGTGGCGTCGGTCTTTACGGCGTTCGGATTTGAGGAAGTCGCTCGCCCCAGCGCGGCGCGGCGCATTATGCGCTTTCGCATTTCAGCACCTTCGCGCACCTGATCGCGCGATCACTCGCGGTTTTGCAGCCTATCGGACCTTCCCTGTCACGCAACATGGACCAGGCTATTTCTCAGATCAATGCATTGAGTGTCGATATTCTACGCGAACATACCACCTTTGGCGTATTTACCTTCGCATTTCCTCTGCTAGAGTAAGAGCGTGCGGAGCGATTCGTCCCTCTGCAATGACGTATCGCCTACGCCAAGCAACCCCGTCCGGCTCCTCCTGGACGGGGTTACTTGTTGCAAAGCCGGGCTTTCTTGCCAATCTGCGGCTGTCAAAACGGCGTTCACCGTCTCGGTTCAGACACGTAATCGAACGGGCCACCGCGCGCGAATGTCGCACAAACGTTCTTACGCTTCGCGTCAGGTTTAGCGAAAATGGGCGTTCGTTTGCGTCCACCAGTACGCCTTTTGGCGTATTTCCCTGGAGCGCCTATGCCGTTATGTTAGAGATCAATGGGTTTGTGCAGTCCCTCGTGGATGTTTCCGCGAGCGTTGAATAATCCTGCAACATTACCTCACGCTTTGTTTCTTACTCAGCTTTGGGTGATGTGCGGATAGGAAGTCCTGCTCAGGTTCCAAGAGTTCTGTGGTCCCATCTGGGTTCCCTCTACTCGCCTTAGATCGTGTTTCGCGACACCGGCTATCTACCAGGGCCTCACTGGAGTACCGGTACTGTCAAGAATCGCCCCAAGGCTCTGAACGGGATGTATTGGGCTGCCAGCCCTCTACGTGGCGTCATGAACTGCATGATGTCCGTGTTCTCTTGTTGGTTTCAGATTGTCGTGAACCTGTGTGAGGAGGTGGAGACCGACTATCCGCGTGCTTCGGGCCCACCGCGTCGACAAGCGTGTCGACGATGGTAGCCATGATTGCGATTGTAGGAGGAGAAATCTGCATGGATGACCCGAGGATTCAAAAACTCTATAACCAGGCGGTGACTGGTGTTTTGACGCGCCGCCAGGTCTTGAAGCGTGCGGCGGCCCTGGGCCTTGCCGCGCCAGCCATCGCGGCCCTGCTTGCGGCCTGCGGTAGCTCAAAGTCCACGCCGACGACCGCGTCGGCTTCAACGTCGGCTTCCACGGCATCGACCGCGACCACCAGCAGTGGAAGCACGGGAGCGGCGTCCCCGACGACGGCCGCGGCATCGACCGCGACCACTGCGTCGTCGACGGCCACTTCGGCCGGCACCCAGGCCTCGACGTCTGGTGGCACCCGAGGTCAGGGTGGAACGCTCAACCTGCTCTGGTGGGAAGCGCCGACCATTCTCAACTCGCATCTCTCGCAGGGCACCAAGGACTTCGACGCGACCCGTCCGGTGCTCGAGCCGCTCGCCGATTTCGATGCAGATGGCAAGCCAGCAGCGGTCCTCGCGGCCGAGATTCCCAGCCTCGACAACGGCGGCGTCTCCAAGGATGGCATGAGCGTCACCTGGAAGCTGAAGCCAAACGTGACCTGGTCCGACGGCCAGCCCTTCACGGCGGACGACGTCAAGTTCACCTATGACTACGTCTCAAATACGCAGACGGCAGCTACCACCGCTGGCAACTACGTGGTGATCTCATCGGTTGACGTCGTTGATCCGAACACGGTCAAGATCACCTTCAAGAAGCCAACCCCAGGCTGGTTTGGCGTCTTCTGTGGTGACTACGGCCGCATTCTGCCGCAGCACATCCTGAAGGATTCGATTGGCGCCGCGGCTCGTAACGCGCCGTTCAATCTGAAGCCGGTCGGCACCGGCCCCTACGTCGTGACCGAATTCCAGGCGGGCGACCACGTCTCGTACGCGATCAACGACAAATTCCGCGATTCGACCAAGCCCTTCTTCAAGACCGTCTACATGAAGGGCGGCGGCGACGCCACCAGTGCCGCGCGTGCGGCGATCCAGACGGGTGAAGTCGACTATGCCTGGAACCTGCAGGTCGAGTGGGGCGTGCTCCAGTCGCTGAAGGCCGATTCCAACCCAGGAGAGCTCAATATCTCACCAGGTACCGGCATGGAGCGCATCCTGGTCAACATGACTGACCCGAACAAGACCGTCGACGGTCAGAAGTCGCATCTCGGGACGCCACACCCGTTCCAATCAATACTGGCTGTACGGCAGGCCTATGCGCTCGGCATTCAGCGTGATGTCATGACGTCACAGCTGTACGGCGACACCGGCACCGTCACCTCGAACGTTCTCGTCGCGCCGCCGGCTTTCGTCTCCAAGAACACCAGCTGGAAGTACGACGTGGCAGCCGGTAACAAACTGCTCGACCAGGCTGGCTGGGCCAAGAATGGCAGCGTCCGTGAGAAGGACGGCGTCCAGATGAACATCACCTATCAGACGTCGGTTAACTCGCTGCGCCAGAAAGAGCAGGAGATCGTCAAGCAGGGCTATGCCCAGATGGGCATCAACGTGACGATCAAGTCGATCGACGCGGGTGTCTACTTCTCGTCCGACGCTGGCAACGACCAGACGGCGAACCACTTCTACGCCGATATCGAGATGTACACCAACGGCCCGACGACCCCCTATCCGTTGGACTACATGGTCTCGTGGTGGGGCGATCCCAGTAACATTCCCCAGAAGGAGAACAGCTGGGCCGGGAACAACGCTGAGCGCTGGCAGAACGCCGACTACGACAAGGCGTACACGGCCGCACAGACGGAGCTCGACCCGACCAAGCAGGCGCCACTGTTCATCACCATGAACGACTTGGTGGTGAATCAGGTGGTCGAGATCCCGCTGGTCCAGCGCAACAACGTCCAGGGTGTTAACAAGAAGCTGCAGAACATGAACCTATCACCATGGGTCTCGCAGCTCTGGAACATCGAGAACTGGACGATGTCGAGCTAGACATCCAACGTCTCAGTGGACTCAAGCGTGGGGGCGATCGATCGCTTCCCACACCATGAGACACTGGTAGGTCTCAGAGGTTGACCACAAGAGAGGATCCCGTCCAACAGATGTGGACGGGATCCTCCTTCATTAATGCGTGTGTGCCGCGCTTCAGGGTGCTGCCTCGCGCCGGGATGACGGTGCGTTAATGAACTGGTGAAAATCGGGTCGAGAGGCCGTTATCTCGCCCGTCGGCTCAACGCAATACGCCTTTTGGCGTATTTGTTTTGCCTAATCCTCTAGGTATGGTAGAAGCCAAAGACATGATGCGCGCTCTCACATCGTGTCGAAGCATTTCCGCTGAAATCCGCAATTTCTAGCGAGAGCGGCTCACCGGCCCCCAACCGGTGTGCAGGGTAATTCACAGATCCCCAGCATGCGGAGGTACTAGCCCCTATCTTGGCTCAACTCGTTCGGTTGCCTTCAGCCCCGTACCACGTAACCACTCTCTGGACGGAGCTCCAAGTACACCCATGATGACGGCTGTTTCGGTCCGGTGACACGTTCCGGACGGAACGTCATACCCGGCAGGCCCATTGGACCTGCTGCGACCTCCATGTGCTTAGAAGGAGGTGTCGTTCCCTAAGTTCAATGCACACGGCATGGACTACAAGAGCCACTCGATAGCATGCGCTATCGAGAGAACAGCAGGAGGAGATTCTCTTCATGGATTCCCAGGAGATTCAGGATCTTTATCACCGAGCGATGACTGGCTCGCTCAGCCGTCGCCAAGTAATCAAGCGTGCCGCGGCGCTGGGCCTAAGCGCACCGGTTATCGCCATGCTGCTCGCCGCGTGCGGTAGCAGTTCGAGTAAATCGACCGCAACGACCGCTTCCACTGCCACGAGTGGAGGCTCTGGATCGACATCCGCATCACCGACGTCAGCCTCTGGCTCGAGCTCGAGCACCTCAACGTCGTCGAGCGGCACACCGACCGCGTCCTCTGCTTCAACCTCGTCTGCATCGGCGACAACCAGAGGGCAGGGCGGCACACTCAATCTCCTCTGGTGGGAAGCGCCAACGATCCTCAACTCGCATCTCTCGCAGGGCACCAAGGACTTCGACGCGACACGACCGGTCCTTGAGCCACTGGCCGATTTCGATGCCGATGGCAAGCCAGTGGCCGTTCTGGCGGCTGAAATCCCGAGTCTTGGCAATGGCGGCGTGGCCTCGGACGGTCTGAGCGTCACCTGGAAGCTCAAGCCAAACGTCACCTGGTCGGACGGCCAACCGTTTACGTCCAGCGACGTCAAGTTCACCTATGACTACGTCTCGAACCCACAGACGGCGGCCACGACCGCCGGGAACTACGCCGTGGTCAGCGCGGTTGACGTCGTCGACAACACCACCGTGAAGATCACCTTTAAACAGCCGACGCCAGGTTGGTACGGCGTCTTCTGTGGTGACTATGGCCGCATCCTGCCGCAGCACATGTTGCAGAACTACGTCGGTGCCACCGCCCGTAACGCGCCGTTCAACCTGAAGCCGATCGGCACCGGCCCCTACGTGGTGACCCAGTTTCAGGCCGGCGATCACGTCTCGTACGCGATCAACGACAAATTCCGCGATTCGACCAAGCCCTTCTTCAAGACCGTCTACATGAAGGGCGGCGGCGACGCCACCAGTGCCGCGCGTGCGGCGATCCAGACCGGTGAAGTCGACTACGCCTGGAACCTGCAGGTTGAGGCCAGCGTGCTACAGTCACTGAAGGCTTCCGGCAACCCCGGAGCGGTAAACATCGCTCCAGGTACCGGTGTCGAGCGCATCCTGGTCAACATGACCGACCCGAACAAGACGGTCGACGGTCAAAAGTCGCACCTCGGGACGCCACACCCGTTCCAGTCCGATCTGAAAGTGCGCCAGGCCTACTCCATGGCGATCCAGCGCGACGTCCTGGTCAAACAGCTCTACGGTGATACCGGGTCGGTGACCTCGAATATCCTGTGTGGCCCGACCGCCTTCGTCTCCAAGGACACCACGTGGAAATACGACACGGCCGCCGCCAACACGCTGCTGGACGACGCGGGCTGGACCAAGAGCGGTAGCGTCCGCGCCAAGAACGGCGTGCAGATGAATATCACCTATCAGACGTCGGTCAACTCGCTGCGCCAGAAAGAGCAGGAGATCGTCAAGGAAGGCTTCGCCCAGATCGGCATCAACGTGACACTCAAGACGATCGACGCGAGCGTCTTCTTCTCGTCGGACGCTGGGAACACGGACACCGCCGGGCACTTCTACTCCGATATCGAGATGTACACCAACGGTCCGACGATCCCGTACCCGCTGGATTACATGGTCTCCTGGTACGGAGCGACCAGCAACATCGCGCAGAAGTCGAACAGCTGGTCGGGCAACAACCTCGAGCGCTGGCAGAACGCCGACTACGACAAGGCGTACACCTCGGCCCAGACCGAGCTCGACCCGACCAAGCAGGCTCCGTTGTTCATTCAGATGAATGATCTGGTCATCAATCAGGTGGTCGAGATTCCACTCGCACTGCGGAACAACGTTCAGGGCGTCAACAATAAGCTGCAAAACCTGAATCTCTCACCGTGGGTATCGCAGCTCTGGAACATCGAGAACTGGACAATGTCGAGCTAATCTCGTCCTCAGTTCATCAAACCCCGGGTGGCAGGCAGGCGATTGCTGCCGACGGCCAACCCGGGGTTTGAAATTGCCCACGACGTTTGCCGAAGCGACCAACGTTGCACACGTGCAGTCTGACCCTATCTGCGTGTCCGACAATTCAGCCCCTTGGCGTACGTCTGGCAACAACGCAACCAACGGGAGATCGAGCGAGACGATGAATCTCGATCAACCAGTATCAACAGCATTCATTTTCTGGCAGAATGCGATTCATTGACGCCAAATCTGATGGTGAATAATGAGACACCGCTGCTGTAGCCAGCTTGATAGATGAGCGAACAGGGTTCACCCCGATTCACGAGGAGCAACCGTGCGAATCGCATTGCTGAGCGACATTCACGGCAATCTTGTAGCTCTCAACGCAGTCCTGGCACACATCGCATCGGACGGCCCGATCGATCGGTTTATCTGTTTGGGGGACGTGGCGCCGGATGGGCCGAGACCGCGGGAAGTTCTTCACGTATTGCGCACGCTCGATGTGACAATCATCAAGGGAAACGCCGATGATCACCTGTTGAAGGTAGATCTGACATCAACCGAACCCACGCGCGGAGACATGACCCGGCCTCGCTATCACTGGATTGGTCCAATCAACCAATGGGGCGCCGCGCAACTCACTGATTCAGACAGGGAATTCGTTCGCTCGTTCTTGCCGAAGTTCGAGCTGTCGCTCGGTACTTCAAATCAACTCCTCTGTTATCACGGCTCGCCGCGACATTGGACCGACAATGTCCTCCCCGCCACGTGGAGTGAAACCCTACGCGACTGGTTTGCTGGAACAAACGCGACGCTCTACGCTGGCGGCCACACGCATGAGCAGATGCTCCGCAGAGAAGGCCGGATGACAATCATGAATCCTGGGAGCGTTGGTGCCTGTCTCGATCGACAGCATTTGCCTCACGAGATGCATTTCCTCCCATGGGCGGATTACGCGCTGATCGAGAGTGACGGCAGTCAGGTCGAGATCCAGTTCAGACGCGTGCCAATCGATCGTGATGCGCTGACAGCAGACACTCGTTCGAGCGGGATGCCCTTCGCAGAAGAGTGGCTGAGCCTCTGGCATTGGTGACTAGGCTGCGTATCCGCGAAATCACCGGCGTTTAAGTCAGTCTCCTGCGATCGAACCTCTTCATCCGATCTATTTCGAGATCGGTGCAATCCCTATCGTCGATCGCTTTCCGGGATTCGCTCGTAGGCGAACGTTCTTCACTCCTTTCCTCCGCCGAAATCGTCCGTACACTGACAGTCTGCTGTCGGATTCCGACTATTTGTCAAGCAATCTGAGTATCTTCACGATACATGATGGACTAACTTTTGCGCGGGCTCGCTTTGGACCACGTGAGCCAAGGTGGCTTCAGGTGGCCCTCCCTGGCGACGAGTGACAGGAATCGCGAACTGACGGAGCGGACGGACGTGTTCGCGACGAACAGATACGGCGAGACCTGACGCGTCGACTTCTTGCACGCACAGCATCAACACGCATAAACGCATGTGCCGACTCGTGTCAGCGACACGCGCACGCTGAGTCGCCAGGTATTGGTTGAAGCTTTGTCCGGCGCTCGTTCGACGAGTTCACGGGAGCTTCAGACCATTCCAGACGATGCAGAAGGAGCGACTCACCGACCTGAACTGTCGGGCAGTAGATCCAACATCCGCAATACACATGGAGGCTAGCCGTTCCACTATTCATCCATTCCGCCCAGCAACCTTCAGCCCCGGGCCACATCACTTCTCGGTCTGAGCTCAATACCGCACACCAAACAGAACGTGTCACGTCCTGGTCGCTCCGTCAGATGACGCGTCGTTCGCTGTGGGTCGCATCGCTGCATCACGATCTCCCGGCCACCCGGAGCGGCCAACCAACGGGGTCTGGTTGGACTGAAACGATGAGGAGGTGTCCTTCCCAAAGTTGAAAGTTGATTGATTCGCGCGCGGACCATCGGCAACCGGGTCGATGGTCATGGTCATCGTGAGATGAGCAGGAGGAGAACCCCTTCTTATGGATGCTCAACGAATTCAGAGACTTTACGATCAGGCGTTCAGCGGATCGCTCACCCGGCGACAGGTGCTCAAGCGTGCCGCCGCTCTGGGCCTCAGTGCACCGGTGATTGCAACGCTGCTGGCGGCATGCGGTGGCGGCGGATCGGCCTCTTCGTCAACCAGCACGTCGACGTCATTCGGCGCCACCCCGACCAGCGGAACCGGCCTGGGATCGACCTCGTCGCCGACGGCATCGACCTCCGGCATGGGTACCCCGTCGGCTAGTCCAGGTACCGGCTCGACCTCAAGTACGAGCGCACCAGGCCCCGGCCGAGGCAAAGGCGGCGACTTGAAGCTCCTCTGGTGGGAAGCACCCACAATACTGAACCCTCACCTTTCCCAGGGAACCAAAGACTTCGACGCCTCTCGCCCCGTCGTCGAGCCGCTGGCCGACTTCGACGCGAACGGCAACCTGGTTCCGGTACTGGCGGCCGAGATTCCCAGCCTGGCCAGTGGAGCGGTCTCCAAGGACGGCATGAGTGTTACCTGGAAGCTCAAGCAAAACGTGACCTGGTCGGATGGCCAACCCTTTACCGCGAATGATGTGGTGTTTACCTATAAGTTCGTCTCCGATCCGCAGTCGGCGACCACCACGGCTGGTAACTACACGGTGATCGACACGGTTGGGGCGATCGACAACCACACGGTGAAGATCACCTTCAAGAATCCGACACCAGGCTGGTACGGCGTCTTCTGCGGTGACTACGGCCGTATTCTGCCGGAGCACGTGCTGAAGAATTTCGTTGGGGCCAATGCGCGGAACGCACCGTTTAACCTGAAACCGGTCGGCACCGGCCCGTATGCCGTAACCGACTTCCAATCGGGTGACCACGTCTATTACGCAATCAACCAGAAATTCCGCGATTCAACCAGACCCTTCTTCAAGACGGTCTCGATGAAGGGTGGCGGTGACGCCGCCAGTGCCGCGCGCGCGGCTATCCAGACCGGAGAGGTTGATTACGCCTGGAATCTGCAGGTCGAAGCCAGCGTGCTGCAATCCCTGTCCGGCCCTGGAAAGCTCGACGTCTCTCCAGGGACCGGTGTCGAGCGGATCCTGGTCAACATGACCGACCCAAACAAGACCGTGGACGGCCAGAAGTCGCATCTCGGCACCCCGCACCCGTTCCAGTCGGAGCTCAAGGTGCGACAGGCGTACTCCATGGCGATTCAGCGAGATGTGCTGGTCAAACAGCTCTACGGCCCGACCGGTACCACCACGTCGAACATCCTCGTCGCGCCACCGAAGTTCGTCTCCAAGAAGACCAGCTGGAAGTACGACACGGGTGCGGCCAACAAGCTGCTCGACGACGCTGGCTGGACCAAGAACGGGAGCGTTCGTTCGAAGAACGGCGTGCAGATGAACATCACCTACCAGACGTCCGTGAATGATCTGCGGCAGAAGGAACAGGAGATCGTCAAGCAAGGGCTGTCGCAGATCGGTGTGAACGCCACCCTCAAGACGATCGACGCGAGTGTCTTCTTCTCATCGTCTGCCGGAAACAACGACACCGCTGGCCACTTCTACGCCGACATCGAGATGTACACCAATGGACCGACCACGCCCTATCCGCTCGACTACATGGTCTCCTGGTGGGGTAATTCCTCGAACATCCCACAGAAGGAGAATAGCTGGTCGGGCAACAACTATGAGCGCTGGCAGAACGCCGACTACGACAAGGCCTATAAGTCCGCGCAGACGGAGCTCGATCCATCGAAGCAGCCTTCGCTCTTCATTCAAATGAATGATCTCGTGGTGAACCAGGTAGTCGAGATTCCACTGGTGCTGCGGAACAACGTTCAGGGAGTCAACAAAAAACTCCAGAATTTGAACCTGTCTCCATGGGTGTCACAGCTCTGGAACATCCAGAATTGGACCATGTCGAGTTAGCCTCGCCACGACGTCAATCCACGACGCCATCGCGACCCGCCTCAGCATTCGAGGCGGGTCGCATCAGTGTGTCCCGAAGGTATTCCGCAACGAAACGTGACTTCTCTGAGGCAGAACGGTGAACACCGTCAATCCGCTTCCCGACAGTACCTTGTGACCGATAGATCCCCGTCACGATCTGCGAACACTCATCCCGTCTGCGGCTGATTCTTAATCTTGCGTCTCCCAACAACTCTCGAACATTGGAATTCTCTTATCTCCTTCTTACGAAGCTTTCATCGCCCCTCTCTAGCCTGAATGGTGAAGCAACGGTGGATGTCCCATTTTGGACACCTGCCAACCGAGAGAGGGACACCGGTATGAACCGGATGCTCGAAGAATGGGTTGATATGAGTGGATTCGATCAAGACATCGAGGCTGGCTCGAGCACGAGTCTGCCATACCTCCCATTTCGGGAGCGGACGGTGGATGCCCAGGCCAACAGTCGCCCCGCTGCGCTGAGCGGGCTGCGCATCAGCGCCTGGCTGGCGATGGTGCCGGAATGCCCAACTTCGCGCAAGCACCGAATCAGAACACCACACCGGAAACGTCGCAGAACGCACAGAGCGTTGGAGTGTTCAGCATCGGCGAGATCAACGGCGCCCTTGGCGGCCGGTGGCACGAGCAGCCTGACGAGCTGGGTCGCCAGCACCTGCATGGCCGTCTTCGCCGCGACCTATCAGTCGACTGGCTCGGGCCAGGTATCGACGGCAGGCGGATTCGCTGGTGGACAGCAACTCTACGACTGCTCCAACGTGAAAACTGGAGCCTAGAATATGACTGGCAAGCTTCGGGCGCGCGCTCGGGCACGCCATCCATCTCCTCGCCCGGCCACTCCGATTCGGGGCGGTCGGTCTCACCTGCAGCACCGTTCAGCTGGGCCTGCTGGCCGCCTTCGTCCAGCTCGGAGTGCGTCACGATCCAGCTAACCTGCTGGCGCTGACCCTCTCGACTCAGCTGAACTTCCTGCTCAGTACCTTGATCATCTGGCCCGACCGGCCAGTCACGTCGCATCGCATCCTGACCACGCTGCAGCGGCTGATCGCCTTCAACGGGATCTCGCTCACCACCCTGCTGGTCAACGAAGGCGTCTTCGCCGTTGCCGACCGATTCCTGCCGTATCTCGTGGCGGGCGTCTGCGGCATCGCCATCGCCGCGCCGATCAACTATCTCGTCGAGCACTTCTTGATCTTTCGCTCACCCGAAGGGACATCCAATCATGACGCGCCAACTCAGCGTCTCCGTCGTCTTCCCGGCCTACAATGAGGAAGACAATCTCACGGAAGTCGTCGCCAAAGCCCAGGCGTTCCTGGCCGCCACGGTAGCCGACTACCGCATCGTCATCGTCAATGACGGCAGCGCCGACCGCACCGGCGAAATCGCCCTCCTCCTGTCGCGCGATGATCCGCTCCACGTGCTGGTCGTGACGCATGAGGTGAATCGCGGCTATGGCGCCGCCGTATGCAGCGGACTAGCCGCCGCGGCCAAGACGGGCTGCGACTGGGTCGTGCTGATGGATGCAGACGGACAGTTCGACATCCGCGAACTCGATCTACTCCTCGACATCGCCGGAGACCGTGGGATCGACCTGGTGGCCGGGCACCGCATCCGTCGGGCGGACCCCGCCGTGCGCAAGCTGAACGCCTGGCTCTGGAGCACGACGTCGCGTTTGCTCCTGGGCATCCACGTGCACGATGTCGATTGCGCCTTCAAGCTGATCAACCGGCGCGTGCTGGAGGCGATCGACCTGCATGGAGAGGCGGCCGTCGTCTCACCCGAACTGCTGGCGAAGACGGTCCGAGCGGGCTTCACCATCGCCGAGGTGCCTGTCAGCCACTATCCGCGCAATGCGGGCGAGCAATCGGGCGCCAACCTGCGAGTCATCACTCGCTCACTGGTGGGGTTACTGCGCCTACGGCTGGAGCTGTTCGAGACACCCGCGCGCAAGCCGGTACAGCAAGCTGAGAGGGCCGGAACGCGCTAGAGCCAGTCGGGAACGTCATTCGTTTGTAGGGGCAGACCGCGTCTGCCCTTCTCCGTTCTTCCGTTCACTATCCTGCAGCATCTCTTCCGCGAAGCGAGCGTAGACGGCGGCGCACTGGCGCATCGCCCGCTCATTGATGTACTCGTTGGGACCGTGTGAGACATCGAGTCGACCCGCGCCGTAGGCAAACGCTGGGATGCCGAGCTGAGCGTACCAACGAGTTTCCAACACGCCTGGGCAGAGCTCGAATTGAGGGGGTGTTCCCTCTATCTCGGCGACGCAACGTGCCAGCACGGCGGCGGCTGGATGGTTCGGATCGGTTGAGGCGGATGGCTGCCGTTGCAGCACCTCGACCGCGACGTCCGCTCCCAATCCTTTGGCCGCTTCCGAGATCGTCTCGTTCAGCTGCGCCAGCAAATCGTCCAGTTGCTCCTCCGGATTGAAACGGCAATCGACCGAGAACCAGGCGGAATCCGGCACGACGTTGAAGTTCGCGCCGCTGCCAGCCGCTCCGCCCACGACCAGCATCGTGCCTCGGGCGGCGTCATCCTCGAGCGCGAAAGAGGTGCGCTGCTGCAGCAAATCTTGACCGAGCGCCACTAGCGGTTGCGCGATGCCCAGCATGCGTTGGAACGCATTTACGCCCAGATGCGCCTGTCCCACGTGGGCGGACGTTCCCCGCACGGTTACCCGTAGCGTGAGCGCCCCCCGATTTGCGTGCCACACGACACCGCCGGTCGGCTCGGTCGTGACCATGGCCAGCGCGTCGGGATCGATCATCTCCTGCTCGCGCAGATAGCCCGAACCTGCCACACTTCCGGTCTCCTCGTCGCACACGAGATGGAAAACAATTCGTCCCTGCTCGAGTAGACCCAACTCCCGCGCCGCTGCTGCTCCGTAGAGCATGCTGACAAGCCCGCCCTTCATATCAGCGGTGCCGCGCCCGATAACGCGCCCATTCTCTCGCCGAGGCTTGAACTGCTCGGGACTCTGGGCCGGCACGACGTCGAAATGCCCGTGGAAATAGACCGTGCGTGGTCCGTCGCCGATCTGGCCGCGCAAAATGCACGGCTCCTCCAGCGTCCCGCTAGGCGGAAGCTCAATCAGCTCGGTCGCGATCCCGAGGTCAGTCATGACCTTGCGCAGGGCACGCGCGCAGGCGCCCAAACCGCGGCCTGGCGGGTTCTCGGTGTTCAACTCCACCAGATCAACGAGCAGCGCTGCCATCTCGTCGGCCCGCTCGTCGAGCCATGCCAGCACTTCAGACGCGCGATCCATCATGGTTCCTCTTTCACGTGGCCGTATAGGTGTCAAAACCGCGAATACGGGGACGAACGACCCTCCACCTCATCACCGATCGACACGGAATTGTCACGCCCAACGGAGTCGATCTACACGTTTGTCACGGCGCTGAGACTATCCTCAGTGCAGGTAAGTGAGGGCAGTCGTGAAAGGGGTAAATCGAATGGCCAGCAGTAACCCGCAGCGAACGATGATGCGGGTGGAGGGCTTGGTAGCACTGCAAGCACTGATCCGCTGCGAAACCCGCAGCCATACATTGGATTATTCATTTGATCTTCGCAACGGGCAATATGTCGCGCTTCAGCGAGATCTCACCCGTGACGAAGATCTGATCAGTGGCCCGATGACGCTGGCCAACTACAACGAGTTGAAGCTCAGCCAATATCTGGCTGAAGACACCGAGCACAGTACACGGTATGTACGGCAATTCTCGATCACCGATCGTGGTCGACGTCTCATGGAAGAAGGAACAAGTCGTGACTCGTAATCGAACGTATGCATTGACGGCAATCTCAGCCGCGCTGTTTGCGTTTCTCAGCTGGGCATTTGGCACGGATCTGTTCGCAAAGAACTGGTGGGACTCTGGAGACATCTCGAATTCCGCAATCTTCACGTACATCCTGCTCGCTCTGATCATCGCGGCTGGCATCTACCAGGCGCAGCGATTGCCAAAGAACGGTGTTGAGATCGAGCGTGGTGCGGTGACCGACAGCGAAGGACAGAACGAGGATCCGCACTTCTGGCGTCTGCTGACCGGTAACGTTTACTGGGCGCTGCTGTGGCTGCCCCTGCGGTTCTACATCGGCCGTGATTGGATGGCCGCTGGTGAAGAGAAGCTTCGCTCCTCGTCATGGATGAATGGTGGAACGGCGCTCAAGGGATATTGGACGGGCGCAACGGCGATTCCGAAGACGGGTTCACCGAAGATTGGTTACGGCTGGTATCGTGACGTTCTGCACTACATGCTGGTTCACGACTGGTACACCTGGTTCGCGAAGCTGATCGCGGCTGGCGAGTTCCTGGTCGGCGTCGGAATCCTGGTTGGCGCTCTGGTTGGCGTCGCGGCCTTCTTCGGCACGCTGATGAACATGAGCTACATGCTCGCTGGCTCGGCCAGCAGCAACCCGGTCCTGTTTGGACTGACGGTCTTCGTGATCCTGGGCTGGAAGGTCGCTGGGTACTTCGGGATCGATCACTACCTACTCCCGGCTCTGGGTGCCCCCTGGAAGGCTGGCAAGCTGTTCGGCGGTGAAGGAGTTGGACAACCCGAGTCACCAACTCACGAAGTTCCAGATCGTCCGGCGGCTCAAGCCGCGTAACACGGGCGACAATCCACGATCCCGTCTCAAAGAGGGTGGGCTGAATGCCCGCCCTCTTGTCGTATGCACGGCGCGTGGCCCTCATCCCCTGACCCCTTCTCCTCCGGTCGAACATGGGGGCGAGGGACAGGACTACTCCGCGGCTGGGAGCACCAGCATCGCGGTTGTACCCTGACCGGGCTGGCTGCTGATGTGCAATTGCCCCCCGTGCGCTTCGGCGATGCCCTGCGCGATCGAGAGACCCAGGCCAGCACCGCCAGTCTCACGCGAGCGGGCCTTGTCGACCCGATAGAAGCGCGTAGTCAGATGCGGGATGTGCTCCGGCGAGATCCCTTCACCGGTATCTTCCACCGCCAGTTGGGCCTGGCCGTCGTCCACCGACGTACGCAGGCTCACGCGACCGCCAGATGGCGTGTACTTCACCGCGTTGTCGACCAGAATCAGCACCGCGCGTTCGATCTCCTCACGGTCGCCGATCACCCGCGCCTCGTGTCCTGTCGTGGCCTCGACGGTTACACCCTTCTGTTGCGCCACCGTCGACACGCGGCGGGCCACGTTTCGGGCAACCTCAGCCAGCGAAACGACCTCCTGCTCCAGATGGAGCCGCCCTGCATCCAGCCGCGCCAGCAGCAGCAAATCGCTGGAGAGGTGATCGATATGCTCGGTCTCCTCGACGATCTCCTGCACCATATCTGCGTCGTCCGGCGTGAGTCGATCCCGATGGCGCAGCAGCATCTCGGCGTTGGCGCGCAAGAGCGTCAGCGGGGTGCGTAGTTCATGGGAAGCATCCCCGACAAATGCCTGTTGCCGCTCGAACGCCATGCGTGCCGGATCGAGCGCGCGTTGTGCCAGGAAGAGCCCGCCAGCTGTCGCGACGACCACTGCTGCTGCGCCGAGCGCGAAGAGCAGGTTGCGTAGCAGCTGCAACGCGGAGACTTGTTCCTGGATCGACCGCCCGACCTGCACCACGCCGAGCACCGCGTTCGTGTTCGGATCGCGCACCACCCGCGCGGCGCGATAGATCATGCCGACGCCCGATCCTCCAGCCACTTCGTCACTGGCCGAGCCATTCTTGAGGGCTTGCATGGCCAGCGTGTTGTTCAGGAATGAATCCGGCGCGTCTTTGAAGGAATCGTCGACCGTGAATTGGTTGCTGATGATCGACTGGCCCTGGGCATCGTAGCAGGCTGTGTAGACGGGAATCGGCGAGGATGGCGGAGACACACCGAATCGCGGCGTATTGGATGGCGAGACACACGCCCGTGCGGGGTCGCGCACCCATTGCAGTGCGATTCCGTCCATCTGATGCGAGACCTGATCGGTGATCGGCTGCAGCAGCAGATGCTGCAGGACAAGGTAGAGGCCGATCCCGGCGAGAATCAGCGAGGCCGCCAGCACGCCGCTGTACCAGAGCGTCAGCCGCAGCCTGAGGCCGTGAAACAAGCGCGTTTCGGCGTCGGCACGACGTTCGTTTGCCGAGGATCGTCCGAATCGCCCAGCCAGCCAGCTCGCCACGTTGCCCCTCGACTCTTTGAGCGCGCTCATCCTTCGACTTTATAGCCGATTCCGCGCACCGTCTTGATCAACGGTCGGCTGAAGCCGCGGTCGATCTTGTCGCGCAGGTAATGGATGTACATGTCGACCACGTTCGACAGCGTCTCGAGGTCGTAGCGCCAGACGTGATCGATGATCTGAGTGCGTGAGAGGGCGTGACCGGCGTTGTGCATCAGGTACTCGAGGAGAGCGAACTCTTTGGGCGTCAGATCGATGACGCGCCCGGCCCGTGTCACCTCATGCCGCATCAGATCCAGGGTCAGATCGCTGACCTGCAGCACAGTGTTCAGCTCGGTGGCGCGACTGCCGCGCCGTAGCAGCGCGTTGACCCGCGCCAGCAGTTCCTCCATGGCGAAGGGCTTGCCAAGGTAGTCGTCCGCACCGGCGTTCAGCCCGGCCACGCGATCCTCGACGGCGCCACGCGCGGTGAGCATCAGGATGGGCGTCATCACAGCTGGCGGCACGCAGCTGTTTACAGATGGAGATGCCGTCGAGATCGGGCAACATTAGATCGAGGATGATCAGGTCGTAGGTGCCGCCGAGAGCCGAGCTCGAGGGCGCTCGAGCCGTCGTGTACCAGGTCGACCGTCTGCCGCTCTTCCATCAGCACACGCCGGAGCAACCGTGCCAGCCGCTGTTCGTCCTCCACCACCAGAATGTGCATGAGGTTTCAACTTTCGCGCACGAACGTCACATCGCGTTGACGATACCATCAGAAGATTGGGATTTGATAAGAGAGAGGGTGAGCGAGTAGCGGCGGCATCTGTGGTCGCCAGCGGGTTGAAATGCCCAGTCGGAGATCACGCTGCATTCAGAGATTGTCGGTATGAAGGGGAACTCCGATCACCGATCGCCAGGCGAAATGTGGTCACTGATGAATTGACTCGGTGATACGGTCACGTTCGCCCGGCGCTCAAGCGGCCAGGCTATGAAGACGAAGCCTGCTCAAGCAGGCTGAATACTCCGCCTTTTCTTGCACGAGTCGACTCGATATTTGCGATATCCATATCATCTGAGCCTGCTCGGGGGACCCGTTTACGGGTCGGGCTTCGTTAAGACGAGCGCGGCGGCACCGCGGAAGGAATTCGTCGATTATCATTATTTCCTGGCTCGGTCGCCTTTTTGAGATCGGTGGCCCCAGGTACTGTCGCTACGATGCTGGGTGATGCTGAGGATGTCGATCCACGCTAAAACGACATCCCCACCCCGCACAATATCGGATTTCGCTTGAATTGGGGACAAACTAAGGTTCGATTTATCTTCCTCTCAGCAAACTCACAGCTTCCGTTGTTACCTTAACCATGGATCGGGTTGCACCGCACGTGATCGGCGGGGAAAGACCGGTCAGGCGCGGCTTTTCGTGATCCCGTCAAGAGTCAGAACTCGTACACCGCAGGGTTAGCGAGCTACAGCGTGTGGGACCAGGCACCAGGTGACTCATACGAACGCGGCCAGGCTCAACGGTCGCAGGCTCAGCATGCCGCTGGGCATCCAGACTGCGTTCGGCGCGGCATGCCCATCGTCGCTGGTCAGTGGGTAGGCCCAACAACCTTCATCATGTTCCAAAGGAGTGTTCCATGAGTTCGGAGCGATTTCACCGATACGGGCAGCGGTTCGCCGCGCTCGTCGTCGTCCTGATGCTCGCTACGGCCTGCTCGGTGGGCGGCGGATCATCCGCTACCAAGACGTCGACCAGCACGGCCGCCAGTACCGCCACGACGTCGGCCAACGCGTCCTCGACCGCCACCTCGTCGAGTCAGACGGTGAAGACGTCGCAGGAGACCAACACCTCGAGCTCGAGTACGAGCAATACCGCCGCGTCGTCGCAGACCGGCTTCGAGAACTCGATCATTAACGTCGTGAACCAGGTCAAACCGGCCGTGGTCGAGATCACCAACGAGCAGACCAGCGTGTCGCAACTGTCGCAACCGGTTCCGGTCGGCACCGGGTCCGGCTTCATCTATGACAGCCAGGGCCACATTCTGACCAACAACCACGTGGTTGAAGGCGCCCAGAGCCTGGTCGTTACCCTTCCCGATGGCCGCACGTTCAAGGGGAACGACGTCAAGCTGGTTGGCACCGATCCGCTTACCGACCTCGCCGTGCTGCAAATCACCGGCAACAACCTGCCACAGATTCAGGTCGGCAACTCATCGCAACTGCAGGTCGGCCAGTGGGTCGTCGCGGTTGGCTACGCGCTCGGACTCGAAGGTCAGCCGACCGTCACCGAGGGCGTGGTCAGCGCGCTCAATCGCTCCGTTCAGGAGCCAAGCAGTAACTCAAACTCGAACCCGTTCTCCAATAGCCAGACGGCTGGCCCCTACCTGTTCGACGTGATCCAGACCGATGCCGCCATCAACCCCGGCAATTCCGGTGGTCCGCTGGTGAACTTGAACGGTCAGGTCGTCGGCATCAACACCCTCGAGGCGGGCTCGGCTGAGCCGGGCGTGCAGGCGCAGGGTATCGGTTTCGCCATCGGCATCAACACGGCCAAGAAGATCGCTAACGAGATCGTGCTGACCGGCCACGCCACACACCCGTACATCGGCATCGAATACCTGCCGCTGACTCCGGCCGCCGCCGCGCAGCTGAACGTCTCGGTCACGCATGGCGCGCTGATCGAGAGTGTGGTCTCGGGCTCACCGGCCGAGAAGGCTGGCCTGCAGAAGGGCGACATCATCACGAAGATTGATGGCCAGGATCTGACGACCGACTCCTCACTCGCCGAGACGGTTGACAGTCACAAGCCAGGCGACGTCGTCACGCTGACGGTGAACCGCAACGGTCAGACGCAGCAGATCAAGCTGACGCTGGGCACGCGGCCAACCTCGTAGCCCATCGCATCGAAACGAACATGAACGGCGCGGCAAACTGCCGCGCCGTCTTCATTTTCGCCACTCACCGAACTCGACTATCATCGTGCCAGAGTCGAGGACGGTCCGGCGGCAAAGCGACGAGGAGGCTTCGTGAAGGTCGGTGTGAATCTGATCAACTTTGGACCAGGTGCGAGCCCGGAATCGCTGCTGCGCTGGACGCAGATCGTCGAAGGCCTTGGTTACCACTTCGTGATGATCTCCGATCACGTGGCGATCACGCCCGACGTGGCGCTGACGTACCCAGCCCCTTTCTACGACCCGTTCCTGTCGCTCGCCTGGCTGGCCGGTCAAACCCGGTCGATCGAGATCGGTACAACCGTCATCATCCTCCCCTATCGTCATCCACTGGAGGTCGCCCGACTGGCGAGCAATCTCGACCAGCTGAGCAATGGACGTTTCATCTTCGGTGTCGGCGTCGGCTGGGCACAGCAGGAGTTCGCGGCGCTCGGCGTCGACTTCCGGAAGCGCGGTGCCATGACTGACGAATACCTCGAGGTGATTCTGAAGTCCTGGGAGGACGAGCACATGAGCTTTCATGGGGCGTTCGTGCGGGCCGACGGCCTTTCGACCGGTCCGAGTCCGGTGCGGCAACCGCATCCGCCGGTCTGGATCGGTGGCAATGGCCCAGCCGCGCGGCGACGTGCCGTTCGCTTCGATGCGGCCTGGCACCCAATCAGCATTCGCATGGGATGGCTGGTCGAGGAGGGGCTATCCGATCTGCGCGCGGTCGCGAGCCAAATGGGCCAACCCGTGCCGCCACTGTGCCCGCGTATCCGTCTGCACCTCACGGCGCATGCGCTCCCGGACGACGAACGCCGTGCGGGAGAGGGAACGATCGATCAGGTGCGATCTGATCTGGCGATGCTCGCCGAACTCGGCGCGGAATATGTGCTGCTCGATACCTATCGAGGCGATCCGCAGGAAACTCGAACGCATGAGCGTGCCTGGTCGATGCTCGCCATAATGGCTGAGCAGGTGCTCGACCTGCCGAGGTTAGGGCTCCGCTGAGCGCGGATGTGTTTAACAGCTCGTTTGTGCAGGCATAACTCACTGCCGCGCTCGTTCACTTGATCCGTATGGACGAGGCGGAGTCCGAATTAACCCCGTCGCGACGCGCGCATGCACCAGTTTGGCAAGTTCCGGATAGCTGGTCTCTGCAACCGGGATCAGATGGCACCGACCGATGCCATGGTGACTGCCGCGCCACTGAAGATCGTCGCTTGCTGTGGCAGCCCGGGGCGCGTGCTGGTGAAGATCCCAGGCAGGTGGACAGTAGGCGGCCCGCTCATTCTTCGTGAGCGGCCGTTGAGATCGCTGCGTCGCCGCTGGCTACTGCAGCCCGTTAATCGTGAAGTTCTTGAACGACCACTCCGAGTTTCCGTCGCCGGTGTTCTGCGTCCAGATTCGCGCGTGGCCACTCGGGCTGAACCTCGCGTCCTGCATCGAGCCGATCACGGTGCCGTGGTCTGCGAATCGACGGAGAAATCGTAGGCGATCGTCGGTGTGGGAAGTCCGAGGCGGGCAATCGCGGCTCGTAGCACCGCGGCTCGCACCGTTCACATTGAGCTGGATTAGGCGGAATGTTCGTCGCGGGAAACGCGTTTAGGCGTCGGCGCGGTCCACCCCTACAAACCAGATCACTGTGTTTCACGCACGTCGGGGACCGTCTGGTTCGTCCTCGCTCTGTATCGTTGTTCAGCATGCTGATAGGATTCGTGTTCTGGCATTGCGGGCAGACCGCGGCTATTGCATGAGCACGTATGCCTCGTCATGATCGTCGTCACCGGAGGGGTCGAGATGGATGCCAACACCGAAACAAGGCAAATGACAGAAGTGGCGGGCACGGTGACGGGCATATACGTTGCGAAGACGGCCGGTGCACCGATGGAGTCGCTGGAGCGCGCGCGGGTCGTCGCGGGCCGGGGGATCGAGGGAGATCGTTACTTCGACGGGCTCGGCTATTATTCGCAGGTGCAACCTCTGACCGGGCGACGCTTGACGCTGACCGAAGGCGAGTCGCTCGACGCGTTGGAGCGCGAGACCGGAATTGTCCTCGGTCCCGACGAGTGCCGCCGCAATCTCATCACGCGGGGCATCCGCCTGGAGTATCTGATCGGCAGGCGCTTTCGCGTCGGGGAGATCGAGTGCTACGGCGAACGCCTCTGCCCTCCATGCGGCTATCTCGAGAAGGTGACCGGCAAACGTGGTGTCAACCGCGGCCTCACCGGTCGGGGCGGCATCCGGGCCGAGATCCTGCTCGACGGGGAGATCGCAATCGGCGATGTGGTGACCCTCAGCGCGATCGCCCCCGCCGCAATCCTGGTGCGTGAATGACTGCACCGGGCCACGGGAACGCGGCGGTTTCGATCGTGGTGTCGAGCGCCCATAACGCGTGAGCAGGAGTCATCGATGTTTCTCCCCGACCAGTTCACCGAGAACGATACTGCGACGCTGCACGATCTCATCTCCGGCACCGCCGGTCGCATGGACCTGCCGCAATAACTGACGATTGTTCACTCGTCCGGCGTGAGGTCTACCGGCCCGCGGGCGGACGCCGTCCGCCCCAACGACCGTCGTACCGCTCCAGCAGCGCTCGTGCTTGCTGGCACATCGCGTCGATCAGTTCCGGCGGCGACTCGACCGTCGCATCCAGTCCCACCGGCAGGAGTTGTGACGCGAACCAGCCGATTTCAGATCGCGGCAGCGTCCCTTCGATCACACCACCCTCGGGCGTCTCGTGCACCGCACGAAAGAGGGCGCGGAGATCGAAGTTCTTCATCCCCGTTGGAGTTACCCGAATACGCAGGGGGAGCCCACTCCCGTCATCTCGCTCGGTGATGTCGAACCAGCGGTCCAGGTCGATCGACTCCGGTGGTTCCCGACCCTCTACTCGTTCGATGCGGAGCACGCGGTCGGCGCGCAGCGCCAGCTTGCGATCCCGTCGATCATCATGGCAGGCGCAATACCAGAAGCCGTCCCGTGCGAAGAGACCGAAGGGGAAGATGTCCCGCGTTGAGCGTCCCGAACGTCCGTCGTAGTCAATCCGCAGGTAGACCTCGTCCAGTGAAGCGCGTAATAGGTCGGTCAGGAGCGGCGCTCGGTATTCCGGCGGTTGGCTGATGATGGCGATGTGGCGTCGGATGCGATCCAGTTCCTGGATGGTCTGGCCCGGCAGCGCGGCTCGTAGCTTGGTGATGGCCGAGAGGTTCTGATCGGCGAAGGGAGACTCCGCGTACCGCAGCAGATTCTCGTAGGAGAGCAACATCCCCAGCGCCTCGTCGACGGTCAGTCGCAACGGCAACACCCGCCGGTCTTGGATCAGCCAATAACCGCCGCCTGGTCCCGGGCTGGATGCCAGCGGCGTGCCCATCTCGCTGAGGGCTTGCAGATCGCGGAGCATCGTCCGGCGCGAGACACCGAATTCGTCGGCAAGCTCGCTCACCGCGAAACGCTTACCGGATTCAAGACGAATCATCAACTCAAGCAATCGGGCCGCTCGGGACATGCCTCTTTATCTCACAAAATAGTGCCGTTTTCTGTCACCATCCTACGTTAGGGTATGAAGAGAGGTCGAAACGCCGCTTGAGTTTCTTGGCGATTGGAGAACGCACGTGCTCGACACCCATCATCTCGATCATGCCCGGCAATTCATCTGGCGAGCAGCACGCATCATCGAGCGGCGCCGATTCGAATTCCTATTCGAGGGTGGCTCAACAGAATCTGTGCTCGACGCGCTCCGCGCCTACCGCAACGAGGACGGAGGCTTTGGACACGCGTTGGAGCCGGATATCCGTGGCCCAGAGAGTCAGCCAGTGCAGACCTTCGCCGCCCTGGTCGTCTTGGACGAGATCGGGCAGTTCACCGACCCGATGCTGGAATCAGCCCTGGAATATCTCTCGTCGGTGAGCTCTGCCGACGGAGGCGTGCCGGCGCTCCTCCCAACCCAACATGATGTTCCGCACGCACCATGGATGACTCCAGCGGAAGGACCGTCAACCGGCAACCTACTGCCGACCGCCGGACTTGCTGGGCTGCTGCTCAAGAACGCCGTCTCACATCCCTGGCTGCCAGCGGCAAGTGTGTTCTGCTGGGATGCGATTGGCGCCATCAAGACGACGCATCCCTACGAGGTGGAATTCGCGCTGATGTTCTTGAGTCACGCGCCGGATCGAGAACGAGCGGAGCGTGAGGCTGAACGGTTGGGTGAGCTGGTGCGCCATCAGGGGCTGGTCGTGATCGATCGCGATACCGCTACCCTGGACACGACGCCGCCTGGCTATGCCCCGGGCGAATTTCATTACCCATTGAATTACGCTGCAAAGCCGTCGAGTCTTGCTCGCCGCTGGTTCTGCGATGACGAGATCGAGCAGAATCTGGACGCGCTCGAGCGGGAGCAGAGTGATGACGGTGGCTGGATGTTCAACTGGGGTCAGTGGAACGAGGCTACGACCATCGAATCGCGCGGCGCCTACACGATTCATGTGCTTCAGACGCTACAAGCATACGGCCGGATTGGATGACGCATGACGACACGACACGAACAGACCGCCGCGAGCACGCCGGGATCGACGACAATCGACGAGACACATACGCAACGACGGCAGTTGAACTGGTGCCAGACTGAGTCGACGAAGCTGGACGGCGTTGAAGACGCACCAAAGCTGATCGATCGTTTGGGCATCGTCACGCTCTTTCCGGTTTCGCCCGAGATCCCCAACCTGTTTCACGCCTATATGGGCGATCCAGAAGCCGTGGTCGATTCCGGCCACGATTCTCCATCCGGTCAGGTCTATAGCTGGCGCTGGACGCTCGGCGGTCAGGGAGTTGCCTTCTACGGTGCCATCGTGCGAAACCGGCCAACCTGGGTGAGCTGGAGTCTACTCCCAGCGATCTTGCGTCTGCGCGCTGAGCTCCGTGCCGCGGGGGATCTCTACCAGGCCGGAGCGCTTTCAAACGGAGCACTGCGCATCGCCGAGGCGCTGCAGGCTGCCGACGGTGAACTCTCCACCGGCGACTTGCGCCGGGAGGCCGGATTCCCGACTGGCAAGGAGAACCGCGCCGCCTATCTCAAGGCGCTCGACGAGCTCGACCGGCGGCTTCTGGTGGCCAAGGTCTTCTTGCCGGGTTCGACCGACATGCGTCATGCGCTGGTCAGTGCGCGCTATCCGGAACAGCAAGCCGCGGCTCAACACCTGACACAGGAGACGGCGCTGGCCAAACTGCTCGACACCTACTTGCCGCACGCGGTCTACGTCGTGCCGACGACGCTGGCCCGGCATCTGGGTCTGGAGGAGCCGCGGCTACGGTCGGCACTTGACGCTTTGCGAGCCGCAGGGAAGCTCTCTACGGCCACGTTCGCCGGGACGAAAGGCACCTGCTACGCCTGGCAGACGTCTTAGACGACCCGGATCGAAAGCGCCATCCCTAAAAGTGTCCTGTATCTCCTGTGCGGCGCTGTCGTAACCAAACTCGTCCTGCTCCCCACGTTGGTAAGAAATTGGTAAGTGCTCGCCGCTAAGATAGTGTCGCAGCACAAACCGATCGAAGGGAGACGGGATGCAGGACTGGCGCTTCGACGATCTCACGCGGACCCTGGGCAAAGCCACGTCACGGCGCGGCGTGCTTAAGGGCCTGCTAGGTGGGATTGTCGCGGTCGTCATCGCGGGACGACAAACGACAACTCGTGAGGTTGCGGCGGCCGGTAGATCATGCTCGACCACTCAACTCCAGCAATGCTATGCCGATGCGAAGGCCAGACACAACGAGTTGCTCGCGGGATGTAGTGCCCAACCGAATGAACCCTCAGGTAGTGACAACCAATTCGCTCAGAAGTTTGGTGATAGTCTCGACTTCCTGTGTAAGACAGAGATGGACCGCAGGTACTTCAACGCCCTCGCAGCCTGCGATCGTGCCCAATGCCCTGATGGAGGCATGTGTGCGAACGGCCACTGCTGCCGGGGAGAGAACTGCTGCAATCCAGGTGTACAGTGTCCGGAAAACGACGGGTTTGGACCTAGCCCATGGGGCCCACCTCCGTTCTGCTGCGCCGAAGGCAACTCCTGCTGTCACGATCAGTGCTGCACGCCGAGTCAGACCTGCTGCACACAGACGCAACGTGGCTTCCTTGGTTTCGTCTTCAGCGGCGGAAGTCAGACGTACTCCCATCAATGTTCCGATCTTCAGAGCGACGCGAAAAACTGCGGTGCCTGCGGCAACGATTGCGGCGATCAACCATGCACCGACGGTCAATGCGGTTGTGGAGAATGCGCGCAGTGGGACGAGGGCAGCAAGCAGTGCGTGCCACGCTCCGATGTCGAGCGTTGCGCGGGCAACGGCTATTGCTGCCAAGGTACCTGTGTTCCGCCTTGTGAGAATGGCGAGGCGCCAGACCCGAAAACCTGCCAGTGCAACATCTGCGAGGGACAGATCGACGGGGCTGCCTGTGGCGACAACCTGGAATGCTGCAACCAGCAATGCGTGAGCAATCAGTGCCCGTCACCCAAGGTCTTTGACGATCAGAGCTGCACCTGTCAGTGTCCGCCGACGACCTGCCCCAACGGCGAGTTGCTCGATCCCGACACCTGCCAATGCGTGGACCTGTGCGCCAACGTGACCTGTGGCGAGTGTCAGACCTGCGATCCAACCTCAGGCGACTGCATTCCGGTCGCCGATCAGACCGCGTGCGGCAACGGTCAGGTCTGCTGCAGCGGCACGTGCCAGGATACCTGCGACACCTGTGCCGGTCTTCCCTGCTCGAACGGCGACTGTTGCGCGAACAGCACCGACTGGGCCTGTTGTCAGGATGGCTGCTGTCCGCAGGTGACGATCAACGGGCAAACAGGTGCTTATTGCGTGGCGCCCGGACCGGATCCAGATGGGCTTGGTGGTATGGCGGGTAATTGCTGCCAACCGGCTGATCTTGTCAAAGGTAGTTATCTGAACAGCGACAACCAGTGTGATTGTTCCGGTGCGGGTCCGTACGAAGTATTCTGTAGCAACAATCTCGGCACGGACAACATAGGTACTCGGTGCTCCTGCGGACCGTGGTTCAGCTAGATCCAGTTCTGCACGGCGAGGAATTCGCTCATTCGACGAGTCCAGGCGACAGTTCACTGGGGATTGGCGCCAGATTGCACTGCGATGGTGCGTGTTGAAGGGTGGGGGAAATCCGATGGGTGAACCGACGAGCGAAGTCAACGTTCTTGTCGTTGGCGCGGGGCCGACCGGGCTGATGCTCGCGGCGGAGATCGCCCGCTATGGTGCCAGCGTGCGCCTGATCGACACTCCGGCCGCGCATCCGCCGATCAGCAAGGCAACCGCACTCATGCCCCGCACGCTGGAGATGCTCGATCGGGCTGGCGCGATCGAACTGTTTCTCGACGCCGGGGTGAAACTCGGTGGCTTGTCCGTCTATGCCGACCGGCGCGAGATCTTCTCGCTGACCAGCGACGACATCGACTCTCCCTACCCGTTTGTGCTCGGACTGGAACAGTTCCGCACCGAGGAACTGCTGACCGAGCACGCCGACCGCCTCGGCGTGCTCGTCGAGCGCGAGACCACCATGACTGGTTTCACCCAGGACGACGATGGTGTCTCGGTGACGCTGAAGCGCGCCGACGGTACCGAGGAGAGGGTTCGTGCCCGCTATCTTGCCGGTTGCGATGGTGCCCACTCGTTGACGCGTAAGCTGCTCGACTTGCCCTTCGACGGCGCCACCATGACCGAAGATCATTTCGCGGTGGCCTATCTGCCGATCGACTGGGATCTGCCCAACGATCGCCTGCTCGAGTTTCACTCACCGAGCGGCACGGTTCTAATCACTCCGCTGCCCCACGATCTCTGGTCGATCATATTCGAGCTTGATGCGAGTCAATGGCAAGACGCGCCACAGGAGGCGCCAACGCTCAACCAGATGCAGACGATCATGGACGAGCGCTCACCGCAACCTGCCCGGCTCTCGGAACCGCTTTGGGCCACCTACTTCCGCATCAACCATCGGCAGGTACCCCAATATCAGGTCGGTCGTGCCTTCCTGGTGGGCGACGCCGCGCACATCCACAGCCCGGCTGGCGGACAGGGAATGAATACCGGGCTGCAGGACGCGCTGAACCTGGGTTGGAAGCTGGCGCAGGTCTGTCGTGGTATCGCGCCGGAGAGTCTGCTGGACAGCTATCACGCCGAGCGCCACCCGGTCGGGCACGACATCTTGCGACTGACGACCGAACTTCAATCAGAATTGGATCAGCGCAACCGGCTGATGATGGCGCTGCGCGATGTGACGCTGCGTGGGCTGAATCACACCGGAATCGCGCGTCGCACGCTGGCGCGCGTGCTGGGAGAGCTGTCGTATCACTACCGGCACAGTCCGGTCGTTCACGAGGATCACGCCGGATCGATCTTCTTCCGCCACGAGGCGCGACACCACCACTTCGCCGACTGTCGCGCCTTCAATCAGGGTCCGCGAGCGGGGGATCGCGCGCCAGACGTCCCACTTGCAGGGCATTCGAGTGACAGCGACGGGTCGCGACTGTTCGATCACCTGCGCAACCATCCCTACGCACTTTTCCTGTTCGAGGGAACCCACCAGGCTCGTGGATCGGCTCCGGCGCGGATGACGATGCGCCCACTCCTCGACCAGCTGAAGACCGCACATGCCGATCTGATCCAGCCGATCGTGGTCACTCCCGGGTTCGACGGCGTAAGCGACCTCGATTGGACCGGCTTGACGATCCGTGATGACAACGGCGCTCTGCATCATCGCTATGGCGCCCGTGGCGAGTGCCTGTACCTGATCCGGCCCGACGGCTACATCGCCTACCGCTCCGAGCCAATCTCACTGGATAAGCTCAATGCCTACCTGGCGCGCGTCCGGCTGTAGCCAGCGAGCAGGCTCTTCGAGCGGGATACCGAACAGACCATTACCGTTCCCCGGTCATGCCTTGGCTGACGTCTCAGAATCTCCCCGCACGACGCGAAGCGGGGAGATTCTTCACTCTGCTCCGATCCGTTCATCCTGAACGGGGCACGGTAGTCGATTAGCCGACATGACACCGGTGACGCTATGTATTGATTGATTCTGCTCGTGCGCCGAGCGTTCGAATGACGTATGTCCGCGCAGCGATTGGCGATCGTTCCGAAATTTCCGTGAACACCAAGCACTCGTTTGGCAAATCACCCTGAATCTGACTCACCCACGCTGAACCCCCCACGCACCGAGAACACACCAAACGAACTTGTCCAACGGGTCTTGACATGGACCACTTTTTGATAGACACTGTCATTCGGTTGTTTGTTTCGAAAGGTGGTGAGTGCAATGAACAGCTCGACGACGAGCAAATGGTGGGCATTGGGGGCCCTGACTCTGGCCGTGCTGGCTGTAGGACTGGACGGCACGATTTTGAGCGTGGCATTGCCGACGCTGGCGACGTCACTGCATGCGTCCGAATCCGACCTGCAATGGTTCACCTCCGGCTATCTGCTGGTGCTGGCGGCGGCCATGCTTCCCGCTGGAATGCTCGGTGACCGCTATGGCCGCAAGAAGATCATGCTGAGCGCGCTGGCACTGTTTGGCGTGGGCTCGGCCGCCTGTGCCTACTCGCCGTCGCCGGCCTGGTTCATCGCCTCCCGTGCGCTCCTCGGCATCGCTGGCGCCGGAGTCATCGTCATGGCGCTATCGGCACTAACCATCCTCTTCACCGAAGCGGAACGGCCGAAGGCGGTCGGCATTTGGGCGGCGGCCAACTTCGTCGCGCTGCCGATCGGGCCGATTTTGGGCGGCTGGCTCCTCAGCAACTACTGGTGGGGCTGGGTCTTCCTGATGAACGTGCCGGTCGCGATGATCGGCTTTCTGGCGGCCTTCGCGCTTGTGCCGGAATCCCGGTCGCCGGAGCGACCGGCAGTCGATTTCGTCGGCATGCTCTCGTCAGTCGTCGGCTTGACCGTGCTCACCTACGGTCTGATCGAGGCGGGCGACCGGAGTTGGGGCGATGTCGCGGCGGTGATCCCGATGATCGCGGGACTCGTGATTCTGGTTGGTTTCTTCCTGTGGGAGAAGCATCTAACCCGTCGGGCTGGCGGCCAGCCACTGGTCGATCTGAGCCTGTTTCGCTCCGCTGCGTTCACCTGGGGCGTCATTCTCGCGGCGGTGGCGGTGCTGGCCATGATTGGTGTGCTGTTCACGATGCCGCAGTATTTTCAGGCCGTTTGGGGAACCGATGCCATGGGCTCAGGGCTGCGGCTGCTCCCGCTCATCGGCGGACTGATCCTGGGCGCATTGCCGGCCGAGCGTCTGGCCCAGGCGATCGGCAGCAAGCTGACCGTCACGATCGGCTTCGCCTTGCTGACTATCGGCTTGCTGATCGGCTCGATGACGGCGGCCGGTTCAAGCGAACTCTTCGTCGGAGGCTGGATGGCGATTGTCGGACTGGGGATGGGCTTCGCCATGGCAACCGCGGCCTCGGCCGCGCTGGCGGAGATTCCGGCAGAGCGCAGTGGCATCGGCTCGGCAGTGCTGCAGGCGCTGAACAAAGTGGGTGGGCCGTTTGGCGCGGCGATCCTCGGCAGCGTGCTGAGCTCGGCCTATCAGGCGCGACTCGATCTCTCCGGGCTTCCGGCCCAGGCAGCAGAGCTGATTAAAGGGAGTGTCTTCAGCGGCGTCGCGATGGCGCAGCAGACCGGCTCCTCGTCGCTCCTCGATTCGGTGCGTGGATCCTTCGTGCATGGTATGGACCAGGCGCTCCTCGTCTCGGCCGGTTTTGCCGTGGTTGGAGCAATCCTGGCCCTCGCATTCTTGCCGAGTCGAGTCCTCGAAATTGAGGAAAGTGAGGTAACGCGAGTAGAATCGAGTCATGAAGCAGCGCTCTAAGAAACAACAACAACCGATGCTCAGTCTGCGAGAACGGAAAAAGGCCAAGACGCGCGCCGCAATCCAGCGGCACGCGTTGCGGCTTTTCCAGAAACAGGGATACGACGAGACCACCGTCGAGCAGATCGCCGAAGCGGCCGAAGTCTCACCCAGCACCTTCTTCCGCTACTTCCCCACTAAAGAGGACGTGGTGTTGTGGGATGGTTACGATCCGCTCATGGTGGACGCCCTGCGCGAGCAGCCGGCCGAACTGAGTCCGATCCAGGCGATGCGCGAAGCAATCCGCTCCGTCTGGCAACAGATGTCGTCGGAAGATCTCACCGAGCAGCTGCAGCGCTCGACACTGGTCATGTCGGTCCCCGAGCTCAGAGGGCGGGTCCTGGAGGGGTTCGTCAGCACCATCCAGCTTGTCGGCGATGCGCTGGCCGAACGAACTGGTCGTGAGCCGGACGACCCGGCCATCCGTAACTTGACCGGGGCCGTGATGGGCGTGACCCTCTCCGTGGTGCTCACCGCGATGGATGACCCGAACGTCGACTTCATCCAGACGATAGACGACGCACTCGCCCACCTCGAAGCCGGACTTCCGCTATAGCTGACCGCACATCGACCACTACAGGTTGACCGTGACAGCCACAGAGACGTGACAATAATCTCATAACTTCACGCAATTCTGCGCAATAATTTTTCCTTCCCACTCCTCTTGTTGTAATCTGAAGGTATCGCGTTACACGATTCGCAGGTTGAGCGGCGATCGCCGCCTCGCGCTCACCACGTGGCAATGAGCGCTTCAGGACGATTTTCCGCCGAGATAGTTCGCCCTAACCGGCACCGTCCCGCTCTTGCCAGCCCCACGTTTGTCGGTGTGAATCCGTTTCCCAGTGGTGCGGTTTCCATTGTGGTATTTGGCCACGGGCGTGACGAGAGAGGAGCAGCCACTCCATGGAAGAACACGTCTTGCAGTTCCGTCCATCGCGCACTTCTCGGTTGGGGGCGATCGCGTTCGGTCTCTTGGTATACGCCGTTTTTGGGATCACGACCGTCAGCGCGATTGCCTTCACTGCGCGGATCCTTCATCCGACCGTCGCCGGATCGACGGCGACCGGGCTCGCATTCGATTTCGGATTTGTCGCGTTGTTTGGCGTGCAGCATTCACTGATGGCCCGCGAGCGCTTCAAGGCATGGTGGTCGAGTGTGGTTCCCCCGCCGCTACAGCGAAGCATCTACGTGCTGCTCACGAGTCTGCTCTTGCTCCTGCTCTTTTTCCAATGGCGCGGCATCGATCGGACACTGTGGGATGCTACCGGAGTTGTCCGTGCCGTTCTCTGGGTCCTGTTCGTCATGGGCTGGGTAACCGTGATCTATTCGACATTCCTGATCGATCATTTCGATCTCGTCGGCCTGCGCCAGACCTGGAACTACTTCCGCCAGCAGCGGCCAGATGGCATCGACTTTCGAACGCCGTCTCTCTACCGGGTCGTGCGGCACCCGATGATGGTCGGTTTTGTCTTGCTCTTCTGGTCGAACCCGACCATGACACTTGACCAGGTGTTCCTCGCGGCTGCCATCACCGTCTACATCCTGATCGGTCTCCGCTTCGAGGAAAGGGATCTTCTGCGCTGGTATGGCGCCCAGTACCGAGCTTATTCCGAGCGCACGCCAATGCTCATCCCGGTTCCAACGAGGTTGCCGCCCGGACCTAACGAAGGTGATGATCAGCCATGAGCCACGCCAATGCTCATCCCGGTTCCAACGAGGTTGCTGCGGCGAGACGAGCGGTCAACATCGGCGCGCGAAGGCGGACCTCAATAGGAACAAGAGGAGCAGCCACCCACCGGGTCGGGACGGCGGGCGGCTGCTCAAGAGGGAAGGAAGGAAAAGGATGAAGGCTTAGCTCTGCTTCGACTGGAGATACTCGTCACCGAGCAGACCGAGCAGGACGTTGAAGCGTTCCGGCCAGGCGCCCGGATGCCACTCGAAGCGCTGGCGCTGGAAGTACTGCACGGTGAGGCCCGTCTTCTGGTCCGTATACGGCTCGCTCAGCGGATAGCCGTAGACCGCGAGATCGCCGAACGCCATCCAGTATTTGAGGAAGTCGCCGGAGACGTTGTGCCCAGTCTCCTTGAAGTAGACCCCCTGGTGATTGTCGCCGACCTGCTTGAACGGATCGGTGCTCATAAGGCCCTCTTGCTGCGCCTTCCAGCTACCCAGCAGACTGAGCAGGACGTCGTAGTGATCTGGGAAGGTGCCCGGATGCCACTCAAAGCGAGTGCGCTCGAAATATTGAACGGTCATACCGTCTTGTTGCATCTCCTCGGTGATCGGATAGCCGAAGATCGGCAGTCCGCCGAACTTCTCCCAGTAGGCACGGAAGCCGCCGCCCAGGTTGTGGCCGGTAACGTCGAAGTAGCGGCTACCCGGTGCGTTGCTCTTCGGCGCCTTCGGCAAGAAGACCGCACCCGAGGACGGGTTCGAGCCAGACTGCTGGCCGAAGAAGGGCGCCACGATGTTCATCACCTCGCTCGGCGTGCGCGGCTTGGCGAAGGCGTCGGGTGCGAACAGGTCGGTTCCGGGAGCCACGATGTCAGCCAGGCCTGAGGCGTGCTCGGCCTCCACTGCGTGAATGCTCAGGGCCGCTGTGAGGACGTCGGAGTTGTTGATCGAGGGGGCGGCGCCCAGGTAGGCGCTGGCACCGACCGACTCTACGTACTGGAAGAACTTGACGATTCCGGCCTGATCGGTCGGCACGCTGGAGAAGTCGTATTTTTGCGCTTGCACCGGTGTGCCGCCCAGCTTCTTGATGGTCGAGGTCAGTGCGTCGACGTGCGCCTTCTCATGGCTGCCGAAGGACTGGAAGTAGGTGAGCGAACGTCCTGTCAGAACGTTGGCGTCCAGAATTGCCTGGTAGGCGGCTGCCTCGAGGTGCTCCAGCGTCAGCGCGTAGTTGAGAATGTCGAGGTCGCTGTCAAGCGGCGCGGCTGCGGCCGCGGCGGCGTTGTTGATTCCCGAGAGTGTCAGGTTGGCCCCACCACGGGTGAGGTTCATCGGGATGGCGCTCAGCGCCACCGCACCGGCACCCATGGCGAGCGTCTTTTTCAGTAGATCACGGCGTGAGACATGTCCTCGGAACATCTGGTCTTTGAACGCGGTCATCGTTCGTCCCTTCATCATCGTATCGATCGGCACTGGTCGTATTCCGCCGGCGATTACTGCTCCGGTCCGAGAATGGGGGTAACTTTGTCGAGGACCTGTTGCGGAGTGAGCGTCCCCTCAAACGCGTTTGGAACCGGACTGGAGTTCGGATCCATCAGAGCTCGGATGACCGATGCATGCCGTGCCTCGACTTGAACGATCGAACCCGCGGTGGCCAGATAGTCTTTGTTCTGAATGTCCGGTGCCGCGCCGTCATAGGCCATTACGCCAATCGGCTCCAGCGTTCCGGCGATTTTCAGCAGGCCGTCCTGCGTATTGACGTCGCCCAGCACGCTGAAGTTGTAGGAGGCGCGAGCTTTCACCGGAGTGCCACCCGCGTTGGAAATGGCCTGAGTCAGGCCGGTGACGTGAGCCTCTTCGTGGCTCTTGATCGTGTTGAAGTCATTCATCACGTCGCCCTGGAGCTTGCCGGAGGCCACCGCTTGCCGGTAGAAGTCCGCTTCCAGGTGCTCCAGCGTCAACGCGTAGTTCAAGATGTCGATGTCGTTCTTAAAATACTGAGCCATTGCACGTTCCCTCTCTACGTCGGTTGTCTCAACTCCATAGCCAGCTTCGGCAAAATTGGGGACAGCCTCACCACGTCATCGCGTCGTCATCGACGGCGATGTCCTGTTGGATGCCACGTCACTGGCTCGTACCGAGTAAGTCGCTGTGAAGCCGGGCGGCCGATTCGAGGAGGGCCCTTCCGCGAACTTGCCGCTGGCGCCGTAATCGGCGTCTCTGACCGGTGTTACGGAGTCAGCGTGAGGATTGGATTAACCAATTTGGGGTTGATGTGCGTGATTGTGACTGGGAGAGGTGCAGGTTGTTGCAGCAAACCGCACGAGTTCGACGGTTCGTTTGTCAGGGCGAAGCTTGACTTCGCCCTGACAAATACTCGACGGAAGCCGGTCTTCGTCCCGGAGATTGCTTGAGCGGAAACGAGAACAATGTACGAGAAACGGCGCTGGAGCAATCCAGCGCCGTTTGATTGCGGACAGTTGATGGCCGAGAGGGCGAGATTAGTCGTCCTCTGTAGCTCCAGACGTGGCGGGAACCGGCACCGGCTCACGCTCTGCCTGCCGTTCATGTCGCGCGCTCGGACTCGCTGTGGCCCGGCGCATCGATGGCGCGGCATCCTCATCCCGGATCAGGAAGGCCACTGCCACGCCGATCAGGGCCAGACAGGCGGTCGCCAGGAAGGCGTCGTGGTAGCCAAGCAACGCGGCATGTGCCGTCGCCACCCGGATCGCCGTCGGATCGGTCAACCCGTGAACCGCGGCCGTGACGTGCGTCTGGACGCGATCGACGAGCACCGTTGCCATCACCGCCACGCCGACCGATGCCGCCACCTGCCGGTTGGTGCTGAAGAGGGCCGAGGCTCGGCCGGTATCCTCGCGACTGATCGTCGCGTAGGTGGCCGCCTGCATCGGCACCATGCCAATGCCCATGGTCATGCCACGCAATAGCATCAAACCACGGATCCACCACTGGCTCGTGTTCAGATCGACCAGCAGGAAGAGTGCGGATACGATGGTCACGCCGATCATGCTGGCGGCGATCATTCGCCGCGGACCGATGCGTGGGTAGAGTCGGCTCGAGACCTGTGCCACCGCCGCCATACCCATCGCTTGCGGGAATGTCGTGAGCCCAGACTGGAATGCGGAGAGACCCATCAACTCCTGCAGGAAGAGGGGCAACAAGAAGAGGAGCCCCATCATAGCGCCGAAGATCATGAAGACGACCAGGTTGCCGTTGCGGAACATGCGGTCGCTAAAGAGTCGTAGCGCCAGCATCGGCTCTCGCATGCGCAGTTCCACCACCACCAGTGTCGCCAACAGGACCAAGCCAGCCACGCCGCTCATCCAGACTCGAGGCGAGCTCCAGCCCGCGCTCGGTCCTTGCGAGAGGGCGTAGAGGAGTAAGGGTAACCCCGCGCCTCCTAACAGGAAGCCGGGAACGTCGAAGCGCCCGACGTTCTCCTCCGTGTGCTCCTTCAATACGAAGAAGGCAAAGATGAATCCGGCCAGGCCGACTGGCGGATTGATGTAGAAGATCCAGCGCCAGCTCGCGTGATCGACCAACCAGCCGCCCAGAATCGGGCCAATGGTCGGCGCGATAGCGGTTGGGATCACCAGAACCGCTGAGGCGGTGGCGCGCTCGTGCGGCGGGAAGGCGCGGAAGAGCATGGCCGTCCCGACCGGCGTCATCATGCCGCCGCCAATACCCTGCAGCACGCGGAAGAAGATCAGCGAGTCGATGCTCCAGGCTCGCCCGCAGAGGGCCGAACCGATCGAGAACATCGCCAGCGCGAACATAAAGACTCTCTTGGTGCCGAATCGATCTCCTACCCAACCGGAGGCCGGAATCCAAACGGCCAGACTCAGCAGGTAGGCGGTGACGACCCATTCGAGCGTGGTCGTCGGGGCATGGAAATCACGACCGAGCGTCGGCAACGCTACGTTGACGATGGTCGAGTCCATGATGTCCATGAAGAGCCCAGTCACGAAGACGATCGCGACCAGCCACTTGTAATCAAGGGATCTCAATCTCACACACTACTCCAACTCATTCGCTGGCGTCGTTTCACGTCAACCGGGTGGGAAATCCGGAAGAGAGACGACGTCGCGCTTCCCTTGAATGAGGCGGTTACTGACTAACCGGTTAGTCAGTCCGATTAGTATACCAATGCGTTCAGCCGAAATTGTTCAGTTTTTGGGGTACCTGACCAGTTGTACAGGGGACACTCGTTGCCGTATCTGGGCTGCCTGGCCAGTTGTACAGGAAGGGATCTTCCTTCAGAGTCCGTTACTGGTCGTACCGAAAGCGCCTCAGGGCTCGCGCGTAGCTCAGCGTCGGTCGCTAAAATGGCGTGACGATGACCTTCTGTCCCGTTGGCGTCGAACTTCCGAGCGGCCCATTCTCGATAGTGATGGCCAGCGCCTGGTATTGACTCATGTTGGCGGCAACCGCCACCTGACCGCTCGACCTATCCAGAACGCCAGCCGCGATCGGTGTATTCCCCTGGATCAGCCACACTTCGTAGACCTTTCCCGGTGCAAGGGAGGGCAGTCCCTGTGGCTTCACGATCATTACCTGCTGATCTTTCAGATAGATCAACTCGCCGCCCGCGCCGGAAACGCCAGCGGCTGGCTGCAGGGCAACGACTTGCTGATTGCTCGACTGGTGCAGGCTCAGGTTCCAGCCAAGCATCGCCAATCCAAACAGCAAGAAGACGGCCGCCGCCGCCCAGGGGAGCGCACGACGCCAGGCAGGTAAGACCGTGATCGCGGATGGGCTGGACGTCGCGAGGGGCGTGACGTTATGGGTGAAAGCTGGCTCGCCGGTGCCGTCCAGTTTCTGGGAGGCCGATACCTCGGCCTCGGCCGCGGCGCGCAGACGCTCGCGCAGGCTGGGAGAGGGAGCTTGCTCCTCGACGCTCAGTGGCAGAGCCTGCACCGCCAACCGCAGATCGGCCAGCTCGGCAGTACATTCATCGCAGTTGGACAGGTGTGTTTCCAGCGCCAGTCGCTCCTCGTCCGTCAAAGCGTCGAGGGCGTAGGCGCCAAGCATCTCCTGGAATTCGCGATGTTCGCGTTCAGTGGCCATTCGCGCCACCATCGATCCTGTTGCTATCTGACGTTACCAGCGCATCGTGCAGCTTGCGTAACCCAAGCCGCAAGCGGCTCTTGACGGTTCCCAGCGGGATGCCGGATCGGTCGGCGATCTCCTGTTGGGTTAGGCCTTCAAAATAGGCCAGCTCGATCGCTCGACGCTGCTCGTCCGGCAGCGTCGCGACTGCTGAGCGAACCTCCGCCGCTTGTAACCCCCTGACCACTTCCGACCAGAGATCGGGACCAGTCAAGATCGGCTCGAGCTTGTCGAAATCCACATCGCCTCGGCGGCGGCCGTAGCGACCGCGAAGCTGATCGATCGCCCGGTTATGCACGATCGAGAGGAGCCAGCCACGGATATTACCGCGTTCAACATCGAACGAGTCGGCTTTGCGCCAGACGCTCATGAATGCGTCCTGCACCACTTCCTCCGCGGTCGCCGCATCGCCAAGAATGCGATAGGCCAACCCAAAGGCGAGTCGCCCATAGCGGTCATAGAGCATGACCAGCGCGTCTGGATCACTTTTCGCGATGGACTGCAGGACTTGTCCGTCATCGCGCTCAACCAACCGGCCCGATCCTCTCCCATTAATACGGCTCTCGTGCGGCACCTGGATCAATCCTGACCGCACGTCGGCCAGAGCTGAGTCTAACACTCAACCCGTATAGCGAAGTCAATCATGAACCTACCAATGATTAGACCGCAATTCTTCTACCGAAGAAATAGCGCAGGGGAGCGCAAGCTGAGAACGTCCGGTTACTGGCCAAGCAGGTCATCCCCAAACTCCGCTCAGCACGCCATTTCCCTGGGAGCGGTCACCCTCCTCACCCCAGGAACACCCCTTCTCTCAGCGCGTAGACTGTGTGACGGAGGGCTGCCTGGTGGCCACTGCCGTTCGCGGCGGCAAGCCCTCTCACGCCGTCAGGAATGCCATGACGGGCCGCGTGTTGACGCGGATGGGTCTTCTTCATGCCAGCTTCCAGTGAACCTTTTCATGCCTCTGTGCTACTAACTCAACGGAGGCATGGCCGAAGTGGAGCATTCACTGCTCGTGACCAACAGTTGGAAAACCGATCGAGTGCGGCTCTCCGACGAAGCTCTCATCGCGCACATCGCCGATGGTGATCGATCGGCGCTCGACGCGCTCTACCTACGCCACGCGAGCACCGTGCTCGCCTACCTGATGCAATTTACAGGTGAGCGTGGGCAGGCTGAGGAGATCTTGCAGGACACCTTTGTCGCCGTCTGGCAGGGTGCCGCCCGCTTCGAGCGCCGCTCGTCGGTGAAGACCTGGCTCTTCGGCATCGCTCGTCGACAGGCGCATAACGCGCTGCGCCGCCGCAATCTCGACCTCACCGATGATGCGGCGCTCGAGCACCTTCCCAGCGGCGAGCCGGAGCCAGAGACGCATATGCTGATGAATGCCGACCGGGAAGCGATGACGGCCGCTATCGCGAAGCTCGGGCCTATCCAGCGTGAGATCTTGACCCTGGCGTTCGCCCACGATCTCTCTTATCCCGAGATGTCCGAGATCCTCAAGGTTCCGGTCGGGACGATCAAGAGCCGCCTGAATATCGCCAAGCGGCAGCTGCGCCAGCTTCTGGAATCGGCGGAAACGGAGTCATGACCATGTCTGATCACGTCGTCGATCTGCTTCCGGCATACGTCAACCGGACCCTCACGCGGAGTGAGCGCGCCGTTGTGGAGGCACATCTGCGTGACTGTTCGCGGTGCCAAGCCGAGCTCGAATCCTGGCGTCTGGTTGCCAGCGTGAGCCGGGACGCGTTGCTGGCAACTGCTCCGCCGTCATCCGACGTGCTGCGTGGGATTCATGCGGCGATCGATGCCAGCAAACAGGCTCCAACCGCCCTACCGGTATCGACAAGTCGGTCCCTTTCCTCCCTGTGGCAGCTTCTGCTGGGTCAGATGCCATTGGTACGGCGCGGTATCTGGCTGGCCTCAGCGCTGACTGCCGCTCTGGGTGTCGTCGTTGCGCTCTTGACCGCGCATCAGTCGGTCGGGTCGACCGTGCTGGCCATCTTCGCGCCGGTAGTGGCGGCACTCGGCATCGCGTTTATCTACGGACCGGAGAACGACCCATCCCTGGAGATCGCGGTCTCGACTCCGACCTCGCCCCGCGTGGTGCTGCTGAGTCGCATGACCCTGGTCTTCGGCTACGACCTGCTGCTAGCGCTGGCAGCGTCACTGATTCTGACCACGATTCACGGATTGAACCTGTGGCAGCTTGTCGGCCTCTGGTTTGGTCCCATGCTCTTTCTCTCGGCGTTGGCCCTGGCCATGTCGCTCCTCTTCAATCCGGTGGCAGCCATGACCGGAGCGCTGATCCCGTGGGGTGTGCGCCTCTTCGTGATCAGTCACTCGATGAGCTCCAGCGCTGGTCCACACGGAGTAGAGCAAACGCTGGGACTCTCTTCGCTGAGCCCGTTCCTACTCCTGTTGAGCCTGGCACTGCTGCTGTTCGCCATCATCTACGTGCCGAATCAAGAGCGATTTCCGTTGGGAGAACAGGCGTCATGACCGCGATAGGGGCCGAGCACCGCTCCGCAAACGCACACCTCGACTGGGTGCGCTATGAGTTACGCCGGATTGGCAGCGGGCTGCTCATTCCGCTCGTTATCATGCTCGCCTTTGCCGGCTTTGGTGTGCTCATGCGGCTCAATCAGGTCACACCCGCCCGCTCGATGCGTGCCGTGGTGGCCGGTCTCGAGATTGGCATGGCGACCGCGGTGGGCATCGCCACCGCGTCACTGATTGCCAGCGATCCGCTTATCGAGCTGCAGTTCTCGCTGCCGACACCCTACCGTAAGACCTTCGCGCGTCGCCTGAGTTTGCTGCTCGGTTGGTCCGCCGGGATCGGTATTGTCGCCACTGTCGTGGCTCGGCTCGTTGGCCATCCTCTGGCACCCGAATCGTTCGTCGAGAATCAACTCGTCTGGTTCTCACCGCTCATCTGGTTTGCTGGGGCGGGCGCACTGCTTACGTTGGTGCTGCACAGCCGGGCCGGGAGTAGTGCGGTGATCGCTGGAATCTGGATCGGCGAGAACCTGGTCGGTAAGCACTTTGCCACCCATGCCTGGTCGCGGCCAGTCTTCCTCTTCGCTACCAGCTATCTGCCGGGAGCGAGCTTCTGGCTCTCGAATCGGCTGGAGCTGGCCGCGACTGGTCTGGCAATGTGTGGGCTCGTTCTCCTCTGGCTGTCGCGCAACCCGTCGACACTGCTGCGAGGGGACGAATGATGCACTCGACCTGGTCGACGGTGCTCGGAGCCACACGCTACGAATTCCATATGCAGATCCGGCGTAAGTCGCTCTGGATCGCGATGGCCGCGACGATCCTCTTCCTGTTTGTCTGGACTCGGCAATTGTGGGCCTTTCCATATGACAGATCACTGGCACGGATGGCTGGCAATTGGGCACTCAGTTGCAACCGCTTTCTGCCGGTTGTGTTCGGTGTTCTCCTGGCAGACCGGCTGCAGCGAGATCGTCGCCTGAACGTCACCGAACTGCTCGAATCCACGGCCGCGCCTGCGGGCAGCCAGTTCATCGGAAAATACGCCGGGAGCACGCTCGCGACGGCAACGCCGATCTTCCTCTTCTATTCAACCGGTGTGGCTGACATGCTGGTTCGCCGACACAACCCGATGGTGATCCCGTACGCGCTCGCTGCCTTCGTCGCCGTCATCGTGCCGGGGCTCCTCTTCGTGGCGGCGTTCTCCGTGGTGACGCCGGTTGTTCTCTGGGTTCCGCTGTACCAGTTCCTCTACGTCGGCTATTGGTTCTGGGGCAACCTGCTCACGCCGAGATTCCGGATCCCGACGTTGAGCGACACCTTTCTAACCCCGATCGGTGGCACGGCGGCAGTCGGATTCTTCAATACCTACCCTATCTTCCATCACGTGCTCCTGAGTGACATGTCGGCAGCATGGCAGGGCGTGATCAGCGTCGCGGCGCTGCTTGCCTGCGCGGCTACGGCACTCTTCACGGCTCATACCTATCTCACCTGGCAGCGAGCACGCGCCTGATCTTGATGAGCAACGTTCACGACGGCCAAGAAACGAGGGAACAGATGAGCGCGAACGCCACCGCCACCGCACTCGGGGCACTGAGATACGAGTTCCGCATGCAGGCCCGGCGCAAATCGGTCTGGATCGCAACGCTCCTCAGTAGTCTGGTGGTCGTAACGGGCCTCTCGAATCCCTGGAATGTCTCGACCGACGCATCGGTCAACACCGTCATCGGCAACTGGGCGATTGTCTGCAACGCTTTCATGCCGGTCGTCTTCGGGGTGCTGCTGGCCGATCGCCTGCCACGCGATCGGCGCCTGCGCGTGAGCGAGCTATTCGATTCGCTTCCCGCAACCTCCGGCATGCGACTCTTTGGCAAGTATCTCGGCAGCGCCTTGGCCAGTAGCCTGCCGATCTTTCTGGTCTACTCCGCTGGCATCGCGTATGTGCTGCTTCGCTGGCATGACCCGCTGGTCGTCCCGATCGCGCTGGCAGCGTTCGCCGCGATCAACATCCCGGGATTGCTCTTCGTCGCGGCTTTCTCGATCGCGGTTCCGGCACTGCTCTGGTTGCCGCTCTACCAATTTCTCTACGTCGGCTACTGGTTCTGGGGCAACCTGCTGACTCCGAGTTTCGGCATCCCGACGTTGAGCACCACGGTGCTGACACCGCTCGGGGGGAATGCAGCGACCGCATTCTTTGATCTCGACCCGATCATGGGACAGCATCCGGACGTCATGCACGGCATCGTCAGCATTCTGGTGCTGCTCTCAGGCGCAAGCCTGGCCTTGCTCGTGGGCAATGCCTATCTCAACTGGCGCCGGGAACGAGCGTAAGAGTGATGCAGGGGTTGCTCAATCTGAAGAATACGCACGGCAGAATGGGAAGAACGGAGCAGAACATGGACATCGAACTGCGATCACTCACCAAGACCTATCGGGGCAACGTGCGGGCGTTGGATGGGATCGATATGACCATCCCGACCGGCATGTTTGGTCTGTTGGGGCCGAACGGCGCGGGCAAGACGACCCTGATGCGCATTCTGGCTGGCATCCTGCACCCGACGTCGGGCACGTTCCAGGTCGGGCAGCTCAACGGCACGACCAAGGATGGGCGCCAGGCGATCAAGCAGGTGCTGGGCTATCTGCCGCAGGAGCTGGGACTCTACCCCGATCTATCGGCACGCGAGTTCCTCGACTACATCGGCATCCTCAAGGGATTGGATGACCGGAGGGCTCGCGCCCGTCGTGTCGACCAATTGCTCGAGATGGTCGCGTTGAGCGACGTGGGGAAGCGCAAGCTCAAGACTTTCTCCGGCGGCATGAAGCGGCGCGTCGGTATCGCCCAGGCGCTGTTAAACGACCCACGCCTGTTGATCGTCGACGAGCCGACGGCCGGACTCGACCCTGAGGAGCGCATTCGCTTCCGCAACCTCCTGTCGGATCTGGCCGGGGAACGGACCGTGATCCTCTCGACGCACATCGTCGAGGACATCGCGCAGACATGCCGCAACCTGGCGATCCTGAGCGCAGGGCACGTCGTCTTCCAGGGGAGCACCACCGAGCTGATCGACGGCACTCGTGGCAAGGTCTGGACGGTAACCACCGACGGTCCCAAGCCGGAAGGCAACGTGACCGTCGTCTCGATGCTGCATCTAGCGGAGGGGACTCAGTACCGGCTGGTGGGTGAGCCGGAGCTTGGCGTTGCGGCCGAACCTGTGCATCCGAGCCTGGAGGATGGCTACATCTGGCTGATGCGCGCCACCCGGTCCGACGTCGCGTTCGCCGGGCGGAGATAAGAACGCCTCAGCGAAATCATGCGTTCAGCCGGGTGGCCCTCCGTAGCCGCCCGGATTGCGTTTCGAACACCATGGATACCGCACCATTTCGCCAAGCATCATCCGAGCGGGGTGACTACGACCAACCAGCGACTGGTTTGTGTGAAGCGACCATAAGTGGCTCTGGCCAGGTCTTCAATTCCAGTGCAGGATAGGCACGACGCGAACATCGCGTTCAAGTCATTGACACCACGTTGCTGAACTATCTGACAAGGATTCGTTTGCATGACCAATCCGCTGCCTGCTCGCGCGCTGTCTGGTACGGACGTGAACCCGCCCCCTGGCCTCTATCCAGCGCGCATACCGCTTCAGGGGCGTTATGCCCGCCTCGAGCCGATCGATCCACGCCAGCATGCGGAAGAACTCTGGGACGCCACGCATACCGGCCCCGAAGACGACCGTCTGTGGGACTACCTCGGCTATGGTCCATTCACCGATCGCGCGGTCTTCAAGAGCTGGCTGCGGGATGACGCTGCCCTTGCCGATCCCAACCTTCTACGCCATTCGTGACGGTCGGTCCGGACGAGCATGTGGCATGGCCAGCTTCCTCAACATCCGTCCGAAAGACGGCGTGATCGAGATCGGTCACATATGGTTTGGCCGGGCGCTGCAGAACAGCCGCGAATCGACCGAGGCGCTCTACCTGATGATGCGCTATGCCATGGATGACCTCGGCTATCGGCGCCTCGAGTGGAAGTGTGACGCGCTGAACCAGCCCTCTCGCAACGCCGCCGCGCGTCTCGGCTTCAGCTACGAGGGGACCTTCTACCAGCACATCATCGTCAAGGGGCATAACCGCGATACCGCCTGGTTCTCGATTCTTGACGCCGAGTGGCCAGCCATTCGCGCCAACTTCGAAGCCTGGCTGGCGCCCGAGAATTTCGACGAGGCCGGACGGCAGATTCGTTCGCTGGGTGAGATGAATCGCTCGCTCCGTCGATGATTGTTGGGATTACCTGTCTGTGCGGGCAAAACTGGGATGCCAGTTACGGTTGAAGTGGCTACGGTGGCCGCTTAGCTGGCGTTGGCACGACTACGTTTTCTGAAAATCGACCTCCACAGATTTTCAGCTGGAATTCGCGATAGCGGGGGCCCAATCCCCGTCTACTTGCGCGTTCGGTATTTCCTGCACGATCGTTGCGTACTCCTCATGCTCCAGTGGCCGAGATGCGAGATTGTCGATCCCGGTTAACTCTCCGGTTACAGAACCTCATTAGTCTTTCCGGTGGACATTGATAGCCCGACTTCCAGATCGGGCTGAACTCACCGGCGGTCGTTCACCATCTGATTACAGACCGATCGTCGACCTTGAAAGGAGCAGGCCCGAACGGGTCAACCATCATGATTTACCCAGACGTTCTTGCACTCGTTGGAGATACTCCCCTGGTCCGGCTCAACCACGTCACGTCAGGCTTGCGCGCCATGGTGGTCGGCAAACTCGAAATGCTCAACCCCGGCGGGAGCAGTAAAGATCGCATCGCCATACGCATGATCGAAGAAGCGGAATCGGATGGACGTTTGCGTCCAGGTGGGACGATCGTGGAGGCGACCAGCGGCAACACCGGCGCTGGGCTGGCCATGACCGCCGCGATCAAGGGGTATCGTTCCATCTTCGTCGTGTCGGACAAAGTGTCGAACGAAAAAGTGTCGCTGCTGCGCGCATTTGGTGCCGAGGTGGTTGTGGTGCCAAAGGGCTCCCCGGAGACATATTACGATGTAGCCGACCGCCTCGCCCTGGAGATCCCTGGCGCGTTTCAACCCAATCAATACTTCAATCTGACGAATCCAGAGAGTCACTATCGCTCGACCGGTCCAGAGATCTGGCGCGAGACAGAGGGTAAGATCACCCACCTGGTCGCTGGTGCCGGGACCGGTGGCACCATCAGTGGCATCGCCCGCTTCCTCAAAGAGCAGAACCCGGAGATTCGGGTCATCGCCGCCGATCCTGAAGGCTCGATCTACACCAGCGGGCCGGATGACCTGCATTCGACCAAGGTCGAGGGAATCGGCAAGGAATTCTGGCCGGGAGCCTTCGATCGAACCCTTGTCGATGAGTTCATTCAGGTAGCTGATAGTGACTCCCTCTGTATGGCGCGGCGAGTGACGCGCGAAGAGGGGATGTTGATCGGTGGGTCAGGCGGAACGGCGGTCTATGCGGCGCTGCAGGTGGCCCGACGCAACGACCATCCTGATACGTTGATCGTCGTCGTCCTGCCGGACAGCGGCCGAAGTTACCTTTCCAAGATCTACGACGATGGATGGATGAGCGAGAATGGCTTCGTCTCGGCCGTCGAGCAATCACAGCGCAGTCCAGTTCAGTCACTGGTGCGCCATAGCAATGGACATCGACCCCGCGTCGCGGTGATGGACTGACAAACTCCGCTCCCCAGTTTCTGAAAAGCAGCGGCTCCATGCGGCTCGAGTCACCTGACTCGAGCCGGAGTTTGTTGATCGTTGGGTAGTTGTGGCGTCTTCATCTTCTTGCAGCCCGTCTTCGTCTACAATTTAACCGCCGTAAAACGTGTCGATCGAACGGGAAAGACGGGCGCACTAATGAAGCAAACGTTTTCAGCCAGCATCGTTCGAGAAGGTGATTGGTACGTTGCGCAGTGCCTCGAGGTCGACGTAGCCAGTCAGGGTGAGACTGAGGCCGCGGCACTCGACAACCTTCGCGAGGCCCTTGAGCTCTATTTCGAAGAGCCACATCCCTCCACTCAACCGCATGTGGAGAAATTCGAGGTTGAGATTGGCGCCGCTTAGGCCATTGTCATTTCGGGAGGTCAGGCGTCGCTTGGAAGCGGCTGGGTTTCAGGAAGTGAGTCGCCGCGGAAGTCATGTGAAGTTCGCAAAAGAAAGCGACCAGGGAACACGCACCGTTATCGTACCTGATCACCGCGAAATCACAGTCGGGACACTGCGAAGCATTATTCGACAGATGGGCATCGATGTAACCGACTTTGACCAACTCTGACTGCTCGATGAGCAGCCTGGCACCGCAGGTAGGCCACATATTTTCGTTGAATGTTTCTCCCGAGGCAGGATTCGATGATACCTCCCCAATTGATCGCGCGTATGCCATACGGGAACGAGAGATCGCTTTTCGCATAGGAGAGCCATCCAATGAAGGTTTTCACCATTGGTTTCACGCAAAAGTCCGCTGAGCAGTTCTTCAGCCTGCTGACCGACGCGGGCGTGAAGAAGGTGGTCGATATCCGCCTGCACAACACCTCACAGTTAGCCGGGTTTGCCAAGCGTGATGACTTGCGCTACTTCCTCAAGGCGCTCGGCAACATCGGCTACGAGGAGGAGCCATTGCTGGCGCCGACCGAAGAGATCATGAATGACTACAAGAAGAAGCGGATCAAGCCAGCCGAGTTCGAGTCGCGTTTTCTGGCGTTGATGCAGGAGCGTCACATCGAATCTGAACTCGATCCGACCAACCTGGATGGTGCCTGCCTGCTCTGTAGCGAAGCCAAGCCCAGCGAATGTCACCGGCACCTCGTGGCCGACTACCTCGCCGAGCAATGGGGCGACGTTGAGATCGTGCATCTGGTGTAACGATCGCGGATTCCTTCGCTCAAGGAACTCATCAACATTCCAGCTGCCCGTGCGCCTCCTATAGGAACATTAGTCCCAAATATTTCTCAATAGCTTGCTATTAATATCCACGCCGCTATACTGCGACTCACACCGTTCGCAGTCACTCCGGCAGCTGTCGGAAACGGGTGAGTGAAAGGAGGTACCGACAGCCAGAGGAGACACGTCTGTTTTCCCAGATCCTTGCACGTCACTCCTGCATTAGATGGGAGCGACACCGGACGGGGACACCGGGCAAGCGTCGGGTTCAAAGCAGACGCCAGACGGTCCATCTTATGGGTCGAGCATTCTACCTCCGTTCTTCACGCCGTTCAGTCGCTCACCGCCAGCTAACGTCACGGCGTTCGCGCCGGTGACAAATCAGGCCAACATCACCAGGAGCAGCACACAACAACCCGGCAAGGTCAGCCTTTCGCGCTGCGACCCTTGTGATGAGCCTTGGCGGTTTCAACGTGGGAAGGGAAAAACATGTCAGGACGATTACGCGTGTTCGCAGCTTTTGCTGTGTTCGCGGTCGTACTCACCACGTTCGGAACGGGAGAAGCAAGCACCACCATCACCATCGAGGCTGAGACGATGCACCTGGCCAAAGGCAACGGGAGCGTTGTCAGCGATAGTAGCGCCAGCAATGGCAAGGCGTTGCTCATGTGGTCCAACGATCAGGCGACAGCGACCGTCGATCTCACCGGGTCGGCGTCGTCATTGACGTTGCGGGTCAAGGGCGATCAGCTCAACGGGCCGCCTGCGATGAATGTCTCTCTCGATGGACAACTCATCTATCAAGGAACGGTGCCCAACACCAGTTGGGCGAACGTCCAGATCAATCAGACGATCAGTGCCGGTCAGCACACCCTGGGCATCGCCTTCACCAACGACGCCTATCAGAAGGGTGTCGGCGACCGAAATCTGCGGGTTGACAAGATTGACTTCAACCTGTCGAGCACCACGCCGAGCACCGGTTCGACGACCGGTTTCGAGGCCGAAACCATGCACATGGTCAACGGTAAGGGATCAGTACTCAGCGACAGCAGCGCCAGTAACGGCAAGGCACTCGACATCTGGTCGAACGACCGGGCAGAGACGAGCATCTCCCTGCCCGCGGCTGCTACGTCGCTCACCGTGCGTGCGAAGGGTGACCAGCTCAATGGAGCGCCCTGGATGAATGTGTACGTGGACGGCCAGAAGGTCTTCGGTGGCTCGGTGCCTCAGACGAGTTGGACCACCTTCCGCATCGACCACAGCATGAGCACGGGTTCGCATACGATTGGCATCGAGTTCACCAACGACGCCTACCAGGCAGGCGTCGGCGATCGGAACCTGTGGATCGATCGAGTCGACTTCACTCTGTCGGGTCAGACCACGCCACCACCAACGACGAACCCGCAGCCACCGGCTGGCGGAGAATTCCAGACCCTGCCACCAGGATCGACCCTGCCAAGCGACGCGCAGTGTGCCGCTCAGGTTCATCGCTCCAATTGGGAACCGCGACCGGATAACACCACCGCGAACCACACTACCGGCACGACGATGTCGTCGATCGACGGCGCGGATGCCACTGGAAACGCGAAGTTCGCTCCTCGCGTCGACGGCAATTTCACCGGCACCACCGATGAGATCATTCAATGGGCTGCCTGCAAGTGGGGGTTCAACGTCGACATCGTGCGGGCTGTCGCGGTGCAGGAGAGTACCTGGCACATGTCGACCGTGGGCGACAACGGCCAGAGTTTCGGCTTGATGCAGATCAAACGGACGGTCCACACGGGAACGTATCCGGCATCGGCCAATAGCACAGCCTTCAACGTCGATTACGCGCTCGCCTGGCGGAGGGCCTGCTTCGAGGGCTACTTCAACTGGGTGCCGAAGTCGGCCAAAGGCGACGAGTGGGGCTGCGTTGGCCTGTGGTTCTCGGGAAGCTGGAACTCCAGTGGAGCGCAGAACTACGTGGCGAAGGTGAAGCAGCATCTGGCCGACCGCACCTGGGTGCAACCCGGGTTCTAAATCCGTCGATCACCTGCATCATTGGCAGTGATTCCACGCTCTCCCCAGTCCGACATCTGGGCCGGGGAGAGTGCGTTCATGGCTGCAGGTCGCAACACGACGTCCATGGCGGACAGGAACATGCGCAAAGCCAGCAAAAGCTTGCGTGTGTTGCCCACGGAGGTCCGCACCTATCGACGAAGGCTGCTGCTTGTGCATGCCGCTCTGAGCATGGGAGGGAAGCGATGCCGATCATCCCCTGGTTCATCGCATTGGGGCTGATACTGGTTGGCGTGCCAGTCCTGGGACTGCTGATCGGCATCGGGCTGGCGCTCGGTCTGCGCCTGGTCATGCAAGATCATCAGCAGCAGGCTGCCGTGAGCGAGACCGAGTGACCCGTGCTCAGAACCGTGGTGCACCGTGCATCGGCGAGGTTACTAAGCCACAATTCCGGGAGCGTCTCTGATAGCCAGTTGCCGCATGATCGTTGGGTCTTTGATCTTGTGGTCCTCGGCCAGCATCAGCGCCTTGCTCAGGATGACCGACAGGACGCTATCCCCTTCAAACGGGAGGAACAGCCCATTCACGCCCGCCGCGTCGGCGCCACGACCCGGTACGATGCAGAGATACTGGTCGTTTGGCTCCATCAGGATGTTGCTGCTGCCGAGATGAATCTTGTAGGTGCGTAGATCACCGCGCACGATGAGGAACTTCCCGCTCAGCTCCCAGCGGCCGCTCAGCTTGGCGAGATACGGCAACAAGTCCTCGAGCACTGCGCGACGGGTCTCTGCCGCCGCCGAAAGCTCGCCAAACGAATAGCCCCACCAGTAGTTCTGAAACGGTCGGGCCTGACCGTGGTCTACCCAGTTCGGATCGTTGCCGATACTGCAGACACCCACGAAGAGATCGACATCGCGCAGCACCTCGGTGAAGACACGCGGGGGGATCTCGCGGAGCGGCAGCGCTTCACGCGCGCCGAGTCGGCTGAAGCGCAGCTGATCGGTCGCGACGTAGAGATAGATCCCTGAATCGGCCATCGGCATGTTGGCCGGATCGGGAACATCCAGCCAGTACTCGAAGCGCAGCCGGTATTGCGGCAGAAGGAGTTCCGGTGTGTTGAAGCTATCCCAACCTCCCTGCAGCTGATATCTCCAGCCTCGCTGCTGGCAGAGTGCGTTGAGCTGGTGCTGACGCAGGATGTGAGCGGCGAACCGGTTCGAGTAGGTTTCGGTCTGCTCTTCAGCCGCGGTCAGGAGGTAGACCTCGCGATGCGCCTGCTTGAAGGGTTGTGTGATCCGATGCCTCGCAAGCCACTGGCGCCAGGCGAGCACGTGCTCCGCCTCCGAATCAATCGGATGCCAGAGCCGGACCTCGGTCTCGGCGTCGATCCAATCGAGCGGCTCTCCTCGAAGGTTAACAATTGCCCCCTCTAGCCAGACGCCCTGCTCGTGACCGGACTCAGTGGTGAACGTCCAGACCAACCGATGAGTGAGGAGCGAAACCAGACCATGATCGAGATAGCGAGTACGCCAATCGGCGAACGACCAGCGCCGGTCGGTCAGCAGCAGCCGCTCGATGCGCGCTTGCTGCGTCTGTAGCGCGGAACCCACATCCTTGACGGTCCGCTTCACCGCTTTGAGCTCGTCGGCATGATCGCGTTTGACGTCCGCCGGAACCGACTTCTGCAGCTTGTCGCTGTCGGCTCGAACCCACCGTAGGTCGACCTTGGATGGCACACCGACGGTGACAACCGCTATCCACTCGCCCAGGGACGTTCGCCCGACACCGTTCACAAGGCCGAAATCGGGAACCGTAACCTCCTCGAGATCTTCAGGCGAGAGTCCTAGCCGCTTCGACGCCGATAGCAGTGCAGACTCTGCTTGCTTTCGCGCCGACAGCTGCTTCAACAACGTTTTCAGGCGCTGTAGTTGCGCGATCGGCGCCATGCCCGCCATGGCTGACAGCGCCCAGAGGCAGGCGTTACCGACCTTCACCGAGCGTGCACCGAATTGCGGAACCTTCTTGAAACTCGATATTCCGGCATCGCCCAGGGCCGAGCAGATGGAGTCGCTTTCGAGCAAAGAGCAGGACCAGACGATGCCCTTCAGCACGGCCGCGTTGCGATCGGCCAGAATGAGTGACGGAATCTCGTGTCCACTCGCATGGCGCTGCAGGACGTTGCGCGTTGGGTGCTTGAGCAGACTCAGCCAGTCAATCGCGAGTTGTTCGAATCTTTCCAGTCCGATGGCGGCAACGTGCGCGTGAGCATCCGCCAGCCACTTCTTATTCGGTTTGGAGCCAGAGTTATTCGCGACGAATTTCAGGAACTCTTCCCAGAGCGAAGCGAGATCGGCGTCCATCTCAGTCAATGCCTGGTCGGCGAAAAAGCCCCAATCATCATGGGTGTCGAGCAGGACGGGCGGCTCGCTGATGCCTAGCATGGCGTCAATGACCGCGATCGTGGCACGACAATCTGGGATGTGAGAACAGTCTGCCACGTGCTGTTTCAACTGCGTGAGTGCGGCACGCATGTCCGGCGCCATATTCTGGGTGTCGATTGCATGCGAGATCGAGCGAAGGAAGCTCTTCAAGTCGCCTCCGGCACACCGAAGCGTTCTCCAGCCGGGAGGTGCTGCCGCCAGATCAAGCAGCATTCGTCGTACCTCTTGCTCGGTATATGGAAGCCTGTAGCGATACACCTGGTTCATCACCCGGCCAAGTTCATAGGCGTGCAAATGTCTTGGTTGCTGTGGCACGATGATCTCTCGCATCGCGAAATGGAAGACCACGCGCACGAACACACGCTTGAACTCCGCGTCCGCCGAGAGGATTGCTTCTTTGCTGCGCTGGCGAAGTGCAATGAGTTCCGGATCTCTTGGTAACCAGCGCCGATCTGAATCCGTCGCAAGACAGCCAGCCAGCAACTGCTCGGCTCGTTCCCGGAGATCCGGATCGAGATTGGACTGGTCATCCGCTTGTTTGCTCAGCCCAGGAATAGAGTCGGATGGTTCGGTCGCCTGTTTGCCCAGTAATGCTCGAGCGATATTGATGATCGTCATCTTTGGGCCTACCCGCCAATCAGCGGCACGAGTTTGAGGAAGACAACCTCGGTGTCGTGACGGAGATCGATCTCTTCGTCCAGGTCAACCAGCTGTCGCTTTCCGGCGAGGAGCAGAAACCCATTACGCTCGAACGAGGTCAGCGCCTTCTCATACTCCGCCTGCCAGTCGCGTCGCGTATCGCGCTTGCGCTCGCCGTTCAACGTTTGTTCGGCTTCCGTCAGCTGCACCAAACGGACATTTGGCCCAGTTCCTGACATCACCTGACGGGCGTTGTACTCGGTCACTTCCTGATAGACTCGGCTGCGAATCAGCTCGCGAACCGTGACACGCTCGCTGAGAAACTCGAGCGTCAATTCGCTCGTGCGATCGCCCGCGGTCGTGCGATCCTGGACGGTAATCGTGATCAACATCAGAGCCTACCCCGTCTTTCGCGTTCTGTTTCTGACTTGAGTGAGTCATAAGAATCGCCAGCCTGTCTCACTATTACCGGCATTGAGGCTTTTCGACAACAGATCCAGAAGTACTGAATTATCTGAGGCGTATCAGCAGGAGATTGAAGCACGAAATCTGCGAGCTGTTTGGACCGACTGAGGGTAACGGGTCGGCACTACTCAGTGCCGACCCAGCAATCTTGGACTAGCTCCGCACCGCTTCCACCACCGCCCGGACGTTGGCCTCTGGCGTGTTGATCGGCATGACGCAGCCGGGGGCGATCATGACGTGGCGGCCGTTCAGCGCATTCACCGCGTCACGCGCCTGGGCGGCGGATTGCTTCGGCGTCATCGTCGCGATGTCCTTCTCGTGGATGCCACCTACCACGCAGCGGCCGCTGGATGCCTCACCTTCCGCCAGTGACGGCTGCGTGCGCCGGTCGTGCCAGTTGAGTGCGTTCGACGGATAGGTCTTGAGCATATCGAACATGATGTTGGTGCCGTGGATGTGAATCAGGGTGAAGCGTGAGGCCGTGGCGGCTTCCAACACCTGAATGTCGTACGTCGAACCGAACTCGGTGTACTCCTGCGTGGTCATAATGTCGGTCGAGGCGCATTGCGTCGCGAAGAAGATGCCGTAGGCGCCCCGCTCCAGCGTGGCAGCCGTGAGCTCGCGCGTGACTGCGGTGATGGCGTGCAGCGCCTCGTGCACCGCGGACGGATTCTGGCGCAGGTGCTCGATCACCTTGCCATCGGACAGTTTCATGGCGATGGTCAGCGGGCTGAAGATGGTCTGCAGCACCGGGATCTCGCCCTTTAGCCGCTCGTTGACCAGTCGGGCCGCCTCGACCACCTCGCGATTGCGCCCCCGATCGACCGCCACCGGCTTGATCGCGGCCCAATCATCGATTGAGTTGATCGGGAATTTGGTCGTCTGGCGCGTCCCACCGATGCTCCCCTGATAGGAACTCTCGGCACCCCAGTCGATGGTGGCGTAGTCGCCGGGTGGCATCAGCTTGATGAAGTCGAACCCGAACTTTCCCTGCCACTCCATGGTCACGTCGGCCAACGCCTCGGCCGTTTGGTCCTGCTCCGGAAAGTGCCTCCAGAGGCTCACCGGCGGTTGATCGACGGCGTTTCCAGCAAGTGCGGCTTCAACCCGCTCGCGTGATGTCATCTGCGCCATGGCGGTTCCCTCTCATCATCATCAGGTCCGTCTCAACGCTGCCATTCTGCCCAGCCTGACCGCTTCTGTCGAGTCGAGTTCCGCCTCCGCCCGGTATCGCGCATGCGCAGGTAGGCAGTTCCCGGTTCAATCAGGACGTTCGGGGATAGTTTTGGCGCGCAGCTGCACATATGCTGAGGATGAAGTTATTAGGATTGCGCAGTTGGGAGTGTATTCAGCGATTGGATAGCGAAAGCAACACGACCGGCTGGAAGTGGAGTGGGCTACCACGAGGGTATCGGCTGCTGGCACTGATCGCTAGCCTGGTACTCGTGAGCGCGCTCACCATCACCGGCGCCGATTCTGCCTTCAGCAGCTGGGGAGTCGAGGGGAATACGGGCTGGCAGCTGATCTCGAATGGCCACTATACGACCCGGGTACTCATTGGTGCGAAGACCGACCAGTCCGGCGGAACGGCCTTTATCACCAGCGGTCACACGCTGGTCGTCGACTACAAGGTCAGCGTCAAGAACGGCTCGGCCTTCATCAACGTGTTCAACAACTGGAATCTCAGCCAGGATTCACTCTACTACCATTCCATCGAGCAGGACGAGCAAGGACACCTCGAGTTGCCAATCAACCACACCAGCCTGTACGCAATCGACGTCAGCTACTACAGCTACGCGGGCAACATCGACGTTCGCTGGCACGTGGACTAGCCGCGCTGGCGTTTCGAGGCGCGTAGCTCACTGACAGGCACCCGGCGCGTTCATCCGAATCTGAACCGCGAGCTGCATGTCAGTGCTTTGGTCGATCGTCTGAAGCAGCGTGCCCCGAGCGCCAAACAGCTGAATCTGACAGACGGCCCGAGCCTGCGCGAAGACGGCGAACGCGCCGTTGCTTGGCTTCTGCGCCGCCATGGCGCCGTTGTCATAGTGCACGATGATCTGCTCGACGTCGGACGAGAGGGTTCGCCCGACGGTCATGACGTAGCCTGGTCGAATGCCATAGCGGTACGTAATCGTCGACGCGGGAAGCGGCATGCTCATGAATGAGATCAAGCGCGACGTGTCTGACGCTTGGCCCGAGCCGCCCCCCGAACCACCGGCTGAGTACCACTTGCCGCCGTATTCACCCACCACGTCCCAACCAAAACTGCCGGATGCTTGATTCGTCTGGTTTGGATCCTGGTAGATCACCACGGCGCTCTGGTTCTCGCTGGCGAACCAACAGTATTTGACGCAGCCAAACAGCTCCATTGGCCCATCCACCACGCTGAGGACGTTGACTGGCTCCCCGCGATAAATGTTGACGACGTCGACTGGGGAGTTGGCTCCGCTGGCGGGCGCACCTGCCTGAAACGCCTCAAACAGGAGGATCAGGACGATGAGCGCTCCCAGAATGGCGGTATTTCGACGGCTGCGCATGCGTCCTCCGCGCGATCCAACCAGAGGTCAGATGATCGTATCCCTTTCGATCATCCTAACGACATGCTATTGCCATCGTCGCCCATTTGCAAGATCTGCACACTCTTGATCAGAGTGGTTTGCTGTACCAACACGCGTGATAGCGTAGCTGGTATCCGAGTGATTCGTAGAGCCGGTGGGCCTGCAAGTTGTCCGATTCTGTGGTGAGCAGCACCTGGTCCATTCCTCGCTGTTTCAGCAGGTGGAGTCCGCTCAGCACCATGGCTCGGCCCAAACCACGCCGACGGTAGGCGGCCGCGACGGCGATCGGCTCGGTGCGGCCCTCCTTTATCTCACAGCGGGACGTCTCGAACGATGGGATCGAGCAATAGCACATGGCGGCTAGCTTACCTGCCCGGTCCACTGCCACCAGATCCCGCGTGCAATCATAGTCCAGGTCGAAGCGTGCACGGCGCCAACGGTCTAATGCCGGTGCCACCTGATCCAGGGTCTCGCGGTCCAGTTGAATCCAGTCCTCAAGCTCGTTTACCGGGTCGAGCGCTCGCAGGGTGAAGCCTTCAGGGAACCGCGGCTCAGGGAGCGGCTGGGTCAGGTCCCGCACCATACGCAGTTCCAGCTCGTTGAGCTTGAATCCGGCGCGCTCGTAGATCTCGCGACTGAGCGCGTCATCGTCACGGCAGAGCGCGACTAGCCGCGGCTGCGCGCCTTCGGGCCAATCGGATTCGCTGGCCTGTTTTGCCGCCCAGTCGAGAATCTCCTTCTCCAGGCGTCCGCGCAGATCCGGCCGCACCAGCATGCCGGCGTAGCGCCCCTGCCACAGGACGGTGAAGGCCCCCAATACTGGAGAATCGTCTTCGAAGACGAGGGTCAGGCGCTGGGCGTCAAACGCAGGGTTATTGAACATAATGCGTAGCTCGATCGAGCGAAACTCGGTATCGGCATAGCCAGCTGCCTGGCATTGCAACAGCAGCTCGAGAATAGCGGGGAGATCCGTCAGCCCAGTGGAGGGCCGCGTGCGCAGACTCATCGTCGGATTCCTTTCTGGAACCGGTCAGAAACGTCGCGCCGCGGCACTGCGAGCGCCCGACGAGTAGCGGGTGCCACCACTCGCCGATAACGCTGATGGATGTTCTGGTTCGCGCGGAACGAGCTAGGCCGCCTTTACCGGAAGATCGTAGCGGCGGCGAATGCTCGATCCGAGCTTGCCGATGTCGGCTCCGTAGATGTGCAGCGAGATCGCGAGTTCCTGCCCGTTATTCACCACTTTATGGATATCGCCGGGTGGAGTGAGCGCGGCAGTCGATCCGGGTGGGTTGACCGATTGGTCGTCCTCGACGAGCCAGCTTGCACCGGCGGCATCGGTCTCCACCTGATAGTGCGTCTCGTATTCCTGTCCCTCATGGACTCCGACGACGCACCAGGAGACGTGATCGTGAATCGGCGTCTCCTGTCCGGGAAGCCAGACCAGCGCGACGATCGAGAAGCTGCCATCGTCTTCCACGTGGAGAACGTGCTGGCGATAGTGATCTGGATCCGGCTCGCGTTGCGCTTCGGTCAGAAAGGAGTCGCCACCCAGACAGGGCTGCAGCAGATCGGCCACCTGCCGTGCCACTTCCCCGTCATCGACCCCCGATTTCACCACCTGACGAATGGATTCAATCAAGGATGCGAGCACCGGGCTCGCAATTGTCGGGACGAGTGACATCGCGTTCTCCTTCCATAATAGAGACGGCGCGACGATCGCGGCCGTCTGCCGTGCTAACCTCAGTCAGCGACCAGATTGATTCCCAGCACGCGCTCGCTTGAAAGGAGCGCGTCGGTCACCATCGTTTGCGCGGTGTTGATCTGCTCGGTTACTACCCGCGCGGAGCGCGCCGCGTCTCCGGCCGTCAATGCCTCAACCAGATCGTTGTGCTCGTGGTACATCTCGTCGTTCCGGTCACGCAGCATCAGGCCGAAATGGAACAGTCGCTCCATCTCGTCGAGTAGCCCGGCAATGATCGCGGCCAGCCGCTCGTTGCCCGAGACACGGGCGATACCGACGTGAAAGGCGGTGTTGAGTCGTAAGAACTCTTCGGCACTGGCGGCATCTCCGAGGCGATAGCGGGCCTTGCGGCATAGCTCGCCAAGCTCCTCGAGCTGCAGTGGACTGGCGTGTGTCGCCGCCAGGCTGGCGGCCTCCGGCTCCAGCAGCAGCCGAACGGCGAAGAGATCGCGCACGTTCTTGAAGGTGATCGGCGCGATCACGTAGCCCTGCCGCGGTACCGGCTGCACCAGTCGTTCCTGAAACAGTCGGTTGAGCGCGGTACGCACCGCCGCGCGACCGACCCGGTAGCGTTCGGCCAGCGCACTTTCGGAGACCTGGCTCCCGGGCTTGAGTTCGCAGCGCACGATGTCTCGTTTGATCGCGACGTAGGCCGTCAGATTCAGCGGCTGCGCCTCACCCGGCGAGAGCTGAGATGTCAATAGGTTCCTCCTGACATGTCACGACAACCACTGTAGCAATATGAAGTTGTCATGTCAATATGTGGCCATGACGGAGCGTTCAGCTAGCTTGGCGACCAAGCTGGTACTGGCGTTCACAACTCACGGAGTTCTCGCTGGACCACCAGGCGTTGGTCCGCGTTGCCGAGTGCTGGGATCATTGTGTTTTCCCGGTCGTGAACCTGGATCAGCTGGATCGCCCGGCTGGGCCTGAGCGGAACGCAATCTCGATGGTCTCATTCGGGAGGAAGTTGCTGGAGATATAGACAAGCGCTTGTGCCCGATCCGGGTTGTCCGGCTCTGATTCCAGGATCTGCTCGCAGTAGAGGGCAATGTCCTCGAGAATACGTATGCATCGGTAGTAGGCGATGCCGTCCGGGTCGATCTCTGCCGGTCCATAGCCCTGGTAGAAAAGATCGACATCCCGCTCCCGGTTCCAATCGTTGCCGATACCGCCACCGATGAACATCAGGTCCCGCTCCTTCGGTGCGAGCATTAGCGTATCCCAATCGACCACGTAGAGGTCGCCGTTCGGCTCCATCAGCACGTTGCCGCCGTGGATATCCGCATGACACAGAACGAATACCGGGGAGTGGGTCCGAAACGCCTGCTCGTGTGCTTCGGCGCGCTCGATGAGCGTCGTGATCACCTCGCGCTGAGCGCGCATCAACTCGCCGAGTTGAACCGAGATTGGGTCGGAGAATGATTCGGTCTCAAACAACCGCTGGTAAGCACGCGTGCGCTCGAACCAGATCGTGGGGAACGACTCACGGGACAATCGCTGACGAATCTCTGCTGGCAGCTCGACGCTGTGGACGCCGCGCAAGATTTCACCAAGCTCGATCCATTGTTGGTCGGTCAGATGACTGCTGAAGCCGTCCTGTCCGTCGATAAATGGATAGAGGATCACCGCGAATTGCTCCAGCCGGGTCCAGAGCTGCCCATTTTGCGTTTCGATCGGCGCGATCAGGTGGGGAATACCTTGGGTCTCAAGGTAATGCGGTACGAGAATGGTCAGTTCGTCGAATTCGCCGCTGCGCAGTTTCACGAAGTAGGTCGCGGAATTACTGGTCGTGGCTCGATAGACCGCCGTGTTCGTATCGGCGCCGATTGGCAAGAACTCGACTTGCTGCGCGGGGAGGCCGAACTCGCGTTGTAGGCAGTCGACGAGCTCTGAATCGGGCAGGTCCGGCTTCTGAAGCATGTGCCTCCTGAGTAAGTTGAGCGAAGCAGGTCGCCGCAGTTCACGCCGGCAACAGTACCGAACCGCACCCGATTCGATGGAGACTGATTGGCAACCGTCACTCGCGCCCGGTTACCCAGTCGTAACGCGGGTCGTCATCAATGACCGGCCCACCTGGTCGCCTGCCAATGGTGTCGCCTCCGTCGACGCTGATAACCGCGCCGGTGATGTAGCTGGCGGCATCGGAGGCCAGGAAGAGGACCACGGCGGCGACCTCGTCCGGCTCTCCTGCTCGTGCCAGCGGCAACGTGGGGATGCGCTTGCCCAGCGACTCGGCCATCACCGGTGGCAGCGGCTTCGGTTGCGTGTCGATCAAGCCTGGGCTCACCACGTTGACCAGGATGTCGTGTGGCGCGAGTTCGATGGCGGCGACGCGGGAGAAGGACTCGGTCGCGGCGCGGCTGGACGCATAGGCCGCGGCGCCCGGTGAGCCTTTGACCGTCACCCCGGATGAGAAGTTGATGATCCTTCCGCCCCGCTCTCCCGCGATCATGGCTCTGGCCGCCGCGCGAGTCATCAAAAAGGTGCCGCGCGTATTGACGGCGTAGATCGTGTCCCACACTTCGGCACGCTCGTCAAACAGCGAGGCGTGCGGTGCGACCGCTGCGTTGTTTACGCACACGTCCAGGCCACCGAAGCGCTCAACCGCGAGATCGACGATGCTCTGGGCTCCAGTGTCTGTGCTGACGTCGGCGACCAGCGACGTGACTCGATTCACATCGAGGCCGGAGCAGGTCTCCGCCAATCCGGCTTCATCCCGATCGGCCGCCACTACCAAAGCCCCAGCTGCCGTGAAGCGCTGGGCCATCACCCGGCCAATACCGCGTGCGGCACCGGTCACGATCACGACTCGCCCCGAGAAATCAAAAGAGATGCTCATGTAATGGCTTCCTTATCCAACGGCTGGCATCTAGTGTCAGCGGCAGCCGACTTCTCAGACGGCAGTCTCACTTCACGCGGCAGAAGCAATCGACGGTGTGATCGTTGACCATCCCCACGCTCTGCATGAAGGCATAGACGATGGTGGTACCCACGAACGTGAACCCGCGCTTCTTCAGCGCTTTCGAGAGGGTATCCGATTCCTTGGTACTCGAGGGGATGTCACCGAGACCTAGGGGTGCGGGTCGATCCAGTGGCATGCCCCCGACGAAGGACCAGACGTAGGGCGAGAATCCGCCCTCTTGCTGCTGTACTTCCAGGAAGGCGCGCGCGTTCTTGACCGCTCCGGCCACTTTGAGCCGGTTGCGCACGATACCCGGGTTGGACAGCAATTCGGCGAGCTTTTCCTCGTCGTACTCGGCGATTTTTCGCGCATCCCAGCCATCGAACGCCCGGCTGAAGTTGTCCCGCTTTTTGAGGATCGTCGACCAGGAGAGCCCAGCCTGGAAACCCTCCAGCATCAGTCGCTCGAACAGTTCGTCATCGTCGTAGCAGGGGACGCCCCACTCTTCGTCGTGGTAGGCGATCATCAGCGGGTCCTCGCCAACCCAGGCACAACGGGTCACGGTCGTCGTCACGGTCACGTCCTTATGTGTCAATCGAAGGTCGATGTGAGGTGCGTGCACGACAGATGATACGTGCTCGGCGCCTCTCCTTTAAAGAAAGAAGGTTGGCGACGTCTCGATGTAGCGGTCGAACCGGCCGAACGGAATGTCGCTCATCAGGTAGGAGAAGAATGGGTCGAGTCGAAAGCCGCGCTCGAGCAGGTAGCGCACGGTGATCTCGTTTAGCATCGGCACGACGACGGTGAATTGTTCCTGGCCACCATCGGCTGCGTGCGTCTCGGCATGTGCCAGCACTGCCGGGAAGTCGGTGGGGTCGAGTAAAGCGAATGGCCCGCTCTTCTCTCCGACGTAGCCGTAGCCGACGACCTCGCCCTTGCGCCGATAGCGGAATCCCTGCCGGTCGGCGAGCAGCCAGCGATGATCGACGTCGCGCCGATGTCCCAGCACCTGCTCGTCTATCCGCCCGAGTTCTTCCAGCGATGCGGGAGTGTCGCTCAGCGGCTCGATGTCCAGATCGGTGGGTGCCGTCGTTGCCTGTGGCGCTCGGAAGAAGCCGTAGTTGGGAAAGCGAATGGAGACGCCTGCCTTGAGATAGGTGGCCAGCGCGGCTAGGTCTGGGGTGGCCAGAATGCAGCGAACGCTGGCACCGTCGATCGGGAAGGCCCGTCTCAGTAGTTCGGAGCCAATGCCATTGGACTGCGCTTCTGGCAGGACGAAGAGCTCGGTGAGCTGCCTCAGCCCGTCTCGCAGCGTGGAGCGTGCCACGCCCACGAGCCTGCCGTCCTGCTCCGACACCCAAAACTGCTCGGCGGTCTCGGTCAGGTGCTGGTAGAGGGTACGTTGCGCCTCGAATTCGTGCGCCAGCCCGATCTCGTCGATCGGCTCGTCGTTACTCCAGCCGTTGCGTCGCGCCAGGTCGTCGAATGCGCGCTCGGCGACGTCGTTGGCGGCGCGCATGTCGGCCATCGTACCGGGCCGGTAGCGGATCCCATGCTGGGCGTCGTCCACCTGCGAGACGGCGTGACGTTCCGACATCGCTCAGGCGACGATCTCGCGGCCGGATTCGAGCTGCTGATACTCGCCGGAATTGATGATCTCGCGCAACTGCTGCACCACCTGCCACAGGTCGTGATACGAGGTGTAGAGCGCGATGGGTGCCAGTCGCACGATGTTCGGCGGCCGAAAATCGGGAATGACGTTGCGCGCCTTGAGTGCTCGGGCGATCTGCGGACCGTGCTCGTGCTCGACCGCCACGTGCCCACCACGTCGCTCTGGATCGCGCGGCGTGCCGATGTGATAGCCGTAGGCCGGTCCAGTCAGTCCCGAGCGCTCGATCAGCTCCATCAAGTACTCAGTCTGCTCGAGCGACTTCTGGCGAATGCGCTCAATGCCCGCCTCGGCGACGATGCGCAGTGAACCAAGCAATGGAGCCGATGACAGGACTGGAATGGTGCTGATCTGCCAGGCACCGGCACCCGCCGCGCTCTCCCAGCTATGCAGCATGTCGAACTGGCGTTGCTTGTTGTAGCCCCACCAGCCGGTCAGCCCCGGCAGCTTGTCGAAGTGCTTCTTGTTTACATAAAGACTACCCACGCTACCAGGTCCGGAGTTGAGGTATTTATAGTTGCACCAAAAGGCGAAATCGACGCCCCACTCGTCGAATTTGTGCGGGATTACCCCAGCGGAGTGGGCACAGTCGTAGCCGATCGGGATGCCCCGTTGATTGGCGGCAGCGGTGAGCTTGGCGATGTCGAAAAGCTGTCCCGATCGATAAAAGACCGATGGCATGAGGATCAGCGCGACTTCATCGGTCATGGTCGCGATGACGTCATCTTCCTCGATCGTGCGTCCGTCGCGGCTCTCCACCAGGACCAGATCCCGCTCCGGATCGCCGCCATGCAGTCTGATGTGGCTCCCCAACGCGTAGACGTCGGAAGGGAAGTCGAGCGAGGTCGCCACGATCTTGCGCCGGTTCCCCTCGGGCTGATAGAAGGTGGCCACCAGGTTATGCAGGTTGACCGTGGTCGTGCCGGTGACGATGACCTCGTCCGGCTCGGCGCCGACCAGCGCCGCGCTCTGCGCGCCAAGCTGTTCGCCCATGTAAAACCACGGAGGATCGGCCCGTAGCCAGCCGTCGATGCCGAGATTCTTCCAATCGTTCAGCGTCTTGATCACGGCTTCCTCGGCGTCCTTGGACAGGAGTCCGAGCGAGTTGCCGTCCATGTAAATTGCGCCTGGCTGAACGTAGAAACGGCCACGAAAGCGAGCCAGTTCATCGCGCTCGTCGAGTTCGCGCGCGTGCGCCTCGCTGGTGAACTGCAGGTCGGCGGGGGATTCAGGCATGATCGCCTCCGTCTCGACTATGGTCTGATCGGTTCTGTCCTGGGTTCCGTCCGGAACGGCCGCGACGGCCGACCAGGCGGCGCGATCAGCCTATCATACCGGCACGTTTCCGAAACCTGGAGTGCACAGGGAGATACCGGCATGGCGCAATCTGGAGTAGGATGAACGGGTGGCGGCGCTTGCCAAAGGGTGACCGTCATCGAGTATTGTGCTGATGGATGGAGAGCGTGAACGAGATCATGAGCAGCCCCTTGCGGTCCAAACTCCCTCTCGCGCATCTGCGCCGCGAGCATTCCGATCGATCTTTAGACGAGTCGGACGTCGATAAGAACCCCTTCGAGCAGTTCGCGCGCTGGATGGAAGAAGCGATGGATTCGGGTGAGGGTGGTATCGAGGTCAACGCCATGACCGTGGCGACTGCGACGGCCGATGGGGTTCCCTCGGCGCGGACTGTCCTGCTCAAAGGGTTTGACGAGCGGGGGTTCGTCTTCTACTCGAATTACGGGAGTCAGAAGGGGCAGGAGCTCACCGAAAATCCGCATGCCGCGCTTCTCTTCCATTGGGCCCGGTTGGGACGTCAGATTCGCATCAACGGTGAAGTCGAGAGGACGTCGCCGGAGGAGTCGGAAGCCTATTTCCACTCCCGTCCGGCCGGAAGCCAGCTCAGTGCGGCCGTCTCGCATCAGAGCCAAGTCATCCCGAGTCGCGAATGGCTCGAGCAACGGTTGGCGGAGCTTGCGGACGAGTATGGCGACGACGAAGTCCCATTGCCTGACTATTGGGGCGGATTTCGCGTCAAGCCGCAGTCGATGGAGTTCTGGCAAGGGCGTCCGAATCGACTGCACGACCGACTGCGCTATACGCTGCAGTCCGACGGAAGTTGGACCATCGAGCGCCTGTCACCGTAAATCGTCAGCGACAATCTCTCTCGCTGCTAATCGACCTGCACCGTCACCTCGAAGGTCTGCAGTGGCGCGACGCCAGGCTCGAACGACCGGTGATAATCCAGATGGAGCGTCGTCTGCCCGGAGCCAACGGCTTCGAAGCGCAACGTCACTTGGCCACCAGAGCCAATCGCCGTGCTCGATGGCGTGAAGGCCGGTTCCCCAACTTGCTTGAGAATTGACGTGTCCAACGACGTGGCTTCCCAGTTGTAGCCGGTGGTGGGATTGCCTTCGAGCGTCACTTCGAGCGTATCGCCAACGTTCAGGCCGATTGTCTTCCCCGCGTCACTGGTCCCAATCATTTTGGTTTCATGCCCGTTCGAGGTGCACCCTGTGGTCATCAGGATCAGGGCAAATACGGTGAGCATCGCAATGCGGACGCGAAGCATGTGAGACCTCCTCGTGAGATCGCCCTCGGATTCGGTGGATCTCATCGTGGCTGGGGCAGCCAGCAACATCTGGCTCCCCGGATTCCGTATCCAGCATAGAATGTTGCCCGTATCAGTCTCGCAGGCCTTTCCGCGCACAAAGTTACAGTCGCGTGACTTCCGTTCACGACAGGAACGAACGTGCCGAAATCGTCCTGAATGCGATGATATTCAGATCAGAAGAGGGACTTCCAATCTCCCAACTGACTGTAACGAATCTGTGATCGTACAGTGCGGGACGTTATGAGATCGGCACGGTAGCGGGTGGAAAATAGGGCCGAGGCTTGTCCCCGAAGCCTCACGCCGCCCGGACGTGGTGGTCACGCGAGGGCGGCGGTGACTACCTCTTCTTGACGCTCAATGTGGCGTCGAAAAGCAAGGTTTCCCCACGAGGAGTGCGCTGGCGCCCGAGAATCATTCTTGAGCGCCGGTCGTATTGTTGGCTGCGGGAGCCAGTCTATGAGGTGGGTGTCGCCTGATCCCGGTTGATCATCTGGAAGATCTTCTCGGCTAACGCCTGCACCACGTCGTGTTCGATCTGGGCGCCGTCTGCCTGAGAAATCGCGCCGTTCTGAACTGCCTGATCGACCGCGGCCAGCCCGGCGGCGAGCATGGCATCTTTGACCTGCTCTGCCGTGACATTGTGAGTAGCCAGGTAGTTGGCAATATGTCCATCCGGGCCAAGTGCTGTCTTGAACTGCTTGTTGGTCATGCCGAGCGCCTGCGCCGCGGCATTCAGCTCGGCGTCGGAGGTGGCGCTTCGCGTACTGGCACCCGGCTGCGCTGCCTGCTTTTTCTGCATCGCGGCCTGATCCGCCGTCGTCGGTGAACCGTCCGGCAGGTTGACGTGCGTCACTTTGTCCGCGATGGCGACCGCCAGACCCTTATTCAATGCGTCAGCCTGTGCTTGGTTGATCGTTCCCGCCTGGACAGCGGCTGCGATGCGTGCCTGTCCGGACGAGACCATTGCATCGTAGACCTGCCGCGCGGTGACGTTACGCGGAGCCCCGAGCATGTCGACGGTCTTGCCTGATTTCAACGCGGCCTCAAGGTTGTCGACCGACATGCCAAGCTGATCGGCTGCAGCGCTCCACTCCGCATCCGAGACGGGCTGGAGCATCTGCTGCTCAAACGCCGGTATGTTGTCTGCTGTGGCGGAGGTCGTGCCCTGTTTCGGCGAAGTGACCGTCGCTGTATGCGGTGTCGGCGTGCCCGACGCCGCGCCGGCCATGGCTCCGCCGAGGCCGAGCAGCAGGGCTGCCGCCACCAGCATGGTGAGCAGAACACCACCGGTCATACCTATGACAAACTTGGATGGCTTCATCGGCGTTGGTTTCCTTTCGTTGAATTCTCCTGCGACGGCATGAAACTGAGCACGTCCAGCCACGCCGTCTGCTCAAACCGTTCGAGTAGTTCCAGAATGCGTGTCTCAGGTGACACCAACATGACGAGCGATCTTCTGGAGGTAGCCGCCGTACGACGTCGCTCCTGCTGCCCGGGCCTGTCATTTGCCTGTCATCTCGTTGTCATCTTGATATGCGGTACTCTCAGGTGGAGATCATCAAGAGCGAAACGTCGATCGCCTGAACTGGCGGGAGAGCGTCGTGGGGGTGTCGTATGCGGATCCTGGTCGTTGAGGATAACCGACGGCTGGGAGCCGCACTGAAGTCCTGTCTCGAGGATGAGACCTACGCGGTCGACCTCGCCTACGATGGGCAAGAGGGGCTCGATTTCGCGCAGATGACACCCTACGACGCCGTTGTGCTCGACGTCATGCTGCCGCTGAAGAACGGCATCGACGTCTGTCGCGAGCTTCGACGGCAGCGGATAAACGTTCCGATCGTCATGTTGACGGCCCGCGATGCCGTCGAGGATCGGATACGCGGACTCGACAGCGGGGCCGACGATTACGTCGTCAAGCCGTTCGCGCTCGCCGAGCTCACGGCACGGCTGCGCGCCCTGTTACGACGCCAATCGACGCAACGGGGCGGCTCCATCGAGATTGGCGAACTGCGAATCGATCCGGCTACCCACGAAGTCTTTCGCGCCGGGCGGGCGATTGAACTGAGCGCGCGTGAGTACGCGTTACTCGAGTATTTCGCCCGGCATGCTGGACAGATCATTACGCGCGGGATGGCCGAGGCGCACATCTGGAGCTACGACTACGTCGGCGCCTCAAACGTGGTCGATGTCTACGTCCGTCGTTTACGTCGCAAGATCGACGACCCGTTTCCCACCAGGCTCATTGCCACGGTGCGCGGTGTCGGTTATCGGCTCAAGTCTCCGGGAACAGCGGAGGCAGCTGAGGAATGACGCAGTGGCATTCTCACTCTTTTCTGCCCGGCTAGCGCTCGGCATTCGCTGGCGACTCACCCTATGGTATGTGTTGATTCTGTGCCTGGTGCTAGTCGCGTTCAGCGGGATTGTCTATGCCACGCAGGCCAACAGCATCCACTCAAGTTTGAATGGTGAACTCGCCAGCGAAGCGGGCAATCTGGCTTCGTCGTACGACCCGTCAAACGGCCAGTTTGACCTCAACGTGACGACCAAGTCAATTCTGGCGGGATCCGTGGTATCCACGCCCGCGGCGACCATGGATGAGCAACAACTCGTCGCGCTCAAGAAATCAGGGCAGCTCGCCACGACCTCTAATAACGGCGATTCTTCGCCATTGACTGGCGTCACGGCCGAAGACTCAGCGACGCTGATGGCGCTCGGGAAAGGCGGGGTCGCGCTGCTGGTCGATCCGAGCGGCAGGGTCCTGACCCACTACGGCAGGTTGAGCGATTCCGACGCGACCCGCCTGAGGGGGCAGATCGAGCCTGTCGGACCTCCGCGAGTCGGCACCTCCACCTTCACCCAGCAGATCCACGCGAATAGCAAGGTTTCCAAGTCGGTTACCTACCGATTCTTTACCACGCCGGTGCTCATGAAGGACGTCGTAGCGGGCACCCTGATCGTCGGTGTGCCCGACCGTGCTCCGGCGCAACTGCATCGTCTTCTCATGACTCTGCTGATCGCCGCTCCGATTACGCTGCTGATCGCGGCGGTGGGCGGTTTCTGGCTTGCCTCCCGCGCCATGCGCCCGGTCCAACTGATCGCCGGAACCGCACGATCAATCGGCGCGACCGACCTGAGCCAGCGCTTGAACCTGCCAAACCGAGACGAGATTGGTGAGTTGGCGGCAACCTTCGATCAGATGCTCGATCGGTTGGAGTCGGCGTTTCAGCGCCAGCGGCAGTTCACCAGCGATGCGAGTCACGAGCTCCGCACGCCGCTGACGATCGTACAACTCGAGCTGGAGCACGCGCGATTGAGCCCGTCCATCACGCCGCAGATTGTTCGGGCGCTCGACACAATTCGGAGCGAAAACGAGCACATGTCGCGCTTGGTGAATGATCTGCTGATGCTGGCGCGGGCCGACGACGGGAGAGCCGTGTTGACGTACGAGCGTCTCGACTTGAGCGATGTGGCGCTGTCGGCGGTGGAGCGACTGGAGCCGCTTGCCCACGAGAGCGGTATCACCTTGCGGGTTGGTGATCTACCCGAACTCGCGGTCAGAGGCGATGAGGGATACCTGACGCAGATGCTGACCAACGTGATTGAGAATGGAATTCGCTATACCAGCGGGCATGGCCATTCCGTCACCGTTGAATCGAGCAGCAGTAGGGATGAGCGTGAGCATCGTGCCTGGGTTCGTATCAGCGATGACGGGCCCGGTATTCCCGATGAACACCTGCCGCACCTGTTCGAGCGCTTCTATCGCGTCGATCAGGCGCGCAGCGCTGGTCACGATGACCGCCGCTCAGCGAGCGCGACTGGCAGCGGACTCGGTCTCTCCATCGTGCGCTGGGTGGCCGAGACGCATGGTGGCGACGTGCTGGTGGAGAGCGAGGTTGGCGAAGGCACGACCTTCACGATCTGGCTGCCGCTCGCTCCTGAGCAGCAGCCGCAGCTTGGCGAGACGCTGGATGTTCCGATGCTGGCCAAGGCAAATTGAGGCTCAACCCGCAAGCTTCTCGCTCCGCTAGAATGCGGTCAGCTTGGTTGGCGTGACGCGAATCGCGACCGAGTAACCCGAGGCAAAGCTTTCCGGATTACTACCGATGCGTTGGATGCCATTCCGGTATTTTTCGATCATCGCAGAAACATTCGTCGCCGGTCCAACGGCCTGGTCGATCTCCGCCCGACCTTGCAGGCGCACGACGTGGCCGCCCTGCGCATCTGAATTGAAGTTCAACGCGACGCGCGGGTTCTGTTCGATGTTGCGAATCTTGGACGTGTCCGGCTGCGAGTAGATCAGCACCGTCTTGCCGTCCCAGTAGAACCAGACCGGCACCGATTGTGGTTGGCCGGACGGGGTGACGGTGGTGAGCCAGATGATCTCATCCTCATTCAGCCGCTGCTCGGCCAATTTCCCGGCGTTCGTGCTCGTATCGACCATGCGGCATCCTCTCTACACGTTTGTATGCGTCTCGATAGCATGAACGCGTTGGGAAACGATTCTATTCTGCGATGGTGGAGTGAGCACAAGGATGGTCATGCGGCGGGCACACAAACGGGGAGCCTGCAAGCTCCCCGCCTGTGTGGGATCCGGAAATATCAAGAGGTGAGGGTTAGTAGATCTCGAGATAGCGTTCGATCTCCCAGGCGCTGACGTGCTTGCGGAACGCATCCCATTCCTGCTTGCGCGCCTCGAGCAGTCGCTCGAAGACGTGCTCGCCGAGCGCATCGCGCACCACGTCATCCTGCTCCAGTTCGGCGATCGCCTCGCCCAGCGTGGCTGGCAGCGTCGCGACATTGCGACGACGCAGATCTTCCTCGGTGAAGTGGTAGAGGTTCTCCTCCACGGGCTCCGGTAGGGGAAGCTCGTTCTGGATGCCGTCGATACCAGCAGCTAGCATCACCGCGTAGACCAGATATGGGTTGGACGACGGATCGGGACAGCGCAGTTCGATGCGCGTCGCCTTGGTTCGTCCGGCCCGGATCGACGGTACGCGGATGAGCGCCGAGCGGTTTTGCCGTGCCCAGCTGACGTAAACCGGCGCCTCGAACCCGGGCACCAGCCGTCGATAGGAGTTGACCAGCGGCGCCAGCACGGCGGCCATGCCACGCGCGTGTTTCAGTTGCCCGGCAATGAAGTGCTTGGCGATCTTGGACAGGCCATAGGGATCGTCGGTGTCGACGAAGGCGTTCTCGCCGGTTTCGAGGAAGGCCAGGCTCTGGTGTGTATGCATGCCGGAACCGGCAATTCCCTCGACCGGCTTCGGCATGAAGGTCGCATGTAGCCCATGTTGCTGTGCGATCGCCTTGAGCGTGAACTTGAAGGTGACGGCCTGGTCGGCGGTCAGCATAGCGTCGGCGTACTCGAAATCGATCTCGTGCTGGCCGATGGCCACCTCGTGATGACCGGCTTCGACGCGAATGCCGAGCTCGCCCAGGGCGCGAATCATGTCCTTGCGCACTTCAGCGGCCAGATCGGTCGACAGGTCGAAATAGCTTCCCCGATCGTGCGGCAGCGTGTCGATCTTGCCGTCGGTGGTGCGGAAGAGGAAGAACTCGAGCTCCGGACCGGTGTGATAGGCGTAGCCGAGCTTGGCGGTCCGTTCCAGTTGTCGCAGCAGCACGGCGCGCGGATCACCCGGGAAGAGATCGCCGTTGGGCTTGAAGACCCAGCAGATGACCCGGGCCGTGGTATTGCGCCCCCGATTCCAGGGAAGCACCGCGAAGGTGGTGAGATCCGGCATGAGGAACATGTCGCTCTCGGCAATGCGAGCGAAGCCCGCGATGGATGAGCCGTCGAACCACTGCCCATGCTCGATGACGTCGGGAAAGATCTCCATGGGGATGGTGACCATCTTGACCAGGCCCATGACGTCGGTAAATTGCAGGTTGACGAACTGTACGCCTTCTTCTTTGGCCCGCAGCAAAACCTCTTCGGGGCGGGGAGACGTCGTCTGTCTACCTGCCGGAACGATCTCGAGAACCACGTGCGGCACTCCTCCGGAGTCTGTTCGATGTGCTGAAATAGTCGGGGCGAACCCAGTGTCACAAACTCTAACGGTTAGCAGTGGGCACAACCACGGTCTACAGCCCCAATCCACCACCAACCATTTGTGCAATTGGCACAAATTGGAGTTGTCCGTCAAACAGAGTGGGAGAAGCGTGGAAGAGTTAGCGGGCGATTGTTCCGCAGATCGCCCAGCGACTGACTACCGGTTTCCGAGGGACATCACGGAAAGTTCCCTCTACGAAGCGGTGCTGTCCTGGTTGGCGAAGAAGCCGTCGGCGAGGGCCTGACGCATTACCGTGGAGAGTTCATCCGGCCGCTGAACGTGGATGTCATGATCGGTCTGCTCGAACCAGTAGGCCCGGCAGCGCCGGATCTGCTGCTCGAACATCTCCAGCCCTTGTCGCTTCTGCGCTGCCCGTTCGGCGTCGGCTGGTCCCGCTGCGACCGCCAGTACCGGCGACGTGACGCGCTCGTAGAGTTGCTCCGGATCCTGCTGCCACATCGAATGCAGGATTTCGCGATGGTGATCGAGTGAGAGCCAGGGGCGAATCGTTCCGTCCGGTAACGTCTCGAAATTGGCCAGCGTGTGTTCGATGCCCTCGTCGCTCCAATCGGGATGACCGCCGCGCATGCGCTGGGCGATGTCATCCCGGCGCCGTCCCGCGAGCGGCGGTGGCTTGAGCCGGTCCCAAAACTCCTCCCAGGTCATCTCTGCTCCGTGCGAGCGCATGCTCATGAACCCACCGTCGACCAGCACGACGCCGCGCGCCGTCTCCGGATAGCGGGCCGCGAATTGCAGCACGACGCTTCCACCCCAGGATTGCCCGGCCACCACGGGACGATCATCTAGTTCCAGTGCATCGATCACCGCCTGCAGGTCGGCCGTGACCTCGTCGAAACCATATCCCCGTTCCGGTTTGGAGCTCAGCCCGTGACCCCGCTGATCGAGCGTGACGACAGAATGCCCGGCAGCGTGCAGTCGCTGAGCGACCGCTTCCCAGGTCATGCAGTTAGAGGAGAGGCCGTGCAGCAACACGAAAGGCGTGCCCTTTCCGTCCCATTCACGGATGTGCAGCCGCTCTCCACGCACGTCGAGCCAGCGATCGCGTCCAGCGTCCATGCCTTGCTCACCATCCTCGGTCGTTATGCGAACCCTTCGAAGCGCCCCGGTCAACCGCCGCTTCACGGAACGTTAACATCATCAATTGGTACTGCTGGAGATTAGCGCGTACCGTGCCGCGACACAACTCAATGGCCGGTGGCGCAATTTCAGCCCGCCTCGATCATAATTACATCGATGTTATAATTCAGTCATGGACGTAGTGTTCTTTCCGGACGCGGAAGACGAGCTGAATCGCCTGGAACTACGAGAACGTGTGGCAATGCTCAACGTTGCTGAGAAGCTGCAGCAACTCGGGGATCAGCTTCCGTATCCGCACAGCAGTGCCGTGAAGGAGACGAAGCTGCGCGAGCTTCGTCCGCGAGCGGGTCGCAGCCGTTGGCGGGCGTTCTATCGCCGAGTAGGTGACCTGCTGGTGATCGCGTGATCGCGCCGTTGGGCCGGAAGCCAAGGTAGACGCACGAGGTTTCACCCGGGCAACCGAAGCCGCAGAACGACGCATCACCGCGTTCGAAGTACAAGACGCGGAAAAGGAAAGTGACGATGACTAAGATCCGACTACGGAAAGCGGCAGACGTTTTGGCCGAGCAGCTCGAGCATCCGGAAGTTCGTGCCGAATGGGATCGGACCGCTCCAGCACGGGCGGTCGCGCTGCGCGTCCTCTCTTACCGAGCCGAGCATGGACTGTCTCAGACTGCGCTCGGCAGGTCGCTTGGCATTTCTCAGCCAGCCGTTGCTCGTATCGAGTCGGGCGAGCATCTCCCAACCATCGATACGCTCGTGCGCCTATCCGATGGTCTTGGGATCGAGTTCTCGCTCAACATCGTGCCGCCCTCCAAGCAAGGTGAACTGATTAGCGACCACGCCGAGCATGCGCCGGTCGTCGAGGAAGCGACCACCAGTCACGGCGGCCGCCTGCTACTGGCTGCGCGCTAACGAGTTCCGCGACACAACTCAATGGCCGGTGACGCCTTCGTGGAGTGTCTGTGGCTGATGCATGCCTGGTTTGTCCGGGTGGCGGCTGCGATAGAAACGCGCCAGTACCACCCCGGTGATGCAAAGCGCGGCCATGGTGCCGACCGAAATCGGTACGCTGGCCCGTTGTGCGAGAAACCCGAGGAGGAGACTCCCGGCGGGCGCCGTGCCTGCGCGCAGGAAGATGTAGAGACTCATCACCCGGCCCCGTAGTTCGTCGGGCGCGGTGAGTTGCAGGCGAGCGTTGGCGGTGGTGGTGAAGGCGATGCTCGCCACGCCCAGCAACACCAGAATGGCGACGGTCAGTGGGAAGAGATGCGAGATAGCCACCAGGCCGAGCAGAATGCTGAACGCCGTTCCCCCGATCAAGAGCAAGCGCTCGGTCGGTCGGGCCATATAGGCGACGCCAAGCGCCGCCGCCAATGACCCGACACCGATCGCGGTCATCAGACCGCCGAATCCCAGGGCGCCGGTTCCGAGAATGTACTTGGCTACCAGCGGCAGCATCACGGTGAAGTTGTAGCCAAACGTGCCGATAAATCCCATCAGGATGAGTGGTAGTAGCACGGCAGGCGTCTTGGTCGCGTAATCGATCCCCTCGCGCAGGCGTGCCAGCACACGTCCGCGCACGGGCGCCGGGACGTTGAAGAACTCTGACGGTCGCATCATCAGGAGTCCGCCGATCACCGCCAGGTAGCTCACCGCGTTGATATAGAACGGGATGTCGATGGTGAAGGCGGCGATCAGCGCTCCGCCGACGGCCGGGCCGAGAATGCGTGCCGTGTTGAACAGACCGGAGTTCAAGGCCACCGCGTTCGAAAGATTCTCCGGGCCGACCATCTCGCTAATGAAAGCCTGGCGGGTAGGGTTGCCAAACGCCGAGGCTAGTCCCAGCACCATCGCCAGAATGTAGATATGCCAGACGCGGATCTCCCCGGTCGTGATCAGAATTGCCAGGATCAGCGACTGCACCGCCATCAACGCCTGAGTGATGATGATCACTTCTCGCTTGGGGAAGCGATCGGCCAGCACGCCGCCGAAGAGTGAGAAGACGGTGATCGGTATGAATTGCAGCGCGCCAACCAGCCCCAGTGCGAAGGATGAATTGGTTAGCTGCAGGACAAGCCAGGCCTGAGCGATACGGGCGATCCAGGTGCCGGTGATCGACAAGAGTTGCCCGAACCAGTACAGCCGGTAGTTGTAGTTGTGCAGCGAGGAGAAGATACGGCCAAACGATCGGGTCTCATTCATCTCGTTCGAACGGGTTGACTTCGGTCGGTCTGTCGCGCTCGATTCTCGCGTCTTTGTGGTCTTCCGTCTCCATCCCCTAATCCTATTGCTCGTATTCACGTTCGCAACCGATGGGCCGTGGCACACGAGCAGTCCCGCGATTGGCACGATCCGGGCCGAGATGGAGGAGGGTGTGGTTGGAAGAGAGTTAATCCAGCGGTGCCGACGTCGCCGCTTGGCTGGCGGTCTGTTGGCATCGACGCGTGAGCGTCGGGCGTAGTAGAGCCAGGCGACGACCACCCCAACCGCACAGAGACAAGTCATGATTCCCAGAGCAACCCGCACGTCGAAGTCTTGAGCCAGTGTGCCGATCAGCAGACTCCCGACCGGCGTCATTCCGGCGTTCAGCAAGATGTAGAAACTCATTACCCGTCCACGCATCTGACCGGGCGCCGAAATCTGCAAGCGGGTATTGGTGGTCGCGGTGTAGGTGATGCTGGCGAAGCCGAGTACCACCAGGATCAGGAGCGTCAGCGGCAGGACGGTCGAAACGGCCAGCAGGCCGAGTAGGATGGTGAAGGCGGTACCGCCTGCCAGCAGCAGGCGCTCGCTCGGTCGGTTCAGATAGGCCATGGTGAGGGCCGAGACGAGCGCACCGATACCCAACGCCGTCGTCAAACCACCGAAGCCGAGCGCTCCGGTATGGAGTACATACTTGGCAACCAACGGCAGGATGACGGTGAAGTTGTAGCCAAAGGTGCCGATGAAGGCCAGCAGAATGAGTGGCAGCAGCACGGCCGGTGTGCGCACGGCGTAGCTGATCCCCTCGCGCATGCGCGTTAGTACTCTGCCACGCACCGGCACGGGGACATCGTGGAACTCGGCGGGGCGCATCAGCAAAAGTCCACCGATCACCGCAGTGAAGCTGATCGCATTGACGTAAAACGGCACGGCAATCGAGAAGGCGGCAATCAGCCCGCCACCGATCGCTGGGCCGATAATGCGCGCGGTGTTGAACAGGCTGGAGTTGAGCGCGACCGCGTTCGGCAGGTTTTCAGGCCCAACCATCTCGCTGACGAAGGCCTGGCGCGTGGGGTTGTCGATCGATGTCGCCAGTCCCAGCACCATGGCCAGGATGTAGATCTGCCACACCTGGATGTGGTGAGTGGTGATGAGCAGGCCGAGTATCAGGGCCTGGGCGGCCATGATCGACTGCGTGATGACGATCACCCGTCGTTTGGGGAAGCGATCGGCCAGCACGCCGCCAAACAGGGCGAAGAAGGTGATTGGCAGGGACGCCAGCGCAGTGACGAGTCCAAGGGCGAAGGAGGAATTGGTCAGCTGCAGCACCAGCCAGGCTTGAGCGATGCGCGCGATCCAGGTGCCAATGACCGACAGCAGTTGGCCGAACCAGTAGAGCCGGTAGTTGTAGTTCTGGAGCGACGAGAAGGTGCGACTGAACGAGCGCAGGCCGGTCAAGGCGCTGGTGGGCACCACGGAAGGCTCAATTGCTGCGGATGACTTGCGGCCGCGCATGTTCATCTTCATCCGCGTATCATACGCGGCCAGCGCGATAGCGCAATGGCGCTAAATTAACAGCTTCAGGCGAACTATCTAAAGTCGGTCATGGCATGAGACTCGAAGCGCGTCTCTTGCCCTGTTCAACTCCGGTTGAAGCGCCAGCGCGTGGGGGTAATGAGAAATTCCTGCTCCTTCCAGGCGAGAATCTCGTCTGGTCGCAGGGCGTAGGTGACGCCGTCCGATGATTCCGCTGCTTCGATCTCGGGACGAATAGCGTATTTGGCATCGTAGGCGTCGGCGTACTTGGTCAGGGCTGGCTGGTCGGTCAGTTCTTCAACCGTACCCTCGAGGATCACCACGTCGTCGCCACTCTCGACGTGCACCACGATTGCTGGGTTTACGGCCAGATTCTTCCCTTTGCGTGAGGTACGACTGCTGCCAAAGTAGAACGCGTCGTCGAGCCAGAGTCCCCAGACCGGACAGGCGTGGGGACGGCCATCAGGTTGCGTGCTGCAAACCCAGTAATTGCGCGACCGCTCCAATTGCTGGCGCACCCAGTCGAGCGAGAGCATGCCCGCTTCATCCAGATTGACGCCATAACCTCTGGCGAGCGCGGGGCGGCTGGGTTGCGGGTTGCGTTGCTCGAGTCGGTTCGGCGAATCGGCCATCGAACACCTCTCTCACTTCAACGAGATCATCGGCACGGCACACCAACCGAGCCTACGCCATGAATACGACATCTTCTGTCATATATCTTGATGAGCTCCGAGAAGCTGTTCGTTGTGCGAACAACTGTCCTGAGATCTCGTGACGAGCGCGATGGGCGCACAGCGTCAACAAGCGACTCATGGTGTCCAGTTACGATCCGGCGGATTCGATCCCGCAACCATTTAACCGCTGCCCCATTGACCCCATGTCCATAGTACGATGAAGACGCCACTGATTTTCCCCGTCACGAGGAGGCCGCATGCGCGCAGATCGTCTGCTCTCGATCCTGCTCCTGCTGCAAGTCAATCGTCGCATGACGGCGGGTGAGCTGGCCGAGCGGCTGGAAGTGTCGCGGCGCACCATTCATCGCGATATGGACGCCCTCTCGGCGGCTGGCATTCCGATCCACGCTGAGCGCGGTCGAGATGGCGGTTGGGTGCTGCCGGAGCCCTTTCGTACCAACCTGACCGGCCTGAACGAGGCCGAGATCAAGACCCTCTTCCTGAATACCCCTCCATCGCTGCTGGACGACCTTGGCTTGCGTGAGGCGTCGGATGCTGCGTTGATCAAGCTCTTCGCCACGTTGCCGGTTGCGCAGCGACGAGGGGCGGAATACGCCCGGCAGCGGATTCATGTGGATCCGAGCGGCTGGAATCGACCCGAAGAGAGCGTCCCGTCCCTCGCGGCGCTGCAGGAAGCGGTCTGGCAGGATCGTCGAGTCTACATCGTCTACGAGCGGAGTGATGGCGCCACGGTCGATCGTCTGGTCGAACCGCTGGGTCTGGTCGCCAAAGGGAGCCTCTGGTACCTGGTGGCGTTAGTCGAGCAGAAGCCGCGCACCTATCGCGTATCGCGGGTGCGCTCCGCGCGGGTGTCGGAGAAGTCCTTCATTCGGCCAGCCGACTTCGATCTGGCCGCGTTCTGGACGCAGGCGAGCGCAGAGTTCGTGGCGAATCTGCCGCGCTATCCGGTCGTCGTTCGCGTGCCGGAGTCGGAGCTTCGTGGCATCTACGGCAGCGTCGGCCGTTCGCGCGTCGAGCAGATCTCCCCGACCGACGTCCGTGGCCGTACCATGGTCCACCTGCGCTTCGATACTGAACCAGAAGCGGCTGGATTCGTGCTGAGCTTTGGGGCGAACGCGGAGATCGTCGAGCCGGTGGATCTTCGCGTCCGGGTTATCGATCTGGCGAGAAGCGTGATTGCCAGGTACACCGCCGATGGCGAGGTCGATCTCCAAACGCTGCTGGTCCCGGTTGCGAAGAGCGAATCGGCTCAAACGACGAGTCCGGTTCCGCGGGCGGAATGAGCGCTTGATGGAGCGCGACGCCGTCTTTCGAGACGATCCGGATCGCGTGCGCCAGCGGTTGTTGGAGTGTGCTGACTGTGGGGATTGGTACGTCTTCGAAACGATCAGCGCGGATGGATCGCTGGCGATTGGTATTGCTGAGGGAGAGCCGAATCCTGGCTCGGTCATGCTCGTCTACGAGCATCTCTCGCGCTCCATCGCCATCCGTGCGGCACAAGGTCTGGTCGACTGGTATCGCGACCGCGGTCGTAATGTCGGGACGGGCCCGTCGCCGGACTGGTGATGAAGAACTCCCGTTGTCGCAGAGCCGAACTACCCCCGTAGCGCTTCGGCAGGAGAGACCCGGCCGGCCTGCCACACTCCCAGGGTGACCGAGAGGATCGAGCCGATGACGGCCACCGCCGCGGTGAGTGTCACCTGGCTCCAGGGGACCAGATAGTGCACTTCTGGGTGCTGCAGTGCGATGATGCGCACCAGCGTATGTGCCATGATCAAGCCCAGCGCGATCCCCATGCCGATGCCCAACGCTGCCGTGATGGCTGCTTCGAAGGCAACGGTGGCGCGGGTTTGCCAGCGGGTGAAGCCGAGCGCTCGCAACGTGCCGAGCTGGACGCGCCGCTCGATGACCGACTGCACGCCGAGCATTCCAAGCGCTGCCACCCCGGCGATCAGGCCGAGTCCCATGAATCCCTGCACGATGCGCGTCAACAACAGGCGGATGGATTGTCCAATCTGTGCCTTGTCCGAGAGATTGGTCACGCTCAAGCCGGTTGAGCCGAACGAGAGCCGCAGCCCTTCGGCCGCATCGGCTGGCTTGACCCCTGGTCTAACTGCGAACAGATAGGAGGCGGGATCTCCGAGTGGAGCGCCAAGCCCGCTGGCGGTCTGGCTCGAGATGTAGATACCGGGATCGAGCTCGCTGCGACTATCGACGATGCCGATAACACTGAGCTTCACTGGCTTGCCACCGTCAGCTGGCCTCACCCACAGGGTAAACGGCGCGGGGCTGTTACCCGGCCCATTCGCTGGCGGCGCGATTCCGGAATTGATCAGTGCCGCGGAGACGACCGCTGTCCCTGGCTGATCACGCAGGGTCCACCAGATCGCCTGTCCCTGCAGTTGCTTGACTCGTGACTTCACGGCGACGGTGGACGCGGTCAGGAATCCATTGTCGACGACTTGCAACGGCAGCGTTTGCCAGCTTGTCCGCGCAATGCCAAGCTGGATCACTTCGGCATCACTGACGGTGGTGATCGAGCCGACACTGCTGAAGCTCTTCGGTGAGACCGCCGATGCCGAAATCAGGGCTTTGTTCATGTTCGGAATCGGCGTCTGCCCCGTCTGGTCCGCGCGAATGTCGAATCCGGAGATGGGCGGCATGCTCGGCGAATAGGCGTTGAGCAGCGCGTTGATCATCGTCAGCGAGGTGACCATGGTGAAGATGATGATGCCGAACATGATCACCGCGAACCCGGTACGCCAGGGGCGGTCACCCAGATAGCCTGCCGCTGGACGGACGACGGAGCGAACGCGCGCCGCGGCCGAGAGGGACCAATCAAGCAACTTCAGAACTGGCGGCAGGAGTCGCATACCGGCCCAGGTTGCTGAGAGAACCAGCATAACGCCGCCAACGGCGACCGTGCTCGCGTCGGCCAACGTGCTGCCACGTGGAGTCGGCAGTTGGGAGAGGGCGCGCAGCCAGACAGCGAAGAGGGCCGCGCCGATGATCGTCGTCCCCCAACTGGTGATCGATTCGACCAGGGCGGCACGACGCGGAGTCAGCCGCATGGTGAGGAGTGCCGCGATGCCGGTGATCAGGCAGGCACCACCGAACAGCGCGAAGGTGAGCGCCACGGGTAGGACCAGCGGATTGCGCGGCTCGTAGATGAATTGGGGCACGTGCCAGCGCCACCAGATCAACCAGCCAGCGAGCGTGAGCAGCACCCCCGGAACCAGCACCCAGGAGCGGTTCTCGTCGACGTCGTCACCGCGCGTGGCCGCCGCGATGCCAGAGCGGCTGGCGCGCCAGGCGGAGCCGAGCATGGTAATGAACGTCAGCAGCACACCACCGGCGAAGGTGATCAGCAGCGTGCGAGGCTCCACGTGCCAGCTCAGCTGAAAGCCGAAGGTTGCCAGCGATGCGGCCAGAGAACGGGCGGTGAGGTAGCTCACGGCAAAGCCGAACATGCCGCCGAGCAGCGCGGCCAGGATGTCATAAATCAGGCCCTCGAACAGGAACATGCCGACGATCTGCCCGCGTGACATTCCCAGCGCGCGCATGGTGGCCAGCTCGGCTCCCCGGTCGGCCGCCAGCAACGAGAAGATCAGGAAGATCAGCAGCACACCAGCGGCAACCGAGGCGAGCCCGAGCACCAAAAAGACGGTCGTCACCACGTTTCCGTACTCGTTGGCTCGATCGAGTGCATCTTGCTTGACGTTGAGGACCGAAAATTGGGTCACGCTACGGAGCTGATCGAAGAGTGATCCATCGGCGGCATTCGCCGGGAGGCTGAATCCCAGTCGAAAGAGCTCATGCCGGGTTCGCGGATCGCTAACAAGACTCACGAAATGGTCGGTCATCTGGTTGCCTGCCGCTGCTGTCCGGATGACGAGGATGCGGGAACGGTCGATTCCGTACTCGTTCCCAGCGGCATTGAGCAGCGCTTGCTGAATCTCCGGCCGGTGCAGGAAGGTGTAGATAGCCCTGGCGGCGTCGCGATTGGCCAGCGGCAGGCGAATCGCCTGACTGGCGGCATCCGTGCGCGTCACGCTGTCGACTCCACCGCGATTCGCGACCAGAATCATATTGACCTGGCCCGTGTGCGCGAACGCATGCTGGAAGGAAGGTAGCGGGGCGATGATGGTGGGACCCAGCCCGCCGAGCCCGGCACTCCTAACGATCGCGGCCAGGTGCACGTTCCAGCTCGTCCCCTCCGCCACGATCTGGAGCGCTTGCCCCGGTTTGGCGCCGAAACTGAGCGCGGCGCTGTCGTTCATCACGATCTGATCTGGCTGCAGCGCGCTCAATCGCACCGGCACATTGTCCATTGAGTTCATCTGGCCAAAGGTCGACTGAGAATCGGGAGGCATAGCGAGCAGCGTCAGCGACGCTTGCGCCTGATGCGTGTCGGGCCGCACCGCGGTGACCTGTTCGGCGACCACCGGCAGTGTGGCGGCGATCGCGTTGGAGTCGCGCACGTTCTTGGCGATGATGGCTGCTTTAGATTCGTCGAAGAAGCTAAACCCAGCGGTGGCGAGCTGGCCGAATCCAGGGTTGGTGACGTTGCTCAGCTGTGAATCATTTCCGGAGCGGTTTGGTCCCTGAACCACTACCTCGTCGATGGGCCCCAGGCTCTCGGTGACCAGCGCGCGCACGGTGTGGGTCATCGAATCACCAGTGCTCATCGCACTCCCGATGACCGTCGTCGAGAGCGTCAGCCCGAAGACGATCAAGGCGGCGCGGGCACGGCGGCGTGGAACGTTGCGAGTTCCCAGCTTGAAGAGAATGCGTGAGCGCCAGCCGATCAGCAGGAAAAGAAGAAGCAGCGCGATCAGGGCCACGGCCAGGCCGACCGCGATTCGCCCCAGCGGCCAGCTCACCAGTGCCTGCATCGCTTACTTCCCGGCAGCGACGTCGAAGCCGTAGGGTGTGGCTTCGACCACTTTGGTGTGGCGTAGCGGCTCGTCATCGACGATACGGCCGTCACGCATGCGAATGATGCGGCGCGCGTTGGCGGCGATGTCGGGCGAGTGGGTCACGATCACGAACGCCTGATCGAAGTCGGCGTTGAGCCGTTTAATCAGGTCAATGACCTGCGTCGCCGATTCACTGTCCAGGTTGCCGGTTGGCTCGTCGGCGAAGACGATCGCCGGCCGGTTGACCAATGCGCGGGCAATGGCAACCCGTTGTTGCTGGCCGCCGGATAGCGCCGATGGGCGATGATCGATGCGGTCGCTCAGTCCAACCGCGTCCAGCATCTCGAGCGCTCGGCGACGCGCCTCAGCGCCACGCATACCGGAGATCAGCAGGGGCATCTCGACATTCTCAACCACGTTGAGGGTCGGCAGCAGGTTGAATGACTGGAAGATGAATCCGGTTAAACGAGAGCGCAGGCGGGCTCGCGATCGGTCGGAAAGCCGGCGCAACGAGACGCCGTCGATGCGCACGTCGCCGCCGAAGTCGCCTTCGAGTCCCGCGAGGCAATTGAGCAGCGTCGTCTTGCCGCAGCCAGACGGCCCCATGATCGCTGCCAGATCGCCTTGCCCAACCTGCATCTCGACATCGCGTAGCGCGTCGATTGTCACCGCGCCAGTGCGATAGGTCTTGCTCAGCCCAATCGCTTCCACCACCGGTCCTCCGCGGCCGGAATGGCCAGTGCCGTTTTTGCTGATGGAGGAGCTACGACGAAGCGGGTTGAACATGAGCCTTGACCGTTTTCACTACAAGATCGGCAATACGCTTATAACCGGCGCTGGATGGGTGAAATCCGTCGCTGCTGACGTCTTCGGGATGCCCGTTGATCACCTTCGAGTTGCTGTAGAGATCGACCAGAATGGCGTTGTGGGATTTTGCTGCCTGGGCAATCGCGGCGTTCCACTGGCGTACCGTTCCATCGAGTGTGACCGGATCGACCGAGGAGAAGGCGGGCACGTCGCGCAGATCGGGAATGTTCAGCACGATGATACGCGCGGTTGTCTGCTGGCTGATACGATCCAGTAGCTCATTCAGTTGGGCGCTGAAGCTCTGCAGACTCACCTGATGGCGCAGATCGTTTACACCGGGCCAAATGCTGACCCAATTCGGGCGCGCGTCGAGCGCGACGGGAAGCTCCTGCGCCATCACATCGCTCATTGTCGCCCCGCTGATCCCCAGGTTGACCAGATCCGGTTTCCCCGGGAGATCCCGGCTAACCAGCGGCACCCAGCCTTCGGTCGATGGGTGATCGGCCCCGACACCGACGGCGTCCGACGCTCCGAGCGCCACGTAAACCGGTCGCTCCGCTGCGGCGCCATGACTTCGTGATGACCACCAGAAGAGCGCGCCACCGGCGATGACGGCAATCACCACTGCGATTGAGATGGATCGACGCTGAACGAGTTTGGTCACAACGAGCCACAACCCATCTGGCCTGGCTGGAGATACACGCGATAAGCCGCCTGGATCGGAAGAGCGGCTCGGCATCGACCAGATGATAATCACTGGATACGGCAAGAATCGTTTGTCAGGGCCAAAGTATAGCACCATTATGACGAGTAGCTTGCGAGAGTGGTTGCGCGTGCCCGCGACTCGCTCGATGCGCAGAGCAAACTGCTACCATAGCGGTCAGGAACGAGTGCGTGACGGGTGGTATGGAGGCGACGTGAGCGATCTGGATGACATTCGAGCCGCGATCGAGGAGGCGAGATCCCGCTATTTGGCGGCGTTGGAGGATTTCCCCGACGTCGTGCTCGAGACCGAGCCATCGGTTGGTGCCTGGTCGGCGCGCGACGTGACCGGTCACCTGGCTGACTGGCAGGGAGAGATGCTGGCGGCGGCCAGGCACATTCTGGGTGAGCCTAAGCCTCGCTGGCATCCGATCAAGAACGGCCAGGGCTACAACACCGGTCAGGCGGCACTGCGCGGCACCGATTCCTGGCAGGCGACACGCGGAGATTTCGATCAGGTCTTTCGGCAGACGGCCGAGTTTCTTGACGGGCTCGAGGAAGCGCAGCTCAGTGCCATCGGTCCGTATCCTTGGGGTGAGATCGGTAAGTTGATCGGGCTGCTGCGCGACATGGCGGCGCATCTGAATGAGCACGCCGAACAGCTCGAGACCTGGCGGCTGCAGCGGACCGGGGTACGCGTCGATCGCGGCCACGAATAGGTTCGCTACTAGTGATGAGGGTGGATAGGACGGAACACGGGTGATCGAATGGGAGCGAGACTTCGAGCGGGCCAAGCAGCGAGCGCTGCAGGAGCGGAAGATTCTGCTGATCGACGTCATGAAGGTTCCCTGACGCGGCTGCGACAAGCTGGATGCCGTGACGTATCCAAATGCTGCCGTCATCGACGCCGTGAACGCTCGCTTCGTGCCGGTCAAACTCGACCTGTTCCAGGACCCCCGCGAGGTTATTCGACCGCTGAACATCCTCTGGACGCCAACGATCCTTTTTGCCGACCGCCGTGGCACTGTCCACTACCAGAACGTGAACTTCCTGCCGCCCGATCTGTTTGTGACGCTGCTCGACATCGGTGAGGCGCACGTTGACTTGCATTGGTCGCGCACGGACCACGCGATCGAACTGCTACGCGGCGCCTACGAGCGCGCACCCGACAACCTGCTGGCGTCGGAAGTTCTCTACTGGTGGGGCATTGCCGTCTACCTGAAGACCCACTCCAATGACGAGATGTACCAGGTATGGGATGTTCTTCGCGAGCGCTTCCCCGAGTCGATCTGGACCCAACGTGTGCCCTGATTAGGTCTCGCGCGCAGCCATCCAGCGCTGGGCTTCCACGAGCGCGGCCGTCTTGTCGCCTGGCTCGAGCGTGCCGTCCAACACCATGTCTCGCAGATGATCCTTGAGATCGCCGATCCATCGCCCGGGCGACCGCTGGAAGATCTCCATCAGTTCATTGCCGTCGAGCGGACTCTGCAGCTGATCGAGCTCGTGCTGTTCGCGGAGACGGGTGATGTGCTCGCGCAGTACCTGGATGCGTCGCGCCGCTTCTCGCTGCCGATCGGCTCGGGCGCTGGTGACGTCGGCCGCCACAAGATCGAGCAGATCGTCGAGCAGATCACCCGCTTCGAAGACGAGCCGCCGCACGGCGCTGTCCGTCCAGCCTTCGTCATATCCGGCGGGACGCAGGTGAAACTCTACTAACTGCGAGACGCGGTCGATCAGCGCCCGCTCTTGTTTCAGGCGACGCAGCGTTCGCCGTGCGATGCCCGCGCCGAGTCGCTCATGCCCGAAGAAGTGAACCTCGCCCATCTCGTCGATCGATCGGGTCATCGGCTTGGCCGCGTCGTGCAGCAATGCCGCCCAACGTACCGCCAGTCGTGGTGGGGATTGCTCGACGACGCCCAGCGTGTGATCCCAGATGTTCTTATGCCGTCCCTCGCCCGGATCTTCGGCCATCGGAACGACTTCCGGCAGAACGTGTGGCAGCACCTCCGCTTTGCGGGTGAGCGACAGCGCTCGTGAAGCCGCCGGTCCGATCAGCATGCGGTTGAGCTCCGAGGCAATTCGCTCCCGGCTGATGCGTTCCAGCTGCGGGGCCATCTGACGCATAGCTTCAAGCGTCTGACGGTCGAGCGCGAAATCGAGTTGCGCGATGAATCGTAAACCGCGCAGGATGCGGAGTGGATCTTCCTGAAAGCGGTCCACTCCGTTACCGACGGCCTTGATCAGCCGGAGCTCGAGATCTTTGTGGCCGTCGAAGGGGTCGATCACGTTGCCGGTGTGGGCGTCGATGGCCATCGCGTTGACGGTGAAATCGCGCCGCGAGAGGTCGCCAATGATGTCGGTGGTATGACGAACAGTTGGGCGGCGATCCGGCGTCGGATAGTACTCCTCGCGATAGGTGGTGATCTCGACCAGATGGTCGCCGAAGACGAAGCCGACCGTGCCGAACTTTTCTCCGACGGTGTACATGCTGTCTGGCCCGGCGGCGGCCCCAGCGATTTTGGTCTGGGCGGGATCGGCATCGGTGGCGAAATCGAGGTCGGTGACCGGTTGACCGAGGAGCAAGCCGCGTACGCTGCCGCCCACCAGATAGAGCTCATGCGCGCTGTCGGCAAAGGCATTGGCCAGCCGCTCGGTCACCTCTCGCATTGACGAGGGGAGCAGACTGAGCAGTACGTCTCGCTGGCTCATCTGATTTGCTGGTCGGGCCGATCGTTTCACGCCACCTCCACACGTTACCGGGTCAGACGCCACGCCTGACCCTCGATTGTAGCGTAGGGGGGTGACTGGGGCGAACCTTGAGTCGTCACGAAACGATGACAATCGGAGTGGTACGCGAAGGGTTAGTGAGCCGTATTGGTCACGGCTGACCGGCGCAGGCGACCGATGACTGGTTGCCGATTCGACAGCGCCGTCCAAACGCCCGTGATTACCAGGATGGCGATCAGTTCGAGGCCAGTGGCGAAGCAAACCAGTTGGATGCCAGACATCAGATAGAGGACCGGCGCGGCGAGCGTCGTCAGGTAGAGTGTCACCATCACCCGCCGGGAAGCGCGCCAGCTGGCGGCAACGCTAATGGCTGGTACCAGCAGCAGTGCGGCGTCCTGCAGATGGCTGTGATAACCGCACAGGAGCATGGCCGCGACGGTCGCCAGCATTGCCAGATGGAAGCGTTTGCCGATCGGATTCCAGGGTCCTTTCCAGATCCAGACAACGGCTGCCATTGTGATGGCGGTCATGGCGATCGTCATCAACTGACCGGCGCCGTCGCTGATCCCTGGGAAGACGTTCAGCAACACCCCGCGCCAGCTAATCATCTGCGCCGGATAGACGGTCGCCTGCACGTTCTGGAATCCAATGTAGTTATTGACGATCAGGTGGTAGAAATCCTGAACCCCCTGTACGCCGAGGATGAGGAATGAACCGATGCCGACCACGACGCCGATCGCCGATAGTCCAGCGACGAATCGCCAGCGCGCCTTCAGGACCATTACCAGCGCGAGCACCGGCAGGTACTGCGGCTTCAGAAAGAGGACGCCACACCACAATCCCGCCTTCAGGTCGTTCCCTTCCTCGAGCGCCAGATAGGCTTCAAACAGTCCCCAGAGGAGCAGAATAGTGATCTGTCCGAGAAACAGGGAGAAAGCGAACGGAAAGAAGAAGAGAAGTACCGGGACGAGCCAAGCGGGCCCATTCGCGAATCTTCGTGCGAGGCGTCGAACGATCGACACCGCCATTGCCAGCGACAGCGCCAACCAGATCGCGAATCCGACTGGAGCAGACACCAACCCGAGCGGCATGAACGCCAAGAAGAAGACCGGCGGGTACGGTACCTGCCCAATCTTCAGCACGTCGGGAGTGGGGCGAACGTAGGCTGCCAGGGGCTGGCTGTAATGCGCCAGTATGTGCGGTTCATACGGGCCGAGCGGCCCTGCATGGATGAAGGCCCGAGTCGCCGCCCAGAACATGCCGAAATCGAGTCCAGCGAACTGGAAGAGGCCGGTCTGGGACACGGCGGCCAGCACAAACAGGCAGAAGAATCCGAGCGACAGCATCAATCCTAGCCACGGAAGAGGCCGCGTGATCGCATTCGTCATGGATCGCATCGTCAACTGTGGAGCGAGGGCGCGTTCTCGCATTCGACCTCCGCGCGGATCGGTGAGATTGGTGCCTGACTCGTCAAACATCGACACTCTATCGAAGCTCTTACCCATTGTGGGCGTCGAGAACGGCGGACCTTCGTACCGATTCCGGTTCTGCTACCAGGTCACCGGACACCTTTGACGACCTTCTTGCGCCAGACCGCATTCGCCAGGACTGGTATTCCTGCCACATCAAAATGCCCATCGCCGGGTAATACATCAGCACTACGATCCAGGGCTGCGCTTCGGAGACCGCTTTCCCCATCGAAACGTCTCCATGCGTCTGCATCCAGCCGACCAGAGAGATCCAGCTGAAGATCGAGAGGATCCAGCCTTGCTGACGCGTCTTTGGTATGAGCCAGAGTGGCAGTTGGTCGTAGAAACAGGGGGTCTGAGGCATCAACGCCATCAGTAGCAGCAGGCGTCCACCAGGTCGGCGCCAGGCAAGCACTGATAGCAGCAGAATCGGACCGAATGGAAACACCAGGATCGGGATTGGGTTGAAATGTTGTCCCAACGTGCCGTACCAATCGCCGACCCAGGTCGGCAGCACGATGAAGCCGATGGCGACGACCAGAAGCGTCAACGGAATTGCGCGAAGGGTCGGCCGCCAACTGTAGACGGCCAGCGCGATGTTGGGCTTGATTGCCAGGATTGGAATGACGGCAGGTAAGAAGGCCCCCGCGACGATGAGCGGAGTCCACTGTGCCACGCTGGCGGCCATGTACATCGACGAGGTGAAGAAGATCGGCAGGTACTTGGTCCCATGCCCACTGACCGAGAAGGCCAGGATAGCGACCGAGACGCCAAAGAAGAGCGCTCCGGCGAGATAGGGGGTAAATGGCGCGAATGGGATCGAATAGAAGACCGCAGGAAGCGGATAAGGGAGCGGGTTGCTGAATGGGTATGGATTGCCAAGGACGAATGCCGGGTTGTGATACGGATTATGGCCTTGCAGGAGATAGCGTGCCGCAGCCCACATCCAGTTGAAGTCACTGGCGAGATAACCTCGCTGGCGCAGCAGAAGGTACGACAGGAACCCCCAGAGCAATCCGGCCGCGAGCGAGATGAGCACGCGCCGACGCACAGGTGCAACTGAATTGATCGGAAGCCCGTTCGCCAGACTACTCATGCGGTCAGTGTAGACAGTGGCGCATGAAGAGCCAGAGCCAAAACGTCCCAATCATTGACTCCGCGGCATCGGCGATGTGCCGCTAGACCGGCGCCGGTTTGCTCCTTTTAAGGTACGCTGGCGCGGAAGCGTTCAACATCGATCAAGGGCCGTCTCCCATCGTGGCGCGTCGCGTCGAAAGGAGCAGTTCTCGTGAGCCAGCCAGAACCGGCCTATACCGTCCGCTCGGCCAGCAGCGGAACGCTCAAGCGGACCATTACCTCGGTGCGCAACCATCACCTGATCATCGAGAGTCCGTCGATTGGCGAGGAGATCACCTCCGGCGAGGCGTTCTTCTCCGGCGTCGCCTCCTGTGGCGTGACGCTGATTGAGGGAGCCGCCCAGGAGTTGGGGATCCCGCTCAAGCGCATGTCGGTCGAGGTGCAGGCGTTCCGTCCCACCAAGCCGAATACCGTCATCTACGACCACGTCGACATGAACTTCGTGATGCACGGCATCACACGGGAGCAGGGCGAATCGCTGCTCGATCGCTACAAAGGCGGCTGACCGCTTTACCAAATAGTCGCCGTGGCGACTACTGTGAACTTTGGGCTCGAGACGCGGCCGGAGTGAGCGGCACGCTTGCTCTTGTCTTCCCGCGAAAAGTGGGGCTGGTCATCGTCGCGTGCGTCAGGGTGAAGAGGGGGATGGATCCCGCGATCGTCCGTTTGTTCGGGAGTGACGCGATGGTCTACGACTACATCATCGTTGGCGCTGGGTCATCGGGCGCGGTGCTGGCGGCGCGCCTCTCCGAGGATCCAAATACAACCGCGCTGCTGCTCGAGACCGGTCCGGATTACCGCGCCGCCGAAGCCCCTGCCGAGATGCATAGCGCCAATCCACTCGGCATCACCAATCCCGCAACCTTTCCCTCTTTTCAATGGCCACAGCTGATTGCTCGTCGCTCCGCCAAACAAGCGCCCTACCTCTACGATCGTGGACGTGGACTCGGCGGCAGCTCGGCGATCAACTGGCAGGTCGCCTATCGCGGCATGCTGGAGGATTACGACCTATGGGCGGAGCAGGGCTGCGACGGCTGGTCGGGTGAGGAACTGCTGCCAGTTCTCAACCGCATCGAGGACGATCTCGATTTTGGTGGGTCGCCGTTTCACGGCAAGGGCGGACCGATCCCGGTCTGGCGCGTGCCGGTCTCGCAGTGGGGCAAGGTCGATCTGGCCCTGCTGCAGGCGGCACTGGAACTTGGCTATCCCTGGTCGCCCGACCATAACGCTCCCGAAGAGGGTGGCGTCGGTCCATACGCGGTCAATCGTCGCGACGACAAACGCGTCTCGGTTAACGACGCCTATCTCGAACCCATCCGCGGTCGCCAGAACCTGACCATTCGAGGGGATACCCACGTAGATCGCGTCCTCTTCGATGGCACGCGTGCCGTTGGCGTGCACGCGCATACGCCCGATGGCTGGGTTGACTTTGCCGGACGCGAGATCATTCTTTCGGCTGGCTCGGTCTTTTCGCCGCCGATCCTGATGCGCTCCGGCATTGGCCCGGCGGACGATCTGCGCGCGCTCGGAATTGAGCCCCTGCAAGATCTGCCGGTGGGCCGGAACCTGTGCGACCACTCCTCGGTTTCACTGGCGCTCGAACTCAAGCCCGATGGACGCGCCACCGACCGCGACGAGCGCATCGCCAACTGCTGCATCCGCTACAGCTCGGGGATGGCTGGCGCCGGGCGCAACGACATGCTCATCGTCGGCCTCAACCTGAGCGGTTACGACGAATCCGGACTGGCGGCAGGTCGCATCTCGGTCATCACCTGGCAGAACTTCTCGCGCGGCGAGCTTCGTCTGAGCAGTGCCGACCCCTTTGCGTTGCCCGAGATCGATGAGAACATGCTCTCTGACGAGCGCGACCTGATGCGCCTGCGCGATGGCGCACGCCGCCTGTTCGAGATCGGCAAGCATCCCGCCGTGCGCTCGATCTGTGAGTCGATCACGCTGACTCGGTCCGACGGACTGACGCCGGACCAGGTCGTCAGCGACCGGGCGCTGGACGACTGGCTCCTCGCGACGGTCAAGGACACCTGGCACCTGGTTGGCACCTGTCGCATGGGTGCGGCTGGTGATCCCCGTTCGGTGGTCGACCCAGATTGCCGGGTTTTGGGCGTCGAGAATTTACGGGTGGTCGACGGCTCGGTGATGCCGGAGGTAACGCGCGCCAACACCAACCTGACTTGCATCATGATCGCCGAGCGTATGGCCGATCGGATGCTGGGGCGTGTACCCAATCTGCTGATGTGAGTTGTCGCGTGCATTGGGGGAGAACATGGTCGAGATTCATGGCACCTGCGATCCCAAATTTTCTGAAGTACGTGCGGAGTTCGAGCGTAACTTCGGCGAGCGGGGCGATGTCGGGGCGTCGGTGTGCGTCATGCTCGAAGGCGAGCCGGTCGTCGATTTGTGGGGTGGCGTGGCCGAACCCTCGACGGGTGCTCCCTGGCAAGAGGACACGATCACGGTCGTGATGTCGATGACCAAGGGCGCTGCGGCTCTCTGCGCCCATATCCTGTCCGATCGGGGCGAGCTCGACCTGGACGCGCCGGTCGCGCGCTACTGGCCCGAGTTCGGTGCCAACGGCAAAGAGGCGATTCCGGTCAGGATGCTGCTCAATCATCAGGCGGGCCTTCCCGGTTTTCGACAGCCGATTCCTGCCGGAAAGCCGTATGACTGGGAGTATATGGCGTCGAGACTGGCGGCTGAGGAACCGTTCTGGCAGCCGGGTCGGAACTACGCCTATCACTCGCTCACCTTCGGTTGGCTCGTCGGTGAGGTGGTGCATCGGGTCAGCGATAAGCCCATTGGTACCTTCTTTCGAGATGAGGTGGCAGTGCCACTCGGGCTCGATTTCTGGATCGGTTTGCCCGAAAGCGAAGAGGACCGTGCCGCGCCACTCCTCCCCTATTTGGAGGAGGTCCAGACCGTCGCTCCCGACGCCGCGCTGCGTGCCGCCGTCGTGAGCAGCGGCGTCGACGAAGATCGGGGCTGGTGGAACACACGTGAAGCCCACCGTGCCGAGCTTCCTGCGAGCGGTGGGTTGACCAACGCCCGTTCGGCCGCGCGCATGTACGCGGCGCTCTCATTGGGCGGAACCCTCGATGGGGCGACACTGGTCAGCCGCGAAGCGGTCGCGCGCATGGGCCGCACCCAGTCTCTGCTCGAGAGCGACGCGCTCGGCGGGATTCTGGCGCCCTTCTCGCTCGGTTTCATGAAGGCACGTGAAGACAGCGGCCTTCCGGAGAGCATCTTCGGCCACAGTGGCGCCGGAGGATCGATTGGCCTGAACGACCCGCGCGAGCATTTGGCGTTCAGCTACGTGATGAATCAGATGAGCGAGACCGAACGCTGGTTGCCTCTGGCGCGGGCGACCTATCGCAGTCTGGGCTATCGCGAGTCGAAATGCGGCATCTGGATGCGGCCAGACGCCTAGTCGGAAACAGATGCCTTGTACACGATCGATGGGGAACAGATGTTGATTTCGCCGTCCTTGATTCGCGATCTGGCTGACCTGATGTCATCGCATGCGATCGTCACTGATCACGATGAACGGGCTGCCGCTGGACACGACTTCTGGGCCCAACGCGGCGTGCCAGGTGTGCTGGTGCGCGCGGGTAGCCTGGAGGATGTCGCGGCCACGCTGCGTTTTGCCCAAGTTCACGGCATTCCGGTGGTGCCGCGCGGCGCCGGAACAAACGTGGGTGGCGGATTTCTGCCATCGGAAGAGCGCATCCTGCTCGATCTGCGCGGCATGAATCGCGTACTGCGCATCGACCCGGAAGAACGCGTCGCCGTCGTCGAGCCAGGACTGTTGAATGGCACCCTCAACGCACAGCTCGAGCAGCACGGTCTCTGCTTTTCGCCCGACCCCGCGTCGGCACCCCTCTCGTCGATCGGTGGCAACATCGCCGAAAACTCCGGCGGACCGCACTGCATGAAACACGGCGTCACCGTGCATCACGTGCTGGGAGTCGAGTGCGTGTTGTTGGGTGGCGACGTGCTTCGGCTGCATGCCAGCGATCGTGGCCCTGATCTGCTCGGGGTGGTGATCGGCTCCGAGGGCACCCTCGCGGTGACCACTCAGGCCGAACTGCACCTGCGGCCATTGCCGGCCTTAACCAGTTCGCTCCTCGCCGTCTTCGACGACATCGAGGCGGCCATCGATGCCGTCTCCGACATCCTCAGCGCCGGGGTTATACCTGCGGCGCTCGAGTTCATGGACCGCCCCTCACTGGAGGTGGCCGAGGCCATGGCGCCGACTGGCTATCCGGCGGATGCTGACGCCATCCTGCTGATCGATATCGAGGGGAGCGAATCCGAGGTGGCCGCGGAGATGGCTGCCATCGAGGAACGACTGCGGCGACGCTCGCGGGAAGTGCGGCGCGCGGATGACCCGCGGGAGCGAGCCACGCTCTGGCGCGGGCGGCTGCAGATTGGCCAGGCAACGCTGGCCAGTGGCCGGGCCTTCTACATCGGCGATACGACGGTGCCGCGCGAGCGCATCCCATTGATGCAGCGGGCGGTCCGCTCCCTGGCCGAGCGTTATCAACTCCATGTCTTTACCACCGGTCACGCGGGAGATGGCAACATCCACCCGATCGTGCTGTTCGATGATCATGACCCGGCCGAAGTGGAGCGCGTGCATGCGCTGGTGGCCGAGATCGCCAATCAGGCGCTCGAGTTTGGCGGCACGCTGACCGGCGAACATGGTGTGGGAAGCGAGAAGCGACCGTTGATGCGGCAGCGCTTTAGCGCCAGCGAGATCGCCGCCATGCGAGCGGTGAAACGGGCGTTCGATCCGGATGGGTTGCTCAATCCTGGGGTATTGTTGCCGGATTGGTCGGACGACGAGCCACCCCTGCCGCGGTTTGGTCAGGCGATCGACGAGGTGTTCGCCACGACTCGTGGGGCGAGCCTGGTGCGAGCGGGTTCGTCCTCAGCGCCAAAAGAAACAGCGACAGCTCGCGAGTCTGAATTCACAATCGAGATTGATGCCGAGAACCTGACTGTGACGGCACCGAGTGGCATGCGACTTTCAACTCTTCAGGAACAGCTTGCGACTCACGGCTTTCGTACCAGTCTGTGCGACGGTGAGCGCACGGAAATCAGTCTCGCACAAGCTCTTTCAAGCGACGACCGGCGAGCCGCGGCCCGTGGTAGCTTGCTGGCGGTAGACGTGACCTTGCCCGACGGACCGCGAGTCAGGTTCGGCAGCAAGGCAATCAAGGATGTGGCGGGCTACGATCTTAAGCGGCTGTACGTCGGAAGTGGCGATCGGTTCGGCGCGTTACACAACGTCACCCTCCAGATCAGGCCCAGATAGGTCGACTGGAGGGTGGTGCCTCATCGTGGCGTTGGTTATCAGCGTCGCCGTCGCAGCAGCCGTGGCAGGCTGAGGAAGAGGGCGAACCCAGCCAGCGAGATAAGGCTGGTGATCAGCGTCGAGCGGTCCAGGATCGGGACGAAACGCGCCTCATCGGGCGTCATCTCGATGTAGCCGATCGCATTCGTCCTGACTCGTCCACCACCGCCGCCACCACTGCCGGTCGGTCCCTTCTCTTCATCCTCGGCGCGTCCGCTTCCGGCACCAAAGCCGTAGTTGATGGTGACACGGGCTACCGGAATGACGGTACGGTTCCCCTGGGTGACCGGATCACCGAAGACGTTATGGGCGTCAACGCTCTTCAATGCCTTGCCGATCGATCCTTCGATCACACGGTCCATGATTCCGGTCGTCTCGGGGATTTCGACATCGGCCGGTGGCATCGTCTCAGCTTTCGGCTCGACCGGGGGTGTCATCGGTGTTTCGGTGACGTGTTCCGCGGTCATTTGTTCTCTCCTTCCATCCCGATGCTCTGAAAAATCGGAGTTGGGAACACGCCCGACCGGGCATGTTCCCGGATGTTAGTCGTCGTCTGGTTCGGTGCGTACAACCTCGAGCTTGAGGTGTGCCAGCACCGCACCAAGCGCGCCAAGCGCCGTGAGAACCGGGTTGAACAGCGTCACGACCGACCCGATGGCGACGCCCGCCGTGAGCGGAATCTCCATCAGGACGTCGCCATGCTCGTTGCGCAAGATCAGGCGCCGCACGTTCCCTTCCTCAATCAGTTCTTCGACGCGCTTCTTAAGGTCTTCGCCGGTGACCTCAATCTGTTCGGTCCAGGTTCGCTTCTGTTTCGGTTCTTGCGTTGTAGCCATCTCAAACCTCCAGAGACCGGGAGAACGACGTGCGCTCTCGGTCGATATGGTGTATGTCACGCTGCCGGTTCAGCATAGCGAGCTTCGACCGGTTGACCCTCCTGTGGGCCACGCCATGCGTGCCAGCCGAGCAGAACCAGCGCACCGGTGCCGAGGATGCCTGCCACGAAGTCGACGAAGCCGCCCACAAACGGGACCAGCCCGATAGCTTGCAGCACAAGCAACCCAAGCGCCGCCGCCAGATAGGGGTGATTGACCGCGCGCGGCCGCAGGATCATCAGTCCGAGTTTGGTTCCTGCGACGAGGTAGCCGAAGAACCACAGCGCTGGGATCAGGAAGAAGAGCATCCCGAGCCCGAGCGGAATCCCGAGGATGGAGGCAAACGCCACCACGGTCACGAGTGGGATGCCGATACCGACGATCAGCGCGGCCAGGATGGTTGCGCCGGGTTGCTGCGAGATCAGATTGCCCGAGCGAACCAGTTGCCGTCCGCCCACCGCCGCGAAAATCAGTCCGGCGACGATCAGAGCGATGGTGCCGCTAATCCAGAGATAGACCGAGAAGGCGAACAGTTCCCAACCGGACCAGTTGAACGAACTGTGGGTCTCGCTCCCCTCGACCGTTGCACCCGCCGCGCGGGTGATACTGCTATTCACCAGGTTGACGTCTCCCGCGACGCGGGATGTGCCACGCAGATCGAGCGTGCCACGTACCATCGTGACGTTTCCCTCGATCGTTCCGGTAACGGTCGCATTGCCGTCAATGACGATCAGGTCCTGTCGCACGATGCCGTTGATCACCGCGTTATCGCTGATGACCATCACCGTGCCGACCTCTTCATTGGCGTTCACCGTGATTGGCCCATTCACGCGGAGCAGGAAGTCATCCGTCGACGTGGAGCTTTGAGCGAGCGCTACGCCGGGAAACAGCAGTAGCGTGATTACAAGGAGTGGAAGTAGAAGTCGCCAGCGCATGTGAGGCTCCTTTCAGGTTGCTCGATGGCGCGAGTGGCGGCATCTCGGGCCGGGGGCGTTTCCTCCGACCGGGGCGTGGCGGGCATCACCAGCGCGAACCCGTCGGTGACCCATCCTCAATCTGGCATGTTGATGGTCACAAATTCGATGCGCTGAGGCGCAATACATAACAATCGTGTACCAATCAAGTGAGTCGATGCCGGATGTCTTCGTGAGCAGGAGCCCAGCGTGATATCGACGGTCGTTGCGATAGGCGGACGACGACTGTCGATTGGTCATTCCGAACGGAGCGAAGTGCGGTGAAGGATCTCTTCGTACGCCGTCTTGTGCAGAGATCCTTCGGCTGTCGCCTCACAACGACGCCTGTACCTTGGTTGGCAACAGGGCACGCACACCCTGCTTCGGAGCCGAACTGTTGACTATGAGGACCCGCTCACGGCCACGCCCATTCCGGTTGACAGCCTTCCTGGGCTGCTGGAGACTGAGCGTCATCGGCCGATCATGCTTGACCGTCCACGATCGCATCGTCCGGGCATGAGTTCCCGCATGAAGGCGGATAAGTCCCTCGATCGTATCGTGCGGATCGGATCCGCGATCGCCTGGCACATGAAGGAGCGGAGATCATGAGCGTTACCGTCGGAAGCGGCAACTTCACCTACGAGGCTTTGAGCGAGTGGGAGAGCCTACCGGAAGGGATGCGGCTGATCGAATGCCCGGGTGTGGCGGTCGACGCCAGCGATCAGGTCTACGTTCTCACACGTAACCCGGAAAACCCGGTGCTGGTCTTCAATCGGGAAGGAGATCTGCTGCAAACCTGGGGACAGGGGATCTTCAGCTCACGCACGCACGGGATCCACATTGCCCCAGATGGCTCGATTTTCTGCGTCGATGACGGAACCCACACGATCACCAAGTTCTCCCCCGAAGGCGAGCTACTGTTGACGATCGGCACGCCCAACCAGGCGGCGACGAAGTGGGGTGGTGAGCCGTTCAATCGGCCGACGCACGTGGCTGTCTCGGCCAGGACCGGCGATATCTATATCACCGACGGCTACGGCAACGCCCGGGTGCATAAATACACCTCTGATGGCCAGCACATCAAATCCTGGGGAGAGCCGGGTATCGATCCGGGCCAATTCAACCTGCCGCATAACGTGGTGATCGATGCCGACGATCGTGTGTACGTCGCTGAGCGCGAGAACCACCGGGTGCAGATCTTCGATTCCGAGGGAAACACGATCGGCATGTGGAACAACATCTTCCGTCCAGACGGCATGGCTATTGGCCCGGACGGTAACTTCTACATCTGCGAGCTGAACCTGGGAGGCGCTGAGGATCCGCCGGGCATGGGGCACCGCGTCACCATCTTGAGTCCGGACGGCAAATTGCTGGCACACGTTGGCGATCCGCTCGAAGGCGAGGATCCGGGCAAATTCATCGCGCCGCACGGCATCGCGCTTGATTCCCACGGTGACATCTACGTCGGCGAGGTCTCCTTCACCATTCGTGGACGCCGAATGGACCCGCCGCGTGAGCTGAAGAGCTTGAAGAAGCTGCGCCGCATCGGCTGACAGCGAGACATATCGCGCTGAATTCGCGACCACAGAGACTCTGCAATTCCGAGTCGCTGACCTTGGTGTTGGTGTCATTCTCAGCGAAGCGACGAATCTCTCACCTCGCGTACGTGAGGAGTACCTTCGACTCCGCTGCGCTCCGCTCAGGGTGACACATCCACGATGGTCGTCTACGCAGAATGACACCTGTCAACTTCCCGTGGACGGAGCACCAAGGGATCCCCTCGTGACCAGTGAGTGGAAATTTGGGTTGCGATCGATGTTGCTTCCCAGCATGTTCGGCACGGTCTGCAGAGGAACTGACCTATACCTACCGAGATGGTAATCACCGGTCGTCACGAGATGAGTGATTCAGTAATCGACGATCGCAGAGAAGCGAGGACGGTGTGGCTAACGACCCAACGTTAGGGCCAGATAGTTCGGCGGTGCGAGTTGCCCTCTGGCGAGCAATGCATATGCACGTCGATACGCCTCCGCATGTCTTCGAAGATGAGATCGGCCTTCAGTTGGCGGCGCCAGATGAGGGCTGGCAGAAGCGACCGGATATGGACCCAGAGGCGACGAGAATCTTCCGCGCCTCTGTCGTTGCCCGTGCTCGCTTCATCGAGGATATGGTCGTGGAACAAGCTGGTCGCGGGATCGGGCAGTACGTCATCCTCGGTGCCGGTCTGGACACCTTCGCCCAGCGTCGTCCAGAAATCGCTGCTGGACTCAACGTGTTTGAAATCGATCAACCCGGCCATCAGGCCTGGAAGCGTCAGCGCCTGATCGATCTTGGCTTCGGCATTCCGGAATGGCTGCGACTGGTCCCAGTCGACTTTGAGGCGGGCGATTCCTGGCGGGAGCGGCTGGCTGCCGCTGGCTTCGACGCCGACAAACCCGCTGTCGTGGTCTCAACCGGCGTCAGCGTGTACCTCACCAGGGAGGCGAATGTGGCCGCCCTGCGACAGGTCGCAACACTCGCCCCAGGTTCCACCCTCGCCACGACATTCATCCTGCCGCTCGAACTTGCCGACCCCGAGGTACGTCCCGGGCTCGAGTGGGCAGCAAAAGGAGCGCGAGCGAGTGGTACTCCGTTCATCAGCTTTTTCACTCCGGTGGAGATGCAGGCCCTGGCGAGGGAAGCCGGGTTTCGAGAAATTCAGCACGTATCGGCAGCCACTCTGGCCCAGCGTTACTTTGCGGACAGAGCAGACGGTCTCCGCCCACCAACGAATTCGGAGGAACTGCTGCTCGCCACGAATTGACCACGTTTCGTCTCCTCCCGACCCCACGTCAGCCTGCTGATTGCCCGATATCACTGTGAGCCGATGTCGCATCACCGCGCCTCTCTCCTCGCGCGCTGTGACTCTGCGACATGCTTGAGATCCTCTTTTCAACTTCCGTCTGCGGATGGGTGGCACCGTTTTTGACAATGAGGGAACGGGAATGGTGGGACTGGAACCGGAGTGAAGAGTGCATCGCGCGACTGGAATCTCATATTGGATGGCGAAGATACTGACCGGCCCCGCACGCTATGTGATCGTGCTGATCTGGATAGCGGCCGCGGTCGGAGCCTATCTCTACCTGCCGGGAATCGGACAGTCGGAGAGCGGGCCAATCAGCGTGCTCGCGCCGGACAACTCCAAGGCGGTGAGAATCGAGGAGGAGTCGGCGAAGCTCTTCGCAGTTCCGGCAACCAGCCGCACCATCATCGTGCAGCGCAACCCCAACGGCCTTTCGCCCGCGGCCCAACAACGGGTTGTTGAGCGCGCGCTCAATCTGACCCAGCACAAGTATTCTGACTACACCAACATCGCGGGCGCGTTGCCACTCATCAACGACAAGCCGCTCGTACCGTTCTCTCATGAGACCTCGACGACCGCGCTCACGTTTCTTTTTTTCAAGCCCAATATGGGTATCTACTCACGATATCTCACCGCGCTGAACTTCGAGCGGACGCACATCAATCAGCCGGGCGATTCGCTCGTTGGTATGACTGGCGTGGTGCCGATTCGAGCCCAGCAAGGGAACATCATCAGTTCGTCGTTGCATTGGGTCGAGATCGCGACGGTGGTGCTGATCGCCATTGTGGTCGGTATCGCCTTCCGTTCGATTGGCGCGCCGCTGTTGACCCTGTTCGCGGCGGGTACCGCCTACATCGTGTCGGAGCGGGCGGTGGCCTACGTTGGGGTGCACAACAACGTTGTCCTGCCGATCGAGCTGCGGCCGCTGCTCGTGGTCCTGGTGCTGGCAATCTGTACCGATTACTCGGTCTTCTTCCTCTCCGGAACACGGAACCAGATGAAGGAGAACGGCGATAAGGTCCAGGCCACCCGCAACGCGAGCGTTGCCGTCATTCCACTGGTGGCCGTTGCTGGCCTTACCGTCGCGGCTGGCGCCGCCAGCCTGATCTTCGCCAAGCTCCAGTTCCTGCGAGTGCTCGGACCGACGCTTGGCGGCGCGGTGATGGTTTCGCTGATCGTCGTTATGACATTGGTGCCCGCGACGCTCTCGATCGTCGGCAAGCTCGCTTACTGGCCACACGTGCCGGAGACAACGGGGGAGGAAGTGTTCCACCTCGGCTGGCGCGGCCGGTTTCGACAGCGGCACCCGGTTTTGTCGCACGGGCTCTCCTTTGCCATCATCGTGGTGACGGTCGTATTGCTGCTCCTGGCCGCGAGCGGCGTCAAACGTGTCGCGGTCGGCATGCCGCTCTTCGAAGACATGCCGAATAGCGCGACGTCGCATCAAGCGGCGGTAGCTGCCGAAGAAGGGTTTGTTCCGGGGATCATCAGCCCGACCGAACTGTTGATTCAGCAGCCGGGTGTCACCAACGATCGTGCCGCACTATCCCGCTTGGAAGCGTTGATCCAGCAACAACCGGGGGTGGCGGGCATCGTCGGACCGCGCGAGCAGCCACTCAATCAGAAATTCGGTGTGGTCCTCTCAACCAATGGGGCGGCCGCGCGCTACGTCATTATCTTCGACAGTGATCCGTATGGGTCGACAGCGATCAGTCATCTGAAGTCGCTCGAAGGCCGGATGCCCGATCTGATGCGCAAGGCCGGGTTGCCCCAGGCACAGTCCGGATTTGCCGGTGATACGGCGGTCGCGGTGGAGATTCGCGACGCGGTCACGGCGAGTATCTTGCCGGTCGCCATGGCCACGGGATTCCTGGACCTGATCCTGTTGACCTTGCTGCTCCGCTCGGTCATCGCGCCCCTTTACCTGCTGGCCACCAGTGCGTTGGCGGTCGCGGCGCCCCTCGGGCTGACCATCTACGTCTTCGAGGGCTATCTGGGTCACTCCTACATCGACTTCTACGTTCTGGTCGCCGTCGCGGTGCTCCTCTTCTCGCTCGGATCAGATTACAACCTGTACGTCGTTGGGCGGATCTGGGAGCGCGCTGCTGAGATGCCGCTACGAGACGCGGTCGAAACCGCCGGTTCGCAGGCCAGTCATGCGATTCGGGTGGCGGCTATCACGCTTAGCCTGAGTTTTGCCACGCTCTACATCGTGACACTGGTCTCCTTCCGGGAATTCGCCTTCGCGATGGCGGTTGGTGTGCTCATCGACTCCTTCGTGGTCCGGTCCTACTTGGTGCCGGCCCTGATCTCCTTCGTTGGGGAGATTAGCCTCTGGCCGAGGCGGTCTGTCGGTTCGAAGGAGAAGTCGGAGCACCAAGGTTCACCCCAAAAGGCACACGGCTAAGCCTTCGTCGCCATTTCGCCCGTATCTCCGGCCGTGGCCATCTCCTCGGGACTCGAGTCCTTCCACCCTGTCTGAGTGTCCAGGTTCCCAGCCGGACCTGCGACACTCTTTTCACTAGCGCATAATCATGCACTACCGCTCCTGAGAGGCGAACGTACGCGGAATATCACCAGATTCCATTAGCGCGGTGAACTTGCATGGTGGGCTGGGCGAAGGGCCGAAGTGCCTCTTGTGCTGCATACGAACGTATTAACGAGGTGGTACGGATTGCGACGCCAGTCGCCGTTTACACGGTACCAATAGGCGCTGCCGAGCAACGGCAACGGACCTAGACTAGATAGTGGTAGGAATTGTCTGATGGCCCGGAGTCGTTATGAGATCAACATTGCATCGGAACAAATTACGTCGCTCACGCGGACAGAGTCTGGTCGAACTGGCACTGGTTACGCCGGTGTTGCTGATACTGATCGTGCTGTCGATCGACGCCGGGCGGGTCATGATTGCCTACCAGACGATCGGCAATATGGCTCGATCGGGCGCGGACTACGCCTCGCTTAACCCGAGTGACACGTCCGGGATCAGTGATGCGGCACTCGAGGCCGCTGGCGGGTCGATTTTCGGTGTGGCTCCGACCGTGACCTCAGTTGAAGAGAATGACTCTTTCTACGTCCCCAACACGACTACCCCATACAAGAAGGTAGTGGTGACGGTGACCTATGAATACCACCCGATTTTTTCGCTGCCGCCAATGCCCTCGAGCCTGACGATTCGTCGACAGGTCGAGATGCGAGTAAATGGATCATAGAAGATGATGGCAAAGACCGCGAAACAAAGGCGTTTTCGCGCGCAGAACATGGTCGAGTTCGCGATCGTTACACCAATCCTGTTCTTGATGTTCTTTGGGGTGATGGAGGGTGGTTGGCTCCTCTATAACCAGAACGAGATCACCAATGCGGCCAGTGTAGGCGCGCGCTACGCGGCGGTTCATGGGACGGTGGAAGCGGACGTCAGCACCGACAATCAGTCGACCTACATCGTCAGTTCGACCGACGTAAAGAACGCGATTCTGCAACACCTGACGATCCCCAATGCCAGCAATATTCAGGTAACGGTGAGCCGTCCTGATGGCGATATGGTGCCTGGTCACCACGTTACCGTGACGGTCTCATTCTCGTATCGCCCGCTCGTTGGCTATGCCATCCGCAGCGCGACGATCAACCTCTCATCGTCGAGTACGTCGATCGTCTATTACTGACTCGCGTCCCGAGGAGTTCACTAAAATGCGTCATCTACAATCGTTGTTCCGTCGCCGAGACCGGGGTCAGGTAATGATCATGGTGGCCATCGGCATGGTCGTACTTGTCGGGTTCGTGGCGGTGGCGGTTGACGTCGGTTACGCAATGTCCGAGCGTCGCCAGGTGCAATCCGCCGCCGACTCGGCGGCGATGGCGGCCGCGGTTGCGGCGATGAACAGCGGTGGTAGCAGTGACATCATCGATGCGGCGAAAGCCTACGGCGCCGATAACGCCTCGGTAAACACCAGTGACGTCACCGTCAACTGGCCGCCCACCAGCGGCCCGCATACCAATGACAAGAACTTTGTCCAGGTTACCATTACCAAGAACGTGCAGCGCTTCTTTACCGGCGTGGTCTACCGCGGACCGTGGAAAGTGAGTGCTACGGCGACGGCTGGAGTGGTTGGAGCGTCGAGCGACGCAGCTCTGCTGGCGCTGAACTCAACATCCGGCGGTATCAAGACCGGGGGGAGCACGACCATCAAGGTGATCGGCGGTAGCGTCGTCTCGAATTACGACATTAATACGAGCGGCAGTACGAGAATTACGGCGGACGAGTGGGTCAACGCCCACGCGGGATTTCACACTTCTGGTAGCACGACCATTCAAGGTGGTAGCGGAACGAACCCGAGTTCCGACATTGTCGAGGACCCGCTAAAGGACAAGATCTCACCGCCAAGACTGCCAACTTTCCCGAGTGACCCCGTTGCCGATGTCAACCCGGCATCGCAGAAGTGCTACACCAAGCCAGGCTGGTCAGGTCAGAAGTCTGCCGATTATGTTGGCACCCCTGGAACGTACACGTGCAATATTGGTATCACGGGGAGCAATCAAGAGTACGTTTTCCCCAAGGGCGACTACAAGATGGACAATGCGGGTGTGTCGATCAGCTATCAGTACGGCGTGGAATTTCAGGGTGGCACCTGGATCTTCGACGGTGGGAGCGGCATCAGCGTCGGCGGATCATCTCCGTGGGTCAAGCTCGACAAAGGAAATTACGCGTTCTTGAACGGAGCCACCTTCAAGATCGGCGGCAGCGCGCCTGACAACGAGTTCGGAGTTGGTGGCACCACCTCGACAGATAGCTACTTCTACTTCTCGGGCGGCGGCGGAATCAGCGCCGGTGGCTCAGACAACGTGACCCTCTATCCAGGCACGTACATCTTCGACGGCGGCAGCGGGCTCAGTTTTTCGGGTTCCTCAAAGGTGACATTTGAGCCAGGAACCTACAAATTCTACTTCGAAAACGGGGCTGGAATGTCCTTTTCGGGAAGCTCGCAGATCATCACTGACCCCAATGCCTACGTTCAGGCCTGGTTCTTGGGCTCGGCATCACAGTCAAGCAGTATGGATATGTCCGGAAGCACAAGCTTCAGTATTCCGTCGGGTGAGTACTATTTTGACTACGGGAACTTCATTGACTCAGGCAGCTCGACAATCAGCGGAAGCAACGTCTTCCTCTACTTCGACCACAAGAGCTATCTGAAATCAAGCGGTAGCGCGGCGTTCGGATTTACAGCCCCAACCACCCAGATCTATCCCGGCTATTACCCAGGTGTCTTCATGTACGCTAATTCGAACGATACCCAGACCTTCTACTGGACTGGCTCAACCTCTGCCGTTAGTTACGGTGCGGTCTACCTTCCAAGTGCCACTCTCTCTATGTCTGGAGCGAGCAGTAGCAAGGTTATGGTCGGGCAGCTCATCGCGAACAGCTTCACTTTGAGCGGCAGCAACAATACGACGATTGAGTACAAAGAATACGTCTCAACCGCAACGCCCAAGGTTTATCTGGTCCAGTGACCTTCGATGGCCGGCGCACACCGGCCGCCGCTTGGAGACCATGCGCGCGTCGGCGCCCGAAACAACTCGGGCGCCGCGGCATCTCGATGAGAATTGTCAGCACGATGTCGTGTGCCACGCGCAACTCCGCTCTGTGGCGGAAACCGCTTAAACAATCGTCTCGCACTTAACCAGGACAAAATCACGTTTGACGCAAACACGCGAGGGAACTAGTCTGAATCCCGATGACTTGTCTCGGGATTCGATATGAATGAGGAATAGAGCACGGTATTGACATGGGATTAATGGTTGAGTTGTGTGAAGCGCCAATTGCGCCAGTGTGGGATGAATTTCTCGCAAGCATACCAGGTAATCATCACGCGCAGACGAGTCGCTGGGGACAGCTCAAGACCTCCGATAACGGCAAGGTTGTGCGCTTGATGGCGCGACAGGACGGCGATATCGTCGGCGGCGCTCAGGTGATGCTGCGGCACGTGCCGGTGCTGGGTGACGTAGGTTACGTTCCTCGCGGTCCGGTCACGGCCGAGCCAGACCCCTCGATTGTCGAGCTCTTGCTGCAGGCGTTGCGCAAGCTTGCTCACCAACTCGGTCTTCGCTATCTGCTCATGCAGCCTCCTGAGGGCGAGAACGTTGTCGAAGAGGGACTGCCCGAATTCGGGTTCAATCCGAGTAGCTTCGCCCCCCAGCCAACTGCCACCGTGAAGGTCGATCTGCGTTGCGATTGCGATGCCCTCTTCTCGCAAATGAAGAAGCGCACCCGGCGACAGATCCGCCGTGGGCTGTCGGCCGGACTTACCGGTCGCGAAGGTAATGAAGAGGACCTGCCGACCTTTCATCACCTCCTGTCGACGACCGCTAGACGCCAGGGGTTCACACCGATGACGCTCGGCTATCTTGAGGCGATGTGGCGCCTGCTGGCGCCGCTCGGCTGGCTCAAGCTCTTCATCGTCGAACGAGGTGACGAGCCGATCTCGTCACAGCTGGTGGTACCGTTTGGTGATACCGTGCTCACGAAGAGCATCGGTTGGTCCGGCCGCGAGTCGTCGCTCGGCCCGAACCAGTTGCTGGATTGGGTCACCATGCAATGGGCCAAGCGGGACGGCTATCACTTTTACGATCTTGAGGGGATCGACGCGGATCTGGCCGAGCGCGTGCGATCCGGCTGCGGCGTCGTCACGCCGGAGGAACACGGCCGCACCTACTACAAGCTGAATTACGGCGGTGAGATCGTGCTCGAGCCGGGCGGCTACGAGTATGTGGAGCCTGCTTTACTGCGCTGGATCTATCAGCACGGAATCCGTCATCTGCTCAGTCCGCAGTTTCTCGATCGTTTGGCCGCACGCTTCAGAGCTCAGTAGCGGCAAAGGAAATCCACTCACCAACGGTCGTGATCGCGCAAGAGTTGGCTCTTGCGTTTGCGGACGTCGGCCGTTATCGTCCCACCACCAACGTTTTGTCGCGCCTCGCGTCGGGAACAGAGGATGAACTCGAGGCCGTCCAACCCATTGATGACGCCGCTCTTCCTGTTGCTGCTCCTCATCCCGGTGGCAGTGGCGGTCATCTATTTCAATCTGGCGACCGAAGCCTTCCACCGGCTCGGTCTCTCGCCCGCGACCGCGACATTGCTCCTCTTCGCGTCACTCTTCGGCAGCATGATCAATATCCCATTGAACCGCCGCAAGATCGTGCTGGCCGATCCGCGGGCGGCGCAGCTGCCACGCACGCTACGCTGGCTGCTACCGGTGGTCCATTACTACCCGCCGATCGTGACCGAGGAGGTGCTGGCGATCAACGTCGGTGGTGCCATCGTGCCGATCGTCTTTTCAGGCTATTTGCTCAGCCTGCGCACCACCTCGGTGGCATCAGCCGTGGTGGCGGTTGCCATCGTTGCTGGGGTGGCCAAATTTTTCGCCCGGCCGCAGGCGCGCGTGGGCATAACGCTGCCCGCCTTCATCGCGCCCCTGGTGGCGGCCCTCTCGGCCCACGCGCTGGTGCGACTGTTCGGAGCCGACCTGTCGTCGGCCGCGCCGGTGGCGTACATCGGCGGCACGCTTGGGACGTTGACCGGAGCCGATCTGCTGAATCTCCCGCGCATTCTGCGTGGCGAGTTGCTTGGCCCCGCCGCCAGCGGCATGCAGTACCTGGGCGATGCCAGCGACGGCATTCCGGTCTCGAACACCGTCATCGTCAGCATCGGCGGCGCGGGCGTCTTCGACGGCATCTTCCTGACCGGCATCCTGGCGCCATTGCTGGCGTGAGGGATTAAGAGACATCGCCGAGCCTGGTATGAACGATGTCGCGCGTCACGCGCGGCGGGAACCTGTTGCATTCAGGCGCTGGCGCTCCGCAGACCAGCCGATCTCATTGGCACGATTCTGTAACGTCGAGGCAGTGGATGCTGGCGCCGATGCGATGGCGATCATGAGACAACGTTGTCGAGCCGGGATCGATGCCGATGCCAGGGCGTCCCGGTGCAGACGGAATCCATCGTATCAGTGCATTCGGAGGTAAACCGTGGCGACTCTGCCAAATCCGTACGCTGCCCGTCTCAACGTCGACTACCCCGAGAAGTTGGACCGTCTCAGTAGCTTCTTCCGACTGATCTGGATCATCCCGATCGCCATCATTCTCGGCCTGATCACGTCTTCCGGGAGTGGGACCGTCGTCACGGACACCGGTGAACGGCTGCGGACCACCGGTTTTAGCATTGGCAGCGCGCTCTTCGCCGCGACGGTTTTGATGATCGTGTTCCGCGTACGATATCCGCGTTGGTGGTTCGACTTCGCTCGCGAGCTGGCTCGCTTCAGCGCACGCGTTGGCGCCTATGCCGCACTGTTGACCGATCGATACCCGTCGACTGTCGAGGAGCAGGCGGTACATCTTGACCTCGACTACCCAGATGTCGAACGGGACCTCAATCGCTGGCTGCCACTGGTGAAGTGGTTCCTGGCGATCCCCCACTACTTCGTGCTCATCTTTCTCGGAATCGCCGCGTTCTTCGCGATCTTGATCGCCTGGTTCGCGATTCTCTTCACCGGGACGTATCCGCGGGGGTTGTTCGATTTTGTGGTGGGATTCGCCCGCTGGTGCCTTCGCGTGGAGGCCTATGCCTTCTTGCTGGTAACTGACGAATATCCGCCGTTCAGTCTGTCGTAGCCCGAGCGCGATTTCGCTCGGATTGCTGCGCTGGCGTTCTCACAACCTGTTCGTCGTCGCCCAACGTTGGGTCCTTCCGCGGAGGATGCTTCAGAAGACGTCAGGTTGTCTCCCCACGCCAAACGACCTATGCAAGGTCAACATCGTCGGGATTGCCGCGGGTCAGGCCGGGGGCATCGTCTGCTCGATGATCGTGGATCTCGTCAGAACGTTCTCTCACCTTCGTCTAAGGTTCGCGGTGTAGGCTGGCTAGCGCGTTCCCTACGCTGGGATGGGATCTGCGGTGGTTGACGTGTTTCGTTTTCCAGCAAGCTTGGTTATTGAGGTGCTGATCGAATGGAGAACGCTGGATGAATGTGCGACGTTGGGCGGACGACACGCTCAACGAGGCTATCGGGAAAGAGTATCGCAACGACCCGGTGTTGCCTCAAACTGGCGGACCGGCCGGGAATGCTCGGCTGACGGCCTGGACCGGCCTCATGTTGCTGGCTCTGTTCCTGGTCGAGGTGGGAACGGTGGTCGATCTGCACCGGTTCCTGAACTGGCACGTGGTGATCGGCGTGCTCCTTGTTCCCCTGGCGCTGCTCAAGACGGTCTCCACCAGCTGGCGCATATGGGGCTATTACTCCAGGAAACCGCACTACCGTCGTGCGGGGCCGCCGCCGATGCCCTTGCGTCTCCTGGGCCCATGGGTGGTGTTCTTCACGTTAGCCGCGCTCGGTTCGGGACTGGCTCTCATCGCGCTGGGACCGGCGGCTAGCCGGAACGGGTTCCTCACCATTCTTGGCTATCATCTCGATGCGGTCGGGGTGCACAAGGCCGCCGTCGCTGGCTGGGCGGGCGTGATAACCCTGCACACGCTGGGTCGGCTGATTCCGGCGCTGCGCATTCTCGCGACGTCCTGGCTCGGCGGACCGCGCATACCCGGCGGCTTTTCGCGCCTCACGGTCCTGGTGACAACGCTGGTCGTCGCAGCCATTGCCGCCGTGGTCGTGCTCGGGCTGTCGAACTCCTGGATAAATGGCGGTCTGTACCTGTATCGTCACTAGATCGATTGGGCCGGCCACGGTCGGCCCATTGACCTCAACACACGTTGAGCCGCCATGCGGTCCCACTTCAGACCGAGCGGGTGGGTGCTCTTCCGTGTTTGCACTACACGTGACTCCGTACCCCGCGGAAAGTTAACAATCTCAACCCGTCAAGTGCGACCGCGTGTAACGACCGACGGTTTTCTCCGTTCTTGCTTGTGAGGGGAGCCGTATGGGTCAGGATCCACTTCTTGAACGCGCGCAACATGGGGATGAGGACGCACTCGACGAGTTGTTTCGTCGGGAGTGGCGGCCGATCTTCGGTCTGGCCTACGCTGCCTTGCGTGATCGTAGCGACGCCCAGGACCTTACCCAGGAGGCCTTTCTCCGCGCCCTCCGGCGGTTAGACCAGTTTCAGCAACGCGGCGTTCCCTTTCACGCCTATCTCTCGACCATCGCACGGAACTTGATCCGCGATCGCTGGCGCCAACCCGTCTCTGCTCCCGTCCCGCTGCAGCACGTGGACCTGATCGAACCGGACGCGACCGACCGTGCCGTGATCTCCGACGACGAACGCGCCTATCTTCGTCAGGTGCTGACCCGGCTTCCGGACGACTATCAGACCGTCATTCGCCTCAGAGTCCTGGAAGAGCGACCGACGGAGGAGGTCGCTGACCTCATGCGGCGCAGCCCCGGCGCCGTCCGCGTGCTGCAACACCGCGCCATCCTAGCCTTGCGTGCCCATTTCGACGAGGAGTCCCAGCCATGACCCGCCAGACCGACGAACTCGATCGCCTGATCGACGCGCTGAACCACGGTGACGAAGCGACGGTCAACGCAGTGACCGATCCGGAGATGGCGACCCTCATGGATGCGGTCATCCGTATCCGCCGACTTCAGGCGACCGATTGGCCGGAGGCGGACTGGCCGGAGCAGGCGGTAACTAACCTTGCGCGTGAACTTCGTTCTGACGAGCCGTCCGATGCCGATCCGACGTCGTTCTCACCAGAGCCGCGTGCGTCTCGGGATGACGCCGCTCCAGGTTTAGGCGCACGTGCGCCGATGCAGGTGCGGTCTGAGTCTGCGAAACGTCGGACCATCCCGCGCGAGTTGGCACAGATCGCCGCGGCGATCCTCGTGCTGGTGCTGGTCGGTAGTGTGCTGGCGGCGCTCTTCCGTGGTTCGGGCGGTAGCAACCAGGGTGGTGTGGGTGCTGGTGCAACAGCGACCGCGACAACGGGATCGCAGCTGCCGATGACGGTCACGGCGAACGGTGTCTCGCTGGAGCTGCAGTCAGTCGACTCAACCAGTACGGTCACCCGGTTCAGCTTCATGATCCAGTTGTCACTCGATCAGGTGTCCCCTAACCGGCCATTCCCAAGCATCCTTGGCTCCAATCCCGCTGGCGACGTGACGATCAACGGCATCACGCCCAACCCCGGCGATCCTTACATGACGGAATCGGATGGGATAGGTAAGAATCCGAGCATCGCCTTCACTCTCGATTACCAATCGCCCTTCCCGAAGGACAAGACGGTCACGATCACGATACGCCATCTCACGTTGCCTATTCGGCTCTCCAGTCCGACGTCCAATCAGACGACGGGATCACGACAAATTGATGGTCCATGGACGTTTACGATCACGCCGGCGTTGGTCGCCAACCAACCCATGCCGACACCATTCAGCAATATTGGGCGGTTTGGTAGCGTCTCTGTCAGTCAGGCGCAAAGGTGGACGAGCTTTCCGATCACGGCTCCCAGTCCGCTCCCGGCGGTGTTGAGCCATGGAGGGACCTTGGAACGCAATGAGTTCAACCTCAACGGCTACGGTTTGGGGGTGTCCGCGACGGCAACGGCCAACTACGTGATGTTCACCTACCAGCAGCCGTTTGGACAGGACGTGTGGCTTGTCCAGACGACCAACACTGATGCCGTGCCAACCGTTGAGGGCGACTCCGCCACGATGCTGATGCCCGTTCCACCGAGCGGTAAACGCCAGACGTTGACGATCAGTCCCGGGAGTCTGTTGTATCCGAAGATCGGCGGAGTAACGGTCACGAGGTTCGAGGTGTCAAACTCTGCCTCGACCGGACCCACTGTCTATTACGTCTGGAGGCTGGGCGACATCGGCTATTACATTCGGTACGTCATGGATACACCTCCAGCCGGACAAACCACCGTGACCGAGTCTGACCTACAAGAGATGGTCTCGTCGATCATCGAGCAGCGCGGAGGTGCCGTGCCAGCGACCGTGACATCAGGATCACCACCATTCACGCTCACATTCGCTCAGGCGGAGCATATTGTCTCGTTCTATGTTGCTGAGCCAACGTGGGTGCCGTCGTACCTTGTAAACAAGGGCGTCGTGGTTATAGCCCCACCGCGTCAGACACCCACACCGCAGAACGTTCACGATGTCTTCCTGGAATACGCGCCAGCGGCTTTCAACCAACCGTACAGCGTAACCATCAGAGAGTTCGATAACACCAAGTTGCCCCATGTTTATGACGGAACATCGACCACAGTTACGATTGCCGGGAAGCCGGTAACGCGCACAGTTGCCACACGAGCCAAGTCAACCGACCCGCACATTTTAGGGTTCACGTGGTCACAGGAAGGGACATTCTTCTGGCTCGACGCCGAGGTGGGTGGCCCGGTAACGGAACAGGACCTGGAGCATATGGTGGCGTCAATGATCGGGAATTAGCGTCTTGAGGAAGCATGAGGCGTGAGATTCAGGGCGACAATCGGCGGGGCAACAAGAGTCGCAAGGTGACACACACTGTAGCTGTTCATCGTCATCTCACATCCGGGTGCAAACCATCCCTCGCATGCCTCACTGTCGTCAAGACCGGATTACGGAATTGACGACGAATCCGTAGAACTCAAAACACCTCGGCTCATTGGGCCGTGGTGGTCATCTGGTTGGCAGGTTCCGGCCTGCCAGTAGCCCTCCTTCATACCGCTCGCATCACCTTCATTCTCGTGTTTTCACGCTTTTGTAACGCCCTGAAATACCGCTGTCACGGGTTTGATATGCGGCTGCGTGAAATCACGCGTTTTGGTGCGGTAGTAGCACGGATGTGACATAGGTGGCCGAATCCTAGACTAAAACCAAGTTCAGTTTCCGGATGGCGGTGGTGAAGTTGTCCGATGCCAAGCGTGGCACCGCCTCTCTGGCCCGGCAGTAGAAGAACTGATCTCGTTCCTAACTGGAGCGCAGTTCGACGGGCACGAGATGACGATGACCGCTTGCGCGAGTTCCCGAACGAATCGGGGATTTCTTAGTTGGGCTTGCTCCCCCGCCGAGAGGAGTTCGGCATGGCCTATCGTTTCCACGTTGATCCCAATGCCTGCATCAATTGCGGCATCTGCATGGATCTCTGTCCGGTGCGCTGTCTGGACATGAGCCGACCCTCCGGCTCGGGCGAACTCGGCACCGACCATGAGCGGTTGAGCCCCATTCCCGGAATGGCCGCGGCCGAGCCGTGGATGATGCTGGCACCGATTCAGGTCGATTCCTGTGTCGGATGTCAGGTCTGTGCTCAGGAATGTCCCACCGGCGCAATTACCATTGAAGGCGGCGTGACGGGTCTGACTTACGCCGCGCGAGGCCAACTCGAGCATCTGCCGCCCGAAGATGGTTGGCACGCACTCGACGAGTACACGCGCGCCACCCCCGAGGAGCCCGGCGAAACTCCCTGGGGCGAAGGGCGTGCCTGGCACGTCGCCGAGCGCAAAGAGACTTGGCAGAGCTGGCGCACCTGGCTTGGCGAACGGACCGAAGATCTTCGCGCTCCGTGTCAGGCGGCCTGTCCGGTCGGTACCAATGCTGGGCTGTACGTCAGCCTGGTAGCGCAGGGGCGTTACGACGAGGCAATGCGTGTCGCGTCGGAGTCCAACCCCTTCCCGTCCATCTGTGGCCGGGTTTGCACCGCGCCGTGCGAATCCGCCTGTCGTCGCGCCGAGTTCGACGCCCCGATCGCCATTCGTGATCTCAAGCGTTTCGCGATGGATCACGGACAGCTGCAAGCTCGCCGGTTTCCTCCTCCGGCGGTGAGACATGCTGAGAAGGTGGCGATCGTTGGCGCCGGGCCGACCGGCCTGAGTGCCGCCTACTACCTGGCGCGGCGCGGCTATCCCGTCACGGTCATTGATGCCCTGCCGGTTGCCGGTGGCATGATGGCTATCGGCATTCCGGACTATCGTCTGCCGCGCAAACAGCTGGCGCACGACGTCGATACCATCCTCGGCCTGGGCGCCGAGCTCCGGCTCAACACCGCGCTGGGACGAGATATCTCGCTGCCAGAGCTGCGCGAGCAGTTCGATGCGGTGCTGCTTGCCGTCGGTGCACAGCGCAGTCAGCGCCTCGACATCCCCGGCGAGCAGGAATTTGAGGGGGTCATCCCCGCGACGACGTTCCTCAAGCGCTACAACCTGGAGCCGGACACCCTGCTGCGCGGCAACGTAATCGTTGTCGGTGGTGGCAGCACCGCGATGGATGCCGCCCGCTCAGCGGTCCGCTGTGGCGCACGCAGCGTCACCATCCTCTACCGCCGGTCGCGGCACGAGATGCCCGCCCAGGAGGAAGAGGTTCGTGCGGCGCTCTCCGAGGGAATCGTGCTGCAAGAGCTTGCCACTCCGGTCGAAGTGCTGGGTAGTGCAGGCAAAGCAAACAGCGTTCGCTGCCAGCGCATGAAGCTGGGCGAGCCAGATGCTAGTGGTCGTCGGCAGCCAGTGCCGGTCGAAGGAGACGTCTTCGATCTTCCCGCCGACGTGGTACTGATCGCCGTCGGTGAAGCGCCGGATCCCTCGTTCCTTCCGTCCGGAACGAGCGTCGGCGTGGCACCGTGGGGTGGTCTGCTGATCAATCCGACCACACTCGCAACCGGTGCCCCAGGCGTCTTCGCTGCCGGAGACGTTACCTACGGCCCGAAATCGATCATCCTGGCTGCCTCGCACGGACGCAAGGCGGCTCAGCAGATTCATGCCTTCCTGCGGCACCTCTCACCGAGTGAGGCGGCAGAGATGCCCGAAGGCGAGTTCGAGACGGCGTCGACGCTGCCGCCTGATGGCCGGGTCATGCTCGACCTGCGGCCGACGACACGGGCGGAGATGCCGCTCCACAACGGCCTGAGCCACGGTAGTTCCACTGAAGCGGCTACCGGGTTCACCGAGGAGCAAGCGCGCCAGGAAGCCAGCCGCTGCCTGCGCTGCGACCTGGCCTATCTCTGTCCGACGGTCGTGGCGCGTCGTGCCGAACGATCCGCCGCCCGTCAGTCATCCTGATTCACTTCGCATCACTCGTGGTGCCAAGGAGGTGCTAACGTGACTGTTCAAGATTTGACCAATGCCATCATCAACGGAATCAACGATGGCGGTGAGCAATTCATGGAGGGTACGCTCGCGGCGGCCCTGCCAATCATCTGGCTCGTCATCCTGGGACTTCATCTCGGTCGACCATACATTCTGGATATGATCGGACGCTTTACACTGCGACTCGGCGCCGACCTGCTCTGGCTGATCTACGTCGGCGTGCGTGACATTCTCATCGTCACCGGTGTCACGATGAGCTTCATGTTCTTCTTCCCCGACGTCATCACCGGCAACGCGCTGCCACTTACCGGTGGTCTGGCGGCTGCCTGCCTCTTCGCGGTACTGCTGGTCAAGCTGATGGGCGATCCAGATCACAACCTGCGCGATTTCCGCCTGGTTACCGCCCTGCTCGGAATTGGCGCACTCTGCTACTTCGTTCCGTACGTCGTGGGCGTTCAGGCGAGTGATGTTGCCAGCGGTTCGATCAAGTCGATCAGCGACTTCTTTGTCACCAGCAGCAACACCAGCTGGTCCTTGCCGCTGACGTACATCTCCATTGGGATTCTGGCGGTACTTGGTGCCGTCGCCGCTGGATACGCGCTCAAGACCGGTGGACGTGCCGAGGTCGAATAGGGGCGGCGAGCAAGCTGACTCGTTTCGCTCGACGACGAGAGGATTGAACCGATGACTCCTGATGATGTCGCAACTGCCATAAGTAACGCGCTTGTACAGGGCGGCGCGAAATGGCTGGTCGCCACGATCGTTGCCTTCCTACCCGCGCTCTGGACCATGACCCTGATGCTCCACCTCGGCCGTCCCTACGTGCTGCGCACGCTGCGCCGCTGCGGACTGCGGCTCGGCGCCGACGTCTGGTGGATGTCCTATCTACTCATGCGCGATGCCGTGCTGATGATCACCTTCGCGCTTGGCTGGGTCTTCTTCATGCCGAACGTTGTGCAGAACTCGGATCTGCCGATCACTGGCTCGCTGGCGGCGCTGTGCCTGCTGCTGGCGCTCGCGGTCAAGCTTTCACACCGGGTGGATGACGATGTCGCCGCTTACCGAGCCGCGACCGCGTTCCTGGTCCTTGGATCGGTGCTCTATTACATTCCGCAGATCTTCGCGATCGAAGCTGCCGATCAGCCGAAGTTGGCATGGTTCGCCACTGCATTTACCAGCAGCGCGCACCCGACGACCGCGTTGTACCTGATGTGGATCTCACTGGCCGGTGTCATGGGCGTCGCGGGCTGGCTGGTCCTTCGCGTCGTGCAGCACGCCGAGCGCTCGATGATGAGCCAGGTGAACAATACATCACGTAATCAGATGCCACCGACGCCCACCGCGGCCGCGACCGGGGACGACTAACATCACGATCGGTCACGCGTAGCATCACTGGCGGCAGAACCTCCACGCGCTCAATCCATGCGGGGGACCATGGAGCGGGACGTGGAGGTTCTCGCGTCTGCGTCGAACTGCACTCGGTGTCTGGGTCGGCAGTTGACTAACTAGACACTCCCTCCCTGCCACAGTTGTTCGTGTGACGATTTGATCCGGCAATGACCTCGGCGGCCACAGGTGCCGCCGCTACGTTTGCTCGTCTCTTTTCAGTGTCTCGTGGTCTTCTCCTCAGGCAGACATTGCGGTCCTCGGATTGCGGGAATGGCGTTTGCGTTGGCGCCGAGAGGATGCTCCCACGCCGGGACGACATTCCTGCCCGGCCGAAGTCGGCATGGGCGTGGTTGAGCGACCGCCGGACAGCATTGACGGCGAGGAACGAGGATGACCACACGTTAGTTGGGAGGGACCGGACCAGCCGGCCCGTGCGTGAGATTCTGTTGACGCATGCTGGGCCGGGGTCGATTCGGCGCCCGTGGATCTTCCCGGGACTGGTCGTCCTCAACCTGGTCTTCTGGCTCGCCTACTACGCCCATGACTGGCTCTATCACGGATTCTTCACCGGTTTGGGACTCGACTTCAGCCGCTTTTGGGCCGCGGCGGTGGTCTTTCGTCAGTCACCCGTCGATGCCTACCGGCTCTCCGCCATCGCCACGGCGATGGCTCCGCTCGCGCGCTACTCGCGTCTTGGAGCGGCCGGAGTTCATCTCGGCCCATCCCCCTACCCGCCGATCTTCCTGGCCGTCTTTGGGTCTCTTTACCTTGCCAGCGCCGCCGATCGGTCTTCTCCTCTGGTCCCTCTTCAGTCTCGCCATCTCCGGCTTCGCCTGCTGGCAGCTCGCGCGGCGTTTCCCGCCCTCGCAGGCGGCCCCTGGTTACGGCGGCTCTGGTGCTCAGTTACCCGCTCATGCTGGCGCTCTTCGTCGGGCAGGTGGTCGCCATGCTTTTCTTCTGCTTTACGGCAGGGATGCTGGCGCTCGACGAGGGACAGGAACTCCGCGCCGGCCTCTGGATCGGTCTCCTCACGCTCAAACCACAGTATCTTCCACTGCTGCTGCTGTTCTTCCTGGTCAAGCGTCGTTGGTCTTTGCTGCTCGGGGCGACGGCCAGTGGCTTCGCTCTGGCGCTTGCCTCGCTCGCCGTGGGAGGCGTGTCCGGAATCGTAGCTTACGTGCACCAGATCCTGACCATCTACCCGCGTTTCGACGGCAACGTGGCGATCGATCCGCGACTGATGATCAACTGGCGTGGACTGGTGCTAACCGCTCTGCCCTTCGCCTCGACGACCATTGGGCTGCTCGTGGTCGCCGTGCTCACGCTGGCGACACTGGCGCTGCTGCCACGGCTCTGGCGCGGGCCATGGGACCCGCACTCCAGTCGCTTCCAGTGGCAGATCATCGGTACGCTGATCGTGACGCTGTTGACCGCCTACCACAGCGAGCCAACTGGCGCGGCATTCCTGCTCGTACCGGCAGCGCTGATTCTGGCCCGCGGTAAGGCCACGCAATTGGCTCCTTACCTCGTCGCCTGGCTCTGGCTCGTGCCCCTGGTCGGCATCATCTCGGGGTTGCTCTTCGGCGGGGTGGCGCCGATCTCATTGACCATGACCGCGTTGCAGATCACGTTGCTCGTGACGCTGATGCGGCATCTTCCAGCGGAGGCGGATCCAAGCCTCACCGTGTCACGCCCGCGTCGGGATTCGGCGACCTGTTCGATGTAAGTCATTCGCTCCGGGCCCATGGTAGACAGATTCACACAAGCGCGGCCTCGTCTCACGCCATGCGTCGATTCATTGTCTTGTGAAAGTGCATCATGCTGTCGAAAATGCGCGAGTCTATTCGACCATTCGGTGAAGGCCGGTGCACAGATCGGTCAGTCGGATTCCGGGCGGCACGTGAATCGCCGCCGGTCGTCTCGGGAAAGGGCATCCAATGATCACACCGATAACTTCGTTGGATCCACGGTTCAGTGCGGCGAACGCAGCCGCGACGAACTGGGATGAGACAAGGGAAGTGATCGAGTCGGCCGAGGTCTTCTGGATCTCCACCGTGCGTGCGGATGGTCGGCCGCATGTCACCCCGCTCGTCGCGGTGTGGTTCGATGACGCGCTGCATTTCTGCACCGGGTTCGCCGAACAGAAAGCGGTCAACCTGCGCCACAACTCGCACGTGATTTTGACGACCGGCTGCAACGAGTGGGATCACGGGCTTGATGTCGTGGTGGAGGGCAATGCGGTGCAGGTGACCGAGCGCGACCAGTTGACCCGGCTGGCCGAGGCGTGGAGCCGGAAATGGGATGGGCGCTTTCGCTATGAAGTCCGCGACGGCGGATTCTATGACGAGGAAGTCCTCCCCGTCTTTGCCGTAGTTCCGACCAACGTGCTGGCCTTTCGCCGAGGCACCTTCAGCCATACGCGGCATCGGTTCACGCACTCCTGATCCACGTCGCGCCGTACTACGGCGTCAGCTTGACGGAAACGCCTGACGGACTTGGCGGCGCTCCGCTCGACTGGAGCGCTGTTCCATTCCAGCTATAGTTGATGGTCACCGGCGCCAGCGAGGCGCAGCACAGCGGATCGTTGGGCCCATAGTGCACGTAGGTTACGGCGATCACTCCGGGCGAGGGCGATGTCAGTCTCGAGATGGCGATCGACTCCGTTGAGCTATCCCAGCCGAGGAAGTTCTGGTTGTGCCAGAAGAAGACGATCTGTCCGTAGCCGTCTGCCGTGGGGGAGCGTGTCCCGATGACGGCTGTCAAGACTCCACCCTGTCCGTCGTCGACCGCCAGCGGCGCGACCGGAGTGAAGTGCACGGTCGGGTCGCCTACCTCGACCGTGCGGCTCATCACGTCCGTAATCGCCGCTGCAGTCGGCGGAGACTGCGGCGCGTTGGACGCGGGTGTGGCAGTCATCCCGATCTGCTGGTAGCGCCACTGGTAGTACTGCAACCCGACGTTACCCGACTCCACCTGCCAGCCCGGCGGGTTGCTTGGCGTGTAGGTCAGCACGCGACGCTCGAAAACCTGCACCAGCACCTGTTTTGAAATTCCACCCACCAGTACGTGCGTCCAATAGGCTTCAGTGAGCGGATAGCCGGTGGCGTAGAACGGATTCTGGAAGAGCGGCCCGCCGTCGGTCCGGCCGTCCTGTGCGACTGGCCCGGCGGTGGTCATGAAGGTCCAGAAGACCGACGCGACGTTGTGCTGAGTCGGTGCGCCAACGTCGAGCGCGGTTACCGGGACGCCTTCCACGTTGGGATCAGTGCCAACCTGGCCGGCCCGATTCACTGTCTGAACGATGGCGGTGCCATTGACGAGCGGGGCAGCGTTCATCAGCCCCGTGAAGCTGGCGTAGGTGGGGCCGTTGGGATCGTTGAGGTCACCTGCCACGTTCACCTGCGCTGGTGCGTAGGTCTGGAACGTATTGTCGCCAAGTTGCATGCGGCCGGTGATGAGTTCCTCGGCGAGGAGTCCGTTCGTGACGTACCAGATAGAATTCTGGTCCCCCTCCGGGTGAGTGATCTCCATACGCGACTTATCGAAGTACTGTACGAGGCGCTTCCCTCCCGGTGATTCGGCGTACGGCTCATCGAGAGCGACCGAGTCTGCCTGTGGTCCCCACATCCAGGTACGGGAGACTACCCCCGTCGTGACGGGATAATCCGTGCGTGCCCAGGTGTTATAGAAGGGCGCGCCTGCGATCGGCACGGTGGCCGCGTCCACGCTCGGAGCGAGGATGCTGAGCCCCATCAGAATGGCCGCGAAGACACCAACGAACCTGCGCATACGCTTTCCCTTCACATGCACTGCTCCAACGGCTGAATCTCCTGAGGGTCAAGCCTATTGTGCATAAGGAAGCCAGGTGTGCAAGCTCATTAGCGCAGAGGGGTAGTCGGAGCACGACTATTCCCCGACGTAATTGCTCAACGTCGGTGCTTCATTGCCGCGTGAGAGAAGCGACGGCTCCTCTGTGTTCGCGTTCCTGATGGATTATGCTCAGGGGCGTCCGTCTCGGCGTTCCACCGCTCGCAGCAACCGCTTCAGAATGCGCCCAAAGCGAGACTCGAGTTCGAACTCGTGTCTCTCCCAAGCTGGCTCGTTTATTGGCACGTGACAGCGCGGGCCTTGCGGACCCTGTGGTCCTTGAGTCCCCTGCGGACCCTGTGGTACCCTGTGAGTCGCCTTGCGGACCCTGTGGTCCTTGAGTCCCCTGCGGGCCTTGCGGTCCTTGAGTCCCCTGCGGGCCTTGCGGACCCTGTGGTCCTTGAGTCCCCTGCGGGCCCTGTGGTCCTTGAGTCCCTTGCGGACCCTGTGGTCCTTGGGTTCCTTGGGTGCCTTGCGGCCCCTGTGGTCCTTGAGTCCCCTGCGGGCCTTGCGGACCCCTGTGGTCCTTGAGTCCCCTGCGGGCCTTGCGGTCCTTGAGTCCCTTGCGGGCCTTGCGGACCCTGTGGTCCTTGAGTCCCCTGCGGGCCTTGCGGTCCTTGAGTCCCTTGCGGACCCTGTGGTCCTTGGGTGCCTTGCGGCCCCTGTGGTCCTTGAGTCCCCTGCGGGCCTTGCGGTCCTTGGGTGTCCTTGAGTCCCCTGCGGGCCTTGTGGTCCTTGGTCCCTGAGTGCCTTGCGGTGCCTTGCGGACCCTGTGGTCCTTGAGTCCCTTGAGCGGACGCGCCACGTTGTAGACCGATCGCACCGAGCAATACGGCTGCAAGGCTGGCAATCATGCGCCGGCGCGACTGCTCCGAGGCCAGCAGTCTCTTCGTCAGACTGTCGAAGCGCTGCCCGTTGTTGCGTGCGCTCTCACTCGTATCAGGCTCCATGCCAGGGTGGTCTTGCGTTTGAGCGCGCGACTGTCGCGAACGCGACCAGCCAACCAGACCACCGTCGTAGCTGGATCGAACCGAATTACTGTGGGTCGAGCGGTCCGTCCCATCAAGGACGTCCCGTTGCCCGGGTTGATTCTCGGACGACGGGTTGGTCTCGTCGCTTTGCCGCATGACACTCGCCCTTCTCTGTCTTTGGTAGAGTCATCAATACGATCCTAGTTTTGCTGAGGACAGAAGGCAACACCATGAATATCCTGACAGCATCAATCCGCGCTCGTCACCCTTTCGGAACGCGATAGAGTGGGAAGGATACGTCATGGCAGAGCGGTCGTTCACCGAAGATGACGCGGCTGGTCCGCTCGTCAGCATCTTCACCGCCACCCACGAAATCGGCTCCGATATCGACACGGCGTATCGGTCGCTGCTGCGCCAGACCTACCATCGCTGGGAGTGGGTCGTCGTTGACGATTCCCGAGGAGTAGAGACCGCCGAGCACATCGAGCGATTGGCGACTTCGGCGGAGGCCGCCGGACGCATTCGCTTCTTCCGCCAGCTTCCGCCTCCAGGTTCGATCGGGGTGAGCAAGGCGGCCGCTGGGTCACTCTGCCGGGGCGAATATCTCATTGAACTTGACCATGATGATGAGCTGATGCCCGAGGCGGTCGAGATCGTCGCCGCGACGTTCGGTGCCCATCCGGATATCGACTTCGTCTATAGCGATTGGCTCGATTGGATCGATCAGCCGGACGGGCCGGGCTTTCCGGGACTCTTCCCAGATGGTTGGGCGTTCGGTTACGGGTCCTACGCCAGCGAAATGATCGGCGGTCGTCGTGTGCCGGTGGCGCTCGCGCCACCCCTCACCTGGGATACCGTGCGCCACATCGTCTCCACTCCCAACCATCTGCGCGCCTGGCGTCATACCTTTTACGATCGCATCGGCGGGCACGACTATCGCCTGCCAATCGCCGATGACTTTGATCTTGTGGTCCGCTCCTTCCTGAGTGGCATGACCGCCCGCATTCCTCGACCCCTCTACATCCAGCACCACGGCACCCGCGGGCCGAGTGCATCTCGCCGCCAGAACGACGATATTCAGCAACGCGTTGCCCAGATCGCCGCTCAGTACGAGTCGGCACTCGATCGGCGCTGCATTGAGTTCGGACTTGTGCCGCGATCCGAAGAGGGGCGATCGCGCTGGTCGGGACCTTCACCCGTAAGCGCGGCCAACGCCCAGATCGACGTTGAAGCCGAGGCCGCCGCGGATCTCGGTATGCCCTTGGTCAGTGTCGTCATCTCGACCTTTGAGCGTCCAGATCTGTTGCGACGGGCCGTCGAGAGCGTGCTCGGCCAACGCTACTAGCAACTTCGAGATTCTGGTGGTTGGGGACCGATGTCCATACGTCGACGGCGTAATCGCCGAGTTCGATGACGTGCGCCTGCGACATGCGAATCTCTCCGAGCATCACGGTGATCTCGGCGCGACTCCGCGGAACTTTGCCCTGAAGGCGATGGCGCGGGGTACCCTGATTGCCTATCTGGATGATGACAACGTCTGGGCACCAGAGCACCTGGAATCGCTCGTCGATCTGCTCCTCTCAAATCCTCTGGCGGCATTTGCCTTCAGTTCCTTTGAGGTCGCGGGAGAGGTGATCGAGTGCCGGACACCCCGTCGCTTTCAGATCGATACCAGCGCTCTCCTTCACTGCCGGTGGCTTCTGGAACGCTTCGGCTACTGGCGCGAACCCACCGATGCCAATTGGGCGCACGACTGGGAGCTGGTGTCGCGTTGGCAGGGGGAGGAGTGGGTTGCTTCGCTGCGCCCGACCTTGCGTTACACGCTGGAAACATCTCACCAGACCTTAGAAACGGTCGCGCATATGCGGGCAGTCGCCCATGGCGAGCGGACGCGCAGTCGCTCGGCCCGATAGGCGAGGAGTATGGAATTGCGGGTGGCGGTCTATGCGATTGCCCGCGATGAAGCCGCCCACGTGGAGCGCTGGCTGGCCTCATGTGCGGAGGCGGACGTCGTTGTGCTGGTTGACACCGGTTCGACCGACGAGACAGTCCAACGCGCGCGGCAACGTGGCATCGCGACCCATCAAATCGCGGTCGAGCCGTTCCGCTACGACGTCGCGCGCAACCGGGCGCTCGACCTCGTGCCGGAGTCAGTCGACGTCTGCGTGTCGCTCGATCTTGACGAGGTGCTGCTTCCGGGCTGGCGTTCGCGTCTCGAGGAAGCCTGGCGCCCAGAAGCGACGCGTGCCAGGTGTTGGCACTCCTGGCCCTGGAGCGACGACTTCCCGCCGCTCCGGTTCACATCCGACAATCGCATCCACGCTCGGAACGGCTACCGCTGGCGTTTTCCCGTGCACGAGCAGTTGGAGTGGCTTGGTGGCGAGACAGAGGTCACCGTAGCGTCATCACTTGAGATGTAGCATCTGCGCGATTCACAGGCCGCGCGACCAGACTACCTGCCGTTGCTGCGGCTACGGGCGGACGAGCATCCCGATGACGGGAGCACCGCGCACCTGCTCGCCTGCGAGGCCAGTCAGAATGGCCTATGGGAAGAGGCGCGTTGCCAGGAGCGGCGAGCGCTCGACCTTTCACTCGCACCGAATGAGCGACTGCATGCCATGCTGATGCTCGCGTTCCTGGAGCCCGAAGCCCGGGAGGATTGGATCCTGTCGGCCTGCAAGGAATACCCGGAGCGGCGTGAGCCATGGTGCACTCTGGCGCAATTTCACTCCGACCACCAGCAGTGGCGAGCCTGTCGTGCCGCCGCCTACGCCGCGCTGCGTATCGAACAGCCCGCCGACGACTATCTGGCGAATCCCTTTGCCTGGGGATCTTGGCCGGATCGGCTGGCCGCGTTGGCTTCGCGTGAGCTGGGCGACGACTATCTGGCCGTGCACCATGCGCGGAGAGGGCTCCAGTTCAGCCCAACCGATACCGAACTCTCAACGTTACTGCAGGCAGCAACTGGCCGATTGAGGAGCAATCGGCCTCGCGTCGGTGGCAATCGCTTGCGACGGCTGACCGCGGGACTCAGAACACGTTCTCGGGCGACCAGGTTCGTCTCTCGATCCATTACGCGGTATCGGCGCCGTTCACAGCCCTGGCGATAACCGCTGCGATGGCCTCGACGTCATACAAGCGTGATGCTCGTGGTGTGCAGACGACGTGGCGCGCAAACCTGGATTCGGAAGAACGTTGCTCACGTTCGTGATGGGAACTGGATCATGATGGGAAGGGATGTGCGACCCCATTCATCGAGGTTATCGCCCTGACGGTACTTGGCCACCAGCAATTCGCGTGAACGCTGATCGTGAACCGTATCAGCGTTCACGACGTGGGCGGTGCCAGCGTAGGCCTCGTCCCCCAGTTCGACCTTGACGCTTCCGTTCACCTGGAGATTCTTCACCCAGTCGGATCGGTCGCGCCCGCCCGAAAGCAGGTACATTCCCCCGTCGTGAACCGCGAACCAGATTTCGATCCGATGGGATTTGCCAGTCTGCCGACCGATCGTCGTTAGATAGGCATACGGTTCGCTGGCCCACTGCTCCAGCCACTGCTGCACATTTCTCGTTGATTCGGTCACCGTTCACCTCTCCTCAGAAGTTCCCCCCGGCTACGCGGCGGTTACGCACCCTCTCGTGCCAATGCTGGTCCAACACTAGCGTACCTGGTCGATCAGCTCGCTCACGGCACGCTCCGCTGCTTGAACCGCTCCGGCAAGGTAGCCGGGCTCACTCGAGCTGGTCTCACTGCCAGCGAGGAGTACATGCTCGTGCCATACCCCGTCGATCCAGGGTCGGCGATCGGGGACCGGATGCTCCCCCGCAAGCTGATCGGCACTGGTTGCCGTGAGCCGATCGGCAGCCCAATCCTTGAACAGGGTCGCACGCGGCCTGGCAGCCTCGGGCCCGAACAGGCGAGCGAGCTGCCGCACCGAAGCGCTGACCAGCGCGTCTCGGCCGGCCGATGTGCGCTGCTCCGCTGACAGTCCGACGAAACCGAACAGTGCGGCCTCGCCGGAGGCTGTTGTCGCATCATGGATTTCGACCAGCGGTCCGACCGTGCTTTGTGCCGCGCCGGAGAGGCCAGCATCCCGCCAAAACGGCTCGTCGTAGAGCGCAATGAGTTTTGCGTGTGGCGCCATCCAGGTCGGGGTGTCGCGCCAGCGTCGAAGGGTCTGCGCATCCAGCATGGGGGCAAAGGAGACCGTTTCCTGGAGCAGTCGCGGCGGCAGCGCGAAGATCGCATGCGAGGCACGAAGGTGTTCCGCACGCCCGTTTGCCCGGACAACGCGCAGCTCAATCTCGTCTCGATCCAACGAGATGTGTGTCGCTCGGGTGTCGAGTAACGTACTCGTCGCGGGAAGGCCGGCTGCCAGCGCGGAGATCAGCGTGCCGGTGCCACCCACCATGCGCATCGACGGCGGTTCCTGGCGCATCCGGGATAACGCAGTGGCGTTTCGTGTGATGACCGTTGGAAGATGATGTCTCCGTCAGTGTATTGGGGGAAGATGGAGATTCCGAGTTCCTCGACGAGTGCGGCCATCTTCGGTTGCATGGCCGGCCAGAACCAGGAAGGCCCGAGATCAAAGCCATCGGCCGATTCGTTGCCCGAGGCGTCGGCGGTGAGGATGCGCCCACCCAGCCGGTCGCGCGCTTCCAACAACTGGAATTCGATGTCTGCCTGGTGGAGGAGTCGCGCCGCGGTCAGTCCGGCGAGTCCGCCGCCGACGATCAGCACAGACGGGCGCATGATGCTGCTCTTGAATGGCGGACGGGTCGATATGGCGGGCCGCCTCGCTCGCTCGTGTGACAACGCGCATCAGCTCTTACCGCTGAACGCATCGACCGCTTCGGAGCCGTGATCGGGATGCATCTCATCCGAGCAGCGTCGCGGAGCGGTCACGCAGGACGCGTTCGGCCTCCTCCACGATGCGGCGGACGATGGTCCCGGCCGGTTCGAGCGACGAGATCAGTCCGACAGCCACACCGGCACTGATATCGACGACCGCTGGGTCGTGCCGCTGCGCGCCATCCTCTAACTCGCGACGCAATTCCGCCTGTCGTGCCGCGATGTCTTCCGCGCGACCGTCCCATTCGGTGTTGAACGTGTTGCGCAACATCCGGTCGGCGATGCCGGCGGGAAAGGATGCCCCGCGTACCTGATCATAGACGGAGGTCCGCACCGTGTCGTCGGTGTTCGCGGCCAGGACCGCCTGCTGTTCCCAGTCTCCGCCGCCCCATTCCTCGCTCGCCACGAACCGCGTTCCTAGCCAGGCGCCCGTCGCTCCCAGCAGCAGCACGGCGGCGAGTCCCCGGCCATCGGCGATGCCGCCCGCAGCCACCACGGGGATATCCCCGACCGCGTCCACCACCGCTGGCACCAACGCCAGCGTGCCGGACTGACCAGTATGTCCACCTGCCTCAGTCCCCTGCGCAATGATGACATCCGCGCCCGCACGCGCCGCGCGGATGGCCTGCGCCACGGTCTGTACCTGGACAAATACGCGCACGCCGCGGGCGTGAGCCGGGGCGACGTAGGGAGTTGGATCGGCAAACGAGTGATTGATAGCCGCCACACGCTCGTCGAGGGCGACATCCACCAGGTCGTCGAGACCCGGAAACGACGAGATGAAGCCGACCCCGAAGGGACGGTCGGTCCTGGCGCGCACGGCGCGGATTTGGGCGCGGAGCCAGTCTGGACCACCGGGATTGGTACCGGCCAGCATGCCGAATCCGCCCGCGTTCGAGACGGCAGCCGCCAGCTCGGCGGTCGCCGTTCCGCTCATTGGCGCATTGAATACCGGATAGTCGATGCCCAGGAGGGCGCACAGCGGGGTGGACAGCATGACGACTCCTTTGTCTGGCCTACTCGTCGTGGAGCGCACGGAAAGATGAAGCGTGTTCGTTGTTCTGATGATGCGCATGCAACGATCGCAGCGATTGTAGCCAGATCTACCGCACCCTTCCAACAGAGGCTCGTCGCCGCTGCGCACCCTTGCGTGAAGGTGGTCTGGGTAGCGGGTTATTCGCCGTCAGAACGCGTCGTGCGAAGCCCATCAGTCGCGTTGCGACGGGATTGCTACCCGCAGCGCCACCCGCGCCGCGGTGTTCCGAATGCAACCGCGAAGTGAACTCAGGTTGGAAGTCTCAGAAATGTCCGGTTCTCCAGTCGTGTCGAACCATGTCTTTGGATTAACGTGTACAGAGAGACGGGCGGCGTATGCGTGCAAGTGTCGTTATGCGCAATTCAGTCACCGCAAAAGATTGAGCAATTCCCCCGAATCTCGGCCCCGATGGCGCACAGCCGATGGTGTCAGTTCTGGCGTCACCAGCGCGTAGCCCTACTATCCACGGTGCTCGTTATTCTTCGGATACCCTTGGTAGTCACCACCGCCGTCGTCGCAGCCGCTGCCACTTCCTCGTGGTTCGTCCGAATGCGGCCGCGCCCACGCCGCCCGGGACAGGAGCACGATCACGCTTAGCACCACGCCAACCAAAAACCGGCCGGTGCGTCGCGATTCGCCTCCGGACGCGTCTTAGCTGATCGTCGACCACCTGGCGCCATCGCTGCAACAATCGGAGTCGGGTTCGCATCGATCGTCTCCGGTCAGGTGATCGTCTTCACCATGGCGGCCGCGAGTTGGTCTCCCGTGCGAGCTCCAAACAATCCGGGAGTACCGGAGGTCATCTGGCCGTCGGAATCGTTCCCCGGTGTGGGGGTCTCCATCACATGTCTGCACCGGAAACGCAAGGCCGTTTTCTCGGTCCGCGATCGGCATGCCAAACGGAAACACGACATCATCCAGAACGGCAAAGGTTGGACCACACCATTCCAGTATATTCGCCACGGCCAAGAGGAAGCGATTGAGGGTAAAGCGGTGCATGAAATGGCTCCAACCGGGGGCGATCTGAGCCCGCCGGTGTGTCAGATGAGGGACGCTCCTGAGAAAAGCTGCGAACGGGTGGGTCAAGACGCCGCGTCTTGACGGATGGGACCCGTGGCGACGCGTCTCTGGAGCTCGGCATGGGGCGGGAGGCCATCTCGTGGCTGGGATGGCTCGCCGATGCGTGGTTGCCCATCAGGTGTCCACGCTGAACTGGCATAACCGTCGCGCTGCTTCACCCCAGATACACCGTGCGGATCCACGACACCCCAAACGAGGAAGGGGTCGGTCAGACCATCGCGTTCCAGAACACATGCCAGGGCACAGACAAAGCGACGAAAGCGAAAGCGGATCATCGGATTTCTCCCGCTTGGGATCGGTCTGAGGCCGATCGATCGCGCTCGATTGCTAAGAGCCCGGGCACCTCTGGTGGAGCGGCATTCTCAAGGGAGTGCCTGGCAGAGCCGAGATGCGTCGCGATGCGATCCTCGAGCTGATTGGAGAGCACGTGCTCGAGCCGTTCGGCTTCATGGTGGGCAGCGTCCCAGGACATCCCAAACTCGTGATGCAGATACATCTCCCACAGCCAATGGTGGTGTAACGTCGCGCGCGCTGATCGCTCCCCATGGTTGGTAAGCGTCGCTCCCTGGTAGCGCTGGTAGGAGACAAAACCGCGCTCGGCCATGCGTTTGAGCATTTTGGTCACCGATGGACATGCGACCCCGAGCTCGCTCGCGAGCTGACGAGTTCTGACCCGACCATCGGGCGTTTGGCCGTCCAGGAGATAGAGGAATTTGAGATAGTCCTCTTCGGCCGCCGACGGAGTAGAGTGGATCTTCACGTGCGTGCGCCTTACCGACTCACTGCTGCCGAACCGACCGCGGTAACGCCACGTCGTCGGCACGCAGCATAGAATTAGTCATAGCTAATATAGAATTAAGCCGGTACTTCGTCAAGCTACGCAGGGTGCACGAGAGCTGGAACGGCACGGAGTTGACGAATTCAGGGTGCCGCAGTATCTTCTGTATTAGCTGCCTCTAATTTCAGAATTTTTGTGGACTTAGCACGGCGATGTCCGACGACTCGTCTGGCTGGCAGCGCTGTGGAAGGGAATGAATCGTGAGCGACACCAACCACCCGACATCGATCCGAGTCGCTGAGGATCGTCAGGAGCTCCGTGGCGTAGCTAACATTCTGGTGCCGCTTGATGGCTCAGCCTTAGCCGAACGGGTATTGCCGGCCAGCGTGTATCTCGCCGAGCGGTTGGACGCCACCCTGACGCTGCTGCACGTGGTCGAGCGGCATGCCCCGGATACGGTGCACGGCGAGTCGCACCTGCAAGACGCGGACACGGCCTATACGTATCTCGAGGACGTTGCGGCGCGATTCGGCGGTCCGAATCGTCGCATCGACATTCATGTGCATCCAAACCCGGCGGGCGACGTCGCCCACGAGATCGCCGATCACGTCAGCGACTTGCACGCGGAGCTCGTGGTGCTTGCCGCACACGGGCGCGGCGGTGTGCGGGATGTGCTCGTTGGCCGGACCGCCCAGCGCGTGCTGCGCCAGACCGAAACCCCCATCCTCATGATCCAGCCCACGACGCCGGCAAACGACGCGGCATTCGCGTGTCGGCGAATGCTGGTGCTGCTCGACGGACATCCCGCCGCGGAACGAGTGCTGCCGCTGGTGCGGTTACTCCTGAGCGCCACGGGAGCGCAGCTGCAGCTGGTACGGGTCGTCCCAACGCCCGGAACCGAAACCGGCGATGCGGCTGCCTCCGGGCTCTTCTTGCCCTCGGCCACGGCGGCGGTCCTCGATCTCGAGGCAGAGCGCGCCCTGGACTACCTGAATGAGGTCAAGGACCGTGAGCTGCACGGGCTGGAGGTCACGGTCGACGTCCGACGCGGTGATGCCGTTGCCGGAATTGACCAGGCGCTTGCGGAGGCACCGGCCGATTTGGTCGTACTGGCCACCCATGGTCGATCCGGCATCGTCGGTCACCTGACGGGGAGCGTTGCCACCCGGCTCCTTGAGCGCATCACGCAGCCCATCCTGCTGATCCGGGTACGGATTGACGACGGAGGGGAGTAAATCAGCACAGGGGCAGGGAACCATGCCCGTACACGGGTGCCGTGGACGTGGCGCGATGTGCGTGGAGCGGGGTACGCCCGTAGAAGCTTCAGGTAAGGGAGACGGTCAACGCGATGGCACGAACTGACCACACGCTCGATCCTTCGGGAGGAGTCACCCTCGCGCACCCCAAGTTGCAGCAAGCCGCCCAGGAAGCCATTCTCGGTAAACGACGGGGCTTACGTGCGCTCCTTCCGTTTTTCGGTCCCGCATTCATCGCTTGTGTCGCCTATGTTGATCCTGGCAACTTCGCCACCAACATCTCCGGTGGCGCGGAGTTCGGCTACGCATTGCTCTGGGTGATCGCGATGGCCAACCTGATGGCGATGCTGATTCAATCCATGTCGGCCAAGCTGGGTATCGCCACGGGGCACAATTTGGCCGAGATGTGCCGGGAGCACTTCCCTACCTGGGTCAACTACACGCTCTGGCTCAGCCAAGAGTTCATGGCCATGGCCACCGACCTCGCCGAGTTTCTCGGCGCGGCCATCGGCCTGTATCTGCTGTTCGGTATCCCGATGATTTGGGCGGGTCTTCTCACTGGTATTGGGGTCTTCTTGGTGCTGGCCGTGCAAGGGAACGGCTTTCGCGGTATGGAGATCTTCATTACCCTCATGGTGGGGATCATCGTCGGCTGTTATGTGATCGAGACGGTCCTGGCAAAGCCCAATTTCGGCCAAATCCTGTTCCACACCGTGGTGCCGAGCCTGCCGGGGAATGATGCCGTGCTGCTGTCGGTCGGAATCATCGGAGCGACCGTGATGCCCCACGTGGTCTACCTGCACTCGGGGCTGACTCAGAATCGGATCCAAGTGCGGAACGACGATGAGAAGCGTCGGGTCTTTTTCTTCGAGAAGATCGACGTGGTAGTTGCGATGGCGATTGCCGGCCTCGTCAATATGTCGATGCTCTTCATGGCGGCCAAGGTCTTCCACTTCACCGGCCATACCGACGTCGCCGACATCACCACCGCCTACCAGACCTTGACACCCCTCCTGGGCGGTGCCGCAAGTCTCGTCTTCGCCATCTCGCTCCTGTTTTCCGGCATCTCCAGCTCCCACGTCGGGACGATGGCGGGCCAAGTCGTGATGCAAGGGTTTGTCGGCTTTCGCATCCCCATCTGGGTGCGGCGCTTGTTCACCATGGTTCCGGCGCTCGTGGCGATCCTCCTGGGCCTCGATCCAACCCGCACGCTCGTCATCAGCCAGGTCATCTTGAGCTTTGCCCTGCCGGTGCCGATGATTACCTTGATCATATTTACCCGGCAGAGAGAGTTAATGGGAGTCTCACCAATCATCGGGTGACCACGATTCTGGCCTGGGCGTTCGCGACCATCATTCTGTTCCTGAACTTCGTGCTGCTCTACCAGACGTTCGGTGGGCCACTGCCGAGCTTCGGATGACTGGTCAGTCGATCGTCACCCGCGATGGAAACTGTGGCCACGCGAGCTTGACTGATCGACTCAGTACCTCCGCTCCAGGACCCTGGCGCGGAGGTCGGCTCTGTGTGCGTGGCGCTGACGAAACATCTCCAGAATTCGGAGGACGTTTCAGAACCATCTCGGTCCGACCGCTGAGACGGTAGTTCACAACATCGTGCATGCGAGTCGCGGGCGAATGACGCCATCGCCCGAAGCGGAGATCCACTGCCTCGAGAGCGACGGATTCCTCCGGCTCTACAACGCATGGAATCGCGGAGATTACGGTGGGCACAAGTCGCTGGACTATACCATCAGGGATGGTCCGCGAAGATCTCGGTGACGGTTGTTATGATAGCGGGACCGAGCCAAAATTTGGGAAGCTCGTGTTCCGCATCTGCATCATGTAACCACTTGTCGTTGAAATGTTGATTGTCGTCGCACGGGGTGGTTCGTAGCCAGCCGATACCCGGCCATTGGGCCACCCCCGCATCGTCATTGGTATCTCACCCTCCCCTTTTCTTACACTCCGTCACCATCTCTCAGACCCGCCTATTTCCTCGCAACTGCGTTCTCACACTCGCGTTTCGCAATCTGTTTCTGACTTCGTGCTGTCGGCCCTGAGTTTTGAGACTGCTGAAGTTTGAAGATCGACCATCTATGGTTCTCCCTTGGTGACCACTGCCTCCCCAATGTGCCGGCACCTCCGCATTCTGGTTCCAGATTGACACCGGTCCGAACTACCGCTACAAGGGCAGGTGTCAGATCCCGGTCTGGACGACCATTTCCGGTGAATGTGAAGGAGCACGTATGAGCGGCGCGGCATCTGGTCAGTTTCCACCGATCTTTGATGGACATAACGATACGATCATCAGTCTAGCGGGCGAGGGGTTCGATGGCCCGGGTGGTCGGTCCTTCTTCGAGCGGGCTGACAAAGGGCATATCGATCTGCCACGGGCGCGCGAAGGCGGGCTGGGTGGCGGCTTCTTCGCCGTCCTGGCGCGCGCCAAGAAGCGCGAGACGCCCGACCCGGCGCAGAGTTCGTCGGGAGCGCGAACGATCGACTCCGTGGGCAAGAGCTACGCGCCCGAGGGTGGCTGGCCGCCGCCGATCCCACTGGACGAGGCGCAGTCCGACGCGCTGATACGGCTCGGCAAGCTGTTCGAGCTGGAGCGCGACTCGAACGGCCAGTGCAAGATCGTGCGCACCGCCGCCGAATTGCAGCACTGCCTGGACAACGGTATCTTCGCCATCGAGCTGCACTTCGAAGGGGCCGATCCGCTCGACCCGGATGGTCAGGCGCTGGAGGTCTTCTATGCGGCCGGTCTGCGCTCGGTCGGCATCACCCACTTCCGCCAGAATATCTACGCGGCCGGTGTGCCCAACATCTTCCCGGCCACGCCCGACATCGGCGACGGCCTGACCGACGCGGGCAAGGAACTGATTCGCCAGTTGAATCGACGACGGGTGCTGGTGGATCTCTCGCATGCCAACGAGAAGACCTTCTGGGACGTGGCGAACATCTCCGATGCGCCCCTCGTGGCCACGCATTCCAACGCCTGGTCGGTCTCCAACGCGCCGCGCAACCTGACCGATAAGCAACTGGCGGCCGTACGCGAGAGCAAGGGCATGGTCGGCTTGAACTATCACTGCGGCTTCCTGCGGCCCGATGGCCAGACGAATCCCGATACGCCGATCTCGGTGATGGTCGATCACGTCGATCATCTGGTCGACAAGCTGGGCATCGATTGCGTCGGACTCGGCTCCGACTTCGACGGCTCGCTGATTCCGAATGAGCTGAAAGACGCTGCCGGACTGCCGAAGCTGATGCAGGCGCTCAAGGATCGTGGCTACGACGACGAGGCGCTGACCAAGATCGCCCATGGTAACTGGGTGCGCGTGCTGCGCGCGACCTGGGGCGAGTAGCACGCGCCGAGAAAGCAATCACGGGGCCGGTGCGACGCATGCGTCACCGACCTTGACAGTGAAAGAAGATCAATGATGAAGGTCTACATCTCAGTCGACATCGAAGGTTGCGCCGGTGTGGTCGATCGCAATCAGGGAAACGTCGCCGCCGGAGCTGACTTCGAGATTGGCCGCCGTTTGATGACCATGGAGGCGAACGCATCCATTGAAGGGGCGCTGGAGGCTGGCGCGACAGAGATCGTGGTCAACGACAGCCACGCCCAGATGCGCAATCTGCTACCGGAACTCCTGCATCCGAAAGCGACGCTGATTCAGGGGCGGCTGAAGCCGATGTTCATGGTCGAGGGTCTGGATTCCTCGTTCGACGCAGTCTTCTTCGTCGGCTATCACGCTTCGGCGGGTATTCCGGACGGCGTGCTGAATCACGCCTATCATCCGTATGAGCTGCGCTACAACGGGACGGTCTACAGCGAGGCGGGCATCAACGCGTCGGTGGCCGGGTACTACGACGTGCCGATCGCGCTGGTGACTGGAGACGATGCCGCGGTGCGAGACTCCGAGGCGATCTTGCCGCCGCACGTTGGCGTCTCGGTGAAGCGAGGTATAACCCGCTTTTCGGGCGAGAGCCTGCATCCGGAGGTCGCGCGGGAGCGTATCAAGGCAGCGGCCAAGCAGGCGATCGAGCAGCTAGGAAGCCGCCAGCCGTTGAAGGTCAGCACGCCGATCACGGTCGAGATGGACTTCTATCACAGTGTCGAGGCGGATGCCGCGTCCCTGATGCCGACGGTCGAACGTATCGGCAACCGCTCCGTGCGCTTCGTCTCGTCCGACGTGCTCGAGGCCTATCGCACCTTCACCGCCTCCTACTACATCACACGCATGGTGACGCAGTAGACGAGGATGGGAATCGTCAGCTGTTGGGGGTAGCGCCGTCTGCCTGCTCGCGGGAGTTGTGATCTGACCGCACAGTGGCCCTAATCGTGTTCACCCGATACCAATCTCAGAATCGGTTTCTCAGGGAGGAGCTTGTCTCCTCCCGCCATCGTTAAGCGGCAAGCATGCGGACTTGCCAGTATGTATCAATGGCGGAGCACCGACCTGCCGGGGATGCGACAGAGCACATGTCGTGGTGTCGTCTTGCTCAGCTAGGTGTGCTCACGCCGGTACCGTGCTTCAACACCGTTACAACGCCGGTGGTTGACGACAAAGAATGAGTTGTATCTCCAACAAGCGCGCAAACGCCGTTCGATTAGGTTGGCTGCGTGGCGGCCGCCGGCAGGAAGCGTTCGGCGACGTCGTTCGCCATGAGCAGGCCACGGTGGGTGAGTTTGAGCCGGTCGCCGTCCCAGTACAGCAGACCGAGGTCTTCGAGCGATGCAATCTCTTCACCGTAGACCACGCGCAACGGAACGGTGTGGCGCTCTTCAAACGCCTGTTCGGAGACCCCCTCCTGCAGCAGTCGCAGTCCCAGCATCATCGTCTCGGCCATGGCTGTCGGCCCGTCGATCGTTTCACTGAAATCAATCGGCAGTCGGCCGTCGCGCACCGTCGCAATGTACTCGGCCGGGAGACGTAACTTGCTGGCGCGCACGTTGCCGAGGTGCCCGTGCGCACCGGCACCCAGCCCGAGGTAGTGCCCATTGCGCCAGTAGATGGCGTTGTGTCGCGATTCCAGCCCTGGTTCGCGGGCCCAGTTCGAGACTTCATACTGCTGCCAACCAGCCTGCGCCAGGATCTCCATGGCCATCTCATACATATCGGCAGTGGTGTCATCGTCGACCGGAATAAGCTTTCCCTTGCGCACGGCTTCATGATATGGGGTTCCCGGCTCGACGATCAGGGAGTAGAGGGAGAGGTGTTCCGGCTTCCAGTCAAGCATCGTCTCGAGGTCCTGGCGCCATTCGTCAAGCGTTTGACCCGGCCAGCCGAAGATGAAGTCCAGGCTGACGTTGTCGAACCCCGCCTCACGCGCCTGCCCGAGTGCTCTCTGGGGTACCTCCGGCTTGTGTGCCCGACCGAGGATGCGCAGCCCATGAGGCACCAGCGTCTGCACCCCCAGGCTGATGCGATTGATTCCGGCGGCGCGGAAACCGGCGAGCCTGGCCTCGTCCAGCCGCTCAGGGTTGGCCTCTAGCGTCACCTCGACGTCCGGCTCGATCGCGAACCTCGCGTGCAGCGCGTCGATGATACGACCGATCTGCTCCGGTTCGAGCAGTGAGGGTGTGCCGCCGCCGAAATAGATCGTCTCGGCGCGCACCGAGCCAATCTCAGCCCGCGTCAGGTCCATCTCAGCGATCAACGCGTCGACGTAAGCCGGAATGAGATGCTCCTGGTGCACGTAACGGTTGAAATCGCAGTAGGGACAGATGCGGCCGCAGAAGGGAATGTGCAGGTAGATGCCGTATGGTGCATCGGGTGCGGATGGCGCGATCAACTGATAAGTATTCCTGGAATTGGGCGAAGGTGCGTGGGACGTTGAAATCATGCCTAAGTATACGGCCTGGAAGGCTCAGGAGAGCTTGAGGCGTCGCAGCGTATCCCAGGCATGACGCACCTCAGCGGCGTCGTCGGCGGTAGCGGGAATGCCGCTATAACGAGCCAGCATGTAGGCCGCGATGATGGTGCGGATGTGCGTTGAGGCGTCCGGGAAGCGCCGCGCCAGATCGGGCTCATACTCGCTCGGCGTTGCGCTTACACCCTGCTCAACTCCGCCTTTGGCCCCCCAGTGTTGCATGCGCCGGTAGGTTTCGCGGATGACGACGGTATGCGCCCATCGAGGATCGTTGCGTAGCCTGGCCAGTGAATCCTCGTGGCGGAGCGGCCGGAAGAAGCGCCGCAAATCGAACGAGAGCGTGCCGACCGCCTCGCCGAAGGACATGACCGACTCTCGCTTCTCGGTGGCCGTGTCACGCCAGCGCCGTCGCCGCCGGTAGGCGAAGCGGGTAAGGGTGGAGACGATACCGAACAGGATCAAGCCAACGACCAGGTAGCGGAGCGGGTTCGCGATGTCGAGTCGAGCCAGCGTGAACTGCTGAAAGCCGTCAAAGGAGTGGAAGAGGACCGGGATGCGCATCGAGCTGGCAAGCTGTCCAAATCCCTCACGCTGCAGGAACCAGAGGAGCGGCGCGATGATGATGAACGCCATCAGCGCTACCAGAATCACCACCAGCTTCGCGATCATACCGATCACCCAGATGATCGGGGTCAGGATGAGGAGCGTCGTATCGAGGAAGCGGCGCGAGAAGATCGCCGCGGCAAAGATCGCGATAAGCAGGATGCTGGCGATTGGCGCGGCAAAGGTTGCGAGCCAGCGCGGCCCGAGCGGGCTGCCACTGCGGATCCCTTCGAGCCGCAACCGAGCGATACCGATAGCGCTCAACGCTGCCGAGAAGAAGACGATCACGGCGACGCTCATCTGCGCCCGAATCACCGCCCCTTCGGGTGCCGCCATCAGGACCAGCACGAGCCCGACGCCAAGCGCCAGCGTTCCCCAGCGCATCATCTGATAGGCCGAGTCCATCATCGGCTCGCCTCGCCAGCGTCCGCGCCACCAGGTGTAGGCGACCACCGCCACAATTGCCCATACCGGGCGGATCGAGGTGGTGCTGCGCAGGATCAGGCCGTTGCCGGTGTTCTGGAGCCAGGCGGTCGATAAGAACAAATCGTTCGGGAAGGAGGCGATCTTCACCGTAACCAGGAAGGTGGCGATCAGTGTGACGACGAGCGCGGTCTCGTACGTCGATCCCCAGACGTGGGCGAGCTCCAATCCATGCGGCAGGTAATAGCCAATGATGAACAGCACGAAGAGGAGCCAGCCGGGAAATGGCTGGTAAGGCGTGTTGAGCGCCGGGATCAGCAGGCCCAGGAAGAGGTAGGCGACGGCGGTTTCCGCCACAATCAGGGCGAAAGACAGCAACTCGCTACGCCAGTCGAGCCGCACGATCAGATCGAAGACGGTCTGCTGGGTCATGAACGATTTCGCCCGCTGCATGCGGTTAGGCTCCCATGCTGATCATGCGCGCGTAACGATTCCCTTCAAACGGTTTCCCGACCAGATCCTCAGGCAGGGTATGTATCATCAGGTTGGCCAGCGGCGGCACTTCGAACTCGCCGATCTTGAGCAGCATGACGCGATGTCGGTTGCTCAGCAGTTCTTCGATCGACTGCGCCAGAGCGTCAGTCATCAGCGCCGAGATGACCACGATCGTGCTGCCCCAGGGGAAGCGGCTCGCCTCTTCGTGCAGCAGCCGTTGAAAGTTGGTCGCGGCCAGCGGTGTCAGCTTCGGCCAATCCCTCCAGCACCGTCGGTAGCTGATCAGGACCAAGACTGGGACGAATGTGCAGGCTCTGGTCGGAGCCCGCCATAACGCCGTTGGCGTAGATCCCGACCAGGTAGCGTTCCTGAATGCTGTGATTTGCCAGTGAAGCCGCTGCGGTGATGGCACTCTCGGCCCGGGTGTAATCGATCCCCTCCCAGGGACGCTCGAACGTGTCCAGGTTCAGGAATATCCCGAGTTGCAGAGAGACGGTTGGTTCGAAGACCTTCACCTGCATCTCGCGCAGCTTGGCGCTCGCTTTCCAGTGGATGAAGCGGAAGGAATCTTCTGGGCGATACTCGCGCACTCCCACCGTGCGCGTCGGGTCGGCAATGATCTGGTGCAGCGCGCGTGAATCGCCGAGTGGGTGGCGCGGTGGCAGTCCGAGATCTTCCAGCGGCAGAATGTGGGGATAGACGAGGATGCGGTCGACGTTCTGGAAGCGCTGTTGCTCGGAGAAGAAGCCGAAAAGATCGCCGGATCGTAGCGAGAGTGGCCCGATGAAGAAGGCGCCCCGGTGTGGACAGTCGAGCCGGAAGGACCACGTGACCCGTTCGAACCAGCGCACCGAGGTCGTCAGCCGCAGGACCGTCGTGCCGGGCCGATTGCTCGGCAGCGTTTCGGTGTCGTGCAGGCGGATGCGATCCGATACCTGGTCCTCAACCTCGATCCAGGGGAGTGGTAGCCATTTGTGGTTGACCAGTTCGGCGGTCATCTCGACTGATTCACCGCGAAAGACGCGCGTATTCGAGAGATGCCGCCGGTAGGTGACATTGTCGAGCGCGTGCCGGCTCCAGATCTTGCTGCTGCCTGCCGTCAGCAAGGTCAGAAAGGCGAGAATCGAGAGGGCAGGCTGGCGCAACGCCATGCCGAGCAGCAGCAAGACTGCTGAGCCGTAGAACCAGATGGCATTGAAGAAGTAGCTTCGGACCTTATGCTGATCCATGGTCTCTCACCAGTGAATGGAACGGTGCGGATTGATCGTTAGCCCTGCTCCACCGGAACACTCAAACCGGCCACGATATCGTTGATAATCTGCCCGGCATGCCGTCCGCGCAACCGCGCTTCCGGACTCAGCAGGATGCGATGTGCCAGTACGGGACGGCAGACTGCTTTGACGTCGTCCGGAATGACGTAGCCGCGTCCGCGAATCGCCGCCAGTGCTTGCGAGGCGCGAAACAGGGCGAAGGTGCCACGTGGACTGACTCCCAGACGCACCGTGTCGTGGGCACGAGTCGCCCGGGCAATCTCGATAATGTAATAGCGCAGGTCATCGTCGACGTAGATCTGCCGGCAGCTCTGCACGGCCGCCATCAGTTCCTCGGGCGAGGTCACCGGCTCCAGCGTTTCGAGTGGGTTGGCCATCTGGAAGCGGGCCAGCATCTCCAGCTCCTGGTCGGCCTCGGGATAGCCGATCTCCAGGCGCAGAAAGAAGCGGTCGAGCTGTGCTTCCGGCAGGGGGAAGGTTCCTTCGAGTTCGATCGGGTTCTCGGTAGCGAGAACCAGAAATGGTCGCGGCAAAGGGAGCGTATCTCCCTCAATGGTGACCGTCCGCTCTTCCATCGCCTCCAGCAGAGCGGATTGCGTGCGTGGCGTGGCGCGGTTGATCTCATCCGCCAGCAGGATATTGCAGAAGATCGGCCCGTGTCGCAACTCGAATTCGCCGGTCTTCTGGTTGAAGAAGACGATACCGCTGACGTCCGACGGTAGCAGGTCGGGCGTGAACTGCAAGCGGCGAAACTGCCCGCCGATCGAGCGCGCGACCGCCCGTGCCATGGTCGTTTTGCCCACGCCGGGTACGTCCTCGACCAGCACGTGACCCTCGCACAGGAGCGCGACCAGTACCAGTTCGGTCACATTCCGTTTGCCAACGATAACCCGATCGACGTTGTCGATGATCCGCTTGCTCAGTTCGGTGACGTCGCTCTCCCGCACGCGTGACTCCTGTGTGTTCTAACGGCTGCTATACCAATAGTACGTGACGGCGCGTCACTTTGGTGCATTTCACGACGATCGGTAGAGTCCATGAGCCGGCCGGCCTCACGTCTGATGCGGCTCACGGTGTTTTGCGCGGTGGGAACGCACTACCGGACTTGAACCGTGCTGGTCCGGAAGGTGCCAAACACCGCGAAGAGCGACACACCGACGCAGACGAGAATGAGCGGCACCACGGCGAAGACGATGAAGAGGGCCAGTAGGCAACCCTTTCCTTCGGGTGCTCGTCCGGAGAGCCGCTGGTCCCTCGAGGCAGCTTGCCAATAGATGATGTTCGCGACCAGCCCGGGCAGCCAGATCAGCAGGTAGAGAACCATGGTGATGATCGCGGGTGTCAGGTAGCTGCGCGTGATTGCCGCGCGGCGCTGCTCTTCCTCATAGGTATCGTATGGATATGGATCCAAGCTTCCCCCAGTTCGCGCTCCGTGCCCCGTGTTTGCATGTGCCGGGTGTAGGATATGGTGTGCCCACATTCCGGCACTTCACAGAGCATCCGCAACCGAGCCCTGCGGTGTCAACCGCCGCGGCTGCCTGGCGGATGGCCGCAAGCCTATGACTGTCGCAGGAAAGGACCGCCGTCGCGATGGTGTCAATCGTAGAGTCGGTAAGACGGTTAGTGGAATGGTTGCGTAACCAGAATGACATCCGGCGCGGCGCGATCATGGGAATTGGCTTCGGCTTACTCCTCTGCGTGATCATCTTCATTTCGATCCTGCTCGTCAATTACGCCGGGACCTTCGGCAAATAGCCTCCCACCCTCACCGCCTCACTGGTTGAAACGTTCGATTAGGACTCACACATCGTTGCGCTGACGCGGAAAACCGCCCTCCAAGCGGCGTTACGCCATTGGTCCGGTCCCGGGCGGCGCAGGTACTGATGTCACGCGTTGAGGCCATTCGGAGGTCTACGGCTCAACTGTTCACAGTACCAGAGCGTCATTGTTGATAACGCGTACGTACGACACAATTTGTTCACCGCTGGTACGGAGTGACCGGCGATGATATACGGAAGCGATGAAGCGCGGGCTGTAATTTGGGCACCTCGCCTGCGCCGAGCTAGTGGTGCAACCGGCCGACGACATACTGTCGCGCCGGATTTTGTCTTTGCGCCCGTATACGCAACGGCAACCGGCTCGTTCGAAGGAGCGAGCGCCGATGAACTGACCTCTCGTTGCTGATCCTCACCTAACTATCATCCGCATTGATCCTGGACTTTTCTTTTCTCATCAATCGATTGCATCGAAGGAGCCTAACCATGGGTACAATTCGCTTTCGCCGAATCAATCTTCGCCTATTGGTGATTCTCGCCATCATCGCAATCATGGCCACCGCGGCCTACGGCTTCGCCGCCAGCAACACCGTGCCGACAAGTCGTGCCGGTGACGGTTCTGGACAGATTAGTGGCTACAAGGTCTCCGGTATCCACTACACGATGGACAATGCGAGCCCGGCGAACATTAGTGCAGTGGCGTTCACTCTGAATCAGCCAGCGAGCACAGTTCAGGTCAAACTGATGTCCTCCGGCGACACCTGGCATGCGTGCAGCCCAACCGGTTCGGCAACGGCTCCGGCGACGGATTGGACGTGTAGCAATATCACAGGCGTTACCGTAGTGGATGCCGACAACCTCGAAGTCGCTGCGGCCGACTAGTCACATCCAGTGATCCGGGGAGCCGGGGTGACGTTGCCGTGGCTCCCCGCGTCTCTTGACGAACGATGAAGCAGCGCACGCGTCGCGAATCGCCGATTATCGCCGGGTTCCTGTTCGCCCTACTGGCCGTTCTGTGGGTCCTGTTCGCGCCGGCTCAGTTCGGCGGGCGAACCTCCTACGTGATCGTCAACGGCATCAGCATGGAGCCCAAGTTTCATAAGGGTGACTTGGCTCTGGTGAGGACGTCGTCCACCTATAGCGTTGGCGACATCGTGGTCTACCGTCATCCGACCATTGGCCCGGTCATCCACCGCATCATCGGCAAAGATGGCGACCACTTCATCTTCAAAGGGGACAACAACAACTTCGTCGATACCTATCACCCGACGCAGTCGGAGCTGATTGGCAAGTTCTGGTTCCACATTCCGGCGATCGGCAAACCCTTCACCGCGCTCCGAGATCGTCTGGTGATCGCCGGTCTGGTCGCGCTCTGCGGGCTCATCATCCTCTTTCCCTACGCGCGTGGTGCTTCAAAGAAGTCGCGAGCGCGACGCAAACGACAACCTGGTGAAAGGCGTGAACCCTCGATGAATACCCAAAGCGAGAGTGGGCAGACTCTCCTGTCGGTGCTGGTGGCTGTGCTGCTGGCGTCGCTGCTACTGGCCGCGCTCGCCTTCAGCCGTCCGACTCAGCGCACGGTGACCGTGCCTGCCGACTACCAGCAAGCGGGGGCCTTCAGCTACAGCGCTACTGCGCCGGACTCGGTCTATGACGCGAACAAGGTCACCACAGGTGATCCGGTCTTCCCGCAGGTCACCAATCAGGTCAACTTCCGTTTCGAGTACCACCTGACGTCGGACCAGCCGGTGAATGTCAGTGGTACCGCGAGCATGGTGGCCGCAGTAGGGGATGCGACCGGCTGGAAACGGACCATCGAGCTCTTGCCTGCCTCGAGTTTCAAGGGAACGGCGTTCATCGCGCTCGGCACGCTCGACCTGTCGCAGGTGCGTGCGGTCATCGATCAGTTCGAGCAGACTACCGGTGTCGTCTGGCCGCAGTACACCGTCAGCATCGAGCCGCGGGTAAAGGTGGACGGATCGCTGGCGGGGGAGAGTCTTGCGGACACATTCTCTCCAGCCTTGCAGTTCCGGCTCGATCGGCATGAGCTCCAACTTGTCTCCAGTCAGGCCTCAGCTGCTGGAAGCAGTTCATCGTCGAGCGCGCTGCAGCCGTCGCAGAGTGGCCAGGTGAAGCTCTCGAGAGTCGAGCCGAACGTGCTGAAGCTGCTGAAATTCTCCCTGTCGGTCGCGACTGCGCGTCTGGTCTCGGCGCTCGGATGCCTCCTCGGCGCGGTCAGTCTTGCCTGGTTCGGACTCGCCGCCTGGCGCGGTTCGCGCGAAGGGGAGGTGTCGCGCATCCAGTCACGCTACGGTTCAGCCCTCATCACGGTGGACGACGCGAATTTCGAGAACACCGCCCGCCTCATCGAGGTGACCAACTTCGACGATCTGATGCGGCTGGCGCTGCGTGACGAACGCATGATCATGCACCAATTCTCCGGTGGCACGCACCGCTACTACCTGCAGGACGGTAACCTGGTCTACCGCTACAAACTGGATGAGACCGAAGGACATAGCGAGGCGACCACGCGTTCCCGCCTCGTCACCGGTGATCTGCGGTGATGCGCTCGTTTCGACGTCCCGCTTCGTTAGTCGTCATGGGTCTGCTGCTGATCGTGGCTGGTTCGACGCGCTGGTCGTTCGCCGCGGAGAACATCGTTCCGTCTTCCACGATCGGTTACGCCAGCGTTCCGATCACGGCCAATCAGCTCAAACCGCCCCAGTGCGCCGCGCTTGATCTGACCAACTACATCGTCATCACGGGAAATGGCGCCATCCATGGTACGGTCGGCAACGACCTGATCCTCGGCAGTCCCGGCAAGGACAACATTCACGGCGGAGCAGGCGACGACTGCATCGTCGGTGGTGGAGGCGGGGACCAGATCTTTGGCGATGCCGGGAACGACGTCTGTATCGGTGGTGGCGACAAGAAGGACAAATTTCATGATTGCGAGACCGTGGTGAAGTGAGGCGACCCTCACCCCCGGCCCCTCTCCCAATACTGAGAGAGGGGTGCAGGCTAGCGGAGGGTGGCGAGCAAGCGAGCCGGGTGAGGGCCGCTACCCCTCAAACTTCGCGAACGTCTGGGGCGAGAGCTCGTCGGCGCCGCGTCCGGCCCAGTCGCCTGGTCCCATCTCGGACCACATGCGCTCTCCCGCGAACTGCAACGCTTTGTTGGCCGCCTGCACGTCGACGGTAGAGCGGCTGGTTCTCTCGCACCACCCAGTTGCCGTCGATCATCACTTCGCGCAGGTCTTCCGCTTCGGCGTTGTAGACGATGTTCTTGATGGGGTCGCGCAGCGGCACCATGAACATCGACTTGGCGTCCCAGAAGAGGAGATCGGCTTTGGCCCCTTTGGCTACGCGGCCCAGGTCGTCCCGGTGCAGCATCTTGGCGGCGTTGAGGGTGGCGGCATTGAAGACGTCGGCGGCCGTCGCCTTCTGACTGTCGCGCGCCATGATCTTGCCAATGACGGCGGTCAGCCGGAGGCCAGCGATCATCGATTGTGGCGAGGTGTCGGTGCCGAGCGTCATGTTGACGCCCGCCTCGAGGTAGCGTGGGAAGGACTCCATGGCGATGCCGCGTCGCGCGAAGACCCAGACGCAATGGGCGACCGAGGCACCATGGCGCGCCAGGATCGAGAGATCGTCGCCAGCATATTGTGGCCAGCTCGACCCAGCAATGATGATGACGTGACCCAGGATATTCCATTCGCTAAGGAAGTCGATCGATTCCAGCCATTCGACCGGCGTCAGCCCGTGACGCTGCACGATGGCGTCGAACTCGAAGACCGATTGGCTGGTGTGCAGGGCCAGCGGAACCTGCATGCGATCCGACGCCTCGCGGCTCAGGCGCAACAATCCCTCGGTGCAGGTGTCGATCTGCGCCGGTGACAGGAATCCCTTGATGCGGCCGTTGGCTGTGCCGTCGATGCGCTCGATGAACTCGATGGCGCGGTGGAACCCGGCAATGCCGGCTTCCTCGTCCCAGTCGTACTCCATCCTCTTGCCGTCACGCGTGAGCCAGCGGCCCGACCGATAGCCATTGGCGATGTAGGCGCGCAGACCGGCCTTGTGGGCGGCCGCGGCGACGTAGTCGCCGATGCCGCCGATCTCCATCACCGTCGTCGTGCCGGTGCGCAGCAACTCGGCCATCGAGTAGTCGACGCAAGCTTCGGTCCCTTCCGGATCGATTGCCTGGCTGCGTGCCGGGAGCATCTCTGACAGGCCGGACATCGAGAACTGACGGCGACCGCGATCCTCGATAAAGGATTTGTCGAGGGGCGAACCGGCCAGATGCGAGTGGGTGTTGATGAAGCCGGGCGTGACGACACGATCGGACGCGTCGACGACGTGATCGACGTTGCCATCGAAGCTTCGTCCGACGTGGATGATCTCGTTTCCCTCGACGACCACGCAGCCGTTCTCGAGCAACCGATGCTCGCCGTTCTGGTAGGCCACGACCATGCGCGCGTCGATTCTGGTTCGCTCCGCCACTTGCCGCTTTCCTTCCTCGGTCCGCCAAATCTCGCTGATGTGTGACGAGCCAGTCTACACCAGGGAGCGGAGTGTCAGAAGTTTTTGGGGCCGTCGGAAGCCTTTCGGGCGGACGCTGTGGTGCCACTGGCCCGTGCTAAGGAATTTGGCGCGCCGGGCGACTCATGCGTCGTCCCCCTTACGGTGTGGCCATCAAGCGCACGCTGTCTCCTTGGCGGAGCGTGCCGCCGCGTTCGACCACGGCGTAGACGCCGACGCTGGGCCAGGTGACGCCGCCGAGCGTTGGGATGGGAGGCCGATTGTGTGCCGCGATGGTGCGCAGGATGCCCACGTCTCGCGGCAGGTCGGACTGTGGCAGCGTAGTCACCACGCAGCGAGGCGTGGGATCGGTTACGCGCAAGCGAACCTCCGCGCCGACGTGGAGCGTGCGACCGACCCACTCGTTTTCGACGAATCCCTCGACGCCGTCTGGCGTGGCGATCACCAGATTCGGACGAAACCGTCGTGAATCAAACGAAGTGCCGGGGTTAACCTTGCTCAGCGCTGCCAGCGTGGCGGTCGTTACCAGGTGTACTGGAGCGAAATCGAAGAAGGTGCCGTGCGGCGCGCCTCCGGCGATCGGGGCAGAGAAGAAGGCTCCGCTGACCGGGAGTCCATCCACTTCCGGATACTCTCGCTCCGTCTCGGCGCCCTCTGGCGCGACGTCGGCGAGCTTGACTGGTCGTGCGATGAAGTCCGAGAGCATCGCGTCGGCATTCTGATCGCTGCTGAGGAACTGGCGACCATCCGGTAGGCTGATGCGTACGGTGGGAAGTTGCTCGTGGGAAGTGATGGAATGGACAAAGGCCCCGCACGTCAGCAGTCGTCCCCACAATCGTGGATGCTTGATGCTCGCGACTTTGCCCGTTTCCCGGTCGATCAGCGCCAGTGCGCGATCCCCCTCCAGTCCCCGCTCTGACACTTGGACTGTAGTGATCTGCTCACCGCGCATCGATTTCACCGGGTAGCGCCAGAGGAACTGGACCTTGCCTGCGGTCACCCCGAGGTCACCGGCTCGGCAACCTCGACCTCTTCAGATTCATCGCTCGGAATCGGCCGTAGATCGTGCGGGTCTTCCAGGTGGTCGAGGAAGAGGATGCCGTGGAGATGATCGATCTCGTGTTGCAGGATGCGGGCAAACATGCCCTCGGCGCTGACCGCGACGGGAGTTCCCTGCGGATCCAACGCCTCGACCTCGATGTGTGCCGCACGTCGGATGTTCATGCCGACGAATCCTGGCAGGCTGAGGCACCCTTCCGCCCCGATCAATTCACCCTCTTTCGCCGTGATGACCGGGTTGCACAGTGCCACACGCTGCTCCTCGAAGGCGGCGACCAGCAACTGGATCGACTTGCCAACTTGCGGGGCGGCCAAACCGACGCCTCCGGTAGCTTCCAGCGTCTCGAACATGTCGTCGATCATCTGGCGCAACGACGGACCAAAGCGGCGGACCGGCCTGGCGGTCTTACGCAGGAGCGGATGATCAATGGGCAGAATGGTGGGCACGGTCACGACGATCTCCTCACGTACGTCGCTAGGCTGCCGCGGGTGGTTCGGCGGCTGGTTCCCAGACGAGCAAGTCGGCGATATCCACGTCGAGTGAGCGGCTGAAGTAGGCGAGCAGCCGATCGAGCGTCTGAAAGTCGACCCGCTGACTGTGATCGGCGTTGAGCGCGATCACGGTGCTCAACGAGACGCCGCTCTCTTTCGCCAAGCGTCTGAGACTGAGCGGTGGCTCATTTCTTCGGGCACGATCGAGATTGAGCCTGGCCAGAAGCACGCGAAGCTGACAGGCAACGGGCATGGGTTTCCCCTCCGGAACGTACTGCGACCGTAATGTCGCCCGACGAGATCGTTGCCACTACATCACGATCGTCATGGGATGTCAATACAATGCACAGTCTTCACTCAGCGCTCGCCGCGATCTCGCAGGTCATCCGTCGACCTCAATCGGATTCTAGCCCGATGTGAGGTGCGCATACATGAGCAAATTGTCCCAAAGAGCCGCTATTTTCCTTTTCGCGCGTCGCTGGTGTCTGCTGCAATTCTTGCCAGGAGTCACGAACGAGAGGAGCGCAAAAGCTGGCGTTCGGGGGCGCAATCTACTCATCTCACCCGTGGATGCACGAAACGACGCGGTTTTTATCGTGGTGTCGCCTTGACACGGAGGAACCGAGCCGTTATCTTAATCCCGAGTGATTTGATCGGGATTAATCAGGATGGCCCGATCAACGATAGTTGTGGGGAGGATACATGAGCCGGCCCGCCGTAGCCAGTGGTCGTCGCTGGAAGCTCCAGGCGTTGCTGATTGGCCTTTCGGCCGTCGTGGTTGTTGCAGCGATCATCTGGCAAGCCCTTGCGGTGCACGGTGCGCCGGATCCGACCAGCGAGGGCCTGAGCCCCACCTCGGTTATCGTTGAGAGCGGCATTCTGGTCTTCCGCGAGGGACTTGAGGCGATCCTGGTGCTGGCGGCCATTACGGCCAGCCTGGTACGCCAACCCGGCGATCAATGGCGGCCTATCGCCGGAGGGTCTGGCGTGGGTTTCCTGGCTTCGATCGCCACCTGGTTCATCGTCGTGGCCATCATCTCCGCCATCAACGCTCCCGCGCTCGATATTCAGGCCGCGACTGGGCTGCTCGCGATCCTGGTCCTGCTGATCATCATGAACTGGTTCTTTCACAAGATCTACTGGACTGGCTGGATCGCTCACCACAACAAGCGCCGCCGGGCCATCATGCAATCGGGCGGCAATCGAACGCGCGCCACCCTGATCGGTCTTGGTCTTCTCGGCTTCAGCGCCGTCTATCGCGAGGGCTTCGAGATTGTCCTCTTTCTCCAGAGTCTACGGCTTCGTTCCGACACCAAGACGGTGCTCGGCGGGGTGCTGATTGGCCTTGGTCTGACGGGCATCGTCGCGGTGCTCACGTTCGCCGCCCAGCGCCATCTTCCGTATAAGAAGATGTTGATCCTCACAGGGGTGCTGCTCGCTGGTGTACTGGTGGTGATGGTCGGGGAGAGCGTGCAGGAGTTGCAGCAGGCGGGTTGGATGTCGACAACTGTTGTCAATATTTCGATTCCGGACTGGGTTGGCGTCTGGTTCGCCATCTTCCCGAACGTCGAGGGGCTGACGGCGCAGCTGTTTGCGGCGGTCCTGGTGCTCGGCTCCTACGTGGGGGCGCGCTGGCGGGTGATTCGTCCGCAGCAGCAGCAACGGCTGGCGGCCAGCCCGGAGGGTTGATGCGGGTTGCGGAGAGGCCGACCGAGGTCTCTCCGCGTTCGTCCGGACATTCAACATGGGCCACGGAACTCTCCGAAATTCGCCGGGCGAATGTGCCCGTAGCATCGTGTCAGTTGATCGACCGCCATGATCCCCGAGCGAACGCGGCCGCAGCACCGGCGTAATGTGTCGGACTCCACGCTGACCATTATTCGCATCAACCTGGTATGCCTGAACCTCCAATGACTACGGCCAGGTGGCGCCCTGCGTTGCGCCATGCTGCGTCTGCGCGTCGTATTCATCGCTCGCCTGCTGGATGGCAGAGAGCGCGGCCTGTGCCGCGGTCGATTCCTCACCGCACGCGGCGTCGGCGATCTCGGCTCCCATCTGATTCGCGCCGTTGGTCACTCGTATGGCATGACCATCCTCGTGCGTCGCCAGTGCCTCGGTGAACTGATTCCACTTGTCGACGAGTGCGGGGTCCGCGTTGGCGGGTGGTGTCCACTGAGGCAACGTGATGGTGATGCTGTAGGTCACACGGACATTCGTCGGGTGACACACTCCATTGCTGCTCGTCTCACTCCAGTTCCAGCGGAATTGCCAGCTGGTGTAGCCGTCGAAGTGCGCTCCGTTGGCTCCGATCGGTCCCGCGGTATTCATGCTTGACTCTAGTTCGGTGGCCGTATTGCCAGTCACTTCGTAGAAGGTGACGTTGGCGTGCCGCAGCACGACGGAGCCGATTGTGGTGGTGGTTGGTGGCGGATCTTGCACCACGATCGCGTTCGTTGGCGGTGGCACCGGAGTAACAGGCGGATTGGCGACGATATCCGGAGTCTTGCCGAGCTGTACGTAGCGCCAGGTGTAGTACTGCAGGCCGACGTTGCCCGCCTCGACCTGCCAACCCCCGGCGTTACTCGGGGTGTAGGTCAGTACCCGGCGTTCGAAAACCTGTACCAGCACCAGTTTCTGCACGCCACCGACCAGCACATGCGTCCAGTAGGCCTCGGTGAGCGGATAGCCCGTGGCGTAGAACGGATTCTGGAACAGCTTGCCTTCGGTCACCTGACCGTTCTGGGCGATCGGGCCGCTGCTATTCATGAAGTCCCAGAAGACCGAGGCGACGTTGTGTTTGGTCGGTGCGCCGACGTCCGTCGCCGTCACTCCGTAGTTCGCGAGTTGCTGCTCCGCCCCCACCGTTCCGGCTCGATCAATCGTCTGAGTAATGATCCAGCCGTTCGGAATGGGACTGTAATTCATCAGGGGATTGAATGTGGCGTAGGTTGGACCGTTGGGATCGTTCGCATCGCCAGCCACGTTGATCTGAGCAGGATCGTGTTGTTCAAAGCTGTTGTTGCCAAGCTGCAACTGACCGGTGATCAGTTCTTTGGCGAGCAGTCCGTTGGTGACGTTCCAGGGCGCGGTCGCGCTGTTATAGGAGTTGTCCTCCATACGGGACTTGTCGAAGTACTGGACCAAGCGTTCGCCACCGGGCGCCTCGGAGTATGGCTCGTAGAGCTCCACGCTGGTGGCGCCTGGTCCCCACATCCAGGTGCGATGTACTTGACCGGTCGAGACGAGTTGGTCGGTTCGTCCCCAGGTCTGCAGAAATGGTGTGGTAGCGATCGGTTGAAACGCGGCAGCGAGCGTGGCGTTGGCGAGCCAGGCCAGCATGACGATGACGACGGATACCGACGCCTTCCTACTCATTCCTCAGCCAGCCTTCCCTTAGGTTTCCCCCCGGTCTGCCCAAGACTCTGCCGAAGCCACGCTACACGAACGTACACGTCTGTCAAGGATGTTGGTCAGCAGATTACGTGGCCCAACTGAAGGGGCTGATCGTAGCCCGTGAAACGTAGCGGCGGCACCTGTGGCCGCCGACGTCAGTATTAAGAACACCTTTCAAAACCCCGTTGGGAGGTAGCGACAGCAGATGAGGGCACACCCCAGACGGAGGAAGGCCTCATGGATGTCAGCGCGACGTTCGTAACGAATAGTCAGCCGTCGAAACCGGCTGAGCCACGCCAGCGTCCGCTCGACCACCCAGCGATGACGCCCCAGTCGTTGTGACGACTCGATGCCGCGACGAGCGATGCGACAGCGGATGCCTTTGCGGTGCAGGAAGCGTCGACAGCGTGGAAAGTCGTACCCCTTATCGGCGTGCAGTTTGACTGGGCGTTTGCGCGGCCGACCACGGGGCCGCTTGATCGGCGGAATGGTCTCGATCAGGTCTTCGAAGACCACCGAGTCATGGACATTGGCCGCAGTCAGCTTGATCGTGAGCGGGATGCCTGTGCGCTCGACCACAAGATGGCGCTTCGAACCCGGTTTGCCCTTATCCGTCGGGTTCGGCCCGGTTTGCTCGCCCCCCTTTTGGCCGGGACCGTGGCACTGTCGAGGCAAGCCCGGCCCAAGTGGATCTGGCCGGTCTGTCCCAGGCGATCGAGCAACACCCGATGCAGTTGCTCCCAGACACCCGCCTCCTGCCAATCCCGTAGCCGCCGCCAGCACGTCACCCCGCTGCCACAGCCCATCTCCGGCGGCAGCATCTCCCAGGGGATGCCGCTCTTGAGCACGAAGATGATGCCGGTCAAGGCGGCACGATCGGAGATTCGGGGACGGCCTCCCTTGGGCTTCGGCGGCTCCGGCGGGAGCAATGGCTCGATGAGTTGCCACAATTCATCACTCACCAGTGGTTTGGTCATGATCCCTCCTTGCCAGTCCGTTCGGCAAGGTTAGGACCGCGGTTTTGAAAGGTGTTCTAACTCGTCAAACACCAGAATACGTCGAGCTCCGGAAATCAAGTCTCACACGGGACGCTGAGCTGGATCTTGCTCAGGATTAAAATAATCGCTTCGCGTTGCTGAACCGCTCTGTGGCTCTGGGATAGGCACACGGCAACGGCGGGTCGCTTCAACCCGCCGTGTACCAATTGACGTTATCCGTCATTGTTGGCGTCGGTTTTTGGTGTACTAGTCTGGCTTGTGGCCGAACCCGCGCAGCATGCCGCCTAGCTTTTCGGCGGCGCCTTCCGGGAGCTTATCTGCGAACTGGCCGATGCCTGGAACCTGCTGGGCGAATGACTTGAGCTGGTCGTCAGTCATGTGCGAGCTAAGAAACTCGGTGAAGACCGCCACGGCCTTCTGCGCTTGCTCGTCGGATAGGCCCGCGCGCTGCTGCAGTTGCTGAATAAGTTGGTCCATGACTTCCCCCAATGGTGGTCGCCGTCGCCAAACGCGATGCGTCGCGCTGCCCGTGCTCGGTGTCAGCGATGACGGATCATCGGTTGGCGAACGCCGTCGATGGTTCGTCACTACCACTGTAACACCCGGCCCCGCACATCGCCGATTTCACCGCAACTCGGAAGAGCGACGACCATTAGGTTCTGACGCGAATGCCGATCAGGAGCAGCGCAGCGACGCAGATCGCGGGTGCCTCGCCATAGAAAAGGGCAAGCCCAATTGCGAAGAACATCGATGGATGCAATCCAAGCCTGACGAGGAGACTCAGGGTGAAGAGTGTGGTGTAGATTGGCAGAAGGAGAAGCGTACGCACGATGCCGAGCGGGTCGAGTGAAGGACCGGGCACGTTCCAGGAGCCGCTCCCTGCGGTGCCGAGAATCCCCGTCATGGCGAGTCCGAAGCCAAGCAGAATCCAGACGAGTCCCCAGCCCGCGCCCAGCAGCAACACGATGATCTCGCCAGCTTCAAGTTGCCACCAGTGCGCGCGCATGGAGATGGTTCCTCTCGAGGGTCACGGCGTCGGCGTGGCCGGGTCGGAGTGCGGGAAATTCCAGCTAATTGGCTGAGCTGTCAGTGCGTTGACGATCAGGATTAAACGGACCGGCCTGGCACATGCCTGACGAGCTACTGGTGGACAGGATGCAGGATTGGCGGCGCCGTCGACCTCGATCACCCAGACCGGCGTGCTGAAATCCTGGCTGGGCGGCACGGCATTGACCCAGCTATGGTCAACATCCTGACGCATTGCGTCGGCCAGTGTCATCAACTGCGCCTGAACGACCCGCGCCGGTGGGCCGTCCGCTGGCGAGGCGTCTTTGATCGCCCACTTGATCGCGGCGTCTGAAGTTGGGAGGGCTGCGGATGGCGGCACGCGAACGGCCTGTGGCGTCGCCGCCGCGGTCGGAATGTTGACGATGAAGTTGAAGCTGACCGGCCCCGGTAGGATCCCGCTTAGACTGGCGCTGGGAGTTCCGGGAGCACGCAGATCAAACGCGGAAGACTCCGACTCGCTGACGATTGGCACCTTGGGCAACGCCAGAATCAGGTGCAGCTCTCTGGTGGAAATTGCAGCGGATCCAGCATCATATTCCTGGATCGAGTCGCTCTCTGCGGTCGTTCTGGCCGACAGCCCGGTCGCGTCGAGAAGCTGCAGGTTGGTTCCGTCTGCAGTGGTCAGACGAGGAAAGATCCCGAGTGTCGGGACCACGACGTAGCCGGGATCAGCAATCTCCGATATGTAGACCATGACGCGTCCGTTGTAGACGCCGGCCCAGTGGATCAGCACGGCTCCGCCCTGGACATCCTGCCGCATGCTGAACAGTTGCCCCAATCCATCAACATAGGCCAAACGTGCGGCGCCGTTGGTGTCGAAGACCAGTGGTACGTCAGTGTCGGCTGTGGTTGGGGTGCTGGCGGCGGCCGTGTCGCGCGCGGCGGCAGGTTGAGTCACGCTGCCCGGACGCTGCCCGCACGCCACGGTCAACAGCAAGATTCCCGCGACCAAGAGTGGCTTGTAAACGGCCGCCAGAATCTCTCGCGTCTGCGTGGGCATCGCGCGTGGCTCCCTGCTCGTGACTCCAAAGTTCATCGTGTTACCCCTCACGGCGTCGGCGTGGCCGGGTCGGAGTGCGGATCGATCAATCCGACGAGCTTTGCGGTGTTGGCGTCGACGACCAGTGTAACGTGGTTGTAGCTGCAGCCAGCGCGCGACGTTCCTTGCGGACAGGAATGATCGACGCTGGCACCGGCAACCTCGACCACCCAGACCGGTGCGTTGGAATCGACACCGGTGGCATCGGAGTTCAGCCAATTTTGGTTTCCAGCCTCCATGATCGCATCGTCCAGCGTCATCAGCTGCGCCTGAACCACCGTGGCCTTGGGACCCTCTTTTGCAGAGGCGTAATCGATCGCCCACTGCGATGCTGCCTCCTTCGTCGCGAGTTTCGCTGATGGGGTGAGCAGGGGCAGCAGCGCGGCGCCATCACTAGTCGGTGATGCCTGAGCCGGTGGTGACGCACCTCCAGCGCTTTGGCCGATCATGGAGGTGACAACCCGCACCATAACTGCCTCGGACAGTTGCGTCGTTGTACGGCCATACGCTACGAAGTAGGTGTCACCCTGCTGCCAGTAGTAGTAGAGGACGTGACTGCCGTCCTGCACGGTATCGAGCTTCGAGACGGGCACATTCTTGATTGATAGGGAGTCCCGCGTCCAACTGCTGACCGGCATTTGCAGTGGTTGGCCGTCAGCAGCAGTGAGGTGGAGCATGTTGTGGAGAACAACCGGTAGCGTCGTGCTTAGCGTGGTTTCGTCGATGATCAGTCCTGACGACAGATCGTTCGACGGATACATGAGGGTCACGAAATCGGCGGCAGTAGAACCGGTTGGCAGCAGTTTCAAGGCCGATGCGTTGAGGCTTGGGTGCGTGAGTACATCTGGTAACGGACTTGGCTCGATGATCCGGAATCCCACGAGTTGCTGCGCCTCAGCGATGGAGAGTTGGTCGTGGTAGCCGAACCTCGTCGGGCTTGGTATCGGCGTCGCAACCGCCGTATTCTTCGCAACCGGCACCATTGAACTCGCGATGCGGACGATATCCGACTGACTGACGGGGAAGGTGTCGTCACCACCGAGCGTGGCATATCCGCTCTGGAGCTGGATGGCGACGTTCCCCTCTTGCCACCAGAGCCGGGTCAAACCCGCCTGCTGATAGACGCGCGCCCTGCGGCCGCCACCCATGTCGACCTCTTGTGAGCTGTCGTAAACGTTAGTTGGGAACATTGACGACGTGAGCTGGAGCGGTGCCGCCTCGAAGATGTCGACGCCGATGCTCTGGCTGGCGTCGAGATAGGTCAGTCGGACCTCGCTGTAACCGGTGACGCGACTCGGTTGTGTGGGTGGTTCAAGGCTCCACGTTGGCGGCAGCCAGGTCGGCGCGTAGATCTGGAATCCGGCTTTCTCTTGCAACGCGCTCAGTGCCGGGTCGTTGACCGTCACGGTTGAGGACCTCGTTGTCGTGCTACCTGCCCCGATGCCGCTCGGCTCGTGTCCGCCCTGACTCTGGAAGACGACAGCGAGCATGCCCGCTAGCAGCACCAGCGCCAGGATCGCCGCCGCCATTTGCGCAACATCGCGGATCTGCCAACGTCGCGGCAGATGATCAACCACATAGGTCCGCTGGATTGGCGTGGGCGCATCGGGAGCGCGCCCGTTGCGAAACGACGCCAGTAGCACCTTCTGTGGCTGTTGTACCTCGGCTCTGCTACGCAGCGCGTTGGAAATGCGGTCCGCCGCTCGGGCCGGGAAATCGTCGGCGGGTTCCGTTGTCGCGGCAAGGCGACGGATCTCCAGCACAGCCGCGAACAGATCGTCAGCGTCTGACTGCGTCGTCGCACTCACGTCCGGCGCGAAGCCGTCGTTCAGGTCGTTGATGAACGTATCGAGCTGGTCGATCTCGTGCTGGGGCGTCATCCACGGGTCCCCTCTCGAAGCTGGGTGCGAAGCATGGCGATGGCCCGGTGTTGCAGGACGCGTATGGCGCCGGGGCTGCGCTGCATGATGCTGGCGACCTCCTCGGTCGATCGACCCTCGATCACCCGTAGGCGGATAACCCGCTGGTGATCGGGCGGCAATGGTGCGAGCAGGTTAATCAGCCGCTGCTGTTCGTCACCAGCGAGCGCGATGCGTTCCGGGCCTGCCGCTTCCGGACGGCAGATGTTCCGCATCGATCAGCGGTGCGGTTGACAGTCCGCGACGACGCCATTGATCCCGTACCAGGTTGCGCGCGATGACGGCGAGGTATCCAGCAAAGGGCGTGGAGGTCTGCCGGAAGTGATCGAGCGATGAGAGCGCCCGAATGAAGACCTCCTGCGTCAGGTCTTCCGCCTCGTGGCGGTCACCGAGCGTGCGATAGAGCAGGTGGTAGACCGGTTTCCATTCACGGCGAAAGAGGGCCTCGACCGCGTCGCGATCCCCTCTCTGCGCGCGTTGGATCAGATCGTCTCCCACCAGCATCGCCCCTCTCTGCCTATCTCAACGTCATTTCAATCGTGAGCGTTACAGTGACTTGGCGATGTGACCTTGAGGACATGATGCAGTAGGTTGCGGAGATAGCGGATTGGCAATGCATCGACGACCGCGCGAGACTAATGGGCTTCGAGGAATTCATCCGGTACTGATGTCGGCGGCCACAGGTGCCGCCGCTACGTTTCCCCCGCTCCATTCAGCCCCTTCAGTGGGCTTCGTCTTCATAGCCCGGTCGCTTTAGCGCCGGGCGAGCGTGGCCGTACATCCGTGCCAATCCATCACCCACCGATACTCCCGGGCGAGCGTGGCCGCATTGCTGGAACTATTTCCTCAAACACTATTTCTGCCGGGGCGAGCCTAGCCTGGCCGTCGGACAAATTCGCCAATCATGATTGTTCCTGGGGCGAGTTTTCGGGCAGACCGCCCGCCATGACATTTGGTTCGGGTCGGCGCGACGCAGAGGGCTGACACGGGGGTAAGCCCCTACACGTGGAGTAGGGACCGCTCAATGGCCTGAAACACAAAACCGGGGCCGACGACTGATTAGGCCCCGGTTCGCTTCGTCTGCCTGGGATGCTAGGCGTTCTCGGAATCGACCTCAGCCGCCTGGACGACCGGCTGCTCCGCCTTTTCGCCATCTGTGACCGAATCTTTGAACTCACGGATGCCCTTCCCGAGCGCGCCGCCAATTCCTGGAAGCTTGCCGGGGCCAAAGACGATCAGCACGATCGCCAGAATAATGATGAGGTGCGTCGGCTGCATTAGCCCTTCGAACACGCCCAGTTCCTCCCGCGGCGCATCGCCGCCATTTCGGCACCACTGTGCCGCAAAACCGCTCGTCGTCCGCGCCATTCCGCGTCTCGTTCCAACGCCAAATCACGCGTCGCCCGGCGCGATATGGTCACCAGTGAGCCCAGGATTGGCAGACAGTGGCGAGAGTCTACGCGTTTTCGCCGGTTATGACAATGGAGTTAATGTTCGGACACCGATTTTGTCTTCGTCGCTCACATGCCGTTGGTTGCCATCTCGATCGCCGCATCGACAAAGACCTGCGCTCCCGCCACCACGTCTTCAAGCTCGGTCCATTCATCGCGGTGATGACTGATGCCGTCTTTGCTCGGCACCAGAATCATCCCGGCGGGGCAGAGCCGAGCGATGTGCATGGCGTCGTGTCCGGCGCCGGAGGAGATGCGCAGCGAGGGGATGTCCCGTTGCTGAGCCCGGCGATCCAGCAGGTCGATGACGCGAGGGTCAAGCTTCACCGGTTCCTCGTCGGTCAGCGGCGTAATCTGTGTCTCCAGGTTGCGTGTCTCGGCAATGCAGGCAATCGTGGCGCATACCCGTTCGACTACCCTTGCTTTGGCCATGCCGTCGATCGAGCGGATATCGACCGCCAGCGTGACCTGCCCCGGCACGACGTTGATCGCCCCCGGCTCGACGGTCGCCACGCCGACGGTGCCGACGACGTTGCCTGCCTCACGCGCTTCTCGCTCCACCGCAAGGATGATCTCGGATGCACCGGTCAGAGCATCGCGTCGCAGGCCCATCGGTGTCGCACCAGAATGGTCCGCCTGACCCGTGACCTGCACGCGAAAGCGAGTCGGCGCGGCAATGCCCTCGACCACGCCCACCTGCGCCATCGCCTCCTCCAGCACGCGGCCCTGCTCGATGTGCATTTCCAGGTAGCCCATGAAGTCGTCCGGCGATCTCCGGGCTTCAGGCACGCTGGCCGGGTTCAGCCCGGCACGTTGCAGCACTCGCTCGAGGCGCATGCCGTGTGCGTCGGTCAGTGCCAGTACGTCCGTCGGATCGAACACGCCTGCCACGATGCCGCTACCGAGCGTTCCACGGCCGAAGCGGCTTGATTCTTCACAGGCGAAGGAGACGAGTTCGACGGGATGTCGAGTGACGTGGTTCTGCTCGCGCAGGACGGCAAGTACCTCGAGCGCGGCGGTAACACCGACCGATCCGTCGAAACGGCCGCCACCTGGAACGGCGTCCAGATGGGAGCCGACCAGCAGTGGCGGGAGGTTGGGCTCGCTCCCCTCCAGGCGTGCGAAGACATTGCCGAAGCCGTCGATGTGGATGGAAGCTCCGAGGTTCCGTAACACGTGAATCAGCCGCTGGCGGGCGCGCAGGTCATTGCGCGAAAATGCGAGCCGGTTCATGCCGCCGTCCGTGCTATAGCCGATACGCGCGAAGGAACGGAGGTTTGCCTCGATCCGCGTGCGCCTGACGCTGAATCTGGGAGCCAGTCCCGAGTTACTCATCGGTTCAGCCTTCGGCACGGCGCAGGATCACGGCTTCGGTGCCGTCGGTCTCATTCAGCAGCACGCGGACTTCATCTCCCGGCCCGGTCTCCAGCTTGCGACCGATCAGGTCGGCCGCCACCGGAAGCTCACGCCCGCCCCGATCGATCAGCACCACCAGCGCCACACGTGCTGGCCTCCCCAGATCGAGAATCTCGTCCAGCGCCGCGCGCACCGTGCGTCCCGTGAAGATGACGTCGTCGACCAGAATGACCGTGCGACCGTCGAGCTGGAACGGAATGTCCGACTCGTTGATGACCGGGTCCTGACTCAGGCTGTCGAAGTCATCCCGGTAGAGCGTGATGTCCAGGCTGCCGGTCGGAATCTCATTGCCCAGCTGCTCCTGCAGGCGGTCACGTAACCGCCTGGCCAGCACGTCGCCGCGGCGTCGCACGCCGATCAGACAGAGCGTGGCTGCGTCGCCGAAGTGGAGTGCGATCTGCCCCGCGATGACATCCAGGGCGGCGTCGATGTCGGCGGCATCCAGCAGGTGCTGCTCATGGTCAGGCTGTTGAACGGTGCCGGTCAATAGATCCCTCAAGTCTCTCATTTTGATCGAAGTCAAAAGGCGAACAGGGCCAACGCATGCCGGTCGACAAGCGTACCGGTTACTATACGTAACACGCTACCTCTGTCAACGCGCGAGTCGCGCCACCAATGACGGTGGGCGCTGCGATCTCGGATGAATTGACGCGATTAGGTGAGGTTAGCCGCGTGTCGTGAGAAACGCGCGGCGGATCGAGAGGGGCCAGTTGCGGCGGTGAAGTCGCTTGACGGTCTCGTGCGTCACCGTCAGGTTGACCTGGGCTCCCTGCTTGGCAAGAGCAGGTTGCGGCTGCGGTCGATCGACTGGCTTGGTGGTTGTGGCAGTGAGCCTTGAGCGCGTGTTGTCGATGTTCATACAATACCTCCTACCTTCACCCTACTGTCAAAGTGGACACAAATGATTAAGGGAAGTTTCGACAACCGTTGTGTTTCTGTTGCGATCGATGCCGATTGTTAGAGTGTTGTAGCGCGGGCGTCCGCCCCTGTGACGGTGCTGCCACGTTCCTCCGCTACGCTTGACGATGACACTGCTTTGTGTCCGGCATCGGTCAGATTGGGGGAGTGATGGTGGCCCGCCCAACGATCGTCGTGCCGTTGATCGGCCCGAGTGACGATCCAGAACTCGTATCCGAACGCGCACTCCCAATTGCGCGGGCGCTGGTCAGCGAGGCCGGGGCTTCAGCGGTCCTGGTCTCGGTGGTCGAGAAGCCATTCAACGTCGGTGCGCTGGGGAGTGCTCTCAGCCACGTGCGCAATGCGGAGGATGCCTGGCTGACTGACTTAAAGGATTATCTCGAGACGGTCTGCGACACCTTTCATGGCGGCGAAGTTCAGGTCGTGATTCGCTCCGGTTCACCGGCCAGCGAAATCGAGGCCGAGACGCGCAACGTCGAGAATCCGCTGGTCGTCATGGCGAGCCATGGACGGGTGGGCATGGAGCAGATGCTCCTGGGCAGCGTCGCCTTCCGCCTGGTGCATCACGTCGATTGCCCGGTGGTACTGGTGCGGGAGCAGCTTCCGAACGCCTACTCCCTGCACAACCTGCTGGTGCCGTTGGACGGCTCGCTCGCTGCCGAGTCAGCCCTGGATCGCGCGCTCGACATTCTCGGGGGTGTGCCGCTCCGCCTTCACCTGCTGCACGTCGTTGAGCCACTAACCAGTGCCTACGGGCTGGTCGATCCGGGTTACGCGCAAGCGGGGAACAAATGGGCGCTCGACTACCTGCGCCAGCAGTCCGAGCGTTTGGCGACGCGTGGCTATGAGGTGACGACCGAGGTGCGGCACGGCTTTGTGGCCGAGCAGATCGCCGAGACGGCGGTTGAGAAGCGCGTCGATCTGATCGTGCTAAGCACTCGCGGACGCCACGCCATGCGTCGCCTACTCTTCGGCTCCGTCACAGAGCGAACGCTGCATGAGTCGGTGCTGCCATTGCTGGTGGTGCAGCCGGCCCCGGACGTTACCGCAAGCGACTGAGACCTCGTTTATCGGTGGCGACCGCGCTCAACGGAGAGCGCTGGTCTGCCAGACCATCGGAAGAGACGGTCGCCCTCGCCAGAAAGTTCTTTATCGTGCCTGCCTGGTTGGTCTTCATCTTAAGTGGCGCGGCAGTCGCTGTGGCTGGCACTCGCCTGGCCCACAACGGCGACGTCATCGCCGACCGCTCGGGCTTGGGTCGCACCTGGGTCGGCGCGGTGCTGGTCGCGGCGGCGACTTCGCTACCCGAATTGTCGACCGACTCGTTTGCCGTCGTTCAGGGACATACAAGCCTGGCCATTGGTGATCTCTTCGGGTCGAGCATGGCCAACATGCTATTGCTGGCCCTGGCCGATATCGCGCTGACACGCATTCGAGTCTTGACTCGTGTCGCCATCAACCAGGCGATCGTTGGCACGCTGGCGATCATCTTGATGGCCATTGCGGTGGCTGGCGCGCTTACTCAGCCAGGTCTGTCGATCCTGAGTTTCGGCTGGGCACCGCTGGCAATAGGCTTCAGCTACCTGGCGGGCATGCGGCTCATCTACCTGAACCGAGAAGGCCCTCCTTTCAGCACCATGGTTCAGGTGGAACGGGCAGAGAAAGAGGCCGTGGTGGGTGGGCCGAGCCTGTTCCGCGCGGTCGTGGAATTTGGCGCCGCGACGGTCATCATCCTGATCGCCGCGCGCTTCCTCGCGAACTCGGCCTCAAGCCTGGCGTTGCAGCTCGGTCTCGACTCCGGGTTCTTCGGAATTGCGCTGCTGGCCCTCACGACCAGCTTGCCGGAGGTGGCCGTCACCATTACCTGTCTGCGGTCCGGCTCGTATGACCTTGCAGTCGGGAATCTGCTGGGGAGCAACGTCTTCAACATGGTGATCCTCATCCCGCTCGATCTTCTCTACCGTTCCGGCCCGATCCTCGGACAGGCCGATCGTTCGGTCCTCATCGGCGCACTCTTCGCTATCTTCCTGACCGCGCTGACGGTGCTCGAAGTCCTCAACCGTTCCGAGCGACGCATTTGGTATCTCGAGCCCGACGCGATCTTCCGGGTTCTGGTCTACCTGTTCGGTCTGTTTCTCGCGTTTCGGGTGGGCACCTGATGGCAGCGACGATAACAGGCACATTGGAAAGGAACTGGCACCATCTCTCAGCGGAAGAGGCGGAGACGGTGCTGGAAACGAGCGCGCACGGACTTTCACCCGAAGAGGTTGAGGCGCGTCTGGAGCAGTACGGCTTCAACGAGCTGCAGGAGGCGCCGCCGACCAGCAACCTGGCGCTCTTCCTGCATCAATTTCAGAGTCCGCTCATCTACATCCTGCTGGCCGCGGCCGTTATCACCATCGTGCTGCGTGAGCACGTTGACACAATCGTCATCGCGATCGTGCTCGCCGCGAACTCGATCATCGGCTTCGTGCAGGAGCGCCAAGCGGAGATCTCGGTTCGCTCGCTGATGCAGTTGGCCGCACCACGTGCCCGGGTCATGCGGGCGGGTCGTGAGTGGGAGATCGAAAGCCGTCTGCTGGTCCCGGGCGATTACGTGCTGCTCGAATCAGGTTCCCGCGTTCCAGCAGACCTGCGCCTGGCGCTGACCACCGCGCTGACGGTCGACGAATCGCTCCTGACCGGTGAATCGCTTCCCGTACACAAGCAGACGCAGACGCTCGACGCGTCGCTCGGCCTCGCCGATCGAACCAACATGGCATACGCCGGGACGATCGTGGTCAGCGGTCGTGGGCGGGGTTGGGTCGTGGCGACCGGTAGCCGGACCGAGATCGGCGAGATCGCGTCGCAGGTACGCGCGGCGGGAGCCAGTGAGACGCCACTGCAGCAGCGCATGAATCGATTCTCGCGTGTTGTCGGCATCGCCACCGCTGTCGCGGCAGTGTTGGCCTTCACCATCGGACTGCTCCAGGGCGAGAATCTGACTGAAATGTTCCTTGTGGCCGTGGCGCTGGCAGTCGCGGCGGTGCCAGAAGGACTGCCGGTCGCCTACACCATCACGTTGGCGGCCGGAGTCCGGCGCATGGCGCGGCGCAACGCGATCATCCGGCGGCTGCCAGCGGTCGAGACGCTGGGAAGCACGAGCATCATTGGCTCCGATAAGACCGGAACTCTGACCGAGAACCGCATGACAGTGCAGCAGATCTGGACCCCGGACGGGATCTACGATCTGAGCATCACGGCGGATAGTGCGTCGCTCGATCTCGCGCAGTATCCGGCCTTGCGGCGTTGCCTTCTGGCGGGTGTCCTCTCGAACGAGGCTGAGATCTACCTGACGGAAGCTGGCGATGGCTATGAGACCGAGGGTGACCCGACCGAGGCAGCGTTGTTGTTGGCTGCCGTGCGCCTCGGCCTGGAGCCAGAAGTGGTTCGGGAGGGTTACAAGGCCGATGTCGAACTTCCCTTTGAGCCGGAGCGGCGCTTCTCGGCTGTCATCGGCTGGCATGGCGACCGGCGACGTCTCTATGTGAAGGGCGCCCCAGAGCGGGTCATTACCATGTGCGATCGGATGCAGTCCGCCCGCGGCGAGCAGATGTTGGACGCAGGGTCGATCTATCTCGCGGCGGATCAGCTTGCCGGGCAAGGGCTTCGGGTCCTGGCGATGGCGTTCCTCGATCTGCCAGCGCATGCCTCCTCGATCGACATGCTGGAAGATCCCCGCGGTCTCGTTTTTCTCGGTATGCAGGGAATGATGGACCCGCCACGCGTGGGCGTACGCGAGGCGATTGCTGGTTGCCATGAGTCGGGCATTCGTGTGGTGATGATCACCGGGGATCACGCCACCACCGCCAGCGTTATCGCCAGCGATCTTGGCCTCGCTGAGCCTGGCGATCCGGTGCTGACGGGCGTCGAGCTTGAGCAGCTCGACGACGATGAGCTTCGCGACCGCGTTCGCGCCGTCTCGGTCTTTGCGCGCGTTGAGCCGTCGCACAAGCTTCGAGTGGTGCGTGCCCTGCAGTCGTATGGTGAGGTGGTGGCGGTGACTGGGGACGGCGTGAACGATGCCCCGGCGCTGCAAGCCTCCGACATCGGCATCGCCATGGGGAAGAGTGGTACCGACGTCGCCCGTGAGGCGGCCGATACGGTTCTGGCGGACGACAATTTCATCAGTATCTACGCGGCGGTCGAGGAGGGGCGCATCGCCTTCGACAATCTGCGCAAGGTCACCTTCTTCCTGATCGCGACCAACGCTGGGGAGATCATCGCGGTGCTGGCGTCGCTGGCGCTCGGCTGGCCGCTTCCCTTCCTGCCAGCCCAGATTCTCTGGCTCAATTTGGTGACCGAGGGTTTGCAGGACGTGGCGCTGGCGTTCGAGCCGGGTGAGCCGGACGTGTTGCGGCGGCCGCCGCGTGCCCGCCGAGAGGGCATCCTGTCGGCACTGCTGTGGAAGCGAACGGCGCTGGCAGGAGTGGTGATGGCGTTCGGAACGCTGTTCCTGTTCCGTCGCGAGCTCGACCTGACCGATTCGCTGATTCACGCCCAAACTATCGCGCTGACCACCATGGTCCTGTTCGAGGCGTTTCAGGTGGCGAACGCGCGCTCGGAATACCGATCGATCTTCCGCACGAACCTGCTGTCCAACCCGTTCCTGCTCATCGCCACGCTCGGTGGATTGGCGGTTCACGTGGTCGCGCTATATCTCCCGCCAACGCAGTATCTGCTCCGGGTCGAGCCGCTCCGGCCGAGCGCCTGGCTCGAGATTGTCGCCATGGCCGCCAGCATTCTGCTGGTGATGGAGCTGCACAAGGCGTGGCATCGGTGGCGCAGTGGTCAGAGCGTGCGCGCGGGTCAGCCGGAGTGAATTGCCGTTTACATTGCTGAAGTAGTCTGGGTACTGCGCGATACACCGGGTGATCGCTGCTCCGCCTGGGGATGCGCCGGGAGATCGGGGAGAAGGGAAAGTCAAGATGCAGAATCGGGTGATGGCGCGCCGGTGGGGACCGGCTCGGTTCGGCCCGCCACCATTTCCACGCGGGCGTATGCTGCGTCGCCGCTATTGGCGGGGGCCGTACGGTCCGCGCTGGCGTATGGGTTGTCCGTGCGGCTGCCTCACGCTGGCAATGTTCGGGTTGGTCGGCATGTCGGTCTGCGCGGCGGTGTTTTCGCGGAACAGGGGCACGAGCCGATAGGCGCTCGTGCCCCCGAGTACTGCATGGGCTAACTGTTTGGGATCGCCGCGAGCACGCGATCCGGCGTGAACGGTACCGTGCGCAGGCGCGCGCCAGTCGCATCGAAGATCGCGTTGCCGATGACCCCTGGGATGATCTCCGTAACCGGTTCACCGGCGCCCCACGGAGCATCGCTTGGCTGATCGATCAGGACCACTTCGATCGACGCAGGTACCTCGCTGAAGCGTAGGATCGGATAGGCCTGATTCGCATTGGGGAAGAACGTGTTCTGCGCCCAGACGACGCTGGTCACACCATTGTCATTGAAGGCTACCTGCTCCTTCATCGTTCGACTGAGTGACTGAATCACGTTCCCTTCGATCTGATTCTTCAGTCCGTCGGGATTGATGATCTGACCACAGTCGTGTGCCACGACGACCCGTGTAACCTGCACGTCGCCGGTATCGGGATTCACTTGCACCTCGGCTTCGGCCGCCACGTAAGCCAGGGTGTTCTCATACTGCAGATAGGCAACGCCACGCCCACTCAGCATGCCTGGTCGATTGGCTGGCTTCGGATTGCCCAGCCCCGCCTGGTTGGCCATTGCCTGCATCACCGCTACGGCGCGCGGATCGCTGAGATAGCGCATGCGGAATTCGTAGGGATCGGCTCCGGCAGCGTGGGCCAGTTCGTCCATGAAGGACTCATTGGCGAAGCTGTTGGAAGACCCGCCCAGGCTGCGGAGCGCCGACGTGCGCAGGAAGGTGTACGTGAGCGGGGCGCTGGTGGCCAGATGTCCCGAGCCGTCTGGTGCCATCCCGAAATTCGCCACCGAGTTCTCCGTCGTCTTGGAGTTGGTGAACGCGTAGTTCACTGGTTCGTTGCGGCCCCCGGTTCGACTCTGCGATCCGAGTGCGGGCGGAAGGAAGCCGACCTCCTGACCGGCAAGCAGGTTCCCGGCATTGCCACCTGGTCGCGTCGAATGCGTCGGAGTCCAGATTTCATGCTCCCAGGCGACGACGTCACCACTGGAGTCCAGCCCGCCGGCCATCTGATGGACCATCGCCGGACCGAGCGGCTCCCAACCATGCTCGTCCTGCCGCATCCATTGCACGCGGACCGGTTTCCCGACCACCTGCGAGATGAGCGCGGCATCTCCCGCTACGTCATCGGCGCCGTTGTGGCCATAGCAGCCGGATGCCTCGACGTAGATCAGGTGAACGGCCGAGGCGTCCAGTCCCAGCAGTTGGGCGATGGCTCCCTGCAGCGGGTAGACCCCTTGCGTACCGGACCAGACCGTTGCCTGGATTCCGTTCGAATCAGGGTGACTGCGCACGTCGGCGACGGCGCATGAAGGCCCGACAGAGGCGTGCATCTGGAATGGGGTGAAATAGGTGGCGCTTAGTTGCTTGCTGGCACTCGCAAGTGCGCCGGCGACGTCGCCTGATTCGTCCACTGTGACGCCAGCCTGATAGATGTTCGCCGGATCCTGCAGCGCGTCCTGGAGCGCCTGGTCGGAAGCGGCTCCAGACAGCGCGGCACCCTGTGTCCAATTGACCTTCAGCGCCTTCGCCGCCTGGATCGCTGCCCACTCGTCCCTGGCGACGACGGCGAGGAAGTTCCCCTTCCGAACCGTCTGAAGAAACCCAGGAACCGCCGCGCAGGCGGTGTCGTCCAAACTCTCGATGGTGGCGTTACGCCCGCCCGGCCGCACGACGCGCGCGTGGAGCATGCCGTTGACGGTGAAGTCTTGCATGTAGGTGAACGCGGCCGTGAATTTGTCGGGCAGATCAACGCGCGGCACCGCTGTCCCCACAATGGTGTAATTTGCGGGGTCCTTGACGGTGACGCCGGGATCTGACGCGAGTTGAATCTGCTGGCGACCGATCAACTGACCATAGGTGTGGGTATGCGTCAGGTGGTTGTTATGCGGGATGCCGATGACGCCGTCGCGAGCACGCAATGCGTCTGTTGATACACCAATCTCACTCGCGGCTAGTTGCAGCAGAGCCTGGAAGGCGGTGGCCGCCGCGATCCGCAGCTTCGGTCCCTCGGATTGAATGGTCTGGCTACCAGCGGTATATCCCTGGTCGCCTGGCGTCAGAGACGTGTCACCCTGAATGAATTGGATCTGATCCATGCCGATGTAAAGCTCTTCGGCGACGATCTGTGACAGGGCCGTCTGCACTCCGGTGCCGAGTTCTACCTTGCCGCTATAGATGGTGACGCCGCCTTTGGGGTCGACAACTAGCCATGAGTCGACACCCATGTCGCCGAGCGCGCGCGCTGACGCGACTTCAGTGACGGGAATGCGCGTGAGCGCTGGTGCGAGGCTGAACGCGACCGCGAGGGTTCCAGCACGGGAGAGGAACTGGCGGCGAGAAAACGTCGTTGCCATTAGACCATCTCCTCTGCTGCTTGCTGAATCGCCTTGACGATCCGTGGGTGAGAGCCGCAACGACAGAGATAGACATAGCCCGTGCCGTCGGCTCCACCAGACAGGAACTGCTTGATCTCATCTTCGCTGGGCACGTCCCTGCGTCCCTGCAAGAAGCCGAGTGCCCCCATGATCATGGCATTGCCGCAGTAGGCACACTGCCCGGCCTGCTGGTCGATGAACGCTCGCTGCAGCGGGTGCAGTTTCTTTGAGCTTCCCAGACCATCGAGCGTGGTGATGCTGTCACCGTTGTGAAGCGTGTTCAGTTTGGTGACGCACGACCGCGTGATGACCCCGTTTACCAGCACCGTGCAGGCACCGCACTGTGCGACGCCGCAGCCAAACTTCGGGCCTTTCAATCCGAGCTGATTTCGCAGGACGTATAGCAAGGGTTCGGTGTCATCGTCCACAGATACCTGGCGTGTCTTGCCATCTACTTTCAGTCTGAGTGTGAGCGGTGTCGCCATTGCGATCAATCTCCTTCTGCGTATAGCCGACGCCCGTTGAGAAATGGAAACGCGTCCGTCGGTTCAGGTTGCCTTCCCTCCCAGATCCGTTTAGATGGTGACGCCCCCCTTCTCATCGATCGATGACAGTTGTCTTCTTCGTTGCGACGTCAACCACTGCCAACAGCGCGGATGTCTGGTTCCTGGGCACTTTCCTGCGTTGGGTGTGCTGTAGCGCGTTGCGGATCCACAGAATGTGGAGATGTTCCGTGAGAGCATCACTGCTCGTGAAAATGTGAGTGTGCCGCACCACTCCAGCGAGATTGGACTCACAGCTTTATCACGAAATGCAGGATTATCGTGGTATTGGCAAGAATCCACGATACTCTCAATGTCTCCACCCTAGCAGGAGCCACTTACCAATTTCTTACCAATCCAGAAATGCCGATCTGGACGGTCAAAGTCGGCGTTCATAGGCCTGCTGGATGCATGGATCCACGACTTGGAGCAATCAGACCCACGTCAGTCGGTAGTGCTGGGACGCCGTCGTTTCACCGATACGACCACTATACGGAGCAGGCGTTATTTGAGCGTTATTCGGCGTTGCCGTGGAAGAGCACGTGGCGGAACGCGCATGTGAAGAGGAGAAGCGACAAGTTGAAGGTGATAGGGGATCTCGACTCAGGGAGGGGATCACAGCCAGAGACTGCAATGCCCCTTCTGATCGTTCAGAGTGAGGACGGCTCGATGGCCGAGTGATCCACCCGCCTTGGGTAGGTGGGTATCGGCCAGAGACTTTCTATGACTCGACGAATCGCCGAATGGCAAGCGTGCCCAGGCCGAGCGCGAGCGCATCTTCGGCCACCGCCCAGACGACGTCCGGCAGGCCAGTTCGACGGTGCAAGAAGGACCGTGCATGGTAGCCGCTGAACGAACCGGCCGCGGCGCAGGCCATCCCGATCGCCAATCCGGCGACAAGCGGCCGACCAGCATTCTTGAAGATCGCCGCTCCGGCCAGCCCGCCGATAACCTCTCGCCCCGCTAGCGGGCCCGGATCGATGCGGTTTGGCACGAATGGTGTTTTGTCGGCCGTAATCTCACCGATTGCGAGAACGTCGAAGACCGGCAATGCCCAACGCGACCGTAGAAAGCGGAGCGGCGACCCGGTGCCTTCCGCGAAAGAACCCTTCTTTGCCGCGTTTGCCAGTATCGCGAGTGGAAGCTGCGAGCGAAGCCCGGCGACGAAACCGAGCGTCGCCGCGCTCAACCCACTCGTTTTTCGAGACTCGTCCAGCCGCTGATGGTTCATGTGTTTCTCCTACTGAAGTTGCGCCGGAGCGCTTCGACGTCAGGATCTGTCTGAGCGCAACCTTTGTGCCGTTCGCTCGACTGGATTAGATCGGAACATTTACGCTCGCTCCTGCCTGTTCGGCGTCCGGCGCGAACTGGGCGTAATAGAGTTCCTGATAGAGACCTGATTGATCGAGCAGTTCCTGGTGCGTCCCTCGTTCGACGATCTGACCGCCGTTAACCACCAGAATCTGGTCGGCACGCTGGATCGTTGACAGCCGATGTGCGATCGCGATGACCGTGCGGCCGTGGATCAAGCGTTCCAGCGCCAGCTGAATGCGACGCTCGGCCTGTGAATCGAGCGAACTCGTCGCCTCATCGAGTAGCAGGTAGGGCGCCTGGCGCAGTAGTGCGCGAGCGATGGCGACACGTTGCTTCTCTCCACCGGACAGGCGGTAGCCACGTTCACCAACGACCGTATCCAGACCTTCGGGCAGCCGATGGACCAGGTCACTCAGTTGGGCCGCCTCGACCACCGACTCGAGATCGACGTCGGACGCGTCTGGCGCACCGTAGCGGATGTTGTCACGCAGCGTGGCATGGAATAGGAAGACGTCCTGCGTCACGACCGCCAATCGCTCGCGGAGATCGGTGCGTGCGATCTGGGTGAGCGGCACGCCGTCGAGCAGGATGCGCCCTTGCGTCGGATCGTAGAAGCGCGCCGCGAGTGAGAGAATCGTCGTCTTGCCCGCGCCGCTCGGTCCAACCAGGGCCACCAGTCGTCCAGGCGGAGCCGCGAAGGTGACGTCTTTCAATACCTCAGCGCCCAGATTGTCCTCACCGGGTCCGGACGGATAGCGGAACTCGACCTGCTCGAATTCAATGCCGCTGGTCGAAGTGGGCGGCAGAGCCTGTGGCGACTGCGGCTCCGGCACCCGTGGCGGGATGTCGATCACGTCGAAGATGCGGTCGAAGAGGGCCAGACCACCGAGCAGCGTCGCGTTGGCTCCCGCCAGCGACGAGGCTGGTGAATAGAGCTGCGCCAGATATGTGGCGAACGCGACGATGGTGCCGAGCTGGATCTGCCCATGAATAACCAGATACGCACCATAGGTGTAGAGCGCGGCCGGACCGAGCGCCGCCAGACCCTGTACCACGACGACGAGCCACTGGCCCTCGAGGATCTGGGCGATCTGTGCCTTTCGTGCGTGATCGTTGATCTGAGCGAAGTGAGCCGACTCACGATCTTCGGTGCCAAAGCTCTTGACGACCACTGCTCCGGAGAGGCTGAGTGTCTCTCCCAGCATGGTCGAGAGATCGCCAAGCGCGGCTTGCGCCAGTTCGACGGCGGCGTAGCGCCGTTTACCGAAGTGGAGTACCGGGAAGGCGAAGGCGGGGAGCGCCAGCGCCGCGGCCAGCGCCAGACGCCAGTCGATCACGGTCATGACCGCCAGGGTGCCGAGAACGGTCACCAGATTGGCGAATGTACCAAAGAAGGACTGGGTCAGCACATTCTGCAGACTACCCGCGTCGTTGAGGAAGCGAGACTGGATCTCGCCAGCTGGGGTCCAGGTGAAGAAGTCGATTCCGAGCGATTGGGTATGGTCGTAGAGCTTCTGCCGCAAATCCGCGATGATCCCTTGCGCCACTACGGAGGCCAGGAAGTTCTGTCCCAACGAGAGGATCGCCCCGCTCAGTGGCACCAGGAGCAGTCCGGCGCCGAGCATCAACGCCAGGTGGAAGTTGTGATGCGGGATGGCGTCGTCGATGAGGCGCCGGATCAACAGCGGAGGTATCACTCCGACCGATACACCGGCCAGCATCAGCAGTGTCCCGGCGAAGAACCTGGAGCGGTAGGCGCGCACGTAGCCCCAGACTCGACTGAAGGTACGGCGAATGCTCTTGGGCGGCCCACTCTGGAGGTAGCGCAGCGCGCGCTGCTGCTGCCAGACGCCGCCCAGACCATGCATGCCGCCACCACCGAAGCCACGGTTAGCAGACATATTCATTCACTCGTTTCATTGATCGTTCCCTGAATCGACCGCTCAGTTCATCTCGCTTGACCAGTCAGTTTCTCGAGCAGACGCGCCAGCGTCTCTCGCTCCGCCGGTTCGAGGCAGGCAAGCTGCTCGTTGACACGGTCAAAATAGACCCGGTTCGACAGGTCCAGCGCGTTCGTGCCTGCATCGGTCAGCGCCACGTAGACCTCTCGCTGATCCCCACCCGGCTCGCGGAAACGCGCCAGGAAGCCAAGCTCTTCGAGCTTGCTCACCATGCGTGTGGCTCCGGCCGACGTGACCCCGAGTTGGTCGGCAAGGTCGCTGACACGCACCTGATCTTGGGACTGGCTCAGTTCATGGAAGGCGCGCAGGGCACGTCGCTGGCGACGCGAGAGTGGCCCGAATTGCCGGCCGAGACGGTTATTCCAGTCATCGAGCCCTCGCGCGATCGTCGGCGAGACTCCGGCGGACAGCCGAGTATCGACCTCTTCCAGAGAGTGCGGCTGATCGGTCATCATATGTGCCCTCTTCACCGGTTTGCATCAGGACGGGTCGCGCGATAACTAACTAACTTAGTCAAGTATATCAAGCGAGGGCAAGAGTGGGGCTCGCGTAACTGGCTTGGATCCCGGAACACGGAAGTAGCGTGACGTCACAGGTATGGCGAGGAGATCGAGTTAGGTCACGGATTCCATTTTCCGCTCAGGATCCGATCGCTCCGGGCGACCACAAAGGTTGCCCAGTTACCAGTGGCGTGAACGCGTAGCAGAAGTCCGTATCAGTAATGAGGGGAGAGAGTCAATCGCTATTGGTGGGTTCGGCGCTGCGCTCGCGCACGATGTAGCCGCAGACATGGTCACCAGCCAACACGTGACTGGCGCGCTCGACGTCGGCATCGAGCAGTTGCTGGAACATCTGCGCCTCATAGCTGCAGGCGACGGGGAAGCAGGCTGCCACACGATTGATGGCGCAGTTGTATTGCTTGATGAAGTAGGTCTTCTCGTCGCACTGTTCCCAGACAGCGTAGTAGCCTAGTTCATCCATGCCCTCGGCCAGTGCTGCTACGCGTTCGCGCAGCGTTCTGGCGCGACTCAACCGTTCCCGAAGAAACTCGCGGGTTCGTTCGGCCCGCCGTTCGAGTAGCATGTTGACTTTGGGTTCGCCGTCGATCTGCATCAGGTCGGTCAGCAGTTCGGTCACGACCAGATCGTAGTGCTTGGGAAAGAAATCCTCGGCCATGGGAGCGACCCGATAGACGTTGGCCGGTCGACCGATGGCGCGTCGCACGATGTTCGATTCGATCAGTTCGTCGTTCTCGAGTGCCGCCAGATGCTTGCGCACCGCCATGGAGGTAATACCGAGCAGCCCTGCCAGTTGATCGGCCGTCAGTCCGTCACTCTTCTTCAGGGTATAGAGAATCTTGCGGCGAGTAGCTCCGCGCGGCGCATGAGCTTTGCTGTTTGCGGCCATTATGCGTCTTGTACCTCCGTGACAGATCATAACATAAATCGCGAACTTTCTGGACAGCCGCCCGATTCGAGGGAAATTCGGGGGCTAGCCTCGTCCCGGTATTCGCGTCGCAAATCACCGATGTCGTTGAGGTATTATGGCCGGTCGCTGGGACCTTTGTCCCGAAACAGTAGCAAACGTTACCGGTCGATCACTGACCAAAGACCCCTCTGAGTATCAGAACAACGTTTCTATACTTCACAGTGCGAGGCTCGTGCGGTTTGGCGCCTGACTGGCTGCTCAAATCGAACGCGCCATCTGAGTCGCGGGCACGGGTTTCCGCGAAAACTGGGAGACGCGGGACGAAATGTCGTACCAGACACGCTCGATCATCGTAAATCGCCGCATTGCGACCATCGCCTACATCGGGGGTGCGTCTCTCTTCATCGTGCCATTTCGTCCACGGAGCCGCTATGCCGCGCGTCATGTGACGGTCGCGGGCGGATTGCACCTGATTCGTTTCATCTGGGCGACGCTCACCATCGTCGTCTGGACGCTCGGTTCGAACGAACAAATCTCGCATCGCATGGACCGGTTGGTGTTCGACATGTGTGCGCTGCTGATTGCCGGGATTCCCTGGCCAGCCGGTGTCGATCTCCGTTTCGCACTGGCGTTATCCCTGCCGATCGGTTGCACCTGGCTATTAGCGCTGATCGGTGCGTTCCTGGCGGCCACTGGCCGCACCGTCGATCTCGACGCCTGCTTCAACAGCGACTGGTCCGGAGAGATGGAGTATCCGCATGAGGGCTATGGCAACGGCCAGGGTGCCAACGCCAAACACCGGCCAGAGGATCGCTCTCGCTTCAAGGAATTGACTGAGCAGCGACTCGATCGGATGTGGAAAGCGTCCCAGGTTGCCGCGGTGGAGCGACGACGCTCCGAGCGTCTGGAGCAGGTTCGTACCGACCAGAATGCGGTTTTGAGCCGGATCGCCAACCTCAACCGCATGCTTTCGCTCGGCGAGATCAGCCTCACTCGTTTTAACTCGATCTACGCCGAGCTGATCGAGTATCTCGACGTGCTGCGGCTGGAGATGAGCGATCTCGAGATGCGCCGGGTCGACGCCTTCGATATCAAACAGCACCCCATGCGGCCGCCGACCGTCGATCACGTGCCGGAGACGCGCGTCCTGACGCTGGCTATTGTCGATCCCAGCGGTCTGCCGATTCGTACCTATGGTGATTTCCCCCTCGAGGAATCGATGATCACTGGTATGGTGTCGGCCTTCGAGAGTCTATCGGAGGAGATGTTCGGCTCGCACGTGCACAAGACGCAACTGGCCGACGGCCAGGTGGTGCACTTCGTACGAGGTCGCCTGACGATTGGTTACGCCATCTTCGAAGATGAGCCGGCCGCGGAGCAGATCTTCCGGCTACGAGAGTTCCTGGAGAGCTTCGAGGCGATCAACGCAGAGGACCTGCGTCATCTACCGGTCGATCCGACTCGGCTGCGTGACGTGCCGACGCCGTTCGACTTCGTTCCGCGTGAGACTGGCCTTCCTGAGGAGAAATCTCCACCCAAGCCACAGCCGATCCGCCGGATCAACGCCAGCTAACCGATCGAGTCTAGCCCGATTCGGGCGCGTGAGGGTCGTCTGGTTTGGATGACTCCGGCGATTCCAACGCTTCATAATCGGCAGACGTCTCGCGATCGTACTCCAGCGTGCCTGCGTCATTCGCGACGAGTCCTTCTTCACGCCAGCGAGTCCAGGCCAGAATCAGCCCGCCCAGGACCAGCACTACGCCGAGGCCGGAGAACGCAGCTCCGACGTAGACCGATGTCGGCGCATAGTAGTAGACCAGCGTGTGCGTGCCGGGGCTAACCTTGATCGCCGGCAGTGCGTTGTCGATCCGCGCGATGGAAACCGGTTTCCCGTCGAGCTTGGCTTTCCACCCGGGGTAGGCTGGGTCGGCAACCACAATGTAGGCGGTCGCCGACGTTTTGACGCTGAACTGATCTTCTTCGCGGCTCAATCTGGTCACGCTGACGCCGTTCGTCTGTGGTTGCGCTTGCGCCAATGTCGGGACGCCGCCATTAGCGGTGGGGGGCACCAGAAAGGCTGGTCCGGCGTTAGCCGTATTGCGATAAATCAGGGTCTTGTCCATGGTCTTGATCAGCGTGAACTTAGGATCCTTGAGCTTGGTGGTCGAGACGACGATGCCCACGTTCATCATGCCGAGAAGTTTGGCGTTTGGCTGACCCGCGACCGGCGGTATGGTGAGCTGATAGCCGTGAAAGGTGTAGCCACCCGCCTGCTGCATGAATTTCACGTATGTCTCGATTAAGAGTGGATCCCAGCCATCGGCGAAGCGGGTGTTGAGCGTCACCGCACTGAGCTGATCCAGGTTCCGCTGCACGCCGTAGACTCGACTGGAGCCTGCCAGCTGCGACACGGTCTTCTCGAGTGGCGTCGGCGTGATTGACGGGGTGACGGAGCTGACCTGCGCGCGACCTTGATCGGTCTTAATGAGCGTCGCGGTGACCAGCAAGAGGGTGAAGAGTCCCACGGCGAGTCGACCGCGCCGGACTTTGTGCAAATCAAGCCCACGCAGCAGTCCGAGCAGCGCCTCGGTGCCGATTCCGGCCAGCAGTGCGATACCGAGCAATGCGACGAGCCAGATGCGCGAAAGCCCATGAAAACGATTGAAGTCGGGTAGGACGTGTGCGGCCAGCAAGAAGACGGGGGAGGCGTTCCCCATCGCCAGCAAGGCCACCAGAATGATGCCACCCAACAGTGGCAGCACCCGGCGTCCAGCGGCTATCGCGCCGAAGATCGCCAGCATCAGCACCAGGCCGCCAGGATCGATCACGTTCTCCCAGGGGACGCTGGAGACAGGCGGGTGGCCAAGGAGGGCGCGCAGAAAGACCAGAATCGGGTATCTGTCAGTGGCCGCGACTGAGTCCTGACGAGTCGAGCGCGCAGTGAACTCGATCAGTGGCAGCAGGTGCACGGCCGCCAGCATGAGTGCTATGGCACCTGCTGCAGCCAGCCCCACCAATGGTGCGCGCAGATTGCGCCAGTTCGAAACGCGATAGCGCTGTAAGAGAAGCCACAGGACGACCACCCCGGTCATCAACATGCCGTAGTAGGCCATTTGTGGGTGGCCCGCAAGCACCGCCAGCGCCAGAACCACCGCGAAAGGCGCCGCCCAGCGTCGTGGCCGGCGCACCGTCGCCCATGCACCCAGTGCGAGCCACGGATACCAGCAGACAACCTGTACCAGTGTGACGTGTCCGGCGCCAAGGTGGCTGATGAGGCGTGGCGTGGCCATGAAGCTCACCGCGGCAACCATCGAAGCCCAGCGCGAAAGGCCAAATGCCCGTCGCGCCAGCAACAGCGTCCCGACACCGGCCAGCATCAGGTGGCCGATGAGCAGGACCATGTAATAGTCCCGGATCGGGAAGAGATTCACCAATTGGGTCGGCGGGTAGAACATTGCCGCCAGTGGGTCGGCAGCGAGCGGTCGCCCTCCGCCATAGAACGGATTCCATAGGGGCAGGCGATGTTCCGCGGCGACCGTGCGCTTGATCAACAGTGCGCTTGGCCAGTGGCTGATCATCACGTCGCTCTGAGCGAATGCCGCCGGGAGTTCATTGGAATGAATCGGCGCTGGCCAGAGGACCGCGGCTGCAACGATGAAGAAGAGGATTGCCTCGCCGAGATAGATCAGCCAGCGCTGCGGGCGTGAGAGATCAGCTTCGAGCGCCAATCGTTGGGCCGCGGCGGTCGGTCGTCTCTTGGGCGTGGTGTGTGATTGAACGTCGACCCCGCGTCTCATCGCCGGAGGATGGTGTCCCGCGTGTCGCACGAATGCCGGTAGAGCATCATCGCGCCAGCGAACCGATGTTCGCCGGAGGATGATTGAGTTTGAGGCGCAGGCAAAATGGCGCTCCGGGAGTGATTTTCGGTGACGCCATTGAGATCACGTGGAAGCATCGATCGTTGCCCCACCTTCGTTATGAGCGGGACATCAGTTAGCTGAATCACGATAGATCGTATGTCTCCTCATTGCTCCGTTGCAGATTGAACGATCTCGTTTCGTTCGGTCTCGATCGATAATCGGTATAGGTGATGGCAACGGGCGACGATCGACGTCGCGGTCGTCACTGCAATTCATCATGGTGCCACCAGGGCACGAGCCACGTCAACGCACCATAACCTGATCGACCGAAGCCATCAGTCCGCGGCCTGTGCACTGGCTGCCTGTTCGTTCGGATTCAGTTCCTCGCCGTGATAGCGCCAGAGCGGGCGGGCCCACCAGCGAGAGAGGAGGGCCATCAGCAGGCAGCCGGCGCCTCCGATTACCATGGCATTCCCCGCGCCAACGACACTGGCGACCATGCCTGCCTGAAAGTCGCCCAGCCGCGGTCCTCCAATAGCGAAGGTCGTGGCTAGCGCTCCAACGCGTCCGCGCAGGTTATCTGGCGTGGCTAACTGGCGCGCGATGCCTCTCAACGCCGAACTTACCGCGTCAAGTCCGCCCGACAACGCCAGCAGGAAGAGCGCCATGGCGAACGAGTGCGCTAGGCCAAACAGGGCCAGCACGCCACCGTAGGCCAGAATCGTCACCGCGACCATCCGTCCAGGTTTCTTCGGCATGGGCAGCACGGTAAAGAGGACCGAACCGATCACTGCGCCGAAGCTGACCGCCGCATAGAGGAGTCCAAGCCCCTGAGCCCCGACGTTGAGGACCGATTGGGCGAAGACCGGCAAGAGCCCAAAACGTGAAGCGAACAGGACGGCCAGGAAGTCGATCACCATGAGCTGCCACAGGACGGGTCGATCGCGCACGAACGTCAAGCCGTCCATCAGTGCGGCCAGACCACGCCGCGACAGCGGTTCGGGCGCGACGCGGGAACGCATGGCCAGCAGCGCGGCAACCACGACGAAGAACGATGCCGCGTCAAACCAGTAGGCGGCAGCGACGCCCAGGTTGCCGATCACCACGCCACCCAATGCCGGTCCCAGCACCGCCGCCACGTTGAACGCCAGCACGTTGAGCGTCAGCGCGTTTGCCAGTCGTTCGCGGTCGACCAGCGCTGGAATGAACGCCTGGGTCGTCGGTACGGAGACCGCCGACGCGGCCGCAGTCAGCACCGCGAACGCGTAAAGCAGGGTGATGTCGGTTAGGCCGGTCTGAATCGCCACTGCCAGCAGCGCGCTGAACGCCGCCAGAATCGTCTGCGAGATCAGCATCAGGCGTCGCCGGTCGACCTGGTCGGCCAGCGTGCCGCCGAACAAGGAGAGCAGGATCGTTGGAATGGCACGTGCCAGCGCGATACCGCCCAGCAGCGCGGCGGATCCAGTCAGATCGTAGACCAGCCAGCCGAGCGCAACGGTCTGAATCTGCGTGCCGACGCTCGAAATGAACTGGCCGGACCAGATGAGCGTGAAGTCGCGGAACGAGAGAGCGGCGAGCGCGGGCGGCGGCCACCGTTTCATACGGTCCCGTTCCCCCAGTTCGAGTGGGATGCTCGTGCCGGATCGAGTTGTGGACGAGGTTTCGGATAACTCGCGTTCAACATCGCCGGGTATGGTACCAGACCCAGGCTCGAATTCCTCCACGCGGAATCGGGATTTGTCAGATCGTTAGCCGGACGAGATCTTGATGCTTTCCTGATGCCCTACGACCCAACGTTGATACGTCCCTGACAGACAATGCGCCATCGTTAGGGGATGCGAACTCGCCGACTTTGGTTGGTGGCGCATCGCACTCGTCCGCGCGTGACGAGTTTGTTGGGTGACGTGAGAGCGCCAGCCGTGCATTCCCTGGCGATAAAGAAGACCAATGAGCGCCGAAAACAACAACCATCACTCCATTACAGAAGATCATCGAGGCGTCCGGCACCCCGATCGGAAGTCATCACTCACCATGGAGTGGCAAGAGGTCAAACAGGGTCGCCACCCGGGCGATCGATACGTACGGATCGCACGCGCTTCGCAGTCCGAGGGAGCGACCCAACCGGTTAAGCGCGTCGTGGCGCATGGCGAGACAGAGAACGGCTCGCGATCGTTCGGCAGCGTTGTCCGATCGATCCGCCGCAAACTTGTCGGCTCGCCGATTCCGACCTGGGACGAGTCGCACGAGCGGCTCACCAAGCTCAAGGCGCTGGCCGTCTTCGCCTCGGACAACATCTCCTCCTCGGCCTACGCTACCGAAGCGATCATGACCATGCTGGTCCTCGCGGGCGTGGCCGCTCTGCGACTGACGATCCCGCTCACGCTCGGCATTATCGTCGTCCTCGCGGTGGTGGTTGCCAGCTATCAACAGACTATCCATGCCTATCCGAGCGGCGGCGGCTCCTACATCGTCGCCAGCGACAATCTGGGTACCGTGCCTGGTTTGATCGCCGCGGCCGCCCTGATGATCGACTACGTCCTGACGGTCGCCGTGAGTATCGCCGCAGGCGTCGCAGCCATCACGTCGATCTTCCCAACGCTGTTCGACTGGCGCGTCGAAATCGCGGTCGCTGCGGTAATCCTGCTCATGCTTGGAAACCTCCGTGGAATCCGGGAGAGCGGATCGATCTTCGCCGCCCCGACCTACCTCTATCTTGTCGCCATCTTCGGGCTGATCGGTTATGGGTTACTCCGCTACGCGACACACGACTTGCCCGCGTACACCGCACCTGCTGCGTGGCATCAGGAGTACGGCATCAAAACGCTTGGCCTACTGTTGATCCTGCGCGCATTCGCCTCAGGAGCCGTCGCTCTGACCGGCGTGGAGGCAGTCTCCAATGGCGTTCCGGCCTTCAAATCACCAGAGCCGACCAACGCTCGCACCGTCCTGGTGATCATGGGGACGCTCTTCGGCACGATCTTTCTCGGCATTAGCTTCCTGGTGAGCCACATTGGGATCTTGCCGGATCCGACACAGCACGAGACGGTCATCAATCAACTGGCCGTCTCGCTCGTCGGCCAGGGAAGTGTCTATCACTACTTCGTTCAGTTCACCACGGCCTTGATCCTGTTGCTGGCCGCCAACACGTCCTTCGCCGATTTCCCGCGACTGGCGAGCATACTCGGCAAGGACCGCTTTCTACCGCGGCAGCTCCAGTACCGGGGCGATCGGCTGGCGTTCGACACCGGAATCATTTTCCTGACAACCGTCGCAGTTGTACTGATCATTGCCTTCAGCGCGAGCGTCGACAGCTTGATCCCGCTCTACACGGTCGGCGTCTTCGTCGCCTTCACGTTGAGCCAGAGCGGCATGGTCCGCCACTGGTGGCGCCTCCGTCGTCGTGATCGCCGCTGGTTCATGCGCGCGGCCTTCAACGGCGTTGGAGCCGTGGCGACCGCCGTCGTCGCGGTGGTGGTCGGCATCGCCAAGTTCTTGCTCGGCGCCTGGATCGTCCTGCTCTTGATCCCAATCTTCGTGCTGGTGATGCTCTGGATTCACCGGCACTACCTGTCGCTGGCGCGCGAGCTCGAAGCGCGTCCCAACGAGCAAATCTTGCCGGTCAACGCCTCTCCTCAAGTCATCGTGCCGGTCAGCCGCTTGGAGCGACCGGCGCTGGCGGCAGTGAATTTTGCCCGCTCGATCTCGACCGACGTCACCGCAGTGCACGTGGTGGAGGATCAGGAAGAGGCGGAGAGCTTCCGCGAGCGCTGGAATGCCTTCAACCTGAACGTGCCGCTCGTGATCGTCGAGTCCCCCTATCGCCGCTTGCTCGGCTCGCTGTTGGAGTACATCGACACCATCGATCAGCGCGATCCGCGGCGGCCGATCACCGTGGTGCTGGCGGAGTTCGTGCCGCGGCACTGGTGGGAGAACCTGCTGCACAACTTGACCGCCTGGCGGCTCAAGCTGCACCTCTTCACCCGGCGCAACACCATCACCATCGACGTCCCCTACTATGTCGGTGAAGGGTTTCCGGCGGAGAGGGCCGAGCAGACAGCGCGCAAGTAGCGTTCGGCCCGGCCTACTCGGGATTTGGCTCCCCACTCAGATCTGGCAACGGGCAGGTTATGCGATACGGCGCGACCAAATGCACGTCTACGTGCTCTAGACGAGCGAGCAGACGGTCAAGAAATGACTTTCTGAAGCGTCGATGGAGTGGCTCAAGATCCGGACGACCCAGAACCAGGTTTGAGACGTTGTTCGCTTCGGCGATGCGAGCCAATCCATTCACGACGTCATCGTCGACGACGGTGATGACTTCAGCGCTCAGGTCTTCGGCGAGTCGCATGTTTCGCTGCAGCGCCTTGAGCTCGGCATCCGGCAAGCCTTCGAAAGGCACACGGGTCACGGTCACGGCCAGCAGTTCGGCGTGCAGCCCGCGTGCCAGTCGCCAGGCGTGACGCACCACCGTCTCGGCGTCGGTGTGAGCAGTGAAGCAAGCCATCACGCGCTCGATCGTCGGCCATGGCCCTGGCACCTGTTCGCCGCGCATGTAACCTTCGAGTGCCGCCTCTACCCCTTCCGCGGTGCGCTGCAGTGCGAGCTCGCGCAATGCCGTCAGATTCGACTCACGGAAGAAGTTCTGCAGCGCCCGTACTGCCTGTGGCGGGGGGTAGATCTTGCCCGCTGCGAGGCGCTGGCGTAGGAGTGTCGGCGAGAGGTCGACCAGTTCCACTTCGGCTTCATCCAGCAGGCGATCCGGTACGGTTTCACGGACCTTGATCCCTGTCACACTCTCGATGACGTCGTTGAGTCCTTCGAGGTGCTGGATGTTCATCGTGCTGAGCACGTTGATACCCGCGTCGAGCAAAACCTCGACGTCCTGATAACGCTTTGCGCGCCGCGAACCGGGAGCGTTGGTATGCGCAAGTTCATCGACTAGCACGACGTCAGGCAGGCGTTTCAGGACCGCGGAGGTATCGAGTTCTTCGAGAATTACACCGCGATAGGGGATCTGATGACGTGGGATGACTGGTAGGTCGTTGATCTGAGCTTCGGTCTCGGCGCGGCCGTAGGTCTCGACAAGGCCGATAACGACGTTGCGGCCATCCTCCTTCAGCCGGTGCCCTTCTTCGAGCATCGCGTACGTCTTCCCGACACCGGGCGCGGCTCCGAGAAACACGCGTAGACGCCCACGGCTGGATTGCTCTTCACGTCGAACGCGCTCGAGCATCTGCTCGGCTGTCGGCCGTTCGGCGTCAACGCGATCGCGTTCGGGGCCATCCATCATCCCCGGTTACCCCAATCGTCCGGCTGTCAGAAACCGCTCAATTCTGTTGCGTCGCGATCTTGTCGAGTGCCAGGTTGAGTTCCAACACGTTGACGCGCGGCTCGCCGAGAAAGCCAAATGTGCGCCCTTGAGTTTGCTGCTTAACCAGCTTGTACAGCGTATCTTCCGATATCCCTCGCGCTTTGGCGACGCGTGGAACCTGAAAGTTGGCCGCCTGCGGACTGATATCGGGGTCGAGCCCACTCGCGCTGGCAACGACCAGATCTTCGGGGACCAGGGCGTCGGCGGGCAGTCCGCTGGCCTGGCGGATCGCCGTCGCACGGGCTACGGCCTCATCATGCAGCTTCTGACTGGTCGGCCCCAGGTTCGAGCCGCTTGATGCTGCCGCGTCGTAGCCGTTCGGTCCGGCCGCGGACGGACGTCCCCAGAAGTAGTTCAGATCGGTGAAATTCTGGCCGATTAGCTCCGAGCCGATCATCTGCCCTTGCGCATTCTTGATTAGGCTGCCGTTCGCCTGATGTGGGAAGAGCACCTGGGCGATTCCCGTCATGGCGAGCGGGTACGCAAGCCCGAGGATCACGGTAAACACGATGAAGACGATGATCGCGGGCCGTGCCTGTTGAACGATCGAGCGTGTCATGCTACGTACCTCTCCTATGCCAGGCCGATTGCACGAACGATCAGGTCGATGAGCTTGATGCCAACAAATGGAACGATCACGCCGCCGAGACCAAAGATCAGAAGATTGCGTCGCAGCATGTCGCCAGCCGGAATCGCGCGATAGGCGACGCCGCGCATGGCGAGCGGAATCAGCCCTATGATGACGAGCGCGTTGAAGATGACCGCGCTCAGAATGGCGCTCTGTGGTGAGCCCAGCCGCATGATGTTCAGCGCGTTGAGCGCAGGATACGTCGCCGCGAACGCCGCCGGGATGATGGCGAAGTACTTGGCCACGTCGTTGGCCACCGAGAACGTCGTGATCGCGCCGCGCGTGATCAGCAGTTGTTTGCCGATGCGCACGACTTCGATCAGCTTGGTCGGGTCGGAGTCGAGATCGACCATGTTGGCCGCATCCTTGGCGGCGGCAGTGCCCGAATTCATTGCCAGGCCAACGTCTGCCTGCGCCAGCGCCGGTGCGTCGTTGGTCCCGTCGCCGCTCATGGCCACCAGGTGCCCTTGCTCCTGCTCTTCACGGATGCGAGCGATCTTGTCCTCAGGCTTGGCCTCGGCGATGAAGTCGTCGACTCCCGCTTCATGTGCGATCGTCGCCGCCGTAAGCGGGTTGTCGCCGGTGACCATCACCGTGCGGATACCCATGCGGCGCAGTTCGTCGAAGCGATCGCGCATGCCGGGTTTGACTGTGTCCTTGAGGTAGATTAGACCAACCGGCCGGTTCTCCTGAACGACGGCCAGCGGTGTCCCACCGGCGCGCCCGATGCGGTCGACTTCAGTCTGAACCGATTGTGAGACCGGCTGCTTCGCCCATTCGTAGACAGCGTCGACCGCGCCTTTATGCCAGGATGAGCCATTGAGTTTGAGTCCACTCATGCGCGTCTCGGCCCGGAATGGGATGACTTCCGCGCCCTCAGGCGTGGATGATCCGCCATCGCCCCAGCCATACGGGATCACGCCGCCCAGTTTGGCCGTCAACGCCAGAATGCTCTTACCCTCCGGAGTTTCGTCGCCGAGTGACGCCCAGAGCGCCGCCTTGTTCGCCTCTTCGGAGCTCGCCCCCTCAATTGGGATGATCTCGGCCGCTAGCCGGTTGCCATAGGTGATGGTGCCGGTCTTATCGAGCAGCAGCACGTCGATGTCGCCCGACGCCTCGACTGCGCGGCCAGACATCGCCAGCACGTTGAAACGCGTGACGCGGTCCATACCGGCGATTCCGATGGCGGAGAGCAACGCACCGATCGTTGTTGGCAGCAAGCAGACGAGTAGCGAGACGAGAATGGCTGTCGAGATCGAGCCACCGGCGTATATGGCGAACGGTTCGAGCGTCACCACGACCAGGACGAAGATGATGCTGAGGCCGGCCAGCAGGATGCTCAACGCAATTTCGTTAGGAGTCTTCTGCCGTTCGGCGCCTTCCACCAGAGCGATCATTCTGTCCAGGAAAGTGTGGCCAGGGTCCGCAGTGATGCGAATCTTGAGCCAGTCGGACGTCACCTGCGTGCCGCCGGTGACGGTGCTGCGAATGTCGGTTCCGGGTTCCTTGAGTACCGGAGCCGATTCGCCGGTGATAGCCGCCTCGTTGACGTAGGCCACTCCCTGGACCACGTCGCCGTCGGAGGGGATGATCTCCCCTTCCCTGACTAATACGACGTCTCCTCTACGTAGATCGCTGGATGACACGCTCTCCTCGTGACTGTCGCGAACCAGACGAGCCGGAGTCTCCTTGCGCGTTGCTCGCAGGGTGTCGGCCTGTGCCTTGCCGCGCGCCTCAGCCAGTGCCTCGGCGAAATTCGCGAAGAGGACGGTGAACCAAAGCCAAATCGCGATCTGAATCACGAAACCGAGACGGGCGTGTGGCCCAACCATGATCTGTTTGGCCACGATGAAGGTGGTGATCGCGCTGCCGATCTCGACCACGAGCATCACCGGGCTCTTGACCATCCAACGCGGATCGAGCTTGCGCACCGATTCGGTCAACGCCGGACGAATGTAGCGCCACTGCCAGACGCTCACTCCCGACCGCCGGGTCGTTGACGTGGCTTTCATTGCGTCGGTCTCTGGAGAGCGCTCGGTAGGCGGCTCTAGCCCGCGCGTCGCGTCGGCATCCCGCTCCGGCCGCGTATGGACCGGCCGCTGACTATTGTCCGATGGGATACGATCACTCATCGCTCGGAATCCTCCGCGTTAGAAGAGCTTGCCGGCGTTGCCGAGGAAGTGCTCGGCGATCGGCCCAAGCGCCAGTGCCGGGAAGAAGGTCAAGACGCCAACGATCAGAATCACGCCAGTAAGCAGCACCACCCACATCGCGCCGGTCGTCGGGAACGTGCCGAGGCTCGGCGGCACTGACTGCTTGCGCGCCAGCGACCCAGCCAACGCCATGGTGGGGATGATCACCAGGAACCGGCCAATGAGCATGGCCAGGCCCAATGTCGTGTTGTAGGGCGTCGTATTACCGGTCAATCCGGCGAAGGCCGAGCCGTTGTTTCCCGATGTTGAGGTGAATGCGTAGAGGATCTCGCTGAAGCCGTGTGGTCCGGCGTTGTTGAGCCCAGCGAGGCCCCAGTGGGTCACCGAGGCCAGGGCGGTGAAGCCGAGGATCGAGGCGGGCACGACGAGAATGGCCAGGGCGACCATCTTCATCTCGTAAGATTGGATCTTCTTGCCCAGGTACTCCGGCGTACGCCCGACCATCAGTCCCGCCAGGAAGACAGCGAGCACGGCGAAGACGAGAATTCCATAAAGCCCAGATCCGACTCCACCAAAGATGATCTCGCCCAACTGGATCATGACCATGGGAACCATGCCGCCGAGCGCGGTGAAGCTATCGTGCATCGAGTTGACCGAGCCGTTGGAGGCCGCGGTCGTTGCCACCGCCCAGAGCGAACTGGCCGCCGTGCCGAAGCGTGTCTCCTTACCACTCAGATTACCGAGCGATTGATCGATGTGCAGCCCGGCTAGCGCTGGAAGAGTGCCCGACTCGGCCCAGTAGCAGACCGCGACCGCTCCCAGGAAGATCACGCTCATAACGGTGAAGAGCGCCCACCCTTGCCGGGTGTCGCCGACCATCTTGCCGAAGGTGTAGGTGAGCGCGGCGCCCAGTACGATGATTCCCACCAGTTCGAACAGATCGCTCAGAGGTGTCGGGTTCTCGAACGGATGCGCTGAGTTGACGTTGAAGAAACCTCCGCCGTTGGTGCCGAGCTGTTTGATGACCTCCTGCGACGCGACCGGTCCCTGAGCAATGGTCTGCGTGCCGCCTTGCAGCGTCGCCACATGGGTATAGGCGTGGAGGTTCTGTGGTACGCCCTGCCAGACAAGCACCAGCGCGAAAACGATGCTGATCGGCAGCAGTAGGTACAGGATGCAGCGGGTCAGGTCGACCCAGAAATTGCCGAGCGCGTCCACTCGACGGCGGGCGAAGCCGCGGATCACGGCGATGGCGATGGCGATGCCCGTGGCGGCCGAGAGGAAGTTATGAACCGCCAACGCCATCATCTGAGTCAAGTAACTCATGGTGGTCTCGCCACCATAGTTCTGCCAGTTGGTGTTCGAGGTAAAGCTGACGGCGGTATTGAAAGCAAGCGATGGTGAAAGCCCGGGGAGATGCTGCGGATTCAAAGGCAGATGTCCCTGCAGTCGCTCAATGGCGTAGGTTGTGACGATACCGACAAGGCTGAAGACCAGCACCGCGACGGTATAGCCAACCCAGCTCTGCTCGCGCTCCGGGTCAACCCCGGAGATGCGATAGATGCCGCGCTCCACCGGCGCAAGCACCGGCGTGAGTAGCGTCCGCTCGCCGTTGAAGATACGCACCATATAGGCGCCCAGCGGCTTGGTCAGCGCCAGCACGATCAAGAACATGACCGCGATCTGCAGCCATCCAGTGAGCGTCATGCTCGTCTCCCCCATTGTTCGAAGCTGACAGTGAGGAAGCCTTCTGAATGACCGAGGTGATGCCGGTTCGGAGAACAACAAACCGTGCCGGGAACGTCACCGTGAGCCATCAAAACCGCTCCGGTCGAACGAGCACGTAAAGCAGAAATCCCAACACAGCTAGGCTGATGAGCCCAAGCACCAAGTCCCCGAGATTCATCGTGGAACCGTCCCTACAGACGTTCGCAACCGTCGACATACCAGACGGATGCGGCGAAAAAGACTATGCTGATCACGATGAAGAGCAAATCCGACACGCGAGGTTCTTCCTTTCACAGAGCGCAACCACGATCCCAAACGTATCGAGACATTGACCTCAATCTGCTACCTCGGACGGCTGCTCCTCGACCAGACGAGATAGCGCGTCTATCGGGAAGGGCTTGGTCAGTACCGCATCCGGTGCGAGATCCACGATGCGCGTCCGCGGCGGACTGACCGCGGTTAGTACGATGACGCGTGGCCGTAGTCCTGGCAGGGTGCGCATCCACCGAAGAATCTCCCATCCCGTTTCGTCCGGGAGATTGACGTCGAGAATGAGGACGCCCGGCATGTGCTCCGCCATGAGGCGGCGCGCCTCCGCGCCCAGGTAGGCGCTCCGCACGTCATGTCCGCGTCGCTTGAGGTTCAGCGCCAGAACAGAGTGCAGGCGTGGGTCGTCTTCGACCAGAAGAATGTCTTTGCTCGTCATCCCCGTATCCCGACATCAAATCGAAACGTCGTCGCGCACTCGCGATAGCTGCGTATCGCGCATAAGTGAAGTCTAGAAACTAGGTCGTCAAGGAGGCGCAAATTTGAGGGCATCGAAGGTCAATATCTCGTCAACGCTTGGCAGGCCTTTACCTTGAAGATCAAGTGGACCCCTCCCAACGCCCACCCATGAATTGGAACAGCAGATTCACCGACGTGCTTGTGCGGCGGAACACAATGCGGAGAACGACTTTCGAGAGGGGAGTACAAGAGGCTGATCGTCTCAGGAGTTACATGGGCGCTCGAATGTTACGGTGATGGTGTTGTTCTTGAGACTGCAATGAACGTGCAGTTCATAGCTCTGGGCTAATAGCTGGGCATATTCTACGACCGGCAGTGCGCCGCGTTGCTGCCGTGGACACGGTATGACGGTGTGGATTCGAGAGACCGAACCGTCACGATTCGCGGCGACTGCACGACACGCGCTATTGAGCGTGGTCGGATCCCATTCATCTTTGGGCGAGTCGGCAGGCTGTAGGAGCCGCTGAACGAGGTCCGCCGCAGTGTTGTCGTTCGAGTTCCGATCGTGCTCTGGGCCAAATGGAGTGAAGAACCCGTGAAATAGTCGATTGTTCATCGAATTGACCCCGTATGACGCATTGCAGACTTAGCCCTCCGCGATTTCGACGCGGCTGCTCGTTCGCGAGGTGTCACCACATAGCAGGACCGCTCGCTGGCTCACGTACGACTCGTGAACTACGAACGAAGTCTAGGTCTGGTCTGGTCAGCGAGGTGTCAAGGAGGCTGTAGGGGCCGTCAAGATCTTGTCAGGAAGTCGGTGGCGAGGGGGCCAGGTCGTCGTGGAAGCGGTATCCGACTCCGGGCTCGGTCAGGATGTAGCGTGGGCGTTGCGGCTCGAGCTCGATCTTCTGCCGTAGCTGGTTGATGTAGACCCGCAGGTAGTGGGTCGATGAGGCCGAAGCCGGGCCCCATACCCTGCCTAGCAGCATCTGATGCGTGAGCACCTTGCCCGCGTTGACCGCCAACTCGCGCAGCAGCTCGAACTCGGTGGGAGTTAGATGCACCGGTTCACCGGAGACGGTCACCAGACGACGCGGTAGGTCGATGAGCAGATCTCCGAAACGTAGCACTGGATCCTGGCGCTCCACGCGCGCGGAATGGCGCAGCGCCACCCGGATGCGGGCCAGGAGTTCATCCATGCCGAACGGCTTGGTCAGGTAATCATCGGCGCCACTGTCGAGAGCGCGAACCTTCTCCCGCTCGGTATCTCGGACTGAGAGGATGATGATCGGGACGGTCGACCAGGTTCGAACCTCGCGCACGACGTCGATTCCCGGCATGTCGGGTAGACCCAGGTCGAGGATCACGACGTCGGGCGGGCTCAGCGATATCTGGTCGAGCGCCGCTTCGGCCGTGTCGGCCTGCTCCACGCTGAAGCCGTGGGCGGTGAGGCCCGCTCGGATTGCTCTCCGGATTTGCGGCTCGTCGTCGACGACCAGAATTCTCGTCGCCATTAGTCTGCAACTCCAGTCTCGTCCACGGTCATGCGGGACTCCGGCGCGTGCGCCGGAAGCGGGAGCGTGAAACGCACGGTAATGCCCCGCTTCGGATTGGGTTCGGCCCAGATCTTGCCGCCGTGCGCCTCGACGAAGCCACGGCAGACCGCCAGACCGATGCCCGAGCCGATCGGCCGGTTCGGCGCTTCCACCCGATAGAAGCGATCGAAGATGCGTTCTTCCTCGCCCGGTGCCAGGCCGACCCCTTCGTCCTGAACGGCGACGATCACCTGTCGCCCATCAACCCTCACGCTCAGGTCGATGGGACTCCCGGCGGGCGAGTATTTGGCCGCATTCTCGAGCAGGTTGATCAGCACCTGTGCAATCTCGATGTAGTCGATTTTGAGCGGCACCAGTTCATCCGGCAGATCGATGGTCAGGTGGTGATCGGCCAGCACACGCTCGCTGCGGTTGACCGCATCGTAGATGATCTCACGTAAGTCATACCAATCAAAGACCGGTTGCAGCGCGCCTGCCTCGATACGGGATAGATCGAGCAGGTTCGCCACGAAGCGATTGAGTCGGTCGGCCTCCTCGTCAATGGCCTGCAGTAAGTCATTCCGGTCTTCGTCCGTCCAGGTCACGTCTGCCTGCAGCAGGCTGGTGGCCGAAGCCTTAATTGACGCGAGCGGTGTGCGCAGGTCGTGCGAGACAGCCGAGAGGAGGGCAGATTTGAGCTCGTCGGAGCGAGCCAGCACTTCAGCGCGCAGATGCTCGTCCGTGAGCAGACTGCGCTCGATCGCCAGCGCCGCCTGGTTGGCGAACGTGACGAGCAATTGCTGTTCGTCCTCACGATTGAAGCGTGCCTGGTCATGCCCGGCGACCACCAGCACGCCAATGGGCCGGTTGGCGGTGGCGATCGGCACCAGCAGTACGTCTCGTTCGCGGAATCCCTGGGCGAAATTCCAGAGTGAGCCGTATTCCGGCGACCGCGGTGGGCGCAACTTGGCCCGCGTCGTGCCGACGGCCGCGACCTGTCGTTTCTCCAGCACCCAGCGCGCGGCGTTGAGTAGGTTCGGGTCGGAGAGTGGCGCGGCTGAGATCCCGTCGACGGCTCGTGGCGTCATCTCGCCATGTTCACTGACCAGAATGGCGCAGAGACTGAGACCGAAGACTTGTCGCACGCGCCGGGCGATGGCCATGAGCGTGTCATCCATCCCCACCTCGCCGATGAGGGCGGTGCTGAGGTCGTAGAGCGTGGCGGTCTGCCGTGCATGCTGCAGCACGGCAACACTCTGCGCCCGGATCCGCACGATCAACTGCGTCACCACGATCGCGATGCCGAGAAAGACGAGCAGGACCAGGATGTCTTCTGGTTTCGCGACCGAGAAGGTGTAGTAGGGCGGGATGAAGACGAAGTCGAAGCAGAGGAAAGCCAGCAGTGAGGCGGCGATGCTGGGACCTGTTCCCGTCAGCAGCGATACGGTCGTGACCACGATGAGATAGAGGAGCGCCAGACTTAGCGGGGTGAGATGGGGGCGAAAGGGAAAGAATATGACGGTGGCAACGGCGACCGAAAGCAACGCGAAGAGATAGTTGCGCGTCGCACCGTGAACGGTGCCGCGAATCGCAGTGAGCCGCTGGAATGGTGTCCAGGTTGTGCGCATCACCTGCCTCGGGCCGGAGTCGATCTCCGCTCGCTCAAGTATAGGAGGGAACGCACGAGTCCGATATCGGCGCGGGATGGTGAATCTCGCGCCGCAGCGGGAGGATCTCAGCTCACCGTGAACTGCTTCTTCAGATTGTTCACCACAACCGTGTAGGTCCCAGGCTGAACGGCGCCGAGCGAGATCGACTTCGTGTAGGGGCTCACGACCTGCGCGCAGGCGACACCGGACGGCTTCTCGCCAATAATAGTGATGGTGAAGGTCGAGCCCTGATGGCTCACCTCAGGCTCGCGCGCCTTGGTGCAGGAGTCGGGGATAATACCGCTCACGTTGACCGTCACCTGTGGCGGATTACTCTCGGCCACCAGGACGTCGACGCTCTGAATCTGAATCGGCTTCGTAATCATCGTTCCACTCCCCGTGGGCGTTGCGCTGCCCGTCTGCGTATTTGTTCCGTGGCAATTGGTCGAAAAGAGCAATGTGGGAAACGCCAGCAGCAGGAAAGTCAACGCACGGTGCTGGCGTTGCCACCAACGAAATCCGTTCTTCATGTCCCTGATCTCCATTGAACGTCCTTGTTGCATTCATTTCCGTGACACGACCCCTCTGAGAAGGGATAAGACTCGCTAATCTTGAGACGTCTGTGAGGCCTGCGAAGTTCCCTTCACCGTATCATGCTCGTTCGCGGGAGCGCGGCTCAGATCAGTTCCAATGAGTGCCGCGGCAATCGCGGCTCGCACGTCGGACTCAATCTTCGAGGTGATCTGAATCTCCGGTGCAGTCCAGTAGCGAACGTGCAACTGGTAATCGGTGGGGGTGGAGCCAAGGAGCAGCACCTCCGGAGACGGCGATGCGAGTACCCCGGTGACCGATTGGGCGGTCTCGCGCAGTAAAGACTTTGCCGCCGCCAGGTCGGTGTCTCCGGTCATCTGCAGCATGATCGTCGTTCGCCGCGACCCGCTCTGGGTGAAGTTCTGAATCGCCTGATTAAAAATCTGGGCGTTTGGAATCATGACGTCGATACCGTCGGCAGTGCGTAAGGTGGTGGTGCGAAAGTTGATGTCGCTCACCGTCCCGGCGTTGGTGCCGATCTGAATCTGGTCGGCGATCTCGAAGGGTCGACGCCAGAGAATCAGAATCCCGGCGACGAAGTTCTCCAAAATGTCCTTCAGCGCGAAACCGACGATGAGCCCAGCCACGCCGAAGGTCGCGATGATGGTGGCAAAACTGACACCGAGCACACCAAATGCCACCGCCACGCCGAAGGTGATGATGCCCGCCATCACCAACTGCCGGATGAGCAGGCTCAGGCTCGGGTCCAGATGTGGGGCGGTTCGTCCGGCGCGGGCCAGCGAACGACCGATGATCTGAGCGATCCAGGTGGAGACGAGAACGATGAGCACGGCCACGAGGAAAGTCGGTATTTTGGCGGCGACGACGCCAACGTTGTGCAACGTGTCGTTGCCCGCATGCTGCAATGCCTGGGTGACCGCGTTCATCGGCTCTGAACCTCGTTCGTCCTGTATAAGTTGCCGCGCTCTTTGCCGCTCAGTCTATCTCAGATCGTCGTCGTTTAGATCGGTGACCGCGCTCTTCCGAATCTCGCGCGTTCCCGGACGCGGGTACGCGCCTCGTCCCTGGACGGTGCAAGGTTCGCGCCGCTCACGGCTCCGAAATGCCTGTACGGTCGTGGGAAAACGAGCGTCAACGTCAAGAACCTGCTAAGATGCAGGCACGTCGCGATGGTGGCCGTACAGGCATCGTCGATGTGAAAGGGGAGTCGTGCCTCCGTCGCTTGTTCTCTCAATTCTGCTTTCAAGCATCTTCGGCCTGCTGTTCCACAGCATGTTCGGCCGAAAGCTCTGGCAGCTACCATGTTTTTGGTTGGCGTCGCTCATCGGATTCCACGTTGGCGAGATCCTTGCGATTCTGGCCGGGGTGGAATTCTTGCGTCTGGGTAACATCCCGATGGCCCCGGCGACCGCCGGAGCGATGGTTGGCCTTTTCGTTTGCTGGTTTTTCACCTCGTCACCCGAGCCGCGGACACGACGTCGTCGATCGGTGCGCCAGTGAAGCACGTTTGACCGAGCTGCGCGGCACCAGCGATGACCGGCCGCAAGGGTCTGATCCAGGAGGATCCTCGAGACACGTAGGGGAGGGAATATCGTGCGAAAAGGATGGATTTGGGTCACGGTCATCGCGCTTACCGTTATCTTTGTCGGGGCGGGCGTCGGCCTCTACTTCCTTGGAGGGAAGAATCAGTCGCCGCTCGAGCGTCTGCTCGACATTTCAGTGATCTTCCTCTCCCTTTCAATGGTGCTCGTCGTCCTGCTGCTGGGCGCGCTCGTCGGCGTGGGTGTCTGGATCTCGCTGCTGCTCAAGGATCACGCCATTCCGCTGCTGGAACAATTGACCGGCACGGTAACTCGCGTTCGTGGCACGACCGAGTTCGTCAGCGAAGAAGTGGCCAGCCCAATCATCTCCTTCTATTCGCGTGTCGCCGGAGTGCGTGCGCTGGTCAAGACGGTGACCGGGCGCGACCGGCACTAGCGTCTCTGGCGTGGGGCCTCACTGGCTCCGATTTCACGGAACCCACCAAAGCGGGAAATTTCCGATGATATACTTTTCGCTGCTCCGGCGCTCCGCGCCGGATTCAGTGCTGCCTTTCCGAATGGTGCGAGCCATGTATCGTTCGTGGTGGCGTGCGGCACGCGGGTGACGTTCGTCCGCGAAGCCTGGTGAGCGTGCAGAGGAATGAGGGGCTGATGAAGGGAATCATTCTCGCCGGTGGGTTAGGCAGTCGCCTGTATCCGCTCACCTACGCGACGAACAAGCACTTGCTGCCGATCTACGACCGACCGATGATCTATTACCCGATCTCAACGCTGGTCAGCGCGGGCGTCGATCACATCATGATTGTTACGGGAGGTCCGCACGCGGGCGATTTCCTGCGCGTGCTGCGCAACGGCAAGCATCTTGGCATTCGGCACCTTGAGTACACCTATCAGGAGCACGAGGGTGGCATCGCCGAAGCGCTCGGTCTATGTGCAGAGTTTGCCGATGGCGACGACATCTGCGTCATCCTGGGTGACAACACGACCGATGCCGATATCGGTCCCACGGTTGAGAGTTTCTCTGGTGGCGCGGTTTTGTTCATGGCGCAGGTTCCTGATCCGGAGCGCTTCGGCTGTCCGGTGTTCGACGAGGCGGACCCGACCCGCATCGTTCGCATCGAAGAGAAACCGACTAACCCAAGCAGTAACTACGCGGTGACCGGTCTTTACATGTACGACGGCCACGTTTTTGACTACATCCAGCGTCTGGAGCCGTCGCATCGCGGCGAGCTGGAGATTACCGACGTCAACAACTACTATCTGGCCGACAACCGGCTCACGTGGCAGGAGCTTCAAGGATATTGGACCGATGCGGGCACATTTGAAAGTCTGTATCGGGCCAATCGATTCTGGGCGGCTCAGCGCGGATGGCAAGAGATGGACGCTGACAAAGCAGAGTCAATGAATGCGGAGATCGGCTGAGACTGGGGCCGAGCAGACCGCGTAGAATGAAGATTTTCGCAAGGTGGAGTGATGAACCAGATTGAAGAGCAGCGGGCCGCCGATCTGATCAATGACGTTCTCGAAGAGCTTGGCTATGGCCGGCGCGAGTTCGATATGCGCGGCATCCCTTTCTCCGGCGTCTGGGGAACCGCTTCCTCGGTCTGCTATCAGATCGCGAACGAAATCGAAGCCGAGCGCATCGAGAGCGAGACGACCGGACTTTCGAAGAAAGAAAGCAAGCGCAGGGCGCAGGAGATCGTACGCGAGGCAGCCCAGCAGATTGCCGGGAAGGTCGCGGAGCAGCTGAACGGGCGCGATGGCTTTGCCAGCGTCGAGGCGACAACCGGCTACATCAATATCGTCTTCGATACCAATCACTACAGCAACATGGTGATCCGCTCGATCCTCGATGCGGGTGACGACTATGGCCGTGGATCGGCTCGCACCGATCGCGTCATGGTGGAGTACTCTCAGCCAAATACGCACAAGGCCTTTCATATCGGCCATCTGCGCAACGCCAGCCTGGGCAATGCCCTGAGCCGCACGCTGAAGTTCGCGGGCTACGACGTGCTGCAGGCCAACTACATCGGCGACATCGGGCTCCACGTCATCAAGGCCCTGTGGTGCTACCTGAACTTCCACCAGGGGGAAGAGCCGCCGCGCTCACGTCGTGGCTACTGGCTGGGTGAGATCTACGTCGAGTCGGATCAGCGACTGAACTATCGTCAAGACGTGGTCAACTTCCTTAATGAGCTGTCACGAGAGGATCCGGTCTTCGTCGAGATGATCGACCGGATGATGAAGGAGCTCTGGAAGACCCACAAAGTGGGCGAGGACGTCGCCTACCTGCTTGGCCAGATTGCCCACCAGCGTGAGATCAAGACTGACGCCTTCTACGAGGAAGACACCATCACCAAGTTCTGGCCAATCGCCTGCAAACAGCTGGCCCATGAGGTGGAGCAAGCTGAAGCAGGTGAATTGCCGCCGCCTCCCGAAGAGCAAGAGCCGGTACCAGTCGAGGTCTATCGCGAGCGTCTGGGACGCGCCGAACGATTCGGCGAGCACCTCGATTGGTGGATTCAAAACCCACGCTGGCAACGTGAAGTGCGTGAAACCTTCCAGGAGTGGGAGCGCAAAGATCCCGATTTCGTCCATCTCTGGGAAGAGACGAAAGCCTGGAGTATGGAGGATTTCCGACGCATCTACGATCAGCTCGATATCCACTTCGACGTCTGGTTCTACGAGAGCGAGGTCGAGGAGCAGGGACGAGAGATCGTGCGCGAGTTGCTCGAGCGGGAGATCGCGGAAATCAGCGATGGGCTGCCGGTCGTCAAGATCGACGAGAAGCTCGGTCTCGAGAAGGAGACCTATCGCACGTTGCCGATCCTGCGCTCGGATGGCACGACCCTTTACTCCACCAAGGATCTGGCGCTGACCAAAGAGAAGTTCGAGACCTATGGTGTCGATCGCGCCATCTGGGTGGTCGATGTGCGCCAGAGCCTCTATTTCCAGCAGATCTTCAAGATTATGGAGCTGTGGGGCTTCGAACAGGCGGCCAAGTGCTTCCATTTGAGCTATGAGACGGTGATGCTCCCGTCGGGAGCGATGAGTAGCCGGTCCGGCAACGTGGTCCTCTACGATGACGTGGCGACCGCCGTGCTCACCCGCGCACGCGAGATCATCGAGGAGAAGAACCCGACGCTGCCGGAGGATTTGAAGGAGCGCATCGCTCAGGACGTCGGCATTGGCAGCATGAAGTACGGCATGCTGGCACGGGACAACAACCGGGTCTTCGTTTTCGACATCGAGGAGGCTCTCTCCTTCGAAGGACACGCCGCACCCTACATTCAGTATGCGCACGCGCGCGCCTGTCGTATCCTGGAGAAGGTCGATGAGCTGCCAACGGGCGAGCTCGAGTTTCCCGAGGTGACGGAAGCCGAGGTCAACTTGATCGAGCAGATTGCGGCCTTCCCGACCGAAGTGGAGCGGGCTGCTGCTGAGTACAAGCCGCTGGTGATTGCGTCCTACGTCTATGAGCTCGCCAAACGCTTCAACGACTTCTATCGGGCCTGTCCAGTGCTGACGTCCCAGGAGCCGCAACGTTCGGCGCGCGTCGCGCTGGTGGCCGCCGCCCGGCAGACGCTAGCCAACGGGCTCGGCTTGCTCGGAATCGCCGCCCCGCAGGTGATGTAGTCATGGAAGGCTACAGGTCGCGGAACTGGCTCGGGCACGCTGGAATTACTCCGATCCGAGTGCCGATGGCGTTGGGTTCGATGCACGCCGGAGTCGATCAGGGAGCCTCCGTGCTCGACAGCGAACTCCGGGAGCGCTGGACCGGTCGCCACGACCGGCATCTGCTGGCGCGCCTGCGTGAGGCGCAAGACGTGGCAGTGGCACCGTTACCCGAATCCGACTCGGTGCACCATCCCGGACAGGCGATCCATGCCCACGAGATTGCGTCGGCCAGCCAGCGACTGTCACAGTTGACTCACTACGCCATTATTCAGGGGAACCTACCGGTCGTCCTGGGCGGCGATCACGCAGTGGCTATTGGCAGTGTGGCTGGCGCGGCTCTTACTTGCCAGCGGCTGGCGGTGATCTGGGTCGACGCGCACGGTGATCTCAACTGGCCGGAAGTGAGCCCATCGGGACACGTGCATGGCATGCCGCTCGGTGTCAGCCTCGGGCGTGGGCTGCGCGAGCTAACCGAGATTGGCCTCAATCCCGAGCTTCGAGCCGAAGACGTTTACCTGATTGGCGTGCGCAGTCTTGACTTCGCCGAGCGGGAATGGATACGGGCAGGGAAGATCACCTGTACTACGATGAGCGACGTCGATGACGTTGGGTTGGACACGACAATCGAGCGGATCATCCGTCAGATCAAGTCGTCCGGCGCCGACGCGGTGCATTTGAGCTTCGATGTCGACGCGCTCGATCCCTCGATAATGCCTGGGACCGGAACTCGGTCGATCGGCGGATTTACCTTCCGAGAGGCTGCGCATCTGCTACGGCGCCTGCGCGATAGTGATCTGCCGATCCACTCGCTCGACTGGGTCGAGTTGAACCCGGCGCTCGATCCCTCCGGTGGCAGTACCGACGCGGCTGTCAAACTCCTCTCGATCGCTCTCGGCGAAGAGACGATTTAGGCGCGAGGCTGTGATCGTGTCCCGTCGTCGGGGCGACACATGCGTCGCTCACGCCTCGCGCCGTTCAGAGTCTTGATCGAACCACGTCTTGTACGGGCAAAACCTGCCCCTCGCCTGTACAACCAGGAAACGGTGTCGGCGGCGCAAAACAGAAAGAGTAGGCGCTTCACGCAATGAGCGTGGTCACGGCTCCTACGACGAAGAGCCGGGCCTGGTTCACCTCGTCGCCGCGGCGAAAACGGCGTTCGCGACGGCCGACAGGCGGAAATACCAGCGATCCATGTCGATGTTAGCGTGGCTGTTGGAGACGAACGCCAGAGCCACGTCGTTGATCGGGTCCACCGCCAGCACACAGCCGGAGGCCCCGGCGTGTCCGTAGGTCGCCCCGGAACCCAGTTCCGCCAGTCCGAATCCACCTGCGGTGAAGTTCAGCTCGAAGCCCAGCCCCCAGGGTTGGGGCAAGGTGAGCTCGATGCCGACGAGGCTCCCGCGTGCCGTCCCGCCGGTCTGGTCCGCGGTCATGGCCTGAATCGTCGCTTCCGACAGGATACGCTGTGTCGCTCCTGGCTCGAAGAGCAAGCCAAAACGGAGCAGATCGGTGGCACTGGCGACCGTGCCAAACGAGGGATGCGCGAGTTGCAACCCGTACGGCGAGTTGTACATCGATCCTTCGGTGCCGTAGGCGAGTGTGCCGACCACGTGCGCGACCCGGCCATAGTCGGTCGCGTCGGGCGGCATGAAGGTCTGCTCAAGACCGGCTGGCTCCAGTACCAGCGTACGCACGAGGTCCGGGAAAGAGAGGCCGCTAACCACCGATGCCATGCGCCCGGCCAGCGCGATGCCGAAGTCGCTGTACTCGAATTTCGTGCCTGGCTTGAAGGTCAGCGGATGCTGGTAGGCTTCGTCGATGATCTCGTCGATTGGCGTGAGCGCGCGCAGCCGCTCCTCCATCTGAGGCGACTCGTAGATCAGGCCGGAAGTGTGGGTCAGCAGATGACGCAGGCGAACCTGCTCCCGGCCGTCACCGCTGAACTCGGGGAGAACGGTGTGGACCGGCATCGAGAGGGTGAGATCGCCCCGCTCCACCAACGCCATCACCGCTGCGGCGGTGTAAAGCTTTGAGATCGAGGCCAGTGGCCAGAGCACGTTCGGCCCGGCAGGCACGTCCGGTCGCGCCATGCCGGAGTACCAGTCGAGGATCTGTCCGCCGCCTGCCCGCACCGCGAGACCGGCTCCGGCGATCTCTCCGGACGAAATGAACCGATCGATGAGTGCCTGGACGCCTGAGAGATCGATCGTACTGCCACCGTGACCCATTCACCCACGCCTTTCAATGCTGCTCGAGTGCGTCAATCGAACGCAGATCGTCGTTGCTGGTCGTCCCCAATGATCGTGACGCCGCCGCCCACATTATGCAGGCCACGGGCGGCGCTCGACAGCATCGGGCGACGTGCCGACGAATATGCAGCAAAAGCGATCAGGTGAAATGCCGATATCACTCACTGGAGAAGGGGCGCCCGGGTGGCCTCGTTAAGATATGCCCAGATACGTCGCGATGCATTCAACGCATAGCGTTGGTGAAATGTCCGCTTCACCCAGATGCTGTATGCCTCGAGTGGTTCCGCATCACCACCCGCATGCAGGAATGCGGCGATGGCCGTCCCGGCTATACGTCCGCTCTCGAGAGCAGGCCCAATGCCTTCACCCGTGAGCGGATCGACCAATCCGGCAGCATCTCCGCACGCGAGCAGGCCCCGTTGATCGTGCCAGCTTGTTCCCTGGTCGCTCCAGAGTGGCCCGGCGCCTCCACGCATTGGACCGGGCTCGGTGACCTGCCAGCGAGACAGCAGATCCGTCGCGCGCGCTTGCAGTGACGTCTCCGCCAGGTCGATCGCGCAGACCCCGATATTGACCCAGTCATCGGCGAGCGGAAACACCCATGCGTATCCATTCAGCGACAGCGGGGCGAACTGAAAGAGCGGAGCCACGATCCCTGGGCGACGCGCGTAACAGGAAACTGACGCGGAGATAGTCGGTTGACCGTCAACCCGAAACTGTCGGGCTATGGCATTGGTGGCACCGGTGGCCAGAACGACCGCATCGTAGGCGACTGACGTTTCACCGAACGTGACCAACCAGTGGGAGCCCGTCCAGTCCACGCGCCGTACGCGAGACTGATAGTGAATTTGGACCGCCATCCGGGCACGATCACGCAGGGCCTGGTCGACGGTCGCTCGTCGTGCGACGAGTCCGCGACGAGTCCCCAGGGGGAGTGTCCAGATCTGTCGATCCTCATTCCAGAGCGCGACGCGATCGAAGCTGCATGCCTCATCGGCCATGGCCTCTGGCGGAATTCCGAGTTGCCGGAGTTCATGAACCGCACCGGGTAGCAGTGCGTCTCCGCACGGCTTGTCCTTACCCGCGTTCCCACGTTCGAACAGGTCAACGGTCTCGCCCGCGCGAGCGGCAGAGATCGCGGCGGCACAGCCCGCAGGTCCGGCGCCGATGATCGCGACCCGGGCCATCGCCTATCGAACCGACTCATGCAAGCCGCTGGTTAGCGACACGGTCGCGACGTCGGCGAGCACCGGTAGTAGATCATCCTCATCGAATCCCAGCCTTGCCAGGCCAGCTCGAACCAGCCGTAGCCGCTCAACTCCGAGAAAGGCAAGCCGCTCGGCAATGAGCGACATGGGTAAGATCTCAATCATCGCGATGCGTGGGTCTTCACCGGCGAGTTGCGGTAGAAGCTGGACCGCGGCTTGGTGGATTTCGATCAGCGCCATGCTCCAGCGATCCGCGCGGATGTCAATCGCGAGGTCGGTGATGTCGTCGAGCCAGCCACCAAACGCCCCGATCGATTGGGCGAGACCGGCAAATTCCTCACTTCCGAGTCCCTCTGGCCAACCGTGCACGCAAAAGGTGCTCAGCGATCCTGCCCATATTGGGTCGATCGACTTCGCGAGAATCCTTTCACGAACCTGTTCCAGCGATGATTGGCCGTCAGTAATGCGGCATGAGGTACTCGCCACCTCCGACCGATAGGCCGCCTGCGTTGCCAGCGCGAACTGACTGCGGATGAACGGATCGTGCCGCCACCCGTGTTGTCTGGTGACCTCGTGAATGGCCTCAGTCGTCACCCAGACGAGAATGTCGGTGACCGGATGGCCAGTTGAATCGGGATGCACGATCAGGTCGAGCGAGTCCCAGCACATCGGGTCCATGATCTGATCCAACCAATGCTGTATCGGGCGTAACGTTCCGCGTGCTTCGTCCAGGAGCCCATCGAGAATGATGGTGTAGAGCGCGATGAGGAGTGACAGTCGTGCGACTTCCGGAGTTTCCGTTTTGAATATGCCGTGTTCGAGCGCCAGCGCACGTGACATCGATAGGATGGGACCTTCGGGAATGGCGTTGAGAAAGGCAAACTGTGGGTCTCGTTCGGCGAGCGCGATGCACTCGGACATCAGCTCCGACAGCTTCACCGAGTCGTCATTCAGGTGCTGGAAGACGGCCAGACCGGTCAGCATCGCCGTCGACATGCGTTGCTGATGACCTTCAAATGCGGTGGGCACCTCAGCCTTGAGCGCGTTGAACTGCCGTCGGCGGATCGCGCTTACGGTCGCCTCTAGCCGGTCGAGCATAGGTACCTTCTCTCACATAGGTCGGGGCCGAGCAGTCACGACCGCCCGGCCCCACGTCCCCGCATCGGTGTCAATGCTCGCCTTTGTTATGAACGACGTAGCCATTTGCGATGTAGGTGTGATCTCCGTCGAGAAGTAAGTTGTAGACCACCGTATCAGGTTCGGCGCGATAGCCGTCCAGTCGACCGACGCGTACCGACGCCATGTCTAATTCGGCGGGACCGAAGATCTCGCCAGCGTAGGCCGGAATCCGGACTGCTCGCGCTACCATCAGTTCCGAACCAACGACCAGCCGTGAGACGCGCAGCGATTGGTTCTCCGCCACGGTTGCAAGCGGGTCAATCGCGCACCAATCGTAGGTGGATTGGAATGGATGCTCGGCCGTGACGAAGGGCGCGGAGCCATTGATCGAATATAGTCGGCGATCACCAAGCTTCGGCCGCTCGACGTCCGTCACCCGACTGATCGCGCCGTTCCGGCCGATGACCAACTCGCCGGGCATGATGGCGAAAATTGGCTTGGTCGAACCGTCAGCCATGTGGATCAGTGTGTCGCCGCTAAAGCACGAACTGGGTGGCGTTGGCTGCGGATCGAGCTCGATGATCTTCCAGTATCCGTAACTGGCGTAGTCCGGAAACCAGGCGATGTCGGCGCTGGTGACGTTGACCGACTTCGGGTAAAAACCCCCGGCGCTGGCCGTTACGTTCACGCCTTCATAGCCCCAATCGGCATTCCAGACACCGTAGCCGTCGGTTCCAGCACACTGGAACGTGCCGGTGAGACAGGCACTGGCGAAGGCAAGCGAGACGTGGTTTGTTGAGTTGCGGATGACTCCACCTATGAGCGACACAGCGACTACTCCTTTCTCGTAGCCTGGCGCCGACGTCAAACTCTCGCGACTAGGATGTTGGCTTACCTTGAACGCCAGCCCCCAACACCGATGCGGTTGACTTGCGCTGGCTCATGAGCCCGATTCCGGGAGTGACTGCCCCAGTGTTGCGCAACTGGCGCCGCATCCCGGATTCGGTCGTGACGTCGACGCCCATCTCCGGTGGAACCATGCGCAGGACGTGGCCGAGGCGCTCGACCAATCCCTCCAGATCCTGCACCGGAAAGACGACCGCAGGAACGAAGGCGCGGAGTGATTCGACGTCGAACTCCGCATCGCGGAAACGTAGCCGCTTGCCATCGTTGATCTTGGTCAGCTCATCGAACGAGCTGATTGGCAGATGAGGCGCGATCTGCTGGGCAAGCTCATAGAGGTCACGAGCCTGATCCACTTCGTTGATTACCAGTCGCATCAGCTCAGCGTCATTGCGACTTTCGCGTGTTGCCACCGGGTAACTCCCTTCCTCGTTCGGAGCGCATGAGCTGGTGCCCAACGCCCTGTTCCTACGCACCAACATGGACGACGATGGCGTAACCACCGAGCGTGATTGGCCCGGCGTGCTGTGCGAGGTGGGTGACCAGGAACTCTCCTTCCTGTGCATCCGCTGGGACCTCGAACTCGACCTCGAGGGTGCGGAACGTGAAGGCGTCAAGGACGACATCCTTGAGAAGTACTCGCTCCCCTTCCAGCATCTCGGATGCTTTGGTGAAGAGGTCGAGCGCCGCGAGTTGTTCTCCGGCGAACTTGCCACTGAGTGGCTGATCGACGACGCCATAGCCTTCGCGGAGATTGGCCAGAATTTGCCCACTTCGCGTGCGATCGGCTGAGCGGTGAAAGAACCCTGGACGCCCTTCGGTCGCACGGCGAGCGAGTGCCAATGAGCGTTGCGCCACTCGATGTGCTGGCGTATCGCGCAGCAGCGACGCGGTCACCTGGACGGCCGATGTTCGCTCCTGAGCCCGAAATCCGGCCGCGATGGCCCCGATCTGCTGCAGTGGCACGTCTCTGCCAGCGCCGGTCATCTGCAACCGATCGAAGCGGGTGGTCACTGTGACGGGCAGAGTCATTGGGAAGGTATTCGTGAGTTGGAGGTTGAACTGAATCTTCATCCCAGCCTTGCCGGGAACCACGTGTAGGTTACGCTGGCCGACGTGACGGTCGAGTGTTGGCTGAAACGGGTGCACGATGGGATCGAGAATCCAGTTGCTGCAATTGACCATCACACACTCATGACCACCGTTCACGATGACCGGAACCCACGCCGTGTTGCAGCGCACGTCAACGGACCCCAGCGAGGGCAGGTTGACCCATTCGGTGCCGATCATATTCATGGTGGCTGGCGACAATCCGAGCGAGGGATTGGCCCAGTAGAAGTCGACCTGCACCGGCGCGGCTTGAAACGCTCCGAGGTTGAAGATGCGCACGTGAACGTAGTTTGGCTCGCCTGCGACCGGATTCCCGCCAGGGTCGCTCGACTCAACCCAAATGTCGGGCGAGACCCAGAAGGGTGTACCCGAAGGGATTGGACGAATGCCAAGGTCATTCAGTGCATAACGAATGAGCAAGAAGGGCGTGACCGGAGGGTTATCTCCGTGTCCGCGTTTGTCCGATTGCTGGTTCAGCCACTCTTCGTAGTGACGCTGCCAGCGGTCGACAGCTTGTCGGCGTTCTTCATCGGCCTTTTCGACTTCGTCCCGAACGTCGGCAGTCTTGCCGTCGCTGTGAGTGCTGGATGGCTTTCGCGTGGTGTGCCCGCGAGTGGGTTTAGCTGGACTGGAGGCTTGACGCACCATGAGAGCGTTCTCCACTTCTCGGCCTCTGAGGGTCGGAAGAGCCTTACGGCTCGGGCTCGATCGCAACCGGATCCGTGTACATTCCGCTCTTGAATTGCCAGGTGAGCGAGGCCATCCCCCGGTCCGCATCGAGGTTCCAGTCGGGAAGATCATCGCCAGCGTGAGCGATGAGATCGACGGCGTTGGCGGCCGCGTTCGCAAACTGCACCGGTAGCTGCGATCCGGCAGCTAATCGCTCTCCAGGGGGCCACGAACCGCCGGTCTTGACATCATTGTCAGCAGTCAGCGGATTCGACGCGTCGTCATCGATGAAGAACGTCGGATAGACCTGAGCCAGGTAAGCGGTCGTCTCGGGCTCCTCAATCCCCGGATTCGACGCGGTCGGTGTCTTGACCCAATCGCCGAGCCCGCTGGTTGACGGCTTGGACGGGAACGGCCCCATCGAATCGTGTCCGTGATCCAGCTTCTGCGGGAAGAGAATGCGCGACTTGACCAAGCGCTTGCCTGAGTCGTAGGTGTACGGGATGCCGAGGAGTTGGATGGTCGTCGAGTCGAGGGCGAGCTCTGACGGATATGGATGGGTGAACGCCCCCAATGTCAGGAGATCGTGCAGGGCTTTCAGCCCGTTGTAGAGATAGAGCTGTAGCCAGTAGAGATCGCAGCGTAGCTTGGCCCAATTGATCTCCGTGGCTCCGGCCACGATGAGCGCGATCCCGCCCACGACTTCCGCGGCGCCAGCCACGATGCCGCCGGTGATGAGCGTGGCGATACCGAGCAGCGCGAGTATGATGCCGCTGACGATCTCACCGACATCGGGATCGGACTCGGGCTGAGGGAGCTCGGGCGTATTCCCATTTCCGTTGTCGCCTGGGACGTTAGGGTCGACCCAAGAGGGGGCTCCGCCGCAGTCGCCGGGTGGTGCCATGGGTGGCGCTGGATTGCAGCCGATGACCTGACCGCTGGTTTCAAACCAGAGCTTCATCCAGGTCATGATGTAGGCACCGTTCATCGCGTTGGCCCGAAATCGACCGCCAACGGGGGGTGGGCCGTAGGCATCGCTCCACGCTTCCATCCAGAACTGCGCGAAATCATCCGGCAGGATCTTGGGGAACGGTGTACCTTCGCGAATCCGTTTCATGATCACAACCGGATCGATGGTGTCGAGCGAGATTTGGTCCTGCAGTTTGGCGTCACAGAGTCCAGCCCACTGATCGTAGGCGGGCGAAGGGGTATCCCCGGTCATGGTGGCCGCCGAGTTGTAGTAGCCGTAAACCCAGGTGTCAACGTAGTTGTTGACCCAGCGGTAGCGCCACCACTGCTGCCGATACGATGCACCGATGGTGGAATTAATGAATGGGCTGCCGACCACACTTCCAGCAAAGCTCGAGAGATAGCCATAGGCGTAGGCGAGAAAGCGGGGATCACCAGAATCTTTGGCACGCCGCGCCAGAGCGGTCGCGAAACGACCGGGGTGCTTCCAATGCAGCCACTCGCGGGCCGTCCATGTGGCTGGAGAAGAGGTGGGTTGGCCAACCGGGACGTCAACACCGGGCTTCATAGCGGTCGTGATTCCGGCACCGATGGCGGCGACTCGCGGGATCAGACTGTCAACAATCGTCTTGAGGTTGTCGGCTAGTCCTTTGATCGCATCAGCGTCGCCACTGTCCTGAAGATCCTTGAGTGCTCCCAGATCTTCATCCTGCGCGATCTGAACCGCTTTGGTCAGAATGCGTTTGAATTCACTGATGACATGCAGGGCGCCAGGATCGCCGGGCGTCCCGTCGCCACCCGCGATCGCCAGCACCTGTACCCAAACTGACGAGAACGGGCTACTCGGAGACGATGGCCCGTTAGGATCGACCGGATCCCCAGGAATGAAGTCGGCCAGTGCTGGACCGATCGCGCCGAGATAGGCGTAGGGCAGGTTGTCTTTGAGCAGTGTCGCGGCCTTCGCCAGATTGGGATCGGCAGACGCGGAAAGACGGTCGATGGTTCGTTCGAGGATGACGAACTGCGAGGCAATACCTGGCATCATCCCTCCATTCATGGACGCAAGGAAGATTCGGAGACGACGTCGCCTTATGGTGTGTGAACATTCTGTGGAGTACGAGGTTTTGGGTCAATGACCTATCGAGGCTACTATCCAATAGCCTAAAGGTCATGGTTCAAGGGAATCTCTTGGGTGGATTCGGGAGTCAGTCGGGAACCTCTGAGGTTGACGAACCCGGCGTGAGTGACTACTTTCCCGATACGGTCAGGTGGTAGACGGTTCCGTTGCTCAGGTCAGTCACGTAGAGTTCGCCGGTTCCGTCTTCGCCGATGGAGCTATAGCCCGCGCCGCCATGCAACACCTCGGTCTTCGTCCACGTGCCACCGCTCCGGGTGAGTCCCCAGATGGTGCCACTGCAGTAGTCGGTGAAGAAGTAGACTCCCTCGATCGAGCCGAACTGGCTACCACGATAGACGTCGCCGCCGATGATGGCGCAGTTTCCTGGCGCGTGGGAGTACTCGGCGACCGGCATCGTCAGACCGCTCTGGTCGCAGTTGGATCTGGGTGAGTAGCAGTGGGTTCCCTCCATACGGTTCCAACCGAAGTTGAGCCCCGGCTGCAAGCTGGATGGAACGAAATCGACCTCTTCCCACTTGTCCTGACCGACGTCGCCGATGTAGAGGTCGTGCGGTCTTGCTGTCGAAGCTGAAGCGCCAGGGGTTGCGCAGGCCATAGGCCCAGATTTCGGGCTTTCCGTTCTTGCCATTGGCGAAGGGGTTGCTGGGTGGGATGGCATATGGGTCGCCGCGGTCGACGTCGATGCGCAGGATCGAGCCGAGCAAGGTGTTCGGGTTCTGTCCGTTGCCGTGCGGATCCCCTCCGATGCCGCCGTCGCCCACACCGAATCCAGAGCATAGCCGTCCGGCCCGAACGCCAGTTGGCCGCCGTTGTGGTTCGCGAAGGGCTGCTGAATGCCAAGAATCTTCTTGAAGGTCGAGGGATCGGCCGTCTTCCGGTCAGACGCAGCGGTGAAGCGCGCAACGACCGTGTTGCCGCTGGTGTCGATATAGTCGACGTAGAGATATCCGTTCTGCTTGTAGTTGGGGTGAAATGCCAGCCCGAGCAGGCCCTGCTCGCTGCCGGAAGACCTCACGCGTGATGTCAGATCGAGGAACGGCTGACTTTGCACCTGGTCATGCTGCGCCACCATGATCTTGCCGGTCTTCTCCAGAATGAAGATGTCGCCACTGCCATCGCCTGCGCTGGTCAGGTAGAGCGGTTGATCGAGCCCGGTGAAGATCGGCGTGAGCTGGAATTTGAGGGAAGACAACTCCTTTGCCGTGACAGGGGTGCCGAAATCCGACGCGACCGCTGTCGGGCTGCTCGATGACGTCGACGTCGCTGACCCTCCCGGCGTTTGGGTTGCCCTTGAATTGCTCGATGAGAAGCAGCCAGGCGCAATGAGCAGCAGCACCAGAATCGGCATCCACGCCAACGCACGTCGTGTGGATCGGGGCGCGCGACGGTTCGCGTAGGGGCTGGAGGGACGGAGCATGATCCTCATCTCGTTTGGGGACGGCAATGATGACGGTTGGCGAAATCGTTCGGTACGGTATTGTCCGATGCGCGGGGCCGAAAGCCGCCGCGCTCGCCCTGCTCAAGCAGGGTGCGTATCCGCGAGCGCCTGCAAGCGAATCTCGTACTACACGCACCCCGTTGAAACGGGCTTCGTTGTTACGGCCCGGCGGCGTGTCAAACGCCGCGCCGCCGGGCCGTGAGTAGACCCGCTGGCAGCTGCCTCAGGCGACCACGCTCATCAAGATGCCACCCTCTTTAACCGCCGCGCTCGTTGTGCGATAGAGGATTGTGCCATCGAACGGAGCTTTGATCGACTCCCGCTCGTCGCCGTACATGTTGAGAATGCGCCCCACGGTCTGTCCCGACTTGACCGCTTCACCGGCACGCACGTCGCAGATCCAGAAGCCATCGTTGGGCGCGAAGAGCGTCTGCGACTTGGTTGCGTGACGCGTGCCCGGCATGTCCGGTGTGCCTTCAAGGCTGCCGACCGCCTGCAAGGCTCGCCGCGTGCCATTCACGAGCAGATCGACATCATCGTTGGTTAGCTGGCCAACACCCCCCGCTTCAGCCAGCAGCGCGGCAACACCTGCCTGAGCGGCGGCGACGTAGGTCATGCCCCCCGGTTTGTTTGGATCTGCCTGGCGCCCCATGGCAAAGGGTAGACCAAAGGCTTCGGCCATGTTCTTGGACCGTGCCGCGACATCGGCCTCAGCGTTGGCCAGATAACCGGTGAACGGCAGCAGATCCTCGACCATGTCACCACCATGCAGGTCGATGAAGGCGTCGCTGGGAGCGATCACCGAGTTGAACATGAAGTAGGCCAGCGCATCGCAGAAGGTGCCGTTGGCTCGGCCCGGGAAGACGCGGTTCAGATTCTTACCGTCATACGGATTAAAAAAGGCCGTGCGCTCCCAGAAGGAGGGGAGATTGACGATCGGTACGACGACGATCTGGCCACGGACCTCACTCGGGTTGATCTCGCGGGAGAGACGAACCGCCGCACGGATCGAGACGTACTCACAGCCGTGAATCCCGGCGATGATGGTGGCCAGCGGGCCGTCCTGCGTGCCACTGATCGAAATGTATGGCCAGGTCCAGCCGCGCAGGATCGTCAGATCTGATTGCAGCTCCCCTTCGTGACGTTCGCCCTTCTTTGGCATCTCCGGGGTCATCGTCGCCATGGGCTCCCTCTCCTTCGGTGTCGAGCGGTTTATCGCTTCCGTTTGGCTCATTGTAGCGGGAAATCTGTGCCGTCGATCATGTCCGACGAAAACAGTCGGAAATAGTCTGCCATATGCCCTTAACACCGGAGTTAATACATTCGTAACGACTTCACAACAACCACCTCTTTCGCGCGATGTAGCGTGGAGAGTAACGACACCGTCTTGGTGGATCCGGGCCAACGTGTGTCGCGCGCCTAGAGCTCAGGCTGTCTTTCGTCAACCAATCGTGAAGGACCGCGTACCGCACAAGCCGAGAGGGTAACTGATGCGAAGCAACGTGAGACGGACTCGCCGGGTGGGAATGCTCCTCCTGGCGGCGCTCTCGCTTTCGATTTGGACAGCCTGCGGTGGAACGACTTCCGCCAATAACAGTCAAACTCCGACGACCGCGAGTGGGTCAAGCTCGACGACTGCCACAGCGGCGGCAACGAGAGCGGCCACGACCACCGCGACGGCGATGACCACCGTCACGTCGGCCGCGACACCCGCCGCGACTACCGCTTCCGGTTCAGGTTCCAACGTGCCGCTCATCGTCTACTCCGCCCAGGGATACGACCAGGCCATGGTCGATGCTTTCCAGAAGGCGACAGGTATCCCGACCAAGCTCGTCGACGACAGCACCGGCCCACTGCTGGCTCGCATCCAGGCTGAGAAGAGCAACCCGCAGTGGGGTCTGCTCTGGGTTGATGGTGACGAAGCCTTCGCCGCGCTCGATCAGCAGGGAATGCTGCTCAAGAACTACGAACCGAACGTGCAGTGGACGACCAACGGGCAATCGGTCGTGCCGAAAGACCAGAGCTACGTCCCAACCGGCGTGACCATCGCGGGCGCTCTGATCTACAACAGCACGGCGATCAAGACGCCGCCGACGACCTGGCAGGAGCTGACTCAGCCAGCCTACAAGGGCATGGTCGGCATGAACAACCCGGCCGTCTCCGGACCGACGTACCCCTTCGTCGCTGGCATGATGAACGCCCTCGGCAGTGAGAGCGCCGGTCAACAGTTCTACTCTCAGCTCAAGTCAAACGGCCTTCATATCTTTGATACCAACGGCGTCACCTTGAACGCGCTCAAGACCGGCCAGATTAAGCTCGCCATCGTGCAGAGCTCGGCCGCTATCGGAGCGGCGCTGAAAGATCCGACGCTCAAGGTGGCCTACCCGAGCAAGGTCACCTTACTGCCGAGTTGCATCGGCATCGACTCTCATGTCTCCGCCCAGGAGCAGAAGGAGGCCGAGCAGTTCGCCGCCTTCGTCCTGAGCCCGGCCGGTCAGCAGGTCATGCTGAGCGCTGACAAGACTGGCGACTCTCTCTACTGGCCGATCGTCAGTGGAGTCAACCCGCAGTCCGCACTGCCGGATTTGACCACGCTGTCGGTGCAGACGATCGATCCGACGGTCTGGGGCCCCAAGGAGGCCGAGATCAACAAATGGTTCACGCAGAACATCGTACAGTAGCGTCTTCAGACTGGGTTGAAGGCCGGACGATCCGGCTTGACTGGCGAGCGTGGGCGGCCCGGCCGCTCACGCTCCTCGGCTGGCTTTCCCTGGCCGTGCTGCTGCTGTTGCCGGTCGGCTGCTTCCTGCTGCTGGCCTTCGCGCCGCGGCTTTTCGACCAGGGATCGGCCTGGTTCACTCTGAGCAGTTTCACTGAGGTCCTGCGTGGGCCGGCCATCCATGGATTGGCTGACTCGCTGCTTGTTGGCGTCGCCAGTGCTGGGCTCGCACTCGTGTTGGCTGGTGGGCTCGCCTGGGTCACTGAGCGCACGACCCTGGTTGGGCGCTCGGTCTGGACGCTGCTTATCTGGGGGTTGCTCTTGACTCCCAGCTACCTCGCGGTGTTCGGTTGGGAGACCCTGATCTCGCCGAACGCCCTCCTCTACCAGGCCGGGCTCCCGATGGGTCCGTTGACCAGATTCTTCTTCGGACCGGGGGGCGTGATCTGGATCCTGGCGAGCAAGGGCATCCCCTTCGCCTACCTGGCAATCGTCGCGGCCTTGCGCGGGGTGGGACGTGAATACGGCGACGCGGCCCGCGTTCACGGGGCCGGGCGACTGGCGGCGGCTCGCGTTTTGGTTGCCATCCTGGCCCCGGCTTGTTGGTCGGCTCTGGCCATCGTCTTCGCCGAGTCGATCAGCGACTTCGGCGTGGCCTCAACGGTAGCCGCCAGCGCCCACTTCCCGGTCGCTACCTATACCCTGTACCTGGCGATCGATACTATGCCGATCCAGTTCCCGGTCGCCGCCGCGGTGGGCTGGTGCCTGATCGGTATGGCCGCGTTGGCCCTGGTCATCCAGTATCGCGCGCTTCGTGACCGTTCCTACGCGGTACTGAGCGGGCGCACGAGGCCGGCCTCGCGGCGGCGGCTCGGCACTGGCGGTCAGCTACTCGTCAGTTTGGCCGTGGCAGTCTTCTTCGCGCTGGCGCTCGGGGTGCCTGCTGTCGGCGCGGCGATTGCCTCCCTGTTACCGGCCAGCGGTCACATCGGAATCACCTCGCTCACCCTGGCCAACTACCGCCACGTTCTCGGTACCTTTTCGCTGATCGCCCCGATTCTGCTGTCGGGCCGACTGGCGGCCATTACCGCGACGCTGGCCGTGATCGGTGGCGCAGTGCTCGGTCGCCTGATCGCGCGACCGCACGCCGGGCTACTCGGGCGCGGCATTGACATGCTGCTTGTCGGCTCGCTGGCTCTGCCATCGATCGTATTGGCGGCGGGATACATCTTCGCCTACAACCTTCCGATCATGGCACGGCTGCACGTCAGCCTCTACGGCACGCTGCTCTTGATGCAGCTCGCCTATCTGGCCGCGGCTCTGCCGACCTCGGCCCGCTTACTGGTCGCGCCCTGGGCACAGCTGCAGGCGTCGGTTAACGACGCGGCGCGGGTGCACGGCGCTGGTCCGCTGCACGCGCTACGGACCGCGGTTATCCCGCTGCTCTTGCGCGGCCTGGTCTGGGTCTGGTTGCTGACCTTCGCCGGGACGTTCCTCGAGCTGCCAATCTCCCAGCTTCTCTATCCTCCCGGCCAGCCACCACTTTCGGTCGGGATCATGGATCACCTGGCGAACTACGACTTTGCCGGAGGGTCTGCCCTCACGATCCTGGCGGCACTGGCGGTCGTGCTGCTGGTGGCGGTCGTCCTCGGACTGTTGCGGTTGCTGGCGCCCGAACGCTGGCAGGAGGTGGCGTCGCGATGAACCGGACGATGCGCTCGTTGTTCAGTTCGGCTACCTCGGTCAATCCGAACGGCCATGCCAACCTCTCCGCGCCGCGACTCGCCTTCCGTGGAGTCCAGAAACGCTTCGGCACCCGCACGGTGCTGGATGATGTTTCTCTCGCTGTGGCGGCCGAGCATATCGTGGTGCTGCTCGGTCCGTCCGGCTCGGGCAAGACCACCCTGCTGCGCTGCGCCGCAGGCATCGAGCGGGTCAGCGATGGCGCGGTCCATATCAATGGGCAGACCGTCGATGACGGGCGCGCCTTTGTTCCGCCCGAGCGACGCCAGCTCGGTATGGTCTTCCAGGACTACGCTTTGTGGCCGCATTTGACGGTGCTGGACAACGTCATCTATCCGCTGCGCCGCCGCAAGGTCGGGACAAACGAGGCGCGCGAGCAGGCCCGCGCCGTGCTGGGACGAGTGGGCCTGGCAGCGCTGGCGGATCACTACCCAGGGCAGCTTTCCGGCGGCGAGCAGCAGCGCGTCGCGCTTGCCCGGGCGTTGATCGCCCGGCCCTCGTTGCTTTTGTTCGACGAACCGCTCTCGAATCTGGACGCTAACCTCCGCGAACAGATGCGGGTGGAGATTGCGACGTTGGTGCGTGAGGCCGAAGCCACGGCTCTGTACATCACCCACGATCAAGCCGAGGCGTTCGCCCTGGCCGACGAGATCGGCGTACTCGAGGGGGGCCGGCTGCGGCAATTCGGCAAGCCCGAGGCCATCTATACGGCGCCAGCCTCGCCCTTCGTTGCCCGACTGACGGGAGTCGCCGGAACCTTGCATGGAGAGGTAACGGCAGTGCTCGATGCTGGTTGTGTCGAGGTGGCCAGCGGGAGCCTTCGACTGCGCGGCACACGGCGCGATCCGGTCTCGGTTGGCGCCCCGGTCCAGGTGCTGTTGCGCCCTGCCGCACTGGAGCTCACCCACGTAGACACGGATGGTGTGGACCATAGAGGCGCGGTGGTCGATGTGGCCTTCGCCGGTCGCGGCTACGAGCACGTGGTCGCCGTCTGCGAGCAGCGCCTGACAGGGATCTTCGCGCCACGACGGTGGGCGCGGGGTGAGCATGTGGGATTGCGTTTCGATCCGAAGGGCACCTTCGTGTTCCATCGGGATGCAGTTGCTGGGTGAGTGTCGGGATCGGACATCGATCGGCAGGTGCGAGCTGTGGGATTTGAGGGGCGCACACGGTCGCCAGTGACTATTGAGTCAGAGCGGTCATTCCTGTTCCGCAGTCGGTTCAATCCGTTGAACGGAAGGGACGCGGTCAAATCCGCGATCGTAGCTCACGAGTTCGTCGATGTCGTCGTGCTCCATGAGGGCGACGATGAGTGCGTCCTCAAAGTCGAGCGCGGGATAGCTCTCGTAGATCTCGAGTGCTCGAAGACAAAGACTTTTGCCCGAAAACCTCAGCCCACGGAGTCCGAGAATGGGCAGCAACCGTAGCCTGATCTCGTCGGCCCGCAAGTTATATAGGGATCGTGACGACAGAACATAGACCACCTCGGCGATGATCGTTTCTGAGGTGGTCGCGACGTTATCGCCGTTTTCGAGCTCTCGAAAGAGCGCAAAGCACGCTTGCGCTTTCTGTTCGTCGTCTCGCGTCAGGTAGCGGATGAAGACGTTCGTGTCGAGGAACATCATTCAGAGCGTAGCCGTTCGATCAATCCTCTGGCTCGCTCTTCCTTGGCCAGACGAATGAGTTCGTCGATCTCCTCGGGACGGTTTAGTGGCTCAACCGATCCGAATGCGTCTTCGAGTGAGAACTCAACGGGGCTGACGCTGACGTGATCGTCTTCAACGGTGAACATGACCTTGTCCCCGGGTTTCAGCCCGAATTTTCGGCGAACCTCCGCCGGAATGGTTACCTGTCCTCGCTGCGTCATGGTCGTGACGATCTGCTTCATTTCAGTGCCTCATTGAGTGAGCATCGCTCCATTGGACTAGTCAATCTCAATGATATACCTACGTGCAATGAGGTGCTGGCGACCGCGTCCATCATCGGGATCGCCACGCTCTCAGCTACCTTCTACCCCCCGCTCAATCGCGCGATGGTGCTGACGCGGTCGTCTGCCTGGACATCGAGCAGCTTCGAGCCGCGGGTGGCCCGGCCCTGACGACGCATCGACTTGATAGCGAGCTGTGCCGCGGCACCGGCTGACGATGCCAGAACGACGTCGTCCTTTGCGCCGACCAGGGTCGCGACCGCCAGCTTGTCGTTCGCCGACAGATTGATGGCCGCGACACCGCCGGTGGCCCGGTGTCGCTGTGGGAATTGCGCGATTGCCGTACGCTTGCCCATGCCTTGCTCGGTCACCACCATGAGGTCCTCATCGCTGCCGTTCGCCGCGAAGAGCGCTCCGACCACCGTAGCGCCGTCCTTTAGGCTGATGGCGTTGACTCCCTGGCCGTCGCGACCGGTCGAGCGTACCTCTTCATCTGGGAAGCGCAGCGCCTGACCGTCACTCGTCACCACCAGGTAGTCGCCGCTGGTCCCATCGTCGACCAATACGGCTGCTACGATCCGGTCGTCGCCCAGGAGCTTCACGTCATTGAGCCCGGCCGCGTTGATCGAGCGATATTCGGAGAGCGCCGTCTTCTTCACTTTGCCGTTAGCCGTGAACCAGACGACGTAGCGGGTCTCGTGCAGGTCGTCGGTCGGCAAGAGCGCCGCCAGCGTCTCATCCGGTTTGAGGCTGAAGACCCGCTGAGCCGGTTCGCCGCCCGAAGCGCGTGTCCCTTCCGGCACCTCATGGCCCCGTGCCAGGTAGACGCGACCGGTTTGTGTCAGCACCAACAGGTAGTCGAGCGTCGATGCGGGCACGATGGCGCTCATGCCGTCACCCTTGGCGGTCTTGGTGCTGCGGCTGCGCCGGAAGGCGTTCTCGGCCACGGCTTTGACTCGGCCTGATTCGGAGACAACCATCAGCACGCGGCGCTCTTCGACCAGACTGCTGACTTCCTCGATGGTGCCGTCAGAGGTGTCGATGCGCGTGCGCCGTGCGTCGCCATGCTCTTTGAGGATCTCGTTTAGCTCATCCTTGAGCAGTTCGACCTTCTTGGCCTCACTCTTGAGCAGCGACTGTAGCTCGCGAATTTTCCGGGTGAGCTCTTTTTTCTCTTCGGCGTACTTCGAGGCGTCGAGCTTGGTCACTTGCGCCAGCGTCATGTTAGCGATGACGTCCGCCTGAATGTCGCTCAGGCTGTATTTGACCTTGATCTGTTCTTTGGCGACGTTGCGGTCGCGCGCCGCCTGGAAGATCTTGACGATCTCGTCGGCGTTGGCGGCGCCGATAATCAGGCCCTCGACCACGTGCAGGCGCTCCTGCGCCTTGCGCAGTTGATACTCGGCGCGCTTGGTGATGACGTCGATCTGATGCCGGTTCCAGTATTTCAGCAGGTCGATGATGCCGGTCTGGCGCGGCTGGCGCGCGGGCTGACCGGGATCGCCGAAGAGGAAGACCATGTTGACCGGGACGGATGTCTCGAGATCGCTGAACCGGTGAAGCTGATTCAGCACGACCTCGGGTGTCGCCCCGCGTTCCAGCTCGATGACGACTCGCGTCCCCTTCTCCTCGTCCGACTCGTTGCGGATGTCAGTGACGCCCTTGACCTTGCCGTCGTTGACGGCGTTGATCATCGACTTCACCAGACGCGCCCGTGAGATCGGTGGGATCTCGGTAACGACCAGGTTCTTCTGCCGTAGCTCTTCTTCGAGACGCACCTCGCCGCGCACGATGACCCGGCCCTTGCCGGTCTCGAAGTAGCTCTCGATGCCATCCATACCGATGACTCGACCACCGGCGGGGAAATCCGGCCCTTTGATGATCTTCATCAGCGCATTGAGCGTTATTTCCGGATCGTCGAGCAGGGCGATGGAGGCCTTAATCGACTCGGCCAGATTGTGCGGCGGAATCTCGGTGGAGAGCCCGACGGCGATGCCGGAAGCCGGATTGCAGATGGGTGGGATGCGTGCCGGGAGATAGACCGGCTGGGTCACCTTTGGATCCTGCAGATACGTCTCGGTGAAGGGGACCGTCTCCTGCTCGATGTCGCGCAGCAAGAGCTCGCCAATCGGTGATAGGCGCATCTCGGTGTAGCGATAGGCCGCCGCGGCGTCACCATCGACCGAACCGAAATTGCCCTGACCCTCGATCAGCGGGTAGCGCATGGTGAAGGGTTGGGCCATGCGCACGGCGGCGTCGTAGACCGCGCCATCACCGTGCGGGTGATACGACTTCAGCACGTCACCGACGATTGAAGCACTCTTGACCGTCGAGCGGGTGGAGCGATAGCCGTTCTCGAGCATGCAGGCCAGAATGCGGCGCTGGACCGGTTTCAGCCCGTCGCGGGCGTCCGGCAACGCACGGCTGGTGACAACCGCCAGCGCGTATTGCACGAAGGCGTCTTCGAAGAGACTCGAAAACTCCTCGGTCTCGATCTCCTCGCGATGCCCGTTGCCGTTTGTCACGATCGTCGTTGCCATGGGGTTTCCTTCAACTGCCCTCATCCTGTTACAGCCCTCATCCCCTGAGCCCTTCTCTCGGGGTACCCGCTTGCGGGTCGGAGAGAAGGGGAACCAACGGCAACGTTAGTATCTCGTCTCCCCTCGCCCAGGATTGGGAGAGGGGCTGGGGGTGAGGGCCCTACATGAGGGCGTTACACGTCAATATCCGTATATTTTCTTGCTCGTTGCGCCAGGAACGTGCGTCGACCTTCGGCGTTGGTGTCTTCCATCAGGTTGAAGACCAGCTTTTCCGACAGGGCTGCGTCCTCGATGGTCACCTGCTTCAGCAGCCGTCGCTCCGGGTCCATGGTGGTCTCGCGTAGCTCGCGCGCGTTCATCTCGCCCAGACCCTTGTAGCGCTTGATCTCGTGATTGCCTTTGTGCGACTTCAGCCAATCGCGCAGCGCTTCGTCGTCACGCAGCCAAATCGGCTTACCGTTCTGTTTCACCGAATAGAGCGGCGGCGCGGCCAGATAGACATGCCCACGATCGATTAGCTCCGGCAGTTCCTGATGGAAGAGTGTCAGCAGTAACGCCTGAATGTGCATACCGTCGACGTCTGCATCGGTCATGATAATGATCTTGTCGAACTTCAGCCGATTCAGGTCGAATGCCTGGCGCGAACCGGTCCCGATCACCTGTAGCAGTGTGCGGATCTCTTCGTTCTTGGCGATGCGCTCGATGTTGGCTCTTGCGACGTTCAATGGCTTGCCGCGCAGCTTGAGAATTGCCTGGAAATCGGAATAGCGCCCCTGGCTAGCTGATCCACCGGCGCTGTCACCCTCGACCAGGTAGAGCTCGGCTCGCTTCGGATCCTTGGTATTGCATGGGATGAACTTGTCCGAGATAGCCGCGTCGATTATCTGGCCGCTGCGCTTGCTCTTGCCAGTCATGATCAGCCGGGCGGCCGCCTTGGCCGCGTCGCGCGCCTTGCGGCGTTGCACCAGGTTCCGCACCCATTCACGGGTGATCGAATCGTTTGCCTCGCACCAGTTGGTCAATGCCTCGCCCACGATGGAGCGCACGGTGCCGTCGACGCCACTGTTGGTCAGACGGTTCTTGGTCTGCCCTTCGAACTGTGGGTTGGTCAGTTTCACCGAGATGGCCGCCACCAGTCCCTCGCGAATCAGCTCGGCGTCGAATTCGCGCTTCTTGGTGACGCCCAGCCGGATCGCCTGGTCGTTCAACACCTTGGTCAAGGCTGCCTGGAAACCACTCTCGTGCGTGCCGCCCTCGATGGTTCGCACGCCGTTAGCAAATGAGACGATGCGGGTTCGCTCACCCTTGTTCGGCTGAATGGCCACCTCGACGAGCATACCGTCTCGCTCTTCAGAGGCCGCGAAGGGCTCTTTGAAGAGCGGAACGCTCTCCCGATCGAGCGGGCGCAATTCCTCGACGTAGTCGGTCAGCCCGCGCTCGGAGAAGAAGGTCACCTCATCCATCTTGCCGGCATCGTCGTCCCAGATCTTGAGGTGATAGGCAATGCCCCGGTTGAGGTAGGCGGCGGCGCGCATGCGGCTCTCGATGACGTCGCGCTGATAGTCCACCGTCGGATCGGCGAAGATTTCCCGATCGAGCAGCCAGCGGAACTGGGTGCCGTGCAGCTTCTTGTCGCACTTGGTGATGGTGTGCTTGCTCGGGACACCGCGCGAGAAACTCTGATTGAATTCCTGGCCGTCGCGCCAGATGGTGAGCTCGAGTTTCTCGGAGAGTGCATTCATGATGGTGGCGCCGACGCCGTGCAGCCCACCGGCGGTCTTATAGACACCCTGATCGAATTTGCCGCCTGAGTGCGGCACGGTCAGGATAACTGTGGCGGTCGGCAAGGTCTTGCCATTGACCTTCTTGGGGTCGAACGGCATGCCGCGGGCTTCGTCACGCACCGTCACCCAGCCCAGCGCGTCGATCTCGACCCAAATGTTCTCGCCGTAGCCAGCAATCGCCTCATCGGTGGCATTGTCGAGCGCTTCCCAAATGAGGTGGTGCAACCCGGTCGCGCCGGTTGACCCGATATACATTCCTGGCCGTGTTCGGATGGCCTCGATTCCCTCGAGTACCCGAATGTCGGCACCGGTATATTGCGTTTTCGGCGTGGCCGTTCGTGTCGCCATTCCGTCGTCCCTACCCTCTGGCTGCTTCTTCAAACCGTCCTGCGCTCGATGATTTCCAGCCAGAACAGATGTTCGTATTATGGCCCAATTATAGCGCATTCGACAACGGTTTGCCAGCCCGTCACTGCGTACGTTCGCTCTATTCATGTCAACTTGCCGGGATGCGTTCAAATCCGTCGTCACGCGCACAACCTTGCCAGTCTACAAAAATCCGGGGACGGCTGACGAGGAATGACGTTGGTGTGAGTAGACTTGTGGCTCTGGACGGCCGCGACGGCGGATCGGTGGGAGCACGATTGCGTAACGGGGATGCAGGTCTAGCGGCGTGACGGGAAAACGGCCGGGTACGAGTGCGCTCGAAATCTCCACGGATGCGAACTCAGATCGAGACCGTGTGCGACGGGCTCGCTACGCCGTCAGCGCCATCTTCTTCATTCAGGGATTCGTCGCCGCCAACTGGTTCGTCCGTATTCCGGCCATCAAAGACAAGTTGCACCTCAGTACGAGCGCGCTGGGCTTTTCCTTGCTGTCACTGACCATCGGCCTGCTGATCGTCATGCCGCTGGTGGGTTGGCTATTGACCCGTGTCGGCAGCCGCCTGGTCTGCACGGCCACCGTCCTTTCCTTCGTGGTGGTCCCAACGCTACCGACGCTGGCGGTGAACCAGATTACGCTGATGATGGCGTTGCTGGTCTTCGGGGCGTTCGCCGGGATGCTCGACGTCTCGATGAACGTGCAGGGCGTGGCCGTCGAGAACGGCATGGGCCGCTCGGTGATGTCCTCGTTCCATGGCATGTACAGTGGCGGCGGTATTGCCGGGTCACTCGTTGGCGGCGGCCTGGCGGCGCTTGGCGTCAGTCCTCGGCTGCATCTCTTCCTGGTTGGTCTGGTCCTGGGACTGTTGGGCGGAATCATCTCCCGCTGGATGCTGCCGGAATCTCCCGCACCGGAGTCGAGCGGACCGGTCTTCGTGCGACCATCTCGTGCCCTGGCCGCGTTGGGGGTAATCGCGTTCTGCGCGCTGCTCAGCGAAGGGGCGATGTCTGACTGGAGCGCGGTCTACCTGCGAGACAACATCGGCACCAGCGCTGGTGTGGCCGCTGTGGGGTTTGCGGTCTTCTCGGTGATGATGACGGCTGGACGCCTGGGGGGCGACCGTTGGTCGGAACGCGTCGGGCCGACCGCGTTGATGCGTCTGGGTGGATTCGTGGCGGCGATCGGGCTTGGTCTGTCGCTGGTCTTCGCCAGTCTGCCGGTGGCTCTGATCGGGTTCGCCTGCGTCGGCGCAGGCATGTCCTTCATCTTTCCACTGACCGTGAGTGCCGCCAGTCGCTCCGGCGGCATGGCGCCCGGGCCAGCCATCGCGGCCATCTCGACGGCGGGTTACGTCGGGCTGCTAGCCGGTCCTGCGTCCATCGGGCTGAGTGCCGACGTGGTCACACTACGGGGTGCGCTCGGCATCGTTGTGGTTCTTGGAGTACTGATCGCGATGTTGTCGGGCGCGGCGAAACGAGCGGGTGGCGAAGCAAGGTAACGGATCGCCGCAGCGGGCGGACACCTTGTATGCTGTCGCGTCTTGATTAGTTGAACGACGAATTCGATGGCATATTCGAGTTGATCTACTCCTCATCCACCACCTTGGGTGTAACGATGTGCCCGCCCTGATCGCCGAGCTCCGGAATGGCGATGCCCTGCATGCCCAAGGAGAAGGCGAGCTCTCCACCATGGTGGATGTCGTGCGCCATGATGCGCCAGATGACCCACTGATATGGCACGACGTAGGTCTTGCCCTGATAGTGGTGATGGAACGTTCGGTTCAAGTCGGCCACCGTCCATTTACTGAGCCCGCTCTCGATCATCTCCCAGGTGGCTTCCAGTCCGACGGCCAGGACCGATGCATCCAGGTCGACTCCAGGCTGCAAGTGGTGCGCCGGTCCAGGCTGGCACGCTTCCGCCAGCCACTGATCGACTGCGTCGCTTTCGACGTGGAGCACATCGTGAATCCAGGAGATGCGGCCGGTCACGATATGCCCAATGAGTTCGCCCGCCGAACGCAGATGATCTCCTCCGCGCCAAGCGAGATTCTCCGGCGTGAGTCCGATGACCGCGCTCAACAGTGCCTGCTGGTGCCCGGCCCAGCCGTCGTAGATGGTCAGGAGCGATGTTGCATTGTCTGACATGTACGTTCCTCCACGTTGTAACCGGGTAAAAATCTCATCGACGCATCGACGCTCAACGACCTTACGATCTGCTCTGATCGCGTCGCGAACCAATGCTCAACACCAGCGCGAAGTTGAGCAGGATCAGGATGAACAGAATCGTCGTCGCACGCTCGACTCCAGCGAGACCGGAGCGTATGGCGATTTCGGTAAGGACGACCTCGATCACGGCAAGCACGATGACGAGGATCGCGTTTCGAACCTGCACAGTCACGGTTCCCCTTATATCTTGCCGCGGCCGATCCGCTGTTGACATCGCTCGCTGGTCGTCGTTCAGGTCGGCAGGTGTGCTTGAATCTTGCTCGGCCGCTGCCAGCACCTTCATCGTACGCCGATCCGCGTCACGAAGGCGTATCAGTGAACGAGTGAACAATGTCGAATCAGTGTCATGAACGATTCACGCAGGAAACGAGAAACGATGACGCGACCCACGCGGTTTGTTCCGCGTGGGTCGTTCAATCCTTGTGGCCTACTTTCCCTGCCACTGGGGCTTGCGCTTCTCCAAAAAGGCGTTGACGCCCTCTTTGAAGTCCTCGCTCATGTAGCACTTGAGGATCAGTTCTTCCGCCTTGGGCGGTCGACGGTGCAGCAGCACACGACGCACCGACTCTTTGGTCACCTGGATGGTGAGGGGCGCGTTGGCGGCGATCTGCTCGGCCAGTTCCTGGGCTTTCTCGAGCAGTTCCTCCGGCTCGACGATGTGATTGACCAGCCCCATCGAGCGGGCCTCCTCGGCCTCGATCATCCGCGCCGTGTAGATCAGTTCCTTGGTGCGGGCTGGGCCGATAAGGTCGACCAACCGCGCATAGTTATTGGTCGAGAGGCAGTTGCCCAGGGTGCGGGCGATCGGAACGCCGAAGCGGGCGCTCGGGGTGCAGACGCGCAGATCGCAGGCGAGGGCCAGGCTGGCGCCTCCACCCACGGCGTAACCCTGGATCGCCGCGATGGTTGGGCGTTGCACCGATTCCAGTCGAGCGATCACCCCGTCGACGCGTGCTTCGTAGTCGATGGCGTGCTGTGGATCGGTGAAGGTGCTGAATTGGCTGATGTCGGTGCCGGAGACGAAGGAGCGATCGCCCGCCCCGGTCAGCACCAGCACCCGCACGTCCGGATCCTGCTCGACTTCGTCGCAGATCTCCACCAGCCGGTCGTACATGGCGAACGTCATCGCGTTGCGTTGCTTTGGCCGGTTGAAGGTGACCCAGGCGACGGCGCCGCGCCGCTCGAAAACGATGTCCGGGTTCTCGTTCTCCATGGTTCCTCCGTCGTTTGTGGGATTGGTCATGCGTTGCTGGCCTCTGGGCGTCTGCCGACGATGGCGCTATCACGCAGGCTGGCGATGTCGTCAGCACTCAACCCGATCTCACCCAGTATTTCGTCACTCTGCTCGCCGAGGAGCGGTGGCACGCGGAAGATGTCTCCAGGCGTCTCGCGCAGCTTTACCGGCAGGCCGAGCAGCCGCACGTTACCCATGGTCGGATGCGGCTTCTCGACCACCATCTCGCGGTGCAGCACCTGAGGATGATCGAGCGTCTGTCCGACGTCGTAGATCGGGCCGCAGGGAATGCTGTTCTCGTTGAGGATGACCTCCCATTCGTCGGAGGTCTTCTCGCGTAGCTTGGTCTCGAGCACTTCGGCAAGCTCGAAGCGGTTGCTGTAGCGTCCGCCGTTGGAGTTGAAGCGCGGGTCATGCGGCAGATCTGGCATGCCCAGAATTTGACACAGCTTTGGCCAGCGCTTATCACCGGTTGCACCGATGGTGACGTAACCGTCTTTGGTGCGATAGACGCCGTAGGGGGCATTGATTGGATGGTGGTTCCCGGCCGGTGGCGGCACTCCGGCGCCGTTCAGGTAGCGGACCGCCTGGAAGGCGAGCGTGCCGACCATGCTCTCCAGCAGCGAGGTGTTGACCACCTGGCCGTGGCCGGTCTCCTGACGGGCGTAGAGGGCGGCGAGCACGCCATAGGCGCCGTATAGGCCGGTCAGCAGGTCGGCAATCGGGATGCCGACACGCACCGGGTCGCCCCCTTCGAAGCCGGTCATACGCATCAGTCCGGAGAACCCCTGGACGATCTGATCCAGCCCCGGGCGGTCGGCGAATGGGCCGTCGACTCCGAAGCCCGAGATCGAACAATAGATGATGCCGGGATTGCGCTGCGACATGGTCGCATAGCCGATGTTGAGCGCTTCCATCACCCCAGGGCGGAAATTCTCGACGATGACGTCGGCGGTGTCGGCAAGGCGGCGAAAGATTTCCTGTCCTTCCGGTCGCTTGAAGTCGAGTGTGAGCGAGCGCTTGTTGCGGTTGGCCGAGAGGAAGAAGGCGCTCTCGCCTTCGAAGAAGGGTGGGCCCGCTTCGCGGCCATGGTCGCCACCCTCCGGGTTCTCGACTTTGATGACGTCCGCACCCATGTCGCCGAGCAGCATCGCGCAGGTCGGCCCGGCGAGGTGTCGCCCCAGATCGAGCACCCGGATACCGGCCAGTGGCGCGTGCCCGGCTGCTTGTTTGTCTGCCATGTCAGCCCCCTTTGGACGGGCATTGAATCGCTTCATCGTTCGTGGTCGCTACCGGCAAGATACCGGCAGTCGGCATGGCAGGCAAGGACAGGACATAGGAGAGAGCCGCGCCGAAATTTCGCGCGGCTCTGGTTCATCAATTCAACTGGCGACCAGGGATAGTCTGTTACGGCTCCGGCTGCTCCGCGTAAGGAGTCTCGGCGCCAGGGAATTCTTCCGGGCGAACCTGGAACGGATAGCTATCGACCATGCGCGCGCCAGCGTCTCGCATCGCGGCCTGTGCGTCCCGCTCTGGTTGGCCCGTTCCGGCCAATGCCATCACGAGCCAGCCTCCCTCGGCCATCTCGCCCTCGTAACGTTGGGCCACGTCTTCCGGAACTCCCAGCCGGGTGATCGCGGCCAGCCATCCACCGGCCGCGGCGCCGACGCCGACACCACCGGCGGCCGAAACCAGCCAACCGGCAGCCAGAAATGGTCCAGCACCCGGAATCGCCAGCAATCCGGCGCCGATCAGCCCGGCAATGACACCGCCGGTGACGCCACCAATAGTCACGCCGCCAAGGACCGACTGCCCGCCCTTCTCAGCCGATGCCTGCGAATTGATCTCCTCCGCGGCGTCGCTATGACTGAAGACGAGCGACAGGTCTTCCTTCGAAAAACCGGCGTCGCGCAGGGCGACCAGACCTTCATCAGCCGCGCCAGAGTCGGCGAAAACGCCGATCACGGTGTGCATATCGCCCGAGATTCCTTGTTCAGTCTTGCGTGTTTTGTGCTCCGCGTCTCCAGGTAGGACCATGATCGTTCCTCCAGTGGTTATGGGTTGGAGAGCTTCTGCCTTCCCGTCGATCCTCATTCGTACGACCGTTTCAATTGGTCATATAGACGGTAGGCGCAAACGTTGTGCCAGTTCGTCAACCGGCATCACGTACACATCCGGCTTGGGCCAGAAAGACGGCTGAATCAACTACTCGAGAATAGCTTGTGTAACACGTTCTATTTGACTGGAACGAGGCATCGATCCTGCGTAATTGAGGGTGAATCTCGCGCCGGAAGCGTAGGGAGCAATCGCACGACAACGAGCACGAGAAGGAGTAGACCTTCCAATGGCTGAGCATAGCAAATCATCGGAAGCAACCAAGACCGCGGTAATGAATGACGAGCGTTTTCTGAAACAGCATCGAAACAAACTCTCGGAATCGACACTGCGCGCCAAGTGGATGAACTCCACCAGCGATCGCGAGGAGCGCCCTGGTCAGACCCTGGCCACCCGCAACCATGACGTGATCAAGCAGTGGGTGGCGGAGCGCAAGGCACAACCCGCAACCGTCCCTGGAACCGAACACGAGGGTCGTCCCGGGGTGCTACGGTTCGATTTCCCCGGTTATGGTGGAGACAACCTGGAGCACATTGAGTGGAGTCGATGGTTCGAGACCTTCGATGAACGTGAATTGGTGTTCGTCTATCAGGATCACAAGACAAACGGAGACCAGAGCAACTTCTTCCACTTCGACAGCCCCTATCGGGAGCACGACTAACCTGACAACAAGCGGTCATCCTCCTCTTTCGCGAGCCTTGTCTTCCCCCGGACAAGGCTCTGATTTTGTGTAAAGCGGATGCATGAGGGCATGGCGTCAGGTCGTGTCAATCGGCCGAGTTCACGATACCGCTACCTCGCCAAACGCCTTAGCGGCCGTGATGGCCTCCTTCAATTTCCCGGCGCCGATGGCATCAACCGGTGAGGCGTCGCTCAGGAGGGGATTGAGGCCGATGAACCAGGCCTTGACGGTGGCGGGTTGTTCGGAGTCGAGCAGGATCTGAGCGATCTCGTAGGCGGTGCGCAGTCGCTGCTCCACTTCGAAGTTGCGAATGTCGGAGATCTCGCCGTTCACCCAGCGGGTAACGGTCTTGCCGTCCTTGACTCCGGCAATGTGGGTGGTCAGTTGGCGCGACAGCAGTTCCTGAAGCGTGCTGGCCATCTCGTTGACCGACACCTCCATCGCCTGACGATGGGCTATCTGCCAGCGCTCCAACTCGACCGACGCACTCGATTCAACGCCGCCGTTCTTGTTCTTGGACTTCTTTTTCTTCTTCGCCATCGCTACGCCCCTCGAATGTCTGTTTGGTGTCGGCCATTCCATCCTGCATGATGGGATCGAAATGCGCAACGTGACGCTCAGCTTGTGCCGGCATCCCGCAACGCGCGACCGAAGATGCGCCCCGCTCGATACATTCCGCCGTATACTGCGCTGAGTCGCACAAATGTTCGATCGAAGGCAGGAGAGGAGGACCGGTGAGTGCCGAGACGCGACGGCTCATCGAACGCTACTGGGAGATCATGAACCGGAACGATTTCGAGGCGGTCGGCGCGCTGCTGCACGACGACTTCGTACTCGCGTACCCTCAGTCGGGCGAGCGCATTCGCGGCCGTGACAACAACGCGCTCCTCAATGCGGACTATCCGTCACCTGGCCCCTGGACCTTCATCGTCGATCGCCTGCTGGTCGATGACGATCATGCGGTCACGGACGTTCAGGTTCGCGGCGCCGAGGTTTCGGAGCGAGCCATATCATTTTTCGAAGTTCGCGACGGTCTCATCTGGCGTATCACCGAATACTGGCCCGATCCGTTCGAACCACCCGCAGCGCGTGCACATCTGGTCGAGCGAATACGATAGGCGTTCACTTCTTACGGCAAAAAGAGCGACGAGAGAGACTCGCGACAGCCTCTCTCGTCGTTTGAGGTGGAGTGGGGTTTTGCGAAGTTAGTGACCGCGCCAGTGGTTGCCGTTGTCACCGACGGCGAACAGCGGGGTCATCGGCTTGACGTTGACGGTGTCGCAGGTGTTCTGCAGGCACCCGAGCCCGAAGGCGTCCTCCACCGTCTGCAGCAGTGAGTAGTGGTTGTAGGGTGTCGAATCCTGCAGGTGTCGCGGTCCGTGGTTGGTGATCACGATCGTCGCAATGCCGCCGCCGCCCGGATTGGCATCGCAGCAGCCCAGATTACTGGGTTGGAAGTCATCCTCGTCCCAGGTCACGACGATCGCGTTGTTGCCATTCTTCCAGCTCTGAGAGGCCATGATCGCGGTAACGACGCTGCCAACGTAGTTGTCACCCATCTGGATCAGCTGCGTGCCATCCGAGCACTCGGAGATGCCGTGCATGTCGTGGCACTGATCCGGAACGATGAAGCTGAAGTTCGGCACCTTGTTCGTCGCCAGGTCGACGAAGAGCTGGGTGTCGGGGACCATCTTCGCCAGCTCGGTCGGGTCGTTCTGCATCGAGGTGAAGTTCAAGAACGGGTTGTGCTTCGATTTGTACAGCCCGTTACCGAAATCATATCCCTTGAACCCGGCCACCGGCATCGTCTGCTGGTAGTCCTTCCAGGTGAGCCCGGCGCCTTCAAGCTGTTGCGCCAGGGTTGGTTGGTCGATGGTGTGATTCACTCCGTTCGTCGTCTGATCGTAGGCGTTGTCGTCCTGAATACCGAAGTAGCTGCCAGCGATGAGCGCCACGTAATTCGGCTCGCTGGGATGGGTCACGCCGTAGGACTGCGTCGCCAGACCGTACTGGTTGGCCAGCGCGTTGATCTGCGGCGCGTTGGCGTTGCCGAGGATTTGCTGGGCCGAATGATTCTCCATCACGATCTCGAAGATGTGCTGATAACGCGGCACGCCGGAGTTGTTCGACTCCGACCGATCCCGCGCGGTAGCCACGGCCGGAACTGCCACGATCACCAGCGCAAGCATGGCGGTCAGCAGCGTCAAGCTCTTCTTCCGCATAGTCTCTCCTTCACGGTCCTTCGAGGCGCCCCCATCTGAGCGCCCCCCAACCCTCTCGCGTGAGACGGCCGTCCCTCGCCGCCTCACGTTCTAGTTAGCAGCGGATCCGCGCCGGAAGTCTTATCTCCTGGTTAAACAATCATTTGCCTTGCGTTAAGCGCTGAGGATTATCGCGAAGTTGACGGTTCTGCGGCCGTCTCGGCGACGTCATCGTGTCGCAGACCGCAGACCGCTTGCTGGTGCTGGCACGGTCAAACGGATGGTTCGCACTCTACGAGGAAGGCCTACGCGTGGCTATAGTGAGAACGGGCAAGGAGATATACCCCCGGAACGGGTAGGGCAGGTTGCCTTGCCATGGATGGAGGAGCATGCGATATGGCGCGCATGACGGATGAAGAGATCAAGACGTTCCTGAGTGGGCCGGTGACATGCCGACTCGGCACGCTGGACGACCAGGGCTGGCCGAGCGTGGTGCCGGTCTGGACCCAGTACACGGAAGGCGGCTTCTACCTTGTTCCCAGGGAACGCTCCAGTTGGGCGCGGCAACTGCAGCGTGACGAGCGCTGTTCACTCTGTTGGGACGTCTTCGACGAACATCGCCGGGTGCTGGTGAAGGGACGCGCCGTGATTCGGGAGCAGCCGAACGTCGGTGGCGCCTGGGTGCCGATCTTGAAAGAGATGGCCGAGCGCTACTGGGGCGGGCGCGGCTTACGCTACTGGGAGCGGACGCTGGAAGAGCCGCGCTGGCTTGTCTTCGTCGAGCCGGTGCGCATCACCAGCTGGCATGGGACGTGGGCTCAACGCTACCGGCATTACGACTGGCAGGTGTAGTAGTCGAAATTGACGAGCGTTAGCCAGTCGATTCGACACTGCTCGCATGAGCGACGTGAGCCGACATTCTGTCCACGAGCTCTTGCAACATCAGGCGCAACTCCTGAAGTCGCGCGTCACCGAGCGCCGCGCGATACTCTGCGTCCATGTCAGTGAGGATCTGTGCGGCGGTGTGCTGCATCGTTCGTCCGCGCTCGGAAACCAGGATGAAGCTTGGCCCTCCGGTCGCTGGGATCGGGTACACGTTCGACATACCCGCCTCGTTCCAGGTAATCGACCACTTGTACCATCGCTTGCGAGGTCACCCCGGCTCGGTGGGCCATGGTGGCGATTGTCGAGCCTTCTGGCCCAACATGCTCGAAGACGTTACCCGCGCCGGGACGGATGTCCGCGTACCCGGCCTCGTCCATGCGTCGGTGAAACTCGCCGTTGAGAACGCGTTGCACCACGGTAATGAGCCCGCTCAGGCTCCGCTGGTCTCTGTCCCAGCCATCTGGTTCGCTCGTTTCGGCTCGACCGTTCACGTTTGTATCGCTCACGCTACTTCCCTCTTGACAACTCCACAAATCTCTTTATTATAAAGCTACTTGTATAAGCGCGGATCTGTCAAGAGACAGTCTAGCTGAGTTTGGTTAAGCCATCGTGAGATGGAAGGGGAGTTGTATGCCTGAAACAGGAGTCGCGGAGAAGTCGCTAGTCCACACCCGACCGGGAACTGGCGAAGTGGTGCACGTCCTTGGTGAAGAGTTGCGCGTCATGCTCGGCGCGAGCGCGACCAATGCTCGTCTCAGCTTGATTGAGATCAACAGTCCGCCCAACAGCGGGCCGCCTGCCGTTCACACCCACCCACCGGCGGAAGCATTCTACGTACTGGAGGGTACGGTCGAATTCAGCCAGATGGGTGCCGACGGTATCGAGTCGTTCATCGCCGGACCGGGCAGCGTCGTCTACGTTCCCTCCGGTGCGCCGCACAACTATAAGAACGTCGGCGAGACCAATTCTCGTATGCTGGGCATCTTCAGCTCAATCGCCATGGAGAACTTCTTCCACGACATGGAGCGAGCGACGACCGACGATGATGGGAACCCAATCTTCCCGCCCGACGTGCCAAAGCTCATGGGCGTGATGGCGAAACATGATGTTGCGTTTGTCGGCGGGCCTCCGGGCCAGAACTGAAGCCACGGCTCTCAGGCCGGGTGAACCAAAGGGGTGGACAGATGCAAACGGCAGGCCACATAGCGGCGCAAGAGATCAACGTTTCGGCGGTACGCCACCTGGCGGACCAGGGTTTCAAACGACGCAACATGTTGGCAGTGGACGAGATCGTCTCGGCCGACATGATCGATCACCAGCCGTTCCCGGGTCAGCGTCCCGGGCCAGATGGGGTGAAAGACGTGATCAACATGTTCTACGCCGCCTTCCCGGACGTGCAGTTCACAAATGAGCACATCTTCGGCAGCGGCGACCTGGTAGCGGATCACTGGCACATGGAGGGGACGCACGAAGGACCGTTCATGGGCATGCCGCCGACCGGCAAGCGGGTTCACGTCGAGGGAATTGAGGTCTTCCGCATGGCCGAAGGCCGGATCGTGGAGCGCTGGGCTCAGGTCGACACGATGGGACTGCTGCGTCAGCTTGGCGCGATTCCCGAGCCCGGCGATCTTCCGCCCGGCTGATCGCTGATCACAACCCATTCAGCCGAGATCAAACCCGCCCAGGTCAGCTGGGCGGGTTTCCTATTGACTCAAGCAACAGCGCTGGTTCGTATCCGTCGCTTGCGAGACCCCCGTGCGTATTTGACAGCGCCCGGTTCGCACACTAGGATTAACCCTGCAAGACTTCGGGGCAGGGTGAGGCGCTATGCGTCGATTCCCGACCGGCGGTTATAGCCCGCGAGCGACCGATGGTCGCAGGATCCGGTGAGATTCCGGAGCCGACGGTACAGTCCGGATGGGAGAAGATTGCGTCCCCATAATGCTATGCTCCCCGAGGTCCGTGTCTGAAATTTTTGGGTGCAGTGGACGGTTTGACCGTCTGGTGATCCCACGCGAGGCGACGTGTCTCGCGATTTCGAGAGGGACGGGCCTTTTACATGGAATCGACAGATGTCGCGAACGCGCTCGGCGCCGCGCCGGGCGAGCGTACCGTTGAAACTCGGGCAGCTCCCACGCGTGCTCCAAACCGTGTACGGCCGGTGAGATTTCGCACGGCGCGTCTGATCGTGCCGCCGCTCCTCATCGGTGTGCTGGCGCTGGCGCTCTGGACGGCGCTGGTGCGTGGTGGTTTCGTTTCGACCTACCTCCTGCCGTCGCCCACCGAGGTGGCGAGAGTCTTCTGGCGTTCGATCACCGACGGCCTCATCTGGCCGTATGCCCGCGCTACATTCGTAGAGAGCGTGGAGGGGTTCGTCGCCGGTAGCCTCTTCGGCCTGGTCACCGGCTACGCCGTCTCTCGCAGCCGCATGATGGCGCGCGTGTTGGAGCCCTACCTGGCGGCGAGTCAGGCGATGCCCGCCATCGCGCTGGCACCGCTGCTTGTCCTCTGGCTCGGCTATGGCATGACCCCGATCGTGGCGCTCTGCGCCCTGATCGTCTTTTTCCCGGTGCACGTCAACACCGTGCTCGGCATCCGAACGCTCGATCAGGAGATTCTGGATGCCGCGCGAGTCGATGGCGCTGGCGGTTGGTCGCTGCTGCGCAACTTCGAACTTCCCCTGGCATTGCCTAGCATCCTGGCCGGGATGCGCAACGGGCTGACCCTGTCGATCACCGGCGCGGTTGTCGGTGAGTTCGTCATTGGTGATCGCGGTCTGGGTGGTCTACTCACCATCGCGCGAGGAAATTTCAACACGCCGCTCGTCTTCGCCACGCTGCTGACGCTGGCGATCATGGCGTCGGCGTTCTACGGCGTGGGCCGGCTCATCGAGCGACGGCTTTCGTACCTGGAGGAATAGGATGAGGGTTGGAACTGGAGTGCGGGTGACCAAGCCCGTGCTCGCGCGATTACTGCTGGCGGTCGTCCTGATCGGCGCGCTGGCCGGCTGCGGCAACTCAGCCGGATCGGGTTCATCGATCACCTCGGTGACGATCGGTCTGACCTACGTGCCGAACATTCAGTTCGCGCCCTTCTACGTGGCTGATGCGCTCGGCTACTACAAAGACGCCAATCTCAAGATCACGTTCCACAATCACACCGCGAGCGAGGATGAGTTTGGCGCGCTGGTGGCCGGAAACGAGGACCTGATCTTCGCGGGCGGTGATGAGATGCTGCAGGCCCGCAGCAAAGGCGTGCCGATCGTCTACGTGGCGCAGGTCTTCACTCAGTATCCGGTCGCGTTGATCGTCCCGTCCAATTCACCGATCAAGTCGGTGGCCGATCTGAAGGGGCACAGCATCGGCGTTCCCGGAGCGTATGGCGCGACCTACATCGGGCTGCTGGCGCTGCTGCAGCAGGCGGGTTTGACCGAGAAGGACGTCAACATTCAGTCGATCGGCTACACCCAGGTTGCGGCATTGATGGGACACAAGGTCGACGCCGTCATGGGCTACGTCAACAACGAGCCGATCCAGTTTCAGAAAGCCGGTTTCGCCGTGCGCACGATTCCGGTCGGAGACTCCCAACCGCTGATTTCGAACGGGCTTGGTGCCCTGCAGAAGGAGCTCGATTCGAATCCGGAAGTGGTCAAGAAGGTCGTTGCCGCCACGCTGAAAGGCGTCGATTTCGTCAACACCCATCCGGATGAAGCAGTGAAACTGAGCGAGAAGTACGTTCCGGATCTCAAGGACAGCACCAACGCGGCGAACGCGTTGCAGGTACTGAAGGCGACCATCCCGGTGATGCAGTACAGCGGCAAAGCAGGGGAGACCAAGGCCAGTTCCTGGACATCGATGGAGAAGTTCCTCGAGGCGAAAGGGCAGTTGAGCAAGCCGGTCGACGCCAGCAAGGCGTTTAGCAACGCCTATCTGCCCTAAGGAAGTACGGCGAACCGGTGCCGCTTCGTTTGTAAGTACAGATCTCCGTGCCTGTCCTGGTTCAGAGTTCGGATCTTATTTTCAGCGGAGCGGCAGCGAGGAAATTCTTAACTTGTCATCGATCACCGGTTGGTTTTGGAAACCGTGAGGACCTTAAGGAGGGCAGACTCCCGTGTCTGCCCTCACATGCGGTGACCACGGCTTGATTCAATGCATTCTCCGAATGCTCCGTGATAGCGCTCAACGGCTGCGCCACAACTTCAGCGCCCTCCGGTTCGGCCTCACCCCATTGAAGTTGTTGATCTGAATCAACGCGGTGAGGTTGCGAAACGGGCTGCGAACTTGCATGGTTTGTAACCGTTTGCTCCTGGCTCGTCCAACCAGTGGCGCATATCGTGAAAATCGCGTGAATGGCCGCTCTACGTGAGTCGGCTTTGTCGATCGAAGGCGAAGTCGGCTCACGAGCAGCGACGCTCCGAGTGAGATGCCGACCGACGTTGCGACCTTGCGCACGGTGTGGTGGCTCGTTGGTGTTTCGTCGTATCCTTCGGCGCGCCGCTTCGTTGCTGACAGAGCGCCGCGAACCATCAGCGCCTCGAACGGCCGGACGAAATGCCAGTAAAGGCCAAACCTCCGCGGATGCGCCTGCTCAGGAACGTGGGTGCGTGATTCCGCCACCAAGGTGTAGCCGGAGAACGGATTACCTCCGGGAACGATTCGCACACCGAGCACGGTCTTGGCGTAACTCGAGTCGTCAAACTCCAGGAATTGACCGGCACTGGCAACCGGTACGAACTCGATGTTCGGCTGCGCGAAGTTTCCGATCGCCCCGATCACGACCTCGTGCTCGTCCTCACCGAGCTTGATCCAGGGGCTCTCCGGCCCCAACGACCAATAGCTGAACGGAATGTCCACCGGCATTTCGGTTGTCGACGTATGGCCGGTTAGGCGCGCTGGTAATGCCCGCAGGCTAAAAAGCGGGCGGAGTAGGGTCATTTCGCCGAGCGTTACGTCGGCATAGGCCTGCATGATGGACTGGGGTGTGGCCCGCACCACGATAGTGTTGACGTCGCTAAACTCGTAGACCGGCAGGGCCTCGTCGATCAAAGTCGTATGGGTCGACGTCAGCGGTTTCGTCATCGAGATTGCCATAGGGGTCTCCTTTGAGCGGCAGGTGGCTGAGCATCTCTCTGCTGACATCGTGTGCGCATCGAAATGACGGGCTCATCAGAAGATGCATCGGATTCGTGCCAACTCCGTGACAGCCGGGGAGAGCAGGCGAGCTGCGCTGGCTCCCGCCTTCCTGTCGGTTTGGACAGGCATATGCGCATAATGTCCTGACGGCCTAATGTGTGGCCGATAAAGGGGGCATGATGCTGGTCGGGAACAAAGTGACGTTGCGCGGGATCACGCGGCAGGACCTGCCGGACCTCTGGCGGTTCAACAATGATCTCGAGGTTGAGCTCGCCGGAGGAGGCGACCCGCCCAAGCCGCAGGCTTTCGAGCGTCTGCTCTCCGAGTTCGATCGGGACATGTCGATGGGAGGCCGCGATCCGGCACATTTCGCTATCGAAGCCGACGACAAATTTATCGGTCATTGTGGATTGTCGAACTTCAACAACACCGCCCGCAGTTGTGAGCTCGGTATCGGTATTGGAGATAAGGCGTACTGGGGCAAGGGTTACGGGCGTGAAGCCGTTAGCCTGTTAGTCGAATACGCCTTCCGCTATCGCAACTTCCACCGTGTCTGGCTTTGGGTGCACGCCGACAACGAGCGGGCGATCCGTGCCTATCGCTCGTGCGGCTTCGTCGAGGAAGGTCGTCTGCGCGAGCACATGTGGAGCAATGGCCGCTACGTCGATGCCGTCTACATGGGCGTTCTCGCCAGCGAGTGGCCGGCTCGCCAGGATTGACAACCAACGCAGCCGAGCAGGAGAAGTCGACCCGGCTTGCTACAATCGCGGATCGACCGGCTCGCTCTCGAGCGCCAGCACGCCGAAGACGCACTCGTGTACCCGATAGAGTGGCTCACCGCGGGTGAAGCGTTCCAGCGCTTCCACGCCGAGCGCGAACTCGCGCAGTGCCATCGAGCGTTTTCGGCCCAGGCCGCGCGACCGTAGCCGCTCGAGATGTTCTTCGCTTGAATACTCCGGGCCGTAAATGATGCGCAGATACTCCCGGCCACGACACTTGATGGCTGGCTGCAGCAAGGTGCCCCGATCGCTGGCGATGAACTCGAGCGGCTTGACCACGGCTCCTTCGCCACCTCGTTCCGTCAGATCGGTCCACCACTGGATGACCGCGGCCTGCGAGTCCGGGTCGGTCACGTCGACTTCGCGATACTCGGTGGCCAGCAGGAGGTCAGGATCGTGGGTGCAGAACTCGGCGATCTCTCGCATGTGCCAGGTATGATCCTGCGTCACGTGAGTGGCGCCCTCGGTCGCGAGCAGATGGAATGGCGCGAGCTTCAGGTCGTTGACCGATTCGACCGGCCAGCAGTAGTGCTGATAGGCGGCAATGTAACCCTCAGCCATCCGTGCTCGATCTTCGTAGCGCGCGAGCATGTTCCCCACGTCGACACCCCGCTGGGCGGCGCTGCCGAGTGCCGAGATGGACGCCTGTAACCCGATCGACGCGGCCGTACCGACGGGTGCGTACTGCCGGAAGATTAGCTCCTGCGCCTTGGCGGACCAGGGCATGAGCTCGCAGTCCAGCGCGACCCAGTCAGTCTTGAACCGGCTCCAGAATCCCGAGTGGTCGAGCGCTTCCCGAACACGCATGATGAACTCCTCTTCGACCTGATCTTCATTGAAGAACCGTCGACCTGTGCGGGTGTAGCAAACGCCAAGTTCATTCTGGGTTGAGCCAAAGCGTTTTGCCGCCGTCTCCTGGTTCCGGCAGACGATCAGGACCGCGCGCGATCCCATGTGCTTTTCCTCGACCACGACTCTCGCGACGCCGTGCCCGCGATAGTAGGCGAACGCCTCCGCCGGATGCTCGAGCAGCCCCGGCAGGGACGAGGTCTCGGTCGGCGACATGGTGGGTGGCAGGTAAATCAGCCAGCGCGGGTCGAGGGCGAAGCGGCTCATCACCTCGATAGCGGCGGCCGCGTTTTCCTGCTGGATGGTCACCTTACCGCTCAGCCGCGTGGACAGGATCCGTTTACCCGAGACGTCTTCGATGTCCAGGACGTCGAACGCCGGGCGTGGCTCGTCCACCGTTGCCGGCTGATCGTCCCGCAGGGGCTTGACGGGTACGCTGTAGACGCGTTGCGCGGGCACGCTGACGATCTCTCGTTCGGGATAACGTAGCGCGGTGAGTGCACCGCCGAAGACGCAGCCAGTGTCGATGTTTATGGTGTTGTTGAGCCATTCGGGTTCGGGAACCGGCGTGTGCCCATAGACGACTATGGCTGACCCGCGATAGTCGGACGCCCAGTTGTAGCGTACCGGAAGCCCGAACTCATCCGTCTCTCCTGTAGTCTCACCGAAAAGCGCGAAATCGCGCACCTCGCGCGATGCCCGTCCTTGCAGATCGGCCCGCATTCCGGCGTGCGCGACCACCAATTTGCCGTCGTCGAGGACGTAATGGCTCACCAGCGTGTCGAGGAAACTCGTGACTTCAGCGCGAAACTCCGGCGACTCTTCACCAAGCTGAGCGAGCGAATCCGCCAGACCGTGAGTGATCTGAACGTTCTTGCCCTTCAGCTTTCGCACCAGCTTCACGTCATGATTTCCCGGAATGCAGACCGCGTCTCCAGTCGCCACCATGGCCATGGCCAGGCGTAGCACGGAAGGGATGGCCGGTCCGCGATCGACCAGGTCACCGAGAAAGACCACCTTGCGGCCTTCTGGGTGCTGAAACGTGGCCGTGCCTTCTCGATCGATGCGTCGGTAGCCGAGGCGCGTCAGCAGCTCACACAGTTCGTCGAAGCAGCCGTGGACGTCGCCGATGATGTCGAACGGTCCGTGCTCGTTCGAGCGGTTGGTCCAGAGCGGTTGTCGCTCGATCGTCACGGCCTCCACCTCTTCGACCGACGAGAGGGTGAAGACATAGCGAAAGCCCTCGCGGCGCAGGCCGCGTAGTGACCGGCGCAGGTCCTGCATCTGACGACGCACAACGTGCGGACCGAAGTCGCGATCGGGACGGTTGCGATTCCGCTCCTGACAGACGGCCTCCGGCACATTGAAGACGATGGCCACCGGCACCACGTGATAGCGTCGTGCCAACTCGACGAGCGGTTTGCGCGCCATCGATTGCACGTTCGTCGCGTCGACCACTGTCAGTCGACCTGCCTCGAGTCGTTTGGCCGCGATGTAATGCAGCACGTCGAACGCAGCGGAAGTCGCGCTCTGGTCGTTCTCGTCATCGGCGACGATGCCGCGGCAAAAGTCGGATGACAGGACCTCGGTGGGGAGGAAGTGACGACGGGCGAATGTCGACTTCCCGGAACCGGAAGGTCCGATCAGTGTGACGAGTGCGAGTTCGGGGATTTCGATGACAGCCATGAACGATCGCTACCTTGTCTCTTTGCCGTCGCTCGCCTGTGGTCAGCGCGACGTGAAGATGGCCATCTGCGACGGCGCACCGACGGTCGGATCTTCCGGACCGACCGGGAGAAGCTGTGTCTGGTATCCGTGACGCTCCGCGACGCCGTCCGCCCAATTCTGAAATTCATCGCGAGTCCACTCGAAGCGGTGGTCCCGGTGGCGAAAGCGACCAGCGGGTAGTCCCTCGAACTTGACGTTGTATTCGACGTTCGGAGTCGTGACCACGACCGTCCGAGGGTGCGCGAATTCGAACAGGACGCGCTCAAACGCCGCGAGTCGCGACTCGTCGAGATGCTCGATGACCTCGACCACGGCCGCGGCGTCGAAGTTTTCCAGCCGTCGATCGCGATAGGTCAGGGCTCCGTGCAGCAGCGTCACGCGGTCTCGCTGCCGCGTCGCGAGACGTCGCAAGCGGTACTGCGCTCGCTCCAGAGAGTGAAGTGAGACGTCCAACCCGACGATCTCGTCGAAATTCTGGTCGCGAGCCAGCGCCTCGATCAGACGACCTTCACCGCAGCCGAGATCGAGCACTTTCCTGGCGCCAGCGGCACGGAGCGCGGCTAGCACGGCTCCATGGCGCTCTTGATGCAGGCTGATACGTTCTTCCACCACCTGCTCCTCGGCGTCATGCGCTTCTTCGGTCAGGTCCGGATCTGGGTCGTCGTCAGCCATGATGCGGGCCAATGCCGCTGCGGTGAGCGTGCGTTGGTGACGGAGATAGCGCCGCACGATCGTTTCACGCTCCGGATGGGCCGCCAGCCATGCCTCGCCGTGTCTCAGCAGTTTGTCGACTTCGTCGTCGCCGACCCAATAGTGCTTGGCGTCGTCCAGCACCGGGATGAGGACGTAGAGATGCGTCAGCAGGTCTTGCAGCCGCACCGTCCCGTGAAGCGTGACGCTGAAATACGGACTCTCGCCCCAATCCGTCCGCGACGAGTCGAGCGCGTGACGGTCAAGCGCAACCTCGTAGCCAAGCGGCTCGAACAGACGTCGGATGAGATCGGCACCACCGCGAGACGGCAACGGAGTGAGTCTGGCCGTGAGATCCAACGGCGTTTCCACCAGATCGGGGCGCGCGGCGCAGCGCCCGCCGAGAGCCGTGCCGTAGACCTGCGCGATCGCCACACTGGTAAATGAAGAGACCGCGTACGGGCGATCATTGACGTAATGATCGAACAGGCGCGGCTGGCTGGCATGATTGCGCCGACCACGAGTGAGTTCGATCGGATCGATGTCGAGAAGCAGGGCGGCCGTGCACCGCTCGTCACTCGCTTCGGGGTAGAAGACGTGCGCCACGCCAAAGTTGAGGGAGAAGGTCTGGAAGCGGTCCGGATGCTTGTGCAGCAGGAAGCCCAGATCTGTCGCCGGAGTTGTAACGCTGGTAATCGTGAGGAGCATGAGTTCTTCTCACTTGACGTCGAAATGAACTGCCGTACAGAGTTCGGCGGGTCTCGAAGTGTACAAAGGGGTGTGCGGATCGCCAAGGGAAATCGGTACCGCAGGTGGGAACGTATGGTTCCGTACCGTGCGCCTTGCGCGGGCCAGTCGTCGTTACTGATTTCGACGTCGTGTCGAGACGACAGAGCGCCGCGTCTCGCGGTACTCGCAACGACTCAGCTCGTTGGTGGGCTTTGCCCGCATAGCCTGGTGAATTGCGGTCGTTGCCGACTTCGTTGGGAGGTGGTCGGCCGGTTAGCCCTGGGCAACCACGGTGGGTTGTCGCCGCAAACGTCCGCAACCAGGGGCTAGGGGCAGCCCTATTTGGCTATCCTCCGTGCCGTCGGCGCGATTCCTCGATTATTTCGTCAAACTCCATGAGCAGGCTTCGTCTTGATAGCCCGGCCAATTTCTTGTCGGTAGAACGCGACCGCATTATGAAGGTCGTTGATCGCCCCGATTGAGGCCCCGGGTGACCCTTCAACCCATCCAGAGACGGACGCCGAGCTGCTGCAGGATCTCAATGGCATCCCAATCGCCCGTGCGCTCGACGATCAGGCCGGCCTCAATCTTGAGCGTTTCGACTCCGTGGAAGACGACATGGCGCCCGGTTGGCTCCATGCTGAAGAACGTCCCACGGTGCGTTCCGTTCGCCGTCCAGCGGACCGCCACGCGCCCAACTTCCTCGTCGACGATGAGGAAGTCGATGGTGGCGAAAAAGTCCGGGAAGGCCGCATAGAGGTCGGCAAGAGCCTGCACGTTCTGTTCACGCGTCGCTCGCTCTCCGGAAGGATGACTGAGGTCGACGAAATCCTCCGAGTACATGGCGAGCACCGCGTCGGTGTCCCCCTTCTGCCAGCCTTCGGTAACCCAGCGCTCGGTAATCTCAATCAGCTCATCGCGCGAGTGACGGCTCATGCGTGCTTCCGATCGAGGGCCTCGAGAACTGGGACGAACGCCTCGAGAGACGACGGAGTCGCCGGCGCCAGCACGACCTGCAGATGCGTGATGCCTTCCGCGCCAAAGGCGAGCAGTTTGTCCGCAATCTCCTCCGGTTCTCCCCAGATCGGATCGCAACCCAGCGGCAAGGGCGGCGGCTGGGTGGGATACGGATGAACCATTACTCCGGCGGTCCGAATCAGGGTCGCCGGATCACGTCCGACATCGGCGCAGGCGGCATCGACCGCCTCACGTAGCGGCGGAACCACTTCCTGGGGTCGATTGCTCGCGCCGACGAACCAGGCATTCCACATCTCAGCGTGTTGCGCGGTCAGGCGCAGCATTCTCGGCCCTTTGGTGCCGATCATGATCGGCATACCCTACGGGCGCGGGCCGCGAGGTCGAAGCACGCAATCACGCGCCTGGTAGAAGCGGCCGTCGAAGTCGATCTCGCCCTCACGCAGCAGCGTGCGGATGATCGTGAACGCCTCTTCGAAACGACTTGCACGGTGATCGTACGGGAAGCCGAAGGAGCGGTATTCCGCCTCGAACCAGCCAGCCCCCAGCCCGAGGATGAGCCGTCCTCCGCTGATCTCGTCGACCGTGTCCGCCATTTTGGCCAGGAGCGCGGGAGCGCGAAAACTGGTGGCGAGGACCAACGTGCCAAGCTGAGCACGCTTTGTCACCGCAGCCACGGCCGAGAGCATCGACCAGCATTCCCAAGCACCGACCGTCTTGCCGTCCCACACGCCAAACATGTGGTCGGGGAGCCAGATCGAATCGAACCCAGCCTGGTCAGCCAGTTCGGCCATCTGGCGCTGATCCGCCCATTTGAGCGGAGTCGGCTCGGGCAGGCTCAGCGCTTCGATATCGAGCTCGATACCGATCTTGATTTGCCGACCCATGGCTGAACCGGGTGTCTGAGGTGCGGTCAAGGGCTACCTCCATGCAATCTTGGTATTCGTTCGATGATATGTGCACGCTAGACGGCGGACTCAGAACTGTCAATGGTCTCTATGTCAGCCGGGTTATGCGCTAGCCGACGACCTGCTCGTACAGCCGCAGGAAATTCTCGCCGAGCACACCTCGCACGACCTCATCCGAGTGCCCCCGTCGTAGGAGTTCCTCGGTGATGCGCGGGAAGTCGGCAACAGTCTGCACTTCGGCCGGAGCGGGACGCGTTCCGTAGAAATCGGCGCCAAGGCCCGCACCGGTTGGGCCGCAAAGGTCCATAAGCCCCTCGATCTGATCGACTAGTGCCGCAACGGTCGGCACCTGATAGAAGATGGCGCAGGCGACTCCACCATTCTCACCGATCCGGCGCAGCATGCGGGTACGTTGTTCATCTCCCAGCCGCGTATGCGATAGCAACAGGGGCTTGGTGGCCAGTTCAAGCACTTCGTCTACGGTGGTCGGGCCGAGATGAGCCAGATCGATCAGGTATCCCAAACGTTCGAGTTCAGCCAGCGCCTCCAGTCCCAGATTGCTCAACCCGCCCGGCTGTCGTGCCACACTGCTGCCGTCGGCTAGCGGGTTCCGGTTGCTCCAGGTGAAGGAGGCGATGGTCACGCCCAGGGTGCGGAAGAGCCGCAGCAGGCGAAGATCGATGCCAATCGGATCCAACCCCTCGAAGGCGAGAATGCCCGCGGTGACTCCGTCCGCCTTGGCCTGACGAATCTCAGCGGCCGTCGTGGCCAGACGCAGCCGGTTGGGGTAGCTATGAAGCGCTTCGTGGAAGACGGAGAGCATGGCCAGTGCACGCGGCTGGGTGGCTCCGCCGTATTCTGGCCGCACCGGCCGATAATCGAGGCCAAACGGTGCGGTGAAGATGGCGAAGACCTGGGCGGTCAACCCACCGGCTTCGAGAAGTGACAACGATACCTGGCCATTGCACCCTTCGTCGGTTGGCGTATCCGGAGCACCCGCTTCCCAGGTGGTGGTGCCGTCGGTCAATCCCATCAAAATGTCGGTATGGGCGTCGATGACGATGCTGCCAGCATGCAGCTCGGCAGCCCGGCTGCTGATCGTTACGGAATCATGCTCGTTCACGCGTTACCTCCCATAGTGCTCGTAACCCGTGCAGTGTGGGACCGTCGCCGTATGGCGTCAATCGTTTTGCACGGCGACTTTTCGGGGCGAAGTTTGCGCGCCGCAGTTGGTCGCGTGGCGCTTCGGGGTCGTGTTGCAGACGATCGATTTTGGGGTGTTAGGGGAGGTAAATAGCCGGATCAACCCAAGAGCCATTGAGCTGCACGGCGAAGTGGGTGTGCGGCCCGGTGGAGTTGCCAGTCGTTCCCATATAGCCGATGAGCTGGCCCTGGAAGACCTTCTGCCCCACGGTGACCGACGGCGTGGTCATCATATGGCCGTAGAGTGTCACCAGGCCATTACCATGATCGATCTCGACCATGTTGCCGTAACCGACGTCGCTCCAGCCAGCGAAGATGACGGTTCCAGCGGCGGCGGCCGCGATCGGCGTTCCCTGGGCATTGGCAATGTCAATGCCCAGATGGAAGTGCGCGTACCCGTCATAGGCCGGCTCGAGTGTCAACGAGGTTGGTCCAAACGGTTGCGTGATCGTGCCGGTCGTTGGCCAGATGAAGGTGCCGTTGCCATGGATGGCCGCCTGTGAGGTTGTCGTAACCGGTGAGACGCTGCCGACACTCTGGGCGAAGGCGATCTGCTGCTGAGCGGTGGACTTCACCGTCTGCAGATCACTCGACACCGCCGTGATGTGCGCTTGAAGAGATGTCAACGCCGCGCTGAATGCGCCTGCTGGGTCAGGCGAGGTAGCCAGATCCGGAATCGTGACCGTCGGATAGTTTGGTGCGCTCATGTTGAGTGTCTGGCGCAACTGACTCGCCTGGCTGTCCAGCGCGGTGACCGATTTATTCAACTGAGTCAGTTGATCGGACGCCGACTTGACGGTGGCTGCCATCTGCCCCTGAAGCATTTGCTGCTGGGTCGACTGCTCGGCACTTGCGGCAGACACTTCTGACTGTGTCGCCCCCAACGTTTGTGTTTGCGCCTGAATCTGTGCCCGCAAGGCCGCGTTGGTCTGCTGCGCCTGCTGAATCTGTTTGAGCAGTACCTGCGTGGAATCCTGTAGCCCAATTACCTGCTGCGACGGACCGGTGTCGATCGTTGGCTGCGACTGCGTCTGAATCTGTGCGACAGACGTTGGAACGGGAACAGGGATTTCGACCGGGAGCGAGTCGGTGACGACTCCCGCACTCGCGCTCGTTAACGTAGTAGTCGCGGCACGATGGCGTGACATCGTTGGAACGACGATGCTGGCAGCCAGGATCAGGAAGATGGTCAACGCTACTTGCCAGGCCGGAATCTGCGACTCTTGCTTCAGCCAGCGACCGAAGTCAATGTTGTCGCCAGCGTTGGCGATGGATGCAAGCAATCGGTGGTTCAGGCGACGGTCGGTGGCGGGTGTGGGCGTGTGCTTCGGTTTCGCCGTGACCGGTTTGAGAGTAATCGATCGAATTGGTGCCGGTTGAGCCTGCTGTCGCGTAACCATGGCAAAAAGGTAGCGTGCGACCATTCCATAGGCGATAACCAGCAGTACTAATATTGACAGTTCGTTCGGTCCGACGCGTGTCAGGAACTCGGGAATGTGGCTAGCGCAGCCTGCCGTCGCCCTTTCTTGCCCAGACGCGTACCACGTCGGATTGCTCTCCGTACGTCTCGGCTGGTCCGCTCCAGAAGTCTTCCACGATGAACCTATCCGAAAGACAGGCTCGCGCGAAGTCCTCGTCGAAGAAGTGACGCACTTTGCCGTACAGGCGAAACATGTCTGGCCCGACCTGTTCACCACGGCCGTAGAGCGGATCGCCGGTCGACTTACACAGGAAGGCGAGCAGACCGTGGGGAGCCAGCACGCGGTGAATCTCGCCGAAGATACGTTTGCTTACCTCGTCGGAGAAGTAGTGGAGCGACAGTCGCGCGTAGACCACATCGAACATCGCCCCGCGAAACGGAAAAGTCGTGCGCATGTCGAGCAGCATGAATGTAAGTGACGGACTCGCCGCCCGCGCGTGTCGCCAGGCGCGATCTTGCGGGACGAAATCACTGGCGAGCACCCAATGTCCGCGGCGAGAGATGTAGGCACTGTCCTCTCCGCTGCCGCAGCCAAGTTCGAGTACCCGGCTTGGTCTCGGCAGAAAATCGCAGAGCTCGACAGCAAAGTCAGACGGCGGCAGCCCAGGCGACACTGCCATCGGGCCATGGTATGCCTGTTTCCACCATTGCCGTGAATCCATGCGCGTCACCTCCCGAGTTCGGCCGCCGTTGGACCCCAGCATACCCGGTGCTTAAGTATCACCGACGTTATATGCGGGATGAAAGTACCAGTACTTGAGATGGCCCATATTCGCGGTAGTCCCGGTACGCTGGTCCCTTGAGTCACTTTTTCATTATGGGTAAGGTGAGAAGGAAGCGTTTGGGACGATGTCGTCCATGCAACAGCGTTGTTGCCGCGTCGTGTATCAGGTGGGCAGGCGAACATGCGGTCCTCCCTGCGTGTTACAGCTGCATTTGTTGGGTTTCTGGCGGCCGTCATCGCCATTCAGGGTGCGGCCGCTCACGGCGCCCTGTCTAACGTGGTCGACTCGACGACCACATTGGTCACCGATACCACCAACGCGGCGACCGGCACCACGGCAGCCCCCGCTTCAACTCCCGTGACAACATCGAATTCACCCACTCCGGTGGCGACACCAGTTTCCACTCCGGCTTCGTCACTGACTGGCTCCGTTACGTCCACGGTCAAGACCGTGACCGACACCACCAGCCAAACGGTGAATGACACCGTCACATCGGTCGTCCCGGCGGTTGCCACTCCCATTGCGACGGTGGTGGATCAGACCGCCAAGGCCGTTGACTCAACGACGAGTTCCGTCGTCACCAATCAGACGGCGAAGTCAGTAACGGCTCCGGTCGACAAGACCGCGAGCACCGTGGAACAGGCGGTGCAGCCCGTAACCAGCACGGTCCAGCAAGTGACCCAACCGGTAGATAGCACCGTGCAATCCGCCGCTCAGGCGGTACAGCCGGTCGTCGATCAGGTCGGCCAGACGGTTCAGCAAACAGCCAACCAGGTCGAAACCACGGTGAATCAGACGACCTCGCAGACGCTTGACACGGTGGCCAGTGAAGTTCCGGCAACCAAGCCGGTGGTCAACGTGGTGCAGCAGGTCGTGCCGACGCAGCCAGTCGTCGCATCAGTCGTCAACGACGTGACGCAGAGTGTTGATGCGGTCGTCAATAACGTCGTGGCGCCGGTAACGCAGCCGGTGGTTGGCAGCGCCCCAACCGACGTGGTCAATCAAGTGGTCGACTCGATGCAACCATCGACGACCGATTCCGGCACCGGTAATTCTGCGGCACAGCAGCCGAGCACTCCGATTGCTCCCGTGATCACACAGATTCCGGACACGCCATCGATAACTGTGAACCAGACGACGCCCCCTGGTTTTGGTTCGAGTCTGCCGGGTCCGTATGCGGGTCCATCCGGCAGCCTGGCTTCGGCAGTCACCGAGACGAGCTATCCGGGTTCCGGTCAGTTGACGCGGGGCCAGGAGGGTGCCAGTCCTGTTTCGACCACGCCACCGGCTTCACAACCGATCACACTCGAGACGCAGCTCGCCAGCCAGCCTTCCCCGGGCGTGAGCCAGACGGCCGTTGCCGCGATGCAACCCCCGACTGTTTCCGCGACAGCCGCCGTCTCTGGCTTCGCTGGTCACCTCCCGGCGGAGCATCTGCTGCAAGCAGTGCTGCACTCGCTGACCACTCGAGCAGCGAGTGTGGCGGTGGCGATCGCACCGGCACAGCCAAGCATGCCGGTGCCGTCGCACTCACCATTCTCTCCGCTTCCGGGTCTGCCGGTTCCGACGTCAGGCACGTCTGCACTCTCGCTGGCACAGGCGAGTGGGGGCGTGACGTCCATGGCGGCGCTCTGGCTGATGCTCGCGATGCTGCTGACCGCGGGCTACTGCTATTTCCACCGCGTCTTCCAGCTACCCAACGGAATCACGCAGAACATTCCAGCGCCTCCAGGCTAATCAGACGGGCGCGCCAGCATCGTGCTGGCCCCACCCGAGATACGTCTGACTAGCCAGCCAGGTCGCATTTAGCGACGGGCTTAGCGAGGAGCTCTATCTCTATGCGTGCAAGAATCCTGGGCCTGGGTATCTTCCTGGGGCTCGTGATCGGAGCGCTCAGCTTCGGCACCGCCCTGGCGAGCGGCCCGCTCACCACGAACCTGGTCAACGTCACGACCAGCAACAATGGACTCAACGTCGGAATCGGCAGTAACTCGGCTATCGACGCGAACGTCGGCACCGGTAACCCATCAAACTCCGGCACGCCATCGACGCTCGACGTGAAGGTCGGAGTGAACGACCCGGTTGCGAGTACGAATGCTCCGGCGACGTCAACGTCGACGAGTTCCACACCGACGGCCACGCCAGTGCCGACGACCTCGGCGCCGGTCAGTGCCAATGTGGATGCAAACGTGAACGTCGGCAGCGGCGGCAATCAGCAGTCGGGCACGTCGACGTCCAGCTCCACGAGCACAACCGCGCCGACGCCAATCACGTCGCCGCCCGTGGACGCGAACGTAACCGCGACCGTCGACACCAATGCCGCTCAGGCTAACCCGGTGACGACTCCAGCGCCCACTGCCACCCCGTCTGTGACTGCGGTGAACGCGAACGTCAACGTCAGCGCGACGCCGGTCGCGACTCCCACCGCCAACGAGACTCCGGTCACGACACCAACCGCTAACGCGACGACCACCGCGGCGGCGGTCAATGCCAACGTGGATGCAAACGTCAACGTCGGCAGCGGCCAGACGTCGAGCGGTTCGCAGGGCACCAGTGGTTCGTCTTTCAACCCGACCGATCCCGGTAGCGGCGTAGTGACTGCGGTGCAGACCGTGGTCAATCAGGTGACCCAGCCCGTCACCAACGCGCAGGACGCAGGAAGTTCTGCATCAGCGTCGTCAACTCCGTTCACTCCGGTCAACGGTAGCGCTGTCAACGCTGACGCGAGTGTGAACGTCACCGCGACCAGCCAGAATCAGCAGTCTGGCAACGGATCAGGTGTGTCCACACCAACCCCATCGCCCAGCGTGACCCCGACTCCGTCAACCAATCTGACCGGTAACCTGGGAACCACCTTCGATCAGACGGTGCAGCAGGTCAACAACGTTGTCGGACAGGTAACCGACAACGGACAGACGACCGATCGGCGTCGACAACGTGGCCAACACCGCAATCGACGCGAACGTTGCCACTAACCTGAGCGGTGCCACGCAGGCCCCACTGGTGGATACCAACGTCTGCGCGAATGTTGGTCTCTTGACCACGACCAGCGGCACCAACTGCGCGAGCAATTCGTCCAGCACCTCCGGTGGCGCTAGCGTCAACGGCACGACCAACGTGACCGCGGCTAATCCGCTCGGAACTGGAAACCTGGTCGATCAAAGCCTCTGTCTCAACGCAGACGCTCTGACGTCCGCAAACGGTGCTTGTGGCACGACGGGTAACGGAACCACCGGGTCCAGTTCGCCTGGAAGCGGACTTCTCACCACTGGTCTGGTCTCGTCCGGAAACGGCCAGATCGACACTGGTGTACTGCCGACCACCAACCTCAATGACGCGCTCTGCCTGAACGCGACTCTGCTTGGCAGCGGTTCAAACGGCTGTACCGGCGGCACCAATGGCAGCACGGCAGGCGCCGGACTGACCGGCACGACAGGAGTTACAGGAATTAGCGGACTTCCTGTCGCGCAAGGCGCGGCGGCGACCGGAGACGTTTGCCTCAACGTCGACCTACTCGGCGCGAACGGTAGCTGCGCCTCGACCACCAGCACTGGCGGTAATACCGGTGGCATTGCCGGTGGGAGCACCGGTGGAAACACGGGCAGCAATACTGGTGGCACCGCAGTCGGTAACACGGGTGGGAGCACCGGCGGAAACTCCGGTGGATCCGGCAACACCGGAACTGGCACCGGAAACGGCTCGGGCAACCCCGGGACGGGAACGACCGGTTTGCCGGGCGGCGGAAACAACGGCTCTGGCGGCACCACGACGCCGGGCACCGGCAATACCGGCACCAGCACCAGCGGCATGTCGGGTAGCGGAAGCACCGGGACAACGGGAAACGGCAATTCTGGACCCGGGACGACCGGCAACGGCTCGACCGGCGCTGGAAACACCAGCAGCCCTGGAAATGGCACTGCCTCCAGTGGCGGCAACGAAACAAGTGGAGCACAGGGTCAGCAGGCTTCCACTGGTGAGGGACAGGGCAATAACTCCGGCGCTGGTGGCAATCTCGGCGGTGTGACTGGTGTTGGCTCGTCAGCATCCAGCTACGTGTCGCGTGACTACATCCCAGCGGCATCCGGCGCTGGACTGCCGTCGATCCTCCCGACCACCGGACATCCGTTGGTACAGAGTACATCGATCGGATCGGGCATGAGCCCGGCGGCGAGTTTCACGCTCACGCTGGTCGCGCTGTTACTCGTCCTCGGGGGACTGGTTGTGATTCGCGTTGACTCCCCACTCAAGCGGGAGTCCTAAATGAGATTCACCAATCCGCCAACTGAACGCGCGTTGCCACACACAGGTCTTGCGCTGGGCGTGGGACGCGAGCATGCCGAGAGGGGCTCCCATGATCATCGCTGAGACAACCATCGCAACTTCGATCATCGCCGATGCCGAGATGTCGCTGTCCGATCTGACGCGCAAGACGGCTATCACGCTCGTGCTGGCGGCAGCCAAACCGCTTGGTCAGGCGACGCTTCACTCGGTTCCGTTGCGCAATGGGGCCGCGCGAGCCGTCGTGCGGACGCAAGAGCCGGAAGGGGTAACGGTCTCGCTCTCGGTCACCACCATGGCGACCATGCCAACCGAGCCGGCCAAGATCTCGATGCTGGCCGCCGCCGACATCCGGGTGATGGCCGAAACGCCGCAATGCGCGAAGCAGGTCATCGATGCGCTCCTCACCTGTATGCCTAATCGCGTCGTCAAACCAGTCGTGATTATCAACTCGCCGGATCTGCCGTCGCCCGTGTGGACGATCGAGTCTGAGATCCGATCTGATTCTGGTGCCTGGCGCTCGGCACACGAGTAGTGGCCGTGGGCGCGCGTTCCTGGAACTCCTCAGGTTCCATGGGGCGTGTGCCCACGGCCACGGCCGGACGGTCCAACGACGGGGAAAGCGCATGTCGCAATGTGGAACGTTATCGATGAAAGCACCGGTGGGAGCGCCCTCATGAAGTCCGTGCGACAGCTACGTTGGGTAATCGGCCCACTTCTCATCTGTGTCGGGCTGGCTCTGCTGCTCATCGCCTGGTACCGGCCGGTGCTTTCAGGAAGCGAGAACCACGAGACGTTCAGGAGTCCAGCGACCTCCGTGGCGAAGACCACGAGCGTTGCAACGCAGATCCAGGCGATCACTCAGCCGTTCGGCGGCGATCTGGTCAGCGGGGTCGTATCGACACCGTTCGCACAGCCGCCGAATGGATCGCCGCCGATCCGACTCGACATCGACAGTGTCGGGATTCACGAGCCAATCATCGAGGTGAAGTCGCATCAGACAGTCGTCTCCGGCCAGGCGGTTCGTGAGTGGGATGTTGCCGACTACGCGGTTGGGCATCACGACCGCTCGGCCGACCCCGGCGCAGGCGGCAATGTGGTGCTGGCGGGACACGACGACTGGCACGGTGAGGTCTTCAAGAATCTGCATCAGATCAAGAAGGGAGCCGACATCGTCGTCACCACAAAGGATGGGAAGGCTCATCACTATCGGGTGACCGACATCCTGCTACCAAAGATCGCCGGTCTGCCGCTCAGCCAGCAGCTTGCCTACGGGCGACTCATCGAACCGACACCCGACGAACGGCTCACGCTGGTCACCTGCTGGCCCTACGGAATCGACGACCATCGTCTGATCGTGATTGCTCGGCCGGTGGGCTAGCGCTTTTTCCGTAGCGTTGACCTTCGTCGGTAGGGGCAGACGCAGTCTGCCCCTACGAGCCATCTGGAGCAGATGACCTCGCCCACTTCGTCGTTGGTAGCGACGAACGCGTTGCCCAAATCACTTTCCGCGCCGGAATAGACAAATCTCTCCCCCCACTACCGAACTCGCCCCGCGTCGCGTGCCTAAAACCCGTTTCTGTGAAAATCCTAAGCTCAGCCACAGGAACCTCTAAGACTGGAGTGTTTCTATAGAGACGGTAACGACGACGAGTTCGTACTGATCTTGACTGGAGACACGATTGCAGACCGATCCCATACACGTCCGGACTCCATGACACGTCGTGCCAACCCCTACCCCCTTTCCAAACCGCCTCGGCTGGCCCCCTCACCTCGGTGAGGTCCAGCAGGGGCGGACTTATGGGGAGGATCAAGATCGAACAACGCTCGTGGGAATCCACGAATCGACCCGAAGAATCGAGAGAGTGAATGGCCACGCTAGCACCTGAACTGAAAGAGACGAAATACCTGCGGCTGTTGCCGGAGCGCCTGGATGTCCGTGAGTCGCTCGAGGCGTACCGCCTCGGCGGCGGATTTTCCCATGCCACCTGGAACCTCACCCCGGCGCAGTTGATCGGCCGGATCGAGGCCAGCGGGCTGCTCGGGCGCGGCGGATCCTTCTACCCAACCGCAAAAAAGTGGCGCTCGGTTGCCGCGCAGCCAGGTCGTCACGTCGTGCTGGTCAACGGCGCCGAGTCGGAGCCAGCCAGCAAGAAGGACCTGACTCTGATGCTCATCCGGCCGCACCTCGTCATCGAAGGGGCGCTGCTGGCGGCCCACGCGGTCGATGCTGATGAGATCGTCGTCTACATGCACGATCGACGCGCCAAGGATTCGATCGACCTGGCCCGGCGTGAGGTCGAAAAGGCAGGTGCCAAGCTTCCGAAGATCAAGACAGTCGTCGCGCCGCCAGCCTACGTCGCTGGCGAGCAGAGTGCCGCGATCCAGTGGATCAACGGTCACGACGCCAAGCCAACCATAAAGCCGCCCAGAGCCCACGAGAAGGGTATCGCCGGTCGGCCAACGCTGGTGCAGAACGTCGAAACGCTGGCCAACGCCGCGTTGATCGCTCGCGAGGGAGCAGAGTGGTTCCGATCCGCTGGATCATCGAACCTGCCAGGCACCTTGCTGGTCACCCTGAATGGTGGCATTCGCCGCCCAGGGGTCTATGAGGTGCCGACGGGCATCACCCTCGAAGAGGTGCTGCTGGAATATGGCGGCGGAATGCCAGATGGCATGCAGGCCGTGCTGACTGGCGGTTACTTCGCCGGCTGGCTCGCTCCCGAGCAAGTCTGGCGGGGCATCCGGCTTGACCGCGACAGCATGGGCGCGGCAGGTGTCGGACTCGGCTCGGGTGCCATCACGGTCATTCCGGAAAACGTCTGCGGGCTGTGGCAAGCCGTGCGTCTGCTCCGCTTCTTCGCCGACGAGTCGGCCCGCCAGTGCGGACCCTGCATCTTCGGCACGGTCGCCATGGCGGATGTGCTTGAGCGCATCGCTCGTGGCACTCCGGAGCCGAACGACCTGGAGCGCATTCAGCACTACGCCAACCAGATGCTTCCAAAACGCGGTGCCTGCAGCCATCTCGATGGCGCGGCCAATATGGCCCGCACGGCGCTCAGCGTGTTTGAACGCGAGATCGAAACCCATCTGCGCTTCGGCGGCTGCGGTCGCCCGACCCGCAGCATTCTGCCTGGTTTGGAGTCCGACCATGAGTTCTAAGCCGACCAACAAGCGGCTGCGTGTCCGCGTCGACCCGATTCGTTGCACCGCCTTCGGCTTCTGCGCCGAGTTCTGCCCCGAGATGTTCACGCTGGACGAGTGGGGCTACGCCTGGCTACGTCAGAACGACGTCGACCCGAGACTGGTCGAGACGATTTACGAGACGGCCAGACTCTGCCCACGCCGAGCGATTCTCGTCGAAGAGGTCGAACAAGAAACCGCTGCACCACGCCGAGCAGCCAAGCTTTCACTCCGCAAGGTATAGAAGGAAGAGAAGAGAGACTCTATGACGACGCCGAATCGACCAACGTTTCCTGACTGGTACCAGGCTCATCGCCCGGTGCCGCCACACATCGGGCCAACGCAGCGCGAGCTGCTGTCCCGGCGGATCCGATCGATGCGACGTTTTCTGATCGGTGCGAGTTTCATTGGCGCGGCAACCTTCACCACACTTGCCGCCGCGCACACCGAGTCGAAGTCGAGTGCACCGGTCGCGCAGACCTCGGCGCCAGCGACCGAAGCGGTGCAACAGAACACGACGATGGCTACGACAAACGCGGCGCAGACGCCGACCACGTCTCTGTTCAACAACGAAGAGACCCATGGCTTCTCAGCCGCTACTGAAGAGACCGAAGGCAACTCAGACCATGGTGGCGCAACCGTTACACAGTCCACCGCGACGTCGACGGCGGCAACAACGCCGTCGACCACGCCGACGCAGTCGAGCAGTGCAGCGGCGGCCACCGTAACGCAGCCCGCCACGACTCCGGTTGCCACCGCGACGCAGGCTCCGGTGACACCGACATCGGTGCCGCAGCCGACCGCTGCTCCGCAAACGACGGTCGCGCAGTCGAGCTCAACACTGACCACGTCACGGCATCGAACCAAGACCGTGTCATCGTAACCGGAGATCATGATGGAATCGAAGACCGCACAGGCAACACTGGAACTTGATGAGTATCGCGCCCAGTTCACGGCCCTGGGAACCACGATCGAGGTGATCGTGACTGATCCCGCCGCCCTGTCGGAGGTGGTGCAGCACGTTCGCGATCGCATCGACGAGATCGATGCCACCTTCAGCCGCTTCCGGCCCGACAGCGAGCTGGCACGGCTGGAGCAGGGCGGCAGCAAGCCGCAGCGCGCGTCGGCCCTTTTCCTGGAGCTACTCGACCTGGCCTACAAGGCGACCGAGTCGACCGACGGCTGGTTCGACCCGACCATTCGGGACGCACTCGAGGCCAGCGGTTACGACCGGAGCATCGAGGATCTGGAACGCTCTGGCCCCGGTCCGGAGCGAGCCGCGCGACCAGCGGGACAGTGGTTCCGCATCAACTACGACCGGCGTCGTGGCCTCGTCGAGCTACGGGATGGAGTTCGCCTCGATTTTGGCGGGATCGGCAAGGGCTTTGCCGTCGACTACGCGCTGCGCACATTGCCAGTCGACTGCGGCGTGTTGATCAACGCTGGTGGCGATCTGGCGGTCGCTGGCCAAGCGCCCGAAGGTGGCTGGTTGTGTGACGTCGGCACCACATGGAGCTCGGACGTCGAGGAGACGATCGTCCTGTGGGAGGGCGCGCTGGCGACCTCCGGTCTGGGACGGCGTCAGTGGCAGCGTAACGGCAAACGGATGCACCACCTGATCGATCCGCGCACTGGACGACCGGGAAAGAGTCCCTGGCGCATCGTCACGGTCGGAGCGCGCACGTGTGTGGCCGCCGAGGTCGCGGCCAAGGTTGCCTGGCTGCGCGGGACGACCGGGCCAAGCTGGCTAAACGTTGTGGGACTCAGCGGACGCTTCGCTGGAGATGACGGCGACGTCGTGACGGTCGGCAACTGGCCGCGCCGTGAGATTGGACGGAACTAACCATGGGCGGGTCAACGAGCTCACTTCTCTGGTACGTCGCCCGCGGCAGCGGCATCGTCGCCTTCATCCTGCTCAGCTTCTCGGTGATGCTCGGCATCGCCATGAACCGGCGCTGGTACTCGGCGAACTGGCCACGCATGGTCGTCGATGCGATGCATCGCTGGTTTACCATCACGTTCTTCACCTTCACGGCGATTCACGTGACGACGATCATGCTCGATCCGTTCTCGCACGTGTCGTTGATGAACGCGATCATCCCGTTCAGTGGCGGCTACCGACCGTTCTGGATGAGCCTGGGAGTTATCGCCATCGAGCTCGGCCTGGCGATCGGCGCCAGCGCCTGGATCCGCCGGTTCATCGGCTATCGCGCCTGGCACATCATGCACGGGCTGGCCTACCCGATCTACGCGTTGTCGCTCTTCCACGCGCTGGGGACCGGCACCGATACCGGGACGCCCTGGACGAACATGGTCTATGGCGGCAGCGTGGTGATGATCGTACTGGCGGTCACCTGGCGGCTCTCGCCAGCCCCGAAGCTGCGCGCGGCGGTTGGCACCGGCAGCGGTCCTGGCCCTACTGGTCCTGACCGGCCTGCCAATGCTCGGCCATGGCTTGATCGGCTAACAATGAACGAGACCTACCCGTGGGCGTGGCCCGCGAGACTCTGAACATCGCCTTTTTCTACCCCATACACCCGCCGGTGCGGGGTGGCCTTCCGGAAACGGAGCGCCGCCCCGCATCTCTTGTTGGGATGGGCGATGACGGCCGTTGACGAATGCATTGGTGCCGGACAGGCGCCGGACTAGCCGGCTGAAGGTCGTTTGAACAATTGACCCGGTGCTGCGGCCACGGTCGCCCGGGAATATATTCGCCGGGCTATGAGGCCGAAGTTCCACTGAAGGGACTGAGCTTGTCTCGGGTGAATTTCCGATGATCGAAACTGAGCCGCGACTCGTCGTGGTGGTTGGAATGAGGACATGACCATTGAAACCTCAGGTCGTTCGGGTCCACGCAGGCGCCTATGCGGCTGAGAGCCACACGGTTCAGAAGATCGAAGTGCCTGAACGGTCTTGAGCTGCGAAGACACGGGCCGTTCACCGAACTAATCTTCACAATCATCCATCATGACCGCCGCGCTGAGCAGCCGACGCTCTACCCTGCAAGCGACCACTTTCGAGTACTCGCAAATCCAGTATCCCAGTGACGTACCGCCGGCCCCTTAGCCGCTGAGTGACCATCTGATCTGACCTCCCTGTGAAAACTCTAAGCTGAATCACCCCGTTCCTGGGAACTCTCCAAGGCAAATCTCAGCGGTTTATTAGCCGCGAGCCCTAATCTCATATCAAGAGATGAGGGTGATCCGGGGGCGTTCACGGGAACGACATCTCGGCACCAGATAAGGAGATTCCTCTCGTGGTACGCAAACGTTGGTTGTTCGGCGGCGGACTCGCCACGCTCGCATTGGCTTCGACTATCACCGCGGGCAGCGTCTTTGCCGCAACGCCGTCAACGCCGACGGCAACCAGCGCTCAAACGACGGTTCAGACCTTCGTCGATCGTCTGGCGCAGAACCTCGGACTCAGCAGCACGCAGGTGCAGCAGGCCATCCAGAAGACGGAAGACCAATCCGTCAGTGACGCGGTCTCCAGCGGCAAGATAACTGCTGCCCAGGGCACCGCACTGCAGCAGAAAATCGACTCTGGCAACATCTCCGCCTTCATGTTCGGTGGGCACGGCTTCGGCATGGACGGCCGCCATGGGCACGGCGCGGATATGAACGTCATCGCCAGCACCCTTGGCATCAGTGCCAGTCAGCTGCAGACCGATCTGAGCTCCGGCACGACCCTGTCGCAGGAGATCACCAATCACGGCAAAACGGTTGACGACGTGGTCAACGCGATCATCGCTCAGGAAAAGACCGAGATGGATCAGGCGGTCACCGCTGGCAAGATGACGCAGGTTCAGGAGACCCAGCGCCTGGCGACGATGAAGCAGCAGCTTACCGACGCGATCAACAATAATACCTTTGGCAAAGGCGGCCCCCGTGGTTTCGGTGATTTTGGCGGTCACGGTCACATGGGCGGCCCGCAGGATCAGAACGCGACCCCATCCAACTAGACAGCAGCGAACCGACTCATCGTTCCTCCTTCAAAGTGCACCTGCGCGAGCGGGTGCACTTTCTGTTGTGTGGGAGGCGAACACACAATGTCGAGTGCTGGTCATTGATTGGGTCTGGCGCTCGTGTTCGCGCTAATCGCAGATCTCGGCTTTGAGGATCTCGAAGAATCGGTCGCGGGCATGGCGCTCGATCCAGGGGAGGTGGCCACACTGTTCCAGCAGGATGAAGCGGAAGTCGCTCAGCACGCGACTGAGTGGGTCACGTACGCCTTCGACGGGATGCGGATCGTAATCGCCATGGATGGCGACGACCGGGCAACGAATCAGGTGCCCCAGGCGCAGGAAATCGCCCGTGGCACGGAACGCCGCTGCCTCGGCCCAGACTCGCTGAAACACGTCGAATTGACCTTCGATCATCTCCGTGTCGAGCGTAAGCGGGTCGAAGGCGTCGGTGCGCGTGAAGATGTGACCCATATTCGCGAACGGAACGCTTTTGTCCGGCACGTCGGGATCGCTCAGTTCGCTGGTCAGTCGCGCGATAGCTGCGCGTTCATCGTCGGTCAGACGAGAGAAGCGCACGGAGTCGATACCGATGGCGTACTCTGTCTCATACACGCCGCTGCCGATCAGGATCAGCTTGCGTACCAACTCTGGATAACGTGCGGTGACGATGAAGCTCAGCATCGCCCCCCAGGATGAGCCGATCAGCGTGACCGGCGTGTTTGCCTGCTCGTCCAGCACATCGTGCAGTTCGCGCACCTGGCCTTCGAGCGTTCCGGCCGTCTGCAATGGCTCGAGCACACCCCAATCCTCCGCCAGTTCACGCGCAACTGGCGCCATCGTTCCGGGCGCGCCCGGTCCACCATGCACCAGCACGATGGTGTAGGGCGGATTGCCGTAGACTCGCGGATTCTCCACGTCTTGACTCCTTCTGTCGGGTCAACTCGTTTGAATCGGGACCACGGAGCGAGGTTCGCCTTTGCATTCGAGGTCAACTCGATCGTCCGCGGCGTGGAATTGGAAGTATCACACATTCCAAATTGTTAAGGGATAATGAACGGCTCGGGCCGTTCATCGTTGAGCATGACGGTTTGATGTCCGGAGGCAGATTTGTCGGGTTCGGTGCATAATGGCTGGGCCACGGCGGCCGTCATCTCCCGCATGGTCCCTCGGGAAAGTCGCTGCTTCGAATCCGTCAGTGTCAGTATCCGCCTCGCGACGCCGCGCTAAACGGGGCCAACAGGGAGCGATCTGTTTGTCGACCGGTTTCAACACGCGAGCATCGGACCCACTTTCAGATGGACTGATCCACCAGAAGATCGTGGTGGCGATCGTCTACGTCTGTAGCATGCTGATGAACTCGATCGACTCGACCATCGTCAACGTCGCGCTGGCCACCTTGAGCCGCCAGTTCAACGTCTCGGCGGCGCAGATCGACATGGTGGTGGTCAGTTACCTGGTCAGTTTGGCGGTCTTCATCCCCGCGTCCGGCTGGATGGGAGATCGATTCGGCACCAAGCGAATCTTCTTGATCGCATTGGCGATCTTCACCATATCGTCGGCGGCTTGTGGTCTGTCGGCGACCTTCAATGAACTGATCATATTCCGTGCCCTGCAAGGTGTCGGCGGCGGCATGCTGACCCCGGTCGGCATGGCGATGCTCTATCGCACCTTCCCGCCGAACGAGCGGGTGAACGTCTCGCGCATCTTGATGTTCGTGACCATTCTCGGACCGGCGTCCGGTCCGGTGATCGGCGGTCTGCTGGTCGAGAAACTCTCCTGGCACTGGGCCTTCTACGTCAACGTGCCGGTTGGAATCATCGCCTTCATCTTTGGCCTTGTGTTCCTGCACGAGAGTCGCGAGGACGCGCCAGGCAGCTTCGACCTGCGGGGATTCATCCTCGCCGGTGTCGGGTTCGGCTCGTTCATGTACGCCATGAGCGAGGGACCGGCGCATGGTTGGACATCGCCCGTCATCATGATTACCGGCATCGTCGGCGTGGTGGTGTTGGTCATGTTCATCCTGACCGAGATCCGTGTCTCGGAGCCGATGGTGCAACTCAGGTTGCTCGGCGACCATCTCTTCCGCACCACCAACATCACCTCGCTGTTTGCCTCGACGGCATTCATGGGCGTCCTGTTTATGATGCCCCTCTTCCTGCAGGAGGCGCGTGGATTCTCGCCGCTGCAGTCCGGGTTGGCCACCTTTCCCGAAGCCATCGGCGTGGTCACCTCAACCCAGATCGTGGCACGGCTCTACCCGCGCATCGGTCCGCGGCGTCTGATGGCGGGTGGATTGGCCGGAGTGGCCACCATGATGGGGCTGCTCTGGATGATCGATCTGCATAGCAGCGCCTGGACCGTCCGTATCCTGATGTTCTTTGTCGGTGTTGGTATGGCGTACGTCTTCCTTCCGGCGCAGGTGGCGGGGTTCGCGACCATCTCACGCTCCGATACCGGTCAGGCCTCGACCCTCTCCAGTGTGCAGCGGCGAGTTGGTGGCGCGATTGGTGTGGCTTTCCTTAGCACGGTGCTGGCGATCGCGGGACCAACGGTCGCATCCGCGACTGGCGTGCGGCCAAACCTGACCGCCTATCACATCGCTTTCGCCGTCGCGGCGCTGCTGGCTGCGATCGCGGCCTTCACGGCGTTGCGCATTCCAGATGAGGATGCCGCCGAAACGATGCAGGTTCCCACGCGTCGTCCGGCCAAGGCGGAGGCCGTCCTCGCCGCTGAAGATGACTAACGGCGTCTCTTCACTGCGCCGGTAACTCGAGGTGCTTCGTAGTCCACCGGATGCCGAGGTCCGTGCCGCGAAACGACCGGTCGTGGGCGCCGCGCTTGTCGTGGCCGACACTCCAGGTCTTCGGCCAGGTCACCCGTTCGGCTCCCCAGGGTGAAGCCGCATTGAGAGAGGTCCAGGGTGCGTCGTCATTCTCGCGCCACATCAATCCGCCTGGCCCCATGCCCGTGTGGATGGCGACCTGAATGGAGAACGGCGTATCGGGCGCTAGGGTCGGACCGTGCCACAAGTGCGCGCTCCGGCCAGGCTCAGGGCTGAGCAGAACCGCCAGTCGCTGCTCGGGGCCGATCAGTCCGATCCAGACAGTCGAGAGTCCTGGCCCGTCATCCCAGCCAGACACGAGTGTCTGTGGTTCGCCGTCGGGTTGGTCCGTGGTGATACCAGTGAAGCCCCATACGAGGAGATCGGCGTGGGCGGCATCCCTTTTGGGTGTGAAGCGCTCGTCAGCGCCACCGGCGACGAATCGTGGCCAGGTGCTTGATTGGTCGAGCGGGATTGGCCAATCGAGCCATTCGCGCATCTGACCCTCGGCATCCAGTACCTGATAGCGCAGACCAGCGGCATCGAGCGCCAGTTGCACGCAATGCAGGTATTCGAACTCCTCCGGCATGCGGTGCGCCGTTCCGGCTCCGGCCGTGGTGATCTGCAGGATTCCCCGATGAACCTGAACGTCGAACGCCAGGATGTGGCTACAGAGGTAGGCCACGACCTGGTGCTGAAGCAGAACGTCCCAGAACTCACGCGCGTTTTCCGGTGCCAGCTCGCGTTGATAAGCGCCCGAGAAACCATTGACCGGGAAGGCTGGATGGTGACCGACGACCAGCTTGTAGGGCGCATCGTCGTTGGCGGCCAATGTCTGGTTGAGCCATTCAGTCTCGACTCGTCCTTCACCGCCGAGTCCGGACCAGAGCGTGTTGACGAAGACCAGCAGCAGATCGTCCTGGCGCACGAAATAAGAGAGCCCGTCCTGGCCAGGCGGACCGTTGCGCGGTAAGTGGGACAGCGTCTCGCGGAAGATCGCCTCACTCGCGGCGTCATACGTCGTGTGATTGCCGGTGGTGTGATACAGCGGGATCTGGCTTCGATCGAGCCAGGCCATCTCGTGCTCGAGCCAATAGCGCCACTGGTGGCGTAAGGCGGCATCATCGGCGAGCAATCCCTGGATCTCGTCACCCGGAAAGCAGATGAATTCTGGGCGTGGTTCGAGACGTTGTACGACGGAATTGACCGCCGCGAAGGTCCGTTCATGGAGCGCTCCTGTCACCCCGGAACAGGAGTCGCCATAACAGACGAACTGATGACCGTCGCCACGCGGAAGCAGTGCCGGAATGACGTCTCCGGATCGTGTTTGGTCTGATGGCACGAGCAACTTCGCCTTTCAACGCGACACGAGTGGCCGGGCTCCGCCAGTATGCGGTGGTTCTGGGAGAATTCGCCAATGGAACTGGGTGAGGAGTGAGGCAGCGAGTCGCTTCAGGCGACCATTGGCTGGAAGACTTCGTAGCGGCCACTGCCAGACGACTTGGCGCGATACATCGCCCGGTCTGCCTCACGCAGCAATTCCTCCGAGCGAATCTGGCCAGACGGGCAGAAGGAGATGCCGATGCTAGAGGTGACCGAGAGGGGTGTTCGATCGATGACGAAGGGCTGCTCAATGACACGCGTCAGCCGTGCCGCGATCTCCTGCGCGCATTCGACTGACTGAAGATCCTCAAGCAGGATGACGAACTCGTCGCCACCCAGCCGCGCGAGCGTATCACCGCGACGCAGCGTGTCTTGCAGACGCCTCGCGATGGAGCACAGCAAGCGATCACCGGCCGCGTGACCATACTCATCGTTGATGCGCTTGAAACCGTCAAGGTCGAGGAACAGGATGGCAATGGCGGTGTTCTCGCGCGCGACACGGTCCGCTGCGTGCTGCAGCCGGTCGGCGAAGAGCGTGCGATTCGGCAGACCGGTCAGCGGATCGTGAAAAGCCTGAAGCTGCAGTTGGTGGGCATAGGCCTTCACCTGGCGATCGAGGTCGCTCATGCGCCCCACGGCTACGCCTAAAATGACCATGGTCAGAAAGCCAGCCAGGAAGCCGCCGCGTAGCGCCGAGAGCGTCATTCCCGTGCCAACTATGTTGAGCAGTAGGAGACCCTGAACGACGAGGAGCAGGCTCGCGACGACCCCGCCACGCCAACCGAACAGCCATGCCGCGCTGATCACCATGACAGCCGCAAATGGGGCCCCTGCAAACCCAATATGCGGATAAAGTACCACAAACATGACCGCATAGAGGACTGCGAAAGCCCCGACAATTGCTAATTTCAGACACCAATGTCGATCTGGCTTCAGCGTCACCATCACACCTATCCTCGGTCAACCAGTCTAAACAGTTCTGGCGTGATCCGGGATAGGTGAGGAGTCCTGATCGATGTAAGAAATTTCGGCAATTTTCGACCGTGGAAGGCGGAAACGTCTGCTCCCGGCTTCGTGTCGGGCTGGTTCGTGGCGCCAGATCCAGCGAGAATTGCTAGCGGTCGTGCCGCAGCGCCATATGAGGCACCTGTGCGATGACCTGTTGTGTCACCGATGGTCGTTCGACGTGCTCGTCGAAGCTGTGCAACGTTCCGACGACCGGGGGCATCACCAGCAGAACGGCAAGCGCCACCCCACTGATCGCGGTTGAACCCAGTCGCGGCCGTCCGGCAATCCGTGCTGCGCGTCGAACTCGGAACTCGGCCCACAGGCCGTCGCGTCGCGTCCGGCGATAGACCCAACGGGCAGACAAGAAGAGTGCGACGCCAGCCACGGCGACAGCGATGATCGGCAAGATGAGGCCGTCGACTTTGGAGATGGCGGCGGCCGCGCGATTCACGTTGCTACCAAGCGCCATGCCGGCCGCTAGCCACGCAGCCGCCCAGACGAAGCCCGATCCCACGAAGGAGATGGTCGCTCGACGGCGCGGAACCGCGAGCAACCCGGCGACAAGGGTGCTGTAGATACGCAGACCTGGAGTGAGACGCAGCAGGGCAACCCCGCTCAGCGGCCGCTGACCGAGCCAGCGCTCGGCGCGGGCTATACGCTCTTCCTTGATCCGCAGCCAGCGTCCGTAACGGTGGAGCAATGGCCGACCGCCACGCAAGCCGACGGTGTAGAGGAGTGACGTACCGGCCAGCGTGGCCACGGTGACCACGATCAGCGCGGGAGCCAGCCCGAGGACGCCTTGCGCCACCATGGAACCGGCGAAGAGCAGGAGCAGGTCACCAGGAATTGGAAGCGGCAATCCGGCCTCTTCGAGCAGGATAATGACGAAGAGCAACAGATATCCGTGACTTGCCATCATTGCCAGCAAGTCGTGGCCGAAGAGATTCAAGTTGTCGTCTCCAGTTGCTGCCGAGTGGGCAGGCGGGTGCGATAGTACGACGGTATATTCGCCACGTCGGTGTGCACTACCAGTCTACATTATTTGAGCACGTGCCGTTCGGCATCCTCGGGCTCTTCTCGTCACGGATCGGTCAGCACGAGACTAAACTCGTTGAGTCGATACCCGCGTTCTTCCCCAGATATCCCGGGTACCTTGATTAGTTAATCGGCGAGCCGTGCCGAGACTCGTGGAAGCGCACGCGACTCACTGTCCGTCGTGTATCGACACTATTCAATTGGTATCCATACTGTCGCGGTGTTTCGGTAGTACCACCACGTCCGATTACGTGGTCAGAGAAGTCAGTGACCGATCAGGCTCATCACGAGTGCGTAGACAACCACCGTTCCGATGACGATAAACGTCCCGATCAAGGCTGCTGAGAAGAGCAACCCGAACCAGAGCAGGAAGCCCGATATGGTTTGGCGAATCCGATCGTCCGCGGGCTGTTGCGTAATTGTTCTGAGCGGTCTTACTGTCGATTGATTGACCGGCAGCGTTCGGCGTGGCTGTTCGGCTTCGCGCATCGACCAGAACGCGCTCCAGGTTGCTTGGGCGGGGTAACCAGCCGACCGAATCGAGCGGATGGCCCGTGCCGTTCGCTGTGTCGATGTGCGCGACCAGGCTGTCAGGTGGAAGAACGTGCTCTTGAATCGTCGCATGACATCCCTCTCTTTCAGGAGCGAGAATCCGGTCCGGGGTGGCATGTCAGCATATTGGCACGCCACCCTCAGGCCGGGATGAATGCGTCAGTCAGTCACGTACGGCGCCACGTGAATAGCCAAAGCCGAGCTGTGCCCGTCACGGACCGCCGGATAGCGATCCATCATGTGAGCCATTTGATCTCCAGCGTCACGGTTCCCGGAATCGTGTGGATTGGTTGCGAGCGTGGACCCAAACTGGGCGGTCCGAAATCGCTGGCAGAACCGGTATTCACATGATGGACGTTGCATCGATCGCCTCCTGCAGCACCAACCAGCGAGGATATCGCCGTCGTGTTTATGGCTTCGGTGTCGGAGTTGGCGCGGCCACCGGAGCGTCCGGATAGACGGCATCGGTAATCGCTGGCAGCGATGCCGGAACGCTCATAATTGGTTTGAACTGGCCAGTACGGCCGTCTTTCGCAGTCGCAACGATGGTATAGGCCAGCGTGCCGGTCGGCGCGTCTTTCGGAACTTCCCAGGAACCAGTCCAGTAGTACTCGTTCGGCGGAGTCTTGGGGTGCGCGCCGAACTTCATATCGACGGTCTGGCCGTTCGCCAGTTGCACCTGAACTTTGTCGATCTGCGTGTCATCCATCAGGTCACCTGTGGCTGGATCGGTGATTTTCGCGCGCCAGACCATCTCGGAATTACGCGGGAATCGGCTGCTCAGCACGCAGCTGTGGTCAGCCTTTTGGTCATTTGGGACGTTCTTCGACCCTTGAACGATGTCCGCGGCGATCATCAGGTTCTGTGATACCGCTGGCGTCGCCTGGCTGGCGGATTTGGCGCTGCCTGCTGAACCACAGGCGGCCACTACCAGCCCCACCGCCAGCAGCAGCACGAGCGGCATTGCCTTCATTCCGTTCCGACGAACCATGTCCTACTCCCCTTTCCGTGATCCATTAATCTTGGGTCTCTTCCCACCGTTTCAGTCCCCTTCAGAGGTGCGGACAAATTCAGGCACCTCGCTGGGGACGGCCGCGACAACGCCGGAGGACCGAATTCCGACGACCGTTCGTGCCAGGAGGCCGAGCAGGAAAACCCACACGGCGACCACGACTGCCAGGACCGCAAATCCGAGCCAGTGACGAACGAATCCGAGCGGTAGCGGCGCTTCAGGGAACAACGGCACGACGTTTGTCACCTTCACCGCTGAAGTCGTGACCGCCTGGCCCGCTGTCGCATCGCCCGCGAAGCGAGCAACGAGTGTGTGCGATCCGGTCTGCGCCGGTTGATAGGCGATGGCCGCGACGCCGGTGGAGTCGGTGACTGCCGAGCCCAGTGCCGCTTCCCGGTTAGCACCCGCGAAATTTACGCTCTCAAAGAAGCTGACGGTCTCATTGCCGAGTGGCTTGCCATCAGCAGACGCGAGCTTCACGACAATCAGAAGTTGCCCTTTGATCGCGTGGCCTTTGCTGTCGAGACTTGGTGACGTAGATAGCGTCATGACCGCTTGACCCGGTGCGCCAGCCGCACTGGTCGCGTCAGTTGCCATGACCATCAGCGCGACAACCATCAGCGTAAGAGCGAGGAAGCGAAACAGCTTCATCACATGAGTCCTTTCTCAGTCAGATCGACCAGTCGCTGCTGGACGCCCGCTGAAATGGCGTTCTCTTCCTCTACATAGATTTCCTCCATTTCGTAGATCGGGAGAATGGGGAACAACTTGAAGAACAGCATTAGCAGCAGCGGAATCGCGGCCGCTCCACCAAGCGTGATCGCCACTGAAACCCACGTGAGGTGGAAGCTACCCCACGCACCGGAGATGAGCGGCTGCTCAACAGCGGGGACGACGATCACCAGGCGCTTGAGCCACATGCCAAAGACGACCAGCGCCGAGGCGGTCACAATGCCCGGAATCGTTCGCGTCCGTCGGAGTGAGACCAGGAGGATCGGTACGATGCCGCCCGCGACGACAAACAACCAGAAATACGGTGCGTAGCGGCCGATCAGCAGCGAGGAGATGACCGGCGACGAGTTCTCGCTCAGCCCGTACCCATCTGTCAGCAGTTCGGTGAAGGTGAAGTAGAGGTAGATCAAACCAAGCGTCATCATCACGTACGCCAGGTAGCGAAAGTGCTTGGGCCCGATGAAGGATTGCAGGTGATATCCCTTGCGGAATCCTGCAACGACCAGGATCACCATGGCGACACCGGAGTAGAGGGCCGCGACCACGAAATAGGGTGCGAAGATCGTGCTGTCCCAGCCGGGGCGGCTGTTGACCGCGAAGGCCCAGCTCAGCACCGAGTGCACCAGAACCGCGATCGGGATGATCAAGATGGCCATGGCAGTCATGCTTTGGGCGAGCAGGCGCCGCTGGGCCGATCGTCCGCGCCAACGGATGGAGAGCAACGAGTACAGACTCCGTCGCCGGCCGCGGGCCAGGTCCCGTCGATCGCGCAGCACCGCGATATCCGGTATCAGCGGTAGGTACAAGAAGATGAAGGTGGCCACCATGTAGGTCAAGACGGCGATGAAGTCCCAGATGATTGGCGAGCTGCCGTGTGGAAAGACCACCAACCGCCACATTCGATCGGGGCGTCCAAGGTGAACGACCGCGAAGGCCGCCCCAACGAGCATCGAGAAGACGGCCATCGCCTCAGATAGGCGAGTAATCGGGGCGCGCCACCTGGCATTGGTCAGCCGCAGAATGGCGGAGACCAGCGCACCACCGTAGCTGACACCGATGAAGGAGACGAGGTTTGCTTCGTAGATTCCCCAGAAGCCGTTGTCGTTGTAGCCGGCGGAGCCTAAACCGCTCATCACCTGCGTGGCGTAGGCAACGAGCGCCAAGACCACCAGGACTGCGAGACCACCCGCCAGTGCCCAAAAGCGCCAGCTGCTTCGGCCCAACGGGCGCATCGCCGCCTCATGGACTTCGTGTTGAAACATCTGCAGTTCCTCCCGCATCACCGCTGCGCGGCTAGAAGGTCACATCCTGCGAGTGGCCGAGGATGTAGTAGACCCGAGGTCGCGTGCCAAGCTCTTCCTTGTAGCGAACGGCGTCGTTGTCGCGCAGGAATTTCGACAGCTTCACGGTTTCGTTGAGTCCGTTTACCGCAACGTCGGCCTCGAAATCCGCGATGTAGATCGCGCCCATGGTGCAGGCGTCGACGCAGGCCGGGAGCTTGCCGACATCCGTGTTGTGAATGCACAGAATGCACTTGCCGACGGTCCCTTTCTGCTGCGGAACCGGAAACTCCGGCATCGGATTGTCAAGCGTTGATGGAGCAGGAGGTGGATCGCCCCAGTTGAAGTAGCGCGCCTCATACGGACAGGCCGCCATGCAGGCTCGGCAGCCGATGCATTTCTTTTGATCGACCAGAACCACGCCTTCTGGATTCCGGAAGGTCGCGCCAACCGGACACACTTGCAGGCAAGGAGGGTTCTCACAATGCATGCACGGACGTGGCATGAAGTAGGACTGACCATCGGCGCTGGTCATGTCGTAGACCTTGATCCAGGTCTGCTCGGGAGCGAGGTAATGCATCTTCTGACAGGCTCTCGTGCACTTTTCGCAGCCGTCGCAGCGGCGCAGATCGATGACCATCCCCCACTGGTGTTTGGCGGGTGGGGACTGCGTCGACGCACTTGCCCCGCTTCGCGTCATAACAGCCGTGCCAGCCATCGCCCCCGATGCACCGGTCACCGCTGCGAGCTTGATAAAGCGCCTGCGTGACAGGAACGAACGGTCGGGTGCCGAAGAATCCACGGCGCCTAACTCGTTCTTGGGGTCACCGGCGTTTGTAACGGAATTCATCGCCTCATCCCGTCAACTGGGCCATCGTTGGAGTCAGCCATACTCGAGGTGACGTCCACGCTGGCGAGCGAACATCCTTCGATCGATATGACAAGAGTGGAGATCAGGTACATCGCGCTTGCTCGATGGAGGGATTTGTCCCTCCATATGCTCTATTTTGATGACGCGTGCTCTGGCTCGTGAGCGCGGAAATGCGCAGTGGATGTGGGGGTTTGTCAGTTGAACCGAGCAGTCAGAGGTCGGGAGTGTCGTGGAAAAAGTGCAGGGCGAACGACTCGCGACAGGCTATGGGGTTGAACAGATACCTGTGGTCAAACGAATGTTGCGTGCCAGAGCGCGCACGGCGCGGCCGCACATCGCTCGGCGAGGTGTTGGCTGGCGAGGAGCGGTCAGCGAGTCAGGACGTGGACGGATTAATGGTCCGGTTCGAGGTCGAGCAGCCCATGTTCAAGCGCGTAGCGGACCAGTGCGGCGCGGCCCTGTAACCCGAGCTTGTCGATGAAGCGTTGCTTGTACGTTTCGACGGTGCGCACGCTGACCGAGAGTTCCTCCGCGATCTGTTTGGTGGTGTACCCCAACGCGATCAGACGCAAGACTTGCATCTCTCGATCGCTCAAGATCTGCGCTTGGGGTACGTCGATCGGCTCACGCGGTCCCCATGACTCCTCAACGATGACGCGCGCCACCGTCGGGTGAAGATAGACCTCGCCCCGGGCCACGGTGCGGATCGCTTGCAGCAGTTCGTGTCCGGCGGCGTGCTTCAGCGCGTATCCAGAAGCTCCCGCGGCCAGCGCCTGGTGTAGATAGGCAGGGTCGTCATACTGACTCAAGACGAGAACGCGTACCCCGGGAAAATCGGCTTTCATCGTGCGGAGCGCCTCCAGCCCACCACCGGGCATGCGCACGTCGACAATGGCCAGATCCGGGCGCAGTTGACGCGTCAACTCGATCGCCTGGGCGGCCGACTCGGCTTCGCCCACGACCTCCAGGTCAAGCTGGCTGTTCAGCAGGGCCCTCAGACCGGCTCTCAAGACACCGTGATCGTCAGCGAGCAGAATTTTGAGCCGTGCCACTGTCGCCCTTCCCTTCCTCATTCAGATCGATCGGTATCTCCAGAAACACAGTGGTTCCGGCACCCGGGTTGGTCTCAACAGTCAGGCTTCCACCCAGCAGTGCTACCCTTTCCTCCATGCCTGCCAATCCGAGACGGCCCTCAAGGCTTCCCTCCCGCACCGCCATCAGGTCGAAGCCATCCCCGTCATCTTCGATGATCACAACCAACTTCGAGCCGCGCCGCTCGATGAGCACGCTGACGTTCTTGGCGTGTGCGTGCTGAACAACGTTGGTCAAGGCGCCTTGAACGATTCGATAGATGGCGGTCTCTGCGGCCGGGAGGAGCCGCAAGTGCTCGATTCCCACTGCCGCGTAGTCGGTGATCAGTGATCCACGCTCGGCGCAATCGCGGAGGAAGCGGCGTATTGCTGCCTCCAGACCCATGTCGTCGAGTACGCTCGGACGAAGTTCGACCGCCAGTCGATGGACTTCCTTGAGTGTGCCGACTGCGATGTCGTGCAGTTCATCCGCGAGCTCTCGCACCGACCGCGACACCTGTTGATCGCTGCCCAGCCGTTCCAGCCCAATTTGCAGTGAGGCCAGTGCCTGGCTCGTCTCGTCGTGGAGCTCCTGGGCGAGGCGCCTGCGCTCTTCTTCCTGCGCGTTCATGACTTGCTTGAGGAGTTCCGCGCGCTGCTGATCCCGAATCTGGAGCTGTTGGTAGAGCCGTGCATTCGCCAGGGCTATCCCAACCTGACGCCCCATCGCCTGCAGCGTCGATTTATCCAGCGTGTCGAAATGGTCGGGTTCTCGCGAGCCGAGGAACAACACCCCGGAGTTGTGCTCATCGGTTCCGAGTGGCAGTGCGATGCAGGATTGCATGGTGGACATCTGGCAAATGGGTCCGTCCGCGCTGCTCGTACCACGGTTCAGCGTCAGAATCTTCTGCCCGCGTGCGGCCAGCATGCAGAGGCAGCGGTGGTTCATCGTCGCCGTGTTGCAGATGTTGGGGATCTGAGGTGGTTGTGACGCGATCAACTTGAGGCGTTCGTCGTCGCCGGGGATCAGCACATAACCCGCGTCGGCACTGGTGATGGCGATCATCTCGTTCAGCGTACGGTTGAGCAGCACGTGTTGATCGAGTGATCCACTGACGGTCTCGGCAAGACGATTCAACTGTGCGAGTTCTCGATTGCGGGCCTCGACCTCTGCGGTGCGCACGGCAACTCGATGCTCGAGCTCATGGTTCCATTGCTCGACCTGGAGGAGCGATGTCCGGAGTCGCGTACGCATCATCTCAAATGAGCGTGCCAGGATACCAAGCTCATCTCCCCGGCGCAGCTGAATTGGATCATCCAGATATCCAAGGGCGAAACGTTCCGCCGCGAGCGTCAGCGTCTCAAGCGGGAGCACGATTCTCCGTACGTCGAACCACGCCACGGTCATACCGAGCAGGAGCACGATAGTTCCGAAAAAGGCCAAACGCCGTTCGAGTTTGCCGGGAAGTGCAACGACCGAGTCGTGGGGTTCTTCAAGCGTCACCCCCCAACTCGGAATCACCGAAATCGGCGCGTAGGCGACCATATGAACCGGCCCCACCGGTGGATGGTGGATGCGATAGCCACTTGTCCGGTCCGCGATCAATGGCGCCAGGAGTTTCTCGTGTTCGGACGCCATCAGCCCGGCCATGTCTGTGGTGGTTGGTGGACTGTTTGATCCAGTCTGAATGATCTGAATGGCCATGTTTTGATTGATTTCGCTGGAGAGCATGAAATTGGGTACAGTGTCGGACGGATCGAACACCGCCAGCAACACGCCCGAAACCTGACTGTTGCTGTCGTGCAGCGGAACCGCAAAGCATGCCTGCGAGAGTGATGGATCGGGATGTGGAACGCAGGCGGCCGTTTGTGCGGTGTTCGTTTTCAGTGCCTGCTGCACTGCTGGGAAGTTCGATGGTTGCATCTGTTGGATATCGCTTCTGGTCGGGTCGACCCACAGAAGATTCCCGGCTGCGTCTCCAACGCTAACCGAGGTGAATTTGCCGGTTGCTGGCTCCAGATTCGTCAGCTGTTGCTCTTGCTCCGAGCTAAGTGGCTCTCCGGGTTCGACCTGGAAGTCGGTCAGGTCTTGCTGCAGTGATGAAGATGTGAACGTTAGTACATCGTCCACGCGTGCCGCGAGATGCTGCGCGAGCTGGACGCGTTCCTCGTAGGCAGCCGTGGTCGTCTGTTGCACGGCCCAGGTGACGAATAGGCCACTGAGTGCCAGAATCGCGCCGAGGCCAATTCCCGCGGTCAGAACGATGCGACGGCTGAGGCTCAACGGAAATGAACGCGGGATGAGTCGCCTCAAGTCCTCTCTACGTTGATTGACGTCGCGATCAACGGCAAAGAGTCGAGCCATAATTACGACCTGTTTGGTGGGATAACGAGAATGGGAGTCGATCCGTGGTGCATCACGGCCGCGGTCACGCTACCAAATGCCCAGCCCCGCAATCCGGCCAGGCCGTGTGTGGCCATCACGATGAGGTCGGACCCCGCCGTCTCCACGGCTCGCAGGATCTCGGTGCTGGGATCGCCGAACCGAACCTCCCAGCTCACGTTGATTCCTTGCCGCCGAATCTCCGTGGCCATGCCCAGCAGATAGGAGCGCGCTTCATCGATGGCCAAGGACGCCAGTTCATGGATTGGTGGTGCGGTGGCGGGCGAATGATCGACTGGAGGCTGTACCACCCTGACCAGGCAGATCCGTCCGAGATCGCCCGCCATCTCGACTGCCAGTGGCAGCGCGGAGCTGGCTAGATCCGAGCCATCGAGTGGCACGAGGATGTCGGTCAGCCCGACGCCGTCAGGCCGCTCCAGTTCGTTCGCCAGGAGAATCGGCACTGGTGAGCGATGAACCAGGCTGTCGGTGACTCCTCCAAACGAGACACGGCCGAGCCCACTACGCCCGATGCGGCTCATCACTACCAGAGCATGATCTCGTTGGCCGAAGTACTGAAGGAGTTCCTCGACCGGCTGGCCCTCCAGGATGCTCACGTTGATCGAGACGCGATCGCTAAGTCGTCGCTTCACCGATTGCAGGTAGCAGGCTGCTTCATCCATGGAGCTGAAGGGTGGCGGCTCGTTCGCTGTCGTTGGGCCGATAACGTGAACCAGTTCGAGCGGAACGCCAAACCGACCGGCGAGGAACGTTGCGATTCCCAGCGCCGATTCGGCGAGACGCGATCCATCTAATGGTGTGATGAGCCTATCCATCGGAATCGTCCAGAGATCTGCCGCGCATTCCGAGATGCGAAGGCTCGAGTAACAATGTACGGTTCGAGTTCCGGTTCCCCAAGCATCAGCCTACGAGTCTTGTCCGAATCGCGACAACCGTGTTTCCACCCGCAACCGCATCAAAACCATGTCATCGGAACCGACAGCGTTACAATGTCGTGTACGGCGGATCTCAGCGCGTGTTGACCCGTGAAGACGGGCTGCGTAGGATACGGCTGCGGCGCACCGGGCTTCACGGAGTCTGGCTCGCCAGCAGCAACTTCCAACGCTCGCCACCAAGACTGGAGCCACATTGATGTCCAGCCCGAACGCTTCGGACGGCCACGAGGAATCTGCCGAGCACGCCTTCGGATTCGACACGCGCTCGATCCATGCCGGGCAGCGGCCAGACCCGTACACGGGCGCCCGTGCCATGCCGATCTATCAGACGACTAGCTTCGTCTTTGAGGATGCCGACTCCGCCGCCGCCTACTTCAATTTGCAGGAGTACGGGAACATCTACTCTCGCATTGGCAACCCGACGGTGGCGGCGTTTGAAGAGCGGGTCGCCAACCTCGAGGGAGGAGTCGGTGCCGTCTCCTTCGCCAGTGGACTCGCCGCACAGACCGCCGCGCTCTTCACCTTGCTCGAACCGGGAGATCATGTCGTCGCCTCGCAGGCGCTCTACGGCGGCACGATTGCGCAGTTCAAGAACGTGCTGGGGAAGATGTCGGTCGAGTACACGCTGGTCGATCCGGACGACCTCTCGGCCTGGCAGGCGGCCGTGCGACCGAACACCAAAGCACTTTACGGCGAGACGATCGGTAACCCGGGCGGCAACGTCCTCGATATCGAAGCGGTGGCCAACATTGCCCATGACGCCGGTGCGCCGCTGATCATCGACAGTACCTTCGCCTCACCTTATCTCTGCCGACCGATCGAGTGGGGTGCCGACATCGTGGTCCACTCGGCCACGAAGTTCATTGGCGGTCACGGCACCAGCATTGGCGGTATCGTCATCGATTCGGGCACGTTCAACTGGTCCAACGGCCGATTCCCGACCGTCGCCAGCCCGTCGGCCAACTATCACGGTCTCGAGTTTCACGAGACGTTCGGCATCTACGGTTACGTCATGAAGCTGCGAGCGGAAACGCTGCGTGATCTCGGCGCGGCGCTCAGCCCCTTCAACGCGTTCATGTTCCTGATCGGTCTGGAGACGTTACCCCTGCGCATGGAAAAGCACGTAGCGAACGCGCTGGGTGTGGCCCGCTTCCTCGAGCAGCATCCGATGGTGGATCGCGTGCGCTATGCCGGTTTGGAGACCAGCCCCTATCACGCGCTGGCGAGCAGTATCTGCCGCGTGGTGCGGGAGCGATCTTTGCCATCGACGTCAAAGGAGGGCGAGAGGCCGGTCGCCGCTTCATCGAGTCGCTGCAGCTCTGGAGTCATCTGGCCAACGTTGGCGACGCCAAGAGTCTGGTAATTCATCCGGCCAGCACGACGCACCGGCAATTGACCGACGAGGAGCTCATCGCCGGTGGAATCACGGCTGGCACGATCCGACTGTCGGTTGGTCTGGAATCGCTCGACGACTTAATCTGGGACCTCGAACGAGGGCTCACTGCGGCAAAGACGGCGACCGTGGTTGGCGCCGGGGCGGAAGGTGACGCATGACGGAGAATCCGGAGTTCGACATGAGCCAGTATCAGGATCCCAAGGTCATCCGTGACATCATGCTGACCGCGAAAACCGTTGCCATCGTTGGGTTGTCTTCCAACGAGCTTCGTCCCAGCAACTTCGTCGGGTTCTACCTCAAGCGTCACGGCTACCGCGTCATCTCGGTCAACCCGCGCGAAACCGAAGTCTTTGGCGAGAAGAGCTATGCCTCGCTTTCCGACATCCCGTTTCCGATCGACGTGGTCGATGTCTTCCGGGCGCCGCAGCACGTGCCGGAGATCGCCAGAGAGGCAGTGAAGATCGGCGCCAAGGCGCTCTGGCTGCAGTTCGGCGTGATCAGCCCGGAAGGCGCCGAGATCGCTCGGCAGGGTGGGCTGCAGGTAGTGATGGACCGCTGCATGAAGGTCGAGCACGCGCGGTCGGTCGGCCGCATGCACTGGTACGGCCTCAATACGGGAAACGTCAGCGCCCAGCGTGAGGTGATGGAGTAGCCAGACGGTTTGGGGATGTCAGCTTCAGTCACATTGGTCCGATCCGGTCGACGAGCAACTCAAGGTCGTGTTGCAGTGATCGGATACGCGCATCACCGACGTCTCTGTGTTTGACCAGCGTCTCACTGATGACCCAGCCCCGCCTCCCGCGCACGAAGGATCGCTTCAGCGCGATCGGCTACCTGGAGCTTACTGAAGATGTTCGAGACGTAATTCCGGATAGTCTTTGGGCTCAGGTAAAGCCGTTGAGCGATCACTGAATTGGTAAAGCCTTCCGCCAGGAGCGCGAGCACCTCGCGCTCACGGTCGGTGAGTTCCGGGAACGCGGGAGCCGGTATGGTTGGTGGTGGCGCGGCGAAGTAGCTCTGCAGGCGCCTGGCCACCGTCGGGCTGAAGATCGCGCCATCGTTCGCGACCGAGCGGATGGCCCGCACGGTTTCTTCCGCGTCCGCGTCTTTCAACAGGTAGCCTCGTGCTCCGGCTCGCATCGCTTCAAAGACCGAATCATCATCGAACATGGTCACGATGAGTACCGCCGAACCAGGAGCCGCATCACGCACCTTCCGCGTGGCTTCGATCCCGTTCATTCCCGGCAAGTTGAGATCCATCAAGACCACGTCGGGAGCGTGGACGGCAGATAGCTCGACCGCCTCTTCGCCGGTGCCCGCTTCTGCGACCACGGAGAGATCCGGCTCGGCGTTCAGCCGCGCTTGCAGTCCAAAGCGAAACATTGGGTGATCGTCCGCGATCAAAATGGTAATCGGATCCATGGACCCTTCAATCCTAGAGTGGTAAACGTGCGACTACGGTCGTGCCGCCCTCCACTCGGTTGGCGATTGAATATTGGCCGCCCAGTTCTTCGGCGCGCTCGCGCATCGAGACCAATCCAACGCCTGAACGTCGTTCCGCGGGAATTCCAAGACCATCGTCGGTGACTGTCAACGTGAGAAACTCATCGACCCTGATCTCGATGATGCATGACTTGGCATGGGCATGCCGCGCGACGTTGGTCACTGCTTCCTGCGAAATACGAAACACCGCTACCTCGACCGCCGCCGAGAGGGATGGGAGCGACATGGGCGCAATGACCCTTACTTCGAGCCCGGTTCCGGCGTATTGCTCGGCAAGATCCTTCAGGGTTCCGACTAACCCAAGATCGTCCAGTGCGGGCGGCCGCAACTCGTAGACGACGCGACGAATTTCGCTCACCGCGGCCCGCGACTGCGCTCTTGCATCTCGTAGCAAAGCGGCCGCGCTGGTTGGATCGCGCTCGAGTAGGACTCGGGCGGCATCGATGGTCAGCGCCTGGCTAGCCAGCGTGGGGCCAAGACCATCGTGCAGGTCGCGCCGCAATCGCCTTCGTTCCTCTTCACGACCGGTCACCAGGTCGACGCGAGCACGACGGAGATCTTGCGTGAGCTGCACTGAGTGCACCACCATACCCGCCTGGCGAGCGAGATCAGTCAACAGTCGGCGATCGGCTGGTGCGAGGGTCGCCTCGCCCGGACGTGGTGCCAATCGAAGCTCGCCCACCTGCTCACCCTGATGGATCAAGGGCACAATTTCCAATTCCGCCGTCGGCGGTACACCGCGTTCAGCAGTGACGGACGAAATATCTCCTTGCGTGAGCGCGATCGCGACGTATGGGAGTTTCATCGCAGTGGCGACGGTCTCCACGATCGTCGGCAAGACTTCGTCGGGCGCAATGACTCCTTCGAGCCGCTGCCCGAGACCCGCCACGACCGCGTAGGGCTCATCTCGTTGGCCCCAGAGCATATGGTTCGCGCCACGCTGCAATTGCTCACGAAGCGGATGAAAGATGACTGCCACCAGGCCGGTAGCGACGATGGAGATGAGCAGGTTTCCGCTCGTCCGGAACAATGCTCCAAGGTAGCCGACGACCACCACGTAGATGCCGATCACGCTGACGGTCAGTCCAAGGTAGACAAGCGCGCGATTGATGACCAGGTCAAGGTCGAACAGACGGTATTTCATCACCGCGACTGCCAGAGTCACCGCCACGCAAATACTTGCCAGTGACGAGACAACTTCGAAGATGGGCCAGATGATATCGGCACTCGGAGGAGGGACATCCTTGAATCCTCCGTTCAGCCCGAGCAGGATGTTGCCGCCCACGAAGGTGACGAGCAGGAGCGATAGCCCGGTGATGAACCACTTCACCTGCTGTTTTTGAACCGGCCCTGAAACCCGCCGGTATCGATAGGCCTGCGCGAAGACCGCTGAGGCTACCAGCACGAGTGGCATGGCGAGCGCATACCAGCCACTTTCAGAGTCGAACGCGCGCTTGACGAAGAAAGTCCATCCCAGGGAACCCGCCAAGTAGACCGCGGGGATGACTGTCCAGCGTGGCGTGAAGCGACCATCCGGGAAGACGTAGAAGATGACCAGGAGCAGGAATGGGAAGAAGAACGTCACGAGTAGGCCGAAGACGGCTCTCACGGGATGGATCGACATCATCTCGAACAAGTTTGGTGGGAAATTCGCCGCCGAACCGGCCATCAGGAAGAGTGCGACGATAAGCGCGATGATCTCACGAGAGCGCCATGCGAGCAGCAGTGCCACGCTGAAAAAGATGAGGATGCGAAGGGCCTGGACGATTCCAACAGCGACGAAGGTGACGAGATCCGCGCCACCGTTGGCAATCGCGTTCTGTGCGTCGGTTGAATCACCGAACGCCGCCAGCAGGAGTCCGTTGGCGCCCTGCACCGAATCGATTGAGGTCATCACGATTAGCCATATGGACACTACGGCGAAGGCGACGACGGACAACCTTGCTCCAGTCAGCCAGTTCCCATGGAGAACCACAGCCGGGCGGTTCTCTGGTTGGTCTGCCCCGACTGTGGTTCGTGTGGCATTGAGTGGGTGAACGATTCGCATGCTGGCCTGACCCACCTTCATCCGTGTATGGAGTCTGGGTATTTTATGCCAGCGCGATCATTCTGGCGAACGTCGCGCTGGTTCGAACCACTCATCCGCATGTTCAGACGTACGCTCGTCGAGAGTTGGGCAGCACCAGCAGCGCCAGGGTGATGAGCCCAACGCCGATGAAGGCGATCGAGACGACGGAGTCCGCGCCACTCGGTGCGTCCGTCAATGTCAACGCGCACAGCAGCGTATCGACCAACGTCGCTCCGAATCCGACGAACATCGCCCATTTTCGACAGCGCATAAGCCCAATCGCACCGGTAAGTTTGAGGCTCGCCAGCGTCGCGGCGATCGCGACGAACGCAGCATCGAATCCATCCATGGTGACGACGACGGCCGGAACCGCGAGTACCACGGCCAGCAACAGGAGCGAGATGGCGCCGGAGATGGTCGAAGGTCGAACTTTCTCGTCGGCTGACGCCATAAGAGTAGACATTTCACGACCTCTTTCGCAGTAGACTGCACATTCCAACACATGGCCCAGCTTGGGGCGTACCGGGCGTGACATGCCACACCCGTTACGAGAGTCGGGGATCAGGACGGTCTCATTCGGGGTCAAGTGGGCGAGCGATCCACCTGCCGACCTCGCCCACAATCGTGCGTGCCCAGTATCTGGGGTCACCAGCAATCAGACGTAGGCCCGCCGCGAGCCCTGTCGCATGAGCAGGACGAGCACGACTAGCCCGACAATCACGTTGAATGTCATGAGGACGACGGACGCGGCGCCCCTGGAATCAAACACGGTACCCGCGCTCAAGAGCGTGTCGACCGCGACCCCGGCAAAAGCCAGGTAAAAGCCCCACTTGTGGCAGTTCCAAAGCCCGGCTACGCCGGCGAGCTTCATGGCCGCAAGCACCGTGGCGATGCCCACGAATACGGCGTCGAACTTGTCTAGCGTGGCGATCACCGACGGAACCGTGATCGCCAACAGCAACAGAATCAGACCGATCGCCGTATTGACGCTGGTCGGGCGTCTGGCTTTGATGGCTGGTGCTGACAGAGATGACATTGGTGGGCTCCCTTCCAGGGGCAAGACTGGTCGAAATTCAACGTCCGATTTGCTAGCCTCGTGGCGCGATGAACAGGGTGATGGTATTGGTGACCGTAAATGCATTTCCCTGATCATCGACAAATGACTCGGTTTCGGCGCACTGAAGCGTGTCTTGTACTCCCCGCCGGTTTCCTGGCTTTATCTGGTCGAAGGAGGCGACAACGTTCCCATTCGAGTCCGTTACGGTGCCCTGGAACTCCAGTGAAATTCCGGTCATTTTCGCTGGATCTCCGTTAATTGCCACGATGTGACCTGGAGACCACGAACCTCGGTTGTCCATCACGATTGCTGTGATCGTGTCGATGCCGGCGGCGTTGGGTGCGCACTCCAGATTGACGTAGAAGGCTTTCGGGGCGTTCGCGGGCGCGGCACTGGCCATTCCGAACGCGCTAAACAGCGTAAACAGCACGGCGCCAACGACAACGGATGCTCGACGCTTCATGGAACTGCTCCTTTGGCTTGCGAGCGTCGTGGCTCGCCGACACTTATCGTTCTCACGGATCCGTGAGTCCAACTTAGCGGTCTGGTCATCCCACAAGCTAGAGACGCGCATCACAAATCGACTGGGACATGTTGTCCCAAACTGCGTATCCGCTGGTGAGGGAAGTGCGCTTCAGTCGTCGTGAATGGCCACATTGCGCCGGTTGACTTCCGGCGCTAGCATGGAACCTGCGCATCTTACCGGCGGACGCGACAATCAGACGTGCGTACGGTTGTAACCCGGCGGCGCCGGCCGGGCGCTCAGGAAGGCGGGATCTCGATGCAGCAGCGACGATTGGGCCGGATCGGCCGGATGGACTCTGTTCTGATCTATGGCGGAGCAGCGCTGGGTGGCGTGACGCAGGACGAAGCGGATCAGTCGATCCAGTTCGCCCTCGACTCCGGCTTCAACCATTTCGACACCGCGCCCAGCTATGGTGAGTCGGAACTTCGTCTCGGTCCGTGGATGCCGAAAATCCGCGACCAAATCTTTCTCTCAACCAAAACAGGGAAGCGGGACAAAGAATCGGCCTGGGAAGAAATCAACCGCTCACTCGAACGGCTGCAGACCGACCACGTCGACCTGATTCAGCACCATGCGGTTACAAATCTCGAGGAACTCGAGCTCATCCTGCAACCGGGCGGGGCGCTCGAAGCGACCATCCGTGCCAAAGAGGAGGGGCTAGCTCGCTTCATTGGCATTACCGGACACGGGCATCAGGCTCCGGCGACGCACCTGCAGGCCCTGAAGCGCTTCCCGTTTGACACCGTACTCACGCCGCTGAACTACATCCTGTATCAGGATGAGGCGTATCGGCTCGATCTGGAAGCGTTGACGTCCGAGATCAAGCGCCAGGACGCTGGACTGATGGTCATCAAGGCCATCGCGCAGAGGCCTTGGCCGGAGGGCGCGCCGCGTAAGTACGACACCTGGTACGAGCCACTTGACCGGCAAGAGTTCATCAACGCCGCCATCTCGTTTGTCCTCTCCTTCTCCGAGGTGACGGGCTTGGCGACGGCCAGCGATATTCACCTGCTGCCAATGATCGTCGAGGCCGAACAACAGGCAGATTCGATGACGGAGGAGCAGATCGAACAGGTGATGTCACGGGTGAACGACTACGTCTCCCCCTTCGCCAATGGCGGTCCGGGCTGAGCCGCGTGGCAATCCCCAATATATGAAATCCACCGGCGGGCAAACCCCGCCGGTCATTTGTCCACCAAACAATCCACTGCCGTGTGTCAATTCGAGCCGAGTGCAGCGGCTCTCCGTCCTTCGAAGACGCGAGTGGATGCCCTCGGTCTCTCTCAACACTGGCCCCCGGTTCCGAGGCGCTCTTGCCCAACGCTGCCCTCGCCGGTCACAATGACACCAGAATTCGACAATCGTGAGCGGGGCCGCCGTATCGAGGGGCCATGGTGATCAGGAAGGGACGAACCAGCGTGACACCGGTCGAGCAGGTTAAGGGCAGACGAGCCGGTTCGGGTCTGCGAGTCCACGATCCTGAGAAGGCCTTTCCGGGCTACACGCTGTTTGCTCCGATGACCGGTGGCGGCAAGGTCTGTCTGATCGACATGCATGGTGAGGTCGTTCATTCGTGGTCGCTGCCGTATTCTCCCGGTCTCTACGGCTACCTGACCCCGCAGGGAACGCTCTTCTACAACGGGAAAGTGCCCGAGGAGGAAGGCTCGGAGCGCTTCATCGCCGAAAAGGGGTGGAAAGGGGGTGCCGTCCTCGAGGTGGATTGGGACGGTAACGTCCTATGGGAGCTTCGCCAGCCGGACCACCATCACGACGGGATCCTGCTGCGCAACGGGAACGTGTTGCTCCTCTGCCTGGGCGAGGTGCCCGACCTCATCAGTCGCGCGCTACAGATCGGCCGGCCGGGACCGGTACACGACGGACCGATGTACGCTGATTACATCGTTGAAATGACGAAATTTGGCGACGTTGTCTGGAAATGGCGCTCCTGGGAGCACCTGAATCCATACACCGACAAACCGATGTACCCGCAAGAGGATCCGGAAGAGTGGACCCATGGTAATACGGTGGCGGAGCTACCCGATGGAGATATTCTGATCAGCCTGCGAGACCTCTCGACTATCGCGATCATCGATCGCCAGACCGGTGAATTTCGCTGGCGCTTCGGCTCGCCGAACCTGGCGCAGCAGCATGCGCCGACTCCGCTCGAGAATGGCCACATCCTGGTCTACGACAACGGCACGCGGCGCGTCGACCGCTTCATGCCCTACTCACGCGCGCTGGAGATCGACCCCGCGACGAACGAGATCGTCTGGTTGTACGAAGAGAAGCAGCAGGTCGACTTCTTCGCGCCGCACCTTTCGAGCGCGCAGCGTCTGCCGAATGGAAACACGCTCATCTGTGAGGGTACGTTCGGACGCTTCTTCGAGGTGACGTCGGAGGGAGAAACGGTCTGGGAGTACGTCAACCCAAACTTCGAGCACGCCCCCGGCAAGCCGGATAAGCCAGTCCGCAACTCCGTCTTTCGTGCGTATCGCTACAGCCAAGAAGAAGTCGATCGTGCCCGGCGGACGGGGATCTGACTCAGGTGATCGTCGGTCGTCGCGAGAGAGCGAGAGCATGAACGAGATTCTTCTTCGCGCGCTCAAATACGACCGAAAGCCACATTTGGAGTGGCGTGCTGAGCTGATTCACCAGTCGTCATCACGGGTGATCTGCCTGACGCCTCCTGGAACTACGTGCATCCATCACGGCAGAGGCTTTACCTACGTCATGGACCATTACGCCCTGTGCGTATTCAGTCATAACGAGTGGTTCAATGCGATGTTCGATTTCGATCCCGATGGCGCGCCGCGCATGATCTATTGCAACGTGACGATGCCATACGCGATCGATGCACAGGGACTCTCCTGGGTCGATCTGGATCTCGACGTGGTGAGACCTGCCGGATCGAGTGCGTCGAAGGTGGACGAGGACGAGTTCCGGGCGCACACTGTCACCTATGCGTATCCTGACCACGTGGTGGAGCGGAGTCTGGCAACCGCAAACATGTTGCTCGATCGAGACAGTCGAGGTCAGTTCCCATTTTGGTCAGGCGACCTCGAGACGATTCTGACCAGGTTGCGTTCCGTCAGCCCCTGAGATTCCGTGCGCGACGGTGCCGAGAGCGTGCCGCCACTCGTGAAAGTGAAGAGATCCATGCCGGTGATAGCGTAAGACCGATCGAAAATTCCAACCTCTGGTTCAAAGCCATCCGCTGGATGCCGCCTGGCAAATCGGCGTCTGGAGCGTACGGTGCTTCCTGCCCCGTTCCTTGCGGCTCTGTGTGGGTTTTGAATCAGACGCTTACTGGTAGATCGGCGAGCTCATTTGAGCTCACGCATCACACAACATGGAGTATGGAATGGATCTCGAGCACATTCGCTTGCTTTACGCCTACAATCGCTGGGCGAACGCACGCATCCTGGATCAGGCCGAGAAGCTGACGACGGAGCAGTTCCACGCTCCCAACGTCGGTGGTTTCGGCAGCGTGCGCGACACGCTGGTCCACATGATGGAGACGGAGTTCTTCTGGTCGGGCCTCATCTGGCCAGGCAAAGCCATCGGCATCGACTGGGAGCCGTACGAGTTCCACCCCATTGACTATCCGGACCTGCCTTCCATCCGCGCACGCTGGGCCGAGATTGAGTCGGGCCTGTTCGCCTTCATCGACAGACTCACCCCCGAAGGTGAGAACAGCCTCGCACGCACCATCGTTTGGACCGACATCGGGCCGACGCTGCTGCGCAGATCGCTGTGGCTGTCGATGCTGGACGTCTTCATCCATGCCACACAGCATCGAAGCGAGATCGCCATGGCACTGAGCCGCTTTGGTCAGTCCCCCGGCGAGCTCGATCTCTCGCGCTACGTTCGTGAGCATGAGTCGGAGTCAGCCGACTAACATCCTGACATCGGCGCTGCCGGACGAGATTCCGGCAGCGCCCATCTCGCGCGATTCAGTCAGCCTAGCCAATCAGAGGAGTGCCACCATGCCAGGACTGCCCGACCGGCCGCAACGCCGGGGTCTTTTCCAGCGAGAGGCGCCACGTCGTATGCCGAACATTCGTCGCGTGCTGGCCATTGCGAGTGGCAAGGGGGGAGTTGGTAAGTCGACGGTGGCGGTCAATCTTGCATTGGCCATCGCACATTTCGGTTATCGCGTGGGCCTGCTCGATGCCGACGTTCACGGCCCGAACGTGCCGCTGATGTTGGGTGTGCGACGTCGTGCTGAGGCCCGCGGTTGGGAAGCGATTCTGCCGATCGCCAGCCGCGAATCGGGTGGCGTGCCGCAGACTCGCATCCCACCCATGGAGCGATTTGGCATGAAGGTCATGTCGATCGGCCTGCTGGTGGGTGAGGAGCAGGTGGCACTGGTAGAGAACTCCTCCTTGATTGGGCGGCTCGTGACGAACCTGGTAATGGCGGTTGAGTGGGGTGATCTCGATGTGCTGCTCATTGATCTGCCACCAGGCACCGGCGAGCCACAGGCGACTCTGATCTCCGACATCGCGATCGACGGCGCCCTGATTGTGGTTACGCCGCAGGATCTCGCGCTGCTCGATAGCACGCGGGCGTTTCGTGCGTTTCAGGCAGGTAACGTTCCAGTACTGGGTGTGGTCGAGAATATGAGCTACCTGCTCTGCCCGAACTGTGGCGAGCGCATTCAGATCTTTCACCGCAGCCAGACCCCCCGCGCCGTGCGCAGTGGTGACGTGCCGCTGCTGGCCGAGATTCCCATCGAACCCGCCCTCTCCGAAGCGGCCGATACTGGCAGGCCGCTCGTCGTGACCGACCCAGCAGGTAGACAGGCACGTATCTTCCTGGATCTCGCCGTGAACGTTGTCGACCGACTGACCCTGACGAACGGCGGAGCAGCAAGCGCTGACGAGCCATGAGCCACGACTGTCTGACGGCAGCCGGAGGTCGGTAGATCGACTGCCGCGCAGTCATACATCCTTGTAATTGCGTCACCGAACTTGTCGCGACTCCTTGACGATGACCGCTCTAGCGTTCGCTTGGGGTAGGACATCCTGTCGATTGAAGCCCCATCGTGGATTCGTCGAAGGAGACATCGAGGCATGACCACGAAACAGGGTTCGATGCCACCCGGAGTACCGCCAACCGAAGGTTCCAAGACATCCGGGCGCCACCGACGATTCGCTACTGGATCGAACTCACCTATCGCTCGACGATCATTCATCTCAACTGCCGGGCTCGCTGGACTGAGCGCACGCCATCCCTGGCGCGTGCTGGGAGTGTGGCTGCTCGTCATGGTTCTTGCTGGTTTCTCGGCATCGGGTTTGGGTCAGGCCCTCGCGACTACGAGCGATTTCACCGGTCATCCGGAGTCGCAGATAGGCGCCAACCTCCTTGCCGAACGCCTGGCCAATGGCAACCCGCTCACCGAGACGATCGTCATCACGTCCGACAGTCTCACGGTCGATGCTCCGGCCTTTCGTGCCGTGGTGGATCAGGTTTCGACCAACCTGACGGAACTTGGCAGCCTGATCCTGTCGGCCCCGACGTACTATCAGTTGGAAAGTGCCGGTTCGCCCAGCGCGGCACAGTTGGTCTCAGCCGATCGCAAGACGGCACTTATCCCGGTTACCTTCAACGGGACGTTCGACGAGGTCAACAAACATACCGACGAGTATCTCAACGCCGTTTCCTCGGCCAGCCAGTCAACAGTTCGAGCGCTGACGGTTGGCACCTTGAGTGCCAACAAGGCGGCGAATAACGTCGCGTCCAGTGATCTCTCAAAGGCGGAACGGATCGCGTTGCCCGCCACGCTCTTGATCCTGATCGTCGTCTTCGGCGCACTGGTCGCCGCGGGCGTTCCGCTGGTCCTGGCGGTCGTCTCGATCTTGGTCGCGCTCGGATTGACGGCGCTGGTCGGTCGAACCATGGACCTCTCGTACTACGTGGTGAACATGGTCACCATGATTGGGCTAGCGGTCGGAATCGACTATGCCCTGTTCATCATTACCCGCTACCGTGAAGAGCGAGGCCGTGGCCTGACCAAGCAGCAGGCGATCGAGCGCGCGGGGGCGACTGCGAGCAAGGCAGTGCTCTTTTCGGGCACGACCGTCGTCTTCGCTCTCTCGGGAATGCTGCTAATGCCGTCGACCACCTTCCGTAGCCTGGGGGCTGGCGCGGTGCTGGTGGTGATCGTTGCGGTGCTGGCGATGCTCACGATCGTCCCGGCGTTGCTCAGCCTGATCGGGGATAAGCTCGACTGGCCGCGACGCCGTCACTACGATGCTGAAGCGGTAGAACAGCAACTGCGCTACGAGCAGGAGACGATCCACCGTGGCTTTTGGGGACGACTGGCCCGGGTGGTGATGACGTATCCGGTGATCTTCGTCCTGCTGGCAGTAGCCTTGCTCGGTTCCGCGGCGATTCCGTATTTCAGCATGCAGCGGGGCACGCAGGGAATCGAGACCATGCCGCTCGGTGATGTTTCGACGGCTTACGCCATCCTCCAACGTGACTTCTCAGCAGGCCAGTTGGCTCCGTATGAGATCGTGGTGGACGCTTCGAACACGCCACAGGTTCAGGCTGCGATCGCCAAACTGACCGACGCGATCAACGCGAATGGCAGCTTCGTGCCGACAACGTCGGTTGAGTGGAACTCGGCCAACGACCTGGCCGTCATTCGCGCGACGTTAGCCCAGGGGTCCAACTCGCCACTGGCCTACTCGACGTTGACGACATTGCGCCAGGATCTAATCCCGGCCAGTTTTGCCGGAACCGGGGCACACATCTACGTGACAGGCGACACGGCGTTCAATGCCGATTTCTTCCACCTGGTCGACCAGTACACGCCGATGATCTTCGCCTGGGTGCTCGGCCTGAGCTTCCTGCTCCTGCTGCTGGCATTCCGCTCGCTCGTGGTTGCGGCCACCGCGATCGCCATGAACCTGCTGTCGGTCGGCGCGGCATACGGATCGATGGTACTCGTCTTCCAGAAGGGGTATCTCCACAATCTGTTCCACTTCCAGAAGACGCCTACCATCGAATCGTGGGTGCCGATCCTCCTCTTCTGCGTCCTATTTGGCCTGAGCATGGACTATCAGGTCTTCCTGCTCAGCCGGATTCGCGAACACTTTGACCGGATCGGAGAGAATCGCACGGCAGTGGCAGTCGGGCTTCAGGCAACCGCGAGATTGATTACAGGTGCAGCCTTGATCATGGTTACCGTCTTCGTCGGCTTCGCCGCCGGGCAACTGACTGCGTTCGAGCAACTGGGTTTCGGGATGGCCGTGGCCGTATTGCTCGATGCAACCATCGTCCGCTCGTTGTTGGTACCGTCGGTGATGACCTTGCTCGGGAACCTGAACTGGTACCTGCCAAGTTGGCTCAGCTGGATTCCTGACGTGCGTATCGAAGGCAAGCAGGCGGAATCCGGATTGGTCTCAACGCTAACTCCGGCTCCAACTGGCGACGATTAGCGTTCTCAACGTTCCAGCATTGGCAAGACAGAGCGGCGCTCATTGTGAGAGTCGCTCCTCGTTTTCCCCTGGTCTGCATAGTGACGTTTCCGGTTATGATGGCCGTACCGTGAGCGATCGCGCTTTCACTTTGAATCTAACCTGCGTGTCGTGACTTGATGGGCGCCCTGGACGGGACGATCGGTTCGTGGCTCGCAGGGCTTACGGTGAGGGCTCGCCCGGATCAGGTAGCTGCCGACCACGGTCGGGAGGAGAACGTAACCTATGGCAAATCGAGTAACCCCCGAAGATCTTGTCTATGACGTCAAGTCTCCAGGCGATCCGCGGCTGTCTCCAGACGGCTCACGAATCGTCTACACGCTGACCCAGCCCGAGCGCGATTCACGCAAGACGATTAGCCATCTCTGGCTTTGCGATCGGGATGGTGGTAACGCGCGTCAGCTTACATTCCTCGGAAGCAAGAACGATCAGCCGCGCTGGTCACCGGATGGAGCGCGCATCGCCTTTGTCTCCGACCGGGTTGCGGCTCCGACGAAGTTTGGCATCTTCATGCTGGATCTCGATCACCCAAATGAAGCGCGAGAGATCACGGCGCACAATCAGGGCATTTCCGATCTGTCCTGGTCACCAGACGGTAGCGCATTGGCCTACGTCACCACCTTCGATCCCGAGAATCCATCCGAGGAACCAGCCAAGGAGGACGACCCGCCGAAAGTCCGCGTGGCGCGGCGACTCGATTACAAGCAGGATGGTCGGGGCTTTCTGGGCGACGTGCGCAATCACGTCTGGCTCGTGAGTGTCGAGAACGGCGAGCGGCGCCGCCTCACCAGCGATCCGGTCGATCACTATCTGCCGATCTGGTCGCCGGATGGCCGCTCTCTGGCGATTGGCAAACAATCCGCCGATCACTGGAGCTCATTCATTACCATCCTCGATGTGGAATCTGGCGAGATGACCCCGGTCGGTGACGCTGATACCGGCGACGGATCGCGTCCGTTGGCTGCCTGGTCGCCTAGCGGGGACCGGATTATCTTCAGCGGCGATCCGGGGCACACCTATCAGCCCGACCTTTACCTGTACACCGTAAGCGACGGCGAAACGCGAAGGCTGACGAGTGACCTCGCGATGTTGCCAGTCGAAGGCATCGGCTCGGCACCGATGGTCTGGCTCGATGAGCGACGCGTGCTCTTCTGCGCGGCGGAGCATGCGCGTCACGGCTACTACGTGATCGACGTTGACTCTCGCGAGCTGAGCAGTGTCACGAGCGCCGACGCAACGTTGACCGGCGTCAGCCTGGATGACGCACGGTGCTTCGCCGTCAGCCCCTATATGGCCTTCGATTGTGCTGGCGAGATCGCGGTTTTTGACCTGAGCGAAGGAACTAGCTCGGTTATCACCCACCACAACGACGCGTTTACTGAGCGGATAGGCGCGCCCGACTGGCAGCGATTCGAGCTCGAACGAGGCGGCTTCAGCATCGAGTCCTGGCTGCTCAAGCCGGCCGATTTTGATCCGAACCGGCGCTATCCGGTGGTGTTGATGATCCATGGCGGGCCGAACGGCTTCTTTGGTTATCGCTTCATTCCCAACCAGCAACTGCTGGTCAATCATGATTACCTAGTGGTGCTGCCGAATCCGCGTGGGTCGACCTCCTATGGGCGCGAGTTCACCATGCAGGTGCTGGGCGACCGAGGTGGTGAGGATTATCTGGATCTGATGGCGGTGGTCGATGACGTGGCGCAACGGCCGTACGTCGACACCGAGCGCATTGGTATCTACGGCTACTCCTACGGCGGCTTCATGACCTCCTGGATGGTCGGCCAGACTGATCGCTTCAAGGCGTGCGTCTGTGGCGCGCCCTCGGTCGATCTGAAATCGCAGTTCGGCACCAGCGACATTGGCTGGCATTACGACACGACGCAGTACCAGTCGCAGCCACATGAGAATCCGGCCTGGTTCGCAGAGCATTCACCGCTGACCTACGCCCATCGCGCCACGACTCCCACCCTGCTGGTGAGCGGCGAGAACGACCTGCGCTGCCCGACCGGCCAGGCGGAGGAGTTCTTCATCGCGCTGTGCAAGGCGGGTTGCGAGGTCGAGTTTGTGCGCTACCCGGGCATGGCCCACGGCTTCTCCAGTGCCGGACCGGCTCCATATCGAGTCGATTTCTTGAACCGCACGCTGAACTGGTTCGACCAGCACATGTGATCAGCGTTGCAGGTGATGGGGTCTGAAGAAAAGAGACCGCCTGGGAGCGCCGACTCCCAGGCGGTGAGGACGGGCCATGCAGTGGAAGCCGAATGCTGGGAAGGTGAACGGTTACGAGCCTGGCGGCGGAACACCGCCGCCGATCGTCACGAAGTAGCCGCCACACTTGGACCCGTCGCGTAGAGTTTGATGAGCTGGTGCTCGCCGAGCAGCTTCTGACGGCGCCGGTTTTAGCCCCAGCGCCGAAGGTGGGCGCACCCGGTGGCGGGACGTTCATGCAGTCGACCTGCCTGGCACCAGGCGGTGGTGTCGGCGCACCGCCGGCCAAAGCTTTCACGATCGACGTCGAAATGCGAACCCGGCTGGTGCCACCCCTTGCGCCCTAACGAAAAATTCGTTAGGATGTGCGGCCATGGAAGATGGAACCAACGCCGCCGAGCGGATCATCAGGCGCTTCGGCGGCCAGAGCGCGCTTGCCGCCCTGCTCGGCAAGCGGCAGAGCACGATCGAACATTGGGCGAGGACTGGGCGGGTGCCCGCGCAGTGGCAGGTGCCACTCATGTCACTCGCTCGCCAGAGAGGTGTGATCTTGGAAGCAAAAGACTTCGTCGAACTCACGCCCAACCCGATCGAGCCGGCCGAGGGCCGCCTCGGCATCCTGCTCGTCGGCCTGGGCGCCGTCGCCTCAACATTCATCGCTGGCGTCGAGCACGCCCGTCGCGGCAGCGGCCAGCCCGTTGGCTCGCTCACCCAGATGGGCACCATCCGCCTTGGCAAGCGAACGGAAAACCGCTCGCCCCTCATCCGCGAGTTCGTCCCGCTCGCCAACCTCGACGACATCGTCTTCGGCGCCTGGGACCCCTTCCCCGACAACGCCTACGAAGCAGCGATGAAGTGCGGCGTCCTCGACCGCCACGAGCACATCGAGCCGATCGCCGACTTCCTGAAGTCCATCAAACCCATGCCGGCCGCCTTCGATCAGCACTACGTCAAGCGCCTCAACGGACCCAACGTCAAGCAGCGGCACGAAGATGGAGATGGCCGAGCAGATTCGCGAGGACATTCGCGACTTCAAGTCCGCGAACCATTGCGACCGCCTGGTCATGATCTGGTGCGCCTCGACCGAGATCTTCATGCTGGAGGCTCCGAGCCACAACAATCTCGACAGCTTCGAGATGGCGCTCGATCTCGATGACGAGACGATCGCCCCGTCGATGCTCTATGCCTATGCCGCCTTGATGGAAGGCGTCCCCTTCGCCAACGGCGCCCCCAACCTGACGGCCGACATCCAGGCGCTGGTCGAGCTTGCGATGGAGCAGGGCGTTCCGATCTGCGGCAAGGACTTCAAGACCGGCCAGACCATGATCAAGACGGTGCTCGCGCCGATGTTGAAGGCGCGCATGCTCGGCCTGAGCGGCTGGTACTCGACGAACATCCTCGGCAACCGCGACGGCGAGGTGCTCGACGACCCGGAGAGCTTCAAGACCAAGGAAGAGTCGAAGCTTGGCGTACTCGAGTACATCCTCCAGCCCCAGCTCTATCCCGAACTCTACGGCGACGTCTATCACAAGGTGCGGATCAACTATTACCCACCGCGCGGCGACAACAAAGAGGGCTGGGACAACATCGACATCTTTGGTTGGCTCGGCTACCCGATGCAGATCAAGATCGACTTCCTCTGCCGCGACTCGATTCTCGCCGCGCCCCTGCTGCTTGACCTGGCGCTGTTCCTGGATCTCGCCAAGCGAGCCGGGATGAAGGGCATCCAGGAATGGTTGTCCTTCTACTTCAAGAGTCCCCAGCACGCGGCCACGGTGTACCCGGAGCACGACATCTTCATCCAGCAGACGAAGCTCAAGAACACGCTGCGCTGGATGATGGGCGAAGAGCAGATCACGCACCTCGGCCTGGAGTACTACCAAGAGGAATAGTTCCGGGGGCGTCAGCCGCACCGATCGGCTTCCCTCGGTCCGGAGCAAGGGCTCGTCGGTGCGTTTGTTTGCCAATGGACGTGTAACGCTGCGTCAGGCATGGCGCGATGATGTTTTCACATATGTGCTCGGAGTGGCGTCAGGAGTTCGGTCTGGCGGCCGCCAGACGCAGCACGTGTGAGTGAGCGGCGGCGAAGCGCACCTGAACGCGCAGGCCGCCGCCCACGTTCGGGCTGACTGATCGATCAGCCTCATTGGCGGTTAGAAAGCGCGGCGTCAGCCACGGAACAGGTAGATGTCACCATGGCAATGTCTCGGAGAAGGAATAGTATGGAGTGGTAGTTTGCGCGCTGCGATCATGTTCTTCGGTAACGTCCTGTGCCAGCGGTGCGTTCAATCTAACGACGGAACCTGAACTGCGAATTATCTTGTTCGTTGTCTCACCACCAGCGAGCGACACCGGATGCGTAGTGTATTCGATCTGTCACGGGTGATCGGCGCGGAGTCGCGCATCATCGTGAAGCACGTGGCACGTGGACTGAAGGGCAAAGTCAATGCAAGACCGTCGGACATTCATGAAGAAGCTGGCGCTGCTGGCGGGCGCGGTACCCTTCGCGGGAGCGTTCGATCGAATTCAGTCGGCGTTTGCCGAGGAGCGCGTGATGACGCCGCGGCAGCAGCTACGTGCCAGCCTCTCTTCGCAGCAATTGGCCGGGCAGCGGGTGATCTATTCCTATTCAGGTCTGACCGTGCCCGACGCGCTGCTGCAGCAGATTCGGGCCGGACAGGCGGCCGGAGTCATCTTCTTCGGCCAGAACATCTCCAGTGAGTCGCAGATCTCGTCGGTCGTCCAGCAGCTGAAACAGGCTCATGCTCAGAGTGGAGTCGCGGCCCCCTTGCTTCTGATGACCGATCAGGAGGGTGGTCAGGTGCGGCGCTTGCCTGGCGGCCCCGCGCAATCGGAGAAGCAGGTCGGTCAGTCATCCGATCCCGTCTCCGCGGCGACTCAGGCGGGTAAGGAGGCCGGTCAGAATCTGGCCGGTGTAGGCATGAACGTCAATCTCGCGCCGGTGCTCGGCGTTTATCGCCAGGCAAACGATTTTCTGGATCAGTATGGCCGTTCCTATAGCCAGAACCCGCAGGTTGTCGCGGAATGCGGCAAGGCCTTCATTTCGGCGCAGCAAGACCTCGGTGTGGCCACCACCGCCAAGCATTTCCCCGGCTTGGGGGCGGCCTCTGCGTCGGCCAATACCGACGCTCAGCCCGTCACGCTGTCGATCCCGCTATCGACGCTCCGCTCGGTGGATGAAGCACCGTATCCCGATGCTATTTCGGCAGGCGTCAAGCTGATCATGCTCTCCTGGGCGGTCTATCCTGCACTCGATGGCTCCCGGCCTGCCGGTCTCTCGAGCACTGTGGTACAGAACGAACTGCGTGGGCGACTCGGCTACCAGGGTGTGACCATCACCGACGCGATCGAAGCGGGAGCGCTGGGCGCCTACGGCAGCGATGCCAATCGTGCTGTACTCGCGGCACAGGCGGGGATGGACCTGATCCTCTGCTCGGGTCAGGATGTCAGTCAGGGGCAATCGGTTACTTCAGCCCTGGCGAACGCGCTCGATAGCGGCCAGCTGAATTCGTCCGACTTCAACGCCGCGGTCAATCGCGTGAACGGGCTGCGCAACAGCTTCGCTTCGACCCGCTACTTCCCCGAAACCGGGCACTCGATCAGCCTGGGATTCCTGGCCTACTGGAACAAGTTCGGCGGCCTGCCGGTCTTCGGCTATCCGATCACCGATGAGTACAAAGACCCGAACACAGGGTTTGTGACGCAATATTTCCAGCGTGCTCGCTTCGAGTGGCATCCGGGCGCCTTTCCGAGTCACTACGACGTGGAGCTCGGCTTGCTCGGCAACGAGTTGGCGCAAAAGAACGGGCTAACGAACACCACCCCGTTCCAGCCGATCAGCGCGACCAGTGATGCCGACTGCACCTACTTCCCACAGACTGGGCACCGGCTCTGCTTCGGCTTCCGTGATTACTGGAATAGCAACGGCGGTCTGGCCATCTTCGGCTTCCCCATCAGCGAGGAGTACACCGATCCGTCAACCGGCCTGACGGTGCAGTACTTCCAGCGCCAGCGCTTCGAATATCACCCGGAGAACCCGCCCGCCTGGCAGGTCGAGGGCGGCCTGCTCGGCAGTGAACTGGCACCCAAGAGCCGGGAGTAGCTGATCTTCATGCGCGTTCTTCCCCTCCGCCTGCGGAAGCGGAGGGTGAGGTGATGGCCGTTCTGCGCAGTGGCCAGACCTATGTACCCATCTACCGTCCCGGTCAGCGATGACGGCGCCCGACCGATGGGTTGCCGACGCGGCGACATGACCGGCCGCCGAGGCTATGAACGTGACGATATCAGTCGTGGGCGGGATCTGTGGCCGTCTCTACGTTGAATGAGCGAGTCGCGGCATTTGGCATGATCGCCGTCCCATCATTGAGAGCCGGATCGATGCCGGGCCAACAGGATTGGTTGGTGGCGCGTTAGGGTTTCGACGTGGCGTTCGGTTTGGGTTCCCAGGTGACGGTGATCGTGGTGTCGTAATCGCCGGTCAGCGGACAGGTGGCGAACTGTCCAGGAAGCTTCTGTTGGTATGAGCAAATCGGGGGGCTCGAATAGATGTTCAAGATGACGTATTGCACCCCACTATAGACACTTCCCTCGAATTTGAGCGGGAATTGGACACCGGTTCGTTCGTTCGCGTCACACTGCGTCTGGGGACCTCCACAGTTGATGAGTGGTGCGCTGACCACTCCTTCCTGCAAATTCGTGTTGATAATCGTGAGATGATGCGTTCCGGCCGTCGTGCCGGTAGCGCTGGAAGTCGCGGCTTTCGTTCCAGTGGCGTTCTTGCCCTTGACGAGCTTCGCCAGCGCGATGATGTCCTTCACCACCTTCTCGAGCAGGTCATACCCGGTGTTGATCTCGTCGAAAATGTCCTTAACCGGGTTGGCACTGCTGTCTGCCTTTTGCAGCGGGCTCTGAGCCGCGCTCTTGGCTGCGCTGCCCGTTGCCCTGGCCACCTGCGTCGATTTTGATGAACCGCTACCGGCTGCATTACCGAGGAGTCTATTCAAGTCGGCAACCGCCTGGTTGAGCTTGCTCAGCGCCTGCTTCAACTCGTTGTCGATCGACGTGTCACCGGATGATGCGGCCGAAGCGCCGGACGCCAGATCCTGTTCGAGCTGCGTGAGGGCGGCGTTGAGTTCGTCGATGGTAGGAGCCGTTTCAACCGCTTGAATGTCGGCTTGCAGAGCGGTTGCGGCATCGCCTGGCTGAACCGCGTTGGCCGATGTCGGCTGAACAGAAGCGACCGTTTGGGCTGGCGGCGCGCTGCTCGTGGGCGTGGTGACCAGTGTGGGGTTGGACGTGGGGGTGTGTGAGCTGGTCAGATCGCAACCTGCTCCGAGCATGAGCGTAATCAGGACGAACATCACGATCCGGTAGCGAGACGCTCCGCGCATGGAACGGTTCCTCTCGTGCGGTGACGTTCCGTCGACGGATGCTCGCGGGGTGCGCCGCGGCATGGCAAGAGCTCAATCCGCGATGGTAACACCAGCACATATTGGTGGATGGACCGGTCATCGTCAATGCTGATGAATCTCTCTCGCAGCGTCGGCATCCTGAGCGCTGCCGTCTCGCCAACGTCCGCAACGTGTACGGCTCCCGCCGAACCTGCTACGCTCGATGAACCGGCTAACTCATCACTCGGACCGGGCCGGGAATCGAATGAGGAGCAGTTCATGCGCGTCGAAGCGAAGCTCGCGGAGCTGGGATTGGTGCTGCCCGAGCCTGCTAGGGTCCCGTCCGGGGTGGTTTTGCCCTTTCCCTGGGTGCGCACCCACCACGATCGCGTCTACGTCTCGGGCCACGGCCCACAGCTGCCGGACGGCACGATCGCCGGACCGTTCGGCAAAGTCGGCGCGGAGGTCACCGAACAGCAGGCCTATGACGCGGCCAAGCTGACCGGGCTGGCGATTCTCGGCAGTTTGAAGCGCGAGCTGGGGGATCTCGACCGTATCACCGCCTGGCTACGCGTCTTCGGCATGGTCAACGTCGCGCCCGGCTTCAACCGCATGCCCGCCGTGATCAACGGTTTCTCCGACCTCATCCTGCAACTCTACGGACCGGAAGCCGGTGAGCACGCGCGTTCGGCGGTCGGCCTGGCCGAGCTGCCATTCGGCATACCGGTCGAGATCGAAGCCGAGGTCGAGATCGCGAGCTGAAAAAACTGTCGACGGTGCATAAATGGAGCGGCTCATGAGTCGCCCGAACAGGAATATGGGAGGGAAACCCCGATGACCACGAACGCCGAGCCGGTTGCGCTGGAAGAGATTCGCGCCGCGCGCGAGCGGATCAAGGACGCGGCGCTGCGCACACCGCTGGTGAAGCTGAACTACGAGGACGCCCCCTGTGAGATCTATTTGAAGCTGGAGAACTTGCAGCCGATCGGTTCATTCAAGCTGCGTGGAGCAGGCAACGCTATGCTCTCGGTACCACGCGATCAGTTGGAGCAGGGAGTTTGGACCGCTAGCGCTGGCAACATGGCCCAGGGCGTCGCCTGGTATGCCCGCAGGTTGGGTGTCAAATGCACCGTCGTCGCTCCCGACCACGCGCCTGAGACCAAGCTGGCGGCGATCAAGCGGCTTGGCGCCGACGTGGTCAAGACACCGTTCGACTCTTGGTTCCGCATTCTCTCGACCCGCGAGTTCGAAGGCATGCAGGGGCTGTTCATCCATCCGGTCAGCGATCGTCCGGTGATGGCCGGTAACGGCACCATCGGGTTGGAGATTTTCGAGGACCTGCCGGACGTCGACGCCGTGATCGTGCCTTATGGTGGCGGTGGCTTGAGTACGGGCATCGCCTCGGCCATCAAGGCGCTCAAGCCGGATACCAAGGTCTACGCGGTGGAGTCGACCACGGCCGCTCCGGTGGCGGCCTCCTTCGCGGCCGGTTCGCCGCAGGAGTTTAAGTACGTCCCGAGCTTCGTCGATGGCATGGGTGGCCCCAGAGTGCTCGATGAGATGTGGCCGCTGGTGAGCAGGCTGCTCGAAGGTTCGATCGTGGTCGAGCTCGAGGAGATCGCCGCCGCCATCCGATTGTTGGCCGAGCGCAATCGGATCATCGCCGAAGGAGCCGGGGCTGCAGCCACGGCGGCCGCGCTGACGGGCAAGGCAGGCAACGGCAAAGTGGTCTGCATCGTCTCCGGCGGCAACATCGACACGTCGAAGCTCGTCACCATCCTGCAGGGCGGCATGCCGTAGGTCACTTATCATCGTGCGGCGCTGGAGTAACCCTCTGATGTAGCGGCGTCACCTGTGGGCGCCGCGGACTGTCAGCTCCGTGAGCTTAAGGGGCGCATCGACGTTCTGACGGGGGATGATGGGGATAGATCAATAAATGCGGCAGGTTGTCCGCGAACGCCCCGGATTAATGGTGGTTGGCGACGTGGATTCGGTAACGCGGCCACGCTCGCACGAGGGTTATGGTGGTAGATCAATTAACTCGGGAACGCATCCGTGTTCACCCGGGAATGAATTCGCCGGGCTTTTGAACCGAAGCCCACTGAAGGGGCTATGGCATTCGCCGAATGTGTGTGTTAGTCAGGTGTATTTGACGTAAGCCGTACCGACTGGGCCTGATTATGGTCATTGAAGAATCAATTCGGTACTGACTTCGGCGTCCAGAGGCGCCGCCGCTACGTTTGACCAACTCTGTTCAGCCCCTTTAGTGGGCTTGGCCTTTATAGCCCGGCCGCTTTAGCGCCGGGCGATCGACGACGCGTTACCCAGTTAACTGATCCATGACATTTATCCCCGAGATTTAAGGGCCCTGTTTATCGAGTTAATTCAGAGAATCGCCATTAGCGACGGGCGAACGTGGCCGCATTCCCTCGTTGGCTACTTCCGACGTTTCCGCTGCAGGAAGTCAAGAAGAACCTGATTGAAAACCCCTGGCGCTTCCAGTGTTCGCCATGTGCCCCACATTTGGAATCACGTCCAGTTGCGCGCCGGGAATTTCCTCGGCCATTCTGCGCGCGAAAGCCTGATATTCGGCGATATCGCGTTCGCCCACGATCACCAGCGTCGGTGCGGTGATCTGCTGAAGTCGTGCCGCGACTGGCGGATCGATCTCTGCCACCGGGTCGTCGTTGAGCCAATGCCAGCCGGAGTAGTGGGTGACCATGTCGCGCAGGCGTCTGGCGACCTCCGGTCGCTCGTTCGTTGCCTGGAAGAGCGGGCTTTGCAGCCACGCTTCACGAGCGGAGTCGAGTCCGCGATTACGCGCCAGGGCATAGACAGCGTGGGACTTGGTGCTCGTCTCGTTGGATACGGCATGACCCGGTAATGTGCCGTCCACCACGATCAAGCTGCGCACACGCTCCGGGTAGACGCAGGCGAAGCGCAAGGCGATCCCGCCGCCCATCGAGAGGCCGACGATGTGCGCGCTCGGGATGTCGAGGGCATCGAGCAAGGCGTTCAGGTCTTCGTGATGCGTGTAAGGATCGTGCGGAACGCTCGACCGTCCGAACCCGCGGACATCGTAGCGCAGCACGCTGAAGCGCTGGCGCAGTGCGGGCATCTGGTCATCCCACATGGACATATCGAGCGTAAAGCCGTGGATCAGGACGACCGGCTCTCCCTGACCGCTAGTCTCGTAGGCGATTCGGGCTTGTTCGCGGCGGTGAAATCGATATTGGAGGTCATTTGGTCCACTATGGAACACCGGGTTTCACTTGAGTGTTTGATGTCAATTGGTCCCTCTAAAATGGCTAAGTGTCTGGTCCGGATAGAGTAACTGCCACGTTTCAAGTAGAAACAGACAGAGCGTGCTCGCAGAGTTCACGGCCAAACGAGCGATTCGGGAGTCAATTCGTCGGTAACCGTGTTCGCGCCCATGAGCGTCACCAGCTTTCGTCCGAAGCGCCCCAACATTGCTAGCCAACGTTGACATCGCACCCAAGATCGCACGAATGTCCGCATCTTCGTCACCTTGACGATCCTCGCGGTCGGGTGACAGGTTGAGGTGGCGCTTTACAGCTCCGTATAACGACGAGACGGTCTTATCCTTAGGAAGATCCTTTCCGAGGGCGACGATAATTGATCTGCAGACGCTTTCTACGACCGCACAGGCTGCCGTCACCGAGTCCTCTGGATCTTCTGAAATGCTCTTGCGGATCCGATCAAGTTCCAGTTCTACAGTGTCCAATCCAATCCTCGTTGCTTCCTTCCATAGAGATTGAAAGATCGCGCCGACATCTGAAAACGGTAAGAGCTTCAGACGATCTCCAACTTTTTGAAGCACCAACCCGTCATAGCGTAGGTAATCGTTAACGTATGCCAGAGTGAGCACAAGATTCTCTGAGCGGTCTCGGTAGTCTGCCGGATGGATGCTTTGCTCAACGATAGACGCGAGAAGCAGATGCCCATTCAACACTTCGTCATTATTGAGTTCCCGCAATGCAGAGCGAACGCTTTCCTCCTGGCCGAATCGCACCGAGAAGCCAGGCAGTCCACAGTCTTGGAGAAAGTCCTCGACTAGGTCGTTCGACCGTGAGATCCCTATTCGGTATTCTCCGATGTGATCGTCCCAGTCTGTGCCACAAATCACACGTGCTATCGCAGCAATCGTTTGAGGTGTGAGCGGAAAGGCCATCGAGTGTCACCCCATAACTAGAGAGAAGTGGGAAGAGTATGAATAATGACGCAACGCCTATGTGCTCTTGCGACCGCATAGGCGTTACCAAATGCATACGGTTTCTCGGCGCTGCCTTGCTGCACGTCTATTTCTCACCAAGTTACTTCAATCCCTGAAATCGCGTCAGACAGTATACAACGCTAATTTCAGTGAGGAATCGGTGACGACAACAAAGATGACAGTGCAAAGACGTGCAGCAGACCTGCAATCTTTGAGAATATCAAACTGACGGACAGATTTAATCGTTCGCCAAATTCGTCGACAAATGGGCGTCAGCTATTCTCGTTTGTTCATATGACAGAGCGTTAGTTAGAATCGCAGTGTCAGGTTGACAAGCTTTCCGTTGTGATTGACTTCAAAATATGATGGTGATCGAAAGCCGTTGGTAGTGGCTTCGATGGTTCTCCAGTGTCTAGTTATCCACTGGGCCTGTTCCCAGATTCCCATGTTCGGCCAAAAATTCTTGAAAAATACGGCACTAACCCCGCACTCCTTGAGTGCCAGCGCCTCAATCTGCCTTGTCAAGATTCGCTTGTCGCAAGTTACGAAGACGTGGTCATCCCCGTTCAAGTGCGGAAGAAAATCTCTATCTTTAGTGTCCGGAGGGAATTGATCGCGGAGGGCCGTCACGTCAACGCCGAGCTCTCGTAGGATATAAACGAGCCTTGGGGAGAAGTTGTTGTCGAAGAAATAATTCATCAGACCGCGGGAGAGAGCTCATACGCAATAGCAGAAAGAACAGCCTCAACAGGGACATCATACCATATTGCAACTTCCTCGGGCGTAGCTCCTGGCCCTGCACTCACGGCGTCGCTAAGTACACCTTTCAAAACCCCGTTGGGAGGTAGCGACAGCAGATGAGGGCACACCCCAGACGGAGGAAGGCCTCATGGATGTCAGCGCGACGTTCGTAACGCATAGTCAGCCGTCGAAACCGGCTGAGCCACGCCAGCGTCCGCTCGACCACCCAGCGATGACGCCCCAGCCGTTGTGACGACTCGATGCCGCGACGAGCGATGCGACAGCGGATGCCTTTGCGGTGCAGGAAGCGTCGACAGCGTGGAAAGTCGTACCCCTTATCGGCGTGCAGTTTGACTGGGCGTTTGCGCGGCCGACCACGGGGCCGCTTGATCGGCGGAATGGTCTCGATCAGGTCTTCGAAGACCACCGAGTCATGGACATTGGCCGCGTCATCTCGTAAGGCTGGTGCGCTTAGGGCTGCTGAACGGTACCTATGTTGGGACGCCCGTTTCGGCGTCCACCGGTTTTCCGAAATTCCGTTCCGGGTCTATTACAATCCGGCCTTGCTTGTCTCTAGGCCAAATTGTAAGAGCCGTGAGGCTGTCCTGATATTCGAGTTTTCGAAAGAATGGTTTAACAACGGCTTCAAACGCGAACTGGCCTTTAGCAAGGTCCTGTATTTGATCTTCAACCGCTTTGTCTTCGCTAAGAGTCGCAAAAATTCTTGCCCCGTCGGTGTCAAACCGCTTGACGGCAAATGGGTAATCAGTCTCAAACAATTGAGATGCACGTTCGGAAGCTCGTCGGATTGTCTCCATCGGCACGCCCTCTTGACGAAATAATCTGACGAACAACAGTTCGACCAGTTCCAGGAAAGAGAGGACTGGACGCACAGAAAAACGTCGGCGGATAACCGGTTGGTGTTTATATCGTTGTCCCCGAGACATGTAATAGTACTCGTTCACCCATCTACGAAGAGTGGATGAATCAACACCAATGATTCGAGCGGCCTCGGGAATGGAGTAAAGTCCTACTCCCAAGTATGTGTCCTGCTCCATTGCGACGCCCCTTGAATTAGTCCATGGTCAAACCTTAACCGCATGTAGAGTAATTTGCAGTTCGTGCTACTGTCAATAGTTGAAGGCCGCTACGAGCGTTCCATGAGATTTCGATGGCAGGTGGCTGTCTGACAACTAGTGCTGGGAGCACTCTTGCGCTTGAATCATTCCGCAGACAAACAAGTTAGGTTGATTCGGCAATGCTTTGAGCGAACTTGCCGCAGGCGTGTCCCGAAATTGGCCTACGACTCGGCGGAGGGGTCCTCCTCCGGCAGGAGGTAGTCTGGGACGTCTTCTGGGTCGAGGATCGCGATTGCCTCGGGGAACTCGGCGGCCAATTGCTGGACCCGTTCGGCGTAGGATGGATCCTTTCCCAGTTTGAGGGCGTCATCGATGGTCGCCACCTCGCGTACGATCTCGATGAGGAAGCCACCACCCAGGGCTGAGGTGTGAATCGACTCACCCGGTCGCAGGACGACGTCGGCGGCTTCGCGCCATTTCGGGTGGCCGTTCGGATTGGTTGCGGTCATCCAGCGTGTCATCTGGATCGAGCCATCCGGCTGGACGTGGAAATAGAGCGCGACCGGTTCACCGGTCTCGACGATCAACTTGTCCCCCTCGACGACGGCCGTCTCACCGATCGCCTGGGCCAACTCGCCGAGTTTCTCACGCCGCGCCGCCTGGGAAAGGGTTGGCTTCGGTTCTTCAATCGGTTCTTGCGCAGGTTGCTCTTCCGCCATCATGCCCATCCCTTTCGCGCTGGTTGCTCGGTTGCTGATCCTCATTAGATTGTACATGCCGCAGTCAGCACCGCAGGATCGGCGGCTATGCTAGGATGCGCCCAGGTGGGAGTGGCGCGAGTGCGGGACTCGTGCACCCGCGAACTGCTCGGAATTCCCTCCAACGGGAATGATCGGAAGCGCTCAGCACGGCCGGGCACGAGGGTGTAATGCCCTCCCGGTCGGTTCGAGATGAGCAATGAAGGAGTGACAGGCATGGCACAGCGGTATCCTGGCGTCTATCCAGCAATGTCGACGCCGCTCACCGAAGAGCGCGAGATCGATCGTGAGGGGATCAAGCAGGTCGTTGGTTATCTCTTCGATAACGGTGTCGACGGGCTCTCGATCCTTGGTTCGACCGGCGAGTGCTCGGCGCTACGACGCGAGCAGCGCAAAGAGGCCCTGGCTCTGGCGCTCGAGTTCGGCGGCGATCGCGGCACGATCTTTACCGGCGCGTCCGGCTCGGTGACCGCCGACGTCATCGACGATCTGAAGTCGATCGACGGCATGGGCGCCAAAGGCGCGCTGGTGCCGCCTCCCTTCTATTACCCGCTCAACAATGAGGGCGTCGTCACCTACTACGAGCGAGTCGCCGAAGCCAGTCCGGTGCCGATCATCCTCTACAACATTCCGCGTATCACCAAGGTGCAGATCTCGGTCGAGGCCATCGCCCGGCTGATCGAGCATCCCGAACATCATCGGCATCAAGGACAGCAGCGGCGACTTTGCCTATTTTCAGGAGGTCGCGCGCCTGGCCGAGAACGCGCCGGGCTTCACCGTGCTGACCGGGTCCGACTCCATGCTGGCGGCTTCCCTCTACGTTGGTGGCCACGGCATCATCGGCGCGGGGGTGAACATCGTGCCGGACGTGGTGGTGGCGGTCTACAAAGCGGCCATGAGCGGCGACCGGACCAAGGCGATCGCCTTGCAGCACAAGGTGGCGGACGCCGTCAATGCCTGTCGGGTCGGCGTCTTCCCGGGGGCCTACAAGGCGCAGTTCGCCCTCAAGGGTCTGTGCGAGTCGCACATGGCCTGGCCGATCCCGTCCCTCAATCAGTCCGAGATGGAGCAGCTACGCAAGAATCTGGTCGAAGCGGGCGTGCTGTCCGCCGAGTAATCACCAACTGGGAGGTGAAGTCACCATGGCTGAGGCCTGGGAGAGAGTATCTGGATAAGACCGAGGCAGCGGATCTCGAGGCGCTGAACGAATCTGCTGCGCATTCCGAGCGTCAGCGCGCTGCCGGAGCATGACGCCGATGTGCGCCGCGCCGCCGAGTGGATGGCGGCCAAACTGCGTGAGGCGGGCGTACCGGAGGTGGAGCTGCTGCCGACCGGCCGCAACCCGATCGTCTTCGGTAACTGGCACGTCGATGACAATCAGCCGACCGCCATGATCTATGGGCACTACGACGTGCAGCCGCCCGATCCGCTCGATCTCTGGGAATCGGCGCCGTTCGAGCCGACCGTGCGTGACGGCAAGCTCTACGCTCGCGGCTCGACCGACGACAAGGGCAACGCCTTCGCCACCGTCAACGCGATCGCGGCGCTGAAGGCCACGCAGGGCGGCCCCAAGATCAACGTGAAATTCTTCTTCGAGGGCGAAGAGGAGGTCGGCAGCCCGAGCCTGCCGACGTTCGTCCACGAGCATCGGGAGCGCCTGGCCTGCGATTGGGTCATCTCGGCCGACGGCGACATGTACGATGAGGACATCCCGTCGCTGACCATGTCGAGCAAGGGACTGGCCGCCTGCCAGGTCGACCTGCGCACCGCCGACACCGACATGCACTCCGGCATGTACGGCGCGGCCATGCCGAACGCGGTGCAGCACCTGGTGCAGTTGGCGGCGACGTTCCACACGTCCGACAATCGCGTGGCGATGGAGGGCTTCTACGACAAGGTCAAAGACCTGACGCCGCAGGAGCGGGCCGACATTGCCGACGTGCCGTTCGACGAGGAGACGTATCGCGCCTCGGTCAACGCACCCGCCCTGTGGGGTGAGGAAGGCTATTCGCCGCTGGAGCGTGCCTGGGCGCCGACCGACGCTGGACCTGAACGGATTCTGGGGCGGGTTTCAGGGGGAGGGGACCAAGACGGTCACGCCCTGCGAGGCGCACGTCAAGATCACGTGCCGGCTGGTGCCGGATCAAGACCCGGATGAGATCCTGGACCTGATCGAGGCGCACATCCAGAAGCACTGCCCGCCGACGGCCAAGGTCTCGATGCGCCGCTTCCCTGGCTCTGCGCGACCCTTCTCGATCAGCAAGGAGAACCCGGCGTTGGTGAAGGCGGCCGACGTGTTGGGCGATCTCTACGATCGGGATCCGCTTTACGTGCGCACGGGCGGCACGGTACCGGTGGCCGAGATCTTCCAGCAGGAGCTGGGGGCCGACATGATCTTCTACGCCTTCGGCCTGTCCGATTCACGCGTCCACGCGCCGAACGAATCGTTCCACCTGACGTCGTTCGCGATGGCACGCAAGGCCTATTGCGCTTATCTGAACGCCCTGGCTCGGTAAATCTTCGATCTCTTCGCGACGTGTGAAAGCGGCACCTGGTGACAGCCGGGTGCCGTTTGGCATGTGTCTGTCGGCGGATCAGGCGATCGTGGGTTCGTTGCCGAAGTCTCTCAAGAACGTCCTGGCCGTCGAGTCTTTGGCACGGATTTGTAACACCCCTCAGTCCTCCCGTTAGGCCTTCGTCACGAATCGCCGCATACGATGTTCGTATACTCGGCGGCCGCGGCGAAGACTTGATCGCAGTGCGGCCGTCCTGGCGACGCCTCACCTGGGTAACTCTGGGCTCCCGCAATTCAAGCCCTTCAGCTCTCTGAAGCGCGGCGTCGTTGGCAAGTTGTACTTGAGATGGGAGGGGTTCTCGCCGTGATAACGACAAGCACCGACGCGGTTGCGTGGACCGATCTTGTGGCTGGCGCGGAGCAGACCGTTCCGGTGATCGACGGCACTCGACGACGCTACGTCAACCTCGATAACGCCGCTAGCACTCCGCCACTACGGGCAGTTCGTGAGACCGTCGATCAAATGGCCGATTGGTACTCGAGTGTCCACCGTGGATCCGGCTTCAAGTCTCGGCTGTCGACCGCCCTCTACGACCGGGCACGAGAGATTGTGCTGGATTTTGTCCATGCTGATCCCCGCGACATGGTTGCCGTCTTCGCGGTCAATACCACTGATGCCATCAATCGGCTGGCCTTCCGTCTGGCGCTCAACAAGGAAGACGTCATCCTGACCTCGGTCATGGAGCACCATTCCAACATGTTGCCCTGGAGAGACCTGGCGACAGCGGTCTTCGTGCGAGTGGACGACGAGGGCCGCATTGACCTCGATGACCTTGAAGAGAACCTCCAAAGGTACGAGGGTCGTGTTCGACTCGTCGCCGTGACCGGGGCGTCGAACATCACCGGCTACACTCCGCCGATCCATCGCATTGCCCAGCTCGCTCATGCGCACGGCGTCGAGATTCTGGTGGATGCCGCTCAGCTCGCCGCACACCGCTCCATCGACGTGCGGCCCGCGAGCGATCCGGGCCATATCGATTACCTGTCCATCTCAGCGCACAAGATGTACGCGCCCTATGGCAGTGGCGCCCTCATTGCCAACCGTCAGCTGTTGGAGACCGGGCGACCGTTCATGCTGGGTGGCGGAATTGTCGATCTGGTTACCCTGGACGACGTGGTGCTCAGTGGGCTCCCCGACCGCGAAGAAGCCGGATCCCCCAACGTGATCGGCGCAGTCGCCCTTGCCAAGGCCATCCAAACCCTCCAGCGGATTGGCATGGACGCCGTCGCGGACCATGAGCTGGAGTTGACCGCGTACGCGTTGCGGCGGTTCAAGGAGATCCCCGAGCTCACGATCATCGGATCGGCAGATCCTTTCGACGTAGCAGAGCGAGTCGGCGTGCTGACCTTCAACCTGGCTGGCGTTCCCCACGGACTGGTGGCCGCGATCCTGGCTCACGAATACGGCATCGCGGTCCGCCATGGGTGCTTCTGTGCACACCCGTACCTGCTCAGGCTGCTCAAGGTCAGTAGTTCTAATGAAGAACTTGCCAGGGCGGTCGTGGTCCGACGCGACAAATCCGAGGCGCCGGGTGGCGTCCGAGCCAGCATTGGTATCTACAACACCAAGGAAGACATCGACCTGCTGGTGGATGCCCTGACGAACATCGCGCAGGGCCGTTATGGCGGGACCTACCAGATTGATCGGCCAAGTGGCGATTATATGCTCGCCGGGTACGAGTTCCAGTCCGAGGATTGGTTTCCTCTTTAGACGTGCGGTAGGATCTCGCCTCGGTAAGTTGGCCCCGGCTCCGAGCGCAGCTATTTGAGGTGGGAGACCAGATCGAGGAACGACGACCGATCACGGCACTCGGCTCACACCGGGTGCCGTTCAATGTGTCTGGCGACTCCCGATAGTGAAGACGCACTTGGCCACGCGCCTTGACGGTAGGGCCATGGCCAGTGGTTGTCAGTTGATAGACCCGCCCGGCGCGGGCAGCCCGCGCCGCTGAAGGACTCACCGACTGGCTTGCCGCAGTCAAGGAAGGCGGTCCGTCCATTTCAACGGACGCCTGCTCTCCTCCTGGCTCCGCCTGGACGCGGAACACTCCGACGAACCGAACCCTTCCGACAGCTCGATCGCCTCATCGTCATTGAGGAGCGGGAGACGTGGCAGTTGGATCGGGGTTCTCGGTGCCTTCCTATCAGTCGCGTACCTCGGCCCAAGCCGGGCCGTCCGCTCGTCGTTACTCATGCGACTTTGTAGCGACGCGACAGAAACTTCGGACACCTTTGTGACACGCGGCCAGTATGCTGGAATTGCAACCCCCTGTGCGACATGGAGGATACAGACATGTCGAAGAGTTCATACGGTGAGAGTGATCCCGAACCAATTGCCGGAGATTCAGAGCGAAACGTTCCGCCGGTCGATACCCGACCGGGCCTGTTGCGACGCTGGTTCTGCCCCGATCGATCAACGTGCCAGCGCACCTCGTCGGGCTCACGCTTATCGTCGTGGTGGTGGCCGTGGGGCTCGGCATGATGCAGGTCATTGAGCCGGACGACCCGATCGGACTCTCCTGGATCGTGGCGGTATTCGTGATTGGCATCTATATCCGCGCTTGGCGGGCACTCTGGATGACATTCGTCGGCATTGTCATTCCGATGGTGCTTGTCGAGGTCGGTCAGTACCTCTACCTCGGCGCGGCGGAGTGGGAGCAGCGGAATCTCGAGCATTGGACCGGAAACGCGTCTCCTCTCAGCAAGCTCTTTGGCCAACTCATGGAGTTCGCGGTCTTCGGTATCATCTTCGCGTTCGTCGCGGGGCTCGGTGCGCTGATCGGCTGCGGGCTGCACGATTGGTGGCGTGGTCAACGGAGCAGCAGCGGGCCGGCTGGGACACCAACTGTGTGATCGAATCACGCGAGCGAAACGATCTCCTGAGCGATCGCGAGGATGTTGCCGTTCGGTCGATGCCTGGCAACGAGATCGGTCGGCATTTCACGACCGACGTAGAAGCGATGGCCCGCCGCATTGAGCATGGCTACGTCTCCCGATGAGTCGCCTACGGCCGCGACCTGATTTGGATTCAGGTTCAGCGTGCTCATCAGGTTTGCCAACCAGACGGGCTTGTCCTGCGGCCAGAAGTGGGTGATCGCACCGGTATCCGAGAGTTCCGTCCCGACCCAGTAGTCCGCGCCTAATTGCCGCGCAAACCACTTGACCCCGAAATCCCAGGTGATCGACACAATGGCGATCGCGATCCCATGAGCCTGCAGCAGTTGCAATCCTTGTTCGGTTCCTGGCGCAAGCTGGCAGATCGCGACGTGCGACTCGAGTTCTTTTCGTGAATGAGATTGGTAGTAACCAGCGAGTTCGGACCTTGCGGCGGCGATCGCCGCGAAATCCTGAAGGCGTTCGATCTCGTTCATGCGCGTGAGGTGTCCCATGCGTCTGGCAATCGCCTGACACACCGTGTCGCCGCGGAGCAACGTTCCGTCAAGGTCGAACGCAACGAGTCGAATTGTCGGGGACGTCGGGATGTGGGCGCGGTGAGTAGATCGATCTGCGGCGAACGGAGCCGCCCTGGACTCTCTTTCGTTGCCTACGGAAGTGCAATCGGGACTATGCATGAGCCATTTTGGGCTTCCGGCGTGATGGTGGTCAAGCAGAATTCGATGTCTGTTACGTCCGTGGCCGTCGACGTCTGTCAAAGAACACCGACCGCACTCGTTGCTGAATGCCGTGTCAGCACGGTTCCAGGCTCCGTGACTGCGACCCTGATGCCTTTGACGTGGTAGCAATCGAACGCAAGTTGTCGCTTCTCGGCCGGAGCACCGGAGCAGCCCAGCGTCGTGAGTTGGCGCATCTCTGATTTTCGTGCTGAGGGCAGACAACCCACCTCGTGGCTTCGACTCTTTCAATCAGACCCTGTGATCGCAGCCGGCCTTCAAGGTTTCAACGCGACTGCCTCCAGCCCGCGCCATAGTCGAGTGACATACTGGCGTAGTGGAGCGCAAGCGGATCTTCCAGGAAGTCGTCGATACGGGCAGCCATCTCCACGTGCCGATGCAGCACCTGATGGCGGTTGGTGCGTGGGACGGTAACGTGAGTGTCTAGGTGGCGCCGGAGTGTTCGGCGGAACATGAACCAGAAATGACGGCGGTCGTTTTTGCCGGTTTCCCCACAATCAGGCAGGTTCTCGGCGTGCTCCGAGACCGGGCTACCGTCGCTCGAAGCGTGGCACGCGGCACATCCGGATCAGTTGCAGAGACAAGCGCAATGGATCCCTGAAATCACACATATTTGTGTTATTTCAGTTATCTGTGTATACTGCCCCCATGAATGCGAATAGTACGCCAACCGACGCACAAATCACCTTTGCCGATCACATGGGGCGCTTCTACTCCCGCCGCTACGGGTTTCCGCCGATGCTCGGCCGCGTGGTCGGCTATCTCGCGGTCTGCGAGCCACCCGAGCAGACCATCGCCGAACTCGCAGACGCGCTGCTCGCCAGTCGCAGCGCGATTACCGGTGCGGTCAAGCTCCTGGAGACGATGCATACCGTTCGCCGTTCGCGGTCAGCCGGGGAACGGGTGGATAAGGTGTGGATCGATGTGAGCACACCGCAGTCCATGGGGATGGATATCACCGAATACCAGGAGATGGCTGAACTGATGCAGGAAGGATTGCAGGTCGTACGAGATACCCCGATCGAGCGGCAGGCAATTCTGTTGGAAATGGCAGCCTTCGCCGAATTCATCCTGGAATACGTACCGAAGATGCAGGAAGCCTGGGAAGAGCGGCGCGAGGCGTTGGTGGCCTCGGGCGAGATTCCGGACACCGGTCCGCACCATGGATGGAAACGATCATGAGGGACCTTTCCGGGCGGCAGGTTCGACGATCGATTGCTCCCGGTGAAGTCCTCACCATTGCCAATCGCACACAGACACGGCATGCAGTAGCGACTGTCGCAACGATTCGAGGAATGGCATGAGTGTGGTAGCACGTGCAGACGTTCAACACGGACAGAAACCCGCGGATCCGGCGATTGTCGTCAACGACCTGACGAAGGGATTCAAGAACAACCCGGTGCTCAAGGGCGTGAGCTTCACGGTTGAGCACGGGACCATCTTTGCCCTGCTGGGCAGCAACGGCGCGGGCAAAACGACAACTATCAATATCTTGACGACGCTGCTCAAGCCTGACGGCGGCTCGGCGACGGTGAACGGTTTCGATGTCGCCAATCAGCCCGACAAAGTTCGGCAAAGTATCAGCCTGACCGGACAATTCGCCGCGGTCGACGATGTCCTGACGGCGCGTGAGAATCTCGAACTTATCGGCGACCTGACGGCATGTGACCAGCCCGAGCCAAACAGCCGCTGATTTGCTCGCGAAATTTGAGCTGGCCGAGGCGGCCGATCGACGGGTTGCGACCTTTTCCGGTGGTATGCGCCGACGGCTCGATATCGCCATGAGCCTCATTGGCGATTCGCCGATTGTCTTTCTCGACGAGCCGACCACGGGACTTGACCCCGAAGCGCGCAACGATATGTGGCACACCATCAGAACCCTGGCACGGGGTGGTACGACGATCTTCCTGACCACGCAGTATCTAGAGGAGGCCGACGAACTCGCAGATACAATCGCGCTGTTGCACAAAGGGACCATCGTCGCCAGCGGCACGGCAAGTGAGCTGAAGAAGCTTGTACCGAGCGGTCTGGTTGAGATGACGTTTCACAGCGAGTCGCAACTGCAAGCTGCCATGAGCGTCCTCGATCAGCACTACAGCGTGACGAACAATGGCGATCTGACGCTTACCTTGGTGGTCGGTGAGCATGTTGCCAGCCTGGCTGAGCTGTTTATTCGACTGCGCGACGCGCAGATTGAACCGGCCGACTTCTCGCAACGACTACCAACCCTCGACGACGTGTTCTTCAAGCTTACGCGTGATAGAAACGAGGAAGGCTAGCCATGCGTGCGATCAAAGACACCTGGACGATGGCCAAGCGCAGTTTGCGCCACATCGTCCGTAGTTCCGACACGATCATCACGGTGGTCCTGATGCCGATCGCAATGTTGCTGCTGTTTGTCTATGTGTTTGGTGGCGCGCTTGGACAGCAGACCGGTTCGGTGAAGTACGTCGATTTCATTACGCCGGGCATCATCGTCATGACCGTCATCAGCGGCATCGCCTACGCCGCGTTTCGTCTCAGCAACGACATCCAGAAGGGCATCATCAACCGGTTCCGAACGATGCCGGTTGCGCCGTCCTCAATCTTGGGTGGACAGGCGGCTTCGTCGACTCTATCGAACCTGGTCTCGTCGGTATTGGTGCTGGCAGTGGCTGTGGTGATTGGGTTTCGATCAGGCGCCGGTCCGCTGGAATGGCTGTTGTTTGCCGCATTCGTCGCGCTCTTTACACTGGCGACGACGTGGATGGCGATCTTCTTCGGCCTGCTGGCGAAAACCGCTGAAGGCGCCGGATCATTCAGCTATATTCTCTTGCTGCTCATCTTCATCAGCCCGTCGTTTGTACCGACGGACTCGATGACGCCGCTCTTGCGAGGCTTTGCCGATAATCAACCGCTGACGCCGATCGTCGAGACGTTGCGCTCACTCCTCACCACCGGTGCCGCTGGTGATAAGGCCTGGATCGCCCTGGCGTGGTGCATTGGGATCATGGTCGTGTTCTATCTCGGGTCGCTCCAGTTGTATAGCCGGAGAACCATCGCAGCGTCTCAGTCCTGAGTTGCTGCGGATTGGCGAGCGCTCGCCAGTGTTCGTCAACGGCCTCGCCGCACGGTGGCAAATTGCCGGATTCACGGTACGTTTGTGGACGATTCCTGACCGGTCAAATAGCCACCGAGGAGTCGGGCAACACGATGAGAGCGCTCAGTGGCTCGAGCAACCTTCAATGCCCAGCGCCGCTTCTGCCACTCCTGCATGAACTGGTACCCCGTGAAGATGAGCGCACTTCGCTCGACGTGGCCGTCGGCCAGACCTTGACGGCTATCCACCGACGAGGTCCACGTAAGCTGGACGAGAAGCTGCAGGAAGAAAAGCTGAATCAGGCCGATACGGCTGGCCAGCCAGTATTTTCAGCTGGACACTCCTACAGCAATCGCACGTCCGCCCAACGCCGAGGTGACAAAGTCGTCGTCTTGCTCGATGCCCTGTACACAGAGGCGCGCCTGGCGAGCACGCATCAGTCCCAGTCACATTGACGGTGATCAAGATTTTGGACGGTCCGGTCTGGTGCACGACGCCGTTTAGGTGCTGGGGAGTCGGACGCTGCTGGCGCGCATGGTCGCAAATCTCATCGACAACGCCGTGCGCCACAACGTTGCTGGAGGCTTCATTCACGTTACAACAGTCGCGCGAGATCGGCTGGCGATGGTCGCGGTGGAGAATGGCGGTCCGACACTCGACGAGTCGCAGGTGAAACTGCTCGGTGAACCGTTCCAACGGTTGGGAACCGCCCGGACGGCGACCGACGGAAGCACCGGCCTGGGACTCTCGATCGTCGCGGCCATCGTGGAAGCTCACCACGGGTCGCTGCAGATCAGCGCCAGGCCGGAAGGCGGGATACGCGTTGCCGTGGAGCTTCCCATCGCCATGCCTGAGATGGATGCGGAGGCAACCACATGAGGGTGCTGGTAGTCGAAGATGTGCGGCGCCTGGCAGACGACATCACCGAAGGGCTCCGCGATCAGGGTATGGCCACTGACACTGCTTACGATGGGCTTGAAGCGCTCGCCAAGATCGACGTGAACGACTACGACGTGGTGGTGCTCGACCGTGACCTGCCCGGGCTGCATGGCGACGTGGTCTGCCGCACGATCACGGAAAGTGACAATCCGGCGATGGTGCTCATGTTGACCGCCGCTGACACCGTGGGTGACCGCGTAGAGGGTCTGACGCTTGGCGCCGACGACTACCTGTCAAAGCCATTTCATTTCCCGGAACTGGTACTGCGCGTGCGCGCGCTCGCCCGGCGCAAGCCGACCGCACATCCGCGCATCCTGCGCGTTGGCGGCGTCGAGCTGGATCCATTGCAGCGCAGGGCCAGCCGCGACGGTCTGCGGCTCGATCTGACCGCCAAGGAGTTCAACCTGCTCGAGGCTCTGCTGCGCGCCGCGCCGGGCATCCTGAGCGCAGAAGATCTGCTGGAGCAGGTTTGGGACGAGTTTGCCGATCCCTTTACCAAGACGGTGCAGGTGACCATCAGCCGGCTACGACGAAAGCTCGGAGAACCTGATGTGATCGAGACCATCCCTGGCGCGGGTTATCGTGTTTCCAGCCTCTCCGACCTGTGATGGTCATCGGATGGACGCGTTCAATTGGCGAGATCCGATGAGACGGCCATCCCCGTGCTGCAAGACTCCGATTCAGTTGGAAACTGAGGTCGTTGAAGAAATAAGTCGGTAACCATGGCTTGATGTGTGGGGACGCTGATCGAGTGTCTTCAGAGGGCTTTGTCTTCATAGACCGACCGCGGATTACTCGCATGCGACCGTGACCACACTACCGAGTTGAATCGGCAAAACACCATCTCGTCCGGCTGCTCCGATGGGCGCGGTTGCTCACGTTCGGGTGCACGAACATGGGTGGCATCGCTACGTCTGTCGATTCGCACTTTGCCCTCACCGGGTTTACGAACTCGAAGTCAGCGGCCAGATTGACTTTTCGGCGTCAGGCGTGCCTGATCTTCGCATCATCGTCGTTCCTAATTCACACACCAAGTCGTCTCCAGCGACACTCCCGGCTCTTGACAGGACACCATTTGCTGTCCTATTCTCAATGAGACACCATTTGGTGTCGAATGCGAGACCGGTGCGCAACGGTTTCGCGGATGCGTCGATGGCAGAGGGAGTGAACGCGATGAGAGATGTATACAGCGCGGTGGCAGACCCCACGCGCCGCCAGCTCCTCCGCTTGCTGGCCGACGCCGATGAGCTGCCCCTGCATGAGATGACGGCACGGTTCCCGGTGGGCCGCACGGCGGTCTCCAAGCATCTGGCCATTCTCAAGGAGGCCGGACTGGTGATCGACCGCAAGGCCGGAAGGGAAACCCGCTACCAGCTGAACGCCGCGCCGCTACGGGAGATACGAGACTGGCTCGCATTCTATGAACGCTTCTGGATCGAGCGGATCGACCGGCTAAAAGACCTGTTGGAAGAGGAGACGGCATGAGTGACACCGTGGTGTTGGACTTTGAGCTCAAGAGCCCAGTTGAGAAGGTCTGGCACGCGCTGACCGATTCCGCCACGCTCTCCAAGTGGATGATGTTCAAGACGAACAACTTCAAGCCGATTGTCGGGCACGCGTTTCAGTTTCGCGGTGCGCCAGGCTGGGATGGCGTTGTCGATTGCGAAGTGCTTGAAGTGAGCAAGCCGCATCGGCTGTCCTACAGTTGGGTGACTGGTGGTGTGGACGGCGCGCTGCACTCGACGGTGGTCACCTGGACGCTGACGGAGGCCCCTGCGGGGAGCACGCAGCTGCATCTCGAACAGAGCGGTTTCCGTCCGGAGGCCAAGCAGGAGTTTGGCGGGGCCAAGTACGGCTGGAAGACCATGCTGGATCAGCTACAGAGTCTTCTGGCTTCGGAGTAGCGGGTCGACGATCGTATCCATCATCACGCTGTTGCATATGAAGGAGTAGACCATGGCCGAACGGAAATCTTCCCAGACGAGCGCGCGCAAATCCACCAAGAGCGCCGACGACTCCACGTCTGTGAGCTTCACGGACGAGGAAAAGGCCGCGATGAAGGAATACGCCCAGGAGCTCAAGACGGCGGCGCGCCGTGGGTCAAAGGCCACCAGAGAAGATGGGGAAAGCGATCTACTGGCCAAGATCGCCGAGATGTCGGAGCCGGATCGCTCCCTGGCCGAGCGGGTCCATCACATCGTAACGGCGACCGCGCCGGAGCTCGCGCCGAGAACCTGGTACGGCATGCCCGCGTATTCCAAGGACGGCAACGTTCTCTGTTTCTTCCAGCCCGCTCAGAAGTTCAAGGCGAGATACTCCACGCTTGGCTTCAGCGACAAGGCGAATCTCGACGAAGGCAACATGTGGCCGAACTCCTACGCGCTAACCGATATGTCCGACGCGGTTGAGGCTCGCATCGTCGCCTTGATAAAGCAGGCGGTGAGTTGAGAGCTGATCTCGCGCACCTTGTCGCACCAAACGGAATGTCCGCATGTCGAGATCGACCAGGCAGTTGTTTGCGACTTGGTCTGTTCGGGCAGCCTGCAGGGTGACTTCTGGACGCGAAACGCGCTGTTTGTGCGGGGCGCGTTGGAATGGCACGACGCGAACTCAATGGAACGGAAGGGACAACACATGAAGATTAAGCTGACCAGTGTGTATGTAGATGACCAGGACAAGGCACTGCGCTTCTATACCGAAGTGCTGGGCTTCACCAAGAAGGCCGATTTCACCAACGGTCCATATCGCTGGCTGACCGTCGGCTCGCCTGAAGAGCCGGAAGGTGCCGAGCTGCAGCTCGCGCTCAACGACGATCCGGCGGCAAAGGCCTACCAGCAGGCCATGTTCGCACAGGGCCATCCGGCGGCCATGTTCTACGTCGACGACGTCCAGCAAGAGTACGATCGCGTGAAGGCCGCCGGCGGGGAGTTCACCACTGCGCCCGAGTCGGCTGGCTGGGGTTCCATGGCGGTGCTGAACGACACCTGCGGCAACTTGATTCAGCTCACGCAGCTGGCGCGCTGGTAGGCCCAGCCTCTAACAACGTCGCCACTCGACAGATTTGACGTCCATCGTCCCAGCGACGGTGGACGTTTCAGTTACCGTGATGCAACCGCGCGACGAATTCCGTCTTCAACGCTTCCTTCCAGCGCCTTAGCGCGATCTATCGCCGCGAAAACACTCAGACGGTTTACAATTGATACTCGCCGCAGCATGCTCGGTAAAGATGTTTGAGACATGCGATTGGCCAGGCGCTTTACCGATGAGCTGCAGTTGACCACGACCAACGGCTGACGCTGGCGACGTTATCGTCCGTCGCGTCGAGAGCGTTCGTGTCGCCCACAGCGTGTAACATCAGGTGGGTGACGTACCATTGAATTCGGATTAGCCAGCCGGTAGCCAGTCGAAAGAAGCACAACGAGAGGAGCAGAACCGACGTGTCTGAAACCAAGGACCTGACTCGGGGTGGCAGCGATAGCGAGAATCCAGAGATTCCTTCCCCGAGTCCAAAACAGACCCGACCCAGGACGATCCGTGATTGGTGGCCCAACCGCCTGGATTTGTCGGTTCTCCACCAGCACTCTCCCCTATCGAATCCGATGGATAAGGACTACGACTACGCGGAGGCATTCAAAGAGCTCGATCTCGAGGCCTTGAAGCAGGACCTGATGGACCTGATGACGGATTCGCAGGAGTGGTGGCCGGCTGACTACGGTCACTACGGGCCGCTCTTCATCCGCATGTCGTGGCATGCCGCGGGCACCTATCGCATCGCTGATGGCCGCGGTGGCGGTGGTGCTGGTGCGCAGCGTTTCGCTCCTCTTAACAGTTGGCCCGACAACGCGAACCTCGACAAAGCCCGCCGGTTGCTCTGGCCGATCAAGCAGAAGTACGGCAGCAAGCTCTCTTGGGCCGACCTCATCATCTTCACCGGCAACGTGGCGATGGAATCGATGGGGTTCAAGACGTTCGGCTTCGGCTTCGGACGGCGCGACATCTGGGAACCGGATGAGATTAACTGGGGCACCGAGGACACCTGGCTCGGCGACGAGCGCTACAGCGGGGAACGGGATCTCTCCAATCCGCTGGCCGCGGTGCAGATGGGCCTGATCTACGTCAACCCGGAAGGTCCAAACGGGAAACCGGATGCGCTGGCCGCCGCCAAAGACATTCGCGACACGTTCGGCCGCATGGCGATGAATGACGAGGAGACGGTGGCCCTTATCGTCGGCGGTCACACCTTCGGCAAAACCCACGGTGCCGTCGACGCGAAATACGTCGGTCCCGAACCGGAAGCTGCTCCCCTCGAAGAGCAGGGCCTCGGCTGGAAGAACAGCTACGGTACCGGCAAAGGCGACGACGCGATGACCAGCGGCATTGAGGGCGCCTGGACCAAAAACCCGATCAAGTGGGACAACGGTTTTCTCGCCAATCTATTCGAGTATGACTGGGAGCTCACGAAGAGCCCAGCCGGTGCCTATCAATGGACTCCCAAAGATCCTGAGGCGCAAAATACGGTGCCCGACGCGCATGATCCGTCGAAGCGGCACGCTCCGATGATGATGACAACCGACCTCGCGCTGAAGGTTGACCCGATCTATGAGCCGATCTCGCGTCGCTTCTACGAGCATCCGGATCAGCTCGAAGAGGCGTTCGCCAAGGCGTGGTACAAGCTGTTACACCGCGATATGGGACCGGTCTCGCGTTATCTCGGCCCGTGGGTACCCGAACCGCAGTTGTGGCAGGATCCCATTCCAGCGGTCGATTACGAGCTGATCGGTGATGCGGATGTTGCCGCTCTCAAGGCGAAGATCCTGGCATCCGGAGTCTCCGTCCCTCGGCTGGTCGCCACAGCCTGGGGTGCCGCCGCGAGCTTCCGTGGCACTGACAAACGCGGCGGTGCCAACGGTGGGCGCATTCGCCTCGAGCCGCAGCGGAGCTGGGAAGTCAACGAGCCAGACAAACTGGCCGAGGCCTTGAAGGTCCTCGAGCAGATCCAGCAAGACTTCAACAATTCACAGTCCGGCAAGAAGGTCTCGCTTGCGGATCTGGTCGTCTTGGGCGGCTGCGCGGCCATAGAGAAGGCGGCGAAGGACGCCGGTCACGATATCACGGTGCCGTTCACGCCGGGTCGCGCCGATGCATCGCAGGAGCAGACCGACGTCGAGTCGTTTGAAGTACTCGAACCGACCGCCGATGGGTTCCGTAATTACCTCCAGTCAGGACAGGTGCTGCCGCCAGCGACGAAGCTGGTGGATCGGGCGTTCATGTTGACCCTGACGGCTCCGGAGATGACCGTCCTGCTTGGGCGGCATGCGGGCGATGAACGCCAATTTCGAACAATCGAAACATGGCGTCTTCACCGATCGCCCCGGGCAGCTCACCAACGACTTCTTCGTCAATCTGCTCGATATGGGTACGGAGTGGAAGCAATCCGACGAAGACGAGAATCTGTACGAGGGTTACGATCGGGCCACCGGTAAGCTCAAGTGGACTGCCACGGCGGTGGATCTGGTCTTCGGCTCGAACTCCCAACTGCGTGCTGTCTGCGAGGCCTACGCCACCGACGACGCGCGTGAGAAGTTCGTGCGTGACTTCGTGGCTGCCTGGAACAAGGTGATGAATCTCGATCGCTTCGACCTCACCGCTTAGATTCAGGTCGCGCAATCATGGGCTGTCGAGCCCGACGACTGGATTCGCGTCTATCGATTGTCGCTTCTGTGCGGGTGAGCTTTCAGGGCTCGCCCGCACTTTTGTTTTGCGGACGAGAAGCGAACCACCGGTCGGGTGAAGCCTGACATCGAGCTTCGCCCGGCTCAAAGCCTGGCCGAAACAGTCGTGCATTACACCGAGACTTCAAGTTCTGATTTCGCGACGCGGCTTATGGAGAATTTCAACAGGTCTGGGACGTCGGCATGAAGCGGGGCTAGCCAACACAGCTAGCTCCGTTTTGTTGCTGCCCAGTCGCCTGCTTCGAGTACTGGCTTACGCCGAGACACTCGGTGGCACGCATCGCGCCAGAGAAGGTCCGGATCCCAAACAAGACTAGAATAGATGCAGGTTGGGAGTCGATTGGAGAGGGGAACGCATGGTGGATGGATTCGAGTGGTGGCAGAGCGGGATCATCTATCAGATCTACCCGCGCTCGTTTCAAGATAGCAATGGGGACGGCATCGGCGATCTGCCAGGAATTACCAGTCGCCTGGATTACCTGCAGTGGCTGGGCGTCGACGCCATCTGGATCTCGCCGATCTACCCATCGCCGATGGCCGATTTTGGCTACGACGTCAGCGATTACACGGACATCCATCCGATGTTCGGTACGCTGGAGGACTTTGATCGGCTTGTTGCAGCCGCTCACGAGCGCGGATTGAGGCTTCTGCTCGACTACGTGCCGAATCACACCTCGGACCAGCACCCCTGGTTTCTCGAGTCCAAATCGTCGCGCGACAACCCCAAGCGAGATTGGTATATCTGGCGCGATCCGGCGTCGGGCGGCGGGCCGCCAAACAACTGGCTGAGTTCCTTTGGCGGCGGTGCCTGGGAATGGGACGAGACAACCAGTCAGTATTACTATCACGCCTACCTCAAGGAGCAGCCCGACCTCAACTGGCGTAATCCTGACGTGCGGAAGGCGATGCTCGACGTGCTTCGCTTCTGGCTCGATCGTGGGGTCGACGGCTTCCGCGTCGACGCGCTGCGCCAGGTCATGAAGGACGAGGCATTCCGCGACAATCCGCCGAACCCCAACTACACCGAGGAGCAGGGACCCTATTATTCACTGCTATCGGTCTACTCGACTGACCGTCCCGAGGTTCACGACGTCGTGCGCGACCTGCGCCGAGTGATGGACGAGTACCCGAACCAGTTGATGATCGGAGAGCTCTACCTCCCGCTCGAACGCCTGGTGATGTATTACGGCGAAAACAACAGCGGCGTACACCTCCCGGCGAATTTCCACCTGATTCTGACTCCCTGGCGCACGGCCGACATCGCGGCGCTGATCGACACGTACGAAGGGCTCTTGCCCGAAGGTGGCTGGCCGAACTGGGTGCTCGGCAACCACGACCGGCACCGAGTCGCCAGCCGGATTGGCCCGGAGCAGGCCAGAGTCGCCGCGATGCTGCTGCTGACCCTGCGCGGCACTCCCACCATCTATTACGGTGACGAGATCGGCATGCACGATGTACCAATTCCACTCGAGGCCGCTCAGGATCCCTTTGAATTGAACGTGCCGGGGCTTGGGCTCGGGCGCGACCCGGAGCGTACCCCGATGCAGTGGGATGCCAGTCTCCAGGCCGGATTCAGTGACACTTCACCCTGGCTGCCGCTAGCCGACGACTACCGACAGTTCAATGTGGAATCCGAGCGTAACAAACCTCGGTCGATGCTCACCCTTCACCGTCGACTGATCGGATTGCGTCGCCGGGAGCAAGCTCTGGCCGTCGGCGGCTACGCCCCGCGCGGCGCTCATGGCGACCTGCTGGCCTATGAGCGTCACGATGGCGAACGCCGCTTCCTGGTCGTGCTGAACCTCGGCCACCAGCCGCGCCGTTTCGTGCTGCTGCCCGGCGAGCGCGGCGCCATCACGCTTTCAACCCACCTCGATCGTGAAGGTGAGGCGCTCAATGGCGGGATTGAGGTGCGCGCCGACGAAGGCGTGATCGTGGAGATGATGCGCGACTAGAGGTTGCCAGAACCGTTTCGTAGGGGCACTGATCGGCGGATGGCAGTGGCGACCGTCAGCCACGTGATCTCGCTGCCACGCCAGCGCATCATGCAGAAGACCGGCCATCTCCCAGTGTCTCGACAAACGGGTACCGTCTCCAACCGGCGCAGCGCCACCTGAAACAGATCGCGTTGCTAACTTGACATACGGCGGAACGTCGACTACGATACCGATATATCGTGAGCGGTCGCGATACGTCACTACAGAAAGGAAAGATGTCATGGGACATCGCAAGTACCGTCGAGGCCAGGATGACGAGATGAACGCAGCCGAGGTTGGTGGCCCAGGCTGGGGCGGTCCAGGTTGGCGCTTCCGGCACCACATCGACGAGGATATGCCCTGGCTACCGTTCGGCCGGCGTTTCGGCCCCAAACACCGACGCATGCTGGAACGCGGTCAGCTAAAGTACGTCATCCTGGCCATGCTCGCGGACCAGCCGCGCCACGGCTACGACATCATGCGCGCCATGGAGGAGCATTTCCAAGGCTTCTACACACCAAGCCCCGGCTCGGTCTACCCGACACTGCAGATGCTTGAGGACCAGGGCTACGTCACCGGAGCCGAGCAGGAAGGTAAGCGGGTCTACACCCTTACCGACGACGGCCAGCAGCTTCTGAGCGAGCACATGGCAGAGCTCGACGCCTTGCGGGAGCGCATTAACGCCGGTTGGGGTGGCGTCTCACGGGCCGAATTGGGCGGTTTGATGCACGAGTTCCGGCAACTGGCGCAGCTCGTCGTGCGGCAGGCGCAGCGCGGTTCCTTCCGCGACCCGTCTCAGATGGAACGAGTGAAGGACGTGGTGCATCGGGCGCGCACTGAACTAGAGGCGATCTTCGCCGAAGACGACACGTCCTCGACCGTCGTCTAGCCACATGTGGGGACGATCAGCAGCGGTCGTCCCCACACATCGCATCTCTCGGCGCGTCGCTCCGCTTCCTGCGGTCCGGTAGCGATGACAGCATCCTCAAAACACCAAGATCCCAATGGACACATCTGCGTGTTGCGCGGAAGGACGAGTTTCGGCACCCCGGTTGAGGTTCAACGGGCGAGAGAGCGCCACCAAGTTCGTACCAGTAGACGTATCGTGACCTCGAACCGTGGTCTGTCGAGTAGACTGTGCCTACGTTTGCATCCAACGGGGCATGAGCGGCGAGGTATCGAGGTCGGCCCGGGCAGTCCGAGCCAGGATGCAGCGAAACGCGGGCTCCATGACCGGCGCCTCCGGTGCTGGATCTTGGTCACTCAGAATACCGAGAACACGACGAGGATAGTCAACGATTGCTGACGCTTCCACCGGCGTTGAATCACCGCGACTTCCGTCGCTTTTGGGCTGGTGCCACTCTTTCGGCGCTCGGTAGCGCTTTTACGACGGTGGCGTTGCTCTGGCACCTCTATCTCTTGACCAACTCGGCGTTGCAGGTCGGACTCATCGGGCTTGCACAAGCCATCCCGCTCGTCGGCATTTCCCTCTTCGGTGGTCTCCTCGCCGATTCGATTGACCGCCGTCGACTCTTGATCGTCGCCCAGATCACCCAGTTCACGATCTCCGGACTGCTCGCGCTCCTCACGTTTATGGGGGTCGTCACGCCTCTCATGCTCTATGCTGCCGCGGCGATGTTCGCGCTGGCGAGGGGACTTGAGATGCCGTCCCGGAGTGCAATCGTCCCCAATCTGGTGCCAGCAGAGGACCTTCCGAATGCCATCGCGCTCTACAGCACCCAGAGGAACGTCGCGTCTATTGTCGGACCGGGATTAGCCGGGGTACTGCTTGCGGTTCACGGCCCAGCCCTGTGCTATGGGATCGACGCCATTTCCTGGTTTGCCATGCTAATTGCGCTGATAGGCATTTCAGCGCGTCCTCAGGCAATCACCGGTCGACGTGGAATCTCACGAACAGCTCTTCGCGACGGGTTTGACTTCGTCTTGCATAACCCGGTGATCCTCTCACTCATGCTGCTCGACTTCGGGGCGACTCTGTTCGGTGAACCCGAGGCACTCTTACCAGTCTTCGCGAAGCACATTCTTTCTGTAGGCCCATCGGGATTGGGCCTGTTGTTCGCGGCGACGTCTGTTGGTTCGCTGCTGGCCGCGGCTGGCATGAGTCTGTTGCCAACGGGTCGCCGGGTCGGTCGCTTCGTACTCCTGGGAGTCGCGGTGTACGGCGCATCGGTGATGCTGTTCGCGGTGTCGCACGTCTTCTGGCTATCGCTCGCGTTCTTGGCCTTGATGGGCGCGGGGGATGCGGTTAGCGCGGTGCTGCAAGTCACGATCAATCAACTCGTGACCCCCGATGAATTGCGAGGTCGCGTCTCGGCCATCGACAACATCTTCGTCCTTGGTGGCCCACGGTTGGGACAGGTGGAGTCCGGGGTGGTGGCGTTCATCGGTGGTGCCCCGTTCGCGGCACTAACAGGGGGATTGGGTGTCCTACTGGTGGTCGGGGTCGTGGCGTTGTTGCCCTGGGTTCGACAGTTCTCGCTAGACGAGGCGGTTGAGCCCGCGACTGCCGAAGCAACTGCGTGAACGTTGAGTACTTGCAGAAGGAAACAACTGGGCGCTGTCAGATCGTTGTTGCCGTTGTGACGGCGTTGTCACGCGGGCGTGACAAGAGACGGAAAAGATCAGCGCCATGACGGGTGACATTGGCCGTGTCGCTGTCGCCATCATCCGCCTAGCGTCGGCTCGCCGCACCCTCTTCTCCACCGGACTCCTCTGGTGAGGAGACGGGGGCCATTGGCTCGGTCTCCTCCGTAACGGTCAGCAACTCCTGCCCGACCATGACGATCGCAGTTGACGCAATTGGCGTGGTTGTTCCGCCCAGTCCCAAGAGACCGCCCTTGTGAGCCACCAGTTTGATGACCTCTCCGCTGACTGGGTCGACGTCGATGTCGCTGAGCGTGCCAAGGAATGTTCCGGCCTGGTCGACAATCTTCAACCTTTTCAGCGCTTGTAGATCGAGAAGGGCGTCCGTCGCTCCGCCGCTGCTTGGAGTCTGGGTCACCTGGCTACTCATGACCGTAATGGCATCTGTTCCGATGTGTTGAATCTGAGCGAAGGGAAGGATAAACGTGCCGTCCTCCCCTTTGACCTGCAATGCTCCGAGCTGTCGAGCCGCGAGGTCGAATAGAGGCTGCTCGACGCGACCGAGTTTCGTGCCCTCCTGTAACGAGATAATGGCCATATCCTTGATGTCGGATGCGTTCATGGTGCGTTCTTTCTTTCCGCGGCTGGTCGAAGAGTCATTCACCGATTAGTTGGCGATCAACTGAGGTAGCAGCTTGAAGGTCGCTCTGCTCATCTGAATCTGCACCGAACGTGAGGTGATCGCGGTCACCAAACTTGTCGGAACCAGTCGTCGCTGACTCACGATTTCGCGTCGCACAATGATGCCGCTCACGTGACCGGTCGTCGGATCACGCTGGAGCTCGTCAACGGTGCCCAGCGATTTGTTGTGCTCGCCGAGGACCCACATCTCGGGCTGCAGACGCTCGGTGGGGTCGTCTGGCTTGCTCAAGCTATGACTGCGCGTTTGTGGTTTTCGTGCTGTAATATTCATTGGAGACTCCGTTTCATGGATGTAATGGTGAGTGTTTGCGTAGGTTATACGGAACATTTCGAAGCGTGGCGTCGGTCGAATGGTGCCGATCCAAGGATTAGGTCGGAACCGATGGACTGCGCGGTCCCGCGCAAGCAAGCTCTCGGCGGGAACACGCTCCTCGCAGCCGAGTTCCATCCAAATCGCCAAGATCGCAATCGACCGTAACCGTGCCACGTTTGCGGCATACCCTGGACCGAACGACCGGCCGCGGGAGAGTTGTCGTTACTGGGTCCTCAGCTTGTCGAGTTGGAGATCGCAGACTTGGGACTGGAACCCACTCGGGCGGAGTGGATCTGCGCCAGTGCGAGGGTCACATCGACCATCAGCTTGGCAACGCAGAATCCAACACTATTCGATACTCGCGGCGAGGAGCGTCACAACGACTGACGCGAGTGGGCGGGTCCGAACAACCCGCCCGAGAATCGGATCTACGCTCTACGAGCGTGCGTCAACTTCGTAGATCTCGAGATGGGCCGGCCCGTCCAAATAGGGCTCAATCATCGCGACACGTTCTTTGAGGCCCACCTGGCCACCGGCCTGCGCTTCGGACTCCGTCGCAAAGTAGCTAACGGACGCCATTTTCCCAGTCGTGTGATTGACGAGGAGTTCCGAACTCTTGAAACCCGGCTGTTTCTTGAGGTTCGGGGTGACCTTCTCGTTGAAGGCGCGAACACCCTCATCGATGGTAGCAGGCTTGAACTGGCCAGTGACGATACGCGTAAAGGTTGTCATAAGGACCTCCGGTACGGGTAGCAGGGTAGCGAGTGGAGCGACATGCTCAAATCCGAGTGCTATCCCCGGCCAGAGGGAGACGAGACACCCCGGCTGGCGTTTTTGATCGTACTTTTCAATCTTACACCATTGTCGGTGAAATTACAATACGATTGGTCTGCGCAGGTATTCATGATGGTCTACACTCAATTACGGTTGATACGCAATTCTTGCCAAACCCGATCGGAGATCGAGTCACGCTTGTGCCGATCCGGCTGAGGTCCTTGTCGTACGTGATCCTGCCATTCATGCTATTGCACGTAACGCGTCACGTGCGCCCGCAGGCGATTGGAACGAGTTGAGAGCGCCACGCACGAAGTAGGTTACTGAACGTCGCCAACGTAGCCATCCGACTTTGAAGGAGCCGACTCATGAGCAGTGATCGACAGCATCTGATCCGCAAGCAACTCACGGAGCTCGCGCGGCTGCGACCGCGCGTTGACCACAAACCAGTACCTATTCGCAACATCAATGTGGAGATGGAAAAGCGCCTAACCGTCGGGCAACGGACTGCTGACGCCGTCGCGAACAGCATGGGCAGCTGGCGCTTCATCCTTATCCAGTCTGGCCTGCTCGCCTTGTGGATATTCCTCAACGTCGTTGCCTGGGTCAGCCACTGGGACGCCTATCCATTCATCCTGTTGAACCTTGTGATGAGTTTTCAGGCGGCGTACGCCGCGCCGATTATTATGATGAGCCAGAACCGACAGTCGCAGAAAGATCGCCTGGCCGCCGACCATGATTACCAGATCAACCTCAAAGCCGAGGAGGAGATCAAAGGCATTCTGTTGCATCTCGAATACCAGGATGACCTGATTCTGCAGGTGCTCGAGCGGTTGGAGCACCGCGCGGATATCCCGAGCTGAGGATACCAATGGATCAAACAGCGCGCCGACTGTCTTTGCTGAGGAACCCAACTTGACATCGACCGTGCCCGGGAAAGGCTATCGCTTTCTCCCGATGGTTGCAGACCGGCGGCTGCCTCGCGGAGCCCTCACCTACGGTCCACGGTACCGACAAAAGTATTGGCGCTCCTCCCAATTTCCGGTTGATGAAGAAACTTCATGACGTCATCCAACCCGTCAGCTATCGTGTTTCCAAGTGTCTTAACGTCGATGCCTGGCATCGGCTCCGACCATACCCAGACCTCTCGGACGCCGCGTCGGTCCCTTGTCCTGTGTGACCCGACCGATGGCGAGGCCATCCTTCCCTACCTGAGACGGGTTCCCCCGGGCCCGTCTCCTCCTCTGCCTGAGACGAGCTTCGTCACAGTGCGGTCGGAGAATGAACCGTGATGAGAGGGGTCCAATAACTTCACGACCGCGCTAGAGACGGTGCGTGCCACCAACTCGGTCCCACGACAGGAGTCCAGCGTGCACCCGACCGATCAACCTGCGGACATCCAAGCCACTGATAGCCTCGTGAACAGCGAAGCCGAGATGCCGATATCCGGTGCAGGCTCACCGCCCGAAGGCACTGTCGCACCGGCACGCCATCATTCCGTGTCCATCCCGGATACACGGTTTCCATCTGGCTGGGTGTACGTCGTGGCCTGGGACGTCATTTGGCAGGGGAGCAGCGATCTGTCCACGATGCTCTGCCGCAGCGTCGATGGCGACTACTTCCTGCGCTGTCGCTCAGGAGATACGCCTGACGTCAGGGCCAGCATCATACCGCTGTCGGATGCCCAAGCTGCGGAGTGGTTCGACCAGCATCCGGTTCACTTTGCGCCTCGGGATGCTCGCTGGTAAGAGAAATCTCAGCACCATCGTCGCTGAGATTCGAGCGGAACGTGCCGCGCTCGATAACTGCTTTGATTGTTACGTCCATGCGCCCACCATTGTTGGCGCACGTCGTGTTCGAGGAGTTCGCTATGGATCTTGGACTTGGTAAGCGGGTCATGAGTCGCGATGGCCAGCATGTGGGCAATGTCGATGGCTTTGTGGTGAATTACTCCACCCGTGACATTGAGAGCTTTGTCGTTCGTTCCGGTGTGTTCCTGGAGCACGACCGGTTCGTTTCCCTCGAGTTGATCGATCAAATCGATCCGGAGGGCACCGTCACGCTCACGATCTCGGCCCCGGACGTCAAGAAACTCCCGGAGTTCGCGGAGCGTAATTTTGTCCACGCCACCCCCGGCGACCTGAGAACCATGCCGAAAATGTGGTCCAGTATGGGCACCGGCGCCCTACCGGTCTATTTTGGCACCGGCTCTGATGCGCTCGGCTATAGAAGTGGCGGGATGTCTCGCGAGGTGGCCCAGCGGGACGCTCCTGGGGCTGAATCCGAATCGAACCTGCCGTCTCAAGACATCGTGATCGACCGGGGCACCGACGTCATCGCCAGCGACGGGAAGAAGATTGGGACCGTCGATGACATGATCTCTGGGCCGGATGGCCGAATCACCGGTTACATCGTCCGCGCCGGATTCCTCTTCCATCATGACGTGGCCATTCCCGCGGAGCTGATTGAGACGATCGGCGAAAACCACGTTCGACTGCGTGTGACCTCGGAGCAGCTGCGGCAGGAGCCAAGCCCGATGTAGATGCGCGATCAATGTCTGAGCCCTACCGCTCCGAATTAGGGCTTCCCGATGACTGGTGATTATGGGCAGAAACGCTGATCGTGCGGGGAGCAACGTGAACGGAAGCCAGGCACCGAGACCAGCGAGCCAACCGCCGACCGGCAGATTTGTCTACGTTGCGGCGATCTTTGCCGCCCTCGGTGGTCTGCTGTTTGGCTACGACACGGGTGTCATCTCAGGCGCGATCCTCTTCGTCAAAGACCAGTTCGCGCTCTCTTCCGGCACAGAATCAGAGGTCGTCAGCAGCGTCCTCTGGGGTGCCGTTGTCGGCGCATTGTTTGGTGGCTGGCTCGCGGATCGATTCGGCCGCCGGCCCGTCATCCTCGGCGCGGCGGTCACCTTCGTCATCGGGGCAATTGGAACGGCAGTCACACCGACCGTCTCCTGGCTCATCGCCGGACGGGTTGTCGTCGGGCTCGCCATCGGCGTCGCGTCGCTTATCGCTCCAATGTACATCGCCGAGATCGCGCCGCCGGCCATCCGCGGAACGCTCGTCTCCATCAATCAGCTTGCTCTGGTCAGCGGGATACTCGTGGCCTACCTCATCGACTACGCACTCGCAGGAGCTGAAGCCTGGCGCTGGATGTTCGCCTTAGCGGCGTTCCCGGCGGGCGTACTCGCCATCGGGATGATCTTCCTGCCAGAGAGCCCGCGCTGGCTCATCGCCCACCACCGACTCGATCAAGGCCGCCAGGTTCTCACGCGCATCCGTACCGGGAAAACTGCCGAGACCGAACGAGAGATTGCCGATATTCGCGCTGGGCTTGCGCAGCAGTCTCGCGGTTGGGACGAACTCCGCCATCCCGGAGTCCGTCCCGCGCTCGTGGTTGGTGTTCTGCTTGCCTTGTTTCAGCAGCTGACCGGCATCAACACGGTGATCTACTATGCTCCGACCATCTTTCAGTACGCGGGAATCACGTCGTCGTCCGCCGCGATTCTGGCCACCGTCGGTGTCGGTGTGATCAACGTGCTCACAACGATCGTCGCGGTGAGACTTATCGATCGCGCCGGTCGTCGACCATTGTTGCTCGTGAGCCTGGTCGGGATGACGGTCAGTCTGGTGGCGCTGGGATTGGCGTTCAGATCACCAAACACGGGCGGAGCCGTCGGCTGGTTCGCGGCGGTCAGTCTCGCCGTCTATATCGCCTCGTTCGCGGTCGGGCTGGGACCGGTCTTCTGGCTGCTCATCTCCGAGATTTATCCGTTGAGCGTGCGGGGAATGGGCATGAGTCTGGCGACCGTGGTGAACTGGGTGACGAATCTTCTCGTCGCGCTCACCTTCCTCACGTTGATCGACCATCTGGGGAAGCCCGGAACCTTCTGGTTGTATGCGTCGATTAGTGTGGTTGCGGTGGTCTTCTCGATCTTGTTCATTCCGGAGACCAAAGGAAAGTCTCTGGAAGAGATCGAAGCCCACTGGCATGCCGGCGGGCGGTTGCAGGAGCTCGGACAGCATACGGACAAAAACTAGAGGTCCAGTCGCCCAGGGACTTCCACCACCGTGGGTACGCATCCGTGTACGGTCCCCGGGCGAGTTGTCGGCGAGACTCCGAGGAGCGGCGCCGCACAGTGGGTTCGCATGAGCGCCGCTCGCAGAAGGTCACGTCGCGTCGCTCAATCGACTACCGGCCGATGGCTGCCGTTGGCGTAGCCGCTATTCACCACCGCCCTCACCTCTGTCATTTTCGATTCAGATACGATGGACCGACGTACTCCACCATGCCATGGACGACACGGTGTCTCCCATATCATCGACGCGGGAACAGCCAATCCACAGTACGAACGAATGCCGGTCAAGACAACAAGCGCAAGCGCTTCCGGCTGAACTCGCCACTCAGGTACCCAGTGCCCAAAAACAACGCGGTCCAGATCAGCACATTGGTGATGGCGAACAAGCCACCACCATTAATGGCCGAGAAGGCGTACCCGATCGCCGCCACTACCACGACGATACCGAGCACCCTCCGTGCCCATAACCTTCCGGTGGCAAAGGCCACCGCGATGATGATGATCCCAAGGTCAGCGGCGATTACCCAGGCCTGCGCACTGACGAGAAGATCTACCATGGCGAGTCCCGCAGCCACCACGGCGAGAACGATCCGCAGCGGAACCCGACTGGTATAGCGGGCTGGTTGGTTGGTTGGTTGATCCATGCTGTATCCCGTTCATATGTTCGGCCAGGGTGCGGGCGGCGCACGCCACCCACACCGATCATACAGCGACGTCAGTCTCGCGTTTGGAGTTCGGGGATCTTTCCATTTGTTGCATGCTCCCGGTCTAACTCCATCGTCAACGCGGTCATCCCGGCAAGATCTCCAAGTTGCATCGTTTCCACCGCCGAGCTTGGTACGATCACGATCGTGGCGTTCTGCTTCAGCCCCTCATAGAGCATGTTCATCGCGCGCAGGTGCAGCGCCACCGGGTTGTTGGTATACGTCTTGGCCGCTTCGCCAAACTTCTCGGCCACCTGCCGCTCCGAATCCCCCAAGATCACGCGAGCCTGCCGTTCGCGTTCCGCTTGCGCCTGCATCGACATCGCATCCTCTAACGCGGCCGGGATCAGGACATCCTTGACTTCCACTGAGATGACATTGACTCCCCACGGCTCGGTGCGCTCGTCGATGATCCGCTGCAGTTCAGCGCTGATCTTCTCCCGCCCTTCAAGCATGTCCGAGAGCATGGTCTTGCCGATGACATCACGGAGAGCGGTCTGCGAGGCCCAATTGATCGCGCTTTGATAGTCGGCGACATCCAGCGCCGCTTTCTGAGGATCCAAGACTTTCCAGAAGAGGACCGCGTCGACATCGACCGGTACCGTATCTTTGGTCAGGGTCTTCTCGGCTTTGAACGAGGCCGTGATGACGCGCGTGTCGATCCAATAGGGGATCACGTCGAGGACCGGAATAATGAAGAACAGGCCGGGGCCCTTCAGCGCCCGGAATGTGCCCAACCGCAGCACCACGACCCGCTCCCACTGATCCGCCACCTTGATTGAGAGCGAGACCGCGAGCGCGATCACAAAGGCGATGATCGTCCCCGATACGCTGACTCCGTTGATTGCGCCAGCAGACAGGGCAAACGCGATTCCCCCGCCAATGGCAAGGATCACGACGAAGATGAATCCGGCGAACGAGTTACTCTTGCTCATGTTGACTTCCTCTATGCTTTCGGTGCCGGTGTCTGTTGATCAGGTCATGCAACCCAGGGTGGGTCGGTCCGCAGTGCTCGTCATGTTCGTCGTGACTGACAGCATTGTGCGACGTGCGGCCGTATCGTGACGGTCACCCGGGCTCGAGACGACATACAGACATTGGCCCGCTTGGCTGGACCAGGTTAAGCGTAGTAAACTGTTCTGCGATTAGCATGAACTTTGCTCATCTCGGCCAAGCGATCCGGCCAGCCCCCTGGTGCTGACTGGATCCGTGTTCGGCAACGGCGTGAACTCACGACCCAATCCGCCGATGGCTTGTCTGACAATGGTGGAATGGAAGCGTGGGGTAATCAGTGATGTCCAGCGCGTTGCGTAGTCCAGCCCGGGTGCTGCTTGTCGTCGATCAACCAATCCTCGCCGAGGTCATCAAGCTGGCCCTCAACCACGGGGTCTATCGCGTGCAAGTTGCTGAGGCTCCGGACGACGTTTTGACGTTGCTTCGGGATTGGCATCCCCACCTGTTGATCATCGACATGGATCTCGCTGCGGCGCAGATGCTGGACCAACTAAAGTATTCCGAGCCTGTTGCCGAACGTATCCCGGTCGTCGGGCTCACCCGCCGGGGCGACCTGAAGACGAAGCTGGCGGCGTTTGAGCAGGGCGTCGATGACATCCTGGTCGTGCCCTTCTCCCCCGAAGAGCTCGTCGCCCGGGTGCTGGTGATCATGCGCCGTACCTATCGCGAACCGGCGGCGTTCACGCCTGCACTGCAGGTGGGGGAACTGGAGATCGATATCCTCAACCGCTCGGTGCGCATCGCGGGGCACGAATTGCACCTGACCTCGCTGGAGCAGAGCCTGCTCTACCTGCTGGCAGCTAATAGTGGGCGCGTGATCACGCGCGACGAGATCCTGGATTACCTGTGGGGGGTGGATTTCGTCTCTGAAAGCAACGTGGTCGACCGGCATATCCGGAATTTGCGGATCAAGCTGCAGAACGACTGGAAACGGCCTCGCTACATCGCGACCGTCCCCGGGAAGGGCTATCGCTTTCTTCCGATGGTTGCAGACTAGCGGCTGCCTCGCGAAGCCCTCACCTACGGTCCACGGTACCGACAAAAGTATTGGCGCTCCTCCCAATTTCCGGTTGATGAAGAAACTTCATGACGTGATCCAACCCGTCAGCTATCGTAAAACGCGTCTCTCCAGTACTACGGCGTCCGTGTTTGGTATCGGCTCCGACCGTGTTTAGATCTCGCGGGCGCCGCGGCGGGCCCTTACCCCGCGAGACCTGGCCGATGGCCGGGCCATCCTTCCCTACCTGAGACGGGTTCCCCCGGGACCCGTCTCACCGAGGGGGAGACGGGCTTTGTCATTGTGCGGTCGGAGAATAGATCGTGACGACGGCGTTCCAGAGCCTTCACGTGTCCACCCCGAGGCGTCACAGGTTGCCGGACCTACACACAACAGGAGACCAGCGTGCACCCGACCGATCAACCTGCGGACATCCAAGCCACTGATCATCTCGTGAACAGCGAAGCCGAGATGCCGATATCCGGTGCAGGCTCACCGCCCGAAGGCACCGTCGCACCGGCACGCCATCATTCCGCGTCCATCCCGGATACACGGTTTCCATCTGGCCGGGTGTACGTCGTGGCCTGGGACGTCATTTGTCAGGGGAGCAGCGATCTATCCACGATGCTCTGCCGCAGCGTCGATGGTGACTACTTCCTGCGCTGTCGCTCAGGAGATACGCCCGACGTCAGGGCCAGCATCATACCGCTGTCGGATGCCCAAGCTGCGGAGTGGTTCGACCAGCATCCGGTTCACTTTGCGCCTCGGGATGCTCAGTGGTAAGAGAAATGTTGGTCCCATCTCTGACAGAGCTATCACCTCGGGTGCCTCTCCGTGGTGAATCCATGACAGACGAACCGTGAAACGTTGTCGGTCGTGATGCTGGCTGCTGCGGTGTCCGCTGGGAAAAGATTCCGACGCTGAGTTGCAGGAATGAGTGACCGTCTTGGCTTCGCTAGCGGCGAACGGTGAACTGAGGAGAGTATCACCGAACTCCGCGGTAGCGGCTTGAGACAGATGCGGCAGCGTACATCGCGCTTGCGCACATGTTCCGGTGAGCATCAGGTTCAACCTGTACCGCACAATCTCGCCACGGGTCGACGGCCGCGACCTGCCCGGCGCGATGGCATGTTCGAACTGGGTGGTCTGCCGCGCGTTTCACCATAACTGCGTCATCTGACACCGCCGGATCGTTCAGCGTAATGCAGCGACTCCAATCACAGCTTGATCACCAATCAGTTGGCGTCAAGCAGGATGGTTCGTCGTCTCACGGATCAGGTGTGGCTCTTGCCCCATGTCCCCATCACCTGTCGCATGATAGCGAACTCGCCGATGTGGTAGGCATTGTGGTCCGAGACGAGCATGATCTCACGGGCGATCGTCTGTCCACTTCCCCATGGGATCGGTGCGAAGAGATTTGTTCCGTCATTTTCAACCAGGGCAATGAGCGTGCGGTTTCCCTCCTTGAAGGCGCTGACTGTCTCTTGCCAGTCGCTTTGAGTCGCCTGCTTGTCGAAATCCGGCCAGTACTCTTCGGGCCAGCGTTTCTCCTTGTAATTCTCGTCCTGGATGAACTCGATGATGTCGTCTTGAGCCAGGCGGACATGCTCCAGCAGCGCCCATGCCGAGTATTGGCCATGCGGAAACGTCTCATTGATCCGATCTTCAGGGTAGTCGGCTATGGCCTCGTCATAACTCATATGAGCACCGCCACCGTGAAGCAACTCCAGCAAATGTTCGCGAAGCATGAGGTCCGTATCCATGGTCACCCTCCGTCCGAGAAGTAGTTGCGTTGAAGCCTGGGTCGCCTGAACACTCTCCGATGAGGAACGTGATCACATTCTGGCACCTGTTGCGTCGCGACGACCAGGAACCGCTCATTGTTCTCATCCTTCATGGAGCTCACCTGACCCGGTGCAGCCGGTTGGTTGTACAGCGAATTGCCGCAGCGGCCATACCAGCGGTGTCGAGCTCTCTGTACGGACGTACGACGCCGAACTGGTAAGATCGAACCATCCGACGCCGTGATGACCGTAACGCAAATTTGTCTGACGGATGGAGAGACCACGGTATGGCCATGAGGACCGATTCGCAAGCGGCCAGGCGGCACGTTGCCGACAGCCACGACATGATCCGCGTGCACGGCGCGCGAGAGAATAACCTCAAGAATGTCAGCATTGCCATCCCCAAGCGGCGTCTCACCGTCTTCACCGGCGTTTCGGGCTCGGGTAAGAGTTCGTTGGTGTTCGGCACGATCGCCGCGGAGTCACAGCGACTGATCAACGAAACCTACAGCGCCTTCGTGCAGGGTTTCATGCCGACGCTGGCACGGCCCGACGTCGACGTTCTGGATGGCCTGACGACGGCCATCATCGTCGACCAGGAGCGGATCGGTGCGAACTCCCGCTCAACCGTGGGAACGGTCACCGATGCCAACGCGCTGCTGCGTATCCTGTTCAGTCGTCTCGGGCAACCGCACATTGGCCCACCCGGCGCGTTCTCATTCAACGTCCCCTCGGTCCATGCCAGTGGCGCGATCACGGTCGAACGGGGCGCCAGCAAGGCCCAGAAGGTGACATTCAGCCGAACCGGCGGTATGTGCGCGCGCTGCGAAGGCCGTGGCACGGTCTCCGATATCGACCTGACACAGCTATTTGACGATTCCAAGTCGCTCGCCGAAGGCGCCATCGTCGTTCCGGGCTACACACCCGACAGTTGGAATGGGCGGCTCTACTCCCTATCAGGCATCCTCGATCCGGACAAGCCGATCCGCCAGTTCAGCAAGAAGGAGCTTCACGACTTCCTCCACCATGAGCCGATCAGGGTCAAGGTTCAGGGCGTGAACCAGACCTACGAAGGCCTGATCAATCGGGTGCAGTCCAGGATCCTGGACAAGGATAGGGAGACGCTGCAGGCGCACCTGCGCGCCTTTGTGGAGCGGGCGGTGACCTTCACCTCCTGCCCCGATTGCGGTGGTACGCGCCTTAGCCAGGCGGCTCGTTCGTCGAAGATCGAGGGAATCAGTATCGCCGATGCCTGCGCCATGCAGGTCAGCGATCTGTCCGAGTGGGTGTCGGGACTGGATGAGCCATCAGTTGCGCCGCTGCTGACGGCACTCGGTGAGGCGCTCGGTGCATTTGTGGAGATCGGTCTTGGTTACCTGTCGCTCGATCGGCCGTCAGGCACGCTCTCGGGCGGCGAATCGCAGCGGGTCAAGATGATTCGCCAGATGGGTTCCGCGCTCACCGACGTCACCTACGTCTTCGACGAGCCCACCATCGGCCTGCACCCGCACGACGTGCAGCACATGAACGATCTGCTGCTGCGCTTGCGGGACAAGGGGAATTCGGTGCTCGTGGTGGAGCACGAGCCGGAGACGATCGCGATCGCCGATCACGTGGTCGATCTCGGTCCCGGCGCGGGCGCGGGTGGTGGCGAGGTGGTCTTTGAGGGTACCGTCGAGGGGCTGCGCGCCAGTGGTACGCTCACCGGGCGCCATCTTGGCGATCGTGCCAACCTGAAGAAGACGGTTCGCAAACCCAAGGACAAGCTGGAGATTCGCGGTGCCGGCACGCACAATTTGCAAGACGTCGACGTCGACATCCCGCTCGGCGTGTTGGTGGTGGTGACCGGCGTCGCCGGGTCGGGGAAGAGTTCGCTGATCGATGGCTCTGTCTCGGGTCGGGACGGAGTCGTGTCGATCGACCAGGGCGCGATCCGCGGATCGCGACGAAGCAACCCGGCCACCTACACCGGTCTGCTCGACCCGATCCGCAAGGCGTTCGCGAAGGCCAATGGCGTGAAGCCCGCGCTCTTCAGCGCGAACTCCGAAGGTGCCTGTCCCACCTGCAACGGTGCAGGCGTCATCTACACCGACCTGGCGATGATGGCGGGGGTCGCCACCGTTTGCGACGAGTGCGGGGGAAAGCGCTTCGACTCATCAGTGCTGGAGTATCACTTTGGCGGCCGTGACATCAGCGAAGTGTTGGCGATGTCGGTGACCGAAGCCGAGGAGTTCTTCGGAGCGGGTGAGGCCCGTACGCCAGCAGCGCACGCGATTCTCCAACGACTCTCCGACGTCGGGCTTGGTTACCTGGCGATCGGCCAGCCGCTCACGACTCTCTCTGGCGGCGAGCGCCAGCGGCTCAAGCTGGCTACCTACATGGGTGAAAGGGGAGGAGTCTACGTCCTCGACGAGCCGACCTCAGGCCTGCACCTCGCCGACGTCCAGCAACTGCTCAGCCTGCTCGACCGGTTGGTCGACTCCGGCAAATCGGTGATCGTTGTCGAGCATCACCAGGGAGTTATGGCGCACGCCGATTGGATCATCGACCTTGGCCCAGGCGCCGGACACGAAGGTGGCCGCATCGTCTTCGAGGGGCCGCCTGCTGATCTTGTCGCCGCTCGCTCCACTCTCACCGGCCAGCACCTGGCAGCCTACATCGGACAGTGAGGAAATCCTCCTCGACCCGCGGGTGATCAGCATCCTGACTAAGCTCTGGTAAGCTGCTTCTCGTTGCATCATGGGCCTGTACGATGGGACAAAGATGTCCGGCGGCTCGTGGTGAGTCCGCAAAGGAGAGGGGAAACACCGATGAAGGTGGCCTACATTTTCAGTACCTCTGGTCACACTGCCAGCTACAAGCTCGGCAAGATGATCCTGCCCCAGCTTGAGGAGGGACGACATGGCGCGGAGGTCGTCGGTCTCTTCTTTTTCGACGACAACACCTACCTGCTACGCAGTGGCGATCCCCTCGGCGAACGGCTGTCGAAAGTCGCCGCCGAGCAGGGTATCCTCCTGATGCTCTGCGATCAGTGCGCGCTTGAACGCGGCCTGGCGGTCGGGGAACCAGGAAACTGCCAGCCATCGGGCGTGGTGGACGGCGTTCGCGTCGGTTGCTTCCCCGATCTTTACGCAGCGCTCTCCGGTAACATGCCCGATCAGGTGATCACGCTGTAGTACGGGGCGATACGCCCGTGGTAAGCGGCGGGCGTGCGTTTCGTAATGGAAATGCACGCTGCGCCCTGCTATCTCCCCACCATGCGGTTTTGTGGGCCTGCATCGTATCAGGGCCGATCAAGTCGAGTGAGGACCAGGCCAAGGAGAGACACGATGAAGCTTCTACTCACGTCGTCCGGCATCACGAACAGGAGCATCAACAACGCGCTGGTCGACCTACTGGGGAAGCCGATTGCCGAATCGAGCGCCCTCATCATTCCCACCGCAATCTACCCCTTCCCTGGCGGTGCCAGCATGGCCTGGCGCGCAATCAGTGGGAAAGCCGGAGGACCTCTGTCCGGATTGGGTTGGAAGTCGTTGGGCGTACTGGAGCTGACCGCACTCCCCAGCATCGACAAAGAGTCCTGGATCCCGACGGTCCAACAGACCGACGCCCTGCTGTTTTGGGGAGGTGATGTCCTGTTTCTCTGTCACTGGATGCGACAGTCAGGGCTGGCGGACCTGTTGCCGACACTGCGATCCGAGTCCGTCTACGTGGGCGTGAGCGCCGGGAGCATGGCGGCGACCGCCACCTTCGGCGAGACTTACCTTAATCCGCCCCGTGGGAGTGGTGAAGTGCTTGCGTCGGAAGACGTCGTCTTCGACACGCCTCAGGGAGAAATCAGCAGGATCTTGATCACGGCTCGGGGAATGGGATTGGTTGACTTTGCGTTAATTCCGCACTTGGATCATGCCGATCACGCCGACGCATCCTTGGCAAACGCGGAAACGTGGGCAGCGACGCTTCCGGTGCCAACGTACGCGATCGACGATCAGACCGCCATCAAAGTGGTAGACGGTACCGTCGAAGTCGTTTCAGAGGGGCATTGGCGGCTGTTTACCCCATAGGCACTCGTCGTGAACGTTGCTGGGATGGCTCACGGACCATCATTCTGACCCTGTAGCCGCGGAATCTCACACCCGGTCATCGGTGTTCGACTGGACTCGATTGCCCGTTCCCGCTTCGCTACTGAGGTTGGGGTTACTGACGGATGTCGCTGACGATTGCGCTGAGTCGTCGCGCGACGGCCGCCGCCTCTTCCGCCGTGAATCCATGGGCGACGAGCGGACCGTCGTATCCGGCGCGCCGTAGGCAGCCCACGAAGTGATCAAAATCGACTACCCCTCGCCCGGTCGCGATCACCCGCCCGTCCGCTGTCCGATCCTTGGCGTGGGCAAGAGCGATCCGGTCGGCCAGCAAGGCCACGGCCGCTTCAATAACCTCCTGTCGCCGCTCGGCCGGTACTCCCTCGACCAGATTAGCGGGATCGAGGATGACCTTGAGTCGCCGATCGTCGACTATGTCGATCAGCCGCCGGGCCGCATCGGCCGAACTGACGACGTTGGCTGGCTCCGGCTCGATGCCCAAATCGACGTCGTGTGTCTCGGCGATGCGCAAGGCTGCATGACATGCGGCGACCAGGTCGCGCCACGCCTCCGCTGACTGGTTCTCGGGGTGATAGCGCCACTGGTCGATGGGGTCGCGCGTACCGGTACACAGGGTGACGAGACCCGTTCCCATGGTATGCGCCTGCGCGGCAATGACCGCGAGGCTCTGCAATCCCCGTCGGCGGACGCTGGGGTCGGGGTGAATCATGTTGTAGGTCGCTGAGACGGCCTCGATGGTGATCTCAGCGTCGGATGCGGCACGGGCCACCGCTTCGGCCACAGAGTTCGGGATACTCTCCGGCAACGACGGTAGGCCCGAGCAGGACATGTTGTATTGCACCCCGATGAACCCGGCGTCCCGGGCGGTAGGCAGCACCACGTTTGGATCCGTCCCGGGAAAGATCTTGGCGAAGACCGCGACACGCATCATGGTCCGCCGGTCGCGTCGGCCAACTTGACCGGTTTACCGGTGCGGACGGATTCGGCGATGGCTGCCAGCGCGCGGATCGACTCCAGCCCCTCGTCGATATCAGTTCCCTGCATGGGCGAATCATGCAGGATGACATCCGCAAAGCCCTCGAGTTGTCGTCGATAGAAGTGTCCATCCGCACCGAGCACCCGGCTGGTGGCCCCGGTCGATTCCCGAAACACGTCGACCTCGCTCGTCTTGTAGTACCAGGGATTGAAGATCTTGCCGCTGACGCTGCCATGTTCACCATAGATCTGGAAGCCCTCGTGCCAGTCCATCCGTACGGCGATCGTCAAATCCAGATGGCCCAGCGCGCCACTGGCAAATGCCACGTCGACAAACCAGCAACGAGCGCCGTATCGCTCGGCAAGTCGAGCCTGCACTTCGACGATTGGCCCGCCGAGATAGCGTGCCGTGTCGACCAGGTGGCTCCCGTGCGCCAGCAGATAATACTGCCGCAGGTCGGCTTTCGGATTACGGTCCGGGCGTTTCGCCGCGCTGCTGGTAATGATGCTGGGCTGGACGGCGTCGGTCATGGCGTAGCGATGGGTGGAATCCGCATACCACGCCTTGCATGCCAACATCTCGCCCATCTCTTCGTCGATAAACGCCTTCGCGGACTGGATGCCAGAGTCGAAGCGCTTCATGTGACCCACCTGGAACGTTCGTCCCGAGGCGTGCACCGCTTCGCGTAATCGTTCCACCTCCTCGACGGTGGTTCCAACCGGCTTCTCACACAATACATGCTTGCCAGCCTCGAGAGCCGCGATGGAGGCCAGCACGTGAAACGTATCTGAGGTGGCAATGACGACGGCTTCGACAGCGGGATCGGCCAGCATGTCCGCATACTTGGTGTAGGTGCGTAAAGGCTGATAGGTGCACGCCATTCGCTCGACCAAATCCTCCGCCACGTCGCAAATCGCGTAGAGATCGGCGTTGCGTGCCTTGACGCAACTTTCAAGGTGGGCTGCCTGGGCAATTGGTCCGCAGCCAAGCACACCGATCCGCAACCGACGTTCGTGCCCTGCTGTCATCCTGTTCCCTTCGCGGTCGATGGCCAGCGTCGTCGAGGGATGCTGCGGAAGCGGTGCCGATCAGGAATAGAGGCGATCAGTCGCGGCGTCGACACGCTGATCTCTGACAGATCGGACGTTGCCGCAGGAAACTGGACAATACCATGTGTCGAGTCTCGAAACATCGAAACGCGCGATCGGGCCGAGCAAGTTTTGAGGCGAGCGAGCCCGAAACTCTCAATATTCTCGTCAAGGCGATGACGGGAGTTCGTACATAGGACCATCGTTAATCTAATACCCCCCAGATTTGGGATTCCTGCGTGTCACCGTGTGTGTTATACCAAGACTGTACGGACATTCAGCTCATTTTCCCTCTTCATTTCAGCAATTGGTCCGTGGTGGCGAATAGCCGGGCCCAGTGTGGCGGTGTGCGATTTGGACGAAGTGCCCCGCGTTGGCGGAGCTTTGTCGGAAGACCACCGTGTTAGGCGCGTGGGGCTTGGATGGGAGGTGCAGTCGATACGCAACAGAATTGACGATGGGTTGGGGAATCATAGCTGTCTGTGACATCGCCGTTGTGCGCAGGAAGCCAATGAACCACCTACATATCTGATTGTTCGATCAGTTTGGGGGAAACGGATGAAGAGCGGGTCCACCTCCGCGACGAAGCGGTGGAGACAACGCATGACACGTATGTCGAAGCGACGCGTCATCCTCTCGGGAGGCGTCGCAGCGTTGATGTTGATGGCGCTTGCCGCCACGGCATTTGCGGCCATTCCGGACCAGTCGAACGTATTCCACGGCTGTGTCCTGAACAACAATTCGCTGGGCTTGGGTTGGCTTCCTTTTGGTCGCCCGGCCGGCAGTCTTCGACTGATTGATACCGCGCAGAATCAGTCATGCAATAGCAACGAGACAGCGGTCTCGTGGAATGCCAGTGGTCCGTCGGGACCGTCCGGTCCGTCCGGTGCGACGGGTGCCTCGGGACCGTCCGGTCCGTCCGGTGCGACAGGTGCATCAGGGCCATCTGGTCCGTCCGGTGCGACGGGTGCGTCAGGTCCGTCGGGACCGTCAGGTGCGACGGGTGCCTCGGGACCGTCCGGTCCGTCGGGACCATCCAACCCTGGGGTGACAACCTTCGGCTATGGGTTCGAGTTAGCAACGCTCGCTGATGCGACGGTCATCGGCGGCGCTGAGGTTCCGTTCAGCAACAATGGACCGTTGAGTGGGGTAACACACACCGCTGGGACGACCACGTTCACCGTGCCGACGGCGGGTACCTATCTCATAACGTGGCATATCAATATCACGGCGGGTGTGGGTAGCCAGGCTGCCATCGCCGTCAATGGAACGGTGGATGCATCGACCCCGGTCACTGCGTTGGTCGCCACCGGAGAAGTGAGCGGTAGCTCGATGCTGACGCTGGCGGCGGGCGACGTAGTGACGCTACGGAACAACTCGGCGACTCCTCTCACGCTCTCCCTAGCTCCAGGTGTTGGCGCGGAGATGACGATCACGTTCCTCAGCTAGGGACGACGATCGCTAACGTTGTCGATGCGAGCGGTGACGAAGTCGAAGTGGTTGCCGCGTTCAGGAACTGAACAGGACCTGAACTGGCCAATCGGCTTCACTCGCTCACGGGATACCCGGTTGATTAAAGCGATCGACCGGGTATCCTTTTGCCCCGATTCCTACAGACCCTCAATCCAATCACTGGACAGTGAGCACGACATCGCGAGATTGAAGGCTACATCCGTTGCCGGGACCATGGCGTATCGTTGAGAAGCTACGGTTGGAACGGCAAAGGTGTTCGCTCATTTGACCTCACACTCGGATGAAAGGAGGGCGCCTCGTGCCCAAAACCTCGCTGAGCAGCGAGCAAATTCTGAGTCTGCTGTCCGCCACGCCCCAGCGCATCGCTGAACTGACCGAGGGTATGGCGCCTGGGCGGCTGCGAGTGTCACCGGGGGACGGTCAGTGGTCTGTCGTTGACGTGCTGGCGCATCTGCGTTCCTGTGCGGACGTTTGGGGCGAGGCGATCGCAACGATCCTTGCCGAGGACCACCCGACGATCCGTGCCATCGACCCGAGGACGTGGGAGAAGGAGACGGACTATCCGAAAATCGAATTCGGGCCATCATTTCAGACCTTCGCGCTGCAACGCGCGGAACTCTTGACGCGGCTGGGCTCGTTATCGCCCGAAGGCTGGATGCGCTCGGCAACCGTGACTGGGGCGGGTAAGCCGCTCGAACGGACCGTGTGGTCGTATGCCCAGCGAATGGCCCGGCACGAACGATCGCACGTCAAACAGATCGCGAAGATTACCCGATCCCGCGCCTAGCCTGACAACGATCGCGCGGTTTCGCTCCCGCGAGCCGGACGGCGAAGGTCCTTTTGCGGTAATCTCTTATGGATAGTCTGGTGTTCAGTCTCTGGTGGCTTCAGCCAGGCCGAATATTCGCTCATCCGAGCATACGTACACGACGATTTGAGGGTCGACTTGGCCGTCGAGAGTGCCATCATCGTAGCCTTGCTGGTTGTGGTGTCGGTTGCCGTCTTCGTGCGACGCGTCAACCTGCCCTACACCATCGCGCTTGTCATCATGGGCCTCGTTCTTGGGTCACTCCGGTGGCTTGGCGTTGGTTCGTCGCTGCCGACCTTTGAGCTGACTCGCGAAGTCATCCTCTTTGTCTTTCTGCCGCCGCTGCTGTTCGAGGCCAGCTTCGATCTCGAGTTCGAATCCCTGAGAGAGAACCTCTCCGCTGTTTCGCTGCTCGCGGTGCCCGGTGTGGTGCTCGGTGCCTTCATGATCGCGGGGATGCTTCATGTCGAGCTCGGCCGGAGTTTTGAGACGGCGCTGGTCTTCGGTGCGTTGATTGCGGCGACGGACCCAATCTCGGTGCTGGCGATCTTTAGCCGACTTGGCGCGCCGCAACGACTCGCTACCATCGTCGAGGGAGAGAGTCTCTTCAACGATGGGGTTGCCATCGTTCTGTTTACCGTGGTACTCGAATTCGCTACCACCTCGAACGGCGTCGGAACCAACAGCGTGGCCAACGGCGTAGTCGAGTTCTTTAAGGTTTCGGCTGGTGGCGGCCTGACCGGCTTGCTGGCGGGCTTGCTGGCGATGGCCGTGATGCGCCGCATTGACGATCATTTGATCGAGATCACCATCACCACGGTGGTCGCCTTTGGATCGTTCCTGGTTGCGGAGGAGCTCCACTTCAGCGGGGTTATCGGCGTGGTGGTGGCTGGGCTGGTCATGGGGCGCTCTCGCGACACGGTGATGTCACCCACCACACGTGTTACCCTCGGCTCCTTCTGGGAATACGTTGGCTTCCTCGGGAACTCGATGATCTTCCTGCTAATGGGTATGCGTATCGCAGTCCCCGAGCTGCTGCAGAACCTCCCGGCAATCGGACTGGTGATGTTCGCGGTGCTGGTCAGCCGCACGGCCATCGTGGGTCTGGTGAATGCCGCGTTGCGCCTGGTCCATCAGGAGATGCCTTGGGCTTGGGTTCCGGTCGTTTCCTGGGGCGGACTGCGCGGGGCCGTCGCGCTGGCGCTGGCGCTGAGCTTGCCTTTCAATCTGCCTGGCCGTGAATGGATTCAGCTGATGGCGTTCGGCGTCGTGCTCATCTCGCTGCTACTGCAAGGCATGACGATGCAGTCGTTGCTGAACTGGCTCGGCCTTGGCGCGCCGCAGCAGCGAGACTATGAACGCCACCAGGCGCGCCTCTTCGCGCTCAATCGGGTGCTGAATATGCTGCACCAGGAGCAGCAGCGCGGCAGCCTGCTGCCTGGGGTCATCTCCGATATTCGTGACGACTACGAAGACGCCGTCCGAAAGGAGCAGGAAGATCTGGAATCACTCGAAGTTCAGCCGGGCTTCTTTCGCGCGCAGCAGATTCGTCAAACTCGACGGCGTGCGCTCCTGACCCAGCGCTCGGCACTCCTCGAGCTACGCCGCCAGGGACAGCTTTCAGCCGAGGCGATGCACGATCTTTTGGAAGAGGTCGACGCCGAGCTCGTTCGACTGGGTGAAGCAGGCAATCCGGCAGACGAGGACGACGACCTTGACGAGGATCATCGTGAGACTGAGCACGTTGAACCGGGCGGACCGGATGGCGCCAGACACGAAGAGACAGCCGACGAGGAGCGCAAGGCCGAGGAGGCCGCCTCGCGAACCGACTGACACCCCATACACGAGTCAGTCATCCCCGACCTGATGTCTCCAGCACACAAAAGTCGGCACCAGTGATTGTCGCGTGTGACGTGGCCAATCGGTTGCTGCCTCGCGCACCCTTGGTGGCCGCACCATTGCGATGTCCGTGGTGGATGCCTCGGATCGTTGTGCAGCAGATCGTCTTCAGGTTGCGTCCCCACTGCATCAGCGAGCCGTTAGCCAATCTTTTTCGTCGCGATGCCCAGAACGAGCCGGAAAGTCGTGGCTCGAGGGTACGGAGGTCGCAGTATCCAGGAGGAAGTGGCTAGAAGTCAGCCCTTTGTCTGTCTCGTCTGGGGTACCTCGCGACCGCGTGAATAGGGACCGCTGGGTGCTGCGGATAGACGATCCGGAAACCACAATATGATCAACACGACCGCGGGTTACGGGAGAAAGAGGTTGACATGCTTGCACTTCAACTGGACGCCATTCTGATCATTGCGCTCTTTGTAGCGACCGCTGGGATCGCCGTCTCACGCTTCTTTTCAAATCTGGACCGTCCGTATCTCTTCACCTTCAGCGGGAGCCGAATACGCTTGCGCGTGCTGAAGACCGTAATCAGTGTTTCGGCCGGGCTGAGCAGCGTCGGCGTCTGCATTATCCTGCTTGTGGCGCTGCCCCGAGATCCGGCACTGGCGATCTTCTTCGCGTTTGAAGCGATCATGCTCGATGTCTGCACCCAGCGCATCGAGTACCTGCAGGTTGAGACCACCCCGGTTCGGAGTACGGCGCGTGCCACGCATCATGGCACCGTGACCGGGGCGCTGTAGTCTCAACTCAATCTTCGACTGAGCCGTTCACGATCACGTCGGTTACCGTCAGGAAGCGAATCTCGGGTCGGGCACCAAATGCTTGCTCGGCTCGAGTTTTCCATTCGTCGGTGTAAACGCGCTCCGCCGCATCGCGTGATTCCCAGACATAGGCTCCGCCGGCCTCACGATGTTCATGGTCGACCCAATACAGCTTTTGACGCAGTCCGTCTCGCCCAACGTAGAAGTCGCGCCGCGCTCGACCGGTCTCGTCGAAATGCTTGGGGTCGAAGTCGTCGCCGTAGCGAAATGTCACGATAGCCAAGATCATGGTCTGCCTCCCAATGGCTGATCTATGCCGTTTCGTCGAGTTCCCGCTTCAGCACGCTCATTAGAATCTGATCGTGCCAGGTGCCGTCTCGATACATATCCTCGCGCAGCACACCGTCTTCGTGGAAGCCACAGGCGGCGTACGCGTGCTGCGCGGCGACGTTCTCGGAGAAGACGGCCAGATAGACCTTGTTGAGCCCGAGCCCACCCGCTTCTTTCGGCGCGAGCGCATGCCGCAGCAACGTGCGTAGTGTCTCCTTGGCGAATCCTTGTCCCCAGGCGCGCCGCTCTCCGATCATCAACGCCAACTCCGCCTTGCGGTTGACCGGGTCGACGTCGAATAACGTGACGTAGCCAATTGGATCATCGCCCAGCATCACAGCCCAGAGGAGCGCACCGGCAGTCCGATTGCGCTCGTACCACTGCTGAATCATGGCTGCCGTGGGAACGTCTTGGGTGATCCAGTAGTGCGTGACCTCGGGATCGGAGCGCCAGCGGCGCACGGCTTCGAAGTGCTCGACTCCGAGCGGAACCAATCGCAGCCGCTCACCAGTGAGCGCTCTCGGCGTCTGGGCACCGGTCATGCGCGCAGGCTCCTTTCCTGATGGTGTGCCGGGTAGCGCCGACGCTGAGCGTATCGTAATGCTAGTCTAACCGCCATCTCAGGCTCTTGACATCAGCAAGCCGCTGCCTCGACCATCGTCTGAGACGCTCAAGTCTTGGCGCACCCGCAAGCTCACCTTGAATAGGAGGATTCGATGCCAGATTCGCAACGAGGATTCGGGGTCGCCGCGGCCATCTCATCAGAGGTGATCCGCGCGGCCGCGCAACTGGCCGAGTCACTCGGCTATCACTCTTTCTGGGTCAATGACACACCAAACGGCGACGGTCTGGAGGCGCTGGCCCAGGCGGCCTCGGTAACCAGCAGGATCAAGCTCGGAGTTGGTGTCATCCCACTCTCACGCCGGTCGGCCAATGACATCGTCAAACACCTGCGACAGCTGGATGGCTCGCAGGGAAAGGTGATGCGTCTGCCGCTCGACCGACTGTGGCTCGGCGTCGGCAGTGGTGCCGGTGGAACTGGCGCCATGCAGCGCGTGCGCGATGGATTGGAGACGCTCAACCGGGATGCGCATACCACCGTCTTCATCTCGGCGCTCGGGCCTCGTATGTCTCGGCTAGCGGGTGAGGCGGCCGATGGCGTGCTGTTCAACTGGCTGACGCCGGAGTTCGCCTTGACGGCTAATGATTGGGTACGCGAGGGCGCGCGAAAGGCGAATCGGGATGTGCCGGTGCTCGCTTCCTACGTTCGGGTGTGCCTCGGTGATGGCGGGGCTGCCCGCTTTGAGCAGGAGGCCGGTCGCTACGGCGCCATTCCGCAGTACGCCGAGCATTTCAAGCGTATGGGCGTCGAGTCGGTCGAGACCGGCATCCGCGGTCACACGGCCGATGACATCCAGCAGGGTTTGGCTCGCTGGGACGGCGTACTCGATGAGGTGGTGGTTCGTTCGATCACGCCCAACGACACGCTGGAGGAAACGCTGGCGTTGGTGCGTGCGGCGGCACCAGGATCCTGAGAAAGAGCGCGTATGTTCGCGGGAAAGACCTGGCTGTTGGGGATTGACAGCCTAGAACATTCGTGCTAATCTGGAGCGTGCCGGTCGAGCTTTGGGTCAAGCGATTCGACCGGCGCACCTCCCCAAATTCCTCGTTTAGCCGCTGAGAGTCCCCACGCTCGGCGGCTCCTCTTATGTGGAGATGAGGACCGAACGCTACTTGTTCAGGAAGGTCTCCATCTGCTTTAGGTGGTTGACGTCGTGATTGATCAGTCGCTCGACAATGTCCTCGACGCTCAGTTCGCCATACTCGTCATGAATGCCGGTTCGCTCCCAACCCTTGAGCGGTAGGTTCATCAGCAGCGAAATGGTCTCGCCCCGTTCATTGGCAAAGCCTTCGAGTTCTGGACGTAGCTTCTGCGCAATGCCTGCCGGACCTACCTCGGGCTCCCACGACTTCAGATAGGGTGTCTCCTGATTGAGCATCATCTGCATGCGTCCACGGAAGAGCTTCTCGACGTCGATCAAGTGCGCCACGATCTGCGGTGGGCCCCAATCCTCGGCGGTGCCAACCGGCACGTCGTCGCCATACTTCTCGGTCATCTCCTGGATACGAGTGGTCGTATGTGAAAGGTCGTCGAGTAACTCGTGATAGGCGTCGGTCATGGCGGCCCCAATCATCGCTCTATAGTGGACGAAACTCGTTCCGGCGGTTCAGCCGCCGATGTCGGTCAGGTGCCAGGTGATTCCATACGGATCCCGGAAGCGGAAGGCATGGACGTTGTCCTCGACTACCGGGTAGGAGCGGATGAGAACGATGCCGCGCAGCGTCGCCAGAGTTCCCGTGGAGACGCGCAAGCCGACGTGGGCCAACCGTGGCTCGTTCATGATGGTGCCGCGACCTGCGTTGATCAAGAAGAGGCTGATCGGTCCGTTACGCAGAATGGCGAGCTCAGGGTAGTAACCGCTGCGCAGACCTTCCTCCCAGTCGAAATCGTTTGGCAGAATCTCCCAACCGTCACCGGAACGGCGCGCGCGAGCCAGCACGTCCATTTCGAGGAATTCGTGATAGAACGCCTCGGCGCGTCGGATGTCCGAAACCTTCAGGGCGATATGATCGAATGCCTCGAACTCGAGCGTATGCTGTGCTTCGAGAACCTTCGTGCTCGCCGGAACGGCCAGCCCGTATGGGTAGCCGCTCGCTCCGCCGGTAGCGGCCCGGCCCGTTGTTGCTGGTCTTCGCTCCGAGCTAGAGACGACTCGTTCGTCCGGCTGCGGTTCGCCTCGGTCGGCCATGCGCTGCAACTCCCTCACGTTCGCGTCGGTTTCGATCATCAACCGGCCGGAGCTTCCGGTTCGCCCGACCTACGCTGGCCATTGTAGCACCGCATCGGGCTATGGTCGGATCAGGTTGAAAACGCCTCGCCTGAACGACATTCGACACGAATTCGGCGGTAGGATTAGCCTCGTCTCCACGATGGACAAGGATGATCGGAGCAGAGGCAAGGGTAGGTGAGGCATGACGACGTCGATTCACACGAACTATCACACGCATAGTCGCTATTGCGACGGCGAGTGTGAAATTGCCGAGATGATCGAGGCGGCCATCGCGGCTGGGCTGACCGAGATTGGGATCTCCAGTCATGCGCCGCTCCCATTCGAGACCGATTGGACCATGCCGCCTGAACGGCTGGACGAGTACGTGGCCGAGGTTCGCCAGCTTCAGGCGCAGTATCGCGATCGAATCACTGTGCTCCTGTCGGCCGAGATCGACTGCATTCCGAACGACGAGGTGGAACGCTACCAACGGGAAGCGCTCTTCCCGATCGGGTTCGATTACTTCGTCGGCTCGGTCCATTTTCTCGGAAAGCGCGATTCACCGCGATCATTCGACGACGACGCCGAAGGGTTCCGCGCGATTCTGGATGAGGAGTACGGCGGTGATATCCAGGCCATGACGGTCGAGTTCTATGCTCGTGTGCGTCAGGTGCTGGCCATTCCCGGGGTGAGGATCGTCGGGCACCTGGATCGAATTAAGCGTTGGAACGCCGATCATCGCTACTTTGTTGGAGACGAGCCCTGGTACGTCGCGGCCGTCGACGAAACGCTGGCGGCCATCGCCGCATCGGGCCACATCGTCGAGTTGAATACGGCCGGAATGCGCCGAGATCTTAGGGAGCCGTATCCGTCGCCCGCCATTCTGGCGCGTATACGCGATCTTGGCATTCCGGTAACGGTCAACAGCGATGCGCACACCCCGGCGGAGGTCGCCGCGGACTTCGACGAGGCGGCCGAAATGTTGGAGAGTCTGGGGATCCAGCCAGTGACGCTCAGTTGAGCCAATCTTCATCTCCTCGTCTGGATCTGCTTCGAAGGATTGCCTGTCGAGGTTCCGGCCGCCATGGTAGTGTCGACCAAACGCTTCACGTGAGATAGCTGATAAGAAGAATGGGGGCGTGTATGCATGAAGTCCAGGCGGGGCAGACGACTTTTGCCTTTCGGCCCGACGCCGAGCCAGTGCTGCGGATTCAGTCGGGCGAGACAATCAAGTTCCACACCTCGCCCGCTCCTTCGGAGCGCCTGCTGGCGGCGGGTGATCGCTGGATCGAGGCCCTCGACATCAAGGCGATCAACGCGGTAACCGGACCAGTCTACATCGAAGGAGCCGAGCCGGGAGATGCGGTGAGCGTCGAGATTCTGGAGGTCGTGCCCGGTCCATGGGGCTGGAACGCCTTTATCCCGCATTTTGGCCTGCTCGGGGAGCGGTCGATTCCCGCGAAGATCCGGCGTATTCCAATCGAGCATGGCCGAGCGATCGTCTCGGAGCAACTCTCGCTGCCCGTCAAGCCGATGATCGGCTGTCTCGGACTGGCTCCGGCGACCGGCGAGACCTCGACCCTGCGTCCACCCTATCCGTGGGCGGGCAACTACGATCTGGTGCAGGTCAAACCAGGAAACACGATTCTCTTTCCGGTGCAGGTGAGTGGTGGGCTGTTCTCGTTGGGTGATTTGCATGCAGCGATGGGGCGTGCCGAGGCCACCTCGGTCTCGATCGAGTGCCCGGGCACGGCGACGGTTCGCCTCGGCGTGCGCAAAGGGCTGAAGCTGGAGACGCCGCGCATCGAGTCGCCGGATCGGGTCTATACGATCGGGTTAGGCGACGATTGCGATTTCGAGCATTCGCGGCAACAGGCGATCGATCTCATGTTCGATTACCTGACGCGGGAGCGCGGTATCTCAGTCGAGGACGCCTACGTTCTCTGCTCGGCGGTCGTAGACCTGGAATACGGCGGTCCCGCCGCGGCGGTCACTCTGGCGAGTATCCCCCTCGACGTGTTGAGGTAGTTAAGCACATGCGGTGAACCGGTTTTGCCGCCAAGTGATGGAATGGGCGTGCCACAGTCGGCGGCCACTGATTCACGGGTGATGTGAAACGAAATGGGCGGACGCAGTCCGCCCCTACCTGTGCACATTCAATCGATGCTGGGCGGACTGCGTCCGCTCTCGTCAGATCGCCTCTGCCTGCCGCGGCCTGCTTTCCGCCTACCGATACCACCCGTTGCCGGAGAGAACCTCGTTCCCCAGCAGACCGAGTTGCACCTCGAACGGTGTGCCCTTCTGGTCGGGATGCCATTCAAATCGCGCTCGTTCGAAATACTGCACCGTATAGGTCTTGCCGTCGGCCGGGTTGACCTCCTGGATCTCACCACTGATCGGATAGCCGAAGATGGCGAGACCGCCGTTCTTCTCCCAGTAGTCTTTGAAGCCAAACGCCAGATACTGCCCGGTCTGCGGGAAGTAGATCGCGTTCGGGTTGGGTGAAGTGGGCGCTGGCTGTTTCGGGAAGCTGCGATTCTGAGTGACGTAGCGCCCAAGCAAGCCAAGCTGCACCTCATATGGCGTGCCAGTGAACTCCGGCCAGTATTCGAAGCGTGCCCGCTCGAAGTACTGCACCGCGCGGCCCTGAACGTAGAAGACCTCGGTGCGCGGGTAGCCGAACATGGCCAGACCGCCGTGGTCTTGCCAGTACTTCAGGAACGGCCCGCTCAGCGTGTGTCCGGTCTCCGGGAAATAGAGCAGGTTGGGGCCGGTATTGGCCGGCTTTGGCACTGGCGCGGTCGGGTTGGCGCTTGGATTAGCCAGTGATTGATAGACCTCGTACGCCTCTTTGCGCGGCCAGGGCGTGGCATCTGGCCCATAGACGAAATTGGATTCACGTAAGCGCACCAATCCCCAGTTCGACCAGGTGCCCGAGGCGCCGAAGTCCTCGTACTTGAACCAGAAGACGCGGTCGACCCAGGGCGCCTGACTCTTCAGCAGCGTGTAGATCTGATCCAGGAAGGTGGCCTGCTGCTGCTCGCTCGCCGTTGGGTCCATGATGCCGTAGCTGCTCCAGTCGGGCGGTGTGGCAGGCATGCCGATCTCAGTGATCCAGACGCTACCGGTATCCTTGTTTGCCACTTGCAGGTCGTGAAGGGATTTGGTGTCGGTCAGCACGTCCTGCGGTGAGAGGTAGTATGGGTGAATCGATGCCGCGTCGTCGGGTGTGCGCCCGAACTCTTTGACGTACGCCTTCACGGCGGGAGAGTCGTAGACCTTGGTCATCCAGGCAAGCTCTCCACCATCCAGAGTACTGTTTCGATGGAGCAGGCTCCCGACCACGAACTGGACGTTCGGATGCGCCGGTTTGTTGGTGCCATAGACGTCCGAAATGATTTTGCCGTAGACGTTCGGATTGACCGCCTGCTCTTTGCCGCTTGTCTCTTGATCGAGCAATGAGCTGGCGTTCGGCTCGTTCAGAATCTCGTAACCGGCGACGTTGTCCCCGTAATGGTCGACGATCTCTTTGACACGCTGCTCGAACGCCTGGCTGTAGTAGTTACTGCCATCGGCCGACGGCGTGTCGTTGATGTGCTTGAATGCGTACTTCTGGTCGACATCGGCGAGGATGCCTGTGCCGAGGACGGCTAACACCTTGATGTGATACTTGGGCGCCAGCGTATCGATGAAATAGTCATACTTAGAGTAGTCGATGTAGCCTGGCCCGGTTGGCTGGTCATATTCGGCGTGGAACTCGATACGCACCCAGCCCGCGCCGAGTGTGGCTATGCCCGCCATCATGTTTTCGTCGAACGTGCGGTTGATGTCGTTCGGGTAGCTGGCAGGATCCTCGTTGTACTGATACCAGGGATCCTGACCGACGATGCCGTAGAAGTCGTGCGGATTGGACGTGTCGCGAGCGGCCAACGCGGTCGACGGCATCAGCGGCAGCAACGACACCGCGATGAGCGCGATCCAGGCGATGGTAGCGCGCGACGTCTTGCGACGCTTCACTACGATCCCATTCCCTTCCCTCGTGCGGCGTGGCCGATGAGGCGGTCGTTCGCCACCTGCTAAACGTGTTCGAAGCGCTTCGGTTGTCTCGGTTCGGCACTCAGCCCTGCTGGCTGGCATGCTTTGTGAGATCGGCGAAGTGTCTACCGGGGACGACTTCGGCGCAAGCACTTCAAGAGGGAGAGAGCATGATTCGCATTCCCGACGTTCGGGGCATTCTGTTCGACTCTGGTGACACACTGATGGGGCCGATCGGTGGTGAATGGCTACCGGGACCGGTCTTTCGCCGCATGGTCGCCGAGCGAAGCGAACTTATGCCCCGTTGGGAGTTGCTCGAGGAGGCCCATCAGCAGGCATTTGCCAACCTGCTGCAGAATCACCTGCTCCAGACCGAAGAGGAAGAGTGCGAGCGTTATCAGGGCTACTGCGAGGACCTATTACTGGGGCTCGGGGTGCCCGGTCCAGTCGACCAGTTGGCGCGCGAGATCGCTGAGGAGATGATCGCTCACCCCGCCGTCGAGCTCTTCCCGGACGTTATCTCGGCGCTGGAGCGCTTCGCGGCGGCCGGGCTCAAACTGGGCGTCATCTCGAACGGCTGGCCCTCGCTCGATCGCCAGTTGCGGATGCTCGGCGTGAGGGATTTCTTCGATGTGCTCACCATCTCGGCGCATGTTGGCAGCCGCAAGCCGGATGCGGCCATCTTTAAGGCCGCACTAGAGGGAATGGATCTGCCAGCGGAGCACGTGCTGCTGGTGGACGACGCGCTGGAGAACGTGGTTGCCGCCGAGAAGCTCGGCATGCAGGGGGTGGTGGTCACACGTGAAGGTGCGCCGGTCGATGGCTACACCGTGATCAATTCGTTGACCGACCTGGACGTGTCGAGCTAGCGCACCGGATGGCCGAGGACGAAGCGTTCGATTGCCTCGGCGACTCCATCCTCGTCGTGACCGCTGACGACCGCGTCGGCCCGTGCTCGGACGTACTCCGGCGCGTTGCCCATGGCGACACCCAGGCCGGCCGCTTCGAGCAGCGGCATGTCGTTTTCGCCGTCACCGACCGCGATGACGTTCTCCATGGTCAGTCCAAGATCTGCCGCCAACAATGCCACGCCAGTTGCCTTGCTGACACCGGGCATGTGAATATTGGCGGCCCAATGGGGTGGATCGGCTTCCCAGCCGAGCGGCCCCGAGTGGAACACCGAGAATCCCTGGTCGGTGAAGCCGTCGGTCAGTTCGCGAAGGGTCTCCTCCGGACCAAAGACGTCGACGGTCAGCACGTCCGAAACCCGTCCCATCTCTGCCTGAGGAACGAAGGTCACCTCGCCGATGCGCTGGCTGATGAAGGCGTTGACGAACTCCGGCTGAGGTGGGTCTTGCGGGACGACGATCCCTTCGCCGCCGCCGGGTCCCAAAAGTAGTACCGGCGCCAGATCGATTGCCAGCGCCTGCTCGACGATGGAGCAGAGTCGCTCCTCGGTGAAGGCGACCACGTTCATCGCTTCCTCGAGCTCAGTGCTCCAGACCAGCGCGCCGTTGGACAGAACCAGCGGCACGTGAATACCGACCTCCTCGACGATGCGCCGTGCCGAGCGCAAGCGACGGCCGGTCGCTAGTGCCACCTCGACCCCTTGCTCACGCGCGGCGGCGATCGCCTCGTGTACCACCGGCGTGACGATGTCGGACGGATCGAGCAACGTGCCATCGATATCGAGCACCAGCAAGCGGAGCATCCAGCCTCCTCGAGAGCAGTGTGAACGTTTGTCAGGCGAATCGTACACGTTCACAGTCGTGTTGCGAGAACCGTTCCATCCAGTCACGTGAAGTTTCGATGAAGTCGGCGCGAGGCGCACGTCTACGATTGATCTTGCCGGGCGGCCAACCGGTAGGCCCGTCTCGCTTCGGCCTGCTGCCAGCGACTGCGTTCTTCCCTGGTGTTGAGTTCGAGTGGTGGGACGGGACAGGGATTGCCTTCGTCGTCGAGGGCGACGTAGACGAGATAGGCGGTCGAGGTGTGGGTCACGACGCCGGAGGCCACGTTTTCGGCGTCGACGCGTACTTCAGCTTCCATGCTGGTGCGGCCGGTCCAGGTTAGCCGGGCATGCACCGTCACCAGATCGCCGACGTAGACCGGCTGCAGGAAGGTCATCGAATCCATGATGACCGTGACGACCCGATGACGGGCGTGGCGAATGCAGGCGATGCCGCCTGCGGTATCGACCAGCTTCATGATGGTGCCGCCATGAACGTTCCCCTGAGAGTTAGCGTCCGAGGGCATCATCACCTGCGCCAGTGTCGTCTCGCTGTCGGTCACCTGTCGTGGATCCATCGGGTTGTCCGCGCTCCTTCCCACACGGCTCAGCGTAATGGATCGGCGGGCTCTGTGCTAGAGTGCGGCTATTGAAGGCGTGGTGCTTGCCTGACCGCGATCCTTTCAGTGTTCACCTGATGACGAGAGCGAGGCGGTCATGATCGAAAAGCGCTCGGTGGAAATCGATGGACGACGAATCGCCTACCATCAGGCTGGGTCGGGCCCGGCGGTCGTGCTGCTGCACGGTATCGGCGGGAACGCGGTGCAATGGCGGGCGCAATTGGAGGAGTTGTCCGATGCTTTCACGCTGATCGCCTGGGATACGCCCGGCTACGGTGATTCGGACGAGCCGGACGGCGACTGGCGCATGGCCGACTATGCGACGCGGCTGGCGGCGATGCTGGATCTGCTGGAACTCGACCGAGTGCACCTGATCGGTCAGTCCTGGGGTGGCGTACTGGCGCAGGAGTTCATGCGCTCGCACGGAAGTCGCGTTCGGTCGTTGGTGCTGTCGGACACGTTTCCCGGTGACGCCTGTAAACCGCAGGATGAGCGCAACGCCAGCCTGCAGGGGCGGCTTCGCGCGTTGGAGACCATGACTCCGGCTCAAATGGCGAACGCGCGACTGCCAATGCTGGTGCCCGAAGGCACCTCATGGGCGATCAAGCATGAGATCGAGACCATGCTGGCGATGATTCATCCAGATGGCTATCGTCAGGCGGCCATCGCGCTGCACCATTCCGATGAGCGGGACCTGCTCGCCGGAATCGATGTGCCGACGCTGGTGATTGCTGGTGAATTCGACCGGGTAGTGCCGTTGCGTCTGTCCCAACTGCTGGGCGACGGCATTCGTGGCGCTCGCCTCGAGATGATTCAGGGGACTGGTCACCTGAGCAACCAGGAGCGACCGGATGTATACAACGCCGTCCTGCGCGCGTTCTTGCACTCGGTCGATGGCTGAGCCGCGCCTGAACCCGCGGGTCCACAGCCCGGATCTACTCAAAGAGATCGCCGACCTGATTCGCGGAATCCGCGATTCCTTGGGGACGGATGCAGGCACCGAGCTACGTAAGCACGGTATTCAGCCCCAGTCTGGCGGCAGGAATAGTCCGGTCTTCGCGGTCATGTCGCTCGACCCACCGGTCTGCGTCAAACTCCATAGAGTCGACGGCCGGATGCGGGCCGAGCGAGAGTGGCAGGGGCTCACCTTTGTCGATCGCGTCGCCCCAGGTCTCGCACCATCGCCGCTGGCGTTCTTCCCCGACGAAACCTGTCCCGTCATGTTCATGGAATTCCTTGGGGGTGAAGCGCTCTATCCCGACAACGGCCTCGACGATCAACAGTTGGAAGCACTGGCTGTTGCAACCCAGCGGCTGCATGCGATCAATCGCAGTACCGAGACATTCCAGCACTCTGCGGTAGCGACGGCAACCTTCATGCTCGTGGAGCGAGTGCGTCCGCTGGTTAGCATGCTCGCAGATAAACTGCCCGCCGAAGCACAGGTACTCGCGGTCGAGACGGCACGCTGGCTCCGGAGTGACGAGCCTGACCTGCTGCTCAACGCGCCGCGCAACGGTTTTGCCCGTGGTGACACCAATCTCAACAACTGTCTCTGGGATGGCGAGCGAGTCCGCTTCGTCGATCTTGAGTACTCGGGCTGGCAAGACCCGGTGCTTGATTTGGCCGATCTCGTCGAAGGCATCTGGGGCCGGACGACGTCAGATGCTGCCTGGGGGTGCTTCATCGATCGATTTCGCTTGAGTGTCAAGGAACAGACGCGTTTCTTAGCCGCGCGGCGACTCTGCGCGCTGCATTGGGTCTATCTCGTGTGGCGCAAATCCAACTTTGACGCGACCTTTTCGTCAGAACTCCGTCATCAAATTGAGCGGACATTGACGTTGCTATCGTAAGTTCGCGGGAAATCGACGATAGGTCTGTGAACTTGATGCTCGGGAATGGTGAGGGATGGCGACTGGTACCACACCGCTTACGAGGGTAGGGCGTCTTGATCGGCTTCGTAGCTGGTCGACTGGTATCGCTCTTTCACAGTCGCGCGTCCTCTCCGCCATGGCCTTGCTGCTGAGCGCCGCGCTGAGCTTCGCGGTCTATTGGCGTGTGCTCACCTTCTCCTACTTCCTGGATGACGCGTTCGACCTGACGCGCACGCAGCAGGAGAGCTACTGGGCCATCCTGTCTCGGCCGCTCGCGGGCTATAGCTATTACCGGCCGATCCCTTTCATGATCTGGAAGGGGATCTACGATCTGACTGGCCACTACGACACGACGGTGCTGCACCTGTTGCCACTTGTGGCCCACATCCTTTCGGGCTGGCTCATCTTCATGATCGTCTGGCGCCTGACCGGCTCTCGCTGGTCGTTGCTGCCCATGATCCTCTTTCTCCTCTATCCGTTCAGCTATCAGGCGCTGGAGATCGAGGGCACGCTGGTTCACACGCTGGTGACGGCCGAAGTCCTGGCCGTGCTGCTCATCTGGTACGACGGCCGCACGCTCAACTCACCCGTGCGGCTTTTCATCGCCTCGCTCCTGTCAGGAGTGGCGCTCTGGACGCATGAATACGGCGTGGTGGTGCTGCCGCTCCTGGTCGGCATTGAGATGCTGATCTGGTGGCGTCAGCGCCGGATCAGCCGTCCGAGCTTCTGGCTGGCTATCCCGGCGGCGCTGGAGGGGCTTTACCTGTGGCTCTGGTTCACCATGAAGAAGCCGGGCGCCGATCATCGGACATTCGCCGACTACGTCCACAACACGGGAGTCTGGCTGGAGGGCTTCGCCTACCCGGTCACACGGCAGACTTACTGGGTGTCACATCTCCTTGGTGCCAGCCCGATGCGACTGGTGCTGTTCCTGGGCGCGGCTGGTATCGTGGCCGCCCTCGCGATCTATTTCGTGCGTGGAAGAGTCTGGACGCCGCTCCTCGCCGTCGCGGTCGGTGGCATGGTCTTCACCCCGGCGATTGTCGGACTGACCTACGAATACGTGCTCAACAGCCCGCGCCTGCTCTACGTCGTCGCGCCCGCCAGCGCCATCTTCTGGGGCTTGCTTCCCTCCCTCACCTTCAAACGAACCTGGCTGACCAGGGCCTGGCGTGGCGTCACGCTGGTGCTGATCGGCGTGGTGCTGGTGCAGAGCGTTCTGTTCATCGACCGGCGCATCACGATGCTGGAGTACGGTAGTCAGATCGCTGATGGGATCATTCGCGAAGGGGAAGCGCATCCAAACGGCAAACTCCTGTTTCTCAACGTCCCATCCTGGTTCTCGCCCAAGACGCAGGAGTTCCCGCGCGGCCATCTTGGCGTGCAGATCGAACCCAACTACATCGGACTGAACCGCCTGATCTACGCCGGATCGGGACTCAACGTCGATGCCGAGTCCTACTCACTGGCGCCGAACGTCTCCGGTTGGCGCTACGACTTCCAGCCGCACGGCGTCGCCATCGACCACAATGCCATCGACGCCAAGTTGCGTGCTGGGTTCACGCTGGTGGTGGTCGATCTCTATCACAACGCGCTGGCCGTGCGCGAACCCGGCTCGCTCACACCGAATCAGCCCGATCCCGGCAACGCCCAAGCGACCTTCGGCGCTGGCCTTGACTACCTGGGCGACACGATTACGCGGAACGGTAGCCAGCTCACGATCACCAGTCGCTGGTATGTGCGCAAAGCGCTCGACGGCGATTATCAGATCTGGACCGAGGTGCGAGACGCGAGCGGCAACGTGGTGGTGCAGCGGAAAGACTATGCATTACGGGGCATGTCGCCGCCGCGGCTCTGGAAGCCGGGAGATTTGGTCGTTGATCGCCTGGTGCTCGATCTATCGCAGGTGACGGTGACCGGGCAACTGCCGGTGCGCCTCGGACTGGTCAGCACGGCGAATGGCCAGATGCTGCCGGTGACGGGTAGCGGTTCGACGGGAGATTGGCTCAATCTGGGCAGTGTGCCAACCGCGCCGTGAGGTTGCCGAGATGCAATGGATATCCTCCAAGGACGATCGGCGAATTGGGGAGATGCAATCCTCCATCTGGCTCTTCGCCACGTGAAATCCGATCAACTAACTCTGTCATTCTGAATGGAGCGCAGCGCAGTGAAGAATCTCTCCGTTTGGGTTTGACTACGGCACCAGTTGAGACGGAGAGATGCTTCGGCTGTCGCCTCAGAGTGACCGTCAGAAGTTGGTCTCCTGCCGGGTGAGCGGTTCCTTCGGTCGACCACGAGTGTGCTCTCCTCTGCTATCGACGTCCATGCACACGGGGTTGTTCGCTGTATACTTCACTCAAACATCATCATTGTTGATCCTTTGCCGGTTGGAGGGTTTCTTGTCTCAATCCCACAGTCACTACCGGTACCGCCTGCTCCCGTTGCTGACGGTCATGCTCGTCTTTTCGCTCGCTGCGTGTGACACCTCCGGCTCCTCGAACGAATCCGCCACCATTTCGTCTGCTCAGGTGCAGCAGCGGAGGGAGCAGATCGATCAGATCGTGGCGAAGCTGCGGCCTCACGGGCTCGTCTACGACCTGAACAAGACGGTAAAGGTCAGCGGTAATAGCGTGACGTTGAAGCTCCTGGCCATCGATCGAGATGCCGCGTTTCTCGAGTTCGCTGGGGATCAACCTCCGCGTTTCATGTTCGACCTGCTGTCCGGGAGCGATCCTGCCCAGTTCACTGGTCCGCATCCCGTCGCCGGTCCGGCGCTGGTCTTCACCGAGTTCAACTCCAGTCCAGCTCCGAGCGCGACGATGCTGACGCTGCAGGTTCGCACGGTCAACGGCGAGCCGACTTCTGCTGGTCGAGTTGAAGTGCCTGTCGACTTATCGGCGATTGAACAGCTGCCTGTGTCGCAACAGCCGCCAGGTTCCGTCACCAACAATGGCATGCAGTTGGAGGTAAGTCAGTATCGTTCTGGGTTTGCGGTGACGAGCGTTGAATTGCGCGGAACGATCGTGAGTAACAAGGATCTCTACCTCGTGCCACGTCCGGGATTTGGATCTCCCGCTGCCACTGGTGGGTCAGCCATCGCCTCCACCGGCATCTGGTCGCTCGGAGTAAGCTCTTCCACCAGCCCGCCAACTTACTTTGGCATGAGTGCTGGCCAGTTCGATGCTGATGGCTGGCACGCAATGGTCCAGCTACTCGACGTGCCCGCGTCCGGCAATCTGCAGTTTCGTCTCGATTGGATTTCCCTCAAGGGGCTCAAATCCGCTGGTGATCAGCAGGTCGCCAAAGGCCCCTGGTCTCTGACGGTGAAAATTCCCCAATCACAATAAGACTGACCCGAATTCTGCCTGGCCGGTGGTAGAGTAGATCAGATTGGCGACAGCGTCCCTGCCACTCCTTGACCTGTTCGAATCCACCACGAGAGGTGTCTCGATGAGCCAACCGAGCCCTGCGTTTGTGTCTCCCGACGAGCGCTTCGGTTTCCAAATGGGAACGGACCGCAAGCTCGTTCGATGGGCCGATATGCTGCAGTACTTCCAGAACATCGCCGCGAACAGCGATCGCGTCAACTACGAGGAATTAGGCAAGGCGACCGAGGGCCAACCGTTCGTGCTGCTGACCATCTCGTCGGCCGCGAACATGGCTCGCCTCGAAGAGCTACGGCAGGTGCAGAAGCGACTGGCCGACCCGCGCACGCTGTCAGATGAGGAAGCCGAACGTCTGGTGGACGTGGGGCGCTGCGTGGTCATGATCAGCTGCAGCATTCACGCGACGGAAGTCGGCGCGGTGCAGATGACCCCGGAACTGGTGTACGAGCTCGCGACGCGGGACGACGACGAGGTACAGCAGATCCTCGACAACGTCGTCTTCCTGCTCGTCCCGTCGCTCAATCCGGACGGCATGGAGTTGGTGGCCAACTGGTACCAAGAGACGCTGGGAACGCGCTCGGAAGGCTCGCAGCCACCGCAGATCTATCACAAGTACACCGGCCACGATAACAACCGCGACTGGTTCATGCTCACTCAGGTCGAGAACCGGTTGGCGGTGGAGAAGGTGCACAACGCGTGGCACCCGCAGATCGTCTTCGATCAGCATCAAATGATGGCCGATGGCGCGCGCTACGTGCTACCCCCCTTCATCGATCCCTACGACCCGAACGTCGACCCGATTCTCCAGGCCGAGATCGCCCAGGTTGGCACGTCGATGGCCGCGGCGTTGACCTCGGCTGGCAAGGCAGGCGTGGCCACCGAGATTATCTTCGACGCGTATTCGCCATCCCGTGCTTATCAGCATTACCACGGCGGCATTCGCGTCCTGTCGGAGGCGGCCAGTTGCAAGATCGCCACGCCGATACATCTGAGCGGTGTCGACCTGCGCGAGGCGCGAGGCTTCAACCCGCGCGAAAGTCGCTGGAACCACCCGAATCCCTGGAACGGTGGCGAATGGCGCCTGCGTGACATCGTCGAATACAATAAGATTTCGGCTCTGGCATGTCTAAAGAATGCGGCATGTTATCGTCGCCAGTGGGTGCGCAATTTCTGGCAGGTGCAGAAGCATGCTGTCGAGCGCGATTCTCCCTTCGCCTTCGTGATTCCAGCCGAACAACGTGATGCCGTTACGACCACCGAGATGCTCCAGGTGCTGCAAGACGGCTTGGTCGAGGTGCATCGCGCTCGCAAGCCGTTCACGGCCGCCGGTGTCGAGTACCCGGCCGGAACCCACGTGGTCAAGATGTCTCAGCCATTCAGTTCCTTCGCCAAGACACTGCTTGAAGTGCAGCACTACCCGGATCTGCGGCTCTATCCAGGTGGTCCACCCAAGCCGCCCTATGACATCACGGCCCATTCGCTTCCCCTCTACATGGGAGTCGACTCGGTGCAGGTCGAGCACGCGTTCGAGGCTGACCTCGAGCTCATTGATCGGGCCGAACTCCCAGCTGGAGAGGTGCATGGTCGGACTCGCACGTCATTCCTACTCGACTGCGAGACGAACGCCGCATTCAAAGCGGTCAATCAACTGCTCGCGGCTGGTGCCGACATTCGGCGCTCGACTGAAAGTTTCCGCTCCGGTGATCGAGAATGGACGGCTGGAACGTTCCTGATCGAAGGAGTGGACTCCGGGCGGCTAGAACAGATCGCCGCAGGCGCCCACGTGCGTTTTGAAGGTGTTGGACGCAAGCCGTCGGCCGAGTTCCGCTCGCTGCGACAGCCGCGCGTTGGTCTCTATCGCAGCTGGCGACCGAACGGCATCGACGAGGGCTGGACGCGCTTCATCTTTGAGCACTACGATGTGGCGTTCGAGACGCTGCGCGACACCGATATGCGCCAGGGGAACTTACGGTCCCGCTTCGACGTGATCATCTTGCCGCAGCAATCAGCCCGTGAGATCATGGAAGGGAACGATCCCAAGGTCTATCCCGCCGAGTTCTCGGGTGGTATCGGCGATCAGGGGGCAGCAAATCTGCGCCGCTTCGTGCATGGCGGCGGAACGGTCATTGCCTTCGACTCCGCCTGCGATCTGGTGATCCGGCACCTCTACCTCCCCGTGGTCAATACCATCGAGAACGTGCCGAGTGACTCGTTCTACAGTCCAGGGTCGCTGCTTCAGTTGCTCGTTGACAATCACCATCCCATCGGGTGGGGTATGGAGCGGGAAGTGGCGGCGCTCTTCGTGAACAGCCCAGCGTTCGACGTGCTCAATGGCGCGGCAACCGTCGCCCGCTATCCGCACACCGATCCGCTCCTCTCCGGTTGGGTGCTGGGCGCGCACTACCTTCAGGGGCGCGCCGCACTGGTCGACGCGCCAGTCGGCGACGGCCATGCCATTCTGTTCGGCTTCCGGCCGCAGTTCCGCGCCCAGATGCGCGGTACCTACCGGCTGCTGTTCAACGCGATCTACAGCGCAACGTTGAAGTGAAGGTATCATCGCGCATCGTCGCTAATCTCCTTTGAGACCGAACAGCAACGCCCGAGTCAGGTAATGGCTCGGGCGTTGATTGACTTGCAAACCAGTCCGTTCGTTGCCTACCGCGCTCCCCCATGGTTGGCGCAGCAGACCGCATCACTCTGACTTGGATCGCAGCAGATATAGCTGCCATCAACGCAGGTGGCGTAGCCGAAGTTGGCGGCGCAGCAGTTTCCGTCGGAGTCAGCATATGGGCTATCGCAACAGATGCTCACCGTCTGCTCCGGATCGCTCGCACACTGCTGACCGCTGGGGCAGCAGATGTGACTTCCATCGCTCATGATGCAGAATTGGTCGTTGGGACAGCAGGTGCCGTCGTCGACGACACCTTCGCCCTGCGGACAGCAATGTCCGGTGCCGTCTTTTGCGTAGCCACACGTCTCGCTGGCCGCGTCGCAGCATTCCTGGTCGCACTGGAACGTGGTGCCAACCGGACAGCAGACCCCGTTCGTCGGCCCGCAAACGGCTTCCCCATTGTCGGCGGCACAGCAGTCGTAACCGTCCGCGCAGCAGGTTTGGTTGTTGAAGACGTCAGGCGGGCACTGGTGCTCACCCGAAGGACACGGACCGCACGTCGATCCTGAGGTGCAGGTTCCTTGGCAGCAGACCTCATTGTCGCCGCAAGAGGTGTTATCCGCCACCGGCGCGCAGTTGCCGCCTGCCTGGCACTCAGAGCATGTCGGGCACGTGTGGGTCAGGTCCGGCACACAGGTGCCGCCGCTGCATTTGCCGCAGCTTCCGCACATTCGTCCATCCATAGTCGGGTCGGGTTCGCAGCCATTGTCACCCAGGCTTTGGCATGGCGGACAGCCGCCTGTCCCGCCACCGTCTCCGGCGCATTCACAGGTGTTGGGGTCGAGTGTCTGGTTGGGGGGACAGGTGATGTCAGGACATTGGCAAACACCGTTACTGCAGATCTGCTTATCAGCACACACTTTGCCGCAATCGCCACAGTTCGCCGGATCACTGGACACATCGACACAGAGGTCGTTGCAGCACTTGTCGCTCGGCCCGTCGCAGTTTTCGCAGACAGGACAGCAATCGCAAGCCCCTTTCTGCGCGTCCGCGTACGCTTCACGACCGGTCGGTGTTTGTGAGACCGCCAGGTAGTAGATGCGGGCGTCGACATTGATGCAGACGGTGCGCATATACGATTGATACCAACTGTTCCCGGGATAGGCGGCCGCGCAGGCGGCCGAGAGGTCGTTGAAGAAGTTCGCGTCACAGACCGACTTGTCGCTGTTGCAGGTGTCGTAGCAGATATCATGGTTGTTGCAGGCCTGAGTGAAATTGACGTTGCGAAGCGGGCCGATGCGATTGGGAATGAGGTACTTCGCGAAGCCATTCTCTGGACCACATCCGTTGAATGAAGGAACGTGCCCCGGGTGCGGCACTCGGTTCGGACACAGGTCGAGGTTGGCGATCGGATGACGTGGCTGAATACCCGCAGGTTCGCAGCATTGTGTGGATGGATCGTACGCGACCCCATTACAGACTGGAGTGGCTGCAGCGGCGAGTGGAAGCTTTGCATGTCGGCCGACACTGGCGAACGCTCCGCCCATCACCGCGCCAACCAATCCCTTGAGTACCTGGCGGCGCGAAGTCGCGCGGCCGAACATCCGCGTCAGATCATCAAAGCGTCGCTCTTCCATTGTTCCCCTAACCCCGGGTGGTCACGTACGTGACATCCACGACAATGGCGTGCGCCGCCGAATCGTTGGACTTGTCGCGCGACTCACAACAACTCAACGGGTCGTTCCCAGGTGGATGTCTCACATCTCAAGGTAACGAGTCCCCATCAGAGGCCGAATCCAGACCATAGTAGATGGCCGACGTTATTTGAGCGTTATTTGTGATGGGAGCGGGGATTCTGGGCAAGAGGAAAGACGAGCCGCCCGAATCAGTGATGCCGGACGGCTCGCGGACGGCGATCAGAACCCCTGACGTTGCAGGAACCCGTGTACCGCGCTGTTCCAGCCGACCGGATTCTCGGCAGCCGAAGAGTGATGCGTGTTCGGCAGAATCATGAACTCCGAGTTCTTGAACTGCTGCTGCCACTCGTACGAGAGTTCGATCGTCTTCTGTGGCTCGTTACCACCCACGATCACCAGCGCCGGAACATCCAGGCGCTGCAGTTCCGGAAATCGCGGTCGCTGATCCCATTCGAGGAATGCGCTGAGCACCTTCACGGTCGATTCGCGCGTGCCGAGCGGAGTCTTCAGCGTAGCGAGATAGCGTCCGACCTGAGTCTCGCCAAACCCGTCAGCGATGGTCGGCGGCCCGTCCTCTTCCCAGTCGTAGGAGCGAGGCTGACGCACGATGATGCGCTCATTTCGCTCAGCGGCGTCGATCTGGTCCTCCAGCCACTTACGGCCCAACGGCCAGAAGTACGGTACGGTGTGCCCCACGATCAGCGCGAGCGCTCGGTCTGGATAGTCGAGTCCGAACTGCGACGAGATCACCCCGCCAAGTGAGTTGCCGCCGACAATAGCCTTGTCGATGTCGAGCGCGTCCATCAAGTTGCGTAGATCGCGCGCGAGGTCGGCCAGGGTCCACGGACCCGGCGGGTCGTCGGAACGCCCAGTTCCACGCCGGTCGAAAGTGATGAAGCGGTAGAACTGTGCGAAATAGGGCGCCTGAAAGACCATCCAACGCAGGTGATGATGCCCCTGCAGAATGAGCGGCGTGCCTTCACCAACGCTTTCGTAGTAGAGTCTGATGCCACCGGCGTCCGCGTAGGGCATGATGCCCTCCTCTCGTCCAATCTCTTCTCGCCCGGCTGACGGCCGTTGTGCGTGAGCGCCGCCAAACGTCGACATGATCGCCCGCCCGCGGCCGCCTTTCAATCCACCGCCTGCCAATTTCGTTTCGCTCGATCCCCATTCCGGTTAGGATGCCGTTAAGGGCGTTCATGAATGACCGCTTGAGCGACTGGCACGCAGCATCAGGATCGAAACAGACCGAATCGATCGAGGGAGGAACAGCATGGCACGATTCACCTGGCCCGACGGTAAGCAGGTCGCGGCGGCGCTGACCTTCGATGCCGATGGTGAGACCATCCCACTGGTAATGGACCGCGAGCATGGGCACGAGCGACTGACGCTCACCTCCACCGGCGTCTATGGCCCAACTGTCGGTGTCCCTCGCATCCTCGACACGTTGAAGAAGTACGACATCCCCGCCACCTTCTTCGTGCCCGGATTCACTGCAGAACTGCACCCGGAGATGATCGAGCGCATCATCGGTGAGGGGCATGAGGTTGGGCATCATGGTTACCTGCACGAACGGCCGGATCGCCTGTCGGACGAGGAAGAAGAAGCCGTTCTGGCGCGCGGCATCGAGGTACTGGAACGCCTTACTGGCCGCAAGCCGGTGGGGTATCGCTCTCCAGCCTGGGAGCTCAAACCGGGAACTCCGAACCTACTCAAGCGCTACGGATTTCGTTACGACACTAGTCTGATGGGGAACGAAATTCCGTACCTGGTCGATACACCGTCGGGCAACCTGCTCGAACTGCCCATTCAATGGATCCTGGACGACTATCCGCAATACACCACAAACGTGGGTATCTCCAGCCCGGACAAGGTCTTTGACGTCTGGTCGAGCGAGTTCGCCGGGTATCACCGCTACAATGGTGCGTTCATCCTGACCATGCATCCGTTCGTCAGCGGACGGCCCTCTCGGGTGCTGATGCTGGAGCGTTTGATCGAGTTCATCAACGGATTTGAGGGTGTCTGGTGGGCATCATTGGAGCAGATCGCGGACTATTGCCTGAGCCGCGACGATCTCGAAACCTGGAGCCCGCCAGATCTCAAGACCCTGGCGGGTCGGTAGTATGAATCAAGCGGTGCTTGCCAAGACCTCGGCGTTCAAGGACTCTGGAACGTTCGATAGGGGACCAGATAACTGGCGGCGATCCAGCCGAGACGCCCATCCGGCAGAATGGCTTCAACCCAGGAGATTCCATCGACGTCGGCCGTCCTGTTGGTGAGTTGCACCACGGTGCCGTCATCAAGTGTGGCGATGACGGCGGAAAACCCGGCGCTTGCACGCACATTGACGCCGCGCCCAGCCGTCGCTGCGACTGCCGCATAGCTGGGCGGTGTCGGAGTGGGCGTCGGGGTCGGTACAGGAGTCGGTGACGGCGTCGGAACTGGAGTTGGCGTGGGAGTAGGTGTGGGCGTCGGCGTTGGGCTGGGAACCGGCGTTGATGTTGCTGTTGGCACTGGCGTCGGATGTGGCCGTCGGTATTGGTGACGGAGTGGCATTCGGTGCCAGCGTTGGCGTTGGCGTGGGTGGATTCAGCGTATCGAGCTTGGTCAGCGGCACCACCAGGAGTTGGAGTTCCACCGGCTTGTCGATCTTCGTGGCGATCTTGCGTTGAATCGAGGTAGCCTCAGTGAAGGTTAGCTGCCGTGGGGTGCGAATGGTCGCCACGATCTCAAGTTGACCGCTCTGCTGATGCGCGTCGAAACTTACCAGGCTCGCATCAGAGTTGATCCGTTGTAGCTCGTCGTTCAACGTGGTGCTGATCATCTGGTTCTCGCGGGCGTTCACGGTGATATTCACCATGAACCCAATCAGGGGAACGGTGACCAGCAGCACCATCGCGCCGCTAACCGCGAACGACCTGGAGAAGATCATTCGCCGTTCAGCGTGCCGGAATGGACCAAATCCCACGCCGGCGAACACGAGACCACCGGCGAAGATGATGGCGACGAGGTTTGAGAGAAACAGGAGCGCCGCGCCATCATAAATGTCGGATCGTCCCTGAGAGAGGCCTATGCCGACGACACATAGTGGTGGCATCAGTGCAGTGGCGATCGCGACTCCGGGAAGGGTTGCAGATAGGTTGGGCTGGGCCAGGGCGTAGGCTGCGGCTGCCCCTCCAGCGAGCGCGATTGTCAGGTCAAACAATGTCGGTTGGGTTCGGCTGACGACTTCAGTGGGTAGTTGAGCGAGAAAATTGAACTGGCTGGTCGACACAAGCTGTCCAAGAACCGTGCTGAGTCCAACTGACAGCAGTGCTCCAACGAAGACAGTGACGGCGGCACGAGCCGAGCGATGGGTGTCGCCGCGTACGAGCGCAAGCGCCAGGGCCAGGATTGGCGACATCAGCGGCGCGATGAGCATCGCGCCAATAACGACCGCGCCGCTGTTCAGGACCAACCCAAACGTACAGATGATGCAACTGAGAATAACCAGCAAGACAAAATCACGAGAGACGCGCGCCGCGTGGGCAATCTCACGAACGACTTCGGCCTGTCGCGTCTCGGTGATCGACCCGAACACCCGGTTCATCAAGCGAATCGTCCCGTTCCTCAGCCGGTGGCCGTGCTTCGCACCTCAGGGTGGCCAGTCCGAATCTCGCGCGGGACTCGCTTCTCTGGCCGACGTCTGAAATCGTGATCTGCCCGCTTATCGCGCCGGTTGGTTACCAGGTTCCGCGCACGAGTCGTCACCAGTCGTATTGTACGACCGGTCTGTTCTCCGGATGATGTCATGGCTGGGGATTACCGGCGCCGGCTAGAGCAATATTTACGAACGTTGTCGCGACTGGAACTCGATAGAGAAGCAGCGGGAAGACGCAGTCTGCCCCCACGGACCAACGTCTAGTTGACTTCGTGGGAGATGGCCTCTTCGTTCTTTCGAGCACGGGCCTGGACCAGTTTCGTTACCAGAGCAACCGGAATGTCTTCGACGAGCGGGAGGTGGATCGTCGCTTGATGGGCGAAATAACCCTTGAGGTCGTCCTGATGCTCGTCGACGATGGGGGAAGGGATGTAGAGACCGATGTGACGCTTGGCCAGGCCAAAGTAGACCAAGCGTCCGTGATACTGGTAATTGGGCATGCCGTAGCTGATCGATTCGAGTGCCTCGGGAACCGCGTCCCGAATCGCACTCCGTAGGCGCTCGAGTTTGTTGCGCGTCTGCTCTGGCGCCTGCGCGATGTACTCATCCACCGTCGTGGGCTTCACACGCACCTCACGGTCATGTCCGCGAAAATCGTTCAGTCCTCGGGACGATGGAAAACGATCTTCACGTCCTCAATGGTGACCAAGCCCTTCTCTATCATCGAGTCGAGCTTTGGAATCACCGCTTCGATCTTTTCCTGGGTATCGATGGCGGTAATGATCACTGGCAAATCGTTCGACAGACGCAGGATCTTGATAGTGTGAAGCTGTTTGTCGGCGCCATAGCCAGCGGTGCCATGCGCCACCGTGGCTCCCGAAATTCCCTCCTTGTGGAGGAGTTCAAGTACCGCCTCGTACAGCGGCTTGTGCTCGTAGCGAACCGCATCGCTGACGTAGGCGGTGAGCTTGACTGCGTCACTGTAGTTCACGCAAGACCTCCAATCGCCCGGGAAATCACCACTCCAACGTAGGCTGCGAACAGACCGATGGCAAGTTGCCCGGCCATATTAAGAAGCAGACGTGCGATCTCACCCGATTGCAGCAGGCCGAAGTTGTCATAGCTAAAACTGGAGAAGGTGGTGTAGCCGCCCATCACCCCGACCGCAAGCAGCAGTCGCGCCTGACCGGAGATGGAGCCTCGCTCTGCCAGACCGAGAATGAGCCCAATAACCAGGGAGCCGGTCGCGTTGACGAAGAATGTTCCGGCAGGGAACCCGGACCCCGCAATTGACTGAACCCAGCCGCCAATCAGATACCGACCGGCCGCACCAATCGCACCACCAATCGCGACGAGAAGTGTGTCCATTCGCGAGTCCCCAACTCCACTCTGGTTTCATTCTGGCCCGCTTCGGACGGATTGTCTGGAGCGGCCGACCGCTGCGACGACCGCCGCGGAACCCGCGTCACCTTACCGCAGGCGTGGGTGGGACGCCAGAGGCGAGATTGGCAGAGACGTGCTATGGTATGGGTTGTTATGCGATAACAACGGCGCATGAGACATACGCGTGACGCAACGACATGCGGCTCATGGCCTTGATCGGCACGCAAGGCTGCCTGGCGTTTTCGAGTGCGTCAAGCAACGCTGGCGATACCGTGAACGTTAACGTTGCCGCCGTTGGAACGCACGAATCTCTGTCAAGGGCTATTTGGGAATTCTGGAGGTGAACTTGTGGCCACGGCCGCCGATAGGAGGCGCTCACCGGGACCGCTGAAGGTCGAGACCGCGTATCGAGAACTTCGCCGGATGATCATCACGCATGAGCTACCTCCTGGCACGGCGATCGACGAGCGCGAATTGATGGATCGACTCGGTACCGGACGCACCCCACTGCGTGAGGCAATGCTTCGCCTGGCGCACGAGCGTCTGATCGTGCGGTCACCGCGTCGCGGCGCTTTCGTCAGTCAGTTGTCGCTCACGGATATCCTGCAGGTGAACGAAGCACGGGTGATGATCGAGCCCCCGATTGCTCGGCTTGCCGCGGAGCGTATGACTGGCGTGCAGGCGAATCAGATGCGCGCGATTTTGCAGCGTGCCGAGCAATTCGTTGAGGCCAACGATTTCGCTCCCATCGCAATTGCCGATCTCGAGTACCACATCCTGCTCGGCAAAGTGAGTGGTAACGAATACCTCACCAGTTTTTCCCTCGAGATCAATACGTCCTTGTTGCGCTACTGGCAGCTTTCATTTCGCCTCGACGACTCCGGAAGTGTCTGGATCGACACACACCGCGATCTCCTGGAGATGATCGCTGCGGGTGACGCGGACGCCGCTGAGCAAGAAGTGTATCGGCATATCGAGGTCTATCGCACCCGCATGCGGAGCATCATGGCCTAACGGCGCGCCGCAGCTCAACGCCATACATTCCTCTCTCCAACACTCATCACTTTCTGTGCCCGGTGCCACGACTTTGTTGCACGATTGAACAATTCTGTTTTGCACGTGTCATGAACGGTCCCGTACGGTCGAAGTGAACCGGTGGGGGCCACCGGCACGGTGCGGTTCTTTGGACCGCTTTGCAGAAGCGTCCCGTGAGCCGCGCTAGCGGAAGGTCGCATCATGCAACGCTTCAGTCTTCGACGGCCGCTCGCTTTTGCCGTCGCCGTTTCCGCCGCATTCACGCTTGCCCTCGCAGCCTGGACACTGGTCATTCCCGAGCATGCCACGTCGGTCACGATGAAACCGTGGATTCTGCTCGGCATTGACGCGACGCGCATTCTCATTCCGGCTGTGATCTTGACCGCGATCGTCGGTTGGCGAACGGCAGGTTTCAGCGAATGGCCGACCTGGTCCACGCTGGCCCCGTTTCTGCCCCTCCTGCTGATTCCGCTCTTCCCGCTCTTCTTTGGTTCGGGGTTCACCGTCTCGGATCCGGGAAGAATCGCACTGTTGGTGTTGACGACTCTGGCAGTCGGATTTGGCGAAGAGGCGACGTTCCGTGGCGTTGTGCTGCGTACGCTGGCACCGCACGGCCTGATGCGCGCCGCGGTAATCTCCTCAATCCTGTTCGGCTCGATGCACCTGGTGAACATCGCTACCGGAAACGGGGTGGGGAACGTCTTGTTCCAGGTCGCCTACACCATGCTGATCGGCTTCGTCTTCGCCGCAGTGGCGTTAGTAACCGGAGCGATCTGGCCGTTGATTTTCATCCACTTCGCCATGGACCTGGTAAACGTGCTGCAAACTTCAACCTCCAGCACCGGCACCTCATCTGGAGTGGACATCACCTCCGGGTTAATCAACGTCGGCCTGTTTGCCCTGTTTGCCCTCTACGGCTACTGGCTGCTTCACCGGCACCTTGGTGAAGCGAGTGCACAAGTGCGGCAGCGAGCCGCCCACCAGCCAGTCGCAATTGGCGGTGAATGATCACGCGCAGTCTGGTGTGCCTCGTCATGCTTTGCGATCATGTGATCAGCACCCAAAGGCGTGACGTGATCAGCGGTGGGAGGTCTCCATGGCCGGGCGTGATTCCAGCGGAATGAATGGCAGTCCCGACGTCGCCATCGTTGGTGGCGGAATCATCGGATGCGCTATTGCCTACGAGCTTGGTCGCAACGGTCTTTCGGTGATCGTGGTCGAACGAGGTTCGGTCGGTCGCGAGGCATCCGGCGCCGCGGCAGGGATCATCTCACCGCCATCCTCGATTGATACCCCGCGGGTCAAAGCCGAATTGACTGCCGACAGCATCCTGGCCTATCCGGCCTTCGTCGATCGGATCGAGGAGGTGACCGGTAGTCGCACCGGATTCCTGCTACGGGGAGAGCTGACAGTAGCACTTGATGAAGATGAAGCCGCCGAATTGCGGGTGCTGGCCGATTGGCAGGAAGGGCTCGGGTTCCACGTCCAGTGGCTCGATGGGGACGAGGTCCGCCGACTCGAGTCGGTGCTCCCCGAACGAGTGTTGGGTGGCGTGCTGGTGCACGAGGCCGCCAGCGTGTTCACCTACGATCTGACGCGTGTCACCGCGGAAGCAGCCAGGGCGACCGGGGTGCAAATCATCGAGCATACGCCGGTGACCGGTATTCGGCTGGCCGGTGGTCGTGCGGTTGGGGTCGAGACGGCGAATGGCTTGCTCGCGGCTGGCCAGGTCGTGTTGGCCGCCGGAGCCTGGACGTCGCAGCTCGCTGGGCCGCTCGGCGCGACGATTCCAACGCTGCCCTCGAAAGGTCAAATGCTGGCTATCGCCGGTGCGCCACTGATGCCGCATCGCATTATCGGTCGCTTCGGGGGAGGCCACCTCGTGCCACGGACTGATGGGACGGTCGCGGTCGGCGCCACCAAGGAACGCGTCGGGTTCGACAAACGGCTGGTGGCGCGCAACACGCAATGGTGCCTCGATCTCGCCGCAGAGCTGGCGCCGAGCCTGCTCGATGGCGAGATCACCTCGATGTGGACCGGGCTGCGACCGGGATCGGCCGACGACCAGCCGATCATGGGCAGGGTCCCCGGAGTCGACAATCTGTGGGTCGCGACGGGCCACTACCAGACCGGCATCCAGATGGCGGTAATCACCGCCGATCTGATGTCCTCCTCGATTTTGGTCGGATCGCCCGACCCGCGACTCGAGGCGTTCCGACCGTCACGCTTCGACGATCAGATCGAGGCGTGGTCAGTCTAGCGGCGCATTCAGGAAATCGATCACCGCGCGATGGAAGTCGTCGGTGCGTTCGAGTTGCGGAAAGTGCCCGACATTCTCGAAGACCGTGATCTGCGCATTTGGAATTGCCTCGGCCATGGCTCGGCCGTTCTCCAGCGAAATCGCGCGATCGGCATCACCATGGATAATCAACGTTGGCGCTTCGATCGACGCGAGCTGCGACCGCACGTCGTGGCTCGAATAGGTCGCCTGCATGCGGCGCTGCATGCCCTCGAAGCTGAGCCGGTTGCCGCGCATCAACTGGCTAACGGACTCGAGTTGATCGGGATGGCTGTCAAAGTAGCCCGGCGCGGCGGCTGACCGAAGCTGGCGCCGGGTGCGCTCGACGGGATCGGCGATCCAGTTGGACGGATCGAGCTGGGGTGTGGGACGATCCAAGGCTTTGCCTGACGCCGGGGTGGTTGATACCAGGATCAATCGATCGATCGATGCCGGATTATCGACGGCCAGATTCAGCGCGATAAAGCCTCCCATCGAGTGCCCGAGCACGTGCGCCCGGTCGATTGAGAGCGCGCCGAGCAAGGCAGCGCAGTCACCGGCCATGTCCGATACCGTGTACGGTCCTCGCTCGGGATCACTTTCGCCCGATTCGCGATTGTCGATCATTATCAGCCGGAAGTGGCGGCTCAATTCCGGCACGTGCGGCGTCCAAATCTGTCGCACGCCGACCATGCCGCAGATCATCAGCAGCGGTGGTCCGCTCCCCGCCTCGTCGAAGAAGATCCGTCGACCGCTTTCCAACTGAACCGACGCCATGCAAGCCTGTTCCTTCTGTACGGCGCTCCTGGTGAGCGCGCTCTGTGTGAGCAGTCTACGATGAATCTGGTCGCGCCGCTGTCGCTATAGAAGTTCAGCGATCCTGGCCGCGGCACGTGCGGCCGCGCCTGAGTCGACTGGCCGAAAGCCGCCCGTGTCGGTGCCGAGTGTTCGCAGCATTGCGTCGGCCAGCGTAGCGGGTTCGAGGGTATCGAATTCCATGCGGGTGCCGGCTCGGTAACGGTTGAGCCGGTGCGTGACGTGAAAGACCTGCTCGCAATGGTCTCGGATCGGCACGTAGATGAATGGCTTACGCGCGGCCGTCAATTCCATGGTGGTGCTCAATCCACCCTGCACGACCGCCAGATCGCATAGCGCCAGGTGCTCGTAGAGGTTGTGGACGTATCCACGAATCTCTAGACCATCGTGTTTTGACAGGGTCGCCTGATCGATACGCGGACCGGTCACGACCACGCAACGCGCGTCGGGCCGCGCCTGATGGACGAGCGGCCAGGCGTCGATGGCGCGTCGCAGCAGGGCCGTGCCGACGCCGGTGCCCCCTGCGGTGATCAGCACCAGCGGCCTGTTCAGGTCTATAGCCATGTTGCCGCCGAACCTGGCCGATATCGACATAATCCGACATATTGAGCGGTGTGACGTACCCGATTGCCTCGAAATGCTCGCCGGTCCAGTCCGGAATTGCTGGTAAGTCAGCGCCGAAGCGTTCCGGAAGCAAGTCGTCGTAGTCGCCGAAATAGAAGGCGCGATCACGCAAGGAGGAGAAGCGTTCGACCTGCTCGATCATTTGCTGGTTGTAGTCGGCGGTAAGGGCGGCTTCGCGCGAGTCCACCGAGCGATCCATTGGCACCCAACCGACAAAGTCAGTCATGAAGACGTAGGGGGCAGACTTGAGTTCTGGGTTCTCATGAAGGAAATGATCGACCTCCCAAGCTTCGTCACCGATCCAGAGATCGTAGCGCGTCTCCTTAACCGCTTCGAGAAAGACCATGAAGTTGGCCAGCAGAATCTCGTCCATGTCGCGAAAGGCCTGGAAACAGTGGAGCCGGTGCTCTCCCGCCCAACCTTCCCAGTGGGTCGATTCACTGGCAAGTTCGCGGCTCAGCGGGTGAATTCGCTCTCCTGCTTCCTCCAGCACACGGGTAACCGGATGTTGTGCCAACCATTCGATCTCGAGGCCGGGTACAAGATGGCGGAGCTCGCGCGCGATCGCCAGATCGCGGTGCACGTGGCCCAGGCCGATCGGGCTGCACATGAAGAGTGCATGCGGGATTGTGCGGCTGTGAGCAGGAGTCCAGTGCGTTCGTCGTGGTCCGGCGGGTCCGAGAAACCGGTCGATTTCCAGATTGACACGCACCGGCTGGCGAACGTGGATGGCATGACCGCAGTTGTCGACGGAAATGAAGTCGAAATCCGGCCGCGCTGCCGCCAACTGCGCGCTCGTATTGAAGTCAGCAATTTGATCGTCCTGGCTGTGGATCAGCAAGAGCGGCCCGCGGACTCTCGGTAGAATCTCGTCGAGCGATTCCTCGGGCATCAAAGCGTGGTTGACCACACTGCTGATCAAGACGTCCGGTGTCGTCTCTTTGGCCCAGGAGATCAGGTCTTCCAGGATCTTACTGGAATGCGGTTCCGAGGCGACGTTCCCCAGGAAGAACTCCAGCCAGCCGTCGAAATCCTGTCTCCAGTAGTTGGCGTTGCGTTTCTGCCAGCCTTCATACGCGTCATGCTCTTCCCAGAAGCTCGGATCCTCACCCATGGCCCACTCGGGCGCCACCGTGTTGACGAGCACGGTTTTCCCAACGCGGTCCGGGTAACGACCCGCGAGCCATAGACCGAAGGTGCCTCCGAGCGAGAGCGCGATGACGTCGGCACGAGCGATGTTGAGGTGATCGAGCACGGCAACTGCATCGTCGACTACCTGGTCGATCTTGAACGCACGTGGATCGGTGGTGCGCTCGCCACCGCCGATTCCTGGGGGATCGAAGGTCACGACCCGTCGCGACCGTGCAAGATGAGGGATCTGCATCTTCCAGTGACGGCTTGGCGCGATCTGCCAGGTAGGCAGGAGCAGAACAGGGGGTGCGGTCGGTTCGCCGAATTCCTCATAGGAGATCCGAAAGCCGCCGATCGTCAGGTGACCGGCGTCTCGTGGCTCGATGGCGCGCATGAATCACCTCAAAGGGTGTTGGTAATCGGCTTCAATCGTCGCGCGACGAGTGTAAATCGATGGTGCGCTTGTTCCCCGCAGCGCCAGCATCACGACCTCGTCCAGTTCGTGTGTGGAGGTCGATTGTTCTGCCCAGAAGGTTGTCACTTGATGCGGGTCGCCGTCCAGTATCTGACGGGCGCGTGAGCGAATCGATGGTCCACTGGACGGGTGGCTGGCGACGCGACTCATGATCGTCCGGGACAATGCCTGACTCCCAAGCTGGGCGTAGAGATCGGCGATTTCGGTGAGAATGTCCAGCAGCAGGGGATAGGCTCGAAGATCGCTCGCGATTCGCAGTGCCTCACGTAGACGCGTTCTCGAGTCCGCATAGTCTCCCAGCGCGCGAAGAGCGATGCCTATCTGTGCCATCGACTGCGCCATTCCCCAAGGATTGTCGATTTGACGGCGAATCTGCAGGCTCTCCTCGTGGAATCGAAGTGCCTCTTCGTATCGCTCGGTGCGGCCGACGACCGTTCCGAGGTTGTTCAAAGCGAACGCGCGTCCCCGCCAATCGCCCAGCGCGATCATGATTTCCAGGCTGTCCTGTATCAATCCCTGAGCACGTTCATGTTCTCCGAGCAGTGACGCGGCCATTCCCAGATCATTGAGCGAATAGGCGGTCACCCATTGGTCTCCGGCGAGGCGTGTCTGATGCAGACTTTCCTCGAGCAGTCGTTGTTCGGCTCGAAAGTCTTCTCTGCCGTGCGCGCACATCGCTTGAAAATGCAGATTTAGCCCGATTTCGGATGGCTCCTGCTGTTCGCTCAAGATCTCGTGGCTTCTCGTCAGTATGGAATCACCCTGCTCGTAGTGCCCCATTCGCAGCATGCACGCAGCGTAACGAGAGAGAGCGCGTCCAAGCGTGAACCTGGATTGTTCGTCTACTCGTTTTTCCAGGATGCGAATTGCTCGGTTGAGCAGCTCCACAAGTTCCTGGTAGCGACCGGTCATCTCGAAGAAGAGCCAGACCTGAACGAGATGTTCAAGAAGGTCGACTCTGGCCGCGCTGAGCGCCCAGTTCCAACCTGCTCGGATGTTTTCGCTCTCGGCGATCAGGTCGTCGAGGGCGCTTCGTTGCCTGTCGCCTTTGAGCCACTCTTCCCGTTGAATGAGGAAATCGGTGTAGTAGCCCGCGTGAGCGTCGTTGGCCGCCGTTTTGTCGTCTGGGGCGCCCTCCAGTTTCTCAGCGCCGTACTGGCGCAACAGTTCGTGGATCTCAAAGCGTCCCGCGCCGTTGCGAGCCAAGAAGGACTTGCTCGTCAGGGCGAGCAGTGTCGGCAGCGTTGCGCCGGTCACCTGTTCTGCTGCGTCCTTGTTGAATCCGCCGCGAAAGACCGCGAGGCGCATGAACGTTTGTCGCTCGTGCTCAGTCAACAGTCGCCAGGAATGATCGAACGCAGCTCGCACACTTTGATGTCGCTCGGGCACGTTGCGCATCGACGTAGCCAGGAAGTCGAGGCTGCGTTCGATCTCGGCGGCAATTTCGTGACAGGTCAGGATCGGAGACCAGGCGGCGGCCAACTCGATGGCCAACGGCATTCCCCCGACGAGCGTGCAGATGCGGACAACGTCTGGAAGGTCGGGCTGTCTCACGGCGAATCCCGCGTTGGCTCGTTTGGCGCTGCGGATGAACAGCTGCACCGCGCCGGAACGTTCGATCGCGTCTGGCTCGTCATCTGGTGCTGGAATGTCGAGCGCCTGAACCGGAAAGACGTGCTCTCCGTAGACGTTGAGTCGCTCGCGTGACGTCACGAGGAGTTGGACGCCGGGAGCACGATCCAGGATGTCCAAGATCAGGTCGACACCATCCAACAGGTGCTCGAAATTGTCGAGGATCAGTAGCAGATCTTGATGCTGCAAGGCGTCCAGCAACTGATCGTGCGGATCACGAGCACCAAAGAAGGTGATCGATCGAGCGTCGGCAATGGCCTGCACCAGAGCAAATGTGGACTCCACCCCGGCCAGAGGCACGAAACAGGCGCCATCAACAAACGGCTCACCTTCGTCATGTGCCAACTGCAGACTGAGCCGCGTTTTACCGATTCCCCCCGGGCCGATCAGGGTGACGAGGCGGTGCTCGCCGCTCTCGATCAGGTCACGGAGTTCTCTGAGCATGGACTCGCGCCCGACCAACGTATTTCTCTGCGCCGGAAGGTGGTGGGCGTGCCCCAATACGTTGGAAGGAGAACGCGGGTACGCTGGATAATCGAGCGAATTCGATTCGATCTGGTCGTGAAGCGCCCGAGTCGCCGGTTCAACGTCGATGTCCAGTTCGGAGCGGATGAGTTCCTGAAGGTGATCGAAGTGGGCCACTGCGGCCGCCCGCTGACCATTCTTGGCCATGAGCAGCATCAGTCGCCGGTGGCTCTCTTCTCGCCACGCATCAAGCTCGATCTGGCGACGCAAGTAGCTCATGGCCTCTACGTCGTCGTGGCGATGCTCCGCGAAATCGATCAGGCAATCCAGAGCGTTCGTGACCATTTGCCGGTAGCGCTCGCGTTTCACCAGCAGCCACTCCTCAAAGGCAGGATTCCCAGCCAATGAGAACTGCTCGAGAAACGAACCATGATACAGCGCAACAGCCTCAGCCAGCCAATCCATGCAACGGCGGCACGTCTCGGCTCTCCTGTGAGCGTGCTGCTTCCGTTGGTCGATAAGCGTCTCGAAGGTCCGTACGTCGACCCAGCAATCGGAGCCTTGATTAAATGCGATCGTTTCACGCGTGGAGACCAGCACCGGCTGGTCGGCGGCTCGATCATTGAGCGTGCGCCGCAGGCTCGAGAGTGCCTGGTTCAGACTGTGGCGCGCCGCTGACTCCTCCTGATCAGGCCAGAGGAGGCCGGCCAGTGATTCACGCCGGTGTGGCCGATCCGTTTCCGTCACCAAATAGAACAGGAGCGCCTTCACCTTGTCATAGGCGAACTGGGCGCTCGCGCCATCACCGATAGAATATTTCACTGGTCCAAAGAGGGAAATTGCCACGCGCGCCATCAGGGACTCATTCTCTTGCCAAAACATTATCTCTTTCAGCAGCTGGCATCTCTAGAATGACACGTTGCGCACCGCGATGCAACTTCGCTTTTGACCGTTTGTTGACAGTCTGTTGATTGTCCCCGACTACCTTCTCCCTAACCAGTAAACGATGAAGAGCCGCGGCGTTGTCCATTGTCAAACGTCGTCGCTCTGTTACTGACGGGAGGTGCACGTTGTTGCAAACCTGCTTTTGTGGATGGACCGGCGAAGTCGAGGATCAACGCGTGATCTACGCCGGCGATGGTGAACTGGCGCTCGAATGCCCGAAGTGTGGACGGCACGACCGCTTGCGATGGATTCCCGAGCACGCTCGCGAAGTCGTATTTCGGATCGCCAGCGAGCGTCGGGAGAGCCTTGTCCATACCGAAGAACCGGTGCTCGCACGCTGAGACTGAGCAGGACCGTCATTACCTGAGTTCCGAATTTGCCAATCCTGATACTAGGAGGACAGCATGACCGTAGATCACGTAACGACGCTTCCCGGAGTCGAGCAGGAACGACTCGAGAAGTTCAGCAGTGCCCTTCGTGGGACCATTGTCCGGTCGCACGACGCAGCCTACGAGTCAAGTCGATCGGTTTACAACGCAATGATCGACCGGCATCCATCACTCATCGTTCGCTGCACCAACGTGGCAGATGTCATCCAATCAGTCCGTTTCGCGCGCGAGAACGATCTCCTAGTTGCAATACGCGGCGGTGGACATAACGTTGCCGGATTGGGTACGTGTGACGGCGGAATGCTCATCGATTTAGCCGATATGAACTCGGTGCATGTCGACCCGCGTCGCAAGACGGCACGAGTCGAGGGTGGCGCTACCTGGGGCCAGGTCGATCACGCGACGCATGCTTTTGGTTTGGCGACCCCATCTGGCATCATCTCGACGACTGGCGTCGCTGGCCTGACGCTCGGCGGCGGCTTCGGCCATCTCTCGCGCCATTATGGACTGTCCTGCGACAACCTGATTTCCGCCGACATCGTGACGGCTGATGGCCAGTTCCGCACGGTCTCGCCCGATCAAAATCAAGACCTGTTCTGGGCCATCCGCGGCGGTGGCGGCAACTTCGGCGTAGTCACGTCATTCGAATTCCAACTCCATCCCGTCAATACGGTTTACGGCGGTCCGATCTTCTACCCTGTCGAGAAGACTGCCGAATTGATGAGTTTCTTCCGTGAGTACATGCGCAGGATGCCCGATGAGATGAGCGCGTTCTTCGGCTTTCACCAGGGGCCACCGGCGCCGTTCATTCCTGATTCACTTCACTTCGTGCCGATGGCCGCAATTGTCGTTTGCTATTCGGGCGACGATCTCAAGGCTGGCGAGAACCTGATTCGTCCGTTGCGCGAGGTGGTTGAACCATTGGTGGATCTTGCTGGTCCGATCCCGTACCCGGCGCTGAACAGTATGTTCGATGCGATCTACGCCCCCGGGTTGCAGCATTACTGGAAGGCCGACTACGTACCGGAATTGACTGATGGTGAGATCGCCGTGCACGCGAAATACGGGGCCGGGGTGCCTTCGGTTCAGTCAGGGATGCATCTCTATCCTCAGACTGGCGCGATTCAGCGGGTTGGCCGTCACGACACCGCGTACAGTCACCGCGACGTCGAATACGTCCACATCGTGCTGGCGGTCGATGCCGACCCGGCGAAGATGCCGGAGAACATGGACTGGATGCGGCACTACTACGATGCGCTGCGTCCGTACTCTGCCGAAGGCGGCTATGTGAATTTCTTGATGGCGGATGAAGGGCAGGGGCGAGTCAAGGCAACCTACCGGGATAACTACGATCGGTTGGTCGACGTCAAGACGAAGTACGATCCCACTAACCTCTTCCGGGTGAACCAGAACATCAAGCCGCGGAACTGACCGCTTCAATGTCGGGTTTAACATCGCCTACCAGGCTGAACTCGGAATACGTTGAAGGGACATAACAATGTATGGAACAGTCGCGCAGCTTCGCGTCAAGAGTGGTGAAGGAGAAGCCGTCATCGAACTGATGAACGACTGGAATCACGACCGTCGATCGAACGCAGCTGGGTTCAATGGTGGATACGTTTTTCGATCGGAGAGCGATCCGGAGCACATGATTCTGGTCGCCGCGTTCGACGATCAACAAACGTATCGTGCCAATGCCGATAATCCGGAGCAGGACCGCTGGTTCCGGCGGGTTCGTGAGCACCTGAGGGACGATCCACTTTGGGAAGACGGCGAAATCGTCAGTACGTTCTAGCCTGAATCATGTCCGTCCGTGGGGTGAAGCTTGCCTTCGCCCTACACCATTGCCTGGCAATGAGCATTCGGCCAACTCCACTACCGCACCAGGAAACCTGCTCCCAGCGGATCGCGCGGATCGATGCGGTATTCGCCACGCCCGGTGATGAAGGCGCTGCCGCTCACTTCCGGAATGACTGCCGGTATGTCACCGACTCGCGTGGTGCCTGCGATGCTGCCGGTGAAGACGCTTGATCGACCGAGAATGCTCTCGATGGCGATCGCTTCTCCCTCACCGATCTCGCCACGGGCATGATGCACTGCAAGGCGAGCCGAGACGCCAGTTCCAGTCGGCGAACGATCGACTTCTGCATTGGCAAAGACGCAGATGTTGCGACTGTGGTGTGCCAGGTCTTCGGGTGGGCCGGTCAGGATCGTGCCGTAGAGGAATTCGAGGTCTGCATCGTCCGGGTGGTGCAATGTCAGTGTCCCGTTGACGGCTCGTTTGATCGCTTCCCCCGTGTCAACCAGTGCGGACGTCTGACCTGGCTCGACGCTCAGCCCGACCCGCTCAGCGGGCAGCACGGCATAGAAGGCGCCCCCGAACGCGACGTCTGTCGTGATCGTTCCAATTCCCGGCACGTCGATCTCGACGTCCCTGTGCAGCGAGGAACGACGGCACGTTGAGGAACGAGACACGTTCCACGTGTCCGTCGGCGTTGAGGTGCCCGGTGGCGCGAACCAGACCGGCCGGGGTGTCGAGATTGACCGGAGTCTCTGGGCCATTAGCTGGCAGCGTGCCGGTTTCAAGAAGTGCAGTCACCAGCGCGATGACGCCATGCCCACACATAGTGCTATAACCCTCGTTGTGCAGGAAGAGAACACCAACATCTGCCTCGGTCGTCACGGGTGGAGTGACCACACAGCCATACATGTCGTAGTGGCCGCGCGGCTCCCACATCAGCGCGCGCCGGACGTGATCGAGATGCTCTCGCATGTAGCGGCGGCGCGCCAAAATCGAGTCGCCGGGCAATTCGGGCAGTCCGCCGGTGATGATGCGCAGTGGTTCTCCCGCGGCATGGGCTTCGATGGTCGTGATCGTCGTCGAGCCTTCCGGGGAGGCGGGCCAGGACCAGTTGAGTGCCATTCGGCTTCCTTCTAGAGGCGTACCCAGCGGTTGACGCCGTCCGACTGCTCGATTTGTCCCCAGGCCGGGAACGGCTCGTGAGAGAAGATGCAGATCGCCCCGGTCGGGACGGCCTGGTCAATCACGAGTTGGCGCGAGGCCTTCATGGCATCCACGTCACGACCCGGGGAGACCCATCCGATGTTCATGATCTCGGCGGCGTGGTGAAACAGATCCCCCAAATAGAAGAAGCGCTCGCCGTTCGAATCGACCCGGATAACGCTGTGCCCGCGCGATTCGCCGGGCGCCGGGATCATGATGACGCCGGGAACGATCTCTCGTTCCTCGTTAACCAGTTCCAGCAGGCCAGCCTGCTCGACTGCCCCGAGATAGCGTGAGATCTCGGATTCCGGGTTGGCGCGCTGCGGATTCTCCTCCCAGTCGGCGCGACCGATGTAGTGGCGCGCGTTGGGGAAGCGGGGCACCATCTCGCCGTCCTGCTCGACGGCCAGCCCGGCGACGTGATCGCCGTGTCCGTGGGTGATCAGAATGTGGGTGATCTCTTCTGGGTCGATCCCCATACTCTCCAGCGCCACCAGGAATCCGGGCGTGCGCGTCACCGCTCCGAAGCGCCGAGCGAACTCATCCTGCCAGGCGGAACCGGGAATGTCGCAGCCCGGGTCGATCAGAATCGAGGCGCCACCGATTTTTACGTGCGCCACATTCAGGCCCAATGGCACCGCACCACGAGAATCGGCCTCGGGCATGGCGGCGCGCCATTCCGCTTCGGGCACCGGGAATTGGGGCGCCCACTTGATCGTCCCTTCGGAGATGACCGTGACCTCGGCGTCGCCAACCCGACGCGTCGAGACGAATTCCGATACGGGTGTGGCGGACATCGAGCACCTCCATGCGAACGTTGCTTCACCGCTTCGACGAGGTGAGGGTAGAGAGACGTGGGCGGGATGTCAATGAGTGTGCGGGCAGGCGGAACCGGCACCCAGACGGTCTGCCGGTTCCGTCACGTCCCCAGGGTTTGGCTACTCGTCACTTGTGTTCGAGGATGACCTCAAAGGTCTCGCGGATTGCTGGACCATCAAGATACTTATTCACTCGAGTGAGCTGCGTGGTGAGAAAACCGCTTGACTCGGTCTCCTCCAGATCTTTGGCGGTCTCCCAGAAGGTGACGAGCAGGCCGTTGCCGGTGGACGAGTCGACGAGTCCCCAACCACCTCGGTAGCCTCGCTGCTCCGCGACAGCCGGGAGAACCACCTCGCGCATCACGCGTTCGAGCCGTTGGATCGAGTCTCGCTTGATCTTGGCGCTCATCACTCGTGCATGCATGGTGTGACTCCTTCCACGGAGCGTGGTCTGGCTGGGTCCCTAGGGCTCCTGCCAGTGCAGGAGCATCATCGAACGGCCGCAGAGTTCGAGAATCGGACCTTGTACCAGACCAACCTGTTCGTCATTCTCGGTGCAGACCAGAACCTCCCAGATTCCAGAAGCCTCCGGTTGCGGCAGCGTGTAGAGCACTGGGTTGTCATAGGCATTCAGCAGTACGAGTAGGTGATCGTTACTGCCATTCTCGTCAGCGATCAGCATGCCGAGGCTGCGTACCCAGGAGGTGAACCAATCGTTGCCGTTCATCTCCTGCCCGTCCGAGCGAAGCCAGGTGATGTCCTTATGGCCGGTCCGTTGGTCGATTGACCCATCGAAGAATTTGCGCCGGTGCAGGCTTGGATAACGTTGTCGCAGTTTGATGACCCTCTCGGTGAAATCGAGCAGGGCCCGTCTGCGGTCGTCGAGTTCCCAGTCGTACCAACTGACCTCGTTGTCCTGGCAATAGGCGTTGTTGTTGCCCTGCTGCGTCCGGCCGATCTCATCTCCGCCGCAGATCATCGGAACGCCCTGAGAGAAGAGGAGCGTGGACAGAAAGTTTCGCTGCTGGCGCTCGCGCGTGACGGCGATTTGTGGATCGTCGGTCGGCCCTTCGGCACCGCAATTCCAGGAGATGTTGTCGTTGACGCCGTCCAGACCGTGCTCCCCATTGGCATCGTTGTGCTTCTGGTTGTAGCTGACCAGATCGGTGAGGGTGAAGCCGTCGTGCGCGGTGACGAAGTTGATGCTGGCTAGCGGACCGCGCCCGTCGCTCCCGTAGAGGTCGCTGCTCCCCGTCAGTCGATAGGCAAGCTCGTCGACATAGCTCTCATCGCCACGCCAGAAGCGGCGGACCACATCCCGGTATTTGCCGTTCCATTCGCTCCAGAGGATCGGAAACCGCCCTACCTGATAGCCGCCGTCTCCAAGATCCCACGGCTCGGCAATCAACTTCACTCCCGAAAGGATCGGGTCCTGGTGGATGATGTCGAAGAAGGCCGAGAGTTGATCGACGTCGTGCAGTTCTCGCGCCAGAGTTGAGGCCAGATCGAAGCGGAAACCGTCGACGTGCATGTCGAGCACCCAGTAGCGCAGGCTGTCCATGATGAGTTTGAGCACCTGGGGATGACGCACGTTCAAGCTGTTGCCCGTGCCGGTGTAGTCGAGGTAGTAGCGCTCGCGACCGGGCATCAGCCGGTAATAGGTGCGGTTATCGAAGCCACGCAGGCTCAGTGTCGGGCCGAATTCATTCTTCTCGCAGGAGTGGTTGTAGACCACGTCCAGTATGACCTCGATACCAGCCCGATGCAGCGCTTTGACCATCTCTTTGAACTCAATCACCTGGCTACCGTCATCTCCGCGACTGGAGAAGCGAGCATCAGGCGAGAAATAGTTCAGCGTGCTGTATCCCCAGTAGTTTCGCAGTCCACGAATGACCAGCGCTGAATCATCGAGCGCGTCATGCACCGGCAACAGTTCCACCGCCGTGATCCCGAGCTGCTTCAGATAGCCGATTGAGGTCTGGTGCGCCAGTCCGGAATAGGTGCCACGAAGTTCTGGCGGGATGTCGGGACGGCGTTGGGTGAATCCCTTGACGTGCAGCTCATAGATGACGCTCCGTTGCCAGGGGACGCGCGGTAGCTCGTCCCCCTCCCAGTCGAAGCTTGGATCGATCACGATCCCTTTCGGTACACCCCAGGCGTCGTCTTGCTCGTCGAACGAGAGATCCAACTGCCCGTGAACGAAGCCGTAGACCGGCGCTTTCCAGTCGACCTTTCCGGCGATGGCTCGGGCATAGGGATCGACCAGCAGTTTGTTGGGGTTGAAGCGGTGACCATTGACCGGTTCATACGGGCCGTGCACGCGGTAGCCATATCGTTGGCCTGGTCTGATTCCTGGCAGATACACACCCCAGACGCGGTGACCGACAGGCTCGAGCGGAACGCGTGTCTCGTGTATCGCGTCAGTCTGGTCAAAAAGGCAGAGCTCGATGCGACCGGCGTGCTCGGAATAGACCGAGAAGTTCACTCCACGGCCATCCCATACCGCGCCAAGCGGAAATGGCCTCTCCGATACGACTTCCTGGGCGACTGATTCGTCCATTACCAATCCTCTAGTGTCTCGACCCGCGCTGTCGACTCCAATTCTCCACCAGGCGGCGTTGCAGGAGTGACACCTTCCAGCGTCGAGATGCAACGAAACTGTAGCGACATTGCCGGAGTTTACGCGTGACTGCCACGGGCAGCGTCATAGGCTATGTGCAATGGACACCTGATCCACGCGCGGCCGGACGTCGCGGTCGACATTTCCGGCGCAGATTCAGAATCGAGGCCGAACCGATGACGACACAACTCTCTTCAGTGCTCGACCGACCAGTCGATCACTTACCCGAGGATCAAACTCAGGGAAGCGCTCCCATCATCCAGGCGTTGGGCGTGGTGAAGACGTACGACACCGGCAAGATTCGCGTTCCGGCACTGCGCGGAGTCGATCTGTCCGTCTACCGTGGTGAGATGGTCGCGATCATGGGGCCATCGGGCTCGGGGAAGACTACCCTGCTCAACTGCCTCTCAGGGCTCGACACGATTGACGCCGGTTCGATACTGATCGACGGCGCAGACCTGTCGCACCTCTCCGATTATGACCGGACCGACTTTCGCGCGCGGCATATGGGATTCATCTTCCAGTTCTACAACCTACTCCCGGTGCTTACGGCCATTGAGAACGTCGAGCTTCCACTGCTGGTGGCGGGCGCGAGTCAGAGAGAGGCGCGCCAGCGCGCTGCCGAGATGTTGCATCTGGTCGATCTCTCGGGTTGGGAGAATCACCGTCCGGCTGAGCTTTCCGGTGGACAGCGTCAACGCGTGACCATTGCCCGGGCGTTGGTGAACAACCCGGCCATCGTCTGGGGAGACGAGCCTACGGGCGACCTCGACACCCACACGGCCGACGACGTGATGAACCTGATGCAGGAACTAAACCGCGAGAACAACCAGACGTTCGTGCTGGTAACGCACGATCCCCGCATTGGCGCCAAGTGCGATCGCATCATCGAGATGCAGGACGGACATATCACGAGCCACTGACGTCCGTAACCGTCGGCTCGATCTGACAGGAACCGCCATGAATACGATCTTCGGTATCCCAACCTCCAGCATCATGGTGACGTTGTTGATCCTCTTTGGTCTAGTCGCCGTCACGATCTTGTTGGTCCTGCTCAGGAATCCGGTCGTCTTTAAGCTCGGCGTGCGCAACGTCCCGCGTCGTCCCGCGCAGACCATCCTCATCGTCATCGGTCTGATGCTTAGCACGCTGATCATCGCGGCCGCGTTTACCACGGGTGACACGCTCAGCTCGAGTATTCGTCGCCAGGTACTCGACATCGCCGGGCAGCAGGACGAGCGTGTGGTGCTCAATACGGGCACCAGCGACACCAGCACGCAGACCGGAGCGCGTATCCCGCAGTCGCTGGTGGCTGACCTCGATGCCAAGCTGACCGGCAACACCGCCATTGACGGTCTGCTCCCGATCCTTTCCGAGCCGGTTCCAGCTATCGACGCGCGCACAAACCTTTCGGAGCCGTCGCTGATGCTGACTGGCGTCGATCCTGCTCGCCTAGCGCCCTTCGGTGGTATCAGCGCAACGGACGGCAAGGTGATCGATTTGGCGTCGTTGCCCGAAAATAGCGTGGTGATCAGCAAGACCGCGGCCGACAAGCTGGATGCCAGGGTCGGAGACGTTCTCACGGTCTTTACGGGGAACCAGCCGGTGACGCTGACCGTCAATGCTGTCGCTAAGGACACCTATCTCTCGGGCTACACCACGCCCGGCTCTTCGGGCGGCTTTGTCATGCCGCTAGCACGAGCGCAGGCTCTGCTCGGTGTTCAAGGCAAAATCAGCGCGATCGAAGTGACGAACCGAGGTGGCGTTGAGAGCGGTGTGAAGCAGACTGATGCGGCCATGACGGCGCTGGACACAGCCCTGGCAGGCACGCCATATCAGGCGGTTGCCACCAAGCAATCCGATCTGAAGAGTGCCGAGGAGCTGGGCAACGTCTTCATGACCCTGTTTATTGTGTTTGGGCTCTTCTCGATTTCGGTCGGCGTTCTGTTGATCTTCCTGATCTTCGTCATGCTGGCAGCCGAGCGCAAGTCGGAGCTTGGCATGGCGCGGGCCGTGGGCATGAAGCGACGACAGCTAACCGAGATGTTCTTGGCGGAGGGCATCGCTTACGACCTGCTGTCCGCTCTGGTCGGGGCCGCATTGGGTGTGCTCGTAGCTTTCGTGATGGTGGGATTTATGGCCCGTATTATCGGCCAGTATTTTCCAATCCATCCAACCGCGAGCTGGCGCAGTCTGATCATCGCCTATACCCTGGGCGTAGTGGTCACCTTCTTGACCATCATGATCTCCTCCTGGCGCGTGAGCCGCCTCAACATCGTTCAGGCTATTCGTGATATTCCGGAGCCGACACAGATTCGGGCCGGTCGTCATTGGCTTATCCTTGGCGCGCTTGGCACGCTGTTCGGCTTGCTGCTGATCTACACTGGAACGACTGGCAATCACCTCTTTCCCTTCTCGCTCGGGATCTCGATCGTGCCGCTGACTGTCGCGGTCATGTTGCGCCGTTTTGGGATTCCGGCCCGGTTGCTCTATAGCCTGGCGGCCGTGCTGGTGCTCTTCTATTGGCTCATGCCATCGTCATGGTCCGCGCGGATCTTGCCTGATCTCGGCGGCGGCGGACTCGAGATGTTCTTCCTGTCGGGCATGATGCTGGTGGCTGCCGCGACGGTGCTGATTATCTGGAACGCCCAGATCGTCACCTGGCTGGTCAGCTTCCTGGGTCGTGCTTCCAGCCGTTGGGTTCCTGCGGTGAAGACCGCGATCGCCTATCCGCTGGAGCGAAAGGGCCGCACCGGCATGACGATCGCCATGTTCAGCCTGGTCGTCTTCGCTCTGGTGATGATGGCGACGATCAATTCCAATGCGTATTCGATGATTCTTGGCTCGAAGTATTCCTCGGGCGGTTGGGATGTCGTCGCGGTACAGTCGCCGACGAATCCGATTTCCGATTTCACAGCGACGGCTTCGAATTCGGGCGTTGATACCAGCCAGTTTGCCGCCACCGGACAATTCGAGTCGATCGCACCGAATCAGACGCAGGTGCGGGTCGCGGGAGCGACCGGTTGGCAGAATTACCCGATCAACGGCGCCTCGGCCAGCTTCATCAACAACTCGCGCATGCCGCTGCAGACGCGCGCCAGCGGTTACGCCAGCGACACCGATGTGTGGGCGGCGGTGCGTGACAACCCGAATCTCGCGGTCGTCGATAGCGCCGCGGTGCCGAACCCTGGCAGCTTCACCATCGGCGGGTCCAGTTTCAAGCTTGACCAGTTGCAGCCGAGCGACACCACGATGCAGCCGATCTCCATCCAGATCGGAGATCCGGCGACTGGCGCCTCGCACACGGTCACCATCATCGGCGTGATCGACTCGCAGGTTGCGACCTTCCAGGGTATCTGGATGTCGGAGCAGAGCTTCAACGCGATCTACTCCCAGCCGAGCTTGCTCTACTACACGGTGCGACTGAACCCGGGCGTCGACTCGGTAGCCGTCTCGAAGTCGATCGAATCGTCACTGGTAACTTATGGCGTACAGGCCGAGTCCTATCCGCAGATCTTGAAGGATGCGACCAGCATGAATCAGGGGATCCTGACCCTTATTGAAGGGTTCATGATGCTCGGCCTGGTGGTCGGCATCGCGGCGCTGGGCGTGATCGCCTTCCGCTCAGTGGTGGAACGGCGTCAGCAAATCGGGATGCTGCGCGCAATCGGTTTCCAGCGTTCGATGGTAGCGGCGACGGTGCTGATTGAGTCGTCCATGATCACGGTGCTGGGAGTTGTCTCCGGTGCGGTGCTCGGGCTGCTCCTGGCTCAGAAGTTGGTCACCAGCGACTACTTCATTGGCACCTCGGGTCACATCAACTTCACCATCCCGTGGCTGGATGTGGCTATCTTCATCCTGCTGTCGGTGCTGGCCTCACTGCTGCTGGCTTACATCCCGGCGCGACAGGCAGCGCGAGTGCCGATTGCCCAGGCGTTGCGCTACGAGTAAGGCCCAAGTTCGACGTCGTCCGGATCAGCGCTGGCGAATACCTGGCGCTCATCCGGCACGTAGCGCAACACGTTGTGCACGTAGGAATCGACCGCTTCGGCCAGTCCCACGTCACGCCCGGCGGTCTCCGATAGGAACCAGCGGTGGTCGAGGATCTGGTGAAACATCTCGGCCGGTTCCAGTTTATCGCGGAGATCGAGTGGGATGCGGTTGATGGCGAATTCGAAAACCTCGATAAGCCAGCGGTGCGCCGCCACCGACTCAGAGATCGGCCCGCCTGTCTGGCCCTCCAGGTGAGCCCGATAGCCCGCGATGTCGTTGAGCAGGCGACGTGCCTGATTCTCCTGCACCTGAAGACCGGTCAGCAGTAAGAGTCGACGGCGGTGATGACCGATTTCGACCACTTGCGTCTGTAGCTTCAGTCGGAATTTGTCCCCCGAGCGCTTGAGTTCCACCTCTTTCACGTCGAATCCGAGCTCGTTCAGGTGGCGCAGTCGTCGCTCGACCAGGAAGCGCTCGTTGGCGCTGAAGACGTCGACGCGTGTCAGTTCGTTCCAGAGCGACTCGTAGCGCTTGCGGATCTCCTGTGTGATCTCGACCGGATCCACTCCTTCATGCAATCGGCCCCCAGCCTGCAAGTCAATCAGGTCGCCGAAGATGTTCTCGATGGCCAGTTCCAGGTCGAAGGAGCGCATGCCGTCAGATAGATGCGGGTGAATCTCGGAAGTCTCGGCATCGACCAGGTAGGCGGTGAGCGCTCCAGCGTCGCGCCGAAAGAGGGTGTTCGAAAGTGAGCAATCGCCCCAGAAGCAGCCGACTAGATGCAGACGGACCAGCAGTTCGGCCAGCGCATCCAACATGGTCTCCAGCAGTTCCGGGAGATCGATGGTGGCGAAGATGAGCCGGTAGGGAAGGGAAAAATCGAGATACCGTGTGATCAGGATTGCCGGCAGTTCCTCGGCAGTTCCGTCGGAAAGGGAACGACCGTCGACGTTGCGGCGGGCAATGCCAATGGCGTCGACTACCGGGATCTCACGCTCGGCAAGCTGGCGGAGCAGCCGGTACTCACGCTCCGCCACTCGCTCCGGCAACTCCTTCAGCGCGTAGAGTTTTTCGTCGCAGCTGATGAAGCGCACGACGTGTCGGTGGATCCCACGGGCAACGTCGACGATCTGGTCCGACTGCCACTCTTCGAGGGGCTTATCCCAGGGGAAGTCGAGAAAATCAGGTTGGGCCGTGAGTGTGACCAGCTGGAATGTCATGCAGCGCTCCAGGTGGCGTGATCGATGCTGGCGCCGCCTGCCCAGTGTCGTTCGCCGTTCGAACGTCAGGCGGCAACCCGTTCATTCTGGCGCTCAGGTTCGCGTTCTTCAACTTCCAGATACCGCTCGGCGTGCCCCAATGCACTCAACGAGAACACTGCGGCGATGATCGCAATGGCGATGCCGATGCCCATGTAGACCAGCGAGACGCTGCCACTCCACTGGATTGCCAGACCGCCAAGGAAGCTGCCTACCGGGATGCCGGACCAGGCGAGCACCGCGGCCACGCTCGAGACCCGGCCGAGGAGATGATCCGGCACGATCATCTGGCGCAGACTGCCGGTGTTGATGTTGAAGAGAATGCCAAACCCTGCCGAGAACGCCCAGATCGGCAGCGCGACCCAGAAGTAGGGAGTCAGGGCGAATAGAGCGGTGAGCAGCCCGTTGAAGAGCAGGGCTCCGAGTGCAACCTTGCTGAAGCTCCAGCGTCGTCGCAATAGACCGGCCGTGAGAGACAGGATCACCACCCCGGCTCCTCCAGCCGAATAGAGGAGGCTGACACGTCCATCGCTGGCCGCGAAGCGCTCCTTGGCGAAGAAGACGAGTTGTGCCGAGGTCGTTACGCCAATGAAGTTCACCAGCGCCATCATGATCGAGATCGATCGCAACACGGGATGCCGCCAGACGTAGCGTAGCCCTTCGACCACGTCTCCGCGTAGGGTGACTGGCTTGCCGACTTCGCGGGCGGCCGGGTTGAGGCTGCGCTGGATGAACTTGAGCGAGACAATCGAGACGACAAAGGTGACGGAGTCGAAAAGCAGGACCGTTTCCGGACTGGCGATGGCCAGAAACATTCCGGCGATCAGCGGTCCGGCCACGGTTGAGACCGAATAGCTGGCTTGAATGCGGCCATTCGCCGAGACCAAGTTGCGGCGATCGACTAGATGCGGGATCGAGGCGAACTCGGCGGTGTTGAAGGCGATCCCGAGGGTTGAGTTGACGAACCCGGCTAAATAGACCCACCAGACGTGTAGCATCCCCATGGCGGCAAGGACGGGAATCGATCCGAGCATTAATGTCCGTCCAATGTCCGATACGATCATCACATGTCGGCGGTCAAGTCGATCGACTCCGGCGCCAATCCAGAGACCGAAGAGGAGGTAGGGAAGGTAAACGGCTGCCGTGCCGATGGCCAGATTGAGCGCCGAACCAGTCAGTTTGAAGATGAGGAGTGGGATGACGAGCAAGGTAATCGCGTTCCCCATGTTGGAGACGGTCTGCCCAGCCCAGAAGATCCAGAAGTCGCGACCGGCACCGGCTTCGGAATTGTTCGTGCCAGGCGCTGAGACGTCACGCATTGGGTTGCCCATCGTCGTCCGTCTCTTTCAGGAGGTCCGCGGTCGGATAGAGTCCGAGCAGGACTTCGAACGTCTGCACCTCCGACGCTGGATCGGCCTCATGCCGACCCTCGAACTCGCGTAGCGCCGCGACAAGCCGGTCGTAGAGTTCTCCCGCTTCGGCGCGCGTCAATCGCAGCCAGCGACGTCCGAGCAGGAGTCCGCCATCGGCAGGAGATTCCAGCTCGGGGTTGGCCAGTCCCTGTCGTACGCTTTCACGAACCGCGTCACGCGACCCATCGAGAATGCCGGTCAGCATTGCCTCCACGGCCGTGTCGACTGGAGCAGCCCCGGGACTGAACAGCGCGCGGTCGACCGAGACTCGGCTGGCCGTAGCGCGGTAGTGTTTCTCAATGATTCCGGCCACGACGTGCGTCTCGGCCACTCGGATCAGGCCAAGCGATTCGAGCTGATTCATGTGGTAGTAAAGGCGCGTCTGGGCAACATCGAGCTCCGCGGCGAGTTCCTTGACCGTGTGTGATTGGCCCTGGAGTAGACCAAAGATGCGCAGGCGCAGCGGGTCTGAGATCGCCTTCAGCGTTTCGGCGTCGCGGATTACAAAGACGTTTTCCGGAAGTCTCATTCACCTCTCCGTCATCATTCAAATCTCTGTGAATGATCATAATCAAGTGAATGAGATCTGTCAAGACGTCGCTCGGACGTTGGCATTGAACGTCGAGAGGAGGAGATTGCTGGCCGAATTAGGCGGGTCAGCTTACGCGTTCCGGCCCAAAACATCGGCAAGTTATTGTTCGGGAGGACACAACGTCCTCCCAGTCTATACGAATCTCTCTTGCTGGAAACGTGGGGTGCGTTGACGTTACGGTGCGATCATGCCGTTGCGCAGGTAAGCGTCCTGATACTCGAAGACGATGTCGGGGTCAGCCAGCAGCAGATCGTGATCCTTGCCCTCGTAGTCCATTCGACTGAGCAAGTCGCGAATCAGGTTGATGCGCGACACCCGCTTGCGGTCCGCCCGCACGATCGTCCAGGGTGACGCGGCGGTGTGCGTGTGCACGAACATCTCGTTGCGCGCCAGCGAGTACTCGTCCCAGCGCTTCTGTGCCTGCGCGTCGATCGGACTGACCTTCCACTGTTTCAACGGGTCCTCGTGCCGCTCCTCAAGACGCTTCTTTTGTTCTTCTTTGGTGATATCGAGGTAGTACTTGAGCAACTGGATGCCCGAATCGATCAGCATCTGCTCGAAGCGTGGCGCGGCGTCGATGAACTGCTCGTATTGCTCCTTGGTGCAGAAGCCCATGACGCGCTCGACTCCGGCGCGGTTGTACCAGCTCCGGTTGAACAGCACCATCTCTTCGGCCGCGGGCAGGTATGGCGTGAACCGCTGAAAATACCAGCTGGTCGTCTCCCGATCGTTCGGCTTGCCGAGCGCCACGACGCGTGTCTCGCGTGGACTCAGGTTCTTGACGATACGTTTGATCGTCCCATCCTTGCCCGCAGCGTCGCGTCCTTCAAAGAGGACCACGATGCGCCGATCGTTGGCGATGATGTCGCGCTGCAGTTTGACCAGTTCGACGCGCAGCGCGTGCAAGGTCTTCTTGTACGCCTTCTTGTCCATCGGTTCAATGGGGCTCACCTCGTCGTCATCGTGCGCCATTGTCACTCCCCTCATCGATTGCATTCAGGCCACAACTCGCTTGGCGAGCGTGCTGTGAACCAGGTACTTTGTGTTCGTTACGGTAGTTGCCAATTCCTGAGTTCGAACCCTGAAAGAGTCGTTACGAACGGAACGTTGGCATTCGCGCACAACCAGCGCTTCTCGTGGTACCGTTTGCGTGAAATCGTGGCCGGATCACGACGGGGCGTGGATCGGGCAACACAATCCAATGGAAACACAAACGCATTCTCGCCGGAGGCAACTCGAATGCCGGTGCAGTTCACGGCAATGGAAATCGGTCGAAAATACGACGACATCGCGGACGCATACGATCGGCTGGATTCAATCGCCGAACTGATTGTGTTCAACCGCTGGCGGCGATCCGCGTTTCGCCGCGCAACTGGTGATGTCCTCGAGATCGCGGTTGGTACAGGACGTAATCTACAATTCTACCCCCCTTCTTGTCGACTCACCGCGGTTGACGTCAGTCAGGGGATGATGCGAATCGCTCGCGAACGTGCGCAGAAGTCCGGGCGCGCGGTACGTTTCGAAGAGATGGACGCCGCGGACCTCCGCTTCCCAGATGATTCGTTCGATACCGTCACCTCTTCATTGAGTACCTGCACCTTTCCCGATCCGATCGCGGCACTTCGCGAGATGGGCCGGGTGTGCAAACCTGACGGACGTATCCTCCTGTTTGAGCATGGACGTAGCAGTCGGAATCTGATGGGACGGCTTCAGGACCGTTTTGCCGATGGGCATGCACGGCGGGTCGGTTGCCACTGGAATCGCGAGCCGCATGACCTGGTACGCGTGGCGGGCTTGAAATTAGTTAGCGACCAGCGTTCAATGTTGGGCGTTTTACATTTGATCGAGGCGACACCCTGAACGCGCACGTCTGGCTGTCGCTCTGGTCTGCCATCAGGTTGGCGCACCGATCGTGCAAAGGCCTTTGACCTGCTGCTGAACAGCACAGGTCAGCCGAGTGTCGTTCGGTGCGACATCAGTACATTGCACGCGAGCGAGTCAATGCATCGGCGCTCGCCGGAACGTGGGAAAGGACGACGGTGAATCCGTCATTTGGTATCCGCAACGGACGTCTAGGTCAGATTCTTCAATCTGAACGCGGAATTCTCGCGATCGTCATTGTAATCAACGCGGTCTTCTGGGTCATTCGAACCGGCGTGGAGTGGTCGATATTCGGACTGTTCTACGTGCTGGGAGTCGATTGGAGCCGCTTCTGGGGAGCGGCCAGAGCGTTTGTTCACGTCAGCCCAAGTGCTGCGTATGATCTGAACGCCATCGGGCAGTACATGCAACCTTTCTGGTCCTTCTACGCGAGCAATATCAACAATGTGGCGTTGAAGGTTGGTCCGGCTCCGTATCCCCCGATCTTCCTGGCGCTCTTCGTCCCGTTCACTTTACCTCCAGCACCGGTCGGTTTTCTTCTCTGGAGTCTGTTCAACCTGCTGCTCGCGATTCCGGTCGCGCGCGGACTCGCCTCTTTCTTTCCCGTGGAGCAGCGACGGCTGATTGCCGCGGTTCTGCTGCTCTGCTACCCGCTGATGATGGCGTTCTTCGTCGGGCAGATGGTGATCATCCTGCTCTTTGGGTTCTGGAAGGGGTATCAGGCGCTCGAACGTGGTGACGATCTTCGTGCTGGAGCCTGGTTTGGTCTGCTGCTGATGAAGCCGCAATATGCCGCAGTCCTGTTCCTGGTGCTGTTCTTCAAGCGGCGATGGCCCGCAATCGTTGGAGGTACGGCTACTGGCATCGGTCTGGTCGGCTCTTCGCTGCTGGTTGGGGGATTGAGTGGCTGCATCGCCTATGTGCGGATGCTGCTGGTCGACTATCCGAACTACAGCGGTGGGCTGGCTATCAGTCCACAAGGGATGATTAGCTGGCGTGGTCTGGTGCTGAACCTGGAACCGGACGTTGGCAAGATGACCGGTCTGATTCTGACGGGTGTGCTCTCAGTTGTCTCACTGGTAATGCTCGCCCTAATCTGGCGTGGTGAGTGGAACACGCGCATTCCCCGCTTCCACAATCAGATGTTGGCGACGATGCTGGTGACCCTGTTGGTGGCGTATCACAGCCAGGTGCATGGCGCGGTGCTGCTGATGGTTCCGGGTGCGCTCATCGCCGCGAGTGAGGCTGGTTCTTCCTTCATCAAAAGGGTGATGATGGTGAGCCTCGTCGCACCACCCTTCGTCGCGACAATTTCGGGCATCATCCAGGGGCAGACCATGATCTCGCTGCTCTACCTACCGCTGATGATCGTGGCCCTGGCGGCGCTCTTCAAGGACGACTGGTTCTCCAGCGAGAATTCCGGTCGCTTTCGCTCACTGGTTGGGAGCCTGACCGCGTCAGGCGAATCCTCTTGATTTGATCGAGACTCAGAACGGCGAGCCGGATCTACACGGCTCGCCGTTTTCTCGTGTCGCCTTATGTCGGAATTACCATCAATCCGACGCGCGTCCACGAGCGAGGGAGAGGAGCGCACCGAGCACGGCCAGTGGAATAGCTGCCAGCGCCACCGCGTCCAGTCCGTGGACAAATGCCTGACGAACCATCTCCAGCTGTGCCGCGCTGGCGCTGGCGCTGGTTCCCTCACCAATCGTTGGCAAACCGTGGAGCGCGAAACCACCGGGAGCCACCGCGAAGACCGCGAAGATCACTCCGGCAAACGCGATTCCCGAGCTCTGGCCGGTGAAGCGGAACATGCCGAGCAACCCGGCAGCGATGCCACGACGCTGTGATGGCACGCTCGACATCACCGCATTGTTGTTTGGCGCGGTGAACATGCCGAGGCCAGCGCCCAGGAAGAGGAGCCGCCAGAGAACGTTCCAGACGGCCATGCCGACCGTGATTTGCGAGATCAGGAAGAGCGCAAGACCGAGCACCAGCAGGCCAGCGGTCGAGATCCCGCGCGCGCCGATGTGGTCAGAGAGCTTGCCCGCAATAGGCGCCGCGATCATCAGGGCCAATGGCAGCGGCAGCAGCAGAATTCCAGCAGCCTCCGCCGAATAACCTCGCATACCCTGCCAGTAGAAGGGGAATAGGAAGGTCAGTGATGAAAGGGACATGGTGGCGAAGAGGCCGGCAAGCTGACCAGCGGTGAATTCCTGAATTTTGAACAAGGTGAGGTCGACCAGCGGCGACCGGCGCCGCATCTCCCACAGGACGAAGAGCCCTAGCACGACCAGTCCACCGATAATCGAGACCAGGGTGCGGTAGGTGATCCAACCCCATTCAGGACCCTTGGTCACGCCGAGCAACGTGCCCGATAGGCCGACGAAGAGCAAGATTGATCCGATCCAGTCGATCGGTTCCAGGGTCCGGTTGCTACGGAGCGGCGGCAGGATCTTCGCCCCGAATCCGGCGGCGATCAAGCCCAGCGGCACGTTGACGTAGAAGACCGACTGCCAACCAAAGTGGGTGACCAGGAATCCGCCGAGTGTCGGACCGATCGCCGCTCCACCGCTGATGAGAATGGCCTGGACGCCCATCGCGGCTCCGCGTTTCCCGGCTGGGAAGGTGTCGGTGATAATCGCCAGGGTGTTGCTCGAGATGAGGGCGCCGCCCAGCGCCTGGAGCACACGGGCACCGATTAGCCAGAGCATGAACGGAGACTGTGCCGCGAGAAAACTTGCTCCGGCGAAGAGCAGTTCGCCGACGATGAAGAGCCGCTTGCGTCCGAATACGTCGCTGATGCGTCCGAAGAAGGGGACGAGCCCGGTCAACGCAAGCGTGTACGCGATGAGGGTCCATTCGATCTCAGCCAACGAAGCGTGCATGGATGTGGCGATCGACGGAAGAGCGATGTTAAGGATCGATATGTCGACGATCACCATCAGCAGACCGAGAGCCACGCTCAATAGCACCAGCCAGGGATTCGGCCCGTCTGACTCGGTTTCGGATTCCTGCTGGTGGTGAGTTGCGGTATCTGTCACAGATTGGTCTCCATACGCATGCTCCAGTGTCTTGGCCGGCACGAGCCTTCATTGTGGTGATCGTTCGCAAGCAACCCGTTCGTCGGCAGGTCCATCGGACGCCCGAGGACGTAGGGACGCGTCCGATCCCAAGCGGATCTCGTGCAACGGCCGCCGTGTCTACTTCGCCAGTTGGGTTCCAGCAAGTCGTGGGAGTGAGGCGTGAAGGCATCGTCCAACCATTCTTAACGTTCGGGTCGCGCGAGATTGTTCCCGGTGTTGTTGACGCGCGCGACCGATTCTCCTATGGTGCGGGCAGTGCAACCGGTGCAAGGGGGCGAACGACTCATGTATGAGACGGGTAGGGCGAATGCGGTCGACTGGGCCGTGTCCGTGACGAGTCGAAGCGACGTGCTCTACCTGGATACGGAAACGACCGGTCTCGGAATTCGGACGAGATCGTCGACATCGCCGTTATCGACAACGCTGGACGGGTGCTGCTCGACACCTTGGTCAAGCCGCGGCAGAGGATTCCACCCGACGCGATCGCGATTCACGGTATCGATGATCGCATGGTTCGTCAGGCGCCGGAATGGCCAGAGGTATACCCGCGGCTGATCGAACTGCTGGTCTCCTATCACCATGTCGTCGTCTACAACGCCGACTTCGACCGGCGTTTGATCGGGCAGAGTTGTGCAGTCCACGCGCTTCGACCTCCGAGCGCGCGCTGGCATTGCGCCATGAAGCAATATGCTGCATTTGTCGGAGAACGTTCCTCCTTTGGCGGCTATCGCTGGATCGGGTTAGGCAACGCCGTGCTGCGTCTTGGACTCACGGTCGTCGCGGACCATCGCGCGCTCTCCGATGCACAGGCCTGCCGTGCCGTGGTAGCCGCCATGGCCACACACTACTCCGCCTGAGTCCAACGTCTTCCAGTCGTCCCACATTCAAAGTCGAGATCGGGACCATGTCGCGGACCGCAAATCGAATCCGCGTCCGCGCCGATCTCCGCGGTTTCCACTATCAGTAGTCTTACGGATGCGTTCCGACCCCACGAGCCCCGACCGAGGCGAAAGTGATCCAAAAGCCCCGCTCACGCGAGAACTGACAGGTTTTGAACTCCGTGGGTTAGCCCGTCGATTCTTCGTGGTGTCTTCTCCACGCACGCGGTAGCGTGAACCCACAGTCGTGTCCGTGACATCAACCGCTTGCGGAGATCGTCTTCCATCTCCACCGACCAGCGTGGTGAGACGAGTCACGACACGCTTTGTCGAATTGAGAGGGGATCGGTGATGCAACACCGGGCAAGCAGAGCGTAGGGAGAAGTTCATGGGAAAGCGTTTGAGCGCGCTTCTTCTAAGTCTCGTGTTGATATCGGCGACCGGATTGGGGTTGGGGCTCCCGATCGGAGCGCTAGCGGATGCGACCTACACCACATGTCCGACGTTCGCACAGTTCAGGCACGACGTCGAGTCGATCCGCAGTACGGGAACGCTCACCTTCTCAGTTAGCGGTTGTGCTCTCGATGGTCATCGAGCGATCGTCATCAAGCCGCATCGCAACGTGACCATCCTTGGGAATGGACTCTCCTTGGTAGGCAGCGGAGACGGCTTGCGTAACCCGTCCCACTTCCCGCTGATCAGGATGATGGATGAGACCACGCTGAGTCTCGATCAGGTGACGCTGGAATTCGGCGACTACGGAATCCGGCAGATTTGGAACCAACACAGTACCATCACGCTGACCAATAGCGCTATCTATGGAAATCGACACGACGCAGTCGCACAGGGGACCGGCAAACTCACCCTGACGAACAGCAACTTCTCCTTCAATGCTGGCTATGGGGTCGAGCAAGCGGGCGGGACCATCTCCATGAGCCAAAGCTCAATCTTCAATGGTGGTGGTGGAATCTGGCAGAACGGCAGCGTTACCATGACCGACAGTTCAATTCACAACAACAACTTTAACGGGATCTTGGAATCTGGTACCGGCCACGTGACGCTGACGAATAGCACTATCAGCAGCAATGCCTACGATGGAATCGGTTTCTCACCTGACGTTGTCCTCAAGAACAGCACGATCACTGGAAATGGCTATCTGGGGATCTATCAAAACGACAATAGTTCAACCCTCCTCATCAGCAGCACCGTTACTGACAACGGATTCTCTGGCAACGGATTCGGTGGGATATCCCAACTCGGCGGCAGCAGCTTGACACTGCAGGCCTCACTGTTGGCCGACAACACTGGAGGCAACTGCCACGTCCCGTCTCTCAACGATTACGGGTACAACCTCTCATCCGACGACACCTGTGCCCTGTCAACGACTGGCTCACAGTCAAGCGTCTCCGATAGCGCACTCGATCTGGGGGCGCTCGGCGACAATGGCGGCCCGACCGACACCATCCCTTTGCTGGCAGGCAGCATTGCCGTGGACGCCATTCCTATCAGCAATCAAGGCTGTGTCGTTGGAGCGAACACCGATGAGCGCGGCATCACCCGGCCGCAGGGACCACGCTGCGACATCGGTGCCTTTGAGCGAACCGAGCAGGACAAGAAGTCGACGCCCACCACCACGACCCCGTTGAGTACGACCGCTGCCACGCAAGAGGGCAGCATTATCCTAACCGCGATCGTCAGGATCGACTGCGGTTCCCCTCCGAGTTCGTGTCCCTATGTCGATCACGGGGACGTCACCTTCGAGGTCATGGACAGTGATGGCCATCTCATCGGGACATCCGTAGTCGGAACGGTTTCCGGCGGTCGGGCGTCGGCTAGCTATGTGACGACGGGCATGACCCCAGGAAACTACGACATCAAGGCAACATACCACGACTCAAGTGGCTCACTTTATGACAGTGCTGGTACAGCCACGCTGGAAGTCTTCTCGGGTCCGCCGGCCTCGACGCCCGCATCCACTCTGATTGCGCACGGCATTTACCCGGTTGTGGCGAATGTTGAGGTTTCGACCGGCCCCTCCGGTGGCGCGCCGACGGGAACTTTCAGCTATCGGGACTCAACGATTGCATTGAGCCACATTCACCTCGAGTCACTGGTCGTGAGCGGCAACCACGCAACTCTTGACGGAACAGCGCAATTGGTCGACGGCACGCCGGTGAGGTTCATATTCTTCGCAACCAGCCTCGGGACGCATTCGACCATTCAGCTTCGACTCGCCTCCGGCTACGATTCCGGTCTGCTGCCTGCGGTCGTCGTGATCCGCTGAACTCCGCTGCTATCGAGGAACGCGGCCGGAATCCAGTCACCGATGATGAACGCCCCTACTGCGACAGCAGCAGGGGCGTTTGAGACGTCGTGGCGAAATGCCATCAGACTTGCCGCGTTGCGCTCACCCGATTCGGTGCCGCTTCGCACGTGCTTTAGCCCGCACTTCATAGCCAGACCCAAATTTTCATTTCAGCTTCAGGATCGAGAATTGCACTGAGATTGCCAGACCAGTGGCTGGGATGGACCTTCTATCTCGGATCGGCTGGGGCCAAACATCGACGTGCGTTCCGCGAAAGTGACCTTCAGCCGTGTTCGATGGGGCGAAGACAGCGGAAAACGCGCAGTCCAAGCATCACGGGATCTGGATGCTCGACTCGTTCTTGCCACGAACTGGGAGCAGTCGTCGTGAGCGGCTCCTCCTCTCAATTCCACGCGGATTCTTCATCGCGACCCTCATCCTCAATGTTCTTTACTGGAGCACTGAGCTGGCCGTCGACCTGCGTTACACTGGCCCGTTCTATTTCCTTGGTGTGGACTGGAGCCGGTTCTGGGGAGCGGCACGCACGTTTGTGACGGCCGGGCCGCGGGCCGCCTACCAGCTTCCTGCGATCGCGCATGCAATGCAACCGTTTGCTGCGTACTACGGTCATGGCTCGAGCTTCGGTCTGCTGGTCCAGGGGTTGCGGGTTGGTCCGGCACCCTATCCGCCGATCTTCCTCTTCTTTTTCTCCCTGTTCACGATTCCACCGCCGCCAGTCGGATTCATCCTCTGGACGGCTTTGAGTGTCCTGCTGGCTGGCTGGGTCATCTGGCAACTCACCGCGGGTCTCCCCCCCAGTGTGCGGTGGCTGACCGCGACGCTGCTGCTGATTTCCTATCCGATGATGATCGAGTTCTACGTCGGGCAGCTCGTGGTATTGATATTGGCTGGGCTCTATCTGTCCTATCGAGATTTCCAGCGTGGACGTGAGTTTCGTGCGGGCCTCTGGCTGGCCGCGCTGTTACTCAAGCCGCAGTACCTGGTAGTGATGGGGCTGGTGCTGCTCTTCAAACGTCGCTGGATGGCCGTCGCGGGCGCGGTCACCGGCGGGATATTGGCATTGGTGGCGTCACTGCTCGCTGGTGGAGTGAACGGGATCGTCGGCTACGTGCGGATGATTCTGGTCGACTATCCGCATTACTCGGGCGGTCTGGCGATCGATCCACACAGCATGATCACGTGGCGCGCGCTCATCTTCGACGTCTTGCCGGGGCTTGGATCGTTCGGTGGCCTGACGCTGACGGTGATCCTGTCGATTCTGAGCCTCGTCGCTCTGATTCCCATCTGGCGCGGGCCGTGGGATACGCGCAGCCCTCGTTTTCACGCTCAGATGCTGGCGACCATGATCGTGACGCAGCTCGTTGCGTACCACAGTCATATCCATGGCGCTGAGTTGCTCTTCATACCCGCCGTGCTGATGGTCGTTGACGGCGAGGCCTCGCGACTCATGCAATGGTTGATGGCGGCTGGCCTGATCGGCCCACCGTTGGCCGCGGGACTGTCGGTCCTCTTGTTCCGGGACCTTCGATTGATCGGGATGCTCTACATCTTCGTGATGGTGGTTGGGCTCATCTTGATTCTGCTCGATCAGCCAGCAATGCCGAGGTTCACTCAGCGCCAACCGCTGGCGGAGGCGACCTCCGACGGCTAGTGCGCATCATGGCGCGGAACCAGGAATTGGGATGGCCTGCCAGCTCGCACCCCCGTCGGCTGTCCTCCAGAGCTGGCGGCTGGAAAGCAGCCAGCCATGCATTGCGCCCGAGAAACGCACGTCCTGAAGACTCTCTTGGTAACCAATGCTGGACACCGAAGTCCAGTGGCGACCTCCATCAGTCGAGCGCAGCAGCCCCATCCTGGGTGACATCATCCATCCGGTTTGAGTGGTCGAGAACAGCATCGGTCCGACGTAGCCGCTGCTCGGCAGCCCCTGCGATTGCTTGCCGAACGGCGCGCTGGCGATTTTCGTCCACGTTTTACCGCCATCGGTCGTCTGGTAGAGGGTTTTGGCCTGTTCCCCGGCACCCGGCTCGCTGCCCGAGAGGAGCCAGCCGAGAATTGCGGAACGAAAGGTCATCTGCTCACTGAAAACGCCATTGTGACCTGCCGGATCTGGTATCTCAGTCCAGCTTTGGCCGGCGTTGTGGGTCGTGACGAGCTTTGGCGTCCCGCTCGCCGAACTGGCGAGGATCCAGCCATCGGCGCTGGTCGGATGCGCCATCGCGGAACACGGACAGGCGAGTTCAGGGAGCGCGACCTGGCTCCAGGAGATGCCCCCATCGTTCGTTGCGAGTAGGACCGGCTGGCAACTCTTCGCATCGCCGCTGGCGCAGCCTCTGCCGAACGCCCAGGCATCGTTTGGGTTCGAGAAGACGAGCCTGGTGAGTGAGACCGACTCTGCGATCACCGGATGACCATTCCGCATGAGGTCGGGGCTGTTGGGACCGGTGTGATAGACAGCTTCCCAATGCTGACCGCCGTCGGCAGTCTGGTAGATAACGCTGGAGCAAGGCCCCTGACCGCAGACAGAGGTCGTGGTTGTGATCAGCAGCCCATGCGTCGCGTCGGCGAACGCGATGGCGGTGGGCACCTGATCTGGTGCGGGGAATTGCCGCGCCGTCCAGGTTTCTCCGGCATCATGTGACACCTCGAGCAAGCCCTGACAAACGGGTGGAGGGGGTGCAGGGATGTTTCCATAAGCGTCCGGCGTTGGGAGTGACGTGCCCTGGCAGCGTTCGCCGGTGAGCCACACCGTCGTGGGATCGACGGGCCATAGGTCGTGATAGATCACCTCTGGCTGCGACAGTGCGCTCGGTGCCGGTGGAGGCGCGATAACGGTGAATGTAGCGGACGCAATCCGCGACCCGTCCACACTGATGGTGACGAGATGCGGACCTGGCTCAACCAGCCAGAGGTTGTCGCTCTCCTGCTGTTGCAGCACCCGAGGTATCTTGAACGTCAAGACGAGTTGGCCGCTGGTGTTCCGAAATGCGTTCCACTGTGAGGGCCAGATCGAGCCGTGATACTTCGTCGACGCGCGCGTCCCATCGGGATGATCGATGGATGGATTGGGGTGAAAAGTCACTTGTGGCCTGGCCGTCGTGACGCGGCTGGATTGGACGGTCACGCTGAGCTTCACGCCACCTCCGCCCGGTGCCTGGGTTGGTGCGAAATCAATCGTGGCGGCGGGCGTTGCCGGACTGGCGTCGGGTGACGGCGTGACCGGCGTTCCGCTCGCGGTTGCGGTGGAACTCTCTGCCAGGCTGTTGCTGGTGGTGGTATTAGCGCAGGCGCTTGTGAGAACGAGCGCGAGGGCCATGGTCAGGATGAGGCGTGCTGTTGCCTCCAAGGACGCACGATAGCCGTCCGTTCTCACGTCGCCTCCCCATTCCATTGCCCTCGAACGTCTCTATCTCAAGAGACGCATCGGGATGGCTAGTGGGTACAGGAGATGGGAAGGATCAGATTTTGGGAAGGTTGAGCGCGGGGCCAGAATTGGGCGAAGACAAGCTTCGCCCTTACAAACGAAGGGGTCTCGTTGACCGGAACTGGAGGACAGAAGCGCCAGCTACATCCCTGATTAGCGCTCGTCTGCGATCATCTGGGCGAAGCGGGAGGCGTCCTGATGGCAGCGGTCGAGAAAGTCAGCCTCGTTGTCGGTGCCAGACGCGTGCATCGAGACCTCCAGGCTGACCATCTTGTCATACGTGGAGCGGGCGATGATGCCCGGCCAGTCGTGGCCAGTAGACGGTGCCGCTGAACAGCGGCAGATGATCGTCGCCATTGCCGTCGTTGTCGTGCAGGTGCAGCGCGATCAGGCGCTGCTTGAGCGATTCGAGTTGGTCGAGCCCGTCTCCGGTGATGTTGCCGTGGCCGGAGTCGTAGCACAGTCCGACGAACTCGGGTGAGTAATGCTCCAGCACTGCACGCACGGTCGCGAAGTTACCGTCGGTCAGGTTCTCCAGGGCGATGCGCACCCCATGATCTCGGGAAAACGGCTGCAGGCTGTCGAGCGAGCGGCGGATGGGGTCCCAGAAGGCGGTTTGCATCGCATCGTCGGCTGGCTGCGCCGCCATGTGCAGGATGATGACGTCGCCGCCGAGCCGAGCGGTCATTTCGATCCGGTTCTGGACCAGCTCGACTCCGGCCAATCGCTCGTACTCGACGGGCGATGACCAGCGCTTCTCGACCCCTGCCGAGGCGTGCAGGTCATTCAGCCGCAGGCCGAACTCGTCGAGCCAGCGACGAATCTGGTCGATCTCCGCGTCGCCATAAAGAAAATCGTCGTTCCAGTGGTGGCACCAGTGCAGGTGGCTGAAGCCGGCCTCGGCGATGCGACGCAGGTACAGCTCGGGCGATCCGCTGTCGTGGACGTAATCGGTCGTCATCGAAAGCATCGAATCACCATCCCGCCCCGTTGAGTATCCGGGCGTCAGTCGGCGGCGACGCTGGCCGCCTGTGTTGTCTGCGCCAGCGCGCGCACGCTCGGCGCCAGCCGTGCCGCCAGCACTTCGGCGATGTGGATCGGCCGCCGTTTGGTGAAGTGACCGATCTGCTCGCGGCAGGAGACGCCAGTCACGGCGATGACCGTTTCGCGCGCCTGCTCCTCCACCTTGGGGAAGAGCCGCTCGGCGCCGATCTTTCGTGATACCTCGTAATGCTCGACTTCGTAACCGAACGAACCTGCCATGCCGCAGCAGCCCGCGCCGCTCTCGGCCGGTTCGCAGCCGGCCGCTCGCAGGATCGCCATCGAAGGACCCATGCCGATCAGCGCTTTCTGATGGCAATGGCCGTGGAACAGAACGTGGGGGCCCTCGCCTGCTTCCCACTCGATGTCCAGCTTGCCGTCAGTGAGCATGCTTCGCCAGGAACTCGTCGATCATGAAGCTGTTCTTGGCAATGCGCTCGACATCTGGCTTGTCCCGGCAGCAGATCGCGATACTCGTCCCGCAGGGTCAGGATGCAGCTTGGCTCGGTGCCGATGATCGGCACACCCTGGCGCGCATAGGGCATCAGCGCCGCGACATTCTGCTTCGCCAGCTTGCGTGCTCCCTCGACCAGCCCCTTCGAGAGCATGGGCCGTCCGCAACAGGCATGTCGCTCGACGATCTCCACCGTGTAACCGGCCGCTTCCAGCAGTTCAATCGCCGCCTTGCCGATCTCCGGATAGTTGTAGTTGACGAAGGTGTCGTGGATAGTAGACCGCCAGCCCGTTCTTGCCGGAGGGCTTGATGCCGCGTCGTCGCTGGAACCACTCGGCGAAGGTCTCCTCGACCAGCGGCGCGATCTCCCGGTTCGGGTGCACACCGAGCATCTGCTTGCCCAGGCGCGCGAACGGCCCGCGCATCGCGGCGTTGGCGAGCGGTGCGGCCATGGAGCCGATGCGGTTGAGCAGATGAATGTGGCCGAAGATCGGCGAGCGGAGCGGGACGCCGTTGGCGTCGTAATACTGTGCCAGGTACTCGGTCTTGATCTTGGCCATGTCGACGCTCGACGGGCATTCGGTCTTGCAGGCTTTGCAGGAGAGGCAGAGGTCGAGCACCTCGTAGGTCTCTTTGGTCGGTGAACTGATCCTGGCTCAGCTCTTTGCCGGCCAGCGCGGCCCGCAGCGTGTTGGCGCGTCCTCGCGTCGAATCGTGCTCGTCGCGCGTCGCGATGTAGGAGGGACACATGGTGCCGGTTCCCACCTTGCGACAGACCCCGGCGCCGTTGCACATCTCGACCGCGGCGGCGAATCCACCGTCTCGCGCGAAGCTGAGGTGCGTCTTGATCGGCATGGCGTGGTAGTCGGCCCCGTAGCGCAGGTTATCGGTCATTGACGGGGAATCGACCACTTTCCCGGGATTCATGCGTCCGGCCGGATCGAACGCCGCTTTCAGCTCGCGGAAGCACTGGTAGATCTCCGGGCCGAAGACCTTCTCGTTCAGCTCGCCGCGGTTGAGTCCATCCCCATGCTCGCCACTCATGACGCCACCGAACTTGATCGCCAGCTCGGCGGCGTGCTCGGTGAGGGAGCGCATGGTCTTCACGCCGTCGGCCGACTTCATGCTGACCAGCGGGCGCACGTGGAGACAGCCCGCGCTGGCGTGCGCGTAGAAGGCGGCGGTAGTGCCATGATCCTCGACCAGCTTGCAGCACTTCCCGCACGTATTCCGGCAGGTGCTCGACCGGCACCGAGACGTCTTCAATGCAGGCGATCGGCTTGGCATCGCCGCGCGTGCTCATCAGCAGTCCCTGGCCCGACTTGCGTACCGACCAGACGCCCGCCTGCTGCTTGGGATCGAAGAGCTCGATCATCTCGGCGTCGCCGGTCATGTGATGTGCCGTCAGGTGCGACTTGAGCCGCTCGACCTTCTGGTGCAGTTCCTTGTCACTCTCGCCGTAAAACTCGACGGTCAGAATAGCTTGCGGATTGCCTTTGATGAACTCGATCTGGCGGGCGAAGGCGGGCTGCTGGCGGGTCAGGCCGATCAGCATGCCGTCCATCAGCTCGACCGCCGACGGTTCGCATTCCAGGATGGTGGTGACGACCTCCATCGAAGCCACGATGTCGTCGAACTGCAGAATGACCATGGCGGTCATGGTTGGGACCGGCACCAGACCGATGGTGTATTCGGTGCCGAAGGCCAGTGTCCCTTCCGACGAGGTGATCAACCGGGCACCATTGAATGCGTCCTCGCGAAGGAGTTCAGGTAGGTTGTAGCCGGAGGCGCGGCGCCAGTGACGTGGGAAGTCACGTTCGATCACCGGACCGTAGCGCTCGCGCAGGTCGCGTAGGTCGCGATAGAGCTTCCCCTCGCGCGTGTCGGCCTCGGCGCGAGCGGAGAACTCGGCCGCGCTCAGTTCGATGAAAGCCGATCTCGGTGCCGTCGGAGAGGATAGTGCTGGCGGCCTGGAGATGGTCGGCGGTCATGCCGTACAGGATCGAATGCGAGCCGGACGAGTTGTTGCCGACGATACCTCCGATGGTGGCCCGATCGGCGCTAGCTGGATCGGGCCCGAACATCAGGTTGTGGCGTTTCAGCTTGGCGTTGAGCTGCTGTAGCACGATCCCAGGCTGAACGCGCGCCGTGCGCGAAGCCGTGTCGACCTCGAGGATCTGGTTCAGGTATTTGGAGGTGTCGATCACCAGCGCCTTGCCGACGGTCTGTCCGGCGAGACTGCTGCCGCCGCCGCGTGGCAGGATCGGCACGTCGTACTTCGCGGCAAGCTCGATCGTCGCGCGCACGTCGTCGATGGTACGTGGCAGTACGACACCGACCGGCTCGATCTGGTAGTTGCTGGCGTCCGTGCTGTAGAGCATGCGGCTGTACTGATCGAAGCGCACTTCACCGGTTACCCGCCAGGAGAGATCGTTTTCCAACGAACGCGTGGCCTCGGTGTTCGACGTGTCCGGCTTGCTGGTTGCCACCATGGTAGACATTCCTCCTGTTATCCCTGGCGAACCGCGCTGAGCTATCTCGAACTAACCGGCTAGACAGGACGAATTGAAGGTAATCGATCACGATCCGCGCGTCTGAGTGTAGCACGTCACTGGATTCACCGATCCATCGGAATTGGCGTGATCAGTGGCGAAAAACCACCGTGGTTGCAGTCAATCGGAATGTTGATTTCCGGGGCTGAATAACGCAACTCTGGGAGATCTGGATCGGGAATTTCTTTCCGGTTGGGATGACGTAGTTCATGGATCTTGCTGACGGCGGAGCCGGGACTCGGTTCGCAACCTCCTCCGCTGCAGCGGTTCAACGCGCTCAGCCTAATCTCCCTGTCTTGTACATTGACGATCAATGCGATACGATCGCGATATCACCGCAGACCGTTCTCGCACATCCGTCCGGCGCAACGGCAGCGAAGCCCATGCGCCGCGACCGCACCACTAGCGGCGCACTCTAAATTCGTGCTTTGCAGTAGCCGCGCGTTTAAGACCTCGTGACATTTGACGGACATTGACGTCCCGTCGCTCTTGGATCGGTCGAGCGAGTCGATCTATTCGCTCTTGAGAGGGCTGGGATGAACACATCGACCTGGATTCTGGTGCTGCTGAGCCTGGCGTTTGCCTGGAGCATGGGCGCGCACTACACCGGCGCCGTGATGGGCATGCCGTTCGCCTCGCGATCCATTCGCTTGTGGCCCGCGCTGATCACCATGTCGATCTTGACGATCATCGGTGCTACGCTCGCGAGCCACGGTGTGCAACAGACCGTCGGGCTGCACATCGTCAAGGTCGATCAGGTGACGGTTCCGATGCTGATCGTCATTGAGTTTGGGGCCTTCCTGCTTACTACCATCTATACCTATGCCAAGGTACCGACGTCGACCATCCAAATCCTCATCTTCTGCATCGTCGGAGCGGCCGTCGCGGCACATGCGGCCGTAAACTGGACGACCATCTGGCATCTGGCAGTCACCTGGGTCATCGCGCCGCCCGCGGCCGCGCTGCTGGGATTTGTCCTCACTAGGTTGCTCGACGTTCTGGTGCCATCCGCACGCGAGTCCTACACCGAACAGCGCAATACGTTCCTCCCCAGTCTGTTGGTTCTCGTGGGCGTGATCGCCGCCTTTGCCCTGGGCGCGAACGACGTCTCCAACGCGATCGGCGTCTGGTCGTCTGTGCATGTTACTAGCCTGTTGCTTGCTGGACTGCTCGGCGGCATCGCCATGGCCATCGGAGCGCTCACCTGGGGCCAGCGCATCATGCACCGGGTTGCCTTCGACATCGTTAAGGTTGATCTGGCCATGGCAAGCGCCGCGCAATTCGTTCAGGCGTTGGTGGTCTTGCTGGCCGTGACTCAGGGGCTGTTCACTTCAATGAACCAGGCGCTGGTCGGCGCGATGGCGGGGACCGGACTGGCGCGCGGCCGAGAGACGGTGCAGACCAGCACGCTGATCGGTATCGTGAAGGGCTGGGCGATCAGCCCGATCAGTGGCTTCACCCTCTGCTTCCTGCTCGAGCACGCGCTCATCGCGGTCGGGCACGGTTGAGATTCTCGGACGCCGTCTTTTCGTCCGGCAGAATCAGTAGCGTAGATGCGAAGAAGAATGCATTCCGTCCGTCATTATCGTGAGTTGATGCGGTTCAGGTGGCGCGCTGGGGGCTCCAGGCGACCATGTCGAGTCGTTTCGCGAAGTGGAGCAAGGGCGGCCGGTCGATCGGCGCTATATCGTGCGCAGCCAGCATCGATTGTGTCGAGAACTCGGCCTCGGCTGGTTGCAGTGGCCAGCATTCGTGGAGGATCTCGGCGCGGTAGATTCGGTTGCGGTCATCGACGGTATAGAGACAGTAACGTTCGGTCAGCCATTGCTCGATTGATCCCGGCTCGCTCTGGAACTCCGTCCCAACCGGGCGGTACCAACCTCGTAACTCGGCGGGCTTGCCGCGATCGTCGGTTCGCTGGCTGCTGTAGTGGATGGTCTCGTCGTGATGTTCTACCCGCATCTGGGCATTGAAGTAGGGAAGGTGGTACCAGCGTCGCGCGATCTCCACAGCGACCCGGTTACCTGCGTCCAGGCTGAAGAAGTAGACACCCGGTTTGTGGTCGACGTTGACATAGGTGCGCACGTTCAACTCGGGAAACGTCGAGAGCCCGGGCACTTCCGGTAGTCGGCGGAGACGAATTCCACTCATCCAGAACGGGACCACACCCACCCAGGCAAGCCCATCGAACGTCTCGGGCGGCAGTATGCGAGGCATCAGCGCACCAAGCGCTTCCGGTTCAACTGGCCAGTGAGCGAACAGCAGGTCGTTCCAGGTTTGCCACATGCTCCATGATGACTGTGGTACGGGCCACGGCCGATGCTCGGTCGAGAATGGTAGGGACGTTCCGGGTCCGTTGCGAGGGAAATCGGATCGCTTGGGTGTCAAGGTAATGCCCTTCCGTGCGCATGGCCGTCACAGCATTGCCCACACGAGAGTTGGTCACACTCTAGCACCGGCAGCCGCTCTCCGGTGAAGCGGCTTGCGTGAGACTAACGTCAGTCGACGTCAGTGTCGCCGCCCATCCGATTAGAATGGAAGCTATTGACGGGCGCGAAAGGCAGATCGAAATGGAGGCCCGAATGGTCACTGAGATCGGGATCGAAGCAGGCACCCTCGTCGAACGCATGGGAAATGTCGCCACCAGGTTTCTCGCCGCACTCTCGACTGACCAGCGCGCCAGAGCGCTGCTCGATTTCGAGGATCGAGCGGAACGCACGCGGTGGTTCTATACGCCGGTCCGTCGGCAGGGCTTGCCGCTCGCCGAGATGGATCGACCGCAGCAGCGTCTCGCGCATCAACTGCTCGCGTCTGGTCTGAGCCGCACAGCCTTGTTCACCGCCTCGGCGATTATGGGGCTGGAGAACACCCTGGATGCCATCGAGGGCTGGAGTTTTCAAACGTCGCGCGGCACCACGCCACAACGAGCAGCGGGCACCTACGGTCGCGACCCGCAGATGTTCTACGTCAGCGTGTTCGGCGAGCCGGACGCGCAAAGGCCGTGGGGCTGGCGCTTCGAAGGTCATCACATCTCGATCAACTACGTGATCGTCGCTGGCCGGATCGTGGCGCCGACGCCAACCTTCTTCGGGTCGAATCCAGCCGAGACGCCGCTTGGTGGCGTTGGATCCCTCAGACCGCTCGGTGGGGTCGAGGACCTGGCCCGTGAGTTGGTTCACTCGTTGGCTGACGAGCAGCGAACCACGGCTATCCTGTCTCCCGTTGCGCCACCCGACATCGTCACGGCCAATCGGCCTCACGTGGTCGAGGGAGCGCTGCCACTACCGACGCCCAATCTCTTCGGCTGGGATCTGACTGCGCTGGAAAAGGATGAGCTACCTGAGACCTGGCGAGAATTGGGTTACACCGCTGAGCATCAGGAGGCGACTCGCTACTCGAGCCAGCCCAAGGGAATTGCCGCCACGACGCTGACCGGCGCGCAGCGGCAGGTGCTGGAAGCACTGGTGCGGGAGTACATCAACCGCATGCCGGACGAGATCGCCGAGATCGAAACCTCGATGTTTACGGGAGATGCACTGTCCGATATTCACTTTGCCTGGGCAGGTGGTCTCGAGCGTCGACAGCCGCACTACTACCGGCTGCAGAGCCCACGTTTCCTGGTCGAATACGACAACACGCAGGACGGCGCCAATCACGTGCATACCGTCTGGCGTGACCCCTCGAACGATTTCGGCGCGGATTTGCTGGCGCGGCATTACCATGAGAGCCATTAGCGCGCCCAAATCATTCGTCGAGCATGTCCACGTCCCGACCGAGGCGTCGTAGTGCCGACCTGGCTGCAGAGCGACCATGCTTGTGCAGTGCATCAACTGCCAGGACCGCGGGAGCGGCCAGGATCGCCACCAACGCACCGGCGAGTGGCGGCGGCGCTTGCGTGAGCAGCGAAGCCAGCGGCGATACGAAGAGGAAGATCATCAGCGCTGTCGCCTCGATGGCTACCGCGCCGAGCAGCAGCGGATTCGTGCGCCAACCGAGCCTTCCCGGCCACTCGCATCGAACTACGGCAGGCGAACGCGTTGCCGATCTGCCCGACAACCACGGCGGTGAACGCCGCACCTGAGGCGGCAAGGAGCGCGTGGCCGGTCGGGAAACCCGCTCCAGGTCGCCAGCCAACCGCCATCAGCCCAGCGATGAAGGCCATCATCTCGATGACCGCTTCGACCGGTCCAAGCACACCGAAAACCCGTCGCAGTAATGTCCGATCGATCAGATGTCGTTGCAAAGGTGGCTGCCGCAGCACGCCTGGCTTGGGTGCCTCAGCTCCCAGTGCGAGGGCGGGCAGCAGATCGGTGCCGATATCGAGCGCCAGGATCTGGAGAACTCCAAGAGCCAGTGGGAAGCGACCGCCAGAGAGTGCCCAGACGACAAAGGGCGTCAGTTCAGCGACGTTGTCGGTGAGGTGATAGGTCAGGAAGCGGCGGATGTTGCTGAATGTTGCCCTTCCCTGCTCGACCGCCGCGACGATCGTGGCGAAGTCGTCGTCGAGCAACACGAGGTCAGCTGCTTCGCGCGCCACGTCAGTGCCTGACTGCCCCATGGCAATGCCGATGTCCGCCTCCTGCAAGGCGGGCCCATCGTTGACGCCGTCGCCCGTCATGGCTACCACGTGTCCGCGAGCTCGCAGCGCTCGCGCGATGCGCAGCTTCTCTTCGGGCGATACGCGACTGACCACCACGCCGTCTCGATCGAGCAGTGCACCCAGGACGGCTTCATCGGCGGGAAGCTCGCGGCCCTCCAGCACCATCTGGTCTGGTCCGAGCAGGCCGACCTCCTTGGCGATGGCTCGTGCTGTCGCCGGATGATCGCCCGTGATCATCGAGACTCGGATTCCGGCGGAGCGGCAGGCAGCGATGGCGTCGCGTGCTTGTGCCCGGGGTGGATCTTCGAAGGCGATCAACCCGAGCAGGTCGAGGTCGCGTTCGGCCTCGTCGGCGACTGAGTCCGTATTCAGGCCGTTCGCCAGGCGGGACGCAATGGCGATTACCCGAAGTCCGGCGCTGGCCATGCGATCCAACGCCTGCCGTGCCTGACGACTGTCACCGTGACAACTGTTAAAAAGCGCGTCTGGTGCGCCCTTCACCAACAAGTGATTTCCCGCGACGATCGACATACGGCGCCGGGTCGGGTCGAACGGAAACTGGCGCGTGACCGGAGCAAGTCGCTCATCCTCGGAGACGTCAATGTCCAGCTTGCGTGCCAGTACGTCCAGCGCGGCCTCCATTGGGTCTCCTTGAGCCGTCCAGCGCCCATCTTGCCGCACGACTCGACCATCGGAGCAGCGAATCGCCGCGCGGGCAATTTCCCGTATCGCGTTCAGATTGGCGGGATCACCGGTAACCGTTCCCTCTGGCGCGTAGCCCTGACCCGCGACGGTAGCCGTGCCGTTCGGTGTCCAGATCTCGACCACGGTCATCTCGTTGCGCGTCAGCGTGCCGGTCTTGTCGGTGCAAATGTAGGTGGTCGACCCCAGTGTCTCGACCGACTCCAGACGTCGCACCAGCGCGTGCCGTCTGGCCATGCGCTGCGCTCCGAATGCCAACGCGAGGGTCAGTGTGGGAAGCAAGCCTTCCGGCACCAGGGCTACGGTGACGCCGATGGCGAAGAGAAAACCATCGCTTGCCGGGGTGCCGACCAGGAGTGCGATCACGAAGAAGGCCAGGCCCACTCCCAGAGCGACGCCAGCGATGGTGCGGACGACTCGGTCGAGTTCGCGCGCGAGTGGACTGGGCGGGCGCCGACCGGCGCGTGTGAGATTGGCGATACCAGCCAGGCGGGTCGCGCTGCCGGTGGCGCTGACGAATCCCTCGGCTGCGCCTTTGACCACGAAGGTTCCAGCGAAGGCGGTCTCGCCATCGCCAACCTGCTGCGGCACGCTTTCCCCGGTCAACATTGAGGTGTCAATCTCGAGACTATGGGCTTCGGTGAGCGTCAGGTCAGCCGAGATGCGGTCACCCGGACGGAGTACCACCAGGTCGCCGTTGACGAGATCGTTCGCGTCGACATCGATCAGCGTGCCATCGCGACGAACGGTTACCCGTCGCGGCAGCAGATCCCGCAGGCGCTCGGCGGCCCGTTCCGCGCGGTACTCCTGAGCGAAGGCAAAGAGGCCGTTGACGAGGATCACCACGAAGATGGCCGTGCCCAGTTGGGGCATATGAGCCACGAACGAGAGGATGCCAGCGGCCCAGAGCATGAGGGCGAAGAAGTGCACGAGTTGATGGCCAAGCAGTCGCCATGCTGGCGGCGGTGGTGCGACTGGCAGTCGATTCGCTCCCTGCGATCGCAGTCGCTCGGCGGCTTCGGCGCTCGTCAGTCCGCGTACCACCGCGCGAACGACGGTAGTGTCCCCAGATGAATGGGCCAATGAAGTGCCAGGCGGGAGCATCGCGAGCGGTTGAGGCGGTTCAGGTTCCTGATTCATGATAAGTTGACCGTTCACGACCGGCGATCGAGCGTGTCGGAAACGGATGCGCCCGCGAATGACGTGTGTCCTGGCAGACGCATCTTCCGCATTCATGGCGCCAGTTTGAATTTTCGTCTAACGGACCTAACGTGGGTGCGCCATTGGTAACGTCGATGTAACAATCCCGCAACAGCCGCCGAGCGGTTTGGGTACGGTGACGAGTATGATGTCAGCCTGCTGGCTCGAAACGTGCCGGTCGATCCTATGTGGCCGCTACAGGAGTTCCGGAGGTGATCGATGTTCTACACCCGCAAAGGGGACGAAGGTTATACCGATCTACTGGGAGACCGCGTTCCAAAGTATCACCTGAGGCCGGAGACCTACGGCACCATCGACGAGGCGACGTCCTTCATTGGCCTGGCTCGCGCCATGGCAAGTTCGGAGCGCACCCGCGAGATCCTGATTGAGGTGCAGCGTGACCTCTATCTGCTGATGGCAGAGCTTGCGTTTGCGCCCGATATGCAGCAGAAGCGCTATCACATCACGGCCGATCACGTGAAAAAGGTCGAGGCGGAGACCGACCGGCTCAGCGAGGAAGTCCAGCTTCCGCCCCAATTCGTCCTGCCGGGCGACACGGTGCCAGGTGGCGCGCTTGATGTGGCGCGAACGGTCGTGCGCCGGGCGGAACGCCTGGCGGTGCGACTTTCGCACGATGGCGAGGTCGAGAACCCCGAAGTGCTCGCGTACCTGAATAGACTGTCATCGCTGCTCTTCATCCTGGCTCGATTCGAGGATCGAGAGGCGGGAGTCACGTCGACTCCGGCCAAGAGTCAGAATCGGCCGCGTTGAGATTCTTCCGGTTGCCGGTCCGCAAGATTTGACACGATATTGTCACGCAATTCTCACAGGTCCGACATCGAAGGTCGGACTAATTGTGTTTATAGTGGCGAAGTGACCAGTGGCGGAGGGAACAAAGTCCGCCACGCCCCTGGTTAAGACGTCGTGGCGATGGCTCGCTCTGCAAGCGCGTCCGAATGAGCGGCCGTCGAACGATCCAGTCACATGAACATCGTCTCAGGAGGGACGGACACCATGGAAGAACAGACGATCGTGTCATCTCTGCCTCGACTCAACGAGGCTGCCCCCGATTTTGAAGCTCAGACGACACAGGGAGTCAAGCGACTTTCCGATTACACCAAAGCCGGAAAATGGGTTCTACTCTTCAGTCACCCGGCTGACTTCACCCCAGTTTGCACCACCGAGTTCATGGCCTTCAGCCAGCTCGCGCCGGAGTTCGAAAAGCGGAACGTCCAACTTTTGGGGCTTTCGGTCGACTCGGTCCCATCGCATCTGGCCTGGATTCGCGATATCGAGGAAAACCTTGGAGTCAAGATCCCGTTCCCGGTGATCGCCGATCTCGACACCAAGGTGGCACGCCTGTACGGCATGATCCACCCGGGCGCGTCGGCCACCACCGCGGTGCGGGCCGTCTTCATCATCGATCCCAACCGCATCCTGCGCGCGATGGTCTACTACCCCTTGACCACTGGTCGCTTCATGCAGGAGTTCCTGCGCGTCGTCGATGGCCTGCAGACGACGGACAAGTACAGTGTCTCGACTCCAGCCAACTGGCAGCCCGGCGACGAGGTCATCGTACCGGCGCCAGGGTCAGCTGAGGCGTTGCAGACCGAGGAAGAGAAGAAGGGCGATTACGACTACAAGCGCTGGTATCTGCGCTTCAAGAAGGTCGACTAGCTTCAAACTGAAATGCAACCGCGTTCGGGCCAGCATAGTGCTGGCCCGTCTTCATCGGTTTCGACGTTCCTTCGGCAAGCGCACGGTTAATTTCGCCCAACGGAGGTTTCGTCAGCGAGAACCCGTAGGGAGCCTTGCGGGGGAAGACCCGGACGACAGCTCGTTCATCCGGTCGCTGATCCGTGATTCTCACATGTGGTTCTGGCGGGTGAGGTATTCCATCTCAGCCTCGCGCAGGCGAGCCGTGCGCGGGTCGGATCGATGTCCATGTCCGATGCGACGGTTGACGTACGCGACGACCAGGGAGGCAACGAAGAAGACGATCGCGCCCAAGATGACGTAGAGAGCGGTCATGGGAATACGTCCTTTGTCACCACCAATTGACGGGATTGTGGCGTGTCAAGTACTCAGCTTCGGCGTTCTTCGATCCTCCGGGCGGTGGGATCGAGCTATTTCTGCGTCGAGCCAACACAAACGCAACGACGAACACTGCAACGAACAGGAGCCCGAGCAACGCGTCGTAGATGTAGAGGAGAATCATGCGAGCTTGTCCTTTCGCTCCCCTTACACCATATTAGCGCTTGTTCGATGCCGTGTCAATAGGACGCGAGCCGCAGTTAGTCGCGCTTTTGCGGCTCGCCCATCTCCTCGGAGAGGCCGCTTGCGCGTGGCTCAATCTGTCCGGCGTACTTGTTCCCCTGCTTCTTGCGGTAGGGAACCATTGCGGCCGAGGTGAGCTGCTCGAACGTGAACGAGCAGATGCGCATGCCAGGATAGAGCGCCACCGCCATGCGCCCGGAGTTGGAGAGTTCCATCGTCGCGGTTCCGACCCAGCCAGGCTCGAAGACAGCTGCCGTGCTGTGCACGGTGATGCCGAGCCGCGCGATGCTGCTGCGTCCCTCGAGCCTACCCAGCAAGTCATCAGGCAGTTCGAGCGACTCCATGGTCGAGGCGAGCGCGAAATCTCCCGCCTGCATGATGAACGGTTCCCCATCGGGAATCACGATCGTGCGCATGGCCGCGCCGATCGATTGAGGCTGCCGCGGGTCGATGTAGGAGAAGCGTGAGTGCTCGAAGACCATAAAGGTATCGCCAAGACGGAAGTCGATCGAGCATGATCCCAAATGCTGTTCCAGATCCGGTTCAGGAGAGATTTTGATCCGCCCCTCCTTCAGCGCCTGGAGAATCTCACGGTCAGCCAGTATCATCAAAATACTCCCCACGTCCGACGTGACGTTTTGACCCACTTGTGCGTTGTTGTATCAGGGGCCGACGCGCGCTACATTGAACGTACAGTATGCGGCGCGCCTTGAAACGAGTCAAGCGCGGCCAGAGCGGCGTACTATTACCATGTTATAATCCGCCGTCGTGCCGCCGACGCGCCAGAGCCTAGTCCAAGTGGAAATGCGCCACGTGTTGGCGCTTCCGGGAAGTGACGATCATGCATCGACAACCGCGCCGAATTCATTCGCATCCCCAATACAGGCGGGGATCGCGGCTGAATGCGGGCGATCTGCGCAGCGCGCGGCAAGGTCAACCCGAAGCCGAGACTCCGGAACAGCCAACCCCACCAGCGGAGCAGTCGCCCAGAGTGGAGCGGTTGAACGCCGCCGAAATTCGACAAGCGCGCCTGGGTAAGGGCAGCCTGCAGGCGGTCCAGGTAGGGAAGACGGCCGATGGCCCTCCGATCCCCCCGCCCGCCCGAAGCGGCAGGCGCTGGACAGGGAAACGCCTAGCCCTGATCGGTATTCCGCTCGTCCTTCTCCTGGCGTCTGGTGCATTCGTTCTTCCGGTCTTGTTGAAGGCACATGAGGCGGTCAACAAAATCTTCGTCACTCCACCGCCGAATTATCAGATCGTGCAGAATTCTCAGGGAACGCCCGAGATCAGGCTTCAGCCGACCCAGCCGCCACAGCAGCAGCAACAGCAGCAACAGTCGGGCAAGCAACAGCAATCAGCGGCAACCCCCGTCGCTGCGTCAATTCCTGACTGGAATGGCAAGGATCGACTCAATATCCTGCTCCTCGGCGTCGATGACCGAGGAGATACCACGGCACCCCCTCGATCCGACACGATGATCCTGGTTTCGATTGATCCCGTGGCCAAGACGGTCGGTATGGTCTCGATCCCGCGTGACCTGTTGGTGACCATTCCGGGTTATGGGGACGACAAGATCAACGCGGCTTATCCCTACGGCTCAGAGGCGGCAATTACCGGACCGGGACTGGCGATGGCCACGGTCACCTATAACTTCAATATCAAGATAAATTACTACGCCGAGGTCAACTTCACCGGATTCCAGAAGATCGTCGATACGCTTGGTGGAGTGACGCTCGACGTCCCCGCGCCGATCAAGGATGACGAGTACCCGGGTGCGCTCAACAACTACATGCGCGTACTGTTCCACACCGGTCTGCAGCACATGGATGGCGTCCACGCGCTCCAATATGCCCGCACTCGCCATGACGATAATGACTTTGCCCGAGGCGCTCGGCAGCAGCAAGTGCTGAAGGCGTTACGAGCTCAGGGAACGCAGCTCGGTCTGATCACCAAAGCCCCGACGTTGATCGGCGAGCTGGGTGACACAGTGCATACGGACCTCTCGCTGACCCAGACGCTCGAATTGGCGAAACTGGGCACGGAGATCGGTTCATCCAACATCCATTCCTATAGCCTGCTCCCGGCGTTGACTGAATCATCGACCGCGGCTGGTTACTACCTGTTGCCAGACTGGAAGGCGATTGGCGTCATCATGGACCAGGCAATGGGCGGCGGAGCCAAAAGCTCGTCTTCCGCGACTCCAACGGCCACGTCTACACCAACGCCGCAGGCGCCGAATTACAGTGCCAGCGTGCTGGTGCAGAACGCCACCCAGGTCAACCGACTGGCATCCAACTCCTCCGACATCCTGGTGGCGGAAGGTTTCACCAACGTGACTCCGGCACAGGCGCCCAACTCCAGCGGACGGGACAAGACGACGGTCGTTGATTACAGTGGGAACCTCGCCACGGCTCAACGGATTGCCGAGATCCTGAACTTGCCTGCCACGGTCGTCTCGGAAGGCGATCCTCAGGATGCCGGAAACTACGACGTGGTTGTCACACTGGGAAGCGACGCGCCGATACCAACGCCCAGTCCCTGAGCTAATCTGACGTTTATCCAGGAGCCGGTGTCCCACGGGAAGGCAGGACATGACGCGCTTCACACGCTCCATCACTGGGCTGGCCATCCTGCTGACGCTCCTGGCAGCCTGCAGCAGCCCGATTTCGACCGCTAATCCGACCGCGACCACGAACGGGGCAGGCCCGAGCGGATCGCCAACCACGATACCTTCATCCACTGCGAGCGCCGCGGCGAGTCCGAGCGCGTCTCCAGGAACGGGCTATCTCCAGCTTGACGGCACGCCCGGCACAGTCGGTGGTGGTGTCCGATTCAGCGAGGCCCGCGGACTACGCCATGACACAGGACTCGCTGTATCGCTCAGACGCGAACGGAAAATGGAACCAGGTCGGAACCTGGGACTCTGCCTTCAATCTGCTGGTCGATCCGACCAACCCCGACGTCGTCTACAGTGGTGGGCACCCCGGCTGCTCCGTCGGTGGCCCCGCGATCACGCTGCAGAAGAGCTCTGATGGCGGGAATACCTGGGAGACGCTCTTAACTGGGCAGAACGTGCGACCAATGCTGGTCGATCCGTCAAACTCGCAGGTGATCTATGGCGAGCGCTGCTCCCTGGCGATCAGCGTCAACGGGGGACAGTCCTGGAGCGACTATCCGATGACGTCGAGCTTCGACGTGTCGGACATGACGTTGATCGGGCATGAACTCTACGTTCTGATTACATCGGAAGGCGGCACGAGTCGCATTCGGCCGATTGATGTGAGCGATCCAGCACATCCCCAGATGGGTAACGATCTGCACGAGTTCTGGGGGGGCGGCACGATCATCGGTTCAACCGACCGGATCATCGTCGGCGAGCCGCACGGGGTCGACGTGAGCACCGATGGCGGTAAGAGTTGGACGTCAAGCCGGACCGGGCTCGAAGGGGTGACGGTCTCGGTCAACGCGCTGGCACAGCCGATTCCGAACGACGAGCTCTCGCGCAAGTTCGGCATCTATTCGCTCGCTGTCGATCCGTCCAACGCCAGTCACCTGTACGCCGGAACCATTCGTGGCCTGTATCAGAGCCTGGATAGCGGCAAGACCTGGAGTCAGGTCGATCAGGTCGAACCGGTTGAAGTGAGTGACCTGGCCTTCGGGCAGAACGGCTCGATCCTCTACGTCACCACCGATAGTGGTGTCCTCCTGCTCAAAAACAAATAGGGAATAGAACGCAGCTTGACTGCGCAGTCCTTGACTAATCGAACACATGTTCTACCATGGACGGGCGGTGTCATTCTTGAAGGGAGTGTTCGATGAAGGTGTTGTTCGTAGCCGGGTTCGGTCCGGTCGTGCGTGACATGAAGGCGTCCAACCAGTTCTACGCGGGTGCGCTCGGACTGCCGCTCGAGGGAGATGAGACGTACCAGACGACGGGGAGTGTCGAAGGTTGCAAGCATTTCGCGCTCTGGCCCCTTTCGGCCGCGGCTGAGTCTTGCTTCGGCACCTCTGAGTGGCCCCAGGACGTGCCGTCGCCGCAAGGCTGGGTCGAATTCGACGTCGAGGACATCGCAGCGGCCACTGCCGAACTGCAGGAGCAGGGCTATAAACTCCTGGTTGCCGATCGCACTGAACCGTGGGGCCAACGTGTCACGCGATTGCTCGGGCCTGACGGGCTTCTGGTTGGCGTCACCTACACGCCCCAACTACGCGGGGAGTAGTGGCGGGCGCGAGCGTGATGCTGAATGGGCCATCGCGGCGTCAGAAGTGTCACGTGCTGAATATCGTTTCAGCTTCCCGGTACGTAGATTGACCGCTCCGCCTTATTCACGCGCCTGCCTCGCTCGGGTTGCTCCGAGCGCGAGCTGCAGAGCCACGACGAGGATCCATAGCAGTGCGGCGCTAAGAAAGAGGCGCTCGAACAGCCCAAAAATACGCGGGCGTCGGGCCATGAGCAGGAACAGAATGAGGGTGAAATCGGTCCAGTAGGAGAGCGCTTTCACGATTTGTTTGTTCAGCTCGGGCCAGGTGGTGTGGCTGAAGCGTGACGCGAGGATGGACTCGGCGACGGCGACGCTGATGAACGCGACGAGCGCGACGACGTAGTGGATGCCACCGTGCAACGTGTGTTGGCCTTGCTTCACGTCGGTGGGAAACGCCGCGATGATAATGGCACCGGCAGCCCAGATCCCAAGGAATGTGAGGCCGGTGCGCGATCTGGCTGCTCGCGGGACTCCTCGATTAATTGCCGCCAGCAGTGCGAACGAGAGCAGCCCACGCACTACGAAAGCAAGCGTCATCAAGTAGCCGTAGGGGCCGACCGCTAGATCGCTTTCTGCCTGATGAATTGGGCTGTAGTGCGGTGGAAGAAGCTGCGCGGTGACGGTGAGAACGACGTATGCCAGGATGCCCGCAACCGAAGCCCACCCCAGCGCGCTGACACTGGAACGCTCAGACTCGGCCCGAATCGGACTACCACTTATCGACGGTGACACGTCCCGTTCCTTTGTTTCCGGCGCCAGCATCCTGGCGCGACCTACCTGTCGATCCTCGACGCTCATTCACGGTGTCGCGGACGCCTTCCAACGAAGAAGCTTTGATCATCAATGCTTCTGGGATCGCATCGTACCACTCCAACACTATTCGTCCAGCAAACCATGGCATCGGCGCCCACTGAATGGGCGACGGCGCCATGACGGAGTCCGCAGCCGAGATAATTCGGGCTATCATGGGAGCCACCAGAAAGAGACGGATCGATACGGCGGGAGGATGAGATGGCGGTTGTCAGCATCGAGATCGAGCGGCGCACACCATATGCGGGCGGCCAATCATTTGGCGACGCTGGTTCCTACGATCGGCTTGATGGAACGATCACCTTCAGTGTCGATCCGGAGCACGAAGCGAATCAAGAGATCGTCGATCTGAAGCTCGCGCCACAAGACAAGAACGGTCGAGTGCGCTTCACCTCCGATCTTTGCCTGCTGATTCCGAGTGATCCAGCCCGTGGTAATCGGCGGTTGGTCGTCGAACTGCCGAACCGTGGCCGCAAGCTTATCCCGCGCTTCGTCAATCGGGCGGCTCCGGCACTTCCATCGGCAGATATCCCGGTGGGAGACGGTTGGACCTTCCGTCACGGTTACAGCGTCGCTTGGATCGGCTGGCAGCACGATGTCTATCGCAGCGATGTGCTGATGGGTCTGGAAGCGCCGCAGGCGCTGATCGATGGTAAGCCGATTCGTGGTGAACTGATCGTCGAGATCCAGCCGAACTTTGCCGAGCGCACGCGTCTGCTGGCCAACCGTATCCATCGTCCATATCGTGTGGCGGACGTCGACGATCCGTCCGCCCGCCTACTGGTGCGCGATCACCCGTATGGTGAGAATGCCGAGATTCCGCACTCGGCATGGCGTTTTGCACGTGAAGTGGACGGCCAGGTCATACCGAGCGACGAGCACGTCTATCTCGAGTCTGGGTTTGAGCCGGGTCGCATTTACTCCGTCATCTACACCACCGAGGGCGCGCCGGTCGCCGGGACTGGTCTGCTCGCGTTTCGTGAGATAGCCTCCTTCCTGCGTTACGACGCCGGGGCGCGCAATCCGCTGGCGGGCGCGATCGACCACGTCTATGGCTTCGGCATCTCGCAGACGGGTCGCATGATCCGGCACTTCATTTACCTCGGTCTGAACCTGGACGAAGAAGGCCGTATGGCGTTCGACGGGCTGAATCCGCACGTGGCCGGTGCACGCCGCGGCGAGTTCAACCATCGCTTCGCCCAGCCCTCGGTGCAGCCGACCCCCAGCTTTGGGCATCTCTTCCCGTTTGCCGATCGTGAATTCGAGGATCCTTTCGGCTCCGGTTCCGATGGCGTGCTGAAGCGGCAACGCGTCAACGGCGGCGTGCCGAAGATCTTCTACACCAATACCGCCGCTGAGTACTGGCGCGGCGACGCGTCGCTGATGCACACCGATCCGCTTGGCAAACAAGATCTTGAAGACGAGCCGGAATCCCGCACGTATCTCTTTGCGAGTACCCAGCACGGTCCTGGATCACTGCCGCCGGGACGACTCAGCCCTGACGAAGGGGACAAAGGCTCGCACGATTTCAACGTCATGGCCTATCAGCCGTTGCTGCGGGCGGCCTGGGTCAATCTGGATCAGTGGGTAAGTGAGAGGATTGAACCGCCCACGAGTGTCCATCCGCGACTCAGTGATGGCACGGCAGTCCAGAACAGTGTCGTGGTTGAGCGCTTCCGAAAATTCCCTGGGCTGGTCTTGCCCGATACGGAACGATTGCCGGTGATTCGCAAGCTCGATCTGGGACCCGAACAGGCGCAGGGCATCGGGCGCTTCCCGGCGGTTGCGGGAGAGGTCTACCCAGCTTATGTGTCAAACGTCGATGAGAATGGCAATGAGACCGGCGGCATTCGGCTGCCTGATCTGAGCGTGCCACTCGGCACGTTCACCGGATGGAACACGCGCGCCGCGGAGACGGGCGCGGTGGGCCAGATTATGAAGATGCAGGGGATTAGCTACTTCTTCCATCCGACGAAGGCGGAACGACTCTCTGCCAACGATCCGCGACCGTCACTCGAAGAGCTCTACCTGAGCAAGGAGGATTTTCTGGAGCAGGTGCGAGTCGCGGCGCAACAGCTCGTCTCCGCGCGCTCGCTGCTGGCCGAGGATGTCGAAGTGGTCGTCGCCGATGCGTCGGAGCGCTGGGATCTCGCTGCGCAAGGCTAATCTGACGTCACCCGATCGGTGATGAGCAGTCTGGGCCTAATTTTCACCGACATCAGGCCCGGTAGTACTGAATGATCCCGCCGACGAAGCCAATACCACCGAACGCGATCAAACCGATCGGCAGGATGAGGTAGCTCTTGGGGCTGTGAAACAGTTGCAGCAAAATCAAGACTCCGAAACCAATCGCAATCGTGACTCCGCCACCGATTAGCCGTATGCGTGCCTGCTGAATTCTTTCGGCGTGTTGATTCTTGGCGCGCCGTTGCAGGCGAGGAGCGTCGGTAGCCCACTGCACGATGCGTTGAGCGTCGGCGATCGATGGCGCGAGCAAGGTGAGCTCTTCATTGGTCCAGAGCTTCAGGAAGACCTCACGCGTTTCTTTCGGGTTGCTGCATTCTGTAATCTGACTTAATAGGTAGCTACTCTCGAACGTGCCGTCCGGGTGGAGGAGCGCGAGACGTGGACCGTCCAGCCGCAGGAAGCGCCCGTCTCGCAACGTGATCTCGCGTGCCGATCCGCTCAAGCCACTCTGTCGCTGCATCGCTTTCCCCCTCACGCGCAAACGATGCCCGCCGCGCCCGCCGCCTGCTGCTTTGCTTGCTCCTGATCATCCTGCGACGTTTCCGTCACTTGAGCAAGTTCCAAGAGAGATACGCACGAGCGGGTCCGTCAGCAATAGCTCCCTGGTGAGTGCCCCGGCACTGCGGCTCTAAGTCATCGCCAGCGCTTTGGTTCAGGCGAAAATGGGTGAGGAGGCTAGCCGATGGGGCTGGCTCCTCACTGATCCGTTACGTATTCAAGCAGTCCGTGAGCGAAGCGCACGCTGCCGAACCCGATAGCGCCGATTGGAACGAGAAAATAGCCAGTCGTCTTGCCGATCTGATAGGTGATGAGCAGCAGGGCAAGCCCAATAGAGAAGGAGGAGCCGCCGCTGATAATGCGGGATCGCGCCCGCCTCTTGCGGATGGCGCGCTGTATGGCGGCCCGTCGTTGCAGTCGCGGTGCTCCAGCCGCCCAGCGGATGATGTGCTCCGTGTCTTGGCCGGACGAGGCCAAAAGCGCAATCTCTTCGTTGTTCCAAAAGCGCGGAAATACTTCCCAGGTGGTCGGCGAGCTGTTGCAATCGATGATCTGACTTCGTGGATAGCTGGATTCGATGGTCCCATTCGGGCGGAACAACACGAGATGCGAGTCACTGAGCCGCAGGATGCGTCCATCACGCATGATCATCTCTCGGGCTGCGGTGGCGGATCCGTCAGTCATCTGCAAGGCGTTCCTCCTCCATGACCAGTTGATGTCGGTAGGGATCGCAACGTTGTGCCCATACTTCAGCATCGTGCATGTTTTGCGACACTAGCCCGTTAGTCCAATGGACGGTTAGTCATTCGTCGGTCTATTCACATTGAGGCGATGACGGTCGGCCGTGCTGCGGTTTGACGGAAGTCAGGAGCGTAGGAGTTGAATTCAAGAGGAAACGTCGCGACTGACGTGCCGATCGTTGACGGCCATCTTGATCTGGCCGAGAACGTAACGCTCTTCGGTTTCGACCTGACAGTGAGCGTTGCCGAACGTCGAAGGATCGAGAACCGCACCTCGCGCCAGGCAATGGTCTCACTGCCTGAACTCGAGCGGGGTGGTGATTGCCGTGGTCTGCGCCACGGTGACCGCCGGATTCCTGGCCGAAGACGTCGTGGGCGTCAGCGCGGACTTTCTGCCTCGCTCGGCGATCTACCGCACGCCGCAAGAGGCCGAGGCGCAGGCGCTGAAGCAGATCGCGCTCTACGAGGCGTGGCAGCGTGATGGTCGGACGCGACTGATCAAGTCGTCGACCGATCTCGACCATCACCTCGATCTCTGGCGTGAAGATCGCAAACCAGGATTGGTGCTGCTCATGGAAGGGGCAGATCCAATCGTGCGGGTCGATGACCTGTCGAAGTGGTGGCGCCTCGGCCTGCGCATGATCGGTCTGACCTATGGAGACACGACTTATGGACGCGGCGTTGGTGGCGGGAGCGCCGAAGTCAGACGTGGTGGGCTGACCGACGACGGATTTGCGCTGCTCGATCGCATGAGTGAGCTTGGCTTCATCTGGGACGTGTCGCACCTGGCCGAAGACGGCGTTTGGCAGGGGTTGGACCGCGGCTTTCCGCGCGTCTGTGCCTCACATGCAAACGCCAGAGCCCTCACACCGACTGACCGTCATCTGAGCGACGACGCTATTCGTGCCATCGCGGAGCGGAGCGGTGTGATCGGATTGGTGCTCTACAACGCGTTTCTCGATCAGCGTTGGCGGACGGACCGGTCAATCGTCGTTTCGCTCCGCGATCAGCTCAGGAAACATGCTGAGCACGTCGCCAGCGTCGGCGGCTGGCAATGCGTCGGCATCGGCTCCGATCTGGATGGCGGGCTCGGCCTGGAGGAGAGTCCGGACGAGATCGAGACCGAAGCGGACCTGCGTAAGGTTGGTGACGTGGTACCACCGGACGCCCGTGAAGCCGTTCTGGGTGGGAACTGGCTGCGGTTCCTGCGCCGGTCCCTGCCCAGAACGTCCGAATGACTTGATCGATCAGCCCTTGCCGCGTTGCGCCTCGAACTCGGCGCGCGTCTCGTCCGCTGGCGGGTAGACGCCGATGATGCTGGCGCCGGCCTGGATCTTGGTCAACACGAACGCTTCGATCTCCTCCTGCTCGAGCGCGGCGAGGGCAACCTCTTCCGCGAACGCCCGTGGGATGACGACCACGCCGTCGGCGTCACCGACCACCACGTCACCGGGCATGACCAGCACTCCGGCGCAGCCGATGGGTTGATTGATATCGGCCGGATGATGCTTGGTGGGACTGGCGTTCCCATGCGTGGCTCGGGCATAGCTGGGGAGACCGGTTGCCTGCATGCCAGCGCGGTCGCGCAGGGCGCCGTCGGTCACCACACCGACCGCGCCGCGCACCTTCATGCGCGTGGCCAAAATGTCGCCGATCGTGCCGGAACCCAGTTCTCCCCGAGCGTCCATCACCAGCACGTCTTTAGGCCCGACCGACTCGATGGCAATCCGTTGCGCGCTGGTCAGGTTGTTGACCGTCTGGTTGATGTCCAGGTCTTCGCGCATCGGCACGAAGCGCAGCGTGAACGCGTAGCCGACCATGCGCAGGTCGGGTCGCAGCGGCTCGACGCCGGTCATGAACGTGTTGCGGAAGCCGCGTTTGAGCAGTTGGCTGGTCAGTGTCGCCGTGCTGACCTCGCGTAGGGCTGCCTCAGCTGCTTCGGACAGATAACCGGTTGGTCGTTCGTCTGGCATGTGCGTCGTCCTTTCCAATGCGCCGCGAGGTACTCCAGCCGAATCCGAACGTAGAGGTGGCACCTATGGCCGCCTTCGTCGAGCGAATCAAAGCCACTTGATCCGACACTGACCGACGTCTGGAACCCTCTCGACGTGCGCTGGTGGATGGGCCACAGAGGCGGGCAGAGCGCCCGCCACTACATTTGTGAGAAGGCCCCGCGATTTGTTATCTCCCTACCCCACGTTCGGAGCGACCTGGTTGGCCAGCAGGTCAAGCGTCTCGCGATCGGTGCCATCCAGCATCTGCACCACGAAATACTGGATTCCCGCGGCGGCCCGCTGCTGATACCACTCGCTGATCTGCTCTGGCGTCCCGGCCATGACGAAGCGGTCGAACGCCGCGGGCAGACCGTCCGGATAGTAACGGGCGACCTTCTCTTTCACTTCCGCCTCGGTCGGTGCCAGCATCAACCAACCGACGAAGTGTGTCTTGAGGATCTCGTTCGGATCACGACCGATCGCCTCGCAGTGTCGCTCGATGGCCGCGATCTTCTTCGGGATATCGCGTGGCGCGTCGGGCAGCTTGGACTCGTCCAGGTTGCAGGCATCGGCGTAGTGGGCCACCTGCTTGAGCGTCACCTTCTCGCCGACACCGGCGATCATGATCGGCGGACGCGGTTGCTGCGCTGGACCGGGACTGAGCCGCATGTTGCGCGTCTGGAAGTGTTCACCCTCGAAGGCGAATGGCTCGGGTCCCCAGACGCCGTTCAGGATCTTGACCGTCTCCTCGACACCTTTGAGCCGCTCGACGTCGCTACGGAATGGCTTGTCGAAGCAGTTGAACTCTGGCTTGGACCAGCCGCTGCCGATTCCGATCATCAGGCGTCCGTCGCTGAGTTGATCGAGATCGGTAGCCAGGCGAGCGAAATGCGCCGGATGCCGGTAATAGACGCAGTTGACCACCGAGCCAAGCATGACCCGTTCGGTGGCGACCGCCAGGGCTGGCAGGCAGATCCAGGGATCGGGGCTCAGCATCGGGTGATCGTGAATGAAGAGGCCGTCAAAGCCAAGCGACTCGATGTATTTGCCCGCTTCCATGATGACCTTCATGGGTTCATCGCGCAGCTCCCATCGGAAGAGAGCGGTGCGACGTTTTACCGCCCCAACTTGCACGCCGAACCGAACCCCCTGATCGGCCTTGGCTACCCACGAATGTCGCGCCATGCTGTCTCCTTCTTCTGCGAACGAGTGTTTGCCGCGATGGCCCTCATCCTCGGCCCCTCCTCCTCGGAGGAGGACCATCTCCCAAGTCTGAGAGAGGGTGACGGCCCGTTCCTACTCCACCACCGTCAGGTCGTGGCGGGCGTTGTTCAACACCTCGCCCCCCTGTTCGGTCACCATCACTACGTCCTCCACCCGGTTCCCGAATCTGCCGCGTTGCATGACACTCGGCTCGATGGTGAACATCATGCCGGTCTTCAGCACGGTGTGATCCATCACGTCCAGGAAGGGTGGCTCGTGGACAGTCACGCCGATGGCGTGTCCCAGCCGATGCGTGAAGCCCTCGTCGTAGCCAGCATCAGCGATGACCTTCCGCGCTTTCGCGTTTAGCTCGCTGGCGGTGATCTGGTCCGACTTCATGGCTTCGATGGCAACGCGCTGTGCTTGCAGCACGGTCTCGTGCACGCGCCGGTACTCGGCGGATGGTTCGCCGACGAAAACCGAGCGGCCGAAATCGGAGCAGTAACCGTCGAGCACACAGCCGAAGTCGAACATCAGCGAGTCGCCGGGCTGCAGGCGCCGACCGCCGCCGTGTGACTCCCCTGGCCAGGCTCCGGCCGACTCCGGTCCGATGATGTAGACGCCGGTCGGGAATGAGGTGACCTCGGCGCCGTTCTTGAGGAACTGGTAGTCGACTTCAGTGGCGATCTCGAGCTCGCTGACGCCACTTTTGAGCTTGGGGATGACCAGGTCGAAGACTTTGTCGGCGAACTCCGACGCACGCCGCATGGCCGCGATCTCGTCAGCATCCTTGATCATCTTCATCGGGTTGATCAGATCGGAGACCAGCGAGAAGCGCGCGTCCGGCAGCAGGATGTCGAGCGTGCCGCTGGTGCGTGCCCAGGTGCGCTCGTCCAATGCCACGTGATCGATATGGCCGAATACGCCTACCGTCTGGCTCATCACGTCGAGGGGCGTCTCCGATTCCTGGATCAGCCGCACGCTCTCGATCCAGGGTTTCCCCTCGGCTTCATTGACGTAGAACGAGCCTCCCATACGCGGCGCGATCAGGGTGAATCCACCCTTGCGGCCGATGTAGGCGCCGCAGGCCCAGTCACCGTAGGCGTTGTGATCGGTACCGTGCTCGTATTGCCGGCGCACGCCCGAGAGGTAGAAGAGATTGGCGCCGCGGGTCAAATAGACGAGGTCGACTCCGGCCGCGTCCATACGCTGGCGAAAAGTAGCCAGCCGCTGCTGATAGTCCATGGTTGCCTCCATGCTGGACGTTGGTTCAGTCATCGTCAGGTTCTGACCCTATCATCGCATCACCGCCGATGCTGGCAAGCACCGTTGACCGTCGACTCCTGTGCTCTGTATTCTGCATACATGCAGACAAACGAGCTTGGAACGGTCAAGCGGCATCGCGGTGCCGCGGCACAGGTTCATCAAATCTTGCGAGACGCGCTACTGCAGTCGAAGTTCGCGGCGGGCGAGCGCTTGATCGAGACGCAGCTGGCGGAGCAGCTTGGGGTGAGTCGCACTCCGGTGCGCGAGGCGCTGTCGAAGCTCGAAGCCGAAGGGCTGGTCGAGCCGACCGCGACCGGTGGAGTGGTGGTGCGTGACCTGGAGAGTGAGCTGGTCGAGATCTATGAACTGCGGCGCAGACTGGAAGGCTACGCCGCGTCGCTGGCTGCCCAGCGCATCAGCGACGAAGAGCTTGTAGCGCTGGACGAGGTGCGATGTGAAGCACTGGCCATGATCGATTCCCCCTCCTCCGAACAACGAGCCGCGCTTAATAACCGGTTTCACGCGCTGCTAACCGCTGCCTCACATAGCCCGCGACTGGTGCGATTGGTCAACGACTACCGCGACTACTTCCTCAACCGCGATTTCATTCGCTACTACGACCGCGAAACCGGGATGCTCCAGCACGAACAACATCGTGAGATCGTGGAGGCGCTACGGATGCGTGACTCCGCCCGCTGCGAGCAGCTTATCTGGAATCACTTCGAACGAGCGCTGGCCGTGATCAAGCAGGGACTGGCTAACACACCGAGTCAGGACAGGTGACGTTCCTCGATCCGAGGAAAGGATGGAAGCCATGGACTTCACCATATCGTCAGAAGATCGAGCGCTGGTCGATCGCGCCAAGGAACTGGCCAGGGAGTTTGCCACTCGGGCCAAAGAATATGACGACGAGGCTGCTTTTCCGGAGAAGGACTTCGAGCTCCTGCGCGAGGAGGGTTTCCTCAAGCTGACCGTCCCGAGAGAACTTGGCGGACACGGCATGTGGCAGGGGAACCACTTTCTGCCGATGTACATGATTCTCGAGGCCCTGGCTTCCGGCAACGCTTCGACCGGTCAATTGGTACAGATTCAATCGCATGCCTCGGGCATCATCGCCTATCTGGGCAACGAGGAGCAGAAGCGCCGCTACCTTGGTGACGTGGTCTCGCGTGGAGCGTTGATCGCCTCCTGCGGCAGCGAGACGAATCCACAGCAGGCGGCTTCCAGCACTGCACGGGCGGAATTGGTGGAAGTGGAAGGCGGTTTCAAACTCAATGCCACCAAGCACTTCGCCTCGCTCTCGCCTGCCGCCGACTATTACGTGGTCTACGTCATGGCGCCGGGCAGTCAGACTATGGCCGAGGGTTACACCACGCTGGTCGTCTCGAAAGACGATCCGGGCGTCTCTCTGGTGAACAATTGGGACGTCATGGGCATGCGGGCCACCATTAGCTGGAGTCTGGTGCTGAAGGACGTCTTTATTCCGTGGGCGAACGTGCTCGGTCAACCGGGCGACTGGGTGCAATACGATCCGCGCACCTTCACCCTGGCCTACTGTGCCAACCATTTGGGAACCGCCCAGGGCGTCTTCGACTACCTGCTCGAGTATCTCAAGCAGCGGCCGTTCCTGATGAACGACGACGTCATTGCCTACAACATGGGAGAGATGGACGCGGCGCTGCAGGCGACGCGCACCTCCATGTGGTATTCCGCCTGGCTGTGGGAGCAGGGGCGTTACGACGAGGCTGAGCTGGCTTCGATGCGCGTGCTGCACACCTCCAAGCAGACGGCGCTGATGGTCACCTCCAAGGCGTTCGATGTCTGCGGCGCCCGCGCCGCCTTCCGCCATATGCCAATCGAGCGCGCCTTCCGCGACGTGCGTACCTTCTCGCTCCACTTCCGCGAATCGGCGGTGCTGCGCATGCTGGCCGATGCCGACCTGGGCGGAGACTTCCACTCCAAACAGAAGTATGGACCGAAGATCGGGCGCCAGTCCTGGGAGGCATTACGAGCATCTCACGACGAAAAACCAGAGCCAGTCAAGCTCGACGCGACGCTGTGACGTGGTGGGAGGACCAATGCCCGACGTGCAGCTTTTCTACGAATATCTGAAGTCCAACGAGGACGTGATGCTAACCGAGCTCGGTCGCTACGTGACGGCCGAGAGCGGCTCCCGCGAGAAGGCGGGCGTCGATCGGGTCGGCCACCTGGTGAGCGATGCCTTCACCGCGCTCGGGTTCGAGATCGAGCGCATTCCGGAAGAGGGCTGTGGCGACCATCTAGTGGCGCGACGCTCGGGTTCCGGCAGGGGCCGCGCGCTGGCGCTGATTCATCTGGACACGACCTGGCCTGGAGGTTCACTGGAGCAGAATCCTTTCCGCGTCGAGGATGGCAAAGCATACGGACCCGGCATTCGCGACATGAAGGGCGGCTGGGTGGTCCTGTTGGGCGCGTTGCGCGCGCTGCGCGACGCGGGCTGGGACGGCCTGGAGAAGATGACGGTCTTCATGACCGGCGATGAAGAGCTTGGCAGTCCACGAGGACGCCAGTGGATCGAGAAAGAGGCACGCGAAGCCGACTGGGCGCTGGTGATGGAACCGGCGCGAGATAATGGGTCGATGGTGGTCAGCCGGGGCATGGTCGGCGCGGTCTACTTCGAGGTTCTGGGCGTCGCCATTCACGCCACGTCGCGACATCTCGGCGCCAGCGCCATCGTCGAGGCGGCGCATAAGATCCTGGCGCTCGAAGCCCTGACCGACGTCGACAACGGCATGCTGGTGACGGTCGGCCTGATCGAGGGTGGCACCGCACGCCAGATCCTGCCGGACAAAGTGACGATGAGCATCGACTTGCGAGCCCCCGACGTGAAATCGGCGGAGGATTTGGTGCGCCGCGTACGCGAGATCGCGCATCAGACCACGGTCGAGGGAACCCGCACTATCATGACCGGCGGCATCACCCGTCCTGCCTATCCAACTGACTCCGGAGTCGCTGCGGCTGCTCAAACTGGCGCAACAGTGCGGCGACGCCTTCGGTCAGAGCATCGAGGGGATCTACGTGCGCTCGGGATCGGACGGTAACTTCACTGGAGCTTTGGGCGTACCGACGCTGGACGGGCTTGGACCGGAGAGTTCGGGTCACTCCGGGCGGTCCGAACATATCGTGATCGACTCGCTGGCACGTCGTGGCGCAATCCTGGCCGGGATCATCAGTGGCTTGCCCGGACTGCTGGAGGCTCAATGAGACAGTGGCCCAACGGTGCCAGATGCGTGGTCATGATCACGGTCGATTCCGATGCCACCGGCAACGAGGTCGGCAAGGGGCTCGATCCGGACGGCGCCAACTCGCTGGGCGGGTACTCGCCGCGCCGCGGCATTCCACGCTTTCTCGACATCTTCCAGCGGCATCAGGTTCCCGTCACGGTCTTCTTCGGCGGCTATGACGCGGAGCATTATCCAGACATCGTCAAGCGCATCGTGAGCGAAGGACATGAGGTAGCGGCCCACGGCTACCTGCACGAGAGTTGGGACGTCTCGCTGGAGGAAGAGGATCAACTGCTGCGCAAAACGCACCAGATTCTCACCGAGATCGCCGGGACGCCCCCGCTCGGCTGGCGTAGCCCGGGCGGGCAAAAGAGTGCGCAGACGCTGGCCGTACTGCGCGAGCTTGGCTACCTCTACGACTCCAGCGACAAGGACTTCGATAGGCCCTATCCTGCCGTGGTGCGTGGTGAGCCGTCGCGCCAGATGGTCGAGATCCCCAACATCACCTCAACGCTGGACGACGCCTACATGTACGGCATCGGCATGATGAACACGACCGAGATCCTGGAGGTGTGGAAGGAGGAGTTTGACGCGCTGTATCACACTGCGGGCTACTTCATCGTTACCTGCCACCCACGAGCGGGGCGTGGCTCTGGCCTTCCGGCGCGAGCACGAGTGCTTGAGCGCTTGATCGAGCACATCAAGCGTTACCCGGACGTCGAGTTCATCCGTATGTGCGACCTGGCACGTTGGTGCCTCGACCCAGAACATAGCTTTCTGGATCCAGTGCTGCCGCTAGGGGGTCGTCGATGAGCCAGGAGTTTCAATGGCCGGACGGCCTGCAGGCCGCGGCGGCGATCACGGTCAACTTTGGTGGTGAGAGCGTCGAGCATGCTTCGATGGACCTGCCTCTCTGGGGACGCTCCTCACATGGTCGCTACGGCGCGCAGCAAGGCGTCTACAACCTGCTCGAGCTGTTCCGCAGATATGAGGTGACGGCGACCTTCTTCATCGCCGGATGGGACGTCGAGCGCTACCCACACGCGATGGAGGCCATTGCCAAGGATGGGCACGAGATCGCGGCCTCTGGCTACCTGCACGAGGATTTCTCGAAGCTCGCGGTGGAGGAGCAAACTGCGGCACTAGAGCGAAGCGAAGCCGCCTTCGAGCGGATCTTCGGTCGTAAACCGCTTGGCTTTCGCGCGCCGGATCGACTCCTCTCGAGTTTGACGCGAGCAGTGCTGGCGTCACGTGGTTATCACTACGACAGCAGCTATTGCGACGATGATCGACCCTATGTGGTCGAGTTTGACGATGGCAGACGCATCGTGGAAGTGCCGGTGCACGAACCCTGGTTCGATCGACCCTATTACGAGCGGCACCGCACCTCCCACGCGTTCACGGAGTCGATCCTCGACGAGTTCGACGCGATCTACGGTGTGGGCGGGCTCTTCACGCTCGGGATCCACCCGCGGGGTGATTGGGGCTCGGGCCGTGGGCTACGCGTGCGTGCGCTCGAGCCGATATTGCAGTCGTTTCGGGAGCATCCGCGCCTGTGGCTGGGCACCTGCGACGAAATCGCCGCCTGTGCGCTGGCATAGAAGGTTTGCGAAGGGTCGACACTGTGGGGAGCACCCGGTGTGCTCATGGCGTAATTGGTCGTGCACGCAGCGAAAGCTGACCCGGTGTCTCCCCTAGAGCACGGTTTGCGACGGCGCCGACGCGCCGGCGGACGTAGTCTCCAGACACTCAATGGTTGTGCGCGTGCTCGTGGTGGTGATGGTTGTGAGCAATTCGTCGGTCGGGATGGAGCGCGCAGTCTGTTCCGTCCTCGATAACCGTTGGTTCGTCGACGCAGTGCGTCTCAAGCGTGCTGTGGTCGATATCGTAGCGGTCTCGAAGCACAGTGCGAACCTGTGTCAGGATCGCTCTCACGTCAGACTGGCTCGTCTCAGTTTGGTCCTCAATCGCGATGTGGGCGGCGAGCGCTTTGACGTCGGAACTGAGGCTCCAAACATGTAGGTCGTGAATGTTGGCCACCCCCGGCACTGCCTCGACATCATGGGCCAGGGAGTGAAGGTCGATCCCCTCGGGCGTGCTCTCCATAAGAATTCTGATCGTTTCGCGGATGATGCTCCAACTTGACCAGAGGATGAAGGCGCCGATCAGAAGTGACACGGCGGGATCCCACAGCGTCGAGCCTGTGAGCAGAATACCGATTCCGGCGATGATCACGCCGACCGAGGAGGCCGCATCCCCCACCATGTGAATGAATGCCGCGCGCACATTGACGTCGTGCGCACCGTGGTGGAGTGACAGGGCGATCGAGGTGTTGAGCACCAACGCGACGATCGCGACTGCAATCATCGGCAGGCTGGAGACTGGCTCCGGATGGACCAGACGCTGGTAGCCCTCGAAGAAGATGTAGCCCGCCAATAGAATGAGTGTCAGCGCATTGGCGAGGGCTGCCAGCACTCCCACGCGATGGTAGCCGAAGCTGCGTTGCTCATCAGGGGCACGAGTTGCCATGGCGAAGGCCCAGGCGCTGAGCACCAAAGCCGCCACGTCAGTCAGATTGTGACCGGCATCGGAGATCAACGCCAGACTGTTGGACCACCAGCCGATCAGGAACTCGGCGACCACGAAGAGCGCCGTTACGCCCGCCGCAAATTTGAGCCGATTTCCTGTGACGGGTCCATGACTATGCATAGGCGTCTTCCATCACCCGCTGATCCGAAGCGCGGTGGCGCAGCAGGCGCATGCCGTTGGCGATGACCATCAGTGCCGCGCCGACATCGGCGAAGACGGCCAGCCAGAGTGTCGCCAGACCGACAAGTGCCAGGCTCAGGAAGAGGAGTTTGATCGCCAGGGCCAGACCGATGTTCTCGGTAATGATGCGCTTCGCCGAACGCGACAGGCGAATGGTGTAGTCGACCGCACTCAAGTCGTCCCGCATCAGGGCGATGTCAGCCGTCTCGAGCGCGGTATCGGTGCCCGCCACGCCCATGGCGATGCCGACCGTGGCGCGTGCCAGCGCCGGGGCGTCGTTGACCCCGTCACCGACCATTCCGACTGAGCCGTAGCGCTCGAGCAAGCGTTCGATGGCCGCGACCTTCTGCTCTGGCAGGAGTTCCGATTCGATCTCGTCGACGCCAATTTGCTGAGCGATCGCCTGAGCCACCGGTTGGCGGTCTCCAGTGAGCATTACGGTAGTGCGCACGCCCGCCGCCTTGATCGCCTGCAGCGCGCGTCTGGCGGTGGTACGTGGCGTATCGGCCAGACCGATCACCCCGACGATTTCATCGCTGAACGACACCAGTACGGTGGTCTGCCCCTGTTGCTCCATCGACGCGATCTGTCGCTCAACCTGCGGCATTTCACCACTGGTCAGCACAAAGGATGGCGTGCCGACGCGAACGAGATGCCCGTCGACGGTCGCCTCCACCCCGTGTCCGGTTTGCGCGCTGGTGTTGGTGATCTTTTGTGCGTGCTCGAGGCCACGTTCGCGTGCGTTCCGCACGATGGCCGCGCCGAGCGGGTGCTCGGAATAACGTTCCGCGGCCGCGGCGATGCTCAGGACGTCGTCTTCGGTCCACTCGCCAAGCGGCACGACCGAGGTCACAACCGGTTCGCCACGGGTCAGCGTTCCGGTCTTGTCGAAGGCCAGCACGCGCAATGAGCCAGCGGCCTCCAAATAAGCACCGCCCTTGATCAGGACGCCATTGCGCGCGGCCGCCGAGATTGCCGCGACGATCGACACTGGGGTCGAAATGACCAGCGCGCAAGGACAAGCGACGACGAGTAGCACCAGCGCTCGATAGAACCAGGTAATGAACGGACTGCCGAAGAGCAGTGGCGGAACGACCGCGACCGCGATTGCCAGTAGCACGACTGCCGGAGTGTAGTAGCGGGCGAAAACGTCAACGAAGCGCTGTGAGGGCGCCTTCTGAGCCTGCGCGTCCTCGACCATGCGGATGATGCGCGCGATGGTCGAATCGCCGACTCTGCGGGTAGTGCGAACGTCGAGTACTCCTGAACCATTGATCGTACCGGCAAAGACTTCGTCCCCGATTGTTTTTTCGACCGGCAGGCTCTCGCCGGTAATTGGCGCCTGATTGACCGCCGATGCACCGTGTTGAATTACTCCGTCCAGCGGGAATCGCTCGCCCGGCCGTACGATGACCACGTCGCCGACGTTGATCTCTGCTACGGGCGTCCGATGTTCGTGGTCACCGTGACGAATAACCGCTTCGGCGGGTGCGAGCGAAAGAAGTCCGCGAATTGACTGCCGCGCCCGGTCCATGGTGTAGCCTTCGAGCGCCTCGCCTAACGAGAAGAGAACCACCACGAGGGCAGCCTCCAGCCAGGCCCCGATGACCGCCGCGCCAACCACCGCGATCACCATTAGTGTATTGATGTCGATCTGATGCGTCGCACGCAGCGTGTTGAACGCCTTGCGCGCGACCGAAGCCCCGGCCACCAGAATTGCCAGTGTAAAGACCGCTATTTTGGCAACGGTGGGGGCTGAAACTAGGGAGAGAACGCCTCCAGCGGCTGTCAGTGCTGCGGCGATCAGCGTGATTTGGTTCGGTCGTTGCGCGATAAATCCGCGCACCACCCCCAAATCGGGTGCGATGTTTGCGTTCTCTTCATTCAGCCGGTAGCCGAGCGACTGCACCCGCTTGGTGACCTTCTCCATGTTGGTCTGATGCGCCTCATACTCCAAAGACATGCGGGCCCCGGCGAAGTTGATCGACACCCAGGTCACGCCGTCGAGCCTACCGACGCCACGTTCAAGCGTCATGGCGCAGTCGGCGCAGTCCATTCCCTCGACCGGAACCTCCCGGTGGGCATAGGCTTCGCCCAGCCGAACGCCCTCTTGCTGCACCAGCGCTTCGATTTCGCGCAGCGTGATGATCTCGGGGTTGTAATAGACGGTCGCGATACCGCTAATCGGCTCGATTTCGGCGTCTGCCACACCGCCTGTGTGACGCAACAGGTCGCGCAGGCGTGTCTGGCATTGCGAGCACGAGGCTGGTTCGGCGGGGAGAAGCTGGGGAAGCGCAAGCTCTTTGACGTCAATCACCAACGTCCTCCTCGTGCGCGTGTCGACCGTGAGCCAGCGCCTGGCTGACGAGAGTCGAGACGTGCTCGTCATCAAGTTGGTAGTAGACCCGGCGGCCGTCTCGTTCCGAGCGCACCAATCCGTGCTGGCGCAGCACGCGAAGCTGATGAGAGACGGCTGATTGTGACATTCCCAGCGAAGCGGCGAGATCGCATACGCAAAGCGGATGGGTGGCCAATGCGGTCATCATGCGTAAGCGTGTCGGATCTCCCAGGGTTGAGAAGAGCCCGCTGGTTACGCCGATCTCCTCGACTGTGGGCATGGAAGCACGTACCGCACGAACCGCGTCGACGTGAACGATCTGTTCTTCGCAGAACGACTCGTTCGTCTCCGGCGATCGTAGCTGATCTTCTTTGCGTGGTCGTGCCATGAGTTCGGTCCATCCCCGTCCTGATACTTCATATCAATAGTGAATAACTATTCATATGTTACCACTAACGTAGCAGGGTCGATGCCGCCGGTCAAGAGGACGCGGACGGACTCGTGGGTGTGACCATGAGATGTGAAAACGGGCACCGCAGCGATCCGCCATGGTGCCCGAGTGAAGACTGAACTGCGAGGTTAGTTATCTCCGAGCATATCCGCACCCAGTCGCCGCAGTAGCACCTGATACTGTGTCGGATTGTTGGGGTGATACTCGAATACGGCCCGCTGGAAGTACTGCACCGTATAGCCGGTCGCCGGATCGGTGAACTCCTGGCTGATCGGATAGCCGAAGAGTGCCAGGCTTTCGCGCATCGAGATGCCCGGATCGCCGAGATTCAGACCGTGTGACATCCAGTAGTCTCGGAAGCCGTTACTCACGCTGTGGCCGGTCTGCGGGAAGTAGGTCGAGTTCGCGTTTCCCGTCGTGCCGGCCGGGAGCGGCGTAAATGGAGCGCTGTGCATGAGATTCAGGTGCTGTGCTTGCTCGCTGCCGAGCAGACCAAGCTCGACGGCATACGGTGTTCCCGCATATTCCGGATGGTACTCGAACCGCTGCCGCTCGAGATACTGCACGGTGTGCCCCTGCTGGTTCATCTCGCCGGTCATCGGATAGCCGAAGACGTCAACTCCGCCGTTCTGCTGCCAGAACGATTTGAACCCGTAGCTCAAATAGTGCCCGGTTTGCGGGCAGTAGAGGTGATCCGCGTCGTCCATATGAGGTCCGGGACCGTTTCCCGGTCCGGTCGCGTCACTTACCGGCGGATTTCCGCCACCGGTTCCCGGGTTACCGTAGGGCATGTGATCGTCCATTCCCGGGCCGTACGCGGCCGCCGTGCTCGCCAGGGCCAAAAGCGTGATGATCGCCAGTGTCCAGGCCAGGATGCCCCGTTTCATAGTTACCCCCTCGGCAAGTTGTCGGAGTACGTTCCGTCCGTTCTTGTCCACTCTAGGCCGAGAACCGCAACGAACTCATAACAGGTGCAGCCCATCGACATAGCAGGGGTTACAAGATGATGACAAACATCCGGGGAATCGGGCTGACCGGCGGCAGGATGGGATGAGGGATCTCAGCGCTTGAGCATCCCCAGGACCATGAAGAGGACGAAGCCAGCAAAGAACATGGCGGTGGTGAAGGTGGTCTCGGGTACCTCGTGCGCCTCGACGAGGAGCTCTTCAGTGACAAGGTAGAGGAGCGCGGCCAGCCCGAAGGCCAGCGCCAATGAGATTGAGTTTGATGAGAGCCCCGAGAGAACCGCCGAACCGGTGAGGCTACCGGTCATAATCGAGAGACTGAGCGCCGCGCTCGCGCCAATCGCCCGCCAACGCGACCAATAGTTCAGCAGCGTCAGCGACGTCACCACGCCCAGGGAGAGCCCTTCGAGTGCCAGGGCCAGGGTAAGTAGCTGACCGGCAGCCGTAGCGGCGGCGAATCCGATTCCCAGTAACAGTCCATCGATGAAGAGATCGATCGCTACCGGTACCAGCAAACCGGAGGGACTACCGCGTTCCTCGCCTGGTCCTTCACCATCCAATCGTTTCGACAGCGCGCGTAGGGCAAGCATGAGGATGACGCCGAGCGAGAAGGCGATGGCGCTCTCGTATGGTGAGTGATCTGATATGACGTCCGGCAGCAACTCGACGGCCGCAACGGCAAACACTACTCCGGCCGCGAAGTGCTGAGTGGCGCTACGGATCTGGCCGCTTGGCGTGTAAAGGAGAGGCACCATGCTGCCGATGGCCAGTACCGCGGCGGGGAGCAGGCTGTACAGCCCCGCCTGCAGCACGTCACTCACTGTGCCTCACAGTCGTCAGCATTGATGGGCATGCCTCTGGTCGGTCTGCGCGCACTATGCCCGGCGGAACTCGACAATCGAGCGACCGCTCGGCTGTTGTCCGGTCGCAGACACGGTCAGCCCGGCAGACTCGGCAATCGTGCATAGCTCGGCGAGCGTACGATTCTTACCGCCGACGAGGACGGTCTCGTGTGTAATGCTGGGCGGCCCAGCGTCAAGCGTAGCGCCGCCGATGACCACCACTCGTCCGTCCGGAGCTAACTGCCTCGGCACAACGCCGCAGGATCCGGGTCGCTTCCTCATCGGGCCAATCATGCACCACACGACACAGTACGTAGAGATCGGCACCAACCGGAAGGGGCTCGAAAAAGCTCTGGCCTGAGGTTCGAACACGTCCGGCGAGGCCGGCCTCCTCGAACGTGGCGGCCGAGCTGGCAACGGTGCGCGGGAAATCGACCAGAATGCCCTCGACCGCTGGATGGGCCTGGAGGATCGCGGCCAGGAGCGAACCGGTGCCGCCGCCGACATCGACGACGGTTCCGATGTCGTTCCAGTCGTTGTCGACCAGCACGTTCGGATCGGGCGCGCCATGGCCGATCGGCCCCATGAGGGCGTCGAAACTTTCGCCCAGTTCCGGGTGTGCATCGAGGTCCTCCCAGAACGGGAGGCCGAAGATCTCATGGTAGACAGGCTTTCCGGTGCGGACCTGGCGAAGGAGTCCGTTCCAGGCGACGGCGAAACGGCCGCCAATACCGTCAAGATCGAGTGCATGCAGAATCGGCCCATCGACGAGTTGGCGGGCCGGTTCATTGAGGGCGAAGCGTCCGGGCTCCGGTTGGAGGAAGACCCCTTTGCTCGTGAGATGCGTCAGGACGCGTTGCAGCATGTCGGGGTCCGCGCCGCAGGCGGTAGCCACTTCGCTGATCTCCGTGATGCCGCCATCGATCCGGCTGGCAACGCCGAGAGTTGCGACGACATACAGGCACCAGGGCGTGGCGAGATCGCTCAGCGTGAACAGGTCTACGTGTTCTTGCGACACCAGCGCACCTCCAGCAATGGCAGACCGTCGTCGTGACTGTAGGTTGACAGCATACCAGGCATACGGCCGCGCGATCCCTTGACATTGGCAGCAAAATGACGCATTCTATATCCCTGTCGGTTCGCGCTGCCGGATACCGATTCCGTGGCGCGATTTTTCGTTCAGTGTTCTCTCGAATTCCTCAGAAAGGGTCGAGCAACCAGGATGGTTTTCCGATTCAGGCGTAGGTACAGCTCGAGGAGGCGTCAGCTCGACGTTCGCTGGAACCTATTTGCCGAAATGAGGAGAACATGCAGTTGCAGACCCGGACCACTAAATTCGATCTTCTGACCGACGATGATCTGACCTCCGATCAGGCGAAAGCCCTGATCGACCGCGCTATTCAACTCAAAGCACAGCTCAAAGCGGGTGAGCCGCAGCATCACATCATGCCCGGTAAGACGCTTGCCATGATCTTCGAGAAGCCGTCGACACGCACACGAGTGGCATTCGAAGTGGGTATGGCGCAGATGGGTGGTCACGCTCTCTACCTGTCGACGCACGACATGCAGCTTGGCCGTGGCGAATCGATTGAAGACACTGGCGCGGTTCTGTCGCGCTACGTTGACGTCATCATGGCGCGTGTTTTCAAGCACTCGGATGTGACGTCGTTGGCCAAGTCGGCCACCGTGCCGGTCATCAATGGACTGTCTGACCTGGCGCATCCGACCCAAGGGCTGGCGGACATGATGACGATCAAGGAGCAGTTCGGCGGGTGGAGTGGTCACAAGCTGGCCTACGTCGGCAACAAGAACAACATGGTGAACTCGCTATTGCTAGCTGGAGCATTGGTTGGACTTGACGTCGCGGTTGCCACGCCAAAGCACTGCAGCCCGGACGTGATGATCGTCGAGCGAGCCAAGGCGATCGCCGCCAAGACTGGCAGCACCATCGAGTTCTTCGAGAACCCGTACCATGCCATCTACAACGCTGACGTGGTCTACACCGACGTGTGGGTGAGCATGGGACAGGATCTTGACGGTCAGACGCTTGAAAGCCTGAAGGCCTATCAGGTCGATGATGAGATGATGTCCGGAACCGCTCAGAATGCCGTCTTCATGCACTGCCTGCCGATGTTCCGTGGCCAGGAAGTGACGGCCGAGGTTGCCGACGGATCGCAGTCGATCATCTACGATCAGGCCGAGAACCGATTGCACATCCACAAAGCGATTCTCTACGAGTTGCTGGCGAATCCGCTCGGCTCGGTACTGCTCTAGCTCCGGGCCGCCCGGGTAACAGCCCAAGACGGCCCCGACGCACGCCACATTCAATGGCGTGTCTGTTCGCATGCAGCCGCGCGGATCAACCCGGGTGCCATGGATCGTTCTTTTTGGCAGTTGACGAGCCGGGGTGCCATGGGTCGTCGCCAGTTGCGGATTGTCCCGGATGCCACGGATCGTCACCGGTGATCTTGGCGTCTGGTACCCAAGGGGCCGCCTGCGGGGCGCTCGCCTCTGGCTTCCAAGGCGTTGCTTCGGGAATGCTGGCCTCCGGCTGCGTCGGCTCAAACGCCGATGACGGTGACGGTGCGCTCGCCTGCTGCGGCTGGTTGGTCATTGGCGTTCCATTCGCATGCGCCGCCAACGCCTGGCTAATTCTCGTGACCGTCTCTTCAGGGAGCATCTGCCCCAGGCCGTGAGCCATCTCCGGCGGCAGACCGTGCGCGAACCGGGCGAGCATCGACGGCGGAACGCCCCGCTCGAGGGTTGCGAAGGCACTGGCGGGCATCGCCTCCCGCAGGCTGGACAGCAGATCGTCGGGCAAGATCTGGCTAAGTGGCACCCAGGTGTCACGACGATGCTGTGTAACCTCGTTCAGACGCACAGACAAATCGCCCGACTTGCTGCCTGAAGTTCCACCGAGGAGAAAGCGAATTGCATCAAGGATGAGCCCCATAGCATTTTCCCCTTGCGCTTACTGCGAACTATTACCGAGACTAGGACAACGTTTCCGGGAATTATCAATAAGTATAGACATGATTCGCGCATGTCAATAGACACCGCGGAGATTCAGGACCGGTATTCGAACAGTCGCCAGCGGCAGAACGAGTTGTGATTCATGTGAGCTTCGTCACGGTGCGCGCGCATGTGTTCGGGATAAAAAACGGCCGCTGCTACAATGCGGAACGTGAGTACGCCAAATTCCGCACCATCCTCAACCTCCGACCGGCCATCGGTCACCGTGAGCTACGCCCAGACGCTCGACGGCCGTCTGGCGACCCGAAGCGGGAGCTCGCAGTGGATCAGCGGACCGGAGTCGCTGCGCTTCGCTCATGAGCTGCGCGCCGCGCACGATGCCATCATGGTCGGCATTGGTACCGTGCTGCGCGACGATCCACACCTAACGGTGCGCCTGGTCGATGTGCCACGCGTTGGGGCGCAGCCGCTACGTGTCATCGTTGACAGCACGCTGCGCACGCCACCGACTGCGAACGTCCTGGCCAACGGCGCGGCTCCCGGCACGCTGATCGCCTGTACTCAGCGAGCGCCAGAGGCACGACGAGCGGCGCTTATTGCCCTCGGCGCTCAGGTGCTGATGCTTCCGGCCGACGCCGCCGGTGGAGCCGATCTCGTAGCACTGCTGCATCACCTGGGCGAGTTCGGAATTGGATCGGTGATGGTAGAGGGCGGAGCACGGCTGATCACTGGATTGTTGCGGCGACGGTTGGTCGACCGCCTGGCAGTCTGCGTCGCACCGAAGATGCTTGGCAGCGGAATAGACGCGATTGGCGACCTGGGAATCGTGGACCTGGCCCAGGCCTTGCGTCTTCATGAGCCGCGGTTGACCCGTTACGGAGTTGATTTCGTGCTCGATGGGACGGTGGTCTACCCGGAGGAATTCGATGGCCCATGACAGCGAGCCGATTGAGTCGACGGCGCTCTGGCTGAGCGCTCCACGTACCGCAGAATTTCGATACGAAACCGTGCCAACACCCGGTACAGGTGAAATCCGCGTTCAGACCATCGCCTCGGCACTGAGCCAGGGCACCGAGATGTTGGTCTATCGCGGTCAGGTCTCGCCTGATCTGCCACTCGACCTTCCCTCTCTGAGTGGCAGCTTCGCCTTCCCGATCAAATACGGCTATGCGGTGGTCGGACAGGTCGTCGACGTAGGCGATGGCGTTGGTGACTTTGCGCCAGGTGACCACGTCTTCGTGCATCATCCGCATCAGAGTGCCTTCGCGGTAGCTGCTCATCCGAGAGCGGGTCCGGGTCCGATCCTGCTACCCGCAGAAATCGACCCGCTGCGCGGCCTGTTCGTGGCAAACCTGGAAACGGCGGTCAACGTCCTGCTCGATACACCGATTCGCATCGGCGAGACCTCGCTCATCTTCGGCCAGGGGACCGTCGGGCTGTTGACCGCGATGCTGCTGCGCCGGGCAGGGGCGGGCCAAGTGATTGTGGTCGATCCGTTGGAGCGCAGGCGAGCGTTGGCATTGACGCTGGGGGCCGACTATGCCCTCGCACCCGGCCCGGAACTGCGCCAGCACATCGAGCGCCTCACTCAAGGACGCGGCGCTGACGTTGCCATCGAGGTGAGCGGAGCGAGCGGCGCATTGCAGGCGGCCATCGACTGCGTCGCGCTCGAGGGCACGGTGGTGGTGGTCTCCTGGTACGGTACCAAGCCAGTCTCGCTCAACCTTGGTGAGCGCTTTCATCGCGGTCGACTGCGCCTACGTTCGTCGCAGGTGGGCCACATCAATCCGGAGTTGAGCGCCCGTTGGGATCACGCCCGTAGGCTGGCAGTCGTTCTGGAACTGCTCCCGGATCTTGAGCTCGAGACGCTCGTCACGCATCGCTTCTCGTTTGCCGAGGCTCTGGACGCCTATCGCTTGGTCGATGAGCATCCAGAAGAGACGGTGCAGGTCATCTTGACGTACGGTGAAGCGTCTCCATGGATAGAGGTGAAGTGATGTATCAGGTCGGCGTGTCGGCGCAGTTTGAGGCGGCGCATCGTCTGATCGGCGATTTCGGCCCAGCGACGCGCGTGCACGGTCACACCTACCGGCTGGATGTCGCCATTCGTGGGGAGCAACTGCACGACGATGGGACGCTCTACGACATTGGTCACTTGCGTCGCCTGGTCGATGACCTGGTCGCTGAGCTTCACTATCGCGATCTGTCGGAGGTGCCGGGCCTGGCCGACCTGAACACCACTGCCGAGAACGTCGCCAAATTTTGCTGGGAGCGCCTCGCGAAATCTCTGCGTGCCGCCGGGTTGGACTCGTTACTGGTGCGCGTGTGGGAGTCGCCGCAGGTTTACGCCGCTCGTGATGACGCACTCTGACCGATTTGGGGACGATGTATGAGTGAGTATGTCGATTCGCCTCCACCCAGCGCACTGGTTCGGGCGGGCCAGCCCTGGGGCGACGCGCTCCTCGCGCCGCTCTACGACGCCTTTCCCTTCTCTGATGATCTATCGCTTTACCTGGAACTAGCGCGGCAAGAAGGCGGTCGTGTACTCGAGGTTGCAAGCGGTAGTGGTCGCGTGCTTGTCCCACTGGTTCGGGCGGGCAACCGGGTGGTCGGTCTGGATGCTTCGCCACACATGCTGGCACTTGCGCGGAAGAAGCTCGATGCGGCTGGACCGGAGATCGCTGAGCGAGCCAAGCTCATCGAAGGGGACATGCGTGACTTCGACCTGAGCGACGAAGACGCCGCGTCATTCGATCTCGCGATCGTGGCGGTCAAGAGCATCGCCTATCTGGTCGATCGCGCCGACCAACTGCAAACCTTGCAGAACATTGCTGCTCATCTCCGCCCGGGCGGTTTGCTTGCCATTGATCTGCTCCATCCGACGCCCGAGTTTCTCGCGGAGCGGCCAGGCAGCCTCCGGCAGGATGTGGTGCATGCGGATGCGGAGACTGGCATCGTCATCGCGAGAACCGAGACGCTCATCGAGAACGATCTAGCCTCGCAGACTCGTCTGATCCGTTCGGCGTACGAGATCGTGGTACCAGACGGCACGGTCACCAAGCGCTTTGTCGAGTGGCCCTATCGCTACCTGCATCGCTTTGAGGCCGAGCACCTGCTCGAGCGAGGCGGCTTCACCATCGAGGCACTCTATGGTGGCTATCGGCGCGAGCCCTTCAACTCCACGTCGCCGCTGATGCTCTTCCTGGCACGCAAGGGCTAGGCACCAGACCGGCAAAAGGACGCGTTGAGTATCTGCTGAGATCGCGTTGCAGGGATGACCAAGCCATGATGGCCAGCTAGCTATCCGATCTCGACCACTTCTCTGATCGCGCCAAAGAACATCGCAGCGGTGTCGGCCCAGGTCGGGCGTTGCTCCGCGCGTTGCCGGGCAGCGTTGCCGAGCCTCTTGCGCAGGTTCGTATCGCTCGCCAGGCGCTTCGAGCGCTATGGCCAGTCCGCTCACGTCGCGTGGCTCAACCAGCAAACCTTCCTGCTCGTGCTCAGCGAGGTATGGCAAATTCCCGGCGCGCCAGCCAACCACCGGAAGTCCGCAGGCCATCGCCTCACCATAGACGGTCCCATACGGCTCACGGATACTGGGCAGCACGAAGACGTCAGCGGAAGCGTAAAGCGTGGCGACCTCCTCACGCGACAGTTTGCCGTGAACCTCAACGCGTCCCTTGAGATCCGGTCGAGCCAGCCGGTTGCGGATCCGCTCGCCATAGCGTCTGTCAGCCCGATCGTCACCGACCAGATGCAGCATCCCGCTGCCCGGAGGCAGACGGCTGAACGCCTCGAGCAAGTGATGGATGCCTTTGCGTTCCACCCAGTTACCCACGCAAAGAAAGGCAGCCGTGCGACCGTAACGCTAGGTCGCGAGGGCGAGGATCAGCAATGGCCGCGACGTCGCGGCCGGGAGGCACGACACGCAATCTCTTGCGCTCGACACCCTGTGCGCACAGGCCCTCGGCCAGTGATTCGCTGGCGACGAGGAGTTGTGCGGCCCTGCGATAGGCCAGGCGATCGAGGCGTGCCTGAATCGTGGTGCGTGCCGGACCGTGGTCAATGCCACCAGGCGGCTGATGCAGCATGCCGACGACCGGCACAGCTGGAGACCATTTCAACCACGCCGGACCAACGAAGGCGGCGGCAATGCTATCCAGGACTAACGCGTCGACCTGCAAGGAAGCGACTCGACGAAGTACGGCAGGCGCGTCCAGTATCGCGAGCGGGAATGGACGATGCGGTAAGGAGACGAAGTCAATACATGCGTCGTGCGCCGGAGCCATTTCGGCCAGGCGTTGGTGAAACAGGTAGCCCCCGGTAAGCGTGCTCGGATCTCCGAGTGTGAGGAGAGCAATCGCCAGCGTGCGTGTCATTCATGTCGCTCCGACACCGTTCGGTCCCGATGGCCTGTATGGCGGTGGTGAGCGCTACCCATTGGAACTTGCCCGCGCACTCGCGGCCGACGTCGACTGTGAGCTGATCACGTTTGGTCGTCATCCGACGAGCTTGCGCGAGCCCGGAGGATTGCTTCGCCGCGTGCTGCGTCCGGTGGGCTATCAAGGTGGTCATCCAGCCAACCCACTGGCACCTGGCCTGCCGCTCGCCCTGGGCGGAGCCGATCTCGTGCACACGCACCACCTGCGCAGCCTGCCTAGCAAGCTGGCGGCCATCAGCGCGTTGGTGCGGCGACGTCCCGCGGTCGTGACCGATCATGGCTTGCAGGGAAGCGATTGGGGTGGTGTGCTGCAACGACTCTTCGCCCGCTTCCTGGCTGTCTCGAGCTACTCGGCCCGCGAGTTGGATGCTCCCGTCGACCGTACCAAGATCATCTACGGCGGCGCCGATCCAGAGCGCTTCGCTCCCGATCCGACAATTCGGCGCGACGGCGCGCTCTTCGTGGGACGACTGACTCCACACAAAGGCGTGGACCGCCTTATCGCGGCGCTGCCGCCGGGCGCTCACCTGCGAATCGCGGGCTCGGAGGGTCACGATCCACAGCCACCGGAGCGCAACTATCCTGACCTATTGCGCCAGTTGGCGGCGGAAAAGGAAGTCGAGTTTCTGGGTCCGGTCGCCGACCCGGACCTGCCCTCTCTGTATCGGAGCGCGTCGGTCCTCGTGCTTCCCTCAGTGGAGCGCACCTGCTATGGCCGCGAGATTCGAGTTTCGGAGTTGCTGGGACTGGTGGCGCTCGAGGCGATGGCGAGCGGCACGCCGGTTATCGCCAGCAGCCTCGGTGGATTACGCGAAATCGTGCGAGATGGCGAGACCGGATTCCTCGTCACCCCCGGCGACAAGTCGGAGCTCAGTGAGCGTCTGAGCCAGGTTCTGAGCGATCCCATGTTGGCCGCACGAATGGGTACGAATGCGCGGGAGTGGGTGGTCGAGCGCTTCAGTTGGCGTGCCTGCGCCGAACGCTGCCTCACCGTCTACGCCGAACTGAACTGAGGCCGGGGTCGCGGGGAGAGTCTGGCCCTACGTGGCCAATCAATCAGGAACGGCTTCTTCGTGCAAGCTCATGGGTCCGAACAGATGGCCGAGCTTGGCGCGTTTCGTTTGCAGGTAGTGGAGATTGGTGGGATTCGGCTCCATCTCCAGCGGTACGCGTTCCACGACTTCGATGCCCTCCTGCTCGAGACCGCTAATCTTGGCCGGATTATTGGTCAGCAGTCGCACGCGGGTTACGCCGAGATCGCGCAGGATGGCGGCCGCCTCGTCGTAGTGCCGGAGATCGACTGGTAATCCAAGACGCAAATTCGCGTCGACCGTGTCGTAGCCCTCGTCCTGAATGGCGTAGGCGCGGATTTTGTTGGCCAGTCCAATGCCCCGTCCCTCTTGCCGCAAGTAGAGCAGCACGCCTCGTCCACGAGCCTGCAGTCTGGCCATGCTGTAGTCAAGCTGCTCGCCGCAATCGCAGCGATGCGACCCGAAGACGTCGCCGGTAAGGCACTCCGAGTGCAGTCTCGTCAGCACCGGGAGACTGTCGTTGAACGACCCGACCGTGAGCGCGATATGTTCCTTGCCGGAAGAGGATTCATAAAGAGTCAGGTGGAAATTGCCGTATCGAGTCGGCAAGCCGACCTCCGCAACGCGTCTTGGCGCGAACGTGGCCATACCGAACCTCCGCCTCTCGAGTTCCAAAGTAATCATCGCGTGCCTAGTCGCATAACGACTGCCATCAGCGTGATGTGGGGGAGTCGATTGCGGTTCAGATCCTTAGACCAGCAGCGGTATCACATCTTCAGCGAAACGCTGGATCTGTGAGGTGAAATCCGTCGCGGGCCAGATCCAGACGTGATGAACGCCCGCGTCGATGTACTGCCGCAGCCTTTCCGCGCACATTTCGGCGCTTCCCATGAGGGCTAGTCGCAACAGCTCGTCTGGGTCGCGGTTCAGGGCTGGACCGAGCACCTCATTCGCTACCCGCCGCGCTTCGCGTTGATCTTTGGTGACGTAGACGAAGACTGACGCCAGCGCGTTGTCGAGTGTCGTCGTGTCGTCTCCCAGTTTCGCGCGTTCCCTCCGCAGCCTATCCCAGGAAGTTTTGAATTGGTCGGGCGTGATGTTGAATCCGGAGGCAATCCAACCATCTCCCCGGCGCGCGACGCGCCGTAGGCCGATCTCGGAACCCCAGCTTCCGATCCAAATGGGCGGTCCGTCACGCCGGGGGCGCGGCTTCGGTCCAACTCCATCGACGTGATAGAAGCGGCCACGAAAGTGTGGCGCGTCATCTGACCAGAGCAGGCGCATAACGTCGATCGCTTCATCCAGTCGCTGCCAGCGCTCTCCCCACGGCACGTCGAGGAGATCGAATTCGTCGCGCAGTACTCCGCCGCTAACGCCGAGGATGACGCGCTCGCCACTGAGCCGGTCGAGCGTGCCGAAGCTCTGGGCGATAGTCGCTGGGTGACGCAGCGCCGGGAGCAAAATAGCGGTCGCGAGCTTGATGCGCTCCGTCGCGCCGGCGATCGCCGCCAGAATGGTCGGGCCGTCGAGCCAGGGACCGCGCGCGACGATGTGATCGGAGGTCGTGATGGCGCTGTAACCGAGCCGCTCGGCCGCCACTCCGTAGTCGACCAACTCCTTGAGTGATGGGACATTGTCATCTGACACGATCACCGGAATGTGGACGCCGAACTCCACCGCTTGCCCCTTCATGTTCATGTTCCGGAACCGGTTCGAATCATCCCGCTGGCGGTTGACCGCCGCCTCGACCCTCCGCATACTAGCCCTTGCCGATGAACTTGCCCATAGCTGGCCCTCCGTGCCAGTCATGACTGAATTGAGGACGCAGGATGTTGGAAACCGAGATCATAGGCCGTCACCTGTCGGAGGTCGACACCCCAGCCCTGGTCATCGATGCCGATGCGATGGAACGCAACATCGCAAGCATGGCCGAGTATTTTTCCAAATCGACTGCTGGCCTGCGCCCGCATGCCAAGACACACAAGAGCCCAATTATCGCCCACAAGCAACTCGCCGCGGGTGCGGTCGGGATCACGTGCGCCAAGCTGGGTGAGGCCGAGGCGCTGGTCGAGGGTGGTGTGCGTGACATCCTGATCGCGAATCAAATCGTTGGCAAGCACAAGATCGATCGGCTGGTGCGATTGGCGCGTCACGCCGATATCGCCGTCGCGGTCGACAATCTGGAGAACGCTAAGCAGATCTCGGATGCCGCGGTCGCCGCTGGTTCAACGGTACGTGTGCTGGTCGAGGTAAATGTTGGGATGGATCGCTGTGGCGTGGAGCCGGGAGCCCCGGCGGTTAACCTCGCGCAACGCGTGGCCGAGCTCGCTGGAATTCGCTACTTCGGCATCCAGAGCTATGAAGGTCATCTGGTGATGCTGGCTGGCCATGAAAACCGCGAGCAGCGCGTGCGCGAGGCGATGGCGCCGGTAATTGAGACGCGCCATATGATCGAGGCGGCTGGGGTTCCGTTCGGCGTCGTAACGGGCGGCGGCACCGGCACCTATGACATCACCAGCAAGATTGAAGACTTCAACGAGATTCAGGCTGGCTCGTACGTCTTCATGGATGCCAAATATGGTTCGGTGGAGGGCCCGGACGCCGTCTTCGAGCCGGCCATCTTCCTCTGGTCGACCATCGTCAGCCGTCCGACCAAGGAGCGTGCGGTGGCAGACATTGGCCTGAAGACTGCTACGTCGGAGCTTGGCCTGCCGGTGATGGCCGACTTCCGCGACTCGAAGACCGTGAGCCTCTCGGAGGAGCACGTGAAGCTGCTGCTGGAAGGGGAAGCGCAGTCACTGACGGTCGGCGACAAAGTCCGTTTCCTGCCGGGCCACGTCTGCACCACCGTGAATCTGCACGATGGGTACGTAGTCACGCGTGGCGGCATCGTGGAAGCGGTCTGGCCAGTCGCCGGGCGTGGACGCTCCCGCTAGCTCGAGTAAACATCCGATCAGAGAGAGGGGTTGTAATGGCTCAGACGCAGTTTTCGATGCCGGATCGTGACGGGTTGAAGAGCCCGTTTCCCTGGCTGCATCACATTGCGTTGATCACGAACGACATGCCCAAGACCGTCGCCTTCTATCGGGACGTGCTCGGCAGCGAGGTTGCGCTCGCCCACCGGCTCGGCCGCGAAGGACACGAACGGCACTACTTCATCACCGTCGCGCCGAACACGGTCTTCGCGTTTTTCGAGTTCCCGGACGCCGAGCTCCAGGAGTTCCAGGAGGCGACGCTGCCCAAGACTGGTCGCATGCTCGACCACATCTGCTTCTTTGTGGAGAGCAACGACGAACTCGAGGCGTGGCGCACGCGACTGGAGGAGCACGACGTGCCGATCCACCAGTACGCGCCCGGGAACACACTCTTCTTCCACGACCCGAACAACATCGTGTTCCAGATCAGCATTGCGCCGCCTGGTGGCAAGATGGGCTTCCCGGTGCACAACGATCCCGACCCGGCGTACGATCCGCCGAAGTAAGTGTGTTGGTAACCGATCATCACCGCCTCAGGTACGAGTGCCAGGGCGAAGCTTGTCTTCGCCCTGGCACTTGGTTTGGGTTGAACCCTGAAATCGCACGGATGACGACATATCAACGACATGAGAGCATCGAAGCTCTAACCTTCTGACCTGCCGCACGCTCGCTCAATCGCCTATCCGGCCTCTACAGTTCTACTCCCAGCCCCGTCCGTCTAACACCAAATTGACGGAAGGTTAACCGTTTCCTCGCTCCCCGTCCGATGCCCGTGACTAACCTTGAAGTCGGGCCCAAGAACGCCCGTGTTAGACATGTACCACCACGTCGGATGAACGGAGAAATACGTGGACTACGAGCTTGACATGGCCGTCCTCCGCCATCGGGAGATGATCCGCAAAGCCGAGCAGATCGCTCGTCTGCGTCACGGTGAGGCTGACGGTTGGAGGCCAGCGCGACAGTGACCGGGCGACGGAGATCGTGTGTTGCTCTATCGATCCCTGTTCGGATTCACCGGGCAAATTCTCTCGACCTCGTGGCGCACCGTTCCCCGCTGGGGACTGGCGTGAATCGAACATGGGGAGGACAATGGAAGGCGCCCGCACCAGACGCACGTACTTCCGACGCCTCCGGAGACGCCGCCTTCACACAAGCGCAACATTCCCAAACAGCGTGGGAACTATCATCGAACGGAGCAGCGCGCACCAGACGCTCCCGGTCCTTGGGTGATGCTGTCCGCTGCTCCCATTATGCGGACAGTAGATGGTGAGCATCAGGATGAACGCGTACGACCCTCCGATCACGATTACCGACCCGCTGGCGCTACTCGACGAACTCAATACGCTGCGTTCCGTCGTTGCATCGAGCGCTGAAGACCTATTCGCCCTCTGGCAGCCCTACATCAGGCGATCCGAGTTTGTGTCGAGCGCGCTCAACCTGGCCCAGTACCTGATCCTGCGTCGGCAGGATCTGCGCGAACTGCAGCGGTGCCTGAGTGCCTGGGGACTTTCGTCGCTTGGCCGGAGTGAAGGCCGAGTTCTGGCTAATCTGGACGCCGTCATCGCTACCATGTCGATGATCTGTGGAGTCGACCCAGCTGTGCGCCCGCCACGACCAAACTTCGACGTGCTGTTTGAGGGGGAGTTGCTGCTGGAGCGGCAAGCGGACCTAGTACTAGGCAGGGCGCCCAAGCATCGCGAAGTGCGGATTATGGTGACGTTGCCGACCGAAGCCGCGTCCGACCCCGAACTGCTGCAAAACCTGGTGGAACAGGGTATGGATTGTGCCCGGATCAATTGCGCTCATGATTCTGCGGACAAGTGGACCGCGATGATCGACAACATTCGACGCGCGGAAGCCAAAACGGGACGCCAATGTCGTGTGCTGATGGATCTGGCAGGTCCGAAAGTGCGTACGGCCGACGTCACTGCGCCAGAACATCACGCTCGAGTAGCGCTCGGCGACGCCATACTGCTCACGCGTGATATGCCAACAGAAATCGAACGGACTCAGGCGCCGTTTGTCGCCCGCTGTACGTTGCCAGAAGGAATTGACCGAACCCACATCGGAGCGCACGTCTGGTTCGACGACGGCCTTATCGGCACGGTGGTCGAATCAAGGACTCCAACGAGTCTGCGCCTGCGAGTAACCACCGTCGGCCCCAAAGGGCGCAAGCTTCGCAACGAAAAGGGAATTAACTTCCCTGATACGGATCTTCAGATTAGTCCACTGACTGAGAAGGACCTGGGCGACCTCAACTTCGCCGCTCTTCATGCTGACTTGATCGGCTATTCGTTTGCGCAGACGGGCTCCGACATCGATCTGCTCTATTCTGAACTCTGCAGGCGAACCGATACCCCAGAAAAGATCGCGTTGGTGGCAAAGATCGAGACGCGTCGTGCGGCGCGCAACCTTCCCGAGATCATCGTGCATGCGGCCGGGCGGCAGCCACTTGCCGTGATGATCGCGCGAGGGGATCTGGCGGTGGAGATCGGCTACGAGCGTCTTGCCGAGATGCAGGAAGAGATTCTCTGGCTGTGCGAGGCGGCACGCGTCCCGGTGATCTGGGCGACGCAGGTACTCGAGTCGCTCGTCACCAACGGGATTCCATCGCGCGCCGAGGTGACCGATGCCGCTATGTCTGCTCGCGCCGAGTGTGTCATGCTCAACAAAGGCCCGTATGTCATGTCTGGGGTGCGCATTCTGGACGACGTGCTTACTCGCATGCAGGCGCATCAACGAAAGAAGACGGCACAACTGCGGGCGTTACATTTCTGAGCCGTATCGAGACTCCAACATTGCCATTCGCCCAGCGGTACCCTTTCACGCAGGGTTGCCTGACGGTTCACAGGTTATGGCTGGGTCTTCGAGCAGGTGCTCGCGAGTAGTGGAGGGATCAAGATCGTGGCGAACGAACCACAGATGCTGACACCACAGGAGATAGCGGCAATTCTGGCGGCTATGCCGACTATTGTGCGCACCGAGCTTTCGTCGTTGCCTTCGATTGTGGTGAACTGGCATCCCGGCCCGGAAGAGTGGTGTGTGAAAGAGGCGCTGGGTCACATCATGGAGGCCGAGGGGCGCGGCTTCGCCGGTCGAATCCGGACGATCCTGGACGAAGACGATCCCGACCTGGCGGCGTGGGATCAGACGGAGGTTGAGCGCGAGCGAAACGATTGCGCGCGTGACCTTGACGAGTTGCTGAGCGATTTCGAGCAGATGCGCAAAGAGAGCGTCGAACTGGTGAAGGGGTTGACTGAAGCCGATCTCGGTCGAGGCGGCATGCACCCCCAGGTTGGTTATCTCAGCGTCAACGACCTGCTCCACGAGTGGATCTCCCACGATCGCAATCACGTGCGGCAGATGATGGCCAATGTCCAGAGCTACGCCTTTCCGTTGATGGGGAATTCGCAGAAATTCAGTGGAGAGTAACCGGGGCGACATCAACTCCGGTCCAGGTGAGAAATGGTGGCCCAGACAATCAGGAAAGACGTGGAGGCGGCACCGGTGGCCGCCTCCAGTTGTTCGACATGGGTAGCGAGAGCGACTCGTTAGCCTCGCTTGGCGTTGCGCTCGTCGCGCCACGCGATCCAATCGGCAAATGAGGAGAGATCCCATTCGGGGCCGCTGCAGCGGATCGTCAGGAACGTGAAGCCTTTATCGACCAGGTCGTCGGCCTGATCCAGCGATGCAGTCATTCCGAGACCGGTCGCGTGCTCGATTGAGTCGGGGTCGCGACCCTCACGCTCGCACCACTCCTTCAGGACGTTCGACTTCCGGACGATGTCATCGCCACTGGCATTGCAGTGCCAGATGTCGGCATGCTTGGCCACGATGCGCAGGGTGACCTTCTCGCCGCCGCCACCGATCATGACTGGGATCTTGCGTGTAGGCGCAGGGTTGAGTTTGGCGAGACGCGCTTCGATGACCGGCATGGCGTCGCGCAGATCACGCAGGCGGCTCCCGACGGTTCCAAAGTCGTAGCCGTACTCGCGGTAATCCTTCTCGGACCAGCCAGCACCCATTCCGAGAATGAATCGACCACCAGAGATGTGGTCGATCGTGCGGGACATGTCGGCGATCAGGTTTGGATTGCGATAGCCGATGGCCGAGACGAGCGGACCCATCTCGATGCGCTCGGTCATGGCTGCAATGGCACTGAGCAGCGTCCAGCACTCGTAGTGCTTGCCGTCCGGATCGCCGGAGAGCGGATAGAAGTGATCCCAGACCGTGATGACGTCGGCGCCCATTTTCTCGACTTCGAGCACCGCGCGCCGGTAGTCGGGGTAATCTCCATGCTGTGGATTCAGGTGAACTCCAACTCGAATCTTCCTCATCCATTCCCTCTCTGTATGTTGCGTCACCGCTCAAACATTCTTCTCTGGTTTAATCGACCAGAGACCGAAATCCATTCCACGTGACCGTTCATGCTGCACGATACGTGCACGGAGCAACGCAGTGCGAGAGGGGCGCGCCGATCGATGAACCACCACGATCACGTCGCGCTTCTGCGTGATGGAATCTCCGCGCCGGGCGGAGTTTGGGCCGACTTCGGCTCTGGCTCAGGCGCGTTTACGCTGGCGCTGGCTGACTTGCTCGGACCAGATGCCGAGATCTACTCGCTCGACCTCGACCAACGTGCCCTCGACCGTCAGCGTGCGGAGATGCGTCAGCGTTTTCCGCGGATCGCCCTGCACGCGCTGGTGGCTGACTTCACCAGACCAGGCGAGTTCCCGCCGCTGGACGGCCTGGTGATGGCCAACTCGCTCCACTACCAACGGGACAAGGATACTGTACTGCAGCTGGTGTTTAGCTATCTCAAGCCTGGCGCACCGTTCGTGTTGGTCGAGTACAACACCGACCGTGGCAATCATTGGGTGCCGTACCCATTGTCGTACGGGACGTGGACGTCGCTCGCAGCTCGCAATGGGTTCACCGGTATTCGCTTGTTGGCCAGTCGCCCGAGCCGGTTTCTTGGAGAGATCTATTCGGCGATTGCCTATCGTCCAACACGACAGGGAGCTATTCGATGAGTGAAGCTACGAGTGGGGAGCTTGCTTTTCTCCCTGCCACGGAAATGGCGCAACGCATCCGCTCTCGAGAGATATCACCGGTAGATCTGGTTCGACTGTTTCTCGAGCGTATCGAGCATATCGATCCGAGCGTGGGCGCGTACGTCACCGTGGTCGGCCAGCGGGCCATGGCGCGGGCCAAGTCCGCCGAAGAGGCGCTAATGTCGGGCGACGTCTCTCAACTTGGGCCGCTGCATGGCGTGCCGATCGCGGTGAAGGATCTGACACCGACGGCGGGGGTGCGCACGACCTTTGGCTCGGCCGCTTTCGAGCACCTCGTGCCGGAGATGGACAGTCCAGAAGCGGCCCGGCTTTTTGCGGCGGGTGCCATCCTCATCGGAAAAACGAACACCTCCGAACTGGGCATGAGCATGTCGACCGAAGACGGCCTCTTCCCTCCGACACGCAATCCATGGGACAAGTCGCGCAGCGCCGGAGGTTCGAGTGGTGGTTCGGCGGCGGCACTGGCAGCTCGTCTCTGTCCGATTGCCACCGGATCGGACGCGGGTGGATCGGTGCGTATCCCGGCGGCCGCGTGCGGGGTGGTTGGGCTGAAACCGTCGCGCGGCCGCGTGATTCCGCAGCCCTTCTCTTATGCGGCTATCGCCGGGTTCGCTACCCCAGGTCCAATGGCCAACACGGTCGCGGATCTGGCGCTGCAGATGGAAGCGCTCACCGCACCGATGATCGCTAGTTCGCCAAATAGAATGCCAACTGGCGGACCGCTACGCATCGGTTGGACAGCGAGTAATTCCCAAACCAAGGTCGAGCCCGAGGTGGTGGCGGCTGTGGAACGCGTGGCAGCCAAACTTGCCGAACTGGGACACGTGGTGCAGCAGGATGCGCCGGACGTCTCCGGCACATACCGGCCCTTTTACACCGTCATGTCGGCTCATTCCGCTGCCAATCCGATTCCCGATCCGGGCAAACTGGGAGCGCACGCCAGAGCGGTGATAGAGGATGGGAAGCGGCTCTCGGCGACCGATTACATTCAGGCAGAGATGGCGGTCCTCGGTCTGCACCGGCGCTTGCTGGAATGGCACCGTCGTTTCGACGTGCTGCTCTGCCCCACCCTTCCCACGATGGCGCCGCCGCTGGGCACGCTTACGGGGTCCGAGCAGGAAATCCATGAGCGTTCGGAGGCATTCGGCGCCTTCACCTACTGGGTCAACATGACCGGCCAGCCCGCCATCTCGTTGCCACTGGCCGAGTCGTCCGAAGGCCTCCCAATCGGTGTGCAGTTGGTTGGTCGCTGGGGTGCCGACGATAGCCTGCTCACGCTCGCCTCCCAGCTCGAAGAGGCGATGCCGTGGAAGGATCGGGTGCCAAAGGTGGCTCTGGGATGAGACAGGCTGCGGCGGATTTCGCCGCGCCATTGAGTGAACACCCGATGATCAGTCGTCAAAGCTTGACATAGAAAGAGATTCTTCGCGCTACGCTCAGAATGACCAAAAAGGCGGAGGTGCCCTACAAATATAGTTTCGGTCGACTCGAAGAATCGCTTATACCGTCACCAGTATCTGGCGCTTTGGGTACGCCCGTTCAGGCTCCAAAGCTCAGCTATCTCTCAGAGCCCCATCAATGTTGCTGCGATAGGTTGGCCGGATCGAGATTCGCGCCACACACGATCAGGCAGACGCGCTCATGCTCGTCTGGTCGGTAAGCGCCGGTCATCAGCGCAGCCAGTGGAGCCGCGCTGGCGGGCTCGCAGGCGATGCGCATGGTGTCCCAGAGCGCCTGCTGTGCCTCCAGAATCGCTTCGTCCGAGACCAGCAATGTCTGATCCACCCAGCGCTGCGCGGCATAAAACCCAAGATCGCCAATGCGCCGGGCACCGAGTGCGTCCGCGGCCACCCCGCCGAGTTCAACGTCGACTGGCTCTCCGGCGGCGATGGCCGAGGCGAGGGTCGAGGTCTGTTCCGACTCCACCGACACCACGCGTGCCTTATCGCCGTACCAGGTTGAAATGCCGCCGATTAGCCCTCCGCCACCGGTCGCCACCAGAATGGTGTCGAGCCCGGGCAATTGCTGGTCGAGCTCGCGGCCACATGTGCCCGCTCCCGCCACGACCTCCGGCTGATCGTAGGCGTGCGCGAAGAGGGCGCTGGTCTCCTCGACGCGATGCTTGCTTGCCGCCAGCGCGTCGGCGTAGAACTGCCCCGTCACCACCAGCTCCGCTCCCAGTGCTCGCAGTTTGGCCTGCTTGGCCGGACTGGATGCTTCCGGCACGAAGATGGTGGCGTGGTGGCCGAGCGCTCGTGCCGCGAAGGCGATCGCCAACCCGAAGTTGCCGCCGGATGCCGCCACGACGCCCGCTTCCGGCACCGGACGATTGAGCAGCAGGTTGAATGCGCCCCGTGCCTTGAATGAACCGCTGTGCTGCAACTGCTCGAGTTTGAGCGACAGCTTGCCGGGAATGCCAAACGCGCCTGACTCGAGCTCGATCACCGGGGTCCGGCGAATGTGCGAGGTGATGCGCTTGTCGGCGGCCTCGATGTCGTCTCTCGTGATGAATGTCTGTGCCGCAGTCATGACTCCCTCTCTGCTATCACCAAATTTGCGCGGCTCTAGCGCGGTCGCAGGCTCCACGTCCAGTGATCACCGTCCGTCTCGACATAGCCGAGTCCCGGAAAGTGGAAATGGTACGGCAGCACCAGTAGCTGTTCTCGTGCGGCCAGTTCAAAGAATCGTCGCCGAGTGCTGACAGTTGCTTCAGGATCGGCGTCGAAGTTGAAATACCATTCTGGCCGGTAGAGCTCGACGGGATGATGGAACGCATCGGCACTGTGCAGCATCCGCTCGCCGTCCGATTCGATCAGCAGCCCGATCTGCCCGAGCGTGTGTCCCGGTGCCGGGATGGCGCGGATCCCTGGCACGATCTCACCATCCATCGGGATGCGTTCGAATCGATCCGCGATGGCGAGCAACTGCGCTTGATCGGTCTCATTCGGCTCCCGGGTGCGTTCCTCCCATTCAACTTCGCTGATGACATAGCGTGCGTTGGGGAAGGTTGGATTACCGTGACCATCCGTGTTGCCGTTAACGTGGTCCCAGTGGCCATGGGTGATGACGACCGTGTCGATATCCGCCCTTGAAACGCCCGCAGCCTCAAAGAGCTGAAGCAACGCACCCGGCTCGCCGTTATCTGGGTTCGGCCCAGTGCCGGTGTCGACCAGCACCCGATGCTCGCCCGTGTCAACCAGCAGGATGTTCATGCCGACTTCAGCCGCCGGATCCCCAGTCGCCTGGCTGTACGCCTGGTGGGCTGCCATCACTTCGTCGTTGGTGGCATTGACGAACTTCAACCAATGCCCGGCGTCAGTTGGTCGCGTCTCTTCTCGATCGCCGAAGACGACGCAGTTGAACGAACCAAGTTTGAAGCGGTAGACGTCAGCGGAGTCGCTCATTTCCCCTCCAATTCATCAGCCGGTCGGCTCGCTCCGGCGTCAAAATGTCTTTCCTGTCTAATGCTCATCAGGCCATGCTTCATTCTGCGGGACCAGGCGCACTGGTGCAACGTCGCTAGCCGCGCGAGCCGTGCGCTCCGCATCACAACACATAAACCGGTACACTTCGGTGAGAACAGCACACGGGTGAGGAAGTGCATGCCGAATTCATTTCGGGTCAATCTGTGCTTCCGCTTGCAGCGAGGATTTGACAGCACATGACGCAACGCAGACGGGTCCAGACGGCGAAACAGCAAGCGCCAGCGAATCCCGTCAAGGACGAACCGATGCCGGGTGCCGCCGGATTCTGGCGGCGATTGATTGGCTTTGTCGTTGACTGGGTCATCTGCTTCGTGATTCCGTCGCTGGCGTCGAGTCTCGCGTTACTTGGAGCGGGCTATTCGAACCGTTCGAGAATGCTGGATACGATCTGGATGCTCTTCCTTGGCGTGATCATCCTCGTCTACTTCACGTACTTCTCGCTGCGCGGGAGCACACCGGGCATGCGCCTGGCGGGCATCAAAGTGGTCGACGTGCGTAGTGGTGAAGCTCCAGATTTCCTCCACGCGCTGTTGCGTGGCGTGCTGCTGCTCGTGTTGATCGGCTCCTGGTTCATCCTGGTGTTGATCGGTTGGGGCGGAGGTCCGAGCCATATGAGCAACGCCGTCGCGGTTCTGCTCAACGTCGACTACGTCGTCTTCCTGGCCAGCTTCTTCGGACATGTCTGGATCGCCTGGGATCGCAAGCGTCAGACGGTGCAGGACAAAATTGCCGGGCTGATCGTGCTGCGGCGCAACGCGGCAGTGGTTCCGGTCGAGCCTCCGACCAAACGAATTGACCCGCTCCAGTGGCGTATGTAGCAATGGTGCCGATGCAATCTCAGAATATCGGTGCAGACCACGACTCAGTGACCATGAAGGGTCTGCCCCAGGACAGGGGCAAGCCGTTCAATGAATTCGATCAGCAACTCGCTCTAGCGTGCGTTAACCGACTGTCCGGCTGACGTTCCCGCCAATCGACCAAAGACCGCTCCGGACATCAACCCCGTTCCGCCGGGATAGTTGAAGTAGAAGAGCCCTCCCACCAATTCTCCAGCCGCGTAGAGGCCCGGTATCGGCTTCTCCTCGGCGTCGAGTACGGCGGCGCTTTCATCGATCTTGAGACCGCCGAAGGTGAAGGTGAGTCCACAGGTCACCTGGTATGCCTCGAACGGTGGCGTATCGATCGGATTGGCCCAATTTGACTTCGGCGGGGTAATTCCTTCAGTACGACGGCCATCCTTGATGGTTGGGTTGAATGGGATATCGGTACGCACGGCGGAGTTGTACGCTCGGATCATGCGCAGGAATCCCTCCGGATTGACGTCGTCAAGCTTGTCCGCCAGTTCTTCGAGCGTGTTGGCGCGCACCCGGGTCACTTCCCGAATCCGGTACTCGTCGCGCAGCAGGTGGGTCACCTTGCTGTCGAATACCTGCCAGGCGAACTGTTGCGGTTGGTGCAGTACCTCGTGACCGTACTTCGCGTAGGTGTAGTTGCGGAAATCGGCGCCTTCGTCAACGAATCGTTCGCCGTTGGCGTTCACGATGATGCCGAAGGGATAGCTGTGCTTCTGGAAGCCGTCGCCGACGCGCAGGTCGCCGAATTCAGGAGCGTTGCGGTCCCAGGCGACGGCATGCCCACCCGACCAGTTGCCGTAGGGGAGGGCTCCGATGTCGAGCGCCATCTTGATCCCATCGCCCGTGTTGTAGCGGGTGCCACGCACCTTGGCCAGGTCCCAGCCCGGCCCGAGGTAACGCGTGCGCCATTCGGCGTTGGCCTCAAATCCGCCGCAGGCGAGCACGACGGCCTTCGCGCGTACGGTGACCTTCTTGCCGCCCTTGCGCGCAACCAGACCGAGGACTGTCCCTTCTTCCTCAATGAGCGAGACGGCGCGGGTATCGTACTCAACCGAGATTTCGTCTCGGGCGACAGCGCGGTTGAGCGCCTCGATCAGTCCAGGTCCGCCGCCGGTGACCTCGACGCTCAAGCCACCCCAGAACTTGAAGTGTCCATCGACCTTGAATGCCTGTCGACTGTAGGAGGGTGAGAAGCGAACTCCTCGCTCGCGCATCCAGATCATCGTCTCAAGGCTGCGGTCAATCAACGTGGAAGCGAGGTCCGGATTGGAGCGGAACTGCGTGATTCGCTCCATGTCGCTGAAGAATTGCTCGCGCGTGTAGGTGCCGAAATCGGTATTGGACTTCTCGTCTTCAGTCAGATCGGGCATCACCTGCACGAGGTCGTCGAGTCCGTTATAGGCAAACCGCATGGCCCCAGCGGTGTAGCGACTGTTGCCACCTCGCTCCTGCTCCGGTGCCCGTTCCAACACCAGGACGTTTGCGCCCTGCTCGCGTGCGGCCAGCGCCGCACACAGCGCGGCGTTTCCCGCGCCGACAACCACGACGTCGGTTTCGAATTCGGCCATGTCACGCCCTCCTGTTGCCCGCTCGCGGCGACATCCGTCTCGCACTGTCCACCTTCATAGCACAGAAACGGTCAGGACGCAGGATTGGCGGCCCTCTTCAGTCGTCGTGGGTGTTGGCGTAGGCAGGTTCTGGGTTGAGCTCATCCAGGCCGAAGAGATCGATCACGGCCTGGGCCTGCTCGGCTGGTTCCGGCGAGCGTTTGAGTCGCGTCACCGGCTCGTGCAGCATCTTGTTGGTAATCGCGTGACTCAACGCCCTCACCACTTCGCGGTCGCGATCGTCCAGGTGGCCGAGGCGTCGTAGCGCGCGCTGCACTTCCTGGTCGCGAATAGCTTCGGCTCGCTGGCGCAGGCTCTGAATTACCATCGCGGATTCGCGACCGTGGTGCCACTCCTGAAAAGCCTGGAGTTCGTCCTCGACGATCGCCTCAACCTGTGGGATGGTCTGCTCGCGTGACTGGAGATTCTCCTCACGAATCGACTGCAACGAGTCGATGTCGTAGAGGTGGACGCCGGGAAGCTCGCGGACGTTTTCCTCGACGTTGCGGGGGACGGCGATGTCGATGATGAGCAACGGACGAGCAGCTCGCGCCGGGAGAAGGCGATCGATGCGGGCACGAGTGAGGATTGGCTCTCGAGCACCGGTGGCCGTGATGCAGATATCGGCTTCCGTCAGCGCCTCGTCGAGCTGATCCCAAGCGACGTCGTCGGCGTTGAGCTGGCGCGCGACCTCGACCGAGCGTTCCTGTGACCGGTTGCACAGCCGCAATTCGGCCAGACCGTTGGATGCCAGATTGCGCGCGACCAACTGACCCATTTCCCCGAGTCCAACCACCAGACCCTGCCGACTGTGCAGACCCCCAAGAACGCCGCGTGCGAGCTCGACCGCCGCATGGCTGATCGATCCCGCGCCGCGACTGATCGACGTCTCATGGCGTGCTCGCTTGCCGGTCACGACCGCGTAATTGAATAGGCGCTCTAGCACCGGTCCAGAGTAACCGGCCTCGCGTGCAAGGTCTGCTGCCTGGCGCACTTGACCGAGAATCTGTGGCTCGCCGATGACCAGAGAATCGAGTCCAGCGGCCACCTGGAACAGATGCCGTGCCGCGGCGGTCCCTTTCAAACAGAGAACGTGTTGGCTCAATCTGGCGGGGTCGAGCCCGGAGTGTTCCGCGAGCAGCGCATTCACCTGTCGCGCGGCGCCCAGACTCGTCGACACCGCGTAGATCTCGGTGCGATTGCACGTCACGATGGCAGCGCATTCGTCGACAATCTGAGACATGTCCGCCAACAACGCCCGCTGAGCGTCCCAGTCCAGCGCCAGTTGCTCGCGCAAGGCGATAGGAGCTGTCTGATGCGTCAGGCTGAGTAGAAAAATGTCGTTCATCCGGTCGATCCCCACGAACTCTGCCTGTCGGTGTTACACGCCAGCCATCGTCTGCATCGCTTCCATTGCGAGGTCCCCGGTGCGATCCACGTCATCAAGCGTGTGGGCTAGCGATACGAACGAAGCCTCGAACTGTGATGGGGCCAGATAGACGCCGCGTTGGAGCATGTTGGCGTGATAAGCGGCGTAACGTTGGGTATCGGCGCGCGTTGCCGACTCGTAATCGATCACCTGACCTTCAACAAAGAAACCGGTCAACATCGAACCGACTCGGTTGACGGTAATCGACACGTCGGCTGCGTCGGCCGCTCGTTTGAGACCCGATTCGAGCCGCGAGCCGAGTGACTCCAGTTTCTCGTAGGTGCCTGGTTGGCGCAGAATCTCGAGCGTGGCGATCCCGGCTTGCATCGCCAGTGGGTTCCCAGCCAGCGTTCCGGCCTGATAAACGGGACCCAGTGGGGCCAGCCGTTCCATGATTTCGCGACGGCCCCCGAATGCCCCAACCGGAAGCCCGCCGCCGATAATCTTGCCCAGACACGTAATGTCCGGCGTGACGCCGTAGCGCTCCTGAGCGCCGCCCGGGGCAACGCGGAACCCGGTGATGACCTCGTCGAAGATCAACAACGCACCGTAGTCTTTGGTGATCTGGCGCAGTGCGTTGAGGAATCCTTCGGCCGGTGGGATGACACCCATGTTACCCGCCACCGGTTCCACGATCACCGCCGCGATCTCTTCACCAATCGATCCAAAGGCCGTGCGCACGGACTCGATCGAGTTGTAAGGCAGGCTGATCGTATCCGAGGCGGTGCCGGGCGTAACCCCGGGGCTGCCCGGAATGCCGAGCGTCAGTACACCCGAACCTGCCGAGACGAGCAACGAGTCGGCGTGACCGTGGTAGCAGCCGGTGAATTTGACGATGCGGTTGCGGCCCGTGGCACCGCGCGCCAGGCGAATGGCACTCATGGTTGCCTCGGTGCCGGAGTTGACGAAACGAACCAGATCGATCGAGGGAACCATCTCGACGACGAGCCGGGCGAGCGCGGTCTCGGATTCAGTAGGAGCACCGTAGCTGGTGCCCCGTTCGACCGCCTGTTTCAACCGTTTGACCACGTCCGGATGTGCGTGTCCGGCGATTAGCGGTCCCCAGGAACAGACGTAGTCGATGTAGCGCTGGCCGTCGACATCATATAGATAGGCTCCTTCGCCCCGATCGATGAACGGCGGCGTGCCACCAACGGCGCGAAACGCTCGTACGGGACTATCGACTCCACCGGGAAGGAAGCGCTGCGCTTCCTGCCATGCTTGCTCGGAACGCGTCATCTCGTGTGCCCCTCGATCCGGTCTTCCGTCTTCGTCTTCAATCTGCCGTCGGTGATAGGCTGCGCACGGCCACGCCCGCTTCTTCTCGCAGCCACCGGGCGACGTCTTTCGCGTGATAGGTGATGATCATGTCTGCCCCAGCACGCTTGATGGCCGTGAGAGACTCCATCACGATTCGGCGTTCGTCGACCCAGCCGTTGAGCGCCGCTGCCTTGACCATCGAGTACTCGCCACTCACGTTGTAGGCCGCGATCGGCACGTCGAACCGCTCGCGGGCGCCCGCGATCACGTCAAGGTATGCCAGAGCAGGCTTCACCATGATCGCGTCCGCTCCCTCATCGAGATCTGCCTCGATCTCGAGGTAGGCTTCGCGTTTATTGGCTGGATCCATTTGATGCGATCGTCGATCGCCAAACTGCGGAGTTGAATCTGCAGCATCCCGGAAGGGACCGTAGAAGCCCGACGCATACTTCGCGGCGTACGACAATATCGGTGTCTGGGTGTGCCCTTCTCGGTCCAGCGCCCGACGAATCGCCGCGACTCGACCGTCCATCATGTCAGATGGTGCGACGATGTCGGCGCCAGCTTCGGCGTGCGAGACGGCGGTTCGGGCGAGGAGATCGAGCGTCGGATCGTTCGCCACGTCACCGTCAATGAGAACCCCACAATGGCCATGGGTGGTGTACTCGCAGTTGCACACGTCGGTAATAATGACGAGTTCGCTATCCAGCAACTTGAGCGCTCGGATTGCGTCCTGGACGATGCCATGCTCGTCGTAGGCGCCGCTGGCCATCTCGTCCTTGCTCTCCGGAATGCCGAAGAGTAATACGGAACCGACGCCAAGTTCACGCAAATTCTCTACCTCGAATGGCAATTGATCGATGCTCAGTTGATAAACCCCTGGCATTGATGGAACTTCTTGACGCACCCCTGAACCATAGGTGATGAAGAGTGGGTAGATCAGTTGGTCGACTGAGAGTCGGGTCTCGCGCACCATCCGGCGCATGCCCTCGGTTCGTCTCAGCCGGCGAAAGCGGCGGAATGAAAGTTCGGAGGCGATCACGACGTGCTCCTCTCGCTGGCGGCAACGATGGCGGCTAGCAATCCGGAAATCGAGTACTCCTCGGCAATGACGTTGACGTGAAACCCGACCTTTCGCGCGGTTTCGGCGGTCACCGGACCGATACAGGCCACGGTTGCCAGGCCCAGCGCATCGATCTTCCCATCGAGCAGTTTGGCTAGGTTGCGGGCGGTGGATGAGCTCGTGAGGGTAACGATATCGATATCCCCGTTACGGATTCGCGCTAGCGCAGATGCAGACGGCATGGCCGGAATCGTTCGATAGACGGGAACGACCTCCACGTTCGCACCCGCTTCACGCAGTCCGTCAGGCAGCACCTCGCGAGCCTCTTCAGCTCTGGGCAGGAGCACGCTGGCACCCGCTATGCCGCGCTCGACTAGCCCAGCCAACACCTCTTCGGCGATGAACTTCTCCGGTACGAAGTCGGCGCGTAGGGAGTAATTGAGTAGTTCGGTAGCCGTTGCGCTTCCGATCGCGGCGATCTTCGCCCGGCCGAGAGCGCGGACGTCCTTGCCGCTGTCGTCCAGGTGCGCGAAGAAGGCGCTCACTCCATTCGCGCTGGTGAAGACGATCCAGTCGAAGGTTTCGAGTTTGGCGATTGCCGCGTTGACTGGCTGCGGATCACTGGGTGGGACGATCTCGATTGTCGGGAACTCGATGGGCTCAGCGCCAAGCTGTCGGAGACGCGCGCTCATGCTACTCACCTGCATGCGCGCCCGGGTGATCAGCACACGCTTGCGGGCCAGCGGAAGCCGTTCCCACCAGGCGAAGGTAGATCGCTGGCGTACAGACTCTCCGGCAACCAGCACCCCGCCGGTTGTCGGGTCGGGCCGGGCGCTCAGACTTCCCAGGTGCGATTCGCGCACTTCCTGCGTCGGAGATGCGGCGTGATGAATGACCAAGCAGGGCGTCGTGCTGCTATAGCCGGAGCGGATCAGGTGCTCGGCCGCCTCATGTGGTCGCTCCATCCGGCCAACCATGACGATCGCCGTTCCAGAGCTTGGTCTGCTGAGCGGTGTGGCAGGCTGTTCGCCGACCAGCATGACCGTGCCTCGTGCCAGATCAAGCGGTACCCCGGAGTAAGATGCCGCCTGCATGCCGACGATCGGCTCGACCACGACTTCGAACTTGATGCCGTCGCGTACTAACGCGCGGGCCTCACGCAGCGCGACCGGGTCCATTTGTGGGCTGTCGGGATACAATCTCACGACCGTCCCGCCGCGGGCGACCTCGTCGCGCACGTCGGCCCAGGTACGCTCTCCAGGCAGAAATGCGTGAGAGAGCCGCAATACCTCATGCCGCGCGGAGTGTGAAATGAGGCTGACGATCGATTCCGGCGTTGACTCTGGATAAAGAACGAGCGTCGCCCGCGCCAGGACGTTGACCGTCTTGACCGGCAGGAGATCCGGATCACCAGGTCCCTGTGAACAGAGCACGAGTCGACCGGCCTGACTCATGATGCAGGTCTCGCCAATCGGCTGTTCAGGGTTGTCTGAAGATTGCTGGCAAGGTCACGTGCCATTATCGTGGCGTGCAGTAGGTTTCCGGTGGAAGTCTGATAGCAGGCGACGGTGAGGTTCTCGTCCGCCAGCATAGCGTGGAGCGTCACCGTGTCACGGTCGATGGTGGCGTGGGCGCCGATCGGAGATTGGCATCCGCCACCAACGGCGCGCAAGAAGGCGCGCTCGGTCTCGACCTCGGCTGCAACAGTCTCGTTGTTGATTGAGTTGAGCAGTGAGCGGATTTCAGGATCGTCTGAGCGGCATTCGACGCCAAGCGCTCCCTGGCCGGGTGGTGGAACGAACGAATCGACCGTCAGATACTCCGAGATTCGGTCGGCCCAGCCCATGCGCTCAATACCAGCTGCGGCCATGATGGCCGCGTCGACTTCGCCATCAGTAAGCTTGCGCAGTCGCGTGTCGACATTGCCGCGCAGTTCAACCGGATGAAGATCTGGGCGAGCCTGACGAAGCTGCATCACGCGACGCCGAGAACTGGTGCCGACACGGGCGCCTGACGGTAGGTCGGCCAGCTGAGCTCCGCCGACAGTAAGGAGAACGTCTCGCGGGTCCGCGCGGTTGAGCACGGCGCCGAGTGCTAGTCCATCTGGCAGATCGGAGGTGAGGTCCTTGGCGCTGTGGACTGCAAAGTCGATTGCGCCGGAGAGTAGGGCGGCCTCGAGTTCCTTGGCGAAGATCCCCTGCCCGCCAAGAATCGCGAGTGGCGTCTGCTTGTCGATGTCACCGGAGGTATTCACGACGACGACTTCAAGGTGAACATCTGGTGCGACGTCCGCGATGGCGGCGACGACGAGTTCGGTTTGAAGTCTGGCCAGGACGCTTCCGCGCGTCCCGACACGAATTGTCAACCGTTCAGCCATCTGACAGCGTCTCTCACCCGGAGTGTTCGTGTCACTCAATAGCGTCCGGCATTGCCTGCGAAGATCTCAATCCGTGCAGATGCGTGGACGCTGGCCTATCGATTCAATTGTTCGGCCGGGTTGGGTAGCCGAAACAGGCGCATTTCGAGCCCAAATCGTGCATGAAACTTGCGGGATTCTTACTAAATCTGTGCAAATCTCGGCACAATTCGAATTGTACGGCTCTGCGCAAACGGGTGTCAAGCGGGGAAAACGCCGCAAAACCAGGAGAAATTGACAGGAGCGGAGGCGATTGATATCATTAGCGCTTGTGGGCGTACGCGCCCACAACTTGTCTATGCGATTTTCAGGAGGGACCTCTCGGTGTACGCGGTCGTTGAAACAGGCGGAAAACAGTATCGGGTCGCGGTCGGAGATCGTATCGCTGTCGAGCGGCTCGAAGCTGAGCCGGGCGCCGAGATCACTCTCGATCGAGTGCTGCTGGTAGAGCACGACGGTGACGTCAAGATTGGGACTCCGATCGTTGACGGCGCCAAGGTCGTAGCGAGCGTCGATGCGCAGACCAAGGGCAAGAAATTGATCATCTTCAAGATGCGCCCGAAGAAGCGCTATCGTCGCAAGACCGGCCATCGCCAGTTGATCACCAAGCTAACCATCACGGATATCGTCGCGTAGTCGCGAGACGGCACAGGCACGTTCCCTGGCTGACGATGGGCATGGAGGAGAAGTATGGCGCATAAAAAAGGTATGGGCAGCTCGCGTAACGGTCGCGACAGTAACGCGAAGCGCCGCGGCGTGAAGCGATTTGACGGCAATTACGTGACCGCTGGGTCGATTCTGGTGCGCCAGTGCGGCACGAAGTTCTACCCCGGCACGAACGTCGGCATGGGCCGTGATTTCACGCTCTTCTCCATGATTGACGGTGCTGTTAAAATTTGAAGCCGTAAGCCGCGACAAGAAGCGAATCAGTGTCTATGCGGTCGACAGCGAGTCGCAGCCGACTGCTTAGAGGACGAGAGACATGAAACAAGGAATCCATCCCAAGTACGAAGAGAGCACGGTCGTTTGTGCGTGTGGCAATAGCTGGGTCACCCGATCCACCAAGCCGCTACTGCGTGTTGACCTCTGCCCGCAGTGTCACCCTTACTACACGGGTGAGCAGCGTATCGTCGACAGTGCTGGCCAGGTCGAACGTTTCATGCGACGCATGGAAGCGGCGCAAGAGCAGCCGAGGCGCAAGAAGGTCGAGCGCCGTCAAAAGCGGCTTGAGCAGCGCTCCAAGGTGCAGCGTCGTCAGGAGCAATTGATCGTCCCCGAGGCAGACGTGGAGACGACCGAGACGGAAAAGACCAGCTAGCTCCTCCTTCGGACTCAATCCTTCGGAAACGTGCTCAGGTTGATCGGCGTGGCGGAAACCGTCACGCCGATTACACACATCTCGCCGCTTCACTAATCCAGTTGTTACATCGATACGTTAATATGTATGATAGAGAGGCCCGTAGCGACAGTGGCCTCGGTGGCCGCTCCAGGTGGAGCGAAGCCGGACCTCTCAATCGGGAGGAGCGAACGTCATGTCTGGACCGATGTCCGTGCAACCACATCTGGGGGCGCAAGCCGAAGATGCACTGGAGCAGGCTGGGTTCACCAGGGAAGAGATCGATCGACTTCGCCGCCTCCGTGACATGTACCCGTATCTTGAGTATGTGGATTCTCGGAGCCAGTGGCATCATCTTCGTTTCGTAAAGTGGCTGTACAATCAGGGACAGATCCAGAAATAGCTGGACGATCGATGAACGAACCAGGGGGCGGAGGCGACTCCGTCCCCATTTCTCTGCTTTGCGCAACCCGGATGCGGCCGCGGGTGAAATCAACGTTTGCACCGGGCGGTTCGGCACGTATACTCAGAGGTTGAAGAATTGATGGTTTATGACCATGATTCCAGCGCGATCACGTGCCTGAGTGCATGATGGATATTGAAAGGAACCATCCTCGATGACCTATATCATTGCCGAACCTTGTATCGGACTGAAAGATGGGTCCTGTGTCGAGGTCTGCCCGGTTGACTGCATCCACACCGACGATGACGCGGATCAATACTTCATCGATCCGGATGAATGTATCGACTGCGGCGTGTGCGCGGAGGTCTGCCCGGTCGAGGCCATCTTCTTCGAGGACGACTTGCCGGAACAGTGGGCCTCGTTTTTCAAGAAGAATCGCGACTACTTCACCAAGTGACCTGACGGTTCGCGTGCCGTCACCGGCGTTGGGGCCTTGTTCGCAAAAGCGATCGTCTCGAAACGCCGGAGCTTATGACGGCACGCGAGTTCGTTCCACCAACGATCCCCGCCTAAACCGTCGATTCACTGATCGGACGATCATATGGCCTTCTCGCTGACGCTCCGGGATGACTACTTGCGACCAGTGATCACGTGCGATCGGTGTGGGGTCGACGTGCCATCGTCCGGTTACCAACTCTGGCGTCCGACTGATGCGACCGCATCGGAGAATTCCTCCATGCAGTTGTGTGGCGATGACTGTCTTGAAGCGTTCCAACTGGAGTCGCCGGACAGCGACGAATGGGTAGCGATTGCTCTCGACGCCTACCTCGCCAATCTCATCACGGTGCTGAACGTGGATCCTGAACAGGTGCTGGAGCGCGAGCGAGCGGTCTGGGCCGCCGAGCATACTCGCCACGAGGCGCCGGATTAGCATGCAGTCTCGTGCGCGAGACTTGCCCCGACTGACGTTCGATCGCGGCCAGCAGCAGAGGACCGGCGCTGCCGACGGGATCTAGCTATCTGGTCAGGCGAATGACGATCGGTCCCTGCGTTCCTTGAGTCCAGCCATTCGTCCCTTCACCCTCCGTGATGTAATCACCCATCACCTGAGCATTGAGGCTGTTATAGGTGCCGTTACCGTTCGGCGAGCCGGTGATGTAGAAGGGCAGGATGGTCACGCCCCACAGCCGGTTGGCGCCCGTGGTATCAGTCGGTTGATTCACCACCACTGGCAGGAACGCGACGCAGTTGACGATCTGGTTTGGCGTGCAGCCCTGAACGCCGCTGACGGTCATTCCGAGGTTCCCAGCCTGATCACCGCCCGTGTAGTTGAACCAGGTCGGGGGTGTCAGGCTCTTGTTGTCATCACTGAGCGCCAGACCCTTGTAGCTCGAGTCGTGTGCATTGCACTTGGCGATGTTTGGTCCGTAAATCTGGAAGACGGGTCCGTCACCAACCGCACTCGACACCGCCGCCGGATTCACCACCCACTTGCCGTCCGATTGAATCACGATGTCAATGTTTGGGCCGGAAACGGTCTTTGTGCCAATCCCGCAGACCAGGAATGGCCCATTAGTGGGAGGTGTCTCGAGCAGTTGCACGTTTGCCGTCGCCGACGCGCGAGTTGACATCGTCGTCGGACCGCCAGGTAGTGCGCGCAGGAAGAAGGTGTCGTGCGTCTCTCCGACGATGACGTGGACGCCAGAGGCGTTCGATGGCGCTGGGACGTCGCAGTTTGCTACGAAGTGATCCTCATCGTCGACGTACGTGCAGGTCTTGACGGTCGGGTGTACGTTCCCGACCTTGTTGGCCCAAGCAGCCTGTCTGACCTGATCCAGCACGCTGATCGGATTCGACGGGTCTGAATGCGACAATGCGTGGGCTCCGGCCAGCGCCCCGGCGTCAGCCGCGTTCTGCATCGTTCGGCGCTCGATGAATCCGTAGCCCATGTCGGTCGCCAACCCCAGCATGCCGATAAGTGCCACCATGGCGGCAGCAAAGAGGATCAGTACCTGGCCGCGACTTGCACGAGATTTGCGCATTCTCGAGTGGCCGGAGTCGTTCATTTTGGCCGGCGAAGTGCTCGGCGGCGTTGTGGCTGAATGCTCACAGTTGCTCTGTGACGTCGTTCGGTTCATTGCCTGCACAGCCTCCCCGTCGACAGTCGTGTGTGTCACTGTCAACTGCATCATGGACGAGATAGGACCGATTTGTGCAGAGCGGTCGGGGCTGAATTCGTGAGGGACGGTCATAGTTTCTTCAGTGCGCAGGTAACACATGGACATTTTGACGTCGACGTATGCGCCCACGGTTCTTCACGTGGTCTTGGCGCCAGTTCTGACAGACGCACTCGCGGGGCGTTATGCTACATCGGTTGACAGGCGTTGTCGTACAGACCCGTGCGGCTAGGGAGTTCGAGGAATGGTCTTCCTCTCACAGGTCATCAACCGCCCGATCGTCGATCGTAACGGGGATCGCATCGCCTCGGTGCGCGATCTGGTGGTGCATATCGGCGACGATGCCTATCCGCCGATCAAAGGGCTGGTTGCCCGCATCGGCCGACGGGCGTTCTTCGTGCCGTACGGTCAAGTTGAATCCCTATCTGAGGACAGAATCACCATCGAGACGTTCAGCGTCGATCTCAAACCGTTCCAGCGCCGTGATGATGAGATCATCCTAGGTAAGGACGTCATGGATCGGCAGTTGGTTGACGTCACCGGCCGCCGCATCGTTCGTGTGAACGACGTTGAGTTGGCAAGCATCGGGCGTACCCTGCGCGTGGTGGGTGTCGACGTCAGTGCTCGTGCCTTACTGCGCAGGCTGTTGCCGCATGGGGCGTTGCCGGAGCGAGAATCGCGCGAGTTGATCGATTGGTCGAATCTCGACTACTTTGCTTCTCACGTACCGGCAGTGAAGCTCAAGGTCTCGCACGAGCGTATCGCTCGCTTGCATCCACGCGACATTGCGCGCCTGGTCGAACAGCTGGCGCTTCCACAAGGCGCCGAGTTGATCGAGGCACTAAACGAAGAGATCGCGGCCGACACGCTGGAAGAGATCGCACCGGAGCGACAGGCGGACCTGATCGAGGGTATGGATCAGGAGCGTGCGGCCGACATCCTGGAGGAGATGGGCCCTGACGAGGCAGCCGACCTGCTCGCCGATCTCTCAATCGAGGTGGCCGAGGAGATACTCGAACGCATGGAACTGGAGGAATCGGAAGACGTCCGCTCGCTTATGCGATATGAGGAAGATACCGCGGGCGGCATGATGACCACCGATTTCGTCTCTATTCCGCTCCATCGCACTGTGGCAGGGGCGATCGCCGACGTGCGCTCGCTCGAAGACCTGCCCGATACGCTCACCGTTCTCTACATCGTCGACGATCCAGACACGAATAAGGTGATGGGCATCCTCACGCTACGCGACCTGTTGCTCGCGCAATCGGACACGCCAGTCGCTGACGTAATGGAGCCGCGCTATCACTTCGTGCCGCCGGACGCGACGATCGAGCAGGTGGTGCGTACCGTGATTGAGTACAACCTGCTCGAGATTCCGGTCGTCGATGATGCTGGCTCGCTGCTCGGTGTCGTCACCGTCGACGATGCGGCCGAACATCTGATTCCCGACGCCTGGCGTGAACAGCCAGCGAATGTCTTCAGCTAAGCACACGAAGGTAACAGAACCGTTGGCAAAGACTGGTAATGAAGCTCTTTAGCGGCGGGATGCTGCGTCGTCGTGGCTGGAACCCGCTCCGCAATCGGCGCGCGTTTCGCGGGCTGGCGCGTATCCGCCTGCCGCGCTCGGGCCTGCTCGCCTACCTGGCGGTGATGGGCCCGGGGCTAGTCACCGCCAACGCTGGCAACGACGCGGGGGCTATCGCAACCTATTCCTCGGCCGGTGCGCGTTACGGTTACAGCCTGCTCTGGATGATCCTGCTGATGACCCTCAGCCTGGCGGTCATCCAGGAGATGTCCGCGCGCATGGGCGTGGCCACCGGCAAGGGTTTGACCGACCTGATTCGCGAGAATTTCGGCATCCGCTACACCGCCGCGGCCATGATCGCGCTTCTCATCGCCAACGCGGGCATCATCGTGTCGGAGTTTTCCGGTATTGCGGCCAGCGCGCAGATCTTCGGTATACCGCGCTACATCGCCGTGCCGATCTCTGGTCTGATCATCTGGTGGTTGGTCTCGCGCGGCAACTATTCGGTGGTGGAGCGCGTCTTCCTGGTGCTAACGCTCGTCTTCCTGGTCTACGTCGTCTCCGCCGTCGCGGCGCATCCCGATTGGGGCGCTGCGTTGAAGCAGACGGTGGTTCCCAGCATCAAGCTCAATCGGGGCTACATTCTCCTATTTGTGGCCACGGTCGGCACGACCATCACCCCCTACATGCAACTCTTTCAGCAGGGGTCGGTGGTGGAAAAAGGGATCAGCGTAGAGGAATATCGCTACGAGCGGGCGGACGTTTACGCTGGATCGATCTTTGCCAACTTGATCGCTTTCTTCATCATCGTCGCGGCCGCGGCAGCCTTTTACTCGCGGGGCATTCCGCTGAATAGCGCGGCCGACGCCGCTCGCGCGCTGGAACCGGTCGCCGGTTCCTACGCCAAACTTCTCTTCGCCACGGGCCTCTTTGGAGCGAGCATGCTGGCGGCGGGCGTGCTGCCGATCGCGACTGCCTCGTCGATCAGCGAGGTGTTTGGTTTCGAGGCGGGTCTGAACCGAAACTGGCGCCAAGCTCCGGTCTTCAACGGACTCTTCACTGGCCTGATTGTGATCGGGGTCGTGGTCAATCTAATTCCGGGCCTATCCCTCTATCAGGTGTTGCTGACCACACAGATCCTGAACGGCGTACTGTTGCCGGTAATTCTGGTCTCGATGTTACTCCTGGTGAACGATCGCGAGATTATGGGCGAACAGATCAATGGCCCGGTGCGCAATGTGGTGGCCTGGGGCACGACGATCGCGACCAGTATCCTCTCGGTGGTCGCGATCGTCTTTACCTTCGTGCGGTAATCGGGTCCGAGCTACAGCTTGCCCTCGTTGCGAAGGTCGCGAGCAACTGATTCGGCGGCATCCGCGGCGGCTTCGAGCGTCTGCTGCACGTCTCGCTCGTCATGCGCGGTGGAGATGAACCAGCGCTCGAAGTGATAGGGGTGGAAGTAGACACCCCGCTCCATCATCGCGGTGTGAAAGCGGTCGAAGACGTCCACGCTGCTGTAGGCCAGCGCGTCGCGGTAGTTGCGGATCTTGGTCATCTCCGGCGCGTCCGGCTTGGCGAAGAAGATGTGCCACAGCGGACCGACGTTCTGCACGATGTTCGGTAGACCGGCCTCGCGGCAGGCATCACCCAATCCGAGTGCCACCTGCGTGCCATGCGAGTTGAGGCGTCCCCAGAGTTCGTCCCGGTTTTCGCGCATCTCGGTGAGCACCGTATTGGCGGCGGCCAGCGCGATCAGGTTAGCGGTGTAGGTGCCACCATGCATGACCTCGTTGCGCTCCTCCATGCCCATCACCTCGCGCGATCCGCCGAAGGCTGCGATCGGAAAGCCGGCGCCGAGCGCCTTGGCGAAGGTCGTGATGTCGGGCGTCACGCCATAGAGCTCCTGGGCGCCACCGGGCGAAACGCGGAAACCGGTGATGACTTCGTCGAAGATCAGCAGCGCGCCATGTCGCTTGGTGATCTCGCGCAGGAACTCCAGATAGCCAGGCTCTGGCGGGATGATGCCGGTGTTGGCTTGGATCGGCTCGACCAGCACCGCAGCGATGTCATCACCGTGTTCGGCGAAGAGGTGTTCCAGGTTCTCACGGTCGTTGTACTGACCGATCAGCAGTGCCTCCGCGTAGGCGGCCGGAATACCAGTTGACGCGGGTTGCGGCACCTCAGTATAACCCTCAGGATTTTCGCTGAAGACCTCCGGGTGGCTGCTCCAGAAATGCGTGTCGGAGAACCCGTGGTAGCCGCCTTCCATTTGTACGATCTTGGAGCGGCCGGTGTAGGCGCGCGCCAGGCGAGCCGCCGCCATGGTCGCTTCGGTGCCCGAGTTGGCGAAGCGGATCAGGTCGACCCCCGGGACCATCGACACGATCTGTTCACCCACTTCGTAATCCAGGTCATAGGGGAAGGTGGCCACGCTGCCTCGCTTGGTGATGGCCTCCACCACCGCGTCGGTGACCTTCTTCGGATTGTGGCCGAAGATGAGCGGCCCGTAGCCCAGGCTGTAGTCGATGTACTCGTTGCCGTCGACGTCCCAGAATCGGGAGCCTTCGCCCCGGTCGAAGCAGAGCTCGAGCCCCTTCTTGAGACGAGCGTACGAGCTTTCTCCACCGGCGATCGACTGGGCGATGCGGTTGAACATGGAACGGCTCTTATCGAGTGAAAGATGACGCTGGCTAGCCATAGACTCCCTCCCTTATGTGATTGTCCAGATGTGAGTCCCAGAGCATTGTAGTCGAACGCCGAAGACCGAGCACACTAGCTCGTGGCTTGCGACTGGCGACGTTACCAGCGTGGTGTGGACGGGAACGTTCCGTGGCAATTCCGCGTTCCAGTCGTCAACCCGGTTGATGATGTGAGACCATGAGCTTCATGACCGATGAGATGAAACGAGAGAGAGGCTGGCCGATGACCGATCGAGGGCGCTATGCGGGAGCCGTGCGGGCTCCTGATTTCCCGAGTGGCTTGCAGTGGATTAACACGGAACGACCGCTGACGCTCGCGGACCTGCGCGGCAAGCTCATCATTCTCGACTTCTGGACCTATTGCTGAATCAACTGCCTGCATTTGCTTCCGCAGTTGGCGGAAGTTGAGCAGCATTTCCCGGACTCGCTCGCGGTTATCGGCGTCCATTCCGCCAAGTTCCCGGGCGAGAAGGCACACGATAGCCTGCGCAATGCCGTGCTGCGCTACGAGATCGAGCATCCCGGTCGTCAACGACGAAAACATGGAGATCTGGTCCTCCTATAGCGTGCGTGCGTGGCCGACGTTGATGTTCCTCGATCCTGAAGGTCGGGTTATCGGCAAGCACGAGGGAGAAGCTTCGGCCGATGCGTTGATCGATGCGCTGGAGGATCTGGTCGAGCGCTACAACGAGCAGGGACTGATCCGGCACGAGCCGCTTCCCGCCGTGAAGATGGCGGAGCGACCCGATACGCCGCTCGCCTTTCCGGGAAAGGTTCTGGCCGACGGGGAGAGCAATCGGCTGTTCATCTCAGATTCGGGGCACAATCGCCTGGTCATCACCGATCTCGAAGGGCTGAACCCAGTGGTGATCGGCGACGGCAACGCGGGACTGGTCGACGGTTCGTATGCCGAGGCGCGCTTCCATACTCCCGAAGGGCTAGCGCTGGACGGCGACACACTCTACGTGGCGGACACGCGCAATCACGCCATTCGTCAGATCGACCTGAGGGTCCAGCAAGTATCAACCGTCGCTGGGACGGGCGAGACCGGGATGGGCTTTGCTGACGCCGGACCGGCCCGCTCGATCGATCTGCGCTCGCCATGGGACGTTGCGTTTCATGGCCGAACGCTCTACATCGCCATGGCTGGAATGCATCAGCTCTGGGCGCTCGATCTGGATTCCGGCATGTTGCGTCCCTTTGCCGGTAATGGTCGTGAAGGAATTCGAGACTCCGATCTGGAGGGTGCCTGGTTGGCGCAGCCAAGCGGCGTTGATATCGAAGGGAACCGGCTCTACTTCGTCGACAGTGAGACGAGCTCGGTGCGCTTTGCCGACCTGCCACCACGCGGCGAGGTTGACACCATCGTGGGGATTGGGCTGTTCGCCTTTGGTGACGTCGATGGACGCCGCGGCGAAGTGCGTCTGCAGCACCCAATGGGCCTCACCGTGGCCGACGGGGTGATCTACGTTGCCGATAGCTACAATCACAAGATCAAGCGTGTCTTCCCAGAGGACCGTCGCTCCGAAAGCTGGCTCGGCAGCCGAGAGTCAGGCAGCGTCGACGGTGTCGAGGACGAAGCGCGCTTCTTCGAACCAGCTGGTGTCTCGGTGGCGAATGGCAAGCTCTACGTTGCGGATACCGACAACCACGCGATCCGCGTCGCGGATCTCGAGACCGGCGAGGTAAGGACACTCTCGATTCTGCCGTGAATCTGAGGTGATCGAGACCGCCGGTTCTGGCAATGTGCTGGAGCCGCTGCTGGCGGTTGCGCCGGGATACTCGTAGACTCTGCGTATGTGGAGGTGCGAACTCGGCCATGGACCGCATACGCGTATTGATCGTCGACGATCACACTGTCGTGCGCGAAGGGTCGCGTCAGCTTCTCGAGCAGGATCATGCGCTCGACGTGGTTGGCGAGGCCGGAACCGGTGAAGACGCGGTGCGCCTGGCTAACAGGCTCGACCCGGACGTTGTCCTGCTCGATCTGGCACTCCCGGATATCACCGGCGTCGAGGCAGCCCGGCAGATTCGCGTGTGCTGCCCAGAGGTGAAGATCGTGGTGCTCAGCGCGTACGACGACCAGGACTATGTCGTCGCGGCCATGGACGTCGGCGCCGCCGCCTATCTCCTCAAGACGGTCCGTGGACAGGACGTCATTGACGCGATCCACGCCGTCCAGCAAGGACAGGTCATCCTCCACCCGTCAGTTGCCGCCAAACTTCGACGTTCGATGCGACAGCGCGAGGACGCCGAGCCTCTCCTCTCGGCGCGCGAGATGGAGATTCTACGGTTGGCGGCGAAGGGCTTACACAACAAGGAAATCTCAGAGGAGCTTTCGATCAGCGTGCGCACCGTCGAAGGGCATCTCAGCCACATCTTGACCAAGCTCGACGTGACCTCGCGCACTGAAGCTGTGGTCTATGGCGCTGCTCGGCACTGGTTCGCGCTCAACTAATCGTCCCACCCCGTCCTATTTACCGAGGATACCGTCATGCAGGACGTTGCTCAATTTCCGCCATTAGCAGAACAGCTCGAGGGTGCGACACCCTCTGGGATTCAATTTCACGTCGCACGATTTCGCGGGCGGCTCCACGACCGACGCTTCTGGACCGTGCAGGGGTTGGTGCTCATTGCGACGGTCATTCACTTAAGCGTTGACGCGCTTGAGCACTACCGGGGCGTGAGCGCGCCGGATCTGTTCGTCGTGATGATGTATGCCATCTTCTTCATGCCGGTGATCTATGCCAGTCTGAACTTTGGCCGAGAGGGCGCCCTGCCGACCGCGATCTGGACGGCCACGCTTGCCCTTCCCAGCATTCTCTTCTTTCACCATGGTCTCGATCGAATCGCCGAGATAACCCAGCACTTGTCGATCATCGCGCTTGCGGTGGTGATCGCCAGCCGGGTTGACCGCGAGGTAGAGGCACGTCGGCAGGCGGAGGTTGAAGGTCGCGCACGCCGCGTTTCCGAGGCGATGTATCGTGGATTGTTCGAGGGCGCGCGGGAAGCGATCCTGGTGGTGAATCGCGATGGTCAGGTGTTGCAGGCGAACGCCGCGGCCAGTCAGCTCTTCGAACGGCCGATCGAGAAGACGCGTGGGGCGCAGTTGGAGGATCTGGTCGGCGTCGAGCACGCCGAACAACTGCGGGAGATCGCGCGCAACCGCGAAGTCTTCAGCCAGGATCTCGCGCTCGCGACTGGCGAAGGTCGCGAGATCTGGGTGGAACCGATCTGTGGTGTTGTGTCCAATAACCCGGACAACGTCGTGATTCAGATCATGCTGCGTGACGTCACCGAGCGGCGGGCGCGCCAAGTAGGCCTGGAGTCCTATACGCGACGGATCATGCAAGCGCAGGAGGAAGAGCGGCGGCGCATCGCCCGAGAGTTGCATGACAGCAGCCTGCAGTCGGTGGTGCTTCTTTGCCGTCGGCTCGACATTCTCGAACAGAGCACTGACACCGAGTTGCCAGAATCGATCCAGCGAGCATTGACCGAATCGCGTGAATCGGCCGAGTCGGTTGCGGACGAGTTGCGGCGCTTCAGTCGCGATCTTCGGCCATCGATTCTGGACGATCTCGGGCTGGTGCCCGCGCTGCGCTGGGTGGTCAGCGATCTTGAGGAGCGTCGTGGGGTGCAAGGCGAGTTGGTACTGGATGGGACGATCGGCAGGTTGCCCCCGGATATCGAGCTCGGCGTCTTTCGGATGTGCCAGGAAGCGTTGCGCAACGTTGAGCGTCATGCAGGGGCCAAGTCGGTCTTCGTTCAGCTATGTCATCGCGTCGATCATCTCGAACTAATTGTGGAAGACGACGGGCGCGGCATGCGCCTGGAAGATCGTTCTGAGTCCCCGATTCACAGCGGCAAACTCGGCCTGCTCGGAATGCAAGAACGCGCTCGACTGCTTGACGGCTCGGTGAAGATCCTCTCGTCACCGGGTGAAGGGACACACGTCGAAGTTTTCGTGCCACTTCCTGCCGACACGAACCGAACTTGAGACGCCCGTCCAATCCTGCTTGCCTTTGACGTGAGGATCTCCTGTCGGTCCCACTTGGCCGAGGGTGTCGTTCACCGACTGCCCCCTGAGCCAAGACATTCCGGCGTGGTTCGACGCGCTATGGCTGGTTGCAAGATATACCCCCAGGGGGTATAATGGTGACGATGACTGAAGATGAGTCACCGTACAGAACGGCAGGACAACATGGCAGAGTCAGGCTCCCCGATCATTCACGTCGACTCCTACCACCGAGATAAAGACCGCATTTTGACGCGGTTGCGCCGCATGGAAGGCCAGGTACGTGGCTTGCAGCGCATGGTCGAGGATGACCGCTACTGCGTCGACATCCTGACCCAGATCTCGTCGCTGATCGCGGCGGCGCGCAGCATCGGCATGGTCCTGCTCGAAGACCACATTCGTGGCTGCGTGGTCAACGCCGATGACAAAGAGGCGTCAATTCAGGAGCTGACTGAAGCCATCGAGCGCTTCACCAAGAGCGTCGGCTAAACGCGTCGCGCAGCCGTTGACGTTGGTGCTACACTGGTAGCGGATACCCTATAGGGGTATAGGGAATCGACGCGTTCAGACGCGACGAGATATGGATCGAACATGGCACAGGCAGTGACAGCAGACGCTGAACAAGAGAAACAGACAGATCAGGTCGCGACCTTGTTGGTCGGCGGTATGACCTGCGCATCCTGTGTACGTCGGGTAGAGCGCGGTTTGTCGCGGCTGGAAGGCATTGATGGTGCCGAGGTGAACCTGGCGACCGAACGTGCGCGGGTTAGCTTCGATCCATCGGTCATCTCACTGGATGCCGTGATCAAGAAGATCGAAGACACCGGCTATACGGCCAAAATCGAGGAGATCGAATCTTCGAACGAAGCCCCCGCCGCGGATGCCGAACTCGATCTGAACATCGGCGGTATGACCTGCGCTTCGTGCGTGCGCCGGGTTGAACGGGCGCTGGGGAAAGTCGAAGGCGTGAGCGAAGCGTCGGTGAACCTGGCGACCGAGCGCGCGTCGATTCACTACGATCCAGAGCGCGTCAGCCTGGACTCGCTCCTCTCCGCCGTTACTAACGCTGGTTATGGCGCCGAAGTGGTTGCGGAGCCCACCGAGGTCTTCAGCACCGCAGACGATGATGCCCAACGTCGACAGCGCGAGATCGATCGACTGCGAAGGGATCTGACTGGTGCAGCGATTCTGACCGTGCCTGTGGCGATCCTCAACATGCTCTTCATGGGAACAGCGCACATCGGTTACGTGCTGTTGGCGCTAGCGCTGCCGGTCTGGGCCTACTTTGGCTGGCGCTTCCACCGCGTGGCGCTCAAGAACCTGCGCCACGGTCAGTTCACTATGGATACGTTGGTCAGCGTTGGTTCGAGTGCGGCCTTCGTCTACTCCGCCATCGCCGTGCTGGCGTTGAACCGAGCTGACAATCTGTATTTTGACACCGCCTCGGTCATCATCACACTGATTCTACTGGGCAAGTTCTTCGAAGCCCGCGCGAAAGGCCAGACCTCGTCGGCCATCAAGAAGCTGCTGGGATTGCAGCCTCGCTCCGCGCGAGTGGTTCGCTCTGGGGTCGAGATCGATATTCCGATCAGCGACGTCCGAGCCGGAGACACAGTGGTGGTACGTCCTGGCGAGAAAGTGCCGGTCGACGGCCGTGTTCTCTCGGGAGCGTCGTCGCTGGACGAGAGTATGTTGACCGGTGAGAGTCTTCCGGTGGAGAAGCACTCGGGAGACGAGGTAATCGGCGGCACGCTGAACACCAGCGGTTCGTTCACCTTCCGCGCCACCAAAGTCGGACGTGATACGGCGCTGGCGCAGATCGTTCGCATGGTGCAGCAGGCACAGGGTTCGAAGGCGCCAATTCAGGGTCTGGCCGATCGCGTTGCCGGAGTCTTCGTTCAGGTAGTGCTGGTGCTGGCGGCGCTCACCTTTGCTGGCTGGATGCTGGCGACGGGCAATGGCAGTCACGCGTTGCTCGCGATGGTGGCGGTGCTGGTGATCGCCTGCCCTTGCGCTATGGGTCTGGCCACGCCCACGGCAATCATGGTTGGTACCGGTCAAGGTGCCGAGCATGGCACGCTGATCAAGGGCGGCCAGGTGCTCGAGCGAGCGCAGGATCTGACGACTATCGTGCTGGACAAGACCGGCACCATTACCCAGGGCAAGCCGTCGCTGACAGATGTGACTCCTGCCCCGAGCTTCAACGGTGTGGCCGATCCATCGGCCGAGCTGCTACGGTTGGCAGCGGCTGCCGAAGCGCGGAGCGAGCATCCGCTGGCGTCAGCCATTGTGGACGGCGCCCGCGAGCGCGGCGTGAGCATTCCCGAGACGAGCGCCTTTGAAGCGGTCTCTGGTCATGGCGTGCGCGCCATGGTTGACGGCCGCGACATCCTGATCGGCTCTCGACGGATGATGCGCGAAAACGGCATCGATCCGTCCGTGTTGGAGCAGGGCGCACTTGAGTTGGAATCACAGGGAAAGACGGCCATCTTCGTCGCCGTTGACGGCCGAGCGGCCGGATTGGTGGCGGTGGCCGATACCGTGAAGCCGAGCAGCGCCGAGGCGGTCGCCGCGCTGAAGCGGCTCGGGCTCGAAGTTGCCATGATTACCGGCGATAACCAGCGTACCGCGGACGCGATCGCTCGGCAGGTTGGTATCGACCGAGTCCTGGCCGAGGTGCTTCCCGCACGCAAGTCGGACGAGGTTAAGCGGCTGCAGTCCGAGGGACACGTGGTGGCCATGGTCGGTGACGGGATCAATGATGCGCCCGCTCTGGCGCAGGCCGATATCGGTATCGCCATCGGATCGGGCACCGACGTGGCCATCGAAGCCAGTGACATCACGCTGGTCGGAGGCGATCTGCGCGGCGTGGTGACGGCCATCGCACTGTCACGCCGGACGGTGCGCACCATCAAGTGGAATCTCTTCTGGGCGTTCATCTACAACACCATCGGAATTCCGGTAGCGGCGCTGGGTCTGCTGAACCCGATGATCGGCGCGGGCGCCATGGCGTTCAGTTCGGTCTTCGTGGTCACGAACTCGCTGCGTCTGCGCAATTTCGACCCGACCAAGACGAACTGACACGCGAACTCCGAACTCCCATAGTCCGATTGGTCAGGGCGGCCGTGAAGGGCCGCCCTTCGTCATTCAGATTTCGTCCGTCGTTTGCCATGGTGACCGGCCCTACGTCTGGTCGGCGGATCGCGCCGCTGAATCACGGATGTGGTGCTGGATGCGTGGCAGCAGAATCGCGGCCAACAGGACCGTCTCGACGGATGCGCTGATGACGTAGGCAGCGGGAATCGCCAGTGTTTCGTAGCGGTCGATCAGCAGCGTCATGATCGTCGCTCGCCCAGCGAGTTGCAATATGTTGGTGAGCAGCGGGGTGCGAGTGTCCCGCAACGCGATCAGCCCGCGGGTGACCAGTTCAGTCGCCACCGCGAACGGCAGCACCAGAATATAGACCATCAAAACACGATCGGTGAGCGACCCCGCCGCTGCGTTGAACTTGCCATGCTCGAATAGCAGGTGAATGAAGAGCCGTCCGAGTAATCCGAGCCCAATCAATGCCGGTATCGACAGCACCACGACCGCCGCCAGCGACCAGAGGAGCGTTCGGCGCATATGACGCCACTCAAATGCCGCTGCATAGGCCGCAAGGCGTGGAAAGGCCGACTGGCCGACTCCCTGTCCCAGCAATGAGATCGGCAAGGCAACCAGGAGCCAGGCGTTCTGGATCGCGGGCAACGCCATCGACCCGGGAACGCGTGAGGCGAACGACGTGTCCAGGATGAATCCGGCGTAGCCGACGGCGACCGACAATCCATTTGGAATCAAGAGGTGTACGACCTGACGCAACCGGACGCTGGCCGGATCCCAGGCGAAGCGGAAGCGCAGTCCGTTGTCTCGAATGCCAGGAAGCAGGATCAGCACCTGAAGCGCTGCGCCGCCCAGCACCCCAAGCGTGGGGCCATAGATACCGAGTGATGGGAAGAGCCAGGACGCGGCGATGCCGGAAATAATGGCGACGTTGTGGCTGGCAAACGAGAGGGATGTCAGCAGAAATTGCCGGCGGCTGTTCAATACCGCGGTCGCGACACTACCAACCGCCAGAATGAGCGGCTGCGCCAGCATTACTCGCGACAGCGTGATCGTTAGCTGACTGGTCTGACGGTCAAAACCGGGTGCAAGAATGTCTCGAACGAACTGCGGCGCGAAGATTTCACCTGCGACGACCACGACCACGAGCGCGGCCACCAGGCTCGTCAGCACGAGATTCGCCAGGCGTTCCCACTCCTCGCGGCCGTCCTCACGTTCGGTGCTTAGCAGGATGGGAATCATCGCGCTGGAGAGCGCTCCGCCCGCGATCAGGCTGAAGAGAGCGTCGGGGAGCCTGAAGGATGCGTAGTAGGCGTTGGCCGCCACGCCGGTCCCGAATATGGCATTGAGCAGCATCTGGCGCACCGAGCCAAGCACGGCGGAGAAGAGGAAGGCGGCCATGATCAAGATCGATGCCTCGGGAATCGAGAACTCTCGGATCAGCAGTTGTCGCAACGGGTCGAGGCGAAAACGGCGCACGCCCGCTGATCGGCTTTCGATTGTTACGACCGAGGGCGCAGCGGAACTGGTCTCACCCGCGACCGAAACCACGCCATCTTCGACCTGCGCGAGTCTTTGCGATTGTCGCTCGGCTTCGGTCACCGATCACATGCTTTCATGTTCCAAGGCACGACAAACAACTCTGATCACTGCGCTACGTCGCGATTGACTCATCAGTCGATTCGACAACCACCCAGCGTCACCGACTCGAAGGCGCCCTCGGCGCGGGACCTGAGTCTAGCCACTCCGAAAGAGAGATGCTATGCTCTCGTGGGTCGAACATTGAAGGGAGCGCACCGACGTGGATGTTCAAGGTTATTACGGAAAACAGATGCTTTTCTTCTTCTTGATTGGCATGCTGGTCATCGCCGCCAACTTCTTTCTGATGGCGCTGGGCATTTGGTCGCAGATACATCCCTGGATCCAGAAAATCTAAGCACGCGATCGTCCTCTGTATTCAGCACCTGGGGATCTACACACGGTACGCGCAACGCGTGCTGCGTGCGGTAATCCCCTATCCGGGATTCGACGTGCTTTAGGCAAACGTGACTGCCTGATCGCGATATCCACTCGCTCATGTGGGCGATGATGCCTTTGCCAACTCCAAGGCAGGCACCGTCGCTATCCCTCTCGCCGGTTAGACGCTCCCCAACAACCGCTGTAAGAGTGCGCTCTCCTTCGTATGGCGCGATGTAGATCATCAATTTTCTCTACCTCTAAGTTTCATAAACTCGCAAGGTTATCGAATCAGCTGTCGAGCATACAGCTTGCAATCAGTACAAAGGTCTTTTTTGCACGATGGCTCTGTGGGATAATCGCCGTGTGTGAGGGAATTGACAGTGCGATCCTGTGGGGAGATGTCGTGAAAGCAGTCTCGAATGCGCAATCGCCCTCAGCCTGAGTTTCTCGAATTCGTCGAATCGCTGTTCGACGTCATGCCGGTCGGAATTGTCGTCATCGACGACCAAAACACCGTGATCTGGGCCAATCGTTTCTGGAACGCGATTCAGGAGCGAATAGGCGGACGGGTTTCACGCATCGAGGTGGGGGACGATTACCTAGCGAACGTAGCCGGAGCGCTTACCATCCGTTCAACCCCCTTGAGTCAAATTGCGACAGCGATCCGTGACGTTCGTGACAACGATCAGCCGGTTGCCACGATCGAATGTCAAGTTTTGGCTGACGACGGTCCACGCTGGCTGGAGATCACGACCCAGCTCCTGGACGTTGACGATCGCCAACTGATCGCGGTCCTGCATCAGGAGATCACTGAGCGCAAGGAGCGCGAGCGGTCGCTGGAGTGGTTTCGCGAAGCAGTGGATCACGCTCCTGAACCGATGATCATCGGTGACGGGGATGGACGAATCGAGTATGCCAATCGCGCGTTCGTGGGTTGGAGCGGCCTGACCGTCGAAGAGGTGCGAGGCGAATCAATTTGGCTGCACGCCGGTGACGACCGTGACCCGGGTATGGAATCGGCAGTCTGGGACGCACTGCGGGCCGGGAAGCCGTGGCGCGAGGATCTGCGCTATCGGAGCCTGGAGGGTGAGCTTCGCTGGCAATCGCTGACCGTCGCTCCAATTCGTGACGAAGCGGGTGGAATCTCGCGTCTCATCTCCATCGTGCGTGATATCACCGAACGGCGAAAATTCATCGAGGAACTCACGCAACGCGCTTACTACGATAGCCTCACCGGGCTGCCCAATCGCACACTTTTTCTCGATCGCCTCAGCCACGCCCACACACGCGCTCAACGAAGCAATCAACCACTCGCGGTGATGTTCCTCGATCTCAACGGGTTCAAACGGCTCAACGATCGGTTCGGACACCAGACTGGTGACGTCGTGCTGGCGGAAATTGCGAGACGGCTCAGCACCTGCCTGCGTACGAGCGACACGGTGGCCCGCAGCGGCGGCGATGAGTTCAACTTCCTGCTTGAAGAGATCGCGACCCAGGACGACGCCATTGCTGTCGCACGACGGGTCGTTCGGGAAATTCAGCGTCCGTTGCCAATCGACGACAAATCGGTAACCGTTTCCGCCAGCATTGGCATTGCCTTCGACACCTCGGCGGTCGTCGACCCCGAACTCTTGCTGCAACGAGCCGATATCGCGCTCTATCACGCGAAGGCGCGGCGTGAGGATCGTTGTGTCGTCTATCAGGAACACATGACGATGCCGAATCGCGATCGCGTCTGAGTCGAGCGTCCTTGATGGACGGTTCAGTCAAGAGCTAACTCTCTGACACCTGCAAGACCACCGCACCCTGAACGGCGCCCGAGCGCAGCGTATTGAGCGCCTCGTTGGCCTTCTCCAGCGGGAAGACGGTCACCTCTGTGTGAACGGGGACTTCGGGCGCCGTCTTGAGGAACTCACGACCATCACGCCGCGTGAGATTGGCAACCGAACGCAAAATCCGCTCTCCCCAGAGAATGTCATACGGGAATGACGGGATATCGCTCATGTGAATCCCCGCGCAGACGACCCGGCCGCCCTTGCCGACCGCACGCAGCGCCGCTGGAACCAGCGCTCCCACGGGCGCGAAGATGATGGCGGCGTCCAGTTCTTCTGGCGGCTGTTCCTCGGACGATCCTGCCCAGACCGCACCGAGCTGACGCGCGAACTGCTGCGATTCGGTGTCGCCGGTTCGTGTGAATGCGTAGACTTTCCAGCCGCGACTGATAGCTACCTGGGTGATGATGTGCGCCGCCGCGCCGAATCCGTAGAGGCCAAGATGGTCGCCTTCGCCGGTGAAACGGAGTGCACGAAACCCAATGAGCCCAGCACAGAGTAGCGGAGCCGCTTGAAGGTCAGGGTAGCCCTCGGGGATCGAGAAGCAGAAGCGAGCGTCGGCGACGGTATAGTCGGCATATCCCCCGTCGATGTCGTAGCCGGTGAACTTGGCGTTTTCGCACAGATTCTCACGACGAGACGTGCAGTAGCGACAAGTGTTGTCGGTCCAGCCGAGCCACGGTACTCCGACTCGCTCCCCCTTCTGGAACCCTTGCACGTTCTTGCCGAATGACTCCACGATACCTACGATCTGGTGGCCCAGAATCAGTGGGAGCTTCGGTGAATCGAGCTCTCCATCGATGATATGAAGATCGGTGCGACAGATACCGCACGCGCGCACGCGCAACAATACCTGGTCGTCATTCGGCTTCGGTTTGGGCACATCGGCAAGTCGCAGAGGCTGTCCTGGTTGTTCGAGGAGCATCGCACGCATTCGCATCATCCTTCGTCATCACGCGGGGCGCGACCCTGTCGTTCCCGGCTGAACGCGATCGCGCACGCGTCCTTCGATCAGCAACTCCCGGTCCATCACTCGGAGGCGGAGAGATAGGGCGGACGCTTTGGCGGATCGAAGAGCGCCTGCTCTTCCTCAGAAAAGGCCCCGAGCGCGCTGCCAAGCGACAAACGTATCCGTTCAATCTGATCGTTCGCCTGACGCCAGAGCCGTTCTGCCTGTTCGGCGCGAGCCTCTTCACTCAAATGCCGGTTGCGATTGAGCGCGGTGAGTTCTCGCTGGTATAGCGCCTTGATCTGCCGTGCGCGAATCAGCGCTGGATGCACGCCCATGCTCCCATTCAATCACGAATGGACAATCATGACTCGGCGGTTCGGTTGCCATTTGCGTGTTTCACCGACTACCGTGTCTTGAGGTAGACGCTGATCGCGACGGTCAGTCCGCACACCGCGACGACGGTTGCCACCAAGAATAGCGCGGTGTAGCCGAAGGCATCGGCGATGAACCCGGCACCGATGGCGCCAAAGCTGATGCCGAAGTCCTGTGCCGCGACGACGGTCGAGAGTGTGGTGGCCCGCGCGTGATCGGGAGAGCGGTCGACGGCCCAGGCCTGCGTGGCTGGCTGAATGAAGGCGAAGGCGATGGCGAAGAGTATGGCGCCGGTGAGCAGGACCGGTTGGTTGCGGGCAAAGGCCAGCACGACCATCGCGATCGCGCAGGAGACGAACCCGGGACCGATCACCGCGAAGCGGCCCAGACGGTCGGAGAGCCCGCCGCCGGAGATGCGCAAGAAGATCAACGCCACGGCGAAGACGGCGAAGAACGGGCCAGAGTCTCCGAGACCGCGATCGATAGTGACGAGCGGGAATGAACGTCAGGACGGTACCATAGATGAGGGTGAAGGAGAGCATGATCGAAGCCGGTGCAATCGCGGTGCGGCTGAACATCTGGCGCAGACCGACCTTTCCGCGTGGCGCGACGCGGTTGGGTGACGGTGCGTGGAGGAACAGAATCGCGATTGCCGCGCCGAAACCGAAGACGGCGGCGACCAGAAAAGACGTGTCCAGGCTGACGTGTTTCGAGAGCCAGATTCCCGCGCTGGGTCCGATGGCGAGCGCCAACCCGGTGACCGTGCCGTAGATACCGAGGATCGTGCCACGCCGGTTCGGCGGCGCAAGATCGGCGGCCACCGTCGCCGTGGCGGCGGTCACCGCACCCCAGCCGACGCCGTTCAACAGGCGGGCGAGGAAGATCGTATTCGTCCCGGCAATGGCGTAGCCAAGACAGCTTAATCCGATGAAGATCGCCCCAATGAAGATGGAGTGGCGACGGCTGGCGCGATCGGCGAGCACTCCGGCAAACGGCCGCGTCACCAGTGCGGCGATGCTGAACAGGCTCATGATCGTGCCGACGCTGGCTTCGCTGTGTCCCAAGTTGCGAATGTGAACTGGCAGCAGGGAGATCAGCAGATACGTGCTGCCGTAAATGAGTAGTACGACGATCAGTAGGATGGACATCGGCATGGCGGAGACGCCGGAAAGTGGAGATCGTATCGCGCTCAGGCGTGCCACGTCTCTCTTCCCACCCTCACTGATGTTTGTTGGCGTTGCGCAAACGACACGCCCGTCGATCGAATCCCCGCCCGCGCATTGTACCCTAGCAACGGCGAAGATCCGGGAATTCGATGATGATGCGTCTTCGGCAACGATCGTCTAGTCTATCGGTGTTGGCTGTCGACGACGCGACGTGTGATGGGAGCGGAGACGTGAGTACTGAGGGATCAGGTTTCCCGGTAATGATTGGGTTCGATCTCGACGGCGAGACCCTCTGGACTGCGCGCGATCCCTCCAATTTGGCTCGCCCAGTGACACTCTCCCAGGGCCGCTATGGGCCGGAGGTCGCCGTGCCTCGTATCCTCGATTTTCTCGATCGTCAACGGATCAGTGTGACCTTCTTCGTGCCGGGCCTGGTAATCGAACGTTATCCCGATCTGATATGCGAGATCGTCCGCCGGGGCCATGAGGTTGCGCACCACGGCCACACTCATCGCTGGCCCGATACCATGACGCAAGAGGAAGAACGAGAAGATTTCGACCTGGCACTTGCGCAGTTCGATCGGGTGCTAGGGCAAACTCCGGTTGGCTACCGATCTCCCGCCTGGGAGTTCAGCCCGTGGACGATGGATCTCCTGCGCGAGCGGGGCATGCGCTATTCATCGAACTTCATGGATCGTGATCGCCCGTACAAGCACGTCATCAACGGGGTGAAGACCGAATTGGTCGAGCTTCCCGTGTCGTGGCTGCTCGACGACGCTCCGTTCTTTCTCTACAGCACGCGACTGCCCGGTCGACAGATCGCAGCCCCAGAGGCCGTACTGCAGACCTGGCAAGGGGAGTTCGACGGGTTGTACGCGGAGCGTGAGCGGGGAACCTCGTTCGTGCTGGCGCTTCATCCGCAAATCAGCGGTCGACCGTATCGACTGGCGCTGCTGGAACGACTGATCGCCCACATGCGGCAGCACGACGTACGCTTTCTTCGCTGCGATCAAGCGGTAGAACTGCTCGGCCCGTCCCTCTAGTTGCACGTGGCAATACCCATAGTCCCAGCGTTCAGTTGACCGTGAGTCATTTCGGGAAGGGGCCACGAAGATTTCACCACCCTCGTGTTGGAGACAACCGTGGGCTGGTTGTCCTCGGGTGCCACCCCAAAGATCCCTTTGTACGTTGAACTAACGCGGACCTGAGGGGAGACTCTTCGGCTCCCAATTGACACAACCAGCATAGCCTATTGAGACCACCGAGTGGGACTCCGTGTCAATTTCTGGGACGTTATGGGAAGTCCTGGCGAGGAACTTGCATCTGCTCGATCTACGGAATTCTCGATCGATCGACTCAATCCGTGGGAGCACGCATGCAGGGGGATCGCTCACGTCAAAAACCCGTGAGCCGCAGAGTGCTAATTGGTGGGGGAATTGGGGTTCTGGCCGCGTTCCTCAGCGCCTGTTCGCAGAAAAAAACTCACCCACCAACACCAACCGTGGCGGAGTCGACATCGACCAATCGGCCAGATATCGCCTCGCTCGTTTCGCAGCTGACCATCACCCAAACGCCCACACCGACGCCGAGCGCCAGCCCGACCTCGTCCACGCCACTGATCTTCCTCGACCCAGGTCACGGAGGCATCGACGATGGCGCCGTCGGCACGACGGTGTCCGGCGTGAGCGTGGATGAGAAGACCGTAACCCTGGCGATTGCGCTGCGCAGCGCAGCGAAACTGCGCGCCGCCGGCTATCGCGTGCTGCTGTCTCGCCCCAACGATTCGCTGCCTGGCCTCACGTCGTCCGACTTGACGCGGGACGGCGGAATGCTAACGCCAGCGGGTGTGCTGGATGATCTGCAGCGTCGTATCGAGTTGGCGAACAGTGCGGGTGCGAGCCTGCTGCTCAGCATTCACCTCAACGCCAACACCGATCCTGCGACCCGCGGAACCGAAACCTACTACGATTCGGCCCGTCCTTTTGCCAGCAAGAGTCATCGGTTTGCCGTTTTGGTGCAGCAAAGCCTGATGTCGGCCTATCGCGCACACGGCTTCACGACACCTGACAGAGGCGTGATCGACGATACGAAGTTGCAGACGGCGCGTGCTGGCGTGTTGCCCGATTGGTACAACCACCTGGTGTTGCTGGGCCCGGCCGTACCAGGGCAGCTGCGACCGAGCCAGATGCCCGGTGTGCTCAACGAGTCCCTCTTCATTTCCAACCCCGAGGAGGCGACCGCCGCGGTCTCTCCCTCAATGCAGGATCTCATTGCCGGAGCCTTCACTCAGGCAATAGTGCAGTACTTCGATCCCAACGCCTGATCGCGCAGTCTTGGTTGCACGCTCTCAAGTCGTTGCCTCACTCGCTCCACTTGCGTAACGCCACGCCAGATCATAGAGTGACAGCTACGGACACAACACAACCTATCATCGGAGAGATTCCGTGCCATCAACGCAGCAAAGGAGCGCACCGGTGTCCAGTTACTACGATCTTGGCGACTACAGTCGCATCGTCTCCACCTCTTCATCAGACGCACAGCTCTGGTTCGATCGCGGGCTGCTCTGGACCTACGGGTTCAATCATGGTGAGGCGGTTAAGTGCTTCGAGCGGGCGATTGAGGCGGATCCCAACTGCGCCATGGCCTACTGGGGTGTCGCCTACGCCGTCGGCCCGAACTACAACCTGCAATGGGACATGTTCGGCGAAAAGGCGCTGGTCAAGATGGTGGCCAAGGCGCATGGCGCGGCTCAGAAGGCTCTGTCATTGCTCGACCAGGTCACACCGGTCGAGCGAGCGCTGATTACTGCCGTGCAGGAACGTTATCCGCAGCCAACACCGCTCGAAGATTGCTCGATCTGGAACGACGACTACGCCAATGCCATGCGACAGGTGTATCGCGACTTCGGCGACGACTTGGATGTTGCGGCGCTCTTTGCCGAAGCGCTGATGAACCGCTCACCGTGGCTGCTCTGGAACCTGGAGAAGAGCGAACCTGCCGACGGCGCGGACACGATCGAGGCGATGGAGACGCTGGAACGTGCCTTCGAGAATCCGTTAAGCCGCACGCACCCGGGCGTGCTGCATATGTACATCCATTTGATGGAGATGTCGCCCTTCCCCGAGCGAGCGCTCAAAGCTGCTGATTGGCTGCGGCATCTGGTTCCAGACGCCGGTCACCTACTGCACATGTCGACCCACATCGACGTGTTGTGTGGACAGTATCACGATGTCGTCGCCTGCAACGAAGCCGCCGCCGCAGCGGATGACAAGTTCCAGGAGCGCGAAGGCGTGCTGCCCTATTACACTTTTTACCGGCTGCACAACTATCACTTCCTGGTCTACGGTGCGATGTTCCTGGGTCAGAAGGAGATCGCGCTGAAGGCAGCGGATGAGGTGCTGGCGAGTATTCCGCGCGCAACACTCGAGCAGGTAGAACCGGTCCGCATGGCGGATCGAATTGAGTGGTTCATGTCGATGAAGCTGCATGTCTTCATTCGATTTGGCATGTGGCAGGAGATTATCGACCTGCCCATGCCGGATGATCCCGAATTGCTGTGTGTCACCACCGCCATGACACACTACGCCAAAGGCGTCGCCTTTGCTGCGACAGGCCGAATCGCCGAAGCGGAGGAGCAGCAACGCCTGTTTGAAGCTGCCGCCGCTCGGGTGCCAGAGAGTCGCTATCACGGCATTCAGAATCGCTGCGTCGATGTGCTGGCGATCGCGCGTGAGATGCTGGGCGGCGAGCTCCAGTACCGCAAAGGCAACTACGACGATGCGTTCGCTCACCTGCGACAGTCGATCAAGCGCTATGATGGCCTGAAATACGCCGAGCCGTGGGGCTGGATGCAACCCGTGCGGCACGCCTACGGTGCGTTGCTGCTGGAGCAGGGCCGCCTTGAGGAGGCGGAGGCGGTCTATCGTGCTGACCTGGGGCTCGACGGCACATTGGCGCGGGCGTATCAACATCCGGAGAACGTCTGGAGCCTGCATGGCTACCATGAGTGCTTGATGCGTCAGGGCAAACACGACTTTTGTGGGATCGTTAAACAACGGTTGGACATCGCGTCGGCGCGGGCCGACGTGCCGATCGAATCCTCCTGCTTCTGCCGAATGGAGACCGCCGCTGATTGAGACGATCGTCGGACGTCGTCGTGATCTGCTGGGTTCGCGTTAGCCGCTCGTTTCTGTCCGCCCTGTCGCCCAGAGTGCGGAGCCGGTCAGGGGCACGAGCTTCGACCCAATTGCGCAGCGGTAAAGGATGAATGATGCCTGGCGACTACGATCTCTTTAGCCAGCGAGCGCGCCAGAATCCCTATCCGATGTACCACCGCATCCGCGAGGAGGCGCCCGTTTACTGGGATGGACGCAAGTGGACACTCAGTCGCTACGACGACGTGCTGGCCGCGCTGACCGATCCGCGCTGGTCAGTCGAGCAGGTGGACTTTCCGGGCGACGCTAATGTTCCAGGTGGCACGCTGCTCAACGATACCTTTCGTGACATGCTGCTCCTGGTCGATCCGCCGCGGCATACCCGGTTGCGCGGTCTGGTGGCGCAGGCCTTCTCGGCGAAGGCCATCCGCGGTCTGACCATCGAGATCGAGCGAGTGGTCGGTGCGTTGCTGGACGATGTGCAGCCTATTGGTGAGATGGACGTCATCGCCGATCTGGGTAATCCCCTTCCGGGTCGCGTCATTGCCACCATGCTTGGCGTGCCCCCGGACGACCAACCGCATTTCAAACGTTGGGCGACTGGCATTGCCTACGCGCTCGATTCTACCGGTAGTCGCGATCGGGAAGAGCGATTGACGCGTGGTCGCCATGATCTTGGGGAGCTCGCGGCCTACCTGCGTGACGTCATCGCGGCGCGCCGCGGTCAGCCGAAGGAAGATCTGATCACCGCGCTGGTGCAGGCGCGCGATCAGAACGATCGCCTCAGCGAGGCGGAGATTATCGCTACCATCGTTCTTCTGCTCTTCGCTGGCAACGAGACGACCACCAACCTGATCGGCAACGGCGTCCTGACGCTCCTTCGCCATCCGCATGAATTGTCCAGGCTGCGTCAGGAACCGGATCACCTGCGCTGGGTGATCGAGGAGATCCTGCGTTTCGAATCTCCCGTGCAGTACATCTCGCGCGTCGCCCTGGAGCCAGTTGCCGCCGATGGACACGAGATCCAGCCGGGTGAGGCGGCTGTCTTCGTTATCGGCGCGGCCAACCGCGATCCAGCGCAGTTTGTCGAGCCCGACCGCTTCGATCCGACCCGCAAGCCGAACCGGCACCTTGGGTTTGGCCATGGAACACACTTCTGCCTTGGCGCCCCACTTGCCCGTTTGCAGGGGCAGGTTGCGTTAAAAGCCGTCGTACAGCGCCTCAAGGGATTGGAGCTCGCGATCGACGACGTCAGTTGGCGTGACACGGCCGGTTTTCGTGGCCTGAACGCACTGCCAGTCGTGTTCGATCAGGTGTGACACCCTGTTCCCGGTTCACCCACATCCCGTTTCTGTCTGGCTGAACCTGCGGTTGAGCGAGGCAATCGGTACCACTATGAGTCGGCGAGCGATTCGACAGCGCCGTCGTTGAGGAATCTGAGCACGTCCTCGCCGAACTGCTCGCCGTTTGCCGGGTGACCCATGCCTGGATAGAGGATGATTCGGGCGTTCGGAATACCCTCGGCGGTGGCTTGAAAGAGCTCGGGATTGTAGAAGGGATCACTTTCACCGGCGATGACGAGCGTCGGTGCCATGATCTCGGTTAGCCGATCCTTGAAGTTGTGCACGTCTTCCGCCTCGACGGTGGTGATGAAGTCCGATGGGTCTTCCGGTGAAGTCAGGGATAGGAAGACCGATCCGAGCCAGACGGCAGGTCGGCTGAACCAGCGCCCGCGCGGCACGATGAAGCGGATCGATTCCGCGGAAAGCGCCATCCAGTCGCGCTGTCGCGCCAGTTGGCCCATGCGCATCTGAGATTTCTTCGCGACGTCGTTCAATACGTATGCACTTGAATGAAGGACCAGCCTGCGCAGCAGTTCCGGATGATCGGCCGCGAAGTGCTGTGCAATCGAGCCACCAGTCGACGTTCCGATCACATCAATCGCTCCGCCGAACTCGTCGCGAATCATCTCAGCATAATCGTCGGCCATATCGGTCAGGGTGTAGCCGTCGGGCATCCCTGTCTTGCGCGTCACGATGTAGACGGTGAAGTCGGACGCCAGTGGCTGGTAAATGCGGGTCATGGCCAGCCGTGAAAATCCCCGTAGTGGTCTGTTCTCGAAGAAGAGTCCCTGGAAGACGACGAGCGCGCGTGGACCGTGGCCGATGCGGTTGAACGGCAAGCCGTTCTTGAAATAGCCACGGCCAGTGGATGATCCGAACAGGCCCCTGCTCCGATCTTGTTTTGAATCGCCGCGCTGACCGTCAGCGCTGGCTATGAATCGGCGTCGATACGGCGGCCGACGAACACCTCGGCGATGCGACTGGCTTCACCGTAAACCTGTCGAATCGGCATCCCGCTCTGACGAGTAATCGCGAGGCAGTCAGCGTACTCAGGCACGGCGTCCAGCACGCGACCCTGCCAGATCTTGAGTTTGACACGAACGTCGCCCCAGCGCGTCACGACCGTCTCGCTACGCCGACCAGCTTTGGTCCGGTCGATCCGCGTGGCCCGAACTCCGAGCGTCGATGAGTGCTGAATCAGGATGTCATCTATTTCGGAGCGCAGACTCCCAGTACAGATCACGCTCAGTTTGGTCGCTGGTCGGCCGCGCTTCATGATGATCGGCGTGAGAAAGACGTCGAGTGCTCCCGCCTCGAACAGGCGCTCCATCAGTGGCTCATAGAACTCCGGATTCATGTCGTCGATATTGGTCTCGAGCAGCAGTTCGGATGGTCCACTTTCACGATCGTCGAACACGTTGTCGCTCAGTTCGCCGATCCACAGACGCAGCGCGTTGGGCCAGGGAAGCTCGCGGCGACCGAAGCCATAGCCCACGGCCACCGTCGTCATCTGCGGTCGTTCGAAACTGGCCAGCGTGGTCAGGATGGCGGCGCCGGTTGGCGTCAATAGCTCGGCTTCGACGTCCAGCGTTCTGGTCGGCGCCGCGCCGTTGGCGATGAGTTCGGCTGTCGCTGGCGCGGGAACCGGGAGTCGCCCATGCCGTGTCTCGACAAATCCATGCCCCATGCTGATCGGACCGGAGTAGATCTGCTCGACGCCGAGCAGGTCAAGACCGATGGCCGCTCCCACGATGTCGACGATTGAGTCGACGGCCCCAACCTCGTGGAAATGTACCTCCTCCGGCGTCGAGCCATGCACTTTCGCCTCTGCCTCGGCTAGCGCACCGAAGATTGCCAGCGCGGTCGACCTCGGCCCGTCGTCCAGGCTGGAACGCTCGAGCATCGCGCGGATGTTTGCCCAACTCCGTGAGGGCTGCGCCGGACTATCGTTCAGTCGCACCGTGACGCGCGTGCCGGTCACACTGTGCTGGGCGACGGTCTCGCTACTCAGTTCGTAGCCAGTCAGGTTGACCTTGCTGAGTCCATCCCGCAGCGCAGTGACGGGCAACCCGGAGTCAACCAGGGCGCCGAGGATCATGTCACCGCTGGCACCGGAAAATGGATCGAAGTAGGCGACGCGAGTGATAGCGCTGCTCCTTTGATCTGATTGCGGGTCGAGTCGAGGCTGCCCTCGGCTGAATGACCTAACGCGTTCGTTGTCGAGCATGTGCGGTGCACGAGTCAGGTCGCGAGGCATCGCGGTCTGCCCCTACGTTTGCGCGTTCCGCTCGTGTTCGACGCGTAATTGCCCACAGGCGGCGGCGATATCGACGCCACGCGAATAACGCACGGTCGCCGGGATGCCTCGCTGGCGGATCACCTCGGCGAAGCGCTCGATGCGTTCCGGCGACGGTCGTTCGAACGGCGCCGCGGGTGTCGGGTTGAGCGGGATGACGTTGACGTGGCAGAGCAAGCCTCTGAGCAGAGTGGCGAGCTCTGTGGCTGTCTCGTCGCTGTCGTTGACGTCCTTGATCAAGGCGTATTCGAAGGTGATGCGTCGGCCTGTGCGTTCGACATAACGCTTGCAAGCATCGATCAATTCTCCGACCGGGTAACGCCGGTTGAGCGGAACGAGTTGATCGCGCAGTGCATCGTTCGGCGCATGTAACGAGACCGCCAGCTTCACCTGGAACGGCTCTGCGGCCAGTCGGTCGATGAAGGGCACCAGTCCGGAGGTCGAGAGAGTGGTGCGTCGGGCGCCGAAGTTCATGCCGAGTGGATCGTGGAGAATACGCACCATCTTCATCACGGCGTCGTAGTTTTGAAACGGCTCTCCCATGCCCATCATGACGATGTTGGTCAGGGAACGATCCAGTTTGCGCGCCTCGCGAGCAGCCTCGACGACCTGACTGACCATTTCGCCGGTCGTCAGGTTGCGCGTCAGCCCCATCATTCCGGTCGCGCAAAATGCACAACCGACGGCACAGCCGACCTGGCACGAGACACAGACGGTCGTCCGGTCCGGGTAGAACATCAGGACCGTCTCGATGTGCTCTCCATCGAAGGTGCGGAACAGGAGTTTGCGCGTTTCTCCGTCGTCCGTTTCGACCGACCGCACCGGTTCGAGCTTGGTCATCTCAAGGCGGTTCGGCAGTTTGGCTCGCAACGTTTTCGGCAGTACGGTCATCTCGTCGTAGCGCTCGGCCAACTGTTGATAGGCCCAGCCGAAGATTTGCCGTGCCCGATATCCGGGCAAACCCTCGTCCGTCAGTCGCGCTTCAAGCTCCTGGAGCGTCAGGTCGTGAAGTGTCACGGGTCGTTCGCGGCGAAGTGGGCGTCGCGGCGACGATGTGGGCTCGTCACCGATTGATTCGATCTGAGGCGTGGTCGTCTGCAAATTCAAAATGTATCCGGTCTCGCTGTTATCCATATCGACCGGCAATTTTATCATGCGCGTTCGAACTTACCGTACGTGAGCTCCGGCCAGCGCGCGACCAGCGTTCCGGACGATTGCTCCAGACTCAACCACTGGGTTGAGTGAGGTACGTCGTACCCATCGGGAGTCCTGGATTCGCCCGCCGCCATGCCGGGGCTACTGAGTGAGACAGACGACCGGGGTACTGGGTTTGACGTAATCCTTGGATTTGATCGTCACGTCGGTGTTCCCTTTATTGACCAGGTTATCGATGATTAACTGTCCCTCGGCCCAGGTACCGGGCGTGTTTCCGGTCATGAGCATTTCCGCGCTTGGCAGATACACCACTCCACCGAGGTAGCAGCCGGAGTTTCCATGCATGGTGAACGTGCCCGTATTGCCGCGTGCGGCGTAGATCAGCATGCCATCCTGACCTCCACTATAGAGGGACTTCGATGCGCCAGTGAAGGTATAGGACGTAATCCCGGTGGTGTCCATAGTTGCGCCATTGTCGAAGAAGAGGAGGACGTCGTTTCCGGTGACATTCTTGCTCCCGTTGAGTGTCAGGTCGGTTCCATCGAAGTAATAGATGCCGGGTGGAAACGTTGTGTCGGTATTTCCGCCGAAATTGACCTGACTATTCTTGAAGTAGAGCTCGACGTTGAAGCTGCTGGTATCGAAGCCGTCGCCGTTCCCCTGAAAGGTGATCGAACCTCCATCCATGTAGAAGGGGTAGGTGCCGGGATTGAAGATCAGCGAGCCGTTGTTGCCGCGACGTTTTGGGCTCTACGACGCGGTAACTGCGGTGTTGAGGAAGGCAAGTTGAGGCGCGAGCCACGTCTGACGTGGTGGGTCATGGGGAGATCAGGGCGCAGTTACGTATCGCTCGGTGCGAGTCGCGCTGAGTAGCCTGATGTGGCTAGGACCTGTCTCCGTTTCTTGGGCTCCATCCACCAGAGATCGCGGCCGTTGCCTGCTCGGCCAGCCGCTTGACGATGGTCGCGGCCGGTTCGATGCGGTGAACGGTACCGGCGCTCTGCCCGCCGTAACAGGCCAACGCCTCCAGGTTACCGGTCATGGCGGGTCCCGGCATGATATCGCTGTAGCGCACCACGGGTGTGCCGTCGGCGTAAGCGGCAATCGAATCCCCTTCACCAGGCCGATCAGCCATTGGTCTCCCATTTGCTTCCCATGCGTCTATCGTGCTGTTGCGAAGTGCTCGGTGAGGCGCGCCGCTCCAGCCGACGTTGAAGAGTTGGCCGTAGAAGGTATCGCGCTCACTATGGCTGACCACCATCTCCTTGTGGACCGGATGAACCTCCGCCTCGGCGCTGGCGACGAACCGTGTGCCGAGCCAGGCGCCCGCTGCGCCAAGCGTTAGCGCCGCGGCAATGCCTCGGCCATCGCCGATGCCGCCAGCCGCAACAACTGGAACCGGCTTGACCGCATCCACCACCGCCGGAACCAGCGCCATGGTTCCAACCTGGCTCCAGACGTGACCACCCGCCTCCCACCCCTGGGCGACGATCACATCCACTCCAGCAGCGACGGCACGGTGGGCCTCTTCTGCGCTTCCCACCGTGTGGGTTACCAGCGCGCCAGCGGTGTGAATACGTTCGACGTACGGGCCAGGATCTCCCCAGAAGAAGGAGACGACCTTGACTCCTTCTTCCAAACAGATCTCGAGGCGTTCCGTTGGATCCCAGTGGAGCACCAGATTGACCCCGAACGGCCTATCCGTGAGTCGTCTCGCTTCTCGAACCACGTGACGCACTTCATCGAGGGGACGCCACGTGACCGACATCATGCCGAGGCCACCCGCGTTCGACACTGAACTGGCCATGCCGGACCACTACCACTTCCGATTGGTGCCTGAATGATCGGTAACTCGATCCCGAGCAGCTCACACAGTGACGTCCTCAGCGAGACGCTGGCGCTCCAATCATCCATACAGCTCGCTCAGTTTCTCGATGCTGAAGTCTGGTGACTTGCACAGGTTGATGATTCGGCGCTCACGGGCCTCAACGTCAAGCGCGGCCTGGAACACGCCGTCGGCGACGTCCAGCGGGATATTGGTGATGCCGTGCTTGTCGCCATGCAGCAGATCGCCGGGATTCACTGTCATGCCGCCCACCTCGACCGGTGTCCCGACCTCGACCACGTGAACGTAGGCGTGCGAAACGTGAATGTGCCCGGCGAAGAGATGAAAGCCGAGTGCCTCGACTTCGTCGAGATCCCGCACGCCGCCGTTGGTCACCGTGCCGACGCAGCCGAGCGCGCGATGGATGTTGGCGTTCACCTCGCCCCAGAAGGATCCGATGGGTAACTCGTCCAGATCCTGAATGACGACGACTCGCGGCTCGGGCATTGCGAGAATATGCTCCCACATCACTTTGCGATTGATGGCTGCGTCGGGATCCGGCTTGAGTGTGGCGCGAATCTTGGCAGTGGCGGCGTAGCCGATCATCACTCCAAGATCCGGCAGGGCACAGCGGATGTCGGATGACATGAAGCCGGTGCTGCGCGGCCGAATGTCGAACGTTTCGATGGCGTTGGCAATGGTCGGTGTGTTGAGCGTCTGCAGCGCCCGCAGAACTTCGGGGCGAACGGGCTGTGAATCCATCGTCTCTCCCTCATCTCTGGCTATTCAGTGGGTCCATACGTTGCGGCTAGCATACGGGGTGTTGGTTACGCCGTCGATTCTGGTTGCGGGCCATGGTCACCGGTGCTACAAACGACGTGCGCTTACCGACTGGTTCCACTCGACGAATTGCCTACGTTCCGGTCGAGAAGTCCACCATTGGATCACTTCAGGGAGCGGGGAGAAGCATGAGCGATCAACTCGATCTGAGCCGCATCATCGACCGGCTGCGCGCCAATCTACGGGCGGCCGGGATTCGAGTCAATGACGCCGACATCGACGGGATTGCCGCTAAGGGGTTTCTGCGGAACATCCTGGCCTGCGAGGCGATCTTCAATCGGACGCCGTCCGATCTGCTGCCTGATTACTTGAGTGCGTGGGGAGAAGAGAACCGCGTCCCACCAATTCCGGCCCATGAAGGGACAAGCGATTCCGCGGCGTCAGCCAGCGAGCGGCATCCGGGGCATCCGACGATTTCGGACGTGGCGCAGCGTGTCGAGCGGCGCGAGGTTTCGCCCGTGGAATTGACCGAGCAGGCGCTGGAACTCATCGCCAAGCGTGACCCGCATCTCAACGCGTTTCAAGTGGTGCTGGCGAGCAGCGCCCGTGAGACCGCTCAAGCCGCTGAGGCTGAGATCGCCGGGGGTCGCTATCGCGGGCCATTACACGGCGTTCCGATCGCGGTCAAGGACCTGTTCGCCATGAAGGGGACGATCACCACCGCTGGATCCAAGATTCTGGCCGAGTGGGAAACCGACTTCGATGCAGCCGTGGTGGAGCGTCTCCGGGCTGCCGGTGCGGTAATCGTCGGCAAGACGCGCATGTCGGAATTCGCCTACTCACCCGCCTCCAACAACGCGCACTACGGTCCGACGCGCAATCCCTGGAACGCGGAGCGTGACACCGGTGGCTCGAGTAGCGGCTCGGGAGCGGCAGTGGCCGACGGCCTGGTCTTCGGTGCGCTGGGGTCGGATACCGGTGGATCGATCCGCATGCCCGCAGCGCTGTGCGGTATCGTCGGTCTCAAGCCGACCTTCGGTCGCAACAGCCTGTACGGCGCGGTGACACTCTCCTGGTCACTCGATCACGTCGGCCCGATGACCCGTTCTGTGCGCGACGCGGCCATCATGCAGTTGATCCTTGCCGGGCACGACGATCGGGATCTGCGCACGCGCAAGGTTCTGGTGCCGGACTATGTCGGCTCCCTCGATCGCGGCGTGAACGGCTTGAAGGTCGGGGTGATTCGTAGCGATGGCTCCGATCAATCGTTGGCGACCGACGAGGTGCTCACAGCCTGGCGCGCGGGTCTCGAAACGCTTGCCAGCGCTGGCGCGGAGTTGATCGAGCTCGACCTGCCGGAACTGAATGAGTTGCGTTCGATCAATGGATGCATTATCGCCATGGAAGCGACCGCTTATCACGAGCCGATGCTGCGGGAGCGGCCGGAAGATTTTGGCGAATTCGCCTATCAGCGACTCATCTCCTCCTACGCCTACGCCCCGAACGCGCTGGCCCGCGCCGAACAGGCGCGCACCCGCCTGCGCCAGCGCATGAATGGGATCTTCGCCAACGTCGATCTTCTGAGCACTCCGACTATGCCGTACGGCGCGCCGCCGCTAGAGCAGCAGCCACGCAACACCTGGTACACCGGTCCGTTCAACTCTCTCGGCTGGCCGGCCATCACCGTTCCAGTTGGGTTGGGCAATGACCGCTTGCCGTTGGCAATGCAGATCGTCGCTCGTCCCTGGGACGAGGAGACTGTCTTCCGTGCCGCCGCGGTCGTCGAAGCGGCCGGACCATGGCCCGGCGGGATGCCGTAGCAGTCGAGAGAACGTATCGAGAGGACTGCCGATGCTCGAGCTACAGACGCCTGGCGCGCAACACGACCAGGTGGTGCGCTACATCGCGACGCATCGTTTCCCATTTCCGGGACAGGTTGACTGGCCCGAACACTATGAGACGCTGACCAATCAGTCGGTTCATCGCCGCGGCGTTCCTGGTCCGACCGGAACTGAGTTCCCGGACATCGTGGTGATCGACGGGCACGGCAATATTCGTGAGATCGGCGAAGTGGAGACGTCGGTCGATCCCTCCTGTGTCGGACGTTGGGAGCGAGCATCCGTAGCATGCGACAACAAGACGACGTCTGGAGTGCGGCATTTCTTCGTCTACGTGCCGCCGGGAAGCGAGCAGGAAGCGTTGCGGCTGTTGGAGGAACGTGGAGTCTCGTACGCGGGCGTGAGAACCTGGACGCTTGCCCCGGACGGAACGGTCGTCATCGATCCGATCGTTACCCCTGGCGATCCCAAGGATCATCGCGCCGTCTGAGTGCATCGCCCTAGCTGCGTTCGCTCCGTTGCAGAACTCGGTTGCATCGATGGACCAGTCATCCCGTGGTCTGATTTGTGCTGGATCAGTCGCATGTGGAAATCAGGTTGACAATCATTCGAGATGGTCGCTTTGGAAGCATCTCGAGGCAAACGCTGTTGTCAACAAAGAGCGGGTCGTGGACGGGGCCATCTGGCTGCCGGTCAACTTGACCGAAAGACAGAACGTGAGTTCTCAAGCAGTCTATGTGATAATGAGACTACTGGAGAACCAGACCTCCACCGTGTGTGACCCGTTGAGCCCCGGTTGAGGTTTCGATGTCCGGCAAGAGTGCCGGCTCGGCCGAAGTGAATCCAGCAAGGAGGGATTTCGTATGGCCTATCAGTTGCCCCCACTTCCGTATCCGTTTGATGCGCTCGAACCGCACATCGACGCGCGCACGATGGAGATCCATCACGACAAGCACCATGGTGGCTACGTCAACAACGTGAACGCCGCGCTGGATGGCCACCCCGATCTGGCGAGCATGAGCGTCGAGGATCTGCTGCGCAATATCGACCGCGTGCCGGATTCGATCAAGACGGCTGTCCGCAACAACGGCGGCGGACACGCTAATCACTCGATGTTCTGGCAGATCATGAAAAAGGGTGGCGGCGGAGAACCGACTGGCGAGTTGGCGGATGCGATCAACTCGTCGTTTGGTAGCTTCGACGCGTTCAAGGATGCCTTCTCGAAAGCGGCCGCGGGCCGATTCGGAAGTGGCTGGGCCTGGCTGGTCGTCAATGACGGCAAGCTCGAGATCATGAGCACCCCGAACCAGGATAGCCCCTATATGGAAGGCAAAACACCAGTCATGGGGCTCGACGTCTGGGAGCATGCTTACTACCTGAACTACCAGAATCTCCGCCCGGCCTACATCTCGGCCTGGTGGAACGTCGTCAATTGGGACGAGGTTGCCAAGCGCTACGCGGCGGCCAAGGGCTAGAAGCCTTCATCCCTTGCCCCTCCTCCTGCTTGCAGGAGAAGGGGATCACATCGAATGGCTCACATAGTTCCGACCCCTCTCCTGTTCGAACGGGAGAGGGGTCGGAACGTCTGTTACCCCAGCAGACGCCGATACAATTCCTGTTGTCGTGCCAGGCCAAGCCGATAGGTAGCGTGATTCTTCATGTCGGGTGCGAAGCGATTGGCGTCGTCATGCACGTTAGCGGCCACTCGCTCCAGGTTGTCGATGGCTCCCAGTCGCTCAAGCGCGACCAGCGCCGCGCCTCGCAACGACGCTTCCGGCTCACGAGATTCGATCAAGTCCCAACCGATCACGTCGCTGATGATCTGCGGCCAGTTGCGATCGCTGACCAGAGCGTTGCCGCTGCCGACGATCACACGATCCGGTGAGAGATAGCTGTCGATGCGCTCGGAGATCAACGCAAAGCGATAGGCGACAGCTTCCAATCCGGCGCGCAGGATCTGCGGTGCGGTGGTGCCGAGCGTCAACCCGCTCAGTACGCCGTGCGCGTCCGGCGACCAGCCCGTGCTGCGTTCACCCGCGAGAAACGGGAGCCAGGTGAGACCATGGCTATCGGGTGGAATTGCGGCAACTTCAGTCCCGAGATCGCTGGTTGGCGCCATCTGGAACCGGTCGGTGATCCACTCCCACAGGTTCCCGCCCTCGCTCAACGCACCACCGAGGAGAAGCCGTTTGGCGTCCAGCCGGTAGAGCCACAATCCGTCCGGCGGCGCGACCGGCGCACCTTCCCAGAGCATACGCATGGCCCCGCTCGTCCCGATTGAGAGGGCCACGAGATCGGTACCCATCGCGCCGGAGCCGACGTTGGCACAGGCGCCATCGCCGAGCGCCGGGAACCATTGTGCGTTCCGGAGCGCGGGCCAGCGCGTGGCATAGGTATCGCGCAGGCTAGTGACCGCTTCGTCCGATATTGTCGAGAACATACTGGGATCGAGGTGCAGCACGTCGAGCGTCGGTCCGTCCCACGTCAACGCTGCCTGATTGAACAGTCCAGAAGCCGAGACCATCGAGACCGAGACTGACGACTCTCCAAATAGGCAATGAAAGAGATATTCGCCGAATGACATCCAATGGGATACCCGCTGAAAATCGTCTGGGTGAGTTTGCGCCAGCCAAAGAATCTTGGCAGGAGGGTAGCTCGAATGAATGGGAGTGCCGGTTCGCCGGTGATAGCTTTCTGGATCGAGTAGGCGCTCGAGCACGTGGCACTGCTCCGCCGAGCGAATGTCGGACCACATCAGCACCGGTGTGACCGGCTCGTACGCGCTATCGACGCCCATGATGCTGTGCCAAAAGGTCGAAACGCCGACACCGGCGATCTCGACCGGTTTCGCGCACATCCCCAGAATCCGATCGATCAACTGCTCGACGGAAGTCGTCAGTTCGCGCGGGTTGAGCGACCCGTGGTGTGAGGCAATCGTGTCGTGATCGTAGCTTGTATGAATGAGCGATCCCGCAACGCGTTGGCCCTGGCCATCGACGAGCGCGGCGCGAGCCGACGAGCTGCCAATATCGAGCGCGAGAATTAGGGGACTATCCGTCTGGCTGAGGTCAATCGAGCGGCTCAAAGTCGTCAATTCAACGCCGATCCTGTACTTGAGGACACGTGCTCCCGTATCCGCCTGAAATTCGAAGATGTGCAAGTGTAATACGGAGCGATCCGGGACAGCAGCGGCGACCACAGTCGTCCTCAGAACCGGTGACGACCGTGCGAATCTGCGGCGACTAAGCATCAATAGCAGTTCACGTCTGATGACGCAAACACCGCTGAACATTCCAGAGCGATCGCCGAACGTGCGCTGTCACGGCCCGTTGCTGGTGGTCGTGGCACGCTCGACATCGTACGATATTGAACCGTGCCCAAGCCAAGAGTACCGATCGGCCTGGCCCTACCGGCTGTGTTGGATTAGCGGGAGTGGGTGATTCCGACGTTCGTGGCGAGACGCTATGCTCAGACTAGCTGAGGTGGGTGATTCCAGCGCAAGGCGGGGATACAGAATCGCCGTCCGATGGCAGGTCGCGAGGTATGGAGCACCGGTCTGTCGCATGTCGCTGGCGTTCGTATCTTGCGTACGGAATCTCCTCACCGCAACTCTGGGAGAACGTTCATGACCTCAAAGCGGGTAATCACCGCGCTGCTCGCCGCAGCCGTCGGTTGCGCGATGCTCTTCTCCGCTGCCGGTGCGAGTAGTTCGCCGACTGGCTTCGACGTGGCGTCGGCGTTTCAGGGTTTCTACCAGTCCTCGGGTGGTCTCTCCAATTTCGGGTACGCTATCAGCGCGCCACAAACCGAAGGCGGCCACCTGGTCCAATATTTCGAGCGGCAACGATTCGAGAGTCATCCGGAATTTGCCGGAACGCCGTATCAGGTCGAACTCGGGAGGCTCGGCGCCGATGCCGCTCGATCACTTGGAATAATGGGCACGTCTCCGTTCGCGGCGCTCCCGTCCAATACGTCCAGCGACGGCAGTTGCACCTTCTTTGCCCAAACGGGCCACCGGCTCTGCTCCGCGTTTCGCGACTACTGGGGGAGCAATGGCGTCGAGTTCGGCGACCCCGGTGTGTCGTATCGGGAATCGCTGGCGCTGTTCGGCTATCCGATCAGCGAAGAATTTCGCGACCCAGTTACTGGCCTGACGGTGCAATACTTCGAGCGCGCCCGATTCGAATACCACCCGGAGTTCGCGGGAACGAAGTACGCCGTTGAATTGACGCTGCTTGGTGATACCGTGATGAAGTCGAACGCTTCAGCCCAATCGCTTGGTAATCCCTCGAGCCCGCGCGTGCTATTTGGCGTCTATCCTGGTGGCGGGAACGGCGAGTTGGGTTACGTCGCTCCGCCGTCGCCCGATCGGATCATCAATAGCCTCAATCAACTTCGCGGCAGCCAGCCGTTCAGCGTCCATCTATATACCGCCTGGAGTTGGTACGATCAGCAGAGTCTTGATGCTGATATCGCCCGCTATACCGGCGCGGGTTATAGCGTGACGCTAACCATCAAATACTCGCCACCGTCTGGTCGCGAGGGAGACGCGAACGGTTTTGCTGGATTCGTTCGCACCATCGTTGACCGCTATGGCAAGAATGCTGGAGTCGAGCGCTTTGTCATTGGCAATGAGATCAACGTCGCCAATGGGAATCCAGATTCGTCCGATGGACCAATACCAGGCGTGCGTGACGCCACGATCCAAGGGGTTATCGCGGCGCGGCAAGAGTTGCAGAAGATCGGTTCACGGGCTGAAGTCGGCACCGATGTGGCCGTGCTCGATCGAAACGCCGACGCCCAGTTTCTCCAAGAACTGACCCGACAGGGTGGTGCCTCATTCGCTGCCGCCATCTCGTTCATCGGCATCAACGTCTATCCTGGTCTCTGGCCAGCTGGCACCGGGGACGCATACGGCGACATGACCACATACCTGCAAAACGCGCGCTATGCCATCGACGCCGCTGGACTTGGATCGACGGTGAAGATCCGCGTTCTCGAAAACGGTTTCCCGACGCTCGATGATGCCGAGCAGGCCAGTCGGCTGAATGGCTTCGTGCGAGCGGTCTGCGACAATGCGGCGTCGCTCGGTATCACCGGTTACACCTGGTTCGACCTATGGGATGCCAACTCGGCTTCGAACAGTATCTACGGTCACTACGGCCTGCTACGCTCAGATCTGTCCGCGAAACCGTCCTTCTCTCGCTATCAGCAGTCGATCGCCAGTCAGTGCTCGGCGACACCATGACGTTCTGGGACACCGGTTATCATCATCGCTTCACCGCGGCTGCAATGGGTCAGCGGGTGTGATCTGGTAACGCGATAGCCTGTTCTGCTGTTCCATCCACGGACTGTTGGCAATCGTGTTCCAGAGCGTATCGAGGTCAGCGGCGGAGAGCGTCCATTGTGGTTGGTCATTCGTCACGCTGTTGACCGGGTTCTGGTCGTTGAAATAGATCACACCGCGAATTGCTGGGAAGTTCGGCAGCGCCGCGATCATCTCTCGAACGCGATCCTGTTTTAATGTCGAGTCGAGGTCGATCCCTAGTTCGGCCAGAATCATCGGCTTTCCGAGCGGTGCCAGCAGATCGTACTTCTCTTTGATCAGTGTCGTCAGCGGTCTCGGATTCTCGACCTGTGCGATCTCAGTCTCCCAACGCGTGTATTCGAGAATCGACACTCCAGTGTAGTCGACATAATCGTTACCCGGGTAGAACGCCACGGCATTGAGTTGACCGCCGGGTGACCAGACCCAGAGTACATTCGTGGCGCCATCTGTTCGGAAGAGATCGACGACGTGTCGATAGGCGGCGATATAGCCACTGGCGTCACCGTTGGCCCATGGATAGAGTCCTTGCATGTCCATCTCATGCCCGAAACGCACCAGAATTGGCTGCTGCATGCTTCGCATCGTCGACGCGAGTCGCTCGATTGTCGCGTCGTATTGACCGCTGGCAATGTCCGGCAAGAGCGTGTCAGACGAACGTCCGTCGATCGGCCATGGCTCGATGGTCAACAGCACCGCGCGGCCATGCGCATACGACTCGGCAACCCGATCCAGTGGAATCCCGCCGGTGGCGCTTTCATCCCATGCGATGAAGTAGTGATCGATTCCGGAGATGAGCGAGAGTTGTCCGCTCGGATCGTAGGCACCGAATGTCACTCCATCGCGAGACGGGTCGAAGAGCCACGACGTGACCGATGGTAGTGGACTTGGCTCATCGATCGACGTTCCGGTGCTGGCTGGATCCGGAGCTACCTCGACCATGTTTCCGACGGGCACTGCGAGGATTGGCACGGCAACTTCGACGTTGTCCGGCCTGTAGAGCAACGCGGCTTCAGTTCGTTCTCGGTTTACCGAGCCGGAGAAGAGCATTGCGCCAAGCAGCAAGATGGCGACACTCAGGATTGGCGCGGATTTCGCCAGGACCAACACGCGGTGGGCGCCGTTCGTGACGTTGACCCGAATGAAGTCGATCGCCGCGGCGATCAGAATCATCACGAAGAATCCCGCACTCATCAGGGAGAACAGCACGTAGCCAGCGGCGTTGCCATCTGGATCACGACCGAGGGTCGCGTAGATCATTGGCACTGCAACAGAAACGACGCCGAGCACCACATAGGGTGCGATGGTTCGCAGCGTTCCTCTGGTGCTCAGTGCGTGCCCGCCCTTCGGCGTGACCAGGTAGTTGAATCGTCCCTGGCGGAAAACGAGTGAGATCGTGGCGTTCGCGATGGCGATCAGCACGATCGGCCAGCGAGCGATCGAGAGAACGATTCCTTGCCAGGACATGAAGAAGTGCGTGCCTGGCATGAGCCATCGACGGCGATAGGCCCAGGCCAGGATGCCGATCGAGACAAGCGTCACGGGCAGTGAGTAGATCATGAACTCAATGAACGGAACACGAACGATCGGCTCGTTCACCATGAGTGCAATCAGTGGCAGCAGGAACAGCAGCAAATACGATGTGGAGTAGATGCTGTACCAGAGCTCGGAGAAGAGGAAGATGGTTCGCTGCCGTACATCCAGGAGCGCCTTCTGTCGGCCGTACTTCATGAGCACCTGGGCAATCGAGAACGCCCACTGGTGTTCCTGTGCCAGGTAATCGGAAAGGTTGTGCGGGCCGAGTCCCTCAGCCAGCACCTTTGGCACGAAGACTCCGCGATGCCCCGCCTGAGCCAGCTTCAAGGTGTCCAGGTGATCTTCGGCGCGAGACGGCGCGAAACCGCCAATCTCCTTCAAATGTGACAACCGATAGGCCGCGTGCGAGCCGATGATCATTGGAGTCCTGGCCCAGCCGTAGTACCCCATCTGCATGATGCCCTGAAAGACTTGACTCTGCTCGGAGCTACCGCGCGATGTCCAGTCGCTCAGGTTGCGATAGACGCTTGGAAGGGCAACGTATGCCACATTCGGGTCTCGGAAATATCCGAGTACGTCGTCCAGATAGCTCGGGCGTGGGATGTGATCGGTGTCCAGTTGGACGACGTAGTCGTAATCGCGATAGCCGATCTGATGGAACCATGAATTGTAGTTGCCGGACTTCGTCTTGGCCTGGAATGGCCAGTTCTCCTGGTTGAATTCAGGGATGCCCTTGCGGGTCCAGTAGCTGACACCGTATCGGCCGCAGAGTCTCTGGACCCGTGCGTCGCCGCCTTCGTCCAGCACCCAGTTATCGTGCGGATAGCGAACGGCCACCATACCAGCGAGCGTTTGCTCCAGCACGTCGATCGATTCGGCCGAAGGAACGATTGCGGTCAGCATCGCGACGCGCAGATCCGGCTCAGGCGCAATTGGTGCTGGTCGCCTCATGTGGTGGAGGAAGAAAATCAGCGTCAGGGGCATGAGCGTCAAATCGTACGACAACCCGATCGTCGCCAGAATGAACCGGAACGTTGTCACCACATGATCAGCCTGGAACCACCAGAACCAGAACACGACGTTGACGATCAGCCACAGGTTGACCGCCGCGACGTAGACCAACCGGTCGCTGCTGGTCATAACCTGCTCGTCGATGATCAGGCTTTCGCCGCCCTTCGGGGGTACGCCGATCGGTGTAATCGCTGGTCTTGCTGAATGCGGATATTGAAGTGAAGGTTTGGAGGCTTGCATCTGAGTCCATCACATTCTTCGTGCTCAGCCTACTGACATCGTTGTCAGCGATGACTGGGACTTAGGGCCCGGGACCTCCTTCTCATCTCCCACAATTCAATTTTGCTAGACCGTGCGTTGGGGTCCTAATACACAAGTACCGGATCGCGTAACAAGTGCGTAACAGTTCGACCATCAACGTCAAAAGCACGTGAACAGGTGCGCGTCAGTCGTTGTGGGTCGCTGCTCGCGTGGTGCGTTGCGTAAGGCAGTCTGAACGATTGAATGTGGCGAGGCCCGGCGTGAGGAAGATACGTTCTCAAGGGGAAACGAAGCTCAGCGGCTGGCAATCCATCCGCAATTCTCAGCAGATGGTGAGGAGCGGATCACGCCGATGTGCGAGTTGCAACTGTGAGTGAGTTTATTATCCGTTGCTGGATCGTCTGGCGGCTTCAGCTGAGTCGACGACCGGAACGATCTCGAAGTCGATGAGAACGTTCCACTGGGACCAAGATTCTGCCCATTCGTCGAAGAGTCCCGGATCATCCGTCTCCATCAGTTGGAAACAGCGATCCAGCGTGCGCTCGTCGATCCAGCTATCGACGAAGTGAAGTCCTGGAGGCAGCATACGCCCATGTTTGGCGACGACCTCGTAGACCGGCTTCGGTCCTTTGAGGAATTTCTCGATCACCATGTAGCGCATGCGTCGCTCCCTTCAGATGAAGAATCCCCGTGACCGGACGGCGACTTCGCCGTCCAGTCACGGGGATTCGTGCGGCTGCTAGTCCGCCACGTTGGATGGTGTGGAGGCGGTGATTTCCTTGATCTCGTCCAGGAAGATGCGGTTCCAGCGGAGCATGTTGTCCCAGCGGAAGCGCGAGCTGTTCTCGCGAATAAGCACGCGCGTTTCATCCGGCATGTTCTCGTAGGTGCGGTTGACGCCCTCGAGTTCGCTGTTCTCGAGTGCAAAGCGGCGTGATTCCTTGGCCATCTCCTGGGTGACGGCGTCCGGCCGCTCACAGAAGTGGCCGAGTTCGTTCCAATCGCGGTCATACAGCACGAAGACCGGGATCGACCGGAACTGTCCCTGTTTGAGATACTGATCAATCAGGTCGTGATTCTGATCGCGCAGGAAGACGCGCAGATCGACGTTGGCCTGCTCGGCCAGCTTGATGACCGGTGGCAGGAATTGGATCACGTCGGTGCACCAGTCCTCTGCGATGGCCGCGATCGAGACCGGATTCTCGGCGAAGAAAGCGCGATCTTCGTCGGTGAAGATCGACGTTGTCTCGTCCAGATTCTGCGAAAAGCGCTCTTGGTTCCTCGTCATCTGGTCGATGAACTGCTGTGCGGTGAGTCCCTCAGCGAAACGTTCCTGAGAAATCGGCATCGTATGAATCCCTCTTCCATTGCACAACGGTGACAGTCTGGCCGGTTGACGAGAAAGTGGTCCCACGAACTTCCTCTCGGCCGGTTTTTTCAACGAACCGCGGCAAGTCGTTATTCCACCAGACATGCTGGCCGTGCGTGCATGCCAGTCGGAATTGCGGCGCCGCCCGAGTGTAACAGCGCGTTTGGCCCGGGTATAAGGTCGGGACGTGAATCATTCTCGCATTTGACCCTTGTCAGTTGTCGGGATGACCCGTACGGTATGTGTCGAACCGCATGGCGCCTGCTCGTGCAGTCAGGTATTGAGAAGGAGTTCCGCATGGTCGACGCGGAGGCCGCCGCCCGAGAGCATATCGCGCGTCTCATTGCCGATCTGGGTCGCTCGGAAGCATATCCCTATCCGGTTGACTCAATCGCGCTCGAAGAGACCCATGCATCCCTCGCATTCCTGGCTGGTGACTTTGTCTACAAGGTGAAGAAGCCGGTCGATTTTGGCTTCCTCGACTTCTCTACCCTGGAACGGCGAAAGTTCTTCTGTGAAGAAGAATTGCGCCTGAACCGTCGCTTGACGCGGGACGTCTATCTTGAGGTCGTGCCGGTGGTGGAGATGGGTGGCCGTCTGGCATTTCACGGTGAAGGGCCGACGCTCGATTACGCGGTCAAGATGCGGCGGCTGGATGATCGGCAGATTCTCGCCTATCTGGTCGAGACCAATCAGGTCGATGAGCGCGTCTGGCCGGCGTTGAGCCAGCGACTCGCTCGCTTCTATGCTGAAGCCGCTACCGGAGAGGGAGTCAACGAATGGGGATCCCTGGCAATCGTCTGGCGCAACATTGAGGAGAATCTGCAGCAGTCGGAGCCCTATCTCGGGAGTATCGTTGCTCCGTCACAGCTTGACCTGATCGACGAGGTCTCGCGCCAGTTCCTGAATCAGGAAAAAGACCTGTTGCAGGCACGGCTGGACGTGGGCAAGGTGCGTGAGGGACATGGCGACCTTCACCTGGCGCACATCTGCGTCGAGGGGTTGGAACCGGATGAGCTGCAAATCATCGACTGTATCGATTTCAATCCCCGGCTGCGCTGTCTCGACGTCTCGGTTGACATTGCATTCCTCTCGATGGACCTTGACTATCATGGCCATCCAGCGCTGGCACGACACGTAGTCGATCTGTTGGCACACGATCTTCAGGACGCCGACCTCAGGCGTTTGGTGCAGTTCTTCTCCATCTACCGCGCGCACGTGCGTGCCAAAGTCGCCTGCTTCCGCTCGGACGAGATCGCACCTGAGCTGCCCGAATACTTCGCGGTGCGCAACGAGGCGGAACGCTACTTCGACCTGGCGACCTCCTACATCGTCGAGCCGCAGCGCAAGACGCTCTTCCTGGTTGGCGGTCTTTCAGGCACTGGCAAGAGCGTCATATCGCGTCGTCTGGCGCGTTCGATCGGGGCCGGGCTCGTCTCCTCCGATACCATCCGGCTTGAACTCGCTGGTAAGTCTCCGACGGAGCGACAGACGGTCGATTATGGCACCGGTATTTACACCGAAGAGTTCACCGATATGACCTACGAGCGCATGTTCGAACGCGCAGAGGAGACGCTGCAATCGGGACAGTCGGTGGTCCTCGATGCCACGTTCCTCAATCCTCGCTGGCGCGAAAAGGCACAGGATGTCGCGTCACGGCTGGGTGCGGATCTGCTGCTGATTGAGTGCCAATGCCCGCCTGACGTAGCACGCGAGCGCCTGACTCGCCGAGCGCGCGAGCTATTTGAAGCTTCCGAGGCCGACTGGGCCATCTACCAACACCAGCGGCAGCGTTACGGCGCCGCGCTGGAGGAGATGGATGCGCTGCCAATGCTGACACTGCAGACCGACAAACCCAGCGCGCTCATCCTCGATCAGGTGCTGCAGCGGCTTGACCTAAAACGGCGACTGTAGAAGTTCCGAACTCGACGGTCTCTCTGCTCTCAGTTGGCACGCCCTGTTGGGCGCTCACCATGCCGACCTGTGTTGCAGGCGAGGAGTTGTCGGCTCCTGTTTCCGATCCCGGTTGAGCGATGCGCTTCAACGATCCTGAGGTCATTCTGGTGTTGATTCCTCAAGATGGTCGTCAATTGGCAAAGGGAGCACGCAAGGTGCCCCCTACAACTTGAGTTCTATTGCTCGAAGTCAATCATCGCCCTCTGAGTAGCCCCGATGTGATTGCCGAACGAGCCTAGCTCAGCACCTTGGTCGCTTCTGCCAGGTTGAGCCGATTGACCCGGCGAATGGCAGGCAGCGCCGCCAGGAGCATAGTGAGCAGGATGCCCACCGCGGTCGCGACGTACGTAACTGGATTAATCACGATCGAGAAGCTGAACAGGTCCGATTGGAAGGCGCTCCCCATCTGTCTGGCGACCAGATAGCCCGCGATCAATCCCGGTACTGTCGCCAATCCCCAGAGGATGACGCTCTCGGTAGACAGGAGCATGGCGATGGCTCGACGTCCTGTTCCGACCGCACGCATTGTTGCCAGTTCGCGTTCCCGCTCCAATACGTTGACCGTCATGGTGTTGAACAACAGCGCGAACGCCATCACCACCGCGAAGATGAGAATCGCACCGATCAGCGCGTAGAAGAGTCCCATCAGCGAGGTCCAGTCGCTCCTGAGGGTCGATTTCATCTGAACGCTGGCGATTCCGGGAAGGTTGTACAGCGCTGTCTGGACCTGATCCTGTTTCGCGGGATCGACTCGCAAATACGCGCCGTTGATCGGACTGTCTGATTGCCCGGTCCATCCTTGCGCTTCCTGCAGTGAGACGTAGGCAACCGAGCTGAGCATCTCGTCGACCGTCCCACTCACAACTAACTGGTGGGTTCCGAGCTGATTGCTTACGGTGATTTTGTCACCCGTTTTGACGTGCAGCGACTGCGCCATGGTTCCGGTCAGGATAATGTGTCCGCTGGCGAGGGCTGACTGTTCGCTGACTCCCGAGGGGAGTTTCAGCGTGTGCAGCGTCTGTCCGACCGGAAGTGCGGTCAGTTCGATCTGCTGCTCATGACTACCCGCGCTGATGGTCGTCGGGAGCTGGATGAACGGCTCGACTTGCGTGACTCCGCTGATCGAGCTGAGGCTATTCTGCATACTGCCCGGTTGCATTGAACGAAAGACGGCTACTTGATCCCAGCGTTCGACGGTGTTGAAGTGCCGGTTGGTCACGTAGTTCATCGAATCGATCATCGACCAACCCATCATGACCAGCATGAAAGAGAAGACGATGCCCAGGCCGGTGGTGAGCGTGCGACGACGTCCGCGCAGCACGTTGCGCAATGACATCCGTATCCAGATGGGCAGTCCAGTGAAGCGTTCGAAGAAGGCCGGACGACCGGATACGGCGCTCGCGCTTGGATTCGGACGCATCGCTGCCGCCGGCTCCAACCGCGCGACTTGCCGCGTCGGACCCCAGGCGCCAAGAAGGGCGGCGACGACACTCAGCACCAGGCTCAGCGCCAGCACGTCGACATAGATCTTGGTCTGGACCAGTGGAATGCCGAGCTCAGTCGCGTAGGCTGAGGTCAACGCCCGTTCCAGCGGAATGCCGACCAGAATGCCGAGGGCTCCGCCGATCAACGCTATGGTGACGGCAGTGGTGAGATAGTGGAGCTCGACCGATCGGGTGCGATAGCCGAGCGCCTTCATCAGTCCGATCTGGGCTTCTTGCGAGCGAATCTGGCGCCCAAGCATGACGTAGAGCGAGGCCGCAGCAACCAGCAGGATCAGCCCCGGCATCATGATGGCAATCTCTTTGTAGCCCGCGAGATCGAGATGGAGCGCCGCGTTCGAGGGCTGGTCGGCACGCAGCGTGGTGCTGGTAACGTGGTATGGCTGTAGCAACGTCGAGATGCGCTGCATGGTCGCGTTCCGGTCCGCATCTGGGCTGAAGCGCACGGCCACGTCGTTGATCTGGCCGCTCATGCCGCTGACACTCTGTACCTCCGCGAGCGGCACGAAGAGCACGGCGAAGGAACGCGCCGAGGGAATGGCATCCTGGCGACTGGCGCTGACTATCAGGTATTCGGGGCTAGCGACCACGCCTGCGACGTTAAGTTCGACCGGTATGCCGTTCACGATCGGCGTGACAGTGGCTCCCGGTTGCAAGTTGTAAACATCAGCGAAGTGAGACTCGACCAGAGTCGACTGCTGATCAGAGGGGTTGAGATAACTCCCCTTTTCAACCAGCACGTCGTTCACGGCCGGATGTTGATTCGCAGGAATACCGATGAGGCGTGCACGGACCATCGTGGCGCCGCCGGATGACCCAGCCGGTACCGAGAGTCCGGCATCCACGATCAGGCGTCCAGTGACGGCCTGGACCCCCTGAATTTGTCCGATCTGGCCGACGACGCTGTCGGGCGCCCCAGACAGCGAATAGGTGACGTCGGCGAACTTCAGTTGAGCATAGGCGTGGTTGTAGGAGGTTCCGAGGTCGCGGTATGCGCCGACGAGCGCGATGAAGCTCGATACGCCGAGCAGCGAAATGACGACCAGCGCCAGACTCTGTGCCAGTGCCTTGCGTAGATCCCGAATACTCTTCAGCAGCATGATCTTCGGCATGTCGTCCTACCAGGTGAGTTGCGCCACGTCGCGCGGCGCGGCAATCGTCTCGATCTGTTCGACTGAACCGTTTTGCAGGTGGATGACGCGGTCGGCCATGGGGGCGATCGCGCTGTTGTGCGTCACAAGGATGACGGTTGTCCCCTGCTTCTCATTGAGCGAGCGCAGCACCTGCAGCACCTGTTGTCCGGTGGCGGAGTCGAGATTTCCGGTCGGTTCGTCGCACAGCAGAATTGGCGGATTGTTGGCCAAAGCTCGGGCAATCGCCACGCGTTGCTGCTGACCACCGGAGAGCTGGGACGGGAAGTGATTGACCCGGTCACTGAGCCCCACGAGATCGAGCAGCTCGCGCGAGCGCTGTCGTAGTCGATCGTGCTGTTTCAATGCCAGTGCGAACTCGACGTTCTCGGCAGCCGTCAGGGTTGGAATCAGGTTGAAAAACTGAAAGACGAATCCGACCGTGTCGCGACGGTAGCCGGTCAGTCGATCCTCATCGTACTGGCTGATGTCGGCCCCGCGAATGAGAACGTGCCCGGAGGTCGGCCGATCTAGCCCGCCGATCAGGTTGAGCGCGGTCGTCTTGCCGCAGCCCGACGGGCCGAGCAGCACGACGAACTGCCCTTCATGGATCTCGAGACTGAGGTTGTCGAGCGCTGTGACCTCCACCTCGCCCATGCGGTAGCGTTTGGAGACCGAGTCGAGCTGAATGAGGGGAGCCTGCTTCATGGTCGATATCCTGCCTGCAGTCGTCGGTCGTTCTCTAAACTGACCGGTCGGTCGATTGCCGACGTACTCACTGTAATGTAGACTGACTAGTCAGTCAAGTACCCTGGGCTTAATTGTCTTTCCACTGGGAGTAGATCGTTCCGATGCCGAGCAAAGACGAATTGACGCACGAGCGGCGCGCCCAGATTCTTCAAGCGGCGGCACTGGTTTTCGCGCGTAGCGGCGTCGATGGCGCGCGCATGGACGACATCGTGGCGGAGTCGGGACTAAGCAAGGGAACCCTCTATTGGTACTTTAGCAGCAAGCAGGATATCGTGGTTGCGCTGGTCGAAGAGGTCATCAGGGCGCAATACGAGCAACTGCAAATGCTCGTTGAGCATCCGGGTGGCGTCGTTGAGCGATTGGGAATCTTCCTCGATACCTATGCAGCGTTGATGGGGGCACAACCGTCACTTGGCCCGCTTGGCGTTGAGATCTACGCAATGTCAGGTCGTGTGCCGCAGATTCGCGAGTTCATCACCCATTATTACGATCAATACATCGCGACTCTGGCGGAGTTGCTCCAGCAAGGGAACGATCGGGGCGAGTTGCGCGTGGAACGCCCCAAAGAACTCGCGCTCAACTTTGCCTGTCTCATCGAGGGTGTGACCCTGTTTTGGGCGGTGGACTCCGGGCGGGTTGATCTCGGCAGACAGTTCCGTTCCGCCCTGAACGATCTGTTCCGGGGCATCGTCATTCAGGTCGGCCCGCGTGATTAGCAAAGTTTGGATCTGGGCACTCTCAGGGTAACCTAGGCTATGGGCTGACGTCAGTCTCTTCGGTCCCCTGGTGGGGGCTCGACTCCCCGGTTGAGAGCAACGGCGGCTGGGCCAGCTTGAGGTAGCGTTGGACGCTCATCCGATTGCGTGCGTCGTCAGCCAGACCAAGCAGTGTGAGCAAGTCCTCTTCGGTCGCCCCATTGCGGGCCTGATCGACCGCGAACGTATCGCGCAGCGTTTGCGGCGAGATGCGACGGTCGATACCTGCATCGCGCGCCACACGTTCCACCAGCTTATTCATTGACTGGGGCAGAATGCCGATTAGCGGTCCCCGCTCGTCCGACTCGCCAGCCAGATCCTGATAAATCTGGGCGAAAGCCGCCGATGCCGCCAACCGCCGCTCGCGCCCGCGATGCCGGGGATTATCGTAGTAGATGTAGATGATGGGCTGGTGCGGGTCCGAGAGATCGACGTGCTCGTGCCGGAGCTGCAGTAGCTCGCCCCGTGAGAGTCCGAGTCGCAGCATCAGCCAAACGGCGGCTTCGGCGCGTGCCCCGTCAGCTTTGGCGGCACGCAACAGTCGCTCCTGCTCATCGCTGTAGAGCGGCCGGGGTGTCTTGAGCGGGATGTGCTCTGGGTAGAAATCGGCGCTTGGATCGATCTCGAGCACGTGGACCTTTTCGACCAGATACTTGAACATACCGGAAACTGACGTGAGTCGGCGCTTGCGCGTAGATTTGGTGTTGGTGTCGTCAAGAAAGAGCGCGACATCTCGCCGCTTGATCTCTCGGATCGGTTTAGGGCCGATCAGCAGCTCGAAGACTGACAGATCGTAGCTGTATGAGTTGACGGTATTCCGTGGGTGACCCGATTGCTCGAGATACCGTCGATACCAGTAACGCGCCACGTCGAGGCCCGACTGTGTGGTGAGATCTGGCATGACCCCGACGTGACCGCGCAGCCGGCCATCCGAGCCAAGCTCGAACAGCGAGGGCTGGACGGCGGCGCGATCGCTCCCACGTTCCATGTCGTCACGGCTTGGTGGTTCGCCTCTGCTCACACGGAGATCCTGACCGGTGCGTGGCGTCGATCAAACACAGTCAGGCTAGCGAACACCTGTTCGAATGTCAAGTCGCCCCGTGAGATGTGAGACGAAACCGGCCGGTAGACACCTTACCAGCCCGAAGGGCCAATTCCACGACGAGCGTTTGCGTGCATATCGGTCTCGGCGGCGGCGATGATCTCGGCCGCGCGCGTACCGTCGGTCGGGAAACTGCCAACTCCCCAAGAGATCGCGGGCACCGGATGGCGGCGGCGAAGGTCGTCGAGCGCATCCGAGATGGTGCTGACGCGAGCGCGAATCACCGAACCGGTGACACGGGGTACCAACAGGGCAAATTCATCCCCGCCATAGCGGGCGACCGTATCGCCGCTGCGCACTTTGAGGCGCAGCACGTCCGCCACACTTTTGAGCACGTCGTCACCGACGTTATGACCATGCGAGCGATTGACGACCTTGAGGCTCTTGACGTCGAGAATGGCGATCGCCAGTTTCCCGGCGGTCATGCGCGCGCGCTCAATCTCCTCTTCGAGCCGCTGGCAGAACTCTCGGTGGTTGGGAAGTCCGGTGAGCGGATCGTGGTTCACGTTGCGTTTCAGGCGATCATGCAGATTTGCGACCTGAATGGCCTGGGCAACGTAGGTCGCCACGATCTCCAGCACGTGCTGATCGGATGGCGAGTAGGCCATCGGCTCGGGATGCTCGAGCGAGAGCACCCCAGCGCAATGGCTGTCGACAACCAGTGGTACCGCCAGAATCGAGCGCATGAGCCGATGCCCACTCGCGATGTACCGAGCGTCTTCAAGCACGTCCGGCACGTTCTGCGAGACTCCATGCGCCGCGACCCAGCCCGCGATCCCCTGACCACGAGGAATGACCAGCGCCTTGCGTCGTCGTTGGTTGGCAATAGCGATCAGGTCGCCGCTGTTCGGGTCTTGCCCGTAGATCTCGCAGATCGAATCGGGGAACTCCGAGCTCATGAGTTCATTCAGGCGGTGCAGGAACCGGTCGAGATCGACCAACGCGCCGATCTCAGTGGTGATGCGCTGCAACAGGCCAAAGCCGCGTGCTTCTGACCCGACCACTCGCTTCAATCGCAGTTCGCGTGTCGTTCCTCGCGCAGCGCTCGATGGAAGCGGCTGGATTCCACCTGATTTGACGACCTGTAGGAAAGCGGACGCAACTTTCGGATGGAAGTGAGAGCCACTGCTGCGGGCCACCTCCTGAAGCGCCTGCTCCATGGTGCGTGCTCGGCGATAGGGGCGATCGGAGGTCATCGTATCGAACGCGTCGGCGAGTCCCACAATGGCGGCGCCAAGCGGAATGTCGTTACCACTGAGCTGATCGGGATAGCCGTGCCCGTCGTAGCGCTCGTGATGGTGACGCACGAACGGCACGACGGGGGCGAGCGCCGGATTGTCCCCCAAAATGCGTGCTCCGAGGTCTGGGTGCCGCCGCATCATGGCCCATTCGTCGGGAGCCAGCGCGTCTGGCTTCTGCAGAACCCGATCCGGGATGCCGATCTTGCCCACATCGTGCAGCAGTCCGGCGAGCTCAATGATCTCGATCTCAGCTGACGGCAGCTTCAGCGCTTCGGCGATCTTGCGACAGTAGGCGGAGACTTGCCAGGAGTGGTTGTGGGTGAAGGGGTCTTTGGCGTCGACTGCCGCGGCGAGCGATTCGACGGTTGCCCGATACAGATCTTGCGACCGGTCAGCGAGTCGTGCACGATCGAGCGCCGTGGCGATCTGATGGCCAATGAGCTGCAGATAGGAGACATCCTCATCGCTTGGATGCGACACGGAAGCATGGTAGACCGCCATCGTACCCAGCAGGTAGTTGTCGCCGCTCATGAGCGGCAGGGACCAAACCGAGCGGAAGTTGAGTCCCGATTCACCGACGTGCCAGGCGGCCATCCAATCGGGATCCGCCGTCACATCCTCGACAACGACCAGCGAACGCTTCTGCGCTGACTTTCCGCAGGCGCCGACTCCGAGAGAGAGGTGCGCGTTGGCAGTGACGAATGGGAGCGGCAATCCATAAGCCGCTGCCATCACCAATCGATCGGACTGCTCCTGATACAGATGGAGCGACGCTTTGCCGGAGCCAAACACGGTGGCGCACACCTCGACCGCAATCTCGGCCATCGCCTGTTGGGATGATGCCCGATTGAGCCGATCCGCCAGACCACGCACGGTTGCCAGCACCTGATCCTGCCGCACCCGACGATTCACCAATTCAGATTGTTGGACGGTCACCGCGATCACGGCGGCAAACTGCTGAATGTCGGCCATCTCCGCTGGATCGAAAGACTGCGTGCTCGAACGGAACAGGAACATCTCTCCGACTGGAGTTGAGCCGTTCTGAATCGGCACCGCGGTGCGGGTTGGGTAGGCGTACCGCAAGCGGGCCAAGTGTGCGCTCGCGTCTGCCGCAGTGTCGGTGGGGGCGGTCGACGTTCGGTCACCAGAAGTCAGTTCGTCGATCCCGCCATGTTGAATGACCGCCCGGAGCAGCTTCTCGAATGCACCGTCACCGTGGATGACCAGACGATCGGTCGGACTTAGATCGGCGTCGTGCAATGAGATGAGAGCACCGTCGACCTTCACGATGCCATGGCCAATTGCCAGCAGGTCCCGTAGCACCGACGGAGTGGCCTCACCCACAGAGAGCGCTGTCAGTACTCGGCCCCATCCACGCCACTGGTCCATACGGTGCAGTGAATCTGGACGGCGGAGTTTTTCGTCTATCGCACGGCCAATTGCGCGAGCAGCAGCCTTCATCGTGTCGATTGTGGCCGTGTCGAGCTTCAGCAGGGTGTCATCAAAGAGAAGCAACCCACCGACCCAGCGATCGTGACTTGGGAGCGGGAACAATTGGACCGAGCGAACGGGTGAGCTTGCCAGCAGCGGATGCGTGTTGTCATTGTCGTCAATTAATACCTGGTCATACCCAAGAGGGTTGATCCTGGTCTTGAGCGAGTGGGACAGTTCACCGGTGCGGATTGTCTCGGCGAACCACGGTCCGGTCAACGAAGCGAACTCCTTGATCGGGTGATGCGTGGATATCGTGGGCGTGTTGTCAGCTGAGATCATGGCGATGGCGCAGCCGATGTCGAGCGCGCTGGAAATAGCCATCGAGACGCGGTGGAAGAAGACCGAAATTTCTGCCGACCCCGTGATCTCGCGGCGCACAACGTCCAACAGGTCAGGTGACGAATCGGTCCGATTGGTGCGGACGAGCTTGGTGACTCGATCGACGATCGGAGCGGTGGTGTCGCCAAGGAGCGAGACGAGGTGCGCTCCCGACGGCGGATAGGCATTGGGGGCTTCAAATTCGAACTCTGTATGGGCTTCAGGTGCCGTCATGCGGTCGCGAAGAGGCTCGAAGTCCGGCAGATTCCGTTGGTTGACCTCATCGTTTTGAAAGGAACCGGCGAAGAGTTCTCCAGTGCGAATGGGTCCACGGGTGTCGCCTCGTTGCATGAGCGACGGTTGAGCCGCAAGGCGCGATGAAAGTCCCCTGTCTCGGTTGTCGTTGCAAATCGGTCGGGAAGAGACCTCCCAAACTGGGGTATGAATCGTCCCGCCTGCATATTGCAGCCGTAACCCGCTGGACGGTGTCAGCGCCGACAATCTGGCGTCCAGTGATACGGAGAGCCTGTCGAGCCAAGCGAACGAAACGATCGCAGCCAGACGTCGCCATCCGATGGCCTGCAGCCGTTTAAACCGGAGAGAACCCTGGGCCATCACCCACTCCCCAAGATCTTGTCGTCTTGTTTGTTGTCCGCACACGTACGGATACACGAAAGCCAGGTATTTTCCCAACCGAGCCTAGTATCGAATGCAAACGCGTACGTTCGCATAAGAACGTGGTCTCGTTCATTGCGGGACTCAAGTCCTTGTCCTGGGAATTTCGAACAGTACCGGTGGGATGACGACTCACTGAAACCGGCTCAGCCTGGATTGGCCGGGCGTTGTTTGACGGCGTACATCGCCGCGTCCGCCTGAGCGACCAATTCGGTTGGGCGTGTACCGTCGTCAGGGAAGCTGGCGATTCCCCACGAGATTTTGGGCAGCGGACCGTATTCCGACTCGGCGCGAAGGGCGACTTCAATGCCGTTCATGCGCCGTTCGATGATGTTGCGGGTCGCTCCAGGCATGATGATGGCGAACTCGTCTCCGCCGTAGCGCGCGACGGCGTCACCGTGGCGCACCGCGGCGCTCAGAATATCTGCCAGACGTCGAATGACCTCGTCGCCCCATACGTGACCTTTCGAGTCGTTGATCGACTTGAAGGAGTCCACGTCGATGATGGCGATCGAAACGATGTCCTCCGCGCTCGCGGCGAGACCGATCTCTCGCTCGAGGACGTGGTAGAACGCGCGGTGGTTGAGCAATCCGGTCATCGAATCGACGTCGGTCTGTTGTTTGACTTGGCTATGATGCTCGGCAACCTGAATGGCGCGCGCCACGTAGGAGGCAATGGTCTCAAGCACCTTCTCGTCGGTGCGTGAGAAGGCGGATTCACGTGGACTTTCGAGATTGATTACGCCGATGCAGGCGTCATCGAGAACCATGGGCACGGCCAGTTCCGACAGCATCGGAATACCGTCGGGCGCCACGTATCCCGGTTCATCCCGCACATCCCGGATGTTCCTCGTCCTTCGGTTGCGTGCCACCCATCCGACCACGCCCTGCTCTGGTTTCATGATGGAGACCCCGTCGCGCGCAGGATCTGCGTCGGTCTCTTCGCCCATGGACATGAACTGATCGTGTTCTCGGTCGCGAATGAAGACGTCCACCTGGGAGTCGGGGAACTCCGTCTCGATAATGAGTTTGAGGCGAGTCAAGAATCGGCCGATGTCAACCAGTTCACTCACTTCGTTGCCGATTCGTTGCAGCAGCCCGAATGCGCGAGCCTCAGCCCCGATCCAACGGTGCAGGTCTAGGTCTCCGGTCCGAGCCGGTCTAGGCACTTCGACGGTGATGACACCGCTCCGAATTGAATCGCAGAACAGCCGCACGATCTCGCTGTCGAACTGTGTGCCACCTAGCTTCTCCAGCGTGGTGAGGGTACGTTCGATGCTCCAGGGAGATTGATACGGTCGACCTGCCACTAACGTGTCGAACGCCTCAACCACTGCGATAATGCGCGCTCCGATGGGGATCTCGAGTGCTTTCAGTCCGGCGGGGTAGCCCGTACCGTCGTAGCGTTCGTGGTGATGCCGGATCAACGGGACGATTGGGGCGAGGTCGGGGAATCCAGCGACAATCGACGCTCCGAACTCCGGATGTCGCCGGAGCAGGTCCCAGTCGTCCGAGTCGAGCTCGCCGGATGCCTGCAGTACCCGGTCCGGAATGCCAATCTTGCCGATGTCGTGCAGCAGCCCGGCCATCTCGATCAATGTCACGTCCCGTGGCGGCAGTGTGAGTGTCTCAGCTACGTCACGACTGTAGCGTGAAACCCGTCGGGCGTGGTGGCGCGTGTACGAATCGCGCGCGTCCACGGCGTCCGCCATGGCGCTTGAAGCGGACCATGAGAGGGAAGCCGCGCTCTCCGACACGCGAGCCCGTTCGACGGCTGCGGCGGCTTGCTCGGCAAGCATTCGTGCCGCTACGACATTCACTTCCGGAACGTATTGGAGATTGCTCCAGTAGCAAGTTACCGCGCCAAGCGGCGTTCCATTCGTGGCCGTGAGTGTGAAGACGTCGAATAGCCAGTCCTTCGGCTTGACCGTCGTCGCCGTGTCATTTGTCCCGGCTTGAGAATGCCGGTTCAGGTAGATCCCATCGGTGATGGGGAGCGGCCCATCCGTTGCTCTGGCCGAGAGCGTGCCAGCGTCGTCTAGCAGTTCAACCAATGTGCCTGTCGACTGGAACGCGTCCTTGAACGCCGCCGCTACGTGTTGACATACCTGTTCGAGGGTTGGCGCGGAGTTGAGATCACGAGCGAACGCGTGCAGCATCTCCAGGTTCGTCGACGCGTCGTTCCAGCAGCCAACATGGGAGAGAATCTGCGTCATCGCCGGAGACTGGATCGTCCATCCTCCGGTTACATTTGGGGTGATGGTGGACTTCTGTCCGCGGTAGAGCCACAGGTTGCCGGCCAACCCGGAGTCGCCGGTTAACTTGACCTGCTGCCACGTCGTGCGTGGCGCAAACTCCGCCATGAATTCGTCAACAGCGAAAGAATTGGTGTCTGTGAGGTCGGAATTGACGGCGCTCTGAATGATGTGGGGTAACGTGGCGGAGAATCCCGGAGCGACGTCTGCACGGAACCAACCGGTGATTCGGGGTAGCCCCGCTTCGCGAAGTGCCAGGACCACACCTTCAGCTGCGCCGATGCCATGGCTGGCACGTGTCAACAGGGCGAGAAGTCGCTCGACTCTCACCGGCCGCTCGGCAACGATATCCGTTTCGCCGTCGATCACGCGTCCAGTCATCGGACTAAGCGTATCCTCCATTACTCGGACGTCGGCATGACGAGCCGAGCAGATGAACACTGCTTACCTAGCGTACTCATGTCAATTGGTAGTGGATATAGGAAACTGGTCGCAACATTGCCTCGACACTGACGGCCACGTCGGTGAATTCTGGGAAGCGTGGGTTCGTTTGGCTCGGACGGATTGCATCTGCCCGTTCTGTCTCACAAGGGTGACTACGGCCTCTCGCTTGCCAAAGGCAGTTGCCTCTCCGCGTCGTTGTAAGTACGGCGGAGTCGAAGGATGACACAGCATCTGTGGGCAAGCGCTTAGACTGACGCTGAGCCGGTGGCGATCTTCTTAAATTGCGACGTTTTTCGGATGGCGTTTCCGCGGTGATCCAGGCAAGATTGTCCCCGTCACAATGACGGGGGATTCAGTGCTCCAGCGCGGTCGTCAGAAAGTTCAACAGCTTCGAGGCCAAGCCGCCCACTTTCCGCGGGCACTCTGGCTGCTGGCGTTCGCCAACCTGGTCCTCTTCACTGCCCGTGGCATGACCACGCCGTTCTTGATCATCTTCTTTGGGCAGATCGTGGGGCTTGGCGACGGGATGGCCGGGGCTGGAATCGCCGCCAGTTCGATCGTTGGCGTGGCCTTTACGTTGCTCGCAGCAGGGACCATCGACCGCTTTGGCGCCCGCACGATGCTCATCATTACCATCGCCGGGACGGCCATTACCACCGCCTTCTTTCCAGTATCGACCACTCCGGTGCTCTTCTTCGTGATCATGATCCTGCAGGGATTGTTTTCTCAGCTCTATTGGCCGTCTTCCGATGCGCTGGCGACTTCGCTGGTTCCGGTCTCCCAAGCGGGCGAGATGTTTGCCATGCTTCGTGTGGCGAGCGCGCTCGGAATTGGCTCCGGCGGCCTGATCGGCGGCCTAATGGTGGCTGGAAGCACCGAGTCTGAGTACCGGATGCTCTATTTGACCGCCGCCGCTGGCCTTGGACTGGCAGGTGTCATGGTCTTCCTGCTGGTTCGTCCGGCCCGGCGAGTTGTTGGCCAGGTCGAGACAGCGGTACTGGCGGCATCCAGCAGTTGGCGTGATGTGCTGACCGATCGACGATTCATGTTCAGTCAGGGAGTCATGTTCATTCTGCTTGCCGCGTTTACTCAGTTGCAGGTGAGCGCACCGCCTTACCTGCACGCGCAGGCAGGAGTCGATGAGGCGGTGATCGGCCTGCTCTTCACCATCAACACCCTGATCGTGGTGGCGGCGCAACTGTGGGTTGCGCGGAAGATCTCCGGCTGGGGGCGTGGCGTGACGCTGGCCGTGGCCGCGGTCTTCTGGTCGGTTGCTTACGTGATGATTGGCGCCAGCCCGTGGCTGACAGCGCTGCCGTTTGTGGCCATCGTGGTCTATACGGTGGGCGAGATGATGTTCATGCCGACCTCTGGTGTGATCGTGGTGGAACTGGCCCCCGAGCATCTACGTGGTCGATATCTGGCATTCAGCAGCGTTATCTGGGGTACTGCCTGGGGACTCTCGTCCTGGGCCAGCGGTTCTGTCCTTGGTTCGTCCCACCCGGTCCTCCTCTGGCCGAGCTTTGATCGTAGTGCTGGCAATCGGCGCGCTCGGCGGCGTGTTGTTCGACCGTCTCCCATCGGTGCCGTCGCTACGATCTACCTCGATGAGCGTCGCCGATTCGGATTGATGCCTCGGAGAGCCTTCACCTCCGCCCTGCTAGAACTCAAGCATTGAACATTTGTTCGTCGCACTTCATACTCACAGTCGACGTCTGACGAACCACTGACTCAGTCCGAATTGGGGCAAGCCATGCACCAGTGGACCGAAGCACTCTGGACGCAGTTTGGGGCGGCGATCGATGCGCTCGACGACGCGATAGTTGCCTGTCCGGATTCGCTATGGCGACAGCGGGTGTGGGACGAGCCGCCTGAGATGCAATTCTCGCCAGGATTCGCGGAGTTCTGGTACGTCGCCTACCACACGCTCTTCTGGATTGATGTCTACCAGTTTGGTTCGGGTGAGGGCTTCGCGCCGCATGCTCCATTCAGCTTGGATGAATTCGATCCGTCTGGAAAGGTGCCCGAGACTCCGTATACGAAAGCGGAGCTACGAGACTTCCTGCAGTATGTGCGCGAAAAGTGCCGGGCGTCATTCGCGTCGATGACCGAGTCGGATTGGAATCGCCGTTGCTCGTTTCCATGGATGCGTGGCGATTCGGCCGGCTACTTTGAATTGCAGCTCTACAACATGAGGCATGTGCAGGAGCACGTTGGTCAGTTGAACCTCTTTCTTGGGCAGCGTGAACCGGGAGCGGCGCCGGGTTGGGTGGCGCGCGCTCGATCATGACGGCCCTCGTTCAACTCGCTCGACACGACGTATGAGAAAGGGATCGAGGGCGAAGCTTAGCTTCGCCCTCGTGTCATCGATCTTGGTAAGGGTAGCGACTGGCTAGTTCAGCGCCTGCTCGGTCTGGGCGTCGAACGCGTGGATGTGATCGACCTCCACCACGACTTCGACGTTCTCGCCCGCGCGAAGACGCGCAGTCGGCTCGACCTTCGCGACGATCGATTCGCCGCCTGGTGCTCGCAGATGGAGCAGCGTCTCCGAGCCAAGCGGCTCGACCAGATCGATCGGTAGCGTCATGGTAGTTCCTGGAGCGGCCGCGACGCCGTTCTTCAACATGAGATGCTCGGGTCGAACTCCAGCGACGACCTTCTGTCCAACCATCGAGTCGAGCTTGCCGACGCGCGAGGTTGGAACCTTGATGTTCACCCCTTCGAACGCCAGCATGATGCCCTCACCGCCGTTGGTTACTTCGGCCGGGAAGACGTTCATAGCCGGACTGCCGATGAAGGTCGCGACGAACATGTTGGCGGGTCGCTCGTAAAGATTCTCCGGAGTGTCAAGTTGCTGGAGCAGGCCAGCGTTCATGACCGCGATGCGATGACCCATCGTCATGGCCTCGACCTGATCGTGGGTGACGTAGACAGTTGTGGTTCCCAGGCGTTCCTGCAGCTTGATGATCTCGGCACGGGTTTGAACGCGAAGTTTGGCGTCCAGGTTGGACAGCGGCTCGTCCATCAGGAAGACGTGAGGCTCGCGCACGATGGCACGCCCGAGCGCGACACGCTGCCGCTGGCCACCAGAGAGTGCTTTCGGCTTGCGCTCGAGCAGTGGCGTGAGACCGAGCATCTCGGCGGCCTGGTTTACCCGCTGGTTGATGGTGTCACTTGGAGTGTTTCGCAGTTTCAAGCCGAACGCTAGGTTGTCTCGTACACTCATATGTGGGTAGAGCGCGTACGCCTGGAACACCATGGCGATGTCACGGTCTTTGGGTGGAACCTGGGTTACATCGCGGTCGCCGATGAAGATGCGCCCGCTCGTAATCTCTTCCAGCCCGGCGAGGCAACGCAACGCCGTCGATTTTCCGCAACCAGATGGCCCAACGAGCACCAGGAATTCGCCGTCGTGGATCTCGAGACTGAGATCGTTCAAGGCGACGACGCCTTCAAAGCGCTTGCTGACATGTTCGAAGACAACTTGCGCCATTAGTGTTTCCTCCCGCGACTCGCATCCCCACACTCAGAAAACGGTAAGGTGCCAACCTGACTCGCGCCGAAGGAACACGCCCGAGGGCATCGTCGCCCCTCCGTGACGCGCTTGGCGCGTCAACCAGCAAGCGTTCCGTGAGCATGCGGGTCGGCGCGCGGTGAGGGGCGCCGCGTTAAAACAAGCAACGTGTCTGGCAGCGCCTGCCCACACTATAGCATACGCCTCATGCGAGATAGAACAGACACGCAATCTCAAATGTGCGCTGATTGCGGATTGTTGCGCGGAGTCCCTCACCGCGCGCCGGCCCGGTAACAGCAGATTCCGTACACGTCCTTGCGCTCGCGTCCATCGTCCCCAAACGGTCAACGCGCCAGCTGTCCGCCATCCATTACCAGCGCGCTGCCGGTCATGAAGGCCGCGTCGTCCGATGCCAGGTAGAGTGCCGCATGGGCTACCTCGCCAGTGGTCGCGAGCCTGCCCAGCGGGTGTCGCTGCTCCAATGCGTGGCGCGCCGCGGATGGGTCGTCGTTGGCGTCGAGCAGGCGCCCGACCCACGGACTGTCGACGGTTCCCGGGCAGATGCAATTGCAGCGAATGCCCTGCTCGGCGAAGTCGGTCGCAACCTGCTTGGTCAAGGTGATGACCGCACCTTTACTGGCACAGTAGGCGGCCCGTTTCGGCACGCCGACCAGTCCCAGCACCGAGGCGATGTTGATGACGATTCCTCCTCCGTGTTCGATCATCTGCGGCAGCACGGCGCGAGTGCAGAGGTACACCCCGCGTACGTTGACCGCGAAGACGCGATCCCACTCATCTGGCTCGACCTCGATGATGCTTTTGGTGGTTCCAATTCCAGCGTTATTGCACAGGATGTCGATACGGCCGAAGCGCTCCAATGTACGGTCAACCATTTGCCGTACGCTGATTTCGTCGCTTACGTCCGTCTGAAACGCCAGTGTCTCCTCACCCGCGAGTCGTGCCGTCTCCTCGGCATGAGCGAGCGTGAGGCTGCCGGTCGCGACCCGTGCGCCCTCCTGAGCGAAAAGAATTGAGATGGCACGGCCGATGCCGGAGCCGCCTCCAGTCACCAGCGCCACTTTCCCCGCGAGTTTCCCCTGGTCGATTCCGTCATCGCACGCCCGTCCCATCTCGTTCTGAAGGTCTCTTCGTCAGGCGATCAGCCGATTTCCGCCAGCACATGGCACAGGCGCTGCTCCTCGTCCGACGGATCTCCAGCCGGGAAGAGCGTGACCAGCACCTCGTCGATGCCGCCCTCGAAGGCCGCGTCGAGTCGTCGTCGGACCTCACCGTCGTCTCCCCACACTACCAGGTGATCGAGCAGATCATCCGAAACCGCGCCATTGGCACCGACCGGGAACCCGGCATCGGAAAACATTCCCGAGTAGAAGGGGAGACGGCCGTAGCCTTGAAGTCGCGGTCGTGCCGACTCGAGCATCTGGTCGCGCTCGTCGGTCATGACGACAGGCACGTGGGCGATCATGCGGGGCGCCGATCGTCCGGCCTGCTCGGCCGCTTCGCGCATGGCTGGCCCGGCAATGTTACGCAGGTAATCGAGTGGGCATACCCACGAGATAGCACCGTCGGCCAGTTCCCCAGCGAGGCGAAAGGCGTTGCTGCGCAGTGCTGAGATGTAGATGGGCACGTCGGCCGTGGCGTTGAGGTCGGTGCGAACCTGGAAGTAGGTGCCGCTGAATTCCGCTTTCCCGGTGGTCAACAGCGCACGCAGGATCGTCAAGTATTCGCGAAGATGTGCCAGTGGTTTGCCCATCGAGAGCCCGAGCGCGCCCTCCATGACCGGCCGGTGACTAGGCCCGATGCCCAGCCGAAAGCGGTCCGGATCGATCTGATCGAGCGCCAGCACCTGTGTGGCGAGCATGGCCGGATGCCGTGGATAGGTCGGAACAATCGCCGTCCCGAACGTCACACGGTCGATTGCTTCGAGTCCAGCAGCGAAGTAGGTCATTGGGTCAGGAGTACTGCGGCCGGTGGTGGCCCAGATCATCGAGACTCCCGCGCTCGCCGCGCGTCTGGCCGCGTCCAACGCCGATTTCGCGTTACTCTTGTCGACGAGATCCAGTCCGATTCGTGCTTCTTGCATCTTCATCCTCCCGCTCGTGAGGTGATAGTCGATCCGCAATGTCGATCATAGCCAACTGCTTACTCTAGCGCGCTATGTCTCAGCACGATTCCCGCCGTTGGCTGCTAGACTTACCCGGCGATTCGGCGACCCGGCCCATACAGCCAGAATACGGACTTCGTTGATGCGGCGCGTTCCGCTCTATGCACTCTTGACCGCGAATACCATCTCATTGATCGGCAGCCAGTTCACCATCGTGGCGCTCCCCTGGTTCGTACTGCAGACAACCGGGAGCGCGACCAAGACCGGCCTGACTGGTTTCTCGGTGGCGCTGCCCTATTTCATCGTCGGCATCTTCGGTGGAGCGCTGGTCGATCGCGTTGGCTATCGAACGACGAGTGTGGTGGCGGACCTGGTCAGCGGCACGGCGATCACCCTCGTGCCACTTCTCTATCACACCGTGGGTCTCGCGTTCTGGCAGTTGATGGTGCTGGTCTTCTTCGGGTCGTTCTTGAAGTATTCCGGGCCTGAGCGCTCGTCGTTCGATGCTGCCGGATATCGCGAAAATGGGCGAAATTCGGCTGGAGCGCGTCAACTCGGCATTCGAAAGCATCTACCCGTTGAGTTCGCTGCTTGGGCCGCCGGTTGCCGGTATCCTGATCGTCTGGTTGAGTGCGAGCAACGTCCTGTGGCTTGATGCCGCCAGTTTTGGCATCTCGGCGTTGCTCGTCTTTGTCGGGATTCCGGCGACAGTCCGTGGTGCGACAGCGCCCAAGCGAGGACGCTACGTTGACGATCTGCGAGAGGGCATCAGTTTCTTGCGGCGGGACCATTTGTTGCTCGCGATGGCGGCGTGGATCGCGGTATCGAATTTCTTGCTTGGCCCCCTTTTTGGGGTGGTGTTGCCAGTCTATGCCAGGGACGTGTTTCACAGTGCACGTGACTTTGGATTGATGCTCGCCGCGTATGGCGCCGGACAAATGTGTGGATCGCTTGGCTATGGCGTGATTGGCGGCCGCCTGCCACGTCGCGCGCTCTGGCTCACCGGCTTCATCTGCGCGACCATTCCGTTCCTGGTGCTGGCCTGGCGCCCAACCTTACCAATCATCATGATCGGCATGGCGTTGTCCGCGCTCACAGACGGACCGCTGACGCCTCTCTCGGTTACCATCCGTCACGAGCACACACCGCCTCAACTGCGCGGAAGAGTGTTCAGCACGTTTAGCGCGATCAGTACCATGGCCGTCCCCCTCGGTATGGCCGCGACCGGTCTACTAATTGGATCCATTGGGCGTCAGCACTCCGTGCTGATCCTCGGTGCGATCGGCGTGCTCATGGCGGCGTCCGCCGTCGTTGCCCCGGTGTTCCGCCAGATGAATCAACTAACAACGGCTGCATCGACTGACGAGCTGATGCAGCGGCCGAGCTGAGCCACGAAGTGGCTGGCTATCCCTGGTAGACTGTCTCGCCGCCGATGATCGTCTGGCTGATTTTGATCTGGTCAAGATGCTCCGGATCGACCGTGCGTGGGTCCTCCTCCATGATGGTGAAGTCGGCCAGCATCCCCTCTTTGAACTGTCCCTTCTTGTGCTCCTCGAAGGTAGCGTAGGCGCCAGCAACTGTGTAGAGAGGCAGGGCCTCCTCGACCGAGATGGCTTCCTCCAGCGCGTAGGAGCGACCACTGCCAGTCTTTTCGGTCACCGCGGCTTTGATGCTCTTGAGCGGCTCGAAGGCCGATACTGGACAGTCGGACGAGAAGACGAGCCGGATGCCCGCGTCGAGTAGGGTGCGGAACGGATAGGTCAGCTGAATGCGAGACATGCCCAGATGCCGAATGAAGCCGTCGCCGTACTCCGTGATGAAGATCGGCTGGCTGACTGCCAGCACGTGCATCTTGGCGATGCGTTCGATCAGGTCGGGCCGCAGGATGCCGCAATGCTCGATGCGATGTCGATGGTCGGAACGCGGAAGGCGCGTGAGCGCTTTCTCGTAGGCGTTCAACACCATCTCAATGGCGCGATCGCCGATCGCATGTACGGCGATCTGGAACCCTGCCGAATGTGCCTGCCACACGTAGTTCTCGAATTCCTCGGTCGGCATCATGGTTAGGCCGAGGTTGTCGTCACGTGGGTCTTCCAGGAATGGCTGCGATACCGCGGCGGTGCGGCCGATCAAGCTACCGTCGATGAACATCTTGATGGGACCGATGCGCAGGTGGTCGTTGCCGAACTCCTGTTTGACGCCCAGACCGGTGATCTCCGGCAGCAAGTTCTCGCGGATCATCATCGACGTGCGTATCTTGAGCTTGCCTTCACGTACGGCGCGCTGATAGGCCTCAATCTGGTCGGCTGATGAACTTCCCGCGTCCTGGCTGGAGGTGATTCCTGCCGCAACGTAGGCGTCGTTGCAGCGCTGCAGTGCCGTGACGTGGTCCTCCACCGTTGGCTTGGGAATCAGGGAGCGCACCGAATCTTGCGCCGTCTCCTGTAGCACGCCGGTCGGCTCTCCATTCGCATCTTTGACGAAGTGCCCACCCTGCGGATCGGGCGTATCGCGCGTGATTCCTGCCAGTTTTAGTGCCAGCGAGTTGACCGCGCTCATATGCCCCGAGCCGTTGACGATGATTACTGGATGCTCTGGCGCTACCTCGTCCAGGTCGTAGCGGTTCGGATGACGCTTCTCGTCGAGCTTGTTGTCGTCGTAGCCGCGCCCCTGAATCCAGTTTCCGGCCGGAACCTGGCGCACACGCTCGGCGACGTTGCGCTTGATGTCCTCGATCGAGCGCACTTTGGGGAATCCAGCTTCGACGTGACCAAGCGCGGTGCCGAATCCGATCATGTGATTGTGTGCTTCATTCAGTCCTGGCAGGCAGAACCGCCCGTTCAAGTCGATCGTCCGGTAGCCGCGCGGCAGCGCATCCTCGACCAGTCGCGCCGACCCCACCGCGACGATGCGGTCGCCGATGACGCCGATTGCTTCGACCTGCGCCTGGTCCGGATTCATCGTCAGAATGGTGCCGTTCTTGATCACGAATGCGTCCATGGTCGCGTCCTCCGTCACGTCACGTCCAGCCGGAAGGTATTGATCGTGTTTGGTCGTCTCCGGTGTGAGCACGATAGCGGTGAGGTGATGTCATGTCAATCAGAACCAGATGTCGGCAGGCTGTAACACCAGCGGCTGCCAGGTGTTGTGATTGGCAGGAGGTGGCGAATGCCGGGGGACGATCTGATTCAACGAGCGCAGGCAGGCGACGCCGGAGCGCTCGAACAGCTTTGCAGCCGCGAGTGGCGGCCAATCTACGCCATCGTTTACGCCACGACACGCAATCCGCACGACGCGGAGGACCTCACACAGGAGGTGTTTTTTCGCGCGCTGAAAGCCTTCGATCGCTGTGAGCAGCGCTACGTTCCATTCCGCGCGTACCTGGCGACTGTCGCGCGCAACCTGGTCAAGAATCGCTGGCGACGTAAAGTGCCGGTCCACGTCGGGCTCGACGACGCACCGCAGCTCCACTCGACCGACATCGGTCCCGAGGAAAACGCCATGATGGGGTCCGATCTCGGACGATTGGCCGATGTCTTTTCGGCGCTGTCGAGTGACTACCAGCGCGTGCTGCAACTACGGATGCTCGAAGGCTGCTCTTCTATAGAAGTTGCCGAGCGCATGCAGCGAACTCCTGCGGCCGTGCGCGTGCTACAACATCGCGCTCTGGTGGCACTCCGATCCGCATTCAACCAAGGGAGTCGAATGAATGCGCACATTGACGAACTCGATCGCTTAATCGACGCGCTCAACGTGCAGCCAGATCCGGAAGCCGAGGGCATGATCGATGCCGACCTGGGCGAGCTGATTCGTCCGGCGCGTGATCTGAAGGAGCCGGGCCACACTCGCTGGCCGTATGAGTCGTTTCCTGCACGGGCGGCTTTGAACCTGGCCACCCGACTCGGCCCGACCACAAGATTCGCCGCGGTTGCTCATGCGGGAGCGCACGATGAGACAGACAGCGAATGGCCGCTGCCTCCGCTGCCGAATCCCGAGGATAGAGATAATCCGCCCCTGGAGTTTCGACAGCGGCAACCATGGATGCATCGGTCGCTCGAGATCGCGGCGGCGGCAGTCGTGCTGGTGGCATTCACCGTCCTGGTCGCCGTGCTGCTCGGCTATGGCGCAGATTCCGCCCGCCGTGACCTCGGTTCCGGCTCAGAACACCACGTCAACGTCAACGATCGCCGCGACTTCGACGGCGTTGGCAGGCGCCGATCAGCCGACCGCTACACCAGGCACAGCCGTTCCGAATCAGGCGACCTTGCTGTCGCTGCAATCCAGCGTTGGGTTCGCCTTGCTGGCTCCAACGTCGCTGCCGGACGGGCTCACGTTGCGGCAGCCGTCGGCACCGATGTCATTGCCCGGTTTCACCAGCGTGGTGTTGACGTACGAGGACCCCAACGGCAAAGAGGCACTGACGATCACCGAAGCTTGCCCTATCAGGACTCGGCTCAGACCATGCCGCCGGAAGTGTGGGACAGCGCGGTCCCAATCGACCTGAGTAACGAGGTGAAGGGCAAGCTGTATCAGTCAGACACCGATCTGCAGCTTTGGTGGCAGCATGGCCCAACGTCGATCCGGCTCGAGAGCGGTGGAGCGCCTGGTACGTCCATGTTGACCGAGGGCCAGTTGCTGGCAGTCGCGTCCTCGATGTGGCCACTTGGGGCGTCAGGTGGTCAGTCAGCGGCAGTTCCGGCCATTCCAGCCAGCGCGAAGATTCAGACGGCAGATCAGGAAGTCGCTCGGGCACGAACGGTCATTGGTAATCTCAAGGGCAACTCGCAAGCTACCGCGTCGAAGGTCACGCTGGCGACACTGTCGGATCAAACGAACATGGGTATGCCGCAGCCCAACGGAATCGATCCCAATGCTCCAATCTGGGTCGTCCAGTTCGACGACGGACTCTCACCGCTGGGATGCCCGAGCGTCGGAACGTCAGTCTGCAACCATGGTCAGTTGGTGGTCGTGCTAGACGCTGACACTGGACAGGCCTTTGGCTTTCACGGCGTCGACGGCGTTTGGAAGCAGCCATAATTGGAATCGAGGGCAGGCACAAAGCTGCGCCTGCCATCTTTGAGTACGTCAGCGCCGATCGAGGATAACGCGGCCGGATTGCATGATCATGGCTGGCTGGCTCAGCGTCGACAGGTCGGTGGATGGGTCGCCATCGATGACCAGCAGATCGGCAACTTTGCCCAGTTCAACCGTCCCGACCGAATTGTCGATGCGGCAAGCCTCTGCGGCCCGTCCGGTGGCGGCGTGAATTGCCTCGATTGGCGTCATGCCCGCCTCGGCCAGGTACTCCAGCTCCTGATAGAAGTCGTCGAAGCCGGTGTGACGCCAGCCCGCGTCGTTGCCCGCGACTAGCTTCACCCCCAGCTCGCGCAACTGCCGAATGTTGGCGATATTGTTGGCTCGCGACTGTACGCCGCCTGCGCCGCGATCTCCTCGGCGGGCGTGAGCGTCCCGCGCTCATTGCCCTCGATGAGCGCGTTGATGCGGTCGATCATCACCTGCAGCGTCGGCGTGACGTAGACGTCCTGCTCGGCCACCCGACGGGCGATTGCCTCGTCGAACTGCCAGCTGGTGTCGGGCGCCATGAAGCTGCAATGCTCGATGTGGTCGGTTCCCGCATCCAGCGCCCGCACGATCGACTCGGTGGCGATGGTGTGACATGAGGCGGGCTTGCGTACTTTGTGCGCTTCGTCGATCGCGGCTCTGAGCTCTTCCACCTCAAACGACGGGTATTGCGAATTGGTACCGACCGTTCCCCCACCGGAGGCCATGATCTTGACGAAGTCGGCGCCGTACTTCAATACCTGTCGCGCCGCCTCACGCATGCCGTCGACACCGTCGGTTTCACCACCGAAATAGCGGCAGTGGCCTCCGGTAATGGTAAGCGGATAGCCGGAAAGGATGAAGCGCGGTCCCTCGACGATCCCCGCGCGAATCGCGTCGCGCAGACGGAACATGAGCGTTCCCTTGCCGCCACAATCGCGAATGGTGGTCACGCCACTGAGGAGCGCGGTGCGCGCGTTGGCGAAGGCGGTCAGCAGCAAAATTTCGTCCGGTTGCTCCATCCAGTCTTCGAAGGAGGAGCCATCCCCGGGCAGCACTGTGTGCGTGTGCATGTTGATCAGTCCGGGCATGAGGGTGTAGTTGCTGAGATCGAGCACTTCACCGGGCGCAGATGACGCGGCATCCCGCACACCGGTAATCATTCCGGATTCGACGGTGACATCCACCATGTCTCGCGGTTCGGTCCCAGCACCGTCGATGAGCCGTCCGGCTCGAATCACGAATCTGTCCTGAACGGAGTTCACGTCCACTTCCCTCTTTTTCTTTCACCGTCTGCCGTGAGCGAGACGCGATGAGTCGTTCGGCGCGTGACCGCTCCGGCACAGTATGCAGCGACCTTTTGCAGGTTGGGAAGAGTGCGAGGCTGGTGAAGCAGTTCACCAGCCTCGCAAGGTTCAACGTTCGTCTAGCCGTTCGGCGTTACGGATAGGCGATCGTGTCGTTCTCGCAAATGGCATAGACCGAGAATGGAGCCATTGCCGAACCAGACCAGCCGACCGGAGCGTCATTATTGTCGGTAAGCGGGCTAGATGAACTGGTCAGGCCAAACAGTGAGCTGGTGTGGGCGGTGACTCCCCCATTGATGGCGGTGTCGCCATCGTGGCACATTACCGACTTCGTGAGATATCCGAAGCCGTTCGCGTTGGTCGTGACCACATAGCGCGTGACGATCAGTGTCGAGCTCTGGCCACTCGGGCCGCTTGGGCCAGTGTCGCCCTTCTCTCCGGTATCCCCTTTCGGGCCGGAGTTCCCGTTTGGTCCGCTGGGCCCACTCGGCCCGGACGGTCCAGTTTGTCCCTGCGCCCCAGCAGCCCCCGGGGCGCCAGCAGTTCCTGACTCACCTTGAGGTCCTGCGTCTCCGCGTGGCCCCGAAGGTCCGCTGGAGCCGGTCTCACCTTGAGCACCGCTTGGACCTGCAGGCCCGGAGTTGCCCTGTGGTCCTTGGGCTCCACTTGCGCCAGTCTCGCCCTGCGGCCCTGAGCCACCTGTCTGACCGGTTGGACCACTCGGACCAGAGGCTCCCGGTGGTCCTTGAATTCCCTGGATCCCCGCTATGCCCTGTGGGCCACTGGGACCGGAATCTCCTTTCAGCCCGGTGGGACCTGACGGCCCCGACATTCCCTGCGGCCCCGGAGATCCGGGTGCTCCAGTCGGCCCACTTGGTCCCATCTCGCCGGCCGTACCCTGGGCGCCAGTCGCCCCGCTTGGTCCGGCCGGGCCAGGAAGACCCTGTGGCCCTTGCTCTCCCTGGACTCCAGTCGGGCCGGTTGGCCCACTTGGTCCAGAACCGCCGCCACCTGACCCGGACGTCCACTCGACACTCGAACTGCCGTATGGACACGATGGCGCTGACTTTCCGTTGATCTTTGTTAGCTCCCCCGCGGAAGCACCGGAAGATGTCTGACATGCATAGATGGTTGTGAGCACCGTGGAACCTGTGGCTCTCGCGATGAGAACACCGCCGCCAAGCACCAGTGCGACGGCAATACCGATGGCCACGACGAGCAACGTCGGCCGGAGTCTCCCCGGATGAATTGTGGTCATCTCATCTCCTCGTTGGAGTCGGTAGGTCGAAGGTTGTCGCGCATTAACTGCTCAGATCGCCTCCATCACCTCCTCGCACCTGATGACGGCAAACCCAACGTGAGAAATTCGGTTTTGAGAACTCGGTACCTGTGGGGCCGCGCACTCACGGCAACAAGTCGCGCTTGCCGGTCAATGAGTGACATGGTGAACGGAACATAGCCAGAAAGTACTATTCTGTCAACAATGGCGATGTTGCGATTTCGAATTTCTCCCTCAGCGCTCGCCCTCGACATGCCGGATCGGTGCGCGGGATACTTACGCCGTGAAGACCACGTCAATGAAGACGGCCGATCTGCAGCGTGAATCCGGCGCAGCGTGGCGGCGATCGTCGCTGACAACAGGTGAATGGAGCGATGACCTTGCGAATCGACGTGCATACCCATGCCCAGCCCAAGGAATATCTCGATATGCTGCTTTCGTCCGGTCGTTATGAAACGGTGCGCGATCCGGGCGGCCAGATGGTAGTGCGGGAGAAGGGTTCGCGGTTCCTGACCATCACCCCGCAGATGCACGACCCGGCGCAGCGAGTCGAGGAGATGGACGAGACCGGCATCGACGTACAGATCGTCTCGGTCACCACGCCGCAGGTCTATTTCCTGAGCGGCCAACCAGCGGTGGATCTCGCGAAGGTCTGCAACGACTACCTGGCCGAGATGGTCCAGCAATACCCGACGCGTTTCAGGGCCCTGGCCAGCGTGCCGCTGACGGCCGACTCCGCCGCCGCCGTGGAGGAGTTTGAGCGCTGCCTGGACGATCTCAACATGGTGGGGGCGATCATCGGCGCCAACATCGACGGGCGACCGATCGACGATCCGGCCTTCGCCCCCTTCTACGAGACGCTCAACGCGCGCAAGTCGACCATGCTGATTCACCCGATGGTTCCGGCCGGTATCGAGGTGATGAACCAATACGCGCTGGCCCCGCTGGTGGGCTTCATGATGGATACGACGTTAGCGGTCGCGCGCCTGATCTTCTCCGGCTTCTTCGACAAATATCCGGACGTCAACGTCATCGTAGGCCACCTCGGAGCGACTGCACCCTACCTGGCCGGGCGTCTCGACATCGGCTATCGCAGCTACCCAGACTGTAAGGGAATCGACCGCCCGCCGAGCGAATATCTCAAGCAGATGTACCTCGATACCGTCTCGTTCCACATTCCGGCGCTGCACTGCGCGGTCGAGACGGTTGGAGCCGACCGCATCGTCTTCGGATCGGACTACCCGCATGTTATTGGTGACGTGGCGGGGGCGACGAAGGTCATCGAGGAGGCGGTTTCGCCGGACGCGGTGAGCGGGATTCTCGGCGACACGGCGGCGCGGATCTTCGGGTTGGACTAGAGCGCTGCGCTGGCCATTTGCAATTCAGAGGCAGGGGCAGACTGCGTCTGCCCAACTCGGCCACGGCGCAACCTGGCTAACCTGCGCCAAAATTGCTGTCGTGGGCCCGGCGGACATCTCTTGCGGCGGCCCAACCAATGGCTGAAAGCGCCGTTACCCTATGAGAATGGGCGAAGCTTGTCTTCGCCCTGAAACGAAATCACTGGTGGGGATTCCAGTCTGACGCAGTCGCTACAGCAATTCGATCACCCGATCGGCGACCTGCTCGGTATTGGCGCTGCCGCCAAGGTCACCGGTGAGCACTTTGCCTTCGGCGGTCGTCTTCTCCAGAGCGCGCATCACGCGTTCAGCAGCGTCGTGCTCGCCGAGGTGCTCGAGCATCATCGATCCGGCCCAGATGGCCGCGAGCGGATTGGCCAAACCTTGTCCGGCGATGTCGGGTGCACTGCCGTGTACCGGCTCGAACAGGGATGGGTATGCCGAGTTAGCCGCGAGGTTGGCGCTCGGCGGCAATCCCAAACTGCCCATGATGGCGCCGCCGAGATCGGTCAGGATGTCGGCGAAGAGGTTGCTGCCGACCACCACGTCGAAGCGTTCGGGAGCGCGCACCATCAACGCCGCGGCGGCGTCGACCAGCAGCGACGTGACGGTGACGTCCGGGTAGTCGTGCGCCACCTCGTTGATGACCTCGTCCCAGAAAGGCATGGCGTACTGCATCGCGTTACTCTTGGTGATGCTGGTAAGGTGCTTGCGCCGTGACTGAGCCAGCTCGAACGAAAAGCGAGCCACCCGTTCCACATTGAAGCGTGAGAAGACCGACGTCTGAATGGCGACCTCATGTGAAGTGTGGAGGTGCACGCGTCCTCCCACTCCGGCGTATTCACCTTCGGTGTTTTCGCGCACATAGACCATATCGATGTCGCTGGAGCTTTTGCCCGCGAGCGGTCCGGTTACTCCCGGAAGGAGTTTGATCGGCCGCACGTTCACGTAGAGGTCGAATGTCTTGCGAATGGGCAGCAGCAATCCCCAGAGCGTGATGTGATCCGGGATGGCAGGGGGATCGCCGACCGCTCCGAGATAGATGGAATCGTGCTGTTTCAGGGTTTCCAGGCCGTCCTTCGGCATCATCGCGCCAGTGCGGCGAAAATAGTCCGATCCCCAGTCGAGATCGTTCCAATTGAGTTTCGCGGTCCCTCCCAGCGCGGCTTCGAGAACCCGTTTGCCAGCCGGGATGACCTCGCGGCCGATGCCGTCACCGGCGATAACCGCAATCCGATACTCGTTCATCGTTGTCCTCCACTCCCAGATGCGAGCGATGACGGCTGAGATTCCAGCGCCATCGAATGGTTCCGTTTGTACCATGATCGCTGGCGGAGCGACACAGCCGCATGGCTTCGGCTATTCTGAGTGTCGATACACGTGCAGGGTCAGCAGGGAGGTTTGAGCGTGACTGACGAGATCCGGATCGACCCGGCGGAGATGGATCGATACGTCGCCGGCCTGGCCAGGTTTGGCGCGTATGGTGAAACAGGCGTCTGGCGAACGGTCTACTCCCCGGAATGGATGGCGGCTCAGGATCAGGTGGCCGAATGGTGTCGTGAAGCTGGCCTGGAAGTGTCTCGTGATGCGGTTGGGAACGTCTGGGGACGCCTTGCCGGAACGGAACCGGGGAAGTCGATCGTCTCGGGCTCGCACATCGACTCCCAGCGTCCGGGCGGTCGCTTCGACGGCGCGCTGGGCGTCATCTCGGCGCTAGCCGCGGTAGCAGCGCTCAAGCAGCAGTTCGGGACGCCGAGGCGAACCCTCGAAGTTCTCTCTCTGTGTGAGGAGGAGGCTAGTCGCTTTCCCGCATCGAACTTCCTGGGCTCACGCGCCATTACTGGCGCAATAACGCCGCAGGACGCCGAAGAGATGCTCGGCTACGATGGCCAAAGCATGGCCGACGCGATGCGCGCCATCGGCCTCGACCCGGCCCGTTTGCCCGAGGCGCGCCGAAACGACATCGACACCTTCATCGAACTACACATCGAGCAGGGACCGATTTTGGAACAGGCGGGAGTTCCGGTCGGCGTCGTGCCCGCCATAAACGGCATCCGGCACTACGTGGTGGAACTGACTGGGCGTGCCGATCATGCCGGTGCCCGTCCGATGGATTTGCGACGCGATCCGATGGCCGGGGCGGCCGAGATCACACTGGGAGTCATCGATACGGCGTTGCGCATGGGGCGACCGGCGGTGACCACGGTTGGACGTATGGACGTTGAACCGAACGGCCCGGCTATCGTGCCGGAGCGAGTCACCTTCACCATCGATGCCCGGCATTCGGACCCGGACACGCGTAACCGCCTTTACCGCATGCATGAGGAGTGGATTCGCGCCGTCGCGGCGCGTCGAGGGCTCGACGTAAGCTGGTCGATCACCACCGATCTGGAACCGCTGGTCTGTGATCCGACAATCGTTGAGACGCTCCAAGCCGCTGCCACCGATCAAGGGATCGCGTTTCTGACCATGCCGAGTGGCGCGGTCCACGATACACAGCGTATGGCAAACATCGCTCGAGTCGCTATGATCTTCGTGCAGAGCAAGGGCGGACGGAGTCACACGCCTGCCGAGTTCACCACGACCGAGGACGCGGTCGCGGGAGTTCGGGTGCTGGCGAGCGCGCTGCACCGATTGGCTTACTGAATCGCCGTCGACAAGCGGAGAAAGGGAGTACTACGTGGCATTGCCGTCATTTCGGTTGGATGGACAGGTCGCGGTAGTCACCGGCACTGGAACGGGACTCGGGCAGGCGATCGCTGCCGGGTTGGCCGAGGCAGGTGCCGATGTGGTGATGTCGGAGTTGCCGGATCGCGTTGATCTTGCGGCCGCGACCGCTCGTGAGATTGAGCAGCGTGGTCGGCGGGCGCTGGTCCTGCCGCTCGACGTGCGCCATCTGGACGGCGAACACGGCATCCAGGCATTCGCCAGTGCCGCGATTGGTTGGCAGGGGCACATCGACGTGCTGGTGAACAACGCCGGTGTGAACCTGCCACAGGACGCCGTCGATGTCGACGAAGACTCATGGGACGCGGTGATCGACGTCGATCTCAAAGGGACGTTCTTCTGCGCTCAGGCGATTGGTCGTCACATGCTTGAACGTGGTCATGGTTCGATCGTCAACATCGCCTCGCAGAACGGTTTAATCGGTTATTACAAGCGGGCGGCCTATTGCTCGGCGAAGGCCGGCGTGGTGAATCTGACGCGGGTACTCACGCTGGAATGGGCGCCGAAAGGGGTGCGCGTAAACGCAATCGCGCCGACTTTCATTCGCACGCCGCTGACGGCGTCGACCTTCGCCGATCCAACGCTCGGACCTGACTTGGTGCAGCGCATTCCGCTGGGCCGGATCGGTGAGCCAGAGGACGTAGCGGCGGCCGTCGTCTTTCTCGCTAGCCCCGCAGCGTCGATGATTACCGGACATACCTTGACGGTCGATGGTGGCTGGACTGCCATCTGAAACCCGATGGTGATGCGCGTCCCGGGTCCCGTTTTTGGCGTCCAGACGGGCCAAACTGTTGACTTCGGGTAGTGTTGGTGTTAGGGTTAATAGGCTCGGCTGCAAGGCTGAGTAGCTGTTGTGCGGTATTGTGTGACATTCGCCGCCGCACTTCGACCTCGTGAAAGGGTCCACGTTGGAACCTGGTAGTTCCGGCAAACGAATAGGGGAACCTGCCGGCTAACCGGGCCAGCGTGCAACATATGCACCTCAGCCCTCGGCTTTAGCCGGGGGTTATTTGTGTCCAGCTGGGCACACCGGAGGTGTAATATGCAGACCGTTGTCCGCTACAGCGTCGTCAATCAGGATGGCAAGCCAGTCATTCGTGCGGTGCCGGTTCGCCGCTGGTCGGAGGATCGCTCCACCAGGAGCGAGCAGCCCGTGACCGAGTCGCGTGAGCAGACCGTGCTACGCAAGATTCGCCGCTTCCGCATTCTTGACATTCGCTGATCCTTCAACCCACCGTCGGGTTCGACGATCGACATCCGGTCATCTGACCGGGAAACAGCTCAGAAACGCACAAAGCCGCCGAGTTGCACGATCGCAGCAAGGCGGCTGTTTTTGTGTCTGCGTGACCTTTTACCGCGAGGCCATGCGCCGCGGTCCTCAGATCGAACGCTGGTAGGCGCGGAACGCGTTCACCGAGAGCCACAGGCAGGCCAGAGTAAGCGCAAGCAGATAGGCCAGGTGCAATCCCACGAACGTCCAATCGACATTGGCGCTGAGGGATTGTCGTCCGATGTCAACCGCCCAGTTCACCGGATTGAATAGCTCTACGATCTGAATCCAGTGTGGCGTGAGCTCCTTGGCCATGAAAGCGGTCGACATAAAGGTAAGCGGCAACTGCAAGAAAGTGACGACGGCGATGACTGATTCGCTCTTGGCGCACGTTCAGCGCGACGGCGTTCGAGAAAGAAGCGAAGGTGGCGCCAAGGAGTATCGTGCCAGCCAACATGGCGACCAGGCTGCGCGACACCGCCGTCGAAGCGCGCGCCCATTACGATAGCCGAGCCCGATGATGATCAGTGCCTGGATCAATGTGACGATCGCCTCATACATGAACATGCCCACCAGCAGCGCGCTCGGTCGCACCGGAGCCACCAGAAATCGATCCATAATGCCGCGATCCATGTCATCGACCAGCGCTCATTCCGGACCAGCCGCAGGTGAAGAGGGCAGTCATCACCACCACGCCGGGCGTGAGATAGGTGATGTAGGAGCCGTGCCGAAGCCAGGCATCTGTGTCACGCGCTTGAAGAGCTGGCCGAACAGGAGCAACCACATCAGAGGCTGGACCAATGTGACGGCGATGAAGAACGGTTGTCGCAACAGAAAGCGCACACCGCGCAGGCAGACATAGCAAGATGCAGAGACGGTGTTGGTCATCGGGATCCCTCCTCGTGAGCAGCGGCGAAGCTGCGGCCGGCATAACGAAGATAGACGTCATCGAGAGACGGACGAGCGACGGTGACCGATGTGATGCGGAGCCCGGCGTATCGAGCTCTGACATCAGGGGGCAAAATCGTCGCGCCATTGCCGACGCGCGCGCGGACCTCGTGCCCCTCGACCTGACCTCGCGGACGTCGTCTCACCGAGCCCTCGCAGGGTCTGCGCGGACGTCCCTCTCGGGCTCGGACTCCGAGCTCAACTTGAATCGTGTCGCCATGCAGTTCTTGTTTCAGCTGCTCGGGCGTCCCTTCGACGACGATGCGGCCGCGGTCGATGATCGCCACCCTGTTCGCCAGCTGATCGGCCTCTTCCAGATAGTGCGTGGTCAGCAAGATGGTGATGCCCAGTTCGGCGGTCAGTCGCCGGATCTCCCGCCACATGTCGGCGCGAGCTTCGGGATCGAGGCCGGTGGTCGGCTCGTCCAGGAAGAGGACGCGCGGCTGATGGACCAGTCCCATGGCGACGTCCAGCTTGCGTTTCATGCCGCCGGAGTAGGTCTTGACCAGCCGTCCGGCGCGCGTCGGACAAGTCGAAACCCGCCAGGATTTCGTCGACGCGTTGCTCGTAGCTGCTTCGCCGTTGACATGCCATACAGTCGGCCCTGAAGCGCTCAGGTTCTCGCGGCCAGTCGCGTCAGGATCGACGGCGGTCTGCTGCGAGACGTAGCCGACCAGTCGCCGCACCTGTTCCGGTGCGTTGTCGACGTCGACGCCACAGACGAGCGCCTGGCCGGAGTCCGCTCTGCGACAGGGTCGTCAGGATCTTGACGACGGTCGACTTGCCCGCGCCGTTCGGTCCGAGCAGGCCGAAAATACTTCCTGGGTAACCTTGAAGCTGAGGGCGTTGAGCGCTTTGACGTCGCCTGGGTAGGTCTTGACCAGATCGGCAACGTCGATGCTGAGTGGCGGTGCCGCTGCAATTGTCTGAACGCATGCGCTGGAAAGCACGCTGGAGACCATGTCGGTACCTCCAATAGGACACGACAGCACGACGAAGCTGTCCCGTCGGAGCTCGGCCTGGCTTACAATTGAAGTGGACCTTGAGTGCCAGGTTCGGCTCGTCTGGACTGCCTCGAGGAAGCCGATCCCTGACGGGGTGGGGCAAACACTCCGCTCAGGGATCGTGCGTTTTAGCGGTCAATCACGCATCGTCACTCCCCCTCCGTGATGTCAGAACGCGCCAACATCCGATGGGCACTTCCTTGACCCATCGTTTCATGTGCTCGAGCGACTCCTCGTTGATCCCGCTGGCCATCTTGAGCACATGCGCTGCACTTGTTCATCACTCAGCAGCAAATCGACCGTCCTCGATCGTCGTCGGCTTCTTGGTGACCCAAACCAGCTCGGCCTTTCGCATCGCGACCCGCGTACTCAGATTCGATGCGAAAGAGACGTGGCACGGCGACGTCCGAGACGGCCTCACCGTACATCGGCTCTGTGCCATCTCCTCCTCGAGCAGTGACTGGCGCGTTGCGCAGCAGCTTCACGACCTCGCCAGCGAGTCAACGAGGGCATGAACGAGAGCCCGGCCTCGAATTGGGTGTACTCCTTGATAGGCACCGCGATGAGCTCGCTGAGCCAGTCGAAATACTCCGTCCAGCCGGCGTCCGTCAGGGCGTAGACGGTGCGCTCTGGACGCCGCCCCTCCCGCTCGGTCTCCTGCGGCTCGATCCAGCTCACGCCGCGGAACGAATCGACCACGCTGTAGAGCGAGCCATAGTTGAGCTTGATGCTCTCGTGTTTGGCCCGATCGCGCAGCGTGGAGGCCATCTCATAGGGGTGCATCGGCTTTTCGAATAGGCAGGCCAGCACCGCCAGCGCCAGTGGATTGGAGATCTTTCGTTTTGCCATCGGATATCCCCTATCAAATACTCTAGATCGAGTATATGAGTTCGGAGATCGATGTCAAGAGGTGAATCGGTGAGGTGGCTGCGGCGTAGAGGAACGGACCGCCCGTCGTTTGACGAGCGATCCGTGAAAAGACGTTACTGCCCGGCGCGGCGCTCGTAGAGAAAGACCGAAAGGGGCACGAAGACGACGAGGATGCCAAGTCCCCAAATTAGCGACTGCCAGGCGTATGAGCCCGGTGACTGCCCCAAAATGAAGGCGCGAACGGCGTTGACTACCAAGGTCATCGGTTGGTGGTCAGCGAAAGCCTGCAGCCAACTGGGCATGGTGCTCGTCGGCACGAAGGCGCTGCTGGCGAAGGTGAGCGGAAAGACGGCGATGAACATACCTGCCTGCACCGCTTCAGGCGTGCGCAACAGCACGCCGACAGTCACGCCCAACCAGGAGAGGCCATAACCGAACAGGAGCAACAGTCCAAGCCCGGTGAGCCAGCCCACTACGCTTCCATGGGGACGAAAGCCAACTGCCAATCCCACGATCAGCATCATTACCACGGCGATAATGCCGCGGAGTAGATCGGTAATGGTACGGCCGGCCACCACCGCCGAACGGGACATCGGTAGCGAGCGAAAGCGGTCGATCAAGCCCAGCTTGAGGTCGTTTGCCAGCCCGATGCCGGTGCTGAGTGACGAGAAGACGATCGTTTGCACGAAGATGCCCGCCATCAGATAGTTGACGTAACTGATACTCCCCGTATTGATCGCGCCGCCGAAGACGTAGCGGAATAGGAGCACGAACAGGACTGGCTGCACGGTCACATCGAGCAGCAGTTCAGGGTTGCGCGGGATGTGCCGCAGGTTGCGCACGGTCATCACCCAGGCGTCGGCGATCGCCCAGCTGAATCGTTCCCATACACCAGGTCCCGATCGTGGTTGTTGTCTGGCCGAAGTGATGCTCACGCGGCTTCTTCTCCGATCTGCTCCTTGGCGTCGGTTCCATTCGACGGACGCGTGGAGCGGACGTCGTCGACAGCGTGTCCAGTGAGGGTAAGAAAGACGTCATCCAACGTTGGTCGGTGCAACCCGAGGTCGTCGAGCACGACACCAGCGTCTTCAAGGTCTCGCACGACACGGGTGATCAATCCGGGTTCGGCATCTACCGGAACCGAGAGTTGTCGCCGGTCCTCACCGACGTGGACCACTCCGGCTCCGTAGCGTTGCAGCACCTGAGCCGCGCTCGCCGCGTCACTGTTCGGACCCAGAGTCACCATCAGGCGCTCGCCACCGACCTCTTTCTTCAAGTTCGGCGGACGTGCCGCGGGCGATGACTCGACCTTCGTCGATGACCGCGATTTGGTCGGCCAGTCGATCGGCTTCGTCCAAATACTGTGTGGTGAGCAGCAGCGTCGTGCCTCCGGCGACGAGCTCTTCGATCAGTTCCCACATGCCGAGGCGGCTGCGGGGATCGAGACCGGTGGTGGGCTCATCGAGGAACAACACCGGCGGTTCCGCTACCAGACTGGCGGCCAGGTCGAGTCGCCGCCGCATACCACCGGAATAGGTCTTGACCGGTCGTCCGCCTGCCTCGACCAGATTGAAGCGTTCCAGTAGTTCGGTGGCGCGCTTGCGCGAGTGGGCGCGGGGCAGATGATACAGGCGCGCCATCATCTCCAGATTCTCACGGCCGGTCAGCATGTCGTCGAGAGCGGCGTACTGGCCGGTGAGGCCGATGCGTTGGCGCACCTCGTTAGGATGGCTGCGGACGTTGAACCCGGCGACCTGCGCCTCCCCGGCGTCCGGCTCGAGTAGGGTGGTAAGAATGCGGACTGCCGTCGTCTTTCCGGCGCCGTTGGGTCCAAGCACGCCGAGGATCGACCCTTCTTTGACTTCGAGATCGACGCCACGCAATGCGTGCGTCTGACCGAAGTGCTTTTGCAGCCCTTCAGCGATGACTCCATACCCGGAACTCACTACGCCACCTCCGGCAACCGAATTGCGCGCTCATACAATCGACTTGACCAACTGACCGTCCGGTAAGTACACTGTGATCGGTGAGCGCTCTTGGGGGAGCGGTCCACTTACTAACCGGTCGGTAAGTAATGTAATGCGTAAATCCCGGTTTGTCAACCCTTCGGGCGGGCATATCGGGTTGTGGCGAGCCTGTAGGTAACTCGGAGACGGCTGGGTATTTCGATGAATGCGGTTACTGGTGGACGAGAGCGGGTATTGCACGAAGCGCGCCGCTTCTTCCTGGAGCGCGGCTACGCTGAAGTTTCGATGCAGCAAATTGCCGACGCTGTCGGCATGACCAAGGCCGCACTCTACTACCACTTTCGTGATAAGGACGACCTCTTTGCCCAGGTAGTGGTGGGCGAGATGGAACGCCAGCGGCAGAGTATCGAACGTGAGATCGCTCGCGGGGGCACCCTCGACGAGACCATCCAGCACATCGCTCGCCTCTACGTCGACCAACTCAGTCCAGACAGCCTGCGGATGATGTCGGACTTCAAGAATCACGTTCCGGAAAGCCGGCATCAGGACGTTCACGAAGAGCTAGATCGGTTCGTCGTCACCCTCACCGCTCTGTTTGAGCGCGCCGCGGCGCGCGGCGAGATGCGCAACGTCGCGCCACGTATGGCGGCATATCTCTTCTTTCACACGCTGATTGGCTTCGTGATCAATTCGGTGCGAGATCCGTTGTTGAGCATGCCTGCGGATCCGGATGAGGCGGCGCGAATGGTCTGCTCGATCGTGCTGCACGGCATTGCGACTCCTGCTCCGGCGTCGCCGGTGACACCAGGGGTTGTCGCTCAAGAGACCGCTGTTGCGTCCGGTGGCGACAACGACTGAGGCCATTCAGTTTCCGGTTGCTGATCAGTCGGGGATTCAGCGACTGATTGACATTCCCGGGGGTGGCGTGCTGAAATCGCCATCCACGTCCAGCTGCCCTCATCATCTGCACCACCTGTAACCCCCCTGCACAACTCAACGATGAAGGGCTTCTCGATGTTTCGTCCCATTTCATACGCCTTTTGGGGACTAGACGAACGTTCGTGCGGCTCATAGACTATACGTGATTTGCCATAATCACCTGCAATTGCTGCTATCAGTCGTCGGATGGGCCCACAGTCTTTGACGTGGAACGTTTGTGGCGTGATGCCGTGTTGGATCGAGCGGTGACCGTTCGCGATCATCGCCCCGGCGCGGACATTTGAAGGAAGGGAATGATCACGTGAGCAGGTCGCGTGGGGTTCTGTTCGCAGTCGGCGTTGTGTTGCTGCTGGCCTTGGCACCTGCCAGCGTGTGGGCGCAGAGGTCATCGTCGCCTCCAGGTCAGGCGGTCGCGATGTCGGTCAGACCAGTTTGCCCGGGACCTGCACAAGCAGGGACAGCGCTCTGTGACTCGATCGTTCGCACGGACAAAGGCGGGCATGGAGGAGGGGGCAAACCGACGCCAACTCCGACGGCTACGCCGACACCGCAGCCAGTTTCCCCCAGCGGTTATGGACCGAGCGACCTGCAGTCGGCATATAACATCTCTCCGGCGTCCTTCACGAACGCCCCGACCGTGGAATAGTGGATGCCTACGATGACCCGTACGCCGAGAGTGATCTGGCAGTCTATCGCAATCAGTTTGGGTTGCCGCCGTGCACCACCAGCAACGGGTGTTTCACCAAGATCGACCAAAACGGCGGCAAGCGCTACCCACGAGCGAACGGCGGTTGGTCTGAAGAGATTTCTCTCGATCTCGACATGGTTTCGGCGACCTGCCCGAATTGCAAGATCCTGTTGGTTGAAGCCAGCTCTAACAGCTTCAGTAATCTCGCGACCGCAGAAAACACCGCTGCGTCTCGCACCGGCGTGGTCGCGATCTCCAACAGTTACGGAGGTAATGAGTTCAGCACCGAGTCGACCATGGACGTGTACTTCAACTACCCAGGAATCGCGATCACGGCGAGCGCCGGTGACGCCGGGTACGGCGTCGAATACCCGGCCGCGTCACCGTATGTGACGGCTGTCGGCCGAACCACGCTCAACAAAGCGAGCAATTCCCGTGGATGGTCTGAGACGGTTTGGGAGCGGCAGCGCGGTCGAGCGCCTGACGAGACCTTCACCAAGTTGGCAGACGAGCCTTGGTCTCTCGGGCTGTAGCAACCGCATGGTAGCGGATGTCGCGGCCGTGGGTGATCCGGCGACCGGCGTCGCGGTCTACGATTCGTATAGCTACCAGGGTTTGAGCGGCTGGCTGGTCTTCGGTGGCACCAGCGTCGCGTCGCCGATCATCGCCAGCATCTACGCGCAGGCAGCCAACGCGGGTTCCGTCAATGGTGCCTCGGTGGTGTATGCCTCCAACGCACCGCTCAACGACGTGACGAGTGGCAGCAACGGCACGTGCAGTCCATGCCTCTGCACCGGAGAGCCGGGATACGATGGACCGACCGGCAACGGCACGCCGAACGGGACGGGTGGCTTCTAATCCGCCAGAGGGTAATCGTCTGAGAAGGATCAAGCGGCAGTCCGTGTTTCGCGGGCTGTCGCTTTCTGTAATGCTTGTCCAATGAACCGACGTTCCAATGTTCTGACAACACCGAAGCGAAAGCGCCCTCGCGGACACGTCAACCCGTTCGGTCTGTATGGTGTGGTGTTTGCAGTTTTGACGCTTGCCCCGTTTGCGGCGCTCCTCTGGCGACACGTGCTCCCTGGAATGCTGTTCGACTGGCTACTCCCGATCAACGTGACTGCCATCATTGCCTATAGCTATGACAAGGCGATCTCGAGCCGCCGTGTCACTCGGGTGCCGGAGAACGTGCTGCTCGGCATCGCGCTTTTGGGCGGGAGTCCGGCTGCACTGCTGACGATGCGGCTGGTACATCATAAGACCGCAAAACGCAGCTTCCTGGCGCGAATGGCGTTGGTTCTGTTGCTGCAAGTTGGGTTCGTTGCGGCCTATGTGTTCTTAGTACGACGCTGAGCGAGGGTCGTGAGCGACAACGACGAACAACGCAAACGCCGTCCCATTCGGGACGGCGATTCGTTCAATGTTGAATGGAACGTTGGAAGACTGGCGCTAGACCAGGCCCTGACTCGGATTTGGCAGCATCCAGATGATCGTGAAAATCCAGAGCGTGAGGAGCAGCATCATGAAGATCGCCACGCCGATGACGGCCGCACGCTCTTTGCTGGTCAACCGATGTTGTTCTAATCCACGCATGTCCCGACCCGCTCCTTTTCTCTAGTCCTCCGGCAGTTCTACAGCATGACGCCTTCGGATGGGATACGCAAGACCCCGCAATGAACCGTCAGGATTGTCCTGACAATGCGGCGGGTCTCAATCACTTCGTATACTTGATCGGTTTGGTGGGATTCCGCCGATTGCAAACGATGTCAGTTCGATTTGCAGGGAGAGCCTGATGCCAACCTCGCCGAGCCGGACGCTCGAGACATTCGCGAATCCGAATCCCGAGCGCGATTACGAGATCAATATCTCGACGCCCGAGTTCACCTGCGTTTGTCCGATGACCGGCCAGCCTGACTTTGCCACTATCACCATCGATTACGTGCCAGACGAGCTCTGCGTCGAGCTCAAGTCACTCAAACTCTATTTCTGGTCCTATCGCAACGAAGGCGCCTTTCACGAGAAGGTCACCAATACCATTCTGGACGACCTCGTCGCGGCCATCGCGCCACGCCGGGCCACGGTCACGGGCGACTTCAACGTGCGTGGCGGCCTGCACACGGTCGTCACCGCCAGCTACGAGCAGCCCCGCTAGCTCGATAACGACATCGCATCGCGCATTGAAACGAACGCGGGTCGGACTCGATCCGGCCCTCCACGGTTGCGCTCGCCGGTTTATAGTAGCCGCGGATGCGGAGTTCGCGATCGATCAACGTGGGAGGAAGTGTCGGTGGTCGAGACGAAAGAGCTCCATGCCGAGCTGCGACAGGCGGTGCGCGAGCTCTGCGCTCGGTTCCCCGACGAGTACTGGCGCGAGCTCGATCGAGAGCGCGCCTATCCTGAGAAGTTCGTGCAGGGCCATGACCGACGCCAGCTTTCTTGAGCGCACTGATTCCTGAGGAATATGGCGGGCTTGGCTTCGGCGTGACCGAGGCGTCGATCATCCTGGAGGAGGTCAATCGCTCCGGCGGCAACGCCGGCGCCTGTCACGCCCAGATGTACACCATGGGTACGCTGCTGCGACACGGCTCGGAGGAGCAGAAGCAGCGCTATCTGCCCAAGATCGCCACCGGCGAGCTGCGCCTGCAGGCCTTCGGCGTGACCGAGCCGGACGCCGGCACCGACACGACCAAGATCAAGCACGACCGCGACGCGCGACGGCGACCACTACGTGATGCGCGGCCAGAAGGTCTTCATCTCGCGCGTGCCACACTCCGACCTGATGATCCTGCTGGCGCGCACCACGCCGCGCGACCAGGTGCAGCGCAAGTCGGAAGGTCTCTCCGTCTTCCTGGTCGATCTGCGTGAGGCGCGTCGGGCAACGGACTCGAAGTGCATCCGATCGACACCATGATGAATCACGACACCAACGCCCTCTTCTTCGACGACCTGAAGATCCCAGCAGAGAACCTGATCGGCGAGGAGGGACGTGGCTTCCGCTACATTCTCGACGGCATGAACGCCGAGCGCATCCTGATCGCCGCCGAATGTATCGGCGACGGCGACTGGTTCATCGAGCGGGCGTCGAACTACGCCAAGGGCCGAGTGATCTTCGACCGGCCGATCGGCCAGAACCAGGGGATCCAGTTCCCGATCGCGCGGGCCTACGTCAACGTGCGGGCTGCCGACCTGATGCGCTGTCCAGGCGGCCGAGCTGTTCGACAACGGCGAGCCGTGCGGCGCCGAGGCCAACATGGCGAAGATGCTGGCGGCCGATGCCTCGTGGGAGGCGGCCAACGTCGCCATCCAGACGCATGGCGGTTACGGCTTCGCCGCCGAGTTCGACATCGAGCGCAAATTCCGCGAGACGCGCCTGTATCAGGTGGCACCGATCTCGACCAACCTGATCCTCTCGTACGTTGGCGAGCACGTGCTCGGATTGCCGAGGTCGTTCTGATGCTGCCACTCGAAGGAATCACCGTCATCGCGTTGGAGCAGGCAGTCGCCGCACCATTCGCCACGCGCCAGCTGGCCGATCTGGGCGCGCGAGTCATCAAGATCGAGCGGGTCGGCAGCGGCGATTTCGCGCGCGGCTACGACAGCAAGGTCAACGGACTGGCCAGCTATTTCGTCTGGCTCAATCGCGGCAAGGAGTCGCTGACGCTCGATCTGAAGCAGCCCGAGGCGAAGGAGATCCTGCGCAAGCTGCTGGCGACGGCCGACGTCTTCTTGCACAATCTGGCCCCGGGTGCGGTCGACCGACTGGGATTTGGTGCCGACGACGTGCGCGCCGAGCAATCCGCGTCTGATCACCTGCGCCATGTCGGGCTATGGCTCCACCGGACCGTATCGGGACAAGAAGGCCTATGACCTGCTGATCCAGTGCGAGACCGGACTGGTCTCGGTTACCGGCACGCCCGATACACCGGCCAAGGTTGGCATCTCGGTGGCCGATATCTCCGGCGGCATGTACGCCTACTCCGGGCGTGTTGACCGCGCTCTATCAACGCGAGCGAACCGGCGAAGGTGCGGCGTTGGAGATTGCGCTGTTCGATACGTTGGGCGAATGGATGAGCCATCCGATGTACTTAACCGCCTACGGCGGCAGTCAGCCGGGCCGCTACGGCGCCAGCCACGCCTCGATCGCGCCGTACGGCCCGTTCACGGCTGGTGATGGCAGCGCGGTCAACCTGGCGGTGCAGAACGAGCGGGAGTGGGCGAAGTTCTGTGAGATCGTGCTGCGGCGGCCGGAGGTCGTATTCGACGAGCGTTTCGCCTCCAACGGGGCTCGGGTCGAGCATCGCGATGCGCTCTACGCGCTGATCGGCGAGGTCTTTGCGGAGTTGACGGCGGCTGAGGTCGTCGAGCGGCTGGACGAGGCGCAGATCGCCAACGCGCGCATGAACTCGGTGCAGGAGTTCATCGATCATCCGCAGCTCGCCGCGCGCGATCGCTGGCGTGAGGTCGATTCTCCGGTCGGACCGCTACGCGCGCTGCTGCCTCCGGTCGAGAACGAGCGGATTCGACTACCCGATGGGGCCGATCCCGGAACTCGGCGCGCACACCGACGTGATTCTGGCGGAGTTGGGGTATGCGGAGAGCGAGATCGAACGGCTGCGCGACGCAGGAACCGTTTGATAATCGTCGCTCGCCTGTAAGGGCAGACACGAGGGTCTACCCTCGTTTGAGGAACGATTCCATAGGGCAGACACGGGGGTCTGCCCCTACACGTGTGGGACAAGACATGACCGAAAAACAGGGCTGGACTGGACGCTTCTACGAGGATTTCGAGGTTGGGGACGTCTATCGGCATCCGCTCGGCCGCACGGTGACGACGACCGACAACATTTGGTTCACCTTGCTGACGCAGAACACCGCGCCGATTCATTTCGATCATCATTACGCGTCTCAGACCGAGTTCGGCAAGCCATTGGTCGACTCCACCTTCACCCTGGCGCTGGTCACCGGCCAGAGCGTGACCGACATCTCTCAGAACGTCATGGCCAACCTGGGCTGGGACGAGGTACGCCTGCCGAATCCGGTCTTTGAAGGGGATACGATCTACTCGCAGTCGGAGGTACTGAGCAAGCGGGAGTCGAAGTCGCGGCCGAACGTCGGCATCGTGACGGTGAAGACGACCGGCTACAACCAGAACGGCACGGTGGTGATCACGTTCAACCGCACCATCATGGTCTACAAGCGGGGCAAAGCGCCGGTGATTCCGAGATTAGGACCAGCGGAGCAATAGTCCAACACTATTCGGCGGTGCCGCCGTTCTATTTTTCAAGTCACTCAGCGAATCCGATGACGGCTAATCAATCCAACTTTGGCCAACTCAACTTGGATCGAGCCACTTTCACCGGACGCCTTCACCGCCTTGACGATCTTCAACGCTAGAGTTCTTCGTTCGTAGGAAGTAATCCCAACGATGAACTCCCGTGTCAAGGCATAGCTGCCGGTTCCCAGTCCTGCAGTTCGTGCTCCCATCCCGGGAACGGGTTCATTTAGGTGCTCCAATTTCGAATCGATGAATCGGAGGACGACGGCGTCGATGTGCTCTAATTGGAGTTTCGACGGTCTCCAGTTCCCGCAAGCGTTCGCAATGATTATGAAGATCTCCGGATTTGAACTGGCCATGTCGTGAAGTGCACGGCGACTGTGCTTCCTCCAGACGTACCCTCCAGGACGTGGAAGTGTTCCATGAGTTGTCTGGTTGATTTCAGGCGTAGTAGCACCGTGTTGCCTGGATCGATCTTCATTCTCGAAGACTTCGTCTTGGTATCGACCTGGTGACAATTCCCTGGATAGTTGATCATTGTGCGGAATTGATTGACTTGTGACTGCGCGTGAATGCCCATCCCCACTATGGGCTATTTCTGCGAACCATTCATCATAAAGGTCTGCCATCTCAGATTCTCGCTCTTCCGACGGAGTCATGGGAAGGTTCCTCAAGAATTGATGGTTCAACCTCATCTCCTGTAGATTCTCTAGCGAGTGCTGGCATCAGCGTGCGCAATTATGTTCGTCGAGATTCCAAGGAGATATTATACTCGAATTAACGATTATTGGCTCAATCCCTACCCCTCTGCATACTCTTTCAACGCGTCCTGATAAGCGTCGCCGCCGTAGCGATCGTTGACCACGATGGCCGGAAAATCGACCACGGTCAATCGGTGGATGGCTTCCGTGCCGAGATCCTCGTAGGCGATCACCTCGGCCGAGGTAATGCGCTTGGCGAGGAGCGCACCCGTTCCACCCAACGCGGCGAAATAGACGGCGCCATAGTGGGCGATGGCCCTGCGCGTCTGTGGACTGCGATATCCCTTGCCGATCATGCCGCGCATGCCCGCTTCGAGCAGCGCAACCGTGAACGGATCGAGTCGACCGCTCGTGGTCGGACCGGCCGAGCCTACAGGCTGGCCCGGCTTTGCCGGAGCGGGACCGACGTAGTAGACGATTTGTCCCGTCAGATCGACCGGTAGCGGCTCCCCTCGCTCCAGCGTTTCGACGAGCCGCTTGTGGGCGGCGTCGCGGGCCGTGAGCAGTATCCCGCTGATCAGCACGTGATCGCCGGCGTGCAGGCTGTCGATCGTCTCCCCATCGAGTGGCGCGGTGATGCGCTTTGGTTCCATCGGGTCCTCCACAGTGGCTACAGGTCGATGACCCGATGACGAGCGGCGGGGCCACACTGCAGATTCACCGCGACGGGCAAGCTGGCAATGTGGCACGGGAAAGATTCTACGTGCACTGCCAGCGCGGTGATACGCCCACCGAAACCGTGTGGACCGATGCCCAGCTTGTTGATCTCGGTCAGGAGTTCCTGCTCCAACTCGGCTGCTTCGGGATCCGGGTTTGGTGTGCCGATGTCGCGCAGCAGCGCGTGTTTGGCGTGCAGCGCCACCGATTCGAACGTCCCGCCGATGCCGAGTCCGACGATGACCGGCGGGCAGGCGTTCGGCCCGGCGATCTTCACCGTCTCCAGCACGAACTGCTTGATGCCGTCGCGTCCCTGGGCTGGCGTCAGCATCGCCAGGCGGCTCATATTCTCGGCACCGCCACCCTTGGCCAGCACCGCGAGCCGGATTTTTACACCGGGGATCACGCGTGTGTGGATCACGGCGGGGGTGTTGTCGCGGGTGTTGGTGCGTGCGGTGAATGGGTGAGACACCATCGACTTGCGCAGATAGCCGACGTCGTAGGCTTCGTGCACGCCTCTATTGATGGCGTCCTCGAAGGCTCCGCCCACAATGTGGACATCCTGCCCCACCGCGCTGTAGACCACCACCGTCCCGGTATCCTGGCACATTGGCACGCGATCCTCTTCTGCGATCGCCATGTTCTCCAGGATCTGTCCGAGCACCTCGCGCCCCAGCGGCGACACCTCGCGCGACTGCGCCACCGTCAACGCCTGGCGCACGTCGTCCCCCATGACGTAGTTGGCCTCCAGGCAGAGCTGCCGGACAGCTTCACTGATCTCGTTGACGTGGATCTCACGCATCGTTACGTCCCCTTGCCGGGTCATGGTGGACGACTCGTCTCGCCGAATCATAGTTCATGCCGTCCGGGTAGCCGCTATTGACCCGATTTGTCCGGGTCGATTTGTCCGGGTTTGTCTGTGGACATTCCTGGATCCCCCGCACATAGTGCATCTACGCGGTCCAGCATTTGGCAATGAAAGGCGCGAAGAACGATGAAGTCTACCTGGGTCCTGCTGCATGCCCTGGTCACTGCCATAACGCAGGACCAGCGTTTTGGAGTTCGCCTGCCTCGTTTCCCGTTGCGTGGACTGTCTATACTGCTCAGCATCCTGATGGTGGTGGAGTCCTTCGGGCTTGACCCCGTTCCGGCCCGAGCCGACCAGTGCATCATCATCGGCCCGGCCGTCTACTGTCCGGGCAGCGGCAGTGGCCCCGTCGGAACCGTACCCGCTCCTCTCTTAAGCCCGTACATCAATGGCGGCGACGGCATCTACGCGGCGACCAGTGCTCAATACGCGTCGTTGCTCAACCTCCAGAATCAGGCGATCCAGAACACCCTTTCTGACCACCAATTGCCGTCGAGTGACGCGACGGCGGCGCAGACGTGGGGGCGCTCAGACGCTCTGGCCGAGCTCTGGATGCTGATCATGAACGCAATCACGACGCCAGTCTGCGGCAGTAATCAGACGCCTGGCGACAAATGTCGTACTACCGACCAGCAAAACGCCGTCGATTGGCTGACCGCGGTCTACAAGCGCGACGCCATCCTCGCGGCCAAAGATGCCGGACTGGAGTACGTCAAATGGGCCGGGTTGAGCGCGAGCGGCTACGACTCGCTCATGTCCGGCACCCCGAGTCAGAGTGACATCCAGAATTTCCTGTGCGGCGGAGGGACATGCCCGGTGACGCCCTTGAACTACGCGGGCGAGGTAAGCTCCTGCCCCGCGACCGGGCCATGCGTGACCTACAACGGCCACCACTACACGGAGGGATACTGCGTCTTCGCGCCACCGTCGCCCGACCAGACGGCGTACAGCGACGCGAACAACGTCACGTGCAGCTCGACCTGTCCCGAAGGCGCGATCTGCACTCCCCTGGGACCGTCGTACGACCAATTCGTAAAGTGGGGAACCGACGACGTCAATAACCAGCTCTTCAACACTCCGCAGTTCGCGCAAGCGGTCAATGATGTCGCCATCGGGATCGGGTTCGGAGTCGGCACCGCGGCCGCCATCACCGCACTGACCCTGGCTTCGACCATAACGATTGAAATGGGAGGCGCAGGGCTTGGTGCCGCATCTACGTTCCTGTTTCCGTTTGCGGCCGTGATCGGGGTAGCTGTTGCGTCCATCGCCGCTCTGGTCCTTGTCGCGGTCGCGGGAGCCATCGCCATCGGCTTCTACTCGGTCGACCTGTTCAACGCGGCCGCTGTGCCGGGTCAGATCGGCCAGCTGTACTCCCACGCGGTGAACGACACACCCGACTTGCCCTCTTTAGTCAACAATTCGGACTCGCTTGCCGGTCTCTATTCCCTTTTCGTTGGCGCTACGCTCCCCGAGCCCAATCCTGGAACGTGCAACACTGTCGATGCCTCCACCGGCGCGGTGTGTCTGAACCCACCAGCGATTCCGAGCGTGTCAACGAACACGGATCCGATCTTCAAGGTCCGGCAAAACACCGGAACCGCGGCCTCGCCGGTTCTCGGCGATCCGACCTACGCGAACACCATCACGTTCAAGAGTACCCAGAAGAATCTCACCACCGGCGCCGACGACAGTCTGACGACCACGTCACGACTGCACGGCAACTGGTTCATCGATCACGCGGTCGACTCTACCGCTGGAACGAACACTGACCTTCAGACGCTGCGCATCCACTACACCGACTGGGACGGGAATGGTCAGACGGCATGGCTGGTCAACTGGCCGACGGTCGGCTATCAGTTCATTGCGGTGAAAGACCATAACGCTGACGCAGCCACGTTCGATCCGTCGACCTGTCTCACCGATAAGACCTGCTCGTACAGCCCCGAGATACATTTTCTCGACGGCTCGGGCAACATGTATTCGGCCTCCGTCATCCCGGCTCCAGTACCCCAGGATCTCACGCACCAGGAAACTCTCGCGCCTGAAGGGAGCCCATCACAGTTCCACGCATCGGCGACCTCGCCGATCGGCGCCAACCTGAGCTATGCATGGCAGTTCGAAGACAAGACCAATATCTGCCTGCCTGGACCATGCCTGACGGGGACCGTGTACGGGGCGGACGTCACCCATACGTTCCCGGGCGCAGGCACGTTCAAGGTCTACCTGACTGCCTTCGACTCGAATGGTCGACAGACCTCCCAATCGTTTGACGTTCAGGTGGCCGACGTCGCGCCGAGTCTTCTGATTTATGGCGAATGCATTCCGCAGTTCGGCACCATCTGCGTCGGCCCACACAACGTCTTCCACGTATTGCAGGGCAGCCAGGCGGCGCTCGGCGGCGAAATTGTTCACGCCGGAAGTCTGGATACCGAAGCGTTGGACATCAGTTGGGGCGACGGAACCGCTCACGATGTCTATTCACCCAACCCCCTGGACTGCCCCATCGTCAATCAGGTCCACACCTGTTCCTCGAACGTTTCGTTTGACTCGCTGAACGCGTACAGTGATACCGACGGCATCCATCTCCCGTTCAATGCAACCCATACCTACGCCAGTGGCGGGAGGTACACCGTGACGATCACCGCGACGGACGAAACGGGCGCTCATGACACGAAGACGGTCACCGAAACCGTTCAGGTGCCGACGACCACCAAGCTCACGTCCTCGCTGAATCCCTCGGTCGACGGTGACCTGGTCACCTTCACGGCCAGCGTCACCGCCAATGGTCCGAGCAGCGGCACACTCAGTGGCACGGTTGCCTTCTCCGACGGTGGCAACGCGATCTCGGGGTGTACCGCCCAGCCTGTCTCCAACGACGGCAGCGCCACCTGCGCCGTCAATCTCGGCAACCCTGGCATCCATCACGTTACGGCCAGCTACAGTGGCGATGACGTCTTCCTGCCGAGCCAGGATTCACTGGATCAGACCGTGTTGGTCCGCACCAGCACGACGCTCTCCTCCAGCGTGCATCCGTCGGTGGTCGGCCAGCCAATCGTCTACACAGCCGTCGTGAGTCCGACGCCGGACGGCGGCACGATGCGCTTCATGGATGGCAACGTCGCCATTCCCGGTTGTGCTGCCGTCCCTGTTGACGGCACCGGCAAAGCCACCTGTAGCGCGACGCCAACGAGCGCCGGAACGCATCCGATCTCGGCCAGCTACACTGGGACCAGTGCCTATGCGTCCAGCACTGGCACGCTAACCCAGACGGTCAATCAGGCGGCCACCACGACGAAGCTGGCCGAGACGATCAGCCTGACGGGCGTGACGTACACCGCGACCATCACGGTGAACGCACCGGGGAGCGGGCATCCGACGGGCACAGTAGCGTTCAAGGTGGGCAGCGTGGCGATCAGCGGGTGTGGGACGCAGCCGGTGGACCCGAGCAGCGGGACGGCGACGTGTACGGTGTCCTTACTGAGCACCGTAGTGGGCTTCGCGACGGCGACCTACAGCGGGGACGCGAACTACCAGTCAAGCATGGCGAACATGGTCACGAGCTTGACCTTCAACCTCCCCTCGCCGTTCCGGCCCTTCTGATGAGGTCGTGAACCGGCAGTGGATCGACAAACTCGACGGATAACACCAGCGGTGGACGACTTGCGCCATCCACTGCTTTCGTATACGTGAAACCATCGAGTCGAAGGAATATTGTTTTAACAACTGCTGTCGCAAGAAGAACGATTACTCGTCATTTGCGCAATCCTAGCCGCTGCCATTGCGTGTTCGTCTCGGTTCGGTAAGAATTGGCTACCGACACTTTGTGCATCTGGGCGAAAGCAATGGCTGGCGGGAGCCTGACGTGGCGCAATCGAACGAGCCTTCATCAGAATTGGCCCGAGCGCGACCTACGAGTGGCCAATTGCTGCGCCGTTACCGCCAACTTGCGGGATTGACGCAGGAAGAGCTCGCGGCCCGGAGTTGGTACAGCGCGGATTACATCAGCAAGCTGGAACGCGGGCAGCGGCAAATTTCGCAACGCGCGCTCGAACGCCTTGCCGAAGCCCTTTCGTTGGGAGAGCGCGAGTTGGTGGCTCTCCGTGCGGCACTCGCTCCGTCCAAGAATGCCGTGACGACAGCCCGGTCGCTCTCGGGACGAGAACGCGAGCTTGTCGCCATCCGTCAGTTCCTCGCGAGACTCAGCCCGCCGGTCTTGCTGCTTTCAGGCGAGCCGGGGATCGGCAAGACGCGTCTGCTCGAGGAGACAGTAGAGCTGGCAGCCCGGAGCGGATGGCGGGTGATCCGAGGTGGCTGCCAGCGTCGCGTCCAGGATCCCTATGCCCCAGTCACAGATGCCATTGGCGACTCCCTCGCCAAGCTAACGCCGGACAGGCGTGCGACCGCGCTACAGCGAGCAGGCTACCTCGGACTGCTTCTGCCCGAGCTCGCGATGGTCCATGGCGCAAACGTATCCGGGACTGACGCTCAGACTCTGCCGTTGCGCCAACCTGTGCAGGAACGACGCCTCCTATTCCGAGCGGTAGCCGAGTACCTCGAGTCGGTGGCGACGAACCATTGTGTCCTGCTCGTGCTCGACGACCTGCAGTGGGCGGGCCAGGATGCTATGGATCTGCTGACCGCGCTGGTGACGACCGCTCGGACGACACCGCTCCAATTGATTGGTGCCTACCGTGATTCCGAGGCGCCGGCCGACTCGCCCATTCGCGGCTTCGTGGCTGACCTGGCCCGGGCCTCGCTGCTGCAAGTGCTGGAGTTGGAGCCACTCACGGAGGACGAAGCCAGCCAGTTGCTGGCGGAGTTGCTGGCCGGGAGTGGTGGGGGAGGACGTGAATATCTGCCGGTCATCGTGCGCCGGGCGGGTGGTGTTCCCCTATATCTGATCAGTTACGCTGAGCAACTGCGGAGAAATGACGGCGGTGAACCGGAGCTCGATCTGCCTTGGAGCGTTGCCCAGGTTATCGACCAGCGGGTCGCTGCGCTGCCGAACAACGCGCGCGAGGTGCTCGCGGTGGGCGCCGTGGTCGGACGCGTGGTCCCCTGGGCATTGCTCAGCCAGGTCACTGGTCGCCCCGAAGAGGAGGTGATCACGGCGTTGGAGGCGGCTACCGCCGCCCGCCTGCTGGAAGAAGACAAGGACGACAGCTTTCGCTTCACCCATGATGTGATTCGCGAAACTGTTGAGCATTCGCTGTCGTCAGGGCGGCGACGATGGCTGCACCGTCAGATTGGTGAGGCGCTGGAGCAACGCATCGATCGACAGGATGGATTGGCAGCCGAGATCGGGTGGCACTTCCTTCAGGGGGATGAGCCAGAGCGGTCGGTAGCGTGGCTGTTGCGGGCCGGGGATCGAGCGGCGGCGATGTTTGCCCATAGCGATGCCGAGGTGCAGTATCGGCAGGTGGTAGAGCTGGCGCGGACGCTCGGTGATATCAGGGTGGAAGCCGAGGCACTGGACAAGCTGGGCGACACACGATACCGAGCCGGGCGGTATGCCGAGTCGCTGGAGATGCTGGAGCCTGCCGCGGAGATCTACGAGAGGATCGGCGACCAGTACCGCTATCTGCGCGCGGTGGCCCTGATCGGGGAGGCCTGCAGTTTCGCCGGGCACGTGGAGGCGGGGATCGAGCGGATAGAGCGCGCAGCCCGGGATCTGGAGGGAAGCGGATTTCGGGAACATCCGACGGCGAGTGTGGCCGATCTGTACGCCGCGCTTGCGTTTCTGTACTACCACAAGGGCCGATGGCACGATTGTGTGGAGGCGGGGCAAGTGGCGGTCTCGATCGCCGAGGCGACGGATAATTACCGGGCGCTCTGCACAGCGGAGGTCTGGAGGGGTCTTTCGCTTGACAGGCTCGACCGGATCCCCGAGGAGCGTCAGGCCTTCGCACGAGCGGTCGACATCGCCGAGCAGTTCGGCGACCCCTGGCTGCTCTGCGTCGCGCTCTACCACCAGGGATTTGCGGCCTTGTCAACGGGAAACTTCGATGAGGGCGAACGGCTGATGCGTCGCACCCTCGACGTTGCGGAGCAGGGTCAACCGAGCTCGATTGGGAGTTTTGGGCGAGCCCAGCTGAGCGAACTGCTGATCGCGCGCGGGCGCTGGGACGAGGCCAGAACAGAGGCAGAACGAGCCCAGGCGGAGAGTGGGTTCATGGGACAGAGACCGGGATCCGTCTATCCCCTCTGTGCCCGGGGGCACGTTCTCCTGCTGCAAGGGGAGCGGGAGGCAGGTCTCAGCTTTGTGTACGAGGCGCTGGCACTGGCGCAGCGGTACGACTATGCCCTGGGGGTTACTCGGGCCCAGGAAATCCTGGCCTGGCAGGCGCTACGTGAGGAGCGGCCGCAAGTAGCGCTCAACCGCCTGGAGTGTGTCCTGGAATCGGAGCGAACCGGGGGTCATCGCTGGTACCCGGTCATTTACGCGTGGGCGCAGCTGGATCTGGAGAACGAGGCGGGTGCGGCAGACGTTCTCCATCGCGCCTACCAGCGTGCGGTCGCCACCGGAACGCGAACTGACCTACCCGACCTGTTGCTGCAATTGGCCAGATTGGCGGCGCGCCAGAGACGTTGGCACGATGCCGTGCTTCACCTGGCGAAAGGACTGGCAATCGCGCGGGAGATCGGGCTCCCCTTCACCGAAGCAACCCTGCTTTTCGAATTGGGACGGACACACGTCGCCATGGGTGACTGCCAGCTGGCGCAACGGTCGTTCAGCGAGTCGCTACTGATCTTCCAGCGGCTGGGAGCCCCTATCGAGATCGCCCAGGTTGAGCAGTCGCTACGAGCGCTGCGGGGAGAGAGCGAAACCATGTCCCTCGTGAGCGACGACATTGTTGCTGAGGGCTAATCCACCGTGGCTTGGCGAGATCGCTTCGCCGCTGTTGAGCTTCGCTACGAAGTCCGGTCGTCCACTGATCGATGAGGACGATGCAGAGTTCCCCTTCTCGACGACCTCCATGATGCGGGCCAGCGAATTCATCATCACGGTCGCCTCGAGGTGCGACCAGACCGGCCTCACGGCCGCCAGAAGGTTTTCCGCTTGCTGTCTGGCGTCGAACTCCAGGTCGATCGTGACGTAGTTGGGGTCGTCCAGCGATCGAAGACTAAGGACGCGCCACCATGGACTTGCGCAGATAGCCGAGGTCGAAGGCTTCATGCACGCCCTGATTATTGGCGTCCTCGAACCCACCACCGACGATGTGCACGTCCTGCCCGACCGCGATGTAGACCACGACCGTGCCGGTGTCCTGGCACATCGGCACCCGATCCGCCTCGGCGATCGACATGTTCTCCAGAATCTGCCCCAGCACTTCGCGCCCGAGCGGCGAGACCTCGCGCATCTGCGCCATCGACAGCGCCTGACGCACGTCGTCACCCATGACATAGTTGGCTTCGAGACACAGCTTGCGAATGGCTTCGGTGATCTCGCTCACGTGGATTTCGCGCATCGTTGTGTCCCTTTTCTCGATCCGAAGCAGGCCGACGGATTTGTGAGACGCTCGTTGATCGGGTCGATCGTATCGTGCAAGTCTGCGATGAATCAACGATGTGTCAGACGTGCGTATTTCCAGCTTCCTGATTCGATTATTCCAGGGAACCGCCTCGCCCTCTGTCACGCTTATGTTACGCCCTGACTCGTATCGTCACCTCCCTTTGACATGCCTGCCGCTACATTTGGACGTGATGTCTCGCGGATGTGGACGAGAGAGGAAAGACAGACGGTGCGACATCACACGGACCCGTGGCTCGGTTGGCAGGGCACGACGCTGCGGCTGGCAATATTTCTAACCGTAACCATTATCGGTGCTATCGTCTTGATTCCGCTAATGCGGCCGTTCGGGGTCTTGATCTGGATCTTGCTGGTCGCTAGCGGGCTTCTCTATCTGGTCCACTGGCACACCGAGAGCTTCGATTATCGTTGCCCGTATTCCGACTGCGATCAGATCTTCGAAATCCCCTGGTGGCTGAATCTGATCAGCCCTCAGGGTATTGGCCGTCGCGGCGGACGCAAATACTTGCGCTGCCCGCACTGCCGCCGACTTGGCTGGGCCCAGATCGTGGCTCACCGTCAGAGGGATGGCCGTTGAGTGTGCGTGCGGAACGCGACATGACGCCAGCAGTGAACCTGGAAGGATACTGACAATGCTTGGCGAAATGACCGAGGAGCAGATGGAGCGACTACTCCATGCGGAGATGATCGGGCGCATCGGTTGCTGCGATCATGGCCACGTCTATATCGTTCCCGTCACTTACGCTTACAACAACGGGCTGATCTACGCTCACTCGGGCGAGGGTCACAAGGTCAAGATCATGCGGAACAATCCGGAGGTTTGCTTCGAGGTTGAACACGTCGAGAACATGTCCAACTGGCAGAGCGTGATCGCCAACGGTACTTTCGAAGAGTTGGTGGGTGAGGAGGCGTCCCGGGCCATGGAACTGCTGATGGAGCGGTTTCTGCCGTACCTCGGCACGACCAGCGAGACGCTGACTCCGGCACATCCCGATCAGCCGACCTCCAGCGAGACGGCCAAAGCTGGCAATCATCAAGCCGTGGTTTACCGCATTCGGGTGAAGGAAAAGTCGGGCCGTTTCGAGACTCGCTGATCGACGTTTCACGGCAATGCTCGCGGCAAGATTAACGAGCAGTGATCGGCGCGTTCCGGTGCTATGATTGAACGCGTTTGCGCGCCGATCTTGGCACGCCAATCGGAAAATATGCGACGACGAGGTCCGATGTGATAAATCTCAGACGCCGTCGCCCGACTGGTTGAGGCATGCCCGACCTCGCAATTCAAACCAATGGCTTATCCCGCTCGTTTGGTGCTGTACACGCAGTCAACGACGTGTCACTGGAGATTCCTGCCGGGTCGATCTTCGGCTTTCTCGGCCCGAACGGTTCCGGCAAAACCACCACGATTCGCCTGCTGCTCGGCCTGCTCGAGCCGGATCGCGGCAGTGCGAACGTGCTTGGATTCGACACCCGACGTGATCCTGACGACATCCGCCAGCGAACTGGCGCGCTCCTCGAACACGCTGGTCTTTACGAGCGTCTCAGCGCCGAGGAGAACCTCGAGTTTTACGCGCGTGTTTGGCAGATTCCAGACAAAGCGCGTGCCGAGCGTATTCACGAGTTGCTCGATCACCTTGGACTCTGGGAGCGGCGAGAGGAACAGGTTGGCAATTGGAGCCGGGGCATGAAACAGAAACTCGCCGTCGCGCGTACCATGCTGCACAGGCCCGAGCTCATTTTTCTCGACGAACCGACCGCAGGTCTCGATCCTATCGCCTCGGCGGCACTGCGTGAGGATCTCAGCACCCTGGTGGCGCACGAAGGCGTCACGGTCTTCCTGACCACGCACAACCTGACCGAAGCCGAAGCATTGTGCAACCTGGTTGGCGTTATTCGACAGGGTAAGCTCGTTGCCGTCGATAGCCCATCCGGTCTACGAGCGCATGCGGGAGGACGACCAGTCGAGATCACAGGTTCCGGGTTCGATTCGGCGCTGCTGGAGGAATTGCGACTGCGGCCAGAAGTCGGAGCGGTTGAGGCGCACAACGGGAACCTGGAAATCTCGCTGCAGGGTGACAGCCCCGTCGCGCCAATCGTGCGCTTGCTGGTGGAGCGTGGCTGCGAGGTGGAAGAAGTCCGTAAAGGTGCAGGAAGCCTGGAGGAGGCGTTCCTGACCCTGATGGAGCGCGAAGGGTGATCAGCGACATCATCTCGATTATGTGGAAGGAAGCGCACGAGCTTCTCTCCGGCGCTGGGCGTGGCAAGTTTGCACCGATCATCCTGCTGGTGATCTATGGAGTCGTCTTCCCGCTGCAGTCAGGCAGTAAATGGGTCGACTCCTATCAGATGGTCGGATTTGGCTTGGGAATCTCGGTCTTCATGGTGCTGAGCATCGTGGCCGATAGCATCGCGGGGGAACGCGAGCGACACACCCTCGAGACGTTGCTGGCTAGCCGCCTGTCCGATCAGTCCATCCTCGCTGGCAAGATCACGACGGTCGTGATTTATGGCTGGGGGCTGACGATGACCAGCCTCGTTGTCGGGCTGATCGCTGTGAACGTAACCTCTGGCGCTGGGCATTTGCTCCTTTATCCGGGTGGGCGAGCTGCCGCCACCGCGGTGCTGAGCCTGCTCCTGGCCATTCTTTCGACCGGCATCGGCGTGCTCGTCTCGCTGCGGGCGTCGACTGTCCGGCAAGCGCAGCAGATCCTGACGATCGGATGGGTGGCCGTCTTCTTCGCCTTCTTTTTCGGGGCACAGTCGCTGCCGCCATCGACCCGAGCACACTTGCTTCACTGGTTGAATTCGCTCAGTATGACCGCCGCGGCCGTTGTATTGATCATTTTGGTGTTCGTGCTCGACCTTATCGTACTGGCGATCGACACGATCAAGTTCCAACGGGCGCGCCTGATCCTCGACTGATTCCAGATTCCACCTGGCTGTCCACTCGCGCTATCCTAAGAGGACTGAGGTCCGGTCATCGGCGAGGGTGGAAGCAACCATGAGCAGCGTTTCAATTTGGCAGGACACGTCGGCTTGGTCGGAATTGCCGCAGCGGCAACTGGAAGCCGACGTCTGCATTGTCGGCGCGGGCGTGGTCGGTAGCACCCTCGCCACGTTGCTGACGCGTGCTGGGAAGTCGGTTGTCGTGCTGGAAGCGCGTGATGTGGCGCTCGGAGCGTCCGGGCGCAATGCGGGCTTCGTGGCGACGCTGCTGGAGCCGACCTATCACGAACAGGTGGAGGGGCTCGGCCCGGCGAAGGCTCGTGAGGTGCGCGAACTGGGGCTGCGCAACCGCGCGATTTTGAAGGGGTTCCTTGACGACTATGGCGTGTGGTACGAGCAGAACGGCAGCATGATCTTCTCCGTGAGTGAGGAAGAGCAGCACGAGTTTGTCGACGAGGCGGCTGCCCTGCAGCGCGACGGCTATCAGGTCGAGTTGTTCGACCACGACCCGACCAACCACGGATTTTTCGGAGCGATGTACGAGCCGGGCGATCTCGCTACCCAGCCGTACTGGCTAGTAACTCAGATCATGGCCCACAGCGGTGCCACCGTCATTCCGAACTGCGCCGTGTGGAAACTTGATATGGGGGCCAGCGGCGTTGTCGTGCATGGCCAGCGGGCGACCGTCCGCGCGGCGCAGGTTTGTCTGTGCACCAATGCTTACTCGCAAGCCCTTCATCCCTATTTCAAAGAGATCGTGGCACCCAAACGGGCGCAGATGCTCGCCACGGCACCCGTCCCCCGCTTTCTCGACGTGCCGGTGAGCGCCGAGTGGGGCTACCAGTATTTTCGCCAGCTTCCGGACGGACGCTTCTTGATCGGCGGTATGCGCAATAAGTTCCTCGATGAGGAGGTCGGCTACAACGACGTCGAGACGTCGACCAGATTGCAGGCCGAGCTGGAACGCTTCATCGCCAAGCACTTCCCGGAACTGGCCGGTGCGCCGGTCGAGCGCCGCTGGAGCGGGATTCTTGGATTCACACCGGATCACCTGCCGCTGGTTGGGCGCCTGCCCGACATGCCGAACGTCTACTTCGCGGTCGGCTTCTCGGGAGAGGGGATGGGGATGGGGGCAGCCACGGCCGAGCGAACCGCCGCGCTGATGCTGACAGGCGCAAACCCAGGAGTGTTGAGTGCCGAGCGACTCCGGGCCGAGTGACAAATTCGCGAGTGATGGAGGAGGCGAGCGTGCCAAACGAGATTGTCATCGAACGCCTGGAGGACGACGCGATTGGCCTCATCACGCTCAATCGTCCTGGGCGACATAATGCATTGACGCTCGACATGTGGCGGCAGATCGCGGCGAGCGTGCTCGAGCTCAGCGAAGAGCAGTCCATAAGGGTGATCGTGATTCGCGGCGCGGGAGAACGCGCCTTTGCCTCGGGCGCCGACCTGCACGAGCTATCTACCCATCGCCAGACTGCCGAGGGCGCGGCTGCTTACCACATGGCGGTCGAGGCTGCATTTGCCGCGCTTGGCGCGGTCGAGCAGCCGGTCATCGCCATGATTCATGGTTATTGCATTGGAGGTGGGTGCGAGTTGGCCGTTGCATGTGATCTACGGATCGCCGACGAGCGGGCTCGCTTTGGGATTCCCGCTGGCAAGCTGGGGATCGTGCTCGGTGTCGACGAGCTGCGTCGCCTATCTAATCTGGTCGGTGTGGCCGGGGCCAAGGACATCCTGTTTACCGGTCGGTTGCTCAACGCCTTCGAAGCATTGCGGGCTGGCTTGGTCAACCAGGTTGTTCCCGCGGCTGATCTGGAAGAGACGATGATGGCGCTGGCACGGCAGATCATCGCCAACTCGTCAACCGCCATTGCCGCCACCAAGTCCCTACTCGATGCCATCGGCAGTGAGACTCCCGCAGATGAACTCGCGGCCATGCAGCGTGAGTTCGTTGACCGTGCCGGTCGCACGACCGATTCACATGAACGCATCAGCGCCTTCGTCAACCGGCGCGAGCGATCGGCTGACTCGGGCAACAATAGCTAGGCCAGTCACAGCGCTTCGACGAATTGGGGCTGATCGCATGCGATCGTTGGGTGATTGGCTACGCACGGAAACAAGGTTGTCCGGTGGCGCACGATGATCCGGCCTTCGAGCGGCTATTGGCCCGGAAGAACGAGCCGTTTCGGACCGGGTTCGAACGACTGGTGGATCTCACGCGTGTGTCCGCCATGGATCGGCTCTGCCTCGCCCTCTCCTCAGACCAAAAGAGCGCGACGTCGTGGGGTCGCCACATGGTTTTCCGGTTCACGTCAGAGTTGACATTGACAGCAGCGTGACAAGTGACGAAGATCGGAGCATTGACCAGGAGTCCATTAGCGCGGTCTCGCAGAGACACGCGGGGAGAGGGATCATGGCGAAACCCATTAGTCCAGAAGTGGCCATCTATGGTTTCACTTCGGCTGGCGATCCGAAGATCTCGCCCAACGGCGAATGGATCGTTTACACCCTATCGAAGACGGACAAAGAGACCAACAAAGCTCAGAGCAACCTGTGGCTCTGTCGGGTCGACGGCAGCGAGGCACGTAGGCTGACCTGGAGTGGTGAGCGCAACAGCGGCGGCCGCTGGTCGCCCGACGGCTCGCAGCTCGCCTTCGTCTCCAACCGTGCCAAGAAGAGCGGCATCTTCGTGCTGGACGTGGACAAACCAGGCGATGCCCGCGAGCTCACGCACCATAATCTCGCGGTTCACGATCTGACGTGGTCCCCCGACGGGTCACAGCTCGCCTATTCCGCGGTCTTCGATCCGGATAATCCGGACGAGAAAGACCCTGACCCGGACGCCCCACCCAAACCACACGTAACCCGGCGCATCGACTATAAGCAGGACGGCACCGGCTGGGTCAACGACACACGCGTCCAAGTATGGGTCGTCGATGTTGCCTCTGGCGAGCGACGCAAGGTGACCAACCAGGCAGTCGATCACTACTATCCGCAGTGGTCGCCGGATGGCAAGACGATTTCCGTCAGCATCCCGAACCGCAACGGAATGTGTTCTCAACTCGGGCTCGTTGCGGTTGAGAGTGGCGAGACGAAGCTGCTCGGGCCGGAAGATGGCGTGGTTGGCGTCTGGTCCTGGTCCCCATCGGGCGACCGAATCATCTACGCCGGTGACACGCAGCAAACGCATCAGCATGATTTCTTCGTCTACGACGTGAAGAGCGGCGAGTCGAAGCGGCTGACCGACGATCTGCAGACATTGCCGGTTGGCGGGCGCCCCGGTCGTGCCACGCCATCGCAGCCGGTCTGGTTGGACGATCGTCAGGTTCTCTTCCATGCCATGCGTGGTGGCGCCAGCGGGCTGCAGATCATCGATGCCGAGTCAGGCTCGATTGAGCCGGTTCATCAGTGGCAGGCGGTCCTTGCCGGTCTGAGTGTGGACGACGCCAAGCGCTACGTAGTGCAGGGCTATTCCAGCTTTGGCGCCACCGGTGAGATCTCGGTCTTCGATACGCAGGACAACAGCAACCGCGTCATCACCAGCTACAGCGCGCCGGTGCTTGCCGAGTATCCTCCGGCACAATGGGAACGCTTTGACGTCGAGCGTGGTGGTCTGACCATTGAGGGCTGGCTGCTCAAGCCCGCCGATTTCGATCCCAACAAGAAGTACCCAGTCATTCTCGAGATTCACGGTGGCCCGAACGGGCATTTCGGCTACGGCTTTGACCCAATGCATCAGTGCTTGACCAGCAACGGGTTCATCCTGGCCTTCTCAAATCCGCGTGGTTCGAGTTCCTACGGGCGCGACTTCACCATGCGGGTCACCGAGGACTGGGGCGGCGAGGACTACAAAGACTTGATGGCGGTCATGGACAAAGTCTGTGAGTTGCCCTACGTCGACCCGAAGCGGACCGGCGTTTCCGGCTACAGCTATGGTGGCTACATGACTTCCTGGATCATCGGACAGACCGATCGCTTCCAGGCCTGTGTCTGCGGTGCCCCTTGCTTCGATCTGGAATCGATGTACGGCACGAGCGACATCAGCCACACCTTCGGAGAGCAGCAGTGGGGCGGCGCGCCACACAAGTCAAAGGAATGGTATGCGGCCCACTCTCCATCGACCTTCGCGCATCGCGCCATCAACGCCGACGCTGATCGTCCATGGTGAAGCCGACGAGCGTTGCCCAATCGGCCAGGGCGAGCAGATGTTCATCGCATTGAAGAAGGCTGGCTGCGAGGTGGAGTTCGCGCGCTATCCAGGCGGATCGCACGGATTCCGTAGCGTCGGCAATCCGGCGCACCGGGCGGATGTCTTCACGCGGATGCTCGCCTGGTTCAAAGGACACATCGGCGAACCGGTGTAGTCAACTATCGATCGATCGTTGTCGCGGGTCATTCCACATGACCCGCGACACAATGTTGTAATACGAATTTTGAGGAGTGACCGATGGCCGAAGGGCTCACACCGGAAGCGCTCATCTATGACTTCAGTCTTGCGGGCGATCCACAAATCTCGCCGGATGGAACGCGTATCGTTTACGTGTTGACCAAGGGTGACAAAGAGAAGCAGAAGCAGCTCAGCGACATCTGGATGTGCGATCTCGACGGTGCCAACGCGCGTCGTCTCACGCGCAGCGGTGAAAAGAATGGCGCCCCCCGTTGGTCGCCGGATGGATCGAAGCTCGCCTTCGTCTCCGACCGGGTGAAAAAGAGTGGCATATTCGTCCTCGACGGGGATCAGCCTGGTGACGCGCGTGAGCTAACCCGGCACGCCCAGGCGGTGACCGACCTCGCCTGGTCTCCGGACGGCAAGCAGATCGCATACACCACCTTCTTCGATCCTGAGAACCCTGACGAGAACGAGGACGATCCGGACGCGCCACCAAAGCCGCGCGTCACCCGACGCATCGACTACAAGCAGGATGGCCTTGGCTACCTGAACGACAAGCGCATCCAGGTATTTCTGGTTGACGTGGACTCAGGTGAGCGCCGCAAACTGACCAGCGAACTCGTCGACCACATCTCGCCCAGGTGGTCACCCAATGGCAAGACCATCGCGGTCGACGTTCCAAACCGGAACGGCATGAACGCCCAGCTTGGTCTTATTGATGTCGCGAGCGGTGAGATGAAGCGGGTTGGGCCGAAGGACGGGACCCTTGGCGCGCGATCCTGGTCGCCGAGTGGCGACCGGATCATCTTCGCCGGTGACACCACGCAGACCTTCCAGCATGACTTCTTCGTCTATGACGTCGCTTCCGGAGACGTGAAGCGCCTCACCGATGATCTGCAGTCCCAGCCGGTCGGAGCGATGCCAGGCGGCCCGACAGCCGACCCGATTTGGCTCGACGAACGGCAGGTGATGTTCAGTGCCACCCGCGCTGGCGCAAGCGTGCTCGAAGTGATCGACGCCGAATCGGGTTCGGTTGAGCCCGTGCAACAGTGGCAAGCCACCGTTGCTGGTTTGAGCACGGACAAGGACCATCGGTATATCGTCCAAGGCTACACGAGCTTCGACTCGACGGGCGAAATCGCGGTCTTTGACACCAAGGACAATAGCAGTCGTGTCATCACCAGCTACAACTCGGCAATCCTGACCGAGCACCCGGCGGCGCTGTGGGAGCGGTTCGAGGTGGAACGCGGCGGTCTGCAGATCGAAGCCTGGCTGCTCAAACCGGCCGATTTTGACCCCAACAAGAAGTACCCGGCAATCCTCGAAATTCATGGTGGGCCAAACTGGCATTACGGCTACCGCTTTGAGCCGATTCACGAGATGCTGTCCACGAATGGCTTTGTGCTGGCCTTTGCCAATCCGCGGGGATCAACCTCGTATGGTCGTGACTTCACCCAACGCGTCGTCGAAGATTGGGGTGGCGAGGACTTCAAGGACCTGATGGCGGTCATGGACCACGTCGTGGAGCTGCCCTACGTCGATCCCAAACGGACCGGCGTGGTGGGTTACAGCTACGGCGGCTACATGACTTCGTGGACCATCGGCCAGACCGATCGGTTCCAGGCCTGTGTCTGCGGCGCGCCCTGCTTCGACCTGGAGTCGATGTACGGCACGAGCGACATCAGTCACACTTTCGGCGAGCTTGAATGGGGTGGTCCGCCGCACACGTCGAAAGAGTGGTACGAGAAGCACTCGCCGTCGACCTACGCGCATCGCGCGGTCACGCCGACGTTGATCATTCATGGTGAGGCGGACGATCGTTGTCCAATCGGCCAGGGCGAGCAGATGTTCGTTGCCTTGATGAAAGCAGGCTGCGAAGTGGAGTTTGCACGCTATCCTGGTGGCTCGCACGGCTTCATCTCTGGTGGGCCGCCGCCACATCGTGTGGACGCGCTGAGCCGCATTCTGGGTTGGTTCAAGGATCATCTTGGCGAGCCCGCCTAGCGGCACGCATGTGCCTACCGCCATGGGGCTCGTCACTCGAGCTTCATGGCGACGTGCCGTCTCTCAGAGTCCGAGGAGTGAACATTGACGGAACCTATGACACCGGAACTGCTGGTTTACGGCTTTTCGACCGTTGACGATCCACGGATCTCACCTGACGGCACCTCGATCATCTACAGTCTCACGAACTTTGAACCGGGGATGAAAAAGCCAACCAGCCACCTCTGGTCCTGCGACGTGTCGGGCGGCAACCGTCGCCAACTGACGCGATCCGGTCGTACCAACCTCAGTCCACGATGGTCACCGGACGGAACCCAGATTGCCTTTGTCACCGATCGCTCTGGCAAACCGTCGGTGTACCTGATGCCTGCGACGTCTGCGGGTGAAGCGCGCCAGTTGACCGAATATCCCACTGGCATCGCCGGGTTGGAATGGTCCTCGGATGGTTCAAAACTCGCCTTCTTTGCGCGCTGGGATCCGGAGAATCCGGACGGTCAAGTGCCGGGGTCGGATGAACCACCGCGCGTTCGCGTCACCCGACGTATTGACTACCTGAGTGATGGCGATGGATGGATCGGCGACAAGCGCTATCAGATCTTCGTCGTCGATGTCTCGTCGGGCGAGCAGAGGAAGATTACTTCTGAGCTCATTGACCACGCATTTCCGCAATGGTCGCCCGACGGGAAGACGCTCGTCGTCGGGACGATCTTCGACAGCGGGATGCACTCTCGGCTGGCACTGGTCGACGTGGAATCTGGCGCGACAACGTTCATCACGCCAAGCGATGGCATCGTCGATAGCTGGTCCTGGTCACCAGACGGAAAACGCATCCTGTACACCGGAGATACCATACCAGCGGCTCAGACCGACTTCTTCGTGTATGACGTTGCATCGGGGAGCACGTCTCGTCTGACTGACGACCTCGAAGTTCTCCCGGGCGGTGGCCACATCACGTCCAGCGCCCGAAGCATGCCGATTTGGCTCGACAACGATCGGGTGCTCTTCAGCGCCATTCGTGGTGGAGCGAGCGGTCTCTATACCATCTTGGTTGATAGCGGTGAGGTTGAAACGCTCCACCGTCGCGAAGCGACTTGGAGCGGTCTGAGTGTCGATGCTGATGGGCGATACGTGGTGCAGGGCTGCACCAGTTTTGAGATGAACGGCGAAATCTTTGTCTACGACCTCCAGACTGAATCGGCCAGTGTGATCACCAACTACGGGCAGACGGTGTTCCAGGAGCACGCACCGGCCTCGTGGGAGCGGCTCGAAGTGCCTCGCGGGGATTACACCATTGAAGGCTGGCTGCTCAAACCGGCGGATTTTGATCCAGCCAAGAAGTATCCGGTGGTGATGGACATTCATGGCGGGCCGCAATGGTTGTATGGCTATGAGTTCTATCCGACCCAGCAGGTTCTGGCCACCAATGGCATCTTGACCATCATCTGCAACCCGCGCGGATCCACCTCGTACGGTCGCGAATTCTCGGAGCAGGTGATTCAGGATTGGGGCGGTGAAGACTACCAGGATCTTATGGCTGTCTTCGATCACGTGCTGCAGCGCCCTTACGCCAATGCGGAGAAGACCGGGATATTTGGCTACAGCTACGGCGGCTACATGACTTCGTGGATCATCGGTCAAACCGACCGTTTCCAGGCCTGTGTCTGCGGTGCTCCCTGCTTCGATCTGGAGTCGATGTATGGGACGAGTGACATCGGCTTTTCGTTCGGCGACCGACAGTGGGGCGCCGGTCCACACGAGTCGAGAGAGTCGTACGAGGCGCACTCACCGTCAACCTTCGCGCATCGGGCGACAACACCGACGTTGATCATCCACGGCGAGGCGGATGTGCGTTGTCCGATCGGCCAGGGCGAGCAGATGTTCGTGGCCTTGAAGAAAGCAGGCTGTGAAGTGGAGTTCGCTCGTTATCCCGGTGGATCGCATCTCTTCCTGTTTGGTGGAGAGCCCACCCATCGGGAAGACTGCCTGCGGCGAATACTCGGCTGGTTCAAAGATCACCTCGGCGAACCAGTATAGCCGAGTTCAACGCGATCCGCGGTGAGCGCTGCAGGTCGTCTTGCGCCGACATCATGAGAGGGGAATCAGTGGTCCATCCGCTCGTATCACAACTGCAGTTTGCGCGGGCCGAGTTCCGGCGTTCGCTCGAAGGGGTTACCGAGGAAGAGGGGCGGCGCGTCTTCGCGCCGATCAATTGCATCAGCTGGATGGTTGGGCATCTGGCCGTCCAGGAGCAGCGCTACTGGTGCGACCTGGCGCAGGGAAAGGTTGTCGCCCCGCGCGTCTACGACGCCGCCATGTCCGGCAAACCATCGACCACGCCGTCGTTGAACGAGATGATGTCCGACTGGCTGGCCATCACCGAGGCCGCGGACGACTTTCTTGCTGAACTGACCGTCGAGCGGCTGCAGGAGCATTTCAGTCAGAATGGTAAGCCGGTTCGCGAGAGCATCGGATCGATGCTCTACCGCAATATCTACCACTACTGGTTCCACAATGGGGAAGCGCAGGCCGTGCGTCAGTTGTTGGGACACACCGATCTGCCCCAGTTTGTGGGTCCGTTTGGGGAAGACGCACAGTATCGTCCGGAGTAGTGAGTTGAACGGCCGAGATTCAGTTGAAGTTGAAGCCGTTCTGGCTTGGGCCGACATACGGTTCGTGCTTGAAGACCATGCTTAGATACTGGAGTAGGTCTTCCATGTTGTCGGCAATGAGGACGCCGTTTTCGCGGAGCAGATGGACCTTGCTCGAAGGTCGTCCGCCGCGTCCTTCGATCATGGCGGCGGCGTGGCCGAACGCAGTTCCTTCCGGCAAGCTTTCGGTAAAACGTCCAGCTACCATCGCGATGAGCGGCTTGGTGTAGCGGCGTTCACGGACCGCCCTGGCGACATCCTCCTCGAAGCGAGTACCAGGCTCACCGAACAAGACCACCCCGTCGGTCTGTGAATCTCGCTCGAAGAGCGGGAGCAGCCTGTCCGGTGGCGTGCCAATCAGCGCGTCGCCGCCGACGCTGATGGCCGTGCTCACGCCGAGTCCAACTCGGCGGGTCATCAGGCCAATCTCGGAGGTCATACCGCCGCTGCGCGAGATGATGCCGATACGCCCGACTGGGAATGCCCTGTTCGGATTGTCGCCGCCAATCGCGCCGATCTTGACCCGAGATACGGGGTTGATCAGCCCGACTGAATTTGGCCCGATCACGCGCGCCGCGGCATCGGTGGCCTTCTCCAGAATCAACATCGAGTCGTGCTGCGGCACGCCTTCGGTGGCGATGACCAGCAAGCGCAACTTGTGACTGAGAGCTTCCAGGCAGGCGTCCAGTACCGCTCCGGGTGGGACCGAGATGAGCGTGGCGTTGGGCGAATGCCGATCGACGACTTCCTCCATTGTGTCGTAGACAGGGACGCCCGAAACGTCGGCGCCGCCGCGTCCAGGCGTTACGCCCGCGACGACGTTGGTGCCATAGGCATTCATGTGCTCGGTCACCATTCTCGCTTCACGTCCGGTGATTCCCTGCACCACCAGACGGGTCGTCTCGTCGATGAGAACGCTCAATGAGAATCCCCCTCGTATCGTTCGTGCATCGCGGCGACCATCGCACGGGCCGCGTCGGTCAGCGTACTCGTCTCCCCGAAATAGTGAATGCCTGCCGCTTCGAAGATTGCACGTCCCTCAGCGTCGTTCACACCGATCTCACGTGCCACGACCGGGAATCGATCGGTGGATAGGTCTGCATCTCGCAATGCGAGCACCGCGCCACGTGCGACCACGTCGACCTGAGTGTTGTTGGTGATGTTATGGGCGATGAAGAGCCCGCGCACGCCAGGTTTGCTCAAGACGACACGCGCGAGCCCCGCAACTTTCGTCTCGGTCGGGTTACCGCCAAACTCAGCGTAGTTCGCCGGATGCCCGCCCGCCTCGACCAGGTTATCGAACAGCACCAGGCTGGCGCCACCGCCGCCGCACAGGAACCCGATATCGCCCCCGTCGAGTTCGAGGTAGCGCGCCGAACCGCGATAGGGCTCTGCGGCGTTGATGGCGTTGACCTGCTCTTCGCGTTGGGTCAGCGGGCGCCACACTTTCTCGCTCCCAGCCTGAACCCGGTCGCGAAGCTCTGGATGACGGAACAGGGCCGCGTCGTCGATTGCCAGTACCGCGCCGACCGCTATCAGGTCGCCAGCCTCCGTTTCGACCAGCGGATTGATCTCAAGCAAGTACGCGTCAAGATTGTGAAAGGCCTCATAGAGCCGCCGTGTCGTGGTGCCCAGCCGAGGCAGCGGTGATCCGCCAATACCCGCGCGTCTCCAAGCCTGACGCGCTTCGTATTCGTGCAGGCCGGTCGAAGGCGCGATGTCTAGCGAGGAGAGCGCGTCGTCGCGCTCGCGCACGATCTCTTCGATTTCGATCCCACCCTCAGTGCTGAGCAGCACTCGCGTACGGCCAAGAACCCGATCAATGGTGAGCGAAAGGTAGAGCTCGCGGCGGATGGGGATACGTTGCTCAACCAGTACCTGTCGTACTGGGTATCCCCCGACTTCACTTCCGAGCAGTTCACGGGCTGCCTGCTCTGCTGCGCTTGCCGAATCGACTAACCGTACGGCGCCTGATTTGCCGCGTTTCCCGACGGTGACCAAGGCCTTGACGACGACCGAACCGCCGAGTTGCTCGGCAAGCTCGCGCGCCTCTGTTGGGGTCGACGCGGCTTCGCCACGCGGTACGGCGATGCCTGCCTGGCCGAGCAGCCCTTTCGCAACATGCTCGAGAACGCGTCCCACTGGCTAGCCTTCGTTGCCATCGCCGGGGGGCATGCCCTCCGCGACGAATTGCTGACGAATCCGGCTCACAATGCTGGGGATGTCGATGTTGTCGAATTCGGTCGTGTCGACCTGAATCACCTGACCGCCAATTTCGAGAGACGGAAGATAGCCACGCAGCAGGCCGGAGCGGAACGCTTCGGCCTGTGACCGCGGGCCGTCGACGTGAATCGGGTGCCGTTTCCCTTCAGCTTCCCGCTCTTCATAGCGTTTCAGCAGTAGTTCTCCGTCGGCGTGACAGCTCACTTGAACGACTCGCGCGCCGGTGTCACCGAGGATCTGACGGAAGCGCTCGGAACTGGTGTCACTGTTGAAATTGCCCTCGATTATGGCCGATTGGCCCGCCTCGAGCACACTTCGTGCAATCATGAAGAGAAGTTCGAAACTGGTGGCCCCCAATGCCTGCGACCATGTGAGTCCCGCCACCTGTAGCTGATCGGCCATCATCTCCTTGAAGGCGTCTTTGGTGAAGAAGGGGAGCTGCAGGCGCAGGGCGATCTCTCGACCCAGCGACGTTTTGCCCGACGCCGGTGGCCCGCTGACGATCACCAGTGAAGGTGGTAGCGTTCCCCCCATCAGTACACTCGATGTGCCTCGGATGCAGCCGAGCGCACCCCGATCGCCGCGATCAACTCGCTCACTGGCGCATTGTGCGCCAGGCTGTTGACTGCGTCGATGATCTCATTGGCCGTGGATTTTGCGGTCACGGCATCAACCAGTTCGTGGAATTTCAGTTCGATTTCAGCGTCGTTCATCGGATTTGCTGGCATCCCTTTCGGATGGCTGACCGTTGCTTCTTGTGCAGTGCCATCACTGCAACGAACCCGCACGCGTGAGGCCCACGCCGCCGGATAGTCAGCGGTGAAGGCCGCTTCTTCGCGAGCGTGTGTGCAAGAAAGAAGCCGTCGCAATTCCCGATCGGCGATATGCTCGTCGGTGAACTCTTCCAGCCCGGCACGGCCATCGAGCAGTCCGGCGGCAACCGCGTACTGAATGCTGAACTTGGCCTGATACGGGGTGTGTGGATCGGCACGATCGGTGATGTCGAGCGCGACGCGATAAGTGTCGATGTCGATCTGCTCGATCTCACGATCCTGCAGCGTGGGTCTGATCGCCAGTGCGGCGTCGATGGCGGTGTGCGTATGGCCACAGCACGCATGGCGTTTGAAGCCGTTTTCGGCGATCTTGAAGTGTGTGCCGAGACCGTCAGTGATTCGGCTCGGATCGGCCTGCTCGGCAGTCGCGGCGAAAAATCCGCGCGGGCCTTCGAGGATCTCCCGCGCGGCGGTGAATCCCGCGGCCGCCAGGTCGGCCGAGATGATGCCGTCATGCGCCGCGTGCGCGGTGTGCAGAGCCTTGGACATCGCACCGTCCGCCAGGAACTGCCAGAGCCCAGACGACTGCGTTCCAGCGCTGCCGAGCGCCTGCACCAGTTGTTCGCGGTTGAGCCCGCCGAGAACGGCGGCGGCAGTGGTTGCACCATAGACGCCGCAGGTGCCGGTAGGGTGCCAGTAGCGGTAGTGGGAAGGATTGACTGCTTCTGCGATGCGAATGGCAACGTCGTACCCCAGCGTAATGGCGAGCAACAGATCCTGCCCGCTGCTCCCTTGTCGCTCGGCCATGGCGAGTGCTGCCGAGATGATGGGCGCGGCCGGATGAAAGGTTGAACCTTGATGCAAGTCGTCGAGCTCGATGACGTGCGATGCCGCGCCGTTGGCAAAGGCGGCACCCACGGTCGACAGACGCGCGCCACTGGTCAGAACGGTCGCCTCGTTACCGGGCATGTTACGTTCAGCGACGCCCAGCGCAATTCTGGCGGGTTCGACTGTTCCGCCGCGTATGGCTGATCCGATCCAGTCGAGCAGTGAGCGACGTGCCATCGTGACTGCTTCCCCCGGAAGGCTGTCGAAGCCGGTCGCTGCGACGAAATCGGCCAATTGCTCGGTCAGCGTCATGTATGTCCCTCCAGTGTCTCGCACGCTCTGCAACCGGCGCGATGGTAGCACAGCGAGATAAAGAGTATGAGACCATGCTGCCAAAAGCGGCGGCATGTTTATCGTGTTACGATATAATCTCGGAGATTGAGGAGCACCTGATGTCGGTGAGTGTTGACGATTACCGTAGGCTGGCGGAGTTCCGCTATCAGATTCGGCGCTTCCTAGCGTTCAGTACGCAGGCAGCACGAGCGGCGGGTCTTGAGCCACGCCAGCACCAACTGTTGCTTGCCTTGAAGGGGTTGCCATCTGATCTCGAACCGACCATTGGCGAGTTGGCCAATCGACTTCAGATTCGCCATAACACGGCGGTCGAATTGGTCAACCGACTTGAAGCCCACGGGCTCATTGAACGGCAAAAGAGTGATGACGACCGCCGCAAGGTCTTGCTGTCGATCACGCCGCGGGGCGAAACCGTTCTCGAGGAACTCTCTCGACATCACTTGCGCGAACTGCGGACTATTGGTCCGGAACTCGTGCACATGCTGAGCGCACTCACTGACGAGCGACCGGAATAGTGGGCACGGAGCGAGGGTGAAGACGAACGGACACCGATCACCGAAAGCGGGTACGGGCGAAACCGCGCGACGGAATGGAGCAGGGCAGGACGTCACCAGCATTCATTCAGCGCCGTTGGGCGATTTCATCATTAGCTGGCGCGTGGTCTTCATCTCCTCGCTCGCATTGGTCGTCGGAATTCTGAGCGCGTTTGTGGCACTGGTGCTGTTGCGGTTGATCGGACTGTTTACCAACCTCTTCTACTTCGGCCGACTCGATACCTCACTCGTATCGCCTGCCGGGAACTCGCTCGGCGTATTTGCGTTGCTCGTGCCGGTAGCCGGTGGCTTGATCGTCGGTTTGATGGCTAGATTTGGCTCGGACAAAATCCGTGGGCACGGCATCCCCGAGGCAATCGAGGCGGTGCTGTTGAACGGCAGTCGTGTCCAGCCACGTGTGGCGCTGTTGAAGCCGCTCGGATCGGCGATCGCCATCGGCACGGGCGGACCGTTCGGTGCCGAAGGACCGATCATCATGACGGGCGGCGCGTTCGGTTCCCTGATCGCCCAGTTCATTCACCTCACCAGTGGCGAGCGCAAGACGCTGCTGGCCGCTGGGGCAGCCGCCGGAATGTCGGCGACCTTTGCCTCGCCGGTTTCCGCCGTCATCCTGGCGGTGGAACTGCTCCTATTCGAGTGGCGACCGAGAAGTCTGATCCCGGTCTCAATCGCCAGCGCGGCAGCGGCGGCGATGCGGCCGTTGCTTATCGGACCCGGCCCGCTCTTCCCGGTGACTGGTGTGCCTGGCTCGCTTGGCGTTGCGCCGCTGTTAGGGTGCGCACTGGTGGGCTTGGTGGCTGGGCTTGCGTCGGTCGTTTTGACTAACGGCGTCTACGCGGCCGAGGACCTGTTTCACCGTCTACCGATTCATTGGATGTGGTGGCCGATTCTCGGTGGTGTGGTGGTTGGCTTAGGCGGCCTCATCTTCCCGCAGGCACTGGGTGTCGGCTACTCGACAATCGGTCAGATTGTGGCGGGAAACGCCACGACGACGGTGATTGTCGGCGTACTGGTCGTGAAGTCGATCATCTGGATCGCGGCATTGAGTTCCGGAACTTCAGGCGGAGTACTGGCACCATTGCTGATGATCGGCGGTGCCCTCGGTGGCGTGGAAGCACTCATGCTCCCGGCCGTGTCGGCCGGTTTCTGGGCGACCATGAGCATGGGCGCGGTCTTCGGCACGACGGTCGGCTCGCCGCTCGCCTCGATCGTCTTCATGCTCGAAGTGACGCATGACGTGAACATTCTGCTCCCGCTGTTGATCTCGGTGATGGTCGGATACGGCGTGGTCGTGCTCGCGCTACGACGCTCGATCATGACCGAGAAGATCAGTCGCCGTGGCTACCATCTCAGCCGCGAGTACGCGGTCGATCCGCTCGAAATCCTCAAGGTGCGCGACGTCATGAACGGCGACGTGATCGCGATTAGCCAGGAGTCGTATCGGGAGCGACTTCACGAACTCGTGCGCGCCGATTCACGGTTGACGCAACGTCTGTATCCGGTTGTGGACGACCAAGAGCGGCTAGTCGGCGTGGTGACGGCGCGGGGAATACGCGACTTAAACGCCGTCGAAGCGCCAGTGGCGATTGACTCCATGCCGCCCATCCTGTCCGAGCCCGCGGTCGCCTTCCCGGACGAACCGTTGCGTGTGGTGGTCGAGCGGATGGCTGATTCAGGCCTCACGCGATTACCGGTAATCGATCCTGACGCTCAGGGGCGGCTGGCGGGCATGGTGTCACTTTCGGCGGTACTCAAGGCACGTTCGAGGAATCTCGACGACGAACGCCGTCGGGAGCGGTTTATCCCCTGGCGAACCGAAACAGGTCTCATCCGTGATTTGGTCGATGAGGCGCACACGACGACCAGTCGCTGAACGCGGGTTTACTGTCACGGAATTCGCATCCTGTTAGACAATGTGCCGTCGATCACCCGCCGGTGGCGTGGCGGGAGCAGGTGCACACTCACCATGTCCAATTTCTCGCGCCACCAGGATTGCCTCAATGAGGCATCCCTGGACTTTGGCGCTAGGACAAGTCTGCCTGTCCGTTGGAATAGGAGAACACAATTCAAATAGTGTTGTCGGATCCCTGGCGAACGCGGGGATCGGTGGCTGGCGGCTCAGGAACTCCAAACACCGTCGATGTAGCGTGCGGTTATCGCACCGCAAGCCAGACATCGCGCTTCGAAATCCTGTCCGGCGCGGCGTACCCGGACGTTAGTGGTATCTGGGTGTTCGGTGCCGCACTCCGGGCAAATGGTCGGCTCCCATTCATCCCGGACGCTGCCCACGCTCGGGGCAGCCTCAGCCTTTCGGCGCGCAGATCGAGGTTCGGGTTCGACGAATTCGTCGAAATCTCGCTGCCGCCCGCGGTCTCCCCGCATCGTATTCCTCCACGGTGTTGAACCACTGGATTGATACTACGCTCACGTCGCGCAACCGTCGGCGCCTGAATCGCGCCGCTCAATCAAGAGGGACCTAACCATTGTGGGGTTCGGACGCCATCTTTACGCGTTCTATATACCTTTTTCGTCGTGAACGCAAGGAAATCGAGAGAATCTGTGACCCTGGAACAATCGATGCCTGCGATAGACTTGATCAGAAGGGATCGCGTGTTGAATATGGACGATCGTCAGGTGATTCAACAGATACTCGATGGTGATATGAACAGCTCGCTGGCCTTGGCCCAGCAGACGGCCTCCTGGACGGCAGAGCGGCGTCTTGCATTCGTCGAGTCGCTCCTAACGCACCCTGTTGGCCGACGGTGGCTGCGCGGAACCCTACTGCCGGTGCTCGATCCCACATCCTCGGGGGACCTGGCGCGACGGCTGCTGTGCTTTGAAGCTGATTTCGTCATCGGTCATCGCGATTCCACGACCTCGCAGGTGGTTCGGTCATTGCCGATAGGTGACCTCCGAGACTCGGTCCTGTTCTTCGCTGGCAGTAATGTCGCAGCTCCATTCTGGCAACGGATGGTCGAGGAGCAGCCGGAGTCCGTCGCGAGATTGGCGTCCGACGTTATTGCCAGCGGCGGCGTCGTGGCTCGCGAGACGACCCTGTATATGCTCTTGCTCGACCCGTACAGTGAAGTGCATTTGACCGGAGCCGATCGCGCGCTAATCTTGGATAAGGCATTGTATGACCCAAACGCGGGCGTGCGTGGCATCGCGGCGGAAGTCCTGGCTGATGAAGCTCCGGAACGACTGGCTCGCGAGTTGACCCGACTCGTCTTTGACGAGAGCGAGCGTGTGAGGATGGCGGCCTGGGATGCTGGCTTCGCGATCGATTTCCTCGACGCGCGGGATCGTGCAATGGAGATCGCGGCGAACGAAGATGCAGCGGTCGAGCCGCGCCGCGCGGCCGTGGCGGCCTTGTCGGCGGTGCTCGATACCAACGAGATCGCGCCGTTGCTGCAATTTCTCGTCTCTCATCCCAATCGCGTTCTGGCGGAGGACGCGGTCAACATCCTCTGGACCTATCACCGCGCGCCAGCAATCGCGATGGCTGCCTCCGAGAGTCCTCATGAGACGGTGCGCGATGTAGCCGCCCGCCTGCTCCATCCGGAGACGGGATCTCCTGCTGCTGGCGGCTCGCGTCCCGGCGCCCCAGATGCCCAGCGCGACATTTACCAGGAGATGCTCAAGGGCTACGAGCGGCGCAACGAGTGATCTCGTGGAGACTCGATCAGTCTTGGTCGTGCGCGGATCATGTGGTCGTTACGGAATGCCTATTCTTCAACCCTCAACGTGGCGAGGCACACACTGGCCAGCATCGCTGGCTGAAGGGGCCAAGACTGGCACCTGGACGATTACGCCACCGAGATGATAGGGATGGATTAACGCGCCACCGCGTTGGCGTAGATGAAGTAGCGGTCCGTGTAGTGCACGTCGGCATCGAAACCGGCCAGAGCCAGTCGCTCCCGCAATGATTCCGTCTCGTAGTAGATCTTGACGATGGTGTACTCACTGCCGTCGTTGAGGATGCGTGTGCGGAAGACCTCTTCGTCCTCGAAGAGCGGATTGTTCTTTGCGGCACCGGTCTGCTCGAAGCGCGAGTCGATCAGAAACAGACGGCCACCTTCAACCAAAGCGCGACGCACCTTGGCCAGGAATGCGTCGAGGCGCTCTGGTGGCACGTGGGACAGCCAGAAGGAAAAGAAGACCAGGTCGTATTGACGTTCCGGCTCCCATTCGAAGAGATCTTGCTGGACGTAGGAGACGTTGGCGCCGGGGACTTTGGAGCGATTGATGGCGATCATCTCCGGTGAGGTGTCGACGACCGTGACCCGCTTGGCCAGCTTGACCAGTCGTTCGGTCCAGATGCCGGTTCCGGCCGCCAGTTCCAGTGCCTCATTGACCGGCTCGAGCGCGTCGAAAGCCGTGACCAGTTGAGCAACGTCATCGAACCAGAGCTGGTTGACCTCCGGCCCATGATCGTAGCGGTTCAACCGGTAGAACCACTCGTCGTATTCAGGCGCGCGCTTGCGATAGTAGGCGATCTGCTCCTGAATGGCGCGAGACGGATCAGCGGGCATGTCTGTTCTAACTCCTCATAGGATTTCGCCGCTTGGATCGAGCCGTCGTTGGACGGAGCCGGGCAGCCACAGTGGACTGCCCGTACCCGCGGAGCGCCTGCCCCGGATATCCGCTCTACTTCAGCACGGCGGCCATCAGGTCGGCAACCTGGGCTGGCCGATCGGCAACCTTGACTCCGGCGGCCTCGAGCGCCTTCATCTTCTCAGCCGCGGTGCCGTGACCGCCGGAGATGATGGCTCCCGCGTGTCCCATCTGCTTGCCTGGAGGCGCCGTGCGCCCGGCGATGAACCCGACGACCGGCTTGGACACGTGCTCCTTGATGAACTGCGCGGCGACCTCTTCGTCGGTTCCGCCGATTTCACCGATCATCACGATCGCCTCGGTGGCCGGATCCTCCTGGAAGAGGGATAGCACGTCGACGAAGGACGTTCCGATAATGGGATCGCCTCCGATGCCGACCGCCGTCGTCTGGCCGATGCCCGCCTCAGTCAGCGCGTTGACCACCTCGTAAGTCAGCGTGCCACTGCGAGAGACAAGTCCGACTGGTCCCCCCGGCTTGTGAATGTAACCCGGCATGATGCCGACTTTGGCCTCGCCCGGGGTTATCAGCCCAGGGCAGTTTGGGCCGATCAATCGGGAGCCCATTTGCTTGACGTGGTGGAATACCTTGACCATCTCGAGTGTCGGAATCAGTTCGGAAATGCAGATCACGAGCGGTATTCCCGCGTCGACTGCCTCATAGATGGCGTCCGGTGCATAAGGCGCCGGGACGTAGATAATTGACGCATTTGCGCCCGTTTCGGCAACGGCGTCCTTCACGGTGTTGAACACGGGAATGCCGTGGACCTCTGTGCCTGCGCGGCCCGGTGTCACGCCTCCGACGACGTTTGTGCCGTACTCGACCATCTGTCCGGCGTGAAAAGACCCTTCGCGGCCGGTGATGCCCTGGACGATCAGGCGTGTCTCGCTGTTGACCAGAATGCTCACACTACTACTCCAAACCGGCGCGTCACGCCGCGTTCCGCGCCGCCGCGACCACGCGCTCGGCTGCCTCGTTCATCGTATCCACGGTCGTGATTCCGGCTTCGGCCAGAATCTCACGACCTTCCTTCTGATTAGTGCCGACCAGGCGCACGACGAGTGGAACGTTGAGTTCGATGGTGTTGAGCGCCTCGATCAAGCCACGCGCAACGACGTCGCCTCGGGTGATGCCGCCGAAGATGTTGATCAGGATGGCTCGCACGCTGGTATCGCTCAGCACCAGTTCGAGCGCCTTGGTCACCTGCTCGGCGCTGGCTCCGCCGCCGACGTCGAGGAAGTTGGCCGGCTCGCCGCCGTACAACTTTATGGCGTCCATCGTGGCCATCGACAGTCCGGCTCCATTGACCACACAGCCGATATTGCCGTCGAGCTTGACGAAGCTGATACCAGATGCGCGCGCCTCGACCTCGGTGGCGACTTCCTCTTGCATGTCACGCAGGCCCTCGAAGTCCTTGTGCCGATAGAGGGCGTTGTTGTCGATGACCATCTTGGAGTCGATCGCCTGCCAGGTGTTGTCGGTCGTGATGATGAGTGGGTTGATCTCGGCCAACGATGCATCGGAGTGAACGAATGCTTGATAGAGTTGCTGGGTGATACGCGCGAATCCGGAGACCATCTTGGGGTCGATGCCCAGCGCGAACCCAAGCCGCCGGGCCTGATATGGATGGAGACCGAGCAGCGGGTCGGCGATCTCCCGGTGAATCTTCTCCGGCGCCGTTGCTGCGACCTCTTCGATGTCGACTCCACCTTCGCTGCTGGCCATGATAGTCACGCCGCGTGCGGCGCGGTCGATCACGACGCCCAGATAGAACTCACTCTGAATGCCGACCGCCGGAGCGACCAGCACTTTGTGAACCTCGTGGCCGCGAATATCGAGGCCGAAGATCTTCTCACTGGCGGTGCGAGCTTCGCCCGCAGACTTGGCGACCTTGACGCCGCCCGCTTTGCCGCGGCCGCCGCTGTGCACCTGTGCTTTGATCACCACGGCGCTACCAAGCTTGTTGGCTGCCGCTTCGACCTCGTCCGGAGAAGTACACACAATTCCCTGATTGATCGGAATCCCATGGCGCGCGAAGATCTCCGCTGCCTGGTATTCATGTATGTTCATCCATCACCTCTGACATGTTCGGTGACGACCCGATTGCCGTCGCTGCCGGTACAAACCAAATCCGATCATAGCACAGGCGTTCCGTCGTCGATCTTCCGCGGCAGATCCTACCGATTTTGTTATCCACAAAAGGTGGCTGGCACGCGGCTTGATACATCGTTGAAATGGTCAATTGCGCCCGATCTGCGGTAGGCTGATAGTAATTAGCCACCGAGAGCGACCTCTTCGCTCGACATGCGTAAAGGGGGAAGATTATGGAATCAGGCGAGCATCAGGGCGCATTCTTCTTCGGCCTGATCATCGGCGCGATCGCCGGTGCGCTGGCGGCGCTCCTCTTGGCTCCAAAGCCCGGGCACCAGATGCGCCACGAGCTGAAGGATCAGGTTGGCGGCGTGCAACAGCTCATCACCGACACCACGACGAATGTACGCGATCGATCCGAGGGCGTGATGGGCACCTACGTTGACAAGGCGATGCGCATCAGCCAGCGACGTCACGACCATGAGGACGTGGTCGTCGCGGTCGAAACGCCAGCCGGAACCGCGGCTGCCGTCGTTCCCGAGCCTCCGACTGTTGTCGACGGGCCGAAGGAAGAGCCAACCGACAAACCAAGCTAGTCCATCCATCTCTCGGATCGGATTCCTGGAGTCCGCCGAGCGACGAAAGGAGCAACTTCTATGTTGAGCCGGATGCGTGTGGCGTTGAAGTTCATGACCTATGGTGTTCTACTCGGCGTCTTCTTCGCGCCACGGAGCGGTGCGCAGACGCGCCAGGAGATTGGGAACTGGGTCGGCTCGCTCACCCGCGGACTCTTCGGCGGCTCCAAGAACTGATCGCCTCACCTCGGGACATCGTCATCCGGGCAGGTATCAAGCCTGTCCGGATTCTCTTCTATCCGGTTGTGAAGTTTTGACAGTCGTGGGGCTGGCAAAAACCACCGTTTCACCTCTTGGTGAAGCCGGGCCGTCCTTCGCAACGACTTCGATGACATTCGACTGATTCCCGACCGCGATCGAATTAATGACACAGCGCCCACGGAGAAATCCGTGGGCGCCACTCGTTTACCGTTGATGGTCGCTCGCTACGGGTTCACTCCAAACTGCATCTGGAGTACCTGCGCGCCCAGGCGTCCTAGCTGGATGCCGAAGTTGCTGGTCTGGTTCGGATGCATTTCGAACCGTGCCCGCTGGAAGTACTGCACGGTGTATGTCTGGCCGGTATCCGGATTCTTCTCCTGGAACGGCTCGCTGATCGGATAGCCGAAGGTGGCCAGTCCACCGTTCTGCTGCCAGAAGCTCGCGAAGTTGCCGCACAGGTTGTGACCTGTCGCCGAGTAGTAGGTGCAGCCGTTGCTGCTGTTCGGCTGGGCTGCCTCGAACGGGGTTTCGCTTCCACGTCCCGCGGTCACCTGATTCCCGAGGAGGCCGAGCTCGACGTCATAGTGAGACGGCCAGGCACCGGGGAACCATTGGAACTCGGCGCGTTCGAAGAACTGCGTTGTGACGCCATTAAGCTGGAACTCTTCAGTGAGTGGCATGCCGAAGATGCCCAGACCGCCAAAATGGTTCCAGTAGGCCAGGAAGCCAGCACAGAGGTTGTGGCCCGTGGCCGCAAAGTACATGCACCCGGTCTTGGGTGAAGCCGTTTGTGCGGGTTGGAAGGTGCTGGGCGGTGGCGTCGGTTGCGTGCTGCTGGAGGTCCAGGTGACGCTGGTGGAAGCGGTGGGCTCACCCGTGTCCTGCGTGCTGTTGTTGTTGAGATCCGCATACGCAGTAACGGTGTCCGTGCCCGCGCTGCCGTCATTGAGCGTGATGACGGTGTTGCCGTTGCCATCCGTCGTCATCGAACCGCTGGCTGGGTTCGCGCCAGTTGCGCTATAGCGGATCGGCACCCCCGCGATTCCTGAGCCGGAGGTCGTGAGTGACACCGCCACATACGCGGAGGTTCCTTGACCGACGCTTGCCGCCGCCGGCTGCAGTGACAGCGTCGCGGTCGAGGTCCAGGTAACCGTTGCCGTGGCGGAGGGCTCGTCACTCCCTTGACTGCTGTTGTTGTTTACGTCGACGTATGCCGACACCGTGTCGTTGCCCGTATTGCTGCCCGTATAGGTGATCGTTGCCTTGCCGTTTGCGTCGGTGGTCGCGCTGCCACTGGTCGAATTGGCGCCGGTCACCGTATAGCGGATGGTCGCTCCGGCGCTACTGCCACTGGCGTTGAAGTACGTTGCCGTGAGCGATGCCTGGGTCTTAATCAGCGCGGTCTGAGTCGACGGACTTAGCGAGAGGTTCGAGCTACCCCAGACGACCGTCGCCGACGCACCCGGTTCGCCTGTTCCCTGACTGCCATTGTTGTCGAAGTCAGCATATGCCCGAACCGTGTCCGTGCCATATACCGATCCGGTATAGGTAATGGTGGCATTGCCGCTGGCGTTTGTCGTCACGCTTCCGGAACGCGAATTCTGGCCGCTGACGGTGTAGCGGATCGTCACCCCGTTGACGTTGGAGCCAGGTGCCGTGAGTTGCGCGGTAAGTGACACGTTAGATCCTGGCGTCGCTGCCTGTGAAGACGGACTGAGCGTCAGACTTCCGTTGGATATCGTCCAGTAGACCGTTGCCGATGCCGACGGCTCGTTACTATCGTGCGATGAGTTGTTGTTCAAATCGGCATAGGCGCTGACCGTATCGGTCCCGCTGTGAGTTCCGGCATATGAGATCGTGGCGTTCCCACTGGCGTTCGTGGTAACGGTGCCGGATGTTGTATTCGCGCCCGTGATGGTATAGCGAATGTTCACCCCGCCAACACCGGAAAGCAGGCTGTAGAGCGAGACCGAAACGTTCGCCGTCGAGCCAGGGTCAACGGTCTGTGACTGAGGTGACATGGTTAGAGCCGCAATAGTAGGCGCGGCGGCAGCGTTTGGAACGACGATCAAACCTGCCATCAACGTGAACACGGAAACGATCGCAAGCCACCGTTTCCCGAACGATCGACCAATAAACCGTTTGACTGGGGCGTCAGGAAGCTTCATGGCCCTTCCCTTTTCTGTGCTTCCACCCGGACGCGACATCTACGGTGTGCCGAAGAGACCTCGCCGCAGCAACAGAATCGCCACACGCGTCAGGGTCCGTTTGAGTACACCGATTCCATTCTAATCCCGTTCTGCCAATTCAGGGCAAACGAAGGCATCACAATTTCGTGAGGTGATGATTCAACCCGTCGCGACTCACCTTGAAAACGGACAGCGCCCACGGAGCGCTCCGAGGGCGCTGTGTGGTGCCGCTGTTGGCGCCTGCTAGTGCATGCTGGTGCCGTACTTCATCGAGAGGACCTCGACGCCGAGACGACCAAGCAGTACGTTGAGATGCGCTGGCCAGACACCGGGCTGTAGCTCAAAGCGCGCGCGCTCGAAGTACTGAACCAGGTAGGTCTGACCCGTATCCGGGTTCTTCTCCTGGAAAGCTTCGGAAATGGGATAGCCGTAGACGGCCAGTCCTCCGAACTGGTTCCAGTATTGATTGAACGTGCCACACAGGTTGTGGCCGGTCTGAGCGAAGTAGGTGCAGCCTGCTCCGTTGCTGGCCGTGGTGGCCTGGAAGGGAGTCTCGTTACCGCGACCCTGGGTCACCTCGTCACCGAGGAGGCCGAGCAGGACGTCGAAGTGAGACGGCCAGGCACCCGGGTGCCACTCAAAGCGCGCCCGCTCGAAGTACTGCACGGTCACGCCATTCTCCTGGAACTCTTCCGTGATCGGCATGCCGAAGATGTTCAGTCCGCCGAACTTGTTCCAGTAGGCCTGGAAACCGGCACAGAGATTATGGCCGGTCGCCGCGAAGTAGGTGCAGCCTGCCTTGGCCGTGGTCGGCTGGGCGGGCTGGAACGTCGATGGCGGTGGCGTGGTGCCACCGGAGGAGCCGCCCCAGTTGATGGTGACAGTTGCGGTTGGTTCACCGGAGTCCTGCACGCCGTTCTTGTTCATGTCGGCGTAGGCCGTCAACGTGTCGGTGCCGGTGTTGGTGCCGTTGAAGGAGATGACCGTGTTGCCGTTCCCGTCGGTGGTCATTGAGCCGCTGGTGGGGTTGACACCAGTCACGGTGTAGCGGATCGGGACACCCGGGACGCCACCTTCGGAGGTCGTCAGCGACACGGCCGAGTAGGACGTGGTGCCAACGCCTGGTGTGGTGGTCGTCGGTGAGAGTTTCAAGGTCGCGGTCAGCGTCCAGTTGACGGTCGCCGTGGCGGACGGTTCTCCGCCGTCCATCGACCCGTTGTTGTTGTAGTCCGCGTAGACGGTGACCGTGTCGGCTCCGGCATGGGTGCCGGTGTAGTTGATGGTGGCGTTGCCGTTGGCATCGGTGGTCACCGTGCCACTGGTGCTATTCGCACCGCTCACCGAGTAGCGGATCACGACACCAGAGGTGCTGACGTTGCTGTTGGAAAGCGAAGCGGTTAGCGACGCCTGCGTGTTGGTCGCCACCGTCTGCGATGTCGGCGTCAGCGACAGATTCGCCGAGGTCACGTAGACCGTCGCCGTGTCGGACGGCTCGCCTGTGTCTTTGGTGTTATTCGTGTTGAGGTCGAGATACGCCGTGACCGTATCGGTCCCAGAATTGCCGGCAATGTAGCTGAACGTTCCGTTGCCGTTGCTGTCGGTGATAACGCTACCGCCCGCCGTATTCGCACCAGAAATGTTGTAGCGAATGCGCACACCTGACACGCCGTTGTCATTCACGTCGGTCACGTTGCCAGTGAGGGATACCTGCGTGCCAGCCGTTACGTTCTGCGTGGTCGGCGTCAGCGTGAAGGTGAGGTTGATCCAATTGATCGTCGTCGCGGCGGTTGGTTCACCGGAGTCGTACTGATTGTTGGTGTTGGTGTCGATGTAAGCCGTGATAGTGTCGGTTTCGGCGGTTGACCCAGTGTAGGTGAAGGTCGCATGACCGGCACTGTTCGTGTCGACCGGCAGTTGGCCGGTGGTGTTGTTCGTCGGAGAGACGAAGAAGCCGACCGGTACGCCGCTGACCACGGCCCCGTTCTGATTCCTCACCGTCGCGGTTACCGTTGCCGGGGCGCCGACATTCGCGGTTGAGGTAGAGGTGGTCACTGAGAGTTGGTAGTTCTGCCAAACTACCTGCGCAGAATTGGATGTCGGATCCTGGCCCAGTTGATAGCCTGCTGTGCCATTCGAATCGGCCCAAGCTGTGACGGTGTCGGTCGTACCAACACAACTTGAATCACGCGAATAGCTAATCGTTGTGACTCCGCTCCCGTTGGTTGGAGTCGGAACCGCCGTATCAGGGATATTCAAGCAATTACCACTGTTGAGACTGTTAGAGACGCTATAGTGGATGGTCACTCCACTGAGAGTGCCACCGCTCGTCAGATGCGCCTGCAACGATGCCTGCTGGTCAGTCGAGTGATATTGAATTGATGGAGAGAGGTTGAGTGCAGACCAATCGACCGTTGCGGTGTCAGGCGTGGTTGTGTCTGAACCACTCACGACCACCTCAGCCTTAATCGTGTCTTCTCCAGCCGTGCCCGATGAGTACGTGAACGTGGCTTGCCCACTTGTCGTTGGATCGCTCTCGCTGTAGCCAGAATTCGGTCCGCTGGTTATCGAGAATTTCACCATCGTGTTATCGGCGGGAGAATTGTTCACCGATGCTGTCAGAGTCACCTGAGAGCCGACGGCCATTTCAGAACTCGACGGCGTCAGCGTGACCGTATAATTCGTTGCCGCAGATGCCCCCAGCGGCGTGACGAGGACAGAGAAGAGACCGGTGAGCGATAAGATCGCAAGCCATCGGAGCGCAAGGTTTCCCTTTCTTAGTCGCTCTCGTGGATGGTCAGTCAATTTCATGACCCTTCCTAACCGAATACAAATCGTCGAAACACATCGAACCGGAACGTCCGAATTCGGTCGATCCCCCAATGGCGATCCCATCGCCATCGGTGACGCCTGGGAGGCGCCCTCGGCGACCGATCGGTGTCGCCATCTGCGGCGGCAGGAGGTCGAGCGCTGTCCGTAACGGACCGGTTACACGTATTGAGGTTCTGGGACGTGGATTCGGAGGTTGCGTCGTCGTCGCGAAACGTGTCAGCAAACGCAATGGTCGCAGGGCTGGCCTCGAGTTTCGCACGATCCCGGTGGCCACGCATGCCATGACACGGAGCAGATGCGCAAGCACGATCGCGCGATCGGGTGTCGCGTCTCATCGATCGGGGTGATTCAACTGGTGGCGAGACTGCGAGCCGTAACGTTGCCCCTCCTCGTGGGAGCGCGATCAACAGAGTTCGCGTTGGTTCAGGGCATCGGAGTGGGATGTGGTGGTGGGTGTGCCCGCTCGGATGTGGACGGTGCGGGACGTGGTAGCTTCCATGCCCGCTTGCAGCTTGAGTCCGTCACAGGTCGGATAGCGATCCGATAGCCGATTTGTCGCGAAACGCATCATCAGCTTCATTAGCGTTAACGCCATCGGTGGCAATTAGTTACAGCACTAGCCAGCCAGATTGGTCCGGCTTCGCCCAGTTCAGGCTACCCGGCCAATGTTAACGCTGCATGAATGCAGTGTACGAACATGCCGATCTCGACGCAACAAGTGTTCCACCGAGCTTGGAATCATCGCCGAACCCGGCGTGCTGCAGCTCGTCATCTACCGAGTTCATTTGGGGTTGGATGAGCCGCGTCGCCCGATGTCGTTGGCGCGCATCTTCAAGATTTCGAGGATGATGAAGTCGACCTGCTCGCCATCGAATGTGCGTTCCTCGAGATTTGACTCTCCGATGAAGCGTTCGAGCGCGTCGCGTGTCGCGTCGTCCAGGCCGTCGTGGTCTCCCTCGAGCGCGCCGATCTGACGTAGTTGGGCCTGGACAGTGGAGATCGTTGTGGCATCGAGCGGCACGAGCTCGGCCGGGCCTGTGCGGAAGTAGATCTCGTGCAGCCGCAGGATGCGACGGATCTCGGAGAACGGCTCTGGGTGGTCGTCGACGCGCAGGTCGATGTAGCGGTCGTTGTTGCCACCGTATCCGCCTTTGTCGCGCACGATCAACAATGCGGCCGATTCCTTGCCGCGGCTGTCCCCTCCGGCAGCCTGACCGGCGTCGAGCGCGGTGAGCAGTCGATGGGCGAACGGCTCGTTGCTGGTGCGGTAGGCATCGGCCATGGCTTCGACCACGTCCGGCCCAACCAGGATATTCCCCTGGCAGCAGAATCCGTCTCCCTGTACGCCACCTGCCCAGTACATGCAATTGGGACCAGTGAAGCTAGCGGCGTTGCCGTTGGCGTCGACGATGCCACATTGCCGCTCGGATGAGCCGTCGTCCTCTGAGGTCAGTTTGTCCATTGCCTGCTGTGCGGTCATGCCCTGGGCCAGCAGATCCAGTCCTTTCGGTCCCCAGGCGACGTTAGCGCGAGCCTGAGTCGCGACGGCTCCAACTCCAGCTCGCGCCCAGGGAACCACGGCACCGACCGCCAGGAATTTCGACTGCACGGCGATACCCAGGTCACCGGTCTCTGGATCGCGCGCCACGATCGAAAACGTCGACACGAGCGGCGCGCGCGTCTCACTGATCATTCGCCCATCCCTATCTTTGAGTTCAGATCATCGTATGTGAGGACATTATCAGTCAGGGAGTGGTGAGCCGCAACGAAACGCGAGGGCGATCACCCGCTCAGGTGATCGCCCTCGCTGGGGAAGTCAATTTGTTTGAGATAGTGGATGACGAAGGCGCCAGCGAACCAGCCTGGATGCGGCGCCGGAGTGACTAACGTGTCTCGTCACTTGCCGGCGTACACTGCGGTTCAGGGTTAGGCGTCTTCGAACAGTTCGACTCGAGGCTGCCCGACGACCCCGGCACGCCCCATTGCCTCTCGCACTTCGGCCTTGTTCAACATCGCCTCCGCCTTATCGAGACTGGCAAAGCGATGCAATACCAGCACGTCGTTGGGATTAGCGGGATCCTGATAGACGCTCTCCTCCAGGAGACCGCAACTCTTCTGCAGTGGCTCGAAAGAGTCACATAGCTTGCGCCAGGCGTCGCAATCACGAACCGTGTGCCAGACGACAGTGACTGCCGTGGTCGTTTCCCTCCGTTCCAATCAGATCAACTGAGGCGGATCGCCGGCAACGCCGTGGTTGTTCTATGAATCCCAGGCGGACAAACGATTGGACCTACGTTGTCACAGGTGCCGCGGGCATGCCGCCGATCTGCTGCATCAGGCCCGGGAAGTCGGCATGGCTCCAGCGCTCCACGATCTTGCCGTCGGCAATACGGGCAATGTGGACTTCCTCAATCTCAAATCGCTTTCCACTCGGCGGTACTCCCATGAGCTCTCCAGTGTGCGTGCCGCGGACGGTGATTCGGTCGACGACACGATCCCCTTCGGCAATGATGTCCTCGACATCCACCTCGATATCGGACATGGCAGCGCGGAACATGATACCCATCTGCTGGAAGCCCTCCAGGTCAGGCGGCATTCCTGGTCCGTGATGGACAAAGTTCGGCGCGCAGATCTCATACAGTTCGCTCACGTCTCCGTCTATGAAGAACTGCGAGATCCCCTCGTTGAACCGTCGAACGAGTGCTTTGTTCTCTTCAGCAGACATGATGAGCTCCTTTCGTCCTTCTTCTTGCGAAAGTTGGAACTTCCGGCCAGTTACCGATGATTCGCGTCGTGCTTGAGGGTGTTCAGTGCGGTCTCCGCGCCACGGTCTTTGAACGGTGCAGCGGAACCGCTCAGCTAGCCCGGGAGATGGCATTCTGGAAGGCTTCCGCCACGCCCGGCATCAGGTCCACATGGTGGTGGACGAGCTTCCAAGTGCCATTCTCACGTCGATAGACATTGGTGCAGCGTCCCGAGAAGGAGAGCGGAGTTCCGTTGACGCTGGCGGATGCGGTTTCCGTTCCGATCGTGTAGGCGGCATCGTTCCCCAACATTGTGATCTGGAGATCACTCACGACAACCGATCCGCCGCTCGCAGCGTTCGCTGCCATCTCCCAGCTGGGACGGACCTCCGTCCATCCAGTCTGCCGACCACCCAGTGGGTGCATCGTCGTAACGTCGCCCGCCTGAGAAAAGACATCGAACATGTCGTCAGAAATACCGCCGTCAAGCGCGCGGTTGAGCGTTGCGTAGAACTGATCGGATGCCTTGCGTACTTCCTCCACTGACATGGGTTCCTCCTTGCGTTGTGAGAATCGAACTCACGTGCTGATTAGTCTGGTCACCTTGGCCCGCCTACACGTAGATCTCCACGCGCGGCTCTCCTTCGACTCCGGCCAGCCGCATGGCGGCCTGGAATTCTCGACTGGTTAGGAACCCCTGAGCCTGCGCGACGGTGGCAAAGTGCTGTAGGACCAGCACCGTGTTGGGCGCGTCGGCCATTTGATGCGCCGATTCTGCCCGCACTCCCCACTGGCACTGAACGTCACTCATCGCGTCATAGATCTCGCGAAATTGATCGTAGTCACGGACATCGTGCCGGATTGCGAGCAATGCCATCTGTCTCGGCTCTCCCCGCCTGTTTGTGACCGTCAGGCAACGTATGCATCCGCCCCTACCGTGGTCACAGACGGAATCTCTGCTGGCCGCAAATCGACCAGGCCAACACCCGATGTCGGCTCACCTGAGCCTCCATCCGCGATAACTGTGGTGCTGAGCTATTCACACTGTAGTGAGGATGTCGGCCACGCGCATCGGAGGAACGACTTAATTTCTGGGCATCAATTGCGAGGAGTGGTGCTTAAGTAGATTTACCGGGGATATGGTAGTTACTGGCCACAGCGTGAAGACGTGTGGCCAGTAACGGTGGGGAGCCGGATCCACGGATCCGGCTCCGGACACGTCTTGGCTATTTGATAGCGAAAGTGACCGAGTGCGTCGTCGGGTCACCGCTCACGCTGAAGTCAAGTGTGTAGCTACCCGAGCCCAAACCGGTCGTCTTGAGATTGAAGATGTACCCGTCGAGCGATGGATCATATCGGAACACATTGCCCGGGTTCGCCTTACCGGACATGTGGAGCAGACTCGCATCGCCGTTGACGTCGAGCGCCGTCACGGTGATGTCGGGTGACGAAATATTGGCTCCACTGGCGTCACACAGTTGCAGTTTGACCGGAATGGTGCTCCCACTCTTCTTGGCCTGACTTTGATCGTAGAGCGTGCAGATACCGTTAGTCACCGTGTAGCTCGCCGTTCCGGTCGCGTAGTTCCCGGCGTCGTTGCTGGCCCAACAGTTGACCGTGAAGTTACCGGTGGTACTGGTGTCTACCGGGCCACAGCCCTGCGAAGCGATGTTCGAGAGCGTATCGGTTGCCCCGGAGCTAGCCGTGGCGCTGCCGTTCAGGGTTACTGGGTTCGGCGTCACCGTGGGGTTGAGGCTGAGGTTGCCGCACGGGATGGGTGTGCCAATGACGACGGTGCCCGTGCACCAGACGTTGCGCACGAATGCCTTGAACTGATCACCCACGTTGAGTTGATAGACGCCGTAGTAGTCAGGATAGATAGTGCCGAAGGTATACGAGATCTGCGTGTCGCTGTAGCTGAGATTGTCCAGACCGATGAAGTCGTGTTGCGAGGGATCGTCAAAGCCGGCGTTCCATGCATGCGGGTTGTCGGTAATGTCAGAGATGTGCAGGGCGGTGCCATAGTCCAGTCCGGAAAATCCTGCGTAGCCGACTGAGGTCGCGGTCGGTGCCGGATTGAAGCCAGATCCCGTGATCGTGATCGTTGGGTTCTCCACGTATCCGTTACTGTCTACCGTGCCGTTGATCGTGACGCTGGTAATCGATGGTCCACCGCTGGCCGCCATCGCGGTGGGGGAGGCGGCCAGCACCGGCAGTCCAAGCCCGCCGAGAGCGAGCAAGAGTGTCATGACGGTGCGAAGAGGTGTCGCCAAGAGGGCTCGCGTCAGAGGTACATTGGTCGCCGTCGTTCGACGACCCGCTGCGACATGCAAGTTTCTCACAGCCTTTCTCCTGAGTTCCCCGAATGATTGGAACCCTTCTGCAATGAGTTCGTTCGGAGGTCAATCGGGTCAAAAGTCCATACGGTCTGGTTTGTCCGACTTCCGATTTGTCGCGGCTCAACCTCCTTCGCTCCACCGGTGAATGCGAGTCGAATTCCTCTTGACCCGCTTCCCAGACACGACGCGCCGACCGACAGTGTATAGGCCGCAAATTGCCCAGGTTCTCCGAGCGCGAGCACCGGCGGCGACCTGACAGAGAGCCAGGATGATGATGGGGCACGCCGAACCAACGCGCTCGAGCGTAATCCGGAGAACGTCGTCTGGAACAGTGCTCTGACCAGACTCTAGATAGGATCGATGGGGCGCACAATGGGGCAAATGGGTTACTACCGGGGTACCAATTTAGCTACATCTACGGAGGCGGTAGTTCAGCGAAGGTCGTTATCGAGTGCGAAGCGAATCGCGGCGCCGCGTGAGGAAACACCTAGTTTGCCGTAGATGTTGGTTAGATGCGCGTTGATCGTGCGAGGGCTTAAGCTGAGCCGGTCAGCGATCTCGCCGTTGCTGAGACCCGATGCCAGTAGCCGCAGGACCTCTCCCTCGCGGGCCGTCAGCCCAGCCGGCAGCGAGGAAGAGTTGCTCGCAGGAGTGGCCGGAAGTCGGGCAGCAACCGCGTCGGCCCGAGCCAAGGTCAGCGCTGCCCCCATCGGGACACAGAGGGCGCGGACGGCATCGAGCTGCGTGTGGGCGAGCGCGTAGTCGCCGCGCACGCGGGCCAGCTCCGCCAGCGCGAGGAGGATCATGGCACGCTCGTGGCGAGCGCCGCAGGCATCGGCCAACTCCAGCGCGGCGGCAAGTTCACCCTCCGCGTCGTCCGGTCTCCCCGCCGCGAGGGCGAGTTGGCCAAGCACGCGATGCGATACCAGCAGCGCATGTGGCTGGCGCGGCGCGCTTGCGGCCGCGAGCGCTTGCTCAGCCCGTGCCCGCGCCGCGGAGCTGTTGCCCGTGGCCTGGTAGTACGCAGCCCAGCCGATGTGTGCTGCCGCTCGCCCGGAGACGTCGCCGCTCCAGTCCAGCCACCTTTCCAGGGCCTCGAGCCAATGCCGGGCGACGTCGTGGTCCCCCGTGTCGAGGGACAATGCGACGGCCAGCATGCGCAGGGGTAATAAATAGCCCGCGCTGTCGCCGAGCTCAGTCTCCGGTCCGGCGGGTAGCGCCTGGTGGATCAGTTCCCACGCCAGGCTGGCGTTGCCCTGGTGGCGCGCGAGCGGCGCGATCACGGTATTGCTCAGGAGCCGCAGCATCCGTAAGCCACTTTGCTCCACGATCGCGAAGACTTCGTCCCAGGACCCCTCCAGCATCGCTGAAAGCACCCGTGCAGTGCGTGCTGAGCGTGGATCGAAAACCGCGTCGAGCGTAGCGAATGACTCCTCGAGCTCGGCCTCCAGACGCTGCCGCTCCACCGGCTGGTCAGTCTGATAGGGAAAGACGACAAGGACCAGTTCCTCGAAGAGTGTCGTCATGACCATGGTCCGGTGGCCATCGGCGAGGAAGCTCGAGCGGGCGAGGGCGAAGGCCCCGCGCGCCCTCGTTGGCTCTCCCAGGGCCGCGTAGGCGTAGGCGAGCCCGTAATAGGCGTCGCCGCGCGAGCCTGTTGTCTCAGACGGCGGCAGGCCGATGATCCGCTCGCCGAGTTCCACCGCCCTGGCGAAAGGCCCGGTCTCTCCCAGCGCTAGAACCAGGTCGCCGCGCCCGTTCTGCGCGTCGAGCGGGTCGCTGGTTGTGTCGATGGTGGCCAATTGGTCGCGGTCTGCCACGGAGAGGGCATCGAGCAGAGCGATGCCCTCCTCGGTCAGGGTGTTACCCTCGCGAAAGTGGCCGGCCATGCGCCGCAGCATGCCTCGGTAGAACCGCGAGTAGGCGACCAGCCCTGCGTCGTCCGTGGCTGCGCCGAGACGCTCTGACTCGATCAGTGCCGCCGCGCCGCCGACGGGATCGGTGAAGCGGCGCAAGAGAGCGAGACGAAAGTGGAGCCAACCGCGCGCGTTGTCAGCGTCATGATCCCGATCGAGTAACGCCAGCGCGGCCTCGAAGCGTTCCGCCGCTGCCTGATAGGCGAATGCGCTCTGAGCGTGTTCCCCCGCTCGAATTAGCCAGTTGACGGCTCGCGGATCGCCTGCCTGCCGGAAGTGGTAGGCGATTTCGTCGAGCTCATGCCGGTCAATCTGCTCCAGCGCTTCGCCGATACGACGGTGGAGTACACGGCGTCGAGGAGGCACGATGCGCTGATAGATCGCCTCGCGGATCAAAGCGTGACTGAAATGCACGGTGAGGCCGTCCGCGGGCACTTCGAATACATGCGCCTCGGTGGCGACTTCAATGAACGGGAAGATCTCCTCCTCGGTCGTCGCACACAGGGCGGCCCAGAGTTTGAGCGGTACGACTTCACCGATAACTGACGCGATCGAGAGAAGGTGGTCGTGGTCGTCGCCAAGTCGCCTCAGCCGCGCATCGATGACTTGTTGAAGCAGAATGGGCACCTCAATGTGGGTCAGTTCGCCGAGCGTCCATCGGTCGGATTGCTGGTGGACGAGCGTTGCCCCTTCCAATGAACGCAGGAGCTCGCGCACGAAGAATGGGTTTCCTTCAGCGTGCGCCTGCACGAAACAAGTCAGCCGTGTCGCGTCGTCTTCCGTGAGACCGTAGTCCTGCCTGATCAACGTGTGGACGTCGTCGTCGCTCAACGGAGATAGATCGATGCGAACGGCGAAGGCTTCTCGAATCAGCGATGGAAGCAACTGGTACAAGGGGTGCGTACGCGTAACCTCGCCGGCCCGATATGTCACCAGGAGTGCAACTGACTGGCTTGTAATACCTCGCGCGATGATGCGTAGAAGATCCAGACTGGCCGAATCGGCCCAGTGCATATCTTCGAGCAAAATCAGTAGTGGTCGCTTGCGCGAGATGGCGCTCAGTACGGCGCGCATCGCGCTGAACTGTGCGGTCTGACTGCTCCCACCAGTCAAATCAGGCATTGCAAGAGCGCCTAGATCCGGTACCTGATTGGAAAGGTTCCCCAGTTGTTCGAGGACCTCCAGCCACGGGCCATACGGGGGAGACGCGGCGCCATCGTAACAGTGGCCGGACAGAACGATCATCTCCTCGCCGGCGGCTTCTTGGCACACGTCTGTGGCGAGCGTGGTCTTCCCGATACCTGCTTCGCCGCTGAGTATGATCAGACCGCCCGCGCCGTTCCGCGCCGCGGTGATCTGGCGCTGAATGAGGCGTCGCTCACGCGATCGTCCAACCAGGTTCGCGTGCCGGTTGCTACTCACCGGGACTTCTCTCTCCTGAAGTGAACACGAAGCGAAAAGGTTCGCTAAGTTGGTGGCGCTGCATGGCCAACTATACGGTGTAATGAGTACTTGAGAAAGCCGCCAATTAGCACGCGCGTATTCACGTTTGGGAGGATATGCGGTTTCGTGAGGTTATGTCGCGGAATCGTTGAGAGAGGCCAGTCGCTTGCCCGTGCAAATATGGGATTTCACGCGGGCAATCAACCCGTCGACGTCGAACGGCTTAGCCACCACGTCGTCGAAGTAGGGGCCAGACGTCGCGTCGGTCAGATCTTTCAGCGCTGACAGGATAATGATTGGGATCCTGCCAGTGGCCGGGTTGGTTTTGATCGCCTCCGCGGCCTCGAACCCGTCCATGATTGGCATGCGCAAATCCATCAGGATCAGATCCGGACGCATCTCCTGAACCAGTTTGACCGCTTGATCGCCGCTCTTCGCGCTGCTTACCGTGAAGCCTTCTTCGGTAAAGATTTCGATCAGCAGTTCGCGTGTGCCAGGGTCATCTTCGACCACACATATGGTCGTGGGTAATTGGCTCAAAGCCAGGTCCTTCCCGAAATCGGAGCAGATCATGAACCGGTGCGCAAATTTCAGGCCGGGAGTCGCGGATCTGTCGGAATTCTTCGCCGTCTGCACCGATGACAGCCAAGAGATCGAGCCGGTATTTGTCGTTCAGATGGTCGAAGCGTATCAGTCTCACGAACCCTGTTCGCCCTTGTCTTACGAGAAATTCGGTGCCGACGTCTTGACTTCGGGTTCGTTCAAGAGGCGTTGTCAGCAGCGAGCAGAGTTCATCCGTCACCCTCGATCGCTTGTTGACGAAGTTTTGCGGCCGCTGCCAGGATTATCTTCACTTCGTCGATCAAGGTACTTACGTCGAACGGTTTCATGATAATGTCGGCGAATTTCGATCTGCCCGATGCCTCGAACACCTGCTGACTGGCCGACATCCCGACGATTGGAACGTGCTCTGTGCGGGGATCTCCCTTGATTTGGGACGTCGTCGCTCGCCCGTCCATGTTGGGCATCTGCATATCCATCAGGATCAAGTCCGGAATGGCAGTGCGAATGAGTTCAATCGCTTGCGCCCCATCTTCGGCGATGCGGACACCATACCCTTCCGAGGTAAACACGTTGGCGAGAAGCGAGCGGATTCCTTCGTCATCATCGACGATGAGCAGATTGTGTTTCACGAAGGACTACCTATCTCGTGACGTGCCGCATTCGCCCCAACTCGAACTGCATGAGACGCAATAATTGCGCCAGTGACTACGGGTCCATGCCGGGATACAGCAGGTTCGTGTGCCGAGTTGTCCCGGCCTAACCAGCTCGCGTTTGGGTCATGAGGAACCGAGGAGCACGGCCGAGTGATCGCCTGCAGCTCGACAATATGTCGCTCCGGATATGTTGGCCTGAGGAATCCAGAACCTGTTCTGTCGATCTCGATCGCTAGCGAGTCACCCAGCGTGATTCGTTTATTTCGAGGCGCGAGAGAAGTGGCTGCCACCAGTCCTCGTTGGATCGATACCAGTCGATCGTGTCCCGAATACCGCTGGCGAACTCCACCTCTGGCGCCCAGCCCAACTCCTGACGAATCTTCGAGGAATCGAGCAGATAGCGGCGGTCGTGCCCCGGTCTGTCTGGCACGTACGTCTTGAAACTGTCATCCAAATCGAGGTGCGTCAGCACGGCCGCGGCAATAGTTTCGACGTCCGCTTCAATGCCGCTGCCGATGTTATAGGTCTCGCCGATACGTCCATTCGCTAGAATGAGCTCCAACGCGCGACAGTGATCGAGTACGTGCAGCCACTCGCGACGGTGGTTCGAATTGCGGTACAGGGTAAGGGGTTCTCGGAGTAGACCGCTGACGGTGAATCGCGGGATAACCTTCTCCGGCAGTTGGTACGGTCCGTAGTTGTTGCAGCAGACCGAGACCGTTACCGGCAGTTTGAACGTTTCGGCGTAGGCTCGCACCGCCAGATCCGCTCCGGCCTTGGCGGCGTTGTAGGGTGTGCGCGGCTTGAGCGGAGATTGCTCGGTGAAGCTCTCGTCCGCGTCCAGGTCGAGATCGCCATACACCTCGCAGGTTGAGATGTGGTGGAAGCGCTGGATCTCGGCTCGGTTGGCGGCCGCGAGCAAGTTCTGCGTACCGACCACATTCGTCTGAAAGAAGAGACCGGGATGAGTGATCGCGCGGCTGTTGTGGGATTCAGCGGCAAAGTTGACGATGGTCGTCGGCTTCTGCGTGCTCAGAACGTGGTAAACGAGATCCGAGTTCCCGATGTCACCATGCACGAACTGGTAGCGATCGCCAAAATCTCGTTCCACGTCGGCCAGATTTGCCAGGTTTCCCGCGTAGGTGAGCAGATCGAGGTTGATGATTTCATCGTCCGGATGTGTGCTGAGCCAGTAACGAATGAAGTTCGAGCCGATGAAACCGGCGCCGCCGGTAACCAGAAGTTTCATTGCCATTCCCACTTTCACCGCGCTACTGGCCGGTGATCCCGCCCGCGTCGCGCCCCGGCTTGCCTCGTTGCGTCATTGTGCCAAGCTGGAGCGGCAATTGGCGAATTTGCGCATGGGACTTAAGAACGTGTTTGGTGGACCAGAGTGGTGGCTGCATGAACGATACTGCGCGACATGGCTTCCGGGTATGCTTGCACGGGTGGTGAAGCGAGAATGAGAGGGTGAGCAGTTATCGATGGGCAGGAGAAATTATCTGATCGACGGGGTGTCCGGCGCCGGCAAAACGGCGGTCTGCAAGGAATTGCAGCGGCGGGGCTACCATGCCATCAACGGAGACAATGAATTGGCGTATCTGGGCGATCCGGACACGGGTCGACCGGCGGATGGCCCAAGGCACGAGTACTCGACTACATTCATTTCCGAGCACCACATTTGGGATGTCGAGAAAGTCAAAGCTCTTGTCGCCAACCAGGATGAGGCGGTCACCTTCTTCTGCGGCGGATCGAGGAATTCCTTCAAATATATCGCGCTATTTGACGGCGTGTTTGTCCTAGAAATTGACCTGGACACCAGCCTCCAGCGGATTGCCGAGCGACTAGCCGTGGACCCAACTGATTGGGGCGGAACACCAGAGGAACGGGAAATCACCGTGCGCATGTTTCACACGAAAGAATCCCTTCCGCAAAACGGTACGATCATCGATGCAACCGCACCGCTCGCGAGCGTCGTGGACGAGATCCTTCGTCAAAGCGGCGCACTTCCACCACGATAGTGCACTCTGCACGCAGCGAGTACCAGGTAGCACTGTTACGTTTCATCGGCTCCAACCAGCGCCTCGACATACATGCTTACCTGTCCCCCGAGTCGCTAAGATAATACAGATATAGCAAAATCAGCACGGATTCATGCATGAAATGGCACAAAGTTCAGCCTGCTTGAGCAGGCTTCGCAATAGTCAGCGCGGCGGCTTCCGCCCCGCGCATTGGGCACCCGCTTGTCCAGTGAGACCGTTGACACACCACCGAGCACATTCGCCAACGGCTATTTGCGTCATGACGCAGAAAAACCGACGGCAGCGATTGCTCACTGCCGCCGGTCCAGAGGGGAAGGAGTCGCGCTACTCGTAGCGTAGCGCTTCGGCAATCGGAACCCGTGCGGCCTGGCGCGACGGGATGTAGGCCATCAACAGTGACGCACCAACCGCGATCACGATGAAAGCGATGATAAGGAGCCATGGCACGATGAACGCCTGACCGCCGGTCGTTGCGGTGAAGTCCGGGCTCGTCATCAGCCGGTAGGCCAGCGTCAGTCCAAGTGCCGAGCCGGAGGCGACACCCAGCAGCGTGATCATCGAGGACTCAATCAGAAAGCTGGCCGAGACCATGTTCCGCTGATAGCCGATGGCTCGTAGCATCCCGATCTGCTGACGTCGCTCCACCACCGAGCGGAACGAAACCACTCCCAGCGCCGCGATTCCGACCAGCAATCCAAGGCCCATGAAGCCTTCGATCAGGTAGAGGAAACCCTGCGACGTGCTGGCTGCCTTTTTCAATTGTTCGTGGATCGATTGCGCCTGAACGCCATAGGTGATCAGGCTGCCTTCGATTGACTGAGCGAAGGCTTTGGAGTCCACGCCGGGCTTCACCTTGACGTAGTAGTTGATGATGCTCGGTTGTGCATAGACCTGATCGAACGACTGTCGATTGATGAAGATCCCGTTGAACATCGAGACCTTGGAGTCGAGCACGCCGATGATTGTCACATTCTCGGTCTTCCCGGTCGCGGGATCGCCAATCTCGATCTTGGTCGGTTGCATCGTCTTGTCGCCCTGCTTGACGTCGGTTAGTTGGAACGAGTTCCCCACCGACCCGAAGTTGCCCTGCTGCGGGATCGCGTTGGCGTCGACGACGGCTAGGCTTGGGTTGTCGCGCACGGCGTTCCAGACGTCCTGATCGGTCGCGTAGCCGTTTGCGCGGATCTGCAGCGGCGCATCGGAGTTATTGATGAAGTCGGTCGAGACGCCGTCGATGCTGTAGCTACTCCAGTCCTTGGCACCTGAGAGGCGTACCTCGGTCTTCGAGTCCGGCGCAACGACAACCTGTCCGACCGCGGCGATCTTGCTGGTATCGACACCCTGCTTCTGCAGCGTCTGGGTGAAGTTGTCGATTGGGTTGTTCGGAGCCTGGGTAGCCTGGATATCCCAGCCAGCCCCCGCTTTATCGGTGGTGAAGATCTCCACGAAGTTCGCATTGATCGTTGCCATCATGACCAGCGAGAAGATGATCAGGCTGAACATGGCGATGGTCATACCGGTGCGGCCTTTGCTGGCGGTCGGATACGCAATGGCGGTTTTGACTGCTGGTAGCCAGCGACTGAACGCTCGACCAAGGAAGCTGACCACACTCGTCAGTAATTCGGCATTCCAGATGATGGCAATGGTGCAGGAGGCGACCATCATGATACCGGAGAGGAAGAACATCTCCATGCCGCCATTGAGTTTGCCGCTCATCCAGTCTGTCCAGGAAGAGGGTGCCAGCCAGTAGACCAGTACCAGCACCGATGCAACCGTGTAGAGTGGCCGTGCGGGCACGCCGAAGCGACGTAGCGCAACTGCCAGGCTGAGCGGGACGAGGGAGACGCCCATGGTGAAAGGGAACGCCTGGTGGCTGTTGCGTCCAACGACCATCAGCAGTGCGCCGATGATGATTCCGAGGATGCCCAGCACGAGCCAGCGGCGGCTCGCCTTCGACATCGAGACTTCCGGGATGTCGCGAATGGCTGCCACGATGTTGAGGCGGCTGACGCGCCAGGACGAGATGGTGATGGTGATGAAGGTGACGATCACCCCAAGCGTGTAGGCGATGATCAGGCTGCGCCAGGTCACCACTGGTTTGATGTTGAGCGCGCCGCCGATGATTTTCCCCATCATTTCCACGATCAGGAACGCCACTGCCACGCCGAGCGCAGCGCCAACCAGGGCCGCGATCAGATCGTAGGCGATGCCTTCGGCCAGGAACATTTGTGTCAGTTGACGGCGCTTCATACCGACCGCGCGCGCCATCCCCATCTCAGGCTTTCGCTCGGCTGCCAGCAGCACGAAGATCAAGAAGATCAGCAGAATGCCCGCGGCGATAGAGAAGAGTCCCAGCACCAGGAAGATACTGGTAAAGGCGTTTCCGGCAGTTTCCGCAGTCTTGACCGCGTCGTGCTTCACCGGAACCGCGCGGTACGGCATGCCCGCTAGCGCAGTATTCACAGCCTGCACTGCCTGATCGGAGTACTTGGTGCTGTCTTTGACACCGCCCGTGTTCGAGATGGCGATAAGGCTGATTTGACCCGCATGGCCGGTAAGTGTCTGCGCCTCGCTCAGCGGCATGACGAATCCACCCGAGGAGTTGGCCCCGATGTTGGTCATGCCGGTCAGGATGGAATCGGGCGCGATGTCGGCAACGGTTACCTGATGCGGTTCGTTCTTCGCGTAGACGGTCAGCGTATCACCGACCTTCGCCGCCAGTTTGTCGGCCGCGGTCTTACCCATGACGACGCTGTTAGCGGGAAGGTTCGCCAGGTCGATCGTCTTGCCGCTAGTACTCTGCAGATTGCCAAAGTTCGCGAGATCCGCTGGGTTGATGCCGGTCAGCGTCAGTGCTGGCTCGTGCAGGTTGTTGCGCGTATTGATCGTCGGCACCTGGTCGAACAGCATCGGCATCTGGCCGTCGATCGGCGCAGTCTTGTTGAGCTTGGACTTCAGTTGTGTGGCCACGCTCTCCGGAAAGAACGTAATGCCGACGTTGGTGTTATTCGAGTTTTGATTGGCTGAAAGAACCACGAGTTCATCGGTGTGGCCCATGATGTCGTACACGGCGCCGGTAATGGTATTGTCCAGTGTGTCGCCGGTGGTTAGTGCCGCGGACATGATCAACGTACTGAGCATCAGACCGATGATGATCAGCGTGGTCTGAGCGGGGCGGCGCGGAACATTCCGCATCCCCATCTTGAAAATGACCCGATGTCGCAGCAGCACCCACAGGCCGGAGCTCAGGCAGATCGCGAACAGAATGAGCAACGCGACCATGATCGAGCTCATCGGAATGCCGAACATCTTTTGCACGTTGGCTGCTACCTTTCGTCAGACGAAACGGGAATTACTCGGGAGTCGCGCCGGTATCGATAACGCGACCGTCTTGCATGCGAATGATGCGGTCACACATCCCACCAATACGCGGATCGTGCGTCACCACCACGAATGTCTGCTGGTTCTGCTCGTTCAGTTCCCGCATCACCCGCATCACGTCGTTGGCCGTCTCGGTGTCCAGATCCCCCGTCGGCTCGTCCGCCCACACGATCGAGGGCTGGTTCACCAACGCTCGGGCAATCGTCACCCGCTGCCGCTGGCCACCCGACAACTCCGCCGGTTTCTGGCTGGCTTGCGGTTCCAGTCCCACCTGCCCCAGCGCTTGTATCGCCCGCTCCCGCGCATGCTTCGGTTTCACCCCACTCACCAGCAGCGGCAGTTCCACGTTCTCCACCGCACTCAAGACCGGCAGCAGGTTGTAGAACTGGAAGACGAAGCCCATCTCTTTGGCACGGAAGGTGGTGCGAGCGTTGTCCGACAGCTTGGCCAGGTCGGTCCCAGCGATCAGGATGCGGCCATCATTGATGGTGTCGAGGCCCGAGAGGCAGTTGAGCAAGGTGGTCTTGCCACAGCCGGAGGGACCCATGATGGCCACCATCTCGCCACGGCTGACGGTGAAGTCGACCCCTCGCAGCGCTGGAACCTCCATCTTCCCCGTGTGGTACGTCTTCTTGACGTCCGCCGCCTCGATGATGTTCCGCGTATCGACGCCAGACCCAAGGTCGGCGGTTTTAGCTCGTCGTCTACCTATAGTCAGATTCATATCACGTCCCTCATTCGTCCAATTTCGGGTAGGGTGTGGCGCGCACGCCGCTGTGTATCCTCATCGAGTGAATTGAACATAGCAGCACAGGTCTCATCCTATTATCTGGTCGTTCTGAACTCATCCGGCATCAGTGCAAGGTCAGCGTGTAACACTGGCCAGTTGTCACCTGTCCGGATGGACAGGCATAAATTCCGGTCAGCACCAACACACTGATTTCGGGACCAATTCCTGGTGCGGCCCGTATGGGGCACCGGCTACGGCGGTCGCCAGAGCCCGCCTACGACCTTACCCAACAGTCGCCGTTCACCCCAGTGAAATCTGTCGCAATCGAGGGGTGACATTTGTCACATTTGCGTTGGTCTCCACTCTATTGGCTTGTTTTATCGACGTGGACGCGAATTCCGCACATCATTCGGTGGTTGCATGCTTGCGTTGTAATGAAGTGAAACGTGCGGATGACGTGGAGAACGCGTCGATTCGCCCGTGTTCCGGCCGGAGACCGTATCCTGGCCAGGATCTTTCGCGGCGTTCGTTCGTTTGGTTGAATAGCGCCGCTTGTTCGGGCGACCTAACGCCTGCTTTACGTAGGCTTAGCCCGGATGGACGAGACTTATAGGAGCAATGGGTAGTTCCCCGGATGAAAATATCCGGTAAGAACGTTAAACACAATAAGCTGCCTGTTGGACGATGGAAATTCGAAAACGGAGCTAGTTCCGAACAATGCATAGTAGCCGCAATTACTCGACAACTCTCGAGCTGCAGCGGCGTGCGGCGACGGCGCCGTGGGATCCCTTTGTGGTGAACCCGATCCGTCGCTCGTTCGCTGCCTTCGTTCTTTGCACGTTAGCCTTCGTGGTGCCAATGGCGCTGCTGCCAACCGATTGGGCAGCCGTAGCCATGGTGCTGTTTGGATGGCTGGCTGCCATCGGCACGGTGCTGACCTTCCCGATCTTGCTGATTAGCATCATTGAGTGGGGCTGGACCTGTGTTTCGCATCGCGTGCACCCCTCAGTCGAATTGCTCGATCTGAGCCCCCGCGTGCGTAATCTGCTTCACCGCTACGGGTATTGCACCATCGACGGGATCGACCACACGAGCGACGACGCATTCTTGATGCTGTCGAATTTCGATCCTAAAGCGCTGCATGAGGTTCGACGGGCGATCAGTATCTGGAAATATCGCCGGTGGCAGGATGCTGGCTTCCCGGCCGACTGGAATATCTAGTCACCGCACACGTCGACTCATCTCCTCCACACGAGAGACGACACCCTTGCTCATCTGCTGCAAGGGTGTTTTGTCGTCTGCGACTGTCGATGCGGGCCCGTCTTGACGAGCCTGCGGTTATGATGGGCACAAGTCAGATCAGGGCGGGGATCCATCTGAGTAGAAGTGGAGAGCAGACTTGAATCAGACAACTGATAGCCTGGAGCAGCGCGCGCGTAACGCGGTTTCCCCTGAGCAGCTTCAGCAGCACCTGAATGCCTTTAGCACGATGTTCCGGGACACTGGAAGCGAAGATGAGCGCAAGGCGGCGCAGTATGTGGTCGATGCATTGAAGAGCTACGGACTCGAGGCAGAGATTCTTGAGTTTGATTCGCTCATTTCCTGGCCTCTGGAGGGCACGCTCTGCACGCTCGATGGCGACGGCAAGGACGCCAAGGAATTCGAAGTGCGCACGCGTGCGTTTGGCGCCCAGACTCCGTCCGGGGGCATCACGGGCGAATTGGTCTTCGTTCCCTTTGCGCAGCCGAAGAAGGGAGAGATGATTTTTTCGCATCGTGCCGTATCGGGTGATTACAGCGGGCGAGACGTTCGCGGCAAGATCGTCGTGACCCAGGATGGCGGGCCTGACGGAGTGCTGCGCGCGCAGGAGCGGGGTGCGATTGGGCACATCCACATCTGGCCTTCCGATGAGCCAGTGACGCACGAGATGATCTCGACAAGCATTTGGGGTACGCCCGTGCCGGAATCTGCCGGTCGTATGCCGAAGATTCCATCGATGGGGGTCAAGAACGCGGTCGGCAGCGAGATTCTGGCGATGCTCGAACAGGGCAGCGTCAATGTCAGAGTTGAGTCGAACGTCAAAACCGAGTGGATGCGCGTGCCGCTGGCGACCGGCTTCATTCCCGGCAAGGAGAGCGACGACTTCCTGTTGGTCGGAGCCCATATCGATTCTTGGTATGAGGGCATCACCGACAACGCGACTGGCGACGCCGCGCTGATCGAGATGGCACGCGTCCTGGCCGGTGAACGCGAACAGCTTCGACGCGGGGTGCGGTTCTGCTGGTGGCCAGGTCACTCGACCGGTCGCTACTCCGGCAGTACTTGGTTCGCCGACAACCGATTCGAAGAACTGCGTGACCACGCCATCGGCTATCTCAACATTGACTCGCCTGGGGTCCGTGACACCGAAATCTGGGATTGTCGCTACAACATGGGCGAGATAGAACACCTGACTTCCGCTGTGGTCCGTGAGCTCTCGGGTCAGGATCCCAACATTCGGCGACCGCTACGTGCTGGCGACCAATCCTTCCTGGGTGTTGGGCTGCCATCACTCGGTGCTTATCGAATGCTGCCGGTCGATCATCCCGACCGCAAGGCGGTCGGAGGCTCGGGCGGTGCGTGGTGGTGGCATTCTCCAGAAGACACACTGGAGAAGGCGGATGCCGGAATATTGGCGAGCGACGTCGAGGTCTACGTCACCATGACATTACGAATGTGCCAGCCAGAGGTGATCCCATACCACTTCGACGCCACTGCTCAGGATTTCATCGATCAGCTCACCTCCTATCAGAAGGCTGCTGGATCTCACCTGGATCTGAGTAGCGCCATGAGCGCCGCGAACGAGTTTCAGTCCGCTGTTCAACGGCTCGCGACTTCACAGATAAGTGACGTCACGGTCTTGAATGACGGATTGAAGCAGATCACGCGCATTCTTAATCCGGTCCTGTTCACCATCAACGGACCGTATGAGATGGATCCAGCGCTGCAGATGGGGGTGCTGCCCGGACTGGCCCCAGTGCAGGAGCTATCGAGGCTTGATCCGGCCTCAAGTGAATACCGTTTCATGCGCACCAAGTTGGTGCGTCAGCGCAATCGAGTTGAGGATGCGCTGCGCCAGGCGACCCGATTGGCCGAACTGCTCTCGGTCTGACCGATATCGGTGTGAGGCACACGTTCGTACGGCGCCGGTACCTATCACCGGCGCCGTCGTCGCGAGCCCACGACGCAAACGGCCTCCCGATAAGCGAATAACGTGAGATGAATAAAAGAATTGAAGGGAAACTGCGTGAGCGAGGAGCGTTTCACCGCGATTGGTCGTCGAATTCGGCGGCCGGATGCCGGCCCAAGAATCACGGGAGCTGAGCGCTATACCGATGACCTCGTCTTACCGGGGATGCTCCACGCCCATCTGGTTCTCAGCCCGCACGCGCACGCCACGATTCGCGCCGTTCATCGTGAAGCGGCATTGAAGGTACCAGGTGTGGTGGCCGTACTTGCCTCAGACGATCTGCCAGAGTTCGCGCGAGACGAAGAGCCGGTTGACCGCAGCCGCTTCTTTCTGGCGCATCGTCGGGTGAACTATGTCGGTCAGCCGGTCGCGGTGGTGCTCGCGCGCACCGCCTCGGTGGCTGAGCTTGCCGCTGAACAAGTTACGGTCGACTATGATCCGCTTCCCGTCGTGTCCGATCTGAGCGCCAGCCGAGCTCCGGATGCTTTGCCAGTGCGCCAACATGGACGCACGGTTTCGGGCGAAGCAGCCGAGCACGGGGCAGCGGCGGTGGAGGAATCCAGCGAGTCGACTGGCACGAACGTCAACGGCGCGATTCGCTACCGGCGGGGCGACGTTGCGCGTGCGTTTCGTGAAGCCGCGCACGTGGTCGAGCGAACGTTTCACTCGCATGGCGTCTATCAGGGCTACATGGAGCCACGCTCGGTGCTGGCCAGCGCTGAGCCGACAGGTCGCCTGACGGTCTTCACTCCGACACAGGGTCAATTCATGGTCCGAGGGGCACTCTCACGTGTGCTTGGGATACCGGAGACCGACATACGCATCGAGCCGATCACGGTCGGAGGCGGATTCGGTGCCAAGATGGTGCTGCTCGAACCGCTCACCGCGTTGCTCGCGATGTGCTTCTCTCGATCAGTTCGACTCACTCTGACGCGGCAGCAGGATTTCGTCTCGACGACTCCAGCGCCAGAATCGCTCCTGACGGTCGCTCTGGCAGCCGACTCTGATGGACTGCTGACCGGACTGCGCGCTGATCTTTGGTTCGATACCGGCTATTTCTCCAATTCACCTTACCTGCTGGTGGCCCAGATGATCGGCTCCTACTATCGAGTGTCGAACCTCGACATCAGATCGTCCGAAGTGCTCACCAATCGGACCGGAACCGGAGCGTACCGGGCGCCCGGCCTGACCCCGATGATGTTCGCCCTGGAGTCACTGATCGACGAGATGGCAGCCAGATTGGATCTGTCGCCGATTGAATTTCGCCTGCGGAACGTCGCTTCGGATAGTGACCCAATGGCCGATGGCTCGCCGTGGCCGCCGTTCGACCTCGCGGCGTTGTTGCGGAGGGCGTCGGAGTCACCACTGTGGACAACGTCGACGGGCGCTGACGAGGGAGTCGGTATCTCGATTGGCGGCTTGCGAGGTGGGGCCGAAGCCGCGTCAGCCAGCATGCGGCTCAACTCAGACGGAACGTTCAGCGTAATGGTTGGCTCAGTCGACCTGACGGGTACTGCGACCGGACTGACCCAAATCGCGGCGGAGGCCTTCGGTATTAATTCCGACTTCATTCGCGTGACCACGGCCCCCAGCGACAGCGCGCCGCAGTTTGGGCTCACCGGCGGCAGCAAGGTACTCTACAGCGTCGGAAATGCCGTGTTGGCAGCCGCGCGGGACGCTCGTGATCAAGTGCTCGCGATTGCCGCGGAGACGCTTGAGGCGCCGACTGAGGACCTCGAACTGGTGGACGATCGGATTCAGGTGAAGGGCACTCCCGATCGATTTCTCACACTGGCGCAGACATACAGCAAGACGACGGCATCCGGCAGTCCGTTCCCGCCCGTATTTGGGCGCGGCAACGTGGCCAATCCCGAGAAAGCCCCCGCGATGTCGGTACACATCGCACGGGTCAAAGTCGATCGAGACACTGGTGACGTGCGCCTGACTGGCTACCAGGCGATACACGACGTTGGTCGCGCCATCAATCCCGCGGAGGTTGAGGCGCAGATTCACGGTGCGGTGGTGCAGGGAGTCGGCTGGGGTCTGCGCGAAGCTTTGGTCTATGACGATCACGGGCAGTTGCTAACCGGAAGTTTCCTTGATTACGCCATTCCCAAAGCGATGGACCTGCCGGAAATTCAGACCGAGATCGTCGAAAACCCGGCGCCCTTCGGACCTTTTGGCGCCAAGGGAGTTGGCGAGGCTCCAGTCGTTGCTCCCGCCGCTGCCATCGCCAATGCCGTCGCGAATGCGGTGGGAGTTCGCGTTAGCGAGCTTCCGCTCCGCTCGGAGCAGGTGTGGCGCGCTCTCGAGGCGTCCGAGCGCTAGTACCAGACATTCGAATTACTGTTCAGATGTTCAGTTCGAGATGCGCCGGGCGACCTCCTGGTTGGGCGATTCTCGGGGGACTTTGCCGGGGTGCCTTCTTGGCATGCGAACCGCTCGCCGTCGATTTCTGGGTTCGGACGGCGTCTCGTCGTCCGAGTGTTCCTCGACCTCGTCCGCCTGCTGCGTCTGAATACGTAGCTGGCCGACGATCAGATACGGGTAACGCGCGATCAGCACCAATAGCCCGAGCAGGGTGCGGAAGATCAGTCCAATGGTTCGGTACGCGAGTGCAATGAACGTGGCTCGTGCCAGACCGATGCCGATGAAGTTGAGCACTCCCGCCAGGCTGGCGTCACTGATGCCGATGCCTCCCGGCACTGGGACCATCTGGCGCGCCACCATGCTGAACGAATGGGCATAGACGCCTTCACCGTAGCTAATGTTGCGCTCGATCATCGCATTGGTAATTAACCAGAGAATGCTGGCCGACAGCATGGTCGACACGATACTGTAGCCAACCGCGCTGATCATCACCCGACGTCGCATCAACAAGGCGCTGTGCTCCCAAAAATCCGCCTCTTTTGGAACGTAGCGGCGCGTCAGGCGAAAGCGCATGAGCAAGCGAGTGAGCCATGCGGCGATGCGCGAGCTGCGAAATACGGCGATGCCGGCAACCCCCATGCTGACGGTGACGATCGGCATGATCACCTGAATTGGTCGTTGGCCGGTCAGGAAGATGGTGACGGCGGCGATTCCCGCAGGGGCAAAGAAGTCCGATACTCCCTGCGCCACGAAGCTCGAGATGGCCTGGTGCATGCGGATGTCGCCATGCTCTTCCGCGAGCCGTGCGCCGAGCATCGAGCCGCCGGGCAGTGCGGTGGCCGCCTGGGATGCGAGATAGGTAGTAACCCCATCGATGTGACGAATCGGGAGTTTACTGGCACGCAGAAGATAACCCCAGCGGGCACCTTTGACGATTTCGTTTGCGGTGAGAAACACGATGAGCAGCAACAGCGAGCTGGCTGGCATTGAGAAGATGGCACTGCTCAACGACTCGAGGTTGGCGAGATATACGAATGCGATCGCGGATGCGATGGTGAGAAGGACGATTATCGTGCGTTTCATGGACCGTGAACCAACCGGCGCTGCTCGCGAACGACGATCGGGCTTCCAATCGCCTTCTCCGGGGTGGTGAGTAAGTTCCTTCGCAAGTCATGTCGCACAGCCGCACGCGATCCGTCCCAGCCGTGGGGACCGGTGAAAGATCCTACCGGCTCACTGTGGGCCTGGATACAGGTGGTCATGCAAATAGTGACGGTATCGGCCGCCGGAAAATAGTTCATTTCTAGTCCGAGCCCCAGACAAATCGACCGGAGCGAGCCAGTGGTGACGTCCGTGAACTACCCCGAAGTCACGATTCCGTCATCTCCTCAAGCGTTGAACGCACCGACGCTGCAACGCTCAATCGTCTCTCCAGATCTATGTCCACAACTTTACCGTCTACCGCGAATAGCTGCCACAGACGAGATGATCGGAACTTGGCATGGCCCCATTCATCGGATCGCTATGTTGCAAATTTGCAGCAACTATGCCGGGAGTTTGTAACGATCCTGTTGTCGCGGTTGCGTCTCGATCACTCTAGACTGGATTGGAGCGACCGATTGCGGTCGCGCTGACGCGATTCGTTCCGGCCATGGAGCCGCTATGCCAGTACCCATTGATCTTGAGGATCTGACGCACTACTACGGCAAAGAACGCGGTGTCGTTGACGTAACGCTGACTGTTAACGAAAGCGAAATCTACGGGTTTCTCGGCCCGAACGGTGCCGGTAAGACGACCACAATTCGTACGCTGATGGGATTGATACGCCCAAACGCGGGGACGGCGCGCGTCTTTGGTCGCGATTGCTGGAGCGAGTCGACTGAAGTCAAGCGATTGGTCGGCTTCTTGCCTGGTGACATTCGTCTTTACGAGGGAATGACCGGGCAGGAGTTTCTCGCATTCTTCGCGGCGTTCCGAGGAGCAGACGCGTTCAAGCGAGGTCTCGCACTCGCCGATCGCCTCGGAGTCGAGCTCGATCGACGCGTCAAACATCTCTCCAAGGGGAATCGACAGAAACTGGCGGTGGTTCAGGCGCTGATGCATGATGCGCCGTTGCTGATCATGGACGAGCCGACCAGCGGGTTGGACCCGCTAACGCAGGCACAGTTGTTGGAGTTCTTCGCCGAGGAGCGGACACGCGGCAAGACACTCTTTCTCTCGTCGCACGTCTTGTCGGAGGTAGAGCGCATTGCCGATCGGGTAGCAATCATCCGAGAGGGACGTCTGATCGCGGTGGAGAGTGTGTCGCGACTCAAGGCCACTCGCGAGCGAAGCATGGAGCTGGTGCTGGCCATGCCGGTTCCACTAGATCTGTTGGAGCAGGTGGATGGTGTGCGCGTCGTTAAGCGATCGCCGGACGGGCTCCAGGTGACGCTCGGAGTTCGCGGCAACGTCGGTCCGTTGCTCAAGGTACTGGCGGGTCTGCCCGTAGATGATCTGGTCTTTGGCCCACCTGATCTGGAGAGCGTCTTTCTGGCCTACTACGGAGAGAGCGCGCCGATCGAAGCGGTGGAGGCGACACCGTGAGCACGATCATGTTGCGCCGCGCGATCAAGGATCTCCGCTGGACCATCCTGTGGTATGCACTCGGAGTCGCGGTCTATAGCCTGGCGATCATGTCGGTCTACCCGACTATGCGACGCAACGCCCAGTCGTTCCAGGACATTCTCAAGACTTATCCCGACGCGTTTCTCAAAGCGTTCGGCGTGAGCACCAATATGTTCGAGATGGCGCCCTTCATCAGCGCAGAATTCTTGAACGTGATCTGGCCGCTGATCGTGGCGATCTTCGTGATAATGACGGGAACCGCGGCGGTTGCTCAAGAAATCGAACGGGGTACGGTCGAGCTGTGGCTGTCGGTGCCGGAGAGTCGCGCGCGTTTGTTGTCCGCCAAGATTGCCTCACTCGTGCTCGGGATCGTCGTCATTGCCGTGGTGACGGTGATCGCGATCGAGGTTGGGGCGCTGATGGTCGGCGAGAGCTTCGGCATTTCTCGGCTGATGGCCCTGGTTCCGGAGCTATTGGCATTTCCAGTTGCCGTAGCTGGGTATTCGCTCCTCTTCTCGTCTTTCGCGAGCGAACGTGGCAAAGTCGCCGGTCTGGCAGCAGTGGTGACGCTGGCGTTCTATCTTATGTGGGTCTTCGCGGCGCTGGTGGAAAGCCTGAGCTGGCTGCGCTATCTCACCATATTCACGGCCTACAAACCGCAACAGGCCCTGGAGAGCGGCGTCGTTTCCTGGATCCAGATCCTCGCACTTCTGGCGATTGGCCTGGTTGGCGCTATCGGCGCGATGGTGATCTTTCAACGGCGGGACGCCAACCCCTGATCCGTTGACCCGTCTCAAACCTCATCGGATGGCCTTCAGCGGGACGTCCCGGTACATCGGCGCAAATTCCAATAACTCCCTAACAAGCTATTGACTGCGCATACGCTTCCCGTTCGAATGCGTAATGCTGTATACTAAATTCGGCCTATACAAAGAACTGACTGTGCCGATTGGGGCGCCGTTGCACGTGATTGAGGATCGAGGCAACGCCGACGTCGGACTACGCATAGCACTCCTCGGCGGTTTCCGCGTTTGGGTTCATGGAATGGAAATTCCAGGCAATGCCTGGCGGTTGCAGAAGGCGCGTGGAATCATCAAACTCCTGGCGCTGACGCCCGACCATAGCCTGCACCGCGCTGAGATCGTGGAGCATCTCTGGCCCGAATTTGATCCGGTCGCTGCGACGAATAACCTTCACCGAACGCTGCATGCATCGCGCAGAGCGCTCAAGTCGGTCAAACAGCCCGGCTTGCCCTCGCCGACCCTCAAACTTCACGGTCAGCTCGTGTCGCTCGAACCCGCTGGATCGCTCTGGATCGACGTGGACGCCTTCTCCAACGCGGCTCGTGAAGCTCGCACTCACCGCAATGAACGACACTTTGTCGCCGCGCTCGAGCTCTACGGTGGCGAGTTGCTGCCAGAAGACCGCTATGAGAATTGGACGCTCACCGCGCGCGAGGCGCTGCATCGAGAACGGCTGCACCTGCTCAGTGAACTGGCCGAGATCTATCGCGCTAAGAACGACATTACCGCGGCGGCGGAGATCCGGTCGCAGGTCGTTCGTGACGATCCCTATGACGAAGAAGCGCAACTCGCACTGATGCGCGATCTGGCGGTCACCGGGCAGCGTGGGAAGGCGCTCGCGCAGTTTCAGCAACTTCGGGATGCCCTGAAAGAGATCGACGAAGTTCCCGGCCCTGAGAGCGAGCGCCTCTACCGGGAAATTCTCGCGCGGCGTTATTCCACTACCTGTGAGCACGACACGGACCGGGCTCAGCCGAACACCAACCTTCCGATTCCCCTCACCAGCTTTGTCGGACGCGACGCTGAGCGGGCCGCCCTTGTCGAGTTACTCAGACCGGCGCGTGACGATCCACGCCTGGTCACGCTGACCGGGCCCGGTGGGTCCGGCAAGACGCGGTTGGCGCTCACCGTGGCACAAGACCTCGTAGCGGACTTCCCGGGCGGTGTGTGGTTCGTTGATCTTGCCCGTATCACCGACGAAACTGCTCTGCCCAGCACACTGGCCTCGACACTGAACATTGGCGAGGTTCCCGCTCGCTCGGTCGTGGATGTGATCGTCGAGGAGCTTGGCAGCCAACCAGTATTGCTTCTCTGGGACAACTGCGAGCATTTGGTCGACGCCTGCGCTCGTCTGGCACGCCAGATACTGCTGCGGGCCGGTGATGTCCGCATCCTGGCGACCAGCCGTCAACCGTTCGGCGTGCACGGTGAAGCCGTGCGTCGAGTTCAGCCATTGCCGCTACCCGCGGCCAACGGCCCGATCGATACCAGAATGGTCGACGCGCTGGCTCAAAATGATTGTATTCGACTCTTCAGTGAGCGAGCACGACTGGTTCGCTCCGACTTTCGGCTCGCGGTCTCGAACGTCGCAGCGGTCGCGCAGATCTGTCGGCGGCTGGACGGGATGCCCTTGCCACTCGAGCTGGCCGCAGCGCGTATGGGAACCATGTCGAGTGCGACCCTTGCGGAGCGACTCGATCGGTCGCTCCAGGTGCTCGGCTCCGCCGGCAAATCGCTGGAACCTCGCCAGCGAACGCTTCGCGGGATGCTGGACTGGAGCTACAACCTCCTGTCATCGTCGGAGCGTGCACTGTTCCGGAGATTGGCGGTCTTTGTCGGCGGTTGGACGCTCGACATGGCCGAGCGAGTCTGCGCCGATCGCACCTTGCCTGCTTACGACGTTCTCGGCCTGCTGGCGGATCTGGTAGACAAATCGCTGGTGCAGTTCGAGTCAGTCGACGGAGAAGGGCGCTATCGCTTTCTTGAGGTAGTACGCCAATATGCTGCGGAGCGGCTGGACGAGAGTGGGGAAACCCAGTCTGTCCGCGCACGCCATGCAGAAGTCTGCACCGATCTCGCTGAGACGGCCGAGGCGAAATTGCGAGGTCCACTCCAGACTGCCTGGCTCGACCGGCTCGAGCGCGATTACGGGAATATCCAGTCGGCGATCCAGTGGCTGGCACAGAGCGACGAACTGGTGCCCGCTCTTCGATTGTCGAGTGCTATCTGGTGGTTCTGCTTCCTGCGAGGGCATTATGCCGAGGAGCGCGAGCGGCTGATCCGCTTGCTGGAGCAGATCGATGCAGTCGGAATCGAACTGCATCTCGCTACCCGGGCGAACGCATTGCTCGCCGCTGGAGCCCTTGCCTGGAAGCGCGAAGAACTTCCGCTTTCCCGTCGCCTGCTGGAAGAGAGTGTCGCCATTCGGCGAGAACTCGACGATCCGTCGCAGTTCGGCTGGGCGCTCATCTTTCTGGGTCACGTCGCCGGGTCGCAGGGCGAATTCTTCCTCGGGAACCGCTACGCACGCGAGGCACTCGAGCTCTTTCGCGCCTGTGGCGATCGATCCGGCATGGCGCGCGCCTTGAACGCGATTGGAGAGGATGCGCGTCGACTCGGCCACGACGACGAAGCCGAGGCTTTCTACCGTGAGAGCCTGGAGCTTGACCGGCAGGAAGGGAATCGCGCCGGGATGGCGTTGCGGCTGCACAACCTCGGCTACATTGCGCTTCACCGATCTTGCGTCACCGACGCCGGAGAGCTCTTCTTTGAATGCCTGCAACTGGCCCAGGATCTCAAGGACCTGGACCTGGTTGCAGCCTGTTTGGAGGGTGTTGCGGCCATCGAAGCGGTGACTGGTGAGTCGCGTCGATCAATGTGGCTGTTTGGAGCGGCGGACGCACTCCGAGCGGAGCTCAACGTGCCGATCGACATTGCCGATAAACCCGAGCACGACCGCTACTTCGCGTTGGCGGAGTCGGGCATGACCGCTGTCGATATTGAGCGGGAATGGCGCCGTGGCAGACAGTTCACGCTGGACCAGGCGCTAAACGCATTAACTGAAACCGTTGCTCGGCTCAGTTCCAACGTGCAGCCTCAGCCGACCAGGGTCGCCGAGCATACGTAGCCTGTTCGTGCTGGAGAGATGGCGATTCAGGGAAGTGGAGGGCAGACGGGTTCTGTCTGCCCTCAATCGTGTCGCTCGTCGGCTACTTCAGGAAACCCTCTTGCTGCAGCATTTCATCGACCAGGAGTCCCTGGGTAATGTCTCCAGGCTGTCCAGCCTTGTCTGGCCACCACTCAAATCGCGCCCGCTCGAAAACTTGCGCCACGTACTTGCGCCCGTCTGGAGTCACGCCGGAAAACTCCTGGGTGATCGGGTAGCCAAACGCTGGCAGCCCGCCGTATTTCTTCCAGTAGGCCAGAAAGCCGTTCGAAAGAGAGTGCTGGGTCTCGGGGAAATAGACCGAGTTGGCAGTGCTGTCAAAGGCGGGCACTGGCGCCCTGGCGGAGGCCGGTGCATACGCCCCGTAGCCGATCAAGCCGGAAGTGACCAGCGGCGTCTTCCCGTCGTTGGGCAGGTTCAGTTCCAGTACCTGTCGTTCGAAGTACTGAACGATCTTCGGCGTTCCGTCAAAGGAGACCTCACGGAAAACTTCGCTGATTGGCAGGCCGATGTTGCGCCAACTTCCATGCGTGTTCCAGTAGTCCATGATTGGCTGCGGCACGTTGTGCTGTGTCTCCGGGAAGTAGGTGTACTGCGACGAAGTCTTTGCCTGCACCGGGTCGAGTGGCGGGCGTTCGCCATAGTAGACCGTTGGGATGTCTTGGTATCCGGTCGGCAGCGGTCCGAGTTCGGCCAGCGTCGGCCGTTTCGGTTGCATCCAGAGGAACGTCACTGTTACCCAGCCAGAGTCGGTCATGCCCAGGTCGGCAAAGGTGCCGTCGGCAATGTCGATCCCTGCGGGGATCTGCACCTTGCGACCGGAACCGTCATTGCCATTGTTGTAGTTATCGTAGTAGGCGGCGGTCGCTTCCGGCACGCCTTGTGACAGGTCGGAATACTTGCGCTGTTGCTGTGGCGCCCAGTAGTTGTCGTGAATGTTCCAAGGCCCGACATCCCATACCGGAGCCGTGACGGTCTTGCTCCCGTTGGTGATCTTCACCTGGAATTCGTTGCCGTCTTTGCTCGAAAGCACACAGACACAGGGCAAGGCGACAAAGTGGTCGTTCGGCTGTATAACGTGACCATTACTGGTGGTGCCGCCCACCAGTCCCTCACGTGTCGCGTAGATCCGGAATGTGGCGCCGTTGGTAGCCGTGGGTGTGGTAGTGGTGGCGGCGCTGGCCGCCTGTGGGCCGAGCAGCGTGACGGTTGTGCTGAGCGCGAGGACGAAAGCCAGGATGAAACGTGTGGGGACAAATCGTCCCTTCACCATTCGTACCTCCTTGCGGCGATTGGCCGTAGGTTCGCTTTTATACCACGGGTTCAAGTTGAGCGGCAATTAGGGGCGTATCCGCGGTCCACTTCAACTAACGGGCCGGATCCCGTCTGGTTACGCACTTGCGGCAGTTCGAAAAGACAGGGATGATCAGTGTGCGGCCCCCGAGTTGCGCGGCACGGACCACGTTCTTACCCCGGGGCAGCGGTTATGCGACGTGATTCCAGGTATCGCATCACAGCGACATAGGAGGATGCTCAGCATGGGAGATCAGCAATCGACCAGTCGCGCCGGATCGACGCGGTTTGACACCACGCGTCTGACTGATCTGGCGCGAAGGCTCCGCCGAGAGGTGCTCGAGATGACAACCGAGGCAGGCTCGGGCCATCCCAGTAGCTCATTTTCGGCGGTCGAAATTCTGTCGGTTCTTTATTTCGGCGGAATTCTGCAATACGACTCGAAGAATCCACATTGGCCCGATCGCGACCGATTCATCTTGTCCAAGGGACACGCGGCACCGATTCTCTATGCCGTGCTCGCCGAAGCCGGTTACTTCCCGAAGTCGGAACTCGACACCCTGCGCAAACTCGGCAGCCCGCTTGAAGGCCATCCGAATATGAAGCGACTGGCCGGAGTCGAGGCATCGACTGGTAGTCTGGGTCAAGGACTTTCGATGGGACTGGGCCATGCACTCGCCGCGCGATCCGCGTCGCGACTGTTCAACGTCTACGTCATGCTCGGCGACGGCGAGATTGAGGAGGGCCAGGTATGGGAAGCAGCGATGGCTGCCGCCAATCTTGGTGCGGGGAATCTGACCGCGATCGTCGATAACAACGGCTTTCAGCAGACGGCTTCCGTCACGCATCTGACAAACCCGGCCCTCTATCCCGAGAAGTGGCGGGCGTTCGGCTGGAAAACGGTTGAGGTCAACGGTCACGATCTTAACGAGGTCCATCAAGCGCTGGAGGAAGCCGAGTCATACTCGGATGGCCCATTCGCCATCGTCGCGCATACGGTCAAGGGCAAGGGACTGAAGTTCATGGAGACCGACTTCACCTGGCATGGGCGCGCCGTGCCGAAGGATCGACTCGAAGCGGCATTGGAGGAGATCGGATGAATCTTGGAACGACAGTAGGTCTTTCCATGGGAAAGGCGACTCGCGACGCCTTCGGTGATGCGTTGCGCAAGATCGGCGCGGAACGCCCCGATCTCTTCGTGGTCGACGGCGATGTCGGAAACTCGACGCGCACCGAATGGTTTGGTCAGGATCATCCGGACCGCTTCTTCAACGTCGGCATTGCCGAGTCGAACCTGGTGAGCGTGGCCGCGGGACTCGCGGCTGCTGGCAAGACGGTCGTCGCCGCGAGCTTTGCCGCTTTCCTCCTCTGCAATGCCTACGATCAAATCCGCATGGGAGTCGCATTTCCGCATCTGAACGTCAAGCTTGTTGGCAGTCACGCCGGAATAAGCATCGGTGAGGACGGTCCCTCGCAGATGGGTGTCGAGGATGTCGCGCTCGCCTGTGCCTTGCCAGGACTGACCGTGGTCGTGCCGTCGGACGAGCATCAGACTCGCGCCGCGGTTCGAGCACTGCTCGAGTATGACGGTCCAGCATACCTGCGCGTCGGCCGGCCAGCCGTGCCGATAATCTACGATGAGAACGTCCACTTTGAACTGGGTAAAGCAGTGCAGGTGCGTGACGGCTCCGACGTGACATTGATCGCCAACGGCATCATGGTCGCCGCGGCGCTGGATGCTGCCGAACAACTCTCGAGTCAGGGCGTCAGCGCGCGGGTGATCGACATGCCAACGGTCAAGCCGATCGATGTCGACGCGATTACCAAGGCCGCCAGCGAGACCGGAGGTATCGTGGTTGCCGAGGAGCACCTGCATCATGGTGGGCTCGGTAGTGCGGTGGCCATGGCATTGGCTCAGCACAAACCATGTCCGATGCGCTTTGTCGATCTCGGTGACACGTTCGCGACGTCAGGTGACGCCGATGCGTTATTGGAGCATTTTGGACTGACCGGGCATCACGTGGCGGCGGCCGCGCGTGATCTCCTCGGTCGCTAACTCGGGCGACGAAATGCATCAATTCGAACACGGCGGGGCTCACCCCCTGGCCAATCGGATCGAACGTGAAAAGCGGGCGGCGGCGGAAGCTGCCGTCCAGCTTGTTCAGGATGGGATGGTCGTCGGGCTCGGCACTGGCTCGACGGCCGAATTCGCCATCAGGTTGCTTGGTGAACGCGTGAAAGCTGGCCTGAGCATCGTCGGCGTGCCAACCTCTCGCTGGGCCGAAGACACCGCCCGCTCCTGCGGTTTGGACCTGCTCGACTTACAGTCGGTTCCACGGGTCGACCTCACGATCGACGGCGCGGACGAGATCGATCGTGCCACATTGAACGTGCTGAAAGGGCGCGGTGGGGCGTTGGTGCGCGAGAAGTTGGTCGCGACTGCCTCGGACCAGGTGATCATCATCGCCGACTCGACCAAATTGGTTGACAAGCTCGGGTTCGCACATCCGATTCCCGTTGAGGTCCTTCCCTTTGGCTGGCGTGTACCGATTGACGAGTTGCGGAATCTCGGCGGACAGGTTCGGCTCAGAACGATTGCCGGCGGAACGTCCCCTTTCATTTCGGACAACGGGAACTACATTCTCGACGTCATGTTCGGAATGATCGACGACTCGGCCGGGCTGGCCGAGACAATCAAGGGCATCACCGGTGTGCTCGATCATGGCCTGTTTATCGGGCTCGCCGATCAAGCCCTGGTGGCGAGCGACGACAGAGTGGACACGTTCACGGTCGGTCGCTGAGGGCGACCGGATCCTTGTCTCACGGTCAATGACGTGCTAGACTAAATGTACGTACAGCATGTACGTGCATTTAGTATGGACATGAGACGGGAGGTCGCGATGACAGCCGATCGTGTAGGCGTGGAAGGCGGTCTCGTCGGGCTCTATGCGGAGCGCCTTCGACTCCGAGAACAGCTCAGGGCGGAACACGCGACCGCGACACCCCGCGAGTCGGTAATCCAGCGATTTGGACGCCATTCGCCGTTCACATTCAAGTTTCCGATGCGGCGCGGCGCGACGGTTTCAGCTGTTCTGGCCAGTGCGCTCATGGTGGGGACCCAGGCGGCATCGGCCGCCACTTATCATCAGGTCAAGCCAGGGGAGACGCTCAGCAAGATCGCCGACCAGTACAACGTGTCGGTCGAAAAGTTGGTGCAGCTCAATAATCTGTCGAATCCGAACCTGATCGTTACCGGCAGCACACTGACGATTTCGAGTGACTCGTCATCGTCGGCGTCGACATCCTCCTCATCGACAGCCAACGTTGATGTACGACAACATGTGGTTGCACAGGGCGAAACACTCTACAAGATCGCCCAGCAATATGGCATGACGGTCGATTCGCTGGCCCAGTTGAATAATCTCGCCAATCCGAACGTCATCGTAGCCGGTACGTCGCTCAAGATTCCGGCCGTCTCGTCCGCCGCGACGAAGACCGCGACTTTGCCGACGAACTCGGCCGACGTGACGCTGCACCTGGTTTCTGCGGGCGAGACGCTGATGCAGATCGCCACTGAGTATCACGTGAGCCTTTCGTCGTTGGCCAGCGCCAACAACATCACCAATCCGAACCTGATCGAGGTCGGGGACCTGCTTCGCATTCCGGGTGGATCAGCCACCTCGCAGAACGGCGTGACCAAGTTACGCGCGATGCCGGTCATGCAGCAATCGCTCCCATTGAGCTGCGAGGCCGCCGCTGCCAGTATCGCGACCGCATACTGGGGCAATCAGGTCTCGGAGTGGGTGTTCATCGAGAATATCCCGCAGAACCCGAATCCGCATCTTGGCTTCCGTGGTGACATCACCGGCGCATTCGGTGGCACGACGAACTACGGCGTGTATGCCGAGCCTTTTCAGTCGGTTCTCAGCAACTACGGTTTCTCGAGTGACATCTTCTATGCCAACGGCAACGCCGACCTGCTGAAGTCGCAGATCGACCAGGGGCGCCCGGTCATGGTCTGGATGACGAACATGGCGTCGGTGCAAACTCGCACCTATCAGACGATCGACGGCAAGACCTTCGCGCTGGTGCCACAAGAACACGCAGTCGTGGTGTATGGCTACGACAGCAACGGCGTGATGGTCGCGGACCCTGGCGACGGCACCTATCGTCAGTTCACCTGGAGCGACTTCATGCGTTCCTGGGGATACTTCGATGGTATGTCGCTCGTGATCTATCCGCACTCGTAGCGCTCGATTCGTACAGATACGGTCACAGTGCAACCTGCGCGTCACTGCGCGGGTTGCGCGCTCTGGCAGTCAATCCCAAGACACCCTGACCGTCGTCGACAGAACCGTGATCGCGCTGGGCGTTCTCAGCAGTAGTGATTCGCGGATTATGGTTTCTGGCGCGCTAGCATACTTCTGGCCTTTGCCAGCCGAGCCACCAACGTATCCGTTGTGTATGAAACGGTCTTTCTTTCGAGCCTAAGATAACGCTCCAGAATGGCGATCTCGGAAGGGTAGTCCTTAGCGCGGCGGTATATTTTCGCGAGTTCGTCATAGTACCAAGGAGGTGGGCTGAAGGCGAATCTTCGCTTTTGGTCGTTTGCCTCCGATTCGACCGCGTCAACCAATGCCAGCAAGAGTTGTTCGGCCTCTTCGTATTTCCCCAACCGCTTCAACGCCTTCACCGGCTCCACATATTCGGTGTAGTGCCGCCCCTTGTAGTTTCCGGGATCTTCTCGCTTCTTGAATAACGGCACCGAGCCCCCTTTCACTGAGACCGTGCTAGGTTCGTCCCCTACGTATTGTTTGTGCGGGCGCTTGACGGAACCCAATTAGGGCGTTCCTGTTAGAAAACGCGGGACAGTCCACGCACGGAATAGAGCATAGTGTGGCATTCATCACGGCGGCATGATGCTGGGCTGGCTCTCTATTCGTCAACAACACGACACATTTGACGCATTGTTGTGTTTTTGAGACATTCAATGATCATCGGGAGTGAGTTTTGCAACGGTGCTACTCATAGAGTGAATAGGTGGGTATTTCGCTCGCACGTATGGTCACGCGCCGCAGCCCTGACAGGAGAGCAATTCGTGAGACGTCTAATCCTTGCAGTGGCACTCAGTGCCATCTTAGCCGCGTGTGCCGGAACATCGACGCCGACGCCCGGCGGACAGCCGACGAGCGTGTCAACAACAGGAGCGGCACAAAGTGCGGCAACTGTCATTCCAACTGCGGCCACAACCGTTGTGCCCACATCGGCGCCGACACCAGCACCGACGCCGACACCGCCACCAACTCCAGCGCCCACGGCAACCCCGGTGCCAACACCTACGCCGACGCCCGTGCCACCAACACCGACGGCGGCGCCGACACCAACTCCTGCTGGCCCGAAAACGTCCTTCGGTGATGGCACTTACCGGGTAGGAACCGACATAGCACCTGGACTGTACTGGACGGCTGGCAGCAATTCCTGTTATTTCGCGCGACTCAGTGGCTTTACTGGATCGCTGGATGAAATCATCGCGAATGACAATCCATCGGGGCAGGCGATTGTGTTGGTCGACAGTGGCGATACAGGTTTCCAGTCCAAGCGATGTGGACAGTGGCAAAACATCACGTCGCTTCCCGTACGTTCCGATCCCACCGCACCGTTCAGCGATGGGACGTTCAAAGTTGGGGATCAAGTGGCGCCAGGCACGTGGAAGAATGACAAAGGAAGTTTCTGCTATTGGGCACGGCTAAGTGGGTTTGGCGCTATTCTCGACGATGTTCTCGCGAACGGAGTCGAAGACGCACCAACGATTGTGACCATCCAGACTGGAGATCAAGGATTTACGTCCAGGCGTTGCGGCACGTGGACCTACGTCAGCCCGTAAAAGTACTTGATCCCCGACTACTTAGGCGAGAACTATCGAACTCCTGGTCGAAACTGATCCGTGGGCGGAAGTTGGAGGGCAATGAGACGATTGCTGCTTTTGGTGTTGATTCTGTTTACGCTCGTGGGTTGCAGCCGTTCCGGGGGGAGCAAGAACGACAGAGCATTGACGATTCCAAATGCAGCCCCTACGAAGGATTCGACTGTTCCAACGCGAACTGTAACGGCGGCGGGTGCGACGATCACTGCAGAGCCAACGGCTACGTCGACGGCAACCTCAAGCGCGAGCGCGGCTCCGATCGCTCCGACGCTAACACTCCCTCCTGCTCCTACCCCGATTCCGGCCACTCCAACTCCAACGCCGGCCACGCACCTGCCTACCGTCGAACAACTGCAAGGCGCATTATTGTCGCTCGACGATATGCCAACTGGATGGACAACCTCGACCGGAAGCTCAGATGACTCGTCTGGCCCATTCTTTTGCGGAGTGCCGCCTGCGGACCAATTTCAACAGACGAAGACTTCTGCCAATTTCCAGAAGTCTCAACTTGGACCGTACGTGACTGAAGCACTCGGCGCTTTCGCGGACGGCAAGTCCAAAGCGTGGATGGAGGCTTTGCAGAAGCGCCTATCGTGTACCACCTGGACAGACACCGACAGTTCCGGAACGAAAACGACTTACCAACTCGCACCACTATCGTTCCCGAAGATTGGCGATCAGACATTCGCCTTTCGGATGACAGTGAGCACGAGCCTGTTCAACGCAGAGAGTGACTTCGTCTTCATACGAGCCGGCGACGTTGTGATAGAGGTTGGGAACATCGGTGTCGGAAGCGTGGACAGTGATCTCACGGCCACTTTGGCTCAAAAGGCCCTCGACAAACTTCAATCGGTTCACTATTAGAGTCGGCACTTCCATCGTCCATGAAGTACTGTACAGTGTTTGAAACGCCAAAAACGCCAAAAATCGACGACTGGCCCGCTCTGGCTCGGGATGGGGCCGTTTGCTGACTAGGAACGCACTGTGATAGTCGAGAGGCTCATCTGCATTATGAATCGAGTTTCATTGAGGAGAGATTGATGATAGTGAAATTCTACGGTTGGAAGCATGTCTATTATTCTCTGTGGAGCTTCAGTTTCCTTCATGTGTAAACTTATTCTTCCCGCGCTCGCACCGAACTTGCCGCGATACCCGACTGGCACCTGCGTTATAAGGCGCTTGAAGTCTTTGTCAAATGTGATCACAACGAGTCCATTTTGCTCAGCAGCGGTAACCAAAAGGTGATCCGGTGAACTCTTTGCAAAGTACTCACCAACCGGAAAGACTTCGTGTCCGCGAGACCGCAGAAAGGTCGTTACATCAGCTGGTACGTTTTCATCAACAAGAAACTTGATCGCGGCCACTAGCTGGCCAACTGCCGAGCGCGGCGCTCGTGTTCAATTGCGGCTTCAACATCCTCCTTCTCTAGCCGCGGGTATTGTCTGATAATCCCCTCGATATCATATCCAGCTTCATGGAAATTCCAAATCGCTTCAGTGCGAATTCGCGTTCCCGCGACTAATGGGTAATTGTGGGATACGAAACGGTTTTGATAAATCTGGCCAATCTCGGCCGGAGTTCGATCGCGAAGTCTCTCAGCCTCGCGTTCCAACTCCGCGCGGATGTCATCCATCTCTATTGTGTCCATCACGATCTGCGCAGGTGTCTCTCCAGCCCGCCTGGCTCCGATGCGTGGATCGTCGAACCGTACGTTTTTGCCAACGACGTAGAACCGGAGTTCCGCCCATGGTTCATCGAAATTCTCGTCAAGCCATTTTCCGAGTTGTCTGAGCCTTCCAAACGGAATACCGCGCTCCTTGCGAAGTTGAGCAATGACTCGTAACCCAACGACATCGCGAAATGAATACACTCGTCCGTGCGGCCGCCGCTTTTCGTCGGCATACGTTGGGTGAAAGAAATCGGTATTATCCCAATAGCGTATTTGCCGGTGAGATAAGCCGGTGAGTTTTGAGACTTGGTCAACCGAAAACGCGAGGAGAACAGCCATCGTAGCCCTCCGTCGTCCTTGTTCGGACGGTCCCTGCAATTGTCAATATAACACGACAGAAATGCTGCCATTGAGTATCAGCAGGGCGGCGTGAGACCAGCCCTGCGTGTCGAGGGTGCGTAATAGACGGCTTTCGGCATGGCGCGTGGACAGGGAACGGGTCGACGTAAGACAGGTCTCAAGTGTTACCGGCAGTGGCTCGGCCAGATGACAGGCGATTGCCGCGAGTTCGAGGCCGTGGCGGAGCCGCTCTCTTCAGCAGTCATTGCGAGCGGTGATACCATAAGCTCATTGATGACAGGCGAGTAGCGCTCTGGCCGATTCTCGCTCGACTGAGCGCGAAGAAGCGCACCGTCTGGTGAGTGCGCCGACATCTCGACACCTGTCCCGTACCAGTGATTACTCGTATCCATCTGGCAAGGGTCCATGGACATCGCCCTCAAGCTTTTCGCGGTCGTCGCGCTCGTTGCCGTCAACGGGTTCTTCGTTGCTACCGAATTTGCCCTCGTTTCGGTGCGTCGTAGCCGCATTGAGTCTCTCGTCGCCGAGGGGAATACCCGCGCTCGAAAAGTCTGGAATGCGCTCCTAGATCTTGACGGCTTCATTGCCGCGACTCAGCTCGGCATCACCATCGCCAGCATTGGGCTTGGCTGGGTTGGTGAACCGGCAATAGCCCGGCTGGTCGACCCACTCTTTGAAACGATTCTCCCCAGTTCAGTGGCGGATGCGACGGCGCACACCATCTCGTTCATCGTTGCTTTCTCGTTAATTACGTTCATGCACGTGGTCTTCGGCGAGCTCGCGCCGAAATCGTTTGCGCTGCAACATCCCGAATCGACGGCGTTCGTGGTCGCGTCGCCGGTCCGTCTCTTCCTGAGTCTGTTCCGGCCGATCATCTTCACCATGAACTGGGTGGGCCAGTCCTTTCTGAAGCTGGTTGGGGTCGAACCCGTTGTGGGGCATAGCCTGATCTACACCGAAGAGGAGCTGAGGCTGATCGTCGCGGCTAGCAAGGAGAGTGGCGAGCTCTACGAGGCGGAAGAGGAGATCATTCGCCGAGCGTTCGTGTTCCACGACTATACGGCTGACGACATCATGGTGCCGCGCACCGAGTTGATCGCCATCTCGGTTGATGCGTCACTCGACGAGATCGCGCGAACGATCACCGAGCACAAATTTGCACGCTACCCGGCCTTCGGTCGGGATCTGGACGACATTCTGGGCGTGCTCTACGTCAAGGATCTGATCGATGTGCTTATCGCCGAACGGACAACCGAGACATCGTTCGAGGCACGCAAGCTCCTGCGGCCAGTCATGACCGTGCCTGCGTCAATCGCCATCGACTCACTGCTGGATGAGATGAAGTCGCACCGCACGCACGTGGTCATCGCGGTCGACGAGTATGGCGGCACGGCCGGTATGGTGACGCTCGACGACATTCTGGAGCGCGTGGTGGGTGATGTGCCGGACGAGTTCGAGCTGATCGGCGAGGAGATTCATCCAGAAGCGGACGGCAGTTGGAGGGTCGACGGTCTGACGCATCTGTCCGATATACGCGAGTACTTCGGTATCGATCTGGAAGCCGAAGAGAGCAGCACGATTGGTGGGTTCGTCTTCTCGGCGCTCGGGAAACGTCCGGAAGTCGGTGATCGGGTCGAGGTCGGCCCGTACCTTATCGAGGTGACCGAGCTGGACGGTCTGCGCATCGCTGAGGTGCGTTTCGTTTCATTGGCTGAAGCTCAGGAGACCGCATCTGATTAGCGCCTGTGCCACGCGATTACGCCACCAGTGAGGCGGCCAGCAGCACGATAATCAGGTTAAGCAACAGGTTCACTCCGGACAGAATACCTGAAACGATCTGCAGGTGCCTGCGCTCCAGCGCCACCGCGGGATCAATCTCCACCATACCCTGTACCTGTTCCGCGATCTCGGTGATGCGTCGTCCATAGTAGAGGGCGTGCACGAGTGTGATGGCGATGACCACCCCGACGAAGACGAGCTTCACCAGCAGAATGCGACCGTAGGTGCTGTCAGGCAGGCGTGACCAGACGATGCCACGACGTTCGCCGTTCAGGAAACCCGTGACGACCAGCAATGTCAATGCGATCCAGGAGACTACCGCATAGCGACGACCGACCTGGGCGAAGAGGATCGTCCGTTCGTTCCGAGGTAGAGCGGTACGCATGATCGGCAGCAGCACGATCAGAATAAAGAGCTGTCCGCCGATCCAAACGATCGCCGAGGTCAGATGGATCCAACGGATCCAGGCCCACACCGAAAAGATCTGATTGACGATGCCCCGGCTCTCCTCCCATTTCCCTCACCATCACGAAGAGGCCGCCGGCGCTACAGCCGGGAGTGCCCACTGGGTGAGAGGGTGCACCAAGAACGTTGCCGCAAGAGGGGCATTATGTCGTCGGCTGCGTTACGAGGTCGCTCCACGCAGGCGACGAACCACGCCGCGCTGAATAGCGTGGATCTCGTCGACGCCCAGCAGACGCAGGCCTACGATGTAGAAGCCAACTCCGACGATCACCGGGATCGCGACGGCCGCAACCTCCTGGGGTAGTGACGCCAGGCTTGGCCGGCCGTGAACCGAGGCGAACGACGTCATCTGTAGCCCTCGCGACACGCCGTAGACCACCAGCGCCATCAACCCGCCAGCCACCAGTGAACGCCACAACGTGCGCTTCACGGTTGTATCGCCGACGTGTCCAAGCGATCGGTTGAGCAAATACCACATGGCCAGTGCGTGGAAGGTGAACTGCGCCGAGTTGGCCAGCACCAGGCCAGTCATGCCGAGCGGGCTCACCAGCGACAAGGCGAAAATGAAGTAGACACCCACCGCGAGCACGCCGACGATGACCGGCGTGCGCGTGTTCTGCCGGGAGTAGTAGGTGAAGATCAGCACCTGGTCGAATGCGGCGAAGAACGTTCCGGGCAGGTAAGCAAGCAATGCGATGAAGATCGCGTGCGCACCGCCCGGCGTGGTGGCGCCATGGTAGAAGAGCAGCCGTACCGTGGGCCAGGCGATTGCCGCCAGTCCGAGCGTGGCTGGAACGACCATGATGGTGACCATCTTGATGCCGTTCGACAGCGTGCGTTGGAACGCCTGCGTGTCTCCCGAACTGAAATGACGTGATAGGGTGGGCAGGGCAGCGATCGAGGTCGCTGTGGCGACCAGTCCCAGGATCATCTGATTGAGCGTGGTGGCGTAGCGCATGGCGCCGAGTGCGTTCTCGCCGACTCCCCAGGCCAGGTTGCGATCGATTACCAGAGCCACGGTATTGCTGATAAGGCCGATCGAAATCGGGATGTAGAGGGCGAGGATGCGGCGAATTGCCGGATGGCCGAAGTCAAAGTTGGGTCGCGGCATCGCGTCCCGCAGTCCAGGCGCCTGGATCAGGACGAGACAGAAGGCTCCGATCAGAATACCGACAGGCAGGCTTCGAATACCAAACGCTGTTCGGCCGAGTGTCAGCGCCACGGCGACCACGGCGGCGTTGCGTGCGGCCAACGATATCGCTGGCCGAGCGAAACGATGTAGCGAGTAGAGAGACGACATCAGAATGGTGGATAGGGCCAGCAGTAGCACCGCTGGAAGGATGATGCGTACCATCTCGTCCGCCAGGGCCACAGTGCTGGCACCACGTGCCTGAGCGCCGCCACCGAAGACGGTCATGGCTTTTACCACGTACGGTGCGAAGATCTCCATTATTACCACCGCACCGCCAATGAGCAGCAGTGCCAGCACCATCAACGCTCCCGTGATGCGTCGAAGTTCCTCACGAAACTCAGGAGCACTGTAGGCACTTAGCACCGGCACCAGTGCGGCCTCCATCATGCCGCTGATCACCAGGTTGAAGAGCATGGTGTGGATGTTGTCGGCGATGGTAAACGCGGCTACCAGGTCGCCAGTGCCGAAGAGCCAGGAGGTAATCTGCTCGCGACCGAGCCCGAGAATGCGGCTGGCCAACGTTCCCGCCATGATGATGGCGGCGGCCTGAGCAATTCTCGCCCGATCGGACGGTTCGGCCGTTTCGGCTGGCTTCACCTCGGTACTGGTGGCATCCATCAGGCGCTCGCCGACGAACAGATGCGGTCGATAATGCGTTGCTCGATTCCGGTCGTGGAACGGTCCGCGATCAGTGGCACGGTCCGGACTTCACCGCCATAGCGCTCGACGTCTGCAGCCTCGGGAAGCGGCAATTTCCCCGCGTCGATTTCGTGCTGGTTGGTGGCGTAATCGCCGCCTTTGACGTAAACGTCCGGCTTGAGAGTGGAGATCACTTCGGAGGCCGTCTCCTCGTGAAAGATGACCACCAAGTCGACGCAGGCTAGCCCGGCGATCAGTTCGGCTCGCTCTTCCTCGGGGACAATCGGTCTGGTTGGCCCCTTGCGTCGAGTCGTGACCGCATCGTCGTTCACTCCCACCACGAGGATATCGCCGAACTCACGTGCGGCCTGCAGATAGCGCAAATGACCGACGTGCAGCAAATCGAAGTGTCCGTTGGTAAAGACGACTCGTGTGCCAGATCCGCGGAGTCGCGCTCCGAGTGGTGCGAGTTCGTCGAACGAGATGACCTGACCCATTTCCCCTACTTCGCGTGCCGGGCGATGGACGCAATCCGTGTCGCGAATCCTAGCACGCACAGCGGCGAAAGACGGCTTGGGAGCGTCATCCCGGCAACACCGAACGAGTGCCTGACGAGGATCTCTCCAGACGGATGTTTGGTCAGTGAGCGTGATTATCGGCATCCCATCGGGGAGCTGCTCAAAATCTCCTGCGTCAACAGAGCTCGCAGATGAAGGAGGTGGCAGGCTTGCCGTTGAGCGTGAGTTCGCCGACGGCGACGAAGCCGTTGCGTTCAAGCACCTTGCGCGAGGCCGGGTTGTCCTGCGTGACCTTCGCGCTCAGACGGTTGAGTCCATACTCAGTGGCGGCGAGTTCGCGTATCTTGCGTACCGTCGCGGTAGCCAGTCCCTGCCCGGCAGCCTTCTGCGCGATCCGGTAACCGAGTTCCGCCGAACCGCCCGCCACCTTAAACAGGTTCACCCGCCCCACGACCTCCCCGCTCTCGGTCACCAGCACATGGAAATAATCCGTCCCGTCGGCTTGCAACTCGAGCAGTCGCGCGAATAGCGTGTCGAACTCGGCGAAGAATTCGTCCCCCCGATCCGGTATCGTCGCCGCGAAGTAGGCCCGATTCTCTCGCTCGAACGCAAGCAATGCAGATGCGTGGTCGAGTCGGAGCAACTGAATATCGGGCGTAGAGATGCGGGTGGGTGGTATCGATTCCGACCCGATACCCCGGTGCTCAGTTGTTTTCGAATGCACTGGGTTCTTGGCCACGGCGAGGCTCCCGAGAAATGAACGATCGCTGACGCTTGGTAGCGCTTATTGTGCGGTTACCGTGTAGGTGGGAATGTGGCGGTCGTGTGTAACTGGATCGATCCAACCCAGATCGATCAGATCGTCGATCGTATCGACGTCGAAGGCAGTCCCGTTCAACTCGACCACACTGATCGACAGTTTGCGATGCCGCGCGTCCGCGGAATGAATCTGAAAGCTGTCAACCCCGAACGACGGCTCCATGACGTCCGGTGGACGCAGAATCAACGCGTTGGTTCCATGACCATGACGATCGGGTGCCAATGTGACGGCGGAGCCAGTCGATACTGCAATCAGTCGATCGATCTCGGTGGAAGTCAACAGCGGCAGGTCACCCAGCACGACCAGCAGGGCGTCGGCCCCCTGCTTCAGTGCGCGTTCCCGTCCCATTCGGATTGCCTGATTGAGACCACGACCACGTTGCTCCAGCGCGACGAGCTTCGGCCCGTTTGCCTGCTGGAGCACCTCCGCATCGGGGCTCACCACAACGATCTGATCGACTGCCACCGAGTTGCCCAGGGCGGCCAGCACCGTGCTGAGGGATTTGATCACCAGTCGACGACGCTCGTTCGATGAGAGGATCGAGGCCAGACGGCTTTTGGCATTTTCGAGGCGCTGCACCGGGACAATGGCAAAGAGTGGCATTAGCGCAGCCGCTCCGCGAACGCCAGTGTCTCTTCCGCTAATCGTTGCCGATCTTCATCGCTGCGCATGATCGTTCCCGTTACCAGCACCGCCATGCCAAGTTGCTCGATCCGTCCCTTCAGATCGCTGTCCGCCTCATCAATGACCAGACCGGCAAGGAAGTCGCGATAAATCTCGGCAACACCAACCGATGAGACTTCGTGTCCCAGAGTCTCGAGCATGCGATCGGCTGGGCCCTTTAGCGCCTGCCCGGCGATGATCGGACTCACCGCGACAATCGGCACTCCGCTGGTGCGCAACAGATCGCGGACTCCCGGCACCTGCAGAATCGGACCAATGCTCACGATCGGGTTTGACGGGCAGAGCACCACGACGTCGGCCCTGGCGAGCGCATCATGCACGCCAGCCGGGATTGTTGCCGTCTCGATGCCGTCGAACTCGACTCCCGTTACCTGACTTTGATGCTGGCGCCGAACGAAATAATCCTGGAAATCGAGGCGTCCTTCGGGCGTCTCGACCATCGTTGCTACCGGTTGGTCGCACATCGGCAGAATTCTGGATTTCACGCCCAACTCCGCGGCAAGGGCTCGTGTTACTTCGGTAATGGTCTTCCCGCTTCTCAGCCCGTCTGTGCGCATCAGATGGGTGGCAAAATCCTGATCGCCGAGCCAGAACCAGGTTGGGCCGCCATAGCGTTTGATAGCTTCCAGTGTGTTGAACGTATCCCCGGCAATGCCCCAGCCGGTAAGTGGATTGGCCAGTCCCGACAACGTATAAAGAACGGTGTCCAGATCGGGCGAAATATGCAGGCCCAACAGTTCGAAATCATCGGCGGTGTTGACGATCACGCTGAGGTGCTCTTCTAGCCCAGACAGTGCCAGCCCGTGAGCCAGTTTCGCGCCGCCTACGCCTCCGGCCAGTGCGGCTACTCGTACGTTATTCGAGACCATGATGCTCCTGGAAATCCACTAGCGTCCTGTCATTCAGGATCGTTAACGCGGGAACAGGATGAATATGCCCGTGTTGACACCTTGGCGTTAGCTTTCGCGGATCGACGCCGCGATCTCGTGTGCCGTCGCCTGCGCGTTGCCCCACTTGCCGATCACGATCCCTGCCGCGACCTGTGACAGCTTCAGTGCTTGTAGGGCCGTAGCTCCCGCCGCTAGTGCACCGGTCAGTACCGCGATAACCGTGTCTCCTGCGCCCGTTACGTCGAAGACCTGTCGTCGTACTACCGACGGCACCTCGTGATACTCCCCGTCCAGCGCCAGCGCCGCGCCGTCAGGCCCCAAAGTCACCACCAGACGATGACATTGCAGCCGCTCACGCAACTCCGTGAGCGCCATCTTCCGCTCGTCCGAATTGGCGAGCGAGGTATCGAGATACGCTTCCGCTTCGGCCTGATTGCACTTGACCAACGACAGACCGGCAAAGCTCGCGAGCGAGCCCTGTGAGTCGACGGTCGATAGATTCGAAGCTGTCCGTGCTGCTTCGATCACCTTTGGCACCATCACGCCGCTGCGGTAGTCGGACAGCAGAATCGCATCCACAGTCGGTCCAACCTGATGAATGAACTGGACCAGTCGATTGGCCATGCTGGCGTCTACTGGATCGCGTCGCTGTCGATCGCTACGCGCGACCTGCTGCGGAAAGACGTTGTAGGGACCTTCGGCAACGAGGCGAGTCTTGGTGGTTGTCGGACGACCGGTGTCGACGAAGATACCCGACGTATCGACGTGCTGTACCCGTAGCAGATCGACCAACCGATGTCCTTCGACATCGTCGCCCACCACTCCCGCCTGCCACACCTGAGCGCCCAATTCTTCGAGTGCCAGTGCGGGAGCCGTTCCGCCGCCAGGGCGTTCCTCTCGTCGCGTCTCCTCCAGCACCATGATCGGCGCCTCGCGTGAGACGCGCGCCGGTCTGCCAAAAATATAGGCGTCGAGATACAGGTCACCGACCACGAGGATGCGGCGGTCGCGGATATGGCTGAGCAGCGGAAGCAGATCGAGAAGATCGTCCACGGTGCTTACCTGAAGCGTATAAACGGGATCGCCACGGCGATTGCCGCGAACAGCATGTCTGGCAGCAGTCGAAGCTGGAACGTTGCGGAGACTGCCGGATTGGTGGTGTGGTTCAGCAGATCATTGAGCGTGAAGAAGGGGTTTCGTTGAGCGATAACAATACGCGCGACCACCAGACCGAGGATGACGCAGCCAATGGCCGCTACCTGCAGGTCGGAACCACGTTTGTAGTTCGCTCCCCAGGCCATTCCCTCGGCGACGCCGAAGCCCAGCGCGAGCGAAAGGTAGAAGCTCCAGTCTGGGAAGAAGCCCCAGATAACGCCGATGCCGACCCCGACGACTAACCCAATTGAGATGCTCTTGATCAACGCGGTTCCGCTCGTCTGATACGTGGGTAGACCACGCACCGCGGCACAGTCTGGACAGCGGAAGCCGACCGGTGTCTCCACCGCGCAACGCGGGCAAATGGGAGTACCGCATTTGCTGCACCGCAGCCGTGTGAGGACGTTCGGATGATACGTACAGCGCTTCTCTTCGATGTCGGATATCACCATTAGCGTTCCTGATTGTCCGCCTTCACCAACCGTAGGCGCTCACCAATGACGAGCAAAACGAACAGCGGCAGGGCAAGCTGCCGCCGCCAGCGCCATGGCTGTCGAATGAGGCGGAAGAGCCATTCAAATCCGAACCGGCGAACCCATTTTGGTGCGCGCGGCACCGCTCCAGCAAGGTAGTCGAGTGTTCCACCGATCCCGATTGCTACCACTATGCCACATGCCGCAAGCTGGGTCCGATAGGTGTCAATCCAGATATCCTGCTTGGGTGCACCGTAGGCGACGAGTAACACGTTCGGCCTGGCCGTGCCCAGGATCTCGTGGATCTGGCCCGCCTCGTGCGGATCAGGTGAGCCTTCCCATACCCCAACAATGTTGACCTTCGGGAAGCGTTGCCGTAGCCGATCCGCTGATTGAGCGGCGATGCCAGGAGCCGCGCCGAGCAAGAAAAGTCGCAGTTCCACATCCACCCGTGTGGCGAGCCCTTCGACCAGATCGACTCCCGTCACCCGGTTCAGAATTGGTCGGCCCAAGATGCGTGAGCCAATCAGCACACCGATGCCATCTGGCGTGGCCAGATCCGCGGAGCGGAGAATTCCCTGGAAGACCGGATTTCGTCGTGCGGCTACGAGGAATTCTGGGTTGGCGGTCACCACCTGGTGCAGCCGATCTGGCTCGTCATGCACCCACTCCACGATGATCCCGACCGCCTCGTCGACCGTCAGGTCGTTGAACGGTACGCCGAGAACCGAGGTTCGCGTGTCGCTTGCGTTGTCCGCGTGGATTTGCATGTCGATCATGAAGCCGATTGCCGTTGATTTCCAGATGATCATCTCACAGTGTGTTGCACGATACGGCAATCTCAGGGCCGAGCGCAACGTTGGCGTTCAGCTAGATAGTATCTGATACGGCGACTCGCAACTGTCGCGCGAATCGCCGTATCAGGTTGCTGCTCGCAGAGCAAGCTACTGAGCGGGGCCGAGCCAACCCTCAATGCCGCGATCCAATGCGCCCGCAATCTCTGCCTGTCGCGATCCATCCCAGGTTCCGGAGGACCACGTGGCCCAGTCTTCGTCCAAGATGTTGATTCCCGCGTTGGTGATACCGCGTTGCAGTGCTACCTGTTCGTCGGTATTGGAGAGGAACACCGTCTCGGCGAGGGTCGCCGGTGCGTTACTCTTTAGCAACACGCCAGATGCGAATTGTCCAACGGCGTTGTCGGTCAGTTGATTTCCGCTTCCGTCGGCGGCTGAAATCACGTAATCGCTGGTGATCGCCTTGGAGAAGGCGAGATCCTTGTTCTTCTTGCCCCAGAAAGCCTGAAAGTAGTCGATTGTCGGATCGCTCGCCGCGTTCAGGTGAATCGCAATGACCGCGTCGGCAATGAGTCCGTTCGGATTGGTCCCGTTGAGATCGCTTCCATTGCAGATTTCCGCGCGTTCAGTGTTGGTAAGCGATACATCCGTCGTTCGCGTCATGATGACGGCATATCCATGGTTTTGTAATTCACTACTGAGAATTCCAGCAATTTGCAGCGTCAAATCCTTTTCCTGGAGTCCGCCACCGAGAGCTCCTGGGTCACTGCCGCCGTGTCCGGCATCGAGACAGACGACCTTCGGGCCGGGTACCGGTGTTGGCGTTGGTGTTGAGCCGCCACCACCGCCGTTTCCGCCGCCGTGACCGTTGCTAGGCGGCTTAGCGGCAAGCGCTGCCGTGCTGCTGAGCAGCGCGATCAGCAGCGCTATTCCGATGAGAACGAACATGCGTCGCATTGATCGGATCGGTGACATCCCGCTCCTCCACTTCAGTTGGTGTCTGTGGTTGACGGAGCAAGAATAGATCGAACGCGCTATGTTGGCAAGTTATTCTCAACAGAGGGTCAATGACAAGCGAATCCAGTTCCCCAAGCTGGGGAACTGGATTCGCAATGTTGCGCGGGTCGGTATCAGCCGTTGCTGGTCGTGCTTGCCACTGGCGCTACGTTCGCATCACGTAGCTTGTCGTTGAAGCGATTCAGATCACCCGACTCGATCTCGTGCAGGGTATCGAGCTGTGCCTCGATGCGCTCGTTCAGGTAATCGAATGCCTCGTAGCACTGTTGGCTCGGCGCGAAGTCGGCATTGTCGACGAAGGCCGACAACGTCGCCATCTTCGAGTTCAGGCGGCTTGGGAACTGCAGCGGACTTGTCGCCTTCACCTGGATCAGCTCGTCCTCGACCTTGGTCAGATTTTCTTTCAAGGACTTGGCCGATGTCAGCAGGTTGTCAGCATCACCGATCGACGCTTTGTTTGCCTCGATACGCTTCTCCCAGGCTGCGAGCTGATCGCGGATGTCACGCACCTTGAGAATCGCACGGTGGGCGTCGGAGACGCTGTTCTGGATCTTCACCAGCAGATCGAACTGCTTCTGTAGATCCTCGAGCGTGGCCGAGATGCGTGGATCCCGCAGGATGGCGAACGACTGCGTCTGCGAATTCTCTCCAACCGTCACCTTCACCTGGTAGTTCCCAGGCGTCACTTTCGGTCCATGGAGATAGCCTTCAGCGCTCTTGTCGTTCGGAATCTTCACCGCATCAGGTAGGCGCATGTCCCAGACAAAGCGGTTCATCCCAGTCGACTTGGTCAGCTGTGGCTCGGTCTGCTCGTCCTGCCCCTCGATTTTCTCTGGCTTGGCACTGGAGAAGGTGCGAATCTCCTTGCCATCAGCGTCGAGAACGGTGAGGGTGATGTCCTGCTTTGGCTCATCTTTGAGCATGTAGCTGATCAGGACGCCGTCCGACGGGTTTTGTCCGGCGTCGATGAACTTCTTGCCATACAGCCCGTTCGCCAGTTTCACCTTGCGGAATGCGACCGTGAGCGGGCCAGCGTTGATGTAAGAGAGCCCGTTGTCCATGTCGGAGCCGTAGCCTTCGTAAACCTTGATGCGCGTCGTGTCGCGCGGCTTGAAGAGATGGACATCCTGCTGGCGGATCTCGTCGGTCAGTTGATGCAGTGGGGTCAGGTCGTCCAGGATCCAGAAGCTGCGACCATGTGTCGCCGCGATCAAGTCCGTCCCCTTGACCACCAGATCGTAGAGCGGGGTCACCGGCAGGTTCAGCTGCCAGCGCTCCCAGGTGCCACCATCGTCGAAGGAGAGATACAACCCCGTCTCGGTCCCAGCATAGAGCAGGCCTGCCCGATTCGGGTCTTCCCGCACCACCCGAGTGAAGACCGTCTCCGGGATGCCGTTCGTCATTTTCGTCCACGTCTGCCCGAAGTCCTCGGTCTTGTAGAGGTAGGGTTGGAAGTCGTCCGACTTGTAGCAGGTGGCGGCTAGATAGGCTTTGCCGGCTTGATGCGGCGAGACCTCGATCATCGAGATCATGGCGTTGTCCGGCAGGTCCGCTGGTGTGACGTTCTGCCAGGTCGTGCCGTTGTCCCGCGAGACATGGACCAGCCCGTCATCGGACCCGGCCCAGAAGACCCCCTGCTGATGCGGGGACTCGACGAAGGCGAAGATGGTGGCATACACCTCGGCCCCGGTGTTGTCCTTGGTGATGGGACCACCCGAGGCTTCCAGGGTGGCCGGGTCGTTGCGGGTCAGATCAGGCGAGATGACCTCCCAGGACATACCCTCATCGGTGGAGCGATGGACGTGGTTGGAGGTGACGTAGAGGGTGTCCGTATCATGTGGCGAATACAGGATCGGGAAGGTCCACTGGAACCGATAGCGCATCTGATTCGCGCCCTCGCCCATTCCTGTTTCGACCGGCCACACGGTGATGTTCTGATGCTGCCCGGTGCGATGATCGTAACGAATGAGACGGCCGTCTCCTTCGCCACTCCCAATGCCACCGCCGACGATGACGTTGTGATCCGTCGGTTTCACCGCCAGGTAACCGCTCTCGCCGCCGCCTGGTTCCATCCACTCCGTCATGTTGATCGAGCCGGTTACCGACATGCTCGGCACCGAAATGGCCGAGTTGTCCTGCTGCGAACCATACAGCCGGTACGGCACCTGATTGTCAGTGGTGACGTGATAGAGCTGCGCCGTCGGTTGGTTCAGCACGCTCGACCAGGACAGGCCACCGTTGTAGGTGACGATCGCGCCACCATCGTTGCCTTCGATCATGCGCTGGGTATTGTTCGGGTCGATCCACAAGTCGTGGTTGTCGCCGTGCGGTACCGCGATGTTCGAGAATGATTTTCCACCGTCGATTGACTTCCACAGGTTCCCGTTCATGATCCAGACAGTATCGGGATCCTTCGGGTCCGCAACCACGTGCTGGTAATACCAAGCACGCCAGCGCAGACCGTCCTGCTCGGAGAGTCGCTGCCAGGTCTTGCCCCCGTCATCACTGCGGAACAGGGCGCCATCCTCGGCTTCCACGATGGCATACACTCGATCGGTCTGGGCTGGCGACGCGGCGATGCCGATCTTCCCCAACACCCCCGTCGGCAAGCCCTCGTTGCGCGTGATCTCAGTCCAGGTGTCGCCACCGTCGGTCGACTTGAAGATGCCGCTTCCCGGTCCCCCACTGCTCAGCTTGTAGGGGAAGCGCTGGGCTTCCCAGGTGGTTGCATACAGGATGCGGGGATTGTGCGGATCCATGCTCAGGTCGATGGCACCCGCGTTCTCCGAGCGAAACAGGATCTGTTCCCAGCTCGTCCCGCCATCTTTGGAGCGATAGACGCCCCGCTCGGGGTTCGGTCCCCAGACGTGACCCAAGGCGGCGACGTAGACCAGATCCGGGTTGTGGGGATGGATGCGGATGCTTGGCGATGGCCTGGGTGTCGGTGAGACCCATGTTGGTCCAGGTCTGACCCCCATCGGTTGACTTGTAGACCCCGTCGCCATGGGAGACGTTGCCGCGGATGGCGGTCTCGCCGGTGCCGACATAGATCACGTTGGGATCAGACGACGCGATGGCAATGGCGCCGACCGCGGAGGTGGCGAAGAAGCCATCGGAGACGTTCTCCCAGTAGGTACCGCCATCGGTGGTCTTCCAGACCCCTCCGGCACAGCCACCAAAGTAGAAGGTGGCGTTCTCGGTTGGATGACCAGCGACCGCCACGACCCGACCACCTCGATGCGGCCCGACCAGGCGCCATTCGAGCCCCGTCATTGGGGCTTTCGATTCACTCACGGACTTCCCTCCCGTTCGACGAAATGAGGTCGAATGACCACGCCTGTCACGTCGTGGTCAGCACCGCTCACTTTCCCACGATTGCGGGCGCCTGTAAATATCAGAGGCGATGGCGTTGCATCACTGAAGACGAATGCTTCGAATGTGCCGGGGTAACAGAGACGGCCGCTGTGCGGAGGCTATTCGGCCTGCGTATCAGTCTCAAGCGGCAGTCGCACCGTGAAGGTGGTGCCTCGTCCGGGTTCGCTCTTCACCAGAATCGATCCATTGTGGTTCTGCACGATTCGCTGGGTGATGTAGAGACCCAGTCCAGTCCCGGAGATCTGTCCCTTGGAGGTCTTGCCACGCGCGAAGGGCTGGAAGAGTGTCGCGCGATCTTCCGGCGTGATACCGATGCCGCTGTCACGAACGGCGATCTTGGCATGGTCGCCACGTCGGCGCAGGTGAACGACGACCTCTCCACCTTTCGGTGAGTACTTCAGCGCGTTGGAAACCAGATTGGTCAAGACCTGATCGATTCGGCCCCGGTCCCAGATGCCGATGATTGGCTCGGTGACGTCCAGAACGAGCTCGTGGTTACCCGATCGTTCGGGTGCATGCTCGAATCGAGACAGCACGTTCGCCGCGAGCTCCGCCAGGTCGAACTGCTCCAGTCGCAATTCCAGCCGGCCCTGCTGAATGCGCGACACGTCGAGCAGGTCGGACACCAGGTCCTCGAGCCGTCTGACCTGCTCTTCGAGCTCGCGGGTGAAGCGCACGATCCGTTCTGGGCTCTGGTCCTCCCGGTGAAGCTGACGATTGATCAGCTGGAGGTAACCCTTGACGGTGGTCAGCGGGGTCTTCAACTCGTGGGACGCGGTCGATATGAACTCTTCCTGCTGCTGCAGGATGTGCTGCGCGCGATAGTAGAGGCGCGAGTTATCGATAGCCAGCGCGATACGGTAGCCCAGATCGATGGCCATCGGCAGATCTTCGGCATCGAACTCTGCCTGCTCGCCCGAGCGCCCGAGGATCATGACCCCAAGCGTTTCGTCACGTACGAAGAGGGGCACGACGATCAACGCTGAGGACTCGAGCTGATTCATCAGGATCAGCAATTGTGGTGTGGTGGCGCTGTCGAACCAGAACTCCGGCGGTACGCCATTAACCAGCATGGGTTCCCGGTAGCGCAATATGTGGCGCGGTGGCAATTCCGTGATCGTCACGGGAACGTATTCGTCGCGAATCCGCCGCAACAGATCCCGGCCGTTTGAATCGGCGTGTGACGCGACGGTCAGCTCGGACGTCCCTCCTTCATCGAACAGCTCGATCGTGAACCAGTCTGCCACCTGATCGACCACAAGCCGTCCCAGATTCTCGAGCGTCGCGGCGGAATCGAGCGACGCGGACAACACACTGCTCGCCTCGGAGAGAAATGCCTCGCGCTGCTGGGCGGCCTCGGCTCGCGCCCGAGCCGCACGTTCCAGTTCGATCGTTTCTTCACGAAAGCGCAGGGACTCTTCGCGATCCTCCAGCGCGCGCTGCGATTCCTGGAATAGGCGTGCATTTTCGACGGCCAGTGTGGCACGATGTGCCAGTTCCTCGATGAAATCGACGTCTTCCAGCGAATAGTGACGGCTCGAGCCGACATAGGCAACCGACAGCGCGCCAATCGTTTCACCCCGTCCGATCAACGGCACGATGACCATTGAGCGCATGCCGAGCCTGCGGAGCATATTCAGATGCTCGTCGTTCGACGCCGTCTCGCGGTACGACTTATCGGTGAGGTTTTCGATGAACTCGGTCTTGCCACTGTCGAGCACCCGCCGGATCGTGCTATGCGAGCCTGGCATCAAGGTGAAGCGCGTCTGCAACTCACGCACGAGGCTCGTGATCTCGGGATTGACGCCATAGGTCGTGACCTCGTTGGCGGTTCCGTCTTTATCAAGCAGCACCACAGCACAGATGTCGGCCAGCCGTGGCACCAGCATTCCGGTGATCTGGCTCAATGTCGTCTCGTAGTCCAAGGACGACGAGAGGAGGCCGCTGGCGATCGCCAGGAAGGTGAGTCGCTCGCGGGTGTCTTCGGTCTTGTGACGAGCTTGCTCTTCGGCCTGCTGTAGCTCAGCTCGATCGACCGCCAATGCGACCATGTGACCGGCAATCTGAAGCAATGACGCGGGGCCATTCTGAATGCCGTGTGCATCATGGGTCCCAACGTGTAAGATCCCGCGAAGTTCTCCATCCAGCGCCAACGGCACGATGGCCATTTCACCGATGTCGGGGAGTCGCAACAGTGGGCTCAATGCCGCACTGTCTGCCGGGTCCTCCACGATCATTGGGTCTAGATCTGGCCGAAGTTGATTAAGTGCCGTCTCCTGAAGTGGGAGTTGGAAGCCATGCGTCAGTGCCGGGTCGTAGCCCATGCCGGAAACCGTCAGCAGCGTCTGGCCGTCGTCAGAGGGAATGAGCAGCGCCAGGAAGTCGACCTCGAGCATCTGTTGAACGCGGGACAGCGTCTTGTCAATCTGGTGATAAACCGATGAGTCGACAGGGTTGAGAGGACGGTGGCCGAGTCTGAAATCGAAGGCGCCGGTTGAAGTTGTGCGCATGATGTCACTCATGAGACGCTCCGCGCATCGCCTGACCGTGGAGAAGACCCGGTTGGAACCGAAGTAAGTCGCTGATCAGGGGATTGAACCGTCTGTGGCTGCGACTACAAACGGATGCAAATGATGCGAGCGGAGGAAGAACCTTCGTCCCGCGACGATCGGTGCCGGGCAGTGCGTTGACGCTCATCAAAGAATTGGCCCGTCCCGTCCAGTACCTGAGTTTCGATCATAGCACTCGAGTCAATCGGGTGCTAACGCCGTTCCCGTCTCCCTTGCCCGGTCACTTGCGCACGGGCTGTCGTTCCGTTAGCTGAATCAATGCCAGGATAATGGCGGGCAATGAGGTCTCGGAGTCATAGACGAGATAACGCGGTTCCCAGAGAGGGGAGAATTTCGCCTTGTAGGCGTGTAGTCCTTTATATGAGAAGACCCGACTGTCGTGGTCGTAGAGGAGTCGAATGGCGCGCTCGATGACTGGTGCGCCGGGCTCCTCGCCGACATTCGAAAACGGTGCCATGCCCAACGTGTAGCGCTCGAAACCGGCTTCCCGAAAGTGCTCGATCAGGCGAATTTGCAGCAGATCCATGATTCCGTTTGGCAGATCGCTGCGTCGCCGCATCAGGTCGATCGTCGCTTCGCCCTTGACCCAGTCGGGGATGATGTTGGCGAACGCCAGCAGGCTGCCGGTGCTGTCCTCGATGGCCATGGCCGGATACGCGCGAACGTATTCGTCGGTAAAGCTGCCGAGGGTGAAACCTCGTTCGCGCCTGCCGGAGATGCCCAGCCACTCATCCGAGATAGATCGAAGCTTCCCCAGGACCTCATCGTCTAATGGCGCGCTGAAGTACGTCGCCCGATAGCCTTCACGCTCAAGCCGGTTGATGCTTGAACGTAGCGCCTTCATTGCGCGGCCCTGCAACGTGAAGTTTGCGACGTCAACGATCGCTTCTTCACCGATCTTGATCGATGAGAGTCCGGCCGCCGAGTATTCGGCGAGATGAGTGTCCGGGACTTGATGGAACGCGACGCCCCAGTCGTTGGCATCACAGAAATCGAGAAACTCGCTGAGCACGCGCTGAAACTCGGCCGGATTCGCGGCGATGGGATCGCCAAGCGCGACGGCTGACGACATCGTTTGGCCAAACGAGATGACACCCTGCCTGTTCGATGAGAAGAAGAAGATCTTGTCGTCCCAGGTCTTGAAGAAGTCGAGCGCTGAATCGCCCCAGCGGTCGATCATCCGTGCTGCCTCATGCCGGTCACTCGGCAATGTACGCCTGCGCCAGACGACCGGACGCACCAGCGAGAAGGTCGCGTAGGCGATGGAGATGACACCGACGAAGGTCAGTGAATCCTCGAACCAGTTTCCAAAACGAGTATGTGGGGTGACGCCATGTGTTCCCAGACTGAAGAAGAGGCGCAGCGTCTCATTCATCGCCTGGACAAACCCAAAGTCGGTGCCAAAGGCGCGCTCATCGATAAGGAAAAAGCCGAGCGTGCCGTACACCAGTGCGAAGAAAATGCTTAGCCCAAAGCGGATGACGCCCTGCCGCATGGTCGGAACGTCGCTACGCACGCGAAAGTGATTACGATGCAGCACTAGCAAGCCGACATTGATCAGCGAAAGGATGAACAGGACGTGGTCGTGTCCCTTGATGAAGGGCCCGATCGAACTGGCCGCAAGGATCACCAGCGCGGCGATCCAGGCGACTCGCTTGCGGCGCCAAAGGCTCCAGGAGAGAAAGATCAGGAAGAATCCCGCCACGACGGCAAAGGTGCGTGAGAACTCGTGTGGGCCGACCATGGAGTACTGCTGTAGCCGGTCGAATCGCCTGGGGAATGGGTGGCTGATGGCTGCAAGCACCGTGACCAGTCCGGTAATGCCGGTGATGATGGCCGGGACGTGGGCTGACGCGCGACGGACCTCCTTGACGTCGGTCGCCTGCACCGATAGGCCAAGCAGGAGCGGAACCCAGACTTCTGCCACGCGATACAGGAGCACTGCGGCAAGCGCGGCGCCGCTCGGAATGCCAAAACCGCGCAGGACCACCGTCATCGAGAGTTCAACCGCGCCGAGCCCCTGGAAAAATGGTGTTACCAGCAGGAAGAGCGTGCCGACCGCATAGCCAGCCAGCACAGCCTTGATCGACGGTTCCAGATGGATCGCTTCAAGACAGGCATAGAGCATCACCACGCCGAGCAGGTCGATCGCTAAATGGATGAGCAGCGGCGATATCAGGTCGCTCGGGCCGATCTCGTGAGCGCGGGCACCGTCGAGAAAACTGGAGACGCGACTCGGGATGCGCCGTTCGAGCGCCGCCAGGCGTGTGGACCCCCGGTGCGTTAGTATCAGCGTTCCAACCATGGCGATGACGATGACTCCGAGTGCGAGCGCCGAGTAGACGATCAGCGTCGACGCTCCGCCGCCGACCACCAGGTAGATCAGCACCGGGATCAGGAAAATCAGAAATGAGATGTAACCGAGCACGCCGTTCAGGACCGAAGCGTAGACCACGTTATCAGTCGAGACGTCCTGCTGATTGAGGGCCCGAACCAACGCGTAGGTCGAAGCCGGGCCGCCGAGCGGGATGATGGTCGAGATGACGTGTCGCTGTAATTGAACCCGCACCAATGACATGCGGGACACGACGTTGCCAAGCCGCCGTAAGATGGGCTCAAAGACAGTGCCCATCAGGGCCTGGATCAGGACGCCGACCGCGAGCGCCCCGACAAGCCAGAGGGGATTGGCATTGCGGAGAACATGGAATATTCGAACGACCTCATGCCGCTCGCGAAGCACGAAGACAGCGAACAAAACCGCGAGGAGGACCGCCCAGAAGAGCCCCGTCCGCTGTTTGATGAACTGCAGAGGTCGTTGCATTCGGGACATTGTTTGTGATGGTACGGTCAACAGGTCGAGCTCACTCCATACGAAGCGTCGGTCGACATGAGAGCATATCGCGTGGCGCGTTCACACGTCCACCGAACGCACTTAATCCGCATCCTGCATTGGCGCTTTGGAACGTCGCACGACAGATCCCTTGGGCCATCGGTTCGGTCGCCGTCATCGTCGTGGTGGCCTTTGCCGCGGGTTCGCTTCAGCATCTTCCGTCGGACGCCCTGATCAATCGCTGGGGTGTCGGCGTACGAGCGCTGATCCACTTCAAGCTCTGGACGATCATCACTTCAAACTTCCTGATCGATCACCCAGCCGCGATCATCTCGACGGTGGTTCTGGCGATTGTGGCGACCGGCGTCTGCGAGCTGCGCTTCGGGACGTGGCGCACGGCATTCGCCTGGTTCATGGGAACCTGGGCGCCGTTGATCCTGGCGATCATACTACTGCTGCCGACTCATCTCTTGAACGCACAAGGGGCAACCGATCGATTGATGATCTCCGAGGTCGGTTCGTCCACCGCCACCTGGTGCTGTGCTGGGGCGATCGTCGGGTTTCCCCTGTTGGTGCGAGATTGGCGGCGTGTCGTTGGATTGGCGGCCATCGGCCTGCTGGTGGCGATTCTCTTCGTTCACCGAACCTTCACCAGTGTCGAGCACTTTACCGCCATCTTCACCGGCATGGCGCTGCATCATGCCTGGCAAAAACAACCGTCTCGCCTCGATAGCGTCAATCGGGACACGGCTGCCCGCCTGATGACGATCATCAGCGGCGCCGTTTTTCTCATCGAACTGCCTTTGACCGGGGTCACGGTAACGTCGTTCGCATTGCTGCCACTCGGCATAGTCGTAATCCTGGTGCCGATTCTGGTATCGCGCAACGTGGACCTGCCGTTAGCCGCGCTGGTTCTGGTCGGAGGAGTGCTGGCCAACGTGCTGGTACCGAACGCCGCGACGATCCTGGCGGTCGGTGCGGCGCTCTGGCTGCTGCTCTACCGTGGTCCCTGGACGCTGCCGGAGACGACTGAGACCGATATTCCAGATACCGAGCCTCAGTCTCCCGCGGTGACGGCGTAGGCAGCGCTCTCTTGTGGTAGAGCGGCTCCCGTCGCTGGCTGCACCTCCACCAGATTGCTGTGAAAGGTGCTCTGGCCCGCCAGATCAGCGGTCGCGTCGGACGTCGTCCAATTCACGTTCCGCCCGTCCGGCGAATTCTGCGCCCACTGGCCCTTGGGTGCTACCGCGACTCCCACTGGCACATCGTCGGTCACAATGGCGCGCAGGCGACACCAGCCACGTGCGTTCGAGACGATCACGTCGGCCCCGTGCCGGATGCCACGCGAGTCGGCGTCTCGCGGGTTGATCTCGATCGACGGAGTTCCCTCTTTATGCTGCAGCTTGAGGACATTGGCCAGACTGCTCGAGACGAAGTGGTGCGCGGCCCCGGAGATGAGCACGATCCGCTTATCTTCACCCGGCTGGTAATCGCGAAATTCCGCGGGTGGTGTGTAACTCGGAAGCGGGTCAAGCCCCAGCGACGACATCGCGTCGCATTTCAGCTCGAGCTTTCTCGACGGCGTCGGGAACTGGCCGTCCGCGAACGGCACCGCGCCGCGCATCTCGAAGTTCAGCGGCACCGTCCCCTCGCGCTTGAGTCGCTCGAGCGTGATCCCCTGGATGAATGGGTTGCTCTCGCGCGACCCCTCCAGAATTTCCTCGATCACCTCGTCGACGGTCTGATGCAGCCAGGGTTCCTCAAATCCCATTGCCCTGGAAAGCAGGCGCATCACGTCCCAATTCGATTTGGCCTCGCCCAACGGCTCGATGGCAGGCGCGTTGTACTGTAACCAGCGATGGCCGTAACCGCGGTTAAGGTCGGTCTGCTCGAGTTGACTGGTGGCGGGAAGGACGATGTCGGCGTAGAGAGCCGTGTCGGTCATGAACAGCTCATGCACCACCGTGAAGAGATCCTCACGCATCAATCCTTGAATCGTGAGCGGCGCATTGGGCGTCGACGTCACCGGATTGGCGTTGAAGACATAGAGTGATTTCACCGGCGGTTCGGTCGCCTCGCCGGTGAGTGCCGCGCCGAGTCGGTTCATGTTGATGATGCGTGGCACCGGTGGGCACTCTGACGCATGCCCGGTCACCTCGTCGTTCCAACTGCTGTAACCACTGGTGCTGTACATCAGCCCGCCCCCACGCTTGCCGACGTGGCCGGCAACGGCCGGTAGGGAAGCAATGGCGCGTACCGTCTGTCCGCCATTGCCGTGACGCTGGATGCCGTCCGCGAACTTGATCAGGGACGGCGACGTGCTGGCGAATCGAACGGCCAGCGATCGAATCGTCTCGGCGTCGATGCCGGTGATCGCGGCGACACGGTCGAGCGGATATTCACCGGCGCGCTCGCAAAGCTCACGCCAACCGATCGTGTTGCGTTCGAGCCAATCTTCGTCGTGCAGACCCTCGCTGAAGATCACGTTGATCATGCCGAGCGCCAGCGCACCGTCAGTCGCAGGCCGCGGGCGGATGTGTTCGTCAGCCGAACGAGCCGTCAAGGTGCGCCGTGGATCGATGACAATCAAGCGCGTCCCGTTGCGCTGAGCCTCACGCAGGAATGGAACGAAGTGCGGACCGGTGCTGGCGGGATTGTGTCCCCAGATGATAACCAGTTTGGCATGGACGACATCGCGCGGGTCGGGCGCCCAACGTGATCCGTAGGTCATCGTAACGGCTGCTTCGGCGGCGGCGCCGCAGATGGAGCGCTCGAGACCGCTGGCCCCCATTCGATTCCAGAAGCGAGAAGCGGAAATGGCGTTCTGCACGATGCCGAGCGTGCCGCTGAAGGAATAGGGGAGAATCGACGCAGCGCCGTACTCGGCAATCAGGTCTTTCCACCGAGTCGAGACCTCTTCGATCGCCTCATCCCAGCTGATTCGCTGCCATTGGCCGCTCCCTTTCGGTCCGACCCGACGTAGCGGATGGAGGAGACGATCGGGATGATAGACGCGATCCAGATACGGTCGCACCTTAGCGCACAGCCAGCCCTGGGTGTAGGGATGGTCTTTGTCGCCACGAAAGGCGATAGCCCGGCCATGTTGAACTTCCGTAATGGTGCCGCAGGTGTCGGGGCAGTCGTGAGGACAGGCCCCACGCACGAGCTTGATTTCGTCGTTTGGCATTCTGATCGCTCCCGCCGCTGGTCGTTGAATATGTTGTCGAGTCTACACCGGTCGAGAGGACGAGGAAATGGACGTGTGATTGTGGGTTTGATGAAAAAGAAAACGGCGCGAGAACTTTCGCGCCGCATCCACATGAGTGGGTTCGTTTCAATGGAGATGGGTTCAGGCTATTCCATCCGACTGGAACTCTCGCAAATAACCCTCGAACAAGCGGCGGTGGCCCTGTTCATCGTGGAGGACGTCAATCACCATGTCCTGCGTCACCCAGTCGACCTGGTCGGTTTCCTGGACGATCTTGGTGTAGTGGTCGATAGCGCCGGTCTCTGCCTGGATCACGCCCTTGATCACGTGAACGACGTCGGTCTGTTTGCCCGGAGGCTGAAGGTAAATCTGGTCCGCCTTGAACTCCAGCGAAGCGGGTACGATGCCGTAGAGTTCCTTGATTCGCTCAGCAAACATCTGCGCGTGCCCGAGTTCTTCCTGGACATCCTGCTGCAACGATTCGGAAACCTCACGAGCGCGGACGCCATCGAGGTTGACCGAGGAGGAGACATAGTTCATCACCGTCTCCATCTCCATCCAATAGGCTTTCTCGAGCATTTCAGTGATTCGCTGTCGCGCTTGCTGCTGATCGGGCGCGAAGATGTCCTGGGTTTGATTGGTCTTCTGCATGGCAGTCCCTTTCAAGTCGTCGCGTTCGTCAGACACATTAACAGAATGCAAGGGCTGTTCCAGCGGAGACATCAAAGGAATCCGTTCGCATCATCTGGATCTGAGGGGATTCCTCGGTCTAACCCCGACCAACAGTTGGTACTGATTGGAACTTGTCATAGCTAAGAAGGACAGCCAATGGGGAATGCATCTGGTGGCTTGGTGCGGCTTGCGGCAACGGTCGTCGAGCAATTTGGTATCGTCATTGGGGCCGTTTACCGCGACGGCCAACAATGGATTCATTCGACGTTCGGGAGCAATTTCAGTGCGCTCTGCAACTTTCCGATCGACATTCGGGCCAACGCGCCGACACCTGCTGGCGTTCACGCTCCTCGTAGGGATTGTCCTCGTCTTTGGCGCTTCCTGCAGCCGGTTTTCCGGATCCTCGAAAGCCAAGGCGACTGACTTCAACCTGGTGAGCTACAACGGAGATGGGGTCTTGCCGAGCGGCCAATCTGCCTTCTCCAAGGTGCTCGCCCTCAACAAGCCGATCGTCCTCAACTTCTGGGGCGGCAATTGCCCACCTTGCCGAGCCGAGATGCCCGACTTTCAGACCGTCGCGACGCAATACCAGGGGCAGGTCATCTTCGTCGGCATCGACGTGGGTCCGTTCACCCAGCTTGGAACCCATGCGTCGGCGCAGCAGCTCTTGCAGGAGCTGAAGATCACCTACCCGACCGGTTATGCGGTCGATGACACTCCAGTGCGCGACTACAACTTGCAGGGTGTCCCGACGACAGTGCTGATTAACAAAGATCACACCATCGCCAAGACCGAAACCGGTCTCCTCTCGAAGTCGCAGCTGGTGGCTGACGTTCAGTCGCTGATTTCGAAGTAGTTCGATGCGACGTGACGCGATGACGGAGCCACTTCACGGAGTCACGCTCGACGCCCCTTCCGACGCGCGCCGGCGCAAATTGCTCGCGACCGGTTCCGTCGTTCTGGTGTTGACGGCGGCACTGATTGCGGCGTTGGCCACTGGGAACGATCTGAGCCCGATCACCGGCAGCGTCGAAAACGCGTCGTCCACCGGTAGCTCGTTCCTGCGAGATCTGTCGATCGTTCTTCCACTTGGCTATGCCTTTGGCGCTGGCATGGTCGCGGCGGTCAATCCGTGCGGCTTCGCCCTGCTGCCAGCCTACCTGGGACTCTACCTCGGCGATCTCAATGAGGGCGAGCGCGCGTCACGTGCTTCTCGCCTTGGCCGTGCCCTGCTGATCAGCGGCTCGGTCACCGTCGGTTTCGTGCTCCTGTTTGGCCTCACGGGCTTGATTCTCGGCAGTGTCACCACGTCTTTGACGAACGTCTTCCCATGGCTTGGGCTCATCGTCGGCGTTGCGCTGGTCGTACTTGCCGGTCGTATGATGACCGCAGATACCATCTATTCAGCCCTGGGGGAACGACTGTCTGCCCGAGTGACCAACGTCGCTCGCGGCAGTAACGTCTTCGGCTACTTCGCCTATGGCATCGGGTATGGACTGGCGTCGCTGAGCTGTACGCTGCCGATCTTTCTGGCACTGGCTGGCGGCTCGCTGACGACGGGACGACTCGTCTCGTCCATGGCGGAGTTCGTCCTCTACGGTCTCGGGATGGGATTCATCATCACCATCCTGACGTTGGTCGTGGCGCTGTTCAAGATGGCAGCGGTGCAGCGGGTACGGCAGATCAGCCGCTACGTGCAGCCGGTCAGTTCTGGACTCCTGCTAATTGCCGGAGGCTATATCGTCTACTACTGGCTCACGCTCGGTGGTCTGCTGGCGTCGATTCGATAGAGCGCGCTGCGGCAGATTCGTCGGTCACGGTCTGCCGCGTGCATGGAAAGACGCTCCGCTTCCATGGGGCAAGGCGACGAGGATCAGTCTCGTCCCCGGAGCTTGTTGAGCTTTCCCAGATGCTCGCCTCGTGACCAGCGCAGCTTGGCGTCGCGAAACTCACTGACGGCACGCGGACCATTGGATGCCAGTCCGTCGGCAAATCCACGGAGATCTTCCCAGCGAAACCCGCGAAGTTCAACGTAGAACGGCTCGATTGCGGTCCCCTCACGTTCGCGCGATTCAACCGCCAACAGGTAATCTAGGGCGAAACGCACGGTGTCAGCGTCGGTCCAATCGGCGCGAAAGAGCACGCGATGATCTTGCCCGAGAATGTAGGTCATGTTTGGCAAGCGGCCGAACGCTTCGTGGGCAGTACCATCAAGATCGTCGATAAGGATCGGACGGCGGCATGTCCACCGCTCTCGGAAAACCTGAGCCTGTTGAACTTTCTGCTCGAATGAGGCGTGATGCGGGTAGTTCTCACCGGGGTGTGCTTCACGCACGTAGAGGAAGACCGATTGCACGCCTCTATCGCGGTACATATCGGCGATACCGTCCATGGATGGGCACGCCATCCCACAGTAGGGTCAGGTGAGCGAGCCAAACTCGATAACCGTCATGGCTTGCCGCGTGTAATCACGCAGTTGCACGGTCTCACCCGATGCCAGATCGGTCAATAATGCATCCGGCGCGTGCTGGCCAACTTTGAGGAACTCGCTGAACCGAGCGAAAGCCTCAACGTCATCCTCTGGAGGGAAGACCGCATAGTTGTAGTCTTCAGCGTTCGTGTTCAAATTCGTCCTCCTCAATTGTTCGCAGTCGTCTCGCACATCGCGCTTGGCTGATGAATGCCGATCAACTACCGAGGTGATGCGTCCACAATCGCCTTGGGCTAATGGTGTTTGATCAATTGGCTCGCCAGTACAGTCACGATCGCCCCAAGAAAAAATCTTTGGGCTATCGAGACGAACCCCACAGACGGGCTACCAAACTTGCTGAATATGCAAAGTGTCCAATAATTTCAACGCAAACGCGATAACCTAGCCTGCACGGACCACCCGCTTCGGAGTCGTGCCGGAGGAACGTCGATGTGCTCCGCCAGCACCGAAAGCGCATGCCACCACGTCGCCATGCTCTCGGCGATTTCGGTGCCCAGCTAACGCGGCATGGCGCTATCGTCGATGATCTCACCGTCGCGCAATTCGATGATGCGATCGGCCAGGTCGATCAGCAGCGGGTCGTGCGTCGCCACGATAGCCGTGACACCTTCACTCTTCACCAGTGCCCGGATCAGCGTCATGATGGTGCGCCCGGTACCCGAGTCGAGTTGGCCGGTCGGCTCGTCGGCGATCAGGAGCCGGGGACTGTTCGCCAGAGCGCGGGCGATGGCTACACGCTGTTGCTCTCCGCCAGAGAGTTCGTGCGGCCGATGCCGCGCTCGTTCGCCCAGCCCAACCAGTTCCAGTAGCACGCGCACGCGCTCCTCGCGTTCCGATACGTCGACGCTGGCCAGGCGCAACGGCACCTCGACGTTCTCTGACGCGCTGAGAATCGGTATCAGGCCGAACGTCTGGAAGATGAAGCCGATCTTGTAGCGGCGCAGCCCGACGAGCTCTGATTCGGGCATCGAGGTGACCTCGGTGCCGTCGATCCAAACGCGGCCAGCCGATGGTCGATCGAGACCGCCGATCAGGTTGAGCAATGTGGTTTTGCCAGAGCCAGAGCGTCCATGCACGGCAATCAGCTGACCACGGCCCACCTGCAGGTTGGTCGCCCTGAGCGCGTGTACGACCGTCTCTCCGAGCGGATAGTCGCGTGCCAGCGATTCGGTTGCCACGATAGGATCGAGCACCGGCGTCGCCTGGCGTGTGTGATCGACCCAGACGGTCGCCCGTTCCCGTGGCGAGTCGTGAACCGGAGCGGAGATATCTGCCACTCTTCCTGGCTTCGTTATTGGCGCCCAGCGATCGGCGTTCGATTCCGCCTCGACACTTTCGTCTGTGATTGGCTTGCTGGCGGATTCGGTCTGCGGCTTGATGCGGCGATCGGGCGGGCGCCAGCGCAGCTCTTCAGCTTCGTTGTCTTCAAGTTCGGGCTCCACCTTGGCCGAGACCTCGTTTGTCCGCTTCGCTGGCTTTTCCCTGCTCGGCGGGCGCCAACGCGCGTCTTCGTCACTGGCCGGTTTCAATTCCGGACTGAACTCGTCGTCCTCTTCTCCGGGCGCGTGCCAGTGTGAGCGATCGTTGCTCATGATTCATCCTCTCGGGTCTCGACCTTCGGTTTGGGCCGGTCCGGCCAGACGCCGATGTGGTCTGGCTCAAGCTCGAGTCGTACACGGCGTTCGAGTTCAAGTGCGTCGACGTAATTCACCGGTAACTGCAAGCGGCCCGCGCGGTCGAGAACCGCGAACTCTTCGGCGATGATCTGGTGCTCGCCCTCCTCGCCCATCTCAGTGCGGCGCAGCGTCTCTGTGCTGGTCCGACCATCTCGAATTGCGATCGTGCGACTGGCTTGATCAGAGACCAGCGGATCGTGTGTGACGACCACCACCGTCACGTCGAGATCGGTACTGATCGAGCGCAGCAGGCTGAAAATCTCATGCGACGTGTTGGTGTCGAGTTCACCGGTTGGCTCGTCAGCCAGCAACACACTCGGACCGTTGGCCAGAGCCACGGCAATGGCTACACGCTGCTGCTCACCGCCGGACAGGCGGTCGGGTCGGTGTGCGGCTCGGTCGCCCAGCCCGACAAGGTCAAGGAGTTCCTTCGCTCGTTGTCGGCGCAGGTTACGTGGAGCGCCGTCGAGAATCATCGGCATTTCGACGTTCTCCAGCGCCGACAGATAGGGTAGAAGGTTGCGCGCTGTCTGCTGCCAGATGAAGCCAACCACCTCTCGGCGGTACTGCACGCGATCATTGGCGTTCATGTTGAGCAGGTCGTAGCCCGCGACCAGCGCTTTGCCAGCCGACGGCACGTCCAGCCCGCCAAGGATGTTAAGCAATGTCGATTTGCCACTTCCCGAGGCACCGATGATCGCGACGAGTTCGCCTTTGTTGACGATCAGGTCGAGACCTTGAAGTGCGACGACCTCGAGATCCGCCACCTTGTAGATCTTGACCAGGTTGTCGCAGATAATCTGCGCCCCGACGCCGAACTGAGCGCGCTCGGCACGTGCGGCTCGGTCACGGAGCGTCTTGAAATCAAGTGTGTCGGTCATTCATCTCCCATCCTCAATACTCCGCTGACGTTCGCTCGCCGGGCGGACGCGCTGACGATCGCGATAGCGATGGCCACGGCGACGACGATTCCGAGAATCAACAGGATGATCGTCAGCCAGTCGACGGCTAATGGCACCGGCACGTTGGGGCCGGTGAATGCGGTCAGGTCGAGCCCGGGTTTTATCAAACGTGTGACGGCAATGCCGAGACCGGTGCCGAGCACCAGCGCCAGGATTACCGGGGGCGCCTGCTCGGTGACGGTCAGCGTCAGCACTTGACGGCTGGTGAGCCCAAGCGTGCGCAGGTAGGTGAGATCGCGCACGCGACCGCGACTGGTAAGCGCGAGCGCGATGATGACTGCAAGCGCCGAGTAAGCTGCCGATAGCGCGATGCCGATTTCGAACCCGCGAGCCGCTCCCGATATCAGCGGAGAGTCATGTACCTTCGCATACTGATCGACCCGTGAGGCGAGTGTGACGGGCGCGTACTGGGCGTTGATCGAGTCATTGATCGCCTTCTTCGCGCTTGCCGGCGCTCGGATGTACATCGATGTTGGCTGGACGTTGTTGGCGCCGACTGCCGCCTGCAAGGCGGAGAGTTCGACGATGATGAATGGCCGGTTGCTGTTCACCCCGACGAAACGGTCGCGCACGTCACTCACGATGAACGCAACCGGTTGGCGATTGAACATGATCGAGAAGCGATCGCCAGGTTTTGGAGTTGCCTGAGTCACCCAACCATGTGACACGATCACTGGGATCGGCGATTTCGCGGTACCGACCTCATTTCCGGACGGAGCCACCAGCATCTCGCTGTTGAAGTGAGGTGCGATCGGTGTGCCTGCAACCACCTTTTCATAGGCCACGGTATCCATGGCCAGCAGGTCGATGGTGCCGAACAGCGGTTGATTCGAAGCCAGCAGCAGATTCTGTTGCAGGCTGGCGTCCGCCGTCGCCTGAACGCCGGGAACGTTGGCCAACGAGAAGTCTTTGGGAATCGGCAGAATTCCGACCGTATCGGCCCGGTAATCGGCGCCGACCGTCTGCCACGAGGTGTTGATCTGCCCTACGTCGATGCTGTGCATCATGACCGACGAAAAGACGCCGATCGCGATCGACAAGAGGATGACCAGCAACGGCACAGCGGCAGTGCTCGATTGTCGTGCAATACGCCGGAAGCCCAGGAAGGGCACCAGGTCGTTGCGATACGACGCATTCCAGGCGAGCAGTCGCATCGGCAGAGTGTAGAGTCGCAAGACAACCAGTCCGGTCGCCAACCCAAGCAGCACGGGGACGGCTGCCAGATATGGATCGAAGCCGCCGATCGCCGCCGTCGTGCTGTCGCCTGCCAGACCTCGGCGGCGCAGCAGGTAGATGCCAAGCCCGGCCACGACCACCACGAAGACCTCGATGGCCACACGTCGTGGGGAGACCTTGGTGATCGGCACGTCGCTTCGCTCCAGCGCACCAAGGCTCTGTCGAGCCAGCGGCCAGAGTCCGACGACGAGCAGCAGCACGGTAACGAGCACGATGCCAGCAGCCGCGTAGAGGGACAGCATGCTCATGCGGGAATGGACGAGCAGGGTCGCGAGGGCGAAACCGATAATCGCGGCGGGAATCCCCAACAGGAGTCCCTCGGCCGCTTGAGTGCTAAGAATCTGCCACGCGGAGGCGCCACGACCACGCAGCAACCGGATCGATTCGCGGCGGTGTTCGGCGATAAACGCGGCTACCAGGCCGATGGTTGCCAGCGCGATGGCGAGCAGGCCGATCACGCCCAGCGACAGAATCGCGATCGTCAAGCGTTGCTGCTTGGCGAACTGGCTGAAAATGCTTGAAAGCTGTGATGCGACCGACGTCGACGTCACGGGTCCGGAGTACTGCGTGCCGTATTGCGAATCGAGGCGACGCATGTCGGTCGCCAGTTGATTGAATTTGCCCGCGTTGAAGCTGTTTGGATTGACGTAATAGCGGAAGCTATATTCCAGTAATCCGGGATTGGTATCCGTCAGGACGTCGTTATAGGCTGCTGGAGCGAAGACCGCCGTCACGAAGACACGAGTCGAGTTGCCGTCATCCTCGATGGATGGAGCGTCGATGGCTGGAATGCCGTACCAGTAGTCGTCGTTCGGGTTGGGAACGCTGATGGTGCCGACCACGTGAAGGGCCAGATTTGGCGGGAACGCGCCGTTGTGCTGCTCGGCAAGCCGGTCGTCGGGGTCGGCCTGCATCGGGACGTAGTCGCCGAGTTTGATGTGCAGCGCCACAAGCGACGACTGCGACATCGCGATTTCGATAACCTTCAGCTTCTGTGGGTTGTTGCCGGTCGTGGTGTAGGTCTCGTTGGTCTGCGCGGGCATTCGCCCGTCGGCCAGTTTGATGTGCGAATCGAGCTGACTCTGATAGCGCATGGTGATGTAGCGCGTGAAGGAGGTCGCCGCGCCGTCGATGAACTCGTAGCGTGTCGAGTCGACCACGTAGGTATGGTGGTCGATCACCGACTGGATCGATGGTGCCAGGCTTTGCTGGAACTGCACGGCAGCCGCATTCACGGGGGCAAAGACGTTGTTTGCCGGACCTGGATTGATGCGATCGCCGCGCGTCATTACCAGGTTGCGCTCGTAGACAGCGCCATTGCGCACTGCATATTGCAGCCCGTGATCCGATACCTCGTTGAAGAGTCGCGGCACCGCGGCGAAGATCAGCGTAGTGATCAGGACCATGGCCATCATCGCGCCAGCCTGGGGGCGCTCGACGCGCAATCGACGCAGAAATCCAGTCACCACTGACGGCGAGGAACGGATTGGGTTGCTGTGCGGTCTCACGGCGCTCGCGCGTGCCATCCTATTCCTCGCCAAGTCTGAGCGATGAGCCGAGTCCGATGCGTCGCAGCATGGTCGCAAGCACCACCACGACAATCGCGAGCGCCAACAGGCTCGTCCCTTCCAAAATCACCACTGATTGCCACGGAACCACTACGATGATTCCCGGCACTGTCTGGACCGCCGCTTGAGTCAGCGATACCAGTGGCAGGATGAAATAGGCCAGCAGTAAACCCAGCAGGGTTCCGCTCAACATGCTGAAGAAGACCAATAAACCATTCTCAAGCGTCAACCAGCTGGAGAGTTGGCGAGTCGAGAGTCCCAGCGCGCGCAGCAGCGCGAACTCGGTCAAGCGTTCGCGCGCCGAAACGGCTGAGCTGACGGCGAAACCAATGGCGGCGAACAGGCCGGCGGCCACGAATCCGAGCGAAAGGGCGCCGAGAATCCCGAGTGCTACGGGGTCGGTTCGTAGTGTTAGGTCACGGCTCGCACGGGTGCTGACCTTCGGACTAGAGTAGGGCGGGATCTGCAACGTCGCCGCAACTTGTGCGCTCTGGCCAGGCTTGGTCGAGAGCCACCATTCATCCGGATCGAGAATGCGCCCGTTGTATTCGTATTGCTCCATCACCAGACTTGGGAAATCGACGATGACCGCGGGCTCGCTCGGGTCGAGGGTCGGGAAGGTTTCGACGGCCCCGGCGATCTTCACGTCGCGCCGCTGATCGGCGATGTCGAGTGAGACCGTGTCGCCGACGTGCGACTCCGTTTGCTTGAGGAAGGTGTTATTCACGATCGCGGTCATCGCCGCTGGCGGTCTCGCACCTTTTGGCTGCAGGCTGAAGGTGAGCGGGAAGAGTCCGTTGCCGCGGGCCGCGCCAGAGTTGAAGTTCACCAGGAACCCGCCCGGTACCGACTGGTTGCTCGGCGTGATCGATGGGGCGATCGCCAGACCGACCTCGCTGGTGGACCAGGTGAAGTTCGACCAATCGATGTTCATCGGGGTCCAGTTACCGCCGTCGAGTTGTGCGTTGGCCCGAACGTCCTGCAGTTCGAACGTACCGACACGTGGTACCTGCCGCAGCGGAATCACCCCAACTTCGAGCGAAACGAGCTTGAGCGGATAGAGGGGCAGCGCTATCTTGTTGTTGTTCATCCGATAAGCGAGCGGCACGACGATACGATCGACCTGACCGTTGGCGGTGATGTTCCCGCCGGTTATTCGATAGAGCATGCCGCGACTGTCCTGAATGACCAGATCCAGCGTTGGCGCGATATCCGTGCTGCGCAGATTCGCCGATTGTTCGGACGTGAGCGGATCGAGATTCAATTTGACGTCGAAGGCGAGTTGCTGCGGTGTCCCAGGAATGTCGACCGTGGGCGGTTGCGGCCGTGCCTTTGCCAGGCTCTGCATGAGCTCCGTCAACGACTGATTCGAGAGATCAGAGCGGAAGGCCACGATCGACGACGCCTGGGCCGCGTCGAGCCCGAGTATCTGGCCGCTTCCGGCCGAACGCGAGACGTCAAACGTGTCAGAGTTGGTCGGCATGGTCGATGTCACGCCCGCGACCTGGCTCTGTGCCTGCGCGAGGTCGTACTGGGGTATCGCAGCGCCGATGCGGATATCGGGGGAAAGACGAATGTCCGCGCCGATCTGATAGTTCGCTTGATCTTTCTGCGAAAGCTCCCAGGTGGATCCGTATGAGAGGGCAAAGAAGCCGATCGCTACGGCGATCATCAACAGCAGGGCCGAGCGCGCGTAGCGAAGCGGACGGCGCGAGACTTGCCAGGCGCCGAGTGAAGCGACCAATCCGCGCTGGCGTGATGCTGCCCGGTCGATGATGCGTGCCAGTAGCGGCACGATGCGCAGCGCGATGATTGCTCCCGCCACGAGTCCGATTGCCGGCGCGGCGACCAAGAACGGATCGATGCCAAGTTTTCCCTGGACCGTTTCGGTAATTGCTCCACGATAGCGGCTCAGTTGCCAGTAACCAAGGACGGCGAATGCGAGCAGCAGCAGGTCGATCCCGGCTCGCTGCGCCAACCCGTGAGACGCCTGACGGCCTCGAGAGGCTCGTGCCTGCACGAAAGTGCGGGCCGATTGCAGCATCGGAAGTCCCAAGGCCAGCACGCAGCCTAAGGCTGAGACGATGGCCAGGGCGTAGGCATCGCGAGTCACCTCGGGGTTGACTGGCAACGCGATCGAGGCTAGCGGTCCAATGTGGTTAAAGACGCGCAATGAAAGCGCGGCCAGCCACGGGCCGGCAATTGCCGCCGGGGCCGCGAGAATGAGCGCCTCCATCACCGCCATGGTCGCGATTTGTCCGGTGCTGGCGCCTCTGGAGTGGAGTAGCCCGGTCTCGACCCGACGTTGATCGACCAGTAGATTGGACGTGAGCAACAGCGCATAGCCTGCCAGAATCGCCAGTTGCACGGTCACGATCAGCACGCCGGAGCGAGTCACCAGCAAAGACCTCTGCGCCGTGCGCAGGATGGTATTCAAATCGGTGTTGACCTGAAACTGATCGTTCGTCCCCCGCTGGAAATTGAGCCGCGGCTCCAGCGACTCGATCTGTCCGATCAATGTCGAAACCTCGGAGACAGTCAGGTTGTCGAAATTGGGATAGATCCGCCAGTACACCTGCGCCGTCAGCCCGCCCTGGTGGGCGAAAAACGTATCGGGAGTGGTAATCAGAGGACCGTACGTAACAAAGGAGGCGCCCGTCTCAACACCGTCTGTGTCGAGCTGGTCGTCCCACCAATACGGATCAGACGCGGAGTTGATCCGATAGATGCCGACCACTCGCACGTCGACCAGAAATGACGCTTCACGTCTGCTTTGAATGGTGAACTGGCTTCCCGTCTTCAGGTTGAGCATCTTGGCAGTCGTCTCGGGGATGGCAACGTCGACTGTGCCGGTGGTCGTCGTGCTCGGCCAGGTGCCGTCGACGATGGTGGCATGCTGCTGAATATTGTCGAAGAAGGCGAAGACGGTGAGGTTCTTGACGTCGTTGGCTGGTTGACCGGGTAGGGCGAAGGATTCAGAGCGGCCAGACCGCACTACCGTACCGCCGGTGGTGGCGAACGTTCCAGGAATCGTGTCGCTGACCAACTTGTTGACCGACGGGTATTCACCACTTCCGGAGAAGATGGTGACCTCAACGTTGGCTTTGGTAGTCGGAGAATCCTTGAGCGTGCGACGCAATCCGCTGAGGGTCACGGCTCCGGCGTAAATCGGTCCGGCCGAAAGCAAGGTCGTCGCCAGCAGAATGGTGAGCATCGCGGCGCCAAGAATTGGCCAGTTTGCCTGGGCGCGTCGCAGAACGACCCTCCAGGCCGCGGCAACGATCGCCGTCATTCGGGTTCTCCATCAACCGGCAGCCGTCGAAACGTCGCAGGCCCCTACCGGTACGTCCAAATGAATCCTGTTGACTGTCGATGTTCGTCACGTACGGGGAGATAGTACCAGATGCTGAATTCAGTGGGGACAGCGATAATCCAGGATCGCGCAATTACGGCTGTCACGCTCCAGGGTCGAGACGGATTGCGGTCTGGCTCAGGATTGCTTAACGGTCACGCTAAACGTCGTGGTGCGCACCACGTCGCCGTTGTGAACTTCAATCGTGATCTGCCAGTGTCCAGGCACGTCAAAGTTGACTGGAGCACTGAATGACTCAGCGGGCTGAGAGCTACTGGTTGCTTTGGTCGCGGTGACAGTGCTGGGAGCGCCGCCGTCCGGCCTGGTGAGGTGGAGCAGAATGCTATCGAGCGGCGTTGCCGTGCCGATAGTCGTCGTGACCTGCGCCGTGATCGTGTTGGCACCGACTTTGGCGGGACTCGGATCGAGCCACAGGTTGACGAGGAAGTTGTCGGTTCCTGCCATGCTCGGCATCGAGATCTGATTTTGCAGCTGAGGCTTGTTCGAGGCTGCCATGCCCCACCAGACCACACCCACCAAGAAGATGAGCACGATACCCAGGACGACTCCAGTTCCCCAGACGCGGCGGCTGATGCGGCGGCTCACCTTTGGCTCCTTCGCACATCTCGGATTTGACTCATCTCGTTCCCGGTGCGTTCACCGACTCCTTCGCCGCTATTACACTACGTAACGGCGCGGCATTCCACCAGACAACGTCCTACAGCCGTTGATACTTCGTGTGTGAAGCCCCGATACTTCACCATAGAGAGCATCGCTATTCGGCGGCGAAAGAATCTCGCCGCAATCGTGAAAGGAGGCCCGCATGACGTTCGTGCGTGCCGCAGTAGTCCAAGCGGCACCGGTCGCGTTCGATGTCGAGGCGACCCTCGACAAGGCGGAGCGGCTGATTGTCGGCGCCTCCGCATCCGGCGCACAGTTGGTGGTCTTCCCAGAGGCGTTCATCTCATGCTATCCGCGTGGCCTGAGCTTCGGAACCGTCGTCGGATCGCGCACCGCTGACGGGCGCGAAGATTTCCGACGCTACTGGGAGTCGTCCATTGACGTTCCCGGTCCAGCCGTAGACCGCCTCTCAGAGATGGCTCGAAGCAACGCCGTCTATCTGGTGATGGGTGTTATCGAGCGTGACGGCGGCACGCTCTATTGCACCATCCTCTTCTTCGCGGACGACGGCCGCTACCTTGGCAAGCACCGTAAGTTGATGCCAACCGCTGCGGAGCGGCTGATCTGGGGTTACGGTGACGGCTCGACGCTGCCGGTCTTCGACACCGAAATCGGCAAGATCGGGGCGGTCATCTGCTGGGAGAACTACATGCCACTCCTGCGCATGACCATGTACTCCAAGGGCATTCAGATCTACTGTGCGCCCACGGCAGACGGCCGGGACGGCTGGACCGCGAGCATGCGCCACATCGCGCTCGAGGGCCGCTGTTTTGTCCTTTCGTGTAATCAGTTCGCTCGCCGACGCGACTATCCGGCGGATTACGACGCGATTCAGGGGGACGACCCGGACGAAATCATGTCGCGCGGTGGATCGATGATCGTTTCACCCCTCGGCGAGGTATTGGCCGGCCCCAACTTTGAGGAAGAGGCGATTCTCACCGCAGACCTGGACCTGGATGACGTCGCACGTGGCAAGTTCGACCTGGACGTCGTTGGCCACTACGCGCGTCCTGATGTCTTCCAACTTACGGTGAACGAGAAGCCGACCCCACCGGTAATGTCTACGGAGACGTCCTCGCCACAGGCAACGAGGGTCGAACGCCAGCAGGGAGTAACCATTGACAGCTGAATCTGGTGCAAAGAAACGCGTTCTCGTTACTGGCGCTGCAGGGACGATTGGGGGCGCGGTGCGCAAGTATCTCGGCGACCGCTATGAATTGCACGCGCTGACGCATCGCCCGGCCGAATTTCCCAGCACGGTGGCCGACATCACCAATCTCGACGCCATTCAGCCCGCCTTCCAGGGGATGGATGCGGTGGTGCATCTGGCGGCATCGGCCGCGGTCGAGACTCCGTGGGAGGACATCCTGCCGAACAATCTCATCGGCACCCGTAACGTCTATGAGGCCGCGCATCGAGCAGGCGTCGAGCGCGTGGTCTTCGCCTCGTCCAATCACACCATTGGTATGTACGAGTTCGACAACCAACCCGACCTCTACGCGCTGGATGACCAGCGCAAATGGGACCACACCGTCGAGGTGCGGCCCGATTCGCTCTATGGAGTCTCCAAGGTCTATGGCGAGGCGCTCGGTCGCTACTACGTCGACCGCTTCGGGCTAAAGGTCTTCTGCCTGCGCATCGGTACGGTGACCGACGCTGACGATCCGCGGGCGCAGTCAGTGACTGCCAAATCTCCCGCGTTGTTGAACCTCCCGGTGGATGAGCGACTCAAGCGTATGCGAGCCACCTGGCTGAGCCAGCGCGACTGTGCCCAGCTTATCCAGCGCTGTGTTGACGCGGACGATCTCAACTGGGCTGTCGTCTTTGGCATTTCGAACAATCCGCGTCAATTCTGGGATTTGCAGCACGCACGCGACGTGCTTGGCTACGAGCCCCAGGACAGCGCACCGGAGTAGCTCGGTCTGCGGTGGAGTCAGCGTCAGCCTGTCGGAGGTTTGTCCATGGCAAGAATCCAAATCTCGCAAGACGGTCTCGTCGAGGCCTCGCAGCACGACGTCTACCGCTTTATCGCCGACTACGTGCAACACCACCACAAGTTCTTGCCGCCGGAGTTCTCGGAATATCGGGTAGAACAGGGGGGCTTCGGCGCTGGAACTGTGGTCAGCTTTCGGCTGACGGCAGGCGCCCAGTCACGACGCTACCGCGCGGCGGTCGATGAGCCCGAACCCGGTTCCGTCATTCGGGAGACCTACGCCGACCCTGCGATGGTGACGAGCTTCCGGCTCACACCCCAAGGCGAGAGTTGCCGCGTACACATCGAGACACACTGGGAGTCGAACGGCCTGCGGGGACTGATCGAGCGTGTGTTCGCCCCGCGCATGCTCCGTCGCATCTATGTTGATGAGCTAACCCGCCTTGCCCGGTACGTGCGCGAAGAGTTAGCGAGGGCATAGGCATCACCGTGTTCACAGTGCTCTTGATCTGACTCCGTCCACGCCAGTCAAGGCTGGAATCACAGCGTTACATATGAAGAGATTCTTCGCTGCGCCCAGAATGGAAGTGAAACTCAGATCTCTCAACCCGTCATTCTGAGCCGCAGCGAAGAGTCTTTCCGCCGTACATTGCCCGAAGGTTTGCGGTCAGGCGCCCGACCGCGGTGGAACGGCCTCGGGTTGATTTACTCCAGCGCGGTAACGGTGATCTCCACCTGGGCACCGGCCGGGAGAGAGGTGACGCCAACCGTCGTGCGGCCTGGCGGAGTGACGGTGAAATACTCTGCGTAGACCTTGTTCATCTCAGCGAAGTCGCCAATGTTGGTCATGTAGACGGTCGTCGCGACGGCCTTGGACAGAGACGAACCAGCCGACTCGAGGATGTTCTTGACGTTCTCGAGCGTCTGCCGGGTCTCAGCGGCGATACCCCCTTCGACCATCTTGTTCGTCTTGGGGTCGATCCCCTTCTCGCCCGCCACGAAGATGAAGCCGTTGGCTCGGATCGCCTGCGAATACGGTCCGATCGGTGCCGCGGCCTTATCAGTCTGAATGACCTCTACCTGATTCTGCGTGGAAGCCATGGTCTTCCCTCTCCTCATTCAATCGACCGTGCGCATGTCCGTGACACACTCTCCGGCATGATAACAGGTGTCGGCTTGAGCGCTGCGTTTACATCTTGATCAGAATCTGATCGAGCGGTTTCTTCTCCAACGCATGCGCGGGGACCGTCGCGTCCTTCGCCGGATAGCCGACCGGAATGACGACGAATGGGCGCTCATTGCGAGGTCGTTTCAGGACCGTGCGCAGGAAGTTCATTGGGCTGGGTGTGTGCGTCAACGCGCACAGTCCGGCTTGAGTGATGCTCGCCAGGAAGAGCCCGACCGCAATGCCGACCGACTCTTGCGCGTAGTAGTGCTTGACGCGTTGCTCGTTGCCGTCGGCATCCGTCTCGAGCCCGAAAGGCTGCTCAAACACGACTACGATGTAGGGCGCGTCGGTCAAGTGTGATTTGACCTCGTCGGTCCCGAGCGGAACCAGTGCCTCGCGCCACTCATCAGAGATGCGGTGATCGTAAAACGAGCGCTCCTCCGCCTCGGCGGCCTCACGGATCTGCCGCTTGAGCTCGGGATCCGACACGACCACGAACGTCCAGGGCTGCTGGTTGGCTCCAGATGGAGCCGAACCGGCGGTCGCGATCGCGTTCTCGATCAATTCGAACGGCACCGGCTCGGGTGAAAAGTAGCGGATGCTCCGGCGCTTGCGCATGGTCGTCAGGAACTCGCGGGAGCGGCGCAGGCTTTCTTCGACCGGCATTCGCTCGAAATCGAGCGGGATCGGTTGGTAGCCGCTATCCTGACCGGTCCCTGCCGCGGGTCCGGCGGTTGTTTCCTCAGGTTTGACCATCGGCGCTCCTCCACTGGTTCCAGTCATAGTTGGTGCAGATCATTCTAATTCACGTGGGGGCACGTCCGCAGTACGTCGCGAAGACCCTCTAATCCAGCTCATCCAGCGCGGCGCTGACGACCTCGCTGGCGCGATCAAGTGCATCTGCGACGCGGTTGCGGGCGCGGACCATCGATACCCACCAGGTCTGGAATGCCTCTGAGTCGCGATCGTAACCTGCAAGCTGCGGATACGGGACCAGCGACGGAATCATCTGCGTCTGCCAGGCGTGACCGTAGCGATCCTGGCCGTACGGACCGACGTTGGTCGACGCTATCGGTACGAGCGTGCGGGACAGCTCAAGCTTGGCGTGGTTGATCAGATCCCCCGCGCGATCGCCGTCGGTTGGGTTGTCGGAAAGACGACGGCTCCAGGCGTCCGATTGCTCGTCAAGCTGTTCCGCAAGACTCTGGAACTCGATGGCGCGCTCGACCACACTCTGCATGTCGATGCCGGGTATGTCATAACGGTTGAACTCACTGAGGCGTTCGACGAAGCGATTGGCCAGCGGCACGTATTCATTCGGCAGCACCGGCGCCGTCAGCAGGCCCCACATCCAGTTAGCGTAGACGCGAAGATGCAGCGCGAGCCGGTCCTTGTCGACTTTGTCGATGGTGTTCTCAATGGAGTGATGCCACCAGCCGAGCGTTGCCAGCGCCGTTCGCTGGATCTCCTCGTCCGTGTACGACATCTCTCCCGCAATGCAGGCCAGCCCGACGCCGAAGAACGAGGAGTCACCATTTTTCTGCTGCCGGTGCCAGCGAATTGGCATGTCGCCCAGCATTTCGCGAGCAGTTCGCGTGGCGTATGACTGGATGTCGTCGGTCGAATGCAGGTTCCAGACGGATGAATCGATGATGGCGGGCTGATCGATCTGCAAGTAGGCGACGCAGGCTTGACGCAGCCGATCCCAATTGAGATCAGCGAAGCGAGAGGAGGAGATCATGGTGCCGGTTTCGTGACCCATCCAGAGTCCGGCAACGAGCCCGCGACGGAGCTCATCCTCGTGCTGCCGGAAGACGCGTGACAGTTCCATGATGCAGGCGTCCCCAGCTGCGTTGTCGGTGGCTTGCGGACCAAACCATGAATCCATGTGCCCGCCGATCAACATGAACTGGCGGTCACGTTGCGCGCCGAACTCGGCGGTGGTCATGGTTAGCGGCTTCCAGCCATTGTCGGCCGTTGCGTTCAGCCAGACTCGCACGGTTCCCCGCTGGCAGAGCTCCTTGAGGCGCAGACCTTCGGTGCGGGCAATTCCGACGCAGGGGAGGTCCGGCATCTCGGTCTCGAGCGTCTCCGGAGTTGGGTTGCCCCAGGCCGACTTCATCGAGCCGAACGGTATCGCCTCGTTGGTCTCGTCTCCCCAGTTCATCATGATCTGCGCGATCGAGCCTTTCTTCCAGGCGATGTAGGCCTTCTCGTGACGCGCTGGTGAATAGGAAAGCTCCGAGAGGGTGACCTTGCCGCGAACGTCCTTGCCTTCGTAGTCCGACTCGGCACCAGATCCGACGTAGATCAGTTCGGCCTCGATGCCGTTGGTCGATGCCGAGTGTCCGAGGGTATTGGCGACGATCTCGTATTGGTTCGGCGCGAGTACACGCACCGTGGCTCGCTCTGGGATCGAGACCAGGCCCGGGAACTCGTGCATCTGGCTCGATAGTCCCGCCTTGCCAAAGGTCTCGTGAGCGTACTCAGCCATGCGGCGTGAGTTCTCGGTCCCCGCCAGGCGTGACGGAATCTGCTCGGTAATGTGCTGAATGTGGCTCCAGGCGTTGTCGACCGAGACGTCACGCAGGATATCTTCGAGCGGCATAATCTGTCTCCTTCGTGCGGATTCGTGCCGTTATTTGCCGAACACCGGCAGCCGCATTCCGTGGTTGCCACCATAATCGGCCGGTTTGGGTGAATTCCAACCCGCGAGCAGTTCTTCCTCGGGCTGATACACCTCGACCCCCAATGGTTTACAGGTTGGGAGCGGATCTCCGGCGTCCGGTCCCCAGAGGGGAACCGAGAGATCGCCGCCAGGGCAGGTGGAGATTGCACAGAGCAAGTCGAACTCGGCGAAGAACTCGAAGAAGTCCCCCTTTTTCGCCGGACTCGGCTTCATGAAGTAGTGACCTTCGTCGTCGAGGCCAGTCACCTGGAAAATGTTGAGCACGTCATGAACGTCCTGCTCGGTTAGCCGGTAGGGAAGGATGGCTCTGGTTAGGTTCGAGTGACAGTGAAAGTCGAACTCCTCACCGGTGAGGATCTTGTTCACGTACGGATCGCAACGGGAACCAAGTAGATCATGGCAACGAGCGCCATCCTCGTCGACACCGTAGTTGACCGTCTCGTTGGTGATGGTCAGCATCGGACGAAGATATGGGAGGGTCGACCAGAGCCTATCGTAGGTGGTGACGTGAGCACTCTGGAGTTGGCGCGTCCGCGCCGCCCAGAAACGCTCACGTGGATTGTGGAGGTTCCACGCATTGAAATCGGCGACCTGCGGTCCTTCGATGGCGACGATGCGGCAGAGTTGGCCCGCCCGAACCGGCCATGCTTTCCCAGAACGGATTGGAACGACGAAGGAGTCGACCATTGTGCGACCGTCACGCTGATTTGCCATTCGATCGTAGAACTCCCGGTCGACGTCGAGCGATACGCCTTCCGAGGGGAGATAGGTCCATTTCGCATCGGGCATCTTGCAACTCCCATTCGGCGGGCGAAGATCGTCTTCGCCCCAATCTGCACCGAACGAACACGCGGCGAATCACTCTGCCGGGGATCTAGACTCCGGAACTGTGCGCCTCGTACCCCATCTGCTCCTTGAACGATTCGCGAAGGCGCGAGCGCACTTCGGGCCGCAGCAGCACGTCGACGCCGGTCCATGCAAGCAAGGTTGCGCCCGTTGCGGTCAGGTCGTCGGCACGCTGACTCGCGGCCGCTTCTGCGAACTCTGTCGTGTGTCCGCCGACGCCAGGTTCACAAATCTGCAGGTACGGATGCATCGTCGGCACGATGCGGCTCACGTTGCCAATGTCACTGGAACCCACTCCGCCCTGTTCCGGCGGTTCGTCCGGAGTGATTCCCAGCGCCGCCAGGTTTTCACTGAACGTTTCGATCAGCGCGGTGTTACAGATCCGCGCCTGATAGCTGAGTCCTTCGTGAATCTCTGTGCGACAGCCGGTGGCCAGTGCCGCGGCCTCGACAATGGCGCGGAATGTCTGGCGTAGCTGCTCCAGGTGCTCCTGCTCTTTGGCTCGCACCAGGAAGCGGGCGGCAGTGTAGTCGGGGATGACGTTGGGCGCCTCGCCTCCGTGACTGATGACGCCGTGAATGCGCGTGTTCGGTGGCATTTGCTGACGGAAGGCGTTGATGCTGAAGAAGACTTGCAGCATCGCGTCAAGCGCGTTGATGCCGCGTTCCGGTGCGGAGGAGGCATGCGCGCTCTTACCGAAGAACTCGATATCGTAGACGGTGCGTGCCAGCGAGCCACGATTGAGGTAAGTGCGATCACGCGGGTGCATCATGATGGCGGCATCCAGGCCGTCGAACACGTTCGCGTTCGCCAGAATGACTTTCCCACCGCCACCTTCTTCGCCGGGTGTGCCGATCACCTTGATGGTCCCCTTGAAGTCGGGCAACGCGCGGCGCAACGCGATCGCCGCGCCAACGCTCCAGGTGGCGATCAGGTTATGCCCGCAGGCGTGTCCGATCTTCGGCAGCGCATCATATTCCGCCAGAAACCCGACTACTGGATCGCCGTTGCCGTAGGTGGCCACGAAGGCGGTTTCGAGTCCGGCGACGCCACGCTGGACGTCGAAGCCCTGCTCGTCCAGTTCGTTAGTCAGCAGCGCGGCCGCCTTATGTTCTTGGAACAGAATTTCTGGATTCTCGTGCAAGGTGTGCGACATCGACGTGAGGCGTGGATGCAGTCGCTTGATCTCCTCCGCGACGCGCTGTTTGACCTCCTCGACGTTCAAGTCCGTCATCTTCGCTCACCTTTCTGCCTCAGTGGTCCACTTCCGTGCATGGTTTTGTGTGCCGAACATCGCAGATGAACCGGCCGGACGCAAGACCGCTCATTCGCCGCCCACGGTACGAATCGCCCGACCGACCTATCGATTAGCACCCTGAGGGTGGGTCGATGGTATGGCTCGAACGAGACCAATTGGTGATGCGTGAGGACCCGTATCGTTCCCTATACTCAGTCGGAAAGGGAGAGAACGATGCCATCGCACGATGACGTGTCCAGGGTGATGGCTGTGATTGTCGAAGGTGTCAACTTGAACGCTACACTCCAACCTACGTGTTGGGGCGCAGTGCTGGCGGCGCCGGCCTCGCCATCCGCCAACATGGTTCGAGACCGGATGCCGGAATGAGCACCCACGACTTGAGCACCGCACGATTGAGTGAGGTGCAACTTGAAGCTGTCATCGGTCGCGATCACTTCAACGTGCCGTCTACCGAGCAGTTGCTTCTCTATCACGGCCCCGATCTCTTCGCGAACGTTGTGACGTTCTCGCCAGTGGCGCACCTGGTCGTGTCTGTCGATGGGCGCATTCTGCGAGTCAACGACGTTTTTCGCCACCTGACCCGTTGCGGCGACGAATCGCTGGCTGGGATTCCGCTCAATTCGATTATCGCTGAGCCGAGCCGTAACCTCACCGACCAGATGCTTTCCCGCCTGCGCTCAAAACGGGAGACGTCGGTCGAATGGACTGCTTTATTTTTGCGGCCCGGCGCTGACCCCGTGCCGCTGTCTTTGAGCGGCGTGGTTGTCTGGGTCAATGGCAGCCCCCGGTACATCACGATTCTTGCGCGCCACCTTCCGGTATCTGGGCCGGTTCCGATTCGGCTTCCAGACAACAGTGACGCGTTCCGGAATTTGGTCGAATCCATTCCCGCGATCACCTACATTGCGGATCTCTCAGGCAGCGCGGGGACCAACTACATCAGTCCTCAGGTGGAGACTATCGTTGGTTACAGTCAGTCCGAGTGGATGTCACAGCCGCAAATTTGGTCCGACGTGCTTCATCCGGATGACCGCGACGTCGTACGGGCGGAGATCGAGCACGGGCGGCGGACACGTGACGGTTTCAGCCTGGAACACCGCATCATCACGCGGGATGGCCGAACGCTATGGGTGCGAAATGAGGCCGCCCCAGTTCTCGATGACTCAGGCGACGGTCCCAGCTGGCATGGCGTGATCTACGACATCACGGAGCAGAAGCAGGCTGAAAACGATCTGCGACACAGCGAGGCACGGTTCCGCTCGCTGGTACAGAATGCGTCGGGTGTTGTAATCGTCGTCGACCGCGACGGGGTCATCCAGTATGCCAGCCCATCACTGGCTGAGTGGGTAGGCGAAAATGATGCTGCGATCGTGGCGGGGAGCGATTGCCTTGCACTGCTGCATCCGGATGACGTGGCCCGTTTCCGGCAGTTCCTGGTCGAAGCGGCGGGTGTCACTGGCGTATCCCCGGACATCGAAGTCCGGTTGCGCACCAACATGGGATCGCGACACGTCGAAGTGTTCGCCACCAACCTGTCCGACGACAACAACGTGCACGGGATCGTATTGAACGCGCGCGACGTCACCGAGCGCCGCGATCTTGAAAACCTCCTCTCACATCAGGCTTTTCACGATCCACTGACCGATCTGGCCAACCGTGCGCTCTTTCTCGATCGCCTGGGACACGCACTCGATCGTGCGCTACGGCTCGAGCAGATGGTGGGCCTCCTCTACATCGACATTGACAATTTCAAGACGATCAACGATACGCTCGGTCATGAGATCGGCGATCAGTTGCTGGTGGCGGTCTCACAGCGGCTGCGCGATGCCGTCCGGGTGATTGACACGGTAGCGAGGTTGGGCGGTGACGAATTCACCGTGCTCCTGGAGGACCTGACCGACCTCGGATCGGCGATTCAATCGGCCGACCGCATCTCCAAGTCGCTGGCGCAACCGTTTGTGTTACCCAACAACGAAGTCGAGATCAGCGCCAGCATCGGGATCGCTCATAGCGACACGCGCAAGACGAGCCCTGAAGACCTGATGCGTGCGGCGGACATCGCCCTGTATCGCGCCAAGAATATGGGAAAGGCGCGCTACGCCGTGTTCGAGCGCGGGATGACGGCACCGATTCACGAACGACTTCAATTGGAGCATGATCTTCGGCGTGCCGTAAGCTCGGACGAAATAGAGACGCACTTTCAGCCGGTGGTCGATCTGACCAACGGCTTTGTTCAAGGTGTCGAGGCGCTGGTACGCTGGCGCCACCCCGATCGCGGTCTGTTGCTGCCGGAGGATTTCGTCGCGATCTGCGAATCGACCGGTCTCATCGTCGAGCTTGGACAGCGAGTGCTGGTGGAAGCCTGCCGCCAGGTTCGAGAATGGCAAACTCGCGACAAGATCATCCCGCCTCTCTCGCTCAATGTGAACCTCTCCACGTTCCAGTTCCGTAACCCAGCCATTGTCGAAGACGTCAATCGCGTGTTGAAGGAATCCGGCCTGGCTCCCGAACATCTCAACCTTGAGATCACCGAATCCCTCTTCATGGGGAACTCGGGTCAGACACTCGACGTCCTCAACGACCTCAAGAAGCTTGGCGTAGGTCTGTTCGTGGACGATTTTGGCACCGGCTACTCCTCCCTCTCCTTTTTGAAGCGTTTCCCTCTGGATGGTCTCAAGATCGATCGGTCGTTCATGTCGGGTCTGGAGCGAGATCCACAGAATCAGCGACTGGTGGCGGCGATCATCGCGGCTGGGCAAGCTCTGGATCTCGACGTTATCGCCGAAGGGATCGAAACGATCGGGCAGCTTGCCGAGATTCGAAATCTTTCCTGCTCCCGAGGTCAGGGGCATCTCTTTGCTAGTCCCGGACCGGCTTCCGAAATCACACCGCTCGTTTCTTCGCGTGTGCTGCTGCCACAAGTGCGCGTGCTGCGTGACCAATCTCGCCGTCTGACTCCCCGCCCAAGCTAGTCTCATCCGCCAACGTTCGACGCGATCTATTGATCGAATCCACTTCGAGAGTGGACGCGCGACCGTGCCTGCGGGAAGATGACATCACATTCGGCGGTTCGCGAACTGGGGCGCCACCGAGACATTGCCTGGTAGTAGCCAATCGCTCACCGGACATCTCACGTGGCCCAGAGCGGGATTGAGGGAACGACATGGTACCAACCGCGGCTGACGTTGTGGTCATCGGAGCGGGCATTGCCGGGGCGTCGATCGCCTGGGAGATCGCCAAGCGGCACGGGAACGTCGTGCTGCTGGAGAAGGGCCGGATCGGACACGAGCAATCGAGCCGCGCCTGGGGATTCGTACGACAGCAGGGCCGAGACCCGTCCGAGCTTCCGATGATGATGGCCGGTAACAAGATCTGGCAAGAATTGCAGCAAGATCTTGGTGAGGACATCGAGTGGGTTCAGGCTGGTAACCTGAAGATCGCCTATGACGAGGAGAGACTCGACGAGCTTCGCGGTTGGCTGCCGGTGGCGCGAGCGTTTGGCCTTGACACGCGTTTGCTGTCCGCGCAGCAGATCCGCGATCTGATTCCTGGCATCCACGGTCCGATCGCTGGGGGCATGTTCACCCCGAGCGACGGCCACGCCGAGCCGACCAAAGTAGCTCCCGCGATAGGACGCGCGGCCGAGCGAGCTGGGGCTACGGTACTGACCTATTGCGCCGCCGAGCGGATCGAAGTGACCGGTGGCCACGTCAGCGCGGTCGTCACCGAGAAGGGGACGATTCAGACTCCGGTGGTCGTGTGCGCCGCGGGCGGTTGGTCCAAGAAGCTGGCTCGCACTGCCGGACTTTCGCTGCCGCAGATTCAGGTGAGGAATACCGTCGCCGAGACCACAGCCGCGCCACCAATCACGCAGATCGGCGTCTGGGCGCCGGACGTGGCGTTTCGACAGCGCCCAGGTGGAACCTTCTACATCGCTCGAGGTGGCCGCTCGGACTACGACATCACCACCGAAAGCTTCCGTAACACGCGCCAGTTCGCCGCCAACTACCTCAAGAACCGCAATATGTTCAGCTTGCGAGTCGGCAGCGAATTGGCTCGGGACGTGCTGCGCAATCTTCCCGGCTCGTCAGCACGTGAGCATCCGTTCGCGCACACGGTCGACGTCGAGCCGGAGCCGAATCTGGAGACGGCCTGGAAGAGCCTCGAGGGTCTGCGCACGATGTTCCCGTCGCTGGCCGACATTGGCATGAAGCGCGCCTTCGCCGGATTGATCGACTCGACGCCCGATGCCGTTCCCGTCATGGGTGAGGTGGAAGAGCCACGCGGTTTTATCTTCGCCACTGGATTCAGCGGCCATGGGTTTGCGCTGGGTCCCATCGTCGGGCGCATCATTGCGGAGCTGATTGTGGACGGATCAACCCCGTTCGATCTGCACGCGATGCGCTTCAGCCGGTTCTCCGAGGGCGATCTGGCCGACCCCCACAAGATGGTCTGATACCAGACAACTCGCTCTGGCGGCGCGTGAAATGCCAGTCTAGCCCCCGGCCCTGTTGGCGCTGAACCGTTCAGCCGCTATCATCCGGGGGTTGTCTTGTGACGCACTTCGTGTTGATGGCCTGATGCCGGTGCGTGCGCAGGGGACCAGATGCTGAAATCGTGTGCAAAGGGGGATCGTTTCGCCGCTGCTCAGAAATCGTGGAACCGTACTTCGTAGACCGTTTTATGGCTGGGCCATCGTGGCCATGGGGATGCTGATTACCTTCAGTTCCGGGCCGGGCCAATCCTACGTCTTCTCGGTCTTTCTTGATTCAATCATCAAAGATACCGGGCTCTCGCGTACCACCGTCTCGGCATTGTATGCGGTGGGCACCGGAGTCAGCGCCGCGCTCGTGCTGCTCGTAAGCCGTCTTGCCGATCGCTACGGTCCGCGCTTGACAGTAGCGGTAGTGGCACTGGCGCTTGGCACCGCCTGTTTTGGGATGGCCTTTGCCACCGGTTTCGTCGCCTTCTTCCTTGCGTTCGCGGCGTTGCGCGCGTTGGGGCAGGGTTCGTTGCCGATCAACGCCACACTGCTGACCGCCAAATGGTTCGTACGGCGGCGTGGACGGGCCATGGCGGTGGTGGGGCTGGGCTTTGCGGTTTCCAACGCGGTGCTGCCACCTTTTGCTCGCTTTCTGATCGAGCAGACCGGCTGGCGCCACGCATACATGGTGCTCGGCGTGATGGTCTGGGTGCTGGTTGTACCTGGGGCATTGCTGTTGGTGCGTGATGAGCCGGAGGCCGTAGGCCTCTTCCCGGATGGTGCCGACGCCCCGCCTGACAACGAGCCGCGGCCGACGCGGGATGGAAAGTCGAGCGACTCTCGTCGTGTGCTGACGTCGCCCCTCTTCTGGCTCCTTGCCATTCCACTCTCGACGCCATCATTCGTGGCAACAGCGCTGATCTTTCACCAGGTGTCGATTTTTTCGGAGCGTGGGCTGGACGCCACCGTCGCCGCGGCGGTCTTCGTGCCTTACGCGGTCGCATCCGCCGGATTTTCGGCGGTGGCGGGGTTCGCCATCGACCGGCTGGGACCAAAGCGACTCTTCGCCGTCAATATGGCGTTCCTCTTTGGGGCGGTCCTGATGGTGGGATTCATCGGATCGACCCTGGCGGCCGTTCTCTACGCCGTTGTGCTTGGCTCTTCGGGAGGAATTCAGCGGATCATCTCGAACGTGACCTGGGCGCACATTTACGGGCGACACGGCCTTGGACGAGTGCAGGGCTCGGCGATGATGGTCTCGATCGCCAGTGCGGCGATCGGCCCCCTGCCGTTGGCCTACCTGCACGGAGTGACTGGCTCATATGGCGTCGGGCTGGCGACGATGGCGGTGCTTCCGATTCTGGCGGTGGTTATGATCTCGTTTGCTCGGCCAGAAACCGCGGACTCCGGTGTGCCGCTAAGCGAACCCGCTCACTGAATGGAATCAAAACGACGAGGCCGCGGGATCACCGCAGCCTCGTCCCCCCTCACCCGCGAGCACATAGAGCGCGTCGTGGGCCTTTAATGCGCTGGTCGGCGACCCCGATGGCCGGTTGGAAGCTCGTGACGCGCGTGGTTTGGCGTGGACCGGAATTTGACCAGATGTTCCGCGGCCCTTTGCTGTCGTCCTTTTTCAATCGCTTCGTTCATCGACTTGACGAAGAAATAGAGGGCGAACGCCAGCACCACGACCCAGAGCGTTACAAATATTTCAAATAGCATGACAGGCTCCTTTACGATGCAACCCGTCGCTCGCTGGTGAGTCCGAGCTATGACCTCCGCCGGGCGATCTTTCCTCACGTCCGGCTGCTTTCATGCATCTATCCTAGGCGTCTGGGGGTCAAGAATTCGTCAAAACCTGACGAAGGTGCGTACCAAAATCGTCACAGTCGGTCTGCCAACCGTGGGACTGGCATATGCGGCGTATAGCGCGTATCTTGAAGCTGAATGTGGGGGGTGATATCCGCCCCCGGAACAGACAAATTGACGCGTAACGAACGGAAACAGTGACCAAGGAGCCGGTGATGAGCGGGACGAGCAACACGCAAGAATTTCGCGTTGAACGGGACAGCATGGGCGAGATGCAAGTGCCCGCGAACGCACTGTACGGCGCATCGACGGCGCGCGCGGTGGAGAATTTCCCGATCAGCTCGCTGCGATTGCCACGCTCGTTTATCCGGGCGCTCGGCCTGATCAAATACGCGGCCGCTCGGGTGAATCAGGATCTTGGCCTCCTCAGCAGCGACAAATCGGAGCTCATTCAGCGCGCGGCGCAGGAGGTGATCGACGGCAACTGGGACGGCGATTTCCCAATCGATGTTTTCCAGACCGGCTCCGGCACCTCGACCAACATGAACGCCAACGAGGTGATCGCCAGCCGTAGCGCCCAGATTGTGGGCGGGGGACGGCCAATTCACCCCAACGACGACGTCAACATGTGCCAGAGCAGCAACGACGTTATCCCATCGACGATTCACGTGGCGGCGTACCTGGAGATCGTCGAGCAGTTGCTCCCGGCGCTCGAGTCGCTGCAGCAAGCCTTCGAAAAAAAGGCTGCCGAAACCGACGACGTGGTCAAAATGGGTCGCACCCACCTGATGGATGCCATGCCGGTGCGTCTGAGCCAGGAAATTGGCGGCTGGGCGGCACAGGTGACGCTGGCGCGGCAACGACTCGAGAGCTCGCTGCCACGATTGGCGCAGCTCGCTATCGGCGGTACGGCGGTCGGCACCGGCATCAACGCGCATCCGGAGTTCGGCGCGCGCATGGCCACCGAGCTTTCCAACTTAACCGGGCAGCCGTTCGTCGAGGCGAGCGACCACTTCGCGGCGCAGGCGGCGCAGGATACCTCGGTCGAGATTAGCGGCCAGCTCAAGGCGTACGCGGCAGGATTGATGAAGATCGCCAACGATCTGCGGTGGATGAACAGCGGGCCGCAGGGCGGTCTGGGCGAGATCGTCCTTCCGGCGCTTCAGCCTGGTTCGTCGATCATGCCGGGGAAGATTAACCCGGTGATCGGTGAGGCCACTATGATGGTCTGCGCGCAGGTGACCGGCAACGACGCGGCCATCACGATCAGCGCCCAGATGGGCAATTTCGAGCTGAACGTGATGCTGCCAATCATTGCCTACAACCTGTTGGAATCCATCGACCTGCTGGCGAGCACGTCGCGGGTGCTGGCGGAGAAAGCGGTTGCTGGGATCACGGTCAACCGTGAGTTGGTGGCCGACGTGGTGGAGCGCAACCCGATCATGGTGACGGCCTTGAATCCGATCATCGGCTACGACGCGGCGGCCAAGATCGCCAAGCGTGCCTATGCCGAGAACCGCAAAGTGAAGGACGTCGCACTCGAGATGACCGACCTCTCGGAAGAGGATCTCGATCGGTTGCTGGACGCGGCGGACCTGACCAGGGGCGGTATCAAGGGGTAGTGAGCGGCTTCGCTGGCCGTCCGTTATCGAGAGCCGGGTCTGTCACACGGTTTGAACATAAGAAACACGGGAGGACTTTGTGTCCTCCCGTTGCGATTATCGTGTGCAATCAGGCCGTGACGCTGGACTTTCTACTCCACTCGTCGCCCGTCGAAATGGACGCTTCCTTGTGACGGGCGTACCTCGTCGTCGTTCACCCCCATCGAGACGATGTACGTCGGGGTGATGCGGATGATCGCTGGCGGGAAACCAGGGTTGATGGCGTCACCGCCGGTTGGCACCGCCTCGACCGTACCGCGCACCTCAACCATGCGTGGCCGACCAGGAGCGACATCGTCCACCACGATCGCGACCTGACCGTGGCGCAAGGCATCGCGGTATTTCTTGCTGCCGGTGAAGCCGTGTCCGCCGATGTCGATCGTCTCGTGCTCGGGATTGTAGTGAAAGGCGGTCGGCACGACGTGAAGCTCGCCTCGGCTATTGACCGTCGCGACTCTGGCGAGCCGCTGGCCCTGGAGATACTCGATCTCCTGTTCCGTAAATCTGCCCATGGTGTCCCTTCCCTCTCGCGAACGCGATTTCGGCGTCAGCCGCGCGGCTGACCGCTCGCGTGGCCCGACTCAATCTGGGCCAAACCTGCTTCTACCTCGGCTCGCGGCAGATTGCCGTGAACCAGATCGAAATCGGTCTGATCGAGCAGCCGGTGATAGAAGGCGACGGCTCGCTGGTTGATGTCCGCAGGAGCGTGCTCGTCCTCGATCACCTCGTACATCCAATCCTCGGCACGGGCGAAGTCACCGTACTGCTCGAAGTGCTTCCAGAGCTGAAGCTTGGTGCGCACCGAGAGTTCGTACTCCTCCAGATGCGTCAGGAGCGTGCGCACCGCATCGGCCGCCCGTGTCGACGACGGATCCTCGCCTGTGAGAATCGCCAGTTGGATGTCGAGCGCCTTCAGTCGACGCCGTGCGCTCTCCTCGCTCTTTCCAAGCCCTTGATAGACGTCCCCCTCGGCCTGGAGCAAATTGGCCAGCACGGTGAGACGTTCGGAGACCGCCTGATCGCCCTGATATCCAGTGCCCGAGTTGCGGATGAGCGTGAGGAGCGCCTCGGCTGGGAGATTGGCAATCGTGGAGGCGTCGAGCCCGAGCAATTGCTGATAAGTGGAGTCGATCACGCGCAGCGCCTCGAGGTAATCGCCGCCGCGTTCGAGCTTGAACACGATGGCCAGCGCTTCGGTCATCTGTTTGATCAGTCGAAGAATGTAGTCGCGTTCAACCACGAAGGTGGTGACCCTTTCAAGAAAGCGAATGTCCGGAGACGTCATCGGTGGCGGGCAAACAGCCCATCGTCAAGTGTAACGCGTGCTGGACCTCATCCCCGACCCTTCTCGCAATACTGGGAGAAGGGAGTTGCTGGTTACGGAAGCGCGACTTACGCGGCTGGGAGATACTTGCTGCCGCCATTGTCGAAGTACGAGTCGTACACGTGCTGGTAGGCGAGCTCGCACTTCAGACGGTACTTATCGATGTCGTAGAGATCGAGCGGCAGCTTGTCGAGCTCCTGCTCGATGCACAGGCGAACGGCGGCGCGGGTCTGCTGCCTTTTGCGCCAATCGAGCACCAGCTTCTCTCGCTTGAGCGTATCGAGCAGATCCCTGGCGACCTTCTTGACCTCCACCTCGCGACTCTTGCTCAGCTTCAAGTCCGGCTTGGTCAGCAGATCGAACAGAGCCAGCTCTTCCTCGCTCATCCCCTCAGAGACCGCGCGCTGCTCTTCGTCGTTCATCGCTTCGGTCAATTGCATCAGCTGTCGCAGATACTCCTCGAAGTTCATGCTGCCGTCGTTGTACTCGTCGATGAGACGCTGAAAGCGTTCGAGCAGGTCGAGCCGGGTGTGGTTCAAGTTGACCATGTGGTTCAGCCGTCGTTCCACCGACCCGCGCAGTTGCTCGGCCTGGATGTGTTTGCGCCCCTTCTCGAACTGGCGCTGCAGCGCCGCGAAATCGAGGCGACTCAGATCGACCAGATGCTCGGCTGATCCCGGTCGGGCCTTACCCTCCCGAATCACGTAGCCTTCGGATGCGATCGATCGATCCAGAATGCGGTTGACCTCGCTCATCACGCCGGAGATGTCGGCTTCAGGCGCCAACGAGCGTATGGCAGCCACCATGTTCTGCAGCGCGGCGCGTGCCGGGCTGAACTCATTCGCTGCCGGGTCGGGCAGAATCGACTGAAACAGCGACTCGACCGCTCCCGCCAACGCCAGAAACTGCTTCTTGGACTCATCGTTGACCAGGATCTGGTCGAGCGCGTCGTCGCGTAGCTGGATGAACGAGTATCCGCTGGCCGCCGAGAGGGTCTTCAGGTCGATCCGCTTGCCTCTGAGAAAGCGGCGCGTCTGGGCCAGGGCCTCACGCAATTGGTCGACCAGCTCGCTCTTGGGCCGAACCGGCATGTCCGCATCGCTGCCACTCTGTGGTGCGCCGTAGATCGCCAGCGCCTTGCGCAGATTGCGGAACACGCCCACGTAATCCACGATGAGACCGCTCGTCTTGCCGGGCGCGACGCGATTGGCGCGGGCAATGGTCTGCATCAGTGTGTGATTACGCATCGGCTTGTCGAGGTAGATGGTCGAACAGGAGGGCACGTCGAAGCCGGTCATCCACATGGCGCAGACGAAGACGATGCGGAACGGATCGTCCTTGTCCTTGAACTTGGTGTCGAGGTCCTCGTTGACCATGCGCAGGCGGTGCGGTCGTATGTCGAGCCCCCTCTGGCGCATGTCGTCGATCTCGTTTTGCGACTGCGACACGACCAGCGCCATGTCGACCCACTCCAAGTAGCGAATCAACTCGCTCAGTCGATCCCGTTCGGTTACGCTCCGGCAATCGACTAGTTCATGCTTCAGTCGCTCGACGTACGCTTTCCAATGTGCCCGCACCTTGTCGTACATGCGCACGGCGGTCGCCTTGTCGATGCAGATGACCATGGCCTTGCCCTGGTGCCCGCGACCGATGAAGTGGTTGACGATGTCCTCGGCGATCTTCTCGAGGCGGTCGTCCCGCGTGATCAGATGGTATTCACGAGCGAACTCCCGTTCGAGCTTCCTCTCCTGGTCCTCGTCGAGCTCGGCCTCCTCCAGCACTCGTTCGATCTCGTCGTTGAGGTGTTCGTTGGTCAGCTGCAGCTCGGGGATGCGGTTCTCGTAGTAGAGCGGCACGGTCGCGCCATCGTCGATCGACTGCTTGAAGTTGTAGATGCTGACGTAGTCCCCGAAGACCTCGCGCGTCTTCTCTTCGCTGGCGATCAGTGGCGTGCCGGTGAAGCCGATGAAGGCGGCGTTCGGCAGGGCGTTACGCATGTTGAGCGCGAAGACATCGTATTGCGAGCGATGGGCTTCATCGGTCATTACGATGACGTCTGAGCGCTCGGAGAGCGTCGGGTAGGTCTTCCCCTTCTCGACGTTGAACTTCTGGATCAGGGTGAAGATATAGCGATGGTCTTCGCTGAGCAGGCGGCGCAGCTGTGCGCCGCTTCGCGCCTGCGCCTGCTTCTCGGTGACGGCCCCGGCGTTGGAGAAGTTCTTGTAGATCTGGTCGTCGAGCTCCTGCCGATCGGTAACGACAACGAAGGTCCAGTTGCCGGGGATTTTGCGCAGCACCTTCTGGGCGAAGAAGACCATCGAGATGCTCTTGCCGCTCCCCTGGGTGTGCCAGAAGACGCCCAGCTTGCCCTGGTTGTAGCGTGTCTGCTGTAGCGCCTGGATGGCGTTGTTGACCCCCAGAAACTGGTGATTCTTGGCGATGATTTTGACCAGTCCGCCCTGCGCCTCCATGAAGAGGGTGAAATTCTCGACCAGATCGAGCAGCCGTTCCGGTTCGCAGGTGCCACGGATCATGGTATCGAGCGAGATGACGCCTTTCTCCCCCTCGCTGTCGATCTTCTTCCAATCGTTGAAGTGCTCCCAGGCGGAGGTGACGCTGCCGATCTTGCTCTGACTGCCATTGGAGAGGATGATCAGGGCGTTGTACCAGAAGAGGTACGGGATAGTGTCTTTGTAGTCGCGCAGATTGTCGTGAAAGGCGCGTTCGACCGGAACGTGAGAGGCCTTGAACTCGACGAAGACGAGCGGGATGCCGTTGACGAAGCCGATCAGGTCTGGCCGTCGCTGGTGCATCTCCCCCGCGATCCACAATTGCGACGCCAGGAAAAAATCGTTGTCCGGCGGGTGCTCCCAGTCGATCAGCCGCACCGTCTCGACCGATTCGGAGCCGTCCGGCTCGCGCACCGTGACCTTCACGCCGTTCTTGAGCAGGTCGTAGAGCTCGTGATTGGCGGCCACCAGGCTCATCACCGCGCGGTCACGGCTCAGTTCCTCAACGGCGAGCTCGATCGCCTGACGTGGCACGCCGGGGTTCAGCCGCTCCAACGCCGAACGCAGTCGGCGCAGTAGCAGCACCTCGGCGCGCGTCTCGCGTCCCAGGCTACCGTCCGGCCCAAGCGACTCCTCGAAGCAGTCGGCCGTCTCCCAGCCAAGCTCCTGGAAGAGCTGAATGGAGGGTTGCTCGACCGTAGTGTTCTCAGAATGCGATGCTGTCGGAGTCACGTGTTGGACCGGGTGACAGGTGAATCGGCGGCAGACGGACCTTGCGTATCGTCCCCGGGAACGTCGTTTTCGACCGATCTCAGATATCCAATAATGGGCTGGCAGCAAAGGAAGAGAGAGACCCACCAGAGGTAACTCATTGTGTATCCAAAGAAATTACCAAAGTCCATGAGCCCATGCGCCAATCGATTTCTGATGTTTGATCCAGAGCGCTCGACGAGCAGTCCTTGAAGGTCAAAAGCGAGGTCGGCGCCGAATACTCTTTCGAGTTCGGGCTGAAGCCGCGTAAACAGAGTGCTCAAACTAAAGTCTTCTTGTACCCCTTCCTGAGACATTCCCGAGGTAATCACGCCCTGCTGGTTTAGAACGTATCGGATTGAGTTCTCAAGCTGTGGGACGAGCAAGTGGCATGACAGATCGAATTCTCCCAAGAATCCGTGATACAGGCCCTTTGCAGCGAGAAGCTCACGTCCTTGAGGAACAAATGGGTTATTCACAACTAGGCTCAGTACGTCTTCAAGTGTAACGTGATGGTCCGCCAGAATTTGCTTGCGCGCCGGTTCGATTGCAGCAATCGCAAAATAGGTCTGGTAATGCACTGCGTCCGAGAACATTTCAGATCGTTTTGCTTCCTCTAGATCCTTCTCGCCAGCGACGTGAAGCGACGGTCTTCGTCCGATCACACGCCCGCGAACGTCCAGATAGACCGCCGGAAATATTGCGCGCGCCGGGCTTTCATTTGACATTTGAGCTGCAGTTTCTGCCAGTTGATCAACTTGAGGGGGGTGAATCATCGTGACGAGGGTGAGGACTGCGTCGAGGAAGTTCTTCCCTGAAACTGCTGATTTCGATCGTTTGACCGTGTCGCTCACATCCACTTCATGGCTCAGAGTGCTCATCTGTGAAAGGGATTTCGCCTGTGTGTCGATTAGAAGTGCATGGAGTTGCTCCGCCCGCTCTGACTCTCCCATTTGGCGCATTGCTTCAAACGCGCCTCGCAAAAAGTGGGCAGCCCCAAGGTAGTCCGGAGGGTTGGCGGTGAGGCGCACTTGTGCTTGCCGAGCGTGCGTCTCGGCGGACCGTTTCAAAGACTTCTGCCTTCCCTCGGAGTCGCCGACGACGCCATCCCACCTCGCCTTCAGATTCCAATACGTCTCAGCCCCGAACCAATTTCCTGCTAACTCGAGTTCGGTTGCGTATTGCTCACAAACCTTGGATTGGAGCGGGCCGTCACCTTGGCCGGAGTCGAGCAGGACTTTCATCGCATGAGCGGGAACGAACCTACGCTCGTTGACCCCGGTCGACCCTGAGATAAGGGTTTCTAGTCGGGCAGTTACCTTGCTGAGCGCCTCGCCTCCGCCTGATCCCAGTGACGCCGCCAAGTTCATGGCGCGACGCAATCTCTTGATGGAAAGGAACCAGTAAGATTCCGCAGAGAGCTGATCAGAGGACTCAATATAGGCTGAAATTGCGATTTGAGCCATCTTGTGGTCGCTCAGGCGTATCCACGCGATATCTGCCATCCGTGCTCTGAGCTCCGGGTCGGTGATGGCTGGGACGACCGCCACCACGGCATTTAGCGCGTCGATTGGGAGGTCATGTAGAGCCGGACTGCTGGCGGTTGTGGACGAGAACAACGGCCTGAACGGCTGGTTGCGTGATTCGGGCGTGAGCACGAGTGAGCAGGCGTCGCCGAGAAACGTGAAGACTCGCTCACCTGTAACGTCTGAAGCTTCCCTACCCTCCGCCGCCCGGCCGAGGAAAAGAGGATAATAGGACCCGCAGTCTTGCCGAGCCGCGGAGGCGAGCAGCGCGCCAATGTCAAAGCTCAAGAAATCTTCTGCAGTTAGCGAAGGTTGCTCGAGGGGCTGGGAAGCCGTGTTCACATTTCACCTCGGTTCACTTTGCGTTCGGTGGAGCGGTAAGCTCAATTTCCCCAGAAATCAGTGTCGGCAGTAACAAGTCCCGTGATTGTTGCAGAACTGACGTTTGTCGTGCCAATTGCATTCGTTGCCTGTAGATTGGAACAATGAATTTATTGAACTTGCTTAGCACTGCTTTTGGAGCAGTTGGCAACAATATCCGATTTAGATTTGCTTGAGTCACCTTTGGTTGGGCAGCACCTGTCACGTAACCCTGTATGTTGCACTGGGATAAAAAGAGATGGAGGTGTTCTGTGGAAACCTTTCGGCCTTGCAGAATATGAAGTGCTGGTTGTTTGCCCAGAATCTGCCGTCGACAAATTGGGTGACAGCCGTACCATCACCGTTGATGACACTTCCGTCCTCGGCAACCAAAGCAAACTTTCCATGGAAAATATAGCTGTTCACGTGGTCAATGACTTTCGCTGCACCGTAGTAGGGTATATCTCCAAGCATATTTGCTCGCTTGAGTTTCGAAAGTGGTTTTCTCAGCCGATCGAAGTTGTCGCTAACTCCACCAATAGTCGACACCTCCCACCCCTCCGGGATCGGCCCCAACTCCGAGTCGACCATCTTGACGTGCTCGTGGCCAGGGAAGCGGAAGTGGACGAACCATTCGCGGTAGAGGTTCTGGGCCATCTCTTCGAGGATCGCGATGCGGCGGTTGTTGTTCTCGATCAGGTCGTCGTAGGCGGAGAGGATGTCGGCGATGCGGCGCTGGACGGGGAGGGGAGGGAGGTCGAACGGAATCGCGATCTCGATGATGTCCTGATTCAAGGATCCCATGGTCGCCCCATGAGATCCTTGATTGATCATCCAATGCTTTGTGAGTCTCGCGAACGAAACATATACGAAACAAACCGAACATCAACCGCTGGGGTATCAGAATCGGAGCTGAATGCAGTCAGAGCCTTGAAACCATCCGTCCTGATCGCTTCGGATCAAGACGTAGCGCTTCAACAGCTCCCTTCTGCCCGAACACGATATCCCCCGTACAAAGAAGGTGACTTGATCAGTCGTTCGGTTGTCTCGTTGTCGACATGCTCAAGCTTTGTCAGGACGGATAGTTCCAAATCCAATATTCCGAACGTTTATCACTGGAACGCCATGCTCTACGTAATCGCTGGCGTGAAGCTGGGTGCCAAATGGCCCTGTCTTGATTTCGGCCAACCCGTTTCGGACTGAGATCACCCACCACTGTTGTTGTCCATGCCGTGGTCACGATGCCTGCTCCAAGGATTGACTCGACGTTCTCCGCGATTTTCTCCTCCAGCTCGTGGGCTTCGGCGTTGAGCAGTTCGAGTTCTTCGTTTAGCTCTTCCAGTCGTTCGAAGAAGTCAAACTCGTCCGGCGGGCGCTCGGCCACGCCGACGTAGCGGCCTGGATTCAGGCTCCATCCTTGTGCCTCGATCTCGTCCAGCGTCGCGATCTTGCACAGCCCGGCCACGTCGCGGTAGACGCCCTCGGGGAACGTCTCGGCCATGCGCTCGGAGCTGCAATTGATCGTCTCGATCGGCTTCGCCGCGATAGAGCCGCACGATGTTGGCGATGAACTCGATCTGGTCCGGGGTGAAGTCGCGGTGGGCGCGGTCGATCTGGTGGTAGATCTGGCGCGCGTCGACGAAGAGCACCTTGTCCGCTCGCTCGCTGGCCCGCTTGCCCCGATCGAGGAACCAGAGGGTGCAGGGCAGCGTGACGGTGTAGAAGAAGTTGGAGCCGATGGCGAGCATCACGTCGACGGCCTGGTCCTGAATCAGCTGCTTGCGGATTTCGAGCTCGCTGCCGCGGGCATCGCTGGCGGAGTTGGCCATGACGAAGCCGGCCCGGCCGCTGTCGTTCAGCGCGCTGTAGAAGAGCTGAATCCAGAGGTAGTTGGCGTTGTCGACGCTCGGCATCCCGAGGGGGAAGCGAGGGTCGTCCTTCAGCCGGTCCTTGTCGACGTTGTTGACGTTGAAGGGCGGATTGGCCATGACGAAGTCGAAGCGGTGCAGGCTGCTGATGCAGGTCCTCGTAGTAGCTGTTTCCCTGGCGGATCTCGCCGCTCAGTCCGTGGACCGCCAGGTTCATGGTGCAGAGGCGCACCGTCTCGTCGACGCGTTCCTGGCCGTAGATCGAGATCTCCTCTTCGGCGTTGTGCCGATGGTTCTCGACGAATCGAGCCGACTGGACGAACATGCCGCCCGAACCGCAGGCGGGGTCGAAGATGCGGCCGCGGAAGGGCTCGATGACCTCGACGATCAGCTTGACCAGCGAGGTCGGGGTGAAGAACTCGCCGCCTTTGTGTCCCTCGCTCATGGCGAAGTTGCCCAGGAAATACTCGTAGATCTTGCCGAAGGCGTCGCCTTCGATGTCCATCGGCACCGAGGCGAAGAGCTTCAGCAGTTCGACCAGCGAGGCGTTCTCCAGCATGTTGTAGGTGCGCGGCAGCACGCCGGTGAGGTCTTCGTTTTCGGCTTCGATGGCCCGCATGGCGTCGTTCAGTGCGCGGCCGATGTCCTGGCCTTCCGGCAGATTGAGCAGGTAGCCATAGCGCGCCTGCTCGGCGGCAGGTACATCACGCCGCGCGCCTGGTAGTCGATCTTGCCGATCTGACGGCGGGCGCTTGCCTGGGTGGCCAGTTCCCGCTCGGCGACGGTGAAGCGCTGGTCGGCATAGCGCAGGAAGATGAGCCCGAATACCGGCACCGAGTATTCGGATGATTTCAGGCGCGAATTGGCCCGAAGCTCGTCGGCGCGCGGACCACAAGCGTTTTTCGATTTCAGTTGTGTTTGAAGACAACGGTAACGTCCCCCATATGACCGTTCAGCGGATGTACGCCGTGCCATATTAGCGGTGAGGTGGTCGGACGGCGCAAGGGCGAGAAATGGTCCTTATCCCTGGACCGAATCTTGGCGGCGACACGGAAAGTGCTCCCCCGCTTCCTTCTCCTGCTCTGGCGGGAGAAGGTGGCGAGCCACGCGAGCCGGATGAGGGCCGCTGCCCCGCTCACTCCGCCTTCAAGAATCGGATGGTATCGATGAGGGTATCGGGCTGGCCGAAGCCGCCGGCCTTGGTGACGATGGGGATCATGTCCGCCCCGCCGCCGCGCAAATGGCCGTAGGGGATGCCGGGTTCAACTTCGCCGAGCAGGTCGATGGCGCGGGCGCCAATTACCAGGCAGACGGCCGAGGCGACGTCGCCGCCAGTAAGCACCAGCCCGCCAATCTTGCTGCGCTCGATGACCCGCAGCACGACGCGGGCTAGCCGGTCGGCGATGGTCAGGTCGCTCGGCGCTGAGTCGTCGGCCCGATGCGAAGCCAGGATGACATCCTTGCCCTCGTCGAGCAGCTTCACCACCTCGTCAACCAGCGGATTGAGCGAGCGGGTCTCGAGGTTCAACGGCTCGACGACCGGAATCCCCGCCGCGTGAGCCGCGTCGACCTGTTCGATGCTGGCTGCGTGCAGGCTCCCAGCGATGGTCAGCACCGGTCCGTCAGCCAGCGGTCTGTCCGGCGTCGGGGGATGATGGTCGGTGTGAATGGTGCGGGCCAGCGCATGGCACAGTCCGGCGGAGCCGGAGATTACCCGAATGTTGGTTGCGCGCGCCGCGCGAGCGATCGTCGTCAGATCGTCGTCCGTCTCAGCGTCGACGATCATCAGTCCGGACTGCACCGCCTCGATCAATTGGGTCAGGTGCTTCGGTCCGCGTCGCACGTCCGATAGCTGGAGGAGGCGCACCGGTCGGGTGCCGCGCATGCGCAGGAAGATTTCGCGCAGGTTCGAGGTAGCGACCTGGCTTCTGAAATCGGTCTTCTCCAGTGGCTCGCCGTTGATGAGCTGGCGGCCGTAGACGGTGGTGCGCCCCTGGTCGGGGAATGCGGGTGCGATCAATGCTCGGTGCGCGTCGAAGCCGTCCATCAGCGCCAGCAGCTCGTGGGCGATATTGCCGCGCAAGGTGGAGTCGATCTTCTTGTAGAGGAGCGGAGTGCCATACAGATGGTGCGTGATGTTGTGCACGCGCTGCGCGGCGACCGCGGGCGGCAGGTGGCGACTCTCGGTGGTGACGGCAACCACGTCGATGTTGGCATCGAAGCTCACGTCGAGCAGCACGCGCGATCGATGCCCCTCCTTGGCGAAGGCGACCGCGGCGTCGGCGGCACCGGTAAGGTCGTCGGCGATAACGGCGATGCGTGTCACGTCCGTTAACCCGGCAAAATCGGGAGCATTTCGGGCGCGTGCGTCATCACGGTGACGGTTGCGTCCTGTCCATGCTGTTGGAGCGCTGAAGCGAGCGCATCGTCGATGCTGGAGTGTTTGCTGAAGCCGAGAGCGGCGCTCTCCTGCGCGGATATCCCATCGCTCACCAGGCTGATTGCTGCCCGTTCGCGCATTTTGGCCCAGGCTAGCGCCAGTCCACCCGAGACGACGTCGGCGATCGCGCCTCTTTCGATCATCCTTTCGATGCGCTCCGCATCGAGCCCGGTGATGTTGAGCATCTCCTGATGCGTCACTGCCACCCCTTCAGGGCAAGGAGCGACCACGATGATCGTGCCACCCTCCTTGACGGCGATATCGGCCGGGTAGAGTGACTTATGCGCTTGCCAGAACTCAATGTCACAGGGGTGTGAACCGGCGATGACGATGTCCGCCTGTCCGCCCAGTGGAGCTCCGTAGACGTCGCGCGCGAGCGAAGCGGCTGCGCGGAAAGCCATGCGTGGATCGCCAAAGAAGGCGCGTACCAGCCGTCCTTCGGTATCGAGCACCGTATTGACGATGGCTTTCAGACCGACCAGATCACCGATGTGCTCGATCTCGTCCCGCAGCGGGTTCTCCAGCAGGCCAAGGTAGGATCGGCGCGTTCGCGTGCTCAGGAAGTGGGTGTGGCCGGTCGTTTCCGGCCCTGAGATGCCCGGCTGAATGATCTTGGCGCCACCTGAATAGCCAGGGATGTGATGTGGCACCACGCTGCCAATGCCGATGACGAAATCGGCCTCGTAGGCTTCGCGATTGAGCGAGATGGGCGTGCCGTTGGGCGTCGATCCGAGATCGACCAATTGTGATCGATCCTGCCACGGATTGTTGATCACACGCACTCTCGACGTGACCTGGTGGCCGAAACGCGCCTCGATCTCTTCCGGCGTCATTGGCCGGTGCGTGCCAAGCGCGACGATTACCGTTACCTGGTCGCCGCTGATGCCCGCACCGAGGAGTTCCTCCAGCAGCATGGGGATGATCAGGTCGACCGGCGTCTGGCGCGTCAAGTCATCAGCGGCGATGACCACACGTCCGGCGCCACGAGCGGCTTCCGAGAGGCGCGCCATGCCGATGGGTCGGTTGAGCGCACGACGAATCTCGATGCGTGGGTCTGCGGCTGGCTCGACTGGATTGGGTCTCAAGAGCGCGAGCAAATTGCGCTGGGGAACATGCAACGAAAGGAAATCGTCGCCATACGGGAGGGCGATCTCGATGGTTTCCCCGGTGGTCGCCATGGTCTCAACCTCCTCGTTGCTTGGCTGCCGGATCGTCGATTTTGAGCGTCAATCTCGCGCTCGCACCATTTGGATGGCAACGTCGATGGCCGCGAGCAGACTCTCCTCGCGCGCCTTCCCGGTTCCCGCAATGTCGAACGCCGTTCCGTGATCGACCGACGTGCGGATGATCGGCAAGCCGATGCTGACGTTGACGCCGCTGTCGAAGGCGAGCAGCTTCATCGGAATGTGTCCCTGATCGTGGTACATCGCTACCACTACGTCGTAGGCACCGTTGACGGCTCGCAGAAAGACGGTGTCGGGTGGCTGTGGATCGGAGACGTCCAACCCGCGTGCACGCGCTGCCTCGATGGCCGGAACCACCTCTCGCTCTTCCTCATGGCCGAACAGTCCGCCCTCGCCCGCATGCGGGTTGAGCCCGGCCACGGCAATACGCGGATGAGCGATGCCAAGCGCGCGACAGGACGAATCGGCCAGATCGATTGCCTCGCCCACGCGTTCAGTGGTGACGCGGCGAATGGCTTCCTGCAGCGAGACGTGGGTGCTGACGTGAATGACCCGCAGCTTCGGGCCGACCAGGAGCATTTTCACGTTCGGCGTGTTGGTCCGCTCGGCCAATAGCTCGGTGTGCCCAGCGTAGTTGAAACCGGCGCCGTTCATAGCGGCCTTGTTGAGCGGCGCGGTGACCATCGCGTCGACTTCACCGGCGAGGGCCAGATCGCAAGCACGTTCAACGTACTCGACAGCGGCTCGTCCAGCGGCGGCGCTGACTTCACCAGGTGGGCACTCTCCGGGCGCGGCGTTGTGCAGGTCAAGCAGTGTCACGATTCCTGGCTGATATTGACCCATTGCCGCATGGTCGACCTCGTCAAAGACGGGCGACTTCCGTCCAACCCAGCGCGTGGCGCGTTCGAGCACACGTCGATCGCCGATCACCAGCGGTCTGCATCGCTCAAACACCTCGCCATGGGCGAGTGTCTTGAGCACGATTTCCGGTCCGATTCCGGCCGGATCACCCATTGTGATGGCGAGGAGAGGTTTTTTCGCCTGATCGCTCACTTCTGCCATGCGCCTTGTCGTTTCATGCGCTAATCCCCCGGTTCAGTGTACCGCAGGCGATCCCGCAGCGGTCCCATCGGTTCCCTACGACGAGAATGCCGCGTCTGGCTCGCATGTGAGGACGAAGCTCGCCTTCGCCCCGGACATCGTCAGGCCCGGGCGTTCGCCTAAAGCCGTCAACACCTGGGGGCCGAGCTACAACCATGCTCAACCAGATCAGGAGAGCGGATTGTGGAAAAGTTCGGGAGCACCTTGTGTGCTCCCCTACAAACTCGAATTGAAGTTGAAGGTCTGCCTACTTCGGTGGGAAGCGGCCGGACTGCTGCTGGCGCTCCAGAATGCCCGCGTCATCCAGTTGCTGGCGCACTTCGTCGACGGAACGCTTGCGGCCCGGGAAGGAATCGTCCTGCGCCATCCGTGCCGCCAGTCGCGCCACCAGGATGGCCGACATCTGCAGCCCGCGCAGTGAGATCTTGTCGAGTGTGTCCGCCTCGGTGTGGCCCCAACCGCGGCCAACCATTCCAGCGGTGGAGTCCTTTGAATTCAACGTGCCATTCGGAATGCCTCGGACGGCGAAAGGAAAGTGATCGGAGTGGGAATTGAGCTCATCCTTGACGTCGAATTTGTACGCCAGGTCCGCGTTCAAACCCTGGAAATACTCCGCCATTTCCGGCAGTGACGAGACTGTCACCTGCTCCTGGCCACCAGAGCCACGACCCGCACCGTCCAGATTCATCACGAAGCGGAAGTTCTCGTCTTTGTGCTCGTTGGCGTGGTGCCAGGCACCCAGCAGACCAACCTCTTCTGAGCCGAAGCAGATGACGCGCACGGTTCGTTTGAGCGTACCCTTGAGACCGGCCAGCGCTCGGCCCGCCTCGAGGCCGGTGATCGTCCCGGCGCCGTCGTCACCCGCGCCCTGGGCAATGTCGTGTCCGTCATAGTGCCCGCCGAGTAGGATGACCTCATCCGGATGCTCGCTGCCGACGACTTCGCCGACCACATTGAACGACTTGGAGTCGAACGTATCGTTCTTGGTCGAGATCTTCATCTTCAGCGGTCCGCGCGAGGCCAAACGGCGGATCGTCATACCACCTTCGTAGCTGATGCCGATGCCAGGGATCGCTGCTTCCCGCTCGGCTGCCGAGGAACCGCCGGGTACTTTGCCGGTAATGCTGCCGGTGATGTGCAGCATGCCGGGATTCTGGTTGATGTAGACGCAGGCCAGCGCACCGCGCTCGATCGCCCACGCGAATTTGTCGTTGCGGTGGCTCTTGTGCTGTCCGGGGCTGTTGGTCTCGGCGTCGGTCAGCACGATCTTGCCAGGGATCTGGTCAGCCAGTCGTTCGAAGTCGGGCAGTTCTCCCTCGCCAACGTCGATGACGTCTGCTTCGATCTCGGCGGTTGGGCAGTAGGGCATGGTGATGGCCGAGAACTCGCGCTCGAGCGGTGAGGTGAGCCAGAGCTTGCACTCGCCACGTGTCCAACTGGCCATCGGGAACTCTTCAACGCGCACGTTTTCGAGTCCGTACTCTTCCATCTTCTGCTTGAGGTACTCACCGGCAGTGTGCTCCCGGTCGCTGCCGGCGAAGCGGTGACCGAGGTCGTCGCACAGGTAGGTGAGGTTCTTCATGGCTTCGTCGGAGGTCCAGATCGTCCCAAGAATATGCTTGTCGATCTCTTTCATCTGATCGTCGGGCATCTTCGCTCCCTCTATTCTGCGTTTCGATTGGTCTCTCGCGGCATCATAGCACCATGTCCGGAAGTGCAGAATGTGCCAGTCACGACGAAACGGGAAGCCAGTGCTCCCCGCTTCGTCGCCAGTTTCGGGTTGGATGCGTTGCGTCAGGCGCTCTGGTGCAGGCTGGCCCAGACCTTCTCCGGTCGGAACGGCATGTCCAGATGCTCGACGCCGAACGCCTTGAGGGCGTCGTTCACCGCGTTGGCGATGGCGGGAGTCGAGCCGATGGTCGCCGCTTCGCCGATTCCTTTGGCGCCAAGTGGATTGATTGGCGTCTTGGTTTCGGTGTGGTCGGTCTGGAACATCGGAAAACGCTCCGCCTTCGGGATGGCGTAATCCATCAACGTGCCGGTCAGCACCTGCCCGTTGTCGTCGTAGCGCACCTCCTCGAGCAGCGCCTGTGCGATTCCCTGTGCCAGTCCGCCATGCACCTGGCCTTCAACCAGCATCGGGCTAACGATGTACCCGCAGTCATCCACTGAGAAGTACTTGAGCAGCTTCACCTCGCCGGTGTTGGGCATGATTTCGACCACGGCGACGTGCGTGCCGAACGGGAAGGTTTCGTCCTCTGGGCGGAAGAAATCGGTCGTCTCGAGCCCCGGCTCCATGTCTTGCGGCAACTTGCCCATCTCGTTGTAGGCGACGGCCGCGATGGCGGCCAGGTCCATGGCTTTGTCCGGCGAGCCTTTGACCCCGAACTTGCCGTTGGCAAACTCGATGTCGTCGACCGAAACTTCCAGCACATTGGCAGCGATGCGCCGTGACTTTTCCTGGATCTTGTCGACCGAGAGCATCACCGCTCCGCCACCGACTGCCAGTCCACGGCTGCCCATGGTGCCGTTCCCCTGTGGTGTGGTGGCGGTATCGCCGAATTGCACCGAAATCTGATCGAACGGTACGCCGAGCCGGTCGGAGATGATCTGGGCGAAGGTCGTCTCCTGCCCCTGACCCTGCGGCATGATGCCGCTGAAGACGGTGACCGCGCCGCTCGGTTCGACGCGTATCGTCGAGCTTTCCCAAGGCCCGAAGCCGCAGATCTCGACGTAGGAGGCGAGTCCAATGCCGAGATAGCGACCGTTCTTGCGCGCTTCTTCTTGTTGCTTGCGCAGATCTTGGTAGCCCGAGACCTCCAGCGCCTTGTTCAGCGCCTTCTCGTAATCGCCGGTATCGTAGCGCTCGCCGGTGGCGGTGGTGTAGGGGAACTTGTCGGGCGAGGTGAAGTTCACCCGGCGCACTTCGGCCGGATCGAGCCCGGCGGCGTTGGCCACCAGGTCGACGGTCCGCTCGATGTAGAAGGCGGCCTCTGGTCGACCAGCGCCGCGATAGGCTCCAATGTCCATCGTGTTCGTCAACACCGAAACGGCGTGCAGGTCAACGTTTGGGATGTCGTAGCACCCGACCGCCATCGTTCCGGTCAGCACCGGCAAAGAGGTGTCCTTCGGATAGGACCCCTGATCCTGGATCACACGGAAGCGATAGGCGACGATCTTGCCGTTCTTCTCGGCCCCCACTTCGATGTCGGCGACCTGGGCACGACCCTGGTGCGTGGCAACGAAATTCTCGCTACGTGTCTCGATCCACTTCACTGGTTTGCCCAGCTTGTAGGCGACCGCTGAGACGATGAAGTCCTCGGGATACGACCCGATCTTGACGCCGAAGCCGCCGCCAACCTGTGGCGCGATGGTGCGCACCTGTGATTGAGAGAATCCCATCGTTTTGGCGATGTCGTTTCGATTCCAGTGCGGCGCCTGAGTTGAAGTCCAGAACGTCAATCCGTTCATCATCGGGTCGGGGGTGGCGACCACGCCGCGCGGCTCCATGGGAACACCTGCCACGCGATGGTTCACCAGACGTTTCTTGACCACGACTGGGGCGTTCTTCAGTGCCGCGTCGACATCTCCCAGTGTGTGGTCCCAGCGGGCGCAGATGTTGTTCTCGTACTGTGGATAAAGTTGGGGTGCGCCATCGGCCATGGCTTTGTCCATGTCGACAACAGCCGGTAGGTCTTCGTAATCGACGATCACCGCGTCGGCGCCGTCGCGAGCCGCGTAGTCGGTATTGGCAACGACGGCTACCAGTGCTTCGCCAACGTGACGTACCACATAGCTGGCCATCGGAAAGCGTTCCGGCAGGCTATCGCTGGCGTCACGGTCGGGAACCTCTCCCTCGCCCGCGGCTGAATCGGTGACGCCAAGAATCTCGCGCAGGTCGTCCGCGGTGTAAACCGCCACCACGCCTGGCACCTTCACGGCTTCAGACGTGTCGATATTGTTGATCTTGGCATGCGGATGCTGGCTGCGCACGAAAGCGAGATGCAGCATTCCCGGGAGATGAACGTCGTCAACGTAGGTGGCGGTACCCGTGATGAGTCGAGGATCCTCTTTGCGGCGCACGCGCGCGCCCATCATCCTACTCAGAACCATGCCCACTCCCTTCGAGTACGACGGCACGAAGCATTTCTGCCGCCGGTCACCGATGTTTTTACGATGGTCGATTCCATTCTAGGTCGGTCGCCTGGTTTCGTCGACTTCCTTGAACCTCGACGACGTGCATCGGGACAAGTTCTGGCGACCGGGCGAGATTGGATTCGATGATGCGGTACGAACGACTCCAGCGTACTGCTGCACCAGACGTGCCAGCAATTGGCGGTGGGGAACGACCCGAGCGGCTGACGGGCTAGGTCACGAGGGGCACTCGTCCGAAAGCGGACGGTTGAGCACCTCTTCCAACAATTTGCGGCGCAGAACCTTGCCGACCAGATTCTTGGGCAGATCGGTGCGAAACTCGACGGAGCGGGGAACTTTGTAATGCGCCATCTTGCCCTGACAGAAGCTGATGATGTCGGTCTCGCTCGTCGTTGCACCGTCTTCGAGGACCACGAACGCCATGACGACTTCGCTTCGTCGCACGTCGGGGACACCAATCACCGCCACGTCCTTGACGTCCGGATGAGTCAGGAGCACTTCCTCAACCTGGCTGGGGAAGACCTTGAGCCCCCCGGTGATGATCATGTCCTTCTTTCGCTCAACGATGAAGAAGAAGCCGTCCTCGTCCATATAGGCGATGTCGCCGGTGAAGAACCAGCCGTCGTGGAACGCGCGGGCCTCCTCTTCGCTGCGCTGCCAATAACCGAGCATTACCTGTGGTCCGCGAACGGCCAACTCACCATTCTCGCCGACGCCGAGTTGGCGAGTGCCGGTCTCCAGATCGAAGATGGCGGCGTCCGTGTTCGGGATTGGTATGCCGATCGATTTCACCTTGCGTTGCCCGCTGATCGGGTTGCAGTGGGTGACCGGCGCTTCTGTTAGTCCATAACCCTCGACCAAGCGGGACGCAGTCAGTTCCTCGAAGCGGCGTTGCGTATCGGCGGCAAGCGGCGCCGAGCCGCTAATGCAGGCGCGCAGCGAACTCAGATCGTAGCGATTGGCCGATGATGCGCCATTGAGGACGACGTACATGGCCGGAACCCCTGGGAAAAGATTCGGCTTCTCGCGATCGACCGCACTGAGAACGTCTTTGAGGCCAAAGCGGGGCAGCAGAATCATGGTGCCGCCACCGGCGATGGGATAGTTCATCACCGTGGTCTGTGCGTAGATGTGGAAGAGCGGGATGACACCGAGCACCACGTCAGCCCCGTCCGGCCGGGTCACATTGATACACCAAACGTGTGCCTGCGTGGCGCCGATCGAAAGTGCCCGGTGCGACAGCATCGCTCCCTTGGGCAGCCCGGTCGTCCCCGACGTGTACTGCAAGACAGCGATCGAATCTGCCGAGACGTTGACGTCTGGGTCATCCGACGACGCCTTTTCGAGTAGGCGTTGGAACCAATGGGTGTGGCCGTCCTCCGGCAGATGAACAAGATGACCTTCCTGCCGCTCTTTTGCGACGCGGAACAGCACCTTGCTCAGGGACGGAAGGTATTCGGCGATGTTGGTGACGATGACGTGCTCGAGTGAAGGGATGTGCAAGCGAATTGAGTCGATCTTCTCGTAGAGCATCGAGAGCACGACGACGACTTTGGCACCCGCGTCGTTGAGCTGATGTTCGAGTTCCGACTCGACGTACAGCGGGTTGGTGGGGACAACGACCGCGCCAGCACGCAACGCTCCATAGTAGCCGATTACCATCTGCGGGCAGTTCGGCATCACCAACGCCACGCGATCGCCCGGCTCCACGCCAAGACTAATCAGCGCGTTGGCGAAGCGTGACACGGATTCATCAAGCTCTTGGAAGCTGACGGATCTCCCCATGAAGAGAATCGCCGTTCGCTTCGGGCAGCGCTCCGCCGTGTCTGACAGGAGCCGGTGCAGCGGTCGGTTTGGCACGCTGACGGTGGTGGGAACGCCGGTCTCGTACCATTTCAACCAGGGGTGGTCGGAAGGTGGATCGTCCGATGGATCGCTAACGAGGCTGTCGGTCATCATGGTCTGCCGTCCCCTGTTTCACGGCGACGGTGCGCCACTTCCTGCGAGTGTCCCAGTGCGCTCTTTAGACCATATCCTGGCCGATGTGCCAAACATGCGAACTGCCACTCTTCAATGCCACAGTCTCGTGTCAATACCCCGGGCGCGTGGACAATCCACAGGATCAACGCTACGGTAATACGTGTGCGACACACCGTTCAATTTACGCTGATGAATCACTTCGAGGAGGTCCGAGCTTGACGCTGCTTCCGTTGAACCCCGACGAGCTTCTGACGACGACGCGCTCCGTTCGCAAGCGACTCGATCTGACGCGCCCGGTGGAGCGAGAGCTGATTGACGAGTGCCTGGCGATCGCGCAGCAGGCTCCGACCGCGTCGAATTCGCAGCACTGGCACTTCATGATCGTGACCGATCCGGACAAGCGTAAGGCGCTCGCCGACCTGTACCGCCAGGGCTGGAATGCTTATCGATCGAGCCCAGGCTACGCCGGGCGCGTGAGGGCGCAGGACGCCGAGCGGAGCAAAGTACAGCAGCGGGTGGTCTCGTCTTCTACCTATCTGGCCGAGCACATGCATGAGGTTCCGGTTCACATCATTCCGTGCATTTCGGGACGGACCGATGGCTGGCCGGGAAACGCACAGGCGAGCCATTGGGGCTCGATCATCCAGGCGTCCTGGAGTCTCATGCTGGCGGCGCGGGCAAGGGGATTGGGGACGGTCTGGACTACGTTGCACCTGCCGCACGAGAAAGAAGCAGCAGAAGTGCTCGGAATCCCCTACGATGACGTGATGCAGGTTGCGTTGATTCCACTTGCCTACACCAAAGGGACGGACTTCAAGCCCGCGCCACGCGCGTCACTCGATGAGATCGTGCATTGGAACGAGTGGTAATTGAGGCGCGATCTCCATTCAGTGGGAGATCGAACTGCCTGCCACTCAGGGTCGTTGCCACAACAATTTCGTGACAATGAGATTACGGGTCGTTCGGTTGGGGTTTGGGCGCAGGTCAGCGCCTCGCGTGAAATCGGATCCCAGTGAAGAAGGAAGACCGGGTGAGAGTGCTCTCACCCGGTGTATGGTGCTTTGTTGGTGTGCCTCGAAGCTGTGGCTATTTCGCGGCGTGAATCGCGTTCCAAACCTTCTGCGAGGTCATCGGCACGTCGAGGTGTGTCACGCCGAATGGCTCCAGCGCGTCGAGCACCGCGTTGGCGACGGCGGGGGTTGAGCCAATCGTCGCTGCCTCGCCGATGCCCTTGGCTCCGAGCGGATTCAGCGGAGTCTTGGTCTCGGTATGATCGGTCTCGAACATCACGAAACGATCCGCTTTCGGGATCGCGTAATCCATCAGCGTGCCGGTCAAGATCTGGCCATTTTCGTCGTAGTGGATCTCCTCTAACAGCGCCTGGGCGATTCCCTGAGCGAGTCCGCCGTGCACCTGACCCTCGACCAACAGCGGGCTGACGATGAAGCCGCAGTCGTCGATTGAGAAGTACTTCAGCAGCTTGACCTCGCCCGTGTCCGGATTTACCTCGACCATGGCGATGTGCGTGCCGAAGGGGAAGGTCTCGTCGGCTGGCCGGAAGAAGTCGGTCGTTTCCAGACCGGGCTGCAGGTCCTCCGGCACGCGGCCGCTGTAGGCATTGGCCGCGATCTGATCCATGGTGACGCCGCGATCCGGCGAGCCCTTGACGCGATACTTGCCGTTGGCAAGCTCGATGTCGTCGAGTGAGGCCTCGAGCAGGTTGGCCGCGATCCGGCGAGCCTTCTCGCGCAGCTTGTCGACCGACAACACGACGGCACTGCCGCCGATTGCCAGCCCACGGCTGCCCATCGTGCCACGTCCCTGTGGCGTGTTGTTGGTGTCGCCGTGGTAGACGACGATACGATCGAAGTCGACGCCGAGCCGGTCAGAGACGATCTGCGCGAACGTGGTTTCCTGCCCCTGGCCGTGTGGTGAGATGCCCGTGAAAACGGAGACGTCTCCGCTCGGCTCGACGCGTACCGTCGAGCTTTCCCAGGGGCCGAAGCCGCAGATCTCGACGTAAGACGCGAGTCCGATGCCGATGTGACGACCCTGCTTGCGCTGCTCGGCCTGATATTCTCGCAATTCCTGATACTTCGACACGTCGAGAGCCTTGGCCAGCGCCTTGGCATAGTCGCCGGTGTCGTAGCGTTCGCCGGTGGCTGTGTCGTACGGGAATTTGTTCGGCGCGATGAAATTGACCTTGCGTACCTCGGCTGGATCCATGCCCAGCTTGTGAGCCAGCAGGTCCATGCCCCGCTCGATGTAGTAGGCAGCCTCTGGTCGGCCGGCGCCGCGGTAGGCACCGACGGCCATGGTGTTGGTGTAAACGCCGGATGTGTGCAACTCAACGGCGGGAATGTCGTAGCAGCCGACCGCCATGCTGCCGGTGGTTGCCGGAAGGAATGTCCCCTTCGGAAACGCCCCGAGATCCTGCACCACGGTGAGTTTATAGGCGAGCACTTTGCCCGACTTGTCGGCGGCGATTTCGATATCGGCGATCTGAGCACGTCCGTGGTTCGTCGCCTGGAAGTTCTCGCTTCGGGTTTCGATCCACTTGACCGGGCGGCGCAGCTTCAACGCCATCGCGGAGACGACGTAATCCTCCTGGTAGGCGCCAATCTTGACGCCAAACGCACCACCGACTTCGGGGGCAATGGCGCGTACCTGAGACTCGTGCAATCCCAACTTCTTGGCGATCGCCGCTCGGTTACTATGGGCCGCCTGAGTGGATGTCCAGACAGTCAGTCCGCGCGTGACCGGGTCGAGAGCAGCGAGTACCGCGCGCCCCTCCATCGGGACGCCCGCCAGTTTTTGACTGCGGATTCGCTCCTTGACGATGACGTCAGCCTTCTCGAAGGCTCCGGCGACGTCTCCGTTGGTATGGTCCCAACGTGACCCGACATTACCTTCGGCGCCTGCCCAGATGAGCGGAGCGCCCTCTTTCGCGGCCTCCTCGACACCGGTAACGGTGGGAAGTTGTTCGTAATCGACCACAACCTCGTCAGCCGCGTCGCGGGCTTGGTATTGCGTCTGCGCGATAACCGCTACCAGAGGCTGCCCAAGATGACGGACGACTTCGGTCGCCATCACCTCGGCTCGTGGCGTCCCTGGATCTGGCGCTGGAGCGCCGGATAGGCTTTCGATGTAGTCGTCCAGTTCTTTGCCGTTGACAATGGCGACAACACCGGGCATCGAAAGAGCATTTGATACGTCGATACCGTTGATTCGCGCGTGAGCATAGATGCTCCGCACGAACGCCAGGTGGAGGGTTCCCGGAAGGCGGACGTCGTCCACGTAGGTCGATGAACCCGTAATGAGTCTGGGATCTTCTTTGCGACGAATTCGCGCTCCGACCAATTCGCTCGCAACCACTGCCGACATGGATGCTCCTCTCTCACGATCCCCAGTTGTTGTAGATTCCTGGACTCGAGCACTGCTTTGCGGTCGTTAATTGACCGTAGCCGATTGTATCCGGGTCACCGCAACTCGTCGACACCCCGGATTCGTGCGCCCCGGCCGACAATGGTTCGCTGAATTGTTGGACTGTTGGGTCTCCGCGTTTTCGAACCGCGCTGACTTCTACTAATATTCGGTTGAAGGAATCGGGGTATGGTTGTGGTAGTCGCCCGGGTGAACCGGGCCACGTTGAGGGGAGTTCACCGATTCAGCAACTGATTGTCCATTACGGTGTGATCATCGTCGCACTGATGGTGTTCGTCGGTGAACTTGGGGTCCCGACCGGCATGCCGGTTGAAGTGGCTCTCATGATCGCCGGAGCCTTTGCCATCCACACGTATCCCGAGTTGGGAGTTGGCCTCGTCGCGGTCATGCTTGCCGATATTGCCGGTACAACCACATTGCACCTGGTCGCGCGAACCGGCGGAGTTCAACTGCTGCAACGTGTCCTCAGGCGCCACGAGGAACGTAGTCGCGAGTTCCTTGAGCATTGGCGTGTCAAATTTGGGGGTCACGACGTCGGCATCGTCTTCGTGGGTCGCCTGTTGCCTATCGCACGGATGTACGTCGCCATCGGCACCGGGCTCATCCGCATTCCGTTCCGTGATTATGTGATCGGTGCGGCGCCCGCCGCGCTCATCTGGGCAGGGCTTCCACTCACGATCGGCTACTTTCTCAGTTCCGACGTAACGCGGATCGCCGATCAGTACACGCGCATCGAGCACATCGCCATGATCGTGATCCCGATCCTGATCGTCATTGGAGCGGTGGTCTGGTGGGTTCATCGCGGAGGGACGCTGCGCGGTCGTGTCCTGCGTGTGCGCTCTGCGGTGGCGCTGGTGGTCTCGCTCGGGATCGTCGCCTACATGGTTCAGTCGGCCTGGATCAATGATGAGTCAGTCGAACACGGAGTGGCCGGTCTTCCAGCACCGATCCTCTGGACCTGGCTCGGGATTCTTGCGGCTCTGGCGCTAGGTTTGCTAATCGTCGCGGTGAGCGATTTCCGCCTGGCTCGCAAAGTCTTCAAGCAGCGCCATTTGCCGTTGCCGCAACTCGTTCGGACTGAACTCACCACGACCATCGTTTGGCTCGCACTGATCATCACGGCGGGGGCCGTAATGCTGGAAATCGAACTGCGCTATCCGGTTCTCTGATCTCCCGCGGCTGCAGGCGCCAGCGCTTCCTCCGGCGCCAGGGTAACCAGCTTTGGCGCCCGTCGTCGCACCGGCGACGATGCGATGGCCCTGCGCCGCGCCGCCATCAGTAGGCGCTCGCGTGCGCGGGCGATCTGCGGAATCGCTTTGAACGGCAACATCCAGCTGTAGATCGATTGCATCGCGTAGACCGAGAGAGGCACTTTGCTCTCGACTGGGCGCGTCACTCCCACGGTCGTGCGCTCGCGGATGGCGCGAACCAAATCCGCGGCAGTCTCCCCGGGGAACATCGTGACATGTTTGCCGAGTTGATCCGGGATCAGGTGTGCGTCGGTTCCGCCAAGCATCGCCAGGTCGTAGCGTTGTGCGGCTCGTTCGATTGCCGGAGTGCGCCAGAACGCGAGCGGGAAACTGGTCTCGATGGCATCGGGCAGCATCCCAGCGCGCGCCATGCGCCAGAGCTGAATGCGCCATAGTCCCGGGAGCGGATGCACCAGCACGACCAGGCTGCCTTCGATCGATCTGGCCCAGCGCATCACGTCAAACAGGGGCGTGCCAGGCTTGGGCAGCTCGGTCGGCACATCTTGCGAGAAGAGGATCCCAATGTGGACGATGCGCCCACGCGCCGTGATTTCGACGCCGGGTAGAATGTTATTCTCCAGTCCGCGATGGGATTCATTCCAGCGATGCACGGTCGCTACATGGTCGTGATCGGTCACCGCGACAAGCGCGAGTGAGGTCTCACTGGCCTGTTGCGACCAGTCGTCGATGATACACAGGCCATCGCTGCCGATGGTATGCGTATGCAAGTCGGCGTAGCTGAACCCGGATGGTGGTGGCCCGGCAATCGATTCGGCCCAGATTGGGGTCAACATGCTCCACTGATCGAGGTGCTGTGCAATGAGTGCCTCCATTGAGCGGCCCACCTCAACCAGGGTCGTCGCGATTTTGGCTGAGGGTTCAATCGCTTTTGCGATCTGCAATGTCACTTCGCTGCCACGCCCATAGGTGGCCATGCTCGGAATGATGACACTGCCGGTCGCCTTGGCCAGTCGTACGGGACCGGCCGGGAGCCGAATGGCGGAATCGAAGAACGGAACGAGCATTGACGGGGTCGGCGTTGGTTCATCGACGAAAAGGACGACGATTCCCTTGTCATTCAAGATAGATCGAAGCTGGCGTGCCATCTGAAGTGGTGCCGCGTCAGCATCGATGATTGTCACCCCGGCGTCGAGGAAACACCGTGAAAACCAGTCCATCAACGCATTCGAGCGCATCGGCTCGAACAGGCGCACGACCACCGCGATTTCGCGGGTGAACCCTCTTCCACGCATCCAGCGACTGGCCAGCATGCCGATGGTAGGGTACGGCCCGGCGTGAGGCGCGACGATGATGATGCCGCGTTCGCCGAGATGTTCATCGAGGTTCTCGACGCCGTCGACCAGCAGAGCGTCCGCCGCACTGGCGTCGCTGATACTGGCTTGCAGAATTCCGATCACCGTTTTGACGTGGCTGGCAATCTGTTGCATGCCGATATACCAGGCGACGAGCCGGTTGGGCGGAGCGCTATGTCTGGCGTGACGCACGTTGGCCAGCACCACGCGGCGCCAGCCGAAGAGCATCGCTCCGAAGCCGACGAGTGACGCGAACACGTGCCAGATTGGCCACGGTATCCATGTCGCGATGCGCGCTCCAGCGGCGAGCATCCAGATGATGAAGGTGTCAACGACGGCTTCGCGTCGAGAGCGGTCGATCCCTCGCTGGGCTGGATCAGTTGCGGATTGGCTCGACTGAACGTCTTGAGCCGGTAGTTGATGGAGATCCAAAACAACTCCCTACATGCCAGTGCGCAGGCAGATCAATCGTTACCCTCATGACCACTGGCTGTCGATACGCCTTTTCGGCTATTTTCCCCAGCCGCTTGACCGAGGATTGGAGGGAATCGTTAAAATCGCGATGTAGGTTGCCCGATCTACCGGAACGCTAGCTTCGTGATCTACGTATTTCCTCTGCAATTCGCTAACTCTTGCCTAAAGATGTTCCCACTCGTCGAGCCAGCGCATCAAGTCTTCGCGCTTGATGTTCACGATGTGGTGATCGACTACCTCTGCCTTGAGAGCCCCATCCCAGCAGGCGCGGCGGATCACGTAGACATCGATTTCGAGCAGTTCAGAGACTTCCTCGGGTGTGTAATCGTGCTTCACCAGTAGTTCAGCAATAGATTCACGATGCGGATGTGGCACGTCCGACTCCTTTTCTCAGTAGCGAAGTTTGACACGCTTAGCTCCGGTAGGAGAGTCACTTGAGCCGCCCGCTGATCAGGTCATCTGAACGTGCGGTGGTTTGACAGCGTTGACGGCTGTCCATGAGGACGCGGAAGAGGTTGCTGATCTTCTGGCGGCCAGGCGCCCGCAAGCGGCTCGTACCAATGTGAGATAAGCGGTCGGAATCCTCCATAGGCCTGGCCCAGCAGGGACGATATTGGCGAATTACTCATATCAATCTTACCATTTTCCGCGCCTGTCAGTGCCCGTGTTGGATCGCAATCGGGGAACTCCGAACCATGCTTCGCGAGTCAATCTGTGACATCCGCCAGTGCGCGGAGTGAGCCGCGTTGCAGTTGCAGCACTGGCCCAAACCAGCGTTCGTAGGTTTCATCCTTGGTCAGAATGATAACCTGCCGCTCGCGGGCGATTTCTTCGAGTACCTTCATCGCCGCTTGTAGTCGCTGATCGTCGAAGTGGACGCAGGGATCATCCAGTATGAGGGGCAGTTTGCGGCCACCTGACAACGCGTCAATCAGACCGACACGCACGGCCAGATAGAGCTGATCCCGGGTGCCGCGACTGAGCACGCCTGGTCCGATTCCGCCAACGCCGTGCAGAATCACGCTCGGGATCATCGATTGTTGGTCGATCGTCACCGCGTCGTAGCGTCCGGTGGTGAAGCTCTTCATGAGACCGCTTGCCTGCAGCGCGACTGGCTCGAGCGCGTGTTCCTGGAAGTCGTGTACGCATGTCTGCATCGTCTCGATAGCCAATTCCAGCGCGCTGGCAAGCTGGCGTTTTCGCGCTAGATCGTCTTGCTTCTCGTGAATCACGACTGCCAGGGCCGCGGCGTCATCCACGGCGGTTTGCTGCAGTACCTCGCGACGAACGTGAAGCTCGTTGAGTCGGCTCACGGACTGTGTTTTGTCGGCTTCAAGTTGTTTCAGCGTCTCACGATGAGTAGCCGCCTGCTCCGGCGTGAGGTCATGCAGTTCCGGATGGTCGGCTTCGAGCAACCTGACCTGCCGTTCAGTGACGGCTGCGTGGTTGAGCGCAGAGTTCTCCTCGGCCTCGAGCCGTTCCACGTCGGCTTGCACGAACGACGCGAGTTCGCCCAGACGCACCTGAGCTCTCTGGTACTCCTCGAGACGTGTAATGAGGTGATCCAGGTCGGGCTCCCCCGAAGCTTCCAGCCACGGCGTGATGCGCTGCGTGATCTCATTAAGGCGGCTCTGAATCTGGCTCAGGTCGTTTCCCAGGTTGGCGATCTGCTGTTCGAGCAGTTGAAGCTTGGCGCTGTTGGTCGTGTTTACTGAAGACGATGCTGGCCCCACCGATCGCACGGCGATCACCGCCAGCGCCAGCGCGAGTAGCAGGCCGAAGAGCATGAACACACTGACGGCGAAGCCCAAAGCCAGCGACAGAAGAGCGATGAATCCCGCGACCGCGAGCAATATTCCGTTTGGCCCGGTGCGTACTTCGTTGACTGGTGGTGTGGCTGTTTGAGAGCGCAAACGACGCATCTCGCTGGCAACGTTCGCTTGCTCGGTCTCGACGCGTCGATAGTCGTGGTTTGCTTGCTCGCGTTCGAACCGAGCATTCTGGACCGTCTTCAGGTCTGGATCACCATCCACGCGGAGACTTGCCACCTCGGCTGCGAGTCGCTCGCGTCGTTCCTGCGCTTGCTTCGCCTGACGTAGCTCGCGGCTGATGCGTTCGGCTTCGCGGGTGGACCGCTGAACCTCTTCTTTCAGTTCCCGGTGGTCGCGATAGGTCTGCATCAACCCTTCCAGGACCTCAAGTCGTTGTTGAATCTGCCGCACAGCCTCTTGCGCGGCCTGCTCCGCCTCCGTCACTTCGATCGATTGACGTTCGGCTGCCTCGGCCTGACGCGCCCGCTGCTCCAGTTCCGCTATCTCGGCCTCGACCTGCTCGATCTCTCGATCGTTGTGCTTGCGTGGCCGTCGCTTGAGTTGGTCGAGCTTCCCGTCGAGATCCTTGATCGCACTTTCGTAGCTGGCTTCTCGTGAGCCGCTGATGATTCGTTTAATCTCACTGGAGCGTTTCGAGAGCCTGTCGTCGCCGAGTTGATCTTGTTCAATGAAGACCACACCGCGAAAGACGTCCATGTCCGAAAAGCCGAGCCAATGGGACAGTAGTTTCTGGTAACGCTCGTCTTCTTGCGTGTGTCTCGTCGCGAGTCCGCGACCTTCGTAGATAGCGGTTCCGTCCCGCAGCACCGTGACCCGCCCGGCTTCGAATTCACGAACGATCTCGAACTGATGGTTGCCCGATTCCAGCCGCAGTTCACCGCGAAGCGTGGCTGGACCATGCCAGGGAACAGCGGATTGCCAGTCGGACAATCCGAAGAACGTGCCGATCAGACCGGCGAGGAGCTGGCTCTTCCCTGACTCGTTGGGACCGACGATCACACTCGGCGAACCGTCGTTGAAGGTCAGGAAGGTATCCTGATGCTGCGCGAAGCCGGTTAGCCGAAAATCCACCAGTCTCACTGGACGCTCCGTTTCGCGAGGGCCAGTAGTCCCTGCTTCAGCGCCAGTTCGATCACGGCACGATCCTCATCGCTGGCGGTCTCGGCACGTTCTCGCAAGGTGCGAACGAACCGACCGCGGATCGTCTGTTCCTGTTCGATCGAGCGAGCAAACGCCGAGTCGATCATCTCGGTGCGGTCGCTGATGGCCAGGTAGCAGAAGGAAGCGGCGATTTCGCTGCGGATCACGTCGGCGTCCAGATTCTCATTCGGCGCACCAGTCAGCACGATCTCCAGAATACGCCTGGGATCGGCCAGTTGCCGTAGGCGCGAAGTCACCTCCGCGAGTGTCAATCCGGTGCAGTCGACACGCTCTCGACTCGCGACGCGCGTACCGACCGGCAGGCGTTCGACATGTGCCGATCCCGGGCCGACGGTGACCAGGTTGACCGATCGATCGCCAATCTCGTCGAGTGCTAGCGGTTCGGGAGAACCCGGCTGACAGGCGAACCCCGGCCCGACACTGTTGAACGTCTGATAGCGATGAATATGGCCCAGGGCGACATAATCGAGTCCAGTAGCGGCGAGTTCGGCGCTGGAGGTGGGGAGGTAACGATCGGCAACCGCGAATCCAGCGGATGGATCGACCGAGGCGTGCAGCATCCCGATGTGGATGCCAGCGTCGCAACGCCGCTTCAGACTTAGGAGTGGATGCCTGTCCCGCGTGTGGTCGTGTGCGATTCCATACAGGTAGACCTCGGACTCGTTGATGCGAAGAGTGACGGGTGAGGTACAGGTTGCCTCGACAAAGACGTGAGTGTTCGCCGGAAAGCGGTGATCGCGAAAGACCGAGCGTTCGTACCAGTAGCTATCGTGATTTCCGGGGATGATCGCCACCTGGACTCGTTGGTCTGCTAGCCGCGCCAGCCAGCCTCGTACCGTCCCCACCAGCGTGGCATCAGGGTTGTGCAGATCGAATAGATCCCCCGCGATGAGCAAGAGGGGAACATGCTGTTGAACCGCGACCTGCCCAATCTGGTCCAGGGTCTGCAAGAGGTCGGCGCGTCGCGTGGAAGCGATTGGCTCGCCCCAGGAGGCGAAGCTTCGTCCGAGGTGAAGATCGGCCGTGTGCAGAATTCGGATCGTGTCTGGCATGGCTAATACCTCATTCGTACGCGGCCTGACGTGCTTCAATCTTCACACACGAGTCATCTGGTCGCAATGGCCTTGTAGTATCGCGGGCGCCGTACAATACCCGAAGGCACCGAGTTCCGCGGTGCCGGAATGCCGGGACGTTCACTGACCAATGTCGCGATCACGCCGCTTCGATCCTGAGATCAACTACTACGAAATTCTCGACGTTCCGTTCACGGCGACGAAGAGCGAGATAACGCGCTCGTATCGAAATCTCATGCGCCACACACACCCGGATCGCTTCAGCGATGAAGATCAACGCAGCAAAGCCGAGGAGCGAGCCAAGCTGATCAATGAGGCCTACTCGGTACTGGGACACTCCGACGTGCGGCGAGACTACGATTCGACCATTCGGGCGAAGGCCATCAACGATGCATTGTTTCAGCGGTACACCGGCAACGCTCAAGGCCAGCGTCGATGGAATGCGCCCCAGCAACGGCCACTCAGTCCGGAGATGATGCGCGCGCGCCAGAGGGCGCATCGCTCCGCGATTACGCACTTCTTGCTTTACATCGTCATCTTCGTGGGCATCCTGATGCTCCTGGTGGTGATTGGGAGTCTGTTCGCCGAAGTCTTCCGCGTGCTTGCCTAACGGGAGCGGGTGTCGCGAGATACGACGCCTGTTGCTATGATGGGCCATCGGCGTGGCGGCGGTCTTCTCGACAGAACATTCCAAGCGAGCGCCGGATTACGCGAGCGGCATCAGATTCATTGTGGCCGGGTGCGATTCGACAATCGCGGCTGGCCTACCGGCAATCTGGGAAGAGGAGTACTCGTGGCGGAGGAGCAGCGTTCGATCCCACAGGAATCCGAAGTGGTCGTGATCGGAGCTGGTCTGGTTGGCTGCTCGATTGCCTACCAACTTGCCAAGCGCGGCAAGCGGGTGGTGGTGCTCGACAAGCGGGGCATCTGCTCCGGTGCCTCTGGCCGTAACGGCGGGATGACTGGCGCTGGATCGGCGATGCATACCGAGACCGGGCGTGCCGTCTATTCCCTCACCTCTGAGAATCTTCGCATGCTGCGTGAAGAGCTTCCGCGTGAATTGGAGGACGACTTCTCGCTGCGCTTGCCTGGCACGCTCGACATCGCCACCAACGACGAGCAACTCGAGCATCTGCAGGAGAGCACCAGTGCCCAGCGGGAACTCGGAGCGGACGTTGAGATGCTCGATCTGCCAGAACTCAAGTCGATGGTGCCGGTGGTGTCGGACAAGGTGCTGGGTGCGAAATTCGCTCGTGGCTCAGGTCATCTCTGGCCGTTTCAGCTTGTACACGCATTGGCCAACGGCGCCCGCCGATTTGGTGCTGACTTCTGTGTCTGGACGACCGCCACCGAGATTTTGACCGCAAACGGCGAAGTTCAGGGTGTGGTCACCGAACGTGGCACGATCGCGGCACAGACCGTGGTGGTCGCTGCCAATTCATGGACGCCAACGTTGTTGCGCGATCTGCCAGAGGGCGCGGTGGTTCCGGCCCGCGGACAGATTTTGGTGACCGAGGCGGTGGGAGAGGTGATTCGTCATCCCTTTGGCACCAACTTCGATAAGGAATACGGCAGACAGACGGCGACTGGCCAGATTCTATGCGGAGGCTATCGTCGACTCGACGTCAACGAGGGACTTGGATCGTACGAAGAGCGGGTTACTCCGCCGGTGCTCAAGGGAATTGGCGAGTGCATCGCGACGCTCTTCCCGCCCCTGTCGTCGTTGAAGGTCGTGCGAAATTGGGCGGGCATCATGGGCTTCACCGCCGATGGCCTACCGATGATCGGGCCTTACGGCGGCGTGAAAAATCTCTATGTCGCGGCCGGATTCAACGGCGGCGGCTTCTCCTGGGGAGCAGCGACCGGGAAGGCGCTGGCGCAGCTCATTCTGCACGGGCGCGCGGCGTTCGACCTCGATCCATTCGATCCGAATCGCTTCGCGAATGGCGGAGTCGAGTGGGACAATCCGTTCACGGCCGGTGAGAAGAACAACCCGCGCAAGCACCGAGTGGAGAGCAGCAGCTAGCCATACATGCGGATGATCCAATATCCGCATTTGATCGCAGCCCGTCATAACGATCCCGGCGTAACGTGATCTGACGAAATTGGCAAGACGTCGCGTGACAACCACGTCGCGAAGTTCCGCATTCCAGCCGTCACAGTCACTAGGAGGATCTCCATGAGGACACTCTTTGCCGCTACCGGAAACGACGTCGTCCGTCTCTCGGCGAACGCCAGCGGGGAGTGGTCGGCTAAGTCAGTGCTCACCGGAGTCGGAGCGCAGTGCCTAGCTATGGATCCGCACGACGCGAAACGGATGTACGCCGGTACCTTCGATAACGGTCTCTTCCGCAGCGATGACGGCGGCCTGCGCTGGCACCCTGCCGGTGAGGGTATCCCGCATCAACGCGTTCTCTCCGTAGCGGTCAGCCCGTCCGACCGACGCAATAGCGTCGGCGCGGTCTTCGCGGGCACCGAGCCAAGCTCTCTGTACGTTAGCCATGATGGCGGCGAGACCTGGCGCGACCTGTCTGCGTTGCGAGACATCCCCAGCGCACCGACCTGGTCCTTTCCGCCGCGCCCGTGGACCTCACACGTTCGCTGGATCGCCCCACATTGGGAAGATCCCGCGATCCTCTACGTTGGCATCGAGCTGGGTGGCGTGATGCGCAGCACTGATGGGGGCGCCACCTGGGAAGACCGAAAGCCAGGTTCGTACCACGATTCCCACGCGATCGTTGCCCATCCGAAAGCGGTGAATCGGGTCTACGAAGCTGCTGGCGGTGGAGTGGCACAGAGTCAGGATGGTGGCGAGAGTTGGCAGCAGGTAGACGAAGGTATGGATCGCCACTATGTTTGGGGACTTGCGGTCGATCCGGCTGATCCGGATCTCTGGTATGTCTCGGCGACACACAACGCCCGCTTTGCCCATGGCGATCGAGAGAGCGCTGATGCGGTCCTTTACCGCCGACGCCGTGGCGAGCCCTGGCAGGGACTGAACGGTGATTTGCCGAATCCCCTAACGGTTATGCCCTACGCCTTGCTCTCTCCGCTCGACCGCCCAGGAGAGCTTTACGCTGGTATGCGTACCGGCGCGCTTTGGCATTCGAGCGACGCTGGTGACACGTGGTCGCCAATCGAAGTGAATCTGCCGGGGATTCTCGCGCTCGTTGCGCGTCCCTCCTGACGTGAGCCGAGAATTGCGACGCTGACCCCGGTACGAACGTCTGATTTCGTTGTGTGTGTCGAAGTTCTGTAACAGGACCAATAACTCAGGAGCGAAGCGCGCAGGTCGGCTATCCTAGATCACGGAGCACTATCTGGCGATAGGCCCGCGTCGTCAGCGACGCGAACCTGAGTCCCGGTTGTGGAAGCGCCAGAGGGGACGTGGCGGCAGGTGAGCGAGGAAGCCGGAATGGTGTCGGCGTCGCAAGAACAGAGCTCAATGGCACAGATTGCCAGCGACATTCAACAGCATGTTGATGTCGTCTGCCTGGGTGCCATGGAGATGCAGCGCGAATCGCCCGACCGCGATACGGTGGAATCAATCCTCAATACGCTCCTCACCGTGCGCGAGCTCGCCATGAACGCTGGCACCCATCCCATCATCGAAGCGGTGACCGTGGTGGAGGAGGCGGTCACGCTGGCGCTGACCGAAACCTCCGCTCCGGCTCCCTATCTCGGCCATTTCGTCACCTCAGCCGCCGCCGATCTGTCCCGGGTCGTTCACGCGATCGCGACAGGTGAGGATCCAACCCCCATCCTTAGCCACGCGCGCGCCACGCTCAGCTCGATGCCCCGTCGCGGCACCGATTATCTGGTCGAGGTCGATCTGAACAACGCATTGGAAGTCGCGCGGATCTTCGAGGCGATGGGCGATTCTGCCGTCGCCGACCTGACGTCCGGTGGCTTCAATGAGCCTCCAGTGGTGCTCGAACCGCGCTCAGCAACCCAGCAACTCGGGCGACTACGTGAGATGCGACAACTGCTCGCATCGTACGTCGCGCAAACCGAGATGTTGCGCACATATCCCGGTCGAGTTGAAACGGTCAACGACCTTTTAGTCGGTTCCAAGGCATTGCGCGCGTCGGCGGCGGTAGCGGGACTACGGCCAGTCGAGCGACTGGCGGTGCGCCTGTCGCACCTGTTTCAGTCGTTGCGAGGAGCTACTGAGCCCCCGGCACAGGACGTCATCGAGTATTGCGTCAGTTGTGGCCACGTCATCGCCGCGTTGATCGATGCCGTCGAGCCCTCCGACGAACTGCTTAAGCGCGTCGATGAGCACGTGTCTCAGGCAAGTGCCATTCTTAAGCGGTTCAACGTGCAAACCGCGCAGTTGCAGACCGGCGTGCTCAGCGCCGACCATCTCGGTGTGCGCGCTCCGGACGCGGTGCTTCAGAAGCGCAAGCCGACCATTTACGAGGCACTGCAAGTTCTGGAGCGCGAGCACGGGACCAGCAACCCAGGCGAACGCTCTGGGCCGGGTCGTAGCCGTGGAGATCCGGATCGCTTTGTCGCCGATCTCTCCGATGTGTCGCAGCGGCTACCAGCCATCATTCGAGGTTTGGAGCGTGATCGAGCGTCGGTGAGCACGCGTGCCGCCCTCTGGGATGTATTGCTGAAGCTGAAGGAGTCGTCAGCGCTGGCCGGTGCTTCGGTGATCGTCGATCAATGCTGGCGCATCGAGTCTACCCTGACCGGTCTGGGCGAGGAGCCGCTCACCGACGACGTGCTGGCCAATTTGCGCGGGCTGGACGCCGATCTGCATTGGCTCTTATCTCAGGTGCGTCCGGACGAACCGCGTTCCGAGAAATCGTCTGATGCTGCGGACAAGCTTCAGGTCGACCAGGAGTCGTTCGATCTGCTCATCAAGCACGTTGACGAGCTCATGGTGCGCACGGGTGGTCATCATCAGCGCTCACGCCGCCTTGGTCAGACGGTGCAGGACATCACCGTGGTGGGCGATCGGCTCAGTGCGCTGGTCGAGCGTCTCAAGAATACCGGTGACGTGGCGGCTCAGGTACGCGAGATTTCGGAAATCGTTTCAGACCTGGCAATCTCTGCCGCGGACCTTGACCATCTCCGGATCGAATCGGACGCCGCGAACGCGCGAGTCAGTCAGGTGGTCGGGGCGCTGATCGAATGCGCGCGAAATCTGCAACTCACTCCCGTTGCGGCACTCGGCCCCAACCTCACGCGTGCACTGCGTGGGCTGACACATCGGCTCGGCAAGGACGCCAACTTCATTCTGGATACGGGCGGCATCATGGTCAGCAGCGCTCAGCACGAGCGACTGAACACCGCGCTGCTGCACTTGATTCGCAACGCCATCGACCATGGCATCGAGCAGCCTCCGACCAGGCGAGCGGTCGGCAAGCCGGAGCGCGGTACCGTGCGCTTGAAGGCACGGCGCGATGGCACGCAAGTCGTGATCGAATTGTCAGACGATGGCAGCGGCATCGATGATCGGCTGGTGCTGCGTCGAGCCGCCGAGAGTGGATATCCGATACCGGCTGACGGCATGAATCGCGAGAGAGCACTACAGTTGATCTTCTTGCCCGGTCTGACTACCAGCACCGCGACGGACGGTCGCGTCAATAAGGGGCACGGTCTGGACGTTGTCAGTCAGCTCGTCGCTGAAATGAAAGGAACCGTCGCGATCGATTCGGAGCTGCGACGCGGCACGACGGTCACCATTCGGCTCCCCTTCGCCGTGCCGACCACCAGTGCCGTGGTGGTGGACATCTCGGGCGATCACTACGTGCTTCCTTTCGTCAAGACGCAGGTGGTTCCCGCGTCTATCGTCCGGTCGATCGAACAGGATGGAACGACCTTCCTGGCAAATCTCGGTGCGGTGCGTGTTCCGATCGTCGACCTGGGCTCGCTGCTTGGATTGCGCGGTGGCCAGCATGTACGCGACCGCGGCGGCAAGATGCTTCGCGTCGAACAGCTTGGGAGTCATTGGCTGATCAAGGTCGATGAGGTCGTGGGGGTACAGGAGGTCGAGCTGCAGCCAGTTCAGAACTCAAGTCTGCAACTCTCCGGCGTGGTTGGTTCAGCGATGCTCACCTCTGGCGTGTCGGCGCCCGTCATCGATCTCGATCAACTCCTGGACGCCCGCCGAACTGCCCGGCGTCGTAAGGGCCGCCATACCGCTGCGCTGTCACGCGTTCCCTTCTCGCTGGTGGCCGACATGTCGGTCACCGTGCGCCGCGGATTGACCCAGGTGCTGGAGCAGGCCGGCTGGCGGGCCGTGGAAGCACGTGACGGCCTCGAGGCGTGGGAACTGCTCGAGTCGATTTCGCCCGAACTATTAGTGATCGATCTTGACCTGCCGCTGCTCGATCCCTTCCAGGTGATTCGTGCCGCAAAGTCGCATGGAGACATTCCGGTCATCGCCATTACTTCGAACGCCGATCCAAAGCTGCACGCCATGGCCATCAGTGCTGGAGTGAACGCACTGCTGCAGAAGCCCCTCCGCCCGGATGACCTGCTTGCAGGACTCAAAGCGCTCGGTGGGAAGTTCGAGGAAACTCGCTGATCGTTCGACTCCCACCGGCGCTCTGCCGGGATGAAACATCCATCCAGTGACACCACCAGTTCTCCCGCTCAACCGGGTCGTGACGTTTCCTGTACATGTCAGACAACATGGGAATGCGCAACGTGCCGCTGCTCCTCTGTTGCTGGAAGAACTCGCGAACTCCTCGGAGCGATCGTCACATCCGGGGTTCAACGGGGCGCAGGCCATGAACTGGACAGATACAGGGATCTGCCCAGTCTGAGTGGAATAGAGCTGCCGGAGTTGCGTCAGAGCGACCAGTGCTCGCGCAGGGCGCGAATCGTCCGCTCGATGGCCTCATGCTGATCGGCCGAGACCGATCCAGAGCCGGGCCAGGCCTCGACACGAACTGGATCCATCGGTTCCTCAATGCCGGTTCGATGTCCGGTCAATGCCTCGAAGATCGCCAGCGTGCAGTACGGAGCATAAATCTCGCTGTAGCCACCTTCCTGGGCTAGCACGAGTCGACCCTGTGCCGTCTTTTCCGCAATCTGCTGCATGATGTTCGTCAGGCGCCGATAGTGCTCGCTGGCCAGCATCATCCGACCGAGTGGGTCGCTCGCGCTGGCGTCCTGCCCGGCTGAGACGAAGACCAGTTCAGGTTTGAACTGATCGGCAAGCGGCACGACCAAACGCTCAAAGGCTGAGAGATAGGCGGCGCCGCCCGAGCCAGCTGGCAGGGCGATGTTCGCCGTGTAGCCTGCACCGCTTCCGCTGCCGATCTCCTCTGGGAAGCCGGAATCGATAGGGAACAGACGATCCTGCTGCAGCGTGACGAAGAGGACGCTCGGATCGTCATAGAAGGCAGCCTGAGTGCCATTGCCGTGATGCACGTCCCAGTCAACGATCATGACCTTCTCGATGCCGTAGCGTCGCTGAGCGTAGCGTGCCGCGACGGCGACGTTGCCGAAGATGCAGAAGCCGCGCCCCTTGCTCGGTTCGGCGTGGTGTCCAGGCGGTCGCACCAGCGCGTAGCATTGCTTCACGTCACCCTGCATGACCGCGTCCACGGCCGCCATCACGCCGCCCGCCGCGAGGAGTGCGATGTCGTAAGAGTCCGCGCCGACCGGTGCGCCCTGACCCGCGTCACCCCCACCAGCTTCGCTGATCTCACGGATGCGATTCACGTAACTCATGGGGTGAAACGCGGCGAGGTCTGCTGGTGTAGCTGGATAGGGATCGACCTTCACCAGTTCGCTGCTCAGCCCGGTGTAATCCAGCAACTTCTTGGTCCGCTCGACCAGGCGCGGATTCGACGGATGGTCGACCGCTTCAACAAACGGCAGCGGATGGCCAGATACCAATCGGTACGGATTCGTGTTGTGCTGAAGATACCGATCGCTGAAGACCAGACCGGTTGCTCGCTCGGACGCCATGAATGTCCTCCCCTGTCTTACGCGTGCGGAACGTGAACCGCGTTTCCTTGCTCAGTTCGCTTCGCGCACCAGCGGCAGCGTCGAACAATGGATGCCGCCACCATTCTTGTGAATCTCATCGTACGGAATCTCCACGGTTTCGACACCCGCTTGATTCAATCGTTCGACAGTGCGTGGGCAGTCTGAAGCGATGATTACCTTACCGGGGCGAACCGCCAGGCAGTTCACGGCCTTCTCCTCGGTCGGCCAGACGTAGATCGGCTGAATGTCGAGCTCCTTGAGCGTATCGAGGAACCAGTATGGCAGCTTCGGCACGTTCACGATGGCCTTGTCGTGGTCGACCATGACGATGCAACCATCAATGTGCAGCGAATGTCCGGTCAGTGGTACCCGAATCAAACGCACCCCTTGCTCGGCCAGCACCTGTTCCATTTGCCGAGCGCCTGCCTCGTTCTGGCGAAACGACATTCCGATGGCGGCCGTCGTCTCGTTGAGGAACAGGAATGAGCCGCCTTCGAGCAAACCAGAGCCGTGAATGGTGTGAATGATCGGCATACCGAGATTCGCGATAGCGCGCGTAACGAAGGCTTCCTCGCCACGTCGTCCGTAGCCGTATTCGCGACCGACCGGCCCCATGCGACAGACCACCGCGCCGCCTTGAACGGCAACGGCCTGATCGCGGGTGAAGACCGCTTTGACGTCACCCGGTGACCCGTCGACCCAGATGATCTCGACACCTTCAGCCTCGAGCACCCGGACCAGCCCGTCGTGCTGAGATTGCATCTTGTCCAGATCGGGTCCGGTGCGATCGCGCCAATACCACTGCTCGTCATCGTCGATCAGTGCGGCGATGGTCGGGTCGTATTTGCTCGGATCCATGATCTTGATTTCATCGCCCGGTCGGTGCATGGCGCAGAGCCGTAGTCGTCCGACGTCGTTGTGCACGCCCCATTCGCGCCCCCAGACGCGCCGCTGCATCTCCGCGTCCTCGAACGGCGGTTCGGCTCGCGGTGGGATGCGCTCGAGCACCACATGGTAGTACGCCGCGCTGTTCCGTAGTTCGTCGTCTGGGGCCGTCGCCATGCGTTGCTCCATTCTGTGCTGGCTCTCTTCGCCGCGATTGTCGCATGGCGTGGACTGAGTGTCAGGAGGAAGGGGGGCAGGAGTGATCGCCCATCGCGTGAATTCCGACCTGCGGAAGTATTCTGCACGTCAACAATCTCTTCCTCTCGAATCGACGTTGTTGCTCGCGGTGCGTGTGATCGCGCGCGAGAAACTGGACTCGCTATTCTGTGGGAAAAGTGTCGAACTATGTGCACGTCCCTGTCGCTTTCGGAAAGCTTGCGGTGATGAGATTGGTCGTCGACCGAGAAGCGGATGCACGGTACCTTCGCCTCGAGGACGGCAAGATCGTTGAGTCCCAAGTGACTGAATCAGGAGTGTCCTTGATCTCGATGAGTACGGAACGGCGATCGGGATCGACATCTTGAGCCTCAAGAAACTTGCGCCGGATTTGAACCTGGACGATATCCGCGTTGAGTTCGTGTAGCGCTGGACTCCCGACATTCCCCATATGCGATACTCGAAGACGAGAGCCGTTTGGCACGAACCTGTCTGGACCATTCTCGGGAGCGGCTCGAATCAACCAAGGAGGAATCGATGCGCGAAATTCAGATCGTCGGTGTCGCCGAGACGAAGTTCGGCAAGGCCGAGGGGAGTTACCGGGAACTGGCGGTGCAGGCTGCCAGGGCGGCGTTGGAGGATGCCGGAGCGACGACCGATCAGATCGAGGCACTCTTCCTCGGCACCTTTTCGCCGGGCACGTTCATCAAACAAGAGCACGTCGCGCCGCTGGTAGCGTCCGAGCTTGGACTGGCTAATGTGCCCAGCACCCGGCTCGAGAACGCCTGCGCCTCCGGTTCGACCGCGTTTGCCAGCGGACTGATGGCCATCGCGTCCGGTATCTACGACGTGGTGCTGATCGTCGGTGCCGAGAAGATGACCTCGACGCCGATCGGTGAGGCGACCTCGATCCTGGCTGAAGCGGCCGATTGGGAGACCGAGAGCAAGGTCGGGCTGACCTTCCCAGGCGCGTACGCGTTGATGGCACGCGCCTACATGGAGAAATACGGCAAGGATCGCTCGATGCTCGACGCCGTGGCCATCAAGAATCACCACAACGCCATGGGGAACCCGTATGCGCAGTTCCACCGAGAGATCACGCGCGAGGACATCGCTAAATCGGCCATGATTGCCGATCCGTTGACCCTCTATGACTGCTCGCCGATCAGCGACGGCGCCGCCGCGGTCGTGCTAGTCGCCAAAGATGTGGCGGATAAGTTCGCCAAGCCGGGTATCCGGGTTATGGGCTTTGGTCAGGCGTCCGATTCGCTGGCCCTTTACAAGCGTGCTGATCTGACCACGTTGCCCGCGGCGAAGCGGGCGGCCGAGCGAGCCTACAAGATGGCTGGAATCGCGGTTGACGATGTCGACTTCGCCGAAGTCCACGACTGCTTCACGATCGCCGAAGTCATCGCCACGGAAGACCTGGGTTTCTTCGGCGCCGGTGAGGGTGGCGACGCAGCGGTGTCGGGTGCGACCGGGCGCGACGGCAAGATCCCGGTCAATCCGAGTGGTGGCTTGAAAGCCAAGGGACATCCCGTTGGAGCGACCGGTGTGAGCCAGATCGTCGAATCGTCCTTCCAGCTTCGCGGTGAGGCTGGTGAGCGTCAGGTCGACGGCGCCAATATCGCGCTGACGCACAATGTCGGTGGATCGGGCGCGACCTGCGTCGTCACGATTCTTGGGAAGGCAGAGTGATGGCAGAGGCACGCACCTACGCCGATGCGGTCGGCAAGATTGTCAGCTACAGCGTGATCTACGTCCCGACGCCCGAGTTCGCCGGTGAGGCTCCCTACGGTCTGGCCGTCATCGAGACAGCTGACGGCGAACGCCTGCTGGCTCGTCTTCCTGCTTCGGACAAAGACAAGCTGGCCGTTGGTGCCGACGTGGTCTACGACCACGAGGACGAACACGGCGCCATCTTCCGCGTGAAATAGCCCGACCACTCACATGGGCCGGGTAATCCCGGCCCATGTCTTAGCTATCGGCGCACTTGAGTCTCTTTGCCCTTGACGAACTTCTGTCCGGGCTTGATGTGCAGAGTCAGATCGACGTCCGCTGCGGACGCATAGCGCTCGCCATTCTTGTAGTCGTGTCGCCAGAACTTGGGCGGGTCTACGTGAACGCGCACACGATAGTCGCCCTCTTCGGGGACCTTCCAGTCAAGACCGTAGTGGTAGAGCATCGGGTGCCAGAGGAACGGGAGCACCGCCGTGCCGACCTCGCTTCCATCTGGAGCGACAAGCGTGGCGGTCACGGTCAGATTGGGAATGAACCGGCCGTCTGAGGCGTCGTGCACGACCACTTCGATGTGGGCGTTCTCCCCAACTGGTGATACCCAGCGCAACTTTCCGTCTTCAAGGTGATACATCCCTTCGGCATCTTCAACGGTCGCGGCGATTTCGTAGTCGCCGTCTCGCTGAATCGCGAGTTGGCCGGTCTCTTTGTGCATCGCCGCCATCGCCTTGCCAAAGACGTCGCCCTGCTCGCGTGCGAGCTTCAATTGCTCCTTCGTCGCCTCCATGCTCGGTGTCATCGGAGGCATGTCTGCGTCGTGCGTGAGGTGTTCAGATGACAACGGAATCTCCTTCACTGTATGGAAATGGGGCGGCTGGAACGCAAATCGGGCGATCGTCCTGTTGGTCAACGTGCAAGCGTCGTTCCAGAGCAGTACCGTCAAAGGCTTGGTAGGGGAAGGGCGAGGAGTCTTCATCTCGGTGCCAGGGCCGGAGGCTCGAAGCTTGCGTACCACGCCAGGGCGACGACGTGCGCACATCCCGCATTTGCCTTGGAGGTAGCAATGGAGCTCAAGCGAGCGACAAACGTCATCCAGCAAGAGGACTTCGTAAACCAGGCCGCCGACACCATGAGAAAATTGGCGACGAACGTGTACGGCGGTGGCGGTGAGACCAAGCGGACCGTCCGGAATGCCCTCTTTGGCACCTGGCTGGGTCACCCGTTCCATCCTCTAATCGTCGTTGTTCCGGCTGGCGCCTGGATGATGACCGAGTTGCTCGATCTGCTGGATGCCAGCAGCGGAGACTCGGGTGTTGGACGAGCAGCCGATATCACGGCGACCGTCGGGATGATCGGCGCGCTTGCCTCGATCTCCAGTGGCGTCAACGACTGGCGGTTTACCCAGGGCAAGTCCAGCCGCATTGGGCTGATTCACGGTGTGGCGAACGCCGTGGGAGTCGGCGCGATGGGACTCTCGCTGTTGATGCGGAAGAGTGACGCGCGCAACGCGGCACGGATTCTGGCCAGCCTCGGCGTGACCGTGACGGTTATCGCGGCTTATCTTGGCGGCGAGTTGGTCTATGGGGAGCACGTCGGCGTGAGCCACGTCCAGTCCGAGAGCCTGCCGCACGACTGGGTTGCGGTGATGTCGGAGTCCGAACTCCCAGAAGGCAAATTGACCGGTGCGACGGCTAAGGGATCGCCGATCGTTCTCCTGCGCGAGGGAACCCGGATCCTGGCGCTGGCGGCGACCTGTTCGCATATGGGTGGACCGCTCGACCAGGGATCGCTCCAGGATCACTGCGTCTCGTGCCCGTGGCATGGCTCGGTCTTCTCGATGGAGACCGGTAGAGTCGTCGACGGCCCGGCCACGTTCCCGCAGCCACTCTTTGAAACCCGCATTCGCGACCATCAGATCGAAGTGCGTCTCTCTCCCGAGTCTGAGTAGCCACTTCGCCTAGTGACGCGGTCGCCTACGTCCAGCACATTCCCGAAGTCTGGCTCCAAGTCCTTGACTCTGACTGTAGCCTAATTTATGGTAGGCTAGGGTTGCAGTTGGATGGTGAGTCGCGCCAGCGACGGGGAGTACGCGCCAGATGCCACGTGGACCTATCGCACTGTTCGGTTCGGGAGAGACGTCACGACGAGGGCGACAGGTTCACAGCGAGTTGCTGCGACGGCTGCCGTGCCCGGTGAAGATCGCCATTCTCGAAACGCCTGCCGGTTTCCAGCCGAACGTCTCGGTCGTTTCCGCTAAGCTGCGCGAGTTCTTCGACCACAATCTACAGAACTTCCAGCCGATCATCAGCACGGTGGCCGCGCGGCAGCGAGGGGGCATCTTCGACCCGGATTCCCCGCACGTCGCGGCGCCCATCGCTCAGGCCGACTATATCTTCGCCGGTCCGGGGAGCCCAACCTTTGCCGTTCGTCAGCTCCAAGGAAGCCGTACGCTGGAGATGATCTGTCGTCGACACGTTGAGGGGGCCACACTCGCGTTCGCCAGCGCGGCGGCGATCTCGATGGGACGTTTCGCACTGCCCGTGTACGAGATCTACAAGGTGGGCGAGGACCTACACTGGTGCGACGGGTTGGATATCTTTACGCCGATGGGATTCGACCTGACGGTTTTGCCTCACTGGAATAACAACGAAGGCGGCACCGAGCTGGACACCAGCCACTGCTTCATGGGCGCCGAGCGCTTTCGTTACCTGCGGCGCATGCTTCCCGCTCAGAACGTGCTCCTGGCGATCGACGAGCATACGGCCTGCATTCTCGAGCCGGAAGAGAATACGGGGCTGGTCATGGGCGCTGGGCAGGTGCGCGTGATTGCCGGTGCCGGTGAAACGGTGCTGGAAGATGGACAACGCTTCTCGCTCGACCTGCTGCGTGGATGACTCACATTCCGCTGCCCGATCTCCGCGCGTTTTGCGCGTAGGGGAACGCCCCTGCGTCTGCTCGAAATTCTATTCACATGTCACATGCGTCTGCGCGACGGGATTCCGGATCAATCCGCGGTGGCGTCGTTGGCAGCGGTCGCGGGTTTTAGGCGGGAATGTGGCTCTGGCGCGATCAACGCGAATCCCACTCCGACCACGAAGAGCATAACAGCGGTGACGAGCAGCGCGGCCGCCGTCCCAGCGAACCCCGCGATTGCTCCCAGCAGGAATGGCCCGAAGACGTAGCCTGAGTCTGACAGCGTGCGGAACGTGCCCATCGCGGCGGCGTTCATGCCAGGTGGAGCGACATCGGCGGCATACGCGGTGGGCGCGGCACCTGAGAGTCCCACCGACAGTCCCCAAATGAGACAACTGACGGCGTACATCAGGAAATTGCCCGATACGGCGAAGAAGATCATGGCTACGCCGCCGAAGAGGAGAGCGGGCACGATCACGGCCTTGCGCCCGAAGCGATCGATTACCACTCCAGCTGGGTAGGCCACCGCCAGGCTGACAATGCTGATGGCGGAGAGCCCGAGCCCAATCTGTCCGGCGGAGAGACCCATTGCCCCATCGGCGCGGTCTGGCACGATGGTGAAGACCCCACCGGTGCGCGCGAAGAACGAAGCGAACGAGGCGACGCTGACCAGCAGAAATGCTGGTTGTCGAACGAGTAGCCCGATCTGTTGACCAAACTGTGGTTTGGCCGCGGTGGACGTGCGAGCGTCGATGGGCGCCTCGATGGGACCAGCCTCGCGCGTCTCGGGGATGCGTACCAGCGCGATGAGCGTGACACCCAGGCCCAGGAACGCGTAGACGTAGAACGGTATCTGCAAACCGAAATGCTGGGCCAGGAATCCACCTGGCAAGGGCGCAATCCCGACTGCGAACATGAAGACCGTCATGTAGAGGGCAATCACCCGTCCGCGATTCACTGGAGTCGAAATGTCGGTCAGAATGATCTGTGTTCCGGTCAGGACCATGGCGGCGCCAAGCCCGCCGACGAACCGCCCTGCCAGGAAGAGACCGTAGCTACCGGCCACGGCGCAGAGCAGGTTCCCGCCAGCGGTGACGACGCCTCCAATACCGATGGCCCAACCCCGGCCCATCAAGTCCGAGACCCGTCCCGCAGGCATGTTGGCCACGAAGCGTGCCAGTCCGTAGACGGCGACGGTGAGGCCGATCAGGAATTGGGAGACGCCGAAAGACTTGGCGTAGAGGGGCACAACCGGAACGATGCTGCCGAATCCGAGTTGATTGACCGCGATGAGAATGCAGACCCAGGCAAGTACGCGATTATTGCGATACCAGTTCGGCAGCGCTGCGATCTGTTGCACCCATTCCTCCAGACGCCAGGTTACCGCCGAACCATACGATGCAGACGGCGCTGCGTCTACATCACGTTGCCGCCGTTTGGTCCGAGCATCTGTCCGGTGAGAAAGCTCGAGGCGTCCGATGCGAGGAACAGGGCGCATTCGCCAACATCGCGCGGATCGCCGAGCCTGCGCAGCGGAAGTTCCCGCGCACGTCGCTCGGCGGCCTCCTGCGACGGATAGATGCCCCGGTTCATGTCGGTGACGATCGAACCGGGGCCAATCGCGTTCACATTGATGTTGTGTTGGCCGACCTCACGCGCCAGTGATTTGGTCCAGGTCAGCAGGAAACCCTTGCTGCCAGCATAGACCGATGCGCGATCCCAGCCGATCAGCGCAAGCTGCGATGAGAGGTTGATGATCTTGCCGTAGCGTCGCTCAATCATGTGCGGCAACACGGCTCGCGTGACTCGGAGCGGGCCGAAAATGTTGACATCCATCTCTGCGCGCCACGAAGCTTCGTCCGACTCGATGAAGGGCTGGACGTGCATGATCCCCGCGTTATTGACCAGAATGTCGACCCGGCCGAACTCGGCGATTACCTTGTCGATCATGCGCTGAATGGCGTCGCCGTCGGTGACGTCCGCCTGGACGGCGATCGCCCGCCGACCCAGCGATCCGGCGTAGTCGACAATCTCGTCACAGCCTGATTGGCTTTCTCGATAGTTCAGCACGACGTCGGCGCCCGCCTCGACGAAGACTTCGGCGATTGCCCGACCAAAGCCGCGCCCGGCCCCGGTTATCAGTGCGATCTTGCCGTCCAGCGCTCCCATCACCATGCTCCGATCAGGTTACTTCGTCTCTTCGGCGTCGTGGATGACCCGCCACAGTCGTTGGGACGTCATCGGCATATCGACGTGAGTCACGCCGAGTGGCGCGAGCGCGTCGAGCACCGCGTTGACCAGCGCCGGTGGTGAGCCGGTCGTGCCTGCCTCGCCAACTCCCTTGACACCCAAGGGATTGACCGGGCTTGGAGTGGTCGTGTGCGCGGTCTCGAAGTTGGGCAGGAAGTCGGCTTTGGGGACAGCGTAGTCCATCAGCGAACCGGTCAGGAGTTGGCCGTTCTCGTCGTAGACGACCTCCTCTTCGAGCGCCTGGCCGAAACCCTGAGCTAGCCCGCCGATAACCTGTCCCTCGACCAGTTGCGGGTTGATCAACGGACCACAGTCGTCCACCGCAAGGTAGCGCAACACCTTCAGCGCCCCGCTCTCGCGATCGATTTCGACCAGCGCGATGTGGGCGCCAAAGGGGATGGTTCGACCGCTTGGCGAAAAGTAGCTGCGGGCATCCAGCCCATGTTCCAGCCCGGCCGGCATCGGCCCCATGCTGTATGCCATGCGCGCCACTTGTTTGAACGGTATGGCACGGTCCGGTGTGCCGCGTACCGAGAGCTTGCCATCCTCGAAGACGATGTCTTCCTCGCTCACTTCGAGCCGAGCCGCGGCGATTTTGGCGGCTTTCTCTTTCACCTGACGCACGGCGAGAAGCACCGCAGAGCCACCGATCGACGTGCCGCGACTGCCGAAAGTGCCGATACCCTGGGGCGTGATGGCGGTGTCGCTGGCTTTGACGACCACGTCTTCCATTGGGATGCCGAGTTCGTCGGCGACAATCTGGGCGAACGTCGTCTCTTCGCCCTGACCATGCGGCGAGATGCCCGTCGTCACCACCACGGTTCCGGATGGCTGCACCAGAGCCGAGCCACTGTCCCAGCCGGGTCCAGCCAGTTCCGAGTAGACGGCCATGCCGAGTCCAACCAGTCGTCCCTCGGCTCGTGCTTTGGCCTGCTCCGCTCGAACGGCTTCGTAGTCGATGCGTTTGAGCGCCTCGGTTAGCGCCAGGTCGTAATTGCCGCTGTCGTATTCCAGACCGGTGGCGGATTTGTAAGGGAAGGCATCCGATGGAATGAAGTTGCGGCGCCGCACTTCGACCGGATCGAGGGACAGTTCCCGCGCGATGGTGTCCATCATTCGCTCGATCATATAGGCGGCTTCTGGTCGACCGGCCCCGCGATAGGCTCCGGTTGGCGTGGTGTTGGTCATCACACCAAGTACGGTCGTGCTCAGATTCTCGATACGGTAGGCGCCCGAGGACATCACGCCGGTACGCGTGGCCACGGTAGCCGCGCCATAGGCGCCGACGTTCGAGATGAGCTCGACCTTCAGTCCGAGGATCTTGCCGCTATCGTCGACCGCGGCCGTCAGTTTTTGCACCTGGTCGCGTCCATGGTTGGTGCCCACGAACGTCTCACGGCGGGTCTCGGTCCACTTCACCGGTCGCCTGAACTTGTAGGCAAGAGCCGCGGTGACCAAATACTCAGGATAGACCGGGCCTTTGGCGCCGAACGCACCGCCGACGTCCGGCGCGATAACTCGAACGTGGTGCTCGGGGATGTCGAGCGTCTCGGCAATCGCACCGCGCAGGCGGTGAGGCGTCTGCGTCGTGGCCCAGGCGGTGATCTCATCGGTCGTGGTGTCGTAGTTCACCATTATCGAGCGCGGCTCGATGAAGGTCGCGTGCACGCGCTGGTTGCGTAGGCGAATCGAGACCGTGTGGCTGGCTTTGTCGAAGGCTTGATCGACGTCGCCCCCTTCGACGTGCCAACGAAACGCGATATTGTCGCCCCATTCCGGATTGATGAGCGGCGCGCCCTCATTGCATGGCGGCTTCGGCATCCACCACCGCATCGAGTGGCTCGTATTCCACGGCGACGAGTTCGGTGGCGTCGGTGGCGCTGTAGAAGTCAGTGCCCAGCACGACGGCCACGGCGTCGCCGACGTACAGGGTGCGATCGATGGCCAGCGGATAGCGCTCCAGCGGTCGGTCGGAGGCCTGTTCCGGCGAACCCTGCGGGCGCGTGATCCTGGCGATCTCTTCTCCCGTCATCACGGCTACGACCCCAGGAGCCTTCAACGCCGCTGACACATCGATGCTCTTGATCTTCGCGTGCGCGTACGGGCTCCGTACCATGACCGCGTCGAGCGTCCCGGGAATGTGCACGTCGTCGACGAACTTGCCGTGACCGGTGACGAGCCGGCGGTCGCCCACGCGACGGACCGACTGGCCAACGTAGCGTTTCTTCGATTGCGCGGTATCAGTCATGCCGTTTCCTCACCTCATTCGGACAGGATTCACTGCAAGTTACAGCACGCCGACGGCCATGCGACAGGCCGTCGCGGGCAAGATGTTTGTCTTGATCTTCGCGTGTCACCAGAGGTTGGGCAAGCCCCGTGAGTTGTCGCGGAGCCGCTCTGGTCGGCTCAGGAGCGGGCCAGCAGGCGCTCGCCCGCGGTCAAGATTGTCTTCCGTTCGCGGTCGCTGAGTCCCGAGCGTTCGATGAATCCCACCGGGTCGGTTTCTCCCATGTCGAATGGGAAGTCGGTTCCCAACACCACCTGTTCGACACCGACGACCTCGACCAGATGCCTCAGGATGAGCGGATCAAAGACGATCGTGTCGAAATAGAAGTGGCGCAGCTGATCGATGGGGTTTCCCGCGCGCTCTCGACATTCGGGACGGACCTCATAGCCGTGTCGCAGTCGCCCGATCAAGTGCGGCAATGCGCCGCCTCCATGCGAGAGGATGATCTTGAGGCCGGGATACCGCTCGAGCACGCCAGCGAAGAGGATGCGCGCGCCAGCCTGGGCCGTCTCCGTGGGGTTACCAATGAGGTTGCGCAGGTAGAAGGCGCCCATGCGCTCGCTGCCCGCGACGTTGTGCGGGTGAACCAGCATCGGCACGTCTAGCCGCTCGACCGCCGCCCAGAATGGCTCCAGTTCCGGGTTGTCCAGTCCGCTACCGTCGACATTGGTGAGAATCTCAACGCCGCTGAGCCCGAGTTCGCCGACTGCACGCTCGAGTTCCACGACGGCGCTGGCGGGATTCTGCAGCGGCACAGTGGCGAAGCCGACGAACGCGTCTGGATCGGACTTCGCCGCCGCGCTGATCCCGTCGTTGATGGCACGGGACCAAACTTGACCGTCTTCGGCGTCCAGTTCATACAGGATGGTGTAAGGCGGCGGCATCAACGTGCGCTTGTCGAGTCGCTGGTCGTGCAGCGCCGTTCGTTGAATGTCGAGCTCGATCAGATCTGGCGATATCGCCAGTGGGCGACCGGCCACCGTGACGGTGATCGAACCATCTGGCTGCTCGAAAACGGCGACGTTTAGTCCTGTTGCGTTCCGCACGGAGTCAAGCGGGAAGAAATGACTGTGAAGGTCGATGACCATTGCTCCTCCAGATCAGGCTTCGGCTACAGTCAGCCGCTCGCGGCTCGGCAGGAATGGGATGAACGGCAGTGCCAGAATCGAGGTCGCCGAAATGATCCAGAACGCCTCGCGCAGGCCGATCAGGTCGCCGAGCGCGCCAAATGCTGGAGACGCGATACTCTGAGCGATGAATCCGATCGCCAGCATCATGCCGGCTGTCGCGCCGCGGGCTTCGGGCATCAGTTCTTGCGCTACGGCCAGCACCACCGGCCGTACCGAGATGGCGACAAAACCAGCCGCCATCAGCACGCCCAGGACCGCCCAGGAGCCATTCTCCAAGTACAGGTAGAGGTAGAAAAGCGGGCTGGCGGCGATGGCCGTGACCACCAGGATCACCTTGCGTCCGATTTGGTCGGAGAGGTTCCCCGCCAGCAGTCCCCCGGCGATTCCAGCGGCTGAGAGAAGCGAGAGCGCGATGCCGGCGTACCAATCGCTGTGACCGTTCGAGACGAGCAACTTCACCAGGAAATACTGATAGGGTGAGACGGCCAATCCGTTGATGACCGAGACCGCCAGCAGCGCGATGAGTGGCTTGCGTCGAGCCTTCAATAGCGGCCGGAAGTCCACCTTCTTGGCGATCTTGCGTTCGGCGTCACTTTCACTGGTATCGAGCGCGAAATAGAGGACGACCGACGCCGCGATGCCAAAGACCATCACCACCGCCGAGCCTCGGATAGTGAAGAGGGCGATCGCGGCGGTGAGGAGGAGCGGTCCGATGGTTCTGGCCGAGTCGCCGAAGGCCATGAAGATCGACATCGCGCGGCCCATCCTCTTGCCGCCGAGTTCACCGACCAGCGCCACTGCCGGTGCGTGGAAGGACGCGGATGCCAACCCGGAGGCGATCAGCAACAGCATGACCACCGCCACGTTCGGCGCCAGTGGAATGGTTGATAGCGTTACCGCGGAGATAGTCGGCGCTACTACGACGAACCATTTGCGCGTGGTGCGGTCGGCTAGATACCCGATGAACGGTTGAGCGATTCCCGGGAGTTGCTGTGCCGGGATCATCAAGCTGACCATGGCAAGCGACAGTCCCAGCCGGTCCTGCACGGCCGGAATCAGGATCCCCATAAAGGAAGAATAGAGATCGTGAGCGAGGTGACCGCCCGCCACTATAAAGGTGCGGCCTGCGTCGAAATCAGAAGGTGCCGATGACTGATCAGCCGCCTCAGCACCGGATTGGAGCGTGACTGTGCCCTGTGACAATGATTCTTCCCCTTTACCCCGTCATGAATTCAGGTGGCAGCGTATTGACATGAGCCCATGTCTTTTCGCGAGCCCACAGCATACCGCGAGTTCCCCGTTCGCGCATGATCACACAACGCGTTGGCCCCTCGCTCTGTTCCGGATTGTCATGATGATGTTACAGGCGTCGACGCTGTGAGGAGATGCGATTCGCTTTGAGCTCGCTGGCGGAGTAGACGCGCTCCAGTTCGACCTCGTCGTCATGTTGCCGCCAGATGGGCCACAACACCCACGCGAGGGAAAGGATATTAAGGAGCAGAACTAGCGCGAGTCCGGCGTAGATCCAGGGATATATCCAGGAATTGACCGTTCGACGCACCACGACAAAACCGTCGAGCGCAAGTGGATCGTTGCTGGAATTGACAACGATCTTGGCCAGGTGCGGCCCGTCCGACAGGCCGCTGGCGACGGTTACCCGTTTCCCGGCACTGATGCCAGTCGACGTGTTGCTTGCCGTCTTGAGCGACTCCTGCTGTCCGTCGATAGTTATCTTGAGACTCGAGGGATTGCCCGTGAGCAGCAGATCGAGCCGCGTGCCGGAGAAGTCGATCGACGCCGTCGCACCCGATTGTGAGTCCGCCAGCTTCGCCTGGCTGCCGGTTCCGGCGAGCGTCCAACCTGCGTCGTGTTGCAGTTGTGGGCTGGCGGCGCCGTAGACCCCGGTATACGCCAGGCGCAGACTCTGGCTCTGCTGCTGCAGCAACGTGTAGGCCGGAGTCGGGTTGAAGTCGTGTCCCACGATGGAGAAGCCACGTGTCGGGTTGCCGACCTGGCTCGGCGCGGTGGCTGGAAGCGGCTGGCGGAAGTTCCAGACGCACATCACGCCCATCCAGGGCCACTCCTGTTGGGCGCGCAGATAACCCTGATACAGGTAGTCTGCCTGCGTCTGCGGGTCTACCGGCTTGCCCCAGGGAGATGGATCACCGGTCCAGTTTGAAGGCAGCGAGACCCAGCCATACTCGGCGGCCCAGACCGGTTTATCGCCATCACCGTTCTTCACCATGATGTCGTGGGTCTGGATCGGTCGCGAGAAGTTATCCCGCGCGAACTCGACACGCCGGTCGTAGGGGCTGTAGCCGTAGCCGTAGACCATCACCGTAGCGATGTCGAAGTAGTTCTTGGCCCCGGCGTCGTACATCCCCTGTAAGAAGAGGAGATCGCTCAAATTGGTCGGACCGGTCTGGTCGGTCGGGGCCAATCCCGGCATGAGCACGGTGATGGTCGGGTCGGCCGCTTTGGCAGCGACGTAGGCGTCCTTCAGCAACTGGGTGAACTTGGCGGGATCGATCGGCTGACCGCCCCATTCCCCTTGCAAGTTCGGCTCGTTCCAGATTTGGATGTAGTGAATGCGTCCGCGATAGCGGTTGACGAAGGTCGAGACGAAGTCCGCGTAGTCGGCGTAGTTGTCGGGCGGGCCGTCGGGGAACTGCGCCAGGTCGGGCGCATTGGCGCGGGCCCAGCGCGGTGGCTTGTCGAGCCGGGCGATGATCTGGATGCCGAGCGCGTTGGCGTCGTTGACGATGCGGTCGTATTTGGCCCAGCTACTGACGTTGTTCTTGGCGTCCCAATAGGTACCCCGCTCCGGCTCGATGTCGTACCAGGGGAACATCTGGCGGATATAGCCGAAGCCTCCGGCCTTGATCATCTGGAGCTCTCGCTCGACCTTGTTCGGGTCGGGTTCCTGATCCAGGAAGGTGTTGACCCCCATCGGGTTGACGTCGGTATGAGGGATGTAGTGCAGATTGGCTCCCGCGGCGACACCCTGGTTGAAGTAGGTGTTGGCGACAGTGGCGGCGAAGAGACCCCCGACCAGACCGGCAATCACCAGCAGATGCAGTGCGACCTGAAACCAACGATGTGTCAGGAGTCGACCCAGGCGTGTCATGCCGACCTTATCCAGATTGCCGTGAAAGCCTCACGGCGGTGCCCAATCGCGGATTCCGGTATCCGCGCGGTTGTACACGGCCCGGCAGGGCTTGAGTATAGTGGAGCGTCGCCAGTTGCCGGAATTCAGCCCACCGCTTTGTGGGGAATAACGGGCTATTCCACATTTCGGTTTCCGTTGTACAATGCTCGCGGCCAGTACACCCAGGGCAGAACAGTGGTCGCCCCGATCAAAGAGGAGAGAGGATAACGGTGCAGAAATCTGAGCAACAGACGAGCCTGATGATCTATGCGGAGGGTCTCAACGTTGCCCTATCGATCTGGCTGATCGCGTCTTCCTATATTCTCAACACTGTTCTCTGGACCGACGCGCGGCTGACCGCGGACTTCTTCGGCGGGTTAATTCTCGGCATGGCGATCTGGCGTATGGCGATGCCACAGAAGCGCTACTGGTTCCTGTCCTTCGGCAACGTGATCCTGGGTGGCTGGGTAGCCATTACCCCGTTCGTGCTCGGCTACCACTACGATGCTCGGGCCACCATCAACGCGGTCTTCGTCGGCGTGCTGGTCGCGGTGATCGCGGCCACCGGCTTCGTGAGCAAGCGAGTTTGAACCCGTATTGATGAGATAAATCCAAGTGCTTATCAACCGGCCCCGATGAATATCGGGCCGGTTTTGTTTGGCCGATTGACGCGACCGGCACCAGCGAACCAACAGCCGTCGAGCCTGCACGAAAGCTGCAAATCTGACGATCCGACATGCAACCGCCGGACGCCGGGTGCGTTAAGAGATCAGAAGCCGATGATGCACTCGCCGCTACGAAATGCGCGATTCCTGGCAAGCGGGTGGTTGACCATGGCGAAATCCGACCGACTAAGCACGAAATCGATGTTGGGCGTGTATCTGTCACGGAAATGACAGGAAAAGTACGCGACCGATTCGGGGTTTCGTGCGTTTGTACAGAGTAGAAGGCGCGTAAGGGTCGCCGATTAGAAACTGTCGTCATATGGCCACCGCGATGTCGAGATGGGGGAGATGATCCGATCCCGGCATCGGAGTGTCCGTAGGGCACGATCCGTTGACAGCAGTACGAACGCGTTTCTATACTGCTAGGCGGGTAACTTAGCTAGTACGAACAAGGGGAAGTGGAAAGGAGGTTGTGGGGATTCAGCGCCTGATGAGGAGTCAGGTTCGTATTTTCGGTTGATTAGTCTTGTGTAACGTGGAGGTTTCGGACGCGCACGCGAGGTGTGACGTCCCGAAAGGAGCAGTCAAGTTGAGAAAGCATCGATTTCTCAACGCGGTGCTGGCGCTGGGACTGGTAACAGGCCTTTTCGCTGGCGTCTTTTCTGGCACCGCCCTGGCGTCGCCAGGGGACCCTGGGCAGAACGCCCTGTTACTTCCCGTTCGTCTATAACGCACCGAACATCGGCGACTACTGCAACCCGATCACCGTGACCGGTCAGATCACGGTGCAGAACGTCGAAGATTCGCAGATTGACATCAAGGTGTGGGATGCATCTGGGAGCACCCAGTTGAACAGCACCAAGACGCTCAACCCGCGTGCGTCGATCACCTACACCGCCGCCGCAGCTCGGTCTCGCCTCTGGTGGCGAGGGCGTCACGGTGACGGCATCATGGCATAGCCTGGCCGATCGCACGTGCTCTGGGCTCTGCACGCTTGCAACCACAGCAGTTGACGCACACGTACTGTTGCCAATGGGTCCGACACCGGCAACAACGGTAATGCAATCGGTCTCCCAAGCAGTCCGGTGTTGTTACCGGCAACGACCGGCCATCAATGGCCCGTACAGCCGAGGCCACGGACTACACGGCGTCCATCGATGGCAACGGCAACGTCGTCATCAACTGGGCGCCGAACGGCGTCGAGCCGCGTCGCCATCAGACTTACACTGTTCCAGTACTACACCAACTGCGGCACGCCGCGTATCGCTGGTGTTGAGAAGCACTGGACGACCTCTTCGCCGAGCACGACGGTTGACGGCTACACCGCCGTTCCGCTGTCGGACCTGGTCGATGCGTCCGATAACGGCTTCTCGTATCCCGGAGCTCGACCTGAACAACCAGTACCGCTGGGTGCTGCCGATCGCCCAGACCAACAATGGCTGGGATTCGATCCTCCGCATCACCAACGTGTCGAGCCAGGATGCCCTGGTCAACGCGTACTGGTACCCGGCCGGCACCGGCGTCACCTCGACTCCGGTCGCCATTAGCGTCCCGACGATTGCGTCTGGCGCTACTGAGTCGATCGACCTGACCACGATGGGCTACGCGTCCAACACGGTCGGCTCGGTCTGGATCGATTCTGACGTCGCCACGGTGGCGTTGGTCGATCGTGTCAAGGCCAGCACGAACATGGACCTGACGAACGTGGCGCAGCCACGGACCGACAACGTCTCGTTCGGCATCCTTGGCAATGGCGAAGCGCGTCTGCGCTACGCGTCGCTGGTCTTCGGTGGTGCTAACGGCTGGAACACCGGCTTCAACATCGCCAACCTGTCGAGCAGCGACAACAACGTTACGATCACCTTCTACAACAACCAGGGCTCGCCCGCGACGCAGCCGACCAGCGTCTACATTCCCGCTCGTGGAATGAAGTACGTCTACCGGCCGAACCTGGCGAATCTGGGCTTCGACCCGGCTCAGCCGGTTACCGCCATCATCCGTGGCACGAACCCGATCGCCGCGGTTGTTGACGAAGTGAAGTACGCCGCCGCCGGTGGGCAAGATGCCGGCCATGCGATGTCCTACGCGGCCCAGCAGGCTGCGCCGGCGTCGGTCGCCATCGATCTCACCAGCCCGGTCAACCAGGCCATGGGCTACGGCAAGTACTTCTACATGTCCGCGCTCGCGCTCCCGCTGTACCAGCAGGGCATGAACGCGAAGGGCCCGAACTCGGGCATGAACCTGTTCAACCCGAGCGACGCAAGCGTTTGGGCCATGGTTCAGATTCTGGATTCGTCGGGAATTGGCGCCCCAGGCTACGTCAACGCGAACGACGCTGAACTGCCGTCGCCGATGCTCCTGTCGCCATTCCAGTCGACGAACGTCTACGCGCCATTCCTCAACCAGCTGCCGTCGGGTTCCTACTCGGCAGTCGTTGGCATCGTCTCGAAGAGCATCGTTCACGCGCTGCTCGGTGATGGCGCTCTGGTGGGTGTGTCGAATAATGTGAACTACAACGTGGCCGGCGACGGCTCCGCGACGTTCAACATGACTCCGGCCATCTACAACATCCAGGACGCGGCAGGCTTCGTGAACGCGTTGAACAACTTCCAGTTGCTGACCGCTGGCTACTGCGGATTCATCCCGCAGAACCTGGCCCAGCAGCTGCAGTTCAGCGACGGCCCGTGCCTGTACCTGAACGCGAATCAGGTTCCGTAACCCGTCCCACGTTTGATGGAGCTAGCGCACGTCACGTGCGCTAGCGACTAACCGCCAAGACGTTACACAACGAGACGCGCCTCCTGCACCAGCAGGAGGCGCTCTTGTCTTTCACGGTGCGGAGTGCGACGATGACTGTCCGTCACCAATCGCGTTGTTCGTACGTTATAGTTTGGGGAGTAAGACCAGATTATGGTCGGAACGAGTTTGCTCCGGGGAGTGTGAAGCGTGCGTGACGCAACTGCGTCACGACGGAGAGATATGGGGGCTTAGGTGCTGCACGAGACGGTTTCCGTAAAGCGGCGTAAAACGCGCCAGCCCGCGCTGGTGGCAAGTATTATCGGGTGTTTCGTTCTTTTGATGTCCTTGGTTGTGGTACCGCAGAGTGCGGCGGCGGATGCGCTGCACGGCGCGGGATGGGATGCCGGTTCCGGTTTGTGTGCCGGCACTTTTCATCTTGGGCAGGTGTCAAACCAGAGTGGTCCGGGTTTCCCGCCGCTTGGCAGTGGCAGCGTGCAATTCGCGGTCGGATTCGATGATCAGGCCCTTCCGCTGGCCTACAACTCCAACTATGACGGGGTCGCGCTCAGCAATCTGACGGCGCTGTCGTATTGGTCCTTCACCTCGTCGACGGCCGCTCCCGACAATGCCGTGTTCCTCATCTTGAACGTCGATAACAACGGCGACATGCAGGCTGACGATCAGCTGGTCTTCATGCCGTCGCGACAGGACACGATTCAACTGAATACCTGGCAGCAGTGGAACGCCTTGAATGGCACCTGGTGGTCGGTGAAGGGCCTGGCGAACATGGGTCTTAACGGCTCCGGTGGCAGCCTTTCAGATTATCTCAGTGCCTATCCGACGGCGCAGCTCGTAAACGATGGCCTCGGTGGTGGCGTGGCCCTTGGTGCGGGCTGCTACGGCAGCGGTTGGGCGTCATTTGTCGGCTCGGCCGATGCCGTCGTTATTGGTGTCAACGGGTCGAACGCTGTGTATGACTTCGAGAGCGATGGTCCCCATCTCGTTTCGCAGCCAATCGGGATCAATCTGCCCGATCTTCCGACCTTCTCGAATCTGTCACCTGCTCCGTTCAGCACGGTGACCCCCGGGAAAGTGCTGGTGGCGGCAGAGGTGACCGGTACGAGCGACATCACCGACGTCACGATGCAAGTCGACGGCACGTCGATTTCCCCAACGTTGTCGGCGATTGGGTCCACGGATGTCGTGGCGTCATCGTCGCAGACATTAGACGCCGGGACTCATACGGTGACCATGACCGCGACCGACGGCAACGGTCGCGAATTCAAGACCCAGTGGGACGTGATCGTATCGACCAACACGGGCGACAATGAGTGGTTCTATGCGAACGGTGCGCCGAAGACCGATCAGATCAACGCGACCATGAAGTCGCTGGTCCAGGCCTTCCGTTACCACCTCTTTGGACAGTCATGGGACGGGCAGCCACATCCTGAAATGCCGACCCACGCCAGCACGATCACCCAGGCGGCGCCACTGTCAAATTGGGTCACAAATGGTACGTTCGATGAAGCCTCCACCAATGCGACGTTGACCAGTCTGGTGCAAGCGTTCCGCTGGCACTTCTGGGGCATTAGCTGGGACGGCAACGCGCATCCCGACATGCCCACACATTCCAACGTGGTACTCCCGCCGCAGTCGATCTCGGCTTGGTTCAACGCCGATGGAACTCCGATTCCCGCGAACATCAGCGCCACGCTTCAAAGCCTGGTGCAGGCGTTCCGCTGGCACTTCTGGGGCTATTCTTGGGATGGGCAACACCACTTCACCGATATGCCCACGCACGCCTACTAGCATTCGACTGCAGATCTAAGTCGACTGAATGGGGGAGATCCACCGATCTCCCCCATTGCTACAGGAACCGCTCCCGGGACTGAACGTTCTCATGATATTGGCCGGGATGCGGTAGACTTGGCCACCGTGGTCATTTGAAAAGCATCTAGGGAAAGAGTTGATCTATTGTCTCGCTCTTCGATGTTGTCGATAGTGGCGCTGCTGGCGCTAATCACCCTTCTGCCTGCCTGCTCCGTCGGCAAGTCCTCCAATAAGACATCGGCGTCCACGGTGCCGCCGATCGCGACGTCGACCAACGCTCTTACACCGTCCGCCGGTACATCCGCCACACCCGGTGATAGCGTCGGCACCCCGCCCGTGCCGCAGACGAATCGATTGATGCCGCCCGATCTCATCGCCCACGCCAAATCCGGCGAACAGTTGGGTAACTTTGGCGCCTTCTACTGGCAGAATTCGTATGGTCTGGTGGCGGACACGCATGCCGTGGCGTTCGAGATACAGCCCGACATGCTCAAGCTGGCGCAGGGGGAAAAGATCAGCTTCACCTGGCGCTATCAAAATTCTCAGAGTGACACGACGCTGAAGACGCTCGACCTGTCCATCTATCCGTCCGCCGGTAACTTGAAGTCGGTCCAGACCAGCGGAAAAACGTTGACGGGCTTCTCGCCGCAGACCGCTCCGACCGCCAAAGCGTCAATCCCGGTGACCTCGCCGTCCTGGTCGGTCTCCGTGCCGTCGGGCGAATACTTCATCGTCGTTCATGCCACCTGGTCGAACCCCATCGGCGACCACCACGAGCGTGACTCCGACTATTCGTTTCACGTTCAAGTGCCCTAGACCGATTACCGATCGAGTCGGACTGGCCCTCATAGCAATTTGCTTACTGTCTTGGACGACCTCGGCGGTCGCTCAGGCTCGGCTATAGGTCTCATGAATGTCGAGGCGGTCGCAAGTGCCGCCTCGACATTGTTCCCGGTTCAAGATCGCCCGCGTCTCGCATCAGCAGAAATTCCTCACCAATTCGTCGCACCCAGTACTCTTCCTGGTTCGTTTGGGTTAACCGGAAAGCACTAATTCGGTCCTGTCGCCAGCTGGAAGCACTCAAGCAGGTTGACAGCGTCGTTGGCTGGTCCGTAGAGTTTGTCCGTTCGGTATGATCGTCCAGCACCTGCGTCTAGGGTTGACGGGGACTCACCCGGCAGGCGATCCTGGCTGACTTGGGAGACGAAATGAATCGCGCACTCCGTGTGTTCTTGATTCTCTTCTTGGGGTTGTCAGCGCTTGGGGTTCCGATCGCGGCCCTGGCGCAGGATGCCCAAAACAACGTGCCTCAGCGTTATATTGTCTCTTTCTCTCCCGGTGTCGGGAACGCCGGCATCTTTGCCAACCAACTGGCAAACAACAATGGGTTTCACGTAACCCACAGTTTCGACACGCTGCTGAAGGGATTTTCAGCAGAGCTCACGCCAACTCAGGTGAGAATCCTGCAGGCGATTTCCGGTGTTGCGTCGGTTCAACCTGACAGCGTGGCGCACGTTGCCGACTTGCCGCCACAGATCGTTCCGACCGGTGTTGAACGCATCGGCACGCTTGACAATGGAACGGCGAATATCGGAAGTCACACGGACCTCAATATCGGCGTCGCGACGCTCGACACCGGTGTCGACATTGGCAACCAGGATCTCAACGTCGGTGGCGGCTTCAACGCCATCAACGCATCCAACTGCGGCTACGTCGGCAATCAGGGCAACTACCAGGATGACAATGGTCACGGCACCCATGTGGCCGGAACCATCGCCGCGAAGGATAACGGCGTCGGAGTGGTCGGTGTGGCGCCCGGCGCCAAGATCTACGCCGTCAAAGTCTTCGATAGTTCAGGAAGCGGCTACGTCTCCTCGATCGTCTGTGGACTGAACTGGATCGCGGCGAACGCGGCGAACGACAATATTCGGGCGATCAACTTCAGCGGCGCGTGGTCGGGTTCGAACACGGCGAACTGCGGCAACCCATCGTTCTGGTTCTGGGGAGCCGACACCGCGCATCAGGCCGTCTGCAATGTGGTGAACAACTATCACATCCCGATGATCGTGGCGGCTGGAAACGACGGCAAAGACGCGAGTAACACCCTGCCCGCCGCATATCCAGAGACGATCGCGGTCGGCGCGCTGGCTGACTCGGACGGTCTTCCCGGTGGACATGGCGGACCGACGTCCTGGGGCCCTGACGACACGCGAGCGACGTTCAGCAACTACGGCCCGGTGGTAACGGTCTACGCTCCTGGTGTCGATATCACCTCAGACTGGCCGACCAGCGTCCCCGGCGGCACGAACGGCCTCAACACCATCAGCGGTACCAGCATGGCGACGCCGCACGTTACCGGCGCGGTGCTGCTGTATCTGTTGAATCACCCGAGTGCCACTCCGAGTCAGGTATCCAGTGCCCTGGTCTCGAACGGCGAGCCGGGAACCTGGGGTAACCCGTACGGCAGTCAGCCACTGGTGAACGTAGGCAATGCCGCGTTTGGGCCAGTCAAGCCACCGACGCCGACGCATGACGTCGCGGTGACATCGATTACGGCGCCGAGCCCGGTGGTGAATGGTGTGCCGACAACGGTTACCGTGCACATTCAGAACAACGGCAATGTTGCCGAGTCAGGTCTGAACGTGACGCTGACGAACACCACGACCAGCACCTCGCTCGGCACCAACGCCGCGACATCACCGCTCGGCGTTGGATCGGGAGCGGACGTGACGTTCAGTTGGACGCCAAGCCAGACAGGCAGCAACGCGTTCAGCGCCGAAGTCAAGAACCTTGGCAACGACAACACCGGCACTGGCAACATCACCGTCGACGCGGTGTCGCACAGCATTTCGGTGACGAACGTCGCCGCTGTGACCACACCGGTCCACACCAACGTGGCCAACAGCGTCACGGCGCATGTCACCAATAACGGCAATGTGACCGAGTCGATCAGCGTAAAGCTTGAAGATTCGCTCGCGTCGAATATCACCTCTTCGCCGCAGTCGATCTCGCTGGATCCCGGAGCATCGCAGGACGTGACGTTCGGATGGACGCCAACGATTGACGGTACGCATAACTTCACCGTCACCGCGACGGCGAATGCGACTCCCTACGTCGGCACGGGCTCCGCTCTTTCGAGCACGCAGGTGCATGATGTCCACGTGCTGAGCGTGAGCGTGCCAGGCTCCGTTACGCAGGGGCAGTCCGCAACCGTCAGCGTCTCGGTCAAGAACGACGGAGACTTCTCCGAGACCTTTGATCTGGCGCTAAGCAGCTCGCCGTCTGGTGCGGTCGGCTTGCCAGGATCGCAGTCAGTTACGCTTGACCAGCGGCCAGACCAAGACAGTCGACTTCACCTGGAACACCACGACCAGCACCGTCGCGCAGAACTACACCGTGTCTGCGACGGCGACGTTGGGGAACTCCGAGACTGACGCCACGCCGGGCAACAACGTAGCGACGTCGGGCACGATCACGGTCAACCAGAAACCTGCGATTCAGACGATTTGGGTAGCTGGCTTGACCGCGACCAATCCTCAGTCGCGGACCATTGCTGGAACGGTGACGATTAGCGGTGATTCTGGCCCAGTCGCCAACGCCAATGTCACGATAAATGTGCGCGGATTCTTTGTGAACACCACGCTGCATGTGACGACAAACGGGAGCGGCGTTGCACAGTACTCTACCGGCATTTTCTGGGCGATGAACTACACCGTTGCCGTTACGGGCGTGTCCCATGGATCGGATGTCTACGACTCTAGCAAGAACGTCGTGACATCGGTCAGTGTCTACGCGAGATAGGGTTCGACTCTACCGCTAGCAAAGAACGATGAACACGATGGGGCGGGGCCAATGACGGCCCCGCCCCTTTCGCGTTCACGGCGTTCGCTGTGAGTTGTTCGACTCTGGACACGGTAGTTGGCGACCGGCACACGATTGACCACAACATGCTCGATAATCGGCAACGTTTTGCGCGGATCATAGGGGTTTGCTGCCTGATCGCAGCTGGCGACCGCCAGGAGAGGGCTACTCCTGCTGGACCGTCTCGCGAGTGCCAGGCACCGATGTCTGGATCGGCAAGATCATCACTTTCGCGACCACTGGTCGATGATCGGAGGACCAGACGTTGGGTACTTGGATGCTCTTCAACGCGATGTCACGGGTGCCGAGGATGTAGTCGATGCGCCTGCCGTCCCGAGAGGTGAAATCCGACTTGGGAAGCAGTTGACCGAAGTCGACCAATCCCGCCGAACGATAGACCGAGATGACCGGGTCGGTCGGGTCCGAATTCATGTCGCCCATCAGCAGCGTCGGTGAACGATGGTTCCAGGACGCGATTAATTCGTTCGCTTGTTGGAGGCGGATCGCATTCGCGTTGGCGGGATCATCGAGGTGGGTGGCCAGCACCCACACGTCGCCCGCCTGCGTGGCGATCTGCACCTGGAGCACGCTCCGCTTCAGATTCTCGGTGACGTCGTACTGCGTCAGGTCGACTTCACCGATCGGCGCGCGGCTGAGCACGACGTTACCCCACATGCCGTCGTCCGAGTTCGGACCGAACGCGTAGGTCATGTTGAGCCGCTGACTGAGCCAGAGGACCTCGTCGACGCCTGACGTCACCAGCCAGCCGCGGCTGACCTCCTGCAGTACCACGATATCCGGATGCTGCGCTTCGATGACCGCCGCCGTCCGCTCCAGGTCGAAGCGTTCGCCCGCCGAGAAGCCGTTCTGGATGTTGTAGGTCATGACGGTCAGGTTCGGACCGATCGCGGCCGTGGCCGATGCGTCGTTCCAGGACCAGACTTCCCAGCCACTGATCAGCAGGAGTAGCCCGCCAATCACGCCGGCCACGACTACGATCGGGAAGCCGCGATCCCGTCTGCGGAAGATCGGTTTCGACGTCACGGCCAGCGAGCAGAGCAGGAAAATGGCGATGATCGCCACGATGAAGGCCGGGCTGCCGGAAAAGGTGTAGTAGCCGAAGAGGAGGCCCACTTCGGCGAGCAGGCCAACGGTGAAGAAGACCGCGCCCCAGATCGAGACGCGACCGTCGGCCGCACTGCCCCCGTCGAGCATGATCTCGGTCAGCAGAATGATGCTGGCGGCAATGCCAAGGATGAGTCCAATGGCTCCGCTGCGCGGGGCGACCCAAAACCAGCCGTAACCAGCGGCCACTCCGGCCGCGAGTCCAGCTCTCCAGACGATCCACCACCGCGCACTGGTAAGAATGGCGATCTCACCCGAATACCGTAAGGCCGCCACCAGAATGCCAATCGCCACCCCAAACGTCAGGACGACCGACGCACCCGGAAAATCGAGTCCCAGGTGGGCCTGCGCCAGCCCGAGATTGCCGATCACCAGATGGTAGAGGGCGAATGCCGGGCCAATGGCAAGCAGTGCCAAGGAGGCACGTAATCTTGACCCGGTTGCCTGCACGGGCATATCCATCTGAGTCAGCGCGACGAGGAACCCGGCTACGAGCAGCCAAGTGATGACGTAGGATGCCAGCCCCGGCATCCAGGGCGTGTCGACCGTGCGAAACGCGACGCGAATGCCCAGGTCGAGGGCCAGCCCAAGCCCGATGCCAAGCGCCACCAGATCGCGCCGGGTGGCGATGAGCGAAAAGATCAGCCAACCCCAACAGACGATGACCAGTGCTCCCAGCCAGAGACGCACCGTCGGCGCTTGCCAGTATTGGAGTAGTACACGCGATACGGCGAGGAGCAGGGCAGAGCCGACGAGTACACGCCGCACCCCGGTAAGCTGGATGAAGATCCAGGAGAGACCGCTGACCAGGAAGACACTCACCGCGATGGACGCGAGCGTCGATCGATTGCTCTGATCGACCACGAAGACCAGGTAGGAGACGAAGACGCGCATCGATTGGAGCATCAGGATCGTCGCCGCGACCACGACGGCTAGCCCCGACAGTGATGCAACCGAAACCGGTTGGCTCACGCCGGTCAAGTCATCAGCAGGGCGCGAAACGGTCTGTGCGGCCATACGTGTCGCTCGATCCGTACACCATCAAGGCGGATTGAATTTCAGTCAGTAAGAGAGGGTCCGCGCGCTCCCCATTATCGCCCTTCAGCGGCGAGATGCAAAGGAAGCCCCTCAATTTCCGTGCCGATGCGGTCGGCGGACGCCGCACTCGGTGCGTTCTGAGTTGGCGTCGCTCGCCTGATACGACCCGAACGTTAAACACAAATGGAGCGATTTCGACCCGCATGGTCGTCATGATTCGACCGCCGCTAGCTCACGACCTCGGCGGGCAGGCGCATCGACAGTACGCGCGAGACGCCGTCGTCACCCATCGTGATGCCGTAGAGCGTGTCGGCACCTTCGATGGTGGCACGGTTGTGTGTAACGACGACGAACTGGGTCTTGCTCGCTAGTCGCTGTAGTTCGTCGCGCACCCGTACCACGTTCGACTCGTCGAGCGCGGCGTCCACCTCGTCCAGCAAGCAGAACGGGCTCGGATTGACCTTGAGGATCGAGAAGAGGAGCGCGACTGCCGTGAGCGCTCGCTCCCCACCGGAGAGGAGTCCCGAGATTCTGCAGCCGCTTGCCCGGAGGCTGCGCCACGATATCGATGCCCGTCGCGTTACCTTCGTCATCGCAGCGAATAAGACGTGCCTTGCCGCCGCCGAAGAGCGTGGTGAAGGTCGTCTCGAACACGCGTGCCACTTCGGTGAAGGTGCGATCGAACTCCGCCGCCATGGTGCGATCGAGCTCATTCATAAGGGTGCGAAGCGCGTCACTGGCGGAGCGCACGTCGTCAAGCTGCTGCCGAAGGAAGTTGTAACGCTCGGCTTCGCGTTCATACTGCTCGATGGCGTCGTCACCGGCGACACCGATGCGTCGCAGTCGCTCGCGCAAGCGGCCGATCTCACGTTCGAGCCGGGGCAGGTCGTCTGCCTCGGCCGGAGCGCTTTCAGAGAGAAGCGTCTCGACCTCCGACTCCTCCAAATCTCGCCCAGCCCGCTCCAGGGTTAGTTCGAGCTCGTCACGACGACGCGCCAGATCCAGACTCAGGTGATCCTGGCGACGCTCGAGTTCCCGACAACGCTCTTCGGCTTCGACCAGCGTCTGGCGAGCCGCACGCTCGTTCTCCGCTGCGGCCTCATGTGCCTGGCGCAACGATTCGAAGCGCGTTTGAAGCTCATCCCGTCGTCGCGCCATCTCGTCTCGTTGCAGCACGCCAGCGTCGTGCTCCCGATCAAGCTCGACGATACTGGTGTCGAGTTCGGCCAGCCGCCGATCGCCGTTGGCTCGCTGCTCCTGGAGCGCCTGCCGTCGCGTGTCGAGCCGGCGTCGTTGTTCGTCCATGCCACGTTTGCGTTCGCGCAAACCGGAAAGCTCTCGCCGAACCCGCTGCAGTTCTTCGTCGGTGGTTGCCTGCCGCGCTCGTTCCACCGCCTGTCGCAGGTTGTTGCACTCATCGACGATTGCCTGGAGCGAATCGGCGTCGTGCTCTCGGCTCCGGACCAGTTCATCGATCTCGTGCTCGATTGAGGCGGCACGTTGGTCGACACGTGCCACGCCTTGAGCCTCGGCAGCTTCAGCCCGTTGGAGCTCCTGCATCTGCCGATCGAGGCGTTCACGAGCGGCCTTCAAGTCGCGTGCGTCCGTGCGAGCTTCGCCGATCTCTAGCTCGATCTTCTGCTTCTCGGATCGGGATGCGCGAAGAGACTCGTCGATCTGCTCAAGCTCACCCTTGACTGATTCCGCCTGTTTTTCCAACCTGGCCCGTTGACGTGGTAGCTCGCGCAGTTCCCGCTCACGAGCCAACGCACCTGTCTCCTTGATGCGTGAGCCGCCAGTCAACGTGCCGCTGGAGCGCGCAATCTCGCCACCGAGCGTCACCACGCTCCAGCCCGGCGAGAGCGATCGAATGGCGGCACGTGCGGCATCCAGATCTTCGGCGACCAGCACGCGTCCAAGCAGACCGTCAATCACCGGTCGGACGCGCTCATCCATCTGAATCAGGTCGGACGCCAGACCGCGAACGCCGGGTGTCGGCCGCTGCGGCGCCGAGGTGCTACGGCCGCGCACGGTGTCCAACGGGTGAAACGTGGCTCGACCGCTCTGCGTGCGCTTCAGGTGTTGAATAGCGTTCTCGGCGTCGGCCCAGCGTTCGACGACCACATCCTGCAAGTGGCCACCGAGCGCCGCCTCGATGGCAGCTTCCAGCTCCGCTGGCACGATCAGCAAGCTCGACAACGTACCGAGAACGCCGGTGAGCTGCTGCGTGCGCGAAGCGTCCAACACCTGCTTGACACCGGCGTAGAGTCCGACCCCACTCTCTTCAAGGCGCTTGAGCGTTTCGTAGCGCGTCCCTGCGGCCATTAGTCGCCGTTCGAGGTCAGATACTCGTGAGGCGATTTCTGAGCGTTCTGCGACGTGATTTTCGATCTCTGCCGCGTTCTCGGAAATCTGCGTCGCCAATCGTTCCAGTCGCTCGCTGATCTCCGCTTCCGCACGGTCGATTTGCTGACCCTGTTCGATCAGAGCGGAACGCTGTGCCTGGCGCTCGGCGGAGCCATCCCGATGTCGTCCGCGTTCGACTTCGAGTTGTTCGATCTGGCCCCGCAACAGCGTCAGCCGTGTCTCCTTGACCATGCTTGCGCGCTCAAGCTCGTTGCTGCGTTGCTCAGCGGCCGCCAGCCGCGATTCAAGATCCACGAGACGGCGTCGAGACTCGGCATTGTCCGCTTCGAGCGACGTCAACTGCGCCTCTCGCGTTGCCGTTGATTGCTCGATGACGACCGTGGTCTCGTCGAGATCCGCCTGTTCCCGTGCGAGTTCGTCGATCGACGTCTGGATCGTGGCAAGCGAGCGCTCGGCGTCATCGCGCCGGTTCTTTGAGGCCGTGCGGCGTTCCTCGATCAACGCCAGGTTGTGGGAAAGGCTCTGGTGCTCGTCGCGTACGCGCGCGATTTCGAGCTTGAGCTGCTCCAGATCGCTCGCGCGCTGTGCGACACTCTGCGTAGCCCGGTCTGCCTGCTGACGTATCGCATCTCGCTGGGTTGACGCGTCATTTAGTTCCGCGGCGAGCGCGTCGACCGCGGCTTGCGCCTCCCGCAGGCGGGCACCGATCTGAAGCCAGTGACGAGCGTAGAAGCGTTCGAGCGCTTGGCGCAGCTGTCGCTTGACGTCGTCGTACTCACGTGCCTGACGGGCCGCCCGCTCGAGTGAGCGCAGACGCGGTTCGAGATCGGCCAGCAGGTCTTCCAGGCGGGTGCAGTTGGCCTGGCTCTCTTCCAGGTTCCGCCCTGCCGTCGCGTGCTTGATGCGCAGGCCGGTGATCCCCGCGGCGTGCTCGAAAAGACTGCGGCGTTCGTCGACGCGTTGACTCAGCACAGCATCGACGAGCCCTTGCCCGATTACCGTATGCGACTGCCCCAGTGACGCGGTAACTTGCAGTACGTCTTTCAGACGGACACGCGCGCCGTTGATCAGATATTGATTTTCGCCACTGCGGTAGGCCCGACGGGTGACACTCACTTCCGAGAACGCGATGGGGAGATCCCCATCCTGGTTGTCGAGTGTGACGGTCACCTCGGCCATACCGATCGGTGACCGGGCGCTACTCCCGGCGAAGATGATGTCCTCGGTGCGCCGTCCGCGCAGGTTGGAGTAGCTCTGCTCTCCAAGAACCCAGCGCAAGGCGTCGGAAATGTTGGACTTTCCGGAGCCATTGGGCCCGATGACGGCCGTGATTCCAGTGTCGAAGACGAATGTCGTGGGGGTGGCAAAGCTCTTGAAGCCGTGCAGTTCGAGCCGTTTCAGCCGCGTTGCCATGGAAGTCCTGTCACCGCTCCAGACGCACGTCGCGCGCGACTTGCCGTTGTGTCTGCATTCACCAGTGGCTGTTCATTACCTATGAAGGGGCGGAATGGGCGCCACAAGATGCTACCATCGGCCGTCCGTGCGCCGCAACGCACGGGCAGTCAAAGGCAGGTCGTGTCAGCGGTAGGATGCGGCTTGCAGGCTGAACAGTTCAGCGTAAAGACCGTCGAGGGCCATCAGTTCGTCGTGTGACCCTTGCTCGACCAGTCGACCATTCTCCAGCACCAGGATTCGATCGGCCAGTCGCACCGTCGAGAAGCGGTGCGAGATGAAGACGGCGGTCTTGCCTGCCGTCAACTCGCGCATGCGCACAAACAGATCGTACTCCGCTCGTGCATCCAGTGCGGCCGTTGGCTCGTCCAGGATCAGGATCTGCGCGTCGCGCATGAACGCGCGCGCCAGGGCCACCTTCTGCCATTCACCACCAGACAACTGGTGGCCTTGCTCGAACCAGCGGCCGAGCAAAGTGTCGTAGCCCTCTGGCAGGTCGGCGATGACCGGATGGGCGCCACTCTTTTCGGCGGCGGCGGTGATCAGCGGCATGTCCTCGATTCGCTCGGTGCGCGCCAGTCCAATATTTTCTCTCGCACTTAGCTGATAGGTGACGTAGTCCTGGAAGATGACGCCAATCTCGTTGCGTAGGTCCGCAGGATCATACTCGCGGACGTCATGGCCATCGATTAGCACCTTGCCCTCAATGGGGTCGTAGAGGCGTGCCAGCAGTTTGACCAGGGTCGTTTTGCCCGCTCCGTTGCGGCCCACGATGGCAATCGTCTCACCAGGCTCGATAGTGAAACTGACGTCGTGCAGCGCGATCTGATCGGTCCCTTCATAGGTGTGCGACACATGTTGGAACTCGATGCCCTGCTGGAATGGGCGACGCAGCGAGATCGGGTGCTCCGGCGCGCTGACCTGCGGTGTCGACTCAAGCAGGTCGAAGAGCGTCGTGAGGTATAGCTGATGCTCGTAAATCGACGAGAGTCCGGTGAGGACTCCCTGAAAGTTACTCTGGATCGAGACCGCTGCCTGAGTGAAGAGGGTCAAGTCGCCAAGCGTAATGGCACCAGCTACTGTGCGCAGCGCCACGTAGAGGTACGTGCCGCTTGAAACCAGCGTCGAAAGCGCTCCCCAGGCATAACCCGCCAGGTAGCGGCGCACGACGAGCGCGCGATTCTCTTCGTAGTAGACGTCGAAAATATTGCGGTAGCGGTCGTTGAAGAACGAGCCCAGATTAAACAGCTTCACCTCTTTGTGATAGGTGTCGGTGGTCATGAGCGTCGTCAGATACGACATCATGCGCCGGGCTGGAGACTGGCGCCGCATCAGTTGATAGCCCCACCAGCCATAGCGCGTGCTGGAAATGAATGCCGGAATCGGTGCCAGGAGCGCGATGACCGCCAGGAACCACTGTAGCCGTACGATGAGTGAGACCATTGAGGCGAACGTGAGCGTGGTGCGGATCAGCCCGAACGTCTGCGAGACCATCATGGCCGGACGCATCGTTGCTTCTCGTTGTACCTGTTGAATCAGATCGTAGGATTCCGAGCGCTCGAAGAAGGCCAGGTCGAGGCGATCAGCGTGCTCCATCAGCGCCATCTGAATGCGATTCGAGACCTGCTCCTGAAGCAATTGCTGGAAGATGTTTGAGAGTGTTGAGAAGAGGCTGCCGAGTGCCGCGATCACGAATTGTAGAATCGCGATGATGACGATGCGGCGTACGTCGGCTCTCGCTCCGCCCGTCTTGATGGCGGCAACCACGGCGTCGATGATCAGCTTCGAGAGCCAGACCTGACTAGCGGGAATGGCCGCCTGAGCCACCGAGATCGTACCCATCGCCAGGCTAAGACGTGGACTCGTCTCCCACACCAACCGCAACACGCGCGGGATACCGCTGAGCGCCGCCTCGACGTTGTGCCGCAGCACGTCGCGCGTGGTCGTCTTCTCTTCCCCGTTTTGTCCATTGGAGCCGTTTGGTGATCGGCCATTCTGACGGCTACGCATGCCGCCATGACCGTTACTTCCCCCGTGCCAACCGTTCCACGCCATCCACACCTCCGTCTGCCTGCGTCTTGTCAACGCAATGCTATCCGGAGCGGCAAGTTTAGAGATGAGAAGAAACGGCGGCCTGCGACCTGCCCAAACGGGGAGGAGCGGCATGGGAATAGGCGCGTTTGAATCGTTGACGAGGCTATTTGCTCTTGAGCGCCTTGCGAACCGTGCCAAGGTCGTCACAAACGACGAAGACTTCCTGCACCGAGGAACCGAGTCGCGCGATCAGCTTGACCCCGGTCGCGGTTGGCGTGCTGGCCTTGACGCGCAAAGATCCGCCCGGCCGGCCACGGGTGACGTAGATGCGACCGGGCACGATCGAGTGGACCGTCTCGTTTTCGGCGAGGTCTTCGAGCACCTCCCGCAGTCCAGGGAGGATTCCATGTTCCACCTTGAGAATACCGTCGCGATAGCGCATTGTTTCCTATCGATAGTCAAACTGAAGTCGCCAGCGTTGCGGACACATGCCATCTACCGATGGAGCGGCAATCCCACCAGCGACCACCACGGAAATGCGATGGTCAACATCACCAACAGACTGACCGCAAAGACGGTTAGACCTGCCTTGAGCAGTTGGAAGGGCGCGAAGTGCCGCGTCTGATACACCAATAACGTCGACGCGTTCTGCACTGGATAGAACGTTGTCGTCTGCACCGTCAGGGTAGCCATCAGCCCAATCGGGATCGGGTTGAGTCCAAGCTTGACCGATATCGAGGTCAGCAGTGGAATCAGGATTCCCAGGGCTCCGGATCGATTCGGTAGCAGCAAGCTTACTGGCACCATCACCAACAGCAATGTAGGTAGCAAGAGCATGACCGGCAATCCCGCCAGCGGGACGTGACTGAGGAGGCTGCTCGCCAGCCAGGCCGCGGCGCCACTCGTTTCCATCGCGTGTGCGATCGAGAGGGCGCTGCCAATTACAAAGAAGAGGCGCCAGGGCGAGGCTCCCTCGAAGTCCTTCCAAGTGATAACACCGAGTCCCGGAGTGAGCAACGCGACGGCTCCCAACAGCGCCGGTATAAGTGGGTCCCATCCCGTCAGAAAGTCACCAAGCCAGAGCGTTGTCATGATGGCGATGATGACGGCGGTGCGAATCTCGGTCGAGGTCCAGCCGTTCGCGCCAGGTTTGGATGCGACCTGATCCGGCTGCGTCTGGGTCGGCATCTTCGGTCGATACCAGGCATAGAGGAGGATCGACGAGCCGAACATCACCGCGTAGCAGGGAACTGACATGTAGCGGAACCACTCACCCCAACTCATGCCGCCGAGCAGGAATGACGCAGTGATTGGCAACACACCACCGGTCAGGACCGCGGTGGAACCGATCATCTGCAGCACCGCCATCGCTAGGCTGATCAAGGTCGGCAGCCGGTCGCCACGCTTCACGCCGTATTGCTCGTAGACGTGTTCGTAGGCCGGGATGAGAATCGCGTTGCGGGTGGTGGCTGACGGGATGATCATCGCGAACGGTGGCATGAAGAGCATCAATTGCACGTACATGCGCCGAGCCGAGCCGCGCGCTCCCGCGATCAACAGCCGGGCCAGTCGTTCGGCCAGTCCACTCTTGACGGTGGCGGTGGCGACGACCAGGGTGCAGAGAATGAAGTAGCCCGCGGGTAGCTGGAACCCATACAGGGCGTCGCGCGTCGACTGGGATGACTCGGTCGGGCCAAAGATCGCCAGCAAGGCAATCACCGCCAGCGAGGTGACGGCGATGTCAAGCCCCTCGCCAACCCACAACACCAGGGCGGTGGCAACGATGGCGAGCACTCGGTGTGGCCAGGGTGCGATGCCGTGGAGCGGGATCAGCAGAACCAAAGCGCCGAACAGGAACGCAAGGCCGATGACGATGAGCGAGCGGCGCACATGGGCGGCAGAAGTTTTCGCGCTCGAAGCCGCAGTTCGATTAGCCGGGCTCACTGGGCTGGTTGCCGCGTCGTCGCATGCCGCCGTGCCCGCGCGATCTGTGCTGCCGCCTGCCGCTCATCCGCCCAATCGCCCAGTGTCGACCATCCGCTGAACCAGGTCTCGATAGCCCGGATCTCCCCTGGGGGCACGTCCGCGAGGGTCCGCACATGCCGAAAGGCGGATTCATCACATTCGACCGCCAGAATCTTGTGATCGCCGTCCGGTCGCAGAATCATTCCGACCGCTCTCGCTCGAATCGCTGCGCCTGTTTCCAGACTCGATGTCGAGAGTAGGAGCACGTCCAATTCGTCGCCGTCGATCGGGTTGAGTGTGTCGCGAACGAAACCATAGCTGGCCGGCCAGGGCTGGGAGGTGTGAGGGAACGTGTACGTCCTCCACTCTCCAGTCGAGCGATCCCGCACGTGACGCTCGGTCGAACCCTTCGGATCCTCGATCAGTACGTCGATGATCACGGGGTGGCCTCGCCGGTTGGAGTTGGATGGGCTGAGCCCGTCGTGATCGCTGACGGCAGTGGTTCGATTGGCAGACTCTTGTCCGCCCCCCATTGCGCCCACGAGCCATCGTAGACCAGTACAGATGGGTAGCCGAGCAGCTTCAGCGCCAGATAGGTCTGATCGGCCGTGACTCCGTCCAGACCATAGACAACGACGGTCTTGTCTGGTGTAACGCCAGCGTTGTCGAAGATAGTTTTCAAGATCTCCGGGCTCTGGAAGTACGGTATCGAACCGCTCTGGGTTATCGATGGGTAGGGGACCTGCCTCGAGCCTGGAATCCTGCCTGGGCGCAGTTTTCCGTACCAGGTTTGCTGGAGCTCTGACGCGGTGCGATTGTCGACGAAGACGTAGTTCGGGTCGTGAAGGTGAGCAGCGACTGTGTCCGCCCCGATCAACACTTTGTAGTTGAGTGTCAATTCGAGATTGCCCGCAGGCACGGTCGGGCTGGTTTTCGAGAGGGAGAAGTCAGAAGCGATCCAGGCCTGGCGACCGCCGTTGAGGACCGACACGTTATTGAAGCCGTTTGCGTTCAGCACCCACAAAAGACGCGCCGCGAAGCGATCTCCAGCAGCGTCGTAGAGCACCACGTGTGAATCGGGCGTAATGCCTGACTCCCGTACCATCTGCTCCACGCCCGATTTCCCTACCATCATCCCATAGACATCATTATGGATCTCAATCGTATCCTGCCACCAGAGATGTACGGCGCCCGGAATGTGTCCTTGCTGATAGTCATGGCTCGAACTGAGGTCAATTATGCGCAATGAAGTGTCGTTGAGATGATCGTGAAGCCATGTGGCGCTGACCAAGAGGTTGCTGTTGGCATAGCTGCTCGGGTCGCTCGGCGTTCCCGCCGGGCCAGTGGGGGCGGTGGGTTGCTGGCATGCAACTGTCGCTACGGCAAGCACCATTATGGTGGCCAGATATCGAAGCAATTTCATAGTAGGGGCGGCACCGAACATCTCCACAGCGCCCGAACGATAGCGATTAGAACGGGGCTCCGTCAAGCGCCGGCAAATTCAGCTTGCTTTCAGGTTGAGTTAACGACGAGTTCAGTGACGGGGCTCAGTATAGAAACTGGTCAGGGGGGACACCTCCAGACCGGCTGGAGAGGTAAGCGGCACAATGCAGCGCCGATTCGGTCTTGGAGTTCTTGTCACGGTTGCCGTGGCGGCGCTCGGTCTCGGGACGATCGCAGGCGCCATCTCAGGCGGACTCACAGCCTACTTCGTTGCACCCAGTTCGCCACCTGCACCCGTAGGGGTTGCCACCACGGTTTCGGCTCGTGCCGTCAGTGCTACACCGACGAGCGCCTTGCCGGATCCAACGACGACCACGACAGCGACTCCGGCGGTGATCGTACCGCCACCGGGCGATTCGAACGACGTCGCGTCAGTCGCGGACGTTGTCCAGCGGGTCAGTCAGGCGGTTGTCACCGTAGTAAATGAACAGCAGGCAAAGGGGTTCGACGGAAACGGCCAACTTCAACCTGCTGCGACTGGCACCGGGTTCATTATCGACGACCAGGGTCACGTGATTACCAATAACCACGTGGTCGAGGGAAGTCAGGAGATCAAAGTGATCTTCGCGGACGGGACAGAACAGAAAGCGACGCTGCTCGGCACGGATTCGTTTGCCGATCTGGCGGTCGTCAAGTTCGACGGAAAAGTTCCGGCGACGGTTCCGTTCGGGAATTCGGATGATCTGCGCCCAGGCGATCGAGTGATCGCCATTGGAAGCGCCCTGGGAGATTTCACCAACACCGTGACCGAGGGGATCATAAGCGCGCTCAACCGAACGCTGCAGACGCAAGCTGGTCACAACATGGAAAACATGTTGCAGCATGACGCGCCGATCAACCCTGGCAACTCAGGTGGACCATTGCTTAACCTGCTTGGGCAGGTGGTCGGGGTCAACACCGCCGTGGTTCGGCAAGCAGAACCAGGTGTGAGTGCCGAGGGTCTCGGGTTCGCGATTCCAAGCAATACGGTGAAAGACATCACGAGTCAGATCATCGCCAACGGCAAAGTCGTTCGACCGTTTATCGGGATCACCTATGAGCCACTCACGCCAAAGTCGGCTCGAGCCAACGACCTTCCTATCGACAACGGCGTGACAGTTACCGACGTGCAAGCAGGCTCACCGGCTGCACAAGCCGGGATTCAGGTAAACGATGTAGTAACCAAGATAAACGATCAGTCCATCGACAGCGATCACCCGCTAGAGAACCTACTGTTTCACTACAAAGTGGGTGACAACGTCAAATTGGAGGTCTACCGGGCGAGCTCAGGCAAGACGCTTACATTCACGGTAAAGCTCGCCGTATCACCAGATCACACCTAACCCCCGGGCAGCGAGTCGCGCCGCTGCCCACCCCCTACTCTCCCCCTTATCCCGCGAGAGGCCTGGCCCACCAGACAGGCCTCTCGTCTTTTTAACGCCAAGTTATGAATGTGGATTCGTGACTCGAATCTTGTTTCGACGGTGAGCAGTGGCGTGCATCGCTTTCGGTAGCCGAAATGTAAGGATCAGACTGTCGGAGAGCAGACAAGCTGCTCCCGCAGATGTTAGCCGAGGAAACTGCTGGCAGTTCTGGGGCGTATTGCCGTAACGGTGCCTTCGACTGTAGGGGTAGACTGCAGTCTGCCCACGGAGTCTGTGCTTCGCTATCGAGGGTCAACCGCGTCAACCTCTGGGATTACCGCTGTAAGGGTAGTCCCCCGACGAGGCCACACACTCGCAGATGATCCATCACGTACAAGAGCGGGAGCAGCTTTTCTGCTCCCGTACAAACCAAATCAAGATTCGCTCGGGTGTCTGGACAAGATGGGCGCGTTACTCCCACTCGGTGTCGTCGAGCGGCCACATGGGACGGCGCACGTGGCGGAACTCGAGGCGCGACAGGTCCGCACCGGTAATCCCAGGACCTTCGACCAGCACCACACGCTCGGCGATCGGCTCGAACGAGGCCCGAAAATGTCCCTTGCCCTTCAAGGCAATGACGCGACGTCGCGTCGGTTCGATACCATGCGAGCGGAAGATGTTCAGATCGATTGGGGTTTCGGCGTGCTCGGTCACCAGCACTTCAATGCCGTTGACCACCAGGACCACGGTCCGACCGAGATTTACGCGAACTCCGGCGTGCATCGGGCCAGCGTTGATGAAGCTACCGTCCGATAGCATGCGCACGTAGCCAGTCACCAGGAGTGGCTCGCCGTGAAGGGTGTCGGTCTTGCCACCAAGGTGGAGCCGTACTTCCTGGCCGACTCCCGCCTCGATGCACTGAGCTACCGATTCCGGGTCTTTGATGAGTGCCAGCGCCGCGTTACGCACGTCCTGACCGAGCATGAATCGGAGAAGTTCGGAGCTATCACCAGGGCCACCCGTCCAGGGATTGTCCCCGATGTCGACCAGCACCAACGGACCCTTCTCGATCGTTTGCAGCGCCCGAATCGCCTCTTCCCAGCTGGCAACGCCGCCTAGAAACCCTTCGCGACGATCCCAGGCGAAGTGAGCCAGGTCATCGGCCAGTGAATCAGCCGAGTGTGCATCGTCGTTTGTGGTGACGATCACGCTGAAACCCGCTTCGGCGACGTCGGCCGGTGGGAAGCCACCCGCAACTGTGACGTTCAGCACGTCGGGTCGCGCCTCCATCTCGTGAGCACGGGCGATAATCGACTTCATCGGGTCGCGGCCGGTCGGCATGTTCTGCGAGGTTGGCAGCATCGGCGGTTTGGCCAGCGCCGCCGTCGGATTGATCTCATGCCGGATCATGCGCACCAGCAGGTCGGCCGCCTCGCGACCTCGATCACGCTGGTCGATGTGCGGATAGGTGTCGAACCCGACCAGCACGTCGGCATGATCGATCATGCGCTGGCTGATATTGGCGTGCAGATCTAATGTGGCGACTATCGGCACCTCCGGTCCAACCGCGTTACGCACCCGTTCGAGAATATAGCCGTCCCCGTCCGGGTCCAACTCCGAAACCATGGCGCCGTGTAGCCCGAGCAGGACGCCATTTACCGGTTTGTTCGCCTGGATTCCGGCGATGATCTCGTCGAGCAGCGTTCCCAGGGCGTCGCCGGTTACCATGCCAGATGGTGTGGCCCACACCGATAGGATGGGGATCAACTCGAACTGATGGTTGGTTGCGGCATCGATGAACCCGGCAAAGGGCGTTGCCGTTCCGGCCAGGTGACGCGCGATCTGGTCGCCACGGTGAATTCCCGCCCGCTCAAACGCCGCCAGGTCGGTCGGCACGTTGCTGAAGGTGTTGGTCTCATGAGACAGCTCGGCGGCAACGATGCGCATCACGCAACTCCATGCGGTTCGAGTCCGAGCATCTCACGCACGTCATCCGGGGTCGCCAGTTCTCGATCCGCTTCCTTGGCGATGCGTGCCAGCCGTGCCACCAACGGGGCGTTCCCCTCAGCCAGCATCCGATAGGAGTAATAGATGTTGTCCTCCAGGCCGGTCCGGGCGTGACCGCCCATGGCAATGGCCAGCATGTTCATCGGTAGCTGATAGCGGCCGATTGCGCAGACCGACCACATCGAATTGGGCGGCAGCTGATTCACCATGTGGACCAGTTGCTGGGGGGTCGCCGGAGCGCCGCCTCGAACCCCGAGCACGAACTGGAACCAGAAGGGTGGCTTCAGCTTGCCTTGATCGATCAGGCGTTTGGCGTTCTCGATCATTGCGCTGTCGAAGCATTCGATCTCGGGTTTGACGCCAAACTCGTCCATGCGATCCGCCAATGTGTTGAGGAAGGAAGGAGAGTTGACGAAGACTCCGTCACCGAAGTTGACCGACCCGCAATCGAACGAGGCGATCTCCGGACTCAGTTTGACCGGCGACATGCGGTCCTCGTCCGAGATGATCCCGGCACCGCCTCCGGTGGACATGTTGACAATCATCGGGCAGCCGCTTGAGCGAATAATCTCTTCGACTCGGGCGTAGCGCTCGGGTTCGCAAGTCACGCGTCCCTCGTCATCACGCACGTGAATGTGGACGATGGCAGCGCCCGCTTCGTAGCAGGCGATGGCCTGTTCGGCGATCTCTTCGGGCGAGATGGGGACGTATGGAGTCTGATCGCGTGAGGTGCGACTGCCGGTCGTCGCGACGGATAGTATCAGTTTGCTCATCTTCACACAGGCCCATCTTGCTCAGCATCGGGTCGTGCCATGATCGGCGCCGCCGGGTTCGGCAAGCGCGATCGACCGACCGCGTTATGCGCATCGATACAACGGCCACCATCGGGCCGCTGCTCACTCCTCACTAGGATAGAACAGGATTTCACCGGCGGATAGACGGGATGAGCGGTCCCGCAGACTTCACGGGCGTCATATTGCTGCTCGTAAACGATCTACCGGTTGCGGCTGACGACCGGTTCACGCACGGGATTTCCCCACGGCTGGGCGGTACATTCGGGCCGACGGGGATAGGACCAGCGAGGATCTTGCGCACCTCTTGACATTATCGCGATATGGTGATATTATAATCTCAGTTCGGGCGTGACATGGATCGCCCACCATGCAGGAGGACAAGACAATGGCAACAATCTCGAAGTTCATTCACTTCTTCACGGCTGCTTCTGCGCGCGACAACGCGTTCGAGAATTACTATGGCTCGATCGCTCGAAGCCGCTACCAGGGTGGCCCCAGCGCATCCGAAGCTCGCCGCGATTTCGAAGTCATTCGCCGCACGGTCGATCGCGCAGTCATCTATTAGTCTTCTATTCGATGATCCTGCGGGGTTGCCCGCACAATCGGTAATATCTCGTCAGCCAATTGGCTGACCGTATGAACGAGGCCGGTGCATCAACCGGCCTCGTTCGTCTTCCGCGATTGCTCAGGAATCTGTCTTTCGGCGATAATCGAGGCGCGATCGATGCGGCACATTGACTCGCAGGAAAGGAGAGATCTATGCCAGGCGAGAAGCACGGAATCGACGTCAGCCAGCTCGTGGGCGAGATCAAGCAGGGTCTACCAGCCGCTCCGGGCCATATGAGCGAGCAGGATTTCAGCCGACTGTGCGACAACATCGCAAACGCGATCGTCAAGGCGATCGAACTCTACGATCACGGCCTGAAGTCGCCGGAGCCGGAGTATGGCGAAGAGGAACGCGTCGGCTGATCTTCAGGAGGCTTGGCCCATATGGGCCGAGTCGATTCAATCTGACTGAGGCCACGGGCGTCGCTCTGCCCTGTGCAGCGGCGCCCAGCGTTCATACTAGCCGTTGAGTGATTTAACGAACTCCACTACCAGCGCGTTAAATTCTTCTGGCCGTTCCATTGTCAACATATGCGCCGCGTCACGGACAACGACCTCACGTGCGTCTGAAATCTGATCGACGAGATAGTCGGCGATGTCGAGGATGTCGCGCTGATCCTCGTCTCCCACCACCACCAGCGTCGGTACCTTCAGTTCGTTCAAGCGCTCGACGGCCGGTGGCGATAAGCTCTGGCGGCCCGACGCCAACGCTTCCAGCCGATAGGCGACTGCGTTCATGTCGCGTACACGTTCCCGAAGCGACGGTTCCACCTGATGTGGGCTGCGTCGTGGACCATCAACCCACAATCCGAGCTCCAACTCGAGCATGCGATCCGTGTCGCCCGCCTCATACGCTTGCTCCATGGCTCGCCAACCTGCTGCGAGCGGCTCCGACGGCGGTAAGCCGCGGAACAGGCCAGGAGCGACCAGTAAGAGCGCGCGGACCAGATTGGGTCGCTCAAGGGCAAGCTCCACCGCTACCCTGGCTCCCATCGATGCGCCAACGACAACCGCTGGTTCGATATCGAGCGCTCGGAAGAGTTCAGCGAGATCTGCCACGTCGCTGAATGGCTCCGGCTCGGTCTCTGACTTGCCGAATCCGCGCAGATCGAATCGGATCACGCGGTAATGCGCTGAAAGCCGAGCCATTTGCGCGTCCCACATGCGGCTGTCGGCAATGCCCGCATGAATCAGCACGATGGGTGACCCCGCGCCCTGATCGTCGTAGTAGAGGCGGGCGCCGCCAACGGTGAGGAATCCCGAGCTCGGAGCAGAAGATGTCGACATCGCTTCCTCCTGAGATGGTGTTCATGCGCTTGGGTGTGGCGGTGTAGACGTGATTCTACCATTGGCCCCTATGGCAAAATTGAGTGTGCCGCCGGGACCTGATGCCCGGCGGGAATAGCAGGAGAACATGTTCCTTTTCTTTTTTGCCTTCGTTGCCTTCGTTTTCGTTGTCCTTCTCGTCATCATCTCGACGATCGGCTTCACTCTCGCATCGCTGGCGACTTTAATCACGGCCCCCGCTCAATTTCGTACTTTGCTTCGCGACCGGCGCCTGCGACGCAACCACGCCCTGGAGCACGCGACGATCAACGTTATCGAGGAACGGCTGGGGAGGACTCGTCTCGCGGGTCTGGCCGACGCCGACGGTTTCACTATCCAGGGAGGCGCCCCGCCGGATCTGGTCGCATCCGCCGCCGAGGAAGGCTTGCGTCGCCTGCAGGCTGGTGAGCGTCGTCTAGCGATTCATCCACGTTGTGGCACGAGTTTAATCGCGGCGCAGCTGGTCATGGCCTTCGTCTTCATTGTCGCGCTCGTGCTGCTGCGTGAGCTGAGCTGGCTACCGTTCCTAGCTGGATTGCTCGCCGCAATTGTGCTGGGGCCGCGCTTGAGCATCTGGCTCCAACGCCTTGTCATGACGGACGCGAGCGTCGCAGGTTTGCGAATCTCGAGTGTCGAGGTCAAACGACCGGAGGGCCGTATGGGTATGGTTTCAATGTTCGTGCTCGGTCCGATCTTCGTTCATACTGAGCAAGCGGGCCAATCTCGACCGCCCCGTCGGGACGAGCCGCGCAGCGACGAACACGGTGGTGTGACCGTCATCACTGGCGATCGTGAGGAGATCTCGGCGGGTGGCTATCGAGTCCGCTAGCGGGCTTCGACCGCCAACAGCGGACAATCTGACGTGAGGATGCGGTTTGACGAGTGAAGAGAATCTGCTGATTGCCCAGTCGGGCGGTGCCACGGCCGTCATCAATGGCAGCCTGGTCGGTGCTGTCGAGGCCGCCCGGCGCTCCGGCCGTTTCGGCGCCATTATTGGAGCCCGGAGCGGCATCGAAGGTGTGCTGAACGCATCGTTCGTCGACCTCGGCCGTCAACCCGAAGCGCTACTTGATCGGGTGCGGCGGACGCCGTCGGCCGCACTAGGCACCTCTCGGCGCAAGCTCAACGATACGGACGCCGAACGAGCGCTCGATGTTCTCCGTGCGCATGACATCCATGCCTTCGCCTACATCGGCGGTAACGACTCTGCTGACACCGCTCTGCGCCTCAGCAGGTTCGCGAGTGACGCTGGCTACTCACTGCGCGTCATCAGCGTTCCCAAGACGATCGACAACGACCTCCCTGGTACAGATCACTGCCCCGGCTACGGATCGATTGGACGTTTCCTGGCACTGGCAACCCGCGACGCTGGGCTGGACACCGAGGCGACTGCTTCCCTCTACCCGGTCAAGATCATCGAGGTGATGGGACGCAACGCGGGCTGGGTGGCCGCATCCTGCGCGCTGGGACAGGAATCAAGCAGTGAGGCGCCGCAGTTGATCTTCTTCCCGGAGCGTCCGCCCCGGGACCTCGATCACCTCCTCAACGAGGTTCAGACCGTTTGGGAGCGACACGGCATGGTGGTGGCGGTGGTGCCGGAGACACTACGGAACGCGAACGGAGAGCCGATTGGCGGCGACGACGTTCAATGGCGCGACGCGTTTGGACATCCGTATGTTCCAGGGCCGGGGCCGTCTTTGACCCGAGCGATCGAGGATCGACTGGGACTGAAAGCGCGCTTCGATAAGCCTGGAACGATCTCGCGCATGTTCATCGACAGCGTTGCCGAGACCGATCTCAGTGAAGCGGTACGCGTTGGAGCGTCTGCGGTCGATCTGCTGGCTCAGGGTATTTCGGGCGTCATGGTCACACTGGAGCGTAGCGGCGACGATCCGTACCTCGTGCACACCAGTTCGATCCCGCTGGAGCAGGTGGCGAACCGTGAGCGCTTGCTGCCGGACGAGTTCATTGGCAGCGACGATCGCTCGGTGACCGATGCGTTCCGTCGCTACGCGCTGCCGCTGATCGATGGCCCACTGCCGCCAATCGGGCGCCTGCAGAATCTGACGTTCTCCGACTGACAATCAGTTCGACAACATGTGCGCGATTGATGGCATTGCTGACGCGGTGACAGACGTGCGTTGGCCTTCATCCGTCAAACGGATGTGGGTGCCGAGATCGATCGCATGTACCTGGTTCCCAGTCGCCCCGGCGGAGCTGCGTCGTCAGATCACGACGTAGCCTTCCGCGTCTCGATCAACCAGCCGCGTTGCATAGCGATCGATGTTCGGTAGATTCGGGAGTAGCTGTCCGAACAGGACCTCGTTGAAATTGTTATGCTCTTCTCGATTCTCCCAGCGTTCGACCCACACGTAGTGAAAATCCTCATCCATCCGGATGAGCTCGGAGGAAAGACAGCCGCTCGTCTCTCTGGCACGCGTCACAATCGTTCCGAAATCTCGTTCAAAGGATCGCTGGTGACCTTCTTCAACTTCAAAGAAGCTCAAGTCAACAAACATCTGGGGTCCGCCTCTCATCTCCCGGCCACATCGGCCTTGATGACAATGGTTGGCGATGACTCGCTCGTTTGGCCGCGAAGCTATGTGTCCGTGCCAACTCTGGTACGAGCTGGCGCCAACCACGAGCTCGCCAACTGGATTGTACAAAGGCAGGTCAGCCGTGTCTGAGCAGCATATCGATAGTGGGATGGCGATTCCCGTTCCCGATGGCGGCGGCGAGAAAGAAATGTCCGGTTTGCGCATTCCTGGGCCGCTTTTTCAGCAGATGATCGATCACTTACGCTCCGTAATTCCGATTGAAGGATGCGGGATCATCGCGTCTAACGGAGGCGTGGCGGTGAAGCTCTATCCGGGAACGAACACCGAGCAGAGCGAAACCCGCTACAATATGGACTTGGCGGAGATCGTGGACGCCTTCAGTGACATCGATCACAACGGATGGCAGCTGGGGGCGCTGTTCCATTCGCACCCGCGCAGCGTCCCGGTTCCGTCGGAAACCGATCTATCAAACGCCTTCTACCCCGATGCGGTCATGGTGATCGTGTCGTTCGCGGCCGAGCCGCCCGACGCGCGCGCGTATCGTGTCGATGGCACCGTGCGCGAAGTGCCGATTGAGATCATTGCCTAATTGCCTAGTGGAGGTTGAGTCGGTTGAACGAACGCAAGGTGATCGGCGTGCTGGGTGGCATGGGGCCGCTCGCGACGGTCGATCTCTATCGAAAGATTATTGAAGCCACACCGGCTCAACGCGATCAGGATCATTTGCACGTCATCATCGAGTCTAACCCGGCTGTGCCCGATCGCACGGAGGCACTGCTGTATGATGGCCCAGACCCCACGCCACTCTTGCTGGCTGGGGCGCGCCGCCTGGCGAGTGCCGGAGCGGACTTCATCGTCGTTCCATGCAATACAGCCCACGCGTTCTTGCCGCGTATTGCTGGCAGCGTGCCGGTTCCATTCGTCAGCATGGTTGAAGAGACGGCCAGCACCATCGCTGAGCGGTGGACTGGTTGTACCGTCGGCATCCTGGCGACGTCCGGTACCGTCTCCGCGAACCTCTATCAATCGGCCTTCGAGCGCCATGGGTTAGCTTCCGTGACACCGACGAGCGAGGCTCAGAGCGGCATCATGCGGGCGATTGGCGGAGTGAAGGCCGGGATGCTGGGCGACGAGCAGACAGAACTGGCGCAAACGGCGGCCACCGAGTTGATCGCGCGCGGCGCGCAAGTCCTGATCACGGCCTGTACCGAGTTGCCGTTGATCCTCCGTCAGGAGCACGTTTCAGTGCCACTTATCGATCCTACGTTCGTGCTGGCACAGGCGGCGGTCGAACGAGCACTCGGTGAGCCTTCAGGAGTTGCACAGTCGAATACGGAAGGAGCGCGCATTGACGCCGTCCGATCATGAGCAGCTACTCGAGCGGATGGTACGCGTTCCCGAGCGTATTCAGCGTCTTATCGCTGATGAGTCGAATGAGGACCTCTGCCGAGCCGGGGTTGGTGGCTCCTGGGGTGCCGTCGAGCACATCGCCCATCTGAAGGACTTCGACGAGGTGACCATCGACCGGGTCGAGCAGATGCTGCTACACGACAACCCCGAGATCGACGATTTCGACACCGACGTGCGGGCGATCGAGCGCGACTACCATGCGGAAGATCCACGCGCGAGTGTCGTTGAGTACGAGAATCTCCGCGTGATGCTAATCAACCGCCTGGCGAATCTCACCGACGAAGAATGGCGGCGAACGGCGCGCCATCCGGATCTCGGCGAGGTCACGGTTGAATCGCTCGTCCAGCGTCTTGACGAGCATGATGCTGAACACGTTCGGGCGATCAAGGACGTGCTGGTCTGAGGTTCTACGCAGGTATTGCTGGGTAATCTCCACCCTTCCAACATTCAGTAGAAGATGCGTGACGGGCTGACATCGAGTCGGCCCGTGCTTTGTTTCCGCGGTAATTGCCGGCAAGGTGCATCATGTCACCCTCATCTGCATCCATTTGTGCGGGTCCAGTTCACACTGAGCCTCTGCTGTTTTGGGGGCTTATTGGCGTCAGACGTGACGGCTGATCGCTTTCAAGTTGTGGTTTCGCTAGCCAGTCAGGGAACAGTTGCGTATTCCGCAGCACCTACCTATACTGGTGATCAGGAATTCCGGCATACTCGGTTCGATTCTCAGCGGCTGCTCGGTGGGCTCACTGTCGACTACCACCTTGCTCCGGCATACGGATCAGGACTCTGGGGAGTCGGGATAGGAGGACGTTTCCGGCTCAGGTCGCAAGAGCTAAGGAGTAGCGCTACATGTCTGTCGGGGACAAGACGCTTGTTTGCAGAGATTGCGGTGAGAACTTCGTCTTCACTGCTGGCGAGCAGGCGTTCTACCTGGAACGGGGATTCGTAGAGCCGGCACGCTGTCCGACGTGTCGTGCCGCGAGGCGACAATCTCGCCAGAACGGCGATGCAGGTGGCGTTGGCGCAGCCCGGGGTGAGCGGCGTCTCTTTCCTGCCGTCTGCGCCGAATGCGGACAGGACACAATGGTGCCGTTCGAGCCTCGCAACGGCCGTCCGGTCTATTGTCGAGACTGCTACCAGCGAATGCGCGTCCAGTAGTATTCCGTTGCAGCCCACAATCGAATTTACCTGATTGAATCGGCAACCAGACGTGCCGCGACTGGGGTTTTAGTCATGGTGCATGACCGTGCGATCATGATTCCGTGCCGTCGAAATCCTGGATCACTTCAGGTCGTCGGGTGCGAGTTTGACCTCGAAGTGGTGAGCGATTGGCTCTGACCTGGCCAGGAGTTGGCGTGCCTCCGGCTCGATTACTGGGACCGTGTAGTCTGGCCCGGCGAATGCCTTCACCGCGTCGAGCGATTCGAAAAGCAGCATCACCGCGAATTCGACTTCATCGTCTCGCTCGTTGCGCAAGACGTAGCCTCCGCGGTAGCCATCGATCTTTGCCACATCAGGAATAACTTCTTCCCGCACGAAGCGCTCGTAGCGGTCAGCGTTCTCGTGCGAAGTCCAGCCCTTCCATAGACGTGCGATCATACGGTGTGTCCTATCTTTGTACACCAACGTTCCACTCAATAATGCCACGAGGGTCGCCGCTGGGCTGAACGCGAAAACGAGGCCCGAGGGCCCCGTTTTCGGTCTAATCGTGGTGGTTGATGGTGCGAACTACTTGCCGAGCTCCGACTCGTGTTCGGCTTCGGTCTCGCTCAGGCTCTCGTCGATAATGTTGACGATGCGATCCAACTCTTCGTAGGTCACGACCAGTGGCGGAGCGACGTGCAGGATGTCCCAGGTGCGCGTCAGCATCCCCTTCTGGTTGATGCGCTCGTCGACCTTCTTGACGAACTTGGAGTCCTTGGACCACTTGGCCTTGGTCTCTTTGTTCTGGACGAGCTCGATGCCACAGTAGAGCCCGAGCCCGCGCACGTCGCCAACGCTTGGGTGTTTGCGCAGTCCGTTGAGCTTGTCGAGCAGGTACTCACCCTTTTCGGCGCTCTGCTGAACGAGCCCCTCGCGCTCGATGATCTCCAGGTTCTTGAGCGCGGCGGCCGAAGCAACCGACTGCCCACCGAAGGTCAGCAGGTGACCCAGTGCGACGTCCTTTTTCTCTTTGAATGTATCGAAGATCTTCTCGCTGACGGCGACGCCCGCGATCGGCGCATAGCCGGAGGAGAGGCCCTTGGCCATCGTCATCAAGTCTGGCTGCATGCCGAAGTGCTCGGTCGCGAACATCTTGCCGGTGCGGCCAAAGCCGTTGATGACCTCGTCCATGATCAGTAGGACGCCATGCTTGTCGCAGATCTCACGCAGCCGCTGCCAGTACTTCGGTGACGGAATATGAAGGCCGTTGGCCGATGAGATCGGCTCGCCAATGACGGCGGCAACGGTCTCCGGTCCTTGATTCTCGATCTCCTGCTCGATGTAGTTGGCGCACATGACGTCGCCCTCTTCGCCCTCGAGCCCGAAATCGTTGCGATAGTGGTTTGGCGACGGAACGTGGAACACGCCATACATGAAGGGACCGAAGAATGTCTCGTTGCGGCTGGCGGTGAGGCTCAGCGCTCCCATGGTCATGCCATGGTAGCTGCCGCGACGGGCAATGACCTTATAGCGTTTGGGGAAGCCGCGCATCGCCTGGACCTGCTTGGCGATCTTGATCGCGCTTTCGACCGCTTCCGAGCCACCCGAGCAAAAATAGATTCGGTTCAGATCACCCGGAGTGATCGACGCCAGATGGTTCGCGAGTTGCACCGCCGGAACCGTGGTGTATGACGCACTCGACACGTAGGCGACTTTGGCGGCCTGCTCGGCCATCGCCTCGCCGATCTCTTTGCGTCCGTGTCCGGCGTTGACGACCCACAGGCCAGAGATGCCGTCCAGGTACTCATTTCCATGAATATCGACCAGGGTGCTGCCGTGCGCGTGGTCAAAGACGTGCAGGCCATTCTGCTCGGCCAGTCGCACCCATTCAGTTGTCTGGATCCAAACGTGCTCTAGCGCCTCTTTCTCAAGAGTCGGAGCAGTGACGCTGGTGTCCGCGACGTCGCCCATTGAGCCCCTCCTTGCTGCACAAACATCGACGAGAAATCCGCAGTGTTCAGGTGACGCTGATGTCCACAGGTCAACCTGCCGTGGTGTTGTTCGTGGACTTCATCCTAGCACGTCTCTCGTCGCTGAGAAGCATGCTCTCCGACGCGGGTGCCACGACATCTATTCGGCGGATCGTGTTTCGCCGCCCCGTGGGCGAACCGCGCTCCCTTGACAACCCCACGCCAGAACAGTAATGTATGGCGACGCATAAATCCAGTTCAAATATTTCCGCGAGTTGTGGATCTCGGGGTCTGTTCACCTTAAGTGCTGCCGATATGGCAGGAGGAGGAGACCAGCGATGCCGGACAATGATATCCGGGCCGTCCACTTGATGGTTGATGCATCGAAGCTCAGCCTTTCACGCCGGGAGATCGTCAAACGTGGTCTCACGATGGGTCTATCCCTTAGCACGATTGGATGGGTCCTCGCTGCCTGCGGAAAGTCGAATAAGTCGAATGCAACGACCGCGAGCAGTGGAGGCGGTGCGAGTTCCACGGCTACCTCGTCTTCCAGCGGTTCCGCCGCGACTAGCGCATCCGGCGGTTCCTCAGCCTCGCCTGGTGCGGGACTGACCGGCGGGACTCCGATCAACGGTGGCACTTTCACCGCGTTGTTCAACGGCACTATTGCCGACTTCGACCCGCAATCGGCATACGATAGTCTCGCCAGCTGTGCGTTCTTCGGGACCTATGAGATGCTCATTCGTCTCAAGGGGAACAGCACCTTCGATTATGCGCCGATGCTGGCCAAGGAATGGAGCCCGAACAGCGACAAGTCGGAATGGACCTTCACGCTTTACAACAACATCAAGTTTCATGACGGTTCTGTGTGCGATGCGAAGGCCGTCGTCTTCTCCTTCCAACGTCTGATCAAGATGGGGCGCGGACCGCACGACGTGGTGGGCCGCTTCATCGACAATCCAGACACCGACATCACCGCGCCAGACGCCAAGACGGTGAAGTTCAAGCTAAAGACACCAAATCCGATCTTCGAGGCCGCCATCGCCTCGCAATATGGTCCGTTCGTGGTGAGCATGGACGCGGTCAACAAAAACAAAACGGCCAACGACCAGTGGGCACACGAGTGGTTCGTCAAGAACATGGTGGGCACGGGGCCTTACAAGGTCTCGTCGATCGACGAGAACCAGCAGATCGTGCTGGAGAAATTCCCTGACTACTATCGTGGCTGGGACGGAAATCACTTTGACAAGATCGTGATGCGCATCGTCGAGGACACCGCGACGCGCCGGCAGTTGCTCGAGGGCGGCACGGCTGACGCGCTGACGAACAGCCTCAACCCACAAGCGGTTCAGGACCTCAAGAGCAACGCCAAACTCCAGGTCATCGACTACCCGACCACCAACGCCAACTGGACCACAATGAACTTTGGCGACCGGCTGTCGGACGTCGACGTACGCACCGGGTTCTGCTACGCCTTCCCTTACGACGAGGTTCGAAAGGGTGTTTATAAGGGACTCATCGACGAAGCTGGTGGACCGCTCACGCCAACGACCGCCGGATACGATAAGAACATCTTCATCTACAAGACCGACTTGAATAAGGCCAAAGAGCTCATCGGCAAGAAGTTCAACGCTGGGGAGACCTTCTCCTGGATGATCTCCAGCGGCGACGACCTGACCAAGAGTGTCGCGCAGTTGATGCAGGCCAATCTGCAGCAGATTGGCTACAAGCTCGACATTCGTGAAGTGGAGCGCTCGTCGGAGACCGATCTGGCCTACGGCGATTCGCCGCCGAACCAGCGTCCGGACTTCTTCGGCGACTGGGGATGGTGGCCGGACTATAACGACGGATACAACGAGATCTACCCGAACTTCGCCTCGGCTTCGGCAGGAAGTGCTGGGGCCAATGCGGGCTTCTACAAGAACGATCGGGTCGACCAGATCCTGAACACACTCGCACCCGGCGTCTCGGATGCCGACTACGCCAGCCTGCTAGCTGAGTGCCAGAATATCCTGGTACAGAAGGATCCGGCAGCTATCTTCTGGGGCGCGGTGCGTTGGTACACCATTCTGGGTGCTGACATCCGCGGATTCGAGTGGAATCCGATTTACCTCAATACCTACTACTACTACGACATGTACCGCGTGAAGATGTAGGTCATTCAGGTCAGCGTCGGAAGTGCCATGCTCGAGCACGGCTTGGGCATGGCACCGGACACCGGTCGATCGACCGCGAGCCAACGACGGTATCGCCCGGTCGACCAGGGGAAAGTGTAGTCGCCAATGTTCGTTCAGCTCGTCGCCAGACGCCTGATCTCGGTTGTCTTCGTTCTTATTGGTCTCTCGATCATCACCTTCACCTTGTCACACATCGTGCCCGCCGATCCGGCGCGCCTCATCGCTGGACCGCGCGCCAGTAAGAGCACGGTGGCGCTGATTCGTCACGAGTACGGCCTGGATCGCCCTCTCTACGTCCAGTACCTCTCATACATCAAGGGCGTGGCGACTCTCGACTTCGGCACCTCACTCTCCACATTGCGGCCGGTACGGAGTGATCTGGGCCGATACCTGCCAGCCACGGCCGAACTCGGCCTCTCGGCGATCACGCTGGCCATCGTCCTTGGCATTCCGTTGGGGATCATCTCGGCTATCAGGCCCAACTCGATTATTGATTATCTGGGGAGAGTCATCTCGGTCGCGGGATTGGCAATCCCGGTCTTCTGGCTCGCCCTGATGTTCCAGTTTCTGTTCTTTGCCAGGTTGGGCTGGTTGCCGGATGGTCAGCGATTACCGGTAAGCGTCAGCCCGCCAAGGGCGATCACGCATCTGTACACCGTCGATGCGCTGCTTACCGGCAACTTCCCGCTCTTCGTCACTGCGGCCAAACACCTGGCGATGCCTGCGATTGTACTCGCGTTCAGCACGCTGCCGGTCATCACCCGGATGGTGCGTGCAGGGATGCTCGAGGTGATGGGTCTGGACTACATTCGCACCGCGCGCGCGAAGGGGATGCGCGAGCGAACGACGGTCCTCAAACATGCGTTGAAGAACGCACTGCTTCCGGTCATCACCGTCATCGGGATGCAGGTCGGCATTCTCTTCTCTGGAGATATCCTGGTCGAAATCATCTTCTCCTGGCCGGGGATCGGTCGCTACGCAATCGCCGGTATTACCAGCTTCGACTACAACGCGATCATGGCCGTGACGCTGATCATCGGGTTCATTTACGTGATCATGAACATGTTGGTCGACATTCTGTACCTGTTCCTGGATCCAAGGATTTCGTACGCATGACAACACCTACGACCACCAACACCGCGATCGAATCCGACGATGCCCGGCGACGCCTCGAATCGGGTCGGCTCGTCTTGCCGAACTCCCGGCGGGCCCGATTGCATCGAGCGTTCAACCAATTCTTTAAAGGGAAATGGCTCAACGTTCTGGCCGTCTTCCTCATCTTCCTCTTCCTCTTCACCAGTCTGTTTGGTCGAGCACTGGCGCCCTATGACCCGAACGCTCCGGCCATCTTCGATCAGCTTCAAGGTCCGTCGACCTCGCACCTGCTGGGTACCGACGATCTGGGACGTGACATCCTGAGTCGCGTTATGGCGGGTGCGCGCATTTCACTCGGCGTGGCGGCCATCGTCCTATCCATCGCGGTAACCCTCGGCTGTCTTGTCGGCGGCATCTCTGGCTTTGTCGGCGGCATCTATGATGACGTGCTGATGCGCATTACCGACCTCTTCCTCGCCTTTCCGTTCTTGATTCTGGCCATTGCCATTTCCGCGTCGCTCGGACCGAGTCTGCGGAACACGGTCATCGCGCTGTCGGTCGTCTACTGGCCCTGGTATGCCCGATTGGTGCGCGGACAGGTACTGTTGGTCAAGAACCGAGAATTCGTCGAAGCGGCGCGTTCGGCGGGTGCCTCGAGCCGCCGTATTCTGATGCGACACGTCTTTCCGAACGCGCTCTCGCCAGTCATCGTGCAGCTCACGCTCGACATCGGCTACGCCATTCTGGCGACCTCGAGCCTCTCCTTCATCGGCCTTGGCGCACAGCCACCCACGCCGGAGTGGGGGGCGATGATCAACAGCGCCCGCTCCCACTTCCAGGACGCTTGGTGGTTCATCACCTTTCCCGGGATCGCGCTGGCGATCACCGTGCTGGGATTCAACCTTCTCGGTGACGGTCTTCGGGACTTCCTCGATCCACGTACGCGAGGGAGCTAGTTTCTAACCTTGGACGAATTGCTCGGGCGAGCCCGTGCCGCAGTTGCGGCGCGAACTCGCCCATGTCATGCTGCTCGTGCATTGTGCAGACAGCAAATCGTAGAGAGGTAGGCGAGGGAAAGATAATGAGCTCTGATGGAACTGACGTAATCGGGCGAATCCAGAACCTGTCTGAGTCATTCGGTGGTGTGGTAGGCGTGGCCGCTCACGATTTTGACACGGGTCGAAAGATCGACTTTAACGCGGATGTCATCTTTCCGACGGCCAGTACGTTCAAGACGGTGCTGCTCTACGAACTCTACCGACAGGTGGATGAGGGCAAGATCGACCCAAGCACGCGGATTGTCCTTGAGGATCGAATGCGGGTGCCGGGCTCTGGCGTGCTGCAAGACCTGGACGCGGGTGCGTCATTGACCGTGAAAGACGTTGCTACGCTCATGATCGTGGTTTCGGACAATGCCTGTACTGACATCATCTACGATTTGATCGGACGTGAGCCGGTCGAGGCGACGCTGCGACGACTCGGCATGAATCAGACTCACCTGCCGATGGATTGTTGGGAGATTCTCTCCGGCCTGCACAATCTCGACCCGAATGACCCAAACCTCACCTACGAAGAACTGAAGCGTCGACTGGGGGAAGAGGACGCACCTTGGGAGAACAACGCACTCAAGGAAACGCCCGAAAACGACATAACGACTCCGAGCGACATGCTCCTGCTAATGGAGAAGTACCAGCATGGCGACGGACTGAGTTCGGCTTCGCGCGATGCGATCATCGACATCATGCTGCGTCAGAAGTACTCCGAGCGTATCCCAGCGCTGTTACCGTTCGGTGTACGGGTCGCACACAAGACTGGATCGGTGAAAGGCGTACGCAACGACGTCGGCATCGTCTACGCGGGAGACAAGACCTACGCTATCGCCATCATGTCGAAACGGGCCGAAAGTGGCGTCGAGGCGACCGAACTGCTCGCGAAAATTTCGAAGCTGGTCTACGACGAGTTCGTAGGTGGCAACAGCGCTGATAACTAAGCACATCAACGCCGAATCCGGTCGCTCAAGACGTGGTTGACTGCTACAATCGGCGGTTGTGACCGGATTGACACCAGCACCACCTGAAACAGCGGCAACACGAACCCCAGGGGAGCTGTCGACATGGCAGCTCCTTCCGTTCTACCTCGGTGGCTTGAGTGGACCAATGGGGGGCGGCATCATCCCCGTCCTCTTCGCGGTGCTAATGGGTGCCTTTGGCATCGATCGTTCGGTCTTGTCGCTGGCCATTCCCGCGTACATGTTCCCATATGCCATCGTGCAGCTCTTCTCGGGCGGGGTGTCGGATCTCACCTCGCGCCGAGTGTCGCTGTTGATCGGCTTCGGCGGATTTGGTGTGGCAACCATCTTCGCTGGCTTGGCTCCGAATTTCGGACTCTTCCTGCTGGCCCAAGTGCTGCAGGGCGCCACCAATGCGTTTACCTCACCATTGCTCATGGCAACGCTGGGAGACGTGGTGCCCGAGCACAAGACCAGCCGGACCATCGGGTTTTTCAACACGTCGAATCTGGCGGGGACGATGCTGGCCCCGCTCGCCGGTGGGTTCCTGGGTGATTTGAGCTGGCGTGTGCCGTTCATCGTTATTGGGATACTGAACTGGGTGCTGATGGTCTGGCTCGTGGCCTGGTTCCGGGAGCATGGCCAGGCGATTCCCGAGCACAAACGCGGACAGAGCCTGCGTCATGACGTGCGCGAGATGGCGTCAGCCCTTGGTGTGCGCATCATTCTGCTGGCTTTCCTTTCCTTCCTGGCCAGCAACGCTATCCGCGGAGCCATTTATCTCTTCGCCGACTATCTCGGAAATGCCTGGGGGATCAGCGTCGCATCGGCTGGCCTCATTCTGTCCACCTACGGGCTTGCCGGACTGATCTTCGGACCATTCTCCGGGTTCGTTCTGGAGCGGATCGGCATCTTTCGTGGCGTTGCCGCGGCGATGTTCGGCGTGGCTGGTTCATTGGTGCTGATGGGCCTTACCACTTCGCCGGTTGGTTTTGCCGTCGGAAATTTCTTGTTGGGCGCCACCAGCATCCTGGTCTGGACGGGTTTGAGTACCCTGGCGGTCAATCTCGCACCGCAACATCGGGGCGCGGCCTCGTCACTCTTCGGAAGCGCCCGATTCCTGGCAATGGCCGTATCGCCGTTGTGGTTCACCCCGCTCTATCAGTCGGTGGCGATGACGTCGATCTTCTATACGGCTGCCGCCTCGGCCGTCCTCCTTATGGTGCCGCTCGCGGTCCTGCGCGCGCGTCAGCCACAAGCACCGAGAATTGCAGCTTGATCGCTCCTGCACAGGAACTTTGACAGCCATCAGGTCGGACGCGTAGGTCGCTACACTTCTCCGTTGAAAGCCGCGCTAACAAGAAATCGACATGCTTTTGTAACGTGCGCGTTGACAATCTTCACACCTCTTTGTCACGTCGAGTCGTACTCTCGCCGATAAGGGCACGTTCGGGGTCTCGGACAGAAACAAGCCGTGTCCCGTGCGTTGGCACAGGGTCACGGTTTTACTCGTGTTGAGGACCAATGGCGGATCGGCTTGGGAAAGGCAGAACGCGATGCATCATCTCGACACTGATCTCCCCACTGCGCTCGAGCGACGTGGAATTACCAGAAGGCAGTTCATCGCCTTCTGCGCCAGCATGGCGGCCACGCTCGCACTGCCACCTCGCTATACGGGGCAGATCAGCAAAGCCATGCAAAAGGTGGACAAGCCAGTGCTGGTCTGGCTCGAGTTCCAGGACTGCGCGGGCAACTCCGAATCAATGATTCGCTCGAGTCATCCGCCAGTTGCCGACGTGGTGCTCGAAACGCTGTCGTGGGAGTATCACGAGCTGATCATGGCCGGAGCAGGCAAGCAAGCCGAGGACGTGCTGCAGAAGGTCGTTACCGAGCAGAAAGGGAAGTATCTGGTCGTCGTTGAGGGAGCAATCCCGATGGCAGACGGTGGAGTCTACTGCACCATTGGTGGCCGAACCGCGCTGGACATCGCCAAAGAGGTGTGTACCAACGCCGCGGCGACCATCGCGGTCGGGGCCTGCGCCTGGGATGGCGGACTGGTGGCTTCCGGACCAACTGGCGCGGTGGGCATCGAAAAGGCCGTCCCGGGTCTGACGCACATCAACCTGGGCGGCTGCCCACACAACGTGGCGAATACCGCCGCAGTCATCGTCCACTACCTGACCTTCGGTGAGCTTCCAGCGGTCGATCAATACCACCGGCCGCTCTTTGCCTATGGCGCGCTTATCCACGATCAGTGCGAGCGACGGGCCCACTACGACGCGGGCCGCTTCGTCCAAGAATGGGGCGACGAAGGAAGTCGCAAGGGCTGGTGCCTCTACAAGATGGGGTGCAAAGGCCCTGAGACGCACTACAACTGCCCGGCGGTTCGTTGGAACGATGCGACCAGTTGGCCGGTGAAGGCCGGTCACGGGTGCATTGGGTGCGCTTCTCCGTATTTTTGGCAGAACATGTCCCCTTTCTACAACCGATTGCCGAAGCCGCCGGGCTTTGGGGCCGATGTCACCGCTGGCGAAATTGGCGTCGGTCTGACCGCCGTCACGGCGGCCGCGTTCGCGGCACATGGTGTTGGCAGTATCGTCCGGTCGAAGATCCGTCCGGACGACGATTTGGCGGCAGCGATCGAGGCGCCGGCCACGACTGAGGATGAGGAGACGACGGATGACGCGAATCGCGATTGACCCGGTCACCCGCATCGAAGGCCACCTACGCGTCGAGGCTGAGGTCGATGGCGGCAAAGTCAGCCAAGCCTGGAGTTCCGGCACAATGTTCCGCGGCATCGAACTGATCCTGAACGGTCGGGATCCGCGCGAGGCCTGGATCTGGGCTCAGCGCATCTGCGGTGTCTGCACCACGGTCCACGCGGTTGCGTCGGTTCGCGCCGTCGAGGACGCGCTCGGTTTGGAGATTCCAGACAACGCCAGGCTGGTACGTAACCTGATGGCGGGCATCCAGATGGTGCAGGATCACGTCATCCACTTCTATCACCTTCATGCGCTCGACTGGGTCGACGTGACCTCGGCGCTCAAGGCGGACCCGGCCAAGACGGCGACGCTGGCGCAGTCGATTTCGAACTGGCCGAACTCGAGCGTGACCTATTTCAAAGCTGTACTTGATCGCATCACCGCGCTGGCCGACAGCGGCCAATTGAGCCTCTTTACCAGTGGCTATTGGGGACATCCGGCCTATCAGCTGCCACCCGAAGCGAACCTGATGGCGGTGGCGCATTACATCGAAGCGCTCGATTGGCAGCGGGACGTCATTCGCATCCACGCCGTGCTGGGTGGCAAGAACCCGCATCCACAGACCTATCTGGTTGGCGGCATGGCGACCGGTTTCGATCCGAACTCGCCGGATGCCGCGATCAATCCCGAGCGCATCAATTTCATGCAGCAGTTGGTGACGACGGCCAAGAATTTCGTCGAGCAAGTCTACGTGCCCGACGTGCTGGCCGTTGCCAGCTTCTACCCCGAATGGTTCTCGATCGGAGAAGGTCTCGGGAACTTCATGGCTTACGGTGGATACCCGAAGGGGAGCATCAAAGATCCAGCCGGGTTCCTCTTCCCGCGCGGTATCGTGATGAACCGAGATCTCTCAACGGTCCATGAGTTTTCTCCAGACAAGATCGCTGAGTTTGTTACTCACTCCTGGTACGAGTACTCGGGCGGCGACCAGACCGGATTGAACCCGTCCGACGGTCAGACCAAGCCGAAGTACAGCGGACCCAAACCACCCTACGATTTCCTAAACACTGATCAGAAGTACTCCTGGCTGAAGGCGCCGCGCTACGACGGGAATGCCGTCGAAGTTGGCCCATTGGCTCGCACGCTGGTGGCCTATGCCTCTGGCGTGACGGAGATTAAGACGGCGGTCGACGGCGTGCTGCAAAAACTGAAGGCACAGCCAACGGCCCTCTTTTCGACGCTCGGCCGTGTCGCGGCGCGCGCCATCGAGACGCAATTCATGGTCGGACAGCTCGAGGGCTGGCTCGACGAACTCAACAAGAATCTGAACAGCGGCAACCTGGAGATGCACAACGGGTCGAAGTGGAATCCGAATTCCTGGCCGAAGTCGGCGCAGGGATACGGTACTCATGAGGCTCCACGCGGCGCGCTCGGTCACTGGGTCGAAATCGAGGATCGCAAGATCAAGAACTATCAGGCAGTCGTGCCAAGCACTTGGAACGCCGGTCCACGCGACGCGCAGGGGCATCCGGGCGCCTACGAAGCTAGCCTGGTAAACACGCCGGTGGCCGATCCGACCAAACCACTTGAGATTCTGCGCACGATCCACTCGTTTGATCCATGCCTCGCCTGTGCCGTTCACGTGGTCGATCCGCGTGGGCGCCAACTCGTGCAGGTCAAGGTCCGATAGGAGGCGAGCCATGCAGCAGACTAAACGGTTCGCACCCAGGCCCAAGATCGAGGAGACGAAACCGCGTGCGGTGAAGCGAGAACCTGCTCGGCTGAGACGGCTCTACGTCTGGGAAGTACCGGTTCGCGCCGTTCACTGGGTCATCTTCCTATCAATCGTGATCCTGTCGATCACGGGCTATTACCTGCACAACCCGTTCATGACGGTTGGCAGCCAGGGTGGTTATTTCCTGGCGACGGTGCGGTTCGTCCACGAGGTGACCGCCTTTGTCTTCACCATGGCCTTCTTGACGCGCATCTATTGGGCGTTCATGGGCAACGAGTACTCGCACTGGCGCGCGTTCCTGCCGATTAGTAAGGCCCAATGGCGCGGCATCTGGCGCATGTTGAAGTACTACCTGTTTCTGCGTTGGCGGGCGCCGTCCGAGGTTGGGCATAACCCGCTCGCGGCAGTGGCCTATCTTGGGATCTACACGCTCTTTCTGATCCAGATCCTGACCGGCTTCGCGCTCTACTCAAACGTGGTCGGGACCGGCATCTGGCACACGCTCTTCGGCTGGTTGCCGGGCGTGGTGAATATCCAGATTCAGCGAGAGGTTCACTTCTTCATCATGTTCATGCTGATCGGGTTCACGATCCACCACATCTATAGCGCCTGGCTGGTGTCGAACGAGACGAAGAACGGCACTATGGGAAGCATGTTCAGTGGTTACAAGTACGTGACTGATGAGGAGTTGAACGAGTTCACCGTCAATCGCAACGGAAAGTCAAAGAGGACGGCGGTGTCGACCTCCGAGCTCCCGCAGACGGTTGTCATCACACCGGATGATGGGAACAAGTAGATGGCTGACACGGTGGTAATCGGGCTGGGAAACGTGATCCTCTCGGACGAGGGAGTTGGAGTCCACGCCCTACGAGAGATCGAAGCCAGTCTGAGCAATCAGTCCGGTGTTATGTTCGTCGATGGCGGCACACTCGGACTCGAGTTGTTGAGCATTGCGGCTGGGGCGTCCCGGCTGCTCTTGCTGGATGCTGTCGAGATTGGCGAACCGGCCGGGACCTTGGCGCGCTTCGATCACGAGCAACTTGCCTCGCTGTTGACCGGTTCGTCCGCCCATGAGCTTGGCGTCGCCGATCTATTGTCGGCGCTCATGATGCTCGGTGCAGAGCCGCAGGAAGTCGTGCTGCTGGGGGTGCAGCCACACACCACGACACTCGGAACCGAAATGACTCCGGCCGTTGCCGGAGCAATGCCTGGTCTGGTTGCCGCCGCGATCAGCCAGATCGAACACTGGAATCAGTAATCAGTTTACGAACGTCGAGAGAGGGTTGAAGTGCACGAAGTAGGGTTGATGTCGGAAGCACTGAATCAGGCGATTGTCGCTGCTGGAAACGCGGGGGCGTCGCGAATCGAACGGCTTACGTTCAAGTACGCGCCAACCGGCCATGTGACGCCAGAGATCGTCGAAACGCTCTTCATGGCGATGAGCGATGGAACGATTGCTCAGGGTGCCCAACTTGTCATTGAGCCGCTGAGCTCCACGCTTCACTGCATATACTGCGAACACGACTACGAAGCGAGTGACGCGAACGACCTTTGTCCCGCCTGCCAGCGTCCCGGTATGCCGTCTGACGACATGCCGGAACTTTTGCTGGAGAGCATCGATGTTGATCGCTAGGGAGGGACGCATGTGTCAAGCGGTACCGGCACGAGTAGTGCGAGTAGAGTCGAATGTCGCCTGGATAGAACAGGATGGTCAAGAGACTCCCGTCTCCCTGCTCGGTCTTGGAGAGGTCAATGTCGGAGACTACGTCTATCACCATGCGGGGCTGGCGCTAGAACGGCTGGAGCCGGATTTGGCTCAGGAAATCCTGTCGGTGCTGGACGAGCTTGACTCCATCCTGCAATGGGAGGACGAGTCATGATCGCGGTTCAGACACAATCACCTCTCGCCGGACAGTTGCGCTTTATTCGCTATGGATTCATGCCCAATCGCCTGCGCTATTGTGGAGGCGATGACAATCGCACGCTCTTCGAATACGGGATCGAGAACGTCGTCGACGGTGGGCTCTCCCCTTTGCTGAAGACCTTCACCGGCGCATTGCCCTACCTCAAGCTAATCGCGCGCGTAAATGGCATCGCCGATCCGTTCGACGCTCGCGTGGTGGACGCCTATTGGATTGGCAACGATCTGCTCGAACGGGTGGAAGTACGACAGCTGTATGACGCCCTCAAAGATCGTTTCGGTAAGCAGCTGCAGGGACGCGCACTCGAGCTGGTACTCTCGAAGGCACCCGCAGGAGCTCGGCCCCACCACAACTTCCACGTCTTCGACGTTCACAGCCGGGCGGGGCAGCTCGAGCACTCGCTCGAAACGATGGATCAATGCCGCATCAGCTGGGGCAAAGTGGTCGAGGTCAATGGCCCTGAGCTGGTCGTCGAGCGCAAGCCGTTGCTGCTGCAGGAGGGCAAGTTGGCCCTCGGATCAGCGATCCGGGTTAGCGCCGTGCGCCAGATTGAGGGGCATGGGTTCGCTGACGACGCCCAGCTGGGAAACTACGTCTCACTTCATTGGGGCTGGGTCTGCGAGGTGTTGTCCGAGCGGCAGCAGGCGAACCTCGAGCGCTACACTAAGTATCACTTGAAACTCGCCAATGAGACCATCTAGCCATCAGTTCAAGGAATCACCCAGCGTCAATTGCCACCTGAACTGAAGTCTTGAAAGTCGACGGGACACGTGACAGATAGTTCGTCGCGCGGTGAAATCATGGGCAAACCATTCTCTCGGCGCCGCCTGCTTGGCGGCGCGACTGGGATGGCCGCGAGCGTTGCTGCCTTGTCGCTGCTGTCGGCGTGCGGAGGCAAAGCCGCTGTTGGCGCGGTCACCGGAGCGTCGACGAGCACGGAAGCTTCTGGGTCGCCCACCGCGTTAGCTTCCAGCGCGGCAAGCCCGATGGCGCGAACTCCGACCGAAAAGGTGCGGTTTGCCTGGTGGACCGACGTCGGCACCATGTCCCCTTTTCAGTTCTCGACGACCGGTCCCGGTGGCGTGGTGCTGCTAAGTTATGTATTCGATACCCTTACCTGGAAAGACGACAAGGCGATCATCCCCTGGCTTGGCAAGAGTTGGGAGGCTTCTCCTGACGGCAGGAGCTACACCTTTGGCCTGGTGGACAATGCCGTTTGGCACGATGGGCAACCGCTGACCGCCGACGACGTGGACTTCTCCTTCGTTTACTACGCGAAGCATCCGTTCAAGTGGATGTCGTCTGACGTGGTGAAGTCGACGAGCGTGGATGGCAACAAGGTCGTCTTCACGCTGACTCGCCCGGCCGCCAATTTCCTTGAGGAGATCGTGGGCATTATTCCAGTAATCCCGCGACACGTCTGGGAGAAGGTCTCGGATCCGACCAAATTTACCGATCCATCCGCGTTGATTGGCAGCGGGCCTTACGTCATGGCCCAGCATGACGCGACGGCTGGAGCCTATCGGCTGGAAGCGTTCGACAAGTTCTGGCGTGGCACTCCGCTCGCCACCGAATATCAGGAAATCACCATCCCCACACAATCCGAGCTGCAGGCAGTGCAGAAGGGCCAGGCTGACATCTCTGAAAGCACCGATGCTTCTGTCGTCGGACTGCTGGCCGATGATCGGCATCTCAAGGTTGACGTTTCCGCTCCCTTGTCGGTCGTCCGTCTGGCCGTCAACACCGAACAGGCGCCGTTGAATCGCGTAGAGGTGCGACAGGCGATCATGTACGCGCTTGATCGCGCCACTATTGCCAAAACCATCACCAAGGGACCGGCGATCATCAGTGGCGTGGCCATCGTGCCGCCGGGTACGCCATGGTACGATCCGTCGATCAAGCAATATCCCTATGATCCGGCGAAAGGCGAAAGAGTTACTCGCGGGCGAGACGATCTCGGTCGATCTCCTGGCGGATCCCACGCCCGCGAGCCGGAGCTCATGCAGCCGATGCTGGCGGCCGTGGGCATCAAGCTCAACATCAAGCAGGTGGATGTGGCCACGCGTCTGCAGTTGCTGAGCGACGGCAATTTTCAGCTGGCGCTCACCAGCCACATCGGCATCGGCGGTGATCCCGACTACCTGCGCCGCTGGTACGCGGGCGAGGAAGCGAACGCCTTTGCCAAGGGCTCGATCTTCAAGGATCCGCAGTATTCGAAACTGGGTGACGAAGAAGTCGCTGAGCTCGACCCGGTCAAGCGCAAAGCCATCGTGTTCCAGATGCAGCAGATTCTGGCTGAGAAGCTTCCGACGCTCGTGCTCTATCACCGCAGCTTCTACTGGATCTACAATGCCGACGTCTTCACGCCGATGAAGACCTGGGGCGGACTGATGAACGGCATCCCCTTCCCGAACAATAAGCTGACGCTGCTACGCTCATGAACTGTGGCATACGACGATCGGTCCCCCTGTTGCTGGCACGTTACGCGCTGCTTGCGTTTCTGGTCGTCGTGCTGAACTTCCTCATTCCACGCCTGCTGCCGGGCGATCCGCTGGCGGTGAGTCTTGGCGGTGGTCTGGATGCCGCGTCACCGCTGACGAGCGCGGATCGAGCTCGGCTGGATAGCTACTACCACTTGAACCAGCCGATAGGGCAGCAGTTTGCCAGCTACCTGACCGATCTGGTGCATGGCAATTTGGGTTGGTCGATCTCGCATACACATCCAGTCGGCACGCTGATCGTGCAACGCTTGCCCTGGACGCTGGGCTTGATGCTCTCATCGCTGGTTATTGCCGCGCTGGTCGGTACGGCGGCGGGTGTCGCGTCGACCTGGTTTGGTGAGCGACGTTTCGAACGCGGGGCGGTTTCATTTGCAGCATTGCTGGCCGCCATGCCGGAGTTTCTGGTCGCGATCTTCCTGCTGCTGATCTTCGCCATTGGCTTGAACTGGTTGCCGCTCGGTGGTGGCAAGACAGTCTTTCTGCAATCCAGCCCTGGCCTGGCGGGTGACTTGAGCCGTGTGGCCGACGTCGTCAAGCACATGATTCTTCCAGTATTGGCTCTGTCGCTGGCCGGAGTCGCCGGATTCCTGCTGATCGCCAGAGACACGACGGTCGGGATGCGTCAGGCGTCCTGGTTGTCGCTCGCGCGAAGCAAAGGGCTGCGCGAGCGAGCGGTGGTGCTGCGGCATTTGCTGCCCAACATGGCCATGCCGTTGCTCACCTTCTTCGGATTGCGTCTGGGAGCGGTCTTTGGTGGCGCGCTGGTGATCGAGCGGGTTTTCAATCTGCCAGGTCTGGGTCAGTTGGCGTTTCAGGCGGTGCAGGCGCGAGATTATCCGGTGCTACAGGCAGTGTTTCTTCTGTCTGGACTGGGCGTGCTGGCGGTCAATCTGTGCCTCGAGTTGATCTACCTGCGCTTTGACCCACTGGATCGGCCAGCCCATGTCTAGAGCGCGTCCGCTGACGTTTTACGTCGGGTGTGTAATCTTGCTCGCGGCGGTTCTCGTCGCGCTGCTGGCGCCGCGACTGGTGCCGTTCGACCCAAAGCTTCCAACCGGTACGCCGCTCAAGGGACCCTCGTTGGCTCATTGGCTTGGTACTAACGACCTGGGTCAGGATCAGCTAAGCCAGCTTATCTATGGGGCACGGACGTCACTCTTCGTCGCTGCGGTCGTCGTCGCGATCTCGACTGTCATGAGTTGGTTAGTTGGGCTCGCCGTCGGGTTCTTTCGCCGCACGGAACCAGTGTTGCTGACCCTGGTTGACCTGTTGTTGGCGCTACCGAGCATCCCACTCTATCTGCTGATCATCTCGCTGCTCGGTGCCAGTCGACTCACGCTGGCGCTGATGCTCGGTTTCCTCTCGTGGCCTGCCTATGCTCGCATCGTGCGCAGCATGGTGTTGCACACGCGATCGAGCGACTACATCGAGGCGGCGCGCGCCAGTGGCGCGTCGGAGTTCTGGATCGTGCGACGACATGTGTTGCCTGCCACGCTCGATGTCTTGCCGACGAAGCTGGCGCTTACGCTCCGCTTTGCCATCTTCGCCGAGGCCACACTAGCGTTCCTGGGGCTGGGGGCGACTGGGTCGATAAGTTGGGGCACCATGCTAAGTTGGGCGTTCAACGATCCGCTGCTCTTCAGCCGCCCGGACTGGCCCTGGTTGGTGCTGCCGCCTACGCTTGCAATCATGCTGCTGATTTTGGCGACGGTCTGGGTGACCGGCGGACTCAAGCAGGAATGGGGAGTGGGGCAGATTGCACGTCTGCGCGCCACGTCGACGCGACACGGACGTGACGCGAACAGAGCGGAATTGCCCGATGTCGATCGACCGGCCACAGCCTCCAGCAGTTGACTATTTGACGCCGAGCCCACGCATGAAGCGGTCTTTCAGAATCACCGGGTCGCGCTCCGGACGCGCCTGTCCCGGTGTGCGGTCGATGCGAGCACCGATGAAGTGGGGACCATCCTCGGTCAACGACTGTTCGATCAGTTGTTCGAAATGTGACTCGGCGCGTGCCCACTCGGCGTGGACGATCCCCGAACCGCGAGCGACGGTCACGATGTCGGTTCGCTCGGCCGTTGGAGAATCCTGCACGCCGGTGATCTGATAGGCGGCATTGTCCCACACGACAATGGTCAGATTCTTCGGGGCAACCTGAGCCACCGTGGCCAGACTGCCAAGGTTCATCAGCAGCGAGCCATCCCCTTCGAGCACGAAGACGCGCCGTCGCGGCTGAGCCAGCGCGATACCCAGCCCAATTGGGATCGCCATCCCCATACTGCCCAGCATGTAGAAGTTCTGATCGCGGTCTCCGGCGCCGACCAGGTCGAAATTCGAGTTGCCGATGCCGCCGACCACCGCCTCGTCATGCTTGAGCAGCGCGACCAAGCGCTTGGTCAGGTCGAGCCGATTCATCACTTCGCCGCCAAATCGAGCTTGCACGGTCATGTACGTCTCTCTCTACGTTTGGACGCGCACTATTCAAACGAATTCTTCGTCACGTAGGGGCGACGCACGCGTCGCCCAGGTAGTCGGGTGCGCGGATCGAATACGAATCGGACGTTATGCCACCTATCGTGCGTTGACGTCGTTCATGGCTGACACGATTCGGGCGACGCATGCGTCGCCCCTACGAACGATGCGCGTCTGAACGTATTCACCCGCCTCACCGGTCCTGTTTGCCACCGGTGAGAAGTGGCGACAGGATCATGGCGGCGGGAGTCTGGGTGTTGAAGCATTGGGAAGTCAGCCGCCGCACGACGAAATCGACCTCATCCTCGCGCGTGAGCGTGTAATGGGGAATTCCCAGGGCGTCGAGCGTCGGACGAATGACCCGGGTGATCGGAACCTGCACGGAGTTGTACTCCCCGAGCGATCCACGTTCCGAGATGATCATGAGCACCGGAATCTGGTATGGGGTGGCCAGAGAGGCGAGCGCGTTTGGAATATTGCCGAACCCACTACTCTGCATCATGACCACGGCGCGTTTCCCGCCCAGGAAGCTGCCGCAGGCAATGCCGATTGCTTCCTCTTCGCGTGTGGCCGAGAAGACCTGGAGGCGTTCATCGGCTTTGAACCCGTTGATCAGTGGAATTAGTACGTTGTCTGGAACGTAGGTGACCAGCCGCACGTCACTCTCGATCAGGGATCGAACCGCCGTCTCCGCCCAGCCCACTCAGGGTCTCCCTTCGCTCTGTCACACGATTCTGAGGACTTCCAGGTCAGTATAGCCATTCAGCATGCGGTTCACCTCGCCAATGGGTGACGGTCACTTGTCAGTTCCCGACTCGTGCAAACCCGCGACCACCGTCTCCATCTCCATGCCACGCGCACCCTTGACCAGCACGTGATCCCCCTGACGTAGTCGCGGGGCGAGCATTTCGACCACTGACGACTTGTCGGGTGCCTCGACGATTTCGAGCGTCGCGCCGGACTTGCGTGCCTCGTCAGCGATCCATCGGGCGCGCTCACCGACCACGTAGAGGACTTCGACCGTCCTGGCCGCGTGCCGCCCTACAATCCGGTGGGCCTCTTCCTCGACCGGTCCGAGTTCGAACATGTCGCCGAAGATGGCAATGTGACGTCCCTCGAGCTCGGCAAGCAGATCGAGCGCGGCCACACAAGAAACGGGACTGGCATTGTAGGTGTCATCCAAGATGGTTGAGCCGTTCGGACCAGAGACGGTGATGAACCGCAGTCGCTCACCGCAGGTCCTCAGTCCGGCCGCGATCTCCTCCCAGTTCATCCCCAGCACCAGACCGGCTGACGCCGCCGCCAGTGCTGTGTATGCGTGGTGCTTGCCCATCAGCGGAATCGAAAGGTCGACCACGTCGTCGCCGTGATGCGCCCTGAGCGTCACGCCGTCGAAGCCGTGGCTCTCGACCTGGTCCGCCCAGACGTCGGCTTTGGGATTCAGTCCAAAGAAGAAGGGCTTGGCTTTGGTTCGGGCGGTCATTCCTCGTACCAGGTCGTCATCGTAATTGAGGATCGCTACGCCGTTGTCCGGTAAGGAGTCGATGAGTTCTCCTTCAGCTTTCGCGATCGTCTCGATGGTCAGCATGCGCTCCATGTGGGACACGCCGACGTTGGTGACGATGCCGATGTTCGGCCTCGCGATGGAGGCGAGCAACGCGATCTCGCCTGGGCCATAGGTTCCCATCTCGATCACTGCGACCTGATGCTCCGCGGCTAGCTGCAGGATGGTGAGCGGCATGGTGCTCTCGCTGTTGTAGGAACGCGGCGTTTTCAACGTGTTGAAATGCTGTTGTAGGACCGCCGCGGTTGCCTCCTTGGTCGAGGTCTTCCCGACGCTGCCGCTGATCCCGATCAGATTGAGATCGAATCGGGCGCGGTGATTCGACGCCAATTGATGCAACGCCGCCAGACTGTTATCGGTAGGGATGAGCAGACGGGCATTCGGGTCAGACGGCCCGGCTGACTCGATCCGTTCACGATCCAACACTTCGACTGGCCTGTCCGGGTTGAGCTTGAGAGATTCAACCTGGTCACGTTGCACCAGAGCGGCGATTGCCCCGCCTTCGAACGCAGCGTCGACGTAGTCGTGTCCGTTGTGCCGTTCTCCGATGAGCGCGACAAACAACTCACCCGGCTTGATCAATCGTGAGTCGATCGCGGCCCCCGCGAAGGTCAGCCCGCCAATATCCGCGCCAATTTCATCGACCAGCTGCTGATCACCGGCGGCTACCAGAACGTCAACGAGCGAAAACATGCTTCCCCCTGGCTTATCCCTCAATCGACGGCGCTATGACGTGCCGTTGGTTGCTTTGCGCTGCAATTCGAAGAGCGTGGTCAACGCTTCCAGCGGCGATAATCCCTCGACGTCCAACCCCTTCAACTCCTCGACAACCGGATCAGGCGCGCCAAAGAAGGTGAGCTGAAGCGGCACTTCTCGGGCTTCCCCGATCGTCTGGCGCCGCCTGCGACGCTCCTCTTTGCCTGGAGCACCCTCTTCGAGATCCAGCAGGATCTCGCGTGCTCGGCGCACCACCGATTTCGGCATGCCCGCCAGTTGCGCGACGTGAATGCCATAGCTTCGATCGGCACCGCCACGTACCACCCGGTGCAGAAAGATGACGGTGTCACCTTCTTCGAGTACGTCGACCCGATAGTTGCGCACCCGCGGCAAGACTTTCTCGAGCTCAGTCAACTCGTGGTAATGCGTCGCAAAAAGCGTGCGGCAACCGAGGCGGCTACTGTTGTGAATTTGTTCGACCACCGCTCGGGCAATCGCCAATCCATCGTAGGTGCTGGTACCGCGCCCAATCTCGTCGAGTACAACCAGCGAACGCTCGGTTGCATGATGCAGAATCGACGCGGTCTCGACCATCTCCACCATGAAGGTGCTCTGCCCAGACGAGATGTCGTCCTGCGCGCCGATGCGGGTGAAGATGCGATCAACCAGCCCGACGTGCGCCCGTTCAGCGGGCACGAACGAGCCGACCTGCGCCAGCAGCACGATCAGCGCTACCTGCCGCAGATAGGTTGACTTCCCAGCCATGTTGGGGCCGGTCAGGATGCATACCTGCTCTTCGGTCGTGTCGAGATGGGTATCGTTCGGGATGAACTGGCCAGGTTCGAGCGTTGCCTCGACGACCGGATGTCGCCCGTTGACCACGTCGAGCGTGGTGCCGTCGTCGACCAGTGGGCGAACGTAACCGTGGCGGGCCGCGACCTCCGCCAGCGAGGCGAAGACGTCGAGTTGCCCTGCGATGCCAGCTGCCTCCCGGATCGGCCCGGATTGAGTCGCCACCTGCGCCAGTAGCTGGTGATACACCTGGCTCTCCAGCTCTGAGATGCGTTCTTCCGCATTGAGGACGCGGCTCTCGTACTCTTTCAGCTCCGGCGTGATATAGCGCTCGGCGTTGACCAGCGTCTGCTTGCGCTGGTAATGCTCCGGAATCGCTTCGCTGTTGGCGTGACTTACCTCCAGGTAGTAGCCGAAGACCTTGTTATAGCCAACCTTGAGCGATTTGACGCCTGTCCGTTCGCGTTCCGATTGCTCCAGGCTGGCGATCCACTCACGCGCCTCGCGGGAGGATCGTCGCAAAGCGTCGAGCTCGGCACTGTAACCTGCCCGAATAGCCTGCGCCGCTCCGAGTACCGCCGGTGGCTCATCAACCAATGCATCGACAATCAGGCGCGCCGCACTCGAGCAGTCCGGCAACTCGCGAATGCTGGTAGGTCGCGCATCGCTGGCGATTAGCGCGCTGATGCCGGGCAGGCGCTGCAATGATCGCCCGAGTGAGAGGAGCTCGCGCGGCCCGGAGGTAGCGGTGACCACGCGGTTGACCAGTCGCTCGATGTCCGACACGCCACCGAGCGCATCCCGCAAACGGGTGCGTGTCAACGTCTGATCGACCAGGTGCCCGACCGCGTCGAGTCGATCGTTGATCTCGTCCAGCGCCAGCAGCGGCTGACCGATCCAGCGTCGCAGCAACCGAGCGCCCATCGGCGTTCTGGTGTTGTCGAGCACTCCGAGCAGCGAATGCCGACGTTCGCCACGGCTGCTCTCGGTCAACTCCAGATTCCGTAGCGTTTGGGCGTCGAGGGTCATGTGGCGATCGAGGCTGTAGGTAACCAGGTCGACGACCTGCTTCAGGCTGTTCATTTGGGTTTCGGCTAGGTATTGCAGCAGGGCGCCTGCGGCGCGAATGGCGAATGGCTTTCCGGCACAACCATAGGCATCGAGAGCATCTACCTCGAAATGGCGGGTCAGTTCCTCGGTGGCCGTGTTGAGTCGCCAGCTGCGACCATGGAGCGTGCTCACGAACGCGGCCGAAAGTAGCGATCGAGCGAGATCGTCGTCGTCCGATTCATCTACCTCTGGAATCACGATCTCGGCTGGGCGAATGCGCAGGAACTCGCGCTGCAAACTGGCAAGCGCCGCCGCGGCGTCGAGCGCGTTGATCTCGGTTGTGGCGAACTCACCGGTGGAGAGATCGGCAACGGCGAGGCCCGCGCGGCTTCCTTCGGCCAGTGCCGCGGCGATGTAATGGTTACTCGTTCCATCGAGCATCGATGGCTCGGTAACGGTTCCGGGCGTGACAACGCGAGTGACCTTGCGTTCGACGAGATCGCGGCCGTTGGGTGAGCCAACCTGCTCGACCACCGCGACTTTGTGTCCAGCCCCGATCAGCTTCGCAATGTAACCCTCGGCCGCGTGGTAGGGGATGCCCGCCATGGGCACTCGATTATCTTTGCCCATCCCGCTGCGCGAGGTGAGCGTGATATCGAGGACCTGTGACGCGATTCTGGCGTCGTCATCGAAGGTTTCGTAGAAATCGCCGAGTCGGAAGAAGACGATGACGTCCGGATATTGACGCTTGATAGACAGGTACTGCCGCCGAATCGGCGTACTCATCGAAGTCAGCGCTCCTGATCGTACGGGTGTCGGTCGCGCGGTCGCCGCTACAGCTTACCAGGGAAGCGTCCCGAAGCTCCAATGTCAGTCGTCACGACCGTTCTCACGGACCTAATCGCACGCAACGTTGCCGTGGCGGCACGGCGGTCGCCAGCGAGTCGTCAGGATCGAGAATTGTCAATACCTGATGCATGCGACAAACATTACGTCGGAGATCGGAACGCCAAAGCGTTGGAACGAAAGCGTGCCCTACTCGGCCTCTTCCAGGTCGTCGAGCAGGTCGCGCATGAGCAGCCCGATGGGGATCTTGGGATAGAAGTAGGTCGATTTCTGTGGCATCCGCCCTCCGGCGCGCGCCACTGAGAGGAGCGTCGAGAGCTGCGTCGGTCGCACGAATCCGGCGAAGATGGCGTGCCCGTCCCGCACGGCCGCGAATGCAGGCCCGACATCCTTGGTGAACTCGACGTTGGCTTCGACCTTCCGGTTGTCGAAACCGAGAATGTCACGCAGCACCACGCAGTCGAACACCGTCACATCCAGATGACTGGCAGTCGTTCCGGCCGTGTCGGGAATCAGATCGCAGACCGCATCCCAATCACGCAGATGGAGGCGCAGCAGATTACGCGCACCTGGCTCGAGGATGAGATAGGTGAGCGGTTCTTCATCTCGATTGAGCGTGCTGATGGCCTGCTCCAACTCGGCCTCTCCCTTGTCTGCCGACAGCGGGATGCTCGAGGTGTCGTAGTAGCGAGTCAACCAGCGTCGCACGTCCTCCCAGTTCGCCTCTCCCAACGACCTGATCAAGCGGTGGATCGGCAACACGATGACGCCGGGATCGTCGACGTAGGTGATGTAGGCGAGTGTCCAGTCGGCCTGCGGGTAATCGAAACCGGAGCGGCGCAGCTCGTCGCGGTAATTGAGCGCGGCGGCATAGCGGTGATGACCGTCGGCGATGTAGAGCGGATGGTCGAGAACGGCGTCGCGAACGTTGCGTATCGAGGACGGATTTGTAACCGCCCAGATCCGATGCATGCCGCCGACGCCGTCTATCCCAGCTTCGTCGGGTGGTCCGCTGGTGACGTTGGTGAGCATCGCTTCGAGCGTCCCGTGATCTTCGATGAGCGTGTAGACCGAGCTGAGATTCGCCTTGACGGAACGCAGCAATTCGGTACGGATCTCGACGTTATGCGGCAGGGTGTTCTCGTGCGGCAGCACGATTCGTTCGTCGTAATCGGCGAGTTGGAGGGCGGCGAACACGCCACGACGCACGAGCCGCTGTCCGCCGAAGTCGAATCCATGCTCGTGCACGTAGAACGCTGGGTGCTCGCTCTGATCGAGTATGCCGTTCTGAAGCCAGGTGCGGAACAAATGAGATGAGCGATCAAAGCATTCACCGGGACCGGGATCGCTCATCTCCAGGCGTACGGCATGATAGGGGTGACCATCAACGATCGCCTTCGCCTGCTCCGGCGATGGTACGTCCTCTGGTGGCCCGACAACGTCTTTCAGACCGCCAACGCGTGCAGTATTAAATCTGATGCCACGGAAGGGCCGGATCTCGGCCACGACGATATCCCTTCACCTGCAAGCACGCGAACGATCCCTAAAGACAACGTCAGCAGGGAGCGGATTATGCCCGATTCTGGTCGGCTCGATTCTCGTTACCAGCCAACCGCGTATGCTTCGGCGCGCGCATCGGCGCCACCTGTCAGGGTGCCACGCTCATGATCCACGGTTATCGCGCACACGTTGCCAACGATCCGGGTCCAGTCGGGCCACATCTCGATCTGATGTCCTCGCGCCCTGAGCGCTTCGACGGTTTCAGGGCCGATGCGCGATTCCAGCTTCAGCGATCCCGGCCGATAGGTATGTGGCCAGAACGATTCTGGATAGTTGAAGGTGCCGAATCGGGGCTGCTCGATGGCCTCCTGTGGGTCCATGCCGAACTCGACGATGTTCAGGAAGACTTGAATCATCGACTGCGGCTGCATATCCGCGCCAGGCGTGCCAAAGGGCATGAAAAGGCGCCCGTTCTGGAAGGCGATGGCGGGATTCGGCGTGAGTCTCGGCCGCTTTCCTCCCTGCAAAGAGGAAGCATGATCTGGCTCGAGCCAATTTTGCGAGCCACGTCCGGAACAAATCAGCCCGAGCCCCGGGATGATCGGCGTGCTGCCGATGCCGTCGCTTGGCGTGGCTGAGAAGGCATTACCTTCATCGTCGACGACACAGACGTAACTGGTGTCCGGCTGGGCCGGCATTGTCAGGTCGCCAGTTCGCAGGACCGCCCCGCGTCGAGGACCGAGTCCCGGCTCCGGCATCTCGGTGAACGCTTGATTCGGTCGGATACGCGACCGCTGCCGCGATGCGTATTCCTTGGAGAGAAGTGTGTCGAGCGGTACGTCAACGAATTTTGGATCGCCGTAATACGCCTCGCGATCGGCGAAGGAGAGATTGAGCGCTTGACTGACCAGGTGAATGTAGTCGGCGGTGTTGTGGCCAATGTCGATCAGGTCGTAGCCCTCCAGGATGTTGAGCGTCTGGGGGATGACTGGTCCCTGGCTCCACGGTCCCGTGGCATAGACATCGATGCCCATGAAGTCGGTGCGAACCGGTTCTTCGACCTCGACGTGGAAATCGGCTAGGTCCTCTTCGGTGATGAAGCCGCCCTCGCCACTGATGAACTCGGCGATCTGCTTGCCGATGTCTCCTCGATAGAACTCGTCGCGCGCCGCTTCGATAGCCGAGGCTCTCCCGTTGCTGCTCGCCGTGCGCTCGACAGCGATCATGCGCCGGAAGGTGTTGGCGAGATCACGCTGCACGAGCACGTCGCCGACGTTGGGTGCCTCACCATTGACGAGGAAGATCGACGCGGTCGATGGCCATTTGCTGGTGACGTCCGCCTCTTTGGCGATGTTGCGGTGCAAGGACGGATAGACCTGAAACCCTTCCTCGCACAGCTCGATGGCAGGGGTAACCACTTCTTCAAAAGTGAGTCGACCGTAACGTGCCAGTGCCGTCAACCAGGAATCCGGCGCACCGGGAACGACCGAGCGCCGCGCGCCAACCGGAATCTCGCCGTTCTCCTCGGTCTTGAACACATCGATGGTTGCCGACTTGCCCCAGCAGCCCAGGCCGCTAATCGAACGAATCTCTCCCGACTGCTTGTGATAGACGATGATCGGCGCAACGCCGCCAAAGCTGGTCAGATCGGGGAGGAGCACGTTGATACAGATCCCGGCCGCAACTCCGGCGTCGATGGCGTTGCCACCTTTGGCCAGGATGCGTACAGCCGCCGTCGTGGCGAGATAATGACCGCTCGCCGCGACATAATGACGTGCCTGAATTGGGGGACGATGGCTGGTGCGCCGGAGTGGCTCGGGGATCGCGATCACGGTAGGTCTCCTTCCCGTGGCTTGAACGGTCTTGGTTCAGTCTGGGGCGTTGTTCGATTCGATTGGACGGCGCCAGAAGTCTCACGCTTGATGAAAGTAGACGGACATGTGTGGTGCGTTGGCTGTGCCTCGCGACTACGAATGTGCGCTGAGTGCGGCCATCTGGTCGACAACCGTGGCAGAATCGCCCTCGGCTCCGGTGAGTACCAGCATCACTGCCTGTGGAGCCGGGTCGGTTACCCGAATCTCTTCTTCTGGGTTGGGAATGTAGCGATCGTCGCCCCAGGCGTCTGATGCGCCGGGGTGATAGGTCTGGCAGAGCCAGGTGCGGCTGCTGATCGCGTTACTTCCGAGCTTGCGACGCGTTCGCTCCTCGTAGCGGTCAATGTGATTGTCCGGATGCAGCACGAACACCTCAACCACACGCCGTCCTTCATGCCGACCGCGGTCCAGGATCTTTTCGCCGGTCGTCGAGTCAATCTCCGGCGCCTGTGCGCCACGTTCAGTCTTGAGATAGTAGCTCACTCAGTACCCTCCAGTGCCAGCCCGTTATCAATGTATGCTGAATTTTGACGCACCGTCTGAGGCGCGTTCTCTAGTGTACTACGGGTTTTCTCGGACTAGCCGGAAGAACGTGAACGCTCGTCGGGGCTACGGTGGTGGGTCGAGCGACGGCGGAGGGAGTTCGTACAGCGCCACGTCGACTCCGTCGAAAACGTAGTGGTCCTGTGGTGGCCCGCCACTCTCGAGCCACTTCTGTAGTTCGTGATTCGGATCATCGCCAGGCACACGATCAGGATTCTGAATCAACCAGATGCGCTGCCCCGGCGCTTCTCGTCGCACCCAACCTGCCATTTGATGGGCGTCGAAACCCTGGACGTTGAATGACGGGATTGTTCCCACTTTGAGTTTACTCAGTCCCGGATCGACCTCGGCGTAATAGTCATAGGTGGTGATCAGATAGCCGGGATCGATCAGCAGCAGATCGTTTGGCTGTGCTCGCTGCAGCACGTATGCGTAGGCACCCCGCCAATCCTCTTTCTGCGGCAGGTTGGAGCGGTTGATATCGCGCAGTGGCATCCAGGCGAAGGCGATCAGCCCCACCGAAAGGATGGGAGCCAGCGGCCAGACCTTCGACTCCAGACCGCGTACTCCGGCCGCGACCAGTAGCAGGTAGAGCGGCAGCGCCATGATCAGGTAGCGATCGTTGAAGAACGGCTGCTTGAACGTGACCACATAAAACATCAACACCGGCAGGGCGACCAGCATGGCAAACATGAGGACCCAGCGCCGATCAGGCCTGGTCGATCGGCGTTCGCTTCCCCAACCGATGATTCCCATGGTCAGGACTCCAAGGGCGGCAGCGAGCCCGTAGATTCGCGTTCCTCGTGCTTCGGTGATCAGATCCTTGGCACGATTGACGGCGAATTTGGTCGCTTCGATCTGGGTCATCTGCCAAAGTGTCACCTTGGGTTGCCATTGATTCGCGCCGTTCAGGACTACACGCCCGGCCCATAGCGCGATCGGCACGTACGGGAGCGTCAACAACGCGACCGAAATGAGCCAGGCTTTGTGGCGGCCCTGCCAGCGTCGCCAGGTGACGACGAAGAAGACGGATTGAGCGACGAAGATCAGCACCGTGGTGACGTGAAAATAGAATGAGAGCGTCATCATGATCACGTAGCCGATCCACCACCGACGCTCGTTGCGCTGCAGCGCTTCGATGAAGAAGGCGGTGGACAGGAGCGTCAGCAGGACCGCGATGGAGTACATCTTGGCCTCTTGCGAGTACCACACGTGATAGGGCGAGATGGCCAGCAGGCCGGCCGCGAAGAGCCCAACGCGCTTGCCGAGGGTGCGCCATCCGACGAAATAGATCACCGGGATGGTCAGCAATCCGGCGAGTGCCGACGGCATTCGGACGCTGGTCTCGGACGGTCCGAAGATCTGAATCCAGAAGTGGAGCAGCAGATTGTAGAGCGGACCATTCTCTCCGGGCTGAATGAAGGTTTTGAGCACGACTGGCAGGCTGCGTTGTGCGCGTACCACGACGTCGGCTTCATCGAACCAGAGACTTTGCTGGTTGAGTAGGGTCAAGCGAAGGTAGGCTCCAACCAGAACGATTCCTGTCAGGAGCGCGTAATGAACGAGGTCGACACGGTCAGCCCAGGCGAGGAGGCGCAGTATCCGATCGATCTGACGATCAATCGCCGATTCGCGCCGTGCTTTCGCTTCAACTCGCGCCATCGTGTCTCCGGCCTCGGCCCAGCAACGCCTCGTAGAGTCCGATGTGGCGCAGCGCGATGGTGTTCCAGTCGAAGTCCTTGCCTTGAGCGAGCGCCTGATTGGCAAGCCGCTCGCGCAACGACGCGTCACTCAATAGCATCGAAATTCCGGCAGCCAGTGCCTCCGGATCACCAGGCGGCACGAGCCACATCGTTTCCCCGCCAATAAGTGGTGCGAGCGACTCGTCGAATTCTGGGTCAGTGGTCAGCACGGTCGCGCCGGCGCGGATTGCGGCGATCAACGTTCCACGCCGTAAACTCGCTCCGTGGCGGAACGGCAGGACCACTATGTCCATCGAGCGCAGTGTTGCCGCGGCATCTTGAGGCGGCAGGAAGCCGGTTTCGACAACGGGGATCGGACACTCCTTGATCTGCCGCTGAATCCACTCGAGGTAGTGGCGGTTGGCGACGTCCGTCGCCGCAAGACCGCCTCCGATGATCACCAGGCGTGCTGGCCTCGGGAAGGATACGTTCCCAAGTGCCTGCAGCAGCAAGTCAACGCCCTTGTCTTCGGTCAGAAAGCCGAAGAACCCCACGGCGATGTCAGTTTCGTCGTCCAGACCGACCTTGCGGCGCACTTCAGCGCGATCGAAATCATCGGCATCGGGGAGGTTGCTCCCGATCGGAATCATGACGACACGACGGCCGAGACGGTACTGAATCGTCAGTCGTTCCAGATCTTGATCGTTGGTCACGATTACGGCATCGCTGCTGCTGGCCAGCACCTTGGTTACCCAGTCTCGTATCGGGCCCGCCTTGGGAAACAGGTAGGGGGGCAGCAAATCGTGAAAGGTCGTGACCAGCGGAATCGACGAATGTTGGTTTCCGATCCTTCGCGGCAGGAAGTTGATGGCCGGGTGCATGCCGTAGGCACCGGTCTGATACTGGACATGGACGATCTTCGCCTGTGTCTCGTGCAGCGCGTGTCGAACCTGGCGAACACTCTCCCAATTCCAGCGCTTGACCCGTGGCAGAACGCGCTCGTCATCACTGTCGACTGAGCAGTTCGTCAAGACGCGGGCGTCCCAATCGTTCTCAGCCAGCGCATCGATGAGTCGCGCGGTGTAGTCTCCGATTCCGCCTCGCATCGGTGGATATTCGGCGGACAGGATTAGAACAGGCCCGTTCACCGAGGGTCGCTCCGCTCGCGCAAGCCACTCTTGAAGGCACGCAGATACAGAAGGACGCGTTCTTTGCGCAGGGTACGCTTGTGTCCCAACAGCCCCTTGCCAGCCTCGATCGATGCATGCACCAGGTAGCTCCCGAGGAGAAAGCCACGCAAGGCACGCGCGGCGCCCTTACCGTGCAGTTCCTCGTACAGCAGGACCTTGCTGGTGTCGAAGTTGATCTGGCGAACCGGAAGATCGAGCCTGCTACTGCTCCCTTCGTGATGGACGATGGTCGCCGACGGCAGGTAGACGATGTCCCAGCCGGACTCACGCACGCGGTGGCACCACTCCACCTCTTCCGAGTACATGAAAAAGCGCTCGTCGAAGACTCCCGCTGTCTCGAGCGTTTCTCGGCGCGTGAAGAGACAGGCTCCGACGAGCCAATCAACGTTTTGGGTCTTATCGCTTGGCTTATCCAAGACGTAGTAGCGGCGCAAAATGGCGTTGTCTCGCCAATATTGCTGGATGATCGTGCTCTCGACAAAACCGGTGCGACGAGTCGGGAAGCGGCGTCGAGTCGACTGCGGCGTGCCGTCTGGATAGCGTAATTGTGGCCCAACCACCCCGACGTCTGGGTTCTGTTCGAGGTATCGCAGCATCACGCCGAACGCATCGCCGACTACGGTCGTGTCTGGGTTGAGAAAGACCATGAAGCGTCCACGAGCTACTTCCGCGGCGCGGTTGTTTGCGGCGGCGAAGCCGACGTTCGCCCCCAGTTCGATGATGCGAGTCGACGGGAATCTTCTTCGCACCGAATCAGCAGAACCATCGTGCGACGCGTTGTCCACCACGATCACTTCGGCGGAGTAGCGCGTCTCGCTCAACCACGCTTCGATCGACGCCAGGCAATCGAGCAGGAGATCACGCACATTGAAGCTTACGATGACGATTGACAAATCGAGATCGGGTTGCTCCGTCGAAACACGATGATGCAATACGGCGTCGTGTGCCTGTGATTCCTGCGCGTCGCTGTCCGGTTTTCTGGAGAGCATTGCGTTCACCTGCGTCAGCATCTGAAACTCGTAGCGCGCCATCGCCAACGCCAGGCGCAGTCCAGTGAGCCCATCACGATAGCCGGTCAGGGTGACGAAGCGACGCCAGAACTCCCTGGCGGGACGACCGAGGTAACTGCGACGGCGCGGACTGATCCCTTCCGCGGCGAGCTCTCGGGCGCGCATGCGTCCGTAAGACTCTTGCTTCTCCTGAAATTCCTGGAACGAGTCGTAGTTGAGATGGAGGATTGGCTGCTCGAGCGTGCCAACCCGTCCGTCGACCTCGACGATTTCGTGTACTTCGCGCTCGGGGACGTATCGAGCGTGTGAGCTTCGTAACAGCCGCAGTTGATGATCGGGCCACCAGCCGCCACCACGGAGCACGTGACCGAACATGACGTTGCGACGCGGTATCCAGTAACCGCCGACTTCCTGAGGTGCGCTCTCGATCGTCTTGGATAGCTCGTCCCGAAACTCGGGTGTCAGTCGTTCGTCGGCATCGAGGAAGAGAACCCATTCTTGAGAGACCATCTCGAGTGCCGCGTTGCGTTGTGATGCGTAGCCATGAAATTCATTGAACACGATCTCGATACCGATCTGTCGCGCAATAACAGCGGTTCCGTCCGTGCTGCCCGAGTCGACGATGAGCGTGCGCTCGGCCAGGCCTGCGGCGCTCGCCAGACATTCCGGCAGGTGCCGCTCTTCGTTGAGTGTGAGAACGATGATCGCCAGAGGAAGGCGATGGCGAGCTGGGCTATTCATCGGCGGCTCGCGCCTGTCGATAGATATCCGCGGCAGACCGCAGAGAATCCGCGTCATGCCCGCCGAGACTTCTGCCGCGAGCGCGGCTACAGATCGCCGCGGCCCGCGCCATCAATTCCACCGATCGGAGGAACTGAGGCGACCGATGCCGTGCGAAGTAGCGGGCGCGGCTGCGGTGAAGTTCGCGAAACATGGATTCGGGCATCTGGCGAGTGCTCTGCCCTCTATGGTGGATGACTTGGGCCTCCGGTGCGATCAAGATCGTCCAACCCGCGCCCCGGATGCGGCGGCACCAGTCGATCTCCTCGCTATACATAAAGTATTGCTCGTCAAGCGGTCCAACGCGATCGATCACTTCTCGTCGCACCAGCATGCAGGCGCCAAGCGGATGATCGACCGCATAGGGCGCGACGTGGTCGCCCGGTGATATGCGACCATTAGCGCGAGATTCGATGAGACGTGGGTGGATTGGAAAGAAGTCGAGCAACGACTGGAGGTAACCAGGGAACCGGTACCCGGCGGACTGAACGCTGCCATCAGGGTTGAGCAGCAGGGCGCTAATCAGCCCCACATGCGGCATGGAGTAGAGCGCCTTCAACATGGATGTGAGCGCGCCGGGCCGTAGCTCCGTGTCTGGATTGAGCAACAGCACTGCCCGCCCGTGGCTCCGCTCGATGCCGCGATTGTTGGCCGCCGCGAATCCCGAGTTTTGACGCAGCGGCAGACAGGTGACGAACGGATGGTGATCCCGCAGGAACTCGACGGTCCCGTCGCTTGAGGCGTTGTCCACCACGATGATCTGCGTGCTGACATGCGCCGTCTCTGCTTCGTCGATGACCGATCGCAGACATCGATCGACCAACTCGCGCGTATTCCACGAGACGATCACGACCGAGACTTCGGCCTGCAGGTTGTCGGGAGTCATCACCGTTCGAGGCTCACCCTTTCGAGCACATTCCGAAGGATCTCGGGGCGCTTGCTATTGGAAAGCCGCTGCGGACCCGGTAGATCGTGTTGGGCCGAACGATTCCCCGTTCGAATGTCGACTGGCGGAGAATACGCTGCGCCGGGCCTGCTCCGCCATTTGTTAAACTGATGAGGTAGTCTGCCGGATGCGTGGCGATGATTGGTCCGCATGGACGGCGTTTAGCCCGCGTGCTAGACTCGGCATACCTGACCCGGCATCGTGGTCGGGCGCTATTTGGGCTGTCCCTGATTAGCCCCACACATACATCAGATCGGAAATCCAGTAACCATGCGCCTCGTGCGGAATAACGGGTATCTCAAGACTCGAAAGAAGTTCGCGCGCCTCGCGGCATTCGGCGGCTTCGTCATGTTGATCGCGTCGGTCGCGTTGACCTTTTTTATACCAGCCCTGTTTATTCCGGGCTACATTCTGCTGATTCTGGGCTTCATCACATTCAACATGGGTATGCAACAGACGACCAAATGGAGTCGTCATCCGCGCCCGGACGAGATTCTGGACGACACACTGCGGCGGCTCAATGATCGGTTCACACTGATTCACTTTCCGTCGATCGGAAAAGGTAAGCCGGAGCACGTGCTGGTCTACCCTGGAGGCCTGGTGGTCATCACCACGCGCGAAGTTCAGGGTAAGGTGAGCGTCGATGGCAACAAGTGGCATCGCTCGGGTGGCCGTATCTGGTCGCTGATCGGTATGTCGGGGCCACAGCTCGGCAATCCCACGTACGACAACCAGCACGATCAGGAGTTTCTCCAGACGCTGCTCAAGGACCGTGACCTGCCGGGTGAGGACGCGATCGACGGCATCGTGGCGTTCCTCAATCCACGGGCCGAGCTTCAAGTCGGCACGACCGACATTACCGTCGTGACGACTGAAGCGCTGCTGCATGCAGTGCGCGAGCTGAGCTCGGAGACGGTGCTCACGACCAAGGATCGCGAGGCGATTATCGCGGCACTCTCCGAGGGAAACGAAGTCGAAGGGCCGATTTCACTCTCGAGTCGCGATCGTGCCGCGAAGCGTCCCAAAGCCGCCTAGTTCAATCCGCTCATCCACGAGGTAGCTGACAAATATGTTGGAACGCGCGACAGACTGGCCGGTCGTCGGCCACCGAGCGGCGGTCGATCTCCTGCGCCGGTCGATCGTCACCGGCCAGGTCGGACACGCATATCTTTTCACCGGACCGGAAGGTATTGGACGTCGAACGTTGGCGCGCGTCTTCGCGCAGGCACTGGTCTGCCAGCACGAGCCGGGCGCGCGACCATGTGGCTCGTGTTCGGCGTGCCGCCGAGCCGACCGTAACATTCATCCGGACGTTTTGACGATCAGTCTGGAGCAGCAAGCGGCCGGAGACACGCGCGATAGTAAGAACACGCGCATCTCCATCGAGACCATTCGCGAGCTACGCTCAAATCTCTCGCTACGGCCCCTTGAAGCCGATTGGCGCGTTGCCCTCCTCGAAGACGTCGAACTCTTCTCCCTGGCGGCCTACGATGCCTTGCTGAAGACATTGGAGGAGCCTCCTCCATTCGTGGTGCTGCTGCTGATCGCGACCGAGCTTGATTCCGTTCCGGAGACGATTCGTTCCCGCTGCCGTCCGGTGTCGCTCGAACCGCTGAGTCGGGCGGACGTCGCCACGGCTCTGATCGTTCGTGGCATCGACCCAGAATTGGCCACCATGGTCGCGGGTGTAACTCGTGGGCGTATCGGTAAGGCGATCGAACTGGCCTCGGATGAGGCCGCATTGGCGGCGCGGCGCACAGCCATCGAAGCGGCGATCGAGATGATCGAGAGTCCGCTCGTAGCGATTGGGACAGTGCGGCGCATGGCGGATGGCTATCGCCGCGGCCAGCGCCATCGGGTTGAACGCGAGCTCGATACTCTCCTCGGGGTGTGGCGTGACCTGCTTCTCATTGGCGCCGGGTGTGCCGATCAGGTGGTCAACGTCGACATGCTGGCACGCTTGCGCCCGCTGGCGGGGCAGTGGAATCTGGATCAGATCCGCCGCGGTGTCAGTGCCACTCATCAGGTGCTGCAGGATCTCTCGATTAACGTGCAGCCACGTCTGGCCCTCGACCGTATGGTTACGCAGTGGCCGCGACCGGTTCGATGACCGCAACACCGTACCTCGTTGGTGTGCTGATTCCAGGCGACGGCCGCCTGCACATCTGCGAAGCGAAGCTGGAAGATCTCTCCACAGGTGATTGGGTTCTGGTTCGCGGACTGTCTGGAGATGAGCCCGGTCGGGTTGTATTTCCAGCGGAACGTGTCAGTGCGGTGCAGACTGTTAGCCCGCCTTCCGCTGTCATTCGCCGATTGAAACCTAATGAGATCGTGCGGGTGGCACAGCACGCCGAGCGCGCGCGATCGCTGACTTCGGCCGCCAGCGAGGCCATAGGCGCTATCCTGCCGGAGGCGCAGGTCGTCAGTCTTCGATTCACATTGGATGGCCACATGTTACTCTGCTCTTGCTGCTCGAGGACGCCTAGTTCTCCTGAATCGATCGAGGAAGCCTTGCAGCGAGTATTGAATCTGCCGGTAAGACTCGAATGGATCGCGGGATCTCCGCGGACGTTTGGTAGTCTAGGGGCGTTTGATGCGCGCTTGGTGAGTGGACATCGTCCGTCGGTGCGCGAGCGCCTCGGTATTGATTCCGTGAACACCAACACTCGCCCGAACGGCTGGCCGCGTCTTGGCGTATTCGTGACCACCCCCGTTGGTTCTGGGCGGCTGCTTTCGATCTCGGTGCGGCACAACATCGCCACGGTGCGGCTGACCACAGGCGGCGAGACCACAGTGCCGGTGGAAGACCTGATCGTTGAGTAGCCGCACGTAGGGCGATCGATCGTTTGCCGAGAACGACGAGACTGTGGAAGCGTCTTCGCTTCAACCCGTCACCCCCCCGGACTTGAGTCGACACAGGCGTCGTCACGCTTGAGGGTTCAGACAAGCCTTTTCTCGCTCGCCATCAATGGACCGGGCGAAAGCAAGCTTCGCCCTCACACGCGAAGCGACTACGGACTGTGCCACCGTCTATTGAGTCACACTTATAGTCGCCTGCAGGCGCTGAGTCGGTCGAGCGATTTGGCCCAGCAACCGACAAGGGCGACGATTTCGTCGCCCTTGTGTCGTTCGGTTCGCAGTCACTCCAGTGAGTGGTTCCTGGCTACTTCGTGGTGGTGGCTGGCGGTCCTGGTAGTCGCACGGTCATCAGCGCTTTGTCGGTCAGGATGTACGCCGTGCTCGTGCCGTCATCGACCGCAATATCCTTGATGCCGTCCAACGACGGTCCGCCGGTCTTGGCCTCGAATTGCTGCACCAACTGGCCGTCACGAGTGATGCGCACGATGCGTCCCTGTCCATCGGCGATGTAATAGTACGGGCGGTCCGGCTGCTCCGACAGGGCAACCGCATCGGTGATCGCCGGGCTAACCGATGGCGTCACCTGGTTCTGCACGGCGCTGCGATAGAGATCCATGATCTTGCCGTCTTTGAGCAAAACGTAGATGTGTCCATCGATCGCCATGTCCACTGCATTGCCGAGGCTCGACGTATCGATTCCTTTGGTCCAGTCTTCGGGAGCTTGCGTGAACGAACCGGAGGTGAACTTGAGAATTTGTGCCGTGTCGGGCTTCAGCAGGTAGAGATTACCCGCGTAGCCGTTGGTCGCCACGATTCCGGTGTGCGGCGAGCCAAACGTTCCAACTGCCTCTTTGGTCCAGCTCGCTTTGGTCGGATCGAATACGTAGGCGGCGCTGCCATCGAAGACGATGGGCGATCCATCACCCCAGGCCGCACCCTCGAGCTTGCCGACGGTCGAACCTCCGACCAGGTCACCGCTGCCGATCAGGCGCACTAGCGTCGACCCATTTGACTCCAGTCGGTAGAGGGCGTCGGTGAAGACGTAGAGCTGACCGTTGCCGAGGAAGATACGCGGAGTCACTCCAGCCGGTGCAGCAGGGACGCCGCCAATAACCTGGATGTTGGCGAGTCGGTCGATCTTCAGAGTCTTATCCATGTCGGTGGCAATTGCGGCCTGCTGCTGCGCGGCGCGAACTGGATCGAGTCCGACCGCCACAGCCTCTTTCAGGCTCTGTTGCGCCGCAAGGAGGAACGACTGGGCCGTCGCCGGGTCGCTCGTTTGCTCCCCCTGCTCACGCTGAGTGACGACCGTATTGAAGGCTGCTTCGACCTTGGCGGCATGTGCGCGTTGCTGATTATTTCGTACGGAAATCAGGAGCACGGTTGCCAGTATGGCAACCAGCAGCACCGCCACTACCGCGGTGAGCCGGTTGAACGGCGTGCGTGGCAGACGGCGGCTAATCGACGAAAGATCCGGCATATGCATTGAATCGTCGTAGCGATTCAAACGGGGTAGCCCCAGTGTGCCGTCATCGCGCGGACCATCGATTGGCCGGTCACGGTTGACGGTCAGTTGCCAGACTCCGACGACAGCTGCTGAGAAGGCCAGAATAACTCCAGCCAGAAGGTCGGTCAGCGTACGACCCCCTTCACGCGGTTCATCGTCCTGTTCCTGATCCTGTGCGGGATCGGCGACTGGGTTTGGATGCCAGTATCCATCGTCCCCAATACTGGTATCGGTCGCGGTCTCGTTGTGAGCATCAATGACATTCCCGGTGCGGGTCGCTCTAAACGGCTCCGAGTCGACGGGAACGTCAAGGTCATCCCACGATTGGGTCTGCGAGAACGCATCAGTCGCCGGTGCATCCGCTGAATACTCGAAATTGTGCACATCCTGCGACTCTAGGTCAACCTGTTTATCAGTCTCTCGTCGTTTTCGAAGACGATCGGCAGTCTCTTCCGGCAACAGATGATAACACCAGCCGGTCAGTCGTTTAACGACGTCGACGCCTTCGTGACTGCGCTGCGGACGGTGATAGGGGACGACAATCGCGGCCGCATGCCCATCCTCGATGTTGTACATGCGAGCCATTTCATCGATGTAGCTCAGGATTTCTTCGGACTCACCGCGAATGAACACGTCCTGTGGTCCACGTTGAAGCACCCGTGCGATTGAGGTCGAACACAGGACAAGAACGTCACCTTTGTCGATCTGTGTGTGGTAGAGATCGGGTTGCGTCATCTCCTGTGACCCGAGAGGCGCAGTGATTTCGTCCGACAGCCCGTCATGATTCCAGTGCCATGTGTCAAGCTCTGGGAAGGCATAAAGCTCACCCTCCTGGGCGATCAGAATCTGACTGGGCGCGGACTGGGCAATGTAAACGTCGTCGCCTCGTGCCAGCACGGCAGTGAAGCCAAACGAGACGCGTCGTTCCGGAGAACGGAGAGCGTTTGCCTGAACCAACCATTGGTTCACGTCTTCTATGGCCGTCAAGATCACCGAGGTGGCCGTTTGCGATCCGGCATTGAGAATCGCCTCACGCAAACGTTGCACGACCTCATCGGCGACGTTTCCCGCCAGAGGCGAAGGCTCAACTGGCTCGAGCGACATGAAGAGTCGCTGGGTGTTAGGTGCCCCCAGGTCGTCGACCGGGTCCAGCGAGAGGAAGGCGGTTCCCTCCGTGAGACGCCCAGCCCGAATGACGAGCTCTTGTGTTGCAGTTTCAACGCGAGGCATAGATGTCCCGTCTTTCCACGTTGTCGATCGTCCCCACTACGACTGAAAGCGGGCAAAGGGATCCCCGGGGCAACCAAGCACGATTGCCGCGATTTCGGAATGCGTTTGATTGCTCAAAGGGGTCCGCGTCGTTGACCGCCTGGCAACGACCAGTCTAGCACATGGGTGTACGTACGTCTAGTCGTACAGGGGTGGGTGGGATTCCGTACAGTGCGTACGAACGCTACGAACGGGGCGAATCGCGCCAGCGATCAGTATTGTTGTCGACCGCGAATTCGTTAAGCAGGAGGTCCTCAGACCAACCGGATTCGCCATCTTCCGCGGGAGAATTGGTGATCCAGCGAAGGAGGTCACGAGCGGCGTCGGCCGTCTCGTAGTCACTCACGGCCATTGCCGTCTCGAGCGACCGGTTGAGGTTGAGGCGAGCGCCTTCATAGTCGCTACGCTCGTAGAGAATGGCGCCGAGGTTGTAACGCAGGGCAGCGGAGGTGCGCAGGTCACCGGTCTGGTCGGCCAGCTCGAGGGCGCGGGAGTAGTTCTCAAATGCTGCTTCCACGTCGCCGCGCGCGTCCTGCGTCATGGCTAACCCGCGAAGCGCGCGCGCTGCCAGGGTCGTCTGTCCGGTCTCCATGGCGGCCTCATATGCCGATCCGTAGTGCTCCTCTGCTTCCGGGAGCTGGTTCAGCGAGGAATAAAGACGTGCCAACTGGCCGTGAAGCCGAACGCGTGAATCAGTGCCAGCATAGAGCATGGCGATGTCGAGTGCCTGTCGCAGATAGCGAATCGCGATCTGCGGCTGACCCGACTTGCGACCAATCTGTGCCAGAATCTGCAGGTAACCCTGCTCGTCGGCTGGACTGCCGGTCTGATGCGCCACCGAGACGGCGCGTAGCAGATTCTCCTCGGCGTCGCGGTACAGACCGCGGGCCAGGCTGATCGAGCCCATCAATCCAAGTGACTGCGCTTCCAGCCGGCGGTTGCCGCATTCCAACGCGATTTCGTATCCTCGTTTGGCGATGGCGAGAGCGTCGTCGAGTTCGCCGAAGTCGAGCAAAACCTCGCCGATTCCAAGCAGCCAGCGGCCTTCTTGATTGACGTCTCCAGCACGGCGTGCCTGCTGTACGGCGTTCATCAAGGACTCGACCGCGTCGTTGCGCCGGTTAAGTGCGCCGTAGACAAGACCCAACGAACCCAGTACCTGTTGGTGAATCGACGGGTCTTCAAGGCTGTCGGCCAACGGCTGTGCTTGCTGTAACGCCAGCAGCGCACGATTTGGGTCGCGTTGGCCTAGGTAGATCTCGGCGGCATCGAGTTGGGCACGAACGGCGGCGGAACGATTGCCAAGCCGCAGCTCGAGCTCGGCAAGTTCCTCGAAGTGCTTGGCCGCATCCATCGAATTGCCGGAGCGTTGTTCGACACGTGCCAGACCAGTCAGGCTGCGGCTTTCGATGGCGATGTCGGACATCGATCTGGCACGTTCGAGTGCCGTTATCAGGTATCCGCGCGCCTGCTGGTATTGCTGCTGCTCCGCCAGAACAGCGCCCGTCTGGATGGCGATTTCGGCCTGTGAACGCACGTCGATCGTGCGATCCGCGGCATCCTGAGCCTGCTGCAGAATCAGAACTGCGTCATCGAGTTCGCCGAGTTCGCGCAGAATGACGATCTGCCGCAACAATGCGTCAACCACGCCCGCGAAATGCCCCACCCGCTTCGCGCTACGAGCCCCACGTTGGTAGAACTCCTGCGCTCCAATCGGATCACCGTCGGTTCGCGCGAGATCGCCAAGGAGTATCGCCGTCTCGACGTCCTCCAGCGTGTCGGCGTCTTCACGTCCGGATTCGAGCTGGCGGTTCAGTAGTTCACGAGCGCGCTCCGTCTCGCCACGATCAAAGTTGAGGCGAGCCAGGCGTGACAGCGCTCGGCGCTTGCCTGGAACATTCGCGATGCGCTCGGCCGCATGCAGGGCTTCCCGCAGATGGAGTTCCTGATCTCGATCGTTGCCCAGTGTTCTGAGCAGGTCGGCCGCGCGCAGGTTGCAGTCGACGAGAAGGCGGTCGAACCCCTTGTAGCGGGCGGCGAGGATCGTCAGCCGGATCAGGACAAGCGCACGATCGGGATCGTCGGCGGCGAGTAGCTCAGCCTCGCGGTCTAGCTGCCACATGTCACCATCAGCGAGACGGTTGAGTAACGAGCTTCGTTCGACTGCACGATAGGCCGCTTCAGGGCTGGTTCGTCCGTCACCGACGTCCATCGCCAGACGATAGATCGGATTTCGCTCGATCCCCTGGCGTCGTCGTAACCACCGACCTACCTGATCAACCATTCCCGTGCTCCCGCCGGCCATGCTTCCGGTTGCTTCCTGTCTTGGCTGTCTCAACCTTCTAATCCTGTCGAGATGGCCCAACGCAACGTGTCAAGGGTAATGTTCCCGCCACTTACGATCAAGGCGACTTTCTGACCGGCAAGCTGATCGCGCAGCTGAATTGCCGCCGCCAGCGATGCCGCTCCGGCTCCCTCAGCCACCAGATGAGCGTCTTCGAGCAACAGCGCGATCGATCTGCAGAGGTCCCCGTCAGTGACTAGCCGGATGTCGTCGATCTTCTCATTGATGATGCTCATCGGCAGCTCGAATGCGACGCGAGTGGCCAGCCCATCAGCGAAGGTCATCCCCTCATCGAGCGAGACCAACCGGCCCTCTTTCCAGGAGCGATAGACCGCATCCATGTGCGTGGTCTGCACGCCGATAACCCGAATGTTCGGGTTGATCGTCTTCATCACCGTCAAGGTGCCGCAGACTCCGCTACCCGCACCGATCGGGACGATCACGGTGTCGATATCGGGAACTGCTTCAATAATCTCCAGTGCATATGTTCCGACACCGGCGATCAGATCCGGCTCGTTCGCAGAGTGGATGAAGCGCATGCCGTCACCGGTAGCGCGTTTCTCCGACGCCAGTCGGGCTTCGTCGAAATCCCGCCCGGTGAGCACCACCTCGGCCCCGAGCCGCTTCATCGCGGCCACCTTGCCCGGATTGGCTCCCTCTGGCGCGTACACGACTGCTCGCACTCCGAATTCACGTGCGGCATAGGCAATGGACTGTCCGTGGTTGCCGGTAGACGCGGTCACCACGCCGCGGGCGCGCTCGGCCTCGGAAAGGCGACTCATGAGATAGAGACCGCCCCGAATCTTGAAAGCGCCAATCGGTTGAAGGTTTTCACACTTCAGGAAGGCATGGAACCCGAGTAGCTCGTCCAGAGCTGGACGCGATACGAGCGGCGTTGGCTCAAGATAGCGCCGAACCACGGTTCGCGCACGGAGAACGTCTTGAAACGTGGGGGCTTCAAGAGTTGCCATACCCATCCTTCCCACTGAAGTGTACCGCTTGTGAACCCGTACGAAGTGTCGGACCGATTGCCGAATCTGTCCATCCCCAATTTTCGCCCTATGCTATCCTTGCGGATCGAGTCAGGCCGGGTTAACCCGGTGCAACAGGTTGCCGTGATGGTTGTGGTTGACCTCACGCTGGTCGGGTGATCACAGTGGAGGTGTGACCCATACCAGCCAGGCAACGTGGATGCGTCATTCTGCCCAAGACGAATCGCTCGAATCCGCCAGATGGCGATGAGGAGGCAGCCCTTGCGCTTTGTAGAACGACTCGAAGCCGCGGCCAGGCGGAACAATTCGCTCCTGTGTGTCGGCCTGGATCCGGACGTTCGCCGGTTTCCATCATCGCTCGGAAGCGATCCATCGGCGATTGTCGAGTTCAATAAGGCGATCATTGAAGCGACAGCCGACCTCGTCTGCTGCTATAAGCCAAACCTCGGTTTCTACATGGCGTACGGCGCGGCGGGAATCGAAGCGCTTGCGGAGACTCGCCGTCTCATCGGTGATTCGATTCCGGTGCTTCTGGATGCAAAAGTCGGTGATATCGGCTTGACGTCGGAAGCCTACGCGCGTGGTTACTTTGGCACGCTTAATTTCGATGCAGTGACCGTGCATCCATATATTGGGCTCGACGGAATCGAACCGTTCCTCTGCCACGAAGATCGGGCGGCCTTCATTCTGGTGCGGACCTCGAACCCCGGCAGCAAAGCGGTACAGGACTTGAGCGTTGACGGGCTGCCGTTGTATCAACGGGTGGCGAGTCAGGTGGCTGACTGGCAATCGCAGTTCGGCACTTGCGGGGCGGTGGTCGGTGCGACCTGGCCCGAGGAGTTAGCCGAGGTTCGGCGCATCTGTCCGAATGTACCGATTCTGGTGCCGGGAGTCGGCCCGCAGGGTGGCGCACTCGAGGCGTCACTGCGTGCTGGACTCGACACGGATGGCGCTGGCGTCCTGATTAATTCGTCGCGCGGCGTGATCTATGCCGGTAGCGGCCCCGATTTTGCCCGATCCGCACGCGCCGAGGCCCAGGCTTTGCGAGACCGAATCAATGGGATTCGTGATTCCCTCTAACGACGATCCGAGCGAAGTGTGCTTCGTTGACACGTCACGATGGGAATGCTAGAGTCCAAGCTGAAAACGGAATAAGCACGTCAGTACGACGGGGGCTTGGGGAGCCAGGCTGAGAGGGTGGCCACGTATCCGCCACCGACCGGTGAACCTGACCTGGGTAATTCCAGCGTAGGGACTGCTTTCGACGGATGTCAACGGACGCTGGCCTCTCAGGCAGCGCCCGCTTTTTTGTCCTCTCCTTCCCCTCCCGCTTCGTGATCGCGTGCGATTCCTCGATCTAGATCCGATCGCTGGATGAACATGAAAGCCGTTCCATGACGTACCCGACCGCGGACGCAATTGCCAACACCATCGATTCTCGGCGTGATGAACTGATCGAGCTCGTGAGCGCGTTGATCGCATTTCCGACCGAGAGCCCTCCGGGTCGCAACACCGCCGAAGCTCAGCAGTTCATGGCTGAGTATCTGTCGGAACTGGGATTCGAGGTCGACAAATTCGACGTCTATCCGGGCGACCCGGATATTGTAGGGCGGTTGCGCGGGCGCGATCCCGGACGTGCCGCGTCGTTGCTGATCAATGGACACATAGACGTCGCTGAGACCGGCTCGCTCGATCTGTGGACCCATTCGCCGTTTGTCGCAGTGCAGGAGAACGGTCGGCTGTATGGCCGTGGCGCTACCGACATGAAAGGTCCGATGGCAGCCGCGCTCTTCGCTCTTCGCATCATTCGCGATCTCGGCCTCACCCTCGATGGCGACGTCATCGTCGAATCGGTGATTGGCGAGGAGCAGGGCGAGTCGGGGACCATCTCCTGTGTCGAGCGTGGCTACTCCGCTGATTTCGCTATCGTGCCTGAACCGACCGATCTGACGATTTCTGGTCAGGGCGGCGTCATTACCGGTTGGATCGAGATTCAATCTCCCGAAACGCTTCATGATGGCATGCGCGCTCGGACGATCCACGCCGGGGGCGGAGTCCGCGGCGCCAACGCCATCGAGAAGATGGTCAAGCTGATTCAGGGGTTACAGGATCTGGAGCGGGACTGGGCGCTGATGAAGAGCTATCCCGGCTTTGCGCCAGGATCGACCACCATTAACCCGGCCGTGATCGAAGGTGGCCGTCATCCGGCTTTCATGGCCGACCGCTGCGCGTTGTGGGTCACGGTCCACTTCTATCCCAACGAGAACTGGCAGCAGGTGACTACAGAGATCGAGGAACATCTCGGTCGCGTGGCGGCCGCCGATCTCTGGCTGCGGGATCATCCACCGACTTTTCGCTGGGGCGGACGCTCGATGATCGAGGACCGGGGCGAGATCTTTCCAGCGTCATCGATCGATCGCGATCATCCAGCGACGAAGGCCCTCGCGCAGATTCACGAGCAGGTTCTGGGTGAGGCCGCTCGGTTTGCCATGTGGCCGTCCGTGAGCGATGCGGGTTGGTTGGACGCCGCGGGAATCCCGACCGTGGTCTACGGTCCAGGCGCGTTGGAACAGGCACATGTGATTGACGAGTGGGTGTCTATTGATGCGCTCGTCAGTGCCGCTAAGGTCTACGCCCAGATGATCGTCCAATGGTGCAACCGTCCGAAACCTGGATTTCGCCCGTGAATCAGTCAGACGTTCCGGTCCGTCTCGAACTCCGCGAGGTGAGCAAAACCTTCTCAGGGCGACGCGGCACCGTGGAAGCGCTTGACGCGGTCAACCTCACCGCAGCCGATCGTGAATTCGTCAGTATTGTCGGTCCGAGTGGCTGCGGCAAAAGCACGCTACTCAACATCATTGCCGGACTGGACCAACCGAGTTCGGGCGATGTCTTGATCGATGGCCATCCGGCTTCCAAACGGCTCGGGCGCAGTGCCTACATGCATCAGAAGGATCTTCTGCTTCCCTGGCGAACCGTGCTGGACAACGCGGCGCTCGGACTTGAGGTGGCCGGAGTCAGCCGGGAGCAAGCCCGATCCCGTGCTCGCGCGTTGATGAGTCGCTTCGGTTTGCATGGCTTCGAAGAGAGCTACCCAGCCATGCTCTCCGGCGGCATGCGGCAGCGCGCCGCCTTTCTGCGTACTGTACTGACCGATCAACCACTCATGCTGCTGGATGAGCCATTTGGCGCGCTGGACGCTCTGACCCGGGCTGACATGCAAGAATGGTTGCTCGGGCTATGGGAAGAACTCGGCCGCACCATCGTCTTCATCACCCACGACGTCGATGAAGCCGTGCTGTTGTCAGATCGCGTGCTGGTGATGAGTCCGCGCCCAGGGCGCATTGTCGAGAACCGCCTCGTCGATCTGCCACGCCCTCGTCACTACGAGATGGTGACCGACTCACAGTTTGTGGAGCTCAAGTCGGACCTGCTTTCGGCCCTACGCGCACGTGAGAGCGCGGCCCTCTGATGAAGGCGAACAGAAATTCCAGCAGGGCCTCCATGATTGCCTGGACCATTCCACTGGCGCTAATCCTCGCCGTAATTGGCGCCTGGGAGATCATCGTCCGGGTACGAGATACGCCGCGCTGGTTCTTGCCGCCTCCGAGCGCGGTTGCCGCCGCACTCGTCGGGAGCCGGCAGATGCTCCTGCATCACACCATGGTGACGCTCGAGGAAGTGTTGGTCGGCTTCGCGATCTCTTTCGTTCTTGGGATCGTTTTTGCCCTGGCAATTGCCTCATCCCAGGTGGTCGAGCGAGCTTTCTATCCGTTCGTCATCGCCTCGCAGGCTATTCCGATCATCGCGCTGGCGCCAATCCTCTTGATCTGGTTCGGCTATGGCATGACTCCCAAAGTCATTGTGGTTGCGTTGATCTGCTTTTTCCCAATCGTGGTCAATACGGTCGACGGTTTGCGCTCGGTCGATCCCGAGTTGATCGACCTGATGCGAAGTATGGGAGCGAGTAGCTGGACGACCTATCGCGTTGTTCGTATTCCGTCTTCCCTGCCATACCTCTTTTCTGGAACGCGCATCGCCGCGGCGGTCAGTGTGATCGGCGCGCTGATCGGTGAGTGGATAGGTTCTTCCGCGGGGCTCGGCTATTTCATGATTCGTTCGGCCGGCCAGTTTGCGACGGCCAAAGTCTTTGCGGCAGTGCTGGTCTCGGCACTTCTGGGGCTCGCTCTATTCGGTGCCGTTTCACTGCTCGAACGGCTGCTTCTTCCGTGGCAGCGAGCGAGCCTGACCGGTGATTGAAATGAGACCGGTGAGATCAACACCGACGTATCCCGGACCATCGGGAAGACCTGATGTGGCCGTACGTCGTTCAAAGGAGTTCGTCAATCGATGAATCTGAAACGTGCGCTGTTGTCGCTGGTGCTGATCGTTCCGATACTGGCCGCTTGTGGTCCGGGTGGCGGCTCGTCCTCTGCGGATCCGGTCAGCGTGGTGCTGGACTGGTATCCGTGGTCGAACCACGCGGGTCTGTTCCTGGCTCAGGAGAAGGGCTACTTCAAGGACCAGAACCTGAACGTCAAGATCAACGTTCCGTCGAGTACCGACGATGTGCTGAAGCTCGTCGGTACCGGCCACGACACCTTTGGCATCAGCTACGAGACCGACGTCCTATTGGCGCGGGCGCAAGGCATTCCAGTGGTCTCTGTTGCGGCGCTCGTGCAGCAGCCGCTGAATACCGTGATGGCGCTGAAGACCTCCGGCATCACCCACCCGGCGCAACTCGAGGGGAAGAAGGTTGGCTATCCGGGCATTCCCAGCGACGAGGCGCTCCTCAAGACGATGATGAAGGCCGACGGAGGCGACTACAGCAAGGTGCAACTGGTCAATGTCGGATTTGATCTGGTTCCGGCGCTGATCAGCGGCAAAGTCGACGCGATCATTGGCGGCTACAACGTGCACGAGTCGATCCTTGCGGAGCAGCAAGGTTATCCAGTAAACGTCATGCCCGTGCAGGATTGGGGCGTCCCCAACTACTACGAGCTGGTGCTGGTGGCGAATGAGAAGACCATCAAGGACAACCCGACCATGGTCGATCACTTCATTCACGCGATGATCCAGGGATACGACGCAGCGGCCCAGAACCATAAGGCGGCGCTCGACGCCATCACGGCCAAATATCCGGACACCGACGTCAAGATGGAGACGGTTGGCATGGAGCGGCTGGCTCCGCTGTGGACGAAAGGCGCGCCGATTTTTGGCTGGCAGACGACCGAACGCTGGCAGCAGTATGCGGACTGGATGGTTCAGAACGGCCTGCTGAAGAGCTCAGCCGATGCAACCTCGGCCTTCACCAACAAGTTCGTGGCAGACCAACAGAGCAAGTGAGGGGAGTGGCCAAGCGACGGGACTGACCTGACGTCGCAAGGCCGATGCATGCGTCGTCCTTATCGCGGGGCGCAGATAAATCCCGCACACCACAACCCTCACCCCAACTCGGACGATGGTGGTGAGCCGAGTGAGGGCCGAAGGCGAGCGGTCTCTCAGGCCGCCAGCTCTGGGTTTCGGCGCACCACGAAGATCCAGTAAGGCAGCAGCGCCAGCACGTTCAGGATGCAGAGGATCAAGAGCCAAACGATGCGAGCATCGTCCGTCATCTGTGCCTTGGGACGCTTGCTGGCATCCAGCAACGCGACGACCATGGCGACCCAGGTGATGCCAACCGCTGGAAAGCTGCCTATCAGGATGAGCCAGATCGGCGCGCCGAGCACGGTCCCGCCGACGATTGCCGCGGCGAGGTAGACGACGAAGATGCCGACTGCAGTCGGCAAGAGCCAGGTGAAACGACTGAGTCCCTGCACGGTGGGTTCAACTCCGCTGGCTCGGGTGGATGCGCTGCGGCGAATCGATCACGAGCCTGCTAAACACGAAGAATCGCGGACAGATCCGGTGGTCATTTCGACCACGGCTGCCAGCGATTCGTCAGTGACTTTGCATTGCCAGGTTCCGCACAGCGTTACCGAGGTGAAGTCTTGGCTTCTTTTCGACGTCGCTTGTGCTCAGCCTTGCGAGCTTTGGCACGCCGTTGCTCGCTCTTGCTGACGAAGCGGCGCTTGCTTCGAAAGTCGCGCAACAACCCTGACTTCTGAACTTCCTTCGTGAAACGCTTCAGGAGGGAATCAAAACTCTCACTATCACGTAGTTCAACACGCACTGACCAAATCACCTCCTCCCGTGTGCGAATACTTGGAGTAAGGACGTCTCACAAACGACGACGCCCCGGAATCATTCCGGGACGCACGCGCGGAACGTGCTCACTCAGCATATAAGTATACCATGATCGCGCCCAGACGCAGAAGCGACACACGTGGGTGACGTGCATCGCCTCCGCGAACGAACGTCTCGAAAGGACGCTTTGATCTACTTGCGCTCGTCGATCTGCACGTAGGTCTGCGATTCGGGTCCGATGTACCGAGCCGACGGACGGATCAGGCGATTGTCCTCGAGTTGCTCCAGGACCGAGGCGCTCCAGCCACCGATGCGGCTAACGGCGAACGCGCCCGGCATCACGTCGGTCTTCATGCCCAGCATGTAGAGCAGCGGGCCAGAGTAGAAGTCGACGTTCGGATAGACTTTGCGCTCGAGGAAGTACGGGTTGGAGGAGGTGATCTCCTCAACTCGATGGGCCAGGTTGTGCCACGTCGCGTCGCCTGTCTCCTCGGCCAGCTTCTCCGAATGACGCATCAGTTGATCGACGCGGGGATCGCGAGTCTTGTAAATGCGATGGCCGAGGCCCATCAAACGACGATGAATCCGCAGCGATTCCTCGACGTAGTTCTCGGCGTTGTCGACAGAGCCGATCTCGAGGAGCATCTCCATCGAACGCTGGTTTGCGGCGCCGTGCGCATCGCCCTTCAGCGTGCCGAGCGCGCTCGAAATGGCCGAGTAGATGTCCGATTGCGCCGAGATCGTCACGCGAGCCGAGAAGGTCGAGGCATTCATGCTGTGCTCGACGAGACATACCAGATAGGTATTGAAGGCATTTTCGGCGATCTTGCTCTGGCGCTTTCCGTGATACATGTAGAGGAAGTTGGCCGCGTCATTGAGGTTGGCGTCCGGCTCGACCGGCTGTTTTCCATCGCGAAGGCGAGAGTAGTTGGCGAGCATCGACGGCATTGCACCCGCCAGGCGGATCGACTTCTCGAGCACGCCCTCGTGGGAGAGATCGTGACGCGTCGCGTCCTCCATCGCCATCGCCGTGACCCCCGCGCGCATCGCGTCGATGGGATCACCGGTCCTTGGTAGGTCTTCCAGCACCTTACTCACGGCTGGCGAAAGTTTGCGAGCCTCGGATAGCTTACCTTTGAGCTCTTTCAGTTGAGCAGCGGTGGGGAGCTTGCCGTACCAGAGCAGGTAAAGAACCTCTTCGAATTCGGCATGCTGTGCCAGATCGGCAATGCTGTAGCCCATGATTGTCAGTCGGCCATTGGTGCCGTCAACGAGGCTCAGCCGAGACTCGGCAATCACCAAACCCGCGAGCCCGCGATCGACCATCTCTGGTGCTGCGCTGCTTGTGCCAGGATCAGCCATTAGTACATCCTCCCTAGAGTCCAACAAGTTAATACAGCTCAGTTCGGTCGCGTTAACGGCGGCTGCGCGTCGCATCGCGCGATCGCTACAACTATCGTAGCACGCGCGTTCAGACACGTATACAGACTGAGACGAACATTGATTTGTGTTGATTTTCTTTTGACGCCGGGGGTGCCCATCACTATACTGGAAAGCAATGCAGGGGTATAGCGAATGATTAACATCGAGGGCGTCGAGTACCTCACGGCTGGGGAAGCGGCCGCGATGCTCGGAGTAAAAGTTACAACACTGTACTCGTACGCCAGCCGCGGCCGAATCCAAAGCTACCGGCGCGGTATCAAGCGCGAACGCTTCTACCGGCGGGACGATATCGAAGCGCTGCTGAAAATGCGCCCTGCTGACGGCATGTCTGACGACGAAAAAACCTCGTCGGCTCCCTGGACTACCCCTTCGTGACACGCAACGGCGCTCCCGGGGCAAAGCGGGCTCGTCCACGATAACGCGGGCGATTCCACGTTGGCGCGCGTCTTGCAGACGTTCAACGAACTTGAAGGAGGAGCCCGGTTGTCTCGCGTCTTGATCGTCGATGACGATCCAGCGATCCGGAGCATGTTAGTCGAATTGCTGACCGACGAAGGCTACGAGACGCTCGTGGCCGGTGACGGTCGCACGGCGGTCGAGATTGCCAAGCAGCGATCGCCACAGGTCATTCTGATGGACCTCATGCTTCCGGTGCTCGATGGTGCATCGGCGACGCGTCTTATCAAATCCAACCCGGCCACCGGCTGGATCCGGATCATCGCCATGTCGGCGGGCGCCAACCTGCGCCTCCAGGCCAGCGATCTCCCGGCCGACGGTGTGGTCAGCAAGCCGTTCGATCTGGACGCGCTGCTGGCCGACGTCTCGATTCAGCTTCGCCAGCTCTCAGCGCCCAGCCCCTGGCGCGGTTCTACTCGTGAGTGAACTCCGCGACGAGCCCGTTCCGGCGCTCTACATCTGGACACAGGGAGATCCACGCGTCAGCGATCCGGATGCCGAGATCGAGGACGTTCCCGGCGTTTCCGATCTGGAGCTCCTGGCAATGGCGATCGCCCAGGGGCGGCTGGGCCGCTTCCTTCCCAGTCGCGTTGCCACCTCGCCTCACCGCTCTCCTGGCCCCACCGGATTTCGCTCGGTTGATGTCTCGCGGCTCATGCGCGATCATCAGATTCCGCACCGGCGCTGCTACGAGGTACTGCTCGAGCAGGTGTCGCAGCCAACAGTGAACGAGGACTGAGACCAGTATCGTTGAAACCTGGTCGTGGAACGGGCGTGAGCGCCGTGTCGCTCTCCTGATCGTATGCGAGGACCAGTGTGCTTCTGACCCCGAAAGAGATGGATCGACTGACGGTCTTTACTCTGGCGGAGCTTGCCCGGCGCCGCAAGGCACGTGGCATCAAGCTGAACCATCCGGAGGCGACCGCCATCATCTGTGACGAGATCTTTGAAGAAGCGCGTGCTGGCCTGGCGTATGACCAAGTCGTGGCGCACGCATGCTCGCTCCTTGAACGTGGCGACGTGATGGACGGTGTGGCTGAGCTGCTCGGGGTGCTGCAGGTCGACGCCATGTTCCCTGACGGCACTCGCCTGGTCACGGTGCGTGACCCAATTCGTGCGAGGACTTCCAGTGAAGCTGAGTGATCTCCCTCCGGGCGCGATCATCCCCGGTGGAGGTGCGATCGAGATCAACGCCGGGCTTACGATAGTCGAGGTTCGTATTACCAATGACGGAGACGTCCCGGTTCATTTGACTGCCCACCTGCACGTGTTTGAGGCCAATCCGATGCTGCGTTTCGATCGTCGCCAAGCCTTCGGCATGCGTCCCGATGTTGCGGCGGGATCGGCAGTTCGCTTCGAGCCGGGCGAGACCAAGCTCGTGAACCTGGTGCCAATTGGGGGCCAGCGTGTCGTCCGAGGTTTCGCTGGTCTGGTTGACGGTCCAATCGAGGGTTCCGATGTCGACATGATGCTCAACCGTGCAATTTCGCTCGGATATCGTCACGAGCCAGCCGGTTAGGACGTTATCAAGTGCCGTCGAGCATGGATCGCCAGGACTACAATCGCCTCTATGGCCCGACAGCGGGCGATCGAGTGCGCCTGGCCGACACCAATCTCTTCATCCGCATCGAGCGGGATGACTCACTCCCCGGCAGCGAGCTGATAACCGGCTTCGGTCGTCCGGTGCGTGACGGGATGCTGATTGGCCGTCGGCCAGGTCCGAGCAAGCTGGATCTATTGATCACCAACGTGGTGGTAATGGATCCAGTGCTCGGCATCTGCAAGACAAACGTCGGCATTAAGGATGGGCGTGTCGTTGGGATTGGGCGTGCGGGCAACCCGGACGTGACCGACGATATCGATCTCGTCTTGAGCGCGAGTACCGGCATCATCAACGGGGACGGCTTGATTGCCACCCCGGGCGGTGTCGATTCTCACGTCCATCTTTCGTCGACCAGCCTGATCGGCGCGGCGCTGACTTCAGGACTGACCACGCTGGTCGCGCAGGGTTCAGGCGGAGTCTGGGATCTGGGAGTGAATCCGGCCGCGAACTTGCTGCATATCTTCCAGGCGTTTGAGCGTATCCCCATCAACCTGGCGCTGCTCGGACGAGGTTCCTCCAGCCGGGATCACGTCGAGGAGCACGTCGAGGCGGGCAATGCCGGGCTGAAGATTCACGAGGACGTGGGGGCCTTCCCGGCCGTGATCGATACCTGCTTGTCGGTTGCGGACAAGACCGGGGTTCAGGTCGCCATTCATACTGACGGGCTGAACGAAGCAGGCTCGTTGCGGGAGACGATCTCGGCCATCGCGGGTCGCTCGATTCACGCCTATCACGTCGAGGGGTCTGGCGGCGGGCACGCTCCGAACCTGCTCGAGATCGTGCGTGAAGCCAATGTGATCGGCTCTTCGACCAACCCGACTATCCCTTATAGCAAGAACAGCCTGGCCGAACAGCTCGACATGATCGTTGCGGTGCATCGACTGAACCCACTGATCGAGACGGATCAATCTGCCGCGCGAGATCGGGTGCGAGCCAGCACCATCGCTGCGGAAGATGTGCTGCACGACCTGGGGGCGATCAGCATCATGTCGTCCGATTCGCAAGGCATGGGGCGCATCGGCGAGGTGATCAGCCGGACCTGGCAGCTTGCTCATCGCATGAAGGAGCTGCGGGGCGGTGGCTTCGACGTGGAGACTGGCCAGGGAGACGACAACCCGCGGGTGTTGCAGTATTTGGCAAAGTACACGCTGAATCCGGCCATCGCGCATGGTCTGTCGCATCAAGTGGGGAGTCTGGAGCCCGGCAAGCTCGCCGACATCGTCCTCTGGCACCCGGCGTTCTTCGGTGCGAAGCCGCAGGCGGTGATCAAGGGCGGCTTCGTCGCCTGGGCGGCGGTCGGTGATGGAGTCGGTTCGACGCGTACCAGCCAGCCGTTGATCTACCGACCAATGTTCGGTGGACTTGGCACAACCCCGGCCGACATCTCCGTGAATTTCGTCTCGCGCCAGGCTCTTGAGGGTGGTTTCATCGCTCGGCATCGATTACAGCGGCGGGCCGTGGCGGTTGAGAGCACTCGCGAGACATACAAAGCCGCCATGCGCTACAACAGCGCCACTCCCGAGGTGCGTGTCGATCCACGATCGCTCGAGGTAGCGATCGACGGGCAGGTCGTCGATTCCCCACCAGCCGAGTCATTGCCTCTTACCCAGCGCTACTTCGTGGCGTAACGGGCCCAACGGTGGGTGTGAGACCAGTCCCGATGAATTCTTGGTGAACGACGCCTTCGGAAGCGCACTACCGTGCGTCCCAACGAAGCGAAGTCTTCATATCTCGTAGAGGGCCGGGTACTCGCGAAGTGGGAGTTGTGCTCCCGTGTTGATGCCCTCACATCACGGGTGACCGACGCCAATTGCCACCGGCACCGATTCGACGCGGCCAATCTCATCGCTCTACGATTGGGGCTGGACCGACGTAACGCGCCCGCGGGCGGATGATGCGCTGCGTCTGATATTGCTCCAGCGCATGGGCCACCCATCCCGCCGTCCGGCCGAGCGCCATCAGGTTCACCGCGGATCCTCCTTCCAACCCAAGCAGCCGACACACCGTCACGAGTCCGAGATCGACGTTTGGCCGTTCGCGAAAGAGATTCGTGGCGGCATCCACCAACACTTCGGTCAGACGCACCGCCGGATGGTCAGGTTGCAATTGACGGCAAGAGTCGATCAGCAGTGTTGCGCGCGGGTCCCCCTCAGGGTAGAGGTTGTGGCCGAAGCCTGGGATCGGTTCGCCGCGTCGCATCCGATCTTCGAGCACCGTCTCGACTCGTTCGGGCGTCTCTATCTCAGACAGCAATGCCTCGATGCGATAGCTGGCGGCTCCATGCCGAAAGCCACGCACCGCTCCAATACCCGCCCCGATGGCGTCGTAGAGTGGTGCGCCAGTAGAGGCCACACACCGAACGGTGAATGATGATGGGTTGAGTTCGTGGTCGGCCGTGACGATGAGCGCCGCGTCGAGCAATCGACTGGCGCCGGCGATCTCTGGTGCCCAATGGCGCGCCAGAGAATCCGCGATCAACCCCTCCACCTCACGACCGGCGACTTGCCGGGTCATCGCGGCCAGTATCCGTCCTCCAGCACGCCGAACAGCATCGGAACGCAGGTCGTAGGCGGTCGCGTCGGCGTTCGCGAGGATGGGTAAGATCGCTTGCATCCGCTCGAGTGGCCTCAATTCGGCGGGGAGAGTTGTGTGTTCCAGATCAGCAACGTTGTCGTTGCTCGGGATTTCCGTGTTGCCGTCGAGATGGCCGGTCCAGAGGAGCCGCACGACATCCTCGAAGTGGTGCGTTCGAGCGAGCGACAGCGCATCGTGACCGCGGTAATAGAGACGGCCTTGCTCGATCAAGGTAATCGCGGATTCCAGGACCGGAGTACCCCAACTCAGGGCCGTCTCGGCTGCGCGCGCTGGGTCGCGGCGTTGTGCTTGCCGCTCCTTCAGCGTCGCGACGTCGGCCGCGGAATAGCGCCGCTCGCGTGATCCATCCGCTGCCGCGTGAGAGCGAATCAGTCCGCGACTGACGTAGGCGTAGAGGGTCGGGATGCTGATGCCCAATTCGTCGGCCGCGTCACGGGCGCGCAGATCGTGACCCATGTTCATGCCTGACCCCTCCAGTTACCTCAACGTCCCACCACGCGCGACACGCTGACAGAGAGCCTGCCACATATTGATTCAGGAATCAATCTTGATCAATCTATACAGTTGACTCTAGACTCGAGTCGGTTACCCAGCCACGGCGGATAGCCAACCAACTTGTCGTTATCGATTTGTTCGCGTACCGGCAGAAGGAGCTTGAGATGACCGGGAAGACAGATATCGAAGTCAAGTCAGGGCTGGAGGGAGTCGTTGCCGCCCGGACCCTTCTCAGCAGTGTGGATGGTGAGGCCGGCGAATTGATTATCGGCGGTTACCCGCTGGAGGAGTTTGCCGGTCGCGCGACGTTCGAAGAGACGATTCACCTGCTCTGGTACGGTTCGATGCCGAACGACCGTCGACTTCAGCGGCTGAAGTCGACGCTTGTCGGCCAACCGGATGCTACCGGAGGCGACCAAACGGCTGCTGGACGAGGCGGCGCGCGCACAGGTCCCGGTAATGGACGCGTTGCGTATGGGTGTCGATACTCTAAGTCTCGAGAGCGCAGTGTCTGACGATGACGATCCACGTGAACGAGCGCTGGGCTTGGTGAGTCGGGTGCCGACTGTCATCGCGTACTACGCCCGGCGTCTGGGTGGGAAGGCGACGATCGATCCCGATCCGGAACTGGGCGAAGCCGCCAACTATCTCTACATGCTGACCGGTGAGCGACCGGATGAGGAATTTGTACGGGGCCTCGACACCTATCTGAACACGGTTGTCGACCACGGGCTGAACGCTTCGACGTTTACCGCGCGGGTCATTGCCTCGACCGGTTCCGATCTCGTCTCGGCTCTGGTTGGTGCTTTAGGCGCCCTCAAAGGGCCGCTGCATGGCGGGGCGCCTGGCCCGGCGCTCGACATGGTCTTCGAAATCGGGAGTGCCGATCGCGCCGAAGCGGTCATTCGGAACAAGCTGGAGCGAGGCGAACGGCTAATGGGTTTTGGCCACCGTGTCTACAAGGTTCGGGATCCACGCGCCGATGTGCTTTCGGCGGCGGCTGCGCGCATCTTCGAAAGTGGCTCAGGCGATCGCGATCTCTATGATCTGGTGCTCGGAGTCGAGCGGACCGCGCTAAGACTACTCGAAGAGTACAAGCCAGGGCGCAGACTGCAGACCAACGTGGAGTTCTTCACCGCGTTGGTGTTGCACACCATCGGACTCGAGACCGAACTCTTCACTCCCACCTTTGCCATGAGCCGGACTGTTGGGTGGATCGCCCACTACTTCGAGCAACAGGCGACAGGCCGGATTATTCGGCCGCAGTCCGTCTATGCGGGAGAGCGCTCCTTGCACTGGGTGCCGCTGGAAGAACGCTGAGCATCGCGTCAATTACATCAAGGGCTGGCCCGGATTGCTTCCGGGCCAGCCAGGAGTTCGCGGGAGACTACATGTAGACTCGGATGAGAATGTCGGTGGGGTTGAATCCGGTCGCGGGACTCTGCTCCTGTGGGCAGGCGGAAACGCCGACGACCATATCCATCAGCGCGCGCAATAGCACGAAGTCATTGCGTTCTGAGATCGGTTCGCGAATCTCAAGCTCGCCACGGGCGCGCAGACCAACATTCATGAAGAAATTGATCGGGTCTGGAATACGGTCGTAATCGACGTTCCAGGGAGTCAGTTCACGGAAGAAGTTGTCGCGGCATCCCGGATGGTTCACCAGTCCGTAGTCGTCCTCGTAACGGCGGCGATCGCAGGATGGAAGTAGCATGTCGTGGCGTCCCACGGTGTCGTCGATCAATGCGAACATCGCGTTGCGCCGGTTGCTATAGATGTTCATCCCCTTGACCAGCATCAGCGAGTTGTTGATGCCACGGGTGTGGGAAGTCGAGAGCATCTCACGCATGTCATGTTTGTTGAAGGCGACCATCTCGGAGACCTGGTGGCCCTCGACGTCGTTGATCTGCAGGTATTGTCCCTCGAGAATCTCGAACACGTCCGGCGCTGACGGGCGGATCTGGGCCGCGCGACGCGGCATTCGCCCTGCCAGAATGTCCGTGGTGTTGACCATGATGTGTGTTCCCCGCCTAGCTTGATGTCCGGACGCCGTCACGACGATTGATCGCGAGGACGCTCAGGAATTCGAATATGACATTCGCGGCGATCAACGCCGTCATTCCACTTGGATCATACGCTGGAAGCACCTCGACCACATCCAACGCCACCAGATCAATCCCCGGTAGCGCACGCAACAACTCCTGCGCCTCCCGGCTGGTGAAGCCGCCGATCTCGGGCGTGCCGGTTCCAGGTGCGAAGCTCGGGTCGACGAAGTCGATGTCGAACGTCAAATAGACCGGCCCGCTGCCCACCCTCTGGTGGACTGCTGCCATGGTCGACTCAAGGCCTTCCCGCCGCACGTCGTCGGTCGTCCAGACCTCGAAACCGAGCTCGCGTGATTGCTCCAGGTCTTCCGGACCATAGAGTGAGCCGCGCATGCCGATCTGAATCGCACGCGAAGTGTCGATCAGACCCTCTTCAACCGCACGTCTGAACGGCGTGCCGTGATTGTATTTGCGGCCGAAGTACTCATCCCACGTGTCAGCATGCGAGTCGAACTGAATGAATCCAACCGGCCCATGCTGCGCCGCAACGGCCCGGAGTTCTGGAAGGGCAATCGAATGGTCGCCACCGATGGTAATTGGTACGACTCCGGCCTGGAGCACGGTCGCGAGTCCGTCGGTAATGCGTTGATAGCTGTCCTCGATATAGCCGGGGACGACGGGCACATCGCCGTAATCGACAACGGAGAGGTGATCGTAGACGTTGACGTCCAGCGATGGATTGTAGGTGCGAGTCATGACTGACATGTCGCGTACCGCGGCTGGGCCGAAACGCGCGCCGACGCGATAGGTGACGGCGGTGTCAAATGGAGCACCGACGATCGCAACGTCAACACCTGTGAGATCGGTGACGTGCGGCAGTCTTGCGAACGTGCGAATACCGCCAAAGCGAGGGATCTGCTGCGCGTCGATTGGCTCATAGCGAGGCATGTTCTAGCGTCCCTCCGCATCCTGGTTGAAGCGTGAGAAGACTAGGCAGGCGTTCTGGCCACCCAGTCCGAACGAGTTCGAGATGGCGACGTCAACCTGCGCTTTGCGAGCCTCGTTCGGTACGTAGTCCAGGTCGCAGTCTGGATCCGGATTGCGGTAGTTAATCGTCGGATGAATGACCTGGTCACGCAGGGTCAGCACCGTGGCCATGGCTTCCATGGCGCCCGCCGCTCCCATGAGATGGCCGATCATCGACTTGGCCGAGCTGATCGGCACGCTGCTCGCACGATCGCCGAGCGCTCGTTTGATGGCCAGCGTCTCGGCCTTGTCTCCCAGCGGCGTCGAGGCGGCGTGTGCGTTGACGTAGTCGACCTGACTCGGCTTCACTCCAGCACTTGCGAGCGCGTTGGTAATCGCGACGGCCGCGCCACGTCCTTCCGGCTCTGGCGCGATTGGATGGTAGCCGTCGTTGCTGCTGGCATAGCCGAGGATCTCGGCGAAGATGGTCGCTCCTCGCGCTTCAGCGTGCTCCAGTGACTCCAACACCAGCACCGCCGCGCCTTCACCGATGACGAAGCCCTCGCGTGTCGCGTCAAATGGACGACTGGCCTGTTCCGGCTCGTCATTGCAGGTCGACGCCGCTCGCTGCACCGCAAAACTGGCGACGAAGAGCGGAAAGACCGAGTGCTCAGTTCCACCTGCAAGCATCAAGTCCGCCTGTCCACGGCGAATCGTTTCGGTGGCCTCGCCGATCGCCTGCGCGCCAGTAGCACACGCGGTTGAGACCGTCAGGCTGGGTCCCAGGAAACGAAACGTGTTGGCCACGTGATACGAGGCGAGATTGTGCGGGAAAGTCGTCATGAAGAAAGGAGAAGTGCGCATCAAACCACGGCGCGTTGCAACGTCGTGTGCTTCGATGATGGTAGCCATACCACCGGCGCCGGTGCCGATCATCACGCCACCACGATAGGCGTCGAAGGAACCAGGCTCGATATGCGCGTCGTTCACCGCCATACCAGCTGCGGCGACTGCGAACTGGGAGAAGACGGCCATCTGCCGGGCGGTTTTCGCGTCGACCCAATCTGAGACGCTGAAGCCACGGACTTCGCCGGCAATACGTACGGTGAGGTCGCCTGGATCAAAACGCTCGATCGTGCGAATTCCGGATCGCCCCGCGATCAAACCGTCCCACGTCTCCTCGGCACTCAGTCCGAGAGGCGAGACGGCACCGACTCCGGTGACCACCACGCGTCGTCGATGACGGCGCGCGGCCGGCGTCAACTCACGTCCGCACTGCGGACAGAAGTTCGCGTCGTTCGGTGTCGCCGCACCGCAATTCGGGCAATCCACCGGCTTCCTCCAGCGTCTCAGCGGCTCACGTCGGTCACGTGACCGTCACTCATCCCCAACTCAGCCGATTTCCGCGACGGCGCAAAGAATCGCGCGTTCAATGTCGGTCGCGGGCGTTGATGATCGTACCAGATTCGGAGTAGTGGCATGGTGATAGAGACCTTATGGTTGTGCACCTCCTCGTCGTGGGGGCGACGCATGCGTCGCCCTTCGGAACACCAGAACAAACACGATTGGCCACGTGGAACAACACGAGATGGAGCCTTGAGTGTCTCGCTTGGATAGGGAAATATGTCCCATATGCGATTAGATCGCGTCAGTCTATGGTGGGAAAGTAGGAGGAGTCATGGGGGCGTGAGCAAACACCTCGCCGGGTCGGTTCTCGTGTACCTGCTTATGTGCGCATTTGCGACGTTCGTGCTCGCTCATGCAATTGCGGAGTACCAATCGATTAACCTATCACGGCGATTCATTCTGGGTTCGTTCGGGATCAGCGCTGCAATTTCCGGACTCCTGGCGATAGGCGCAATTGTCGATGGGAGCGTTTTCTGGGCGCTGCTAATCGCGGTTCTCTTATTCGGGCTATTCCTGGAACTGATGGTCAGTATTCCTGTTCACAAGACGCGCGAGCACGAGAAAATCCGTCAGTTCTGGCGTAGCCACGTCGATGCTGGCGAGGATTGGCTGTACGACGGAAAGATCTATCATCCAGGTGAAGAAGAGCGCGAGCTAACGAGAGAACGATTGATCCGTCAGTGGCCGATGCAAATGCGTCTCATTCGTGGTGCGTTGGAGCCCTTGGCCGCATCACCGGATGCACAGCGCGCGATTGTTGCGAAATTCGGTTCTCCTTCAGACTTCCACGAACTCGCAGTCGAACTCTATGAAGTCATGGAATTTGTCCCTCTAATGGCGGAGGCGACCCTCATTACTCGACACCAGGCCGACCTGGTCGAAGCGGTTGCCCGGAAACTTGAACAAATGACAGCAGAAGATTCGGATGATGCGTTGTGGCAGTCGGACGCGCTCGAAACCTCTCACGAATGGGACGAAGTTCGAAAGCTAGCCAAAGGGGCGCTCCGGGCGTTGGCGGTGGATCGTGGCTAATGGTGGTGGCGTTATTGAAGGTTGGTTGGCTAATCTCGCTCGCCAAGAGGTTTAACCCCGGGCTAATCGGACGATGTCCGACCTGCAAGCGGGTGGCCCGAGGGACTGAATTTATTTTCCTGTGTTCGGAATGAACTTGCCCCTTATCCAGATCAAGACCGTTAAGGGACTTCGACTTCGTAGCACGGGGTTTTGAAGCTCGGGCGATCTTTGCCAGCACCTGACGTGACGGTCCCCGGTTGTAGGCGGCCACAGGTGCCGCCGCTACGTTCGGGCGCTAGTTGCACCCTATGCAAAGAACCCCTTATCCTCCTCACTCAAGTATTGTGACGCCGCTTCCGGAATCAGATCCACACCCATGCCCGGACGATCCCACACGTCGATAAAGCTATCCGTGACGATTGGATTCGGCAGTCCGTCGACGATGTCGTACCACCATTCGGGTTGACCAATTGGGTACTCAAAGGCGATGTAGTTATCCGGCAACGTCGCGCAGACCTGCACCAGCGCGGCCAGACCGAGCAAGCCGTTGCCGGTGCCGTGCGGCGCGATCAAGATGCCGTGCAGGTCGGCGTATTCCGCTACCCACTTCAGCTCGGCGATCCCGCCGACGTCGCACGGATCCGGTCCCACGACGCGCACCGCGTTTGTTTCGATCAGGTCCTTGAAGTTCTGCCGCAGGTAAATCTGCTCGCCTGTATGAATCGGCGTGGAGGTGGCGTGTGTCACTTCGCGATAGAGCTCGGCGGAGGTATAGGGGACGTAGTCGCCGGTTAGCAGGTCTTCAAGCCACAGGACGTTGAGCGGTTCGACCATCCGCGCGAGCTTGATGGCATCCGGCACCGTGAACCCAGGTCCACAATCGAGCGCCAGACCAACTTCGTCCCCCAGCACTTCCTTCATCGCGGCCACGCAATCGACGATATGATTCAGGCCACGTTCGGTGAGGAGTCCGCGCTCGCGATTGCCGTGGAAGCTGCGTGGATGTGCGTCGCCGTAGAAGAAATCGGGAATGCGGCTCGGCATGGGGCTGTGAAAGGCAATGCCCTGTTTGATGATGCTGAAGTTCTCCGGGGAAGCTTTCATCTGCGCCATGTTCTCGGCGAAACCGTCGGGTGTGTAGTCCGGCATCTGGAAGCGAACCGCGCCGTTGTAGACGCGTACGCGATCCCGTACCTTACCACCGAGTAGCTTGTAGACGGGCAGGTTTGCGGCCTTGCCAGCCACGTCCCACAGCGCCATCTCGATCGCGCTGACCGCGCTACCCCAGGGCTTGAACGCACCGAACCGGCGAATCTTGAGCATCACGCGCTCGACGTTGGTTGGGTCCTCACCGATCAGCGCGTCCCGATAGAAGAGGACGTGTGGTTTGAGATACGGCTTGTAGGATTCGACCTGACCGTAACCACTGATCCCTTCGTCGGTGACGATGCGCACGATTGGGTGTGGTCCAATAATGGCGCATTTCAAATCCGTGATTTTCACGTTCGCCCCTCTCCAACGTTCTCCTGCTCAAAGAATCGTTCGGCGTCGTCTTGCGGTCGATATCCGAGGACGTTAATGGCGTCGGTAATGTCCCATCGACGAGTGCTGTTGGCTGAGATAGCGTAGAAGACGCCGTAACTGATGTCTGCTTCGATCGAGCGCCAGACGATCTGAGCGCAATCTCGTGGACTGAGCCACATCCAGCGTCCGATCTCGTCGTGCGGGTGTTCGAGAAACCAGCCGATGCGTAGCGAGACGACCGAAATGCCATACTGGTCGGCATAATGCTGGCCCAATGCTTCGCCGAACGCCTTCGAGACTCCATAGAGCGAATCTGGCCGGACTGGTTGATCGGCGTAGACCGGCCATTCGCCATCCCGGTCATACATGCCCATCACGTGATTGGTCGAGGCGAAGACGATTTTATGCACTCCCGCCAGACGTGCCGTCTCGAAGACGTTGTAGGTCCCGACGATGTTGGTCTGGTGGACGTCCTCCCAGGGAGAGGTGACGTGTGGCGAACCGGCCAGGTGGACCACAGCGTCAACGTTGGTCATCGCGGGAGCAAGTTGCTGAAAGTCGGCTATGTCCGCCACGACGTAGTCAGAATCAGCTGCGGATTCAGGCGAGTGATGGTAATGCAGTCGCAGGTCGTAGCGCTCTTTGAGGCTCTGTCTCAGGCTGCTGCCGATCTTGCCCCCGGCGCCGGTGATCAACACTCGCTTACGACCAATCACTGAGCATCTCCCGTTCGCTCATCGTTCCTTGACAGGAGATCTGCCAGATCCTGCCCCGCGATGGTCAAGATGCGATGCGCCATTTCGACGAGCTCGCGATCGCCGTCCGACATTCTGAGTCGAAGAGCGTAATGCTCGGCGCGGCTAGCCAGGACGTCGAGCGACCTGGCGATTGGCTGAAGCAGGGCGTCGGCGTGCTGCTCGCCGGTGTGGTAGAGCGGCTCACTCATGGGTGTCGTCTCCTCCGAAAGATTCTCGGATTCACGGGCAAACGGCGACATGCCGAAATGACTCCATGATCTCACTTGACTGCTTCTCGATCACGTCGCGAAGTCCATGCCTGTGCCAGTGTTTGTTCCTCGATGCGGATCAAGGTGAGTAGGATCTTTCGCCATCCATCCGCACGTCTGCTTTCGCTTCGATTATCACTGACCCACCGGTGATTGTAGAGACGATACCGAAGGTAACCAGAAAACGGAAACCGGCGGGTCGTTTGATCCGCCGGTTTTGCCTGAGTTTGGAATTTAAGACGAAGTTAGGTCGGGCGCAGCATGATCTTCTCACGCCGTGGCTTGTTGATAGCGTCGACTGCCAAGCGAGCAGCCGCCTGTCGCGCGGCACGTCGGAATGCCTCGGCCGGGGGTGACTCGGGCTCCGACACAATAATTGGCTGCCCGGCGTCGCCACCCTCGCGAATCGCCGGTTCGAGCGGAACCCGTGCCAGCAGCGGCACCTCGTACTGCTGCGACACGTGCTCGCCGCCTCCACTGCCGAAGATGTCGGTCTCTTCGCCGCAGTTCGGACAGATGAAATAGCTCATGTTCTCGACGATACCCAGGATGGTCGTCTTGACCTCCTTGAACATCGCCAGTCCCTTGACCGCGTCGGCCAGCGCGACGTTCTGAGGCGTCGTGACGATGACGGCGCCCGAAAGCGGAATCTGCTGCACCAGGGTGAGCTGTGCATCGCCGGTTCCCGGCGGGAGATCCACCACCAGGTAGTCCAGGTCGCCCCACTCCACGTCTTTCAGGAACTGGGTGATCAGTTGAGCGACCAGGGGTCCGCGCCAGATCAGCGCTTTACTTGGCTCGATCAAGAAGCCGATCGACATGATCTTCACACCGTATATGTCGAGCGGAATGATCTTGTTGTCACGCATCATGGGCTGCGCCTGAATGCCCATCATGATCGGAATGCTTGGGCCGTAGACGTCGGCATCCAGCAGTCCGACCGACGCGCCATCCTGTGCCAGGGCGATGGCCATGTTGACCGCGACCGTCGATTTGCCGACGCCGCCCTTGCCGCTCGCGACCGCGATGACGTTCTTCACGCCACTGATCGGTTGGCGGTTCATCATGCCCGCACCACTCGGCCGCACTCGAGCCGTGAACTTCGAGTTGACGCTGCTCACGCCGTCCAGGGCCATAACCGCCGCTTGCACGTCACGTTTGATGTCCTCACGGAGCGGACACGCCGGGGTGGTAAGTTCAACGTGGACCGTAACGTCGCTTCCGGCGATTTCCACGTCTTTGATCATGCCGAGTTCCACCAAACTTCGGCCAATCTCGGGATCCTTGACCGGACGCAGTGCCTCGATGACCCGCTCCTTGGTCAAGCCGTTGTGTGACATCCAGACCTCTCTTCCGAAGCTCAGAATTCGGTGCAGCGCCAGGGATTGTAGCAGCCAGCGCGGTGACCGAGGAGTTCGCGACTTTCTATACCAAAGAATATCATAATGTGTCGTTCAGACAGTTCGGTGCAGCGTGCCCCCGATCGACTCTACGAAACGATCCGTGGTTGTTGGTGTGCCAGTCGGAAAGCACCGTCGCTATTGCCAAAGCCAGACAGGCGGGCTAGAGCGGCTCTTGCGGCTCCAGTGGCATGACGATCCAAAGAATGAGATACGGGATGATGCCCGGTAGGCCTCCCGGGATCATCAGCAAAATCCAGAGAATGCGCATCATCCAGATCGGCACACCAAAGCGTTCGGCGAGTCCCGCCGCGACTCCGGCGATTATGCGATGTTTACGAGATCGATACAGGCCTCGTGATGCCGACATACGTCCTCCGTTTCCTGTCACGGTGCGTCGGCGTTGCTATGAGGATACCCGTTCTGGCGAGCTGGGAAGCGGATCTGACTATCAGGGCGTGGTGCTCATCATTGAAGAAGAGGCTTGAGGGCTCGCTCCACGTTTCCGTGCGGGGACGAGCGAACCCTCGAATCGAGGAGGTGTCGGGAGCCGGTGGCCATCCCGACCGTGAGGTGTTGGAGGTCACGGACTAACAGTGGATATCGTCAGTCCGCGGTGAGCAATTCGTTGCGACGTACCCGCGCCACCTCAGCGGGCTCAATTTCGTATTCCTTGGCGAACGATTTCGGATGATCTCTCTGCCTGGGGCGGCTATGTGAGACCTTCCATGCGGCTCGTTCGCTCGTCGCCTCACCGTTCTTTTGTCTATGAGTATCTTAGGATCAGGGGCGCCACGGCACATCCGCCGAAAGGGTCAGATCTTTCGTGGTGACCGGACAGGCACATTCCTGTACCTATGGACAGGCAGGATCAGGCCGAAGTGGAAGTGAGGTTTCGAGCGGTCGCTGCGGGCCGAATCCTGAGTGGAACGTTTGCCAAAAAGACCGCGATAGCGAGCGCGCCAAGAAGCCCCGCCGCACTCATTACCGCCGTGTTGGTGGTGAACACCGTTCCGTTCAGCAGTGGAACGACGCGAGCCAGTGCGGCTCCATTGGCGAGAAGCAGAGTTAACCAGCGAGCTCGCTTCCAGCGCAATGGCTGGCGCACCAGACCCGGCAGCATCTCTTGTCCCACGCCGAGAATCAGGAGAGTGACAAACCCTGCTCCGAGCGAGTGTCGTTGCGCATCGACCGGTACCATCCTCGACGTGTACCCGAGCACGTCCAGGCCGTCAATGAGCGTGAACGTAGCCGCGACGGCGAGCCACGCATACGCGCAGATCACGTGCAGTTGGAGTGGATCGCTGAAGACACGCACCGGCCGTCTTGGCAGCTGCCGTCGCGGCTCAACGACACGCAACGCGACGATGCCGCAGAGGAAGGCGACCGCGGTCAGAATCTGCCCGACGCCGTCAACCTGAGACCTGCCAACGAGCACCCCGATTGCCCTCAGGGACAAGCCGATGAACAACAGGGCTGCCGTGGAGCGTAGCCACCGCTCGCGTGGCAGCTGAGCCTGGATGTAGAGAGGGAAAAGCCGAGCCGACATCGCCAGTGAGATGGCGACCAAGAATCCACTGAGCCCCAGAATGATCGTGATGCGATCGACAGACGCCGAAATCACACCTCGTCTCGTCTGATCGCCGCTTGAGCCGTTCCAACCGCGTTGACGAACAGCGCAACAGCTAACGCGGCGAAGGCAACGCCGATAAGCGCGGTGACACCCGGCGACGGCACCCGTTTTCCGAGAAGCCTCGCGCGTTTCAAGAATGAGCGCAACGGTCATCACCGTTAGTAGGCTCGCGACCAGCTCCGTCACCCCTGACAACGCGAGCGCCGCCGCCGCGACACTTCGAAGCCAGTGCAGCGAGGTGCCAACGAGGATTGGCTGAGAAAGAACGCGGAACAGCAAACCGATTGACATAAGTACAAGGATTGATCGCGGCCAGTTCGGATACGGGTTCGGCACACTCAGCAGGCGAGGCAGGAAATGAAGTCCGACGCCGAGGACCATCAGGCCGCCCCAGCCAAAGATCTGGATGTGACCGTGTGCCTGGATGGCTCCGATCTGCCAACCCGCCGCAGGTCTGCCGATCGCCCTCAGCAGGAAGATCAACCCACCGAGCAGGAAGCCCGCGAACAGCGCGAAGAGCGCGGAAGCCCAGACGAACGAAGGAAAGAATGGGCTTGTATCGGTTCTTTGCCGTGCCTGTCTCATCTGTTAGCGGCGGCTCTCCAGGGTGCCATTGCATCCAGCTGGATCGATCCGATCCTTCGTCCGTCCACGTTTTCAGTCGTTTCCCACCAGATGGTCCCAGCAAGTGCGACATAACGTCGCGATATGAAGATGAGCCGCGCCGCGCCCGGCACGACCGTCCTCCAGCATGGGTCGCACCTGGTCGGTATAGACCGTCAGGACGTAACGAGGGTCGTCGCCGCGGAAGATGATGCCGACGTCACTGTAGTTGCGCACCCCGCGACCAGTCTTGTGCGCCACCTTCGCTGCGGGTGGCATCAAAAATGGCAGTCGGTTCGTCAGCTGCTGCCAGCTCATGATCTCGATGGCGCGCTGGCACAATTCCGGAGTGACACCGAGTTCTTCCGCTGCCGCTTCGTCACGCGAACCGTCCAGGATCTGTCCAAGCAAATGTCCCACGTCGTTGGGCGTGGTGGCGTTGGTAGCGTCCGGTGCGTGATCCCAGGTGAGCGCGGCGGACGGGATATTGTCACGATGCGTGGTGTTCGTCATGCCAACCGCACGGCAATAGGCGTTAATCTTGTCGAGTCCAAGCATGTCGACCAGCATGCCAGTGCTGACGTTGTCTGACACGATGATCATCATTACCAGATGATCGAAGAGGGGCAGCGTGAAGCCGGGCCGGAAGTAACGAAAGCAACCCGAGTTGTTGATCTGGTATTTCGGGTCAGGCGTAAGTGGCTGGTCGAACGAGAGACGGCCCTGGTGGATCTCCTTCAGTGCCGTCATCAGGATCGACACTTTGCGCGTGCTGGCAGACGGGCCGATGAGGTCACCTGACCGGTTCGCTTCCTGTCCCGTATGAACGTCCTTCAGGTACCAGCCCGTGTGAAATGGTTGGGCGTCACATTGTCGATTGAGCTCTCGCACCAGATCGTCCATGAAGACTCCTAACACTTCCCATGACGTGCCATGTGGTTGGCGATCCCTTCACTCTACGGCAGGTGTCGCTGTCACACCAGGTCGTCGATGTCAGCCAGAAATGAATCTCACGCGAAAGCATGTCTTCCGCGCGAGATCTCCATTGGTTATGCAACGAATGCAAGGTTTAGAAGAGCGTGTTGGCGAAGATCTGCCAGGCAAGGAGTGATTTGGCGGTTAGGCTCAACAATATGTACGCCTTCTCCCCAAACAGGTAGTCTCGCCATGGGCCTACCTTTCGATACTGAAGCACCATGTTGATCGAAAAGCTGTTGAACAGGACGAAGAGGGAGATGACGATCCCGTAGACGAAGCCGGGAGGCCCCGCGGAGCGATTCGCCGCACCGATGAACTGATAGGCGATGATGATCCAGGGTGTAATACCAGCAACGCAGCCGAACAGGTACGGTGTCCAGTTCACCGATGTCTTGCCCCGGTTCATGATCTCCATCACCATGCCGAAGAAGATCATGGCCGCATTGACGCCGAAAATTGCGATTACCGCGCCCACATCGCTGACCCCGGTGATGAGCGCAATCAGCACGATCATAACTGACGCGCTAATCGAGTATTCCCACCAGCGTGCGTAGTTGATGTTTCGTCCCAGATTCTCGCGATACCAGGTCCAGACGCCTGGTGCTGCCATGAGTAGGTGATCGACTGCCGCGAGAAGCAGGAATGCCCCCACAGCGAGCCCAATCGGGATGCTAAACAGTGTCTCACGCTGTGACAGTTCAGATCCCGGCGGACCTGCCATAAACGAGGCCGTTACTGGAAGTGAAAAGTCGTTGCTCAACGCGAACACGGCGAGCGCTTGAACCAGGTGCACCAGGCCGACAACGAGGTTGTATACACGCAATCGGTCCCACGACTTCGCCATCGCACTGAGGTCGGCTGACGGTCGTGGATGTGAAACGTTCACGCCGTTACTCATCTCTGGATCCTCCAAGGATTCAATGTGTCGGCTGCAAAGTGACGAAATCGGTGATGTGCTGACCCGAGACGAAACACGTCGTTAAGTTCTTAGCCGAATGAGGGCGACAAGCGCGTGAAGGAGCAAGCGCTGGCATGTCAGATTCGTAACAGAATAACGTACTATTCGCGATCGTGTTGTTCCGTAATCGAAATTTCTTGAAATCCGTCAGCGAGATGGTGGTGGAACGCCGATTCGGCCGTGTGCTTCCAGGCCCAGCAGCAGCATCTGAAAGTAGATCAGACCAGCATAGGGCTGCCAGTCCGACAGCAACTGCCGTACGCCGTCGTAGTTGAGCGCCTCGCCCACCTCACTCCACTGCTGCAGCGTGTTCCGCGCACCAACGTCGTCGCCTGGAAAGACGTGCAGACGTCCCAGTCCGCGAAGTAGCGCGTACTCGGCGGTCCAGCGTCCGACACCGCGCAAGGCGGTCAGTCGCTTGATCGCCGTGGCATCGTCGAGACCTGCCAGCGGTTCGAGGTCGATGTCTCCCGTCTCGAGACCCTGTGCCAGTTCGATCAACGCACGTGCCTTCTGCCGACTGTATCCCATCGCGCGCAAGTCATCCGGGTCTGCGTCGGCAACATGAGCAGTCGAGGGGAATGCCGGAGGTTGTTCTGGGTGTCCGTTGCCCGGAGTGCCATAGCGCTGCACCAGGCGCGAGACGACTCGCAGCCCCACGTTCAGGCTCACGAGTTGGCAGGTGATGGCGTTGGTCAGGCACTCGAACAGAGTGGGATAGCGGGTGGGCTTGAACCCCATGAACTGGGTAACCAGTGGACTCAGCCGCTCATCGGACTCAGCGAGCCCGTAGAAGTCGGTCAGGTCAACTCGGGTGCCGAGCAACTGCTCGACCTCTTGAGTGACAAGTTGGCCGTCCAGCGGCTCGCGTGAATCGCCATTGGCGGTAATCTCGAGTTCTGGTGAGTCTGGATCGCCAACCTGACTGATGGCTAGCGCAACCGATTGATCGGCGATCGTGAGCGTGCGGCGATACGTCTTGCCATCCCACCGGTCGATCACGTATTCCGGTCGACGTTTGAGTACCCATACGGTCAGATCCAGTCGAAACGGGGGCACGGGCCGGACGCGAAACGTCTCTGAATGCATCGGCGGCTTCCCATCAAGTGGAAGTCGGATTCGTCTCGGTGAGCATACGTGATAGCTTCGCATGCATACAGTGTGGCTGACAGCGGGTGCCTTCGCCGTGGAGTGCCCTGGATGCGGAAAGACATTCATCACGTGGGAAGCGATTGATACAATCTACGAGTTTGGAAATCGAGTGGTTTGGAATGGGGAGCAGGCAGAAAGATGGCCGCCGGGACCGCGATCAGTCGATATAAGTGGGCCTCGCGCTACATCAATGACCTCATTCAGGGGCCACCGAGCCCCAGGCCAGGCGCTACTCCCGAAGAGATACGTGCTCGCTCATTGGCGCGCATCGACCATCTGCGCCGCTTTCTCGAATTCGTCGGCAACCCGCAGCAATCGTATCGCTCGGTTCACGTCGGTGGTACGTCGGGCAAGGGGTCGACCTCCGCGCTGATCGCCGGAATCTTGCACGCCGCTGGATACCACACCGGCTTGCACGTTTCGCCCTACCTGCAAGTGGAGACCGAAAAATTGCAGATCGATGGGCGCTTGATGCCAGGCGATCGCTTTGCCGATCATGTGGCCGCGCTCGATCACGAGATCAAAGGGTGGGTGGCAAATGGCGAGGCGCCGCTGACCTACGGTGAGTTCTGGGTCGCGCTGACCTTTTTCTCATTTGCACGCGAGGAGCTTGACTGGGCGGTCATCGAAGTGGGAGCTGGAGGCAGGTTCGATTTGACCAACGTGCTCCTCTCCGACGTCGCGGTCATCACGTCCATTGGACTGGACCACGTTCGCACGTTGGGCGGCACCATTCCCGAAATTGCCTGGCACAAGGCGGGCATCATCAAGCCCGGGAGGCCAGCCGTGACCACGGTGCGTAAACCGGACGCGTTCGCAGTAATTGAGCGTGAGGCGATCGAGAAAGCCTCGTCGCTGACACGCATGCTCGAGGGCCGTGATTTCGACGTCCTCTCGACTGGCGCCGACGGTACGAGGGTGCTTGACAGAGCCAGTGGGCGCACCTTCACCACCGTTCTGCCGGGCCACTTCCAGGGAATGAACGTTGCCGCCGCCGCTGCGGCTGTTCGCGCGATTCCCGCTCCTCTTCCGCATCCGATCGGCCCTGACGAGATTGCTCGCGGGATCGCCGAGACACGTTTCGCGGGACGTATGGAGATCGTGCAGCGCGAGCCTCTGGTAGTGCTGGATGGAGCGCACAATCCGGAGAAGATGCAGTCCTTTGTCGAGGGGGCGCTCGAGCTTGACAAGCCAGAGCGACGCATCGTGGTTCTCGGTTCGCTTGACGCACACGACTTTCTGAGCGGTGCGCGAATCGTAGCGCCAATCGCCGATGAGGTGATCGTCACCGCCCCGAGTGCGACCGAGCGCTCCAGCGCGCCAACCGATGAGATCGCCAGCGTAGCGCGAGACGCAGGCAAACCCGTCGAGGTGATTCCCGACCCGCGAGCGGCGATCCGTGCCGCGCTCCTCCGTGCAACTGCCAACGACCACGTCCTGGTAACCGGCTCGCTCTATCTCGTCGGAGCCGTGCGCGAGCTCTGGTACGACAGCGAGTCGATCGTGGAAGCCGGTACCTGCTGGCCCGCACGTAAGTCCCCTGTCTGATGCGGTTGCTCCTGTTTGACGTTGATGGAACCTTGATTGCCCGGGGCGATCCTGCCCACTTGTCCGCTATCGATGTGGGTGTGCGTGCGTCATTCCCGGAGATTGGCGTCACGATTCGGGATCTCGATTTCGATGGCAAAGTCGATCGTCAGATTCTGCGCGAACTGCTTCTGGCCGGTGGGGTGGCTGAGAAGGTGGAGCTTGCAACGATCTTGACGGTACTTGAGGCAGCGGCGGCCGATTACCGCAAGTCGTGGGAGGGTCGGACAGGCGACAGCGACATGTTGCCGGGCGTGCGGGCGCTTATCGAGCGCTTGGCGTCCGACGATCGGTTCGCGCTGGGATTGCTGACGGGTGGAATTCGAGGCGTCGTCGAGGCCAAGCTGAAACGACTCGGCCTCGAAAGGTACTTCCCAGTCGGAGCGTTTGGTGACGAAGTGGAGCGCCGCAACGAGCTGCTGCCACTCGCCGTCGGACGTGCCGACGATTACCACGCAACTCGCTTCGCGCCTTCCGACATAGTGGTTATTGGTGATACTCCGCACGATGTCGCCGCGGCGCACGCCGGTGAAGTCGCCTGCTTGGGAGTTGCTACTGGACGCTTCACAACTACTGAGCTCGCCGACGCTGGCGCCGACGCAGTGCTGTCGGATCTATCTGACACTGACCACGTGATCGCGACCTTGCACTCGATCCGCCTGACGGCGGCACAGAGATGACCTCAACCTGGTTCCGGCCTCGTGCGGCTCAGGCGACAACCTGACGTTCGAGACCAAGCTCGGCGGCACAACCTTTCATCGCGTCCAACACGACCTGAATGTGATCGTTGAGCTCCATGCCCAGTTCGCTGGCAGCGTGCTCGATTTCGGCACGGTTCACCGCGGCCGCGAACTCCTTCGTCTTCCACTTCTTGCGCACGCTCTTGACTTCAACATCCAGGATACTCTTGCTCGGTCGCACCAGGGCCACGGCGACCAGGAATCCGGTCAGTTCGTCGACTGCTACTAACGTCTGCTCCATGCGCGACTCCGGTTGCACCCCCGTGATCTCCGATGCATGGCTCAGGATCGCGCGAATGACCTCGTCTGAGCAGCCACGCTCCTTGAGCAAGCGAGCACCAACGATGGGATGTCCCTCAACGCTGACGTCTGGGTTCTGCTCGTAATCGAAGTCATGCAGCAGTCCGACCAGGCCCCATTCATCCGCATCTTCGCCAAACCGCTCGGCGTAGGCGCGCATGGCGGCCTCGACCGCAAGCATGTGGCGAATCAAATGAGGCTGAGTGGTGTATTCAGTGACGAGCGCCCAGGCTTCTTCTCGTGTCATAGCACCTCCGCTGGCATCGCAAGGAAAACCCCGCGCGTCATGAGAACGCGCGCATCATCCAGTTAGACCGTTTGCGTTTAGCGGCCGTCGTTCATCTTACAGGATGAATAGTGGATGTGGCAGCGGCTCGCCCCGCCGGAGAGAGTCTAGCGTGGTGGACGACGCTGCGAATCGCTCGGCGTCATCATCGCGCCCAGCACTCGTCCCCACTTCTGGGCCGAGGACTTCCCGGTTTGGCCGGTCGTTCGCGTGGCTGTTGGCCGATTAGCTTGTGCTGTCGGGTTCGTCTTAGCCTGCGGCGCGCTCGATTGACGGGGCGAGCTTGGTGACGTGGTTGTGGTCGTGGTTGTGCTTCGTCTAAACTGTGCCTGCGAGCGTGACTTGGACTTGCTCTTGCCTGAAAAGAGCATCGCGCGAACGCCACGAACCCACCGGCTCGACATCAGCGAAGCCAATGGGTTGTTGACTGGCTCCAGATGACCACCGCGTCGCTTCCACAGATAGCGACTGATGCCCATGCCGATGAATCCACCGACGATGGCGAAAACCGCCGTGGGATCATCCGGAGTGGCGGAAATCAGTCCAACGCCGCCGAAATGGAGTGCCAACAGGATTCCTGTGGCCGCCAGGTAGCCAAAGACCCATGCGGCAGTCTCGCTAAAGGCCTGGCCGAACCGGCGATAGCTTCGCCACGACATGAAATAGATTAACGGCAAGATGATCCACACGGGCGCCTCACAGGTTGGTCAGAATGCGAGCAGTCATGATTAAGCGTACTCGATTGACGAAACGGCGACCAGCCTTCCATCCAATTCTTTTTGCGTCAAATTCGCGCGGCTTATGTCGGTCGTGGCCCATCGCAAACGGTAAACTTAGGTATCGCTTCGAAGACTCCGTGAGTCCACACGCATGTGTGTAACTGGCGTTTCGTTCGCGATGGTGACCAGCAACGATCCTTCATCAGTAAGAGTTCACGATCCATGTCATCCACTGAGACCGAACAGTCAGCCACCTCACTTTCGACTTCCTCCTCGATACAGGGTGTCGTCGAGCGTCTGACCTATCAGCATCCAACTTCAGGCTACACCGTGCTGAAGCTGAAAACTGCTCGAGGTGCTGACGTAGTTGCGGTGGGCCAGATGGCTGGTGTCAATCCGGGCGAGCGCATTGAACTTGAAGGGATGTGGACGACTCACCCGCAGCACGGCCGGCAATTTCGGGTCACGACCTTTCGGACGTTGCTTCCCGCCACGGTCGAAGGAATTCGCAAGTATCTGGGCTCCGGGTTGATTCGCGGGGTGGGGCCGGTCACTGCCAAGCGCATCGTCGAACATTTCGGCCCTGACGCGCTCTCGATCATCGATGAGGAGCCTGAGCGGTTACGTGAGGTGCACGGACTGGGTGCGAAACGCGTGGCCGCAATCATCGATGCCTGGGTGGAGCAACGCGCGATCAAGGATGTGATGGTTTGCCTGCAGAGCCTCGGAGTCCACACCGGTCACGCGGTCCGCATCTACAAACAATATGGTGATGAGGCCGTCAACGTGGTGCGTACTGACCCCTACCGGCTGGCCCGCGATATCTGGGGCATCGGCTTCAAGACGGCAGACGCGATCGGGGCGGAGCTCGGCATCCCCCACGACTCACCGGATCGGCTGGCCGCCGGACTGCGCCACGCTCTGGCGACGTCCGCTGATGACAATGGCCACGTCTACCTGCCGAAATCGGTCTTGTTCGACACCGCCGCCAAGTTGCTCGATTGCACGCTGGATCAGCTGGAATCGGCGCTGCCGCGCCTGTTGGACGCTCGGGACGTCTTTATTGAGGAGCGGAATGGAGAAGAGGCGGTCTATCTCGCCGTTCTCGGTGGTTCCGAGATTGCCGGCGCGCGCCGGCTTGCACGTCTGATTCGATCTGACCTCGATCGTTTAGCGACATTCCAGTCGTTGGATTGGGAGACGGCGTTTCACTGGCTTGAGACGGTGCGTGATGTGCCTCCGCTCGCCGAACGTCAAATTGAGGCGGTGCGCACGGCACTCACCAACCGCGTCACCGTGCTTACTGGCGGTCCCGGCACCGGCAAGAGCACCACGGTTCGCTCGATCGTCACTCTCGCCCGGGCGAAGCGCGCTCAGGTGATTCTGGCCGCACCTACTGGGCGAGCTGCTAAACGACTGAGCGAGCTCACGGACTATCCGGCCAAGACCATTCATCGCTTGCTCAAGTTGCAGCCGGGCGGCGCAGCGGCGTTCGACGAAAACAATCCGCTCGACGCCGATCTGGTCGTCATCGACGAGTCCTCGATGCTTGACGTCTACCTGTTCAACACGCTGGTGCGTGCCGTCGATCCAGGATGTCATCTCTTGTTGGTTGGAGATGCCGATCAATTGCCGTCGGTTGGACCAGGGAACGTCCTGGGTGATTTGATCGCCAGTGAAGTCGTTCCAGTGGTTCGGCTTGAAGCGGTGTTTCGCCAGGCGGAGGAGAGCGCGATCGTCCGCAATGCCCACCGCATCAATCGTGGCGAAATGCCCCAAAGCGGTCGTCAGATTCGCGAGTTCGCCGTGGTGCGGGTTACAGACGGGCCGGAGTCTGGCGACGAGGCGTCGGCGCTCATTCAGGAATTAGTGAAGCATCGTCTGCCGCGCGCTTACGATATCTCCCCAGAACAGATCCAGGTCCTCTGTCCGATGAACGGCGGACCGGCGGGAACGCGCCGTCTGAATGAGGCACTACAGGAGACGCTCAATCCATTGGCGTCTGGCCATCCCGAGGTAAGAGTGTCGGGGCATCGCTTCCGCGCCGGGGATCGTTTGATCGCGCTGCACAACAACTACCAACTCGAGGTCTTCAACGGCGATATGGCGGTGATTCGATCTATTGACCAGGTGGATCAGTCGATGAAGCTGGCGTTGGACGATGGTCGGATGCTGGCTGTTCCATTCGCGCAACTCGACGAGTTCACGCACGCCTTCGCTATTTCCGTGCACCGCGCGCAAGGGTCGGAGTTCCGCGCGGTCGTGATTCCCGTGCTGATGAGCAACTACGTGATGCTGCAGCGCAACCTGCTCTATACCGCAGTCACGCGGGCTAGAGAACTGGTGGTGCTGGTGGCGCAGTCGAAAGCGATCGCCATCGCTGTCCGCAACGACCGCATCTCACGCCGCTACACGTCGCTCGACGCCCGATTACGCGAAATTCTCGGCGCCTGATCGGCCAAACGATCGCTACGGCTTGAGGGTCACGGGAATCTGGACTTCGTTGATCCTCGTTCCGTCCTTGGCCGACAACTCGAACACCACAATCTTGCCCTGCTGTTCATGATCAACCTTGAATGGCACTTGAACGTCGAAGGTGCCCCGCGTTCCAGTGCCGGATGTCGCCGTGGCGTGCTGCTCGACCAGCAGTTTTCCACTCGCGTCAAGAATGTTGATAGTGAACGCGGCTTCGAAGGTGTTGGCGGTGCCAGTCAAGTGTGCCGGGGAGGTGACCGTGTCTCCGACCGCGGGAGATTCGACCAGAATCGCCGGAGTCAGCGACTCGTAGTCGGATCGACCAACCGGGTGGTCGAGCACCAGACCCTCGCCGCCGAAGGTCGTCACCGCTTTGCCGTCGATCTTAAACGTCACCTTATCGACCGTCGGGAATTGAGTCAGGGTGTAGACCACCTGTGCCAGACGTGCGGCCATTGAGAGGCTGCCGCCTCCCGACTCGTATTCGCTTGACAGGTTGACCGTGGCGATCTTGTTCGCAATCGTTAGCCCGAGATACTTCGTGCCAGCGGGAATGGACGTGCTCAGTCCCGCGGTCTGTTCGGTTGAGTTCGGCCCTTTGAGTAGTTCCTGAATCGCCGCCGCGCCGATTTGCTGCGTCTTCTGAACGGTGCGGTGCGCGACGCCCAGTTTGTCACCGCGCATGAAGTAGAGATTCAGGGTCGTCGTGCTGGGAACAGCGGTCCCACTGCTCGTTGGTGTCGCGGTGGTGACGGGCGCGGTCGTTGGCGTGGCTGGCGAAGTGGAAGCTGTGCTCGCGGTCGTAGGAGTGGTTGCGGTGCTTGTTGCCGATTGTCCGCCGGACGATGTGGCGGTCGATGTCCCGTTGCCACACGCCGCTAGCGGGACGATCAGGACCAACGCGAGCACGATTAGTGCCGGACTGGTGAAACGAGGCCGACCCCGGCGGGACTGCTTCGATGGACTGCGAAGACGCTGATTAGCCATGATGTGTACCTCCAGAACTCATCCCCCAGTCAGTTAACGTGTTCGCATGCCAGCGGTTCGCGGATGCATGGATAGACGCTGCCCTAAGTGTACGAACACCTTCATCCATGATGCTACGCACATTTGGATCCGTTGGAGTAGTACCAATTGGTGTGAAAATGCTATGTGCTCGCGGGTGGTTAATGCGTCGATGGAAGATTCGGCAAACCGTTGCTACCAGTGAGGTCGCTATCCGCGCCGAAGCATGCGTGAGTCGGTATGTCAGGTATTCACGGGAGAAATTCAGAATAGCGAGGCACTTCAACAATCGCTGGCGGAGACGTGCGTTCTGACAGGTGCTTCGATCGTGGGTGACTTCGAAGTGACTACCTGGGCGTCCACACTTCGGCGAGGTCGTCACCGCCAATCGCCACCCGTGAGTCGACCATAGACCATGAGATGGCAAGCGCTCCATTGGGCGTGGCCCGCCGCAAGCCGGACCTCGTGTCGTAGACGTAGATTGGTCGTCCGTTGGTGGCGTTCCAAATTTGAATTGAGTCGTCGCTGCCCAGGGTGGCCAGCCGCGTCCCGTCCGACGACCAGATTAACTGCTGGACCACGGCGCGATATGGCGTCTGATGATGTCTGCGAACGAGAATGTCGAATGTGTTGTGACCGCCATATGATCGCAGTTTTCGGCCAGACGATACCTCCCAAATCGTGGCTTGGCCGTCAGTCGTTCCCCCGATCGCGAGCAGTTGGCTATCGGGGGACCAGGCCCCCACCAGGGTCGCGACGCGTGATCGAGATGCCTTGAAGGTGAAGATCACGTTGCCGGTCGAGACATCGAACACGCTCACGTGCGAGGACTGCATGGCTGACACCGATGCAGCCAGCCGGGATCCGTCGGGCGACCAGCCAATCCAATCGCCGAAATCGAAGACCGTCTGCTGTGGGATGGTCATGGACACCTGTCCGTCTTCCACTCTCCAAACCCAGATCACCCCGTTCTGGCCTGCTGCCGCCAAACGTGCGCCGTCCGGGGACCAGGAGACCAGATGAGCAGTAGGGGCTTCGAAGGTCTCAAGGAGCGATCCGTCGGCACCGCTCCAGACGCGAACCTTTCCGTCGTCTGCTGCGGCGACGCGTTTGCTGTCCGGGGACCAGGCGATGGACCCGGAACCGGCAAAGCCAGGAACCGCGAAGCGCTTCCGCCCACCGGTGCCGTCGATCACGATCAGGGCGTTAGAGCTGTCGCCGATCGCAATGTCATTGCCGTCTGGCGACCACACCACAGTCGCCGCGATGGTGTTGGGCGCTGCGCTGTAGGAGAAGACCGTACGACCGGTCGCGGCGTTCCAAACGTCGAGGGTGTTCTGCTCACCAACGGACGCGACGAACTTGCCGTCTGGGGAAAAGGAGATCGCCTTGACGGCCGTCTGTCCCCTGTACGTCACCCAGTGATACTGACCAAAGTAGGGCAGCGGGTTGATGTAGGCCAGCACGGGGAGTGGCGCGAAGCGGAAGACGGCCCAAGCCGCCGCGGCGAGTACCACGACCAACCCCAGGCACCCGGTGCATCCGATGGATCGCCGTCGGCCACCGCGCTCCGCGTTGGAGTCAGTGAGACTGCTTGGCGAGATTGGGTCATCACCGCGCCAGGATGGATCGCTTCCCTGTGGCACCATGCAGGTCCTCCAACCGGCTTCAAGCCCTGATTCGGTGCATAACTCGTCAGGACGTTTTTTCTTCAATTTGGAAGACACATTTGACTGTCGATGGAACTCGTGCACGGGATTTTACTCGAATGCGCGAACTGCGGCGAGCGCATGACGCACGACCATCGGGTGACTGGTTGACAATGGCGGGGGGATGTCCCATCATGCGTGCAGCCGCGCAAAAACTTCGGGGCCGATGACGCAGTAGCGCCGGTGCATTGCGATGTCGGTCGTGTGGTCGTGAGATGGAGGAGTGGTCATGGACCCTAGTTCACCAATGTCCGGTGGAGAGATGTTCGCGGGTCGCAGTACTCGCCGCAGTTTCATGAAGCGTTCGGTGGCTGTTGGGCTGTCGATTCCCGTAGTAGGAACCCTGCTGGCCGCGTGTGGCGGCAGTAGTTCCAAGACGCCGGCAGCTGCCAGCACGGCCACAACATCGGGCGCCGCCGCAACAACTCCGACCCCGGTCGTGCTTCCTACTGCCCAGGTCAATACGTCAGCGGCCTCGCCGACGGCGTCCGTCATCGTCGTCTGGTTCCGCCGGGTCGCCGAAATATGGTGGAGACTTCGTGATCGTCGGTCACCAGGAACTGTCCGGGTTGAGCCCGAACGATGTCGGCCCTGGCGACCAGTGGGTCATGATTACACAGATGCACAACGCCATGCTGGAGATGGACGAGAACTTCGTCTTCAATCCGACGCTGGCAGACAAGTTCGACGTCACGCCTGATGGACTGACCTACACGTTCAACCTGCATAAAGGTGTCAAGTTCCATGACGGCAGTGACTTCTCGTCCGCCGATGTGAAATACACGTTCGACTTCTATCGCGACGCCAAGAACGGGTCCGTCATCGCCAACAACTTCCAGAACATGGATACCGTGACCGCGACCGACGACCTGACCGTTACGATCAAGATGAAGGCTCCGAACGCGGCCTTTATTGCTCGCGGTGCTACCACGTTCATCGTGCAGTCGAAGTATCACGCTCAGGTCGGCGAGAAGACGTATCGGACCAAGCCGATCGGAACTGGCGCCTTTAAGCTGAAGGAATATGTTTCGGCCGATCACACGACGGTCGAGGCTTTCGCCGATCACTTCCGCGGCAAGCCCTATTTCAACACCATCACCGAGAAGAACGTACCGGAGCCGTCGGTTCGCAAGGTCGCGCTCGACACTGGGCAGGCCGATACCGCGTGCTGGCCGCTCCTGGTCCAGGACGACCTGGCGCTGAACAAAGAGACCGACAAATTCACCAGCTTCATCACGGTGAGCGTGGCGGTCAACCACTTCCCGATCAACAATCACCGGCCGTACTTCGCCGACAAACAGTGCCGCGAGGCGATGATGTACGCCATCGATCGCCAGAAGGTGATCGACACCGTCTTCAAGGGCGCTGCGTCGATTGCCAACACCAATCTCGCTCCGGCTCTGAAGGCCTGGTACAACGACAACGTCACCAAGTACTCCTACGATCCCGCCAAAGCCAAGCAGATGCTTGACGCGGCGGGCTGGACGGCAGGCAGCGACGGCATTCGGGCCAAGAACGGCCAGAAGTTCTCGTTCACCTGTCTGATCATCAGTGGCGACCAGGCCCGCAAGCCAGAGGCCGAGCTGGTGCAGCAGTACATGAAAGACGTCGGCATCGACATGCAGATTCAGGAAGCGCCGATCACGCAGATCAACGACGGCTTCCTGAGCGACAAGACCGACGCCTCGCTCTACAACTGGACCTACGGCGGTAGCGGTGGCGACCCGGATGCTTCCGCGACCTTGCGCTCGGACGGTGGCAGTAACTGGTCGCGCTACAGTAACCCGGATGTGGACAAGTTGCTCGATCAGGGTCTGCAGGAGACCGACACTACCAAGCGTAAGGCGATCTACGATCAGATTCAGAAGATCGTCGCGGACGACGTGCCGTTCATCTACATGATGTACTGGCAGTGGTTCAACCACTTCACCAGCCGAATCAAGGGTCTGCCCAAGTCGGCTCAGAGCGGGAGCCAGCTCTACAACAAGGCGTATCAGTGGTGGATCGGCTAACGACTCTGACCAGTCTCGTCTGAAGGGTGCGGATAGTGCCAACCCGGTGCTATCCGCCATTGTTCAATTCCTGAGAGGATGATCCACCGCAATGCTACGGTACGTCGTCCGCCGTCTGCTGCAGGGAGCCGTCGTCATCTTCCTCCTCAGCGTGGCCACCTTCGGTATTCTGCATCTGACGCCCGGTGACCCGATCCTGGTTCTCATTGGCGAGTCCGGAAACGTTCAACTCACCACCCAACAAATCGCTGAGATTCGACACCATTGGGGACTCGACCGGCCGATCTACGTTCAATACCTGACCTGGGCCGGTAACATGGCGCGCGGCAACTTTGGCATCTCGGTGATTCAGATCGGTCGTCCGGTCGCGAGCATGCTGAAGGAAACTGCCCCGGTGACATTCAAGCTGAACGCGTTAGCGCTGGCTTTAGCTGTCCTTGTCGCGGTGCCTGCTGGCATCCTTGCCGGCGTGAAACAATACTCGATATTTGACTACTCCAGTACCGTCGGAGCGACACTGGGTGTTTCGCTCCCCAGTTTCTGGATTGCCTTGATGCTTATTGTCATCTTTGCCGCCAAGCTGGGCTGGCTTCCCGCCTTCGGGATTGCCTCGTGGAAGGGCTACATCCTTCCGGTCGTGGTGCTGGCGACCGAACAAACCGCCATCATCGCTCGTCTGATGCGCAGCACCGTGGTCGAAGTGATGCATCAAGACTACGTGCGAACCGCGCGAGCCAAAGGCTTGGCCGAGTCATTGGTGCTAACCCGCCACGTCGTGCGAAACGCCGGTCTACCAGTCATCACCGTGATTGGATACCGTATCGCCTTTTTGCTCAGCGGTACGATCATCATTGAGACGGTATTCGGTGTACCCGGAATTGGTCGGCTGTTCTACCAGTCTGTGATCAACCTGGACTACCAGGTGGTTCAAGCAATTGTCTTGCTGCTTTCGGTCTTGGTAGTAGCGGCAAACCTGCTGACCGACCTCGTGTATGCGGTCATTGATCCGCGAATCAGATTGACGTAGTGGTGAACAATGAGTGTGATTAAAGACCGCGATCAGGGAGTCGATCAATCGAATGGCTGGGACCGAGGCGCTGGTTTTCGGAGGTGTCGAGCGAGCGCGCCGTTCCGAGTTGTCTCGTTCTTGGCGGAGATTCAAACGATACAAGCCCGCCTTGGTAGGACTGGTGTTTCTTGGCTTTCTGGCGGTGATCGCGATCGTTCCGGGCGTATTCGCGCCATACAGTCCGACTCGCGCCAACCCAGAATTCCTCGGGCAGGGGCCTTCTTCTGCTCATTGGCTCGGTTACGACGAGATCGGGCGTGACGAGCTCAGCCGAATCATCTACGGCGCGCGAATCGCCTTGCTTGTCGCGATCCTCGCAACTGCCATCGCCGTGACGATCGGCGTTGCGGTTGGATCTGTTGCCGGTTATTTCGGTGGCTGGATCGATTCCGTCCTCTCCCGTCTGGTCGACACGATCATGGCATTCCCCACGTTAGCCCTGCTGATTGCGCTGGTGGCCGTGGTGGGGCCGAGTCTGAGGACGACCATCCTCGTCATTGGAGCGACCGTCTGGGCAGCCTACGCTCGGGTGGCGCGCGCTGACGTGCTGAGTGTGCGTGAGCGCGATTTCATCCTGGCGGCGCGGGCCGCGGGCGCTACCGATCGCCGGATCATCGTCCGGCACGTCGTGCCCAATGTGCTTGGCCCGATCATCGTGCTGTCCACGTTGGCCGTCGGCAGCATCATCATCCTGGAGGCGGCGCTGTCGTTCCTGGGCCTTGGGGTTCAGCCGCCAACGGCCGACTGGGGCACCATGCTCGCGTCCGGTCGCGCTTATGTGCAGGTCTACCCGCACATCGTAATCGCACCGGGCATTATGATCAGTTTGACCGTGCTCGCATTCAATTTGATTGGTGATGGACTGCGAGACGCGCTCGATCCGCGACAGCGCGACTGACCAAATTTCGATCTGAACTTCAGCTAGTGTGGATGGAAGGGTAAGAGATGGGCAAGCGCTTCGTGGCGACGGCCACTGGCGATTCACTCGTCTGCCGTCGAATTCCGGACTTTCGAGACGATGCATTCCGACGGATGACCGATCTGATTCAGGGATGCGACATCGCGTTCACCAACATGGAGATGGTACTGACCGATTATCGGGGCACTCCGGTTGTCGAGAGTGGTGGCCTGAACCTTTCGGCGAGTCCAGCCGTTGCGCGAGATCTTCAGCGGCTCGGCTTCAACCTCACGGCGTTTGCGAACAATCACACCCTCAACTACGGCATCGACGGCTGTCTAGGGACGATCGACGCGCTACGCACGTTGGGATTTCCCTGTGCCGGTGCGGGACGAACTTTGGCTGAGGCACGGCTTCCCGCCTTCCTCGAGACGACGTCCGGTCGGGTTGGGTTGGTTGGTTGCGCTTCGTCGTTCGCTAAGGGCCAGCAGGCCGGCGCTCAACGAGACGATGCGCCCGGTCGGCCCGGTCTGAATCCGCAACGCTTCGAGACGCTCTACGTCGTCGACCAGGATCACATGGATGCGATCAAACGGATAGCCGAGAGAACCGGTGCCGAGAAATCGCGGCAGTTCGGCTACTGGATGGGTTTTCGCAAACCTTCCGAACGAGAGGGCCAGTTCGACTTTGCCGAACGGTCCTTCATCGTCGGTGACGAGTTCGGTATTCAAACAGAAGCACACAAACGTGATCTCGAAGCGAACACCCGCGCGGTGCAACACGCGACGACGATGTCCGACCTGACTCTGGTGAGCATTCATGCCCACGAACAGGGCGAGGAGCGCTGGATTCCCGCCGACTTCATCATCGAATTCGCGCATGCCTGTGTCGACGCTGGGGCTGACATGGTAATCGGCCACGGTCCGCATCTACTGCGTGGCATCGAGATCTACAAGGGCAAGCCGATCTTCTACTCCGTCGGCAACTTCATCTTCCAGTATGAGTACACCCAGCGTCTGCCAGCTGACGACTATGAGACGCTCAGTGCGGATCGAGACATGTCCGCTCCGGAGGTCTTCCGACAGATTTCGGCGGACGATACGCGTAGCTTCCCGGCCGATCGGCTGTATTGGGAGACCGTGCTGCCGATCGTGACTTTCGAGGATCGGCAGCTGCGCTCGATTGATTTGCATCCGGTGTCCCTTGGCCACGGTCAGCCATGGCCCGATCGAGGCTGGCCCCGATTGGCGGAGCCCAGCGTAGGCTCCGAGATTCTTGACTGGATGGCGCAGCTGTCGAGACCTTTCGGTACAGATATTCGCACCGATGGTTCGGTGGGTCGCGTCGCGCTGGGATAGCGCTTAACCAGAGATTGACAATAGAAGGGAAAAGGGCGATGCGAGTCGCGATTGGTGGCATCGCACATGAGAGCAGCACGTTCTCGACGGTTCCAACCGAACTCAAGGACTTCGAGATCCGCAATCTGGCCGAAGGTGACGAACTCCTCGAGCGGATGACCGGCACGAAGTCGCCGATCGGCGGATTCATCGATGCCGCACGTGATGCCCAATACGATGTCGTTCCGACGATCTTCGCCTCAGCTACGCCGGGCGGACCAGTCACCGCGGAGGCGACCGAGACGTTGACTGGAAGGCTCGTGGCTGGGCTGAAGAACGCTCTTGAGGCCGGGCCGCTTGACGGTGTGATGCTGGCATTGCATGGCGCGATGGTCTCCGAACTTGACGACGATGGTGAGAGCTACATCGTGCGTCATGTGCGTGAGGTCATCGGACCGGACCTGCCGCTGATCGTCGAGCTCGATCTTCACGGGAATATCACGCAGGAGATGGTCGATCTCGTCACCATGGCGGTAGCGTATGACGAGTACCCACATATCGACCCGTACGAACGAGGTTACGAGATCGGTTGGTTGATGGCGCGCATCCTTCGCGGTGGCGTCAAGCCGACCGCGGCGCTGGTTAAGATCCCAGTGCTCGCTTCCCTGCAGCGCCAGTTCAGCCATGCTGAACCCATGCTCAGTGTGAAACACCTGGCGCATGACCTTGAAAACCAGCGTGGGGTGCTGAACGTCAGCTACCTGCCGGGCTTTGCCTGGGCCGACATTGAGCCTACCAGTTTCAGCGTGATCGTCACCACGGATGATGACCGGATGCGGGCCAAAGGGATTGCAGACACACTTGCGCGTCACATCTGGGAACACCGCGAGGACTTCATCGTCCGGCCGACTCCCGTCGATGATGCGGTACGCGACGCCATGAACGCTCCAGCGGGACCGATCGTGCTTGCGGACATCGGCGATAATCCGGGCGGTGGCGCTCCGGCCGATGGCACCGTGCTGCTCGAGTCACTGCTGCGGCTGGGTGCCACGAACGCTGTCGTCGTGCCGATCAACGATCCTGAATCGGTCAAAGACGCGTTCGCGGTAGGCGTGGGTGCACCGGTGTCGCTCAGACTCGGCGCAAAGGTCGATCACTTTCATGGCGAGCCATTGAATGTTTCGGGACGAGTGGTGTCGTTGAGCGACGGTCGCTTCGTTCATCGCGGTCTGATGAGCACCGGTATCGAGATGAACATGGGGCCAACCGCGGTCGTCGAACTTGACGGAGCCGATGGGGGCAAGGTTCAGGTGGTCGTCACGACCAATCGCTATCAGCCAACAGATCTCGAGGTGCTTCGTAGCCAGGATATCGAACCGACCTCAAAGCAGATCATCGTCGTGAAATCATCCGTTCACTTCCGGGCCGCATTCATGCCAATTGCGAAACAGGTGGTCGAAGTCGATACCCCTGGATTGACTAGCCCGCGACTCGACCGGCTCGAGTTCCACAAGATTCGACGGCCGATGTACCCGTTCGATCCGGAAATGAAGTGGGAGCCGTAGCGCGGGCACGGACTAAGTCTGCTGCATCGCACCATGCTCGTCTTCACTTGACTGGCTGCGTGTGTCATCACGAGAAAACGGCGAGGGAATATGCAGCCGTCACCCCAACCCAGTCTTGGCATGAAATGACGACGCGACCGTGATCACGGTCGCGTCGCGGGCATTGGGGAACTGAAAAGATCTTGGTTAGGAAGCGGGTTCGTCCTCGTCGGACTTGAACAGTGCGGTTGACATATAGCGTTCCGCCAGATCTGGAAAGACCGTGACGATCGTCTTGCCAGCACTCTCGGGTCGTTCCGCGACTCGAACTGAGGCAACGGCGTTAGCTCCAGAGGAGATCCCGACTAGCAGCCCTTCTTCGCGCATCAGCCTCTTGGCCATCTTCACCGCGTCGTCGGTCGCGACCTGTACCACCTCGTCGATAACGTCCTGATTGAGGACTTCAGGCAGGAATCCCGGCGAGATTCCCTGGATCCCATGTGAACCCTTACGGCCCTCCGAGAGGACTGGTGACTCAGTCGGTTCGACGGTGATGATCTTGATGTCGGAGTTGTAGGCCTTCAGTCCCTCGCCGACGCCGGTGATCGTGCCGCCGGTGCCAAAAGCACCCACGAAAATATCGACGCTGCCGTCGGTGTCTTCCCAGATCTCACGTGCCGTTCCGATTCGGTGTGCTTCCGGGTTGGCAGGATTCCAATGCTGGCGTGGCATGAACGCGGATGGGAGCGACTTGGCGATCTTATTCGCTTCCTCGATGGCTCCCGGCGTCCCCGCGTCGGCAGGTGTCACGACAACCTCCGCGCCGAGCGCGCGGAGCATATTGATTCGTTCCGGACTGTTACGCGCGGATACGGTGATGATGAGCCGGTAGCCGCGGATGGCCGATACCCAGGCCAGCCCGATGCCGGTGTTACCGCTCGTGGCTTCCACGATGACCGTGTCTGGTTTCAGTACGCCACGTTGTTCGGCGTCGTTGATCATGTTGAGTGCGATGCGGTCCTTGATCGAGAACCCCGGGTTGCGAGATTCGATCTTCGCGTACACGGTTGCGTTGGACCCGACGACCTTGTTCAGTCGCACGAGTGGTGTATTTCCAACGAGTTCGGTCGCGTCATTGGCGATGCGCATTGGCTGCGATCCTCTCTCGAAGCTGGATCGGTTCTCACTGATAGTGACTAAACCGCAATTCGGCGGCCCCTATTCCCAGCAGTGTTGCTGGAGGCCGGTTCAGCGCGAATCGATTCAGTCCTGCGCGGGGCCAGTCTCGATCGGGAGATCGTCGCGGTTACCCCACTCCGCCCAGCTTCCGTCGTAGACGCGAACGTTCTTGACACCGGTCATCCAGAGAGCCAGCGCCGAAAGGGCCGCGCGAACTCCGCCCTGACAGTAGGTGATTACGGGAGTGTCCGGCGTGATGTCAGCGGCTTCGTTTCGTGCACGAATTTCGTCATCAGTGTGAAACGAGCGGTCGTCATCCCAATTGAGGTTCTCCTGCCAGAGGAAGTGCTCGGCTGTCGGAACGCGTCCGCCACGCTTTGCGCGCACCTCTTCGCCGGTGAACTCGCTCATGCGGCGCACGTCGAGGATCTTGGTCTGGCTGTCCTTGGTGGCCGCCAGAACGTCGTCAGCGCTGGCGAGGATGTCAGGACGCGCGGATGAGCGGTCGACTGAGAATGACTTCGGCTCGACGGTGGTTGTTTCTTGACTGACGGGCCGGTCTTCCTTGGCCCACTTGGTCCAACCCCCATCCAGGATGCGCAACTGATCTTCGCGGCCATAGCGTGCCAACGCGAGCCAAACGCGGGACGAGAAGTGGCCTCCCTCGTCGTCGTAGGCGATGATCCGCGTTTGATTGTCGATGCCGACCTTGCCCATGGCCGACTCCACCTGTTCGGGCGGTGCCATCATGAAATCGATCGGACTGTTCGGATCGTTGAGCTCGCCAGCCCAATTGAAGTGCACCGCGCCGGGAATGTGGCCTTTGCGATACTCCTCAACCGGGTCACGGCCGTCGAAGTAATAGCGGCAATCGAGAATGCGCAAATTGTCGTCATTCAGGTGATCGGCAAGCCAATCGGTCGTGACCAGAATTTGATCGCGGGTCCACGTGCCAGCCATTTCGTTTCTGTTCCTCTCTCTTCCCTGCGTGGGCTGCCTGTCGAGACACTATAACCGGCAATGCGGCGCTGCTATTCACCCATGCCGCGAATCACCCCGGTGAGTGCGTCTTGCGCCAGCGCAACCAGTCGGCGAACCGAGCTACTTCGTCAACTTCATCCCGATCGAGTTCTTCGAGTGAGACCTCCGGAGGGGTCTGCTCTGACTCGAGACGCTCGGCCACTGCTCGCAGTAGTTCGGGCAACGTAAGCCGGAAGGCATGTGCCGCCTGAGTCAGAGTGGCGCCGGAAGCTTCCTTCTGACCATGTTCGATTTCGCTCAGGAATGCCAGCGAGATGCCAGAAGCTTCGGCCATGGCACGCAGGCTAAACTCGTGTTCGGCGCGCAGGTCTGCCAGAGTTCGTCCGATCGCGCGGCGATAACGTTCGCCTGCATCGGGCTCGCCGCTCACTCGCCCATGACCTGGATCACGACCGAGCGAGTACGTGGGTGCGTATCAAAGTCAATCAGCACGATCTGCTGCCAGGTGCCCAACACGAGCTTTTCCTGGTCGAATGGGACGGTGACCGAGGGACCCATCAGCGAACCTTGAATGTGGCTGTGGGCATTATCGTCATGATTGATCTGGTTGTGCCGGTAACCAGTGTTGCCGGGGATGAGCCGGTCCATCGCGGCAGGCAGATCTTCAATCAGGCCCGGTTCGAACTCTGAGATCACGATGGCCGCGGTGGTGTGGGCCACGAAGACAGTGACGATGCCGCTGAAGCAGCCAGATCGGCTGATCTCGTGCTGAACAAGTGACGTCAGGTTGAGCATCTGCCCGGCGCCGGTCGTGTCGACTGAGATTGTCTGGGTGCGGACTGTCATCCAGGGCTCCATAACGATTGCCTTGTGACGCGTTTCGTAGCGCCGAAACGAAAAATGATGCTCCCAAACATTATACGGTGGCCGCTGCGTCGGCCCGTTTCCCGTGTGCAAGTCGATCTGAACGTAGAGCACGTTCTTTGCGTGCGACAGGTGGTCAGGTAGACTCACGGTCGGCAACGGTAGAAGGAGCAGTGGTGATTCAGGTTTCTATTGAGAGCTTGCGGCAACGGGTCAGGGCGACGCATGGACCGCAATTTCGTCTACCAAAGCGCTTCGGTGTCGCCAACTTCGACAACTTCGAAGTCGATGCCCGGTTTCCGGGTCAGGATCGCGCCATTCGAACCATCCAGCAACTGCTCGCCGAACCGGAGCCCACTCGATCGAGGTGGCCCTGGCAGCGTGGCAAAGTGGAACCGTCGTTCCGCGGCGTATATCTGGACGGACCTCCCGGCATCGGCAAGACGCACCTGCTCGCTGCGGCCTTTCAGACGGCGGAGCAGCCGAAGCTCTTCGCGACTTTTGACGAGTTTTCGGCAGCAGCCGGAACGCTCGGCATGCGCAGGTTGCGCCAACTACTCGGCGAGCAACGGCTTGTCTGCATTGATGAGATCGACCTGCGTGACCCGGGCAACATCATGTTATTGACCTCGCTCGTGCGTGCCATGCTCGAAGGACGTCCACGCATTCTCGCCACCGCCAATGCCGATCCGACGACCATGGACTCCGGCCACAGTTACGCTGACGCCTTTGGCCGCGAGCTTGGCGAGATTGCAGGAGCGTTCGAAGTGATCAAGGTTGACGGCGTCGACTGGCGTGAGACTGGCGACGCTGGCATTCGGCGGGCGGGTAAAGTCCCGAACGAAGAGCGCGTCGCGACTTTCGATCATTCGGCCCTGATGGCGTTCCTCTCCGAAACGCATCCGATGTACGACGCTGCCTGGCTCGACGAAGTGGATCGGATTCGCCTGACTCGACTCGCACCAATGGGTGATACGGACGAGGCGCTTCGCTTCGTACGCTTCATCGACCGCGTCTACGACCGTGACGTGTCGTTGACGGTGGAGAAGATCGACAATTCACTCGACGAAATACTCGCGCCGGTCAAGAATGATGCGCGATTCCGTTTACACTATGCTCGTTGTCGATCTCGCTTGATCGAGTTGATCGAGGTCACTGACTCAACACCGGTGTCGATGCAGATGTAGTCGAATTGCCACGTCCGCGTCCGCCGGGACCCATCTTCGGAGGAGATTCATGCGCGTCCTGATCACCGGCGGAGCCGGGTTTATTGGTTCCCACATCGTCGATTTGCTGCTTGCTGCCGGACATCAGGTTCTGGTAGTCGACGATCTCTCAACCGGCAAGGCGGAAAACGTCAACTCGGCAGCTAAGTTGGTGCACCTCGACATCGGCGCCCCCGAACTGATCGACGTAGCCCGCGAATTCGGGCCGGACGCCGTCAGTCACGTGGCGGCGCAGGCGTCGGTGGCGGTATCGATGTCGGATCCGATCAAGGACGCCACGACCAACATCGTCGGTGGTCTCAATGTCTACCGGGCGGCGGTTGCGTCGGAATGTAGCCAGTTCGTCTACATCACTACCGGCGGCGCACTCTACGGTCCACCCGAATACTTGCCGTGCGACGAGAATCATCCCATTCGACCAATGAGCGCCTATGGCCTGAGCAAATGGACACTCGAGCAATACCTCAAGATCCTGCTCCCTCGAGAGATTCCATTGAAGGTATTGCGTCTGGCGAATATCTATGGACCGCGTCAGGATCCCTACGGTGAAGCGGGCGTCATCTCAATCTTCGCCGCTCGGATGATTCAAGATCAACCGGTCTACATCTTTGGCGACGGCGAGCAAACCCGTGACTTCGTCTATGTCGGTGACGTGGCTCGCGCTCACGACCTGGCGCTGCAGTCGAGCGAGTCGCTGACGGTCAACATCAGTAGCGCGCAGCCGCTCTCCGTCAATGCACTGTTCGAGATGATGGCCGAGGAGACGGGCTACCGGCATGAGGCGATTCATCAGGACGAGCGACCGGGTGACATCAAGCACAGCGTCCTGTCAAATGACCGTGCTGAGCACGTGCTGGGTTGGCGACCCAAAACCTCAATGGTCGACGGCCTGCAAGAGACGCTGAGCTGGGTGCGAGACAGCTCGGCCCAATAACAGAATCTCACAGAGAGGAAAACGGGAGCACCATGCGTGCTCCCGTCATGAACCCCTCGAAGGTACAGTACTCGGATCTCTTGGTTTACCTGCCCGGCGCGGTTCAGCAACAGTGTGAGCAACGTGCGAACGGCGTGACCGGTGGCGCCCTTGGGCGCCAGGTCGGTCTCCTGATCGGCCCAGGCTGGCCCGGCGATGTCAAGATGCGCCCAGGCCGTTCCCTCGGTGAATTCCCGCAGGAAGAGCGCGGCGAAGATAGCCCCGCCCCAACGACCGCCACTATTCTTTAGGTCGGCGTAATCGCCTTTGAGCAAGTCGTGATATTCCTCCCAGAGCGGCATGCGCCACATCTTCTCGCCGTTCCAGTCGGCTGCTGCCAGGATCTCGCCCGCCAACCCTTCGTCGCTGCTGAAGACGCTGGTTCCCTGCTTGCCGAGCGCCACGACCGAGGAGCCAGTCAACGTTGCCAGGTCGATCATGGCGTCGATGCCCTGACGTGAGGCATAGGTCAGCGCGTCCGCCAGCACCAGACGGCCTTCAGCGTCGGTACTGATGATCTCGACCGTCTTGCCGTTGAGAGTGTGCAGGATATCACCGGGACGATAAGCCGTACCGCTGGGCATGTTCTCGGCGGCGGCGATGATTCCGTGGACGGTATACGGCAAATTCAGCGATGGAACGACGCTCATGGCGCCGAGGACTGCCGCGCCGCCACACATGTCGAACTTCATCGACTCGATGCCGCCGGTCGGCTTGAGGTTCATTCCACCAGTGTCGAAGGTAATCCCCTTGCCGATGAAGGCGATCGAGCCTTTGGACTCACCCGATGGCTTCCAGGTGAGGTGGATCATGCGTGGATCGCGCTCGCTGCCCTTGCCGACCGCGACGATTGCGCCGGCTCCCATCTTCTCCAGTGCTGGCCGATCGTAGACCACACAGCTCATGTCGTTTTCGAGCGCAACCTGCTGTGCCTGCACGGCGAACTCGTCGGGATAGAGGACGTCCGCGGGCTGGTTGCCCAGATCTCGCGCGAGGCATACGCCCTGGCCGATAGCGTCACCAAGCTCGACTCCCGCTCTGGCCTCGTCCCGGTCGTCGATAAATGTGACGCTCTCGATTTCGCCGGTTGGGAGATTGACCGTGCGATAGGTGAGAAAGCGATAGAGCGCGAGTCGCACTCCCTCAGCCGCCGCTCGGAATGCCTTCTCGACCGACAGTCCATCCGCCGGTGGTGCGTCGGACACGATTGTGTGGGCGCCGGCCGCTCGCGCGGCTTTGGCAGCCACACCCCAGGCCCGGCTCAAATTCGCCGCGTTGTGTGTTCCGGCGTCGCCGGTGCCGGTCGCTACGACGCGTCGGGCCTTTGCTCGCCCGAGCGTCGGTATGACTTGGGTGGCGCCGATCTTCCCGCTGAAGTTGCTGTCGTTCAGTGCCGCTTTCAGCGCCCCATCCAATTGCGCATCGATCGCCGCTGCTTGCCCCGTCAGTTCTCTGTCCGGAGCCACACCGATGATGAGGGCGTCCGCGCCCTCATCGATCAGGCTCCCTGGCCGGATGTCGACCTTCATCGATTTTCCTCTCCTGATTCACGTTCACCATCGATACGGTCATTATCTACGGCTCGTTCGAATCGTCGAGGGAAAACGCCTTCTCCCCAGCACGAACTGGCACATCGAGCCGATTCTCGCTGGGCGGGATAGGGCAGGTCCAGTCTGCGTTGTAGGCGCAGTAGGGGTTGTAGGCGTAGTTGAAATCGACCGTCAGAATGCCGTCCGGCGATTCCTGTGGATCCAGATAGCGACCTCCGCCGTACGTTTCCTTACCACTGGTGGCATCTTGGAATGGCAGAAAGTAGCGTCCACGGCCCGACTCGCGGTAGAGCGTGAGACTTACTCGCTCTCCTTCGATTTCGACGTGGATCTTGCCTTCGGGAATGAACTTCTGCCGCTCGCCAGTCGAGGTGTCGAGCATCACGGGTCATGGGAGATCGCGTTCCGATCGATGCGGAGCTTGAAGACCAGGTCAGGATTCTCTGGGAAGTAATCGAGTTTGCTGAACGAGCGTTTCTGGTCCGCACGAAGAGGTGAATCCAGTTGAGTCTTGTAGAACTCGTCTTTGTTTCGGCGAAACCGCTCAAGTCGATCGCTCATGTTTCGTCTCGCTTTCCGTCTGCGTCGCTGGCGTACGTGCGTCCGAAGTTCAGAACGATGCGGTCGGACAACCAATTCCGGTCGTATTGCCGGTTCCGATCGCGCAATTCGGACGCCAGCCGTTGAACGTCAACGTTGCTGATGCACGCCAACCATGAGAGCATTGCAGGCGGTCACTTTCAACGTTTACCAGCCGATGCTAGGCCCTGGAGGGAAGCGGAACTATGGTTGAGTATGCGGACGTCCTGGCGGCACAGGAGCGCGTTTCGGACGCGGTGCGCCGGACCCCGGTCTTCACGTCGACGCGAATTGGCGACCAAGTTGGGGTGAAGCTCTATTTGAAGGCGGAATCACTGCAGAAGACTGGTTCTTTCAAGGTGCGCGGCGCGCTGAACCGGCTCCGTAGCATGACACCTGATGAGTTAAAGCGGGGCGTCGTCACCGTCTCCGCTGGAAACCACGCCCAAGGACTCGCCTGGGCAGCGCAGATGGTCGGGACTCGCTGCACGGTGGTCATGACTTCGCATGCCAGTCAAACCAAGATCACGGCGACGCGTGGTTACGGTGCCGAGGTCCTTTTGGTCGATGGTCCAATCCATGAAGCCTTCGCCACCGTTGCCCGGCTTGAACGGGAGCAAGGACTGATCAACGTCCACGGATTCGACGATCCGTGGATCATCGCCGGGCAGGGCACCGTTGGGCTGGAAATTGTCGATCAAGTTCCAGACGTTGACGTCATCGTGTGCCCCGTTGGGGGCGGCGGTCTGATATCGGGCGTCTCGATCGCGGCCAAGGCAAACGGCGGCTCCGTACGGGTTTACGGCGTCGAGCCTGAAGGGGCGTCAGCGATGCGGCAGTCATGGGATCGCGGAGAAGCAGTGCAGTTGGAGTCGGTACATACAATCGCGGACGGGCTGGCACCGCCAATGGCCGGTCAGATTACCTACCCAATCACGCGCAAGTATGTCGACGACATTATCGTCCTGACCGACGACGAGATCGCTGACGGGGTCAAGTCCGTGATGACCAACGCGAAGCTCTACGTCGAACCGTCCGGTGCCGCGGCGACCGCAGCCCTCCTGGCCGGCAAAATTCCGGTGAAGCAGGGCGAAACGGTCGTTTCGATTTTGAGCGGTGGCAACTACGATCTGGACAAACTCAAGTCGATTCTCTAGTCCTTCAGCGCCGATGGAGAACTTTGCGCTTGCTCACTCCACCTGGTTCGCAAACTTGACAGCGGACCAGGTGATTCATTAGATTGAGCCATCCGGAGAAAGTGGTTCTCCGCGCGATTTTGTGCTGCTAGAAAGTAGGTGTCCAGTGGAAGAACTTGTGCTCGCTGTCCGGATGCCTGCGCCGATCTGAGAGCATCACGGTATCCTGACCGTTGACCTCATAGCCGCCGCATGAGATGCATCACGTCTTAAGACATGGCGGTAATTCAAATTCCGTAGCGCTCAATTGAATGATCGGACAAGGGCTGAACGGTATTGCGTGGCTGTTCGCGCTGGATCGTGCCGCGTGCCGCTGACGTTTTTCGTTCGCCTGTTCCGCAGGTGGCGCTATTCGTCGTTGTTGTATGCGTTTGCATAATATGAGAGAGCAGAAGACCTATGACGGCCATCCAGCGCCAGCGCCATGGATTTCTGGATATGAAGGCGACAAAGGGAGAATCCATTGGAGTATTTCGGCGCACAACCACCATACGGCGATGAAGCCGACGAGGTGGATTATTCAATCCGAAAGTCAAACCGTGAGCGCGCCAAGCGCCCGGGTGTGAAACGGACAAGAGACCAGAATCCTGAACGCGCTCACGAGCGGACACGGCGCCGAGACGTTGATGAGACGTTTCGCTGCCGACATTGTCGAACAATGGTTGGTCCGGTGATTTCTGGTGGCAGTCACCGCAATCATTGTCCAATCTGTCTCTATTCGTTGCACGTCGATGGAAAGACGCCCGGTGATCGAAGGAGTGAATGCCGCTCGTTGATGGAACCGGTTGGACTCTTTTCCCGTCCATCTGGCGAACAGGTGATCATTCATCGATGCCTGGGCTGCGGGTTCGAGCGGTTCAACCGAGTGGCCGCGGATGACAACGTCCTCGAGATCGAACGCCTCGAGCGGCTGAGTGCTCCGCCCGACGATGATGAAAGTCTCGACGGCGACCAGGATTGAGGTAGCCGTCGGTGAACACGATCGAGGATGGCAGAACCCCGGACCAATTCGTCCGGGGTTCTGCTTTCTGGGCGCAAATGGAGGATCTCCCGAGCGTCAGTAGTGGATCCAGACCGTGGTTCCCATCGGAGCCCAGGCGTAGATCTTGGCGGCTCCTGGGATGGTCATGTTGACGCAGCCGTGACTCATCTCATGACCGAAATTGTGGTGCCAGTACGTGCCGTGCAGCGCGTATCCTCCCTGCAAGAAGTACATCACCCACGGAACATTGGGCAGGTCATAATATCCCGGCGATCCAGGGGTTCCACCCTTCATATCGTCATAGCGCAGCTTTTCGAAGATGTGGAATGTGCCGGTCGGCGTCAGGTGGCCGGGAACACCGGACGAGATGTACTCGCCGTAGTAAAGCTTGTTGTATTCCCAGGCGCGCATGTACTGGTGTGTGAGATCGACCTCGATCCACTTGGCCTGGTCAGTCGGCGCGCCTGGCGGTGGGGCCGTGACGTCCTGGGGCGCCACGTTCGGGTCGTACCAGAGGCCCGAGGAGTATTCGGGAACCTTACTGTCCTTCGGCACCGTGTTGGTATTCACGCCCGCTTGGTGGGCTGCCTGCTCACCGAGCAGACCCAGCATAACTTGGCCGCCCTGACCGTTGCTGCTCGGGTGCCATTCAAAGCGCGCGCGCTCGAAATACTGCACGGTGTAGGTCTGGCCGGTGTCAGCGTTCTTCTGACTGAACTCTTCGCTGATCGGGAATCCGAAGACTGCCAGCCCACCATTGTTCTGCCAATAATCCAGGAAGCCGTTGCAGAGACGATGCCCGGTCTCCTGGTAGAAGTTACACGAGTTGTCAGAAGTCGCCGTAACCGGATTGAATGCCGGGTTGGTGTCTCCCTGGGTGAGCTCCGCACCGAGTCGGCGAAGTTCAACGCGCGAACCGGCTGGCTGATTTGGGTGCCATTCGAACACGGCTCGCTGGAAATATTGAACGGTAAGCCCAGTCGCTTGATCGGTGATCTCGTCGGTAAGCGGATAGCCGAAAATGCTGATACCGCCATGCGATCGCCAATACTCGAGGAAGCCGTAGCTCAAATAATGACCGGTCTGTGAAAAATAGACGCGATCCGGGCCATATGACGCGGCGGCTGTCTTCTGCGTGGGCATAGCGGCTAACCACGAAAAGGAAATCACCAGCGCCAGCAAGAGCCCAATGAGGCGGCGACCGGAAATGAAATGCGGCACGGTAGCCTGGCGGAGAGGTTGCCGTGTCAGGAGTGTCGAGCCGTTCGGCAACACCGGTTCGTCCATCGACGTGAACACCTTTCATGAAGCAATCAATGTGTCATCTTGTCATTGATTACAACGCCTGATCGGGGGGCGACGTTACCGCACGACACAACTCGGAAATGAGTACGTCCCGCTAATGGGCTGTTGTGGGTGAATGTGGACGCGTCCCTTTGCCGACCAGTCATGCAAGTCGCTTGCCGAGGCATTGCCTGAATGGGGTACTGAGTCGATCAAAGTTGATTAACAAGAAGAGAGCCAGCGAACTTGCGCTGGCTCTCGGGTTTCTCGGGCTATCACCGGGATGACAGCTACTTAGGCTGTAACCTTCCCGGTGACGCCCAAAGTACCATGGCTACTCATGTTAGGGCATCACCTCCTTCACCCTGCTCGGTATCACTACCCGACGAATGAATTGCTCGAAGCCTATCATGGAGCAGGGACCATGTCAATGTGAAAGTGGTCACGTGAACTGTCGACGAACCGCCGCTTCCCCGTGACCACTTAGGGGATGACGAGCACCTGACCGGCCTGCAGCGAAGTCGGGTCGGTAATCGAATTGGCCTTCATTAGCGCTTGAATCGTGACGTTGAATTTCACCGCAATCGTGTAGAGCGTATCGCCCGCCTGGACCGTGTAGCTTCCGCTCTGTCCGTTGGTTGTCGTCTGCGGAGTCTGTGTCGGCTTGGCGGCGGTTGTAGCCGTGGAATTTGGCGCCGCGCCGCCGGGCTGTCCCGGGGTAGGCGTTACGACGGCTAACGTGGGAATGGGCGTTTCCGATGTCGTGATGATCGGCGTCGCGTTGTTCGTGCCGGCCGAGCCGCAGGCGCTCAGCCCAATCGACCCCATGCTCAACAGCAGGATTCCAAGAGCGCCGCCCGCAACTCGTCGCCGCAAACCGATCAACTTGCCGGGCCGATTCTGTCCGTTGGTCGGTTTGTTCCATGTGCGTTCGAGTATGCGACCGTGCTGGAGCTTGCCGTCACGGTATGAGAAGGGAGCGTGGATCACCGTTGGGAATTCCTTTCGGCACCGCCTGCGATTTGGCGGAGCACGGGGCCGGCGGAACGCCCGCCTGCCCAGGCCATTCGATCAATGTCGCGGAAGCGCTCAGGAACCGTACGATATTGCCAGCACGACGCTCAAGAGGACGCACAGCCCCAGACAGATGAGGAAGACGACCAAGACCCAAAAGGCGATTGTTGCTCCAGAGCTTCGCCACTCGTCGTCGTCGATCTCGCGATTATCGATTCCGCTCTCCACGTTGATGCGATCGTCCAGGTCTTCTCCCATCATCGGGTTAACGTTGCTCGGAACTTCGGGTCACACGCCAGACGTGGACGATCCGCTGAACGGCGGTGAAGTTGGTCAAGACGGCCAGAATCCATACGGCCCACAGTGGCCGGTCCACGATCAGGAAAACGGCGAGCAAGATGACGCGCTCTGGCCGTGCGAAGAGCCCGACTTCCGCGCGAACTCCCGCCGCCTCGGCTCGGGCCCGAGCATAGCTCACCATCAATGAGCCAATCGCGGTGCCATAGACGAGTGGAATCGCGACTCCGCCGACGTGATTGCGTTGAAAGTAGATCAGCACTCCGAGATAGATGATCGCTTCCGAGTAACGGTCGAGCGTTGAATCGAGGAATCCTCCAAAGCGAGTGATCTGGTTCGACGCACGGGCGACAGCGCCGTCGAGCATATCGAAAAGGCCCGCGCCAATGAGCAGGATACCGCTGACCAGCAGGTTGCCACTCGCGATTACTCCGGCCACGATCATATTCAGGATCAAACCAGTGATGGTGAACCAGTTAGGAGAGAGATTCGTCCGGGCAAGGAACGATCCGATTTTGAGAAGGTGGCCACGCACCCAGCTCCCTACCAGGGTGCTGATCATGCAGTCACTCTCATTCCGCTACCGTCTCGACGAAAAATAGGACGGCATTGACGACGTTAATCGTTGGCGTCCGACGCGCGAGCGAGTTCGCTCGTACGTTGCCAGCACCCGTTTGGCCACCACTGGCCACGAATGTTCTTCCGCCCGTTGACGACCTGCCTGTCCGAATTGATCACGTAGCTTCTCGTCGGCCAGCAGGTGGACCAAGGCAATGGCAAGGGCTTCCGGATTCTTGCGTTGTACCAGAAGTCCATCGATACCATGCCGCACCACCGCCGCGTAGCCGCGAATATTGGTCGCGACCACGGGTTTGCCCGACGCCATCGCTTCCAGCAGGACGATGCCAAAGCTCTCGCGCCCGGTCGACGGCGCGCAAAAGACATCGCAGGTCGCATAATAGTTGGCCAGCCCCTGTATCGAAACCGGACCGACGAAGACGACGTTCTCGAGCTCGTTGCGATCGATCTCGCGTTCGAAGCGCTTCGGTGTCCCCGGTCCCACCACCAGCAGCCGCGCCAGCGGAAACTCCTGCCGCACCAGGGCGAACGCGCGCAGCAAAAACTTGAGACCTTTGCGTGATTCATTGTAGCGGCCCACGAACAGGATATTCGGATGTCCATCAAGATAGCGATGTACCGGGTCGACGTGCGGACCGAACCGATCGATGTCGATCCCGTTCGGAATCACCTCGTATTGGCCAGGGAAGTATTGGTGGACGAAATCGAGGGCAGCTGGTGAGACGGCGATGCGTGCGTCGAGTTTGCCGCAAAAGTGAGACAGAATTGGCTTCGCGTAGAGATAACCGAGATTGGACGAGCGGGCCGCGTGGAAAGTGCCGATGTTGACCGATTTTGAATGCAACAGGACATACAGTGGCAGGATCGGTGCGAGCGGCTCATGCAGATGAATGACGTCGAACTCTTCACGCTGCAGGAAGTCCTTGACCTTTCCCGACAGGAAAGGGGAGAGTGTAATGCGCGCGGTCGATCCGTTTGCAGGAACTGGCACGGTGACACCCAAGCGGTAGAAATGACCGTCGTCCTCTTCATCTTCTTCATCTGATCGGGGTGAGAGCACTCGCGTCTGGTGGCCAAGTAGTTGAAACTGCCGGTCGAGATGCAGAACGTGCTCGTTGACACCGCCGGGAAAACTGAAATCGAATGGAGAGACGAGAAGAATCTTCACCGGAGCCTCCCGCGAACGGCCCTCGCGCATGGCGAACGCCTCGCGAGCATCGACCGGCGACGCAAACCCCGACCGTTTGAGCGAGGTTGTGACACTCGCTCGTTCGGGACGGTCGCCTTATTGGGCAAGATGAGAGCCTCCGTCCGGATGTTCAGCAGAATGTCGTAGGATGTAGCGCATCAACGGCGCGCATTATAGCTTCGGAAGCTCGCTTCTGTCCACGAACCGACTCGATGGACTGCCGCCAAACGATGTCCAGCGGAGCCTGGTGGCTGTCCGTGAAGGGAGGAATTGAGTGAACTTGGCCGCTGCCTTTTACACCGCCGGAATCTGGATGATCCTCACTGCGATTTGGCAGGCTGGCTATCGCTACGGTCGTGTCGACCCTTCTAATAAGGTCATGATGCGTCTGGGGGTCGACGTCGTTCCTGGGCTGATTCTCGCCTTGATCGTCGCGCGTCTGGCTTGACGTGACCAGTCTAGCTGGTGGGTGGCGTTTCGACCCGCTCCACTGGTTCCTCGGTCGACACGTCCTCGTGCGGCTCATCTGAAGTGGGCGCGTATTCGTCGGGTATTACGGCCACATCACGACCAAACCTGATCACGGACGTGGCTGGAACCACCAGGTTCGATCGGAAAGAGGAGAATAGGCCGCCTTTCGAAACTTGAATGTCCGTGAACGTGCCATTAGCTGGATCGATCATGATCGTCGCCAGGTCTCCGACGAGTGCGCCGCTCTGGGAAACCACGCGGAGCGAGGTCGCGTCATGGAAATTGGGGAACTGCTTGTAGCGCTCGTCGTCACGATCTGCCTTGAGCAGATCGCGTGACGCGATCATCACCGCGTCGACGCCGATACTCTTCACGTCCGACATGTCGAGTATTCGGGATGTCCCACCGAAGATTCCGCCACTGCTTACGACGAAGCCCCGCACGTTCTTGTTGTCAAGATCGAACAGAATGTCGTGTATCGCACCGAGTCGCGCGCCGTCGTCGATTGAGACGACAGCAATGCCTTTGAGTGTTTTGATGTCCATGGACGTCCCTCGCCTGAACTGGGCATCGAAGCTGAACTGATGCCGCTGCGTGTTTTTCGTTCCTGATTCTTTTGTAGTGCACGATGTGTGCCGAAACCTGCACGCTGAAGCTGATTTCGGGGAGAAAACGACGCGAGCGGGATGGTCCAGCAGATGGGACCGCCCGCTCGCGCGTCGAACTTCAGACTGATCTGCCCTCGTTACAGCGTTCCGCCGTAGCTGCCGCCGTCGACCAGAATCGTTTGACCGGTCACATAGCTCGCGGCATTCGAGGCAAGGAACACGACCATGTTGGCGAACTCGTCCGGCTCGCCGAGTCGGCCAAGCGGAATGCCTTCCGCGCTGTAACCCAGGGCCTCGTCGAGCGGAATGTTGTCGCGTTCAGCACGTGCCCGGGCGAGATCGATGATGCGATCAGTGCGCGTTGGTCCTGGCCCAACGTTATTTACCCGAATGTTGTACTTTCCGAGCTCGTTGGCCATCGACTTCACCAGACCGAGCACGCCGGTCCGTGCGGTGTTGGAGAGAATCAGGTCTTGCAGCGGCTCTTTCACTGAGATCGACGTAATCGTCACAATGCTGCCGCCCTTCTCCTTCATGTGGGGGACGGCGGCGCGGCACATCCGGATGGTGCTTAGCAGATTGAGCTCGATGGCCTTCACGAATGCCTCATCGTCGACGGTCTCGAATGAACCCGCCGGTGGGCCGCCCGCGTTGGTGACGAGGATGTCGAGGCCACCGAAGCGCTTCACCGTGGCGTCGATGGCATGCTCGATCTCGTCCGGATTGCGGACGTCGATCACCATGGGGTAGACGTCGGCGCCGGTCTCGTCTCGGATGTCGGCCGCGGCCGCCTCAATGCGATCGCGATCTCGCGAAAAGATCGCCACGCGTGCGCCCTCTCGTGCCAGACCGGTAGCCACCGCGCGACCGAGGCCTTTACTCGCCGCGGCAACCAGGGCGACTTTGTCGTTCAGCTGAAGATCCATGGTTGGACTTCTCCTGATCGTCTGGGCCGGCCGCGTGCACATGTTGTCACCGGCCGGAAACTTGCAGAATCTGGGGAAGCTGCCAGCCTGGCAGCTTCGGGCATTGTAGCATGCGACCGTTCGTATCCATGATCCAGAAACGTCGACAGTGAGCATGGTATGATCGACACCGCGTTCCAGTACCATATGTCACGGTCATGCACATGGCAGGTGGCCTCGATGGATGAGGATCGGTGAGTCGCAGCAACAATCGACGTCCTTCCCCAGCTCGATCTCGCTCTCGGCGGCGCAACAACGGACGACGTTCGCGATCCGCTTCTCCAGCTATCGTTCGAGCCAAACAACGTCGCGGATCCGGCCGCTTTGGACTCTTCACGCGTGTTCTAGCGATCGCCGGTTTTGGCCTGGTGTTGTTGCTCGTAGTGGGCATCGGAATCGCCGCCGCCGCGGGCATTGGTGGCTGGTCCTACATCTCTGAAGGCTTGCCGGATATCAACAATCCCGGCAACGGCATTCAATTTCAGACGACCAAGATCTACGACCGCAACTGGAAACTCCTGACCGAGGTGACGGACCCGAACACCGGTTACCGCACCGTCGTGACCTACCAAGAGATCCTCGACCACATTACGCAACAGCAGACCGATCCGAATCAGCCGCACCAGGCCTGGATCTTTGACGCGACCGTCGCTGCTGAAGACTCGACCTTCTGGACGAACCAGGGTGTCGATCCCACGGCCATTCTGCGTGGCGTGCTGATCAACTTTTCTGGGTCCGGCTCTTCCGGCGCTTCGACGATCACGCAGCAGTTGGTTCGCGCGCTCTATCCCGACAAGATCGGCTATCAGCACAGCTACACCCGCAAGATCCGCGAGGCGATCACCGCCTACCGCTTCACCCAGCACTACACCAAACAGCAAATTCTCGAGATGTATCTCAACCACGTCTACTACGGGAATCTCTCGTACGGGATCGACGCGGCCTCGCAGTCCTATTTCAACGAACATCCGTGGAACCTGACGCTGGGGCAGGCGGCCATGCTGGCCGGGTTGCCACAGGCTCCAAGCCTTTATGACCCGACTCAGGACTTCGAGTTGGCCAAAGCTCGTCAGAAATACGTGCTCGATCAGATGGTCAAGCAGGGGATGATCACGCGGCAGCAAGCGGACGATGCCTACGCGGAGCCGCTCAATCCGCAGTCTCGCGTGGCAACGAACAACGCTGCACCCCACTTCGTGAACTACGTGAAGTACTACCTGGAGCAAAAATTCGGTGCCGACGCGCTTTATCGGGGCGGTCTCACCGTCCGGACCACGATCGATCTGAGCATGCAGGATGTGGCGCAGCAGATCGTGACGAACCGGGTGAAGCAGCTTGCACCGTATCACGCCGATAACGGCGCGCTCGTCGCCATCCTTCCGTCAACCGGTGAGATTGTCGCGATGGTCGGCAGCGCCGATTACAACAACGCCGCGATCGATGGTCAGGTGAACGTCGCTGTGCGCGAGCGTCAGCCGGGAAGCTCGATCAAGCCGGTGACCTATCTGGCCGCGTTCGAGAAGGGCTGGAACCCGGGTACCGTCGTCTTCGACTATGCCAAACAGTGGCCCACGCCTGGGGCTCCTCAGCCGTTCTATGCCCCGCATAACGACACGCTGCAAAACTTCGGTGCGGTCAGCGTGCGCCAGGCGCTGGCCAACTCGCTGAACATTCCCGCCGTTCAAGCGCTCGACTACGTCGGTGTCAGTAACATGATCGATCTGGCACACAAGATGGGCATTCAGACCGGCCTCTGGCGCGGTCCCAGCTTCTATGGCCTGGCCATTACGCTGGGCGGTGGCGAAGTGACGCCGCTCGAGCACACCAACGTCTTTGCCACGCTCGCCAACAACGGTAGGTTCGTGCCGTATACGCCAATCATGGAAGTGCGCGACAGCAGCGGCAAAGTCCTGTATAGCCTGGATCGCGAGAACGCCTTCAAAGATGGGCAGCAAGTCGTCGAAGCCGCCCACGCCTACCAAATCACCAGCATCCTCACCGATAACCAGGCACGTGGCATGATCTTCGGCCTGAACACGCCGCTGACGCTGCCGGAGCTCAACCGTCCGGCCGCCGCCAAGACCGGTACGACCGACGACAACCGCGACACCTGGACCATGGGCTATACAACCGACCTTGCCGTCGGTGTATGGGTGGGTAATACCGATAACAGCCCAACCCTGAACTTAGATGGTGTCCAGTCGGCGGCGCCGATTTGGCACGATTTCATGGTCAAAGCGCACGAAGATCCAACTCTCGCTCGAACCTTGCTTGCGCCTGACGGCAAACCTGTCCCCAAGGACTTCCCGGTACCGTCCAACATCGTTCAGGGTCCCGTCTGCAACGCCACCGGCAAGCTCCCGATACCGGGCGTCGCAACGCACACCGAGGTGTTGGTCAAGGGGGAAGGGCCGAAACTCAAGTGCAACCAGGTGACGGATCAGGAGAAGCAGGACCTGCAGGCCGCGCTTGCCGATGCTGCCAAGAATTCGCACTTCACCAAGAGTGGCATCACTTCGCTCCAGGCCTATGCGTCGATGGTGAACGTCCACGATAACGCGTTCAACAAGTTGATCGCCACGCCGACTCCGACTCCAGCACCGTCGCCGAGCGCCGTGCCGTCACCGACCGCGTCTCCAGGCACCGGTCAACCTGGTACTCAGGGACAACCAACGCCGACACCGGCGTCGGGAGGCCCGCCAGTGCGGAATACGCCGACGCCGAGCTCCGGTGGCCAACCGACGCCCACGCCGGTTCCGCAGCCGACGCCCACCCCGGTGCCGACAGCGCCGAGTGCGCCACCGACGCCAACGCCGAGCGCACAAGCTGGTGATGGACCGAGTGGACCTGGGAAATCCACAGGTTTTCGGCGTATCGCGTAACTATTTCCACGACATGGGCATACGGCTTGCTCGGCATGCGTTACGGTCGCGGGCGTAACGTCGTGGTGATCGTGTGCGTGGCGGTTTGTGGCGCAGGATTCCAGCTTTTCGTGTGATATAGTACACAAACGTTGGAAGCCCCTGGCGGACTGGCGAGGGAGGACAGCGCGGCATGCTCACAGACTATGGCGTAATCGGCCTCATGTTCCTGACAGCAGTGGCGATGGGATCTATGCTACTGGGACTAGGAACGCTGGTTCGTTTGCGCAGGCCGACTCCGGCCAAGCTCGAGCCATATGAGAGTGGCGTGCCACAGGTCAATCCACCTCGAGGACGATACAACCCCCGATTCTACGTCGTCGCCATCCTATTTGTCGTCTTTGATATCGAGGCCATCTTTCTCTTTCCCTGGGCGGTTGCCTTCAATGCCCTCGGGCTCTACGGTTATGTACAAGCCGTAATCTTCGTTTGTCTACTGTTGGTTGGCCTCCTCTATGAATGGAAGAAGGGGGCGCTTGAATGGGTGTAATCGAAGACCGCTTCGAGAAGAACATCCTGACCACAAGTGTCGACACCGTATTCAACTGGGCACGCCGCTCGAGTCTCTGGTGGTTGCAGTTTGGCTTGGCTTGCTGCGCCATTGAGATGATCAGCGCCGCCATGCCACGATTCGACCTTGCAGAGCGTTTTGGCATGCTCTACCGCGCGTCACCACGTCAGGCCGATCTGATGATCGTCGCCGGAACCGTGACCCGCAAAATGGCTCCGGTCGTGCGGCAGCTTTACGATCAGATGGCCGATCCCAAGTGGGTCATCAGCATGGGAAGCTGCGCGAACATCGGTGGTCCGTTCGATACCTACGCCGTCGTGCAAGGGGTCGATCAGGTGGTGCCGGTTGATGTATACGTTCCTGGTTGTCCACCTCTCCCTGAATCGCTCTACTACGGCATCCTCGAGCTTCAGAACAAGGTGATCAAGTTCGAAACGATTGCCAAGAAGCATGGCCCGGAAGAGGCCGAAGCCGATCGCGTGCGATCACGCGAAGAGGCGCAGGCGGCACTTGGACCGCGTCGCTAGCGTCTGAGGAAGTACCACATGAGTGAAGAGCAAAACACAGTTCCGGCGGAAACTCCGGTCGTTACCTCCCCGTGGGCAACCGGCTATTGGGGACCAACCGACCCCGAGCGACATCCCGCCGTTCTCGCGGTGCGCGAGCGATTCCCGGAAGCCTTCCTCGATGCGGTGAATTTCCGTGACGAGATGACGATTCGTGTCGAGCGCAGCCGGATTCGTGACATCGTCGAGTTCCTACGAGACCAACCCGATCTGCGTTACAACTTGCTGTCGGATGAGACAGCCGTCGACATGGTTCGCCTGCGGGCCACGCCGCGCTTCGACATCGTCGTGCAACTGTATTCGATTCCAAACCGCGTTCGCTTGCGCGTCAAAGCCGGTGTCGATGACGGCGAGACGGTGCCGTCATTGGTGCCAGTCCATGCTGGAGCCAACTGGCTCGAGCGCGAGGTCTATGACATGTTCGGGATCGTCTTCGAGGATCACCCGGATCTGCGACGTATTCTGCTTCCCGATGATTGGGAAGAGGGACATCCGTTGCGCAAAGACTATCCACTGCGTGGATTCCGCGAATATGTGCAGCCTGGTTTCCAGCAGCCTGCGCCGCGCATTCGCTCCAGACTCCGGAGACGCTAACCATTATGGTCATTGATTTCACACAACCAACCCCGGTCGAGATCAGCGAAGAGCGGCAGCTAACCGAGTCGCGTCGCGAGATGGTGCTCAACATGGGGCCACAGCACCCGAGCACCCATGGCGTGCTCCGCGTGCTGTTGACCCTGGATGGTGAGGTCATCACTAGTTGCGATCCGATCATCGGCTATCTGCACCGTGGAGTCGAGAAACTCGGCGAGTCGCACCGCTACTCGCAATTCACGCCATGGACCGATCGAACAGACTACGTCGCCGCACCGTCGAATAACCTCGGTTACATCCTGGCGGTAGAGAAGCTTTGCGGTGTCGTCGCGCCTGAACGCGCGCAGTACTGGCGCATGATCATGGCTGAGCTGACTCGGATCGCGTCCCACCTGGTCTGGCTGGGCACTCACGCGCTGGACATCGGCGCCCTCTCGCCATCCCTCTACTGCTTCCGCGAGCGAGAGATGATTCTTGACATCTTCGAGCGCTTTTGTGGCGCGCGCCTGACCACGAACATGATGGAGATCGGCGGTTTCTCGCGTCCGATTCCTCCTGATTTGATTGACATGGTCAAGACGTTTCTCGAGAACTTCCCGGCCGGTCAGCGCGACTACGAGACCCTTCTGTCCAAAAACCCGATCTGGCTCTCGCGAACCCGTGGTGTTGGCGTGGTCGAGCCGGACGTGGCCATCAACTACGGTCTCACCGGCGCCTGTCTGCGTGGCTCCGGGGTCAACTACGACGTGCGCAAGGCGCAGCCGTATCTGTTCTATGACCGGATTGACTTCGACGTCCCGCTTGGATCGCATGGTGACGTGTACGATCGATATCTCGTGCGCATGGAAGAGATGCGTCAGTCGCTACGCGTCATTCAACAATGCCTGGACCAGATGCCCACCGATGGACCGCTGTCGGACACGCAGTCGAACTACGTCATTCCACCGCACAATAGTGTGCTGACTACCGCTGAAGACATGCAGCGGCACTTCATCTGGGTCATCAAGGGCTTCTCGCCACCGAAGGGCGAGGTCTATCAGGCGATCGAGCACTCCAAGGGGGAGCTCGGCTATTACATCGTGAGTGATGGTTCACCGATCCCTTATCGGATGCGGTTACGCACCCCAGACTTCGTCAATCTGCAATCGCTGCCCTATATGGCGCAGGGGGCGATGCTGGCCGATGTCGTGGCGATGATCGGCACAATCGACATTGTGCTTGGGTCGGTCGACCGCTAGTGCTCAGCTTTCCGATCTCTCGTGGACGGATTGAGCGATCGGGGATAGAATGCTTTGGGGTACGGAGCGCCCGGCGCGCTCCGTTGTCATGTAGAACGGTTACGCACCGCGACTGACACGCGACGTCGAGAGGCTATAGACACAGGCGGACGACATGTATGAACATCTGATCTCGAGTTATATCTTTGGTTTCATTGTTCTGAACGTCCTCCTTGGCGCTATGGCGTATATGACGTGGTTTGAGCGCAAGGTGCTGGCGCGTTTGCAGGACCGGCTTGGTCCGACGCGCACAGGCCCGTTCGGCCTGCTTCAGCCACTCGCCGACGGCGCGAAGTTGCTCACCAAAGAGGACATCATCCCGGCCAATGCCGACCGCCTGATTTTCCTGGTCGCTCCGGTCGTCTCCTTCATCCTCGCCCCCCTTGGTGCAGCAGTCATCCCCTTCGGAAACCACATCACCCTCTTCGGATATCGCGTCAATCTCTACGTCGCCAACATCAACATCGCAGTCCTGTACATGCTGGCGCTCGGCTCGATGAGCGTTTACGGCATCATTCTGGGCGGGTATGCATCAGGTAACCGCTACTCGCTCCTCGGCGCGCTTCGTTCCGCCGCTCAGGTGGTGAGCTACGAAGTCGTGCTCGGGCTCTCGCTCATTGGCGTTTTCATCCTCTCTGGCTCATTGAGCCTCGTCGACATCCTTCAGCAGCAAGAGCGAACCTTGAATTTCGGCGTGGTACAGGTCCCGAACTGGTACATCTTGAGCCAACCGCTGGCATTCGGGCTCTTCCTGATCGCCGCGGTGGCTGAGACCAACCGGTCGCCGTTCGACCTTCCTGAAGCCGAGACGGAACTAATTGGCGGATTTCACACCGAGTACTCCGGCTTCCGCTTCTCCTTCTTCTTCCTGGCCGAGTACATCAATATGATCGTCGTCTCACTCCTGGCGTCGACGTTGTTCCTTGGTGGAACCGACGGTCCGATCGCACGCGGCGTCTGGTGGCTGGTCGTCAAAGCGCTCGTCTTCCTCTTCTTCTACGTCTGGCTTCGGGCGACGCTCCCTCGATTCCGTTACGACCAGCTCATGGGGTTGGCCTGGAAGGTTCTCTTGCCACTCGTCTTGCTCAACATCGCACTCACCGGGTTGATTCGACTCTTTGGAATTCACGCGATCTAGCGAGATGATGAGATACGTGTACTGCGATCATTCGATGAGCCCGACGTTCGGCGCCGCGGGGTAAGGAAGAGACGATGGCCGCACAAGTCGTGGTGTTTGACATTCTCGGAATCATTGCCGTTGCGGCTGCCCTTGGCGTCGTGCTTGCCCGCAATCCGGTTCACAGCGCGGTGTCGCTGGTGCTGACCTTCGTGAACGTGGCTGGCATCTACGTCATCTTGCGCGCTGAATTCCTGGCGGCGGTTCAAGTGATCGTCTACACCGGTGCCATTCTGGTGCTGGTTCTCTTCGTCATCATGCTCGTACACCAGGAGGATCTGCCGGAATTTCACGGTGGCCAACCGGTTCAGCGAATCTTCGGCTTTGTGCTTGGCCTCATATTGCTGGCCGAGGTCGCGGCCGCGATTCTGACCCGAACTGCTGTCGGAAAGATCGGACCGTGGACACCGCAACAGGTGGCTGCGGTTGGCGGCAACGTCCAGGCGATCGGACAGGTGCTCTACTCCGGTTACGTGCTGCCGATTCAGGCGACCGCGCTGGTGCTCCTGGTCGCGACGATTGGCGCACTCGTGTTGGCTCGTCCGGAAGCGGCCAAGGTTGGCGCCGGAATGGCGCGTCAGGTACTGACGATTTCGCTGGCCCATCCGCGAGGCGACACTGAAGAAGAGTCCTACGAGATTCCGGCTTTGCCGGAAGGCACCACGATCAAACCGGAAGCCGGTGATCGCGAACTGGTCATGGCCAAGTCAGGCGATGAGTTCGTCGAGACTCCGGCCTGGGGGGAGCGTCGAGGCAAATGATCCAGCTGACACCAGAGCATTTCCTGTTCTTGAGCGCCGCTCTGTTCATCATTGGCATGATCGGCGTGCTGACACGCCGTAACGTGCTCGTCATCTTCATGTGTGTGGAGTTGATGATGAACGCGGTGAACATCAGCTTCATCGGATTTGCCTGGGAGCAGAACTCGATGGTCGGGCAGACCTTCGCCCTCTTCGTGATCGCGGTTGCCGCGGCCGAAGCGGTCGTTGGCCTGGGCATCATCATGGCCTTGTCACGACGTCGCGACACGGTGGACGTCAATGCTGTCCGTGATCTTCGCGAATAGCATGGAACAGAGCTCGAACATGAAGAAGGGCAAACGCTAATGGACCATTGGCTTTTCCTGATACCGCTGTTGCCGCTGACAGCGGCGGTGGTCAACTTCATCTTCGGGCGCTGGTACCTCAAGACCTTCGCGTCGTACATCGCGATTGCTGCGGTTGCCTGCTCGTTCGGACTGAGCCTGGCTGTCTTCGCGCAGATTCGCTCAAATGGCAACCTGCTGACGGAGCACATCTATACCTGGATACCGGCCGGACACTTCCAAATTCCAGTGGCGCTGCAAGTCGATCAGTTGACGTCAATCATGCTGCTGGTCGTCACGTTCGTCAGCCTGCTGGTGCACATCTACTCGATCGGCTACATGCACGGTGATCCGGGCTTCTACCGCTTCTTCTCATACCTGCCGCTCTTCGTCTTCTCAATGTTGATGCTGGTACTGGCGAACAACTACCTGCTCCTCTTCGTCTTCTGGGAGGGTGTTGGTCTTTGTTCCTACTTGCTCATCGGTTTCTGGTACCGTCGACGCTCTGCGGCACAGGCGGCCAAGAAGGCGTTCATCGTCAACCGCATCGGTGATTTTGGTTTTACGATCGGCATTTTGCTGATCCTGGTGCACTTCGGCACCGTCGAGTATTCCAAGGTCTTCTCGTCGCTGGGAACAGTGGGAAGCGGCACGTTGACCGTCATCGCCCTGCTTCTCTTCACCGGCGCGATCGGCAAGTCGGCGCAGGTTCCACTATTTGTCTGGTTGCCGGACGCGATGGAAGGCCCGACACCGGTCTCCGCCCTGATCCACGCCGCGACCATGGTCACGGCCGGCATCTTCATGGTAGCGCGGTCGTACCCGATCTTTGAGGCTTCGGCGAATGCGCGTGAGGTCGTGGCAATCATCGGAGCGGCGACGGCGTTCATCGCCGCAACGATCGCGGTAACGCAGTTCGACATCAAGAAGGTCATCGCCTATTCAACTGTCAGCCAGCTCGGCTACATGGCGTTCGCGCTCGGTGTCGGTGCCTGGGTTCCAGCCATCTTTCACCTGTTCACCCATGCATTCTTCAAGGGCCTGCTCTTCCTGGGTGCCGGAAGTGTCATTCATGGCATGCACGAAGAGCAAGATATGCGCTACATGGGCAACCTGAAGAAGTACATGCCGATTACCTATTGGACGTTCCTGATCGGCGCCCTAGCCAATGCCGGTCTCTTCCCATTTGCCGGTTTTTGGAGCAAGGACGAAACGATCGGCGGCGCCTGGGCGTCGAATCATCGGGTAATCGCAATTGTTGGCCTGATCGCCGCCTTCTTCACCGCGCTCTACATGATGCGCGCCGTGTATCTGACCTTCCACGGCACCGAGCGCTTCGATCCCGACCACGTTCATCCACACGATCCGCCCTGGTCGATGAAGGCTCCACTGATTCTGCTGGCAATCCCGGCGCTACTCGTCGGCGCGCTGGTTGGTTGGCCGCCAGACAAGGGTTGGTTCCATACATTCTTGCAGCCAGCTTTCGCCTCGGCCCCTGAACCCGCGTCGCTCTCATCGGCGACGGTGATCGGTCTCGCGGTGGCGTCAACGACGCTGGTGGCGGCCGGAATCTTGATCGCTTATTTCACCTATGTGCGTGGCTCGATCAGTCGTACCGACTGGGCGCGACGACTTGGACCGGCTTATCAGCTTGCGTCGAATCTCTGGTATTTCGATTGGGCCTACGAGCGATTCATCGTCCATCCGCTCTACCTCTTCTCCGTTTTCTTGTGGAAAGTGGTGGACGTTGACATCATCGATGGCGCGGTCAACGGGGTGGCGACGGTGGTTGAGTACACCAGCGAGCGCTGGCGCCGCGCGCAGACGGGCTTGGTTTCGAACTACGCCCTGGCTATCGCGCTCGGGGCGGTGATCATCGTGGGGGCGTACCTCATATTCGGCAGCAGCCTCTTTCAGTAGCCGGTAGGAGAGCGTAGTGAACGGAATTCCGATCCTTAGCCTGATAACCTACGCACCGGCGGTTGGAGCGCTGATCATCTTCTTCTGGCCGCGTGCGTCGAACGAGACCGCGCGCTGGATCGCGCTACTCAGCGCGTCCGTCTCATTCGTGCTGTCGATCGCCATGATTGGCTCGTTCAACACGAGCCTTCCGTCAATGCAGGTGTCGGGCGTTCCACAGTTCGAAGAGAACGTGCGTTGGCTTCCGCGAGTCGGTGTCAACTACTTGATGGGCGTTGACGGCATCAGCGCCCTGCTGATCGTATTGACGACGCTCCTGATGATCATCGCTATTCTCGCCTCGTGGCAGCCGATCGATCGGCGCGTGCGCGAGTACATGATCGCGATGCTGCTGCTTGAAGCCGGAATGCTCGGCGTATTCGTCAGCCTCGATCTCTTCCTCTTCTACATCTTCTGGGAGATCATGCTGATCCCGATGGCGCTGCTCATCGGCATCTGGGGCAGTTCCAACCGCGTCTACGCGGCTGTCAAGTTTTTCCTCTACACGCTTGCTGGAAGTCTCTTGATGCTGGTCGGCATCGTGGCAACCTATCAGTCCTATTACAATCAGACGGGTGAGCGAACGCTCAACGTGCTGAAGCTCGCCACTGGCCACTACAGCCACAACTTCCAGATGTGGGTCTTTGGAGCCTTTTTCCTCGCATTTGCGATCAAAGTGCCAATGTTCCCGTTCCACACCTGGTTGCCTGACGCACACGTGGAAGCGCCAACGGCCGGTTCGGTGATTCTGGCTGGCGTTTTGCTGAAGATGGGCGGTTACGGCTTACTCCGCTTCAATCTCCCGCTGTTCCCTGATGCGGCGCGTACCTGGCAGCCCTACATCATCGTTCTGTCGATCATTGCCATTATCTACGGGGCGCTCGTGGCGCTCGTTCAACCGGACCTCAAGAAGCTGGTCGCGTATTCGTCGGTCAGTCATATGGGATTCGTGACACTGGGCATCTTTGCGTTCAATGCTCAGGGACTGTACGGCGCAATGATCGTAATGATCAGCCACGGTCTGGTGACCGGTGGGCTCTTCCTGTGCGTCGGCATGATCTACAACCGCGGTCACACGCGTCTGATCAAGGCGTTTGGCGGGCTGGCGACGAATATGCCGGTGTACGCCTCGTTCCTTGGGTTCTTCATGCTCGCGTCGATTGGATTACCAGGGCTCAGTGGGTTCGTCGGTGAGTTCCTGTCGATGCTGGGCGGGTTCGAAACCTACCGCTGGGCGGGAATCGGCGCGGTAGCGGTCGTAATCCTGGCAGCCTGGTACATGATGTGGATGTTCCAGCGTGTGGCCTGGGTTCGGGCCCCAGGCGAGCCCCCTGACAGCACCGATCCTGAAGTGCGGGTGCCGCTCACGGAGTCGCAGGAATTCGGGCATGGCCACGGGCCTCAACCGATTCGCGGTGGCTCCGGTCACGACGAGCATTTCCTGGACCCGCGGACGTTCCACGACCTGAACTGGCTCGAGATTGTCACCGTCGTGCCGTTGACAGCCCTGATCATCTGGATCGGCGTCTACCCGAACACGATCATGGCGATCATGAAACCGGCGCTTGAAGCGATTCTCAAGCCGTTTGGCGGAACCGGCTTCTAGCATGCGTATCACTGTCAATCTGGTTCAGCGGCCCTGCTCGGTTCGAGCGTTGGGTCGCGAGGTGAAGGAGTAGCGGCGTGCCGTTGCAGTTAATTCCGCCTGACTGGCTATTGCTGGTTCCAGAGTTAATCGTGCTGGGAACAGCGATTCTGGTGCTTGCTGGGGATGTTCTGCTGCCGCGGTCACAGCAGTCGATCCTTGCCTGGGTGGCGATGGCGGGTTTCGCCGCGTCGCTTGCCTCGACCCTCTTCATAGACTGGAACGCCGGAAAGACGACTTTCTCTGGCATGTTCCGCGCCGACTATTTCTCGCTCTTCATCGATATCATCGTTTTGTCGGCTGGCATCATGTCGATCATGATCGCGACCGCCTACGTCCAGGGGAACGATGAGCCCGGCAACTTGCCGTTGCCAGAATACCTGGTGCTGCTCCTCTTCTCGGTCCTGGGGACCATGCTGGTCGGCGCGTCCGGAGATCTGCTGATGATCTTCATCGGCATCGAAATGGGCTCGCTGGCCGTTTACGTTCTGACAGGCTTCGCGCGCAACCGCGTCACCTCGATCGAGGGCGCGTTGAAGTATTTCCTGCTGGGCGCCTTCGCCACGTCCATTCTTATCTATGGCATGGCGTGGATCTACGGCGAAACGGGGAGTACGAATCTCTCCGAGATTGCAACTCGACTTCAGCCAATGATCGCTGGCAAGTCGCATCTGGAACCGGCTCTGTTGTTGGCATTGTTGCTCGTCGCTATCGGGCTCGGCTTCAAAATAGCGGCGGTTCCGTTCCACATGTGGACTCCTGACGCATATCAGGGTGCGCCGACACCGGTGAGCGGTTACATGTCGGTCGTGCCGAAAGTGGCGGGCTTCGCCGCCATGGCGCGCATCCTGGTGCAGGCGCTTGGCCCGATGAGTCACAGTTGGCTCACGTTGATCGAAGTGCTGGCCGTCATCACCATGGTCTACGGCAACGTGGTGGCGATCTCGCAGCGAGACGTCAAGCGTATGCTCGGCTACTCGTCGATCGGCCACACTGGCTACATGCTGGTCGCGCTAGCCGCGTACAGCGGCATGAAAGCGGGCGATCAGAGCGTCGGTAGCCTCCTATTTTACCTGTTCGCTTACGCCTTCATGAATATCGGTGCGTTCGGTGTCATTACCTGGCTGCAGCACCGCGGCCACGGCGTTGATCTGGACGACTTCTACGGACTTGGCTCACGCAGTCCGCTGGCCGCCCTGGCGATGACGGTGTTCATGCTGTCGTTGATGGGCATGCCGCCGCTTATTGGCTTCTACGCGAAGTACTACGTCATTCTGGCAGCGATACAGAATAACCTGACCTGGCTCGCCGTTATCGTCGTACTGATGAGCGCGGTGTCCGCCTTCTTCTATCTGCGTGTGGTCGCGGTGATGTACTTCAACGAGCCCATTCGCCAGTGGCAAACGCGCAGCACCCCGCTGCTCGGTGTCGGGTTGATGCTGATGGCGTTCGGTACGGTGGGATTCGGCCTGTTCTCGAACTCGGTGCTCGATCTGGCGCAAAAGTGGGTACAGGCGTTCACGTAGGTTCGATTGCGGAGGTTTCTGCCGCGATAGATGGCTTCCCCGGCGTACGACCGGAGGGGACTCCATTGATGGTCCGGGCGCAGATCGTCCTGGCTCGGACACCAAAGTTCGCGATCAAACAGGCCCTCGAGAGCCGACAACGGTTATGCTTCTCAGAGGCCGACAATTTCCCCTTCGTGAGCTACGCCACAGCCTGACCGTTTCAACTCCGCCAGCGCGGAAGCCTCGCCACGCAAGAGTGGATTGCTCTGATTCAGATGGATGAAGCGGACCTTGTGTCGCTCGCCTTCGGGCAAATCAGCGAAGCGCGCGAGACTTGCATCGACCATCGGGTGCTGGATCTTGCTCAAGTCTCTCCCCGGTAACTCATCTCCGCTCATGAACGTGCCGTCCAGGTATGCGATGTCGACGGTGTTGAGAACGTCTTCGATGCGCGTTCCACAACGCTCCCAAGCGTCCCAGCCGGCGATATCCGGCATGAAGAGGACCGATCGACGCGGTCCCTGGATGCGAAACGCCACAGTCTCCGAATATTCGTCCCGGTGTGGCACGCTCACAGGCGTGACCGTCAACTCGTTAGTGATGGACACGGCGCGGCCATCGTGAAGTGGTCGAAGCTCGACATTATGCATCTGGACGAGCTGTGCCCAGGGGCCATTCTCGCTGAGAAACTGCTGCATGCGGGGCATGACATAGACCGGAACGTTTTGCGCGCCCATCGCCTCAATTCCCAGGTGCATCAGTCCGGTGTAGTGACCGATATGGGCGTGGGTCAGGAAGATGGCGTCCAGGCCAGGGCGGGCATCGTGCGGCGCAATCTGATCGAATCGGAACAACTGCTCTTTGAAATCAGGTGTCGCGTCGAAGAGCCATCGCTGGCCGGAGCGAGGATCAGCCAGACCAAGACACGCTGCCGACCTGCGCAGCGTTGGGTCGCCCCAAGCGGGTGACGTTCGATCTCCTGCCTGTGGATAGCCGCCGTCCTGTGCGATTCCCAGCACGACCGTATAGGGCGCCGCAGTCTCTGTCACGTCCCCTTCTCCCATGCGTGATGCAAATGTTATCGGGTTTAGAACCGGAGAGTGACTGTATCACAGCAGAGGCGAACGTGGACTATCAGTTGGTGGTGGGTAATACGAGCCGACGGAGAGTGGGACGGAACGGCTCTGGTCTGTGTACTTGAAATTGGCACCGTGACTCAACCGAGGTCGGGAATTCGCTGGTGCAGTTCCAGTGCGTTCGTCCAGGCGTCCCCTTCGCGCTCGAGCCGGTCGGGCACGGTGTGCAGCGTGAACTGTTCCGGCCGGACTTCGCCCTGTTCGACTTCACGCCAGGAGATAGGCATGGACACCGGCGCTCCCGGTCTTGCCCGCAGTGTGTAGGGCGCGGCCGTGTTGCGCGCTATACTGTTCTGCGCGTGATCGATGGTCACCACGCTACCCCGATGCGTTCCGCCGCTGGCGGCCGCGATGGACTCTGGGAAGCGCACTGCGAGCTTACGCGCAACGGTGTGAACCCATTCCCGAATTTGGTCAAAGGAATAGCGTTGCGCGATCGGCACGAAGACGTGCAGTCCCGCTGCTCCGCTGGTCTTTGCGAATGACTGCAACTCGTTTCCCGTGAGCTCATCGCGCACATGCAACGCAGCCTCGAGTATCTCTGCGAAGTCGACGGTCTTGCCGGGATCGAGATCAAAGACCGCGAAGTCCGGTCGCGTCAGGTGGTTGAGCTGTGACATCCATTGGTGAATCTCGATGGCGGAGTGATCGACGTACCAGACCAGCGACGCCTCGTCGTTGATGACCGGCACGTCGATAGATTCTCTCGTAGTCTCGGGCTCATAAGTGACGCTACCAAGCCAGTCCGGTGCCGAGTCTGGCCGATCACGTCGCCAGAATCCGGGGCCATTGATGCCGTTTGGATAGGCCCTTAGCGTAACCGGACGGTTGTGGATGTATCGCAGGATCACCTTTGCCACGCGTCGGTAATAGTCAAGCGTGTCACCTTTGGTGAACCCATCTTCCGGCCAGTAGGGCTTGTCCAGACTGGTCACCCGAATCGATCGTCCGTTGATCTCCCACTCTTGCGCGCTGCTGTTCGGCATCTCGCCTCCCGACGTTTCCGGGCCGCAGGAATCGGACCTCGCCTAGCCGAGATGCTTGCGGAACACTGCCCCCATGCGTTTGAGTCCTTCACTCACCACGTCCGGTGGCAGTGTGGAAAAGCCTAGGCGTAGCGTCGGCTTCGGTTCCCAATCCGTGTAGAAGCAGGAACCAGGATTGTAGAGCACGCCCTTCTCGGCGCATTCCTTGACCAATTCGTCGGCGTTCGCGCCGTCCGGCAACGTTACCCAGATGAAGAAACCTCCATCAGGCTGGGTCCAGCGCGTGCCGCGCGGCATCTCGCGCTCGAGGCATTCGAGCATGAAATCGCAGCGCTGACGGTAGTTCTTACGCACTTCGTCGAGGTGTTGGTCTAGCCAGCCACCTTCGCAGGCGTGAACCACCGCTTGCTGCACGACCCGATCGCTCTGAATGTCGACGCCCTCTTTGGCATCGGTGAAGCGCTTCATGAGCTCAGGTGGAGCGACCATCCAGCCCATGCGTAGCGCTGGGGCCAGGGTTTTGGAGAACGTTCCCAGATAGATGACGTCGCTGCTGAGGCCCCGCAAGGTGCCGTGATCGCCGCCCTCGAACCAGAGTTCGCCGTAGGGATCGTCTTCGATGATCGGCACACCGTATCGCGCGGCCAGTTCCACGACACTTTCTCGTCGCTCGGAGCTCAGAGCGATACCAGTTGGATTCTGGAAGGTTGGGATCAAGTACATGAACTTCGGTCTCGGCGTGAGCTGCAGTGCCTGTTCAAGCTCGGAAATGATCAATCCCTCGTCGTCCACCGAAACTGGCACGTACTCGGCTTGGTAGACGTCGAAGATTTGCAAGGCGCCAAAATAGGTAGGCGCCTCAACGATCACACGATCACCCGGATCGAGGAACATCTTGGCACTCAATTCGAGCCCTTGTTGGGATCCAGCGGTGATCAGAATATCGTCCGCGGTGACGAGCACGCCGCGAGAGCGCATGCGCTCGGCGATGAGCTGGCGCAATGGCTCATGTCCCTGGTACTCACCGTAATACATCGTGGTGGGGTCCATCGTGCGCCAAACGTGCTCGATTGAATGCTGCAGGCGTCCGATGGGCAGACACTCGATGGGAGGCGCGCCACCGGCGAACGGGATGATATTGGGGTGATCGACTGGCTCGCCGAATTTGAACATCACCGATGAACGAATGTGCTTCGCTCGTCGCGCCTGAAGTTTGGTCCAATCGATCGCCAACGTTATTTCCTCTCGCATCGTGTGTGGATTCAGGAGTCCGAGCCGTCCGTCAGCTCGATCTCAAGTCGTTTGTTGATGCGGCCCTTGCTGCGGGTTCCGATGACTTTGATTCCGCCGACCTCGAGCGTATTGCGCACGTGCGTTCCGCCATCGGCCTGCAGGTCCAGTCCCTCTATCTCGACCACGCGCACTTCCGTAATTCCTGGCGGGAGGAGGTTGATCTTGGTGCGGATCAGGTCCGGAATCTGAAAGGCCTCTTCGCGTGGCAACGAACGCCACGAAACCGGCAGGCCCGACCGGATCGCCCGATTAGCGAGTTCTTCGATGTGACTGACGCGCTCCGAATTCAGATCTTCAAGCTCGAAGTCCATGCGCGCTTTGTCGGTGCCCATGTTTCCGCCGGTGACCTGTGCGCCGTATTCCCGAAAAACCGTACCGCATAAGACGTGCAGCGCCGTGTGCGTGCGCATCAGCTTGTAGCGCTTTTCCCAATCAATAACGCCATGAACCTCAGTGCCGGGAGCGGGCGGATCTCCTCCCTCAAGCGTATGGACGATCTCACCGTCCGCCTTGCCGACCTTGGTGACCTGCCATTGTTGCTCGCCTGCAGACAGCGTACCGATGTCATACGGTTGCCCTCCACCTCCGGCGTAAAACGCCGTCCGATCCAGGATGATCTGCCCCGACTCGGAGACGCCAGTGACGACCGCGTCGAACTCACGCAGATAACTGTCGACCATATAGAGCAGGTCGGTCACAAATCTTCTCCCTTTCTGGTGGAGGAACGGCAACGCCTCCGAATCTTAGAGAGACGCGAATCTGCGTGTCAAGCTGGGTGCGTAACGAAGAATGGGCGGGGAATCTTGCTCGTGTACGCGAAAATTGGCGTCTGGGCACTCCCTGTGCGGTTCATCGAGAGGGCGAAACCGGATTTTGAGCCGATTTTTCCCGTCATCACTCGATTCCAATGCCTTCCACGTGAGAAACTTACAGCGGCGTATGTTGCGCCGGATAATCGCTTGACATTCAGCAGGGGGAACCAAACCGAATGCCGCGTCCGAGACTTAGAGCAATACCACTCGGTGGAGTTGGTGAAGTCGGCAAGAATATGACGGTCGTCGAGTACCGGGGGGATCTCGTCATCATCGACGCCGGGGCGAAGTTCCCCGAAGACGAGATGCGCGGCATCGACCTGATTGTGCCTGACATTCGCTACGTGATCCAGCGCATCAACAAACTGCGTGGCATTCTCTTGACACATGGCCATGAGGATCACATTGGGGGGCTGCCATTTCTGCTGCCCTTGCTCAAAGAGATCGCACCGGTCCCGATCTACGGGTCCGCTTTGGCAATCGCATTTACCGAAGCCAAGCTCGACGAAGCGGGTGTGCTCAACCTCGCCGATCTCCACGTCGTTGAAGCGGGGGAACACTACCAATTTGGCAAGTCGTTCGAGGTCGAGTTCATCAATGTTACCCACAGCATCCCGGGCAGCTTCGCTATCGGTCTCAAGACGCCACTCGGCTGGGTGGTGCACACCGGGGATTACAAATTCGATCCTACCCCTCCACTTGGGCCGCCGACGAACGAGGCGCGATTGCGCGAGATCGGTAACGAGGGTGTGCTGCTGCTGCTGACCGATGCGGTACGCGTTGAGCGCCCAGGTCACACGCCGTCCGAAGCGGTGGTGAGTGAGACGCTCTATCGGGTCATCGGCGAGGCGACCGGTCGTGTGATCCTTACCACCTTTGCTTCGAACATCACTCGACTCGATCAGGCTATTCGTGCTGGGTATCGTCATGGTCGCAAGGTAGCGGTCTCGGGACGCAGCATGGAACAGAGCACGCGTATTGCGATGGAACTTGGCTACCTCAAGCCGCCTGAAAATACGTTGATCCCGATCGACGTAGCGATGAAGCTGCCGCCGAAGCAGGTGCTGATTCTGACGACCGGTAGCCAGGGAGAGGCCGGGGCTGCACTGGCACGCGTGGCAAGTGGCGAGCACCAGCAGATCAAGGTCTCTAAGGGCGACACGGTCATCTTTTCGGCTACGCCCGTGCCGGGGAACGAGGAGAGTGTCTCGCAGACGATCGATCTGCTATTCAAACGCGGCCTCGAAGTGATCTACTCCGCCCTCGAGCCAACCATTCACGTCTCGGGCCATTCCAGCCGTGATGAGCTGAAGTTTATGCTGCGCCTGATTCATCCACGTTTCGTCATGCCGATCCATGGCGAACATCGTCACTTGTCGCTCTATCGCCAGCTGGCGCTGGACCAGGGCTTGAACGACAGTCAGATCTTCCTGCCGGATCTCGGAGGCATATACAGCTTTGGGCGAGATCTTGGTCGGCGTGAGGGCCAGGCCGATAGTGGCGCCGTGTTGGTGGACATCGTCAGCCCCCGGAACGTGATCTTGCGCAATCGTGACGAGATTGCTGAAAGTGGTTTCGTCGTTGCCAGCCTGGTCGTGGACCACGAGAGTCGCCAACTCATCGCCGGGCCGGCAATCACCGCGCACGGTCTGGACGGGCAAATTGACGCCAAAGTTCTGCGACGTGCCGAAGAAGAGTTGGAAAAATTCCTGGCGCGACGTGCCAAAGGTGGGTTCAGCACCGCCTATCTGATCAGCCGCACCAAAGGAGTGCTAAGCCGTCAGATCTACCGCCAGACCAAGACTCATCCGCTCATTCTGCCGGTGGTCAGCGAGCTCTGAGCCGCGCCGCGGTGTAGCGACCGTGCCCAAAGGACGTGAACACGGGAGCACCTATCGTGCTCCCGTTTGCTGTGTTCCGAATTATCGAGTCTTGGCGATGACCACCGCGATGGCGGCCAGGACCGTGACAACCGATGCGCTGACTCCGACGGCGCGGGCGCGGCCCAAACGGCCCCCAAGGGGCGCCATTAGACCCAAGGCTGGGATCGTCAGCAGTGCGACAATGACGTGGGAGATCGGCATCGCATGTGGATGTTCGGCGAATAGGATGATCCCCATGATGATCTGCACGCCGAGAAGCGCGTGCGCCGTGCCAGTTACCCAGGCAGGCAGGCCCTTTCGCCTGGCCAGCACGAACGAGAGAATTGCGATCGCGAGGTAGATGATGACCAACGCCTCGCCGAGTCCACCGTGAGCCTCGAGCATTGAAATCCGTTCCTTCCGACGCAGGATGCCGCGGATACTGCCGTCGCGCCTCGTGTCGCGCCACAGCCTGGGGGGATCTTACCCTGATCGGATCTGGTCGTGCGAGGCAGATCGGGGCTTAGAAGCGCCTCCGCGCTGGTGTCACGATCCAGCGCCAGGCTCGAAGGGCCAGGATCTTACCGCCGACGGCCGTGCGGGTTCCGTAACGGCTGATGAAGGCGAATACACCCAGGAGCACGACCACCAGTTCATATGGGATGGTGATGATGCGTTTTGGATGAAGCAGCGGCGCTCCACCCGTGCCGAGGTCGCGCAGCAAATGCGAGCCAACGCCGACGAGCGCGGCCAGTCCGAAGTGCTGTTCTGGCTTCCAACGTTCGGCGAGTACCGCGACGATCAGCGGCGTAAGCAGCGAATGGGACGCGGGCCGATGTTCCATCGTCATGCACCGCGTGAGACGCAATGAGCGGGCGGCAAGGACATGATCGAGATCGATCGCCACCGCACTCAGCAGGCTGATTCGGAGAAACCCCCAGCGGTCGTGCACATACGGCAGAATAGGCAGCGAAACGGCGAGTGCCGTCCCGAAATGACACAACCCATCAAACAGTCCGCGACGGGGAGTGCCTTCGAAGGCGGTCTCCCAGCGACGGTGCCAGGCTCCGGTGGCGATTGCCGCGCCAATCGCGCCGATCGCCAGAGAGGGCTGCATCCAGCGAATGGCGAGCGCCAGCATCCTGGCTTTGCGGGACGAGAATCGCGTAGATGAATGTTTCACAAGCACGCCGCCGAACTGTATTCGAACTGATCACGTGTGAGAGGAGTCCAGCATAACATGGCTGACGAACGGTCCGAACGCGACCGGGCAGTAATCCTACTCTCTGGCGGTCTGGATAGCACGACCGCGGCCTGGTTGGCGCGAGCCAGCAACTTTGATCTGTACGCCCTCTCGTTCGAGTATGGCCAGCGACACTCACGGGAACTCGACAGTGCCAAACGAGTCGCCGAGGTGCTCGGCGTGCGGCAGCATCAGATTGTGCGGATGAATCTTGGAGACTGGTCTGCATCGTCGCTGACTGGCCAGGGAGAGATACCGACGGAGCCGAGCGGCGACCGTATTCCATCGACCTGGGTTCCGGCGCGCAATCACATCTTCCTGGCGATCGCATCTGGATATGCTGAAGTGGTCGGAGCGAGCGCCATCTACATCGGCGTGAGTCAGGTCGACTATTCAGGCTATCCGGACTGCCGCGGTGAGTTTCTGGACGCCTTTCAACGCGCGGCCGATTTGGCGAGCAAGCAGTTTGTCGAAGAGGGCAAGAGCATTCCGGTGCTAGCCCCTTTTCTCCATCTATCCAAATCGGGTGTGGTCCGTCTCGGGCTGTCCCTCGGTGTCGATTATGGGCTCACCTGGTCCTGCTATCAGGGAGGCGCTGCCCCCTGCCAGGTGTGCGACTCCTGCCGACTGCGCGCCGCGGCGTTTGCCGAGTTGGGCGACACTGACCCGTTGCTTCGAGGGTCACGCAATGTTGGTTTCTAGCGCCCACATTCCCGTACAGGAGTTGCCGCGTGATTGACACACAGACATCGTTCGTGACCGTCGGAGGCAAGGCGGTGTTCTATTGCCTGAGCGATGCTGACCCTCCCTCAAAGAGTATCGTGATCATGAGCCACGGCTTCCGTGGCACGCATGCTGGACCGGCTCGCTCGTTCGTCGATTTTGCCCGGATCTTGAATGCGCATGGTTATGCGGTGCTGCGCTTCGACCAGATCAACAGTGGCAACTCGGAGGGCGACTTCATCGATTCTTCGTTTCGCCAGTGGGTCGACACCACGGCGTATCTCGCGGAGCGGTATCTCAGCGCGGGTTACCGCGTCGCGTTGCTCGGACAGAGTATGGGCGCCACGGCATCGGCCGCAGCGGCGTATCGACCGGCCATTCGCGGTCGAATCGACGGCCTGCTGTTGTGGGTGCCGGATCCGAAATCGACGTTCAGCGGTTCAGCTGAGACAGTGAGCGAAGAGGGTGGGCAACTCTACCGTGAACGATTCTGGCTTGAAGCGCGGGACGAGAACTTCTTCGCCGCGATGGAAGCCTACAACGGGCCGATACATCTGGTGTACGGCGAGAACGACCGGTACGTATCTCCAGAGCTCAGGCAGCGTGTGATTGAGACGGTACGGCGCAAGGGTCAAGAAGTATTGATCTTGCCAGGGCAGGATCACAGTCCCTGGGACCCCACGCTGTGTCAGCAGGTCTATGGTGCTGAGCTCGCCATGCTGGATCGTGCGCTTGGCGGTCCTCCTTGGTAAGGAGCTAACACAGGCTCGGCTCGGCGAGAGCACTGGTCCAACGAAAAGTGGTCCGGCGTCGTAGCGTACCCGCACCGTTCAAGCCGAGATCTTCTTGCCTGGCGCTCCGACTTATACCATGACGTTCGTCAGGTCAACGAGCTCGTGGGTTCTCGAAGTCGATCGCATCGGTGCACTGTGTTACCCAACCGGCCCCATCGGTTTGACACCGCCCGCGCTGACCACGTCGATGACCGTCACCTCGGGCGGGCAGTTGAACCTCACGCGTGGCGGGACCATTCCGACCCCTCTCGATGTATAGACCAGCGTGTCGCCATTGCGTCGCAAGCCCCATGGGAATCTACGCCCCATCCGGGGCAGCACCGGCGCACCGACAACCGGCAATCGCACCTGTCCGCCATGACTGTGCCCGGAAAGGACCAGCGCCGCGCCCGAGAGCAAACTGGACGCGTCTGGCTCATGGACTAATCCGAGAAACGGGATCCCGGACGTGATGGCGCGGACTGCCGATACCCGATCTGGCTTCTGCTGCAGCGCATCGGCAAGCCCTGCCAGCCCGAAACGCTCGCCATGCGTACTTATCACCACGCCTTCATTGATCAGTGGTGTGATTCGATGAGCGCGAATCATCTGCTTGATGTCTCCGAGACCGGCGGTTACGTCGTGATTGCCCAGAATCGCGTAGACGCCGAGGGGTGCGCGCAACTTGCTCAGTATTCCAAGTGCCGTTTCGACGTGGCCATGGATGCTGAGCGTGGCGTACATCGCGGTTGAGTAGTCACCGAGGAGAACGATCAGGTCGGGGTTCTGCCGGGCAAGGAGTCTGGTCGCGGTTTCGACTCTCGTCTGACTGATTGTGTCGGCCAGATGGAAGTCGCTGAGCGCGCCGATGCGCAGACCAGTTGGCAAACCAGTGTCAACTTTGACCCGATCGATGTGAAACTCGGAGGGTTCAATCAAGAGAGGGTAGCCGGTCGCTCCGACTGCGGCGGTTGCCAGCGCTGCCTGGAGCATCCTGCGTCTCGTTATACGCTGCGACATCGAGTGTCCCGTGGTACAACGTACTCCAGTGCCATGCGGCAACTGCTGGCACCATTGTGTCGATTTGTGAACATCACGGAGGTGGGATGTCCCTCCAACTCGTCATTATCGGTTTGCCACAAAGCGGCAAAACGACCGTGTTTAATGCACTGACTCAAGCCGAGGCGGCGACTGGACAGTTCTCTACCGGAGAAGAAGAGCCAAACCTCGCGACGGTAAAGGTACCTGACGAGCGGCTCGGCGTGCTGACCAACATGTTCAATCCAAAACGTACCGTCCCCGCTGACGTGCAATATTACGACGTTGCGGGAGTCGCGAAGGGGATTCACGAGCAGGGAATGAGCGGTCGACTGCTCGGCTTCCTGAGCCAGGGCGCGGCGCTGGTCCACGTGGTGCGCGCTTTTGAAGATCCCGCGGTGCCGCACCCTGAGGGCAGTGTCGATCCGATGCGGGACATCGAGACGATGAACCTCGAACTCACCTTCTCCGATCTTGGACTGATCGAAAAGCGTCTCCAGCGGCTCGAGGCGGGAATCCCGAAGCTGCGCGGCGCCGAGCGTGAGGCCAATGAGCGCGAGCTCGACGTGCTAACCCGCCTGAAAGCAGCGCTGGAAGACGGAACGCCGATTCGCGAGGTCGAGCTGCAGCCAGAGGAAGCGAAGATCCTGCGTGGGTTCGGGTTCTTGAGTGCCAAACCCCTTCTCGTTTTACTGAACCTGAGTGATGAGATGCTCGGCGAGCAGGCGGACGCCTTGAAGGCGCAGGCGGAGGCGCAGTTCGGTCGCCCGGGAGTGATGGTCGATGCGATTGCCGGCAAAATCGAGGCGGAGATCGCCCGACTCGACGAGGAAGATGCCATGCTCTTTCTCGATGATCTTGGAATTGAAGAGACCGGACGCGAACGGGTTGTACAGCGTTCATATGAGCTGCTGGGCCTGATCTCGTTCTTCACGGTTGGGCCTGATGAGTGTCGCGCCTGGACGATCGATCGTGGCACGCCTGCGGTGGAAGCGGCTGGGGTGATTCATACCGACATCCAGCGCGGATTCATTCGGGCCGAGGTGGTGAGCTACGAAGACTTAGTCGAGACAGGTGGATTGCCTGAGGCGCGCAAGGCCGGCAAGTTGCGGTTGGAGGGAAAGACGTACATCGTGCAGGACGGCGACATTGCGCACTTCCTGTTCAACGTCTGATCGGAACATAGCGAGGTGTCTCCAGGTGTGTCGACCTTGTCGCCTCGCTCACTGATCGGCGTGCACGATGGCCGCTGACGTCGCACCCAAGGTAGGCGGCCTGATTCCGCTCTGGGGCGTTCCAGCGGCTTTCCTCGCCTGGCTCCTCATCTTCTGGCTAGCACGCTTCCCTTTGCGCAAACGACTGCGTACTCTCAGCCTGGATATCGCGGCGTTGGGCGCGCTGTTGTTGGCGAATCTGCTCTTCTTCTGGCAGCCGTTGTTGACCGTCGCCGCGGTGCCTCGTGGGGGTGGCGATCTCAACTCCTACTTCTTCCCGTTGCAGGCGTTCAGCGCTACGGCCGTGCAATCTGGCCATTTTCCACTCTGGAACCCACATCTGTTCGGCGGTATGCCGCAGTTGGCGAACTATCAGGCAGCCATGATGTACCCGCCCAATCTGGTCGCCTGGATGATCCAACGTCCCTTTACCTATCAGACGCTTGAGTTGCTGGTTATTGCCCAATACCTGATCGCCTCGTTCGGCACCTATTTCCTCGCCAGATCGCTTGGCTCCGGTCGCGTCCCATCCACGGCAGCCGCCATCATCTTTTCCGCGTCCGGATTCCTGACTGCGCATCTCGGTCACTATTCGATGCTGTCAGTGGCGGTATGGCTTCCGTGGTTGTTGCTGGTGTTGCGAAAGATGTCGTTGACGCGTTCCTGGCTCTGGGCAGGAGCGACTGCTGTTGTCGTTTTCATGGCGGCGACTGGCGGTCATCAACAATTGTTGTTGTATGAGCTGACCGCTGGCGCAGTGTGGTGGCTCTACTGGGTTGGCACCGCGCACGAACTCTGGCCCTGGCAATCCGGAGGTCAGGATTTCGATCAGGTCGTGCGGGCGGCGCGGCAGCGGTTGAGATCGCTCGGCTTCGACGTTGCCCGCGCGGGCGGCGCACTTTTGGCCGGACTGAGTATGGCGGCGCCGATGATTCTACCGTCGCTGCAAATGGCGTCCCTCTCGGTGCGCTCCGGGTTGAGCTATCAACAATCGACCGAGTTCAGCGCCGAACCGATCGCGATGCTGCAGTTCGTCCTTCCCAAAGCGTTTGGGAGTAACCCCACAAACTACTGGGGGGCGTTCTCCAGTGGCGAGATCTGGGGTTACGTGGGCATCGTCACGCTCGTTCTCGCGGCAATCGGACTCGCATCCCGCCCCTCCGGCGCCCGGCTCTTGCTCGCCGGGTTCGCTGCGGTGGCACTCCTCTTCGCACTCGGCCCGGCGACACCGGTGCACGGTTGGGTCTTTCGCTTCGTTCCTCCATACAATCTCATCCGCGCGCCGGCCCGTGGCTACGTCTTCGTCGATCTCAGTCTGGCGTTACTCGCGGCGTTTGGCATTCAGGAGCTCGGGTACACGGCGAGGCAATCTGATCAGGTCCGCAAGGTACTTGAGCGATCGCTCCGCTGGCTGCTGATCGCGCTTGGCGCGCTGATGCTGCTGATCATTCCCCTTTTCTACGTCCAGATCCTCGGAGTCAACGATCCGTCGAACCGTCCGGTCATTGCGGTCGACGGGCTTAATCTCGCCGTTCTCTACCTGGTTGGCGCGGCAGCGCTACTCTGGGCGGTGCTGCGCGGCAAGATTCGGGGGGCGACGGTTTGCGTGCTCGCCACCGTGCTCGTGATGCTTGACCTGTACGGCGCCACGGCGAGTTTCAATCCGTCGACCGAAGATCTCACCGCTGGTTATCGTCACCCGCAGGCCGTGGCCTTTTTGCAACAGCAGATGCGCCAGCAGGGCCCGTTTCGCATTGCGTCAACCACGCTCGCATGGCAGCCCGACACGGCCGCAATTGCTGGTCTTGACGATGCGGGCGGCCTGTTCGACCCGATGCAACCGGCCAACTACAAGAAAGTGTCGGACGTCCTTGGAGGCGGTAAAGATCCCGCGCTCTACGATCTGCTGAACGTCCGCTACGTGATCACCGACGCAAAGTCAGTGGCTCCCGCGGCCTCGTTCACCAAAGCGCAAACTACGAACGACGGCTTGGTCATCTGGGAGAACCGCGATGCGCTCCCGCGTGTCAGGCTTGCCTACAGCGCAAAATCGATGTCGACTGATGCCGCACTTTCGTCGGTCACAGGGCCTAATTTCAATCCTGCGTCGACTCTGTTACTGAGTGGGAATCTCACTGCGGCGCAAGCGGGAGGGCATGGCACGGCCACGATCGAGAGCTACCAGAACGATCGTGTCTCGATTCAAGCGCGGACCGATCGACGTGCCTACCTTGTGCTCGCGGATACAGCCTATCCTGGCTGGGTTGCGACGATCGATGGGAAGAGTACCCCGATCGCCACGGCAGACGGAATCTTCCGCGTGATCTCAGTCCCTTCCGGAGCGCACCAAGTCGTGTTTCACTACCAGCCACAAATCGTCAATGAGAGCCTCGTCGTGGCCGTGGTGGGCTTGCTGCTGCTACTCGCTATGGAAGTGGTGGGTTTCTATCAACATCGAGGCTCACACCCGTACTCACGACTCAGTCGTGATCGCGGTGATGTTTAGCCCCGTTTCCTTTACCATGACCGCTCTGAGGATTTGATGCCGAGCTCGTTGACGGCTGACCGCTCTGGGATTGCGGTTGTCCCGGACCGGTTGACGGTGACTTGGGATTTGGCGACTGCTTGTTCGTCGCGGCACCATTTCCGGGTGGCTTGGGCAGGTTCTTCTGACCGTTCGATGTTTGAGCATCCGCCTGCTGGCCCTGATCGTCACCTTTCGCCGGGAGCGCGTGTTTCGAGGCTGCGGTAAGGGCCGCGACGGCCTCCCTCACCCTGGCGGAGAGTTCAATTACTGGATTCTGCGACGGCAGCGTTCGCGACGGCGGCACGGACGTTGAGCTTGCCATCTGACTCGGCGATGTCTCGTTCATCGGAGTCGTGTTTGCCTGCGCGATCTTCGTCGACATAGGGGATGTTGTTGCCACTGCTGTCGCCGTCGGCGTGGGGCTGGAGAGCGCCGCGCTGACGGTCCAATCCGGAATCGAGTGCATCACGCTCTGGGTCTGGTTTGGCGACTGCGGCGGGTCAGTGTTGGGCATTGGCGTGCCAGACATTCCACTTGGCAGTCCGGAACTCGAAATACGGTTTTGTCCAGGCGTCGCCGTGACGACTGAACTTACGAATGCGAGCACCAGCACGATGATGAGCACGACCAGCAACAGCGCGCTTACCACAGTCGTGAGTATCGGAACACCGCCCAGACGAGTCGGGAACCGGTGCGAAGGACCGAGTGGTACCGTCCAGGCCATCGCCTCGGCCGGACGACGTGGCATTCGCGGCGGTTCCTGAACTGTGTCCGGGTCGAGCATCTCGAGTGCCTCACGCATTCGTTGCGCCGAGGCAAAGCGCGCGGCCGGTTCTTTGGCGAGTGCTCGCAGCACGATGGCGGCAAGTGCTGGTGAAACCTCTGGATTCAGCGTTCGCGGATCACGTGGCGGCTCGAACAGGTGACGATTCATCACATCGAGTGGATCGTCACCGGGAAACGGCGCCTCTCCGGCCAGCATTTCGAATAGAACTGCTCCTGCGGAATAGATGTCTGCCTGCTCGCCGATGTCCTGACCGGCGGCCTGCTCTGGCGCAATGTACGCGGCGGTGCCGAGCGCCAGGCCACCTCCACCGCGACGTGCCTCGCCTGGTGAGAGCATGATCCCGAAATCGGTGATCTTTGGGGTACCGTCGGCGTCGATCAGGATATTTTGCGGTTTGATGTCACGATGAATGTAGCCCGCGCCATGAATCGCCTCGAGTCCACGGAGCACCGCCGTAATGATGCGGAGCGATTCGTGAATCGAGAGCCGTCCCGCCAACGTCATTCGTCGCCGAAGGGATATTCCTTTGATGAGCTCCATCACGATGAAGTGGGTACCTTGCTCTTCACCGTGTGAACGAATTCTCACCACGTTTCTGTGAGAGATTACCGATCCAGCCGCGCCCTCCTGCTTGAAGAGGGAAATTGCTTGCTGCTCTGACGTGTGTTCGGGGCGCAGCGTCTTGACGGCGACAAGTTCTCCAGTTTCGGTGTCGGTAGCGCGAAAAATCTCAGCGTAGTTGCCGGCGCCTATGCGTGTGTCCAGGACGAATCGGCCGGCGAGTAATCGTCGTGATTCGGATGTCATCGATCCTCCATGCGTCGAAGGAGCACCTTCGAGCGTTCCGTTGACCGGTTCTCGAAAATCGCGATATCGATGCCAGCATTACCGGCTCCGGACAACTTCTATAACGCTCGAGATAGGTGATTTGGGTACGGTGGATTTCTTGTTGGGCTTGGCGAAGCAGATTTTGCGGAAGAATGACGAGTGGCGAATTCAGGGTTCCTTGCCTTACAACCATGAAAGATTGAGTCGTGATGTCGACCAGACTCCCAGACGGCGTCCAGTCGCCTGCTATTCCGACGACAACCCACTATGGTAATCGAATGAGTTGAATGTCGGTAATGTAGATCGGCGGCTGCGGCGTATTGGTCCAGTTGTGGAAGACGATGCTTCCAAGCCAGACATTCGAGGCGTTCAAATCGGCCAGCGGGATTGTGTAGGTCGTCCACTTGGTCGAGACCGGGTATCCCCCGTATTTTGACAGCGGCATCGGCTGGCTGAGGTTATCGTAGTTCGAATCTCGCAGGTAAATCGCGAACGGCTCGCCATCTTTGGACGCACGAACCGAAAACCGGATCGCGCTGTACGTCGCCGTATTGATACTGCCGTCATTCCGCAACTGAAGTCCGGCCCAGCCATCAGTTGCCGTGTAACTGATCGAGTCGAGGCCCGAATGGATTGGCGCGGTGCTGACCAGGTTGAGTGAAGCGCTCCATGACAAACTTGTATCCCAACCCGACGCCAGAGACTGGGCGTAAATCGTCAGGTTTGCCGGTTTTGGACTGGGCGAGGGTTTCGGCGCGAGCGTGGACTCGGGTAGCGGAGTCGAAACTGCACCTGTCACCGCCCAGCCAGTTGGAATTGATGGCAATGTCGGAGCAGCCTGAGCAATCTGATTCGACGTAGTCTGCGGAGTCGATGGGTTCGCGGGCAACGAAACCGGTCCGATGTTGACGCTCCGGATCGGCGACGGAAAGGGCGTCACGTTCGTGCTGACCAACGCCAGCACGAGCACGATGAAAAAGACGATCAAGAGTAGCGCCGAAACGAACGTGGTCAGAATCGGCACGTCACCCAGTATGAGCGGAGTTTGCCGCCGCGGCGACAAAGGTACCACCCAGTTCAGGTGAATTGCCGTAAGCCACGTCATTCTCGGCCCGGCGACGTTGTCCTCTCGCTCCAGCGCCGCCAGCGCCTCGCGCATCTCTGCTGCGGACGAGAAGCGAGCGCCTGGTTCTTTGGCGAGTGCTCGCAGCACGACGGCGGCCAGTGCGGGGGTAATGTGATGATTCAGCGTTCGTGGATCTCGAGGTGGCTCGAACAGGTGCCGGTTCATCACGGCAATAGGATCGTCGCCCGGAAACGGTGCCTCGCCGGTCAACATCTCGAATAGTACGGCCCCTGCGGAGTAGAGATCCGCCTGGGCCCCGATTTCTTGGCCAGCAGCCTGCTCCGGCGAGATGTATGCCGCCGTGCCCAATGTGATCCCGTCGGGCGACTGGCGCGATTCGTCGAGGCTTACTGCAATGCCGAAATCTGTGATCTTGGGCGTTGATCCCGCCTCTAGCAGGATGTTCTGGGGTTTGATGTCCCGGTGGATGAAGCCCGCGTCATGGATGGCTTGCAATCCCTGAAGAATGGCATCCATGATCCGCAGCGCTTCGCCCACGGGCAGTTGGCCAGCCAGGGTTAGTCTTCGGCGGAGCGAGACACCGCGTACCAAATCCATGACGACGAAGTGTTTGCCGCCGTCTTCACCGTGTGAGCGAACGCGAACCACGTTGGTATGGCTGATTGACGAGCCGATCTCCCCTTCGTAGGCGAAGAGTGACACGGTCTGAGGTGCAGTGGCATGTTCTGGGCGAAGGGTTTTGACGGCGACCAGTTCGCCGGTTTCAGTGTCTCTGGCCCGGAAGATCTCCGCGTAGGTGCCAGCGCCAATCAGTGAATCGAGGATATAGCGGCCGTCTAGTTTCGGCCGTGTACCGATTGTCATCGATTCTCCAGGCATCGAAATCGAGATTTTGAGCGTTCCATCAGACCGTTTCAGTGAGACGCGATATCGATGCCAGTACTGTGAGGTCGGACCTCTCGTCAAAACGGCTCGATGCGGCGTCTTGGCTACGTGCCCAACCTATCGCACGTTTCATACTTGCAGTTTAGCGCGTTCGCCGCTTGACATGCGCGGTTTAATGGGGAAATGGACTCCACCAAGCAAATGACCACAAATTCTTCAGATCTGACCGATGATGCCGTGGGTGAACTGGATCGGCTGGCCGAGGTGCTTTTCGCCCAGCGCTCCGGCGTTGCCTTCACCGGGGCTGGGATCTCGACCGAGTCTGGTATCCCGGACTATCGGGGACAAAACGGAATCTGGAAGCGGATCAAGCCGACGATGTACCGGGAGTATCTGCGGGATCCTGAGATTCGTTTGAATCACTGGAAGCGACGCATCGAGCGGTATCCGGAGCTGGCGGCCAAGCAGCCGAATCACGGCCACCGAGCGCTGGCTCGACTGCAGCAGCTAGGGTACGTGCAGGACATTATCACCCAGAACATCGATGGGCTGCATCAGAAGGCGGGCTCCGATCCGGCGAGTGTCATTGAGTTGCATGGATCGGCGCACAAAGTCCGCTGTCTTGACTGCGGGCGGCTTTACGACGCTGAACCGTTCGATCTCGGATTCTCAGGCGAAGAGCCGTATTGTCCGGAGTGTGGTGGGATTGTCAAGGAGGCTACCATCTCCTTTGGACAGCCACTGGTCAAAGACGATCTACGTGCGGCGCTGACGATCGCCAGAAGCTCGAGCGTAATGATCGTGATCGGATCATCGTTGAAGGTGAATCCGGCCGCGAGAGTGCCGCGAGAAGCGGCGCGTGCCGGGGCTGAATTGGCCATCATCAACAACGAGCCGACACCACTGGATCGTGTAGCCTCGATTGTGGTTCACGCGTCCTCCGGCGCGTCGCTCTCCTACCTTGCCGATCGACTGGGTAGCTGAGCCGTAACTGATATCCACTGTACCTTGACGCTCATTCTCGCTGGCCGGTACGCTTGCCCTGTGCGCTACCGCGTTCACTGAAATCGCCCAAACAGGGAGCACCATGTCCGACGCACTGAACTCGTCCGGCAACAGCACGCCGTCACTGGTGCTGTTCGACCTCGACGACACCCTCTGCGATCACTACAGCTCGCTGCGTCTACGCCTGCGTCTCGCGTTTGAAGCCGCGGCGAACGGCTCGCCGGAGATCGATGTTGAGGCGTTGGTTGAAGAAGCGGCCGAGCGGTCGGTTGGCGGCACGGGTCACTTTGCTGATGTGCTCAAAAGTCATGGGATTGTCGAGACTGAACGCTGCGATGTCGCTGTCAGTCACTACGTCAGTGATCGCTATCGTGGTCTCGAGCTGTTTGACGACTCAATCGCCATCGTCAATTACGTCAGTCAGCACGCACCGGTTGGGCTCATCACCAACGGTCCCAGCAAAATTCAACGCGATAAAATCAGACATCTTGCAATCGGTAATCTCTTCCAGTTTATTTTGGTCTCCGAAGAGGAAGGGGTCTGGAAACCAGATCCGCAGATCTTCGAGCGAGCGCTTGCGAAGCTAGACGTCGCGCCAGATGCCGCTGTCTACGTCGGGGACTCACCCGAGCACGACATCGCTGGAGCTCGGGCGGCCGGGATCACGTCAATCTGGATCAACCGTCGCGGAAGAAGCTGGCCGGGGGGGAAGCGGCCAGACTTCGAGATCAACACGCTAATGGAGCTTCCGTCACTGCTCGGATTGTCTCCGTTGCGGCCAATCAGCACAACGTGAAAGACGCCGGACGCGCTGGGAAGCTATGGGGAGTGGGACAGGGATGCTGGAGAAATTCACGCGGCTCATCTGGGGTTGCGCGGTGGTTGCGCTGACGCTGACGCTCGTCTCTTACGCGTTTGGCCTGGTGCCGCGCTCGTCCCGAGCTCGCGAAAACTCAACTCCGAACGCGGATGGAACGCTGGCCACTTCAACGTCCACAGGGGCGGGCGCCTCGACATCAGCGCCACCGGGAACAGCCGTAGTCATGTCCGAAGCGACACCGTTGCCGACGGCCACCCGGACACCCTCACCGACAGTCACGAACGTTGCGACGTTAACGTCAGCTCAGCTCGCGCAGTACAAGCCGAACGAGTTGGGCTGGATTCCGGTGCTGATGTACCACAACATCGACAACGAGGGTGGTGACTACTCGACCACAGCGGACGATTTCCGTAGTGATCTACAGTGGCTCTACGATCATGATTTCTACGTCATCCCCATTCATGATTACGTGACCGACAACATCAAGGCGCCCGCGGGCAAACGGCCGGTTGTGTTGACCTTCGACGATGGCACCATTACGCAGTTCCGCTATATCGTCGACAGTAACGGGAAGAAGACGATCGATCCGAATTGTGCGGTGGGAATCCTGGAGGATTTCTTCAGTAAGCATCCGGATTTTGGTCACGGTGGACTCTTCTCGATCTTGCCCCTGGCGCCGTTTGCCTGGCCAAATGGGCAAGACCAGGTTGCATATGAAAAAGAGAAAGTTCAATGGCTCGTCGATCATGGGTATGAAATTGGCGATCATACGGTGAACCATAAGGATATGCGCACGCTGACGAACGAACAACTCAAAGAGGAACTCGGCAACGCCGTCGACATGATGCGCAAGTTCAGCGCGGGTGCCCAGATGCAGATCATCGCGGTCCCGTTTGGCGAATATCCGAAGCATGGGGATACGACACTGTTCAAAGGGTTCGATCTCAACGGCAAACACTACAGCTTCATGGGAGCGCTGATGGTCGGCGCGAACCCTGCATTGTCGCCGGTCGATTCCGATTTTGACCCGTATTGGATTCCGCGTATCCGTGGGAGCCGTGACCAAATTGACAAGTGGTTCAGCTTTATCGAGAAGAATCCCGGTATAATGTACGTTAGTGACGGGAATCCGGACACCATCACGGTGCCGAAGGATCTCGTCTCGAGCTTGTCTGGCAAGCTCGATCAATCGAAGCTCGACGGCAAGACGCTCGTCCGCTACTGAGCGCCGTTGCTCATCTCATTCGAGGGGTTGGATACGCCACCAATGACGACCAAACAGATCATTCTCGCCGAAGAAATGGGTTATTGCTGGGGCGTTCGGCGCGCGGTCGACATCATCACCAAGGCCGGAAATGTCGAGCACCCGGTCGCCACGATCGGCGACGTGATTCACAACCCGCAGATCGTCGAGCGATTGAAATCCCAGGGCATTGACACAGCCGAGTCGGTTGAGTCGGCCCAGCAACAGGGCTATCAGCGGGTGGCCATTACCGCGCATGGTGCTGGACCAGAGCGGACTGAAGATGCCAAGATGCGCGGACTGGAGATGATCGACACCACCTGCCCACTCGTGACCAAAGTGCAACGCTTGGGACAGAAGCTCGCACGCCAGGGCTATTATCTGGTGGTTTACGGCGACGGTTATCACCCTGAGGTTCGCGGAATTATCTCCTGGTCGGGCACCAGCCGGGCCGTCGCTGCCAAGCATATCGAGGATCTTCCCTGGCATGTCGCTCGTGGGCAAGGACGGTCAGGAGATGTCGAGCCACCGCGCAAAGTGGCGGTCGTCTCTCAGACGACGAAGAACGTGGAGGAGTTCCTCAAGTTCGTCGGCGAGCTCGTGCCGATGGTTGCACGCGACGGCGGCGAAGTCCGCATCTGCAACACCATTTGCGAGCCGACTACGGAGCGGCAGAACGCGTTGCGCAAGATGGCACGCGAGGTCGACATGATTCTGGCCATCGGCGGCAAGAAGAGCTCCAACACCGCGCGCCTCGCGGAAGTTGGCCGCAGTTACGGCATTCCGGCATATCACATTGAACGGCCAGAGGAAATCGAATCTGGTTGGCTCGAAGGGATCGACCGTGTGGGTGTGACGGCCGGAGCATCAACGCCCGACGACGTGATCGTCTCGGTCGTGAGGCACTTGCAGGAGATGGGTTACGAAGCGCCCGAGACCGAGATGCCGGAGTACGACCTCAACGTCCTTCCCAGTTTCTAGGTGTTCATGCGGCTCGGTCGAATTCGCTCGAGCGAGGCGAGGCCGGTTCAGAGTCTTGAGCCGGCCCGACTGTTTGTTTGGTTGCCTGGTGGATGGTCGCGGTTTCACGCATTTGAGCGCGCCTCGCTCGATCGCACAATTGACATAATCCCGGTCGTGCTCGAGCATGCGAGTGGGTAAGACCAGAAATGAGCGTTGGATGAAGCCTCGTTCGGCTGGAGCAATCGGTTCCGCATCTGTTCGCGTCCAGCGGCGCAGCGGCAGTCGTATGTTTGTGCTGGCGTCGGTCGCGTCTCTCGTCGCGTACGTGTGGCTGCTGCTCTTCGTGCGCTCGAATCCTCGCTCCAAAGGAGATATGGCCGCGACGCTCCGTCTGCAGCGCAATGAGAGTCCGGTGCTGGCGCGCACCATGGATTGGGTGAGCTGGTTCGGTTTCCGACCGCAGAGCCTTCTGCTGCCTTTCATTGTTGTACTCTGGAGCTGGGTTCGCGGCTTGCGCTTGGCGAGTATATTCATGATCGCCGCCTGGGGTAGCAGCCTGCTGAGCTTCTTCACTAAGCTGGTCATTCGTCGTCCACGACCGGACGATCCGCTGATTCGTGTGGTCGAGGCCGACATTCGGGATAGTAGCTTCCCCAGTGGCCATACACTGCACTACGTGACCTTCTGGGGCTTTGTCGCCTATATCGTCGCGACCAACGTGCGAAACCGCGCCATCGGACGCTTCTTCGCCGTCATTGCCGGGGTAGTTATTGGACTGGTTGGCCCTTCACGAGTCTATCTGGGACATCACTGGCTCACCGACGTGCTTGCCTCCTACTTGCTCGGTTTTGCCTGTTTCACCGGACTCGTGACTGTCTACCGCTGGCTACGGTCGGCCCTCGAGCTCGAAGACCGCTTGGCGTGACTACCACGCGGCACACGTGCGGCTGCATTCGGATCGTGCCATGAGTGACCGCTCCCCGCTCCTGATCGCTCACCGGGGCGGCGCGCCCAACGAAGTAGATAACTCCGCCGTGGCGTTCGAACATGCACTGACGCTTGATGTCGACATGCTGGAATTCGACGTGCGTCAGGCGAGCGACGGCACGTTGGTGCTGATGCACAATCCGGTCGTGCAAGCAGAGGGGCGACGCTGGGTGGTTGCTGACACCCCGTACGCTCAGTTGCGGTCCATGCTTCCCTGGTTGTTGACGCTGGATGAGTACCTGGAGCGCTTCGGCCACGCGCGACCATTCAACCTGGATTTGAAGACGCACGGATTCGAGCAGCAGCTCTTTGTCGCGCTGCGTCGACATCACCTGACCGATCACGCGCTGATCTCCGCGGGTCACGTCCATAGCCTGCGCCGGTTGCGATCGTTGTCTCAAGAGCTACAGCTTGGGCTTTCTCGAGGCCACGCTCGAACGCCGGTGGAGTTTGACGCGTTTTTCGCGCTGTTCGAGCGCTATTTCGCGACGATGTTGCCCGTTATGATTCGTTCAGCCCGAGCCAACGCGGCGATGTTGCACTACCAGTCGATCGACGCGCAGGTCGTGCGCAGTCTGCACCAGCACGGTTACCGCGTCTTTAGCTGGACCGTGGATGACCCCCAAACGGCACGACACCTGGAGGAACTTGGCGTCGACGGAGTCACCAGCAATCACCCGGAGTTGATACGTGCGGCGTTACACGATACGCCGTCGTAAGAGTGACTCATTCGTCGCTACGACGAAGTTGATCCCGGAGGTCGGGAAACAACCTTCACCGTCATAAGTCCTGAACCGCCTACTGCCCCGGCGGTGGACTCCCGTAACGCCACTCGTAATACGCGCGGCCGACGTTGCCCATTTCGATCTGCCAGGTAGAATCATTTCCTGGCGTGTAGGTCACGACCCGACGCTCGAACGCTTGCACCAACACCCACTGCTTGACGCCCTTGACATTCGTCTGAACCCAGTAGGGCTGGCTGATCGGGTGTCCCAATACGTAGATCCACTGCCAGCTTTGCGCGTTCATCCAGGTCCAGAACACCCCCGCGACGTTGATCTTGGTCGTCGGATCGTAGTAGGCGTAGGTTTCTTTTCCGGCAAGCGACGCGTTCTGTCCGACCTTGCCGTCTTTCGTCAAGGTACTCTGGACTGGCTGACCGGTCATGTTGGGCTGGGTGTAGCCATTGCCCAGCGCTGCAAGGCTGTGCAAGCTGGCGTAGGTTGGCGCATCAGCGTTCTGCGTGTCATCACCGGCGATCGGAACGGTCGCGGGCTGCGACTTCTGGAATGAGTTGTCGCCAGTCTGCACGGCGCCCAGGATCATGTCGCGCACCAGCAACCCGTTGGTGACGAACCACTGCGACGATCGGTCTCCATTCGGGTTGGTAATCTCCATGCGGCTCTTATCGAAATAGTAGACCTGGCGCTCGCCGCTCGGTGAGTCGGCGTAAGTCTCCATCTTGGAAGCGAAGGTATCCGGTCCCCACAGCCAGGTTGCCGTGCTGGTCTTGTTTTGTACCGCTCCGTCCGACGTCCACCAGATGTTCTGCACGGCCGCGTCTGCTTTGGCGACGCCGGGAGGCAAATTGCTGGAGGTTGGAATGGCCGAAAGAGCGAGCGGATCACCGGCGGTGACGGCGGTCTCGAACGACCACGTCTTGGTGAAGGCTGTGCCATTCGCCGTACCTGTGACGTTCACCGTGTAGCGCGTGCCGGGCTGCAGCGGCGACTGAGCCGAGATCATGTCGGTCCGCGTCGTCAGCCAACCGTTGCCAGTCGCTGAGAACGAGGGAATAACCTGACCATTAGCGCTGAGCGTCGCGCTGGTATAGGTGACGTCGCCCGGTCCGTGGTATTTCAGGGTTATCGGATAGCCAACGGGGTAGTTGGCGCTGGGGAAGGGGTTCGGCGTCTCTCCCCAGAAACTGTTAGAGACACCGGTCGTGCCATCCGGGGGCCAGGCAACCCAATCCGGCTTGGCGGTATCGGTCCAATTAGGCGCGCCGACGTCGATCACCTCGATCTTGACGTCGCCGTCATTGACCATGCCGAGACCGATGTCGGTATAGCGCGGGTCGATCAGCGTCAGACGGTGGTTGATTGTGCCAATGAACCACTCCACGCTTGTGACCATCGAGCCGCTCAAGCCGATATTCTCGTTCGCCCAGCCGTTGTAGCCCTGGGCATCGACGCGATCCTGCATGCTGACACCGGTGAATCCCGGCTTGCCCTGCTGTTCCTCGTGCAGGCCCATCCCATTGAGGCTCGGGTCGCCGAAGTTGAGCTTGTAGTAGTTGGCATGAGATTGTGCTGAAGCATCGAGCTTCGGGTTGCGAGTCATCGGCGGCAGTCCGAGCCACGATCGATAGGTGTTGATCATGGCAAACGCTTGAGCCGTGTCATCCGTTGCAGCGGCTGCCGGCGTCGCGCTCGTCAGCGTCGAGATGGGAGCGACCGAGAGCAAAAGCAAGAGTGGGATGATCCGACCAAGGAAGAGGAATCCTGGTCGCGCCTTCCACGGGAACACATGATGCAGCATAGACGCCCTTCCCTTCCATGCTGATTGGCGCCGAACCGACGATGTCCCCCAACATCGATCTCATGCGAGAGTCGATTCGCTGGTCCAATCAGTTTCCCCGTAACAATACAACGGGTGAAATTGGCACCGGTAGCGCATCATGTAGTACCCAGGTGATGTTTAATAGGGAGTAGTTGAGTCATAGGTAGTCCGATCACCGCGGCTGGTCGAAGGTCCAGGCGGAATGGAATCGGAACTCACGTCGCGAGAGGAGCCCTCGCATGGGTCTAGCAGGAGTTCTCATAGTTCTGCTGATCTTGCTGGCCATTGGAATCTGGATAACGTCCCACCTGGTTGGACTGCTATTGATGCTGTTCATCGCAGGAGTCATCGGTTGGATTGCCGACATGATCGTTCCCGGTCGGTTGCCTTACGGATGGCTTGGAGCGATCGTGGCTGGGTTAGTGGGTAGTTGGATCGGTGGACTGGTTCTGGGTGGGCTGGGCCCCACTCTGGCTGGCATTGCGATCATTCCGGCATTGCTGGGCGCAATTATCCTGGCGTTCATCGCCAGCGCCGTCACGAAGGCGACGAGCGGGCGCAAACTCTAGTCGGGGAAACCAACCGACCAGAAATTCGAACCGCAACAAGACGAGGGAGGTCGAGCCAATCTAGGCTCGACTTCTTCGCAATCAAATCAGAACAATGGTCCCGGAATCGTGACCGACCGGTGTCGCATCCACGACCCGGTCACGCCCACGGGAAGCGTGATCGCGTCTCGACTTCGTCAAGGTAGTGGTTCTGTGAGCGCTCCACGTCCAGGTGGCCTTTCCCACCGAACTTCGCCACCAGCGTCATCAGCACAAGGATGATAGCTATCGACACAGTGATCCAGAAAAGCGTCCACATAGTGTGACTCCGAAGGTTTCTGGCAGCTGGTTAGAAGTGGATGTTTCGCGAGAAGATCTCTACTTCGTCGAGATGCTGCTGTTCGGTATTGTGTTCGTCGAGGTGGCCATGCCCCATGAACATGGTGAGGGTGGCAAGTGCTACGAGGGCAATGCCAAAAATGACGAACCAGAGAATCCATGCCACGAGACGCCTCACAATCAAATTTCCACTTCCCATTATAGCACCGCATGTGGTCAAATTGATGACGATCTGGAAACCGCGGTCGGCCAAGTTGAATGCGGTCGTTGCTTGCCCTTGCCGTCGTTGCTACAATTGGTGTTTGACACAGTACAGGCTGTGACGGAAACGAGTACGCGGATCTGACGGTTCAGCGAACCCGCTGAGGTGTGAGACGGGCGCCAGACGATTCGCCGAAAATCCTTCCCGAGCCGCCACCCGAACGACCTCATCATCGAGTCAAGTAGGCGTGGCCGGGCTGGTCGCACGTTAGCGCGACCGAGATGCTGACCGATGCGTTGCATCGATGCATCTCTCCGAGCGGGTCCGCGCAAGTGGGCCAAGTGAGGTGGTACCGCGGGTGAACCCCGTCCTCAAGCCGAGGACGGGGATTTTTTGTTGTGGAAGATGAAAGGGACCGGCTCCTGTCGATCGCCGGTCGTCACGTCGACAGTAGGAGTACGGGAGGTTGCCGGTGTTCAAGACGGTTTCACCCAAAGTCGATTTTCCGGCGATGGAGCGGCACACGCTTCGGCGCTGGTACGACGAGGGTATTGTCGATCAATATTTGCACCGAAACGACAACGCCAACAAGCGCTGGTCCTTTCTGGACGGTCCGATCACCGCGAACAATCCCATGGGGGTGCACCATGGTTGGGGCCGCACGTACAAGGACCTTTACGTTCGCTATCACACCATGCTCGGCGAAAAGCAACGTTACCAGAACGGCTTCGACTGTCAGGGGTTGTGGGTCGAGGTTGAGGTAGAGAAAGAGTTAGGTTTCACGTCGAAGCAAGACATCGAGAGCTTCGGCATCGATAAGTTTGTCGAAAAGTGCAAAGAGCGAGTGTGGAAGTTCGCCGACATCATCACCGAGCAGACGAAGCGTCTCGGCAGCTTCATGGACTGGGATAACTCCTATTACACGATGTCGGACGAGAACAACTACACGATCTGGTTGTTCCTGAAGACCTGCCACGAGAAGGGCCTGATCTACCGTGGCCACGACGTCATGCCCTGGTGCCCTCGTTGTGCCACCGGGCTCTCCGAGATGGAGGTCAGTGAGGGCTACAAGGAGCGAACCCACAAGAGCCTCTTCGCCCGCTTCCCGCTCGATGGCCGGAACGGTGAGTATCTGCTGGTCTGGACCACGACACCATGGACGCTGGCCGTCAACGTGGCCGCCGCGGTTCAACCGGAACTCGTCTACGCCAAGGTCAAGCAGGGTGATGCCATCTATTACGTCGCCAAGGACGCTATCCCGAACGCAATCCGCGGTGATTATGAGATCGTGGGAGAGTTACCGGGTAGCGATATGGTCGGCTGGACCTATAAGGGACCGTTTGACGAATTCCCAGCCGAGCGCGACGTCAAACACCGTGTGATCGCCTGGGATGCGATCGACGCGACCGAGGGTTCCGGCATCGTCCACATTGCACCGGGCGCCGGTCGTGAGGATCAGCAACTCGGCAAAGAGAACGATTTGCCGGCCATCGCCCCGCTGGACGAGAACGGCGTCTACGTTGACGGGTTCGATTGGCTGACCGGCATGTTCGTTGGTGACGTGCCCGATCCGATCATCGAGAACCTGCGTGAAAAGGGCCTGCTCTACTTCGCCTACGATCACACGCACCGCTATCCGACCTGCTGGCGTTGCGGCACCGATCTCGTCTTCCGTCTAGTCGACGAGTGGTTCATTGACGTTGATCCATGGCGCGAGCAAGTGATGGACGTCGCGCGTCAGATCCACTGGATCCCCGATTTCGGCCTGGAACGCGAGCTCGACTGGTTGCGCAACATGGACGACTGGATGATCTCCAAGAAGCGCTACTGGGGCCTGGCGCTGCCGATCTGGCGCTGCAGCTGTGGCTGGTGGGACGTGGTCGGTAGCGAGACCGAACTCGAGGAACGTGCGGTTGCTGGTTGGGATGAGTTCGAGGGGCATACGCCGCACCGGCCATGGGTCGACGCGGTCAAGATCCGCTGTGAGAAGTGCGGAGGCGTCGCCTCGCGCATTCCCGACGTCGGCAATCCCTGGCTGGACGCGGGGATCGTGCCCTACTCCACGATGAACTTCCGCAATGATCCAGAGTACTGGAAGCAATGGTTCCCGGCCGATTTCATCACCGAGTCGTTCCCAGGCCAGTTCCGCAACTGGTTCTACTCAATGCTGGCTCAGAGTACGGTGCTCACTGGGGAGGTTCCCTATCTCACCTGTCTCGGCTTCGCCACGTTGCGTGACGAAAACGGGGAGGAGATGCACAAGAGCAAGGGGAACGCCATCTGGTTCGACGACGCCGCGGACGTCATGGGTGCCGACGTGATGCGCTGGCTCTATCTGAAGCACAACCCGGCGCTGAACCTGAACTTCGGCTATCACCTGGGTGACGAGGCGCGCCGCCAGTTCATCTTGCCGCTGTGGAACTCGTATGCGTTCTTCGCCAACTACGCCGCGCTCGACGGCTTCAACCCGATCGAGCACGACGTGCCACTCGCTGAGCGCTCACTGCTCGATCGCTGGATCATCTCGCGACTGCAAGAGGTGATCGGCGTGGTGCGCGACAGCCTGTCGAGCTTCGATTCGCTGACGGCGGCCCGCACCATTGAAGACTTCGTGGTCGAGGAACTCTCGAACTGGTACATCCGGCGCAATCGCCGTCGCTTCTGGAAGACCGAAAGTGACACTGACAAGGTGGCCGCGTATCTCACCCTTTATGAGGTGCTGGAGAACGTTAACCGCTTGCTCGCGCCCTTCCTGCCGTTCCTAACCGAGGAGATTCACGAGAATCTGGTGCGCTCGGTCGATGCCACGGCTCCAGCTTCGGTCCACCTGACCAATTTCCCTGAGGTCGACGAGTCGAAGATCGACGCCGACCTTAGCCGCCATATGACGGCGTTGCTGCACGTCGTTGGTCTGGGACGCTCGGCTCGTAGCGCCGCTGGCGTCAAGGTGCGTCAGCCTCTAGGGCGGGTATTGGTCGGTTCGCGTCAGGAAGGTGCGACGGAGTCGATCGAGCGACTGAAAGATCAGTTGCTCGACGAGTTGAATGTGAAGACATTCGAGATGGTCGCCAACCCGGATGACTACGTCAGCTACTCGGTTCGTCCGAATCTGCCGCTACTCGGTCCGAAACATGGACCGAAGTTGGGTAAGGTACGTCAGTCGATTCAGCAGGCAGATCCGGCTCGACTGGCCCAGTTGCAGCGTGCCGGACGAACGATTCAACTGTCCATTGAGGGTGAGACGATCGAAATCGAGCCAGACGAGATTTTGGTCGAAGTGCGCAGCCGCGAGGGCTTTTCGGTCGCGGAAGATCGTGACTTCATGGTCGCGCTCGATCTGGAGATTACGCCAGAGTTGCGGCAGGAGGGACTGGCGCGCGACTTCGTACGCGGCGTACAGGATGCTCGAAAAAGTGCCGGACTGCAGATCGAGGACACGATCGCCACGGTCTACACCGCCGAAGGGGAGATCGCGGAATCGATCGAGCGTTACGCCGACTACATCAAGGGCGAGACTTTGTCAGAAGACCTGCAACCCGGCTCGCCGGAGAGCGACGGTTACCACGCCGAAGAGATCAAGGTCGGTAGCGATCGGGTGCCGGTCGGCATCAAGAAAGTCGGCCAGCTGGCCAAGGAGTAATTCGTGGCAGGGGCGGGGGCGGCGCATGCGCCGCCCACTTCGGCCCCGGTACGGTCGCAAATGTTTTATCTGGTTTGTGGGGCGAAGCTGGTCTTCGCCCAGTATATTGGCCCGGCAGACGGTCGTCTTTGACAAGAAGGCCGGCGGTAGTCCATTCGTGGTTTGTCACATCACGTACTTCGGGTTGAAACAGAGGTCAACCCCAACCAACCACGCTTGAGACGGTTGGGGGATGCGTTCTTGCTGCGGAGAGAACACGCGGAGTGACGGCAACTGACAAGCTTGACCAGCTTCGCAATCGCCTTCGGCCAGTCGGCGAACTTCGGGAAACCGAGTTCGCGCTGCCGGAGAGCAGCCTCTCGCTGCGTCTTGCCCAGCCGAAGGATTTCGACGTGCTGCTGGACGCCGCGGCCGGTGACCCGGAGCAAAACCTGCCCTACTGGGCCGAGATCTGGCCGAGCGGCATCGCGCTGGCGGACGAAATCGTGGCTCATCCGGAACTCGTGCGAGGGCTGCGCGTGCTGGAGATCGGGAGCGGGCTGGGTGTGACGGCCAGCGTGGCACTGTTGAATGGCGCGGATCTCACCGTTGCCGATTACTCCACCGAGTCGCTCTTGCTCTGCCGCTACAATGGCCTCCTCAACAGTGGTCGGGAGCCGCACACGTTACGGATCAACTGGCGCGATCCGTCGACGGAACTGCGTGAGGTCGCCGCAGACGGATTCCCGGTCGTACTTGCCGCCGACGTTCTCTACGAGAAGCGCGATATCGACCCGCTACTCGATCTGATCGAATGGTTGCTGGCGCCTGGTGGCCTGTTCTGGTTGGCGGAACCAGGTCGCAATGTCGCCGCGACTTTCATCGAACGCATCACCGAACGGGGCTGGCGCGACGATCTCGCGTTTCATGCCGGGCCATGGCCCGATCCGCGTGACTTCAACGTCGCGGTCACGGTTCATCGACTGCGGCGCTAGGCGGACTTACCTGCGTCTCCCGCATGCTTTTTGGCTGCTCTTGGGATCGGTTATCGATTCTTGACATCGAAAGGAAGCCCGTGTCAGACGAGCGCAAGACTCCCCGATCTCAACCCTCTCGAGAGCGAATGGTGCCGAACCCCACGCTCAATCGCTCGCAGCAGCTGAGGAGACCGACTGAGGATCAATTGCTGCTGCGCTGGAGTGATGCGGACCGTCGGCGTGCGCAGGCCTTCACCCATAGCGATCCCTGGCGCGTGCTTCGCATCACCGGTGAATTCGTCGAGGGCTTCGACGCATTGGCAGGTATCGGACCGGCGGTCTCGATCTTCGGCTCGGCACGTACGAACGAGAACGATCCGATGTACGGTGCCGCTCGGGAGGTCGGTCGCGGATTGGTGGAGGCGGGATTCTCCGTCATTACTGGTGGCGGACCGGGTGTGATGGAGGCGGCGAATCGCGGGGCCTATGAGACCGGCGGGATGTCGGTGGGCGCCAACATCGAGCTCCCGATGGAACAGGGGAGCAATCCCTACGTCACCTTGCCGCTGAACTTTCGCTACTTCTTCGTGCGCAAGACCATGTTCGTGAAATACGCCGAAGGGTTCGTCATCTTTCCTGGTGGCTTCGGCACGCTCGATGAGCTTTTCGAAGCGCTGACGCTGGCTCAGACCGGCAAGCTCGATCCATTTCCGATCGTGTTGTTCGGTTCGAAGTACTGGGGGGGTCTGCTGGAATGGCTCGAACAGACGGTACTGGCAGAGGGCAAGATCAGCAACGAAGATCGCTCATTACTGCGAGTCACTGACGACCCGCACCAGGCCGTGGCCTGCATGCTCGAGTGCTACGAGGGCAAGAAGAACGTTGCCGGTGCGACGCAGGGCACCAGTCCGGGCGTTCAGTCGTGAACATTGCGCCTCCGTGGACTAGCTGACTTCCTCCTGGATGTCGTCGACCGCATCCTCGAATTGCTCGCGCGCGCCCTCGACGACCGGCCCCTTCAACTTGAGGTTGTCAAGCCCTCTGAGAATCAGAGCGCTTCCGCCGCCGATCGCCGCCGCGCCGACAAACATGCCAGCAAGCCAGCGGGGCACACCAAGGCCCTTCAAGCCATCCACGGCACCACCGAGCACCGTCAGGTATCCGGCATAGGCGACGGCACCACCCGCGGCAATGATGCCCACGTCAGTGCCGACGTCGAGCGCTTTTTCGCCCATTTCATCCCGAGCGACGCGCAACTCTTCTCGAAGGAGTTCGCGCATCCCGCGCGTGACGTCGCCTAACAGTCCCGATATTGGCCGCTGTCCCTTCGTATTCACGGGAGTCTCATGTTGTGCTGCTGGCTGCATTGAAATTCTCCTCTGGCTGGGCGCGAGACATTCGTGAAGCACACCATCGGACACGCAAGCGTGGTGCCGAGCAGGTGGGTGCGGACACGTGAGGGTGTCACCAGCCCACAGCAGACAGGGCAACAGCGGTGACGTGTTTGGACGACCCATGGAGCCGCCCGCGAGGTGGACGGTTACTCAGCGGTTGGGTCGAGCAATCCCGCACGCAACGCATAGCGCACGAGCTCGGAACGATGGCTGAAGCCGAGCTTCTGCATGATGCGATGCCGGTACGTCTCCACGGTCTTGGGAGAGAGGAAGAGCTGGTCTGCGATCTCCTGTGCCGTGAAGCCCTCCGCCGTCAGTTTGAGGACCTCGCGCTCGCGTTCGGACAACAGCTTGCCGGGGTCGAGCTCGCGGCCATCGTGGGCTCGGTCGAGGTATCCCTTCAGCAACATGCGCGTTGCCGCCGGTTCGAGAAAGACCTCGCCGCGCGAGACCATGCGAATGGCGTCGATGAGATCGGTGTGCAGACTCGATTTGCGCACATACCCGGATCCACCCGATTCGAGCACCGGGAGGAGATAGCGTTCCTCGGCGTGCACGGTCAGGATCAGAATGCGCGTGGTGAGCCCCAGCCGCGAGATCTTGCGCGTCGCTTCCAGCCCGCCGCCCGGCATTGAGATATCCAGAATGGCGACATCCGGTGTGGTCTGCTTGCAAAGCTCGACGACGTCATCACCGTTTCCGGCTTCACCGACGACTTCGATATCGGGCTGTGCCTCGAGCAGCGCGCGCAGGCCGGCGCGCACGATGGCGTGATCATCGGCAAGCACGACGCTGATGAGGCGGGTGCTGATAGTCGTCATGGTTGATCTCCTCCAACAGCGGATGGTGGCAGCGATGCGGTGAGTGGAACGCGCACTTCGATCTCGGTTCCGCGATTGTGGCTCGATGTAACCGTGACGGTGCCGCCCACCAGTGCGGCGCGTTCCTGCATACCAAACAGTCCAAGTCCACTTCCATCACTACGATCGAGCGCCGTGAGATCAAATCCACGACCGTTGTCAGTGATGCGGATCCAGAGCGTATTACGGTAGAACCGGAGCGAAACGGTCGATTCGCAGCGTCCGGCGTGCTTGGCGACGTTGGTCAGTGCTTCTTGCACGATGCGATAGACCACCAACTCCACGTCGGGAGATGGTCGTTGCTTGAGCCCATCAGAGTAGAAGACCACCGGAAGGTCGAAGCGTTCGCGACATTGAGCTACGAGTCCCTCAAGCGATGCGAGCAGACCAAGGTCATCCAGGCTTGGCGGACGGAGCTCGTGCGCCATATGACGCACGTCTTCGAGCGCTTCGGCGGTTAATTCGATCAACTGGGTGAGACCGCTCGGGTCGAGCGTGCCGCCAGTCGCTTCGATCGTTTTGAGCCGTAACAGCTGTGCCGTCAGTGATTGAGCCGTATCGTCATGCAGCTCACGTGAGATGCGTTTGCGCTCTTCTTCCTGTGCATTGAGTGCCCGGACGGACATCTCGTGAATCTGCGTGCGGTAGCGTTCGACCGCGTCCAGCATTCCGTTGAACGTGTCGGTCAGCATGTCGATGTTGGGATCCCCAACACCGACCTTTTTGACGCGAACGCTGAAGTTGCCACGGCGCACTTCGTCAACCGTCTTTTCGAGCACCAGCAGCGGCCGCAAGGCGGCACGCAGCACAAACCAATTGACGGCGATGCTCGCCAGGGTGCCGATGACCGCGAAGATCGCAACGAAGCTGTAAAGGGCACTCGTCTCTCGGGCGGCTCTCAGCGTCAACGCCGTTCCGAAGATTGCGCCAACCACGACGATCGTCGAGTTGGCGATCAGAACTTTGTAGAAGAGGGGAAGGCCGAGGAGGCGCTCATACCAACCAGTGGCTTCTTCCCGCGACGCGGCGTATTGCATCTACACCTCTCCGTGCGGTGCGGTCAAGTTTCGTAATGTGGGGCTCGCGACACGATCGCTCTAGCGACGACGGCCCTTCGACTTCTTCTTGTTCTTGTTCTTGCGCGGCAGCGTCGTCGGATGCTTTGGCGCCGGGCCACGACCTTGCGCGGGCATGCCGCCATTCTGCATGAGCGTCTCGATCTCTGCTGGGTTCATACCGGCTAACGGATTCCCAGAGAGAAGCCCTTTGAGGCGCCCACGTCGACTGCCGCCGCCCATCTGTCCGATCTGATCCATCATCTTCTGCATCTGCTTGAACTGTGAGAGCAGTTGGTTGACCTCGGCCTGAGTCGTACCGCTGCCCGCGGCGATACGCTTTCGACGACTCGGCTTGATGATCTCAGGATGACGGCGCTCTTCAATCGTCATCGAGTGAATGATCGCCTCGATGTGTTTGAATTCGTCGTCACCGACCTGAACCTGTTGTTGCCGCACGGCCTGCCCAACGCCCGGAATCATCTCCAGAATCTGCGATAGTGGCCCCATGCGCTTGATCTGTTGCAGCTGGCTCAGGAAATCTTCCAGGTTGAAGCCACCGGAGAGAACCTTCTCTTGTAGCTTCTGGCCCTCTTCTTCGGAGATCTCCGATTGCGCTCGTTCGATCAGTGTCAGGACATCGCCCATGCCCAGAATGCGTGAGGCAAGTCGATCCGGGTAGAACGGCTCAAGCGCATCGACCCGCTCGCCGGTTCCGATGAATTTGATCGGTACACCGACCACCGATCGGATCGAGAGTGCCGCGCCACCGCGCGCGTCGCCGTCCATCTTGGTCAGGATCAGGCCGGTCAGCGACAGTCGCCGGTGGAACTCCTGTGCCACGCTGACGGCTTCCTGCCCGGTCATGGCGTCTGCGACCAGCAGTGTCTCGGTCGGATGCACCGCCGCGGTAATCTGCTCAAGCTCTTCCATCATGCGCTCGTCGATCTGCAAGCGACCGGCGGTGTCGATGATGACCGGGTTGTAGCCCTCGTCCTTCGCAACCTTGATGGCGTTCTGAGCGATCTTGATGGGGCTCTCTGCAGTTCCTTCGGCGTGAACCGGAACGCTGATCTGACGACCGAGCGTCTGCAGCTGATCGATCGCGGCGGGACGATAGATGTCGGCCGCGACCATGAGCGGCTTTCGCCCCTCCTTTTTCAGATGACTGGCCAGTTTGGCGGCATGCGTCGTCTTACCGGCACCATTCAGTCCGACCATCATGATGATGGTTGGTGGCGGTGATGCGGTTTGAAGCGGAACGCGCTCCGAGCCAAGAACCTTGATGAGTTCTTCATTGACGATGGAGATCACTTGTTGAGCAGGCGTCAGTGCCTTGAGAACTTCTTCTCCAACAGCCCGCTCACGGACGGCTGACACGAAATCACGCACGACCTTGAAGTTGACGTCAGCCTCGAGCAGCGCGCGGCGTACCTCACGCATGGCCTCATCGACATCCGCCTCGGTCAGTCGTCCCTTTTTTCCGATGCGTTGAAAGACGTCGTTCAAGCGATCGCTAAGAGTCTCAAACATGCTTAGCTCTCCTCTTCTTCTTCACCAAAGAAGAGCGCGTCGACGTAGGTTTCCGGCTTGAATTCGGTCAACTCGGTCACCTTCTCGCCAGTTCCGACGTAACTGATGGGATGCCGAGCTCACGCGAGATGGCGAAGGCGATTCCGCCACGAGCGGTTCCATCGAGCTTGGCGATGGCAATGTCGGTGATGTCGACCGCCTCAGCGAATTTCTTGGCCTGCACCAGTCCGTTCTGACCGGTTGTGGCATCAATGACGAGCAGGACTTCCTGTGGGGCCTCGGCCACGTGACGCTGGATGACTTTACGAATCTTCTTCAGTTCTTCCATCAAGTTGTATTTCGTATGCAGTCGCCCGGCGGTATCGATAAGCAAAATGTCCGCATTACGGTTGTACGCCGCCTGCATCCCGTCAAAGATCACCGCTCCGGGGTCAGCTCCCGCCTGGTGTGAAATGACGGTCGTGTGCAGACGCTCGCCCCAGACCTGCAATTGCTCAATGGCCGCGGCACGGAAGGTATCACCCGCCACCAGCACGACGCTCCGCCCCTGATCCTGATGGAACTTGGCCAACTTGGCAATCGTGGTGGTCTTGCCGGTGCCGTTGACACCCACTACCAGAATCACGAACGGCACGCCACGTTGATAGATCTTGATCTTGCGATTGCGCGTGGCATTGTGCAACAGCGCGATCATCTCGGTCCGTAGCGCCTCGCGTGCGTCGGCTGGCTGGCGAATGTGTTCCCGGTCGATCCGAGCCCGCAGATTCTGAAGAAGCTCGACTGTCGTATCGACGCCAAGATCGGCCTGGATCAGGAGCATCTCAAGCTCTTCGAAGAGGTCTTCGGTGATTTCACTGCGCTCGAAGAGAGCACTGATATCCTTGAAAATGCCGCGCCGAGACTTCTTGAGTCCAGCCTCGATCTTAGGTTCTGGTTCGGTCTGCCGGCGAAAGAGCCTGCTGAAAATCACATTCACGTCCTCACTGCCGGAGGCCATTTGATGCTGACAATAGAACGGCCGCGCCGGAAAGGGCACGGCGCGGCGCAGTAAAAGTATACACAACGCTCTCGAGGGCTCGCAGACGCTCTCGTCGGCGAATCCGGCAAAGGTTACTCCACCATTCGAGGCGAGCCGCCTATCATGTTCGCGATTTCCGCAAACGTTCGATCGCGTTTGGGACGGATGGATATTGCGGTTCCACGACACTTCCCTCATAGTAGCGGCAGGCGCGACAAATCGAAGGACCGTTGATTGGAATCGACTAACCGGCGGCCCAGTTACCAGCCCAAAATGATGAAAGAGACACCTCCGGACGATCGTCCGCGGGAGAAGCTGCGCTTGCGTGGCCCGTCGGCACTGACCGACGCGGAGTTGATCGCGATCATCCTGAACACCGGAGTGCGCGGCGAGAGCGTGGTCGACGTGGCCCGTCGACTGCTGGACGAGTACGGCGGACTGTACGGGCTCGTTCGGGCAGATCTTGCCGACCTGCAGCGGTCACACGGGCTGGGACTGGCGAAAGCATCCAAACTCAAAGCAACGTTGGTTCTGGCACAGAGGATTAGCGCGACGAATCCGAGTGACCGGCCACAGATTCAGACGCCCGAGGACGTCCACGTACTTCTCGGAAGCGAGATGTCGGCCCTTGACCACGAAGAATTGCGCGTGGTGCTGCTCGACACCAAGAACCGGGTACTGCGCACGGCGACGGTCTACCAGGGGAGTGTCAACAGCGCTCAGGTGCGGGTCGCGGAAGTGTTCAAAGACGCGCTGCGGCAGAACGCCCCGGCCATTGTGGTCGTTCACAATCACCCATCGGGCGATCCCACGCCGTCGGCCGCCGACGTGTCACTCACCACGGAAATTTGTCGTGCCGGTCAAATTCTGGGTGTTGATGTCGTCGACCACCTCATCATCGGCGTGGGGCAGTTCCGCTCATTGCGACGCCTGGGCCTGGGTTTCATCCAGTCGCAAACCTGATCGCGCTCAGAGACGCGCATTAGTTAGGCGCCGAAGTTGATTCGGACAACACGGGAGGTGACGGACATAGGAACGATTTAATGATTCGGCGTACAAATGCGGAGATCAAGAACATACCTTGTTGACGCTTGCGTTCATTGGCCCTACACTACGCAGAATCATACCCATTTCGGAAGGCTACTTCGCGCGAAAGATCATCCTTGTCCACGACACGGACGAATCGGATGTCGTTGCACGACATACATTGGGGGACTGAATGCAGGGGATATACGCGGGGATTCAACCGACATCGGATAATGACAAGCTGATTTCGGCAATCGGCTACGTCTTCACGCCGATCGTGCCAATCATCGTACTCGTGTCCACGTTGAAAGATAGTCGCTTCAACCGGATCCACGCATACCAGGGGCTGGTCTACTTCGGTGTCGCGTTTGCTTACTACATTCTCTATACGTGTGTGAACATCGCGGCCACCTCGGTGGTAGGGTTTCTCGTCTGCATCACCTGGATCGGCTATTTCGTGCCGTTCGCCGGTTCGCTTTACCTGGCGTACCGCGTCTACACAGCTCAGCAGGTCGAATTCCCCTATCTGACTCAGGCAACGGCTTCCGTCTTCAAAGACATGTAGTCGTATCTCGAGCGTGAATCGGGCCGGTGCGTTTGCGCCGGCCCGTTCAGTGACCTCCAACGTGAACTCAAGCAGTCTGTCGCGCTCGTCTAGCGTCAAGCACGCGATAAGCCAGGAGTTTCACCCGGTCGTTGACGAGCGCCCAGAGAACCGCATATCCCCAGACGAAGGCAATCCACTGCCAACCCAGCGGAGTCATCAGGAGTCCCGTCGCGACGACGATGGTCGCGACGCCCTGTGCGGCAGCGACCGCGCCGAGCAGTACCGAGGCAGGTCGGATCGACCAGAACGGTCCGCGTGTGCGTGTGACGAAGATCGTCAGTTGTCCAGCGACGGAGAGCTTCAGATACATGAGCGACTGGATTGTGGATCGGTCGAGATTGAACACGCGCTCAGCGAGCGCGAAGAGACTGAACGACGCGATCACCCCAGCAATGCCCAAGATCGTCGCGATGGTCAGCACGCGGTGCATGTCCCAGCGCTCAGGTTTATTTGAGTAGTGGACGTTGTCGTAGGCGATGCTGATGATGGCGCCGTCGTTGAGCAGAGCCAGCAGGACGATCATGATGGCGGTCACCGGGTAGAAGTTGAAGACCGTGATCGAAAGCGTCAGGAACAAGAGTACGCGGATCGTCTCGGCAATACGGTAGATCGCGTAGCTGTTCATGCGCTGGAAGATCTTGCGGCTCTCTTTGATGGCGTCGATGATGACTGAGAGTCCGGGCGTCAGCAGCACGATATCAGCAGCGGCGCGCGCCGCGTCCGTCGCGCCCGAGACTGCTACTCCAGCGTCCGCCTGCTTCAATGGCGGCGCGTCGTTGACGCCATCTCCAGTCATCCCCACGATGTGCCCGCTGTGTTGTAGCGCTTGCACGATGTGGAACTTGTGTTCGGGGAAGACCTGGGCGAAGCCGTCAGCCTGATCGACCAATCGGGCGAGGTCTGCGTCCGAGCGATGATCTTCTTGCTCCAGGACCTCCGCCTTCAAGATGTTCGTGCCGAGTCCAAGCTGCGTTGAGATCTCGCGAGCGATGGCCAGTTGGTCGCCGGTGAGCATCTTGATGGCAATGCCCATCTGTCTCGCCGTGTCGATGGTCGCGCGTGAGTCCTCACGCGGTGGATCGTAGAGCGGCAATACTCCGAGCAGATGCCAGACTCCCGACTGATCGGTATCCGCCACCCCGAGCGAGCGGAATCCCCGTGCCGCGAACCCGTCCACGGCATGGTCGACCTGTGCTCTTTCGTTGTCGGTGGCTTTGGCGAGATCGAGAATGACCTGCGGCGCCCCCTTGCTCACTGAGAACACCCGACCGTCAGGTGCGACGACGGCTGCTTCGGTCCGCTTGCTGACCGGGTCAAACGGTTGGAAGTGTTTGACTTGGTACGGCTTCGTCGTTTCGTTCGGGTCAAGTCCACGAAGCACGGCCAGATCGATCGGATCTTCATCTTCTTCCCGAGACGCCAAAGCCGCGCTCATGAGTAACTGATGCTTGGTGACCCCGGGAAGGCTGAATGGTTCGCCAAGCGTGAGCTCGTTCTTGGTGAGCGTGCCGGTCTTGTCAGAGCAGAGCACGTTCATCCCGGCCAATTCCTCGATCGCGGCGAGTCGGCTGACGATGGCCTCTCGTCGTGCCAGGATACGTGCCCCGACCGCCATGGTGACCGAGAGCACGGTCGGCATTGCAACTGGAATCGCGGCAACAGTCAAGATGAGAGCGAACTGAAGCGTGGTGACCAAACGATCGCCCCGGATCAGCGCGAAGCTCAGGATGACGATCGCCAGCGAGATGGCGAGCACGATCAGATAATTGCCGATGGTCAGGACCGCCCGTTGAAAGTGACTCACGCTGTGGGCGGTCTCGACTAGGCTAGCGGTCTTGCCGAAATAGGTATTCGACCCTGTTGCGGTCACCTCCGCGTCGATCTCGCCCTGCTTGATTACCGAGCCAGAGTAGACTGTCTCCCCTTCTTGTCGCGAGACAGGCAGCGACTCGCCGGTGAGGGCCGATTGATCGACGCTGATCGGGTCGCCGTCGAGAAGCGTTGCGTCGGCTGGAATGATGTCGCCAATGCGCAATCGGATGACGTCGCCCGGTACGAGTTCTCTGGCTGGAATTGAAAGCCATTTGCCATCGCGTTTGACTCGGGCGTGAAGTGCCAGCTTTTGTTTCAGCGCGGAGATGGCATTGCCAGCCTGATACTCTTCCCAGAATCCGACGACTGCATTGACGACAAGCAAGGCCAAGATAATCGCCAGATCTGCCCAGTGCTTGACGAGAAGCGAAAGGACTGCGGCGACCTCGATCATCCAGGGGATAGGGCCCCAGAAGTAGGCGAGGAACTGAACGATCGGACTCCGCGCCCGTTCGGCGATCTCGTTATAGCCAAACTGGTTCAGGCGAGACTGAGCGTCAGTGGTGGTTAATCCGGTTTCAGGGCTGGTATGTGCAATGGCCACCTGCCGCTTGCTATCCGGGTTGCCAGGTGGCCGTTTGCCGTTCATTCCAGGGTGTAGCCGGAGGTCGGTGCGCATGGCACTCTCCTCAGGATGACGCTGCGCCGAATTCGGTTCAAGCCGATCCGGTCCAACGTTCACTATGCGGTCGGATGTGGTTCGCGTGCCTCCTGCGCCGTGACACGCAGCTTGACATGATCCTCGCCAAACGTTGAGATCCACTCGGCCGGAACCGGTAGCTCGTGATGAACGAAGAGCCCGGAGCGGACAACGAACCCGATCACGCTGCCGTCGAGACCGTAGTTGATTTCGTCGACATTGCCGAGTTTCTCGCCGTCACTGCTGAAGACTTCCGTACCGGTATCGATCACGATGTCTTCCGCTGGAACGTTGCTCTCGATCTCGACCTCCGGCGGAATTACCGGAGCGGCGCCGTAGAACGGCTCCGATTTCCCGTAGCCCAACGAATCCGCTTCGGTGCCGAAATAGACCGGCGGCGAACCGGTGCCCATGGCCACCCAAGCCTGTGGCATGTCTGATAGCTGATGCGGTTTGGCAACGATGAATTCTCGCTCGAAGAATTCCGGGAGCTTCTTTACTTGTGCCAGGTTGATCTTCAACGTTACCGTGCCGTCTTCATCAACGTGATCGATTTGGTCCCGGTCGATGAGGCGATCATGCTCGAGCAGCCAGCCCGAGCGAACGATGAAGCTCTTCACATCCCTCGTGCTGTAATCCACCACGAAGCCGTCAACCTGCCCGAACCTTTGACCATCCTTGCTGAAAACCCACTTGCGAAGTCCGAGATCCATGTCTCGCTCCTTATCTTTTCCCGCGGATCGATCGTTGATGGTTCCTCAGAATCGGAACGATCGTCGCTCTGATCGAATCCCGTGGGCCAGCACGTGGCGCCTGACCTGAACAGGCAGGCGACATCATGCTCTTCCAATCGTCAGCATAGCCACGACGGCGTGACATTCGCAGCGGTGATTGGCGCTCTGGTGTTACAGGATCATTGCATCGAGGTGGGTGTCAGTCGAGATCATGACTCGTCGTGCAGCGGATAGCGGGCGGTCAGATCTGACCGCCCGCGTGGATTGCCTAGGAACCGGACTTGAGCCAGCCCCGGTCAATGAGTATCTCGCGACCAAGGTGCCCCAATAGGTACTCGTAGGGCGTTCCTTTGTTCTCTGGGTGATACTCAATTCGGACGCGCTCGAAATATTGGACGGTATGCGTCAGTCCGTCGGTCTTGCTGACCTCCTTGAACTGCTCGCTGATCGGGTAGCCGAACGACATCACTCCACCGTATTTGGTCCAGTAGTCGCGGAACCCGCCGCTGAGTGTATGCCCAGTTTGCTCGTAGAAGTCGACGTTCGGATTCGCCGCCGCCGGCTTGGGCAGGGGTTTGAACGGCGCCTCAGTCATCCGGTCCACTGTACGCTCGCGGCCCAACAGGCCCAGCAGCACTTCGTATGGTGTACCAGTGTTCTCGGGATGATGTTCGAAGCGCGCACGTTCAAAATATTGGGTCGTATACGTATTGCCGTCGGTCAGGGATTGCTCCAGGAACGGTTCGGTCAATGGATAGCCGAAGCGGAACAGCCCGCCGTTTTTTGACCAGTAGTCGTGGAACACGGTCGGCACGTTGTGCTCGGTCACCGACTCGTAAGTCAGGGTCGGATCTTTACTCTGTGGCATCGGGTTGGTTGGCAGCGAGAGCACGGTTAACTTCTGCGCAAAGACGTTCTCCTGATCGTAACGTATGAACTCCTGTACCAAGCTGGCGCTCAATTGCCAGTCGCCCGGTGTGTTGAAGCGGAGGAAGCCGGTCACGGTCGTCTTCTCACCGGCCTTGAGCGGACCCGGCAGCCCCCAGCGAAACGGGTTTGGAATGCCCTTGTTGCCCACGAAGTCGATGCCGACTCGGTAGAGCCCCTCCAGCTTCGGATAGCCCTGGGTGTTGAAATCTTCCCCCTCGGCGTAGCTGTAACCCGGCGCCGGTCCCTGCGTCCCGATCGTGGTGTTCCCGGTATTCTGCACCTCGAACGTGACGCGTGTTTCGGTCCCAGCGAAGACGGGATTGGGTGAGAAGGTCATCGAGAGGATCTGGGCGCTTGATGGTCCAGTCGCTTGAGCGACCACGAAGATCGGCGTGTTCGTCCCCTTGCACCAGCCTCGAACGTATGGGATCTCCTTGTACGCGTCGTCACCTGGGCACTCGGTCGACAGCACGTCACGGTGCCCGCAAATGTTGGGAACGTTGTCCTTGTCCACGAAAAAGCCGATCCCAGCGGGATCGACGTTCTTGGCGCGATCGTTGATGACCTTCACCAGTGAATTAAGGGTCACTTGTTCGACCGGCGTGGTCGAGAAATTGCCGATCAGCGCAACGCCAAGGCTGCCCCAGTTGTATTGCAGGGCGTGACCGCCAACGACGTTCGGTCCGCCGTAGCGTCCTTCGTAGACGTTCCCGTGCCAATCGACCAGGAAGTTGTAACCGATGTCACCCCATCCCTGTGTGATCGCGTGATAGTAATAGATCGCGCGCACGGTAGCCGCGGGGTCCGCCTCATGGTTCTGGGTGGCCGTGTGGTGAATGATCACCTTCTGAATTGGGCGATATTCCGGTGGCCAGATTTCCTTGCCGTTCTTGTCAAAACGAAGCGACTCGTCAGCGCCCCAGCCAGCGCGTGGGATGATGAAACCGTCAATCAAGGCCGGAGTGGTCGATGTCGACATATACTGCGCCGGTGCGGAGGTGTCTACGCAGCCAAGCTCGACCTGCTGAATCGCCGGCCCAATACCCGACGTGTTGGGCGTCAGATCCACGCGATACTGCACGTATTGGCTGGAAGCAACCAGTGCCGGAGTCTCGAACTTTCGCGGGTCTGACAATGACCGCACGTGGCTGTCGAGATGCAGCCCAATCCAGTCAGTCCACGACGCCCCGTCGCTGCTGACGCGCACGGCGAAATCGGCGGCGGCTCCGGTGGGGAGATTGCCCTGCCAGACCACCTCGACGCTGTTGAACGTTTGATCGGCATGGAATACGGGGGATTGATAGCGTCCCTGGCTCGGGAAGACGCCGCTCTCAACCCAGTTCATACGCGTCATGGCCGCAGCTTGCCGGTTGCTCAGCCGCACGTCCACCACGCTCATGAGGAGCAAACCACCCGCGACCTTCAATAGTCGTCGCCGGTCAAGTCGCTCCGAGAAGATTGCTCGTTTGTAGCCTTCCACAGTCGTCCCCTGCGTCTCAATATCGACTTGACTGGACTCCGACGCATGAGTCCATTGGATGCCGTCCCTCACGAGACCCCCAAGGCTAGTGTACGAGCACCGTGATCGTACATGCAATGGAACAAAGGTACGTGTCACCCGCGACGTTTCTGCTATAGTGTGGCGGAGAGCCTGCGATCAACACCGAGCTGGGAGCGGATGAGCGCTTCGTCGCGTTTTCTACAGACTGCGGTTCACCTCAGGCGGCCAACTTGGGGCATGGTGTTTGTTGGGTTGTTGACGCTGTCGTTCGCCGCGTACGTGCTGGCTCCCTGGTCGGTCGAGTCCAAATCTCTCGCGATCCTCCATGGCCTGTGCGCACAGCGCCCCAGCCATTCATTCTGGTTTGGATCGGTTCGTCTCCCCTTTGGCTCGCGGATGACCGGAATCTACAGCGGCTTTTTGATAAGCCAGCTTTACCTCCTGGTGCGAGGAAGGTTTCGTGCTGGCGGTGTTCCTTCCCTACCGATTCTGTCGGTTCTGTGTCTCTTCATCCTGGCGATGGGTATCGATGGAGTCAATTCGACACTCAACGACATCCAGTTGCTGACGATCTATCAACCAACGAACGTGCTACGGTTCGTGACCGGAGCGCTCACAGGTACAACGCTGGCGGTATTCCTTTGGTTGCTTACCAGCAATATTTTGTGGACCCGTGAAGAACAGCGGCCGGACAACGTCCTCAGCGGAGCAATGGACCTGCTGCTGATCGCGTTGCCCATAGCGGCATTTGGCGTGGTTGCCATGAGCAATTGGGGTCCGGTCTATCCGTTACTTGCGCTCTTTCTCGTCATTTCAGCCGTGCTTGTGATCTTCGAGCTGGCGATCTGCTTTATCCAGTTGACTCGCCACAAAGAGAACACCGCCCGGTCCTTACACGATCTGGCTGGTGTCGCGGTTGGGTCACTGCTGTGCGCCTATGTGTTCATGTCGTTCGTAGCTGGTAGCCGGTTTCTGATGGAAGCGACCATGAATATTCGGCAGTTGCAGTGATCCGGTTTGGGTGAACGCTGACCTGACGCGAATATTTGACCGTCACGTCGTGAACTGACTCTGTGACAGTACCGAATCAACAATGAGGGTAGGGTGAGTTCATGCCCAAGTTTATGGATCATGTTGAAGCCGAGTGGCAGTTCGACGTGGATGATCTGCGGCCAATCGAGAAATGGTTACGCGATCTTCCCGGTTCGATCCAGGTTGCAGTCACTACCGCCGAGCCTATCGAGCATCTCGACACTTACTTCGATACGCCGGATTGGCGGATTTATCGTGCCGGATACGTCCTGCGGCTCCGCCGCCTCCCGTTTCGCGCTGAGCTGACGCTCAAGTCGCTCGGCGATCACGTCGATGGCTACGTCCATCGCCGCGAAGTGACGCAGCAGGTTAACGATGCCGAAATCGACACGATCGACGGTCTGTGTGGTCCGGTTGCCGATCGCGTTCTGGCTATTCGTGGTCACCAGCCGACGAAGCCGCTCTTCACGGCGATTACCATGCGCCAGCGATACCCGATTTGGCGTGAGGGACGTCAGCTGGGAGAACTGGCGCTCGACAACACGACCTACATTGGCGAGACGTTCGAGGATCAGTCCCAGGCTTCGCGCGTCGAGGTTGAGACGTCGGTTGAACAGACGCAGCGGGTGAAACCGTTCGTCGCGACCATGGCTTCAGCTTGCGGATTGCGCCCGGCGAACGCATCGAAGTTCTCCACCGGCATCTCGATTCTCGGTCTGCGCCCACCCGCACCGGCAGACGTCGGGCCGGTTGCGTTCGATCGACTCTCAACGGTTGCCGATCTGGCGTTTGCGGTGCTGCGGCGGAACTTCGTCGAGCTGCTGGGCCACGAGCCTGGGACGCGTCTGGGCGACGACGTTGAAGAGTTACACGATATGCGGGTGGCCGCCCGGCGGTTGAGAGCCGCGCTGTCGCTTTTTTCAAGTTATTATCCACCCGAGTTCGATGAGGCTCGCAATGAACTTCGTTGGATTGCGTCGGCGCTGGGAGAGGTGCGCGATCTCGACGTTCAACTTTCCGAGATTCAGGGATGGAAGGCGCAGCTCGATCCGCGAGATTCGGCGGCGCTCGACGCATTGATCGCGGAGCTCAATCGACGACGCGACGCCGCGCGTGATCGGATGCTGGAGGCGCTGAATTCGGAGCGATACGGTCAGTTTGTCTCAGACTTCTCAGCACGCTTGATCGCTGGGCCGGAGACGTCCGATTCATCACCAGCTCTGGTCGCTGCTCCCGATCTGGTTCTGCGGCGTTTTCGCAAGTTCCAGCGCAAAGCTGATCGTCTGCGACGCGACTCAGCCGACGCCGAGTTCCATGCGGTCCGAGTTGAAGGCAAACGCCTGCGTTACGCCCTCGAATTCGTGCGTCCGCTGTACGGCAAGATGGTCGGCCAGTTCATCGAGCATCTGGTCGCGGTGCAGGACGTGCTTGGTCGCCATCAGGACTCGATCATCGCCATTGATCATCTGCGTGATCTCAGCAGTGATGCGGAAGCACATCTCGACTCTGCGACCGTCTTTGCAATTGGACGCGTTGCCGAACGCTACGCCATGGCGGCCGTCGAGTCTCGGGGTGAGTTTCCAAAGGTCTACAAGCAGCTGAGCGGCAAACGGCGCGAGCGTCTCGAACGTGAGATGCGCCGTCGATCGCAGCATTTGCCGAAATCGCTGGTGGAAACGTCGGAATCTCCAGCACCTGTGGCGCAAGCAGCGGCAGCGACGACAGAAGAGGAAAGCCCTGTGGTCGAGATCGACATGCTGGATGATCGGAACGCGAGCTAGGGCCGGTTAGTCGTAGCGAGGTTGGCTTGACCGGGTTCGACTCTGCCGGGGCGATCGCGCTGCGCGATGTATGCAAATACCGTACAACCGGGGGGAGAAATTTGTGGATCTGATTCTCGTGCGTCACGCCGTCGCGTTTGACCGCGATCCGTTGCGCTGGCCCGACGATAGTGCTCGCCCGTTGACTCCGGCAGGAACGAAGCGTTTCGAGGAAGCGGCAACCGGACTGCGTCGTGTCGTTGGCCGGGTTGACGTGGTGCTCAGCAGTCCGTATGTCCGGGCGAAGCAGACCGCTCGTCTTCTCGAGGACGTCGCTGGCTGGCCGGAACCGATCAACTGCGAGGTGCTCGAGCCCGGTCACGATCCTTCCGAAGTAATGGACTTCCTGCTCGCTCATCACAACGACGGCGTTGTGGCGCTGGTTGGTCACGAGCCACTACTTGGCGAACTCGCGGGCAGGCTGCTCGGCGGACCAGGTGCTCCCGATCAGCCGTTGAAAAAAGGTTGCGCCGTCTGTTTTCGCTCAGATACGGGTGTCGTCGATGGCGCCATGCTGCTGCGCTGGTGGCTTCCGCCTAAAATAGCGCGGAAGCTGGGTCAAGCGTGATCCCCTCAAACGAGCGGGGTTCTTCTTCGATCATGTCCTTGACTACATCCTCGATGCCGGATTTAAGATCGGAGAAGATGTCGAGCACACCGCGTCGGGCGTTGATGACGTTGAAGTTGTATTGCTTGGCCAGATGCTGGAACTCGGGCAGCAGCTTCGATTGGTAGCGCGTGAAGTTTTTGTAGACATCGTTGCCGCGTAAAAAGTCCTGACCCGATTCCCAATAGTCGAACCCGGTGCTGTTGAGCACTCGTGGCAGCAAGTGGTCCACGTCGATGTCGAGATAGAACACGATGTCTGGAATCAGCGCGAATCCGAACACGTCTTCGATCCAACGACGATTCACCCCGCGCACGACCGCCCGTGCGATCAACGAGAAGATATAGCGGTCGGTCAATACCACCATCCCTGCGCGCAGACCGGGAAGAATGACGTGTTCCATGCGATCGCAGAAGTCAGTTGCGTAGAAGAGATTCAGCGTCATTGGGTCGAGCGTGTGGCCGCGCTTTGCCCGCTCGATCCCGCGTCCAGCCAGGCTGGAGCGTCGTAGACCAGTCCCCATCACCGCATAACCGCTCGCTTCGAGCCATTCCTTGAGCAGCGCGATCTGCGTCGAGCGTCCGACGCCGTCGGTCCCCTCGATGACGATCAATCGGCCGGGAAACTGTGTCTCCTCCATGCCTGGTGGCGGATCTCCGAAGAATCGGAGCTGTCTCATCGTTATTGTCCCCCTGCTTGTCCCGTTTCAACGAGGTAGCGCCCGCGAAGATTTTCTTCTTCGAGCGCCGTTTGCAGCCCACCGTTTCCAGCGCGCATCAGGCCATTCAGGTAAGGCTTCACCATCTGCCGCACCAACTGTTGCTGCCGGATCAAATTGTCGGTCGCATCGATCCGCTCCAGCTTGAACTCCCTGACGATCCGGTCGTATTCGTCCCGAATCATTCCTTGAAAGAGCCGGAACGACTCGTAGGGGTCGTCGCTCAGGTCGAGGTCCAACCCAGCTTCGTAATACTTGAGCTCCGGGCGCCCGGTAAGGATACGTCGAAGCGATTCATCCAGCGGCACGTCGAAGTAGAAGGCGATGTGCGGCTTGACCGCGAAGGAGTAGAGCTGGCGGAGCCATTTACGGCTCACACCTCGCACGGCATCGCGCGCGAAGGCCGTGTAGACATAGCGATCGGCCAGAACGATCGCACCCGCCTCCAGCGCCGGGATGATCTGGGCATTGATGCGACTGGCGAAGTCAGCAGAATGGATCAGACTGAACGTCATCGGTGTCAGGCTGCGGGTCTTCTTCCCGCGACTGGTGGTGCTCTTGACGATTGGTGACGAGTTCCATTCACTGAAGACGACCAGATAGCCCTGGCTGATCAGCCATTTGTGAAGCAAATCGAGTTGAGTGCTCTTCCCTGATCCGTCGATCCCTTCGACGATGAAGAGGCGACCAGGGAATCGGCTGTTACTGCGCAGCCCCAAGGGTCATCCGTCCTTTCACTTGAATATCAATTGTCGGCCGAACACACGCTGAAAACGGTCGGCCAGTTTCGCCACCCCATAATTTGAGAAAGGCGGAATCGTAATGGTGACCATCTCCGGTTGAGAATCGACCTCGAGTTTGATGTCTGCGTTTCTAGGATATCGCCGTTCGATCTCATCGGCAATAAGCAGGATGACGCCACATCGCGCCACCTGTTCTGCATCTTTGTCCGTTATGAGTGGCTCGTATTGACTCAGGTCGGTGTTGCTGCGGTCGGCCTCGCGGATAATGGCCGAGAGGAGCGCGATCTCCCGGTGGGTGAATCCGTCGAGGTCAGCTACCTGAACGATGGTGGCCGTATGGCTCAAGCGGTTGTAGTAGTCGACGCTTCGACCGATATCGAGCAGATAAGCGGCGAACTCGATGAGCTCGAGCAACCGGTCGGGCGTTTCCGGCTCGAGCGTGCAGGCAAGTTGGTAGACCGCGGCCACGCGCTGCCTGGCGCTCTGACTCTCCCAGGCCCCGAAGCGCTTGGCCAGTGCCGCGACCGATGCCTTGCGCACCAGAGCCGGATTCGGCGCGTCCCGACTATTGAGTGAATAAGCAATGCCCTCGCGCAATCCCTGACCGGAGACGAGCAGGTCGGACATTCCGAGCGTCTCCATGACCGCCTGAACGGCTACGGCTCCTCCGACGATCGAGTCCGCTCGATCGGAGTTGAGCCCTGGGGTATTCGCGCGGCGAGTTGCGTCCACCGACGCCAGGGTCGATGTGATGCGACGGACGCGCTCAAACGGGAGTGAGTACCCGTGCAAGCGTTGAATCGGGCTTCGCCGCTGTTTGCGATCGATCTTGGCGACGTTCCGGATCGTTCCGCCCGTGCCGACCAACACGTCCCCTTCTTCCGCCGCGGGGATTCCCTCGTCGATCAACGTTCGAGCGATGTGTCGTTTGAGGTTGCGAATCTCTTTAGAGGTTGGCGGATCGTTGCTGATGAACTCCGTCGTCGTCCGGAGTGCGCCGAGCGGCAAAGTCCAGGAGGAAACTCCGCGCCGGTCGCGGAATCGTGTCAATTCCAGGCTGCCGCCACCGATGTCGAGCACGTAGCCGTTCCAAACGGGGAGACCGTGGATCGCTCCGAGAAACGCATAGAGCGCCTCAGTCAATCCGTCGATCACCTCGATGTCGATGCCCGCAGCTTGCTGGACGCTCTGCAGGAAATCGTCGCCGTTCTGCGCCTCGCGCATCGCGGCCGTGCCGACCACGATCGTTCGTTCGGCCCCCGCGCCCTGGGCGATCGAATGGAACTCGCGCAACGCGTCCACGATGCGCTCTCTCGCCGCGTCACCGAGTGAACCGTTTTGGTGCAGATCGTTCGTGAGCCGAAGTGGGACTCGGGCGTCCTCCACGATCGTCAGATAGCCCGAGCCATACTGATCGTAAACGACCAGTCGGCCGGAGTTGGATCCAAGATCGACGACGCCGATTCTTGCGGTCGCAGTCACGTCCATATTGCCGATGTCGCCGCTCATCGTATCCGTTTGTTGCTTCACCTGGTAACGCCCATCATGTCAGCGGCCGGTCGGCCAGTTCCCGTACCAATCGAAGGGTTTGTCGTTCAGATTCACCACGACGTTCTTGACTTGTGTGTACAGGTCCAGCGCATGGCGGCTCAACTCGCGACCGATCCCGCTCTGCTTGAATCCACCGAACGGAGCCTCCGGCGGATTGACCGTCGGATAATTGATGCTGATGTTGCCCGCACGAATCTGACCGGCAAGTCGATGGGCGCGTTTGATGTCGTTCGTCCAGATCGTCGCAGCCAGTCCGTAGATGACGTTGTTGGCCAGCGACACGACCTCCTCATCCGCTTTGAACGGAATCACCGAGAGAACCGGCCCGAAGACTTCTTCCTGCGCGATCGTCATGTCGTTGTGCACTTGATCAAAGATTGTCGGCTCGACGAAGTTCCCACGTCGCAGTACCTCTGAATCTGGCCGCTTGCCACCCAGGCTCAGCGTTGCACCCTCGCCGCGAGCACGCTCGACAAAGCTCAACACTCTCTCGCATTGACGTGAAGAGATGACGGGACCCATTTGCGTGTCGTCGTCCAACGGATCGCCCACCCGGATCTTGCCTGCTTTGGCCACGAACTCGGCCATGAAGCGGTCGTGTATCGATTCATGCAGGAACAAACGCGTGCGGGCCGTGCACCGCTGACCGGCGTTAGTGAAGATGGCAAAGAGAGAGCCATTCACTGCCTCATCCAGGTCGGCGTCAGGAAAGACGATATTGGGTGATTTGCCACCAAGTTCGAGTGAAACCTTTTTGATCGTTCCGGCAGCCAACCGGAGGATCTGTCGTCCGGTTTCGGTTTCGCCGGTGAACGCAACCTTGTCGACATGTGGATGTTCCGCCAATGCCGCGCCAACTTCGGCACCCGGCCCGGTGAGGACGTTAACGACGCCTTCCGGAATCCCCGCCTCCAGGCAGATCTCACCCAGCAGGAGCGCGGTGAGCGGGGTCGCGCTGGCTGGCTTCAGCACGATCGTGTTGCCGGTGGCAAGCGCCGGTCCAAGTTTCCAGGCCGCCATCAGAAGCGGAAAGTTCCAGGGGATGATCTGCGCGCAGACCCCCAACGGTTCGCGCAGCGTGTAATCGAAGAGCGGACCGTTCATCGGTATGGTCTCACCCCATACGTGTCCGGTCAGATTGGCGTAGTACTCGAAGCAATTCGCGGAGGCCGCGACGTCGCCGCGCGACTCGATGATGATCTTGCCGCAGTTCAGTGTCTCGAGGCGCGCGATCTCTTCCTGCCGGTCGCGCAGGATCTCGGCGACACGCCTCATACGTTTGCCCCGCTCGTTGGGAGTCATACTGCGCCACGGACCGCTGTCGAATGCCGCCCGAGCGGCGGAGACGGCCCGATTGGCGTCCTCAATGCTCGCTTTGGCCACTCGCCCAATGACTTCGTTGGTTGCCGGGTTCAGCGTATCGAATGTCTCTCCCGATGCCGCTGGTACCCGTTGCCCGTTGATCAGCAGGTAGTAGTCGTTGATGGTGGTCTCAGTTGCCATCGGAATCCCTTTCGTTTGTGGTTGCGGCGGCCCCACGCCGCAGCTCAATTGGCTTGACCTGATCGCCGCTGTCTGGCATGTCATCGTAACATGGAACCCGTCGCTGCTCAGATCCCACGATATTAAGAATGGGTTCACATCGTGCGATTGTCGCTAGATGACAGGTTCCGATCTCAAGTGCGGACGGTTACGTCGCTGCAGTGAGAATGGAGATGCTCAATGACTGGCCAGACAACGTTGTCTCGAGACCAGCTAATCGCGAATTTGCGGGAGCTAAATCTGTGGCGTGATGAGATGTCGGTCGCCATGGATCTGGCCGAAAGCGTTCATGGAGACCAACGCCGGGCAGGTGGCGGTCCGTATCTTGACGAGCATATCTATCCGGTGACGCTGACCGTGGCCCGTTACCTGGCCGGTCACGACAAAGGCGAGGCCGTCGGAGCCGTGATGGTCGCACTGCTGCACGATAGCATCGAGGATTCCACCACAGTGACCGAGCGAACGGTCGCGCGTCAGTTCGGCAGAACGATCGCCGAACGGGTGTCAACGCTCACCAAACCGGAGAAGCGTCCTGGTAGCTCCGCGGGAACCACTGAAGAGGAAGAGTCTCGCTACGTCGCCGGTGTCGCCGGGGCCGAGTATGAGGTGCGCGTGGTTAAGGTTTTCGACCGATTGAACAACCTGGCCGCCGTGCACCAGCGTGAGCCTGATAAGCGACGAAAATACCTGCAAGAGACGCGAGAGCACTATCTCGATCTGGCAGCGTCGGTGGATGCCTCACTCAGACGCCAGATGTCCGAACTGCTGGCCGAGCAGGAACGACTGTTCGACGCGGACCTGTCTGGTAGCTAGGCGATGCCGCGAAGTCACTGTGAGGACCTCATTGTCTTTCCTCGGAATTGCCATCCTCTGGCGGATCGAGATTGGCGGGCCGTGATGGTGGAAGCGTGCGAAAGTGGCGAATGATGACGCCGAAAACTGCCAGGAACAACACGCCGGCCAGCACCTCGCCAACGTCGATCAGGTTTGGCTGGAAGTATCCGAGGGCAAAGAGCAGGCCCGTACTGGCTGATGGTGGATTCGAGACCTTCGCCACGATTTCGAAGAGGATGACCAACGTCATGGTCAAGGCCGCGGCGCCAATGCGCAGGGCAGTCGTGTGCCCGCCTGAGCCCAAGCGTGGTTGACTGCGAGCACCGAGCACGGCGACCGACACCAAACCCGCGGCGACCCCGATCGCATGCCCAATCGTGGTGTCCCGAAAGCGAGATGATTGGTGAAACGGGAATTCCGCCTGTAGAAACGCGGTCGGTCCGAGACTCGGGTAGAGGAAGGGCTGGTTCGTTGCGTAGGCTGCCACGCCGACAACCAGCATGAGGATTCCGGCCTCTAACGGCGGCCAGAATCGCTCCGGGATCGGCCGCCGTCCGCTCGTGCCGTTGCCCTGTGACGTTGGTTTCGATGTCGAATTCTGTCGGCCCACGTGATGGTATGCAATTTCGCTTCAAGTCACGATCTTCGGCGGCTGCACCGCGCGCGACAACCGGACCCTGCGGTCGCCGAGTGCTTATTTCGCAATCGGTGAACCGCAACGCGCCGTTACCACGTCTTGGAACGTTGCACCGGAAAAGTGGAAGGGATAACGACCCGCCATTCGAGCGGCCGTCTCGATCAGGTCGCTACTCCCGGCCGTTGTGTTGGTGTAGCGGCAGACCGTTGTCTCCTGGCAGCGCTCGCGGGTTGCCGGTAATGATGAACGCCGTCCGTTCGCAGATGTTCGTCACCCGGTCGCCGATGCGTTCGAGGTTGTGCGCGGCCCACAGGAGTTGAGTGGCACGTTCGATCGTCTTGGGGTCGTTCAGCATGTAGGTGAGTAGCTCGCGGTAGACCTGGTTATAGAGGCCGTCTAGCTCGTCATCTCGCTGCCAGATCTTGCGGCACTCTTCGAGATCTCGCTCGATGAACGCTCCCAGACTCTGATGCAACATGTCGATCGCAATAGTAGCCATGCGCGGGATGTCGATCAGCGGCTTGAGCGGGGGCTCTTTGTTCACCTCGAGCGCGATCTTGCCAATCCCTTCGGCATAGTCGCCGATACGCTCAAGCTCACCAATGATGAAGAGCGCGCCTGCGATTGTGCGCAGGTCGACCGCCATGGGTTGCTGCGTGGCGATGAGCAGGAGCGAACGCTCCTCTAGTTCATAGCAGAAATTGTCAATCTCGCGATCGGAGATGATGACCCGATTCGCCAGTGCCGTGTCACGCTGCCTGAGCGCGTCGACCGAACGCTCGACCGACTTCTCCGCCATGTTGCCCAGAAGCAACAGGTCCTCGCGTAGCGTCTGCAGCTGCCGGTCGTAGTGGGCTCTGCTGTGACTCGGTGATGCCATTCAATGAACCCTTTCGTTAGCCGACTCGACCGGTAATGTAGTCCTCGGTGCGCTTATCGGTGGGATTAGTGAAGATGTCGGAAGTCGGTCCGACCTCGACCAATTCCCCGGCGCGATCTTCGGCCATGAGCATGAACGCGGTGATATCGGAGACCCGCGCGGCCTGCTGCATATTGTGGGTAACGATGATGATTGTATATTCCTTGACGAGTTCCTGCATCAACTCTTCGATTCGCAGCGTGGCAATCGGATCGAGCGCACTCGTCGGCTCGTCCATCAGAATAGCTTCGGGTTCGACCGCAAGGGCCCGCGCAATGCAAAGTCGTTGCTGTTGCCCGCCGGAGAGCGCGAGCGCCGATCGATCGAGACGATCCTTCACCTCGTCCCAAAGCGCCGCGGCGCGCAGTGATTGCTCCACCTGGTCACGGATTTCGCTCTTGCTGCGACGCTTGCCGAAAGACAACCCATACGCAACGTTGTCGAAGATCGACTTTGCAAATGGATTTGGGCGCTGAAAGACCATACCGATGCGCCGTCGAATTAAAATTGGATCGACCGTCGGAGAATAGATCGACTCGCCGTCAAGCAAAACCTGGCCACTTACCGTGACGTTTGAAGTGTTGTCGTGCATACGGTTGATGGCACGAAGCAGGGTCGACTTACCGGATCCGGATGAACCAATGAGTGCCGAGATCTTACGCTCTGGAAAGCTAATGCTGATATCCCGCACGGCGGTGAAATCGCCATATTTGACCGACAAATTGCGAGTTTCGACCTTGGTCATCACCGCGGCTTGGGCTTCCTGAGCCTGATCACTCGGCCGAACGCGCGTCAAATCGATCGTGACAGCTAGATTGCGCTCGGCACGCTGCTCGGCGTTCATGGTCATCCCTTCCGTGCTCATCTAGCCAAAGCGACCGGTGATGTAGTCTTCTGTCCGCTTGTCCTTCGGAGCGGTGAAGATCGTGTCAGTCGGGCCTGCTTCGACGACCTGGCCTGAACCTTCGTCGTTGAGCGTCATGAAGATCGTATAGTCCGATACGCGCGCCGCTTGCTGCATGTTGTGTGTCACGATCACGATGGTGAAGTCGTGCATCAACTCGCGAATGAGTTCCTCGATCCGCAGTGTGGCAATCGGGTCCAACGCGCTGGCTGGCTCGTCCATAAGAATCACTTCTGGTTCAACCGCCAGCGTTCGAGCCAGACAGAGTCGCTGCTGCTGCCCTCCTGAGAGAGCAATGCCTGGACTATCCAAGCGATCGGAGACTTCGTCCCAGAGCGCCGCGCGTTTCAGCGCGCGTTCGACGGCGACCGCTTTGTCGCGTCTTCCGATCCCTTCCAATTCTAATCCGATTGTGACGTTTTGCGCGATTGTGCGCGCGCGCAACGGATTCGGCTGCTGAAAGACCATGCCGATGCGCCGCCGCACGAACATCGGATCGTAGCCCTGCTGGTAGATGTTCTCGCCATCAAGTAACACCTGTCCGGTGACCCGCGCGCCTGGAACGGTTTCGTGCATGCGGTTGATAGAACGGAGCAGGGTCGATTTGCCGCAGCCAGACGGCCCGATGATCGCGGTTACCTGATGCCGCGGAATAGGCAGATCCGTCTGCGCAACGGCTTTCTTCGTGCCGTAGAAGATGGTCAGTCCATCGAGAAGCAGATGCGCCTCGTCAGCGGACGGCATGTCGATGTTCGGGTTCGGTGCGGCTGAAACGGCCATGGCGGTCTCTCCGTTAGCGCGGCGAGCGTCTGCGCGTGAAAATTCGGACAATGACGTTGATTCCCAGAACGAAGACGACCAGCAAAAACGCAGCGCCCCATGCCTGCTGGTTGAGAACTTCATAGGGCTGCTCGGTGTACTTGTAGGCGAGGAGTGGCAGCGCTTGCATCGGTCCGAAAATGTCATAAGTGAGGTTGTTGTTACCGAGAATCGTCACCAGAAGCGGTGCCGTTTCACCGGCCGCGCGGGCGAACGCCAGCAGCACGCCGGTCGCGATTCCGCTCAATGCCATTGGCAGCACGACGGTAAGCGTCATCTTCCACTTCGGAGCGCCAAGGGCGATGGCTGCTTCGCGGGTGGTGTTCGGTACCAATCGCAAGATCTCTTCGGTGGTGCGTGTGATGATGGGAACCATGAGCACCATTAGAGCGATGCTGCCGGCAAAGCCCGAAAACTGTTTCGTGCGCTGCACGATGAGGACGTAGGCGGTGACACCGACGACGATCGACGGCATGGCCGTAAGCACGTCCACGCAGAAGCGAATAACGGTCGAGGCACTGTTGCTGGGATACTCGGCCAGGTAGATGCCCGCCATGATGCCGACTGGAGCAGAGATCCCTAGCGCCATCGCCACGATGAGCGCGGAGCCGACGATCGCGTGCAGTACACCGCCACCAGTGGACGTTGCGCCGAACTGCACTGGGCGGAACGTCTTGGTCAGGAAGTCGACTGATATTGCCCCGAGTCCTTGTTTCGCTACGTAGAAGATGATCAAGACGAGTGGGATGAGCGCGGCGGCCGTCGCCAGCACCGTCAAGAGGAGCATGAGCTGATTGACGATGATGCGCCGCCGATAGCGACGCCCGGTCGTCGGCTTCGACTTGGCAGCTAACTGCGCCACGATCAGCCTCCCTGTCCGGTTCGTGACACGCGCCAGACGAGCAGTCGCGCGACCGAGTTGGCGACGAGTGTGATCAGGAATAGGACGAGCGCCAGCAGAATCAACGCGCTGGATTGCATGTCTGAGTTGGCGTTCGGCAACTGACTGGCGATCAACGATGCGGCCGTAGTGGCTGGCTGAAACAGCGAATGACTAATTTGCGGGGTGTTCCCGATGACCATCGTCGCTGCCATCGTCTCGCCCAGTGCGCGACCGAGGCCGAGCATCATGCCACCTACAATTCCGGCCCGGGCGTACGGGAGATCGGCATGACGAATGACTTCCCAGCGTGTTGCTCCCAGAGCCAGTACCGCTTCACGCTGGCTGCTCGGAACGACTGCCAGTACATCGCGAGAGATCGCCGCGATGGTCGGCAAGATCATGATTGCCAGAATCACGCCTGCCACGAAGAGCCCGCGGCCCACCGTCACCGGCCCGGCGAAGATCGGGATCGCTTTGCCAACCGTGCTCGAAATCGGCGATGCGATAGCATCTCGGAAGAACGGGATGAAAACGAAGATACCCCACATGCCGTAGACCACGCTGGGGATGGCCGCCAGCAGTTCGACCATCATGCCAATCGGCATCCGCAAGCGGTCGGGGCACAGGGTATTCAAGAAGATCGCGATCATGACGCCAAGCGGCGCGGCGAAGAGCAACGCCAGCAGTGAGGAGACGATCGTCCCGTAAATCGCTGGAGCTGCGCCAAATTCGTTGGTGACCGGGTTCCAGGCGCTGGTGGTGAGGAAGCGAAGGCCGAATGCGTGGCGCGCCGCTCCGGAACCATCCCACGTCACCGCGACCACCGCGAACAACAGGGCCACCACGATGACCGCGAAAAGCATCGAAATTACCCAGAAAATGACGTCACCATGCTGGAACTGTCGCGCCAGGCGATCTTTGAGTGGAATTGACGAGGTTTGCGCTCGCATGCTTTCGGTCCGATTATCCTTCCATCAGGCCGCGGTCATATCTGCGTTGCTGGAATCGGTGCGTTCGCGCTTGCGAGGATAACATTCCTTGACCCTGTTTGGGCAACGGAAGGGCAACAACCTCGTTGCCCTTCCGTCGACCTATCGACGACAGCGAATTGCCGTCTCGTTCACTTTCCTGACTACATCGGTGCGGTAAAGACGTTCTGGCCGCCGGACTTGACAGCCTCGAGCTTCTTGGTCTCGATGGGCAGGACCGCATCCGGGAGCGGCGCGTACTGCAAGGTCTTGGAGATCTGCTGGCCCTGCGTGATGCAGAAGTAGCAGAAGTCGGTGAGTGCCTTGGCCTTGTCGGCGCTGTCGTATGACGGGTGGAGCAGCACCCAGGAGAAGCCGGTAATTGGGTAGACGTCCTGGCCCTGCGGAGCGTCGGTGATGAAGAGGCGCAGATCGTCCGGCAGGTTGTTGACGTAGCCTGCGGCATCGGCCGAGGCACCCTGGAGGGACGGAGCGACGTAGGCGCCAGCCTCATTCTTGACCTTAGCGGTGGGCAGCTTGTTCTCGAGCGCGTAGGCCAGTTCGACGTAGCCAATGCCACCGGGGGTCTGCTTGACGATGGCGGCGACGCCGGGGTTCTGTGCGCCACCGACGCCCACCGGCCACTGAACGGCGGTGCTGAAGCCCACTTTGGTCTTCCACTCGTCGCTGACCTTGCTCAGGTAATTGGTGAAGATGGCGGTGGTGCCGGAGCCATCGGAGCGGTGGGCGACGGTGATCGCGGTACCCGGCAGTGTGACGCCAGGGTTGTCGGCGGCGATCTCGGGATCGTTCCACTTGGTGACCTTGCCGAGGTAGATGTCGGCGATGGTCTTGCCGGAGAGTTGCAGGTTATCGACGCCGCTGAGGTTGAAGGCCATTGCAGCGGGACCGAGGACCACCGGGATGTGGAGCGTTCCGGGGGCCTGCTTCATCTCCGCGTCGGTCATGTAGGCATCGGTACCGGCGAAGTCGGTGACGCCGCCGATGAAGTCTTTCTTGCCCTGACCGGATCCGACGGACTGATAGTTGATCGAGACGCCAGGAGCGAGGTCCTTGTACTTCTGGATCCAGAGCTGCATGGCGGGGTCGACGAAGCTCGAACCAGAGCCAGTGAGCTTCACATTGATCTGCCGTGGGGTGAACGTTCCGCTCGCGGCTGGTGAGCCGGTGCTGGCGGCCGTTGACGCCATGGTAGATGTTGCCGCTGGTGACCCGGACGCTGCCGTAGTCGACGTACTGGTCGAAGCGCCGCCGCTCGAAGTCGTTGCGGTTGGTGTGCTGCTGCTTCCTCCGCCACAGGCCGCCAAGATTGCGGCGATGGCTGGCACCGAGAGACCGAGCACGGCCGCGCGTCGAATGACCTGACGACGCGACATCCGGCCACTCATGGCCTCTTCCAAGAGGTTCGAATTCTCCTCCATTAAGCGTCTCCCCTTTCGAGGTTGGGTGGCTGCACCGAAGGTCCGAGCTCACCCGCGAATCGATATCCCACACCATGTACGGTCTGAATCATCCAGGAGCCATCCGGCTCTCCTTCGAGCTGCGCGCGCAGCCACCGGATGTGAACGTCCACGTTTCGTGGATCCACCACCACGTCCGTCCCCCACACTTCGTCAAGAAGCTGGTCGCGCGTGAAGACCTTCCCGGCGTTTCGGGCGAGCGTCACGAGCAGCCGAAATTCTTTGGGAGGCAAGCGAAGTTCACGATTGTTGAATGTCGCGCGATGCTCGCTCAACATCATGAGCAGGTCACCCGCAACCAGTACTTCCGGGTCCTCTGCTTGTGTTCGGACGCGACGCAAGATCGCCCGAACACGGGCAATCAGCTCGGCCATGCCAAAGGGCTTGGTGAGGTAATCGTCGGCGCCGGCCTCCAGACCGGAGACCACGTCTTCTTCGCGGTCCAGCGCGGTCAGGATGAGGATCGGAGCGGAAGTCCAGGTGCGAAGATGGCGGCAGACGTCTCGTCCGTCGATCTCGGGTAACATCAGATCGAGCAGGATGAGATCGGGACGCAGCGCACGCGCCGATTTCAGCCCAGCGTCACCATCGTTCACCGCCGTGACGTGAAAGCCCCGTTTTTGAAGCGAGTAGCGAATCGTCTCGACAAGCGTCCCATCGTCTTCGATGAGCAAGATGCGGTCGACTTTTGTTGCTGGATCATTCACCGCTCTGGATATCTGAACCTGTTCGACTTCGTACTCGTTCTTCACTCGGTCAATCTCCTTGAACACCGTCGGGTTCGGACGGATTCGTGTTCGGGGAAACTGTACCGAGCGAACATTATCGTTCGAGGCATATCTGATTAACGCCGAGTTAATCGACAGTTCGTCACGGCATGTGGTATGTGGCCGGACAGTGTGGGTTGTCAGCGCAAAACATCATGCGCAGTCGTGCTTCGGTTTGCCGTCGTTCCCTAACGCTTGCGGACGCGGCCGCTCAGGTGATCCCAATCGGGGTGCAATGCGAAAAGCAGGAGGTGAACTTCCGTTGCGCGAACAGGCGTGCCCACGATCTGGTCCAGTATTCTCGTCATCAGCAATCATCAACGTGAGTTTGTGAGGAGCACGGAGCACACGCACGTGTCAGCGACAGCTGGAGAGCTCGTTACCGATACACTCGACTACGATGGAGGACGCCAGATCACGGTCTACGTGCCGCCGTCCCCAGTCGAGTCCATCGTCTTCGCCGGTGACGGACAGTGGCACATAGCTGGGTTGAGGGAGTCACTGCGACGCGCCAACGCGGCGTCAACGATGATCGTGGGTGTCCACGGGCTCGCCGAAGACGACGCGCGGCTCCGGGAGTACTCGCCTGCGTTTGACGCGGAACGATTCGCCGCGCACGAGACATTCTTCGTCGAAGACGTCCGCCGTCGGATACAGACACGTTTCGGCGTCGCACTTCCCGCCCGGCGCACTGCGGTGTGGGGAGCCTCTATTGGAGGAGAGCTCGCGCTCGCCATCGGATTGCGCCATCCGGACGTCTTTGGAGCGGTCTTCTCCGCGTCGCCGGGTGGGGGCTACCGGCCGCCTGTCAGTGTGCCGAACTCACTTCCTCGCGTTTACCTGGTCGCGGGAACGCTGGAGCCCTTCTTTCTCGAGAACGCCAGGCGCTGGGCCGTTGCGCTACGTCATGCTGGCGCGGACGTCGTGATGACGGAGCGGGTCGGCTCGCATGGCGACGCATTCTGGAGGGAAGAGTTCCCGCTGATGGTGGCGTGGGCGTTTGACAACTGAGCGCTGCGTATCGGCCCTGTGAAGACGTGGAAGGTCATACCGAGACGCGAGTGCGCCGCCGCTTTCGCGGGACTTCATGGGAGCCAAATCGCGCGCAGGAACCGGGACAAATTCCTTGCCGGAAAAGGGGATCGGTAGTGAACGTGCGGGGCCACATTCACTACCGGTGTGAGGAGGAGCGGGAATTCAGTTTAGCGTCGCGTCCGGGAACGGCTGTGGGCGCTGCACATACTCTAGCCCGACATCGCGAGCTGGGTATTAAGCGGACGTTGAATTTCGTTGACTTGCAGTGTCAGTGGGAGAATTAGTCTCCGGGAGTCGCCGCGCGGTCTGGACGCTCCAATGGCTCCAACTCGTCCGAAATCGACGATCTGTCACGAGGTAGCGCGAACTTGAAGGTCGCTCCGGCGCCAAAGTCGCTCTCTACCCAAATGCGCCCGCCGTGCAGTTGAATCAGGTGTTTGGCGATCGCGAGGCCAAGCCCGCTGCCAGCCGCTGAGCGCGAGCGATCGGCCTTGTAGAAGCGCTCAAAAACCCGCTCGAGGTCATCCTGCTCTAGACCCGGACCGCTATCCTTCACCGAAACGATGACTTCGTCCTCGCTGGCCGACACGCCAATTTGGACGGTTCCTCCGCTTGGGGTGAATTTGATCGCGTTGTGCACCAGATTCACCAGCACTTGTTCCACCCGATCCGAATCAAACGTCGCCAATGGCAAATCTCCATCGGCATTTAGCAAGATCTCGATCTGTTTTAGCGATGCTTGCGCGCGCATGCGTTCGGCCACGTGACGAGCCAGCGATGCCAGATTACCGGGTGTGGAATGAAGCTCGATCTGACCGGCTTCAGCTCGCGAAAGCTGCAATAGCTCTTCCACCAGGCGTGCCAGGTCGTCGACTTCGATCTGCATGCGCGAAAGGAACTCGCGTGCCACCGTCTCATCTTCGAGAGCGCCGTCGAGCAAGGTCTCGACAAGCGCCTTGAGCGATGCAATCGGGGTACGCAGGTCGTGCGACACGTTCGCCACGAAATCTCGACGAACTGCCTCGGTGCGCCGGAATTCGGTAATGTCACGCAGCACGATCAGCGTCAGCGGGGCATCGTCCGACGGAATTGGGTGTGAAAAGGCCTGCACCGAGCGGTGGGGCCGCCCGACCTCGATGAAGCGCACCGTCGGAGGACCGACAGCGTGATCTGTCGCCTGAGCATCCCGCACGACGGCGACCAACTCGTAGTCTCGCAGCACCTGTGCATAGGAACGCCCGATCGCCCGACCATGACGTATCCCTAGCAATTTCTCGGCGGATAGATTCATCAACGCGACGTTGCCCTCGTGGTCGACAATCAGAACGCCATCCCCAAGATGCTCGACAATTGATTCCAGTCTGCGGCGTTCGATCTCGATTGCGCCGAACGTGGCTTCAAGCTCGTCGGCCATCTCGTTGAAGGCGATCGCGACGTCGACAAAATCGCCTCCACCCTCGATCGACGCGCGGGCGGTCAAGTCGCCGCGTGATACACGCTGCGTTGCCGCGACGATCTTCGCCAGCGGCCGGGAAGCGATTCGCGTGATGATCGCAATCGCCAGGAGTATGACGAGTGCCCCTAGCGCCAGCAACAGGGCAATGGTCGCGCGCTCGCCGCCCGTGCCCGATGCAAGGTCCGCACTCGGCTTCGACAGTCGAACCACTCCCACGACCTGATTCCCACTGCGGATCGGTGCCGCGACATACCAGGTCGATGGTTGCTGACAGAATCGATCCGCTCTACCACCTTGACGTTTCCTTGCATCGCCGCGGCAACCTCTGCCGGTAACGGTTGAGATGGAACTTGCTCTGGAGCGATGCGATTGTCAGCGACTGGGGTACCAAGGGGATCAAAGATCGTGACATTGTCGTTGGTAGCGGCGGCGATTTGTTCTGCAATCCGAACGCGGTCGGTGGCGGACGCCGATATTGCTGGTGCCGCGGCCTGACTCGCCAGAGTCGCCTGCTGCTTCAGATGTGCTAAGGCTTGCTGATTATTATGGCTGCTGACAGACCCGGTGAGCGCGGCATCCAGTGCCAGAAAAATCGCCGCCACCACGACGATGAAGGCGATGACAAGTCCGCTCGAGAGGCGCAGGCGCATGTTGACTCACCCAGCAAAACGATAGCCGACACCACGAACAGTCTCGATCAATCTCGAGCCACCAGGCTCAGAATCCAGCTTCTCGCGCAAACCGTGTATGTGAACCGCAAGCGTTCGGCTGTCACCGTAGTAGTCATAGCCCCATACCTCACCCAGCAACTGGCGTGTCGGGCAGACATTTCCACGGTGCTTGACGAGATGGACCAGGAGTTCAAGCTCTTTGGGCTTGAGGGTAATGTCACGTTCGTTGATGCTGACCCGATAGGCGTCGAGATCGATGCGAAGGTTGCCGACCGTGATGACACTGGCGCTGGGGCGTTTTTCCTTGACCATGTCCTGTTCGAGAAGGTCACGCCGTCGAAGCAGTGCCTTCACACGGGCGAGGAGTTCGCGCATGGAGAAGGGCTTTGTCAGGTAATCGTCGGCACCGATTTCCAACCCGACTACGCGGTCGATCTCGTCGTTGCGGGCGGTCAATATGATGATAGGGACACCACTGCTCCGGCGAATGTTGCGACACACGTCGAAACCGTCGATGGTCGGTAGCATCACGTCGAGCAATACGAGATCCGGATGCAGATCCTTTGCCAATTCCAGCGCGGCTTCACCATCCGAAGCTGTCGAGATCTCGTATCCTGCCTTTTTCAAGTTGTATGCGATAGTCGCCTGCAACGACGTTTCGTCTTCGACGAGCAGGATTTTCGCCACGGACCTACTCCACAGCCACACCGATCAACTGGCAACAATCGTATCAATACCAAGCGGTTGACGAACAAAGCGCCGCTATGTAACTCCAAGCGGCAATGTCTTGTCACCTTGCGCTCGTCGTGCGCATCCGTCAACAGTCATTTCATTGTTATCCACTACAGCGCAAGTGCGAATCATCCCAGCCGATAGTCTCCCTGGTGTGCTTCAGCCAGATACTGCGTCATAAGATCGATGGTGGCAGCGATATCATCCATGCTGGCCATTTCATTGACGGTGTGCGCGTAGCGCGTCGGGATCGAGATGGTGATCGATGCGACTCCGGCGTGAGTCTGATGAATAGCGCCTGCGTCGGTGCCTCCAAATGGGAGGATTTCCAGTTGGTACGCGATGCCCGCACGCTCGGCCACGTCGCGGAAATGGCGCACGAGCCGGTGATTGGTGATAACCGAGCGGTCCATCAGTTTGATGGCTGGTCCGCCGCCCAGACGTGTTACCTGTTCCGCTGGATCACCGCCGGGCATGCCTGCCGGACAAATGTCGATGGCGATGCCGATGTCCGGGTTGACGCCAAACGCGCCGGTGTGAGCTCCACGCAGTCCAACCTCTTCCTGCACCGTGGCTACCGCGGCGATCTCTACCTCGTGTGTCCCCAGGGCTCGCAGCACTTCGAGCATGATGAAGACCGACACCCGGTCATCGAGCGATTTGCTCATCACGGTGTTGCCGACGCGCTCCGTCGTCCGGTCGAACGTCACCATGTTCCCGATTTCGATCTGAGCCTTCGTCTCATCCGGTGTGAGCCCAACGTCGACGAACAGATCTTCGAGCCGGTCGGGCTTGACGTCACCCAGGTGCGCGGGAGGGTGAGACTCGCGTCTTGCGTGGAGGGCGCCGCGAAGTGCATTGCCGCTCCGGGTGTGGACGAAGACACGTTGCGCGGCGAGGTTGCGCGCGTCGAATCCGCCGACTGGCTGCAGGCGCAGTCCTCCATAATCGTCGATGCTTTTGACCATAAAGCCAATCTCATCCATGTGGGCCGCCAGCATGACGCGCGGTCCGTTTCCGTGGCGCGTTCCGATCACATTTCCCAGCGCGTCAACACGGAGCTCATCCACCAAAGGGCGCATCTGTTCGATCACGATGGCACGCACGGCGTCCTCGTAGCCCGGGATGCCCGGCGCCTCCGCGATACGCTTCAGAAGTTCGAAATTGAGATTCATCGTTCCTCCAGAGGTGCGGGATCCGGTCGTCGATCTACGTCGGTGTGACCATGCTAGCAGCCCGATCCGTGGCCAACAATCGAGTTGCCGCGCTGCCGTCACAGTGCAGGACTGACCTAAGACCAATCTGCCGAGACCCGGGCCAAAGATGGCCGCAACACGTGTTGTCTTTTCCGTAAGGATGGTGGCCAGCAACATGCAGCGTCCGGGCGTCAACGAGGTCGAAAATCGCCCGTTCTCCGCGGAATTCAAGGCGGCTGATCCTCGGCTTGACCCGACCTCGAACGAACACATATACTTTTCTAGTTTGCGCGTCTGTCCAAGATCACGGGCGCGTAGCAGGGGGCGAAATGTCACTGCATATACGAACGCTGAACAACGACACTATAGTGAACGTCGCCCAGCTGCTGAAAGAGACCGTTGGTTCCACGCGGCTCGTCGAACTCAAGTTGGAGCGGCTGTCGCTCGACGAGTCAACGACCGCGACCGACGTGAGTGCCAGGGTTCGGCTCACACGGGTCGTCGAAGGCATCCTGGCCGACGGACAGATGTCGGCCATGGTCGAACTTGAGTGCGTTCGTTGCTTGGAACTCTGTCAGGCGCGCATCGAGGGTGGCTTTGAGGCAGACTTTCGGCCAAGCGTAGACGTGCGGACCGGGGTACCGCTCTACGTGCCGGAGCACGAAGACATCTTCGTGATCGACAATAATCATGAGCTCGATCTTGATGAGCTGTTGCGCCAGGTAGCCATTGTCTCGCTACCGATGCAGCCGCTTTGTCGCGAGGATTGCCCCGGCATCGAGCAATTCGAAGTTGACGAAGACGATGAAGAAGTTGACGGGGACGAGCGTCTGGCGGTTCTTCGCAATTTGCTCGAAAGCGATCAATAGGCGGATTCTCGTCAGGCGATCCTGGTAAGTTTCTGTTCGGAACATGTTGACGATTGATTAAGGAGGAACGATTATGGGCGCGTTGCCAAAACAGCGTGTAAGTCGAGGGCGTCAGGGTAATCGACGGCGGCATCACTATCTCAAGCTGCCTCAGTTGATGACCTGTCCGACGTGCGGTCAGAAGAAGAAGACCCACCACGTCTGTCCGAATTGTGGCACCTACAAGGGGCGCCAAGTCATCGAGGTCGCCAAGCCGCGACGAACCGAGAGCCAATAACTCGTCGACGCATGATTCGGGCGCCGATCGCGCCCTCCGGCATTATCCCGACCACGTTCGCAAGTCGGTCGAGATAGGCCCGGATGGTTCACGCGCCTCGAGAAAGGGACAGCCAGGAACGGTGTTGAACGCGGCAATCACCGGTTGGGGGATGTATGTTCCTGAGCGAGTGCTGAGCAACCTCGACCTCGAACGCATGGTGGAAACGTCGGACGAATGGATTGTCGCGCGTACCGGCATCCGTGAACGTCGTCTCGCCACCAAGTCCGATACGACGGTTAGCATGGCCGCCGCGGCGTCGCGCAAGGCGCTTGCGGTCGCCGGAGTCGATCCTGAATCGATCGATCTCATCGTCCTCGCTACCGATTCTCCAGATCAGATCATGCCGGCCTCGGCGTCGGTGCTTCAGGCAGAGTTGGGTGCGACTCGTGCTGGTGCCTTCGACCTGGATGCCGCCTGTTCGGGGTTCGTCTATGCGCTCAGCGTTGGCGCGCAATTCGTTCGTTCCGGAGTATTTCGCACGGTGCTGGTCGTCGGGGCCGATGCGCTGACGCGTTATCTCGACTTCACCGATCGCGGCACCTGCATATTGTTTGGCGACGGCGCGGGCGCGGTTGTGCTGCAGGCTAGCGACTCCCATGAGGGCGTTCTCTCGACGGTGTTGGGATCTGACGGTCGCGGAGCGCAGAGTCTCTACGTCAATGGTGTCGCTCCGACTTGCGTACCCAACGGCAATGAATCGATGGTACCCGCGCCACACATGAAGATGAATGGCGGAGAAGTATTCAAGTTCGCCGTTCGGGTGATGGGCGAGGCGGCCGTCGAAGCCGTGGTCAAAGCGGGTCTGTCGCTGTCTGACATCGATCTGTTCATTCCGCACCAGGCGAATTTGCGAATCATTGACGCGTCGGCGAAGCGCCTTGAACTGCCACGCGACAAGGTCTGGGTCAATATTGAAAAGTATGGGAACACATCGGCCGCGTCAGTGCCGATTTGCATAGCCGAGGCGGCCGACGCGGGGGCGCTTCAGCCTGGCATGAACGTGGTGTTGGTGGCATTTGGCGCCGGCCTTTCGTGGGCCGCGAACGTGGTTCGTTGGGGATCTGCCGGGGTGCACAAGAATGGCAATTGACGAAATTCGCAAGGCTGCCTGGGTCTTCCCTGGCCAGGGCTCACAGCATGTGGGTATGGGATATGAGCTCGCAGAGCAGGAGCCGATCGCCCGCGCGGTGTTCGCACGAGTTGATGACGCGTTGGGGTTTCGCCTGTCCGATGTAATTTTTCACGGTCCAGACGAGGAGCTGCTGGCGACGCGCAATCAGCAGCCAGCCCTTCTCGCGACCAGCATTGCGTATTTCGAGGTGCTGAAGCAGCGAGGACGACTGCCGGAGCCTGTGGTGGTTGCCGGTCATAGTCTGGGTGAATATTCGGCGCTGGTCGCATCCGGCGCGCTCGATTTAGCGGACGCCGCACGCTTGGTCCGCAGGCGCGGCGAGCTCATGGAAGAACATGGCCTGGGTGGCATGGTTGCCATCATTGGCCTGAGCGACACCGTCTTGCTCGAAATCGCCAACCAGTCCGGCACCGAGATCGCCAATATCAACGCTCCTGGCCAGACGACGCTGAGCGGGCGAAGCGATGCGCTGGAGCGGGCGGGAGAATTGGCTCGAAGTGCGGGCGCGCGGCGGGTTATTCCGCTGCCGGTGAACGGTGCATTCCACTCGTCATTGATGGCGCCCGTGGTCGATGGCTTGGCACCGCTGATCGCCGACACACATTTCGCTCGTCCGATTGTGCCGTTGATCGCCAACGTCGATGCTCGGCCGCTAATCGAGCCGCATGATCTGCGGGACGAGTTGATCGCGCAAATCACGGCGTCGGTTCGATGGGTCGACGTCATCCAGCATGCGGTTCAGAGCGGGGTCGGTCACTTCTTCGAGGTGGGGCCGGGGAAGGTGCTCAGCGGGCTGATCGCACGCATCTCCAAGGGTCTGGAGACCGAGCAGGCCGAAGCGCTCCTGCGATCCTGAGATCCCATTTTCATCATCACTGGCGTTGGTTCGAGCCGAACACTGTCTCTGTGACATTCGGACGGAACGGCAACGTGTGTTGTTCGCCAGTGATTCTCGACGTGAGCTGTGGAGGGGATGCTGATGAGCGACGAGGAGCAGGTGAAACGGTCTGCCATCGTGACCGGCGCGGTAAGGGGTATCGGCCGGGCGACGGCGATTCGTCTTGCCTCGGACGGTTACCAGGTGGTCGTCAATTATCGTGGCGATGAATCCGAGGCGGATGCCGTAGTCGCCGAGATAACGGCCGCGGGCGGAACGGCCATGACGCACCGAGCAGATGTCACCGATGCCGATCAGGTCGGAACCATGATCGAGCAGACGATCAACGCCTTTGGCCGTCTTGACGTACTGGTGAACAACGCCGGGATCACTCGAGACACCTTGATCATGCGCATGAAGGACGCTGATTGGGACGCGGTACTGACCACCAATCTGAAGAGCGCCTATCTCTGTTCGAAGGCTGCCATACGTCCGATGATGCGACAGCGCTACGGTCGGATCATCAACATGTCTTCCGTGGTAGGACTCGTCGGAAACGCCGGGCAGGCGAATTACGCCGCGGCGAAGGCCGGTCTGATCGGATTGACCAAGTCGCTCGCTCGAGAGATTGGCTCGCGGGGTGTCACGGTGAATGCTGTGGCGCCTGGCTTCATCGAGACCCGGCTGACCGACGTAATTCCGGAGAATCTGAAAACTCGGATGCTGGAGCAGATTTCGGTCGGTTACTTCGGCAGTCCAGAAGATGTCGCCGCCGCCGTCGCGTTTCTTGCCTCACCCGACGCGCGTTACATCACGGGTGAGGTTCTGGGCGTTGATGGCGGAATGTTCATGTCATCGTAGATAGGCAATACGCGTGTTCCGAAAGATCCTGATCGCCAATCGAGGTGAGATCGCACTGCGCATCTTGCGCGCCTGCCATGAGTTGGGAATCAGCTCCGTGGTGGCCTATTCCGATGTCGACCGTGATTCGTTGCCGGTGCGTATGTCGGATGAGGCGGTCTGCATCGGGCCAGGTCCAGCATCGCGCAGCTACAACAACATCCCGGCGATCATCAGCGCCGCGGTGGTGACCGGCTGCGACGCACTCCACCCAGGATATGGGTTCCTGGCGGAGAACCCGTCGCTCGCCGAAATTTGTGAAGAATGCAACCTGGTCTTCATCGGTCCCCGGCCTGAAGTGTTGTCACAATCGGGAAACAAAGCAGTTGCGCGCCAGATCATGCGTCACGCCAAGATACCGATCGTACCTGGCACCGAAGACCCGGTTCACGATGTGCAGACAGCGCGAGTCATTGCCAAGGAAATTGGGTATCCGGCGCTCATCAAAGCGGTAGCCGGGGGCGGCGGACGTGGCATGCGCGTCGCCTGGGACGAGCGTGACCTGATTCAGGCCTTCCCGCTCGCGCAGACCGAAGCGCAGGCGGCCTTCGGAAACGGCGCCGTCTACATCGAACGCTATCTCGATCACCCGCGGCACATCGAGGTGCAGATTCTGGCGGACAATCACGGACACGTACTGTCGCTCGGTGAGCGTGACTGCTCGTTGCAGCGTCGCTACCAGAAGCTCATCGAAGAGTCGCCCGCGCCGAACATTTCGAGCAAGCTGCGGGACGGACTGAGCAAATCCGCGGTTCGCGCCGCCAAGGCGCTCAATTACACCGGCGCGGGAACGTTCGAGTTCCTGGTCGATCGCGAGGAACACTTCTACTTCACCGAGGTGAACGCACGTATCCAGGTCGAACATCCGGTTACCGAATTGGTGACAGGCGTCGATCTGATCAAATGGCAGATTCGCGTTGCGGCGGGAGAGCAGCTAAGCTTTAGCCAGAAGGATTGTCGCCCGCATGGCCATGCGATCGAGGCTCGAATCAACGCCGAGAAGGTTTCGGCCGACTTCGCGCCGAGCTGTGGCCAGGTTGAGGACCTGGTGCTGCCTGGAGGACCCGGTGTGCGCATCGATTCTCACCTCTATTCGGGCTACGTGGTGCCGCCGCACTACGATTCGTTGCTGGCCAAGATAATCGTGTGGGGTGCTGATCGGCAGGAAGCGATCTCCCGGCTGGAACGGGCGCTGAACGAGACCGTGATCTCTGGAGTAGACACCACCGTCGACTTTTACAAGACCGTGGTGGCCGATGGGGCATTTGTCAGTGGCCACGTGCACACCGGGTTCATTGGTGAGTTCATCGCTCGAACGCGGGATAGCGTGGTTCCCGTCGTGTCCGACTAGCTGTAGGAACGGGCGCTGAGGCGTCGGCGAGCTTGCGGAACGCACGGTACAATTGAGGATACTCGGTTCGCGGGGAATCGATATTGCTCGTGGACTGGGATGACGCATTTCGATCGTCTGTCTGGCGAGCCACCGAATGTGACAATACGAGGACGAGGTTTTCATGGCAGTTGCCAGCACACGACATCAAGCACGCATCATTGCGCTTCAGGTTCTGTATGAAGCGGATATTGCTGGGCACACCGCTCAGGAGGTCCTGACGCGCTACAGCGAGGACCTCAGCTTTCCGCAGCCGGTTCGCCGCTATGTTGAACGACTGGTGACCGGCTACGTCGAGAACCACGAAGGGATCGATCGCGAGATCGGTCTGGCTGCCCCGGCCTTCCCCGTTGATCAGCTCCCCGCGGTCGACCGGAACATACTGCGCATTGCCATCTACGAGTTGACAACCGAGTCGGATGTGCCGCTCAAGGCAGCCATCAATGAGGCTGTCGAGTTGGCCAAACGATTTGGCGGAGAAAACTCCAGCCGGTTCGTCAACGGCGTACTCGGGACAATCGCCGAAGGTATGAAGGCTTCTCGGTGATGCTTCACTTCGGAGCGTTTTCGGGTTTCACGTTGATTCTTGGTTTGGTTTACTCGTGACGTGCACGGAATCGGTTGTTGCCGCGTTCCGAGCACACATGCATAATTCGCGTGCAATAGGGAAGAATCTCTCACGTGGGATTAGTAGGAGGTGATCAGGGTGTCCTCGGTGTTTGAGCGTGTCCAGAATGTCGTCTCCGAGCAGCTTGGCGTTGACCCGGAGAAAGTGACCCCGGATGCGGAGTTCGTTCAGGATCTGAACGCTGACTCTCTGGACCTGGTAGAGTTGATCATGCAGCTAGAGGAAGAGTTTGGCGTCGAGATCTCCGACGAGCAAGCCGAGAGCATTGTCACAGTTGGAGACGCCCTGGAGTTCATTCAGGAGCACACCGCCGCCAAGTAGTCGTGGTGCCGGTAATGCCGCACGCGATCTTCCCAGGCTGAATGCGAGTCGGGAAGCGCGTGCAGGGGCAGCGTAAAACATAGACGTCGAAAACCGGAGACGTCGCCAGTGGTCGGGCAGAGCAGGAGTCATGGTAAGCATTCTGGATCGCGTACGTCGTTCGAACACCCCCGCACCAGTTGATCCGGAGCCGGACACTTTCGAGGAGATGACGCTCCAGGAGCACCTGGAGGAGCTTCGTACTCGCCTGGTCTACTCGGCATTGTCGGTCATCGTGGGTTTCGTCCTCGGGCTTGTGGTCTCCATGCGACTGGTTCGCCTCATGGAGCGCATGTCCGGTCTGGGTCCGCTGTTGGCGATTTCGCCGACAGAGAGCTTCACCATCTTCATGAAGGTGGCGCTCTATGTCGGAATCGCCCTCTCCATGCCGGTCCTGATCTATCAGATCATCCGCTTCCTCGCCCCTGGGCTTACCCGGCGCGAGAAGCAGTACGTGTATCGCGCCATTCCGTTCGTGACGGGGATGTTCGTTCTCGGCGTCCTGTTTTCCTTCTTCATTGTCATCCCACGTGCGTTGCGGTTCCTTCACGGTTTCGGTGGCAGCACCTTCACCTCCGAATTCCGGGCCAGTGAGGTCATCTCGTTCTACATGACGCTCCTCATCTGGGTAGGCATTGTGTTCGAGCTGCCCATCGTCATGTACGTGCTGGCGAAGATTGGCGTTGTGACGGCGCGTTTGCTTGGTTCGCTTCGCAAGTACGCGCTCATCGTGATCATGATTGCGGCCGCGATCATCACTCCAACGCCCGACCCGTTCAACATGTTCATGGTGGCGGCGCCGATGTACGCGCTGTACGAGCTTGGGATTATCCTCGCGAGATTCGCCTAGCACAGTCAAGAACTGAAACGAGGCGGGCTGTCGAATTGCTCCGGCAGCCCGCCTCGTTTTCGTGCGTCCGCTGAGATTACTCGAGCCCGAGATCCTTTGGGCCACGGGGATGCACGTTCAATGTTTGCTCGTTACGGTAGGTGACCATCCCCGGTCCCGCACCCTTGATCTTGCGCACGTAACGACGCTGTGTTGCGTCAACCTCCACCGAGGTTGAGGTGCGCGCTGAGCTATACCAGGCGGCAAGTGCGGCTGCCGCCTCCAGCACGTTGTTCGATTCTTCACCTGATGTTCGTAGGATCACGTGACTGCCGGGAACGCCACGCGCGTGCAGCCAGACGTCATCTTGCCCGGCGATATCGAAGGTCACTGCCTCGTTTTCCGGGCCACTGTGGCCAACGTAGATGGTGTCGCCACGTTCTGTCCGGAACGCGACCGGCTGCTTTCGTTTGGTTCGAGCAGGGCCGCGTCTGCCACGTTGTTCCAGGTGTGGACGCCGCCACTCTTCCCATTCACCTCGAAGCGCCTCGATCTGATCGATGCCTTCAGCAAGTGCGGCCAGAGTGCGGAGCTGCTCTAGATAGGACAACGTTCCCCGCGCTTCCCGCTCGAGTTCGGGCAGATGCTCAGTTGCCGACTGCGCCTTGCGGTAGCGCTCGAAATAAGCCTGCGCGTTGTCGCTCGGCGACAGTGACGGATCGAGGTCAAAGTGAGCGCCGTCGGCCTCCAGGCTTGCCTGGCCCGGTTCGATCTCGTAGATGTGGGCATAAATTGTCTCACCGGCCTCGCGCCAGCGCTCAACCTCACGGGCTCGGGTTTGCTCTTCTTCGATCGAATGAACGCGCGAAGCGGCACGTTTCACCGCATCTTCAATTTCTGCGACCAACTGATCTCGTCGTTGAGCGTGACGTATCGGTGCCGATTTCTGCCCGGACTCGATCGCCAGTTCCACCGCTCGAGATATGGACGGTTGTGGCTCCTCGACAGCGCGTGAGATTAAGTGCTCTAGACGGATCGAAGAGAAGGCGAAGACATGACCGTCGTCATCTCGATAGACCGTCGGTCGCCACTGCGATGTCTCCAACGGTTCTAGAAGCGACCTGAGTGCCTCTGAAAGCCGCTCAGATTGCTCTGGAGCGAGTGAATGCTCAATTACGTATTTCTCGTCACCAACGGCCCTGAAAGCGGTCTCACGTGCCATCTGTGGACTGAAGCCCGCGAGTTTGCTCACGAGGGCCGATGCCAACAACGTGCCCGCTTCCACGTCACCAAAGAGACTCGCAACCTTTTGCGGCGTCAGATGCCGTGGATCTTGCTTCTCCTGTGGCGGCGGGAGCTCATATTTCCTCCCAGGGAGGATCGGTCGCACGCGACTCATCTCTGGAGTCACGCGTTTGACGGAGTCGAGAATCCGGCCGTCTTCAGTTGTCAAAATGAGATTGCTGCGCCGGCCCATAATTTCGATCTCGAGATCACAGTAGATGATCTCGCCGGTATCTTCGTCGTCCTCGGGTTCCTCCTGAGGTACGTCCTTCTTGTCCATGAAAAATCGCTTGGCTATACTCACTCGAACAACCCGTTCGAGTGGGGGTTGCTGAATTGAAACGATTTCAGCCCCTCGCGCGTATTTCCGTAGCAGGAGCAGGAGCGGAGAGACGCGACTCGGATCAGCGCTCAAACGGGTGGATGAGAGATAGAGCCGAGGGTTGCGGCTGTCGGCGCTCACGACCAGGTAGTGGCGCTGGTGCTCTGCGTAGATTTCAAAGCCGATAGAATCGGCATCGAGCTGGAGCACTCTTTGGATGCGCCCTCCGAGCAGCTGGTTCGACAGCTCGTCGACGAGCGCGGCGACGGTCAATGAATCGAACACCTGATGGACCCCCTGATAGGTGGACGCGTCGTAGCCGAACTGCTCGATAGTGTACCGTTGAGAGTGAAGTCGGGGAGAGACGGTTGTTGACCGACGATCGCGAGACTCGAGTCGCGGATTCGATTCGGACCCGTGAGGCAATGGAGAACGAAAATGGGAGGGCGGTGACAGTGACCGACGACCATGGCCTGAATGCTCAGGCGGATGAGCTCATCGATGAGCTCCGGTCGTTGGCGAAGCCGCGACTTCTTGTCATCTCCGGACCGTCCGGCGTCGGCAAAGATACCGTCATCGAACAGATGCGGCTGGTTCATCCCGATTTTGTTTTTGCCGTGACTGCCACCACGCGACAACGACGGCCTGGGGAGATCGACGGCGTCCATTACTTCTTCATGAAGCGCGACGACTTCCTGTCGATTCGCGAGCAAGGCGAGTTCCTCGAATCTGCCGAGGTGTACGGTAACCTCTACGGCGTTCCCAAGGATCGAGTGCGTAACGCTCTGCGATCCGGTAAGACTGTGGTGGTGAAGGTCGATGTCCAAGGAGCCGCCTCCATACGCGAGATGGTTCCCGAGGCGATCTTCATCTTTTTGCTACCTCCGTCGATGGCGGAACTGATGCGACGCCTGCGGGGGCGCAAGACTGACGATCCAGAAGCGTTGATGGCCCGTATTTCGACCGCGTCACGAGAGCTTCGCGCGGTGCGGGACTTCGATTATGTGGTCTTCAATGAGAACGAGCGTCTGGATGCCACGTTAGCCAGAATTGACGCCATCATGGAAGCGGAGAATTGCCGCGTCAATCAACGCCACGTGATGATGTAATCGTCTTCAGCGCGGTTCGCGGTATCTTCATCGACACCCCAGAAATCTCATCTGAGGGTACGAAACGGGCGACCAACTGGTCGCCCGTGAGTATGCAATGTGAGGCTCGGCGTCGGGAGGCGGCTACGAGTCGCCGGATCCACCGACCAGGACTTCTTCTTCCGCTGCCTCTTCGGCAGCAGCTTCAGCTTCGGCGGCTTCGATCTCGGCGTCGGTGATGTGGCGTAAAGTCGATTTGTCTTCCACGCGATCGAGGAAGAGGATGCCGTCCAGGTGGTCGATCTCATGCTGGAGGATGCGAGCGAGGTAGCCGCTCGCCTTTATGCGAACTTCCTTGTCGTTCTCGTCGCGCGCCTTGACCGTGACGTTCATCGCGCGGGCGACGTCCCCGTACCACTCCGGAATACTGAGGCATGCTTCAGTGCCGACCTGACGACCGCTCGACCGCACGATTTCTGGGTTCACCAGAGACAGCGTCATCTCGGGATCACCTTCATTTTCCAGACCTTCTGGGATGCAGATCACGATAACGCGACGCAGGACGCCAACCTGATTGCCGGCCAAGCCGACCCCACGTTCCACCTGCATCGTCTCGTGCATGTCCCGCATCAAACGCCGGATTTCGTCGTCGACCCGGCGGACTTTGATGGCCTTCTGCCTGAGCCGAGCGTCACCCTCGGTAATTACCTTCAACGCTGCCATGAATTTCGTTCCCCATTGGATATTGCGATGTGCTCGCGCGATTGCTCACCTAAGTATATCGTGAAATTCCTGTCGCTTCCGCCCGAGCCTGGCACACCTGACACCGCTGATTCGATGGAACCGTCACAGCAGGCTCACTGGATCGACGTCAACCAGCCAGCCGGGATCGAACTGCGTGGATTGGGCCAACGTCAGTGCATCGTCGCCGCGCAGCAGAATCTGCCATTGATATCGGCCGCGGATCTTGGCCGTGAACGCTGGCGTAGGGCCAAGCAGATCGACATCGTTCAGGCGCATGGCGTATGCCCGGTGGGCGAGTTCATCCGCCATCTCTTCGGCCGCTGTCTGGCAGGTCGTCTCGTTCGCGTTGCGGTACACCAAACGGATCAAACGACGAAATGGTGGATAACCGTGGTGGCGACGATAGGCGGTCTCCTCAGCGAAGAACCCCTCGTAATCGTAGCGACATGCGGTCTGGATCGCGTAGTGATCGACCGAGTACGACTGCACCACCACATTGCTGCCAGGAACGCGGCGACCGGCGCGACCAGCTACCTGGGTCAGCAGTTGAAACGTGCGCTCGGCCGCGCGGAAATCTGGCAGGTGCAACACGGTGTCGGCGTTGATGACGCCGATGGTCGAGACGAGCGGGAAGTCGAGGCCCTTGGCGACCATCTGAGTGCCAACCACGACATCCACATCGTGACGTAGTACGCGCTGCATCAAGGTTGAGTGGTCGACGCCGCGCTTCAGAACGTCCCGATCCCAACGCATGACGCGAGCATCCGGCAGTAGACGTTGAGCCTCAAGTTCAACGCGTTGCGTACCGGTGCCGTAGTATCCCACGGCACCGCTGCCGCATTCGGGACAGTGATGTGGAGGGGGCTGTCGATGGCCGCAACGGTGGCAGACGATCTGACGGCGATCGCCGTGAAAGCAGAGCGGAACGTCGCAGTATGGACAGGTTTCGACGTGGCCGCAGGAGCGGCACTGGATGAAGGTCGACTGTCCCCGACGATTGAGGAAGAGAATAACCTGTTCTCCGGCAGAGACCGCGCGCGACATCAGTTCCTGAAGCTCGCGACTGAAGATGTGGGTGTTGCCCTGCTGAAGCTCTAGCCGCATGTCGATCAGCTTGACGGCCGGAAGCTCGAGGCGCACTCGCCTCGCCGCGACGTCCTGCACCAGCATGGGGCCGACGCGTGAGCGGAGCTCGAGCAGATCGATCTTTCCCACACGCGCCGATCGAAACGTGCCGACGTCCGGTGTCGCGCTACCGAGGAGGAGCACCGCACTGTGCCTTCGAGCGAGCTCACGCGCCACTTCACGGGCGTGATAGCGAGGCGGAACGTCCTGCTTGTAAGCGTCCTCGTGCTCTTCGTCGATCGCGATGAATCCAACATTTTCGAGTGGGGCGAAGAGGGCTGATCGTGGCCCGACCACGATCGAGATCTGGCCAGATGCGATGGCACGCCACGTCTGGTAGCGATCGGAGTCCTTGAGCCCACTGTGCAGCACCGCCACGCGACCCGGGAAGCGCTCGGTGAATCGTCCGACGACCTGAGTCGCCAGGCTGATTTCTGGCACGAGCATAATCACTTGCTGCCCGCGGCTCAGCGCCCAGGCGGCTGCCCGCAAATAGATCTCGGTCTTGCCGCTGCCAGTGATGCCATGCAGCAGAAACTCGTGATGCCGACCGTCACGAAGTGCCTGAACGACTGAGCGCCAGACGTTGGATTGCTCGTCTGTCAGCTGAACCCGTTGTGCTGCACCATGTGCGTCTTGCGGAGCGGATGTTTGCAGTCGTTCTATGACTTCCAGTGCATGGCGCGCTTCCAAGGCCTTCAGTGCTGCCGCGGTCACGCCTGTTCTTCGTACCAGGTCGTCCCAGGGAAGCTCAGCACCATGCGTGATCGCGGCCCGACGGCGGGCGACCTCTAACGCTCTTCTCTGAGCCGGAGCGCGATGCAAATCGAGATCGCCGTTCTCCAGCAGACGCACGTAACGCGTGGTGCTGGTGTGAGTTGGTCGATTTCGAACGCGAGCGGTACGTTGAATCACTCCCGCCTCATCCAGGCGCGGGATGATCGAGGTCAAGCCACGTCCCAGCGCCTGCCGTGCCGCATCGACACTGATCTCGCCACGTTCAGACAGCAAATCGACCAGCCGCTGCTGGGCCGTGGTGAGCTTCACGTTCCGCAGATCGACACCCGCGCGCAGCTGAAGATATTCGACGCTGCGTTGTGAGACTCCTGGCGGCAAGAAGGGCGTTACCGCTTCGAAGATGGTGCACAAGGTATTCTGTCGCAGCCAGCTCACGACAGCCCATTGTTGCAACGAGAGGCGGAACTCTGGCTCGACTGGTGCGTGAATGGCCTTGAGCGAGATGTCAGGTGGATCGGTGTGGATGCGAATCGTGATGCCGAGCTTCAGGTCTTTGCGCAGCGGGATCCAGACCAGCTGCCGCTCGGTAATGCGCTCGGCCATCGACTCCGGCAACTCATATGTGAAGAGACGATCGCGTTCAGCGAGTTGCGTGTCGACGGCCACGTCGACGTAGTTGGTTATGTTCGCTGTATCCACGCGCAAAGTCTACCAACTGGCGCTAGCCCTAAGCGGTCATTCGTTCGCCACCAGACCGCCCGACGCGACCCGGGCACCGAGTTGAATCTCACGAAGAATGGCGTCGTCAGATTCCCCGTGCTTCGAGCGCGTGCAGCAGTGGGGCGCCATAGGTAAACAGGGCAGGAGTGCCACCTGAATGAAGAAAGACCACTGTCTCGCCCGAGCCAACGTCGCCACTTCGAATGTGCTCGATCAGCCCGGCCATCGTTTTTGCGGTGTAGACAGGATCGAGCAAGATGGCCTGGGTCCGCGCCAACGCGTTCATTGCGTCGAGGCACTCGTTGGTTGGGATCCCATAGCCTTCGCCGACGAAGCGGTCATCCACGTGTATGTCATGAGGTGACAGCCGGACGTCGCTGCCAAGGAACTCCGCCGTTTCGTTCGCCAGGGGGAGGACGACGCCGCGCACCTCTTCCTCGGTCCCCTCGATGGCGATCCCCTGCACGGTATAGGTTGCTCCGGCGATAGCCGCGCCGATGGCCAGTCCCGCGTGGGTTCCCCCTGACGTGCTGCTGGTGGTGTAGAGGCGACTCGCTTCGATGCCCATCTCGTCAAGTTGTTGCATCAACTCGAACGTTGCCGCGACATAGGCCGAGGCTCCTAGCGGATTCGAGCCGCCACTCGGAATGACGTACGGCTCCTCGCCGCGTTCACGACAGGTTTCGGCGAGATGCACCATCATCGGGTCACGTTCTGCTTCGCTCGAAACGAGGTGAATTTCGGCCCCGAGCATCCGGTCCAGGAGTAGGTTCCCCTGCGCTGGTGGACCGTCGTCGGGAGCGTTGAGTGCCAGCATGCACTTCATTCCAGCGATACGTGCCGCGGCCGCCGTCTGGCGGCAGTGATTCGAGCCAACCGACCCGCAGGTGATCACCACAGATGCGCCCAGGCGCTGGGCGTCGGCCACCAGGTACTCCAGTTTGCGAGTCTTGTTGCCGCCGAAGGCCAACCCAGTGCAATCGTCCCGCTTGATCAGAATGCGCGGTCCGCCCAACGTGGCGCTGAAGAACTGAGCGTCTTCCAGAGGAGTTGGTAGGTGCGCCAGGTGAACTCGCGGCAATGTGGCGAGTCTCATTCTCGCTCCCATTCGTCGTGTCAGTCCGTCTATCCAGTGAAACGACACTTAACATGGTGGGTCCGGGTCGTCAATATGACCTATGGCTGGACAGCGAGAAAGGGGCTCGTCGATAATCGGTTCGTGGTGCGGCCAATTGACACCCAAAGGGAGGAAGGTCCAACTTCGATGGCAACAGGACTGACCCAACGAGTCGAACAAGAGTTCATCAGCAAGCATCCTGGCTCACAGAGTTACTACAAGCGCGCGGTAGAAGCGATTCCTCGCGGAGTCACGCATGACGTCCGCTACATGAAGCCGTTTCCGCTCTATGTTAATCGTGCCGCTGGTTCCAGGAAATGGGACATCGACGGCAACGAGATTATCGACTACGCCATGGGGCATGGCGCGCTGATCCTTGGTCACAGTCACCCCGGCATCGTAGAGGCCGTCTCCGAACAGATTCAACGAGGCACGCACTATGGTGCGGGGCATGAACTGGAGATCGAGTGGGGCGAACGAATCGCGGGATTGGTTCCATCGGTAGAGCAGGTTGAATTTACCTCGTCGGGTACCGAAGCCACAATGCTGGCGATGCGAATTGCGCGCTCCTTCACTGGCCGCGACAAGATCCTGAAGTTTGCCGGTCACTTTCATGGTTGGCATGACTACGCGGTTCCTGGTGAGAAGAGCGTCAACGAGTCCGCGCCACCGCCGGGTGTGCCAAGGGCCGTTCTCGATACGGTGGTGGTCGCGCCGGTAAACGACCTCGATTTCGTGGACCAGCGACTGGCTCAGGGAGACGTCGCGGCGGTCATTCTGGAGCCGAGTGGTGCTTCGTGGGCGTCGATCCCGTTTCCGGAAGGTTTCCTACAACGGCTGCGGGACATCACCACCAAGCATGACACCATCCTGATCTTCGACGAGGTCATCACCGGCTTTCGTTGGGCACCCGGTGGCAAACAGCAGTCCGTCAATGTGGTACCAGACCTCACGACCATGGCCAAGATCGTCGCCGGTGGACTGCCGGGTGGCGCAGTTGGCGGACGCAGTGACATCATGGCGGTGCTCGACTTTTCCGATGATCCGGAGTGGAACCGAACCAAGAAGATCGGACACCCAGGCACCTACAACGCCAACCCGCTCTCTGCCGCGGCCGGGTCGGCTTGTCTGGCGCTCGTCTCCGATCCCGGGGTGCAACAGCACGCCGACCAGATGGCGGCCGCTATTCGAGCGGGTTTCAACGAGTCGCTGGTACGTCAGGATGTGCCGGGATTCGTCTGGGGCGAGAGTTCCGTCTTCCACATCGTGCTAGGAACGAATTGTTCGAACCAGTCCGGCGGTGACTTGCACATTCCGGAGGGTGTCGATGCGCAGTTGCTCAAGGCTGGAATGCCACAGGAACTGGGCCACACGCTCCATCTGAGCCTACTGAACCAAGGGATCGATTTGTTCCACGGTGGCGGGTTGCTCAGCTCAACTCACTCGCATGCCGATATCGAAAAGACGGTCGCGGCATTCGACACCAGCATCAAGCAGATGAAAGAGGGCGGCCTCTTCGGGTAGGCTATTACCTCAACCAGCAACACAAAGCGGACGGGTGAATTTCACCCGCCCGCTTCTCTGTCTCAGAATGTGAACGCGATCAGGCGTGCGCAAGCGCCTTGAGGCCAACCGGTGTGCGCCAGTCGGCGTGCCGCTCGTCAATGCCACGCATGACATCGTTGAGCATCTTCTCGAGTTGGCCGGAAATCGGTCCAAGCTCGCCGTCACCAACCTGATAGCGATCGACCGAGGTGATCGGCGTGATCTCGGCCGCTGTGCCGCACATGAAGACCTCGTCGGCGATGTACAGCTCGGTGCGATCGATAGTGCGCTCCACGACTTCGATGCCCAGATCCTCACGCGCCATAGTCATGATCGCGTCTCGAGTGATGCTCTCGAGGATGCTCTCGGACGTGCCAGGAGTGATCAGTTTGCCGTCGCGAACCATCATCAGGCAGGCCCCACCGCCCTCGGCGACGTGCCCTTCTTTGTTCAGGATGATCGCGGTATCGTAGCCGTTCGTGGCCGCTTCCATGTTCGCGAGTTGACCGTTGCGGTAGTTCGAGATGTTCTTGACTCGTGGGGGCATGACGTTGTCGGAAATGCGAGTCCAGGAGCTGATGCAGGCAGCCTGGCGCTTGCCCTTGAGCAGATGAGACGGCATCCCATGCGTGTTGACTAGGATCTGCGCGCTGCTTCCAAACCCGCTGAAGCTCTTGCCGTCACCACTGCCACGATACGCCATTGGCCGGATGTAGACGTCCTCGCGGTGGTCGTTCTCGCGCACGAGCTTGACGATGGCGTCAATCAATTGCTCATTCGAGTAATCCTGCTGCAGACGAACGAGCTTCATCGACTGTCCGAAGCGGCGCATGTGCTCGGGGAGACGGAAAATGTAGGATTCTTTCTCATCGGGGTTCCAGTATGCACGAATGCCTTCGAAGATTGCGCCAACGGTCGACCAACCGAGATCGGTCACGTGGACTGTCGCGTCCTCCCATGGCATTTGCCTACCATTCCACCACAGGAATTTGGGATGCCCTTGTGCCATACGCTAGACCTCCATTTGAGTTGTTGGCCGGTTTACGGGGGACGGCTCTGCCGCCTATGGACTACGATATTAGCATAACCGTATAGCGCGTTCCCGTCGACGACCAATTTCACCGATTTGGCACGTATTTTGTGGCCACCGCGTTGGCTGAATCAGCCCGACGAACGATTCTTGATGCTGACCAGACTGGTGAGCCTGGTGAAGAGCGTTCCCGGCTGCAGGACTGAGGAGTCGCCGACAAGCGGGAACCCAGCTACCCACGGGCGGATCAAATAGAACGTAATCGGGTAGGCGATGGGGATGTAGCTGACCTCGGTCTGAAGCGTTTTCTCGCAATCGCGATAGATAAGCGCTCGCGCCTTCTCATTCGGTTCGGCCTTGGCGCGCCCCACCAAATCACCGAATCCCGATGGTACGTTCGGCAACTGATAGGTATCTGACCCGATGGGGGAGAAGGCGTCGGAGTAACCGTTGTTCGGGTCGGCATAGGTGAAATCCCAGCGCTTCCAGAACAGCGCTCCGGTGCGGTTGGCCAGTGACGTTTCAAAGTCCTGCGCCGAGACGGTTCGGACCTCAACCTTCATTCCCAGGTTCTCGAGCAGTTGTTGGGCGCAGTCGTTTGCCAGCAGTTGCGGCACCTCGGCACTCTCGGAAATAAAGAGGGTGATGGGGGGCCAATTTGAACCATTGGCGTGTGGCGTATCCGCCAGCAGCTTCAGCGCTTGATCCACGTCAAACTGCTGGATAGCCGTGACCGTGTCATCCTCCCCACGAATAGGGAAGGTCGTTGGAATCAACGACGAAGCGGCGGCTGCCCGCCCCTGGCTAAGTTGCTCGAGCCGATCACGATCGATGGAATGGGCAACCGCCTGTCGCACGCGCAGGTCGTCAAATGGTGGGACTGACGGTGCAACCATCAAGAACCAGACGGCCGGATCCATGGAACTGACCATTTCACCGCCGATGTCCGATATCGATCGAACGTTGGCCACGTCCTCCTCGGCTACCGGCATGAAGTCGACCTCATCATTGAAGAAGGGCTGTTGGTGCTTCTCCGGGCCGACGATTGGCACGACGGTCGTTTCGAGCCGGACATGAAGCGCGTTCCAGTGATTGGCATTCGGCAGCGTCGTCCAGTGATCGCCGTGCTGCCAGATGTCGAGCTTGAATGGACCATTCGATACGCAGTGGGCGGCCTCAGTCCATTTGTCGCCAAACGCTTCGACTGCCGGTTGATAGGCCGGAACAGTGCCAACAGTGGCCACGATGGCTGGAAAGTAGACGCGCGGTCCGACCAGCTCTACTCGCAGTGTCCAGTTGTCCAGAGCATGAACGCCGAGCGAGTCTGGCTTGGCCTGTCCGGAATGGATTGCCAACGCATTGACGATATCGAAGAAGAGCCACGCTTGAGGCGCCTTGGTGGCTGGGTCGAGCAGGCGCCGCCATGACCAGACGAAGTCTTTCGCGGTAACCGATTTGCCGTTCGACCATCCTTCGTTGTTTGGCCGGATATGAAACGTCCACTGGCTCGAATCGACGTTTGCCTCCCAGGCATTCGCCCAATCGCCCATCGGGGTCAAGTCGGTATTCAAAGTCAGTAGCCCGCTCCAGAGCGAAGGATCCCCGCCACAATACAGGTTGGCGTTGAAATCATGACTTACTGGATCGGCCGTAAATCCTCCCCGATAGAGAATCTGCGGCTCTGGTGAGGCGGTGGCGGTTGCCGACGTATTCGGCGTCGCCTGCGGACTAGCTGGCGTTGAGGTCGACGTGGGCGTCGGACGGGCGGGGATCAGGTTGGAGATCGGCGCGGTTGGCACGGGAGTCGGGCCGTTGTCCGTCTGCACCTGCGCGCTACCGTGGCTACAGGCGTTGGCGACGAGGATCACGCCACCCGCCAACGACCGCACGAGCCTGCGCCGGTCGAGACGCGGACCCCGTCGTGGGACTACAGGCTGTTGCTGGGATCGATCATTCATGATGCATGTCTCGGGTGATCGAGGCGCAACCTGGTCGCGGCGACCATGATGCTCAGGTGTCAATCGGGCGGCGAATGTCAGCCGTCCAGGTCGTCGGCGTAGAAGACGAGAGCGGCGGCGCCGTAGATTCCCGTGTTCAAGCCTAACGATGATTCGCGAATCACCACCTCGTCGTAGATCGATGGAAGCGTGTAGCTTGGCAGCGCCTCACGGAATGGTCGCATCAGCAATTCTCCGGCCTTTGAGATGCCACCGCCAATGACCAGTAATTCGGGGTTGAACGTGTTGATCATTCCCCCAAGTCCGGCTGCGAGCGCCCGGCCACCTCGATCGAAGATCGATTTGGCGGCCGCATCCCCAGCGGTGGCGGCGTGGGCTACGACTTCCGGCGTAATCGGACCAAGACGCGCCATGCGCATCAGTTCCTGGGAGCGGAGCGAGTGGACGAGCAATTCGCGCGTCACGCACGATCGCCCAGCCACTCACGTAGGATTCGATGCAGCCGATCCCGCCACAGGTGCAGCGGGGGCCGTTCGGGTCAATCGACACGTGGCCGAGTTCACCGCCGAAGCCACGCTTACCACCCACAATGTGCCCATGCGAGATTACTCCGCCGCCGACTCCGGTGCCAATGGCAATGTAAATCATGTCGCGTGATCCGCGCCCGGAGCCGAATCGGCGCTCCCCGAGTGCCGCACTGTTGGCGTCGTTGCCGATGAAAACCTTGCGATTCAATCGGGATTCGAGCATCTCGCAGAGCGGGATGTCGTGCCAGTCGGGAATGTTTGGACCGAAGTAGACGATACCGGCGTCCGGATCGATCATCCCCGGGGCTACCACGCCGACTGCCACGTCTTGCGATGGCTTCTCGTGCGCGACTACCTCGCCAACGAGCGCCGCCATTCGATCGATGACCGCGTCTGGCCCCTCCTGGCCCAGAGTTGGCCGGGTTACGAGGTGGCGAATGGTGCCGTCGGCATCGACCAACGCCGCGCGCACGTTGGTTCCGCCAAGATCGACGGCCAATGCGAAATCAGGCACTGGTCACATCCGATCGGAAACCAAAGTGATAAGACCGCACCATGACATTCAATCCATCACGCGAAAGCGAATCAGAGTTGCCATCACGGTGAACCCGTCTTTCCACGAGATCTTCTTGCCTTCCCAGAACTCGCGACCGTTATAGGCGATCGGTACCTCGTAGATCCGATTGCCATGCTTCAGAATCTTTGCGGTGATCTCCGGGTCGAAGCCCCAACGATTCGACTTGAGCTTCAGTCCATGAGCGATATCCGCAGTGAAGACTTTGTAACAGGTCTCCATGTCGGTCAAGGTCGTGTCAAACATCATGTTCGTGGTCAGCGTCAGCAGTTTGTTGCCGAGCGCGTGCCAGAAATACATTGCCTTGTGCTCGCCGAGAAAACGCGATCCATAGACGACATTGGTCCGGCCCTCTTCGATTGGCCTGATCAGTCGGGCGTAATCACGCGGATCGTATTCCAGGTCGGCATCCTGGATGATAACAATGTCGCCGGTCACGTGCTTGAGACCGGTGCGTACCGCCGCACCCTTGCCCATGTTTTTATTGTGCAGAAAGATCTTGGTATCGTCGTGTTCCCGTGCCTCTTGCTCGAGCAGGGTGCGGGTGCCGTCGGTTGAGAAATCGTCGACCACGATCAGTTCGCGTGGATTCGGCATATCGACGGCACGGATCTGTTTGAGGATCTCCTGGATCGTTCGCTCTTCGTTGAAGACCGGAATCACGACCGATAGCGTGTGCAAACGTCCCCCCGTCATACGCGCCATTCTCGCTAGAGGATGAAGTTGCTCAGATCGTCGTCTGCCGCGATCTCTTCCACGCGCTCCCTGACGTAGGCTTCGTCAATTACCACGCGTTCGCCCGTCATTTCCGGGGCGTCAAAGGACGTATCCTCCAGCACCCGCTCGACCAGGGTATAGAGACGTCGTGCGCCAATGTCCTCGGTGCGCTCGTTTATCTGCAGCGCCAGGTGCGCAATTTCGTGAATTCCCTCGTCGGTGAACTCGATGGTGACCCCGTCCGCCTGGAGCAGTTGCTGATACTGTTTGGTCAACGCATTCTCTGGCTCGCGGAGGATCGCGTAAAGATCCTCCTCGGAGAGGCTGTTCAACTCGACACGGATCGGGAAGCGCCCCTGGAGCTCGGGGATCAAATCCGACGGTCGAACCGAATGGAACGCACCTGCGGCGATGAAGAGAATGTGGTCGGTGCGAATCGGACCGTAACGGGTCATTACCACAGAGCCTTCAACGATCGGGAGCAGATCGCGCTGCACACCCTCGCCGGAGACGTCTGGCCCGTAGTCGTTTCCGGTATTGATCGTCTTGTCGATCTCGTCGATGAAGACGATACCCGACTCTTCGGCTTGCTTGATCGCGTTCTCAACCACAGCGTCGTAATCGACCAGGCGGTGCGCTTCCTGCTCGGTCAAGATGCGACGGGCTTCCTTGACCGAGACCTTTCGCGAGCGCCGGCGTGTAATGAGTTCCTCGAAGAACTCGTTCAGGCTCTCTTTGGCGTCCTCGATGGTTGCCGGTGCCTGTCCCTCGACCGGCGTAATGGTGGGCTCGTAGTCGTTGTCGAGATCGATCTCCACCACTTCGTCGTCGAGCGCGTCTTGCGAGAGGAGATCGAGCATTCGGTTTCGCTGACGGGTGAGGCGACGCTTGATGGCCGCTTCCCGCTTGCGCCGCGCGGACGGATCCTGATCGCCCTGACTGTTCACTTCCACCGGTCTACTCACGCGCTTGGCTCGCGAGACAGTCGATCCTTGTTCAACCAGCATATCGGCTAATCGTTGGTCGGCGACCTGACGGGCGTCGTCTCGCACTGCATCAAGATGCCGCACATGAAGCATGTTCACGCCGGTCTCGACCAATTCGCGCACGATCGATTCAACGTCTCGTCCGACGTATCCGGCTTCGGTGAACTTGGTCGCCTCAACTTTGATGAAGGGCGCATCGACGATGCGCGAGACTCGGCGGGCAATCTCGGTCTTGCCGACCCCGGTCGGACCGATCATCAGGATGTTCTTGGGCAAGATCTCCTGCTGGATCTCGTCGCTGAGCTGTTGGCGTCGCCACCGATTGCGCAACGCAATGGCGACCGCGCGTTTGGCATCGGGTTGCCCGACGATGAATCGGTCGAGTTCGGCCACTATGCGCCGCGGCGTGAGATCTTGCTCAACCTCTCCGAGGCTGGGAAAAATACTGCGTAGCTTGTCTTGTTCGGTCTTAGGACTCATCTGACTGCTTCGTCACCTCGATGAGAATATGATCGTTCGTATAAATGCACAGCTCGGCGGTGATCTCCATGGCCGCACGAACGATCTCTTCGGAACTCAGCTCGCTATGCCGCAAGAGGGCCCGAGCAGCCGCCGTCGCGTATGCTCCGCCCGAGCCGATGGCTACCACGCCGTCATCCGGCTCGAGTACGTCACCCTCTCCGGATATCACCAGGAGATGTTCGTCGTCGGCAATGATGAGTTGTGCCTCGAGTCTGCGCAAGTAGCGATCGGTACGCCATTCCTTGGCGAGTTCGACGGCCGCACGCACGAGGTTGTCGTCGTTTGAGCGTAGCTGCGACTCGAACTTCTCGAAGAGCGTAAGGGCGTCGGCTACGGCACCCGCGAAACCGGCGACGACGCGTCCGTTGGCGAGCACGCGAATCTTGCGCGCTCCGTGTTTCATGACCACGTCGCCATAGGTCACCTGACCGTCACCGGCCAGAGCAACTTCGTCATTACGCTTGACGCCGAGGATGGTAGTCCCGTGCCAGCGATTCGCTGCTTCGCGCATCTTTCACCTTGAGGCCGTCCGCCGAGGCGCAGAACACCCGGCGATCGCGGCCGCTACCACGCAATTTTATCAATTACTGCGGCCGCGAAATGCTGGTCCGGATGCGTAAGGCGGCCCTTCAAGCGCGCGACCCGCGAACCTGCCAATTCACGTCGAGACGCTTTAACCCGCCTTTGCGAGAGGTGGCATGGCGCGGTAGTCACACTCGCTGTTACGACACTTGACGCTTCCGTCTTTGCCCGCTTCAACGAGGATGTCGCCGCACTTCGGGCAGCGCTCGCCGGTTGGTTTGTCCCAACTGGTGAAGTCGCACTCAGGATAGCGACTGCAACCGTAAAAGATGCGGCGGCGTCCCTTGCGCGTACGTTTTTCGACGACGTCGCCCTCTTCGCATTGCGGACACTTGACGCCGATCTTGTTCAGGATCGGCCGCGAGTTGCGGCATTCAGGAAATCCGGAACAGGCCAGGAACCGTCCGAAACGTCCAAGCTTGATGACCATTGGCCGGCCGCATTTTTCGCAGATTTCATCGGTCGGCTCGTCCGCGATCTTGACGCGGGTCATTTGCTGCTCGGCCTTTTCCACGGTTTGGTGGAACGGACCGTAGAATTCCTTCATGACAGGCACCCATAGGCGCTCACCCGAGGCGATGTCGTCCAACTCATCTTCCATGCGGGAGGTGAACTGCGCGTCAACGATGCCGGGAAAATGCTGCACAAGCAGATCGGTGACGATCTCGCCAAGCTCCGTTGGCGTGAGGCGTCGTTGATCGATCTCGACGTAATTGCGCGCCTGCAAGGTAGCGATGGTCGGTGCATAGGTGCTTGGACGGCCGATTCCCAGTTCCTCCAGCGACTTCACCAACGACGCCTCGGAGAATCTCGGCGGCGGTTGGGTGAAGTGCTGCTCCGGAACGAGCTTCTGCAGATCCAGCAGTTCCTGCGCAACGAGCTGTGGCAATGCGTCTCGATCCAGGTCGTCGACCTCATCGTCGTCCCGCCCCTCGCGATAGACGGCGATGAACCCAGGGAACTTGATGACGGACCCGGTTGCGCGGAAGCGATACGGCTTCTCACTGCCTGGTTTGCCCGCATCGATGTCGACCGTGGTGCTATCGAAAATCGCGTTGCGCATCTGGCTCGCGATGAAACGCTGCCAGATGAGCTTGTACAGGCGGAACTGCTGTGCGCTGAGGTGCTGCTGCACCATTTCCGGCGATCGCGCCGGATCGGTTGGCCGAATCGCCTCGTGCGCTTCCTGGGCGCCCTTCGATTTGCGCGTGTAGACGGGCGGGCGCTCCGGCACATACTCCGCGCCATGTCGCTGGGTGATCACCTCTCTCGCTCGATGCTGGGCTGAAGCCGCGATATTGGTCGAGTCGGTTCGCATGTAGGTGATCAAGCCTTGCGAGCCCGCCGAGCCGAGATCGATGCCCTCGTAAAGCTCTTGCGCGATCTGCATCGTGCGGCGGACTGGGAAGCGCAACTTGCGTGACGCCTCCTGCTGCAGCGTGCTGGTGGTGAACGGCGCAGCCGGTCGACGTTGCGTCTCTTTGGTTTGCACGTCGGCGACCTGGAACTCGGCGCCATCCAGGGCCTCGACAATGGCCATGGTAGTGGCTTCGTCCTTGAGATCCGGTTTCTTACCGCTCACGCGAGAAAGCGAGGCAGTGAAGACGATCGGCTTCTTGCGCCGCGTCTGCTCTCGTTTCGCCAGAACGGCGTCCAGTGACCAGTATTCCTGGGCCACGAAGGCGCGAATTTCACGCTCGCGCTCGACGATCAAACGGAGCGCGACGGATTGGACACGTCCGGCCGACAAGCCGCGCTTGACGTTCTTCCACAAGAGCGGGCTAATCTCGTAGCCAACCAGGCGGTCGAGAACGCGACGTGCTTGCTGCGCCTCGACCAACTTCATGTTGATCTCTCGCGGCACTTTGATCGCTTCGCGAATCGCCTCGGGCGTAATTTCCTGAAACACGATTCGCTGTACCGGTTTGTCTTGCGGTTGTGTCGCTTCCACCAGGTGCCAGGCGATTGCCTCACCCTCGCGGTCCGGGTCAGTCGCGAGCAGGACGGATTTCGCGTTCTTGACGCTCTGTCGAAGCTCCTTGACGACCTTGCTTTTGTCGCGCGGGACGAGATAGTCGGGTGTGAACGAATCGTCCGTGTGAACGCCCATGCGGCTCTTTGGTAGATCTCGCACATGCCCCATCGACGCCTTGACGGTGTAACCGCGGCCAAGATACTTGCCAATCGTCTTGGCCTTGGCCGGAGATTCCACGATTACCAAGGTGTTGCGACCACCGGTCGAAGAAGACGACGTTGCCTTACTGGTCGTGGTCTTCTTCTTGGTCGTTGTTGTCTTTCGTTTCGCTTTGGTTGATTCGGAACGTTGCTGAGCCATAGTCTCCGCTAGCCGATTGAGTCACGCCGTCGCGCTCATGCTTTGTTTGCCTTACGACGGCCCTTCTCCGTGAGTCCTTAATTCATCTCCTGCGCTGGATTATGCCGATCTTGCTCGTGGCTGGAATGCACCGATAGTCATGAGTTCATCGCGAGGACGAACGCGAACAGGACCGGTTGTCATCGAAGGATTCCACTGCGCTGGCCAATTTCTCGGTTTGTGTCGCGCATGACGAAACCGACGATAGTTTACACAGACGCTCGAGACAAACATCCCGCCTGCCTCGAAAGTCATAACGATCACGTCAGCGAGTGGTCGTTACAATCCTTCAATTGTTGAACAATCTTCCGCACATCCTGAGCCCGCGAACGGCTGCAAACCAGGAGTACGTCGTCCGTATCGACGATAACCAGGTTGTCAACCCCTAACGTCGCCACGACCCGATCTCGTCCGAAAACGAGCGTCGAATGTGTATCGATCGCGACGTGCCGCCCACTGACAACCACATTCTGGCCGTCCACATCCGCCATAAGCTCGGCAAGGCTATGCCAATCGCCCAGATCCGTCCAGCCAAAGCTGGCGGGAACCACGGCAACGCGATCGGCTCGCTCCATGATGCCGTTGTCGATGGTGACGTCCTGAAGTTTGGGCCAGTAGTTCTGCAACACGTCGTCGCGATCAGGTCGATCCCATGCGTCGGCCAGCGTCATCAACGTCTGGTAGAGATCGGGAAGAAGCCGCTTCATCTCTTCCAGAAGCGTCGAAGCTTTCCAGACGAACATGCTGGCGTTCCAAAGATACTTCCCGCTGTCAACATACGATTTCGCCGTCTTCAGATCCGGTTTCTCTTTGAACTGGTCGACGCTGAAGACGTCGAACCCATCGATGTGATCGATCTCCTGGCCGACGCAGATGTAGCCGTATCCGGTCTCCGGATAGGTTGGCGTAATGCCAATAGTCACGAGATAGCCCTGTGCGGCCACCTCCGCCGCGGCCAAAACTGTGCGCCGGAACAGTTCGGAGTCGGACACATAGTGATCCGCGGCGAACGAGCCCATGATGGCATCGGGGTCTTTGCGCGCGATCAGCGCGGCGCCCAATCCGATCGCCGGCCCAGTGCCGCGCGGTCCGGGTTCCACCACGATGTTCGACTCCGGCACCTCGGGAAGTTGGCGTGCGACGGCCGCCGCGTGCGCTCCTCCGGTGATGACGATCATGTTCTCGGTCGGAACGATCGGCGCGAGACGGTCAACGGTCGCCTGGAGCATTGAACGAGGACCAGGTAATGGCAGCAGGAATTTTGGTCGCGATGCACGGCTGGCAGGCCAGAGCCGTGTGCCGCTACCGCCCGCGGGAATTACCGCGTGAAGTTTTCGCGCCTTTGGTTCCGCGTTCACTGTCTTCCCCAACCTCTAAGGCCTATCCCCGAACGTAGTGCTGCGTGCCGACGTTCCGAACGAGCCCTTTCAACTGCATCTGCAGCAGCTGAGCGCTCAAGGTCCCGATTGGCAAACCTGCGTCGAGAGCGATCTCGTCGATATGGCGTGGCTCGGCAGTCAGCAGATCGAGCAAGGATCGCTCCGCGTCGTTCGTCGGCAGGAGTTGCCTCGTCTCCATTTCGATCTGGCGAACTCCCAGATCGAGATAGGACAGTACGTCCTGACCATTAGCCGCGATTGCCGCACCATCTCGCAATAGCTGAATCGTCCCAGCGCTCGCGGACGAGAGCGCGGAGCCGGGAACGGCAAAGACCGTTCGGCCCTGATCTCCGGCGAAAGTCGCGGTAATCAACGCTCCACTCTTCATTGGAGCCTCGACCACGATAACACCGAGGGAGAGCCCGCTGATGATCCGATTCCGCACCGGAAAGTTGGGAGCGTCCGGCGGCGTGCCGAGCGAAAATTCGGACACCAGAGCTCCGCTTTCCGCGATCTGCTCTGCGAGCTTGCGATGTTCCGGTGGATAGATTGTATCCAATCCACACCCAAGTACCGCAATAGTGCGCCCGCCTGAGTCCAGCGCCGACGCATGCGCGATGCCGTCGACCCCACGTGCCAGCCCGCTGACGATAGTGACACCTGAGGATCCCAGTTCCGTACTGAGGCGCCGCGTCATCTCACGTCCGTAAGCGGTGACGCGTCGCGTGCCGACGATCCCGACGGCGGTTTCGTCGCTTGGCACCAAGCGGCCCCGCACATAGAGCACTGTTGGCGGACTGGGGATCTCACGTAACAGTCGCGGGTAGTCGTCATCCGCCAGTGTCAGAATGTGGACGCCGGAGCGTTCGACGCGTTCCATCTCTTGATCGAGCGAGATTCGATTGCGAGTTCGGATGAGGGAATCAGCCGCGCGCTCTCCGAGTCCGGCCAGGCGCAAGTCGCTGCGTGACGCATTCCAGGCGCTCTGAAGATTGCCAAAGTGTTCCTTCAGCATCGCCAGACGCGTGGCCCCAATTCCGGGAACGAGATGAAACCCGAGCCAGTACGGTGTTTCCGTAACTCCCCCTTCCGATATGGGCAAAGGTTATACGAGACTCCGGCAGGGCGCGTCAACGCGACCCGTGCTAGAATGCGGCGGTTATCACATTCACGTCCGACCATCCCCCACCGTTGTTGACAGCCGGACTTCGAATCTGTCGAGGAGGTCGCAGTGCGTACCAATTTGGTGCGGCAGAAGCTCAAAGCCGGTGAGGTCGTCATCGGCTGCTTCGTCGGTTTTCCTTCAGCTGAAGTTGTGGAGATTTGTGGGCTTTCCGGCTATGACTTTGTCATGATCGACGCCGAGCACGGTCCGATTTCGCCGCACGATGCCTATCACATGGTGCTGGCCGCCGAGGCCACCGGAACCACCCCGCTCGTTCGGGTGCCGCGAAACGATCCGAGCGTGATCCTGCGCTATATGGACATTGGAACCGCAGGAGTAATGGTGCCCCAGGTTAACAGCCTTGCGGAGGCGCGCGAAGTCGTCGAAGCGGTGAAATATCATCCGCATGGACATCGCGGACTTGCCCAGCCCAGAGCGGCGACCTACGGGCTCGGCCCAACGCTGACTGATTATGCTGAGACTGCTAATGCCGAGACGCTAGTGATCGTGCAGTTCGAAAACATCACTGCACTCGAACACGTGCCGGAGATTCTCAAGGTTCCCGGGGTCGACGTTCTGTTGATCGGCCCGTCCGATCTGGCGCAGTCGATGGGGTACCCTGGACAACTCGGTCATCCGGAAGTTCAGCAGGTCATCGAGAAAGTGTGTGACATGTGTGTGGGCAGCGGGGTTGCACTGGGCACGATTGCCGCTGACGCGGAGCGAACGAACCAACTGATCGATCGTGGGTTCCAAATGATTGCTCCGAGTGTAACCGGGCTCATGGCGCAGTGGAGTCGAAATTACCTGACCAACGTGAAGCGGTAGTGATTTTGGACGTTGGATGAACGGCGTTCGCCATTCATCTTAAGTAAGGAAGGCGGGCACAGAGATGGAGTCCCCACTGCTCAAGTACGCGTTTTTTCAAGGTGACTTTGTGGCGATCGAAGATGCCAAAGTGAGCATTGCCACACATGCGTTGCAGTACGGCACGGGTTGCTTCGCTGGTATTCGTGGCTATCTCGACGCCGACGGCAAGTCGATCAACATTTTCCGCCTGCCCGATCACACCCGCCGTCTCGTTCAATCGGGCACCATCATTCGCGCCGAACTTCCGTACAGCGCTGATGACATCGGTCAAATCATCGTCGACTTGGTGAAGAAGAACGCGCCCACGCAGAACGTGTACATCCGCCCATTCATCTACAAATCAGGTCTTGAGCTGACGCCGAAGCTGAAGGGCGTCCAGGACGACATCGCGATCTACATGATGCCGCTCGGCGACTACCTCGATCTTTCGGCCCCGATTCGCATGGGCGTCTCCTCCTGGCAGCGCCTCGAGGACGATATCATCCCAAGTCGCGCCAAAATCACCGGCGGTTACATCAATTCCAGCCTGGCCAAGGATGAAGCGGCCGAGGCTGGTTACGACGACGCGATCATGCTCAATCGCAACGGCAAAGTGGCTGAGGCCAGTGGCGCGAACCTGTTTATCGTGCGCAATGGCGCGTTGATCACTGCTCCGATCACGGCTGACATCCTCGAAGGCATCACCCGTCGATCGCTGGTCGAGTTCGCACGTGACGCCGGTGTCAAAGTGGAAGAGCGGGAAATCGACCGCAGCGAGCTCTACATCGCCGAAGAAGTCCTTGTTTGCGGTACTGGCGCGCAGATCGCCGCGGTCGGTTGGATCGACGGACGACCGGTCAACGGTGGCAAGCTCGGTGAAGTTACGGCAATGTTGCAGAAGACGTTCTTCGCGCTGGTGCAGGGGCACGACTCGCCATATCGCCACTACATCACGCACATCGAATTGGGCTAGAGGTGAATTGACGCCTGCCTGGACTCCGGGCAGGCGTCCCACATGTTCAGCAGACGAGCGGCGACTCGTCACCCTGGGGGAAGATCTGCTCCGGATGGCTCGCCCGAGCAATAAGATGCGGCAACGGCTTGGACTCTGCCTGGCTCTCACGTTGATCCTGGCAAGCTGCAAGATGCCATTCTCCGGGTCTGGATCGACCCGGTCCACCGCCGTCGCTTCACCTTCCGCGGCCCAATCCGTTGCTCAGCCATCCTCAACGGCATCCAACGCCGGAGCCCCAGGCGCCGTCACTCCTGCCGCGACCCAAGCGGCGGTCACTCAGATCGTTGAAGGTGGTCTCGCTGAACCTCGAACGTTGAATCCCGTCTTGGTATCCGACCCAATCTCCGACGAACTCAGCAAGCTCGTCTTCAATGGACTGGTCTACGTCGACCCGACATCGGGCGAGGCCAAAGGTGATCTGGCGTCGTCCTGGGACGTCAGCGATGACAAGAAGACGTATACGTTTCACCTTCGTAGCTCCGTCTTGTGGCAGGACGGGCAGGCGTTTTCCGCGCAGGATGTGGTGTTCACCTACAACCTCATGATGAACGACGCCACCCGCTCACCGCGCTACTCCGAACTGGTTGAGAGCGTCAACACCGTTCAGGCGCCGGACCTCAAGACCGTCGTCTTCACGCTGATTCGGCCGGACGCCACGTTCCTCACCACTATGGCGACGTACGGCATCGTTCCCGAGCACGTTCTGTCGAATGTGTTGCCGGAGGAATTGGTGACCGATCCGTTTGGGTTGGCCTCGACGATCGGTACAGGTCCGTTCACGCTCACCAGGTGGTCGCACGGGGATGAACTGGTCTTCACCGCCAATCAGAAGTACTTCAGAGGCACACCCGCCTATCAGCAATACGTATACAAGGTCGTTTCGACCGATCAAGATCTGGTCAAGGGACTGGCGAGCGGTGCTATCGACTGGGGAGAGCTGGATCCTTCGGTGGTGGCGAACGCGCAGGCTGACAAGTCGATCCACGTCGAGAGCGTTCCCGGTGACAGTCTGGAATATGTTGACCTGCAGCTGGATAGCGCCAAGCAGCAACTGTTTCTCGATCCGCATGTCCGTCAGGCGCTGATGTATGCGCTCGATCGAAACGCGCTGGTCACTGACGTCTGGCATGGGCAGGCAAAGGTCGCCAACGGAACCATCCCACCGGATTCTTGGGCTTCGGCGGCGAGTGGCGTCACCTATGCCCAGGATCTGACCAAAGCTCGGCAACTCCTTCAAGATGCTGGTTGGGTTACAGGAGACGACGGCATACGTGCCAAGAACGGCGTTCGATTGCGCTTCAAGCTCCTGACCAACGGGGATGACGCAACGCGGCGTGCCACCGTCAACTGGTTGATTGAGAGCTGGAAAGCGATAGGGGTCGATGTGGTGCCAGACTTCGAAAAATGGAGTACCATTGTACAAGACATAACGCACAGTCGTGACTTCGATGCCGTTCTGCTGGGGTACCGCGGAACGGTCGATCCAGATCAGTCGACGTTGTGGTCGAGCGACTCGTTCTATGACGGGTTCAACCTTGGACACTACTCGAACCCGGACGTTGACAAGTTGCTGCAAGACGCCCGGCAATCGGGCGATGCGAAGACACGTAAGGCGGATTACGCGAAGGTGCAAGATCAGGTCATGACTGACCTACCGGCGATCCCGCTCGTCTTCCCGAATATGGTCGTTGGACTGTCCAAGCGCTTGCAGGATGTAAACGTTACGACTATTCTTATTCGGAATCGAGCAAACATCGATCAATGGCATCCGGGAACCAGCGGATAGGCCAATTCGGTGAGCCGGAAGCGGCGCCGAAAGCGTTTGACCAGCAGAGAAGCTTCGTGCTAAACTCCGCCAGACGCTGAACAGGCGTATTCCACCCGAATGCCGCATAATCGGTGCGGTCACGCACGTGTTGTGTGTCTTGAGGCAGGAGTCTCGAGTACTCTCTGGTGCGGCCGTCCTCTCGGGGCGAGGCGCTAAATAGGGACGCGAAGGAGAGGCGATGGAACCATTACTTGACGTGAAGAACTTGAAAACGCAGTTCTTCACGCAGGACGGGGTGGTGAAGGCGGTCGACGACGTGTCCTTCCATCTCATGCCTGGCGAGACGCTTGGTATCGTGGGAGAGTCGGGTTGCGGCAAGAGCATCACGGCCATGTCGGTGATGCGGCTGATCCCGAGCCCCCCTGGAAAGATCGTCAACGGACAGATCATGTTCGATGGCGAAGACGTCATGAAGATGAGCGACGAGGAAGTTCGCTCGATCCGGGGCAACAAGATCGCCATGATCTTTCAGGACCCGATGACGTCGCTCAATCCTGTCCTCACGATCAATCGTCAGATCAGTGAGGCACTTGAGCTGCATCTTGGCATGAGCAAGGGTCAGGCCCGAGCGAGAGCGATCGAGCTCTTGAAGATGGTCGGTATCCCGAATGCCGAGGAGCGCGTCGATCAGTACCCGCACCAGTTCTCAGGTGGTATGCGCCAGCGCGTGATGATCGCCATGGCGCTGTCATGTAACCCTTCGCTCCTGATCGCCGATGAGCCGACCACGGCCCTCGACGTGACCATTCAAGCTCAGATCCTCGACCTTATGCGGAATCTTCAGCAAGAACACAATACCGCCCTGATGATGATCACCCACGACCTCGGTGTCGTGGCTGGCATGACCGACCGGATTCAGGTGATGTACGCGGGTCACGTGGTCGAAACCGCTCCCACTGAGGAGCTGTTCGCCAATCCGCGGCACCCGTACACGGTGGGATTGCTCAACTCGATCCCTCGACTGGACGCGGCCGCGAAGACGAAGCTCAATCCGATTCGCGGGCTTCCGCCAGACCTGATCGATTTGCCCGACATGTGCCCGTTCCTGCCACGCTGCGACTTTGCGCGCGAGAAGTGTGAGCAGCAGAATCCTCCACTACTCGAGGTGAACGACGTTCACCGCTCGGCGTGTTGGTTCTGGGACGAGGTCTCTAAAGGGACTCCGGAAGGCTAAGCGATGGCGACAGAGATGACAGCGGAAAAATCCAAGAGTAGCAACGGCAAAGAGGTTCTCCTCGAAGTCGACGATCTTTTTATGCACTTTCCCTTGACGCAGGGGATTATCTTCCAGCGCAAGGTCGGCGCTGTGCAGGCAGTCGACGGCCTGACGTTCAACGTCTACAAAGGCGAGACGCTCGGGCTTGTGGGCGAGTCTGGTTGTGGTAAGAGCACCACAGGGCGCGCGATTCTGCAGCTGTACAAGCCGACGGCTGGCGCGGTCCGTTTCGACGGGCGCGACCTGACCAAGCTCGACGGTGGCGAAATGCGCAAGATGCGTCGCCACCTGCAGATGATCTTCCAGGACCCATACGCCTCGTTGAATCCGCGTATGACGGTTGGCAGCATCATCAGCGAGCCGATGCAGATCCACAACCTCGTCCCGAAGAACAAGCGGAATGAGCGCGTGCAGGAACTGCTGCAGACGGTCGGCTTGAACCCCTACTTCGCAAACCGGTATCCGCACGAGTTCTCCGGTGGTCAGCGACAGCGTATTGGTGTTGCCCGTGCGCTCGCAGCGGACCCGGATTTTATCGTGGCGGACGAGCCTGTTTCGGCTCTTGACGTGTCGATTCAGGCGCAGATCATCAACCTGCTCGAAGACCTGCAGGCGCAGTTCGGCCTCACCTATCTCTTCATCGCCCACGACCTCAGTGTCGTGCGCCACATCTCCGATCGTGTGGCCGTGATGTATCTGGGCAAGATGGCTGAGCTGGCGGACCGCAACTCGATCTACGACGATCCGCTGCACCCGTATACCAAGGCTCTGCTGTCGGCGGTTCCGGTGCCGGATCCGATCATCGAGAAGAAGCGCGAGCGCATCATTCTGACCGGTGACGTGCCGAGCCCGATCAATCCTCCGGCCGGGTGTCACTTCCATACCCGATGCCCGTACGCGATGGATGTCTGCCGACAGATCGAACCGAAGTTCGTGGATCAGGGTGGCGGCCACTACGTGGCATGCCATCTCTACCCGAACTCCGGAGCCTAAGCAACAACACGAAGGCGAGTAACCAGCGTCGTGCTGAGTCCAACTACACCGCGGTACATCATTGCGACGCTGGTTGCATTCGTGATCGGGATCACCGTTCACGAGTTCAGCCATGCATGGTCTGCCCTGATGCTTGGCGACGACACCGCACAGCGTCAGGGTCGTGTGACGTTAAACCCGCTGTCACATCTGGACCCGGTCGGTTCGATCGGCATCCTATTTCTGGTGATCGGTGGTTTTGGTATCGGCTGGGGGCGGCCGGTTCCGATCGTTCCATCGCGACTTCGCTGGCGTCAGCGTGGGATGGGAATCACGGCGATTGCCGGACCACTGTCGAACGTCATCCTGGCGGCGATCTTCGTCGTTCCGCTCCGCTTCGGCAACATCATTCCGGGGTCGGCGGCCTACGTCTTCCTGCGGCAAATCGTGTTGATCAACATGCTGTTGGCGGCATTCAACATGATTCCGATCCCACCGCTCGACGGATCGAAGATCCTCACCGGAATATTGCCCGATTTCTGGTATCCATATCTCGCACCGTTGGAGAAGTACGGTGTGGTGATCCTGCTGGCGCTGATCCTGTTCGGTAGCATTGGCGGCAGTGTTCTGTCTGCCATGTACGCCCCGGTCTATAACACCCTGGCCCACGTCCTGGTTGGACACACGTCGCTTCCCGCCACATAATCTGGCTCGTGACACCGATGGTTTCCGGTCGACGATCGAGATTCGACGCGCGTCGTGGAATGTATCGTGTCGGACAGGGGTTGGCCTATCTGCGGCCGAAGCGCTCGCGTACGGTCGACACGCGACTGAGAGAGTTGCTTCGACCGGAAGAGTTCGCGCTCATCGAACGGCTGTCGCTATCCGACCGCGTCCACCATCTCAACGTCTACGTTCAATTGCTGAACGCTGGGTTCCGGAACCAGTATCTCCTCAAAGCGGCTCTGTTGCATGATGTGGGGAAGGTCGATGGGCGGGCGCGTGTCGGTCTGATGCATCGCACGCTGGCGGTTCTGCTCAGAGCGAGCGCACCGACGATGTTCGAGCGGTTGGCAAAGCCCGACGGTGGACGCTGGCGTCGGGGCCTGTTTCTCACTCGAGCACATCCGGCCCTTGGAGCACACATGGCGCAATGGGCGGGCTGCAGTGAACGCGTTTGCTGGTTGATCGCGCACCATCATGACGAGGGTTCAACGGATGAAGATCTCAGGATCTTGCAGCGGGCCGACGACGGACGACTGCGATGACTGAACGGGGACCTGGACTGCTCGAAGGCTATCAATTACGGCTGCCGAGTTATGAGGGACCGCTTGACGTTCTGTTGAGCCTGATCGAGCGCAACCAATTGGCGGTTACCGACGTGTCGCTGGTGTCCGTTACCGAGCAGTTCGTGGCATACACGGCTGGTTTGACCAACGCTTCATCGGAACAGATAGCCGAGTTCATGACCATCGCCGCGCGTCTGCTGTTGCTGAAGTCCCGCTCCCTACTCCCGCGCCCCGAGGTGGTGGAGGAAGAGGAGGAGACGGACGATCTGGTAGATCGTTTGCGCGAGTACCAGAAGGTCAAACTTGCTGCTGCGGACTTGCGCGAGCGCGAGCAGCGCGGCCTGCAATCCTGGGCGCGGATCGCTCCGTTGCCTGATGTTCCTCCCGTTGAATTCCTGGCTCGAACTCCGGTGAACGCCCTGATGACTGCGTTACGTCGCTGCATTTCGCGTGAGCCCGATCGACCAGATCCCTATACTCCCGCGCCGGTGATCAGCCTGAAGGCGATGACTCAACGACTGTTAACCCGGCTTGGTCACGGACGAACGCACTTCTCTCTGTTGGTTGGGCATGGCGCTGACCGGACTGAGCGTACCGTCGCCTTCATCGCATTGCTCGCCCTACTCCGTCAGCGCATCGTCGATGCATCACAGACGGCGCTCTTTGGGGAGATTGAGATCGAACGCCTGACCGCGGTGGAATACGCCGATGACTGAGCCGAATGGTGCGGTCGAGGTCCAGTCGCTACTGGAATTGATGTCGCCGCAGGAGCGAGTGCGTGCGGCTGGGGTGCTCCTCTTCGTGGCGGCCGAACCGGTGGCGGTGACATCGCTGGCTCGGCATCTCGGCTGTGGAGTGTCTGAAACGCGCGCCGTGCTGGTTGAGGTTGCGGCGGCCATGCACGCAGTGGGGCTCGTGGTACAGTGGACTGACGACGATCACGTGCAACTGAGTTCGGCGCCGGACGAGGCGTCGCTCGTACGTCAGTTTCTGGGTCAGGAGAAGACCGTCAAGCTGTCTCAAGCCGCGCTTGAAACCGTGGCATTGATCGCCTATCGCCAGCCGGTGACGCGGTCAGATATTGAAGCGGTGCGCGGAGTCGATTCGAGCGGAGTACTGCAGACGCTCCTGGCTCGTGGCCTGGTTGAACCGGTCGGGCGTTTGCCGACGGTTGGCACGCCGAACCTTTATGCCACGACGCCGGAGTTCCTCCGCCTCTTTGGATTGACATCATTGGGCGAACTGCCGGAGCTCAGCGAGGACCTGGTGGCGAAGATCGACGAGCGCTCGGAAGTAAGCGACATTCCGTCGGGAGATTCTGCTAGCTGACGCGAGTGGCGGCGAGACTGCGCAGGTGCTTGACGGATTGCTCGATGACCTGGATTGTGCGGTCAATCTCCGCCTCGGTGGTATCTTTGCCGAGCGTCAGCCTGACGCTCCCGTTTACCAAATTCTCCCGCAAACCCAACGTCGTCAGTACGTGACTCGGCTCTGTTGAACCGGTCGTGCAAGCAGATCCGCTGGAAGCGGCGATGCCGTGCATGTCGAGGTTGAGGAGCAGCGTCTCGCCCTCCACACCCTCAAACGACACGTTGACGTTATTGGCCAGCCGCAACGTGCGATCGCCATTGACGCGGCTCTGGGGCACGCGTTCAAGAATCCCATCGATCAGGCGATCTCGGAGCGTTTGAATGTGCGGCATTCTTGTGTCCCGGTACTCCAGTGCCAGGCGCATCGCCGTCGCCATTCCCACAACACCCGCCACATTCTCAGTTCCGGCTCGGTGATTGTTTTCCTGCGCCCCACCGCTCTGCTGCCAGAGGATCGGCGTCTGCCGACGGACATAGAGCAGTCCGACGCCTTTCGGCCCATAGAACTTGTGTGCGGAGGCAGAGAGCAAATCAACGTTGAGGGCGTTCACATCGAGATCGAGCTCACCCACCGCCTGCACGGCGTCGGTGTGAAAGGTGATGCCACGTTCTCGCGCAATGGCACCGATAGCGGCAACTGGTTGAACCGTCCCGATCTCATTATTGGCGTACATCACCGAAATCAGCATGGTGTCATCGCGAATCGCGGCTTCGATGCTGTCGGGGCTGACAATGCCGTCGGCATTCGGTTGAACGAAGGTGGCTTCGAAGCCGAACTTTTGTAGATACTCGACACTGTGAAGCACGGCGTGATGCTCGATCGCTGTGGTGACGATGTGATTGCCGCGATTTTGCAGCCGGTTCCACCAGGCGACGCCTTTAACGGCCAGGTTGTCCGACTCAGTTCCGCCGCTGGTAAAGACGATCTCGCGCGCCTGGCAGCGCAAGATGGAGGCGATCGTGGCACGGGACCAGTCAAGCCCAGCGCGCGCTTCACGTCCTGCCGCATAAATGCTGGAAGCGTTTCCGAACCGGTCGCTGAAATAGGGCTGCATGGCTGCCAGCACGTCCGGATCGACCGGAGTCGTCGCGGCATGATCGAGATAGATGTCCGTCCGGTTCACGGACTTCCTCCTGAATATTGAGATTAGCTCGGAAGCGATTCGGGAACGGGAAGCACCAATTCAGCGTTAGCCAACAGTGATGGACGCCCGTCGCGCAGCAGGGCGGATCAAGTCGGCAAGCGTGGTCGAATCGAGCGCGTCGGCAATGCTGTCACGCACTTTGAGCCATACGACGCGTGTGGCGCAACCATCGATCATCGGGCAGAGATCTTCGGTGCTGTCCTCGGTCACGCAACTCATCGGGGCAATTGGCCCCTCCATGACACGATACACCTCACCCACACGCACGTCTTCCGGAGATCGAGCAAGCTCATAACCTCCGTGCGCTCCGCGGGTGGTCGTAATCAGACCGGCTCGCCGCAGTGGACCGAGCAGTTGTTCCAGGTAGGCAGGTGGAACAGCAGAATCGGTGGCGACTGTCGAAAGTGGCACCGGACCTTGGCCATACATGCGCGCGAGGGAGACCATGGCGCGCATTCCGTATTCGCCTCGCGTAGAAACTTTCATCCGGTGCGAACCTCTCGAAACCGATCGGGGCATTCGATGATACCGACAATGGTACATCCATGCCCCGGAGCGGTCAAGAATGAGATCAACTCTCACATAATGAATATGCGTACGTACGACGTTTCAGTTCCTTGACCCCGCTCGTTATCGGCGAATGAAGTCCGCGCTGTCCCCCAGGTCACGCACGAAGAGTGAGATCAGTTGTGCGGCTGAATCCAAATCGTCCAGACTGATAACCTCGTTCGGCGAATGCATATACCTGTTTGGCACCGAGACGACTCCGGTCGGCACACCACCCCGCGACGGCGCGATACCGTCGGCGTCAGTTCCCGTACTCCGAGGCGTGGCGTCGACCGCGTAGGCGATGCCATGCTTGCGAGCCACGTCGGCCAGGCGTGCGTGGACCAATGGATTCACCGCCGAGCCGCGAGCCAGAACCGGTCCGCCACCGATGCGGATATCTCCCTGTCCTCGCTTGTCTGCGTCGGGATGATCGGTGGCGTGGGTCACGTCGAGCACGATCGCTACGTCCGGCTCGAGCGCGAAAGCCGCAGTACGGGCGCCGAGAAAGGTGATCTCTTCCTGAACCGCGGCCAGCGCATAGACGTCTGCCGTCGGGCGATCCTTCGACAGAAGCCGCAACGTCTCCAGCGCGACCCAGGCTCCCATCCGATTGTCGACTCCGCGCGCCGCAATACAGTTGTTCCCGAGATCGACAATAGGTTGTTCGATAACCGCGGGGTCACCCGTGCTGACTCGCTCACGCGCCTGCTCCGCCGAGGTTGCGCCGATGTCGATCCATAGATCCTTGATCTTGCTCGCTTTGCCTCGATCTTCCGCGCTCAGCAGGTGAGCAGGCTTGCGCCCTATTACGCCAGGTACCGGTCCGGATGCGGTCATGATGCGAACGCGCTGCCCGGTAAGAATCTGATCGTCCCAACCGCCGATTGGCCGGAACCAGACGAACCCGTTGTCGTCGACGTAGGTGACCATCAAACCGATCTCGTCGATGTGTCCCTCGACTACGACTTTCGGTCCGGAGCCGCGCAGTCGCGCGACGCTATTTCCGTTGTTGTCGACGTGGACTTCGTCCGCGAAACTCTCTGCCTCCGTGCGCCAGATGCGTGCGGCCGGCTCTTCAAAACCGGACGGACTCGCGCTCATGAAGAGGTCGAAGAGGAATTGCTTGCTTCCCTGATCCAAAAGATCGCTCCTTTGCGAGCGGGTGCGCATTACCGGCCACCCGCGGCGTTGACCCTAGTATTGGTTCACCTGGCAGTGTGGCGGTAGCCCGTTGATCACGTTCGAGACGTTCACCAGTGCCAGGTAGAATGCGCGATCGAAGGCTTCCACGGTCGAACCGCCAATGTGCGGGGTCAGAATCACGTTGTCGAGCCCCACGTACGGGTTCTCCGGATGAGGTTCGATCTCGAATACATCCAGCGCTGCGCCAGCAATGCGATGACTCTTCAGCGCTGAGACCAATGCGGATTCCTTGACTACCGGACCGCGAGCGCAGTTGATCAGATAGGCGGTCGGCTTCATGCGTTCGATGGCCTCTTCGTCAATCATATAGTGCGTGAGTGGCGTGAGCGGCACATGCATGGTGATGAAGTCCGACTCTTCGAGAATGCGCTCGTAGGGAACGTAGGACAAGCCGTGCTCGTTGGCGAACGTGATATCCCAATCGATGTCATTGGCCAGCACGCGCATGCCGAACGCGCGCCCGAGAAGCGCGACGCTCTTGCCGACCCGGCCGAGTCCCACCACACCGAGCGTCTTGCCCCAGAGATCGAATCCGAGGTAGCGCATCCACTCGCCCTGGCGCATCGCTCGGTCTGCCGGATAGATGCTGCGGGCCAATCCGACCATCATGCCGAAGACGAGCTCCGAAACCGAATAGTTGTTGCAGCCCGCACAAATGCAGACGGCGACGCCTCGCTTGTTGGCTTCCTCGACGTTGATATGGTCGTAGCCCACACCGCCGGCGCTGACGACCTTGAGCCGGTTGGCAGCATCGAAGACCCGGGGAGTGATCTGTTCGAGCCCGGTGATGAGTCCGTCGACGTCCTTGACCATCTCAACCAGCGCGTCTTCGGTGATCGGGTAGTCGATATCACGCTCTGCCAACGTGCATCCGCGCGCTTCCAGGAACTCCCGCGCGAAGTCCGACTGATCACGGAACTTCCGCGACAGGATAAGTACTTCCTTTCCCATGCTCGCCTCTCTCTTTTGCCTGTCGATGAGAACATCTCTGCCGCATTGTAGCGCAGATCTCGTTTCCGGCAGTCCATTGCCAGACGGTCATCGCCGCTTCTATTTACGGTCAAGTTGAAGGGCGTACGTACGTTGACAGTTTGGGGGGGTCATGTTAACTTTCATGCGGCGGTTCAGCTATGAATATGTCCCATCAACGTATATGAGACACGCGAACCGCATTCCGATGGAGGCCTACGCGTTGGTGTTCCTGTTTCAAATCCTGATGACATTCCTTACGATTCTCGAGTTTGCGATTATCGGACGGGCACTGATGTCGTGGTTTGATCGAGGCATGACAAACCCGATTTCTCAGATCCTGGTGCAGATTACCGAGCCAATCATCGCGCCGATTCGGCGTGTCGTTCCCTCGGCTGGTATGCTCGATCTCTCGCCAATGGTGGCGATTCTGCTCATCCTGGTCCTGCAGCGCATGCTGAGTACTGCACTGGCATAGTGTCACCGCAAATCACCTGAAATACGAGCGAGACGGGGCAACAGCCCCGTCTTTTGCATTTCACGTGAGATCGTCGGGTATTTGAAACTTCGGCCGGTCATCGGCGCGTCGGTCTGGGCGTTTGATCTGTCCACCACGCGACAACAGGAAGATCTCGAGCAGTAAGACGATCAATCCCATCAGGGAAGCGCTGATGACGGAGAGCACATTCAAGAAAGAGAGCAAGAGGAGCCCGACGCAGAAGATCGACGCCAGGTAGCCCTCGCGACGAGCACGTACGAAGTCGTAGCGCAGGCTGCGTCGAGCGAAGAGACGTAAGCCAGTGGCGTAGGAGACGAGCGTGAAGATCGTCGCCAGCGACATGACCAGAGAGACCAGGAACATCAGTAGTACCGGCATTGACGGACTGTCACGTGGATCGACGAAGGTGAATACGAACGCCAGCATCGACCAGGCGACGATGGCCTCCAAATCGTAGAGCGGGATGCGCAGTTTGTGAGCGATCGGCATGAAGGTGATTGCCGGTGCAAGCACGAAGGCGCCGTAGGCGACCAGTCGCTCGTTTGACCAGAAATAGGTGATCGATCCGACGTCACGCACCACGATTAGGTAGTAGATCGCCAGCCACGATAGCATCGAAGCCAGCAACCAGCAAATAAGTGTAAATGCGCTCGACATCCACCTCATGCGCCACCCCACCCGCGCGGACGTCCCGTGATGATCGGACATGCGCAGTCTAGCAGTATCAGCGGAACTGAACCAACCCGATGCTATAATCGCCCGAGCCTGATTCGCTGGAGGCACGATGCCGCTCGAACTCTATCTCGATGACGTTGTTCGCCTGAGAAAGCCCCATCCCTGCGGTTCCACGGATTGGGTGGTGGTGCGGCTGGGTGCTGACATTGGCCTGCGCTGTCTTGGCTGTGGGAGGCGCGTGTTGCTGCCGCGCCGAACGCTCGAAAAGCGCCTCAAGACATTCGTCTCACGCGGTCCGGAGTACCCGGAGCAGTCCACCGAATCCGTCGAATGACCGTACCGGCCAGCTCGTGGGAGACGGATCAGCATGGCCGGTTCATTGACGTGCTGCGCAACCGCGCGTTTCTTCGTCTGTGGATCGTTCAGGCCTTTTCACAAACCGGTCAGAACATGACCAACTTCTCGCTCCTCATTCTGGTGCGAGCTATCATCGATCGTTATCACATCGAGCAGGCAAACACGGCAATTGGCCTGACCGTGCTGAGCTTCAGCGTTCCCGCCATTGTGTTCAGTCCATTTGCCGGAGTCGTTGTCGATCGTTCGAACAAGCGGACGGTCTTGATCATCACCAACGCGCTGCGCGGACTGGCGGTCGTGGGATTCGTGCTCATGCAGCCCACCTGGCGTCCCTTGCTCGCGCTCGTGGTTCTTTACTCGATCACATTCGCCTCGGGCGCAGTGGGACAGTTCTTCGGCCCGGCGCTCGGCTCGAGCATCCCGCTGCTGGTTCCTCGTAAGGACAACATCAACGCCAACGCGCTGTTCAACTTGACTTTCACCGCGGCGCAGATTGCCGGTTTCGCCGCCATTGGGCCGGTGCTGATCAAGGTGGTCGGCGTTCACGACGTGCTTCTTGGGATCATCGGGATGTTTGTGCTGAGCACGATCCTCAGTTTCACCATCCCATCCATTCCGCCGCCGGAAAGCAGGGCAGTTCCGCAAAGCGGCCAGGTGGAGCGGGTGCTCAAAGAGATGCGCGAGGGCGTGCTCTACATCCTGCGTTCGCCGATCCTGATGAAAGCCATCGCATACCTGTCGCTGGCGACGGCATCCTATCTGATGATCGCGGTTCTCGGCCCCGGATTCGTCACAAGCGTGTTGAATCTGTCGCGGCAGGACATCGCGTATCTCGTCGCACCGGCAGGCGGCGGCATCTTGATTGGAGCGTTGTTTGTCGGTCGGCTAACGTCGCGCGTCGGTGCAGAGTGGACAATCGACGCCGGACTTGCGTCGGGTGGCGCGGTGCTGATTCTGCTGGCATTGCTACCGGCGTTTGCCGCGGCGGCCTGGGAGCGGCAGGGTCAGGTCGGAACGGGAACGATCCTCATCGCCGCGGGTCTTGCAGCGATGCTCGGACTCGCCAATTCACTGGTATTGGTGCCGAGCCAGTCGCTCCTGCAATCTGCCTCGTCCGCGCGCATTCGCGCACGCGTCTACGCGACGTTCTTTACCATTTCGAACAGCGTCGCGTTTCTCCCGATTATTTTTGCCGGAGCGCTGGCGGATCTGTTTGGCGTGGTCAAGGTGCTGGTCGCGCTTGGACTGATTCTGTTTGCGATCGGCGTGGTTCAGATCGTATTGCGCGTGTCCGAATTGACGAAGGCAGGGCGAGTCTGATGCACCCCACTGCCACCCTCGTTGTGAGTCTCCGTGGACTTTGACGTTGCTCGCGGAGCATTTCCTCGCCGTTCTGGTTGCAGGCTTTCAGAGAATATGGCGCAACCGCATCAGAGTCGCGCTGTGTGAGCGAGTCCGATCACCGCAATGCGGGAGGACGCTCCGTCCTCCCGTTCGATGTCTCTCACGACGTTGGTGTCGGCTGTATTCCTAGCCCATCTCTTTGAAGCGCTTCATGGCCTGAAAGAGGTTAATCGACCAGCCCACGCCAAAGACGTCAGGTGTCAAGATGCGCTCGTCCTCCGGGTTCCACCAGCGCTGCAGCACGCGGTCAACCGTCGGAACGCGAAAGTCATACGGGAAGATCAGGATGCTGCCCGTCCAGGTTCGCTCATCGGCAGGCCGTCGCATCTGGTCCACGATCGCCGCAACGACCAAACCCATCCCTACGATCCGAATGAGGCGATTCAAACGCTTCACGATTCAATCCTTTCTACGGCGTCGAGCCAACGGGCGTTGGCGTATTGCGATGTACCTTCACCTGTCACGTCGGATGCTTACGAGATCCGTGCCGTTATCACCATCAATTGTCACACCGGCATCTTGTTGGCAGATCTGATTGGATGTCAAGCGGAACGCCATCGATCCAGATCTGGTCTCTTGAGTTATCGGGCTTCAGGGTATCCCGGCGTTGACCCAACTTCATCGACCGCGCGTATCACGACCAAAGGCATCTTAGCAAAGTGAGCCGAATCGGGGGAAACCAGCTTTCAAGGCCATCAGTTCAATGCACGTGACATTCCTGTTGGATGCAATGGTTCTGGTGACGACGAATTGTGCGGGCGGAATTTAGACGATGTCCAGAAACGGCGTCACTGCCGCAGGGAGAGCTGGGAAATGTCACGCTCTGATAGCGTACGTTCACGGCTTCCTTGACATTGCATAAATCGGCAAACTATGATTCAGGCGAGGGGATCTGTAGGAAGATCTACCAGTTCACGCGTGCCTGCCCAATGACGGGTTTGTCGCGCGTACGCTGATTTCCCGAACTTTAACAATTGACGACACGACACATGAGGAGCACATCGATGGGGAATATACTCTTCATCCTCCTCGGCGTGGTCATCGGCGCGATTCCATCGGTCATCGTGACGTTTCTCGTTCTGACTTCGAGCGCGACATCGAAGGTCAGAACGGCCGAAGCTGAGGCCAAACGGATAATCGACGAAGCTGACGCCACACGCCGAGAGCTCGTCCTGGAAGCAAAGGACGAGGCCCTGCGGACGCGAGATGAGCTGGAACGCGAGTACCAGCAACGCCGCAAAGAGTCGGACCGGCTCGAACGCCGTCTGCAGCAGAAGGAGGAGCAGGTCGATCGACGAATCGAATCGCTGGACCGCCGAGAGAAAAAGGTCCAGTCATCGGAACGGGAGATCGATGATCAGCGCCGTTCACTCGATGAAATGGAGCAAGAGCGGCGTGCGGAACTCGAGCGGGTCGCGCAGTTAACGCTCGACGAAGCGCGAACTCAGGTGCTGCAACAGGCCGAACTCGAAATGCGCGACATCATGAACCGTCAGGTGCGCGAGATCGAGCAGCAAACCAAACTCGAAGCCAATCAACGTGCACAACGCATCCTCGCGACCACGATCCAGCGAGTCTCATCAGACTACGTGGCTGAAAGCACCGTCTCAGTCGTGGCGTTGCCCAGCGACGACATGAAGGGACGCATCATTGGACGAGAAGGTCGCAACATCCGCTCGCTCGAACAGGCGACTGGGGTTGACCTGATCGTTGATGACACGCCGGAAGCGGTGACACTCTCATCGTTCGATCCAGTGCGGCGTGAAATCGCGCGACGATCTCTCTCCAAGCTGATCCAGGATGGTCGCATTCATCCGGCTCGCATCGAGGAGGTCGTTAGCAAGACTCGACAGGAAGTCGAGCAAATCATTCGCGAGGAGGGGGAGCGTGTCGCCTACGAGGCGAATGTTCAGGGACTTCATCCGGATCTAATCAAACTTCTCGGTCGGCTCAAGTATCGGACGAGCTATGGCCAGAACGTGCTGCAGCACTCGCTGGAGGTCTCACAGATTGCGGGAGCGCTGGCAGCCGAGCTTGGGGCGGATTTCAACGTCTGCAAGACCGCCGCACTGCTACACGACATCGGCAAAGCGGTCGATCATGAAGTCGAGGGTCCACATGCGCTCATCGGTGCGGACATTGCCAGACGACTCGGCCGGTCGGCCAAGATCGTTCATGCGATAGCAGCGCACCATGGTGAAGAGGAGCCGCAGACGGTTGAGGCGTTCATCGTCGCGACCGCCGACTCGATCAGTGGCGCACGACCTGGAGCTCGCCGGGAGATGGTCGAAACGTACATCAAACGGCTCGAGGCGCTCGAGGGAGTGGCCAATTCATTCACTGGGGTAGAAAAGGCATACGCCATTCAAGCTGGACGTGAGGTGCGAATCCTCGTTCAGCCAGACAAAGTCGATGACCTGGCGGCCACGCGTTTGGCACGGGACATCGTGCGGAAGATCCAGGAAACGCTCGAGTATCCTGGTCAGATCAAGGTAACTGTGATCCGCGAAACGCGGGTTGTGGATTACGCCCGCTAGACTCGAGAGAAATCACCGTCTTGATCGCAACGAACACCGGGGCATGGAGGTTTTCTCCAGGCTCCGGTGTTTTCATTTTCGACCTATTTGCCCGTGATTTGTCTGCACTTCCGCACGTTGCCTGTTGACGTGTGGTCGGACAGTGTGGTAACCCTTGCGCGAACTACTGCCGGTCGGAGCCGGCGCGTTCACAGCCAACACGCGGTCGACGATGAAGGTCAACGAGCCCTGGCGACGCTGCCTGGTTAGCTAGTGCCGCGTTCTCTTGGCTGTGACTGACGCATGTTGTTCAGTTGCTGCCTATTGTTCGTTATACAAGCATGTTGGAGGTTAGCGGGGAACACTCATACGCAGTGCTAACGCACGGGGGGTAAGGAACAACGATCGAAGGGGAGGGCGGTAGTTACCGCTCTCATGGAGGAGCAGGATGGACCGGTTCTTCAGCAAACTCGACCTACGGGACATCAAGATCAATCCTGACGCGAGCTTCCCGCCTGATGAGGAAGCCTACGAACCGGGAGAGACGCTCACCGGTTACACGAATGGTGACTCGACCGAAACGCTGACGCAGGAGCGCCGCAGCGAGGTGCTCAAGGTATCCGCACGATCGCGGCCAAGCGCGGTCGCCGGTGCGATTGCCGGAGTTGTCCGTGAATCAGGACGCGCCGAGGTTCAAGCCATCGGGGCAGGCGCGACCAATCAAGCCGTCAAGGCCGTGGCGATCGCCCGCGATTATCTTCTCGAGACCGGAATTGAAGCGGTATGCTTGCCGGCCTTCATCGACGTTCAGATCGATGAAGAAAATCGTACAGCAATTCGTCTGATTGTCGAACCACGCTAATCCCCAACCATTCGCGAACACTGGCGGGCGTCACCAATCGGGTGGCGCCCCGTTTTTTTCTCCGAATTTGATAGGCTCAGCAGGAGAGATTGGCGCAGTGCGGTCGATTGCCGCCGCGCCTATAGGCGTGCCGAAAGAGCTGGCGTAATCCGCTGCATGGTCCCTGAGCGGAGTCAGTTCAGCGTGGAAGTGCGAGTACATCCCGATGGCGGATCCAGTCGCGCGAACGAACTCCATCGATCTGCATGTTCACAGCAACGCGTCGGACGGTCTCTTGCCGCCAGAGGGTGTGGTCGAACTCGCGTCGGCCCTCGGTCTACGGATCATCGCGCTGACTGACCACGATACCACCCAGGGCGTCGAAGAGGCTGTGCGAGCCGGGGACCGACTGGGTATCGAGGTCATTCCGGGAGTTGAACTCAGCACCACAGTCGACGCCGGTGAACTGCACATGTTGGGCTATTTCATTGATCCTCACTCGCCGGCTTTCGAGCAGCAGCTCGTCGAGTTACGCGATGCGCGGAGCGGGCGTGCCGATCGTATGGTAGAGCGGTTGAGTGATCTTGGCGTAGAGGTCGATCTCCGGCGGGTAAGGGAATTGGCTGGCATCGGGTCGATCGGGCGCCCACACGTCGCTCGCGCCATGATTGAGGCTGGTTACGTCAGTTCGATCGACGAGGCGTTCGAGCGGTACCTGTCACGTGGACGTCCAGCGTATGTCGCGCGGATGCAGCTCACGCCGGGTGACGCCGTCGGTCTCGTTCACTCCGCTGGAGGTGTTGCCGTACTCGCGCATCCATTCAGCGTCGACAATTTGAACGTCGTACTTCCGCGTCTGGTCGAAGCTGGACTGGATGGGATGGAAGTCTTCTATAGCCTGTACAATACTGAACAACGTACCCATTTGGCGGAAATTGCCGGGAGATTCTCGCTCGTTGCCACCGGCGGCAGCGACTTTCATGGATCGGGCGAGCGAGAGGGACGCGAATTGGGGACTGCGAACGTGCCGCAGGAGGCCGTTGACCAGTTGCGCGAAGGCTGGAAACGGCGTCATTGACCGTCAGAAAAGACTGATGCTACACTCGCTTTCTGAAAAAGTGTCTGCCAGATTCTGTCCAAAGCCATGCACCCTTGACTTCCTCAGAGGCAGAACGGTAATTCGCTCCGACATTCACATTGGTGAACGCTGGCTCGCGGTTGAAGCGGGTCCGAAGAGATGCGGTAGTCATGAAGGTGCGGTCAATGCCTGAGCCCAAGTCGCGGGTTCCGCGCCCCAACTCAGCATTGTCGCGCGCGCTGCGCTATTTCGGATTGATCGTTGGGATCATCGGCGGTTGGGAACTTGGTTCCTACCTCCAGCCCAAGGCGTCTTCAACCGACGTTCAAGGGTATCCACTCCTCTTCGCGGGAGCACTCGGAGCACTCCTCTTTCTATCGGCGCCATATCTCACGCTTGGTGTGTTCCGCTGGCTCCATCGTGAGATCAGACGACTCTCAGCGCTCGACCTTCTTGCGGTCGGCGCTGGTCTGCTGGTTGGTGGAGTGGTTTCCGCCTTGCTCGCTTGGCCCTTGTCGCTGCTGCCCGGTTTTTATGGCGACGTCCTACCGGCGGCTTCGGCAATCGCAATCTGTTGTGTTTCAGTAATTGCCATCGTCACCAAGAAGCGAGAATTCCAGGCGCTGATCGGCCGTCCGATCGAGCAGATGCCGAGCATTTTGGGTTCGAACTCCTCAAATTCGAAGTTCCCACACGGCATTGTGATCGACACGAGCGTCATCATCGATGGGCGCATCGTCGATCTGGCGGCTACCGGAATCTTGATGGCTGAGCTGATCGTTCCACAATTCGTGCTGCGCGAACTGCAGTTGGTCGCCGACTCGCCGGATCCTTCACGACGAGATCGTGGACGGCGAGGGCTGGATGTGCTCGAGCGACTGCGACAGGACACCGGAGTGGGACTCGTTATCACCAATCTCGATGCAGCCGATGAGAACGACGTCGACGCCAAACTGGTGCGTATCGCCCGGTTGCACGACTATTGGATTCTGACGGGTGACTCCAATCTGGAGCGAGTAGCCGAACTGCAGGAAGTTCGTGTGCTCAACATTCATCAGTTGGCTCATGTGCTGAGACCGCCCCTGGTTCCGGGCGAAACGATGTCTTTGAAGATCGTGCAAGCGGGGCGAGAGTATGGCCAGGGCGTCGGCTTCCTGACAGACGGCACGATGGTCGTCGTCGAGGCGGGCAAGGGGCTGATCGGCCAGGACGTGAAGGTCGTAGTGACGCGGACGCTACAGACCGGCGCCGGGCGCATGGCGTTCGCACAGGTGGTCGAAACGGAAGCGGTCTGATGCGGTGCGGCGCAGTGGTCGTGGCAGCGGGTCAGAGTCTGCGGATGGGCTTCAACAAGACCATGACCGAGCTGAGCGGCCGCCTGGTTGTGCTGCGTGTGATCGACGTTCTCGGAGCCGTACCTGAGATCGATCCGATCGTGATGGTAACCAATGATGAGAACCTCACCGAACTCCGATCTTGCCTGCTGTCCGAGTCCTACGAATCCCACGTATGCTGCTGTCTGGGCGGAGCAGTGCGACAAGAGTCGGTGCGGAATGGCGTCGAGGCGTTGCCCACGTCAATTGATCTGGTGCTGATCCATGACGCTGCCCGTCCGCTGTTTGATCCGGTGATGGTTCGACGGGGCCTTGAAGCCGCTCACGAGTGTGGGGCAGCGATTGCCGCAATTCCGGTGACCGATACCATCAAACGAGTCGATGAGACGGGTGCGATCAGAGCGACGCTTGATCGTTCACAGCTTTTCGCCGCTCAGACGCCACAGATCTTTCGCCGCGACTGGCTCTCACATGCCTATCAGCAAATCGATGACAGTGGAGATGTAGCCGCGTTCACGGATGAGGCGGGCCTACTTGAATGGGCTGGTTACGAAGTGCGTGTCTTCCCGGGCAGTGCCGAGAATATCAAATTGACAACTCCATTTGATCTGACCCTTGCAGCGTCGATCCTCGCTCAGCGTGAGGAACATGCAGGTTGACCCGTGTCGGACTGGGTTACGACGTGCACGCCTTCCAGGCGGGACGGCGGCTGGTCCTCGGCGGCGTCGAGATCCCCTCGGGAGAGGGATTGGCCGGGCACTCCGACGCCGACGTGCTGCTGCATGCACTGATGGATGCGATTCTTGGTGCCGCCGGCCTGGGAGACATCGGCGTCCACTTTCCGCCGTCAGACGAACAATGGCGCGACAGCAACAGCCTCGATCTTCTTGGCATTGTGCTCGATCTCCTGCCGGCAGGCTGGTCGATCGAGAATGTCGACTGCACGGTGATCGCAGAGCAGCCGCGTATTGGTCCCTATCGAGAGGCAATGCGCCAGACGATCGCCGAGGCGTTGCGCGTCGACGCGAATCGTGTGAACATAAAGGCGACAACGAACGAGCACCTGGGCTTCGTCGGACGCGGTGAGGGGATTGCGGCACTTGCCTGTGCCGCGTTGAGTCCGCCCGCTGAGGGGACACCACGCGAGCGCTGACGACCCGGGAGTTCGACTGCTTCAGTCCGCACGCGGCCATGTGCGGGGTCTCTATTCCTGGCCTGATGGCGGTCTCGCGCTGGTGCGACCCCAACGCGCATTCGGCCGACAAGCCGGACCGGATTGCGATCAATCCTCTGGTGCAGCGTGACTTCAGCATGGTGGGAGTACGGAACGGATGCGGATCCTCTTACAGCGGGTGCGTGAGGCTGCGGTGCGAGTAGACGGAACGACCATCGGGGAAATCGGACCCGGACTGCTCCTTTTCGTTGGGGTGCAGCACGAAGATACCGAGCCGGATGCGATCTTTCTCGCGAACAAAGTAGCTAATCTTCGAATCTTCGAAGATGATGCGCGCAAGATGAACCTTTCCGCGCTTGACCTGAATTTGTCGGCACTGGTCGTTTCTCAGTTCACTCTGTACGCTGATATGCGCAAAGGAAGGCGCCCATCCTTCATCAAGGCCGCACTTCCAGATGTAGCGAAGCCGCTGGTGGATCGCGTCGCGGAAGAATTGACATCACTCGGCCTTGAGGTCGCGACCGGTGAGTTCGGCGCGGACATGAAGATCTCGCTAGTCAACGACGGCCCAGTGACAATTTGGCTAGATTCGACTGAACTCCGAGGATAGCGCGGCTGAGCGAATCCATTGCGCGAACTGTGGCACGCCATGTGCACGATCAAAGCCACGCAATTGGACGAAAAGAGCATACTTCATGTACCGAATTCACGCGTTCGAGATATCACTCGACCGACAAATTCATTCAGGACTTCTGGGCTAAACTCGTAATCTTGACCGGTGGTAGACTCGATTTGCGAGCAAACGCGTCTCGGGACGTGGCAGAGAGTCGTTGATCTTGGTCGTCTCTCCCGCGGCTCGCGCGACTTGCCGAAGAGTAATCGGCTGGGAGGACCAGTGTACTGCGCGGAATGTGGCACAGCGAATCCGATGGGCGCGGAAACGTGCGAGGTCTGCGGTTCTCCGCTCGGCCCCAGTTCCGGCGACCAGAGTTGTCATGTGTGTGGCGCTCCGGTTGACGAGCATGATCGCTTCTGCAGAGCTTGCGGTCAGAGCCAGTCTGGGGCAGAGGCGGGCCGTTATGAGCCGGGTCCAAGTTTCGTCGATGACTCGGCGCTGGAAGTTGACTCGTCGGAGCTGCCACCGTGGCTGCGCGAAATGACCGTGACGGCGACTGAGAACGGCAATAATGGACACGTCACGGCGTCGACGTCAGTGGCGGAAAAGTCAGAGTCGCTCCCGCCGTGGCTCGATTCAGCGCCGCCATCCAACGGCGCGACTCACAAAGCTCCGACGTTCATCGAGCCGGCGTGGTCGAACCCAGCTCCCGCCAGGGACGAACCGGCCGAATCCTTTTCATTAATTAGCGAAGATGATCTGCCGGAATGGCTCCGGGCCCTTGGTGATCAGGAATTCCAGTCGGAGCCCGAGCCAGAGCCTCTGGTCATGAATCGGCAGACTGCCCAACCGTCGATCGCGGCGGCCATCCCGACCGTCAGCCGGGCCTGGCTTAGCCGGGCACGTGACCCTGAAACCGAGAGTGCCGACGAAGTCGCGGCCGATTTCGCTCCGTTGGAGACTGGCGTGACCGCTGGATTACAGCGGAAGACGATGCCGCAAACGGACGATCTTGGGCCTCTTCCCGTATCCGAGCAGGCTCCAGCCGAAATGAGCGCGCCGGTTGATGAGTCCTCACAGACAAACACTCGTCGCGTGCGATTGATCATGCTGAGCGTTGTTGTCCTCCTCGTGGTAGTCCTTGGCTACTACGCAGTGAGCAATTTCCTCTAGAGACGAGGTGTCAGAAGTGGTGGGACGCACAGTGCAGGATGTCATGAATGTGACGCCGCGCGACGCTTTCGAAGGCGGAGGGAACGCTGTGGCTACGCGTGACTCGGCCATGATCATCGACGTGGATCAGCAGGTCGTCCGCGCTGTGCTGTTCGACCTGGTCGACGGCGTCCCGCGGTTCGTGGGATCGGGCCTATCCGCGGCTACGCGTTCTGGCGAGACCATCGACGCCGAGCGTGTCTGGTCGGCGATTCGCGACCTCGAGGCACAGACCGGACGACGGCTGGCCACAGACGAGCGTGTGATCTCGCCTCAGTACGCGAACGGTGACGGGGTCGACGAGCTCTTCTTGACCGGGTTGCCGGTCGCGGTCAATCGAGCCGCGGTCATCTCGATCGGCAACGGCGGTTTGGGCAAGCAGTTGGTCGCTGGAATTCGCCAGTCACCCACCATTGTCTCATTTGCCGCTGAGGACCTCGGGACTGACAGTTCCACGCTCTCAACACCAGTGATTCTCTCCTGGCTGCGTGACATCTCCCCGAAGACGCTCATTCTCGTGCATGACGGTGGCACGTCCGAGGATTGGGACATCGCCATCGAGGCAGCAGCCGATGCGGCGCGTGACGGAGCAATGACCACCGGTATCGTGATTGCCGATGACGCAAAGCAGCAATTGGTGGCACAGTCACTCGGCGTGGTGCTCGAACTCAGCGGAATCGATCCGATGGAGTATGAGCCGTGGGAAATCGCCTCGGCGCTTGAGGCGGAGTTCACCGATCAGTATCAGAACCGCATCAAATCGCTGGATTCGATTCCGGCGCTGAGCTCGGCTCGCTATATTGATCGGGTTCGCTCGATCCAGTCGGTAGCGTCCTTCCTCCATCGTCGAATGCATCGTAACGTGGTCGCGCTCAATATCGGGTCTGGGTCGCTTGCCTACATGGCTTCCAATGGTGGCGGTGTTACGGCCTATCGCGCAGAACGGGACCTGTCATTGGGCGCTCGCTCGTTGCTGCGCATTCCGTCCGAGCGCATTACGCGCTGGCTGCCTCATCGCTGGTCGACTGAAGAGATGACGCAATGGATTCTGAACCGGGCGCTCCGACCGTTCGGTCGACCGGATTCGACAACGGATAGTCTCGTGGAGTCGGCGTTGCGTCGTGAGTTGATCGCCGACATGATGCGTGATTTGGGACTGAATCAAGACTCGAATGTCGATCTCATCGTGGTTGGGCCGAGCTTTGCCGATCAGGATCCCGCTCTCGCGGCGTTGACGATCCTTGACGGTATTGCGCCCAAGTCCGCCGATGGGGTGGTCACGTTGGCACTTGATGCCGAAGGAATCATGGCCTCAATCGGTGCTCTATCCACCATCGATCCCGTTTTCGCTCGCGACGTGATCGAGCAAGATTTCCTGATTCCGATGGCGACGTGCGTCGTGATTACCGGCGATGGCGAGCAGGGTGGACTTGCCGTCCGCGGCGAGGTGACGCTACCAGATGGTGAGACGCATCGATTCAGCGTTCCATACGGCAATGTTCATCTCCTTTCCGTCGGCGAATCTGAAGCGGTGGATGTGACGCTGACGCCCGAACCAGGCTTCGCGATCGGCGGAAAGAGTGCCGGGCAGACCGTCGAATTCACCGAAGACCGAAAATTGTTCGGCGGCCGTGTCGGGATCATCATCGACGCGCGCGGGCGTCCCATCACTATCCCCGATGACCCCGAAGCCCGGGTTGGGTTGCTTCGCTCGTGGCTGGGCGACGTTGGAACTGCCACCGAGTAAATCGAGGAGAAAGCATGGCAAGCGTGATAGGCATCCAGGATCCTGTGATCGTTGATGATGCCTCGTTCGAGGTCGGTCGTTTTCTACGTTTCCCTGGCGAAATTTCCGTGCAGCTTGGGGATCGTGTCGAGCCGTCGAGCCCGGTTGGCTCGGCGTCGGCCGAAGCCGGACGCACGATTACCTTGCACCTCGCGCGCGAGCTTGGCGTGGCTCCCGACACGATCAAACGCTATCTGACCAAGCCAATCGGATCCCATTTCGACGCTGGTGAGAGTGTGGCTCGGGCGCGCAAAGGTCTGCGCACCGTGACCTCCGACACCACCGAGGCGGGAAAGCTCTCCGAGATCAACGAGATCGCCGGCACGGCGACGATCATCCCAGAGGCTGGTAGCCAGGAACTCGAGGCGCTGGTCTACGGCGAGGTCGCTAACGTCGTCGACGGTCGAGGCGTCGTCATTCGGGCAGGCGGCTCGCGCATTCGTGGCGCGATCGCGCTTGGTTCGGACAACACTGGCCCGATCAAAACCGCCGTGGACCGCAACGATCGCGAACTGACGCCGGACGGTGTGACGCAAGACCTGCGCGGAATGCTGGTGCTGGGCGGCATGACCGTTGGCGCGACCGCGATTCGTCGTTTGGCGGAAATCGGGGCGCGTGGCGTGATTGTTGGCAGCATCACCGAGAGCGACGTACGTCGGCTGGCATCGGGCGGCGGGGGTGAGCGACCGGCACAATCCTTCTGGCAGTCACTGGCGACCAACGGACCACTCGCGCCAGATCTCGATCAATCTGGGTTTACTATCTTCGTCACCGAGGGCTTTGGCCGCAAACCGATGGCCTCGACCATCTTCTCCTTCATCAGCGAGCATGAGGGCCAGTCCGCCAGCGTGTTGATCCCGGGTCGTGAGAAGCCGTTCCCTTCCTATCCGTATCTTTGCTTCACCTCAATCGGTGCGACGTATTCCAACCCAGCCTCGCCATTCGCTCCTGCTGATGGCGTGATGGCCAGATTGACCGACCCGCAGCATCTCGGCACGGTCGTTACGTGTCGTAGTGAGCCGATGGTGTACGCCGAACGTGACGGACAGAATCACATTGTGGTTGACGTGGAGCTCAGTAACCATTCTCGGCGGCTGGTCCAGCTCTCCAACCTCGAGTTGATCACGAAGTCGTAACTCCATCACCCAAATAGAGTGAGACGAAGCAGGGCGAAGTTCAAACTTCGTCCTGCTTTCGTTGGATACCCGTCTACGCGAATACCTGGTAGGTGGATGCTGATCGTCGTCAGGGACGGCCTGACGTGCCACCCATCACATCGGCGAGAGCGTCTTGGCCTCGTCAATCCAGGTTTCAAGCTGTTTCAGAGACGGTGAGTGGTAGGCAATGTGCGTCTTCTCGTTCAACTCATGCATCCGCTCGTAGAGGTGATCCGCCCTGCGATGTTTGAGTTCTTTGACGCTGTCGACGCCCGCCTCCTCCAGCAGGTTGGCCATCTCTGTGCCCACCCCGTTCAACCGCATAAGGTCAGCTCGATTCACCCACTCAGTCAGTTCGGATGCCGCGACGCCGATCTCTTTGGCGAGAGCGTTGCGCATTGACGGAGTCTCGGTCCGATTCAGTAGATCTTCGGTGGTCTTGATGTTCAGAGCCTGGAGCTTCACAAGCACTTCCGGCGGCAGTCCCTTGATATCCCCAATGGTATCTGGCATGGGATGTCCTTTCTCAGGAACAAGGTGAATAACGGGCGGATATCCAAACTGAGTCCAATCCCACCCTACGACGATGGTTATCACAATCTCAATACAGTCCGATATTCCATGTGACAATGTGATGACAGCAGCGTAACAGAGAGGATGTGGGGAACACTTGACCGTGCGCACGAAAGAGGGGATGGCCCGGGCCATCCCCTTCAGTTCGTTGGAGCAGACTCCAGGAGAATTCGTTATCCCTCGTTGTGGACTTCGCGGAACTCGCCCTCGACGGTTGCTTCGTCTTCGGCCTGCGGACCCGCTTCGCCGCTTTCGGCACCCTCAGCTGCGCCCGACTGCTCGTACATGCTCGAGCCGACGCGCGACAGCGTGGAGGTCATCTCCTCGTACGCTGGACGTAGTCGATCGACGTTCTCTCGGTCGTTCTCGAGAATATCCTTGACTGCCCCGATCTTGCTCTCCAGGTCAGCTTTCAACTCAGACGGGACCTTGTCGCCATAATCGGAGAGCGTTCGCTCCGCCTGATAGACCATCGACTCTGCCTGATTGCGCAGTTCGATGCCTTCGCGGCGCTTGCGGTCGTCGTCAGCGTGCGCTTCAGCCTCGCGGACCATGCGCTGGATCTCGTCCTCGGTCAAACCACTGGAGGCTGTGATCGTGATCTTCTGCTCGCGATTCGTCGCCTGGTCACGCGCCGTCACGTTCAGGATGCCGTTGGCGTCGATGTCGAACGTCACCTCGATCTTCGGCACACCACGCGGTGCGGGCGGAATACCGTCGAGAATGAAGCGACCAAGGCTCTTGTTGTCGGTCGCCATTGGGCGCTCGCCCTGAACCACGTTGATCTCGACCTGCGTCTGATTGTCCGACGCGGTGGTGAAGATCTGGCTCTTGCGAGTCGGAATGGTGGTGTTGCGCTCAATGAGTGGAGTCGCGACGCCACCCAGCGTCTCGATCGACAGGCTCAGCGGAGTCACGTCGAGCAGCAGTACGTCCTTGACTTCGCCGCCGAGCACACCCGCCTGGATTGCCGCGCCGATGGCCACGACCTCATCCGGATTGACGCCCTTGTGCGGCTCTTTCCCGAAGAAATCGCCAACCTTCTTCTGCACTGCGGGCATACGCGTCTGACCGCCAACCAGCAAGACCTCGTCGATCTTGTCTTTAGTCAGATCGGCGTCTTTGAGCGCCGATTCCATCGGCGGAACCGTTCCGGTTACCAGATCGCCAACCAATTGCTCCAGCTTGGAACGGGTGAGCGTGATGTTCATGTGCTTCGGGCCGCTCGCGTCCGCCGTAATGAACGGCAGGTTGACTTCGGTCTGCTGCGTGCTCGAAAGCTCGATCTTGGCTTTTTCGGCCGCTTCCTTCAGACGCTGCAGGGCCATGCGGTCACTGCGCAGGTCGATACCTTCCTGCTGTTTGAACTCGTCCGCCAACCAGTCGATGATGCGCTGATCGAAGTCATCGCCACCGAGGTGCGTGTCTCCGTTGGTCGCCAGCACCTGGAAGACGCCCTCGGACAGGTCGAGAATCGAGATGTCGTACGTGCCGCCACCGAGGTCGTAGACGGCGATCTGCTCGTCGCCTTTCTTGTCCAGACCGTAAGAGAGCGCCGACGCCGTTGGCTCGTTGATGATGCGCAGCACCTCAAGGCCGGCAATACGACCAGCGTCTTTGGTGGCGTTGCGCTGGCTGTCATCGAAGTAGGCCGGCACGGTGATGACCGCCTTGTCGACCGTCTCGCCAAGGTACGCTTCGGCGTCGGTCTTCAGTTTCTGCAGGATCATCGCCGAGATTTCCGGCGGGGTGTACCAGCGGTCGCCGATCTTGATCTCGACGCCATCGTTCTTCGCGCGCCGGGCCTCATACGGAACAAGCTTGAGGTCGCGCTGAACGGCCGGATCCTCGAAGCGGCGTCCCATAAAACGCTTTACCGAGAAGATGGTGTTCTTGGCGTTGGTAATCGCCTGGCGCTTGGCAAAGCGTCCGACGAGCCGCTCACCGTTGTTCGATTGCGCGACGACTGACGGAGTCAGCCGCTCACCTTCCGCGTTGGGGATCACCGTCGGCTCGCCACCCTCAATGACGGCCATCACCGAGTTGGTGGTTCCCAGGTCAATTCCTATCGTTCGTCCCATTGGACCGTTTCCTCCCGATCTGAAAGATCGTCTGCTCCCGAACTGTGTTCCATTAATTAGGCGTTTTGTTCGTTGTTATTTCCTCGTCCGACTCTCACCATGGCGGGTCGGATCGTCCGATCATGAAGCATGTAGCCGCGCTGGAACTCTTCCACCACGGTGTCGCCTCCATCGCTGTCGAGGCTGACTGCCTCATGCATACTCGGGTCGAATGGTTTGCCAACTGCTTCGATCGGCTTCACCCCTTCGGCCTCGAGAATCGACCACATCTTCCGTTCGATGAGACGCATGCCTTGCACCCAGGGGGTGTCGCGCTCCTCAGCCGGTACCGCCTCGTTTGCGCGCTGAAAGTCGTCGATCACTGGAAGAATGCGGGAGATCAGGTTCTCCGCCGCGAATCGTCGCACGGTCTGCATCTCTTGCTCCATACGACGGCGATAATTGATCAACTCGGCGCGTGTGCGTTGCGCCTGATCCAGATACTCCGAAGAGCGGATACGCTCCTGCTCCAACTCTTCGACAAGATTCTGCTGTACGATTTCTGGTTCCTCCGACTTCGTCGCTGCGGTCTCCCCGCCGTCAGTCGCCATATCGTCGTCAATGTCAACATTCGGCTGACCATTGAACTGGTCGCGCTTATCCTGATTCATAGGCCCGTTTTCCCTCATTTTGGTTATGACAGTTGCGGCGAATCGCTCTCGCCCGACGCATAAACGCTCTCGAGAAGGTCGCTCAAGAGCTGTGCCATGTACCGCACGGTCGAAATCGACCGTCCATAGGCCATGCGGGTTGGACCGAGTACGCCCACCAACCCGGTGAGGGCCGACGGAATGCCGTACGTCGACACGACTACCCCGAAGTTCTGCAAATCCTCTGATCGGTTTTCGGTCCCAATGAACACCTGGACGTCATCTTCAAACTGCATCTGCGGCGAAAGCGCCGAGAGAATCGATCCCCCTCGCAGCAACTCGAGCAAGCGCAACGCGAACAGGCTCTGCGAGAATTCCGGCTGCTGCAGCGCGCGATCGAGTCCTTCCGAGAAGACCTCGCTCTGACCTTGCTGCTGCGCCAGGTCGAGTGCCTCGGAGATGCGCGCCACCACCATCGCGGTAAATTCCTCTGGCTCTGGTGCCAGAGCCTGAATCTGCCGTGCGCTCAGATTGACGAGCTCGGCATTCAGTTTCTGGCTGATCGCGCTCAGGTCGGCCTGCGCGTATACCTCACTCGTGGTGAGAATCAACTCTTGCGCACCGCCAGACTGCGTTACGACGATCAAGAGCACGACCTGATCACGCAGGCTAATCAGCTCGACGTGTCGCAGGCGCTCGATCTGGCTTCGCGGCGGCGTCACCAACGCGAGATTGCCGCTAACGTCGGCGAGAATCGATGCCGCCAGCTTGGCCCACGCCTCGATCTGCGATTCGACCTGGCCGAACTGGTGCCGAATGCGAATCTCCTCGGCAACCGGCATTCCGAGATCGTCGAGCAAGTACTCGACGTAATAGCGATATCCCAGATCGGTCGGAATGCGCCCAGCCGAGGTGTGCAGGTGTTGCAGGTAGAGTCGATCCTCGAGCTCACCCATCTCGTTGCGAACCGTCGCGGGGCTCACGCCGATCTTGTAGCGCTGGATCAACGTCTTCGATCCAACGGCGCGGCCAGACCGTACGTATTCCTGAACGATGTATTTCAATATGATGCGTTGCCGCTCGTTCAGTTGCTCGAGCATTTCCTCACTCACAATTAGCACTCGAACGCCGAGAGTGCTAACGCCATGTAGGATAACAGTTGATACTGGTCATGTCAAGGTTGGTTGCTCCAGATTTGGCGGTGTTCGGACACCCACCTGCAAATGGCAATTTCGCTGTCCGGATGCGGAAAACCGACGTGTTGATCTGGTGGTTTGCGACGAAGGATGCAGGGCACTGCACGAGGCTAAAGGAGCTCTGAGGAGCAGACTATCGTCGGCACCAGCGACCGTGATCGCAAGAGCATCGTGCCAAAATGGGGTGGATAGGGCCGTTGAGAGGTTGCCCAGCCATGACGGCTTGTGTGTGCCTTTGTGGTCTCCTGGAAGGATGAACGCTAGAGCGACTCGCCCTCGGACCTGCGAGCGCGAAGCATGAAGATGGCACCGACGACCAGACTTAGTAGTGCGGCCAGTCCCAGGAGCAGCGTCGTGGATGACGTGGCGAGGAAGTCGCCAAAATCCTGTCCAATGCCGCCGCCGTTCTGATGGTTGTCGGTGCTGGCAGAAACTCCCTTATCACCGGAGTAGCCGAGCCAGTTCTTCCACTGTGTGTCGAGTTGATCGATCGAGATGCCGAATGCGGTCTCGACCGCCTGTTCGTAGGAGACACCACCCTTGAACGCGTTGAGCAGCGCCGCCATCTTTTCGGCGCCCTTCTGGTTGATGATGAAATCGACGATGCTTTGGCTCTCGGCGTACGAGAGGAGTGCCTGGGTCGGATCGTCGGGAAAGCTGGAATTGAGCGCTTTTATCGGAATTAGTTGTCCCGACTTGACTGCGTTCTGCAACGCGGGTTTGAAGCGCGGATCCTGGACCTCCTGATAATAGGTGGCCAATCCTTCGTCGAGCCACGGCGGAGGGGTGTTGAACGGATTGTTGGTCACCTGTCCAACCACGATATGCACCATCTCGTGGCTAAGAATGCGATGAATCTCGGTGGTTGCGTCGAAACCGGGTTGGATGCCAGTGAGAACAAGATGCAAGTCTGGCTCGGCGATTCCACCGATCCACTCCGCGCTGTTGGGTGGTAGGGCACTGGCAAACGCATTGGAGCTTCCATAGATGACGATGCGGACCGGCTCGATTGACTTGATGTTGAACGTCTTTTCGAACTGGTCGACTGATTGAACCGAAGTTTTGAGCGCTTCTTTGCCGTTCTGGTCGTCACCTTTGATGTAATAGACCGTTACCGGTCCGCTGTTGACCGTACTCCACTGGTAGCGATTGTCCATGTAGAGGACGGTCTTTTCCGGCGTTTCCAGTACGCTGCCATCTTGCAGTGTCACGCGCCAGTGGTAGACGACGTCGAGCCCGGGTGGCAGATAGTTGAGTTGCATGTCGATCGTGGCCGACGTATCAATGTGCGAACCGCCCGTGAAGTTGGTGCGTGATACCTGGGTCACGGGTGAGTAAGTTGGGTGATACCAGACCTCAACCGATTTGACTGCCTGTGGTGCGTCAGCGACCAGGTCGAACTCGAGCTTAGTGGGGAAGTCAACGGCCGCCGTCTGCTTGCTGACGGTCAACTCCGGTGCGGCCGCAGCAGGAGCCGCGGGGACGAGGAGACCTGCCAGAACCGAGAGCAGCATGACGAGTGCCGCCAATGCGCCGGCGCCGCGTCTACTGACCATTTTCCTCGCCAAGCTGCTGGTGAAGGTAGGCTTCAATGAACGGGTCGATCTCTCCGGAGAGAACCGCCTGGATGTTCCCGGTGCTGTGCTCAGTGCGATGGTCGGTCACCATGGTATACGGATGGAGCACGTAGGACCGGATGCGGTTGCCCCAGCCAGCGGCGATGTGTTCTCCCTTGAGCTTCGACTGCTCCTCTTCGCGCTCGCGCAATGCCAGTTCAGTCAGTCGCGCCCGCAAGATCTTCATCGCCGTTTCGCGATTCTGTAGCTGTGAGCGCTCGTTCTGACAGGTGACCACGATCCCCGTCGGCAGGTGCGTAATACGCACGGCCGAACTCGTCTTGTTAACGTGCTGCCCACCCGCTCCGGACGAGCGATAGGTGTCGATGCGCAGGTCGTCGTCGTTGATCTTGATATCCTCGTTGTCGTCCACTTCCGGGAGTACTTCGACCAGCGCAAATGCCGTGTGACGGCGATGAGCGGCGTCGAACGGCGAAAGTCGCACCAGACGGTGCGTGCCAGCTTCGCCTTTGGTGTAGCCGTACGCGTTGTCACCCTTGATCTCGATCGTGGCGCTCTTGATCCCGGCTTCATCTCCTTCGGCCACGTCAAGAACCGTCGCCTGGAAACCGGCGTTGCTTGCCCAGCGCAGATACATGCGCAAGAGCATCTCAGCCCAGTCCTGTGCGTCGACACCACCAGTACCGGCGTGTACCGCCAGGATGGCATCGCTGTCGTCATACTGACCGGTGAGGAGGAGACCGAGTTCGAGCTGTTCGAGTTGCCGCACCAGTTTTTCGGTATCCTCGGCAATCTCGTTCTGCATGCCCTCGTCATCCTGCGCGAGCTCGATCAGTTCGCTGAGATCACTGGCTTGCTGTTTCAACGCATGCCAACGTTCCACCTGATTCCGTAGCGAACCAAGGTGTCGCATAGCGCGCTGCGCGACATTCGAATCGTTCCAGAAGTTGGGATCGGAACTCTCTAGTTCGAGTTCTCGGATTTCCTGCTCTTTTGCAGGCAGGTCAAAGACGCACCCCAATCCGGTCAAGGCGGTCGAGACTGGAGGTGACGGTTTGTTCGATATTGTCGATCACGGGCAAATCCTTACGGCAGTTGGATAAAAAGTCGCGTGAAGAGAGGGACCAAGTGCTCAAAAGTGTCGCACCGAAGTATAGCATAGGGGTTTCTCGATCCCGTCGCTCAGATCCGCCATGAACACATGACCCGGCGCTGGTTTCGGGCCTCGTCGCAGGCTATGATCCGTGACGCCTGGATGGGAACCGGGGGGAGAGCGAGAGACCGGGGATGCTGAGACAACTGCTGCGAAACAAAGCGTTGCTGACGTTCATGCTTGGCCACTTCACGGTTGACATGTTCGGTGGACTGCTTCCGATCCTCTATCCGCTGATGGCAATCGCGTTCAATCTCAATCTGGCAGATGTTGGCCTGGTCGCGCTCGCGTACACCGCTGCGTCTTCACTCTCACAGCCGCTCTTCGGGTTCGTTGCCGATCGCTATGGCAGCCGCTACCTGGCTCCGGCGAGCCTGATCTGGGCCGCCATCATGTTTGGTCTGGTTGGCTTCTCACCGAATACGGGGATGCTGGCGCTGCTCGCCGCGCTAGCGGGGCTTGGCTCGGGTGCGTACCACCCGCAGGGAGCGGCCAACGCTTCGGCGGTGACTGGAGCGCTGCAGAAGAACACGGCCATGTCCTTTTACACCGTCGGCGGAACGTCCGGCTATGCGCTCGGACCGATTCTCGGCGCGATCATCTTCGGCATCTTCGGACGACACGGCTCGATTGTTCTGGCTCCGGTCGGGATTGTCTCGGCCTTGCTGGTTTTGAGGTCCTTCAAACGACTTGGACTGGGGATGCCGGAGGCCCATCAGGAGGCGCGCTCAAAGCAGCGAAAGATTCGCTGGCGCCCCCTCATTCCCGTCCTCACCGTTTCGATGCTGCGGAACCTGGTGCTCTTGTCGGTGGTGACCTTCGTGCCGCTTTGGTATCGAGATCTTGGCTACAGTGCAGCGTTCTACGGCATATTGACCTCATTGATGATCGCAGGTGGAGCCGTTGGAGCGATTTTCGGCGGCCTGCTGGCCGATCGGTTTGGCCAGCGACGGGTTCTGATCGCCGGACTTGGACTGAGCGTTCCCGCTTTGGCGGTCTTCATGCTCAATCCTGGGCCGAGCGCGCTGCTGCTCGGCCCAATCTTCGGCTTGCTCGGGGACGGCCCAGTCTCGATCACGTTGGTGATTGCCCAACGATTGCTGCCCGGGCGCGTCGGCATGGCCTCCGGATTTGTCCTTGGTCTCGGTTTCGTTGCCGCTGGTGTCGGCGCGCCAATTACCGGCGTACTGGCCGACCGCGTTGGAACGCCCAACGCGATGATGGCGGTGTCGACGCTCATGTTCGTGGCGATCATCGCCGCGTTGCTGATTCCTGCGGAAGCGTTGGACGTCCGGGAAGAGCGCGCAGCGCAACTGGCGGTAAGCCCCCTGGACGACTGACGAGTTACCCGCGATTCTGCTGGCACTGAGGACAAGCGTTGGCCGGGACTCGTTCCGGGAGACAACCTCCGAATACTCCTTGGTTCCGCAGTTGGATGAAACTTAGCGGGGCACCTGCGCATCCTGCCGGCGCATGGTCGGAATTTCGTTCCTCATCTGGATGTATCTGATGACGTCGTTTCGCGTCAATAGCCCGACAAGGCGTCCGTCGCTCACGACTGGAATCTGATGGATGTCTTTATCCGACATTGCCTGCAGTGCGACGTCGAGGGAGGTGCTCGGTGTCGCCGTAATCAGACGCTCGCGCGGCGTCATCCGATCTGCCACCGTCAAGTGTATCCACTCTGAACGTGGCGTGGACTTGATATCCGACAGGGTAATGATGCCTTCGAGCATCCCGTTGCGGATGACCGGAACCCCACGAGTGTTCTGTCCAAGAATGTGAAATTCGACCAGATCCTCGATGGAAACGTCGTCGTTCACCGTTGGTGGATTGGGACGCATCAGGGTGCCGATCGGGACGTCCTGAAATTGCTGCTGCATTTGGAATTGCTGCATCGATTGCTGTGCGGCATTCTGCAGAAACCAACCGATGGCGATGAACCAGATGCCGGAGATCAACAGTGAGTTGAAGATCAGGAAGACGCCGAGAATGATGAAGCCATAGCCGATAACAACGCCAACCGTTCCCGCGATGCGGGTTGCTCGTTCCATGCTGTGGCTAATGGCCCACACGATGGAACGAAAGACACGGCCTCCATCGAGTGGAAACCCTGGAATCAGATTGAAGGCAACCAGAAGTCCGTTGGCCCATGCCAGGTAGAGAAAGATGCCCTCTCCTTGTTGGCTGATGGGCCGGAATGCGTACATCAGTCCGAACGAGGCGGCCGCGATGATGAAACTCACGGCCGGACCAGCGATTGCAACCTGGAACTCGGTGCGGGCGTCCTGGGTGTCCTGGCTGAGGCTTGCAACGCCACCAAAGATGAAGAGCGTGATGCTCTTCACCGGGATGCCGCGCGAGATCGCGACGAGCGAGTGACCAAGCTCGTGCGCGACGACCGAGGCAAAGAGGAGAAGGCTTGCGATGACCGCGATGGACCAGTACTGCGCTGTGGTCCAGTTGCCGTAGAAGGCGGGGAAGAAATCGACCGCAAGGGAGTAAGTGAGTAGCCCGAAGATGAAGATCCAGGTGTAGTGGACGCCGATGTCGATTCCGCGGATCTTCCCGAGCTTCAGTGAGGCTTCCACGTTGAATTATCTCTTTCTGTCACGTGTGGAGGTGGACCGGTGCTTCCGGTCCTGGTGGAAGGTAACTTCCAATTCCGGCACGTGCAATTCTGGTTCCGAGGTTGGCGCGAACCGGCGCCTACGGATCGCGGAAGAAACTGAGGCATACGGAACCAATTGCGAGCCGGTGCGCATTCGAATTGTAACTGAGACGAACGTATGACGGTGCGTCCAAATGACATTTCTCGGTCGCAACGCCCGTCAGAAGGTCCTGTTTGGGAGATTTGGAGTGACCCGGGAATTTCGTGACCGGGTCACTCGGCGCGCGGATTGCTACTTGACCGGAGGAACTGGCCGCTTCACCTCGAGGATGTACGGTCGCTCGGCGATCAATTCCTGCAGTTGTCCCCAGACCGCCGTCATCTCTGATTCCGGGGGGAGTGGACGCAGGCGCAAATAGGCGGCGCGGCCACCTTCGAACACCAATGTGGGCGTTCCGAAGACGCCAAGCGTGTTGACTCCCTCTTCGTGATCGCGTCCAACCGCGTCGAGGTTGGCCGATTCGAAGTCGGTCTCGAATTTGTCCATATCGAGCTCGGCTTGCCTAGCGGCATCGAGAATGGTTTGTGACTCGGTCAATTCCTTGCCATCAACGTGACGCGCGGTGAGCAGCGCCAGATGGAAACGCTTGAAGGCGTCATCCCCCTGCCGTCGCGCTGCTTCGGCCCCTTTGAAGCAGAGCCGTGCACGGCTGGGATAGCTCTCCGGTTGCTCCCAGAGCTTCCAATCCGGACCGAATTTGTTATTCACTTGTTCCAGCGAGAAATAGCGCCAGGTGACCTGAAGTTTGTCACCGAGTTCCTGTTCCGCGTGGTGCAGCAAGACCGCTGCGGTGTAGACGTACGGTCAGGTGTAGTCGTACCAGACATTCAGCGATACCGTGTCGGACACGATTGCGTCTCCTCTCGAATAACGATTGGACCAACGGGTTCACGGATTCTCGACAATGCCCGAGCGATTGCGAGTTCGTGAACGCTACCGTTGTAGCAGAGATTGAGGGATTCGTCGCCAGCGAACGCGGCGGATCACGTTCTAGTCTGGCGCGGCAGGTTGAACCAGAGCTTCCGCACTGCCTCGACGGTAGCCTGCGGATCGCCACTGTTGTCGATGATACGATCGGCACGGGCCAGCTTTTCTTGCTGAGGTGGTTGGGCGTCGATTCGCTTGCCGGCTTCCGCGCGCGTGAGATTGTTACGGCGCATCAAGCGTTCGACCTGCTGCTCGCGGCTGCAGTTCACCACCCACACCTCATCACAGTCGTTGGCCAAACCCGCCTCAAACAGCTTGATCGCGTCGATCACCGCTACGGGGCTCGACGAGGTAGAAACCCGCTCGCGGATCGCAGCCACTGTTGCCGGGTGAACGATACGGTCCAGATCCTCAAGTGCGGAAGGATCGGAGAAGACGATACGCCCAAGAGCGCGACGGTCGATTTCGCTGTCGGCACCGATGACGGTGTCTCCAAAGCGGTCGACGATCGCCTGCCATACTTCAGTTCCATGTCGCATCACGTCGTGAGCCACCAGGTCGGCGTCAAACGTTTCGGCACCGAGCTCGCGCAAAGTCGAAAGGACCAGTGACTTGCCACAGGCGATGTTGCCGGTCAGACCGATGACGTAGGCTCGATGCGCGGTCACTGCTTGATCGCCTCCATGGTCTCGTTCAGCCGGTTGCCGACGTCCTCCCAGCGAGCGTACGCATCTTCCAGCTCTTGCTGGGTCTCCTCATACTTCTGACCAAGCGACGCGATCCGCTCGACATCCTGATCGATCGTCGCACGCGCCAACTCGTCACTGAGATCGTTCATCTTGGCTTCAAGTCGACTGACGACGCGCTCGGCGCTGTTCAGTTCTTGCTGAAGCTGTCGGCGTTCCTGATCGCTCGGACGCGTGCGTTCGGACCGCCGGTCGCCGACGGACTGGGCTTTTGTTTCCTGTCCTGGCGACTCCTCAGCTGAGCTGGCCTTCATGCGCTCCCGCATGCGGAGATAGTCACTGTAATTCCCAAGGAACTGCCGCAGTTCGCCAGTCTCGACGAACCAGACGCGGTTGGCGATTCGATCGACGAGATAGCGGTCGTGGGAGACGAACAGGATGGTTCCCTCATAGTCGTCGAGCACTTCCTCGAGCGCTTCGCGGGAGGCGATATCGAGGTGATTGGTCGGCTCGTCGAGGATTAGCAGGTTGGCCTGCTCCAGCGTCAGCTTGGCCAGCGCCAGACGGCTGCGTTCACCACCGCTCAACGCGGTGACCGGCTTGTAGGCATCATCTCCGCTAAAGAGAAAGCGCCCCAGCAGAGATCGAGCTCCCTCTTCACTCATCGCCTGCGCTTTGAGGATGGTTGAGAGCGCCGTCTCGTTCAAGTCGAGTCCCTCGTGACCCTGGGCGTAATAGGCCGGTTTGACGTTGACGCCAAACTCGATGCGGCCGCGCAACGGCTTGATCTCTCCGGTGATGGTTCGCAACAGGCTAGTCTTGCCCGTGCCGTTCGGCCCCATCAACGCAACACGGTCACCACGCTCGATCAACAGATCTGGCGTGGTGAAGAGTTTCGTCCCGTCGTTCGCTCCGTTCGATGCCTGGTAGCCCACCTCGAGCGGCGTGGTTCGCAGCACCATCCTGCCGCTACGCATCGTGCTCCCGAGTCGCAGTCGCAGCGCCTGGTGCTCTTGCGGGCGTTCGATGCGTTCAAGTCGCGCCAGTCGGGTGGCGCGCCCTCGCGCTTCTCGTGAGCGTTGGCCGGCCTTATAGCGTCGGATGAACTCTTCAGTACGTTGAATGAACTCTTGTTGCGCCTCGTACTCGGCCTGCCGACGCGACATGCGCTCTTCGCGCAGCACGAGATAACGGGAGTATCCCGCGGGATAGTCCTCGAGTGTGCCGAAGCTCAGATCGAGCGTGCGGTTCGTCACGCGGTCCAGGAAGTAGCGATCGTGCGAGATCACCACGAAGGTGCGATTCCAGGAGCGCAAGAAGTTCTCGAGCCACTCCAGCGCGGCGAGGTCCAGATGATTGGTCGGCTCGTCCAGCATCATCAAATCTGGGTCTTCGAGCAGCGCGTGAGCCAGCGCTAGGCGCGTCTTCTGTCCGCCACTGAGGCGTTGAACCGGAATATCGTAGTCTTCCGCTTCAAATCCGAGACCGGCCAGCACTTGTTCGGTCCGATGCTCCATGTCGTAGCCACCGCTGGCTTCGAAGTGGGCGCTCAGCTCGGCATAACGTTCGAATAGGGCGTCTAGCTCGTCGCCAGAGGTTTCACCCATCTTGTGTTCGAGTTCCTTGAGCTCAGCTTCGGCGCGGCGCGTTTCTTCGAACGCGCGCAGTGCCGCCTCCCAGACCGTGTCGGTCTCGAGAAAGCGTGCCTCCTGTGCCTGATACGCAGTGCGCAGCCCCGCTTGCAGAATGATCGATCCCTCGTCAGGCTGTTCGATTCCCGCGACGATCTTAAGCAACGTGCTCTTGCCCGCGCCGTTGGCGCCTACCAGCGCGACGTGCTCTTTTTCCTGAATCTGAAAGGTGACACCGCTAAAGATGAGTTCGGTGCCGAATGATTTCTGAAGATCTTGAATGGTGAGAATCGTTGCCGCCACGTGCCTGCTCCTTCGTGCTCAGTCCTTTGCCAGCTTCGTCTTCAAGGCAGACTCCACCTAGGGTCTGCATCGACTCATGCTGTTTGGACCAGGCAGACAGGAGGGCGGCAATCCATAGTACCCGAGGTGAGCTTTCGAATCGCGCGATCGAACGCTTCAGGCTGTTCGCCGTCGAGCGCAGCACTTCTCGTCGCCACCGTGGCTGGTGACGGGTGAACGACCAATTGGCTTTTCTGGTGCCAGATCACGCAAATCACCCAATTAGCTTACATGGCGGACCGCACAAAACCAAGGATGGAATGGTGTTCGATCCTATGTTGTGGCGGCAGCCACTGGCGGACATCGATTTCCGCCATCTCCGGGAATTCTTTCCCGCCTCCCCGGGTGTCCGTGCTCTTCAACCCGGGAACCCCGAACGTTACAATGTGCGTAACTCAAGCGACAATCGGTGGCCATCCAGGGCAACGGGCCTGTTTCCAATCACCATTGGCAGAGGAAGCCGCCGGGAGGAGCGCCAAACATGCAGGCTGTCTCGATAGACGACGATATCGCCGTTCCATCGCCTCTCGTCGGCGTTCGTCGGTCGTGGTCGTCAGGAATTGCGTCCGTCACCGCAGTCCTCATCTTGGTTCTCGTCATCCCAATCGTTCTCCTTGGCTTCCTCAATCGGCATTCGCCGGACACCTGGACCATTGCCGATCCGTCTCTCGGCGTGGGGGCGCTCGCGTATGGACTCGTCGGTGCGCTGATCGTGCGCCGTCAGCCGAGAAATCTCCTCGGTTGGCTGTTCCTGGTCATGGCAGTCTCAGGTCAGATCTCCTCGCTTATGGCGGCATTTGCCGTCTACAGTCTTGAGACCAACATCTCTTGGCCGGGTGGAAATTGGGCCCTCTGGCTCAACACCTGGATCAGCGTCTCGACCTTCATGCCAATGTTCCCGCTGCTACTCTTCCCGAGTGGCCGTCTACAAGGCAGGTTCGCCCGTGTGGTTGCAGGACTCACCCTGGTCTCAACCAGCTGGCTTCTCTTTTGTTTGATGGTCGGGACGACCGTGCCGCCCGGATTTCCAGAGATTTACACTCGTACACCGAATCCGCTCTTTCCGGGAGACCCGATCGGTGATGCCGGACTCGGGATCATCGCGTTGGGTGTTTGCGGATTGCTGTCAGTCGGACTCGTTCTGTGGCGATTCGGCAAGTCGGACGGCACCCTCCGCCAGCAGTACATGTGGATCGTTCTCGATATGTGCGTGTTGGTGGTCGCGTTCGTTGGGGACTTCGTCGCGCGTGGCGTTGTTGGCCAGGGATATCAGTTCACATCGATACTGATGAGTCTTTCGATTTCGCTGTTACCTGTGGTGGCTGGCATCGCCATCCTGCGCCACCATCTTTTCGACATCGAGCTGATCTTCAGCCGGGCGATCGTGTATCTGGTGCTCACCGTCTGCGTTATTGGTGTGTATGTCTTCGTCGTTGGTTGGTTGGGCACGACATTCAGAACGAGAGGAAATCTGGTCTTCTCGTTACTCGCCACTGGTGTTGTCGCGGTCCTCTTTCACCCCATGCGAGAACGTGTTCAACGCAAGGTGAACCGCATTCTCTTTGGCGAACGAGACGAGCCCTACGCGGCTATTTCTCGCCTTGGTCAGCGGCTGGAGAGCACCATCGCGGTTGACGCGATCTTGCCAACGATTGCCGGTACCGTCCGTGATGCGCTCAAGCTGCCCTATGCGGCCGTGTCGCTCACGAATACACCAGGATCGTCAATAGTCGTTGAAGCTGGGCTCCCGGTGCCGAACGCGATTCGACTGCCGCTCCTCTATCAGCATGAGCAGGTTGGAGAGTTGCTGCTCGGCCCTCGCACGCCGGGTGAAGCATTCGGACCCGCGGATCGGCGACTACTGGAAGACTTGTCGCGACAGGCTGGGATTGCCGTACACGCCGTGCAACTGACGCACGATCTTCAGCGCGCCCGCGAGCGCCTGGTTGAGGCGCGTGAGGAAGAGCGACGGAGGCTACATCGAGATCTGCACGACGGCCTCGGATCGCAGCTTGCCGCGCTGAGCCTGCAGCTGGGTGCCCTTCCATCGCTGATCGCTTCCGATCCGTCAGGAGCGCAGACGGAGGTTTCCGAGCTTCGCGGACAATTGCGCACCGCGATAACGTCGATCCGGTCGCTGGTACATGGACTGCGGCCCCTGACCATTGACGAGCTTGGGTTGCTCGTGGCTCTTCGAGAGCGCATTCGTCAGTTCAGTGCATCGGAAATCGCGCTTCAGGTCGATCTTCCCGCAACCTTGCGTTCGCTCCCGGCAGCGGTGGAGGTTGCCGTCTACCGTGTGACCGAGGAGGCATTGACCAACGTCGTCACGCATGCGCGGGCGAGATCCAGTCTCGTTCGCCTGTCGGTGTTCGGAACCTCTCTCGTCCTCACGATTGAAGATGATGGGATCGGTATGACTACCTCGGGTTTATCGTCCTCCGGAGTCGGGCTGCACTCGATGCGTGAGCGGGCGGAGGAACTTGGCGGATCGTTCATCGCGTCGGAACGGCCGGGCGGTGGCACCAGGGTCGAGGCGAGGTTCCCGATCGATCTGGCGGATGCGCGCCATGAGTGACCTCATTCGCGTTCTGGTTGCCGACGACCATCCACTCGTGCGACGTGGCATGCGCGCTGTTCTCGGCACGACCGACGATATCGAGATCGTTGGCGAGGCGGTCAACGGGGAGCAGGCCGTCGAAGTCTCCGCTGAGCTGCGACCTGACGTCGTGCTCATGGACCTGCAGATGCCTGAACTGAGTGGCATCGAAGCGACTCGTGCCATCGTCGAGGCACAGCCTGACGTCAAGATTCTGGTCGTAACGTTGTTTCAGGACGACGACTCTGTCTTCCTCGCGCTTCGTGCCGGTGCGCGCGGATACGTCCTCAAAGATGCAGAGGATGATGAGATCGTGGGTGCTATCCGCGCCGTTGCCACCGGGGCGGCAATTTTCAGCCCATCGATCGCTACGCGCGTCCTGACCCTCTTCACGGCGCCGCGCCCGGCCCGAAACGACTCGTTTCCGATGCTCACGGACCGAGAACGTGAAGTCCTGGAACGCATCGCGCAAGGCTATCCCAATCCACGCATCGCGCAGCAGCTTGGAATCAGCGTCAAGACGGTCAGCAATCATGTCTCCGTAATCTTCAGCAAGCTTCAAGTAGCCGATCGTGCCGAGGCGATCGAACGCGCCCGCGAAGGCGGCCTTGGTCTCCCCAACCACTGAGTCGTACGAAGTTCACTCTTCCCACGGTACTTCATCGCGCGAAATGTGGCGTATTCGGGCCCTCGTGCCGAATATCCGGCGATTCCCGTGTCTGCGAAATCTCACCCATGTCGTAGGGACAGGCCGCGTCGAATTCATGAGCGTAATTGCCCGACAGAGTTGGGCACCTCTCCACTTCTGCCCGGGAGTTCGGGTGGCTAGTCTCGAATCCATCGAGCGCTGGCGTGGGCCCGCGCAGGATGAAGTGGAGGTTCGCAGTGATTGCCAGACCAGCGGATTCACCGGGCAAGAGTCGCCAGCGCCCCTCGACACTGACTGCCGCGGTGGCATTGGCCGTGGCCATTCAGCTTGCCGGGATTCCATTCAACTTTGTTCCCGGATCTGAAGACGCCCCTGCCTTCGCGGTGATCATCAGCATCGTCGCAAGCGTGCTCATCCTTGTCGGTTGTTGGAGCATGTGGAATCTGCACAAGTGGGGAGCAATTCTTGTGTTGGTGCTCACCGTGCTCACCACTCTTGCGGCGATACCAGGATTCTTTGATCCGCCAAGTGGATGGATTCTGGCCGCGGTAATCATCCTCGTGCCCCTGAGTCTCATTGACATCGTACTCATCGCACTCCCGCAGACCTGGCGATCTTTGCGAGCCGGATGACGAAAAGAACTGCTTCGACTGGATTTGACTCAAAGAACGGGGGAGCATCACATGTTCGGTAACTGGATGACGTCTCGAATCGTTCGACCCGTCTCGTTAGCCGCCGCGATCGCCTGCGTGCTGGCCGCCGGTTCGGCGTTTGTCGCGCTTGGCGATCCGGCACCTGCCACCTATTTCGGCTGTCTGAAAAACGGCAACCTGTCGGATGTCGGAACGAGCGCACCGTCCAAGTGTCAGACTGGTGCGACGGTGATCAGTTGGAATGAACAGGGACCACAGGGTATTCAGGGCGAAACCGGTCCGCAAGGCCCGCAGGGCGACGTGGGTCCGCAAGGGCCACAGGGAGTTCCGGGCCCGCAGGGGCCAGTCGGTCCGCAGGGTGCGACGGGCGCGCAGGGACCGGCGGGATCGTCCGGCATCACCGGCTATGAAATTGTACGTGCCGACGGAGCGTCGAGCAGCGCTTATATCCAAACCGTCGTGGCGTATTGCCCTGCTGGCAAGAAGGCCGTCAGCGGCGGCGGTTCAGTGACCTTTGACACCGGAATCAGTGGCGAAGTTGATCGCGGTGTCGCCATCCACATGAGCCGACCGTTCAATGGCGGAGCCGGTTGGGACGTGCAAGCGGTCATGACCTACACGAACACGATCTCCACCTGGCATCTCTCGACATTCGCGGTCTGCGCGGACGCAAGCTAGCCGTCAATCTCGCCGGATTCGCTCACTTAGCGGAGTGCGAAGCCCTGGACTACGAGTCCAGGGCTTTCTCGTTTTCGGTCGAGCCCGTGCTCACTGGGTATAATTCGGCTACTGGGGACTGCATCGATCTTGCTGGGGGAGGGAAACGTGTGCTCTGGCCGTTGAACACCAAGCGTGACTCCCAGGGACATCTCACCATTGGCGGGGTGTCACTGGTCGACCTGGCAGACGAATTCGGCACCCCGCTCTACGTCTACGATGAAGCGACCATTCGACATCAATGCGAGACGTATCGTTCGGCGTTCAAAGACCGCTACCCGGATGCCCGCATTGTCTACGCTGGGAAAGCCTATCTGAGTGCGGCGGTGCTCAAGATCGTCGCCGAAGAAGGCTTGTGGCTCGACGTCGTTTCGGGCGGCGAACTGATGATGGCTCGGAAATCGGGCTTCCCAATGGAGCGCGTCGTTCTCCATGGCAACAACAAGACGCCGGACGAGTTGCGGTTGGCGCTTGAGCTCGGCATTGGCGAGATCATCATCGACAATCTTCATGAGATCGATCTGTTGGATCAATTGACGCGCGAGACCGGGAAGTCGATCGATGTGCTGTTACGCATCAACCCGGGCGTCGACGTTCACACGCATGACTACCGCAAGACCGGCATCGTCGATTCCAAGTTCGGTATGCTGGTAATCGATGGATCAGCATCGAAGGCGGTGGAGCGAGTTCTGGGTATTCCGGGGCTGCGCCTGCGGGGTTACCACTCCCACATCGGATCGCAGATCTTCGAAGTTGAGCCATTCTTGACGACGGTCAATACGCTGTTTGAATTCGCTGCCGACATGCAGGAACACTTCGGCGTCACCCCGGTTCAGATTAGCCCAGGTGGTGGACTTGGCATTCAATACGAGAAGGGTGATCCGGACGTCCAGGTGACGGAATTCGCCGGAAGGATTGCGGAAACCGTCAAACAGGCATCCAATCAATACGATCTTCCGCTGCCGACGCTCACGATCGAGCCCGGACGCTCAATAGTAGGACCTTCGGGGGTGGCACTCTATCGTGTTGGTTCGGTAAAAGAGATTCCAGACGTCCGACGCTATGTCTCGGTCGATGGCGGTATGGCAGATAACATTCGACCGGCTCTTTATGGAGCGCGATACGAGGCGGAGCTTGCAAATCGTGATTCCGGGGAGCGATCGACCGTCACCATTGCCGGCAAGTATTGTGAATCGGGCGATGTCCTGATTCGAGACATCGACATGCTGACGCCTGAGTCTGGCGATCTGCTCGCGATCCCTGCGGCAGGAGCGTACTGCCTGGCGATGTCCAGCAATTACAACCTGGCGCTTCGTCCAGCCGTTGTAATGGTATCCGAAGGTGTGGCCCGGCTCACACAACGGCGTGAGACGTATGACGATATCTACAGTCGGGAAGTATGATTGGTTGCCGGTTCAGACAGGTAACTCTTCATTCGTTTGCATTTCGCTGATGGACGTAGTATCACTGCGAAATCGCCGCAGCATTATTGTCCACTGCACTTGGTTGGGGGAGTTGTCGTCGTGGCGGAGTCGATGAGACGCAGCATCTCGGACGACGTCCTGCATCGCGTCAGCGGCGATCCGGGCAATGACACCTCGGTGATCTCCGATGGTGATCAGGATACGGTAACCGTCGAGGTCAGCGTCGAACTGATCGACGGCGTCATCGAGCTTGGGCGGTCACAGGGATACGTGACGGTGGAAGATCTCGTCGCGCGAGCCGGTGACGTCGAAAACTCCAACGCTGTTGTCGAGCAGATAACGATTCGACTCACCGAGCTCAACATCCCTATCATCGAAGCGGAGGAATCGACCGACATCGTCGAGTCGCAACGCGAGACTGACGAAATCGATCTATTCAAGACGCAGGTCGCCGATGTCGATCTCAGTGGCATCAGCCTCGACGATCCGGTTCGCCTCTATCTCCGAGAGATTGGACGCGTTCCACTGCTGACTGGCGAGCAGGAGGTAACGCTGGCGCAGGCGATGGAGCGTGGCGACTACCTCTTCCGTATCCGCCATGAGTTGCAGGATTCGAACGCGGTGCCGGTTACGCCGGAGTGCATCTCACGCGTGATCTACGAACGCTTCAAGAGCAGTTTCCCGATTGCCCGCTCGTTGCATGAGGCGGCGTTCCCCAAGCAGCCTGCGGCTACCAAGGCGCGGGTGCTCGCGGACGTGCTGCCGCTGACCCTGCTGCCGGAAGAGGCCATCAATCAGGTGGCCGAGCAGTATGCCATCGGCCTGGACGTGCTCGAGGAGACGTTGCGCACCAAGCGCATCGAATTCGATTTGCTCGCTCCCGACGTTCAGGAGGCAATCCAACCGATTGACAACTGGTTGGAGTTCGATGACCTCGAACGTGTTCTGGCGACAAACTCGATGCAGATCGAACGTCGCTGGCACGAGATGGCGGTCCGCGGCGAGATCGCGCGCAAGAAGCTGACGGAGGCCAACCTGCGCTTAGTCGTCAGCGTGGCGAAGAAGTACGTCGGACGCGGCATGTCGATGCTTGATCTGGTGCAGGAAGGCAATCTCGGGCTGATTCGAGCCGTCGAGAAATTCCAGTACCACAAGGGCTACAAGTTCTCGACCTACGCGACGTGGTGGATTCGACAGGCGATCACGCGAGCCATTGCCGATCAAGCGCGAACCATCCGCATCCCGGTGCACATGGTTGAGACGATCAACCGGCTGATCCGCACCTCGCGCCGATTGCAGCAGGAGCTTGGTCGCGAACCGACCTCCGAGGAAATCGCCGTCGACATGGGCCTGCCATCTGACAAGGTCCGTGACATCATGAAGATCTCGCAGGAACCGGTTTCTCTGGAGATGCCGATCGGCGAGGAAGAGGACAGTAATCTCGGCGATTTCATTGAGGACTCGAAGGCGCTGGCGCCGTCCGACGCGGCATCGCTGGTGGTACTCAAGGAGCAGGTCGAGGACGTGCTCTATTCACTCTCCGATCGGGAGCGACGGGTGCTCGAACTGCGCTTCGGGTTGGACGATGGCCGCAGTCGAACGCTCGAAGAGGTTGGCCGAGAGTTCGGCGTCACGCGCGAGCGCATTCGACAGATCGAAGCCAAGGCTCTTCGCAAGCTACGCCACCCCACCCGCAGCAAGAAGCTGCGCGACTTCCTCGAGTAAACTTAGGCGATCGGGGCGAGACGCGCCTCGTGAAGCTTGCTGCCGCGCGTATGCTTTCTGCGCGGTATTTGGTGATGCGTGCAGGACATGGGCCGAGCGCCGACCTCGCCAGCATCTCACACCGGAAAGGTCACATGTTCTACGACCGCGCCAAGATCTACCTAAAGGCAGGGGACGGCGGAAACGGTGCCGTCAGCTTCCGTCGCGAAAAATACGTTCCCAATGGTGGCCCCGACGGTGGCGACGGTGGCCGGGGCGGGCATGTCTACTTGCGCGTTGACCCCCATCTTAACACCTTGATCGCCTTCAAGTACAAACAGCACTTCCGCGCGCAGAATGGAACCGCCGGTCAAGGCGGCAAGCGCACTGGTTCTCAAGGAGATGATCTCTACATCGACGTGCCACCCGGAACGGTCGTCTTCGACGACGAAACCGGTGGCGTCGTCGCGGACATGATCGAGCCTGACAGTTCAGTGATGATCGCTCGCGGCGGTCAGGGTGGCATGGGCAATCAGCATTTCGCGACGTCGACACACCAGGCGCCGCGGTTGGCCGAAAAGGGCGAGCCGGGCGGAGAGCTGTGGGTGCGGCTGGAGCTCAAGGTGATCGCCGACGTCGGGTTGGTCGGTCTGCCAAACGCGGGAAAATCCACGTTCCTGTCTTCGTCGAGCGCCGCGCGACCGAAGGTAGCCGATTACCCGTTCACCACGCTTGAGCCAAATCTCGGTGTGGTCGAGATTGGGCGGCCCGGCAGTCCCAACTTCGTCATGGCCGACATCCCGGGGCTGATCGAGGGCGCCGCTGAAGGCGTCGGGCTGGGACACGAGTTCCTGCGGCACGTTGAGCGCACGCGCCTGCTGATTCACATGCTCGACGGTTCCGGTGGGCTCGAAGGTCGCGATCCACTCGAGGATTTCCGCACCATCAACGACGAGCTGGCCGCCTACTCACCGGAATTGGCCGCCAAGCCCCAAATTGTCGCCATCAACAAGATGGATTTGGTCGAAACGCGCGATCAACTGCAGCGGCTGACCGATGCACTCACGGGGCAGGGGTTCGAGGTGCATGCGATTTCCGCGGCAACCGGAGATGGGGTGCAGGAACTGCTGCGGCGCACGCTCGAACTGTTGCGGGAGCTTCCGGAAACTGAGCCGATCGCCCCTCAGGAGCGACGCGTCTACACCATGGAGACCGCGCGGGAGGACTTCTGGGAGGTCGATCGACTATCTCGACATCACTACGAAGTCCGTGGACCGAAGATCGAGCGCATGACGCGTATGACCGACTTCGCCAATGAGGAGGCGGCCGACCGTTTCCAGCGCATTCTGGAAGGATCGGGCATCTCGGCGGCGCTGGAGGAGCGTGGTGTGCAGCCAGGCGATACGGTGCACATTGCCGGTGCCGAGCTCGTGTGGGATGAGACGGCGCTAATGGCGGAGCAGATGGAGGCGAACCGGCCGAAGCGGCGGACCAAGAAACAGCGCCTGATGAAGCGCTATGGTATCGAGCCCGAGCCTGAAGCCGAAGAAGTCGAGTTCCCCGAGTAGTGCCTACTGCCCGGGGTGCCCGGCGGATGCGTCGCATCTATGACGGGAATCTGCATCGATGTCAGGGCTGCTCTCAGTCGCAGGCCGCGGCGCTTGGCGACTCATAGCGCTGAGCAGCTCAGCGTTGCTCGTGCACCAATTCTTCGAGGTTACGCGTTGAGGTTATTGTTGGGGTGTTGCCCGCGAACGTCTGCGTCGTCTCGCGGCGGACGTCATAGACGTCGCGTACCGTTTCGAGCTTTTGCAGCACGCGGCTGAGTTGCTTGACACCCTCGACCTCGAGCGTCATCAGTACGGTCACCGTGCGGTCATCGTTCACGCTGGTGAGCACGGTCAGTACGTTGAGCTTCTCGTCCGCGACCAGCGTGGTGATGTCACGCAGCAGTCCGACGCGATCCCAAGCTTCCAGACGGATGTTCACCGGGTAGAGTTGCCGTTGCTCATTTCCCCAGCTGACCTGAACCAGGCGATCTGGATCGTCGACGTGCGCTACGTTGTGGCAATCACTGCGGTGTACGGTGATCCCGCGTCCACGCGTGACGTAGCCGATGATCGCGTCGCCATAGACCGGTTTGCAGCAACTCGCCAGGCGTGTATACAGATCGCCAACGCCAGTCACTTGCAAGCTCGGCGGCAACTTGGGTGTCGAAGGCGGACTGGCGGTCTTGAGCACCTCACGGTCCTCGTGCTCGGCTAGTCGCGAGGAAATTTGCTGTGGCGTCACTGCTCCGTAGCCAATGGCAGCCAGGAAATCTTCGACCTTCTGGTAGCGGGGGAACTGGTGAGCAATTTCTTCCAGTTTGGCATCGACGCCCAGCCGTCGCAGCTCGCGTTCCAGTGTGTCGCGGCCTTGCGAGATGTTCTCGTCGCGCTGCTGGCGCCGGAACCACTGGCGAACCTTCTCGCGTGCTGACGCAGTGGTGATGTAGCCGCTGCTCGATAGGAGCCAGTCCCGGCTTGGACCGACCTTCGACTTCGAGGTCATGATTTGCACAACCTCGCCGTTTTGCAACGCGTAATTCAGCGGAACCAGATGCCCGTTAACCTTGGAGCCGACGCATTGGTGACCGACTTCGGTATGAATACGGTAAGCGAAGTCGACGGGTGTGGCGCCCGCTGGGAGCTCGATGATGTCGCCCTTCGGCGTGAAGACGTAGATCATCTCCTGGAAGACGTCGGATTTTAGCGATTCAACGAACTCCTGTGCGTCGACCACCTCATCGCGCCAATCCATCAACTGACGCAGCCACGCGACCTTGGCCTCCACGTTCGGGTCAGGCTTGGAGCCTTCTTTGTAGCGCCAATGGGCTGCGATGCCGTATTCGGCGACGTGGTGCATTTCCTGGGTGCGAATCTGAATCTCGACCGCATGACCCTCTGGCCCAAGCACCGCCGTGTGGATGGACTGGTAGACGCCCTCTTTCGGCGTGGCGATGTAGTCGTCGAACTCACCGGGAATCGGGTGCCACATGGAGTGGATCACGCCGAGCGCGCCATAGCAGTCCTTCTTCTCGTCGACGATCACTCGTACGCCTAGGACGTCGTAGATCTCATCGAAGCTACGCCCTTTGCGCTCCATTTTGCGCACGATCGAGGTAATGTGCTTCTCTCTGCCCGAGATTTCGGCGGTAACCCCCGCGTCAGTCAACGCCGTGCTCAGTTCGTCGATCACCCGGTTCAAATAGCGTTCGCGATCCACGCCACGGCGCTCCAGCGCTCGCACGATCGAGAAATAGGTCTGAGGATCGACATACCGAAGCGCGAGGTCTTCGAGCTCAGACTTGAACTGCCAGATGCCTAGTCGGTTGGCGAGAGGCGCATAGATCTCCAGCGTCTCGAGCGCGCTCCGCAATTGCTTGGCACGGGGCATGTGCTCCAGCGTACGCATGTTGTGCAGCCGGTCAGCCAGCTTGATGAGCACGACGCGGACGTCGTCGACCATGGCCAGGAACATCTTGCGTAGGCTCTCCGCCTGCCGCTCTTTCTCCCGGACCGCTTGGTCTTCCTCGGTCGTCCAGCGAATTCGACCGAGCTTGGTCACGCCGTCCACGAGTGCCGCGACTCGATCACCGAACTCCGCCGCGATGTCCTCGGTGGTGAAATCGGTATCCTCGATGACGTCGTGAAGCAGGCCGGCGGCCAGCGCCTCCTGGTCGAGCTGAATCTCCGCTAGAATCATCGCGACGGCGGTAGGATGAGAAATGTACGGTTCGCCCGAACGTCGCAATTTCCCTGCGTGCGCCATTTCGGCGAAATCGTAGGCGCGCCGAAGGAGCGTGAGATCCATGCCCGGCATCTGCCGCTGAATCACCGCTTCGAGGTCGTCCCACGTCTGACCGTTTGGCGAGGGAGCATTGGATATTGGAGTGGCTAACTTGCCCTCGTGATGGTCAGGTGAGGGAAGTGTCGACATTGTTCATGTTCCGTGTGAGAGAGTACAACCCAATATCTTGAGAACTATAGTCCTCACAAGAGGGTCTGTCAAAACGCGGTGAGTGGCCGTACACCGCGTCTATGCTAAGATTTCGTTTGGCCTGCTCAGGTCTATACCCAGCCACGAGGGGAGTCCAATCGATGCCTCAAGACGACCGTCTGCTTCCGCCCGACGAAGCGCTCGCCATCATCCTGCGTCACGTTCGCCCGCTCGGTGCGGAGGTCATCTCGCTGGGCGATTGTGGTGGTCGGGTCCTCGCCAACGATCTGGTGGCGCATCAGGATTTGCCCCCATTTCCCGCTTCCACCATGGACGGGTTCGCCGTGATCGCTGCCGACGTTTCACCGTGGCGAGAGATTATCGGCGACCAGTATGCCGGAACGATGGAAGGCATCGAGATCACTCCGGGAACGACTGCACGCATTATGACTGGTGCTCCCATTCCAAACGGAGCTGACGCGGTCGTACGGGTGGAGAACACCGAGCTACGTGACGACCACGTGATCATTCATCAGGAACAGGTGGCCGAAGGGGAAAACGTGCGCCCAATTGGTGCCGACCTGCGCTCCGGCGACGTGCTCGTTCCGGCTGGGACGGTTATTGGACCGGCTGAGATTGGACTGTTGGCGAGCCTGGGTCACGCGCACGTGAACGTGGTTCGACAGCCGCGCGTCAGTATCCTGTCGACCGGCGACGAGTTGGTTGAGCCTGATCAAACACCGGGACCGGGCCAGATTCGAGACTCGAATAGATATTCGTTGATCGTGGCCGCCAAAAGCGCCGGCGCCGACGTGATCTGGTCTGGGCATGCGCCGGATGACGAACCATCCCTCCGTGCGCTCCTGCTCGAACGAATTGCGGCCAGCGATGCCGTGATCACCTCGGGTGGAGTCTCGATGGGAGAGAAGGACTACGTCAAGGCAATCCTGAACGAGGTCGCTACGGTTCACTTCCAGCGACTGTTCATGAAGCCTGGAAAGCCATTCAACTTTGCCACGGTTGGTGAAGATACGCTGTTCTTCGGGCTGCCGGGCAACCCGGTCTCGGCATTGGTAGGCTTTGAAATCTTCATCAAGTCAGCGTTGCGCGCGATGGCGGGCAACCCGAATCCCGGTCCACCTCGCGCTTCCGCTGTTCTGGAACACGATGTTGACAGCACCGATCGGCTTGAGTATCAACGCGGGATCGTTTGGTCGGATGAGTCAGGTCAGCTTCACGCTCGAAACACCGGATCGCAATCCTCGGCACGGCTGATGTCGTTGATCGGCGCCAATGCGCTGATCATGATTCAACCGCGTGAGGCCCGCTACAGCGCTGGCGAGTGCGTGCCGGTCGTCATTACCGGCACCGTTACCAATCAGCCGTCAGATTAGGCTATCGCCGCGAGCGAGAACCCCCGTCCTGCGTTCGAGAGGACGGGGGTTTTTTGTCTGCTTGCCTTCCGTCGTCCACGAGGTGATGTTGCGCACCTTGACAGAACGACTATGATACGCGTGGGGAGAGTTTTGACGTTAGATCTGGCCGGGCGTGCACGCGGATCTACTGGTTGCGGGATTCGCGCTCGTGCGGTGCATGGATCGAAGGGACTCTCCACGTGTCTGATGATCTCTATGTTAGCGGTGCTTACCTCGAGCGCAACCCCGATTGGCATCTACGCGAATCACCCTGGAAAGCCGCTCAAGTTGCGCGCATGTTGCGCGAGCACGACATACACCCGCAGACCCTCTGTGAAGTTGGCTGCGGTGTCGGTGAAGTACTTGCCCAACTTCAAAATCAGTTGGATACGGACTGCGACCTGTGGGGCTATGAAGTATCGCCGATTCCACTATCGCGCGCGCAGGACCGCGCGAATGAACGGCTGCACTTCAAACTCGCCGACCTTCGGCAGGAATCCGATGCGCATTTTGACCTACTGCTCGTATTGGACGTGCTTGAACACGTCGACGACTACCTCGGGTTCCTGAGCGACCTCAAGTCAAGGGCCAGATTCACGCTCATGCATATTCCCCTCGATTTGTCGGTACAGACGGTCCTTCGGCGTGGTGCCCTTGCGAAGCGCCGCGATCTTCATGGCCACCTTCACTACTTCACCAAAGATACGGCGCTGCGTACGCTGGAAGACGTCGGCTATCACGTTCTCGACGCGCATTACACGGACCATCCGATTGTGTTCGGCGGGACGAGAGAGCAACAGATGCTCAAGATCCCACGACGCGTGGGATTCGCGTTGAGTCAGGACTGGACCGCACGACTGCTCGGCGGCTACAGCCTGATGGTGCTCGCCGAGGCAGCGACTGCCGACTGACCGTTCCGCGCAGTTGGGGCGCTTCACTTGTTGTGTGTCGGTGGTCAACGATCAGCCGTGGCGCTCAAACGCCGCCATGCTCCGGCTCCGACGACATTGGGGGTAACGGCAGAGCTTGCCTTCCGCCCAAACGTTGGAATACCCGTTCCTTCGAAAAACGGGAAGGCAGTATGGTCGGCTCGACAATGACTACCCGATTCGCTGCAGCACGCCCTGGGGAATCATGGTGGGCGATGTATGCGTCGCCCACCATGACGAAGGTTCGCTCTCAGTGGCAACCGCGACTTATCCCTGTGCCGCCAGCACGTGCCACGCGAGGGCCACGTGAAAGCGGGTCGCGTTCATCAAACTCTGAATGCCGGCGGACTCGTTGATATTGTGTGCGCCGCTCTTGGACGGGTCATCATCCGGGTGCGACGGAATGAACCCATAGGTAACGTTGCCCAGCGGTCGTACAAAACGTGAGTCGGTGAATCCTACCGTCAGACCAGGCACGAAGCGCAGGTCGTCGATGCCGGTCGCGTCCTTGGTCGCCTGCTCGACGAAACTCCGGAACGGTGAGTCGAACGGAGAGTTGTTCGAGATTGCCGTCTCGATGATCTCCACCGAAACACCGTCAAGTCCGTCAACCAACCCTTCGAGTTGTTCGCGGACATAGTTCTTGTCCTGCCACGGCAGCGAGCGGATGTCGCAGATGATGGTGCAGTTCTCGGCGACACTGTTTGATTTGACACCGGCGTTGATCATCGTGGCGACCAATGTCATGCGCGATGCGGCTCGCAGCATCGAGGACAGGCTGGGATTGCGCTCTTCGATCTCCTTGAGCGTCTCTTCGAGATTCTCGACCGTCACGGGGTGGTCGACACCGGCGAGCGTGTCAAGATGCTTGAACAGTTCGGCATCGGCAGAGACTTCCGGCTGATAGCCGCGCACACGTCGCACGACTTCTTCCGCCTTGTAGATCGCATTGTCCGCGCGCCAAGGCTGAGAAGCGTGGAATCCGCGACCTCGGATCTTGAAGTGAGCTTCAAGGCGGCCCTTTTCTCCCGTGCTGATTGGGTAGATGATGCCGTCCGGAGTTCGAACCGGACCGCCACCACCTTCATTCACTGCATAGTCGGCTTTGAGCAGGTCGGCATGATTCTCAGCCATCCACCCGAAACCGTATGCACCGCCAGCCTCCTCGTCGGCGCAGGAGACGAATCGAAGCTTGCCCTTGAGTTCGACTCCGGCTCGCTTGAGGAAGATCATGGCCATCGCCTGGGCCGCGACGGTCGATTTCATGTCAGCCGCGCCACGCCCCCAGATGCGTCCTTCGTCGACCTCTCCGCCAAATGGAGGATGCGTCCACTGACCAGCGTCCTCCACAGGTACGACGTCGGTGTGCGACATGAAGAGGAGTGACGGGCCATCGCCCGAACCCAGAGACGAAACGAAATTGCCGCGATTCTCGGTCGACTTGTGAATCTCGGTCTCAATGCCCTCGGACGAGAGTTTCTTTTGCAGCAATTCCGCGGCGATGATCTCGTCGCCGCTGTCAGGTGTGCCGAAGTTGACGGTTTGTAGCCGCACAAGATCCTGGGTCAATTGGACGACCTCGTCTCGACCGTCCTCGACCATCTGCAGCAACTGTTTCAGTTCCACGCTCATCTTCACTCCATATCGCTAGTAGCGGGTCTTGCATCAATCGCGCAACGTAACTTCTGGTGATCGTAGACGCAGGATGCTGGTCTCGCAAGACAAACTCAGATCGCGCGAGATGGCATGGCGTATGCATTATCCAGCAGAAAGCGCGTCAGTCCGGACCGAAACGATCTCGAATAGCGCGCCGGGGGAGTGAGGTCACGGAGCCTGAACGGACGGTCGAAGTGGTTATAACGAAAAGCTTTGAAACCATGCGGCTGGACGCTGTGGTCAAGTCCGTGAGACAGCGTCTGCAACGCAACAGCGAGGAATCGATCAGCGAGGTTGATGGCGCGTTTCCAGGCGGCCTGGTGGACGATCGAGGCGCGCTGATCGGAGAGGTAACGATGCTGGCGCTTGATTCATCGACGCACCAGGACGAGGCATTTGCTGGCTCTCCCATGCCGAAACCAAGTCCGCGCGTTATCGATGCCAACGATCCCGCTTCGGTCCTGGAAGACGCGGAACCTGGCATGGTCGTCCTCTCGGAGAGCGGGGTCAAGCTCGGCGTGGTCGGGGACGTGTGCGCCGAGGCTGATGGACGGTGCAACGCGCTCATTGTGCAATACGGTCGTCTGACCAAACGCCAGAAACTCGTTGACGGCAAACTCGTCGATCTCATCGACGACGATGTGGTGATGCTCTCGATCGATCAACCGACCTTTAAGTCCCTTCCTGATATCCACGACTGATCGCTCGCAGTTCCCTGGTCGCGCACCCGCGCCAATACACTCTGGAACGTGCTTCAACGTGCCGATTACGCGTCCCATCCGCGAATAGCATTGTCAACTCACCACAACTTCGTGGACATAATTATGATCAAATCGCGCCCACAGTGGGGCAGGTTCACGAGAAGTGCAGCAATGGTGGCACGTCGTTTGCCTTAACCCGACCAAGACCCGCACGCCACGTGCTCACCACCGACACAAAGTCGTGTGCGGTGGCTAAGGAGGAATTGGCGATGGAAGACGTCACAACCATTGGTCAGATCATGACCCCGGTTCAAGACGTAATCAGCCTGAATGAAGACGTCCGCACGGCACGCCGGCGACTGCAGTCAGAGGCAACGCGTTCCCTGATTGTCGTCGATGGCGATGGGCCGGTCGGGGTCCTCGAGTGGCGGCAGATCATGCACATGAACAACGACGATGAGATGGATTCTCCGGTCGCGGAGGTGATGGCTCGTGCGTTTCCAGAGCTCACCCCTGACATGACGATTGAAGCTGCCAACGAGCGACTTGCCGACGTAGACGTCGGTATGCTCCCCGTGATTGATGCGACCGGGACGCTCGTCGGCGAGGTACCGCGGTCAGCAATATCGCATCATGAGTCAGTCGTGAACCAGGCTCACGTCCCCGATGCGCCCACTGTCGAAATGCAGCCGGGCGGAATGGGAAAACTCACCGCAGTTGCGGCGGGGATGACCGTTAACGGTGCGAATGGCTCGAAGATCGGCGAAGTGAGCGACCTCGCGGTCGGCCCAACCGGTCAGTTGGACGCGATTCACGTAGCGCATGGTCTGTTCGGTCGCAAACACAAACGGGTTACGGCGGACTTGATCAGTAACGTCGAAAACGACCAAGTAGAGCTAGTAATCGATCAGCCTGAATTCAAGGCGTTGCCGGATCTGGAGCAAGCCGAGGAGCGCGTCTAACCACTCGTTAGTCGCATTCGGGACGAATTTTGGTTGGTCAGTGCGGGCACAGCCGCCGGGTATGTAACCGGCGGCTTTCCCTTATGCGCGTATGCGTTTGCGAAGGGGCTTGTCACTCTTCCGCTGGAACGCTGGATCGACCGAATGCCGCCTGGTACTCGGCTTCGCTGCCGATCCAGGTTTCGCCATCCTCATAGAACTCTTTTTTCCAGATGGGGACGATCTGCTTGATGCGTTCAATAGCATAGCGACAGGCATCGAATGCCTCGGCACGATGTGCCGAGGAGACCGCGATTCCGACGCTTACCTCTCCGATTGTCAATCGTCCGGTGCGATGTGTAATTGCCACGTTCTCCACGTCCCAACGCTCGCGAATCTCGCTGCCGATCTGGGCCAGCGCCTTCTCGGCGGCTTCGGCATACGCCTCGTATTCGAGGACCTGCACGCCACGCCCGCGTGCGTTGTCCCTCACGGTTCCGGCAAAAGTCGCGATCGCACCGGCCCGTGGGCTGGCAACCTGATTGGAGAGTCGTTGAAGATCGATCGGATCTTCGGTCACCAGAAAGCCGCCCGAACCCCCAGAGACTGGCGGGATCAATGCCAGTTCGTCCCCATCGTGCAGTTCGCTGCTTCGGTCCGCGTAGTCGTGGTTGAGCATGATGCGCGAGGCTTTGCGCAGACCGTCAATCGCCGGGTGCTCGCGCACGATGGCGTCGATCAGTTCGCCGGCGGTAGTCTGGTCCGGAACTTCACGGACCTCCGCGCGCTGCCCGACGACTTCACGAATCGAGGCGAAGTAGCGAACGTTTACCTTCATTCGGAATCCTCTGCGTGCGCTCGAAACGTCGGCTGTCGACCATGGGGCGTATCGAAATTGGCTTCACTCGAACACGTGCCGCAGCACGTTGCAGGCGCGCAACGTCACCCATTTGCTTTGCGCTCCTTGCGCCTCCACGTCGATCCACATCTTGTGATTGTACGCGTACCGGTTTCTCCAGCGGCCTTGATTGTCCTGCTTCGAAACGATCCAATCAACCAGGTTCGACAGACGGGGGTCTTTCGCATGTCTGAGATCTACCAGAACTTCGGCGATCTGCAGCACGTCCGCGATATAGCCGGATGGGAATCCGAGCTTCAACCAACTTGAACTCACCGTGGTGGAAGTGGGGTAATCTGCCACCGCTGGATCACGACTGAGCAAGAACTCGACTCCCTGCGAGATGGCCGCGTTCACGATTTCGGATCGTCGTTCAATCGGAATGCGCGCCAGCCCACGCAGCGCTTTCACCGCACCCCAACCACACGGCAACTTCCCGTTCGCCGCGCAGGCAAATCTCGGCCCGCTCGTTCCCGATCGGTAATAGCGATCGAAGCCATCGCCGGTGATCGCTCTGGCTTCCCAGTCGATAGCTCGCTGTAGTCGTTCGTCTTCGAGCCAACCGAAGCCGATCAACGCCCGCAATAGATTGCCGTTGAGGCAATGAATCACGTACGAGGGTGGAGGAAGCCCCGCTTCCCGGCCAGATGCTCCGAAGCCGCCTGTCTCAGCCTGCGAATGAGAGAGGACATATTCGCACGCCTTCCCAACGCGCGAATCTGTGCCGTCTGCGCCAAGTTGGTCCAAGAATATCAGCGACCAGACCGTGCTCGTGTACTTCGGTGAGTAGCCCGGACCGGGCTTCACCCAGTAACCGTCAGCGTGCTGATTGGCCAGGATGGTCGCGATCGGATCGCTGCGCATAGCCTGGGCACGTGCTTCGACGACTTCCGGATCGTCGTCTGGACGTTCCAGAATCAAACGCAGCGTCAGGTGACGGGCCGCGGGATTGTCCGCTTCCAGCAGCCAGGACAGTGGATCAGCATGCAGTGCCTGTTGCCAACGGCTCAACGATTCCTCCGGCAGGTGTCGCGATAGCGCCAGACGGTCGCCTCCATCGCGATGGTCGTGTAGCGTCCAATTCTAATCGTATTTGGATGAGCGCAATGGGGTACCCCCGGCAGGACTCGAACCTGCGACATGCGGCTTAGAAGGCCGCCGTTCTATCCACTGAACTACGGGGGCGTCGTACCCGAGGCACTCGACATCATGCATGTCGGAAGGGCGTTCGCCGTCGTAGATCCTACCTGATCGCCGTGATTCCGGACAACGAACGGGCCGGAGCCAAAGTGCCCATCTGGACATCACGACTCTGACTCGTCACATATTACAATCGTCGAGGAATGTCTTCCCGCGACTCGATTCGAACTCGTGACAGGAATGATCGCTCTGTGAGCTTTGAGCTTATATCTAGCAAGAACAATTCACGTATCAAGAGCATGCGAAAGTTGCGTTCGCGGCAGGAACGAGACCGGACCGGTACGTTTCTGGTCGAAGGCATTCGACAGGTGAGCGAAGCCATTCAGAGCGGAGCCGACCTGGTCGAGTTAGTGGTAGCGCCAGAGCTACTGCGCAGCCAGTTCGCGCTCGATCTCGTCGAGCAAGAAGTAGGTGAAGGCACTCAATTGCTGACAGTCTCGGCCGACGTCTTCGGCTCATTCTCGGAACGGGATCATCCGCACGGCCTTGCCGCAGTGGTGCGTCAGCGTTGGACGAATTTGAACGACGTCAAGGTCGAATCCCATGCGCTCTGGATCGCGCTCGAATCGATTGCCGATCCGGGCAATCTCGGCACCATCCTGCGGACGGGGGATGCAGTCGGCGCCTCGGGAGTGATCTTGCTTGGGCAGTCAACTGATCCGTTCGACGCGGCCGTGGTTCGGGCAAGTATGGGGGCCGTCTTCACGCTTCAGATCGCGCGGGCAGCCGCAGACGAATTGGTCGATTGGGCGCGCAATCATCGGATCGCGTTGGCCGGGACGTCGCCTGACGCGACGCTTGATTACCAGTCGGTGGATTATCCGGCGCCACTCGTGCTGTTAATGGGGAGTGAACGTCACGGTTTGCCGGAGAACCTGCAGCGCGCGTGTGATCCGCTCGTACGACTGCCGATGGCTGGACGCGTCGATTCATTGAATTTGGCCGTGGCGACCGGCGTAGTGCTTTACGAAGTCTTCAATCAACGTCGGCAGCGGGCGGCAAGCGCTCAGCCATCACGCGGGCGAGGTCGGCGAGCAGGGTCCGGGTTCAGTCGCGCCCCGGCGGGAAATCGTCGCAAGTCATCGACGCGTCGAAATCGAGCGTAACCATCGAGCGTCCCAACAGATGAAGGAAAGGAAGAACTCTTGGCAGGACTGAACAGTAATACGATCGTGTCGATCTTCGCCCATCCCGACGACGAGGTCTTTTCAGTCGGTGGAACGATCGCCAAGCACGCGAAGAACGGGCGCGTGGTTGCCGTCTGTGCCACGCGTGGTGAACTGGGCGAGATACGCGATCCGTCGCTGGCGACGCGTGAAAATCTTGGTGAAGTCAGGGAACGGGAACTGCGGCGCGCGTATGGCCTGCTGGGAGTGAACGATGTCCGCTTTCTCGATTACCGCGACTCCGGCATGGCAGGCACGGAAGGAAATGAAGATCCACGTGCCTTCATGAATGCCGACCCTGAAGATGCCGTTGGGCGGATTGTGAAGATTTTGCGTGAGGTCGGCCCAGCAGCGGTCGTCACCTTCGAGAAGAGTGGCGGCTATGGCCATCCCGATCATCTGGCAATTCACCGATTCGTGACGGAAGCTTTTCAGGCGGCAAGCGACCCGAGCCGCTATCCCGCACTGGGCGCGCCGATCGATTCCGGACGGCTCTTCTACGCGGGCTTTCCACGGACGCTCATGAAGCAGATGTTCGGTCGAGCACAAGAGCAGGGCGTCGACATCAGCGTGTTCAATGAGCTGGACATCGACCAGTTCGGTTTGCCGGACGAAGACATTGACGTGGTGGTGGACGTTGCCGATTTGCTGGAACTGAAATCTCAGGCCATGCGGGCCCACGGCACGCAGTACGACGAGAACGGACCGATGAGCCAGGCGCCAGAGGAGGTCCGCCGTGAGTTCGGCGCGCACGAATACTTTCAGTTCGGTGCTGGCGTGCCGCTGCCAGAAGAGCGCCCGGTCAGAAGCCTGTTTGCCGGTTGACCAACCTTCCGAAGGGATTAAGTTGACAGTTGATCCGAGCGTCTGCTAGAGTACGCGGAGTCAATTGGGGCGTTGATGGGAAGTAGTAGCGCGCCACGCGTTTCAGCGAGCCGGAGATTTGGTGCGAGTCCGGCAACATGAAGGCGTGCGAACTCGTCCCGGAGCCGCTGGGGTGACGCAAATGCAAGCCCTGGCCGGGTAGCGACCGTTACAGCGCTCCGAGAGGGCCACGAGCCAGAAGCCGTGGTCAATGAGGGTGGTACCGCGGGTTGAACCCGTCCCTGTTGGGACGGGCTTTTTTGTGTTTGGAATGGTCATGATTCGGGTGACAGTTCGACAATCGAGTCTGATGGTTGGGCTCTTACTCGCCCTTATCCGGCCCCTAGGAGGGGCCAGACGAGCGTTGGGGGAGAGCACGTCCTGAGTCTTTGCGTGACCGATGATTGCCCGCGGCCCCCAACACGGGGGTCGTTTTTATTTGTCCGGCAACAGGAGGAACAGAGCGCCATGAACGATCGACTGATTGTCTTCGATACCACCTTGCGCGACGGGGAGCAGTCGCCCGGCGCCACCATGACCAGCAGTGAGAAATTGGAGACTGCCAGGCAGTTGGCCAAGCTCGGAATTGACGTCATGGAAGCCGGCTTTCCGGCTGCGTCGCCTGGCGACCTGCAAGCGGTGCAGATGATCGCTCGCGACGTAAAGGGCGTCACCATTTGCGGCCTGGCGCGCGCCAACCACCATGACGTTGACACAGCCTGGGAGGGCGTGCGATTTGCTGAGTCGGCACGTATTCATACCTTCATCGCAACGTCACCGGTCCACATGCAGTACAAACTGCGCAAGACGCCAGACGAGGTGATCGCGTCCGCCGTGGCCGCTGTCTCCCGTGCCAAGGGTTACCTGGAGGACGTCGAATTCTCTGCTGAGGACGCGACGCGCAGCGACTGGGATTTCCTCTGCCGCATCGTCGCAGCCACTATCGAAGCGGGAGCGACGACGATCAATCTGCCCGACACGGTCGGCTATACCACGCCCGCTGAGTACGCTCGACTAATCGAGCACATCAAGGCCAACGTGCCGGGTGTCGAGAACATCGTCCTGAGCGTCCATTGCCACAACGACCTGGGCATGGCGACCGCCAACACTCTGTCAGCCATCGCAGCCGGTGCCCGTCAGATCGAGGTGACGGTAAACGGCATCGGCGAGCGGGCCGGTAATACGTCGCTCGAAGAGGTCGTGATGGCGCTGCATACACGCAAGGACTTCTACGGCAGCATCCTGCCACGCATCGACACCAAGCAGTTGGTGCCGACGAGCAAACTGGTGAGCCACCTGACCGGCATCGTGGTACAGCCGAACAAGGCTATCGTTGGCGCCAATGCGTTCGCCCACGAGGCGGGCATTCATCAGGATGGCATGCTGAAACACCGGGATACCTATGAGATCATGACCCCGCAGTCGGTCGGCTGGGAAATGAGCCGTTTGGTGCTGGGCAAGCATTCGGGCCGTGCTGGGTTCACCGCGCGTCTGAACGAGCTGGGCTACGACGGCATTCCCAAGGAGAAGCTGGACGAACTGTACAAGCGCTTCATCGAGCTCTCGGATCGAAAGAAGACGGTGACCAACGCCGACATCATCGCGATCATCGAGGAGGACCTTCAGAGTGCTCCGGACTTCTACGTCCTTACCGGCTGGCGCGCTCATTCCGGTAACGGTGGGAAGGCCGAGGCCTGGGTGAAGCTAAGCGTAAGTGGAGTCGATCGAGAGGCGTCGGCCAACGGAAACGGGCAGATCGACGCGCTATTCAAGGCGATCGACAAACTCGTGCCGGGGGGATGCGAACTGGAGTCCTTCCACATCGACGCCGTGACACCTGGCGAGGACGCGCAGGGATCTGTCAGCGTTCGCGTGCGATGCGGGGAACATGTCTATAATGGGCGCGGACTGGCAACCGATATTGTTGAAGCGAGCGTACGTGCTTACGTGATGGCGTTGAATCGCGGAGCAGTGACAGCGGAGGTAACGGCCTAACTATGGGACTGACGATGACGGAGAAGATCCTGGCGCGCGCGTCGCATCAGCCGACGGTGACGCCGGGAGAGATCGTTGAGATCGACGTCGATCTGGTGATGACCAACGACATTACGGCGCCGATCTCGATCGCCGAGTTCAAAAAGACCGGACTCGAGAGAGTGTTTGATCCGCAGAAGGTCGTCTTCGTGCCGGATCACTTCGTTCCGGCCAAGGACATCAAAGCGGCCGAGCAAGCCAAAGTAATGCGTGAGTTTGCGCGCGAGCAGGGCACGCTCTACTTCGAAATTGGTCGTGCGGGCATCGAACACGTGGTCCTGCCGGAGAACGGTCTTGACCCTCCCTGGTCAGGTGATCATTGGCGCGGATTCGCATACCTGCACGTATGGCGCCTTTAACGCCTTTTCGACCGGCATGGGCTCAACAGACATCGCCGCAGCGATGGCTCTCGGCACCACCTGGGTACGCGTTCCTCCGACGATCAAATTCGTCTACAACGGCACGCTCCCCGAAGGCGTCGGCGGCAAAGACCTGATCCTCTTCACCATCGGCCAGATCGGGGTGGATGGCGCGCTGAACTGCGCCATGGAGTTCACCGGGCCGGTGATCGACAACCTGGAAATGGATCAGCGCATCACTATGGCCAACATGGCCATCGAGGCTGGCGCCAAGAGCGGGATCTTCGGATTCGATGAGAAGACGCGTGAATGGCTGGCCGCGGTCACCGACAAGCCGTACGAGCCAATCGTGAGCGATCCCGACTGCACATATCAGCAGGTAATCGAGTTCGATGTCTCGAACATGAAGCCGCTGGTGGCGCTCCCGCATCTGCCATCGAACGTTCATGCCGCGGACGAGGTTGGGGAGATGCCGATTCATCAGGTGGTTATCGGGTCGTGCACCAATGGCCGTCTCAGTGATCTGCGAGACGTGGCACGTATTCTCAAAGGACGCCAGGTTCACCCGGACGTGCGCTGCATCGTCATCCCAGGCAGCCAGGAAGTTGCCAAGCAGGCGACCAAAGAGGGGCTCGCCGACATCTTCATGGATTCGGGCGCGATCTTCTCTACCTCCACCTGTGGCCCGTGTCTCGGTGGCTACATGGGCGTCATCGCCAAGGGTGAGCGTTGCGTCTCGACGACGAATCGCAATTTCCGCGGACGCATGGGTCATCGTGAAGCCGAGATCATCCTGGCAGGACCGCAGGTTGCCGCGGCCAGCGCGATATTGGGGCGCGTGGCGTCACCAGAGATGTTGTAGAGAGCAGCCCTCATCCGGCGCTACGGCGCCACCTTCTCCCACTACTGGAAGAAGGTCGAAGATGGAGTTGAATCCCTCTCCCGGGGTGCCCATTGTGGGCCGGGGGTGAGGGTTGATCGAGGGCCGTGAAGGAGCAGATGAATGCAGGCAAGAGGCAAGGTCTGGAAGTTTGGAGATGACGTCGACACCGACGTCATTATCCCGGCGCGCTATCTGGTGACATTTGATCCGGACGAGCTCGCCGAGCACGTCATGGAAGACATTGACCCGGAATTCGCCGGGAAGGTACAGCCCGGCGACATCATCGTAGCCGGCAAAAACTTTGGCTGTGGCTCATCCCGCGAACACGCGCCGATCGCGATCAAGGCCGCGGGCGTGAAAGTGGTTGTGGCGGAGTCGTTCGCGCGCATCTTCTATCGCAACGCGATCAACATCGGTCTCGCGGTGGTCGAGGCGCCGGAAGCCTGCAAGGCGACCGAGATGGACGACATACTCGAGGTCGACACCGACGAGGGCGGCGTACTCAATACGCGTACCGGCGAAACCTATCCCACCAAACCGTATCCGCCTTACGTGCAGCAGATTATTGATGCCGGTGGACTGATGAACGCGGTCGCTCAGCGTGTCAAAGCGAAGCAGCAAGCGTCATGAGTGGACCTACCTTCAAGATTCTCTTGCTGCCCGGTGACGGTGTTGGCCCCGAGGTTTTGACAGAGGCTCGGGCCTTGCTGGAAGCCGTTGGCGACCGCGCTGGTGTCGGGTTCGAGTTCGGCGAGGCCATGATCGGCGGCGCCGCGATCGACGCGCACGGCGTCCCGATGCGTGACGTCGACGTCGAGGCAGCGCGGCAGTCCGACGCGGTGCTCCTCGGTGCCGTGGGTGGGCCCAAATGGGACCATTTGGGTAAGGCCGAACGTCCAGAAGCCGGTCTGCTCGGTCTGCGAAAGTCGCTGGGCCTGTTCGCCAATCTGAGACCAGTCAAAGTCTTCGACGCGCTGGCCAACAACTCGCCACTCAAGCCGGAGATCGCCCGCGGCTCTGACCTGATGATCGTGCGCGAACTGACCGGCGGGCTCTATTTCGGGCAGCCATCGAAGCGTATGAAGAGCGAGACAGGTCGTCACGCCGTTGACACGCTGCCGTACCACGAGTCAGAAATCGAGCGCATTGTCGATCTGGCTTTTCGACTGGCACGCTCGCGTAAGAAGCATGTCACCAGCGTCGACAAAGCCAACGTACTGAATACGTCTCATCTTTGGCGCGAAGTGGCAGTTGAGGTCTCCAAGCGCTATCCAGACATCACGTTCGACCACGCGCTCGTCGATTCCTGCGCCATGCGCTTGATCAGCCGCCCCGGAGATTTCGACGTGATGGTCATGGAGAACCTGTTCGGCGACGTCTTGAGTGACGAGGCTGCCGTGCTGGCGGGTTCCCTCGGAATGCTGCCGTCCGCCAGCCTCAACGGCGAACCGCCAACTCGTGAAGGTTCTCGCGCCGCGCTCTTTGGCATGTACGAACCGGTTCACGGTTCTGCGCCGGATATTGCCGGAAAGGGAATCGCCAATCCGATTGGCGCGATCATGAGCGCCGCCATGATGCTGCGTTTTTCATTCGAGCTGGGTGACGTGGCTGACGCAATCGAGAGCGCTGTGGGGCAGGCGTTGGAAGAGGGGCTACGCACCGCCGATATCGCCACGGCCGACGAGAAGGCGATATCGACTGGCGAGATGTCATCGCGCATTCGCCAGCACGCGCTCGAACGTCTGAGCGCCTGAACCGGGCAGGGTCACGACCATGACGAAGCTCGGTGTGAAGTGGTCGCCCATCGCGAGTTCTGTGCTTGATCTGGTTGACGTCGTCGAAGTGGCCGGCTGGGATCTCGAACGAGGTTCCCGGCCGGAGTCCTGTTTACTGCACAACCTCGATCTCGACTTCAGTCTGGCCGTGCCCGGCGTACTTGATGAGTGCTGGAAAGATCGCTGCCAGCATGCGCTGGATCTCACCCAATCGCCCTGGTTCAGCCTGCATTTGGGGTTCAGCACCGAGCGAGTGCGCTTTCAGGATCACATGCTTCCGGCATCCCGCGTGCTCGACCGGAATACCTGTCTTGAGCGCATGGTCGACACGGTTCAGTTCGCCTGCAAGCATCTGCACGTGCCAGTACTGATTGAGAATCTCGATTACTGCCCCGAGGGGGCATATGAGCACGTCTGCGAGCCGAGCTTCATCAACGAAGTCGTCGAGCGAACGGGGTGCGCGATGCTGCTCGATCTGGCGCATCTGCAGGTGAGCGCCGATTGGCTTGGCTACGAACCCCAGGAATACGCCGGCCAATTGCGATTGGATCGAGTGGTCGAAGTGCATCTGAGCAGCCCGCGAAGGGTTGGAGATCGGCTGGACGATCGTCACTGCGAGTTGCTGGAACGGGATTTCCGATTGTTTGATTGGACCTTGCGGCGCTGTGCGCCTGAGGCAGTCGTGCTCGAGTACACGCGTGATGCGGATCTGTTGCCGAACCAACTCCGGAAAATTCGTGCTATGCTTGACCGTAACACCGTGAACATGGGAAAATTGCAGGGTGACGACCCTGTCGGGTGAATTGGCTTGACAGCTTGAGCACCCGCAGTATCATTTCTATATGCCTTGGTTGACAAAAGGCATCTCCATCGTCGAGGCACGGATTCGACGACAGCTGAAGGGAAACAGACATGAGTGTAGCAGCGGAGCAGATGATTACGCTCACGACCGAGGCGATCGGGCAGCTAAAGGACTATTTGGAAGAGCAGGGAACGCCGGATGCTATGCTGCGCGTCTTTGTTTCTCCTGGCGGCTGTTCGGGACTGAGCTACGGCATGACCATCGAGGAAGTCGCTGAGGAAGACGATCACGTCATCGAGCAAGAGGGTATGAAGGTGCTGGTCGATCAGTTCAGCGCAATGTACCTCGAAGGCTCCGAGATCGACTACGTCAACAGCCTCATGGGCGGTGGTTTCACGGTTCACAATCCAAACGCCGTCGCGAGCTGCGCTTGCGGCCACTCCTTTGACACGGGCGAGAATGGCGGCACGGCACAGGGTTGCGGCTGCGGCCATTAGCTCGAGCGCACGACCGTGCCTCGGTCGTCACCACGGTTCAGGGCAGAAATGTCCGGAACGTACCTGATTGAGAAGCACAGATGGGCTCCCACAAACGGGAGCCCATTTCAGGTTTATTCAGATTGGTTCACGCTGAACCGACGTAGTCAGTCTGCGACTTGTCGATACTGTCCTTCTGCGAGCGGCATGCGGATGGTTGGCGTTGGGCGATAATGCTGCATCGCGCGAAGTCGGGCGAAGTCGCGTTCTGAAACGGCGATTGGCATCGAACTCGCGTCGAGTTGAATGTAGCCACGACCTTCACGCCCGATGAGCAACCTGCGGTCGCTATGAACGATGCTTTCTGCGATGACCTGAAAATTCATGGCCGAGTCCTGCAACTATCGGGGCGAACACCTCTCCTGTTCAAACATAACGCTTCTAAGCATGATGCATGCCACCGCCGCACAGATGTAATCGCGATGGCGACAGTTGGCATGACGGAACTTCACGCTCTCTCCGGACGTTGTCATTTTGCAGGTGTCCGTAATACAGGTGGTGAGCCACAGCACATACTTTGAGATGGACATGACGGGATGAGGGATAGAGATGCAATCACTAACGGCACGCGGCGTTGCACTCGTGAGTTTGGTGCTGAGTATGCTATTCGGGCTCCTGGCGAACCCAGTGCCGGTGGGAGCGGTTCCGCCCTCGATTACGTCTCTGCGGACCGACGGCCGGACTATTGTTTGGCAATACCAATACTACACGTCGAGACTCATGGTTCGCTCGATTGGCAGCAACACCGATCGACAGATTGCCGATAACGCGATGTTTCCCGACGTGTCGGGAGATCGCGTGGTTTGGGAGACCGGAAGCCCAGACGGTTCCAAGCTTGCCGGGGTCAACCTCGCCGACGACAGTTCCCTCAATTTGCCGAATGACACCGGACAACAGATGAGCCCTTCAATCGATGGCGATCGATTGGTTTGGGTCAATCAGACGACGAGCGATTCAACAAAGAGTTGGACCATCATGGCCGACGATCTTTCATCGAATCAGGCTCCGCAAGTGGTGGCTAAACTGCCGACTGACATGACGTATGTAGGGCGGCCCGAAATCTCTGGATCCTTCGTCATCTGGAGTCTGCAGTATGGCGGGCAAGGATCATCCGATCAGCATTGGGAACTGTGGGATGCAACGATCGGCGGTGGAGCGCATCAAATCGCCAGTGGTGCTGGGGCAACGGACAACCTGCTCGGCTATGATGTCGGTGGAATGTACGTCGTCTATGCGACGGCAAACGGGGTACGACTGATCAATATTGGTTCTCCAGTCGTCGATCGAATACTTGGTCAAGGGTATAACCCGACGACCGACGGTCGCTACGTCTTTTGGACGTCAACGGTCAGCGGGACGCGTCAGGATATTGTTGGCTACGACGCGTCCACCGACAGCACGTTCGTCGCGGTTGGTAATGGCAACACCAATTCACTTCCGTGGACAGCCAACGGGGTTTTGGGCTGGGTCGAAAGCGCGATGTACCTGTCGAGTCCGAGCGTCAAGTCGAGCGCATTGAGTGCCCTGCTCCCTTCCGCTTCGCAACCGAATCCGGATACAACCAGCCCAAACTGGTTCTACTTCCCGGAAACGTCCCACTACCTCTCGTTCGGCTTCAAGAATTTCTGGACGAAGTCGGGAGGTCTGCCGCTATTTGGCTATCCGCTGACCGAGGAATTTTCGCAAGGCGGAGATACGGTGCAGTATCTTGAGCGACAGCGCTTTGAATATCATCCGGAGCTCGTGGGTACGCCGTACGCAACCGAGCTTGGTCTGCTCGGTACGGAAGCGGTCCAGGCTGCTGGCCTGCTCACCAGCGCGCCCTTCCAGCCGCGGCCAGCCACCACCTCGACCGACGCCAACTGCACCTACGTCGCGGCCACGGGCCACCGTTTGTGCGCCAGCTTCAGACAGTACTGGCAGACGCATGGGTTGGACTTCGGCGATCCGGGAGTCTCCTATCGAGAGAGCCTGGCGTTGTTCGGCTATCCGATCTCGGAAGAATTTACCGATTCTGGGACTGGCCTTACGGTGCAGTACTTCGAACGTGCGGTGTTCGAGTACCACCCCAACAACCCGCAGCCATATAAGGTCGAGCTTCGATTGCTCGGATCGGAGCGACTGCAGTCTTTCGGATGGTAATCGGCACCGAAATAGCTTTTGAGCTAACCGCCCAGACAATGTAGAATCGAGGACCGGATGCAAGCCTGTGAGGGCTTGCATTCAGCCCCGGGGGAATGTCGAAATTGGCAGACGAGCATGACTTAGGATCATGTGCCGCAAGGCGTGAGGGTTCGAGTCCCTCTTCCCCCACCACCGTGTGAGAAGTGATATCAAGACATATCGGTACTTGCTACGGCCGATCACCGTGCGGATTGCTGGTGCGACGGTAGTCCCAACGTGTGGATCGTCGAACTGGGTCGCGGACCGTGACTGCTTGTTTCCGCAGGTGTCCGCGGGCGAGACGATCTGGCGGCACACGTTTCTGGCATATGACTCACGACCGAACCCGTTTTACATCGTGTCGGCGAGTTATCCGGCAAGAGAAATCGGGGTTGCAGTCAACGCGGGTTAGACGTTGCCGACGCGCACGATGAACAGACGATTCGAACGGACCTGCTCATGCGGCGACGAGTGACTCCACTCTGAGATGTCGTTCCAGCGCACGCACTGAGATTCGCCGTCGCAGTGAGTCCAGCGCCTCGATGCCGCTTCCGGCCGTCGCGACCAACATCGCCGGAGTTTGTTCGGAGTCGAATAGGAGCATGCCAATCGCTACCCACTGCGTGAAGGCTGGCTGGACGAGTGAATAGCGACAGATAACTCCCATCTCTTCGATGACTCCGCTGTCGACGCTTGGCTGGTTGAAACCTGTCCTCAAATCGTTCATCTTTCATGCCTCCAAGCTCCCCGGACGAGCATCGTTGCTCGAATGAGCCCTCACGTTCCGTTCTCAGCATGATCCAAGTTGTTGTCAAAATGGCGAAGCTCCAATTAAGGTTTATGACTTGAGCGTACATCCGACGTTCGTCCTGAGCAGAATTGCATTGACGCTGAGAGGACCCTATGAATGATCAGGCAGGAATCATCGAGAGTTGTGGAACCTGCAGGGCGAATCGAGGCGACCTGACCGCGCCGGGAGGCGTGATCTATGACGACGGAGTCTGGCGGCTCGAGCACGTCCTTCAGCCGATCCCGATGGTCGGTTGGCTGGTTCTCAAACCGTGGCGGCACATTGAGTCGATGGCTGAATTGACCGAAGAGGAAGCCGCAAGTTTTGGTACGGTGTCGCGACGTGCGATGGCGGCGATGCAGGACGTGCTCCACCCGGACAAGATCTACCTCTGCCTCTTCGCGGAACAACAGAGCTTCGCGCACATCCACTACCATCTGATTCCACGCGTGGCCAATACTCCGCTGGAACGACGTGGACCGGGCGCCTTTACCTATATGCCCGCAGCACATGATCTGAACCAAGATCTCGGCATTGTTTCGGAGGCAGTGGCCATTGTGCAGGCTATCCGCGAACTCTTTGCCTCGTAGGTGGTCCCCACCATTGATTGAATTGCCAGACGGTGCCAGCAACGAGCCTCTTCTCATTCGCCCCGATTCCCTGCTAGCGTGCCGACAGGGAAGGGTTCGGCCAGACGATTTGGCCGCCTTCGGTGAAGGAGGACGAATGCGCATCTATGTGACGGTCGATATTGAGGGTGTTGCGGGAGTGGTCCATTGGGAGGAAGGGGCGAAGGGTAACCCGGAATACGAACGCGCGAGGCGCCTCATGACGAACGAAGCCAGCGCTGTCGTCCAGGGAATCCTGGATGCAGATCCACGAGCCGAGGTGACTGTTGTCGACGTCCACGGACCGTACCGCAACATCATCCCCGAAGAGCTTCACGAGCAGGCCACCTTGTTTCGCGGGAAGCCGCGCGTCTACGGCATGATGCACGGTATCGACGGCGGTTACGACGCGGCAATGTTCGTTGGCGTTCACGGCAAGGCCGGAACTGGTGAGTCAGCTCTGAGTCACACCTTCACCGGTTCAATTCTCGATGTGAAAATCAACGGACGGTCTATGGGCGAACTTGGGCTGAACGCGGCGATTGCCGGTGCCTATGGAGTTCCAGTCTTACTCGTGTCGGGCGATCAGACGGTCGACGCGGAAGCCCATGAGTTGCTCGGGGACGAGGTCGTGACGGTGCAAGTCAAACAGAGCTTCGCTCATTTGGCTGCCGATAGCCTTCACCCCAAGGTTGCCTGTCAACGCCTGCAAGTGTCTGCCAGCCGCGTGGTTCGGGATTGGCCGAATATTCAGCCGTTGCGAGTGGACATGCCGGTCACCGGGGAGGTGGAGTTGGCTCGCCCGGTGCTGGCCGATCTCGCTGAAATGATCGACGGTGCTGAGCGCGTCGACGGCCGCACCGTTCGCTTCGTCCGCGATGATATGCCAACCATGTATCGCGTCCTGCGATTGATCACCGTGCTCTGTAGCACGCCACTGTAACGACCAGCAGCACTTGAGAACCAATAAACCGGGAAGGCAACCTGCCTTCCCGGTCCAGCTCTGTATCACTCGACGCAATCTCGCGTCTACTTGTCCTTGTCCTGCTCACCGAGCGCGGCATGCGCGGCAGATAGGCGAGCGATCGGCACGCGATATGGAGAGCAGCTGACGTAGTTGAGACCGGCCTCATGGCAGAATTGCACGCTTCTAGGATCGCCACCGTGCTCGCCACAAATGCCGAGCTTGATGTTGGGCCTCGTCTTTCGGCCACGCTCGGACGCGATCTCGATCAGCGCACCGACCCCTTTGCGATCGATCGACTGGAACGGATCGGCGTCCAAAATGCCTTTCTCCACATAGAACGGGAGGAAACGGCCGGAGTCATCGCGGCTCATGCCAAACGTCGTTTGGGTGAGGTCGTTGGTACCGAAGCTGAAAAACTCCGCCTCCTCGGCGATTTCGTCCGCGGTCAAGGAAGCACGCGGCAGTTCGATCATTGTGCCAACCGAGTATGGGATCTCACGGCCAGTTTCCTTGAACAGCTTCCGAGCTACCCCGTCCACGACCTCGCGCTGAAGGCGGAGTTCTCGCACGTCGCCAACCAGCGGGATCATGATCTCGGGGTTTACTTTCACTCCTTGTTCGGCGCATTCGAGCGCCGCGCCGAGGATCGCGCGCGCCTGCATTTCGGTGATCTCTGGAGCGGTGATCCCCAGTCGGCAGCCGCGGTGACCGAGCATCGGGTTCGCTTCGGCCAGCGCCGCGACCTTTGCTTTGATCACGCCCGGATCGACGTCGATCTCCGTTGCCAGATTCTGGATCTCTTCGTCGGTATGCGGCAGGAACTCGTGCAGTGGTGGATCGAGCGTGCGAATGGTGACGGGGAATCCATCCATGGCCTTGAAGATGCCGACGAAGTCTTGCTTCTGCATTGGTTCAAGTTTGGCGAGCGCCGCACGACGCTCTTCGTCCGTTGATGCAATGATCATCTCACGCATCGCCAGAATGCGATCGCCCTCGAAGAACATGTGCTCGGTACGCGTCAGCCCAATGCCCTCCGCACCAAGCTCGCGAGCCTTCTGGGCGTCCTGCGGTGTGTCGGCGTTTGCTCGCACGCCAAGCTTCCGTGCTTTGTCGGCCCATTCGAGGAGCGTCGAGACGTTGCCGCCAACCTGCGGCGGAATCGTGGGAATCTCCCCCTGCATGACCTCGCCGGTGGAACCATCGATGGTGATGAAGTCGCCTTTGTTGACGACCGCGCCATTGACCGAAATCGTCTGTTTGCCATAGTCGACGTTGAGCGCCGAGCAGCCAACCACCGCGGGTTTGCCCATGCCACGAGCCACAACGGCCGCGTGCGACGTCATCCCGCCGCGGGCCGTGAGCACGGCTTTGGCGACCAGCATTCCATGGAAGTCTTCGGGAGAGGTTTCGATGCGCACCAGGATAACCGCTTCGCCACTCTCGCCGAGCGCCTTGGCTTCATCTGCGTCGAAGACCACCTTGCCACTCGCCGCGCCCGGGCTGGCGGGAAGCCCCTGAGCCAGAACCGTTCGTACCTGCTTTTCGTCGATCATCGGGTGCAACAACTGATCAAGATGATCGGGCTCAACCCGTTGCACCGCTTCTTGCTGCGAGATCAATCCCTCGTCCGCCATGTCCACGGCGACAGACACCGCAGCCTGACCGGTCCGCTTGCCGGTACGAGTCTGTAGCATATAGAGCGTACTGTTTTGGATGGTGAACTCGAGGTCCTGCATATCTCGATAGTGCTTTTCGAGCTGTTCGGCGATGCCCACCAATTGATCATAGGCCGACTTCAGTACAGGATCATTGCCCATGGTCTGAATCTCTTGTGGCGTGCGCACGCCTGCGACCACGTCTTCGCCCTGGGCATTGGTCAGGTATTCACCGAACAGTTTCTTCTCGCCAGTGCTCGGGTTGCGGGTAAAGGCGACGCCTGTCGCGCAGTCGGGTCCCATGTTGCCGTAGACCATGGTCTGAACGTTGACTGCCGTGCCGAGATCGTGCGGGATCCCATTCGCGTTACGGTAGTTGATCGCGCGTCGGTTGTTCCAGGATTTGAAGACCGCGGTAATCGCGAAGCGCAGCTGCTCCCATGGATCGTCCGGGAAGGCCGTGCCACTCTCGCGCTGTACGATTTCTTTGAATTCGCCGACCATCTGTTTGAGATTCTCGGCGGGAATCTGGAAATCCTGCTCGATTCGCAACCGGCGCTTGTGTTCGTCGATCACATCCTCGAACAGGTCCGAATCGACGTCCAGCACCACCTTAGCGAACATTTGAACCAAACGGCGATAACAGTCATAGGCGAACCGTGGATCGGCCTGTGCCGCCAGTCCTTGAACTGTCGTGTCGTTGAGACCTAGATTGAGGATTGTGTCCATCATGCCTGGCATCGAGAAGCGCGCACCAGAACGGACAGAGAAGAGGAGTGGATTCGCTTCATCGCCGAATTTCCGATCCATGGCCTGCTCGACATCTTTCAGGCTGGCCGAAACCTGATCCCACATGCCATCGGGGAACTGCTCACCCGCACTCAAAAACGCGTTGCAGGCTTCGGTGGTGATGGTGAATCCTGGAGGAACCGGCAAGTCTGCATTGGTCATCTCGGCGAGATTGGCGCCTTTACCTCCCAACAGGTCACGCATGTTCGCGTTTCCATCCCGAAAGAGATACACCCATCGATGACTGGCCATATGTCGCGGCTCCTTTCGAATTCCTCTCCCTTGCCCATTGGTATTTGACGTCGCTCGTAGAGGACGTGAGCGCGTCAGTACTACGCCTGATCTATCGGCGTGCGAGTTTCGATATCAGTCGGTGCGCAGATTTGCGAGGCTGGCCATGAGTTTCTTGCGACCGTGACGTTTGAACTCGACGGTGACTTCCTGATCACCGCTGATGTCACGCACTTGGAGCACGACTCCATCGCCAAACCGACCGTGAAAGACTCGCTCGCCAGCCGTGAGCGGAGTCAGAGGGGTCGTTGCCGAGACTTCCGTCGCGGCACCGTCCTGCGAGGCCCGTGCGCCTCCAATCACGGACGGGTTGCGGTGCGATGACCCATTTGTGCTACGGTTGCTCACCACTTCGATGAGGTTGGCCGGGATCGCGTCAACGAAGCGCGACCGAAGACTGAGGTCTCCATAGCCATACATTGCGCGTCGAAATACGTGCGAGATGTATACGCGCTTCTTCGCTCGAGTGACACCGACGTAGAATAGGCGTCGCTCCTCTTCGAGTTGCGATTCGCTTTCCATCGATCGAGAGTGAGGCAAGATCCCTTCCTCCGCTCCCACGAGGAAGACGATTGGAAACTCGAGACCTTTCGCGGCATGCAGCGTGATCAGCGTCACCTGGTTGTCACTTTCGCTGATCGTATCAGCGTCCGCTACCAATGCCGATTCCTCCAGGAACGTCTGCAGAGCTGTCGACTCCGGTAGATCGTCGTAGCTACTGAGGACCGCACGTAGCTGCAGTACGTTCTCCCAACGATCGATCGCGTCAGGGTCACCGTTGTCCTGAAACTGCGCCGCGAACCCGGTCTGCTCCATCGCCAGGTCGAAAAGTTCAGACAGCGTCAACGTCTGGGACGCCGTGACCAGGCGCGTGAGAATCCCGTACACGTCGGACAGCAGGCGAGCGGCGCGAGAACCGATCTCGGGTGGAGAAACATCGAGCGCGCCGTCAATAGCTGCCAGCGCATCGTAGACCGATCGTCCAGTGCGGCGCGTCCACTGCTCGATCTGCTGGCTTGTCTTGTTGCCGATGCCCTTGCCAAGCGGCGTGTTTTGCAGCACTCGCTGCAGACTCACCTGGTCGTTTGGGTTGGCAATCAAACGCAAGATCGACATCGCATCCTTGATCTCGCGCCGTTCGTAGAAGCGAGTGCCGCCGATCAGTTGATAGGGGATGTCGCCCCGGATGAACGCCTCTTCGAGTGGCCGACTCTGTGCGTTCGTGCGGTACATGACCGCGCAATCGCTGAACCGTAGATCGCCGCCGTAGGTCAGTCGGCGAATCTCACTGACGACGAACTGTGCCTCCTGCCCCTCGTCGAAAAGCTCTCGAATCGAGATCGGATCTCCCACCGGATTCTCGGTGCGGAGCTTCCGCTGGATGCGCTGCGTGTTCGCTTTGATGATGCTGTCGGCTGCCTCGACAATTGAACGACTCGAGCGGTAGTTCAACTCGAGGTGGATCTCGACAGCATCCGGGTAGTCACGCTTGAAGTCGAGAATGTTACGAATGTCCGCGTGCCGCCAGCCGTAAATCGACTGATCGGGATCTCCGACAACGCAGATGTTGCGATGAGAAGCCGCCAGCGCGTGCACCAGCAGGTATTGCACCCGATTGGTGTCCTGATACTCGTCGACCAGCACATAGCGGTAATGATCTTGATAGCGTTGGAGCGCTTCCGGTTGCTCGTCGAACAGGCGCAACGTCTCGGCCAGCAAATCGTCGAAGTCGAGCGCACGATTGCGACGCAGAGTCTGCTGGTAATTCGGATAGATGCGCGCGACGACCTCTTCCCAGTAGCTCTGTACTTGTTCCGCAAACCGCTCCGGAGGAATGAACTGACTCTTGGCGGCTGAGATCCGACTAAGTATCGGTCGCGGCGCGAACTGTTTCGGGTCCAGATTGAGGGCTTTCAGCGCCTGCCTCACGGCCTCCATCTGGTCGGCGTCGTCGTAAATCGTGAAATGGGGATCAACCCCGATCAGCTGTGCGTCGCGCCGCAGGATTCGGGCACAGGTCGCGTGGAAGGTGCCCACCGTCAACTGGCGCGACCGCTCAAGTCCGACCAGGTTCTCCAGCCGCTCGCGCATCTCCCGCGCGGCCTTATTGGTGAAGGTGACCGCGAGGATGTTCCAGGGTGAGACGCCGCGTTCATCGATGAGGTAGGCGACACGGTGCGTCAACACCCGTGTCTTACCGCTGCCCGGTCCGGCGACGATCAACACTGGTCCGTCGGTAGCCGTGACAGCCTGACGTTGGGCGTCGTTCAAACCATCCAGCAGAGTGGCTGGACCCACGATAAACCCTTTCGTTTCGCAGAAATAGAATGCCCAGCGGGCGCGCATCGGCTTCGATTGTACCATCACGATTCATCGATCCGGTTCAAGTTGACGAGGGGTCGGGCGGATTGCTACACTCGCTGAAGCGAAAATCCGCCGGTGTAGCTCAGTGGTAGAGCAGGGGACTCATAAGCCCTTGGTCGATGGTTCAAATCCGTCCACCGGCACCTGCATGAAGACGATGGCGTTGGACCAGATCCGCGCCATCTTTGCATTTAATGACCGCTTGCCTCGCTCCCGAACAGGTACTTTACACCCATGGTGAACGACAGTTGGAATGTTGATGATCTTGGACGCCTCTCGATGCAGTGCGACAGTTCCGTCGAAACTCAGTCTAGCGTATTACTATCAGAAGCACCCGGTCTCGCCGATGAGATACCACGATTCTCCCTTCCACAATGCGGAAACTTGTCGATGGGTATATTTATTTGTAGCCGGACTGCGTGCGCAAGTCTTATGAGAGGCTCGGCCCATAAGAACACCTTTTGCGGAAATATCCCGTTGGGATGTAGCGATTCAGCAGATGAGGGCACTACCCCAGACTTGAGGAAGGCCTCATGGATGTCAGCGCGACGTTCTCGTAACCGAATAGTCAGCCGTCGAACACGGCTGTTATCTTGCCACGCGAGCGTCCGCTCGGTCCGTCCCAGCGATGACGCCCCAGCTCTGTTCGTGACGTTACTCGATGCCGCGACGAGCGATGCGACAGCGGATGCCTTTGCGGTGCAGGATATTGCGTCGACAGCCGCGGAAAGTCCTTACCCCTTATCGGCGTGCTGTTTGACTGTTTGCGTTTGCGCGGCTCGATCTCACATTGGCGCCGTACGCCAACTCTGATCGAGCGGAATGGTCTTCTATCTTTGTCGCTTCGAAGTATCTCTCGAGTCATCGGACATTGGCCGTCAGTCAGCTTTTTCGTGACGGGTTGCCTGCGCGCGTTCTGACCGTGACCATATGGCGCTTCGTGTTGGCCAGCGGCTTGCTCCTTATCCGTCGGTGTTCGGGTTCCCGGTTGTGGTAATCTCGTTTGGCTGCCCCGCCTTTCTGACCGGGACCGTGGCACTGTCGAGGCTAAGCCCGGCCCAATTTGGATCTGGCAACGGTCTTGCCTACCACGCTGATCGAGCAACACCCATCAGTTGCTCTCGCAGGTACCCGCCCTCCTGCAATCCCGTACCGCTCGCCAATACCTCATTTCCTCCGCTGCCACAGCCCATTCGGCGGCAGCATCTTCCCTCAGTAGTGTTATGCCGCTCTTGGGCATCGAAGATGATCCGCTCGGTCAAGTCGCGGCACTTTCGGATGATTCTGGGACGGCCTCCCTTTGGCTTCGGGGATCCGGTTGGGAGCAATTTGGCCCTCGTATGACCCTCGTTGCCACGCTTCACTCACTTCTTACGCAGTGGGATGCGGTTGGTCATGATCCCTCCCTTTGTCTCAGTCGGCGATTTCGGTTCGAGGTTAGGTACCTCGGTTCCTTGATTTAAGGTCGTTCTAGCGGACTCCGCCAGGGCGACCAGATTATCCACTCGTATAGCTCAATCTTGTCGACCAATCTTCGGTCATCGGTAGGTCTTCATCGGACTGCGTCTACACGAACTGGCGCCGTTCTGAATCAGGCGCTGCGACTTGCTCGTCTCCGTCGACGTCATTGCTGCGAACGCTTGAGGAATTTGACAGGTTCTAGATGCAATCGAATTGCGCCAGCGGTAGCACCTCGCAAACAAGAAGGCCTCGTGGACGCAATGAGCCGCATATGGAATGCCGTTCACGTAGCAAACTTCATCACCATAAAATGTTGGAATTGGAACCTCAGCAATCCGGAAACCGTGCTTGATACATTCGAACAATATTTGCGTGTCAAAATGCCAGCTTGAAGTCAGGTTGGCCAACGGAATCCTTTGAAGTGCGGCGACCGAATACGCACGGTAGCCGGAGTGGAAATCAGTGAAGTGTGTACCTGCTAGGCGATTCTGGATCGTTGTTAGTATTCTGTTTCCGACGTTCTTGTACAGCGGCATTCCCCCGGCGCGTGCCGCTCCCGGCACCATCATCCTAGAACCCATGACCACGTCGGCTTTGCCCGCCTCGATCGGTGCCAGCAAATCCCCCATTACTTCGGGAGCGTACTGTCCGTCTCCATGAAGCAAGACGACGACGTCCAATTCTCGCTTGATGGCGTGCTGATACCCGGCGCGCTGATTTCCGCCGTACATCAGATCCTTCTCGTTGCGAACCACAGTAATCTTGGGGCCGAAATTCCCTTGTTGGCACTTGAGTCCAACACTCTATGTAAAATTCTGACTTGCATCATCAAAAATGAATATCTCTTCAATCTTCTCCAAAATGTTGGACGGTACTCTTTGAAGTGTCTCACGTAAAGTTGTCTCTGCGTTGTAAGTGACAACGAGAATCCCGATACTCGCCATTCCCAGCTCCCACTCCTGCGTATGGGTATCTTACGACGTGTTTGTACACCCTATCTACCACCATAATGAACGCCCAGAGGATAATCCACCAACAAGATTTCCTACAGCAGTTGGGGGAAGGTACTAGATGCCCAGAAGGCGCTAACGGACCGTGATGTCGGGGACGACAAGTTGGGAATATGTGATTGAAATGAACTTCAAAGGGGTGTTCTGGCCGTTGACTCAAATCTATCCACGAGTGCGAGAACAATCAGAGTCGACGCGAACCTTCAGTTTGACTTCATTCGGTAGAGCGAACCAATCCCACGAATTCGCAGTGGATTTGAACTTCGGTGGAGAACAGTATTCATTGCGTGCTCAGTCCTCTGAGGTTGGAGGACCAATCTGTTCAGCGACAAGATCGAGGAGTTTGTCGAGGTCGAAGGGTTTCTCTAGCGTCTGGCATCCCTGGTCCTGGAGCATTGATTGCTTTGTCTGGAGCTGCTGTGAGTCAGCAGAGCAGACGATGACGGGAATATGCTTGGTTGTCGGGTCCAGCCGGATCATCTCCAGCACCATCCAACCTGAATCTGGGCGCTCGAGCCGAATGTCCAGAACGATCAGGTCCGGTGATTCCTGACGAACCTGTTGATGCGCAGCCGCACCCTCTTTGTGCAATGTCACATCATAGCCGACGTCGGTCAGCAGATCTAACATGAGCTGCAAGAAGGCAGTATCGTCGTTGATCACGGCGATTCTGGCCATTGGGTTGCTCCTTCCGTCGTCTATCTAAGCGCAGGCATCATGCCGTCGGAGTCCTGCCCGACCATAACTTGCGTTCTCGTCGCGCTGCGCTAATATGCACCTGCCACGACCCTCAGGAACGGTTCAAATCCGCACGCGGAATCCGACTTGCGGAACCAAGGAGATGATGTGCCATGCGAAGCGAAGCGCTCGAGAACATCATTGACTACTCTGCCCGAATGCGCTATTCAACGAAAACCCAATAAGTTTCGGACGATCAGTTTCCGGATCTGCTCGTATTGCACGTTGCATCCAGGGTGACGTCGTACTCCCGGTGCGCGACCAAGACCGGTGGGTGGAAAAACAATATGGCCGAACGGCTCGAGCGTGCAACTGAATTATCCACTCGACAACGACAAGGATTATTTCGCCCTGGATATTGGACAACCTCGAGGCGTCTGTTATACACGTCTCCCCGAAAGAGAGGAACACAATATGACCATTCGACGCATCAAACGTAGCGTTGTTGTCTCAATCGTGATGCTCCTCGCAGTTACCGTCTTTCCGATGGCCATGCCCGCTGCCGCGGCGTCTGACCGGGCGAACATCTATCTGGTGGCTATTGATGACAACGGTCAATCGGGTCAGGCTATTGGCTGTGGTGACAGTCTCGTGCCAGTTACCGTCAACGTGGGTAATCAGGCGACGACCGAGGCGATGATCAAATCGAGTCTCACTAAGCTGTTCGCCATTCACGACCAATACTACGGTGGCTCTGGCTTATACGATTCGCTCTACCAATCGAACCTGACGGTTGACAGCGTTGATCTGAGCGGGTCAAAAGCCATCGTGCATCTGTCCGGGTCATTCAGTCTTGGCGGTACGTGCGATAATCCGCGCGCGATCAATCAGATCGAGTCGACCATCACGCAGTTCCAGAATGTGGACAGCGCGGAGGTATTCTACCAGGGTCAGTTGCTCGAGAACTTCCTGTCTGGGAAGGGCACTGAAACAGACGTTCGCTACTTCCCCGAGACCGGGCACAGCGTTGGTCACGGTTTCCTCCGCTACTGGGAAGCGTTCGGCGGGTTGCCGACGTTCGGCTATCCGATTACCGACGAATTTCAGGAGAATGGGGTCACCGTTCAGTACTTTCAGCGTGCTCGATTTGAATGGCACCCGGGTGCCTGGCCGTCTCACTTTGACGTGCTACTTGGGTTGCTCGGAAGTAAGCTCGCTCAGCAGCAAGGTCTGTTGAATACTGCTCCGTTCCAGCGAGTTAGCAACGCGCAGAATGCAAATTGCACGTATTTCGACGCCACTGGGCACGGGGTCTGTTCTCGATTCCGAGACTACTGGGAGTCTCATGGTGGGCTAACCGTGCTTGGATATCCGATTAGCCAGGAGTTCCAGCAAAACGGCGTGACGGTCCAGTATTTCGAACGCCAACGACTGGAATTCCATCCGGCCAATTCGCCGCAGTGGCAGGTTGAAGGCGGACTGCTGGGCACCGAGATCTACCAGAAGATGCATCCGTAGGTCTTGCTCCGGAACTTGCTACATGCTCGTGATTAGCCCAGTGGCTGTACCATGAAACGAGAAACGGTGAGTCGCATGAAGCAACTCACCGTTTCAACTATCGGCGCTGCCCACGACGTCATCCGGCCCAATCCGAGGCAGCGCAGGGCAAGTCAGCGTCCTCGTCCGCGAACTCCTTCCCTCGTCAATGGCATGTTTCGTGCACCACTAAGAGAAGGGCCGCATTACCGCCTGTCTTGATTCGCTGGGCTGCTGCTGTCATTGAGTAGGGTCCAGCGACCTAAGGCTGAGTCCGGTCAAATGACCGGGACCGTCGTTGATGTTTCGGTTGTCGTGCAGCGCGAGCGACCAACTGAGCGACGCGACGGAGAACTGCGACTCTATGGGCAAAACACGTGACATGGTTAGAGGACTTCAGTGTCTATGAAATTCCGGATAGTCGCGTCGTCACCACGAAAGCCGGGCAACCTCATCATCCAAGAACAGGCAGGCAGACTCCGAGCGTTTGTTGGTTCAACCGGAACCGTAAGCCATGGAATCCTGCATGCAGATTTCTTTCAAGCGTTGTTGCGCAGCCGGAACTGGCGAAGAGTCGACGACCCAACCTGGTACTCAATTGACGAACTCAAGAGGCAGTTCGGCAGCCGAACACGTAACGGATCTCCAGTGCGCCGTAGCCAAAACGTAAACCACAGTCCCGCTATCTAGCAGCGTTCGACGCACAAAGAAATGGGCCGGCACACAGGTGCCGGCCCAACTTCGTTGCCAACGCGTGTCGATTACGGCTGGGAGTCCTGATTTAGCGTGAATCCCTGCATCTCGGCGTTGTCGACATAATCAATGACAACCGATTCGAGCGGCTCGACGAGTTGCTTCGGCACGATCATCACCGTGCTACCGTCTCGCTCGATCACTTCGTCGTCGGAGTCGGGAGTCGCGGCGGTGAAGCCGAGCCGACCGCCCTCTCGGGGTGTCAATGCCACTCCTTGTCCGGGGAGAAGACCGCTTTGATCCCTCATTGATTCAAGCTGGTCCATCGCGCGGTCCGTAATTCGTACCATGGAAGGTCCTTCCCGTTTGAATGCAAGCCACCCACGACACCGTGATGCGGAATGGCAGCGATGTAGTCGATATGGAGTTAGCGTCACACAATTTGTTCCACCGAACCCGGCACATACGTATGCCGAGACGCTCGCGCCCTGGTCCACCGTTCTGTAGGAGTCGCCGCATCATCCACGCCATTGGGATCGAAATCGAAACGGCGGCCTGATTGCACGAGTCTCCAGCTGCAGACGAAGCTCAGCAATCGTGGGTCATGTTGAGACGTCGTAACATCGCCCGAACCGCCTCATTGAAATGCAAGATTTCCTACTGAGACGGTTGCCGGATCGACCGCAGTTTGCGATGCTGACGAGCATCGGCAAAAGGTAATCTGGGAGGTAAGTGGTGTCAGATTTGGCGCGACGCTATGAACTGCGACCAGTCATAAATCTGTCTGGTCCGCTGACGAAATACGGTACCTCGATTAGCAGTAAAGCAGTGTCCGAGGCGGCAGCAGAAGCGCTCGGCAATCACTGGAACATGGACGAGCTGTACCAACGCTCGGGTGAACTCATTGCCCAGTGGTCTGGAGCAGAGGGTGGCTTCCTGACCTCCTCCTCGGCGTCGGGCATCACGCTCGCAGTAGCAGCATGCATGGCTGGTGACAACCGCGGGCGGATCTACCAACTCCCCGATGCGACAGGGATGAAGAATGAGGTGGTGATTCAGAAGGGGCACGCGGTCAATTTCGGCGCGCCCATTGAGCAGATGATCCGGCTAGCAGGCGCGACCGTGAAAGAGGTCGGCACCGTCAACATGACGTCTGTCGATCAAATTGAGCATGCAATTGGCCCGCAGACGGCTGCGGGAATGTTCGTTATTTCGCACCACACGGCCCAGTACGGCTACGTTCAATTGAAGTCGTTCGTGTCGATGTTCCATGCGCACGGAGTTCCGGTCATCATTGACGCAGCCGCGCAGGACCACCAGGTGCGCCGTCTGGTCGAGAGCGGCGCTGACTTGATCATCATGAGCGTGCAGAAGTATCTCTCCGGCCCGACCGCGGGGGCGGTCTGCGGGCGAACTGACTTGATCAAGGCCATGTATCTGCAGAACTCTGGAATCGGCCGCACGATGAAGGTTGGGAAGGAAGGCATTTTCGGCACTATCGCGGCGATCGAAGAGCGTATGGCGATTGAGATGACCGAGTGGGACGCCAACCAGCGTGAAAAGTGCGCAAAGATACTCGACATGCTTCAGGGCATCCCGGGCGTGGGTGTCTCATTGGAGCGCGACAAGGTCGGACAGCCAGTGACGCGCGTTCGGCTGGAGGTCGATCCGAAGAACGCGGGTCTCGACGCGGCGGAGATCTGTCGTGAGTTAGAAAGAAGCGAGCCGTCGATCAAGCCACGCGCGCATCACACCGACGAGGGTTGGTTCTTGCTCGAACCCGTGCACATCAGCGACGAAGAAATGGAGTACGCCGCAACGCGTCTGCGAGACATCGTGGCGATGAGCGACTCGGAAAAGGCGGCGGTGCGCGCCAACGCATCCGGAGTCCCGGACGCGTTCGTGGAGTGGCTGTCCTAGCGATATCTGGCTGGATCAATCAGGCTGAGCCATGAAGTACGACCGCACACGCTTGGCGATGACATCTGCGTCGTCAAGCGTCAACGGTCGTGGGTCAAACGCCACCAGCCCGACGTTTATCAGGTGTCCCCGTGGGTAGATTGCTGGAGTTCCGTCCTGAAGAAAACGAGCAAGTTCGGCTGCTCGTTCTGGATTGAGTTCGATTGCCGCCCGGTGAATACCACGCCCGGCTTCGTCTTCGAGTTCGCGGGAGTTGACGCCTGGGATTTCACCGAACACAGCGAGTAGATAGTCGACGATCTGTTGTTGCTCACGCCGAAGCTCTGTCATGTCCCGATTGACATAAGCGCTCAACGCCGCCACCAGTCCGACAATTGACTCCTTGCCGACTTTCATCGGACGTCCGATGCCCGCGAGTTGCGCTCTGCACGCTTCAACCAGATCGGCGCGCCCTGCGATAATCCCGGATGACGGACCGCCTATTGCCTTTCCGCCACTGAACGTCACGAGATCAACACCGCTGTGAGCAAATCGATTCAAATCCTCTTCTGCGGCCGCGTCGAGGATGACCGGCACACCACGTTCATGGCACACCGAGATGACCCGCTCAAGGGAGATCATCCCTTTCTGAACGCAGTGATGTGATTGAACGAAGAGCATCCCAGCAGTTCGTTCGCCAATTGCTCCCGTGACGTGGGCTTCCCGAACCTGATTGACCGAGCCAACGCTTCGCGGCGTTCCTCCCCCGACGGCGATCATCTGTTTTACAGGAGCGCCGAAGTTCACCAGGTGCCCCGCCTGAATGATGATCTCGTTTGGCGCATCGCCCGGATCGGGCAATGCTTCAACGCGAGTTCGGTCAGTGCCCGCGACAAGAGCGGCAACCATCATCGCAATTCCGGCCGCGGCTCCGGCCGTGACCATCGCATCCTCCGCATCAAGCATTTTCGCTATTTGCGCTCCGGCATGCCGCTGCAGTTGGTCGATCTCGACCTGCCTATGACCCGCGTCGCCCATAGCTTGCGCGACGTCGGCGCTGATGGTGGAACCGCCGAGTGCCGTCATCATGCCACTGGCATTGATCACTGATTTGAGGTTCAGATCGGCAAATGGATCCATAGCTATCGTTCCTTCATTTGTCGTGGTGACCGCCCACCTGCGTAAGTCAGTTGGAACCGGACGCAACGACAGTTCGATTCAGGGCGGAAACATCAGGAAAAGAGTCTTCGGCGGGAGCCATCACCCGGCGCCGCGCCCGTTGGGCCACTGAAATCGGCACGTCTCGCGGCGTAGGCTCGAACATGTGTGGAGTCTGGTCGCACAATTGGGCAGGGTCGAACCATTCGCGCGATCGCGGTATCGACGTCCGGGTAGATACGTGCGCCGATGGACGCGAGCACCGCCGATCCGAGCATTCCGGCCTCCTTTTCGCCAATCTCGATCGGCGAGTCCAGAATTGCGCTCAAGATTGAAATCAGCAAAGTGTTTCCAGCTGCCGCCCCAGTCACCACGAAACGCTGGCAATCTGCCCCATCTCCACGTGCCTCGCGAATCAGCCCGGCAACCGAATATGCGGTACCTTCCAGCGTCGCACGATATATCTCCCCCGGAGAATAGCCCGCATTGAGCGCTTCATTCGCCTGCCTCGCGCGTTCGCGATCCGATCCACGTGGAAGACTCGGCAGCCTGAGCTTCGGTTCGGCTGGATCGACACGCTCGGCTGCGGCCATGAGTGATGCATGTCGTTCGGGTCCAACCGGCAGACCAACTCCGTCAAGCACACAGACGACCTCGTCGACTTGTGAGGCGATTCCAGGCACGCCACGGACCCATGACCATGTCCCGTCGACAATGGGGTAGCCGAAGCACTCAGGTAACCGACTCCCGGTGACCGCACGTACGACGAGATTCGAACCGAGCGTGATGCAGGTGTCGCCGTCCCGTACGACGTTACACCCGATGTTCGCCGCGACACCGTCGTGACAGCCGACGATCACCGGAGTCCCCGTTGCAAGTCCGAGTTTCTCTGCCACGTCTTGGGAGAGCCCGCCGACAACTCGATCTTGCGGCACAGTGGTTGGGAACGCGCTGTTGGAGAGTCCGGTCAGATCGATCGCGGAATCTGGCCATGATCCACCGCCCGTTCCGGAAGCTGGGTCCGTGACCCATTCACCGGTAAGTCGGTAGATGATCCAGTCATGCAAGGCGCCTGCTCGCGCGACACGCTCGAATGCGTCTGGAATGTGACGTCGGAGCCAGACAAGACGACCGATCGTCGCAGGCGCGTAGCTGTAAGCGAAGGGCCCCTCTTTACCCCATACCGGGGAAAGATACATCTCATCGATTTCATCGATTGCGAACCCAGAGCCACCATTCGCAAGTTCCGGCACGTCAACGACATGCCAGTCCCGATCGAGCCAGACACCCGTGCCGCCGCGACAAGACAAGCCGATTGCCGACGGCTTCGCCAGCGTCTGTCCCGCCTGAATGAGGTTTTCGTTCGCCGAGCGCACAGACATCGCGAGCGCATCCCAGACGCGTTCGAGTTCATCCGTGCTCGATCCGTAGCCAAGACCAAACCGGCTGTAGGATCGACCTGATGCAAGCAGATGGCCGTATTCGTCATAGTAACCGGACTTACACCAGGTCGACCCCAGATCGATTGCCAGCAGCAACCTCTTATTCGTCGTCCGGTTCCTTCACCACATTGCCTGCTCGTACGGTGTAGTGCACCTCGAACTGCTGGCGCCCCTTCTCCGATTTCTTGTTGGCATCGGTGAACGTGAAATCGCCGTCAATTACTTTGAAGAGCGTCAGGTCCGCGCAAGCACCGGCCCTCAATGAACCAATCTCGTGATCCTTCCCGATCGTTTCGGCGGGACCGATCGTGCTCAGTCTGATGACGTCGTTCAGGCTGAACCCGAGGTGCAGGAACTTCGCCATCGTGGTTCCCATGTCGAAGACCGGACCATTGACGTTCCCGCCGTGAATGTCAGTTGAGATTGAATGCAGTGGCAATCCGGCTTCCATGGCATAGCGCGCTGTCTCGAATGCAAAGCTCGATTGGCCATGGCCGATGTCGAAGCGTAGCCCGCGCTCGGCCGCTGCCCATGTCTCAGGCAGCGGTTTATTGTCAGGCCCCAGGATTCCCTGACCCTTTCCGTGCCAGCAGTGCGTCACGACGTCACCTTTTCCACTACCCAGCGTATCGAGGATCTCGGTGATTAGCGGAGGAGGATTGCCAAGGTGGACCATGAGGCGCGTATCAGAGTAGCGTGACGCCTGAACGGCAAGATCGAAGGGGATCTTCCCCAGGTTGCCAACGTGTCGCTGGCTTGCGAGGATCTTGATTCCGATGCAGTTGCCAGCGGCGGCTTCTTCTTGCGCGGTCCGAATGGTCCAGTTTTGATCAAAGTTCTCCCAGTGGCCGTGCCACGGGCCAGGACCGCGCATCAATGAAATGTTGACGTAACCGAGAACGCGGGTGATGGAGCGCTCGATCACGTATTCGCGAAAGCCCTCCCATGTCGCCGCGCCCGCAGATCCAGTGTCGACGACGGTTGTAACGCCTGTGGCAATGCCAGCGACACGATCAGCATCGACTCCGAGCGTTCCCGCTCCCTTGAACACGTGGACGTGCATGTCGATCCAGCCAGGGCTCGCGATGAGTCCCTCCGCGTCTATGATGCGATCCGCTGTAGCAGCGGAGAAGTCGTCGATTCCGACGACTTTGCCATCACGAATCGCGACATCGGAAACTCCATCGTGGCTCTGTGCCGGATCAATCACCCGCGCGCCGCGCACAATGAGATCGAAATGCGCCATACCGACTCCTTTCCGGTTATCCCTTTTCTGTTTCAGTAGTTCCACTTAATTCGAGGTATCTCCCTCGCCGTGGCTCGAATCGTCAATCTCCACGGAGACGTGGATCGAGCGCGTCACGCAGCCCGTCGCCGAAGAGATTCGCTCCGAATACGACGAGTACGATGGCGAGTCCCGGAAAGATCGTGATCCATGGTGCCTGGCGGACGACAATCTGTCCCTCCGACAGCATGTTGCCCCAACTCGGAATCTCCGGTGATGCTCCAACGCCAACGAACGATAGCGATGCTTCCGCCAATACAGCCAAAGCGAAGATGTACGAAGCCTGCGTAATTAGTGGCGAGAGTATGTTCGGGAAGACGTGCCGCAACATAATGCGCAGATCGCTTGCGCCAGTCGAGCGCACTGCCTCGATGTAGATCTCTTCGCGCACGATCAGCACGGAACTCCGAGCCACGCGTGCAATGCGTGGCACGAAAACGATCGTTAGCGCCAGGATCACGTTGCCGATCGACGGACCGAGAATACCCATGAGCACGATGGCGAAGATGATTGATGGGAAAGCCATGAGCGCGTCCATGACTCGCATGATGACGGAATCGATCCGTTTGTAGTAGCCGGAGACCAGCCCGAGGATCAATCCGATCACCACGGAGGCCACCCCGACGGAACTGCCGACTCCCATCGACAGTCGTGCGCCGTAGATAACGCGAGAAAGAACGTCGCGCCCGAATTGATCGGTCCCCAATGGATTGGCGGTTGACGGACCACGCAGCTTGTGAAGGACGTCCAAACCGAGTGGATCGTGTGGAGCCAGAATTGGGGCCGCGATCGCGATGATACTGAAGATCAGGATGATAATCGCTCCGACCACGGCCGTGCGATTCGCGAAAAGCGTCCAGATCCAGTGGCGACGTGGTCGTACGCGGTCGATCTGCGAGAGCGCGTTCGACTTCGCGCCGATCTCAATCGTCTGGTAGTCATTCATAGCGCACTCGCGGGTCGATGACGCCATAGAGGATGTCAACGATGAGATTCGCGAGGATGTAGATGAACGCCGTGATGATGATAACGCCTTGCATTACCGGATAATCTCTTCGGCTAATTGAGCTAATGAGCAGGCGTCCCGCTCCAGGGATGTTGAACACGATCTCGATTATTACCGCGCCGCTTGCCAGGTTCGCCACGAGCATTCCTATGACCGTCAGCGGCGGCATCATGGCGTTTTTGAGCGCGTGGCGATATAGAACCGTTCGCCCTCTCAGACCCTTCGCGCTGGCCGTGCGGATGTAGTCCTGCCGCAGTACGTCGAGCATGCTCGAGCGAACCATGCGTGCCAGGAACGCGGCGCTGGCCGCGCCGATTGCCAAGCTCGGCAATATGAGGAATTTGATGGTTCCCAGCCCAGCGTCCTGCACGTTCTGAAACCCGGATGGAGGTAATATCGACCAGTGAATCGAGAAGGTCAGGACGAGGAGGAGGCCCAGCCAAAAGTTCGGGATCGAGAGGCCGATAATCGCGCCAGACATCAACACTCGATCAATCCATGAGTTGTGTTTTACCGCGGCAAAGATACCGATGGGGATTCCGATCAGGAGTGAAAAGAACGCTCCCACCACGGCCAGCAGCAGAGTTGGCTGAGCCCTTTGAACGATGAGCGTCAGCACGGGCTCGTTCATCGTTAAGGAGTTGCCGAGGTCCGCGTGCAAGAAGACTCGCTTCATCCAGTCAACGAACTGAATGGGAATAGGGCTATCTAGCCCCATTGCGTGACGTATCTGTGCGACCTGGGCGGGGGTTGCGTCTGACCCTGCGGCGACGGCCGCTGGATCGCCGGGTGTTAAGCGCACCAGTGCGAACGCGATTACCGCGACGAGAAACAGCAGCGGAATCAGCGTCAGCAGCCGTCGACTCAGGTACCGGGCCAAACCGCAACCTCCACATATCAGCTACGAGCGCGTCGTACGCGTCGTTTTACCCAACCCAAACATTCCAGAGCATCAGATCTGGACGCGCGAGGAAGTTATGCACATTCTTCCGCGCGGCGCGCAGCGCGTACATTTCTCCAAACTGAATGTATGGGACCTCTTCGTAGAAGCCCTTCTGAAGCTGCTCCCACAAAGTCTTACGCTTGTTTGGATCAGTCTCCGTAACAAGCGACGTGATGGCTTGAGAGATCATCGGTGACGTCGTCCAACCTGGCCAGGTCGGAGTGTACGCGCCAGTACCGAGCGGATCTCCCGCGAAGCCGATGCCGGTGCTGAAAATCTCGTAGGCGTCGGGTTTGCTGCGGTTCGAGACGACTGTTGGCCAGTCGGTTACAACCAGTTCGATATTGAACCCGGCTTTTTGCCACTCTTTGGACGCGACGAGTGCGCTACGATACATGTAGTCGTAGTCCTTTGTCGTGATCCAGCGGAGTTTCTCACCTTTGTAGTTCGTTTTCGCGACCAGTTCCTTGGCCTTGGCCACGTCGTTCTGAGCGTACAGGTCCTTGTCGACCTCCGTATACCAGAATCCCCACTCCGGGCCGGCCAGTGATGCAAAGCAGGCGTAGAACTTGTCGTTGTCGATCGTTCCAGCCATGACTTCCTGGGGATTGGTGGCTGCCAGAGCTGCCTGACGCAGATTCTGGTCGGTAAACGGTCCCTGCTTCTTGTTGAAGACGGCGACCGCTTTCGAACCTGGTTTGATGACGATCGGCACGAGGTTCGGATCAGAGTTGATCTGATCGAATTGGGCCGGTGCCGCAGAGTAGGTCAGATCGTACTCACCCGACACCAGGCCGTTGAGGCGCGTAGTCGGGTCCTGCACCGGAATGAGATCGATTTCATCAGCGTATGCAAACCGTTTCCCACCACGTCCGTTGGGATCTTCGCTTCGCGCCGAGTAACCGTCATAGCGCACCAATGTAATCTTGTTGTCTCGTACCCACTCCTTGAGCTTGTACGGCCCGGTGCCGATCGCGTCCGCGTCCTTGATCTCACTGTCCTTCTTCGTCGACGCGTCGTAGTACTTGTCGACGATGTCCTTTGGCAGCATGGCCGCCAGTCCTCCGTAGTCCCCGAGTCCGAACAAAAGACCACCGTTCGGTTTCGTGAACACCAGCTTGATGGTGTAATCGTCGGGTGCGGTAACGCTGTCCAGATTGGCCATGATCGTCGTACCGCGGGAGGTCATGCGCTGCCAGCGTTGCAGCGAAGCCACGACGTCCTTCGACGTGAAGTCGGTTCCGTTGTGGAATTTGACACCCTTGCGCAGCGGGATAGTGAAGGTCATACCATCCGCGGAAATATCCATATCCTTCTCGGCGAGACTGGGAATGTAGGTGTTTGTAGCACTCATGGTGAAGAGATACTCGTAGACGTGACCCATCACGTCTCGATTGATGTCAGGTGTACCCCACATGATGTCAACCGATGCAAGATCGGAGTTGAGCGCCACCGTGAGCTTCGGAAATGTCTTTCCTGGGGTCTGGACCTGCGCGGCCGTTGCTGCTGCTGTGGCGGTTGAGCCAGATGCCGACGATGTGGTGGACCCGGCCGCGGCAGTCGCGGTACCCGCCGACGAGGTCGCAGCCGATCCTCCGGATGCGGCCGTAGCCGTAGATCCGCCACCGTTAGACGCGCTAGTCGACGCTGGCGCTGTTGTTGGCGTCGAACTGCCGCCGCCGCAAGCGGCCAAGAACGCTGCTACCGCTGATGCGGTGAAGCCGACCGCGGTCAGGCGCTTGATGAAGTCGCGGCGGCCATATTCACCAGTCATTAGCCGCTGCATCGCCTCAGATACGTCTCGTGACGAAGGCACGTGTCCCACCTCTCCTCACCTATGGTCGACGTAGCACAGGACCCCCCGGTTGCCGACGTCAACCGAAACGCGGAAACCGCTAGGATTATCCCATCATAGTGACCGAAAACATCTGTGTCAAATGATCTATCGAAGGAATCATCTGAATTGTGGTATAACCACGGCGGATCAAGCCATCCACAAGGAGACGCGAAATGCCAAACTCTGGAATCGACGAGGTTGATCGTCGATTAATTCGGTGCATGCTCGACAGCCCGCGGGCGTCGTACGCCGAGCTCGCCCGAGCTACAGGTGTCGGCGAGACCACCGCTCGTCGTCGTGTCGAGGCACTGATCGCCATGAAGGTGATCACCCCCGCGGTCATACCGGACGTCCGCCAGCTGGGCTATAACGCCATGGCCATCGTTGGAATCAACGTTGATCTCAATCATGTCTATGAAGTGGCCGAGACGATTCGCGACTTCAAGGAGATCACCTCTTTGCATCTGACCATGGGGCGCTACGATCTGATGGCAACCGTGGCTGCTTCCAGTCTGGAAGATCTGACACGATTTCTGGTGGAGAAGGTCGCACCGCTGCCCGGCATTCGGGACACCGAGAGCTTCGTGTCTACTCGAGCCTTGAAGATTCTTCGTGATTGGCGGCTTCCTCCGGAAGCGGAGATGTTCGCCGTCGAGTCAGATCGCCAAGTGGCGGATCTCGGTCGTATTGAGTGAATATCTCCCACGAATCGGTTGACTAACCGGCTGAGGTCGTCGGTTTTCATAAGGAGTGACTTGCAATGGTGAATGGCGCGCCGTTTGACACCATCATTAAAGGGGGTCGTGTCATCGATCCGTCGAGCGGCATTGATGGTATCAACGACATCGGAATCATCGCGGGAAAAGTGGCGCAGGTCGCACCGGACCTCGATGCTGCCGGTGCCAGGGCCGTTTTTGACGCGAAGGATCAGATTGTCTCCCCGGGGCTGGTCGACCTGCACACGCACATCTACTGGGGCGCGACGTACTGGGGAATCGAAGCCGACCCAGTGGCCGCGCGCACCGGCGTGACGACGTGGCTGGATGTCGGGAGCTCCGGTTCATATAGCTTTCCCGGGTTTCGACGCTACATTTGCGAGGCGAGCCGGGTGCGAGTCTTTGCATTGCTCAACCTCTCGAGTATCGGATTGATCGCTCGGACCGGGGAGTTCGGCAATCTCGATTACTGTGATGTCGATCTGGCCGAACAGATGGTGAACACAAATCGCGATTTGATCCTGGGTATCAAGGCTCGCATCGACGGGAGCACAACACGCGGTAACGGTATCCGTCCGCTGCAATTGGCACGAGAACTGGCCGATCGCGTCGAATTGCCGTTGATGGTCCATATCGGCAGCGGTCCACCGAGCCTGGAGGAGATCGTCAATCTCTTGCGACCCGGTGACATTCTGACCCACTGCTTCACCGGCAACGATCACCGCATTCTTGGCACTGATCGGCTCGTTCGGAGCGACGTCAAGGATCTGCACGATCGCGGATTGATCCTGGACATTGGGCATGGCACCGGGTCCTTCAACTACGAAGTGGCCGAAGCCATGATCCAGCAGGGTTTCCTGCCCGACGTCATCAGTAGCGACATCCATCAACTGGCGGTCCAGGGACCGATGTTCGATCTGCCAACGACGCTCTCGAAGTTTCTGAACCTGGGCATCAGCTTGTCCGACGTCATCGAAAGGGCGACCTCTCGTCCCGCGGCGGCGATGCGCAAGCCCGACCTTGGCACGCTCAAGCCTGGAAGTCGGGCCGATATCGCGGTTTTCAGGCTGGAGTCCGGCGAGTACACCTTCCATGATTCCCAGATGAACGCGCGCAAAGGAGATCAGCGCCTGGTTAGCACCATGACGTTGGTGGACGGCGTGCCGCTACCACGCATCCCCGAACGCGCGCCGATCTTCTGGGCCGAACTTCCCGAGCATCAGCGTCAGATCCTGCAGCCGGAGACCGACGACTGATCAATTCGAGCGGATGAGGGGACGTTGCATTGTAAGAGCGAGAGGTGTGATGGGAATCTACGAGCAATTCGGCATTCGACCGGTGATCAATGCGGCGGGGCCAGTGACGCGTTTGAGTGGAGCGCCGCTGCATCCAGAGGTGATTGCGGCGATGGCGGAGGCTGCTCAGTCTTGCGTTCGTATCGACGAATTGCAGGCGGCGGCGGGCCGTTACCTGGCTGAAGCGAGTGGTGCAGAAGCTGGATACGTCACGGCGGGAGCCGCGGCGGGGCTGGCGCTCTCATCAGCAGCGGCGTTGGCTCGATTTGATGTGGCGCTCATGGACCGTTTGCCCGACACCGGTGGGGTGCCGAACGAGATCGTGATTCAGCGTGCTCACCTGACGGCCTACAGCCACGCCTTGCGCCTGCCTGGCGCGAAGCTCGTCGAAGTTGGCTATCTGGGCTATCCGGGCCAAGGGATTAGCTGGCCGTGGCAGATCGAATCGGCAATCACCGAGCGCACGGTCGCGCTCGCCTTCTCCATTGGTCGTGCGCCCGGCGTGGTTCCACTGTCAGCTGTGGTGGAGATTGCCCACCGTCATGCACTGCCGGTGATCGTCGACGCAGCGGCGGCGCTTCCTCCGCGCGAGAATCTTCGCCGATTCATTGCCGAAGGGGCAGATCTGGTCGCGTTCAGTGGTGGCAAAGCGATCGGTGGCCCGCAGGCCTCGGGCATTCTGATTGGACGGCGCGAACTTATCGAATCAGTGGCCCTGCAGCACCAGGACATGGACGTTTATCCCGAGACCTGGCCCTGGCGTCAACGCTACCTGGAATCGGGCAGGTTGCTCGGCCCACCACACCACGGTATTGGACGACCGATGAAGGTCGGAAAAGAGGAGATCGTCGGGCTGCTGGTTGCCTTGCGACGCTTCCTCGAGCGCGACCTGGCTGCGGAGCGGAGCGATCAGGAAGCACAGTTGAAAGAACTCCTGTCGGTGTTGTCTGACATCCCGGGAGTCGAACCAGAACTCTTGAACGACGCGAACTCCCCCAGGGCCTACCCGACGCTGATGGTACGTCTGGACGAAGAGCGCGTGGAGATGTCTGCCGCCGCAGTGGTGAACGCGCTAGCGGAGGGAGAGCCGCCGATCGCGGTGTCGCAGAATTTTCTGGATCAGGGAGCGATTGGCATCGTAGCCACCACGCTCAAGCCCGGTGAGGCGGCCGCGATCGGGCGTCGTCTAAGAGGGCTGTTCGGGTTCGCATGAGCCGGAAGGAAAGTGAGGAACGACATGGTCACGGATGTATCGGTATTCGGACGTGGACAGCGCGCTGCTTCCGGGAAGACGGTGCACTGGCAGGAGATGTGGCGTCATGAGTTGATCGAGGCTCTTCAGCACGATCCCGTCGTCATCGTCCCGCTTGGCTCGGTCGAGCAGCACGGTCCGCATTGTCCCATGGATGTGGACATCAGCCATACCCAGGCGCTGGCAACCGAGACGGCGCTGGCCATCGACGATTTTCCGGTCATCGTGTCGCCGCCGGTCTGGATCGGGCTGACTCACTACAACATGGGAGAGGTAGGCACGATCACCGCGAGCGTCGAGACGTACATCGCTCTTCTGTCGGAGATCTGCCGCAGCATCTGGGCAAACGGATTCAGGCGCATCATCACGGTCAACGGTCACGGCGGCAACCGCGACATCTCCCGCGTGGTCTCGACCAAGCTGGCCGAAGAGGACATCTGGGTGCTGCCGATCACCTACTGGGAGATGGTGCCTCAGGTGCTGCACGACCACGCCGACACCGACCCGGGCTTCATTGGCCATGGTGGAGAGTGGGAGACCTCGATGCAGCTCTTCCTGCGACCAACCATGATCGATCGCGACAAGATGGTACCCGATCCTGAGCGACCTGGATTCAGCGATGAAGTTCGCCGCTTCACCGGGTTTCCGGAACGACGCCGAGAGCGAGAGCATGGCGTCCATGGCAACCCGATGACGGCATCAGCCGAGAAGGGTGAGAGGCTGTTCACGGCGGCGAAGGAGATGCTGATCAAGGTGTGTCGTGAGTACCACGAACTTCCGGTTCGCGGCTACCGGGAGTTCGGCAGCCACTGTCCGTAACACACAACCTGTTGTTGCGGAACGACCTACTGCAGCCTGGAGCAGGGTGTTGAGCGACGACAGTCCTGACGCATGAAGACGACAGCGCGGCCAACTCTCGGCCGCGCTGTCGTCATTTGCCGTTACTTCGTGCGCTGGGATTCGTACTCGCCGCGGGTCTTTTCGTCGGGCGGATAGACGCCGATGATGCTTGCGCCCTCCTTGATCTTTCCCAGGACGAAGGCTTCAAGCCGCTCTTGCTCAACGGCCGCCAGAGCCACCTCTTCGGCTACCTGACGCGGGAGCGCGACAACACCATCAGCGTCACCGACGAGCACGTCTCCCGGCATGATCAGCACACCAGCGCAACCGATCGGAACGTTCATGTCGACAGGATGATGCTTGGTCGAGCTCGTGGTGGCGTGAACCGCGCGGGTATACGTCGAGATATCGACGTCGCGAAACGCGTTCGCGTCACGTAGAGCGCCATCGGTGACGATGCCCGTGCCGCCCCGCATATGAATGCGGGTCGCCAGAATGTTGCCCAGTGAAGCAGAGTGAATCTCGTTGCGCGCGTCGATCACGAGGACGTCGTCTGGACCAACCGCTTCCACGGCGATTCGTTGGACGTTCTTGAGGTTGTCATAGTCGACTTCGAGGTCTAGATCCTCGCGCATTGGCGCATACCGTAGCGTGAAAGCGTAACCCACCATGCGAATGTCCGGTCGTAGCGCCGCCAAACCGCCCAGGAACGTGTTGCGGAAGCCGCGTTTCAGCAGTTGACTGGTCAGCGTCGCCGTGCTGACCTCATGCAGCGCTTCCTTCGCTCGGTCGCTCAGGTACCCCATTGGCCGTTCCGCCATGCTTTCCCCCGATTCCCTTACGTGCCCGATACCAAGGGGCGATCCACGCCGTCATCGGGACTCCGAAAGATCGATGGGAACAGAATCACCGATTGGGGCCGTTCTGTCAGCCCTCGGTGGCGATGGATTCGAGATGCAAGCCTTCCGGATCGAGTACCAGGATACCGCCCACGCCTGTGCCAATGAGTCCCTTCACCCGCAGGTCACGCAGCACTCGACTGACCACTGGAGGAACGGTACCGGCAGCATCGGCCAGTTCGTCGTGCGTAACCGGTGAGACCACCGTTTCTCCCTGCTGATGGATTGCGGTCTCGAGCAGGTGTCGCGCGACTCGCTGACGGGCCGACCCGGGTGACTCTCCGCCAAGCAGTTCCAGCGTGTCGTAGTAACGCCGAGTGATCTCCTCGGCGAGTGCCCAACCGACTGCGGGCGTGGTCATCGCCATCCTGGCCAGCTTGTAGGTATTGAACATGAGGAGCGTGCAGTTGGTGATCATACGCACGCTCACCGGCGCGGGACCACCGTAGATGGCCGAGATGCCGAAGACATCGCCTGGGCGAGCATAGCGAACCGAAACGTCGTGCCCGGAAGGGTCGTTGATATAGACTCGAACCAGTCCGCTGACCACCAGACTGCTGCGCGGCTCGTCGTTCTCGTGATGAAGTTCACTCCCGGCCGGGATGTCGACGCGCAATGCGTCCGATTCCAGCTCATGCAAGAGTCGCGTAGGGAACTGCCGAAAGAAGCTTCGTCGGATCGCCAACTCTTTGGCTTCATCATAACTATGGGTCTTGGTCCGAATTGCTTTTTGCCTTGATGTCACGTGGGTTCCCCTGAAGCCGTTCCACCGGTCGTACTATCGAACAATTCATCGGGGCGGAGCGTGTCGACGGAATTGTGCGCGTTTGTATCCGTATCGTCCAACGCATGAGGACACGGCAGGATTCACACCCCGAACGATTTCGCTTGAACGGGCGGAGCCACGCGCCAGAACCCTTGAAGCCGTTGTGGTGATCGCGAAGCAGACAGACGAGAGCATTTGCCGACATCCGGCCACGAAAGCTGCTGACACGGCAATCGGATCGGTGTACCGTGGTGACATCGGATAACCTCATTGCTCCTCGAGATGAAGTCACAGGCTGAATTCCAGGTCGGTTTCGACGGAGCAATCCGCGATGAGTCACGAGAGGTCGGACATGACAGTTGACGCCCGTACCACGGAACCTGCCAGTCGCTATTTGGAGTCCGGGAACCTCTTTGATGATGCCCGGAACTATCTGGCTGGCGGAAATTCGCGACTGACCGTCTACTACAAACCTCACCCCGTCTACGTGGAGCGAGGCGAAGGAGCCTACCTCTACGACGTCGACGGAAATCGCTACCTCGATGTCATCAATAACTACACATCGCTCATCCATGGTCATGCTCATCCGGAAATCGAAGCAGCCGCCATCGCCGCGATACGTGGTGGAACTGCTTTCGCCGCGCCAACCAAAGCCGAAGTGGAGCTTGCAAAACTGCTGTGCGATCGTCTGCCGGCGGTCGATCAGCTACGCTTCGTGAACTCCGGCACTGAAGCGGTGATGATGGCCGTGAAGGCCGCCCGAGCGTTCACCGGAAAGTCCGCCATCGCCAAGTTCGAGGGTGCCTATCATGGTGCCTATGACTATGTCGAAGTGTCCCTAGCGTCAGCATCGGATCAGTGGGGTGCCCCAGATCGGCCGAGTTCTACCGCTTATTGTGAGGGCACACCGCAAAGCGTGCTCGACGAGGTCGTGGTCCTGCCGTTCAACCACATCGACGCAACGCGTGAATTGCTAAGGGAACACCGGGATCGATTGGCGGCCGTTATCGTCGACGTCATGCCGTCGCGGGTGGGCCTGGTACCGGCATCTGCTGACTTCATCTCGGCACTACAGGAGGAATGCCGGGACCTAGGCGTTCTGCTGATATCGGACGAGGTGATCTCCTTCCGGCTCGGATATCACGGCGCTCAGGGAATGCTCGATTTCCAGCCGGATTTGACGACCCTGGCCAAGATCATCGGCGGTGGGTTTCCGGTCGGCGCTGTCGGTGGACGTCGAGAGGTGATGTCGGTCTTTGATGCGACCGAGCACAGCCCGCTGGTGCCTCACGGAGGGACGTTCAATGCAAATCCGGTCACCATGGCTGCTGGTCTTAAGGCCATGGAACTGCTGACGCCCGAGTCCTTCGAGCGCCTCAACGAGCAAGGCGCTGCATTGCGCACCGGACTCAGCGAGATCGTTCGATTGCTTGAGATCGAATGGCAGGTGACCGGAGCCGGATCGCTCTTTCGTTTGATTCCTTCCACCGCACCATTGACTGACTATCGATCGGCTCATTTGTCTCCCGAGCAAACCGCGAAGGCCGCCGCGCTTCATTGGGCGATGTTGGATCGCGGTTTGTTCATCGGTTCCGGTGGGTTCGGTTGCCTGTCGACTCCGATGAGCGAGGAAGACGTGGAGTACGTGCTCCACGTCGCAGAGGATGCGCTGCGATCAGTCGAACGTTGAGCCCGATGTCGGACGCGAGTCGCTGTGAACGTCGAGCAACTCAGGCGGGTGAAGTTCGCTGATGGCTGCTCCGATGCGGTAACCTTCGGCGATAGCCGGTTGCGCGGCGAATGCGCGAATGGGATTGCGGCGGAGGAAGCAATGGTGGCGAGCGATGGTCCATACCTTCTGATGGCGGTGCTGTGCCAGACGGCGCAGCAGGACCAATATGGGTCCTTTAGCGTCGTCAACGTGCTCGAACAGCTTGTCGCCGGAACAAGCGATCCAAACGCGCCGGAGCAGATGCCGACCTTCCGTTTTCAGGGAGATCTGGCAATTTCGATCGCCTCTGGAAAATCATCTGGCTCGCATACCGTTTCGGTCGTCCCGATACAACCTGATGGTGAGCGGCTGGACCCGGTGACCCAGCGGATCAAACTTAAAGGAAACGATCACCGAGCGACGGTCGTGTCAAACGTCTCCATCGACATCACGCAGGAGGGCGTGTATTGGTTCAATGTCACGCTTGATGACCGACCACTGACGCGTATTCCGCTGCGCATTCGTTACGAACGCGACTACGTCGAGCCCTGGTCGAAGTACGTACTGGAGCACTGAGAACATGTTGGACAAACTCTTCAAAAAGGGCGGCGGTCGAGATGAAGGCTCGCAGTCGGCTGAACCATTGCCGAGAAACAGAGCTGTACCGGTTCGCGCCGGAATCTTTACCAGAACGCAGCTCAACGACAAGGGTGAGGTCGTCAACGACCCGGATAAGCAAGAAGAAACCTGTCGCAAGTACGCCAACAAGCGGGGCTATATAGTCGCCCAGGTCTATCGCGATGAGAGCGTATCCGTGGAAGACGATCGTCCAGAATTGCGACGACTGCGCACCGCGATCTGGACGCGCAACCTCGATGTGGTCATCGCCACCACTGCAGACCGGCTATACGTCGACACCCTCCGGTTGGTGCAATTTGCCAAAGAGGCCGACCTGATGAGTGTTCGGCTCGAGTTCGTAAAGTCGCAGCTGGATCACGACGCTCTGGTAAGCGACAACTACTAGCGAAACCGGCCAGGTGGTGGCGCTGGTGATGATTCGAGTCGCTCCTTGCCTGCCGCCGAACGAACGCCTTCCGCTCGGAAGGATCTGCGATGAAGGCCGCCCACCAGAACCTAATCGCTGATGTTCGAGACGCCGTGCGGCTCGCCGGGCTTGTTGCTGGCGATTGCCTGACAATCGGACTCTCAGGCGGGATTGACTCTCAGACGCTTACCCACCTGCTGGCCGCCCTGCGTGATGCGGGTGAGGGTCCGGCAATCCATGCGGTTCACGTCGATCATCAGTTGCGCCCTTCGTCACATGACGATGCACGAGCAGTCGAACGTTACGCACACAGCCTCAACGTACCGCTTCAGGTCGTTCAAGTTGACGTCGACGAGTGGGGTCGAGATCGGCGGCAGGGCGTCGAGGCGGCGGCTCGGGACGCGCGCTATGCGGCGCTTGGCCGTAGCGCCAGCGCCCTCGGCACTCGTTGGATCGCGTTGGGACACACGCTCGATGACCAGGCCGAGACTCTTCTGTTGCGCCTGGCACGCGGAACGAGTCTCGACGGCTTGACGGGCATGCGGATCATCTCGGCTCGGCCGATCCAGCTTCAACCACATGGCGAGGAACGACCATCGTTCCAATTATTGCGTCCACTGCTTCACCGACGCCGGATCGAGATTGAGGCCTATGCGCAGTCTCACGGTTTGGTGGCCGTTGAGGATGAGACCAACGCTGATCCCAGATTCTTGCGCAATGCAATCCGGCATCGGCTGCTGCCGGCGTTCGAGCAGATCGTACCGGGCGCGGTCCCGGCGATCGCACGCACCAGTGACCTGATCACAGAGGAGGCCCTGTTTCTCGATCAACTTGCGACGACGGCCTTCTCATCGTTAGCGGAGCCATTGGGGTCATGTATTCACCTTGATCGAACCGGCCTCTGTGAAATAGCGCCCGCATTGCAGCGACGCGTCCTGCTCAAAGCTTGCTATCACGTATCCGACGAGTTACGCCTCTCCGCCAGTCGCATTGAGTCGCTCCGTGATGCCGCTTGCACCGGCCGACCAGGGACCACCGTCGAGATCGGCTCCAGGATCTCTGGATACGTGGACTACGAGGAACTGACCATAGGCCCGGCGGATAAGATCGAACCCACGCTACGGCAGCGCTCGGAGTTGCCGCTACTTGATCCTGAGACGGTCATCCAGATTAGCCGGTTCACACGTTATCGAATTGGACAACGGTTGGACGGTTTCGATTCGTGCCGACGAAGGTGAAGGCTGGCAACTACGCACGCGTCGCCCGGGCGATCGCGTCTCGTTGGAACGTGCGATTCCTCGACGACTTCAGGACTGGTTCGTGAATCAGAAGGTGTCAGGGTATCTGCGCGACTACGTTCCGCTCCTCACGTACCATGGTGTCGTTCGCTGGATCGTTGGAATTTCCGCTTCTTCGTTCAAAGATGTAGACTCTGAAGTGGTGGGTCGAATCACGAATCAATCTATGGAAGTTCAACAACATGGCGAGCACGTTGCGGGAAATCCGTCTGCACGACGGCCTGGAACGAATACTCATCAATGAACAAGCGCTATCCGAGCGCGTTTCCGAACTCGGTCGCGAGATTCGAGATTACTACGGCAACGACGATCCACTCCTGATCGGCGTGCTGACCGGCGGCTTCATGTTCATGGCCGATCTTACCCGGGCGCTGGACATGCCGCTCCATATCGATTTCATGGCCGTCTCCAGCTATGGTGACTCTTCCAGTACCTCCGGTGTTGTCCGCATTCTCAAAGATCTGGACCGGCCAATTGAAGGTCGGCGCGTTCTGATCGTTGAAGACATCATCGATAGCGGCCTGACGTTGAACTACCTGGTTGAGGTTTTGAGACAAAGAAAACCGACGGACATTCGACTCGTTGCACTCCTAAAGAAGGAACGTCATCGGACGCATGATGTCCACGTCGATTGGGTGGGATTCGAGATACCAGACGAATTCGTGGTTGGATACGGCCTTGACTATGCGGGCAAGTATCGAAACCTGCCATTCATCGCGATCTGTGGGCCCGAAGTACTGGATAAATCATGACGGTTTGCTTGACAAAAGTCTCTGCTATAATTCGGCAACACCTGTCGAGCCCGCGTGAATGTGGTTCTCTTGCAGGGAGCATGCAATCCGCACGACGCGGTCGGAGGGTAATGGATGACTGACAACAAGTGGTTGCGCAACGGCTTCGTGTGGATCGTCCTCATTATCGCTGTTGTCGCCATCTGGTTCACCTGGCTGGGTGGGAGCAGTAGCCCCGCGAGCGTCGATTTCTCCACTGTCGCCGCAGACATTCAGCAAGGTAAAGTTCAACGCCTCGACACGAAAGACGGCTCTAACGTCATCACCGTCCACTACATTGGGACGGATCAGACGAAACAGACGCGTCTCCCACAAGGCAATGGCGGTATCTGGCAAGCCCTGAGCTACTACGGCATCAAACCGGGAGCGGTCGAGATCAGAGCTAACCCCGGCAGTTCGTGGGGGAGCTGGGTCAATGCCTTCAGTATCTTGATACCGACGGTCCTGATCGTTGGCATCTTCATCTTTATGATGCGCCAGGCGCAGGGATCGAATAATCAGGCCATGTCGTTCGGCAAGAGCCGGGCCCGCATGTTCACTGGGAGCAAGCCGACCGTCACCTTCGACGACGTTGCCGGGGTGGAAGAGGCCAAAGAAGAGTTGGCCGAGGTCGTTGAGTTCTTGAAGTATCCGGAAAAATTCGCCTCCTTGGGCGCGCGTATTCCGCGCGGTGTGCTGCTGGTCGGGCCTCCGGGCACCGGCAAGACGCTTCTCTCGCGCGCGGTTGCTGGTGAAGCGGGCGTCCCCTTCTTCAGTATCAGCGGTTCTGAGTTCGTCGAAATGTTCGTTGGTGTCGGTGCCAGCCGCGTGCGTGACCTGTTCGATCAGGCCAAGCGCAACGCGCCCTGTATCGTCTTCATCGATGAAATCGATGCCGTTGGTCGTCAACGTGGGGCTGGGCTTGGCGGGAGCCACGACGAGCGGGAGCAGACCCTCAACCAGATTTTGGTCGAGATGGATGGCTTCGATAGCACGACGAACGTCATTATCATCGCGGCGACGAACCGTCCGGACGTCCTCGATCCTGCATTGCTTCGGCCGGGTCGTTTTGACCGGCAGGTGGTGCTCGATCGCCCAGATATCGCGGGCCGTCTCGCTATTCTCACCGTGCATGCCCGCGGCAAGCCGCTCGAAGCGAGTGTTGAGCTGAACTTGCTGGCTCGTCAAACGCCCGGCTTCTCCGGCGCCGATCTCGAGAATCTGGTCAACGAGGCTGCAATTCTCGCGGCACGTCGTAACAAGAAGACGATTGGTAACCGCGAGCTAACGGAAGCGATCGATCGCGTGATCGCTGGTCCTGAGCGCAAGAGTCGCGTTATCAGCGAGCGTGAGCGCCTCATGACTGCGTATCACGAGGCCGGTCATGCCCTCGTCGCCCGCATGCTTCCATATGCCGATCCGGTTCACAAAGTTTCGATCGTCGCCCGCGGCATGATGGGTGGTTACACCCGGGTGCTGCCGGAGGAGGATCGGTTCTTCTGGACCAAAAAGCAGTTCGAGGACCAGCTCGCTGTCTTTATGGGCGGTCATGTCGCCGAAGAGATTATCTTCCAGGAGATCTCGACTGGTGCCGCCAATGACATCGAGCGAATGACGAATCTGGCGCGGCGCATGGTCACTGAATACGGCATGAGCAAGAAGCTTGGCCCGCTCGCCTTCGGTCGCAAGGAAGAGTTGGTCTTCCTGGGTCGAGAGATCAGCGAGCAGCGTAACTACAGCGATCCGGTCGCCTATGAAATCGACAAAGAGATCCGCGAACTGATCGACGACGCGTACTCGCGCGCCAAAGGGGTGTTGACTTCGAATATGGATAAGCTCGAGGGAATCACCATGTTGCTGCTCGAGAACGAAACAATCGACGGCGCCGAGATCGAGGCTCTGTTTGACGAGCCACGACCGAAGCCGACTCTGCACGGTCCGTCGGTGCTGGCAAAGCCAGGCGAAGGGCGTGCCGCCATTCATCCAAGCGGCGAGAAGGATGTGGAGCCTCGTGCGGAGCCATCCGCTCCACCACGAATGCGACCACAGCCCGCGTCGTAGTTTGTTCGAAACCGTCCGACGACAACTGACCTGCACGACAAAGCCCTGGCACTAAGCCAGGGCTTTTGATTGCGCGTTAGATGTTAGCGCGAGGGGGCTCTCCTACCGGTGAACCTCCATCGTCGCAACCGCCGGAATCAGGCGAGTTCTCCCGCCGCCAAATCAGACTCGGTTGGGATCGGGAGCGAACACTCAAGACCAGTCGCCTCGAACTCGCTGCGCCACATACTGTCGAGCACTGAATTGTAGGTGTACTGGCGCATCAACCTTTGCGCATCGCGCGTCGTCAGGCGGATGAGCTTCGCGCCGCACGACGGGCGAATGAAGTGGCGGCCCTTCCGGTCGCGAAAGATCAGGGTATCGCGACGATCGGCCCGTCTTCCAATGAGCTGGTAAGTTGGTTTATCCATAAGGCGCTCCCTCTCCAGCCTTGCCGTTCTACCGATTCGTCTTCCAGGTAACCGAATATTGGCGGCTAGTGCGGCCACCGCGCCGGTAAACGCTGAAGAAATCATACGTACGAGTCGTTAAGCGGATATGAATGAACGAGACTTATCGATGCTGCGGGCGCAGCAAGTCTGAATTCTGAATAGCCGTGGTGGAGGCAGGGGGATTCGAACCCCCGACCTCTACAGTGCGATTGTAGCGCTCTCCCAGCTGAGCTATGCCCCCACAGATATTGAGAAAGGCCTGCAGCTGAGGACGCTGATCTCTGCTCGGCCAATTCCTTCGCAGAGTATAGCGAGATCGGCTACCTCAGTCAACTCGGCAATCACTGCTCCGCACCAGTCCCAACCAGCCGGGCAGGGTACCTATTCCTGAAGCGTGGTCTCGTCGTCTTCGTCGAGGTTATCCCAGGAGTATCGTAGAATCCTCGGCGCTCGCCTACCCTCGATCGAGGTCCTCCAGGACGGGAGCGAGTTCCTGCATCGCTTCAGGCGTATTCGGACGCAGCATGATCTGGAGGTGACTGATCCCCTCTGCCACGAAGCCGCGGATCGTCTCAGCAATCTCCTCCGGCGTGCCCGTCAGCGACTCCTTCCCGGCCTGTGGATCGGTCGTTCCTTTGAGATCGATCTGGACTGACGCTGTTCGCTCCAGCGTTCCCGGCACTCGTCCAAGCTCGAGACAGGCGGCGTCTACCTTGTCACGATCTGGCGGGATCTGATCGGGATAGCTGCGACCATAGACGAGCCAGCGATTCCAGGAGTCCGCATATTTGGCAGTGAGCCGCAGCATGCGTTGACCAGTGGACCCGATCATAATTGGGAGGCGGTCCTGCCGAGGACCACGCGGACGAAGCTCACACTCCCGGGCCTGATAGTACTCGCCATCGAAATCGACATAACCATCATGCAGCAGGCCATGAATGATCTGCAGCGCTTCCTCGAAGCGGCTGACGCGATGGTCGTAGGGGTAGCCGAACGCGCGATACTCATATTCGTTCCACCCAGCGCCGATTCCGAGGATAACGCGACCGCCACTGATCTCATCGACGGTGTCGGCAATCTTGGCCATCAATGCTGGGTTGCGAAAGCTGGTGCTGGTCACGAGCGTGCCGAGCTCGACGTGGTTTGTCGTTGCGGCCAGCGCTGAGAGAATCGTCCAGCTATCCCAGAATCCCTGTACCTTATCCTCGCCACGATAACGGTAGGGGACCAGGAAGTGATCAACGCACCACAGTGAGTCGAAACCGATATCCTCAGCCAGGCGCGCCATATCGGTGATGTCCGACCAACCAGGGGTCTTGCCGCTCATTCCGGCTTCCCAATGAGGCAGGATGATGCCAACTTTGAGTGGCCGTTTCCGGCTTGGAAGATCTCGTCGCTGCTCGACCACGGATTTACCTCCTACGCTGGCTAGACCGACTTCACTTGGACCGCGTTCGGGACGGTCTTCAACCCAAGCTCAAGATCTCGATGGTGACTGCTATGTGCCTCTCGTTGCGACTACGGTGAGATCATACGGCATCTTCGATCGATTCGGAGATACTGCTGTCGGTCCCTCCTCGCATGGGGTCGATTGCGACACGAAGTGAACACTGAATCCGTGGGTCGCAACTGGGGACAACACTGTCGCGAATCAGGACCAGTTTGTAACGAAATCACGACTGCCAGTCACAGTCTGGCGTCGTATTCTCCAATGGGAAACGGTACGCTGATTTCAGGCACGCTCATCGTGCCCGGGTTACTGTGAAGAACTGGAGGCTCAGGTACATGCGCCTACTCCCCTCAACGACCGGCACAGCGAGTGCCAGCGCCCGCCATCCCTGGCGTGTTCTCAGCCTCTGGGGTGTAGCGCTCGTGCTGGCGGTGGTTGCGACTGTCACGGGACTCTCGGGCGCGCTGACGACGAACGTTTCCTTCACCAATAATCCGGAATCGGTGACGGGATCGAATCTCCTCTCAGCGCGCCTGCGTGGCACGTCGCCGGTCACCGAAACCGTGGTGGTGCAATCCGACACGCTCACCGTCAACGATCCACAGTTCCAACAGGTAGTTGAAAAAACGACCCAGCAGTTGGTGGGCATGACTAACGTGGTCAAGACCGCGGTTGATTACTACCAGGCAAAAGCCGCGGGATCCCCACAAGCGCAGTCGCTGGTTTCAGCTGATGGTCATGCGACCATCATCCCAGTAACTCTGGTGGGCGATTTGGCGCAGGCAAAGGATCATGCCGCCGAATACATCTCCGCCGTCCAACAGAACAGCCAACCCAACGTCAAGGTGTTAACGGTTGGAACGGTCAGCATCGACTACACCTTCACGCAGATGTCGTCCACCGACCTGCACAAGGCGGAGTATTACGGTCTGCCGGCATCGATTCTCATTTTGATTCTGGTTTTTGGAGCCCTCGTCGCGGCGGGAATCCCACTGATGTTGGCGGGTGTGTCAATCGCCGTTGCATTGGGATTGACCACGTTGCTCGGCCACGTGATGGATCTGTCGTTCTACGTGGTCAACATGATCACGATGATTGGCCTTGCGGTTGGCATCGACTACGCGCTGTTCATGATCTCGCGCTATCGCGAGGAGCGTCGCGTTGGCAAATCGCGACACGACGCGATCGTCATGACCGGAGGTACTGCTGGAAAGGCAGTGCTGTTCTCCGGCGCGACGGTTGCCCTGGCTCTCTCGGGAATCATCTTCATGCCTACGACGATCTTCCGCAGTCTGGGCGCGGGAGCGGTGATGGTCGTGTTGGTGGCTATGGTGGCGGTGATCACGCTTGTGCCGGTTGCGCTCCGTCTGATTGGAGACACCGTCAACTGGCCGCGGCGACAGGCGGTGGCCAGGGGCGGACCGTCGTCCTCCAATGGCCGCTGGACTTACGCGGAACTGCACTCTGGATTCTGGGGACGCGCCTCGCGAGTCATCATGGGCCATCCGGTCGTGAGTCTGCTGCTGGCAACCGGCTTATTGGTAACTCTGGCGATTCCGCTGTTCCAGCTGCAGCGAGGCATGGAAGGCGCTTCAACGCTCCCACCTGGAGACGTGCGCACGGCGTTCAATATCCTCAATCAGGACTTCGCCGCCGGGCTGCTGGCTCCGGTCGAGATCGTGGTCGACGCGCCGCGTAACGCGCAGACCGAACAGGCGATCTCCAAGCTCGAGGCGACATTGACCAGTGACAAGCAGTTCGTGCCCTCACCGAGTGTCCAGTGGAACGATGCGAACGATCTGGCGCTCGTGACGATACCGCTGAAGAGCGATCCGAACAGCCCGCCGGCGTACTCCGCGGTGAAAGATCTGCGTCACAATATGATCCCATCGGCCTTTTCCGGGACCAGCGCCAAGATCTACGTGACCGGCCAGACGGCGTTCAACGTCGACTTCATCAATCTGGTCGACCAGTACACACCGATCATCTTCGCCTACGTGCTCGGTCTCAGTTTCATCTTGCTGACAATCGCGTTCCGCTCGATTGTGGTGCCAGCCAAGGCGATTATCATGAACCTGCTCTCGGTCGGCGCGGCCTACGGGCTCATGGTATTGGTCTTCCAGAAGGGATACCTCCATAACCTGCTGCATTTCGAGAAGACGCCGACTATCGAGGCATGGGTGCCCATCTTCCTCTTTACGGTTCTGTTTGGCCTGAGTATGGACTATCAGGTCTTCCTGCTCAGCCGCATTCGGGAGCATTTCGACCTGACACACGATAACCGTGAAGCGGTGGCCGTCGGACTGAAGACGACTGGCCGTCTCATCACCGGCGCGGCGCTCATCATGGTGGTGGTGTTCAGTTCGTTTGCGAGTGGTCGTCTCGTCGTATTCGAGCAGCTGGGGTTCGGCCTGGCCGTCGCGATTGCGCTTGACGCTACGGTAGTTCGCATGGTCCTGGTGCCGTCCGCCATGACGCTCCTGGGCGACGTCAACTGGTACCTGCCGCGCTGGCTCGAGTGGCTGCCGGATCTCCGGATCGAGGGAGAGTCAACCAACGTTGAACCGCCCGCCCGCGAGATGGTGGGCACCGGACCTCGCGAGCGCCAACACACCATGTGACAGCTGAAGATGAGCGCCGGAAGCGGTGCAAGCGCCTCGGCTTGGTCGACCAAGCCGAGGCGTCTCCTAATCGCGGATCAGGTCTTCGAATCGAAGTGGGAGCCGGAAGTACAGTTGTTCCGGGAGATAGCACTCCCGATTCGAGCATGCCTGATAGCTTAGCCGTACGGTTAGGACCACATCTCCAGCGTTTTCGGTGAAGACCAGTGGCAACGCGGCGCGGAAATGTCCTTCGAGTATGGTGAACGTCTCGTCGAGCAATTCCATCCGGAGCTTCTGTCCCGCCGGAAGATCAAGTGATCGAACTTCCAGCCCGCTGATGGGTTCAACCTCAATACTCAATGGAGTGTAACCGGTCGGAATCGGTTCGACGTAGACATGCAGCCCGTCCGCGACCTGGACGTCGAGGTTCAGATTGAGTCGTTGATGCGGATGATACGTCTCAGTCCCTACTGACGCGGTGACGTGGACGTCGTTGCCTTGCTGGGTGTCGTGTATGCCTGATCGGCCGCCGTGTATGTCGAAGCTCTGTTCGAGAAACGTGACCGCGGTAGGGCGAATTCGATAACTCTGCTCAAACCAGCGCTCTCGCACTACACCGGCCTCGTCCAGTACGAACGTGCCGGGGTAGGGCAGCCCAAAGTGATGGTCGCGCACGCGGTTTCCCAAAGCTCGTTGCTGCTGAGGGATGTGTGCGTTGAGCAGGCCGAGTTCGCGGATCACGCGACTGCCAGCGTCTGCTAAGAGTGGAAAGGTAATGCCGCGCTTGCTGGCGAAGCTGGCCAGCACGTCGGTGGTGTCGTAGCTGATGGCGAAGATGGCGATTCCGGTTCGCTCGTAATCGATCAGGCTGCGTTGCAACTCCACGAGTTGCGTTTTGCAGAATGGTCACCACCCGGCGCTGCGATGAACCACGACGATCGCTCGTCGCCCAGCCCGTTGCCTATGTAAGTTGACCAATTCACCGCTCTGGTCGGGCAGCACGACATTGGGGAATCTGGCCCCCAACTGGGGACCGATGTGCTCGAAGTCGACGTGGGGATTGGCAACTTGTTTCGCTGAGGACACGAATCACTCCTCGGCTGAAGTTCGGCTGATCGTCTGGTTTCCGCTGCCACCTCCAACGCCGCCGATGTCACGCGCATTCCGGCGTGTGGTATGCCACCGGGTTAGCCGGACTGACGAGTTGGATTGGAACCTGCGACGAATGGTGACGGTGTTGGCGGATACCTGGGAGGAGTGGTGGTGGAGAAGCGGCAGTTTGACCCCCGTGTAGCTCTCCAACGGATTGAGCAGGCAATCAAACCTTTCCCGAAGGCCATGCTCTTTGATCTGGCCGAAAGTGGGTTCAATTCACCCTTCGAGCAGCTCCTTGCGTGTATGGTCTCGATCCGGACACGCGATGAAGTGAGCCTGACGGTAGCGCGTGAGTTGTTCGAACGGGCCAGAACACCAGAAGATCTACTCCGACTGACGACGAGCGAGATCGACGACGTGATTCGACGGAGCTCGTTTCACGAGGCAAAGGCGATGCAGATGCGCGCCATCGCTCAAGAAGCGCTCGACCGATTTGATGGTCAGATCCCCTGCGATCAGGCAGCGCTGATGTCATTCAAGGGCATTGGTTTGAAGTGCGCGAATCTGGTGCTTGGGATCGCCTGCGGCGAGCCGCGTGTCGCGGTCGATGTTCACGTTCATCGCGTGACAAACCGTTGGGGATTCGTGAGCGCGAAGACTCCTGAAGCCAGTAGCGCGGTGCTGGAGGAGCGATTGCCCCGCGATTATTGGATCGATCTCAACCGGTTGCTTGTCCCGTTCGGTAAACATATCTGCACCGGACGACTACCCCGTTGTTCGACGTGCCCAGTTCTCGACATGTGTGAACAGATTGGCGTCGGCAAGCATCGTTGAGATGCCGCTTTCACTCGTCTCGGTCTTCATGCGCATCGTCGACGATCGCTTGGATGTCCGGATCGTGCAGCCAGAAGGTGCGTGACATCCAGGAACTTCCGGCCTGCCCTTTTGGTCGAACCAACAACTCGTCAGCCTTGAGCAGAAACCCGTCCGGCATCTCCATCAGTAATCTGAAGCGCATCCGGTCCTGATCGATTTGCCTGCCGAGCGCGCGCAGACGTTCCTGGTAGCTTCCCGGCGCCGGTTCCTGCGAATCCCACAGACCGAAAAATCCCATACTTAAGTCTCACTCCCACTTCAAATCGACCTTCAGCGTGAAGGACGCCCTTCCATCAACTTGGTGTGAGATTGAATTCGGCGACGCTCGGGAAGTATTTCACCATATCTCACAAACTGAGTCCAGACCTTCGGTGAAGCAATGTGACGTGCGTTGGTACTAATGACATGAGTCGAATGTCTCTGGAGACTCATGACCAACGGGTCATCCGGTTTAGATGGTCGATCGTCCTACATTGCAAAGGTCAAATGGTTCCTCGTGGAGGCAGCGAGACGGTGCGAAGGCACATTCGAAGTCGAGTGACGCTGGCTAACGCGTCCCGCGGACAGGTCATCATCATGGTGGCCGTCTTCGCGGTAAGCTTGGTCGGAATGATCGGGCTATCGATAGATCTGGGCTACGCTTTCGCGGAACGCCGCACCGTCCAGAACGCAGCGGACTCGGCCGCGTTGGCCGGCGCGCACGCGCTGACCAAGTGGAGCGTCGACAATCCAAATTACTCCGCCCAGGGCGACGTGGCCGCGATGGTCAATGACAACAAGATGGGTACATCCACCACTCAGAGCTATAGCTGCTCCTACGTTGACGATCAGAACAAAGTGTTGGCCTCGTGTGCCGTGCCAGTGCCTGCTGATGCGACCGGCATTCACGTCGAGGTCCACGAGACGCACCCAACCTTCTTCATTCGCGTGATTCCGGGCGCACCGAAGACCGTCTCGACTTCAGCCAGTGCAACGGCACACGTCCAGGCAGTGACGACCGGCGTTGGGTCTGACAGCCCCTTCATCTTGTGCGGAGCGGGTGCTTATCTGGCCAGCGGCGGTTCGATGTCGGTGCTGACGAACGGCTCAGCTGACGCGGCTCCGACAAATGTTCCGCTGAAAGGCCAGGTTCTCACCTATCCCGTGGGTTCAGGCTCAGGTTATCAGGTCGAGTTCCTCAAGAAGAAGACGACACCGACGCCGACGACAGAGCCTTCACCGACGCCAGTGGGCAGTGCAACGTCAACCGCGGGCAGCGGTGGAACCGGTACTTCGACGTATTCCATCAACCCCGCCGCCTATGGTCAGACGTTTATTCTTCACGCTCCTCAGGTGGCTGGCTGTGATACTCAGGGCAATCGTTTCAAGGGTGATGCTAATAACACGGCCAACTACGGCAAGGCAATTCCTGGATTGTTCGATTATGCCCACGGTGACAAAGCAGGACCAACTCGGGCGGCTGTGGCCGGCATCAATGGCTGCTCGAGTGGTTTCACCAGAGATAGCACGACGACGTGTGTGTTGCTCGTGCCGATCGCATCCGGCTCGACAAATGATGAGCTCAACGTCCAGACCGTAGGAGCGTTCCTGGTTTGGGGCGGATCGAACTACAACTACGGAACGTTGCTCTCGAGCTATCAGATCTCAACCCCACCGGGGCTCGGACCTTGGACTGGCTCTAACGGATGGAAACCCGGCAAAGGTGGACTCCTCACCGAGCGTCTGACCAAATAGCGTCGCGGTCAGCGAATGACCGGTACTCGAGTTAGAACACCTTTCAAAACCCCGTTGGGAGGTAGCGACAGCAGATGAGGGCACACCCCAGACGGAGGAAGGCCTCATGGATGTCAGCGCGACGTTCGTAACGAATAGTCAGCCGTCGAAACCGGCTGAGCCACGCCAGCGTCCGCTCGACCACCCAGCGATGACGCCCCAGCCGTTGTGACGACTCGATGCCGCGACGAGCGATGCGACAGCGGATGCCTTTGCGGTGCAGGAAGCGTCGACAGCGTGGAAAGTCGTACCCCTTATCGGCGTGCAGTTTGACTGGGCGTTTGCGCGGCCGACCACGGGGCCGCTTGATCGGCGGAATGGTCTCGATCAGGTCTTCGAAGACCACCGAGTCATGGACATTGGCCGCAGTCAGCTTGATCGTGAGCGGGATGCCTGTGCGCTCGACCACAAGATGGCGCTTCGAACCCGGTTTGCCCTTATCCGTCGGGTTCGGCCCGGTTTGCTCGCCCCCCTTTTGGCCGGGACCGTGGCACTGTCGAGGCAAGCCCGGCCCAAGTGGATCTGGCCGGTCTGTCCCAGGCGATCGAGCAACACCCGATGCAGTTGCTCCCAGACACCCGCCTCCTGCCAATCCCGTAGCCGCCGCCAGCACGTCACCCCGCTGCCACAGCCCATCTCCTGCGGCAGCATCTCCCAGGGGATGCCGCTCTTGAGCACGAAGATGATGCCGGTCAAGGCGGCACGATCGGAGATTCGGGGACGGCCTCCCTTGGGCTTCGGCGGCTCCGGCGGGAGCAATGGCTCGATGAGTTGCCACAATTCATCACTCACCAGTGGTTTGGTCATGATCCCTCCTTGCCAGTCCGTTCGGCAAGGTTAGGACCGCGGTTTTGAAAGGTGTTCTTAGTGCCTTTCCCGTTTCGTTCACTTGAGTCGCCCCTGCAGAACTCCGCTTCGTCCACATAGTGGTCGATGAATCTTCTCGGCGATGCATCGCCGTTCGCCCACCAGTTGACGGTTGCAAGTGCCAAATTGGTTTGTTCGTCTCCATAGACGAGAGACTCGTCGTTTCCTCAATGAGATGATCAGCGCTCAATTATTGGTGTGACAGTAGTCGACGATCGTCTCACATCGTGCGGCCATGCCGAGCGGTGACGCCGGTGCACCCAAAATGGATATTTCCGTGTGATTTACGGGATTGCACGTCAGTCGAAGTCGTCGGGACGTTGCGTCGCCAAGTTGGACAAGGAATTGGTCTCGAACTTGCGACCCGTCGCTGGGACAAGTCTTGGAGGTGACTATGTTCGGTCCATTTCGGTCGCTCGCGCGTGTCTTCCTTGGTTTGGCGTTTATCTTTCTCGGGTCCGATGCCGCACGAGAACCAGGCCCGCGTGTTGGCAAAGCCGCTTCGATCGGTGTACCGCAACCTGAAAGGGCCGTGCGTGCTAACGGATTGCTGATGGTCGTGGCTGGCGTGGCTCTGGCGCTCGGAATCTTGCCTCGTCTTGCCGCGTTGGCTCTCGCCGCGTCGCTAGTTCCGACTACGTTGGCCGGTCACCCGTTCTGGGAAGAAGACGACGTCAAACAACGCGCTGGTCAGCGCATCCACTTCTTGAAGAATCTCTCGATGATGGGTGGACTCCTGATCGTGGCTTTCGGAACAGACGATTAGTATCTTCTGACACCACCCACCCTGAACTTGCAGGCGCGCAAGACTTTTCGCGTGCCTGTGTTGCGTCGCGAGGATTGGCTTCCGCGAGAGGAGCCCGTCGTCGCGACGCGCGTTTGGCCCGACCCGTGCCGCGATTCAAAGCTCTGCATACAATGCGTGGATTCGCTGCTTCTGGTGATACAAGCTTGAGGATCTGGCGATGGGACACGAACCCACGACGTTCGGCGTGGGAAACAGTCGGTGTTTTGCACTGAAGCGATTGCTTGATTCCTACCGCACCGTGACACTTTGGATCGCTTGGAGATGCGTGCGGCTTGCCTGTAGTTTGGTTTCGATTTGTTGAAGACGTAGCCTGAGTTTGTCGCCGTTTCCCGCTCATTTGATGGCAAAGGCATGCGGGTCGATAGTCCCGCACAAATGCGCGCAACGCCCGAGCAATTCCTCGCCAGCCCAACGATCTTCGCGATCGACGCCATCTGGGTCTGTCACTCTTCCGCCTACAACCTGCCCAAGTTGACCGAGGTAAGGGATGGAACGCGTCGCCAGAGTCGCACGGCACCGTCGGCCCGAGAATTCGATTTCCGTGACACGCGCCGGAGTGAGCGTTAGCCTCGATGCCCCGCATACTCAGATCGACTCATGCAGCCACGACGTCGAATCACGCCTCTACACGGATTTCGCGTAATGAAAACTTGTTCATGAGACAATCAAAAATACTCGCATGTTCGTACTCTTGTAAATCCGTGCACGCTGCTGTATTCTTTGAAAGTACGGACAACCAAAGCCTTCCGGGTTGCCTCATCACCCGTGGCCGTGAACAGTCGATAGTTGTGAACATGACGTTCCCTTCACTGCTCACCCTTCGTACTGGAGGTACTCGATTACAAGCGTTGCACGCTTGATCGCCGGACAACTCAAGTCCGCAACCATCGACGAGGCCGTCCGCACCTCCACCGAAAAGGTCACCCCCGAATCTCAAGAAACAATCCGGGTTCAAGAGTTCGGAATTCCTCATAAACCACAAGACTGGGGAAATGGCATCGGTCAGCCTCGTTGCGACGGAGTCCGAAGCGCAGTCCGGTAGTCAGATGGAACTCAATGGACGTGTCGTGAAGATTGAGCCTTATCTGGACGGCACGGCACGAAGTTGACGCACGCTCCTAACGCGCCTATCAGACGACGGCGGGCTCTTGCGAGCTGGTTCAGCCGCGACCGGGCCGAAGCGAGTTCTCATGATCAATATGTTTTGCAGCATCCCATCGGCTCGGGCAGGCTGACTCGATGGTCCTGAAAGGATCCTCATCATGGCACACGAGATTACGGACCAGGTAGTGAGCCCTAAGTTCGATCAGTCATCTGACGCGATCGATCCGAAGTCACAACTTCATCTCAAGATGCGGGCTCTCGGTTTCCGGGGAAAATCACTCGGTAAAGTGGAAACGTTCGAACGGGATGGCGCAACCGGCCAATTGTCGGCACTTGTCATTCGCCACGGCATGTTCGGAAACAAGCTCACGTCGGTAGCCGCCACGCGGGTGAAGTGGGTCAACACGGATTCGGTGATCCTTGACCTGTCGCCGGCCGCCTTCAAGAAGCTCCCTCAAATGTCTGCGAACTGACGGCCGGGATAGGCGCTTCGTTTATTCTTCCGAACTACAGAGTCGTCGGCGTTCACTCGCTGCCGACTCGTCTTGTCCGCTGAAAGGAATCACTACGCATGCGTATTGCGATGGTCGCCCCATTGGCTGAAGCTGTGCCACCGACGCTCTACGGCGGCACGGAGCGCGTCGTCTCGGTGTTGACCGAGGAACTCACGCGGCGTGGCCACGACATCACGCTGTTTGCGAGTGGCGACTCGATTACAGACGCCCGGCTCGTGTCCAGCGTCCCACGGGCTCTGCGACTCGATCCCGACGTACATGACTACGTCGCGTCGACCCTCGTCGGGCTCACCGAGGTCTACGGTCGCTCCAATCAGTTCGACCTGATCCATAACCACGTCGACTATCTCGCCTTCCCGTTCGCTCGACTGACCGGCACATCCACGATCACGACCGTGCATGGTCGGCTAGACCTTGCCGAGATCCAGCGACTCTATCGTGCTTTCCCGGAAGCGCGACTCGTGGCATTGAGTACCGACCAGCGGACGCATCTGCCGGAAGCGAACTGGGTAGGCACCGTCTCCAATGGCGTCGATCTGAGGAACTTCCACTTCCGCCCCAATCCGGGCGACTACCTGGTTTTCCTTGGCCGCATCAGTCCTGAAAAGCGTCCCGACCGTGCAATCGCCATTGCGCGCGACGCCGGCATGCGATTGGTCATGGCTGCCAAGGTCGACACCGTTGATCAGGCGTACTACGAGCACGCGATAGCTCCGCTGATACGCGGTAACCCCGGGGTCGAGTTCATTGGTGAAGTGGACGAACGCGGCAAAGACGAACTCCTCGGTGGTGCCTACGCCTACCTCTTCCCGATCGATTGGCCCGAGCCATTCGGCCTGACCATGGTCGAGGCAATGGCGACCGGCACACCGGTCATTGCCTACCGCGCTGGGTCGGTACCCGAGGTAGTCGTCGATGGCGTGACAGGCTTCGTCTGCGACACGGTGTCCGCGATGGTCGCAGCCATCGCTCGTGTCCCAGATCTCGATCGCGCCGCCTGCCGCCGGCATGTGGAGCGCCACTTCTCGACAGTGGCCATGGCTGATGGCTACGAGCGGATCTATGCCGCCACGGTTGACAAGGAGCCTGTGATGCCGCTGGGCGAGAGGGGCTTGCTCGAAACGGTCCCAGTGTTGCTAGCGTAAGGGCACCAGGGTCGGACACCATTCAGCGATGACAGACGGTCCGGCGTAATCTCGTTGCAGTGGCCGAGGCAGTGCTGTGGCTGAGAGCACGACCCGGCGGTACCGACTGTCGCGCGTACGAGAATCGAGCGACACATCTCGTCGACACCATCGGGCAGGGGGCTGCGCCAAGGACGTTGCTGTGGAGGTTCACGAGTCGCTGGCCATCCAGTCCGGCGACCGGCGACTCCTCATTTTGCAGCACCCGCCCGAACCAGTCGGTGGGTGCTGCTCTCTGATGGGCTGGCTGTACGATTGCGCCAGGGTCGCGACCATCGCACTCCGCGAACTCACTCTGACCGGGGAAAGATTGCCGTCCTACCTTTTGCGAAATAGCACACTTATAGTCGCAAGTTGACTGAATCAACTGCTACTGACCGTTGCGACGTCGGAATGATCATTGACACATGGGGGAGCGGGTGATGGGACTCGAACCCACGACATTCTGCTTGGGAAGCAGACACTCTACCAACTGAGTTACACCCGCAACTTTGATTCTTTTCGAGAGTATAGCAGCGGGTCTGATTCCAGTCCAGATTCATCGACGGCCCAGAAGTATGACTTTCGGTGTGCTCCGCACTCCACCTTGCGAATCCAATTCCGCTTCGTGTTTTCCCAGCCATACAATCTGGCATGTTGGGCTACAATCGACGGTAGCGCGCGCGACGGGCCACGCTGCGGAGGTGAGATGAGCAGGAGATGCTGTGTATAGCTATTTGACCGACCTGGAGTGCACGAATTGCGGTGAGCACTATGCCGCCAACCAGTTGATGACCACCTGTCCCGCGTGTGGCAAAGTCCTCTACGCGCGCTACGATCTGGACGCCGCGGCCACGCAGATGACCAAAGCGGCCCTCCTTGAGCGTCCCTGGAACCTGTGGCGCTATCACGAGATCATGCCCGTGCAGGATCCGGCCAACGCCTTGACGCTCGGTGAGGGAGGCACGGCCATCCTCGACACGCCGCGTCTGGGTCAGCGCTATGGCTTCAACCAGCTCAAGGTGAAGGATGAAGGCCGCAACCCGACTGGCAGCTTCAAGTCACGCGGGTTGGCGGCGGCGGTCTCCCGTGCCAAAGAACTGGGTGCCACGGCCGTCTCGATTCCCTCGGCCGGGAACGCCGCGGCGGCCATGTCCGCGTATGCGGCCAATGGGGGGCTGGACGCCTACGTCTTCATGCCGCAGGATGCGCCGTCGGTGATGAAGGCGGAATGCACCGCCTATGGCGCCAAGGTGTATCTGGTCAACGGGTTGATCAACGACGCCGGGAAGATCGGCAAGATGGGCTGCGAAGCCCGCGGCTGGTTCGACGTCTCCACCCTCAAGGAGCCGTATCGCGCCGAGGGCAAGAAGACCATGGGGCTGGAGTTGGCCGAGCAGTTGGGCTGGCGTGTGCCGGATGCCATCATCTATCCGACCGGTGGCGGTACCGGGATCGTGGGCATGTGGAAAGCCTTCGCCGAGCTGGAGCAGATGGGGTTGATCGGCTCCAAGCGTCCCAAGATGATCGTGGTGCAAGCCGAAGGCTGTGCGCCGATCGTCAAAGCCTTCGTGCAGGGCGAGCGCCATGCTGAGCTGTGGCAAGGAGCCAAGACCATCGCTCCCGGCGTGCGGGTGCCGGTGGCCATTGGTGATTACCTGATTCTGGATGCGGTACGTGAGAGCGGTGGCACCTGCATCGCCGTGTCGGATGAGGACATCATGGCCGGTGTGCGGGACCTGGCATCCAACGAAGGCATCTTCGCCTCACCGGAGGTCGGCGCGATCGTGGCGGCGGCGAAGCAGTTCCGGGCCAACGGCTTCCTCAAGGCGGAGGACGAGACGGTGCTGTTCGCGACCGGTGCGGGGATGAAGCATACCGAGCTGATCGAAGCGGACTACCCCGTGCTCGATCCTAACGACCCAAACGTGCTGAACGCGATCGACTGATTCGTCGTTGGGCAGAGACTGAACCGGCCTCGAGACGGTCATTGGGGCAGACCAAGCGCGTCTGCCCCTACGTATTGCGAGGCTCAGGTTGGCACGTCGGACAGAAGCGTGTGCCGCGCTGTGCGACGACAATACGGTGAATCTCGGTGCCACAGCGTGGGCAGGGATCCCCCTCCTGCAACTGATAGATCTGCAGATAGTTCTGGTTGCTTCCCGGTTCGCCCAGCCCGTTGCGATAGTCGCGGATGGTCGTGCCACCACGGTCAAGGGCGCGTTGCATAGTGGCGCGAACGGCGCGGAGCAGCGACGATGCCTCACTTGGATCGAGCGAGTTCGCGCCGCGAAGGGGGTGAATCTTCGCAATGAAGAGGGCCTCATCGGCGTAGATATTTCCGACACCCGCCAAAAACTGTTGATCCATTATCAGCGGCTTGATCGCGCGTGACCGAGACTGCAACATCTGGTAGAAATCGTCGTCGGTAAGCGACGGCTCCAACGGCTCCGGGCCGATGGTTTCGTCGAAATCTTCGAACTCGGGGGCGGTCAGCAGACGAATCCTGCCGAATTTCCGCGTATCAGAGAACCGAAGCTCTCGCCCATCTTGCAGAAGAAACGTGAGATGATGATGCTTGCCGCGGGGCTCTTCGGGGCGACAGACGTTCAGATCTCCGGTCATGCGGAGGTGGATGGTGATGACGTCGCCGCGATCCAGACGGATCAGCAGATTCTTGCCGCGGCGCCCGGTGCCGGTAATCGTGCGCCCGCGAAGGTCGTCAACGAACACGTCGGGTGCGGGATGGGCGATGCAGCCAGTGAATTCACCGAGTTGCACGCCACGAATAACGGACCCCGGTAACAGTCGATCGAGATTCCGACGTACGGTTTCTACTTCGGGAAGCTCTGGCATGTTCCTCACTCTCGCGACGGTCGTGAGTATACCCCTGCGCGCCTATCGGAAAGGATGAGTTGTGGCGTCCGACTGTATCTTCTGCCGTATCGCCGCCGGTGATGCTCCGGCACAGGTTGTCTATTCAGACGATACAATAACCGCGTTCAAAGACATTTTCCCGCAAGCCAAGGTCCACATTCTGGTGATCCCGAACATGCATTACCAATCGCTGAACGACGCCAGCGCGGCAGATCCGGATTTGCCAGGCAAACTGATGCATGTGGCGGTGAAGGTGGCCAGGCAGGAGGGGATTGCCGAGTCTGGTTATCGGGTCGCCACGAACACGGGCGCCGACGCCCGACAGTCGGTCGATCATCTCCATTTCCACGTCCTCGGCGGCGAGAAACTGAGCGGGCGACTGGCGTAAACGGATCTGCCCAATTGTCGCAGTGAACACGCCGTACGAGTACACTTAGGCACGCGCGAAACGCTCGCGACAACGATTTGCGTGATTGTTTGGTGGGAGAATGCTTTACAGATTTCTTTCCGGTGACTTCCCGCTCACGATCATGTTCCTGATTGTGCTGGGCGTCTTCGCCAAACGCCACTGGTCGGGCGTGCTCGACTATTGGAACGAGAAACAGCCTTTCTGGCGCATCGTCGGGCGGACTACGTGGATCCTGGCGCTCGTGTTGCCGATTTGGATTGCTGTTTTCGACAACTGGCGCCAGTTACTCGGCTACACGTTGAGCGCGAAGACTCGTTACAAGTCGGACGTCTTCAACACGGCCCCGACCCCGGAAGTCTTGCGTGTCATCACGATTGCCATGATCGTGATCTCGCTGATCTGCGTGGCGCTGATCTACGCACGGCGGCAGCACGGGCTGAGCATGCTGGTCGTGACGTTCATCTTTTCGATCGCGTACTTCTACTTCTTGAACAGCATCCGGATGCGGGCTGACGTCTTTCTGGCGACGACCAGAGACAGTCTGACGCATCCATCAATCGTGAACTTCGCGTTCATTCTGTTCTGGTCGATCGGGTTATATGGGTTCATCTGCTCGGTCATCGCTGCCCTGTATGCCTGGATGTTCACCATTCTCGCCGTCCCGCTGCACGTGATCTTCTCCATCGCGATGCGAAATCGAGCGGCCGTCGATGAGGATTCGCTTGACGTGTATCGTCGGATTCGACAAGTGCAACCGGACAGTTCTCGTCGCAACCCGGACGATCATGAAGGCTCTCCGCCGCTGGATACGAAGCGGGTAGCTCACTAGATCTTGATTGAGAGATCCATTCTCCTTCGCGGACGACTCATGCTGACCTGATTCCGTCGCTCGCGTCTTGAATGTAGCGAAGCTACTGTTCGCCTGAATCACTCATCGTTACGTTGTCAGCTTTGCGTGCCGCACGTGGATGCGAAAAGCGGCGGGGATCAGTCCCCGCCGCTTTTGTTCGCTCCTGACGTCGGAGATCAGCCGACCAAGGGCATCGAGGCCTCATCGATCAAACGGTTGAGTCGTGGAAGATCCTGTTCGAGCAACTTGCGCAGAGCCTCAAGTTGCTTGTCGGACTTGCCTGCCAGGTGCTCATAAACCTCGTACTCCTGCTTGGTTGGAGCCGCGTCGGCACTTGCCACGTTGCTTGCCAGCGCGGTGAGCTGGTTGTTCAGCTTCAACGGGAAATGAAGCGGATCTTTCGAGACCTGCAGTCGCGGCTCCATCAATTCGCCTTCGATTTCTGTCAGCGACTTTTTGATCTCCTCCGCTGCTTCGTGTACTGGTACCGCGTCGTCTCGATCCGCCGTTCGCTTCTCCCATGCCTCAACCTGAGTACGGATCTCGCGGATCTGGTTGATGGCGGTGTGCGCTTCCGACAGCTTGTCCTGGATCTTGCGCAATAGAGCGAATTGCGCGTCGAAATCCTGCTGCGTCGCGGAGACGCGCGGATCCTTGTGGATTTCGAATGGCTGCGTCTGAGACCGATCGCCAACCTTCAAGGTAACCTGATAGGTTCCAGGGGAGGCGAGCGGTCCGGTGATACCGCCACTGCGGAAGACGGCGCCGTCGACATTCACGGCGTCAGGGTAACGCATATCCCAAACGAAGCGATTGACACCTGCTTTCGCAGGAACCTTGGGCTTCTTATCGTCTTTGCCGTTCTTCGACTCGTCCTTCTTGCTGGAGAAGGAGCGAATCTCATTGCCACTGGCATCACTGAAGATCAGCGTCACTTCTTCGTCGGTCGCCTCTGGCAAGAAGTAATGGACCATCACGCCGTCCGGCGGGTTTTCGCCTGCGTCCATCAGTTTCTGCGTCTTCTCGCCGTTCGATCCGTTGACCATGCGGAAGGTGATTACCGAGGCGGCGACGCCTTGATAGTGATTTCCGGTGCCCGCACCGCCTCCGAAGCCGCGGATGGTTGCATATCGGATGGTCGGGCGTGGCGGGAAGAGCGTGGTCTTGCTCTGGTCGCTGACAGCCGCCTGACGAATTGGAGTGAGGTCATCGAATACCCAGAAAGATCGTCCGTGAGTGGCGAGGATGAGATCAGAATCCTTCACGATCAGATCGTGGATCGGCACGACCGGTAGGTTTCCCTGGAATCGCCGCCAATTGGATCCATCATCGAACGAGACGTAAACGCCGGTTTCGGTTCCCGCATAGAGCAGCCCGCGCTGCTCAGGATCCTCACGAATCACCCGGGTGAAGTCGTCATCCGGGATTCCGTTCACGATCTTCGTCCAGGTTTTGCCGTAATCGCTGGTCTTGTACAGATACGGCTTGAAGTCGTCCGACTTGTAGCATGTGGCGGCAACGTAGGCCGTCGCGGCGTCGTGTGGTGAGGCGTCGATGATCGAGATGAGGGACCATTCCGGCAGGTCGGGTGGTGTGACGTTCTCCCAGGAATCGCCGCCATTCCGAGAGACGTGCACCAGACCATCGTCCGATCCAGCCCAGAAGACGCCCTGCTGCACCGGAGATTCGGCGAAGGCGAAGATGGTGCCGTAGTATTCGGCGCCCGTGTTGTCCTTGGTGACCGGACCCCCGGAGGGTTCCATCTTGGACACGTCGTTGCGCGTCAGATCCGGGCTAATGTTGTCCCAGCTATTTCCTTCGTCGCGGGTGCGGTGCACGATGTTCGAGGTGATGTAGAGCGTGTTCTGATCGTGTGGCGACAGCATGATCGGGTAGGTCCACTGGAAGCGATACTTCACGTCCTTGGCGCCATGCCCAGTCATGGCTTCCGGCCACACATTGATGCTGCGCCGCTGACCCGTGCGATGGTCGTAGCGTGTGATGACTCCGCCGTAGCTGCCCGCGAAGATGATGTTCGGGTCGTCTGGGCGAACCGCGATGTAGCCGCTCTCGCCACCGCCGACTTCGGTCCACTCCGCCTGGGTGATAGCCGCGTAATTCGAACGGCTCGGCACGCTGATGGTGGTGTTGTCTTGCTGCGCACCATAGATGCGGTACGGCGTCTGACTGTCAGTGGTGACGTGGTAGAACTCGACAGTCGGCTGATTCAGGACCGTCGACCAGGTCTCGCCGCCGTTGAGTGAGACGGTCGCGCCGCCGTCATGCCCGATGATGATTCGGCGTGGGTTGTGCGGATCGATCCAGAGATCGTGATTATCGGCATGAGGCGTCGGCATCTGATCGAACGTCTTACCGCCATCAGTCGATTTCCAGGTGTAGAAGTTCAGTACCCAGACGGTATCGCCATCAGTTGGATCCGCGAAGATGTGATTGAAATACCAGGGCCGCTGGCGTAATTCGCGGCTCTCGCTCATGCGCTGCCAGGTGTTGCCGCGGTCAATCGATTTGAAGACCGCTCCGTCCTCAGCTTCCACGAGGGCGTAGACGCAATCTCCCTGCGCCGGAGACGCAGAAATGCCGATCTTGCCCAGCGTGCCCTGCGGCAGTCCGTCATTGCGGGTGATGTCCTGCCAGGTGTCCCCACCGTCCAGGCTGCGCCAGATGCCGCACTCTTCGCCACCACTTTCGAGCGAATAAGGTGTGCGCACTGCTTGCCAGAATGCTGCGTACATGACGCGCGGATTGTGTGAATCGATCGTGAGATCGATCGCCCCGGTATGCTCGCTTTTGAACAGAACGTGCTCCCAGGAGGTGCCGCCGTCTTTTGAGCGGAAGATGCCACGTTCTTTGTTGGGGCCATGCGCGTGACCGAGTGCCGCCACGTAGACCAGATCCGGATTCGTTGGATGGACGCGAACGCGCCCGATGTTGCGCGTCTCTTTCAAGCCGATGTTGGTCCACGTCTGACCGCCGTCAGTCGATTTGTAGACACCGTCTCCATGCGAAACGTTGCCGCGAATGGTGCCCTCGCCGGTGCCGGCGTAGATCACGTTCGGATCGGACGGACTGACGGCAATCGCGCCAACCGATGCGCGTTTGAAAAAGCCGTCAGTGATATTGCTCCAGGTGCGTCCAACGTCGTTCGTCTTCCACACGCCGCCGCCGGTCGAACCAAAATAGAAGGTCGCCTGGTCGGTTGGGTGACCGGCGACCGCCACGACTCTTCCTGCACGAAATGGTCCGACTAGTCGCCATTTGAGGTCGGACCACCCCGTCGGATCGGTCGGTTCGATCCTCTTCCGCTCATCAGTTGCCATGCACTTCACTCCCTGAGTGCTCACGATCGAATAACTGCCCATCATAGCGCACGACGTGAAGCCGAAACTTTGGGCAATCCAACGAGTCCGGTACGCCGCACTTGAGCATAGTACCGTACATCCGCGGTTTGAAAAGCGTGCAGATTTTCAGGCGGATGCGCGCTGGAAGCGTGTCAAAAGCGGCTCGAGATGTTCTCCAACACGAAAAAGCCCTCGCGGAGCGGGGGATCCACGACGGCCGGAGCGAGGAGGGATATGGTTGTCGGACGGTGTTCGGTTAGTAGCCCAATGTCATATTCGCGGCTCCCGAAAGAACCGAGTCACGTGGCGAGAGGACCGGCGGCGCGGTGCGAATGTCGCCCCAGACTGCCTGACATCCGATTTGTTTCCACGTGAGACCGTCTTCACGCAGTTGGGTCAGTATTTCGGATCGGCGTGCCGGATAGTTCTTGTAGTCCTGATAAAGCTGGTACACCTCATCCTGCAATGAACGGCATTCGCGCTGGAAGGTGTTCCCGCCTGGAGCAACACGATCGGCGGCCGCGAGGTTGAGCGCGGCTCCCAATGTGGCGGTGAGCGAGAGTGCCAGTCCAACCGCGACAACAAAGCGACTGAGACGCGAACTGAGCGATCGATTCATTGCGCTACCCATCGTGAAACTCCTTTCCCATCGGGGTGTTTTGGAAACCTCCACTGGATTCCTCTGTGAGTTTCATATTAGTCAGCGCTGCTTGCCGTCACAGCCAACTGCTTTACACCAGATGGAAAATTGAATTGGTCCTTGCCATCTTGCGTAGGGGATTGCGAAAGAAATCGAAGTCGCACCACAGTCCCCGACCGCTGTTTATAGCCGCTGGCACAACCGTGCGTCGCGCACAATGTAGAATCGGGCGTTTGAAGCGAATCACGGAAAGACTGACGTAGTTGGACCTTCGGTAGAGGTCAGACACGGAGATTCTGGCTCCTGGATAGGTGGAGACGAGAGGCCGTCTTCGCGGAGAGATCCCTGGATTCACCCAGGATGACGCGGTCCAGCGTGACGCATACACGGTCATGCTGAGGCCAGAGCCGAAGCATCTCCCACCCCGTCATTGGCCGTCACCTGGCCTCACATGCCCGTTTCGACATCACACAAGGTGTCAGAAACGGTCTGGGAGTCAAGACACGGAGGTCTGGCATCTAAGACGAAGGTCCATGTTTGTGCCAGCCGCGGTAACCTGGCGTCAGCGCACGACCATCAGGCTGGCGTGCTGGGTACCGGAGTCGTAGCCGTTACTCAGCCGCAACCGGTAGCTGCCACTGAAGACGTTCCATGTGGCATCCAGCCGGAAGCTCACCGCGGAGTGATCGGCCAATTGGGCCGTACCGAAGAGCGACGCGTGATTGCCGGTGACCACCAGGCTCTGCAGCTGTACATGGCTCAGGCTGACCGTGCGGTCGCGATAGCTGAAGGTTCCCGCGAGTCCACGTCCCGGACTGCCCGACAGCGCAGAGGCGGAGACACGGGCCGGGAAGAAGCTGAAGAGCACCAGCTGAGCGTTGGCGCTGGTGGTCGGGACGGTCCAGGTAATGGTCGCGCCGGCCGAGGGATTCGTCCCGCCCTGGGCCGTGGCGGTCAGCGTGTCCTGGCCGATCAACTGGCCGGTGTAGCTGAAGAACGCCTGTCCGTTATAGGTCGTCATACTCCCGGAGGTGGCGGACGTGCCGGTCACGCTGAACTGCACGGTGGTCCCATCCGTGACCAGGTTGCCGTACTGGTCCTTGACCGTGGCGGTCTCGGTCAGCTGCGTGCCGACCGGGAGGCTGGTATCTCCCGGATCGAGCGAGATCTGCGCCGGAGGACCGGCCGTAATGGTCAGCGTCGCGCTGCCGGTGTTATCGGCGAACAGTCCGTTCGGGTCGTGATAGGTGGCGGTGATGGTGTAGCTCCCCGCCGCCAGACCAGTCGGGACGAAATCGGCCGTGGCGCTGCCGTTGGCGACGTTCCCCGAGACGTTGGTGCCAACCGGATTGCTGTTCTTGTCGGTGACCGCGAAGGTCACGCTGCCCTCATTGACGACGGGGCAGGGCGAGACCGTCTGCGGGCAACTCGCATTGACCGTCTCATTGAAGGTGACGCTGGCATCGGTCGCGGCTGCCGAGGCATCGGACGTCCCCAGGCCGGTGGTGAAGGCCAGCGCCTCAACGGCGCCGATGTCGCAGCCGGTCCCCTGCGGCCGCCTCACACCGCGCTGGTCGGTCGTCGCGCCGACGGAGCAGACGCCGCTGGTCAACGGAATCGCGTCGATGGCGACGCTACCAGGCAAGAGCGAGATGGTCTGGGTCGGACCGCCGTAGTCGCCCAGCGTGCCAAGTTTGAGGTTGCTGTCCGAGACGCTGTTCTGCGAGCCGGTGGCGGAGAAGCCGCAGGAAGCATCGGTCGACAGGTTGTAGCCGTGATCGATGGGGGGCAGGAGCCCGCAGTTTACGGCGTTCCCGGCCACAATCGTCGCGGTCCAACTTTGGTCACCAGCTTCAACGCCGGCTCCCACATTGTCAATGATGCTGCTGCTGGTCAGGGTGGCTTTGAAGCTGGTGACCCCGAAGCCGCCATTGTGGCTGACGGTCGAGTTGGTCAGCCAAACATTATTGTCGGCTTCGATGCCCAGGTTACCATTCCCGCTGATGGTGCTACTGGTGACGAACAAATCATTCCTCACAACTATGCCGAACCGCCTGTTCCCGCGCACGGTGCTGTTGGTCAGCGTGACCGTGGGGTCCGTGCCCACAGAATTAACTCCGTCAAACCCGTATTCGACGGTCACGTGATCCAACGCCAGGCCTCCCCCGGAATCGCCCACGTCAAACACTTCGAAGTTGCCTGGTGACCCGGCCGTGCCGCCGCTGACGGTCAACCCATTGCCGTCGATGGTGATCGTGCTGCCCGCTTGAGTCGTGATGGTGCTATCGGCACTCAGCACGCAGTTCGGGGCAGTAAAGCTGATCGTCGCGGTACCCGAGACCGCTTCGACATCCGTTTTGAACGTTGAGAAACTCGGACAGGTGGTGTAGGTGGTGTCGGCCAGGACACCCGCCGGAACGCCAACCCCTACGCTCACCGAGAGCATCAGCACCAGGCCCAACAGGACCGCACCAAGACGCCGCGTCATCCCGTTTCTCCTTGCACATCCATCCAATCGATGCATGTGCGAGGAGGTCCGGCGGAAGCAGCTATGCTCGTCACATGTATGTAAGGGGAGAACATACACGACCACAGAGGTCTGCGCAAGATCGTTATGCCGGCAATACGATTAACGAATTGGACCCGCGGGAAGCGTTGTCAATCGACTGGTGATGACCGGCTGACCGTGAAGAGCGCGGCCAGAAAACCGCGCCCTCCTCGTCGCTCTTATGAAATCACCATCCGCGACGCACATGCGCAACGGAAGGTCCCCAACGCTGCTGCTTGCCAACATCCTCGACGTCCTTCGTCCAGCAGACAACAGCTTGCCTGGGTATTTCATCTCTCTCACCGTGAGGGCCGAACGTGTCTGACCTTGCAGGCCAAGGACCGTGTTTGTGCTGTCCGCCGCGCACCACTATGCGTTAACGCAACCTGCATGACCGAAGCGGATTGATTTGAGAGAGGCTGGATTGCGACGGACTACTCGTCCTCGTCGTCGTCGAGGCTGAAGAGGGTTTCCGACTGTCCATAGCGGGGAGCGGTCGTACGTGAGACGCTAGCCGAGAGCTCGGTGATGCGAATTTCGGCGCGATCGAGCAGATCGTTACACTGGCGCACGAGGGTTACTCCGCGCTCGTATGCGGCGAGCGCGTCTTCGAGCGGAAGGTCTCCACGTTCCAGCAACACGAGTACCTCCTCGAGTTGCTTCGAGAGTTCCTCAAAGGTAGGCTGATTGCTGTTAGTCTCGACCACGCTCGACCTCCGCTTCCACACTCTTGTTATCCGATCGTTGGTGAATCTCGGTAATCGTTGCCCCAGCCGAGCCATCGTGAAACCGCAATAACACGTCCTGCCCCTGGTGCAGGGCCAACGCTGCTTGCGCTCTTGCGCCCGTAGCCCGATCGATCACCATGGCATAGCCACGTTCCATGATCTGTTGAGGATGTAGCAACGTCAGCTCACGGGTGGTGGCAGCGATCCTTGTTCGCTCCGTCTCGATGCGGTTGGACGTCAGTTGATGCATGGTGTCGAGAATCGTGTCGAGCCGCAGCCGTTCCTGTCGAATTGCTGACTCAGGACCCACCCGGCTCATGCGGAATCGGTGGCGGTCCACCTCGGAGCGAGCGTCACGCAGGGTTGCGAGCACCGCGTCATGCGCGCGATCGTGCAGATCGGCGATCCCCTGAGCCATCTCTCTCACGTGAGGCGCAACCACTTCGGCGGCGGCGGACGGCGTCGCCGCACGCAGGTCTGCCACGAAATCGGCGATAGTGAAATCAGTCTCGTGCCCGACCGCGGAAACGATCGGCACCGAGGCGGCAAAGATTGCGCGCGCAACCTTCTCGTCGTTGAAGCAGGCCAGATCTTCGGCGGAACCCCCGCCACGACCGACGATGATTACCTCAGCACGACCATCGGCCTGAAGCGCATCGAGCGCGGCAATAATGCTGGCAGGCGCGTCGGTGCCTTGTACCTGAGCGGGCGAGAGGATGAGATCGCACAGTGGATAGCGTCTGGTGAGTACCGTCTGAATGTCGTGCCAGACGGCGCCGGTCGACGACGTTACCACGCCGATACAGCGCGGATAGCGTGGCAGTGGCCGCTTACGGGCAACGTCGAATAATCCTTCCTTCTCCAGACGGTTGCGAAGTTCCTCGAACTGCAACTGGAGCAGGCCAGTCCCTTCGGGCTGAATCAGGTCGACGTAAAGTTGGTATTGGCCGGAAACTTCATAAATGGAGACGTTGCCGTGGGCCACAATGGCGTCTCCGTTGGCGGGCGTGAAGGTGAGGAACCGCGCGTTTCCGCGAAACAGGACGCAACGGAGCTGTGAACTATCCGACTTCAACGTGAAATAGATGTGCCCGGCCGCCGAGCGTGTGAAATTCGAGATCTCTCCGCGGATCCAGAGATCCGATAGAATCGGGTCTGACTGGAGCAGATCTTTCAGATAGGCATTGAGTTCGGCAACCTCGAGAACGCGCATCGACGATCCAGCTATGGTCAGTCGGTCAGTCGCATCAAGCGATGACCGTACTCGACTGGCTCGCCATTCTTGACGAAAATCTCGCTCACAGTGCCAGAGCGCTCGCAGACGATCTCGTTCATGATCTTCATGGCTTCGATGATCGCGACTGTTTGCCCCGCCTCGACTCGCTCACCCACCTGAACGAATGGACGCTCGTTCGGACCAGACGCGGAGTAGTAGGTGCCGATCATCGGAGAAGTGACCACGTGGCCCTCATCCTTGGTGTCGGCTGCGTTTCCGTCCTCTTCGATGGCGTGCATCATGTGCACCGGCCCATTGTGAGCACGCGAATCCTCGACGAAATTGGCCGACTTGAGTGATATGCGCAGATCTCCCTGACGCACCTCAAGTTGACCGATTCCCCCATCGCGCATCACGTTGACCAGATCTCGTACGGCATCGGTCAGTGCCTGATACGGCTGCTCGTGCGCGTCCTGTTCAGTTGACTTTGCTGATCTGGCCGCAGACGTCGTCGTCACCACTGAACCACCTAACTCACGCGCTCGAGGTATTCACCGGTACGGGTGTCGATCTTCAGCACATCGCCGATGTTGATGAAGAGCGGAACGTTGACCGTCAAGCCGGTCTGCAACGTGGCTGGTTTCGTACCACCCGTCGCCGTATCACCTTTGATTCCCGGATCAGTCTCAGTCACCTCGAGATTGACCGTGATCGGTGCCTCGACATCCACCGGTTGATCCTGGTAGGTCAACAGGTCGATGACCTCGTTCTCCACCATATAGTTGATCGTGTCACCCAGCGTTTCGGCGTTGAGCGGGAATTGCTCGAATGTGTCGACATCCATGAAGTGATACTGGCCGTCGTCAGCATACAGGAACTGAATGCGCCTGCGTTCGAGTCGCGCGGTCTGAAACTTCGAACCAGCTTGAAATGTTTGCTGGGTCGTGGATCCAGTACGCAGGTTGCGCAACGTCAGCCGTACGAAGGCGCTACCACGTCCTTGCTTGACGTGCTGGTAGTCAACGACTTTGACGAGTTCGCCGTCAAAATCGAGCGTCAATCCCTTGCGAAGTCCACCTGTATCAATCATCGGCACTCCATTCTCTTAGCTAGTCCAACTGTTGCTTGCGCGCTCGCGTCAGGACGCGAATGCCGTCCTCTTCAACGACCGCGACGTCTTCAATGCGTACTCCGCCTTTGCCCGGCAGATAGATTCCTGGCTCGATGGTGATGACATGACCGGGAACGAGCGGAGCATCCGTTCGAGGCGACATGCTTGGACTCTCGTGAACGCGCACTCCGACGCCGTGCCCGAGACCGTGCGGGAAATAATCTCCGTAGCCCGCTCCTGCGATCACCTCGCGCGAGATGCCGTCGCCTTCGCGTCCGGACATACCCGGTCGTAACTCGGCTTCAGCCTCACTTAGCGCCTTTTCCACCACCGGATAGATGGCGCGGAGCGTCTCATCGGGCTCACCAACCCAGACGGTGCGAGTCAGATCGGCGCAATAACCGTCTACAACAGCTCCCATGTCGATGACGATGGCATCACCAGCGTTGATCGCTCGTTCGCTCGGCTCATGATGTGGTCGAGCGGCGTTCGGTCCAGAGGCGACAATGGTCGGGAAAGAAAGCCCCGTCGCTCCAAGCTCGCGCATCGCCGTGTCCAACCGAAACGCGATGTCTCGTTCCGTGTCACCTTCTTTGATGGTAGCGGCAACACGCTCAAAGGCCTCATCGGTGATTTGAATCGCGCGCTCGAGAATTCTGATCTCGTCAGGCGTCTTGATAGCCCGAAGGTCGTTGATCAACTCTCCGACCGGAACCAGTTCGACGTTGTCGTCCAGTACTTCGCGCAGCGTCACGTAGTCCTGATAGATGATGGCGTCGGCTTCAAATCCAACTCGTCGCGTACCGGTCTCGGAAAGCACCGTGGCATCTGCACGTGCAAGCGGCCGAACGCGATCGAACACTTCGAATCCTTCGGCCTGCTCCTGAGCACGTTGCGCTTCCAGCGGACTCACTACCAGCACGGCTCGATCTGCGCTTACGACCACGTGACCGGACGACTCGTTCGGTGCGATGTCGTCCCCTTCGAAACCGGTCAGATAGCGACGATTGGTCGGGTGAGTGATGACGACCGCATCGAGTCCGGCGTCCTTGATCTGCGCTCTAAGTCGGTCGAGTCTTGCCTGCAATGCCGCTCTTTTCTAGGCCTGAGCCTGCTGCATGAAGTACCGAAGCGCCAGCAGATAGCCGTCCGCGCCGAATCCAGCGATCTGGCCGGTGACAACCGGGGCCACGACCGAATGGTGGCGGAAGGGCTCGCGCGCGTAAATGTTGCTCAAGTGAACTTCAATGGCGGGAGCCTGCGCTGCGGCCAGTGCGTCACGCAGGGCAATACTGTAGTGCGTGAGCGCCCCCGGGTTGACGATGATACCACAGGCAACTGAACCATAACGCTGGATCTGATCGATGAGCGCACCTTCATAGTTCGATTGCATGATGACGACTTCGAAGCCGAGTTCGTGTGCTTCGGCGCGAATGCGGTCGTCGATTTCGTCGAGCGTTACCGATCCATAAATGTGTGGCTCGCGTTGCCCCAGCGTGTTCAGGTTGGGGCCGTGCAACACCAGCACGAGCTTCTTTGCCACAGGAGAAGCTTCCGTCACTGAATCCACCCCTTCGCGCGTACCGCGTTCGTGCCAAGCAGACCGAGCAGTACGTCGTACGGCGTCCCGGCATTCTCTGGATGATACTCGAATCTTGCGCGCTCGAAGTATTGGATCGTCAAGCCGGTCGTTGGATCTACAAACGGCTCGCTGATCGGATAGCCGAAGAGCGCTAGTGACTCGCGATAGCTAATGCCAGGATCTCCGAACGACAATCCGTGGTTTTGCCAGTATTGGAGGAAGCTGCCACAAGCGGTGTGACCGGTTGCCGCGAAGTACTGGCAGCCGTTCGCGAGCTTGGTGTTGGCCGGGAGCGGCTTGAACGCCGGATTGCTGGTGAGTCCACGTTGCTCGGCGTCAAGCACGCCAAGCCTCCCCAGTTCCACCTCATAGGGTGTCCCCTTGAACTCCGGGTGATATTCGAATCGCTGGCGCTCGAAATACTGGACCGTGTAGGTCTTCCCATCGTCCGGGTTCAGCTCACTGAACTCTTCAGTCAATGGATAGCCGAACACTGGGAGCCCGCCGCTTGCCTGCCAGAAATCTTTGAAACCGAACGCCAGCGAGTGTCCGGTTTCCGGGAAGTAGAGCTTGCCGGTTCCGGTCGTATCGAATGGCGCGATGCGAGTCGCAGGAGTGTTCAATGTGCTGATCACGTTCCACACGGCGGGATCTTCTTGGCCGAGTCTCCACATGGCGAAACCCGCAAGTTGATCGTCGATTACGACCTGTAGCTTGGCCTTGAAACTCTGTGCGTTTTCGTACCAGACCTCGTGCTGCTCGGCATGGGTATCGGTGTACTTGATCCATGGCGCCTGGTCGGTGGTGTCATAACCGCTCGTCGCGCCCGGCAGCGAAAGCAACGCCGTGGCCTGATCGAACCGTTTGGCCGTGGCTGTGGTTTTGGCGGTGACGTCCCAGTCATAGCCGTACATCCCCACACCCAGCAGAGTTCGGGATGCCGGGAATTTGGTCGTAGTGTAATCGAGCACGGATTTAATCCAGCCGATCGGTCCGATCGCTCCCGGAGAACCGCCGGAAGAATGGAAATCATAGGCCATGACCAGCATGTAGTCGTCATATGGTGCGAGCCCAGCGTAGTCATAGGCGCCGCCCCACGTCGTGGGCTTGTCGGACGTCCGGGCGATGACGGCTTGCGTCACCAGTTTGCCAAGTGGTCTGAACTTTGCCGAAATGCGCGCCATGAGGTCGGTCAAGAGGGGAGCGTCGGCGGCATTGACTGCTTCGAAGTCAATGTTGATGCCGTCGTAGTTGTTTTGCACGACGAGATCGGCGAGACGCGTTGCGATCGCATCTCGCTGCTGCGATGTAGCGATGGTGTTATGGAATCCGTCCCAGGTGGAGACGTTCTTGATCATCGGAACGATCTTAACGTGAGCGTTTCGCATGACGTTGAGCGCGTCTTGCTGAAAGTAACGGTTGTCAATCGTGCCGTCGGCGTTGAGTTGGTAGAAGTAGGGCGCCACGATGTCGAGTTGGCTGACGTGCTGTTCAAGCGACGTAAGCGACGTGGCGTCGTAGCTGACGTAGTAACCCCACCGAATGTTCGTCGTCTTCGCGCGCGCTTTAAGCGGCGAAATTGGCGCCAGGATCGTCACGCACAGCAGCACGATGAACGCGACACGCATGACGCGCGATTTAATCGACATCAACTTGCCTTCCCTCATGGAGCGGTCCAGTTCTCTCATACCTGAGAGAGCCGGACCGTCAAGCCGCAAACGTTGGGATTCGCCACACCGCGTTGTCCCCCGGGCGTGTCGAACTAGCCCCTTGGCGCCGCTTGCGCGCCCACAGCTGGAACGTAGATTTTGATGGGGATCGGCGCCTTCGCTCCAGAGACCGTTGCCTGTCCCTCAAACACAACGAGCGGGACAAGGTACTGTTTCGTTTCCGGCGCTCCGGCAGTAGTGTATGCAATCGACGTTGACGTGATCGTGGCGTCACCGGTCAGAGCGCCGCTGCCTGCCGGAAGTGCTGAGTCGTCAATCTCGATATAGCCGCGTCCCTGGCTGGCGTCGGCCCACAGTTGAGCCGCCGTGCGCAGCCCGTAGTTTGAACGAGGCATCGAAGCAGGCCAGCGAATGTAGGCCTCGAGAATATTGCCAGCACCGTCCAGCGTCACGTTGGCCGATGGAATTGCCGAGAGAAGCTGATTCGGCTCGACTGGCTTGAACTGAACCTGGGCGACGTTTCTGGTCTCGTCCCGGTTGATGACTGCGCCAGGACCGATCGCTGCCCCCAAGAGATTCTGCTGGATCAGCCAGTTTCGCGCCGTCTGAACGAGGGCGTCATTGGCCGGAAGCGGTTGATTTGCCGTCGGGGTTCCATTCGCGCTCACTGCCTGTGGCGCGATGTACTGCACCAGGCTGTTTGAGATGTAGAGATCGCCGTTGCCACTCGCCTGAAAGCTGCCGTTTCCCTGATCTTGAAGCTTACCGGTGATGCCGAGCGACGTTGCAAGCTTCTGCGCATCGCTCGCGGACCAGTTTCGAGGTTGCATTTGATAGACCGGAGCCGTCTGTGGAATCTCGCTCAGGCTCATGTTCAGGTGATATTGCAGCTGCAGTCGTTGCGAGCCCGGAGTGCCGGACGGGATATCAGCGGACGGCAGTTCTCCGTAATCGCCAATAATCGGCGTCGGCGTTGGCGCGGGTGTTGGAGTCGGTTGCGTCGTCGGCGTAGCTGGCGGCGGCGTCGCCACCGTAGTCGCCTGCGTCGCGGTTGCGGTCACCGTTGGCTGCGGGGTTGCCGTCGCCTTCGGTTCAGTTGCGGTCGCCGCCGTCGTTACGACAGCCGCGGTGGTGCTCGATGGAGTTGGCGTCGAAGTACTGGCGCCTTTGTAGCCGAAAATGAGCCACCCAACGATTCCCGCGACCACGACCAGAAAGATGCTGGCGAGGATGATCGGTGCCGGAGAATTGTTCCGGCGCTGAGGAGGTCTATTTCGTCGCTCCACGATTCGTCCATTGTCACTTTCGTCTGAATGCCGGTTTCAGTCACAGCATGACCCTACCACGGCGGTCGAGTGCGGTTCGACCGCATGGCACGCTTCTACAAACGGATTACATGACCTCTTGGATGCGTCGGAGTTCGACAATCTGATCGCGCAGCAGCGCCGCTCGCTCGAATTCGAGGAGCTTGGAAGCTTCTTTCATCTGTCTTTCGAGATCCTTGATGAGCTTTGCCATCTCATCAGGCGGGATCTGGGAGATGACTCCAGGTTTTCCTTCGGCGCGATACTGGCTCTGTTCTTCCGCGACTGCCTTAACTCGATCGGTGATATCGCGGATCTGCTTCACGATGCCACGTGGGGTGATGCCGTGCTCTTCGTTGTAGGCAAGCTGGATTGCACGTCGACGATAGGTTTCATCGATCGCGCGCCGCATTGAATCGGTAACCGTGTCCGCGTACATGATCACCAGGCCGTCGACGTGACGTGACGCGCGGCCGACCGTCTGGATCAAGGCGCTGGTCGAACGCAGATAGCCTTCTTTGTCGGCGTCGAGAATCGCGACCAGCGAAACTTCAGGAAGGTCGAGTCCCTCACGCAACAGGTTGATGCCGACCACGACGTCATACACGCCCAGACGTAGGTCGCGCAAAATCTCGATACGCTCGAGCGTTTCAATGTCGCTATGCAGATAGTGGGTGCGAATACCAACCTCTTTGAGGTAGTCGGATAGATCCTCGGCCATCTTCTTGGTCAGCGTCGTGATCAATGCGCGCTCGCCGCGCGAGACTCGCTTGTGTACTTCGTCGAGTAGATCGTCGATTTGACGCTTCGTCGGTCTGACGCTGATCTCCGGATCGACCAGTCCGGTCGGCCGAATTACCTGCTGCACGACCTGCTCGCTGTGCTCGAGCTCGTATGGTCCTGGCGTCGCCGAGACGTAGACGGCCTGGCGCACGTGGCGCTCAAACTCGTCGAACGTGAGTGGTCGGTTGTCACGCGCCGACGGCAGGCGAAAGCCAAAGTCGACAAGCACGTCCTTGCGCGATCGATCTCCGGCGAACATGCCGCGCACCTGCGGAATCGACATGTGCGACTCGTCAATGAACATGAGGAAATCATCCGGGAAGTAATCGAGTAGCGTCCAGGGAGGATCTCCAGGCCCACGTCGCGAGAGATGTCGCGAGTAGTTTTCGATGCCAGAGCAGTAGCCTGCCTCCTGCAGCATCTCCAGGTCGTACATGGTGCGTTGCCTGAGCCGGGCCGCCTCGAGGATCTTGCCCTCGTGTTCGAGTTCCTTGAGGCGTTGTTCGAGTTCGTCTTCAATGTCGCGCACCGCGAGTTGCAGCTTCTCCTGCGTGGTGACGAAGTGCTTGGCTGGATAGATGTCGATCTCGTTGCGCTCGGCCAGTACCTCGCCAGTCAGCGGATCGATCTCGATAATGCGTTCGATCTCATCGCCCCAGAATTCCGCTCGAATCGCGATCTCCTCGTACGCGGGGAAAATGTCGACCGTGTCGCCACGAACGCGGAACGTGCCGCGAACCAATGTGAGATCGTTCCGGTCGTACTGGATATCGACCAGGTGCCGCAGAATGCGATCGCGTCGCACCGTCGCACCGCGTCGTAGCGACACGACAGTCTTCCCATACTCCTCCGGCGAACCGAGGCCGTAGATGCAGGAAACGCTCGCGACGATCACCACATCACGACGAGTCAACAGCGCGCGCGTAGCAGCATGCCGCAGCTTGTCGATCTCATCGTTGATTTGCGCGTCTTTCTCGATGTATGTGTCGGTACGCGGGACGTAGGCTTCGGGCTGATAGTAGTCGTAGTAGCTAACGAAGTACTCGACCGCGTTGTCCGGAAAGAACTCCTTGAACTCGCTGTAGAGTTGCGCGGCAAGCGTCTTGTTGGGAGCGAGGACGAGCGCTGGTCGCTGCACGCGCTGAATGACGTTGGCCATGGTGAAGGTCTTGCCCGAGCCGGTAACTCCGAGCAACGTCTGATGCCGCGCGTTGGCCTCAACGCCAGTAACAAGCTGTTCGATTGCGGTTGGCTGATCTCCGGTGGGCTGCATATCGGTGGTCAGCTGAAATTCCGGCACGGTATTCCCCCGTCTTCGCTCGCATGATGGTGCCCGAATTACAACCTCTGAATTATACCGAACGGGGCCAGCTTACGCCCGATAATCGCACGCGAATCAACGCTTCGTATGCGACACTCACGGAGCACGGAACGAGTCGAACGTTGCCGGAACCTGTTGGAATTTGACTGAGAAGGCAATTTTCGCGAGCGGGAATCTCGGGCGTCAATCAGGTCAGCGCGTAGAAGTCGGCTTCGTCGCCGCCGACGCCGATGACGTCGTAGATGTGGCGTACTGCCCAGCGCTGACCGGACCAGGGGAGCCGGGCGACTGTCTCTTCGAGGTCACACCAGGCGTAGTCGCTGTATTCGTGTGACACCCGGACCTTGTTGCGCCCGTCAATTAGCGCCGCGAACGCCGGAGCCAGGACGATCGTATCGCTGGCGTGGTCGTAGAACTGGTTGATGTAGTCGGCGGAGTAGAGCTTTGACGGCACGAATCCCGTGCGCTCTTCGACCTCCCGCATCGCCGCCTCGACCGCGCGCTCGTTTGGCTCTATTTTGCCGTGAATCGACTGCCAGGTGTCGCCAAGCACGAGATCAGGCCGTCTGCGCAACAGCAAGAACTCTATTTGGTTTCGGGCATGCCGAAACACGTAGACATCAATGATGTCACTGACAATGCGTGGCATTCTGGGCCTTTGCCGGATGTTGCTGATTGCTCAGCGTTTTCCCCTCCCCGCGCCCCCACGGCGCACGCTGCGTGATGAGAATAGCACACCTATTGCGGGCTCAACCAGAGCACAGGACAGTTCGCCTGAAAGGTCCGCGTTCGTATGCAGGAAAAAAAGAAACCCGGGAAGTTGGTAGATCTCGATTCCGTGCAGGCTACCAGCGCCGGTGATTGTCGTTCCGCGTGCGGAACTCCCAGATCTTATAGCGGATTTCGCCGATGATCCCATCGCGCGGCGGCGGAAAACGCATGTCACGTCCACGCCACTCCTGCGATGGACGATGGAGCCCCGTGTTTCGTCGCGACACAACCATCGGGCTGAGGAACACGAGAATGCACGCGATTGCCAGAATGACGGCGAGGAAATGAGACGTTCCCGACACCATGATCGCCGCCAGTGCGATGCCAAACGTGGCTACCAGCCACAAGAGGCCGCTGGCCGCTCCAACTCTGCCTGATCTCGGAAGTTTGAAGTTCGGTAGCCGTGGGCGCCAACGCTTTCGCGTGACCTTGCGCCAGCCCGGCTCCCGGTCCTTGGCGTCAAGAATCTGGATAATCTCTTCTTCGACTTTGGTGTATCGCTTTTTCGCCATTTGACGCCTCAGTTCAAGAGAGGCGGAGCGCGGCACGAGCCAGTTCGGAGACAGCGCCAATCGCTTCGTCAATCTCTTCCGCCGTCGTGAAATATCCTGGACTAAATCGTATCGTACCGAACGGGAAGGCTCCCAGCGCCTCGCACGCCTCGGGCGCGCAGTGGAGACCGGTGCGACAGGCGATTTCGAAGTTGCTGTCGAGTGCCGCTCCGAGATCGCTCGGCTCCCAACCCTCCACCGTAAACGAAACCACCGCGGCGCGCCGGTTCTCGTCGTCCGGTGAGAGCACGCGGACTCCTGGAATTTCGGCGAGTCCGTCGATCAGGCGCGTGGTGATCTCTTGCTCGTGCCGGAAGATGGCATCGACGCCGACCTCTCCAACCACGTCGAGCGCCGCACCGAGAGCCGCGAAGCCCACCGTATTGAGCGTTCCGGCCTCATAGCGCGTCGGAAGTTCGTCTGGCTGAACGTCCTCTTCGGAGTTCCCACCGGTGCCTCCCTCGCGCACCGTCGCCAGATCATCGGTACTCACACGAGGTCCGAGGATCAGTCCTCCGGTGCCCGTTGGACCCATCAGTCCCTTATGTCCGGGGAACGCCAACAGATCCGCACCGATCTCTTCCATAGTGAATGGAATCGAGCCGGTCGTCTGGGCCGCGTCCACGAGCAAGAGGATTCCGCGATCTCGAGCGATCTGAGCCACGTCAGCCACCGGTTGAATGGCGCCGTTAACGTTGGAGGCATGAGTCATCGCGATTAGTCGTGTTTCGGGACGTATCGCCTTGGCTACATCGTCAACCGAGACGAATCCCTTCTTGTCCGCGTGGACCTTGGTGACGGTAACGCCTGACGACTGCAATGAGCGCAGCGGTCGACGCACTGAGTTGTGTTCCATGACGGTGGTAACGGCGTGGTCACCAGGATTGAGAATGCCTTTGATCGCCAGATTGAGCGCGTCAGTCGCGTTTGAGGCGAAGATCACCCGCTTGGGATCGGGTGCGCCGAGCAAACGTGCAATCTTCACCCGTGTTTCGTACAGCGTTGCCGCGGCTCGGTTGGCCATCACGTGGCTGCCACGGCTGGGGTTCGCACCGGCCGTGCGCAGGAAATTGGCCAGGGTCTCGTAGACCACTTCGGGCTTGGGCCAGCTGGTCGCGCCATTGTCAAGATAGATCATCGAGCCCTCACATACCGATGTAGCGAGCGTATACCGATCTCGCTACTGACGAATCGGTCGTTCCTTTGATGATTGCTCGTCCGTCTGGGAAGACCGTGATCTCGTAGTCGTCGATTTCGGCCCGAAGCAAATAATCGTTGTATCCGACTTTGCCGACGGCTCGAAGCCGTTCAGCGAGACTGGCTAACGAAATCTTCACCGGAGGATTGACCGACACCTGGACGGCATCACGCCCGCAGAGGTCAGTGGTCTGGCTCGGAGCAGTCTGCTCCAGGAACGTGAACTCGTGTCGACCGCAGGTCGGGCAGTCGGGATTGGGAGCGCCGAGCGGAATTTGATCGACACTGATGTTCCAGACGTCGATTGCCAGCAGATCCGGATTCAACGAGTCGATGGCGCTGACGGCCAGTTTCAGCGCCTCCGCCGATTGCATACCTGCCACGACATTCACGGCCGGTCCAATGACCCCTGCCGTATCGCAGGTCGGTGCCTCGCCTGGTGCTGGCGCATCCGGAAAGACGCACCGCAGGCATGGCGTTTTGTCAGGTCGGATCGTCATGGTCATGCCGTAGCTGCCGATGACTCCACCATAGACCCAGGGCTTACCCAATTTGATGCAGACGTCGTTGATCAGATAGCGGATCTCGAAGTTGTCACTGCCATCGACGACGAAATCGACGTCGGAGATCAATGGCTCAATGTTGCTTGAGTTGACGTCCATGACGTGTGGTTCGATCGTGACTTCACTATTGACTGCGCGTAATCGCTTGGTCGCCGCGATAACCTTCGGGATGCCGTCGATGACGTCCTGCTCATCGAACAGCGATTGACGCTGCAGATTGCTCTGCACCGGGATATCTCGGTCAACGATTCGCAGGAATCCCACGCCCGCGCGGACCAGAATGTCGGCAATGTGTGTGCCGAGGGCTCCGCAGCCGACGAGACAGACACGGCTGGCACGCAGCTTATGCTGTCCAGCTTCGCCGATGCCCGCGAAGATTGTTTGTCGAGCGTAGCGCTCCGAAATAAGGATCGAACCCGTCATCGCCATCGTCTTGTTACTCCTGCGTCATCGCGGGTGTCGCCGCAGACGTGTGGTAAAGTTTGGCCGCTATGGACCGCGCGACTATCAGCTCTGGCGTCTCCCGTTCATTACCACGTTTACAGCGCATCGTACGTGCCGTGTTCAGGGTTTCACTGGGACACGAGTAGCCCTTGTTCGTGTCATGTTGCCACGAAATTCCAGGCTTTGAAGGGGTAATTCCGCGTGTATGTCATCCGATTCACCGTTATCGACGATCGAGGTACATCGAGCTTCGTCGGACCCTGCCATGTCATCAAGATGCTCACGGCGGCGTGTAGCTGTCATCCAGCCGGGATCCAGCAACTGCTACAGTACGCTCGCTCGTATGACGAAGCCTTTGTCCGCTCAATCGAAAGTGGACTGGCAATTTTCGATGAACACAACACCCGAGAGAATCATGCGGCATTCCAGGAACTGATGGAAACGACATCACCAGCGGAGCTTCCACCGTTCCGCGTCGTCGACGAACGTAGCCGTCAGCTAAGCCTAAAGCCGGTCGTCACGGGTCTCATCCTGTTTAACCTCACGGCGCGCAGAATCATCCAGGTGCAAAACAGCTACGCTGACGTGCAGCGCGTCGATCGAGGCAGAATCCGGGAAAACGGCCGACCGACTCGCACGCTCTACTACTACTCGCTCCCTCAGGAATGGAACATCGTGCCGTAGTTGGCGCGGCGGCTATCGTCGGCCTGGGCGTGATGTCCCGTTCTTGTTGTCTCGGTCTTCGCGTCCGGTCCTCGGCTTGCGGCGGAACAAACTCCCGAAGAACATCTGCTGCACCTGTTCGCCGACGCTCATCATGCTGAGTTCGCCCTCGGTGTCCTGAACCTGACCGCCGCCCTGTCGCTCGGAGGTGATCCATTCGGCCCGAGCATCGCGTGCTTCGTTGAAGATCTGCTCCAGGGTCTCGAGCGTCTCGTCCGAACCAGTGTTGACCAGATCACGCATGTGCTGAAGCTCGCCGACGGTCGAGTCGAGCCAGCGCACAATGTTCTCGCGGTTGGTGGCGCAGATTCCCCGATACATTTCGGGACTGCCTGCGGCCAGGCGCGACGCATCTCGGAATCCGCTGGAGCTGAGCTTCCGCATGTCCCGCCAGAGCGAGTCTTTACTCACGGTGTGCGTCATCGCCACGGAAAGCATGAACGGAAGGTGACTGATGCCGCCGACGTAACCGTCGTGCTCGTGTGGATCGACGAAGAGCGGCTCGGCATCGAGAGCTGAAACCAGGCCAAGGACGGTCTGTACCGCGTCATCACCTGCGTTGACGGTCGGGCAGATGCACCAGGTCGCGTGCTCGAATATGTCGGCCTTGGCACCTTCAACGCCGCGCGTGTCACCCGCCATCGGATGCCCACCCACAAAGTGAACGTGATCGGGCAGCATCTCGCGGGCCCACTTCAGCACTTCCGATTTGGTGCTGCAGGCGTCCGTGACCACCACGCCCTGCTTACCCTGATCGGCGATGACCTCGAAGATATCTGGCACAGCCGACACCGGGGTGGCAATCACGATCAGATCGGCTTTGGCGACCGCGTTTGCCAGGTTCCACTCCGTACGGTCGATTGCCTTCAATTTCTTGGAGTAGTTCTGGACGTCGAGGCTGATATCGAAGCCGATAACTTCGAGCACGGAATCGCGCTTGCCGTCCTTCGTTGCCCAGCGTTTCAAACCCAGGCCAATCGAGGAACCGATCAACCCGAGCCCGATGATCGAGACTCTCTGCATGCTACGTCCTTCGCGTGGTTGATAATGAGATCGAAGCGTTGATTACGCCAAGTATATCAAAGCGTTTTACGCGTTCTGGTCGATCAAGGGACGACCGGATCGACGTCGACGGTACGCACCCAGCCCTCGGTTCCGTCCTTCTCCTGGAACTTCATCCAGGTGACACCGCTGGTCTGTTGCTGTTGGCCGACGAACTTGAGTTCAGTGCCCGGAGGAAGGACGTCGACGATATCCGTGAGCGTCGACGGACCGGCGCGAAAGTTGACGGTCTCCCCGGCCACGATCTTGTGAGTGGCTTCCCAAACTGGCGTCGGTGAAGCGAGGGTTGCGGTAAGTTGCGTGGCTGTCGGCGATGCAAGGATCGACGTGATAGCCGTGGACGATCCCGTCGGAGTCGCCGCTCCACCGCTCACTGATGAGACGGGAGTCAGCGCCGTCGAATTGGCTGGGATGAAGTCGCTGAAGAGCGGCCCGACGCGCACGTAAATCCAGATGAAACCGATGATGCAGATCCCGATGGCGATTGCCATGCTGAGACCGACCAGCATTCCGGAGCGTCGTGAATGCTGTCGAAGTCTCGACGTTAACCCTGGCTCGACCATGATCCTCCGAATCGGGTAGCACTGGCGCATACGCTCGCGTAACGAAGGTAACGGGCGCGATTATACTACGCACCCGTCAAGCCACGGGTCACCATGCGTCAGGCACCTCTGCTACACTCGCGATACATGCACCGGCGCCGCGCAGGCGTACCCCGTCGTCATCCCCGATGGCGGGCTCAGTGGAGGGATTCCAACAATGGCTCAATATAAGAACTACATCAACGGCAAGTGGGTAGACGCGAGGTCGGGCGACGAGTTCGAGCGCTACAACCCAGCCACTGGCGAACTGGTCGGCACCTTCGCCAAGAGCGACGTTAGCGACGTCAACGCGGCGGTTGAGTCGGCCATGGAGGCGTTCAAGAAGTGGCGTCTCTACCCGGCACCGAAGCGTGGCGAGATCCTCTACAAGATCGGGCAGTTGCTGATCGATAACAAAGAGCGCATCGCCCGAGAAATGACCGAGGAGATGGGTAAGGTCCTCACCGAGGCACAGGGCGACGTGCAAGAGGGCATCGATATGGCCTTCTACATGGCGGGCGAGGGTCGCCGCATGTGGGGCCAGACCACGCCGTCCGAATTGCCGAATAAGTGGAACATGTCGACGCGTAAGCCGCTCGGCGTGGTCGGCCTCATCACGCCGTGGAACTTCCCGATGGCCATCCCGACCTGGAAGATGATGCCCGCTCTGGTGACCGGCAATACGGTGGTGTTCAAGCCCGCCAGTTTCAGTCCCCGTACCGCGGTGCACCTGGTCGAGCTGTTTGAGGAAGCAGGGCTTCCAGCCGGCGTGCTCAACCTGGTCCTTGGGGGCGGCGAGCAGGTTGGCGACGCGATCCTCAAGCATCCGGACGTGGCGATGATCTCCTTCACTGGTTCTACCGACGTTGGGCGCGATGTCTCGATCGAGTGTGCCCGTCAGATGAAGCGTGTCTCACTCGAGATGGGTGGTAAGAACGCCATAATGGTGATGGACGACGCAAATCTGGACCTGGCGGTTGACGGTATTCTCTGGAGCGCCTTCGGCACATCGGGTCAGCGCTGCACGGCGGCCAGTCGTGTCATCGCCGAGCGTGGCATTCATCGAGAGCTGGTCGAGCGGCTGGCGAGCCGGGCGGGCGGCATGCGGCTCGGTTATGGCCTCGAGTCGACGACGGAAGTCGGACCGCTGGTCAGCGGCGGGCAACTGGAGCGCGTCCACAACTACGTTGAGATCGGCTCGCGCGAAGGAGCGAATCTGGTCGTGGGTGGTGCGATTGCTCGGGACGGCGACCTGAGCAAAGGCTTCTTCCACCAACCGACGATCTTCGACAACGTGACTCCGGAAATGCGCATCGCGCGCGAAGAGATCTTCGGACCGGTAATGTCCGTGATCCCGGTAGACGATCTGAACGAAGCCATTCAGGTCGCCAATAGCGTCGAGTATGGCCTGTCGGCCTCGATCTTCACCCAGGACGTGAACAAGGCGTTCACGGCGATTCAAGACATCTTCACCGGCATCATTTACATCAATGCCGGAACCATTGGCGCCGAGATTCACCTGCCGTTCGGCGGAACCAAGGCGACTGGCAACGGCCACCGCGAAGCCGGACAAGCTGGTCTCGATGTCTTCACCGAGTGGCAGAGTATCTACGTCGATTACAGCGGAAAACTGCAGCGCGCTCAGATTGATTAGGCGGGCGTTTTCGCCCCGCAGATCCGCGCTTAGTTGAGGTATCAGCGTGGTCCGCCTCTGGCTGGCCACGCTTTGTTATCCGCGCGTGGGCGGAACGTGAAGTAGGTTTCCAGCCCTTGTCACGGTAAGATCAACGCATGGCGAACTTGACAATTTCGACCTGGTTAGAAGGCACTGCCGGGCTGAACCCCTCGCTGCAGGGGCAGTTGTTGCGCTCGATCTTGCTCATTGCGCTCCTCTGGTTCTTGCGGTGGCTGGCGATCCGCTTCGGCATCAGCCGGATAGATGAAGTCAGCGTCCGCTACCGCACACAGAAGACGTTGAACTACGTGACGTTCACTCTGGGCGTGCTGCTCGTAGGCCGCGTTTGGTTTGTCGGCGTCGCGTCGCTCGCGACCTTCCTTGGGCTGCTCAGCGCCGGACTTGCCATTTCCCTCAAAGATCCGATCGTCAGCCTGGTTGCCTGGCTCTTCATTCTGTGGCGACGGCCGTTTGAAGTTGGCGATCGCATCCAGATCGGACAATTCGCCGGAGACGTCATCGATCAGCGCATCTTCCAGTTCACACTGCTGGAGATTGGGAATTGGGTTGACGCCGACCAGACGACTGGTCGGATTATCCACGTTCCCAACGCCCACGTGTTCAGTGAGCCGCAAGCAAACTACAGCAAAGGCACGCGCTTCATCTGGAACGAGATCCCCGTTCTGGTCACCTTCGAAAGTGATTGGAAAACTGCGAAGGATATTCTGCAGTCCATTGTCGCCAAGCGAACTCAACAGCTGAGCGAGTCAGCAAGGCACGACTTCAGGGTGGCGAGCGGCCGCTTCATGCTGCGGAACATCGAGATCGAACCGCGCGTCTATACCAGCGTGCAGGACAGCGGAATCCTGCTGACTCTTCGCTATCTGTGTGAGCCGCGACGGCGTCGCACGTCTGCTGAGTTGATTTGGGAAGACATATTGCACGCGTTTGGCGAGCGCGATGACATCGACTTCGCCTACCCAACGTTGCGCTACTACGACAACACCGTCGAAGGCAAAGAAGGAGCACGGGCCAGTCGTCCGAACGTTGCCCAACCCGTTGACGTGAAGTAGCGAAAAAAGGTTCAACGAAAAACGCACGTTGGGTCGGCCAACTTTCTCGGCTGGGACGCTGTGTCAACCTGGACAGCGGTTGTCCATAAGAATGGACGCCGCCTGTGCTGCGTCCACCGGTGGGCAGAGGTGGAATCCCTGGACGATGTCGCAGCCGAGTCGCCTGAGCGCTTCAAGCTGCGCGTCCGACTCGATGCCCTCGCCGACGATCTCCATCGACATGGCGTGACCGAGTTGAACCATGCTCGAAATCAGGACCGAGTCCGTTTCGATGTCGCGCAGCGATTCGACGAACGAGCGATCCATCTTGAGAAAATCGAACGAGAATCGGGTCAGATGCGCGAGCGACGAATAACCCGTGCCGAAGTCATCAATGGCGAGCTGGACTCCGAGACGGTGCAATTGATCCACCACGTCGCTGGCCCGGTCAGGATCATCCATAATCGTGGTTTCGGTCATCTCCAGCGTGAGATGACGAGGCGACAGGCCGGTACGTTCCAATGTGCGCACCACGTCTGCGAGGAGGTCGGGATCGCGGAACTGGCGTGCCGACAGGTTGACGCACACAGAGAAGTCGTCGCCAGCGCTCCCGTCCTCTAGCCACACCCTCGCTTGCACGCTGGCCTCATGCAGTACCCAGCGTCCAAGCGGCACGATGATCCCGGTTTCCTCGGCGATGGTGATGAACTGGTCTGGCGGGATAAGCCCCTTTTCGGGATGCTGCCAACGGACCAAAGCCTCGAAGCCGCAAATTCGTCCATCGTCCAGTCGATATTGCGGCTGATACTGCACGCGTAGCTCTCCGGCATCAACCGCCGCGCGCAGATCTTGCTCGATTTCGAGGCGCTGCAGAGTTTCGTGGTGCATCTGTGGATCGAACACTGCGTGTTGGGCTCGTCCGTCTCGTTTGGCGCGGTACATGGCCGTGTCGGCATCGCGAATGATTTCCTCGGGCTGCGTGCCTTCCGCGCGGCTGAGGGCGAGACCGATTGATGCCGTAACGTGCACCGTGCGTCCCGCCAGTTCGAACGGAACGGCGAGCAGCGATTCGATGGTTTGAACCACACGTAGCGCGTCGGTGACTTCATCAATGTCCTCGATCATGATGATGTACTCGTCGCCCCCGAGCCGCGCGACCGTGTCACTCTTGCGCAGCCCTCGACTCAGACGGCGGGCTGTTTCGATGATCAGCGCGTCGCCTACGCCGTGGCCGAGTGAGTCATTGATGACCTTGAGGTTGTCCAGGTCGAGGAACACCACCGCGACGTGCGTCCGGTTGCGCGCAGCCCGCTCCAGGGCGTGTTCCAACCGATCGAGCAGCAGCTTGCGGTTGGGCAGACCGGTTAGCGAGTCGTGCAATGCCTGGTCGATAAGTCGTTGTTCCAATGCCTTGCGATCGCTGATGTCGTGATTGACGACGACCGCTCCCGCGATGCGGCCGTCGGGCCGTCTTATGGGCACGGCGGAGTGCAAGATCGTCTTGCGTTGCCCATCGAAGGACTCGATCTCGATCTCCTCGTTGATCGATGTCTCACCTGCGCGAATCGCGCGCGACATCCCCCACTCGTGGCTGTCAATCCTACGTCCGCTCTCGGCCCACCAGCCTTTGTATTCGGCATATCGGTTGATATCCACCATCCGGGCATGACCCCAGATCTTCTCTCCAGCAGAGTTCACCATGGTTAGTTGACCATTGGCGTCAGCGAACCAAACGCCAACTGGCAGGGTGTTAAGGACGAGACGCAGGAGATTCTCGTGTTCTCGGCGCTCCTGCTCGGCTCGATGACGTTGCAACGCGAGATGGGCGAGGCTGGCCGTTTCAGACAGCACGCGAGCCTCGACGAGTCCTGGATGTCGCTCGCGCTCGAAGAAGATAACCAGCGCTCCCAGCGTGTTGTTGCTTTTGGCCTGGATGATCGGGATCGACCAACAATGACCCGACACGCGAGCCTCGTCGAGGTCAAGAAGCGGGTATTCGGTAATCTGAGGAAACGACTGACCCGACTGGTCGACGACACCCAAGATGTCAAGAGGGGTCAAAGCCGCACTCTGCAGCAGTGCATTGACTTTGCTCAACTGACTTGCGCTCACATGAGGATCGCATTCGTGGTCCGGGTCGAGCAATATGAGCGCGGCCGTCCCGCCATCTAGCTGCGACTCTGCGGCATGGCAGATCGCGTCCAAAATTTCCGAGAAGGGTCGGTCGTTGGCCAGCAGTCGGAGGACGTTGTTGTGTACGGCAAGCGCCCTGTTCGCACGTTGTCGGTCGGTGGTGTCGCGAGAATTCATGACGATTCCATTGACGGTATCGTCGTCGAGCAGGTTGCGCGCGGTGCTTTCGATCCAGCGCCAGTTACCGTGATTATCGCTTAGTCGGTATTCGAGATTGAACGAGCTCCCCGGATTGCCGATCAATGCGTCAAACGCACGCATGACTTCGTTCCGGTCCGCCGGATGGATGAAGGACGAGAGTGTCTCTCCGATCATTTCGTGTGACGCACGACCGAGGATGGTGTGTGCGGAGGGACTCTGGTAGGTGATCTCACCCTCACGGTTAAGCAGGGTGACAACGTCGGTGGACCGCTCAACCAGCCTGCGGAACCGAATCTCGCTGGCGCTGAGCGCGGATTCCGCCAGCGTACGGTCGGTGACGTCGCGGAGAAACGCCTGGATGCCAATGATCTGGTCGTCTTCGAAGATCAAGCTGGCGTTGACGTCGACGTAGAGCGTGTTGCCGGTTCGTGTCAATACGCGGAACTCGTAATTGCGCGGCACCGGCTCACCTGCCAACCGACGCGAGATCGTGTTCAACACGTGTTCGCGGTCATCCGGATGAATGATGTCCCGTACGTTTAGCGCAGGTGTCTCGTTCAGGTCATAACCACTGAGCTCGGTGAACTTCTGGTTGACGAAGGTGAGGCGACCAGTCGTGTCGTACGTGATGATGACGTCATTGGCGTTGTCGATGAGCCTCTGGTAGCGGTCGCTCAAACGCCTGAGCTCATCTTCGGCGTGCTTCTGCTCGGTCACGTCCTGAATCTGTCCTAGAACGTAGACGCGATTGTCATTGAGGACGCGCGTCGCGGACAGGTTCACCAGGGTGAAGACGATGGAGCCACTTCGGTGTACGTAGCGTCTTGGGAAGATCGCCGCCCGGGTTTTTCCGCTCAGCACGCCATGACGTTGGGCAAATGAATCCTGGCGATCGTCCGGATGGGTAAACTCTGCGATATTGCGACCGAGCAACTCATCGGCGGTGTAGCCCAGCAGGTTGCAGAATGGTTGATTGACTTTGACGACCATTCCGCTGGTCTCGGCGATAGCCATGGGAATGGCGGCATCGACGAACGCGCTACGGAATTGCTCCTCGCTGATTCGCAGAGCCTCATCCATGCGCTTCTGTTCGGTGATGTCGACGATGAACCCTTGCCAATAGCGTGAATCGTCCCGGCGCAGGATCGCGTCATTGCGTACCCAGACGGCTTCTCCGTCTGGACGGATGTAGCGGTACTCGACGCGAATGGGCTTCGATGACACGGTGTGATCCTTGAGCGCGTCACGCAACCGATCGACGTCATCGGGATGGGTGATTGTGACCCCGAAGCTGGGGTCTCGGACCCAGCACTCGGCTGGATATCCGGTTATCTGTTCAATTTGAGGGCTCATATAGCTGGCAACGGACGGATCGTCGTCGAGCGAAAGCGTATAGGTGGCTGCCGGGAGCGCCTCAACCAGCGAACGGTATCGATCACGCGCGTGACGAAGCGCGTTCGTCACCGTCTCCCAACGGCCCTCGTCGCATACACTGACGGCGAGTCCACTCACATCACCGCCGGGGTCCAACGTAGGCACGACGGAGACGGCCGCACGGAAGGTAGTACCGTCGTGGCGCCGGCAGTCGACGCTGCTCGACCATTCACGCTCGCAATAGCTGCCGGTGGGCACGTGGGGCGAATGATCCGTGGATTGGTCGAGGCCGATGACATCAAACAGGTTGCGGCCAGTCGTCTCCGCCGTGGTCCAGCCGAAGAGCCGCTCTGCGTCCTGACTCCATCGGACGATTTGACCCTGCGCGTCGCACGTGATCAATGCATGACGTAGATCCGTCATGATGTTCTCGGGTTCATTGCGGATCGACGTAGTCATTCGAACGATTCCGCCTAAGACGAGTATCGGGACGTGAGCGCTCGTCGACGTGTGTGAGAAATTTGCAGGGTCAGTATGCCGTCGACTCTGACTAAGATCGTATCGCGAGTTTACGCGCATACGATATGACTTTGGTCATCATTTCGCATGTGTACGAAAGGAACGATGAGCGTGCCGATTCGTCTTCGTTGCATGGCGAATCGGCAGGTCACCAACGACATCTTGAGGAGAACGACCTCGGCCGACGACGGGTAGACCCAGTTATGATGACGATGCCAGACCGACGGCGAGTGCAATCACCTGGATCGGTGCAACGCGTGTTCGATCTGCTTGAACAGTCTCACCATCAGAGACGAATTCCGTCCAGGTTGCTGCCATTGGCCACGTTGCGGAGCAGCCGCCGCGGAGACGAGGTGGGTGGTCGGGATGAATGATGCCAGAGAACGGATCGTGAAATCTCGAAACTCAATGCTCTGTTCCTGGCTGAGATCGAAGTTGTAGGCCAGGTATCCGATCATCCCCGTGGCTCGACCCGAGTGAGTCGTTTCGCCAACGAGTTCGTCGTTCAAGAGGAACCAGAAGTGATCACCCTGCGCGATGACCTTGATCGTGTTCCACTCGGTGGACGAAAGCCCGGGAAACGGAGCATACAGACCGAGGTCGGTTACCTGCGGATCGGTGTTGCCCGACTCAGTTGACGCGTAGACTGCCTGAACGCCGAGCACTTCGGTCCCGGAATAGAGCAGGCAGAGTCCATAGAACCCGACATCAGTCGTCGTCACTTCGGCGCGGAACATGAGACACCCTGAGCCATCTCCAATTGGAGAAACCGCGCGCGTCGTCAAACTGAAGGAGGCGTCACCAGCAAGCGTTGAGTTGACGTCAAACGCCTCGCCATCTGGTGGGATCGTCACCATATAGCCTGCGGCCGTGACCGTTCCAACCGATCCTGATTCGTCGACACCTGGCTCGATCTCGGTCATCGGTGAATGGAAGAAGAGCGTTCCCTCCGTTGGTTGCGACGTCGACGATTGAGATGAGGGAGTTGCGGACGGAGTTGGAGTCGCCGTCGGGGTTGCTGTCTGTGTCGGCGATGGACTGGGGGTTGCCGTCGGCACCGGGGCGGTCGAGGTCGTGGCGGTTCCCGCCGCTCCCGGCGCAATATTCGTGGTGGGCGTGGTTGTGGGCTGCCCACAAGCCGTTAGCAACGCCAGGATCGCCAGAGCGAAGAAGAGACGTTTCATCGCGCACACCCCGATTCCGCTTCCTACGCACCCTGGGGACATCTTAGACAACCTGGCGTCAAGGAGTCGCAACAGCGTCGTTGCAGTTCCATCACAGACAAATTGTGGGAGGAACTCGGGAATCGAAGCGGGAGCCCCACGATCTCATGGTGCTGCACAGTGACCAGAATCCGGTGCGGCCGTTGATGGCAACAGTGGATGGCAACGGCGGACCGCAACGGCTGCTGCCGGGGACGAAAAACGGCGTCCGAGAGTGCTCTCAGACGCCGTGGTCTCGGCGGGAAGGGAGGGATTCGAACCCTCGGAGGACTTATATCGCCCTCAACCGCTTAGCAGGCGGCCCCATTCGACCACTCTGGCACCTTCCCAGGATGAGTTTGTGGCGGAGAGGGAGGGATTCGAACCCCCGGACCTTTCGGTCAACTGTTTTCAAGACAGCCGCCTTAAGCCGCTCGGCCACCTCTCCGCGTGTGGCCTCACGAGCGGTTGAGCGCTCCGGGAAAAAACCACAGCCAACTCAATTGAGTGGCTGTCTCGCAGAATCTCACCGTGCGCACAATTCCGCGCGTTCGCTCCGCAGATTATACCGGTTGGCCCTGTCGGCTTCAACAACGACGAGTCATGCATTGGATCGATCTCACCGTTGCCACGGAGCACGAGTTTACGAATTGATGGCGGGTCCAAAGTGGACCACGGCTGGCCGCCTCGTCCCGCGAGACGATGCCGCCAGCCACTGTTCGCGGGACGAGTCACGGAGTGAAATCCGTCAGACTCGAAACGGTCGGATAGAGTTCAACTCGTGCCGGATTGCCGCTCGACACGATATTCACGGCCACCGCGATCGATGAGCCTGCTGGAACGAAGTCGAGATAGGTCATGCCGCCGCCAACAATGTTGCCAGCTTCGTCATAAGCGATTCCCGTGACACGGATATTTTCCATCTTCTGGTCGGTGAGGTTCTTGACGGTACCGGTAATCTTCGGGAAGTACTTGTCGGCGACGAAATTCACGTTGTCGGTCGAGAAAAGTTGCTTCGCTGTGGCCGAGATGCTGTCTCCTTTTAGCACCTGAACCACCACGCGTGACGCGGTTCTCCCGTCGGGGAGAAGGACCGTTCCGCCTACCCCGAGTTTCTCTCCAGCGAGGATTAGATTGATGTAGCCGCTGTCGGTGCCAACGACAAAGCCATCGCTGTCGTAAAACGCGACCTGGTAGAGCGAGTCTTCGTACGACTGGTCGGCGTTCGGGTTTTCAATGATGAATCCCCAACCGGCCTCCGACATCTCTGTGAGCAGGCCAAATCCCTGTTTCGAGAGGACCAGCGGTTCGCCATTATCCGCGGACGATGTCGACGCTGCGAGCGTGGTGAGGCTCGTGACTGCCGCGAAGAGTTCGACATGATCAGGTTGCGCGGATGCGATGACTGAGACTGATCCAGCCGCAGTGCCTTTGGCCGGAATGAAGTGAAGGAAGGAGTACCCGGCACCGATAATCGCTCCATTTGAGTCATAGGCGATTGCCGATAACCGGAGGTCTTGGAGATCCCGATTGTAAGGATTGGTGACTACGCCGGTTACTCTGGGCAGGTAATCGTTGGGCAGAAGAGTGACTTTGTCGGTCGAGAAGGCGACGTTGGACCCGGTCTGGCTCACTTGGCCCTGGTTCAGGGTCACGTCGATTTTGTCAACCCGCGTGTTCTCCGGCAGCAACGACGTTCCCGCGACACCGGTCTTCTCCGAAGGCAGCATCAGTTCGATATACCCCGAGTAGGTCAGGATGATCGTGCCGTTTGCATCCGAGAACGCCACCTGATACTCCGTAGACTCGACTGCCAGGCTGTCGTTCGGGTTCTCGACGGTGAAGGCCCATCCGACCGTTCGACCATCGGTCTCTTGCGCAAACCCGGTGGTCTGAACCGAAAGCTGCTTCGCAGTGGGTGTTGGAGTCGGCTGTGGCGTTGGTGTTGACGCGGACGTGGCAGTTGGTAACGGAGTAGGAATGTCGGCTGGTGTCGCGGTGGAAGTCACAGCAGCCGCGGTTGGTGTCACCGCCGTACGCGATTCAGCAGTTCCGCTGGTATCGGCCAGGTTCGTCGCTGGCTCACCACACGCTGCTAGCAACGTTGCCAACAGGACGATGGACATCAGAATGGTAACCCGACGCATCGTAGAGCCTCCCCACTTCTGGCGCGGTCGCGCTGCCGCCTAATATAGGCGTACTGCGTTGGTAATCTCGTAGGCACAAACGTCGGCGCGATATCGTTACAACAACGCGACGATGAATGCTCTGAGGCCCGTCTTCGGCCGGGTCAACGTCGTACCACGTTTGTCAGTCGGAGTCGGGCAAATGCGCAGTGCTAGCGCTGTGCGTCGGTCCAATCCCATCAGACTTGCGACAGGTCTGTTGAGTGATCAGATCGACTCTGACGGCGTAGCGACTGGCACCGATCCTGATGTTGATCGAGCGATTGTTGCGTGCATCGGTGCTGGTAACATGCGGGAGATATGGGCGGGGACAACGTGAATCGGTTGAACGCTGCACGAGATGAGGGACCGGCTGGAGCTTTCGACGCCGTGGTCGTGGGCGCGGGGCCAAACGGTCTTGCCGCGGCGATCACGCTTGCTCGAGCCGGAGCGACTGTCTTGGTGCTCGAACGGGCCGAAACGATTGGAGGAGGTGCTCGAACCGCTGAGCTTACCCTGCCTGAGTTTCACCACGACGTCTGTTCCGCCGTACACCCGTTGGCTGCGGCCTCTCCGTTCTTTCGCCAGCTGCCTTTGGCGGCTCATGGGCTGAAGTGGATTGACCCGCCCGTAGCGGTGGCGCACGCATTCGACGATGGCAGCGCCGCGGGACTGCGCCGTTCGATCGAGGAAAGTGCCGAATCGCTTGGCTCCGATGGGCGGACGTATCGGGAGTTCGTCGCGCCGTTTGTCGAGCATGCCGATGCGCTCTTTGCGGACGCACTAGGCCCGCTACGACCGCCGCGACATCCGCTGCTGGTGGCCCGCTTTGGTCTGGAAGCAATCCACTCCGCCGTCGGACTGGCCACTTCCCGATTCGACGGTCCGCGTGCTCGCGCACTCATAGCGGGTTTGGGAGCCCACTCGATGCTCCCACTCGAGCGACTGACCAGCGCCGCGCCCGGTCTGGTTCTCGCCATTCTGGCTCACTCGGTAGGCTGGCCGTTTCCACGCGGCGGGGCTCAGGCTATCACGACCGCACTTGCGGCAGAGCTCGAGGCGCTTGGTGGTCGGGTCGTGGTGAATTACGAGGTGAAGTCGATCGGGCAGCTTCCACCGCATCGCGCGGCGTTACTAGACGTAACACCGTATCAGATTCTGGATATGGCTGGTGACCGCTTGCCGATCGCCTATCGGCGCCATCTACGTCACTACCGCTATGGTCCCGGTATCTTCAAGATCGACTGGGCCCTCGATGGACCGATTCCCTGGAGAGCGGACACTTGCAAGCATGCCGGGACGGTACACCTAGGTGGCACGATGGAAGAAGTGGCGCGTTCCGAGCGAAAGGTGTGGCGGGGAATTCACCCGCAGCGACCCTTCGTGCTGCTATCGCAGCCGAGTCTCTTTGATGCCACTCGTGCACCCGCGGGCAAGCACGTCGCGTGGGCATATTGCCACGTTCCAAGTGGCTCGATGGTTGACATGACCGAGCGCATCGAGGCGCAGGTTGAGCGCTTCGCTCCGGGGTTCAAGGAGCACATCCTGGCCAGATCGACGCGTAACACGCTCCAGGTGCAGCGGGAGAATCCGAACTACTTCGGTGGCGACATCAACGGCGGCGCGCTCGACTTGCGGCAACTCTTCACACGACCCGCGCCGCGACTGAATCCCTACTCGACGCCGAATCGATCGATCTTCATCTGCTCGTCCTCAACTCCGCCCGGCGGCGGAGTCCATGGACTTTGTGGCTACCATGCGGCACGCGCTGCCATGAGTCAGGTGCTGGGACGCTAGAAGGCCCTGAAGATCGGTGTCTCACGAGCCATTCGGTTTTTGGTTTTCGGGCTTAGCGATGCTGCGCCCAGCACTCAACTGACCAGTTGACGCCGCGCGCAGTAGCCGGCAGAGTCTTACCAGTCTGGTTGCATCCCGATCACATCCTGCCCGCCCATGTATGGTCTCAGCACCTCCGGAACTTCGATTGTCCCGTCGGGTCGCTGATAGTTCTCCAAGACGGCGATGAGTGTGCGGGGCAAGGCCAGCCCTGAACCATTCAACGTGTTTACGAACTGCGGACGGGCACCCTCGGCTGGTCGATAGCGGATATTTGCGCGCCGCGCCTGAAAATCGCGGAAATTTGAGCAGGACGAGACTTCGAGCCATTCTTCGCTGCCCGGCGCCCAGGCCTCGAGATCGATCTTGCGCGCCGCGACGAACGACAGGTCACCGGCACAGATCTCCACTACCCGGTATGGAATTTCGAGCTTTTGCAGGATGTCTTCGGCGTCGGCTACCAATTTAGTCAGTTCGTCGTCTGAGGTTTCGGGTTCGACGAATTTGACCATCTCGACCTTCTCGAACTGGTGCACGCGTTTGATGCCTCGAACGTCGCGTCCGGCCGAAGTCTGCTCTCGACGGAAGCAGGAGGAATGCGCCACGCGGTAGATCGGGAGTCGCCCCGGATCGATGATCTCGTCGCTGTACAGGTTGGTAACCGATACCTCCGCTGTCGGAATCAGCCAGAGGTCAGACGGATCGTCGCGATAGAGCGCGTCGCCGAACTTCGGCAGGTTGCCGGTGCCGACCATGGCTTCACGGCGCACGAGATAGGGAGGATAGACCTCCATGTAGCCGTGCTGCTTCACGTGCATGTCGACCATCCAGGTGATGATAGCGCGTTGCAGTCGCGCCATGTCGCCACGCAGGAAGTAGAAGCGAGAGCCAGACACCTTCACACCGCGAGCGAAATCGATGAGTCGCAAGTCCTCAGCTACCTCCCAGTGCGGCCGCACGGGATAGTCGAACTCGCGCGGTGTCCCCCAGGTTCGGGTGACCACATTGTTCGAGTCGTCGGCCCCGTCTGGCACGCCAGGATCGGGGAGGTTTGGGACCTCGAGTAGCAAGGCGTTGAGGCGTTCATCAACGTCGGCCACCTGCACGTCCAGTTGTTGAATCTCATCGCCGAGTGCGCGCATCTCGGCGATCCGCTGGTCTCGTTCCGGCCCTCCCTTAAGTTTGCTGATCTCCTTCGATCCCGAGTTGCGTGTCGCCTTCAATTCCTCCACACGTGCCAACAAATCGCGCCGCGAGGCATCGAGTTCGAGAATGTCGTCGATCGGCGCTTCCGCATGCAGCCGTGCCATGCCTTGTCGCACCATATCAGGTTGTTCGCGGATCAATCGAATGTCGATCATGTCACTCCCTTTTCACTGTTCAAACGGCAACGCGCAACGAACGGCGGCCGATGGACGGCGCGCCGTGGGAGGCGACCACACTGGCCGCCGGAGAGAGCTAACTGAGCCCGTCTTGGAGAGGATCGAATCCAGGAATGAATTTCAACCAGGCTTCGTCGATTGATGAGTTTATCGCACGTTGGATCGAGTAGTATCGTCCGGCTCGGGGCTCGGCCGGCACGCAGCGCAAGCGCAGTCGTGCCTCAGCGAGCGTTTTGCCACCTTTGCGATGGTTGCACGTTCGGCACGCACTGACGAGGTTTTCCCAGGAGTGAATGCCGCCACGCGAGCGGGGAATGATGTGATCGATGGTGAGTTCACGCGTTCGCTCGCCGCAGTACTGGCAGGTGAAATTGTCACGAATGAATATCTCACGACGGCAGAGCTTCACACGTGGATGCGGCCGGCGAATCATGTAGGCGAGGCGGATGACTGATGGCGCGTCGTAGTTCCTCCGCGCGGTGGGCACGTCGACGTCGTACGCCTCGAGGATCTCGGCTTTTCCGGTAATCACGAGGATGATCGCCCGACGAATGTTGCAAACGTTGAGCGGCTCGTAATTGTGGTTCAGAACGAGAACCGGATGATGTCCGTTGAGGTGCTGATGACTAATGCTGAATTGAGCAGGTTCCGCGTCGTCCAAGCTGGGCCTCTGTCCATGAATGAGTAGATCTAACTTGCCCGCGTTTGCCAGAAAATCATAGCAATCGGCGCGTTCCGCAACAACGGGGCCGTCACGTCGCAAGGTTGAGAGGATGTAGCCATCGCTCGATGACGCGACTGCCACCGATCTCAGAGGCTTCTGCCCGCGATGGTTGCGATGAATTCGGCCGTAAGCTCAGGATTCAGACGGACCAAACTGGTCCGAGGTTGGCTCTGCTCAACAGAACCACGATTCGGTCAATCGTGGAGGTCGTCGCCAGGTCTGTCTGGGATTGCCGGTGGCTGCAGGAGGTTGCTGACCAGCGGCGGACCAGGCTGTTTCCTTGATCTGATAGAAGGTGTCGATTGACTCGGCGCCGTCTCGCTCGGCCCGTTCTACTATCGCGCCGATGTCACGTTGGAGCACATCCAATCGCGGATCCGGATTGGACCAGCGATAGGTGTAACCGGCCTCATCAAGCTCACCGAGCCACTCGTCCGATTCCGGGCGATCGAGCAGGGCAGATCCCGGCGGCACCAACAGCCGGATCGAAAGGTGGACTGGATCGACGTTTTCTATCAGGTCGTGTTCCTCGATGAAGGTCAACAATTCGAGGTAGTCGTTGAGCGTCGTCCACGGAGTAAACGGCAACAGGGAAGGACGCATGGCGATGCCGGCCGCATCCAGGACTTTCAGTGCCTCGAAGACGTCCTCTTTCGTGTGACCCTTTTCGATATGCTCCAGCACTGATTCACTCACCGATTCGACGGCCGACACGACGAATAGGCAACCGAGCTCGCCGAACTCGGGCATCAGATCTCGGTGCTGCAAAATGTGCTCGATGCGTGTCGTCATGTCGAAAGTGACGTGCGGGAACTCTTCGTGCATCGCCCGGCAGATCCGCAACGAATGGGTCGGGCCGTTGAGAAAGTCGGGATCGCCAAACGTGATGTGTCCCGCCCCTTGACGCACTTGTTGCCGGATATCCTCGAGCACCACCGAACGCGGAATGGCAAAGAATCGACCCCGGTAAACCGGCACCACCGGGCAATGCAGGCATGTGTGATGACAGCCACGGGTCGCCTCGGTGTATCCCGCACGAATAGCTTCTCCATCGCGCAACAGATGAGCGTAGCTTTGCAGATCCGGGAGTGATTCCCGTAGTGGCATCGGGAAACTCACTCGTTCGATCGACGGAGACACGCGATGATCGGCGCTGCTGACACCTTTGACAGGAGCGTTCAGTTCCCCGCGTTGCAGTGCCGCGCAAAGATTGGCGAGTGGCTGCTCAAACTCACCACCGATGACGAAGTCGGCATGCTCGCGCAGGAGATAGTCCGCGTTCAACCAGGCATACAGACCGTAAAAACAGATCTTGGCTCCAGGATTGACTTGCCGAACCTGTTGGGCGAGCTGGGTGCCGAGCCGGAGGGCCGTGTGCATCGGCACTGAGATGGCCACCAGGCTTGCCGCTCGAATGACCGCGTTTTCCAGTTGTTCGACTGAAGTATCAACAGCGACCGGTGCGTAGCCCAGCTGTCGAAGGTAGGAGAGCGGGAATGCCAGACTCAGAGGCTGATGCCCGAGTTCGTAGCAGGAGACGAGCAGAATCGCACCAGGATGGCGTAAATCGGTCGATCCAGGTTCGCCGCGAGTCGTGTGCTTTGTCTGGACGCTGGCCATGAACCCTCCAGCCTCTGCCGGGCAACTACCGCCTAAGCCTAACGAAAGACTCGGCGGTCGACAACAGAAACACGTCAGTATTGCCCCTTCGACCCGAATGAAGTAGATTGATCATCAATATATCCAGGAAGCGATCTTGTCGTGACGCGCGTCCGTGACACTGACTAGCGGGATTATGCTGTCAAACTGGCTTGTCCGTCTTGAACAATGGATACCTCCTGGCGACCTCCGGCGTCTGGTGGCGGTGCGTGGACTACGCAGCCTGGTCCAGGGATACGTCATGGTCGTGTTCGCCATCTACCTCGGCGATATCGGCTTTGCGGCCTGGCTGATCGGGCTGTCGTTGACCATTATTGGCATCGCGAGTTCGGTGTTGACGCTGGTGATTGGCGTGAGCAGCGATCGCTTTGGCCGAAGACCGTTCTTGCTCATCTACAGTCTGCTTCTCTTCGTGTCGGGCATCATCTTCAGTGTCACCACGATTCCCTGGATTCTCATCGGTATCAGTGCGCTCGGTGGTCTGGGGCGTGGTGGAGGCGGAGGTGGTCAGGCCGGTGCCTTCGCACCCGCCGAGCAGGCGATGATTGCCGAAAAGGCCTCAGGCGAAACCCGGCGTCAAATTTTCGCCGCCAATAGCGTTGTGGGAACGGCACTGGCGGCCGTCGGTGCATTGCTGGCCGGCGTGCCGGACTGGTTGCGCGCGACGATGCACCTATCGCTGCTTGCGTCCTACCGCCCGCTCTATCTGGGTGTTGCGCTGGCAGGGTTACTCTCCATGGTCGTGCTCTGGCCTGTCACTGACGTGAAGCGGGCACCCAAAGCGGACAAACGCTCAACAGCGGCGCGAGCTCAGCGTCGGCAGACGCGCCAGCGAATCAGTCAGATCGCGATCGCGGGAGCCGTGAACGGCTTCGGCATGGGTTTCATCGCGAGTCTGGTCCCTTATTGGATGCACATTCGCTACGGTGTCTCGCCTGGTGCCATCGGGCCAATCATGAGCATCAGTTCGGCGCTGACGGCTATCGGATCCCTTTGGGCTGTGAAACTCGCGGCACGCTTTGGCGATATCGCCGTTATCACCGGATCGCGCTTGATCGGTGTCGTGCTGACTCTTGCCCTGCCGTTTTCTCCGGTCTACCTCCTGGCCGCCGTTATCTACGGTCTGCGACTGATCAGCGCGCGCATGGCAATGCCGGTGCGGCAGTCCTACACGATGGGCATCATCGAGGCGGGATCGCGCGGGAGCGCGGCGGGAATCAGCGGTGTGGCACGCCGACTTCCTGCATCCGCATCGCCGACCATCTCGGGTTACTGGTTCGGTATTGGCGAGCTCGAGTTGCCGTTTCTGGCGACAGCCGTCTGCTCCTTCATCAACGCAGCGCTCTATTTCTGGTGGTTCCGCGAGGTGCGGCCGGACGAAGGGGAGTTGGCCGAGCCACGACCCGCTCCGGTACCGACAACCGATCGAGCGAGCGAACCAGTTCCGTCCCATGCGACACCCGACGGTACTGATTGACTGTCGATCTTCCGGCAAGCTGCTAGAGCGGGTTGCAGATACATACTCCAGCGTGCAGGAGCAGATCCTTGTGTCTGCTCTGCCTAAACCGAGGTCCCGACGGGTCAAACTTTCCGCAATTTGCTGCTAGGCAAGCGCCGCCAGAATGCGCGCGCATCGCTTTGGATCTTCGGTAAGACCGTGCTCGAGTCCCCACAGCCAATAATCGACGCATCGGATGATGGCCCAATGTCGAGCTCGATCCGCGTCGAGTCCCCCATTGGTGACGATCACGTGCAGCAATTGACGGATGGCGTCGGAGTCGTCGAGTTCGTCGACTCGCGTCCAGAGAAGTTCCGGCACCGAGAACTCTGGTTCCCCGATGATCGGACGAGGATCGATCGCCAACCACGCTTCTCGTGACCCAGCCAGAACGTTCCCGTAGTGTAGATCGTGGTGAATCAGCATGCGGTTGAGTGATCGGGACGCGAAAACACGTGACAGGCTTAGCGCAGATTCCACGATTTGTGCGGGTATCGGGAAGCCGAGTGAACGCTGACGTTCACATAGGCCGCTGGAAAACCGCCGGTTGAACTGGCTCAACAGGGGGAAAGGCCAGTTCGGTGCCGGAATGGCGAGTCGCCGAATGAGCTGACCGGCAATGAACGCGGCCCGCTCCAGCGGCAGATCGTTGAGCGATCGAACCGGGTCAAGCCGTTCGAGTAAAAGGGCTCCACGCGCTGGATCGATGTCGATCAACTGCACCATGCCGACCCCGTTCCAGTTGGCAAGTGCCTGAGCTTCGATCTCGACATGCGCCAGTGGCCAAGTCAGTTTCAACGCGCGCGGTATTTGACCCTGTGAAACCGGAACGACAACGGCGTGGTAGCCCACGTGTACGGCGTGCTGATCAACTGTGAGCTTCCGATCTCGGCAGAGAGATTCGATAAGTGTCGGTAATCCGTCCGCCCAGGCACGCCCCTCTGGGGAACGTGCCGAAGCAAAATCTCGTTCATCCAACGACAGCCTCACGGTTGAACGGTTCCTTGCCGCGGTCGGCCGTTTCCCTCGAGTTCCGCGCAGTTGGGGTCACTCTTCGCTTGCGCTGTACACCAGTTTCTCGCCCGAGGTGAAGCGCTCCGGCCGGTAGGGTGTGAGTTCCGGCGGATCGGAGCCCATCAGATCCTCGGTTACCAGCATGCCCATGATGGCGGAGAGCGTGATGCCGCTGTGCATCACCAGTTCATAGAACCCGGTGATCTCGGGTTCGAAGCCGACGATCGGGTGGCCATCCTTTGGCATGGGCCGTACCCCGAGGCGAACGCCTTCGGGACGCATCCCTTTGAGCCCGGGCAATACGATCGCCGCATTGTCGACGGCGCGCTGGCAGATTGGATCTTCCAGGTCGATTGGCCGCTCGCCCTCGGCTCGCTCGTCGTAGTCATCGCGATGGATGCGCACTCGGGAGCCGCCCTCGGCGCGAATGTTGGCCTCGGGCGCATGAATGACCGATTTGATCGATACCGGTGCGGGTTCGGAGATAAATAAGAGCCCTGGTTGTCGCCGAATCTGCAGATCTGCCCCGGCCATTGCTGCGATAGCAGCGGCGTCGGGACCTGCCGCGTTGATGACCACGTCCGCGGATAGGGCGTTGCCGCTGGCGAGTTTCACGGTGTCGACTGCACCCGCTGGACCATCGAAGCCGACCACTTCGTCGTGGAGAATGGTGGCGTTGTATTGGCGAGCGGCGGCGGTGGCAGCACCGTGTGCCAGGCCAATACCGTCGACCCAACCTTCATACGGCGTGTAGAAGACTTCTTCGACGCGATCGGGATCGATGAAGAGGTCCGGCTCCATCTCGCGCATCACGCGCTCCGGTTCCAGCGCCTCGACTCGATAGCCCCAGGATCGCAGCCTGCTCACGGTCTCGTGAAGGCGCTGCACCTGATCCGGATCGTCGGCATAGACCCACTGCAGTCCACCGTCCAGGCGATACCAATCGCCGTTGAGCTCGCGAACGAGATCCTGATGGTCGCGGATCGAGCGAGCATTGAGCCGATGATAGTCACGCGGTGTCTTTCCGAAGGAGTTGGTCCAGGCAAAGGAGCTCCGCGACGTACCGGAACCGGCGAACTGTCGTTCAACGATGGCGACCTCGGCGCCGGCCTGCGCCAGCCGATAGGCGGTTACCGATCCGACGACGCCGGCACCGATGACGACAATGCGCGCGTCGCGCAAGAACTCAGATTCAACGGCCATTCAGAAAACTCCTCCGGTGTCTCGTTTAGATTTGTTCGTCGTCGCTGGATGGCGGTATTGAGACGGGCAACCAGGAATCGCCGCACGATCGCGTCAATCCGCTGCGACGGCAATCTCGGGCAGGATACCGCGCAACGCTTGACCCGTGTATGACCCATCCACCATCGCGACTTGCTCAGGTGTCCCCGTGGCGATGATCCGGCCGCCTGCGTCGCCGCCTTCCGGTCCGAGATCGATGATCCAGTCGGCGCACTTGATGACATCCAGGTTGTGCTCGATGACCAGCACGGTGTTACCCGCATCCGTTAGCCGCTGCAGCACGCCGAGGAGACGATCGATATCCGCGAAATGCAGACCGGTCGTCGGTTCGTCCAGGATGTAAAGGGTCTTGCCGGTGGCGCGTCGGCTGAGCTCTGAGCTCAGCTTGATCCGCTGTGCCTCTCCACCGGACAACGTCGTTGCCGGTTGTCCAAGATGAATATATCCCAGCCCGACGTCATACAGCGTCTGCATCTTGTTGCGGACCGCTGGAATGTTCTCGAAGAACTCCAGTGCTTCCTCGACGGTTAGGTCGAGCACATCCGAGATGCTCTTCCCGCGATATTGGATCTCGAGTGCCTCTCGGTTATAGCGCTTGCCGTGACACACTTCACAGGGAACGTACACGTCGGGCAGGAACTGCATCTCGATGGCGATGATGCCTTCGCCCTGACATGCTTCGCAGCGTCCACCCTTGACGTTGAACGAAAATCGGCCAGGTTTGTATCCTCGAGCACGAGCTTCGGGCATCGACGCGAAGAGCTCGCGAATTGGGGTAAATGCTCCTGTGTAGGTCGCTGGATTCGATCGCGGCGTGCGACCGATCGGGCTCTGATCGATCTCGATCACCTTGTCCAGATGCTCGATACCGTCGATACCGTCATGCCGACCCGCACGTGCTTTTGCTCGGTGGAGGATCTGGGCGAGCCGCGGGTGAACGGTGTCGGTTACCAGCGAACTCTTGCCCGATCCCGAAACGCCCGTTACGCAAACAAATGTGCCGAGCGGTATCTCAACATCAATGTTCTTCAGGTTGTTCTCGCGGGCGCCGCGCACGCGCAGAACGTTGCCGTTACCGCTTCGTCGTTCATCTGGCGCCGCAATTTGTCGCGTGCCGCTCAAGAATTGCCCAGTGATCGACTCCGGCACCTTCTCAATCGTCTGAATCGTGCCTTCGGCCACCACGTAGCCGCCATGCTCACCCGCACCAGGGCCGATGTCGATGAGCCAATCAGCGGCGCGCATGGTCTCCTCGTCGTGCTCGACCACGATCAACGTGTTGCCGAGATTGCGCAGGCGTTCCAGCGTGGCGATCAAACGTTCGTTGTCGCGATGGTGCAGACCGATGCTGGGCTCGTCGAGGATGTAGAGCACACCCATCAGGCGGCTGCCGATCTGGGTTGCCAACCGGATACGCTGTGCCTCGCCGCCTGAGAGAGTTGCCGCGCCCCGGTCGAGTGTCAGGTAGTCGAGTCCGACATCGACCAGGAAACTGAGGCGTTCCCGGATCTCTTTGAGAATCTGACGCGCGATCATGAATTCTCGTTCGGTCAGCAAAGCTTCGCCGGGCTCCTCGTTCGAGAGGAGGAGCGCGAACGTCAACGTCTGCGAGATCGACCAGTGAGTCACGTCGACGATCGATTTATTCGCGATTGTGACCGCCCGGCTCTCGGGCTTCAGACGCGCGCCACCGCAGGCGGGGCACGGCCGCGCCGCCATGTACTGCTCGATCTCGTTCCGGACGTAGTCGGACGAGGTACTGTCGTAACGTCGACGCAGGTTTGGAATCACGCCCTCGTAGGCTACCTCGTACGACCGAGTTCGTCCCTGACGTGAGCGATACTCGACCCGTACCTTGTCTTTGCTTCCCCGCTTCGTGCCGCTGGTCAGGATGTAGTCGATGACCTCTTCCGGCAACTCTCGAACCGGAACGTGGACCGAGAAATCGCGCTTCTTCGAGAGCGCAAGCAGCAGGGCGTCGTACCACGCGGTGCTGTCTCGACCAGCTTTCGACCATGGAGCAATTGCGCCGTCTGCCAGTGACAGATCCTTGTCCGGGATGATCAGATCCGGATCGAGTTCCATGCGCATGCCGAGACCATCACACTCCGGACAGGCTCCGTGTGGGCTGTTGAAGGAGAAGCTGCGTGGCTCAAGTTCGCTGAAGCTGATGCCGCAGTGCGCGCAAGCGTAGTTCTCCGAGAAGATCATCTCCTCGCCATCGACGATCGACGCCATGGCAACTCCGCCACCCAGCTTGAGTGCCGTTTCGAGCGAATCGATCAAGCGAATACGATTCGCGTGGATCTCGTCGGGGTCATCGTGGTGGATAACCAGACGGTCGACGATCGCCTCGACGGTGTGTCGTTTGTACCGCGCCATCGAAATGCTCTCTTCGATGTCGTGGATCTCGCCATCCACACGCACTCGCGAGAATCCTGCTCGCCGGATCTCGTCGAGAACCGATTGATGCTCGCCCTTTCGGTCCTTGATCAAGGCACCAAGAATCATCAGTCGCGTGCCGTCGGGCAGTTCCTGCAACGTATCGGCAATCTGTTGCACCGATTGTTGGGCGATTGGACGACCGCACTGAGGACAATGGGCGTGGCCGATCCGCGCGTAGAGGAGCCGCAGGTGGTCGTAGATCTCAGTGACGGTGCCCACCGTCGATCGAGGGTTACGACTGGCACTCTTTTGATCGATTGAGATGGCCGGAGACAAACCGTCGATCTGGTCGACATCTGGCTTCTCCATCAGACCGAGGAACTGCCGAGCGTACGCCGACAAGGATTCGACGTAGCGTCGCTGGCCCTCTGCATAGATCGTGTCGAACGCCAGGCTGGACTTGCCGGAGCCGGAGAGCCCAGTAATGATCACCAACTTGTCGCGCGGAATTTCCACGTCAATGTTCTTGAGGTTATGCTCGCGCGCGCCTCGAATGACGATCTTGTCGCTTGCCATACTGCCCCATACCTACGCTGCCCAGAAATGCGAACATACGATCGTAAGTTCTTATTGTACGGCGGAATGCAACAAGATGCACTGGTTCAACGAGCAATTAATCTGGCGCGCTTTCGCGAGCTCCCGTCGCGTTCGTACGCACAGGCAAGCGAAGAAGGTTACATAATGCCATTAACCATTTTTGGGCAGGCTGAACGTCTCTTGACAAAACATGGCCCGAACACATACTGTGCGATGAACTGAGGACCATACCCTCTCAAGATCTTGACCGAACTCCTTGGTGCAGTGAGGCCGCGATCCCAGATTTGATTGCCTTCCGTCGTACAACGAAGTGCGACGGAACTTCTTTTGGAATTGTCGAGGAGAGTCGCTGATGCACCGCGTTCTGAGATCTGGGTCTGTCCTTGTTCTGATAACTTCGGTCATGCTACTCGCATCGTTCATCACCCCGTCATCGACAGATGCCGCCTCTCTCGCCACTTGTGGTATTGCGCCGATCTTCAGCCGACTCTATCAGGTATCCGTGACATCGGTTGTCCCGTCAGCAACACAGACCACCGGTCAGAACGTCACAATTTCTGTGCAACTCAAATCTTTGCCTGTGTTTCCAATCATCTTCGGAACCATGCGGTGGGCCGTTACCGGCCCTAATTCCGCGACCGCATCACCCTCGAGCGGTTCATTGAAGCCTGACTTCCTTCATGGAACTGCATCCTTCACCTATACCAACACAAGAGCCGGTCAAGACTCAGTGGTCGTCTGGTACGACCTGAGCGGCGACTCGGTCCTCGACTGTGGAGAGCCCAGTGCATCGACAACGATCACATGGATTCCGGGCGTGCCAACCAAGATTGCTGTTGCTCCAGATGGAGTAAACGTCGGGGTCGGCACGAATCAAACCGAAACCGCCACCGTCCAGGATCAGTACGGAAACCCCGTCGCCGACGGCACGACGGTCAGTTGGGTCATCGAGGGAACGAACGCGGGCACAGCCAGCCCGGCAAGCGGAACCAGTCAAACAACGGCCGGTAGCGCGGCTTTCAGTTACACCAATACTACCGTCGGAACCGACACGGTCCGTGCCTACATTGACGGCGACAACAGCGGCACGTATTCGAACGGTGAGCTTACTGGTACTGCCAGCGTTAATTGGATTCCCGGTCCGCCATCGACGATTTCCTTGAACCCTCTCGATGACACGAACGTCGTGGGGGTAAATCATTCCGTCACCGCGACCGTCAAGGATCAATATGGGAATCTTGTTCCGAACGGAACGTCGATCTCCTGGGTTGTCGAGGGTGCGAACTCGGGAGCCGCCAATCCCGCGCTTGGGACGACTTCCACAACAAATGGCGCTACGACCTTCACTTACACCAACACCAAGTCCGGGCAGGACACTATTCGAGCCTACTTTGATGCGAATACGAGTAATAGCTTCGACAACGGCGATCCAACGGCGACGACCACTCAGACCTGGACGGCGGGTCCGGCGACGAGCATCGTCGTCACTCCGGCGACGCCGACTCAGATCGGTCGGGAACGGACCAGACCGAGACCGCCACCGTCACTGACCAGTACGGCAACAACGTGGCCGATGGCACCACCATCAAGTGGGCGGTGGAAGGGACCAACGCCGGGACAGCCACCCCTGCGACCGGCAGTGGTACGACGACCAATGGACAGGTGACGTTCACCTATCACAACACCATGACCGGACAGGACACTGTTCGGGCCTACATCGATGCCGATAACAGCGGCACATACAACAACGGTGAACTCAGTGGAACCGCGACCGTCACTTGGATCGCCGGCCCGGCTACATCGATTGTCGTGACCCCTCCCACGCCAACTCAGACCGTGGGAACGGATCAGACCGAAACAGCAACTGTGACCGATCAATACGGGAATAACGTGGCCGATGGCACCACCATCAAGTGGGTGGTCGAAGGGACCAACGCTGGTACCGCCAGCCCTGCGACCGGCAGTGGTACCACGTCCAGCGGTCAGGTGACGTTCACGTATCACAATACGAAACCTGGCACCGACACGGTACGGGCCTATATCGACGCCGACAATAGCGGCACGTATACCAGTGGTGAGCTGAACGGAATCGCCAGCGTGACCTGGACCGCTGGCCCCGCCGCGAATATCGTCGTCACTCCCGCCACGCCGACTCAGACGGTCGGCACAGATCAGACCGAGACCGCGACCGTCACCGACCAATACGGCAACAACGTGACTGATGGCACGACGGTGAAATGGGTGGTGGAAGGGACCAACGCTGGTACCGCCAGCCCTGCGACCGGCAGTGGCACCACGTCCAGCGGTCAGGTGACGTTCACCTATCACAACACCAAGACCGGGCACCGACACGGTACGCGCGTATATCGACGCCAATAACAGCGGCACCTATAACACCGGTGAAATCAACGGGACGGCTCGGTCACCTGGACGGCTGGCCCCGTCGCAAATATCGTCGTGACTCCGGCCACACCGTCGCAAACGGTCGGCACAGATCAGACCGAGACCGCGACGGTGACGGATCAATACGGTAACAATGTGGCCGACGGCACGACGGTCAAGTGGGTCGTTGAGGGAACCATTGCGGGGACGGCCACCCCTGCGACCGGGAGTGGCACCACGTCCAACGGTCAGGTGACCTTCACCTATCACAACACTAAGACCGGAACCGATACGGTGCGGGCCTACATCGACGCCGACAACAGCGGCACCTATAACACCGGTGAGATCAATGGGACGGCGTCGGTGACCTGGACGGCAGGAGCCGCGACGAATATCGTGGTGACCCCGGCGTCCCCATCACAGGAAGTGAACACCAACCAGACCGAGACGGCGACGGTCACCGATCAATACGGGAATAACGTCGCTGATGGCACGACGGTCAAGTGGGTCGTTGAAGGAACCACTTCGGGGACCGCCACGCCCGCCACGGGCAGCGGGACTACGACCAGCGGTCAGGTGACCTTCACCTATCAGAACTCGACGCTTGGTCAGGATACGGTACGGGCCTACATCGACAGCGATAACAGCGGTACCTACACCAATGGCGAAGTCAACGGGACGGCTACGGTCACCTGGACGGTGGGGCCCGCCGCGAATATCGTGGTGAATCCCGCCACGCCGACTCAGACGGTCGGCACGGACCAGACGGAAACCGCGACGGTGACCGATCAATACGGGAACAACGTGGCCGACGGAACCACCGTCAAGTGGGTGGTGGAAGGGACCAACGCCGGAACGCGCCACCCCAGCGACCGGCAGTGGCACCACGACCAATGGTCAGGTGACCTTCACCTATCACAACACCAAGCCTGGAACCGACACGGTCAGAGCGTACATCGACGCCGACAATAGCGGCACCTATACCAGTGGTGAGCTGAACGGAACCGCGACAGTGACCTGGTCGGCAGGCCCGGCGGCGAATATCGTCGTCACCCCGGCGACCCCGAGCCAGACGGTGGGAACGGACCAGACCGAGACCGCCACCGTGACCGACCAATTCGGCAACAACGTGACTGATGGCACAACGGTGAAGTGGGTGGTGGAAGGGACCAACGCCGGGACGGCCACCCCTGCGACCGGCAGTGGCACCACGACCAATGGCCAGGCGACCTTCACTTACCACAACACTAAGATTGGGACCGACACGGTCCGTGCTTATATCGACGCCGACAACAGCGGCACCTATAACACCGGTGAGATCAATGGCACGGCGTCGGTGACCTGGACGCCGGGAGCCGCTTCCAGTATTGCGGTCGACCCGCTGACTCCTTCGCAGACGGTGGGCAACAACCAGAAAGAAACGGCGACCGTGACCGACCAATATGGCAACACGGTGGCCAATGGTACGACGGTCAAGTGGGTCGTCGAAGGCGCGAACGTTGCGACCGCGAGTAACGACGCTGCCTCAAGCACGACGACCAATGGCCAGGCGATCTTCAACTATTCCAACACCAAGACGGGGACCGACACGGTCCGTGCCTATATCGACGCCGATAACAGCGGGACGTACAACACCGGTGAGATCAACGGCACTGCGACCGTCACATGGACGCCGGATGTGCCGGCAACGCTCGTTCTTGACCCTTCCGCGCCGACCCAAGACGTGAACACCAACCTGACCGAGACGGCGACGGTCACTGACCAGTTTGGCAATTCGGTCGCGGACGGTACGACCATCAGTTGGGTGGTGCAGGGAACCAACTCGAGTACAGCCAGTCCGTCTAGCGACACGTCGACAACGGCGAGTGGCAAGGCCAGCTTCACCTACACCAACTCAGTACCGGGAACTGACACGGTGGTCGCTTTCTACGACGTCGGCCCGTCTGGCTTGGATGTTTCTGATCCTCAAGGGAATGCAACGGTAACGTGGACCTATCCCAAGCCGGTGGCGGTCAATGACACCTTCAGCGCGACCGGCAACGTTCAAATCACCGTACCGGATGCCAACGGCGTCCTTGGTAACGACACGCTCAACAATGGAACCCTGTCGACCTTTGATGCGACGAGCGCGAACGGTGGGACTGTCTCCGTTGATGCGAGTGGAGGATTCACTTATAACCCGCCGGCAGGGTTCACGGGCGCTGATTCCTTCAACTACTCGCTGTCCAATCTGGGTGGAACGTCAACCGCCACAGTGACGATCAACGTGTCGCACGTGATCTGGTTCATCAACAACGCGGCAGCGTCTGCTGGCGACGGTCGATTGACATCGCCGTTCGATTCCCTCTCGGCCTTCACCACTGCGGGCGGTGGTTCAACTAGTGATGTGGTCTTCGTCTACACTGGCACGAACTCCTACACCGGTGGACTTACGCTGAAGAACGCTCAGTTGTTGATTGGTCAGGGCGTCGACCTGACCAGCAATCTCGGGTTCACTCCGGCGACGTACAGCAACACGCTGCCCTCAACCGGTGTGAAACCCACCATCGTCAACAGCGGCGGCGTGGGCGTAACCCTCGGATCTAGCAACACCGTCAAGGGGCTGACGATTGGCACTACGTCGGGATACGGAATCTCCGGTACGTCGTTTGGAACGTTGACGGTTAGCAACGTGAACATCAACGGCAGCGGACCGATGCTGTATCTCAAGACGGGCACCCTCGCGACGACCTTCGACAGTCTGTCGTCGTCGAGCAGCACAGGTTACGGTGTCTACATCGACAGTGTATCCGGCACGTTCACGGTGAGCGGAGCGACCTCAATCAGCTCAGCCGCGGCCGGCATCGCGATCAGCAATTCGGGTTCGCTCACGACCAGCTTGACGGGCCTCACCATCGCGAACTCTGGCGGAACAGGGCTCTCGATGAGTACCGGTGGAACGGTGACGGTTACGGGCACAACGAACTCGATCACGTCCAGTGGCACCGCAATATCGCTCACTAGCACGACGATCGGATCCGGTGGCGTCGCGTTCAAAAGCGTATCGTCAAGTACCGCGACAAACGGCATCGTGCTGAATGGAACCGGATCCGGAGCGTTCACTGTAACCGGCGATGGTTCCACGGCTGGCAGTGGCGGAACGATCCAGTCCATTGTGAACAGTGGCGTTTCTCTTACGAACGCCAATAACGTTTCGCTGAGCTACATGAAGTTCATCAATGCGGACACCACCAATGGCACCGGGACCTGCGATCAGACGTCTAACGTCGGGTGCAATGCATCCATCAACATGAGTACCGTGAGCGATGTCTCGCTGGATCACCTCTCGGTATCCGGCGGAGTTCAGCAGGGCATCAACGGAAACAACGTTACGGAGCTAACGCTTTCGAACAGCACCATCAGCAACGTCGGCAACAGCAATTTCGACCATGGCATCTACATCATGGGTCTGTTCGGCACACAATCGGCGAACACGGCCAGCTCGATCTCGAATACCACAGTCACCGGGTCGCACGACAGTAACGTCTTCATCAGAAACTCGTCCGCCACCAATGCGTCCGCGTCGACACCAGATTCGACTCTCTGTGAGTAACAGCACCTTCTCCAACTCCGCGGTCGGCGAAGGCTTCACGGTCTCGACGCGCTCGAACGGTAATTTCCAGTTGGTGGCCACCGGGAGCACATTCTCCGGAAACTTCTCAACCGGGATTCACGTAGACGCAGGAGACAGCAGTCGCAACGACGTTTCGGTCACGAGAAGCACGTCGAGCGGCAACTACACGGGCGTCACGGTGTCTGGCTCCGGCACGTCGAACACGACGTTCAATGTCTCAAACAACTCGAACATCACGACAACGGCCGGTAGCGGCGTCGCACTGGCAGCGAACGGTGCATCAACTATGAGCGGAAACGTGCTGAACAACACCATCACGTCGACCGTGACCAACAACCCGAGCTTCGGCATCGACGCGGTCGTTGATGGAACCGGTTCGATGACCGCCAAGATCGACGGCAACGCGGTAACCGTGTTCTTCGACTCGTTTGACGGCGGTGCACGCGGTGGCGTTGGAGCTCATGCTGACCTGACGGTGACCAACAACACGTTCGACACGACCGGCAACACCGCGCCATACTCGCCGATGGTCCTCTTCTCCGGGAACGGAACGCCGGGTGAGAGTGCCACGGTTTGCTTCAACGTTTCGGGGAACACATTGCATACGGGCGGCACCAACTACGACGTAGAAATCGATCAGTACACCGGTGACACGTTCAATCTGCAGGGCTACACGGGAGCAGGCTCGGACGCCAACGCCGTAAAGACGTTCCTGGCAGGTCAGAACACTGGGATCAGTTCGGTGGTCGACGGAACCGGATCGATGAACGTTACCAACGCCACCTGCGCGCTGCCGTAACGTGGTCAGGCTGCCGGCCTTGAGTCGAAGGAGTTGACTGTGATGCCGCGGGAAACAATGAAGGGAAGTATCCATGGCTGAACCGTTCCTGGCGGAGATTCGCATGATGTCATTCGCGTTCCCGCCGAAAGGCTGGGCGCTGTGCGATGGCCAGCTCTTACCGATCAATCAGAATCAGGCGCTCTTTTCCCTGCTCGGCACGACCTTCGGTGGTGATGGTCGCGTCAACTTCGCATTGCCCGACTTGCGAGGTCGCGTTCCGGTTCACGTGGGCGGAGGCGTAACTCTCGGTGAACGTGGCGGAGAGCAGGCTCACACGTTGAGCATTTCGGAGCTTCCCCAGCACGTACACACGCTTCAGGCCAGCACGGCGACCGCGGACGTGGCTGTCGCGGCGTCGGCCATTCTGGCGACCGCGCCCGCCGAGCTCTACAGTGACCCGTCGAATTTGACCGCGATGAATGCCGGCTCGGTCGCAAACACTGGGGGGAACCAGGCGCATCTCAACATGCAGCCATTCCTGGTGATCAGTTTCTGCATCGCACTGCAGGGTATCTTTCCGTCGCAGACGTAGAGGAGCGTTGGATGGCTCAACCATATGTTGGTGAAATTCGCATGTTCGCTGGGAACTTCGCCCCGGCCGGTTGGATGTTCTGCGAGGGACAGCTTCTTCCGATATCTGAATACGAAACCCTGTTCAACCTCATCGGCACCACCTATGGCGGCGACGGACAGTCGACTTTTGCTCTGCCCGACCTGCGTGGACGCCTGCCACTACATCAGGGCAATGGCTTCATTCTGGCGGAGACCGGCGGCGTGGAGGAGATCACGCTGACGGTGAATCAGATGCCAGCTCACAGTCACGCGCTGCTCGCCTCGAGCCAGAACGCGCTCAACGCGCAACCCGGCCAGTCGGTCCTGGCTGAAACAGCGTCAATCAATGTGTACCGGGTCGGCGCTCCCAACGCCGCCATGGCGGCAAGTGCAATTACGCCGGTCGGAGGCAACCAGCCGCACACGAACTTCCAGCCGTATCTTTGTGTCGATTTCATCATTTCGCTGTTCGGTATCTTCCCGTCACAGACGTGATCGCCGGTTAGGAGAATTCAGTGGATCCATTTGTGGCCGAGATTCGCATCTTTCCGTTCAACTTTGCGCCGAAGGGATGGGCTTTCTGCGACGGACAGATTCTGCCGCTGTCTCAGAATACGGCCCTCTTCTCGCTGCTTGGCACCACGTATGGCGGCGACGGAAAGAGCAATTTCGCGCTTCCGGACCTTCAGGGCCGCGCGCCGATGCACCCAGGACAGGGACCAGGGCTGTCGCTGCACGACCTCGGAGAAGAGGGCGGTAGCGACACGGTCTCCCTCCTGGAAAGCGAAATGCCAAATCACCCGCATACGCAGATGGCGGAATCGTTGCTGGCGAACTCGCACAATCCTTCGGACAATTCACTTGCCCGAGCTACCGGAGGGTTCGTCTATCAATCAAATCCGACCGCGTCATTGACGCAGATGGCTCCACAGTCGTTGTCGCCCGCTGGCGGGGACCAGCCGCACAACAATATGCAGCCATATCTCACGTTCTACTTTTGTATCGCGTTGCAGGGAGTCTACCCGCCGAGGACATAGTACCGACGCGGCAAGAAAGAGGGGGACATGGTAGATGGGTCGGTGAACGCAAAGGAGTTCGCCAATGCGCCGTCGTGAGTTCCTCAAGGTGGGAACTGCGGGCGCGTTGTCTGCGCTGGCGCTAGGTGGCGGAGTCAACACCATTCGGGAAACTGGTTCGAAGGCGCGAGCAGCTAACCTGTGGTTGGCATCTCCACTCAGCGTTGGATACTGGAATGGTGACGCGAGTTCCACGGTTGTTTTGGCGAATTCGTTGCGCCGAGGTGATTCAAGGTTCGCACAGACGGGCGCCGACCTCAGATTGATTGGCCTCAAGTCCACCTCAGGCGACGTGTCCTTCGATGGCGTTGACTTGCTGACCGTTGATGTCGATTTCCATCCATTTCACAACGTACAGTATTCGGCCTGGATCCTCGACAATAGTGGTACCCAGAAAGTCAGCTCCCCGGTGTCATGTTTTGTGCCAATCGCGGCAAGCAATGGTCTGACGTTGAGTGTTGGGCTTCAGTTGACCGGTGCGGCGATGCAACAGGTTTCAGTGAACCTGGCAACGCAGTTCAGCTTGCTCTCGCCGAAGCTGCAGCAGGGGTATTACTTTCTTGGATTGTCGAAGTCGTCGGGATCCAACGTAAATTGGTCGAGCTATGTGGCTCAAGGCTCGAACGGAGCGGTGAGCCTGGCAGTCCAGCCGGGTGGACCCAGCCCGCGATCGTTCTGGCCAATTCAGCCTGTTTCGGCGCCAACCGATCTGGACTACTTCGTCTTCAGCGTTCAGCATGCCGGATGACTCGGAGCTCCGATGCCCACGGTCGTCGACGGCCCCGCCGTTGTGCGTGTCTCGTCTCTCAAGCAAGGTGACGCGACGTTGACGCCGCACCCGCACGTGAGGTTGCGACCCGAGATCGAGCGAGACACGCCCTTCCTCGTGACGTTGTATCGTTCAACGCGGGAAGAAGAATTGGCCGTCACTGGATGGTCTGACGATGTGATGTCGGCGTTCATTAAGATGCAGTTCGACGCGCAACGATCGCATTATCGGAACCATTACAAGAATGCTGAATTCTCGGTGATTGAAGTTGATCGCGCGCCGGTCGGTCGGCTGTATATTGCGCGATGGTCGACTGAGATCAGAATCATTGACATCGCGCTTCTGCCCGAGTATCGGGGGCTCGGTATCGGCTCGCAGCTTCTCCTTCGCGTATGTGCCGAGGGCGAAGCAACTGGGAAACCCGTAACAATTCACGTCGAGAAATTCAATCCGGCTTTGCGGCTTTACCGGCGTCTTGGGTTTGACACGGTCGAAGATAAGGGCGTCTATCTTCTGCTGCGTTGGTCACCCAAAACTGCCGACTCGAAGTGAACGCCCCTGGCGGAGCTCAATTGAAGATGGCCTCGAATAACAAGCGGTCTCCCCGTCTCTCCACCGGTACGATGAACATATCGAACTCACCCAGATCCTTATGCACGAATCGATACGTGCGCTGCATCAGAGCGATCCCTGGGGGACCTTCAAGCGTGATCGCGAATGGCGCTCGCTGGTCACGGTCCGCGTCTGGAAGGGAGTTTTCCGCCAACGATCGAACCGAGTCGAGTTCGAAGTCGACGGTCTCGCCGGTATCAATGAGTGCCGTGAATCGGTCACGTAGTCGTGGTTTGAACGTGTCGATGGTGAACGTCTCGAGCATGTAGCTGATACCTCCCTCGTCATGTTGGTGTTCAGCCTACTCGACCCGGGCGCTCGTGCATAGCGTCTTCTCATGACAGTGTGGCCGCCGCAGCAGTGAGCGTTGGGATCTTGATGTGCGGTGCGGCCTTCAGGCCGATTGGTGCCGGTGAACGCGAACGCGGGCTTCTGCGGCAATGGTTGCCAATCGCTCGACCGACCAACCTCGATCCGGAAGCCGTCGAGCCAACAACACTCCGAGAATTGCCCCCACCAGCGTGCCAAGTACATGCGCGATATTGGCAGAGAACCCCGGAGTGGGGAGCAGGCAGATCAAGACAGTGAACAGCACACCATACGCCACCACGCGCCAACGCAAAGGAAGGAAGGCGATGGCCGCGGCCAATGCGCCGAGTGCCGCAGCGGATGAACCGGTATCTGGTCGGTACAGGACGGAGTAGGCTCGCTCGATGCCGAGATGCGCGAGCGGCCAGGCGACCAAAATGGTGAGCGGTGCGCTTATCCAGTCCGATAGGAAGAAGATGGCTGTGGCCCGGACGCTGCCAACGATGTATTCGAGCGCCGCCAATGCGACCACAATGAGCAGTGCCAGTTTGACGCCGATGCCAGGGCTGGACTGAATGACTGTTGAGGCAGGCAACGTCCAGAGTTGCCAGTTGAGAACCTTGCCCAGATCGAGCCCGACATCATCGATCAACACGCGATGAGATTCGTGGCTGGATCCGGCGGTGATGTAAGCCACAATGAGAATCAGCGAGACGATGACGATCGTGGCGGGGAAGGTGGTGACGACCCATCGAATTCTCTTGGACGTACTTGCTAGGAGTCCACGCATATCCTGACCGCTCGATAGACCGAATCCAAGATCTGACACGTCAACCGGTGGCGTGCCGGATACCTCTTAGTATCGCGCGCCGAAGTTAACCGCGCGTAAACAAACCGTCACAATTTTACCGTCGGTCATGGCGTTCACGTGCTCGGCTGACCTGATGCAGTCGCCACATGACGCACAGGCCCTTTGCCTGCAGGTTTGACCGAGCTACGGCTTCCTGGGGAAATTGAGTTGATACAATTCCATGACTGATCGGACGGCTCCACCGCCGTCTCCCGGCGCACCGGAAGGTTCTCTGCTTGGGCTCCGTTCCAGACACAACCCTCGGCCAGGAACTGACGGAAACTGATATCGTGCTAAGCTTGGTGATCCCGTGCTACAACGAGGAAGCGCGTCTACCGAGCACGCTTGAAACGGTGCTTGATTTTCTTGCGACGCGTGACTACACATGGGAATTGATCATCGCCGATGACGGGAGCCAGGACGCCACCCCGCAGATCGGCAGAGCCGCGGCAGATCGACCACACGTCCGCTATTTGTTCCTGCCACATCGCGGAAAGGCGGCAGCGGTTCGCGCTGGCGTCGACGCGGCACGGGGCGAGGCGATCGTCTTCACCGATGCGGATCTCTCAACACCGATCGCATACGTCGACGATGTGGTGCGACTGCTCTCGTCGGGCTGGGATTTGGTTATCGGTACCCGCGAGGGTAAAGGGGCTCGACGACTCGATGAACCGCTTCACCGGCACCTGATGGGTCGGGTGTTCAATTATCTCGTGCGCGGGCTAACGGTACGTGGAGTGCAGGACACCCAATGTGGTTTCAAGGGCTTTCGCGCGGAGGTAGGCCGGGACCTGTTTAGTCGCTCACTCCTCTACCGGGATCTGGTCAACGAGGTTCGTGGACCATTGGTCACCGGGTTTGACGTTGAACTCATCTTTCTCGCGCGCAAGTTCAATTACCAGCTGTATCAGCTTCCGGTCACCTGGCGACACGTCGATGGAAGCAAGGTGCGCCCGGGAGTCGACAGTTTGGTGATGGTGCGAGACCTCTGGCGAGTGCGCGCCAACGACCTGCGACACCGATACGACCAGGATCCGGCTGGCGAGATGGTGTCGCACCTCGGATCCTCCGAGCCGTAGCTTCCGTCCACGTTTCTTTCACATTTGGTTCGCGGTCGGATGCAGCCGCTATTGGGCGGCGCGTCGCTCAGAGCAATTCCTCGACGATGCGTCCCACCAGACGATTGGCCAAAATCGTCGGCAACCCGGAAGCTCGGGCAACTGTCTGTTTCATTGCCGCGTCGAACCCCATGCAGTCGAGCACAATGAGCTGGGCGCCTTTCGCGGCCAGGTCCTTGGCGTGCTCGGCAAGCTCAGCACTGCCGGTATACGGCGACACCGCGGTTCCCACGAACGCACGTGTCTCGGTCGTCCACTTGTGACGCATCGTCTTCATCTGCCCCGGGTGCGGCAACATCACGCCGACCGTCCCTCGCGGAAGGACCGCTTCGACCGTGTGACCGAGCACACGGTCCGGATATATCGTCGGCAGGTTGATGTGCAGTTGGGTGAACTCTCCGGTACAGAGGATGACGATCAGCCCAGCCCCTTCACCGACGGCGGAATCGACCGCCTGCTGCATATAGGGCATCAATCGTTCTTTCGCGATGACCACCTCGGTACCGTTTCGCAGACGGCTCACCAGTGGGTGTTCTGACTCGCCGGGCTTGAGCGCGAGGATCGCGTCATGGCTGAGATCGTCTAGGGCTCCACGTTGAATCAGGTTCACCGGAGCACTCTCACCAAACATCGACACCACGATGTCCTCGCGCGGAGCTTGACCGATCGTTATGAGCGCCACCGATTGCATTGCTACCTCCGTATGTTCGCGGGTTAAGGGTATACGTACACCCTTCGGATTTGGTAAAGTAAAGTCGTGCTATACTGAGGCGGGGAGGGCCCCATTTTGCTCCGCTTCATCTTTTTCTCGCAAGTTGCAATAGACCGGTACACGAAATGTGCAACGACCGATACCGATAGGAGCACACCTTGTCAGGCACGGAGCCTGAGGAACTGGACATCATTGTAGCGGGAATTCAGGACGGTATCTCGACGCTCGAAGATCGACTTAGCGCGACAGCCGATCGGCTCAACGAGATGCTCACGGTCATCGGAAACGCTCGCTCTGCAATTCAAGGAACACTTGAAGAACGCAGCCTCGAACGTTCGCTGTCATTGCCACCAGGCGCAGATCTGGTGGAGGACGAAGAGGATGCGGAGTTGCGAGCGCGCGATCAGGATCTGGTAGCCCGGTACACGAGAGTCTCATCCCTCTACCGTCAGGTTAATGGGTTCGCTCACCTGTTGACCTCCAGTCTGCAGCAATTGCGCCACCAGGAAGAGCTTCCCGCTGTTGATGACGCGCAACGTGTGGCGATGCGCGAGGTGGCTATTCAAGCTCAGGAAGATGAGCGACGTAGGCTGGCCCGGGAGATTCACGATGGGCCGGCGCAGGTGCTCGCGAACGCCATTATCGGCTTGGAGTTCGTCGGTCGCTCCCTGTCCGTGGACAATGATGGTCGACGAAGTAGCGCCGAGGAAATCGATCGGGTCAAGGCGGCGATGCGTGAGGGCTTGACCGAGATCCGCCGGTTCATATTCGATCTCCGTCCCACAATGCTCAGTCAGCGTGGTCTGGCGGCAACCACCGAGCACTATATTCAGACCTATCGGCATCTGTTTCCCGGTGATATCGACATTTCTGTCGACGATAATCTGCCGCGTCTCTCTCCCGACCAGGAGATGACCGCGTTCCGAGTCATTCAAGAATCTCTGCAGAATGTCCACCGACATTCACGCGCGACTAGGACTTCGGTCACTATTCTTGCTTCGGACGTTGGTTTGGAGGTGGGAATACGCGACAATGGAGTTGGGTTTCGGCCAGCTACTGCTGAAACTACAGCAACGAGCGGATTTGGACTGGTGGGCATGCGAGAACGCGCCGAAGTGATTGGCGCCGAACTGACGGTTCAGAGCGAGCCCGGTTCTGGTACCGATGTCAGGCTAACCATTCCGCTCAATACGCGGGCGTTGGGTAGTTCACGCGCGCGGCGCGGCAACCGTCAAGATACGGGCGCTAGGAGGCGGAAGTGAACCAGATTGAGATCCTCGTCATCGACGACCATCCATTGTTTCGACGAGGAATTCGCTGGAGTCTCGAGGACGAGGCGGACCTGCTGGTGGTTGGTGAAGCCGACTCGGGGCAGGAAGCAATTCGGCTGTCGGACGTTCACGTGCCGGACGTGGTTCTACTCGATCTGAACCTGCCGGATATGAGCGGCCTGGAAGTGGCGCGCATCCTCAAGCGTCGCCATCCGCAGGCAGGCGTCATCGTGTTGACGATGCATGAAGACGACGAGCAGCTCTTCAGCGCCATTCGCGCCGGCGCCAACGCCTATTCCACCAAGGACATCGATCCGGCCGACCTGATCGCCTTGATTCGACGGGTGGGGCGTGGCGAATACCTGATCAACGAGAACGTGCTGTCCAGGCCGTTCGTGGCGTCCAAGGTGCTCGATCAGTTCCGTGAATTGGCCCAGATCGACGAGGTGTCCAGCGCGGTCTTCTCGCCGCTCACCCCGCGCGAGGTGGAGATTCTCGACAGCGTGGCCCACGGGAACAGTAACAAAGAGATTGCGCGCCTGCTCAATATCAGTGATCAAACGGTGAAGAATCACATCACTTCGATCCTGCGAAAGCTGGCCGTGAACGACCGCACGCAGGCGGTTATCTACGCCTTGCGCCATGGTTGGATCAAGCTGGGCGATGAGAGCCAGCGTGAGACGTCGAACTCTTCGCACACTGCGTGATCAGCTGAGCGTTCGTCGCAGCGTCGTGATCTGCGCCGGTCTTTGACGTCGAGCGGCTGTCGCACACGCAATATAGCCGTGGCTGCCAGATTAGTGTGGATTGAAGCCAATCGCGTTCCCATCGTCCATGAGCTGAATGGTTGAGCGCCGCACTCTAATCGTCTCCAAATATCTGTCAAGCAGAATTGCCCTGGAATGAGACTCTTCGGCATTGGGTACCATGCTCCGAAGGGTTTCATTGTGTCTGGGCCAAGCACTCTGTGAATCGAGCGATTCGCCGCTGGCAGGCAACTCTATCTCATTACCGACTGTACGTATGTGTGTACGTATAGGTATTGCAATCCAGTCGCTGGTACTTCGACGGCCTTCGATGGATGTAAGATGAAGCTAGATCAGGCGGATGCGGGAGAGCAGATGCGAGTTCTGGTTGTCGAGGACGAGGTCAAACTGGCGGAGATCATCGGGCGCATCCTCAAGAGGGAGCGTTACGAGGTCGAGATCGCCAACGATGGCACGACCGGCTTGCGGCACGCGCTCTCCGGATCATTCGACGTGGTGGTTTTGGACCGAATGCTTCCGGGAGTTGACGGCCTTGATATCTGTCGTCGGATGCGTAACCAGGGCATCACGGCACCGGTGCTAATCCTGAGCGCGCGTCGTGAGACGCCAGAGCGCGTCGAGGGATTGGATGCGGGCGCCGATGATTATCTCGGGAAGCCGTTTGCCGTGACCGAGTTGCTCGCCCGGGTACGCGCATTGACCCGCCGCGGAGATCGCCCGATCGTGCCGGACAGGCTGAGTGTCGAGAACGTAACACTCGACAGCCGCACTCACCAGGTGTGGTGCGACGGCGAAGCGGTGGATCTGTCCCCGCGTGAGTTTGCCCTGCTCGAATACCTGATGCGCAATGCCGGTCAGGTTCTGAACAGAGATCAGATACTCGATCGGGTCTGGGGCTATGGATCCGAACCTGAGGGGAATGTCGTTGATCTCTACGTTCACTATCTCCGCAAGAAGCTGGACGACGGTCGTCCGCGCTCGCTGATTCAAACTGTCCGCGGCGCTGGCTACGTCATTCGCGGCTGATCCAGATCCATGTTCCGTGGAGTCAGCCGCCGCCTCGCACTTCTCAATGCCGCCGTTGTGGCATTGGTGATCGCTTTGGTCGGCGTCGCGATCGTCGTGGCACTGGAGCGCAGCCTCAATTCCGAGATCGACCAGTCTCTCTACGATCGGGTCGATCAGGTGCGATCGCTCAACATCGGCGCGCAATCGACGCCAACTGTGTCGTCGTCGAGCAGTTCCCAACAGGATGAGTCCTCCGAAGAGGGTCGTTCATCTGAGGCGGAAGTACTCGAGTCTGGTGACACCATTCTCTTCGTAGTCAATGCTCAGGGACAGGTAGAGTACAATCCGCGCGGACTTTTGATGCCGGGAGTACCAGTTCAGGCCGGGGTCAAGAAGGCGCTCAACGGTCAGCGCGACGTGCGCACGGTTGATCTCAAGTCGGCCGGTTCGATGCGCGTCCTGACGGTTCCGCTGCGTGCGAACGGTCAGATCGTGGGCGCTGTTCAGGGACTGCGCAGCCTGCAGGAACATGACACTGAACTGCGCATCGTCCGCTTGATCTCGCTGCTCGGCGTGGGGATCGGCGCACTGCTCGCCATTCCAGCCGGTTTCTACCTTTCGTCACGAGCGATGCGGCCGATTCGCTTCGCATTTGACCGGCAACGCTCCTTCGTCGCCGACGCTTCGCACGAGCTGCGTACGCCGCTCTCGCTGATTCGGCTCAACGCCGAATTGATCCGGGACGACGCAGTGGGTGAAGACACCGCCTCGGAGGCCAGTGGCATCGTTGACGAAGTCGATCGTATGGACCGTATGGTCGACGATCTGCTCGTCCTCGCGCGAGCCGACTCGGACCAACTTGGACTGGTGCTCGAGCCGACCGATATCCGCAGTCACGTCGGCGGGGTGGTCGAGACCATGCGCCCATTGGCCACCAGTCGGGACGTGGATCTGACTTTCGGGGGAGATGAGTGCGTCGTGCCGCTCGACGTCGACCGCATTACTCAGGTCATCCGTATCCTGATCGATAACGCCATCAAGCACACACCACCGGGCGGTCGAGTTCACGTAACAACCCACTGCGCTACCCATGAAGTGGACGTTAGCGTGCATGACACGGGCGTTGGCATTCCGCCTGAGGCGCACGAGCGAGTCTTCGACCGCTTCTATCGTGTGGACAAGGCGCGCAGCCGTGCGGCGGGGGGAACCGGATTGGGTTTGCCGATTGCCAAAGCGATCGTCGAAGCGCATGGCGGGCAAATATGGCTCAAGAGCGCGGTGGGGCAGGGTACCACGGTCACGTTCCGCCTCAAGCGAGGTTGAGTCGGTGCGGTGAACACGTAGGTGACGATCACGGACGAGCCAGCAGGCATGGTGCTGTCCAACTCCCGAGAATTGCTCCGGCCGACAACGAGCACTCCCGAGCTATCGTCGGGAGAACTGCCGTTCGAGCTCGTCCTGCGTGAGGTGGAGAACGGTCGGGCGCCCGTGAGCGCAGGCGCGCGGCGCGGTGCAGCCCTCGAGTTGCGATAGTAATTCCCGCATTTCTCCCAGCGAGAGGCTCTGACCGGCCCGAATCGCCGAATGACAGGCCGTACTCATGGCGACCGACTCGAACTTCGAGCGCCCGTTCCCCCCGCGTGATATCTCGTCCAGGATCGCCTGTAACGTGCGTGACGGATCGCGACGGGCCATGATGGCCGGAACTGCCCGGATGGCGACCGATCCAGCACCGAATGACTCAATGGCGAAGCCGAGTTGTTCGAGTTCCTCGGCGGCGTCAGTCGCTGCTGTCTGTTGCTCAGGTGTCAAATCGACAACGACAGGCTCGAGCATCTTTTGCGATTCCGGTGCCTGACGCTCGAGCTGAATGAGCAGGCGTTCCAGCAAAATACGCTCATGGGCAGCATGTTGATCGACTAGGTACATACCGTCTGGTCCCTCGGCGATGATGTAGGTGCCACTTACCTGTCCGAGCACGCGGAGAAGCGGCACTGCGGGCTCGACAGGTTCGGGAGAATGCACCCGTTCAGTGTCGCTCGTAGTTTGAATCCGTTGCTCGATCAGCGGCCGCTGTGGCTGATGCACGCGTTCAGGGTTCGCCAGCGTCATGCGCCGCTGAACGCTCTCCGCCGAGAGTGGACTCTCGACTACGAGCGGGACTGATTGAGCCGGAGTGTGGTGCATCAGGGTCCCGCGTGTGGCGCGCTGCACCGACGAGAAGACCAGGCGTTCATCATTGAAGCGCACTTCACGCTTGGTCGGATGGACGTTGACGTCGACCCGGTCACCCGGCACCGAGATATTGACCACCGCGATCGGATAGCGTCCGACCATAATCAACGTGTGGTAGCTTTGCTCAATTGCGAACGCCAACGAGCGATGCTCGATCCAGCGCCGGTTGACCAGCAACACCATTTGCTGCCGGTTGCCGCGTGTTACGGTCGGCAGGCCGATGAGACCGCTGATTTCTACCCTAGGATGATCGTCGTCGGTCTCTCGTTCATCTTCGACGGCGGATGGTTCAATCTCCACCATCTGCCCGGCAATGTCGGCACCGAAGACTCCCACCGCGGCATTGAATAGATTGCCACTCCCATCGGTTGCAAGAGCGGTCCTGTCGTCGACGTTGAGTTCGAATCGAACCTCCGGGAATCCGAGCGCGTAGGCCGAGACGACCCGATGCACGTAACCGACTTCAGTGGAGTCCTGCTTCAAGAACTTGCGCCGGGCGGGCACGTTGGCGAACAAGTCGCGCACCGCGATGGTGGTACCGGTCGCGGCGGCGGTAGGCGTTGGTGACTCGGTACGCCCGAACTCGGAACGCAGCGACCAACCGCTCCTACTCTTGGGTGGACGGCTGAGGATTTGCAGGTCAGCCACCGCGGAGATGCTGGCGAGCGCCTCGCCACGAAAGCCGAATGATGTGAGATGGTCGAGATCTTCGAAGGCATGCAACTTCGAAGTCGTGTGCCGCTCGACCGCCAGCAGGAGATCCTCCTGTGCGATGCCATCGCCATCGTCGCGCACCCGGATGAGTGCTTTGCCGCCCTCGTTGATGTCGATCAGCACCGATCGAGCGTGCGCATCGAGCGCGTTTTCGATCAATTCCTTGACCACTGACGCGGGGCGCTCGATCACCTCGCCGGCGGCGATTTTTCCAATGGTGGCGTCGTCCAGAATGGCAATTGGCATCAATCTCTCCTGCCAAACCAGTATAGCAGTGGGAGCGAGCGTGCCATCCGATACGGACCGGGAAACTACTCGAACGGGCGGATGAGGTCAACGAGGTCGGACGAGCGACAATGATTCGCCTAGCGGGTGCGGAACGGCCTAGAGATGGCTGGATGCCCGGCGATGGCGAAGCGCCAGTTATGGGACATGCCGCGCGTGATGCCAACACGCGGCCCGCTGACTACCTCGAAGTTTCTCGGTCCCGGCTGGATCCACAGCGGCTCTCGCTGCAGTGCAGTGCCATTATGTGATAGGTCGATGCCCAAGGCGCGTCCAGTCAATCCCGGTCCACTGGCCACTTTTTCCCCTGGCTTTCGACCCGATCGTCGCGCCATTTCGCCCCCGTTGTGAAGGGGGCTGATCGCGCGCACAAGTACGGCCGAAGGACGTCGTTCCGGTCCGGCAACGACGTTGAAGCAGGGGTACATCCCATAGGCGCGGTAGACGTAGAGCGTGCCACGCGGTCCCCACATGGCCTGCACCACGCCGTTGCGACGGAAGGCAGAGTGGCTTGCCGGGTCATCCTCTCCGTCATAGGCTTCGGTCTCGATAATTTGACCGGCGACCATCACGTCTCCCAGCGTCGATACGATGACGCAGCCGAGCAGATCGCGCGCCACCTGCTGAACTGGTCGCGTGTACCACTCGACCGGGAGCGCATACTCGGGATCGAGGGATTGAACGACGTCGCCGCCCAATCCCTCGTCAGCATCGGATTGGCCATGAGGCGAACGAGAACTCATCCGTCCAATTCGTCCAGGCGTGCTTGAAGCAGTGCTAACCGGTCTTGTGACGCGGTTAGGCGCTCGCGCTGCTTGTTGACCACGTCCGCGGGCGCCTTGCTGGTGAACTGCTCGTTCGACAGCAATTGACCGATGCGGGCGATCTCAGCGTCCACCTGTTCGATCTCCTTGCGCAGCCGCTCCTGCTCCGCCACGATGTCGACCATGCCCGCCAACGGCAGGTAGATGACCGCGTCATCGACCACCAGAGTGACAACGGCCTTGGGCGCCTCGAGTGGCTCTTCGCGGTACTCCAACCGGTCCTTGCCGACTCGAGCCAGGAAGGAGAAGACTTCCTCCAGTTCGTGGAACGTCTCCTGGTGCGAGCCCGGATAGATCATGGCGGCGATCCAGAAGGAAGCCTCGACCCCAGATTCCGCCCGAGCATTGCGCACCGCTCGCACCGCGTCGATCAGGAACTGATATTCCGTGACCGCTCGCTCATCGATGCGTGCGCGCTCAGACACTGGCCAGGGGGCTGTCATGATGCTTTCGCCCGCGTGCGGCAGATGTTGCCAGAGTTCCTCGGTGACGAACGGCATGAATGGATGCAGCAGACGCAGCGCGCGTTCGAGCACGGTGACCAGCGTCTGACGCGCCGTCGCTTTCGCTTCGGCATCCTCGCCGTTGAGCACCACTTTGGTCGATTCAATGTACCAGTCGCAGTACTCTGACCAGAGGAACTCGTAGATGCGGCGTCCCGCCTCACCGAGTTGATAGTTGATCAGCAGGTCCTGCACGTCGGCCACTAACTGCTCGAGACGGCTGGTAATCCAGCGATCCGCCAACGTCATGTACTTCGGATCGGCAGACAGCGGCGCACCTAGTTCGTCGCGCTGAACGCCTTCTGCTTCGATCGATCGAAGCACGTAGCGGGTCGCGTTCCAGATCTTCGTGCCGAAATTACGATTCGACTCGACGCGCTGCGTGCTGAGCTTCATGTCGGCGCCCGGAGCTCCGGCGGTGATGAGGGTGAACCGTAGCGCATCGCTGCCATACTCTTTGGTCAGTTCGGTCGGATCGATAACGTTTCCTTTGGTCTTGCTCATGCGCTGACCTTGTTCGTCTCGCACCGTGCCATGCAGATAAACGGTGTGATACGGAACCTCGCCCATGAACTCGAGACCGAAGAAGATCATGCGCGCCACCCAGAAGAAGAGGATGTCGTAGCCGGTCTCCATCACCGAGCCAGGATAGAAATACTTCAAGTCTTCGGTCTGGTCGGGCCAACCAAGCGTGCTGAAGGGCCACAGCCCTGAACTGAACCAGGTATCGAGCACGTCCGGGTCCTGCGACAGCTTGGTGCTGCCGCACTTCGGACAACTCTCCACCTTTTCCTGATCGGTGACGATGATTTCGCCACAGTCGCAATACCATACTGGGATTCGATGACCCCACCAGAGCTGCCGCGAGATACACCAATCGTGGATGTTCTCCATCCAGTGCAGATAGATCCCCTTGAAGCGATCTGGCACGAAGCGAACGGTGCCGTCCTTGGCCACCCGGATGGCCGGATCGGCCAGTGGCTGCATCTCGACGAACCACTGCTTGCTGATGATCGGCTCGACTATCGTGTCGCAGCGCTGGCAGCGTCCCACCGCGTGGGTATGCTCCTTGACCTCGACCAGGAAGCCCTCTTCCTCCAGTCGTGCGACGATGTTGCGCCGTGCCTCGGCCATCGTTTGTCCAGCGTACGGCCCACCGTTCTCATTGACGGTGCCGTCCAGGTTCATCATGTTGATGGATGGCAGACGGTGTCTCTGCCCAATCTCGAAATCGTTCGGATCGTGCGCTGGAGTCACTTTCACCGCACCGGTGCCGAAGGAAGGGTCGACGGCATCATCCTCGATGATTGGCAGTTGGCGACCGAGAATCGGTAATGTCGCGTTCTTTCCAATCAGGTGGGCGTAGCGCTCGTCATCTGGATGCACAGCGACGGCCGTATCGCCGAGCATCGTCTCCGGACGAGTCGTCGCCACTTCGATGAAGTCGTCCGTGCCGAGAATCGGGTAGCGCAAAGTCCAGATGTGGGACTGCACGTCCTCGTGCTCCACCTCAAGATCGGAGAGGGCCGTCATGCAGCGCGGGCACCAGTTGATCAGCCGCTCGCCGCGGTAGATCAAACCCTTGTCGTACAGCCGTTTGAAGGCGGTGCGCACCGCGCGAGAAGGGCCTGGGTCCATGGTGAAATGGAAGCGCGACCAGTCGCAGGAAGCCCCAAGCGTGCGCAGTTGACTCAGAATGCGGCTTCGATAGCGATCCATCCACTCCCACACGTGATCGAGGAACTGTTCGCGGCCCAGGTCGTGACGGCTCATCCCTTTGGCGGCGAGTTCCCGTTCGACGACCCATTGACCGGCGATGCCAGCGTGGTCAGCACCCGGGAGCCAGAGCGTCGGCCTTCCCTGCATACGATGCCAGCGCGAGAGGATGTCCTCCACCGCGACGAATAGTGCGTGTCCCATGTGAAGTTCACCGGTCACGTTCGGCGGCGGCATGATTATCACGAACGGATCCTGATCTGGATCGATCTCTGGCGTGAAATAGCCTTTGTCGAACCATCGATCGTACCACGGGCCTTCGATCTTCGATGGATCGTACGTCTTGGCAAGTTCGCCGGAGTTGTTTGCGGGGGACATCCTTCGCTCCTCCTGAATCGCCACTTCAGCGGCTGGGATTTGGGTTCAAGACAACAAAAAACCGCCCTCATTCGCAAGGACGGTTAAGCACCGCGGTACCACCTTGATTCGGCACGAGCCACTTACTGGCAGGTAGCCGCTCTCAGTCGCTGTAACGGGCTCTCCCGTGACGCCTTAGTCCACTTCCGTGTTTCGAGCGTCAGCCTCGCGGGCGACTTCGGCGGTTCCGACCGCGCGGGACTTTCAGTCGATGGTCCCGTCTCCCTGTCGGTCGATCTTTCAGCCTACTACTCCCGGTCAACGGCAGCAATATCAACGTTCAGCCTACCATCTTGCGCAAATTGAGTCAACGATTGGAGGTGCCCATCCGATTGTCGTCTGACGATGACAAGAAGGGGAAGTTCCGCAGACTTTGAACGTCAGGCAACCCTCTCCCCCGAAACCTACACAGTGGCTAGTGGGGAGAGTATCGACGAAGCGGCGGCTGAAGGTTACTGGCCTCATTTCGGCAGCATGCCCTGTTGTTGCAAGAACGCCTTGGCGACATCCTGCACCGACTTGTGGTCCACGCTCACCTGCTTGATCAACCCGACCATGACGTCGGTGGTCAGTTTGGGCTGCAGAGCGTCGAGCGTCGATTTGATGGATGGAGCCTGCTGCAGCAACTGATCGCGCACGACTGGCGCGGGGTTGTAGATCGGGAAGACGTTCTTCGGATCTTTCAAGACCACGAAGTTCTTGACGATGATATTCGGATCGGTGGTGTAACAAACGTTGAGATCGGCACTGCCGGACGTCACTGCTTCGAACCCGAGCTGCTCACTGATCTTTACCACCTTCTTGAACTTGATGCCGTACTGCTGCTCAACCGGGTCTACCGCGGCAGCAATGCCATCCTGCTGCGCTGCCAGGGTGAGCTGGCTGGCGATTGGTTTCAGGTCATTGAGCGACGTGAGATTCTTCTCTTTGGCGATCTTCTGTGATGTGCAGATCGCATAGCTGTCGTTGAGGCCGTATGCCGGTTGCAGCCAGGTGAGGTTGAACTTTGATTGATAGGCGGATGCCACCTCCTGATAGGCCTGTTGAGCGTTTTGTGTCGGGTTCATCTTCAAGAGCGAGATTGCCGTGCCGGTGAATTCCGGATAGATGTCGATCGCCCCGCTCTTGATTGCCTTATCGAGCACTGGCGTTTGTCCAAGCCCGAGCTTGGTTGTGACCTTGAAACCCTTGTTCTGCAGCAGCAGCGCGTACATCTCGGCGTTCAGCTGACCATCCACATCCAGTTTGCTACCGATGGTGATGTGAATATCTTGCGGCGCGACCGCCTGTGGCGACGCCTCCGCGCTTGGTGAGGCCATGGATCCGGGTGTACTGGTCGACGACGGGCTGGCCATGGAACCCACGGATGGTGATGAGTTGGATGTGGTTGGCATGGCGCTGCTGGTGCTGGTGGTGGTGCTGTTGCTTGCCCCAGACGTTGTCGCTCCGCCGCAGCCAGCCATCAGGAGCATGGCGATCAGCATGATCGGTCCGACTACGAGACGTGTTGCTTGGCGTTTCGCGTTGTGCATCAAAGATCCTCTTCATGGAAACGTCGATGTCGTTCGTATGTTCGTGTCGCGAAGTCGCGAGCACTTAACTTGCTCGATCTCCGTCAGGCGACCGCCTGGACGGTAACGGCCTCGGCGGCGCGATCTGCCTCCGGCTCGCGCAGCCCCTCTGGGGTCACCAGCCGCTGGAGACCTGCCAGACCGAATTCGGCGATCATAGCTAGCAGTGCCACCGCGACCGAACCGACCACCAGCGGCGCGGTCTGCAGCAGGTAAATGCCCTGCAGAATGTAGTCACCGTACCCTCCCGCTCCGATTAGCGCGGCCAACGGCGCGGTCGCTACGATTTGCACGGCCGATGTACGAATTCCGGCGGCAGTCACCGGTAAGGCCAGTGGTGCCTGAATGCGCGTCAGCACCTGCCACGTCGTCATACCGGTGCCGTAGGCCGACTCGATGACGACCGGGTCGATGCCACGAATTCCAGCGATGGTATTGAGCAGAATCGGCGGAATCCCCATCACGGTCAGCGCCGTGGCAGCCGGTCGAAATCCGATTCCAAGGTAGGGGAGGACGACGGCCAGGAAGGCAAGCGTCGGGATGGCACGAGCCATTCCACTGATGTTGGTTGCCATAAAGGCAGCGAATGGTCTGCGAGCCACCACAATGCCCAGGATCACGCCGATGGCGATCGACAGTCCGATGGGCACCAGGCAGAGCTTCAGAAAGACCTCCGTCTGCTGGACGAAATTCGTGTTGGGATCGCGCAGAAAGACGGATACCTGATGCAAGAACCCCAAAGACCGATCCTTTCCCGCCGTTCGCGCGAACGACGTCAGGCAACCGCCTCCACGCGCCGACCGCGACTCAACAGCTTTTGCAGGCCGAGCAGCAGTAGGTCGGTCACCACCGCCAGCGCGCTGACCAGGATCACTCCCGCCAGCACCTGATCCGAATAACTGGTGTTGAAGCCCTGAAAGATCAAGTAACCGAGATCTTTGACCCCGAAGAGTGGCGCGATAGTCGCGATGCCGATCGTTGTCACGGCGGCGACACGTAAACCCGCTATGATGACTGGCAATGCCAGCGGCAGGATGATCTTGAGCTGAAGCTGCCGACCGTTCATTCCCATCGCTCGACCAATTTCAACCAGCAGAGGATCGACCGAGCGGACCGCCGTCACGATGTTGCGGATCAACACCACCTGGGCATACAGGACCAGCGGAATGACGACCGTTGCGCGAGTGAGTCCGGTGAACGGAATAAGGAGCGCCATGAATGCCAGGCTTGGAATGGTGTAAAGAACACCCGCTACCGTAACTGCGGGAAGGTAGAAGCGAGCGTAGCGCGCCGCGATCAAACCGAGCGGAAAGGCGATGGCGAGACCGATCAACAACGACAGCCCGGTGATGGAGAGGTGGTCAAGCAGCAAATGCGGGATCCCGTTCGGATCCGACAATGCCCAGTGCTCGCCTTGCAAGATGTAGTTCACGCGCACATGCCCCCAACAGTGGCTGCACCCACCAGGTGCTTTCGCCATGCACGGAATGTGCCACCCCGATCGTTCAGAGTTGAGCGTATGCCTCTCTTGGAGGTGTGAATCTACGACTTGGGTATCCGGAGGAGTGTCACTGGCATGCACCATGCGCATCTGCGAGATACCGATGGGTTGCACAGCGGTGCCTTGCTCATCAAAGAAGGGATGCCCTCTACATCATGCTCAAACAGGTTGGTTTCGGATTGATCGCCGGCGCAATGGCAACGGCGGTTATGGACGCGAGCCAGTCGGCGCTCATTCCCGCAATTACCTCCTGGGTTCGATCTTCGCCTGAGAACGAACAGTCAGATCAGAGCGCTGCGTCGACGAACGACGGGCAGTCAGAGTCGTCACCCGAGCGGGTGGCACATCGCTTCGCCGACATGATTGGCGTGTCGATTAGCCGACAACGAGTCGAAACGTTGGGAAATCGCCTGCACTGGGCCTATGGGACTCAGTGGGGCCTCCCGTATGCCCTGCTTCCCGTTCGATCGAGGACCGTTGTCCGGCCTGCTCTATGGATCGCTCCTTTGGCTCGGCAGTGATGAACTGCTCCTCTGGGCGATCGGCATAGCAGGCAAACCGACCGACTACCCGATTGCGACGCACCTGAAGGCGCTAGCGGCACACGCGGTCTACGGCCTTGCGCTCGGTACCACAACGCGAGGGCTCGAATCCGCTTTCCAATCGAACAATGGACAGGTTTGAGACTACCGACCGAGGAGGCGCTCGATCGATTCGACAGATGGTAACCGACCGTCCGCGAGCTCAATCCAGATCGATCACGTGACGCGGAGTTTTCCCGGCATGGACCGACCGGCTGTCGACGACGTGAGTTTCAACGTCGATCCGGGAACGTTTGTCGTGCTGCTCGGTCCCTCCGGTTGCGGCAAGACGACGCTCTTGAAGCTCATCAACCGCCTGTATGATCCGACTTCCGGGCGTATCTCAATTGACGGTACTCCGATTGACACCGTCTCCGCTCCGGAGCTACGCCGCGGTATTGGTTACGTGGTGCAGCAGTCCGGGCTCTTTCCCCACCTGCGAGTTGAAGACAACGTGGCGGTGGTGCCCAATCTATTGAAGTGGGACCGGCATCGGACGTCGGAGCGCATCGACGAACTGCTCGATCTGGTGGGCCTCGCGCCAGCCGCCTACCGGCGCCGGTTTCCGGCCCAGCTATCGGGTGGTGAGGCGCAACGTGTTGGACTGGCACGAGCCCTGGCAGCCAACCCGTCGATGCTCCTGATGGATGAACCATTTGGAGCGCTCGACGCCATTACGCGAAACCGGCTGCAGGGGGAGCTTCAGCGCATTCACCGTCAGCTGGGACCGACGATGCTCTTCGTCACTCATGACGTTGAGGAAGCCGTTCGCCTGGCAGACCTGATCGTGGTGATGCGTGATGGGAAAGTGGTGCAATACGACGATCCCGGCCGGATCGTGTTACGACCGGCCGATGAGTTTGTGAGTAAGCTGCTGGGGAGCCAGGATGTGCTGCGTCGACTGAGCCTCATTCCGGTGCGCAGCGCGATGCAACCCATCGATCGCGCTGAGCGCTATGATTTGCCACGCATCGATGAATCGGCCGACCTGCGAACCGCACTGGCCGCACTGCTCGAAGCTGATGCCCCTGAACTGATCGTCCTCGATGGGGACGACAAACCCAACGGTCTGCTCACAATGAGCGACATCCGCGCGAATTCTACCGCCCGTGATCCCCTCGGCGAATCGGGAAAGTCAGCCGAGCTGGTCTGATCCCCTGTGCAGGCCACACCCGGCGCTCGCTGCGCTCAACGATCCTCAAAATCTTCGTCGCTCTGATGATTAACAGGGACTTCACAAATTGCATTGACGTGCTATGATCTTAGCATACGAATATTAGCAGCCTAACATTGAAACAGGCGGCCATTAGACGCATGTCAACCAAGCTCAGGCGAGACCACGTCGCCATCGCACCCACTGCCCGGATCGCACGCGTTGCACGGTTGCTCCGTCGCGCGTTCGACGACGCGCTGCAGCCATTCGGGTTGACCGCCCCGCAGGTGGGTTTGCTCAATCGCTTGCTGGCCGAAGACGGGCTGGTACAGGCGGAGTTGGGGCGGCGTATGTTGATCGAACCTGCCACCTTGACCGGCATACTCCAGCGTCTGGAGCAAGCCGGTTGGGTTCATCGCGAGTGCGATCCTGATAATCGCAGGTTGCAGCGAGTGTGGCTGACCGAGCAATCTCTGAACGCCATTCCCGAAATCCATGAGATCCAGGAGCGACACCGGTCGCGGGCACTGGACGGATTGTCGGCGGAGGAACTGTCGATGATGGAGTCGATGCTGGCCAGACTGGAATCCAATCTCTTACCCCCTAACGACGGATAGTCCCGGAATAGTCGCCGATCCGCGGCGCAAGATCCAAACGCGTCTATCGTCGTATTTGGGTTCAAGTCAAGGGATTGAGTCATGCACTTAGGTGGCAGTGAGGATTCGTCTGACGGGTCGAGTTCGCCGTCGCACGCGCAAACAGGTGGGATGTCGCGCCTGCGCGGTGTGGCTGGCAAGACGTTCGAGTCCCTTCAGGTTCGAGACTTCCGCGTTCTCTGGTTCGGGTTCCTTGGTTCCTGGATGGCAATGCAGATGCAGCAGGTCGCCCGTGGCTACTTGGCGTACAAGCTGACCGGCAATGCCCTGTCGCTGGGTTTGGTGACCTTGGCAATGGGGCTGCCGCGTATCTTTCTTTCGCCGCTGGGCGGCGTGGTTGCCGATCGGTTTGCCAAGCGAACAGTGCTCCTCTGGACGCAGGCCGCGCTCGGCGTCACCGCCCTCTTCGCGGCCATATTGGTCTCGACTCATATCATCACGCTGACGTGGCTCTTCGTCATCGGGCTGATCCAGGGGACGGCGTTTGCTCTCAACATGCCTGCGCGCCAGGCTTACCTCCCACAGATTGTGGGAAAAGGAAATCAGCTCGCTAACGCCATCGCGCTGAATACCGCGGGCATGAACCTGATGCGCGTGGTCGGTCCGGCAATCGCCGGAGTCATGATCGCCATACCGTTCATCAACGTCGGCGGCGTCTACTTTGTCTTTGCGGCCTGTTACATCTGGGTCTGGTGGTCGATCTTCCGCGTTGAGAATCCCGGCATTGTCGCGGGGCAGCGACGGTCGGTGCGTAGTAGCCTGGTCGACGGCTTTGCGTACATTCGACGGCGCCGCATTCTGCTGGTCCTGATGAGTCTCGGATTCGTGCCCCTGGCGATTGGCATGCCCTACACGAGCCTGATGCCTGTGGTTGCTTTGGGATCGCTCCATATCGGTTCGACCGGGCTTGGGCTGCTATTGACCGTCGCTGGAGTGGGAGCGCTGACCGGGACCCTACTTATTGCCTATCTCTCGAGCTACGAGCGGAAGGGGATGCTCCAGCTCGTGCTGGGCATGATCTTCGGCGCGTGCCTGTTCGGATTCGCCTTCTCTGTCTACGAGCACAACCTGCTAGTCGCGCTGCCGTTCCTCTTCCTTACTGGAATGACCGGCGATTCGTACATGGCCTTGAATAGCACGTTGATCATGATGAATACCGATGAGTCGGTCTATGGTCGGGTGATGGGCGTCTACATGGTGTCGCAGTCGATTCGCCCGCTGACGGTACTTCCGATCAGCGCGATCGCGGACGCGATCGGGACGCCGCTGACGCTCATGTTCTCCGGCGTGACCTGCTTCTCGTTCGTTGGTTCGCTGTCCGTTCTGTTACCGAGCTATCGTCGCATCGGCGAGAAACCTCGCGAAGCGATTGCTCCTGCCGACTAATTCCCCTCCTCCATGATGGTCGATCGGCGGCTCTCGGAATCACCGGGCCGCCGATCGGCTTTTTCAGACCAAAGGCTCGCAGAGCGCTAAGGCTCCAGCAATTGCTCGAGACGCTCAATGGAGATCCGACGGTTGCCCTGTACCTGGCGACGCTTTCGTAGCATGCGCGGCAAGAGGAGCGTCGCCGCCAGCGTGCCGCGAAGTTGGCTGCGGGCAGCAGGTTCCCGAACGTGCGGCAGCGTTTGCCACACTTCGCGCACCTGGTCATTGATGATGCGCCATACATTGCGGCGCAGCAGCGGTCCAGGCAGGTCTTTCACCACAACCAGGATGGTGTTGCGGGCCACGAAATAGGAGGCGAGCGGACCGCCGCCAGTGGCCGAAAGACGGTGATGGACGATCGCACGCGGCGCGTAGACGATGGAATACCCGAGCAAATGTAGGCGCCAGCTCAGGTCGACATCCTCGCAGTACATAAAGAAATCTGGGTCGAGGATGGAGCCATCGATTGCAGCCGCTTCATCCAGTATCTTGCGACGATAGAGCGCGGCCCCAGCACACGCGCCAAATACCTCCTCTTCCACGTCGAACTGTCCAACATCGCGCTGCCAGACGCCCCGGTTTCCCGGACGACCGCGCAATGAGTAGGTATCTCCAGCCGAGTGCAGATAGTCATGCCGGTCGAACAATAGGAGCTTGCTGGTGACGGCCGCTGCATCAGGGTGCCGGTCGATCGTCTCGACCAGTCTTTGGAGCCAGTCATTCGCTGGTTCGGTGTCATTGTTGAGAAGTGCGACGAGTTCCGCCGAGGAGATCTCGAACGCCAGATCGATGGCTCGGGCCAGGCCTACGTTGAAGCGCAGCGGAATCACTCTCACGTTTGGCCAGGAGTCGCGCAGGTGTTCGGTCGTGCCGTCGGTGGAAGCGTCGTCCACGACGATTATCTGAAAGTCGCGGAATGACTGCCGTTGCAGTGCCTCCAGGCACCCGGAGAGGAACTCCCAACCGTTGAATGTTGGAATGATGACGTCGACACGAGCGCTCATTCGGCGCTGAGGAGCTCGGTCCGGTTCGCCAGGCAGCGCCCCAGGGCGTCTTTCCACTGGGGTAATGTGACATTCAGCGATGCAGCGGCGAGGTTTGCCATAGCTCCGTTTCGGGGAGGAGTTGCGGCGCGCTGGTAGTCCGACGCCGGAATCGGCTCGACGTCGATGTTCACGTTGCTGAGTCGAAAGATCTCAGTCGCCCAATCGTGCCAACTGGCGACTCCGGTGTTGGTTAGGTGAAAAAGCCCATAGTTGGGACGACGCACGAGCTTCCAAATAGCCTCAGCTAAATCTCCAGCGTAGGTAGGGTTCCCAACCTGATCGGCGACCACGCGCAGCGAGGTACGATCCTGCGCCAGGCGCAGCATTGTGTTGACGAAGTTCCTGCCGGATTCGTCGTAGACCATTGAGGTGCGAACAATATAGTGTCTTGGGCAGATCGACTGTACCGCGAATTCGCCAGCGAGTTTGGATGCGCCGTAAACGCTGATCGGGTTGGGACGATCGAACTCGTGATACGGTTCTTTGGATTCGCCGTCGAACACGAAGTTGGTGGAGACGTAAACCAGCGGGATGCTGGCTTCAGTAGCCGCCGCGGCGACATGTTGCGTGCCGAGTGCGTTGACGCGCCAGGCACGGTCGGAATCTCGCTCGCAACCGTCGACGTCGGTCATGGCCCCAGCATGGATGATCAAGTCGGGTTCCAGACGTTTGACCCGATCCCAGACAGCGTCAAAATCGGTGACGTCGAGGTGTCGCTGGCTGAATGCCTCGCAATCGGTATCAACAGCCGTTCGCTTCAACGCTCGACCTAGCTGTCCGCTACCGCCGGTGATCAACGCACGCATCGTCTGCCTCCTGGCGGCAGTGTACAACGGGTTTGGCGGTACGGTCACGCTTCCTTTGCAGAGGAAGTGGCACACAATGACCTGTACCTTGGGGCGGTAGGAAGTAGAGGGGGAGATGAAATGGTGACTTTAGATCAGCGATCGGTCGCGGTAATTGGAGCGGGAACGATGGGTTGGCAGATTAGTCTCCAACTCGCGTCACACGGTGTGGTCGTCCGGATCTACGATCGCGATTTCGACGTGCTGCATGCCGCCGAAGCACGTATGCGGCAGGAAGGGACTCGGTTAGCGTCCGAAGGACTGTTGCCAGCAAGCGCGGCTGCCCTGGGAGAAGTGGTTCAGGTCGCTGAATCGCTGTCAGATGCGGTGAATGGATGCTGGTACGTGCTCGAGGCGGTGCCGGAGCGACTGGAGATCAAGCGGGCACTATTCGGCGAACTGTCGCAACTTGTTCCGTCGGACACGATACTGGCCACCAACAGTTCTTCCTTCAAGAGCCGTCACTTAGTTGACGTAACTGCGCATCCACAGCGTTTGATGAATAACCACTTCTACAACGTTCCATGGAAGCGATCAGCAGTTGAGATCATGTCGTGCGGTCAGACAGATCCCAACCTCATGAGTCAGGTTGCGGACTTTTTGCGCCAGTGCGACCTGGTTCCCATCGTGGCCCAGGCAGAGAGCACCGGCTTCATCTTCAACCGTGTCTGGCACGCGGTGAAGCGTGAGAGCCTGAAGGTGGTCGCGGAGGGTGTCGCGACGCCTGAGGATGTCGATCGTCTCTGGTGCCTGTCGATGGAAGCGGACATCGGCCCATTCGCCATGATGGATCGGGTCGGTCTTGATGTCGTACTCGACATCGAACGGCACTATGCCGCCGAGAGCGGCAACGCCGATGACGCGCCGCCCCAGTTTCTAGTTGACATGGTTGAACATGGTGAATTGGGACGGAAGACCGGTCGCGGCTTTTACAGCTATCCCAAACCGTCGTGGGAGCGACCAGGCTGGCCGCGCGAGTGACGTATCACATGGACTCGGTGTTTGGTACCGCCTCCATTGGAAGCTGGACCGTTACCGTGGTGCCGATCTTGGGCTGACTCCGAATGGAGATCTGTCCCCCGTGATGCAGGACGATCTCACGAGCCAGGTACAGGCCCAAGCCGGAGCCTTCCGCCATTCCCGAAGCTTTGGCGCCGCGCTCAAACGGTACGAAGAGGTTGCGAACGTCGCTCTGCTCGATCCCCATTCCTTCGTCCGAAACCGTGATCAAGACGTGGTCCTTATCCTGCCGGAGTGACATGCGCACCGGGCCTTGTTGGGAGTAGGAGAGCGCATTCGACAGCAGAATGAAAAGAACTTGGTCGATACGCGCGGCGTCCCAGACGCCCATAACCGGTCCCTCAACGTCAAGCTTGACGACCCGGTTATTCGACAGGCTCGTCGTCGATATTCGTTCGATGGCGTCTTGAGCGACCGCACGCAGATCGCACGGTTCGAGTCGGAGATCCAGCCGACCATGATGAATCCGCGTCGCGTCAAGCAGGTCGTTCGCCAGCGTCAGGAATCGTTCGATCTGCGTTCGTAGACCACTGACCGCGCGGCGCGCGTGATCGAGATCGGGCTGCTCACGGAACATGTAGCGTTCGAGCAATTGCCCGTACCCGCGAATTCCCGTCAACGGCGTCTTAATCTCGTGTGCGACGATCGACATGAAGTCCTCGCGCATAACTGAGGCAGCCTTCATCTCATCGCGAAGCTCGACAATTTCAATTAGATTCGTCACCGGGCGGATCATGAGAAGGGTTAACCGAAGCGTCTCGTCGGATAGCGGACTGTGTTCCTTGGAGGTTCCGAACAACACCGTGCCGATCTCCTGGTGAGCGCCGCGAAGCGACACGGCGTGAAGTGACGAGGGGTGAATGCTCTCAATAAAACTGAGTGTCTGCCGATCGACGTTGACGTGGTGCTCCGAGATCTCAGGAGCGGATGTCAGCACTACAAGTCCATCGATCTGCGGACCGCGGTTGAGGGTTGAGACGCTATCCGACTGGGATTGTTCCCAGTGGTTGATCGCCTGGCAGAGTGGCTCTCGATCCAGGAAATCGTCTGCTGAACGCAGGATTGACAACGGAAGGTGATCGCCACCTCGATTGGCGAGAATAATCGCGAAGTCAGCACCAACGTTGAGTAAAGCGTCCGCGACGGCCGCGAGCCGGTCGTTCAGGTTCGAGCCTTGATCGAGAATATCCTCGGCCAGGTCCGCGAGTGGCTTCGACAGGAATGACTGTTCGGTCTCGTTCCGTGGTTGCAGTGAAACGATGACCCGTTCTCCGCGCCGAGCCGCCGAGATCGAGAGGTCTCCGTTCAGCAGCAGCGTGTGGCTCGCTCGCGTCGAGTTGTCCGCGTTCATCACGACGGCGCCGAAGAACTCAATAAGCGCACGACCCTGTAAGCCCGGGAATGTATCCGATAGATGGGTTCCCGTCAGATCGTAGTCGGCGTCGTTTAGGAGTACGGATGCCGCACGATTGGCGTATTCCCAGGTAAAGTCGGAGATCTCATCTTCATCGTTCAGGTGCCCACGCAAGATGCCGAGCGCATCATCGGTGAAATCGAGCACGGCCCGTAGTTGGAGGTCGACTTTGCTTGGCCCGTTCATCGAGTCCTTGGAGGTTGTCATCTGGTGCGCGGTAACATCAAGTGCAACAACTTCGCCATCCTCGTTGGTAATTTGACGAGTACGGAGCTCCACCGCGATTACGTCACCGTGTCGCGTTGTCCAGCGCACCAGTGTTGGATTTACCGGTTGGCTTGCATTGAGCAACGCAACTATTGTGGGCTGGTCTTCCGGTAACGTGATCAGCGTCAGCAGGTCGGCATTCGAGTAGAAGTCGATGGCGCGATATCCCGTGGCGTGGACCATTGCGGTGTTGACGTGGTCGAATCCGACGGGATCGACCACTCGGTAACGGAAATACATGCTGGCAGATTCGCCATCAGCAGAGCCTGATCCTGAATGCATGTTTCTGTGGCCGGAAGGGGCGAACGACTCTCGCACAAATCGCACGTCATCATCTGACCCGTCGCGGATCGAATCGGGCGGAAGGAACGAGAGCAGATGAATTTGGGCGTGCTCATTGTCGCTTGTACGAAACACTGGACTGTCCTTTGTGGCGCGTCGCAAATTCGCTTAGCTACAGGCGACGTTCCATTCTCAACTCGGCCGCCTCGGTCTCCGCACACAATCTGACTTGCATCCGGTGTTGATACGATAAACGCATGTTGCTTGCCAACCATTGCTGGTGCTTCTGGAACGGCAGAATCACTCCAGAGTAATAGAACGTACGCAGGGTGTCCCGGAGGGCGGCCGAGGTTGCTAGTGGACGCCAATGTTGTACGTACAATCGGGTGACGGTATACTGCGGCAAACCACGTGCAGTTGACCATTGAGTGCCGTGATCTATCGATGCGCATGTGCCTGGTCCACGCGATGCTGGGATGGTCAACCAAAGACAGAAAGTGAGTGGCGCGCTGTGGAGATTTTCGTTCATCCCACCTGAACTTCGTGCAAGAAAGCCGAGGAGTTCCTCGGCTCACGCGGAATCGAGTACGTGCGCCGAGACTACTTCAAGCAGCGGTTTACTCGGGACGAATTGGCGTCCGTTCTCGAGCGGGCCGGACTTCGGCCTCACGACGTCCTCTCCACTCGAAGCCGTGCCTATCGGTCGATGCAGTTGGCCGAACGGGACCTGAGCGACGACGAGCTGTTAGACCTGATGATTCAAGAACCGACCCTGCTGCGCCGTCCGTTGGTGATTAGCCCGGCTGGGACGGTTGTCGGCTTCAACAAGCAGAAGCTGGAAGAGTTGACCGACGCGGAGGTCACATAGACTAAGCCGCGTGCTAAGACAGCTGACTGGTGCCGCGGGTCAAGGGGATACATGCGAAGCGCCGACGGGCGAGCGACCTGTTATTCGGTGAGTTGGCGAGTAGAGAAAGAGAGTAGCGATGCGTTTTGGCGCCCACATGTCTATCGCCGGAGGATTCGACAAGGCCGTGGATCGAGCCGAGCAAGCAGGCTGCGAAGCTCTGCAGATTTTCACCAAGAACAACAACCAATGGCGAGCGAAGCCCATCGACGATGCTCAGGTTGAGAAGTTCGCGGCGCGTCTGAAGGAGTCCGGTATCGGTCCCGTGGTGGCGCACGATTCCTACTTGATCAATTTGGCGTCGCCCGACGACGAGCTGTGGGAGAAGTCGATCAACGCGTTCCGCATCGAGCTTGAGCGCTGCGAACAACTTCAGGTCCCGTTCCTGGTCACCCACCCGGGATCGTTCGTCAAATCGAGCGAGGAAGAGGGCATCAAGCGCATCGGCCAGGCGCTCAATCGCGTTCACGACGATCTTCCAGGATTCAAGGTGATGACACTGCTCGAGACGACGGCTGGTCAGGGTTCGGCGATCGGCCACCGCTTCGAGCAGTTGGCGAGCATCATGGAACTGATCTCAGCGACCGAGCGCGTCGGCTACTGTCTCGACACCTGTCACATCTTCGCCGCAGGCTACGAGATCCGAACCGATGATGGTTACAACGAGACGATGGATTCTTTCGATCGCCTTCTCGGACTGGAAAACCTGAAAGCGTTCCACTTCAATGATTCGAAGCGCGAACTCGGCTCCCACGTGGATCGACACGATCATATTGGTGCCGGACAGATCGGACTTGATGGGTTCCGCCACTTCGTCAACGATCCGCGTTTCGCTGATCGCGCGGCGTTACTCGAGACCCCCAAGAGCGACGATCTCCACGAAGATGTTGAAAACCTCGAGCGCTTGCGTGGCCTTATCGAGGCGTAGCGACGCGGGCAGCGTAACGCGCTGCCCGCGATACTCAAGCCCTTACGAGACTCGGTTGATCACCATCAGTCGTGATTCGGTCATGTCCTCGATGGAGTAGCGCAGGCCTTCACGGCTGAGGCCGGAGTCCTTCACGCCACCGTACGGCATGTGATCGATGCGATAGGTTGGGATGTCGTTGATGATCACGCCACCGACTTCGAGCGTCTCGAAGGCACGGAGCGCGTGCTCCAGACTTCCGGTAAAGACACCGGCTTGCAGGCCATAGATCGAGTCGTTGACCTCTCGCAGCGCCGCTTCATAGTCGTCGAATGGGAAGAGGTTCACCAGGGGCGCGAACGCTTCGCGGCTGCAGACGAAACTGGATCGCTTGGCATCGGTCAGTACCGTTGGCTCGAAGAAGCGGCCCCGCGCTTTGCCACCCACCAGGACTTTGGCGCCCTCACGTACCGCGTCGGCAACCCATTCTTCCGACCGCTGCGCGGCCTTGTCGTCGATCATTGGGCCCAGATCGGTCGAATCGTCGAGGGGATCGCCAATCTTCATGGAGCCGATCTGATCAATCAGTTTCTGCGTGAACTCGGGCATACGCGAACGGTGAACGTAGACGCGCTGCACCGAGATGCAAACTTGTCCAGCATAGGAGAAGGCACCAACGCGCACGCGGGCGGCTGCCAGATCGACATCCGCGTCTTTGTCGATGATGACTCCCGCGTTCCCGCCAAGTTCAAGCACGACCTTCTTCTTCCCGGCCCGGCTCTTCATATCCCAGCCCACGGCCGGTGAGCCGGTGAAACTGAGGAGCTTGAACCGGTCGTCGGTCACCAACCGGTCGCCAAGCTTCACGATCCATCGGCATGATGCTGACGGCCCCTTTGGGCAGACCGGACTCGGCAACGATCTGAGCGAAGGCGAGCATGGTGAGCGGATCCCGTGTGGGCGGCTTCAGTACCACGGTGTTGCCCGAGGCAATTGCCGGCGCGACCTTGTGCAACGCCAGGTTAAGAGGGAAGTTGAATGGCGAGATGCCGGCGATTGGCCCGATCGGGAACCGGCGCGTGACGCCGAAACGGCCCGCCGACGATGCCATCAGGTCCAACGGGATTACCTCTCCACCGATGCGCTTGGCTTCTTCGATGGCGATTTGCAGTGTGAAGACCCCACGTGCGGATTCGACGCGGGCATCCCGAATCGGCTTTCCTGCCTCCGAAGCGATGATGCGGGCAATCTCTTCCTGTCGCTCGGCCATGCCTTCCGCCATGCGCTGCAAGATCTGAACGCGCTCGAACGTGCCGAGCTTGCGCGTCTCTTCGAAGGCATCTTGCGCGGCGACAACGGCGTCCTCGTAGTCCTTCTCGGTCGCGTACCAGGTTGTCCCGACGGTGTCGTCGTTGAACGGGTTCTTGATCTCGAGTGGCTTGTCGGATGTCCGCCATTCACCGGCGCAGAAAAACGGAAATTCCTTGGCCATGGCTGTTCCTCCATTCGGTCGTCATGCGGTACGAGTTCCAGACCGCGATTCGATCTTACAGCAAGCCTGGTCGAACGGAAGTCGCGGAATGCTGACAACCGTCGGAGACAAAACAAAACCGGGACTCATTTGAGCCCCGGTCGGTTGGTCATGCTCGTCTGTTTACTCTGGTTGGTCGTCAGGCTCGGAGCCGGCGTCCCACCACGTCTCGTTTTGTGCGCCGATGCTGGCAAGTTCGGTCTTGGTGTAGATCAAGCCTTCGCGCTCCATAGTGGCCAGTTCGAATTCGCCGCTCATGGTGATCGCGTCGACCGGACAGACTTGAGCGCAGAAGCCACAAAAGAGACAACGTCCTGAACGGAGGATGAATTCGCCGAGCTCGCGATCGCCTTCTTCAGAGGGCACGACGTTCATCTCAAGGCAACTGGTCGGGCAGATACGTGCGCAGAGTCCGCAGGCGACACAGAGCGCTTCGCCCGTTTCCGGATCGGCTCGCAACGACGGCAAACCGCGAAAGCGGGGCGACATGATGCGCTTTTCGTCCGGGTACTGCACCGTGCGATTCGGCACCGCAACGCGGCGGAGTGTGACGACAAATCCTTTGACTTCATCTAGCATGCTGGCGATTCCTTCGATTCCAAGTTCAGCCCCACCGGACGGTCAGTGCTGCGGGTGTCTAGTCGGCCACGAATTGGACTGATTCGGGAGCCAACCCCGACTCGACGCTCAGAAATGCGCGCTGCCCCACACCGAACGGCTGTGTCGGCCACTGCATTGGGCCGCGTTCCAGTCGCGGGAAAGAAGTCCCTTGATAGATCGGCATCAGTTTCGCGATCTCGTCCAGAATGGCGGTAGGGTGACGGTGGTTCAGGTTGTAGCCCAGACGCTGTGCGATTTGCTGCACGTACCACCAGCCGGAGTGAACGTCGCCGGGTTGCGGCAGCGTCACCCGGACTCGTTGAATCGTGCGGTCCGCGTTGGTGAACGAACCGTCCTTTTCCAGGAACATCGATCCGGGAAGGACGACGTCAGCCAGTTCGGTCAGCGCGCTGGGGAAGGACTCTTCAACGACCAGGAATTCGAGCTTCGGCAGAACCTCCAGCAGTCGCTTGTCAAAGCCGTGGCTGCTGGGAAAGCTGCTGTATGCGATATACATCGCCTTGATCGTGCCCGCATCGATCGCCTCGATCATTTCGTCGAACGAGAGGCCCGGTTTGTCTGCTAGCGAGCGAACGGTCTTGAATCCGTTTTGTGGCACGGTCGAGTCGTTCCAGCGTGGCAACCAGGCGGCCTCAAAGGCGCGTCGCGCGTCGCTGTCCGTCAGATCGCGATAGCCGGGGAGTTGACCCGGTGTGCAGCCAACGTCGGTTGATCCCTGAAAATTGCTTGGTCCGTGGAAGGCAATCACGCCGCCGCCAGGGCGACCGACGTTTCCAGTCAGCAACGCAAGGTTGTTCAGCGCCGCAGTCACCGGTTCCACGATTTCGACCGTGTCAAACGCCATAGTCTGATAGATCGTGCTGGCGCGATTGGTCTCTCCGACCATCTCGAAACCACCGGTGGCATACAGCACCGCCGCGCGTTGAATGTCTTCTACCGGGATGCCGGTGCTGGCGGCAACCTTCTCCGGTGCGAATTGAGACAGCGATTTCACCCAAGCATCGAGACCTTTGTTGAGTCCGGCCGCCGGGCGGGCCATCTTCTTGACGATGATCTCATGCGCGATCGCGTTGATAATTGCCAGTTCGGATCCCTCCGGCGGACGGATCCAGACCTCGGAGCGATCGCACATCGGGAAGTGATCGCGGCTGATCACCACGGACTTGGTCTCGCGATAAACTCGCGCCCAATTGATCCAGTAGCTTGAGACCGGTGCGTTGTCGACAATGTTTGGTCCGACGACGAGGGCGAATCCCGGAGTGCTGAACATCTCCTGCATCGAATTCGTGCTCGCAGGTCGACCGAATGAGTTGGCCATGCCTCGCTCAACCGCCTGCTGTCCGCTGGTCATCATGCGATCGATGTTATTTGTTCCCATGACCGCACGAGTGAACTGCTGCAGCAGGTAGTTCTCCTCGTTGGTATTGCTAGGGGAAGCGAGCGCCGCAAATTGTTCGCCTTGATAGTGGCGCAGTCGTTCAGCCGCGACGTCGAGTGCTTCGTCGACGTCGACTTCGCGAGTCGAATCGCCATCACGAACGAGCGCGGCGGTCAGCCGGTCCGGATGCTGTACCTCCGAGTAGCCCCACTTGCCTCTTTCGCAGGTATAGCCGTGATTGACGCCACGATCCCAGAGATGAGTGACGCGCCGCACGATGCCGCGGTTGTGCTCGACGTTCAACGTACAGCCGACGTCACACATGCCGCAGATAGTCTCAGTCGCGTCTAACTCCCACGGGTGATTGCCAAACTGGCGATCGGTCAGTGCGCCGACTGGACAGACGGCAATGCACATGCCGCAGTTGATGCATGTGGTGTCACGCAGATCCATACCGTATGCCGGTCCGATCGATGCCTCGAGCCCGCGCGAGAGGACCTCGATCGCGTTCACCCCGATGACCTCGTCACATACACGGGTACAGCGCGCGCAGATAATGCAGCGGTCCCACTTGTAGTCGATCAGGTTGCTCAAGTGAGTGTATGGCTGCGCCAGTTTGGGTCGCTGGTAGGGGCTGATCTGAACGTTGTGCAGGTACGTGTTGTCCTGCAAATAGCATTCGCCCGATTTGTCGCAGGTTGGGCAGTCGAGCGCGTGGTCGATCAGGTACATCTGGAGCACGAACTGACGAGACTCGAGTGCCGACGGAGAGTGCGTCAAGACCTCCATGCCTTCACGCACCTGTGCGGCGCAGGATTCGATCAGCCCACCTCGTCGGCCGAGGACCTCCACCGTGCAGATGCGACAAGAGCCCCAAGGTCGCAGCAGTGGCTGGAAACAGAGGTTCGGAATCTCGATTCCCTGTAATTGGCAGGCTTCGAGAATGGTCGTACCGTCCGGGACCGTCACATCCTGGCCGTTGATCTTGAGCGTTACGAGTTTGGTTTCAGCCTTTGCCGTCATGATCTCGGTCCGGCCTCCTCGCTGGTTGGAACCTCGGAAGACCCAGATTTCCGGTCGAGTCTGGCCTTGCTGGCGTCTTCCGGACCACGATTATCAAGATTCGGTGCAGCCTGGAAAGCGCTCGTCATTCCCATGGGACCGACGTCGTCGCAAGTGTGGGGGGCGGGCGCCCAAAACCGCCTGTCCAGGCTGGCAAAACAGCCCACCTGAACCGTCTGATCTTATCACAGCCCTGTTCTCCGTTTAACAAGGGTTTTGTTGGCTATATCGTCACTGGACCGGATGGCTAGCCCAAAAGCATCCGCCGATACGTACCGGGATGGTACCGATGGCACATGGTTCGTTTCATTGCCCGGCACTACTCTTTTGCCAAGAACAGGAGTGATTGCATGGAATCGGCTGGCGCAAATCGAGTGGTGTTTCGGCGATTGAGCCCGGCTGGCAGCTACGCCGCCGCGGGCGCGCTCCATCCCGTCCGCGTTCAAGCACTTTCCGGTATCGACTTGTCTCATGCCGGTCGATCGGTCACTCGAATGGTGAGCGTGCCGAACTGGATGCTAGCCGTTTCTGCGGCTGCCGCTCTAGGTATCACCATGTCAATGTCAGCAAACCTCACGCACCAGCCTGCCCGGACTCAGCCTGCTGCGGTCGTCCAGAGTAACGTCAGTGTCGTCAACCCTCGAGTGGTCTGGCGCGGATCTGCGGTAATCGCCGAGTCGACCAACCGTGTAATCTCGACGCCCGATCCGCGGATCGCGACGCTGCAAAGCCAGGCGTCAGGTATGAACGCGAACCTCCAACAGCTGCAGCAAGAAAACAACGCTCTCCGGAACCTGTCGCAGCAGCAGTCGAGCACTGTCAGTAGTGCGCAGTCTGATCTCGCGGCATCTCAGGATGTTTTGCAGGGGCAGGCGCAGGATCTGCAGAGTCGCATCGACGCCGTTCAACAGGATATGGGAGATCCGCTTAGCAAGGTGCAGTCGGCGGCGAAAGCGGCGGGAGATCTGGTGAATCAGATTCGCTCGTTGCTTGGTATGCCCGCCGCTCCCACCGGATCGTAACGATTCGCCCACTCCAAATTGTCAGCATGTGAACATTGCTGTTGAGCCTGCCAATTCTCGCGCCCGGTTGAGGATCGGTCACCAAATTCTGGGCACAGCAGTATCCCTCGGCGGCCACTTGCCGATGAGCGCAAACGCCTCATGTATGCTGCCGAAATGCGCAACTGACCCACCTGAAGCGTTCGGATTGGCCTGTGGGCAACGTCTGTTTCGGATGGCGGAGGCGGCTGCGCGAATGACAAAGCAAGACAGATGCACCTCGTTAACCCCGTGCTATAATCGCCGAAGCCCCCTTTTGAAGAGGGTGGTGGAGCATGGGGTGAAACGTGGAATTCGAAACCGTTATCGGGCTTGAAGTTCATGCGCAACTGCTGACTCGCTCAAAAATGTACTGCGGGTGCTCAGCCGCATATGCTTCGGCCGAACCGAATTCTCATGTCTGTCCGGTTTGCCTTGGGCTCCCCGGTGCGTTGCCCGTCATCAACCGGGAAGCGATCAGTTACACAATCATGACCGGGCTGGCCCTCAACTGCTCTATTCCTGACTTCAGCAAATTCGATCGCAAGAACTACATCTACCCGGATTTGATGAAGGGCTACCAGATCTCACAGTACGACTTACCGCTCTGCGTCGACGGACATCTGGACGTCGAGTCGGACGGTATGACTCGACGCATCGGCATCCGGCGCGTCCACCTGGAAGAGGACACCGCGCGCCTGGTTCACCGATCGACGGGAGGCGAGTCTTACAGTCTCGTCGACGTCAACAGGTCTGGCGTTCCGCTGATGGAGATCGTCAGCGATCCGGATTTGCGCTCGCCCGAAGAAGCCCGGCTGTACCTGGTCGCTCTGCGCCAGATCCTCCGCTACATCGGCGTCTCGACCGCCAATATGGAAGAAGGTGCCTTCCGCTGCGATGCGAATATCTCGCAACGGAGTACCGACGGCACGATCGTAGGCGCCAAGGTCGAAATCAAAAATATGAACAGCTTCCGCTCGGTTGAGCGGGCACTGTTGTATGAGGTCGACCGGCAGCGAGAGGCTCTGCTCAACGGTGAACGGATCGAGCAGGAGACGCGTGGTTGGGTCGACGACCGAGCAGTCACGGTTTCGCAGCGGACAAAGGAGTTCGCGCACGACTACCGGTATTTCCCCGAGCCCGACCTGCCTCCGCTCGTGCTCGACGCCGATGAGACCGAGCAGATTCGACAGCGCATGCCCGAGCTTCCACGCGCGCGAGTGAACCGGTTTGAGCAGCAGTACGAACTGGGCCATGCCGATGCGTCAGTCCTGACCGTCGAAAAGCCGATTGCCGACTATTTCGAGGCGGCGAATGGTGGCGATGCCCGGTACGCCCGGCAGCTTTCGAACTGGATCAGCGGCGAGGTCTTCGCTTTGATGCGGGACCGAGCCTTGGAGATCGATCAGGTCAACGTTTCGCCGCGGCAGCTCCGTCGCTTGGTCGAATTGGTCGATAGCGGAGAAATTAACGCGCGCACGGCGAAGGAAGTCCTGATTGCGGTTCATGAGACAGGCTCCGATCCAGACGACGTGGTCTCGGACCGAGGGCTCTCCCAGGTGAGCGATGAAGCTCAGCTCGAAGCCGTGGTGCAGGCCACGCTTGACGAGCAGCCCGCCGCCGTTGCCGATTATCTGAATGGCAAGGATACGGCGATAAAGTTCTTGATTGGCCAGGTGATGAGGCAGACGCGGGGAACCGCAAATCCCGCGGTCGCCAGGAGGCTCCTGGTCGCGGCATTGGAACAAAGACAGCAGAGTTGAATGGGAGGACGCGAACTTGCGACCTCCCATTTGTTTGCGCTGGAACGACCAGGCCACCGGATCCGGCAATTGAGAAGCCGATCCGCCGACCGACATGACGTGCCAGTGCATGGAGGGATCCGGAAATGGCAGTAGAGACTCCCACGAAGGACAGGCCACAGCAGAGCCTGTTCGACATCGCCGTGGAGCAGTTCAACATCGCCGCCGACGTCATCGGCCTCGATGACGATATGCGCCGCATGCTCAGCGTCTGCAAGCGTGAGCTGGCCGTGAATTTCCCGGTCGAGATGGATGACGGGTCAGTTCACGTGTATCGCGGCTATCGCGTGCAGCACAACCTTGGCCCAGGCCCGTCCAAGGGCGGCATTCGCTACCATCAGGATGTGACACTCGACGAGGTCAAGGCCCTCGCGATGTGGATGACCTGGAAGTGCGCGGTCGTGGGTCTTCCGTACGGTGGTGGCAAGGGCGGCGTCGCCGTGAACCCGAAGCTGCTCTCGCAGAGCGAACTGCAGAACCTGACGCGCCGCTACACCACAGAGATCTCGGTCGTTATTGGTCCTCACAGTGACATTCCTGCGCCGGATGTCAACACGAATCCGCAGATCATGGCCTGGATTCTCGATACCTATAGCATGCACCACGGTGGCGTCTCGGTTCCCGCCGTTGTCACCGGCAAGCCGCTGCTGCTTGGTGGTTCACAGGGGCGTTTCGAGGCGACGGCTCGAGGCTGTGTCTTCGCCATCGAAGAGGCATGCAAGACGCACAACATCGATCTGCTCAAGTCTCGCGTCGTTGTCCAGGGTTTCGGCAACGCCGGATCGATCGCGGCACAGCTGCTGCATGAGATGGGCTGCAAGGTCATTGGCGTCAGCGACTCCCGCGGCGGCATCTACAACGCCAACGGTCTCGACATTCCGGCGGTTATGGAGCACAAGCGCCACAACGAGTCGGTTGTTGGCTTCGCGGGCTCCCAGGACGTCACGAACGAAGAGCTCCTCGAGCTCGATTGCGACATCTTGATCCCGGCCGCTCTTGAAGAGCAGATCACCGAGGACAACGCACCACGAATCAAGGCCAAGCTTCATCGCTGAGGCGGCCAACGGCCCGACGACGCCGGAAGCTGACCGCATTCTCTACGATCGTGGTGTGGTTGTGCTGCCGGACATCTTCGCCAACGCTGGTGGGGTCACGGTCTCCTACTTCGAGTGGGTGCAAGGTATTCAGGCCTTCCCCTGGACCGAGCAGGAGGTCAACACGAAGCTGAAGCGCATGATGGTCGACGCATATGCGGCCGTCAACGGGATCGCCGAGCAGTATCACGTTCATATGCGAACGGCGGCCCTCGCTCGCGCAATCCAGCGTGTTGCTGAGTTCACTCGCGTGCGTGGTGTCTATCCGTAAATCGCTCGCCCGATAACGAGGAACGACAAGGGCCGGCTCGATGCCGGCCCTTTGGCATTTTGGGTTGGGGCGAGTGCCGCGTGCTCTAGATTCCCAGAAGCATCTGCAGCGCCTCTTCGCGCTCGCGTTTGGTGACGCAGATCAGTTCGTCTCCACTACGGATCACGGTCTGACCGGTCGGGATGATCAGATCACCCCGTCGCAGAACGGCGGTAACGATCACCTCAGGGGGGAACTCGATGCGCTCAATCGGCATGTCGAGCACCGGCGAGTGTTCTGCGACCTTCGCCTCAACAATGGCCAAATCGGCGTGGCGCAAGCTCATCAGATGAACGAATGGGAGATTCGGGATCTGTTGCTCGATAAGGCTGAGAATGACGTTGGTCTGGCTGACCGTGACATCGATGCCCAGGCGGCGGAACAGTTCCTCGTTCTTGGGGTTGTTCACCCGGGCGATGGTCCGCCCGACGTGGAACTTCTCCTTCGCCATCTGACAGATGACCAGGTTGTCCTCGTCCTCGCCGGTGACCGCGATGACCACATCGGCTCGGGCCGCCCCGGCCGCCGCGAGTGTCGCGGCCTCTGCGCCGTCCCCTTGCATGATGACCGAACCGAAGCGCTCGCTGTACGTCGAGCATTTGATGGGGTTCTTTTCGATCAGAAAGACCTCATAACCCTCGTTGATGAGAGTCTTCGTGAGGTAGTAGCCGACCTTGCCTCCGCCGACCAAGATGATGTACATCGAATCGACTCCTGAAAAACTACGGCGTCCGCATTCCGGCCGAGCTGGCGTGCAGCACTTCGTCCTCGATCATTCCAGCCACGGTTGTGGTCGGACAGATAACCGTCAGACCCAGCTGACGGTAGACGTCGGCGCGAGCCTGATCGTAAATGCGCAGGACCACGCGATCGATACCAAAAACCTTGCGCGCGATCTGCGCGGCCATGATGTTGGTGTTGTCGTCATGCGTCACCGCAACGAAGACGTTCGCTTGCTCGACTCCTGCGGTACGCAGTACGTCTTCGTCGATGCCGGTTCCGAGAACGACTCTACCCGGAAATCGCTCCGGAAGGCGGCGAAACGACCGAGAATCGCCATCAATGACCGAAACGTCGTGTCCAACGCCGGACAGACGTCCGGCCAGGAGCCCACCGACTCGGCCGCATCCGACGATCACTACTCGCATCAGACTTCACCGTCTTCCGGCAACGTGCGGATTAAGATGACTTCGCACGGTGCATTCTTCAATACGTACGGAACCGTTTGGCCCTGGGTGACGAGTCCATGTTCTCGATGGTTCTCCGTTGCCAGCACCACCGCGTCCGCTCCACGTTCGATCGCTTCGTCCACGATCGCAGCGGACGCTGATCGTGCCTGAAGCAATTCTGTGGTCACCCGTTGCCAGTCTACATCGTTTCCTGTGCGTGCGTAGTTCGACATGCGCTCGAGGATCGATTCCCCCATGGCGACCTCATCCGGAAGATTCGCATCGAGCGGCAGATCCTGGGGAACCTCGGCCACGTAGACGAGTGTCAGCTCGCAGCCACCAAATCGGCCAGCAACGGCCATTGCGAGATCAATTGCTCGTGTGTCCAGATCACTTCCCTGAACCGGAACCACAATTCTCCGGTACACCGAATCCACGCCCTCCAAGTTTTCACAACGAAATCGCGCGGTTAACCCGAGTAAGTATGCCGTTAGTGCCAAGGACGGGCAACGGGGTATGAGGAAAGTCGTGATTGTGAGATTCAGTTTGACGTCAAAACACACGCAAGTTCCCGCGCCGGGACGCCAGCGCATTTGGTCACGCGTCGCGGACGCACAACGCGACTCCACCGATGAAGAGGGCGACTGCCGCCCACACGGCCACAACTCCCAACCCTTCCCACGGCCCGATTGGGAGGTTGTGAACGTTTGTCGTCGTTTGAATTGCCAGAAAGTCGAGCATCGGCGTTACCTGCCCAAGATGCCGATGCCAGATCGGATCTCTGACCAGTTGCGCGAGGAGCGGGAGGCCGTAGAGCAGTCCAAGTACGATGCCGATCGATATGGCCGAATCGCGCACGGCGGTTGCGATCCCAAGGGCGAGTAACGCGATCAAGACGAGGTAGAGCACGCTCCCGATGGCGGCTCGAAGCGTGGGCTCATGACTGAGAGAAACCAGAGAATAGCCATGATTCGCATCAAGGCCCGCACCCGGAAGGATGAGCCGCCCGACGAGAAGGCAACCGCCCACCGTTCCGATGCCGACAATTAGCGTCAGCGCGGCGACATTGGCAATCTTCGCAGAGAGGAGCAGGAGTCGACGCGGGACGGCCGTCAAGCTAACCTGAATCAACCCGGTGCCATATTCTTCCGCGATCGTCATGATCGCGACGATGGCAACGACGGCTTGGCCAAGGTCGATTCCGATCAGGCTCAGCTCGGTCGGATCCTGCTTCCTGTCTCCTGACACATGCGTGGTCGCGGCTATTCCGGCGCTGAGCGCGACCGTCAATGCGATCGCGCCGAGGAGCAGCCAGGTGGTACGTGAAGTTGTCCACAGCTTGGTCCACTCGGCGTGAAGCGCCTGCGTCATGCGCCCCTCCGTCGCGCCATCACAGCCGCCGGCATCGCGATCAACGCCGTCCAGATACAGAGAAACACTAGCCCCAGTGTCAAAACGCATGCTCCGGCGACAATGAGGAGCGCCAGCGTTCCTCCCGGAATGTGCGGACCCCGTTCGGTGCCGAGTGGATAGAAGGTGGTGCCGTTTGCTTGCAACATGTGCTCGTGAAGTGGGGACGCGAAGGCCCCAATTCCCAATCCGGCGACGAACGCGCTTGCGCCGACCAATAGCGCCACGACCAGCGCGATGACGATCACCGGGACGAGGTCGGTGCGGAGTTTGGTCCACTCAGTACGCACAAATTCGATCATGCGTCTCTCCTTCGAAGTGTGATCGTGGCGAGTACCAGAGTGAACGCGGCGTAACCGCACAGAACGGCGAGTCCCGCCCATGGGGCCAGAGGATAGTAGCCGCGTCCGGACGTGTACGGGTAACTGACCAACGGTGAGCGCGGAAGTTCTTCAAACACCGCGAGGGCCGCGGCGGGTGACCACCGAAGCATCCAACCCACCGAGCTACCAGACACCGCCGCAACGAAGATGTATGGGAGCACGAGAAGAGCAATGCCAAGACTCACGGCACCCGCGCTGTTTCGCAGGATTGTGCCGAGCGCCAAGGCGGTCATGGCCGCGAGCGCGAGCATAGCCGCCCCACCAATGATGATGCGCATCTCCGTGGGAGTGGTGACCGGGTACACATAGTCGCCGTTCCCTCGGAGTATGTGGGCGGCGAGCGGGACGGCGACCGATATGGCCACCAGCGCAACCACGAAGCTTGCAGATCCGACGATGACCGCCTTTGCAGCGAGCACTCGGTTCCGACGAGGTGTGGCTGTTAACGTCGTGCGGATCAGCCCCTGACGGTACTCTGAAGTGACGTTCAGCACCGCAACCACGATCATCGCGATCAACCCGGTCGAGATGCCCAGTAACAGACTGCTGGACACGGTGCTCGCCCCATCGCCGGCGACGACGCCAGGTGCAATATCTCCGGATCCGGTCACGACGAAACTCTCGCCGGAGCGATGGAAGCTTCCGGGATCCAGCGTGGGATAGAAGTCTCCGAACTGTGTCGGGCTCGGCAAGGCTGTTCCGATACTCATGCCTTGCCAATTACCTGATGTATGGCCAGGCTGAATGTCGACCTGGTCGAAACCTGCCGTGGCGAGGGAAGGTTGTCCGCGATTGACTGGAACGGCAGTGGCAGCGGTCGGTTCGCTTCCTGCCGATGGTTCGAAGAACACCGGCGAGGTCACGAACAACCCGACGTGCACGGTGTTGGGAAGCCCCGCAAATTGAGCGCTATCGATTTTGGTCCAGGTTGTTCCGTCCGAGGAATCGTACCCGGTGATCGTGTCGCCGGTGCGGGTGAGCCGCAACCAACGTGGGGATGTTGCCGAAACTTGCCCGGGCAGGCCCGCGCTGTCATGGGTGTAATCGTATTGGAATCGGACTCCGTGGCTGCCGGTCGCCATCACTGCCGCATACGGAGAACCTTGTTTCGTGTTAGGAGTGATGAGGATTCCCGCCTTGGCCCACTCAGCGAGTCCGGGCCGGGTTTGCGAGAGCGAAGGGGCGACATTGCCCGGAGAGGTCGATATCTCGCCGGTAAGCGATGTGACTCTGGCGGTGATTGTTCCATCGCCGGTAAGCGTCTGGTTCACGAAATAAAATGTGTCGGCGACGGCTTCACCATCGGGACCCGTTGGGACGAAGGGGTGTCCGGCAACGCAGGTAGCGGACGACGAACTTGCCCCGGTACACATGCCCTGGTGCGTTCCCTTGCTTACCAGATAGGTGAACAACACTACCAGCAGGATTGCGACAATCGATCCGGTGATCCACCCCCGCACAGTGCGGAACTTGGTCCATTCCGAGCGGAGGATGTTTCTGAAGTGCTCATGGGCTTGACCCTGATCAGACGTTCGCTGGCGCTTAATCGTGGTCGTCATCGTGCCTCGGTCTTCTCGGCGCGTGACCGATATTCAACCGCTCCGCCGGTGAGTCGCAGGTAAACGTCCTCGAGTGTCGCTCGGTGTGTGGCAACCTCGGAGAAGGGCACGCCATGTTGACCGAGAATGGCGACAACCTTCTCGGCGTCTAACCCAGTCACTCGCAGCGTGTCGCGATTGCGGTCGATAACGGTGGCGCCGTTGTCCAGCAGAAGCTGTGAGGCTGCGGCTAGCGCTCTCGTGCGCAGTTCAACGTGACTCGTCGAGTCTCGCGTGATGAGTTCGGTGATGCTCGCATCAGCCAGCACTTTTCCCTTTCCGATCACCACCACATGATCGGCGATGTCTTCGAGTTCGCCCATCAGGTGGCTTGAGACCAGTACGGCACGACCTTCGCAGGCGAGCGAACGAAGCAGTCGGCGCACCCAGATGATGCCGTCAGGGTCCATGCCGTTGAAGGGTTCGTCCAGCATAAGGATCGGTGGGTCTCCAAGGAGCGCGGCTCCGATTCCAAGACGCTGTCGCATGCCGAGTGAGTAACCGCGCGTTTTGCGCCTGGCGGCTGATGTCAGACCTACTTGCTCGATGACGGCGTCCACCCGTTTTGCGGTCAGGCCCTGAGAGTGCGCCAGCCACAGCAGGTGGTTGCGGCCGCTTCTGCCGGGTTCCAGTGCCGATGCGTCCAGAAGCGATCCAACGTGCCGCAGCGGGTTCGGAAGTTCTTGGTAGAGCTTGCCGCCGATCAGTGCCACGCCTGCGTCTGACGCATCCAGGCCGAGAATCACACGCATCGTGGTCGACTTTCCGGCGCCGTTCGGGCCGATGAAACCGGTCACTTCGCCGGGATTCACACAGAAGGAAATACCGTCAAGCGCTTGAGTCGAGCCGAACCGTTTACGCACTCCGTTGACCGTGATGCGAGCTTCGTATTCTTGCTCCATCTGCCTACCTTCCAGTCGGTATCCGATCTCCGTTGCTTCCGGTGTACGCTTTCGACGGTGTCACGCCGGTATCAGCGATTGACACCTGGCTGTTACCTTGCATTTGGCATCCTTGGATCGGCAGGTCGTCGGTTCGTCGAGCAAGCGAACGAAGCGGTCTCTTTGGCCAGAAGTCGGAGCCGTTCGTGAGAGTTTTGGTGGCGGAAGATTTCGAGGTGCTCGCGCGCGCCATCGGGACTGGACTCCGTCGTGAGGGGATGGCCGTTGACGTCGTCCTCGATGGTCAAGACGCGCTCGACCATCTCGCAGCGAATCGTTATGACGTCGTGATACTCGACCGAGACCTGCCGGACGTGCACGGTGACGAGATCTGCCGTCAACTGGTTGCTGAACGCTCGGAGAGCCGAGTATTGATGCTGACGGCTGCCAGTACGGTACGAGACCGGGTGGATGGCCTTGGCTTGGGAGCCGATGACTACCTCCCCAAACCATTCGACTTTGCGGAGTTGGTTGCACGTATTCGGGCGTTGGCACGACGCACGTCCAGAGCACTGCCCCCAATCCTCGAGCAGCGTGATATCTGGTTGGATCCGAATCGGCGTGTCGCCCTGCGCGGCGGTCGACGTCTCGATCTCAGCCCCAAGGAGTTCGCGTTGCTCGAATGCCTGCTCGCCTCAGGAGATCGGGTCGTCTCCGCGGAAGAATTGCTTGAACGCGTGTGGGATGAGGCTGCCGATCCGTTCACCACGACGGTGAAGACGACGATACGTCGTCTGCGCGTTAAACTCGGAGATCCTCCCGATTATCGAGACCGTGCGTGAGGGTGGTTACCGGATCGGCGGTGGGTGATGCGTCGCCTACCAAACGCAGCGCGGGTGTTTCATCTCCCCCGGCGTCCCCTTCGCCTGCAACTCGCTCTCTTGTATTCTGGACTCTTCCTTGGCCTGGGCATGGTGCTGATCGCTATTACGACCGGGCTGGCCCTGTTTCGAGGCAGCAGTTCGTCCGCAGCCACCCCAACTGGTGAGGTTCATTCGAGTACCCATACAGTCGCCACCGGTGCCGCGCTGGCTCTTGTGATAACCGTGGTGCTTTCGCTGGTGCTCGGTTGGCTCATCGCGGGCAGGTTTCTTCGTCCACTTCGTGCCATGAACGCCATGGCGCGCGAGATTTCGGCGACGAATCTCAATCGTCGGCTCGATCTTCGCGGCCCCGCGGACGAACTCACCGAGCTCGGTCAAACACTGGACGAACTGTTCGCTCGGCTGGACGCTGCCTTCTCGGCTCAGCGTCGATTCATCGCCAATGCCGCGCATGAGTTGCGCACACCACTCGCCGCGGAGCGCACGCTGTTGCAAGTGGCGCTCGCGGACTCTAGCGCCAGCGCTGAAGAGCTGCGTGCAGCCTGCGAACAGGTGTTACTCCTCGGTCAGCAGCAACAGCAGTTGATCGACGCACTGCTTACACTCGCGAGCAGCGAGAGTGGAGTAGAGGTGTGGCACTCAGTCAACTTGGCTGACGTCGCCGAAGACGCGATCGTAACGCGAGCAGCGGAGGCCAAATCTCGTGCTTTACGAATCGACGCTCACTTGATCGACGCATGTGCCGCTGGTGATCCGCGTCTGATCGAGTGCCTCGTTGCGAATCTGATTGACAATGCAGTGCAACACAATATCAGCAGTGGTTGGGTGGAGGTTGTGACCCTGGCGGAGAACGAAACCGCCGTCCTTACCGTTCGTAACAGCGGTCCGGTGGTCCCCGAAACCGAGGTCAACCGTCTTTTTCAACCATTCCAACGACTTCAGGATGGGCGCATACGTCGGGGAGACCGCCACGGACTTGGACTCGCGATCGTGCAGGCCATCGTCAACGCGCATGGGGCGAGACTTACGACGCGCGCCTTGCCGGAAGGTGGGCTCGACGTGACCGTCGCGTTCAACGCGGGGCCAGCGTGACGTGACCCGACGTGTAGCTGCGATCAAATGCCATGTGCGAGCCGATTGACCAGCGAGTCTGGTAGACCCTGATCACGCATCTGGCTTTGTGTCTCTTCAATCGGATAGGTGATACGGCGGAAGGTTAGCCGGAACTCGTCTGGCTCAAAGATGGCGAATGCGGCGCGACTGTCACCGTCGCGCGGCTGGCCGACCGATCCGGGGTTGATCATGAAGCGTCCCTCGGACAGGTCGATCGTCTCTCCATCGACCGTGTGCCGAGGAGTGACGTTTGCCATGGCTTCTTCTTCGCGGATGTAGAGCTGTACGTGCGTGTGACCGACGAAGCAGAGCCGCGTATCGAACAGCGGGAAGTTCAGTGCAGCGATGCGCGCGTTGTAGACGTATTCCCAGATCGGATGCCGGGGCGATCCGTGTACGACGGTCCAGTTTTGCTCGATCATGCGGTTGGGTAGCGATTCCAGATAGCGCAGGTGATCCGCACCAAGCTGCATCGTGGTCCAGTAGCTGGCAAAACGCGCGACTGGATTGAAGTCCTCGAGCGACAGACGCCCGATGGCCGCCCAATCGTGGTTGCCAATGATACTGATCGCTGGCGCGATGGTGCGAACGACCTCGACGCATTCTCGAGGGTTGGGACCGTAGCCCACGATGTCGCCAAGCGACCAGACGTCGTCGACTTCTCCGACTTCTTCGAGCACTCGCTGAAGCGCTGGCATATTTGCGTGAACGTCGGAGATGATGAGAATGCGCACTTCGCCCCCTTTACCGCGATCAGCATGAGTCTACGCGATCGATCAGCGAGCGGATACACGCTCCAGGTGAACCATTAGTACTGCAACGTCACCCGGGGTAACTCCGGCAATGCGGCTGGCCTGGCCGAGCGTTGCCGGTCGGAAGCGTGACAGCTTCTCACGCGCTTCGTTGCGCAAGCTGGGTAGTGCGCCGTAGTCGACACCTCGTGGAATTGAACGATGTTCGAGCTTGCGCGCGCGCTCCACCTGACGCAGTTCCTTGGTGATGTAGGCACCATACTGCGCCTCGACTTCAACACGCCTTGCCAGCCGAGGTTCGAGGTGCCAGCTACTGAGCTTTCCACTGCCGAAACCGCCTGAAGTGAGAGCGGCCGCGAGCGATGTGTAGGAGACGTCGGGGCGTCGCAGGTATTCAAGCGCCGTCAAGTTTCGTGAGGATGCCTCCAGCGAATGCCTGGCAAGCATGGCTCGGATGCGGTCGTTGGCGGAGAGATAGTGCTCACCAAGCGCGTTGATCGCATGCTGAACGATTTCGTCTTCCCGCTGCACCTGTTCCAACCGCGCTCGATCGATCAGACCGAAGCGGTAGCCGATCTCACTCAGGCGAGATTCGGCGTTGTCGGAGCGCAGTAGTAACCGGTACTCGGCGCGCGAGGTTAGCATCCGATAGGGCTCGATGAACTCCTGTGTGGTGAGATCATCAATCATGACACCGATATATGACTGATCGCGTCGCAAGATCAGCGACGGCGCCTCTTGCGCGAAGCAGCTCGCGTTAAGACCCGCCACGATTCCCTGTCCTGCCGCCTCCTCGTAGCCCGATGTCCCACACACTTGACCAGCGAGAAATAGCCCCCGAACTTTTTTGGCTTCGAGGGTGAGCGCCAATTCGGTTGAATCGATCGCGTCGTACTCCACCGCGTAGCCGTAGCGTGTGATCGACACGTTGCACAGCGCCGGAATCGTTCGTAGGAAGTCGAGCTGAACGTCGTGCGGAAGACTCGTGTTGGCTCCCTGCACGTAGAGCTCGGTCGTCCGCCAGCCTTCAGGCTCAAGAAAAAGTCCGTGAGACGCTTTGTCGCGGAAGCGAACGATCTTATCTTCGATCGATGGGCAATAGCGCGGACCGGTGCCGGTGATCGAACCGTTGTACATCGGTGCGCGATCGATGTTGGCGGCGATGATCTCGTGCGTATCCGGGTTGGTATGAATCAAGTAGCACGGCATCTGGGTGCGCCAGCCGTCACGCTGAATATGGGGATAGACGGGAAGCGGCGGCAGTTGCAAGCGCTGCAGTTGACCGTTATGACCGTCAAAGCTGAACCAGAGTGGCGTGTCGCTCCCTGGCTGCAGCGAAGTCTGCTCGAAATCGACCGTGCGTGCGTCGACGCGCGGTGGCGTGCCGGTCTTCAGACGACGAAGCTGGATGTTGATGTCGCGCAAGGACGAGGAGAGTTCCACCGATGCGATGTCACCCGCTCGCCCGCCCGGAGCTTGCCAATTGCCCGCGATCATGTTCCCACGGAAGAACGTTCCAGCGGTGACCACCACTGCGCCAGCGAGGTAGCGATTCCCATGATCGGTCGTCACTGATACGACGCGACGCTCGCCGTTGCGGGTCTCAATCTCGACATCTTTGACCAGTTCTTGTCGAACCGTAAGGCGTTCTTGAAGCTCGAGCGATTCCTTCATCGCCATCTGGTAGAGCGCCTTATCGGCCTGAGCACGAAGCGCCTGGACCGCGGGACCCTTGCTGGTATTCAGCATGCGTATCTGGATCGCGGTACGGTCGATTGCGCGACCCATCTCGCCACCCAGAGCATCCAGGTCGCGCACGAGGTGTCCTTTGGCTGGCCCACCAATCGAAGGATTGCAGGGCATGAACCCGATTCGGTCGAGATTTGGGGTGAGAATCAACGTGGTCGAGCCGGAACGAGCGGCGGCAAGCGCTGCCTCAATTCCGGCGTGACCAGCACCAATGACGACAACATCAAATCGCTCAGTGTAGCTCAGCATAACGCGCAGAAGTATAGGGTGGCTCGCGGAATGGTCGCAACCGGGCTTTTGACACCACCCCCGGGATCTCATAATGTGAAGAGGAGGTTACGTTCGTCGCATGAGACTTGCGGTGACCAATACATGTAAGCAGAAGCCTGTGACCGTGCTGGTGAGTTCCTTCGTCCGAGTGCCAGGTTGGTTCATTCAATGAACATCTGGCCCGGGAATTGCCAATTCCACCAGCGCGAGCGAAACGGGCCGCCTCGGGCGCGATCTGTCCGAGGCGATCGAACCGGTGGAGCGCGACGCAGCGCATTCGCCGTCCCTGCGGAAAGGGGAAGCGATGGATAGGCGAGACTCAGCACCCGAACGACAATCTTTGAACTTGATCTTCATGCCATTGATGGCGATCGCGGCCGTAGGTGGTGTCGCGACCATGATGGGCCGCTCGAAATCGAACGGGCATGGGATGAAACCAGCAGACATCGTCAAGACACTGGATGATCCCAAAGTTCGTAGCGCGGTTCAGGCGGCGCAGCGTGCACTCGATGAGGCGCGAGATCAACTGGCATCGCGAGACGGCAAGCGACTGCAGCAACAGCTCGCACGCAAGGCCGGCACGGCGGTCGATGCCACCCGCGACACGATGCCGCCGACGATGAAGGATGCCAGCGAGCGCGCTCGCGAGTTGGCGGAACGACTGCGGGTTGAGGGCCAGGCACGATCGTCCGAGCTCAATCAGCGATTACGCGACGACGTGGCACCGAAAGCCAAAAGCTTCGCACAGGAGGCTATCGGCGAGGCAGAAGTCATTCTTGCGGATGCGCGCCAACGAGCGGCCGAACTCTCGAAGAATGCCCGGCGCGACTATGGGCCTGAAGTGTCGACCAAAGCGAATGCGTTGGCTGGGATACTCGCGGCAGGCGCCACGACCGGTGTCCAAATGCTGCGCGATCGAGCGGAGGAACTCAGTAGCCAGAAACCAACCAAATCCGTCAGCAAAAAGGCTAACCGTGGAGTCGACAAGGCCACTTCGGCACTGCAGGCAGCGGGTGGTCAGGCGAAGTACGTCGCCTCTGAGACGATGATGCTCGGGTTCTGGGCCGCGATCCTGGGAGCGACCATCTACTTCGCTCTCTTGACCAAGTCGCAGCGCGAGCGAGTCAAGGGTTTTTTCGTCAATGCGTTCTCTCAGATTCAGGACGTCCTCGGTGATTTCCAGGACGTCGGCGACGAGTTCCCTGGCTCAACCCGCTAGCAGGCTCATCGTTCACGTTGGATGTGCAAGAAGGGCCCGCCATTTTGGCGGGCCCCTCGGCGGTCGCGGTGCTTCGGTTCACTCGGTGCTGCTGACGGCCAATTTACAATGTGGAGAGTAACTCCGTCAGCAATGCCGTTCGTTCGACGAAGCCGGAGAGCGAAATATGTTCGTGCTCGGCGTGTGCTCCATCGCCGGTACAGCCGAGCCCGTCGATGGTCGTCGCGCCGATGGCTGCGGTGAAGTTGCCGTCACTGCCTCCGCCTGTCGAGGCTTCGTTCAATTCGAGTCCAAGCCGTCTGCCAACCTCTTTCACCTGTTGGAACGCCTGGGCAATCTGCTCCGTTCGCTCCATGGGAGGCCGGTTGAGTTCGCCATCCACCTCGATTTTCGCGCCCTTGAGGCGCGGCTGCGCTGCCAGAATCGCTTTGACCACGCGATCTGCTTCCGTCATGGTCCTGACCCGCAGATCGATCAACGCGGACGCCTCCGCCGCCACGACGTTCCGCGCGGTTCCACCTGAAACGACTCCAACGTTGACCGTTGTGCCCAGCTCGAAATCGGTCAGGCCGTGGAGGTACTGAATCTGATTAGCCAATTCCTGTATCGCGCTGATCCCCTTTTCAGGATCCGCGCCGGCGTGAGCCGCCAGACCCGTGATATGCATGGTGAACATGCCCACGCCTTTGCGCGCGGTCTTGAGTGCGCCATCCGGCGCAACCGGCGGCTCGAGCACCAGAACGTAGGCACTCTCTCTCGCGAGGCGCTCGATGTGTGGTCGCGAAACGGGACTGCCAATTTCTTCTTCCGTGTTGATCAGCCAGGTGATCGGCCGGTGCTCGACCTTCCGCTCGGTAAGAAAGGTCAACGCCTGCAACATCATGGCGACGCTGGCTTTCATGTCGTACACGCCAGGCCCGCGCGCCTCGTCGTCTCCAACCTCAAACGGCTTGCGGTGGATCGTGCCGAGCGGCCAGACTGTGTCGATGTGGGTCATCACCAGGAGCGGTTTATCGTCGCGCGACCCCGGCCAGCGCGCAATCGTTACATCGCCAAACTCCTGCTGCGGAATAACCTCGACCTCTCCTCCAAGCCGGCGACAGTGATCCTGAATAAAGGTCGCCAATTGGTCCACCGCGGCTTTATCGCGACTGGGAGATTCGCGCCGGACGAGCTCGCCCAGCGTGGAGAGCATCTCGTCACGTTTGCCCCGGACATCATCCACAGTTAACATGCGCACTCCTTGGACTATCGTGCGTCGGGCACGACATCATATCGCGGTTCGAAATGCCGCGATCCCGTCTCACGCGTAGGGTCAATTCGATTTGCGCGGATCGTGTTCCGACGGCATCAGATCAGACGACGGATCGTGAACCAGATCGTCCTCATGATTTCCTCGTTCGAGCGCGAAGACGCTCAAGTTCGATTCAAGATCGATGTAGCGGTCTGCAATCTCCAGTAACTCAATGGCCGTGTAACGCGGCGTTGACGCGATTTCCACCCGCAAGCCGAGTCTCTGAGCGCGATCGACGAGATATGTGAAATCCCCGTCGCCACTGACGATCACTGCTACGTCTATGTACGGTGCCTGGCTGAGCAGATCGACCGCCAATTCCATGTCCAGGTCACCTTTGGTCGTTCCATCGCTGAAGCGCTTGAGCGGCTTGGTAATTACCCGGAAACCATTGCGACGTAGCCAGGTCAAGAACGGAATTGCCGAACTCTCATCCGGCGAAATCGCCATGTAGGCATAGGCTCGATGGAGCCGTCTGCCGTTAGCGAGAAACTCGAGGAGTCGTGCGTAATCGATTCGTACGCCAAGGTCGCGAGCTGCGAAGTAGAGATTAGACATATCAAAAAAGATGGCAACCTTGTCATATTGATCGGGACGAATCATCTTCTGTTGCCCTATCAACAGCCGTCAAAGGGTCACTCTGACAGCGCAATGACGTTCATGCGGTGGTCTTGAAGTCCTGGTCACCCGAGTGTTGACGATCGTATTGAGTTCCACGGGTTCGTTTGGCCAATGGATCGAAGGAGACCGGTCGCGTCGTCGATGGTCCCCGTGCTGCCGATGTCTCGGCGATCAATACAGCCGGGGTTGTTGACGCGTCCGGTCTCGGTGATGCGCGCGTCGAATTATCGACCGGCAATGACGAGCGGCAAATCCTTCATCGTTACCAGTCCCGCAGCGTGCTCGACAACTCGCGGAACGGCGTTGATGGCAATCGCCGTGGTCGCTCGGTCTCCCTGTAGTCCACCCGGAATGATGAGTTCGAGCCGCGTCGGTCCCTCGAGCACGATCTTGTCGTGCGCTGGGTCGGCATCGAGGTACATCCGCAGGTGAAGAACGATCTTGGCCTCGCCGTTGACGAAGCCACGACCAAACTGATCTACGCCACAAACCACACCCGGCTCAACGTCGAAATATTCGGTCGTGATGTGATGATCGGCGATGACTGCTTCGGTCGTCTCTTCGTAGCCGTCCAGCGCCCAGCCGAGCCCAGCGGCGACCATATAGACCGATTCCTGCAATCCGACGTGTCGGACCTTGCCTGCCGAGACAAGCTCCTTGAACTCCTCAACGCTCTTTCCGGAACCGATCTTGGCTTGCAAGGGCTGGCGTCTGGTTGAAGCGTTCTGGTTCCGCTCCACGTGGACGGCAGTGACCTGCTGTGAAACTCCGCTGAGTGCGAGTGCCAATGTGTCCATAACGAAACCCGGATTGACACCGGTTCCCAGAACCGTGACGCCGTTCGCGCGAGCCAATTCGTCAATCTTCTCCGCGAGCTCCGGGTATTGAGCCGCAGGGTACGAGAGCTCTTCACAGGTCGAGACGACGTTGAGACCAGCCGAGATGATCCCTTCGAGCTGAGTCCAGACCTGCTTCAAATAGGATCCGGTGGTGTGCAGCACGGCGTCGGCCGCTGTCTCGTTGAAAAGCGCATCAGCATCACCGCGAACCTTGATGCCTAATTCGCGGCCAAGCCCAATAACTTCGCCGACGTCTTTGCCAATCTTGGCTGGGTCGATGTCCACCGCCCCGACGATTTCGATGTTCTCTCGCGATGCCGCGAGACGTGCGAGTTCCTGGCCAATCGGACCTAGTCCATAGTGAATCGTCCGGATCTTACTCAACGCTGTGACCTCTTCTTTCGCTTCGCGACGCGGCAGTCAATCGCCGCGGTCATCGTCATCTACGAGCGTCGAGATGTGGTCGTGAATCGCGATGTAGGGGGCCGACGCTTGGTGGAGTTCTCGGAACTCAGGATCTGTTCTTTTCCTCCTTCTCCCGCAGTGCGCGGTAATACTTCTTTGCCTTCGGCATTGGGCGATTTGCAACCGAATCCCGTTCGGCGCTCGCCTGTGCGCTGGCTTCTACCAGCTGTTCCTCAAGTACAGCCAAGTCGTCGTAGACGCCCACGTTGGCATAGGCGACCGGCGTCCGCATCAGGCGCCGCACCAACTCGACGAGCGAACGAACCTGGGCTTGATCGGCGCCCGGTCGGTTCGCTGTCTTGCGGATCGAGTCAACGAGCTTGAACGTCTCTGGCCGAGCCTTGTTCTCCACCAGACGTTCTTCGATCCGCTCCAAACCGTATAACAAGTTCATTCTTCTGCCTTCCTGGCTGGCATGCACTACAAGTCTCCCTCAGGCGAGTATCGGCCATGGCCAGGCGTTTCGCAACCAACTCTTGATCGATGCGCCGCCTTGTGCAGTACTCGACGTGTTTTAATTTCAAGGTCGCGTGAGCGGGCGATTAGTCGGCGCGCTGTCGAAGCAACGTGAAGGAACTGTGTTGGAGAATCCCAAGAAGAAATCGCTCAAGGATCGTTTTCTCGGATGCTTGCTTGGTATGGGGATCGGCGACGCACTCGGCATGCCGGTGGAAGGCTGGAGTCATCAGCGTATCGAAGATACGTATGGCTGGATCGATCACTACGTGCCGCTTTCCGATGAGCGCGGTAACGTCGTCTTGCAGGCTGGCGAAATCACCGGTGACACCGAGATGAGCCTGTGCCTCGTCGAGGGGCTGATTTCCGCCAACGGCTTCGTTGACCCCGAATCGGTCGGTCTCCGTCTGATCCGACTACTGGACGGACCATCAGGTCGATCGCTTGGGAAGACCACCCGGCTGGCCATCGCGCTGATGGAGGAGAGTGGCGATTATCAGAGTGGCGTGAGTGGTGATTGGCCCGCTGGTAACGGCGCGGCGGTCTCGATCGCACCGCTCGGTCTGTTGCATTCTCTGGGAAGCTTCAATCCCGAAGTCTTCACTCGCGAGGTCATGCGCGCGAGCCTGATCACGCACAATGATCTGGAATCGCTCAACGGTGCCTTGGCAATGGCATATGCCATCAAGCTATTGGCGGTAGAACAAATTCCACCGGAATTGCTGCTTTCAGAAGTCGCGTCATTCATTGATGAAGACCAAGTTGCCCGTAAGGTGCGGCTCGCCGCCACTTTGCTGCCGCGTGGTGGCGACCGAGAGTTGGATCTGGTGCACCTGGCGCGAATTGGAACCTCGTCGTACGTGGCGGAATCGGTGGCTGCCGCGCTCTATTGCTTCGCAGCTCATCCGAACGACTTCGTGACTGCCGTATTGACCGCGGTGAATGCCGGCGGAGACACGGACACGATTGCGGCTATGACGGGTGCCCTTGCCGGTACGTATCTCGGCGCTCGCGACCTTCCGACCGATATGGTCGACGGCCTCGAAGCTCGCATGTACATTTTGGTGGCTGGACCTGGATTGTATCGCATGGCCCAGCGTCGAGCGGGCATGTTCCTCAGACTGTTGGAGCGAGAGTGACGCATTACGATCTTCGCGCCGTGGTTTTTGATCTGGATGGACTGCTGGTTGACAGCGAGCCGGTGCAGATCGAGGCGTGGGAGATCTTTTTGCAGCGCCATGGTCGGGTTCTCGATCCCGCACTGTTGCAGCGGATGTATGGGCTCAGAGTCTGGGACAGTGCTCGGTTGCTCATCGACGAGCTTGACCTGGGCATGACGGTCGATCAGGTCGTGTCTGAGCGGGATGGACTGTTCTTCGAGTTGCTTCCGGGGCGGCTCGAGGCGATGCCCGGTGCGCGCGAAATCGTGACCGCTCTAAAACAACGCGGCTTTCGCCAAGCGTTGGCCACATCCGGGCATCGCAAATACGTCGATGTTGCGCTGGCGGAACTCGGCCTGAGCGGAGCGTTTGAGATCGAAGTCACCGGCGACATGGTTGAGCATGGCAAGCCCGCACCGGACATCTACCTCGTCGCGGCGATGAAGCTGAAGATCGATCCCCAAACCTGCGTGGCGCTTGAAGATGCACCCAACGGTATTGCCTCTGCCAAGAACGCTGGCATGGTTTGTCTTGCAGTTCCGAATCAGAACACAACCGATTCTCCTGGCTTTGAACGCGCCGACGCTGTATTGAATAGCCTGTTCGACGCCCTGCCGTGGCTCGACGATCATGCTGATTCGTCGAAATAACCGCGCCAGTTGGCGAAAGGCGGCTTAGCACTCGTGCTGTGAGAGTGCTAAGCAGAGTTGAATTGAGTTGGTGAGATGTTATACTCACAGTTGTCTATCGCCCGGGTCCTTCCCGGGCGAACCCACGTGCGAAATTGACTCCGCACGGCAACGTGCAGTGTCTGCTCATCGTCTGGTGAATTCATGAGCGCCAAACGCGACTATTACGAAGTACTTGGGGTAACCCGCACCGCGACGAACGACGAGATCCGGCGTGCCTACCGACGATTGGCACGGAAATATCACCCCGACGTCAACAAAGACGACAGCGCTGAAGAGCAATTCAAAGAGATCAACGAAGCCTACGAAGTGCTGAACGATGACGATCGTCGCGCGGCCTACGATCGGTTCGGTCACGCGGGCGTCGGCGGGTTCAACGGTGGTGCCGGTGCTGGCGATCCGTTTGGATTCGGTGGTGGATCGCCGTTCACCGACATCTTTGAGACCTTCTTTGGTGGCGGTGGAGCGACGCGAGGTCAGCGTGGGCCTATGCGCGGGGCTGATCTTGAAGCGACCGTCGATCTCAAGTTCGAAGAAGCGATTTTTGGAGCGGAGAAAGAGGTGGAGATCAACCGCCTCGAGATCTGCGATGACTGTCACGGCACGCGCATGAAAGGTGGCGCCGAGCCGCCAGTGTGTCCAGTCTGTTCCGGCACTGGCGAAGTGCGTCGCGTGCAGAACACCATACTTGGACAATTCGTGACTGCCTCGACTTGCGCCAACTGCGGCGGTGAAGGGCACGTCATATCGGATCCATGCCCGACTTGCCGCGGACGCGGACGAATCTCCAAGAGGCGAACCATCGCCGTATCAACGCCCGCGGGCGTCGACAGCGATTCGACGTTGCGTCTGTCAGGTCAAGGTGAGCAGGCGCCAGGAGGTCCGGCCGGGAACCTCTACGTTCGCATTCGTGTCAAGCCGCATGATTTCTTCGTGCGTCACGGGAAACAGATCCACCTGGACCTGCCGATCAACATCGCTCAGGCCGCACTGGGTGCCGAAATCGAGATTCCGACGGTGGATGGCGAGGTCACGCTGAAGATTCCGCATGGAACGCAGTCTGGCCAGCAGTTCCGGCTGCGAGACAAAGGCGTGCCAGACTTGCGCGGGGGCTCGCGTGGCGATCAGATCGTCACGGCGCGGGTGGTTACTCCGACCGATCTCACTCCTGAGCAACGCCACTTGCTGGAGAACCTGGGAAAGACGCTCAAGGCGCCGGATATTCATGAGACGGCGCGTAAAGGGTTCTTCGACAAGATCAAGGACGCTCTCGGAGTCTGATTCCATCAGTTCAGCTTCAGCAGTTCTCTGAAGAACGACGACCTGATGTTTGTTGCTGTCGGGAATCTGCTGTCACGTACCAGTCGCAGGAATCACGGTTCGGGACAAAGAAAAGCACCGTCGCGGTGTCTCGACGGTGCTCTCCATATACAAGATACAAGCAGGTTGCTCAGGTAAGTTCGCTACGACCCCGGGAATCCATTGGCTGCTCCAGAGATGAGATTCGTTACTCCCGGTCCGATCAGCGCCAGTGTGGCGAATACGGCAATCGCGACGAACAGTAAGATCACGCTGTACTCGACCAGTGATTGGCCCCTGTAGTCACCGTGCCATCGACGCTCGCTCATATGAAGCTCCCTTCGTCGATGTGGCATCAATGAATGCCGCCCCGCGACTAGACGAGGCGGCATTCAGGTTGACTTTGGAGCTACGAAACGCTGTTCAGGTTGCTGCTGACGTTCGAGAACACGCCGCTGATTTTGCCACCGAGGGTGATCAGGATCGTGATCGCGACGACCGAAACCAGGGCCAGGATCAGGGCGTACTCAACCATGCCCTGTCCTTCGAAATCTTTCTCCGGGACGTACAGACCATAGAGAGCGGTAAGATACTCGAACATTGTAGAATCCTCCAACTTATCGATGAATCAATGAGTGCCGATAGATGAATAGAACTGACACCGTTCCTTGACTACGAGAGACCCCCTGAGCATCCCTCCTTCCGTGACCTGCGGGTTCCCGGCCTTTCCGCCGGTCCCGCTTCGGTTCACGAGAACCTCATTTCTTATGGCTCTATGGTAGTCAGATACCCGTGGGGTCTCAATGAGTAAGAGGTCCGCATTGCGCAGTTCGCGAGTACCGAGAAGCCGGTCACGCGAGAGGAATAACGACTGTCAGTCGCGAGGTCTTTTGTCCTACGTTTTCCGACTGTAGATCAGCTCCAAGGCGTTCCACGCGGCGCTGAATTGACTCATCCGAGAGGAAGCGCTGGATCTTTTGACTGCGGTCTACACCCTCTCCATGAGCCTCGACACGACCGATGACTTGCGCATCTTCATAACGAATATCGATGTCGATGCTCTTCACATCGTCGTCCGCGGCCGTAGCAGAGATCATCTGCTGTACCAGTCGGTATAGCGCAATGCGAAGCACCTCCGGCAGCTTGTCGTCGTTGTCTGGTCCCACGATGTTGGCTTCGATGCCGCGAAGGCGCATCACCTCGGCGACGTAGCGACGCAGCGTCGGCACAACGCCGATCTCTCGAAGTACGACCGGCCTCAGTTCATAGAGGATGCGTCGGGTATCACGTAGCGCGGAAGAAGCAATCGTGGTGAGGTCGACCAATTCTGACTGAGCTTGTTCGGGATCGCGCTCGATGCTTCGCTGGCAGATCTCCGCCCGCAGGAGCACATTCGCCAGAATCTGAGCCGGACCATCGAGCACCTGTCGCGACACACGCAGCCGCTCGTCTTCTTCGGCTTGCACGACCTCTTCAAATGGCACGCTCGATCCGGATTGTTTCCGGAGGAGCATGCGGGTTCGATTGTCGGGTGAGGACTGCTTGCGTTCCTCGGCCTTGAGTTGGGCCTCGGCCAGTTCAAGGAGGATACGAAGCTTCTCCTGATAGGAGCGGATGCTCTTTTCTCGCTCCTGCAGTTGCTCAACCTGGCCGCGCATCATCATCAGTCGAAGCTCGACTTCGTGCGCGGCGTGGAACATATCGCGAATGTCCTTGCGCGAAAAAGACTCGAGATTGGCTTCCATCTCGCGAACACGATTGGCCAGCGACATTTCGCGCTGGGTCAGCCGGTCCACTTCGGTGTTGGATTGATTGATCAGCAGACTGATTTCTTGAACTGACTGAGAGGTCTCGGCCAGGTCGCTCCGACATTCATCGGCGAGAGCTGCCAGACGTTCGACGAACTCTTTGGTCTGTGGAAGTGGGAGCGCCATTAGCACGTCTCCTGAACCTAGCCATCAAAACTCCTGTATCGGAGCGTAGAGTCTAGATTTCCCGACGGCAACGGTACCGTAGTCCCAAAGAGTGTTTTCCAGTCAACGCCGATCTGCTCAGAAGCTGCCGCCCGCGCCACCACCGCCTGCCGCTGCTCCACCTCCGGAGGTACCACCACTCGAACTGGGTGCCACGGCTGCGTGGAATGCGGTCCAACAATAAAACGCGTCGGCGCCAGTCGCGCTCCGATAAGCGGCGGGACCGAGCCACGCGGGAGCATATCCTTGTTCGGCAGCTTGCTTCAGCCGATGGTTGAGCGACGACACCACCCCAGCGGCGACGGCGTACGGCATGGCCTCGTCCAGATCGAGATTGACGTCGAGTGTCCGATCTGACTTGGCTCGTTTTATCCCGGCAACGTATGAACGCCACTTGGCCGCAAGGTCTGCTCCCAGTGAACTCGTGTCCGGGTAGAGCATCATCAATATGAAGCCTGTCATCGCGGCGACAAAGATGAGCGTCGCTCCAAGCACTCCCCACGGCTGCTTGCCGATCGCGGTCACTGCGATTGCCAACGCTCCGACCACCAACATGCCTACTGTCGCCAGGTAGACCGGACGACGGCGATACTTCGCGGTCGGGTCGAACAGCCCGCTATCTTCGAGTTGATTCCGAAGTGAGTCCCGTGCTCCTGACCAATTTTGTCGGGTACGCGCAATGTTCGCCTTGTCGACGACGCCTTGATCGTCGGCATGAATCTCAAGTGACGCCCAGATCTTGTGCTCGACGTCGGTGTTCGGGATGGTTGGGTCGATCAACCGCACGGTGGGGTTGCGTTTCCCTTCCGACTCGATCACCAAGGCGCCACGATGGGCAAGATCGAGCACTGTCGCTTCCAATTGCTCGTCACGGACATGTCCGGTGATCACCGCACCGACAACTGCTGGACTGGTGGAGTCAGGCGGTGACAGGGTCGCTGCGATTGGCGTGAAGGAGCGAGGGCGCGTCCGCCAGACTCGAAGCGTGAACCACCCGTAAATGATGGTGACAAGCAGCGCCACGACGTTGAGCAGACTCAACGGACCCCGACTGAGGTCCGCAGCATGCCGCTCAAGGGCGCTCGGCTGCGGTGGTGGCGCAGGTCCATTCTTGAGGCTGTTCGCCGCCGCGTCGAGACCGACCGCGATCCCCTGTGCCAGATTGCCGTTGGCGAGATCAGGCTTCATGTCCTGGTCGAAGATCCGCTGGAGCTCGTACTCTGGCAGGTTGCCACCGTCAAAATGCTTTGCACCCGCGAAGAGCGCCGCTTGGCCGTGATGCAAGTCGTTGGGGTTTAGATTGAAGAATATGACCAGCCCGTCGTGCGCATTCGGCGCCGACTGGACGTCCCACGCGTTCATCAGATCTTTGGCATCCTGCTGTGTTTGGCTCTGGCTGGCGGTCATTGCCTGGAGGTAGACGACCACCGGGGCGCCAGCGGCTACAACCGCTTTGGCATGTTCTTCGAGATTCGCGATTTGGGCGGTAGTGAGTACGCCTGCCTTGTCGTAGATGTGCTGTCCAGGTGTTGGTTGTCCGAAATTACTGGCAGCCAGCACGTTGCCGGAGATTGTCAGGCATCCGACCACCGTTACGATCAACAGTAGCGAAAGAACGCGCGTGACCCGCTCTGCTCGGTTCACGGCACACCCCTTCCAGATCTTGTGTCTTTGTGGCTGACAGCGTAGCGTCGTGGCGACTGCTCGACCAATCCAGAGAGTCCACTGCCAACGTGTCTGGAAATTGGCATGAGCGAGTGGCCGGGTGGGTCGCTCGATTCTTGACAGCTTTCCCGCGCAATCAGTAAGATTCGGTCGCGCAGATCCCGATGGCGGGTGGTGAAATGGTATCACAAGGGTCTTTGGAACCTTTATTCCAGGTTCGAATCCTGGCCCGCCAGCCTGGTGGGAATGCAATATCTAAAATTTCCCCAGCGTATTTGAACGACGGGCGGCAGTGAGCTCCGACGAACCTCCAATACAATCCGGCGTCGCGGCGGTAATCCTTGCGGCTGGACTGGGGACCCGCATGCGCTCGCGTACCCCGAAAGAGCTTCATCCCGTCTGCGGGCGTGCCATTCTCGACCATGTCCTTAAGGCCACTCTCGCGGCCAAACCGGATCAGTTGATCGTTGTCCTGAGCCCGGCAAAATCCTCCGTGGTGGACTCCCTTCCAGAAGGCTGTGAGGTTGCTTGGCAGACCGAGCAGCTTGGAACGGGACACGCCGCTGCTCAGGCACTTCCACTTCTGAAACCAACTATCGAGCGCGTCGCCATCCTGTTCGGCGATCACCCCTTGCTTACGGCCGACGCGGTGAATGGTCTGATCGCGCGGTCGTCGGAGTCGCGGGCACTGGTCACGTTGCTTACGGCAGTGCTTGATGATCCTCGCTCCTACGGTCGCCTGCGATTTGAGGGCGATCACATCGTCGGCATTGTGGAGGCAAAAGAAGACCAGAACGTCTACTCAGGACCGGTCGAAATCAACAGCGGTATTTCCTGCTATGACCGGAATTGGCTCGAGAGCGCACTGCCTTCGGTGACGCGTAGCAGTGTTGGTGAGTATTATCTGACTTCCCTGGTCAGCATGGCGGCCGCAGAGCGATCCATGGTGAAGACGGTGGCTTCGGTGCAATCGGCGCCGGAGATCGCCTATGGCGTCAACGATCGCGTTGAACTGTCCGTCGCCGAGGGCCTGATGCGACAACGGATCAACGAGCGCTTGATGCGAAGCGGTGTGACGATCGTCGATCCCGCAACAACCTTCATCCATGACACGGTCACTGTCGAGCCGGATGCGCGTATCGAGCCGTTCACCACGATCACAGGCGAAAGCCGAATTGGCGAGCTGAGCACAATAGGGCCAAACTCGACTATCCACGACACCGTGATCGGACGAGAGTGCAACGTCATTGCTTCCACTCTCGAGTCGTCCAGAGTTGGCGATCGAGTCAGTGTCGGACCGTACTCGCATTTTCGACCTGGGGCGTCCATTGACAATGATGTTCGCATCGGGAACTACGTCGAGATCAAGAACTCCACGGTCGGTTCCGGAACCGACATTCATCATTTCTGTTATATCGGCGACGCGACAATCGGCCGCGACGTGAACATCGCCGCGGGGACCATCACCGCGAATTATGATGGAACCAACAAACACCGTACCGTGATTGAAGATGGTGCCTTTATCGGGTGCGATACGATTCTCAGAGCGCCGGTCACCGTCAGTCGCACAGCACGAACCGGCGCTGGAAGCGTGGTGACACGAGACGTCTCACCAGGAGTGACGGTCGTTGGAATTCCGGCGCGACCAATCAACCTGAGACGTCGCGGTGAACGAGATCAACGGGAAGAGACAGAAGGCTAGATGGACGGACGACTGCAGGTCTTTGCAGGGAACGCGAATCCGAAGCTGGCGGACGCGATCGCACTCGCGCTCGAGATCCCGCTGGGAAGGCGATTCGTCGGCTGCTGGAGCGACGGCGAATCTCGCGTCGAACTCGAAGAGAACGTGCGTGGGTCGGACGTCTTCATCATTCAGCCCATGTGCAATCCGGTGAACCAGAACATCGTCGAATTCCTCCTGATGCTCGACGCTGCCAGGCGCGCGTCCGCCGCCAGGGTTACGGCGGTCGTTCCCTATTTCGCGTACGCCCGTCAAGAGAAGAAGACACGCGGCCGCGAACCTATTAGCGCCAAACTGGTAGCCAATCTCCTGGTGACGGCGGGAACCGATCGTGTGCTGACACTCGATATGCACTCGCCAGCGATCGAGGGGTTCTTCGATATTCCGGTGGATCACCTGAGGTCGACGCCGATTCTTGCCGCGCATTTTCACCGCATGCACATGAACAATCTCGTCGTAGTCAGTCCGGACTCTGGCGGAGTAGGGCGGGCTGATGAGTTTCGTCAACGCACCAGTGGAACGTTAGCGATTATCTCAAAGAAGCATCCCGGTCCTGAGCGTACCGAGATGCTGGAGATGGTGGGTGACGTTCAGGATCGAGACGCGCTCATCGTTGACGATGTCATTTCGACCGGCGTGACGCTGGTCAAGGCCGCTGAGACTCTGAAGGTGCGCGGTGCCAAGTCGGTCAGCGCGGCGGCCGTTCACGGTGTCTTTGCCGAGGGCGCGCTCAAGCGAATCAACGATTCGATCATCGATAAGGTTTACGTAACAGACAGCATTCCGCTGCCAGATCAAGGGCCACGCGACAAGATTGAGGTGCTGACCGTGGCGCCGCTACTCGCGGAAGCGATCATGCGGATTCACAAAGACTTGAGCATCAGCGCCCTCTTCACCTGAGAAGTCGCGCGACGGCCATATGGAGGACCTACCGCACCGGGCGATCTGACGCCTGGCTGAAGGATTCAGTGCCACAGAATCCGACGCGGATAGGGATCCAGGAGTTTGGAGGATTTGAGTACCGACGGTTGGATACAAGTTGGCGTGGCTTTGGCCGCTTTTGCCCTGCTCGCGATCGCCGCGACCGTTGAGTTGGGACTGGCAGTAGTAAACCGCGTCACGATTCGCGCGCTCATCGAAGAGCGTGCCGCCTCGCATCGCATGCACACCCTCGTAGATCGACCACAAGCGATTCGCTCCGCCATGGTACTGCTCGAACTCGTTTCGGCGGTAGTCGGGGCGGCTACGGTCACCGCCGTAATCGCGCGGCACGTCAGCGGATACCACGTTGTCATCTCGGTGGTGGTCAGCACCGTCATTATCCTGGTTGCTGGACGATTCATCCCGAGCATGATCGTCGCAGCGCGACGTTCGCCAGATACGCAGCGCTTTGAGCGTGCTGGTGTCTTTCTTTCCGTCATCGTTCGGCCCGCGATTGCTGTCATCGAAGGGCTCACGGATCTGATGTCTCCGTCGGAACGCGACACCGAACGCGGAGCGGAAGACGAACTGGTAGAGATTTCGGCAGATTCGGGAGAGACGAACGGTCACGATAACGACGACGAGATCGAAGAAGAAGAACACGAGATGATCTCCGGCATCCTGCATCTTGATGAGGCTGCGGCCCGTGAGATCATGGTGCCTCGAACCGACATCCGCGCCGTCTCGGTTGAAACGGCCGTGACTGAGGTCGTCGACCTTGCGCGACAGTTTGGCCACTCCCGCATCCCGGTCTATCGAGAATCGATCGACACGATCATCGGGGTGGTTTACGCCAAGGATTTCCTGCGTTTCGTGCATGAAGAGGTGGTCGGAGTCGAATTAGTCGAGTTGCTCCGTCCGGCTTACTTCGTGCCGGAGTCGAAACGCGTCGGCGAATTGCTCCAGGATCTGCGACGCGAGAAGGTGCACCTCGCAGTGGTGGTTGACGAATACGGTGGTACTGCGGGAATCGTGACGATCGAGGACATCCTTGAGGAGATCGTGGGCGAGATTCAGGATGAGTACGATCGCGAACTGCCACTTATTGAGCGTATTGGTCCGGACGAAGTGATCGTTGATGGCCGCATTCCGGTCGACGAGCTGGCCGAGATCTTTGATACCGTCTTCACCGATGGTGATTTCGAGACCATCGGCGGATTCGTGCAGAAACAACTGGGACGCATTCCCGACGCCGGTGAGGTGGTCGAATCATCGGGACTGCGCATAGAGGTGCGCGCGGTCGAGCACCGTCGAATTCGCAAACTGCATGTGATGCGTCGCGAAGAGGTGACGTCGGCTGCGAGTGAGCGTTCGTGACCGATCCTTCAATCGAGCGACTGAATTGGCGAATCATTCACCTTTCCGAAGTACCGTCGACCATGGATGTGGCTGCCGAGCGGGCGCGGACGGGTTGTCCCGCTGGAACGGTGGTCAAGGCTGATCATCAAGTCAGCGGGCGCGGGCGTCACGGCCGCGTGTGGCTCGAGCAGCCGGGAACCTCGCTGTTGGCGACGGTTGTATTGCGTCCATCGTTTCAACTCGCCACCAACTCGGGTTTGTCTCGACTGATTGCGGACGTCGTCGCGGCGGCCATTGCTGAGGTCAGCGGTCTGTCGCCCGTCGTTAAAGAGCCCAACGATGTGATGATCAGTGATCGCAAGGTGTGTGGCATCTTGTGCCAGACCAGCATTCGTGGCGATCGACTTGAATACTTGCTGGTAGGCATCGGATTGAACGTGAACGTTCCCGTCGAAGATCTTCCGTTCGAGACTGCAACCAGTCTGCTGGCTGAAACCGGAAAATCGTTCAACATCGACAGCGTACTCACAACCATCTTGCGGCATTTGCCAGCGATACACGGTCTGTGCGACTCCGTGCCGGTTTCGGGCAGAGCCGACAGACACCGCTGACCCGCTTCGCGACCAGTCGAGAGGAACTCGAAGAGACATTAGCCTGCCGAGCGTCACGCAACTTCAGCGCGTTGGTTGCGCGTGCTGCGACACACACCTTGTGACAACGTCAATGAAGCGTGAAGGAACCGGGCTTTCTCATCAGCGCTGATCGAGTGCAATCACTTGCCACAAAATCCGCTCGTGAATGGGGTTTGCTATACTCGCCTCGATGCGCGGAATCTGAAACCAGACCTGGTTCCTGCGCACGCCACACGACGAACAGAGTGGGAGGCGCGGATGGATTTCCAGTATACCGATGAGCAGGTCCAGGTTCGTGACATGGTGCGCGACTTTGCCAATCGCGAGGTCGCACCCCACATTCAGGAATGGGACACCAACGGCGAGTACCACCCCGAAGTCCTCTACAAGATGGGTGAAGAGGGCATTCTTGGACTGCCAATCCCGGAGCGGTACGGTGGCGGCGGTTTCGATTACGTCAGCTTTGCCCTAGCCTGCGAAGAGCTCGAGGCGGTCGACACGTTTCTGCGCGTGGTCATGAGCGTTCACGTTGGGCTCAACAGCCTGACGCTACATCAATGGGCCACCGAGGAGCAGAAGCAGCGTTGGCTCGTGCCTCAGGCAAAGGGTGAGAAACTCGCCACCTTTGGCCTGACCGAGCCCGGCGCGGGATCAGACGCCGGAAACATTCAGACCCGTGCGGTGCGTGACGGCGATCATTACGTGCTGAATGGCGAGAAGATGTGGATCTCGCTGGCAAATACCGCCGATCACTTCCTGGTCTTTGCCACGGTCGATCCCTCCAAGAAGCATCACGGTCTGGTTGCCTTCGTGCTCGAACGGGGCATGGAGGGCCTGACCACAGGTTCCCTACATGGGAAGCTGGGCGTGCGCGCGGGTGACACCGGTTGGCTGAACTTCAACAATGTGCGGGTTCCGGTTGAGAACCGCATTGGTGAAGAGGGCGAAGGCTTCAAGATCGCGATGAGCGCGATCGATCAGGGCCGATTCACCGTCGCGGCGGGAGCCGTCGGCCTGATCGGCGCCTCACTTAATGCCAGCCTCAAGTACTGTCACGAGCGAGAGGCCTTCGGGCAGGAGATTGGACAGTTCGAACTCGTGCAGCAGATGATTGCCAAGATGGTCGCCGGTTATGAATCATCTCGTCTGCTGGTTTTGCAGGCCGCCGAACTCAAGAATCGCGGCATTCGCAATACCAAGGAGACTTCGCTGGCCAAGTGGGTCGCTTGCGATCATGCCTTCAATGCTGCCAACGACGCCATTCAGATCCACGGCGCGTATGGCTATTCGAGCGAATATCCGGTCGAGCGCTATATGCGCAATTCGCGTGGAGCAGTGATCTACGAAGGAACTCGTGAAGTCCACCAGTTGGTCCAGGGCGCGTACGCACTCGGCTATCGCGTTGATCGCCCGCTCCGCTGCCCGCAACCGCCAGCCCAGGCCTGGGAGAAAGAGACCGCGGGGGCCTAGAACAGGGTGAGATCGATCAACGCCGTCGTGCTTATTAGCCTGGATGAGCCAGCCGCGCAAGTATTGGCTCTGGTGCCACGATGGCGTTGATTATTCCATTTGACGGCAAGACCCCTAAAATTGCCGAGGATGCGTTTGTGGCGCCGAACGCGGTGATCATCGGTGACGTCATCATCGAGTCCGGCGCCAGCGTTTGGTTCGGTGTGGTGTTGCGCGGAGACGTGGCGCCGATCCGAATTGGCCGTCACTCCAACGTCCAGGACAACACGGTGATTCACGTCGATCAGGATGCGCCGACGACTCTTGGTCAGCATGTCACGATCGGCCATGGCGCGATCGTGCACGGCTGCGTGGTAGAAAGTGGCGCGCAGATTGGGATGGGAGCGATCGTGCTATCTCATGCGACGATCGGCTCAGGTAGTATGGTCGCCGCTGGCGCCGTGGTGCCCGAAGGGATGAACGTTCCGCCGCACGCCGTGGTGATGGGTGTGCCGGGCAGAATCCGACGGGAAACCACAGAACAAGAGCGTGAGTCGTTGATGCAGCGCGCCGAGGCGTACTCTCAGCGTGGAACGAAATACCGAGGACTGCTTACTGACTGATGCGCGAACGGCACTGAGTGAAAGTGAGAGCGCATGCCTATCGATGTCGAACGATCCGAACACATTGCCACCATTACCCTCAACCGTCCCGATGTACTCAACGCATTCAATACCGAACATCTTGAAACGCTTCGTGACCAGATCCACCAGCTTTCAGCCGATCCAGACGTTCGCGTCGTCATCCTCACTGGTGCGGGCGAGAGAGCGTTCGCGGCCGGCGCCGACATCGCCGAGATGCGTTCGAAGAGCCCTTCGCAAGCGCGTGAATTCGCGCTGCTGGGGCAATCCATTTGTGCCGCGATCGAGTCCGCTCCCCAACCGTACATTGCGGCTGTGAACGGGTATGCGCTCGGCGGCGGGTGTGAGGTGGCGCTGGCCTGCGATATTCGCATTGCTTCGGAGAACGCTGCCCTTGGTCAACCGGAAGTGACGCTCGGGATCCCGCCGGGATGGGGCGGCACTCAGCGGCTTACTCGCTTGGTCGGCCCCGGCCGATCGCGGGAGCTCATCTACACTGGCCGACGGGTCAAGGCGGATGAGGCCGCTCAAGTTGGACTGGTCAATGCGGTCTATCCACTTGCCGAGCTGATGGACAAGGCACGAGAGATGGCGAAACAGATCGCCGCCAATGCCCCGATCGCGGTGCGACACAGCAAGGATGCCATCTCTCGCGCGTTCGACGTGGAGCTCGACACCGGGCTGGCATACGAGGCGAATGTCTTCGCGCTGTCGTTCGACACCAGCGATCAGAAAGAGGGCATGGGTGCCTTCCTCGAGCGGCGCAAGGCGGATTTCCAGGGCGTCTAATTTGACGCCAGCGTGACCAAGCAGCAATTTGGAGGATCTCGATTGAACATCGCGGTATTGGTGAAGCAGGTTCCCGATCCCAACGCGGTTCGATTCGATGCGCGTTCGGGAGATATTCTCCCGGGCACCTCGCAGGTACCGAACGAGTATGACCTGGCGGCTGCGGAAGCGGCGGTGCGACTCTCCGAGACGTTCGACGACGTGGAGATCGTTGTCGCTACCGTTGGTAATGCCCGGGAGTCCCTGAACCGCTGTCTGGCCATGGGAGTGGATCGTGCGGTTGCCATTCAATCTCCTGTTGAGACGCTCGACAGTCTCGCCACAGCACGCGTCCTTGCCGACTGGGCCAAGTCCAATGAGTTCGACTTGATCCTTACTGGCCAGGAGGCGAGTGACGGCGGCACGGGCAACGTGGCGCCTCAGTTGGCGGCGTTGCTTGACCTGCCTTTGGTCAGCAACGTCATCGGACTGGAATATCAGAATCGGGAGCTAACACTCAAGCGAGAGATCGAGGATGGTCATCAAGTCGTTACGGTTCAAACTCCTGCGATTCTCTCGGTCTTGACCGCGCTGAACGAGCCCCGTCACCCGACCTTGAAAGGCATCATGGCGGCTCGACGGAAGCCGACCGAGTCGCTTGAATCCCCTGTTCCGGTAGCGGATCTCGCTCCCGTGCAGTCGTGGGGCTCGCTGTTCGCAGAGGAGCAGACAGTCGCGGGCATCATGGTGCAAGACGAAGAGCCAGACAGCGCCGTGAACCAACTGATCGCGTTCTTACAGGAACACAAACTGATCGAGCCGGAATAGTCGCCGGACCGAGGGGAGTTCTGACAAGACATGAGCAGCAACGTATTGATCTTCACCGAGTTGGGAGAAGACGGCGACCTTCGGATGTCGACGGCCGAGTTGTTCGGCGTTGGACGCTCGCTGGCCGATCAGCTTGGCGGTTCACTGGTCGCGGCAATCTTTGGTGAGAACCTTGATACGGCACAGACGCACGTGTCCGAACTTGGCGCGGATAAGGTGCTGATCGGTGTGAACCCGGCGCTGGCCGAAATCACTGTCGATGGCTACTCGCGCGCGCTCGACTCTGCTATTGAAGCTGCCGATCCGGCGATCGTGCTGTTGTCCGGCACTACCGCCGGACGTGACATCGCCCCCTTCGTCGCAGCGCGACGCGGCGCGGCACACCTGGTGGATGCGGTAGACGTGAGCATTCAAGATCGTGAAGTAGTGGTCAAGCGGCCGGTCTTCCAGGGGAAGCTGCAGACAGAGGCCCGGACAGCGATGGACAACGTTGTCTTCATTACCGTTCGATCCGGTTCCTATGCGGTAACCGAACGTGAGTCGGGCCGTCAAGGTGACGTCGAGATGTTGGATGTCCCGGTGAGCGCCGATGACCTGCGCGTGAACGTCATTGAATTGCTGGAGTCGAAAGCGGGTTCGGCGAACCTGGAAGCCGCCGATGTGGTGGTTATCGGGGGTCGTGGACTCGGTGAGGCCGACAACTTTGCACTGGCTGAAAATCTCGCGGAGGCGTTCGGTGGGGCCGTCGGAGCCACGCGTGCTGTGAGCGATCTGGGCTGGCGTCCGCATTCCGATCAAGTCGGCCAGACGGGCCGTACCATCGCACCGAAACTCTACGTCGGGGTCGGTGTGTCAGGAGCGGTGCAGCACACGGTTGGGATGCGCGGATCCGAGTTCGTCGTCGCCATCAACCGCGATCCGGACGCGCCGATCTTCAAGCTCGCTGACTTCGGTATTGTTGCCGATCTGTTTGAGATCGTGCCGCTGCTCACCGAGCGAGTGCGCGAGGCTCGAGGGAAATAGCGCGTGGGCAAACCTATTTCGGCAACCGTACAGTGGGGGAGCTAATGCAGGAAGAGCGAGTGGATGCGATCGTGATTGGCGCTGGACCAGCGGGGATCGCCGCGGCGCTGACCCTGGCCCGTGCTGGACTCGAGGTAGTCACCATTGAGCGTGGAGCCTATCCGGGGGCAAAAAACGTCATGGGTGGAATCCTCTATCGCCAGCCGACCGAACTGCTCGTTCCTGGATTCGCGTCATCCGCACCCGTAGAGCGTGCCATCATCGAGCAGCGTTACATGCTGCTGACCGAGGAGAGCGCATTTTCGGGAACTTATCGCACGCAAGCGTTTGCCGACCCACCCTTCAACGCCTTCAGTGTGATGCGAGCAGAATGGGATCAGTGGTTCGCGCAGCAAGCGGAGGACGCCGGTGCCTTCATCATCCCGCAAATGACGGTGATCGACCTGATTTGGAAAGACGGCAAGATCGACGGCGTCCGAACCGGTGACGAGGAGGGAGACCTCCGCGCCGACGTCGTGGTGATTGCCGACGGCGCGAATTCGCTCCTGGCCCAGAAGGCTGGGCTGCATGATGAATGGCAGCCGGACGAGCAGGCGCTGGTCGCGAAAGAGGTCATTCGGCTCTCGGAGCAGACGATCAACGAACGTTTCAACGTAGCGGACGGTCTCGGAGTGGCGATGGAGATTTTCGGACGCTCCACCGCTGGACTTCTCGGCTATGGGTTCATCTATACCAATAGAGAGAGCATCTCGATCGGCACCGGAGCGCTCCTTTCGGATCTAATCACTTCGGGATTGAACGTCAACGATATGTTGAACGATTTCAAGGAGCATCCGGCGATCGCGCCGATGCTCGCCGGTGGTGAAATGACCGAATACTCCGCGCATCTGATTCCTGAAGGGGGCTGGAACTCTTTGCCCCGTCTTTACACTGACGGAGCGCTTGTGGTCGGAGACGCGGCGGGTCTAGTCAATCCGATGAATCGCGAAGGCTCGAACTTCGCCATGGTCTCAGGCATGATCGCCGCGCAGACCATCATCGAAGCGAAGCAGGCGGACGACTTTTCGGCGATGACGCTGAGTCGCTACCGTGAGCGGCTGGCAGAGACCTTTGTGCTCAAGGACCTCTACAAGATCCGGAACATGGCGGGTTTTGCCCATGCACGGCCGCACCTGTTCAACGAATTGCCGGAATTGTTGTCGCGGGCAGCGCAGACGTATCTGACGGTTGATAGCGTTCCGAAATCGACTAAGTACAAGCGTATCGGGAAGATGCTGCGCGAAGGTTTGCCTGCTCGACGGTCCCTCAGTGACATTGCCGGTCTGGTGCGGGTCATGAAGTAGTGTCGGTCGCGGCTTTCCCGCGAGCCACGGTTATCTGGATACGTATTGTGATGAGAAAGAGCCGCGCCATTCGACGCGGCTCTCGTGCGAATTGCGAATGGTATCGTTAGCCGTCGGCCGTCGACTTCTCCTGTGCGTTTTCGAGGACTGGCTTCCAGTCGTCCGGAACGCCAGACTCAGTGACGCCGTAGAAGACGCGGATGTTGCCGTTCTGGCGATGGGCGAGATCGTAACGATGGGTACCGTTGCGCTGCTTCTGCACGCGCACGACGCCGAAGGCGCCCTCCCACTTGATCTCGTCGGCCGTTGGCTCTCCCGATTCGCGCTGCTTGATCGCGTAGCGCCAGAGTCTTCGCGCGGAGTCGTGCGTCACGTTCTCCACGATCTTCTGATTGCGAAGATCGCGCATGGTGTGATAAACGACGCCTTCTCGCTGCTCAGATGCCACAATCTCAACGCCTGTGCGCGGCACCGGGCCTTCGTCCGCATGTGGTGTCTTCCCATTAGGGCTGACCGCTGCTTTGTCAACAGTCTCCTGTGCGGTCACTTTCGGTTCGTTTGGCTGTTTTACCGCTGAGTCCGGTTGCAACCCGCTCCGCACCATTGCCACGATCTGGTCGCGGTTGGCGATTGACGTCGTCGAACCGTCACGGACGTAGATCTCTCCAGACGTCAGCGCGTACGGCTTCTCGGTGCCGGAAGCGATCGTCACGACCACCAGATCGCGATCGTGAGCGCTCAGCATTTCGACCGTCACCGGAGGTTCCGGTGTGATGAACCGAGCGAAGTCCTCTCTCAGTTGTTCGAGAGCAGTCTTGACGCGCGGAACACCGGTGATTTCGCCGTTTTGGGTCGCGCTCAGGCCCACAAACACCTCTCCACCGTCCGTATTTGCCAGCGCCACGACATCCTTGAAGATGGCGTTGGTGCGACGACGGCTCTTGCTGAGGCGCTCGTGAAATACCTGGGTCTGATTATCGCCCTCTTCACGTGCGGAGAGTACCTGATTGAGCTTGCTTTCGACTCCCTGATACGGTCGCACCTTGTTGAAGTCAGTGCCTTCGAAGACCGATTTCACTGCCGAGAAACTCACCTCCGGCAGTAGTATCTCCGTGACCCGATCACCAAGTCCCAGGTCTTTTGATTTGTCCGATTCGCGATTAAGCCGATGGGCGTCGGAACCTTGAATACAGAACATCCGACGCGGGTACTCCGGCTTGCTCCCATTGAAGAATCGGGCGGTCGTGCGCGGACCTGCGTTTTCCAGGTCGGTCGCCTCGAGCGCATGCAGATCGGGGCTCTGGGTATAGGCAATCTTGGTTTGCCCACCAAACGGGAAACCCTGCATTGCGATCCCATGAGTCGAATTCACGTGAGCACCAATGACAATCGCGCCCGCCTCGTGCAGAAGCTCGAACGCGCGCAAAACGTCGGTGGTAGCTCCCACCTCGCTCGTTCCCAGATCGAGCTTGTCGTCCGGGATGTGGAGCGCCAAAAGCGTGTGCTCCAGCTTTCGAATTGACGTATCTTCTGGGAAGATCGCCAGAATGTGAAAACCAAACGTGGCGGTGAATTCGAAACCGGGAAGGAGGAGAATCCGGTTCAGTAGTCGACGGTATTCGTTGAGGAGTTTCGCCTCGTCCGGTTGGATCCGGTCGAGCGCTTCGAGAAGTTCGAGGTCTTCAATCTCTCGCCACATCCGTGCATAACCACGAACGCTGTTGTGATCGGTGAACGCGAGGATGTCAATGCCGCGCTCTTCAGCCTTCTGAAGTAACTGAACGTAGCTAACATCGCGTTGCTGGTAGTCCGCCGAACCGGGAGTATGGATGTGAAGGTCCATCTTCCGCCATTGGAGTTCCGGGTGATCAGGTTGCTCCGCAGCACGTGGGCGAGAACGTCTACTCCTAACCAAGGGTGGTACTTGTCACCTCCTCTCAGATGACGAGTGGTAGATATACGTAAAGCCGTAGGCGAGAAATGCCCGCGCCACGGCCTTTCCTTCCAGAAATATACCATAACTGACGGAAAATTCCGATGTTGGCCGATGGCTGCCATTCCCAGCCATGCTAGAATGGACTGACTTGAGGCCACAGCTCGCCATGGGACCCGGCGGAGCGGAGCTCACGATTCTTCAGTGCAACCAACCGGTATAGCGGGCCGGCCTGGCTGGTAAAGGACGAACATTGAGCGTTTTCATCTTGCTGGACATCCTCCTCCTGATCCTGATTGCTCTCTTCGTGCCGATCGGCTTCTGGCGCGGCACACACCGCGAGATCATGGTATCGCTGGGAATACTGCTGGGGGCCTCTCTCGCCGAATGGTGGGCGCAGCCGTGGGGTACCGACCTGGCCAACATGACGAGCCTGAGAGACTCCGGCGGCGCCTTCATGGTTGCGGTTCTCTTCTTGATTGGCAGCACGTTTCTGCTCGGCTATGGTGCAGGAGCGGCCTTGCCATTGCCCCCGCCGCGGATCATTTCGCGGGTGTTCGGCGCCCTCGTTGCCGCTGGCAACGGTGCGCTGTTGCTGAGCTTCGCTCTGAGAGACATTCGTGTCTATTTGCTGCCCAACTCGGATTCCGGCTTCTTGGACAAGGCATTGGTCGCCCACTTCCTGTCGACGGGTGTCGGGTGGATTCTGCTGGTCGTTGGAGGAGCGTTCCTGCCGATTCTGCTGGTGATGGCGCTGTTTGGACAGGAAGCCGAGATTACTGAGTACATCGACGAAGAGGATGAGGATTACGATCCGTCCTACGCCACAGCACAGCGTCCCTTCCCGCCGCGACTTTCCGGCTATCCGTCGTCGAATTCGAGCCAGCTTGCGTACAAGGCCGAGCCGCCTCGCACACTCTTTGGATCACCGGCTGAGGAGACTCGACAGATGATGGCGCAGCCCGCTAGCGCCTCCGGGGGCGAATATCGTGGCGGGCTGGCCAACATGCAAACTGTGGCGATGCGGATGCCTGACAGTTCGTCTGAATCGACCAAGACGTTGCCAATTCAACCGTCGACGCCGGTTGACCACGACGCACTACGCAATGGGAAGTGCCCGAACTGTCATGCGGACGTGACGGAGGCAGAGGTCTATTGTCCGCGTTGTGGTCGGGTGCTCTAACTCGTCTTCCACTCCTCGCGTTGCGCTTCGTAATCTGAAGGCTTATAGCGGTCGTTCAGCGGTTTGCGCATCATGACTTCGACCCGGTCCTCGCGGAACCCTTCTCGATGGTAGAAAGAGTGCGGAATCGGGTTGGTCACGTCGACACTCAGTTCGATGAACGAACAACCTTCCTCGCGCGCTCGTGCGACAGCGGCATCCATCAGCTTGCGGCCGATTCCGTGCGAGCGAAAATCCTTGTGGATCACGAAGCGTCGGATCACGCCGAACTTGCCGTAGGTTGACTTCCAGGCCATGTACAGCTCGATCTTCCCCACCACGCGACCATCGACTTCTGCGACGAGTACGCTCGACGGCTCGTAGGAGTCGTCATGATACTCGGCGACCATATTGGCCTCGTCGTAGCACCATTCCACGTCGTGATTCATTTCGGTCTCAGCCGGGATATCGCCAATGCGACCGGGTCGGATAACGATCGTCGGTTCAGCCATCTCATTCTCCTCCCAATGTTGATTCTCCGAGCTTCAAACGTTGCAGGATACCACGCGATTTGGTCGGTATCCGATGGTCCGGCTGGTCCGTCTCATGGAGTAGCACTGGCGACGTCCGTCACGGCGTTGAGCGGCAACCGCAGTTCGTGCTGGCTCAGTTTGATTTCGACGCGCTGGCCAGTGCCAACTTCGCCCAAATAAGACGCGTACGACGATGCGACGTCGGCCACAACACTCGCCTTCGGCTGCAGTACCACGTCAGTCTGTGCCAGCACTGACGCCAGGGGCCTCATCGTCACCAGAACATGCGTCCGCTCAACGGTGATGCCGCTGGAATTAAGTGCGGTGACGCCGGCTTTCGACGCGTCGACGAAGGTTAGCATGGACTGATGGTAGTGCAAGGACATGAGTGCGTAAGGCGCCGTTGCCACCGTCGAAGGTTGGTCCGAGACAATATCCAACTGAACGTCCGAAGCGAGCACGATTCGATCGTGTCCGTTGACAACTGTCACAGGAACGGCCCCACGGGCGGCGGTCTGCTGCAGCGCGTTCCAGACGGCGTTGGTCGCCGGTTGACCGGCAATGACCAGTTCGGTCACACTGCCGCGTTCGATCAGCCCCAGTGCGCCGATGGCCTGTTGGTCATCCCACCCTGGAACGATCAGCAGATCGACGCGCCGATGCCATGGCACTGTTGACCGTCCAACGAGATCGGCGAGATCGGTTCGCGCGTTTCCCCCACCGATGACCACGAGACGTCCATCGACCTGGATGACACCGCTGAGCGTGCCGCCAGTGTTGCCAACGACGACACGGTCAGCGGCGCTGGCGGAGGCGATGAATTCACCCGACACTCCCCCAACGACGGCGGCGATGAACAATGTCAGTACAAGCGGTTTGAGTCGCGTTAGACGAGCCAAGAAGACCGAAATCCAAGAGCGGAGGATTTGCCCGGCTCGTCGTGGGCTCACTGCTTGGATGCGTCGTAGTAGGCGACGACGATCTGCGTGCCGCGCGGGACCCAGCTATTCCACTGCAAGGTTGCGCTCACCACGCCCCCATTCGGGAAGGAGGCGCAATCGAACGATGCATCTTGCGACTTGATGTAGGTGCAAGACTGGGCGTTTGGTGCAGCGACGGTCAGTCCGGCCTGCTCCAACTGTGGCAACGCCTGTTGATACGGCATGCGGAAGACGTCGGGCACCTGCACTTTGTCCCCCATGCTGACGTAAACCGTTACCGTTCCGCCACTTTTGATCTGTCCCGTTGGGTCAGTCTTGATCACGTTTCCCGCCGCGACGGTTTGGCTTCCTTGCTCGACCAGTTTGACCGTCAGACCCTGCTGTTCGAGCTTGCTCTTGACCTGTCCGGCCGACTGGCCCGCGTAAGATGGGATGGAAACGTACTCCGGCCCCAGGCTCACCTTCACGTTGATGGTCGATCCTTTGACTGCCTGAGCGGCCGGTTTCGGATCTTGATCGATGATTAGGCCGGCCTTGATCACGTCGTTGTAGACCTTCGTTTCATTGAGTTGGAAATTGCCCGGCAGCGCCGCGGTCTTGGCTTGATCCATGGTGCTGTTGATCAGGTTCGGGACGTTCGCCATTTCTGGTGTCGGGGTTGCCGCTGGAGTCGGCGTCGAAGTTGCCGTCTCAGTCGGCGTGGCCTCGGGGGTCCCGGTTGATTGGATCGACGCCGTCGGCGTGGCGGTGGCGGTCTCGGACTTGGTCGCTGTCATGACGATCGTCGGTGTGGCGCTCGGCTTGAGCACGACGTTACCTTGATGCGTCGGTGAGGCGCTTGCACCGGTCGATGGCGAGTTCAGAAATGAGAAGTCGCCCAGCTTGAACCCCAACACGACCAGGCCAACCAACCCGATGAGAATTGCCGAACCGATCAACCAGGTAACACAGCCCACGTCATCGCGAAATGGCTGCTCGCGACTATATCCACGGTTTGGCGGTCGCCCTCCGGATCGCGGTGCACGGACTGGCCCAGTCGTCGCGGCTCGGGATCGGGCAGGCCGCGCGGTGGCGACACCGGCCGCACCGGCACTCATCATGCGGGTCGATTGACTGGCGTTCGGTTCTTCCTCCCAATGATCGAGTGCGTTGGCTAGCGCTGTTGCGGTCGGAAACCGATCGGCTGGATCCTTGGCCAGCGTTTTCATGACGATGGCTTCGACCTCGCGCGGAATTGATGGATTGAACTCCAGCGGAGATGGAGGCGTCGCACTCACGTGCTGCATCGCGACGCCAACCGGCGTGTCCGCGTCGAACGGCAGTTCCTTGGTGAGCATTTCGTAGAGCACGATGCCGGTAGAGTAGATGTCCGAGGCAGGAGTGGCGCGCTCACCGCGAGCCTGCTCCGGCGAAACGTAGTGGACCGTGCCCATGCCGGTTCCGGCCTCGGTCAGATTGGCGTCGCTGAGCCCTTTGGCGATGCCAAAGTCGACCACCTTGGCCTGACCGTTCTGGTCGACCAGGATGTTCTGCGGCTTGATGTCGCGGTGTACGAGACCGTGCCGGTGAGCGGCGTCCAGTGCTTCCGCGATCTGGCGAATGACGAAGGCCGCTCCTTCGACGGTGAAAGGCCCTTGTCTCCGGATCAGATCCTTCAGATTCGGGCCGTCAACGTATTCCATGACGATGTAATGCGTGTCGCCGTCATGTCCGACGTCGTAGACGTTCGCGATGTGCGGATGAGAGAGCTTGGCGGCCGATTGGGCTTCACGATTGAACCGCAGCAAGAAGTTCTCATCCGAGCCGAACTGATCTCGAAGAAGCTTCACGGCCACAACACGGCCAAGGACGAGGTCGTAGCCGCGGTACACCACAGCCATGCCTCCCTCGCCGATCATCTCGTCGAGGCGGTAGCGACCGTTTAGGGTCCTCGCTTGCACCGAATGGGTCCTCCTGGTCAGTGAGTCACGGCAATTCTAGTGAGCGCTGAATTCGCCTGTCAAACTCCCGCGTGCCGGATTGAAGACTGACGTGCGGGAATCGCGTTTCGCGCTGGGTTGTGACTGCCGCTTGGTATTAATGTCTCGCAAGTTAACCATCAGAATTAGCCTGATGGACCGATCATCTGAAACGAATCGGCCATCCGCGCGAGCACATTTTCGGTGATCGTATTGTTGGTCGTTGCAGTGATTCGGCACATGACGCTGGCGCAATGCCATTGCAGAACCGTCTCAGTTCCTCCACCCTGCGTTGACCTGATGACACGGGCGAACTGCATGCGACCGTATGTGATCGTCGTCACATCGCCAGTAAGCGACATAATGTCGGGTGATTCGCCGATTACCATCGATGTCCCGGATGCACTCGCGCAGGCCGGAGAAGTAATTGGCACGATTCGGACGTCCAGAATTTGTCCGTTGCTGGTCGTCGAATCCTGATCGATGCTGGCGCCATCTTTCTGGAAGGCCAGGCACTTCGGCATGTAGGTAGGTAACAGAATGTCAAAACCCCAGTTACTGCGTAGGGCCGCCAAGGATGGCGGCGGGCTTGGATGATCGATCGTTGCCGGAGTCAACAGGGTCGCATTGACGAAGATGCCAATGACGGCGACGACCGCGATAATGAGAATCGCAACGATGATTCTAGCGCGTGTCAGTCGCACGTTCGTCCGAATTCCATGAAGCGTTGTATCCCTGTCAGCCTTCCCGCGATGGCATCCATGTGATTCAACCAAATTCTTGTCAACCGTGTAACGTCCGGTTCGTCATTCGCGTCGTCACGGCGTGCACCTGACTGCCGAGATGGGCTCACTGGGTGCTGTGCTATGCTCGCGGACCAGTTGAAAGGAGTTGTATGGACCCGGAAATGCTCGTCAACACCGCGACCGACCACGGCTGTTTCGGATGCGGCGACCGTAACCCGGTTGGGCTGCATCTCAAGTTCTTCCGCCAAGGCGACTATATCCAGGCTGAATTCAACCCGTCTGTCACGCACGAGGGATACATCCATATGATGCACGGGGGAATCGTGGCGACGCTGTTGGATGAGGCCATGAGTTGGGCAGTCATCGATCGTGGCCATTTGGCTGTCACCGCGAGGATGGAAGTGCAATATCGCCAGCCCGTACCGGTTACTGAGACGTTGACCGTCGTCGGACGAGTGGATCGGGACCGGCGCCGGGCTATCGAGGCGAGTGGGGAGATCCGTAATAAGGCAGGAGACATCCTCGCCGAATCGAAGGGCCTCTTCATGCGCGTCTCGGAAGAGCAACAGCGTTCGTGGGAAGCCACGTACATGAGTGCCAGCGATCGAGATGCTCGGTAGCGCGAACGTGAGATGGAGTTCACGCGGCGGAGCACTCCGAAAAAGCGAGTACCGACCCTGGATTGAACCTCACCCGACGCCAATTTTTTAAGCCGCCGGTCGAGGAATTCTGCCGAGATTCAACTGCGCCGAAACGTTCGTGCAGACGTAGCATCTCAGCCCGGCAGCCAACAAGCGATGCGCCAAGTCGCGACCTTCACTCCAGGTCGATATTGGACTGAACAGACTCGGACCCGCTCCCGACGGCAGCACGGTTTTCGCGCCAGCTCGGAGCATCGTTTCGCGCGCGTGCTCGATTTCGGGTACGTGAAACAGTGCGTGAGCGAACGCATTTCGAAGAGCAAAAGATGGGATCGGCTCTCCACGTCCGAGGCGAGCGGCCGTTTCTCGGGTTGCCGCACCATCGCTGAAATCGTCGGGTGTGAGATTTCCGTAGAGCGTTGCTGTCTTGTTGGGGATGGCGACAGTCGGCGTGACGATCACGAACCACTGCCTCGTCAGTGACGGGAGTTGTTCAAGGCTCGTGCCCGTACCGGTCGCCAACGCAGTACCCCCGTCGACAAAAAACGGTACGTCGCTCCCCAATTCAGCCGCGACTTCGCAGCACTGGTTGCGGCTTACCCCGGCCAATAGACCAATTGCTGCTAACAGCGTGCCAGCGTCGCTGCTGCCTCCGCCGAGGCCAGCCGCAATCGGAATGCGTTTGTCGATACGCACCCGGGCTCGCAGTGAAACCGCCAATCGCGTCTGCGCCAGTTGGATGGCTCGAAAAGCCAGATTGTCGTCATCGGGAATGTCCGGATCGCTCTCGAACTCGAGTCGATCGGATGGAATGAGAACGATCTCGTCGAACAAGCTGACCGACTGCAGAACGGTCACGATCTCATGATATCCGTCGTCTCTCCGACGCAGAATTTCAAGCCCAAGATTCACCTTGGCCGGAGCGAACAATCGGATCGGTCGCTGGAGGCGGACGTCACACATCCGTGTTTGCCCCTGAAAACTCGGTGAAGAGTCGAAGCCAGTCGATCACTTCGAGCGTCTCAGCTCGACGGCGTGGATCAATTGACGCGGCATTGAGCATGGTGGCGACAGCTGCCTTGTCGAGATCCAGGCTCGACGCGAGCGAATTCACGAGTTGCTTACGACGTTGACTGAATCCAGCTCGCACCAAACGAAAGAAGTCGGAGCGTTGACCGGCATTCAGCGGGGGATCCTGGAAGCACTCAATCGCCAGAACCGCGGAATCGACTTTCGGGGCCGGAACGAAGGCGCCAGGTCCAATCCGGAACAGGATTCGCGGCTGACCAAAGAACTGAACGGCGACCGACAGAATGCTCATCTCGGGCGGACGGGAGACGATCCGTTCCGCCACTTCTCGCTGCACCATCACCACTAATCGTTGCGGTGGAGCATCGCATTCCAACAGATGGGAGATTGCAGCCGCCGCAACCGAATAGGGAAGATTAGCAACCACGACGTACGGCTGGCCGCCTGTCAGACTCCCAATGTCGACGGATAGTACGTCCGCTTGGACAACTTCAACATTGCCAAGGTGCAGATCGCGCACGTAGTCAGCCAAACGGTGATCGAGTTCGATGGCCACGACTCGACCAGCTCGTTCGGCGAGTTCACGCGTCAGTACGCCAAGCCCTGGCCCTACCTCGACCACCAACGTATCAGAATCGAGTTTGGCCGAATCGGCGATCCGTCGCACAATCGCCAGATCATGCAGGAAGTTCTGTCCAAGTGCTTTGCTCGGCTGAATGCCGAGACTTGTTAGCAGCGCGCGCCATTGCGATCGTTTGGCTGGAAATTCCTGGCGCTCGTCAGCGGGATCGACGCTCAATCGCGCGCCACCCGCAGACCGAGGCCGACCTCGACGTCCCCGACACGCCACAACGGTTCGCCAGCACGCTCGAACGCTTGCCGAAGTTGGGAGGAGCGCTCAGCTGGCACTGAAATCAGCAGTCCGCCAGAAGTCTCGGGGTCAAAGAGCAGGTCGAGGATGGTTTGCTGCAGATCGGGCTCGATCTTTACGCTCGGTTCCGTTCGCGTTGTGTAGTAGGCAACGTTGCGACCAGCACCACCGGGTAGGCGTCCTTCGCTGGCGTAGCGTTCGGCACCATTCAGCAGCGGAACGTTCCGGGCCGAAAGGCGGATCATGACGCCGCTACGCTCGGCGACCTCCACCGCGTGCCCGATCAAGCCGTAGCCAGTAATGTCAGTGCAGGCATTCACGCCGACGTCCCGAATGAGACGAGATGCCGTTTGGCTCAAGCGCAGCATTGAGGCGACCGCTGCGTCAACATGTGCCAACTCAGCAGCCTCCGCCTTGAGGGCCGTGGTGATCACGCCAGTGCCGATGGGCTTGGTGAGGTAGAGATGGTCCCCAGGTTTGGCACCTGCCTTGGTCAGCACTTTCGATGGATGAATCGTGCCCGTCACCACCAGGCCATACTTCGGCTCGTCGTCAGTCACCGTGTGTCCACCGGCGATCACGATACCCGCTTCAGCCGCCTTGTCCGCTCCACCTTCGAAGATGTGGGAGATGACGTCGACAGGGAGATCCTCTGGGAAAGCCGCAATGTTTAGCGCCATCAGCACGTCGCCGCCCATGGCAAACACGTCACTCATGGAGTTCGCCGCCGCGATCGCGCCATACGTGTAGGGATCGTCGACGACCGGCGTAAAGAAGTCGACCGTCTGGATCATGGCGAGGTCGTCGCTAAGACGGTAGACAGCCGCGTCGTCGCTGGTCTGAAGTCCAACCAGAACGTTTGGGTCGTGTCGTTGTGTGAGCGGACGCAGCACCTGCGCCAGGGCACCCGGGCCCATTTTGGACGCTCAGCCAGCGCAACTCGCCAGCGTGGTGAGACGAATCTCGTCACGCGATTGCATCGGGTCGATCCCTTCAAATTCCGGCGCCAACCGCACGGACTGACTGATCTTATTGAACCCCCGGACCGTCGTCAAACTTCCCGGCTTTGCCCGACATCCGAGTTGGCACGTCAGATGCTGTCTTCAGAGCGTGATATCTCGTCCCGATTGAAGGTTATCGCCTGTGCACGCAACGGTCCGGCGCGAGTCGAACCAGTTGCGGGAGTGAAAGGAACCGAGACATGCGGAGTGTGATTACGGAGACGACGGTCTTGCCCGGACAGGAGAAGGTCTGGGACGAAGCTTTTCGGGAACGGGGCAAAGCTGCCGCTAACCAGCCGGGTCTGATCGGCATGTCCTTGCTCATTCCATTCGATGACCAGCAGAAGCGAGTCGTCATCGGAATCTGGGAAAGCGAGGAGGATTGGCGACGATGGCATACCACTGACGCCTTCGACCGAACCCGGGAGACGATGAACCGCGCCACGCAGTCCGAGGGTGAGCCTCGTTGGTATCAAGTCGCGACCGAGCATTTCACCATCGGAGCTAAATGAACCGATTTATCAGTTGATGTTCACGGCCCGGCGCGGCAAGTCGGGCCGTTTCGTTGTGCCCGATTCAGCGTTCCATGCGAAGATACGAGATATCCACCAAGGGTCGAGCGAGCCAGCGAGTTCGCCATCGTGACGATCGTTCTGTTTGGAGGGTTGATGCCTGGACTGGGAACCGACGAGATCATGAACCTGGCGCTCGAGATGGGGGAGATGAATCATACTCCCGGCGACAGCGCGATCTACGTCAAGGGAACTGAGCTCAAACGAGTCATGTTCGGCATCGACATTGGAGCTGCGGAATTACTGCTCGCCCGTCAACTGGGTTGCGATGGCGTCATCGCGCATCACCCCGCTGGGGGCAGTGCGAAGCTGAACTTCCCCGAAGTGTTGACCCGTCATGTCGAGTTGATGGTCGAGCATGGCGTTTCGACGCCGGTCGCGCGCGATGCAATTCAGCCGATGTTGACTCGTGCCCTGCTTCGTTCCCAGACCGAGAATTTCGATCACGTCCCGTCGGTGGCTCGGCTGCTCGAAATGCCGTTTCTGAACGTCCACCTTCCGCTAGACGAGCTTGGCCGGCGCATGATGGTCGACACCATTGAGACGCATCTGGAGACATTGGAGCAGCCGCCGCTGGTGCAGGACGCAATCGATGCGCTCAACAGCATGCCCGAGTTCGCTGAGGCGCTGACGCGCATCATGGTTCCAGTCGGCGCGGTCGATCGTCCCCTTGGCCGGATCGCGGTCGTGCACGGCGCCGGAACAAATGGCGGCTATTCCGTGGCGCGCGCCTACTTTGAGGCCGGGATCAACTCCGTTCTTTACATTCATGTTGCCCCAGACGAAGCGCAACGCCTGCGCAATGACACCAACGGCAACCTGATCGTGTCGGGTCACATTGCCAGCGACATGGTCGGCATTAACCCGTTTGTCGCCAAACTCGAGGAGAGTGGAGTCGAAGTCATTCGCATGTCCGGTCTCTAACGAGAAACCGACGAGGCGGGATTAGCCCACGCATCGCCGGTTTGCCGTTCCGATCGTACCCGTGCCCGTCGTGTCAGGCGGCGAAAGTCTTGCGGATGCGCTCTACTGCGGATTCAATCGAGTCATCGGAATTGGCGAAGCTCATACGGATGTGATTGCGGGTCACGTCTCCGAAGGCATCACCTGAGGTAACGCCAACTCGGGCCTCGTCAATCAATTTCTTCGCCACGTCCGCACCCGAAAGGCCGGTTCCCGACACATCGGGTAATGCGTAGAACGCCCCCTCCGGGAGTTGACATGTGAACCCGGGAACACTGTTCAGTCCTGACGCGATCAGATGTCTGCGTCGATCCCAGGCCTCGACCATCGAATCGATGAAATCTTGTGGTCCCTCCAGCGCGGCGACCGCACCAACTTGTCCGAAGGAGGTGGCGCAGGTCACCGAGTGGCTGTGGATTTTAGCCACCTGACGAATGATCGCGGTTGGCCCCGCCACGTAACCGAGCCGCCAGCCAGTCATGGCGTAAGCCTTGGAGAAGCCGTTGACGGTCAGTGTCCGCTCCGCCATTCCCGGCAGTGATCCAGTGCTGACGTGGACGTTGCCGTCGTAAGTGATCTTCTCGTAGATCTCATCTGAGATGACGATCAGGTCATGCTCGATCGCGACCTCGGCGATCGCGCCAAGTTCGTCACGGGTGAGCACGCGTCCGGTTGGATTGTTCGGCGTATTGACGATCATCACCCGCGCCTTGCTCGTGAGGTGTGGCTCGATCGCTTCTCGAGTGATGCGGTACTCATTCTCGGGTTCGAGTGGAATACGTACGATGCCCGCTCCGGCCACGCGAGCCATTGGCTCATACGAGACCCACCCCGGGTCGAACATGACAACGTCGTCACCTGGCTGCACGAGTGCAAGCACGGAGGAGAACAGAGCGGATTTGGCACCTGGGGTCACGATGATCGAATTGACGTCGACCTCGATGTTGTTATCGGTCTTGAGTTTCTGCGCGATGGCCGCTCTCAGTGCAGGCGTCCCCGGGCTGGCGACGTAGTGTGTGTCGCCGGATTCCATGGCCGTGATTGCCGCGCGACACACGTGCTCGGGTGTCGGAAAATCCGGCTCGCCGCCTCCCAGATCGATCACGTCCAATCCCTGTTGCCGTAGCGCGCGAACGCGATCCGAAACCGCGACAGTCGGTGACGGTTGCATCTCCAGCACGCGGTCGGCGAAATGATAGTTCACTCGTGCCCCCTTGGTCTGCGGATCTCGCTTCATCATCGTCAACGAAGACGCGGTTTGCGCGCCTATGACGCCATTATGCCTGATGTCACGGCGTGCTCCTGTATGCAGCCAGCGCCTTGGGTGCGATGCAGGTTGTCTTTCGTCTCGCGGAATACCGGGTTGGTGGGATAGATGCCATTTATTGTGTTGAACCTCTTGCAAGTTGCGCACGTCTTGGCTAAGATACGCAGTGTTAGCACTCTCAGATGGAGAGTGCTAATTCGGACCATTAGGAATGGAAGCAGCGGGATCGTCCCGTTGCCTGAGACTAGGGAGGTTCCGTCAGGATGGCGAGCAGCAATGGCAAGATCAGGCCGCTCGGCGATCGTGTGCTGGTTCGGCCGACCCAGCGGGAAGAGACGACTAAGAGCGGCATCGTCCTTCCCGATACAGCCAAAGAGAAGCCGCAGCGCGGTGAAGTGATCGCGGTCGGTGCCGGACGCATCAACGACGACGGCAAGCGGCAGCCGATGGATGTCAAGGCCGGAGATCAGGTGCTCTTCGCGAAGTACGCTGGCACCGAGCTCAAGATGGACGACGACGAATTCCTGATTCTCAGCGAGAAGGACATTCTCGCTGTCGTTAGTGAGTAGTTTTACACGTTAGTCGCTGCAATTCTTGGCTGCTGGACCGCACGCCAAGAGGAGGGTTGGAGAAGTGCCGAAGATTCTCGAATTCAATGAGGAAGCGAGAAGGTCCCTTAAAGAGGGGATCGATACGCTGGCGAATGCCGTCAAGACGACGCTCGGGCCGAAGGGCCGCAACGTCGCGCTCGACAAGAAATTTGGCGCCCCGACGGTTACGCACGACGGTGTGACCGTTGCCAAGGAGATCGAGCTCGAAGATCCGTTTGCCAATATGGGCGCTCAGTTGCTCAAGGAAGCCGCCACCAAGACCAACGATGTCGCTGGTGACGGAACCACGACGGCGACCGTGCTGGCGCAAGCCATCGTGCATGAGGGTCTTCGCAACGTCGCCGCTGGCGCGAACCCGATGCTGCTGAAGCAGGGCATCGATCTCGGCAGCGACAAGGTTGTCGAGAAGCTCAAGAGCATGGCGAAGGAGATCCAGGGCAAGGAAGACATCGCCCAGGTCGCCGCCATTTCTGCCGCTGACCGTGAGATCGGCAATCTCATTGCCGATGTCATGGAGAAGGTGGGCAAGGACGGCGTCATCACCGTTGAGGAGTCCCGTGGCCTGGCCTTCGAGACCGAGTTCACCGAAGGTATGGCGATTGACCGCGGCTACATTTCCCCCTATTTCGTTTCCAATCCAGAGCGGATGGAAGCCGAGCTTGATGAGCCCTACATCCTGATCACCGACAAAAAGGTCTCGGCGGTTGCTGACATCCTGCCGGTGCTCGAGAAGGTACTGCAGGTCACCAAGAACTTCATGATCATCGCCGAGGATGTCGACGGTGAAGCGCTGGCCACCCTGGTCGTCAACAAGCTTCGCGGCACCATCAACGTGCTGGGTGTCAAGGCTCCTGGTTTCGGCGATCGCCGCAAGGAAATGCTGCGTGACATCGCCATTTTGACTGGTGGCCAGGTGATCTCCGAGGAAGTTGGTCGCAAGCTCGACAGCGCGACCATCCAGGATCTTGGCCGCGCCCGTCGCGTCGTTTCGACCAAGGACGAGACCACAATCGTCGAGGGCTACGGCCAGGACGAGGAGATCAAAGGTCGCATCGAGCAGATCAAGGCTCAGATCGAGCAGACCACCAGCGATTTCGATCGCGAGAAGCTGCAGGAGCGGCTGGCCAAGCTTTCTGGTGGCGTTGCCGTCATCAAGGTCGGTGCAGCGACCGAGACCGAGCTGAAAGAAAAGAAGCATCGCGTCGAGGACGCGCTGAGCGCGACCCGTGCCGCAGTTGAAGAGGGCATCGTCCCGGGTGGTGGCGTCTCGCTGATCAACGCGATTGACGCGCTCGACGATGTCGAGGCCGAGGGCGACGTCAAGACCGGAGTTAACATTCTGCGCCGCGCGCTCCAAGAGCCGCTCCGTGGTATCGCCGGCAACGCCGGGCTCGATGGCGCGGTTGTGGTCGAGGCGATTCGCCGCCTGCAGAAAGAGAAGAACGACCCGGCGATCGGTTACGACGTGATTCGCCAGGACTATGGCAACATGGTCGAGTGGGGCGTCACCGATCCGGTCAAGGTGACCCGTTCGGCGGTTGCGAATGCTACGTCGATCGCTGGCATGATCCTGACGACCGAGGCTCTGATCTCGGACAAGCCGGAAGAGAACAAGGTTCCGCCGATGCCGGCGGGAATGGACTACTAGTCCGATCCGCGCAACAGCCCGTAAAGGCGGGACGCGGTATCCACCGCGTCCTGCCTTTCGCTTTCCTTCTTCTACCTCTCGAGTGCTCACCCGGATGACCTCGATCAGACGAGAAGTTCGAGCTCACCTTATCCTGACTCACATTGAGACGTATCGGCATTGAATCTGCGTTCACGGAAGTGAGAGGGCAGCCTCGACCGTCACGAAGTGACGAGCGTTGCCGACACGATCACCCAGCCGATCCGTATCGAGCCCGTGGCGACCTACCGGGCTCGCGTAACTGGACTCCGATTCAACCGGACGCAGGGAAGGGAATGCTAAAGGCGGTCACCTCATGCTGAACCGATGATTACTCGAGCGACACGAAGGTTCCTGCTGTTCGTGTTGTGTGGAACAGTGAACAGGACTGAGCCATGAACGAAGCATTTGATCGAGTCTATGACGTTGAGAATGACCCACTGGACATCACCGCCCGAGAACTCGCCAATCTTCTCGACGCCGGTCTCGCTCCGACCGAGATCGACCGTTTGAGATTTACCCGATGGAGACTACGTACTCATCAACTTGACGGGGATGGCTTTCCCCAGTCTGCAACCAACGTCACCAGTGAACATCCTCACGCGTTGCGGTGGGCAGGTCGGCGTGGGCCACACTGATTCAGTTCCTGGCGCGAGAGGAACGATACCTTCTCCAGGCCAGTGCTCTCCTAATCGACGTGCTAGCGAATCCTTCAGCGTCAGCCTCTGACCGGATCGAGTGTTCAATACTCGTATAATCTCCGGGATGACCAGAGCCTGACGCTGAAGGATTTCAGTGCAACGACCGCAACAGATCTTCTACATTGGAACCTACGAAAGAGACTACCCTCGCAACGTCCTGACGATCGCGGCATTGCGCCGTGCCGGATTTCTCGTGCGTGAACTGCACCAACCGGTCTGGCCTGCTGACGGCGATAAGTCAGCGCTCGTGGGCTCCCCCGCGAATCTCGTGCGTTTGGCAAGTCGGTTTGCTCTCGCCTACCTTCGTCTGTTGCCAGGGATCGTTCGATTGCGGAAGGCTGCGGATCTGGTCGTTGTCGGCTATATCGGTCAGTTCGACCTCATGGTTCTCGGCCCGTTGTTGCGGCTGATGAGTGTTCCGGTCTTGTTTGATCCGCTCGTGACCCTCACCGATACGCTGATCGACGACCGCCAACGAGTCGATGCAGCGGGACTCAAAGCGACAGTCATTCGTCAGATCGATCGAATTGCCTTGCGCTCATCAGATGCTGTGCTGACTGACACGGACGAGAACGGCGATTACCTCGCTCGGATCTTTGGGGTTCCGCCGGAGCGCGTTCACGTAGTGCCAGTGGGTGCGGACGAAACAGTGTTCAAGTCGGTGACGATGAGCAGTCGGCCGAACCGCGATACTTTCGATGCAGCGCTGAACGTACTCTTTTATGGCAACATGATCCCACTGCAAGGCGTTGAAACCATCGTCCGTGCCGCGAAGTTGCTCGATTGCCGTGAATACCACTTCACCATCATCGGCTCGGGCCAGACGTTGCCGGAGGTGCAGGCTCTCGCGCGAAAACTGGGCGTGAAGAACGTCGAGTTCGTTCCCCCGGTACCATACGCGGAACTGCCACGCCGAATCGCGGAGGCCGACGTCGTGCTCGGGATTTTCGGTGGAAGCGACAAGGCGAGTCGAGTCGTGCCGAACAAGGTCTACCAGTCGATGGCCATGGGCGCCGCGATCGTGACTCGGGACTCGCCATCAGCCAGGCGCCTGCTGCGACATGGCGAATCTGCGTTGCTGGTCCCTCCGGCCGATCCTCAGGCATTGGCAACAGCGATCGAATCACTGGCTGATGCGGAGGTGCGCCAAAGACTCGGCGCAACGCGCACGCGAGCAATTCCTGAAGACCTCCTCGTCGGAGAAGCAAGCCGAGGTGCTAAGTCGGGCCATCGGTGCACTGCTGGACGCGCGAACGGCGCGAAATGCGACGGCAACCGCGTGATGGCGGGCAAGACCGCGATTCCGAGCGGAGCGATCGGAGCCCGCCGCTTCATGCCGCTTATCGTCTGGGGCTCCGTCGCACTCGGCTTCGGCGTGCTGATCCTGACCGGCGAGGCTGGTCGCATGCTCGATTCGCTGGGTCAGGCGAACTGGTGGTACCTTTTGCCACTTCTGTTGGTCGGGCTGATGCTGCCGGTGGTTCACGCGCGTCGCTGGCAAGTCATGCTGAGGTCACTCGATCACGATTTACCGCTCAGCTCGGCCGTTGACCTGACAATTTCGTCAACCATGATCAATTACGCGGCTCCCGGATACCTTTGGTCGCCCGCCAAGGGCCTGATGGCTCGACAGATGTACGGAATCGGCCTAGGGCGATCAGTCCCCACGCTGGCTATCGAGCAGGTGCTCGATGCGTTAGCCCTGGTTCTCGGGACGGTTCTCGGGTTGGTGTTGGCCGGCAGCGTCATCAGTCGTTCGATTCTCGACCACCTTCACGCTCCGTCGACGACTGCGATCGCGCTTTCGGTGTTCGCACTGCTGGTCCTCCTCGGCGCCGCGGCCTATCTGGGCAATCGATTTGGCCGTCGTTTCTTGGCGTCGCTCGCCGAGGCCGGGAGACTACTTGCTGCCGATCGTCAGCTGCGGGTTCCCGTTATCGGACTCACGCTGACACGCTGGGTGCTTGACACGCTGGCCGTCTGGCTGGCCGCGAAAGCGGTGGGGATTTCGCTTGGAGTGACGTCACTTATCCTGATCAGCAACCTTCCGCTCCTGGTCGGGCTCGTCTCCCCCATGCCCGGAGGTATTGGGTTTCGGGAGGGGGCTATGGCGGGGGTCGCTGGCGTGCTGCTGTTACCCGTCAGCGCCGTTCTCGCGGCGGCTATCCTGCATCGGGCGATGCTTCTGCTGGCGTTGCCCGTAGTACTGATGTCGATTCGGTTCCGACGGCGGGAAGCTGCATGACCACCACGAGCGAGCGAAAGACGACCAAGCGCCCGGTGCTCCCATTCCGCGGTGTACAGTCCGTCAGCGATTCCGGGCTCTGGCTAATCTTCGTCGTCGGCATCTTGATTCGCCTCGCACTAATGCCGTTCACCTTTCACTCGGATCTCTACTCCGTCTATTCGCGCTCCTATGATGCCGTATCAACCGGACACTGGTTCACCTTCAGTAGTCAGATCCTGGTGCAACTGGTCCACAACGTATGGTTCGCCATGGTGCAACCGCTGCTGCCCAATTCGAGTGGAATTTGGTCGCCGACCGCTGGCGTCATCGGAGTCGGCGTCCAACCTGGCGACCTGACTCGGTTTCTGGCTTATCCGCATCTGGCGCGAGCGCTCTTCCTGCTGAAGCTGCCCTATTTCTTCGCGGATCTTGGAACCGGGTACGTTCTCACCCGGTTCGTAGAGCCTCGCTGGCGCAGGCGCGTGCTTGCCCTGTGGCTGCTCAATCCCATCGTCATCTTCGTGAGTGCGGTGTTCGGTCGACACGATAGTCTGTCGATCTTCGTCGTGATGCTCTCGGCGCTGTTGGCAATTCGTGGTCGTCGTTACCTGGGCATGGTGCTGTTGGGGATCGGTGCGGCGGCGCGGTTCTTCCCAGCCTTCCTCGCTCCGTTCTACGCTCTCGCCTTTCGACGCTCGCGCCGTGAATTGGCCCTGCTCATCGGCGGACTGGTTGGCTTTTGGCTGCTGATCGAGATAGTCGTCATCGCGGCAACGGGGAACAGCCCGACCTTGACGTTGCTCAATCGCTATCCACACATCGAGTATCTGTTCGCCATGAACATCGACCCCGGAACCGGCGATAGCATCTTCTTCTTCCCGTTGGGTTACACGTTAGTCTTGCTCTGGTTCATTGAGCGTGGCAGCGGCCGCTCCGACGCCTATGTCCCAATTGCCGCCACCATCTTGCTGGTGATGTTCGCACTGACGCATTTCAATCCGCAGTACGCGATCTGGATCGTGCCGTTTCTAGTGTTGGCGATCTATCGCGACGAGTATTCCATCGCGCTCCACGCAGGTCAGATTTTGCTGCTCGTGCTGCTCACATTTCAGTGGGGATCGGCGGTCACGTGGGGCTTGTTTCAGCCGATGGTCGGGAACGGAGTGAACACCATACCGGATCCGATGACCATTGTCGGCGCGTTGATGCCAGTCAATATCTACAACGGCGTGGTCCGCACACTCTTCAGCACCGTCTCGCTCTGGATCGGCTACCGCATCATGCGCTCATGGCGCCAGTCGCGCGCGCCAGTACCGCTAGAGGAATTGTCACATGCCTATGAGTAGGCGATGGGTTGGCCGCGCGCTGCTCTTGATCGCGATCACTGCCGGTTTGTTGCTGCTGGCGGGCTGTGGCGTGCCCCACGGTCTCTCATCGGGTTTGCCGGACCAGGCCGGAAGTGTCTTTGTTGGAAAGCTGGTCAGCCAGCCATTCCTCTCGCCATCGAACGGTCTGGATGGCGTGACCGTCGCGGCCATCCCTCCGACGAATTCGGCGGGCGCACTCTTTCCCCAACCGAGCGGGGGCGCAACGGTCGCGATTCGCTTCGCACCGCAAGCGGATAACCGCTTCCCTGAAGGCGGGTTCCATGACTGGCCGGCCACGAACAAATGGCTCGGGGAACTGACCGGTGGAAGTCGCTATGGCCAGAGCTTTCTCTCACGCTACCCGAACTTGGATGGCATCACACTGCGCGTCGCCACATTCGGTGCCGATACTGGAACGGGATCAGGAAAACTGAAACCCGGCGCAGACGTTGATCTGCTGCAGCTGCCAGTCGATGGGAAAAAGATTGGCGCAATCTCAGGAGGAAGCACCGTTTCGGTCGAGGGCTCGGCCGAGGGTTGGGCGCACGTGAAAACGTCGGATGGCCTCGACGGCTATGTTCCGTTGGCGGCGTTCGCCGAATTGCCTGCTCCAGGTCGCAAGAACACGCATGACGTCACGCTGACCCTCTATCAGGAACCGGAAATGATTGTTGTGCGGACCGCGACCATCAATGCCGCCGACATGCACGATAACAGTCATGTCACGTTCACGTTCGATGCAATTCCGGGATCCAACGGTGAGACCTACCGATTTGTGCTCAGTTCGCCGGACTCAACCCCTGGCAATGCGGTCACCTTCCGCTACGCCCCGACCACGTCGTATGCCGATGGCAGCCGTTATGACGGCGACACCAAAGTAAGCGGTGCGCTGGTCTTTCGACCCGATTTCGCCGAGTCGGCGCCGCTCTACCAGGGGAATCTCGATACGTTCGAATACTCGTCACTGACCAACGCCTTCAGCGATTCTTTTCACGTGACGACCGACACCGCGGACCGTTTCCTGAGCGTGGATGTAGCCCCTGGCACGCGACCGCTCAACCTGTATTGGTCCCTCATTCGACCACCAGGCGGTGATCCGATCGATCGTCGACGGTAACTCCAGCACACCCGGCGGCGGAATGGTCTTCAACGTTCGCTATCGGGAAGATATTTCGCTCGGCACTCTGGTCAGCGATGCGCTGCACCACATTGGACATGAGGCGCGCATCGATCCGATTTTCTTTGGGTTCTACCTCTTTGTGGTGGTTGGTGTGGTCTCCTGTGGTGGATGGTTCGGCACGCGATGGTGGATCAATGGTCGTTGATCGCTCGAATCGTCCGTGTTTGCTGTGTGGACGAACGTTTCGTGGTCGAACGTTCCTGTGTCGCGAATGCGCCGACCGCTACCGAGAAGGCCCGATCCCGAACGACGTGCGCCAACGCTTCTACGAAGGGATCGACCGGGTTTATCCGACCTGGTCCAACACCTACGGCCAATACAATCCGCCGCGCGCGCTCATGACGTTTCTGGAAACGCTGCCTCGGACGGTCAGGCTACTCGAGATCGGTGCGGGAGGAGGTTTCACCCTCGAAGCGCTGAGGAACATGGGTTTTCGCCGGCTGATCGGCTCGGATCTCACGACGACCACGCTCGATGCGATGCGCGGTCGGTTGGGAGGGGTCGATTTGGTGGCCGCGGACGCGGAGGACCTGCCGTTCCAGAACGACTCACTTGACGTGCTCTTCTCGGGAGACGTCGTGGAGCATCTGCCGAATCTGGAGGCACACTTTGCTGAAGCAGCACGTGTGCTCCATCCCGGTGGCCGTTACCTGTTCAAGACTCCGAATCGGCTGATTGCCGAGCAGTATTATCGCCTGCGCAACTTGTACGATAGCTATTTCTGGCATCCATCAATGATGTCCCCCGCCGAGACGCGGTCCATTCTGAAGCGACATGGATTCGATGCCCGGTTCTTGCCGACGCCGCGTCTGACTGATGCGCAGGTTCGCAAACTTCCGATCAAGCAACTCAGGCCCGTTGCTCGCCGGATTCCACTTGGTCGACTGCCGCTGGGATTGAGACCGCACCTGGAGATAGTCGCGACGCTGCGCACAGGCGGATGAAATCGGTTAGACTCGTCGTTGAATGAATCACGGAAAAGTCAGCTTGAGTAGAGAGGTCTCCACCTGTGGCAAGGAACGGCACCACGATGCGCGCGCTCGCGATGAGCAAGGATGGAATGGTGGCGACGGGACATCCGCTCGCGACCGCGGCTGGCATTGAGGCGTTGCGGAGCGGCGGAAATGCCATGGATGCGGCGATCGCCGCCGCCTGGACCACCGGCGTCGTCATTCCGGCGATGAACGGTCTGGGTGGAGACGCGTTCATCCTGTATTACGAGGCCAAAACCGGCAAGGTAACCGGCATCAATGGCTCCGGTATCGCACCGCGAAAGGCCGACCTCGAGTATTTCCTGGAGCGCAACTACGAGAAAATGCCCTTCTTTGGCCCGTTGTCGATCGCGGTTCCTGGTGCCGTCGATGCGTACTTCACCGCAATGGATCGCTTCTGTCGATTGGATCGCCAAGATCTCTTCCGCAATGCGATTCGCTACGCCGATGAGGGCTTCCCGATGACCCATGGCGGCAGCCGCATCATCGCGGGTAGCGCCGATCGCCTGGCCGAGTATGAGACGTCTGCCAGCGTGTTCCTGCGAAATGGCAAGGCACCGACTCCTGGTTCCGTCTTCAAACAGGCCAATCTGGCGCGCACGCTCCATACGGTGCAGGCCGGTGGACCAGACGTCTTCTATCGCGGCGAGATCGCCGAGCGCATGGCTGAATACATTCAGCGCATCGGTGGGCTGCTGACAAAAGAGGACTTTGCCGATCATCGGTCAGAGGTCTACGAACCGATCTCGGTCGATTACCGCGGTTACAACGTGTATGAGACCAACATCCCGTCGCAGGGACATATCGTGCTCGAAGAGCTCAACATCATCTCCAACGCCGACCTGAAAGCCATGGGGCCGAACAGCGCCGACGCGGTGCACCTCATGGTCGAGGCGAAGAAGCTTGCGTTCGCCGACCGCCTGGCCTACTCAGGCGACCCGCGCTTCGTCGACGTCCCACTCGATCAGATGCTGAGCCATTCGTTCGCGAAGAGCCGCTTCTCTGAAATTGACATGCGGCGAGCCAGGGATCAGGTGAACGCTGGCCTGATTCCCGAGCACGTTGGCGATACCACGTATCTGTGCACCATGGATGGTGAGGGGAACGCGGTTTCGCTGATTACCAGTCTCTCGGCTGGCTTTGGCAGTCAGGTGGTCGCCGGTGATACGGGCGTGACGCTTAACAACCGGGCCGGTCGTGGCTTCACCCTCGAAGAGGGACACCCGAATGTGATTGCCAGTGGCAAGCGCACTATGCACACGCTCAATTGCTATCTGGTCACCGAGGGCGGACGCATTCGCTGGGTCGGTGGGACGCCAGGCGGCGACGGTCAGCCGCAATGGAACATGCAGGTGCTGACCAACCTGATCGACTTCGGCATGAACGAGCAGGAAGCGGTCGAAGCGCCACGCTGGATGAGTTTCCCGGGAACCGATCCGATCAATTTGCCAAACGACTTCTCCCTGCGTATCGAGAGTCGGGTTGGCGACGGGGTCATTGAGGAGCTGGGCGCGCGCGGTCATCGCGTGACGGTGCTGGGGGACTGGGGCAACGGTGGCGACGCTCAGGTCATTGGCCTCAATCCCGAAAGTGGGGTTATCTCCGGTGGCAGCGACGCCCGGGGCGAGGGTCTGGCGCTGGGGATCTAGCTCCCGCAACAGCCAACTTTGCGCTTGAGGGCGAAGTTCGTCTTCGCCCAACGCGGTTGATCGACTCGGTCAGACCAGTTCCGTGCGTTCTTTGACTCGCTGCCGAAGCCCAGTGCCAACAGCGTATGAGACATAACAAAAGCCCGGCCAATGGCCGGGCTTTGTGCTTGGTAGCGCATATGGGATTCGAACCCATGATCTCCGCCTTGAGAGGGCGGTGTCCTAGGCCGCTAGACGAATGCGCCGCGGTCAGGCAGGAAGAATACCAATCCAGTTGGACAGGTGTCAAGAATATCCAATGTACGTACAGATCGCAGGCGCGATAGCTAGGGCGTCTTGGCGGCGACCACTCGTATCCGCCCAGCGCGGCGGATTGCCGCCGCGGCCACGGCAGTTGGTGTGCTTGCTGCCGTCAGCAGTGGGTGGAGTGTGGAGAGCGTGCGGTCGATGCCTGGGTTTGTGAATTGTTCATGGGCAATCAGGCGCAGTCCCCAGGACCACTCGAGCCCGATCCATTCGTGAGCTACGGATCGGATTTCGAATCCCGCCTGCGTCAGCATTCGATCAAGCGTCGCAGGAGTGAAGGCGTAGAAGTGACGCGGTGCGTCGTAGCCCATCCAGTTCTCACCCAGAATCCGCGCGGCGAGCGCTGCCGCATTGGGTAGCCAGAAGATCGCGACACCATGGGGAGAGAGCACGCGCCGAAGCTCATTCAAAGTGTTTGCGGGAGAGGGCAGGTGTTCCAGCGTGTGCGCCAGTAGCGCCACGTCAACGGAAGACGCTGGCAGGCACGCGGATTCGAGCGTTCCCAGTCGAACCTCGATTCCCCAGCGCGTCCGCGCGATTTCTGCCGCATGCTCGTTCGGCTCGACGCCCAAGACGTTCGGGTTTCCCCGTTCTCGAACAGCTTGCAGCAGGTCACCGGTGGCGCAGCCGATGTCGAGCACCTTCGCTGGCGGCGCGAGCAGAGGCCAGAGTGAGTCTACCTCGCGACGGAGGGTGCGCCGCTTGACGCTTGCGGGGATACCTGAACGCGCGAACGGCGCGTAGTCATCGCGGTAATAGCGGCCGATCTGTTTCTGGACCGGACGCGGGTTGAGGTACAGAAGCCCGCAATTTCGGCAGCGGTTCAGCCAGAATGTCCGCTCGCTCGTCTGGAACATAACATCGCGCAAGGGCAGCACCGGCTCGGCATCGTCCGCGCCGCAAAGATCGCAGCGGACCCACTCGAGTATTTCGGGCCCGAGTTCACTCACCAAGATGACCGTCTTCCGAGTCGGTTGGTTCGAACAAGACGGGGCGGCCAAGCGTGCGCCGAACGCTGTAATCGGTCTCTGTCTTGGTGCTGGCGATCATCTCGGCCAGTAGACCGAAGACCACGAACTGGGCGCCGATGATCATGAGCAATACCCCGAGCGTGAGCAATGGTCGCGTGCCGATCGGGTGCCCCAGAAACCACATAGCTGCCAGATAGGCGTTGATCAGTCCGCCGATCATCAGCGATGAGAGACCGAACCAGCCGAAGAAATGCAGTGGCCGTCGGGTGTATTGAGCGAGAAAGAGGACGGTCAGAAGATCGAAGAATCCCCGCGCGAATCGCGCGTTCCCGAACTTGGACCGGCCGTAGCGTCGGGGGCGGTGGCTGACCTTGATCTCGACGACCCGGAAGCCACGGAAGTGTGCCAGCACCGGGATATAGCGGTGCAGCTCGCCGTAGATCTTGATTTCTTTGACCACTTCACGCCGGTAGCCTTTGAGACCACAGTTGAAGTCGTGTAGCTCGACACCGCTGAGCGAGCGGACCACCGCATTGAACACGGACGACGGCAGGCGTTTGTTGAGCGGATCATGACGCGGGAATTTCCAGCCGCTCACCAGATCCGCACCGTCATTCAAGCGCTCGACCAGACGAGGAATCTCGGAAGGTGAATCCTGCAGATCGGCGTCCATGGTGATGATGGCGTCGCCAGCGGCGACCTGAAACCCGGCCGCCAGCGCTGGGGATTTGCCAAAATTGCGGCGAAACTCGATGATGCGCACGCGGCTATCGCGTTCATGGAGCTCACGCAATACTCGCGCGGTGCCGTCGGTGCTACCGTCGTCGATGAAGATGAGCTCCCAGGGGAGATTGAGCGGCATCACGCCCTCTACGATCTCCCGGTGCAGTTCAGGAATGCTCTCGACCTCGTTGAGCACCGGAATCACGATCGAGAGCGAGCGAATGCTCGTATCTTCTTCGTCGACGGGCTGCAAGTCAGACTTGTCCTGGGAATGCGTCGCCGTGCCGATCAACGTGACCGTCGGTGATCCGACGCGGATTTCATCCTCAATTGTGTGGCGTTCAGACATCGCTCGGTCTCATTTCACAGGACCTACCGACGCGGCGAGATCGGGTTCAGTTGCGTCTGGCAGAGTGTAACATGCGGCTTGCAGGCGAACGTTGGAGACAGTGATCGTGGATAACAGGTGGACGAGCGGTTGGTCCGCAGTGGTCGTCAATTTCAATTCGAGCGCCTTTCTCGACAGCTGTTTGCGTGCGCTCTTCGCGAATCGGCTCCCTCCGCTGGAGGTAGTGGTGGTCGACAACGCGTCGACCGACGATTCGATGCAAGAACTGGCTGCCTGGCCACAGGTGGTGATTGAACGGTCGCACACCAATTTGGGCTTTGCCGGAGGGGCGAATCGCGGCGTCGAACGCACGGAAGCCTCCGTCGTCGTCATTCTTAACCCGGATGTTGATGTCGATCGCGACTTCGGCGAGCACCTTCAGCAAGTCTTCGACGCAAATCCACGACTCGGTGCAGCGGGGGCGAAGCTGCGCTACCCAGAGTCCGACCGGCTCCAGCATGCCGGGGGAATCCTCCTTCGCCCCGCGCTAACCACGGTCCATCGTGGTTACCGTCAACCAGACGCCCCCGCGTGGAACGAACCGGCCGACGTCGACTTCGTCACCGGTGGGGCCATCAGCTTGCGCCGAGACGCGTTCGAACAGATTCACGGGTTCGACGAGAGCTTCTGGCCTGCCTATTACGAGGACGTTGATCTTTGCCTGCGGTTACGTGATGCGGGCTGGCAGGTGCGCTATCAACCGGAGCTTGCGGGTACTCACGTCGAGAGCGTTACCCTCTCGGGGACGCTCGACTACTTGCGCTTCTTCCACCGTAATCGGCTACGGATGGCACTCAAGCATCTTTCGCCGGAATCCTGGTGGGGAGAGTTCATCCCCGCGGAGATTCAGCGGTTGCGCGGCGAACTCAGCGCGATCGGGGATCCAACCTGGCCGGTCACGTCCGGCGCGAGTGCGATTGAAGAGCTGGCACGGCTGTCCGCACCGCTCAGAAAGAGCGACGGCTGGCTGATCGATGGTGAACCGTTGGCGGCAATGATTGAGGCATTGGCGGAGGTCAAAGCGCGGCGTGAAGTCATCCCCGATGCGAACGCCAGCGGAGGAGGCGGGTTCCGCAACGAGTTAATCCGACGTCTGTTCGGCCGCCAACAAGTCTTCAACGACGCCGTGACGCGGGCATTGGAGGCACAGGACCGGGTCAATCGCGAGCTCACGGCGCAGCTCCTGCTCGCGCTGCTCGACCTCTCCTGGCGCGCGGCGCGACCGACCGCCGAATGATTCTGCCATCGCCACGACACGTGTCGGCACGGCCCACTCGGTGCCCATGGCTGTAGGGGCAGACTGCGTCTGCCCGCGGGTCGCTGCAGAATAGATCGCCATTTCCAACGATTCCCACGCTTCCGCCCAGACCAATCGGATTTGCTCGGTCACCTCGAGTCACTCTCGCGTCTTGATCGCAGATTGAGCACGAGAGTCGCGGCCTCTCTCCACAGTGCGGTGATGCTCTCGATTTCCGAATCCAAGCCGCTGTGGCGTCTCACAATCGCTGGCCCGCTGATTCTTTCCAAACGGTTATCAAATTGCAGTTGACAGTCTATGGTACCAATGACTATTATTCGTTCGGCCGAATTGGAGGGGCCGTCGGTGCGTCGAGAGTTGATCCTGACCGTCGATATTGCGTGCTTCGCGTTGGTCGAACGTGAGTTACGCGTGCTGCTGGTTCGACGCCACGATGAGCCGTTCGCCGGAGCGTGGTCGCTGCCGAGCGGAGAAGTTGCAGCCGAGGAGCCGTTGGACGACGCGGCCCAGCGCGTGCTGAGCGAGACAACCGGGTTGTGGGGACTGTATCTGGAGCAGTTGTACACCTTTGGCGATCCGGGACGAGATGCGCGTGGCCGTGCCATTTCGGTGGCCTACTACGCGATTCTGCCCTCTGGCATGCCGCCAATGCGTCAGCGTAGCGATACCCGGCTCGGTCGCAGCATCGAAGAGGTCTCCTGGTTCCCAATTGACGAGCTTCCCGGTCCACTAGCGTTCGACCACGGTCGGATTGCCTCGTACGCTCGCTGGCGCCTGGCCCAAAAGATCCTCTACACGCCGCTGGCGTTCTACCTTCTGCCCGAAAACTTCACCATGGCTGACCTCCGTGCCGTGCACGAGGCGGTGATCGGGGAGCGATACGACCCCAGCAATTTTTCACGGCAGATGATGACTCGTTGGGATCTCGCGCCAGTCCCAGGGAGTCGCGATCGCCGTACTCGCCGACCGGCCCGCCTGTTCCACTACATCGGGCCGCGCGAGATTCCCGGTAGCCCTGAGGACGTCGAAGGGTTGCGACCGTGAGAATCTCTCGAAATGAATCGTTACACCGTGATGTCCGGCGGCGCGTGCGCCAAGCCGGCCGCATACGTGGTCTGGAACGTCAAAGCTCGACTCCTGGCCACACTCGATTGAAAGGAATATCGATGGCATTCGCTCCGTCGCCAACAGTGACGATGCCTGTCAAGCCACGGGAAGCCGCCCGCCAGGAGCTCATTGACGAGATCCAACGGCTGAGACGTGAACGCAACGCTGTAATCCTGGCTCACTCGTATCAAGTTGGCGAGATTCAGGATATCGCCGATTTCGTCGGCGATTCATTGGGTCTCTCGCGTCAGGCCGCACGCACCGAGGCCGACGTCATCGTCTTCTGTGGCGTGCACTTCATGGCGGAGACCGCTGCGATTCTGTGTCCAGAGAAGACCGTGCTCATCCCGGACCTGGAAGCAGGCTGTTCGCTGGCGTCCAGTATCACGGCCGATCAACTGCGCGCCTGGAAGGCCGAGCATCCCGGCGCGGTCGTGGTCTCCTACGTCAACACCAGCGCCGACGTGAAGGCGGAGTCGGACTACTGTTGCACGTCAGCTAACGCCGTGGACATCGTGCGCTCGATTCCGGCGGAGCAGGAGATCTTGTTCCTGCCGGATCTCTTTCTGGGCGAGTTCGTGCGACGCGAGACCGGGCGCGACAACATTCATCTCTGGATGGGTGAGTGCCACGTCCACGCCGGAATCATGGCGGAAGATGTCGAGCGGGCGCGGCGGGCGGATCCCGAAGCCGAGTTGCTGGTTCACCCGGAGTGCGCCTGTGGCTCCCGCTGCCTGCTCGACATTCAATCTGGCCGGCTGGACTCGCGACGCACCCACGTCCTTTCGACCGAGGGCATGGTGCGGCACGCCGCGACCTCCGACGCCAACAGCTTCATCGTCGCCACGGAAACCGGGGTGTTGCATCGTCTGCAGCTCATGGCGCCCGGCAAGACGTTCAAGCCGGTTCGCGAGAGTGCGGTGTGTGGCTTCATGAAGATGATCACAATGGAAAAGGTGCACCGTTCGCTCACGGACATGACCTATCAGGTGAAGGTGGCTCCAGAGGTTGCGGATCGCGCCCGTGTGGCGATCGATCGAATGCTTGCGGTCGGAGTCTGACCCGTACCGCTACACACGTTGTCTATAATTCGATGAGGCGCGCGAATTCGTGAACCGCCGTGAGGATATGAGAATGAGAGGCACAATGGCCCAGGCGAGAGCCGAGATTTCCCCGCTCGATCGGGTCGATTTCCACATGCATACGCGTTCGAGCGACGGCGGTTGGACCCCGGCTCAGTTGGTGGACCATCTGGTGGAGCATGACTTTCGCGTCGTGGCAGTGTGCGACCATGACACCATGCGCTCGGTTCCGGAATTCATGGAACGCGGCGCCGACAAGGGGCTCATCGTCATTCCGGGTGTCGAGTTCACCACCTGGTGGGACAATCGTCAGTGGCATCTGCTGGTCTATGGCATCGAACCCGATCAACTGCCGAAGACGGAATTCGGCAAACTGCTGAGCGCGCAGCAAGAGAACCTTCGCGCGGTCGCACAACACGCGATTGAGCTCCTCGAACAGAACGGGTACAAGTTGCCTTCGCTTGACGAAGTGGTCGATGGGCGACCGCTGCTCCCGACCTACGTGCTGCGGACGGCGATCAAGGACGGGCACGCCACCAATCTGATGACGGCGCATCAGCTCACCATCAAATTGGGTGAGACGTTGCGTGTCGACACGCCGCTGGAACACGTGGTAGACGCGGCGCACGAAGCGGGTGGCACGTGCGTCGTTGCCCATCCCGGACGAAACGACGGTGCCGGGATCATGTCTGCTGAACGTCTAGAGCGTATGGTGGCGGACATCCCAATCGACGGTCTTGAGGGCCACTACCGCTCGTACACGACCTACGACACCAAGAAATATCGCGGCCTGGCCGACGACCACGGCTTGCTGATCTCCAGTGGATCCGACTCGCACGCGCCGGGTGTTCCGGTCTATCCCCGGGCGCATTACGCTCGCTGGGTGGCGCCGTTCCTCAACCGCATGGGTGTCCACGTTGAGCCATTCGACGGCGAGCCATGGACGCAGGAGATGAAGGCGGAGGAGACGAAGCCAGCCGCGGTGGCAAGCGGCGCCAGCGCTCAGGACTGAGCCGGTCAATCTGGCATCCTAGGATTCTCTTGAGTATAGTATGTCGGGTACGTTGCCCACGTAGCTCAGTTGGCAGAGCACATTCTTGGTAAGAATGAGGTCCTGGGTTCGAATCCCAGCGTGGGCTCCCTCTGGCAACAGATTTTCCCACACTCATAACTTACTCCCCGCCGGCTGAATACGCTGCGTAGATTCGGACTCTAGCGACCGCTGACCTCTGGACGTTCGGCGGATCCGCCGCTGTTTGCAATGAGACCTGCAGATACATTTCGGACTACGCGGCAGCTAGCTCCGACCCACGGTTGAACTCCGTGGAGAATCGCGCATGCCACAATCAACCAGGTGGACCTTGCAGCGGTGTCCACGGCGAGCTGACTCATTCACCGCTGGCTTACTCACATGCAGCCGATCTTTGCCCGCAACAGGCGTTGCGCCGATATTCGGACGGTCACGTGGTTGTCACATGAGCTTCCGCACTGCCACCCATTTGTAACCATTTGCGTGCTAGACCCGGAATAGGGGCCGATGCACGCCGATGTCCTTGCGGTCCCGGTAGACGGAGGTGCCCGATGATTCCGCTATTGGTGACGGGGAGCTTCTATCTCGTGGTGGCAGCCGTATGTTTGGCGCGACCGCGCATCGGACGTGTTGTCGTCGGTATCTTCTTCTGGATCATGGCGCTCGCCGTCCACGGCTACTTCGTACTGGCCAACCCGCGGAGCTACGTCGACTTCGCCCACGATGCCTACCTCGGCTTCTATAGCAGTCTGGCCAGCCCGGTGGTGGAGTTCAGCCCACGCGGCTTCGGCCTGGTCTGCTTGCTGTTTGAGTTGGTTGTTGGCGCATTGATCCTGAGCAAGGGCCGCTACGTCAAGGTAGGTCTGGTGGCTGGCATCGTGTTCCTGCTTGGTATCACGCCCTTGCGGTACACGCAGATGAATCCCATTTTGGCTGCTGGCATGGCCTATCTCCTTACCCAGAATTTCACGCAGTCGCTGCTGGAGCCGATACTTGGTGGACCGCTGCACCAACGCCGCCCGAAGGCTCCCGCGTAGCTCAGAACCCCATGCTTGTCGGATACCGGGGAGATCCCTGACGCCGAGACGGAGGAATCCACGTGACTACGCTGCTGAGGTGGGTTCTGGGCAGCACAGTCGGTTACGGTGGTCTGCGACTTGTCGAGATGGCACCGGCGCGAAGGTCGTGGAGACCCGACGGGATAACGAAAGGAGCGTAAGGCGATATGGCGCTGGATCAGCGGTCTGTTACTTGTTGCCCACAGTGTCGTTCAGGCGGGCAAGCGGCTGATTCCGATGGTGGAAGATGGGAGTGGCGTTCCATTTGATCCCAAGCACTCATGGATGTCGAGCGGCCGTTCGTCGAAGTGACGCGGCCATCCCTATCAATCAGCGCGCGATCCAGACAACATCATGCGCGGCCCGATGCGATCCGAGCCATGCGGCGGGATGGCGTCGTTGGTTCGCGCACAATTGCTCTCATCAGCCAAGCACCTGCGGCAGATCCGGCCCTCGTTGAACGGTTGGATCATTCAGATCTCAAAAAGTTGTTCGCCTACCGGCCACTGTATTAGGACGCACAGCCCTAGCCTTGCAGCCACAGAACCTCCTTCACTTCCTCACCGGATGACGCCTTGGTCAACGTGGCCGGGGCGCTGCTCGTTTCGCGCACATCAGTGGGGATATCGGACCGGAATCTTAGCTCCGCTCAACGAACCTGAACGTCGGTTGGTCAAGTTCCACGTCTCGCTGTCCCTGGTTATCTCTTCCGACAACTCTGCCCTTGACGACCGTTTCGTATCTGTTGCCAAGGACATCAACGTAGGAAACGATGAATTCGCGAGGACCGCCAAAATCCTTAATTGTAATTGATCCTCCCGTTGAAACCGCAACTTGCTCGTGATTAGTCTCATGTGGCGTCAGGAATCGTATGGACGACCGATCGATGAAGTGCTCCAAGTCGACATCCAACGTGACATCAAACGCAGCGGAACGACCGATATTGAATGCGTTCATCGTAAACCTGTAAGTCTTGGTCTCGGCACCGCCGTCAAATCTGAACTTCGGATCGCGGACAACGATTATGGGTCGCACGTTGTCGCGACGCTGCTGTTGCATTTCCGCGACGCTCGCTCGCGCGGCAGCGGCGCTTTGCCGAGCGGCATTGGCGCTTTCATTTGCAGACTTGTTGATTGACCGGGTGAGCCAAGCGTAGACGCCGGTGATGATGACCAGCACCACGGTTGCCGCCGCTTGAACCCCGGCAGAATGAGTATCTAACCAGTGCAATTCCCGTGCTCCGTTGACCAAGATTCTCGGTGGCAGTGGTGAGCGTCACACTTAGCCCGCTTGGACGGATCGATGCTAGCACGATTCGGCGGCTGCTAGCGACATCATAACTGGACAAGAACCGCACCGCTGAGATTGTCCGTTTTCGTGACAAAATCAAGCATACGGCACAACGCAAACGGTCGGGTTCTTCGTAACACTGAGGTCCTGGGTTCGAATCCCAGTGTGGGCTCTCCTCGAGGCCCGTTGAATCCCCGGAATAGCGCATCAACGCCCGATAATTTGAGTGGCCATTTCAGCGCCGCACATATCCAGTTGCGTCGTTGGCGCATGCCGGTGTCTCGAGCGCCGGTCAGAACGTCACGCGGAACTTGAAGTTCTTGTACGGATCGAAACGGGGTTTCGGCTGTGGCTTCGCCTGGATCATGCTGCCCTCCTTGAATCGCCGGACGGTTCATCGATGAATCCAGGATAGCGACTGATCTCATTGTCGGCTGCCAATTGGTTTACAGGCTCGGCCAGCCTGACTCTTTACCTCGGCCTGAAGCACTACCGCGGTTGTTGGTTTCCCATGCATCTGTCATTATCCCCAGGATGGTGGCGCCCAGACAGGCGTCAAGATTGCCTAGCTGATGGAGGAGAAGGGGATCATGGCAGAGATTGAATACATCCGTCCGCCAGAGCCGGACGAGTTGCGTCCATTCGCTCGCGCGACCAAGGCTGCGGGACTGGTCTTTGTTTCGGGCATTTCGGCTGGGATCTCCGGCACCGCGACGGAAGAGGCGCGTGCCGCGCTGAACAACATGAAGGACGTGCTGGAAGAGGCCGGATCCTCGATGGATCGAGTGGTCCAGGTTACGTTTCTGATTACGAACTCTGCCGACTATAGCGAGATCAATGCCGAGTACAAGAAGCATTTCCCGGCAGGGCTTCCCGCGCGTCACACGGTTCGCTTTGGCGTTCCAACCCAGGCCAAGTGCGGCTTCGCCTGCATCGCGCTGGCGTGATCCGTTCCCTGGCAAGCGACGTTCGTCGACGCTTCGCCGACCCCTCGCACGGATTCCACAACTGACCTACCGTCCGCTCTGACGACAGCCGGAGCGGACGGTTCACGTTTGCGACCGGCTGGGTCCAGCCCCTGTCCCTAGCTGGCGGCCGAGGTGATGAACACTTCCGTCAGCGTATAGACCAAGAACTGCTGAGGCTTCGGCTGCGGTTTGGTCTTGCTCATCTTTCTCTCCTCGTGCTATGCGGTCTGGTTCGTTGATGAGCCCAATTTAGCAGTCATCCACGTCAACGGCTGTCAACTGGTTTACAGCCGCGAAGATTCCCCGCTTTCACGTTGAGGTCGATTCCGAGTGAAAACGTTCATTCGTTGCGGGGTTATCGCTGGCACGATTACGGCTTGGTTACCCGCTCCACTACCGGCACGTCGCGCATTTGCTCGCGCGGGACGTCGACGATCGGCGTGCCGTAGGAGTGGAAGCTCTCCGGCAGCTTCAGTCCCCAGGCCTGTCCGCGGGCTCGTTCGGCTTGCGTCCAGACGACTGGCTCCCAGTCCGGAGCGAAGATCAGGTAGCCTCCGGAGAAGATCTCGAAGCGATTGCCGCCCGGCTCATAACAATAGAGAAAGAACGCCTGCGTAACCGCATGCTTTGATGGGCCGGTCTCGATGAAGACATCGTTCTCCAGCAGCACGTCGGCGGCGCGCAGTACGTCTTCACGATTGTCGACCCAGAAAGCGACGTGGTGCAGCCGGCCACGCGAGCGAGTGGCGTCCAGCGTGTAGGCAATGTCATGCACTAATGGGGTCACGCTAATCCAGGCCGCCGCTTCCGTCCCGTCGTCCAGGATGACGTGCTCGCGCAATTTAAATCCGAGCTGTTCCTGCATGAAGACGCGGTTCGGCGTCACCTCCTGGCACAGCAGATTGACGTGATCCAACCGTCGGATTCCCGCTCCGACGTGAGAGTAGCGTTGCGGCTGATTCTTCAGGCGCGAGCGTTGAGCATCGGTTGGCTTGAACCGGTCGGCGACGTAGTAGAGCTCCATGCGGTGGCCATCCGGATCGAGGAATCGGTAGGCAGGCCCGTGACCGAAGTCCCCCTCGATCCATCCTTTGCCGCAACCAGCAGCCTCGAGCGCGGCGACTCTGCGGGTCAGCGCCTGCGGACTCGACGTGCGCCAGGCAATATGACCGATGCCCGCCTGGGGGCTCTCGGTCAGCTTCAGCGTGTGGCGTTCGTAGTCACCCGCGCCGCGCAGGTAGACCGACTGGCCAGCGCGCACGGTTTCGCACATGCCGAGGACATTGACAAAGAAATCGAGACTCTCCTGTGGCTTGGGCGTCAGCAGTTCGACGTGCCCCAGATGGGCGACGTCATGCATGGGCTCGGACGCGTCGTCGACTGGCCTGGACATGGTTGATTACCTCTCGTTCGCCTCGTTCTCGGCGATTTCCTGAATGATCTGAGCGCCGAGATTGGCCGCGGGTAGCCCACGGAACAGAAACGCCAGATTGACCACGCCGCTCATCTCTTCCCAGGTGGCGCCCGCCCGGCGTGCCGCAATGGCGTGGAGCCGCGTAGCGTCCGACAGCATCATCAAGAGCATGCCAAAGAGCATGAGTTGGGCAGTCTTCACGTCGAAGCAATCGGGATACATCGCGTGTTTGCGCAACGCTTCTTGCATGTCGAGGAGCTTTGGGTCAATTCGTGAGAGGAAGTCGGTTCGTGCCATGATGCGCGGTGGCACGAATCCGATCAGATCCTGGTAGATGGAACGATAGTTTTCAACCGTTTCATCGTCGATGAGACGTTCTGGCAGCGGATCGCGGTCCATTTTAACCTCCAACAGCGTCAAGCTGAGGCTTTCGTTCACGTGAGGTCAAACTAGCAATCGGCCTGATGGCTGTCAACGAGTTCTCTCGAGATGGGTCGCTCGGCCATAGAGTCTGACGCCAATTGACGGCGTCTGCTGTCGACCCTACGATGGAATGGCCGTGCAGTTGATTGGTGAGCCGCTATGGCGGGGGAGGAGAGTCAGTGCGTACCCAAGTCGGGATCGTCGGCGCCGGACCCGCGGGGCTCGTGCTCGCTCACCTACTCGCCAGACAAGGCATCGAGTCGGTCGTGCTCGAGTCGCGCAGCAGGGACTACGTCGAGCGTCGCATCCGGGCCGGGGTGCTGGAGCAAGGGACCGTCGATCTGCTGCATGATATGGGTCTGGATGCGCGACTGCGTCGTGAGGGAATGGTGCACCGGGGCATTGAGCTCCGCTTTGACGGCGAACGTCACCGAATTCCCCTGAGTGACCTGACCGGTGGCCGAGCCATCACCGTCTACGGGCAGCAGGAGGTCGTCAAGGATCTCATCGCGGCCCGATTGGATGCAGGAGGAGAGATCCACTTCGAGGCCGAGGCAATCAGCGTCGATGATCCCACCTCATCCCGACCGACGATCCGCTACCGGCTCAATGGTCAGATCCACACGCTTGAATGCGACGTGGTTGCGGGGTGCGACGGATCCCACGGCGTCTGTCGATCCGCGATTCCCGATGACGTGTTGAGCGTCTACCAGAAGGAATACCCCGTTGCCTGGCTCGGCGTGCTCGCCGCCGTGGCGCCATCGACCGAGGAGCTGATCTACGCGTATCACGAACGCGGCTTCGCGTTACACAGCATGCGAACCCCGCAGCTGAGTCGTCTCTACCTGCAGTGTCGACCGGATGAAAACCTCGACGACTGGTCGGACGACCGAATTTGGGACGAACTGCAACGCCGCTTCACATTGGATGGCTGGAGATTGACCGAGGGACCGTTAATCGACCGCGGCATCACTCCGATGCGCAGCGTCATCGTCGAGCCGATGCAGCACGGTCGCCTCTTTCTGTGTGGCGACGCGGCGCACATCGTTCCAGCGACAGGCGCTAAGGGTCTGAATCTGGCGGTCGCGGACGCGCGCGTGCTGGCCGAAGCGATAGCCGAGTGGTATCGATCCAACAACGATGAACTGCTCGGCAGGTATTCCAGCAACTGTTTGCGGCGCGTCTGGCGTGTGGAGCACTTCTCCTGGTGGATGACACAGCTCGTGCATCGGTTCGATGACGATGGTCCATTCGAGCACCGTCTGCATCTATCTCACCTGCGCTATGTCTGTAGCTCCATTGCCGCTGCCACGTCACTAGCCGAGAATTACGTTGGACTGGAGAGCGTGTGATGCGGCTCGGCGAGAGCAACATTCGGCGGCAACCGGAGCCGCGTTGGAGGAACGCAACAGAACACGTTGTGAACGAGGCACGACCGGGTGCGTCACGACGTGCTTCGTCTCGGGAGGAAGCCATATGTTTCGTAGTGATGTAGTGGGCAGTCTGCTGCGTCCTGACTACCTCGATGCGGCACGGAAGCAATTCGAGGCGGGAGAGATGCCCCCGGCAGACTTCAAACAGGTGGAGGATCGGGCGGTCGACGAGGCGATCCACATGCAGATCGATGCCGGTCTCGACGTGCTGACCGACGGAGAACAGCGTCGCTATGCCTTCTTCGGCCATCTGGTCGATTCGCTCGAGGGATTTGACAAGCTCGGTGGCTGGGCCATTCCATTTCATGACGACTCGGGAAACGAGATCGTCTATCGCCGCCCGGTGGTGGTCGACAAGCTGACCTGGCGGCGATCGATGTGCGGCGAGGAGTTCGCCTATATCCGAGCGCGGACGAAGCATCAGTCGAAGGTGACGTTGCTCAGCACCCAGCAGGCGGCGGCCTACTACGATCCTGAGCGCTCCGCCGGCGCTTACCCGACGCGCGACGCCTATTTGGCCGATCTGGTCGATCTGACGCGTCGCGAGATCGAGGAACTGATTCGACTCGGCTGCACCTACATTCAGATTGACGCGCCTCAGTACGGGGCGTTGCTCGACCCGAAGATGCGCGAGGGGTACCGGCAACGAGGCAGTGACGTCGAGGAGATGATCGACCGGACTATTGAGCTTGACAATGCGGTGATCGACGGATTTGACAAGCGCGGCGTGATGTTTGGCGTTCACATCTGCCGCGGAAACAATCAGAGCATGTTCTACGCGAGCGGTGGATACGATCCGATCGCCGAACGCGTCTTCAGCAAGACGCACTTCAAGCGATTCCTGCTCGAGTATGACGACGCGCGCTCGGGCACGTTTGGACCACTTCGATTCGTCCCTGAAGATCGCGAGGTGGTGCTCGGGCTGGTAAGCAGCAAGAATCCGGAGATGGAAACGCAGGACGATCTCGAGCGGCGGATCGAGGACGCGGCCAAGATCGTTCCGCTCGAGCGTCTGGCCCTCAGCACCCAGTGTGGCTTTGCGTCAACGTGGGAAGGCAATCGCATTACGCCGCAGGTCCAGCGTCAGAAGCTCGAACTCGTCGCGCGCACCGCGAAATCGGTCTGGGGCGCCTAGCGATTCAAGGCAGAATTCAACCTGACTTCGGTGATTCCGCGGGGCTGCACTGCATCGAATTGTCGCTCTGGAGCTCTCTCGTGCACGGTGCTCTAGGAAACGCTGAACCCCTTCCGACCATGCGACGCATGTGCTAGAATCGGGCACGTTGAACTGTGCGCCGCCGTCACAGGCACTGGCGTGTTCGACGAAGTTGTTGCCGATGTAGCTCAGTTGGTAGAGCAGCTGTTTCGTAAACAGCAGGTCGTGAGTTCGAGTCTCACCATCGGCTCCCCCGAGAAGCCCATGAAATCAGCGAAATTGAAAGCCCGCTCACAATAGAGCGGGCTTTGATCTGCCGGTTTACCCCAACGAACACCCCGGCACAACTCCCAACCTCCAACAGATGGAGGTGATTTGGACTGGTCTCCGGGAGTGCGGAGCGGATTTCTCGCTGCTGCTTAGTTTCTGGGTCCTTTAGGTGCGACAGCTCCTCTGAATTGAGAGTCAGTTCCCTGATCGCTCATTTGCCGTCAGCAAAGCACGCGCTCTGACTTCGACTTGCTCCCCGGCAACGTCGCTCTCCACCTCATTGAGAAATCCCCCAGCAATTGCAACGTGACCTCGAACAGACTAGGTTCCATCGTCACCTTCGCCGGCTACGGCAAGCTCTCGCAGGCAATGCCGTTATGGTTGTTGTCCAGTCCGTCGACGTTGTTGGTTGCCGAACCGCCCATACTGACGAAGTACTGCTGCGCTGCCTGCTGCGTCGAGAAGTCGCTGCAATTCTTGTCCGTGTGCGGCGTGGTGTTGTTGCCGTTTCCTGCGTTCTGATTGCCGTTTCCACTATTACCGTTGTTGTTCGAGGGTGTACTCGGTGCTGGTGGCGACCATGCAGCCGGAGGGTTCGGATCGACCGTTGCGTGTTTCCCAAGTTGATCGTAGCGCCATTGATAGTAGTGCTGCCCGACATTCCCCGCTTCGACCTTCCAACCGTCTGGATTGCTCGGCGTGTAGGTCAGCACGCGTCGCTCGAAGACCTGCACCAGTACCTGCTTCGAGACTCCTCCAACCAGCACGTTGGTCCAATACGCTTCGGTGAGCGGATAACCGGTGGCGTAGAACGGGTTGTCGAAGATCAAGGCCGAGTGGTACGCACCTTCATCGAAGACCGTTCCAGAACTGTTCATGAAGTTCCAGAAGACCGACGCGACGTTATGCTGTGTCGGAGCTCCAACGTCCTCGGCCGTTACGTTGTAGTTCGATAGTTCGGCATCGGCCCCAACAGTTCCAGCCCGGTCAACCGTTTGGGTAATCGTCCAGCCTGCAGGGACGGCACCGAAACTCATCAACTTGTTGAAAGTGGCGTAGGTCGGACCGTTAGGATCGCTCGCGTCCCCCGCCACGTTCACATTCGCCGGGTCATGCTGCTCGAACGTGTTATCGCCGAGCTGCAGGTTTCCGGTGATCAATTCCTTGGCGAGAAGGCCATTGGTGACGTACCAGATCGACGACATGTCGCCGTTTGGATGCGTGATCTCCATTCGTGTTTTGTCGAAGTACTGAACGTCGCGCTGACCGTTGGGGGACTCGGCGTACGGTTCTAGCAGTGCCGCTGAATTCGCTGATGGACCCCACATCCACGTACGATTGACCTGACCGGCCGCCACTGGTTGGTCGGTGTGAGCCCAGGTCCGACCAAAGTAGTTACCAGCGATAGGCTGTGCGGCTGCCGGTGCGATTGATATCAGACTCATGCTGAGCGCGACGATAGCGCCGAGCACCAGTCGGAGCTTCGACATGGTGACTCCCCTTTTCCCGCTGCGTCGTCGGTGTCGCGCCAACTCATCATGCAGTAGAGTCTCGCTACATGTCAATATCGAATACGAGCGATGCTCGCATCACGTTAAACTCAATTATTTCTCTCGTCATCAGTCTTCGCCATGATCCGGATACTTGTCATGCGTGCCATGATGTTTGTCGATAAACGAGCATTCATCGCCGACGATCCAGCCCATTCCACTGGCGGAGACACCCGATCCAGTTGTTTGCGGAGCGCTCTTGAGCATCACGTGCGCGAGGAGCGCACCTTTACCTTCTGCCAGGCGACCACTAGAATATGGTGCACATGTTAAGCTGGTTTCGCCGGAAATCCCCAGAAGTGAATATCACGCAAAATACGATGACCGATCAGGCGTCAGACTCCGTTGCGGATGATGGGATCGACGTCGACAAGCCCACCGAGGGCCGCTCCTACAGTCTGATCGCGTTCGCACTCTTTGTCGGTTACATGGCACTTGCCGTCACATTGTACGTGACGCGCGGCGCGTATTTCACGCCCGATCGCTGGGCCATCCTGCTCTTTATCGCCGCCATCGCGCTCGGCCAGTGGAAGGCGTTCCTGCGCGATTGGATCCCGGTCGTCCTGCTCATCTTCGGCTATGAGTTCATACACGGGCTCGGCTATCAGTATTTCGTTGAGAATCACCGAACCGTGCATGTCACCTCCATGATCGATGCCGATCGTTTCATGTTTTTCGGGCATCTTCCGACGCTCTGGCTGCAGAGTAAACTCTATGTTCCGGGAACAATTCATTGGTATGACGTGCTGGCAATGGTCATGTACATCATGCACTTCGTGTTCCCGCTCATATTCGCCTTCATGCTGTGGATCGGGAGCAAAGAGCGCTTCTGGAATTTCACCATCACGTTCCTGGTAATGACCTACTTGGGGTTCTCAATTTACATGCTCTATCCGGCCGCGCCCCCATGGCTGGCCAGCGACTGGGGCTTCATCCACGGCGTGCAACTGCCATTCGATCAGGTTTTTCACGCGTTGGTGCCGCATCAGTACGATAACCTGAACATGGTTCAGATCTGGGATAGGGCCGGGGGTGATCCAGTCGCGGCCATGCCGTCGCTTCATGCCGCGTATCCCTGGATGGTCTTCCTGTTCGCCGTCAAATTCTTTGGTAAACGGGGACTGTTGCTTCTCCCGTACAACGCCGCGCTTTGGTTCGCCGTCGTCTATCTCGGTGAGCACTACGTCATCGACATCCTCGCGGGCATGGCGCTGTCCACTATCGTGTTCACCGCAATGCACTTCTTCTGGCCTCGAATTGAGCGGTCTCGAGTGGTGGAGCTCCCGTCGACGGTCTCCGCCTGGGCGCGTCAGCGGATGCGGCGCTTCAGACCAGCGCCCGATAGTTGAACTCATTTGTCATCATCGTTGATGACCAAAGCTGATGGTTTCCGAAGTGTTGCCTCTCAAGTCTCAGGCAGGTAAACTGATCCCAGTGCCGCAGAACACACGTTCGATATTGACTACCGGGCAGGTGCTTGGTCAGCCATATTTGACGTACGCGTCACTTCATACCAACCCGTCGACATGCACGAGACAGTAGCTGGTCTGCGAATTGCGACCCGCTGAACGTTGACGCTTTATTGCGTGATGGTTCGGCCAGGCAGAGGCGCAACGGGCATCAGCAGATTGGTGAGTCGCGGTCTCAGGGAGGTCGGCCCATCGATGTCGGTGGACACCTACGAATATCGTGAGTTTCTCCAGCAGGTCATCTCGCCAGTGGCGGTATCGGTGATCGATCGCATGTCCGAACAGATCAGCGAGATCTACAGCCTGCCGGAGATCTTGACCGTACAGCTCCCTCGGGGCATGCGCACCGAACACGAAGACCGTTTCACCGAGCGGCTCAAACGCATCGTCAGCATGCTGCCGCCAGACGTTAGCCCAATGGCCAACGAGATATTCACCGCTATCGAGTTTCTGATCTACGAGATTCACGGGGAGCCGGTGAAGGTTGGGGTTGCGTTGGCTCGCCTGGAAGAGTTGGGAGACGAGATCCGCTCGGATCCACTCCTGCACGATCTTGTCACCGGACGGGCGAACTGACAATCAGCTTCGTTCGCGAGCGATTCAACAAATCGTAATGACAAACTACTGATCGAGATCGTCCTCGAAGGCGAGTGTAATCGTCTCGTGCTGGCGCCCGATCTCCGTTGCCGGAAACACTTCCCGCGCAAACGGAAGATACGTCTCTGGGTCCATCATCGATGGGCTGAAGTGCGTCAGGATCAGCCGTCTGGCCTCTGCCTGCTTGGCGAGCTCCGCCGCCTGATCGAACACCATGTGACCGCGCAACCTTGCACGTTCCCGTAATTCCGGATCTCCGTACGTCCCCTCACATACGAACAGGTCTGCGCCGCGCACGAAGTCGGGGATGCTCGCGGTAGGCCGGGTGTCAGTTACATAGCCGACTTTGAGTCCTCGTCTCGGAGGCCCCAGTACCTGTTGCGGCGTGATGGCGCGACCTTCAAGCTGAACGGTTTCCCCTGCCTGTAGCTTGCCCCAGAGTGTCATCGGAACGTCCAACTCGCGAGCTCGGTCGGGATTGAACCTGGGAGCTCGGTGACGCGAAAAGGTGTAGGCAAGGCAAGTTATGCGGTGATCGACCTCATGCGCTCTGATCTCGAGACCGTCCGGTAGCACGTAACCGTCTTCGTCCTCCATCTCGACGATCTGAACCTTGTACGGCAGTCCGGGAACGACGATGGTCAGCGCCTGGACGATCTCATAGGTTCCTGATGGACCCAGGATGGTTAGCGGCTCGGTGCGCCCGGCGTGGGCAATCATGAAGAGGACCCCGGCAATGCCCGCTACGTGATCGGCGTGAAAGTGCGTCAGCGCGATCGCGTTGACTGGCCGAAAACTCCAGTTCGAGTAGCGCCAGGAGATCTGGGTACCTTCACCGCAGTCGACCAGCACCACGTCTTGCTGAGAGCGCAGCAGCATCGAGGCCAGCCAACGCTCTGGCAGCGGCATCATTCCGCCGAGTCCGAGTAGACAGATATCAATCACGCGGCGAGGTATCTCCTTCAATGCGAGCGAGCACGTCTCCGCAGCCCTGAAACACGAGTTGGGGCCCGACGAGCGGGCCCCTCAGTCTACCCATATTGTGCATGACGCGGACCAGTGGCCTCACGCGCCGCCGTTTGGGGGCTCAATCGTCGGAGCGAACGTGTCCCGTGGTTTCAAATTCCGTTCGACGATCACGGGTCTCGCCGATCAGTTCGCTCGGAATCGGCTTGGCGCCGCCGACCGCATCTGCCAGGAGGATCATTTCGGCGGCTTCTTCCAGGATGAAGATCGAGTGCACCACCTTCTCGATCGATTGGTCGAAAGCGAGAAGTCCGTGATTCTCCAGCAGCACCGCCTTTGTGTTCGATCCAACCACGTCGATGATGTTTGTCACTGACCGGGAAGAACCACGGGGACCGTACTTCGCGACTGGGACCGACTCGGTGAAGTCGAACCGGACAAGCGCCTCGTAGCACGGATCGATCGGCCTGCTGGCTAACGCGAACGCGGTGATATGCGGTGAGTGAGTGTGAATTACGCTACCGACGTCGGAGCGCTTCTTGTAGACCTCACCGTGCATGTGAATGATCTCGTTCGAAGCCGGTCCGAGGTTGCCGTCGATGACGTTGCCGTCCAGGTCGAGGACCGCCAGATCGTCGGGTTGGAGGTTGTCGAGGGTGCCTCCGCCAGTAAGCACGAAGTGATTGCCGTCCGGCAAGCGGACGCTGATGTTGCCGTGCTGTGATCGGGAGAGGACGTTGCCGTCGACCAGGCGACGACCGGCCTCAATGATCTTCTTCTTCGCGTTCTCGACATCCGGCGTCAATTTCGTATCTAGCATGATCACGTTCTCCTTCACGGAAGCGAATGTCCGCCGAGAAAATGGATATACCTCCATCTTAGCGCGTCACTGGCTGACCGCAAGCGCGGTTCTACGTTGCCGAATGCTTTCACTCTTGAAAGCCGGACGTTATAGTGTCGATGCCCGCGGCGGACTGCGGGTAATGATCTGCTGAAAGGGGACAGGATTGCAGGGTCGACCGACGACGCTCGCGACGGAGGGAATGGTTGCGTCGCCGCATTATCTGGCAAGCATGGCCGGAGTGCAGGTGCTCAAAGCTGGTGGTAACGCGCTGGACGCGGCAATCGCCACGAACGCCGTGTTGACAGTCGTTTATCCGCACATGTGCTCAGTGGGTGGCGACGCATTCATGTTGATCTGGGACCCGAAGGACCAGCGCTTGGCAGCCTTGAATGGGGCGGGTCGCTCAAGCGTCAACGCCTCTATCGAGAAGCTGAACAGTCTCGGGTTGACGCTCATGCCTGAGCGCGGAGCGCACGTCGTGACGGTACCCGGAGCGGTTCACGCCTGGCAGACGGCCCATTCCCGCTTTGGTCGAGTCGAGTTTGCTCGTTTGTTCGATCACGCCATCGACTATGCTGACCGCGGTTTCCCAATCTCACCATCGGTTAGTGCTTCGATCGCGTCCGCTCAGCCTCTATTGATGCGTCAAAGTGTGGCAGCCAGACAGTTCATGCCCGATGGCGCGGCACCGAAACCGGGCGACGTCGTGCGGTTTCCAGAACTTGCGGCGTCGTTGCGCTCCATAGCCGAGCAGGGAATCGATGCTTTGTACGGCGGTCCGTTGGGCAAAGCCATCGCCGCGACGGTGCAGGCCGAAGGCGGCCTGCTTACCGAGGAGGATATTGCGGCGCACCAGTCGCGTTGGGTTGACCCACTCTCGACCAGCTACCGCGGGCATGATCTCTTCGAATTGCCGCCTCCGACACAGGGTGTGGTCGGGCTGCAACTGGCAAACGTGGCGGAAGGCTATGACATCGCGGGGCTTGGTCGGAACACGGCTGCCCAGATTCATCGTTTGGTTGAAGCCAAGAAGCTGGCGTTCGTCGATCGCGATCGATATGTAAGCGATCCGACGTTCGTCGACATCCCGATCGAACGTCTGATCTCGAAGTCCTATGCGGCGGATCAACGTGGCCGGATCGAACCAAACAAAGCCGCGAACGACCAACCGGACCCCCCCGGGCTCGGCGACACCATCTACCTGTGCGTCGTGGACCGGGACGGCATGTGCGTATCGCTGATCCAGTCGATCTTCAACGGGTTCGGTAGCGGCTTGGTCGCCGAAGGCACGGGCATCGTGCTGCATAATCGAGGTGCTTCATTCACGCTCGAGCCGGATGCGGCGAATCGCCTTCAACCTGGCAAGCAGCCGATGCATACGCTGATTCCGTCGATGCTGCTGCAGCACGGTTCTCCGGAAGTGGTGCTGGGCACGATGGGAGCACATGGACAGGCACAGACGCACATTCAGTTGCTGTGCAACCTGGTCGATTTCGATCTCGAGCCGCAGGCCGCCATCGAATCGCCCCGGTGGGTGAGCGGTAGGGGCCTTCCGGGAGATCCCGCTCACGTGCTCTATTTGGAAGAACCGATTGGCTCCGAGGTGCTTGGGCAATTACGATCGATGGGGCACGACGCGCGGTTGATTCAGCCCTTCTCATCCTTGATGGGGCATGCCCACATGATCAGAGTTGATCGCGAGCGCGGCGTGCTGATGGGCGCCTCCGATCCACGGTCGGACGGTGCTGCGCTCGGCTGGTGATGCTTTAGGATCGTGGGGACTATTCGCCGGTCCAGGGAAGATGACCGTTGTTGTGAGGGCAAACGTGCCCTTCCGGACCAATCGGCGCGCCGCAACGCGGGCATCGCGGTCGCCCGGCGGCGACTACCTCGGCGATCTTTTCAGCCAGGGCCTTGGCCGTGCCGAGTGAGGTACGCGTCGAGAAGATGGGTTCGTCGTCGTCTTCCTGTTCGATGTGATGCGCGAAGACGGCGATGAGACGATGCTCTTCGTCGTAACCGATCATGATCTTACTGGCGACGTATTCGGGAGCCGTAGGCGGAACAGGGTCTGGTGCCGGTGCGGGTTCCGAGTCGATGGTGCCAGTCACCAATCCGGTGTCGGAAAGTTGTTCGAGCAATTGTTCGATCGCCTGGCCGAGTGCGTTGAGTTGCTCTTTTTCCATCCAGAGCGAGACGACGTCGCCGCCGATGCCACCGATTAGCCGAAAGCGCCGCTGTCCAGGGACACCGACTGCCTCCGCGTCGAGCACTGTCGCTATATCGTAGTTATGATGTTCGAATGCCACCGAAGTCTTAGCTCCTCGCCCACGTCGAACCTGAACACGGTAGGAGGATACTACAACCGCGAATCCCTGCGCATTCTGACGCGCTTTCAGTGTCAGGCTTCGGGACCGTACTCGGTTCCGTTCGTCTAAAGAGCGGTAAGATCGCGTCGATCTCGTGCGCGAGCCGGTTTTCCGACCACGTCAAACAGAAAGGTGCCACTGAACACATGAGACGGATTTCGTCCCTGGTCGTCGTCATCATCTTGTTGGGCATGCTCTCGGCCTGCGGCGGAAGCTCCAACAAAACCAGCACGTCCGCCTCCAGCTCAACTGGTACATCGTCTACGGCGCCAACGGGGAGCGCCACCGAGACCGTGGGGTCATCCACTGCCGGAGCAACCGCAACTGCAACGACTGCCGCTACTGCAGCGACGTCAGGCACGTCGACCGAAGCCAGTGCGTCACCCACGTCCGTAACGGGTAGCAGCTTCGGCTATGGCTTCAACGTCTTCGCTCGCGGCGATGCAAACGGAGCCGACTTCAATGACAAGACCATCAACGCGGTCAAAGGTGCCGGGTTCAACTGGGTGCGGATCCAGGTCCAATGGCAATCGGCTGAGCCGGCCAAGGGACAATACAACCCGCTGCCGCTCGACCGCGTGGTGAAGCAATATGACGACGCGAACGTGAAGATTCTGGCGTCGGTGGTGAAGGCCCCGGACTGGGCGCTCGACCCGACTGGCAAACAATTGCTAGCCAACTGGTCTGACTGGCAGGACTTCATGAAGTTCATGGCAGACCGCTATAAGGGGAAGATCGCCGCCTGGGAGATCTGGAATGAAGAGAATTACGCGACCGAGATGGGTGGAACGGTCCGGCTCGACGATTACGCCCATCTGCTACAGTCTGGCTACGAGGGAGTCAAACAGGGCGATCCGAACGCGACGGTGGTCTTTGGAGGACTGACGCCGACCGGCGTCAACGATCCGTCCATTGCGATCAATGACCTCACCTATCTGCAGGACTTCTACAACTATCAGAACGGCGCATACACCAAGTACTTTGACGTGCTCGGCATGCACGTGAGCGCCACAAACAATCCGCCAGACACCATGTACCCGGAAAATCCAGGTCCGGACGGCTGGTCGAATGATCCGAGCTTCTATTTCCGCCGCGCAGAACAGTTGCATCAGGTGCAGGTCGAGCACAACGATAACCGCCCGGTCTGGATCACCGAGTTCGGCTGGACAACCAAGAACGAGGCCAAAGGGTATGAATATGGGGCCGACGTGACGCCGCAGGACCAGGCTGACTACCTGGTTGGCGCCTTCCAGCTTGCTCAGTCGAAGTGGCCGTGGACGACGGCCATGTTCGTCTGGAACCTGAACTACTCGGTCATCTCGCCGCCGTCAGATGAGAAGTATCCGTGGTCGGTGGTCAATTCAGACTGGTCACCTCGACCGGCCTACACGGCGCTGAAGAACATGCCCAAGAAGTAAATCCGGTGGGGCCAGCGTGACTGTTTGGCCGCTAACCTTCTCTCGTTTCCGTAGGGGCAGACTTCTGTGTCTGCCCTCTTTCTCTTAACACGCGGCTGCGCTTACGAGAATGCAACATCCCGGGCTACTGTCCGTTTGGCCAAAACGAGTCCCGCCTTTGTTGGAGCCTAGCCTTTGCCGTTTGCCCTTACCACGTTATGAGGTATCCGCAACTCGATCTACTCTGCCAACGACGCGAACAAGCGTGCGATCTCGTCGACCTCGAACGTCGGGAGGTCTTCGTCCACATCGTTGACGCGCATGCGAACGACGGTTGGGTCCGCATGCAGCTGACCAATGACGGCCGCGGGAATATTGTATCCGGACAGCGCCGAGATCGCGGTTTCAACGGCGTTTGCGGAAACGGTGGCCAATAGCGCGCCGGATGCGATCAATCCCAGCGGGTCGAGTCCCAAAAGGTCGCAGATGGCGCGGGTTTCGGGGTAGGTGACGATTGCCTCACGATCGACCACGATGCCGGCTCCGGCAGCGGCCGCCACCTCTCGCAGGCCGCTGGCGAGCCCGCCCTCGGTCGGATCGTGCAACGCGTGGAGGTCGGCGCCAAGAGCGTGTCGAAGAATCGTTGCTGCTTTGACCACGCTGATGCCCGGATCATGCAGGAATTGCCGCGCACGTTCGACCAGATCCCAGCCGAGCGACTCCGAAAGTCGGTGCGGTATCTCGCGAGCGATGAGCGACGTTCCCTCGATGGCGATGCCCCGCGCCAGGATGACCGCGTCTCCGGGCTGAGCGCGGCGGGGATCGACCAGATCCGCCTCGTCGGCCTCACCAACCATCATTCCCACCAGAATTGTTCGTTCGAGTCCCGTCGTGATCTCGGTATGACCCCCAACCAACAGAATTCCGAGCGCGTCGCAGGCATCGCGGAGAGAGCCAAAGATCTGCTCCACAAGTTCAGGCGTCGTGGAGCCGTCTGGCAGCAGGGCACTGGCGAGCATCCAGCGCGGAGTTGCCCCCATGCACGCGATGTCGTTGGCATTGACGTTTGGGGCGTACCAGCCGATCTCGTCCGTGGCGAACGTGATCGGGTCCGTCTTGAGCACCAGCACGCGATCGCCATAACGAACCGCGGCGGCGTCTCGACCGATTCCCGCGCCGATCAAGATGGAGGGATCGTCCGGAATGGTCGAGAGCAGACTGGCCAGTAGGTCGGGCGGCAACTTGCCAGCCGGAAGCACCCGATTCATGAACGTCGCTCGTTTCCACTCGGCATTGGCTCACCCAGACTGATGCCCACGTCACGTGCCGCGATGAGCGCGGGATGATCCAGCGGGACACGACGAGCCCCACGTCCGGCGACTGACAGTGGCACTGGCACAACGGTCGGCAGGCCTGGACCGCCCGATTCACCGGCAACCGCCACCATCTGACCGGTCATCCCTTCGGCGATGAAGCGCACCGCCGCCGACCCGAAGATCGTGCCGAGTAGGCGGTCTCGCGGAGTCGGCCCACCGCCACGCTGCAGATGCCCGAGGACCACGCTGCGCACCTCTTGATCGAGTTGCGATCCAAGCTCCGTCGCGAGTCGCGCGCCGATACCTCCGTAGCGCTTGTCGTACTCCTGATCGCCGATCACCTCGTACACGGCTGAGCCTCCAACCGGTGAAGCTCCCTCGGCCGCGACGATAATCGTGAACGAGCGCCCAAGCTCGACCCGTCGGTTGATGTGTCGCTCCACTTGCTCCATGCCGAACGGGATCTCCGGGATCAAGATGACATCGGCACCACCCGCCAGACCAGAATAGAGGGCGATCCATCCGGCTGTGCGCCCCATGACTTCGACGATCATGACGCGGTGATGGCTTTCGGCTGTCGTGTGAAGCTTGTCGAGCGCGTCGGTGGCGGTGGTCACGGCACTGTCGAAGCCGAAGGTCACCTGGGTGCCTTGCACGTCGTTGTCGATCGTCTTCGGCACGCCAACGGCGGGAATCCCGAGCCGGTCGAACTCCCCGGCGATTGAGAGCGTTCCGTCACCGCCGATGACAATCAGCGCATCGACTCCCAGGGCCGTGAGCCGAGCCAACACCTCCTGGCTGTGGTCGCGCGCAACGGTCTCGCCAGCTTCGCGATTCGCATAACGAAACGGGTTGCAGCGATTCGAAGCGCCGAGAATGGTGCCGCCCCGAGGCAAAATCCCGCGAACCTCGTCAAAACCGAGTTCGTGATAGCGGCCAGTGATGCATCCTTCGAAACCGTCCTCAAAACCGATCACCGACCAACCCATTGTTCCGACGGCGGTCTTGGTGACGGCGCGGATCACCGCGTTAAGCCCGGGCGCGTCTCCACCTCCGGTCAGCAGCGCGATGCGTTTTGATGAGTTCACTGCCATTGAGACCCTCTCATATTTCGAGCGGCATGATGATCGCACGGAATTGGCAACCGGAATTGCTTCTAACGAGAATGACGGTCGCTGCTGCTATAATGCGAATTCATCTGCTGCCTGGGAACTGGCGCGTGAGACGCACGACCTTACGCATTCTACACGGTGATTCCCGGGCCGCCAGAACCCTGTCAAGGTTGATCGAACGAACGTGTTCCGCTCGCTGGGGAGCGATGGATGAGATTTTGGTCTGACGGATTCGGACGTGGTGGTCTTCCCGCACCTTCTGGTCAGCGCTCGGAGTAAGTGGATCGGCATGCGGCTGTCCCCTTCCCGGCGCTGACATTGACCTGTCGTTCAGAGTCGATTGACCTAATTAGGTGCAGGAGGAACGCGTGAACGCCGAACGAAAGTTCGTCGAGGAACTTGGTGACTTCGAAGACGATTTCGATCGCTGGTACGTCGAGGTCGTGCAGAAAGCTGAATTGGCGGATGAGGCGCCGATCCGCGGCATGCGCGTGGTGATGCCGTACGGGTTTGCGCTGTGGGAGAACATGCAGGCGCAACTTGACCGGCGCATCAAGGCGACCGGGGTGCAGAACGCCTACTTCCCGATGTTCATCCCGCAGACGATGTTCGCCCGTGAGGCCGAGCATATCGAGGGATTCGCGCCGGAAGTGGCCGTGGTCACCACCGCCGGAAACAAGGAGTTGGAAGAGCCGCTCATCGTACGGCCGACGTCGGAATCGATCATCTGCCCGATGTACGCGCGCTGGGTGCAGTCCTATCGTGACCTGCCGATCTTGATCAACCAGTGGTGCAGCGTCGTACGCTGGGAGAACCGTCCGCGCGCCTTCCTGCGCACGTCGGAGTTCCTATGGCAGGAAGGTCACACCGCGCACGCGTCGGCCCAGGAAGCCGAAGAGCGGACGCGCTTGATGCTCGAGGTGTATCGCGATTTCGTGGAGACTGAGCTGGCGTTGCCGGTGATCCCGGGCATGAAGAGCGAGTCGGAGAAATTCGCCGGTGCGTTGCGCACGTACACCATCGAAGCCATGATGGGCGGCAAAAAGTGGGCACTGCAGTCCGGTACCTCACACAATCTGGGCGATCACTTCGGCAAGGTGTTCGGCATCGAGTTCCTGAATTCTCAGGGGGAGCGCGAGTTCGCCTATAACACCAGTTGGGGGCTCAGCTATCGCACCATCGGCGCGATCATCATGGTCCACGGTGACGATCGCGGACTGAAGCTGCCGCCGCGCGTGGCACCGATTCAGACCGTCATCGTGCCGATCTGGCGCAAGGACAAAGAGCGTGAGGCCGTCGAGGAGGCGGTCGACACGGTGCGAGATTCGCTGCGTGACGTGGCACGGATCTTCGTCGACCGTCGCGACGACAAGACTCCGGGTTGGAAATACAACGAGTGGGAGATGAAGGGCGTGCCGCTACGCCTGGAGATCGGGCCGCGCGATGTGGCCGCCGGACACGCCGTGGTCGTGCGTCGCGACACCCACGAGAAGCAGACCGTGCCGTTCGACCAGTTGGCCGAGCATATTCCGCAACTGCTGGCCGAGATTCAGGACAATCTGTTCGCGGCCGCCAAGCAGATGCTGGACGAGAACACGGTGACGGTCGACACCTACGAGGAACTCAAGCAGCGCGCCGCCGACAACGCGGGATTCTCGCGCGTCTGGTGGTGCGGCGGCGACGCGTGCGAGGCCCAGGTCAAGGCGGAGACCAAAGCGACCATTCGCTGCATTCCGTTCGACCAACCGGGCGACTCCGGCGAGTGCATCGTCTGTGGCGGTCAGGCTGACACGCAGGTGATCATGGCCCGGGCGTACTAGCACCGAACGCCACCAGTTAGACAATGTACTCAACGGGAGCCTCGTCTGAGGCTCCCGTTTCTTCCTCTGGATTGCGCAAGTGTGATTACGGCTTACAGTGACCGCAGGGCTTGAGCGTTGCACCAGACTCGACCGAATTGATCGCCCAACGGCGCAGTTCATTTGCATCGATTGCGCAGACCTTGATGAAGTCTTTCGTCCAGAATCGGTAGCCAGACCTGAGATTGTTGATACTCGAACATGACGCCCGATGAAGAATTAGATAGCTCGATTTCGGCTTTCGGTCGCAGTTGACGACATAGCCATTCTGATTGCGATCTCTCCAAGATACGAATCCCTCGTCGTCATCCTTGAACAGTTGCACGCTGACCTCCATTGCTCGATTCGGACCATCATGCGTGAGATTCTATGTACAGATCAACGAATGAAAAATAACGCTCCCGTACGAAACGTTGAAGGGCGATTTGGGCTGGGTAGTACTGGACTGACCGTCTGAACGACCGACGCAATCGGCTCTTGCCAACGTTACGGCAAGTTAGTCAGGCATGATGACACTTGAGCATCTTACTGGGTCGGTTGTTTCATCGGTTAAATCGGGTATGATGCTGTCGAAAGCGAAGTAAGATGGAGGAGCCCATGATGCGTCAATTTCTTCGCGGGTTCTCTACTCTCGGGACCTTCATACTCATCTACATGGTTCCTATTGTGCTGGTGGCACTAATCCATTGGGCGGTGACCGGAACCTCTCAACCGACCCCCAATGACGGACTGTTCGTCCTCTTCGGCATCGTCACCATGCATACCTTGGTTCGAAGGCGCTTCAACCGGGCTGAGGATTATCCGCTGTGAATCGCACTTATAGCGTCTCGCCAGTCGAGGTACACATTCGTACTTGCGTACCCCTTGAGATGTCAAAGTATTGTGCGCGGCACGTAATCCAAATTCGGAGAGTTGGGGAGTGCGACGCCCATAGGTCCTTCAGAGCACGGACTACTCGGAACGTATGACTACGAGCCCAAAGCGTGGAGACGGTTGCGATTAGCTCTTTCGCGTTCACCGGCGATTGTCAATATTATCTCCGTGTGTTTCATTCCGTCAGCATTGTGATCACCGAACGTGCAGGGGACGCGATAGAGTACAACCTGCTCTCGCGTCGTAGCCGCCGTTTCGGCATACTCACGATATGAGACAAGTTCTTGCGCATTACCTGCTCAACACGGATGACGTCGTCGGCGACTGGGAACGCGTCAAGGTCACGGTGGGACCCGACCACGAGATCCTCATCTTGTCGGCCAATCGACCTCGGTTACCGTCGCTTCCGACACCGGAGCGTCCTGCGCTCTATCGCATTCAGGAACGCGGTGACGAAGGATGGATCACCGTCATGGTCGAAGAGCCTGAAGGACGACACGACCTGGTGCAGCCTCTTACCAATCGACGATGGCTCCTCTGCGGAGACAACCGGGCTGTGATCATCGGTGAGGATGGTCGGCTCCTCCGTTCATTTCCCGTGGGGAAGTGTCTGTCTGATGCTCAGGTCACGCGGAGCGACGAGATCTGGATCAGCTACGGGGACGAGGCGAATGGCCGTGGCCTGGATGGCTATGATGCGCTTGGCAACCAGGTGTTCCAGTACTGGGATCTCCCCGTCGATACGCTGCCGCCTATGTTCAGGCAGATGTGGGACTGCTATGCCGTGAACGTCGATGAGGAAGATAGAGTGTGGATCTGCTTCTACGTGGATTTCCCCGTTGTCCGGTTCAAGAACCGTCAAATGGATCGCTTCTGGGAGCCGACGCCAATCAAGGGCGCCCATGCGATGGCTGTCCTCGATGACAGGGTGTTATTTGGAAGCCCCTACCGGCGCAAGGATGTGCTCTCGCTGGTCAACCTGAATACACGGGAGGTCGAGGAGGCGGTTCCGGTTGACGGCAGAGGCAACCCGGTACTTGGAATTACCCACACGGAGCATCACGACCCCGAGAGCGAAACGCGGACATGGGAACGGGCCAACTACCAGGCCTTTGCGAGAGGCTCGCGGATGTACGTGCTGACTGACTCCAATGGTCTCTACGTGATCGATCTTCATGACGTGTGATCGACCATGCCGAATAGGTGAGACTTAATTGGTTGCTGAGGTGAAGTGGCGATGACGAATCTGTGTGAAAAGGCGCACTTGCTGGATGCGGAGGACAATCCAGTCGTGGCTGCCGACGCCTGCGAACAGTGCATAGCCGCGGGAGTCGCCACGCTTGACGACTACGTCAACCTTGCGGTCCTGTACTTTGTCTGCAATGACGGTGGCGACGCCGCCCATCACCAGCTTGATGTGGCCTTTCTCGAGAGAGCGTGGACGCGAATGGATGATGTGCTCCAGGATGCGGAGGATCGGTTTGGGCCTCACCCCGAGATCACGTTCTGGCGCCGCTACTGTCCCTGGATCTTGGGAATGGCGGACACACGTCCCAACGTGGCTGAACGCGTCGGTCTTCTCACATCAGGTGAAACTCTCGTTCCAGCGTTCTACCTGGTAGGCGCATCAGCGGAGGTTGGTTCCGACGACGCAATCCGTCATAGAGCCCTCGCTGCACGACTCCTGATTGGGGTGACACCGGGCGTGACAGCGCGACAGCGCTGCATCCGCTCCGTGACGGAGTCCACGTTGCGGAACGTCACTCGCCCCCAGTCCGACGGTCCATCGCGTTGACGGCAACCGACGGAGTTCAGTGCGTCATGGACGAAGGTGTGGCACCTCCAGAACAACTGTTCTGAGGGCCACAAATCAGTGAGGATTGTCGTGAAGGTGAGTGCGAATCAAGAGGATGTCACCGCTGCGCATGAACTCATCGTTCAGGTTGTTCGCGGCGAGATGCCCCTTCAGGCGCTGCAGAGCCTCGGCATTGAGATCGGGTTCGACGACGGTGAGTTCTTTCTCTCCACGCAGGTCGACGACCCCAGGAAACTCACATGGGATGTGGAGGTGACCCACGTTGATCTCGCCCACGGGTTGCTCCAATTTGCGTGTGATCCCGCGGCGCTTCAGCGATGGGGGCGCTTCATCATGGCCTCGGATGTCGACTTCGATGACTCGCTTCCGAACCACGCCCTTGTCATGGACGCAGTGTGGGACGCAGCGTTTGCCAACCCGCTCAGCACTGACACTCTTGTTCAGTTGCGGCGGGTGGCCAGCGCAGACAACTGATGACCAAGGCACGCCACTCCGGTACTCAATTGCAGGCACATTTGAGGTGTGGGCGGCGGAACATGACCGGAGTTGATGAAGGACGACACCGATGCCGCCAAACCTAGACATCTACTGCCTCTCTTCTCGCCGTGACAGGGCAACCGTGAATGCGTTCATTGCGGCCCAAGTGGATCACGAGACATGGCGGCAGCGCCGTGATGAGGAGTTGATGGTAGAGCCAATTGGCGTCGAGCCTGATCAAATCGGCTTCGACGATTGGGAGTGGATACCGGTTCACGAACCTGAGGACGTAATCCGGGCCGGACTCTCAGACCCCCCGAGGGCGTTCACTGTCTACTTGCCATCGTCCCATGGTGACATTGATCAGGCGATCCTCTGCTTCACGCGTGATGGGCTCCTGGTGTTGGGTCCGTCAGTCGATGGCGAGGCCGACGCGCCGGAGACTCTGGGTAGGGCGAAGCAGCTCCTCCGCGAATTGATGGAGCGGTTCGATGGCATTCGTGGACTCATCGCCGTGGAATTGCCTCCTGCACGTAGCGCTGACGACTTCGTGGTGGCGATGCAGCACGAGAGCACCGTCTTGTCGTGGGATGTGCAAGGGGATCCGCATCAAATCAACCGTCGGGAGCTCGAATGACAGTCATTACCACGGTCATCCTCTGGGTAGCGGCAGCTGCCCTGCTTCCGATTGCCGTCAAGATTCACGGATCTGCCTGGCGGGAGTTCGCGGAGGGACGATACTGGTCACACAACATGAAGCCCTGTCTCGTTCCCGTACTGGCGGTGACTTGGGGGGTGTTCCTCGCTGTTTACCTCAGTTTCATGAATGGTTGGTCTCACGGAGTGCCTGAGGCACTGCTGTCCGTTTCCGCCATTTTGATTCTGGGGAGTGTCGGATACGTGTCAAGCCGCAACATGTTCGATGCCGTCATCGATGAAGATGTCCAGAACCACTGGCTCGCCGCCAAGCGTCATGGTGCTGGTGGTGGCAACAGGCGACGTCGTAACAAGCGCCACTGAGTATGTCCTCATTGCCCAATGACGATGTTATGGTGCCATGCAAGGTGAAATTGTCGACGAAATGGAGGAGCAATACACACTGGTTACCGAGGCGCTCAGATTGATTTTGGAAGCGGAGTCGTCGTTGGATGACAACGGCCCTCGCAAAGATGAACGAGTTAGCAAGGGTTGCACTCCTAGGCAATCGCTGCGGAGAGGCCGTCGTAGCGTCGACTTATTGCGGATGTTCTCACTAAGAGGTGGGTAGGCGAGATGAACCACACCGGGGAGCACAGCGCTCAGATTCTCCACGCACAACGTGACGCCGACACGTCCACCGTTCGGCTGCGAGTGTCCTTCGCTCCTGGGGTGGCGGTGAATCCGCCGTTGATGCCTGCGGGGCTCTACGATACGGCGGATCCTGCACGCGAGATCTTCCAGCTTCACAAACTGGTGGCGGAAATCGGCGACACTTTGACGTATGAGACGTATAACCAAAATGCTCCGTTGCCGCTAGCGGGTTGCCGTCACATCTTTCGGTTCTGGTGGTTCGCGTGGCAATTGGAGGCGGTTCTCGATACGCAGACCTTCTGGGTTCGTCGTTGCTATCCCGAGAACGGCGATCACGAACACTGTCTCCTCACGTGGAAGACCATTTCGGCGCGAGACGAACATTCGGAGGGCTACTACTCAGAGGCGCACGGCTGGATCACCGTCGAGGCGTACGAGACCTACATCCTGAAGGACCTTCTTCGCATTCGGCTTCCAGGTACCAGCACCCAGCGTTAGGATTCCTCGTCAGCGCGATATTCAGCCGCTGCGCGGGGAATGTGCCGACGACAAATGGCGCCGTGAAGCAGAGCAAATCTCCAAACGAGACCTGGCGAGTGTGGTTGGTCACGGCGTCCACACCCTGGGTCGCAGTTCCCAGAACGGGAGCAGTGTTGAAATGCCAGCGCATGTGCGCAACACGGTGCAGACGTAATGGCTCTGGTGGTGAAGGCGAAGCGCGTCTCGAAGGTCGCGTTCCTGAGTACGGTAATTGACCTGGTCGCCGGACCTGATACTCGTCTGCTGCTCATTGGTGATCTCTCACGTTGCGGGAGCGAGATCGACACCTTTCCCGGAGTGACGAATGTGGACACGTCCATTCTCTCGCGGGAGGAGCAAGGATTGTGGAATGGCTCGTCGCGCTTCGTCAGTCTGCCGCTCACGGTTGAGACGAAAGACTTCATCATTCGGTCCATCCTGCCGCGAATTGGTCTGAAACGGCACCTCTGGCACATCCTCATCGGTGGTCCGTCTGGCCGCCTGTTCGTGTCCTACGACAACTTTGACCCAAATGGCCGAGGAGCAGACATCAATCTCCCGGCTGAAACGCTGGACGCACTGGTCGATCAGGGACTGGTAGAACGGTACATCGTTGATCCGTCTGACAAGGAGATGATGGAGTTTTGGTATCCGAGGATCTATCGCAGGCGAGTGAAACGACGAGTTGAGAGACTGTCATAACGGGTCTCCCGTATATGATCGACTTGCCTGAGACCGAATCAATCGATCCCGCCGAACATTCAGACAGGGTTGCGCGCAACAGACGCTAATTGCCAACCTCGTTCACGTGTCTCACGGATGGGTAAGCGGCAAAGTGGAACGGTCGAATGAGGCATTACTGCTCACTTGAAGTACGCAGGAAGAACCATGAGAACGAACGGGATGACGAATCCTCCGATGAACATCGTCATCCACGCATTCAATTGCATTTCCGCGACGTGTTGGCGCGCGGATTCAAGCTCGGGGTCATCCTGTTCGTCATATCTCAGACGCGTCAAATGGAACCCATCATCGAACGTCCAGTTCCTTGAATAGGTCTTCGGATGTCGCGGAGTGTTGTCATCCCAGCGAGGTTCGATCGGCCATCCAACTAACGGCATTGATGGGTCCTTGTATTCCGGGTCGCGACGCTGGCGGCAAAGATGAACATAGTCAATCCACGCCCGTCGTGCGGCGGTGAGTCTTACTATGCCGAGACTCGCCCCTAAGATTGCGGTCACGAGTGGGAGAAGATTGAACACGCTTCCCCAATGCCATTAATTCGCTTTGACCAAAGGGACTTCAGTCGAATCTGTGGCGAAGCATAGCATCTATTCAATGGAGACTTCAGAAAAAAACCGCTTCGGTGCGCTGTTTAAATCATGGATGGTTCTCTTAGGAATGTTTGGCGGAAGGGGAGGGATTCGAACCCTCGAGGCGCTCATCACGCCTACGCGATTTCCAGTCGCGCGCACTAGGCCAGACTATGCGACCCTTCCAACAGGGCGGAGAGGGTGGGATTCGAACCCACGGAGGCTATTAACCTCACCGCTTTTCGAGAGCGGCACCTTCAACCACTCGGACACCTCTCCACGTATTCGGTTGTCTCCAGTTCAATCGGGCGACTTCCCTGGATGTGTGCGCGTCAGGAGCGACATAACATCGAGCAGTCATCGCTCAAAAATATCGCCACTAACGAAATAGTGCAGGGCTCGTTATGCTGGCCCTGCACCCGGTCTGGTACGCCCGGAGGGACTTGAACCCCCGACCTTTTGGTCCGCAACCAAACGCTCTATCCACTGAGCTACGGGCGCTTGCACACACTGTTTACGTGGCGTCAGCCGCGTTCAGCACCGTGTAGCATAGCATAGTCCCGTCCTGGCCTTCAAGCATATTCGTAGCAGTTCCTGGGGCGCGGAAACCTTCGTCGCCGCGAACGCAAACGGCTTCGCTGAGAACCTGGACGAGCAGTTGATGCCAAAGCTTTGACGAGATGTTTCGAAACTGCGTTCTCCGATAACCGATCGCAAACAAAGTGCGCAGACGGTCGACTCGCGGCGGCGGGATACGCGGGTTGCCATATCACGAGAGGCTGATCATGGAAAGCCGCTTGCGGCGCGGGAAGCGACGCGGCCTATTTTTTGTTAGGGATAATGGCGTGCGTCAGTCACGGCGGCGTTCGAGCACACGACGTGGGGGAAGAGTCTATGTCCAGAGACAAGAGAGACCGTTCCGAGAGACGGCGACACGGCGGCTCAGCCGCCCCGTTGACTTCGGAGGGCGACGCGCCCAGTCGAACCCGATGGCTCGGACTGGCGCTGCTGAGCGTTGGCGTGGCCATGATCATCGTCGACGCGACCATCGTGAATGTCGCGATCCCCACCATCATCGACCAGTTGCATGTCAACCTGGCTCGGGCGGAGTGGATCAACTCCATCTATTCGCTGGTCTTCGCCGCCTTCCTGATCACCGTTGGCCGATTAGGTGATCGTTACGGGCGACGTTTGCTCTATCTGATCGGTCTGTGTGTCTTCGTCGGCGGCAGCATCTTCGCCGGGCTCTCACCCGACGGGAATATCTTGATTCTGGCGCGCTTCGTTCAAGGAGTCGGAGCGTCGATGATCCTTCCGTCGACACTTTCGACGGTCAATGCCACCTTTCAGGGCCGGGAACGCGCTATCGCATTCGGCATCTGGGGCTCGGTGATCGGCGGAATGGCCGCGTTCGGCCCATTGCTTGGCGGCTGGTTGACCACCGACTACAGCTGGCGTTGGGCATTCTTCATCAACGTACCGATCGGTATCGCTGCCTTCATCGGATCGATCTTCTTCGTGCGTGAGACGCGAGATGAGAACGTTCGGACGGGTTGGGATATCCCTGGCTTCTTCACGGTCACGCTCGGCCTGAGCAGTCTGGTGTTCGGATTGATCGAAGGCCAGCGCTACGGGTGGTGGCGGCCTGATCAGCCATTCTCCCTGTTTGGCTGGGACTGGCCCTTCACTTCCATCTCCATCGTCCCGGTTGTCTTTGTCGTCGGTGTGGTGAGCCTGATTACGTTTACGTTCATCGAATGGCGGCGCGTACGTCGCGATGCCATCGTGCTGGCCGATCTTCGCCTGTTCAGGCTCCGCAGCTTTGGTCTGGGTAACGTCACGGCTGTCGTCGTCAGCCTTGGGGAGTTCGGCCTCGTATTCATTCTGCCCCTCTTTGTGCAATCGGTACTCGGCTATTCAGCACTGCAGACTGGCTATTTGCTCCTTGCTCTGGCCGCTGGTGCGTTTGTCGGTGGACCGACGGCGGCGATGCTGGCGGGCAAGATCGGCGCGCGTCGGGTGGTGACCACCGGTATGGGACTCGAAGCCACCGGCATCCTCTCGCTCGGCCTCCTCTTTTCGCCGTCAGATCACGGCATCACGCTGGCACCGCCCCTCTTCATCTATGGAATTGGAGTCGGGCTGGCGACCGCTCAGCTCACCAGCGTGATCTTGAACGACGTTCCACGCGCTGAATCGGGCCAAGCGAGTGGCATGCAGAGCACGTTTCGTCAGGTTGGCTCGGCGCTTGGCATTGCGTTACTGGGCTCGCTCTTGGCAACCGGATTGGCAAGTGGGACGCGCGCACGCTTGATGAACCTGGGTCTCCCACCGCAGCAGATTTCCGGTATCGCTCAGGGGGTCAAATCATCGGCCGGCCAGAGTCTGGTCGGCATTCGTCAACAACCGGATAGCGGGAAGATCGTCACCGCCATTGAGGACGCCTTTGCCCATGCGGCTCGCACCGTGTCCTATGTCGCTGCGGGCTTTGTGTTGTTTGGCTTCGGTTTGAGTTGGCTGTTGCCGGATAGCGGTGAACACGAAGACAGCAAAGAGAAGGGACAGGAGGAGAGGTCACCTCGTTCGCGGGGGAGTCCGCGTGGTGAACCAGGCAGATAGCGAACCAGGCTACGGGCGTCTTGTCCGGAGAATACGCCACCTTCTGTCGGAAATTTCACGAATTCCTCCACAAACCGCTCTTCTGATGCCGCAGACTGTGTTATGATGAGGGCACAAGCCCAAAACCAGTAACGTGAAGCCGTAGCGATGTAGCAACGGGAGGTCGGCGATGTCAGGCCGTACGTTGGCCCAGCAGGTCCCGAACCGCGAGGCGGTAGATGATCGTGTCGAGGGTGCTCGATTTCAGATCGAGGCACTCAAAGGAGAGTTGAGTTCCGCATCGTCGCTGGCGGCGGCGGAATCATGCGTGAGTGCCGCTGTAGACCAGATTCTGCAGGCAGTTGCCGCGGCGCTGGACGGATTGAACTCTATGCTACCGGACCCAGTTCCTACCCAGCGAATCAGCCGCAAGAATCTTCGCGATCAGTTCTACGCCGTTAATGCGGAGAGCGCGGCGCTGCAGAGTCTGGACAATGCTGCCCACCCCGGTGATGGATGGCTCTGGTCTCTCGAGCAAAAGCACGATGGGGCCGCATTCGGTCATCTGTTGGTGCGCAAAGGGGAGACCATTTCACTCGTCCGTGATCCATTCGACAGCGATGGCGGAACCGAGAACGAGGATCCTGTTTCGTATCTTAATCACGCACTCGATCAGGTACTCGAGGTCTTGTCCGAGATCGGCGAACGTGCCAGTGACGATGTCGCTACGTACCGTGAAGCGCAGCGAATGCAGGCGCGTCGTCTCATATGACGATTCCTGGAGGGGCGACGCTCACTACTGTTGGTCTAAGCGTGTGGAGTTGAGCCTGTCGACCCCAGCGGTCACTATTGGTTGTCAGGATTATCCCGTGGCGGAAGAGGCGGACCGAAGTCGGGGTTGACACACCATAAGTGCCCAAGTATTATCCGGAAAGATGTCCGCTTCTATGCCGCCTACTGATGGACTGTGAGCAGCTTGGTGAACGACGCAATAAACACGTCGCCATCGAAGAGGAAGACGAAGCTCTGGCTTTCGTTACTTCCGCTACGCGCGGCATCCGACCTTATTAGCCTCATTATTATTGTAGGCCTCATTGTAGGTCTTATTGATATGCGGGGCGAAGCGAGGCGATGAAGTAGGACGGAACGAAAGAGATCGCTCGCGAGCCCCCGCAAGGGGGCTCGTTTTGTTGTGACGGCTTGGTGGTGACGGATAGCCCGGCGAGTGTTGGGTGGAAGGCGAGAGGGAATTGTTATGACGGTGGAGATCAAACAAGCGACGAGCGCGCCAAAGACCAATGGCGCTCGTCCGTCGACGGGAGCCAGAGTGCTCTGTCAGGCGCTGTATACGTGAAGGCGTCGACGTGATCTTCGGTTATCCGGGTGGGGCTGTGATCCCGCTCTACGATGTCATTCCAGAATTCCCAATTCATCATGTACTCGTTCGTCACGAGCAGGGCGCGGCTCACGCCGCCGATGGCTACGCGCGCGCGACCGGTAAGGTTGGCGTCTGCCTGGCAACGTCGGGTCCCGGTGCCACGAATTTGGTCACCGGAATCGCCACCGCCATGCTCGACTCGGTTCCCATGGTCGCAATCACCGGTCAGGTCGCGCAGCCAGTCATCGGCAGCGACGCGTTCCAGGAAATCGACATCACCGGTATCACATTACCCATCACCAAGCACAACTTCGTCGTGCGCTCGGTTGAGGAGATCGGCCCGACAATTCAGAAGGCGTTCCACCTGGCAGCAACCGGCCGACCTGGTCCAGTCCTGGTCGACATTCCGAAAGACGTGCAGATCGCACGCGGTAAGTTGACTCCGGCCGAGTCGTTGAATCTGCCCGGATACAAGCCGACGATCGTGCCACATCGCCGACAAGTTCGTCGCGCGGCTGAGCTCATTGTCGCCGCCGAGCGCCCGCTCGTGTTGGCCGGGCATGGCATTGTGATCTCTGGCGCGACCGGAGAGCTGGTGCGCTTCGCCGAGCGAACCCAGGTTCCGATTGGTCTGACGTTGCTTGGTATTGGTGGATTCCCAGCGTCCCATCCGCTCTGTCTGGGTATGGTCGGCATGCATGGATTCACCCATGGGAACCACGCGATCAACGAAGCAGACCTGCTCATCGCTGTGGGGATGCGTTTCGATGACCGCGTCACAGGCCGCCTAAGCGAGTTCGCTCCCAACGCCAGAGTCATTCATATCGACGTCGATCCAGCCGAGATCGGCAAGAATGTGCCGACGGATGTGCCGGTGGTCGGCGACGCTCGCGAGACGTTGATGGTGCTGAACGAGATGCTGGAGCCGCAGCGACACGACGACTGGCTGGAGCAGATCTCAACCTGGCGTCGTCGACTTCCTTCTCGCGACGTGCACGTGAACGGCGCGCTCTTGCCACAGCACGTGATCGAGCGCCTGCACTGCTGCACCGAGGGCCGAGCCATCGTCACCACCGACGTTGGCCAGCACCAGATGTGGGCGGCCCAGTTCTACGGCTGCGACCTCCCGAACCAGTGGATCACCTCCGGCGGTCTGGGAACCATGGGATTCGGTGTTCCATCGGCCCTGGGCGCCGCACTCGGTTGTCCTGATCGGGTGGTCTGGTCGATCGTCGGCGACGGTGGCGTGCAGATGACCATCTTCGAGTTCGCCACCCTCGTGCAGGAGAATGCCAACGTCAAGGTCGCCATCTTGAACAACGGCTATCTCGGCATGGTGCGCCAGTGGCAGCAGCTGTTCCACAACCGGAACTACTCGGAGACGCCAATCAGCAGCCCGGACTTCATGCTGCTGGCTCAGGCATACGGTATTCCGAGCCGCCGCGTGCTGCATCCGACCGACGTCGACGAGGCGATCGCCTGGGCACAGTCCTTCGAGGGTCCGGCTATCCTCGAATTCGTGGTCAATCAAGAAGAAAACGTATACCCAATGATTCCGTCGGGCGGATCGGTCAGCGAGATGATCGAAGAAGATCTGGAGTGGTAATTGTGGGAGCGCACACATTAGTCGTACTGGTCGAAGATCGTCCCGGCGTAATGAACCGCATCATGAGCCTGTTTCGTCAGCGAGGGTTCAACGTCGATAGCATCGCGGTTGGGCACAGCGAGATGCCTGGCCTGTCGCGCATCACTCTCGGCGTCGGTGGCGACGACCGGGACATCGAGCAGGTGACCAAGCAGCTTTACAAGCTACTCGAAGTCATCAAAGTCACGGACATCTCCGGAGAGAACCTGATTCACCGTGAACTGGCGCTAGTTAAAGTCACCGCCTCTGAGCGGACACGCGGTGATATCATGCGTCTGGTGTCCGAAGTTTATCGAGCGCGCATAGTTGACGCCGCCACCGATTCGTTGGTCATCGAGGTCACCGGCCCAAGCGAGAAGATCGAAAGTCTCATCTCGTTGGTTCGGCCTTACGGGATCAAAGAGATCGCTCGCACCGGCTCGGTAGCCATGGTGCGGGGTGGTGGCACGGTGGCGGTGGTTCGAGAAGAGGCCATCGCCTGATTTGACGAGCGCGATCGCTCGGTCGAAAAAAAGTCCGTCTGACGGGTGAGAGGAGACATGCTCGTGGCGCAGGTCTATTACGACAAGGATGCGGACCTTTCCCTCCTTGAAGGGAAAAAGGTCGCGATCCTTGGTTATGGCAGTCAGGGACACGCTCATGCGCTGAACCTGCATGATAGTGGTGTCGACGTAGTGGTCGGTCTGTACGAAGGCAGCAAGAGTTGGGACCTGGTCAAGGCGGACGGGCTGCCGGTTATGACGGTTCGGGAAGCGGCTCACCAGGCGGACATCATCATGATGCTGATGCCGGATCATACGCAGAAGAGCGTTTACGACGAGAGCGTCGCGCCGGAGCTCAGCGACGGAAAGACGTTGATGTTCGCGCACGGTTTCAACATTCACTTCGGGCGCGTGGTACCACCAGCGAACGTCGACGTTTCGATGATCGCTCCGAAGAGCCCCGGTCACATCCTGCGAGATATGTACAAGGAAGAGATCGGCGTTCCGGCTCTGCTGGCGGTGCAGCAGGATGCCAGCGGCAAGGCCAAAGAAACCGCGCTGGCCTACGGTCGTGCCCTGGGCTGCACACGAGCCGGTGTGCTCGAGACGACCTTCAAGGAAGAGACAGAGACGGACCTGTTCGGCGAGCAGGCGGTTCTGTGTGGTGGCGTTAGCGCCCTGGTCCTGGCCGGATTCGAGACGCTGGTCGACGCTGGCTACCAGCCAGAGTTGGCCTATTTCGAAGTCTTGAACGAGCTCAAGCTCATTGTCGACCTGATGTACCAGGGTGGCCTCAAGTACATGCGCTATTCGGTTAGCGATACGGCCGAGTATGGCGACTACGTCAGTGGGCCAAGGCTGATTGACGAGCGAGTGCGTGAGTCGATGCATCAGATCCTGCAGGACATTCAGAGCGGCAAGTTTGCCGACCAGTGGATGTCCGAGAATGACGAGGGACGCGAGAACTTCCTACGCATGCGCTCGGAAGCGCAGAGTCACATGATTGAAGAGGTTGGCGACCAGCTTCGTGGCATGATGCCGTGGCTGAAGGCGCGCAGCATTCCGACGAGTGGCTCGTAGTCTCACCCAAAAAGATGATGAACCCAAGCGGCGTCGTGCAACGAGCGGCGCCGCTCTCTTTTTAGGGGCATCCGGTCGGTTTCGGAAGGACGCCTCGATGCGGCAACCCGATTGATCGGACAGACCTACGCTGGTATACTGATATGGTGTTATCGTAGGGGTTTTGCAGAAAAGCCGAGAGGGAGGCGCCACGCGTATGGCGTTGTACAAGGCGCAGAAGGAAGAGATTATCTCGAGTTTCAGGACGCATGAAGAGGACACCGGCTCGCCGGAGGTTCAGATCGCGCTCCTGACTGAGCGAATCAACGGGCTCGTCGAGCATTTGCGGGAGCACTCGCATGACAACCACTCGCGCCGCGGCCTGTTGAAATTGGTCGGTCGACGTCGACGGCTTCTGGCTTATTTAAGCGAAAAAGATGCTTCACGTTACCGCGCAACGATTGAGCGGCTTGGTCTCCGCCGCTAGGAGTAAGCACATCGCTTACGTTTCGACTCTGAGGTCTCTTCTCCGGATGTGGCTTGTCTCGTCCGAAGCCCAGACGTGACTCTATTGTCGGCCCAGGGATTTCCCTGGGCCATGTGTTTATTGAACGCCGTGCTGGGTTCCTCAGTTAGGCGAATTCGATAAACGTTGTTGTTATTTCGCACGTGATCGCGGGAAAGGAGTTAGGAATTGGGGCCCGGTGACGGTCAGATCGCTGTCATCGAACGCCAGTCCCTAACACCTCCTGCATCACGGTCAGTTGTGGGTTGACTTGACTGGAAATAAGCCGACCCAGATGTGGGAGTTGATTCATGCCCCCAGTTATCCATGAACGATCGATCGAGATCGGCGGGCGAGTCCTGACGATTGAGACCGGTAGAGTAGCCCAATTAGCCGGTGGTGCCGTCACGGTGCGCTTCGGCGATACCATGGTGCTCAGCACTGCGACTGGTGAGAAGTCGACCCGTGAAGGTCTCGATTTCTTTCCGCTGACGGTCGAATTTGAGGAGAAGATGTACGCCGCCGGGAAGATCCCGGGCGGATTCATCAAGCGCGAAGGACGTCCGACCGAGACGGCAATCCTCTCCGCACGGCTCACCGACAGGCCGATTCGTCCGCTCTTTCCCAAGGGTTACCGCAACGAGGTTCAGATCGTCAGCACGGTCGTGTCCGCCGATCAAGAGAACCTGCCCGATATCCTGTCGATTAACGGTGCGTCGACGGCCCTGATGCTGTCAGACATTCCCTGGGCCGGCCCGGTGGGCGCGGTTCGCATCGGCGACATCGATGGTGAACTCGTCGTCAATCCCACCAGCCATCAGCTGATAGACAGCAAACTGGACATGGTCGTGGCGGGTACCGCCGACGCCGTGATGATGGTGGAAGGCGAGGCCCGCGAGATCTCAGAAGAGCGAATGCTGGCCGCGGTTCAGCTGGCGCACGATGAGATTCGTCGAATCGTGAAGATTCAGCTCGAGCTGCAGGAGCTCGCCGGTAAGCCGAAGCGTGAATTCGTGCCGCCTGCCGAGAACACCGGTCTCAAAGAGAAGATCGTTGAATTCCTGGGTGAGCGACTGCACGCGGCTGTCTTCCATGCTGACAAAGAGCAGCGCTTGAGCCAGACTGCCGCACTCAAACAGGAAGTGGTTGAGCACTTCACCAGCAAGACCGAGGATGAGACCGAAGCACCTTCGGCCAAGGAAGTCTCAGGAATCTTCGACAGCCTGGTCAAGTCCGCAGTACGTAACAGCATTCTCGAGAGTGGCGAAAGACCCGACGGCCGCAAAACTGATGAGATCCGCGAGATCTGGATGCAAGTCGGCTACCTGCCGCGCGCGCACGGATCGGCGATCTTCACTCGCGGCCAGACTCAGGTGATGAGCGTCGCGACTATGGGAGCCACCTCTGAGAACCAAATGCTGGACGGCCTCGGCATCGAAGAGTCGAAGCGCTACATCCACCACTACAACTTCCCGCCCTACAGCGTCGGGGAAGTGCGCTTCATGCGCGGTCCGAGCCGTCGTGACATCGGTCATGGGGCCCTGGCCGAACGCGCGCTCCTCGCAGTCCTGCCGGACGAGGATGTCTTCCCCTACACGATGCGCGTCGTATCCGAGGTGGTGAGCTCGAATGGCTCGACCTCCATGGCGAGCGTCTGCGGCAGCACCCTGGCCCTGATGGATGCGGGTGTTCCGATCACCAAGCCGGTAGCGGGAATCGCTATGGGTCTGGTCACCGACGGTGGCTCCGATAAGTTCACTATCCTGACCGACATTCAGGGAATGGAAGACGCGCTCGGCGACATGGACTTCAAGGTCGCTGGAACCAAAGACGGCGTCACGGCCATTCAGATGGACATCAAGGTTCAGGGGATCACGGCCGAGATCATGCGCCAGGCGCTCGATCAGGCGCGAGCCGGTCGAATCTTCATTCTCGACAAGATGCACGACTGCATTCAGACGCCACGCGCCGAAATGTCGGCCTACGCGCCGCGTATCTATCGAATTCAGATCCAGCAGAAGCAGATCGGTGAGGTTATCGGACCGGGTGGCAAGACCATTCGTGGCATTCAGGACGCTACCGGTGCCAAGCTGGACATCGAAGACGACGGGTCGGTCTTCATCAGTGCGGTCAATGAGGAGAGCGCTCGCCGCGCCGTCGACATGGTCGAGCGCATCACGCGAGTGCCCGAGGTTGGCGATATCTTCTTCGGCCGAGTCAAGACGATCATTCAGTCGGGTGCCTTCGTCGAGATCCTGCCGGGCAAGGATGGCTTCGTTCACATCTCTGAGCTCGAACCGCACCGGGTGAACTCGGTCGAGGACGTGGTGTCCGTTGGTCAGGAAGTCAACGTGGTGGTCACCGCGATCCGGCCAGACGGCAAGATCAACCTGTCGCGTAAGGCGCTGCTAACCGGTGACATGCCTGAGCCGGGTGGAGATGGTTCCTCCGGTGGTGGAAACCGCGGCGGCGGTGATCGACGTGGGGGCGGTGGACGTCCACACGGAGGCGACAGCCGACGTGGACCGGACCGTCGTGGCGGCGAGCGGCAAGCTCCGTCCGAACGGCCAGCCGCGTCAGGCGACACGCGTGAATCGCGGGAGAGCGAGCCCTCCCAGCAAACGCCACAGGCGCAGCAAAGCGGATCGTCCGAAGGATCGCAGCAAGAAGGTTTGCTGCGGCGACCGCGTGACAGCCGTACGTTGCCCGGCCGCAACAGCACCGACGAATAAGCGCGCGATACCCAGCTAAGAACTTCGTTCCGGAGGGTCCAACATGGGCCCTCCGTTTTTGTGTGTGGTGGATCGATCGGCTATGGCGCTCTAACTGACGGTCCATACGTCGTCGCCATGAATGAACTGAAACATCCGGGGCCTTTGGAAATACGTTGCGCCTATTCGTTACGTTGCTTCTTGCGGCAGTCGCGCGGTGATCGCGCGGTTCAGGTACCACTCGCTGAGAAGCAGCGCTCCAAGTCCGATGACGATGCCGAACCAGAAAGTCGCGAAACGGATCAGGAGCGTGGCTGCCGCGGCAGTGTCGTGATTCATCTGCGATCCACCGATGAAGAGGATCAACAGCCCTGTCACGCTCAACTCGGCCGCGCCAAGCCCTCCCGGCAGGAGCGAAATGGCGCCGATCAGCGTCGCGATGGCCAGGCTGGAAGTGGCAACGAAGAGGATGTGGGCGTCGGCAGGGAAGCCGAGCCCCTTAAGCACGAGGAAGAACGCCAGGCATTCTCCACCCCACGAGACCGTGCTGATGACGACGGCGATAAGCAGTCGGGTCGGACGAAACATTCGCCAGGTGCTCTCGTAGAGGGTCTCCAGCATCTCAATGCGCTTGCCAATATGAGAGATGTGTTCCAGCCGGTGCAGAATCGCATGCACCAACTCACGGCGCTGCAGCAATGCGGTGAAGACGACGAACCCGATCGCCAACACGACCAATAGGATCCACCCGTGCTGAACCTGGGTTAGACCGACCGACGCCAGAATCAACATTCCGGCGCCGTCGGTTATGCGTTCCGAAACGACGATCGGCGCAGTTACCGATAGGGGCGTGCCGTTCGTGCGACGTACGAGATACGGCTTGAGGAACTCGCCGACTTTGCCCGGCGTGATCGCCATCGATAGTCCGGATAGAAAGATCACCAGGCTCGTCAGTTTGCTTATGGGAGCGGCCCCCACCCAATGGAGGTAGAGGTGCCACTTGACGTATCTCAAGAGGTAGTTGCTGAGTGACAAGAGGAGGATCAGCGGCACCAGCGCCCAATCGAAGTGGTGCATGGTCTGCAATACCCGCTGTCCGTCGTTGAAGAACACGAAAGCCGCAGTGAAGAGAAGTCCAAAGGCCACGCCGAGCACGAATCGGCGACGGACGAATCCGCCGATACCATCGCGCGCCGGTTGGTGGGTCGCCTCATGGGACGCGGGAGTGGAATCTTGCTCGATCATCGATTGCGTCGGACGTTCGCGAAGGCGCTCGGTTCGGGAAATGGCGATGACTCTCACGAGGTTGACGATCATGTACTCCCTATTCGCATCCTCATATCGATAGTGTCACGGCGCGACTCGAGCAGATTCTACCTGTCGCGCTTGTGGTGTCACAGTGGCCGATCATTTCCGTGTGCAGCGTCGCATTCGAGATTGTGTCGCGGCTTGCTCAAATTGCTCAGCGATCGTTCCGCGACATGAACCGAAGAAAGGATGCAAGAAGCGGGCCGGAGCCGAATGTCTCGGCTTTCTTGCCCGCTCATCCTTCACGTCCACCCAGGAACGAAACCGCGGATCGCAACCTAGGCGTCGACCCACCATTCGTGCGCGTTCCACCGGTCGTCGATGGCGTTCGGGAAGAGATTGTGAACGCGACTTCCGTAGGCGGCTATCGATCGCGGAAAGTCGATGAACGCGCTCGGCAGGTCGTCGACGATGATGTTCTGCATCTGCGTGTAAATCTGCTTGCGCGCAGAGACCGAGGTCTCGATCAGTCCCTGTTTCAAAAGTTCATCGACTCGTGGGTTAGAGTACTTGTTGAGATTGAACCCTTTTCCGTAGGCGCCGCTCGACCACATGCCACTCTGATCGGGGTCGAGTCCCCAGGAGAAGGCGATCAAGAACATGTCAAAGTTCATATCGCTGGTCAAACGCTTTAGTAGGGTGTTCCAGTCTTCCTGGACCGGAGTGCAGTCGACGCCGATGAACTTCCAGGAGTTCTGCATGATCGACATGTACTCGGCGTTCACGTCATTTCCGCTGTTCGAGTACAGCTTGAATGAGAGCTTCACACCGTCTTTCGCACGGATGCCGTCCGAACCTTTGACCCAGCCCGCTGCGTCGAGAAGTGCATTGGCCTTGTTGGTGTCGTAGGGGTACTTGAGCGTGATGTTGTCGGGTGAGTAAGCCCAGGAGGCCGGGCTCATCGTGCCGACCGCCACCTGTCCCAGACCAAAGCGGACCGCTGAGATCATTTGCTGCCGGTCAAGCGCGTAAAGCAGTGCTTGCCGGACGGCTTTGTCCTGAAAAAGCTTGGATTTGGCGGGATCGAGCTGATAGCTAAAGTAGGTGAAGTTGAATGAGTCGTAGTCGACGATGGTAACGCCCGGTGCTTGTTGCAGCACTTTGACACTCGCCTCACCCACCCCGCCTCGACCCGTGTAATCGATCTGTTGTGCGACGAGTTGCTGCGGTAGCTTGTCGGCGCTTCCAAGCACCTTGAAAAGGATGTAATGCAGATTCGGCGCTCCGCGGAAGTAGCTAGGATAGGACGTGAGGCTGATGTGGTCCTGCTTGACCCATTCGGTGAACGTAAACGGACCAGTGCCGATCGTCGTTCCTTGTTTCCCGGTGCTGAACGGATGCTGAGCCAGCGATTTCGGGTCAACCTTGGCCAGAATGTGTTTGGGCAGGACACCGTATGTCATGTTCGTCACCAAGAATGGCGATGCAGCGGAAGCCAGTCTGAACGTAACGGTCTGCGGATCTGGCGCATCTACTGAGGTGAGATTGCCTGCCAGGTCGGCCGTGTGCGGCGATTTCGTGTCGGTGTTCATGATCAGACCATAGGTGAACTTGACGTCATCACTGGTAACCGGCGACTTGTCGTGCCAGGTAACGCCCTGATTTAGCACAAACGTGTAGGTCAGGCCATCTCCCGAGATCTCCCACGATCTAGCCAGATCACCTCGTGGCTCGGCAGTCGCTGGGTCAGCGCGCATCACACCATTGAACATCAGCCGCACGACATCCGTCGACGCCGCGTCGTTCACGAAGATTGGATTGAGCGTGGTCACGTCGACAGGCAGCCCCTGGATGAGGGTGCCACCGAGGTGCTGAGCTGGAACTGACGTTGCGATTGCGCTGTTGGGCGCGGTCGGCGATGCAGACGGGGCATATGTCGGAACTGGAGTCGCGACGCTCATGCTGACCTGCTGTTCAGTGGCCGGGTCCGATTTTTTCGTGGGTACGCTGGCGGGCGGCACGGACGGGGTGGAAGATGAGCCACACGAAGTCAGAAGGGCCGCCGCCGCTCCGGCACCGAGGAGCGTTCCTTTCCGGAGCAGCGCGCGCCGGGACAGGGAGAAACGCGAGACCCGATCGAGCATGCCGGCCGGGCTGCTGTATGTCACGATGATTCCTCTCGAGTACAGTGCCACCTGGCATGATTCACGCGACGGGAGAGCCAGGTAGTGACGAGGATGTATCTGTAACGTTCGATAACGAGCACTCAATCAGGTCGAGTGTTTTGCCGTGAGCCGGTTGTGCCGTGGACTCACCCCGTCATTCTTTGCTAGACTGCCACGGGCCGCCATCCCACTTTCGTGCTACTTTCGGCGTTTGAAGAGGTCAGGAGCCCATGAAGTCATTGACACAACAAAAACTCGACGAGCTTAAACGAGTGCTCACGGACCTCGGTTCCGTGGTCGTGGCCTACAGCGCTGGAGTCGACAGTACGCTGGTGTTAAAGGTCGCCCATGACGCGCTTGGAGATAAGGTCCTGGCGGCGACGGGCCTGTCAGATACCTATCCCGAAGAGGAGATGGCCGAGGCGCGTGCGCTTGCGGCCGAGATCGGCGTTGAGCACGTCATGTTGCGCACCGAAGAACTGACAGATCCACGCTACGCCATGAATTCTCATCAGCGCTGTTTCTTCTGCAAGAACGAGCTGTATGGGAAGCTGCGAGAGCTGGCCACCGAACGTGGCGTCGAGCATATCGTCGACGGAACGAACGCTGACGACATGGGTGATCACCGCCCCGGTTTGCGCGCCGCGCGGCAGCTGGGTGTGCGAAGTCCCCTGCAAGAGGTTGGAATGACCAAGGACGAGATCCGCGAGATCTCGAACGAACTGGGACTGCGTACCTGGGACAAGCCAGCCTTTGCCTGCCTCTCTTCGCGATTCCCGTATGGCACGCCGATTACGGTGGAGAAGCTGAAACAGGTCGCGACGGCCGAGCGCAGTATTCGCCAGCTTGGCTTCAAGGGCTTCCGGGTGCGCCATCATGACGAGGTCGCGCGGCTCGAGATCGACCCCGCTGACTTTCCGCGAGTGATCGAGCTGCACGACAAGATCGTTGAAGATGTCCGAGCAGCAGGCTATCGTTTCGTGACGCTCGATTTGCGTGGCTATCGATCTGGTAGCCTCAACGAGGGTCTTAGCCTGACGTTGACCAACAGTACCCGGGCGTCGGCAGAAAAGACCGCCGCGGCCTCGGCGGACTGACTTCAGAGCGCGCGCAACAAGAATAGCGGGTCTAAGGGCGAAGCTTGCCTTCGCCCTTCCGGTTCTTCCCATCAATCAATTGACGATCCTGTCGTTCCCATTCGGTCGAACGTCACCTCGCATGGTCTTCAGCCGATCATCCCTTTGGCGTGGAAGAGTTCCGCGTTGAGGATTGACGCTCCTGCCGCGCCACGAATGGTGTTGTGACCCAGCACCACGAACTTCACGTCCAGGATCGGACAGTGACGAACGCGGCCAACCACGGAGGCCATGCCATGCTCGACGTTTCGGTCGAGTATGGGCTGGGGACGATCGGGTTGACGGCGTACCACGATCGGATGCTTGGGCGCCGAGGGCAGATTCAATCGTTGTGGCTCACCACGATACGACTCGAGGATCTCGATAACCTCCTCCGGTTCGGCTGGCCGGCCAAGCTTCAAATTCACCGTCTCAGTATGTCCATCTCGAACTGGTACGCGATTGCACTGGGCGCTGACCGCGATGTTCGCGAAATCGAACGCTGAACCGTTCCAGGAGCCGAGCAACTTGCGTGTCTCGATCTCCATCTTCTCTTCTTCACCACCGATGTACGGGACCACGTTGTCGATCAGGTCCATGGATGAGACTCCTGGATAACCGGCGCCGGATGCGGCCTGCATGGTCGAAACTATGACCTTCTCGATACCGAGTGCGTCGTAGATCGGCTTCAACGCCAGCACGAGATGGATAGTCGAGCAGTTCGGGTTCGTCACCACGAATCCGTCTCGCCAACCCCTGTTCTCTTGCTGGACGCGTATCGCGTCCGCGTGTTCCGCATTGACTTCCGGAATCATGAGCGGGATGTCGGCTTCCATGCGGTTGTCGCGCGCATTGCTGAATACTCGCTTGCCCTCCGAGGCTAATTTCGACTCGACCTCGCGTGCGAGTCCACCCGGCAGGGCCGAGAAGACGAGTGGGCTTTGGACTGTCTCCTCATGATGCTGTACCCGAATACCGGCGGCATCTTCTGGTGGCGCCGCGCTGACGCGCCAATCGCAGACTTCGGCGTAGCGCTGTCCGGCCGAGCGCTCGCTGGCAACTAACTCCTTGACGCGAAACCACGGGTGATCTTCGAGCAGTTGAACGAAACGCTGTCCGACGCTGCCCGTCGCCCCAAGTATTGCGACGTCGATCTTGTCCCCCATCGTTCGATCCCTTCCCACGAGCGCCCATGCACGCTCGACGACAAACAAAAAAGCAGAGGCTTGATGCCTCTGCCGGATGCCACTCGATCGGAACGCGTGTGACTACGTCACCGCCCCCGCCCGTGTGCCGGCGGACGCGGTAGTAGTTCCAGTCGCGTTCATTGCGATCGCGCGAATCATCGCTGCCTTCTCGTACAATCGGGGCCGTGCTATCTTCAGCCCGCATATGTTCGTTGTTGACGGCAAGATAGCAGCAATTTCGACCCGAGTCAAGCCATCCATTCTCTCGCAAAGCGCATGAGCGCAGATGGTGGATAACTCGTGGATCAATGAACGCGGTGACGATCAACGGAATTGGGGGAGGAATGCGACGCATCGGGGTGGCCATACTTGGCCTGGGTACGGTTGGCGCGGCGGTCGCCAATGCGCTCGTCGAGCAGCACGAGTTGATCATCGAACGGACAGGGCTGCATCTGAACCTGCTGGGTGTGCTCGAGCGCTCGGCTTCCCGCGCGGATCGTGCCAGCTTGTCGCCAGACATAATTGCGACCGACCTCTCGACGATCATCACGGATGATGGTCTTGACGTAGTGGTCGAGGTGCTCGGCCGCGAGCAGCCGGCAGCCGATTACATGCGGCATTGTTTGGATGCCGGTCTCCATGTGGTGACGGCGAACAAGGAAGCGCTCTCAAAGCATTTTGGCGATCTCATGGACGCGGCAAACAAGGCTGAACGGGCGCTGATGTTCGAGGCGAGCGTGGGCGGCGGAATTCCGCTGTTAGTCTCATATCGGCAGATTCTGGCGACAAATCGGGTGACGCGTATTCGTGGCATCGTCAATGGCACGACCAATTTCATCCTGTCGCAGATGGCTGGCAATGGCGCGTCCTATTCAGACGCGCTTGGCGAAGCGCAACGGCTCGGCTACGCCGAACCGGATCCCACAGCCGACGTGGAGGGCTACGACGCTGCCTACAAGCTCGCAATCTTGGCCTCGCTGATGTCAGGACGACATGTGCTGCCTGACGAAATCGACCGGACCGGCATCTCTGGATTGACGTCGAAAGACGTTGAGGATGCGCGCAACCGTGGCGGAGTCTACAAGCTGATCGCGCGGGCCGACATGCGAGAGGATGGCTCACTCTCACTCAGTGTTGCGCCGGAGTTCGTGCCGAACGATCAGTTGTTGGCACACGTCCACGCGAATTTCAACGCCGTGGAGATCGTTGGCGATCGAGTCGGTCCAGTGGTGCTGAGTGGACAGGGAGCAGGACCGCTGCCGACTTCCAGCGCAATTCTCTCGGACATCATCGAAGCGGTGCGTGTCGGCGCGGCCGCCAATCCATCACTTGGCCAGAGCGCGGATTAGCGCTGTCAGCCAATCAACTTTCATTCGCCGCGAGGTAACGCGGGCGGGCAGAACGCCCGCCACTAGACCTCACAGGCGACGACTACCAGGTAAAGCGGTGGCGGGCTGAGCGCCCGCCTGCCGCCCACGGGATTTCTTGAGGATCAGGCGGTCGCGTGGACCGTCTTGCTGGTGGCTTTGGTGAGGGCTCGGTCGAGATCATCGACAATGTCTTCGATGTCCTCGAGGCCGATGGAGAGCCTGATAAGGTCCGGACTGACGCCCGCCGCTGCCTGCTGCTCCTCGTTCAGTTGCTCGTGCGTCGTGGTCGCGGGATGAATTACCAGCGATTTGGCGTCGCCCACGTTCGCCAGCAAGGAGAAGAGTTCGACACTGTTGATGAACTCGCGACCAGCTTCGAGACCGCCCTTGATGCCGAAGTTCACCACGCCGCCGAAGCCGTGATCGAACTGCTCTTCGGCGATCGCGTGGTACGGATGGCTTTCCAGGCCCGGATAGGTCACCCAGGAGACGCGAGCGTCCGCTTCGAGCCAATTGGCGACGGCCAGCGTGTTTTGGCAATGGCGCTCAACGCGCAATGAGAGCGTCTCCAGTCCCTGCAGGAAGAGGAACGAGTTGAACGGGCTCAGGGCGGGCCCAAGATCCCGGTATGGCTCGAGGCGGGCACGCAAGATGAAGGCGAGGTTGCCAAACTTCTCAACGTAATCGACCATCGATGGGAATTTGCCGTTCGTCCAGTCGAACTTCCCAGCATCGACGATGATTCCGCCGATGGATGTGCCGTGTCCGCCGATCCACTTGGTTGCCGAGTGCACGACGATGTCGGCACCGTGCTCGATCGGACGGCAGATGTAAGGTGTTGCAAAGGTGTTGTCGACGACCAGCGGCACACCGGCCTCATGGGCGATAGCGGCCACGTCGCGAATGCGCACCACGTCGAGCTTGGGGTTGCCGATCGTCTCCATATACAGCGCTCGGGTACGCTCGTTGATCGCGTTGCGGAAGTTGTTTAGATTCGACGGATCGATGAAGTGAGTTTTAATGCCGTGTCGCGGCAACGTCACGGCGAAGAGATTGTAGGTGCCGCCGTACAGACTTGAGGCGGACACGATCTCATCACCCGCTTCGAGAAAGGTGAAGATGGCGATCGATTCGGCCGCCTGCCCGGAGCCGGTGGCGAGACCCCCGACGCCTCCTTCGAGCGAGGCCACGCGCTGCTCGAACACGTCGTGCGTCGGATTCATGATACGCGTGTAGATGTTGCCGAACTCCTTCACGCCGAACAGGTTAGCGGCGTGCTCGGCGTTGTGGAACACGAATGAGCTGGTCTGATAGATCGGGACAGCGCGCGCCGTCGTGGCCGGATCGACTTGCTGACCCGCATGAATCTGTCTGGTGTTGAACCCTGGCTGGCGCCGATGTCCGTTCGATTCCGTCATGATCTCCCTATCCCTTTCTCTCCACTGTATTCATTCGTCTGTTTGTTGTTGGACGCCTCGTCCAGATTTATCTGCAACTCGCTGCTTGGTCGTGGTGCGTTCTCGCAGTGTAGCGGCGTGATGGGGCCCCATCGTGCCGATCTCACTCGCTGAGAAAACCTTCGATATGCTGCGCCATAACCACAACGTCGTTCAGGAAGGCGTCGTGGCCATTCGGTGAATCGAGCTCAACGTAACGACCGTCGCGTCCGACGCGCTGCAGCACGTCGGCGACTTCACGAACTTGATATGCCGGGAACAAGATGTCGGAGCGAATGCCGATGGCCAGCGTTGGCGCCTCGATGAGATGCATGCCTTCCTCGTAGCTGCCCCTGTCTCGCCCAATATCGTGCGAGTCCATGGCGCGCGTCAGGTACAGATAGCAGTTTGGGTCGAAGCGCCGAACGAGTTTGTCACCCTGGTAGTGCAGGTAACCCTCGACGTCGTAGCGGCGCAGGAAGGCAGGCCAGCTGGTGTACCGAGCTTCCGGATTGCGCCCGAAGCGCGCCGCCATCAACTCGTCGCTCTGGTAGGTGATGACGCCAACCATACGTGCGATGGCGAGACCGGATGCGGGAATGGCGTCCTCTTCGTAGTTGCCGTCGTTCCAGGCTGGGTCGAGCATGATCACGCGACGCTGCACCTCGTTGAAGGCAATCCCCTGCGGGGCGAAACGGCCCGACGCCGCGATTGGAATCGCCTTGCGAATCTTCCGCGGGAACATCGCTGCCCATTCGAGCACTTGCATGCCACCCAGCGATCCACCGATGACGGCGTGTATCTGGCTGATGCCGAGCAGATCGACCAGCCTGGCCTGCGCAGCGACGAGATCGCGAACGGTCAGCATCGGAAAGCGAAGTCGAAAGCGCTGGCCGGTCGCTGGGTCGATCGAGCAGGGGCCGGTCGAGCCGTAGCAGCTTCCCAGGTTGTTCGGGCAGATCACGAAATAGCGGCTTGTGTCGATTGCCTTCTCCGGGCCGATGAGTGGTTCCCACCATCCGGCCTGGTCCTCCGCACCGTGCGACGCGGCGTGACTGTCGCCCGTCAATGCGTGAATGACCAGCACGACGTTGTCCCGAGTGGCGTTGAGCGTGCCCCACGTCTCGTAGGTGAGATCGACGTGAGAGATCACGTCGCCTTGCTCGGTGACAAATGGATATTCTGGTGTGCCGATTGTCGCGGTGTGACGAACCGACGGAGCCGAAACGATTGCGGCCATGGACCCTCCAGCGCTCGATACTCGTGCCGGAGACGAGACAAACGAAGACCCGTCCCCATTAGCGGGGACGGGCTTGTTCACCCGTGGTACCACCCCGGTTCGTCTGGCTCTCGCGGGCCAGGCCTCGGTGGGTGCGTCTGCACCCGGACGCTGGTAACGGTCGTCAACCCGGCGACGCCTACTTGCGCGTGAATCGCGTTTCAGCGTGCGGCTCGGAGGCCATCTTCCACGAGTGCCCGTGCGCCGCCTTGCACCGTCGCGGCTCGCTGGGGCCGTAGCGCCTCGTGTACTCCCCTCGTCTTCGCCTTTGATTTCGGAGGAATAAAAAAATCCCCCAGAAATAGGTGGAGGACTTCAACCACCTCGCTCATCTTGCGGAATTTCATCCGCCGGAATTGGCACCTGGTGCTCTCGCACTGGTTGCCGGGCTTCTAAGGGCCGTTTCCCTCCACCTCTCTGGATGAGCGTAGGCTCTATTCAGTTGTGGCGACCATAATACACAGGGTTTGTGTGCGTGTCAACGGGCCAGGCAAAACTTCACGGTCCGGGCGTCGCCGCGGAAGAAGCGTAACCGGTCAGTTCGACGTAGCCTTCCCCGTTCACGGTTTGTCCGTTTTCCGTGCCGGTAATGCGCACATCCCCTTCCCAGTAGACGACGCCGGTCGACTTTCGGGTGTCAAGTTCCTGGTTCTTTAACACTGGTTCCAGCGTAAGCACGAGCTTCCGAGATGGAACGTCGATGGTCCAGCCAGACGGATAGGTTGCCCCGGTCCGCGGGCTGGTCCAGCTACCGGTCGCCGTTATTGTGAAATCCGGCAGCTTGAGCTGGCTTGACTTCCCGGACTGATCGTCAAACGTGCCACTGCCAAAAATGACCTTGTTCTGGCTGTCGCGGCTGTGCCAAAGCATCATGTCCTGACCGTTAGCGAGCTGAATTGAGTACCAGTCCCAGCCGCCTCCGCCGAACAGCAGGAAATTGCCCCACTGGTGGTCCATCCACGCCTGCCCGGTCACCTGCTGGTCACTGCCGTCGACCGTGAGCGTTCCGGACGCTGACATGCGCGTGCGCGAGTAATAGTAGGAGCCGGTGGCGGGCGCCCATTCGAAGTAGCCGTCGCCATTGTGTAACGCCGGTGGCTTTTGCGCATCCACGGTCAGGTTAAGCGCGTATCCCGGCATGGAGGCGCTGAACTTGTCGTGCGGACCACTTCCGCTGAGCGTCCAGTCACCCAGCTTCAAGTCAATGACCTGCGACGATTGCGGCTGCCCGCCGATCTGCGTTCGCTGATCGTAATGAAACGTCTGATTCGAGACGTCGGTGATCGCGAAGTGAGACGCATAGGTGGGCGGGAACCCCGTTCGATTTCCCAGGAAGATGACGAATTCGAAGCCATACTCGTGGCCATTCGCCGTCGTCAGATGCCCTGTGTAATACCACCATTCGGTCAAGTCATTGTGCGGTCCGTCAGCCGAGGGAAAGGTGACGGGTCCGGGAGTCGCTTGCGGAGTCAGGAATTGGGCGGCAGGGCGTGCCGTTGATGCGCTTGGGGACGCCGATACTCTGCTTCGCGTCGTCGGGCCACATGCGGAAAGGAACATTGTCACCAATGCGATTGTCAGGAGCCATGAAGCGATTCGACTGTTGAACGACCTCATGCGGACCTCTATTGCTGGAGTGAGTGACGTCGGGCGGAACGGCGTGTCCAGGATGGCGCCCACCAGTTAAGGTGGCCCAACAATCGCATCGTGGCCGGAACCAGCAGCGCACGGACAATCGTCGCGTCAATGGCTACGGCGATGGCGATGCCGAGTCCGAGTGCCTTGATCAGCACGACGTCGGCCGTGGCGAACGAGGAGGCGACCACCACGAGAATCAACGCGGCACCCGTAATAATTCGCCCGCTCCGGGCCAGTCCTGTGGCGACTGCCAGTCGATTGTCTCCCGTTTCGTCCCAAACTTCCCGCATTCGGCTGAGTAGAAAGACCTCGTAATCCATACTCAGTCCGAACAGGAGGCTGAACATAACAACTGGCAGGGACGCTTCAACGAATCCGAGCGGTGCGAAGTGCAGGATGCCGCTGAGGTGACCCTCCTGGAAGATCCAAACGAGCGCGCCGTAGCTAGCGACGATACTCATGGCGTTCATGAGGACTGCCTTGATGGGCAAGATCAGCGAGCGGAACTGCAGGAAGAGGGTGATGTAAGTCGCGAGCACGATCATGGCGATGGCGATGGGAAAGTCGTGATACATCGAATGCACGACGTCGACGATTTCTCCTGTGCCGCCTCCCACTTGCATGGTCAGCCCTGGTCCCGGGTTCATTCCACGCAGCGACGCGAGCAGAGACTTCGCCTCGCCGCTACTGGGTAATGCCTGTGTATAGACGTAAATGACCGTGGCGTGTGTGCCTGCCAATTGCCTGTATGCGGCGCCGACGTAAGGATCGTTCAGTGTCGCGGGATTGGCATACATCAGCTGATACTGCTGCAACGCGATGCGCGGATCGAGTGTCACAATGCTGTCAATTTCCCAGACTCGCGAGTCCTGCGCGATCTTGCGTGTGAGGCTGTAGAGGGAGGCGATGTTCTGTGGCGAATTGATCGGGTCGCGCGACTCGACGGCGATCACCATGGGCGAGATCGCGCCGTCGCCGAATTCGGAACGCAGCATCTCGAATCCCTGACGGGAGCCGGTAGATAGCGGGAGAATTGTGGCATCGGGCGAACTGAGATTGACTTGAGAGAACGGCAAGCCAAGGATCAACAGAAAGGCAACGACTGGAATAAGCACCAGCCATGGATGCGCCATGACCCGCTCGGCCAGTCCATGCCAGAAGGAGCCGTCCTCGTCTCGTCTCCGCCGGTAGATTGACAGCCGATCGACGCGTCGCCCGATGACTGCAAGAACCGCCGGAAGCAAGGTGAGCGCCCCCATCACGGCGAAGAAGACCACCAAGGCGCCAGCCACGCCAACTGATCGCAGGAACATGATGTTGAAGACGGCCAGTCCACTCAAACCGATCAAGACCGTCAAGCCGGAGAAGAAGACGGCTTTCCCGGCGCTCGCCACGGTGCGTGCAACCGCTTCATCTACCTCTTTGTGTTCGAGTTCCTCGCGATATCGACTCGTCATAAATAACGAATAGTCAATTGCCAGACCGAGACCGAGAAGTGTCGCCAGGTTGAGCACAAAGATGGATAGGTTGACCACGTGCGCGGTCAAGAAGATGGCTCCGAGCACGGACGCGACGCTGATGCCACCGACGACGATCGGAATGCCCGCGGTTACCAGACTGCCAAAGACGAGCACCAGCGCGAGCAGTGCGAACGGGATGGCGATAATCTCGGCGCGACGCAGGTCGTGCTCAGTGACCGTCTCGATGTCGGCGTAAAACGCTGGACCTCCCGCGACCCGGACTTCGAGTGACGTCGGGTTGATCTTCTGTCGCACCCCGGCGACGAGTCGCTGAGCCTGCTCGGAAGGCAGGTCGAGGTGCACGAGGTTGTAGGCGGTGTGGCCGTCCGGCGAAACTTGATGAGGGTTTTGCAGATAGGTGGTTTCGCCTTGAACGTGAGGTAGCGCCAGCACGTCCCTCAGCGCCTGCTGAGTTTGGGCAATGAATTGCGGGGAGTTGGCGTTGAGCGTCGGATCGTGGAAGATAATCACCAGATCCGATGGACTGTATCCAGGGATCTGTGTCTCGAGAACCCGTTGTGCGCGTGCAGTCTGGGTTCCTTGGCTGGAGAAGCCTCCGACGGCGAGCACTCCGGAAACGCGAGGCAGGATCGGAATGGACGCGACGAAAACGATTAGCCAGGCCGCAATAATGTGCCAGCGGTGGCGATACGCGAAACGACCGAGTTTGAGAAACATCGCCTCTGCTGACTCCTCGCAGGTCGGCTCCGGCGCCGATACCTCTGAAACGTTATCATCGGCACTGAGCGGTTTCCAGTTTTGGCATGAGCGAAAGCAATCGCAACGAGAAAGGGACCATAGATGGTGAGCGGACAGGACATTCAGCGTCGAGCGCGCGAGCAGTTCAGCGCCGCTGGCGACGCGTACGTGCGGAGCGAGACGCATCGGCTCGGCAAGGACCTGGCGCGCCTCGTTGAAATTTCTGAGCCTCAGTCAAACATGCGCGTGCTCGACATCGCCACCGGCGGCGGTCATACAGCCATCGCGCTCGCTCCCTACGTCAAGTCGGTTTCGATGCTCGATCTCACACCGGAAATGCTGGTGCATGCTCGCAACTTCGCGCGTGAGAGTGAGGTCGAGCCGGTGGGCGTAATTGCCGCAGCCGCCGAAGCGATCCCGTTTGCCAGCGGATCGTTCGATTTGGTGACGTGTCGCATCGCCCCGCATCACTTCGCGGACGTCCAGTCGTTCGTGAACGAGGTGGCTCGCGTGCTGGTTCAGGGTGGTGCCTTCGTGCTGATCGACAGCCTTTCTCCGGACAACAAAGACTACGACGAGTTCATCAACCGGGTGGAACAGTGGCGCGACCCAAGTCACGTGCGCGCCTATTCGATGACTGAGTGGAACGCGTTTCTGACCGACGCTGGATTGACGCTCGAAACGTCCGAAGTGATCGTGAAGCGGCACGAGTTCGCCTCGTGGACTGAACGCTCGCGCATGCCTGAAGGTGAGCCACAGGCATTATCTGACTGGATCCTCTCATCACCTCAAGAGACTCGCGATCATTTTTCAGTTGAAGTTGATGCAGGCGCCGTCGTCTCGTTCAATGACTTCAAGGTCTTGCTGCGCGCCCGCAAACCAGAGCGAGCAACAAAATAAAAAGGTTCGATCCGCAATGGAAACGGGAGGAGCTTGTCTCCTCCCGCTAAGTCTGCTCGACGGTTGTCACCGTCCCGTTTTCACCAACCCTCAAGTCACAACCGCAGCGTATGACTCTCACCTTCAAACCGATCGAACGGCGATTCGTCGGTGAAAATGCCCGCCACTACTTGTGCTCTTGGGCGAAGCGACGCGCGCGATCGATGCGCTCTGGAATCGGTGGGTGGCTGTACATCGTGTACTTCACGAACGCCGATGGATTCGGATCGGACAGATTCATGTCGCCGAGCCGCGTCATCGCCTTCTCGAAAGCTTTCGGCTTGTGTGTGAGCTCCAACGCGAACGTGTCGGCACGTCGCTCGATATGCCGCGAGTAGGCGTTCTGGATCGGCCCAACCGACACGGCAACAATCGAAAGCAACCAGCTCATCAGCGGCAATGCCGTCTCATCAGATAGCCGCGAAATCCCGATCTGCTCGCCATATTGCCTCACGATACGCGAGGCCAGGAAATCGACGGCCCAAGAGACGCCTGCCGTAAACACGGTGCCGAGCGCGATGAACCGCCAGATATCCTTGTTGGCCTGATGCCCGACCTCGTGGGCGACGACAGTTTCGATTTCGTCTGGAGAGAAATTGTCCAGAAGCGTGTCGGCCAGCACGATACGCTTGGTTCGTCCGATGCCAGCGAAGAACGCGTTCGCCTTCTTAGTCTGTCGGCTCATGTCCATCTGCATGACGTTGGCAACGTTGACTCCAGAAGACGCGGCCAATGCCTTGAGTCGCGCCGCGAGTTCGGTGTCCTTCAACGGTTCGAAGCGGTTGAATAGCGGCATAATCAGAACTGGAGCGAGCTGAGAGAGGAGCACGGTGAATGGGACCGCCAGTGCGGTCGTGATCGCCCACCAGCGTTTGGGCCATCGATCGACAAGCTCCAACATGAGATTCGCCGCGAACGCGGTGAATGGAAGCGCAACCATTGCACCCTTGACCTGCTCGAACATCCAGGCCGTGCGCGACTGATTGCTGAGGTCATAGCGATGTTCCAGTACGTATCCGCTGAAGTAGCCGAGCGGCAAACTCATCAGGGTGTCGATCGCTCCGATTGCCAGGGCGAAGACGCTGCGCCTGACCCATTTGTTGCTCACGTTTGTGCCAATTCGATCGCTGATGCGCTTGGGTAGCCCGCTGGCAATGAATGCCGCGCCACCGGCGATTGACACGAACATGCCGATTAGAATCACGCGCTGCTTGGCGTGGTTGTACTCTTTCGATCGGGCAACCTTCCCGGCATCGTCGTCGGTATGCACGGCCAAGCGAGTGACCCGAATCAACCGCCATATCTGGCGTCCAACGTTCATCTCTGTCTCCTCGAATTTCGCGTTCTTGCCATAGTCAGTACTATTCGTTGGTGTTTGCTATTCTTGGTCGCCGTGCTCGACTGTTCATCGGCAAGTCCGCATGGTCATGATCACACTTCTGCACACGGAAACGGTGTTTTGAATCTATGGATCTGGCGCTCCGCGGTATTCTCATCGGTCTGTCTCTCGGTGCACCCATTGGACCTATCAATGTCGAAATCGTTCGCCGGGGCCTGCGCTCCGGCTTCTTCTCGGGTTGGCTCGTCGGCATCGGCGCCATCACCGGCGACACGCTCTACTGCCTGCTCGTCATCGCAGGGATTGCGCCACTCGTCAATCACCAGATTGTTCGAACGATTCTCTGGAGCGCCGGCGGCGTCTTTCTCATCTACCTCGGCTATCATAGTCTTCGCTCGGCAATGCGACACCAGGAAATGCTGAAACTGGACGGCGATCGAGCCGAGCGCCGCTCGTATTTGACCGGCTTGCTGATGGCCCTGTTCAACCCGATGGGGATCGTGTTCTGGCTCTCGATCGGCGGAGCACTAGTCGCGTCCGGCGTGCAGCAGGCACATTCGGGTATCGGAACGGCCGCAGTGGTCATCGGTGTGATCTGCGGGCTTGGACTCTGGATCACGACGCTCTCGACTTTGACGCGTGCGGGCCGGCGCTTCGTTTCAGATCGACTATTTCGCGGAGTCAATGTCGTGAGCGGACTAATTCTGGTCGGTTTCGGACTGTGGTTCGGGGTACAAGCCGTTTCAGCAATCGTGTGAGGAAAGGGTATGAAGCAGAGCCAACCGCGACCGCGAGCACGTGACGTTGGCCTCGTGCTCGGAACGATGGAGCCAGGTCCGTTCAACGCGATCACCGACGTTGGCGGCGTGAGCATCGGTCATACCACGCTGATCGAAGGGTCGGGTCCGCTCCGACCGGGCCGGGGGCCAATACGAACCGGTGTCACGGTCATCCTTCCTCATCAGGCCAACATTTTCCGTGAGAAAGTTCCCGCAGCGGTCTTCGTGCTGAACGGTTTTGGCAAGTGTTTTGGCCAGGAGCAGATTGACGAGTTGGGGGTTATCGAAAGCCCCATTGCCATGACTGGAACGATGAACGTGGGTCGGGTGGTCGACGCGTTGGCGCAGTACTCGATCTCGACAAATCCGGATGTTGCTATCAGCACGTCGACCGTCAACACAGTCGTCACTGAATGCTCTGACCAGTATCTGAATGACATGCAGGGTCGTCACGTTGGATATGATCACGTCGTGGCCGCCATCGAGTCTGCGCAGTCGGGCGAAGTCGAAGAGGGAACGGTCGGTGCCGGAACTGGCATGACGCTCTTTGGTTTCAAGGGCGGAATTGGCACCGCGTCTCGACAGCTTCCAGCCGAGTTGGGAGGCTATACTGTCGGGGCTATCGTCCTTGGCAACTTCGGACGTCGCGATCAGTTGACCATCGCGGGCGTGCCGGTCGGACGATTGCTGGCCGACTGGCAACCGCCTGAAGACGTGCCCGAGCGAGGTTCGATCATCGTGGTGATTGCTACCGATGCCCCAATGCTCGATCGAGGCCTTCGGCGTCTTGCTCGTCGCGGTGCTCTTGGTCTGGCTCGCCTTGGTTCAATCTCTGGAAACGGCAGTGGCGACTACATCATCGCCTTTTCAAACGCGATTCGGATTCCGCACGAGCCGTCCGCGCATACGTTTGCCATGCGGCACGTGGTCGAATCTGGGGCGCTCATCGACGCGCTCTTTCAGGCGACGGTCGAATCGACTGAGGAGGCCGTGGTCAATGCGCTGTTCCGCGCGACGTCCATCGATGGACGTGACAATCACGTGCGACATGCGCTGCCGCTCGAACCCACTCTCGAATGGCTACGCATGGCACGCGTGATCGTTTGAATCAGCCGGACCGAGTGGCCTATCCAGTCGCCTGCATCAGCTTGGCAAGATCTTCGAGTTGAGCGTAGATCCAGGTGCGGATGTTCTCCCGACGAACCAGTTCTCGCAGGTCGCGTGACCAGGAGGCGCGTTTTTCACGTTCCATGGTGAGTGCCGTGTGAATCGCGGTGGCGGTGCTCTCGATGTCGGTCGGCGAGACCGTCAAGGAGTATGGACCAAGCTGCTGATACGCGCCCGCGGCTTCGGAGAGAATGATTACTCCATCCCGCTGGTTCAACAGTGCGCCCTCTTTCGCCACCAGGTTCATGCCGTCGAAGATTGCGTTGACCAGCAGCACGTCATAATGCTTCATCGCGGCCAACGCACGAGGATAGTCGTCTCCGATGAAGACTCGCACGGGTTGCCAGGCCACACCGTCATGCTCGGCGGCATTGGCGTATTTGGTATTGACGCGTCCGACGATCGTGTTGATGTCGTCGAGATAGTCGACGTACTCCAGCACTTCAAGCCTGGACGGCACAAGGTAGGCGAGGAAGTTGACACGGCCAATGAATTCCGGAAACTCCTCGAGAAATCGGTCGTAGGCCAAAAAACCACGGACGATGTTCTTGCTCGGCTCCGCTCGATCCACGCGCACGATGTTGAACTCGTTCAGATACGTTGAGAGATGCTCTTCGTGCTTCAGCGCCTCGTCGCTTGAAGCAACCGCCTCAACGGCCTCGCAGTCAATCGAGATAGGGTAGGCCGTCACCCGAGTGGTTCGGCCTCGATAGTGAATTTCCCGGTTGCGATAGTCGAGGTCGACGCCATCGAGATTGGCCTCACAGGTATTCATGAAGCTGCGTGCGTGGGCCGTTGTTTGAAATCCGACAATGTCGTTGGCCAGCAGGCTGCCGCAGATGCTCTTGCGCATTGCCTGAGGAATGAGTTGCCAGTAGTCCGGATCGGGCCACGGAATGTGGATGAAGTGCTGCAGCGTGATTTCGGGCATCATTTCGCGGATGCGGCCGGGTGCAAGATACAGGTGGTAATCCTGCAACATGACCAACGGCCGTCGCTTGCTGGCCCGTGCCACCGCGACGACTTCCTCGGCAAACCGCTCATTGACCTTCACGTAGCCGTTGTGCCATGCATACCAGGTCTCTTCGTTGATGTCTGGCGCTCGTGGCGTGTCCCACAGGTAGTGCTGTAAGAACCAGAGGAGCGGGTTGGAGACTCGGTTGTAGTAGCCGTCATATTCTTCTGGATCAGAGACGACGAAGCGCAGTCGCAGGTCGGAATCGGGCAGGCGGATCATGGTTTCGCCAGCGTCGAGCGCTTCACGAGCGCGCTGCCGATCACCATCCGTCATCGCGCTCGCGACCCAGATCGGGTCACTGTAGCGACTAACCGCGCCGACCGCCGTTACCACCCCACCGCTGCCGCGCTTTGTGCTGAAACTTCCATCCTCTTCGAGTTGGAATTCGATTGGTCCGCGATTCGACGCGATTATCAGCGTGGTGTTTTCCAGAAGGTGCCTCGCGGTTCCCGGTAGACCGTTCACGGAAACCTGATCGAAGTCATGCAGATGTTCTGCCTCGTTAACCACGCGCTACCTCCCTCTTGGTGCACATTCATGCGCTGATTTTGTCCAGCCCGGTCACGATTCGGGCGATGACTGCAGAACATTGCATCATGCCGAGCGCCTGGAATACATCGAAGCGAACTGCTGATCCATGTGGCATCCGCTGGCGGAAGGGAATTCGGCTTCCAATCCGAGCCTCGGATCGACGATGGCATTGGGGAGCGAGTATCGTGCGCGCTGACGCTGTCAGGGCGGCGAACCGAGGTCCCACAGGCAGAGGACGCACGTCGCGGACGTCTCGCTACGATCTTAGTATGCCATGCCGAGGTCTTCCACAAATCTATAGCAAGTTTGGTGCGAACAGTTTAGGTTTCTTAAACAAAGCTCCATTGGCGGACGTCGCGTGACAACGCAACCCTTTGGTGGACGGTTTGGTTGTGCAAATCGGTACTGGAGTTGCGAAATATGACAGTCTATGGTATTCGGTTTTCAGTGCTGACGTACAACTTGAAAGTCAGTCGGGATGGTATTTTTCGCCGAGCACTTCGGGACACGTTCAAGGGGGACGAGCGGACGATGAGCGCGTCCGAACAACGAATCTGTCCCGACTGTGGAAGCAGTCAGACGGTGCTGGTTCAGCGTGGGCTCGCCGGGCCAACAGATGAATCAGACCAGTACTTCCGCTGCCTAAGTTGCGGGCGTATTACCTACGAAATCGTGTCTCGTACCGAACGCGAGGTCCGGGCCGCTCGGATCTCACCCGGTCGGTCGCTGCGCGAACAGGGCTCGCTGTACACGGTCCGACGCGTACTCAAGGTCGGCATGAACGAGTACCTCGTCTATCTTCGTCCTGAGCAGGAACCTGGTCGCGATCGGGAGCCCTCGGTCTCGCCACGTTAGGCGTAGCGCAAACATTCCGCGCAACTTCAATCGTTCACCTACCGGATGACAATTCGACAGCAGAAGGAATTCGTCTTCAACCGGCGGGTCCGGATCGATACCGGACCACGCGAGGGGTAGATGACTGGCCGCATGTAGGGAACGAAACGGGCGGAGCCTGGCTCCGCCCGCGACATGTGGCTGTCGGCGTCGCGTCCCTTTAGGAAACCGCCGCCTTCTTCAGCGCTTCAGGAACTGGCTTCGACCGCTTGCTCGGTTTGACGATACGGTCGATCATCTCGGCGGTGTTGCCGACGTTCAGTCGCTGGAAGATCAGGTCAAACTTCTCCTCCAGTTCCGACGCGATCGCGTTGCGCACGTCGGCTGGCATGTCCCACACCTGCTGCTTGAAGGGGCCGAAGCCTCGTTTGCGCGTGGTGTAGTAGAACTGCGCGTCAGTCATGTTCGGTTTGCGCTCGCTGGCTCGGTTCTCGGCGAGCCAGGCGTAGATTTCATCGCGCAGGTCGGACGGGAATGCATCACTGTCGTAGATGATGTTCTGGAACCCGGTCGCCAGATGAACTTCGCAGGCGTTCGCTTCGGAGAAGCGGTTGAACGCGACCTCTGGCAGCGTTGACGCACCGTGTTGCACTGCACCGCCCAACCCGTATTTCTCGCGGGCCGATTTCGACAGCTCACCGAGCGTGTCGAAGTCGACACTGACGTCCGCGATGCTTCCATCGGGCAGCACCACTCCGCCGTGACTCGTGCCTGTTTGGACACTGATCTTACTGATTCCGACGACGTCATCGTCCATATCGGCAATCGTCTGGTTGTAGCCAGTCATGAAGGCGTCGAGATCCTCAACGGTGCTATTCTTACCGCCGACCTCGCCGATTTCGCCGCCTACGGAGACCATCACGCCCTCCGGCTGATGCTCGCGTATGTACGCGGTTAGCTCGGCGCAGCGCTGGTAGTTCAGCTCTTGCTGTTCGGCCACCGTATCGCGCGAGAGATCGACAATGGTTGAGCTGTCGATGTCGATGTTGTAAAAGCCCGCGTCAAGCGCTTCGTCGATCAGCTTGCGTAGACCGTCCATTTCCTTCTCGGCATCTGCCCCGTAGTTTTTGGCGTTGATCTGGAAGTGATCTCCCTGGATGAAGAGTGGTCCCCGATGTCCCTGTCTCAGCGCCGCGGCCAGGATAACGGTGACGTACTCCTCTGGTCGCTGAGCCGTGTAGCCCATCTCCGACCGCGCGATCTCAAAGATGAACTGTTTGGCGTTGTTTTTCTGTGCCGCGCGTACGACCGCTTGAGCGGTATCGTAAACCATGCCACGCACGTTGATGGCGGGCGTCGTCTGGTGCTTCCACTCATCCTCGCCGCCGGCCATATAGAAGTCATGGATTGAGGCTGGAAGTACGCCGAGTTCTTGTCCGGCTTGCCAGATAATCCAGCGCGAAGCCGATTTCACCTCATCGTCTCCAAAGACGGCACTGTAGACCAATTGATCCAGCACGTCTTCGCGAAACGCACGTTCATCCTGGATGACAATAGAACCGTTGCGCAATTCCGCCGCCGGTTTGAGATGCTGGAGCAGTTCGCCTATCGTCGCGTAGCTGTTCACGAATTGGCCTCCCTCGCCTTGGAGCGGTGCGTATCAACAAAAAGAGCCCCGCGTCTGTTTCCTCTATCTTAGCGCGAACTGCGCTGGACGGGGAAACCACGAGACTCTTTTTCAGCAGGATTCAGACCGAAATGACCTACTGGACCGTGATGGTTCCCTGCATACCGGCGGCCCTGTGACCGGGCTGCGAGCAGTAGAACTGCACTGTCCCGGGAGTGCTGGGAGCGGTGAACGAGACGGTTTTCGTCTGGCCCGGGTCGACTGGTTGCGACACCTTCTGACCGTTGACGTCGTCAATGGTGAAGTCGTGCATCACGACGCCCTTGTTCTCGAGCTTGATCGTTACCTTCTGCCCTGCCTTGACCGTGAAGGTATTCGGCGTGAACTTCATCTCGGTCTCTTGAATGGTGATGGTGTTGCCGGTGTCACTCGAGCTATTGTTACTGTTCTTGCTACTCCCGCATGCAGCCAGCGCGCCGATCAACGCGATGCAGACGATGATAATCGTGGCTCACTTGAGCATCTTCTTCCCCCTCGAGACTGGCTGCACTCCTCTGATCAGTCGCGTGGACTCGGTGAAACAATGTATGCCTCACGACACCCGGCTTGCCTCGGCCCCGTACGTGGCTGCAGACTAGCGCACACTACCTTATCACTAAGCAGTGAGCGGGTCAGACGGTTCGAATTGTTCCGACGTAGTCCGATTTGTTCTCTTACAGATACTCCTTGAACCACGCGACGGCGCGTTCCAAGCGCTCGACGCGGTGATCTGGCCGACCAGTACGCGACAAACCGTGGCTCTCATTCGGGAACCGAACGAACTCGGTTTCTTTGCCGTGGAGTTTCAGGGCAACAAAGAACTGTTCCGCTTGCTCGATTGGACAGCGAAGGTCGTTTTCGCTATGCATGATCAGCACTGGAGCGGTCACGTTCTGAACGTAGGTCAGCGGTGAGCGTTCAAGGTAGAACTCCGGCCGTTCATATGCCGATCCGCCGAACTCCCAACTGGCATACGACCAGACGAGGTCACTCGTCCCGTAGAGGTTATGCCGGTTACAGGTGCTGCGCTGCGTCACTGCTGCCTTGAATCGACTGGTCTGAGTGATCATCCAATTGGTCATGTAGCCGCCGTAGGATCCGCCAGTGACACCAATACGGCTGGCGTCGACGTATGGATAGGTTGCGACTTCATCGAGTACGTCCATTAGATCTTTGTAGTCGATTCCGCCCCAGTCGCCTGCTGCCGCGTTGACGAACTTCTGGCCGCCGCCGGTGCTTCCGCGCGGGTTGCAGTAGAGGACCAAATACCCCTGAGCGGCGTACACCTGGAGTTCGTGATAGAAGCTGTTGCCGTACATGGCGTGCGGCCCACCGTGAATCTCCAGGATTAGCGGGTACTTCTGGTTCTGGTCGAAGTCAGGCGGAGCGAGCAACCAGGAGTCGATCTCGATTCCGTCGATCGTGGTGACACCGAAGTGTTCCGGTTCCCCGATGAAGACCTCTTCCATGAACGCGTCATTGGCGTGACTGACCCGACGCGGCTCGGATCCGTCTGAGTCGCTGACGAAGACCTCGAATGGGTGGGTGGCATCGGAAATCAGTAAGGCCAGCTTTCCATCTTGCGAGCGGCTGAAGTTGAGTGCCTCGTGCATGCCGTGAACCGCGCGTTCGCTGTCGCCGTCGAGTGAGAATCGTCCGACGGGGACGCTGCCGCGATCGGCGTAATTGGCGTAGATGGCCGAACCATCGTTGTTCCAGATGGGGAACTGAGCAGGGGAGACGTAATGAGCGTCGCTGATGGCCGTGCCGCTGATGTCGCGGTCGATGCGGCTGGCGATGTTGGTGGCGTCACCCCCCGCGATTGGCCGCATCCACAGACCGCTGATGGTATTAGGGCCAAATTCCTCACCGAACGGATTGCCGACGTAAGCGATGTTCAGACCGTCGGGCGAAAAGCTCGGTGTCGCATACTGACCGTCACTTTCGGTCACCTGATGGGTCGATCCGTCGTCGACGCTGACGATCCAGATATCGAAAATGCGGTTGAACTCACGGTCGTTGGTTCGATTCGATGAGAAGGCGATCGAGCGACTGTCCGGCGACCAACTGGGGTTGTTGTCGTCCCAGTCGCCATCTGTAACCTGCTCCGGACGACCATTGTTCGCCGGAACGACGAAGATGTGTCGCTTCAAATCACCGAGAAAGCCCTCGCCGTCGAGCCTGAACTTCAGCGAGCGAATGACTTTGACGTCACTCTTCTCTTCAGCCTTTTTGCGGTCGTCGTCGGTTTGCTCCGAGAGCAGAACCATACCCTCTGGTCCGACCTTGCTGGTGAATGCGATGCGAGATCCGTCCGGTGCCCAGGTTGGTTCGGCCACGCCGTTCTTGAGGTCTGTCAGTTGCTGCGCCTCACCACCGTCAACGTGCATAACATAAAGCTGGTTCTTCTCGCCGCGATCGGAGAGGAAAGCCAACTTTCGACCATCCGGTGACCAGCGCGGGGTCGTGTCTTTCGATTTGCTGTGCGTGAAGCGGCGATCCCAGCTGCCGTCAGTTGAGGCCAACCAGATGGCGGAGTGATAGCACTTGCCCGAAATGTCGGCATCGGTCACGACGTAGGCGACAATTGATCCATCGGGAGATATTTGTGGATCGCCGACGTACTTGATCTTGCCGAGATCCGTGATCTCGATCGGTCGCGGCATAGCGATTCCCTTCTCTTCCACGGGCTAGCGATTGCCCGAGGCGGATTCCGAAAATAGCGTCCATATCGTAGCGGCATATTTGATGCCCTTGAGGTAGTGACCAAGTGTCATGAATTCGTTGGAGGCGTGTCCGTGCCAATCGGGTGGGCCGACGGCGGTCCCTGCACCCGGAATGCCGAGCTTCCCTGCCAGCCAAACGCCTTGCCGTCCTGATGCATCGCCGGTCGGACGGATGGTCGGCTCCCTTTGATAGACCTGGCGCGCAGCCTCGGCCACGATCTGGGCAAAGGGCGAGTCCGCCGCGGTGCGGGACGGCTCGATTCCACTCTCGCTGCTGATTTCGATATCGCCGAATCCGTGGGAATCGAGGTGCTTGCGAACCTTTTCGAAGATATCGTCCGGATCTTGATCGGCGACCAGACGGAAGTCGACGTTCACCGCCGCAGTCGATGGGAGCAGCGTCTTGTTTCCTTCACCCACGTAGCCAGAGGCGAACCCAGCGATATTGCAGGTCGGAGTGAACAGAAGCTGCTGCAGGGCGTCGACGCCGGAGACCCCACCAAGAAACTCGTCCACGCCGAGGTCTTGCTTCTGTGCCCCGTCGTTCCATCCCGACTTCTCCAGCAATTCACGTTCGACCGCTGTTGGCGGGCGAATCGCGTCGTAAAAGCCATCGATCAGAATGTGACCATCCGGGCCCTTCATCGACGCCAAAGCCCAGACCAGCTTCCAGGCCGGATTGGGGACAAGTCGAGCACGGGCGGAGTGGAGATCCTTGGATCCTCCCTTGGCACGCATCTGAACGAAAAGAAGTCCGCTGCTGCCGAGATTGATACGCGGCATGTCTCCAGCGTCGAATCCGCCGTCGAACGAGAGGGCTGCGTCAGCCCGGAGCATGTCGAGGTTGGCATTGACGAATCCCGGCAGACTCGGACTACCGGACTCTTCTTCGCCATCGAAGACGAACTTCACGTTGATCGGCATACCAGTCGTGGCGCGTAGCGCCTCTACTGCCTTGAGGTGGGACATCAAGTTGCCTTTGGCATCAGTGGCGCCTCGTCCGATGATGCGATCCCCGACGATGTTTGCCTCGAAGGGAGGAGAAACCCAATCATCCTCCGGCGCGGGCTGGACGTCGTAGTGGTTATAGATGACGAGCGTCTTGGCGTCTGGACCCGCGTCATCGATATGACCGTAGACCACCGGGAGACCTTCTGTCTCAACGACGCGGGCGTCGATTCCGAGACCAGTCATCATCTCAACCAGGAGAGCGGCGCATTCGCGAACGCCGATGTTTGCCGAGGAGATCGATCGCTGACGAATGACGCGCTGTAGGTCGGCAATCATCGCGTCGGAGTGATCGTCGACGTATTGATAAACCTGATTCAGATCTGCCATGAATCTTCCCTTCGCTTCCATCTGTCTTCCAACCTGCCAACGCTCGAACTGATCGTTTGAACGAGCAACGTCGTTCCTTCTTCAGTCGGCTCGAACCTGGACTCTACCTCCCAACCATCTGCTTCACGGTGACAAAGCCGTATCCAGCGTTTCGTAGCTGCTGAATGATCCTTGGCAAGGCCGCGGCATCCTGAGACCGAGGATCGATTCTCATACGAATGATGGCGCCGGGAGCTATGTTGTCCATCACGCGCGCCACGATCTGGTCGGCCGTCGGATCAGTAAGGCTGTTCGTGTCAATTGACCAGAGCACACATACGGAATAGCCAGCATTGGCGACGTCCTGCAATACCGACGCGTCTTCGTCGCCGTAAGGCGGCCGAAAATACGGAGTGACGTCGTAGCCCGTCGCTGCCTTCACGATGTCGCGCATTCGGGCCAATTCGTCAATGCGTTGCGCGCTGGTGAGGGGCGGTTTGCCAGTCGAGGCTCCTGTGAAAGACTTGCCGTCGTATGTGTCGTTGATGATCTGGTCGCCGTCGCTGACCATGCGTTTGGTGAGATCCGGGTTCTGTTCGGCCCAAATGCCGGTCAACGCGAAGGTGGCCTTGATCTTTTGCTGCTTGAGTGTGTCGAGAATCTGGGCGGCGAATCCAGTATCTGTTCCGGTGTCGAACGTCAGTGCCACGATCTTCTGCGTCGTGTTCGACTGTTTCACGATCACCGCTGGCGCAGCCGGTAGTGGGGTAGGTGTTGGTACCGGAGTGGGTGATGGTGTTGGGCTCGGCGTCGGACTCGGGGTTGGTGTTGGAGTGGGTGTAGGGCTAGGCGATGGCGTTGGTACCGGAATGGGTGATGGCGTGAGCGTCGGAGTTGGAGCCGGAACGGTTGGGCTTGGCGTTGGGGTGCTGGGACTGGGGTCAGACGGACCGCTGCAGGCGAGCAGAAACGAGAGTGCGAGCGCGAACGCGATGAGCCGAAGCTTTCGCGTCATCGCCACTCTCCCCACCTGATCCATCTGGTGCGCGATCCTCACGTCGCTCGTGCGCTGCGTCACCTCCCGTCAGCATAGACGAGGTGGCAAGACATAGACAAGACGCTCGTTCCGGTGTCGGAACGAGCGTGAGCGTGTCATCGTGTCAGGAGCTACCAGATGCCGAGTTCGTCCCTGGCTTCCTCGCTCATCATGTCCGGCGTCCACGGCGGCGACCACACGATATTGACGCCGATTTCGCCAATGTCCGGCAGAGCGCCGAGCGCGCCGTTGACTTCCTGCATGATGATTGGCCCGAGTGGGCATCCCATCGACGTGAGCGTCATCGTAATGACGACGTCGGTTTTGTCGGTCTGGTCATCAAGGTCGACGTCGTAGATCAGACCAAGATCGACCACATTGATCCCGATCTCGGGATCGTAAACAGTCTTCAAATTCTCTCTCACGTCATCGACGCTGAATTTGGCCATCTCGCCCTCCTGCTTCTCCCGGGTGGGTGGTCCGTGTATCTACTATTTACTCGTCCTGGTGCGGCCATTGGGTGATGCCATAGGCACCCGACTTGAGCACTTTGAGGCCCAGCAAAGCGCACTTCACTCGCGCCGGACTGATCGAAATGCCAAGCTCCTCAATCATGTCTTCGGCGCTGATTTCCTTCACCTCGCTGAGATCATGTCCCTTGACCATCTCGGTCAGGATAGAGGCAGCTGCCTGGCTGATGGCACAACCGCGGCCGCTGAACTTGATATCGGCAATCTTGCCGTCATCGACCTTGACGTCGATGCGCACTCGGTCACCGCAAAGCGGATTGCTGTCCTCGTAGGTGATGTCGGCACCCTCGATTTCGCCGAAGTTCCGAGGATGGCGAGAATGGTCGAGAATCTGTTCGCGATAGAGATCAGCCACGGATCACGCTCCAAGACCAAACACTTGCCGGACCGTCATGATGCCGCCGATCAATCGATCGACGTCCGCTTCATCATTGTAGAGGTAAAAGCTCGCGCGTGTCGTTGCCACGACGTCCAGCCGGTCCATCAGTGGTTGAGCGCAATGGTGACCGGCGCGCACCGCAATGCCTTCACCATCGAGAATGCTGGCGATGTCGTGAGGATGAACGTCTCCAACGGCAAATGAGATGACCGCGGCCCGGTCGTCGCCTTCCGGTCCGAATAGACGCACGTCCGGGACTTCGTGCAGCGACGCAAGGGCATACCGGACGATGTCCTTCTCATGCTGGCGAACTTCTGCCATACCAACGGACTGCAGGTAGTCGATCGCCGCGCCAAGTCCGACCGCATCGGCGACACTGGGCGTGCCCGCCTCGAACTTTTCGGGCAGGTCGGCGTAGGTCGAGCGCTGCATTTCGACCGTTCGAATCATGTCGCCACCGCCCATGTAGGGTGGCATCGCCTCGAGTATTTCGCGGCGACCGTAGAGCACGCCGATCCCCATCGGACCAAGCATTTTGTGCCCCGAGAAAGCGAGAAAGTCGGGATCGATCGCTTGCACGTCAACCGGCATGTGCGGCACGCTCTGCGCCCCGTCGACCAGCGCCAGCGCACCGGCTGCATGCGCCTTTGCCACGATCTCCTTCACCGGGTTTATCGTGCCGAGCGCGTTGGCGACGTGTGTCACGGCGACCAACTTGACCTTGCCCGACGCGAGATACTCGTCAAGCTGGTCCAGCATAAGCCGTCCAGTCTCGTCGATATCGATGAATTTGAGGCTGGCACCCCGTTCCTGCGCGATGATCTGCCAGGGAACGATGTTACTGTGATGTTCCAGAATGGTCAGAACGACCTCGTCCCCCGGGTTGAGATTGGCACGACCCCAGGAACTGGCCACCAGGTTGATCGCTTCCGTGGTATTGCGAACGAAGATGCATTCGCGAGCCGACCTGGCATTGATAAGCCGAGCGACTTTGGCGCGAGCGTCGTCGTAGGCGGCGGTGGCGCGTTCGCTCAGTTCATAGACGCCGCGATGGATGTTCGCGTTCGACGTTCGGTAGAAGTCGGCCAGCGAGTCTATTACGACCAGCGGCTTCTGCGAGCTCGCGGCGCTATCGAGATAGACCATGCGCTTGTCGTGCGTCGTCAACTGAAGGACTGGAAAGTCCGCCTTGACGTGGTCGACATCGATTTTGGCGGCTGCGTTCCTGGGTGAGGTACTCATAGTCCGATCTTTCGAGCGATCGCCGCCCGCACTTCCTCCTGAACTTCCGGAACGGGAACGCGCTCAATGACCTCGTCAAAGAATCCGTCGACGATCAGTTTGACCGCTTCAGTTCGATTAATGCCACGGCTCATTAGGTAGAAGATGTACTCTTCCTCAACCTGTCCGACGGTCGCGCCATGCGTGCAGCGAACGTCGTTGGCACCGATCTCGAGGTTCGGAATCGTGTCCGCGCGCGCCGTCCGGCTCAGGACCAGGTTGCGATTTGCCTGATAGGCGTCGGTTCGCTGCGCGTTTGGGAAGACCTTGATCAATCCTGAGTAGACGGTGTGCGCCCGGTCTTTGATGGCTCCTTTGAAGAGCAGGTCGCTGGAGCAATAGGGCGAAATGTGCATCTGACGCGTCTGATGGTCGATATGCTGTCGCTCGTCGGCGAAATAGAGGCCGAGCATCTCAGCGGCAGCACCTGGTCCGATCATATGGCCTGAAATCAGCGCCTTGCTTAGTCGTGAACCGAGCGCGACGTTGAGTGCGTTTACCTGAGCGTCCTGTGAAAGAATCGACCGCTGGTCGATGAAATTCCAAACGTTGCGGCCCCAGTTCTGGATCTGAACGTAGCGCACGTTGGTTGCCTCATGGGCGAAGATTTCAACGGCCGCCGACGCGATGACCGGTTCATCGGTCGTCGGTGAGGACCACGAATCGACAACAACGACGGACGAGCCTTCCTCGGCGATGACCAGCGTGTGTGGGAAGATAGCGCTCCCCGCGGTGCTCGCATAGACGTGGCTCCGTAGCGGCACTTCAGCGTGAACGTTCTTCGGCACGTAGACGAACGTCCCGCCGCTCCAGAAGGCACCGTGAAGAGCGGCGAACTTGTTATCCCGAGCCGGAACGCCGTCCGTCATGAAGTACTGCTTCACCAGATCAGGATGCTGCTCGATTGCCGTCGCCAGGTCGCTGAGAATGACGCCCTGATCGGCCAGATCCTGAGCTAGCTCGGAATAGACAGTGCTGCCGTCGATCTGCACGTTAATGCCTGACCTCAGCTCAGGGTCTCCGAGACTTGAGACGATATCGTCCTGGAGATCCGAGAGCTTGGAGACGCGGCCACCGAGGCCGGCAAAAGGCGCGACGTCTTCGATCGGCAGACGTCGGATGTCCGTTCTGCGCCATTCTTCGTCGGTGCGCGACGGCATGGGAAGCTCTTCGTAGGCCGACCACGCCTCCAGGCGCTTCTGTCGAACCCAGTCCGGCTCTTGCCGTTGCCTGGACAGGTCCTCCACTGCGGACCGTGAGAACCCTTTCGTAGCTTCCTTCACCGATGCTTCCATGCTCTCCCTCACGCGGAAGGGCGGGTGCTGGCGTTGCTGGTCAACTGCCAGGGACGCCCCGCCCCTCGTTTCGATGCTCAATTCAATCGCGAATGCCAACCTGAACTGTTCGCCGACCTATTGCAATAAAGCGGCGAACCTATCCGGTGTGCTATCCGACCGAGCCTTCCATCTCGAGCTGGATCAGACGGTTCAGCTCGACGGCATACTCGAGCGGCAACTCTTTCGCGATCGGCTCGATGAAGCCGCTCACGATCATGCTCATCGCGTCCGCCTCAGAGACACCGCGACTCTGCAAGTAGAAGAGTTGCTCGTCCGCGACTTTGCTCACAGTGGCTTCGTGGCCGATCGAAACGCGCTCTTCCTCAATCTCCATGTATGGGTAGGTATCGGTACGGCTCTGCTCATCGAGCAGCAGTGCGTCACAGACCACGTTCGCGCGCACGTCATGCGCACCCTTGTGAACCTTGACGAGTCCGCGGTAACTCGAACGACCAGTCCCCTTGGAGATCGACTTCGATGTGATCTGCGACGACGTATTCGGGGCGACGTGAACCATCTTGGCGCCCGCGTCCAGGTGCTGGCCATCAGACGCGACGGCAACCGAGAGAACCTCGCCATGGGCACCGGGCTCCATCAACCAGACGGCCGGGTACTTCATGGTCACCTTGGATCCAAGGTTTCCATCGACCCATTCCATGGTCGCGTTCTTGTAGGCAGCGGCGCGCTTGGTCACGAGGTTGTAGACGTTCTTCGACCAGTTCTGAATGGTCGTGTAGCGACAACGCCCGCCTTCTTTGACGACGATCTCAACGACCGCGCTGTGGAGCGAGTTGCTCGAATAGGTTGGCGCGGTGCAGCCTTCGACGTAGTGCGCGTATGCGTCCTTCTCGATGATGATCAACGTCCGCTCGAACTGGCCCATGTTCTCGGCGTTGATGCGGAAATAGGCCTGCAGCGGCACGTCGACCTTCACGCCTTCCGGCACATAGACGAATGAGCCGCCCGACCAAACGGCCGAGTTTAGGGCCGCGAACTTATTGTCGTTCGGCGGGATGATCGTGCCGAAATACTGCTTGACGATGTCCGGATACTCGGCGAGAGCCTGGTCCATGCTCAGGAAGATGACTCCCAGCTTCTCGAGATCGGCTCGCAGCGAGTGATAGACGACCTCAGATTCGTACTGAGCGCCGACACCGGCCAGGAACTTTCGCTCCGCCTCCGGGATGCCGAGCTTGTCGAAGGTGTTCTTGATGTATTCGGGAACGTCGTCCCAACTCTTCTGGTTCTGCGACGAGGCCTTCACGTAATAGAAGATATCGTTGAAGTCGATATCTGCCAGGCTCGCGCCCCAGGTCGGCATCGGCCGCTTGTTGAAGTAGTCGAACGCCTTGAGCCGGAAGTCCCGCATCCAGTCAGGCTCGCCCTTCATTCGGGAGATCTCTTCAATGATCTCCTTGTTGAGCCCCTTCTTGGACTTGAAGACGTAGTCCTCGGCATCGGCGAATCCATACTTATATTGTTCGATATCGAGTTCTGGCTTCGTTACCACTGTCGTGCTCCTTCTGGATTAAACCGCCCCTGCCGTTAGGCGTTGACGGCTTCCTCCGCTTCGGACTTGAGCCAGTCGTAGCCCTTTTCTTCGAGTTCGAGGGCCAATTCCGGACCGCCCGATTCGACCACGCGACCGTTCAACATCACGTGAACAAAATGCGGCTTGATGTAGTTCAGCAGTCGTTGATAGTGCGTGATCACCAGCATCGACATATTCTCGTTGAAGATCGTGTTCACGCCATCGGAGACGATGCGTAGGGCGTCAATGTCGAGGCCGGAGTCGGTCTCATCGAGAATGGCCAGGTCTGGCTCCAGCAGCGCCATCTGCAAAATCTCGGCGCGCTTCTTCTCACCACCGGAGAAGCCTTCGTTCAAATAGCGAGTGGCGAAGGTCTCTGGCATCTTCAACATCGACATCTTTTCACGCATCATGCGGCGAAACTCGCGCGGCGAGAGTGCGGGTTTGCCCTCTTCGTCCGTGCCGCGAACCGAGTTAACCGCGAGTCGCAGGAAGTTCGCCATGCTGACGCCGGGAATGACGGTGGGATACTGGAAGGCCAGGAACATACCCAGGCGCGCGCGCTCATCGGCGCTCATCTCGAGGACGTTCTCCCCTTTGAACAGAACGCGTCCTTCAAGGACCTCGTAATTCGGGTGGCCAGCGACGACGTACGCGAGCGTGCTCTTGCCGGAACCGTTCGGTCCCATCAAGGCGTGGATCTCACCACGGTTGATCGTCAGATCGACTCCGCGGAGAATCTCGCTCCCCTCAATGCCGGCGTGCAAGTTCTCAATCTGAAACAACGGCGTCTTATCACTCATAGGTGGCTCCAGTACCTCCACTTCCTGCATTCCCCAGTGATGATCGGGCTATTAAGTATACCCTTTGGTTGAGAAATATGCTACGTCGAACGTAGCATTCTCTGGACGCACGATCTTCCGCTTCATGGTACTACGTCCGCGTTTGGCACTTTGGACACACGCCGGAGAAGACGGTTTGATGCTCCTGGATGTCGTATCCGGTCTGGTCGGCAGCGACCTGGCGAGCAAGCAACGCGATCGGAACGTCGACGTCGACTAGTTCGCCGCACACGGTGCAATGAACGTGGTCGTGCCGGTCGGTGCGTTTGTCGAACCGACTTGCCTGATCGCCAAATGGGAACTCTTGAATGAGCCCGCGCTCAGCCAGAAGATGGAGCGTGCGATAGACCGTTCCGTAGGCGATGGATGGATAGTTGCGGCGGACCCGTTCAAACAACTCGCCGGCCGTCAGGTGCTTTTCCGCCTTGCGGACCTCGGTCAGGATCGCTGCTCGTTGCGTGGTCATCCTGATTCCGTTATCGGACGACAATTGAGACTCACTCCTAGCTGAGAATGATTCTTGACTTCAGCCGTGTTATACCTTACTACGGTGGTCGGGTTTCGTCAACGATTGGTAAGTGAGTTTCGGCGACTGACGGTTTCTGCGCTTGAAACCGCCGACGGAATAGCTCTTGGCGTGATTGTGGTTACGCAATCACGGCGGCGAACAACTTCGAATTCGTACGCGAAATCGACGGCAGTCTGAACGATTGAAGGGAGAGGTGCAATGAACGAGCGCTTAGTGTCCGATGGAGCGGCGATCGCGGACCGCGGCTACGTGAACCCAGATGTCTTGGTGACGACCGAATGGGTGGCGAATCATCTGGATGAATCCTGGATTCGCGTCGTTGAGTCGGACGAAGACGTGCTGCTGTACGACATCGGGCACATCCCTGGTTCCGTCAAGATCGACTGGCATGAGGACCTTCAGGATCAGACGGTGCGCGACTTCATCGACCCGCAAGGCTTTGCCACGCTGATGGAGCGCTTCGGAATTGATAACGAGACGACGTTGATCTTCTATGGGGACAAGAATAACTGGTGGGCCGCATACGCCTACTGGTTCTTCGCGTATATGGGTCACACCAATATGAAGATCATGGACGGTGGACGCAAGAAGTGGGAGTCCGAGGGACGACCGCTGACCCGCGAGGTTCCCCACTACGAACACACCAGCTACGCGGCACGCCCGATGCGCACTGAATTACGGGCGTTCAGGGCTGACGTCCTCGATCATATTGGCTACAGAGATCGCCAGAAGGTCGGCGAGGGGAAGCCACTGGTCGATGTGCGCTCACCCGGTGAATACAGCGGTGAACTGTTGCACATGCCGGACTATCCGCAGGAAGGCGCGCTGCGCGGCGGACATATTCCAGGAGCCAGAAATATTCCGTGGGGCAAGGCCGTGAATGACGACGGTACCTTCAAATCAGGTGCCGAACTGCGAGAGCTCTATGGTGGCCAGGGAGTAACCGGCGACCAGGACATCGTCACCTATTGCCGCATTGGCGAGCGCTCCTCGCACACGTGGTTCGTGCTGCACGAGTTACTTGGCTACCCGAACGTGCGCAATTACGATGGATCGTGGACCGAGTGGGGCAACGTCATTGGCGTCCCGATCGAGCGCTGAATTGTCAGCAGAATCATTTGATCCTTCGCAGCCAGACCTACGCCGGAAACGTACGTAATACAGGAGGAATGATGGACCGACAGGAGCAGATCGAGATTCTGCTCGACCACTACGAACATCCCCGAAGGCGCCGACCGATTGATGGCGCCGACGTGATCATGCCGGGTGGAAATCCAGGCTGCGGCGACGTCATCACCATTTACCTCGACGTTGACGAGGACGAGGAGAGTGTGAAGGACGTTTCGTTTGAAGGCGAAGGATGCACGATCAGCCAGGCCGCCGCGTCGATCCTGATGGAGCTGGTCGAGGACGAGAAATGGGATCTCGACGATATCGTGGAGTCGGACTACAACACCATGATCGAGATTCTCGGCAAAGAGGCGGTCCAGATGCGACCGCGCTGCGCGACGCTCGCCCTCGGTACGCTCAAAGCTGCGGTGAAGAAGTATCGTCGAGATAAGATGCGCGAGGCCGCCGGGCTGGATGACGCCGCCGGCGACGATGACGCCCAGAAGTACGGTATTGTCACTGGCGACGCAGCGCTGGAACGCTCCGAAGACTAGACCCACAAGAATCAATAGCGCAGACGCTGCCGGTCCATCGGGCCGGCAGTCTCCATTTTGCGCGCGCATTTAGTATCCGTACTATAATTCCGCCGAATTCTTGATTTCCGGTGTCACCGCGGTCTGGGCGGTGCTGTTCTCCCGATGAGGGAGCAGAGAGGGATAGTGCGTGCGTTCCGACATCATCAAGAAGGGGTTCGAACGGGCTCCGCATCGAAGCCTGCTCCGCGCGACCGGCGTGGTGCGTTCGGAAGAGGATTTTCGTAAGCCCTTCATCGCGGTGGTGAATTCATACGTCGACATCATTCCGGGCCACGTACATCTGCAGCGCTTTGGCAAGGTCGTCAAGGAGGCCGTGCGTGAAGCGGGCGGTGTCCCCTTTGAGTTCAACACCATTGGTGTGGACGACGGGATCGCCATGGGGCACATCGGCATGAAGTTCTCGTTGCCGAGCCGTGAGATCATCGCTGATTCGGTTGAGACGGTTATTCGAGCCCATCAGTTCGACGGCATGGTCTGTATCCCCAATTGCGACAAGATCGTGCCAGGTATGCTGATGGCCGCGATGCGGCTCGACATTCCGACGATCTTCATCAGCGGTGGGCCGATGGCGGCCGGAACGATGCCGGACGGCCAAAAAGTCGACCTGATCTCCGTATTCGAAGGCGTCGGCGCCTATCAGGCAGGGAAGATCGACGAGAAACGCCTGCAGATGCTTGAGCAATATGGCTGCCCGTCCTGCGGTTCCTGCTCCGGCATGTTCACCGCCAACTCAATGAACTGTCTGATGGAGGCGCTGGGCCTGGCGCTTCCGGGAAACGGGACGATCCTGGCCGACACCGAAGAGCGCAATGAGCTGGCCCGAACGGCAGCCCGTCAGTTGCTCAAGCTGGTAGAGGCTGACCTGACCCCGCGTAAGATCGTCACGCACAAGGCCATGGACAACGCCTACGCGCTCGACATGGCGATGGGTGGCTCGACCAATACGGTTCTGCACGGATTGGCTCTGGCAATTGAAGGAGGCCTTGACTACCCGCTGGAGCGGATCAATGAAGTGGCTTCGCGGGTGCCGCATATCTGCAAAGTCAGCCCATCCTCCCATTGGCACATCGAAGACGTGCATCGTGCGGGAGGGATTGGCGCCATCCTGAAGGAGATTTCGCGTAAGCCAGGCGTGCTCGATCTCGACCAAACAACGGTCACCATGCAGTCACTTGGCGAAAACATTGCTGACTGCGAGATCAAAGATACCGAGGTCATCCGCCCGCTCGAGAATGCTTACAGTGAGCGCGGGGGCCTGGCGATTCTTACCGGTAACCTGGCTCCTGACGGCGCTGTCATCAAGACGGCCGGAGTCGAGCCGGAGATGCTCGTTCATCGCGGGCCAGCGCGCGTATTTGACTCCATGGAGGCCGCCTCCAGCGCGATTCTCTCGAAGCAGATCAATCCTGGTGACGTGATCGTGATTCGGTATGAGGGACCGAAGGGTGGCCCCGGCATGCAGGAAATGCTGGCGCCAACCGCGAACCTGATGGGTATGGGGCTTGGAACGAGCGTCGCGCTGATCACCGATGGCCGCTTCTCGGGAGGAACGCGCGGCGCGTGTATCGGGCACGTCTCTCCAGAGGCGGCGGCGGGTGGGCCGATCGCACTGGTGCGTGAAGGCGACATCATCTCGATCGACATTCCCAACAATCGTCTCGATGTCGAACTTGACGAGCTCGACCTGAGCGTGCGCCGACGGTCGTTGAAACCGTTCCGCCAGACCATCGACAGCAAGTATTTGCGACGCTACGCACACTTGGTGACGTCGGCCAACACTGGCGCGGTTCTTCGGGATCCGCAGGAGAGCGAAGTTGGTACGCCCCTGCCGGTGGCGGACGATTGACGGAACGAATACGGCACCTATCTGAGTCAGTGTCTGGCGAGGACGAGTCGACCGTGGCGCTTTGGCGCCGCGGTCGTCAGACGTTCCGGCATTGACTCCCTGGAATAATTCCGCCTAATTGGCTATTCTCTCTGCGAACGAACGCAATCAAAGTGAAGGTGCAGTGCACCGACCAAGCGTCTGTTCAACGGACGCAAGTGTCCACCCGAGCGATCGTGCCCGGATGGGTCGATATCGTTCAGGACATGAGGCCTGAACCCAGGCTAGAAAGCCATTCATGACACGTTATTTGTGCGTACACGGTCATTTTTATCAGCCACCACGTGAAGATCCGGAAACGGGCGAGGTGCCCCTGGAGTCGGGGGCAGCGCCGTTCCACGACTTTAACGAGAAGATCCTGGCGGAGTGCTACCGTCCGAACGCTGAGCTGGGCAATTTCGACAAACTGAGTTTTGATCTTGGACCAACCCTTGGCCAATGGATGAAGAAGCGGCACCCCAATGTGTTGCAGTCGATCGCGCACTCGGATCGTGAAGCGGTAGAGCGGACCGGTTTCGGCAACGCGGTGGTTCAGAGTTTTCATCACACCATCCTGCCACTGGCAAATCAGCGGGATCGTATGACCGAGCTTCGCTGGGGCAATCGATGGTTCGAGCACACCTTTGGCCGCCGTCCGCGTGGCATCTGGCTGCCGGAGACCGCCGTTGATCTGAAGACGCTCGAGGATTGTGTCACCGTAGGGCTCGAGTTCTCCATCTTCAGCCCAGACCAGGCGGCAACGCGCGTCGACACCCGCCGGCCGTACCGCGTGGAATTGCCGTCAGGACGGTCCATCGACGTCCTCTTCTATGAAGGACCACTGTCAGGTACCGTCTCCTTCAATCCACACGACACCGATTCTGCCGAAGACTTCGTGCGGCGATTCGTGCTGCCGAGGTACGGAGCGCCTGACGGCCAGTCACTTGAGCGTCCCGCGGTGGCCATCGCCAGCGACGGCGAGGTCTACGGTCACCACCACCGTTTCAAAGACCATTTCTTGCATGATCTGCTCTCGGTTCGGGCGCCCGCGCACGATCTTGAAGTCGTCTCGATCGAACACTATCTGGCGCTGGAACCGTCGCGGCTGCCAGCTCGCATCAAAGAGAGATCTTCCTGGGGCTGCGGTCATGAATTGCTGCGCTGGAGCGGTGACTGCGCTTGCACTCCGGGTGACGGGCGCTGGAAGCGCGGGTTACGCGACGCGTTCGACCATCTGGCCGAACGGGTCGATCGCTCATCCCAACGAGTCGCAGAGCACCTCTCGTTCGATCTATGGCAGCTACGAAACGACTTCGTCGACGTGGTCATCGGCGCGTCGTCTCCCGAAGATTGGCTCTGCAAGCACGGGTTCGAGCCACATTCAGACGCCGCCCGGCAGGTACTCGCCGTGATGCAAGCACAGCGTTTCCGGCTTGCCATGTTCGCCAGCTGTGCCTTCTACTGGGACGACCTTACTCGTCTTGAAGCTGGTTACGGCGTGCGATCTGGGCTGTACTCTGCCTCGCTGTTCGATCGCCAATTCGGGACAGAGCTCCAATCGAGCTTCGAGGAGGACCTGGCCCGAGTGAACGGCTGGAAATCGGACAAGAGCGCTGCGGACCTCTACGCCAGAGCCGGGGACTAGCAGCAAGATCTTGACTTGTCGCAGGCGAGACAGCTGGCTCCGGCAGAGACCCTTCACCCGGCAGTGACGCACGCTGCATCGAGTCCGGAGCTTATGGCCCCTCCGACGTGCCGCGTTGTGGCGCGGTGGTTGGTGGTTCCGGTCAGAGCGTGTGCCGAAGCTACGCACCGCGGCGTTGGTCGCGGAGAAACGCGACGTAGTCTTTGAGGTGACCGCTCAGTTCGGCGCCAAAGCCGCTGATGGTGAGCATCGTCACCTTCGCTTTGCCGACGTTGCCTTGAGCCAGTATCTCGGCGTTCACGCGTGGCAATAAGCCCTCACGACCGCCCATCACGTAGATCTGATTGGGACGACCCGTCCGCCCGCTGCGGTAGCCACGTGTCTTGAAAAAGGCAATCGCATCATCGAGCGTTTCGCCGACCGGTCTCCGGGAGACGGCCTTACGCTGAAATGCGGTGCGGCTCATTTCCGCAGTGATAGCCGCCCGCTGCTCCTGTTTTGACTGATCATTTTCTTCGGTGCTCATCGTCCTCGCATAAGATCTGTTCAGGATTCGGAACTGGTCGGCATCAGTTGGTTGTGTTGCCGGTGCTCGGTCCGGTGAGACTCAGCAGGGCAGACGCACGCGTCTGCCCCGACGCAGGAACGCGAGCCACTAATGGTGAAGTGCCGCCATTATTTGGCTTCGTACGACTCGCCCGGATCAAGGACCTTCACCTTGACTCCGGCGTGCTCTTCCGCGTCCTCGGCGAACTTGTGTGGATCCTGCTTCAGTGGTGGGAACGTGTTGTAGTGGCAGGGAATTGCCACTTTCGGCTTGAGCAATTTCAGCGAGCGGACTGCATCTTCAGGTCCCATAGTGAAGTGATCGCCGATGGGGAGGATCGCGAGGTCAAGGCCTTCTTCACCAATCAAAGCCATATCGCCGAATAGGCAGGTGTCACCGGCGAAATAGACCGTTTTGCCGCCAAACTTGACGATCATACCTGCAGGAACCCCGGGTGCGACGACCTGACCATCTTCCGTCGTATACGACGACGTGTGCCAGGCGGGCGTGAGCTTGGCGCTTCCGCCGTCGAATTTCAGCGTGCCGCCATGATTGCCGTAGTTCGCGTTGACGCCCTGCTTTTCCATGTACTCGCCAAGCTCGAAGGTGCTGATGACCATCGCGCCGGTGCGTTTGGCGATGCTGACAGTGTCCCCAACGTGATCGTTGTGGGCGTGAGTCAGCAGAATGGCGACCGGATTGAAATCCTCCGGAGACGCGGCGCCCATGGGGTTCCCGGTCAAGAACGGGTCAACCAGTACCTCGCGCGACCCGTCATTGAGCGCGAACGCCGAATGCCCAAGATACCGAATGGTGAGCATGAGAGACCTCCTTGCGCTACGTCTTCACCAACGCGTCAGCGACGCTTTGATTCCACGAGAAACAGTCTACCGCTCGACGACGATCCTTCCTCCGATCATGGTCAGATCGTTCTGCACGGTATGCAATTCTTCAGGTTCGATCGTTCGCGGATCGCGATCGATAACGATCAGATCCGCGAGCTTGCCCGGCGTAATGGATCCCTTGATCGACTCTTCAAACGATCCGATGGCTCCGTGCAGAGTGAACATCCGCAAAGCCTCGTCCACGGTCACTCCCTGGTCCGGCCCCATGCGCTGTCCATCCTGCGTCAAGCGTGTTACGGCCGAACGGATGTTAACCCACGGATCGGGCGAGACAACGGGCGCATCGGAACTGCCGATCGCGGTGATGCCGAGATCGAACCAACTACGACCCGGGTACGAGAAGTCGAGTGCATCTTCTGAGAAGTTGCGAATGTAGGAGTCACCCAAGTAATAGACGAACGCGGGCTGCGGAATCGCCAGTAGATCCAATTGCTTCATGCGTGCCAGCAGCCGCGGTGTCATCATGCCGCAGTGCTCGATGCGCCAGCGGGCATCCGGCTGCGGGTAAGCCGTGAGCGCGCGCTCGTAGGCGGTGAGGATCATGTCGATGGCTTTGTCGCCAATCGCGTGGGCGGCACCCTGAAATCCTGCTTTGGCGACGGCGGCGAATTTCTCGTCGAGTTGTTCCTGAGAGTAGATAGTGATGCCGAAGTTGTTGGGTTGATCTGGATAGTGCCGGTACATCGCCGCCGTGCGCCCACCGCCGCTCCCATCCTGAAGCAGTTTCGCCGGACCCATACGTAGCCACTCATCTCCGAGGCCCGTGCGCAGACCGAGTCGGGTAAGCGGCGCGAGCGTCGAATCTATCATCATCATCAGGTAGCTGCGCACCGGCAGTTCATTTGCCGTACGAAGGTCCTGATAGGCCTGCATCTGATCGGGTGACGAGATTCCGGCTTCCGCAACGCTGGTAATTCCCAAGCTCAGGAACTTCTTCCCGGCCGCGACAAGCGCCTGCTTGATGTCATCGACGGTTGTCTCTGGAATCTGGTGCCGCACCAGACTCTGTGCTCGTTCCCGCAACAAACCGGTCGGTTCACCGCGTTCATCCCGCTCGATCTCGCCGCCAATCGGGTCTGGTGTATCTCGCGTGATGCCCGCCATACGCAGCGCGACGGAATTGGCGACCGACATATGCCCGCAGGTTCGTGTGAGGAACGCTGGGTGTCCGCCGGTTACTTTGTCCAGGTCCCAGCGGGTGGGGTGCCGCTGAACGTCGAGGCGTGTGTCGTCGTAACCGCGGCCGCGTAACCATTCGTCGCCGGGGTTCGATGCTTCCTGCGTGAAAAGCTCGAGCAGGTCGGTCAGCGTGCTGACGTTGCCCGGGCTGGCATCGATCATCCGCAGTGATGCACCAAATCCCATCGGGTGGCAGTGGTTGTCGTTGATCCCGGGCATCAGCGTTCGACCGGCAAGGTCGACCACCTGGGTGTTCGGTCCGATTTCGTCGCGAACTGCCGCATCGTCGCCGACGACGATGATCCGTCCGTTGAGGACGGCGACCGCGGCGGCATCTGGCGTGGTCTCATCGATCGTGATGACGGTTCCGTTGCGGAAGACGGTATCTGCGGGCATAGTGAGTCCTTCGGTGCACCCCGCGAGTTTGTTCGAGGGCGGGACGGACCGGGGCGACGCAAGCATCGCCCCCAACGACGTTTGGCGCGAAGACCGCGATATCAGTCCTCGGACGCGGACCGGGAGTAGACGATCTCACCCTCGCTGAACGTCAGATCGACCTCGACGTGCTCCAGTTCCTCTGGCTTCACCTGCCGCAGGTCGGTCTCCAGCACAACGAGATCGGCCAGTTTGCCGGGTGCAATCGTTCCTTTGAGGTTTTCCTCGAAGGAAGCGTAGGCGCCGTTGTAGGTATAGGCGCGCACTGCCTGCTCCAGCGAGATGCGCTCTTCCGGCCAGATGACGTCGCCCTCTTCACTACGACGGGTCACCATTGTCTGGATGCCGATCATGGCTCGCGTTGAGTCGACCGGTGCGTCCGTGCTGGCCGATGCCACGATGCCACGCTGGAAGAAGGTGTTCATTGCGTAAGCGTAGCGGATTCGGTCCATGCCCAGGTTTTGCACGTAGGCGTTCTTGAAAGCGTACAGGAATGTCGTGCCGGGAACCGGGACAGCGCCGATGCGCTGGATACGATCGATCAGATCAGGGCGCAGAATGCTGCTGTGCTCGATACGGTGGCGCGTGTTCGGCCGCGGATCTTCCTCAAGCGCCTCTTCGTATGACTCGATGAGCAGCTCGATGGCGGCGTCGCCGATCGCATGCGCGCAGCACTGAAAGCCAGCCTTGTGGGCCGCCTTCAGCTTGTTCTTCATCACCTGCGGATCCTGCATCCAGAGTCCCAGATTGTCGTCCTGCCCCTCGTACGGTTGCGACATTCGGGCGGTACGCCCGCCGATGCTTCCGTCGAGGAAGATCTTGGCTGGGCCAATGCGCAGCCAGGCATCACCGAATCCGGTGCGGATACCGAGTTGACTCAGCGGCTCAAGTGTCTCGTCGATCATCATCATCAGGTAGGTGCGAACCGGCAACTCTCCCGAGTGCGCCAGTTCCTGATAGGCGTACATCTCTTCTGGCCGTCGGATGCCGGCCTCGCCGACGCTGGTCACGCCGACCGAAAGGAACTGCTTTCCGGCCATGATCAGCGCCTGTTTGATCTGTTCGGTCGTGGGTTCAGCGATTTTCGATCGTACCAGCGTCTGCGCCGCTTCTCGTACGACGCCGGTCGGTTCGCCGTGTTCGTCCCGATCGATCGTTCCGCCTTCGGGATCCGGCGTGTCGCGGGTGATTCCGGCGATCTCCAGTGCGCGGCTGTTCACGGCGGCAATGTGCCCACAAGCACGGACCACAATGACCGGGTTGTTCGGGGCAACCGCGTCCAGGTCGTGCTTATTCGGATGGCGGTTTTCCGCCAGTCGGGCGTCGTCGTAACCGCGGGCCATGACCCACTCGCCTGGTGCGGTCTCTCTCGCGCGTTCGGCGACGCGACGGGTGATGTCGGCGATTCTGACGTTCGGCGGCGTGCTGGCGTTGATCTGCTGCAACCCGAATCCGACGAACATCGGATGGCAGTGAGAATCGTTGAAACCGGGCGCTATCGTGCGTCCCTTCAGGTTGATGATTTCGGTCGAGTGGCCGCTCCACGACTTCAGTTCGTCGTCACTTCCGACGGCGACGATGCGCCCGTCCCGAACCGCGACCGCACTGGCAGGTTTCTGATCGAGTTCACCGGTCATTACGTGTCCGTTGACGAAGAGGTAGTTGCTGCTCATTTTTCCTCGAACTTCTCGCGGCTGGTCTCAGCCGCGTCGTAATCAGTCTGTTCCTCAGACCCGACGGAGCGCTGCCTCACCGCGAATCTGTCGAACCTACTTGCCTTGAGCGGATTTGCCCTGATTTTCAAGCCACCAATAGGCAACGTGATCCGCTCGGGCGATCCAGACGTCTCCCAAACTGACCACGTAATCCAGGAACATCGCGAGTGCGCGCGACGGCGCCGGACGTCCCGTTACCCAAGGATGAAAGGTCAGGCACATCAACTTGCCTTCGGCGCGCAACACGTCGATGTCGTCACGCCACATTTCGAAGGCATGTCGCGGCGGGGCGATCGGATCGACGAAGTAGCTGTAGTCGTCCCAAAGGCGCGATGGTGGAAGCTGAACGATCGGATTCTTGTCTGCGTCCGGCGCCATGAGAAACGGAACATCGTTTGATGCGTAGTCCATGTTCCAGCGAAATCCGAGTTCTTGCAGCAGCGGGACTGTCTGCTCGGTGAAACGCCAGCCGGGAGTCTTGTGCCCCACCGGTCGCTCTCCAGTGATCGATTGAAGCAGTTCTCGGGTTCTGACCAGGTCTTCACGTTGCTCGTCGACGCTCATGGCGCTGAAGTGTCGATGATCCCAGCCATGAGTTGAGATTTCATGACCGGCGTCAAAGGCGGTCTTGACGATGTCCGGACGCTCGTCGGCGACCTTGCCGACCCAACAGAAGGTTGCAGTGACGTCGAAGTCGTCAAGGAGGCGCATGATGCGCCAGATCCCCGCCTGTTGGTCGTACTGGGCGTTCGAGCGCCAGTACCAATCGTCCGCGCCGTGATGGTTCACCTCGCCGTATTCGCCATCGACGTCGAAGGAGAGGATTACCGTGGCACGGTGTCCGGCCGGCCAGAGCGCCCCATCTGCTTGATGCATCTCTTTCCTCCCGACGTTTCTCGACGGTGCGTTCGACATAACCATACATGGGAGAGAATCGAATCGGCGCGATTGGCCGCGGCTCTGACGTAGCACTCACCAACATCGCGCTGATACGAGATCGCGCGCCGAACAAATTCACCTCATTGCGTGTCAGACCGGGTTTGCCTCGATCAGTTCGTCGCAGAACGATGTGAAATTCTCCAGCGCGCTTTGCATCATCTCTCGCCCGAACGTTGCTGACGCCTGACGTGCGTCTCCGAGAGCTCCGTTGCGTGTCAAGCGATCGAAGCGGTAGGGAATGCTCACGCTGTAGCGTTTGGCGAGCTGGCCAAAGCCTTTCTGCAGGTCGGTGATCTCGCCTGCAGCGAGTGAATCCTGCTTCACGATCTCCGGCACGAGTTCCATGGCGCGCGATGTCTCGACTTCGCAGGCATGGCCAGTGATTGGTGATTTGACATATTTCTCGAAGATCGTGCGATCGGCAAAGGAGAAATAGGAGCAAGCGCCCACGAATGAAACCTCGAGTTCTTCCGAAGCGCGCACGGCCGCGACGTTCATCGCTGGGATGTTGCCACCATGACCGTTAACGATGAGGAAGCGTTCGAAGCCATGATGTTGTAGCGACGCGATGACCTCAACCAGCACCTGGATGAAGGTCTCGGTTGAGAGCGTGATCGTGCCTGGGAAATTCATGTGATGAAACGATACGCCCCAGGGCATCGCGGGGGCCACGGCAACCTTCGGATACATCATCGCTGACGCGCGGCGGCAAAACTCCGCGCACGAGGCGATGTCCATCTTCACCGCCAGGTTGGGACCATGTTGCTCATTCGAGCCAACTGGCAGAAGCACGAGATCAACCCGATCGCGGATATCCCGGATTTCGGGCCAGGAGAGATCCGCCAGCAGCAGGCCCTGGTTGGCGCGCTCTTCATTATCCATCGACACTCTCTTTCACTCACTCATCGCTGCGACAAAGGAACGGCTGAGAATTGAACGGGCCGGGCAGAGGATTCACTGCCCGGTCCAATTGACACAGTTGAGCGCCTAGCGATCGAGCCGGATGTCGCGGATCGCATCGGCGAGCCGATCGATGTCCTGTTCGTTGTTGTAGAAACCAGTAGAGACGCGGGCACACAGGGGAGTGCCGATGTAGCGAATGATGATGCCTCGTTCAGCCAGTTTCTCGGTCAGAGCAGGCGGTTCGTGTCCTTCGAGATTGAAGGAGACCAGTCCCGCCATCTGATCCTGCGGTGTGACCATGGTCACACCATCGATCTCGGAAAGCTTATTCCAGCAGTACTGGCCGAGGGTCGAGATGCGGTTGTACGCCCACTCGAGCCCGGCCGTCTCCTGGATAAACTTCAGGCTGGTGACGTTGCCGAGGATCGCCGGAGTGAAGACTCCGCCCACCTCGTAGCGATCGGCGCCGTGCCGCGGTGTGAAGTGGCCGCCGGAATGTTCCCAGGCCGCGACTGATGAGTAACCAACGACCGTCTGATTGATTTGCTGCAACGCATAGTCCGAGACATAGGTCGCGCCGGTGCCTTCGGGTCCGCACAACCACTTCTGGCCCGGGCCACCGTAGACGTCGACTCCCATGCCGACCACGTCGAGCGGAACCGAGCCGAGCGACTGAGCGGCGTCAGCGACCACGAGCACGTTGTGCTTGTGTGCCATCTCGACAATGTCTGCCAGCGGCAGCACGGTGCCAGTGTTCCAAGTCAGGTGTGAAGTGAGCAGCAATCGCGTGCGTGGTGAGATCAATCGCTCGAAGGCGCCGACAACGTCACCGGTTCCGTCCCCGAGCTTGGCGGTGCGGACGACGACCCCATAGCGTCGCGCCACGTTGTACACCGGTCCCTGACCGCCCGGGTGCTCCATATCGCTCAAGACGATCTCGTCACCGGCCTGCCAGTTGATGCCGTTCACACCGATGTTCATTCCATCGGTGGTGTGACGCGTCAGAGTGATGTTCTCCGGCGAGCAGCCGAAGACCTTGGCGAATTTCTCGCGAGCTTCGGTCTTGATCTCGCCTGCCCGAATGTAGTTGTCCATGGTGATACGGCCGTTTTCGAGCTCGCCACGAACATGTGCGGTCAACGCGTCGATTGTTGGCGTCGGCAGCGGTCCGAATGTACCCGTATTGAGATACGCGTTCTTCAGCACGGCGGGCATCTGCTCGCGGATCATGTCGCTCTTGGAACTGGTGTCTGCGGTGGTCAACTCACCCTCCCGACTTGAGATACCAACACCGCCATCGACTTAAAATGGCGTCGAGCGCGTGCTCGAGATCGCTGATGATGTCGACGGGATCCTCGATCCCAACCGACAACCGAACCAAACCTTCTCCGATACCAACCTGCGCCCGCTGCTCCGGCGTAAGAGCCCGGTGCGACGACATCACTGGATAGAGGACGAGCGAGTAGACGTCTCCGAGCGTTGTGGCGGGAGCAATCATCTCCAACGCGCGTAGGAAGCGGAAAACCTTTTCGCGGTCGCCGTCGCGAATCTCGAACGAGATCATGCCACCAAACATACCCCTGGGGAATTGCCGCTGGCCGATGTTATGACTCTCGTGGCCCGGTAGTCCGGGGTAATAGACCCACTCGAGCTTCGGATGGTGGAAGAGCCAGTCCGCCACAATCGCCGCCGATCGACACTGGCGTTCCATTCGTAGCGGAAGCGTCTTGATGCCACGCAAGACCAACCAGGCATCAAACGGGCTCACCACGCCGCCGGTCGACTTATTGAGATCGACCAGTTCCGCTCGGCGTTCGCTCGAACATGCGATCACTCCTGAAGTTACATCACCATGCCCGCCCAGGTATTTAGTCGAGCTATGAACGACGTAGTCGGCGCCAAGAAGGCCTGGTCGGACGAGCCACGGAGTTGCGAATGTGTTGTCGACGATAAGCCGCGCGCCAATCGAATGTGCTCGTTCGGCAACCGCCGCGACGTCGGTGACGCGCAGCAGCGGATTCGAGATCGTTTCAGCGATCACCGCTCGTACTTCACCGTGACTCAACGCTGCTTCCAGTGCTTCCAAATCGAGGATGTCGACGAACTCGGTCTCGACACCAAGGGTCCGATAGATGGCGTCCAGCAGTTTGACCGACGCGCCATAAAGGTCGCGCGATGCGACGATACGCGTACCGGACTTCGCACAGGCGAGCAGTGCGAGATTCACCGCGGCCATGCCGGAACTCACTCCGAGAGCGGCGTCCTGCTCTTCCAACGCGGCGACGGCGGTCTCCATCGCTTCAACCGTCGGATTCCCATAGCGACTGTAGACAAAAACCCCTTCGGCGCCACCAAGCGCGGCGTCCATCTGGTCCAAGTCGTCATACACGAAGCTCGACGAAGCGAAAATCGGTGTCGCGATCGGTACGAAGTCGCGCGGCTGCGGCCGCTCACCCGCATGAACGGCGCGACTTCCAAATTTCAGATTCATCTTGCGGTTGTCTGGCATTGCGGCCGAACTCCAGTCCCTTGCGATCCTCGCGGACCGATCGGGGCACTATAGAGGGGCGCGCCGACGAATGTCAACGCTGGCGTCGTCGCCGAACAATGAGCGCAGAGCGGGTCGGGGACAGCTGGAATTCACCCTCAGCCGTAGAGTTGAGTCGTGGAGAAGTGCGTGATATTCTTCAATGAAACGGTTGCCAGGGGTGCGCAAGGCGCTGAGAGCGTGGGGAAACCCACCAACCCTCCGAACCTGATCTGGATAATACCAGCGAAGGGACGGCACCGGGGTTTGAACGCCAGCATGGTACCGCCGGACCGTATCGGGGTCGGCGGCTTTTTGTGTTTCGCCTCCTGATCCCGATTTGCGAGGGAGGTTTGGCATTGCAAGACGGAACTCGGGTGCCGAAAGCGCTGACGATCGCCGGATCTGACTCCGGTGGCGGCGCCGGGATTCAGGCCGATCTCAAGACGTTCTCCGCTCTCGGTGTCTACGGGTCGAGCGTCATCACGGCCATCACGGCGCAGAATACGGTCGGTGTCACTGCCGTTCACGAGATACCGACTGAGATTGTGCGCGCGCAGATTGACGCGGTGATGGATGACATCGGCGCTGACGCGGTGAAGACCGGCATGCTCTCGTCATCACAAATCATCGCTGAAGTTGTCGATGGTGTGCGTCGGCATCAGATCAAGCAATTGGTAGTGGACCCTGTCATGGTGGCGAAGAGCGGTGATCGTTTACTGCGAGAAGACGCGGTCGAAGCGGTGCTCGAACTTCTGCTGCCACTGACATTCATTGTGACGCCAAACATACCGGAAGCCGAAGTGCTTACCGGTGGGTCGATTCGCAGTGAAGCCGACATGATCGAGGCGGCACGGGTCATTCACGATCACGGCGCTACTGTCGTCGTGGTCAAGGGCGGCCACTTGGACGGCGCGGCGGTCGACGTCGTGTTTGATGGCAGCCACGTCGAACGCCTGTCGGCCCCGCGTGTGCACACCCGAAACACCCATGGAACAGGATGTACCTTCTCGTCAGCCATCGCCGCCCGGCTCGCCGCGGGGCGTGACCCAATGAACGCGATCGCTGACGCCAAAGACTTTCTGCATGGAGCGCTGGTCAATTCCTACCAGATCGGCGCTGGTCATTCTCCCGTTCATCATTTCTACAAGCTGTGGCGCTCAACCAGCGCCGACATGTCGACGGAGGTCGAATAGTGGAGTTCAACGCAAACGGCAAAGCCGATAGCCCGCTCCGAATCGCGGATCGCGATTTTTCTTCGCGTCTGATTCTCGGTACTGGCAAGTATCGCAATTCTGAGGAGATGCTCGCCGCTTTCGAGGCGTCGGGTGCGCAGATGATCACCGTCGCCCTGCGGCGCATCGATTTTGACGATCCGAAGAGCCGCAGCATCCTGGAGGATGTCGACTGGAAGCGCTACACCATCTTGCCAAATACTGCTGGTTGCCAGACGGCCGATGAGGCGATTCGTGTGGCCCATCTCGCACGGTCGATGGGCTTGTCCGATTGGATCAAGCTGGAAGTCATCCCGGATCCCAAGTACCTCCTGCCAGATCCGATCGGTACCCTTGAGGCCGCCGAGAAATTGGTCAAAGAGGGGTTCACCGTGCTGCCCTACATCAACGCGGACCCGGTTCTGGCCAAGCGACTCCAAGAGGTCGGCACGGCCACGGTCATGCCGTTGGCGTCACCAATTGGCTCCGGGCAAGGACTTCCGGATTACCGCCAGATTCAGATCATCATCGAGCAGGCAACCGTACCGGTGGTGGTCGATGCCGGGATTGGTGCGCCATCCGACGCTGCGCTGGCCATGGAAATTGGCGCGGACGCCTGCTTGGTGAACACCGCGATTGCCAAGGCTGCCAGCCCGGGTGCCATGGCACGCGCCATTCGGCTGGGTGTCGACGCCGGACGGTTGGCGTACCTGGCCGGACGCATTCCGAAACTGCCGTACGCGTCGGCGAGCAGTCCGCTCGAAGGCGTGGTCCGGTAAAAGACATGAGTGGCGACGCGAGTTTTCGTGGAGATCGACTAACGGCCGCGCTCGGCGTCTACGTGCTGACCGATCGCGGTCTGTCGCGCGGTAGGTCAGAGCAGGATGTGGTGCGCGCCGCTATTGCAGGTGGCGCGACCGCTGTCCAATTGCGTTGGAAGCAGGGGTCCCTGCACGACGCGGTGGCGGTTGGCCGGGAACTGCGCGCAATGTGCCGCGACGCGGGAATCATGTTCGTGGTCAACGATCGTGTTGACCTGGCGCTCGCGCTGGAAGCGGATGCGGTTCATCTGGGAGATGAAGATCTGCCCTTGACGGAGGCACGCGCCATCGTCGGAGGTCGACTAGTAATCGGCTACTCGCCCGCCACGCTCGTCGACGCATTGCAGGCAGCCCGCCTTGGAGCCGACTACCTTGGTGTCGGGCCAGTCTACGGAACCTCCACCAAAGCTGACGCTGGTAAGGCCGTGGGCGTGCGGCGGATTGAAGAGGTTTGCCGCTCGGTAACAATTCCAGTGGTCGGTATCGGTGGAATCAATGCCCATAACGCGGCGCCCGTTATCCGTGCGGGAGCGTCCGGCGTAGCGGTGATCTCTTCGGTGGTGGCGGCCGACGACATCCGCGAAGCGACGGCGAACTTGGTGCGAGCCGTGGAGTCCGCTGGATGTGGGAGAGCATGAGTCGACCCGTCGTGCCTCGCCTGCACCTGATCAGCGACAGCGGTATATGCGATCTCGTCAGGTTTGAAGACGTTGCGCGAATGGCGGTCGCTGGCGGTGTCGACGCGGTGCACATCCGTGACAGGTCAACCGCGGCGGCTGACCTGTTGGTAGCTGCCAGAGCAGTACATCGTGAGGTCTCAGGCCAAGCGCTCCTGTTCATCAACGATAGGGTCGACGTGGCTCTCGTCAGCGCGGCGGATGGGGTGCAACTTGGGGAGCGGTCGCTGCCGCTAATAGAGGTGCGACCCCTGGTCGGAGATCGCCTGCTGTTGGGTCGTTCGATTCACGACGCCGATGGTGCCAGGCGGGCCGAACTCGACGGCGCTGACTTCGTGATTGCAGGGCACGTCTACGAGACGGCCAGCAAGAAGGGGCAGCAAGGTCGAGGTCTCGCGTTCATTGAAGAGGTCGCCAGCGCCTGTTCGATCCCGGTGATCGCCATTGGCGGCATAACACCTGAGCGCGTAGCGGAGGTGACAGGTGCCGGGGCGCATGGTGTCGCGGTGCTGTCCGGCATCCTGAAGGCCGTCGACCCAACCGTCGCTGCCCGGAGCTACGCGTCGGCATTGAGAGGGAGTGAGTAAGCCGTGCAATTGACCATCAACGGGAAACCGACTGACTTCGAGGACGTGCGGACAGTTGGGGATCTGATTCGGGCTCGTGGCCTCAAGACGACGCTGGTGGCCGTTGAGCTCAACGGGACCATCGTTCCACGCAACGAATTCGACAGCCGCGAAGTGGCTGCTGGAGATAAGCTCGAAATTGTTCACTTCGTGGGCGGCGGCTAGGTTAGACGTCCGGCTCGCCTTCGATTTCCGGTTCCCAAAGGTATTTGGTCAGATCGACCTGATACTCGTCGATGAAGGTGACGCCTTCATCTTCCAACAGCCCACGCATGACGTCCGGATGCCCCCACGACCAGCCGCCAGTGAGTTCTCCGTTTCGATTTACCACACGATGAGCGATCTCGGAGACGTCGTCCGGACAGTTGTGCATGGCCCAGCCGACCATGCGAGCCGATCGAGGCGCGCCAACCGCGCGGGCAATGCGGCCGTAGGTCGTAACCCGGCCGTAGGGGATTTGACGCACGACCTCATGTACTCGGTCGACGAACCTCGGACGTGAATCTGCTTCCGCATTGCTAATCTTGTCTGGATCCTCGTCTTTCACTTCCAGCCATTTCTTTGTCATGAGCCGCGTCCGATGAGCACGATGCCCACCACGACAAAGACCGATCCCACCCAATCGTACCTGCTGATCGACTCGTGAAAGAGGGCATAAGACGCCACGCCGATCACGGCAAGCCCCGTGGTGATGGGAAACGCGACGTGCAGCGGGATGAATCGAAGGACTGCCGTCAGCGTCAGCACGGTTGCCAGTCCACAGAGATTCCCGATGAGTTGCCAGGTGAGAAAGCCGCGCGTGGTGTCGCTGACGTCCGACTCTCTGAAACCAGCGTTTGCGACGATGCTGAAGATCAGGTTTATTAACACGAGCACCACCGAGATACCGACCAATGTTCCTGGTCCCGTGGTATAGCCGCCAATTGACCGCTCTTCGAACATTCGGGTGCCCCTCCTGCGATTCACTTGATGCTGTCGCGCTGGAATATCGTCATTCTCGCTCAGTCGCGCGACGCTGTCGTCCGACTTGCTCCCCTGGCTGGAAATCCCTATACTGACAGATGCGCGTGATCGCGCACGTCTATATGATTTACCGTCGTGTGTGCGACGCGACGTGTCCCCTCGGAGAGGCACTTGATCAACTAGCTACCTTCTCGGAAACCGGCAAATTACGGTCGCTCGAAGGATGGCTAGTTTCATGTTGCAGCTCAAACACCTCACGAAATTCTTTGGGGCGGAAATCGTCCTCGACAACATTTCGCTCGTACTCAACGACGGTGAGCGCGTTGGACTGATAGGGCCGAACGGTTCCGGCAAGACCACGTTGCTTCGCTGTGCTGTCGGTCTTGATCGACCCGATTCAGGCGAGGTGGTGCGCTCGCCGTCTGATCTCACCGTTGGATACCTGCCTCAAGTACTCGACGAGATCAATCATCTGACGGTGGAGGAAGCGGTCGCCTGGGCTCAGTCCGATTGGCGCGCGGCTGAGGAAAGCGTTCGACGTTCCGCCGAGATGCTGGCCGAGGCTCCTGATGAGCCGTCTTCTCTCAATCGCTACGATCACGCGCTGGCCCAATTCGAGGCGCTCGGAGGCTACGAACGGGAGCAGCGCGGAATCGTGATTCTCGATGGGTTGGGCCTGACCGAGGACCGTCTGGGATATCCGGTCGACTCCCTCAGCGGTGGGCAGAAGACGCGTCTTGGGCTGGCGATGCTCCTGCTGCGTGAGCCGGGACTGCTCCTGCTCGACGAGCCGACCAATCATCTTGATATCGATGCCCTCGTCTGGCTCGAAGATTTCGTCACCTCATTTCCCGGTTCGGTCCTGGCCGTCTCGCACGATCGTGAGTTCCTCGACCGAACGGTCGAACGCATCCTGTATCTCGATCCGCACCAGCGTAAACTGCTTAGCTATCCCGGCAATTACTCTGACTTCATAGCGGCCCGGCAGCGCGAGGCGGAGATGCAGCAAGCGACCTGGGTGCAGCAAGAAAAATACGTGCAGAAAGTGGCGGCGGACGTGGCGCGACTGAAGGGCGAGGCACTTGACATCGAGCTGTCCACGACGCCGCGCCAACCGGGTGTGCGTCGATTGGCGCGAAAAAAGGCAGGGTTGGCGAAGTCGCGTGAGAAGAAACTGAAGCGCTTTCTCGATTCAGATGAGCTCGTCGAGAAGCCACGCCAGGACTGGTCACTCAATCTTGACTTCGGTGAGGCTCCTCCCGGCGGTCGCGCCGTCTTGCATCTGGAGGACGTTGGTTTCGCTTTCGACGACGGACCGATCCTATTCGACGGGATCAATCTTGATTTACAGTATGGAGAACGGCTGGCGATCGTCGGGCCTAACGGTTCTGGCAAAACGACCCTGATCAAGCTGATCTCAGGCGATATCAGCCCGACACGCGGTGCGATCGATCTCGGCACTGGTGTCCGCCTCGGCGTGCTTGCCCAGGAGCAGGAGACGCTGGACATGCGGCGCAGTGTTCTCTCTACTGCATTACGCGAGCGAGCGATGAGCGAAACCGATGCGCGCAATTTTCTCCACTACTTCTTGTTTTCGGGCGATGACGTGTTCCGGCCGGTCGGCAAGTGCTCGCCAGGAGAACGAGCTAGATTGCAGCTTGCGTTGCTGATGCTACGCGGATGCAATCTGCTGATTCTCGATGAACCCCTGAACCATCTCGATATCGAGGGACGCGACCAATTCCAGCGCAGCCTCGAGGCGTTCGACGGCACCGTCATCACGGTGGTGCACGATCGTGCGTTCTTACGTGCGTTCGACGCGCCACTGCTGCGGCTTTCTGACGGCAGAACCAGAGTGTTCGCCGACTATCACGAGTTTGAGTCGAGCCTGGCCAATTCTTGACCGCGCGAGCGCGTCGAATTCGACTAAAGCGCATGCGGAAAGTACACTTAGGGTTGGCACGGCCTGAAAACCCGAACCATGACCTATTCTGACAACGGGGGATCCCCAACATGCGAAATATTTTCTCGAAGATTCTTGGCAATCCCAACGACAAAGTGTTGAAGGATCTCCAAGAGATTGTCGATGAGATCAACGAGTTCGAGCCAAGCATCCAGTCTCTCAGCGACGATGAACTGCGCAACAAGACGGTTGAGTTCCGCCAGCGCCTGGAAGACGACGAAGACGATCTCGACGACCTGCTGCCAGAGGCGTACGCGTGCGTGCGCGAAGCTGCGCGCCGGGCGATCGGTCAGCGACAATATGACGTCCAGTTGATGGCAGGCATCGTTCTGCATCAGGGCAAGATCGCCGAAATGAAAACCGGCGAAGGCAAAACGCTGGTCGCGACTCTGCCGCTCTACCTCAACGCGCTGGAGGGACTTGGCGCGCACCTGGTCACGCCGAACGACTATCTGTCTCGCGTCGGTGGTGGCTGGATGGGCCCGATCTACCACCGGCTGGGGGTCAGCGTTGGCGTCATCACGCACGAGACCGCTGCGATCTACGATCCGGACTACATCGATGAGGACTCCAGCCCGGACGATCGACTGAATCACTGGCGTCCGATTTCACGCCAGGAGGCCTATCGGGTCGATATCACCTATGGCACGAATCACGAATTCGGCTTCGACTACCTACGGGACAACCTGGCTCTCGTCAGCGAGGCGCAGGTGCAGCGACCACTGCATTACGCTATTGTCGACGAGGTCGACAACATCCTGATCGACGAGGCGCGAACGCCACTCATCATCTCCGGCAACGCCGAGGAGACGATCGATCGCTACTACCAGTTCGCCAGACTGGTGAAGCAGTTGCGCGAGGATACGCATTACGAGATCGATCTGAAGCAGAAGAGTGCCACTCTGACCGACGAAGGAATCGACAAGATGGAGCGGTTGCTCCAGATTCCCGAGGGTCAGAGCCTCTATGACGACCGTTACTCCGAGCTAACGCACTATCTCGAGCAAGCGCTGAAGGCTCAGGCACTGTTCCATCGCGACAAGGACTATATCGTCCGGGACGGCGAAGTTATCATCGTCGACGAATTCACCGGGCGGATGATGTTGGGTCGACGCTACAGCGAGGGTCTGCATCAAGCAATCGAGGCGAAGGAGAACGTCCGCGTCCAGCAAGAGACGGTGACGCAGGCGACAATCACCTTCCAGAACTACTTCCGCATGTACGACAAACTGGCCGGTATGACCGGGACAGCCGAAACCGAGGCGGAAGAATTCGCGACCATCTACAACCTCGAGGTGGTCGTCATTCCGACCAACCGTCCGATGGTTCGCGAGGATTTCTCGGATCAGGTTTATCGTTCTGAGATGGCCAAGTTCAACGCGGTGGCCAAGGAGATTGCCGAAATGTCGGCCCAGGGCCGACCAGTGCTGGTTGGTACCACATCTGTCGAAAAGAGCGAGTTGCTCAGCGATCTGCTACAGCGTCGAGGCGTAAAGCATGAGGTGTTGAACGCGAAGTTCCACGAGCGCGAGGCCGCGATCGTTGCCGAGGCGGGTCAGCCGCGGGCAGTCACGATCGCAACCAACATGGCGGGTCGTGGTACCGACATCGTTCTTGGTCCTGGCGTGAAAGAAAAGGGCGGTCTCCACATCATCGGTACCGAGCGGCACGAGTCGCGGCGCATCGACAATCAGTTGCGTGGTCGTGCCGGGCGCCAGGGTGATCCTGGATCGAGCCGTTTCTTCCTCTCGCTCGAAGACGAGTTGCTCCGTCGGTTCGGGTCAAATCGCATCAGTGGGCTGATGGATAAGCTCGGGATGGACGACGAGACGCCGATCGAGCACAACCTGATCTCCAAGACGATCGAGAACGCTCAAACCAAGGTTGAGGGCCATAACTTCGACCTGCGCAAGCACTTGGTCGAGTATGACGACGTCATGAACAAGCACCGTGAGGTGATCTACGAAGAGCGGCGCAAACTGCTCGCAGGTGAGGACCTCAAGAAGAACGTCCTCGATCTGATCGAGCACCAGATTGTCGTGTTGGTCGAAGCAAACATGCCGCTCGACAAACATGAGCAGCCGGACTACGACGAGATTCTCCGCGCATTTTCCGGAATCGTCGGTGATCCGAGTATTTCGGTGCGTGACATTCAAGACCGGTCAACGGAAGAAGTCGTTGACATCCTGGTTGACCGTGCCGATGAGATCTACAACAAGCGCGAAGAGGAGATGGGCGAGGAGCAGATGCGGACGCTGGAGCGTCTGGTCATGCTCCAGGTCATCGACAAACTGTGGGTCGAGCACCTGACTTCGATGGACCACATGCGACAGGGCATCGGACTGCAAGCCTACGGGCAGCGCGATCCATTAGTTGAGTACAAGACCGAGGGCTATCGCATGTTCCAGGCGCTGTTGCAGAACATCGAATACGATGTCGCCCATATGATCTTCAACGTGCGGCTGGCGCCGATCATGGCGCGTCCGGCACCCCAGATTGGTCAGACGAATCATCCGGCTGAAGGTGGCCCAGTGCGTCGGAAGGCGAAGGGCAAGGTGGGACGCAACGATCCATGCCCATGTGGCAGTGGCAAGAAGTACAAGAACTGCCACGGTGCGTCCTCGGCGGTGCGCAGCAGAGCCGGTTCAACTCCTTCGTCAGTCTGATCCGCATTCAGTCAAACCCGCAGTGAGAGATAGTCCCGGACGAAAGAAACGTCCGGGACTCTGCACTTTCAGGTCGGATTTTTTGCCACTGGTGGTCTGCAGTACAGCGTTTAGAGGTTGTCGCGAACCTGCTGCAATCTTCGTCCCGCAGTGAATGGAGACAATCAGTCTTCGACCTCAGCGTTACGTGGATCTAGGTTGTGGACGGTTACGTCGCCGCCGAGAAGATCTCGCGCGAGACTGGCAAGACGCGCTGCCGCTTCCCGCACGGCGGCAGCTGTTTGGGGCTCAAAGCCGTCAATGGGGAAGAGAATGTTGGACGAGTTCTCGCTCATCAGGCCGGTGCGGCTCTGGCGCCAGACCCAGCGTCGTGTGCGGACATCGTGATCGTGAACGTAAACAATCTCGCCTGCATCCGGCGCTTCTTCCTCAGCATCCCCCATTGGTTGAAACCGATCATCCGAGTCGGACAATCGCACCACGATGCCGTGCGAGGCCGTATCAAGATCGTGAGCGCCGATGGGAACGACCAACGACAAGGAGACGCTGTTCGCCAGGTCGACGGCGGCATTGATTCGAGGCATGTCGCCGCCCTTTGCCAGTCGACGAACCAGTGCCTCGATTGAGCTCAGGTACTTGCTCGGTGTCCAGCCGCGTGAACCAAAGGCCTCGCGCCAGACGGCGATATTCGGATGCGACTTGGGATCTGTGCCGGAGAATTCGTGGCGGACCTGCGCGACCGCGCTGCTCAGCAGTTCATCGACTCTTGGATCAGATGCTGTGTTGCGTGCGCCGCGAACGACAACCGCGGCGAAGCGGGCGTTTGGAAATAGATCGAAGACCGACTGGTCAACGCGAAAGACCGACACGCTGCCTCCTCGACGTTCCTTCGTGAACGACGACATCGCCGCGAATAGTCCGAGTCCGAACGCCCGGCGGACCCGCTGGCACACAGGTGCTCGTTGTCACACTCACCCAGCGGGAGCATCGGCTCTTACGAGACGCTGGCGTAACCTTCCATGGGTTCGAGTGCGGGAGCACGATCGCCAACCCGTTCGTAGACTCGGAGCATTGCTGAGGTAATGGTCTGCCATGAATAGCGAACGGCTGCTTGGCGTGCGCCGACCTGCATGCGCGAGCGGAGGCTGTGGTTGGTAAGCAGGCTATGCAGCGCATCTGCAAGCTCAGTCGGCGAGGAGTGCGGCACGAGCAGTCCGGACACACCATCCTCGATGCTGAAACGCAGACCGCCCACGCTCGACGCAACGATCGGCGTGCCGCAGGCCATGGCTTCGACCGCGACCAGCCCGAACGATTCGTAGCGGGACGGTACGGCACAGACGTCGACGGCGTTGTAATAGAGCGGCAGTAGTTGTCGTGGTTGCGATCCACGGAACAGAACCGAATTCCCCAACCCAAGCTCTTCGGCTCGGTGGGCCAATCGCTGCAGGTCGGCGTCCATGGTGGAGCCAGTGCCTTCAATGCGAATAAGTCCGCCGACAAAGACGAGTCGCGGTGGCTGTCCTGACCAGTTGTGACTGTGCAGCAGGTGGTGGAAGCCCTCGAAGAGTGTATCGATCCCCTTGACCGGATCGATACGGCCGACGAAGAGAACCAGCGGCCCGGTTGGTAGATCGAGCGCGCGTCGGGCGGCCGCTGAATCCCCTGGTTGAAAGAGGTCGAGATCGATGCCCGGCGGCACCAATGAGATGCGCTGTTCGTCGGCGTTGAGGCGACGCATCATCTCGTCCTGCTCATCCGGGTTGGCGGTGATAATCGCGTCGGCGATCTCCATCAGGCGGCTTTCAACCTGAAGCCGAAGCAACGTCTCCTTGTTTCCATTCCCCGCCACGGCATTCTTGAGGTGTGCCAGGGTATGGAACATCATCACCAATGGAACGTTCCAGTAGGCTTTCAGCAGATTTGCGGCCCAGCCGGAAAGCCAGTAGTGGGCGTGGACGATGTCGTAGCGCGTGCTTTCCTGGATTGCGAGATACGCCATCTCGCTGGCAAACTCAGGCAGCGAGCAGAAGAGCGTGTCCTTGTTGACCGGCTCTGGCGGCCCGGCCTCCACGTTGATCAGTCGCACTCCATCGTGGACCTCAGTAATGTGCGGTGACCGCCGGTCGGTTCGTCGCGTGAAGATGTCAACTTTCACGCCGCGATCCGCCAAGTGACGACTGAGCTCGCGAACATAGACGTTCATGCCCCCGGTATCGCGTCCACCGAGCTGAGCAAATGGCGAAGTGTGAACCGAGATCATGGCCACGCGATTAGCAATCGGGGGCGAGACACGGGTCAACGAGTGTGATTCCAAGGTGTCCAATTTCTACGCAAGCCCCTTCGTCTGTTCCTCAGATGGCATGGACTTCAACCGCCGGCGGGACTATGCTCAGCCCTCTACGACATGAGCAACCAGCCCGTGGGTAGTCCAGAGCTATGACACATGATCGCACAGCGCATGAAACGTAGATGCGCTGTCATCTATTCCCCGAGCTGGCGTCGATTTGGTAGTCACGGCATGCTCAATGGACGTCGCCCACGATCAGTTTGGACGCCATATCACCCAGCCCCTCAGCCCAATTGAATTTTACCGTGGATGTCGAGTCGAACCGTTCGAATTTGCTTGGAAAAAAATAGTGCGGGCTGGCACATGGCGGATTCTGGCCAGCCCGCTCGCGGTTCCGCCGGAGCACGCCTGCGTCAGGCGAGATCGGGCAAGATCAGACCATACTGACCATCGCGTCTTCGATACAGAACGTTGACCTGTGCCTCATCCGGATTGTAGAAGACGAAGAAGTCGTGACCGAGCAGTTCCATCTGCTCGATGGCCTCGTCTTCATTCATCGGCTGGATCTTGAAGCGCTTGCGTCGGACTAGATCCTCGATCGGAACTTCGTCCTCGTCGGTTGACGTTGCGGACAACAGTGTCCCCTCCGGGCCGATCGGCATCGTGTCAATGCTTGCCGCCTTCTTACGCCGGCGTGAAAAGATCTTCTTGTCGTGGAAGCGCCGAATCTGGCGTGTCATACGATCGACCGCCAGATCTATGGCTGTGTGCAGATCGCGATTCTTCTCTTCGGCGCGAAGAATGGTGTCTTTGGTCGCGATCGTCAGTTGTGCGATGTGCTGTTCGCCGCCGGTCTTGTTTCGTTCGGCACGGACTTCAAGCTTGGCGTCGATGACGCGCTCGTTGACTTTTTCGAGCTTCTGCAGCCGCCGCTGAATGTACTCTTCGAGGGAATCGGTGAGGCGAATATTCTTGGTCTTGATTTGGACGTCCATAGACGAGTCCTCTCATGAGTCGCGCGGTGCGAACAGTTGGCCACGGCACGCGTCGTGTGCCACCGTGGGGGCGCCCGCGGAGGGACTCGAACCCCCGACCACAGGGCTTAGGACGCCCCGGCTCTATCCCCTGAGCTACGCGGGCAGTGCGCACCGGGCCGAGGACATTGGCCCGTAAACGAAAGTCTAACATGGGATCGCGCAGATGAGCGAAATTTCCGCAGCGCTCTGCGACGCTTTGTCACCGTCGCTAATCCTATGGTATAGTGCCGAGACACGGGGAGTGGCGCAGCCCGGTTAGCGCGCCGCGTTCGGGACGCGGAGGTCGGAGGTTCAAATCCTCTCTCCCCGACTATCCACGGGTGGCATTGCCACCCGTTTTGTTTTGCCCTCAAGCTTTCACGAACTGCGGAACGCCAAGTCCTCTTCGTCAGCCCACGTTCCCCCACGTGGCTGTCGATTCGCCGTGATCCACTGCTATGATGGTTCGCGTGGCGACTCGGCTGGGGTGAACCTGGTAGCGGAGGGCGGATCGTGGTGAGAGTCTCGATTCAAGACGTCAAGGCCTTCAAGCGCCGTGGCGAACGATTCCCGATGCTGACCGTCTACGATTTCGCTACGGCGAAAGTGCTTGATGAGGTCGGAATCCCGATCCTACTGGTCGGCGACTCGCTTGGCATGGTGGTGTTGGGACACGAAACGACCATTCCGGTTACGGTGGAGGACATTGTCCACCACACCAAAGCCGTCGTGCGTGGAACTGAACGGGCTCACGTCGTCGCTGACATGCCGTTTCTCAGCTATCACGTCAGCGTTGATGACGCTGTGCGCAATGCCGGACGGCTGATTCAGGAAGGTGGCGCGCAGTCGGTCAAGCTCGAAGGCGGCAGTGAAATCGCCGCGACGGTTGAGCGGATCATTTCTGCAGGAATACCGGTTATGGGTCACCTTGGCCTCACTCCTCAGTCGGTCAATCAGCTTGGTGGTTTTCGAGTGCAGGCTAAGACCACCAGCGCCATCCACAAGCTGGTGGATGACGCCCGATCGCTTGAGGCGGCCGGAGCATACGCGCTGGTACTTGAGTGCGTTCCTGCATTGGTCGGGAAGCTGGTGACGGAATCGATTGGTATCCCGACTCTCGGGATTGGCGCCGGGCCTGACTGCGACGGGCAGGTGCAGATCATCAGTGATCTGCTCCACCTCATTCCGGGTTCTATCCCGAAACACGCTAAGACGTACGTCGACGTGAGTGCACTCGTCCGGCAGGGAGTGGAACGGTTCGCAAGCGACGTGCGTTCCGGAGAATTTCCGACCGACGCACAGACGTTTGCGCTGCCGAAAGGCGTGGATACCGAGGGTCTGCTGCAAGCACTGCGCGAAGAGCGAGCGACGTCCGAGTAGCTGTGCAGCAACCTGATGAATCGGTCTCGCGCCACGTTGATGCGACCTAAGGTCGACCTGGTCGACCAGATTACAAGAGTGGATCAGTCGTTGAGTGAAGCCAGCATAAGGCAAGAAGCACTGCGCAAGATACCGTCGGTCTCGGCGATTCTGTCGGACCCACAAATACGTGAGATTTCTGCCGGTCTCCGGACCGACCTCGTGACGACCGTCACTCAACAGGTCATCGACGGCGTGCGAGCGTCGATTCTGGCGGGACGGGATGGAGCTTCTCCTGACGGTGTCGCTGATGCCGTTCTGGAACGGCTCCGGGCGCTCGACCGCCCAAAGCTCCATACGGTTATCAACGGAACCGGCGTCATCGTGCACACCAATCTTGGCCGTTCGCCTGTAAGCGAACAGACGGCAGCCGCCATGACCGAAGCCGCGGCTCGCTACGTTCCGTTGGAAATCGAGTTAGAGAGCGGTCGTCGCGGCGGGCGCATGGCCGAAGTGACGCGGCTCATGTCCCTGTTGACCGGAGCCCAGTCGACGCTGGTGGTCAACAACAACGCTGCCGCCGTGCTGCTCACGTTGAGCGCGCTATGCAGTGGGCGAGAGGTGATCCTGTCTCGCAGCCAAGCAGTGGAGATTGGTGGCGGTTTCCGGGTGCCGGACGTGATGCGCCAGAGCGGCGCGTCGCTGGTCGAAGTTGGTACGACGAACCGGACCTATGCGCGCGACTACGCGAACGCGATTACCGATGCCACCAGCGCATTGCTGACGGTGCATTGGAGCAACTTCCGAATTATCGGCTTCACCGCACAGCCGACGCTTGACAGAGCTTGCCGACCTGGCACGTGAGCGGGGCATCTACCTCATCGAGGATCTTGGCAGTGGGGCGATTGCTGATACCGGACCGTTCGGTCTTATTCACGAGCCGACGGTTGGAGAGAGTCTGTCCAACGGAGTCGACGTGGTCTGCTTCTCCGGTGACAAGCTTCTCGGCGGCCCACAGGCGGGGATCATCTCCGGCAAGTCGGAAATCGTGCGACAGATCGCGGCCCACCCGCTGGCTCGCGCCGTTCGCGCCGACAAGACAGCGTTGGCTGGGATCGCTGCCACCCTGCGTCATTATCTGCGCGAGGACTTCACCGAGTCGGTTCCGATCTGGCGCATGATTTCGGCACAGCCCGTCGACCTTGAACGTCGCTGTCAGTCTTGGATCGCTCAGTTGTCCGAAATCGATGCCGAGGTGACCTCGAGTCAGGCTACGGTAGGAGGCGGGTCGCTGCCAGGTGAGATACTGGAAAGCCGTGCAGTGGTCATTTCGCAGACTGCACTCGCAGCGTACGGCCTAACTCTTGACGAGTTCGCCAGTCGATTGCGTAACGGCCAACCGGCGCTTGTGCCCCACGTCGAAGGCGGGCGCCTGTTTATCGATGCGCGCACAGTGCTGCCGGATCAAGACCCCGCCGTCGTCGAGGCAATCAGAGCCTCACTCAATTTGACATAAGACTATGATCTTGGTGTATGCGACAGGAAGAGGTGCGGACTCGTTGCTACGAGACGGTATCTCGAACGTCGCGAAAGTAGGGACTGGGTTCGGGATAGAACTCCGGGTAGCGAGCTTTCACCTGGTCGATTAACTCCAGGTTGTGGCGCAACGATTCTTGATCGTCCTCTCGTTCGGCTTCCCGCAGGTCCGCTAATAACTGACGCATGCGATAGTCGTGATGCTCCTTGCGCAGGCGGCGCAGAGCCGACTCCGCTTCCTGTCGCGAATGGGACGACTGCGACACCGGCCGATCGGCCAGAATACCCATCAACTGATCGGCATGGACGCGAATTTCTTCTGGAAGTTCGGCGAGCGCGTCTTCAGTGTTCTCAGGCACGCGCGCTTTCAGTGAACGTAGGATCTCCACACGCCGTGCGTCGACGATCTCGTGTTCCGGAATGCTCGCGATGAGTGGTCCGAGGATCAGTGGATGTCGCAGGAGCAGCGCGAAGAGATGCTCCTCTGGGTCAACCATTTTGCGCGGCTGTGGCTGCGGCTCGACAACCGGCTGACGAAATCGTGAGGGTCGTCGCTGTTGCGACGGAGACGTCGACAGGATCAGACTCTCATTGATCTGGAGGCGTTTGGCGACCTCGGAAACGTAATGAGCCTGCACGATACGATCGCCGATCTCGCGCAGGACGGGCGCGAGTTTCTGTACCATCTGCGACTTTTCACGTGGACCAACCTGCGAGGCGTCGCCGATCACCACATCAATGTAGAAATCGACCAGCGGCACCGGCGTCTCAATGGCTCGGCGCCAGGCATCGACGTCGCGTCGAATCAGTTCATCTGGGTCCTTGCCGCTTGGCAGTCGGACGATGCGGATATCGGTCTTGAGAGTACGTTCAAATCGCACCAGTCCTGCCGCATCGGCCGTTGGCTTGTCGGCCTCCGCCAGGCCCTCGCGTAGTACGTCAAGACCGCGAATGGTCGCCATCTGACCGGCGGCATCGGCGTCGAGCGCGAGCAGAATACGGTCGACCGAGCGGCGAACCAGTCGAACCTGATTGCTGGTGAGTGCTGTCCCCATCGAGGCGACTACGTTTTCGAACCCGAACTGATGGCCCGCGATGGCGTCCATGTAGCCTTCGACGACGATGACGTCGTGCGTGCGCCGAATCGCATCCTGTGCCAAATGGAGCGCGTAGAGGTTAGCACCTTTGTCGAAGATGACGGTCTGCGGAGTATTCAGGTACTTCGGCTGTGCGTCCCCGATTGCACGACCTCCAAAGCCGATGACGTGGCCGTCCTTATCGTGAATCGGGAAGATCAAGCGATCGCGGAAGCGATCGTACGAGCCACCGCCTTCACGCTCGACCGCTAATCCCGCAGCGACCATCTCATCCGGCTTGACGTCACGACTTCCCAAGTGGTGCAGCAGTGCGTCCCAGGACTCAGGAGCGTAGCCAAGCTGAAAGCGTTCCGCCGTCGCGCGATCGACACCGCGTCGTTCGAGCAATTGGCGTCCGACCTCCCCTTGGCGCGTCTGCCACAGCACGTAGGAGAACCAGTTGGCAGCGCGCGAGTTGAGGTCGAGAAGCCGCTGATGGCGCTCGACGACTTCCGGAGGTGGAGGCGGTTCAGCCGGTTTGAGGTCTACACCGGTTCGAGCCGCGAGCTGTTCCAACGCCTGGCGAAAATCGACGTGCTCCAGCTGCATCACGAAGTTGAACGCGTCACCGCCCGCTCCGCAACCGAAGCAGTGGAAGGTCTGGTTATCTGGAAAGACGATGAATGAAGGGGTCTTCTCCTGATGAAATGGACAGAGCCCCTTGAAATTCCGGCCCGTCTTGCGCAGGTTGACATGCTGACCGATGAGATCGACGATGTCGAGCCGCTCGCGAATCTGTTCGACGCTATCATTCGCCACAGTGCACCGCCTTATGCCGACCAGAAATTCGGAACGTACAACGCCTGGAATCGAGAGATGGCGTAGCGATCGGTCATGCTCGCCACGTAATCGATGGCCACGCGCTCGATGTCGTCGGATGCGAGCGCTCGGGCGAACTCCGGCGGCACCTGATCCGGGTTCGTCGCGTAATGCTCATAAAGCCACTGCAACATACGCTGTGCCCGGTGCGTCGTTTCCGCGGCGTTGATCGGCGTGTAGACGTGCTCGAATAGGAAGTCGCGCAGGCAATCGGCGGCGTGGCGAATGGCATCCGACATCACGACATACTGTCCCCCGACCTCGATCCGGTCAAGGTCAGGATCGGACTGCTCGATAATGTCACACACCAGGGCGTTGATTCGCTCCGCGTGTTTGCGGCCGAGCACCTCGGTCACTTCTTGCGGAATAGACGCTTCATCGATCATTCCCGCTCTCAAGGCATCATCGAGGTCGTGATTGACATAGGCGACACCATCACTGATCTTCACCACCTGCGCTTCGGGCGTCGCGGGCCGACCGCTGACGGATCCCGTAATATCACCCGCTGGCTTCGAATGTCGGAGAATGCCATCACGTACCTGCTCCGTCAGATTCAGCCCCTGGCCATCCTTTTCGATGCGATCGACCACCCGCAGACTCTGCTCGTTGTGGCGAAAGCCAGGAAAAACCTCCGAAAGCGCTCGCTCTCCGGCGTGACCGAATGGCGTGTGCCCCAGGTCATGTGCTAGACCGATAGCCTCGACCAGATCCTCATTGAGCCGAAGTGCCCGTCCAATGGTGCGAGCGATCTGGGTAACCTCCAGCGTGTGCGTCAGGCGGGTGCGGAAGTGATCGCCATCCGGCGAAATAAAGACCTGTGTCTTGTGCATCAGACGACGGAACGCCTTTGCGTGCGTGACTCGGTCACGATCGCGCTGAAATTCTGTACGTACGTCCGAAGTCGGCTCTGGACGAAGCCGGATGGCCGATGTCGAGGGCGTGGCTCCCGGTCTCAAGAACAGGGCTTCCCGTTGGACCAACGCGTCGTGAATACTGGAGAGGTCCACGCCAGTTCCTCCATCGACTACACAGACGTGTCAATTGTATCGCATCCGTACATGCGATCTGTACGTACAGCCACGCCCGGAAGATTCTTCGATGCGTCACTAACGTAGGTGCCAATGGACTATCGGTGTGGTGGGTGATCCGGTTTGTGCGGCGGGCCACCGATCTCATAGTGAATGCTTAGTTCAATCGCGCCGAACCGATGAACGCGACGGGGGTAGCGAGTCTATCACGGCTCAGAGACGGAGCCGGGGATGCCGGCAGTGCCCCTGACTGCGAGGCAATTTCCGCTACCCAACAGTGTTAAAAATTCACCTATGAACCAGGAGATCCGTGACCGCCTGTCCGCCCTTGCTTCAGAGCCGGGCGTTTACCTGATGAAGAACGCGCACGGCGGCGTTATCTACGTGGGCAAAGCCGCCTCGCTGCGTAATCGCGTGCGTTCCTATTTCGGCACCAAACGGGGCATGGATGGCAAGACACGCGAGTTGGTCGAGGATATCGCAGACTTCGACGTTATCCGCACCGATACGGCGTCTGAAGCGCTCATCCTCGAAAACGAGCTGATCAAACGCTATCAGCCCAAGTACAACATCATGTTGCGGGATGACAAGAGTTATCCATTCATTCGCATCACCAACGAGCCATACCCGCGGGTGATCAGCACTCGTCGGGTCGTTCGAGACGGCAGCCGTTACTTCGGGCCGTTCACGAGCGCAGGTTCGGTTCACAAGACCCTGTCATTGCTCAAGCGCCTGTTCCCATACCGATTGTGCGACATCGAGATCACTGGTGATGCGGCGCGACCGTGTCTCTACTATCACATCGGGCGATGTGCTGGACCGTGCATTTCCGCCGTCAGTCAAGCCGAGTACGCTCGCATCGTCGAGAACGTGGCGATGTTTCTGGAGGGTCGGGGCGAAGAATTGCTGCCGGAGATGCGCTCCGAAATGCAGCATGCGGCCGAAGAGCTCGATTTCGAGCGTGCCGCTCGGCTACGCGACGAAGTGAAAGCGATCGAGCACGTGCTCGAGCATCAGAAGATCGTCTCCGATCGAGGGAAGACGTTCGACGTGCTGGCGCTCGCCCAGGGTGCTGGGGGCGATGCCGGTGTGCAGGTCGCGTTCGTCCGGAATGGCAAGATCATCGGGTCAGAGCCGTTTATGTTGCGCGGCGCGCGGGTGGATGACACTCCGGCGTCGATCCTGTCGTCGTTCGTGACCCAGTTCTACGAGCACGCCGCATTGGTACCGCGCGAGGTTGTGCTGCAGGTGAAGATCGAGGACGAGGAGATGGTAGCCGAGTGGTTGACGGAACGTCGCGGTGGTCCCGTCGCGATCACGGTGCCGCAGCGAGGTGAGCGGAAGCGACTCGTCGAGATGGTTTCGAAAAGCGCCGAAGAAAACCTGGAACAAAGCCGACTTCGCTGGCTGAACGATCAGCAGCGCATGACCGCGGCGATGAGTGAGCTTGCCGACGCCCTATCGCTGGAAGGAATACCGCGCCGGATCGAATGCTTTGACATCTCAAACTTGCAGGGAACAAACCCGGTAGCCAGCATGGTCGTTTTTGAGGACGGCAAGCCGAAGAAGAGCGATTATCGACGTTTCAAGATCAAGACGGTCGAGGGCCCCAACGACTTTGCCATGATGCAGGAGGCTGTTGGTCGTCGATTTCGGCGCGCCCAACGTGACGATGTCACCGAGGATTGGCGCACCATGCCTGACCTGGTGATCGTTGATGGTGGCAAAGGTCAGCTGAGTGCGGCGCTCGAAACACTCAAGGAATTGGACGTCGATGTGCCGATCGTTGGGCTGGCGAAGGAAAATGAGGAGATCTTCCTGCCGGGTCGCAGCGATCCGGTGATCTTGCCGCGTGACGCTCAATCGCTCTTTCTCGTTCAACGCATTCGAGATGAGGCACATCGCTTCGCGATCACGTTCCACCGGCAGCGGCGAGCAAAATCCGATTTCAAGTCGGCGTTGGATGAGTTGTCCGGTGTGGGACCGCGACGCAAGAAGGCATTACTTAAGACATTTGGATCGATCAAGCGAATTCGAGAGGCATCGGTCGAGGACCTCTGCGCCGTCGAAGGCATAGGTCCAGCACTGGCGCAACAGATCAAATCGGAGCTCAACGGATGACCGAGCAGAAGCAGGCGCGATTGATGAGCGCGGCAGATTCTCAGACGATTGACGTCGCCTCTGAACTGTTACGTCGCGGCGAGCTCATCGTGCTGCCCACCGACACCGTCTACGGCATTGCTGCTGCCGTCGACCGACCGGATGCGGTCGCCCGGCTCTACGTCGCAAAGGGACGGCCTCTTGATCGTCCGATTCCGGTCTTGATCTCCGACTTCGAACAGCTTGAACGTCTTTCGCCAGATGTTGACCCTCGGGTAGGTGAGTTCGTTCGCCGTTACTGGCCAGGCGGCTTGACCGTAGTGGTGGAAGCCGCCGAGTGGCTTCCACGCGAAATCGTCGGGGATACCGGGCGCGTCGGACTTCGGATGCCCAATCATTCGGTCGCGCTCGAGCTCATTCGTGGAGCGGGTGGCGCGCTGGCAACGACCAGCGCGAATCGCTCAGGAGAGCCTGCCGCAACAAACGCGAACGAGGCTCTCCTGGCACTTGGTGGTCAGGCGGCGCTGGTGATTGATGATGGTGAGTCCCCGGGCGGAGTGCACTCGACCGTCGTTTCCGTGAATGATGGACACCTGACCGTTTTGCGAGAAGGTGCGATCCCAAAGAGCGAGATCCCACCCTCTCTGACTTCATGATCTAGGATGGCGGCTGGATCGACTGGACCTGGCCGATGTTCGTCACGTTGATCATGACCTGCGCGGAACCGACCGCGGTTGGGGTGCCGCCGGTCATCGTGCTTGAGACTGGTGTGCCGCTGGTTGGCGTGGCCGTGTTGCTGGCCGCAGCGCTGACGACAAAGTCCGCGCGAACCAGGTAGTTTCCGCTCTGCGAGACCCAGATCTTCGACTCAACAGTGCCGTTGGCGTTGTTGAAGAACATATTGCTGTTGGTCTTCGCGTTCAACTGGTAACGAGCGTTCTCGACAACCGTCTGCATGTTGTTGACCGACTGCGTTCCGATGACCGCGTAGTTCGCGTCCTTGGATTCAAGCGAATTGATGATCTGCTGCTCGTAGCCAAGCATGCTGACGAACTGAGATACCATCGAGTTATTGCTGGCGATCTTCGTCGGGCCGGAACCGAGGTCCGCCCAGACGCTCCCGTTCACCTGCCATAGCTGGAACAGCGTATTGCCGTTGTTGTCCGTAATGGTCATGTGACGATCGTTGCCCGATCGTTCGACCTTCAACGTCGCATTCTGCAGCTTGCCTGTGAAGTTCGCGAATGTTCCTTGAACGTTCGAGAGCTTCGCGGTCATGACGTAAGAGTTCTGGCTCTGCAGGTTACTGAAGGCAGCCGCGAGATTCGTCGTCTGTGTCGCCATAGGAGACGCGCCCGGCGTCGCCATAGTGTTCGTTCCTCGTGCGACGGGCGTGCCGAGAGCGTTGCTGCTTCCTGCAATCGGCGTTCCCTGTCCGTTCGTCGACGTCGTCGACAATGTGGAGGTGCCGCACGCCGCCAGGACGAAGACGAGACTTAACAGCATTCCAACGAGTCCAAATAGCCGTTTGTTCATGAACCACTCCCAGTGATTTTTCCGACGAGATCGAAGCGGGTTTCGAGCCGTTCCAACAACCGACGACTGTGCCGGCGCGCGGGGTTGTGAGGTGAGAACCCGGGGAAATCGGCTGGCGCTCGAATGGCGCTCCGATCGCGAGACAACGTGAAAATTCGGTGCAAGCCGGTTGGCCACACCAGACCGACTCACGACCCTATGTCGCAATGACGTTGCCACGCCCGAGCCTGGCACGCCGGAAATCGGTACGTTACGATTCGCGTGACATTTGTTTGCCCCGAGCAGAGGAAGTACGCCACTGATGACACTGGATCACCGCAGCGCCTATGGACGCTCGATCCTCGCCAGCCTGATTGCCGCGGTCGGACTTGTGCCGCTCGGCTTGTGGGCGCGACATCTGGACATCGGGCCTGGGACAGTGCCAGTCTTCGACGCGGTCGGACGTTCCTACTGGGTCGCTGGAATTCTCTTCACATTTTTCGTGGCCATCTTGACTCAGATCCTCGATCAGGACGCTTCCTACGCGATGGCGACCGCTGCTGATCGTGCGGTTCGCTACGAGCCGATCTCGGAGCTTCCAACCGGTTGGATCGTGCCCTTCGTCACGACCATCACTGGCGTAATGCTGCTCGCGATCTATCATTCGCAGGCGGCCATAGCCTGCATCTGTCTCGGGGCGTTCTGCGCGGTAGCGGCTGGAGCGATTTCGCGGCGTCACCTCTTTGACGTCGACGAGTGGTCGCGGGGCCGAGCACGTGGCGTCTACACGATCTTGATTCACATCGTCGCGTTCTTCGCTCTTTCAATGGTCTACATCAACAAGGTTCGTAGCATCTTCTCGGCAACGGCAGTGCTGATCCTTTCGGTTCTGCTGCTCATTCAGCTCACCGAAGGAGAGGATGCGCTTTTCGCTCGACGGCTGGTTTACGGGCTGGTCGGCGGCGTCATGTTGGGTCAGATCACGTGGGTGCTCAACTATTGGAAGGCAACCGGCTGGACCGGAGGAGCGGCGCTGCTGGTCTTCTTCTACCTCTCCGCTGGACTGATTCTGAGCCAGATTCGAGAAGGTGTGAAACTTCGCGACGTACTCGAGTTCGGCGCAGTCAGCGTGATCGCGTTCGGAATCGTCATGTTTTCGCTCTTCGGTTAGGTTGATTCCCCAAGTGAGCAAACGCGAACAAGACAAAGAGGTCTACGAACTCCTGGTTGAACTTGATCGGCTCGAGGAGCTTCGCGAACAGCTTGAAGAACTCGGCCTGAGCACGATCGACGAAATCGAAGAGCGCATCGATCAGGTAAGCGCGAAAGTCGAGCAGCTCGACGGTGAGCGAACCCCCGCTGGTGAGAGCGAATCGACCGACGATGGATCTGTTTGACGCCCGACGAGCGGAACTGCTACGAAAACGAGCACCACTTGCGGACCGCATGCGACCGCGAACCCTGGATGAACTGGTCGGCCAAGAAGCGGTCATCGGTCCGGGAACACTGCTGCGCCAGGCGATCGAGCGGGATCGTCTGACCTCACTTATTCTCTGGGGTCCGCCAGGAAGCGGCAAGACGACGCTCGCTCGCGTCATCGCGGGTGTCACCAAAGCGCATTTCGTGCAGATGTCGGCTGTGATGGCCGGCGTCGCCGATCTGAGACGCGAGGTTAAAGAGGCGAAAGATCGCCTCGGGATGCACGGCGAGCGCACCATCTTATTCATTGATGAAATCCATCGATTCAATCGCGCACAACAGGACGCGATTCTGCCGCACGCCGAGGATGGGACCGTCATCCTAATTGGCGCGACGACCGAGAATCCATCGTTTGAAGTCAACTCGCCGCTTCTTTCCCGCTCGCGCGTCATCGTGCTCAAGTCACTCAGCGATGACGCTATTCGCGCGGTGATCAACCGCGCCCTCGCCGATACCGAACGCGGGCTCGGCGATGAGCACCTTCGCATCGATGATGACGCACTCGATTTGCTGGTCAACTTGGCAAACGGGGATGCGCGTTTCGCGCTAAACACGCTGGAGTTGGCGTCGGTCGGCTCAGTCGAAGGTGTCATTGGCCGAGAGCAGATTTTCGAAGCTACTTCACAGCGAGCCGGATCGTATGATCGTGCCGGGGATGCGCACTTCGATACCATATCGGCGTTGCACAAGTCGATTCGCGGTTCGGATCCGGACGCCGCGCTCTACTGGCTGGCGCGGATGCTCGAAAGAGGTGACGATCCGCTGTACGTCGCCCGTCGTCTTGTGCGAGCGGCGTCGGAAGACGTTGGTCTAGCAGATCCGCAAGCGCTCGTCGTTACCATGGCGGCGCAACAGGCGGTTCACTTCCTCGGCATGCCCGAGGGTGCACTGGCGCTGGCCGAGGCGGCGGTTTACCTGGCGACCTCTCCGAAGAGCAATTCGGTCTACAAAGCCTATGGTGCCGCGCAGGAAGATGTCGCCAAGACCCGCAATGATCCCATTCCGCTGCACTTGCGCAACGCACCCACTCAGCTCATGAAAGACCTCGGCTACGGCGAGCGCTATCGCTACGCTCATGACTTCGAAGACGCAATCGTCGAGCAGCAGCATCTGCCGGACAACCTGAAGGGTCGAACCTACTACGAGCCAGTCGAACGCGGATTCGAACGCGAGATTCGCGCGAGATTGGCATACTGGCAGAAGGTGCTTGCCAGACGCAGGCGCGACGAAGAGACGGAAGGGTCCGGATCAGGTGGCAGCAACGTTCAATCGTAAACGCCCCGGCAGTCGCAAATCGGATGAAATGCGGCCCATCGAAATCATTCCCGGCTATGCGCCATATGCCGAAGGTTCGGCGCTCATTACCGTTGGAAACACGCACGTGCTCTGTACCGCGACGATAGAGGAGCATGTGCCGAAATTCCTGCAGAGTACCGGTAAGGGCTGGGTAACGGCCGAATACGGGATGCTCCCGAGGAGTTCACCGCAGCGCATCTCTCGTGAACGCTCGCTGTCGTCGGGCCGAACGCATGAGATCCAGCGCTTGATTGGTCGATCGTTGAGGGCCGTGACCAAGCTCGACGCGCTGGGTGAGCGCATGGTCATTATTGATTGCGACGTTCTTCGCGCGGATGGCGGCACACGCACAGCGGCCATTACCGGAAGCTACGTTGCGCTACGACAGGCGCTTGAGGTGCTGCACCAAACTGACCGGGTGAAATCGATCCCGCTCAGTGGGATAGTGGCCGCGGTGAGCGTCGGTGTGGTCTATGGTGAGGAACGGCTCGATCTCGAGTACGAAGAAGACTCGGTAGCCGATGTCGACTTCAACGTGGTCATGACCGATCGCGGAGAGTTTATTGAGGTGCAGGGAACGGCCGAAGGAAAGCCCTTCTCTCGCGAACGCCTCGACACGCTGCTCGAATTGGCCCATCTGGGCATTGAGCAACTCTTCGACCTACAGCGGTCGACGCTGGGGCTTCCGGCGAAGTCCAGCTAGTGGACGAACGTTACTCGATCTCAATGTGCTCTTTGGTTGAGGGGATCTGATCGCCTAGCCGGGGATCGACGCCGGTCGCTGCATCGAGTGCGCGTGCGAATGCCTTGAAGATTGCCTCGACCTGATGATGAGCGCTGAGACCATAGAGCGTTACGATGTGCAGATTGATGCGAGACTCGACGGCGAGCGACTCGAAGAAGTGACGAAACAGGTCGACTTCGATCTGCCCGACTGACGTGCCCACGAACGGATCCCGCTGGACGAAATAGCCTCGCCCCGAGCAATCAACGGCCACGTGGGCCAGCGCCTCGTCCATTGGCACCACGAAGTCGGCCATGCGGCGGATGCCACGCCGTTCACCGAGTGCTTGCCGTATAGCCTGGCCGAGACAGATGGCCACATCCTCAGTCGTGTGATGTGGATCGACGTGCAGATCTCCCTTGGCCGTCACCTGCAGATCGAATTGTCCGTGACGCGTGAAGAGCGTGAGGAAGTGATCCAGCGCGCCAAGGCCGGTGTCAATACGCGAGATGCCGGTTCCATCCAGGTTGAGCGTCAGGTCGATAGATGTCTCGCTGGTTTCGCGTTGGATCGTGGCAGTTCGTTGAGCAAGCACGCTCACAGCTCCTCCACCAGGTCGTGAAGGGCTGACGTCAACGCGTCTGTCTCTTCCGGACGTCCGACCGAGATGCGAAGATACTCACGCAGATCAGGGCTGCCGTACGACCTGATCAGAATTCCACGACGTGCCAGACGTTCCTGAATGTCGTGAGCGTCTCCGCGAGTGACACGGCACAATATGTAGTTTCCTTGCGAGGGGAACGGCTGAAGAAAATTGAACTTGCGTAGCGATCGATACAGCCGACCACGCTCGACACGAATCCGCCGCACCGACTCCTGCAGATAGTCTGCATCGTCGAGAACGGCTTCGACGGCCTTCAGCCCCGCGACGCTGACGTTGAACGGCTGCTTGACCTTCCAGATCGCGTCGGCGAGCGGCAACGGGAAAATGCCGTAACCCAACCTGAGACCCGCGAGCCCGGCCCACTTGCTGAAGGTTCGCAGCACGACCATGTTGTCAAACTCGCTGGCGAATGGAAGCAATGTCTTGGTTGAAAACTCGAAGTAGGCTTCATCGACCACGACCAACACCCCGGTGCGAAGCAGCCGGATCAGTTGCTGTTGGGTGACCAGGTTGCCAGTGGGGTTATTGGGCGACGCGATGAAGATGACTTTCGTGCGATCATTAACCTCATTGACAATGGCTTCGACGTCGAGTTCGAAGTCCGGCTTGCGTTCAACTTTTCGGCTCACCCCGCCAAACAGGGGCGGACGTTGCGCGTAGACGCCAAAGGTCGGAATCGGGATAATCACTTCGTCGCCTGGATCGATCGTGGCCAGCAGGATCAGATCGATCAGTTCGTCGGCGCCGTTTCCCATGATGATGCGTTCCACCGCAGCGCCAGCGTAGTCGGCGATGCGCTCGCGCGCCTTGCGCTGGTCGGCGTCGGGATAGCGATGATAGCGATCGAGACTCGCGAGAGCTTCTTGCACCCTAATCGTTGTGCCATAGGGGTTCTCGTTCGTGTCGAGCTTGATAACATCGTCGATGGAGCAATGGAGCGACTCGGCGACCGATTCAATCGCGACCGATGGCGTGTAGGCGTCGAGCTCGAGAACGCTGGGACGAATGATTTTGCGAAGGACTTTGGGGATCGCCACGAGTGCCTACCTGTTCGATTATTGTCATGTTGCGAACGAATGAGTCGCGCGCGATTGACCGCCGCTGGAAAGACCCAGACATACTATCACGAACGACGAACCGCGCGATGATCGTGAGAAACGCACCTTCATGACGACTTCTGGGGAGACGAAACGACCTGACCGTGATAGGCGCCCTGGATCATCTCACCAGCATCGCCGAGTTCGACTGACTTCGGCAATTATAGTCCTGGTTATCGCGATCCTTAGTATTCCATTGCAGTCGCACTCGCATATCCGGATGGCCGCTGCTTCTGGCTCGAACGGGCATGCGGTGACCTCTCACGCCGCGACACGCGCGATCCCGAAGCAAGACAATCCAGCGCCGTTCCCAGCGCTTGCCGCGGCGACCGCAACCGTCGAGAGCACACCAACGCCAGCTGCAACGCCGCCTCCGATTGCGCTGACCGCCAAGGCGGTGTTCGCGGTCGATTTGAACACGCAAACGCAGCTGTATGCGCAGAATCCCGACCTGCCGCTCGCTCCCGCCAGCCTAACGAAGATCATCACGGCCATCGTAGTCGTCGAGCACGCTTCGCCAGATGCAATGGTGACGGTGAAGACGGGGGACACCGTTAACGGCGCGATCTATTCGCACATGGGGCTCGAAGTCGGTGATGTCGTGTCAGTCAGGAACTTGTTGGCGGGCATGATGCTCAACTCAGCGGGAGACGCCGCCTTGACGCTCTCGGAGTACGTCGGAGGTCAGTTGCCGGGGCCGGTAGGCACTGACCCTCGGCAACGCTTCGTCGATGAGATGAACGTGGTCGCCGCTCAACTGGGAATGAAGAACTCTCACTTCGTCGATCCAGATGGTCGTGATGAACCGGGTCATGTGATGACGGCGCGAGACATCGCCATTGCCGCTGCTGAGTTGTTCCGCCATCCGCTGCTCGAGTCTTTGGTCGACACTCGCACCGAGACCGTGCCGATTGAGGGTCCGAACGCGCGCAGCGTCACGCTCTACAACACTAACGAGCTACTCGGGAGTCCCGGTGTGCATGGAGTCAAGACGGGAACTACCGACAATGCCGGTGAGTGCCTGGTGCTGGCCGTCTGGCGCGGCACCGACCGCGTGATCACCGTTGTCATGGGGAGCACTGATCGCTATGGTGATACCGAGAAGCTGCTGAGCTATCTCGATCAGCAATACAAGTGGATACAGCTTGGCCGGAACGGCGATATTCCGTCGTTGAATGCGGAGCTCGCGAGCAAGGGCTACGCGCTCGCGGTGAGCAAGACCGTTCTGCTGAGTGCTGCCAATGCTGCTCAGCTGCGTTACACGCTCACTGTTACTCCGTCAAGTGATACCTCGCGATTCGCTCCGCAAGGTGAAGTAGTATTCTTTGTAGGTTCACGGCCGATTCTACGGCTATCGATCTACGCGGGCGATCCCTTCAAGTCCAGTGGTTAGACTGGCGGCTCAAAGGTCGCCATCATATGGAGTATGGGTTGGAACGACTTCAGCGTGTCATCGCGTCTCACGGACTAACGTCCCGACGCAAAGCCGAGCGAATGATTGTTGACGGCCGCGTGAGCGTTGACGGCAAGGTCGTCACCGAGCTTGGTGTACGCGTCGATCCGACCCGACAGCAGATTCGTGTCGATGGCCAGCTTATCAAGTGGGAGAAGCGACGATATATCATCCTCAACAAGCCTCCCGGATACATCACCACGGCCGCGGATGAACGTGGACGTCGCACGGTGCTCGACCTGATCGGCACGCCGGAACGGCTCGTCCCGGTCGGACGTCTGGACCGGAAAACGTCTGGCCTGTTGATGTTGACCAACGACGGCGAGCTTCTGTATCGAATTACGCACCCGAAATTTGAGCTCGAGAAAGAGTATGAGGTGGCGCTCGATGGTTTTCCGCCTCCTGCGGCACTTGAGCGACTCCGTCAGGGCGTGATCGTTGATGGCACCAAGGTAGTGCCTGAGCAAATACGTCCTCTGCGAAATGAAGAATCGGGAACGATCTTACGGGTGGTGATTCACGAGGGCCGAAATCGTATCGTGCGGCGCATGATGGAGCGAATCGGCTATCCTGTACTGAAGCTCGAGCGGACGCGAGTTGGCCCGTTGCAGGTGCGCGGGTTGCCGCAAGGATCGTGGCGCGACCTCACCGGTGGCGAGCTCAGTCAGATTCGAGAATCGGTCGGTCTCGGAGATGAGGATGTCGAGAGAGAGTCAGCTCCGCCACGCGCGCAATCGGCGCGATCCGGAGCAGGCGACGTTCGCCAAGAACCGGGCGGACGCGGGAGAAACGGTGGTGCTGGAGCGGGAAGGCGACGAGATCAGAACAGAAGCGGGCGACCTCCGGAACGAAGACCATCTCCAGGCGGCGGACCTCGTCGTCGCGATGGACGGCCCGGCAGCAGCGGGGAAGAGCACAGTAGCACGTGAGCTTGCCCGACGGATCGATGCGCTACTCTTCGACACTGGCGTGATTTACCGAGCACTCGCACTGTTGTCACTCGAGCGTGGGATTGATCCGTCGGACGCCGTCCAGTTGGCTACCGCGGCGGAGCACATGCCGGTTCGCGTCGAACCCGCCACCTGTGAGGATGGCCGCGCCTGTGATGTGTGGCTCGATTCTCGTGACGTCACCTGGGCGATCCGAGCGCCTGAGGTCGATCGTGTCGTCTCGGCCGTCTCGGCGCATCGTGAGGTACGGGATGCCCTGTTGCAAGTCCAACGGGACATCGGGCATCACGGCCGGGTGGTGATGGTTGGTCGCGACATCGGCACGGTAGTGATGCCGGATGCAGATCTGAAGATCTGGCTGGATGCATCGCTCGGTGAGCGTGCCCGGCGGCGGGTGCTCGATCTCGCGCGGCTAGGCAAGCCGCACGACTTTGAAGAGGTTCGACGGGACATGGCCACGAGAGATGGGATCGACTCGGACCGGGCTGTTTCTCCGATGAAGCCTGCTCCGGATGCCGTGACGGTCAACACCGACGGTTTGACGGTCGAACAGGTCGTCGATCGCATTGTTGGCCTGCTGCGCGAGCGTGTGAACCGTGAGGTTGAATGATGAGGAAGAAGAGCGCCAGTGAGAAGGCATGGCGTGTTTTTCGCCTGAGCCTCTACCTCTTCGCGCGGCCGTTTGTGTTGGCCGCGTTTCGCTTCCTCTTTGGCTTCCGTATCGAGGGCATCGAGAATGTTCCCAAACACGGGCCAGCGCTGGTAATCAGCAATCACCTGCACAATTCCGATCCGATCCTGTTGGTCGCTGCCTATCCACGACCGTTGCTATGGATGTCGAAGAAGGAAGTGTTCGACGTTCCCGTAATTGGCTGGATCGCCGATTCAGCCGGTGCGTTTCCAGTTGATCGGGGGCACGCCGACCGTGCGGCGCTGCGTAACGCCGAGCGGCTGTTACATGAGGGCTACATTGTCGGCGTCTTCCCTGAAGGTACGCGAAGCGTCACTGGCGGTCTCAAGGACGTGTATCCCGGAGTGGCGATCATTGCTGCTCGGACCGGAGTGCCGATCATTCCAACGGTGATTTATGGCTCGGAATCGTTGCCACTCAACGGTCGTAAGGGCCGTAAACGCATTGATGGTCGTCCAAAAGTGACGGTGCGCATGGGGAAGCCGTTCCATCTGCCAGAGCGCGTTCCGGGCGATAAGCGGCCGAGTATGACGCAACTGACCGACTACATGATGCTACACGTCGCAGAGCTGCTCCCCGAGCAATATCGGGGCATCTATGCCGAGCGTTCCGAGCTTGCCGAATCCACCGCACTGACCCAGAGCATACAGCCACTCGAAGAGACGGTCCTCCGCCAGGATTGACGGGACCTCCCAATGCTGGAGGGTGCCGCCATCCCCGTGGACCGCTGGACGGTCGGATCGCGAATGGCGACCGGACTTTGATAGTCGCCGGAAGCAAACAGAACGCGGGCCGGGTATCCGGCCCGCGTTCCATGTTCAGCGGCTGGGTGGCGGTAACTAGTCCTCGAGGAGGCGTTTGGCCGTGTAGGCCATGCCTCCGACCATCGCCGCGGCGCCGAGCGCGGCAACTGCGGTCGCTCCCGGTTCGGGCCCAGGGAGGACGACTTTGCCGTCGTCATAACTCTTGAATAACTGGCCCCATTTGGTGTTGAGCGCTTCCTTCACTCGCGCGCGCCCAACGACTGGATACCAGTAGACATTGTGGTAGAAGTTGGATGCAAAGTAGGACCAGGGCACGATCGGAGAACGCAACAGCGCGTTTTCAAACCGCTTCAACGGGCCGTGATAGATCAGATCCTGTCCCTTGCTCGCGAAGGTGTCCTCTTTGATAAAGCCCCAGTCTTCGGCTGAGACGTCGTAGCCGACGATCTCAATGTCCTTCGGATCTCCAATGCCGAGACCCTTCTCATGTGCCAGCCGAATGAAGTCGAGCGACATGGGGTCGAAACCCTGCATCTTGGCGCTGATCGCGTCGATCGCCACCTGATCGGCGCTGGCTAGCAGAATGTCCTTTTCGTGCGGCCGCATAGCGCGAGGACCGGCGCCGTCTCCCGCGAACGTGCCGTCCATCACCGCGAAAAGACCCGGATGAATCTCTCGCTGGATGGTGAGCAGGTCTACCAGCGTCTCGTGAATCACGGCATGCGTCCAGTGGCGTCGCTCGCTGAGCAGTCCGCCGAACGCGTTCTTCATCGCACCGGTAATCGTGGTGAAGACGTGGGTCTTGACCGTCGGGAGCTGGATGATGTTCTTTCCAATGAACATCTTCGGGATCTTGATGCCCTCGGGAAAGATGTCGTGAAGCACGAGCATCTCGCCTTTCGGCTCGTAGACGCCCCATTCGACCTCGGGCTCGTACAGATGGACGTTCTCGACGTCGTATTTGTCGACTACGTATTTGTGCTTGTTGTTGCGCTCACCCACATAGGCGTCGACCACCACGGTCTTATTGTGAGCCCCGATCAACCGTCCGTAGCCATCAGCTCGCAGCCTGCGAATCACACCCTCGAGTTGCCAGGGAGTGGTCGAGCAGGCGGGATACCAGGTCTGCCAGGAGATGTTGATCTTGAGGATTGTGTCCAAGTCTTTGGGTAGCGCTGACTGATATCCGGCCAACTCCATTACCTGGCCGACGTCGTCCAGTACTGTCTCTGGCCGTGTCTTCAGGACAGCAACCTTGCCCTTTCCCGGAAAGTCGTAGCTCATTCTGTCGTCATCCTTCAATGCATGCATGACTCAACTGCTCGGGCGAATTTACGCGTTAGATCGTAGCACGTGTGACAACCCGGTTTCATCCGCGCCGATCTAGATTCGGTCCCGTTTCAGCAGCAAAGTCGACGGTTTGGTCGTTGAACCGCAGGCATTGCCACGGCCGGATCTCTTTCTAAACCGACTTGTACGTACAGCGTCTGACTGCTATTATGGTGTCTGCAAGTCAAGGCGCGGCGAGCCACGACTTCCACCTCCAAGGTTGTGAAGATCAGCAGGTCGGTGGTGGGGTCCTCCACCTGTTGCGGGCTCGAAGCGTTCACTCGCAGCTCGGAATGTGGTTGGGGAGGTCTCTCTTGTTTCGGGACTCGTTCCGCGTGCTCTCCGTGTCCTTTCGAATATCGGCAATTCTCGTTCTCGGGACGCTTCTCTGCACGACTGGTGCCGCAGCTGCGTCAGATCAACCGTCGATTGCCGCCCAATATGCTGTAGTCGTGGACGCGAGCTCCGGCAAAGTTCTCTACGACAAGGCGATGAATACCCAGGCCCCCGAAGCGAGTCTGACCAAGATCTTCACTGCCGCGTACGCACTCGATGCCGCTCCTCTGACACGGACCTTGACCGTTGATCAGTACGACCTCGTTGGCCAGTCCTCCATGGGACTGCAGAACGGCGAGAAGGTGTCGTTGGAGACCGCACTCTACGGCATGTTGCTTCCATCCGGCAACGACGCGGCAATGACAATCGCACAGAACCTCGGTGCTGAAAACGGTGACACGCCGAAGCAGTCGGTTGACCGTTACGTTGGTTGGGTCAACGACATGGCAGCGCGTCTCGGACTGACCAACACGCATCTGGCGAATCCTGACGGCCTGGATCAAACCGGTCACTACACGAGTGCGCGCGACGTTGCCGCGATCACCATGTACGCGATCAAGAACGCGGAGTTTCGCAAAATCATTGGCACCCCCTATTACAACGGCGACGGCCATGAGATGTATCAGGCCAATCGTCTGCTGGGCAGCTATCCAGGCCTCATTGGCGGAAAGACCGGCATCACCGACAACGCCGGGTATTGTCTGGTGGAAGTCGCCGAGCGGGGTGGCCATACGATTATTGTGGTGTTGATGAAAAGTACGGAAGCCGCCTGGTATCAGGATGCCAACACACTCTTGGACTACGGATTCAGTGCGGTGGCTTCGGGCCAAGCGGTCGCGGGCGATCCTGTAATCACGCTGTCACCGGTCGTGATCCAGCCGGGAGGACATGGTGTGGTACCCGCACCGAAGACGACCTCGGCTGCGGTCAACTCTGGGTCGACTAACCACCTGTCGGTCCATCAAGTCAGCGACAACGTCGCGGTAGTTAGCCACAATCTGCTCAATCCGAACGCATCCGGCTTTTCCTGGAAGTGGCCGTTGACTTCGCTGATCACCATGCTGGCGATGTTAGCGGTTGTTCTCAATTACCCGGTCGTGATCGGCGCGGGGAGTCTGCTGTGGCGACGTGGCCGTCCTGCTGGCAAAGGCTTCGCCATGCGGTTAGCGCCTGTTGGAGGCTCTTTGCTGGCGATGTCTCACGCGCGACCGCGGCCCAGAGTCCAGACTCGTCGCACACGTCGGCGACGTTCTCGCCGCTCGACGACCGTAGCTCACGATTTCGCGGCAGTGGCTCCAGTAATCGTGCCGCAGACTGATGAGAGCGACGCCAGCTTCGACTCTTGGCAGAACGTGGTCTCGTTGAACGCCGCCGAGACGATTGGCACGCGAGGTGTTCGGCTGGCGTCGCGCGGAGAATACCATGCGGCGACAAGCGAGTTCATGCGTGCGCTCAAAACCGACGCTACCTTCGATCTCACGCGCTGCTCCGGATTTTGGGGTATGCAGCCCGCGGGCTACGTCGCTGCTGCTCGCGCCTATGCATTGAACGACCGGTCGTCAGATGCGAAATCACTCCTCACGGTGATCAAATTGAGTTGCGGTTCATATAAAGAGCTCGAAGCGCTGCTCAACCAGGTCGTGGCTCCGGTCGCTCGCTAGATAGGTCCTACGAATGATCCTTCAACGGGCAGGCTAAACGGCCTGCCCTATTCGTGATCCGCATGGGATCATATCTCCAAACGTTGACCTCAGATGCGCGCGAGCTTATCGCGAACTCCCTCCTCATGGACGTAGATGGACAAACGCGGCGAACGTTTCGGCGCCCGACTCGTCAGTGTCTTGAATCGCCACGTTGCGCCAATCCGCTTAGTTGTGAAGCCCCGTCACTGGCATTTCCCGCACGTGCCACGCCAACCAGAAACCTGGTTCGTCGAGTAATGAAAAGTTGATACGATACATGTAAGGTGTTATAATCCTCACGTATTAGGCATTGGTGCGCCGGGAGGAAGTATGCGTAACAACGAGCCACTCTACGTTATCAGCGTCGCGGCGCGGCTGCTCGAGCTTCATCCGCAAACGCTGCGCAAGTACGAACGAGAGGGATTCGTCTCTCCGTCGCGAACGACGGGAAATCTTCGCCTGTACTCCAGCGAAGATCTCGAGCGTCTGCGGCAGGTGAAGTACTTGGTCGAGGATCGCGGGATCAACCTGGCGGGTGTGCAGCTTTCGATGGAGCTCACTGCAAGACTCAAGCGCATCTACAAGGACTGCGCGACGATCTCGAAACGGAATGACGGCCGACTTGATCCCATGCTGAAAGAGATCGGCACGTTGCTCGAAATGCTCGGAATTGAATCCATCTAACCGTCTCGGCCCGAAGTCCTGGCTATTCCGGTGCCCAGCATCCTGCCGTCGTTGTCACCCAATTGATAGGTTCCGAAGGAATGAATGTAAACCGATTCACTGAAAAGGCGCAGGAAGCACTCCTGGCCGCACAACGAGAGACCGAGACCCGCAAGCACTCGCAGTTTGATGTCGATCAGCTGCTCTACGCGCTCGTCTCCCAAAGCGATGGCGTCGTGCCACAGGTCCTGCTGCGAAGCGAGCTCGACCCGCGTGCCGCGGTCGTCGAACTTGAGCGTGTCCTTGAAGCGGCGCCAAAGCTGCAGATCAGCGCGCAGCCAGTGCTGGGAACGAGTCTGCGACGCGTGCTGGAACGTGCTGAAGACGAGGCGAAATCTTTCGGCGATGAGTTCGTTAGCACCGAACACTTGCTGCTAGCTGCGTTCGATGCCGCGCCGAATTCACTGTCAGTCAAGGCCCTGATTCGCCTGGGGCTGGATCGTGACCGCATCATGAAAGCGCTCTCTGCCATTCGTGGGTCCCAGAGGGTCACGAGTCAGAACCCGGAAGGTACCTACAGCGCGCTGGAAAAATACGGGCGTGATCTGACGGAACAAGCCCGCAAGGGCAAGCTTGATCCAGTCATCGGGCGAGACGAAGAAATTCGTCGCGTTATTCAAGTTCTGTCCCGCCGCACGAAGAACAACCCGGTGCTAATCGGCGAGCCGGGTGTCGGCAAGACCGCGATTGTCGAGGGACTGGCGCAGCGGATCATTCGAGGCGACGTGCCAGAGGGCCTTAAGGACAAGCAGATCATGCAACTCGACCTTGGCGCCATGGTCGCCGGCGCGAAATTCCGCGGCGAGTTCGAGGAGCGTCTCAAGGCGGCGCTGAAAGAGATTCAGGAGTCCGAAGGGCAGATCATCATCTTCATCGATGAGCTGCATACCGTGGTGGGCGCTGGCGCGGCTGAAGGCGCAATGGACGCCTCGAACATGCTGAAGCCGATGCTTGCCCGCGGCGAGCTCCACGCCATTGGCGCGACGACTCTCGACGAATACCGCAAGCACATTGAAAAGGATGCCGCGCTGGAGCGTCGATTCCAGCCCGTGATGGTCTCCGAACCGACGGTCGAGGACACGATTAGCATTCTTCGTGGTTTGCGTGAGCGCTACGAGTTGCACCACAAGGTACGTATCATCGACTCCGCGCTCGTGGCCGCGGCGGTTCTCTCGAACCGTTACATCACCAATCGATTCTTGCCAGACAAAGCGATCGATCTGGTCGACGAGGCGGCTGCGCGACTGCGCATGGAGATAACCAGCATGCCAGTGGAGCTCGACGAGCTTCATCGACGCAGCATGCAGCTCGAAATCGAGCGTGAGGCGCTGCGCAAGGAGAAGGATGACGCTTCCCGGCAACGCTTGAGCGAGCTCGAGCGGGAGCTGGCCAACGTCCGCGAGCAAGAAGGCGCCCTGCAATCTCAGTGGGAGCAGGAGCGGGAGGCGATCAGTCGGGTCAGCGAGCTGAAGTCGCTGATCGACGAGACCAAGATCGAGATTGAACAGGCGCAACGTGCCGCTGATTACGGGCGTGCCTCGGAGCTGCAGTACGGCAAACTCGTGCAACAGGAGCAGAAGCTCAAGGAAGAAGAGCGACGGCTGAGTGAGACTCAGTCGACCAGCAAGCTGCTGAAGGAAGAGGTCGACGCCGACGACATCGCAGAGGTGGTCAGCAAGTGGACCGGCATTCCAGTGAAACGCCTGGTTGAAGGTGAGATCGAGAAACTGGTTCACATGGAGGAGCGACTGCACCAGCGCGTCGTCGGTCAGGAAGAGGCGATTGGCGCGGTCAGCAACGCGATTCGCCGCGCTCGGGCTGGTTTGCAAGATCCGAATCGGCCAGTAGGCAGCTTCATCTTCCTTGGACCGACCGGAGTCGGTAAGACCGAGTTGGCACGAGCGCTGGCGGAATTCTTGTTTGACGATGAGCGAGCGATGATTCGCATCGACATGTCCGAATATCAGGAGCGGCACACCGTGGCTCGGTTGATTGGCGCGCCTCCGGGATACGTTGGCTACGAAGAGGGCGGTCAACTCACCGAAAGCGTACGACGGCGACCGTATTCCGTAGTGTTGTTTGACGAGATCGAAAAGGCGCACCCAGAGGTCTTCAACGTTCTGCTGCAGGTGCTCGATGATGGGCGCCTGACGGACGGCCAGGGACGAACGGTCGATTTCCGCAACTCGGTTATCATCATGACCAGTAACCTGGGGTCGAGCTACATTCAGGCGGGGGCGGGCAAGGCCGAAGGTGAAATGCGACAGCGAGTGTTTGACGCGTTACAACAGCACTTCCGACCGGAATTTCTGAACCGGATCGATGAGATCGTCATCTTCCAGGCTCTGACACTGCAGGACCTGGAGCAGATCGTCGACATTCAGTTGCACTTCGTGCAGCAGCGACTGAGCGAGCGGAACATCACGCTCCACGTCGTTCCACGCGCCAAGCAGTGGGTCGCGCGTCACGGTTACGATCCCGTCTTTGGGGCTCGGCCGCTGAAGCGAGTAATTCAGCGTGAAGTGCTCGATCGGTTGGCGAAAGAGATCCTCAACGGCGACATCCGGGACGGAGAGACCGTGACGGTAGACGTGGGACCGGACGAGTCGTTGATCTTCAGTGGGGCGCTAAGTGGCGCCCAAGTAGTAGCGTAGCCAGTTCATAGGCCCGGGCGTTAGCCCGGGCCATTCGTTCTTACGCGGTGCGGGAGAGGTCTTCCCTCGTGCAATATACTTCAGTGGGTCCGTGGCGGGGTACCGGTGAGTTGACGGAAGGTTGCGAAGAGTGAGCGCGGTTGAAGAAATCCTCAAGCTGATCATCATTGGACTGGTCCTGGTGGGCGTTCCGATCCTCTTCATTCTGGTATTCGACATCGCGGCGCATCTTGGCGATCTCTTCGGTCACAAGTAGTGAAACCTGGGGATCTTACATTCCAGTTCGGTCGCAGTCCTTACTGACGTCACTCATTCTCCGAACCCAGTCACGTCCTGGCGCGGCGGCCGGTTCCCCGGCGACTCCAAATCCACACCCACTCCTGTGGCTGCCTAACGTCGTGGGTCTTCTAAATGGCTTTCGCGTGCGAATCTCGATTTGACTCTCATCCACACCTTATGAATTGCCAATCAGCAAGGGATGATCATCAAGAGCGGCTTGCCGTTTCCCTGACAGCGGCCTGAACGTTATAGATCTTCTGCTGCCAAAGTGGACACGCGCTCAGGCGCTTGCCATCCAAGCGCATGGCGTCACACCTGCGGTTGCCAGCCTCTATCCAGTGGCAGTCTTGCCAGACACCGTCGATGCTGGCAAGAAGAACACGACCGGAATCGCCAGTAGCGCAAAGGCGGGAACGATCCAGAAGGCGTTGACGATGCCAATCGCGTCAGCCAATGCGCCAAAGCTGAAGGCTGTGATGCTCTGCGAGACGAACTGGAATGCGAGAAGAACACCTGAAGAAGGTCCGCGCGCCTCCGGTAGCATATCCTGCATCACGGCCAATTGGATCGGTCGAGCCGAACGCATCAGGATTCCCGCAGCGATCAGCAGTGGAATTGCCGCCCAACGGTGATTGTCTTCCAACAGGTAGAGATACAAAAGGGGGACGCCGCCGAGTGTCACGAGGACCATCACCACTCGTCTACCGAAGCGGTCCGACAGCATGCCTCCAACAAATCCGCCGACTACACCCGCGCCGAACAACGCCGAAAGGGAGAGCCCGGCGTACCAGTTGCTATATCCCTTCGACTCGAGCATCTTCACCAGGAAGATCGAGAAGGGGACGACGCCCAGTCCAAAGACCGCAACGAACGCCAGAAGCGCCACGATCCAGCGGAGCTTTGACTTCAACAGCGGGATCACAGGTACTCGCTCGGTCGAGCGTTGTTTTGTATCACTGTCGGCGGTATCGAGTGTAAAGAAGAGTATGACCGAGGCAATCAGCCCGAAAACCATCACCACGAATGAACCTTCGAGCGTAAACCAGGTGATTGCCGCGGTGATGAAGAGTGGGCCAACGGTTCGCGCGAGTTCACCACCCGCCAGGAAGAAGGCCATCGACAGTCCGGTTTTGGATCCGCCTCGCTCACCTGCCAGCGCCACGGCGGGAGTGTGGAATGATGCCGACGCGAGACCCGCGGTGAACAGGAATAGCAATACCAACGCGAAATGCGGCGCCAGCCCGATCGAAGAGATCGAGACGGCGGCCACCGCTGGAGCAAAGACTACGAACCATTTCTTGCTCGTTCGGTCGGCAAGCACGCCGATGAATGGCTGCAGCACACTCGGCATCTGCTGCGCCGGAACCATCAGCGAGGCGATGGCCAGCGGCACACCGAGTTTCGCCTGGACCGGAGGGATCAATACCGCCGTGAACGATCCGTACAGATCATGAGCGAAGTGCGCGAAGGTAATGGGCAACGTCGCTTTGAGTGCGGTGATCTTGTCGACTTCGCTCGCTTCAACCGTCGCCTCGATGTCGGCGGTTGGTGCAGGCTCCAGTGAGGCCGGCTCGGACAACTGAACCTGTTCCTCAGTTTCCACGTTGGATGAATCTGTCAACTCGTGTGACTACTTTCTGCTTATCGTCGACAGCATGCTGCGGATGGTTCTGGCGTAAGCGGGAACAACGGATTTGTCCATCGGGTTTGCTTGCCGGAAGACGCGCTCAAGATCCGTTCGTGTGGGTCTGACTCCGCAGGCGTTGATCGCTACCTTAACACACCCTTCATGCACGGGCTACGCTTGCAGCTCGTCCGTGCGCCACTCTCCCTCACGCGAATTCGTCGTCGCTGTACCGTCGACAACTCGGGAACTTCTTGCCCGTCTCTCTCGTCTTCTGATCAGTAACAGGTTTAAACGGATAGTGATCATCTCGCGCATCAGGCGGGAGAGGAGATGGTTTCCATGGGGTGGTGGAATCGCACCTGGTCGATCACGATTACCTCCGTGATCTTGCTACTGGCACTGACTGCCTGTGGTGCGGGCGGATCAAAGAGCAGTGTCAACTCCGGGACGACTGGAGTGCTGGAGCCAAATGTCCCCACGTCCAAAGCGTCCGCTTCAGATGCGGGGGCCTCTTCCGCAGCTCCCGCAAGCGAATCGAGCGCTGGCACGTCGACCAATTCGGACTCCACGGTCAACTGGGATCGTAAGATCATTCGCAACGCCGACATCTCAATGCAGGTGACGAGTGTGGAATCGATGCTGGCGACGGTTCGAACCATCGCTGACGAGGCCGGCGGGACCGTATTCTCCTCCTCAACCTCGTTTGACGGCGATTCGCAGATTGCCACGATCACCCTCGCTGTCCCGAGCCAACAGTTCGATCAGGTGGTGAATGCGCTCCGAGCCTCGCCCGAAGTCAAGAAAGTCGATAAGGAATCGATCACCAGCCAGGATGTGACCGACCAATACGTCGACTTGCAGTCGCAACTGCGGAACCTCCAGGCGACTCGGTCCCGTTTGCTGGCGCTGATGGACAAAGCGACGCAGTTGCAGGACATCTTGACTGTCGACAAGGAACTCTCGGCAATCGAGGGTCAAATCGAGCAGACCACAGGACGCATCAATTACCTGGACAAACACACATCGACCTCTCAGATCACCGTCAGTTTGCGGCCGTTTGTGGCTCTCGAGGCACCCACCAAAAAGTCAGGATTCGATCTCCCCCGAGCCGTTCACGACGCTTGGAAGTCCTCGCTCCAATTCACCGGCGGGATTGCGACCGCACTGGTGAAAGTTGGAGTCTTCCTCTGGTGGTTCTGGCCGGTGGTAGTACTCGCGGTGGTCGTGATGGTGATTCGGCGCAACCGCCGGCGGGGCAATCCAAACAATGCCGTGTCGGCGAGCTAGGAGTCGGGCACTCACCAGGTCCCGCAAGGTGTGGCGCATATCGATCAACCTGTGGTGACTGGGGCGACAAAGAACCTTCTCGTGACGCCAACCGCTCGGCAAAACAACCAGGCCATTGGCCGTCGGTTGGCTTCGGATCGGCTGTCGCACATCCCCATCTGAGTTCGATGTTTGATCGGCCTTGGGTGCGGGAACGGGCATGAACTCGAGCCACCGTGAGAGATTAGTCGGAACAAGCACGGTTATTGTGATCGGGTGGTGTGTGGTTCGAAGGCACGATCGTGACGGTCGTGCCGGTCGGAGTATCTCTCCGACCGGCACGAATGATCACCAAGAGGTTATTGTCCGAGGAATGAGAGGGCCGCGAGCGCGTAGGCGCGCGTCGCGTCCATGACCTCGTCGACGCCGACCCACTCGTCTGGCTGGTGGGCCAGGGCCGGGTCTCCAGGGCCGTAGATGATCGTTGGTACGCCGCGCTCGGCGAAGTGGCGGCCATCAGTACCCATACTGAAGCCCGTCAACTTGGTGTCAAAACCGAGGTGCTCGTTGGCCCGCAGCATGCCCTGCACGATCTCACTATCCGGCTGATTCAGAATTGCCTCGCGCCCGCCGAAATTGGCGAAGTCGACTTCCACGCGCATGCCCGGAACGTTTTTGACCGCTCGTTCGGCGACTTCGCGAATCTCCGAGACGACATCCTCTGGTTTTTCGCCGGGGATGATGCGTCTATCGACATAAATCGAGCACTGATCGGGCACCACGTTGCTCTTCACGCCGCCGTCGATGATGCTGATGGTGGCGGAGGAGTGGTGGAAGTAGGGGTGAGTCCGCTGTTCCAGCACCGGCCACAACTCGCTCTGAAGCGCGGTGATGACGCGGGCCATACCCTCGATGGCATTGACGCCTTCCCAGGGAAGTGCTCCGTGCGCGGCGCGTCCGAAGACCGTGACGCGCGTTCCGGCGCCGCCTTTTTCGCCGATGCAGATGCGATTCATGGTCTGCTCACCGACGATGACGAAGTCAGGCTTGATCGACTCCGACTTTGCAATCAGTTGAGCGCCAAGAGCGCCACCGATCTCTTCGTCAGCAACTTCATTGACGATCAGTTTGCCGTTGATCGCCACGCCAGAGCGCGCCAGGGCGATGGCACCCATCACCTGCGCCGTAACACTGGCTTTGTCGTCTCCCGCTCCGCGGCCGTAGACCTTGCCTTCAGCCACATCGGCCGCAAAAGGCGGATGCGACCAGGCTGATTCCTGTCCGGTCGGAACGACGTCCAGGTGGGCGTTGAATAGTAGGGTTGGGCCGTCGCCACGTTTTAGTTCGGCAACCATGTTCGGTTTCGGCTCTTCCTCAGTGACGAAGCTGACGTCGAAGCCTTCAGACTTGAGCTTGTCCGCACACACCTGAATCGCTTCACGAACGTCACCCGGTGGGTTCACTGATGGAATCTGCACGAGCTGGCGCAAAAAGGCGATGACCTCTTCTTCGTTGATTTGGTCGAGCACCCGTTGCGCGGATTCAGGGTCGAGTTTTCCATTGGCTGGAGACAAGGTTTCCCCTCCCAATCGCGTGATTCAATCGTCCGTAGCGCTGCGGCAGTATAGCACGACCTCTTTGCTTCACTCACTCGTGACGCGGAAACCAGCACGGGCTATGGTATCCTCGCCTGTGGCGCGACGCGGTGTAATTCCGCGTCCTGCAAGGATGAACTGGTCGAGTCTAAGAGGGAGAACGTTGAACGCAACGCTCGCGACGTCAGCTGATCTGGAATCCGTACTCCAACGCACCACCGGGTTCGTTATCGACATGGACGGCGTGCTGTACCGCGGAGACACCGTGCTGCCGCACGTTAACGATTTTCTTGACGTGCTCGACAGGCGCAAGGTCCCGTTTGTCTTGGCAACCAACAACTCAACTCGTTTGCCAGAGCAATACGTGCAGAAACTGGCCGCCATGGGCGTCACGGTTACGTCTGATCGCATCCAGACCTCCGGACAAGCGACGGCCGCTTGGTTGAAGGAGCGCTATCAGCGCGGCACGACGGTTTACGTGCTGGGTATGACGGCGCTCGAAGCAGCGGTTTACGGGGATGGCTATTTCGTTCAGGCTGGCAAAGACGCTCAAGTGGTGGTCTGTGGCGCTGACTTTGAGGTGACCTACGAGAAGTTGCGTATCGCGACGCTGGCCATCCGACATGGGGCGGCCTTCGTCGCCACCAATGGCGATACGACGTTCCCCACTGAGGAAGGGCTGATTCCAGGAGCGGGTTCGATCTTGGCCGCCCTCGTCGCTGCAACCAGCGTTAATCCTGAGGTGGTCGGCAAACCGTCGACCGGCATGCTGCTGCAAGGTGCGTCCCTGTTGGGAACAGAACCAGCACACACCGTGATGCTCGGTGATCGACTCGACACGGACATTCTCGCTGGTGAGCGGGCAGGCTTCATCACCATCATGGTATTGACGGGCGTGTCGACGCTTGACGAAGTCGCGGAATCTGAAATCAAGCCAGACGTCCTGCTATCGGATTTGGAGCCGCTAGTCAGTTACTACCGGTCACATTCATGAGGCAGATTGGCGGCTACGACGTTGAAGATCCCAAAAAGATTCAGGGCCGCGACGAGGTCGACGTGGGAGATCGAAGTCTGGCCGGTCTGCGGCTGCGGGACGCGCTGGACGCACTCGGCGACTGCTACGGCCGGGTCCTGATCCTTGGCTGTGGCGCCGGACGCTACGTGCGCGCACTTGGTCGGGCGCGACAGGATCTGGAAGTTCATGGTGGAGACCTCAGCCTGAACGCGTTACATGAGGCGCGCGAGGCCGACGCAACTGCGGACTACGTTGCCCTCGATGCCAGCCATCTCCCCTACGTCGAGAACTCATTCGCGGCGATCCTGTTCTTCGATCTACTCGAGCACGTCCCCGACTACCACAGGCTCTTGTCCGAGTCGTTGAGAACGCTGATGCCAGGTGGTGTGCTTCATTTTTTCGTTCCGCTGGAGGCACAGCCCGGCACCGTCTACAGTCTGCTGCAACATTCCGAAAGGCTGCCAATTCATCGGTGGAAGCGGGATCACGTTGGGCACGTGAATCAGTTCACATCGGAAGACGTGATACGGTCGGTCTGGGACACTGGCTTCGACGTCGAATCGGTTCGCTTCGGCTTCCATCCGACTGGACAAGTTCACGACGTGGTCGACTACTGGCAGCGCGAACGCGCGTCCGGAGCCAAAGGGCTGTTGCCGAACAAAGCGGTGTCGCTGGTGGCACGCGGCGTTTTCCTCTTTACCTGGCGGCTCTCCTATCTGGAAGATCGACTCTACAGTGGTCCGGCTCTGGCCTCGGGGCTGCACCTGACGGCTCGCAAACCCAAATAGCGCCACGAGAAATCAACCAGACCTTGTCGAAACGCATCCCAGCGTCGATGATCGTTCCACATTAACGATCATCGAGTGAAGGGAAGATTGATGTCTGCCGAAGCGCTACGTTCGATTCCAATCATTGATGGACACACCGACTACCTCTTGTCGCTGAGCATGACTGGCCGCAGCTTCCTCGAAGAGACCGATACCGGACACGTCGACTTGCCACGTGCACGCAAGGGGAACATCGGAGCGATGATCAGCGCAATCTTCCTGCGCAACGAGCATCTCCCGACCAATGCCCTTATCGAGACGCTCCGAGGCGTCGATCTGCTCAAACGAACCATCGCGGCGTCCAACGGACAAATGGAGCTGATCCGGACGCACGACCAGTTGGTCGATTGCCTGAATCGCGGTGTCTTTGGCGCCATCATGCACTATGAGGGGGCCGAGGCGATCGATCCCGAGTTCGTGATCCTGCGTCTGTCATATGAGCTTGGCCTGCGATCGCTTGGGATTGTCTGGAGCCGACCGACGATCTTTGCTGAAGGTGTCGGCCCGGAGAATACGGGAAAGGGCCTCACCGGTCTTGGACGTGAACTGGTCAAGACCTGTAACGACATGGGTATTCTGATTGACGTCTCACACCTCAACGAGCCCGGCTTCTGGGACGTCATCGAGACGAGCAGCAAACCTTTCGTTGCCAGCCACTCGAACGCGAGGGCTGTCTGCGATCACGAGCGCAATCTCACGGATCGCCAGATCAAGGCCCTCGCTGAAAAGGGCGGACTCATGGGGATCAACTATGCCGTTGGTTTCCTGGTCGAGGGCGCGCGTAAGGGATCAGACGTGCCGCTGAGCGTCCTTGTGGATCACATCGATCACATCGTTAACCTGGTAGGCGTGGATCACGTTGCGCTCGGCTCAGACTACGACGGCGCCGGGGTGCCAGACTCGCTCAAGGATGCGGCACACGACTGGGCGATTGTCGAGGAGTTGGACCGTCGCGGATATGACGAGAATGCCATCGCCAAGATCTGCCGCGACAACTGGCTGCGTGTGCTGAAAGAAGTGTGGGTGTAAGCCTTCACTCCGATGTTTCCACGTCGCCTCTCTCCCAATTCAGGGAGAGAGGCGACGTTCACGGGCCGTGTGAACGTTTTCCTCCGAGTCGATGGTTACGACTCGGGGAGCAACTCCAGCGACTTGGTGTTGACCACCTGCTGCACCAGTGGGATGAACTTGCTGAGTGGCATCGCTCCGAGATTCTCGTTCGAGCGCAGGCGAACGGCGACCGCGTCGTTCTCGGCTTCCTTATCGCCCACCACGAGCATGATATGGCACGTGCTCGAGCTGCGCGCGACGGATTTTGGCCTGCATTCGGTCGCTGGCGTTGTCGACGTCAGCGCGAATGCCAAGGTGCTGCAACCGCTTCTGCACCTGCAGAGCGTAGTCGTTGTGCCGGTCGGCAATCGGAATGACCACTGCTTGAACTGGCGACAGCCAGACCGGGAACGCACCCGCGAAGTGTTCGATCAACAATCCCAGGAATCGTTCCGTCGAACCCGTGACGGCGCGGTGCAGCACGACCGGCGTGTGGACCTGGCCATCTTCGCCGACGTATTCGCAATCCAGGCGTGACGGCTGGATGAAGTCGACCTGAATCGTCGATAGCTGCCACTCTCGATTCAACGCGTCCTTTGCCATGAAGTCAGCCTTGGGGCCGTAGAAGGCCGCTTCGCCCTCGACCGCGTCGTAAGGGACGTTATTGGCGTCAAGCGCCTGCCGAAGCGCCGTCACTGCCTTTGCCCACTTCTCCGGATCGTTGACGAACTTGCCCTCACCACCCGGCAGCGACAGTTGCACGCGATAGTCCGTCAGGCCGTACGTTTGCAGAATCTCCGTGACCAGTTGGAGTGCCCGGCTGAACTCCTCCTGAATCTGGTCTTCCATGCAGAAGATGTGGCAATCGTCCTGCGTCAGCGCGCGGACGCGCGTCAAGCCCGAAAGCGTGCCGCTGATCTCGTAGCGATACAGCGTGGCGAACTCCGCGAAACGTAGCGGCAATTCGCGATAAGAATGCACGCCCATCTCGTTGTAGAGTGTCATGTGAGACGGGCAGTTCATCGGCTTGAGCCGATAGACCATCTCGTCGTCAACCATCGGCGGAAACATCACGTCGGCATAATTGTCGTAGTGCCCCGAACGCCGGTAGAGGCTCTCCTTGACGAGGTGTCCCGTCCAGACGTGCTGATATCCATAGCGCGTCTGCACGTCACGGACGTAGTTCTCCATCAGGTAACGCAGCATTTCGCCCTTTGGCGTGAAAAGCGGGATGCCAGGACCGATTTCGTCGGAGAAATAGAAGAGACCCAGTTCCTTTCCCAGCTTGCGATGATCGCGCTTGCGCGCCTCTTCCTGCTGGTGCAGGTACTCGTCCAGTTCCTTGCGCGATGGCCACGACGTACCGTAGATGCGCTGCAGCATCGGACGATGCTCGTCGCCGCGCCAATAGGCGCCCGCCACGTTCTGCAGCTTGAACGTGCCGATCTGAGACGTGTTGTCGACGTGTGGGCCGCGGCAAAGATCCGTGAACGTGTCTTGCGTGTAGCGTGAGATGACCACGTCTTCCGGCAGGTCGTTGATCAGTTCGACCTTGTAGGGCTGGTCGCCGAAGTAGGCGAGCGCCTCCGCTCGCGAGATCTCATCTCGCTTGAACTCGTATGCGCCCTTTTTGATGTCTTCCATGCGCTTCTCGATTTCGTCGAGATCTTCCGGCGTGAGCGAACGTGGCAAGTCGAAGTCATAGTAGAAGCCATTCTCGATGGCCGGTCCGATGGCCAGTTTGGCATCGGGGAACATCTGCAGCACGGCTTCGGCCATGACGTGAGCGGCCGAGTGGCGCATCGTCGCCAATTCAAGTTCTTCCTGATTGTCGACGTTGAGTTGGATGTCCATTTCTTCCGTCGTCTGAGCCATGGTGATTGCTCCATTCGTCTTGGTTGAGTGCTTATCGACGTCTGATGTTCCGCCGTCGTCCGTCACAGGCGACGGCGCCGGTAGTGCCGGTAGTCATTGCCGTCTCCCTTCTGGAGGCAAAACAAAAGCCCACCGCCCGAAGGGACGGCAGGCTAACACTGTCGTGGTTCCACCCAACTTCCGCCATGTTCAATTCCATGGCGCTCGTTGTGCCCGTTATCGGGGGCTACCGGGACTGGCTAATTGCGTTCGCGTTCGCCGTCCTGCTCACGGGGGGTATTCTCCGGTTTGATCCGAGTGAAGCTTCCAGCCGATGGCTCCACATCTCTGGCGACTGAACGCGGATACTCGTCCCGATCATCGCATGCGTTCTATTGTTGAACCAATCTTAGTTCCTCAGCAATGCCGCGTCAATGCGGAGTATGCGATCGTCCTCGCTCGTCACCACCGTAAATCAAGTCGAGCCTACTGTTGGAGGACCAATTCCAATTCAATTTCGTCCCGCACCGGAATCCCATGAGCGCCGATCAATGGGATTGTCGGTTTGAGGCGCCGCATCGCATCGATGGCTCCGGGGTGAATTTCGCTAAGACAGAATCCTCGCCGCTGATAGAAACGGAGCGATTCAATATTGTCATTGGTGGTGATGAGCGTGAGACGCTGGCATCTGTTTGCCTGGGCGATGCCCTGCACGGCCTCAACCAACCTGGTGCCGATTCCCAACGCGGGAGTCAAGACGTTGAGGCTCACGAGCTCGCAATTGTCTCCATCGATGCGGAATGTAGCTGCTCCAACTCGCTCGTTGATGTCCAGCGCAATCACCGCCTGGAGGTCGTCTAACCGGTGAACGCGCCCGCGAGTGACCACGAACTCACCAAGCCACTCTCGTCGCCAGAGTGCCAGGAGCCAATCGCGATCGGCGACCCCGCGGAGCGGAGTTATTGAGATATCGGCCTGAATTGTGGTAGACACGCGACATCCTCTCTGACGACGCTCAACTGTCCGCACTAGGCTGGAAGCTGATCTCTCAGAAAGCGAGCCCAGTTGCCCGCCATGATTCCTTCAACATCCCCTGGGCTGTATCCGCGTCGTTGGAGTGTTGTCGAGAGTCGCTGCAGATCGGCAACCGTGTCGAGTTCAGAAGGGGTACCTTCCGCGCCCTGTCCGCCGTCGAAATCTGTGCCTAGACCAACGTGTCGGGCGTCGCCCGCGATCTGACAGACCGCGTCGATCGCGTCGACGACGTGATCGAGCATGATCGATCGTTTGTCGCCGCCGCGCTGCCAGTGAGGATGGAGCGCCCAGTTGACTGGGAGCACGCCGATGAGCCCGCCGCGGGCAACGATGCCGCGCACGACCTGATCGGAAAGCAGGCGCTCGTAGTCAACGGTGCGTCGCGAATGGGCGTGGCTGGCGACCACCGGACCGTCAAAGTTGGCCAGCGCCGCGAGAGTCGCCTCTTCGGACATATGCGTGATGTCGAGGGTCAGGCTGCATCGTGCCATCTCGCTTAGTAGCGACCTGCCGAGCGGCGTGAGCGGACCACCCTCTTTGGTATCGCCGGTGTACCGATTTGCATGCCAGGCCGGCCCGATCATGCGAACACCGAGTTCGGCCCAAGCTTCCACTTCCGCGGGATCATGAACTGGATCCGCGTTCTCCATCGCCAGCATCATTCCCACCTTTGCACCTTCGACTCTCGACTGTTCATCCGACCAAGTGGACAGTACCTGATCGAATTGCGTTCGACTGCAAATGAGCTCCAAGTTTGGGTGTGACGCCCAGCGACGGTACAGATCGACCTGCGCGAGCGCCTGCTGATGGGCTGCTTCGATTGTCGGGTAGCTCATCTCACCGGGATTCGCATGGTTGCGAGGTATGGTGCAGACGGTAGCGACGACCACCGCGACTCGGCCCGCAAGCCATTCATCGAGACCGAGCATGCAAATCCCGTTGGGATTCTCGAAGCCAGCGGCGAGCTCGATGGCGCGAACTCGACGTGCCGAGGTGAGGTAGTCTCGTCCTTCAGCGAGAGCGTTCATCGCCAGATCTTCATGACCGTCGATGACGATATTCGATGGCAGGTTCATGGACGACCTCCGGTCACCGCAATGAGCGTTTCGACGTGAGGTGAACCTCTCCACCGGGCTGACAACCCGCAGAGAACGAAATACCGCTGGATTGGACCAGCGGCAATGCTATCGATGTTGCTCTTGGTGGGCGGTACTAGACTCGAACTAGTGACCTCCACGATGTCAACGTGGCGCTCTAACCAACTGAGCTAACCGCCCCTGCGAATGACGAGCGGAGTATAGCATAGCCCCGGATCGGTCGCAATCGCCGTAAATCTCCTGCTTTGGAGGTCAGTGACCAAGTACTTTCACGCTCTGCGCTCGAGGATGCCACGTCAATTGCATGTGGCCGAATTCGGCCAGCAGCTTCCGCGCACGAAGACAGAGGGGCTGAAGATCTGGATGTTTCACTTTCCAGCGGCCATTGACTTGCTCGACCACCAGTTTGCTGTCGGTCTTGATACAAATCGACTGAGTGAGCGGGTTGCGCTGTTGCTGCCGCACGTGCATCAAAGCCGACTCTACCCCTGCGATCAGCGTGCGGTATTCAGCCTGGTTGTTGGTTACCTGATCGCCGTAATTCAGTCGTTCGATCGTCTCGAAGCCGTCACGATCGACCAGTTGGAAGCTCCCGTAGCCTTTGCCCGGATTGCCGAGTGAACCACCGTCAAAGATTAGCGTCAGATCGCATTGCTGCGCTGAACTCGTCACATAGTCTCCTTGTGTTAGCAGTTGGATGTTGGCTGTCGCCGGACACGAATCGACCGGGCGAAGACTCGTCGCCCGGTCGATCAACGCTTGTATGTTCGCGATTCAGACGCCCGCTTGCGCCTCGGCCTTCGCCTTGGCAGACGCGATAATCGTGTCGGTCAAGTGTGCGGGTACCGGTTGGTAGTGGCTGAACCTGGTAGTGAACGAGCCTCGTCCCTGAGTGATCGATCGAAGATCAGTCGCGTAGCGCTGAATCTCCGCTGCCGGGGCGATCCCTTCGATGGTGGTCATCCCGTCATCGTGCGGCACCATGCCCTGAACTTGTGCGCGTTTCCCGTTGAGGTCGCTCATGACATCGCCCATATAGGCTTCGGGAACGGTCACCTCGATGTGCATGATCGGTTCGAGGATGATCGGCTTGGCCGCCGTCGCGCCCTTCTTGAAGGCCTGTGAGGCCGCGATCTTGAACGCCATTTCTGATGAGTCGACCGTGTGGTACGAGCCATCAGTCAGCGTAACTCGCAGGTGCGTTACCGGGAACCCGGCCAGAATCCCCTCGTCGAGTGCTTCACGCACACCTTTCTCGACCGCCGGGATGTAGCCTTTCGGCACCACGCCACCGACCACCTTTTCGGCGAACTCAAAGTCCCCATCTTCCATCGGTTCCAGGTCGAGGAAAACGTGCCCATATTGTCCGTGACCGCCGGTCTGCTTCTTGTGCTTGTACTCGACACCCTTGACGGGCACGGAAATGGTCTCGCGGTAAGCAACAGTGGGAAGACCTGTTTCGACGGTGACGCCGAACTTGCGCGCCATGCGCTCGAGCCCAATCTGCACGTGTGATTCACCGAGACCCGAGACGAGCGTTTCGCCTGTCTCCTCGTCGCGCCGGATGTGCAACGACGGATCTTCCTCCAGTAGCCGCTGGATGGCAGAGCCCATCTTATCCAGGTCGCTCTTAGTCTTGGGATAAACCGCTGCCGAGAAAGAGGGTGCCGGAAATGCGATGCCGTCCAGCGTTAGCACCTTGGCCTGATCGCAGATCGTGTCCCCGGTGGCCACTGTTTGAAGCTTGGCTACGGCGCCAATATCGCCAGCGGGAATCTCGGATACAGCAATCTGCTCCTTGCCTCGCACCACATAGATTTGACCGATGCGTTCGTCGTGTTCCTGCTGAGTGTCATAGACATGCGTGTCGGAATGCATCGTCCCAGAGTAGACGCGGAAGTATGAGAGCTTGCCAACGTATGGGTCCGCAACAGTCTTGAAGACCAGCGCGGCCAAGGGGCCGTTCGGATCCGCGTTGAGCGAAATTTCGGAGTCACTGGCGTTCTTGGCAATGACAGCGCCAGGGGCTGGGAAGTAGTCGACCATCGCGTCAAGCAGATGAGAGATGCCCTGACAAGCCGTGGCCGCACCGGCAAAGACCGGCACGATCTGTCCTGCGGCCATGGCGGTTCTCAGACCGTGCTGCAATTCCTCGACGCCGATCTGATCGTCCTCGAGGTAACGCATCATCAGTTCTTCATCTTGCTCGCAAATCGCCTCGACCAGGTGAACACGTAGTTCTTCGACCGTGTCCGCCACGGACGCCGGAATGTCCGACTCTGACTCGCTACCGTCTTTGCCGGTTCCGAAGAGATACGCTTTGCGGGATAGAACGTCGACGATGCCGCTAAAGTCCTTCTCCGCGCCAATCGGCACGAACACCGGAACAACCGACGAGCCGAAGGTCTCTCGGGCCGCGTTGAACGTCGCGTTGAAGTTCGCGTTCTCGCGATCCATCTTGTTGATGAAGAGGGCTCGAACGCGGTTCACCTCATCGGCCGCTTTCCAAGCCTGTTCGGTTCCGACCTCGACTCCGGCAGAGGCATCCATCAGAATGAGGGCAACGTCGCAGGTGCGCATGGCGCCTTTGACTTCTCCGAGAAAGTCGGCGTACCCGGGAGCATCAATGACGTTGATCTTCGAGTTCTTCCATTCGACCGGAGCGATGCTGGCGCTGATCGAGATTCCGCGTTTGACTTCGTCAGGATCCCAATCCGAGGTTGTGGTTCCCTCTTCGACTCGTCCAAGCCGGTTGATTGCGTGGCTGACGAAAAGAAGAGCCTCGGTCAAGGACGTCTTTCCCGCACTTCCGTGGGAAAACAGGCCAACGTTTCTGATCTTGTCGACCGGGTATGTGTTCACGGCTCTCCTCCACCTGCCATTACAGAGTGATGGCGCAGACAGCCGACCCTATCTCGGGGGCCGGCTAGCGAACATTCATCACTCTTCTGATCCAATCTATCGCGCCAGTTTCGGCGTGACGGGAAACGAATTGGTGTTCTCGTATTATAGTCCGGCGATAATAGGCGACAAGTACGCCCTGGAACGTTTGTCAGAATAGGGTGCGCAGGAAGGGAAGAGACGTGGACGTATCAAAGCGAGACGAGAAGAACGAACTGAAGGCACTGCTCGGTGAGTTGGCGAGGATCGACGGCGTCGCCGGACACGAACAGGCGGTTGTGGCTCGCTTGAAAGACCTTTTCGAGCCAGTCGTTGACGAAGTAACTATCGACAGCTACGGGAACCTCTTTGCGATGCGCAAAGGGCCGGCGAATGCGCCGAGTTTGATGATTTCGGCGCACTCCGATGAGATCGGCGCCATCGTCAAGAGCATCGAGCCGAATGGCATGATCCGCTTCGAACGATTGGGTGGTCTAGTTGAGACGTTGACCATTGGTCGACACGTGAACATTCGCGGCCATCATGGCGTTGTTGGCGTCAAGGCGGGTCACATCCAGACCCCGGAGGAGCGGGGGAAAGCTCCGGCTTTCCGCGAACTCTACATCGACATGGGCTACGAGACGGCCGAGGATGTGCGAGCGCTGGGCATCGGCGTCGGAGACGCCATCGCCTATGACGAGCCTATGATGGAGCTTGCCAACGCCGACCGGGTGGCGGGAAAGGCGCTCGATAATCGGGTCGGTTGCGCAATTCTGGTGCATCTGGCGCGCCGGCTGCAGGGTGTCGATTTGGGCAGTACCTTGCATTTGGTCGTAACGGTCCAGGAGGAAGTCGGGCTCCGCGGAGCGCAAATGGCGACACATCGGCTCAATCCGACGGCAGCCATCGTGGTCGACACGGTTCCCTCCGGCGGCACACCGGACGTCGATTTCTATCGAGACCTAAGCATGCGCATCGGAGCGGGTCCCGTCATCCCAGTCTCCAGCGGTGGTGGCGGTCGGGGCTTCCTGGCAAATCCGGCCATGCGCGATTTTCTGGTGGGCACGGCTGAGGGCGCCAACGTGCCGGTGCAACAAGCGGTCTTTATCGGTGGAAACTCCGACGCCGCAGCGGTTCATCTGGTGCGCGACGGCATTCCAACGGGGGTGATCAACATCGCGCGTCGCTATTCGCACTCACCGGTCGAAATGCTCGACATCAACGACGCCGTCGCGGTCGTCGATCTGTTGGAAGCGGCCTCGAAATCGTTTGGCGCCGAGACTGATCTGGGATTTCTGTCCGCCCGCTGGGGTTAGCGGCTGACTCGTTCGAAGATGATGCGCAGCCCGTCGAGCGTGAGGTCCGGTTCGTATGTGTCAATCGTGTCTGTGTGTGGCGCGATGATGCCACCTAGACCACCGGTGGCGATCACGAAGGGCGACGTGCCGAGCTCACGAGTGATGCGGGTTAGCAGGCCTTCGATAAGCCCAATGTAGCCGAGGACGGTGCCCGATTGAACGCTATCGATCGTCGTGCGACCGATGGCACGATCGGGCACCGCCAGTTCAACCGCCGAAAGTCGTGCGGCGCGGGCGGTCAATGCTTCCAGCGCCAGCGTCAGACCTGGGGCGATCGCGCCGCCGATGTAATCGCCATCTGAGGAGACGACGTCGAAGTTGGTCCCCGTGCCGAAGTCGACAACAACAGTTGGACCGCCATGCCGCGAGAAAGCGGCGACCGTATTGGCAAGCCGGTCGGCTCCGACCTCCGTCGGGTTTTCAATGCGGATCTGGATGCCGAAGTCGAGTTTAGAGCTGACGACGATCGGCTCGCGCTTGACTCGAGTCTGAAGCATCTCGGTGAAGGCTGGTGTCAGGCGCGGAACGACACTCGATAGAATCGCTCCGTCAAGCTCGGAGAGGTTCACTTGATCGCTGGCGGCCAAAGTGGAGAAGATCGCCCACCATTCATCCGGCATCCGAGTGCGCTCGGTCGCCAAGCGCCAGGATGTGACGAGCCGCTTCCCCTGATAGATTCCCACCACGACGTTCGTGTTGCCGATGTCAATCGCGAGCAGCATCAACCGATCTCCTGCCGTATTGGAGCCTGAACCGTACGAACGCGAGATGGGCGTTCCCAGGCAGTATACGGATTCAGCCCGCATGAACGTCTATGAATTGTCCGGGTAGGCGCGGTTACCGGACAGTTGTCGCTCCAGGGCCAAAACGATCTCGCCACGAACGTATTCATCCTGCTCCCGGCCGAGCCTGCTGGCCAGGAAACTGGAGCAGGCGGGCGCATCGATGAGCGCCATCGCCCAGACCGCGTGGCCACGAACAAGAGGCTCGTCGTGGCTGCAGACGACTCGTTCCAGGAGCGCCAGGTCATCGGTGGTACCAGTGTTTCCGAGCGCGACCGCGGCGTTTCTGGCCAGCCCCCGTCTTTTGGTGCGCAGCACGGCCGTGCCGCGATACGTGTCACGAAATTCTTGTTCGGACATCGTTAGCAACCAACTCAGCCGCGGAAACGCATTGTCGAGACTGGCAGGCTCAAATGCTTCGTCATGGTCAGTCGTTGCTGCTCTCGTGTACGGGCAGACTTCCTGACATTCGTCGCAGCCGAAGACCCAATTGGCCATTCGTGGTCGCAGTCGGTGTGGAATAGCGCCACGCAACTCGATCGTGAGATAGGAAATACAGCGAGGAGTTTCGACAACGTAGCCGGGATGTATTGCGCCGGTCGGACAGCGATCGATACAGGCAGTACAGCGACCGCACTTTGGACGAAGTGGCTCGTCGGGTTCGATTTCGACGTCGACCAGCAAATCTCCCAGCATAACCCAGGAGCCGTGTCCGGGTACCAAGATCATGGTGTTCTTGCCGTACCAGCCGAGACCCGAGCGGGCGGCCACGGCGCGGTCGACGATGCGTGCCGTGTCGACGAGAAAGCGCGCTTCGATTGAGCGATGCAGTTCACGCTCAAGCGCCGCGTGCAGTTGCTTCATCCGCTCTTTCAAGGTGCGGTGATAGTCGTGGCCCCAGGCGTAGCGCGAGATTCTGCCCCGCGGTTCATCGTTCGGTGCGGCGATCGATTTGATCCAATACGGTACGCCGATTGAGATGATTGAGCTTGCCGATGACTGCAGGTTTCGCGGAACGGCCGAGAACCGAGCACGCTCCTCAGTGAACCAATCGAGCCCGCGAAGATTTCCTGCATCGATGCGTTTCGAGAGCAGATCCCCAAGCCCGTCAAACTCATGTGACGTGGTGACACCGACGATCGGTATGTCACATTTGGCGGCGATCTCGCTCAAGTGTTGGCGCTGTATCCAGGTCAAGACTCAACTTTCAGCGGATGTGATCGGTCACTCAGGAACGATTCGAACTCTTCCCGATTTGGCAGTGACGTACGAGCTCCGAGCTGGCGGATGCTTAGCGCCCCCATAGCGTTTGCCAGTATCCCGATTTCCTCCGGTGAATTCCCGTTGAGGATGCCGATCGCTACCCCGGCGGCGAAGGCGTCGCCTGCGCCCGTGGTGTCAATAACCGCGACCTCGAACGCGGGAACCATCACGCTCGACGTTGGAGTTGCAACGATGCAGCCATCCGGCCCGAGGCTAATGGCCGCAAGGCGCGTGTCGCGATGATCCATTTCCGCCTGCAGGCGTTTCACCGCCGCAAAGGGATCCGACTCGCCGGTGATGTAACAGAGTTCGCGCTGATTGCCGGCCAGGTAGTCGTGGCGCAGCGCGACGTCAAGTCCCTCCGCGGGCGTGACTTCAACGAGATAGGTTAATGTGCCAAGCAGACGCGTCCGCGGCGAGACGTGAATCGGCAAGTCGACGATGAAACGGCGCAAGCGTGCATCGTCGACGTCCAGAATGACCAGATCATGTGCGAAGAGGTCGTTGATGGGAAGCGCGTCACCATGACGCAGACGGGCGCCTTGCTGCCAGTAGATGGTGCGATCGACCTTGCCCGCCTGTCCTGACACCACGATGATAGCGGAATCCGACGGTTCATCCTCCCGAGTCTTGACGTAACGACAATCGCATCCGGACTGATCGAGAACATCGCGCAGCCGAGCTCCCTCGGGATCGTTCCCAACCATAGCGGCCAGCGTGACTGGCACACCGAGAAGGGACAATGCCTGCGCCGTGTTCGCCGTCGTTCCGCCGGATTGCTCGAGGGTTTTGCGGATGATGGCGTAGGAGCCGGCCTCGGGATAGAAATCGGTGACGATAAATCGGTCCCACGAGGCCATGCCGATCGCCGCCACACGGTGCTGACTCATGCGGATCTCAGTCCCTCGGCTCAAGCACGACACGGCATGGAGCGCCGTCGAGCTCTCCGAGTCGCAATGGCAGGCAGATCAGTCGATAGTGCCCTGGCTCAATCCGCCGCAGGTCGAGCCCCTCGACGATGACCATCTCGTCTCCGAGCAAAATTCGATGCGTCTCACCGTCTCCCGCAAACGGCTCGATTGAAAGGTAGTCGATTCCAATCAGGTCGATTCCGTGTGACGTCAGCCAACGAGCACCAGAGGGATCGACTCCGATGAATTCCTTTTCGAACGTGTGAATGGGGTCGTCCCACAGCCTCGAATTCTTGGTGCGTAGCAGCAGTCGCGTGGTGTTGTCAGGAATGTCCGCAGCCTCAAGATCCTCGGCTCCGATGTTGTGATCGAGTTGGCGAAGATCGCAGACAAAACACTCGCCGATGAGACGATCGAGCACGATCGTATCGAGTTTCTTGCCGGTGTCGATGAAGTGCCACGGAGCATCGAGGTGTGTTCCGGTGTGCGACGTGTGCTGCAACTTTGTGACATTGGAGTGGCCGCCGGTGGCGATACGGCTGGCTGGCTCGGCGGTGACGACGCCATCACCTGGCCAGGTTGGCATCCCCGGAATCAGTAGAACTGACACATCCATTATTCGCTCGGTCGTCGTCACGTGTTCCCTCTCCTCAATTCAGCACCGGCCATCGAATTCCCAAATCTTACGCCGAAAAACAGAATCCGGGCAGGAGCGTCGTACCTCCTGCCCGGATTAGTAATCGATTTGGAGAAAGAAATCGGAAATCAGGCGGGCACTTGTTGCTCGCTCAAGATCTGGTCAATCTCTTCCTTGAGCGCCGAAACGATTTCGCTCTCTTCGACCTTGCGAACGATCTTTCCTTTGCGGAAGATGACGCCCTTTCCGCGCCCGGCGGCGACGCCCACATCCGAATCACGCGCCTCTCCCGGTCCATTCACGACGCAGCCCATCACGGCCACTTTGATCGGAGCGTGAATTGTCTTGAGATAATCGTCAACCTCGTTGGCGAGTTTGAACAGATCAACCTCGACACGACCGCAGGTCGGGCAGGCGACCAAGGTGGCACCATGCTGGCGGAGTCCGAGGCTCTTCAGGATCTCGAAGCCGGTGTAGACCTCTTCGACCGGATCGGTGGTCAACGAGACGCGAATTGTGTCGCCAATACCCTGTTCGAGCAAGGTACCGATGCCGATTGCTGAGCGAATCGAGCCTGACTTCGGTGTCCCCGCCTCGGTGACACCGAGATGAAGCGGATAGTCATTTAGCTTGGCCATGCGACGATATGCCTCGAGCATGATCGGCACTTCAAACGCCTTCAGCGAGATCTTGATGTCACCGAAATCCAGATCCTCAAGGATCTTGATGTGGCCCAGCGCGGTGCGCACCATGTGCTCCGCCACCAGTTCAATCTGCGTCGCGTTCTGCTGTGCCATTTCATCGACGAAGTCTTTGGACATCGGCGGCACTGAGCCGAAGTTGACCCCAATGCGAATCGGAATTCCGCGCTCCTTGGCCTTACGCACGACCTCGCGCACATCCTCGGGTTTGCGGATGTTGCCGGGATTCAAGCGCAATCCGTGGATGCCCGCGTCTATCGCTTTAAGCGCCAGAGTGTGTTCGAAATGAATGTCCGCAATGAGCGGAACTGGTGCGAACGGGACAATATCCGGCAGCGCCGCCGCTGCAACGCGATCCGGCACGGCAATACGCACGATTTCGCAGCCTGCATCGGCGAGTTCTTGAACCTGCGCCAGCGTTGCCTTGGGATCGCGGGTGTCCGCGGTCGCCATCGATTGAACGACAATCGGGGCGCCGCCACCGATCTGCACGTCACCAACGTGTAGCGCTCGAGTTTTTCGACGCATCGCAACCATTCGGGGTTTACCTCCTACGTCGTGCTGAGGCCTTCGCTTTTAGCCTAGAACGAACTGAGATTGTTGCCAAGTGGCAGATGTTAAGGCCACCTTATTATCTGAGGAATGACTGGCCACTAATGATTCGGTTGATATCGGCAAAAGCAACGACGAGCATGAACAGGAGCAAGATTACCAACCCCACGAAATGCACGACGCCCTCTTTTTCCGGTGGTACCTTCTTGCCTCTTACCGCCTCAATGGCCACGAACAAAAGTCGTCCGCCATCCAAAGCTGGAAATGGAAGCAAGTTCAGCACCGCGAGATTCAACGAGAGCAGCACCATGATATTCGTCAAGGTCGCCCAAACCGGTGCACTACTCGCTTTGATGACCTCTGAAGTCAGCTGACCCATGCCGATCGGGCCAGCGATCCCCTGCACCGGTACGTCGCCCCGGACGAGCAGGACGAGTCCGTGGAACATCTGGGTCAACGTGCCATAAGCCTGTTTGATTCCTTGCGGTACGACCTGGTACCAGGGCACCGACTGCATGATGAAGTCCTGCGACGCCGTGATGCCAGTGTTGAGCTGGCTCTGGTCAGTCAGATTGGGCGGCGATGGGAACTGCAACGTTACGTCTTTGCCGCCGCGTGACACGACCATCGGAATCGTCTGACCGGTGTGGTTGATGATGGTGTAGCGATACGCGATCGCGTCCTCGATCTTCACACCAGCGATCGTCTTGATGAGATCGCCAGCTTTCACTCCTGCTTGCGCGGCCGGGGTGTTCGGATCGACCGAGTCGACTTTGATGAACGCATGCAGAGCGTCGTCGAGCAGAATGCCAACTTTTCCCTGTCCTGGCGGCGGATTGAGCCTCGGAGTAACCGTTGCCTGAATCTGCTGATCGCCGCGTTGAACGAGCATGCTCACCGGCTGCCCGGCGTGTGCGTCGATAATACTGATCACCTGGGTGATGTCCGAGATCGACTGACCGTCGACCGAAATGAACCGGTCGCCTGCCTGCAACTGTGATTGTGCCGCTGGCGAATTTGGCTCGATTCCAGTGATGTAGGCGCGGTTCGTCGTGTCGCCGCGGGCACCGACGAGCACGATCATCAACACGAACGCCAACAGCACGTTCATGAAGGACCCGGCCGCGAAGAAGATCGAACGCTTCAGCTTTGACTGCGCCTGGAGGCTATCCGGCGAGAAGGACTTCCCATCTTCTCCCAGTACGCGAACAAAACCACCGATCGGCAACGCGTTGATTGAATAGATCACGCCGCCTCGCTTGATACCGTAGAGCCGCGGTGGGATACCGATACCAAATTCTTCGACGCGGATTCCCAACAGCTTCGCCGAAACGAAGTGACCAAGTTCGTGAATGAGGATCAGGATAGCGAGGATCGGGATGATGTAGAGTGCATCGCTCAAAGATCGGCCTCAATTACCATAGTTTCAAGCCGCGGGACGGGTGCGCATCAACCGCGGTGAGCCGGACCTAATGGTACTTTTCTCGTCAACGGGGCGTCAATTTTCCTGGGTGTCGAATGCCAAGAATAGGACTTCCGTCCCTTTTGGTCCTAGTTCCCGCGACTCTGCGCGGGATAATGTTAGAATGGCTCGGCCGTTTAACTGAATGTTAACTGGGCGGCCAATTCTGCAGCGTTCCGCGTGCGGCGTGCGTAGAGGTGGAGGTTTGGTAACGCTCATGCTCATCGGTGTGCCAAAAGAGATCAAGGATAATGAGAATCGGGTTTCGACGACACCCGCGGGAGTCGCCGAATATGTTCATCACGGACATTCGGTGATCGTTGAACAATCGGCCGGTGTCGGGAGTGGATTCGCCGACGAAGAGTACGTCTCCGCTGGCGCGACGATGATCGACACGCACGAAGAGGTCTTTGCGCGCGCCGAGATGATCGTGAAAGTCAAAGAGCCGATCAAGAGCGAGTATGCGCTTCTTCGTAAAGACCAGATTCTCTACACATACCTTCACCTGGCCGCCGAAGATGAGTTGACTCACGCGTTGATGAATCAGGGAGTCGCGGCGGTTGCCTATGAAACGGTGCAACTCCCCGATCGGTCCCTGCCGCTGCTTGCTCCAATGAGCGAAGTTGCTGGACGAATGTCGGTCCAAGTTGGCGCGCAATACCTGATGAAAACCTACGGCGGTCGAGGTTTGCTTCTTGGCGGCGTCGCCGGTGTTCCGCCGGCCAAAGTCGTGGTTGTCGGTGGCGGGATCGTGGGGACCAACGCCGCGCAGATTGCGTTGGGTATGGGCGCCGAAGTAACTATCATCGATCTCAACATAGAACGCCTGCGCTATCTCGATCACGTGTTGCATGGTCGGCTTACCACGCTCGCGTCGAACCGGCGGAACGTTGCCGATGTCGTGGCGAACGCCGATCTGGTCGTAGGCGCAGTGCTAATTCCGGGTGCAAAGGCGCCGAAGCTCGTTTCGGAAGAAATGGTTGCCAGTATGCGATCCGGCTCGGTCATCGTAGACGTCGCCATCGATCAAGGTGGCTGTATTCAGACGATGAAGCCGACCACTCACAGCTCCCCGACGTTTGTCGTTGACGGCGTCGTGCATTATGGCGTGACGAACATGCCTGGCGCTGTGCCGCGAACGAGCACCCTGGCACTGAGCAATGTGACCCTGCCATACGGTGTGAAGCTGGCCGACATGGGATTGGAAGAGGCTGTCACGGCCGACGCGTCGTTGGCCAAAGGCGTAAACGTGTACCAAGGTCAGATTACCTATAAATCGGTGGCTGACGCGTTTGGATTGACATACACACCGCTGTCAGACCTGCTATAGTGTTACAATCCGGCGTACGAACGAAGTGGCGTTAGTAGGGGCGCTGGCTAAGTAAGACGTCGGTTGTCTTGCTGCTGAGCGTGTGTCGAACATTGCGAACCAGTCATGCCGTGCCGCGGCACGACCGGCAGATTCCCAAGGTTTCGTGAAAGTGTCCGGCGCTCGTTGGGATGGAGGGGCGATCACATGGAGGAACTCGTCGGGCGTTTCTTGGAAGGGCTCGAGGGTGACAAGGGCTTCTCTCCGAATACTGTGTCGGCGTACCGAAACGATCTGGGACAGTTCACTGAGTACCTGCAAAGCACCTACTCGATGTCAACCTGGCCGGAGCTGGGCGACAGCCATTTGACGGGCTTCGTCCTCTTCTTGCGAGACCGACGATATGCGAACTCAACGGTAGCGCGGAAGGTAGCCGCGGTCAGGTCCTTCTGCCACTTTTTGATCGACGAACAACTCCTGCGACACGATCCTTCCGCATCTTTGCCTTCGCCGCGCGTCGACAAGTTCGTGCCGCGTGCCATCTCGCACGAGGAGATGGACGCGCTACTGGCCCATGCGTCGGAAGAGCGAACGCCTGAAGGCTTGCGTGATCTGGCGATGCTCGAGACGCTCTATTCAACCGGCATGCGGGTGAGCGAGCTCACGGCGCTAGATATCCGGGACGTCGATCTGAATTCAAAAGAAGTTAACTGCGGGAAGAAACCCGACAAGTGTCGCACGGTTCCAATCAGCGAAGCGGCATCCGAAGCCCTGACGACCTACCTGGAAACGGGCAGGCCGCTCCTGTGCCAGGACGGGGGAGAAGGTGCGGTTTTTCTGAATCATCGCGGGTCGCGGCTTACGCGTCAGGGGTTCTGGTTGATCTTGAAAGCGCATGCCGAGGCCGCGAATATCTCCGACATTACACCTCATACCATTCGACATACGTTCGCGGCGCACGCGCTGCACGATGGGCACGAACTGCGGGACATCCAGAGGATTCTGGGTCACATGAGTATTTCGACGACCCAGGTCTATCAGCAACTGGTGACGAAGCTCAATGGAGCCTCGAAAGAAAAACAGCCTGTCCTCGTCGGTAATGGCACGGCATGCTACGATTCGAATGGAGAAGAGTAGCGGTCCGTCTTCATTGAGCGTATGGGGCGCGTATCAGATCCTCAGAGTCCTCATCGCGAACGGATGAACAGTCACCCCTCGTCTCTAGCGGGACGAGGGGTTTCATTTGAGTTCGATAACCATGTCAACGGAGGAATTGGGAACCATGAACGAGGCCCAGCGGCCCAGCGTCAGCATGGAAACGATCGTCTCGCTTGCCAAGAGGCGTGGGTTTGTCTTCCCGGGCAGCGAGATCTACGGTGGACTAGCGAACACGTGGGATTACGGTCCGCTTGGAGTCGAGCTGAAGCGGAACATCAAGAACGCCTGGTGGGAGTTCTTTGTACACGGCCGTGAAGACATCGTCGGCATCGACGGCGGCATCATATTGCACCCCAGAACCTGGGAGGCGTCTGGCCATGTCGATGAATTTCACGATCCGTTGATCGATTGTCGCAATTGTCGCTCGCGCTATCGCGCCGATACGCTCATCGAGGAAAAGCTCAACCGCATTGTCGAGGGCATGCCACCCGCAGAAATGACCGAAATCATCAAGTCGAGCAACATCGCCTGCCCAGTCTGTGGCAAGCGCGATTGGACCGAAGTGCGTCAATTCAACCTGATGTTTCGCACGCAACTCGGACCGGTCGAGGCGACCGGTACGTCGGTTTATCTGCGGCCGGAGACGGCCCAGGCAATCTTCCTCGACTATCGAAGCGTAATGCAATCGAGCAGGACCAAGATTCCGTTCGGGATTGCTCAGGTTGGTAAGGCATTCCGCAACGAGATCACTCCTGGCAACTTCATCTTTCGGTTGCTCGAGTTCGAAATCATGGAGATTGAGTACTTCATCCGTGAGACCGATTGGCAGGCGACCTTCGATGCCTGGCTCGAGCAGATTGGTGCGTTTTACCGCTCGATCGGGTTGCGACCGGACCGCATTCGCCGGCGTGAACATACCGCCGATGAGATGTCGCACTATTCGAAGCGAACGGTCGACCACGAATATCTCTACCCGTTCGGCTGGAAAGAATTGTGTGGCCTCGCGTATCGCACCGATTTCGATCTGCGCAAGCATACCGAGTTCAGCGGCGTGGACCTCTCGTATTTCGATCAGCAATCGGGCGAGCGTTTTATGCCTCACGTCATCGAGCCAGCGATGGGAGTCGAGCGACTGCTGTTGACCGTATTGCTGGACGCTTACGACGAGGAAGAGGCGCAGGACATTAACGGTAAGCCGTATACGCGCGTCGTCTTGCGGCTGCATCCACGCCTGGCCCCATATCAGGTGGCGGTGCTGCCGTTGATGCGCAAGCCGGAACTGATCGACAAAGCGATGGAGGTTCAGTCGGCGTTGCGGCAGTCCTTCTCGGTTGAATACGACGAAACGCAGAGTATTGGTCGACGATATCGACGGCAGGACGAGATAGGCACGCCCTTCTGCGTGACGATCGATTACGAATCTCTCGACGATCAGGCGGTCACCATTCGTGAGCGCGAGACGATGGCGCAGGATCGCGTCTCGATCGGTGAACTTGCCAGCGTGCTCGGGGAGAAGATCGCAAACTGGGGGTAGTTTCCGTCAATCGACGGCTTCAGAGCTCGTCTTCGCCGACGATACGCTTGTAGAGGCCGTCGAGTTCTTCATCCGAGAAATAATGGATGACGATCCGGCCGCCCTTGCGACCGCGTTGCACATCGACCTTGGTGCCGAGCGCCCGGCGAAAGCCATCGAGAACGTGCGGATCGACCGCAGTCCCTTTCGTTCGCTCCTGGCTCGATGAGGGTCGCGTTGTGTGCCATTGTCGGACAAGTTGCTCGGTTTGGCGCACGCTCAACTCGCGCGTCAACACCACCTGCAGTGCGGAGAGTTGATCGACCTTGAACTCTAGCCCAAGGAGCGCTCGGGCATGCCCCTCGGTGATTCGATCAGCCATCACCGCCATCTTGATTTCGTCCGGTGCCTGCAGCACGCGCAGGGCGTTCGTGACGGCAACGCGGCTCTTTCCCACTCGCTCGGCGACTTCGGCCTGCGTCAAGCCAAACTCGTCGATCAGTTGCCGGTAGGCCGCTGCCTCTTCGATAACCGAGAGGTCGGCACGCTGCACGTTCTCGATGAGCGCCATTTCAAGCATCTGACGCGGACTGGAATCGCGGAGAATGGCAGGAATCGTATGCAACCCGGCAAGTTTGGCCGCTCGCCAGCGCCGCTCGCCTGCGACGATCTGGAATGGCGACGAACTATCCGCGCGAGACACGATGATCGGTTGCAGAACGCCGTGCTCACGAATTGATGTCGCAAGCCCGTCAAGCGAACCGCCGTCGAACGTTTCGCGCGGCTGCAGCGGATTTGGCGTCACCGAGTCAATGTCGATCTCCTGAATGCCGCCGGAGAGATCGGAATGCGACTGGATCAGCGCATCGAGCCCCCGACCGAGTCCGCCTCTTCGCTGCGCCATCCTGCTCCCCCAAAATCAATTGCTGCGATCTGCCGCATGAGTGTAACACGGTGCGTGTCCGGAGTCGGTCTATAATCAGCCCGGGGCTTGTACGCTGACCCACGTTGGAAAGGGCGAATTGCTTGGCGACCGTATCGTTGTTCGCGTTCATCGTTGTCCTCGTCGCCGTTATTTCAGCGTGGTCTCATCGGGCTCAGAACAATCGAACACTGCTTATCGCACTCTACGTGGTGACTGCCGCGATTAGTGGCGTGACGCTGATGGTGGCGATAAGTTCGATGATCGTGAACGTCAACGGATCCCGCGGTTCCGTCACGTTCAACAGCGTGCTCATCGCTGTCGTCGCGTTAGGAATTGGGTTACCACTCATTCGGCCATTCCGGGTGTTGCTGTCGTCGGTCATGCCGTTCGATCCGAACTCCTCTGCCGACATGATCGGACTATCGGTCCTGCTGGCGACCGCTCTCTACTTCGGTGGAACGTCGCTGCAGGAACAGGCAAACATCAATGTGCCTTCTGTTGGAGCCACCGATCTCATCTCCCAGGCCATGGCATTGGTCTTCATTGCCTACTTTGGCGTTGGATTTCTCATTACCCGTGACGCGAGAGACGCCACTCAGCGACTTGGCTTGAAATCCATCTCGTTCCGAGAGTTTGGTCAAGCCGTGTTTCTGGTCGCAGCCCTGTTCGGCGTCACGATCGTTGCCAGTCTCTTGACGGTCGCGTTCGAGCCAAATCTGGATAAGCAGATTCAGCAAAACCTCGGAGCGATGACTCAGAATCTTTCGTCGTTCGGCGGCGCGTTATTGCTCGGAATCTCGGCCGGTGTGGGGGAAGAGATTCTGTTTCGGGGCGCCGTTCAGCCCAGATATGGGATCGTCTTCACCTCCATCGTCTTCGCCTCGCTTCACGTGCAGTACGGCATCAGCCTTACAGTGCTCGGCATCTTCTTTGTAAGCGTCCTGTTGGGAATAGAGCGACGTCGAGTGAACACCACCGCATCGCTCGTAACGCACGTGGTTTACGATGTCATCGCGGTTATGCTGCCAATCCTGCTTCGCGGATCGTGACAGGCTTTGCGGACAGCGTGCAGTTACGGGTAACGGATTTTCCCCAATAAATGGCGGCCGCCAGTGGTTGCAGGCTCATTGTTTTGTGCAGTCGTCGGGCATCGTTCCCGTTGCAACGCGGAGCCGACTATCTCGGCGGCGGGGACAACTTGGGGCGACAAAACAGATCTGTCGTCATCCTCAGCACACAACGACTCCGTGAATTGCATTCATGAGGCAGTAGCAAACGTCGGCGACTACGGAGTACCGCTGCCGCTTGCTCCCGGAGTGGGTGTCGCCGTCGGAGTATCGGCCGAAGAGGCCGCTGGAGTGCCAGTCGCGGTCGCAGTTGGCGTGGCCGGTGTTGTTGTTCCGGAGGCATCCGGTGTCGGCGTTGATACCAGGTCGCCATGGCCCGAAGTATCCGGGTAGAGCGCCCAGGTAGCATCGTTGTAGACGACGTAGACGAAGCCCTGGTCGCTGTACAGCATGATCCCGTTCTCGAACGTCTGGAACGATCCACCGGACGTTGTCATCACGTGTGCGTCAGGCTCGACGGCATAGCCGATGGTGTCTGAGAGATTTGGATCACTGTTCCAGACTTTCCAGAAGCTCTCTTTGGGGATGTAGAGTCCTGCGTCAGGACCAGCTCCTCCACCTTCACCATCGCTTTGCGTCCAGGTGTCGGCGACCTTCGTCCATTGCTGGTTGGAGAAGAAGACGTAGACCTGCCGGGTGTCATAACGCTCATACATCGTGCCGCGCTGGAACCCGAGCTCCGCGGCGTTCATGGCTGTCTCCTGGCCAGTTGGCGCGCCGAGCTTCGTTTGGACGTCCTGATTCGCCCAGTAGACGCTACCGAAGGCACCAGTGACCGGGATGATTGTCGGCGTGCCAGTGGTTGCTGTCGACGTCGGCGTTGCTGCCGTTGTTGGCTCAGGGGTTGCCACCGTGTTGGTCGGTGTGGACGCCGGTGTTGGCGTCGAGGCGGGCGTTGGAGTCGGTGTAGCGGGCTGACTCGTTGGCGTCACTACCGGCTGAGTCGGCGTCGCCTTGACGGACACAGGGGTTGGCGTGGGCGTCGGCGGTACTGGCGTTGGTGTGCTCGGCGGGGCGATCGCCGTCGACTGCTTGGTCGCCGACGCACCCGTCGTCGGGGTAGAAGGTACTTGTGTCGGCTGCGTGGTCACTGACTTCACGGTTGGCGTGGAAGCCACGACGACCGGCGCACTGTTCGTCGTCGGCGTGGGCTTGGCTGATTGTGTCGACGTGGGTGTGGGCGTCGATCCCTGCGCGGTGTTCGAGATCGTGCTGGTCTTGAACGAAAGCGAAAAGGTCTTGTCCAGGGCGTGACCGTAGGCGTCCTGAGCTGTACCCAGAATCATCACCTGATAGGTCGTGTCGGGCAGAAAGAGTGTGCTCTGAGAGGAACTCGAGCCGAGAATGAGCGTATTGCCCTGCCAACTGGTTGGAATGCGCGAGCGCTCACCTGGCGGCCAGATCTGGAGATTTTGCTCGACCGACGCATGGTTCATCGGCTTGTTGAATTCGATCTTTACGGGCTGATAAACGGGCCAGGTCTGATCAGTCAAGGGAAGTGAGCTGACAATCGTCGGTGAGATGCCCTGGTTGTAGCCACGAATCAGGAGAAATCCACTGATGAGCGCAACGACCAGCAACGCTGCAATAGCCGACGCGCCTATTGTCGCCGTTGTTCCACTCAGGATCCGGCGAATGCCAGTCGGCGGCGTTCGATCGACCGTTTCAGACCAAATACGTTGAGCGAGAAAATCTGGTGGGGTGGGCGTGGGTGTCAGATCCTGGAAATCTGCACGGATCCGCTGGTATTCATCGACGATGCTGCGGCATTCGGCGCAATCGGCAAGATGCTGATGGAGTCTCTCGCTCTCCGCTGAGGAAAGATCCCCATCGAAGAAGGCCGAGATCAGTGGCCTGATTGACTCGCATTCTCGCCGGAACATGCCGACTCGCTATCCTCCACCGCCCGATAAACCTTCCGGAATTCTTCTCGACCCCGGAACAGCACGGACTTCACCGCAGAACGCGAGAGCCCCATGATCTCGCCGATGTCCTCGCAGGACATTCCCTCGTACTCGCGCAACACGAGGGCCATTCGGTTTCGAGCGCTCATGAGGTTGAGCACACGCTGCACTATCACCTGGGTCTCATTGCTGATGGCGTTCCGTTCTGGGTCATCCAGCGGTTTGCCATGTAGCAAATGCTCGTGCTTGTGCGATTCCCAGGGCATCCAGCGAATGCGCTGGCGGCGACGAAGGACGTCGAGACACGCGTTCGATGCGATACGATGCAGCCAGGCCGAAACGTTGAGATCCAGCGACGTCTGCGGAAGAGCCTTGTAGGCGCGAATGAAGCACTCTTGAGTTAGATCATTCGCGTCTTCCGGGTTTCCCATCATGCGATAGATGAACCCGTAGATCTGGCGCTCGTATCGCTGAAATATGACCTCGAAGGCTGCCTGGTCACCCTCTTTCGCGCGACTTACCCAAGTGGCCTCGTCAACTGGAACAGCCACATAGCCACTCATGCGAGGTCCTCCGTACCCTTACCCTTAAACGAACGCCAGCCTTTGCGGTTGTGGAGCGATAAGAGTGGGACGCTTCGAGTGAGTGGAGCGCTCCGGTCCGCCGTCTGTTTACTTTGTCCAGAGACACCATACCGAATTGGCGTGCAGAGCGCAATCTCGCAAGGACGAACTGTTACGCTCCTGACACGTCGATTCTGTACTCCATATCCGATGCTACAATTATCAACAGTATTCACCTGATTTCAAGAGCCTGCCGGTCCTGGATTGGAACCAATTCATGCCAAATCCATTCGTGGAGCGTCTCGGTCGAGGCGTCATCTTGTGCGACGGTGCGATGGGAACGCTCCTATATGAGCGTGGAATCCCATTCGACACCTGCTTCGACGAGGTCAACCTGCGCCAGCCCACTCTGGTGGTTGATATTCACCGAGAGTACATCGCCGCCGGTTCGGAGATCATTGAAACCAATTCGTTCGGCGCCAATCGTTACAAGCTGGAGCAGTTTGGTCTAGCTGACCAGGTGCGCGAGATCAATCGCAAAGCCGCCAAAAATGCCCGAGAGGCACGTGAGATTTCGGGTCAGCCGGTCCTCGTGGCGGGCTCGGTCGGACCGACCGGAAGAACGCTGCCGCCCATTGGTACGGCCGATCCCGGACATGTCCGCGCCGCTTTTCGCGAGCAGATTTCAGCCTTGCTCGAGGGGGGCGTCGATCTGTTGATCATTGAAACCATCCCGTCGCTCGCCGAGATGCGCGAGGCAATCTTGGCGGCGCGGGAAGTGTCTGATCTGCCGATCGTCGCTCAGATGACTTTCGCGCAAGACGGACGAACGGTCTCGGGAAACACCCCACGCGAGATCGTCGAGGGATTACGCAGCCTGTCTCCTGACGTGATCGGCGTCAACTGTAGCGTCGGTCCACGGCACACGTTGGATGTGCTGCGGGTGATTCGTCGCAGTGCCGGAGCGCGAACGCACATATCGGGACAGCCAAACGCTGGCTGGCCGATGGACGTCGGCGGACGAGTGATCTATCCGTCGTCACCGGAGTACTTCGCCAGTTACGCGCGCGAGGCTGCAGACGTTGGACTGGCGATCGTCGGAGGCTGCTGTGGCACGACGCCAATGCACATTCAAGCGATGCGTCAGGCGCTGGACTCGCTGCGTATCGTGCAGCCGGAGCCCGAGCAAGAGCGTATCGAGGTAGGTCGAACGCGGCAGCGTGAGTTACTTGCGCCAGATGGCCCCACGTTGTTCGCGCAGAAGCTCGGCAAGGAATTCGTCGTCAGCGTTGAAATCGATCCTCCCAAGGGGCTCAACCCACGTAAGACGCTGGCGGGGGCGCACCTGTTGAAAGACGCCGGTGTGGATTTCATCAACATTGCGGATAGCCCAATGGCTCGAGTGCGCATGAGTGCGCTCACGCTCTGTTACCTGATACAGAATCAGGCTGGAGTCGAGACGATACTGCATTTCACGACGCGCGATCGAAACCTGATGGGACTTCAGTCGGACCTCATTGGTGCACACGCACTGGGAGTACGCAACATTATCGCGCTCACCGGAGACCCTCCGAGCCTGGGCGACTATCCGAATGCGACGCCGGTCTATGACGTGGATTCGATCGGCTTAGTGCGCGTCATCAAGTCGTTCAATCAGGGTTACGACGCGGCCGGCGCATCCATTGGGCAGATGGCCAGTTTCACCGTCGCTGTCGCGGCCGATCCGACTCGCCCCGACCTCGAGGAAGAGGCGCGTCGACTCAACCGCAAACTTGAAGCGGGAGCGGATCTGGTCATGACTCAGCCGGTATTTGACGTCGCCACCTGGTCCGACTTCCTCGACGTGTATCACCGGTTGTTCGGTGACATAGCGGTGCCGATTCTGCTGGGAGTGTTGCCGCTGCAGAGTAGCCGTCACGCGGAGTTTCTGCACAATGAGGTGCCTGGCATCACGCTGACGGACGAGGCGCGGGAACGGATGCGTCGGGCTGGCAGTGAGGGGCGCCGAGAGGGAGTCAAGTTGGCCCAGGAACTGGTCCTGTCAGCGCGCGATCGAGTGCATGGTATCTACATCATGCCGTCGTTCGGACGGTACGAAGTAGCCGCAGACGTGCTCGCTGTTTTGGACGATCGGAGCCTTTCTGCGCGTTTGCTTGCCTGAGGGTTTGGCTGCTATACTCCGCAGGTCCCGCGTTGGGCGGGGTAGGCGTGCCTTCGATCAACGCGAACTCGGAGCGAGCAGCAATGGTAGATGTAATCAAGAGCATTGAACGAGAGCAGCTGAAAGAGGACGTTCCGAACTTCGGGCCCGGAGACACGGTCCGCGTTCATGTGAAGGTCGTCGAGGGCTCTCGCGAGCGTGTTCAGCCGTTTGAGGGCGTCGTGATCAGACGTCGCGGCGGCGGCCTGAACGAGAATTTCACCGTGCGTCGTATTGCCTCGCACGGTATTGGAGTGGAGCGAACCTTCCCGATTCACGCACCGCGGCTGGATCGCATTGAGGTGCTTCGCAACGGTCGGGTCCGGCGGGCGAAGCTCTATTTCCTGCGGGGACGAACCGGACGTGCCGCGCGAATTCGCGAGCGTCGTCGCCCAGCGGGGAATTACCTCCGCTAGCGACTCTCGCCTTCGTGTTCATCAGGTTTGTTCCACGCGGTGCCTCTGGCGCCGCGTTCGCATTTGTTGGGATGTGTCGTGCCTCAAGCGCTCGTTCCTGACACCGCTTTCGAACGGTCACTCTGGGAGCAGGGGATCGAGATCGTGGCAGGGGTCGATGAGGTTGGACGGGGCTGCCTCGCCGGTCCGGTGGTGGCGGCTGCCTGTGTGCTTCCGGCCGGCATCGACGATATTCCTGGCGTGCGCGATTCCAAGAGCCTAAGTCCCAAACGACGTGAGGAGCTCGTCCGGACAATTCGTGAGCGCGCTTCTGCGGTCAGCGTGGCCGCCGCTTCTCGTCGAGAGATCGACCGCCTCAACATTCGCGGTGCTACCGCCCTCGCAATGCGTCGTGCGCTCCGAAGGCTAGGGTTGTGGGACCACGCGATCATTGACGGTCCGCTGATGAAAGAGTTCGCGGATGAACCCTGCACTGGCCTTATCGATGGCGACGCGCTGTGTCTCTCGGTCTCCTGCGCTTCGATCTTGGCCAAAGAGGCTCGCGATCACCTGATGCGACGTTTGGCTCGACGATATCCGGAGTACGGCTGGGAACGCAACGTCGGATATGGCACGACCGAGCATCTTGCCGCGCTCAGCGCCTGCGGTCCGACCCCGCACCACCGGCGCACGTTCAAGCCGGTACGCGATCTTTTGGAGCGCTCTCAACCCGTTGGCGAGGCTGCCGAGTGAGTGGTCGCCGGATCGCCCTTGGCGACGCGGGTGAACGGCTCGCGGAACGACGACTGGTCGATCTGGGATGGCGCTTGTTAGAGCGAAAATGGCGTACGCGCGGAGGCGAAATTGATCTCGTCATGCTCGACGGTGACGTGCTCGTCTTCGTCGAGGTGAAAACACGGCGTGGCGGTTCGCGCGGGAGCGCTGAAGAGGCAGTGGATGAGCGCAAGGCGGCACGATTGCTGATGCTTGGCGAAGTGTACGTGGGAGAGCACCCCGAACACATCGACCGGTTCTGGCGTGTCGATATCATAGCGATCACTGTCGATTCAAGCGGATCAATCGATCGCATCAACCATATTCGCAACGCGTGCAGCTCCGGCTAGTCAAACTTCGTCAGGCAATGTGAGGAGGGACGTCGTGAGTCAATCGGTCGAAGAGCATCGCTCACAGGCTCCGGATCGCGTGAGGTGCGCCGTCATCACCGTAAGCGATACGCGCACGGTTGAAACTGATCGAAGCGGTCAGCTGATTCGGGAGGGTTTGCTCGACCGTGGTCACGAGATCGTCCACTACCAGATCATCAAGGACGAGCCGGATCAGATTAACGATGTCCTCGACCGCTTGGTCACCAGAGTCGACTGCGATGCAGTGATCTTCAACGGCGGTACCGGCATTGCGCGGCGCGACACGACGTACGACACCGTTAGCCGTCGTCTGGATAAGCGGCTGGATGGGTTCGGAGAACTCTTTCGCATGCTTAGCTTTGACGAAATTGGCGCGGCTGCCATGCTGAGTCGCGCGACAGCTGGTGTGATCGGCGATACCGTTGTCTTTCTGACTCCTGGGTCATCCAATGCCGTCAAACTTGCCATGGGCAAGCTCATCCTTCCCGAGATCGCTCACGTCGTGTTCGAGATGCGCAAGTAGGCCCCGATCTCAATCAGATCGCGGGCGAGTGGTGACTACGTGGGACTGATTTCGTTGGCTCGTGCCCACCAACGCGTAGTCGCAGGGCTCTATTCTCAGCGCGTTCTCGATACCGGTCCACCGTCCGTCGAGCAAGCATGACGTGCGGACCCCCTTTGGTATCATGGGCTGCGCTCTTGATGGACGATGTCGTGCTGGAGGGACAGGCAAATGGCAAACAAGGACGGTGGCGGGAAGATCCGCCGCCCGCAGGTGCTCAAAGGCTTTCGCGACTTTCCACCTGATCAGATGCTCCTGCGCCAGCACGTCATCAACGCGTTTCGCGAGGTGTTTGAGCGTTATGGATTCGAGCCGATTGATACGCCGCTCCTTGAGTACGTCGAGACGCTCACCGGCAAGTATGGCGAAGATGAGAAGCTGATCTACCACTTCGAAGACCACGGCGGACGTGAGGTCGGTCTCAGATACGATCTGACGGTGCCGCTGGCCCGTTTTGTTGCCACGCACCGGCATGAGCTGACCTTCCCCTTCAAGCGCTATCACATTGCCCCCGTTTTTCGTGCTGATCGGCCGCAGAAGGGACGCTATCGCGAGTTCTGGCAGTGCGACGTCGACACGGTCGGGACCAAGTCGATGCTGGCTGATGCCGAGGTGTTGATGGTCTGGATGGACTCGCTTTCGGCGGTCAATATGCCGAACTACGTAGTCCAGATTAACCATCGCAAGCTACTGCAGAGTCTGGCGGTTTTTGCCGGCGTTCCCTCCGAACAGACACCGACCATTCACCGAGCGATCGACAAGCTCGACAAGATTGGCCGAGACGGAGTCAAGGACGAAATGCTTCGACATGAGGTGCCCGGACCAGCGGCCGACAAGGTGCTCGATCTGGTCGCCCTCAAAGGAGAACCCGCCGACGTACTCACGGAGCTCCGGCAGCGCCTGGGCGACATCGAGACGGCGAGCGAAGGGATCGACGACCTGGAGTCCCTGTTCCAGTTCCTGGCGGAGATGTCGGCCGATCCACGGCACTACGCGCTCAATCTCGCCTTGGCCCGTGGCCTGGATTACTACACTGGTCCGGTGTTCGAGGCGACGGTGGCGGAAGGCGGAGTCGGTTCCCTTGGTGGCGCCGGTCGTTATGATGGGCTGATCGGTATGTTTACCGGCGAAGACATTCCGGCGACAGGGGCTTCACTGGGACTCGAGCGAATCGTCGACGTCATCCAGGATCTTGGTCTGATGCGCCCTCAATCTACCGTCTCTGAAGTACTGGTTACGATTTTCAGTGACGAGATGCTCGGCGCATCACTCCGTCTGGTGAGTTCCTTGCGTCGAGCCGGTGTAGATGCCGAGATTTATCTGGACGCGCGACGCGATCTGCGTCGTCAGGTCCAGTACGCCGACAAGCGCGGTATCCCTATCGTGGCGTTCCTCGGTCCTGATGAAGAGTCGCGGGGCGAAGTGAACTTGCGACCAATGGCGTCAGGTGAGCAAACGACGGTGAAGCAATCCGATGCGGCCGCGGCCATCGGTCGACTTCGGGGGCAGTGAGCCGTTGACCGTCCTGCTGGGTAACGCCGGGTCGCCGCGCTGGTACGCGGGTCCAGAGCGGTCCTTCAGTACCTATCTGGACATGCTGGAGAAGGTCGGCGCGACATCCACTGAGATCGTGCTGCACCATGGTCCATATGACGAGCGCACGGCGCGCGTTCATGTGATCGATCCTGATTGGGAGTCGACGGTCGAGGCATATCATCGTCGAGGGATGGCGATTCAGCTTCACGTGTCGCTTGATCAACGGTTCGCCACTTCGCGGTGGCGCGTCGACCGCGAGGGGCTGAAGTCGGAGTACGAACCGATCATCTCTCTCGCGTTGTCGGCGGTCGAACGCCAGGAACGTCTCAGCTTGGTGATCCACGGAGCGTCCGACCCGAACGTCACGTTGCCACAGAATGAAGATGCTACGCTGGGGCTCATCGACTGGCTGGCTGATCGGTTCGAGGATGAGCGAGCGAGCATTAGCGTCGCCCTCGAACTCGGCGCGGCCAAGCCGGGTAGAGAAACAGCCGCAGCGCGTTCGCGTGACTCGGTGTTGCGCATCGTGCGCCGCGCAGCTTCATCTGCCGCGGGCATCTGCTGGGACGTCGCTCACGACATTGAAAACAGCAGTGACGAACTGGATTGGTCGATCGATCCGGGAAGGGACTTTCTTGCCAGAGTCAGACACGTTCACCTCCACGACGTGGATGATCAGGGGATGGCTCACTATCCACTGTTGCTCGGGACGGTTCCGTACAAAGCACAGCTGGATGCCTTGCTGCGGAGTCAGCCGCTCCCATCAATGACGATGGAGGTGCGCTGGATCTGCGCCAGCCGCTTGGGCGAACCATGGGAAGTGCTGATTCAAAGCTACCGCGCGGTGCAGTCGAAGCTTGCGCTGCTCCCAGCCAACGGGTGATTCATTCCCCCATCCCGCAGGCGAAGTCAGTCGTGCGAAGTTCCGACGTTGCTCTCTGTTGCTGATTCGTGAGTTCGAGTTGGTGCGGAGCGTGCGTCGGACGGTGCGAGCACATCGTCGTAGACGTCGATGAGTTCGTGAACCCGGCTGGACCACGACAGGCGCGCCACCGCTCGCTCTCGAAGACGCGTTCCGATTCGTTTGGCGTGTTCCGGTTGTTGGATGAGATCCAGCACCTTGGTCGCGAAATCTTCGGGATCTCCGTGTCGCGCGTAGACGCCGAGTTCACCGAGAATCTCCCGGTTTGGCGCCGCGTCGAATGCAACCACCGGCAACCCCATAGCCATGTAGTTGTAGATCTTGCCATTGCCCTCGGTGAGTGACATCTTGGGAGCGACCGCGACGTCTCCGATAGACAGGTAGCGGTGAGCATCGGCATACGGGATTCTGCCTGGGAAGCTGACTCGATTACTCAGACCAAGTCGGGTCGCCATCTGTTGATATTGTTCAACTCCAGGGAAACCCATCAGCAGAAAGAACGCGTCGGGCCGCTCGTTGGCGATTTGCCGTGCGGCCGTCAGCAGCAAGTCAGAGCCTTGATATGGCGCGAGCAATCCGAGATACACGACGACCGGGCTCGCCTCGGGAATTCCTAGGCGCGCTCGCAGCCGCTGGCGTTCTTCAACTGACGTCGAGTCCGGCGAAAAGCGTCCGGTGTCGACCGCGTCGAACACGGTGCGAATCTGGTGCGCTGGCCGCAGCTTGAGCAAGCGCTGTCGAGCATTGTCACTGCTGGTAACGATAACGTTAGGGAGTTTGTCGATGATCCGCTCGAGTCTTCTGAGCCACGGAAGAACGCGTCCATCCTTGCTCACGAAGCGGTGATCGAGCATCTCCTCGGTCAGGCTGCCTTGATAGTCGAAGACCAACGGTTTGCGCAAGGCGCGGGCGACGACTCCGCCGATGAGCGCTCCTTCGTGCAGGTGAGCATGGATGAGATCTGGTTTGAAGGTCAGCGCCGTGCGCAAGGTGGTAATCGAAAGCGCCGCGTCGAGGTACAGCTTGTGGCGCGATGACCCGACAATCACCCGTTTGCGCCAGGGGACGTCGATAGACCGGCGAATAAAAAGGCCGGGAACATCGTTACCATTGTGATAGGTACAGACCGCGACCTCGTGGCCCAGGGCGCTCAGCGCGCGAACCTCTTCGAGGATGCGCACGTGGCAACCGTAATCGGCGAAAAACGAGGTTGGGGCGACCATCAGGACGCGCAAAGGCCGGTCTGTCGAATGCGTTTCGATCGTCACTCAGTCGCTTTCCTTCCCTGCAGACGATTGTACGCCCAAAGGAGGCCGACATCAGAACGATCGAACCATGTATATGATTGCGTGATACGCGCAAACAGGGTTGACGGAAATGGCGCGGTGGTCAATATTCGCTGGAAGAATCCATCGGTCGAGATTCGAGAGAGGGAGCTTTGGTAGCCGGTATGGAGAATGAAGAGTTCAAGACGATCATGGTTGTGGTCGCGCACCCCGATGACATGGAGTTCAGCTCTGCGGGAACGGTCGCGAAATTTGCCAAAGAGGGCCGCAAAGTGATCCTGGTCCAGTCCACGTCGGGCGACAAAGGGACGGCCAGACGCGACATCAGTTCGAAGGAACTGGCTGAGCTGCGCGAGGGTGAAGAGCGGGAAGCGTGCAAACGCCTCGGCGTGTCGGAGATGGTCTTCTTGCGCATGGGCGACGGCGAGCTGATGCCGGACCTGAATTTCCGTGAGAAGGTCGTGCGGCAGATTCGCACCTTCCGACCTGACGTCGTCATCACCCACGACCCGTTCCGGCCATATTCACTCCATCCGGACCATCGCGCGGTCGGAATCACCACGGTCGACTCGGTTTACCCGACGGCCCGCGATCCACTCTATTTCCCAGAGCATCTTGAATCCGGACTGGAGCCACACAAGGTCGCTGAGCTGTGGCTGTTCGGCTCCGAATACCCGGACACGTTCATCGACATCACGGACACCTTTGACGACAAAATCAACGCGTTGAAGGCGCACGCAAGCCAGGTAGGAGCTGCTGAGACGCTCGAGGAGCGACTGCGGGAGCGTGCCAAGACGGTCGGTGAGCCACAGAATATCCCGCTGGCCGAGGCTTTCAAGGTCATCAAGATGCGACGGTAATCCACTGCAACGCGTCGGGAGCAATTGCCGGAGTACCTGAAGTGCACCGAGGAACCGGCAGTTTGATCGGAGCTCAGCGGTTGAAAGTGGAAATGATTTTCAACCGTTTGGTTGCCGAAATCCCGGCGCTTTGTTAAGGTTTTTCTGACGAACACCGCGGTCGATGGCGCATATCCCGGTTCATGACCTTGAGCCGTTATTTTTTCCGGGCGGACGACCGACGAAAGGGACTACATGATCGCACTGCCGGTCAACGCACAGTTAGCTGTCGATGAGCGGTCGATTCCGATCGCGGGCGAGCGCAAGACACGTGACGCTTATGGGCGCCCGATGACGTACCTGCGTATTTCGCTAACGGATCGCTGTAACTTGCGCTGTGTCTATTGCATGCCTGCGCTCGGCGCTAAGTTCGCTCCACGCGACGAGCTCCTGACCGACGATGAGATCTTGTCGGTGGTGCGGGCAGCGGCAAAGATCGGCTTCAGTAAGATGCGGCTGACAGGTGGCGAACCGACAATTCGGCCGCACATCGTCGACCTGGTGCGTGAGATCGCACACACTCCGGGTGTCGACGACGTTGCCATGACCACCAACGGCTTGCTGCTCGGCAGATTGGCGCAGGGGCTCAAAGACGCCGGGTTGCAGCGGGTGAATGTCAGCATCGATTCCCTCAAGCCAGAACGCTTCACCGCCATCACGCGCGGCGGCAAGATCGAGAAGGTCTGGGCAGGGATTCAGGCGGCCGAAGAAGCGGGGCTTTCTCCGATCAAGCTGAACGCAGTTGTCGTGCGCGGTCAAAATGAGGATGAGGTTGCCGATCTGGCGGGTCTCACGCTGACGCATGACTGGCAGGTGCGCTTCATCGAGGTGATGCCGCTCGAGGGCGTCGGCGACGTGCATGATGCAGGGCTGGTGACCACCGCCGAGACGATCGATCTGATTGAGGATGTCCATGGAGAATTGGCGCCGCTCGAAGCTCCGCTGGGCGATCCCGCACGTGTTTACCGACTGCCCGGCGCTACCGGCACGATAGGCTTCATCAGCCCGGTCAGCCAACCCTTCTGCTCGTTCTGCAATCGCATCCGGTTGACCGCTGACGGCAAACTTCGCCTCTGCCTCTTGCGCAACGACGAAGTCGACGTACGAGACATCCTGCGGGGCGGTGGAGATGAAGATGCCCTCATTGAGCAGATTCGCTACGGGGTTTGGCGGAAACCGTGGGGACACGGTCTGGCCGAAGGCGATCGCAACACCGGTCGCGGCATGAGCCAGATCGGCGGCTAGGTCTCACAGAGTTTGACGGTAAACGGGCGACTCGATCGAGTCGCCCGTTTCTTGTTGCGCTTTCATATTCGCTTCTCCCAGCACCACTGATGAGCCGTGCGATACTAGCGGGGACAGTCGGGCGACATGCCCAATGGACGAGCCTTCAAAGTCTGTGGAACTGGAGAATTCATTGGTTGACAAGGTCATTCAACACATCGAGCAGCACTTCGACGATCACCTCGATCGAACGCGGGAGCTGCTGCGACAGCCATCGATCAGCGCCGATGGAACCGGCATGGAGGAGACTGCCGACATGCTGGTGCGCTGGATTGAGGAGCTCGGTGGGACGGCACGCAAGGTCAAGACGCAAATGTTCCCGGCGGTAGTCGGGCACCTGGACGTTGGCGCGTCGCACACGATGCTGTTCTACGGCATGTACGATGTGCAGCCCGTGCTCGGGGAAACTTGGATGGTCGATCCCTTTGGCGGCGAGATCGTCGATCTACCGGAGCTTGGTCCGTGTGTCGTCAATCGTGGTGCGATGAACCAAAAGGGCCCGCTCGCCAGCCTGTTCAACGTGCTGCACTCGATGAAGGATGCGACCGGCACGTTGCCGGTCAACGTCAGCTTCCTGATTGAAGGCGAAGAAGAGCTCGGGAGCAGAAATCTTCCCGAAGTGGTGGAAGCCTGCAAGGCCGAGCTGAAAGCCGACGCCTGCTTCTTCCCTTTTTTGGCGCAGAACCAGAGCGGCAAGGTCATGACGTATCTGGGCGTCAAAGGCATTCTGTTCATGGAGTTCGTGGTGCGCGGAGGTGAGTGGGGCGGCGCGACTGATCGAGCCGTTCACGGAAGCAACGCGGTCTGGTTCCACAATCCAGCCTGGCGCCTGCTGCACGCCCTGACCAGCATGATCACACCGGATCAAAAGCACATTCTGGTGGACGGCTTCTACGATGACGTCATTCCACCGTCTCAAGAGGACGAGGAATTGCTGTCCAAGCTGGTGGAGACCTTCGATCCTGAGGATGAGCTGGCGAAGCACGACGTCAAACGCTTCAAATACGATCTGACGGGTGTCGATCTGGTGCGCAAGTACCTCTACCAACCAACGCTCAACATCGATGGCATCATCTCCGGACACACCGCCGAGGGGACTAAGACGATCATTCCTCACGAGGCACGTGCCAAGGTGGATGTACGCATGGTGCCGAACATGACTCCGGAGCGGGTGGTGCGGCTGCTGCGCGATCATCTTGATCGACACGGATTCTCCGAGGTCCACATACACGTCGAAGACGGGTACAAGTGGAGCAAGACCAGCGTCAACTCGGCTCCCGCGCGAGCGATTATGGACACGTATCGCCAGCTTGGCTACGAGCCTGAGATCTGGCCGCACCTGGCCGGATCTGCCCCGTTCTACCTGTTCACCGACGTGCTGGACATACCGGTCGTTCTTGGCGGTCTTGGACATGGTGGCCGGGTGCATAGTCCGAATGAGTATGCGACGGTGGCTGGTCTGAAGGATCATGAGAAGTCAATTGCGATCTTCATGTATCGACTGGCGGACGAACTGGCGAAAGACGCGGCCGCAAAGTAGTTCGTGCTGGACAGCACGGGCGTGGAGGAGAACGAATCGATGCCTGCCAATCTGGTTCAGGAAAAACTGGCGCAAGCCACCAAGATCTTGGACGAACTCGACGTTGATGTGTGGATGATCGTGGCTCGTGAGAGCGACGTGCTCGGTGATCCGAGCTTGCCCCTGGTGGTGGGCACGAGCGTCACCTGGGAATCCTTCTTTTTGGTCTGCCGAAGCGGCGAGCACCAAGCCATCGTCGGTACCGGCGACGTCGAGAACATCAAACAGACTGGTGCCTGGCCCAGTGTCACTGGTTACATCCAGGGACCAGGTGACGAACTGAGAAAAGCGCTGCAGCGTCTGAACCCGAACCGGGTTGCCTTGAACTATGCGACGGATAATGTCATGGCCGACGGCCTGACGCATGGGATGTATCTGCGCCTGGAAGAACTCATTGGCAAGACGCCCCACTGGGAACGGGTTGTTTCGGGTGAGCCGATTGCGTCTCGAGTGCGCAGTCGGAAATCGGGCGAAGAGCAACGGCGCATTCGAGCAGCGGTTAAGACGACCAACGAGATCTGGGATGGACTGGAAGAGTGGCTACGGCCTGGAGCATCCGAGATCGAAATTGCTGATTTCATGCACCGTCAATTGACCGATCGCGGTCTCACTTCTGCCTGGGACTGGCACTATTGCCCGGGGGTGACTGCCGGGCCGGATTCGCCAATCGGACATGTCGGACCGACCAACGTCACCATCGAACGGGGACAATTGCTCACGCTTGACTTTGGCGTGAAGCAGGAGGATTACACCTCCGACATGCAGCGCACGTTCTATTTTCTTGGCCGAAGGTGAAGAGCAGGCACCCGAACCGGTTGAGCGGGCGTTCAAGATCATTTCCGGCATTATCCAGGATGCCGCGAAGTTGCTGAAGCCCGGTCTCAAAGGCTGGGAAGTTGACCAGATCGCTCGACAGACATTCGATCGAGAGGGGATTGAGGAGTGGGGATTCGCGCTGGGTCATCAGATCGGACGCGCGGTGCATGACGGCGGCTGTTTGCTTGGACCACGCTGGGAGCGATATGGACAGCGGCCGTTCGATACCGTTGAGGAAAACCAGGTCTTCACCCTCGAGATCGCGATGAACGTGCCGGAATTTGGACGGGTGAGCCTGGAAGAGGACGTGGTGGTGACGGCCGACGGATGCGAATTTCTGTCACCTCCTCAGACCGAGGCAATCCTGATTGGGTAGTCTTGTGCAGTGATCGCTTCAGATCACTGCCGGTGTCAGCGACATAATGGAGGTTCCACGGTTGAGTATGAGGACCGATTGGTTCGAAGTCCGTGAGTTTGACGACGGCGTAGTCGGCATCGGCGAGCCCGCACACGAGGAGAATGTGAAATCCTTTCTCGTTCGCGGGGACGATGTGGCCTTGCTGTTCGACACCGGAATGGGCATCGGCAATATCAAGCAGGTGGTCGACGAGTTGGTGCGTACCCCAGTGTTGGTAGTGAATAGCCACGCTCACTGGGACCACGTGGGGGACGACTGGAGATTTGAGCGCATCTGGGTTCATGAAGCCGAGGCCGATGACCTGCGGGCTGGCGCCTCCAATCGGCGAACTCGCCGGTTTCTCGCACCGGAGCGCTTCACCGTCGATCCACCTGCTTGGATCGACACCGAGACCTTCTCGATTCCTGGTGTCGAGCCCGAGCGTACACTCTCTGGCGGAGAGCGCATCGACATCGGCGGGCGCGATTTTGTGGTCCTGCCAACGCCAGGTCATTCGCCTGGCGGAATCACGTTAATCGACGAACGGAACGGCGTTGCGCTGGTCGGCGACGCGGTTTACGCCGGGGCGCTGTACGCGCATTTGGAAGGCAGCGATCCGCACATCTATCGGAGAACGCTCAAGACTTTGGCTGAGTTGGCGCCGAGTCTGAAGACGATTTATCCCTGCCACAATGACTATCCGCTCCCAGCTTCGTTCTTGGTCGACGTGCACGATGGATACGAGTCGATCTGGAGCGGGCGCAAGCCGGACGTTGTTCGGGACGGTGTTGAACGCTACGAGTTCGGCCGATTCTCGGTGTTGCTGCGTGAGGGCTGGCGTGAGTAGAGCAGCGCTCCGGCAGGTCCCTCTTGTTGGACAAACGTGGCGGTCAGAGGCGAGCGTCTATCGTCTACCCAGGTCTCGATCTCGGGTTGCTGACGACGGAGAGGGTCGTCCGATCGCGAATCGTTCAATCCGTGAGGGCGCAGACCGGTGACCGCGAGCGACCGACAACGGGCAAGGCGATTGCGGCGCCACTATCTCCCGGCGTTTCCTCACAGCTCAACCGTCAGCCTTTCGCCGATTCTGCTCGGACTGCTCGGGCTTCTACTCGCGGTGGCCGGTGGATTCGTTTTGGGTCGCATGGCGACCCAGCGAAACTTGCTCCCATCGATGGCGTTGCTGCTTGGCGCCGCCGGAGCCGTGTTAATCGTGGCAGACGTGCGCGCCGCACTTTGGGCCACGATCGCGGTGATCACGATTCTTCCGTTTGCCGTCGTTCCAATCCACCTCGGATTGACGCTGACGTTGCTCGAAGTCTCGTCACTGGCAGCACTTGTCACCTGGTTCGTGACCATGATGCTGCGTCGCGACCAGCGACTGGCGGTGGGAACACCCGCACTGCTCATCGTATTGTTGGTGGCCGAAACCGCTTTTGCGTTTCTCATCGGTGTGACTAATGGCTACACCACCTCCACCTTTCACGACTACGGCAAGTTTCTGATCTCACTGCTACTGGTCTTTGTCGTGTGGAACGTGGCGACGAACATGGAAGACGCTCGCCGGTTGCTAAATGTGCTGTTGCTCGGAGGCGGATTCGCGGCGTTCATCGGGCTGGCGCTTTACGCGGGCGGTGCCAGTTTGACCAACCGCGTGCTGGTGCGTCTGATTCCATACGGTTACCCGTCTTCGCGCATCGTGCGCTATATCGAGGACAACCCAGCCAAATCGATGCGTCTGACCTCCACTTCAGTTGATCCCAATTCCTTTGGTGGGTTGCTTGCGGTCATGGTGGTGCTCGCCTGCGCCATGCTGATCGCACGCCATCGTGCAGTCTCCCGGTGGGTGAGCGTGCCCGTGTTTGGGCTCTGTTCACTCGCCGCATTATTGACTTATTCGCGCGGAGCCTGGGTCGGTATCGCGGCTGGCCTGGCTGTGCTGGCCTTGTTGCGCTACCGTTGGCTGATTGTTCCCGGCGTGTTGGCCGCGCTGCCAGTCGCCTTCCTTGGGTTGGGCTCGAACTTCGTTCATCGTATGTGGCTGGGCCTCACATTGCAGGATCCGGCGACCAAACTCCGGCTACGCGAGTATCAAAACGCACTCGCGATCATCCGGCAGCATCCGATCTTTGGGGTGGGGTTTGGCAATGCACCGTCGGTCAACGAACAGACCGGGGTGTCGAGTATCTATTTGACTATTGGGGAACGAGTTGGCCTGGTTGGCCTGGCCATCTTCTTGATCGCAGTGGGATCCATCGCGATCACGGGTCTGCGACGCTGGCGAGTTGATCGCGATTCAGTGCGTGGTGACATGCTTCTTGGATTGCTGGCGGCGTTGGCCAGTGCCCTTACCGTGGGCATCTTCGATCATTATTACTTCAACATCACCTTCCCACACATGACCGCACTCTTCTGGATCGTGTGTGGCATGATCCTGGCGCTCGGCATGCCGGTTCCGGGCCGCAAGCGTCAGCGATCACCGAGTGTGATCGTGGAAGTGGCAGCGACGGATCCGCGGAGCGTCACCTGAGCCGGGCATCACGGATTTCGCGCGTTCCGATACGTGAGAGGGACGTTTCGTGCTGGCAAAACTGATTCTCTATTTGATCGCCAACGGAGCGACGCTCGTTATTTTGGCGAAGATTCTGCCCCATCAGGTCTCGTACAACGATTACGCAACGGTTGCCATCTTCGCGGTTGTCCTGATGCTGCTGAACGCCCTCGTTAGACCGATCTTGAAGCTCGTTACCCTGCCGCTGACCTGTCTAACGTTGGGATTGTTTGCGCTGGTCGTGAACGGCTTTGTGTTCTATGTTGGAGGACGACTGGTCAGCGGCATCAGCATGACTTTTCTCGGTGCGTTGGTCGGTGCGATCATTGCTGGGATTCTCAATGGCGCGTTGTCTCGCGCCTTCGTTGGTCGGAAGTAACACGGAAGGAGCTAAGGCGATGGCGCGGGTACATCCTGAAGGGATCTTCGCCCCGGTCGCGACCACATTTGGCGCGAACGGAGAGATGGATCTGGATCATTACGCTTCGAACCTGAACTGGTACGCTGAGTCGGCGCTGGATGGCGTTGCCATCATGGGTTCAAACGGCGAGTATGTCAGCCTCTCACTCGACGAGAAGGTTCGTCTGATCGACGCCGGGGTTAAGGCGATCAATGGTCGCAAGAAGGTCGTCGCCGGTACGGGCATGGAGTCCACCCGCGGCACGATCGAGTTGACCAAGAAGGCTGCTGACCTGGGGGTGGACTTCGCCTTGGTCGTCACCCCGCACTACTACAAGCCGCGTTACGATCGGGGCGCATATGTGCGGCATTACCACGCCGTTGCGGACGCTTCGCCAATTCCTGTAGTGATCTACGTCATGGCCGCCTACACGGGCGTCGATCTTCCAGTTGACACCGTTGTCGAGATCGCGTCACACGAGAACATCGTCGGCATCAAGGACAGCGGCGGCAACGCTCCGAAGGTCGCCGAACTAGTTGCGCGCACTCCGGACGACTTCTCTGTTCTGGCAGGCTCGGCCAACTTCCTCTATCCCGCGCTTTGTCTTGGCGGAAAGGGTGGAGTTCTGGCTTTGGGCAACGTGGCACCGAGCCAGTGCCAAGAGATGGCGCAATTGTTCAAGCAGGGCGAGCACGCGGCGGCACTTCGCCTGCAGCAGCGAATGCTGGAGCCAAACGCGGCTGTCACCACACGCTTCGGCATCGCCGGACTGAAGGCGGCAATGGACATGATCGGACTGTACGGCGGAGATCCGCGCCCGCCGCTCTTGCCGGCCAGCGACGCAGAACGAGCGTCGATTCGGGACATCATGGAACGAGCCGGAATTCTTGAGCGAGCGCACACAGCCTGAGGTATTCGACACTCCAATAGTCATTGCGGTCATCGCCGACACGCATTTCGGGTCATCTCCAGGAGGTCTTCCCGGGGAAGTTATCTCGGCGCTGCGTGAGTCCGATCTGATTCTTCATGCGGGGGATTTCTGCAGCGTCGAGGCGTACCAGTTGATCGCTGAATTGGGCGAATTGCGAGGCGTCGTCGGGAACAACGACGACGTCACCCTGCAGCGCAGGTTGCCCGTCGAGCGCAACTTTCGCTTCGGCGACTTCAGCGCATCGATGATTCATGGACACGGATTTGGACGTTTGACGGCTCAGCAGGCGGCGACACGACACCTGGTGGGCAAGTTCGACATCGCGATTTTTGGCCATAGCCACCGCGCATACTGCCAACTGCATGGCGAGACGTTGCTCTTCAATCCCGGTTCACCCACCCAGCGGCGCTGGGAGCCCGCCCATTCCTATGGGATCATCCGTATCAACGACACGATTGACGCCAAGCTACACTACCTACCCGACTGATCCTCGAGTGGTGACCGCCCCAGAATCTGCCAACCAGGACGCAGCGAGGAATACCGCGACGATTTATAACGTTCACAGTCAAGGTAATCGGCTCTGACCTCCCTGCGGTCTTTGCATCAATGGGTCAAGGCGATACCATGGCTGCTGGCGACCCACCGTCGTGTTGCCAGCAGTCTTCTCGGTTGGGTGCCGGACAAGTGCGCCCGCGTAAGATCAAGGGCTGATCGCGAAACTGGAGGTCACCTTCTTAGCGGGTCACTGTGTTTCCAGAATGAGACCATCTGAAATGACGTTCAGCGCTCGGCACCGCTGACGCGAGAGAGGATGAAACAGGATGACGGCCACTGATCTTCGTATTCCAGGGCCTACCCCATTACCGCCGCAGGTATTGCAGGCGATGCAACATGAGATGATGCCACACCGCACCGACGAATTTCGTGCGCTCTTCAGTGAGTTGCTCGCCCAGCTTCGACGATTTCACGGAACTTCGAATACGGCGTTAGTGTTGCCTGGGAGCGGTTCCGCAGGTTTCGAGTTTTCGATCGTCAACACACTGTCTCCCGGTGACAAGGTGGTTGGCTTCACCAGCGGAAGTTTTGGCGAACGATACTGCTCGGTTGCCACTCAGCTTGGGCTGAATGTGGTGAAGGTTGAACTTCCATGGGGCAAGGCGGCGACCGCGTCAATCGTCGCGAAGGCCTTGGACGAGCATCCGGATGCCAAGGCAGTTCTCTACACATATAACGAGACCTCGACTGGTCTGGCGAATCCGTTGCATGAGGTGGCGCCAGTGGTGCGAGACCATGGAGCGCTGATCCTCGTCGACGCCGTGAGCGCGGCGGGTGGCATTCCAATGGACATGGACGCCTGGGGCGTCGACCTGATCTTCAGCGGCTCCCAGAAGGCGTGGATGTGCCCTCCGGGACTCGTGATCCTTGGCGTCGGCGATCGCGTCTTTGAAGCCTACGAGAGCGCCAGCTATCCACGGTTCTTCTGGGATTTGAAAACAGCGGCGGAGCGGGCTAAAGACGGGATGACACCGACGACGTCACCGCTCACGCTGATCTTTGCCCTGAAGGCCGCCGCCGACATGATCGATGAGGAAGGGCTCGACAACGTCTACGCCCGGCACGCCAAACTCGGGGCATTCGTGCGGCGAGGCGTGTCGGAATTGGGTTGGAGGTTGATTGCCGAAGAGGAGTACGTGTCAGACACGGTCACCGCGGTGACGCCGCCAGACGGCGTGAATGCCGCCGAGGTCGTCGCGCGTATGAAGTCCGACCACGGCATCGACATTGGTGGCGGACTGGGCAAGATGCAGGGCCAGGCAATTCGTATCGGTCATATGGGTTGGGTGCATCAACCGGAATTGGAACGTACCCTCGAAGCGTTGTCGAAGGTGACAGATTCCCTTCGTCCCTGAGGCTTGAGAGACTGAATCGGTCGGGCAGGGGATCGCACTTACCTTGCCACCCTGTCTGGCCGCGTACTATAATCTCAAGCAACGTCGTGCCCAGGGTTCAGAAACAAAGGCAAAGCGCGGTTTCTCGAGGCCGGGCCGGCGAATCTGCGACACAAGGAAGGTGTATGAATCGGACGGATGTTAACGTGAGTAACGAGGAAGCAACGTCGGCCGCATCGGTGGCGGACGATGATCGCTCTCCGACCTCGCTCATGGAAGAGTTTCTGAGCGATCCCAGCCATGACTACCGAGTGCTCAACTACGGGGACGTCATGGAAGGTCAGATCATGCATGTCGATCGGGATGAGTTGCTGATCGACATCGGTTCGAAATCGGAAGGCATCATCCCGGCACGCGAGTTCTCATCCCTTTCCGATGAAGACCGCGCACGACTGACGGTAGGTGACCGCGTCCTTGTGTTCGTGGTTCAACCAGAAAATCAGGAAGGCCAGGCCGTCCTCTCGATCGACCGGGCGCTCGCCGAAAAGAGTTGGCGACGTTTGCAGGAGATCTACGAGGCAGGCGAGATGCTCGACGCCGAGGTGACCAACTACAACAAGGGTGGTTTGCTGGTCAATCTCGACGGCGTTCGTGGCTTCGTTCCTGCGTCACAGGTTACGGAGATCCGTGGCGGTGACGACGGGAGCAAGCAAGCCGATATGGCCCGGCTGATCGGAACCAAGCTCCCGCTGAAAATCATCGAGATTAACCGACATCGGAATCGGCTGATTCTCTCGGAGCGGCAAGCGATCCAGGAGAAGCGAGACGTCATGAAGGAGCGCCTGATCGAGGAGCTCCACGAGGGCGAAACGCGACGCGGCCGAGTGACCAGCATTACCGACTTCGGCGCGTTCGTTGATATCGGTGGAGCTGACGGACTCGTTCACCTGTCGGAGCTCTCCTGGAGCCGAGTGAAGCATCCAAGTGAGGTGCTCAACGTCGGTGACGAGATCGATGTCTACGTGCTGGGAATCAACGCTCAAGAGAAGAAGATTGCTCTCAGCATCAAACGCACGCAACCTGAGCCATGGAGCCGTGTTGCTGCGATCTATGAAGTCGGCCAGTTGGTCATGGGTACAGTGACGCAGCTTGCAAACTTCGGCGCATTCGCGCGGATTGAAGATGGAATCGAAGGTTTGATCCACGTCTCCGAGCTGTCGGAGCAAAGGATCGGCCATCCGAGGCAAGTTGTCTCGGAGGGGCAGGATCTAATCTTGCGCATCATCCGTATTGATCCTGCTCGGCGTCGCATGGGGCTCAGTCTTCGCCGGGCATTGGAAGCAACGGACGAGGAAGTCGCCGCATCGCTGGGTGAGGGCGCAGTTGCGCTGAAACATGAGCTGCTTGCTCGAGAGATCGAGCCGGACGAAGAAGAACAACAAGCCGATAACGAGCCTGACGGTGGCGAGGGATCGCAACCAGACCAAGCGGTCGCAGCAAGTGCAGAGACCACGGAGGAATCCCCGCAGGCCGAAGATGGTGAGGAAGACGCGACCTAAACGTCGCGTCTGGAACCTCACCAGACTGTTGCACATAAAGAATCCAACTGTGCCTTGCCACGCTCTGTGGCTTGGTCAGTGCATGGTGAAGCCCCCAACCATCGCAGGTGTTCGGGGGCTCGGCATTTCCGCTGAATCCACTGGTGGAGCGGGCAAACAGATCAACAGTTTGGCACGCGGCCATGGCACCACTGGAGGCCTTGGGAGAACAAGATGGCAGACAAATTCGAAAAATTTACCGAACGGGCACGCAAAGTCCTGACGTTGGCTCAGGAGGAAGCGCACCGTTTCAATCACAACTACATCGGGACCGAGCACTTGCTCCTTGGCCTTGTTCGAGAAGGTGATGGCGTCGCGGCTCGCGTTCTTGCGAATATGGGCGTTCAACTGCCTAAAGTTCGTAGCGCCGTCGAGTTCATCATTGGTCGAGGAGACTCGATGATCGTTGGCGAGATCGGCCTGACGCCACGTGCGAAGAAGGTCATCGAACTGGCGGTTGATGAAGCACGGCGTCTCAATCATCACTACATCGGCACCGAGCACCTGCTGCTTGGCCTCGTCCGTGAGGGCGAAGGCATCGCGGCGGGAGTGCTCGAAAGCCTTGGCGTCAACCTGGAGAAGGTGCGCCAGCAGGTGCTGCAAGTGGTTAGTCAGAATAGCGGCTACCAGCAGAAGCAACAGCAGACCAAGACTCCGTATATGGACGCGCTTGGCTTCGACCTCACCGAGGCTGCACGCCAGTCGAAACTCGACCCGGTAATCGGCCGTCAAGCTGAGATCGAGCGCGTGATGCAGATCCTGTCACGCCGCACCAAGAACAACCCAGCTCTGATTGGGGAACCAGGCGTCGGTAAGACGGCAATCGTCGAGGGGCTAGCACAGCGCATCGTCTCCGGTGACGTTCCCGATCCACTGCAGAACAAGCGTGTGGTGGCGCTGGACATCGGAGCACTTGTGGCGGGGACGAAATACCGCGGCGAGTTCGAGGAGCGCCTGAAGAAGATCGTGGCAGAGGTCAAGGAGACTGGCAGCATTCTGTTTATCGATGAGCTGCACACGCTTGTCGGAGCAGGAGCGGCGGAAGGCGCGGTGGATGCCGCCAATATCCTCAAGCCAGCATTGTCGCGTGGCGAGCTACAGACGATAGGCGCGACGACACTCGATGAATACCGCAAGTACATCGAGCGAGATGCCGCGCTGGAGCGTCGTTTCCAGCCAGTAAATGTGGACGAGCCGACCGTCGAAGAGACGATCGACATCCTCAAGGGCATCCGCGAACGATATGAAGAGCATCACAAGCTGAAGATCAGTGACGAGGCGCTCACCGCTGCAGCCATTCTCGCCTCACGTTACGTCACCGATCGTTTCCTGCCTGACAAGGCGATTGACCTGATCGACGAGGCGGCTTCTCGCGTGCGGATGTATCGCTCAGCCTCGCCCCCAAGCTTGAAAGAGGCGAAGCGCGGACTAGAGTCGCTGCGAAACGAACTCGACGCCGCCGTGAGCGGTCAGGAGTTCGAACTGGCCGCCGACCTGCGCGATCGCGAACGTAAGCTGCAGAATCGCATCGGCGATCTCGAGCGGCACTGGCGCGAGGAGCAGGACGAGGCAGAGCCGCAGGTCTCCGACGAGGACATCGCTCAGGTAGTCTCGATGTGGACCGGCATCCCGCTTATGCGCTTGGCCACGGAGGAGAGCGAGCGGCTGCTTCACATGGAGGAAGCGCTGCACGAGCGCATCATTGGCCAGGACGAGTCGATCGCGACCATGGCCAAGGCGGTGCGACGCGCTCGCGCTGGTCTGAAAGACCCGCGTCGGCCGATTGGCAGCTTCATCTTCCTTGGCCCAACAGGCGTGGGCAAGACATTGCTGGCACGCGCGCTTGCCGAGTTCATGTTTGGCAGCGAGGACGCGCTCATCAAGATCGATATGAGCGAGTTCATGGAGCGGCATAACGTCTCCCGATTGGTCGGCGCGCCTCCGGGTTACGTCGGCTATGAAGAGGGCGGTCAGCTCACTGAGGCCGTGCGTCGTAAGAGCTACTCGGTGATCTTGCTCGACGAGATCGAGAAGGCGCATCCCGAGGCGTTCAACATGCTGTTGCAGATTCTCGAAGATGGGAACCTGTCGGATGCCAAGGGACGCCGGGTCGACTTCCGCAACACGATCCTGATCATGACCTCGAATATCGCCGCTGACATGATTCAGCGCGAGGGGCCACTTGGGTTCGCGGTGGCGGCCGACGAAGAGAAGAAAGCACAGCAGAACTACCAGGTGATGAAGGACAAGGTTCTGGGTCAGTTGAAGCAGACCTTCCGACCTGAATTCTTGAACCGCATCGACGGTGTGATCGTCTTCCATCCGCTCTCTGCCGAGGAGATTCGACAGATTGTCGACCTCGAGCTGAAGCGCGTGCGGAAGCAACTCACTGAGAAGGAGATCACGCTGGAAGTGACCGAGGCTGCGATGGATCTCCTCGGCAAGCGTGGATACGATCGACAGTTCGGTGCTCGGCCGCTTCGCCGAATCATCCAGAACTTGATCGAAGATCCGCTCGCCGAAGGGTTGCTCGAGAACAAGTATGTTCCTGGCTCGACCGTTGTGGTCGATGTCCGCGAGGATCTGCTGACGCTCGAGAAGGCGGAGAATCTGGTCCCGGTTTCTTGACCGCAGTTCATCATGAATCGAACGCCGCCGCGGACTTTCCGCGGCGGTTTTCATTTGTGCCGACTCTGGAATGGCGCGGTCGCACCTGTTAGACTTCGAACAGATGTTCTGCATACGAACGTTGACTTCTCGCGCGATCCACTGAGAGGGCAAGATGCCGAAGACCCGCACCAAATACGTTTGCCAGAGCTGCGGACACGAGAGCCCGGCCTTCTACGGTCGCTGCCCGGAGTGCGGTGAATGGAACAGCATGGTCGAGACCATCGAAGCCTCGACCGCGCGAACCGAGAGTCGCCCGCGACTCTCCTCGGTCATTCCTCAAGTATCGCCGCTGGACACAATTGTCAGCGCGGAAGATCACCGGCACGTCATCCAGATTGACGAGCTAAATCGCGTGCTCGGTGGAGGACTGGTGCCGGGTTCGCTGGTTCTCGTTGGCGGTGACCCTGGCATCGGTAAGTCCACCCTGTTGCTGCAGGCCGCCTCACTGTTGGCGCAAGGTAATCCGCCAGTCCTGTACGTGTCGGCAGAGGAGTCAGCCCAGCAGGTGCGTTTGCGCGCCGACCGCTTAGGCCTTTCCACCCACGGCGTCTTCGTCTTGTCGGAGACGCGCTTAGATGACATCCTCGCGGCTGCTGAGCAACTTAAGCCGAGCCTACTGGTCGTCGACTCGATTCAGACCGTCTACCTGGATGAGTTGACGTCGGCGGCAGGGAGCGTAGCGCAGGTGCGGGAGTGCACGGCGCGACTCATGCAGTTTGCCAAGCCAAAGCAGGTTCCAGTTTTTCTGGTCGGGCACGTCACCAAAGAGGGCGCCATTGCCGGTCCACGAGTGCTGGAACACATGGTCGATGCCGTGGTCTATCTTGAAGGAGAGCGATTCCATCAATATCGCATATTGCGAGCGGTGAAAAATCGGTTTGGTTCCACTGATGAAGTGGGCGTCTTCGAAATGGCCGACTCCGGGATGCGTGAGGTCCGCAATCCATCCGAGGTGTTCCTGCAAGAGCGCGCCGGAAATGCGGCTGGTTCCTCTATCGCGGTGACATTGGAGGGCTCGCGTCCAATTCTGCTCGAGGTTCAGGCTTTGACTGCTACGACCTCTCTGGGAATGCCGCGCCGAACCGCCAACGGCTTTGACTCAAATCGACTGCAGATGCTGGTGGCCGTGCTCACCAAGCGTGTGGGTCTCGGATTGGGCGGGCAGGATATCTACGTCAATATCGTTGGGGGGCTACGAGTCATCGAACCTGCCATCGACCTGGCGGTGGCTGTCGCGCTGACGTCGAGCTTCCGAGAGCGCACGGTCGATCAAACCACGGTCGTGATCGGTGAGGTGGGTCTCTCCGGCGAGCTGCGCAGCGTCAATCAACTCGACCGGCGACTTGCTGAAGCTTCGCGCCTCGGGTTCCGGCGTGCGGTGGTGCCCGCCGCTCGCGCAGCGCTGGCGACGCCCCGTGCCGAAGGATTGACGCTGTTGCGCGCATCGACCGTTGCCGAGGCAATCGAAATGGCGATTGGCGAGTAGGTTTCCAGTCAGCCGAGAGACTGATCGCGCCCAGGGCGAACGACTTACTCTCCGGACCGAGCCAAACGAAGTAGCTCGTCGGCGAGCAGGGCGGCGGAGTCGGTACGGCCGCACGTTTTCGCCGCGGTGGCCATTCGTTCGAGGTGGTCCGGCCTCAACACGGAAGCGACTTCCGAGATCAAGCGATCGGGAGTAAGTTGCTCTTGAGGCAACAAGATCGCCCCTCCGGCATCAGCCAGCACGCGCGCATTCAGCGTCTGTTCATCACCGCCCGCGCCAGGGAGCGGGATGAGTATCGAAGGCTTGCCAAGCGCGGCGAGCTCAGCGACTGTACCTGCGCCAGCGCGGCCAACCACCAGGCTCGCGGCGGCGAAGACGTCCGGCAATTCGGAGCCGATTCGTTCGCGGATTACGTAGCTGGACTGAAGCTCCGGATCCAGAGCCGAGCGAGCAGCCTCCAGTCGCGGTAGATCGCCGTTTCTACCCGCGAGACCACATTGATGAATAATCTCAACAAGGTCTAACAGACGAGGCAGGGCGTTCATGACTGCTTCATTGATGGCATGCGCTCCTAAGGCGCCGCCCGTAACGTAGATGAGGGGGCGATCGCCGCCGAGGTTGAACGCCTCACGACAGCGATCGGCTGAACCGTCGAAAAGAATCGGGCGTACTGGGTTTCCTGTGACGACGAGTCGGCGGTGCCATCCTTCGAAGGTAGTCCGGCTGCGTTCGAAGGAAAGAGCAATCACCGTGGCGAAGCGGGCATTGATGCGTGTGGCGAGACCTACAGTGGCGGTTTGTTCGTGAGTAATTGACGGAATTCCAAGTAGCTTGGCCGCGACAACCGTCGGGACGCTGACGAATCCCCCGGTACTGAAGACGACGTCGGGTTTGAATCGGCGCAGGATGAGGATCGATTGCAGTGCCCCAAGCGGAATCCTTGCGGCGTCGATAGGTGTCTGAAGCGAAAAGTAGCGGCGCAGTTTGCCCGTTTGGATTGACCGAAACGGGATGCCGTTCTGCTGTGCCGTTCCCCGTTCCACTCCGTCTCGACTTCCAATCCACAGCGGCTGTACATTGGCTATTTCTCGCAAAACCTGCAACGTCGCGAGTGCCGGTTGAACGTGTCCGCCAGTGCCGCCACCAGCGATCGCGATCTTGATACGTGAAGACAAGATGGTCTGTTGCCTTTCGCTCCATGGACATGAATTTGCGTCCCAGTACGGCATCTTAGGCGCACCGTGCGAACCCGGCAACCGATACCGAGGATAGGGAATGCGCCATGCTAAAATGATCGTTATGCCATCTGATAGAATGATCCACTCGTGGACCATTGGTGGTGGCCAACTAGTGAATGAGGATGGGTTACATGGTCGTTACAGAGGACCAGGTTAACCGCGTTCGACAGCGACTTGAGAAACAGCTCCAGGATACCAAAGGCGACATTCAAGAAATCGACGATCAGGTTCGCGCCTTCGGCGCCGACCACGAACTTGCGGAGGGCGTGGATAATCATATTGGCGACGATTCAGATATCGTCTACGAGCAGGAACGACTGCTCACTGTACGTGAAGAGTTGACGAATCGCCGCCAGCGGATTGAATATGCATTGAGGCGGATGGACAAAGGCACCTGGGGGATCTGCGAAAACTGCGGCGAGCCGATTCATCCGGAACGTCTTGACGCACTTCCCTTCGTCACGTTGTGCATCACGTGCCAGGAAAAGCAAGACAGACGTGGAGACGGCCGTAGGTGAAATCTGAAGAAAACCAGCGCCCTGCATGGGCACGCAACTTCTTTCTCGTCGCGCTCATTATGGCGTTGGTGATCGTCGCCGATCAGGTGACCAAGTCGATTATCTACGATCGACTTGGTCCCAACGGTGATTTGACACAGGTCAAGATCATTCCGGGCTTCCTGAGGCTGATTTTCGTTGAAAACACAGGTGCCGCGTTCGGTATCTTCCAGGGGAAGAGCCCGATTCTGACGGTGCTGGCGATCGTAGTGATCGGCTTCTTGATTGTCTATTTTCGGCAATCGATTGCGCGCAGCATCTGGTTGTCGGTCGCGCTCGGTTTGCAGCTAGGCGGTGCGTTGGGCAACGTCGTGGATCGATTTCGACATGGATTCGTGGTCGATTTCATCAACGTTCCGAAATGGCCGACCTTCAATATTGCTGACAGTGCAATCACCGTTGGCGTGATCATGCTGGGGTTGTATCTGCTGACTCGTGATGCGACATCGGCGTTGCCGGACGAAAAGCTGGTTGCTGGGTCGACTTCCAAACCTTCCGCCAATCCGACGTCAGCCGATAAGTAAGCGCTTCGATTACTCGCTCTGGACAGCGCTGGTGTTGTCCAGACATTCGGTTTGCACGAATCACTCGGGCGAAAGATCGTTCGAGAACGCTGGGCCGAGCGAGTCGAGGCTGAACGCATTGCCTGGTATGTGGCGGGTTTTGATTTGACGACATCGCACCCACGCCGAAAAACGGAGGACATGACCGATTCCATTCGACTGGTGTTGGACGTGACTGGTAACGAAGATGGAGAACGCCTGGATCGCCTGATCGCCCATCGCGCTGCCGACGTCAGCCGTTCCTTCGCTCAGGATCTGATCAAAGAAGGCAGTGTCAAGGTCAACGACGTTGTGGCGCGGCCCGCTACCCGCGTTCATGCGGGCGACACCATCGAACTGTCATTGCCCCCAATCGCACAGCCGGATGAACTCACACCCGCCTATTTGCCAGTCCCGATCGTCTATGAAGACGACGACGTTATCGTGTTCGACAAACCGGCTGGATTGGTGACCCATCCCGCTCCGGGACATGAGCATGGGACGCTGGTGAACGTCGTCCGGGCCCTGCGTCCGGATCTTGAACTTCGCAACGCTGAACGACCGGGAGTTGTACACCGGCTCGACAAAGACACGTCCGGTCTGATCGTGATTGCCAAAACTGAGGCCTCGCGGCGCTACCTGTTGAAACAGTGGCAGCAACGGACGGTCGTCAAACGGTACACGGCGCTGGTACATGGCACCTTCGAGGAGCGCGAAGGGACGATCGACGCTCCGATCAGCCGCGATCCGAACAACCGCAAACGTATGTGGGTGGTGGCGACCGGGAGACCAGCTCTCAGCCATTTTGAGGTACTGGAGCGTTTCCGAGACGTGACACTTGTGCGTGTGATCATCGAGACGGGTCGCACGCATCAAATTCGGGTGCATTTCGCCTATATAGGCCATCCGCTGGTGGGTGATCGAACCTATAGCGGGCGACCGTTTCGTTTTTCCCTCGATCGTCAGTTCCTGCACGCGACTGGACTCAGTTTCATGTTGCCGGGCGATCGGCCAATCGAGGTCGAAACGCCGCTACCAGCAGATCTGCAGCGGGTGCTGGAGGAGTTGCGCGCAGAGAAGGCTGCCGCGAGTGGTGGGTTGCCGTGAACCTTGAACGAGCCCGTGCTGACGTTGAACAGATCTTTCGTGACGTCATACGCAGTGTAGACCCGGAGCGACTCGTTCGCGATGCGTTGTCGGTCGACGGCGATGCGGTAATTGTTAACGAAGTTCGGCACGAAGTCGGGCACGATGGTCGCCTGGTGCTGCTCGGGGTGGGGAAATCGGCGATCGGGATGGCCCGTGGCGTCGAACAAGTTCTCGGTGATCGACTTGACCACGGGTTAATCGTAACCAAGCGCGGACTGGCGATCGCTAACCCGCGTCTGGCGCGAACACAGGTACTCGAAGCGTCACATCCGGTGCCGGACGAATCCAGCGTTGTTGCCGGTCGACGCCTGCTCGAAGAAGCCAGCAAGCTCGCTGAATCCGACCTGGCGCTGGTCGTTGTATCGGGCGGCGGTTCAGCGCTAGTCGAAGCTCCAGTTCAAGGGCTCACGTTGGATGATTTCAAGCGAACAACCGCGGCCTTGCTTCGTGGTGGTGCGGACATCTGGACGCTGAACGCCGTTCGTCGTCGCCTGAGCCAAATCAAGGCGGGAGGACTGGCGCGCGTCATTGCGCCCGCGCGGGTGGTCAATCTCGTGCTATCGGACGTGCTCGGCAGCCCGCTTGGCGTTATCGCGAGCGGTTTGTCGGTCGAAGCGGTCGAGGATGATGTATCGCGGATTGACGCGATTCGTGCTTCAAGCGTTTGGGCTGAGTTGCCCGAATCAGTTCGTGCGTTGCTGAACACGTCAGAAGGCGCCTCCAGAACCCGCGCGTCAAACGTCGTTCAATCGGTGATCGTGGGAGACGCCACCCTGGCGGCGCGAGCAGCAGGCTATGCCGCTCGCAACCTGGGTTACCATCCGTTCTTAGTAGGAACTGCGTTTGCTGGCGATGCCCGAGAGTTCGGTCGCACCTGGGCCCAACTGGCCAGGTCGATTGCCGCCGGTAATGCGGATTTCGACACCCCCGCTTGCATCGTTGGGGCGGGCGAAATGACCGTCACGGTCCGCGGCGATGGGAGTGGTGGACGAAACACGGAGATGGTGGCAACCGCCGCGATTGAGATCGCCGGAACGACTCAAATTGCCGTCGCGAGCCTGGCTTCCGACGGTGACGACGGCACCAGCCACGCTGCTGGCGGCGTGGTGACGGGGAACACAGTCCCCCACCTCGTGCAGACCGGCGTCAATCCAATGACGTTGCTCGATCGCAACGATACCCGTCGGTTGCTGGAGTTGAGTGGTGGGCTCATCGTCACCGGTCAGACGGGCACCAACGTGAACGACCTTTATCTTGCACTTGTCGGCGACCCGCCTGGAGGCTCCTCGAACTGAGGGCTGCCCTACGGATTCATCTGCGTCGTGTCGACGGGTGGCATGGGCAGCCATCCCTTCCGCTCGAGCGCTTCCTGCCCGAGCAGCCCCAGAGTCACCTTGTATTGCGGGTTGTCCGACTTCGGGTTGTACTCGAAGCGAGCACGCTCGAAGTACTGCACCGTTCGGCCGTTCTCGGTGAACTCTTCGCTGATGGGGTAGCCGAACGCCGCCAAACCGCCATTCTGATCCCAGAACTGTTTGAAACCGAGCGCTAACGTGTGACCCGTTTCGGGAAAGTACTGACGGTCGGCAGTGTCGCTGACTGGCTGTACCTTGGGGAAGTTGCGATCGGCAGTAAGGATAACGCCGAGTCGAGCAATGCTGATCTTCTTTCCGGCAGGAGCGCTGGCACGAAATTCGAGCTTGGCGCGCTGGAAATACTGCACGGTGATCTGCTCGCCGGTCGTCTGATCGGTTTCCGAGAATTCCTCGGTCAGCGGATAGCCGAGAATTTCGGCGCCGCCATGCTCTTGCCAGAAGGTCTTGAAACCAGCTGAGACGAAGTGCTGCGTCTGTGGAAAGTAGATGTTGTCAGGGGAAGGTACCGCGGGTGGGTCCTGCGGGTCAGTCGGAAGTCGCTGAACCAGTGAGACTGCCTGAACGCGTCCATGCATCGTGTCCGAGCGACTGATCCAGGCGATGTTCTGTTGTGATACTGCCGGGTTGTACGCCTGTTGGGAACGTGCCACAGCGTACATCGCCTGAGCTTTGACATCGTAGGCGTAGATGTCCGGCAGCCCAGTACGCCAATCTTCCCACGCGATCACGCCGTTGCTGACCACGGGACGCATGATGATGTGGTCGGCCACAATGGGTCGCTCCTGGCCCGATGACAGATCTCGGTAGATGAGTTGTGCCACTCCGCCTGACTGCTTCTGTCGCAAGAAGACCAGATCGTTGCCACTGACAGATGGATCTGTTTCGTCGGCGTCAGACGTGGTCAGCACCGTACGTTGTGACGTTTGCAGATTGAATTGAACCAACACCCAGTGGCCATTGTCGTACTCTTGCCAGACGAGGTTCGCCCCGGATATGGCTGGGTGCGCCTGATTGGCCGTGTCGCCTGGAAGCGTCAGGACGCTGCCTGAGTCGATATTCTTGGCCAGCAAGCGCCAGCCGTTTGTTTGACGCTCGCGCCAGACGACAATGTTGCCAGAAATCGTTGGGTCGGAGACTTCAGCCGCTTTGCTGGTTACCGTGAAGGTGGACCCTTCTGACAGGTCAAATCCCTCGATCGTGCGTTGAGTGGGGACTGAGCCCTGCACCCAGACGACCCGAGATCCGTCGACCGCCGGTTCGATACGATAGGCCGACGTACGCGCAACGCGAAATTCGCGACTGTCCGCGAGATCATAAGCATAGATGTCCGGCCCGCCCGTTCGGCTATCTTGCCAAACGATCAGGGATCCGCTGGCAGTGAGTCCGTTTTCGTCGATTTCCGTTGACGCGGTCATGGCCGGCTCAATGTGATAGGGGAGCGTAGCGGCAGCGAGCGTGATCGTGTCGGACTGGAGCCACGACATTATGAGAATGACTGCCACCACGAAAGAAAGCGGTAGCCGATCGTGAAGCTTGCAACGTACGTTCATGGATCCCGAGTATACCAAAGGACCGATTTGGGTTACGCGGAATCGTAGCTCGGTGCTATAGTGCATGCGCGGCAAATGGACAATTCAGTTGGGGCATCGCCCGTCGAGGAGTAAGACGATTGGCTCAGGTTACGGCAATTCCAACCATCATGGACGTCGACACGGGAGTGGATGATGCGGCGGCTATCGCCCTGGCGCTCCGATTGCCTCAGATCGACCTGCTCGGGGTGACCACGGTGGCGGGCAACGTCGACGTTGAGAAGACGACTGAGAACTCGTTGCGCGTGCTCGCAATGCTCGGCCACAGCCACGTGCCCGTCTTTCGCGGTATGAGCCGCCCACTTTCTCGTGCATACAACGACGCATCTCTCTATCACGGCGAAAGTGGGGTGGGGGATGCGGTACTGGAGCCGTCTTCGGTTGGACGCCAGTCGGTGACTGCTCCGGAATTCATCGTTCAGAGTGTGCGTGATCGACCGGGTGAAATCACCTTAGTCTGCGTCGCGCCACTGACGAACATTGCCGTTGCCCTGGGTCTGGAGCCCGATTTACCGATGTTAGTGAAGCGGGTTGTCATCATGGGTGGTGCGTTCCTCTGCGCTGGTAATACCACCAGTTATGCCGAATACAACATCTGGGCGGATCCAGAAGCTGGTTCGATTGTGGCCAACAGCGCGCTCCCCATTACATACATTGGACTTGACGTAACGCATCAGGTACCGTTTCAGAAGTCGGACTGGGAACAGCTCGAGGGACGAGAGGATGTCGACGCGCGCTTGATTTACGCGCTCTTCCGGCGAAGCTTCGTCCAGCGAGGCCGCAGTGGATTCCCGTTGCATGATCCGCTAGCGGTGGGTGTCACCGCATTTCCCGAGCTCGTGACAACGGAGCCGTGGGGCGTGTCGGTTGAGACTGGCACGGTCGACCAGGTGGGGCGCACCACGCTGGTGAAACAGCCAAGCGCGCACCGACATCAGGTGGCAGTTGCGGTCAAGACGGACGAGTTCATCAAGCTCTTTTCGGAGGCATTGTCACTCCGATGAGCCAAATCGTTTGTCTGGCAGAGCGCAAGCATGGCCCAGGCACGTCTGTAGCGATCACAGTGGGTCAATTCAGGAGCCAATTGTCGAATCGGTCACGCTGCGACGGAGGTTGAAAATGATAATCGAATGGCGCGACCAGCGGGATTCGTTGCCACTCCAAGATCTCGATCTATTCGGCAGGCTAAGCCAGTACTTTGATGCTCTGGACGTCCATCTGCGCGCCGGACAAGGGTGGTTCATCTTCAATGCGTCTGGCGTTCGCGCGGCACGTATCTCCGCCTTCATTGCCAATCGTCTGCGCGAGGTCGGTCCCTTCATCTCGACCTACCTCATCCCATGGCGTGAGTTTTCACTGAATTCGTACATGGTCGGCATCGAGCTGCAGTCGATCTCAGAACCCGATGCGTTGGAGGGCAAGGCCAGGACTGAATTCGACATCGCGTCGCGCGTTTCACGTGAGCACATGGTCCGTTTGGTCGCGTCCGACCTGCTAATCCTTACCGGATTGCAACCCTCGCACCCGCATGAGCTTGAGTTCTTGGACGAGACGATCGGCCGCCGCTTCAGTCAGCGACTATCGACCATCCTGGTCTCACCGGAGCTTCCGCAAGACCTTTCCGCCCGCTTCGCTGAAATCGCTCCCGGCTCCCAATTGTGGGACAGGCTCTTCTCTCGCATGTACGAGCGGAGTTTGATTGCGCTCTGATCGCTATTGGGAAGAAACCGGAGGTTCAGCGTGAGCGGTGCAGCGCCTCGTCCGCAAGGGACTCGAGCATGCTTCGCGTCTCGCCGCTGGGAAGGCGACAAAGCTCGTTCTTGGCATCGTCGACGTATCGAGCGGCAACCGCTAGCGAACGCTCGAGCGCACCTGACTCGCGAATCACGGCTGTCGCCATCATGTAGTCATCGTCTGTAGCCCCGTTACCACCAACCGCGCGACGCACGATCTCGGTCTTCGCCCCATCGTTGCCGTCGTGCTCGAAGAAGAGCATGGTCGGCAAGGTTACTGTGCCCTGTCGGAGATCCAGCCCAGCCGGTTTTCCGATCTGACTCGTCGATTCACGTAGATCGAGTACATCGTCGACAATCTGGAAAGCCATGCCGACGTTCTTGCCGAAATGTCGCATCGACGCGACCTCTTCATCGCTGGCGTTTCCAAGAATCGCACCCATTTCGGCCGAGCCGGCGAACAGCGCCGCGGTTTTTCCATAGATGCGCCGATTGTAGTCGTCCAGCGATTGCCCCAGTTCACGGGCAGTGAATATCTCGCGCAGCTCGCCGTCGCAGATGTCACCCAGCGTGCTGGCGAAGACACCCACCACGCGCGGATTCATGGTTTCGGCGGCCAGCATCGCCGCTCGCGCGAAAATGTAGTCGCCGAATAGAATGACCGTCTCAGTGCTGATCAGGGAATTCAACGTCGGTCGTCCACGGCGAACTTCAGCGTGGTCAACCGTGTCGTCATGTATCAGCGAAGCTGTGTGGAGCAGTTCGACCCCGGCGGCCGCTGGTAGCAGCCGCTCCAAATCGTAACTGAAGGGACGCGCCGCCAAGAGCAGCATCAACGGCCGTAGCCGTTTGCCGCCAGCGGCGATCAGTCCGTCGATAACTTCACCGATGAATGGATAATCGACATCAACTTCTCGGCGTAATCTGCGCTCGACCTGCTCGAGATCGACGCGCATCGTCGCGAGGACATCGGTGAAATCCAATGCATCCAACCTATCACTTTGCCGCGCGGAGATGCGCCTTCGGAGCGGATGTGGCCCGCTTCACGCACGCGCATTATACGAGTGCGCAATGCGCAGGGTCAATCGAATCGACGATGGCGGCCCCGTCGTCATCGTCGCGACGGTTGGACACGATCGGCGTCGGTCGGCGATTGGGTCGATGGGCCTATGGCATACTGAGCCGGACACAGTCGCGGTCCAGTGCATCAATGCTCGCCGGTCAACTCCGAGTGTCGGAGCGCCGCGATAGGTGATTCTGGGCCCAGAGCCTCAGAGCCACCGGGCCGCGTGTCCGTTCTTGTTCTGCGTCATGCTCTGGAGGAGATGCGTGCTCGAAAACGATTCGCCGCCGAGTTCGCCTCCAGCACGTCGTCCGAACCGAGTGAGTTGGTGGTTCAGCCTCATTCTGGTCGCGGCGGCGGTGGCGGGACTCGGCACGATTCTGTATGTCAAAGTGCTTCATCACCCAGCCGTCAGTGGTACGGTGCTGGACGCGTACACGTTGACGCCTGTTGCAGGCGCCGTAATCTCCGCAAACCAGAAGTCCGCCACGACAGATTCCAACGGCAAGTTCACCCTCAAGGGCAATGTCGATACCATAACCGCGACCAAACCCGGATATGCCGCTGCTCAGGCAACTGTCGGGTCGAATGGCGACTCTCTTCGACTGATGCTGCGGCCAGATGTCCTCCGAGGCACCGTCGTGAGTTCCGCCACTCATCAGCCGATAGCGGAAGCCAAGGTCTCGCTCGTGACCGGTTCCGCGACCGTGGATTTGACGACCACCGACGCGTCGGGCTCATTTACGCTCGAAAACGTTCCACCAGAGGCCTCAATCTCGGTCGACGCGAGCGATTTTGCTGGGGCTGTGCAATCGATCGGCAAACAGACAAAGGTGGACATTGCACTGACGCCAAATGTGCTAACCGGCACCGTCACCGATAATACGGGAAAACCGATCATCGGCGCAGTTGTGGCGGTGAGCGATCACATCACGCACACCAATTCCGATGGAAAGTTCCGGCTCGAGGGTGTTACCGGGAGTGGGACCGTCTACTTCAAGGCGTCGGGCTATGAGGCAGTGTCGAAGGCGCTCAATCCAACGCTGCGTCTGGACGCATCGCTCACACCGATTCAGGTCCGGGCGATCTACGCGACCGCGAACACCGCGGCCAATCAGCAATCGCTCGACGCGCTGATCAAGATTGCCGACACCACTGATGTCAACGCGCTGGTGGTCGATTTGAAGGACGCGACTGGCCACGTGTACTACGACTCAAAGGTGCCACTGGCGACTCAGATTGGTGCCGTGTCGCCGATTCTCGACCCCGTGGCACTGGTCAATGAGTTACATCAGCATCACATCTATGCCATTGCCCGGTTGGTCGTGTTCGAAGACCCGATTCTGGCGAATGCCCGGCCAGATCTCGCGATTCACGATTCGAAGACCGGCGGTCTGTGGCACACCTACAACGGGTTGGCCTGGGTGAACGCGCATGAGAAGCCGGTTTGGGATTACGACACCGCCCTCGCTAGGGAAGTGGCCAGCTTCGGATTCGACGAGATTCAGCTCGATTACATTCGGTTTCCAACTGACGGGCCGATGGCCGATGCGGAATACGGTGTCGCACACACCGACCAGACCCGACCAGCAGCTATTGGTGATTTCCTGACGGAGATGTATGCCGCCATCGCGCCAACGCACGCGTATCTCGCCGCAGATGTCTTCGGACTGACTCTCTGGGAGACCGGGGACGGGCAAATCGGTCAGAACCTTGAAACGGTGGCCCAGCACCTCGACTACATTTGCCCAATGCTCTACCCCTCTCACTTCTACGCGGGATCGATGGGATTCGACATCCCGAATGACCATCCGTACGAGGTTGTGCTCTGGAGCCTGCAGAATGCCGAGAAGCGCTTACCGCAGGATCAGGCCAAGTTCCGGCCGTGGCTGCAGGACTTCTCTCTCGGTCAGGGGATTGCGTACGGACCTACTGAGGTTAAGCGCCAGATCGACGCGTCGCATGACGCAGGCACGTCGGGCTGGATGCTCTGGAACGCGGGCAACGAGTATCATACGAGCGAACTCGCCGCGAATGGATCGACTTAGCACGCATTCTTGACCTGCCGGAGGCAGCCGCATGATCGGCTCGGAAACAACCGCTCAACGTCAAGTGGGAGTCGTTGGTTCGACTCGCGCCTTGATTGAAGCGCTTCGTCCAAAACAGTGGACGAAGAATGCCGTCGTATTCGCTCCACTCGTCTTTGACAACAAATTGTTCAACCTGACGAATTTCGTCAACGTGGGGGCAGCGGCGATTCTCTTCTGCCTCACGAGTGGCGTCGTCTACTTGTGCAACGATCTGATGGACGTTGAGGCTGACCGCGTGCACCCGAAGAAGCGCATGCGGCCGATCGCGTCAGGTCGGCTTGGCCAGCGTTCCGCAATGGCTTTCGCTGTCCTGTTCGCGGCCATCGTTCTGGCCGCGTCGCTGGCGATTACCCCCTGGTTGACGCTGGTCTTCGCTGGTTACATGGCCATGATGCTCTCGTACACGGTCGTTCTCAAGCACATGGTAATCATCGACGTGTTCGTAATCGCAGCCGGGTTCCTGCTACGTACGGCGGCTGGCGCGGTGGTGATCAACGTGCCCCTTTCGCCGTGGCTCTACGTCTGTATGGTGTTGCTGTCTCTCTTCATCGGATTTGCCAAGCGTCGCCATGAGATCGAACTGCTGGAGGGATCAGCAGGCACGCACCGGCGCAACCTCGAGTTGTATTCCAAGCCGCTACTGGATGAACTGATCATGATCGTCGCCGCTGCCACGATCATGGCCTATTCGCTTTACACCTTCTCGGCGCCGAACTTGCCCGCCGATCATTCGATGATGCTGACTATCCCATTCGTTCTGTATGGGATCTTCCGTTACCTCTATCTCGTGCATCGGGAAGACGGCGGCGGAGCCCCTGAACAAATGCTGCTTGATGACCGACCGCTGCTCCTCACCGTCTTCCTCTGGGGCATGACGGCCGTTGCCATCCTGTACTACGCTCATCATTGATATGATCTGAATCAAGTTACATCCCCAACGGATTGCAGAACAGTTACCATTGGTGGTATACTGACCTACGTCGCTTGCCAGGCTCGGTACCGGCACGTTTTATGCACGTCGCTACCTGGCAGCGGACACAGTCTGGATTCTGAACACTCACGGCTGTCCCGTTCGCATCAGCAACGGATACGGCAATCTCGGAGGAACATTCATGCTGATCGTGCGCAGGCGCGGCGGTCGAGAGACCGGGCGTATCCAGCAGGATATGGAGCAGGTATTCCGCTCGCTGGTCATTGGGGTTCGTCCCATATCACGATCGAATATCGGCGTCTGGCGGCCCCCGGTCGAGGTCTACGAATGCGAAGACTGTCTGGTGGTGACTGTCGAAATCGCCGGAGTTCGGGAAGAAGAAATCAGTGTGATCGTCGATGAAACGCTTCTGCGTGTTTCCGGCGTTCGCAGCAACCCGTCGATTAATCAGAAGCGCACCTATCATGAGATGGGGATTGCGTACGGCCCGTTCGAGGCCGAGGTCTTCCTTCCGTTCTCAGTCGTCCTAGAAAACGTGGAAGCCTCATATGAAGGTGGCTTCCTGAGGGTTACGTTACCTCGCGCGCAGGCGACACGAATCGTGCCGCGCGCGTCGGAAACGCCTGCACCAGCGCAGGAGGGGTAAGAGTTAATGGTTGAGCAGTTTAGACACGACGAACCCGATTACGACGTCCCTGAGGACGAGTTGGAAGACGAGGAAAAGGAAGAGGAAGCGACCCCGAACATCCTGCCGGTTTTGCCGTTGCGGGGTACGGTCGTCTTTCCGCTGACCCTCGTGCCGCTCGCGGCCGGGCAGCCTCGCTCGCTTCGCCTCATCGACGAAGTCGTGTCGGGCAATCGGATGGTCGCGTTGGTCCTGCAGAAGGACTCGACGCAGGAAGCCGCCGGTCCGGGCGAAACGTTTGAGATCGGAACGGCCGCCAACATTCATCAGATGATGCGCGTGCCGGATGGCACGGTGCGATTGGCGGTGCAAGGCCTGCGGCGTATTCGTGTGGTGGAGTGGTTGACCGAGGAACCGTATCTCACGGCACGGGTCGAGGAGATTCCGGAAGAGACTGAGGATTCAGTCGAGGTGAAGGCGCTGATGCGCAACACCCTCGAGTTGTTCCAACGTCTGGTCGCGGTCGTCTCCAACTTGCCGGACGAGTTAGTCACAGCGGCGCTCAACATCGACGATCCGATCCATCTCGTCTATCTCATCGCCAGCAACGTGCGTATGGAGCCGGAAGAGCGTCAGAGCCTGCTCGAGCTTGAAAGCGCCCGGGCCAAGCTGCAAAAGCTGAGTGCATTTCTGAGCAAGGAGCTCGATTTGCTCGAGCTTGGCAAGAAGATTCAGGGCGAGGTTCAGGAAGAAGTTGGTCGGACACAACGCGAATTCTATCTGCGCGAGCAGATGAAGGCGATTCAGAAGGAACTGGGCGAGACCAACGAACAAGAGGTTGAGGTCAACGAACTTCGGGCGAAGATTGATGAGGCCGGAATGCCCGAAGAGGCCGAGCGTGAAGCACGGCGCGAGCTCGATCGACTGAGCAAGCTGCCACCAGCCGCGGCCGAGTACGGCATGATCCGCACGTACCTCGACTGGATGACCAGCATGCCCTGGAATCGCAGCACCGAAGACGAGATCGACGTCTCGCGTGCGCGCCAGGTGCTCGACGAGGATCACTACGACCTGGAGCAACTCAAGGAACGCATCCTCGAGTACCTTGCTGTTCGCCGATTGCGCAAGGATATGGTCGAATCCGGCGAGATGTCCGATGACGACAATCGCGAGCCGATCCTCTGCTTCGTCGGACCGCCGGGCGTCGGCAAGACGAGTCTAGCGCAGTCGATCGCGCGGGCACTGGGTCGCGAATTCACACGCATGTCGCTCGGTGGTGTGCGCGATGAGGCGGAAATCCGAGGTCATCGACGCACCTATATTGGCGCGATGCCAGGACGCATCGTCCAGGCGATTCGTCGGGCGGGGGCCAATGATCCGGTCTTCGTGCTGGACGAAATCGACAAGCTTGGTAATGACTGGCGCGGTGATCCGTCGTCGGCGCTGCTCGAGGTTCTCGATCCGGAGCAGAACAACTCGTTCCGCGACCACTACCTCGACGTTGCGTTCGATCTCTCGAAGGTGATGTTCATCGCGACCGCGAACCTGCTGGATACGATTCCGGCCCCGCTGCGCGACCGCATGGAGATTCTGACGCTCAGCGGTTACACCGACGAGGAGAAGCTGAATATCGCCAAGCGTTACTTGCTGCCGAAGCAGCTTCGGCGGCACGCACTTGGTACCGATCGCTTCAACATGACGGACGACGCCATCATGACGATCATTCGTCATCACACGCGTGAGGCCGGCGTGCGTAACCTGGAGCGTGAGATTGCGAACGTGGCTCGCAAGATCGCGACGCGGGTCGCGGAAGGCAAGGACGTCGCGACGCAGATTGGTGCCGACGAGATTCGGGAATTTCTCGGCAAGCCACGTTTCTTCTACGAGACGCTCGAGGAGCGCACAGCGGAGCCAGGGGTCGCGGTTGGCGTGGGAGTCACTGCAGTGGGTGGTGACATCATGTTCATCGAGGCGACGAAGATGCCAGGCCGGGGCAACATGACGGTTACCGGTCAGCTTGGTGACGTGATGCGTGAGTCAGCGCAGGCCGCGCTCAGCTTTGTGCGATCGCGAGCGGAAGACTTGGGTATCGATCCCAATTTCTTCAAAGATACTGATCTCCACGTCCACGTTCCGGCGGGCGCGATTCCGAAGGACGGTCCGTCGGCCGGTATCACCATGACGACGGCGCTGGTGTCGCTTCTCACTGGAGTTCCGGTCGAGGATCGGGTCGCCATGACGGGTGAGATCACCTTGCGCGGACAAGTGCTGCCTGTGGGTGGGATCAAAGAGAAATCGCTGGCCGCGGGTCGCGCAGGCATCACGACGTTCATCTTGCCGAAGCGGAACGAACCTGATCTCGACGATCTGCCCGCTTCACTAAAAGAAAACATGACCTTCGTGCCGGTTGATAACATGGATGACGTGCTGCGAGTCGCCGTTCCGGCGGCATTGCAGAACCGTCGAATGGCCAGTCATGCTGACGCTCACGACGAATACAAAGAGGTCGCGGCGGCAGGAGCGGGCTCGCGCAGTCACTCTGAAGAGTAACGTCCCAACTCAATCAAACTGAACAGCATGAGGGCGGTGCACGTGCACCGCCCTCGCTGAACCTAGCCCGAAGATCCGGTTCGCATCGATTGGCTCGGTACCTTTCCGCCGCATCGTGGCGAAATGAATGCCAATCTAGTCGTGAATCGCCAACTGCTCCCGCGCGGACTTCTCATGATAGGCCGTTGCGGCCTTCACGAGTCCAACAAATGGTTTGAGGTGCTCGGAGTGCGCCTTGAACATCATCTCCGGATGCCATTGAACGCCAAGCATCCAGGTGCTCTCAGGTCGTTCGACCGATTCAACGATCCCATCCGGTGCCGTGCCAACGGCACGCAACTCCGGGCTGATCTCTTTCAAGCCCTGATGGTGGAATGAATTCGTTCGAAGCGTTTCGGCTTCGTAGGTGTCCCCCAGCAGCGAATCGCGCTCTGCGTGCACTTCGTGGCTTGGCTCGCTTGCCGCGATCCCCTTCTCGTGTTGCCGATGCTCTATCTCGTCGCTGTACTGGTCGCCGATGTCTTGATACAACGTTCCGCCGAGAGCAACGTTCAAGACCTGAATGCCGCGGCAGATGCACAGGACCGGCATGTCACGCTCGACGGCGCCTTTCGTCAGAGCCATCTCGAGGTCGTCACGCCCGTGATGGATGCCATACGTCTTCTCGTGAACGTCGGCATCGCCGTAAACCTTCGGATCGATGTCTCCGCCGCCGCTTAATAGCAGACCGTCGAGAATTGAAAGAATTTCATCAACATTTCCGTTTTGCGGGGGGATGATGATCGGAATTCCCCCGGCTGCTTCGATCGCCTCGGTGTAGTTGGAAGAAAGCGCATAGCGATAGAAGAGACCGTGCGAGAATTGGTCTTCTGACGGAGACGGAGTGATTCCTATCACAGGCTTCATTCTAAGGATCCATTCCCTTCAAATTGCGGAATTCATGAACCCGACATCTATCAAGTATCGACTGATTTGGGGGGTAGGTCAAGCGCCGCGGCGCGACGGAAAGATGAAATTGGTGTTGGACACCTCTAGGTGCCTGTGCTATACTCCTCGATGCCGCTGGAGGGCGGGGTCGAAAAAAATCGAACCACACTCCAAGTCGAATAGGCGGAGCCCGCACTGGGTGGGCGACGTTTTCGTTGCGGCGACCAACTTGAGCACCGTCCGGCAGGACAGGACGAGAGCGGTCAAGTAGTAAGCACTTTGACAATTGAAGCGTGATCGAGTGCCCCCGAATACGAAGAATCGTATGAGGGATAGCTTGGGTCGACTACTCAGAAATGACGCTCACGAATGTGAGCAAACTTGATGGAGAGTTTGATCCTGGCTCAGGAACAACGCTGGCGGCGTGCCTAATGCATGCAAGTCGAACGGGAGCCTCTTCGGAGGTCGACCGTGGCGGACGGGTGAGGAACACGTGGGGAACCCATCCAAGCGCGGGGGATAACCGCGGGAAACCGCGGGTAATACCCCATGAGCTTGGTGTCTAGTGAGGGCATCAAGCAAAGGAGTGATCCGTGCTTGGCGGGGCCTGCGGCCTATCAGCTAGATGGCGGGGTAGTGGCCCACCATGGCGATGACGGGTAGCTGGTCTGAGAGGACGATCAGCCACACGGGGACTGAGACACGGCCCCGACTCCTACGGGAGGCAGCAGCAAGGAATTTTCCGCAATGGGCGCAAGCCTGACGGAGCGACGCCGCGTGGGGGAGGAAGCTTTTCGGAGTGTAAACCCCTTTTCTGGGGGATGAAGACAGTGACAGTACCCCAGGAAGAAGGACCGGCTAACTACGTGCCAGCAGCCGCGGTAAGACGTAGGGTCCGAGCGTTGTCCGGAGTTACTGGGCGTAAAGGGCGCGTAGGCGGCTTTGTGCGTCACACGTGAAAGCCCCCGGCTCAACCGGGGAGGGTCGTGTGAAACGGCGGAGCTGGAGGCAGCGAGAGGTTGGTGGAATTCCCGGAGTAGTGGTGAAATGCGTAGAGATCGGGAGGAACACCGGTGGCGAAGGCGGCCAACTGGCGCTGACCTGACGCTGAGGCGCGAAGGCGTGGGGAGCGAACGGGATTAGATACCCCGGTAGTCCACGCAGTAAACGATGTGGACTAGGTGTGGGGGGAGTTGACCCCCTCCGTGCCGGCGCGAACGCAGTAAGTCCACCGCCTGGGGAGTACGGCCGCAAGGCTAAAACTCAAAGGAATTGACGGGGGCCCGCACAAGCAGCGGAGCGTGTGGTTTAATTCGACGCAACGCGCAGAACCTTACCAGGGCTTGACATCCTTGGGATCTCCGTGAAAGCGGGGAGTGCCTTCGGGAGCCAAGAGACAGGTGCTGCATGGCTGTCGTCAGCTCGTGTCGTGAGATGTTGGGTTAAGTCCCGCAACGAGCGCAACCCTCGTGCTTAGTTATGGTGATGTCTAAGCAGACTGCCGGGCGCAACCCGGAGGAAGGGGGGGATGACGTCAAGTCAGCATGGCCCTTACGCCCTGGGCGACACACACGCTACAATGGCCGGGACAGCGGGCAGCCAAGCGGCGACGCGGAGCCAATCCCTGCAAACCCGGTCTCAGTTCGGATTGGGGGCTGCAACTCGCCCCCATGAAGTCGGAGTTGCTAGTAACCGCCGGTCAGCCATACGGCGGTGAATATGTTCCCGGGCCTTGTACACACCGCCCGTCACGTCATGAAAGCCGGCAACACCTGAAGCCGGTGGGCCAACCCGCAAGGGAGGCAGCCGTCGAGGGTGGGGCTGGTGATTGGGACGAAGTCGTAACAAGGTAGCCGTAGCGGAAGCTGCGGCTGGATCACCTCCTTTCTAGGGAGTCGGTATCGGGCGACCGATGCCACACCCAGGTCAGCCGCTGCGGACGACGGATGAGGGAACTCATCCAGGAGTGCTGCGATGGGCAGAGTCCACCTCGCCTGTGGACCCTGGCAGTGATGTCAGGAGAGGGCCAGGTGTCTGGATCGTCGCAACACAAGTCAGCAGCGTTTATCACGAACCAAGCAAGCACTCGATCACGCTTCAACGGCCAAGGTGCCGAATGGGCGTTTAGCT
>CAWALJ010000002.1:0-62500 GCA_963782955.1 uncultured Chloroflexia bacterium | reverse complement strand
GTACCTCGGTGTATCCCCCTGGGTAGCCACGAGATGGATTGGGTAACGGCAGACTTTGCTGCTGCGAGAGATAGACTCGCGTCATCAACAAGTTGATTTTCTCCCCAGGGCCACCGGTCGCGACCCGCTGAAAGCTTCGGGGAAGGATCTGTGTCTGATAGAACTCAGTCGGCGTTGCGAGTTCACTCAAGAGTGCTACGTCTCGGACGTCGTCTAGGGCATATGCAACGATCCGCTTCCGGTCGGTCTCCCACAGGGATGCGATCTGATGCCCTGGTACGAAGATACGCCCCGGCTTGGTAAGGCCGAGCGAATCCACCGCCTCTTTGAGGCCGTAACTCTGCATCTCTCCGCTGTAGTCATATCGCTGAATCTGCTGGTAGGTGTCAATAACGTGTCGACCGTAAATGGCGATGTACTGGAATGGAATGGAACGCGCGCCGGCTTTGAATCGTCGGACACCCATTTCCTTCGGCTCACTCCCATCTCGGCCCCATTCCAGGGTGACGCCGTTGGCATTGGCGCGACTGATGAGAAACGGGAGGTCGAAGTTGAAGATGTTGTGGCCCTCAATGACATCTGGATCTACGCGCTGAATCCAGTTGTTGAGGGACCCGAGTACTTCGGATTCGCTCATATCACCGGTGGCTATAACTGACGCCTCTCCTCGATTGGTTCGGATGGCGACCGCCAATATTCGTGCTGAGGGGTCCGAAGGATCCAACCCCACGGTTTCAATGTCAATCTGCAGGCGGATCAGATCCTCGAACGACATGCCCTTGAACAGCGTTTTTCCGCTCTGGATGAGAAACTGATCGGTTGGTTGAGTGAATCGGTGGGCGGCGATCTTTTCCTGGACGACGCGATCAAGCGCATTGCGATACGCCGGCCATGATCCGAAACTGAGCCGGAACTTGAGAGGAAGGTCTCCCGCGAGTTCGTCGACCTCGGCGCCTTTCGCATATTGGACGCCCTTATCCGTTGTGATGAACCAGGGGCGAAGCGGCGCGAAAGTCGAGCTAATGACACCGTCCTCTACCCGGTGGATCATCTCGATTTGCCCGTTGCGCGCGAACTCCACCGCCGCGATGCGTTCATCAGGATCAGCGCCATAGAGAAGTTCTTGGATCGAAACTGCGGTCATTCGTTCCTCTGCTTGTGGGTTTACAACGGTACGAATCGGCGTGGTTCCTTGCGTGGTCGGTACCCCCATAGGACGTGCTCGTTACCAACGTACTATGGTGAGCCCAATTCGCCGTTCCTAGACTTTCTGTGGAGGCGAAACAGATCTCATCCGATTGTAACGCTTCCAGCAGAGTGCGGTCGTATGGCTCTTCTATCCGATGCCAGAGAGGACTCTTAGATGCGTAGGGGTGGTCGCCTCTTCATACTGTTAGGAGTCGGGCTAGCCCTCGTGGCCGTTTTGCTCGCAGTGATGTCATTCTCCCCGAGCAACAAGAGCAAGAAGCCCACCGTTGTAGCTCAGACGCAGACGGTTACGGTTTTGCAGGCAACGAAGGACATTCCGGCTAACACGGTACTTCGCCAGGAAGACATCAAGGCCGTTCAGGTCGAAAAGACGGCCGCGTCAACGGGCGCGGCGGAGAGCCCATCGCAGGTTCTCGGACTGGCAACGAATGGTGACGTCGTCAAGGGCCAACAAATCTTGATGGCGAACCTGGTCACTCCCGGCCTGACGAATCTGCTCACTGATGGTCAGCGAGCTGCCGCGCTTCCGATCGACCGGGTGAGCGCACTGGGCGGATTGATCCGACCGGATGACTACGTGGATATCGTCTATTCGGCGCGGGTGACGTTGACCGGTGTGCTTCCCACGAACGTGGTTGAGGTGAAGCAAGGCGACCCGACGTACACCTTCGATCCAAAGAGTCTGACCGTTCCGCCCGCCGATCAGGCGGCTCCCAAGAACTATCCGTACCCTGGCGAGCCGGGATCTCGATTCCTGGTATCGGACGGACAGGGCGGTAGTCCGGTGACCAAGATCATTCTGCAGAACATCCGAGTGCTCCGAGTCATCGCTGGCAATCAGTCGGTCAACGACACATCGGCACCAACTCCGACCCCGACTCCGGCGCCAGGAAGCACTCCAGCTCCGAAGACGACGGCGGCGCAGCTGCCGAACGCGGACATGCTGGTACTTGAGGTAGACCCACAGCAGGCGGAACTGATCAAGTTCCTTGAGGATAACCAGGGTAACTATCAGGTTGTTCTTCGAGCACCGGACGATCACAAGACGGTCTCGACAACGGGCGTCACCTATGACCAGTTGATGAGCACCTACGGACTTCCGGCGCCGAAATCAGTGAGACTCCCGGGCGGAGGACAGTAGTGAGTGTGCGGACGATTCGGGTTCTGATCGTAGACGACGTTCCTGAAAGCCGAGACAACGTCGAGAAATTGCTCCGATTCGAATCCGATGTCGAGGTGATCGGAAAAGCAGCGCGTGGGCAAGAGGGGATCGACCTGGCGCTCAAGCTGCTTCCGGACGTCGTCCTGATGGACATTAACATGCCCGACATGGATGGCATCACGGCGACGACCGAGATCACCTCTCGTCTGCCATCAGTCGGCGTCATCATGATGTCGGTTCAGGACGAACCGGACCTGCTGCGACGCTCGATGTTGGCCGGAGCGCGTGAGTTTCTCTCGAAGCCGTTCAGTCTCGACGAGTTGATCACTGCGGTCCGCCACGTTTCTCGGCTGGCGCAGCAGGTGCAGCGTCCCGTGGCAGCGCCCGCGACCAGCGGGAATGGCCATCGGCCTGCGGAGACCGGATCTTCTCGTGTGCTGGCCGTTGTCAGCAACAAGGGTGGCGTCGGTCGCTCCGTGGTCGCGACGAACCTTGCGATCGCGATCCGGCAGTTGACCAGCAAGCAAGTGGCGCTGGTCGATGCATCGCTCAGCTTCGGTGACGTCGGCGTGATGATGAACGTCGCCAAGAGCAAGACCTTCGGTGATATCGCGGTACAGCCGCAGATGCTCGACAAAGAATTGCTCGACGACGTGCTTGTCACGCACTCGTCGGGTGTGAAGCTGCTCCTCGCTCCGCCCACGCCGCAGGAGTCCGAGACCGTTTCACCTGAACACCTGCGCGCGGCGGTTTCGGTCCTCTCCAAGAGCGTCGATTACGTGGTGATCGACACGCGACCCGGGTTCGACGACACGATGCTGGCGCTCATGGATCAAGCAGACAAGCTCCTGTTGGTGCTGACGATGGAAATGACCGCCATTAAGGACACCAGGCAATTCCTGGAGATCTCCGAGTTGCTCGGCTACCCGGAGGACAAGATCATCCTGGTACTGAATCGTTTCAACAACTACTCGGGCATCCCGGTGGCTGATATCGCCGAGAATCTCAAACGAGACGTCGAGTTCAAGATTCCCGAGGAACACCAGGCCGTACTGCGCAGTATCAATGAAGGTTCGCCGCTTGTCGGTAGCCAGCCGGATCACCGGTTCTCAATTGAGATCGATCGTCTCTGCGCATCGCTCGTGCAGGAAGATCTGGAAGATCTCGAGGTCATCGTCAAAGCGAACCAACGACCGTCTAGCATCGTGTATCGGCTGAAGACTGCGTTGGGACACGGATAGGTCAGGCGAACACTCCTGGCGACGAGTTCATTCATAACGGCCGCGACGACTGTTCCGGTTGTCACGGCCACGCAAGGTTTCGATAGCGAAACGGCGGAGGCGCCGAAGGAATCTGGAGGCCGCACAACATGTCACTGCTGAAACGGCTCGGCACCGTGCCAGACGACGGTTCTCAGGAAGGAACCCCGTCGGCGCCTCCGGCGCGAACGACTTCCCGACTGGCATCTCCAGAGGGCGGACCAGGACCGACGGCGCCGCGAGGTGCAACGTCGGAGCTCGGGTCACTTCGTCGTCCGTCGATTGCGTCGCCCAGTACATCGGCGCCACGGACCGACTCGTTCAACGAGCTGAAGACGCGAGTCCAGAATCGTCTGATTTCGGAACTCGACCCGAGAATGGACCTGGCTAACCACGAAGAGGTGAGGCGGACGGTTGAGGAAACCTTCCAATCGGTTCTCGAAGCCGAGGGAATCGTGCTCACTCGTGTCGAGCGACTTCGGTTGTATGAGGCTATCTCGGCAGAGATTCTTGGCTACGGGCCAATTGAACCTCTGCTGAAAGATGACTCCGTATCAGAAATCATGGTCAACGGTCCTCGCCAGGTCTACGTCGAGCGAGGCGGCAAACTTGTGATCAGCGACGTGCTCTTTCAGGATGACGACCACGTCATGCGCGTCATTGATCGCATCGTTTCACCGCTCGGCAGACGCATCGACGAGAGTTCTCCGATGGTTGACGCGCGTTTGCCAGACGGATCTCGTATCAACGCGGTCATTCCGCCGATCTCACTCGTCGGCCCCACGCTGACGATTCGTAAGTTCGCCAAGGACCCGCTGACCTCTGAGGATCTCATTCGGTTCGGAACGGTCAGTCGCGAAATGGTCACCTTCCTGAAGGCATGCGTGGAAGCGCGTCTGAACGTCGTGGTTTCTGGTGGTACTGGATCTGGTAAGACGACCACGCTCAACGTGCTTTCTTCATTCATCCCGGACGATGAGCGGATTATCACGATCGAGAACGCCGCCGAGCTTCAGCTTCGCCAGGATCATGTGGTGACGCTGGAATCGCGTCCGGCCAACATCGAAGGGCGCGGCGAGATCACCATTCGTGACCTGGTTGTGAACTCCCTTCGTATGCGCCCTGACCGCATTGTGGTCGGCGAGTGCCGCTCCGGTGAGGCGCTGGACATGCTCCAGGCAATGAACACCGGCCACGACGGTTCAATGACTACAGCCCACGCAAACACCCCTCGCGACGCACTGGCCCGTCTCGAAACGATGTGTTTGATGGCTGGCGTCGAACTGCCCGTTCGAGCCATTCGCGAGCAGATCGCCGCGGCGGTCGATCTCATCATTCAGCAAGCACGACTCAAGGACGGCACCCGTCGTGTCGTGGCTGTGACCGAGGTCCAGGGCATGGAAGGTGACGTCATCGTCTTACAGGACGTGTTTGTCTTCGAGCAAACCGGCGTTGAGAACGGCAAGATCGTTGGCCGGATGAAGCCGACCGGAATTCGACCGAAGTTTGTTGAGAAGTTCGAGGCGTCGAACATCTTCTTGCCGCCGACCATCTTTGGTGCCGGGTATGACCGGCTCTTCTAGCGGCCGCGGACTCGTGCCACGGCCTGAGCAACCCGGGGGATTCGCATGTTGAGCATGGCGTTGCTCTTGCTGGCTGCAGCGATCGGATTGACTGGCTTCGGTTTCGCCAACTGGCGAGAACGGGCGGCGAGTGCCGAGCTCGAAGAACGATTGCAGCAATACGGCTCGATTGAACAGCTTACCGCCGAAGTGCCGAATAGCGCGCGCGCGCCGGGAGCCGTGGCCCAGGCGGTTGATCGCGCTGTTGAAGGCAGTTCATTCGGAGCCAGCGTTTCGGCCTTGCTTGCCCGAGCTAACTTCAAGATGACGCCAGGCGAATTCGTGGTGGTTCGCGTAAGTTCGGTGTCGGTGATGGCGTTGATCGGGTTCGTCGTCGGACGCGGAATCACTCGGCCACTGCTCGGAATCCTGGTGGCAATTATTGCGGGTGGCATCGGATGGATGATTCCGCATTGGTACATGTCCCGGCGCGCGAATAATCGCACGAAGCAGTTCGTCGATCAGATGGGCGACACGATCACGTTGATGGCGAATTCACTTCGCGCGGGCTACAGCCTGCTGCAGACGATGGAATTGGTGTCTCGCGAATCACAACCTCCAATGAACGAGGAGTTCGCGCGAGTCGTGCGTGAGGTAGGGCTCGGGATTACGCCGCAAGTCGCAATGGATCACATGCTTCGCCGAATCACTAGCGAAGACCTCGACCTGTTGGTGACCGCGATCAACATTCAGCATGAAGTTGGCGGTAATCTGGCGCAGATTTTGGACGTCATCGGTGAAACTATTCGAGAGCGCGTTCGAATCAAAGGAGAGATTGGCGTTCTGACGGCGCAGGGAAGCCTTTCCGGCTACATCATCAGCGCACTGCCGATCGCTCTGGCGGCGTTCATCTTTTTCGCGAACCCGAGCTATATCTCGTCCCTGTTCACGTTCCCGTGGGTCTGTATGCCAATCCTTGGTGTCGTGCTGATCATCCTGGGATTCTTTGCCATGCGGAAGATCGTCCGCATCGAAGTGTAAGCGGCGTGCGTTGGTAAGGAACGAATGGTGAATCCCTTGTTACTCCCAGTTCTCGTAGTCGTCGTTATTCTTGCTATTGTCGCGCTGCTGATCGGTTTGAAGAAGCCGAACAAGGCGATTCTCATCGAAGAGCGTCTGGTTCAGTTTGGCAACCGAGTTCCCTCTCTCGAAGAGGTTGAGTTGCAGCAACCGTTCCGTGACCGCGTGCTCACTCCGATGATTCGCGGGCTGGCGGTTCGCGCTGGACGGTTCGCTCCGAGTCAGAACACTGTGCGGCTGCGTCAGCAGTTGCTTGAGGCAGGTGCTCCCAAAGGACTTGGACCGACAGAATTTACCGGACTGCGGTTTGTCATTGGTGGCGGTCTGGGAATCTTTCTGTTCTTGCTCTTCTTCATCGCAGGTACCCCGACGCTGCTTCTGGTTCTCGTGCCGATGGTGGTCGGCTTGCTCGGATATCTCATGCCCGGGATCTGGCTCTCACGACGGATCAAGCAGCGTAAGTCGGAGATTACCCGTGCTCTGCCGGACGCGATCGACTTGCTGACGATCAGCGTCGAGGCGGGCCTCGGGTTTGACCCTGCGCTGGGTCGTGTGGTCGAGAAATGGGACAACGCTCTGACTCGCGAGCTCGGACGGATGCTGTCCGAGATTCGAATGGGTTCCTCTCGCCGCGATGCCATGCGGGAGGTCGCGAATCGTGTCAACGTGGACGACTTGAACACGTTCATTTCGGCTGTCATTCAGGCCGACCAGCTCGGGGTAAGCATCAGTCAGGTCCTGCGGGTCCAGTCAAACCAAATGCGGCAACGGCGGCGTCAGCGAGCTGAGGTTCAAGCCCACAAAGCGCCGTTGAAGATGCTCTTCCCGATGATCTTCCTCATCTTCCCGTCGATCTATATCGTCATTCTTGGACCTGCGATTCCACATATCGTGTCAGCGTTCCGCTAGCGACGAGGTGAGGATGAACTGTAATGGCACGTTCCTGGATAACGCAGATCTTTCAAGCGAGTTGATTGGGTGCGAGAATGGAAGCGAATAACCTGGACAAGACGAGCGTCGTGCGGATCGTGAATGAGAGCAAGCGGACTCGACTCGGAGATCGAGTCGCAATTGCCCGGTCGTTCTGGCAGCGGGGACGTGGCTTGATGTTTCGTTCTGGCCTTGACGATGGATCGGGCCTGGTCATTGACCCTTGCTCGTCTATTCACACCATGTGGATGCGTTTTCCGATCGACGTGCTCTACGTCGACGCAGAGGGCACGGTGACCCGCGCTGACTCTGAAATGAAACCCTGGCGCATCGGCCCACTTCGTGTCCACGGTCGCTACGTCATCGAGCTTCCGCCCGGCACCATTGCCTCGTCCCAAACCGAGCGCGGCGATCGCGTTCTGTTGGAGCCGGTCTGAGCGAGTCGACACTCGAACGGGGCGAATACAATTCACCGTCTGAAGACTGCACTGTCCATCGTCGAAGACGTCATTTTCCCGCCCATCTGCGCCGGATGCCGGAAGCGGGGCAGTTGGCTCTGTGAATCGTGTCGGGCGCGCCTTCGACCGATCCCTCGTCCAATCTGTTACCGGTGTGGACAACCGAGTGCGGAACCGTGCCTGACATGCGCCAACTGCAACGCTTGGCCACGCGAAGTTGGCTCGGTTCGCGCCGCGTTCATTTTCGGTGGCCCTATTCGCGACTCGATTCACCGATTCAAATATCAAGGGGAATTTGCCCGAGCGGCCTCCCTCTCAGCCCTGATGTTCGACGCCATCATGCGGCCGGAATTTGTCGACGCCGCGGCGACATCGTGGGATGTGGTCGGGTTTGTGCCGTTGCACCGGCGAAGAAGAAGACAACGTGGCTTCGATCAAGCTGATCTTCTGTCTCGGGGCGTTGCTCAGAAGCTTGACTTGGTTCGAACGACTGGTCTGCAGCGGATCATCGATACGCCTTCGCAAGTCGGGAGGGGAGAGCAGGAGCGCCAGACGAATGTGCGAGATGCCTTCGCCTGGAAAGGAGAATCGCTTGATGGCGCGCACGTGCTGCTAATCGACGACGTCGTAACGACCGGAGCCACGATGTTGGCAGCATGTGATGCGTTGCTCGCCGCAGGGGCGAGGCGCGTCGACGGATTCGCACTGGCGCGTGAACTGCAGGACTGAGGCGCGGAGAGCTACTCCTCAATCCCTCGAATCACTTCAACCGCGGTGCGCCGCGCCCATTGGTCTGCCTCGGCGATCTGCTCGAGATCAATCTGGGAGCCGTTCGGCTTGTGCCGGTCGAGGACTTCTTCAACAACTTCTGCGATCTGTGGGAACCGAATCACGCCACGCATGAATGCGTCAACCGCGATCTCATCCGCGCCGCTGAGAACCGTCGGATACGTTCCGCCGGAAATTCCAGCTTGCCGAGCGATGCGCAAGGCCGGGAACCGATCGAGATCTGGTGGGCGGAATTCCAGCGTTCCGAGTTTCGCGATGTCGAGTGCGAGTTCTGGAGACGACTGCCTTTCCGGAAATGTCAGCGCGAACTGAATAGGAACACGCATGTCGTGCACGGCGAGGTGCGCCAGCACAGCGCCGTCGGTGAAACTCACCAGCGAGTGCACGATGCTCTGCGGGTGGATGACGACCGAGATCTGCGCGTAGGGAATGTCAAACAGCCAGTGCGCTTCGATTACTTCGAGGCCCTTGTTCATCATCGTGGCCGAGTCGATGGTGATCTTGCTGCCCATGTTCCAATTCGGATGATTAAGAGCCTGGTTCAGCGTAACTGAAGCAAGTTGGCTCAATGGAGTGTCAAGGAACGGGCCGCCGGAAGCGGTCAAGGTGACACAGTCGACGTCGCTGGTCAGACGGAGTCCGTGCAGGCACTGCCAGACTGCGCTGTGTTCGCTGTCAACGGGGCGAATTTCGACACCGCGCCGCTGAGCCTCTGGGACGATGATCTCGCCAGCACAGACGATGACTTCCTTGTTCGCCAACGCGATGACTTTTTGTTTTTCGATCGCTCGAAGGGTTGGAAGAATCGCTGCATGGCCCGATGTCGCCACGACGACGATGTCGACCTCGGGCAGCGTGGCGGCAGTGACCAGGCCCTCAACTCCGCACCCTACCTCTGCACCGGCGAGGTCGACGGCGTGGAGGTCGCATTCGGCCGACACGTATCTGGGGCGGAACTTCTGGATCTGCTCACGCAGAATTTGTTCGTTCTTGCCCGCGGCGAGCGCTACGATCTCAAATTCGTCCCGACGCTGATCGACAACGTCGAGCGTCTGCCGACCGATTGACCCGGTGCTACCGAGGAGCGCGAGTTTTCGTTTCACATCCAGCCAATCCGAAGGAAGACCTGCACCAACACGTAGGTTACCGGAAATGTGAATAGCAGCGCGTCGATCCGATCGAGCATTCCACCATGACCCGGAATAAGTTCTCCCATGTCCTTGACTCCCAGGCTTCGCTTGATGGCGGACTCGGCCAGATCACCAATTTGCCCCGTGACGGCAAGAACGAACCCAATGCCAAAGGCAACCGCGAGGTTCACCGACGCCCCGAACAACCACGCTGCCAGACCGCCAGTTAACGTGCCCGCGACGACTCCAGCGACGGCGCCGACACGCGTCTTGCCTGGGCTGAGTCGTGGTGCCAGCTTGGTCTTGCCAAATTGTCTCCCAAGAAGATACGCGGCGGTGTCATTGAGCCAGGTGACGGAGAAGACAATTCCAATCCAGGCGAGTCCCTGAGCCGGTGTTCTGAACCAGCCGGCAACGACATTTGTCCAATGTTGTGTCGCATCTCCGCTCGTCGCTCTAAGCGCGACCGCAAGATACAGCGGGAGTGCGACATAAGCGACGGTCGCGAAAGTCAATGCCCAATCGACCACCGCGTCGTTTGGGCGGTCCCGAACAAGCAGTGCGCTCAGTGATGAGAGTAGGAGGAGGAGCACGAGCCAGTAGAGGGAGGCCTCTGGTCGTTCAAAGGCGGAGATGATGATAAACGCACTGCCGACCGTCAATGCGAGCCAGCGGAACGGCTGATGACCCACACGTTCGTAGACTCGGCACATTTCGTTGATCCCGACGACCGTAATAGTGAGCATGGCAGCGGCGAAGACGTATCCGCCGATGAAGGCGGGGATAGCGGCGAACAGGACAATCCCAATTGCGCTGATTGATCGCTGGCGCAACACCGGTCAGCGAGCCCAGATCAGTTGGAGGGGCGTCCGGGGATCGTCGGTTTGATCCCACCAAAACGCCGGTCGCGAAGCCGAAATTCGTCTACCGCTTGCTCGAGGTCATCAGGGCCGAAGTCTGGCCATAACACCGGGGTGAAGTAATACTCGGCGAACGCTGCCTGCCAGAGAAGGAAATTGCTGGTGCGGTACTCTCCTGAGGTGCGGATGATCAGATCGGGGTCAGGCATGTCACTGGTATACAGATAGCGGCCGATCAACTCTTCGTCAACTCGTTCGGCCGGCACGCCATCCTGAATGATGCGCCGAATTGCTTGAATCAATTCAGCACGCCCACCGTAATTGAAGGCGACTGTGAGCACGATGCGGTCGTTGTTGCGCGTCAAGTGGATTGATTGCTTGATGGCGTTCTGTAATTCCGGATCGAGACCTTCCAGGCTCCCGATATGACGAAGCTGCGCGCCCCGTCGATTGAGTTCTTCTGTCTCGCTGCTGATCGCTTCGGCAAGAATGCGGAGGATACCCTCTACTTCGTCGCGCGGGCGTCTCCAGTTCTCGGTCGAAAAGGCCCAGAGCGTCAGATAGCCGATGCCGATTTCGCCCGCCCGCGCGGTGATGCGTCGAATATTTTCAGTGCCGGCTTCATGGCCGGATATCCGAGGCAGGCCGCGCTTCGTGGCCCAGCGACCGTTCCCATCCATGATGATGGCGACATGTCGCGGGACGCGGCGCGCAGGCGCCGAAGTTCCGTTCTCAGACGACGAGACGTCAGGCTCGTTCGGGTCTCGGGCTTGGTGGGAATCCTCAGACTTCGAGGACTTCATCCTCTTTTTGCTTCCCTATCTTGTCGGCCTCGGCAACAAACCGATCAGTCAGTTCCTGAATCTGTTGTTCGCCACGTCGCTCGTCGTCCTCGCCGATCTCTTTCTCCTTCATCAATTCCTTGATGTGAGCGACAGCATCACGACGAATGTTGCGCAGCGCCACTCGGTCTTCCTCAACCTTGGAGCGGACAACACGTACCAAGGATTTGCGGCGTTCCTCGGTGAGCGGAGGAATGGCAATGCGTATGAGTTGTCCATCGTTGGTTGGGTTGAGTCCAAGCTCGGAACTGCGAATCGCCTTCTCGATGATACCAAGCGACCCACGATCCCAGGGCTGCACTACCAGAAGACGTGCTTCGGGAGCGCTGATTCCGGCAAGTTGGTTGAGCGGGGTCGGGGTTCCGTAGTACTCGACGTCGAGGTGTTCGATCAATCCGGGCGCGGCTCGCCCCGTGCGAATGCCGGACAGTTCCCGTTTCAGCGCGTCGATCGTCTTCTCCATACGATCTTCCGCGTCGAGGAGAATGTCTTCTATCATTGGTCATCCCCTCCTCGTTCCTCTTCGAACACCGTTCATGCTCCGACCTCCGATTGGAGTAAGAGCGCCTATGATACGAGCGTGCCCACGTCCTCACCGAGCGCGGCCCGCTCGATATTGCCCGGCATCAGGAGGTCGAACACCACGATCGGGAGTTTGTTCTCCCGGCAAAGGGCCAATGCTGATTGATCCATTACTCGCAGATTTCGTTCGAGCGCTTCCTGATGTGAAAGCACCGTATAGCGAGATGCATTTGGGTTGGTCTTCGGGTCGTCGCTGTACACCCCGTCAACGTGATTCTTCCCCATTAGAATGACTTCCGCGCCGATCTCCAGCGCGCGAAGGGCGGCAGCGGTGTCAGTGGTGAAGTACGGGTTGCCGGTCCCACCGGCCAGAATAACGACTCGCCCCTTCTCCATGTGGCGGATCGCCCGGCGCCGGATATAGGGCTCGGCGACTTGGTGCATCTCAACGGCGGTCTGCACGCGCGTCTGGACGCCCTGGTGCTCCAGAGCGTCCTGCAGAGCGAGCGCATTGATCACGGTGGCGAGCATACCCATGTAATCAGCAGTGGCGCGGTCCATTCCGCGAGAACTCGCCGCAATTCCACGCCAGATGTTGCCGCCTCCGACGACGATGGCCACCTCGACTCCCTCAGCCACGACGCGCGAGATCTCCTCGGCAAGCGCCGTCACCACGGCAGGGTCTACGCCATACCCGGTGCCTCCCATGAGCGCCTCGCCGGATAGCTTGAGCACGACACGGGAGTAGGGCGAACCGCGTCTATCGGAAGGCTGGCTCTCCTCGCTGATCACCGTCATTATTCCTACGAGTCCTGCTCGCTATCGCTCTCGGCGCCAAGCTCGAAGCGCACGAATCGTCGCACGACGATATTTTCGCCGAGTTTGCCAATCTGTTCTTTGACCAGGTCCTGCACGGTGCGGCGCAGGTCCTTGATGAAGGGCTGCGACAGCAGTGCCACTTGCGCCACGTACTTCTCGCGGCTGCCAAATTCCGACTCTCCTGCAGCCAGTACGTCAGCCGGGATTTCATCCTCAGAGACGTAAATGGGACTCGAAGCGGCAACCTGCATCGCGATGTCTCGCACGAGATTCCGAAAGTCGTCGGTGCGGGCGACGAAGTCAGTTTCGCAGTTAACCTCGACCAATGCGCCGATGCGTCCGCCGTTCTGACCAGCCTGTCCTCCATGAATGTATGACCAGACCAGTCCTTCGGATGCGTCGCGAGACGTTTTCTTCTCCGCGCGCTGTAGCCCTTGTTGCTGCAAGATTTGAGTGGCCTTACCGAAGTCTCCTTCGGCGGCCTCGAGAGCGCGTTTGGCGTCCATGATCCCGGCGCCCGTTTGCTCACGAAGGTCTTTCACCATTTGCGTGGTGATCTGCACGTTTCCTCCCTCAGATTCTGAATTGAGAGATAAGCCGGGGCCGGCTGGAGTGCCGGCCCCAAACGATGAGCGACAATACTTAGCGGCGAGCGGCCGTACGATCGCTTGAGCCGGAGTCTTCTTCGTCCTCGGATTCGTCCTCAGACTCTTCAGCGAAGCGATAGGCGTCTGGGTCGATTTCCTCGTCAGCTCCGGGCTCACCGGCCATCATGCTCTCGTTTTCGGTGCGACCCTCAATAACGGCGTCCGCAATTCGAGAGGCGATCAAGCGAACCGAGCGAATCGCATCGTCATTCGCCGGAATGACATAATCCACTAGATCGGGATCACAGTTCGTGTCGACCATGGCGATGATCGGAATGTTGAGGCGCCGGGCCTCCGCCACCGCGATCGTCTCCCGTTTGGGATCGACCACGAAAATCGCGGCGGGAAGCTGCGTCAAATCACGCAAACCGCCGAGAGATTCCTGAAGCTTCTGCAGTTCTCGATGGGTGCGAATCTGCTCTTGCTTAGGGAGGTTCTCAATTTCGCCACCATAGACCCGCCGCTCGAGCTCGCGAAGGTAGCGCAGTCGAGAACGAATCGTGACGAAGTTGGTAAGCGTTCCGCCAAGCCAGCGGCGGTCAACAAATGGCATACCGCAACGACCGGCTTCGGTCCGAACGGTATCCTGCGCCTGTTTCTTGGTGCCAACGAACACGATGCGACCGTTGTTGGAGGCGATGTCTCGTGCGAAGTCCTGCGCCTCCTGAAGCAAACGCGCGGTCTGCTGTAGATCGATGACGTGAATGCCGTGACGATCCGAGAAGATGTACGGGCGCATCTTTGGGTTCCAGCGCTTCGTCTGGTGTCCAAAATGCACGCCAGCTTCGAGGAGCGCCTTCATTGTGACGCGTGTTTCCTCGCTTACGGTGGCGGTGACCAAAGTCGTGTCCTTCCTGGTGTTTGTACGTCCGTGCCGTTCAACCCAATCCAGGACCGCGAATCGTACGGCACACCAGGATCAGTCCGGGCACGTGGAAATTTGGCGGCGAATGCAGCCGCGCATCAGTATAGCATAGCCCGAATCGAGGCGACTATCGACCGATCAGGACGAAGGTTTGAGATAGTCGGCGACGATATACCCAGACTTCCCGTCGCTGGTCTTGACAGGCCACCAGGTATACCCGTTTGCACTCACGGAGTCCCCGGTGATGGTGAGTGCCGTGCCATCCGCTAATGTCGCGACGATTTTGCCACTTGTGGATGCCGCATCACGCATGTTCACCCCGCTGCCGCCGGTGTTGCCAACGACGACTGAGGCTCCAGAAGCCAGGGTGCCGCCGGCAGAGGTTGGCGTACCAGCCTTTGTACTGGTAGTCGTGGCGATAACCTGCGGAGTGCCGGTGATTGATGTGGCCGTGGGACTGCCGGTGATGACCACTGGATTCGACGCCGTCGGAGACGGCTGCGTCGTCCCGGCTCCACCGCCCGAACCACCGATGAGGTGACTCAGCCAGAACCAGGCGATGCCGAGGAGAATGATGACACCGAGGACCGGAGCCGCGATGCGTAAGTAATCGGTCCAGTACCGCTCTTCCGGATAATAGGTGAACTGACGATCTGAGCCGCCTGGCGGATTGGCATCGCTCGGCGGCGGTACCTTGCGTCCGACGTCGTCCTCGTCGTCAAAATCGTCCATTTGTCTCCGGGGACCCGTTGGTGGGTACTGGTTCATTTCACCTCCTCGGTCGTCAGTCGTCCGACTCGCGGTGGGTCTTGATCCGGCATCACTGCTCAGGGCGTGAGCGATGCTTTCCGTTGTCTGAGGGGTTCTAGGACGTTGATCGGGTTGCTCTGCGGTTGCCTGGGCGCTTCTCGCGGTAGCTCCGACGGTTGGGCCCTCAATTGGTTCCCAATAGTTACCCATGCCGCGATCGCAGTCGAGATCGTCCTCGCCGACGAGGTGACTCTGCTGTGGCGAATACAGAAGCGGATTCCGGCACCAACCCTTCCGCCAGATGGGCGCCGGTTCATAGTGTTTACACGTACTACACTTGCGGACGGTCACGCAGTTCCCTCTCTGCCGCGTTCTGATCAAGTGGGGAATGGCTAAGACAATCAGAGCGCACGGCAGATAGAGGACTGCGCTCAGTCCCTCGCCGGAACACGCAACTCATTCTATTGCCCCAGCCGTCGACGCCATTATAGCATGCAGGTTCGCGCGGCTGGAGACGTGTCGAGGACGTTAATCGAGAGCGGTGACTATTCGTCAGACTCGTTGCGCGACTTGGTTCTCGCGAGCGTGTCATCGTCGTCCGAACCGAATCGGCGTAACACGGCCTGGCCGTTCTCACCTTTTTCAGATGGCATTGACCCTGGTGAGCCGAGCATCGAACCGCTTTCCATGCGCAGCTCGCCTTCCAGGATCGCTCCTTCGTTGATGACCAGGCTTTCCGTGACGACCGTGGCGTAGACGCGCCCGGTTGGCATGAGTTGGAGTTTGCCGCGGCACGTGACGGTTCCCCGGAGTTGGCCCGCGACGGCGATGCTCGACGCTTCGACCATCGCGTCGATGTCCGCTCCCTCCGCGATATAGAGGAGCCCCTGACACTTGACGTTTCCGCGCAGAATGCCCTCGATGCGCAGATCGCGATCGCTCGTGAAGGTTCCCTCGACGGTCGAGTGGCGGTCCACCAGGCTGTATGCCTCAGTCGACTGCGCCGAGCTCTCGCTGTATGCCCCGCTGGGTCCCGCCGGTCGATACGACATCTGCGTCCCTCCACCAAATTGCTGTTTCAACAGCCTACCGCGAGGATTTACGTCCCTGCGGTGTCCCCGTTTCCGTCGAATAGGTCGCGGTCGATGAACCTGATTCCATCTTCAATTGACCGGAAAGCTGTGCACCCTCATGAACGATCAGTCTTGGCGCCTTGACGTCGCCCGACACATGGCCTTGCGCCAGGAGTTCGAGGCGTCCGCGTGCTTCGACCTTTCCGCGTACCGTGCCTGCAACCACGACGTTGTCGGCAAAAATCTGCGCGTCGACTTCAGCACCCTCGGCGACGAAGACGTCGCTCGCGGCGTGGAGTTCGCCTTCGGCACGGCCGTGGACGTTGATCGAACCTTCGGTTCGCAGAATGCCGTTCCAGTTGGAGTTGGCCGACACGACGCTTGTGGTAGCATCCGACGACTGCCAGGTGGGTCGATACGCCGCGGCCTGTGGCTGGGGGATGGCCTGTGTTTGCGGCATGTCCTGCGCCGAAATACGGCTGGATGCGAAATCCTCGGTTCGTGACGACGCGCTCGTCGTCGTGAACTGCGACGTGTCCTGAGGTTCGTCAAGATGGAACTCGTCGGTACCCAAATCATCGTCAGATTGAGCTTGCTTGCGCAGGTTGGTCACTTGACGCTGGAACGAATCGCCCCGGCTTTCCTTGCGGAACATAATGAGCCTTCCTCCTGCTCGGGTCTCGTCGATACGGGAAGCGCTCGTGGGCAGACTAACGCGATCGGCATCGATGCTTGTCGATCGCTGGCTGAAGGTGAATAACCCACTGCGCCACTGGACGAGTAGCGACGGACGCCATTTCCACGTGCGCGCGAGCCAATCGGAGATAGTCCCTGTTCGCCCGACACTACTGCCAAATGAGCTAACTGCTCCCCGCCAGAATGCTGGTAATGGCTTGGCGATCATCGTGTACTCGCTCCTAGCGATTTTACTATGGACGGTCTAACGGCGCATCCGAGCCGACAATTCGCGTCCTTCGCTCGGTATCGATGGTGTAAGTATATAGTGTACGTACACACTTGTCTAGCACACGATCGCTGGCGATGATTCTGCGACTGTGGTTGCACGCGACCTGAACCTCTTGGGCCGCTCGAGTTGACAGGGTAGACTTCAAGCATGGAAGATCGCCGAGGCCTGTACGCATTTGCCGGCATTCTGCTGGGGTTCAAGATCTGGACCCTGATTCTCATTCTGTGGCTCACATCGTCGTGGCAGGCGGTAATCTTCATTCTGGCTGGGCACATCGTGTGGGTCGGAATCGGCGCGCTCTTCATTGCCGGACCGACAGCCTTCTGGATGCGACTCGTGCGGGCTCGGGCGAAGCGAAAGCGACTGCAGCACGCGGAATGGCACATCGAGGAAGCGCATGAGAGCCTTCACCACGAAAGTGCCTCTGACGACTGAAGCGCCAACCTGACTCGCAGACCAAAAAAATCGCTGCTACGGGCAGCGATGTGCTTAGGTCGTTTACTTTGGCAGATTCAAGTCTTGGTGCTGAGGGTACGCCCGGCAGGATTCGAACCTGCGGCCTTTTGCTCCGGAGGCAAACGCTCTATCCACTGAGCTACGGGCGCTTATTGCGACACGCCTGACTATACCATCCCGCGAAATCTCACATCAATCCTGAGCTGTGGCTGTCTCCGACGTGGTCGCCAAGTTTGGTTTTCCACCTGCGCGAAAATCCTCTTCGACCAGTCGAGCGACGTCGTTCCCAAGTCGGACGCTGTAGTTCGTGCCACGGTCCTCTGGGTAGATCTGGGAGGTATTCGCCAGGTAGAGACCAGGGAACGGTGTCCGCAAGCTCGGAATGCGGTCCGAGTAGTGCAGCGTGATGATGGGCTGCGCCGCCCGCTCCCGAAAGACCCAATAATTCTCGATCCAATCGCGTTGGAATTCTGGATTGATGCGCTGTAGATATGGAACGTATTCTTCGAACAACTCGTCATCCGGCATGGTGAGATAGGGATGGTCCTGATCGACGTATTTGCCGGCGTAGATGAAGTGCCAACCCTGGTAGTGCTCAGGGCTGATCAGATTCGTGTGCTCTATCACGCCGGTGAACGGTACTGAAGGATCCCCGATGTTGAGCCAGTAAATCTGCGAAAGCGGTCGACGAGATTGAAGCACCATGGTGATGGCACCCTGGTAGATCGCTCCCGTCAACTTGCGCCTGTAATCCTCCGGGAGATCCGGCACCAAACGGAGAAGAATAGGTGATGGGACGGTCGCGACGATCACGTCGCGCTCAATCGTTTCACCTTCGGTTGTGGTGACGACCCATTTATCTCCCCGTCGTTCGAGCGCCCTGGTTCCCACCCCTGCTTTGATGACGCCGCCCTTCTCGATGATCGCCTCGCCAAGCCGATCGATCAGGACGTTGAAGCTCCCCAGAATATAGCCAAGGTGCTCCTTCTCCAGCGGGTTACGACGTGACTGTGTCCTCAAGAAGATCTTGTTCCAGAACCAAACCATGGCAACTTCGTCGTAACGTGCGCCGAATTTCGCCCGAAGCTGTGCGCCCCAGACTCGATCGAAGGCACGATCCCCGACCGCTCGGCGCAACCAGCTCGCCGCGGTGACTCGCTCGAACCTTTTCCACGAATTGGTCTTCTGCAGATACAGGGTGGCGAAGCCGATGCGCAGCCGATCGACGAACGGGATGAAGTCGAGTTTGAGCAGGTCGGTCGCACTCGACAGCTTGAAGATACGACCGTCCTGGAAAAAGCCGACGTCGGAGGTCGGCCAGATGAGGTGATCCGAAATGCCCAGTTCTTCGATGAGTTCCGCGATGGCGTGATCGCTGGTGAAAAGATGGTGATAGAAGAATTCGAGCGCGGTATCGAGAACCGGAAACGCCGCGGCCTGGCCACCAAGACGCGGTGCCTGTTCCCAGAGCATCACGTCATGACCCTCCGATGCAAAACGGTAGGCGGCGGTCAATCCTGCGATACCGCCGCCGATGACTCCAATTCGATGCCTGTTGGTCATTACCGCTCCAACGCGTCGTACGACGGCTAAGTAGTCGCCTCACGCGTCAGACCGCCGCGCAGCCGTGCGAAGAAGCGTTGAACCTCTCGATTTTCCCAGACGACAAGCACCTGGCTGGCGTTGAAGATTGATGAGTACGTGCCGCTGATGATGCCGATGAGCAGGGCGAACACGAACCAATGGGTCGAAGCTCCACCGAAGAGGTACAGAGCGAACAGCGTGAAGATTACGGTCAAAGACGTGTTGAGTGACCGTACCAAGGTTTGGACGACGCTGTAGTTGACCACCTCTTCGAACGTTCGCCCGGCGCGTCGCGCCAGATTCTCGCGAATTCGGTCGAACACCACGATGGTGTCGTGGACTGAGAAGCCGATAACCGTCAAGAGTGCCGTAACGAAGAGAGAGTCGACTTCAACACCCGAGACCCAGCCGAGGATCGAGAAGATACCGATGACCACGGCGACGTCGTGCAGCATTGCGATGATCGCGGCAATACCGTACAGGAACGGGTTCTGGGTGTTTCTGAAGGCATAGGCGATGTACGCCAGCACTCCGATCGAGGCGAGAAGCACCGCGATGATAGCGCGGTTTCGTATGGTGGTACCGAGCGAGGGCCCGACTGATTGGAAGTCAAGTTCCTTGAAGCTGCCAAACTTCTGCGTCAACGCCTGGCTGATGTTTGCCTTCGTGTCGGAGCCCTCTTTGAGCTCTTTCATCTGGATGATGATTCCGTTGTTTTGCGCGGTTTGAACCAGTGCATCACCGTACCCAAACTGGCTCAGTACCGCGGTCACCTCGGCTGGCTGGACGGGACGGCTCATCTGGATCTCCCAGGTGGTGCCACCCGTGAAATCAATCCCGAGCTTTAGGCCGTGGGTTACCAGCGAGAAGAGCCCGGGCACAATGACCAACAACGACAGCCCGAACCACCAGTATCGCTTACCGACGATGTTGAGTTTCACGCGCACTTCCCTTGATTACGAACAACACCGATATCGACGCGGGATCGACTCATCTAATCTCCTACCGCGCGACTGGTCGTGTGTACTGCCGATGACTCGATGCCAAACCACCACTGATTGTGGATCCATCGTCGAGTGAGCAGCAGTCTCAGGAAGGTCCGTGTCACGACGATCGCGGTGAACATACTGACTGCGACACCGATGAAGAGTGTCAACGCGAATCCTTGAATGATGCTGGCGCCCGTGTAGCGACCGAACCAGAACAGAATCAACGACGTGATCATCGTCGAGATATTTGAGTCACGAATTGATGGCCACGCGTGATCGAAACCTGCATCGACCGCGCGAGCGACCGGGTGGCCAAGACGTAACTCTTCTTTGAGCCTCGCGAAGATGAGCACATTGGCATCGACGGCCATACCAATTGAGAGAATGAACCCAGCGATGCCGGCCAATGTCAATGTCACCGGTATCAATTCGAACAGCGCGAAGACAACCGACGTGTAGATCATCAGCGCCACTACCGAGAGGAATCCCGGCAGGCGATAGAACAGGATCATGAAGAGCGCGACGATTGTCAGGCCCGCAAGTCCGGCGATGATGCTCTTGTGAATCGAATCCTGGCCAAGCGTCGGACCGACGACCTGACTCTGGACGACTTCGAGCGGTACGGCAAGAGCACCGGATTTGAGCTGCAGCGCAAGGTCCCGCACCTCGGAGGCAGTCATGCCACTGATCTGGCCGGTGCCATTGATTGCGCCCTGAATCTGCGGGCTGCTAATCACTTTCTTGTCGATGACGATCGACATCGGCTGCCCGATGTGGGTGCTGGTGTACTGATAGAACTTCTGCGCACCCGAGGAATTCAACGTGAAACCGACCACGAGTTGACCAACCTGGTCGGTCGTCGGATAGGCATCTTTCAGGTCGGCGCCGGTGATTATCGTCTGATAGACCGGGCCACTCGGGGTCTGTGAATTCGTCGACGTTCCGCCAGCGACTGGTGTGGCTCCAGGAGTTGCCTGCGAGTTCTGGCTGGCCGACGGAGTGCCGTTGGCGGCTGGCGTACCGTTTGCCGTTGGCGTTCCGCTCGATGGCGTTCCATTCGCTCCCGGTGTTCCTGTTGGACTGCCGTTTACTTGCGAAGGACCGCCCAGGCTGGTCGTCACCACGGTACCGGGTGCCAGATACTGTCCCTTGGGATCGATAATCTCGAGCAATGCGGTCTGCTGCAGTACCCGCACCGCGTTCTGCGGGTCATTGACGCCTGGAAGCTCGATAACGATCTGATTGCTACCGCGTGTCTGAATCAGCGGCTCGCTCACACCCAATCCGTTGACACGTCGTTTGATCGTATCCATCGTGCCAACCAGGGTGTCATTGCTAACGGACTTTCCGTTCGGAGGATTTGCCTGCAAGACAACTTGAAGCCCGCCCTGCAAGTCCAGTCCCTTGTGGACGAAGACGTGCTTCTTCCAACCAAATGGATCGATGGTGTTTCCTGGGAGAACCACCCACACTGAACTGATCGTCATCAGAGCGATAAAGCCAAGGGTGAACCAGGGTGTCCAACGGAATCTGCGCAATGTGGGAACTCCTCAAGGCTGATTCACTCCGGCGACACGGAGTGTCAGCACCGAACACGATCAATGTTCCGCCACGGGGCGACAAACAAAACAGGATTATAGTCGTCGAGGTTCTGAGCGTCAAAAGCAACCGCGTGGCCCGCTGTCCGGGTCAATCGGCGCGGTACAGTCCGGCGTTGAGTATATGATCCTCGACCGTACGCGGCACCTGGTAGGTAATTGGTTCTCCGTGGCGAACGCGTCGGCGGATTTCGCGCGATGAAATCTGGATCAGTGGTACCGGAACGAGGTGAATTCGGTCTTTCGCCGCGGGCACCTCGCCAAGGATGGCATCCAGATCGACGTCGACTCCGGGTCTCAGCGCCACCCCGAGCCGCGCGAGCCGTGCAATGCGATTGGGCTCGTGCCATGTAGGCAAATCCCGAAGAGAATCCTGACCCATCAGAAACAGGATCTCAGCGCCCGGGAATTCTTGATTGAGGATCTCGAGGCTGTCCGCCGTGTAGGAAAGCCCGGGTCGGGTCATGTCCACGGTCGAGATACCGAAATGAGGATTGCCTCTCAGCGCCGTCTCGAGCATCGCCATGCGATCTTCATTAGGACTCACGAGTTGATCGGTCTTGTGCGGCGGCTGATTCGAGGGGAGAAAGAGGACGTGATCAAGTTGGAGTTGATACATCAGCTCCTCGGCAATGATCAGATGTCCGAGATGAATTGGATCAAACGTTCCGCCAAAGATCCCCAAACGTCCCCACTGACTCAGCTGCGTACCCCTCTCCACATTTGCTCAATCGACATCAGCTCTCGCCGTTCGAGTGCCGGTATGGTAACACCGGTTGGTCAATCTGTTGCGGATTGGCCTGAGAATGACGTCTCAAACCGCCAGGCGGTATTATTGAGTCCTCTTGAAGCTCGCCTGAACGGTCGCCAATTTCAGGTTCTGATTTCGGACCTGGCGAGGCGTTGCGATGTCGTTCTGTTTGTCAGTTCGTTGAGTATGAGGAATTCAATTGGAACGGTGGGAACCGCCGGTTGCTCCTGAACCGGCAGAAACTCCCAGGTCGCGCTCACCGCTGAATCTGATTCGTGGTCAGGACGCGGTGCCCGAAACGGTCGAGATTATCATTCCTCGCCTCGCGATCGCGTTCATGCTCCTGCTGCCATCTTCGGGCAAGCTCCCCTCGATTTGGTTGTCAGCGGCCGGACCGTTGATGGTGCTCGTCCTGCTCGGCATGGCAACGCTTCAGTCCAACTGGGGCTCAGCGCTGAGTCGCGCGGCCTGGCTATTCGATGGCATCGTGCTTGGCATCCTGACGCCGATCTTGGTGGTCAATGCTTTTGCCGCGACCGGCAGCGGTCCATTGCATCACGCCGAGACATCAGTCTATCTGCAGACCGTCGTCGCGGCGATGATCGTGCTGATCGGTCTCATTCTCTATGGTTCGAGACTCCGCGGTCGTCAAACGTATTCTTGGGGGATTCTGCTGCTGCCTGCGTCGCTGACGGCGGTTGGATTGCTCTCCGCCTACGCGGATTACAAAACGACGTCGATCGTACTTGCTTTGTCGCTCGCGTGGTTTGCAACGGCGGGGGTGACTATCGTGGCTCAAGTTGTTTCCGGCGGGTTTGCGGTCGTCTTCCCCGCGTTGAGCTATCTTGCGTATGTGATAGTCGCTGCAACCCTCACCGGCTCCGGTCTTTCGTTCGGCGGCCGGCCAGCGCCGATCTCCTTCGTTCACCCGGTGCTCATCGTGGTGCTGGGACTGTCATTGCTCGCGCCTCTCGTGCCGCGATCTGAGGAGTTCTTCGGCGATGCCTTGCCGCGCCGGTCGTTGGCACGACGAAGTGCACCATCCAAACGAAGTCGCCGCCGACGGCCACAACGACCACCGAGGACGTTCGACGACACGGTCGAGTTGGACGACCTCGAAGACTTCAGAACCTGATCACCAACTCGAGTAAATGTGTGAACTGTTGGAATGAGATTGGTTTCAGCGGAGGGCTGAAACTCGCGTCCTTTCCCTCCGCCTGGACTGCTTAATCTCCGGACATTCGAAAATTAGGTCACGTGTTGGACGCCGAACGCATTCCAACCCGTGAAACGTTACTCTCCGGTTGGCTCTTTACCGTTGGGCACGGTCATCGAAGGTTCGACACCCTCCGACTCGACGCCATCTTCAGATTCCGGGGCCTCTTCTTCCGCCGAGATTGGAGTGATCGACGCCACCCGGTCTCCGTCGGCAAGTCGCATGACGCTCACGCCTTGCGTCGCACGACCGATTCGGGAGATCTGCACCGCTGGAACGTGAATCACCATGCCCCGCTCGGTTACCAGCATCACGGTGTCGGAATCGTCGACTACTCGCGCCGCGGCCAGTGGGCCGTTTCTCGGTGAGAGCTTCATGGCTGACACACCGCTGCCACCACGTCGTTGCACGTGGAACTCATCCAACGACGTGCGCTTGCCGTATCCGTGTTCCGAGATGACGAGGAGATCCGATTCAGGTTGCACGACTTCGGCCGCGATGACGTGCTCGTCGTCGTTCATACGAATGCCTATGACGCCTGCAGCGGTTCGACCCATCGGCCGTGCATCGTCTTCCTGGAAACGGATAGCCCGACCACCACTTGAAACCAGAATTAGCTCGTCCTCGCCGCTCGTCATGCGCACCCAGGCCAGTGAATCCCCCTCGTCCAGCCCAATCGCGATCAGTCCGGAGGAACGAACCGAGGAGAACTGCTCCAGCGTGGTCCGCTTGATCCGGCCATTTTGGGTGCACATGAAGAGGTAGGTCGCATCGTCGAAATCCGCCACTGGCAGCAGGGTAGTGATCGTCTCGTTTGGTTGAAGCCCGATAAGGTTGACGACCGGAATGCCCTTGGCCGTCCGACTCGACTCCGGAATGTCGTACACCTTCAGTTGGTATACGCGCCCCTGATCGGTGAAGAAGAGCAGGCTGTCGTGCGAGTTCGCCGACACGATGTGCTGTACGCCGTCTTCATCGCGGAGCGTGACTCCGGTGACGCCCTTACCTCCGCGTCGCTGTACGCGATACGTATCGTGAGGCAGACGTTTGACGTAGCCCCGGTTCGTGATGGTGACTAACACGTCCTCTTCGGGAATCAGATCCTCGTCAGTGATTTCGCCGGAAATGTCCTGAATCTGGGTGCGTCGCTCATCGCCAAAGCGATCGCGCAGGTCGATCAGTTCGTCACGAATGACGGCCAGAATCTCAGCCGGGTCTGATAGGAGCGCCTCAAGCGCCGCGATGTCCTTGAGTAGGTCACGATATTCATCTTCAATGCGCCGCCGCTCGAGCGCGGCAAGTCGACGAAGTTGCATCTCAAGAATCGCATCAGCCTGGAGTTCGGTGAGGCCGAAAAGGGTAATGAGCTGTTGCTTGGCCACCTCTGACGTTCGTGAAGCACGAATCGTTCGGATGACTTCGTCCAGATGATCGAGTGCGACTTTGAGTCCCTCGACCAGGTGCGCGCGACGTCGCGCTCGTTTCAACTCGTACTCGGTGCGACGGCGAACCACATCTTGTCGATGATCGAGATACAGCTGTAGTACGCGGCGTAGCGTCAGCACACGTGGCTGTGTACCTCCCTCGACCAACGCGAGAGTGTTGACTCCGAAGGACTGCTGCATGGCCGTGTGCTTGAACAGCGCGTTAAGTACCTTGCCTGGTTGGGCATCCCGCTTCAGTTCGATGACGATGCGCATTCCGGTGCGATCGGATTCATCTCGCAGGTCGTGAATACCGTCCAGGCGACCTAATTTGACGTAATCCGCGATCCGTTCGACCAGGGCGGACTTGTTCACCTGATAGGGAAGCTCGGTGACGATGATGTGGAAGCGGTTGCCGCGCGAACTCTCTTCGATCATCGCGCGCGCGCGCACCACAACCCGGCCCTTACCGGTGGCGTAGGCCGCACGAATGCCTTCGCGTCCCAGAATGATTCCACCTGTCGGAAAGTCTGGCCCATGGATGATGTCGACGAGGTCTTCGATTGTTGCTTCCGGGTTGTCAATCAGAAAGATCAGACCGTCACATACTTCGGTGAGATTGTGTGGCGGAATGTTGGTCGCCATGCCCACGGCGATGCCGGACGCGCCATTGATGAGAAGGTTCGGCAGCTTGGCGGGAAGCACCGATGGTTCAAAGGCCTCTCCGTCATAGTTCGGGCGGAATTCGACCGTCTGTTTGTCAATGTCTCGCAACAATTCTTCGGAGATGGCGGCGAGCTTGGCCTCGGTGTAGCGCATGGCCGCGGGAGCATCGCCGTCAACGGACCCGTAATTCCCTTGGCCGTCGACGAGCGGATAGCGCAACGAAAAGGGCTGAACCATGCGAGCGAGTGCGTCGTACACCGCCGTATCACTGTGTGGGTGAAAGGATTTCAAGACCTCGCCCACGATACCGGCACTCTTGCGGTACTTCGTGTTCGGACGGAGCCCCATATCGTGCATTGCATACAGAATGCGCCGTTGAACTGGTTTCAGCCCGTCGCGAACATCAGGAAGCGCTCGCTGCACGATTACACTCATTGCGTAATCGAGATACGAACGACGCATCTCCGAGTCGATGTCGATTGGCCGGACTGAGCCGATGTCCACGGATTAGGGCCTCCAGACGAGGTAAATTCGAATCGCTATCCGACGAATTTTACCATTTTTGGGGGTGATCCGGCTGATTCAAACCGACCGGACACGCGTGAGGGACGCTCAAGAAGTTGCGCAAATCGCGCAAACGTGTTCTCGTACGGTTGCCGTGTCGAGGCTCCAACTCGGCCGAACGTCGAGAGGCCGTTCGTGCGACGGGCTGTCAACTCTTTGCCTCGTCCGATCCCAAGTGCCCGGGCGGCCGGCCGAGTGGTTGGATTGGTGACGACTCGTCGTGTCGTTTCCGGTCTTTACAATATTGTCATCAAACAGCAATCAGCTTTCGGTCGACTGCTGCTTGTCGTAGCTCCGATCGAAAGTCTGGATGCGCCACGCTGATGAGCAAATCGGCGCGTTGTCGAAGATTTCGACCGCGAAGATTGACCGCGCCGTATTCGGTCACGATGCACTGGACGTGCCCACGAGTCGTTACCACGCCCGCTCCGGGCTTGAGCCGTGGAACGATGCGAGAGGTCGCACCGCTCTGGGCCGTCGATGGGAGCGCGATGACCGCCTTTCCGTCGCGAGCTCGAATCGCACCCTGGATGAAGTCCATCTGCCCACCAATGCCGCTGAAGATACGCTCGCCGATCGAGTCGGCGCAGACCTGACCGGTCAGATCAATCTCGATGGCCGAGTTGAGCGCCACCATGGATCGCTGGAGGCGAATCTCCGCTGGGTCATTGACGATGTTGGATGGATGGAATTCGACGAACGGGTTGTCATTGACGAAGTCGAACAGTCGCTGGCTGCCGCTCGCGAAAGAGGTGACGATTCGACCTTGAAAGCGGGTCTTCAACCGGTTGGTCACCACGCCTGCCTCGACAAGATCAATGAGCTCGTCGGTGAACATCTCTGTGTGTACTCCGAGATCTTCGTGGGATGACAGTGCGCGCAGCACGGCTGCCGGAATCGATCCAATACCGACCTGCAGGGTGGCGCCGTTCGGGATGATCTCGGCCACGTTCTGCCCGATCAAGCGCTCAGTGTCCGAAATCTCCGCTGGCGGATGCATCGGCAGTGGCCGATCGACCTCAACGGCGGCGGTAACGCGGCTCAGGTGCACCGCGGAGTTACCCATGGTCCTTGGAACACGCGGGTTGAACTCGGCAATCACGACCCGGGCATTGTCTATCGCAGCTCGTGCACAGGCGATCGAAGTCCCGAGACGACAGTAACCGTGACGATCGGGAGGTGACAGTTGCACCAGTGCCACATCGACGTTGAGCGGGCCATCGGCGATCATGCCGGGGATCTCCGACAGGAAGACTGGCGTGTAGTCGGCGACCCCCGCGTTGACAGCGGCACGCGTGTTGGGACCGACAAAGAGTGCGTTGAGCCGTAGATGGCCGGAGTATTTGGGATCCACGTATGGCGCCGGAACCTCAGTGTGGAGATGCACGATTTCGACGTCTCTCAGTTCCTCAGCTCGACCGACCAGCGCTTCGATCAGGTCGATCGGAGCCATGGCCGCTTCGTGAACGTAGACTCGGTCTCCTGACTTCACGAGCTTCACGGCGGTCTGAGCGTCAACGATCTCCATCTGAATTCCCCGATTCGTATGCATGCGAACATCCCACGGCGCCAGCGCACGAACAGATTACAGCACGAGAGCGTCGCCACTGTCAGCCCATCGTTGTTCCCAATCCTTGACCTCGGTAGCGTGTATCATGCGGAATCCGGCGGGGTGATTGACCGTCGACGTATGGGAGGGATACGCGTGACGGAGCCGCATCGCTCGATCCTCTTTCAGAACGATCATTCAATTTTGCTGATGGTCGATTCTGCGGGATTCGAGCGTGCCAGAGACGAGCTGCGGCAGTTCGCGGAGCTGCAACAGGCGGCGGGTCCTTACCATGTTTACCGCGTGACTGACCTTTCTCTCTGGTCGGCCGCCGCCTCGGGACTGAAGGCCGAGGACATCGTCAAGACTTTGTTGGACCTCGGCCAGAATAAGCCGCCGACCAGCCTACTCGCTGTCGTTCAGCAGGTCGTTAGTCGCTACGGTGTTCTCCGTCTCGAGGGAACGGCGCACGATCTTCGGCTCGTTTCACGTGATAGCGCACTGCTGCACCGATTGGCTGCTGAGCTTGATCTGACATTTGATGGCATCGCGGTCGTAATTCCGGCATTGAAACGTGGCTGGCTCAAAGCAACGCTGGCAGAACGCGGCTTATCCGGTGGTCGATGCGGCGTCGCTCTCCATTTCTCCCGATTTTCAATTCCAATTGCGGCCGTCGCTCGAGCTTCGTCCCTACCAGGAAGCGGCGGTCAATCGGTTCGTTCGGGTCGGGTTATCTGGTGGAGTGATCCTGCTGCCCTGCGGCGCCGGTAAGACGGTGGTGGGCGTGGCGCTGGCAGAGCGCCTCAGGGCCCGGACGCTCGTCATAACGCCGAGCCGCACCATCGGAGATCAGTGGCGCGAACACTTTCTCACCTTGACTAGCGTTCCGGAGGAGGCCGTTTCGATCTACCGCCGAGGAGTCGCGACGGCTCCGATCACCATCGCTACATACCAGGCGCTTACGGCGCGCGGCGAGGAGCGAGCAGCGCTTTCTGACGTTCTGGATCAACCGTGGGGGCTCATCATCTACGACGAAGTTCACAGTCTTCCGGCTGACGTGTTTCGACTCAGTGCGTCAGTGCAATCAGTTCGCCGAGTGGGGCTGACCGCGACCTTGGTACGGGAAGACGGTCGGGAACGAGAAGTCTTCTCGCTCGTTGGCCCAACCGTTTTCGCGACGCCGTGGCGAGAACTCGAACGACACGGCTGGATTGCCCCGGTCGATTGCGTCGAGGTTCGCATCAGAATCCCCGGTCAGCGCGATCTTACCGAGGATCGCGTGTTGGCGGCGAAGCTGAAAGTCGTCCGGAGAATCCTCGCCAGCAACTCCAATCAACCGACGCTTGTCGTCGCGCATCGACTCAAGGAGGTTGCCGCAGTGTCCCGAGCGGTTGACGCTCCCATGATCACAGGCAAAACGCCAGAGGGGACGCGTGCCAAGTATTATCGGGATTTTCGAGCGGGTGAGATCGCCCGGTTGGCCTTGTCGCGTGTTGCCAACGTCGGGGTCGATTTGCCGGACGCGTCGGTTTTGATCCAGCTATCGGGGGCGTTCGGCTCGCGACAGGAGGAGGCGCAGCGTGTCGGCAGAGTACTGCGGCCGAAAGCGACCGGGCAACGCGCCACCTTCTACACCCTGGTAATCGCCGGAACACGTGAGGTTGAGTTCGCCGCCCGGCGGCAGCGCTTTTTGGTTGACCAGGGGTATCGCTACCGAGTGCTGGACGTTGATTCTGTCTGACGCTGCTCACGCTTCGGGCTCTTGAGGTGCGGCGAGGAGCCATCCTTCGGGATGGTCGTCGGGACGGAGCCCAGACCCTCGCCTCGCTGCTGAATTTCCGTCGGAGGCGTTCCCCAGACGCGCTGTAGTACCGCCCACTGCGTGGGATCGTGCGAGATCATCTTCTCTAGCTCGCGGGCGATAATCTGAACATTCGTCAGCAGATCGGCTTCTCGGTCATGTGTTCGCACCAACTCCAGAGGTGGCTTGATATGGACGACCGATTTGCGGCTCGACGTTCGGACAGTGTACGCGGGAATCAGTGCCGCGCCCGTGCGCATCGCGAGCAGCGCTGGGCCGGCCGGTAGGGATGCGGGCTCACCGAAGAATTCGACCTCAATGCCCTGTCGTGAGACGTCACGATCGCCTGCCACCAGGAGCACGCCGTTCGAGCGCAGCAGACGGAGAATGGGCGGAATCGCCTCACGACCAGGCGGGAAGATGTCGATTCCGGCGGCGCTGCGCAGCCGAACCATATAGTTGAACAATCCAGCAGGCTTGACTTTTTCGGCGATGATTGCGGTACGGATTCCAATGGTGGAGGGGTACTTGCCGACAACACTGAAATTGCCGATGTGGGCAGAGACGATGACGGCCCCTTTTCCGGCCGCAATGGCTGCATCGAGGTGCTCACGACCTCGCACCTCCAACAGATCCAGAAACTTGTCCCGGTCCACCGAGCGAAGCCGCAGCAAATCGTAATAGTTTGCGTTCACAGTGACGAACACCTTGAAGGTGGCAATCTGGTAGCTCAACCAGGAACGGTCGGGGTTGACGTGCTTGAGATTCTCGATGACCTGGTACCGGGTCGGGATCTTTACCAGGTAGAACATAATCGCCACAAATCGGCACAACCCGTAACCAAACCAGGCCGGGAGGAGCGGCGTAAGGAACGCCGCGATGCGTAATGCCCTCAAGGTCCACATCAGGTCGGTCCGTTCCCCTTCCGCTTGAATTCCGGCAAGACATCCTCCACTGGATGATCCCATAGCGGTCGGTCACATGCCCACTGAAGGACGAATTCTCGAATGGTCGTTTCAGCGAGCCTTAGTGCCCGCGACCAGACTGCGTCGGTCGATGCATCATCGTCACCGCTGATTCGCTCAACACGCAAAAGCAGAGTCTTTTCTCCCGGCCGAACCGTTAGGGCTGCAAACCACCATTGACAGGACTGAATTGGTTCGACCGATGGTGCGTTCAGGCGCGCAGGACCACGAAAAAAATCTCGCACGTCAAACCTGTTGGCGTCAGCACCGTCAATGAGTGTCACGTTTGTTTGGATCTGAACGGGCAGCATTCCGGTCAATCGCAGCACGCGGGGCAGAAGTTGCCAGGCTCCTGCGCTCACCGAGAGAATCTCTACCTCGGTTGCTGGGGCCTCAAGCGCGTGGTTGCTCCGTGGGTCGATCACCACCCGCTCGATGAGTTCGGCGTCGTCCAAACGCTCGAACCAGCGCGTGACAGAACCGAGGCGGCGCTGCTCCCTCCGCATACTTGCAATGAACTCTGCAACGGTCGCCGAAGTTGAAGGCTCGTGCAGCACGTACGACAGGTTCGCTGCGATTGTTTGTGGATCGCTGTAGCTCATGACAGTTTCCATTTGCCGTGGAACGGCACGCTGATTTCGACGCCTGCATGCGCAGTTGATCGTTTCGTTCGAAAGCTTTCCACAGCCGTATTAGTCGCGCAGTAACACGTGTTCCGCTTATCGAGAGCAAATTGAAGGCGGCTGGAAGAGCCCAGCCGCCCCGAATGCCACCTCAAGGTGCGCAGTCTAGTCGTCGGTGGGAACGTCGACCGCCGAACGCTGGGCTGCCGTCTCGCGAATAAAGCGCTCGACCATCTCGCGAGCCTCATCGTCATGATACTGGATCGGAGGGGATTTCATGAAGTAGGCCGACGGTGCCAACAGCGCACCGCCAATATTATTGTCAACGGCGAGCTTGGCGCAACGCAGTGCGTCGATCACCACTCCAGCCGAGTTCGGCGAATCCCATACCTCGAGTTTCATCTCGACATTGAGCGGCACATCACCGAAGGTTGTTCCTTCGACGCGAATGTGGGCCCATTTTCGGTCCTTTAGCCAAGGAACGTAGTCACTTGGACCTACGTGCACGTTCTCAGCTTCGATCGGGTAATCGATCTGGCTGGTGACGGCATTGGTCTTGGAGATCTTCTTGGACTCAAGGCGCTCGCGCTCCAACATGTTGAGGAAGTCGGTGTTGCCACCGAAATTGAGTTGGTAGGTACGATCAATACGTACGCCACGGTCGGCGAAGAGTCGGGTCAGCATGCGATGGGTGATGGTCGCGCCGACCTGGCTCTTGATGTCATCACCGATGATCGGCAGACTTCGATCACGGAAGCGCTTCTGCCAGTATTCTTCGCGGGCGATGAACACGGGGATGCAGTTAACAAATGCGCAACCGGCATCCAACACCTGTTCAACGTACCACTTGGTTGCCATCTCGCTGCCAACTGGTAGGTAGTTGATTACGACGTCCGTCTCTGTCTCTCGAAGGATGCGGACGATGTCTGCCGTCGGGCCGGGCGCCTTGGTGATAATCTCCGACAGATACTTGCCGATGCCATCGTGCGTCATGCCGCGGTAGACCGGAACGCCGAGGTGCGGCACGTCGGTGAAGCGGTATGTGTTATTCGGCTCGGCGTAGATCGCTTCTGATAAATCCTTGCCAACCTTGTTGACATCCACGTCAAATGCCGCGCTGAATTCGATGTCTCCGATGTGATAACCGCCCAGGTCGACGTGCATCAGCCCCGGCACGAATTCTCCAGGATCGGCGTTCTTGTAGTACTCCACTCCCTGCACCAGGGAGGACGCACAGTTTCCCACGCCGATTATTGCGACGCGAATCTTCTTTCCGCTCATGATTGCCGGGACCTCCACTGCTGGCAGGCGACATCCTTCGCGATTCATCTGGTTACACGGGTGCCGGGTGCGAGAACGATACAGACCTCATTTGTTGTCTGCGTATACCGGGTAATTCTACGGTATCCCTTGACAGACAGTCAATTTGCCCGATCAGATCTGCCAAATCTCAGAAACCGCGTCAGTTTGTTGTTGAATTCGGAGCATATGAGTGAGACAGAATTTGGGTTGCGATGTGAGTAACGTATTGCGCAGAAACCCGATCAAGACACGTTCTCAGTTCGCATCCCTGTCTTCGTCCAAGTGAGTAGCCAGAATAGAAGCATGGGGCGCAAGGGAGGTCGGAATGGAGAGCGAACGCGGTCCCTGGCGGTAATTCGCCGGTGTCCGTGGAGAGGATCGTTGCGCGAAATGGCCTCCATGCTTCAACGTTCGAAGGGCCAAAGATCGCGATCACTGGCGTATCGAGAGCCGCCGCCAGGTGAACGACACCGCTGTCGGCACCGATGACGAGACTCGCTCGATCGAGCAAAGCCGCCAGTTCGTCGAATGACGTGCTTCCCGTAAGGTCGAGAGCGGGTGCCAGCGATGAGATTTCTCGCGCAGCGGCAGCAGAGTCCAGCGCGCCGATCAGGATGACAGGCAACGAGAATCGCTCGTGAAGTTTCCGCGACACTTCGGCAAACCGATCGGGAAACCAGTTTCGTGCGGTGCTGAAGCCACCAACCCCAGGGTGGATGACGACGTAGTCGGAGTCGATCCCATTTTGGTGCAGAAGCTCGTTCACCGAACTGCGCGCCGTATCGTGAACCCGGATTAAGGGATGCGGATCTTTCACGTCAGCACCGAGCAGCGATACGACGTCCAGTCCGTAATCGTGTACTGAGCGCGAACCAAATCCCGAGTCAACGGCACGGTGCGTGAGGAAGTCTCCGCGTCCGTTGTCGAGACCCGCCCTCACCTGACTATCAGCCGCCGTACAAAGCCAGCGGAATTTCAACGCTCCAAAATGGGTCGTCAGATGATGGAGAAGGACCACTGCCTGGTACCTATTCCATCTGAGCCGCGCAATCAGTCGCAAGAGACGCAGACTCCGGACAGGATTTGCCAACCCTGCGGGATTGTCGAACGCGTGCTTATCAAGTGTGATGACCTGATTGATCGCCGGACAGAGATGGAACACTGCCGAACCACCTTCAGACGTCAGCACGTCGATTTGAGCGCTCGGGTAGGTGGCGCGCAGTGCCGCAATCGCAGAGGTTGCCAATACGGCATCGCCAAGGTCCGCGAGCTTCACGACGAGGATGCGCTGCAGGTTGAATGAGGCTTGGGCATTCCTTGCGCTCATCGGATCATCTCGAAGACTTGGAATACGAGGCGAGAATGGTCTCCAACGTCTGCTTCCCTGACCGTTGCCAGGTGAATTGAGCCACGTGCCGTAGTCCATGATCGATACGTTGCTGGCGCGTGGCGGGATTGAGCCCTTCGCGCAGTCCTTGGATCAGGCTTGATACCTCCGTCGGTTCCACCAGGATCGAGGCATCGCCCGTCACCTCCGGAAGTGAACCTCTGTTGGAGACGACAACGGGAACTCCACAGGCCATGGCCTCGAGAGCGGGCAACCCGAACCCTTCGTAAAGTGAGGGCAACGTGATGACATCAGCTGCCGAGTAAAGCGCCGGGAGATCTTCATCGTCCACGTGACCCGGAAGGTGGATTCGCTCAGTGAATGACGACTGTCCGACCGCGTTTTCAATCTCCGAGGTCATCCATCCCATCTTTCCAGCCATGACCAGGTGAATTGTCGGATTTTCCTTCGCGATCTCGTCGAATGCCTGAACGAGGCGGACGAGGTTCTTGCGCGGTTGGATCGTTCCGACAAACAGAATGTACGGTCCGTAGATATCGAGTGCCTTGCGCATGCCCGATTTGCGCTCATCGTTCGCAGGAGTGAAGCGCTCGTCGATTCCGTGATAGATGACCGTCACTTTCCGCTCGGAAACGCGATAATGGTTGATAAGATCGGCTCGGGTGGTCTCGGATATCGCGATGACGCTGCTAGCCGCACGCACGCTCCAGCGGGTCGACCAGTCGAGATAGGCGCGAGCGCGATTGGTGTGCGATCCAGGCTCGTGAAGATACCCCAGGTCGTGGATGGTGACGACCGTCGCGCGCGGATGTATTGGCGGTACTACGTGCGCCGGAATGAAGAGCGCGTTTACCGGATGCAGCGCAAGCTCAGCGGAGAGGCGCACGTGGGTCCACAACCTTGGCCATGGGATTGGACGTTGTTCGGTGGTCGCTCGCTGTCGCAACGGTATCGGCCCGCGCTGATTCAGGTAGAGTCGGAATCGCTGGTCCAGGCCAAGATCCAGCAACTCCTGGATGATGCGTCGGGAGTACCGCTCGGTTCCGGTCTGACGCTCGACGGCTGCACGACTGGCGTCAATCCCGATCGTGATCGTCTGCGTGCCGTTCGTCTTCACGGCAGCATCTCTCGAATCACATTCGAGACCTGATCTTCACGAATGGCCATCATGCAGCCTGCTCCGGCCGGACGTGACAGGCTCAGATCCCCGCAGCTCGGACAGACCATGCCAGCGTTCAACACCCGCTGTCGGTCAGGATTGCCCCAGGGACCGAAGGTCTCGACGGAGCTTGGTCCATAAAGGTGAACTGTCGGCCGTCCGACCGCGACGGCCAGGTGCAGCGGTCCGCTATCGACCCCGGCCACCAGTAGCGATTGTTCGAAGATCGCAGCCAATTGTCTCAGCGATGTTTGCCCTGCCAGCGAACGAGGTTGCGACTTCGCTTTGGTGACGATCGTTTCAACCTGAGCCATCTCGGATCCAGTGCCCGTCAACACGACGTCGAGTCCGAGTTTCGCGATCTCGTCTGATACAGCCGCCCATCGGTGTCCAGGCCAGAGTTTCACCGCAGCGCCACTCCCGGGATGAATCACGACAAAGGGTCGATCGACGCCAGAATGTTGCAGCAGATCTGCGGCGGATGCGCGATCATCATCCGTCACCTGCCACGGCAGTTCGTCACTCCGCCAGTTAACTGGCCGAACCGACAAGTCTCCAGCCAATGTCCGTGCGGCGAAGTCGAGCATTTCGGCATTGCGTTCGACCGCGTGAACTGTAGCCATGGAGATTTGATCCGTCAGGAGGTCCGTTGTCGTTGGCGATTCGGCACCGATAATGATCGGCACTCCCGCTTGACGTGCCAGGAGCGCTCCCCACCAGTGATCCTCTCGCAGCAGTATCACCGCTTGCGGCCGTCGTGCGCGGAGCCGCTCCGCTTCAGCAAACAAGAGTTGATATGGCTGCCATGGGCGCTTCACGGCATTGCGGTCAAACCCGGGAAAGCGGATCTCGACAACTTCATCGACATTCGGGTCGGCATCGACGACGGCTCGCGACCATGGGCCGATTGCTAGCGTGATGTGCCAATCTGGCAGTGATTGACGAAAACGACGGAGCGCTGGACGCAGGAAGAGCACGTCGCCAAGGTGATCCGGGCGAATCAACCACACATGACGGTCTTCTGGCTGATAGCGCTCGACTCGACGATGTGAAACAATCTCGCGCGCTCCGGCCCGGGCCAAATCACGCATCGCCACGGCTCATCCGTTCAACGCTTCGTGACCGGGCGAGCAGTCGCTCGCAGGCCTCAAGCACTTCTTCGACGCTGACTTGGGCGATATCAATTCCGGACACTCCCGTCGTTGAGCGACGCCGCAAGTCCAGAGGCAACCACGAGTTGCTCGGTTGCCTGGCGGGGTTGCAGGCAGTCGCATTGGGTCCGAGCGGACGGTACATATCCGGGCTGGTCGGTCCGAAGATGGTTACCGTCGGAGTGTTCACTGCGCTGGCCAGATGCGACATGCCGCTGTCGTTGCCGATGTATAGGGCTGCACGCTCGCAAATGGCGGCCAGTTCCGGCACCGTGAGTTGTTGGGAAAGGTCGGTCACCTGAGCGTCGGTGAAATCGATTGCCCCTTGAACGGCGTCCGCGTCAGATTCGGCTCCGACCACTACGATGCTTGCCCCGTCGCGCTGCACCAGTTCCGATGCCAACTCGCCGTACATCACTGCGGGCCAGCGCTTCGTCAGCAGCGTGCTTCCAGGGTTCACCGCTCCACCGGGGTGAATCACAACTATGGGATCAACGAGACCTTCGACGAGTCTTTTCGCCGTTCGTCGGGCTTCCTCGGTCGTACAGTATTCCGGCTGTGAACCCTGTGCGATCGACCCAACGGACGCTGTCACCGCCAGATAGAGTTCGGTTTCGTGCTGATTTGGTACTGGCGCGACCCGGCGAGTGAGTCCGATACCTCGCCCAGAGCTGTCGATTCCCGCTCGTTCAGGGATGCCGGAAAGCATAAGCAAGATGTTGACGATAGGAGACCGGTCCAGACTGATTCCTAGGTCGTAGTGCTGGCTCTTGATGCGCTGAACCAATCGGAGGAACTGGACGACGGAAATTGCCGAGGGATAGCGGTAGACACCATTGATGTTGGGGTTATTTCTCAGGGCTTCAGCGCACCATTGGGTAGTGAGCACGTGAATCGAGGCGGACGAGAAAGTGTGATGTAGGGCTCGTAATGCCGGGGTCGCCATCATCACGTCGCCAAAACAGCAGGGCTTCACCACGAGAATGCGCTTGATGGTCGCGGGTTCGATTGTCTGGCTGCGTGACATACGGCGCGTGGCTCTATCGACCGCACGTGCGGCGAGAGCGATCAGGTGATCACGTAGCTGCGTCTCAGGTATTCGAGCCATCGTCAACAACCGCGAACATCAGTTGGCCCCGTGCCGCGAGTTCGCCGTCCACGGTCGCCGTCGCGGTTCCGACGCCAACGCCGCGGCGCATCTTGCCCACCTCGACTTCAAGCCGCAGCACGTCTCCGGGCACAACCTGTCGCTTGAATCGAACCCCGTCGATGCCAGCGAAGAGGGCGATCTTGCCTTGGTTCTGCTCCATCCCGAGGAGTGCCACCGCGCCGACCTGTGCCAGTGCTTCGACGATCAAGACACCGGGCATCACCGGATGGCCCGGAAAATGTCCTTGAAAGAATGGATCGCCCATCGATACGTTCTTGATGCCGACCGCTCGCTGTCCATATTCGATCTCGATGATCCGATCCACCAGGAGAAATGGGTAGCGGTGCGGAATGATTTCCTGAATCTGCTGGGCATCAAGCAACGTGTGCTCCTTTGCGACAACGACAAACCAATCGTGGAAGGAATTGGACGGAGTCTAAATTGGTCCGAATGTCGAGTCAACCGTGCGCGGATCCGTGCACGGTTTCGCGATCACTGGAGGTTAGACTGGTCACGCCACATTAGTTGCTCCCGAGATGGCCCCAGGCCGATCATCGTAACCGGGACGTCGAGCAACTCCTCCAGCCGGTCAATGTATTTGCGCGCGTTCACCGGCAGTTCACGGTATTCGGTCATGCTGGAGGTATCCTGCTGCCAACCCGGCATAGATTCGAAGATTGGCGTTACTTGCCCGTAGACGTCCGCAACGGCATGAGGAGCGCGCAAACGCTCGCCATTCAACTCATATCCGACGCAGATTTGAATGTCTGGCAGCGGGTCGAGGATATCGAGCTTCGTAATGGCCGCCTCGGTCACACCGTTCAGTCTTGCGGAATAGCGACCGGTGACCGCGTCGAACCACCCAGTTCGGCGTGGTCGTCCAGTAGTGGTGCCGAATTCATGTCCCCGCCGACGCAAGAGTTCACCGGTTTCATCGTGCAGTTCACTCGGATAGGGGCCACCTCCGACGCGGGTGGTGTACGCCTTGTAGACCGCAACGACGGAGTTCACTTGTGTTGGCCCGACTCCAGCGCCCTGGCAGGCACCGGCGGCGGTTGGCGACGTTGATGTCACGTATGGATACGTGCCGTAGTCGATGTCCAGCAGTACTGCCTGAGCCCCTTCGACCAGAATCGAGCGACCGTCGGCGATCGCATCCTGCACCATCATCTCCGACGCTACGACGCGATGCGCAAGCTGCTCACCGAATGCGCTGAATTGCTCCAACATCTCTGTCAGGTCAAATGGATCGACCCCGTAGAGGCTGGATAGCAGCACGTTCTTCTCTGGCACAATCAGATTCAGTCGCTCGACCAACGATTTCTCATCAAGTAAGTCAGCGATGCGAATGCCTCGCCGTCCCGCCTTGTCAGCATAGGCCGGGCCATTGCCGCGAAGCGTGGTCCCGATGCTGTGCGTTCCACGACGTTCCTCTTCGAGTTGATCAAGCAGCGGGTGAAAGGGCATGATCACGTTGGCTCGATCACTGATGTACAGGCGAGTTGTGTCCACGCCGCGTTCTTCCAACTCTTGAATCTCATTGAGAAGATCCTGCGGCGGGATGGCGACTCCGGCACCGATAACGCAGTCGCAGTCAGGATAGAGAACGCCGGAAGGGACGAGATGGAACTTGAAGATGCCGTCTTTGGTCTGAACGGTATGTCCCGCGTTGGTGCTGCCGTTGGGACGAACCACCATACTGGCGCGAGCGGCCAGCGTGTCGGTAATTTTGCCTTTGCCTTCGTCGCCCCATTGTCCGCCGATGATGATGGTAACCGCCACGCCGATCCTCCCGTCAGGCACAGTCAACGGTCCGCGAGCAGGACTCCCGCGGACCATCGACTACTATAACACGCGTTTGGGGTGACTCTGGACTTGAGACGGCTCGTCCCATCGGATGCATCGTGTCGTCTGATTTGCTAGACCTTGACGACGTTCGAATCACGAAGTTCTTCAAATAGTTCGATCTCACGGTCCGAGAGGTTGGTTGGCAGCCGAACCTTCATCCGCGCCAGCAGGTCTCCACGCTGTTTCGAACTGACCGACTTCATGCCTTTGCCCCTCAGTCGGAACAACTGCCCGTTCTGGGTTCCCTGCGGAATGCGCAGTTCGACTGGCCCGTCCATGGTTGGAACGCGGACTTCACCGCCGAGAATCGCGGTGTAGAGCGGGACGTCGACTTCAGTGCGAATGTTGTCGCCATCCAACTCGAACCTCGGGTCCGGCTTGATCGAGACGTTCAAGTAGATGTCACCGTTGGGACCACCGCTCACGCCCGGTGCGCCCTGTCCGGCAACGCGGACCTTCGATCCTGTGCGCACCCCGGCGGGTACCTTCACCTCCAACGTCTTCGTCCGCCGAACAGTTCCGTCACCACCGCAGACAGAGCAGACGTTGTTGCCAATTAGTCCGGTTCCGTGGCAGGTTTCACACCGCTCCTGGAGCTGCACATCAAATCGACGAGTAGTGCCTGCGTACGCCTCGGATAGCGTTATCTCGAGTGCGTATTCGTAATCTTGGCCACGCTGCGGCTGCGGACGGGGACGACGTCGCGTCGTAGTGCGTCCGAATGTGTCGCCAAATAGTGTCTCGAAGAAATCCGAAAAACCGGAAGACTCTCCCGTTTGCTGGTCGTACCGTGTGCCGCGACCACTGCCTCCACGTCCGGAGAACCAGTCGGAGAAATCTCCCCCCGGAGTCGACGTTCCACTGGCGGTCGTCTGCTGGTAGCGCTCCCAATCGGAACCGTAGCGATCGTAGCGGCTCCGCTTTTCGGAATCTTTCAGGACCTCGTACGCCTCGTTCAGGTCCTTGAACTTCTCTTCCGCTTGCGGGTCGGTCTTGTTGACGTCGGGATGTAGCTGTCGAGCCTTCTTGCGGTATGCCGATTTGATCGCCTTTTCGTCAGCGTCCCGAGGCACCCCGAGAATCTGGTAATAGTCTTTGAACTGCATCGACCCCTCGGATCAATCAAAACGGCGAACCCATACACGTCTATTGTACATTCTTGAGTCGATATATGTCAAAGTTCTTGTCCGACTTGCACCAATATTCCGACGATCCGGCAATCGACTCTTCTTCAGCGTCACAGCTCGATGCCCAGGAACAAGCGCACCCCGGAAGATGACACTGCTGAAGCGCTCTTCCGGGGTGTTCACAGCATTTCAAGTTCCGCGCGGAACGAGACTAAGCTCAATCCACGTACTACGTCAGTCGGTTGACCCAGGAATGATCGTTCCAGTACCTGTCGGCACATAGGTCCCGAGCCGACGCCACAGTTGACCGTAAAGGTGACTGAGCATGACGTACGACAGAAACCAGGTAAAAAAGATGCCAACAAAGCACAGGATGATGCCGAACCCGGCGACGAAGCGCAGGACGAGGGTCATGCCCACGATGATGAGCAGTGGCACCGCGTTCGCCCGTGATTCATTGATGATTGTGCTGAAATCGAACGCTGCATTTACCGAGTTCTGCATTACCACCCGGCCGACAATCACCGGCGCAACGAATGCCAGCGCCAAAGAACAGAGAGTGGCGATGCCGTAGAACCCGACGCCAAACAGGACGCCAAACGCGGAAACGGCTCCGTTGGAACTGTTGCCGGCAAGCGAGAAGGGTATCGCACCGCAGGTAAACAGGATGATCAATGGGATAGCCCAAACGATCAGCGCGACGAACGCCTTGAGTCCGCGGATGAAGTCGCCGCCGAAATCATCCCATTCCGGCAGCGGTAGCTCGTATCCATTGGCAACGCCCTGAGCCACTCGAATCCAATATCCGATCGTCACAAACGTGCCGAATATCGGGATGATCGACAGCAGACCGCCAATCACGATCTTTTTTAGCCATTGCGGATCCTGAAAGACGTACGATATCGAGCGTCCGACGTCCACTGTGCGTCTCCCCTCTGGTTCGACTTAGGTCACTGTGCGCCACCATCCAACTGTTTTGTTGCGTACGAACTGGATCCTAACAAGGAAATCGCGCCGGGTAAAGTGGCGGCCGACTCTATTAATGTCAAGCTATCGGGCAGTTCATGCTGTGAGGAGAGCCAAACAACGTCTGAGGAATTCATTGGACGCCCTGCGGCAGGCCGTCATTGATGGACTTGGAGTCCGCACGAGTAGGCCACCGCTACACGCGTCGCGAGGTGGTCCCATAAGTAATGCTGCGCGACGCGACGACGTGCGGATTCACCCATCAACCTGGCTCGTGGGGCATCCTCCAATAGGCCGATCACCCCATCTGCTAGCGCACGAATGTCGCCTGGGGCCACCAGCAGACCAGATTCACCGTTCTGGATCATGGATGCGTTCTCACCAACCGAATTCGTCACCACCGGAGTGCCGGACGCCATGAGCTCGAGAAGCTTGACCGAGCACTTCGCGCGATTGACCGTATTGTCGTCGAACGGATGTATCGCAACATCACATGACGAGATCAGGGCTGGGATGGCGTCCGGCTCCGTCCAGCCACGAATATCGAAGACTTCGACTATCCCCATCTGATGCGCTGTATCGAGCAGTAGACGTTCCGCTTCACCGCTGGCGGAGGCCCCAACAATCAGAAGTCGCGCAGTCGGAAACCGTTCGACGACCAGCTTCATCACTCTCGCGACACTCGATACGTCGAACTCCACGAAACGCGTATACAGACCGATCATGGGTCGTGATGTAGAGATGCTCAGCTTTGCGTCATTCGCGGTATCGGCTCGGGCCCGTGCAATGGTGTCGAAATGGACGCGAGACAATCCGTTGGGCACGTAGAAGATACGGTTCGGGTCGGCACCAAGATCGATGGCGCGCCGCTCCAATTCGCGGCTCGCGACGGTCACGGCGGAGGCCAGGCGCGGCCAGGTTCTCTCCTGCCAGTCAAAGAGACGCCGCTGAACGAAACCGTACCCTCCGATCTCGTTCCACCCGCCGTCACCTTCCCAGTCGTCCATGTCCACCACCACTGGGAGGCGTCTTCGCAGGCGTCGCGCCGCCAGGTCGCCAAAGCCTTTTGGCTTGAACAGATGAACGAGAGCGGGATGAATGCGGTCCGCTTCAGCGGTCATCTCACGGATCGCGAAGGGAAACAGCGCCGGTCGAACTGTCCGAGTGTTTCCAACCGGTACATCGTGTTCGAACCATCGGGCGCCAGCGTCGGACGGGTTATCCCACGGTGTCGTCATCAGATTGAATGACCATCGATTCGAAAGTGCCTGAGCTATCGCCAGCGCCCGCGACCGAAGGGTCGCCTTGGGACGTAGCCCGAAGGTGCCAAGCATGAGGACTTTGGGCCGATCATGGTCGGAGTGGATCAACGCATGTCCTCCGGGTTCGGTACTCAGGCGGTGGTTCAGTTGCTAGCCGACGAAGAAGCAAGACGACGTGCATTTGTAGCACGTCGTCGAATTGCCAGGTGAGATTAGGCTCGGTTGCAGGATGAGGACGAGAGAGTCAGTTCAAGTAGGGCCGAACGACCGTTACCAGTTTCCCCTGAATTTCAACGTTCTCGGCAGAGGTGAAGATCGGGTCCATGGATGCGTTTGCCGGTTGCAGACGGACGCGGTCGCCATCGATGTAGAAACGCTTCAGCGTGGTCTCTTTCTCGCTGCGTAGCCACACTGCGACCGTCTCGCCATTCTCGCAATGATCCTGATGGCGCAGAATGACGATGTCTCCGTCGTTGATCAAGGCATCAATCATCGAAAGGCCCTTGACGCGCAAGGCAAAGAGACCTTGTTCTCGGCTCCCGACCAAATCAGTACTAATCTCCAATTGCTCAGTCAATTCGTCCTGGACAAAATCATCTAGGACTGGGATCGGCAAACCGGCGGCGATCTGCCCAACGACTGGGACACGGACGATGTTATGACCCGCCGGAGCGCGCCCGATGACCTCGATACCGCGAGAAATGTTGCGGTTTCGTCGAATGAGAGATCGCTGCTCCAGGATGTTGAGGTTGTAGTCGACGACGCTGGTTGAGGAGATATTCAGGTCACGCTGGATTTCGCGGATGGTCGGTGGGTAGTTGCTTTCGTCGAGGAACTTTTCAATGTATTCAAGCATCGCTTGTTGTCGACGCGAAAGGTTTCTTGCCATCACCTGCCCTGCCTTCGCCCTCTGTAACCATAAATCTGGCTACCTGATTGACATTATAGGTGCGAACAGATGTTCGTGTCAACGATTGCGTACGTGCGAAGAACCATAGAGATCCGAATTCGCGACCGAGTCGTTGCGCCGCCACGCTGCGGGAGGGTCGGATGAATACGCTAGACATTCTCATTATCATCGTCTTTCTGGCGGTTTTCACTGCGGCGTTTTTCGCCGGGGTGCTAAGATCGCTGGGAGGAGTCTTCTCGCTGATCGGCGCCGTGGTGGTTTCGTCGATCTTTTACAGGACGCTCGGTGACGTGTTGTCCCATTGGCTCATTCCGATCGATCCGGTGATTGCCAACTTCATGTCTTTCTGGTTGCTGATGCTGGGTGCTGGTGTCGGTCTCGATTATCTGTTGATGCGTTCGTTCCGCATCGAGCGCCTGCGTACGCACCTTTCGTTGGAGTTCCGAGGCGGGGTCACGGGCATCTTGGGACTTGTTGTCCTTTCGGCGTTCCTCTCAGTCAGTATGGTTACGGTACTGACGCAGTCCTCCAACAACACGGTACAGAATCTCCCGTCAGGCTGGGGTACGAACTGGCTGCACCATGAATATCATGGTTCGATCTTGACGGGTCAGGTCCTGAAATTGTCACCGTACGTGTACGACTCTGTCGATGCGGTCACGCCGGGCATCGTTCCTGTCATATTGGAACCCCTGCCAACAAAGTGACACGGCCGCACTTTCACGCCACTTGGCCATGGTTCAGCACTACGGCAATTGTCCGATGGTGTCGGCAATTCCGTGATTTCCACGCCGATCTCTGATTAAATTGACGGCAAGCGAGAGATGACTGTCTCTCTGCCGTCAGTTTGCGCGTATCAAGCTTCATCAACTCATGACGTCGCCTCCGAAACAACATGCTCGCAATCGATTTTTGAAAGGCGCCACTGTGTCTGTTGACTCTGCCAGGGTATTGGAATTTCCCCGCGTGCTCGAGATGTTGGCACAGCGCTGCCAGTACTCGGTAGCAGCCGTGCGGGCCGCCGAAATTGGCCCAACCAGCGATGTGGACGACGTCCGCTATCTCCTTGACGTAACGAACGAGTCAGTTGAGATGCTGAATCGCAATCCCTCGTTCACCGTTGGTGGCGTGCGCGACATCCGGGACATCATTGAACGCGCTCGCGTCGGCGTTCTACTCGCGCCGACAGACCTGCGCGAGACGCTCGACACCATTCAATCCTCGGGCGCGCTGCGGCGGACGTTCTTCCAGAACGATTGGGGAGATCAATTCCCTCTTTTGGCTGAGTTTGTGGAAGCAATCGCATCCGTACCCGGACTTGAAGCCGATCTTTCCCGAACCGTGGGATCGCGTGGCGAGATTCTCGATAGCGCGTCACCGCAACTCGGAGACATTCGGCGTGAAGTACGTGTCGCTCACCGGCGCCTGCTGGACCGTCTCAATCGAATGATCGCGGACGCTGGTCCGAACAGCGCCATTCAAGATCCGATCGTTACCATGCGCGAAGGACGCTACGTCATTCCGGTGCGGGCGGATCGACGTGGTCAGGTTCCCGGTGTCGTACATGGCACCTCTGCGAGTGGGCAGACGCTTTTCGTCGAGCCAATCGACGTGGTACAGCTCAACAACCAGTGGCGCGAACTGCAGATGGCTGAAGAACACGAGGTCGAACGAATTCTGAGGGTTCGCACGCAACAGATCGGCGCGGTTGCGCCGGAACTGAGTCAGACTATCGAAGCCGTAGCGGCCATCGATGTCGCCCTGGCCAAAGCTCGCCTTGCGTTCGACATGCGGGCGCGAAGGCCGGAGATCCTTGGAGAGATAAGCCCGACGGGGGACTCGACGGTACAGGCAGTCAACCTGCGTGAGGCGCGGCACCCCCTCCTCGATCCCGCAACGGTGGTGCCGGTCGACGTGGTCCTGGGTGACGGCCAGCGCATCCTGGTGATCACTGGACCGAACACCGGTGGAAAGACCGTCGCTCTGAAGACGGTCGGATTACTGGCCATGATGGCCCAGTCGGGGATGTTCATTCCGGCGGCGGATGGGTCTGGACTGAGCGTGTTTGACGGGATCTTCGCCGACATTGGTGACGAGCAAAGCATCGAACAGAGCTTGTCGACCTTCTCTGGCCACATGACCAAAATCATCGCCATGTTGCGAGAAGCTGGGTCGCGCAGTCTCATCTTGATCGACGAGATTGCTGCCGGCACCGATCCACAAGAGGGATCGGCCCTGGCACGAGCCATTATTTCGGCGCTCCTCGAACGTGGGTCGCTGGCTATTGTCACGACCCATTATTCGGAGCTCAAGACGTTCGCGTATGCGACGACAGGGGTGGAGAACGCCAGCGCGGAATTCGATCTCAAGAGCCTACGGCCAACCTATCGCCTGATCACCGGCATACCGGGCCGTTCGAACGCCCTGGCGATCGCTCAACGTCTCGGGCTTCCATCGGAGATTGCTGACGCCGCACGACAGTACCTTGACCCGGGCGCCGAGCACGTCGACGACCTGCTGGCGCAGATTCAACAGCGACGACTCGAGACCGACGCCGCGCTGAAGGCGGCCAAGGCCGAACAGTCCGAGGCCTCCAGGCTGCGCTCTGAGGCTCAGATGGAGCTTCGCGACGCCGAATTGAAGCGGGCCGAGGCGCGGCAGGAGGCGATTGCCGAGCTCGAAAGCGAAATGCGCGAGGCCCGGGAATTGGTCCGACGTGCGCGCCGATCGTCGAATTCTCCGATTGCGGAAGCTTCGACGCAACCAGCCGAATCGACCCCGGAGCTTCACGAATTGAAGGAAGCGGAACAGCAGATTCGACGAGCTTCCCGCAGGCGTCGCTCGACGCAGGCTCCGCCAGAACCGATTCGCGTTGGCGATTGGGTCAATCTTCCCGCGGCCGGGATTAGCGGCGAAGTGGTCGGCTTCTCGGACGATGGAGAGAGCGTTGAGGTGTCGTCCGGAGCATTTCGACTGGTTCAGCCGATCAGTGCGGTGCGCCGAGAGATACGCAAAGAGCCAGAAACCCGTCGGCGCCGCGCCACAACCACACTCCCAGCGGCACCTCGGGTGGACCCGGAGATACAGATTTTGGGAATGAGAGTTCACGAGGTTGAGGACACGCTGGATCGTTATCTGGATTCGGCAGCGCTGGCCGGTCTTCCCTCAGTCAGAATCGTGCACGGCAAGGGGACTGGAGCGCTGAGGGCACAGGTGCATGAGGTGTTGCGGCGACATCCGGTGGTCGACCGGTTCGAGCTTGCCGAGCGATCAGAAGGTGGCGAAGGCGCCACCATCGCGTACATCAAGGACTAGGTCGACGACGGCAATCCGTCAGCTCGCCGTTGCCAATACGGTCGCATCACAGTCCTCGACCTCGCTGATCACGGTTTGAACTGCCTTCCAGACGTCGACTGATAGCCGAGAAGTGGTCATGCGCACCTGATTGGGAGTCACGAAGACGCCGTCTCCCAATTCGGTGCGCAAACCCGTCTGATTGAGACGCGCGCCGATCACCGGTCGTATATAGATTTCGCCCTCTCGCTCGATGATCGATGTAATCCCAAGCTGACCGGCACGGATGCGCAGGCGCGCCAACTCAGTGAGGCGCACAACCGGATCCGGCATCGGTCCGAACCGGTCGATAAGTTCTTCTTGCAGGTCACGCAACTCGCCATAGCTGCGAATTGACGCGAACTTTTTGTAGAGATCGACGCGGACTTCTTCGTTTCCCGCATAGTTCTGTGGAATGACTGCCTGTACTGGCAAATCGACCGAAACTGGCTCCGGTTCCTCGATTGGATGGCCCTGGCGAACCTCCTCGACCGCGGTGGTCAGCATGCGCGTGTAGAGATCGAACCCGACTGCGGCGATATGACCGCTCTGTTCGGCGCCCAGAATGTTGCCCGCGCCACGAATTTCAAGATCCCGCAGTGCGATCTGAAACCCCGCGCCAAGCTCGGTCGCTTCCTGAATCGCCTCCAGACGCGCGACGGCTTCCTGGCTCAACGCGCGCTTGTCATCGTAGAGCAGGTAGGCGTATGCGCGGTGATTGCCGCGTCCGACGCGTCCGCGAAGCTGATAGAGCTGGGTCAGACCAAAGTGGTGAGACTGGTCGATAATCACGGTATTCACGTTCGGGATGTCGACGCCCGACTCGATAATTGTGGTGCAGATAAGAACGTCGAACTCATTCTCCACGAACGAGACCATTACCTGCTCGAGTTCATGTTCGTCCATCTGCCCATGGCCTACCCCGAATCGTGCCTCCGGTACGAGCCGCTGCAGATGCTGTAGCACATGGTGGATGCTCTGCACTCTATTGTGAACGAAGTAGACCTGTCCGCCACGGCTGATCTCGCGCAGGATAGCTTCCCGAATGAGCCGATCTCCGCTTGGAGTGACGAAGGTGCGAATTGGCGTCCGATCCTTCGGAGGCGTGTTGATGACGGAAAGATCGCGAATACCTGACAGCGCCATGTACAGGGTTCGCGGAATTGGCGTGGCGGTCATAGTCATGACGTGAACGTCGGTGCGAGCCCTCTTCAGCACCTCTTTGTGCGCGACACCGAATCGCTGTTCTTCGTCGATGACCAGCAGTCCGAGCCGTTTGAACTGAACGTCTTTCTGTAGCAGCCGATGCGTGCCAATGACGATGTCAACCTGCCCACTTGCGAGGTCCTTGATCAACTCATTCTGTTCATGGCGGGTGCGCAGCCTCGACAGCATCTCAATGCGCACTGGAAACGGCGCCAGACGAGACTGGAAACTGCGCGTGTGCTGCAACGCGAGAACCGTCGTCGGGACCAGAATGGCAACCTGAAAGCCAGAGTTGACAGCCTTGAACGCCGCGCGAAGTGCGACTTCCGTCTTGCCGTAGCCAACGTCGCCGCACACCAGACGATCCATTGGGCGTATCTGCTCGAGATCGCCTTTGACGTCTTGAATGGCCTTGAGCTGATCAACCGTCTCTTTAAACGGGAACGACTCTTCCAGCTCCCGATCCCAGATCGAGTCAGGTCCGAGAGGGGCGCCCTGAGCGGACTCTCTCGCGGCGTAGAGTTGCAGCAGGTCAAATGCCATCTCCCGCACGGCCCGCCGCACCCGTTGTTTGACTCGCGCCCACTCAGGCGAACCGAGTCGGGTCAGCTTCGGCGCGAGCCCGCCGCCCTCGTAGGGAGTAATACGATCGATCTGGTCGACCGGCAGATAGAGTCGGTCGTTGTCCGCGTATTCGAGCAGCAAGTACTCGCGCTCGACGTCGTTGAGCGTCATCCGCACGATGCCCGCGTACTGCGCAATGCCGTGCTCGGTGTGGACCACGAACGACCCTGGCTCCAGACGCTCCAGAGTTGGTGTGTTGCCCGTTGAGCGGCGTTGTCGAGACGGACGGACCACATGACGGTAGCCAAAGAGCTCGCGGTCGGTCAGCAAGAGCAGCTTGATTTCGTCGTTGCTCCAGCCGCCGTTAAGACGCGCGTGAATAACTTCCACGGTTGCCGGGGATGGCGGTAGCGACCCGGTTCGGGTAACGGCCAGGTTCTCTTTACGCACTCGGGGGAAGATCTCGTTCTCTTCCAGAACCTCGCTCACTCGCTGCGCTTGTTCGGTCGCCACGATAACCGCCCAACCTTCGGCGAGCAGCTCCTTCACACGTTCGATTACGCGATCGAGTCGACCTCCATATGAAGTCATCTCGGTCGCGAACATCGACATTTCCTCGATCGGTCTCGCCACTGAAGGCTTCCAGCCAATCGGGATGCCGCCAAAGCTGATCTGCCGTGTGGCACTCAGGCGTTCCGAAACCTCAGACCAATTGAGATAGGTTCGTCGCATGCCCTCTGGCAGTTCACCCGCGCTTTCCAACGCTTCACGAAGTTCTTCCGATTGTGCTTCGAGCTGTTCGATCGAAAGCCGTACCGACGACGGCTCGATGAAGACCAGCAGATGATCGTCGGGCAAGTAGTCGATGAGAGAGGCCGGTTGTTCGACCAGATAGGGAGCAAGCAACTCGATACCCGACCTGAGATCACGATGCTCGGTGTGTCGGATGAGTCGCTGCCATTCCTCATCGACTTCGGGGCGAAGCTTTGATGAGTCGAGCGACCGAAGATTTGCCGCGGCCTGCTCGGCATGAGCCAGTGAGATCTCAAGCGGCGGCAAGAGGTCGACCCGCTCCAGGCGTTGGATCGAACGTTGGGTCTCCGCATCGAAAATCCGAATTGATTCGATTTCGTCGCCGAACAGATCGATTCGGATGGCATGGTCCGATGCTGGTGGAAAAATGTCGATTATCCCACCTCGTCGGCTGATCTGCCCGGGCTCGGTCACCATTGGCAGCAATTCATAGCCCTGTGCGAGGGCGGATTCGACCATGACATCGAGGCGCAGGCGCTCGCCGACGGCCAGACTGATGCGTTCTTGTGTCAGAATTTCGGGTAAACCCACGATCTGCGAGAGACCGGTCGCTGGCACCAGTACCAGCTGCGCAGTTCCATCCAGCAGACTGGCCATGATCTCGACCCTGCGCGCGCTAGTGGTGCGATCAACTGGCAGTTGTTCGTAAGGGAGCGCCTCTGGCGCTGGCCAGACGAGCGGCACCTCATCGAGGTACTCGGTCAGAAGTCCGGCCAATTCCTCGGCCGCGTCTTGGCGAGGCGTGACAATCACGGTTGGCCGCGTCTGTTTGGACACGTGAGCGGCGATTGCGGCGACCCGCGCGGCAATGGGCAGGTCGTCGATCTCGAGCACACGTGCCGTCGGCAGATGGCTCACCGCGTCTTCAAACGCCATGAACCAGGTGTCGCGCTGCAGTAGTGGGATGATGCCGGAAAGCGACACGGCGGGCCGTCCAATCACACGCGAGTGCACGCCAAAGAGGACCGCAACGTGAGTCGGGCCCTGCCAGATCAGACCGTAAGTATACCAATTTGAATGCCAATTTTGGTCGAAAGTGTCTTGATTTGCGCGTTTGTACGATTATAGTGTTGTGGGTTTCCGACGTGAATGGAAATGGCGGTGTGGATGGAGCGGATCAGCGTTCGCTTGCTGGCAATCGGCGCCGTGGTGGCGCTCGCAATCGCGGTGATTGTGGTCATCGTCCGCGGTGATCGGTCGCGCGATCTGGTCCTACGGGTAGAACCAGTGACGGGAAGCGATCAAATTACGGTATACGCAGGAGGCGCGGTCGCGACGCCGGGACTGTATAGCTTGCCACGCGGATCTCGCGTGGCCTCCTTACTTGATCAGGCGCATTTGCTGGATACTGCCGATTCGACGAGCATTCCAATGGCTGCGGAACTCAAGGACGGTCAGGAGATCATCGTTCCGGTCAAATCGACCGCAACGCCGTCGACAACCACGGGCGCCAACTCCCATCCCCAGGCGACGGCCTCTGCGACCACACCATTAGGCCCAATCAACATCAACACAGCGAGCCAGACCGAACTCGAACAACTTCCAGGTGTCGGACCGGCACTGGCGGAGCGAATCATCGAGTACCGATCGGCGAACGGTCCGTTCGCGACTGTCGACGATCTGGCCAAAGTTCAAGGTATCTCGGATCGCATGGTGAATGGTTTCAGAGATCAGGTTACGGTTGGGCCGTAGTCGTGGCTGGTCTGGCGTTGTCGCTGGCGTTTCTGAGCGGTGTGATTCTGCACGACAGTGGGGTTGGGTGGCTGATCTCGATCCCTCTCGTACTTGCCGCCGTGACGATGCAATTCATCGTCAAGAGACCGGCGGACCGCGCTGTTGTCGTCTTGGCGTTGCTCTGCGTTGGATTGGGCGCGTGGAGGGCCCAGGAAGTAACGCCTGTCACCGATCATATTGTTGTTCCCGTCAGTAGCGCCGACCGAACTATCGTCGCCGTTGTTTCCGGCGTGCCAAAGTCGGCCTCGAGCCGAACGAGGGTCTCCATCGAGTTGCAGGCACCATCGAGGAAGACCTTGTCCGCCTCATTACCATCGTTCCCGTCAATAAGATACGGCGACATCATAAGCATTTGGGCACCGCCGAGCTGGAACACCTCGGATCCTCAAGAGGTCGAATTACCCGTTTCACATGGTCAGAACCTCTTCGTACCCAGCTTCACGGTTATTGGGTCAAAGGCAACCCAGTTGGACCGGCTGCGAACGTCAATCAACGACGTCGCGACGCGATCGATTGAAACCTACGTGCCGGAGCCAGCTGGATCACTCACACTGGGAGTGCTGAACGGCGACGACTCGGGCATGACGGATGCCACTCGATCCGCTTTTCAGGCCTCGGGAATGTCACAGATTACCGCCGTTAGTGGGTGGAACGTCGCCATGGTCGCCGGTTTGCTCGCCATTCTGCTGCGATACCTCGTGCCGAGCCGCTCTTTATTGACCTTGGCAAGCATCGTTGGAGTCTGGGCGTATGCCTTTCTCGTCGGGCTCGAGCCTTCCGTGCTGCGAGCGGCGGGGATGGCATCCATCTTCCTGCTGGCTCATTGGCGGGGTCGTCCGGGAGATCTGCTGACATCGCTGGTGATGACGACCGCGCTGATGCTTGCCATCACGCCGCTCATCCGGTTCAACATCGGCTTTCAGCTTTCGGTGGCAGCGACGGTGGGAATCGTGTTGCTGCTCGAACAGAGTTACTCCCGACCGGCATGGCAGACGGCATTGGCGGTGCCGCTCGTTTCCGAGATCTCGGTGGCTCCGTTGCTGCTGCATCATCTCGGGACTTACTCGATCTCGTCTCCTCTCGCGAATCTCGTTTCCGGCCCACTCGTGCCGCTGGTGATGGCTGGCGGAGTCGTCACGATGCTGCTTGCTCCGATTCATCCGATTCTCGGCGAGATCGCCGGAGCGTTCACTTGGGTTCCGGCGAGGCTGATCGTTGCCGTTGCAGAGCGAGCGGCGGCGTTCAGGTGGACGTCGAGTACTACGGTGACACTCGGCTGGACCACGACGCTGCTGATATACATCGCGCTGCTCCTGGCCTACCTTGCCTGGGCACGGGGTCATTTCATTCGGCGAAGCGACGACGGTGTTCGAGGATCGCCCGACGCGATTTGACAACCGATTTCAGCAACCTGTAACCTTATCTGGTTGTTCAAGTTGCCCCCTTCGTCTAGAGGCCTAGGACACCACCCTTTCAAGGTGGAGACCGCGGGTTCGAATCCCGCAGGGGGTACCTGACTTCCTCACGAATGACCTGCAAAGTTCCACCTCTCGTTCACAACCTTTAACCTCAAACCCCGCGCCAATTCGTCCGTTCTCGACGTTGCGAGATCGGCGGGAGAGCGCTATGCTGGCTCGACGCCCAAAACGATCGAGCGGAGATAGTCGCGCAGAGCTTTGGAGGGCTGCGAATGGCGATTGAGGACGCGGAACGTCCGTTGATCGTGCGTGTCGACGGAGACGTCGTCACGCTGATACTCAACCGACCGCGCGTGCGGAATGCGGTGAGCATCGGTCTGCTTCAAGAGCTCGAGCATGAGCTTGATCGTTTGTACGAGCAGCCACCGCGCGTGGTCGTGCTCACGGCTACCGCTCCTGGATTCTGTGCAGGGATCGATTTGAAAGAGTCGCGTGAGGCATCGTCCGCCTTCGCACGTCACCGTGTTTCGACAATGCATCGCGTTCTCAAAAAGCTTCGACTCATCCCGGTCCCAGTGATCAGCGCGATCGATGGAGTGACAGCGGGTTTGGGCACGGAGCTGATGATTTCGGGAGATTTGCGATTCGCGACGCGCGGATCGCGATTCAGTTACCCCGAGCCCCGCGTGGCTGTTCCCTCTCCCGCCCATCGCCTGGTGTCGTTGATTGGTCTGACCCGCGCACAAGACATGTTGCTGACCGCCCGCTGGATCGAACCCGAGGAGGGTGAGCGCATCGGCCTCATCACTCGCGCTGTCGACGATCTCGAGGGTGCAGTCAACGAGACCATCGAGACGCTCCATGGCTTGTCTCCGCTCGCGCTGGCGATGACCAAAGAAAACCTGTGGGTGAGCGTTCAGGCGGGCGCCGAAGGATCGTCTAACCACCATATCGCCGCGGTAACACTCTCCGCGACGACCGGTGATAGACGTGAGGCACTCGCGGCCTTCAGCGAAAAGCGCGCGCCGCACTTCACCGGGGCGTAGGCGAAATGGGGAGTCGAACATGGCGATGACGGGACCGCTCGAGGGCATCAAAGTGGTGGACTTGAGCCGGCATCTCGCAGGACCTTTCGCCGCCATGACGCTGGGGGACCTCGGCGCAGACGTCGTCAAGATTGAGGCACCGGATCGTGGTGATGACACTCGCGGTTACCCGCCTTTCTGGAACGGTGTCAGCTGCTACTTCCTGAGCGCCAATCGAAACAAGCGAAGTCTTACTCTCAACTTGCAGTCCGACGCGGGCCAGAAGATCGTCCGGCAACTGGTTGCAGAGTCCGACATACTCATCGAGAACTTCCGACCGGGAGCGACAGACCGTTGGGGACTCGGCTACGAAGCATTGAGCCGGATCAACCCGCGTCTGATTTACTGCGCTATTTCGGCTGTGGGACGAGATGGACCGGACAAAGATCGGGCTGGCGTCGATTTGCTCATGCAGGCCTACGCTGGTCTCATGAGCATCACCGGCGAGGCTGGACGTCCGCCCGTTCGAGTCGGAACGTCGGTCGTCGATCTCACCGCTGGTGCCAATGCTGTGCAGGCGATCCTCGCGGCGCTGTTCGTCCGGGAACGGACTGGAAAGGGACAGTTGGTCGAGTCATCCTTGCTTGAGGGACAGGTGTCCTGGCTGACCTATCACGCGGTCTCCTACTTCGCCAACCAGCAGGTTCCTGAACGCATCGGTTCCTCGCACGCGAGCGTGGCGCCATACGGGGCCTTTCCGACCAGATCTGGCTATCTTGTCGTTGCCGTCGCGTCGGACGCCCTCTGGCGACGATTTTGTCGTGCAATCGGTGACGAAGAACTGGTCGACGATGAGCGTTTCAAGACGAACGCCCTCCGATGTGAGCATCGAGACGCACTGGAGGAGGTCATCGTCTCCATTCTCGCGTCGGCCGACAGTCAGGAGTGGGCTCGTCGCATGGATTCAGCCGGAGTTCCCTGCAGTCCGGTCAATTCGATTGACACGGTGTTATCACTGCCGCAGGTCGAGCATCGAGACATGGTGGTGAGCGCGCCGCGTGACGACATCCCTGATCTGCGGTTGCCTGGTATCGCCGTCAAATTGACCGGCACGCCAGGCAGCGTTCGCCGTCCACCACCTGAGCTGGGTGCGAACACCGATGAGGTTCTCTCGGAGCTTGGATACACGCGTGAGCAGATCACGGAACTTCGCTCGAATGGAATTGTCTAGGCGGAAGAGGTGAGGAGGCGCGAGTCAATCTCGGTTGTTCGTGAGTAGTTCATGTCATGCCGGTTAGAGCGGCAGGCGACAGTGGAGGAAGGTTCGCAGCATGCCCGATATCAACGCGATACGAGAGATGGTCCCTGGCGTCCTCGACACGGTCTATCTGAATACGGGAACGTGTGGCCCGCTGCCAAAGGTTGCTCATGAGGCCGTGATAGAGGAGGTCAATCACGATCTCACCAAGGCACGCATCAGCAGCGAGCATTTCCCGCATATCGGTGAGCTTCGCAATGGGGTTCGCGAGGTCGTCGCCAAGGCAATTGGTGCCAATTCCGACGAGATTGCGATCACCAGCAGCACCACCGACGGGATGTACAGCGCGATCATCGGCTATCGCTGGCAGACCGGCGACGAGTTGATCGTTTCCAATATCGAGCACCCAGGTGGACTCATCCCGTCCTTCCTGGCGAAGCGGCGCTTCGGAATTCGTGTTCGCGTGGCAGACATCGGTCTCGGCGGCGGCAATCCAAAGGAGATCGTCGCGGCGTTTGAGAAGTTGATCACCGCGCGGACGCGCATGATCGCCATCTCTCACGTTTCCTATACTACCGGAGCCCGACTGCCGGTGAAGGAAATCGTCGAGATGGCGCACAGCCATGACGTTCTCGTGGCCGTGGATGCTGCACAGTCGTACGGCGCTCTGCACCTGAACATGCACGATCTGGGAGTTGACTTCTACGCATGCTCCGGGCAGAAGTGGATGTGCGGGCCGGACGGCACGGGAGCCTTCTACGTCAAGGCGTCGAGCCTGGGCGAGATCGAGCAGACGCTCGGTTCCGGAGGTATGGTCCGTGGCACGCTCGACTACTATGGTGGTTCCTACGCCCCTGCGGTAGGCGCGGCGCGCTTCGATACGGCCGGTCGCAACACCGCGCTGCTGGCCGGACAACTGGCCGCCACCAAATGGATTCTGGAAGATGTCGGAGTCGAGTGGGCGAGCAAGCACATCACTGATCTCGGTCACAAGACGTACGACCAGTTGGCCGCGCTGGACGGGGTAACCATGGTCACTCCTCGCGACGCTCTCGCTGGATTGATCGCCTTCAACGTTGCGGGAATCGACGCGCCAGACCTATCGGCACGGTTGGCGGAAGAGTACAACGTGACGATCCGCTTCGTCACCAAGTACATCAACAACCCAGATGCCGCCCGCGTTTCGGTTGGCTTCTACAATACGGACGACGACATCACCAAGCTAATCGAGGGAATCAAGGCCGTTCAGCAGACGCTGGACTAGCCAGCCCTCAAACTCGATTCCTGAGTTGAAACCAGAATGCTCGCCCGCAATTTGCGGGCGAGCATTCTCGTGTTCTGAGAGTTTCATCCCGATACTCTGGTACTTTCGACCCCGTGCTTCGGGTGACCTTCTTCCGCAGACAGCGTTCGTTCGCGCCGGTACAGTCATTGTGACGGAATCGTGAGACAGGAGGTCGACCAGATGGAAATGACGGCAGGGAAAGTAAGAGTCCGGGTCGTGCCCCTTGGAAGCGTTTATACGTTTCCGGCCACCGCGGAAGCGCCGCGCCCCGCGGGCCCAATGCGCCAGACCGGAAGTCTGCGCCAGTGTCGAACCTGGAGCAACCCGCTCGAATTCGTCAAGCGTCGTGAGCTTGCACCTGAGGGATGAGCTCGCGACGCTCTCAATAGGTTCGTCCCAGACGCCGGTTCGTCTTTTTCGGTCAAACGCCGCCCCATTTCTGCTTCTCCTTTTCTGGATACATCTCCGAATTTCTCGTTGACTGTCCTCATGTTCAGATGGATTCTGGCTGTGCACGACTCTTGACGTTGTCGTGGCCGCTGGATAGACACGCCGCATACGCCTGCCCGTCCGTTAACCTTCACGAGACGCGTAGCCCTCGAACATCCCGGCGTGCCTAGGTACAATCACGTCGAGTTGCATTCATCTCAGCCCGGGCAAAGCTCTCACGCCGCGACGTGTGACTCACCGGCTTGTATCGCCGGCCTCTCTGGACCCCTAGGAGCTTCGCCGTCAGGTTCGAACTTTTCACGATGAAACGAACGGTCGAAACGCATGCACGGTGTGAATTGGATCGATGTCGCCTTAATTGTCATCGTCGGCCTCGGCGCCCTGGCCGGGATGCGTCGCGGATTCTTGCGCGGAACGATCGACTTGTTGACGATTATCGTCTCAGTCGTCGCGGCTGCGTTCACCTATCACTGGGTGGCCGATTTCGTCAGTGGCCGATTCCATTTTTCGATTTTGCTTGCAAGCGTGATCGGGTTCGCGGCGATTGCCATCGTCGTGCAGTTTCTGATTTCGCTGCTCATTCTGACGCCATTGGCGCCGCTTATTTCGACCGCGCGCCACGTACCGGTTAGCCGTCAACTCGACGCGATTCTCGGCCTCGTTCCTGGGGCGATAAAAGGTATTGCCGTTGCGATGGCGGTCGTATTGGCTCTGGTATTGCTGCCGTTCGGGACCGGAGTCGATCCGTCCGTCGGGAGATCGGCCTTGGCGCAGCATTTATTGTCGGGAGCGAATCGCATCGCTAGCGATGCCGAGGGGCACGCCGGAATCAACCTTTCCGACTTCATGATTGTCACGGAGCCGACATCTGACAACGGCATGCGTCTTCCGTTTAGCGTCTCCAGCGGGCTCAAGGAGAGCACCTCTGACGAACAAGAGATGCTGAAGTTGGTCAACACGGCTCGCGCTGAGAATGGTCTCGCGCCGCTGAAGAGTGACCCGGGACTGCAGAAGGTGGCTCTTGCCCACAGTGAAGAGATGCTGCAACTCGGGTATTTTGCGCACAACTCTCCGTTACATGGATCACCGACCGATCGACTGAACGCGGCGGGCATCATCTACACAGCAGCGGGAGAAAATATCGCTTACGCTCCCACTGTTGACGTTGCTGAACGTGGCCTAATGCGCAGTCCAGGGCACCGCGCGAACATCCTGTCGAGTCAGTACACTCGGATCGGAATTGGCATCGTGGTCACGCCATTTGGTACCAGAATGTTCACTCAGGAATTTGCCGGTCCGTAAGATTCATCTCTTCGGGTACTATTAGTTCACTTCGCGGAGTGAATCGCCGGCCAGCGGAGCTGACCGACGATTCGTGTGTTTGTTGACTGTGTCTGAAAATCACTTTCGCGGTCGCGAGCGTCAGAGGAGTATGTAGTGGTCAACGTCATCATTCCAGTAGCTGGTCTCGGTACGAGGCTTCGGCCCCAGACCTGGAGCAAGCCCAAACCACTGGTTAGTGTGGCTGGCAAGCCGGTGCTCGGACATGTACTTGACCGACTGACGGTGCTCGACATAAACAAGGTGGTCTTCGTTACCGGCTATCTCGGCGACCAGATCGAGGAATACGTTCGCGGACATTACATGTTCGAGGCCGCATTCGTGCAGCAACGCGAACAGCTCGGGCAGTCACACGCCGTAATCATGGCGCGTGATGAAGTGAGTGGCCCGACAATGATCCTCTTCCCGGACATGCTCTTTGAAGCTGACCTGACGCAGCTTTCCACCATTGATGCCGACGGCGCGATCTTCTCGAAAGAAGTGGATGACCCACGGCGTTTTGGCGTTCTGGTAACCGAAAACGGTCTGATTCGGGAGCTGGTTGAAAAACCGGAAGAGCCGGTCTCCAATCTGGCGGTTGTCGGCATTTACTATTTCAAAGAGATCGAGAACCTCTTCGCTTCCATCGACTACCAGATGGAGCACAACCTGCAGCAAGGCAACGAGTACTACCTGGCGGCGGCTCTACAGCATATGATCGATGAAGGCACCAAACTGACCTATCTTCCAGTTCAGGTCTGGGAAGACTGCGGCAAGCCAGAAGCGCTGCTCAGCACCAATCGGTTCCTGCTCGATCAGCACTCGGAGACGCCGCAGATCCCCGGGTCGGTGATCGTTCCGCCGGTAGTGGTCGATCCGACGGCAACGGTGCGGAACTCGGTAATCGGTCCATACGCGAGCGTTGGCGCGGGAGTTACGATCACGAACTCGATTGTCACCGATTCAATCGTCGATGACGGTGCTCAGATCGAGACGATGCTCTTGCGTGACTCGATCGTGGGGCGACAGGCTCTGGTGCGCGGCGATTTCATGCGCATGAACGTTGGTGACACGTCCGATATTGTGTTGGCTGCGAACAGTAGCAACGGGAACGCCCGTGGTTGATGCTCCTGGTGCCGAGTCGACGGATTGGCTCGAAATATCTGTCGACGCCGACGCGGAATCCGTGGACGCGGTGGTCGAACTGTTCAGTCGTCACGTCTACAACCAGGGCGTGGTGCTTGATGAGCCATTCAAACAGGACACTGACGGCGATAACCTGGAGATCGATCCAACACGACCAGTGACAGTCAGTGGCTATCTTCCGCTCAACGATTCGCTCGAGTCGAAGGTACGCCGCATCGACGAGGGATTGTGGCACCTACGGCAGCTTGGGACGGTCAGTGAGCTTCGACGACAGGTTCAGAAGCAAGAGGACTGGGCCAACGCCTGGAAAGACCACTTTCAGGTCACGCGTGTTGGCCAGCACTTCGTGATTCGTCCAACCTGGCGCTCATATGAGCCAAAGCCCGACGACGTCGTCATCGATCTCGACCCTGGCATGGCGTTTGGCACTGGTCTGCATCCGACAACGGCGCTTTGCCTCGGTTGGCTCGAGAGGCTGGATGTGCGCGAGAAACGCGTATTGGACGTCGGAGCGGGATCCGGAATTCTCTCGATTGCCGCTATCAAGCTCGGCGCCCGTTCCAGTGATGCCATTGAAGTCGATCCCGTCGCGGTCAGCGCGCTCGTCCACAACGTCGCTCTCAATGACTTCGGCTCGAAGATTCACGCCTACACTGCGGACGCGACCAAAGCGCTGCCCGTCGAGGGACCGTACGACTTGATTCTGGCGAACATCATCTCGCGGATTCTGATGGAGTCGGCCGATTCGCTTGCGGCCGCGGCAGCAACGGGCACGATATTGGTGCTGTGCGGAGTTATCGAGGCGCATGAACCGGACGTAATCGACACCTTCTGCAAACGTGGATTCACAGTGATCGATCGTCGCAGCAGCGGCGACTGGGTCTCGCTCCACCTGCTGATGGAATCTCCCGCTTGAGTCGACACGGCCATCGCTTCTTCATCGGACGGCCGCTGGTGGCCGGATCTCATGTCGATTTGCCTCAGCCCGTTGCCAGACAAGTGTCGAGTGTGCTCCGGCTTCGTGTTGGGGATCACGTTGGCCTGTTCAATGGCGACGGGGTTGAGCATGATGCTGTTATCACCGAAGTATTGCGTTTATCGGTGACGGTTGTAATCGCCGAAGAAATTCCCACCGTCGCGTTGCCGAATCCTCCTATTCAACTCGCGCTCGCCATGATCAAGTCCGACCGGTTCGAATGGGCCTTGCAGAAGGCGACGGAGCTGGGGGTCGATCGCATTATTCCGATGGTCACCGCCCAGACCGTGATATCATTGCGGGTCGACCGCGAAGAGCGTCGTCGGCAACGCTGGACAAAGATCGTCGTCGAAGCCGCGGAGCAGTGTGGCCGCAGTACTCTGCCGATGATCGATCCCGTCACACCATATGACGTGTTGTTGGATTCGACGGGTATTCGTCCGGTGGTGCTGTGGGAGGATGAGACTACCACTCCGCTGATGTCTCTTCCGCTCTCTGGAGATTTGCCCGTCCGGTTGATCGTCGGGCCCGAAGGCGGATTCACAGTGGATGAGATTGGCGCCGCGCGCTCAGTTGGCGCGACAACGGTGTCGCTGGGGCGGCTGACGTTGAGGGCCGAGACCGCGGCCGTCGCGGCCGTTGCGATCCTGGTGGGACGCGACCTTGCCAGGTCGACATAGTAATGCATTGAAGTTCGAGAAGCAGGACAGTTGATGAGCCCGGAGAAACGACGACGAGTCGCACTTGCACCTGAGAAGAGTGGCGTCATATCTGCCGTCGCTTCAGGTTCGTTGGCGGACGAGCTTGGACTCGCTCCCGGTCACCGAGTGGTTTCGATCAACGGTGAGCCTTTGAACGACGCGCTCGACTTCCAATTCGAGGCGTCCACCGATGACGTCACGCTCGAGGTCGATATGGGCGAGGAGTTGGTGGAATTCCGTGTCGAACGCGATCTGGACGAGACGTGGGGCATCACGTTCGCCGATCCAACGTTCGACGGCATACACCTGTGCGAAAACACCTGTCCGTTCTGCTTCATCAAGCAACTTCCAAAGGGTATGCGCAAGAGTCTCTATGTTATGGACGACGACTACCGCTACTCGATGCTCTACGGCAACTTCGTCACGCTCACGAATCTGACCGATGAGGACTGGGACCGGATTGAACAGCAGCACATCAGTCCGATCAACGTCTCGGTCCACGCGACCAATCCTGATCTGCGCGTCGCGCTCGTCGGCAATCCAAAAGGTGCGCTGATTCTCGATCATCTTGCACGACTCGAGCGAGCCGGAATCGACTACAACACGCAGGTTGTCCTGTGCCCAGGAATCAACGATAGCGTGGAGTTGGATCGCACCATCAGCGACCTGAATTCTTGCGGGCCACATCTGCGGTCGATCGCCGTGGTACCAGTTGGACTCTCGAAGTACGGCATCGAGCGGCAGAGCCGACGGGTGCGCCTCTCACGCACCTGCATGCGTACATTGCCGGGCGCGTCACTTGATATTCGCCGATTCGAACCAGGCGAAGCCGCCGAGGTGGTGGCACAGGTTGAGTCCTGGCAGAAGCGCTTTCGCCGCGAGCGATCGCGGTCCTTCGTCTATCTCGGCGATGAGTTCTATCTCATGACTGGCCGACCGATACCCTCGGCGCACAGCTACGATGGATTCCCTCAAGTTGAGGATGGGATTGGCATCACGCGCCTGTTCCTCGATGATGTCGATCGTTTGTTGAAGCGTACCCGACTCGGATCGGCTGTCGGAGCAGACGGAACCATTGCCTGCGGGATGCTGATCGCCGATACGATGCGCCAGCAAGTGGAGCGAGTCAACGAGCACACAGGATCGCGACTGACCGTCGTGCCGATCGTCAATAGCTTCTTCGGGTCCGAGATCAACGTTTCTGGACTACTGACCGGCGGCTTGGTTCGTGACGCGCTGCTCGATGATACGACGAGTGGCCCGGTATTTGTTTCGGAGCACATGCTCTCCAAGCGGACGCAAACCTTCCTGGACGACATGCACGTCGAGGATCTGCAGCAAGCGCTCGGTCGACCGGTAGTCTCTGCTGCCTACCTGAGTCAGGTGTTGCAGCAGGCGCGGTCGGCTCGCGTAGAACGCTGAGTTGTCGTGCGGGAGCATCCTGACGGCACATTGGTCGACGTGCGCGTGACCCCTCGGTCATCCCGCAACCAAATCGATGGTTTCGCCGATGACACGCTCAAGGTTCGCCTGAGCGCCCCACCCATAGACGGTGCCGCAAATGAGGCACTGCGAAAACTCTTCTCCAGCCAATTCAAGATTCCCAAGTCACGGGTTGAAATTATCTCCGGAGTACGAGGACGGACCAAGCAAGTTCTGCTGAGGGGAATTGGGGTAGCTGAGGCGCTCGCGCGTCTCAGCAGCGCTCAGGATGGCTGAGCACGTCGAAGTGGTTCGACCATCGCCTACTTGCGGTTGCGGCGAATCAGACGGGTCGTTGCGCCCAAGGCCGCGGCCAATCCAAGTCCGGCGACTGCGACGATCGCGGCGCTGACACCATTATGCGGACGTGCCGTGCCGTTCCCCGACATCTGTGGAACGAAAGAGCGCATGCGTAGCCAAAGGAGGATCGTTTCCTTCATGGCTCGGAAGACGACT
>CAWALJ010000001.1:0-505791 GCA_963782955.1 uncultured Chloroflexia bacterium | reverse complement strand
GGCTCTTCCGCAACGAGCGTGAATGTGCCCCGTACAGGTCGACCGATTTCCAGGTAGACTCGGTGTCAATAGTCGTATTCGTCCTGCCTCCGAGTGAAACCGGTTCCCCATGTTCTTCCCCGCCTTGGCCGACGCCTTTCCGGACTGCGTCATCGAACATATCCATCTCGATGTAGCTCGGCTCCTGATCCAGCTGCGGAGTCGCAACAGCAGCGCCTGTTGTCCGAGGTGCGGACAGCCCAGTACGCGTGTCCACAGCCGCACTCTCCGTCAGGTACAGGATCTCCCGCTCCTCGGCATTCCGGTCCAGCTGCGCATCCAGGTGCGACGGTTCTTCTGTGACACGCCTGACTGTTCCAAGCACACCTTCGTGGAGCACCTGGCCGCGGTGACTCCCTCGCGCGTCCGGCGCACGCCGCGCGTCACTGAGGCTTTACGGGTCCTTGGCTTCGCCGCCGGCGGTGAAGCTGGGGCGCGCCTCGCTGGTCGACTCGGCCTGACGACGAGTGGCGACACGCTCCTTCGCATTCTTCGCGCAACGCCAGCGCCGAGCTGGCCACTGCCAGCCGTCATCGGGATCGATGACTTCGCCCTGTGTCGTGGTCGGTCTTATGGAACGATCCTGGTCGATCTGGAGCGTCACTGTCCACTGGATCTGCTGCCGACCCGCACCGCTGAGGCGGTTGCCGCGCGGCTGCAGGCCAGTCCCAGTGTCACGGTCGTGGCCCGGGATCGGTGGCGCGAATATGCCCGTGGCGTCGAGACGGGCCTCCCACAGGCCACGCAGGTCGCCGATCGCTTCCACCTGCTGTGGACGCTCCGGGAGGCGATCGAACGGGCCATGCACCGCCTGCGACCCGAGCTGCGGCAACTGTTGGAGGAGGCCGACGCGACAGACGATACCTCCGCTCCGTGCGATGGGCCACCACCGCCCCAGTACGATCCCGGACCCGCTCGTGAGCGGATCCAAGCCGCCAAGCACGCCGAACGGGAGCGCCGCTTCCAGGCGGTCAAGGACGCCCGGCGACGAGGGTTGAACCTCCGGCAGATCGCCCAGGAGTGCGGCCTCTCCGTGGCCACCGTCCGGCACTGGGTGCAGGCGGACCGGCTGCCGCCGGAACGGCGCGGCTATCGGCGCGGCAGTAAAGTCGATCCGTACGCGTCCTATCTGCTTCGCCGGCTCGCCGAGGGGTGTACCAATCAGAGCCAACTCTGGCGTGAGATCAGCCAGCAAGGCTTTACCGGGACGCGCTCCCTGGTGGCCAAGTGGATCCGGGCACATCGGGCAGACGACGACCAACCGACGGCTCGACTACGCCTGCGGCTCCCGAGTCCCAAGCAGCTCGCCTGGCTGGTGCTGCGGGCCAACGATCCAGCGCTTTCCACGGCGGACCAGACCCTGTGGAATTGTCTCCGCCGTCATCCAGAGGTCCTCCCGTTGCGGACGCTGGCCACCCAATTCGTGACGATGGTCCGCGAACGCCAAGGAACTCGACTCGCAGGTTGGTTAGCTGCCTGTCGAGACGGGCCGAGCCCCGAGTTCCGCAGCTTCGCCAAGGCGCTCGCGACGGACGTGGCCGCGGTGAAGGCGGCACTGACCCTGCCATGGTCGAACGGCCCTGTAGAAGGACAGATCACCAAGCTCAAGTTGCTGAAACGCGGTGCCTATGGACGGATGAAGCTCGATTTGCTCCGGCAACGGCTGCTGCACGCGGCCTAAGGCCAGTGGTCGTGGGTGCAACCACGTGACGCGCCGGAACGCCGAGCGGCTCTTGGTGCGGGGATATGGGCCACCCCGGCCATCACTCCGGCAACCCGGCCTTCACGCTCGTTGCGGAAGAGCCCCAGTCATGTGAGCAAGTCCAGACGCGGACAACGACACGTTACCGCGAATGTCTCACGAACCGGGCCGTACCCATCGTGGCACAAGACCAGCGTCTGATTGACATGATGCCGCCGTGCGGTACGATTAGTCGGCGGATTTGCGCACTATACGTGAACAATGTGCGTGCACGCACCGTTTGAGAGGGCACGTTGATGGCCGTGGTACACCTCCAGATTCCGGACGAACTCCTGAATGCGCTGGAGTCAGGTGAGCTTTCACCTGACCAGTTACGGGAGTTGATTCGGCTTGAAGCGGAAGCTATCGGTCTCTCGTTCGACGAGGCGCTGGCCGCCGCCCATCACCGAACGCTCCCGACGGACCCAGTTGGTACTGACCTCGGGTTCCTCGTCAGCATGCTCGAGCACGAGCCCATCGCGGCCGATTAGCCCGACGGTATGCCGATCGAGGGTCGTCATCTCCGTGACGTCAGTCAGGCCTTTCGGACCCACCTCAACGTCTTGTTTTCCCATACCATCACGCGCACACCGCTGATCGCCTTCTTCGTCCGTGGGACGAACCTGGTTCAGCTCAGTTTCCGTCAGGGTGGCGTGCCGATCGGGGTCACCTTGTCATCCACGTTTGGCCCAGTCGATCTCTATCTCGGCCAGGTCTGTGACGCCGTTGAGGGTCAACAGGATCGCGTGCGTCTCCGGACCATCAAGTATCAGTACACCCTCACGCCGATCGGTGCATCAGAACCGCTGCTGCGCTGGGAGTATGACAAGGTTCCCCCCGCGTCATCCTATAGGTGTCGGCATCACCTGCAAGGACCGCTTCCCATCGAGCTCGGTGGAGCTCAACCGCCGACACTCAACGATCTCCACCTCCCCACGGGTTGGGTCACCATCGAGGAAGTGATCCGCTTTTGCATCGTGGATTTGGGGGTCATGCCTCTCGATAGTGCGGTGGGTGATGACGATGTCCCAGCCTGGCACGTGCGCCTCCAAGAGAGCTACGAGCGCTTCACGACCGAATTCGCCACGTTGGGCGAGGCGTAACCGGCATCCAACCAATCCTCATGGACTGAAAGCCCGGTCCGCGTTCCACTCGATCGAGGCCGTCGCTGACGAGGACTCTGCCCTACTCCGATTCGTCGGCATGCGGTGGAGCGATGCGGGTCAGGACAGCGATCGCGCCCCGTAACTGGCGACTCGCTGATTCAAGATCGGCTGCGGCATGCTCCAGCGACTGGATCAGCTCCTCGCAGCGAGCCCGGCGCCAGCGCTCCGGCAATCGTCGCGGATTCGAGTAGGCGCGGTGAATAGCCCGCCGCCTCGTTCCGTCCAAGGTCAATATCTCGAACATGCGCATCACGGTTTCAAACGGCGGCCCCTTCTGCCCACTTTGGATCCGGCTCATCCGGCTCGGGCTTTTGTCCGCACAATTGCGATACCAACACGGGTTACTCCTGACCGCGTGTATGCATCTGGTGCTCAAACACCAACGATGCTAAACATGACTGCCAACGCACGCATTACGAGTAGTTCGGCGACATCTACAGAACACATTGCAGCCGGACGGGACGTACAAGGACCACTTTGATTTCGATATCTTGTCGGCGGCCGTGAAGTCCGCCACTACAGCGGACACGTCTTCGGTGTTAGTTGACTTCATGCAGACAGCGGAAACCGTGACAGAATTGCTTTTGAGTTTCTTGTCATCTCCGAGATCGTGCGTGGGCAGCATGTCAGCTGGCCGATCTCAAGTTGTCATCCCGGCAAACATGGATACGCCAGGCGAGGACTGGTGTGGCCACGAGCGTTGGACGATTGTGCCCCTCGGCCTCAGGGCGTGCTCGACTACAGATGACGTCGGGTTCTAATACTAGAAGCTCCAACATTAACAGATCAATCCTCCGATGATCTGCCCGGTTCGCTTCAGCAGAACTCTGCCGGGCCGGTGACAATTGTTTGCTTACCGTTACCTTCATCCTGAGCACGCACGATGGTCCGGATGGTCTCATGACTTACGCCATACTCAGCCGCGAGTGCCCGGAGCGACGCGCCAGCGGCGTAACGCGCACGAATTACCTGCCGGGTCGCTGCAGTAAACCGAGAACGGGAGACGCGATAGCGACGACGCGTGGTCTGGTCGTCGGATTGCTCGATGGTTTGCAGCGGGAGGAAGGTCGGGACGAGCGGATTCATCAAGGAGGAGCTAAGCCCGTCGCTTCCGCCGAAATTTCCGTTATAAGAAAACATTGTTGATAGTGTGAAACGGAGCGCGATCGAAAGGTCGCGTTTTCTCGTTGACGCCTCTAAATCGGTGGTCTTAAGCGCGCTCCTTCCTTTCAATCCCGTCCATGTATCGAGGGTCGATGCGACCCCGCGAGTGAGACTCGCAACGTTTCCAGTCGCGGTCAAGGCCGGGGATTGGACGTTCCGTCCTAACGGCGGAGCACTTCATCGCCTGACATGTCACCAGTTTCTTGAGTATTATTCAAGGTATGGGTGACACGAACGCGACCAAGCCTAATTATGCCTGCCTCTTTGAGATCGTATCCGAACAACAGGGCTACTTCACGGCACGGCAGGCACGTGCATGCGAGTTTGCCTGGGATCTCCTCGCGTATCATACTCGCGCCGGCCGGTTCATCCGTGTGCGTCGCGGACTCTATCGGTTCCGAGACTATCCATCCTCGCCGCGCGAGGAAGTGATGGCGGCCTGGCTGTCCGTCGGGAAGGACGTCGCCGTCGTCTCCCATGAGAGCGCCCTCGACCTCCTTGATCTGAGTGACGTTATCCCCGACGCTGTCCACCTCACGGTCCCCCGCTCGAAGCGCCATCTTCCGTCGCTGCCGGGCGTGACCATCCACACGACGACGAGACCACTCGAACCACGGGACGTCACCACTCGCGACGGCATCCGACTTACGACCGCGGCGCGTACCATACTGGATACAGCGGAGGCCGGCATAGCGCCGGAGCAGGTCGAGCTGGCGCTCACCCAAGCCATCGAACGCGCGCTCACCACGCGACAGGAAGTGCGGGATGCAGCTCAGAAGCGAAACCGGCGCGTGGCCAAATTGATACTCAACGCGCTTGCCCGAATTGAGCGATGAGGTACGCGACGGCAGCAGCCTTCCGGACCGCCCTCGAGCGGCGCCTCCTGACGACGTCACAGCAAACCGGCACCTCGCTGGTGCGGCTACGGAAGCTGGTGGTCTTCGATCGCCTCATGGCTCGCTTGCTCGTCGTCGCCCCCGATCGCTGGATCCTCAAGGGTGCGCTTGCGCTCGACTTCAGGCTCGGCGACACATTTCGAACCACCAAGGATCTCGATCTCGCCCGCCAGGATAGCGAAGCGCCTGCAACCGCCGACTTCCTCGCTGCCCATGCGGTCGACCTCAGTGACTACTTCTCTTTCGCCATCGAAAAGGCCGGCTACCTCGATCCTGCACTTGAGGGCGCGGCCGTACGATATCGGGTCACTGCCGAGCTGGCCGGTCGAAAGTTCGAGGACGTGATCGTCGACGTTGGTTTCGGTGATCCCGTCGTCTCGCCTCCGGAGATCTTGCGAGGACCAGACCTCCTCAGGTTCGCCGAGATCGATCCAATAGAGGTGCCGGCACTGCCGCTCGAGCAGCATGTCGCTGAGAAGGTTCACGCGTACACGCGGACCTACGCCGACCAACGGCCGAGCAGCCGGGTGAAGGATTTGATCGATCTGGTGCTGATCCAATCGCACACCGACTTCGAGGCCGAACGGCAACGCACGGCGCTCCGCACAGTATTCGCCAACCGTGGCACGCATCCGCTTCCCATAGCGATGCCACCGCCCCCTTCGGACTGGAGGAGGGCGTACCGGAGAATGGCAAACGACGTGGGGATCGATCCCGATGTCTCAATTGCATATGAACAGGTCGCGGCGTTCCTCAATCCGATTCTGGACGAGACAACTCCCAACGATGCGCGCTGGGATCCGGTGGGCAGAGTGTGGAAGTCGAACGATTCGGATCACTGATTGTGACGATTCAGCGAATCACCGTGACATTAGCCCGATCGACGACATCGCAGTCCCGAAGCTCTACGTCGGGCTAGACTCTTCGTGTGCTTGACGGATACGACGAAAAGGCACTGTCTATAGGTGCGAGATGACGAGATCGAGGAGAAATGAGTTGAAACAAGCCATCACGACGGATTCAGTGTATGCGCAAATCTACTTTTCCGACTTCTTCGGCGTATCTCCCACCCTTCTCGAAGAGTATGGCGCCTTCGACATTTCGCTGATTAATGATCTCCCGCTGTTCATCGACCCGTTTCTCCTATTCAACAGCGATAACCAGGAGTATCGCCAGCTTCACTCCGAAATCATCGACTACCTCCGATTCCTGCGGGATAGGTCAACTGATCCGGACGGCCTGGACCCAGGTCTGATCGCCAACTGGTATCAGTTCAAGGAGGTGAGGCAGAACTGGTTGGGCTTCTCCCGGTTCGGCAACCGGGGGAGCGCGCTCGGGCGCAAGTTCGCCGATGCGCTCTTTAGGAATTTGGGTTCAATTTTCAGGAACTTTGGAGACGAGCAAATTACCCGAGGCAGCCACCTGGAGAAACTGTGCCTTATCGGCTCTGGCGTTGGACGTGACAACATCAGTGACTTCACGACCAACCTCATCAAGGGCTACCTGCTCGACTACTCGCAACGATTCGCTCTCCAGCACCTGGCCCCAGAACAGTGCCGCTTCTTCACCGTCTCCAAGGTGCGTTTCAACTATCAGACCTAAACCTGGGAGAGCGGCCGGTACCAGTTACCCAGCTTTGGGACCGACTTCGTGTTGCTCACCCCCAAAGACATGCTCACGCGCGACGAGACGTGGATCAGCCGACCAGATTTGCTCAACAACTTCGAGCAGTTGGCGGCAGCGGTGCCAGACGATCAACTCCGAGCCCAGCTCAATAATTACCTTCGTTCCCAGCTCTCGAACGATCCGAGGATGTCGACCAAGGAGCGAGAGCAGGAGAAAGACAGGGCGGTCGCGCGAGCAATTCAAGAGTACCCAGAGATCATCGAATACTACATCCTTGAGAAGGAGAACACCGGGGATCAGGCGAGGGCCGTTAGCTCCGAGAAGGTTGAGGATACTCAAGAGCGGTTCGTTCATGAGGTACGGGATTTCGTCACCGCGTTTCTCGTCGGGACGGATTTCTACAGGCACCTCCCCACAACGTTAGAGGAGACCCGCGAACGTATCCGCTTCCTCAAACACGTCATCGAAAACCAGGGCGGTCATCGGATCTTCTACCACGACGGTGTAGCGGTGCAGCGCGAATCGGATCTGCAGCTCATCTTCAAGTTTGTTTGGTTTGCTTCTCCATCGGCGGTGGATGCTGAGGTCAACAACGGCCGCGGCCCGGTCGACTTCAGCATCTCACGCGGCGGCGCTGACAAGACCCTCGTGGAGTTCAAGCTCGCAAGCAACTCAAAGCTCAGGCACGGGCTAACGAATCAGGTACCCATCTACGAGAAGGCGGGCGACGCAACCGGGTCATTCAAAGTGATCATTTATTTCTCGGAAGTGGAACTGCAGAGGGTACTGTCGATCCTCCGCGAACTGGAGCTTGAAGACGACCCCAACATCGTGTTGATCGACGCGAGCGACAACAAGTCGTCGGCCTCCAAAGCCTAAGAGAGCCATCGGTTCGGCGAAGAATCAACGTCACTGGCAATGCAGTTCACCTTCCCAGCCCATTCGTACTCATCATCTCACCCGATGGCAACACGGGATCGGTGAACCCGTCGGCACCAGTATGCTCGTTAGCTATCTCCCTCGTCCCACACACGAACTATTGAACGGATGGTCTCATGACTCACGCCGTACTCGGCGGCGAGCGCTCGAAGCGACGCGCCGTCCGCGTGACGTGCACGGATCAGCTGCCGTGTCGCTGCAGTGATCCGAGAACGGGAGACTCGATAGCGACGACGCGTGGCTTGGGCTCCAGAATGATCGGCGGTGTGCACAGGGAGGAAGATCGGCAGGAGCGGATTCATCACGGAGGAGCAATCCCCGTCGCTTCCGCCAGATGCATCTAACACGAGACGGCGACTCTTCGGAGTCGTTGTTTTGTTATCGGGCGTGGAAATCAAACCTCGACACATGATATCTGACAATTCATTACATCAACGATGGCAGGAACGCGCAGGGTTCGTCAGTTTTGTTTCGAGCTCATTCGTTGATCTGGCGGCGGACGTCACCGTATGCGGATCTTCTCGCCAGTCAAGCGACGCGCATGTGCCAGGGATCACATGGCGTGGTTTGGCCTGGAGTTGGTCCATTGATTTCACCGATACGCCAGTGGCAGGCGTCGACTGACTTTGCGAACAATTGCCCGCGATTATGACGGTATCTCGGCCGTGGGCCCACCACGCTGAGACGGATCGGACATAGTTCATGAGCGTCGTTCGTCGGGTTCGGGTCAAGACACTCGTGGCGATTGGTCATCGTGCCTTGGTCTTCATCTTTCACCTCCTGCGTGACAGGAGACCTGTCGGGAGGGAGACTTCGACGTGGCGTCCTGAGCGCTACCAAACCCGCGTCGAACAGCGCGCTTTTCTGAAGTTGCGTGACCCCAGGGGTACCACATGACCCTGCCGCCACACGAACTGAACCGGACTCGGTCTGACGATGATCTTCAGAAGCGGTTTGTGGAGAGCGCCCTAACGTCGATCGCATCACCTATCGCCTCACGCGTAGTCGCCGCATCACGGAACCAGCGCCTGTGAGGCAATGGTTGGCGTCGTATGTATCGTTACATAGATCTAGCCTTGAAGACGGGCTCTGGGCGGCCCGTCACCCTCAGAAGAGCGGTCGCTGTGGCTCCGGAAGCTGGAATTGGCATCGCAACCCTAGCTACGAGTGTCAGGACCGTCACACGAATTGGGTAATGAGCGGGATGGTAACGGCGAATCAAGCTGAGTTGCTCCAGACGTGCCACCATCTCCGCTCATCGTGGATAATTTGACGGTGCCAGGTTCGCGCGACCTGCCTAGCCGACCGGGATTCCGGCCGCAAGCGCGCGCACATCCGCTGTTGTCAGCGCCTGACCGCCGATGCCCCAATCGCCACTCTGAACCTCTTCGACGACGACCCAGGTGACACCGCGCATATTTTCGCCCTCGATCCCCACCATGGTGTCGGTCAGCTTCGTGATGATGTCGCGTTTTTGCTCTGCCGAGAAGACTCCTTCGATCAGCTTCACGTTAATGAACGGCATTCGAGACCTCCTTAGGTGGTCAGGCCACCTGTATGGGCGTCAGTATTTCAGCCAGTGCTCGATCCGGATCACTGTCAGTAGTGTGCCGAAAACGACGTCGTGGGGCCTCGTAGGAACTACGGTATTCTGATGAGTTGGGCTACGTAAGTTTCGGCTACGTCAGACCGGCGAGGTACGTAGTGGCATTACGACTGGACATCTGGGTCTGCCAGCCCATGTGCAATCGCCCAGGCCGCGACCTGCACCCGAGAGGTGAACCCGAGCTTACCAAGGATGCTGGTTACGTACGTTGTGATGGTTCGTTCGCTGAGAATGAGGGCTTCGGCAATGGCACGATTCGAATTCCCGAGCGCGATCTGGGTGGCCACCTCGCGCTCTCTCGGGGTCAGACCTCCGTATTGTGCCCTGGTTATCTCTCGCATCGAGCGTTGCCGTTCCTTAGGCAACGTTGAGAGAGCGGCTGTAAGGAATCGTTCTCGTTCCAGGTCGTCGTTCAATGTCTTCCCGAGCATCGTAACGAGGTTTCGGGCTTGCCTATAGTTCTGCTCGGCGGCTAAGTCCCGCTTGCAGCGGTGATACATGCGCCCGCGTGCACGGTACAACTGCCAGAGGAGGGGCTGCGCGTGCTGCCGCTCCGCGGCATGAATCGCGGCGTCGAGCGATTCTTCCGCCTCGTTGAAGCGATTGAGCTCAATGAGCGCTTCACCGCGAAGCTTCGCGAGCCAAGGGATCACGTGACCGTTCGGTGAACCCGGCGTCGACCCGATCAGCGCCTCGCAGATGCTCAACGCGGTGACAGGATCGCCTTGTGCCAGCGTGACTTCCCCCCACATCCATGCAACCCGTCTCTCAGGCATGATGCGTGGCTGTTCGCGCCGCGCGAGCGCAACCTCAAGCACCGATGCGGCGCTCTGCGGGTCGTCGTTCAACAGGTGTGCGTGCGCGAGGGATGCTGACAGATGGGCAAGCCACCATGCGGAGCCGAGCATGCGTGCCAAGCCCAAGCCTGCTTCCAACTGTGAAATTGCCGCGGGAGGTGCCAGGAGGGCGACGCGGGTTTGACCGAGGGACCAGTAGGAGGCGGCCATCCATTGCTGATGCTCGATTTCAGTGGCAATCGACAAGGCGTCGGTACCGTGCTCAAGCGCCGTCCCGAACGCGCCGTAAGAGGCACACGTCGCCGCGGCGGCCCAGTGTGCATACGCTTCGCCAGCCAGCCATCCGGCGCGTCGTGCCAGCAGCAGCGCTTCCGTCACCATCCGTTCGCCCGCTTCCGGGTCGCCGACTACTCCATACGTGACGTCGCTCAGCGCAGGACTGGCGTAGAGTGCCTGGCTTGCGAGGCTAGAGGAGAGCAATTGCGGCTCATCCAGCTCGCGGAAGAGTGCGATGGCGCGGGTGTAGTGCTCTACACTGTCGACGGTCGCCCCGCTGATCCCATGTGCCATGCCGAGTAGGTCAAAGGTCTCTGCCATTCCACGCCGGTCACCCGAATTAGCAAAAATATGCAGGGCCTCTTGATGTGCGCCGAAGCTTTCTATCACCTGCCCAGTATTGATCAGCCAGTTAGCTAGACGATTCAGGCTTCGCGCATAGATCGCTGTGTTGTCCAGATCGCGCGCAAGCACCGCAGCTTGACGAAAGAACTCTCCGGACCGCGCATAGTCACGCCCAGCCCAAAGGTCGCCCAAATCCATCAGCGAGCGCCATTCAGCCCGTTGGTCCGACCGTTGTCGTGTGAAAACCAGGGCTGCGGTGTGGTCGCCGCGCGCGGACTCAAAATCGCCGATGATCCCATACGCCATACCGCGCGATCGGTAGAGATCGGGAGACGGATTCATCTCAAGTCGTTGCTCTGCGATGATCGCCCGCGAAAACTGCTCCACCGCGGCTCGCGGCGAGTGGAGCGCCAGCGCGCGATCGCCTACCCGACGGGTATACCAGAGGGCCCGCCCCCACGCCTGTGCTTCGTAAAAGTGGTACGCGAGTTCCGTGAAGTGGGCGTCGAGCGCACCGGCATAGACACTCTCGATGGTCTCAGCAATTGTCTGGTGCAGCAGACGGCGCTCTCGAGTAAGTAGCTCACCATACATCGCCTGGTGGGTCAGCGCGTGTCGGAAGGCGAAATGATCAGCGGACTCTTCCACGACAAGCTGCGCCGTGATCATTTCTTTGATGCCCGCGAGCAGCGCCATCTCGTCCATCCCGGTAATTGCCTGGAGCACTGCGAAGTCGAATCGACGACCGGCCACCGCCGCGATGCGCAGCAGATCCCGCGCATGTTCGCCGAGCTGTGTCGAGCGGCGGTGCACCGCATCCTTGACGCTGCGAGGAATCTGGACGGCGTCTGGCAACGCGACGACGGCAACAGGTGGTACTCCGTGGTCTGAGATATCAGCGGACTTCATCACCTCCTCAATGAAGAATGGATTCCCTTCCGTAAGTGAATAGACCATCGCCGTGAAATCCCAACGGATACGCACCCCGCCACCTATGATGGCGCTGAGCATGGCTTCGACCTGCGGCGCGGAGAGTCGCTGTAGGGTCAGTTCGGTCGTGAGCCGTTCACGTTCGAGAAGCGCCAGAAAGTGCGCCAGTGGTGGGTACACTTCGTCGCTCCGGAACGTAAGGATGAGTAGCAGGCGCGAGGCTTCGATCCGACGAGTCAGATAGAGGAAAAAATCAAGGCTCGTGTCATCGCACCAGTGAATATCCTCAATGACGACCAGGAGGGGTGCGATCTCCGCCAACTTCAAGAGGAACTGTGCCAGAACTTGAAAGAGTCGACGCTTCTCCTGCTCCGGCTCGAGTGGTGGCGCAGTGACCAAGCCAGGGATTATCTGAGTGATTGCTGGGACAAGCCGTGCTACGTCAGCGGCGCTCGCATCAAACAGCGTCGCGACTTCGGGAGATGGGCGAGATCTGAGGAACGAGTCGAGCAAGTCGAGAAGCGGAGCATAGGGGAGAAGGCGGTCCGGCTCGAAGCAGTATCCTTGTAACAACGTTGGCATCGATGCGCAGTCATCGGAGCCGACGAGCGTCCGCAATCCAGCGACGAGCCGCGACTTACCTATGCCCGCCTCGCCAGTGACGAGGACGACTCCTCCGCGACCGTTATACGCTTGGTCAACTGCCCGACGTACGGCGAAGAGATCATCTTCTCTGCCGATGAGCACGGGACAAGTACGGGGAGTTTCGGAGGATTTAGCCATTGGGAATCCTCCACCGCTCCTGGTGAAGTCTCTCACGAAACTCTACCTCAAGGGCGCTCTAGCGGCTTGATATGAGCATCCGATTTCCATCGTTCCCAGACCGCATGAGTATACCCTGCGGCATGCCTGCGCGCCCGTTCCGCGTGTTCCCTCTCCTAGATTGTCACCGAAGCAGCGACGTTCCCCTCAATTCAAAGTGTTATCTTGGGGAAGGGAGCAAGAAGGACGACGAGGAGATCACGATTGACGAACGCCGGAAGTACCTCAAGAAGCAATAGACACGGTATCGCACGGCGGATCGAGCCGAGAAGGGTCGGCTGTTGAGCGAGAAGGAAGCGGTCACGGGCTTACATCGCAAGAGCCAGGTGCGGCGACTGCGGCCAGCCGTCGGGGACGGACATGTGGGCCGGGGGTCGAGCGGGTCGCCATGGAGATATGGGAGAGCCTGAACTATGTCTATGCGGAACGGCTCCAAACGTAGTTGCTTGCGACGGCCCTCCATCTCGCCCAGTTCGGCGAGGCGCGGATCACGTTGCTGGTCGAAGTGCAGCTGGAGCACATGAGCCCGGCAACGAACTACCGGCTGCTCTACCGCCATCGCCATCCACCGCAACGCTTGCCATAAAAGCGGCCGGGATCCGCGAATCGGCTGGGCTGCGCGCTACAGGCCCCGCTTGCCAATCGGGGCCTGGGGACTTACATGTGCGGCAGCGTCGGGGTCCAACCAAATGGCGAATTCGCCGTCCGAACTGGTGATGGCCGCCACTCTAATTTGGATTGGCACCGGCATGACGTAGGTGGCAGCAATCGCCTGACGTATGAATATGAGTGTCGTAATGCGCAATGCAAGGTTCATGTCGTCTCCGGGCAAACCCACTTATCCACCGTGATGGATACGGACATGTACCGCCTCGAGCATCTCACCGTCTGTGAAGATTCCGGCGAAACGCGGGTGCAAGAACTCGATTTGGCCGACGTTACCCCTGCCCGCTAAGGACGAATTCATCTCCGGGTAGCGGCTGAGGACGCCAACCATCACCATTGTCAACTGCGGGTGAGCGCACTCAAGGTTGGCAGCCCCGGAATTTCGATCATCACCCTCTCTGGCCGGATGGCCGGCCGGCCACCTCGACAATTAAAAAGCTCGCCAAGGCGATGACACATTTCACAACTCGCCATGTGATCTCTGACACATACGTGTCGGTCGCCTGCCAGAAGAAATTCGTGTGACCGGTTGAGATCAACCGGGTTGGTCGTCGCGGAAAACACACCAGGGCAACTAATCAGGCAGGTAGACGGCTCGGCACCCTGTGTTCGCTCCTACCACCGCAGGTGCAAATATGTGTTACGTATCAAACGTCTAGGTTCGTGGGAATTGAGCGCGAAGAATGGCACGTATTCATTCCTGCAGCTCGAATCGTGTCGAATGACTCATTTGTAGCATCCACCTCAGATTGAATCGGAGTCGACCTCAGTCCTGTCCTGAGTGTCCCGTCCCAAGAACCGCATCATTCGCGGCCAAACAAATCCACCGCAGATCCTTGAACCTGTAACTTCGTCGCCGCAGCCGTCTGGGTGCGTGCGACGTCCGATCGCAGAAGCTCTCCTTCGCCACCCGATGTTACTTACAGAATCCAGACCTGGGGCGGAACAGGTATTTCGCGGTGTCCAGACACAGATCCTCTCCACCGTTACAGCATCACGTCTATTGCCTCGTCAATGACGTAACAGAAGTGCGACCGTCGTTGGGCGCCAGCTATCAAAAGTGGTCGGTTGGCACGAATTTGTAACAGCGGTCGCACAGGTTGTAACGCCTCGCTCCCGCCTATCGACCTATAGTGAAAAACAAGGTTGGCCCACCAGTTCGGGTCTCGGAACCAAGCGATAGATGGATGAAATCCGCAACGGCGCCCAAAACTGAAGACCAGGTTGGCAGTGGCGGGTTGATTCGTCACACATCGTGCAAGGCGGGGATGACATGGATTCGCTGACACATTCGAAGTTCGAAATCGTGGCGCGAGAGGACTTCTCCGACGCCACCTATTTGCTCGAGTGTTACCACCCGTTAATGGCGAGTGCCGCCCAGCCAGGGCAGTTTGTCATTGTTATGTTGCACGAGCACGGAGAGCGCATCCCTTTGACGATCGCGGACTTCGACCGCGACAAAGGCACGATCACGCTTGTCATCCAAGCTGCAGGAAAGACAACTCGAGAGATGCAACGTGCTTGCACTGTTGGTTCCAAGTTGCACGCGATCACGGGTCCCATGGGCGTCCCAAGCCATATTGAAAACGTCAAGAAGGTGGCTTGCGTCGGCGGAGGATTAGGCGTAGCACCCATCTTCCCACAGGCACGCGCCTTCAAAGAATCGGGCGCTTATGTGATCGGCATCGTTGGATTCCGCACCGAGTCACTCATGTTCTGGGAGGACAGATTCCGCACCTATTGCGATGAACTCATCGTCTGCACGGACGATGGCTCGGTAGGGATCAAGGGATTGGTCACCGAAGGTGTCAGACAGACGATTGAGAAGCACCCCGATCTTGATCAATTGGTGGCAATAGGTCCGCCAATCATGATGAAGGCCTGCGCCGAAACGACCCGGCCCCACCACATCCGGACTATCGTGAGTCTGAATCCGCTCATGGTGGATGGCACGGGGATGTGTGGCGGATGCCGAGTGAAGGTTGGCAATGAGGTGAAGTTCGCTTGTGTCGACGGACCCGAGTTTGATGGTCACCAGATCGATTTCGACGACTTGATGATCCGACTCAAGCGGTTCACGGATGAGGAGAGGGCCTCGTTGGGTCGCTGGTCGGCATCGGAGGTAGCTGCGAACTAGTGAGTTGGTCGTTCCGCAGTCATGGCAGGGATTGCATTCGCAATGCCGGGCATTGAGGGATCCAAGATGGCGAAGAAGAAGACAATTCGGACCATTCCGCAAGCGCGCACACCTATGCGCCAGCAGGACCCACGTGAGCGGGTCCACAACTTCGCGGAAGTTGCTTGCGGATTCACCCTCGACGATGCGCTCCTCGAAGCTGAACGTTGCCTGCTCTGTCCAGAACAACCATGCGTGGCGGGCTGCCCTGTCGGCAACGACATCCCGGGATTCATCCAGAAACTCACCGAGAAGGACTATCGCGGGGCATACAACGTACTCACTGCGACAAATCTGATGCCCGCGATTTGTGGCCGGGTGTGTCCGCAGGAAACGCAGTGCGAAGGCGTCTGCGTCGTCGGAAATTCGCTCGAGCCAGTAGCGATAGGACGCCTTGAACGCTGGGTAGGCGACAACGCCATCGCCGAAAAATGGGCAAGCATCCCCTATATCGAACCCAACGAATTCAAAGTCGGAATCGTCGGTTCCGGGCCAGCGGGATTAGCCTGCGCCGCCGACATGGCCAAGGCCGGCTGCGACGTCACGGTATTTGAGGCCTTCCATCAACTCGGCGGAGTATTGCGTTACGGGATCCCAGACTTTCGCTTGCCGAGCAACGTGATCGACGCCGAGATCAGCAACCTGCGCAACCTTGGTGTCAAGTTTGAATGCAATTCCCTTGTCGGTCGACTCTTCACCATTGACCAGATGATCGAAACCATGGGCTATGACGCGGTGTTCGTTGGCACCGGAGCGGGCTATCCGTCGATTCTCGATATACCGGGCGATTCGTTGAACGGCGTGTTATCGGCCAATGAACTGCTGACGCGCTGCAATCTCATGCGGGCAAAGGAATTCCCCGATTACGACACGCCCCCTGCGGCGGGCAAGCGAGTCGCCGTGATCGGAGCCGGAAACACCGCCATGGACGCGATGCGCGTGAGCCTGAGGCTGGGTGCGGAAAAGGTCTACGCGATTTATCGACGTTCCAGAGTCGAATGCCCTGCCCGAGCCGAAGAAGTCCACCATGCTGAGGAAGAAGGCGTCGAGTTCAAATGGCTCACCAACCCAATCGCGGTCCTCGACGACGGCAATGGAACGGTGCGAGGGCTGCGTTGCGTCAGCATGGAACTCGGCGAACCTGACGAATCTGGACGTCGCCGTCCCGTTCCTATTGCGGGAAGTGAGCATGAGCTCGAGACCGATCTCGTGGTGTTCGCCATCGGCACGCAGGCGAACCCGATCATGGGACAAACCTCGAAGCTAGAACTCAACGGTCGTGGATACATCGCGGTCGATGAGAACCTTGCAACCTCTATCGCCGGAGTATTCGCTGGCGGCGACATCGTCACCGGAGCAGCAACGGTGATCGAGGCAATGGGCGCGGGCGAAAGGCCGCTCGTGGCATGAAAGACTACCTGGGGATCCGAGAGATCGGACTTCCCTACATGGATGGAATTGGTTCCACAGATGACACCATGTTTGGCATCAATCCCAAGGAGCGCAATTTCGTGCGCGTGCGTGTTGCGGAGGCCGCACGATGATAGATGAGCTCACAATCGCTGCACCTGAGCGTCCGACCAATCCGTCGTCGACCAACAAAGCGGTGAAGGTGCTCAAGGAGCACATCGTCGAGGTGATCAGCGACTCAGGTGAAGGAGCGCAACGCTGCGGACAGTCTCTTGGCGCCATAGCAGCGAAGATGGGAAATGGCGTTTGGACCGTCGAAATCATCCCTGCCGAGATTCGACCACCGGCACGCAGTGTCGCGGGGGCCAGCGGCAATCGAATACGCATTGGAGCCGGTCCGGTTACGAACGGCGGCGATGACACCGGACTCGTGATCGCCTTCAACGAACAGGTGCTGCTCGGTCGCGTACGTGCCGGAGAGCTCAGATCCGACTGCATCATTCTGCTTGAAAGCATGTGGCGTGAGCATCCCGATCCCGGAATCGTGGCCACGTACACCAGGACCTACGACGAACTGGTCAATGCAGGCTACCAAGTCTACGAGATCCCGATGGAACGTGAATGCCTGAAACTGGTTAAAGATCCGCACAGAGGCAAGAACATGTTTGCGCTCGGGATGCTCTGCAGCATCTACAGTCTGGATCTACAGCTTGCGCGGGAGCAAATTGAACTGACGTTCGGCAAGAAGCATGCGGATACTATCGAGTCAAATATCAAGCTTCTCGAAGCTGGCTATCAGTGGGCCGAAGATAATCTCGATTTCAAATATCGCATTCCCGCAGTTCGCAGCACCGAACCACAGATTGTGGCCAACGGCAACACCGCGCTGGCACTCGGCATTGTTGCATCGGGCATGGAAATCTGTGCCATGTATCCGATCACGCCGGCAACCTCTGCTTCACACTATCTGAGCGACGTATTCGAGAAAGTCGGCGGCATCGTCCATCAAGCGGAGGATGAGATCTCAGCCTGTGCCTTCGCCATTGGTGCCTCGTTTGCCGGTAAATGCGCAGTGACCATTACGTCAGGGCCAGGATTCTCGCTCAAGCAAGAAGCCATGGGACTGGCAACCATGGCCGAGATTCCACTCGTCGTGGTGAACGTCCAGCGCGGCGGACCGAGCACCGGTCTGCCGACAAAGGCGGAACAAGGAGATCTGTTGTCCGCCATTTACGGTAGTCACGGCGACGCGCCGAAAGTTGTCATGGCACCAAGCACGATCGAAGACTGCTTCTACTCAATCATCACGGCCCGGAAGATCGCCGAGACGTTCAACACGGTGGTAGTGGTGTTGAGCGATGCTGGGCTCGCGACGTCGCAGCAACCGTTTCCGCGCCCAGAATTCAGCGCCGACTGGGTCGCGCCCCCAGTAGACCGAAGCGCCATTCCGGAGGGCGCGCGACCCTACGATTGGGACCCGGTAACCGGGCTCTCCCGCCGGTTTATTCCAGGCCAGCCGAACGGCATGCACACGGTGACCGGCTTAGCGCATGATGTCCAAAGTCACGTCGCATACGATCCCGGGACCAACGAGGAAAGCCTTCGAGCCCGCAGTCTGAAGCTGGCAACGCTGCAGAAGACGCTGAAGGCGCCGCCGATCTTCGGTGATCCAACGGGAGACTTGCTCATCATTGGATGGGGCAGCACCAAAGGGGCAATCGAGGAAGCCGTTCAAACCATGCGCGACGAAGGCGTCAAAGTCTCGTCGATGCATCTGCAGTTCTTGCAGCCACTTCCACCAGGAATCAAGGCAGCCATGCAGGGCTTCAAACAAGTTATCACCATCGAAAGCAACTGGAGTGATCGTCCGGATGACGAGATCATCGACGAGGACAACCGGCGATATTCTGCGCTCGCAATGATGCTTCGCTCGCGCTATCTGGTCGACGTCGATTGCTGGAGCCAGGTGCGGGGCCAACCGATAAAGCCATCCACCATCTGCCGCGTGATCGAGGACAGATTGAGCAATGAGGAGAGAAAGGCGGAGAACTCATGAGCTTGGCCGCCACACAATGCTTGCTCCGAATGTACGACAGGCATTACGAGCTTGAGGATTATCAGAGCGGGGTACCACGTTGGTGCACCGGTTGCGGCGATAATGCGATCCTGGCCGCTGAGCAACGTCTGTGTCGGGACGAGGACCTGCGCCCCGAGAAGACCGTGTTCGTCTCCGGTATCGGCTGCTCAAGCCGGTTTCCTCACTACATGAAGACCTACGGCATTCACAGCATTCATGGACGGGCATTGCCGATCGCCGAAGGCATCAAAATGTCGAACCCTGACTTGCACGTCTTCGTCAACACCGGTGATGGTGATTGCTGCAGCATTGGTGCCGCGCATTGGATCCACGCAATCCGCTACAACATGAACCTGACGGTGATCTTGCACGACAACCAGATCTATGGTCTGACCAAGAAACAAGCATCCCCAACGTCACCGATAGGGACGCTCAGCAACACGACGCCAAGGGGTTCTTATCTCGAAGCGCTCAATCCGCTGACGGTGACGCTCGGTGTGCAGAACGTTTCGTTCGTCGCGCAAGCTGTGGACTGGATTCCTGAAACCCTGTACTCGATCATCTCTGCTGCATTCCACCACAAGGGCCTCTCGTTCATTCGCGTGTTGCAACGCTGTCCGGAATGGTTGCCGAATGCTTTCGAGCCCTGGATGCACGACCCGAATCGCATCTTGCTCCTCAACCACGAACGTGGGATTACCACGAGCGCAGGACTGAGCAGGGTCTACAAGAATCAACGAACGCACGATCCGCTGGATCTCAACGCGGCACGCGAAATCGCGTCCACGACCGATCCGATACCGGTCGGCATCCTCTATCAAAATCCGGAAGTGCCCTGCTACGAAGATATTCGGCACGCTGGACAAGAGCGGACCGTCGAGATGATTCAACATGGACTGAATGCTGAGCTCGATAAGTTCACGGTATGGCCAGAGGACACTGACGTTCCTATGCCAGCCGCATCGTAGCGCACCAGAACAGGACGAAGGGCGATATGGAAGCGGGACTCAAGGAACACGTTGCGTTTTATCTGACCGGCAAGAGGCCGGACGGCGAACTCGAAGGGGTCGATGAACTCGAGTTGCGTCCGGCATTGTTTGCGAATTATCGAGACCTTACTCAATTGCGTTATGACTACCCGCTCGTCTTGGTGGACAACGCTCCCGCTGACGGCGGCATCGTGCGGACTCTCTCCGCGATCATCGATGAAACGGTGGTTGAAGCCAGTACAGGCGGGGACAAGGAACGTTTGCACCCGCAAGCGTTGCGACTCGAGCAGAGCATCCGGACTGCGGTGGCCAATGGCGCGCGAGGAAGACTATCGTCGCTCTGGGACGAAGCTGCGAGAAGTTTGACGCAGAATGGCGATGAACGTCTCCGGGAGACCCTGGGACTGTTACGCGCGGCGCTCAAGGTCGACGGTGCAGTTATCAACTGCGACGAAGACACTCCAGGCCAGGTTCTGCTCCATACGTGGGCCACGGTGCAGCGAGCCAGATCGGAACGCTCACGAAGCGAGATCCGCACCCTGATACTGAAACTCTCGGACATTCTTCGAGTAGACTATGCCCACTCCGAGGCCGGACTCAGTGCGGAAAGCCTCAGGGCCTCTATCGGGTCGGCACATGCCAAGATGTTTGACTTTGAGGCGATGTCACGCCTGGTGGGAAGAACATCGTCCAAAGCGACGCTTCCTCAACCTCGCCGTCAGCGAATCGAACAACTGCTTGAAACACTCAAGTCTCAGCGATTCTTCGCACCATCGGGATCCGCAACGGTGCAGCCGTTCGATTTCGTGTTCTCCGATTGTGCCAGTGCGCTCGCCGCGTATCAGGAACGGATGGCCCCCGCCATTGAATTGACCAGAGCAATAGCCATCGCCGAACTTGAAGTCGATTCAAAGTACGACGAAGTAGCCCACGACAAGGTGTTTGCCGAATTTGGCGCTGGGGGTCTCGATTCGCGGGACATGGCCAGATTTCCTGACTATCTGGTCCACGTCGACGCCGCCCGATTGCATGGCTCAGAACTCGACACACTCATGGAGATACTCGCAGCAGGGTTGCCGTTCAAGATGCTGGTACAGACAGACGACCTTCTTGACCGGTCGGGAGTCGGACGCGATGCGCGTCTCACCTTCGGATCACAGGCGAGACTACTCGCCAACATGGCGATCGGGCACACGGACGTGATCGTCTTACAGTCCAGCAATTCTCATCTCTATAAGTTTCGTGAGCGCATCCTGAGCGGCGTCGCTGGTAGTGGACCAGCGATTTTCAGCATCTATTCGGGAGCAAACGGCCATACACGAGACATTCCAGCGTACCTGATGGCGGCCGCGGCCACCGATTCGCGCGTGTTTCCGGCGTTCATCTATGACCCAAACGCGGGCGACACATGGGCGGAGCGGTTTCATCTGGAGGGGAATTCCCAACTCGATGCCGACTGGCCAACGCATCCATTCGCCTACGAGGATGAGGGTCACCAACGTGTGGGGACCACCGTGGCCTTCACCGTGGCGGATTTCGCCGCGTGCGACCGTCGTTTTGCGAAGCATTTGGCCCTGATGCCTCATCACTCATGGAATGGCAACTCGTCTCCGATTGACGAGTACGTGATCCAGGCACCGCGTGGCGTCCCTGAGCAGACTCCCCACATCCTTATGATCGATGACCACAACGTGCTGCACCGAGTCATCGTCGACGACAAGCTGATTGAGGCAACCCGACGGACCCGCGACTCGTGGCGCAGCCTTCAAGAACTCGGAGGCGTGCACAATTCCCACGCCGAACGACTCCTCGAACGTGAGCGGCAGGCATGGGAAGAGTCGCGCCAACAAGTCGCGTCGACTCCGATACCGGATTCGGTTGGGTCCGCCGCGATCGCCGTGACAGCCGATACAGCGACATCAGCAGACAATGTCCCCGCCTCCGAAGAAGAGCCAGCCCCGTCATCAGATGAAGCGTACGTTGAGACGGCACGCTGCACGACGTGTAATGAATGCATTCAGATCAACAACAAGATGTTCGCCTATGACGAGAACAAGCAATGCCACATCGCGGACCTGAGTGCCGGAACCTATCGTGATCTGGTGGAGGCGGCGGAAAACTGTCAGGTTGCCATCATTCATCCCGGAAAGCCCCGGAATGCCAACGAACCGGGACTCGACGAACTGCTCGAACGGGCTGCAGCGTTCCAGTAAGCGGTTGAGCAATGGCAGAAATCAGCCTTACTCGCGGTTCCGGTTAGTCTGCGTCCAACACTTTCGTCGCGCTTATTGGTTCAGATGAATGTGCGTCGTGACAGTCCGGTGGTGATGCTCGCATTACCACCGGACCGTGTTTGAACAACCGCATCTCTACTTCGCAGATCAAGTCGACGACTAGGTTCCGGACACGAGGCAAGTATCTCCCCCCGTGGGCGCAGCTTCTGGCCTGGTCATTCGGCGACCCGCGACGGAGGACGCTGCAAATAACGGAGCGTCGTCCCCCAATGCGCAGTCCGACAGACGTTCCTTGTGACACAAGAGAACCTACTCACCACAGCACGGTTACCGGACTAACACGGGTATGTGAGTCAGCGCGGATGGTCCTCCGTCACGGGACGTTGGACTGACCTCCGTCCAGCGGAGACGGCACGGCAAAAGTAATACGTCATGGACTGACTATTCGCCTAACCATTGGCAACAATCCTGCAACCTTATGTAATGTCATGGTCCGGCGCAGAAGCTCCACGTCGAGCCACCTAACACTGAAAGGAGAACAAGTAGTGACCACATCGAAACATCAAGCCACTTTCGGCATTTTTGGTGATACTGGTCAAGCCGAGCGTGCCATCGACGCTTTGAACGACGTGGGGATTCCCATTTCCAGAATCGGCGTGGTGAGGCGCGGTCGCTCCAGCCGGGACGGCATCCCAGGGCAAATCGACATTCAGGAAAACGCGCCGTCGCTTCGCCTGGAGCGCGCGCTCATACACATGGGCGCGACCCCGGATCAGGCGAGATTCTATGATGCGGAGCTGGTCGATCAGCGCACGCTGATGACTGTTCGGGCCGGAGAACGGGAATCCGAAGTGCTTGACATTCTGCATCGCCATGGAGCGTTTGATTGGGCTCAACTACAGCGAATCAATCCTCTTGTTGAACCTGCGACTGGCCGACTGCGGGCGCATCACCCTGCCCACGACCAGGCGGCCGAGCCAGCGACTGCTGAGTTGCGCGAGGAACGGATCGTTCCGAAGACGGAGTCCCGTGAATCCGGTGCAGTGGTTATGCATAAGGTTGTCGACGAAGTTCCAGCCCGCCGTTCAGTCGACCGGCGCGTTGAGAACGTCGACATCGAGCACGTATCAATCGGCAAGATCGTGGATTCCCGAAAGGAACCCTGGGAAGAGGACGACGTGACTGTAGTTCCGATCTATGAGGAGCGACTCGTCGTAACGCGGGAACTGGTGCTGAAGGAACAGGTTCGCATTCGTCGTGCGTCTCGCAACGAGACTCAAGAAGTCAGCGAGACGTTACGGAGAGAGCGTCTGGTGATCGATGACCCGGGCGACAATGTCCACGAGCACTACGCGGGCGAAGAGCTACATATGGATATTGGCAAGAGCGACCAACAGCAGACTTCCGACGCGTGATCTCCGCCCGAGGGCTGTTTGAGGGATGACGCTTTTTGCAGTCCAAAAATAACGGGGAGAGAGTGCGGCGTCGACCTTATTTCGGGGACCGTCGTCTATGAGGTGACGCGTCCTGGTGAAAACGGACGCTTCGATCTCCAAACTGTCCAACCGACCAGCAGGATCGATCGCAAACGAATGGATACACAATGACTTTTCGTGAGGAACCACGTGACTTGAGATATGACACGGTAATTCAGGAAGGTTGGGATGTCGTCGGATCATCCGGTGAGAAGCTCGGCGAGGTGGCCCAGGTCACGAACACCTTCTTCGTCGTCTCAAAGGGCTTCTTTTTCCCGACCGACCGCTATATTCCATTTTCGGCAATTGATGCGGTGAACGATGGGAAAGTCGCACTGAACCTGACCAAGGATGAAATTGACGCCAGAGGCTGGGACAACGTCGACTCGATACGCAATGCGGCGAGCACTCCCCCTGATACGTATCCGGCAGGCACCACGCAGGCTGGATATGAAGTTGATCGAACCGGGCCGGTCGGCTCAGACTACGACGTGGAACCGGTTGGCACGCGCGCCCCGGAGGATGAGACCGCTAGAGATAACGATCAAGTCATCGAGACCGCTACCGGAGCGGACATTCAGCTCCGAGAAGAGCGTCTTCGAGGAACCTCGCGCGCGGCCAAATCGGGCTCGGTTGAGATTGGCAAGGACGTCGAGGCCAAGCGGGAAACCGTTGACGCACCCACGTCACATGAAGAAGTTGACGTTGAGTATCACCCCTATCATGCTCCAAGAGCGGCGAGCCGGAAAATTGACGAAGAGGAAATCCGCGTTCCGGTGCAAGAAGAGCATGCTGAGGCTGAGGAAAAAACGGTGGCGACGGGCGAAGTCAACGTCAACAAGCGACGCGTGGAAGGCACTGAGCGTGTGACCGGCGAAGTCCGTAAGGAACAGCCGCAAATCGAACGTCAAGGGAGTGTCGATGTCAACGTAGAAGACCATGACATCGACGAGCATCCGTGAACGTAGACCGCTGAATCTGAACAAAACATGATGAAGGTCGCAGGGGGAGCAGTAACTGCTCCCTCCTTCTCTCGCAGTGACTTCGATCCTCATATCCTGTCACATGCTGGCTTGACCATGTAGTTCAATCAAGCAGTTTGAGTTGTGACAACTGCGAGATTCCCAATTCACAGGCGAAGTTTGTCAAAGTCCGTGGAGACTTAACAAAAGAATGTTCGTTGACTGGGTGGCAGTTTTTTCGTATCGCGGCTAGTATAGGGACAGTACCATCGGGCAGTGTGCGCTGTCCAGGATCATACATACAATGGGCCCAGTCACGCACTTGGTACGGTGCGTCGCTGAGGCTGAAGTGGGGGACACATGGAACTCCAGGTTGTAGAAGCAGTTGTCCGCCGTTTGTTCAGCGACCCCGAATTCCGGGCACGCGCGGTTGCGAGCCCCGAGGCAACGTTGGCCGAGTACGAACTCGGCGCAGACGAGCGCGTGGCGGTGACGAAGCTCTGCGGTCAGCTTGCCGACGGTGAAGGAATTGGCGCGACTCCTCAGTCGGCCTGGTTCTAGATCACCGTTTCGCCTGCTGACACTGTCACTTTCGAGGGCCAATGTCAGCGCAAACGGCACGACAAATCGTTGTCGACACAGTTGAGGGGGCGGGGTTTCCCGCCCCCTTCCAGGAATTGATTATCCTCGCGCTTTCCCAGCCGGGACGCATCCTCCACCTCCAATCTCGTTCCCGATTTAGCGAATTCATTCAGGCCTGCAGTGCGGCTTCCGGGGGATGGAGCGACGTTGCAGCGCGCACGTCCGCAGCCTTCGAGATGTGCATTGCTGCATCTGATGTGCTCGACGAGATTGAGGACCAAGACGAGTCACCAGTCGTCGAAGTTGCTGGAGCGGCTCGGGCCCTCAACGCGACGACCGCTCTTCTCGCGCTTTCTCACCTGGCATTGTGCGCCAACAGTGAAGCTGCTCCAAGTCCGGAGCTCGTTTTGAACCTCGATCGTGCTTTGGCGGAAACCGTCATAGCGTCCACTATCGGGCAGGATCAAGACCTCTCCGACCGAGGACGTGAATCGACTTCTACGTCATCAGCAGTCGAAATTGCTCGACGAAAGAGTGGCAGTCTCGTTGGCGGAGCCTGCCTACTTGGTGCCATGATCGGAACGTCGGACCCTGAGATCAGAACTGCATATCACGAGTTTGGCGTTCATCTGGGCACTGCGCTGCAGTTGACAAACGACCTGCACGATGCAAGTTCATCCTCCAAATCGGACCAGTCGTCAGGTGCTCGATCAGTTCCCCTCCTCTTCATGCGAGAATCTGAGGACATGTCTTCACCTCCGACCAGCGAAGCAGCAATGCTTGAGTCTGGTGCACTTCACTTCACCTGGGTATTGATCGAAACCGAGCGAGTTCGCTGCGATCGAATCATCGATTTCTTGAAATCCCGGGGTCAGCAAGTCGATTATCTCATCCCGCTGTTGGGGGCACGATGAGGAGATCAACAGCCGATGCGAGCGCTGTGAGCTCCTCATCCACTAGTGGGATTCGGTATCTTGCGGCCGGAGTATTGTTGCTCGCATTTGCGTGCTTCTTTGTCCTTGGGGTCCGGTCGGCGCTGTCGCAGCCAAAACTCGGAGTAACGGCCCGATACGATTCCGGCGAAAGTGCATGGATAGTTTCCGCTGTTCAGCCTTTGGGAGCCGCGTACGACGTTGGGGTCAACGCGGGCGACCGAGTGATCAGCATCGACAGTGGTAATCAGATTCTCTCAAGCACCGATAATGGGCGGCCAATTGCGGCCGCGACGAGTATCACCGTGCTCGACGCGGCAACGAATCAGATGGTTACCGTCGACGCAAGGTCGCTTGATCCTGATTGGACGCTTGTCCTTTTCTTCGGCGTCGTCTTTGCAGTGGTCGGGTTAGTCACCGTGGTCTCCGGCAAGGGAGTAGCTCCATTGGCCCTTGCGCTGATGTCAGTGAGCGGTGCATTTGAACTCGTCATCCTTCCATCAGTTTACCGCCTGAAATCTTGGGCAGTTCCTATCCATTCGGTGCTCCTTCCACTTGCCTTTTCCAGTTTCTTATATTTGTTTCTTGTATTTCCGTCAGAGAAGCGCATTGCGATTCGTGGCGTCAATATCCCTGCATGGCTGGTGCCCTTCACGTCGATTCCATTTGCCGTCTCCTGGTACTACTCAGTGGCGGTCGACCCGGCTCTCTACCCGAGCTTCCGTGTACGTGCACTGCCGCTTCTGGTCGGATACCTCGCTCTGGGACTTGTCGTTATTGGTCAGACCTGGATTACCACTCACGATCGCCGAACGAAAACCCAACTCCGCATCGTCGCACTCGGAAGCCTTGCAGCTGTGTTTCCATTCGTGGTGTTTTCGGGCATCCCTCAAGCCCTGGGCGGTACGTATATTCTGCTCCCGAAATACACGTTGCTCGCGTTGGTATTGCTGCCGCTTTCATTCGCGTACGCGATCTTGCGTTACCAGATCATGGACCTGCAGCTCTACGTCCGACGTGGGATCGTCTACTCGATGCTGGCCTTGGTGGTGACAGGCGTTTACGCGCTCATGCTCTTCATCGGGACGACGCTGGTTCAGCATCAAGTTGGCATGAACGACGTCGTGGTTCTAGCTATTTCGGGCACGTTCATCGCAATCGTATTCCAGCGCTTGCGCGACGAATTGCAGCGATTGGTTGATCGCGCATTCGATCGGAGTCACTACGACTATCGAACACAACTGCTAGAGTTCAGTCGTCGCATGATAGAGCACATCGACGATGACGATCCCATGAAGCTCACTGCGACGCTGATCGCCCAGACGCTCGATCCGACCCACGTACGCACGTACTTTTTCGATCGAGACAGCCAGACCTACCGCCTGTCGACCAATGTTGGAACGATCCCGGAACCAGGTGTGCACGTGCTCAGCGCGAGGCACCCGCTTGTCGCGGGATTGGCCGAAACCGGCGGCCTGCGCCAACACTTCGGTGCGGAAGCCGATCAAGATGCGTTGGCCATTCTCCTGGAAAAGGAGCGGGACAAGCAGCGGGACATCGTAGGTCTGCTGGTGCTCGGTCCTAAGAAGGCCGACGTTCCCTACACCAGTGCCGATCTGTCGCTGCTTCGCACTGTGGCAAACCAACTCGCCGTGGCTGCCGACAACACACGCCTTTACGAGCGCACGCGTGACCTGTATCTGTCGAGCATCCGCACGCTCGCGGCAACCGTAGATGCCAAAGACCCGTACACGCATGGACACTCGGAACGTGTCTCGGCCTACTCCCGATCGATAGCCGAAGCCCTCAATCTACGACGCGAGGACATCGAGACGATTGAACTTGCCGGTCTCTTACACGACATTGGGAAGATCGGTATTCCCGACTCTGTATTGCAGAAGCCGGGCAGGCTCGACCCGGATGAGCGGACGCTGATCATGGAGCACGCCGCTCTGGGCGCTAAGATCATCTCGGAAAATCCGTCCCTGATGCCGCTCGCGCCATTCGTCCGCCATCACCACGAGTGGTACAACGGCGGTGGGTACCCGGACGGTCTTGAGGGAACTGAGATTCCACTGGGAGCGGCGATCATCTCGGTGGCCGATACCTATGACACCATGACCACTGATAGACCGTATCGGGCGGCTCCAGGCCGGGAAAAGGCGCTTGCCGAGCTTCAGCGTTGTAGCGGCACTCAATTCCATCCAGACGTCGTGGCTGCCTTCCTGAGCATTCAGGGATTCGCACAGTCAACCGAGACACCGATAGACGCATCACGTCACACATACTCGGTGGTGGGACGCATATCGACGGTCGACACTCGGGCAATGCGTATCGTCTATCAGGTCGTCCAGATGATCGGCGAGGTCACCGAGTTGGATAGCTTCATCGTGCGTGTCATTGACCTCATTCAACGAGAACTGGGCACCGGGGTTGTGGACATCTTCCTGAGAGATACTGTTACCGGCGACCTGGTAAGTCAGACCGCGCCGAACGAAGAGCTAGCCGTCAAAGAGACGCGCGTTCCCAACGGCCGAGGTCTCGTCGGGTGGGTCGCAGAGCATCGGTCGCCAGCACGACTCGAAGAGGCCCAGAGTGACTCTCGTGGCAACTACGGTCGACATCCGAAGACGCGGGCCCACCTCGCCGTGCCGCTCGTCATCGACAATCAGACGATTGGCGTTATCGACGTTCAGGGACGACGCGCGGGATCGTTCACCGCGGACGATGAGACACTGTTGATGATTGTGGCCCAGCAGCTCGCCCAAGTGATCGAAGTGGCCCAGCTTCACGACCAGGTCAAAAAGAGCGCCATTCTTGACGGACTGACCGGTGTCGCCAACCACCGGCACTTCTACCAACGTCTTGAAGATGAGTTATCTCGTGCGGAACGCAACGACTCCGACGTCTCGTTGCTGCTCATCGACGTCGACGGCCTCAAGATGCTGAATGACACCCATGGCCACATTGCGGGAGATGCGGCGCTACGCGCCATCGCCGACCTACTCGCTCGTGAGTCGCGCACGACCGACATCGTGGCGCGTTATGGTGGTGACGAATTCGCGGTCATCCTGCCAGGTATCAGTGAAGGCGGCGCCATACAGTACGCCAGACGCATGGTGGCTCTGATCTCCGACGGATCCTTCGATCTGCACGGTGCGAGTATCTCGCTTCCGACCGTCTCATGGGGGATGGCTTCCTACAGTAATGATGGAGACCGAGCGGTGTCATTGGTTGCGGCCGCGGATGAACGAATGTATCGCAACAAGTTCGGGGTGGCAAAGCAACTTCCGCGGCATGTGGCGGCATCCGGAAACTAACAGGCCCATCGTAACGAATCTCTTGATTTGCTCGCCCGCCATTCAGGCCGATCCGTGTACGGCCCAGTTGCTCTTATCCAATTCTGGCACTCCGCTTCACGGCGCTCCCCTCCCTACGGTATTCTTGAGAGTGTGATCCACGGATCACGTCGGTATAGTGCCTCGTGCGACTTCTCGCCAGTTGTGAAAGCTCGACCATGGAAATGAATGATTCTTCAGCGCGAAAACGCGTGCTGCTTCTCGTGACGCCGTCCAGCTACCGGGGCAAGGCGTTCTCCGCAGCGGGAGAGCGTCTCGGTATCGAAATCATGCACGGCGTCGACCTGCCGAAAACGCTCGCGCGCGAGTGGAACGTCCCATTGGGGCTCGACTTCAGTCGACCCGACGATTCGGCACGCGAGATCGTGGACTTCGCGAATCAGCATCCTTTGGACGCGATAATCTCGGTCGACGACAGCGCAACGATCCTGGCGGCGATGGCAAGCAGCCGTCTGGGGCTATCGAGCAACTCACCTGACGCCGCGTTGGCCGCTCGTGACAAACACGTGATGAGAAACCTGTTGGCAACGAATGGCGTCCCCGTTCCGCGGTTTCGCTCATTCAGTGCGGCAGACAGCGCGGATGAAATGAGCCAATCGGTCGATTATCCGTGCGTGGTCAAACCCACCCACCTTTCTGGGAGTCGGGGTGTCATCCGTGCCGATGATCCCGCAGAGTTCGTCCATGCGGTCCACCGCACACGTCAGGTGATCGAACTGGACGGACAGCCATTGGATAGCTCTACGATACTGGTTGAGGATTTCATTCCAGGATTTGAAGTCGCACTCGAAGGACTGCTGGACGACGGACACCTTCAGGTTCTTGCGCTTTTTGACAAACCAGATCCGCTCGATGGGCCGTACTTCGAGGAGACCATCTACGTAACACCGTCCCGCCTGCCAACTGACGTCCAACAGGCTATCGCCGATTGCACGCAATCAGCGGCGAAGGCACTGGGTCTGTATCAGGGACCAGTGCATGCGGAGTTGCGAGTCAATGACCGTGGTCCGTGGATCATTGAAGTTGCGGGTCGTTCGATCGGTGGTCTCTGTTCGACCGTGCTCGAATTCGGCACAGGCATGGCGTTGGAAGATCTGATCTTGCTACAGGCAACGGGGTCAAAGGTCGCGGAAATGCAGCGTGGCGGCGATGCGGTCGGCGTGATGATGATCCCGATTCCGAAGGGCGGCATCTTGCGACGCGTGGACGGAGTTGAAGCGGCACAGCACGTGAACGGTGTGACCGGAGTCGAAATCACGGCGCGCATGAACCATCCGATCGTGCCACTGCCAGAAGGAGCGAGCTACCTCGGATTCATCTTTGCCAAAGGCGAGCTTCCCGACGATGTCGAGCATTCGTTGCGTAACGCACATGGACAACTTGAGTTTCACATCACGCCAGAGATTCGACTGCGCGCGGTGACAAACCGCTGATGACTGGATACCAGCGCAACGTGAACTCGGCCTACGGGAGTGTCTTGATGATTACTTTTTGCGAGGTGCGGGCCCACCGCCACCTTTGGCTCCGCCAGCTCCAGAAGGAACCCATCCTTCCGGCATCTGCGCGCCTTCGCCAAAGAAGAACTCTTCCATCTGCTGGCGAAGGAGTCGGCGATCATCCGGGTCGGCGGGGTTGAGCGCGTAGTGGTTAATCAGAATCGTCTGATGCTCGCGCCACATCTCCCAGGCATCTGCGGACACATGGTTATATATGCGTTCACCGAGAGGGCCGGGAAACGGAGGTCTCTCGAGGCCGGGCAGTTCTCGCCCGAACTTCACACAGTGCACCATCTTTGGCATCGCGCTACCTTCTCTCCGTTCACCGTCAACGGCCCACAAGCCTAATGGAGGCTCAAACGGTTGTCAATCGACGAACCAATCGACGAACCGATTCAAGACGAAACACCGCAATATGTCGGCCCGTTCCGAATTGCGTTCTTTGGTCGGCGCTGTCGCCTGTCGCTCCTCCCATTGGAGCGGCTGATCAATGCCGATGTTGAAATCGTCGGAATCTTCTTGCCATCGCCGATGGACTTTGGGCCGAAAGTGCGCAGCCTCACCAGTCGGCACACGATCCCGCTGGGGGTAAGCCATCCGACGACCGACGCTCACACTATCGATCATATCGCGCTGGAGCACGAGATTCCGATGTACGGTCTCAGGCGTCCGCTCGACGGCGAACTCGAGAACACCGTGATTGATCTGGCTCCCGACTTGCTCGTTGTCTCCTGCTTCTCCTGGAAGATCCCTCCGTCGGTGATAGGCGTAGCGCGTCATGGTGGCGTCAACATGCATCCATCGCTCCTGCCGAAATTTCGCGGGCCGGATCCGCTCTTCTGGGCATACCAAACCAACACCAGTGCTTGGGGAGTAACGGTTCACCGAATCGAAGAGTCGCTTGACAGTGGACCAATTTTGGGACGCGATCGATTCGAGATTCCCGATGGCATGGATGGCGACGAACTTGAAGGGCTGGCTGCCGAACGCGGCGCCGATCTTCTGGTAGATGTCATCGACGCGATACGAAGTCAAACAGCGTCGGAGTGGCGCCAGGACGAATCTGATGCCAGCTATCAGTCGTTCCCGACGACCAATGATTTGGTACTCCAGACGGACTGGACCGTGCAGCGGGCACTCAATTTCGTGCGGGGCATCATCCCTTTGGGCTACGCCCCCATTTTCGAAACGGAGAAGGGCCGGTACGAAGTCCGGCACATTCAAGCGGGACCGGTGGGCTCCGAAATCGAGCAAGAAGCGTGGCTCACCAATGACATGGTCCGCGTTGGATTTCAAGATGGAACCGCGGATATCGCGGTTGGCGGGAAACTGACTGAGGACTGAAGCAGAATCATCGAGCGCGCGACAGTCGCTGGCGCCACTCGTCGAGTGTGTCGTGCAATGACTGCTTGAGCGAAATCATCGGCTCCCACCCCGTGGCGCCGTGCAACTTCGAAGCGTCACCGATGAGCATCGGGATGTCCGACGGACGCAGTCTGGACGGATCCTCTCTGATCGCGACGTTGGCAGAAGACATTTCAAGCAGATGATCCAGAATCGATTGGATCTTGCAGCCGATTCCACTCGCCACGTTGAACACCTCGCCAGTGAATTCGAGCTTTGACACCGCGAGGTAGGCTCGCACCACGTCTCGCACGTCCAGAAAGTCGCGAACGGCGTCCAGATTGCCCACCAATAGGACGGGATCGGCCAGTCCGAGCTCTATCTCCGCTATCTGCCGAGCCAGACTTGAGACGACGAACCGGTCATTCTGACCGGGGCCAATGTGATTGAACGGGCGCACGCGCACGATTCGCATTCCATAGCTCAGGGCATATTGCAGGCCGAGCATGTCCTGGGTGACCTTGCTAACCGCATATGGGTTGCGCGGTCTAAAGGGTTGGTTTTCGCTGATGGGAATGTCGTCCGGCGAAACCGCACCATATACCTCGGCCGAACTGACCACGATCACAATCGGATCGATTTCAGCGCGCCGGCAGGCCTCCAGTACGTTCACCTGAGACACCGCGTTGTTTACCAGCGTTTCGGCCGGGTTCGCCACGGCCTTGGGGACGTATGCCTGTGCGGCGAGATGAAAGATGACATCCGGTCGGTGAAACGCGATGACTCGATTGGTCAAATCGGCATCGAGAAGATCGCAAACCAGCATGTTCACGCCCGGCACGTTTCGACCCGGGTGTGCCTGAATGCCGATAAGATCCCAGTTGGTCGACAAACGCAACTCGTGAGCCAGGTGCCGACCGACGAACCCTCCGGCACCGGTGATCAGAGATCTCGTTGTCGAACTGGCCTGTTCTTGCGACACAGCCAGGACTAGTGGGCCGCTGAAACGCGGGAATCGCTCAACCCAGCGGCGTCACGCAGTTCGGCAGCCTTATCGATCCGTTCCCAAGGTAGATCAAGATCGGGTCGACCGAAGTGCCCGTAGGCGGCAACCTGCCGGTAGATTGGGCGCATCAGATCAAGGTTTTGGATAATCGCCCCCGGACGAAGGTCGAAATGCGCTTCAATCAATCTCCGAATGAGGTCTTCGTCGACATGCTCGGTTCCAAAAGTCTCGATGTGCAGCGAGACCGGCCGCGCGACACCAATGGCGTACGAGACCTGCAGTTCAAACCGATCCGCCAAGCCCGCGGCCACGACATTCTTGGCGACGTAACGAGCCGCATAGGCGCCGGAGCGATCGACCTTTGTCGGATCCTTGCCCGAGAAGGCACCGCCGCCATGACGCGCGACGCCACCATACGTATCGACGATAATCTTGCGTCCTGTCAGTCCGGCATCGCCCATCGGCCCGCCGACCGAGAAGCCTCCACTCGGATTGATCAAAATGCGCGTGCCATTATTCAGAAGTTCCGTGGGGACGATTTCTTGCACGATGCCCTCGGTCAACTCGTCTCGCAGCCGACGTTGACTCACCGCCGGGTCGTGCTGCGCGGAAATGACCACCGTCTGGACGCGAACCGGCTTCCCATAGTGGTATTCCACCGTGACCTGACTCTTGCCGTCTGGGCGCAGATAGGGAATATCGCCCGACTTGCGGGCTTCAGCGAGCGCGCGAGACAGCTTGTGTGCCAACGAGATGGTGAGCGGCATCAACTCCGGTGTTTCATCACAGGCGAAACCGATCATCATCCCTTGGTCGCCCGCGCCAATCATCTCAAGCGGATCGTGTCCGTCCGCATCACGCGTTTCAAGTGAATGACCGACGCCCTCGGCGATCTCCTTCGACTGCTCCTTGATCGACGTGATGACCCCCGTGGTCTCGGCGTCGAAGCCGAACTTGGCACGGGTGTAGCCAACCTCTTCGATGGTCTTTCGCGCAACCGCCGGGATGTCCACGTAGGTGTCCGTGGTTATTTCGCCGAATACGAGCACGAGTCCAGTCGTGGCCGACGCCTCGCATGCAACCCGGGCATCCGGATCCTCGGACAGAATCGCATCGAGGACGGCGTCCGAAATCTGATCGCAGAGCTTGTCTGGATGACCCTCGGTGACCGATTCCGAGGTGAAAAGCGTCTGCGACGAACGCGTGAAACTCGTGCTCACGAAGCACCTTCCCTATTCTGCGCCTGACAGTGCCGATATCCCGATCTCACGAACGATCGGACTAGGTTCCCGACTGCCAGGAATTGAGATAGCGCTCTTGCTCGGCCGTGAGCGTGTCGATGTTGATCTTCATGCTCTTCAGCTTGAGCGCGGCGATTTCCTCGTCGATGTGCCGAGGCACTGAATGCACCAAGTTGTCGAGATTGCCTTTCTCCTGAACCAGATAGGCGCAGGAGAGCGCTTGGTTCGCGAAGCTCATGTCCATCACGCTTGCCGGATGTCCTTCGGCACTGGCCAGGTTGATCAGTCGCCCTTCGCCGAGCACGATGATTCCGCGGGTAGTGGTCAGTCGATACTCTTCGACAAATGGGCGCAAGTGACGTCGACCTTCCGTCGCCATCTCATCGAGCATGTGAAGGTTGATCTCGGAGTTGAAGTGGCCGGCGTTGCAGACTATCGCGCCATCATGCATCCGCTCGAAGTGCGCTCGATCGATGACGTTGATGTCGCCGGTGGCGGTGACGAATATATCGCCAATTCCAGCGGCGTCTTCCATTGTGGTGACGACGAAGCCGTCCATCACGGCTTCGAGCGCTCGAACGGGATTGACCTCGGTCACGATGACGTGCGCTCCCATGCCACGCGCCCGCATCGCAATACCTCGACCACACCATCCATACCCAGCGACCACCATGGTCTTACCGGCGAGCAGAATGTTGGTTGCGCGGATGATTCCGTCAAGAGTGCTCTGACCGGTGCCGTAGCGATTGTCGAAGAAGTGCTTAGTGTCGGCGTCGTTTACCGCGATCACCGGGAAACTGAGAACCCCATCGTGTTCCATTGCACGCAGTCGTACGACGCCGGTAGTCGTCTCTTCAGTCGAGCCGATCATATCCTTGAGGAGTTCACGCCGATCCTTGTGCAGTGCCGTAACGACGTCGGCGCCATCGTCAATGACGATGTTTGGCTTGTGCTTCAATGCCTGCTCGATATGCCGGTAGTACGTCTCACCGTCTTCGCCCTTGATGGCGTACACCTGGAATCCATCGGCGACAAGTCCAGCGGCAACGTCGTCCTGTGTGGAGAGCGGGTTACTGGCACAGATCACGGCGTCGGCGCCACCGGCACGCAGAGCGTAGGCTAGGTTGGCCGTCTCCGAGGTCACGTGGACGCAGGCGACGATCCGAACCCCGTCAAGTGGCCGGTCCTTCTCAAAGCGCTGCCGAATGAGTTGAAGTACCGGCATCTCTCGAGCCGCCCAATTGATGCGGCGCTTACCATCCTCCGCCAAGCCAATATCTCGAATATCGTAACGCGCTTCAGCCGTTCCGCTCACAAGCAATCCTTTCGAACCAAATCTCGGCATCGACTCGCGACCGTACGAGCCGAAGAATGTCGTCGACGGATGTCATCATGACAAGCTGATCGTCGACAACCACGGGCCGCCCGTCGAAACCGGTTCAGTTGCCTATTCAATGGTCTGAACGGGGGGCTCGAAGCTCTTCAGATTCCCGAGATTTTGCTCGTGGTGCCCACCGCTCGGCACAAAAAAAGACAGCCACTCGTGAGCGAGAAGCCGTCCGACTTCTTACTCACTCTCATCTTCCAGCGCCGCCTGCGCTGCCGGAATTGGCACCAAGCGCTTTACTGCCGGTTGCCGGGCTTCCTCGGGCCGTCCCCTCCACCACTCGGGATAAGAGAGAGCAATATTGATTTTTTGCACTATAACACAGCGGTCTGGGTCGAACAAACAACCGCAAGACTTAGCGGCGCGCGCCGACTGCGACGGCTGCGCGCTCGACCAGTTCCGTGGGCACCTGCGTGACAATATCGACATGTCCAGCGCGATCACCTGGCAGTATCCAGGTTAGCTTGCCGTTTACCGCTTTCTTGTCACTGCCGAGTCGATCCAACACGTCGGAGAGCACGCCGTCGAATTTCCGCGGCAATCCAATTCGATCGAGTAAGGCGTTCTGGCGTGCGCGCACTGCGTCATTGGAACGTTCGAGCTGCACCGCCAGATCCATCGCGGCGCGCATTCCGAGCGCAATCGCTTCACCATGATGGTACTGGTACCCAGATGCTTCCATCGCGTGGCCGAGCGTGTGTCCATAGTTCAAGATGCGTCTTAATCCTGATTCGCGCTCATCGGCCTGCACCACCGCACTCTTAATGGTCACATTTCGTCGCACGATATGGGTCATGAAGTGCGGATCACGCAGTTGCGCGTCCGTCGCTCCTTCAATCTGATCGAGCAAAGCGGTGTCCGGAACACCGGTCGCGGTCAACTCGATCATCCCGTGTTTGATGATCTCGGCCCATCCGCCGCGCCATTCTCGCTCAGGCAGAGTTGTCAGCGTCTCAGTGTCGGCAACAACGAGCGGCGGCTGATAGAAGGTGCCGATCAGGTTCTTCCCGCGAGAATGATTGATCCCAGTTTTGCCGCCGACACTGCTGTCGACCATCGCCAGCAAACTGGTGGGAATCTGAATGAGACCGATACCTCGCAGGACGATAGACGCGACAAATCCCGCGAGGTCACCGATAACTCCACCTCCAAGTGCCACCACCACGTCGCGTCGATCGACTCGCCCGTTGAGTAAGGCGTCCAGCAGACTCGAAACCCGGGACAGCGATTTGCTCGATTCACCAGCGTCCACCGTTAGTCGCTCAACGTGAAACTCAGCCGAGGTCAAAGCTGTTCGCACTGGATCGAACCAGAGAGGACCGACATTTTCGTCGGTGATGACCCACGCAGTACGAGCGTCGGCGAATCGCCGTCGTGAAAGACTGCCAAGGTGGTTGAGCGCGCCCGACGCGACATAGAGGTCGGATCGCCCGCCCGGAACGCCAATACTCCCGATCGGGACTGGCGGCGAGCCGCCGTCCGCGCTTCGAACGAACGACTCGATTTCGGAGACGACGTCGTCGACCGTCCTTGCCGCTTGTCACGATGGTGACGTCCGACTGCTGGTAAAGCGCGCGGCGCTCGAGCCAGAGACGCTCGAGTGCGGAGCGTGGGTCTGATGATTCAAGCAGTGGTCGCCGTGCTGTCGGATCGGACGTCGTCTGGCGTTGCAGTCGTTGGAGGATCTCGTCCGACTCGGCATGAAGATGAACGATCAAGCTGTTGGGCCGCATCGTCAGCCAGTTGCGGGGATCGCAGACGGCGCCACCACCCGTCGCGACCACGCGGCCGAACGCGGAGCAGGCGGAAGCGAGTTGTTGCCGCTCCACCGTCCGGAACACGCTCTCGCCATATCGGTCAAATACCTCTGGAATCGAGAGACCGAAAAAGCCGACGATATTGTCATCAACGTCAACTGGCTCGAAACCCAGCCGGGATGCCAGCTTGAACGCAACGGCGGATTTTCCGGTTCCACTCAACCCAACCAGTATGACTCGCTCTATCGTCATGCTTCGCCCTTCGCCGATGTCATTCCTTGGCGACTACCGCGCCGGACGATTATAGACGTCTGATTTGATCAGCGGATGTCGTGATCTCACGACACCTTCGGCAAAGAATACCGTTGTGTGCCTTATGTGGTTCACCTCAAGAGGATGAACTGCGACCAACCGCGCGTCTCGCGAACGATGACAAACGGCCCGAATCCTATCGAAGTGATGTTACGCGGCACGCGGGATGCGCGTATTTCAAATGGAAAGCCGATTCGAGTTCCGCCGTCGTCACCTTTCAACGACTCCAGAGCAGCTTCGCAGCCAGCCGTGACAAGAAACGGCGGAAAACCCAGCAGAAGGTTAACTGAAGCATTGGCAGGCAGTTATAATAGTAGGTGAGCGTGTCAGTGAGTCATAGATGAGCGGCACACGCGTTCGCTTTCGCCAACGCCAAGACACTGACCTACGGGAAGAGGGTTGATGGACCGCATCCTGATCGCTGACGACGACGCCGGTATTCGCGGCATGCTCCGCGATTTCCTCGAAGACGAGGGATTCGACGTCGACGAGACAGATGACAGTGAAAACGTCCTCCGAACGATAAAATCGGACGATCCACCCACGCTCGTCCTGATGGATGTTCGCATGCCGAATAAGAGCGGCATCGATGTGCTCCGTGAGCTATCCGAGGAGCGTGGAGCTCAGCTCCCCTTCATCATCATGACCGCGTATGGCAGCGCGAATCTCGCAATTGAAGCCATGCAGCTGGGTGCGTACGACTACATCACCAAGCCATTTGATCTCGACGACGTGCTCATCACCATTCGTCGTTTCATTGAGCACCAGAATTTGCTGAAGCGTGTCTCCGGCTCGGGCTCCGGACAGCAAGAGCGTGATCCAAACGACTACATTATCGGTAACAGCGCCGCAATGCAGGACGTTTATAAGACGATAGGCCGCGTCGCACGCGCCGAATCGACCGTGCTTGTCTCCGGCGAAACCGGCACGGGCAAGGAACTCGTGGCCACCGTGCTGCATCGCAACTCCGGCTACTCCGGAGGGCCATTGGTGAAGGTAAATTGCGCGGCGCTCCCGGAAACACTCCTCGAAAGCGAGCTCTTCGGCCACGAGAAAGGCTCTTTCACTGGCGCACTGAATCAGCGCAAGGGCCGTTTCGAGATGGCAAATAAGGGAACGATTTTCCTGGACGAAGTCGGCGAGATGACCCTCTCGACGCAGAAAAAACTGCTGCGCGTGCTGCAGGAACGCGAATTCGAACGGGTCGGCGGGTCGGTTTCGGTGAAGGTCGATACACGCGTCGTCGCGGCCACCAACAAGAACCTACCGCAGGAGGTCCGAGAAGGCCGCTTTCGCGAGGATCTGTTCTACCGCCTCAACGTCATTTCAATTTATCTCCCGCCGCTGCGCGAGCGAAAGGAAGACATACCTCTCCTCGTCGAACATTTCCTTCACAAGCATCGCTACTCGTCGAGTTCCGCTCCGGCCAAAATCTCCACCTCCGCCATGCAACGACTGATGGAGCACGAATGGCCGGGAAACGTTCGCGAGCTGGAGAATATCATCGAACGGGCCGTCGTCTTGGCTCAGGGGACCGTGGTCACCGACGAGCATTTGAGTTTCTCGAGCGCGGACCAGGGTCATATTATCGACATCGCCCAGCGAATTCGGACCGGTGCGACGTTGACTGAAGTCCAGCAAGAGGTCGAGAAGCAGATGTTGATCGAAGCACTTAAGCAGTCGGAAGGTGACCAGGTCGCCGCTGCTGCCGCGATCGGCATGGAGTTGCGCGAATTTCAGCGACGCCTCAACGACTACGGTCGCCTGGACGAGCGAGAGCATGAACTCACGGTCTAATCACACATAGACCTCAAGCAGTAACTGTCAACAAATTGAAACGACGAACGGGCCCGAATAGGCCCGTTCCGTTGTTTCTCAGTTCGAACGATGATGACGATCTACGCCTCAGCCTCGCTCAATTCGCCCAGTTCGCGCAGGTCGTCGGCGTCACCCTTTCGGGAGCGCAGTGATCGCAAACGGGACGGTCGAATGGGATTCTTCTGCAGCACTTCAAGAGCTTGTGTATAGAGTTCACGCATTTGTTGACGGTTGAGCTTTTGGCCGCGCTCGTAATAGATTTGCGCCGACTCGCCGATCACCCAGGTACCAGCAAACGCTATAGCCACTTTGGGGACTGTCCCGATTGCCAATGGCAACAGGGTCACCACCTCACGCGCTACCGTGCGCCAACCGAGTCCCGCTCCAACGACAGGGATCATCTCGGCGTAGATGCGCCAGCGATTGTCGAGATCGCGGCCGTTGATCGCGGCCAGCTTGAAGATGAGCATGAGCTGATTCTTGGTCAATACCATGAAATCCGCTCCCACCGCGAAGGCGTTTCCGATGATCGGTATCAGCGTGGGCACATTTGATATGAGCGCGAACTCGCCGTTGACCTGCGCGGTCTCGGAGACAATTTGCCGCGCACAGGCGGATTTCATGGATGGGATGTAGCGACCAATTGCGATCGATCGATCGTCGGCGCAGTCGGCAATGCGTCGTCGCAGTGATTCCAGTCCCTTCTCGTCTGGAACCATCGTTGCCGGATGCTCGACCAATCTCCAAGGCTCTTTGACTCGGCGGTAGAGCTCACGCCATTCCCGACCGACTAACGGGTCCAATGGACCGAGGGTCACGATCACGTCATAGTGCAGAGGGTCGACACCGGAATCACCAAAGGCCCGAACGTCGACGTAGTCGCTCGAATCTGAACCAAACAGGCTGGTTGCCAGTCGTTGCGCGACGTCATGTTCTGTGGAAATCACCAAGATTCGTGGCGCAATGCGCGCCTCTCCTTCCAGGTCGTCGAAGCTGATCTCTCGGATGACCGAGACGAAGTCACGAATGCCCATGTTCAGGTGCCTTTCGATGGATGTTGTGAAGTACTGCCAGTTGTCAGATGGAGATGAGGCGTCAACTGTCGGAACGTGGAATTCAAATGGGGAAGACGTGCTCGAAAAGATCGATGTCGACCAGCGCGCCCTCGTCGATCACCGCCGTTTGCTCGGGTATAACGATGTAGCAATTTGCCGCCGCCAGGCCGGAAAGCGATCCGCTCCCCTGTGCCCCCACCGGACAGACACGATACTCCACCCCACACCACTCAACCAGACCTCGCACGTAGTGGCGACGTCCGCCACGATTCTCGAATCGCTGCAGCATACGCGCCTTCATCAGCGGTAGCTTAGCCGTCAGGCCAAGCATCTTCCGAATCGCAGGCCGGCCGAACTGACTGAACGCGACCGCCGCCGCAACCGGGTTGCCCGGCAAGCCTAACAACGGAGTCGCGCCAATCTTGCCAAATGCAAGCGGCTTGCCAGGTCTGATACGAACCTGCCAGAGATCAACCTGGCCCTCCTGCTGGAGCACCTGCTTGACTACATCGAAGTCGCCCACCGAAACCCCGCCAGTCGTTACGAGCAGGTCGGCCTCACGGCGTGATCGCAGTTTAGACATTATGTCATCCTGTGCATCGCTCGCTACTCCGAGCATGATCGGCTTGGCACCGTATTGCCGCGCGAGGCCGGCGATGACATAGCTGTTGCTATTGCGAATCTGTCCGACATTGATTGGCTGTCCAATTTCGACCACTTCATCACCAGTCGCCAAAATCGCCACCACCGGGCGTCGAACAACGCGTACGTGGCTACGGTTTAGGGCCGCGAGGAGTCCAACGTGGGCTGGTGCGAGCCGGGTGCCGTGCTCGATGACGATCGATCCACGTGCCACGTCCTCTCCCGGATGCCGCACGTTCTGCCACTCTTTGACCGGCTGGTCAACTCGAATGAAAGACTTGCCGCCCGCTTGAGAAGTGGACTCTTCCCCGATCAAGGTCACGTCCTCAAAGCGAATAACCGCATTGGCGCCAGCAGGAACCGGTGCGCCGGTCATGATCCGCATGGCAACGCCAGGGCTCAGCGGTTCAGCGGGAAGATGACCGGCCGCAACAGCACCGAACACGCGCAAATGCACCGAAGATTGCGGCGAGGCGGACGATACGTCTTCACAGCGAACAGCGTAACCATCCATCGCGGAGTTGCGGAACGGAGGAATATCCTCGGCGGCGACGACGTCTTCCACAATCGTCAGACCAAGAGATTCTGGAATGGGAATGTCTTCGTTTTCGAGCTCAGAAAAGGCCGAGAGGATGAGTTCGCGAGCCTCATCCACGCCGAGAAAGCGATCGGGCATTTCGCCGCTCGGTTGCATGTTTCGAGGCTCGCGATTCGACACTCAGGATTCCTGCTTCAGGCGCTCCATGGCCGAGACCAGGTCTTTGACAGCGTTGGCGGAGTTATTCAACGCCGCTTTCTCGTCAGCACTCAGCTCGATCTCGAACACCGACTTCACGCCCCCGGCACCCAATTTCGCGGGAACACCAACGTAGAGGCCGTTCAGTCCGTATTCGCCAGTGAGATACGCGCTGCAAGCGATTACCCGATTCTCATCGAGCAGCACTGCCTCAACCATGTCGACGACCGAGGCCGCCGGAGCGTAGTAGGCGCTGGTCCCGAGCAACTTGACGATCTCACCACCGCCTGAACGAGTTCGCTCGACGATCGCATCGATCCGTTCAGCGGAGATCAGCTGCGAGATGGGAATCCCGGCGACCGAGGAGTAACGCGTCAACGGCACCATGGTGTCACCATGACCGCCGAGCACAAAGGCATTCACGTCCTTGGGGGATACACCAAGCTCCATCGCGATGAAGGCGCGGAAGCGAGCCGAATCCAGCACGCCGGCCTGGCCCAGCACGCGTGTGTGATCGAAGCCCGAGGTCTCCAAGGCGACGTGGCACATCGCGTCCAGCGGATTGGTGACCACGATGATGACCGCGTCGGGAGAGTTCTTGGCCGCTTGATCCGTGACACTGCGCACGATGTTCATGTTGACACGAAGGAGATCGTCGCGGCTCATACCCGGCTTGCGCGGCGAACCCGAAGTGATGACCACCACGTCCGACCCCGCGGTAGCGCTGTAGTCGTTGGCGCCAGTGACGGCGACGTCGTAACCGATGACGGGTCCAGCCTCCGCCAAATCGAGCGCTTTGCCCTGCGGCAGGTTCTCAACGATATCGACCAGGACCACGTCGGCAATGTTCCGTTGCGCCAGATACTGGGCAGTCGTTGCACCGACCATTCCGGCCCCAATCACCGTGACCTTTGAGCGCATCTCGTCTCCTGTTCCCGTCCGGCACCAGCCGGACACTGCGACAACATTTCGTCTCGACTCGTGCGTAATCCTGCAGAGGGAGATCGACCGAAAAATTGGACGAAGCCGATGAATCTATCCCCTCGAGGACCCGCGTTCAACCCACCTTGCATGATAGCACAGGGCTGGCCGAGACCTGCGTTTTCCGCGCAATTCCTGGAGAATGGACGGCATCCGGCCGCTAAGCCGCAGCGTCCACGAGCCCGCGTTGCGGGGTGGGATAAATGGTTGAACGCCCGAGGCAGGCTATGCTATACTGCGAGTCGCTTGCGGACGGTCATGACTTGCCAGTCAACATCGCCGCGGTGCGGAAAGCCAGATTGCCGAAGTGGCGGAACAGGCAGACGCGCTACGTTCAGGGCGTAGTGGGCATTCGCCCGTGGGAGTTCAAATCTCCCCTTCGGCACCACCGGCCGGCTGCTCGTTAAGACGGGCGGCCGCTCTTAACAACTGAGTGATATCAGGCAGGATGGTCGCTGGCCCTAGGCCAGAGGAAAGTCCGAGCTGCAAAGAGTGAGGGTGCCTGGTGAAAGCCAGGGAAACGTCTGCCGGTGACGTTGACAGTCCAGATTGGCGCGTCGAACAGACGCGAGAGCAACAGAGACCATAGCCGGGCTTTCGTGGTCCGGAGTGAAAAGGGCAATCCTCCCCGCAGCAATCTCCGGCTGAGCCGCTATCAGGCTACTCGCTGAGGCTCGAAGTCGAGAGCAGCCACGAAGGCGACGACGTGGCCGGTTGGTGAGATTCCGACCGAGACAGATGGCCATCGAGAACAGAACTCGGCTTACTCGCCTGGTGTCATTCGGTGCATGGTGCCTCTAGCTCAATAGGCAGAGCTCTGGTCTGTGGAACCAGTGGTTGCGGGTTCGAGCCCCGCGGGGCACCCCAAGTTCCTTCGCGAGTTCATCGAACTTAAAGAACCCGTCACGATCAGATCGTGACGGGTTCTTTCATCTTCAAGCGCGACGACCGCGTTATGGAGCCTCATCCGACGCCGACCAGGAATCCCACTCCATAGGTGATAGCGCCAACCACCACCCCGATCATGGTCATCTCGAGGCCACTCGACCACCAGGATCTGATCGTCACCAGGCTCTTGAGCGCGCCAACCACGAAGTGGCCGAGGAGACTCACCGCCGCGGCGACGACAATGGCCGTGAATCCAGTGAGAAAGAAGAAAGGAATGACTGGCACGATCGCGCCAACTCCGGTTGAGATCATGGCTGAGACCGCCGATGTCGTCGGTTGTGGCAAGCGCTCCTCGGAAAGGCCCAATTCTTCAGAAGCCAGCACCTTGAGGAATTGCTCCTCGTCCCGCGAAATACGATCGGCGAGCATGGTGGCTTCGTCTTCGGTCAGACCTTTCAACTCGTAGAACAGTGCCAACTCTTCCCGTTCTTCGTCAGGGTCCTCGGCGATCTCACGTCGCTCACGGTCCATTTCGGCCTCATGCACCTCACGTTCAGACTTCGCGGCCAGGAACGCTCCGGATCCCATCGAGACCGCGCTCGCAACAGCTCCCGCAATTCCTGCCAGCAGAATGAAGTGAGCCGATGCGTTGCCGCCCGCTACACCAGCAACGATTCCGAATACCGCGCCAAGCCCGTCGTTGGCGCCATAGATCGCGTCGGCGATCCAGGTTCCGGAACTGACGTGGCGCTCACCCTTGAGCAGTGAATCGAGGCGCGACCGCGGTGCGGTGTCCTGGGCCTGAACCGAGGTCAAGCCGTGGAGTTTCTTGGCGTGAGCGGCTTCATCCTGGGCAACCTCGCGCATAATTCGCGACGAGTCGGGATCACCGAGACTTGCGGCTTCATGTTGGTAATGCTGAAGATGCTCGTTCTCGATAGACTCCGCTTCGCGCAACGCCGCGTTGAGGTCAGTCTTGGCTCGCATCCGGACTATTCGCGGAATCTTCACCGGTTCGGGCTGGGGCTCGGCTCCAAGTTCGCTCAGGCGTGTCCGCCAGCGCTCGGCGTGCCGGTCCTCCGCATCGGCCAAACGCTCGAGAATTGTCTTGCGATGCGGGTCTTTCTCGCACTCGGCAAAGAAACGGTACGTCGCTGCGCTGCGAAGCTCGGCATTCAGATTCTCGGTCAGAGCATCGATAAGCTTGGCTCGCTCCGTTCCGTCTGGGCTGTTGGCTCGTTCAGTCATAGGCATCCTTCGACTCGTCTGGAGACCCATCCGGTCTCCTGCTTCCACAGTACCCAGTCGCACATTCGTTACCTTGCGCCACAAACTGCCGCGCTCGACCGCGAATCGACTACTGCCACGCGTGTGGCGCCGTTCACGCTGATTGAAACGATTGGCGAAACCACGGCATTTCCGCAGTGTCTGGTTGACAGCGAGACACACACTTGCAATACTGTACGTACACGCTCGGCGACGGGTGGTCCTCTTCCTCTGTTCACCGGTAGAATCAGTGGCTACCTGTATCCACGCCGATTCGCATAGGGATAAACGAACCATGAAGAGTGACGACATTCGACGCACATTCACCGAATTCTTCGCCGAGCGTGGCCATCTTGCGGTCCCGAGTTCCTCACTAGTACCGGTGAACGACCCGACCGTTCTCCTCACCACGGCGGGTATGCAGCAGATGACGCCGTACTTCCTCGGACTCGAGAGCGCACCAAGCTCGCGGATGACGTCGATTCAGAAGTGCTTTCGCACGGTGGACATCGACGAGGTTGGTGACGAGTCACACCTGACCTTTTTCGAGATGCTGGGCAATTTCTCGGTCGGTGATTACTTCAAAGACGACGCCATCAACTGGGCCTGGGAACTACTGACCGAGGTCTTTGGCATGCCCGCGGAACGTTGGTATCCGACGGTTCATGACATCGATCAATACGCCTATGAGTACTGGCGCGACAAGATTGGGATTCCTGAGCAACGAATTCGCAAGCTCGGCGACGAAGAGAACTGGTGGGGGCCGGTCGGCGACACTGGGCCAAATGGCCCGGACTCGGAGATCTACTTCGATCGCGGTCCAGAGTACGGGTGTGGGCGGCCAGACTGTGGCCCGGCCTGCGAGCACTGCGACCGCTATCTGGAGACCTGGAACCTGGTCTTCATGGAGTTCTTCAAAGAACGTGATGGCTCGCAGCGACCGCTGCCGCGCAAGAACATCGACACCGGCATGGGCATCGAGCGTATCGCCATGGTCTTGCAGGGCAAACCCTCAGTCTTTGAGACCGACCTCTATTTCCCGATCGTCGAGCGCGCCGCCGAACTGGCCAGGGTCAAGTATCAGGAGTCGAACAAGGTCGACCGATCGCTGCGCGTCATCGCGGATCACACTCGGGCAGTAACGTTCCTTGTTTCTGACGGCGTGCTACCCGGAAATGAAGGCCGCAGCTACGTCCTGCGGCGAGTATTGCGCCGCGCTATCCGGCACGGTCGACTACTCGGCCTCGATCGCCCGTTCCTGGTGCAATTGGTGGACGTGGTAATCGAAATGTTCGGCAAGCACTACCCCGCCCTCAGTGAATCCAAAGAGCGCATCGAAGCTATCCTGCAGCATGAGGAAGAGCACTTCGGCCGCACACTCGCGGCTGGCATATCACGCTTCGAAACCCTCGCGAGCGAGCTTCGTGCCAGTGAAGAAAGCGTTGTTCCAGGAGCCGATGCGTTCCGGCTTTACGATACCTACGGCTTTCCACTCGAATTGACCGCGGAACTGGCCGGTGACGAGGGAATGACCGTCGATCAGGACGCGTTCGACCGTGCCATGCAAGGACAGCGTGATCAGAGTCGTGCCGCGGCCGGCAAATTCGCTGCGACGTCGGCCGAACGCACCGCTATCTACGCGTCTCTAAGCGAACCACCGGTCACCTTCGTCGGCTATAACGCCCTTGAGCAGCACGCGACCGTCACGGCATCATCGGTGACTCCAGCCAGATCGACAGCCTGGAGTCAGGCGATCATGCGGAAATCGTGCTCGACGTGACCCCCTTCTATGGCGAAGCGGGTGGCCAGGTCGGAGATACGGGCGTGATTCGCTCTGCAACAGGACTGTTCCAAGTTGAGGACACGCAACGACCAACTCCGGGATTGATCGTGCATCGCGGTTTCGTTGCCGAAGGATTCTTGCAGCGCGGTCAGGCTGTCACGGCGGTCGTGAACGCCGAACGCCGCGGAGACATTCGTCGCAATCACACAGCGACCCACCTGCTGCACGCTGCCCTTCGTTCGATACTCGGCGAACATGCCCGGCAGGCGGGATCTCTCGTGGCGCCCGATCGGCTCCGCTTCGACTTCAGCAATCTTGATCCGGTCACGGACGATCAGATCGAGGCCATTGAGCGCATGGTCAACGACGAGATTCTGGCCAACAAACCGGTCGACACCGAGGTCATGAGCTATAGCGACGCAACGGCAGGCGGTGCGATGGCCCTCTTCGGAGAGAAGTACGGTGACACCGTGCGCGTCGTATCCGTTCCGGGATATAGCAAGGAACTGTGCGGCGGCACGCACGTGAGCCGCACCGGTGACATCGGGCTCTTCCTTATTTCATCGGAATCGAGCGTCGCGAGCGGTGTCCGTCGCATCGAAGCGCTCACCGGACACTCCAGCGTCAGTCAGGCTATTCACCTCAAGGAACTGACCGATTCACTCGCGAAGGGACTCCACGTCGGTCTTGACCAGGTTGTGCCTACTGTCGGGGAGCAGACGGAGCGACTGAGGGCGGCAGAGCGTGAGGTTGAACGCCTCAAAGTCGAACTTGCCAGCGCTCGAGTCGGGAGTGAGACGCAGAACGCCATCTCAATCGACGGCACGCAAGTGCTCGTGACGCGAGTCGACGCGCCGAGTCGTGACGCGCTGATGCAGATTGGCGACCGGCTGCGCGACAACCTCGGATCGGGAATCGTGGTGACTGGCACCTTGCTCGACGGGCAGGCGGTCATCGTTGTGATGGTTACCGACGATCAGATCGAGCGGGGCTACGACGCGAACAAGATCATTCGAAGCGCGATGTCCACCGTCGGCGGCAAGGGTGGGGGGCGTCCGAAACTGGCCCAGGGTGGAGTCAGCGACGGAAGCAAGCTCGATGCGGCGTTGGACGCCGTGAAGACTGCGATTCAACAGCAATCGACCGGCTAGTGGGCCGTTGCGCCCGCAGGGCAGAATGACCGCCTGAGCGGCGGGAGGGGACACGACATGAGCACGCAGGAGACCACTGCGGTCCATTTGGCCAGCAGTGAGGACGTTGACGAGTTCGTCGAGCGCCTCCCTCAGATGAAAGACGAGCGCGTCCTCATCACCGTTGCGGACGATTGTGACGCAATGCTGACCGCAGCCGAGTTTCACCGAGTGCTGACTCGGGCGCGGGAAGCAAACGTCACCCTCACGATCTCAAGCGAAGACCGACTGCGTCAGGAACTGGCCCGCATGCTCGGGTGGGTCGTTGTCGACACAGTGCGGGGCAGTGGGTCTCGCGGCAATACCGAGAATCTGCCCTCTCGCGGTGGTGACACCCAGGATATCGACGGGCTCTGGACGCAGCTCCATACCACCGCAGATCTTGCGACCTACCGACCGCCGAGCGACAAGCCAACCAACGGAAATGGCAACGGCAATGGTCACAGCAAAGATGTCGGCAATGGTCACGCGAACAACAACGGCAACGGCCATTCCACGACGAATGGCAAGAGCAATAACGGGCAAATCGGCAGATCGGTCACTGGAACCATCATGGTCGATCCAGCGGTGGCCGAGAAGCTAATTGAAGCCAAGAAGCCCAGTGCGCAATCCGCCAGTGCGGCGAGCGTGCTCATCCAGGAAGACCTTCCCGAGGATTTCGAGGAGGTAGTAGGTCCGGAGCGTCGCCATCGCTTTCCACGGCCGAGCAAACGCGTCGCGATACTCGCAGCCGCAATCGGCGCGCCAATCATCGTGCTAGCAATCGTCGCTGGTATTTTGATGTACGTGCTGCCAACTGCCACCGTCACACTGGTGCCGGTCGAGCAGTCCATCAGCGCCGATCTTGTCTACGGACTCGCCACCCCAGGAAAAACCTACGACGTCACCATTCAGCCTGTTTCGGTTAGCCATACCACGACGTTCGATAAAAAGATCGCAACCACCGGTGAACGCTTCGTTGCAGACGGAACAGCAACCGGAAACGTGCTTCTGACGAACTCGGCCGTGCAGCCGGTGACCGTTCCAGCAGGAACAGCGATGACCGGGAAGAACGGAATGAAGTACGTCACGCAGAAGGATGTGACCGTCCCGGCGGCAGATCCATTCGGCTCACTGTCGTTCGGTTCGGCAACGGTCGCAGTGGCAGCTTCGGCGGCTGGAACTGATGGCAATACCGACGCCGGCACAATCATCGGGCAGCTCAATAGCGGCATATTCTTCAACAACCACGATGCTATCACCGGTGGAACCATGAAGCGGATCGCCGTGGTTAGCCAGGCAGACATCGATGCGCTCAAGAAGGCCGCTGAGGCAGATCTCTCGTCCCGCTCTCAGTCGGAATTCGCGGCGTCGATCGCTGAGGGAATGCAGGTAGTTCCGAACAGTCAGACCACGTCCGACCCAACGTATCAGTATTCGTTGAAGGCGGGGCAAGACGGCACCGACGTTTCGATACACGCGACCCAGACCGTCACGGCTCAGGTGTTCGACCCTGGAAAGCTTAATGCGCTGGCCAAGGATGAAGCGGCACGACAACTGGCGTCGAAAGTTGGATCCAACGAGATCATTCTCAGTGATACGGTAACCATCGGTGATCCCGTTGCGCTCCCGGGCGGAACCTCGTTCAGTCGTCGCGCCTCCGCTCAAACCCGAGCGGTTATCAGCACGGACGAGCAAGCTAGGCTCGAGCAGCAGATCATCGGCAAGGACGAAACCGCCGCTGAAGCAATCATCAAGTCCATGAAGGACGTTGCGTCCTATAACATCGTGCTCAAACCGGATTGGCTGCCGAAACGCATGCCTCAGCTCAATTCACACGTCAAGATCGTCGTCTCGAGTTCCAATGACGCCAGTTCAGCGCCGTAGAGTCCTGGCGCTCGACGCGGGTGGACGGCGAGTGGGAGTCGCGGTCAGTGATGAACTACACATGATCGCTAGCCCGGTGGAGATCGTAGATTTGCAGCGTGGCGGATGGGAACGGCTCCTCGGTCTGATTAGCCACGTATGACCCGGAGACTATTGTGATCGGCTTGCCTACCGGTTTATCAGGCAGAGAGGGGCCGCAAGCGGCAGCCGTGCGACGTTTCGCCGACCGAGTGCGCGAAGCTACCGGCCGGACCGTGCGCTTCCACGACGAACGCCTGACGTCATTCATGGCCGAGCAAACGATCGCCGAATCGGGCAGCAAAACGAGGCGTCGCAAAAAACACATCGATGACGTTGCCGCAGCGTTCATACTGCAAAGTTACCTTGATGCAACGCGCGGTTGACTCCGGCTCGAAATCCAACCTATAATCCCGCAGCGGACCCCCAACCGTGTTAGGGAGAGGGATGTATGAAGCTGATTATTGCGGTCGTCCAGAACGAGGACGCCGATAACGTGATCGATGCGCTCCTCGAAAATGACTTCCGGGCCACGCGGCTCGCGAGTACCGGCGGCTTCCTGCGCCGTGGAAATACGACTGTGATGATCGGCGTTCAAGATCATCAAGTGGATCAGGTACTGGATTTGATTCGTGCTGAGGCTCGATCCAGAGCCCAGCAAGAACAGACCGGTGAGATTCAAACCGCGGCGGCGACCGTCTTCGTCCTCGACCTGGAAGATTACCAGCGTCTCTAACGGAGTCCGCACGCCACAGACCGCGTCGACGCTGGTGGTATGACGCAGAACGGCAGGCTGGCGGAACTCGCACATGCTGGCACAACGCACCGGACCTGAATTCACCGTATTCGGAAACGTCATCACGTTCCGCACGCCGTGGGCGATCGCGGCGGTGGTTGCATTGGCGATTACGGCTGTCGAGGTTGCCCCACGAAGTGCGGTCAGCGGCCGGGAATTGGTCTGGTATGCCAACGCGCTGATTCTGGTCGTGGCCGCCGTTGGCTCGATTCTGTTGCATGAGGCTTCCCACGCCGCCGTCAGCCGACGAATCGGTCGCGCCACTGAGCGCATCTCGATCTATCCCCTTGGCGGTGTCGCTGACGATTTCAACGATCCTGGAACACCACTCGAGCAGACCTACATTGCCATAGCTGGGCCGATTGCGAGCGCGATCATCGGATCGCTTCTGCTGCTGGCGATGACGGTGGTTCCAACACGGGCCACGCCACTTCACGACGATCTTCTGTTCCTGGGAGCTGGAAACTTGCTTCTTGCAGGGATTAACCTGCTACCGGGATACCCGCTCGATGGTGGTCGGGTCTTCCGTTCACTCGTCTGGTATTTGCACGACGACTTCGCCACCGGCACGCGTGCATCGGTCACCTACGGTCAGATCATCAGCACGTTCGGGCTTGCGAGCGGACTGGTGATTCTGGGAAGTCGAGAGTCCTGGTCCTCGATTGGCATCTGGATCATTCTCGCTTCCTGGGGGGTAGCGCGAATCGGACGACACGAAGTTATTCGATGTGTGCTTCTCGCCGACGGAGGCTCGCTCACCGCGGGAGACGCGGTGCGTGGTCTGAATCCACACGTGCGCGCCGACCAGCCGCTCGATGAAGTTCTTGAGTCACTGTTGGCCGAAATGCGCTCTGGTCCGGGGCTGGTCACCGAAAACGGGGACGTGATCGGGGTTATCGCGTTGCGTGGACTGCATCGGTATCGTCGCTCCGACTGGTCTCGTACGACGGCGCGTGAGGCGATGATTCCCGTCTCGGATCTGTCCGAATTGGATGAATCGGTCTCGGTGCGTCGGCTCCTGAACGTCCTTACCGAGGGTCATTCCGAGACACTCCTCGTCATAGGGCAGAACGGCGTGGTTGGAGCGCTCGATCGGCAGATTGCGATTGAAAAGCTCCTCGACCGAGTCCAGGTGGCGAGATCAATGCGACGATGACAGCAGAAACGCGGATACATCGGGTGCCGTGATATCATTCAGTTATGCGAACAATGAATCAACGACGTTGAGTTAGGTCATGTATACCTGTCCCATTTTGGTGGCTTAGGACGAATTAGGGAGCATCACATAGCGCAGAACATCAACGTAACCCCCCAGCGCGAACGCGCGGTTCTCGTGGCGGTCGATTGGCAGCACAATGGTTGGGATCTCGAGTCGTCGCTCGAGGAATTAGCCAGGCTGGCCGAGACCGCCGGCATCGAGGTTGTCGACGCCGTGTCGCAGCACCTCAGCCATCCGAACTCCACGCATTACGTCGGTTCCGGCAAACTGCAGGAGATCGAGGATCTGTCAGAACGCGTCGACTTCGACGTGGTACTGGTCAACGATGAACTTTCGCCGGGACAGCTGCGGAATCTCGAAGAAGCGCTCAACAAAAAGGTGATAGACCGCACGGCCCTGATTCTGGACATCTTCGCCGGACGGGCTCGCACCCACGAGGGTCGGCTGCAAGTCGAATTGGCACAGCTCGAATATCGACTGCCGCGATTGACCCGCATGTGGACTCACCTGTCGCGCCAGGCGGTTGGCGGAGTTGGTGTCCGCGGCCCAGGAGAGACCCAGCTCGAGGTCGATCGCCGGGAAGCGCGTCGACGCATTGCCTGGATCAAGTCACAGCTCGAAGAAGTGCATCGACACCGACAGCTGTATCGCGACCGTCGCCGTCGTGCCGGAGTGCCCATTGTTGGGCTGGTGGGGTACACCAACGCCGGAAAGTCAACGTTGCTCAACTCGCTCACCGGCGCCGGTGTGCTGGCCGAGGACAAGTTGTTCGCGACGCTCGATCCAACCACACGGCGGGTAACGCTGCCGAACGGGCGCGACGTCCTCTTCACCGACACCGTGGGATTCATCCAGAACCTACCGACCTTCTTGATCGCGGCATTCCGCGCGACGCTGGAAGAGATTCGCGAGGCGTCGGTACTTGTGCACGTGCTCGACGTCACTCACCCAAAGTCGGCCGAGCAGGCGGCCACAGTACATACCGTCCTCGAAGAGCTCGGTGCGGACGATCGGCCGATGATCACGGTGCTCAACAAGATTGACCGTCTCGAAGGGAGTGCGGTGCCGGAGTTACTGGCGAGCCGTCTACCGGCATCTCACATGATCGTGCCTCTCTCGGCGCAGACCGGAGAAGGTCTCGATACCCTGCTTTGCCGTGTATCCGAGGTCATCGACGAGCGCAAACGATTGGTGAATGTCGACCTCGTTATCCCGTTCAGTGACGCGAAGCTCCTCGACCTGTTTCACCGCGTGGGCGAGGTCGAGGATCAACGATTCAGCGAGCGAGGGACCGAGATCATCGGCAAGATTCCGGAACGACTACTTCCCCGCTTCGAGCGCTTCCAGCAGAGCGCGCGTTAGACTAACGGGCCAGATCACCTCTCCAATATCGGTGTTTTGGCCCGCCTTCTCCCCACCCGGTGCCACTCTAGTACTAAGGTCTGATTCCATCTCCCTCAGCATGCGTCATGCTAGTGAAGGCTCAGGCAGCCCGTTATAATCGTGATGCGGAACGTTGGCGGCAAGCGAAGGGTGCGACGATGTCGGGGAATTTGTCAGATACACTGCAAAATTTGCGCGAGGCTGGCGGTCTCGACCTCGTTGCCGTGGTGGGCTCCGACGGATTGCTCATCGATTCGGCACAGGCGCCTGACGTCGATGCCGAATCGTTCTCTGCAGTCGCAGCCAGCGGACTGTTGATGATGGACGCTATGGGCAGAGAACTCGACCAGGGAACCGCCAAACAGGCAATTCTGGAATACGACCACAGCGTGGCGATCTTGACTCCTCTGGCCGACGAGCTCGTCTTGATTGCGTTGGCTCGCGGTGATTCGAACCTTGGACGCGTCAGGCTCGTGTTGCGCCGCGCAATGGACGACGTCACCGGCGCTGTCTCGGCCATCTAACGGTCGATTTTTCGTTCGTCTGACTGGAGGATGAGCCTCGTGCCTTCCCGGAGCGGATCGTATCGCTCGGCTGGTGTCGACATCGATGCGGCCGATGCGGCAAAGGACCGGATAGCGTCCCGTGTTGCCGCCACGCATAACGCGTCGGTAGTACGAAACGTCGGGTTGTTCGGTGGCTTCTTCCGAGCTCCACAAAGCGATGGCCGGGTGATTCTGGTCTCGAGCGCGGACAGCGTCGGCACGAAGGTGCTGCTGGCGGCGCTGTCTTGGTGATCACCGTGGCATCGGCAAAGACCTGGTGAATCATTGTGTCAACGACATCCTGGCCTGTGGTGCGCGTCCACTCTTCTTTCTCGACTACTACGCGACGCCGCGGCTGAATGACGACGACCTCGAACAGGTTGTCGACGGACTGGCAGACGCGTGCGAGGTGGCGGGCTGTGCGCTGATCGGCGGAGAGACTGCTCAGCTACCCGGGATCTATATGCCGGACGCGTATGACCTTGCTGGTTTCATCGTCGGGCAGGTGAACGAAGACGAAATTGTCGACGGCGGCGAAATTCACGAACAGAATGTGATCGTTGGTCTCCCTAGCGATGGGTTGCATACAAACGGGTTCACACTGGCTCGCGCAGCACTCTCCCTGAACGGCGAAACGGACGACGCGCGACGGAGGCTCGCGATGGTTCCCTCCTGGAGTGATCGATCGCTGGGCGAACTCCTGATGATGCCGCATCGTTCGTATTTGGATGACGTTGGACCCTGGCTCGGCAATGAAGCGATCACCGGGATGGCTCACATCACCGGCGGCGGAATCACCGGGAATCTCTCGCGCATTATCCCGGACGGTCTGGTAGCGGTCATCGACACCGACAGTTGGACGATCCCGCCGCTGTTCCGCGAAATTCAGCGACAGGGATCAATCGACGACGAAGAAATGTATCGAGTTTTCAACATGGGTATCGGGTTCATCATTGTCGCTCGACCCGATTCGGCGAAGCGTGTGGTCGGAAGCATTGACGGAGCACGCGAGATCGGACGAATTGAGCGTGCGGCCAGCGCGAATCGGGTGACACTCACTGGACTCGCGGACGAAAAGGACGCGGAATGAGCGACCTGCACTTGCCGCACCAGGAGGCATGATGTCGAACTTCGACCCCGACATCTCTCGGCTCATCGTCGCTGAAGAAGATCGCGTGCAAATCGCGGCCTGCTTGCAACGACTGATGGCTGATTCCGGCGCCAGTTACAGCATGGTGATCGACCGGAGTGGGCAGATTCTCTCCGAGGAGAGCGACGAGATTCGACCTGAGATGGTGCATCTCGGGGCGCTGATTGCCGCCACGTACGCGTCAACACAGGAGATGGCGCGCATCCTGAAGGAAGACGGATTCAAGACCCTCTTCCAGGAAGGTTTGAAAGAGAAGATTTTCACGGAGAATGTTCGCGGCCGATGGCTTCTGGTGGTCATCTTCAACCACCAGGCACAAGTTGGCATGGTGAAGGTGCTGGCGCGCCGATCGAGCGCCGTCCTCGCCAACATTCTGGAATTAGTTGAGCGACGCAGCTCCGAGGTTGGCAATCCGAAGTTCCGCCATATCGGCAGAGCAACGATTGACACCATCGATCTCATCTTCAAAGATGACGGCCGTTCCGACGATGAGTAGGATGTAGTAATCCCTATGGCGCTCATTAATGTTGCAGCTCGAGAAATCCACGGCAAGATCGTCTACTATGGTCCGGGCTTGTCCGGCAAGACGACGAATCTGCAGTACATTCATTCACGCATCCCGAGCAATACGAAGGGCGAACTCCTCTCGATTGAGACGGAAACGGAACGCACGCTCTTCTTTGATTTCCTGCCGCTCGACCTCGGGAAGGTTCATGGATTCACCATTCGGTTCCACCTGTACACCGTTCCCGGGCAGGTGCTGTATGAGCGTACCCGCGTGGCCGTGCTCAACGGCGCGGACGGGGTGGTCTTTGTCGCTGATGCATCGCGTGATCGCCTGCCGGACAACCTGCAAAGCTTGCGTGAGCTTGCGCAGAACCTTACGGCGCAAGGTAAGCGATTCCTCGACTACCCGCTGGTAATGCAATACAACAAGATGGATTTGCCAAACTCACTACCAACGCCAGTGCTCGACCGCTACATCAACACGGTCAAGGTTCCCCGGTTCGAGGCCGTCGCCATCAATGGTCGCGGAGTTTTTGAGACACTGCGGGCGATCTCTAAACTGGTCGTGAACAAGCTCTAGTTCTGCCGTCGTCGACCCGGCGTCCACCCCGACGGAGTCGACGACGTGGCTCATTTTGCGAATTCAGCGCGGGACCCGATAGTTCTCCGCCGTCGTGGTCATAGTCAGCGAACCTACGCAGCATCGTTAAAGACGGCAGAGACACACTACACCACTAATGTTTCCCGCCCATCCGCTCGCACACCATCCAGCACAGCACGCAACCGCGCGACGACGATTGCCGGCTCTCCGGCTTGCAGACAATGAGTATTGATCGAGACGGCGCCGTGCTCGACCTTGGCATAGACCCCCGGTTTGCCATGCTGCAACTCCCGTTGGACCCGATACGGATCCCAGTGATGATCGACCGGGTAGACAAACACGATCGGAGCCGGATACGCTTCTTGATCCGCCATTAGCTCACACCGCAGGTCAGATCGATCGTCCAGCGCTTCGATCACCGACTCCGCCTGTTTGCGATGTTCGGCAAAATCACCGTCGTGATCGCGTTTTATGAAGAGGTCAAGCGCGACGGCAAGTCCGACCAGCGACTCTTTGCTCACCTTCATGCCACGGCCGATACCACGATGCGGGTTACCATTGAGCACCGCTGCCTCGATCAGGTCCTTGCGGCCAGCCAGCAATCCCGAATCCTGCGGCCCGCGAATCCCTTTTCCGCCGCTGTAGATCACCAGGTCGGCCCCGTACTCGATCCAGCGCGTCAAATGGCTGACCGGAGGCAGCGTCGAGGCCGCGTCCACGATCACCGGCAGATTGTGCTGGTGGGCGATGGCGATTACCGTGTGAATGTCGAGCGCGTTTGCGCCGGTCGAAGGCGAGTCAACGTAAGCCACGGCGGCGGTGCGTTCCGTGATTGCGGCTTCGAGCTCCCAACGCTCGGTCATCGCGGGCAGGCCGATCTCCACCAACCGCGCTCCACCGACCCGGAACATCTGGTCGTAGCCGATGCGGTGCACTCGGTGAATGATGATCTCGTTGGCCATGCCATCACTGTTCGGAAGCTGCCGAATCCGTGCCGGGTCGGAACCCGCAATGCATGCCGCCGCGGAGATCGCCATAGCCGCGGCGGATCCGCAGGTTACATAGCCCGCCTCAGCGCCGGTCGCTGCTGCGATCATCTCCCCTACGCGTGCGTTGAGTTCGTCGATGACCACAAACGCCTTTGCCGCCTCAACCATCGCTCGTGCCACCTCGGGCGCCATCAACGTTCCACTCACGGCCGTTGTCGCACCACTGGCGTTTATGATGGTTCGCACGTTCAATTTGTCATACACCGACGTCGTCTCCGGCATGCCCGTCGCGGACGTTTCGACCATTTCGCGTCTCCTTACTGATGGCGCTGATTTTCGTTGGATGTGAACGCAGGCCCACCTGCTGTCCGCCGAATATTGGACATTCCGGCGGACCGTGTTTCGGTATCTGTTGTGAGTAGAGTCGCCCAGCATTCCGACGCTAGATATTGCGCAGATGTGGGTCGAGCACGTCCCGAATCCAATCTCCGATCATGTTGATCGAGAGCACGGTCAGCATGATCGCCACCCCTGGGATGGTAGCCAACCACCAGGCTGTCCCCACGTACTGACGTCCGTCCGCCAGCATTCCGCCCCAATCCGGCACCGTGGCGCCGACACCAAGCCCGAGAAACGAGAGACCGGCTTCCGCAATGATGGCGGCGGCAACGCCGAACGTGGCATAGACGATAACTGGCGTGATCACGTTCGGCAGTATGTGCTTGAAGAGCAGCGCAGTGTCGCGAACGCCGATAGCCCGAGCGGCGATGACGTACTCTTGCGCCTTGCAGGAGAGGACTGAACCGCGCATGAGACGGGCGTACGGAACCCAACTCGCCACGGCCAGGACCACGATGACGTTGAACAGTCCGCCTCCGACAGCCGCCACGATGGCGATCGCCAGGAGGAAGAACGGGAAAGCCAGGAAAACGTCGCCCACGCGCATGATGAGCGAGTCGGCCCACCGGCCGTAGTAGCCCGAGATCAGCCCCAACACGATGCCGAATCCCGCTCCGATCGCGACCGCCGTTAGACCGACAATGAGCGAGACACGCGCACCGTAGATGATCCTGGACAACATGTCCCGGCCGAGCTGATCCGTGCCGAGAAGATGCGCACTCGTTCCGTGAATTGTCTGGGTGGTGCCAAAACGCGGACAGGTTGTCAGAAACGGACACTGAAGCCGTTGAACGATCTCGCCGTGGTTCGGATCATCGGGCGCCAGCACCGGTGCAAAGATCGCCGAAATCGTCACCAGAATCAGGATCAGCAGGCCGATCATCCCCAGCCGGTTGCCCAGCAACATTCGCAGCGCACGGCGCTTCGCGGAGCGATTCTGGTCGACGCGCTCGAAGCGCAGAGCGAGAGCCGCATCGGCTTCACGCCCAGATTGAGACTTGATCGTCATTGATCTACCCACCATCATGATTACCGTTGACTTCATTACCCGTGTCATCAAGTGAGCCTCACCCGAGGATCGAGCTGGGCATACATAAGGTCGACAACGAGATTGATGGCAACGAAGGTCGCCGCAATGATGAACACGGCCGCCTGCACTACGGGGAAGTCACGGGACTCGATCGAACTGACGAGTAGCTGCCCGACGCCATTCCATTCGAAGATCTGTTCGGTGATGATCGCCCCGCCGAGCAAACGTCCGAAGTCGAGGCCGATGACAGTGACAAGCGGGATTGCCGCGTTCTTGAGGGCATGCCGCAGCACGACTGTTCGATCCCTCAAACCTTTGGCACGTCCGGTCCGCACATAGTCCTCGCCGAGCACGTCGAGCATTCCCGAGCGCGTGAGTCTCGTCAGACGAGCAATAGGTGGCGCAGCCAGCGTGATCGCCGGGAGGACGAAGAAGTAGGGCGACATCGAGTATCCCTGCGCGGCAAACCAGCCGAAGTTGACCGAGAAGACCAGAATCAACATGATGCCAAGCCAGAAGTTCGGGATCGACTGGCCCACTAGCGCAAGGAACATCACCACGTTGTCGATCCAGGAGTAGCGCTTCACCGCCGCGATGATTCCCAACGTGAGTGAGACGATCACCTCCAACACCAGCGCCACGCCGGCCAGTTCAGCGGTGCGCGGGAATCGAGACATCGTGATCTGCATGGAGGAGTGTCCCTGATACTGCAGCGAATCTTGAAAATTCCCTCGCACGGCGTCGGTAACGAACTTGAAATACTGGACATAGAGAGGCTGGTTAAGGCCCAGCCTGTCCCTCATCGCCGCGATGGCATCGGCCGACGCGTTCGGGCCGAGAATCAATGTCGCGGGATCCCCGGAGAGATTCGAGATGATGAAGACGGCGGTGATCACCCCCAGAATGACGAAGATCGACTGAATGACGCGTCGTATGATGTATTGCGTCACGACCACATACTCCTAAATTACCCATCAGCACCGTGTTCGACCGGGGTTGGGCGGGCACGATGGCCCGCCCTTGCGAGGAGACATGAGATACCGGAGTGTCTCGTGGAACCCGGCGTCAAGCGTTGTTCCACTTCATCTCCCAGGCCCAGACCATCTCATCATGACGAGCCTGCCAGTCGACCCAGTTGTTCACTCCGAAGATGTCGACGAGTTGGTACATGAAGAGCGCACCGGCGTCGTCGTACAGAATCTGCTGAGCCTGTGCATAGAGATCTTTGCGCTTGTTGACATCGAGCTCGGTGCGCGCCGCGGTGATGACATCCTCAAGTTTCTGGTTGCAACCATACGGTCGGCGGTAGTCGGGGAACTGTGTCGCCGCTTCACAGCTGAAGAGCGGAATGAAGGTGTTATCCGCGTCGAAGAACCAGTTGCCCCATGAAGCAAAGTCCATCCCCGGCGTCTGCTTCTTCTTGACCATGTCGGTCAGCACACTGGAATCGAGCAGATGCGTCTTGCAGTTGATGCCGCCGTTCGCCATCTCTTGTGCCATGGCCTCGGCAACTTCCTTGTCCTTGGTGTAGCGTCCCTGGATGTACCAGATATCGGCATCGATTCCGTCCGCATGCCCTGCATCTTTCAGCAGAGATTTGGCCTTCGCCGGATCGTTAGGATAGGGCTTGAGCGATGTGTCGTAGCCAAAGCACCAGATGGGCAGCACGGTCGAGACACGGTGGCCGTTGCCGACGAGAACCGACTGGATAACGCCGTCAACATTTGCCGCATAGTTGATCGCCTGACGGATACGTTTGTCCTGGTAAAGCCCGTCGGCAACGGTGATGAAATAGAACGGCACGCGGTTGCTAATCGCTCGGCTGATCCGCGCGCGGCCGCTCGAATTGACGCCGTCCATGTCTTCCGGCGGGATGTCCTTGGCAATGTGCACCTGGCCGGAACGCAGTGCGGCGACGCGAGTCGAGGCCTCGGTGATAGTATGGAAGCGGACGTTCTTGATTTCGGGCTTGTCACCCCAGTAGCCGTCCCAGGCCTCGATGACCAGATCCTCTTTCGGTTTCCAGCTGACGAGTTTGTAGGGCCCTGTTCCATAGGCTTCGTTCGCGACCGTGTCTGGACCTTTCGAGGCCCACTTCGGCGGCACCATGGTCATCGCGAATCCACTCATGCGGGCCAGCAACGCCGGATCCGGTTGCGCGGTGATGACGTTCACGGTGTACTCGTCGACGACGTCCACACCCTTGATCGTCAGATACGAGCTGCGCGCGTCACTTGGCGTGGCGTCGCTCAGCGGTCTCATGATGCTGTACTTCACGGCGTCGGCGTTGAACGGCTCCCCATTCTGGAACGTCACACCCTGTCGCAGTTTGAACTGCATCGTGGTTGAGTCGATGCGATTCCACTCAGTCGCCAAATTGGGCGAAATCGTCTGTAGATCGCGCTCGAACTTGACGAGAGGCTCGTAGATGTGGCGCAGCTTTGCCTCGTCAGTCGTGGCGACGTGCAGCTGTGGGTCAATACCATGAGTCGTGAGCTGATCGATGCCGTACGAGACGACAAGCTCGGTAGGCTTGTCCCCTTGAGGTTTGCCAGCAGGCGGGTTGTTGAACTCGGGAATGTCAACGCCACGCACCGGATTCGATGCCTGACTCGCGGCAGCGGTGGAACTACTGCCTCCCGAGGTATTGCCGCCACTGCTCGAACTTGTTGAGGCGGGGGTCGAATTGCTCTTGCCGCAGGCGGCGAGGAACGCGGCCGCTACCGCGCCAGCGCTCGCCCCGACAAAGGAGCGCCGGTCCAGGTGGATGCTGATGCTCCGCACCTTATCGCGAAAATTGTTTCCGTTACCAGACATGACGGTTCCCCTCCTTCAGTCGGAACGAATCGGACGCCGCTGCGCCCGAATCAACCCGCGACCAGTCGCTCACGGGCGGTGCACCAGGTCATCTCCCTATAGATTCCCCTCCTGCTCCAGTCCTCCCAGGACTTCCTCGGCGTATGCGAAGGTGATTGGCAGTCCGCCCGTGTGGATGAAGACCACGGTCTCGTCCTGTCCAATTGCCCCTTTTCGTACTTGATCGATCAGTGCTGAAAATGCTTTCGCGGTGTAGACGGGATCGAGAATCAGCCCCTCGCTCTTACCGAGGAGGCCAATCGCCTCGAGTCCTGCGGCAGTAGGAACACCGTAGCGTTCGCCCACGTATTCGTCGTGAACTTCAACATCGGATGGTCCGAGACGCTCATCCAGGCCTAGCAACTTCGCCGCGTCGTTGGCGGCACGACACACGCTCACCTCGACAGCGTCGCGGTTGCCGCCAACGCTGACAGGATGGACCAAGTAATTGGCGCCAAGTATCTTGCCGGCCAGGGCCAGGCCGGCCGACGAATTTCCCGCGGCAAGGAAGATGTGCGACGCCGTCGCATCGATATCATCCAGTTGGTCGAGAAGCTCAACTGCGGCCGCGAAATAGGCAACTCCTCCGGCGACGACCGAAAACGGATCATGTGGCACGTTGTAGACGACGTGCCCTTTTGCTTCGAGATCTGTAATAAGCTCGTCCAACATTCGAGAAATCGTCGCAGAGTCTGCACTCGATGCCTCGATGATGTGAGCGCCCATGATGTGATCGAGCAGCAGGTTGCCGTTGATCGGCTCATCTTTCGGGCTCGGAATCTTGATGATGTAGCTGGTCATGCCAAACTTCGCCGCGAGCGCGGTGTGCAGCCGAGCATGGTTCGATTGGGCGACGTTGGTCACGACAAGGCAGTCAGCGCCTTTCTTCCGCATATCTCCAAGACGAAATTCGAGATGTCGGACCTTGTTGCCGCCAAGCGCAAGACCGGTGTTGTCATCACGTTTGATCAAGATGCGGGGCGCCTTCGGCCCTAACGCTTGTCGAAGTCGGGGGGCATCCTCAAGCGGAGTCGGGAGGAACGCGACCGGCTCTCGCGGTAGCGTTGCGATTCGGCCGAGCAGATCATCGCGGCTCATCGAGTGTAGGCTCACGCTGGGATGCGACATGTTGTCGCTCCTTTGCACAACAGCGGGACCCATCCCTGACTCGGATCAGGAAGGTTCGGCAAAGATCAGGTGGGTTCCCACAAACTGATTGGGACAGTTGATTCGCTTAGTTTGGCGGCTCCGGATCGAGTTGGCCAGGCATGAATGAAATGCTAGAAGGCCATTCCGTATCCGTCACGACGCGGATCTGCTCCGGCCGAGAACGCGCCGGACTCCAGGTCAACAAGGATGCCCTGACCACCTCCAACGTATGGAGTCCAGGGATCGAGCAACCGAACCTGATGGCCGCGCCGCTCCAATTCGGCAATCGTTTCGGGAGTGATGCGGTTCTCTATCGCAAGTTCAGTGCCTACTCCAGTTCTGAATCGCGCAGCTTCGATGGCCGCTTGTACGCTAAAGCCATGATCGAGCACGTTCGTCATCATCTGCGGCGTCGTCTGCATGATGCCGAACGAGCCTGGGGTTCCGATCATTAGGTGGAGTTTGCCGTCGCGCCAGATCTGCGACGGCGCCAGACACATCTCAACCTTCTTGTTTGGGGCGATGACGTTCGGACTTTCAGGATCCAGATCGAACCAGTGCGCGAAGTTGTTGAGAGAAAGTCCAGTGCTTCCATGCACCACGCCAGATCCAAAACCGCCGCCGAGTGTCTGGGTGCATGCGACCGCGTAGCCATTTGCGTCGGCCGTCACGAAATGAGTCGTACTTTCTCGCAATATGCTCTCGATACTCCCAGGGAGCACCTCATTTGGGTGTTTGGACGAGGTGTAGCGCTCACCACCACTGTGGGCTGCCTGCTGTGCATCGATGAGATCTCGACGCCCGGCTGCGTAAGACTTCGACAACAGGCCCTCGATCGGCGAGTCGACGTTCGGAGCGTAGGTCGTTCGATCGGCAACCGCCAACTTCATCGCTTCAGCGAGATAGTGAATGGTGTCGGCTGTGTTGTGACCGAATGCCCCGAGATCATAACCTTCGGCAATATTGAGCGTCTGCAAATACTGCATGCCACTACATGGCAGGGGAGGACAAAACACCTGGAAGCCGCGATAGGTGGTGGAGATCGGCTCCTGCCACGTCGGGTGATAGCTGGCCAGATCCTCCTCGGTAATCAGTCCCCCATGTGCCTGTGAGAACCGTGCGATCTCGGCACCTATTGGACCGCGATAATACGCGTCGATCCCGCCCTCGACGATGGTCTTGAAAGTCTGGGCCAGATCGGGCTGGCGCAGAATCGCTCCCGGACGTGGCACTTCCCCATCATGCAGATAAGCACGACTCGACGTCTCCCACTTGCGCAACCGATCGCGAGACGACATGAAAAAGGTGTGGTTCTTGATGGTGAGTGGGAAGCCATTTTCGGCCAACTCGATCGCAGGAGCGAAAACGTGCGCTCGATCCATGGTGCCGAAACGCTCAAGCGCAGTCAGCCAGCCGCCCAACGCGCCAGGCACCAGTGGCGACCTGATACCGTCTTCTTTGGCGTCATTCTCAAACTGGTCAGGGGTTGCCGCTGCTGGAGCGCGTCCGATGTAGTCGAGCACTGACGGGCGGTTGCGACCTGGAGTGGCGATGACCATGTATCCAACGCCGCCCGCGCCGGACATGTATGGCTCAACCACGTTCAAAGCGGCGGCAGTCGCTACGGCGGCGTCAACCGCATTGCCGCCCGCGAGCAGCATGCGCAGACCGGCGAGTGACGCCAATGGATGCGCTGAGGCGACGGCCCCATGACGCCCAGTCACGGCGGGTCGATGTGCGGTACCAGCGGTTGGAGTTGTCACACCCCTCCCCTTTCGACCTAAATCATGTGTCTTATGCTTGTTCAGGTATAATAAGGCGGCGAAAGGAGTCTTGTCAACACACTGGCGCTTAGCAGGCAACTTCTGACACCCACAGTGTCCGCTCTTGGCTACCGTCCGCACTCGAATATGGCGGACTCCTCCGTAGCTCGCTCAGGAAGTGTTGCGATCACCATGAAACAGCACACCACCAACGGCAACAATGATCTTGGAGCACTGGTTGGAAGCTCGGCTAACGATGTGCGCGATCTGGTTATCGATCGGATTGCCACCGGGTCATATCCTGTCGGGTCACAACTCCCAACCGCCCGCGAGCTGGCGGCTGAACTGGGCGTGCACCGGAACACCGTGGCCAAGTCCTACCGCATGCTCGCCGACCTGGGGCTGGTGAGCACCAATCCGGGACGTGGCACCTTCGTAACGACTACCGCCAATGATGATCGGCAGATCCCACTGCGACTGCGGATGGAACGTGCGGTCGATGACCTGGTGATTTCGGCGCGACGGATTGGCATTGGAGAGCCGGTGCTGCGCGCGATGCTAGACGAGCGCATTGCCGCCACGTACTCCTCCGGCAGACGACGCGGAGCATTCGTCGAATGCAATTGGGCTGATGTGCATGGGCACGTTGCAGAAGTGGAGTCATTGACGGGAGTACGGCTCGCGCCACTCCTACTGGATGACGTGCTACACGACATGCTTGATGTCGTTGAACGCTTCGACGTGCTATTCACCAGTCTGTTTCATATCAAGGAGCTCACCGACGCTGCCAGGAGCACCGATACAGACGTCGAGATTCTGACGCTCTCATCGACTCCCGATGAAAATGCGCTCGAAGAGATCGCACGCATTCGACCTGACGCACAGGTATTGATCGTGGCCAGCAACCTCGAAGGCGGGCAGCGCTACGCCAATCTGGTGCGCACCTACTCGCGTGCCTCGGTTCAATTGACGGTCGAACCGGACGACGAGACGATTCGCTCTCTCGCCGCGGAACGCGATGTCATTGTCTGTGCCCGTTCGCGGGTCGCGCAAGTGCAGTCACTGGGATTGTCGGTTCCAGTTATCGGACTCCCGTTCCATATCAGCGCACGATCAGCGGCCAAAGTAACCGACGCGCTTGGAAGCTCAGCCGCCCGGACCTAACCTCCGCGAAATCGTAGGGTTCCTTTCACCCACAATCCAGCGACGCGATGCGGGCACAATGCCCTCGATCGATTGAGGGACCCGTCGCGGAGGACATTCCCTGCTTGACGACCTCCGATGCACCTCATAAGGTCTATGCGGCGCAATATACCGGTGCGAAACATGCGCCACTTGCGTGTTGACGCGATCATCTCAGCATTGGTGGCAACCAGGTCATTTATCAGAGGAGCATGACGAAACGATGCGCGCGTTGTTGAGCGTTTGGGACAAGACAGGAATCGTCGAACTCGCGCGGCGGCTTCACACAGCGAACGTCGAAATTGTGTCGACTGGGGGTACCAAGGCCGCAATTGAAGGTGCCGGAATCCCGGTGAGCGCGGTGGCGGATGTCACCGGCTTCCCTGAGATTCTCGACGGTCGCGTCAAGACGCTGCATCCAAGAATCCACGGTGGTCTTCTCGCGCGTCGAGACCTGCCGGAGCACATGCGTGAAATCGAGACGCACGACATCACGCCAATCGATCTAGTCGTCTCAAACCTGTACCCATTCTTCGACGTGGTTTCGAAGTCCGACACAAGCTTAACTGACGCGCTCGAGCACATTGACATTGGCGGGCCCTCGATGATCCGGGCCGCAGCCAAGAATTTTCCGAGTGTCGTCGTAGTCGTCGAGCCGTCCGATTACGATTGGGTTGCCGATCAAATCGAGCGGGGCGGACTCGACGGTGTAACTCAGGAGCAGCGCCGTGCGTTGGCGACGAAGGCATTCGGTCACGTGTCTGCCTATGATTCAGTCATTCGGCAGTATCTTGACCAAGAAAACGCGTTCCCTGCTGAGACGACGATCGCAGGAAAGAAGCTGTCCGAACTGCGTTACGGCGAGAACCCGCATCAGTCAGCGGCACTCTATGCGCAGATCACACCCAACGGGCTTGGTGGTGTGGCGAACTGGCAAGTGCTGCACGGACGCGAAATGTCCTACCTCAATTACGTCGATGCGGATGCCGCGTGGCGCGCGGCGAATGGGTTCGACACCCCTGCTGTCGCCATCGTCAAACACGCCTCTCCATGCGGGTTGGCGACTGACCCCTCATTGGGAAAGGCTTACGAACTCGCGTTGGCCTCTGACCCGGTATCGGCGTTCGGCGGCATCGTCGCACTCAATCGCGACCTGGATGAATCGACCGCGAGACTGATTGCCAGCCACCACTTTGACGTGATCGTCGCCCCGAAGTTTAGCGACGAGGCTTATGCCCTCCTCTCACGTAAGAAGAACCTGCGCCTTATCGCGGCCCCGACCGGAGCCAGGACGGTCAAGCAGTCGATCCGCCAGCTCAATGGCGGCTTCCTGTTGCAAGACATCGACGACGTGCCAGTCAACGTCGACGACTGGAAGACCGTCACACAGCGCCAACCTACTCCGGAGGAGCTCGAAGCGCTGGCCTTCTCATGGCACGCCGTGAGATATGTTATGTCGAATGCGATCATCCTCGGGGTTGGCACCGCGACCGTCGGAATCGGCAGTGGGCAGCCGAACCGCGTGGACGCGGTACGCATCGCAATTCAACGAGCCGGTGATCGGGCACGCGGCAGCGTGCTGGTGAGCGATGCCTACTTCCCATTCCCGGACAACATCGAGGTAGCGGCTGAGGCAGGAATCACCGCCATTGCCCAACCTGGAGGTTCCATTCGCGATCAAGCGGTAATCGAGGCGGCCGACACGGCGGGACTTGCCATGGTCTTCACCGGAATGCGTCACTTCCGGCATTGAACTTCAGCGCGAAGCCGACTCGCTGGAGACACCATCTTTGCTAGGGTCGATCGCTTCGAGAATCGGCAACAGCAGATCATAGTCGCGGGCGTAGATGCGTCCCACTTCCGCGGCGGCCCGCTCTATCCACAGACGGTCGTCACCCCGGGCCGCGAACGCATAACGCAGATGAGCGATCATCACCTGCTCGGCACCAACTTCGCCACTGTAGCGTGAAAGCATCGGCAGGTATTCAAGCCGTTCGGTCAAGCGCCGCAGTGTACTCTGGGAAGCGGTCATGACCGAGTAGTGCAACGGTGCCGGGACGGGGGGCACGATGCAGCGCAACGTGCCCCCATGCTGAAACGCTACCGGTACTGACTCGAACGTGCTGCGCAAGACACGAGCAAGCTCCGGATGTCGCCGGTAGACTTCCTCGTCGCGTACGTCTTCCGACCCGCGTCTCACGGCGCGACGCGTTGAGTCGATGCCTGACGTCTCGCAGAACGAAACGATCGACAGGATCGTGTCTCCGTTCGACGTCGCAACTTCGACCAGCGATCCGAGAGGCGGAAGCGCGTTCAATGTGTCTGACTCGGCCCAGATCCGCACGGTGCTGGTTTCGATCACCTCGCCGAGCCGGCGTTCAGCACTAGACGAAACGTCCACGTTTGCTCTCTGCCTTTCCGGAACGCCGATACATCAGTCCGCGTCTGGCCAGAGCTTCCTCAACCAGGATCTCGACGGCCTGGCGTTCATCGGGGCGAATGGCGGCGATCTCATGTGCTTCCTGCAGTGCCGAAGGATAGCCGCGCCCGAGCGTGCACTGCTCATAGATGGCAGCATGCACCAGGTCGAGTTTCTCCTCATTTTGGGCGACCCAGCGAGGAATCTCCACCCGCCCGATCTCCGTTCCGGAATGCATGTAGAAGAAGTGGATGTGCTGCTCCGCGCCGTAGTGATCGAGGATCTTCGATGTACTGGCAAAGACCTGCGATCGCTGCCCAGGTTCGAGCCTGGCTATCAACTCGAAGAGCAATCGGTCATTGACGTCCGGAATGAAATCGCACGCGGGAACGCGCTTTTCAGACAGGATCCGGCTGCGACAGTGATCGCAATTGACCGGTACGCCTCGCAGCGGGTAGTCGCATACCGAAACGCGCACGCTGTTCACCACATCGCTCGAACCGGGGTAACTGATGTAGGAAGCAACCGGCACGTCGTGTTCACGCAACGTAACAAGCGCTGCCAGATACTGGTCGAGCACCCATTTGATGACTGGATCTGCTTGACTCTCCAATCCCCACAGGATCAACGTCCCGTCCTGCAATGCGATAGTCGGCGTTTCCTGGGTGATTGCCACGCGCGCAACCGATTCGAGCTCATCAGCGGCTCGCTTGAAGCCGAGGACCGTTCCGGTGACAGGGATGCGCCGCACCTCGTCGGGTACGTATAGTTCCTCCTCTCGAAAGAACATGCTCGGCTCGGCGTCAATCTCGGCGTAGGGTGATGTACCGTAACGGAGCAAGACCTTGCCGATGTTAATCATGAAGAACCGAGCGGGCGAATGGCGGTCGGGTAGGATGAACGATCCGTCACTGGCGACTACGGCATAGTCGACCGGCGGCTTCGGTGCGTCGACTCGGGCTTGAAACTTTGCGAGAGGCAGCCCGAGCAACCACGACGTTCGTGCCGTGCGCGATCTCGCTACCAGATCGTAGGTATCGACATCGTGAAACGCGTCGGCCAGATCCTTCAGCACGTCTCCGGATTGCCGCTGTTCGGTCTCGCCGGCGAGTCCATCAAGTTCCGACGCGATTTTCGTCAGATCGAGTGTCATGTGTTGGGCGTCTCCGTGCGGTTGAGTTGGTTTCGGGTCGCTCGGGTCGCTGGCGTGTCAGCTTACTCGATCTGTCAGTGCAGGCCACGTCGCATGAGCATCGCGTCACGCTCAGTACGGGCAAATACAACAGATCTTGTCCCCAGATTGTCTGCTGGGTAGCCTACGCAGACTGCCCAGCACTTGAGGCACGTTTGATTAGAGCCCGTCGCACCGACTGGCAGTTCTACATCTTCTCGACGCGAGCAATCCAGCTGTCGGGATCCTTGATTTCATCGAGACTCGGCAGATACTCGGGTGCGTTCCAAACCTGTCGGGCGAACTCGTGGCTGCGCTCCCGCACCACGTGATCGATGAAGGCCTCGCCCTGCCGGTACTGCTCCATCTTGATGTCAAGACCGGTGAGCCGGGCGAAGAGCTGCTCGGCGGTCGTACGCTGTCGCTGGCGCCGCTCGAATCGACGCGAGATCACTTCGTACGTCGGTATGAGCTCTTTGCCAACCGCATTCATCACGTGGTTGCTGTACCCCTCGATGACCGACATCGTGGCTTGCATCGAGTTGAAGATCGACTTCTGTTCGGGGGTCATCACGAGGTCTATCCAGCGATCGGTCTCAGTCCGCTGCTCTCTCGCCCGGTCCCAGAAGACTTTGAGCCCGGCAAAACCGCGCTTGAGATGCTCGACGTCCTGATTCAGATAGCCGAAGTACGTTTCCAGCAACTCGTTCACGTGCTGCCGAACCCACGGATGAGCTTCGAACTCGAAGACGTGGGTCGTCTCGTGGAGAGCGAGCCAGAGCCGGAAGTCGTCCGAAGGCAGCCCGAGCATCTGTTCCACACGCGCAATATTCGGCTGAACGAAGTAGAGTTTGCCGCGACTCACCGGTTCTCGTCCGAGCAGCGTCAGGTCATACTGACCGAGCACGCGTCGAGCCAGATAGCCCAGCAGAAACCCGATTTCGGCGCTCAAGACACGCTGATTGAACGTTCCCCACAGCAGATTGATGGTACGCGGGGAATCCTGTCCTCCGAGCGGATTCAAAGCCTCGAGCGGCTCAAACATATGAGCAAAGCTGTCAATGTTGGCGTTGACCCAATCGACCCGGTCAAACGCATACACGTGCTCGAGATCGGGTAAGACTTCGTCTCCGGTGTAGGCCGCCACGATGGGGATCGAGCGGCTTGTCAGCGATTGATAATAGGCGTTGAGTTCGTCGCGCTGAGCTTCGCTGATCGAGGTTTGGCGGTTCATGTTCGCGGCTATGGAGCGAGCCTGATCCCAGTCGATCAAGGTGGGAGTACCTTGACGCTGCGTGTATTCACGAGCTCGCGTGCCCGCCCAGGCGCCAACCGCCGCGCCGACGATGAGTCCGATGGAGAGAAGACGTTTGTCGGGAAGATATCGTTGTTTCAAGAAATGTGCACCTTTCAGCGGGATACACTGTCCCGTCCCTGACACCAGCGTGCAGGATTGACAATCAAATCCTAGCGCCGCGCCACAGGCCGGGTCAAACAAGAACCGGCCGCCAGCGATAATTTATGCTGGCGGCCGGGAGATTCTTAGCGTGGCTACGTACCCGTGCCTTGTAATGTGATGTTGGCCGATGGCACGTAGTGGCTGTTGAGGTTCAGGTCGTCGATCTGCTTGCCGCTCTTGTCGAATACCTGGCGGTGAATCGAGACGTCAAACCCATCCTCGGCGTGCTCCACCAGCACGCTGGTACCCGCAGGTAACTGATCGCTCTTCTCGTATTGCATCGCTGTCTGAGCCTTGACGACGTTCGTGACGACCGGATCTGAAACCTTCACTTTCCATCCAGGGTCAGTCCCATAGAGTGCGAAGCGCACCCAGGTGCCGTCAGACGACGCCTGGACAGCGATCCAGTTGCCGGTCGTATTCTTGAACTTCAGATCCAGTCCGACATCCGTATCGATGGTGGCGTCAAGTCCGGTGATGCCGCTCGGGGGCTGACCGTAGAGCGGAATCCAGTAGAGATGCCAACTTCGCTGCACGATCGGCAATCCGGCCCAGAATGCCGCGTGGAAGAGCGTGGTCGCCACCTGGCAAATACCGCCACCGACTGACGGCACGGTGGAGACGCTCCCGTTGCTCGTCGCGACGATGCCATACCCCAATTTGTATCCGTGGGCGGAATCGACGGCTCCAACCGTCTGGTCGAACGAGAACGTCCCTCCAGGTGGGATCAGAGCACCATTGACACGCTGCACAGCCAAGTCAACGTTGAACGCTCGATTGGCGACCGAGCCACCGTAATACGTCTGCCCACTCCCGAGCTTGTCTTTCACCACGATGGTGCTCGCCATTGCCGCGGTCACCTGCGGCTGAACTGGGTCGGTCGCGAGTGCTACAGATTGCTGGCCCCCGGTAAGCGCCGATTCAATCGCCTTGGCCGATGCGTCGACGTTGAGTGTGGTCCCAGCCTGCTCCTTTGAGACGACCGTTACCTTGCCATCGAGATAGCGGAGGTTGGCGTCTTTCGCAGGCACTTCGACTTTGGACTTCAATGAACCGAGAACTGAAGCGATTGCATTCTGATCGACTCCAATGGCGATCTTGGGTGTCTTGTCCGGTTGCGCCGAGAAGGAAATGATCGAGGCCATCTGTGTCGCGGTCAGGTCTTGGGATCCACCGGGCCAGGTCAACTTCAACGGCTGACCGACCAGGTTCTGAGCGCGGACGATAGCGGCCTGCGCGTCTGATTCAACAATCGGCGCCGGAGTGCTCGTTACGGCCACGTTGACTTGGTGCTGACCATTTTCTAGTGCCTTGACGATGTTGGCCGTAGTCGCCTTCGCATCGAGGGACTCACCGTCGACGCTGTTGATCACGACGAACTTATCGTTTTCCCATTTTACCGAGGCGTTCGTTCCGCTGGTCTTCACTTGATCCGCGATCTGCGCCACATACTTCTCGAGCGCTGCGGAGGAAATGACCACACTATTGTTTTCGCCGGACGAATTCACGACCAGCATCTCTCGTAGCGTTTCCGGAGGGATCTGCCACTTGGTGCCGCCGTTCACCATCACGAACGGAGTGGCGACCATCTCGTTTGCCTTCTTGAGTTCTGGCTCTAGCGTCTTCGCGGTGATGTCCGGCTCGATCGACTTAGTCTGAATAGCAACCGGCTCGCTCGAGAGATTGGCGACGTTGTTTCGAATCGCATTAACGGTGGCCGCCACGTCGATCGCCACGCCCGGTTTGCCTTCCTGAATCTTCAATCCCCCGTCGGAGGTGAAGACGTAGCTCGCATTGCTGGCAGACTGGATCACCGAACCGGAAAGGCCCTGGAGCGCTGTATAGACCGACTGATCATTGATCTTGAATTCGACAGGAACCTGGTCACCTGTCGCAAGCGTGGTCAGCCAATCGTGGCTCTGTACCCACAGGCTACCGCCATGCCCCACTTCGAGCGACCTGGCAGCAGTGGAGTTTGCATCGTAGGAAATGCCAAGCGTCGATGCGGCCACCGACCACTGTTTCCCGCCATACGTCAGAACGATCTGTTTTGGCGCAACTGACTGAATCCGCGTCGCGATGCGATCCGCGGCTTGCTGCTGATTCAGACCACCAAGGTCGGCCCCCGCAGCGGTTACGCCTTGAAAGACGGTGTCATTGTGTGTCCAGCCGTACAGCAAAAGGAGAGCGCTCGCGATTGCCATCAGGGCTGAAAGGATGAGGACCAGGATGAGCCCGAAGCGCACGATAGCGAATGAGATCGTGCGTGACTTGCGGTAGCCCAGCCTGCCGGCTTCGAAGCCGTAGGCAGCTTTTCCAACCACGCTCTGTTCTATTCCCTTCCCAAGGTAGTGTGGATGCAACTACAGATCGGGGGACGGATCTCCAACGATTGAACGGTCGTCAGGGAGTCTGTTACCAGGATCATACACTTTGCATAAGGGAAACGAAAAGGTCGGCGTGACGTCGCGTCACCGATTAGTGGTCGGATGCGCTCGCCAATCTGCGGGTCAGATCGCGCAATCGCATCATGTCGCGCGGCGATGGAGACGGACGAATCCAGGCTTCAATCTCCGCCCGCGAGGCGTGCGCTGCGGTCTGAATCCTCGACCTCTCCTCCAGGCGTGCCCGCAATCCAACCAGAGCGTCGATTCGACCCCGCAGGCTTGCTCCATCACGACGCGCGAGCGCGCTACCGGCGACCAGTAGATCGTAGCTCACCATGCGCCACCAATTCCGCGCGAGCAACCACGATGGAAAGCAGCGGGTCATGTACCACAGTCGATTGCGTGCCAACAGGCGCCGCTTGAAGACCGATCCCTCGACAGCCAAGGCGGAATACGCATGTTCGACGATCGCGCCACTCGACACGAGCGATTCCCAGCCATTCAGCCGCAGACGCCAGGCAAGGTCGACGTCCTCGAGGTACATGAAGAAGGCTTCTGGAAACAGTCCGGCATCTTCGAGCGCGGATCGACGATAGGCAGCCGCACCCGCCGATGGGCCGAAGATCGGTTCCTCAGCCGAAATCGGCCCGAGAGACTCGCCGAGCGAGCGATCGAGCGCGAGTCCGTTGGCGAAAACGTCAATCCCCGCCGAGGCGATTACCGTTGGATCACTGCGAAAGACCATGGTCCCGGCGACCGAACCGACCCGAGGAGACGAATCGAATGGCATCAGCAGTCGCGGCACGAATCCAGGGCGAATGATGGCATCGCTATTGAGCAGAATGACGAACTCGCTCGATGTTCGCGAGATGCCCAGGTTGTTGCCGGCGGCGAAGCCGAGATTTCGGCCCGTTTCAATCAATTCCGCCCAGCCGAACGTCGCGCGAATGTTGTCCGGCAGACCGTCGCTCGACCCATTGTCGATGATGGTCACGGTCACGCCCGGTTGTATCTCGGGCTCAAGTGCCTCGAGGCATTGGCGCACGACGTTCCAACCGTTGAAGGTCACGATCACAATGGCGCAGTCACCCCTGGACATACATCACTCGTTCATGCTCTCTCTGGTCCAAACTCAGACCGCATACCTTGCGAGGAGTATAGCGGCTGTCGCGTTGGGTCCCGCGTTGACCGGTCATGGAGCCGATGCTAGAGTGACACGTCGGATTCGCCGCGCAAGCGGTCAGTCGTGATGGGAAAATACATGGCAAAGAGCGAAGTTGCGACCAACAACGCCCCAAAGGCAATCGGTCCCTACTCACAAGGGATCAAGCTCGGTAATTTGGTCTTCACAGCCGGACAAATTCCGCTTGATCCAGCCACGGGCAAAATGGTCGAAGGCGGAATCGCCGAGCAAGCCGATCAAGTGATGAAGAACCTTCAAGGCGTGCTTGGAGCGGCAGGTTCTTCACTGGATCGCGCCATTAAGACGACGTGTTTCCTGGCCAATCTCGACGACTTCGCAGCATTCAATGAAGTCTATGGTCGCTATTTTAAGGACATGCCGCCAGCCCGCAGCACGGTTCAAGTAGCGAAGCTTCCCGCGGGTGCGCTGGTCGAGGTCGAGTGCATCGCTGACGTCGATTAGCTCCAAAGGCTGACAATAACAGACGCCCTTGGAAACGGGACGGCCCGCAGTCGGACACGTCCCGTTTGCGATCAGTTCGGGCCAGGAGCGCAGCCTTCCGCAATTGTTGGGGCAAAGGGCGCATGCTATACTGCCTCTGCGCTCGGGTGAGTAGCTCAGCTGGTTAGAGCGCGCGGTTCACATCCGCGAGGTCAGGGGTTCAAGTCCCTTCTCACCCACTCATTTTGGTCACGACTGCCAGCAAGACAATCGTGGGCCTTGCTTGTTCGTACGCGGTACGCGTTGCGGACAAACGGTCCTCGTAGTATACTGTAACCGTATGGATGGCCGAGGATTTTTTGTCCTCGGCTGTCAATATATCTGCGGGCTGAACTCAATTCGAGACCTCGCCCGGTTCTCCTCTGTGGCCGGGGCTTAGTCATTCCACAGATCATGTACCTGGCGCGCGGGCTCACATTGGGCAGCGCGGTGTTTGTTTGTCTCCAGAAGTGCGAAAGAAGGGTAGCAATGCCCGGCGAGCGTTCCGTGATCCTGACTGCCGAGGGTAAGGTCGATCTCGAGCAGGAGCTCCAGATGCTTCGTACGCGTCAAAATGCCCGCCGTTGCCCAGCGAATTCAAGAACTCACTATGGAGGGCGACGTTTCCGACAACAGCGAGTACGAAGACACGAAGGAAGAGCTCGTCATCATTGAGGCGCGTGTTCGCGAAATCGAGAACCTGCTGCGACACGCACGTGTCGCCACCAAGAGCAATGATATTGACCTGGTGCAGTTCGGCTCCCAGGTGACCCTGATCGATGAGCAGGGAGAGCGGGAGACATGGACGCTCGTGAGTCCTGAAGAGGCAAATGCGCTCCATGGTAAGATCTCGACGCAGTCGCCCGTTGGCGCGGCGGTGCTCGGTAAACGCGTGGGTGACAAAGTGATCGTCCGCGCTCCAGGAGGCGAAACGACCTTCAAGGTCGAACGGGTCGAGTAGCCGAAATCATCGAACAGGAGCAAGCCGCGGACGCGCAAACGCACCGCGGCTTTTTTGTGGGCGGTCGATTCGAGTTGCAAACGCGTCGATCTTCATGACAGGAGTGTGAGCACCGTGGAACTGAACGAGCAGCAGCAGCAACGACTCAATAAGGTCGAGGAGCTCCGAGCGCAGGGGGTCGATCCCTATCCGCCCCGCTCGCATCGAACGCACACCTCGGCCGAAGCACTGGAGCATTACGCGCAGGTCGAACCCACATTGGAGGGTGGCAGCGACACTCTCGACGTGCGCGTGGCTGGGCGAGTCACTTCTGTTCGCAACATGGGCAAGTCTATCTTCGCCCATATCCGTGACGGCAGCGGCGCAATTCAGCTCTACCTGCGCCGCAACAATCTCGGTGATGATGAGTTCGATCAGTTTCGTCACGTAATCGACCTCGGAGATTTCGTCGAAGCCGGTGGACATTTGTTTCGCACTCGCACCGGCGAGATCACGCTTGAGGTACGGAATTTCACACTGCTGAGCAAGGCCATCAACCCGCCACCGGAGAAGTGGCACGGGCTCACCGACACCGAAACGCGCTTCCGCCAACGTTATGCAGACCTTATCTCCAACGAAGACGTGCGACGAATCTTCGTCATCCGCAGCGCGATGATTCGCGCCATGCGCAACTTCTTCGACAGCCACGGGTTCATTGAGGTCGAGACTCCGACGATGCAACCTCTCTATGGTGGCGCAGCCGCCCGACCCTTCACCACTCATTATCACGCGCTCGACCAGGACTTCTACCTGCGCATCGCAGACGAGCTCTATCTCAAGCGGTTGCTGGTCGGAGGATTCGAACGAGTGTACGAGATCTGCAAGGACTTCCGAAACGAGGGGATTGACACGCGCCACTCGCCGGAATTCACCATGATCGAGTTCTACATGGCCTATGCCGACTACACCGATGTGATGGATCTGTGCGAGCAGATGATCCCCTATGTCGCGCAGGAATCGCTGGGCACGATGCAGATCACCTATGAGGGCCTGGAGATCGACCTTACGCCGCCGTGGCCACGGGTTTCGTTGCGCGATGCACTCATGCAAACAACCGGAATCGACTTCCTGGAGGTGACCGATCAACAGGAACTCTACCGTCGCGCCAGGGAAGTCGGAGCAGATGTCGAACCGACGACGGTTTGGCCTCGCATCGTTGACGAATTGCTGAAGACGTTCGTTCGACCAAATCTGATACAACCCACGTTTCTGATCGACTACCCGGTCGCTCTTTCACCATTGGCCAAGCGATCGCCAAGCAACCCGAACCTTGTCGAGCGTTTCCAACCGTTCATCGCTGGACTTGAGATGGGCAACGCCTACACCGAGCTCAACGATCCGATGGATCAGCTGCAGCGCTTCCTGGAACAGGCGCAGGATCGGGCCGCGGGTGACGCCGAAGCCATGATGGTTGATACCGATTACGTCAACGCGCTGATGTATGGAATGCCACCGACCGGTGGATTCGGACTCGGAATCGATCGTCTCGCGATGCTGCTAACCGACCAACAGAACATTCGCGAGGTGATTCTCTTCCCGCACCTGCGCACGAAGAGCACGGTCGAACTCGGGTCAATCTGGGCGGACTCTGAAGAGCCTGCAGAGTAGAGTCGGACGCGGCGCAACCAATTCGGCAACGGCTCGAGTCCGAGCGTATGACATCTTCGCCCAGACGGCGACAGCGCGCGTTCTCTCGGGCGATCGAGCCTGGACTACGCGCCAACGCCGCGCAGCGATTGGCTGTCAAACCGATTCGTCGTAGCAGGCAGTCAGCGAGAATCCTTTGCTGGCCGGGGTGCGGTCTATACGTCGTCGACGTGTCCAGCCATCTCAATGTCGTCAACGGCGAGCTCTGGTGGCTTCCCTTCCGTCCGCTTGTAGAGGTAGACGAAGACGTCACGCAGCACGGCCGTCAACGGCACGATGATGATCAAGCCGAAGAGTCCCCATAGCGAGCCGCCGATCACCAGCAGCATCATAATGAGCGCCGGACTGATGCGGAGCGCATCGCCCTGCAGCTTGGGAACCAAAAACGTGTTCTCGAGTTGTTGGATTCCGAGGAACGCCAGCCCAACCAGCAGCATCTTGCCGGGGTCGGTGGCGAGCGTGACTAACGCGGCCGCCAGAAAAGCGAGCCATGGACCGAGCACTGGAACCAGCTCGAATATTCCGGCGAAGAGGCCCAACACGATCGCCTGCTTGATCCCGATCAACCACATGGCCACACCCGTGGTGACACCGATCAGCAGCCCCAAGAAGAGTTGAACGCGAATGTAGGCGGACAGGATCCGATCGACGATGCCGACCACCTCGCGGACATCCTGCCTCCAGTCCGGCGGCCACAAGTTGTAGAACCAGACCATTCCACGGCGTTGATCCTTCAGAACGTAGAAGACCCAGAGTGGCAGCAGCGCGAGTCCTGCGACGAACCCAATCAGCGTCCCCACTGCACTGAAGGTGACCTTCATCGCTGCGCGAACGGTGTCCGAAACCTGGGTGCCAACGGAATCGAGATTGTTCTCGATGTTGGTCCGCACCACATCCGGCAGGTTGTTGTGGTAGAAGTCGCTCAGCTTGTTCAGTTGAGTCTGAGCGTCCTTCACGTAGGCCGGAATGTTGTTGGCGAACTGGTTGGTCTGATCCAGCAACGGCGGAATCAGATAGTAGCCAGCAACAACCAGCACCAGAAACGCCAGCACATAGGTGATGATCACCGACAATGCACGAGATATCGAGGAGAATCGGCTCGGCAGGCGCAAGCCTCGATGCACGAACTCGACAATCGGTGCCAGAAGGTAGGCAATGAGGGCACCGATCAGGAATGGCGTGAGCGCTCCTCGCGCATGCCAGATTACCCATCCGACGACGACAATGGCCAGTCCGACCAAGATCAATCGCTTGGTTTGAGGTCTTGAGAAGTCGGGCATTCCCCGTCCTGTAGACGTTCAAATCGTACGTTCTGCGTCGGGAAGACGGTGCACCGCACTCAAACAGTGCCGCTCCGCAATCACATCACGAAGATGTCGCTCACAATGATAGTGGAGTTGCACTGAACATCTCAGGCGAATGTTCAGAGTCAGGACCGTCAGATGCTGAAACACTCGCCGTAGCACTCACCCCGTCAGCCCAAGGGAATTGGTTATTCGTGCTCGCCTGGCTTCTCGGCCCGGTCCGTCGCGGTGGCTTCGGTGTCGACTTCTGAACGCTCTTCGACCGAAGTTTCGTCTGCTTCGTCCCCAAACGGAAGAAGGTCGCGCAGAGAATCAAACGTACCGGTGACTCGAGAGATGAGATCGGTCGCCTCTTGCGCCATCAGCTCTCGCAGATACGTGTTGTGCTGGCCCATGCGCCGAAACTTGCGATAGCGATCGCGCACCAGTCGTTCGGACGAAGTGTCAACCAGCTCGGCGAGCGCGTCGGTGAGCGAGTCGAGTAGCAGAACCGAAGCGTAGTTGGGATCTCTATGCGCCCCGCCGTCCGGCTCCGGCACGATGCGATCAATGACGCCGAGACGCAGGCAGTCCGCCGCGGTGATCTTGAGCGACTCCGCCACTTCGGGTGCACGCGATGCGTCGCGATACAAGATCGCGGCGGCTCCCTCGGGTGCAATGACACTGTAGACGGCGTGATCGAGCATGAGCACGCGATCGGCCAAACCCAGCGCAACCGCTCCGCCACTGCCGCCCTCGCCAATAATCACGGCAATCGTCGGGACGGGCAGCACGCTCATCATTGCCAGGCTCTCACTCAACGTCATGGCGATGCCGCGCTCTTCTGAGCCTTCGCCGAGATAGACTCCCGGCGTATCGATCAACGTCACCACCGGCAGCCGAAGTCGAGCTGCTAATTGCATGAGGCGCATCGCTTTGCGATATCCCTCGGGAAGAGCCTGTCCCCCGCGCCGCGTCTCGTCTCCATGCCCTCGTTCGTTGCCCACGAAGACCACGCCGCGCCCGGCAATTTCGCCAATGCCACCGACCATCGCCGGGTCTTCACCATAGTTGCGGTCACCATGCAGTTCTACGAACTGCGGATTCATCCGACGGATGTAGTCGAGCGATGTCGGCCGATCCGGATGACGGGCGATCTGCACCGTATCCCAGGCCTTTCGCTCTCTCTGCTCGAGTGGCATTTCCGAACGCTTGCCGTCACGCGTAATGTCTGCGCGCGCGTTCACCAACCTCAAAACCGTCGCAAGTGTGTCCCGCAGCCGGGTCCGATCGACCACCTCATCCACCAGGCCGTGCTGATAAAGAAACTCAGCACTATGTGACTGAACATTTTCGCGTCCTGACGTCTCACGAATGACACGCGGACCCGCGAACCCAATGAGCGCCTTCGGCTCCGCCAGGATAATGTCCCCCTGGTTGGCGAAGCTGGCATAGATACCGCCAGTCGTGGGATGAGTGAGCACCGAGATGAACGGCACATGTGAATCGTGTACTCTCTTCGCCGCGGCCGCAGTTTTGGCCATCTGGACCAGGCTGAGCATTCCCTCCTGCATTCGGGCGCCGCCCGAGGCTGCCACGGTAATGATCGGAATCTTTTTCTCAATAGCGCGTTCGAAAGCCATGGTGACTTTTTCGCCAACGACTGAGCCCATACTTCCACCAAGGAACCGGAAGTCCATCACCATCAGCACGACCTGCTGGCCTCGGATCTTGGCAGTACCGTTGACCGCGGCCTCGGTCAGACCGGTCTGTTCCCGTGCTTCGAGGACTCTCCGACGGTAAGGCAGTCGATCAGAGAAGACCAAGGGATCGACCGAGACGAGGTGCCGGCTGAACTCTTCGAACGAGTCTGGGTCGGCAATGACATTGATCCACTGTTTGGCTGTGATGCGGTAATGTTGTCCGCAGCGCGAGCAAACGCCGTACCGCTGAAATCGTTCGTCCTTGCCCAGGTCGTTCTGGCACGTGTCACAAAGGTGCGTCGACGATTCCGGATTCTCGTCGCCCTTGGCGGGATGTTGTTGTTCGGCTGAACTCATGGTGTGTTTGTTCCTTACTGCCAGAAGAACTCGGGGATGCGCCTCGTCAAATGGATCATATCAGACGAATACGCCGGGCTAGAGTGTGTGATCGAAACGCGTCTGAGATGATCTTAATAGCACAGGAGAATGTCCCGACGCGGGCAGTCAATCCGCCAGAAGGGGAACCGGTATATGCGCGTAGCGCTCGCTGCTGTCTTTCAATTGACAAACACCTTCAGTCGTCAAGCGACGACACGACAGTCCTTTGTCGTGGATCGTTTTGACGTTGGTTCGCGTCAAGTCTTCGATCCCTTCAACGTAGAGCGATTCGTCAATGCACTGGTCGACAGCGCGCAGACGTTTGGCACGCAAGCGGTGCCACTGCTAAGTGCCCAAGCACGTTCCGCTGGGCCGATGACCGCCGATTGCTCGGAGTGGCTGTCGGAGTTGCTTAGCACGTCGCTTTCTGAGAACGACCAACATTGCGACGCCGTGATTCTGATACTCAGCGGCGCGGCATGCGGGGAACGATTCCAATCCGTTGATCTCGAACTGATTCAAGCCGCGCGTGAATCCGTCGGAAATGGCGTGCCGGTAATCGCGGTGGTCAGCACACTGGCCAATCTCAGCGATGAACTCGTGAGTGCGCCGGATTTGCTGCTTGGTTTCAACACGCAAGAGGTTGACTCGTTCGACTCCGTCGCGCGGAAAACCATCGGGGCCGTACGAGGACTGGTTGCACAAGAGATTCATCCCGCGGTGAAGGCTCAACACCTTCCACTGCTCGTTCCCTTGGCGGCGCAGAACGCTCGCCGAGAGCCGATGAGCAGTCTCATCCAGCTTGGTCAAGAGTTCGAGTCTCAAGCGGGTGTGATCGACGCCAGCCTGTTTCCCGGCTTCCCATATGCTGACTCTTCGCAGACCGGGTTTTCTGTCCTCGTGAGCGGCGAAGGCGATCAGGTCGACGCGCTCGCCCAACGCCTGCAGCGAGCCGTTTGGGACCGCAGGGAGGAATTGGTACCCGCACTTCCTCTCAACGTCGAAACGGTCGTCCACGAGGCCATGCTGCGAGATGCGGGTCCGGTCGTTATTGCTGACGCAGGCGATGATCCCAAGTATGGCGGCGCCGGTGATGGAACTGGGCTGCTCTGGGCATTGATTGACCTCGGCACCCAGGACGCCGCTCTTGGCATCATCGTCGATCGCATTTGCGTGGAACAGGCAATCGAAACAGGCGTCGGCAACCGCGTTCAGATCGACATCGGCGGCTCAATCGATCGGCGGGCCGGATACCCCATCAACGTCACCGCCCAGGTTCGCAGGATCTCAGACGGGGTCGTTGCTTATGAGGGCATACGCGAGGTGGATTGCGGACGAACCGCAGTCCTCGACGTTGAAGGTCGTCACGGAGGTAGGATCGAGGTGATCGTCACCGAGAAATCTCCCCTTGTCGTGGACATAGACGTCTTTCAGGCCGTCGGCATCGACTTGAGCCGTAAGAAGGTCGTCGGGGTGAAGTCGTCGTCTCGGCTTCGTGAACACTTCGGCTCTGTTTCGGGAACCATTCTGGAGACCTCTACCCCGGGTATCACCACGCCAGTGCTGGCGCACTTCGACTACCGTCGAATCCGGCAACCTACCTTCCCACTCGATCCCATGTAAATCGCGGCGACGCACCTTCTGCCAGCAATGCCGGATTGGGAGATCGCCTTTACCAGATGCCAGATCGACTGCGCCGGGCCACCACCACTTGGGCGAGGACTTCGTGACGTCAGCCGAGAAGTGTTCGATCGTTCAACGTTGCCCAGGTTGCTGCGTAAAGAGTTCGACCACTCCCTCCAGAAAGTCGGCAACACCCTCAACGCCACTCACCACGTAGTCCGAGACCTCGGCCACCTCATCTGGCGTTTCGGGCCCCACCACACCAACCGAGAAGCCGACCACTTTCCCTTCCTCGCGCAGCCGGGCGAGAGCACGCATCGCATCAAGGTCGGTGACGTCGTCACCCATGAACAGTATCGAGCGCAAGTCGAATTCATCAACGATCCGGGCCAGCGCCGTTCCTTTGTTGACGTCGATTGGCGGGCGCAGCTCGACAACCATGCGCCCGTGAGACAAGCGCAGCCCCTCATGCTCTACTAGCGGAGTAACCACGCTCAAGATCTCTTCGCGGGCACGTCCGGGATCTGGCGCGTTCCGAAAATGGATTGAGCCGGTCACACCTTTGTTCTCAAAATAGACAAGCGGCTCGTGGATATTGGCGCGCGCCGTGTCGAGTACTCGCTTCAGAGACTCGGAGTAACGGGCCGCGGCCGAAGAAACGATCACCTCGCCGTCTTCGAGACGTTCCATTCCGTGGTTACCCAGATGAATCACGCCATCGATGTCAACCAGCCGCGCCGCTTCCGCGGCGGATCGCCCAGTGACTACGCCGAGGACGTCGAAGTGACGCACCAGTTGCAACAGAGCGGCCTTGATCTGGGGGTCGACTTCCGCTTTCGCGGGATCGTTCGCGATCCGACTGAGCGTCCCGTCGATGTCACTCAATAGCCCAGCTGGCCGTGTGTCAAACAGGGAAAATGCTTCTTTTGACAGGGAATTGACCGTCAAGTTCACCTCCAACGGTGCGATCCCGATCGATTGAGTTCTTTTTAGCGCAACCGATCGAGTGTTTTTAGTATTGGTCGCTGCTCCGGCGACCGTCGCTCGTTATATAATGTGCCGCCTGTTCCGAAAGCCGGACCCGACGGGTCGTGCGGCGACTTCGGATCGATTGGCGCACGAAGTCACGCGAGCGCGAAGGGCTATCAGTGCATCGCTACATTGGAGAGATCGGACGACTCTCCCGCGAGATGCGTCTCTATCTTCTCTATACGCTGCTCGTCAACATCGGCGTTGGCGTGCTCATTCTGATGTACAACCTCTATCTTGTGCAGATCTCGCTCAAAGAGGACTTCATCGGTACCTTCAACGCGGTGCAGACCGTGGCTATGGGTGTCGCCGCGCTTGTCATCGGGATGCTCATTAATAAGTATGGCGCCTGGCGCTGCACTATCTTCGGCACGGTCTTCTTCCTGATGACCACTGCGGTACTCGCACTCCTCACCGTGCCATCCACCATCCTGATTGTCTCAGCGTTGAATGGCGCGGCCATGGCCTTCATGACAGTACCGGTCATGCCGTTCATCGTCGAATGGACCCAACCCAACCAGCGCACCACGGCCGCGGCGATCACCTTTTCGCTGAATTCGATCGCGACGACACTTGGCAGTCTCGTCGGCGGCTGGTCGCCTAGATTCCTCGCCGTCACGTTGGGAATCGCGGTCGAGAGCGTACCGGCTTACCGCTTCACGATCCTGATCGGCATCGCGCTTGCAACCTTCGGCATAATTCCGCTCTGGATCATGCGGGGAATCCGCAATCAAGAGAACGCCGAGGTCGCCCAGTCCGCGGTTTTCGTCGAGATGCCAAACGCGCCGAGCCGTACGCGCCGCGACGTGATGATCTTTGTGCTGATCGGACTCATCATGAGCCTCGGCTCCGGTGCCGTGGTTCCGTTCGTCAACGTCTTCCTGGAGTCGATCGGATCGAGACCAAGTCAGATTGGTATCGTCTTCTCAGTGGCCGGAGTCGTGGCCGCTTTGGCGGGACTCCTCTCCCCATCGCTCTACAAGAAGTTTGGCGCCCTGGTCTCAAGCATGTTGATCCGAGCCTCGTCCGCACCAATGTATCTGATACTTGCGTTGAGTCCACAGATGGGCTACGCCGTGGCGGCGCAGATCATTCGCACGACATCGATCAGTATGGCCTGGCCAATCGACTCGACTTTCATCTCCGACGTACTTCCGCCCAAGGCCCGTGCCAACGCGTTCAGCCTACGCAGTGCTGCCTGGAATCTCGGTTATGCGATTTCCAGCCTGACTGCCGGGGTGGTGATCGTGACGAGCGGCTACCGGCTGACGTTTGCGGTCTACGGGTTGACCATCGTGATGGCGGCCGCGTTGAATGGTCTCTACTTCTGGCGCCATCCAGCGCATAAACGCATTCGAAGCAAGCGTTCCAAGGGCAAGCCGATCAGCGAGCCCGCGGCCTGAGAGCGGTGTTCGCCAGAATAACGACTCAATCAGCGACGGAACGTCCACTCCGGGTTGCCGTACCGTGTTCGCACCAGTTCCTCGGTCCGCTGACGCTCAAACGCAGTCAGGCCCGCTTCTACCGTCCCCACGCTGAGTGCGTCGATAGTGGATCGCCGAAATGCCGACACCACCTCTTCGGAGGAGACTTCACGCGCTGCCGCGCGCTCCAGGTCGATCGTGCGACCAGACAGGATTGCCGCCAGGCGGTCGGTTGGCTCTGCTCCAGGCACCAGGAGTCGCACCGACTTGGCGGCATCGAGCCGCAGATAGATCATGCCCTGCAGCGCGGTAACGCTTCGTCGGCGAACCTGAGCTAACCCGACCAGTTTGCGACCACGCGTCATGACTTCATACGGCGCAAGCGACGAGAAACAGATCGAGTCGAGACCTGCTGGAGGAGCGTCCTGACGGGCTTCTTCGATCGATGCCCAACGACCAAACACCCGAAGCGAAGCAAGCATTGAGACCACGATGCCAGCGATGTGCTCGTAGTTCACGTGGATGTCGTCCGACAAAAACGGATGTCCCGTAGGCAATACCAACTGAAAGCTGACCGTGTTTCCGTCATGAAAGACCGCGGTGCCGCCAGATATTCGACGGAGGATGTCGCAGCCAATTGCGTGGCACGCCTCTACGTCAATCTGGGTCGATGACTGGCCAACGCCGAGAATCAACGAATCACGCGACCAGGAATACATGCGTAGCGTCGGCGGGGCGTCACCTCTTCCGACGGCGTCGATGACAGCCTCTGTTGCCGCAAGTTGATAAGCGCCGTGTGCCCTGTCGAACGGCAAGATTCTCAGTCGCGCGATATCCGTGGTACCCGTCAATACAGCCGCCCTTTGTCGAGCACATTGCGCATCTCGTCGATCCGACCGTCAAGGTAACAGCGCAGGTTATGGCATAGGATGTCGGTGATCTTCTGGTTTTCGCTAACCGCGGTGCTCGCTGAGTGAGGGTTCACCAGTACGTTCGGCAAGTCCCAGAATGGGCTGTCAGCCGGAAGTGGCTCGGTGGCGAACACGTCCAGTGCAGCGAAGGCGATCTTGCCGTCTTGCAACGCCTCGAGCAGTGCGGCATGGTCGACGACCTGCCCACGCGAGATGTTCACGAACATCACTCCAGGCTTCAAAGACTCAATAGCCGCCCGATCGATCAATCCTTCGGTCTCCGGCGTATGCGGACAACTGAGAACCACCGCGTCTGCCTGACCAAGCATCTGGTGAAGCTGCTCGCGAGTGAACACTTCGTCGACACCCAGTTCTTGCGCACGCGCTGGACCACCTGTGCGACCCATTGCGAGCACTCGCATATTGAAGCAGCGACCGATCCGCGCCACCTGACGACCGATTTTGCCGGGACCGACGATCGCCAATGTCTTGCCGTCGAGTTCGTCGGAGCAGAATCGCTCCCAAACGTGCGCCTGCTGATCTCGCTGCAGGCGCGGCAGTAACTTGACGTGGCTCAACAGCGCCATGAATACGAACTCTGCCAGCGGTCGGGCGTGGACTCCGCTTGCCGTGGTGACGATGATGTCGGACTCCTGCAGTCCGAGCTTGACAACCTGCTGACCGACTCCCGCGCTCGTGGTCTGCACCCACTTCAAATTCGGCGAAGCATCCGAAATGGTCATGCCCGGTCGCAGGTAGGCCGGGAAATCGAGCAGGAAATCGGCCTGCCGCAGGCATTCGAACCACAGATCAAGCCGCTCAGCAGGAATTTCGAAATCGCTCGGTCCGTGGTGATCGGCAACATACCTGGTGGGCGGATAAAGTGACGGCTCAACACGCACGTCTACTCGTTCGGGATCAACAGCCCTGATTTGATCCACGTACTCTGGCTCTAACGGTGATGAAATGAAGAGATTGAATTTGCTTTCGTTCCCGCTCAACCCATTCCCCTCTCGAGGTTCACGCAACAGTGTTTCCGCATTCAACTGGAACGAGATTAGCATGATTTCAGCCGACCCACAGGATCCGAACCGGAAGCCGAAGTAGGGCATGCTATACTCGCAAATCGGTAGTCAATATGGACACGCGACCTACGGTGGACTCAACAGAACAACAAAGAACGTGGAAGGGTGAGCCGCGGTGAAAGGTACAGCCGAAGTCGTCATCATTGGCGCCGGAATCACCGGCTGTAGCATCGCCTATCATCTGGCATCCCGCGGAGTGAAAGACATTGTCCTGCTGGAGAAGGATCAGATCGGACGAGGTGCGACCGCGGATGCGGCAGGCGGAATCCGGCTCCAGTTCTCCACCAGAGCCAACATCGAGCTGTCGCGCTACAGTCTGAACGTTTGGGAGAACTTCAAAGAGCAGTTCGGCATCGACATCGCGTTCCATCAGCAAGGCTACTTGTTCCTGCTGACCTCAGAGGCAGAGATCGCTGACTTCACCAAGAACCTCGAGTTTCAACAGCAAATGGATGTGCCCGTTCGCTGGGTCGATCTCAACGAGATTCATGAACTCAATCCAGCGCTCAACCTTGACGGAGTACTCGCTGGGACCTTCTGTTCCAGTGATGGATGGGCGGATCCGTACAGCTCGACCATGGGCTTCGCGCAACGAGCACGTGCATTAGGCGTCGAAATCGTCGAAGAGACTCCGGTTACCGGGTTCGTCCGTGAAGGAGACCGCATCACATCCGTCGAGACGCCTTCCGGATCAATCTCAGCCAAGACGATTGTCATCGCCGCCGGAGCGCAAGCTGGCGAAGTCGGCAAACTCGCCGAACTCGAGATTCCGGTTGCGCCCTATCGGCGCATGAGCTTCGTCACCGAGCCGTTTGCGGCGGTGCCGCCAACGGTACCGATGACCATCGAATTTTCGAGCTCGCTCTACTTCCACCCAGAAAGCGGTGGCTTCCTCTTCGGTATGTCCGATCCGAACGAGCCGAGTAGTTTCAATCGGACCGTGGACGACGACTGGATGCACAGGACCGTCACCGAACTGTGTCGCAGAGCGCCGATCTTCGAAGATGCGCGCGTGCTCCGCGGTTGGGCGGGTCTTTACGAAGTCACGCCAGATGACAACCCGGTACTCGGTTACGTTTCGGGCATCGAAGGAGTCGTCGTTGCCTCCGGCTTCAGCGGCCACGGCTACATGCAGGGTCCTGCTATTGGCCGCTGTATCTCCGAACTCATCGTGGATGGGAAGGCAACAACGGTCGATATCAGCGCCTTCGCGCCAGACCGCTTCGAGAGCGGCCAACTGGCACAGGAGCATAACGTCATCTGATGGGCGGACGACTTCCATGCCGATGGTTCTCGGAATCGGCCAACTTTCGATTCACATCCCAGAGTCACACTCGTTGAAAGACAAGCGACGGGTGGTTCGCTCGATCGTTCAGCGAGTTCGGTCTCGATTCGACGTCGCGATTGCTGAGGTTGACGACCAGGAAGTGTGGCAGACTGCGACTATTGGAATCGTCTCGCTATCGAACTCCGGACGGCATGCGGACGAAGTACTGCAACACGTCATCTCGTTCGTCGAGCAGAACCTTCAATCTGGCTATCTTTCGGACGTGAATACCGAGATTATGCATCTCGGACACTGAGACACATCTTACTCCGCCGTCTTGGCACGGTTTCTCCGTTTATCCTGTACAAGTTGTTTGAATTTGCCGTGGGCCTGAGATAGGATCGTTCGAGGCTTCTTGCCCGAATGGACGGGTAGCTGGGGAGAGAAATCCTACGGACGAGAACCAAGAGCGGCCGCGCGACGACCGCTCGAATGGAACACACGAGCATCAACCCGCAACGGTTCGAGGGAAGCGACCTGGCGATCGCTACGTACGGATGGTTCGCTCGTCAGAGCTTCCAACCACGCCGCAGAATTCCTTCTACTACGTCGCAGAACCTACCATGCCTCAGACCAAATTCGGGCGCATTTTTCGACGTCTGCGTTTGGTTCTCATTGGCAAGCCGCTCGAAACGTCTCAGGCAATTCATCAACGTCTGAGCAAAGTCCAAGCGTTGGCGGTCTTCTCCTCCGACGCGTTGTCTTCCACCGCATACGCGACCGAAGAGATTCTGCTGGTCCTGGTTCTCGCGGGCAGCATGGCGTATCGGTACGTCATCCCGATCGGCCTGGCAATTGCCGCGTTGCTGGCGATCGTCGTCTTCTCATATCGGCAGACGGTACATGCCTACCCACAGGGTGGCGGAGCATATATCGTAACGAAAGACAATCTCGGGCGTGCTCCCAGTCTATTGGCCGCTTCCGCACTGCTCACCGACTACATATTGACGGTGGCGGTAAGTATTTCGGCCGGAGTGGCGGCGATAACTTCAGCAGTCGGGAGTACCAGGCCATTCGCCGTGCCCATTGCGGTGGTATCCATTATCGCCATCACCATCGCGAACCTGCGCGGATTGCGGGAGAGCGGTCGGATTTTCGCGGTACCGACCTATCTCTTTATCGCCGGCATGTCGATACTCCTGTTGCTGGGCTTTCTCTCGTGGCTCGGCATCGGTATCACGCCGCATCGAATCGTCGATCAGGTTCCGGCCGCGACGCAGTCCTTGACCGCCTTCCTGGTGTTGAAGGCGTTTGCCTCTGGATGCGCGGCACTGACCGGCGTCGAGGCCATTTCCGATGGCGTCCCGGCGTTCAAGGAGCCGCAGGATCAGAACGCCGCCAAGACGCTGGTCGCCATGGGACTCATCCTCGGTTCGCTCTTTCTCGGCATCACTTTCCTGGTCCGACACTATCACCTGGTTCCCGTTGCCAACCAGACGCTGGTATCGCAGCTCGCCCGTGTGATCGCCGGGACCGGACCCTTCTACTACTTCATCCAGGCCGCCACAGCGGGCATCTTGCTCTTGGCGGCGAACACCAGTTTCGCCGACTTCCCGCGCCTCTCGTATTTCCTGGCGCGCGACCGCTTTCTGCCGCATCAGTTCACCTTTCGCGGTGATCGGCTCGGTTACTCGACCGGCATCGTCGTGCTGGCCATCGCGTCGAGCGTGCTCGTCATCATCTTCAATGCGAACGTCTCGCGGCTGATCCCGCTCTACGCAGTCGGTGTGTTCATCTCGTTCACGTTGTCGCAGGCGAGCATGACGTTGAGGTGGTGGAAAGGAGAAAAGGTCCAACGGAATAACCTGGCGATGTTCATCAACGGGTTCGGGTCTCTGACGACGGGAGTCGTCGCGATCATCATCATCTCGACCAAGTTCGTCGGCGGTGCCTGGATCATTCTGATGTTGTTGCCGATCATCATCACCGCGCTCATGGCAATCCGGCGACACTACGACAGTGTCTCCGAACAACTTCGGTTGAACGCTCGCCAGATCCGTAACCGACCGATTACCTGGACCCGAGACTCAGCGGTGGTCGTGGCAATCGACACGCTCAACCGCGCCGCAATTCGCGCTATCGACTACGCGCAGAACGTGTCGCGAGACGTCACGGTGGTTCACGTGTCGGACGACATTGAAGAAGCCAATGAGTTGCGCGCGAATTGGGGTGAGGCCGGCATCCAGTTGCCGCTGGTCATTATCGAGTCGCCGTTCCGCGAATTGCTTGGACCGCTGGTGAATTACATAGAGCAGCTTCACCAGGAAAAGGGTGGCACGACCTTGACCGTGGTGCTGCCGGAGTTCGTCCCGGCACATCTCTATGAGTTGTTCCTGCACAATCAGACCGCATGGCGGTTGAGAACCGCGCTCTGGAGCCATCCGGGCATCGCCGTTACCAGCGTTCCTTATCACCTCAGCCGGTGATCTTCAGAATCACTTGAGGAGTGGATGGTAACCTACTCGCCGGTCCCGCTGGCGGGGACCGGCCGCAATTCTGACTGTGACGCGATCTCTTCGACCAATTCGCCGGTCAGCTTCATCAACTCAGGACGAAGCGATCGGGACACCGTGGCGACCTGCTGCAGTACGTCAGGGAGTGGCTGGCTAAGCGTCGACGGTATTTCGCCTACTTCGTCCAACATGCGCTGTCGGTAGCGACGGTCGAGCCCCGCACGGACGGTTTTTACCGCTTTGCGATTCTCACCCAACCCCGCCTTTTCAACCATCTTGCGGATCTCGCTCATGCGTACCGGAACCGACATCATGTCGTTGAGCGCCTTCCGGTTGCGTGTCACTTCCTCCACGCTCACCGACCAGGTAACCGGGACGTCGAACGCTGACTCAGCCCGCCGGGACCGGCGCTCGATTTCGCCCGACAGGTCGGTGTAGTCCACCTCGGGAGGATCATCACGAGACAAAAGAGGAGTCCGCTCCTCAACCCACATCCAGGCACAGGCGCACGCCACTCGGAGATAGTACATGGCTGACGTCAGGTGATCGCGTGGCGTAACTGGAAGATGGTCGATCCTCGCCAGTTCTCCGATCAACGGGGCGATCTCAAGCCCACCAAACAACTTCATCGGCTTGACGTCGATCAGCTCGATATGCGAGCGATCGACCTCGATGCGGGGGTCCGTCAGCAGTCGTGGCAGAAAAAACTCAGTCAGCGGACCATGCGGGCTAAGGAACACTCCCCGTTCGACACTGGCACTGATCACGTCATGACTGTGAACCGCTTGCTCTAGCGCAATACGCGCAAGCCCATTCTCAACATCGAGCAGAGCTTGCAGCGCCTCGGCACTCACCTGGGCCGGTTTAATCGTATCGACGGCAAATTTCGAGTCAGCCGCCTGCAGCACCGTGCCACCGTCGGGTTTGCGGCCGAACAGAACGAAATCCGGGTTTGTCAGTTTGTGGCGCCCCGCTTGAATCGCAATACGCGTGTCGTCATCAAGGCGCACGACGGATTCAAGCTGATACGTCTCACCGCTTCGAAGCGATCGTGTTGATCCGATCTGCTCGTTCAGGTGATCGGTTACCATTTCCGACCAGCAGTCGCCAAAATGTCGACTTGCCCCGCCTCGGTCGCTCCAGGTCATCAGGTCGCGATCGAGTACAGCGAGTATCAGGTTTCCGCCCGGAAGCTTGTCCGAGAAGACGTTCCCCGACACTTGCTTCAACGATGGGCCTTTTCCGCGAGATCGAAACAAACGGATCCTCCAACGAATTGCGCTTCATTTTCCTACATAAGTATGCCTCAGAGAATGGATTTGGGCCGATGCGGCGAGTCGATACGCGGACACCACGGGCGATTCGCGTGAAGTTCTGCATCAGGACCATCGATCTATACCGCGCGTGGCGACGCCAAACAATACTCGGGACGATACGGTGAATCCGCGTGAACTGAAAACCGAGGAGCGCCATGCGCCAGACCGTGAATCTCGTTCGCATCGACCCACTCAGCGACCCGCTATGGACCGAATTGACCAACTCACAGCCGAGCGGCCTGTTCCACTCGCGCGCGTGGATAGATGTGCTGCGCCGCACGTATGACATGGACGTAGCGGCCAACGTGATCGTGGACGACTCAGGACATCCCCGAGCCGGAATGCACTTCAGCGAGATATCGGACATCCGAGGCGAACGCATCGTCTCCCTGCCCTTTTCCGATTACTGCGATCCGCTCGTTGACAATCGAGATGACTGGGAGATTCTCCGGGAGCCATTGCTCGCCGGCGGCCATGCCATAAAGATGCGCTGTCTACACAACGATGTGCCGCTCGACGATCCTGAGTTTGCTCAAGCCAGTCGCGCAAAGTGGCACGGCATTGACCTGACTGCGGATAACGAGGCGCAATGGTCGCGGATCGACGCGTCGGCGCGACGTGCAATCCGCAAAGCGGAGAAGTCCGGAGTCACGGTTCGCCTGGCAGATTCCGAGGAAGATCTGCGCTCGTTCTTCAAATTGCATCTCGGCATCCGAAAATACAAGTACCGGCTGCTGGCCCAACCGTATCGCTTCTTCCAGAACATCTGGAACATCTTCTCAGAAGCTGGGACGATGGCACTCATGCTGGCTGAGGCAAACAACGTGGTCGTCGGCTCGGTGATGTACATTGGCTGGGGCTCGACCCTCTACTATAAATTCAGTGCCTCGTCTTTCAATCACCTCGAATACCGGCCGACGGACATGCTGATCTGGGAGGGCATGAAATTCGCCAAATCGAAGGGCTATTCCTTCCTGGACCTTGGACTGAGTGACTGGGATCAGGACGGACTGGTGCGCTACAAGCGGAAGTTCGCCACGGAGGAAGGGACCATTTCCTTCCTACAGCATGCATCCGAACGACCGTCCAGCAAGCAAGAGCAGGCGGTTCCGCCTCTGCTCAATACGTTCACCGATTTGCTCACCGAGCCGACCGTCCCTGACGACGTGACCGAGCGAGCTGGCGACGCCATTTATCGTTATTTTGTGTGACGAGAGACCCTGGAGAAGCCGGCGTGGGGCGACAGGTTCCGGGATTCGGGCGCTACTGCCCGCCGGAAACATTCAACCCGCGCCGGCGCTCCTCCAACTGACGCAGCACTCGCCGTCGGCGCATGCGCAACATGGCAAGTTCGCGACGCAGTCGGACCTCTTCCATGCGCAGATACTGTCGAACGTCGGATTCACCACGACGCAGCAGCAGTCCAAGCTGTGTCTTGCGTGATTGCGCCAGTTGCCTCCGCAGTTCGCCCATCTCCACACGAAGTTGTGCAATTCGTGCCCGCATCGCATCCAGCTCACGCGGCCTGGGGCCGTCGTCCGATCGCGCCCAGATTGCGAGAAGGCGACGCAACTGCTCGACGTCTCCCGCGTCGCGCGCCGCATTGGCCATGCGCATGACGGTCTCCCGTCGAGCGAGATCACGCGAATCGTCAGCGAGGTCCGGGTGAACCAGGCGCGCCAACGCCTTGTAGAGCTGGCGTAACGTGATGTTGTCGTCACTGCTTCGATTGACGACTTCGCCGCGCATCTCCTGCTGGGCGTTGCGACGATGACGCCACTCGGCCCACCAGGCGGCTTCCTCAGCCCGGCTCTTTTCCTCTTCGCGATCCAGCTCGTCGTCAGAGAGCGATCGCCCGACGAAATTGAGCCGCTCGAGCCGCGCCTCCATACGCTCAACCTCGGCACGCAGGCGGTCAGACTCCTGACGCAACGGACCAAGCCGCTCGTCAATCCGGCGGCGCAAGCCCTGTTGTTCAGTTTCCTCTTCGGCAAGCAATTGGCGAACTTGAGATGAGGCTCTCCCGGCGCGGAGGATTTCCAGTTCGAGCTGGACCCGTTCGAGCTCGTCGATGCGTGCTGGTAGCACTGAGTCCCCACGGTCATTTGAAATCGAAACGACGATCATCCGAGCAATTTTACTCTTCGCTCGCTTGACCGGCCACCGCGAGCCGGGCGATTGACCACTCTAGGGGAGGATCAAGTACTATAGTTCGGTCCGACTTGAGATCCCCAATCCAGATCAGGATGAACAACGACTGGGAGGATGTAGACGTGAAGATGAACCCGTGGCAGCTTGTGGTGAAGGCGCTCGAAGCTGAAGAGATTCCCTTCGTATTCGGGCTCCCCGGTAACCCCAAACACCTGTACGATCAACTCTATGACTCCAAGTTGGTTCGTCCGATTCTCGTGCGTCACGAGACGTCCGGCGCGTTCATGGCAATGGCCTACGCTCGCGTGACGGGAAACGTCGGATGTTGCTTCGGATGCCCCGGTCCCGGCGTTGCCAATCTGGTTCCGGGCATTCTCGAAGCATATTCAGGCTGCACGCCAGTTCTCGCGCTCGGTGTTCGCGCGAGTACGAGAACCGAGGGCATGGGCGCCTTCCAGGAGACAGATCACCTTGGAATGATGCGACCCATCACCAAATGGGCGGTGACGCTGGAACGCGCAGACCGTATTGGCTGGACAATTCGCCGAGCGATTACCATCGCCACCACGGGCAAGCCTGGCCCGGTCTACGTCGAGATTCCCGCCGATATCGGTCTCGAGTCAATCGAAATGCCAGAGTATCAACGGAGTGATCGTTCTCTCCGCCCAGCGGCGGATCCAGAGAAGATCGATGAGGTGGTTGATCTGCTCGAAGCGAGCCAGCGACCGGTGGTGGTCTGTGGTGGCGGCGCGATCCTCTCAGGTGCGTATGCCGAAGTCGAGTCCTTCGCGGATTCACTGGGGATACCCATTCAGGTTACGCCAGCGGGACGTGGAATCATCGCCGAAACGCACCCGATGTTTGCTGGGTCGGTGGGTCTCTATCGAACCAAATACCCACGCTCTGTCTATCAGGAGGCCGATCTGCTCATTACGGTCGGCACCCGAATGGAGGAGTTCCAATCAGGGGTGTTCCAGTACTTCCCTGAAGGGGCCAAGTTCGTTCAAATCGATATCGATCCGTTCGAGATCGGTCGCAATTGGGTCCCAGACGTGGCGATTCAAGCTGACGCGTCTTTGGCTCTGGAACAGATCATCGCGGCCGCTGAAGAGCGTGGGCTGACCGCTAATACCAGACGAGTCGACGACCTCGTCGCGCGCCGCAAGGCTGCGATTGAGGAAATGAAGCAAGACGTCGCGGCGGATTCGTCGCCAGTACTGCCCAAGCGAATCGTGCATGAGCTGAACGAGGTATTCGGCGACAACACCATTCTTGTGCTCGAAAATGGACAATCCGACCTTTGGGCGTACTACTGGCCCTATTATCAAGTAATGAACACTGGCTGCCTCGTACCACCTGCGGAACAGACTGCCATGGGTCTCGGCGTGTGCGGAGCGATCGCGGCGAAACTCGCACGACCGGATCGGCAGGTGATCTGCACCACCGGCGATGCGGCGTTCCAGATGGCGATGCACGAACTCCCGACGGCAGTTCAAGAGCGCACACCGGTCACCTGGGTGGTGTTCAACGATCAGTCGCTAGGCTGGCCACAATGGACGCAACGTGAGGGCCTCGGCATGCGCGTCATCGCGACCGACTTCGCCGCACCGTTCGACTTCGCTAAAGTCGCCGAGTCCGCCGGATGTTGGGCGACGCGCGTGAACGACAGCCAGAACCTGCGTGCCGCGCTAGAAGGAGCTCGGGCAGCCAATGAAGCGGGCCAACCAGCCGTGGTTGACGTTCAGATCGATCCAAGCGACCACGATCAAGGTTTCATCGAGTTCCACAATTTGCGATAATGTCGTTGGAAGGCGACCGCGTTTAGCAGACCTGACCACGATGACTTCGCCAGGAAGGACAGCGGACGTATGCTCGACCACAGCGGAACCGCACGGGTACGATACGAAGACGCCTTCCGTGCGGTGGGCAATTACCTGGATGCAAATCAGTTCACGCAAGTGGTCATCGTGGAGACCCCAGAAGGATTCCTGATCAAGGGGCAGGTCGCGGGCACCGAGAGCAGTTCTCATGAGATCTACAGCTATCCGCAAACGTACCTGTTCTCAAATGAAGATATCGACTCCTTGATCGAAGCGGCATACGATCGTCGCACGGATAAGAAGCGATAGTCACACGCGGCGAAGCAGGCGCCGGAGCGCCGCTTTCGCCGCGTAATTGCTCTCGAACGATGGGGGCGGATCGGGCCCGGTGGCTCGTGCGGTCTTCAAAACCGTTGGGCGGGGTGACGAGCCTCGCCGGTGGGTTCGACTCCCATGCGCCCTCGCCATTCTCTCGTCAGCTACGGATACAGAACCACTTGAACTCTGCCCACGAAGTCACCTGAAAACTGCAGCAGGCTAGGGTTGCGCTCGGTCAGGCCTGAGGGCTCGCGCTCTCCCCCGTCAGATGTTGCCCCGTGAACGAGCCGCGAAATCGTCTGACGACTGAATCGAGACGGGAGATGAGAACAGTCGGGTCAAATGGCGACGCAATGTAGTCGTCGGCCCCCGCCTGAAACGCGAGCAGTTCGTCTTCAACATCTGGCTCCCCCGCCAGAACGATGATTGGCCCCTCAAATCGGTCCTGTCGCAAATCGGAGCATAGGCGATAGAGGTGGTCGTGCATCGTGTCTTCCATCACGACCAACCCCGATTGGGTGTTGGTGAGCAGTTCTTGCTGCGCCCGGGACAGGGTCTGAACTGGAACAACGGCATAACCCGCGTTTCCCAGGAGGAACTTGAGAAGATCACGCTGAATATTGTCAGGGTGAACCAAGACGATTCGCATGTTTTTCCTATTCATAGTGATTCAGAACTTTCAAATCATTGCCTAATGCCGACGTCTAGCGCAAAGCACCATTCGTGATCCAAATTTGTTTGCCGTCGACATGAACGGAGTGTCCTGAACGGGATCGACCAAAGAATCGAGTTGCCCCAGGAATCAGGTTCGTCCGCGCTGCGTGATCATCCAGAGAGAGGGAACCCTCGCGATTATCCGATTCGTCGTTCTCGTGATTATGACCACATTACCAGACTTCACATCCGCTTAACACACCTAGGCACGTCGCATGCCACCTGATGCACGTATTCCGTTCGAGAGCCTATGCGTCGGAATCACCGAACTCGTCTGTATCGAGTGATCGTGAAGCCGTCAGATTGACAACGGCTTCACGTAGAATTCGGTGGATCCACGATGTGTCCACTCGGACTGTTCGTGCCCCTGCTGCATCATTCAGCGGGGCGCGCTATTCCGAACCCGGCCCTTGATTGCGAACGAAGTACTCAAACGCCAGCGCGATCTGTTCCAGCGACGTCTTCAAGTCGTCGAGTTGTCGCGCCAGCCCGACGTAGTTCTGCTGAACTTCCATCATGGCGCGTTCGACCTCGTCCAGTCTCCGGGCATTGCGCTCGGGAGTCTGCACATCGATCCGCGCTGCGTCACTGGCTTCCACATTCGCTCCCTGTCTTTCAATGGAGGGACGTCCGCTGTGGTCTGAGTTGCGCTCGTGTCTTCGTCCTGATCGACACACAATCGCGCTCGTGCGAACACTCCTGCCGTCCTGCCAGGACAATCACACTTCAAGTCGATTCCTGGTTCATCTCACGGGCGGATGCTGACTCGACTCGATTTGGCGCTGCTTCGCGGGAAGCAGCGCCACTGAGACTGACTTACTTTCCATTACCGGTGAAGAATTCGCTCAAGTCCGTGGCACCGCAGGAATTCCGCAAGCAGCCGAGACCCCACGCTTCTTCGACGGTACGCAATACCGAGTAGTGATCGTGCGCTTGCGATGACGTCATGCCTGAATGCGTTTCGTGCGAAATGACGATGAGTGGAACGGTCCCACCCCCACCGTTGTTCGTGGTGCCTTCATCCCAGGTGATGAAGATCGCACTATTGGAGTTCTGCCATGTCGATGTGTTGAATATATGGCTCGGAAGCCATTGCTGTAACCAGGAGTCACCTGTGCTCACCGGACAGTTGTGCATGTCGTTGCACAGGTTCGGAACAATGAACGCAAAGTTTGCCGCGCCAGCGCTGAAGTGGGTGAAGTCCGTGACGTGTGACGTACATCGAGCGTTGTCAGTACTCACGTTCATGAAGCTCATTGCAGGATTGTGCTTGCGCGCATAACTGCCGTTGCCGTCTTCACCACCTTGCGAGCTTGAACCGGTGAAACAGCTCGATCCGACAGGATAATTCTCGGCGTACACCATCCAACTCTTGCCATGTGCGGTAATTTGATCCGCCACTGATGCACCCGGTAGGTCATGGATTGCATCATCGGTGATACCGAAGGTCGAGCCGCTCCACAGTGCAAGATAATTCGGCTCAGATGGATGGGACACTCCAGTGTAATTCGTAGCCAGACCATACTGATTCGCCAGCGAGTTGAGATACGGTGCATGTGAACTGCCGATGACCTCGCCTGCCTCCTTGTTTTCGAAAACAATGACGTACACGTGATCGAAGCTCGGTATGGCGCTCCCCGACGACGGCGTTGGAGTGCCCGTCCCAGGCGTCGAAGGTTGCGTTCCGCTGGGCTGTGTCGATTCGGGAGTCTGGCCGCCATTCCCACCACCAGGATTCGGAGGAGCAGTCGTCGCGGTTGCTGTTGACTGCCCGGGTCCGTTCCCTGGCGGTGGCGGCGTACTGGTCGGCACGGCGCCCGGCTGGGTCGGCACGACTCCCTGACATGCCACCATACCAAGCGCCATCACGACAACGAGTGCCCACACCGATTTCGATCGCAGTTTTCCGCTCCATTTTCCACGCATGTCACACTTCCTTCTGCTGATTTTGGCTGGTGATGTGCCGACTTCCTCCTTTCACGATCGTGCCGGCCGTGGTTCTATGGAGCCGAGTGACAGTTGGCAGTTCCGGAGTCCGAATATGTTCCGCCAGCAATTGGCACGAACTGCCAGTCGTAGCTCGTGGGATGCAGCGTTAACAACAAGACTCCGAAGTCAGTGTCATTACGTGCCAGACTATTTGGTCGAATGGTGTGAAAGTGGTCCAGACTGTCGCCGCCGGTGCCGACGGTGAATTGGGTTATTCCGTATGCGGTATCGAGTGCGCCACTCGGACTCTGCGGAGCGAAGCGCTCATACAGATGCGAATGCCCATCCAGAATGACATCAGCACCCGCGTTATAGAGGTCCTGCCAGAACGTGAGATAGGTCGTGGTGCTGGCGTTCGGTCCCGAGTCGTATTCCGGTTCGTGCAGCATCGCGAGGGTACACATGTTCGAATGTGACGCAAGATCACTCTGCAGCCACTGGTCCTCAGGGCTCCCAGAGTTACAACCGCCGATCTGGTCACACTCGCCGTTCAACGCGATGATGTGCCATGTACCAACATCGACGGAGTAGTAACCCTTGGTTGGATCTCCAGCCGCGGAACCAAAGTAGTCATAGTAACCGGTTGCCCCGGCAGTTCGATACTCGTGGTTACCAGGGTCCGGGAGGGTAATACTCTTCACTCTGCCCCAGGTTGGATCATAAGACGCCTGGTACTGCTCCAGCGTCCCTGAGTCGTACTGTGTGTCTCCGAGCGCCAGCACGGCGGTCAACTGACGACCGACGAGCAAATCGGACGTCGCCTTTTCTTGACAGTGGGTGGCGTCACCGAGTCCACCGTTGAAATTGGTGCTGGTTGGATCGCAAGCGATATCTCCAGCGGCCGCGATCACTGGATCGCCCGACGGAGTACCGGATGCTGTTGGTGTCGAGGTTGATGTTGATGTCGATGTTGGCGTCGTCGTTGGAGTGGACGTCGCAGTTGGGGTCGGCGTACCGTAATCCCCCTCGGTGACGATTAGGGTCGGCGGCGTATTACTTTCGCGGGACGCATAGGCAACCCCGTCGCCGCTAGTCGATGTAATTGCGAGACTCACCAGACCATTTCCAGAGACGGCGCTCGTCACGTCGACGGTTACACTTTGGCCGGCGTTAATCGCTCCGATGCTGGCAACGGTGTTGGCCGAAACAGCTGGTCTGTTGTTGTATGTAATGGTGGTCTCACCCCAACTCGTATCGCTTACGGTGCGGATCGAGCCCCCGTCTACGCTTCCGTCCCAACTTGCGGTGAGCTTCAACTGAACGCTCATCACCGTTCCGCTCAAACTGCTTAGGTCGAACGTCAAGTAAGCGATCTTTTCTGGCGAGGCATCTACGTCGATTTCATAACCAGTGCCATGGTTGCCATCGGGAGACGTACTGCTCACGTAGGCGTCGGCGATGGGTGTCAGCGACACCGTCGACGTGGACACTGGTGTTCCCGTTGGCGTTGGAGTTGCCGTGCTGGTCGCGGTCGAGGTTGCCGTCGGAGTGCCGGTCGGCGTTGATGTCGCGGTCGAGGTTGCCGTCGGGGTGCCGGTCGGCGTTGATGTCGCGGTCGGCGTTGACGTCGCGGTCGACGTTGACGTCGCGGTTGACGTTGGCGTCGCGGTTGACGTTGGCGTCGGGGTGCCGTAGTCCCCAGTCGTGATGATCAGCACCGGGGAGCCGCTCGTTTGTCGTGACGCATACGCCACCCCGTCCCCACTTGTTGAGGTAATCGCCAGGCTCAAGAGTCCTGAACCGGTTACCGCCCCGCTAATGTCGACTGTGACGGTCTGGTTCGGATTGATCGAGCCGACAGTGCCAAAAGTCGATGAAGAGACCGCAGGACGGTTGTTGTACGTGATAGTCGACTCACTCCAGCTCGTATCACTCACCGTTCGGATCGAGCCGCCGTCAACGCTCCCGTCCCACGTCGCCGTCAACTGTAGACGTGCGCCTATGACGGTTCCGCTCAGCCCACTCAGATCAAAGGTGAGATAGGCAATCTTCTCTGGCGATCCGTCAACATCGATTTCATAGCCTGAACCGTGGTTACTAGTCGGGGATGTGCTACTCACGTATGCGTTGGCGAGCGGCGTGAACGAGAACGTCGACGTCGAAATCGGTGTTCCGGTCGGTGTCGACGTCGGAGTAGTGGTCGCAGTCGAGGTCGATGTTGGAGTAGTGGTCGCAGTCGAGGTCGATGTTGGAGTGCTGGTTCCGGTCGACGTAGCCGTGGCGGTTGATGTCGCCGTCGCTGTTGCCGTAGATGTGGCCGTGTCGCTGGCCGTAGCTGTCGGCGTACCTGTCGACGTTGAAGTCGGAGTGCCGGTTGCCGTTGACGTGGAAGTACTCGTCGACGTCGACGTGTCTGTTGGAGAAGCGGTGGAGGTGGATGTCGAGCTCGAGGTAGGTGTGATCGTCGACGTGGACGAGGATGTCGCCGAACTCGTTGCACTTGTGGTTGAGGTCGAAGTCCCGGTCGACGTGCTCGTTGACGTCGATGTTGGCGTGGACGTGCCCAGGGTGACCGTCAATAGCGGCGGAGTTGGACTCTCGCGAGAGGCGTACGATACGCCGTCACCACTGGTCGAAGTGATGGCCAGCCCCAACATCCCATTGCCAGAAACTGCGGAAGTCACGTCCACCGTCACTGACTGGTTAGGGTTTATCGCGCCGATATTGGCGACTGCCGACGACGAAACCGCCGGTCGAGTATTGTAGGTAATGGTCGATTCAGTCCAACTGGTGTCGGCTACCGATCGAATGGCGCCGCCGTCAACGCTCCCGTCCCAAGATGCCGTCAACCGCAATTGAGCGCTCACCACGCTACCGCTCAAGCCACTGAGATCGAAGGTCAGGTAAGAGATCTTCTCAGGTGAACCGTCCACGTCGATCTCGTAGCCGGTGCCGTGGTTGCTGTTCGGAGACGAACTGCTCACGTACGCGTCTGCCACTGGTGTCAAGGTCTGCGTTATGGTGCTGGCGTAAGCAGTCCTCGGCTGGAACTGGTTTGCCCCGTTTACCACGAAGGTTAGGGCAGCAACACCGATTATCGCGGCCATTACACGCCGCAGCGTGGCAAAGTAGCTCATCGTTCCTCCTCGGTGTTCGCATCGCGCATGCTCAGTCGCGAGAGGCAGAATGCATCCAGCTCCAACGTGATGTGTTGATCCAGATAACCCATTCGCTGATCCCGCGGTCCGCCCACGACTCACCCTCCGCCCGTTAGTGCGTCCACACCATTGATGATCTGTTGATTCCATCGCGTCAGAATCGATTCGATGGCAAGATTGCTGGTTACACGATGTCCCACGGGCTGCGACGGATCGAACTCGAGCCGGGCACGCTCAAAGTACTGCACGGTGTGGCCGGTCTTCGGATCGACGAACTCCTCCGAAATCGGGTAACCCAAAAGGGCAAGTGATTCCCGGAAAGAAACGCCGCGATCTCCCATGTCGAGCCCATGCGACTGCCAATAGACACGGAATCCGCCGCATAGCCGATGGCCAGTCGTTACGAAGAAGCGGCAATCGGCGTTCGAGCCGGTCGTCGCCGGCAAGGGATGAAATGCGTCGTTTCCGCTCAGTCCGTCAAGCACCGCGGCGGCCGCACCGACTCGGGAAAGCTCGACCGCGTAAGGCGTTCCCTTGAGTTCGGGGTGATACTCCAGCACCGCGTTCGAGAAGTACTGCCCCACGACGCCGTTCTGCACGTCAGTGAACGGTTGGCTCGCTGGAGCACCGAGGTTGATGATCGTGCGATTGGCGGCGACGAATTGCTGAATAGCGTTCAGGGCTTCGCTTGATGCTCCGCTCTTGAAGACAACCGGAACCGGCGTGGATGTCGGAGTTGCCGGTAGAGGCGGAAGTGACGAAGCGACTTCCGTTGCCGTCGCAGTGGGCGACACCACAGTCGAAGATCCCGGCGTTCCGACTAGCGAAGCGCTGGTGGCCGAAGCTGAGACCGGGGTCACCGACACGACGCCAGCCTGACTTTGATTTGGTGTCGTAGAGAGCGATTGGGAGCCAGGCCCAGGCGCCAGTCGCGCGCCGAAAACCACGAGTCCTGCAGCGAGCGCGATAATGAGCATCGGCGAAACCATGCGTTTCAGGCCTTGCGAAGTATGTCCGTTGTTCAACTGAGCACCGCTCATTACCAATCCTTCGTGGTGAGTTCCGGATCCAACGCGCTCATCAGTCGTGGTACGCCCCTCATCCGGCCATATGTGTGTCAGTGGTAGAAGGCGCTCTTCCAATCGATAGTGTGTCGCCCGCTCCAGAGGTCGGCGAAGCCGCCGTCCATCACGGAAGCGGCGAACCAGACCGAGGTCTGCAATTTGACGTCATTGGGATGCGATCCCCAGGAAGGCATGCCACCAGCCTGGTCGAATCCCTGGAGCACCTTGGTCGCGTAGAGCTTGAGCGCGGTCTCCTCGCTGCCGGAAAGGAGCAGAGCGGGGAGGGTATCCGCGATTGCCGCAAGCGACTCCGTTTTCGACGCGGGGCTGCCATCGTAGTTGTATGCCGAGAGCAGCGTTTTCGACTGCACGAGGTTCTTCTGGATGAACCCGTCGAATTGCAATGTGGTTAGCGCTCGAGAATCGTGGTTCCAGATCCAGTCGACCGAAATGTTGAACGCGATCTTCGAGGGTGCCTGGGCCGCCTGGTTCACGTTCGAAACGTTGAGCGTGGCGGGATGCACTTTGCCATCGTTCATACTCAGGCTCACCCAATCAGGGAATAGCCCTGCGGGTCCGCCGAATTCCGGACTTTGATGGATTCGCTGCAATACGTCGTATGAGGAGTCGACCAGGTTCATCCAGGGATGACTGGGATCGGCCGCGGCGAAGATGCGGTATGCGTATGGCATGAAGTAGGACGGGTTGATGGTCGCGTTGTCGTTGTTCGGCCCGCCACCACCGGCCCAGTTGCCGGCAACAAGAATCCGCCGGCCTCCGATTACCGATGTTTCGTTGTTCCAGATATGTCGCAGCAGCTCTTTGCCGCTCGCCAGCAGAGACGGATCCGACCACTCTTTCGACGCGAGCAAGAGGCTCAGCGCCATCGTCTCGTCCGCATTAGCGGACGTGTTGCTTTCGATGACGCCCGGCTTTGCGGACGAGTTGCCGCTCACACCCCACTGCGACGCCATCAGGTGATCGTCATTGCGTTCCAGGTGCGACTGCGCCCAGTTCCAAAGATCGGTGTATGTGCCTCGATCACCCACGTAGACCGCCTGGAGCATTGCATCCGCCTGCTGAGATGAAGTGGTCCAGTTATTGGCAAGTGGATTGACCACCCGTCCATCCACAACGAACGTCTTCTTGAAGGAGTTCCACGAGGTCTGGAGCAGTGGATCACCGCTGGCCGAAATGTCCTCGAGCTTACGAATCCGCATGATCTTGACGTTCCAGTTGCCCGACGCGTAGTTAGCGATCTGGTCGGAGTTCTGTATCGCCGCCGAAAGGAGTGGCAAAGAACTGCGGGCCGCATCGGCTGTCGAGTTGGGACTGATCAGCAGGTAATCGATGTTGTGCCAGTCATCGTGGAGCAGGTTGTCACGGATCTGCGGATCCGACAGAGCTGGCCAGTAATAATGCGCAATAAGGGTTTTGCCGTGGGTGAAAGAGGGGTCACGAAAGTCAACCCACGGGTAGGAATCCATGATGATCACACTGTCGTTCGGGACGTTGCGCACGATCCACTTGGCGGCATCGTACTGTGGCGTTGTCCGATCAGCGTTGAAGTTGGTGCTATTGGCCGCAATGCTCTGCTGGGCAACAAGCAGCGTGAGTGCGAGCATGAGCGACGTCGAGCCCCAGCTCGTGACTCGCCAACGCGACAGTTGCTGCAAGAGCCAGCCAGCCAGCACCCCAATTGCGATGGCCAGCAGCGCAAGCAACGGAATCACATAGTAATAGAGGACGATCCCGCCACGGCCGAAGAAGAGCACGAAGCAGAGAATAAGCAGAGTGATTCCGAAGAGGAACCGATTCCAGTAGGCCAGCAGCAGCCCGATTCCCGCGGCGATCAAACCTCCGGTGAGTAATACGGGGTCAGCCTGCTGCCATTGACGGAATCGCACCCAGGCATCGCTGGTGGTGGAGAAGATATCGCCGTTGCCTCCACGCCCTGCCTGATGTGAATACGTTCCCAGCAGACTCACGTGCGGGCTCGAAGCGCTCCAAAGCATGCCTGGAGGAAGGAGCTCGTCCTTGAGGAACGCTAAGAGCACGAACAGTGAAATGATCGAAAGCGCCGTTGTGGTCCAGAGAACGAAGGAGAAGCGCCGGTTCGAGCGATCCGACTGGACGTATGCCAGGAAGATGAGCGCCGGGAAGAAGATCGCGAACGTTTCCTTGCTCCAGAACGCCAGGCCGAACGCGGCTCCGCTCAAGACGATTCGGCTCAAGTGCCCTGATCCGCGTGCGAGTAGCAGGATCGAAAGAAGAAGGAACAGTGTGCCAATGTTGTCGAGGTAAACCTGGCGATGCAGACCCACACCCAACGGCGATATGACAAATACAAGCGCTCCAAAGAGAGCCGCCGCATTCTGCCGGGTTACGTCATGAATGATGAGGTAAATGACGACTGACGAAATGAGTGTGACGACCAGCATGAACAGGCGGCCGCCGTTGATGGCCATCCCGAACGCGGTGAAACCTCCCGCCAACGTTGACCAGATGCCAATTAGAAGCCAGCCCAATGGCGGGTGACTGTAGGTATAGGTGTAGTAGAAGAGTTGGCCGTGCTTGATCATGGCCCAGGCCGCGCCGACATACGTTCCTTCGTCAAGCTCATACTGGGGGTAATGGAACATGTTGTAGCCGGTGAAAACATCAGCCACCACCAGAACGGTGAGTAGCCCGGCCACGAAGCCAATCCGTTGCCAGTTCACCAGCAGGAAGCTGAGTGGACGACTCACCCCGGACGGCAGCACTGGCCAACGAACCGGTCTCAACATCCGGTTGCGTGTTCGAGGCTCGGTTCGAGGTTCCCACGTTCGTGCCAAACTACAACTCTTCCATTCGTAAAATCGGTTCGATCACCAGTCAATCGATCGTGGTCAGCATCAGTCGTCAGCGGCGTCCTGTACCCCAGCTCGCTCGATCCGGTGAGCGTCTCGCGCCGCCAGCATGACCCCTTCTTCGACTGCCATCGCCGGGGTTGCTGTAGCCGTTCGATGAGCCCCCGTGTGCGCAGTTTTCTCCCAGTTGTTGACACCGCGGAGTTGGCGCACGACGGCTCGTAGCGCACTCACGTTGAGCAGGAATTGGTACGGGATGAATCCGATGGTGAATACCACAATGTCTCGAGGTCTCAACCGGAGCTCATGCGACGTACAGAACTCCATGAGGCCGATCAGATCGACGATGTACTGAAAGGCCAGAAAGTAGAAGGGAGAAAGCGTCAACATGGCGATGATGACTGGCGCCTTCAGCGTGACGGTCGTAATCAGCGCCGGAAGCCAAAGTACGGCAAGCATTGCCTGTACGATCGGATACGCAAGGGTGTAGGCTGCAAGCACCCGCTGACGCAGCGTCGGAAGTCGAAGCCAATCCCCCTTTCCGATAACTTGCAGGAAACCTTGGTTCCAGCGAGTACGCTGGCGCACGAAGTTGCCCAGGGTGGGTGGCGTCTCTTCACGCGTCACGTGTTCGTGGTCGTATGTAATCGCGATGCGTTCGCCGAGCGCGCTGGCCCGGATTCCGATGTCGGCGTCTTCGGTCAGACAGTGCTCGTCCCAACCGCCGACGGCTTCGATCAGATCCCTACGCAAGAAGACCGTGTTACCTCCCAGCGGCACGCTGCCCACCTGCGCGTGGAAGTGGAGTCTGGACTTGAACCAGAAGAAGTACTCCAGCACGTTGTGCGGCGCGTACCAGCTCGAGCGGAAGTCCATGAGCTGGACTCCGGCCTGGACGACTCCCGCGCCGTCCGAGAGCATGATGGTGTTGACCACATCGAAGATTTCCGGGTGAACGTCGTCCTCCGCATCGAAGATCGTAACGACTTCGTTGTTGGAAGTGCGAAAGCCAACGTTCAACCCGTGTGGCTTGTTAATCGGTCCATCGCTGAACGACACAACCTGGACCATGTCGTTGCCGATTTGAGCCGCGGCTCGTTCGGCTTCAGCGATCGTTCCGACGTCACCCTGTTCGCAGATGACGATGACCTCGACCAATTCAGACGGGTAGTGACTACTGCAAACCCGCTGGATCGTGTGAGCGATAACCGCCTCTTCGTGCCGTGCTGGCAGCAGAGCCGTGAACTTCAAAGTCGGCTCGGCGAAGTGTCGCGGACTTCGGGCGCGCTCGAGCCGATCTGGACGCATCCACGTATAGAGCATCAGATAGAGCGTCACGAGCCCTTGCACTGCCAGCAACAGCGAAAGCACTGCGAGGACAATCGATCCATATTGGTCAATCACGGCAGTCGCCATTCATTCACTCGCGACCAAGTGAGTGGACAAGCGTTCATTAGCAACCGGTTCTTCCAGTCCAGGCGGACATTGAGTTCGAGACAATTTCGTGCTGCGCACACAGTTGTCGTCACTAAGCCGGCGACAGTGCGGGCTTTTCGACCGCACTCAGACGCTCTCGCTCTTCTTGGGTGATTCCAGCCAGTTCCGGAATGCGTTGTGACCAGTTCATCGAGCTGCTGCGAACCAGGTTGGCGTTGAGCCCGGTCAAGGCCTCTGTCACGATGCTGCGTTCGGTCTCATCCAACTCAGTACCGTAGAACTGCGTGAGCCGCTTCTTGATGACCGAATAGGGCGGGAAGCCGTACGCATCGTCCGAGTTCCGCATCAGAATCTCGATAGCGGTTCGATCGTTCAGCACTTCTTCGCCGTCCTCGCCACGCTCGATGACGAATACGCCTTCGAGTTGTGCTCCGGAGCTCACGCGCGACTGCGGTACCAGGCGCTGAATGTGGTACTTCGGCGGCGGAACCAGCCACTGCACGACACCGTTGATCGTTGCCACGGGCAGTCCGGTGGCCGCCAGCTTGAATGCGAACTGCCGTCCTTCACGCGAATGCAATCGGCTCTGAATGAACAGTGCCAGTCGTTCGGGTCGCGACAGCAGTGGAGTGCGCACGGCGGCGACCGTGTGACGGCTGATGGTCAAAGGCTTCGGATACGTGAGCACATGACCGTCTGCGGAAAGCAACGTGAGGTCGTCGGAGATGAATGATCCTCGGTCGCTGCGGCGCCGCTGCCGGTCCAGGATGCGCAGAATGGTCGTGGTCTTACCTGTGTCAGTGCGCGCCGTCACGAGATAGGCGTCGTCACCGAACGCGATACAGGCCCCGTGAACCAGCGCATAGCCTTTGCGCGTGAAGGTCCAGCGCAGAATTGGTTCGACGACGTTGGTGTACAGCACGTGCGGCGACCAGCGGAGTAGCGGCGTCGCGACGATGTCAATGACTTCTCCCATGTGAACGTCGATGCCAAAGCCGAGTGGTCCAAACCCCTCATCGTAGACAAAATGACTGGCATCATCCGTCGCGTGATCCTGTTGAACCTCGAGACCGATTTGGTGGATTCGGACGTTCAGCGTCGGAGTGACGTTCGTGTCTATGGTCAGAAATCGCTCGAGCTCCGGCAGCCAAACCTCGGAACGCACACTGACAATCCCGTGAATGTCGTAGAAGAAGGACTCCTGGCGGAACTTCTTGCGACCGGCGCGCTTCCAGATCCAGCTATCGGACAACCCGTAACGTACGATCGTCAGAGCTACCAACGAGATGAAGTTCGACGCGACGTAGTAGATTGAGAGGTACGACGTCATCACGTAGATCATCGGCTCGCGTACAGCGAGCGCCGCGTTGTTCATGGCAAAGAACAGCCAGAATCGAGTGACTCGGTGCGCGCGTGTGCTGCGATCGGAGAAGACCCAGATTTCAGCCAACACGAAGTTCCAAATCGTCGATCCCCAGCTGGCAAAAATCGCGGAGATCAGGTAGTTGATTCCGAGCCAGGAAGTGATGAGGGCGATGAGAACGCCATTCACTACGAAGCCAGAGGCACCGACCATGAGGAATCGCAGGAACCGGAACCACTCTTCGCCGACGCGCAGTCGACATAGCTGAGACACATAGGTCATGCCTTCGGAAAACGAGGCTTTGCTCTCACCCGCATGCCGACGGCCAAACTGATATCCCACCTCATGCACCTTCAACGCGCGATGACGGGCCAGGATCTCGAGCAGGATTTTGAATCCGTGCGGGTGCAGGCGATCGACGTCGATCTTTGATCGACGCACAACAAAGAACCCACTCATCGGATCGGAAACGTGTCGCAAACGGAATGGGAAGACTGAGCGCGCCATGGCGGCCGATGCTCGAGACGCTCCACGTCGAAGGACGTTAAATTCGCCGACATCGCCACTGTCGCGATAGCGACTGGCGACCACGACGTCCGATTGCGTCTGAATGGCCGTGTTGAGCAGATCTTGAACGCGTTCGGGAGGGTGTTGTAGGTCAGCATCGAGCACGCACACCCACTCCCCCTTGGCGACGCGAAGGCCAGCGACGACTGCACCACCCAGCCCTCCGTCGCGCTCGTCCGGTGATCGGTGAATCATCGTGATGTCAAGGTTGGTCGATAGGCTCAAACTCTGAATGACTTCCGGAGTGTCATCATCACTGTCGTCGGCGAAGATCACTTCGAATCGAGACAACTCGGAAAGCGACTCCAGACGAGTCAGGAGGACGGAGATGTTTCCCGATTCATTCTTCGTCGGAATGACCATGCTGAGCATCGGTAACGTCGAGAGCAATGTCGCGGGCCGATCCGGGTGCGGGCCAGGTTGATCGCACGGCTCGCCAGTGGACCTGGCAGTTGGTGCAGTCACAAGGTCCGCGGACGGTCGTCGGTCTACATCGCGAAGTGCCATGCGTCCTCCCTCGTTGATCCTTTGTGGTGTGCGGTAGGGAGGACGAAGATAGCCGCGGACCCTCGAGCCCGTAGCCCATATGTCCCCCTTGATGAGGGACAAGAGTACTGAGGCGCCCTTACATTTTCCTAACATCCTGATTGAACTTCGCGTCAAACCACCTTCCAGTCTCGAAAGGTTCCCGATATCGACCCTTGCGAGTGTGTAAATTTCACGGGTCGACCTGTTCAACTTGAAAGCTCGCAGGAGTCGATATCTAGCAAACGAGCGCCGGCAATCGAGAAATCTTCCAGTTTCGGGTTAACTTCTCGCGAAAACGCTGCAAGGTGATTGTCAGGAGCCATTTTTCAGACTCTGGCTGTTTGATAGGCGTGCGCCTCAACCCACAGAGGAATTGACTGACTGCGTAGGATCGAACGCGGCGTCGAAGCGTCCACTGGTACGTCAGTTGCACCACGACGGGACGGACATTCGCGGGTCTGAATCACCTTCTCTCCAGTAGATGCGTCTGATTGACTGCACGTAATCCCATCGGATGCCCATGAGAAGTCAGCGCTGCCGATGACCACAGAATGAGAGTGGATTGACGGATGATCATTCAGGGAAATCAGCGACGGCCGTCCATCCTGCGTTCGATTGAACCGAGGACCGACGACTCCTCCAACCGTGCCAGGCAACACCGCGCGGATTCCCGCTCAAAACGGCCCCGCGTTCCTCGACCGGTTTGGCTTGTCGTCATTGTCGTCAGCTGTGTCGCGCTCGTGGTTTCAATTGGCGCTCATACTTCGGGCTCGCCCACACCAACCACGAGACCTGGTGTCGTCTCGACGTCGTCGGGCCGTGTTCGTGGACAATCGACCATTCAGGTTCACATCCCCACAGGCATACTAACTGGCAATTTGCTGGTCGCTCAGTTGGCTTGGACCGGAAGTCAGACAGGCCAGCTCATCGCGCCGCCCGATTGGTATCTCATTCGGAAGGACGCAAGCCCGCGAGGCGCGGTGATTCAAACGCTTTGGTATCACCGGGTGACAGGATCCGAGCCGGACGCAGTCCAATTCGGTTTCCCCAAACCCGTGAATGCCGCTTTGGCAATCGTGAATGTCGTCGGCGCGAGAATCGGGGGGCCAATTGGCACCACGGCAGGAGCCGGAACGGACGGTCGATCAGTCTCCATTCCGCCGACGACAACCTCGGGCGGACCATCGCTCCTGTTAGCATTCGCTTCTGCGCTTAGCGGCGCGCCAAAAATGTCGACTGCCGGTGATTTCTCCGCGGGATATGCATCGAGCGCTGGCGAAAACGATGTCGCGCTCTCCATGTCGACCAACTGGACCGACGATCGATCACGCACTGGCGGACCGGTCTTCTCCACCGATCACGGCGGGGCCAACGCCATCGTTGGGCAGGTGGTCGCGCTTCGTCAGGCCCAAGCGACCAATCCGGACCCAAGTGGAACGATGTCGTCCACGGTCAATACATCTCCAACAGCCGCGGCGATCAAAGCGCCAAGCAGTGAACTCCCCGGACTCTCGGTCAGTGGCAATCAAATCATCGACGACAGCGGAACCGTCATTCGGCTGCAGGGAGTCAATCGGTCAGGAACGGAGTCGGGCTGTATTCAAGGCTGGGGAATTTTCGACGGGCCGAGTGACGCGGCGTCGATCAATGCCATTCGGTCCTGGAACGTCAACGCCGTCCGCATTCCCTTGAACGAGGACTGCTGGCTCGGGATCAATGGCGTCAAGCCCGCGTACGCGGGAGTTGCCTATCAGCAGGCGATCGTCGATTACGTGTCACGTCTCAACAAACAGGGCATCTATGCGATCCTCGAGTTACATTGGTCCGCGCCCGGTAACCAGCCGTCGGTGAAGCAGCGGCCCATGCCCGACCGGGACCATGCGATCGACTTCTGGTCGTCAGTCGCGATCACCTTCAAGAATAACTCAGGCGCGGTCTTTGACCTATTCAATGAGCCCTACCCTGGCGACGGTAGCGACACCGCAGCAGACTGGAGTTGCTGGAGCAATGGCGGTGAGTGTCAAGGAGTGTCGTTCGAGACGGCCGGAATGCAGGAACTGCTGAATGCTGTTCGCGTGTCCGGCGCACGCAACTTGGTCCTAATTGGAGGAATCAACTACGCGCACGATCTGAGCGGATGGCTGAAATACCAGCCATTCGATCCAATCAGCAACCTGGCAGCCGCCTGGCACTTGTACAACTTCAATTCGTGCAATACCGTCGACTGCTGGGAGCAGAGCGTTGCTCCAGTAGTAGCGCACGTTCCAGTTGTCGCCGGAGAAGTGGGCGAGAATGACTGTTCCGCCCAGTTTGTCACGCAGGCCATGGGTTGGCTGAGCGACCATCACCAAAGCTACCTGGACTGGACATGGGACACCTGGGGCGCGAATTGCGCTTCTATGTCGCTCGTTCAGGACTACAGCGGAACGCCGACGACATCATATGGGCAGGGAGTGCACGACTTCATGATGGAGCATGCGTACGAAACCAACTGCGGGTCAACGATGATCGTTGAGCGTTTGCATCGACGAACCTAATTGCGGGCCTGCCTCGATTCCATCACCGCTCGCGAGTGGGGTCATCGTCGAGTTCAGCGCATACTTTGCCCATTCACGATGTCGAGCATGAAAAGGAAGCTGGTAATCGGCGACGCGCCCCGATTCCGCAGCCGTGGAGCCGTGCAGCCGTCACTGACATCTGTCCACCTTAGTCGCGCTTTTTGGTGAGACAGTTGTCGGTGACGGTGCTCAGCAAACCGAAGACGCCGTAGCGACGCATGCGGGCGTCGTTCGCCAATCCTCGGCATCGGCCATCAGTTTCAGCCGGGCTCGATTAGCCGGAACGTTATGTCAGTTAGCCTCGCCCTGCCACTTGCCCGAGATCGGCATGCTCGAACATCAGCGGCAGGGAACGCGTCGGTGCCACGAATGTGTAGCCGACGCCACGAATTGTCTGAATGTACTCGGGAAACGCTGGATCTCGCTCGATCTTCTCGCGTAACCGGCGAATGCACACGTCGATACGACCATTTCCAGCGAAGTCGTCGAAGCCCCACGTGCGCTCGGACAGGGTTTGCCTTCGAACCGTGAGCCCGTGGTTGCGCATGAGGCACGCAAGCATTCGCGTCTCTGTCGGTGTCAATCGCACTGGTTCTCGGCCGAAGACGCGGAACGTAAGATCGGCCGGAGTGAGTTCGGCGCTTCCAACCGTGACTCGGCCAGAAGACGAGTCATCACTCACCCGCTCGAAACGCCACATCGACGCACGAATACGAGCGATGAGCTCCGCCGGATCAAAGGGTTCGGTGATGTAGTCGTCGGCCCCATGCTCAAAGGCGAGAACCTTTGTGCGAATGTCCTTTTGCCTGCTCACAAAGATAATCGGGCGTTGGTAATTGCGAGCCCGAAGGTTGGTACACAACCGAAGTCCATCGAGGGTGTCGTTGCCCACTGCGAGAATCAATGCATCAACGCTCCCCTGATTCACCAGATCTTCCGTTTCCCTCGCTCCAGACGGTGTGATGACGTTGGTGTATCCGGCCGTTTCAAGCACGAATTTGAGCACGGCAATGGTCATCGAATTCCAGTGTGTGATTGCGACTGACAAGTTCGCCCCCTCCCATCCTTGAAACTCTCCGCGCATCGGTCGGCTACGTTCCTCCCTCGATCACGGGAAGCCAAGGCTCACGCTTAGATCGTCAGCGGCTGCAGCTTAGACACTGCAAGTCGTCGATAGACGCGACACGCAACGTGCGACGTTGCGTTATGCGGGAACGCAAGCAACCCTTCGTGTCGCAGCGAATCTAACGAAAAATACAGGTTCGCTCGCGCACCTCGCTACTTTGCGTCCTCGCGATGACTCGGAAGCGTGAACATGTGGATTTGTGGATGTGACAATCGGTCAATCACCAGCTTGTCTTTACTCTATGCGTTCAAACTCACTGGCGCAACTGTACATACACTTAACGGTTCGTAAGCCGATGTTTCGTGGCGTTTGCGAGCATCGCGCAATGAATCACGCAAATAGCCATGGTGTCGCTCTCAGGCACGATTCGGACCACCATCTCGGCATCTGTCTTGCATTAGACGACCAACGGATGGACCGTGCGGAGGTCTTGCGCAGAGAATCTCCACACGCTGATCGCGCCACCAGCTGGATTACGTTAACCAAGATAAACCGGTCGCTCAACTCGTCTAACGTTGGCGCGAGAGCTGTGCGCGAGTAAGATGATCGTGGGAAGGGAGAGGATCGTTCCTCTCCATAACAGCGAACGACGTGAACGCCGAAATCAAGGGAAAGGCAACCGAGCCGTCACAGCGCCAAGCGCGGACGAGTTCGACAAATGATTTCCCGAGGAATCGACCGGGACGCGACGGAAATGGGGATCCGTCGGCCCATAACAGTTACAATAGATTCACGTCGAAACACTACGATATCGGGGACGCGAACCCTCCAGGGCGACAAGCGCGAGAGCGGACTCATAAAGCATCGAAAGTCTGCTCGGTATGACAACGACCTGGCATTACTGCGAGTGATCGATGCGTCCTGCATATTGACCGCGCCCAGAGCCGCCATGCACCGTTCGCTTTCGGTGGGGATGGAAAATCACAATGAAGCAACAGACCAGTTTCATCAAACGCATCGCGCGACGACTTCAGAGCAGTGACCGCCGTCGCACTGAAGAGCTCGCCAACATCAGAATGGAACTGCGGCGTCGTGGCGTTAGAGTCGACAAGATCACCGATCCCGAACTCGAAGAAGCGATTACCGACGGCCAGCGCGTCCTCGGATCCGCGAGCGTGCGCGGAAGCGACGTAACCGGCGCGTTCGTGGTTTTGGTGCGCAGTCAAGAAAAACTGTAACTTCCTTCACTTATTCCAAGTCTCGTTTTGCAATTGCCGCCTCGTGGACTCATTGGACCGCGACGGAATGGTTGCCGTGCGTTGAATAACCTTCGGCTTGGACCGGTGGCGTGCCCAACGGGTGATGCGAATTCCTTCAGATCGCAACACAGATGGGTTCGCCGGACGGGATATCTCTATCTTTCGGCTATTGCCTTCCAAGTGACTCATATGATCGAGCCGAAGCGGGGCGCGATAGCGGTCCGGTGGTCGAGACTAAGCGGCGCGACCAGATTCAGCCCCAAGGGAGAAATATGTGTGCAGGAAGTAAGACTGTATAGCCTTGGTCGCGAGACCGCGAGCCAGAGCGTGGATACCAACGATTGGCAATCGTCCGACGAGAAGTTGAGACGCGCGGAGCGCCGCGAACGATCGTCGGTGAAGTTGAGAGACCGATCGATACTCGTTGGAGGCGCTCGCTAGATCAATTTCTCCGTCAACGAAGCGCCGAAGGATGTGCCCGGCGGCATCGCCGAATCCGAGTGCCAGCCGGATACCTTCGGCGGTGAGTGGCAGGCAATGCCCGGCGGAATCGCCCGCTAAGAAGACATTGCCCACTACTGGAGTGCCGCTGAACCACGGGATCATCCCGCCTCGTACTGGCCTACCATCGAGACCGAGACGTTCCAGGAATCGGGCCAATGAGGTGCGCAAATCGAGCGACCGATCATATGAGCCAACACCTATGCGCAACTCATTTGCGGCCGGAAAGACCCACCCATAGCCCTTCGGAACAATCTTCGGATCGTAATAAATGTGAAGGCCATCTCCCGTTCCCGGAACGTCGGCCTCAATGGCGATCGTCAATCGCGTACGCCGATTCTTCGAAACCCCGACTCGCGACGAAAGCGCGCCGGGCCAACCAGTTGCGTCAACGAACGCAAGAGCCGTATGAAGCCCTTTGCTCGTCATCACCTGTGTACCATCAAAATCACTAATCCGAGCCTTTTGGAAAGCTGCATCGGTTTGTTGCCAGAGGCTCTGACAGAAGTGACGATGATCGATGATGCAGTACGGCGACCTCAACGGGAATCGCGTGGTACCGCGAGGATCGTGAAAGTACGCGTCGTGATATTGCTGGATTATGGCATCTTCGGCCCCAAACCGTTCGATCACAACGACCGGAACGGCACATGCGGAGTGCTGCACTGCCCCGATCTCATGCTGATCGATGACCATCGCCCGCGCGCCGAGCGCTCGTGCGGCCGCCAGCCCGGCGTATCCCCCTCCAGCAATGATGACTTCGTGTCGATTCATCGTCGCGCACATCTCCCAGTATCGGATGAAGAGGATGTCTATCCGAAATTCGCGAAGCCTAAGATTCGATCGATTAACGCGACTCGGGCTCGAATCGAGAGAGCGTCAGATGATCACCCAATGACCATGAAGGTGACCGTCGGCCCGACTCCGGAGATTCCGTGAATTTCCCGCATGACCAAACGGCCGATGTCTTCGTTCGAAGGACCTTCAATGACGATCACCAGGTCGTAGTCCCCGGTCACGATGTCGGCTTCCTCCACCCCCGGAATCCGACGTAGCTCATCTTGCACTTTGTCGGCCATACCGACCTCGGTTCTGGCCATCACGTACGCCCGCGCCATGTTCGGCCATCCTTCACAGGTCTCGCGACGCGCGATGCTGGGGTTCCTCCATCAATAATCTTCGCGGTCGAGACACGAAATACCGACTTCACAGCGCGTTGTCAAGTTCTCGCGCTTCAATTCACTTCTGACTGTAATCGTCGAGTCTGAAGTTCGGGTTCCGCTACACCTTTGCACGAACTACTATGTGAATGTGCTGATCAGACCTGAACAGATGGGGGCGGAGCAGTGGGATTGTCTCAGAGAGATGCAACGTCGATCACGTTTGACACGATCATCGTTGGCGCCGGCCCAGCGGGTTGCGTGCTGGCGAGCAGGCTGACAGACGATCGTGGCCAGCAGGTACTTCTGGTCGAGGCGGGCTCCGATTTCGGTTCATCGCCCGAATCGTGGCCCGATGAATTGCTCGATCCGGTTGGCCCGGTCCTTGATGAGCACTCATGGGGTTACGAGCATCAACCAGACGTTAACGGTCGGCGCCTGCAGCTGCCGCGCGGCAAAGTCTTCGGAGGTTGTTCAGCGGTCAACTCGTGCATCTGGCTACATGGATCCCGTGCTGACTACGACGATTGGGCGAACCAGGGCAATCCCGGATGGGACCACCAACACCTCGCTCCCTATTTCGAAAGGGCCGAAAGGGACCCGCTCCGTTCAAAAGACGGTCATCAAAATTCACCGGTGAACGTCTGGAGGGTTCCAAATGAATCGTTGTCGGTCATCGATCACGCGGTCATGGCAACAGCGGACGAGCTTGGCATTCCTCAGACCGCCGATTTGAACGCCTCAGCCGACCAAGAACCGCAGGTTGGTCCAACGCCCAAGAATCTGCGCGACGGGAAACGGCTGAACGCAGCGCTGAGCTATTTGGCGATCGCGCGCTCGCGTCCGAATCTCCATCTTTTGGCGGATACGCTGGTCGATCGAGTTGTGTTAGATGGACGGCTCGCTGCCGGTGTGATCACCAGCGATGGAGTTGTGATTCGCGGTCACGAAGTGATCCTGAGTGCCGGGGCATATGGTTCTCCAGCGATATTGCTGCGCTCGGGAATCGGACCAGTAGATCACCTGCACGACTTGGGAATTCCGCTGGTGCACAGCTTGCCGGGAGTGGGAGAAAACTTGATGGATCATCCGTACCTCGCACCCTACACCAGCGGGCGCACCAGCTTCGTCATTACCAGAAGTGCTGAGCCTGGAAGACGAATCTTCATTCAGACCATGATCAAGGCACGCAGTCGACAGGTGGCCAATGAGATCGACCTGCACATTTATCCTCGCGAACTTCCCGACGATGAGAGCGGACGCTGGGTTCTCGGGTTCGGCATCAGTCTGCAATATTCGCGATCACGAGGGCGTATACGTCTCACCAGCCGGAACCCACAGGACTCTCTCGATATCGACCATCGCTACTTTGAGAACGCCATGGACCTTGAGGCGCTCACCGATGGTGTCGAATTTCTCGACCGGTTGACCAGCACCCAACCTCTGGCATCGTTACTGGACGGTCCCGCTCGTTCGACAACGAGGAATATGGATCGTGAGGCCATTCAATCGGTGATCCGTGCCGAGGTCGGCACCACGTTTCACCCGTCCAGCAGCTGTCGTATGGGACCTGAATCCGACCCGATGTCAGTGGTCGATCAGGCAGGTCGCGTCCGTGGGATCGACCGCCTACGGGTGGTTGACGCTTCGATATTTCCAAGCGGACCGCGCTGCAACCTTCACGCGCCGACCGTGGCTGTGGCGGAGCGAATGTCGGACCTGATTCGCGCGCGGAGGAATCAGTGAAGATCCACGCGTTCACCGGACGGCGAGAGCCGAATGCCGCGCACATCACAGGCTGCACGATCACAATCGCGCATTCAGTGACGAAATTGTCAGGAAAAATGGACGATCTGAAGTTGCAAAATGAATCCGAACTCGCTCGCCTTTACGAATACTAAACAGGAAACTCATGGTCCGGCCTGATCGTTTGCGAGCGATCCGGGGAATTGGTAGGTCGTTGTTCGTCAGCCACGGCATGGTGTGAGCCGTGTAGCACGTAGCACCTCCACTGGTGGTCTTCGGTAGTTCGTGGGCAGTGGCGCTCCACGAGTTGGGAAGAAATACCATAGGAGGTGTGATAAGTGGCTCAGGATAGTCAGTTTGACGAACTGATGCGAGCGGCAACGACCGGCTCGCTTAGCCGACGGTCAGTATTGAAACGCGCCGTTGTGCTCGGTCTTTCCGCACCGGCAATCGCCGCCCTCCTGGCGGCATGCGGCGGTGGGAGCAATAGCAGCAGCACCACAGCTTCAACGGCGACCACGTCTGGTGGTACTTCTAGCGGGTCCACTGCGACCGCGGCGTCAAGCTCGAGCCCTTCGGCCGCTACGGGTTCGCCATCCGCGACGACATCGTCCGCCGCAACGTCGACTTCGGCGAGCACCGGCAAGCGCGGAGGAGGCGGCCAGGTTCGTCTGCTCTGGTGGGAAGCTCCGACCATCCTTAACTGTCATCTGTCGTCCGGCACGAAAGACTTCGACGCGACTCGGATCGCACTCGAACCACTCACCGAGACCTTGGCCGACGGCAGCATGATTCCGGTGTTGGCGGCGGAGGTGCCATCCATCGGTAACGGGGTTGCATCGGATGGCAAGAGCGTCACCTACAAGCTGCGCCAGGGGGTGAAGTGGCACGACGGGCAGGACTTCACCGCCGATGACGTTCAGTTCACCTACCAGTGGGTGTCGGATCCCAAAGTGGCAGCCACGACAGCGGGCAATTACCTGTCCATCGCCTCGGTTGACGTGATCGATCCACTCACGGTCAAGATCAACTTCAAAAACCCAAACCCAGATTGGGCAACACCCTTCCGATCTGGTGAGGGTGTGATCTTGCCAAAGCACATCATGAAAGACTACATGGGCACGGCGGCGCGCACCGCCCCGTTCAACCTCAAGCCAATCGGGACCGGTCCCTACAAGGTGGATAGCTTCACGCCAGGTGACAATGCGCAGTACTCGCTCTTCAAGGATTACTGGGATCCAGGAAAGCCGCACTTCGACACTGTGAGCATGAAGGGTGGCGGAGACTCAACCAGCGCGGCCCGTGCGGTGATTCAGTCTGGTGAGGCTGACTACGCCTGGAACATCCAGACTGAAGAACAGGTCATGAAGCAGATCGAGAGCTCAGGAAGTGATGGTAAGTTCATCACCTGGGCGGGTGGCGGCACCGAGAAGATCTTGATCAATCATTCCGATCCTGACACCGATCAGGGAGGTCAGAAGTCGAACAAGAACGTGCCGCACCCACATTTCAAGGTGCTCGAGGTACGTCAGGCGCTCAATCTCGCGGTCGATCGTGACACCGTCGCAACCCAGCTCTATGGTCGTGGCGGCAAGGCAACGCCATTCGTGCAGAACAATGTCACGACGATCTTCCCCGATGGCATCAAGTACCAGTACGATCTCAAGCAAGCTGCCTCGTTGCTCGACAAAGCGGGCGCCAAGATGAACGGCAGCGTGCGGGAGCTAAACGGTCGACAATTGCACTGGGTCTATCAGACGTCGGTCAACTCGGTCCGCCAGAAGAACCAGGAGATCGTGAAACAATCGTTGGGCACGATCGGCGTGCAGATCGAGATCAAGTCCATCGACGCCTCGGTCTACTTCTCCGGTGACCCCGGCAACACGGAGACAACCAACCATTTCTACGCCGACCTGGAGATGTATACCAACTCGCCGGGAAGTCCCTTCCCGATTCTCTGGTTCCAGCGCTATCTCTCGACGATGATCGCGCAGAAGGAAAACCAGTGGGCAGAACCGAACTACGCTCGCATCCAGAATCCACAATTCGATCAGATGTATAACCAGGTAGCCCAGCAGATGGATCCGACCAAATCCACGGCCACCTTCAAGCAGATGATGCAGCTCGTTTGGGATCAGGTCTTCGAGCTGGGTGAGATCGCGCGCCAGAACGTAGCGGCCGTGAACAACAAGCTCAAGGGACAGAAGCCAGGTCAGTGGACGTACGACACCTACGATATCAAGGACTGGTCGCTCTCCTGAGTTGAGCGGAGCGTTTTGCCATGGGATGGGTCCCGCCTGTTTCTCCGTATGCGGCACCACGTCGAATCCCAGACCGAGCAAGAGTTCGGCAAATCGTTCTGAAGTAGTCCACTAACGTCGAATCATGGCGTGACAGCGCCCCCTCGGTGTGATCCGAGGGGGTGCTAATCATGTCGGGGAACCGTCAACCGACGGACCGAATACCGTGGCGACTGGCTCTAGCGAGCAAGCGCACCCATTGGATCCCACGCAGGAAGCACGATCGGCTCACGATCGAGCGCGTCCTGCAACTCCTGTGGCAGTGAACTCTTGCGCGCGGCGATCTCGAAGGTGTACTCGGCGAACCAGGAATCGTTCATAGTGTAGAAACCCCGCTGACCGTTCTCATCGCCCCAGCTATTTTCGACGCGCCATCGCCGTACCTGGCCATCAATGACGTCGACGCCGGTGAAGAGCATGGCATGGGTCATCAGCGTCTCGTGGTACTGCAGGCGATCGGACTTATCGAGCGAGAACTCTGCATCGTAGAGACCGGAGTAATCGAACAGATTCTTGTCCCAAACGCCAAGGTCACGTCGCATCATCTTTCCGACATCGCAGCCGAACCAGACCGGTTCGCCACCAACGATCGTGTCCCGAGCGATCTGTTTCATCAGATCGACGTCAATATTCAGATACTTGACGATGGCACCACCGACGACGTTACCAAGGTAGTCGACAGTGAACGTTCGGCCCAGAGGACTGCTCGGACGAGGATCATGAACCAGGCAAACGTACTCGTCAATCGGCAAGGTAATGTATTTGGCCGCGAATTCCTGCGGCGTCATCTCGCCATCGCGGTGAAACACGCGATCCTTGTCGGTCCACTGCCAGTCAAAGCGCTCTGGCGGGCAGCCGAGATGGATCGAGGCGATGCGATACACATCCGCGAGAATCTGCTCTTTGCGCTCACGCACATCGGCAACAGACGAGCCCGCGGCGTTCATGTCACGAAGCGTCTTGGCGCCCTGGCGCAGCTGTGTCTTGAGAATTCGGTTCATCTGCATGGTGGCGGAGGAACTCTCGGTCTCCGGCATGACGGATTTGGGCACGACACCATGCTTCTTGATGATGTTGACGAACATGTTCCACTGGCCGCCGTCATCAATCGGGCGATCAAGCAAGGTGGCCACGGTACGATCGTCGCTGTTACGATCGATCGTCTCAATTATCGCTTCCAGGAAGTAGTTGGCGCGTTCGACCTTGTCCCAGAAGAGCGTGTAGCTCTGGCTGAACTCGAAGTCCTTCAAGTTCATCGCCTTCATCGCGCCGACGCGAAACAGATTGAGACCGGCGAACATCCAACAGCGACCGGTTCGTTTCTGGTTGGTAACCGCCCAGTCATCCAACACATGTGAGAACGACGGGGTAATCGAGGTGGCGATGGAATGATCCAATGCCACATCTTCAATACTGGTCTTGGTCACGGCATTTTGTGCCAGCTTGTTTGCGGCTCGCGCGTCGAACTGATCTTGATAGCGCCGCAACAGGTCCGGGGTCAGCTCTCCGGAATCGACCGATGTCGTTGATGACGACGAGAGAACGCGTGAAGCATTCATCTGCAACTCCCTACACTGATAAAGCACTCGTTGTCGATACTACACCAGGTGAGCCATGATCGCATCCGGCTTGCGTGTAGTCTGACGAGACCAGTGCGAGTCGAGACACGTTGAAACTGCTCGATCCGGTCTGTTAGCGTTAGGCTTCGCTCGTTTGACTTCGTCGGGAACCATCCCGGATGACGGGTTGGAAAGGTACTCATGCGTTTCAGACGCAATCCACTCCTACATGTACTCGTCATCGTGATCGTTGTTGCAGTCGCCATTTTCGGTATCAAGTCGAACCAAATCGGGTCGCGGCTTCACCGCAGGTCGCCGACGCCGAGCGGTCCGCCAGTCACTCCGGCACCAGTCGCCGAGCAGTCGAGCCTGCTGACACAAGCGCGCACTCTCCGTTTACAAGGCCGATATGCCGATGCGGTCTCGTTGTTACGTTCGGTCACGGTGGTTCAGGAAGCGGCCAATGCCAGCGCCGCACTTCTCGAGACCGCCAAGGATCAGATAGCGCTTGGCGAAACTGCTGATGCGGCGAATGCACTCAAACACATTCGGGAGAAGTATCCAACAACGCCAGCCGCGGATGAGGCCCAGTTCCAGCTTTCGCAGGTCGAGGCATCTCAGAGAAAATGGTCTCAGGCTATTGCTGACCTGCAAGCGTACGGAAAGCGTCACCCTGAGATCGGCAGCTATGTCAATTTGCTCCTGGCGCAGTACGAGCAAGATCGAGGGAAGCAGTCGGAGGCCCTCGCGCTGGCGACCGATGTTGCGAATTCCTCGGCGATTCCTCGAACTCGGGTGGCGGCGTTGGAGACGATGCGCGCCATCGAAAAGAAGCAGAACCACGATGCGGCCTACCTGAAGAGCACCAACGAACTCCTGTCGCTGGCGTCCATCGAGTCGTACCGAGCGGAGCTTACCTACGAGCGAGCGGGATCCGAGCTCCGTCTGGGACAGCGAGATGCGGCGTTGGGCGATCTGAAGACGATCGTGCAGCAGTTCCCTGACTCCGGCTACGCCATCAACGCGATCAATGATCTGGACAAATTGGTAGGGACTTCGGTCGTCAGCCAGCAGCAGCGCGGGTTGATCGACTACTACCGGGGAGACTACTCCTCGGCCCTGCAGATCTTCGCGGCGGAACTCTCGGCCCATCCGGGAAATGACGCCGCCTGGTACTACCGTGCCATGGCCAGGTTGAAGAATGGAGATGGATGGACGGCGGCAGTTGAACTCGCCGCTATGGCGAACCGCTTCCCAAACAGCTCACTAACCCCGACCGGACTCTATACCGCGGGTCGACTTTACGAAGAGAACAACGACCTTACTGCCGCCAGGAACACGTATCAGGCCCTGATCCAGCGGGCACCCCACAGCGTCGAGTCGACCAATGGCCGATTGAGGCTGGGCTTCGTCCTCTTCGAGCAGGGAGATTTCACGGGTGCCATAAACGCGCTCGCTCCGGTCCATGGCGACGGCCCGTCACAGGCACAGGCAAGCTACTGGGAGGGCAAGGCCTACACGAAACTCGGTCAAGTCGATCAGGCAAAGCGGGCGTGGACGAATGCTGCTGAGGCAGATCCAACCGGGTTCTACGGGCTTCGCGCCGGACAGGTGCTCGCCGGAACCGGTCCTACCGCCGTGGCAGTCGACTCTCCATCATTAGACTTGCCACTCTCTACCAGTCAGCAGAAGCAGGTGGATGACTGGTTCACCTCGCAGGACACATCGTTGGCGTCCGCGACATCAGCGGTGGAAAGCGATGCGGGATATCAGCGCATGACGTTGCTGTATCAGCTCGGATTGAACGCGGACGCGGACTGGGAGATGAGCGCGCTTGCCGACCAATTGAGCAATAGTCCGGCACAGCTTGCTGCAATGGGGAAACTCCTCGACGAATCCGGCCATTACAACGAAGCCTATCGGGTTGGGCTGCGGCTCCAAGTGGTCGCGGATAACAGCGGGACTCACCTACCAGACGGTCTGCAACGACAGGCTTATCCTCTCGCATATCCGCAATTGGTCGAGGAACAGGCGGCAGCACGAAAGATCGATCCGCTGCTCTTTCTCGCACTGGTGCGCCAGGAAAGCAGCTACGATCCAACTGTCACTTCCTCGGCTAACGCGCGAGGCTTGGCGCAGGTTGTCCCGAGCACCGGGGCGCAAATCGCATCGTCCCTCGGGGTCCAGGGATGGACTGCGGACGATCTCTATCGCCCGGTAATTGGCGTTGAGTTCGGCACGGTCTTTCTGGCTGACCGCATCAACAAATATGGTGGACAGATCTATCCGGCGCTCGCCGGTTACAATGCCGGTGACGGCAATGTCGCGAACTGGACGTCCAAGACTGGAATCGGTGATCCCGACGTCTTCGTCGAACGCATTCCGTTCGCCGAGACTCACACCTATGTCAAAATCGTCTACGCGAATTATCTCAACTACCTCCGCCTCTACCGGCCCTAGCTTGCGACCCTTCCGAAATAGATGTCTGCCCCGATCTGCTATTCTGAATGCAGGGAAACCACAGTCCCGTTCTGTGATCTGATACACGCAACGACAGGAGGGCATTATGGCCAACTTGAGTGGCAAACGCATCGCGATGGTGCTTGCTCGCAACTTCGAGGACGTCGAAGCAACCGACCCGAAGGAGTTCCTCGAGAAGCAAGGCGCCACGGTAACGATCGTGGGGCTGGAAAAAGGGTCGATTCAGGGGAAGAAGGGCGCCACGCTCGACGCCGACACGACTTTCAGTGAAGTGTCCGTCGACGAATTCGACGCCATGGTCATCCCAGGCGGCGGTTCGCCGGAACAACTGCGCATCCATGACGAACCGGTGAAATTCACCGAGCAGTTCGTGGCCTCGGGCAAGCCAGTGGCAGCCATTTGCCATGGTGCGCAGCTTCTGATCTCAGCCGATGTGCTCAGGGGCAAGACGATCACCTGCGTGAAGACGATCCGTGACGACGTCAAGAACGCCGGCGCGAATTACGTCGATCAGGCACTGGTCGAAGACGGTAACTTGATTACCTCGCGCGTTCCTGGCGACCTGCCGGAGTTCGACGAAGCAGTCGCAAAGCGCATCGCTGGGGTCGCCGCAGCCGCGTCGTAGCCGCGAGAATTAACCGGACATGAAAGACGGCGACCTTGGGGTCGCCGTCTTCACCACTTCTCCACCTCACGCACGGATTAGCTACTTGGAATCACCAATACCTGTCCGCTCCTGACATACGTTCGATCGGTGAGACCGTTGGCGGACATCAAGGACTCAATGGTCACTCCGAAGTGCTTCGCGATCGAATACAAGTCGTCACCTGGCTTGACGGTGTAGGTCACCTGCGGCGTTTGCGTTGCCTGCGGGACTGGAGTCGCTTGCACGGCCACGTTTCCACGCGGAATGAGGATCACCTGTCCGATCTCGATGTGGCTCGCATCCGCAATCCCGTTCTCGGCCATCACGTTCTGGACCGTCACTCCGAAGCTGGAAGCAATGGCCGAGAGAGTGTCACCTGCGGCGACGATGTGAACTCCAAGAACTGGAGCGCCGGGCGGCATAATTCCGGCCGCGTTCGGGATGTAGAGCGTCGCACCCGAGTTGATCACGTCCACGTCGCTGAGCCCATTAGCCGCGGCGATCAACGAGACCGGAACGTTGTATGCCTGCGAAATCGAATTCAACGTCTCACCACTCACGACCGTGTGAGTTGCCGGAGTTGTTAACGTCTGCGCGACTGCAGGCGTCGGGCTGGGCGGTGAAACTACCGTGGGAGACGGGGTTGGACTGGGCGGTGGCGGGGCTGGTGTTGCCGTGGGTGACGGCGTGAGAGCGGGCTCGGGAGTCGCGGTTGGACTCAGAGCGACGGTCGGAACGGCAGTCGGCGAATCGACAACGGCAACGGATGTCACGCTGGCGGCTTCCGTCGCGACTTCGGTCGGCGTCGCGACAAGGACTGGAATCTCGCTGGGATCGGGAGTCGCGCTCGGAGCATCGCCCAAAATGATCGTAGTTGGTTGCACGTCAACGACCGCCGCGCTGCCAGCAGACGGAGTGGACGTCGTTCCATCCTTGAACCACCCGGCCCACGTTCCCTGGAACGTGAACGCAGCGGCGAGAAGAATGATGACGACAGCAACGCCACCAGCGATCGCGAATGTGCGTGGCTCGAACCCCCACGTGAGTCTTCGCGATGGCTCGGCGGCTGGGACTTCCGGCACCGCGCGCTGGAAGCGACGACAGTGCACGTGCCGATCCGTCAGGCAGAAGCGCGCCTGATAGTCGATGGACACTCGCTTCGGATCGCGTAGCGCGATGCAGATACAACCGTCCGGGCGTGAGTCGGCAAACGGACAGCTCGAGCGGATCTCCCCACTTGCTTGTGCGTCCATGATTCGCCCGCACCTCCATAGTGTACGTACACAAGTGCATCAAGAATAGCACAGAGTCGCCCTGAAGGCACGTTCGTACGCGCAGTTACCCATCGTGAACGGTCCGAGAGAATAGAGGTCCTTGGGGGAATGAGTCGTGAGATTTGTTGACTTCAGAGGTCGTCCCGGGAACCAGCGGCGTCCCATGAATAACAGAGTGACCTATGGCACGGGCGTCGGCGTCCCCAGGTTGATGAAGAGCCGAAGCGAGCGATAAGGAGTTGACGAGTTCGGCTTATCAGTTCGATAGAGATCGAAGAGCAGCGGGATCGGCTGGCTGGGATCAGGCTGCGTCACGGTGTCTGGAAGATAAACCTGGATCGGTTTGCGCCAGGTTCCTCCGGAAGGAATCGAGATCGATTTGACCGTGCCGACGTTGACTGAATTCGCCAGGACATCGATCCGGTAAGTGACGGTCTTCCCCTCATGATTGTCGATCTCAAGTTGCAGGGTCTGTGGTTGCCCAGGAACGAAATTGCGCGGGTAGAACTCTGGCTTGCCATTGGAGTTGTACAGGGCAAATTCGGTCATGGGCTCGCCTTTGAGGCGCTCGGCAATCAGGACGGCTCCAGACCCGCCAAAGAGGAGCAACGACACAACCATGATGATCATGGCGATGCGGGTCGTCCCGCTCCAGCTTGACGGAGGCGGAATGTCCGGGACGGGGATCTGAGCTACGAACTTTTCGTCGTCGGCAACATGGGCGCGACGCAACACGGCGACCAATGAAAAGACGATGGTACAGCCCATCAGACCAGTGACGATGGGGATCAATTCGAGCTTCCAGGGAGAGTACTCGATACCAAGTGCAATCAGAGGGATGAGCGCCAGAGAAAGACCGAAACCGAGCGCTATACGCTCGATGCCGTGACCTTCATTATGCCGTCCAGACCTTCATTCGAAGGAAAAAGAGCCGAAACCAGCGCGTATCCGGGGATGAAGAGCACCAGAGGCAGACCAAATGCCGTCCGGACGGCAACTGGCGCCCCAAGAACGGCAGCCAACGCGCCAATGGCGGCAATGCCGAAGAAGAGTATGAGTTCCCAGTGCTCTCGCCAACCCACGGCAACTGATGTCCAGGTACTCGTAGGGCGTGACTGAGGCGTTAACGGCCGCTTGATGACGCGATCGCTCCGCATGTTCTCCCAATCACCGCTGGATCAATCATGACATGCAGAGTATAGCGGTTCGTTCCGGGAGAAACAGGTGAATCGGAGAAAATGCGGGGCCGGCACCAGGACGAGCCGCTTCGTCCTGATACCGGCCACCACGGCGGGGATCGGATGATTGGGGAATTCGATTGTGTGCCAGCGCGACGTCTCAGAGTGACGCGCGACTGACGTGCCGCGACGCGCTACGAGTGAGAAACGGCTGTGGCCCCGGCTCGCGTCGCGAGATTGTCATAGACATCGACCAACTTTGGCGCCCAGTGAATCCAGGCGAGACTCTCTTCGATGCGGCGACGACCATATTTGCCCATTTCTGCCCGACGCTCGGGATCGTCCATCAGTTCCGCGAGTGCTCGGGCAAACGCCATTTCGTCGTTTGCCGGGACAAACACCGCTGCCTGTTGAGCCGTGAATCGGTTCTCGGTCAGGTCGAAGGCGACGATCGGCTTCTCAAGTGCCATGAACTCGGTCACTTTGATCATCGTCGAGCGATCGTTGAACGGGTTTGAAGGATCAGGGTCGACACAGATATCGGCCGATGACAGGTAGCGCCGCAGATCGGCGTCGCTGATCGTCCCGGTAAACCAGACGTGGTCGTCCAGACCGAGCTTCGCTCGACAATTTGCGTAGGTCGTTCCAGGCGTCACCGGTGCCGACGAGCACGGCGAAGAAATCGGTTCGTCCGAGATCGTGGATCAGGTGGTGGAAGGCCCGCAGCAAATAGTCGACGCCGTCCTGGTAACCCATGATCCCGACGTAACCGATAATTGTCTTGCCTTTCGCCTTGAGCTCCGGATCCGGGTCCACTCGCTTTATGCGCCAAGCTCGGGGCCATTGCGCACGATCGTTATCCGTTCAGGCTTCACCTTGTCCCGGCGCATCTCGACCTCGCGATATGACTCGTTGGTTGCGATGACTTCGTCTGCCACCATGCAGGAGAGTCTTTCGAGAATCACCAGGGCATGACGGACCCACTTGTTTCCCCGCCCGCCGAATCGAGCGTTGTACATCTCCGGCGACAGATCATGGTGATCGAAGACGTAGCGCTTTCCGAAAAGCTTGAAGAACGCTCCGATTACGAACATCGTGTCCGGCGGATTGTGGGAATGCACCACGTCGAACCCTCCGCGGATTGCCACCCAGAGCGACAGCACGAACGACATGCCTGTCGAATAGCCGTACTCCATCAGGTAGCCGCCAGGCCATTCCCCGTCGGCGGGTGTGGGTAACGAATCACGCGCACACCGTTGATCGTTTCGTTGCGCGGTTGGTCCGCCATCGCGGGGGCAGATCACCGTGACCTGATACCCCGCGTCGCTCAGCGCGAACGACTCTCGTCGAACCCGCCCGTCCTGTGGGAAGGGCTGATTCTCCAGCAGCATTAGAATGCGTCTACCAGCAGATGCCTTCATATTCCCCCCGCAGATTCCCATTCACCTTGGCGGCCCGACGAGATCGATCAGCACCTGATCGGGTCCCAGATTTGCGGCAACGTCTCGGAAGGCCTTGCCGCCATTGGCGACGACAATGACCTCCGACTCGGCAATCACCTCGTCGAGAGACGGTCGCATCAGAGTCGCGATGTGCGGCAGTGCTTCTTCGATGTAGCTGCGGTTCGCGCCGATCAGCTTCGGCAGTTCGACAGTCTCGTCATAGACGGTGACCTTGTAGCCACGCCCGACAAGCGTCTCAATGAGAGGCACGATCGAGCTTTCGCGAACGTCGTCGGTTCCGGCCTTGAAGCTCAAGCCCAGGATTCCGACCGACTTCTTCCCGGTCCCCTCGACCATTCGAATGCCGCGCTCGATTTGCCGCTGGTTGCTCGCCATGATCGACGAGATGAGTGGACTATCCACGTCCCCTCTCTGCGAGCAGATGGATCAGCGCACGCAAGTCCTTCGGCAAGCAGGAACCCCCGAAGGCAAAGCCCGGCTTCAGATACACCGGCGAGATGTTCAGCCGCGAAGTCCTGGCAGACGATGTCCATCACGTCGCGGCCGTCAATGCCATGCGCCTTGCAGATGTTGCCGATCTCGTTGGCAAAGCTGATCTTCAAGCGCGTGAAACGAGTTGTTGGCGTACTTCATCATCTCGGCGGTCTTGATCGACGTGCGGATGATCTTGGCGTCCACCGCGGCGTACAGGTTTTGCACGGCATCGCCGCTGCGCTCGTTCATTTGTCCGATGACGACGAAGCTTGGATCATAGTAGTCTGAGATGGCGCTGCCTTCGCGCAGGAACTCCGGGTTCATGGCCACGCCAAAGTCGCTTCCGGCTCGTCGGCCCGAGAACTCTTCGAGGATCGGAACGACCTTTTCGTTGACCGTTCCCGGCAACACGGTGCTGCGGACGACGACGGTGTGGTAGCTCGCGCTTGTGGTTGATTGCCAGTCCGATCTCCTGACACACCGTTTCGACGTATCGCGTGTTGAGACTTCCGTTGGGGTTGCTCGGCGTGCCGACGCAGATGAGGCTTACATCGCGACTCACGGACTGCCCGTTGTGCATCTACCGTCGCGCGCAGCTGTCCGACTCGGACGACAACCTTGAGCATGTCATCGAGACCGGGCTCGATAATCGGCGACTTGCCCGCAGCGATCGATGCAACCTTAACGCGGATTGACGTCGACGCCGATGACTTCGTGACCATCGTGTGCCAGGCAGGCGGCCGTGACACAACCGACGTAGCCAAGCCCAAAAATGCTAACTCTCATCCTCTTCCCTCATTCCTTTCCCGAGCCGCGACCTCAATCGCGAGCGATCGTCAAGGCCGCCCAGATCGTCTGTTCGTCACGCATGCGGCTCCATGCGACTCGAACGGTCTGGCTCTGCGCATCTAATCGCTCTCCTCCGACACGCCCAGCGGCGGACATTCGAGGCGAAGACTTCGTCCCGAGCCGCTCTGGGCTCGAGAACGCTCTGGTAGAGTTCGGTCAACTGCTTTCCGACGACCGAGCATGAGAACCGAGACACTCGCTCACGGCCATTGCTCGCCGGCAGTTCGGCCAGAACGGATCTCAACGCGCCCGCCACGCTGTCAACGGTGAAATCGACGATGTGACAGTCCTAGTGCCCTCGATGACCTCGCGAATATCGCCAACATCAGTCGCCACGATCGGGAGATTGCACGCCATGGCCTGCTTGACGACGTTCGGCGATCCTTCCGAGAAGGATGGGAAGACAAGTGCGTCGGCCGAGCTCATGTAGAGCGCCAGCCGGTGCTGCGGTTCCTTGAAGACCACCAGCATCTCGATGTCGCGGTCCTGAGCCGCAGCATCGTCGACCGCCGCCTTTGCGAGCGCGAAGTTTTTGACCCCGTTTTCCGGTTTGGCGGCGAACGAGCACATACTTCGTCCGGCTCCAGGCCCAGAATTCGCTCGCGCGTCGGATCGCTCAGTCGGATGGAACAGCTCGAAATCGATCTCATGCGGGATGATGTGAGCGTTGGAGCCCTTGACGAGTTTCGCCATCTGCTTGCTCTGGACGATGGCGGCATCCGCCATCGCGCCAGCAGACGCCCGGCCGGAACGGTCAGCCTGTTGGAGCGTTTCAGCGAGCCGTCGAGGCGCGAGATCCGAGCAGGTCGCTGCCGTGATACGTGACGACCAGCGGCACCATGCGCTGAATCGCGCGACCATTCCGACGTAGCTGTAATGCGCGTGAACCAGATCGATGTCTCCGCGCTGAGCCGCTGCGGATGTCAAGATCCCTTTGGGATAGACCAGTTTGCGCCTCGACCGCTCAGCACCATGACCTCGACATCCACGCCCGCCCGCCCAGGCAGTCGACCTGCGCCTTGACGAAGGATCCGAAGGCCGGGATTCTCCGGAGTCGGATACATGGCAGTTACGACGAGCACCTTCATTTGATCACCTCGATCATGTATGGAAACTTGGCCGGATCCTACGGCCGCATCAGGAAGCCACGAACCGTCCCTTCGGCGAAGAGGAGTCGCTGCACCATGCCGAAGGCCGCCCGGTGCAGGACTGCGTTTGCGAACTGCGTCAACCCGAACATCGCCGCGATGCCGCCGCTCCATGCCGAGCACCCATCGTGAGATCCGTCTCAACCGCGCTGGCAGACAGGCAGGCGATGCCCACGGCGAGCACCCGCACCTGGGACCAGGCCAAAGCCACGCTCTCTGGCGTATGGCATCAACAGTCGACGTTCTTGCGTGAAGGCGCAGCGCTTGTCCGGGTCCCGAGATAAAGATTGCGCTTGCGACGCCCAAACAGCGTCGAGATCGCACCAGCCGGATCCGAATAGTGATCCGCAATGGGCATCCGCAACCGAACGATGCGTGCCCGCTCTGCCGGATCCGCAGGCAAAGCTCTGGTTCCTCTTCTGAGAACAGATACGGGTTGAACGAACCAACCTCGTCCAGCACGGTGCGTCGATAGGCGGCCGCTCCACCTCCGTGTGGGACCTCGTCGTAGGCCAGATTTGAAACGTGGCATGTTTCGTCGCAGGAGACTGGTCGCGGCGCTTCGCGCGGTTGGTCGATCACCTGGCCGGAAACCACGGCGATGTGCGGATCTCTCTCGAACAGTGCCATAGCGGCGTCGATCCAACCCGGTCTCAATTCCATATCCCCGTCCAGGAACAAGACGATGTCTCCGCTTGTCTGCGTCAATCCTGCCTGACGACCCGCCGCCGCCGTCAACCGCTGCCGTTTGCCCAGCCGGATGATCCGTATCGGATAGTCGGTCGCCACGTCAACCGTGTCGTCAGTCGAGGCCGAATCGACCAGATATCACGTCGACACCATGACGATTCGCGGTCTCCCTCAGGACCGAATCGACCAATCGCGGAACGTTCCATCCCTGATTCTTGGTTATGATCACGACGTCCAGATTCACTTCTTCTCACGTTCCACTGTCATTCCTCCGTCCCTATTCCGACCAGAGGTAGCGATAGCGACACCTTGAGATTCTGCAGACTTCCGGTGTCCGCGATCATCAAGGCGGCGAAGACGAAGACGTAGATGACGGCTGCGGCCGTGACCGAAGCGACCAGGCCGTGAGTCACGAACGCGCCGTAGGCCAGAACCATCACGCCAGTGGCGACGGCTGGCTTCCAGACCGCTGACATCAGCAGTCGGATTGGGAAGAGTTTGTCGACGGGTCGGTAGTGCAGCAGGAGATCGACAAAACGGGTCAGCAGTGACGTGACCGCCGCACCGACAAATCCGAATTGGTGAATTAGCGCGACGCCAAAGACGACGCTGACCACCAGATCAACGACCACGATGCGCAACGTCACGGTTTCACGCAGGCTGGCCACCAGCACCTGACCGAGAATGCTGGTCATTGCGCTGAGAATCAGGCCCCAGACCATGATCTGCATGCTGACCGACGCGCGCTCGAGTCCGGATCCGTAGAGAATGGAGATTGCGGTCGTCGAGAGCAGAAACAGTCCAACCGATGTCGGGAGAGCGATACCGAGCATGAGCTCGATCACGCGCTCGCCAATGCGCTTGATACCTTGCAGTGTCGGCTCGTAGCGGCGGCACATCACCGGGAAGACGCTGAGGACGATGCTTGTGTAGATGAGCGCTACCGGCTGCATCAGCTGCGTTCCAGCGTTGTAGAGTCCGACCTCGGTCTCATTACGCATTTTTGAAAGCAGGATGACGTTGAGACTTCCGGTGATGGCGATGACTCCGTCGATGCCCAGAAACGTCACCGTTGACCGGAGCATCCACGCCATCACCTGCCAACTGAGACGAAGCTTCGGCACCGAGATGTATCTGAGCGTCAGATACCACTCGAACACGACGATCACGGCGTAGGAACCGACGAGCAACAAGACGATGGTCGTCAACCCCGAGCCGAGAAAGAGCACCGCGAACGAGAGGCCGACTTTGACGATGTTCACCGGAATGTTGGCAATGGCGATCAGACGCATTCGTTCCCAGCCCTGAAAGACCGCTTCGCAGATCGCGGTCAGGGCGTACGGGACGAGGCCTAATGAGAGAAGCAAGACGACCTGCGCGGTGTCTGGCGTGTAGCGCATCAGCCGAACGAAGATCGCCAACGCCGCAATCGAAACCAGCGCCGTCAGCAGCACGCCAACCGATCCGTTGACCAGCATCTCGTCGGTACGCTCGCGGTGCTTGGCAACCTCACGCGTCACCAACGTCTTCAGTCCCGCCACCGCGAGAATCTGGAAGGTGTAGAAGAGTGTCAGCGCCAGCGAAAGCTGACCAAACTCATACGCACCCAGGCTTCGAGCCACGAGGGCGTAGAGAGCGAACGTCGTGGCACGGTTGATCACGTCACTCGCCAACATTGAGGCGGCGTTGGCGGCGATGCGGCGTAAGTTGCCTGAAACCTTGAGCCAGGACGCGTTCATCAACTCACCGACCTCCGTGACGTCGCGTCGGCACTCGCACGGGGACAGGAACCGGAACGGGGGCCGGCCGCAGCGACCGCGCTGCCACTGAAATGCGCTCGCGTCGAGACGGTGTCTCTGTGACGTGATCCCAGCGGCTGTCGACCTCTGGCGTCGGATCGGTATCTCGCTTGATGGCGATCAGGGCCGCGATCAATCCAGCGACGATCACGAGCAGTTGCACTTGCTGACGCCCGTTGAGGATGTCTACCGCCATGTGGAACATCTGGCCGAGCACGCCGGACATCAAACCGACGGAGATGAAGGCTAGGGCACGATCGTTGATTTCACGACAGCTCCAGCCGCGATGAACCGTGGCGAGTAAGAAGGTGATGAACGCGATCAGCGCGCCGATACCATCCTCTGCCCAGATGAGCAGGTACTTGTTGTGAACCGTGTAGAGCCAGTCGGCGCTGAACTGGGGCGTCGCGTACTTGGCGATGTTGATACCGAAGTTGTTCGCACCAACACCCCAGATCGGGTGGTCGCGAATCATGTGCAGCGCCAGAATCATTAGCGGGATGCGTGAGGACGCGGCGCCGGAATCGTTGTTGAGAAATCGAACCAGCAGTTCGTTTCGGAAGACGAATAATCCGGCTGCCAGGATGATGATCACGGCTGCCGGGCCGAACCCCGGAATCCAACCGCGATACCAGGAGTAGGCAATCACGATCGTGCAGGAGACCGCTACCGCGATCCAACCGCCGCGAGAAAGCGTCAGCACCAGGCCGATCACACCCAGGAAGAAGGCCGATGCCGCGATCAAGCGGTACATCCGTCGTACTGGTGCGAGCGCCAGACTCAAGATCGGCGCAAGCAGCAGATCGAGGAACGCAGCCGCCGCATTCGGACCACCAACCGTCCCACCAACACGAGAGACGTTGTCTGCGGAACTGGTAGCCGGATCGATTCTTGTCGAGATTCCAGCAAAGGCGAAGTCATGTTTAGTGGTGTAGGTGGCCAGCATCGCCATACTCTCGAGGAAGACGGCCGCGGCCAGGATAACTAGCATGAAAATCACGTCGTCGCGCGTGCGAACTGTGCTCGCGACGTAGATGAAGATCAAGAGACACTGAACGAGCATGAACAGTTCGTAGACCGAGAGGGACGCCATCGTCGCCTGTTTGATTGACAGGATGGCGAACCCAACGTAGATGGCGAACGGAAGGGCTGGCTTGATCCAGGGACGTTTGCCGTCACCATGATGTGCCAGAGACTTGCCCAGCCAGATCGCGTAGAGCGCGGGCACCGCTAGCGTCGTCACGGAGATGTCGAGCCCGCCGAGCGAGCCAAGCTGTGCGGCTTGCAGGTTGTATCCGAAGTGATGGCCGATACTGAACGGCACGTCGAAGACCAGTGCCGCCAGCAACAGGCGCCGCACATCGCCAACGATCACTCCCACTGCCGGCAGCAATGCTGCCAGGATGAACAGGGGCTTCCAGTGAGACGATTGCAGCGAAAGACCGATCGTGTAGACCCCGATAGACGTGCCCGCCACCAGTCCGAGCAGCCACGGTCGCGTCGCCCACTTGGGCAGGCGGGACTTGAACTGCTCCAGCTCGAGCCCGCCTTTGTTTAGTGCCAGTGCGCTGATTCCGCTGATCTTCACGCCATCAATCGATTCTGTGTCAACCGTCTCACCGTCTGCCTGTCGATCTACCGCGGCAACGAGCTCTTCAGCCCGTGCTCAGCGGCAAATTCGAGGATTGCGTCCGCGACGTAGTGAATCTGCTCGTCGCTGAGTTCCGCGTACATCGGAAGCGAGAGCATCTGCTGAGCGTCCTTCTCAGAGACTGGGAAGTCGCCTTCTTTGAGGCCCAGATCCTGGTAGGCCGGCTGCATATGGATCGGAATCGGGTAATGAATGCCGGTCGCGATGCCTCGCTCCTGCAGGAACGCGCGCAGCTCTTCACGAAGCTCGGTGCGTACCGCGTACAGGTGCCAGACCGGCTCGACCTCCGGCATGCAGGGCGGCGTCGCGATACCGCTCCCGGCCAGCAGCTCGTTGTACAGGTCTGCGTGTCGTCGGCGAGCCGCGTTCCACTCATCGAGGTAACGCAGCTTGACCCTGAGCACCGCCGCCTGCACCGTGTCGAGCCGGTTGTTGTAGCCCTGTACCGCGTGGTGGTACTTGGCGGTCTGTCCGTAGTTGCGCAGCAGCTGAATGGCGCTGCGAAGCGCAGGATCGCTCGTGACGATCATGCCGCCATCACCATAAGCACCCAGGTTCTTGGCCGGGTAGAAGCTGTAGGCCGCCGCGATGCCGAACGTGCCGGTTGTTTGCCCCTTGTACTTGGCACCATGGGACTGGCAAGCATCCTCGACAACGAACAGACCGTGCCGAGTCGCGATATCGAGGATCGGGTCCATGTCCTCCGGATGACCGAAGAGGTGGACCGGCATGATGGCCTTCGTCTTGTCCGTGACCGCCCGCTCAAGCCTTTCGATGTCGAGCGTCAATGTCTCCGGATCGACGTCCACCAGAATCGGCGTGGCCCCTACGGCCGAAATCGTCAGCGCGGTAGCGATGAAGGTGTTCGCACTCGTAATAACCTCGTCGCCAGGACCGATGCCGAGACCCTTGAGGATCAACGTCAGGGCAGACATGCCCGAATCGACCCCTATGGCGAATCTCGTCCCGATGAAATCGGCGAAGTCCTCCTCGAACTTCTCGAGTTCCTGTCCGAGAATGAAGTCTCCGCGCTTGAGCACGCCTTTGATAGCGGCGTCGACCTCGGCTTCGATCGAGGCGTATTGCGCATGAAGATCGACGAATGGGACCGTCATGCGTCGCTGTGTGGCTTGGATCGTCATCGAGATTCCCTTTCTCAATTGATGCGATTCCTCACGTGCGGGGAAAACCCACCGCTCAGTTCGCCGGAACTCCGACCGGCGAGGCGTAGTCACCATCGGCGATGCCGTAGACGTCACCGAGTCTCACGTCGACCGGCGCTCCGTGTCGTTCCATCGAGCGATCGATCGCTTCCAGGACCGCAACCACGTCACGCCCTTCGATTCCGCTCGAGACCGGTCGCTTGCCGTTGAGCACGCAATCGATGAAGTGCGTGCATTCGTTCTTGAGCGGCTCGCTCACTTCCACCCGCGGACTAACGATGGCGCCGTCGCGAATCTGGAAGTGGTACTCACCAAAGGTCGCGGCTTCTTCCGGCGCGGGTGCCAGGCCCTTTTCGAAGACCCTCACCTGTTCCGGATTGCCAAGGTCGTTGAAGACGATGCGCTTGTCGCTGCCTACGACCACGACTTCACGTACCTTGTGCGGATCAGCCCAGCTAACGTGGATGTGAGCCACGACGCTGTCGCCATATCCGAGTGAGATGAACCCAACGTCCTCACGCCCGTTGTTCAATACCTGAGTACCAACGGCGCTCACCCAGGTGGGAACCGAGCCAAGCAGGTAGTTGAAGATGGATACGTCGTGCGGGGCCAGGTCCCACAACGCGTTTACGTCGGTCCGGATTGGTCCGAGGTTGGTGCGTCGTGCGTACAGGTAATAGACCCGCCCAAGCTCCTTGCGCTCGACGTACTCCTTGACTTTGCGAATGCCGGAGTTGAACACGAACGTATGGCCCACCATCAGCTTGACGTGATGCAGATCGGCAAGTCTGATCAATTCATTGGATGTCGATACGGTGGTCGTAATCGGCTTCTCCACCAGGATGTGCTTGCCGGCCTCGATGCACTGCTTGGTGACCGCGTAGTGTGAACCTGCAGGTGTGCAGACGACCACTGCGTCGACGCCGTCCATGGCGAGTGCCTGATCTAGGGATGTCGTCGTCTTCGTTCCAGGAAACTGGTGTTCAATTTCGCGCAGCCGGTGTTCACGCTGATCGCAAACCACCACGAGCTCCGCATTAGCCAGCTCACGGAAGACGCGAACGTAGTTCACTCCCCAGTAGCCAGCACCGACTATCGCGACTCCAACTGGACCAGCCACTTCGTGTCCCTCCACTCCGTTACTTCGAGCGATCTCTTCCATTTACGCGGCCCCCTTGCCGCGTAGTACGGCCGGCAACGTTTGAGCGAGAATCTTCAGATCGAGCCAGATTGACGCGTTGCGGACATACCAGATATCCATGCGAACCATCTCTTCGAACGAAACTTGGCTGCGTCCTTCAACCTGCCAATACCCGGTAATCCCTGGCAGCGCGTTCAGACGTTCGAAATGTCGAGGTTGATATCCCTCCACTTCGTAGATCGGAACCGGACGCGGTCCAACCAGACTCATTTCTCCCTTCACCACGTTGATCAACTGCGGAAGCTCATCCAGGCTCGTGCGTCGAATGACCTTCCCAACCCGAGTAATGCGCGGATCGTTCTCTAGCTTGAAGTTCTGTTCTTCCGTCCCGTCATCAAGCACTCCATTGACGAATGCCCGTATGTGCTGCTCGTGAACCGACTGATCGGCGTTCTGGACCATGGAGCGGAACTTCATCATCCGGAAAGGTCGGTTCTCCCAGCTCACTCGCCCCTGCTCGTCGACGTTCCAGTTGGCTCCCATCCGCTCCTGCTCGAAGAAGACGCTCCCACGGGAGTCCAGCTTGATCAGAATGGCGACGACCGCCAGTACCGGAGAGAGCACCGCCAGCAGGGCTGATGCAGCCGCTACGTCAAACCCTCGTTTCATCAGTAGGTAGGTCCTGACGCTCGCGCCGTCGCGGGCGGGATGGCCTATCGTTCGTTCGCTGCTCGCTTGTCGATGTCGAAGCATTCGAGCGGACCTCCATTCTTCTGATGAAAGCGGTTGACGTCTTGAATCCGGCGCAGTATGGCCGTGTTGGACATCCGCTCTGAATTCACTGGGTCTGCCTCGACGTTCTGAGTCGTCGACTGAGTCAGATCACCCATCAGATTGGTGGTTGCGGATTCCGTCGTGCTCTTCATCGATATGACGCGGAGCGATGGGGCAGCATTCACGGTCGTCTTCGGGTGAGCCGCTCCCGTTCCGCCCTCCTGGTCGACTGGTCGGTCGTAGTGGAAGTCCGACGCTGGCTCCGCATGGCTGACGACAATTCCGAGCGGCTTGCGATGCACCGAAGCAAGCTCCTGCAATCCGGCGTCGACTGTTTCTCGTCGCACAACTCCACGCGCGACCACCACGATCACGCCATCGACGATCAGAGAGAGAACAGGAGCGTCGGCAACGCTCTCTAGCGACGGTGCATCGAGCAAGACGTAGTCGAATTGCGTCGTGAGACCATCAATGACTTCATGCATCTCTGGCAGGCCGAGCAACTCCGCCGGGTTGGCCGAAGCCGGCCCGCTGGCCAACACCTGGACGCCGGGGATCATGCTGTATTGGATCGCTTCATCCAGCGTGACTTCACGCGTCAGAACGCTGGAGAGACCGATCGTGTTTGACACTTTGAAGACCTGGTGCATGGTCGGCTTGCGCAGATCGCCATCAACCACGATTACGCGGCGTCCGGCTTGCGCGATTGCAAGCGCCAGGTTGGCTACGGTGGTCGACTTGCCTTCAGACGGCTCCGAGCTCGTCACCATTAGAGAATGGAGCTCGGAATCCGGGTCCATCGCGAACAACGTGGTGCGCAGCCGACGGAATGCTTCCTCCTGCGCGGAGCGCTCCGGGAAGAGCATCGAGTCATGCATCCGATTTGCGACCGGGATGCGACCCAGCAGCGGCAAGTCGGCGTGCTTCACGATCTCATCGGTGGTGTGCATCGTTGTGTCGAAATTCTCGAGCAGGAATGCGAGTCCAGTGCCGCCAACCAACCCCAGAATCAAGCCCAGCGGGATGATCATCTTCTTGTTTGGATTCGACGGCGCATTCGGTACTGTCGCCTTCTGCACCACCGACATCTTGCTGGCACCCTGGGCGGTCGCGTCGCGAAGCTGCTGATATTGCTGCAGGAGGGACGAGTAGGTACTCTCCTTCAGCTGGATCGACTGCAGGGTCGCATTGATAAGCTGCGTGTTCTGTGGGGTCTGCTGGAGCAATTTGTCGTAATCAGCCTGCTCCTTGGTCAGATCCGCCTGGGTCTGATCGATTTGCTGCTTGAGAATGTCAAGGCTGCTCTCGCCCAGACTGTTGTATTGAGCTTCGATCTGCGACACCAGAATATTCGCCACTGCATCGGCCGCGGCGGCGGCCTGTTGTGGAACCTTGTCCGAGACCGAAATCACCATCAATTCCGTGTTCGCCGGGATGGTTACCGAAATCTTCGGCGGTGAACCGAGCTTTAGTTGCCGCATCACCTGATCAGATGTCTGCTTGCTCATCACCATATTGCTGTAGGTGTTCATCAGACGATCGGTGTACTGGATGTCGTAACTGACCCAGCCCGAGGAACCGGTGTTCGCCGTTCCCATGCGAAGCGTGGTGGACGCGGTGTACTCCGGGGTTATCAGCGAGAGACCGGCCACCGTCACCATCAGCGCGAGAACCGCGGTGATGCTAATGACCAGCTTTCGTCTCCAGAGAATTGACAGAAAGGATTTGAGGTCCATGAACGCTCTTTCCTTGCTCAATCTCGCCAAGTGACACGTGCTGAGAACTGGTTGGCCGGTCTTATCTGTTTCGAGATGAGAGTGCGGAATCAGATCAACCACCCAAAGAAAAAACCGGCTCGACAGTTCTGTCGGCCGGTTGCACCACTGGCTCGGCGCGGATCAGGTGCCCAACTACAACCCGCGCTTCGTTGCCTCCCTGAATTGTCGTACCGGCCTGACTTGGCTCTCGGTGATCCGTTCACCGGTACATCTCGACTCTAGAGGTCAAGGAATATGTGAACAACCGACATCCTTCCCTTGACTCCAGGGACTTTCGTACTTGACGGTCCTGGTCCTATAGGGCTATCCAGCTAAGTAGGAAATGGCGACATGGACTGCCGCCGTTCCGACGCATGAAACGACAGTGGGGCGATGGAAGACAGGATTTTCACTTAGGAACTGCGGGAATCTATGCAATCAACGCATTTCGAAGCCACGAATGGTGGAGCAGCGGATCGAATTGGATCGCCGGGTCGGAATGGCTCGCGCATCCTCCGACCCATCATTCCGAGCTCCCCCACGGTAGCCAATCCGGTGAAACCGAAACCAGCCGTTCGTACTACTCGCAGGCGATCGCGCGCAAAGAGCACCCATCGCGTCGCCCGCTACGTGATCGGTTCGCTCGTGCTGGCCTTGGTGATCGCGGGTGGTGCCACCGGTTATTGGGGATACCAGCGTGCACAGGCGGCGCTCGCCACCTATCACCGGGTTACGGCCGACGTTCAGTCGCTCGAATCGCTTCGTTCGGCCAATTTCTCCTCATTCACCGTGACCGATGCCCAGCGCATTCACGACCAGTTCTTGCAGCTGCAAGTAGACGTGAATCGTCTCAACACACAGACGTCTGTGCCAAGCCGTCTACAGCCGTGGGTGCAGAGGATCCCATATGTCGGACCGAGATATGTCGCTGGGAAACAGGTCATCCAGGTCGTGCAGTTGCTGACAAAAACCGGCGTGGAGGGGTCGAACATCGGCCAGCAGATGCTGCAGGCCTACAAGACGAATGGACTATCATCGAACACTTCACCGGCAACACCGACGTGGCTCGACGTGCTGATGCAGAACATGCCCGCCATTCAGCGACTCAAGAACCAGATCGACCAGGCGCTCAACATGAGCTCGCAAATCAATCAGAGCGTGCTGCCGCCAAACGCGGTCACCAAGCTCAATGAACTTGACCAGCTGGCAAACAGCCACGATCTGAACAACCTGATCAACACGCAGCTTCCGGCGCTCGAAGCCGCGTTTGGCGGGGATGGGCCGGCCCGATATCTTGTCCTTATTCAGAACCCTTCGGAACTGCGACCGACCGGCGGGTTCCCAGGGACGATCGCCATGGTTACGTTTGATCGTGGCCAGCTTCGCAGCTACGACTTCTATGATGTCTACGATCTCAATCAGGCGTATACGACCACGCCGCATGATCCAGTGCAGCAACCCTGGCCACTGGCGAAATATGCTCCGTCACCACAACTCTCAATTCTCGACGCCAGCTGGTGGAGTAACTTTCCCACCAGCGCCGCAACCATCATGAAGATGTACCAAACGACCGGCTGGCCGCCGATCAAGGGTGTGGTGGCACTCGACCCATCTTTCGTTGGCAGCATGCTCAAAATCACCGGCCCGATGACGATCGACGTGGATGGTGAGATGCGCACGATTACTGCTGAGAACGTTCATGATGAGATCGAGCGACAGCGTCGCCTTGCGAGAGACGGTCAGAAGACCGAAGACGTGCACAAGCAGGTCGTGGCGATCATCGGCAAGCAACTCATTGACCAGTTCAAGGGCGGTGATCGCGCCACCATGCTCAAGATGGTCGACGCAATCAAACAGACGGCAGACGATCGAGATCTGCAGATCTACTCTGCAGATCCGAACGTGGAAACGCTCATCGAAAAGCGGGACTGGGGCGGACGATTGGTCGCGAATCCATCCAAGCCAACCGTCGCCATCACCTACGCTAACGTGGCGTTCGGCAAGTCGAGCGAACTCATGTACCCGACCTACAAGTTGACATTGGGACAACTGGTGAACGGGTGGCAGTCAGCACAGCTGGAGATATCGATGGTTCATACCGGCTCTCCAAAAGATGATCCGTTCTACTCCGGCTTCCAGCGTTGGTGGATCGACGTGACCCTGCCGACTGGCAGCATTCGTTCGGAAAGTAGCATCGCCGACGTCCCGAATCCTGAGGAACCAAACGGAGGGAGCTACGAAGTCCCGCTCATGCCGGGAACCTCGACCTCCATGACTATCGACTTCGTCATGCCAGCTGGGCAAACTATCACCTTCCGGCGTCAGCCGGGATTGCACACCGCCGAGGTTTCGGTCTTTAACCAGACGTGCGACTCGTCCTCCGCCATCAAGCCGCTGAGTTCCGATCTCACGTTCAATCTGGGTGGAATCTGCCCTGCCCCATAAGATCTCCGTCACGCCGTTTGGTGCCTGCGACCCTGCCCCGATCGGGCCGCGTATGGTTAGCTTGATCCGGACAGAGATTGGTTCCAGAAATTGGATGCGAGCTTCACGCGCTGATTACCACCCATCGAATGCCTGTCCAAGCTTGCGCACGCATCGCGCGCAGTGTGCGTCCAGTTTCCAAGGCACGTTTTGCCCGATATAATTACTGCGCGTGTCCGCCGCAAGTAGATAGGATGGCCAATGGGTTTACTTTCACGCACCACGACACTCATCAAAGTTAAGGTGAACAAACTCCTGGGCGCCGCCGAAGACCCACGGGAAATGCTGGATTACTCGTACGAGAAACAGCTTCAGATGCTCCAGGATGTTCGCCGCGGCATCGTTGACGTCACCACTTCCAAGCGTCGCCTTGAACTGCAGAAAGCCAAGCTGCAGGAGAGTTCGAACAAGCTGGGTGATCAGGCCAAGCAGGCCATGAGCGCCGGTCGCGAGGATCTGGCGCGCACCGCGCTCGAACGACGCGCGATGATCGACCAGCAGGCAAGCGGGCTCGATTCGCAGATCCAGAATCTGGACGGTGAGCAGGCCAAGCTCGAGCAGGCGCAGCAGCGTTTGCAGACCAAGATCGAGTCTTTCCGCACCCGCAAAGAGGTCGTCAAGGCACAGTACTCCGCTGCCGAAGCGCAGGTGCGCATCGGAGAAGCGGTTACCGGGCTCTCGGAGGAAATGGCCGACGTCGGTATGGCGATCGATCGGGCGCAGGAAAAGACCGAGTCGATGCAGGCGCGAGCCGGTGCGATCGATGAACTTATCGCGTCCGGTGCGCTCGAAGACGTGACCGGCACCAGCGGCGGCGATTCGATCGACAGAGAACTGTCGCAGATCTCCATGAAAGAGAGCGTTGACTCTCAGCTGGCCGCGCTGCGCAAGGAAGTCGGCGCTCCCGAGCAACCCAAGCAGCTTGGAGAGGGGTAGTCAACATGATCGTGCGCATTTCAACTGAAGGGCAATACCGCCTGGATAGTTCCTACCTCGATCACATCAACGCAATTGACAACGAGATTGTGACGGCGATTGCTGGTGGAGATCGCGCGAGATTCGATGTTCTGTTCCACGATCTGCTGACGCTGGTTCGAGACCATGGGCAAGCCGTGGCGAATGACGAGCTGGTTGAGTCGCAGGTGGTGCTACCTCCGCCCGACACGACGTTTGACGAAGCGTCGGACCTCTTTGTCGCTGACGGGCTGGTGCCCGACTAACGTCAATCACCACACATTGTCAACGAAAGCGCCCCTGGAAATACCAGGGGCGTTCTCATGCTTTCGCGTCTGGCGCCGCGTTGCCCGCATGCGGTCGATCCAACGACAGTCATCTCGGATCGCGTGAAGCGCTTGGCCCGAGGGAGCACACCCTATGTTTGGTCAAATCCCGAGTCGGCAGCCGATCAGCGTTTCCGGAGTGCGTTCTAAAATGGAATGTCCCACATCGGATACCAACGCTCGAGTTCCTTTTCGATCGGCAGCTCATGCTCCATCGCCGATGACAGCCGCAACTCCAACGCGTTGTCTCGCTTCCGACCGCGCTCCGGAACGAACGGATAGAACGCGCCGCGTTTGTAATTGTAGAACCAGTACGTCGCACGGCCGTCCGACGTGTCGAACCGAAAGACGGATGAGAGCAGTTGCTCTCCAAACTGCTCTTCCACCAGCGTCTGGCTGATGATGTGAATCGTGGCGACCAGATCTTCGAACTGGTCGTCGCGAAGTAGAATCCAACGAAAGCGGAACTCATCGGTGCGGATCTCGTAGGTCGTGCCTGTGTCGTGCGTGCTGATCTTCAGCAGATCAGTCAGGTCCTGGCTCGCCTGATCGAAATACGCGGAATCGACCGGTCGAAAGACGATGCCCGCGTGAGAGTCCGGTTTCATATTCAGCTGAGTCTCGAGCGTCACCTCAGCAGTCGACATGGCGAAGAGACGCTCGATCTTCGACGGCGCGGGCCGAGATCGGCCCAGCAGCGAGTCGAAAAACTGTCTCACAGTCCCTCCATCTCACGAGACAGCGCCCGCAACCGCTCCAGGCGATGCTCAAGCGAGGGGTGAGTCGAAAGAATCTCGGTCAGGCTATTGCCGACCGCGGCCGGGACAATGAAGAACGCGTTCATCTGCTGAACTTCGCGGAGATCTCGTTCCGGAATGCGCTGCATGACTCCGCTGATCTTCATCAGGGCAGACATCAGGTTCGCCGGTGAACCAGTAATGATGGCCGATCCGCGATCCGCTGCGTATTCGCGGTAGCGTGACAGCGCTCGCATCAGGAAGAAGCTGATGACCCAGACCAGTATCGACGCCATGTAGATCATCGCGATCGATCCGCCGTCGCGACGATCGCGCCGGCCGCCCATCATCCCGCCCCAGAAGAACCAGCGCATCATCAACTGAGCGACGACGGCGAAGAAGCTGGCCAGTGTCATGACCATGACGTCACGATTTCGCACGTGCGACAGCTCGTGCGCCAACACGGCTTCCATCTCCGCGGGTTCGAGCCGGTTCATCAGGCCGCGTGTTACCGCGACAACCGCGTTCTTCGGGCTGCGCCCGGTCGCGAACGCGTTCGGGACATCACTATCGGCAATGGCGACTCGAGGCTTCGGCAAGTTGGCAATCGCGGACAGACGCTCGATCATCCCGTGAAGCTCAGGAGCCTCTTCCGGACTGACGATACGCGCTCCCATACTCCAGAGCGCGATCTTGTCCGACAGGAAATACTGTGCGCCGATCATGATGGCCGCGATGAACAACACCGAGACGGCGCCAACCCCGGCGGAGATCAGGACGGCGATGAATGCGAGGTAAAGGGCCGTCAGCAGGAACATGACCACGAACATTCGAATTGAAAGTCCGGTGTCGCGTCCCCAGCGAGACATTCGACCTACGTTAGATGCCATTTACGTTCCTACTCCAAAGAATTCAAGAAAGGCACTCACAAGTATACTCCCGCTGTCATCGTCCCCAAGCGCTGGCGAAAGCCCGTACATTCGCATGATGAGCCCGTGTTTCAACGCAGCCTGAGCGACAAAAGGGTATACTCGGTCACGAACTCATTACGACCGGTCAGCCGCAAGTCAGCGTCGACGCGGCTGCGATCGCGAGGGCCATGTGCAGTTCGAATCCAACTCGGAATTCATCGTTCAGACATCACGGCTGCGCAAGACTTATGGTCGCGTCGTTGCTCTCGACGAGTTGTCCGTTGATATCCCGCGAGCGGCAATTGGTTTGCTGGGTGCCAACGGGGCCGGCAAATCAACCCTGATCAAATTGTTACTCGGGCTCCAGACCCCAACGCGGGGAGGCGCCACGGTGCTGGGCTATAACGTGCATGCCCAGGCCATCGCCATGCGCGAGCACGTCGGTTACATGCCGGAAGCGGATTGTCTGCCTGCCGACGTTACCGCAGCCGATTTCGTCGGTCACATGGCCGAAATCAGCGGGATCCCGGCGCGAGCCGCGAGGCTCAGGGCAGCCGAGACGCTCTATCAGTGCGGTGTCGACGAAGAGCGGTACCGGCTGATGAAAGAGTTCTCAACCGGAATGAAGCAGCGGGTCAAACTCGCTCAGGCTATCGTTCACGACCCGGATCTGGTCTTCCTCGATGAACCTACCAATGGCATGGACCCCGCAGGGCGCGACGACATGCTGAACCTGATCGCGCGCATTCATCGAGACCTGGGGATTACCGTCATCCTTAGCTCGCACCTCCTCGAAGACGTCGAGCGCGTTTGTGATTACGTGCTGATGCTGCAGAATGGCCAACTGGCCATGTCCGGCCCATTGCACGAATTGGTCAAAGGCGAAGGTGACATCGTGGTACGAGTCGATGGGCCGATCGATGCATTCGTCGCCGCGCTCGAAAGCCACGGACTGCCAGTTCGACGACGTGGACTTGAGATTCTCTTACCGCACCGAAATGACGGCGTTTTCGATCTCGTGCGCAATCTCAGTATCGAGACCGACGTGCTGCTACGAGGGTTGCGAGTCGACGCTCGCACGCTCGAAGACGTCTACCTGCAACGCGCTGGCGAGCAAAACGTCGTGGAGGATGTCGATGTTCGCGCTGGCTAACCGTCGCGAGGAGATTCCGACATGACGACGCGGCCTGATGCCGAAATCTACGATCGCGGCTATCGCCACTACGAGGGTTCCCGCGAGGGACGCCCCCACGCGATCCGAGCGCTGGTCGTCTACTCGATAAAACGCGGACTCGGAATCAAGAAGCGATGGACTGCCAAGATCATTCCGATCATCCTCTACCTGTTCGCCTTCTTCCCGGTAATCATTATCATCGGTATCCGCGCGTTCGCTGGACAACTCGCGGCGGGCTTCAACTACCAAACGCTCTATGACCTGCTCGCAACCATTCTACTGGTCTTTGCCGCGGCAACTGCGCCTGAAATGCTCTGCGACGATCGAAGGCAGCATGTGCTGCCGCTCTACTTCTCGCGTGCGATTAGTCGCGGCGACTACTTAGTGGCGAAGATATCGGCGCTCGGCATCCTGATGGGGACGATTGCCCTTATTCCCGCGTTCATTCTCTTTCTTGGGATCACGTTTTTGGCAAATAGCCCGGTCAACTATTTCTTCAAGCATATCGTCGATCTCCTGCGAATCGTCGCCGATGGCTCGCTGATTTCGATCTTCTTCGCAGCCATTGGGTTACTGATATCGAGCTTCACCGAGCGCAAGAGTGTTGCGGCTGCTGTCTATATCGGCGCCGTCCTGCTGATCTCCGGGTTCGTTGCGGGGCTCTTCAACGCGATAAACGGCGGGTGGCATCGTTACCTCGTGCTGCTAAGTCCGGTCGTGGTGCCCCAGGCATTGACCAGTTGGATATTCGGCACCACGTTGAGTTCTGGCAATCTTGCAGCGGAGGCGCACCTCAATGGCGCCTGGTATCTTGTTTCAGTGGCGGGCATCACGCTCTTGAGTTCATACGTGGTGTATCGATTGTATTTGCGCGATGAGTGATCCGAACGGAAGAGCAAAGCCCGAGTCAATGCTGGCAGGTCATGCAGCCGAGCATGACGCCGATGTAATGCCAACGCTCACGGGCAGCGGTCGGTCCGCAATCGAGGTCGAGCGCCTCTCGAAATGGTACGGTGACGTGGTTGCGGTGTCGGAGGTGTCGTTCACGGTCGGCGCCGGGGTCACCGCGTTGCTTGGGCCGAATGGCGCGGGCAAATCCAGTATTCTCAAAACGCTGTCTGGCCTACTGCGTCCGTCTACCGGCGTCGTTCGCCTGTTTGGGACACCGGTTCGATCGAGCACCGACGTTTATCGTCGAATTGGTGTCGTGCCCGAGCAGGAAACGATCTACCCGTTCCTGACCGGTCGTGAGTTCGTTCGCTGGAACGCGGCAATGCATCACCTCCCGGACATTGATGCGGCAACTGAACGCGCTCTCGCAACCGCGGATCTGGGGGACGCGGCAGGCCGACATATCGGCGGGTATTCGAAGGGCATGCGCCAGCGAATCAAGGTCGCGGCGGCGATGGTGCACGATCCCGACATCCTCATTATGGACGAGCCGCTGTCGGGAACCGATCCAGTACAGCGAGTCCATCTAATCAAGCTGATTCGCGATCTCGGCGACGCCGGTAAGTCGGTGCTTGTTTCATCTCACGTGCTGCATGAAGTGGAGCGCTTTGCCGACCGCATCATCGTCATCGTGGACGGCAAACTCGCGGCGGTAGGCGATTTCCGAGCGATTAGGGACAAAATCGACGAGCACGCCCGCACCATTCGAGTGCGTTCATCCGATAGCAGGCTACTCGCATCGGTCTTGATCAACACCCCGGAAATCTTGTCGACGCGCATCGATCCGGACAAGAACGCGCTCGTCATCGAATCCCAGGACGTTCGTCGTGTGTACTACCTCATCCCGCGGATTGCACAGGAGCACGACATCCGGCTTTTTGAAGTGGCACCGGTCGACGATTCGCTCGCAAGTGTCTTCGCCTATGTGACGGAACGGCGATGAATCCGGTCGACGGGGTGTTGAGAAGGATGGCGTGCTGATGCTGTCGACACAATTGCCGGTACTCTGGCTGACCTTACGAGAGTTCGCGTCTGGCCGAGCGACGCGGGTGGTCGCACTCTTCTCAGCAACGCCCATCCTGTTCGCGCTGATATTTTTGCTCAACTCGAATCGCATGACTCCAGACGTCTTTCTGGGTGGCGTGTTCAATCAGTTTATGGCACCGACCGTTATCCCACTGGCGACACTGATCCTGGCCACGGCGACGCTCGGCAACGAACTGAGCGATCGGACCATCGTCTATCTGGTGATCAAGCCGGTGACTACGACGCGGGTCGTGCTTGAGAAGTTCATCGGAATGTTTCTGGTGACCAGTCTGTCGCTGATTGTCGGCGCGCTCATCACCTGGGTGGTGGTTGCGCTCGGGCCGGGCACTCCAAGCGGAGGAACACTCAGCTCGATGTTCGTCGCCAGCATGGTGGGGGTAGCCGCCTATGGAGCGCTCTTCCTGCTGGTGAGCCTGATCATTCCGCGAGCGCTGCTGGTCGGTATCATCTACATTCTGCTCTGGGAGAGCCTGCTGGCACGCTTCATTCCCGGAATTCGGGTTGCCAGCATCCGGCACTTCGTCCAATCCATCTTCGTTCGTCTGCAGAACAATCAGGATGTCACCATTTCGCATCCGTCGACGATAACCTCGAGCCTGCTGGTGGTGGGGTTCGTGGTGGTGATCTCCCTTGCGTTCGCCGCCTGGCGCCTGCGCACCATGAACCTCGACTAAAGTCACCTGCCCGCGCTCCGGCGTATCAGCAGACTCCGTCCGTGCCCAGGGTACAATTCAGCAGCGAGTCAGTCCTCTGGTGTAACACGGTGCGGAGCCACATCTCTCATGCTGTTTGGTGCTCCTTCCCAGATCTTGAGCCACCGGCGACGATACGCCGAAATCATTCGCATCCTGTCCCGACACGGGGTTCGCTCCGTCACGGAACAGTTGGGTATTGCCTCGCTTATTCCCATCAATCGTGGTTGGTTTCAGCGTCCTGCGGATGGACATCCGGCATCTCAACCTGAGCATCTCCGTGAGGCGCTGGTCGAGCTTGGCACCACGTTCATCAAGCTCGGACAGATCATGTCCACTCGTGAAGACCTGCTTCCACCGGCTTACATCAAGGAATTGAGCCTACTCCAAGACCAGGTGCCACCGGTTCCTACGCAAGCGATTCGCTCGGTGATCCAGGAGTCGTTTGGCAGGCCGGTTGAGGAACTATTCGCTTCGTTCGAGGAGGAGCCGCTGGCTGCCGCGTCGATCGGCCAGGTCCATGGCGCGGTGCTGCGGACCGGCGAGAGCGTGGTGGTGAAGGTTCAAAAGCCCGGGGTCGCGGCACAGATCGAAGAAGACTTGGCAATCCTGCAGCAACTTGCCCGCTTCGCCCAAAATCGCGCGCCGGTGGCCGAGGCTTACGACCTGGTAGCGATGGTCGATGAGTTCGGGTGGACGCTTCGCAGCGAGCTCGACTATCTCCGCGAAGGGCGCAATGCCGATAAATTTCGCGCGAACTTTGACGGGAGTGGCGCGCTCATCGTGCCGCGTATCCATTGGGAAATGACGACACCACGGGTGATCACGCAGGAGCGTATCGAAGGAGTCTCAATCGACGACATCGGCGCCATTGAAGCGATGGCGGTCGATCGCGTCGCGCTCGCACAGCGAGCAGTTCGCATCATCTTCGACGAGATTTTCGAGCATCGCTTCTACCACGCGGATCCACACCCGGGTAACTTCTCGGTAATGCCGGATGGACGTATTGTGGCCTACGACTTCGGTATGGTCGGACGCATCGACGATCGCACTCGCGACGCTCTGCTCAGCCTGGCCGCCGGAATAACGCGGCAGGACGCCGAAGAGATCGTCGATGGTCTGGCAGTCTTGAACGTCCTCAAGCACGGCGCGGATCGACCCGGCCTTCGACGCGACATACAGCACATGATCGACCGCTACGTGGGCATGTCGCTCGACGAGTTTCGTTTTGACGTCATCGTCAACGACGTGATGAACATCGTGCGGCGCCGACAGCTTCAAATGCCATCTGAACTCGCGCTATTGATGAAGACTCTCTCGATGCAAGAGGGAATTGGCCGTCGATTGAATCCGGACTTGAAACCGGTCGAGATTGCCGCGCCATACATTCGCCGGGCGATGCTCGAGCAATGGCTGCCGAGCAGTTGGATTCCGCAGATCGTTGCGTCCGGTGAGGACATACGTCAACTCATGAAGCGCCTGCCCCGCCGCATCGACCGGCTTATGACCCGTGCGGAGCATGGCGACATCGAGATCGGGATTCGGCTCTTGCGTGCCGATGAGATCCTCGACACGCTCCAATCGATGGTCAATCGTCTGATCCTGGCCATCCTTCTCGGCGCCAGCCTGGTGAGTCTTGGTCTGCTGCTCACCGTCTACAGCCCGAAATGGCTACTCTCGTGGATGGGTCCACTCTTCGGTATCGGGGTCGTGGTAACCATCTTCGCCGGGCTGTTGCTCGGATGGCGCATCACGCGGCGCAGTCGTCATCCTCGCTGAGACTCGGTTTCTGATCTAGTCGCCGATGTCTTCCTGATCCTGGTCGTTGTAGTGCACGCCGTTCGATCGAAACGGCAATTGGGCTTCAGCCCAGGCGATTACCCCACCAGTCACGTTGCGTGTTCTCTCGAATCCGGACGCGAGCAGAAACTGTGTCGCATAGGCGCTACGCACGCCAGATCGGCATAGTACGAGCAACTCGCGATCGCGAGGCAACGACGATGATTCGGCGGGGAGTGAGCCGAGTGGAATGTGGATCGCACCCGGAACCGAGATCTCCACTAACTCGTGTGGTTCGCGAACGTCCAGGATGTACGAATCATTTTCGCTCGCCCGAGTCCAGGCCGTCACGACGTCAATTTCGGGGACGACCGGAACTCCATTCGGCACAGTCATTCTGAGTCACCTCTCTCGTAACGACAGATCATTCGACACGTCTCGTTCCACCGGGTTCAGCGGCGTCGAACCTTCCTGCTTGTCGGTGCAGGAACGCGAATGGTGTTCGACAGGCATCGTTTGGCCAAGAATGCACGCTCACCCTGCAAAAAACGCACATTGCCGTCCGAGAATTCCGACCGCGCGGCCATACGACGTGGTTATCGGGCAACAACCCTAACAAGCCCCATGTGAGTGGCCGATCCGGATTGTGTCGATTGATGCTTGCTGATTTTGTGGCTAACGTAAACGTTCGGTGGCATCGAGCGCGCAACGGAAACCGCAGGTTCCATCGAGCACGCGACGCGGCGGCAGCGCAAGTCGGGCAGCGCAACGAGCTTGATCCGGAGGATTGCTCCAAGATCCGCCACGCAATACTCGCCCGCCGGCGGCGTGAGGATTCTCACGTCCGTCCATGGCAACGTACGGGTAGGGCAAGAAGAGGGAAGAGGTCCATTCCCAAACATTCCCGGCCATGCAGCCCACTCCGTATGGACTGTCACTCGCCGGAGAATACTTGCCAACTTCATTGGCGCTGCGGTTACGAAAGATCGCGAGGATTCCGGAGCCGGCATTGGCCTTGCCCGATTCCCAATCGTCACCCCAGGGCCAGCGGCGCTTGTGACGGGCGGCCACATCCCAGGACGCTGCCTTCTCCCACTCCGCCTCAGTTGGAAGTCGTTTTTCAGCCCAGCGCGCGTAGGCGTTCGCGTCGTCCCATGTTACGTCAACTACTGGATGGCGCATTCGTTTTGGTTCGGGACGTCCGCGCCTCCAGCTTGGCGGTGCATCGTAACCAACCGCTTCGACAAACTGCAGATAGCGCTCGTTCGTGACTGGATAGCGGTCGATCCAGAACGCGGCGACGCCGACTTCGTGCTCGGGCAATTCATTTTGACTGCCCTGACTCGAACCCATGAGGAAGGGACCAGCCGCGACGAGCACCATTCCGACCGGGATGTCGCTCGTCTGCTGCATGTCAGCGGGATTCTGGGGCATTACCAGATCCCACACTCGCTCCTGCACTCCGCTGGCGCTGGCGCACACGTTCGGTTGCGTCCGCTTGCGCTCGCTGCAGCGATTCGCTGAGCCGTACCGGGAACGCGTCGAAATCGACGAGATTGAACAGGGCGTCCGGCATGCGTCGTGCGTCGTCAAGGTGCCGCTCTTTGATGCTCGAGAGGTCAGGTTGCACCAATCGATTGCCACCGCGCATCACCGGCTCGAGTAACGGTTCCCAGCCAGTTCCAGGAGACGGTTCATCTCGGCGCGCGATCAAATCAGACGTGAACCGCCCGTTTGCGTCAGCATGGCGCCACACTTGTTTAGGGCCAACGAGCGTCGCCTTCCCCTCACTCAACTTCAGTTTCGGGACGTCGTCGTACTGAACCAGTTTGTAGACCATGTCGACCGATGGCGCGTCGGCCGAGGTCCCCAGGCGCGTTCCAATGCCGTAGGCGTCGATTGGCGCGTCGGAGGAGGCGAATCGAGCCAGGTCGAACTCGTCAAGTCCACCACTAGCAAGAATTCCGACGTCCGCCAGCCCTTCATCGTCAAGGATTCGTCGCACTTCACGGCTAAGCGCGACCAGATCTCCGCTGTCGAGCCGAACCGCCATCACCCGCCGCCCAACGCGTGCCAATTCCTTGGCGACGATCGCCGCGTTTCGTGCTCCCTGGAGCGTGTCATACGTATCGATAAGCAATGTCACGCCGCCTGGGAAGGTGGAACCAAACGCGCGAAACGCGTCGAGCTCGGCCGGAAAGATTTCGATGAAGGAGTGAGCCACTGTTCCGGCCACCGGAATTCCCAGTTGCTCTCCCGCGTACAGGTTGCTTGTACCGGTGAACCCCGCGATGTAGGCGGATCGTGCCGCCGCCAATCCTGCATCAACGCTTGGAGTGCGGCGCAGACCGAATTCGATCAAAGAGGAACCGGGGGCAGCGGCGACGCAGCGAGCTGCCTTCGACGCCACCAGCGTCGAATAGTGCAGCGCATTCAGCAGAATGGTCTCGGCAATCTGCGCTTCGATGATTGGTCCCTGCACTTCCAGCAGTGGCTCGTCAGCGAAAACGATTCGTCCCTCAGGTACCGCCCAGACGTCACCGCTGAACGAAAAGTTCTTGAGGGAATCGATGAACTCCGGTCGGACCTGACCCGTAGAGCGCAGATACTCAAGCGCGTCGTCATCAAAACGCAAGCACTCCAGTCGATCGAGCGCTTCATCCAACCCGGCTGCTACCAGGAAGGCTCTCTCTTGAGGCAGGCGACGAACGAACAGGCTGAAGGTTGCCCGACCGGTGATTTCGAGCGCGTGGTAGCTCGCCCCCATCGTCATCTGGTACAGGTCAGTCGAGAGCGCAATCTCGTGCGATCTGTCAGTCATTCCACCTCCAGGAACCTAGGCATTCCACGATGAGGTTACCGGTTCTTGGTTGCCTGAGCAATGACTGAGTTGAGATGATGACGCGAATACCCGCGTGAAGGAAACAGGCGAATCGAGCTTGATAAGTTCAGCTGACCACGCAACGCAGCGATCCCTCCTGCGTCAACGCTCGGACTGCCGAGGCGAAAATTTGGTCAGTCAGCGTCGCGATTGGCGATTTGGTGGGAGAATGAACCGAGAACGCACCGGTGCGTGACATGTGTTTGACACGCGCTCGGATCGAATCGTGGCGCATTTGTTGCTGCGTTCGGGATACCCTCTGAAGGGCGTGCAACGACGCACGATAGCGCATGCGACTGAACGGAGGCATTCATGAGCATTACCCCACGATCTCGCTTCCTGGATATGGACACCTTGAGGGATAGGTTCGATCGTCTCTTCAACGATCTCACGAACAACGCTGGACTGCCCGAAGATCGCGGCATGATGCCGCTCGACGTTCACGAGACAGACGACACGATGACCGTGAAGGCATCGATGCCGGGCATCAGACCGGATGATATTTCGGTCGAGATTCAAAACGGATTGCTGACGATACACGGCGAGAGCAACGAACACCGTGATGAAACACGTGGACAGTGGCACGTTGTCGAACGCCGCGTCGGTACCGTTGAACGAAGTATTACGCTTCCGTCACCGGTTGATGAGTCGACCGGGGAAGCCAAGTACGAGGACGGCGTCCTTTCTATCACGTTCCACAAGACGGTCGAGAAGCCGGGAAATAAGATCACCGTCAAGTCCGCGTAGCCTGTGGTTGACTCGACGGCTGCCTAGGAATTGGGGCGGACCGGGAAGATTCACCGAACGACAAGGAGCATCCCGGTCCGTTGCCGTGTTCGCTAGCTCGCGGCAAGAATGTGCTGTTTGACGGCCTCGCGATCAACGTTCAGATAGACCGCGCCATCGTCGACTCCCGCGATGAGGTCACCCGGAAGCTCGAATGACTGATGGTGGAAGATTCCTGCCTTGATTACTATACTCAGCACCTGACCGGTCGTGACGTCAAAGCGGACTTGATCGACTTCACCTACTTGATGCGTATTCTTGGTGAATACGTCGCTTCCGTCGCCCACCATCACCACGTCCACGTCCGCCATGTGCTCCATCTCCTGAAGCTCGGTGTGCATGTGGGCCATCGCAGCTTCATGAGGCTTCGGAACAAGCGAATCAGCCGGAAATACTCCACCGCCGGTAGACGCGGCCACCGCCTCGCCGTTTAGGGTCTCGTCTCCATTCGCTCGCGCCGGATGGAATAGGTTCTTGACGCTCTCTTCATCCGCATCCGCGATGAGGTGGTCCATTTCCGGGTCGACCTTGATCGCCTTAAGAGGGATTTTGACCACGGTGTCACGGATGTGTCCATGTCGCACACCAAGGCTCTTGACCGCCCGAGTCTCGGGACTTATGAGCAACCACTCGACTGGACCAATCGCCTTGTCATCGCGGGTTCGAACTGGTGTTCCAAGCTGTGCCCTCATCTAGTCATTCCCCTTCTGATCAGCAACACCGTATGACTATGCTCGATGGCACGTCCGACGTTGCCATCGAATCCTCGAAGGCTGTACACCCTCGAAGTCCAGTTCAATCATCCACAACAACAGTGTCATACGCGCAGCGATTCCAATCAAGAGTGTCTCAACTTTGTGAACGATTCAGTGTGAAATGTTGCTCATCACGGTCCGCTGGTACCTATGAAACTGCATCAATCGTTGGAGACGGATAGTATGCTTAACCTGGGGAAAAGAGTAGGACGCGACATCAATCTTGCCAGCGCCACGGGAGGGCGCCCACGGAATGAGCTGGAAACGAACGCTTCTGCGGGGATTGACACTGCATTGTCCAAATTGCGGTCAGCCGCGGCTTTTCCGGCACTGGCTCCGGATGATCGATCGATGTCCGCAATGCGGTCTACATTTTGAGCGCGAAGAAGGGTACTGGACCGGCGCCGTTGCCATCAACACGGTCGTTACCGAGGTTATCTTCGTCGCCCTCTTGGCTACGGTTGTGATTTGGACCTGGCCCAATGTTCCGATGGTGCCATTGCTCGTCGCGGCGCTCGTGCTGAACGCTGTCTTCCCGCTCTTCTTTTATCCAATATCGAAAACGCTCTGGGTGGCTATCGATTTGAGCCTTCATCCGCTCGAAGAGCGAGAGCAGCACGAAGTCACGTCGCTCCGCGACACTCGTGAACGCATGAAGGCCGGTTGAATCGGCAGTCACGACAACCAGGACTTCGAAGTTCGACGGTAGAGCATCGCCAGGTCGCGCAGCCGATCGGCGGTCTTTTGCCCGAGCTGGTTCGGGAGCAGTCGCCACAGCCAGTCGTCCTCGACGGTGCCTGGCGTATTCATTCGATGTTCGCTGCCGAGCCCGAGCAAGTCCTGTGCTGGCACAATGGCTGACATCGCCACCGATGCATATGCAGCCCGAATCAACGCCCAACCAATTTCCTCTGGCTCGCAACCCAGATACTGTCGAACGTGTTCTTTCGATTCTCGATTCAGGTGCTCGTACCACCCAACCGTCGTGTCGTTATCGTGCGTTCCGGTGTAGACGATGCAATTGGGAACGAAATTGTGCGGCAGGTAGGGGTTCTCGTTATCGCCGCCAAATGCGAATTGAAGTACCTTCATGCCGGGGAGATTCAACCGTTCACGCAGTTCATCAACGTCGTCGGTTATGATGCCCAGATCCTCGACAACGATCGGTAGCCGTCCAAGCGCTCGTTCGACACAGTCAAAGAGTGTGACACCAGGACCATCCACCCAGCGACCGTTGATCGCCGTCTGCTCATTTGCGGCGACCTGCCAGCCCGCTTGAAAGGCTCTGAAGTGATCGACCCGCACGATATCCGCAAGCTCGAGCGTGCGTCGGAAACGCTCAGTCCACCATCGGAAGTCTGCTCGTTCGAGCTCATCCCATCGATAGCAGGGATTGCCCCACAATTGTCCGGTGGACGAGAAGTAATCTGGCGGCACGCCCGCTACAACGAGCGGCTTTCCGTGACGGTCAAGCTCGAACAGATGCTGATGCGCCCAGACATCGGCGCTGTCGAGTGAAACGTATATCGGGATGTCGCCCATGATCCGAACTCCATGGGCATTCGCATACGAACGGAGCTCGTGCCACTGAGCATCGAACAAGAACTGCACAAATTGATGAAAACGAATTTCGTCTGTTAGCTCTGACTTAATCTCAGCCACGGCCTGTGAATCACGAGCCGCCAAAGCCGCGGGCCACTGATTCCACAGCAGTCCGTTCTGGGAATCCTCAATCGCACGAAAGATCGCGTAGTCGTCTAACCAGGCTGACTCGCGGCTACGAAATTCGTCAAATTGAGTCAGGAGTTCCGTGTCAGTACGCTCCGAAAAGCGCGCGAATCCAAGCCTGAGTAGAGGCTCCTTGCGGGCTCGTGCCAGTACGAAGTCAGCGCGATCGACCGAGGGGAGTTCGTCATCGATCTCTTCCATCCGCAACAGACCACGGTCTACCAACCAGCGCTCGTCGATCAGCAACGCATTTCCAGCGAAAGCGGAGTTGCTGTCATACGGAGAGCAAGCCTCACCGACCGGACCGAGCGGCAGGATCTGCCAGATGCCCTGTCCCGCGGCCGTCAGGAAGTCCACGAACCGATAGGCTTCCTCCCCCAGAGTTCCTACCCCGGACGGACCGGGCAACGAGGTGGGATGCAGCAGAACCCCGCAACTTCTTTCAGGTAACGATCGCGGCATATCAGGGATACTCCCGGTCATAAACACGGCAAGTTTCGTGGTGCAATCCTACGCTAGATTAACGCGCTTGTTGTCCGAATCGAATGCATCTTCTACGCCTGCCGGACCGAAGGCGGAACCAACTCTCTGACAATTCATCGGCGTGTACAATGCAGACATGGCACAGAAAAGCAACACACTTGAAGATCTCGAACGGCGCGTCGCGGTCATGTTAAGCCGTCTCGAAGACGCCTACGGAAGACCGATCTGGCGAATCTCCAACCCTCCGCTCGATGAACTCGTCCTGACCATACTCTCGCAGCACACGTCGGACGCCAATTGTGAACGTGCCTTCCGATCGCTCCGGGCCGCGTTCCCTGTTTGGGAAGACGTGGCGAGCGCGGATCCGGATGAGATCGCTAACGCCATCCGCAGTGGCGGACTGGCCGCCATGAAGGCGCCCCGCATCAAAGCGGTAGTCCGCGAAGCGCTCGCCGGAGACCTGCTGGACGATCTGCCATCAGCACCGCTCGGTGAGGCGAAGTCGCGCCTTCAAGCGCTGCCCGGTGTCGGGCCAAAGACCGCCGCATGTGTGCTCTTGTTTGCGTGTCACCAGCCTGCCTTGCCGGTCGACACGCATGTCTTCCGTGTTTCGCACCGCGTGGGCTTGATCGACCACTCGACCAGCGCGAACCAGGCACACGACAAACTGGAATCCCTGCTTGATCCGGAGGATGTCTACTCGTTCCACCTCAACGTCATCAAACATGGCCGGGAGGTGTGCCGTGCTCGCTCGCCACGCTGCTCCGACTGCGTGCTGACCGATCTGTGTGACTTCTATGACCAACTTCAGAAGAGCGATACGATGGTGAATAACCGATGACAATCACAGAACTGGTGTTCGTTCGTCATGGCCAGACGCGCAGCAACCTCGAGGGCCTGCTTCACGGCCAGACTGACGAGCCATTGAACGAACTCGGCCGTTGGCAGGCTCTACGTGTCGCCCAGGCGGTCGACGATATCGGTGGCATCGACTCCATCCACTCCAGTCCGCTGTCGCGTGCACGCGTGACAGCCGAGGCAATCGCCACCCGAGTGAACGCCGAGGTTCGCCTGCATCAGAACCTGGCTGAGTTTCATTTCGGCGAGTTCGAAGGCCAGACCATTGCCGAGATCAAGGACACCTATCCGGAAATCTATCGCGGGATGTTCGACTTTTCGGACCTCAATTTTCGCTTCCCGCGAGGAGAGTCACGTCGAGAGTTCCACGAGCGAGTCATTGCCGCAGTGAATGAGATTGCCGCCAGTCACCGAGGCGAACGACTGGTCGTCGTAGCACACGAGGGCGTGATTTCCTCGGCGGTGGTTCAGTTGTCTGGCGGCGATCCTAACGACTGGACTCGCTACAGACTCAGCAATTGCAGTATCACGCGATTGGAAATGAACGGAACCGGAACGGCGTCGATCACCTGTTGGAACGACGTAATTCACCTTGAGGCAAATGGGGGCAACGCATGAGACTCACTGTCCTTGGGGGTTCCGCCGCTTGTCCGAATCCCGGTGATGCGTCATCGAGCTACCTCCTCGAACAGGGTGATTTCTCACTGGTGATCGACTGCGGTCCGGGATGCATCCCTCAGCTACGCAAGCACCTTCGACTCCGCGACACGGGCGCCGTGCTGATCTCTCATCTCCATTCCGATCACACCATCGACCTTGTGCCGTTCCGCTACGGATTACGCTACATTCCGAACGGTCGTGGCCCGCACGTGCCGCTGTGGCTACCGCCGAACGGCAAACACTTCCTGGATCGACTGTCAGGAGTATTTGCCGTCGGAGCAGAAGCTGATGAGCCATTTTTTGAGACGGAATTTGACGTGGCAGAATACGATCCCGACTCCGCGCTGCAGGTCGGACCGTTTCACGTCACATTCACGCCAACCAGGCACTTCATCGACTGCTGGGCTTCACGTATCGAGTGTCAGGGGCGAACGCTCGTCTACCTTGCCGACACCAAATACGTCGAGTCGCTGGCCAAGTTCGCTCACGACGCAGACGTAATCATCTGCGAGGCCACGATGCCTTCGGGTACTTCAGAAAGTGACGGACATCTCACGGCGGCCCAGGCTGGACAGATTGCATCTCTGGCGAACGCTGACCACCTGTTGCTGACCCATCTGTGGGCCGAGAACGGGGTCGGAACAGCTGCCGACGAAGCGCGGGCAACTTTTGCTGGAGCGATCACGATTGCCAGATCCGGTGTACAGATCGAAATCTGATCGAACATTTGTCTCTACTGAGCACGCGCCGAGGATGACATGATTGAAGACACGGTTCCGTTTTCGATGCCAGGATTTCGCGTTGGGCACTGGACCCACTCCTCTGGCATGACCGGTTGCACCGTAGTGATCCCCGATGAGCCAGCACTGGCCGTTGTCGACGTGCGCGGCGGCGGGCCAGGAACCAGAGAAACGGCATTGCTTGAAGAAGGTCGTCTGGTACAACGCGTCAATGCCGTCTTGCTGACCGGGGGTAGCGCGTTCGGATTGAGCGCGGCCGACGGAGTAATGCGTTGGTTGAAAGAACGCGGCCGCGGTTTCCCGACCGCCAGCATTCCAGTGCCAATCGTGTCAGCGGCTGTGCTATTCGATTTGAAGGGTGAGCAGCCAGTTTGGCCGGATGCGGACGCCGGATACCGTGCAGCAGACGCGGCAATTGAAAACGGATGGACCTCTGGCCCTATCGGCGCGGGTGCCGGAGCGACCGTGGCGAAACTGATCGACCAGCGTGGACGCCCGGCAGGTATTGGAGTTGCGAGTGTTGCGGTCACTCCGGGCACGGTGGCAGCGATCATCGCCGTGAATGCTGTCGGTGAGGTCGCGTCAACTCAGGGGCCGAAGTCGGCCGACTACCTGTCGCTCGAAGATCGAGTACTGACTGGAGAGAACCCGGGGGCGCGCCCGGGTGAGAACACCTCGATTGGCGTAATCGTGGTTGAGGCTGAGGTCTCTCGTGACGATCTGGTGAGGATTGCGGTCGCGGCGCACGACGGTCTGGCACGGGCGATTCATCCAGCGCATACACCGTTCGACGGCGACACATTCTTCGTACTATCGCGCAAAGAGGGACGACTCTCGCCGAGAGATGCGCTTCAACTCTCGGTTGCCACGCAGCGAGCGGTAATTCGCGCGGTCGATCGATCAGTCTCTTCTGGGACCATTGGTGGGGGCAGCATGACCTGATCGGGCCGCAGTTGAACCCCGATTTCGGGGTGTCGATTGACGGAGGTCATGCTAGACTCGAAGATATTCGGCGCGATGCGTGTGCTGAAGAATCTAGACAGGGCGATCAGTCGAAGCATCTCAGGCTGGCGGGTAACGCAGTGATGAAACTCCTACTTTCGACCGGCGCGTTCCCGGGTTTCTCCGTCGAAAGCTCACTGAGTCTGGCCCACGATGCCGGCGCGGACGGCGTCGAGTTAATGCTGACCCCGCGTTCAGGTCACCTCGATCCTGAATACGTTCGTCGTCTTGAGGAGCGGTTCGAGATCCCGGTTCGCTCAGTGCACACAGTCTTGCGATTGCGACGCGCCTCAGCCGATGTCCTCGCTCGTGACATCATTGAGTCCGCACGATTCGCATCACGATTTCCGCGTTGTTCGGCGCTCGTAGTTCACACGCCGGAGGTCCAGTCACTCCACGATCCGGCTGCTCGCATCTGGTTTGATGCGGTGAACACGGCGGTCGATATTTCGCAGCGCAGCGGCTTCGCCGTCGCGATCGAGAACAGCGGGCGGTCGTCGCAGAAGACGCCGACCTGGGCGTTCGATCATCCTCACCGCCTCCTCTGGTTGACTGAAGAGTGGGATTTGCAGATCACCTACGACACCGCCCACGCGGCCAGTCGTAACTGGGAATTACTGGACACCCTACGCGCCTTCCTGCCTCGCATCGCGAACATTCACTTAAGCGACGTTGCCGACCGTCAGTCTCGCTTTGGGCTCTGGAACGCGATGCGCCGCGATCACCAACTGCCAGGACATGGCATCTTGCCGCTCGACGACGTTCTGCTGCGCTTAGCTCAGACGCAATACGAGGGTCTCGTCACGCTTGAGTTGAGTCCGGTTGCCGTTCACGCTTGGTGGAGACCGTCGAGCCTGAAACGAATCAGCGACGCAATGACGCGCTGTCGTACCTCGATGCGCCAGGTTCAGTCGCCACAAGGACGTCCTCAGGAACGCGCCTAGCCTCTGATTGCTCACGTCGACTGCGCATCCAACGTAGACTGCCTGTCACTCCGTCGTTCGTGCGATTCACGGGTCTTCCGCCGCATTTCACCGCCATTGGTTACATCACGGCAGGTAAAACCGATGACCATAGCCGAGAACTGACGGTTCAACCAAATACCGTGACACCTTCAACGATGCAACAATCGATCAAGTTACGTCGCACTGCTGCGGGCCACGCCTGCGACACGAACTGATGTCGAGATCGAGGAAGCGATCAGACTCATGAATTTGCTGAGAGCAACAAAAAACGCCGGGAATCGATGACTCCCGGCGTTTGAATCTGCTTGAGAATGAATAGACGTTAGCGCTTGGTGTACTGTGGCGCCTTGCGGGCTCGCTTGAGTCCGACCTTCTTGCGCTCCTTGACACGAGCGTCACGTGTCAACATGCCAGCGCGACGCAGAACGGGACGCAGTTCCGGATCGGCGCGAACCAGGGCACGTGCAATTGCGTGCCGCACGGCGCCGGCTTGGCCCGTCATGCCGCCACCAACGACACGGATCTGAACGTTGAAGCGTTCCACCATGTTTGTCAGGCGCAAGGGCTCGGCGATCATCGCCTGATAGATGTCCCGGCCTCCAAAATAGTCACGAGCGCTCTTGTTGTTCACCTCGAAGTTGCCGCGCCCAGGGTATAGACGCGCTCGGGCCACGGCCGATTTGCGCCTGCCGGTGCCATGGACGTATCGCTGCTGCCGTTCGGCGTTCGCTCCTGCTTCCACTCTTGCCTGTCTCTCCTCTATCCTTCGATCCGCAGCGGTTGTGGGTTCTGAGCCGTATGCGGATGGTTCGGCCCAGCGTAGACCTTCAACTTTCTGAACATCGCATCACCGAGAGAGTTCTTTGGCAACATCATCCGTACCGCGCGCTCCAGCGGACGAGTCGGATGCTTGACCAACTGATCGCGAAGCGGTGTCGAGCGAAAGCCGCCTGGATACTGTGAGTGCCGGTAATAGACTTTCTTGTATTCCTTGTTACCGGTAACGCGAATCTTCTCGGCATTCACGACAATCACGTAGTCGCCGGTGTCCATGTGCGTTGCGAAGATCGGCTTATGCTTTCCGCGCAGCACCGACGCGATTTGCGTCGAAATCCGGCCGAGTGTCTGATTCTCTGCGTCGACCACGAACCAATCGCGCGTGATCTCGGATGCCTTCGGCGTGTACGTCTTCATTCGAACCTGTGCTCCTCAATGGAAACGACGCCGCCATTATCCGGCGTCAGATCTCAGACCCTTCCGGGTAGTCAACGCTCCACAGAACCAGTCCGTGTGGCGGCGCTGGCGCTTCGGCCGCCCGTCGATCACGCGACTCCAAAGTCGCCGCAAGCCACTCGACTGATTTGTTCGACCGGCCAACCTCGACCAGGTTTCCGACCATGTTCCGCACCATGTGCGGCAAAAATCGATCGGCTCGAACCCGAAACTCAAGCAATCGGCCGTCGCCATCCGAGCGCTCGATATTCTGTGTCACAACTCGCCAATCAGCCTGCGACACCGATCGGGTGCAATCAACTGCCGATCCCGGAACCCCGAGCCCAGATCCCGCCAATGAGGCGAAATCGTGCTCGCCAATCAGAGATTCGGACGCAGTGTTCATGCGGTCAACGTCGAGCGCTGTTCGAACGTGCCACGCATATCGCCGCAACAACACCGGCGGAGAAGCCGAATTCCATATCCGATAGCGATATTCTCGCTGCCGAGCGCTGAATCGTGCGTGAAACCGGTCCCCAACCTCTCGCGCTCCCACAATCGAAACGTCATCCGAAGTGAGCGAGTCCAGCGCAAAACGGAGCGCTTCCATAGTCCGACGCCAGCAGATCGTCCCACTCGCCACCTGACCGACGGCATGAACGCCACGGTCAGTCCGTCCAGCGAACGCCAATGTGACCACGTCGCCGGTCAATCGGTTCAGCGCGTTCTCCACTTCCGATTGCACCGTGCGCCGCTGCAGCTGCCTTTGCGAACCATAGAACGCTGTTCCGTCGTACCCGAGATCGAAACGAATATGCCGTTCGGTCTCGCTCACAGGACCGCCGTTCAGCAGCGTGCAGCTACTAGGCGATGAATTCGATCATCGCCATTGGGGCCGCGTCACCCCGCCGCGTCCCGAGCTTGTAAATTCGCGTATACCCGCCCGGCTGACCATCGAACCGTGGCCCGATGACGTCAAACAGCTTGGCCGTCGCTCGCTCATCCGCCAGCCGCGCCATCACGAGGCGGCGATGATGCTCGGAGTCCTCACGAGACATCGTGACCAGCTTCTCGACGATCGGGCGGATCGTCTTGGCCTTCGCCTCAGTGGTCTGGATGCGCTCATGCAGGATCAGCGACACGGCAAGATTGCGGAAGAGCGCCTTACGCTGATTGGTATTGCGGCCGAACTTACGGCCAGCGACACGGTGCCTCATGCGATCGTCTCCCCAAATTATCCGGCGACGTCCGAGTCGGCACCGCCGTCTGAATCTTCATCTTCGTCGTCACTGCCCGGCTCACCGTCTGGCAGTTCGAACTGATAACCGAACTCGGACATCCGCTCTTTCAGCTCCTGCAGCGACCGCGGACCGAAATTGCGAATCGACAGAAGCTGCTCGGGCTCCATGTCGAGAACCTGTCCAACGCGGTCGATGTGGCGACTGCGCAGTGCGTTCAACACACGCGGCGACAGTCCAAGCTCCGCCAATGGACGGGTATCCGCTTCAGATACTGACCGGGTGGTTTCCTCGACCTCTTCGACCGGCTCGCGGTTGAAGTCCGCGATCAGCCGGGCATGATCGACCATGATCTGCGCCGAACGTGACAGCGCGTCATCAGGCTCGATGGTGCCGTCAGTGATGATCTCAAGAATCAACCGATCGTAGTCCGTCATCTGACCAACGCGCGTGTGCTCTACGACGTAATTGACCTTCTCAATCGGCGTGAAGATCGCGTCAACCGGAATCTCTCCGATCGAGAAGATCTCCTGCGCCTCGGCCGGTTGGTAGCCACGGCCACGAGCCACGACCAGATCCATCTCCAACCGTGCTCGATCGTTATCGAGCGTCGCGATCACCTGATCCGGATTGACGATCTCGATCTCGCCTGGCCAGTCGATATCCCCGGCGGTGACGACGCCTTCGCCGTGCGCGTACAGGCTCGCGCGGGTCTCTCGGAACGCTTCGGAGACGACACGCAAGCGCACGCGTTTGAGGTTCAGCACGATCTCGGTGACGTCTTCACGCACTCCCTCGATCGTGGAGAACTCATGCCAAACGTCGGCAATGCGCACGCGCACGATTGCCGCGCCAGGCAGCGAGCGCAGCAAAATCCGCCGGAGCGAATTGCCAATAGTAATTCCGTAACCGGGCTCGAGCGGCTCTACAACGAAGCGGCCGTAATTAAGCCCGGAATGGGTCTGTTGAACTCGTGGTTGCGCGATTTCTAGCAATCGAATCAGCCTCCTCCGGCCAATAGTCGGTGCACGGCGCACGAGAACAACGTCATGCGCCGAACACCAGTGGCGTGGCGTTACCGGCTGTAAAACTCAACGACCAACTGCTCGTTGAGCGGCGGAATCTCAATCTGATCGCGCGCCGGAACGCTCACAATTCGCCCGCTCAGGTTGTCCATATCGCGCGTCATCCAGTCCGGAACCTGCTTGGAACCGGCAGTCTCGGCGACGATCTTGAAATATTCGCGTTCTCGACTTTGGGCGCGAACTGCGATGACATCCTCGGGCTTGACAATGAACGACGGGATATTGGTCTTACGGCCGTTCACGGTGAAATGACCGTGACGCACGATCTGCCGCGCCTGCTTGCGTGAATCAGCAAAGCCAAGCCGGTAGACTACGTTGTCTAGCCGCATCTCGAGGATCTGCAGCAAGTTCTCTCCGGTCACGCCACCACGTCGCACTGCTTCCGTGAAGTGACGTCGGAACTGCCCCTCGAGCACGCCGTACATCTTGCGAATCTTCTGCTTCTCGCGCAGCTGGATCCCGTACTCGGACGGGCGACGCGAGCGCTTCTGTCCGTGCTGCCCAGGCGGGAAATTCCGCATCGGCTGCCGCTGCACGATCGGACATTTCGGGCTGAGACAGCGCTCACCTTTGAGGTAGAGCTTCAACCCTTCCCGACGACAGATCCGGCATACCGGACCAGTGTACCTTGCCATTCATCCTCCTCGACTCGCTGGAGCCCACGGCCAACGAGCCTGAATCTCAAAACTCAAGCTAAACGCGGCGTCGCTTCGGTGGTCGGCAGCCGTTGTGTGGCACCGGGGTAACATCGGCGATTGACGTCACCTGAATACCGGTTGCCTGCAACGAGCGAATTGCCATTTCACGGCCAGAGCCAGGACCCTTGACGAAGACGTCGACTTGACGCATCCCGTGCTCCATCGCCTTGCGCGCAGCGGTCTCTGCGGCAACCTGAGCCGCATATGGTGTGCTCTTGCGCGATCCTTTGAACCCGGACGCCCCAGCGCTCGACCACGCGACCACGTTGCCGACCTGATCGGTCAGCGTCACGATCGTGTTGTTGAACGTCGACTGCACGTAAGCACGACCACGAGGGATGTTCTTACGATCACGTCGCCTTACACGCCCTCGTCCTCGGGCTGCACGTCGGCGGTCTGCCATGCGCTGCGTGTCCTTTCTGCGTCATTTCATTCGTGGGCGGGCGCTCGCGCCCGCCGAAACGCTCAACTCTGCGATCGACTGGCTCGATCGATGTCGGGAACTAGCGGCCCTTGCGCCGCACACCAATGGCCTTTTTCGGGCCCTTGCGCGTGCGCGCATTCGTCTTGGTGCGCTGGCCATGAACCGGCAACCCACGACGATGCCGCAGGCCACGGTAGCTTCCGATATCCATCAAGCGCTTGATGTTCATGCTGACCTCACGGCGCAGATCGCCCTCGACCAGCATTTCCTTCTCGACGATGTCGCGCAGCCGCTGAACTTCATCGTCGGTCAGATCGCGAACACGGGTATCGGGGCTGATGGCCGTCTGCTGCAGCAGCCGCTGGCTCGTGGTCAGCCCAATGCCATAGATATAGGTAAGGCCGATCTCAACACGTTTCTCACGAGGGAGATCTACGCCAGCGATTCGTGCCATCTTCTACTCCCTAACCCTGTCGCTGCTTATGCTTCGGATTCGTGCAGATTACGCGGACAACGCCACGCCGCTTGATAATGCGGCAGTTGTCGCAGCGCCGCTTCACTGATGCAGCTACTTTCATTTCGTCACTTCTTCCCAACCGTGAGTTTCGAATCTAGGTCCTCAATCGATAGGTGATTCGTCCTCGCGACAAATCGTACGGCGAGAGTTCGACCCTCACCCGATCTCCGGGTAAGATTCGGATGAAATTGAGGCGCAACTTGCCGGAGATGTGCGCGAGCACTTCATGCCCGCTATCCAGCTCCACACGGAACATCGCATTCGGAAGCGGTTCCGTGACCTTGCCTTCGACCTCGATGACATCCTTCTTGGCCACTTGTCACCTCGGACCAGCGCACAGCTAAGTGCGCATGTCGAACGCATGCGCCACAACGGCGCATTATACCATAGAAGCTCCTCAGCGGGTCAACAACTCTGGTTCCGCGTCGGTAATAAGCACTGTATGCTCGTAATGTGCCGACAGTCCACCATCCGCCGTCACGATCGTCCAGCCATCGTCCAGGATTCGGATGCCCGGGTCTCCAGAGGTCAACATCGGTTCGATCGCGATAGTCATCCCTGGTCTCAGAACCGCGCCCGAACCGGCTCGACCATAGTTCGGGATTTGTGGGTCCTCCCAAAGAGCGCGACCGATACCGTGGCCCGTTAGTTCGCGGATGACTGCCGTATCCTGCTTCCTCGGCCAGGGTCTGAACCGCGACTGAGATGTCTCCAATGCGACAGCCAGCGCGGGCGAACTCCACCCCGCGAAAGAAGGAGGCTTCGGTGACCGCGACCAAACGGGCGGCCTCTTCGGAGATCGTTCCGACCGGCAGTGTCAGTGCCGAATCAGCATGGTATCCCTCGAGGTACGCCCCGATATCGATGGAGAACAGATCGCCGTCCTTCAGCACGCGCAGTCCCGGGATTCCGTGAACGACTTCTTCGTTTACCGAGGCGCAAATGCTGGCCGGGAACCCCTGATGCCCCAGAAAAGACGGACTCGCTCCATGCGACTCGATGATCTCGCGCGCCTTGCGGTCAAGTTCGGCCGTGGAAACACCGGGACGAACCTCAGCCCGCATCAGCATCGAGCACCTCTGCGACGATCTTCCCAGCACGTCGCATGATGCCGATCTCTCGGGACGATTTCAGGGTAATCGCCATCAGATTGCGTCAAACCTGGGTTTGAGCTCGGAAACGATCGATTCAGTCACAACGTCGATAGGACGGTCGCCATCAACATCGACCAGCAGCCCGGCCGCACGATAGTAGCTCAACACGGGAGCCGTCTGTTCGTAGTAGATCGACAGACGACGCTCGACGGCCTCCGGCGTGTCATCGCTCCGCTGTGTCAGCGTGGACCCGCAAACGTCGCAGACGCCCTCTTTCTTGGGAGGATTGAAGACGCGGTGGTAGGTAGCGCCGCAGTTGGGGCAAATCAAGCGGCCAGTCAGCCGATCCATCAAGATTTCACGCGGAACGTCAACGTGTACGACCGCCACCAACCGGTCACCACGGTCCGTCAGAGCAGCGTCGAGTGCTTCGGCCTGCGCCTGGTTACGCGGGAAGCCGTCCAGCAGCATTCCCTTCAAGCTCAGATCGCCCTTTAGCACGTCATCGACGCGTGCCATGAGCATGCGAATCGTCAGGTCGTCCGGAACCAACGCTCCACGATCGTAGTAGGAGCGAATCTCCTTGCCGAGTTCGGAATCGCTTGCCATGACCTCTCGGAACAAATCGCCAGTCGCGATATGTGCCAGCCCAAGCCGTGGAGCGACCACGACTGCTTGCGTTCCTTTGCCTGCTCCCTGCGGACCCATGATGATGACATGGGTCGCTCCGCCACCTGTCACCGCTACTCCCGCTCTTACCGTATGAATCCTTCATAGTTGCGCATCAACAACTGCGCCTCGAGTTGTCGCATGGTGTCGATAGCCACACCGACCACGATCAGCAAAGCTGTCGCGCTCAAGAGCAACGTGTTGACGTTCGTCAGTTGACTCGCGAAGTAGGGCAAAATGGCAACGAATCCAAGGAAGAGAGCCCCAGCAAGCGTGATACGCATCAGCACACGAGTCAGATAGCTGTTGGTGTTCTTACCCGGACGCACGCCTGGAATGAACGCGCCCTGTTTCTGCAAGTTCTCTGCAATGTTCTGCTGCTGGAACAGCACCATGGTGTAGAAGTAGGTGAACGCTACGACCATCACGAAGTAAATTGCCTGGTAAGTGAACGACTGCGGGTTGAAGAAATTAGCAATGTTGGTCGCCGCTTTCGTCACCCAGCCCGTGCTCGAAGTTTGCAGGAAGTTCGCGATCATTCCCGGGAAGACCATAATGCTCACGGCAAAGATCAGCGGGATCATCCCGGCCGAGTTGACCTTGAGCGGAATGAACGTGCTTCCACCGCCATATACCCGTCCACGGCGAATTCGCTTGGCGTGCTGCACGGGAATCCGGCGCATGCCTTCGTTCATCAGCACCATACCGACGATGGTGAACAGGCCGATGAACAGGAAGACGAGCGTGCCCATCACGTTCTGCGACAGCGTGCCACCCGAGATGAGGTTGCCAACTGCCGACGGCAAACTCGCGACGATGCCACCGAAGATAATGATCGAGACGCCGTTGCCGATACCGTTCTCGGTGATCAACTCGCCAAGCCAGACGAGTAAGATCGTGCCCGCCGTCATCATCAGCAGAATGCCGACGCTCCGAAGGGCGGTGTGCGAGTTGAACAGGCCAAAGTTGGAGAGAACGTTGTTCCGCTCCATCAGAACGGCCTGGCCGTAGCCCTGCAGCAGCGCGATCGGAACGGTGATCCAGTGAGTGTACTGATTGATTTTCTGCTGCCCCGATTCACCCTCTTTAGAGAGCTCATCGAGCGCTGGAATCGTCGGTGTCAGCAGCTGCATGATGATCGACGCGGTAATGTAGGGGTACACGCCCATCGCGAGGATCGAGAAGTTTTTCAGCGTACTGCCCGAGAAGAGGTTCAGCATGCCGAGCAGCTGATTCTGCTGCAGCAGATTGTTCAGCGCCGTCCGATCAACACCCGGCACCGGAATCGTTGCCAGGAATCGAAAGATGACGAGGATCCCAAGTGTAAAGAAGATCTTTCGCCGCAAGTCCGGAATCTTGAATGCATTTACGGCCGCTTCGAGCATTATTCAATGACCTCCACGGTCCCACCCGCTGCCTCGATCTTCTCGCGCGCGCTCTTGGAGAACTTGTGCGCTCGCACCGTTAGCGGTCGAGTTACTTTGCCCTCGCCGAGGATCTTCACCGGGAACTCCAGTCCGCGGGTGATGCCAGCCTCGTAAAGCGCCTCAGGGGTAATGGCCGTGACTGATTCGCCGAGCACGCTCAGCCGCTCGACATTGATGACTTCGTAGACGGTCTTAAAGATATTGGTGAAGCCGCGCTTGTACGACATTCGGGTGTAAAGGGGATGCTGACCGCCCTCGAACCCTGGTCGGATCTTGCCGCGCGCGCGCTGTCCCTTGGTGCCGCGTCCGGACGTCTTCCCTTTTCCGGAGGACGTGCCTCGACCCACCCGTTTCTTCTCGGTATGTGACCCTGGACTCGGCTTCAAGTCGTGCAATTGCATCTTGGTCTCTCCCACGTGCCGCCGTGCCGGAACCGGCTACTATTCTGATTCCGCTTCTTCCACCCGAACGAGGTGTCGAACCTTCTCGATCATTCCCCGCACGGATTCGTTGTCCGGCTTCTCGATCGTCTGATTCAGCCGATGAAAGCCGAGCGAACGAACCGTTTCCCGCTGCGACTGGCTGTAACCGATTGCGCTCTTGAAGTAGGTAATCCGAAGTTTACCGCTCGTCATGCCTGCTCTGCCTTCTCTCGACGGCGGAATCGCTCAGCGGGCAAACCACGGCGGGCCGCGACCGATTCAGCCGACTCAAGCTCGCTCAAAGCGAGCAGCGCGGCGCGGGTCACGTTCACGGGGTTGTTACTGCCGAATGACTTGGTCAGGATGTCGTGAATGCCCGCAGCCTCAACCACCGCACGCACGCCGGCCCCGGCGATAACGCCGGTGCCCGGGGAAGCTGGCTTCATCAGCACACGTGCCGACCCAAACTTCACCTCGATCGGGTGTGGAATGGTTCGACCGGACAGCGGCACCTTGATCATGCTCTTCTTCGCCGTTTCGACTGCCTTACGAATCGAATCCGGCACCTCGCCCGCCTTGCCCAGCCCAACACCGACCTGTCCCTGGCCGTCTCCGACGACCACGACAGTCGAGAAGCTGAAACGTCGGCCACCTTTGACCACTTTAGCGACGCGGTTGATCTGCACGACCCGCTCATCGAGCTGCGGACCGTCCTGATCCCTACCACGACGTGATTGATTTCGACTCACCATACGCCTTGCCCGTCCATCTCTGGTCCGAAATCCAATCGATCGTCTCTTTAGAATTCAAGTCCGGACTCGCGGGCACCCTCGGCGACCGCACGAACACGTCCGTGGTACTTGTAACCGCCACGGTCGAACACCACTTTTTTGATACCGCTGGCGATTGCTCGCTCCCCGATCACCTGGCCCACCAGCTTGGCTTGCGCCAGCTTCGGGTGCTCCTCTGGGAACCGATCACGGACGTCGGTTTCGAGAGTTGAAGCAGCGACCAGTGTATGCCCCGCCGCATCGTCAATGATCTGGGCATAAATGTGTGCGTTACTGCGGAACACATTCAGACGTGGCCGTTCCGGCGAACCGGATACCCGGGCACGAACCCGCAAATGTCGCCGCTGACGCGGTGAAAGCCCTCGTTTGTACTGATAGCGCATTGCGCTCTCAATCCCTTTCGCGGCCGGCCCTGGGCTGGATTCCGTTCACCACCCGCCACACGGTTTCACCATGGCGGAACGGCAACGATACCACGCCCGCTCCGAACGCTCTAATGCCGTACTACTTACCGACTTTTCCAGCCTTACCGGCCTTGCGGCGCACACGCTCACCCTGGTACCGGATTCCCTTGCCCTTGTATGGTTCCGGTGGACGGATGCGACGAATGCGGGCGGCCTGCTCGCCAACCATCTGCTTGTCAATCCCGATGACGCCAATGCGGGTCGGAGTATCGACGGCGAAACTGATGCCAGGCTCTGGTTCGACTCGCACCGGATGCGAGTAACCGACCAGCAGCACAAGCGTCTTGCCATCGAGCGACGCACGATAGCCGACCCCCTGGATCTCGAGATCCTTGCGGTAGCCATCAGTAACGCCCTTGACCATGTTCGCCACAAGCGTTCGGGTCAATCCGTGCAGTGCGCGAAAACGGCGCTCATCCGACGGCCGCTCCACATGCAACGAGCCGTTCTCACGGGTGAACTTCATCTCGCGGTCAACCCGCTGAGATAGCTCGCCCTTGGGACCCTTCACGTGAACGAGCCCGGGACTGACGTCGACGTCGACACCATTCGGGATCTGAATTGCCAAATTACCGATACGTGACATGATTTTCCTCCGTCGTTTGGGTCGCCGATTCGCTTACCAAACCGTACAGAGAACCTCGCCGCCAATTCCTCGATGACGAGCTTCGCGCCCAGACAACACCCCTTGAGACGTACTGACGATGGCCGTACCCAGCCCGCTCCGCACCATCGGAATCTCGTCCTTGCCCGCGTAAACCCGCAGCCCCGGTTTGGAGACGCGCTTGACCTCACGAATCGCGTGCGCCCGATTCGACCCGTACTTGAGCTCAATCTTCAGCACCGAAACCGGCCGTCGTTCCTCCACGCGAAACCCTTCGATGTAGCCTTCTTGCTGAAGAATCGCCGCAACCGCGACCAGAATCTTCGATGACGGCATCGAGGTCTCATGCTGGCGAGCCATTCCAGCATTTCGGATCCGCGTAAGCATGTCCGCAATTGGATCGTTGATCGTCATTGTTTCTCGTTACTCCGCTCTCCGCATGCTACCAGCTCGACTTGGTCACTCCCGGCAGCATACCGGTCGTGGCCAGCTCTCGAAAACAGATGCGGCAGACGCCGAACTTGCGCATGTAGGCGCGCGGTCGACCGCACAGCTTGCATCGATTGTGATGGCGTACCGCATACTTCGACGGACGCATCGATCTAATGACTTGAGATTTCTTCGCCATTTCCTCCCCGATCACGCATCTCGCAACGGCATGCCGAGTAGATTCAGGAGCTGTCGCCCTTCCTCGTCGGTCTTCGCCGTTGTTACGATCGAGATTTCCAGACCTCGCACTCGATCGATTCGGTCGTATTCGATCTCCGGAAACATCAATTGTTCCCGCAGGCCGAGTGAATAGTTGCCACGTCCGTCGAACGACCGGGGCGAGAGCCCGTGGAAATCGCGAATGCGCGGCAATGCCGTGCCAATCAATCGATCCAAGAACTCATACATTCGGTCGCCACGCAGCGTCACCATCGCGCCAATCGGCATTCCCGCACGGAGGCGGAAGGCCGCAACCGACTTCTTCGCCCGGGTTACCACCGGCCTCTGACCGGTGATCAACGCGAGATCATTGGTGGCCGCGTCAAGCGCGCGCGCGTTGGCAATCGCCTCGCCAAGACCAATATTCAGCACGATTTTCTCGAGGCGCGGAACCTCGTGCACGTTGCCGTAGCCAAAATCGGCCATCAACGCGGGAACCGCTTCGTCTCGATAACGTTGTTTCAATCGCGGGATCATCACTGCATCCTCACACCAGACGGCTCAGGCCTACTTCGTCGAGTCCGGCTTCGCAATAACGGCCTGACACTTCCTGCAAATTCGAACTCTTTTGCCCGAATCACCCATTCGAAAACCGGCGCGCGTCGGCTGGTTACACGACGGGCACCAGAGCATCACGTTAGAGACGTGCATTGGCGCCTCTTTCTCGATGATCCCGGCCTGCTGCACGCCCTGTACGGCCTTCTGGTGCCGTTTGACGATGTTCACGCCCTCAACGATCACGCGGTCTTCGCGCGGCAAGTTCTGGCGTACGCGTGCTCGCGCGCCTTTGTCTTTGCCTGCGATGACCAGGACTTCGTCTCCGGTCACAATCTTCTCTGCCATCGTACTCGCCTCGTTCCCTGGTCTCGCTACAATACTTCTGGTGCCAGGGACACGATGCGCATGTACTGCCGGTCACGCAGCTCGCGAGCAACCGGACCAAAGATGCGCGTCCCTCGCGGATTTCCCTGTGGCGTGATCAACACGGCCGCGTTGTCGTCAAACCGGATATGCGACCCGTCCGGCCGACCGTATTCCTGAGCCGTGCGCACCACCACGGCGCGAACGACGTCACCCTTCTTCACACCGCTATGCGGCTGGGCCGATTTCACCGACGCGATGATGATGTCTCCGACGCTGGCGTAGCGTCGTGATGAACCGCCCAACACCCGGATGCACATGATCTCACGAGCACCGGAATTGTCGGCTACCGTCAGACGTGTCTGCGGCTGGATCATTGCCTTTCCACCCCTTCGTCTGCCTGTTTCGTCGCTAGGCCTCGGCAGCCCGCTCGAGGATTTGGCGAACGATCCAGCGCTTTGTCTTACTTAGCGGCCGCGTCTCTTCGATCATCACCAGGTCGCCGACGTGGCAGAGATTCTGCTCGTCGTGCGCCTTGAACCGGCTCGTGCGCCGGATCGTCTTGCGATAGATCGGATGGCGGCGAACGTAGTCCACTGACACGACTACGGTCTTATCCATTTTGTCCGAAACCACGCGTCCAACCTTGGTCAATCGCGGTTTCACGGTCGTGGATGCCGACTCTTCCATATCTGACGTGTCCGTCCTCCCACTTCAGTGGTCCGCCTACTCGGCGAGAATGCGCTCCAGCTCGGCGGCCATTTCGCGCTCAGTTTGAATTGTCTTGACCCGAGCGATATCGCGTTTGATCTTCCGGACGCGAGTCGTGTCGGTCACTTTGCCGACCGCCTCATCGAATCGGAGGGTTTGCCACTCGGACTTGAGCTCGTCGATCTTGGCGACCAGCTCGGAATTGGTCATTGCTCGAAAATCAGATGCCTTCACGTGTCGCTCCTCTAGACCTCAGCAGCTTCTTCGGTCGCTCCGGCACCGGCCGTCTCGCGAGCAACGATGCGACACTTGATCGGAAGCTTATGAATGGCTCGCATCAGCGCGTCTTCGGCAAGCTCCTCGCGAACGCCTCCGAGCTCGAACAGAATGCGGCCCGGCTTGACGACGGCCACCCAGAATTCCGGGTTGCCCTTGCCGCTTCCCATACGCGTTTCGGCCGGTTTCTGCGTCACTGGCTTGTCCGGGAAGATGCGAATCCACACCTTACCACCACGGCGAATCGCGTTAGTGATCGCACGACGCGAGGCTTCGATTTGGCGGCTGTTGATCCACGCCGGTTCAAGGGCCTGAATGCCATAGTCGCCAAAGACAACCGTCGTGCCGCGTGATGCCGCGCCCTTCATCCGGCCTCGCATCATTTTGCGGTGTTTTACCCGCTTGGGCATCAGCATGATTGCGGTTCCAATCTCCTCAGTCGGCGATCTCGATTAGTCGGTAGCCGCTTCGAGCTCAGCCGGTTCGAATGCCGGTTTCGGTTCCGGCAGTACATCACCGCGATAGACCCACACCTTCACGCCGATCCGGCCGTACGTGGTCAATGCGTGAACAACGGCAAAATCGATATCAGCACGAATCGTGTGCAACGGCACGCGTCCGTTCATCTCAGTGACCGAGCGCGACATTTCGGCGCCGCCCAGGCGCCCGCTGATCTTGATTTTGATGCCCTGGATGTTGCCTCGACGCATCGCCTGTGTGGCGGCCTGCTTCATCGCACGGCGATATGCCACGCGACGAGCGAGCTGTTCGCTGATACTTTCTGCCACCAGACGGGCGTCGGACTCTGGCTCTTTAATCTCTTCGATCTTCAGGTGGACCTTCTTGCCCACCTGCTGCTCGAGCAACTGACGCAGCCGCTCGACGTTCGAGCCTTGCTTGCCGATGACGATACCCGGCTTCGAGGTGTGAATCGCGACCTCGATGCGATTGGCTGATCGTTCAATCTCGATACGAGAGATCCCGGCCCGAGTCAGCTCGCCGTTGATGAGTCGTCGGATGAACAGATCCTCATGGAGCTGCTCGGTGTAGTTGCGCTCGGCATACCACTTCGACTCCCAACCGTGGACGATGCCGAGACGGAATCCAATGGGATGTACTTTTCGACCCAAACTATGCCCCCTTCTCGATCTCGTCGACGATGACCGTTATGTGCGACGTTCGCTTCAACTGCCGGTTCACCCGGCCGCGGGCACGAGCGCGCCATCGCTTGTAGGTCGGGCCCTCGTCGGCAAAGATCGCCTTAATGTATAGGCCGTCCGGGTCAAGATCGTAGTTGTGCTCTGCGTTCGCTGCCGCTGATTTCACCACTTTGAGCACGTCAACGGCTGACTTCTGGGGCAGAAACCGCAGAATAGCCAGGGCCTCGTTTATCGTCTTGCCCCGCACCGTATCGACGACCAAACGCGCCTTCTGTGCCGAAACCTGAATGCCTTTGGCTTTGGCTGTCACTTCCATCTCAGACGTCTCCTCGGAGACCAAGCGTCAACACGTCACTCATCGGCGACGACTTGCCCGCTCGGCATCCCTCCCGTGACCGCGATAGGTACGGGTCGGGGCGAATTCACCCAGCTTGTGTCCGACCATCTGCTCGGTCACGAAGATTGGCACGTGACGTCGTCCGTCGTGAACGGCCACCGTGTGTCCGATCATGTCTGGATAGACGGTGGATGCGCGCGCCCAGGTGCGAATCACGCGACGCTCGCCGCTTGAATTAAGCGCGTCGATCTTCTCCGCCAGGTTGGCGTCAATATACGGACCCTTTTTAGACGATCTACCCAAAGTGCTCCTCCAGCCGGTTCTGCGCTTTTATCGCCGCTTGCCACGTCGGCGCACGATAAACTTGTCGGTCTGCTTATTGTTACGCGTTCGGTAGCCGAGAGTCGGCTTGCCCCATGGCGTCTTTGGCTGACCACCGATCGGAGCGCGACCCTCGCCGCCACCATGTGGATGGTCGCGCGGATTCATCACCGAGCCGCGAACCGTCGGCCGCTTGCCCATGTGGCGCGAGCGTCCCGCTTTGCCGATCCGAATATTCTCGTGATCGGTATTGCCAACCTGGCCAAGCGTCGCCATGCAGTCGAGCCGAACGAGACGAACCTCGCCAGAGGGCATGCGAATCTGTGCGTAATCGTCCTGCTTGGCCATCAACTGCGCCGACACGCCAGCCGAGCGAACCATCTGTCCGCCGCGACCCGGATAGAGCTCGATGTTGTGAATCTGCGTGCCGAGTGGAATTTCGTCCAGCGGCAAGGAGTTGCCCAATCGGATCGGAGAGCCCGAGCCAGACTGAACCTCGTCACCAACCTTTAGTCCAAGCGGCGCGAGAATATAGCGCTTTTCTCCGTCGCGATAGAAGAGGAGCGCAATATTGGCAGACCGGTTCGGGTCGTACTCAATCGCGGCCACGCGAGCGACCACGCTGAACTTGTCCCGCTTGAAATCGATCTTGCGATAATAGCGCTTACTTCCACCGCCCTGATGTCGAACGGTGAGTCGCCCCTGATTGTTGCGACCAGCGTTCTTCTTCAGTGGCTCGATGAGCGATTTTTCGGGTTTTTTCTTCGTCACCTCGTCGAACGTCGACACCGTCATGTTGCGACGCCCGGGAGATGTCGGTCTGTACTTTCGAATTGGCATCGTCGGATCCTCTCTGCCCCGTCTTGCTCCGGCCTAAACGGCGCCGAAGATGTCGATCGAGTCCCCCTCTTTGAGGGTCACGATCGCCTTTTTCCATGCCGGGGTGAAGCCGACGCTCTGCCGACGGCTGCGGCGCCCTGAGCGCTTGCGCTCTTTGCCCCGTACATTCATCACGTTGACAGCGGTAACCTCCACGTTGAAGGTCTTCTCAACCGCTTCCTTAATCTGAATCTTGTTCGCGTCTTTGGCGACCACGAAGCAATACTGCCCGATCTCCATGAGCAACGTGTTCTTCTCGGTAATCACCGGGCGACGCAATACGTCCTGGTAATCCATCGACTCCCTCTCAATTCGCCCAGAGCTGGTGGATTACATCCACGGCATCGCGGGATAACACCAGTCGCTCATGCTTCAGCACGTCGCGAACATTCACGTAACGCGCCGACAGAACCTTGACATTGGTAAGGTTGCCGGCACCGCGCCGCACCGACTTGGTATCGGACACGACGATCAACGTCGAGCGCGATGTGCCATTCGGCAGCGACGCCAATACTTGACGCATCTCACGCGTCTTCGGCTCGACTTCGTTGAGTCCGTCAACCACGATCAATTGTTCGTCCCGTTGCTTCACCGAAAGGACCGAACGGATCGCCAGCTGGCGCATTTTCTTCGGCATGTCCTTCGTGTATTTGCGCGGGTGCGGGCCCCACACCACTCCGCCGCCGCGCCACTGCGGAGACCGGATGCTCCCCTGTCGAGCGCGCCCGGTACCTTTCTGGCGCCACGGCTTGCGACCGCCGCCGCGGACCTCGCCGCGAGTCTTCGTGTCGTGCGTCCCGAGACGAGCGTTGGCCATCTGCCGAACAAACGCCTGGTGCATCACGGGAACATTAGGCTCGATGCCAAATACGGAGTCGGAGAGATCAACCTCGCCCGACGCATTGCCGTTGACGTCAAATACCGTCTGCTGCACCTGTTGCTCTCTCTTCCTACGAGGCGCCTGCCGCGGCACGTTCAGCCTGCTTGACGGCGTGCCGGACAAGGATCACTTCACCGCTCGCACCAGGTACAGAGCCCCGCACGAGAACAACGTTTCGATCTTGATCGACGCGAACCACGGTCAGGTTCTGCACCGTGACGCGCTTGTTTCCCATGTGGCCGGCCATCTTCAAGCCTTTGACGACGCGGCTGGGAGTCGCACTGGCGCCGATCGAGCCAGGTGCACGATGGCGGTCGGACTGGCCGTGCGTCTTCGGGCCACCACGAAAGTTGTGGCGCTTCATGACACCGGCGAAGCCCTTACCTTTGCTCGTACCGGAGACGTCGACCATCTCGCCTTCATCGAAGACGGTGCAATCGAGCACCTGGCCAACGTTGTAGTCCGCAACGGAGTCGGTTTTCACCTCTCGAAGCACCCTCGAGGAAGCCCCGGATGCCTTGAGATGGCCACGTTGGGGGCTACTGAGACGCTTTCGCTCGCCAAAACCGATCTGAAGCGCTTCGTACCCGTCGCGCTCCATGGACTTGATCTGTGTCACGACGCATGGGCCGACCTCGAGAACCGTGACAGGAATGACCTGTCCGGTCTCGTCAAAGATCTGGGTCATGCCCAGCTTTTTCCCTAAGAGTCCCTCAATCATTGGCTCTCTCCTAATCAGGAAGCGACAGTAGACGAGGGTTTGTCCACCGTCGCGTGCAGAGCGTGATCGTAACGATCAGCTATAGCTTGATTTCAATATCGACGCCGGCCGGCAGATTCAAGCGCATCAACGCCCGAATCGTCCCCTGGCTTGGCTCGAGCACGTCGATCAATCGCTTGTGCGTTCGAATTTCGAACTGCTCTTGCGAATCTTTGTCGATGAACGGAGATCGGACCACACTGAACTTCTCGATACGGGTAGGAAGGGGCACCGGCCCCGAAACTTTCGCACCGGTGCTCTCTGCCGTGTCGACAATCTTGGCTGCCGACTGATCGAGAATCTTGTGGTCATACGCCTTGAGGCGTATTCGGATGCGTTGTGTTGCGCGTCGTGCCGTCATCGTTCTGCTTCTCCCGTACTCTTACTGAACGACTTTGGTCACGGCGCCAGCCCCGACCGTTCGGCCACCTTCGCGAATCGCGAAGCGCAGCCCCTCTTCGATCGCCACCGGCTGGATCAACTCCACCTGCATCTCGATGTTGTCTCCCGGCATCACCATCTCCACGCCTTCCGGCAACTCGATGGACCCGGTCACGTCCGTCGTCCGAATGTAGAACTGCGGCCGGTACCCCGGGAAGAACGGCGTGTGCCGTCCCCCTTCTTCCTTCGACAACACGTACACCTGCGCCGCAAACTTCGTGTGCGGCGTGATCGACTTCGGCTGCGCCAACACCTGCCCACGCTGCACGTCGTCACGCTCGATCCCGCGCAGCAGACACCCGATGTTGTCCCCGGCCACGCCCGAGTCCAGCGTCTTCTGGAACATCTCGACGCCCGTCACCACCACCGACCGTGTCGGCGTGATCCCCACGATCTCCACCGTCTCACCGGTCTTGACCTGGCCACGCTCGACGCGTCCCGTCACCACCGTGCCGCGTCCCTTGATCCCGAACACGTCTTCGATCGGCATCAGGAACGGCTGGTCGATGGCCCGCTCCGGCGTCGGAATGTAGTCGTCCACCGCCTGCATCAGCTCCAGGATCGGCGCGTACTCCGGGCTGCTCGGATCGGTCGAGGCACTCTCCAGCGCCGCCAGCGCCGACCCCCGGATCACCGGCACTTCATCGCCCGGGAACCCGTAGTTCGACAGCAGCTCCCGCACTTCCAGCTCGACCAGCTCCAGCAACTCGGGGTCGTCCATCATGTCGACTTTGTTCAGGAACACCACCATGGCCGGCACTTCTACCTGCCGCGCCAGCAGGATGTGCTCGCGCGTCTGTGGCATCGGTCCGTCTGGCGCACTCACCACCAGGATCGCCCCGTCCATCTGCGCCGCTCCGGTGATCATGTTCTTGATGTAGTCCGCGTGCCCCGGGCAGTCGACGTGCGCGTAGTGCCGCTTCTCGGTCTCGTACTCCACGTGGGCAATCGCGATCGTGATCCCACGCTCCCGCTCTTCCGGCGCGTTGTCGATCGAGTCGAACGAACGGAATTTCGCCGCTCCGGTCAACCCCAATGTCTTCGTGATCGCCGCCGTCAACGTCGTCTTCCCGTGGTCGACGTGCCCGATCGTCCCTATATTGATGTGCGGCTTCGTCCGCTCAAACCGCTGCTTCCCCACTGCGTCATCCTCCAGATAACTCGCCGGACGGCACTGCGCCGTCAGGAACGACTAACCGCGTTGCGCTTTCGCTTTCATTTCCGCAGCCAGATTCTCAGGAACTGGCTCGTAATGATCGAACTCCATTGAATAGGTCGCGCGACCCTGAGACATCGACCGCAGGTCGGTTGCATAGCCAAACATGTTGGCCAGAGGCACGAACGCGCGCACCACCTGAGTGGATGCTTGCATCTCCATGCCTTCGATGTGACCGCGTCGCGCAGAAAGATCGCCGATCACGTCGCCCATGAACTCTTCGGGCGTACGCACCTCGACCTTCATAAACGGCTCGAGAATCACCGGCTTACCCCGACGAACGCCTTCGCGTAGCGCCATTGAACCGGCGATCTTGAATGCCATTTCCGACGAGTCGACTTCGTGATATGAACCATCGACCAGCGCGACCCGCAGGTCAACAATTGGATTGCCGGAATCGCCGCCCGACTCCATCGCCTCGCGCACGCCCGACTCGACCGCCGGGATGTATTCGCGCGGAACGACTCCGCCGACGACCTTATCCTCGAACACGTAGCCACTACCACGATCCAGAGGCTCGATCTCCAGCCAGACGTGGCCGTATTGACCACGACCGCCAGATTGCCGCACGAAGCGACCTTCGATGCGTACGGGCTTGGTGATCGTCTCTTTGTACGCGACTTGAGGCTTGCCGATGTTCGCGCCAACCTTGAATTCACGCAGCATACGGTCGACGATCACCTCGAGGTGAAGCTCGCCCATACCGCGGATGATCGTCTGGCCGCTATCCGGATCGGTGTTCATTTGGAACGTCGGATCTTCTTCGGCCAACCGTGCCAGCGCCATGCCCATCTTGTCCTGGTCGGACCGAGTTTTCGGTTCAACCGCGACCGAGATGACCGGCTCGGGGAACTGAATTGATTCCAGCAGGATCGGCGAATCACCGTCGCACAGCGTATCCCCGGTGAAGGTACTCTTGAGGCCAATCACCGCGCCGATGTCGCCAGCCGAGATCGTGTCGATCTCTTCTCGATGGTTGGCATGCATACGCAGTAGACGCCCGACGCGCTCGCGCTGATCCTTGGTCGAGTTCAGCACGTAGCTACCGGCGGCCATCTGGCCGGAGTAGACACGCACGTAGGCCAAACGCCCAACATGCGGATCTGACACGATCTTGAACGCGAGGGCCGAAAACGGCTCGTCCGGGTCAGTCGTGCGCGTGTCCGGTTCACCGGTTTCCGGGTTGAGGCCCTGAACTGGCGGAACATCGCTCGGAGACGGCAGATAATCGACGATCGCGTCCAGCATGCGCTGCACGCCCTTGTTCTTCAGAGCCGTTCCGCACAGGACCGGAACCAGCGTTCCAGCGATCGTCGCCGTACGCAGCGCGGCCCGCAGTTCGTCTGTGCTGATCTCCTCGTCCTCGAGGTACCGCATCATGAGGTCCTCGTCCGACTCGGCGATCTTCTCGACCAGCTCGTGACGGTACGACTCGGCTGTCTCCTTCAAAGAGTCCGGAACCTCGCCGATCTCGATGTTCTGCCCGAGGTCGTCATGGTAAATGTAGGACTTCATGTCGATGAGATCGACGATTCCAAGGAAGTCCGACTCCTGGCCGATCGGCAGTTGCACGATGGCTGGCTTGGCCTTCAACCGCTCAACGATCATCTCGACGGTGCGGAAGAAGTTCGCGCCGGTGCGGTCCATTTTGTTGACGAAGCAGATACGCGGCACCCGGTATTTGTCGGCCTGGCGCCACACCGTTTCAGACTGCGGCTCAACGCCAGCGACCGCGTCGAACACCACGACGCCACCATCGAGCACACGCAGTGAACGCTCCACCTCAACGGTGAAATCAACGTGACCCGGCGTGTCAATGATATTGATGCGGTGATCGTTCCAATAACAGGTCGTGGCAGCGGAGGTAATGGTGATACCGCGCTCGCGCTCCTGAACCATCCAGTCCATAGTCGCGGCGCCTTCATGCACCTCACCGGTCCGGTGAATTCGTCCCGTGTAGAAGAGGATGCGCTCCGTCGTCGTGGTCTTACCGGCATCGATATGCGCAATGATGCCGATATTCCTCGTACGAGCAAGATCCGTCATCAGGGCTTCGGTTTTCTGGGTTGCAGTGCTACTCATGATCAGTACGTGATTCCCAATGCATCCCGGCCGTCACCGCCCGGCATGTAGCTGATTACCATCGGTAGTGCGAGAACGCCCGGTTCGCCTCAGCCATGCGGTGCGTATCTTCGCGTCGTTTAATTGTTGCCCCAGTGTTGTTGGAAGCGTCGAGCAGTTCCGAGGCAAGCTTCTCGGCCATCGAACGGCCCGAACGAGAGCGGGCGGACTGAAGCAGCCAGCGAATCGCTAGCGACAGCCGACGCGCAGGCTCGATCTGAACCGGCACCTGATACGTCGCACCACCAACTCGGCGCGGTTTGACTTCGACCATTGGCGTGGCGTTGTGGATGGCTTGCTGAAACACGTCAACCGGATCTCGGCCGGTGCGCTCCTGAATGATGTCGAGCGCCCCATAGACAATCCGCTCCGCAACGCCCTTCTTGCCTCGCGTCATGACCTTGTTGACTACACGCGAAACCAGTTCGCTGCCATATCGCGGATCTGGCGGGACAACGCGCCGCTCTACTTTTGCTCGTCTCGGCATTCCGTGCTTGCCTCCCACGCGCCCTGTCAGCGCTTCAAATCGGTGACCACCAACAGTGATCTTGCTCAGTGCGCTGGCTGCCGAAATCGGCAGCGCTAAAGTCTCCACAACTCTTCACGACGGGCCGCAAAGAGCCTCATATTCACGACACGAAAAAGCGGTCAACACGAGATTGACTTCGTGAGGCCGCTTTCCGTACCGTACGATCTAGCGAAGAGAAAGTCCGCTCCCAAACTCAGGCAGCGAACGCTGGCAGAGACTGCCTAGCTCTTCGACCTCTTAGTCCCGTACTTTGACCGCCCCTGTTTGCGGTTCTCAACGCCACGGGCATCCAAAGCACCGCGAATAACGTGGTATCGCACACCCGGGAGGTCTTTTACACGACCACCACGAATGAGCACCACCGAGTGCTCTTGAAGGTTATGCCCCTCGCCCGGGATATATGCGGTCACTTCCATACCGTTGGTGAGCCGCACACGGGCGATTTTGCGTAGCGCCGAATTAGGCTTTTTGGGGGTCATGGTTCGGACCTGGGTGCACACTCCCCGCTTCTGCGGCGAGCCCTTCCCGCGGCGCAAACGTCCAGCGTGGCGTCCCAACGCATTGTTGGTGAAGCGCAACGCTGGCGCCTTGGTCTTCTTCGTGACCTGCGTTCGCCCTTTACGGACTAGCTGGTTGATCGTCGGCACGTCGGATACTCCTTCTGGAACCACCGGCTGAATGCAAGACCGTGCTCTGCGACCGGGGCCGCAGCTGCGGCGCCAGGTAGGTTCCGAGGAAGACACTTCCTCACTGTTGTGGCCGTCCGTGGACGGCCACAAGCACACAGTCTAGCATTCTGCCGAGGTACTGTCAAGAAAATCGGCAGTTTGTCCTATTCCTCGTCGTCATTTTCGTCGACGTCATCTTGATCGTCACCTGAGCCCAAACTGGCCGCCGGTTCCGCTTCACTCAACTCTCGATCGAGCACCGCGGTGGCCGACTTCGGCAGGTGTCCTTCCGAAACCAGCTCCTCGACATCCTCGATGGACGCCGGCACCACGTCGCGCTCCTTCGACATCGCCTCGATCTGGATGCGATCCAGATCACTCAACGCCAGCGACGAGCGCCGGTCGTCGTGGAAGCCCGATCCGGCGGGGATGAGCTTGCCGATGATGACGTTCTCCTTGAGTCCACGCAGGTAGTCCACCTTGCCGTGGATCGCGGCTTCTGTCAGCACACGGGTGGTCTCCTGGAACGAAGCCGCCGAAAGGAAGCTGTCGGTTGCCAGCGATGCCTTAGTGATTCCCAGAAGTACCTGGTGTGCGGTGGATGGCTCGCCACCCTCGATGATGATCTCTTCGTTAATCCGATTGAACACGAAGCGGTCAACCAACTCGCCAACCAGAAGATCCGTGTCGCCAGGGTGCTCGACGGCGACCTTGCGCAGCATCTGCCGCACGATCACCTCGATGTGCTTGTCGTTAGTGACAACGCCCTGCGACTTGTATACCTTCTGCACTTCGTCAACGATGTACTTCTGAACGAAGTCACCGCCCATGGATTCCAGAATCTCTTGTGGATCCAGGTTCCCATCGGTCAGCTGCGTGCCGATCTTCACGAAATCACCGTCGTTGACGCGGATGTTCGCCGTCGCCGACACCGGGTACTCCGCAGTGCCATGTTCTTCGTGTCGAATCACGATCTGTTTGCCATCGACAAACGCAACACCGTCAATAGTCGCCGTCACCGGCTGACTCTCGGAACCTTCAGGTGTGTTGGCGATCACCTGGCCGAAGGCCACCATGTCGCCATCCGCGATCGCGATCTGATAGCCGTCCGGGACCGGCACCTCGTCGGTGACGATCTCCTCGGTCGTCAGCATCAGACGGCGTCCCTGCTCATCTTCGATGATGTGCAGGATGCCGCTGTCGCGAGCGATGACCGCTTTCCCTTTCGGCTCGCGCGCTTCGAACAACTCTTCCACACGTGGAAGACCAGTCGTGATGTCTTCTCCTGCAACACCTCCTGTGTGGAAGGTGCGCATTGTGAGCTGTGTGCCAGGCTCGCCGATACTCTGGGCCGCGATGATTCCAACAGCCTCGCCCGGGTCAACCAGACGTCCGCTGGCCAGGTTGCGTCCGTAGCAGAGCTGGCAGACGCCATGCTCCGCGTCGCAGTGCATCGACGTGCGAATGAAGACGCGCGGAATTTTGCGCTCCAGCACCTCGGCAACGACGGCCTCAGTAATCTCCTCGTTTCGATCAAGCAGGACCTCGCCGGTCTCAGGGTCGACGATCGGAGCCGCTGCGGCTCGTCCCGTGACGCGCGCTTCGAACGAGTCAACGTCCGGCATGGCGTCCGGCACCACCCACGAGCCCGCGTCGGTTCCGCAGTCGTGCATCGAGATGATGACGTCCTGCGACACGTCAACCAGACGACGCGTCAGGTAACCGGAGTCCGCCGTTCGGAGCGCGGTATCGGCCAGACCTTTACGTGCGCCGTGCGTCGAGATGAAGTACTCGAGAACCGACAGCCCTTCTCGGAAGTTCGATCGAATTGGAAGCTCGATGATCGTACCTCGCGGATCGAGCATCAAGCCGCGCATGCCTGCCATCTGACTGATCTGGTTGATGTTACCTTTGGCCCCCGACGTACTCATCATGAAGAGTGAGTTGTCATCGCCGAGTTCCGACTCCACCGCGTCAGACAGATCGTCACGTGCTTCGTTCCAGATACTGATTACCTCACGATAACGCTCCGAGTCAGTGATCAGACCGCGGCGATACTGCCGCTCGACCTCGCCAACCCGCTGATCGGCAGACTCGATGATCTCGGGCTTCTTCGACGGGATGTTGACGTCCGACAGCGCGATCGAAACACCACCGCGTGTCGCGTACGCGAATCCGACGTTCTTGAGCCGGTCGGCCATCTCAGCCGTTGCATCCGGTCCAAGCTCGCGATAACAGGCGGCGATCAAGCGTCGCAGCGCCTTCCGGTCCATGGTCTCGTTCCAGTAGCCAAGCTCATTCGGAACTTCCTGGTTCAGAATGACCCGGCCTACTGTGGTTTCGATGAGGCTCGGACCGCTGCCATTGTTAGCGATCATCACCCTGATTGTCGACTGAACATCGACCACGCCGGTCTGATAGGCCAGCATCACCTCGCTCGGGCTGGAGAACGTCTTGCCTTCGCCTTTCGCCCCGGCTCGCGTCTTGGTCATGTAGTAGCAACCGAGCACGATATCGAGTGTCGGTGCGATCACCGGATCGCCGTCCGATGGATCGAGCAAGTTGCGCGTCGAGAGCATGCGCTCCCGTGCCTCGAGCTGAGCCGACGCCGACAGCGGCACGTGTACCGCCATCTGGTCGCCATCGAAGTCGGCGTTGAACGCGGCGCAGACCAACGGGTGTAGCTGAATGGCCGAACCCTCGATCAGCTTGACCTCAAACGCCTGAATACCAAGTCGGTGCAGCGTTGGGGCGCGATTCAACAGGACCAGATAGTCCTTGATGACTTCTTCGAGCACGTCCCACACGTGGGGATCGACACGCTCGACGAGGCGCTTTGCCGCTTTGATGTTGTGGGCATGACCGTGAATGACCAACTTCTGCATCACGAACGGCTTGAACAGTTCGAGCGCCATTCGCTTGGGCAGACCGCACTGGTGCAGCTTAAGGTCCGGGCCGACCACGATGACCGAGCGGCCAGAGTAGTCGACACGCTTGCCAAGCAGGTTCTGGCGGAAACGCCCCTGCTTGCCTTTGAGCAGGTCAGACAGGCTCTTCAGCTTGTGCTTGCCGCTACCGGAAACGACTCGACCACGTCGACCGTTGTCGATCAGCGCGTCGACCGCCTCCTGAAGCATGCGCTTCTCATTACGCACGATGATGTCAGGCGCGCCAAGCTCCAGCAGTCGCTTCAAGCGATTGTTGCGATTGATCACGCGGCGATACAGATCGTTCAAGTCGGACGTCGCGAAGCGACCACCGTCTAGCTGGACCATCGGACGCAGATCTGGCGGAATGACCGGCAGCGCGGTGAAGATCATCCACTCGGGACGGTTGCCACTCCGGCGCAGTGCCTCGACCACCCGCAACCGCTTGGTGGCCTTCTTGCGCTTCTGGCCGGACATGGTCTGGATGTCGGAGCGCAGCTGAGAAGCGGCTTCGTCCAGATCCATCTTCGCCACAACGTCGTAGACCGCCTCAGCCCCCATGCTGGCATGGAAGGTTCCTGGAGCCAGATCGGTAAGCTCACGGTACTGCGTCTCGGTCAAGACCTGCAGCTCTTTGAGATCCTGAATCTGCTTGACCATGTTGTCGGCTTCAGCCTTCAGGGCGCTCTTCTGCTGATCGATCTCAGCCTCGAACTTGCGTACGCGCTCATCGGCCGCGCTCTGCAGTTGATCGCGCTCGGCCTCAGCCAGCGCGTTGCCGCTGGTGACGTCATGCTCTGCCTGAACGGTGATCTCTTCGAGCTCCGACGTGACCACGTCGTTCAACGTCCGCAGGCGATCCTCGTTGACGCTTTCGCCCTGCTTGACGATCGTCGTGCCGTGGAACACGATCTCCTCGTCGGTCGACTGATTCATCAAGCTGTTGAGTCGCTCGCGCAGCTCTTCGGCTTCCGCCTGCAGCTTTTCGCGCGCCTCTTCACGGCGCTGACCGACCGACTGCTCCAGACTCGCCGCGCCCTGCTGAAGGTTGTCAAGCTCTGACTGGATCTCGCCGGTAATCTCTCCACGGCGGCTCTTGAGCTCGTTGTCGAGCTCTTCGAGCTCAGCCTCAAGCTCGGCGTGAATCGTTCGAATCAGCTCGTCCCGCGCTTCGATATCGACGTCGGTTACCAGGTAGGAGGCGAAGTACAGGACGCGCTCCAAATTACGCGGAGAGATGTCGAGCAGCAGTCCGAGACGGCTCGGCGTCCCCTTGACATACCAGATATGGGCGACCGGCGCGGCCAGCTCGATATGCCCCATGCGCTCTCGGCGAACCTTCGAGCGAGTCACCTCGACGCCGCACTTGTCGCAGATCGTTCCCGCGTGCCGCACACGCTTGTACTTTCCGCAATAGCATTCGAAGTCCTTCGTCGGACCGAAGATGCGCTCGCAGAACAGACCGCCGTGCTCGGGCTTCAGTGTTCGATAGTTGATCGTCTCAGGCTTGGTCACCTCACCGTACGACCAACTCCGGATCGACTCCGGCGACGCCAGACTGATGCGAATGGCGTCGAAGTTGTTGACGTCGAAGACCCTCGCCGAATCTCTGTTCCTGGCGTTTGCGCTTGCTGTTTGCATAGTTACTTGCTCACCAATTCACTAGTCCTCGGTCCGCTCGAAACCACTCAGGTTGATCCGGTCGAGGTTCGTCAACAGGTCTCGCGAGGTATCCTCGGTGAACTCAATCGTTTGCTCGTCCTCGTTGATAACCTCAATGGAGAGGCCAAGGCTTCTCAACTCCTTGACGAGAACCTTGAACGACTCAGGCACGCCCGCTTCGACGATCGGCTCTCCTTTGACGATCGCCTCGTAGGTCTTGACACGACCGACCACGTCGTCCGACTTCACCGTCAGCATCTCTTGCAAGATGTGGGCGGCACCATAGGCTTCAAGCGCCCAGACTTCCATCTCACCGAATCGCTGACCACCGAACTGCGCCTTACCGCCCAACGGCTGCTGGGTAACCAGCGAGTACGGCCCAGTCGACCGCGCGTGAATCTTGTCTTCAACGAGGTGGGCCAGTTTCAGCATATAGATGACGCCGACCGTCACCGGCCGATCGAACATCTCACCGGTACGCCCGTCATACAACTGAACTTTGCCGTCGAGCGGAAGCTTGGCTTCACTTAGAAGGTCGCGAATCGCTTCCTCCGAGGCTCCGTCGAACACCGGCGTCGCGATCTTCATGCCGAGTGCTTCAGCTGCCCAACCCAGGTGGGTTTCGAGCACCTGTCCAATGTTCATACGGGACGGAACACCGATCGGGTTCAGGATGATGTCAACGGGTGTGCCGTCCGGCAAGTACGGCATGTCCTCTACCGGAAGAATCCGGGAGATGACACCCTTGTTGCCGTGGCGACCAGCCATCTTGTCGCCCTCTGAGATCTTGCGCTTTTGCGCGATGCTGACGCGAACCATTTCGTTCACGCCCGCCGGCAGCTCGTGATCGGTTCCCTCTTCACGCTTGAAACGCTTCACGTCGATGATCTTGCCGTGAACGCCATGCGGAACGCGAAGGCTGGTGTCTTTCACTTCGCGCGCCTTCTCACCGAAGATCGCGCGGAGTAGGCGCTCCTCAGCCGAGAGTTCGGTTTCGCCTCGTGGCGTCACCTTACCAACCAGAATGTCGTTTGGCCGGACTTCGGCCCCAATGCGGATCACGCCGTTTTCATCGAGGTTGGCCAGGCTATCCTCACCAACATTCGGAATGTCACGCGTGATCTCTTCCGGCCCAAGCTTGGTGTCTCGAGCTTCGGTTTCGTACTTCTCAATGTGGATCGAGGTGTAGGTGTCTTCGCGAACCAGTTTCTCCGACAGGAGAATAGCGTCCTCGAAGTTACCACCTTCCCAGGACATGAACGCCACCAGCACGTTCTGGCCAAGCGCAAGCTCGCCCTGATCGGTGCTGGAGCTATCGGCAATGATTACCCCTGGCTCGACTCGCTGACCCTTGGTCACGATCGGGCGCTGGTTGATGCACGTGTCCTGGTTCGAGCGCACGAATTTCTGCATGTTGTAGACATGCTCGCTACCATCGTCTTCTGCGACCGTAATCTGGCGACCGGTCACATGCGTCACCGTACCAGGCTTCTTTGCCACAACCACCTGGCCCGAATCACGCGCCGCGAGGTACTCGACTCCGGTTCCCACAACTGGAGAACTCGGTCGCAGCAACGGCACTGCCTGACGCTGCATGTTGGCGCCCATCAGGGCTCGGTTGGCGTCGTCATGCTCCAGGAACGGGATGAGCGCCGCAGCGACCGATACAACCTGCTTTGGTGACACGTCCATGTAATCGATGCGATCCGGTGGCTCCGCCACGAAGCGCTCGCCGCGTCGTGCGGCTACGCGCTCGAGTTCGAAGCGTGCGCCCTCGTCGAGCGGCGTGTTCGCCTGCGCAATCGTGAACTGCTCTTCCCGGTCGGCGGCCAGGTACTCGATCTCGTCACTGACGAACGGCACCACGCGGATCGTCTGTACACCCGCACCAACCAGCTTGGCGATCGACTTATCGTCCAGTTTCGTCCCCGCGGTCACCAGTGTCTCGCCATCCGACGAGGTCACGTCGTCGCGCGCGATCTGTCCGACCAGGATCCCGCCGTCCTGCTGCATATTGATCGACTTGTACACGCGTCGATACGGCGTCTCGATGAAGCCGTATTGGTTTATCCGACCATAGGTCGCCAGCGAGCCCATCAGACCAATGTTCGGACCTTCTGGCGTCTCAATCGGGCAAATACGGCCGTAGTGCGAGTGATGCACGTCACGAACGTCGAATCCAGCCCGGTCACGACTCAGACCGCCAGGACCAAGAGCCGACAGGCGACGCTTGTGCGTCAACTCGGCCAGCGGGTTTGTCTGATCCATGAACTGGGACAACTGGCTGCCACCGAAAAACTCACGAACCGCCGCCATCACTGGACGTGTCGTGCTGATCAAGCCGTTCGGAGTAACCGTCTCGATGTCCTGAATAGTCATGCGCTCGCGAATGCCGCGCTCCAGGCGCTGCAGTCCAGTGCGCACATGCATCTGAATCAACTCGCCAACGGAGCGAATGCGCCGGTTGCCGAGATGATCGATGTCATCCGACTGATCATGACCGTTGTTGACCCGGATGATGGTGCGCACGATCTCGATCAGATCCTCGCGCGTGAGCACACGGGTATCGAGGCCAATATCAAGGCCAAGTCGCTTGTTCAGTTTATACCGTCCAACTCGGGCCAGGTCATAACGCCTCGGGTTGAAGAAGAGGCCCTCGAGCAGTGAGGAGGCATTGTCCTTGGTCGGCGGGTCGCCCGGGCGCAATCGCCGGTACAGCTCGACTTGTGCTTCCTCGACGGTGCGAGTTGGGTCACGCTCAAGCGTCGTGTCGATGTAGTGATGGTCCGGATCCTCGACGTCTGCGAAGAGCTCGCGGATCTCGTCGTCGTCTGCGAAGCCGATAGCTCGTAGGAGAATGGTCGCGGGCAGCTTGCGTTTGCGATCGACCTTGACCGACAGCACGTTCCGATTCGACGTCTCAAACTCGAGCCAGGCTCCGCGACTCGGGATCAACTTGGCGCTACACAGTGGACGACCAGTGGTCGTATCTTCGCTCAGCTCGAAATACACGCCCGGCGAGCGGACGAGCTGCGAAACGACGACGCGCTCGGCACCATTAATAAGAAAGGTGCCGTCAGGCGTCATGATTGGGAAATCGCCGAGGAAGACGTCGCTTTCTTTTACCTCGCCGGTATCCCGAATGACCAGACGCACGCGGATGCGCAGCGGTGCGGCGAACGTCATATCGCGTTCGCGACAAACCTCTTCGGTCGCGCGAGGATCATCGAAACGATGCTCGAGGAAGTGGAGTTCCATCTTCCCGTTGTAGTCGATGATCGGCGAAATTTCCTCCAGGAGTTCTCGCAGGCCTTCAGTCTTGAACCAGTCGAAGGATTCGATCTGGAGTTGCACCAAATTGGGCATCTCGAGGACGGTCGAGATTCTGGAGTACGAGCGGCGACCGATGCCCAGGTTCGAGAGAACCTGGCGCCCATCCGTTGGGGCGGCGCGCTGGTCACGGAGAGTTACGGCCATGCGCTTCTCCTTTTATAATGTAGGGGTACATACGTTTCAGACCGCCGCTCGTGTTCGTCGGTGCGGCGGGCGGGTTGCGCGTCTAATTGGCGTCTGGAGTGCTCGCCGGGAAAATGGAAATAGCGGGAAGGCAATAGCTACCCCTCCCGAAAGCCCATATCGTTCGGAATCCGTCCGTGCGTCTTCATTCACATCCGAATATCGAGCAACCAACCATCAGCAAACGTGTAGTATACGCTTCCACCTATGCTCTGTCAAGGTATTTTCAACCAATGTTTTGAGAATCAATCCTATCCCACGCGCGACCTTGATTGACACGAGGACGCCTCGAACCTGGCCTCACTGCGAAGTTAGCACGTGGTAGACGCTCACATTCGGGCGCCTCAGTTCCTACGAAAGTCTTTGACCGGGTCCCAGTCAATTGGTCATAATTCCTTCTCGTTTTGTGGTGACAAACGGGCCAAGGTGCTAATCTCGTGCCACGTATGGACTGAGTCGGTGTGGCAACTCACCAACCGCGGAGGTTTGCTCACAATGGAATCGACAGTGCAACCATCATTTACGCGGGAGGAACGCGTCATTCTCGGGGTGGATCGCACAATCTACCACATCGCTCGCCATTGGGTTTGGTTGCTCAACATCGTTGGTGCCATCTTCGTCGGGCTTCCACTGCTCGCTCCGGTCCTCATGGCAGACGGACATCGCACTCTGGCGGAAATGATCTACCGACCGTTCCATCTCATTTGTCATCAACTCCCATACCGCAGCTTCCACATTTTCGGCTACAAGATGGCCTACTGCGAACGTGATTTCGCCATCTACACCGGTCTGTTCATTCTTGGTGTTGTCTTCGGCTTGTCACGGCGCAAGATCCGTCCCGCCACGATTACCGAACTGGTCCTGTTCTCTATTCCGATGGCGCTCGACGGATTCACGCAGCTCTTCGGCTGGCGTGAAAGCACCTGGGAACTTCGCGTTATTACCGGTTCACTGTTTGCCATCGGCGTCGCCTGGATCGTCTATCCTCGACTGGAGATCGGTTTTCGCGAGATCGTCGAAACGGTCGAGAAGCGCTTCGATCGTCTCGCCAAAGAGGGCCGGGTCGCTCCACTCCACTGATCGATGTCAAATCAGGAGAAACGCATGAGCCGTCTGCTCAATGGCAAATTCGTCGTACTTGGGGTATCTGGCGGAATTGCTGCTTACAAGGCCATCGAACTTGCGCGAGATCTCACCCTCGCTGGAGCGCTAGTTGACGTGATGCTTACCCGATCTGCGCTGGAGTTCGTCCGCCCTCTTCCCTTTCAAACGCTGACGCGCCGGAAGGTCTATACCGAGGTCTTCGAGCCCTGGACCGACGAGTTGCACGGGCATATCACGATGGCTGAGCGAGCGGATGTGATGGTGGTGGCTCCAGCCACGGCCAACATGCTCGCCAAACTTGCTCATGGGCTGGCGGATGACATGCTGACCGTCAGTGCCCTCGCTTGCACGGCGCCGCTCATCGTCGCACCAGCCATGGACCACAATATGTATTTGCACCCAGCCACGCAGGATAATTTGCGAATACTGCGCGAGCGAGGGGCGCGCATCATCGGTCCGGAGCAGGGTGCGCTCGCCTCTGGCGCAGTCGGATTCGGGCGCTTGGTCCCCGTCGAACGCATTGTTGACGCTGTGCGAGTGGCAGTCGCGGCAAATGGCAGGCTCAGCGGGCGGCGTGTGGTGGTCAGTGCGGGACCGACTCGCGAGTCAATCGATCCCATCCGTTATGTCACGAACCGCTCGAGCGGTAAGATGGGCTATGCAATTGCCGACGCGTTTCTGGATGCTGGAGCGCTGGTCACCTTGGTGTCCGGACCAACCTCGCTCCGGCCACCATCTCAAGCGTCTTTCGTGCCCGTGGAGAGTGCCGAGCAGATGTATCAGGCGGTGGCCAAGTCCATCAACGGTGCCGATGTACTTGTCATGGCGGCCGCGGTGGCCGATTACCGGCCAGCAGAGGTCGCCGAACACAAGATAAAGAAGTCAAGCGAGGATTTGCTTATCTCGATGGAGCGGACGCGCGACATTCTGGCGAGTATTGACCAACTCGGACTGGTCAAGGTTGGCTTCGCGGCGGAAACGCGCGACCTCTTATCGTCTGCCCGTGGCAAACTCGAGCGCAAAGCGCTTGACCTCATCGTGGCCAATCCTGGTCCGCAGACTATGGGCAGCGATCAGAGTGAAGCATTCTTGCTGGATGCGAGCGGCGTTCCGGAGGAATTCCCAGCGATGAGCAAGGCCGCGCTCGCCGATCTTATTGTCGACCGCGTCGTTCGGCTGCTCGAGGAGCGTCCATGAGCCAGGTCCAACCTCCACGGAAACGCGCCGCCAAGCATCGACCGGAGACCATCCAACTTCTTCGAACTTTTCTGATCAACGGTGGTACGCTGATCGTTAGCGCGTTGCTGTTGCGATTGGCCATTATGGTTGCGGTGCCAAACACGACCGAGCGCGGTCTTCATCTTGCCGCACGCGCCACCAGTTTCCTGGTTTGGCCATTGCGGCACGTCCCTCCATTCGGAGCCAGAATAGGTGGAGGGCTTACCCTGGCCGACCCGATAATGCTTGTTCTGATCGTCGCCGTCCTGTTCGTCGCTCTAGGAGTCGTTGCCGGGTGGGAACACGAAGGCCAGCGACAAAACGCCGGAACCTCCGAGACCGGCCTCAGACCGTAGACGTACACCACATGTTAAACTGATCTCAACTGAGAACGTGCCTGTCGTCGACGAAACGGTTGCGGCAGCGAATGTGCGCGTTACCACTTTGCACCGTTGGCATGACCGCGGTTCAACGACATCACAACCGGAAATCGAGCTGAGCGAAGGGACGGTCGATGACCAAGAACCTTGTGCGCGGAATTCTGAACCTCGTACTCGCGGCTGGCGCTACCTGGCTTGCCAATTTCATCGTGGACCGCATCTTCGGGCCAGACGAAGCCGAGGCCGACTAACTCAGACGACAACCGTTACCCGAAATCGCCAAACCATGCCGCCGTCAGCATCGAAGTTTGAGAGGTGTCCACATGATGACGCGCGACAAGATAGAGTCCCTCAGTACTGTCTCAACACCTGAGTGGCCAACGATCAGCTTATACCTTCGAATCGAGAAGGAGCGGATCGACGAGGACTTCACTATTCGACTCAAGAACCTGCTGAGTAACGCTGCAGAGCATCTTGACGAAGACTACGGCCATGAGCAGCGGCAGGCAGTGCTTCACGACCTGGATCGAATTCGCGAGTTCGTTCGTGACGAGCAGACCCGCTACGGACGCGGGCTGGCGCTTTTCGTCAACTCGCACGCGGATTTGTGGGAGCCGTTCGAAATACCGGCCGAGATCGACAGCACCATCACCATAGCCAGTGAACCCAACGTCGCGCCCCTTATCCGTCTTAGGGAACAGATGGAACCGTTCTGTACCTGTCTGATCGCTCGCGACCAGTCACGCATCTTTTACGGGCATATGGGACGTATCGAGGAACTCGATGACGAGCGGGATGAGATGGTACCTGGCCAGCACGAGCAAGGGGGGTGGTCGCAGGCTCGTTACGAGCGCCATATCGAAGAGCATGTGCGAGCGCACTTCAAACGAACGGCTGAGAAGCTTTTCAATCTCGCCCAAGAGCGGCCATTTCGGCTCCTGGTCCTTGGTGGACCCGAAGAGGTCGTCGCGAGCTTCGTCGATTCATTGCACCCGTATGTCCGCGAGCGTCACGTCGGCAGCATTCGACTGCTGATGGAAGCCAACGTCAATGAGGTCCACCGGGAAAGCTGCGACGTGATCGAACGTTGGCTGGACGGCGAGAAGCAGCGTGTCATCGACGCGTTCAACGATCAAGCTCCAGAGGGAGAGCTTCGCTCGACCGGTGTCGATTCGACTATCGGCGCGCTGCAACGGGGCCAGATCATGACGTTGGTTGTGGACTCGTCGTTCCAGTCCGTTGGTGCCATCTGCGAGAAGTGCGCCTCACTTCAAATGCCGGAAGATTCCGAAGACGGACACTGTGCCTATTGCGGCGGCTCCCTCCGCCACAGCGATAACATCGTGCCGGACATAGTTCTTGGCGCCTTCCGTCAGGGGTCCAAGATCATCTTTCTCGATTCACCCGACCATCAGCGGCAGTCACAGGCGTTCGGACACATTGGAGCACTGCTCCGCTTTAGCGTGGAGGCTGAGCAAAACGCATGATTGCCAGGCCCGTCGTCACCGCGATCCTCAATCCGCTGACCGGACGACGTAGCGCAGAGGACGTCGAGGCCACTCTCCGCGAGGAATTGAACTCGAAGTTCCGGCTAAACATCGTTCGCACACGGCGCGGTGGCGACGCGGTCGACATTGCTCGCGCGGCCGCGCGCACCTCCGAAGTAGTGATCGCCGTGGGCGGTGATGGTACGGTGAGCGAAGTTGCCGCCGGGGTGATTGGCACCAATACCAGGATCGCAATTATCCCCATCGGTTCCACCAACGTGATCGCCCGCAGCCTGAACATCCCGATGGAACCGCGCAAAGCTGCTCGAATGCTCCTCGGTCCACTCGAGACACGAACCATCGACGCCATCAAAGTTGATGAGCGAGTAGCACTACATATGGTCGGTTGCGGCTTCGACGCGCTGATGATGGAAGATGCCGTCCCAATGCTCAAACGGACGACGGCATGGTTCGCCTATGTTCCTGCTGCCATCAAACACGTATCGGGGCCGCCCTGGACATTTCGCATTGAGGTCGATGATCGTCAAATCTCGACCGATGCGCGCATGGTGCTGGTTGCTAATGGAGCGTTCGTGCTGGACCCGCGCTTCGAGGTGGGCCGTGGCATCCGCCCTGACGACGGGCTCCTCGACGTCATCGTTTTCACGCCACCGAATCTCGCCGCCACGACCGAAATCGCCTCTCGCCTTGCGATAGGACGAATCGACCGCTCCAACTATGTGCTCCAATTCACCGGCAAGCACGTGCGGATCGAAAGCGATCCTCCCGCTCCAGTCGAGTGCGACGGAGACGTTATCGGCTTGACCCCGGTCGAATTGGACATCCTTCCCGCCTCGGTCTCGATCCTTGTTCCGGCGCGCGAAAGCAACGAAGCGCTGCTTGGAACAATCACCACAAGCAGCGCTTCACTGAGCGACGTTATTACCCCAGGGTCGACTCGCTAGAACCCTACGGTGAACCTGATATCGGGTATGTTTGCGACGCGTTCCAGACCGTTCCGATCGCTCCCTGTTGCTTCCCGTCAACCGATACGAGCACATATGCGGCGTTGCCGGAGCTTATCGTCATGTGCTGGCCGGTAAACGACTGCGATTGCCCGGCGCCCAGAACTCCGTTGAACACAGACTTCCCATCAACCACAGCCTGCACCCAGATGTCGTGGGTTGCGGTGAACACGAATGTGTGGGTCGTGTTCGCAGGTGTCGGCGTTGGCGGATTTGGCGTCGGTGTCGGAACCGGCGTTGACGTCGGCGCGGTTGTTGGCGTTGATGTCGGAGCCTTGGTCGGTGACTGTGCCGTTCCGGTCGACGTGGTAGTGGCCGGAGCCGTCGCGGTCGCCGTGCTATTGCCGATGGCGATAATGCCACTCGGCGTCCCTACGGCCGTCGAAGTAACCGCTGGAGTCTGAGTGACGCTTGATGAGTTCGCCGCCGTCGTCGTCGGCGTCGAGACGCTCTGCGACGGAGCAAAGTAGGCGCTGTACATCCAGGCAAAGATCACGGCCGACATCACCACCATGAAGGCAATGATCGCGAAGTTCGGCGCCCAGTGAGACGGCACGTCGAGCGGTTTCATCGCAGGAACGACCCGGAACCCGCCGCTTCGCTGGCCGTGAATGTCCTCGAATTTCGCGAGGATGGCCACCGGGTCGAGCCCGAGATACTCTGCGTAGCGGCGCACGATTCCTCGCGCATACGTCAGTGCGGGAAGTTCGTCGAATTCTTCGCGTTCCAGAGCAACGAGATAGTGGCGGCTGATCCGCGTGTCGCGCTCAGCCTCACGGAGTGTTACACCCTTGTAGGCACGTGCGTGGCGAAGCAGTTCGCCGAACTCAGAGGTCAAGGCTGTACGATTGTCCCTTCCCCAACATGATGGTCGAGTCTGGTCCCCAACGAATTCTCGATCATCGATAGGCCCGGAGTGGACTCGCACACGAGCATATCAAATCGGCGCAACGCTAGCCTCGACCGCTCCGCCGTCCGCCGCTCGTCATACGTAACTCGAGGAGTTGGCGCAGCAAGTCATCAACGATCGGAGTCGGTCGACCGTGGTGGCTAATATCGGCGCGTTGTAGCCACCAGTCATCACTGGCAACCCACCAACTCCCGATGGTGCCTTTACACGCCAAATCAGTCCGTTCCACCATCTGTCGATGGTCGAAGGCATACGGATTGTTGCACCACCCACGGTCGCCCCCCTCCGCTGGCCGGAAGTCTCGACAGGTCGCACAGCATTCACGTAACGTGTTCGGCTTGACGACCGGCGCCGCACTGCCAGTTGACGGCGGCCGCGATACAGGGGTCGGTTCCTCCGCCGGCGGAGTGGCCATTGGCAGATTGACTCGAGCAGGGGCTTCCGTCGGAACCGCGCTCGCCGCGGGCTGCGACACCGAAAATGGCTCAGTCCAACCGCTGCGGCCCTTCGGCAGCGAACCATTATCTGGTGGCGGGCTGGGTCGAGCGCCAAAGGTCGGCGTCGGTTCCTGAACGGCGCGGGTGGGTTTCGGACGGAGCTGTGGTTCGTGCACCGGCTCTTCACGTCGCGGGGCAACGCTTTCGCGCGGCGTGGCCCGATCGCGCTGGGTTGTACGCTCTGGCTCGTGCCGCGGCGCGGCAGTCTCTCGTCGGGGCTCAGCCACCGGCGGCGCTTCAGAGCGCGTTAACCCAGGATTACCAGATCGCGTCATTCGCTGGTCGGGATCATCCCGTCGAGAGGACGGTCGAGGCGGATTAGCCACGGGTTCCTGTCGAACCTGGGTAGATCTCGCGAGCCGTTCAAGAACCCGCTCGGAGCTTTCGGCGGCCGATTCACTCTGAGGAACATCCCGAACCGGGTCAGGTCTCGTCTGATAGTCAGGTGTTACCCGCCCCTCGTATGTCGCCGCGGGGTTCTGTGGCGCAAGCCCTCCAGGAGTGGCGGAGACTGACTTGGACGATGTTTCGAGGGATGGTGAGGGCTTAGTTTCGCTTCGATCAAGCTCGGCCCGAGCGACTGACTCTTCGCGATTCGTCTGCTGAATCGTGTCACCGGTGGTATGACGTGCGACCGCGACACCGACTGCCGTCACCCGATCGGTGAACTGCCGTTTCGCGTTAGGATCTGCCTTTTCAGCTGCGAAGCGTGGATTGCTCGCGATTGGAACGGGTTCGACGTTCTCTTTGGCTTCCCACAAGTCGTCGGCCCAATCGGTGCGACAGGCAAGCTCGCTCTTTCGCACGAGGACCATCTGCTGGAGGTTCTTGCGCAGCGGATGGCTACATCGGCCTGACCCAGCGAACCCACCTTCTTCGAAATACCGGCAAGTTCCGCATTTGTGCTGCGTCACGGCCACCCCTCTCACCCGCGAAACGCTCACTTGAGCACGTCCCCACACCGGACGAATCAACAACTTTCTTGATCGCATGGCAGATTGCGCGTCGAGGAAATTGAAGTTCGTTGCGTCGCGAGTGTAGCATAGCCCTCGCGTTCCGGCAGGATGTTCGTACGGTCAGTTCGCCATCGATTTAATCTGATCAGGTACCTGGCAAAACACGTAGGTGAAAAGTTGCGGCGCCGGCAGGTTCAATTCCTCCGACGCCACGAGTCAGCAGGCTTCTTGGGGCCTGCGCCCTTCCCTAGCGGACTGGGAAGTCCGCCGTTCCCTTGACGCGGGCGGTTCACGCGACCCGTCCCCGCGGTCCCTTCTATTCAACGCATCAGACCGGTGATGGTCGCACGCGATCCGTCGAACCGCAACGAAGGTGCGCAATTACGCTATACTGATCGTTCGAACGTGGCCCTAGATCTCCGGAGGAACTCTGTGATCCCGCTCAGGCAAATAACCGAGAATCCCGATCTGGCGACAACCGAATCTTTCGACGATGGCGCCAAGCGATTCCTCGTCTGGACGGTTGGCTGTCAGATGAACGAAGCGGAATCGTCCAAGGCTTCGGCGATCCTGCGCCAGGCCGGCTACATGCCCACCATGATGGAAGACAATGCTGACGTCATAATCGTCAACTCCTGTGTCGTTCGTCAAGCGGCCGAAGACAAGGTCGCGGGCAAAGTCGGATCATTACTTAGGTTGAAGCAGATGAAGCCCGGTCTAAAGATCGCGCTGACGGGCTGCATGGTGACTGGACAACAGGAGAAATTGGCGCAGCGGTTCCCGCACGTCGACCTCTTCTATGGCCCGTCCGAATTCGAGCGCCTCGTCGAGATCGCTCCCGAGATAGAGACCGTCGACGTTGATCTGGCGGAACTCCCGCACTTCTATCAAGATGCGTCGGTCGACCCAGACGTAACCGCGTTCGTACCGATTATCTATGGCTGCAACTTCGTCTGCTCCTACTGCATCGTGCCTTACCGACGGGGACGTGAAGTGAGCCGACCACTGGCTGATATTGTGTCCGAAGTTCGGGAACTGGCCGAACGAGGGGTACGCGAGGTCACGCTTCTCGGCCAGACGGTGAACGCCTATGGCCACGACATTCCCGGCCAACCAGACCTCGCGGATTTACTGACAGCGGTCGACGGGATCGACGGGATAAGTCGAGTACGTTTCCTTACGTCTCACCCGAAGTACATGTCAGACCGAATTATCAAGGCTGTCGGTGAATTGCCGAGTCTGTGCGAGCACATCAACCTTCCGGTTCAAGCGGGCGACAATGAGGTGCTCCGCCGTATGCGTCGCACCTATACCGTCGACTACTACCGAGAGCGAATCGATTTCATTCGCGAGACGATCCCCGGAGTAACGCTTGCGACCGACATCATCGTCGGTTTTCCGGGTGAAACGGCAGAACAATTCGAAAACACGCTGAAACTTCTGTCGGAGATTCGGTTCGACAAAGTTCACGTCGCGATGTATTCCCCGAGGCCAGGAACCCTTTCGAACCGCTGGGAGGACGAAGTTCCTCATGCCGAGAAGAAGCGACGTCATCGCGCCGTTGAAGACCTTCAGCGACGTGTATGCACCGAACGGAACCAGCGCTTTGTGGGGCAAGAACTCGAAGTTCTGGTCGATGGCTTCTCCAAAGGTCGCTGGCGTGGCCGATCACGCGGTAACACCCTCGTATTCTTTGATGCCCCAGGCGACTGGAAAGGCCGCTTCGTCAACGTGCGGATCACCGAGTCGTCACCCTGGTATTTGCTGGGAGATGTAACGTCGTATGAGTCCGCGGGCGCCGAAAGCGACCCGTCTCGATCCGTGAAGGAGTTGGTGTAGTTTGGCAGCGTATCAACCTGATGGTCGTAATCGTGCCGCGAGGCGACATGCTGAAGAAGCCCGGAAACTGGCCATCGCCGGGGAATGGCAGTCGGCGATCGACGTCAACCGGCTGATTCTGGAAGCCGCACCACGCGACGTTGAAGCCATGAATCGCCTGGGCAAAGCATTGATGGAGCTCGGCAATCTTGATGAGGCGATCGACGTCTACCGACAGGCGCTGGCCCTCGATTCCTCGAACGTCATCGCTCAGCGCAATGCTGGACGGCTGGAGCAACTCATTTCGGCCAAGGCGGCTGGCGCGTCGGCAGCGACGGCTGCCCATCGCGCCGGGAACGCCGTACAGGCCAGCGTGTTCGTCGAAGAGGTCGGAAAGACGTTCATCACCGACCTGATTCGACCGACAGTCGACGCGATCCTGACCCAGCTTGCGCCCGCCGATGAGGTTGAACTCCAGGTCGACGGCAAGAACGTCACGGTACTCGACCAGCACGGAAACAACCTGGGACAACTGGAGCCCAAGATCGCCCAGCGCATGATTCGTCTGCTCGAGACTGGCAATCGCTTCAAGGCATACGTCGTGGCGCTCACAGGAATGACCACCCGAATCATTCTTCGTGAGATTTCCCACGATCCGGACTCTCCCTATCCGGTTGCGTTCCAGCGACAGGCAACGATCGCCGCTCCCCGCCCGTATCTGCGCGACACTCGACGCATGGCGCGTGAGTTGGAGCCGGATCTTCTGCTGGACAACGAAGAGGACGACGACGACGAGGGCGAGGACGAAGAGGACGAAGAAGAAGAGGATTTCGAGGAGCTGTCAGACGATGACTCCGAGGAAGACTACTCCGACGACGAAGACGACGATCAGAACGAAGAAGAAGAACAACCCGAGAGCCAGTAGTCACCGCAAGGCGGTGGCGCACTTCTTCCTAACCACAGTCAGACGACGAAACGGGTGCCGGTGAACTGGCACCCGTTTTTCATTTCGGATTACTTCAATTCGAATGCGTCCTGATCGCAGTCAGGGGTTGCTTAGGCGAGGAAGAACCAAAGCAGGAGGATGATCACGAACATCGCCGCCGTGATGATGAGAAGTCGAATCAGGTCCGCGCGAATCATGGCGTATTCATCCGCCACGTGTCCCCACGCAGTGACAACACCCGCGGTCTGGGTCGACTCGCTGCCGGTCTCATGTCGCTCCGGCTGGGCGTGTGGATTGGCGACGGTCTCGGCCTTTCGCGCTCGATAGGCCTGGAGTTGCGCTTCGTTGAGTCGAGTACGGCCTTCTCGACGTGATCGGCTCGTTTTCTTCGCCATCTGGGTTGCGCTGTCCTCTCATATCCTGACGCGTTTCGTTCGAAGTCAAAGTATAGCAGGAACGCGCTGACTTCTAGTCAGAACCGCTGACCTCGACGGGCATCCCGCGCTCGAGTTCCCAGGCCTTGGCCGCATCGCCCCCACGAACCGCGATCTCCAGTCCGCCGTAGCTTCCGAAGAGTGCCAGCGTTCGTCCCTCCGGCACGTCGCCGTATGTACGCACGATTCCGCGCACCACAGCTCGTCCACATCGTACCGTGACCCTGTCTTGAGATGCCGGGAGATCCTCTGGGCGAATGAAGGTGCGGCAGCTCCCGAAGTGGTCAATCGAGACGACCGGACCTCTCACCATTCCATCGCGCCGCTCCACCGATGGAAACGCAAGACGAATGATGGAATCCGGATCGATTGCAGTGCCAAGATCCTGGAGCTTCATCCCACGAGATAGCTGAGCTCCAGCGGGTGAAAAGAGATCACGTCCGTGGAAGGTAAACGAAACGTTCGGCAATCGCGCCGCGGGCCGATCAAGCACCACCGCGCATTCTGGCACGGCGGATCCCAACACGAACGAGGCCAGTCCGTTGTCGGGAAGCACGAAATACTGTCCCTCGAAGCGAAAGGCGATGGCGCGCCGGGAAGTGCCGACACCCGGATCGACGACCGCTACATGGACCGTACCCTCAGGAAACGTCTTCCACGCCGTCGCCAGTTGGAAAGCCCCTTCGGTGACGTCCTGTGCGCGAATTTCGTGGGTCAAATCGACGAGTTGGGCATCTCGGTTGATTCCAAGCATCACGCCCTTCATCTGACCGACATAGGTGTCGCGGATGCCAAAATCGGACAGAAGCGTTACGACACCACTGCGAGAGTCCAGGTCCTCCATCACCACTCCTTCTCAATGCGTATCGGCCACGAATGAGACCCGGCAACCCCCGAACCGCCGGAATCCGCAATTCTTTTGTGTTGACCATGTCTGGTGGATGAGGATAAGAGGTCAGTCTACGAATATCATGACACACTCGGCGGTAGATCGCGAAGTTACTCCTCCGGAATGCCACGGGATTCATTGGGACCTGACTGAAGGAATGACCGCGCCTCGGCGAATTCATCTGGAGTGTTGACGTTGAGAAAGGTACGGAGATCGGGGTCGAAGTGGCGAATTGTGTGTTCGTCAACTTGACGCAGGCGAACGTCAGTCAAGAGGTCGGCGATCTTCAAATGGCTAGAACGAATACGTGCCTCAATTGTCGGCACTATCGAGCGTCGGTAGATCGCATGAAGTGTTTCATAGGTGATCATCTCCCCCTGATGACTGCGGTCGTCCTCGAGCACCGGAACCAGGGCTTCGTAGTCACGCGGCAGGTTTGCCATGTAGCCGAGCAGTTCCTGGTTGACCAGTGGCATGTCACAACCCAGCACCAGACAGAATTCGTTCTCCGCGGCAAGGAGAGCCGAGTAGACGCCGCCGAGAGAGCCAGCATTAGGAAGCACGTCGGACACGACGCGAAACCCCAGGGACGCGAATCGCTCCCCGCCAGACGCAACTACAAATAAATCATTGGTGAGTGAGCACGCGCGACTCGCGACGATCTCAATCAACGTGCGGCCGCCGATTCTCAGCAGCGCCTTGTCCTGCCCCATCCGGCGGCTCATCCCTCCGGCCAGGATTGCGACGCTCAAGGGTTCCATCGTCTGCTCCAGTCTGACGCGTGCCACACTATCAAAATCGTTAACGCGACGATTCTCCCTTTGACATCTCTCGGCCAGGGTCTATAATCGCGTTAACAAATTGTTGATCGATGAGAGGACGACGAGCAACATGGACGTTCGTCCGACCACCATGAATAGCGCGTTCTGAGCACCGGGTGAATTAACTCCTGGTGCTCTTCTGTTTTAAGGTGTCGCGAGAGACGCCACCAGTGAGATAAGCGTAGTCGGACGCGAAAACGTCACGGCTGCGGAAAGGAGAGCAACTGGTGAACTCGAGCATGATTGGAAAGATCGAGAAAGCGCGTCGCTATGCTGAGGAGCCGGAGCGGGCACAGATTCAGCGCCTTGATGTCAAGTTTCAGGGCGAGCACGACACGTATCATGTAACCCTCGACGATGGAACCTGGTCCTGCGATTGTCATTCCTTCACCGCACTTCAGGCCGGGACATGCAGTCACATCATGGCAATGGAGCGCTTGCTTGGGCAGATGGTTCCCGGGGAAGCTGCAGCGCTGGCTAAGTAACACCACAGATCTCATATCTAATGAACGTGAAAGAGCGGGCGGAAGATATCCACCCGCTCTTTTGGCGCCCTCGCTCATCGATCTCGTCCAATTGAACGTCCCGAACACCCGCCTCATACGATCAGTTTTTGCAGATTACCGCTCGAATAGGCGGCGGCAACGTCAGTCCGTTGACGTCGACGATCACGATGCTCGGAGAAGCACCACCGACATATTCACCTTCGTGCCACTGGCCGTCGATCAATTTTCGCTTGTGTTGCAGCACGATTGGCGCTGGATTCGCCTCCGTGGGTCGAGGCACACTCAATACGATTGCGGCGTTGACGGTCAAGGTGGTGACGTAATTCATCAGTTTCGCCCGCAACGTTCGCCGTTCTGGTCGACGTCGCGCTTGCGCATATTTGCCCATAGTGTTCTCTATATTCGCTCGAAACGTTCGACGGTGACGACGAAGACGGTCGCGCCGCCAACCACGACGTCGACCAGTTCCGCCGGATACCAGTCGTGGATATCTCCCATGATCTCCGGTTGGACCGTCTCGGTTCGCTGTCGACAATTATTGTCAATCAAGCGGATGACTTTGCGGACCTCGTAATCCTGCACCCCGATCATCAGAGTAGTGTTTCCGACACGCAAAAACCCACCGGTACTCGCGATCCGAGTCGCTCGAAAGCCCGCGTCGGTGATCTCCTTGAGAAGCTGATTCGCATCGTAGTCCTGGACGATCGCGAAGACCAGTTTCATGTCCGAATCTCACTTCTCCCTTGCTCGACGTGTCGAGTTCCGCAATTCCTGGACAATGTCAACGAATATAGCACAGGGCGCTTGCTCGTTCGAACTCGCTCAGCAAGAAATTGAACGCCATGGAGTGGCATGCGATGATCGAATTGGACAACCGGTTTCCGGCTTTTCGACGAAGCACCGCTTCTACGACGGCAAGGGCAAATCTTGAGCGAAGATATTCGTGAACTCGCAGGTCTGACCTGGCAGGAAGCCGAGACGACACTTCGCCGGCACCCTGTCGCTCTGCTGCCGATCGGTGCAACTGAGGCACATGGTCCACATCTTCCGCTAGACACCGACGTGATCATAGCGGTCGAAATGGCTCGACGCGGGGGCCACTATCTCGCCGCTGCTGACGTTCCGGTCTTGATACTTCCAGCGATCCCATACGGTGTCAGCTTTGTCGGTACATGCTTCGGTGGCACCACTCCGATTGCTGATGAGCCGTTCGAAGGTTATCTCACGTCATTGCTGCACAATATCGCGATTCAGGGGTTTCGCGCAGTCTGTGTCTGCAACGCGCACCTTGAACCCGCTCATGTTAACGCCATCCAACGAGCATCCATGAATGCAGCGGATTCGTCGGGAGTGCCGATTGTCGCTCCAGACAAACGCCAGGAGCGATGGGCGGCACGTCTCAGTGAGGAATTTCGTCGCGGTGCTCGCCACGCGGGCGGATACGAGACGTCGCTGTTGCTCGCGGCCGCTCCTGAGGTGGTGCGTTGGGATCTTGCCGAGCCACTCCCGCCTGTCTGGGTGGACCTTCCGGCAAGGTTGAGCGCTGGCGCGAAGACGTTTGCCGAAGCCGGGGGCAAGTTGGGCTACTTCGGGGAACCGGCCACGGCGACTGCCGAGGAAGGTGAGCGGTTGTTCGAAGCTCTTGGCACTATCGTTCGAGACGCGGTAATCGAGGTCCTATGAACTTCTGGCATTTCTGAAATCCCTGATTGAGAGGAGATCTTGTCCGTGGAACCAACAATAGTCTGGTATCAGCAGTCTTCGATCCGCATCGGGGCGGGTGGCTTGCAGATTTACATCGATCCGTATCACGTACCGGAGGGCGAGCCAACAGCGGACGTCATTCTCATCAGTCACGAGCACGGCGACCACCTATCACCGGATGACATCGCTCGAGTCAAGGGTGACAAAACTGTAGTCTTCGCCAACCCGACCGCGGCAGCCAAACTTGACGGCGATGTTACCGTCCTACGCCCTGGCGACACAGCCAGCCACAATGGGTTGATTATTCGCGCTGTTCCGGCCTACACGACGACGAAGTTCCGTCCCTCGGGCGAGGCCACCCATCCCAAGGAGAGTGAGCACCTGGGGCTGATCCTCGAGATCGACGACCTGACCTTCTATGCCGCGGGCGACACCGACGTCATTCCCGAGATGGAGTCGATCGGGCCAGTCGATTACGCCTTCCTGCCGGTCAGTGGCACCTATGTCATGACTGCGGAGGAAGCAGCTGAGGCTGCCCGTATCGTGCAGCCCAGCGTCGCCATTCCAGTCCATTACGGAGCCATCGTCGGATCAGCCGATGATGCACGACGGTTCGCTGACCTTGTGCCCGATCAAGTCCGCGTCTGGATCATGAATCCGCAAGGCGCCTGATTCAGTCAACGGGTCTACTGCTGCACCATCGCCGCAAACTCTGACAGTGACAGGAGCCCTGAGATCTCGACTCGGGGCTCGTTCCAGCGTTTGCCCGGAGTCCAGTCTTTGCCACCCCAGGCGGCGATCCCCGCAATGTAGCCAGCAGATGCGGTCGCGTCCATCACCCTGGCGTTGTAATCGCCATAGGGATAGGCGATGAAGTTGACTGGCTTACCTAGAATCGACTCAAGCGTCGCTTTGCTCTGACTCAATTGAAAGGCAAGACTGCCGTCCGAAATTTGAGTGAAATACGGGTGACTCACCGAGTGCGACTCAATTTCGTGACCGCGCGCTGAGAGCGAGCGCAGCTGATCTGGAGACAGTTGGGAATTCCCGGTTATGACGAAGAAAACGCCCTTCATCCCTCGGTCGTCAAGTGCCGCGGCGGCGGACCACTGACCAGCCGTCGAGTCGTCGAAGGTAACCATGATCGGTTTCGGCGGTAGCGTTCCGCCGTTGAACATGTAGTCGTACACCTGCTGCAAGGTTACCGTGGTATAGCCCTGCGACTTGACCCAGTCCATCTCCTGCTCGAACTTCCACAGTGGTGTCACATAACGCGCCGCGTTGGGCGCGATCTGGTGATACATCAGCACTGGAATGTGTAGCGACTGTGGCACGATGAACAGCTGGTTCGAGTAGATTGGAACCCCGTCTGGCTGAGGCACGGGGTCGGTCTTCACCTGATCGCGCTTGGCTGCCCAGTCTCCCAGCAGACCGAGCTGAACCTCATACGGAGTCCCCTGATGTTCCGGCCACCACTCGAAGCGGGCGCGCTCGAAATACTGAACCGTGCGGCCGTTCTCGGTTAATTCCTCGCTGATCGGATAGCCGAAAACGGCCAGACCGCCGTGATTCTCCCAGTATTGCTTGAAACCGTACGACAGGTAATGACCGGTGGCCGGGAAATAGTCACGATTGGCCGTGTCCTGCCAATCGGGCAGTACTGGCTGGCGCTGAAAGGCATCTTCCTGAGTGCGATCCTGGGTATACGCAGCGCCCAACCGCTCCAACTCGACTTCGTATGGAGTGCCTTTGAACTCTGGGTGGAGTTCAAACCGGGCTCTTTCGAAGTACTGGACGGTGAGTCCATCCACGGTCATCGGCTCGGTAATGGGAAACCCGAAGATCGACAGCCCCCCTTCCTGGCGCCAGAACGTCAAGAATTCGTTTGACAAGGTGTGGCCTGTTTCTGGGAAGAAGACTTCCGCTGGGGCCGCCGATGTCTCCAAGGGACGAGCGGCAAACGGCATCCACAACGTCAGCGCGAAACAAAACACCATGGCACGTCTCACGGCACTCGTGGCAACCACCAGTGAGTCTCCCCATTCTTCGATCGATATCGGGTCATTCGTACGCGAAGTACGTGTTGGCGCAATGTGCCCGGAGCTTCCGGGACTCGTTGACCGCAACCCACGCGGCTCATATCATGAGAGCAGGCGCGTTGGGAGTCAAGCATGATTCAGAAAACGATTTCGCGGCGCAATTTCCTCCTTGGTGCCGCGACACTTACCGCGACGCTTCTGGCTTCCTGCAGCGGGCCAGACAAGAACGTGCCAAGTTCGCCCTCCAAACAGGCGACCGCGACCGTTGCCACTCCGAACCCAACGCAGCAGCCAACGGCAGAGTCGACACAAGCATCCGTTCCCACGCCGACGGTTCCGCCATCCCCAACGCCAACTCCCGAACCGGAGATCGTGAACGTGTGGGTGAATCCGTCCAACCCCGCCCGATTCAAGACCGCCACGAATCAACTGCTGGCGCGAATCGCCGCACAGGGGAGTGCGCAACCAATTCAAGTGGATCAAGTAACGTCTCAGGATCAGGCCAATGTCAGCATCACGACGCTCGCGAGTGGCAAAGCCGCTGACACCGTAACACTTGCATCCGTCACGCTCGTGCCGGTCTGCTCGCCGCGAACGCCGATCCTTGACGCGACAAAAGATCAGGTTGCAGCGCTCCTAGCTGGTACAGCGAAGGACTGGAGCTCGGCGGGCTCCCCCACGTCGATCGCCGTAGAGCCGTTCGTGATCGACGGAATCGTCTTTCCCGGGACGGCACCGGGCGCCACCAAAGTCGCGAGCTACGACGATTTTGTCGCCCGACTAACCGACCACCCAGGCGCGATCGCTCTGGCAGCGGTCGACGACGTCGACTTCCGCGCCTCCAGTCTCACCGTCGATGGCGTCGATGTGATGTCGGTTCCTGAAATCCCGAAAGACTGGCCCTTTAAACTCGATCTTTACGTCACGTCGCAGCCAAACGCGTGGCATTTCATTCAGTCGGCAATGGAGACTTCGTCGCCAGACTCCGTGGTGAACACCAATCCGCCGCTAACCGTCACGTTCGTCGGAGACGTCATCCTCGGGCGCACGGTCCACACGATCATGACGCGCCTGAACGATTATTCGGCTCCCTTCCGATTGGTTGCTGACGAACTCAAGAAGACGGACATTACCATCGCCAACCTCGAATGTTCGCTGTCAGACGACATTACCCCGCCCACCGATCCCTACACCTTCTCCTTCATGACCTACACGGCGGGCGGTGACGGACTGGTCCTGTCTGGTGTCGACGCCGTCAGCCAGGCAAACAATCACAGCATGAACTTCGGCGTGCAAGGAATGCGCGATACGCTAGCGGCACTCGACAAGCGCAATATTCAGCACTTCGGTATTGGGGAGAATCTCGCCGAAGCGCGAAAACCTGTCATACTCGAGTCGCATGGACGGAAGGTCGCCTTTCTCGGCTATGACCGCATCACCGGAACGACCTATGGCGCGACTGATTCGACTGCGGGAACATCACCGCTGAACCTCGATATTGTCACCGAGGATATTGCGGCGGCACGCCAAAGTGCTGATCTCGTCATCCCCTTCTTCCACTGGGGAATTGAGTACAAACTCGTCCCAGACGCGGATCAACGAGCGGCCGCACGCAAGGCGATCGACGCTGGCGCCGACATGGTGATCGGTTCACACTGCCATTGGGTCCAGGGAATGGAGACGTATCAGGGCAAGCCGATAATTTACTCGCTGGCGAATTTCGTCTTCGACCAGGACTGGTCACTCGAGACAAAACAAGGGCTCATCATGCACCTGGTCTTCCGCGAGACCAGGCTTGCGGCGATCCGCTTCGTGCCGGTCCTCATTGAGAACTTCTATCGCCCGCGCATAGTTGACGGTACGCAGAAGACCCAGATCCTCGACCGTATCTGGGAGTCGACCGATATTCTACTGTCGAGCCAGTAGCGGCCAGAGATCGTCCGATACCGCGACTAGCGGTTATACTCGTTGCAAGCCGCGCCTTCGCCAACGTGAGGGCCGGTTTTTCATTGCGAGACGTTGAATTCAGAGGGAGGAGAGTCTCGGATGGCAGAACGTATGAAAGGTGGTCAAGCGGCGGTCAGGGCGCTCGAGAGTCAGGGCGTCGACGTCGTCTTCGGCATTCCCGGGGTTCACACGCTCGAGATCTACGATGCGCTGGTCGACTCCACTATTCGGCACATCCTTGCGCGCCACGAGCAGGGCGCTGGGTTTATGGCTGACGGCTACGCGCGAGCGTCGGGAAAGCCAGGAGTGGCTGTCATCATCACCGGACCAGGAATTACCAACGTGCTGACGGCGGTTGGCGAAGCCTACACCGATTCCTCCCCGGTTCTCGTGCTATCGTCCAACGTCGAGCAGCAGTGGGCGGGCCAGATGCTCGGGCATCTGCACGACCTGAGCGATCAGTTGGGCGTGATGCACGCCGTGACCAAGTGGAACGCGCGAGCGACCTCTGTCACCGAAATCCCTGAGCTGGTGGCCAATGCGTTCCGACAGATGGCATCGGGTCGTCCACGGCCGACCCACGTCGAAGTCCCACTCGACGTCCTCGCTGATTTCGCCGAGGCTGAAATGCTTCCACGCGCCACTGCCGAACGTGTTCAGCCAGCAGCGAGCCGAGTTCAGCAGGCCATCGACGTGATCGGCGCGTCGAAAAGTGTGGTCATCTGGTGCGGCGGCGGCGCCGTCAGCAGCGGTGCAGGCAAGGCAATCGCCGCACTCGCTGATCGCCTCGGCGCCCCAATCATCACTTCACAAATGGGTAAAGGCACCGTTGCCGAAGATCACCCGATGGTTCTCGGTAAGGCTTGGGAGGCTGGTAACGCGGTTGACGACCTGCTCGGGGCCGCCGACACCGCGCTCGTCTTCGGCTCCAAACTGGGTGCCATGGAAACGAGCTACCAGCAAATGCCGATGCCCAAACATCTGATTCGAATTGACGTCGACGAGAACGAAATCAACCGTAATTACCAGCCAGAGGTTGCGATCGTTGGTGACGCTCGGCTCGCGGCCGAAGCCCTCGTCAGTTCGCTTGCGACGTCAGACGTAACGAAACAGAGTTGGTCGAAAGAGGAAATCGCAAGCATCAAGGCCAAGGTTCTGGCCACGACCTGGGGTAAGGAACAGCAGCCGTACGTCGATGCCCTGCGCTCTGCCATTCCGAGAGACGGCATACTGGTCAGCGACATGACGATGATGGGCTACGTCTGCGGCGCTCGTTATCCCGTCTACGAGCCGCGAACCTTCCTCTTCCCGCAGGGTTACGGAACACTCGGATTCTCGATGCCCGCCGCCATCGGCGCGAAGATCGCTCGTCCCGACACGGTCGTCGTGCCAATAGTCGGTGACGGTGGCTTCCAGTACACCATGCAGGAATTGGCGACGGCTGTGCAGTTCAAGCTCGGCTTGCCGATCGTCATCTTCAACGACTCCACCTACACCGCTGTCAAGATGGAGCAGGCTGACAAATACGACCGTCGCTTCATCGCCGTCGATCTTGTCAACCCCGACTATCGCAAACTGGCTGACGCTTACGGCATTCCGTCGACGACGGCACGCTCACCTGAAGAGTTGGAGCACGCCATCAAAGAGGCAGCAAAGCGGGATCTCCCGACCATTATCGACACACCGATCTCGTTCGGCCCGTAGGTTCTCGTCAATCGCAGAGAACGGAGCGCAACGTCTTGACGGAGACGTTGCCTCCGCTCACTATCAAGCCGATCCGCTGGCCGGACACGTTTATTTTGTTTTCCAGCAGCAGCGCCAGCCCCACGGCCCCCGCTCCCTCAACGATCGCGCGTTCCTCCGCGACAAATATGCGCATCGCCTCGGCAATCGACCTCTCGCCCACGAGCAACACGTCGTCGACCAGGCGCTGGATGATGACAAACGGAAGCTCGCCCCCCTCGATGTTGCCTTCGAGCCCATCCGCCAGTGTTTGGCCAATGGCAACGCTCGTTATCTCTCCGGCATCCAGTGCTGCGACCATCGACGGTGACCGTTCAGCCTGCACACCGATAACCCGAACACGTGGATTCATTGCCTTGACCGCCGTCAGACAGCCCGCGAGCAATCCACCAGCACCGACAGGTACGAGTAGGACGTCAAGATCTGGCACCTCTTCCAGAAATTCGTATCCAGCGGTTCCCTGGCCGGCAACGACGGCCGGGTCGTAAGGGCTAACGACCGGCACGCCGTCAGCGTCGGCGATCCGAAGCATTGTTCGCTGCGCGTCGTCGAATGATTGACCGGAGAATCGCAGGTCGACTCCCATCCGACGCAGGGCGTCGACCTTGACTTGCGACGCACTTTCGGGCACCACGACAGTTGCGGATTGGCCGTAGATCTGCGCTCCGAGCGCAACTCCCTGGCCGTGATTTCCGGCCGATGCAGTGATAACAGCAGTCGCACCGTCCCGCGACAGTTCGGAACAACGATTGATCGCGCCGCGAACCTTGAATGATCCGGTCCGCTGCTGATTCTCTGGTTTGAGAAAGATGTCCGCGTCGAGACGAGCGGAAAGGGCATCGGATCGACGAGCCGTAGTCGAAAAAAGGTATGGACGAATCAAATGTTCCGCCCGAACCACGTCGGCGATCGTCGGCACCTGATCGGTCATCAACTGCTCCAATCTTCGGTTCTCAGTGTGGACAACAAAAAGCGTGGACCCGCTCTCGGGTCCACGCGTTCATATTCTGTGATTGTGGCGCTAGACGTCTTTGTTGAGCGTGGCGAGGAACTCCGCGTTGCTTCCCGTCTTTGCCAAACGGCCAAGTACGAGCTCGGTTCCTTCCGTGCCACCCAGCATCGAGACCATACGACGCATGGTCCAGACCTGACGTAGCGTCTGATCGTCGAGCAACAGTTCTTCGCGACGAGTACCGGATCGCTGCACGTCGATGGACGGGTAAATCCGGCGCTCGGCGAGCTTGCGATCGAGATGAAGCTCCATGTTGCCGGTACCCTTGAACTCCTCGTAGATGACGTCATCCATGCGAGATCCGGTGTCGATCAAACAGGTGGCGACAATCGTGAGGCTGCCACCGCCTTCGATGTTGCGCGCCGCGCCGAAGAACCGCTTGGGCGGATAGAGCGCGACCGGATCGATACCACCGGAGAGCGTTCGACCACTTGGCGGAACGGCCAGGTTGTACGCGCGCGCCAGACGTGTGATCGAGTCGAGCAGGATCACCACGTCGCGACCACACTCGACGAGGCGCTTGGCCCGCTCGAGCGCCATCTCGGCCACCTTGGTGTGGTCCTCGACCGGCTCATCGAACGTCGAACTGACGACTTCGCCGTCAACGGACCGCTTCATGTCGGTGACTTCTTCAGGTCGCTCACCGATAAGACACACCATCAAGTGGATGTCTTCGTAGTTGCTAGTGATGCCGTTGGCGATTGCCTTCAGCAGAAGCGTCTTTCCAGCCTTCGGCGGCGAAACGATCAGACCACGCTGCCCACGACCAACCGGAGCCACCAGGTTCAGGAGCCTCGTCGACAGAATATGTGGTTGTGTTTCGAGGTTGATCAGTTCGAGCGGGAAGATTGGGGTGAGGTTATCGAAGTTGGGTCGGCGCCTTGCTGTCTCGGGGTCCTGGCCGTTTACCGCCTCAACCCGTAACAAGCTGTAATATTTTTCGCTGTCTTTCGGCGGCCGCACATGCCCCGAAACCCAATCTCCAGTTCGGAGCCCAAATCGGCGGATCTGCGACTGCGACACATAGATGTCGTTGGGTCCCGGCAGATAGCGCTCGCCGCGCAAGAAGCCGTAGCCATCATCGATGATGTCGAGCACGCCCTGCCCGAAGATGTTCCCCTGCTGTTCTGTCTGCGCCTGAAGCACGCGGCTGATGAGGTCGTGTTTCTTCATGCGGCTGTAGCCGGTCACTTCTAGATCTTTGGCCAGATCCTGAAGTTCAGGCAGTGTCTTTGTTTCGAGTTCGGTAATCGTTATTGTCATCCTCGTCCTCTTCCCCACTCAGGTCCGGCGCAATCGCAGACTGGAGCTGAGGATTTTCTCACGTCTTTCTTCTTGATCTGGCACGTCACCGTGTGAATGCTTTGTGTGGAAATGGCTATCCCTTGAGGTGAACCTGAGCCGTTCAGCAAATCGGCTCCAAGCGAATCCGGTCCCGCACGCGCACCACGCGCCTCGAATCGCCCGGGAAGCCGCGGCTGCCGCCAGTGCGGAGGACCAGTACCAAGCCCTGGACGCCAGGAGCACGGACGCCCGACCACGCTACACGTACTACTCATTGCTCGTCGGTAATCAATCCTGATGGTCTCCTAGCGCACATAGTCAATCCATGCGCACCCAGAGCGTGTAACCTCGGTGGTTCGTCGATGACATTGATCGCACAGCAAAATTCGCAGAGTTACGTGCCGCACGTGAGACAAACATGATTGGAGTCGCCAGCGGCAAAATGGGGCAGCGGTGCCGTGGTTGGCACCGCTAGCAGTATAGCACTCGCGCGTGAGCTAGTCAAATGGTACAGCCGCGAACTCCTTGAGCTTCGCCAGTTGATGATGTGCGAAGATTCGCCGCACCGTTCCTGAGCGGGAACGCATCACCAGGGACTCGGTGGTGGCGCCACGGCGCGTGTAATGCACACCCTGAAGTAATTCACCATCGGTGATGCCCGTCGCGGCGAAGAAGACGTTGTCCGAACGAACCAGGTCGTCTGCATTCAACACTCTGTTCAGGTCGACACCGGCCTTCAATGCCTTGTCCCGCTCGTCATCGTTGCGCGGCCAAAGCTTGCACTGAATCGCGCCGCCAATGCACTTGATGGCCGTGGCGGAGATGACTCCCTCTGGACAGCCGCCGATTCCCATCAGCACGTCGACGCCGGTATCCGGCTGGCAAGCCAGCAGAGAGCCTGCAACATCTCCGTCTGAGATCATCTTGATACGCGCGCCGGTGGCCCGAATCTCCTGGACCAACTCTGTATGCCGTGGACGGTCAAGCACTACCACCGTAAGGTCCTGGATTCGCATGCGCTTGGCTTCGGCGATCTGCCCGAGATTCTCTTCGGTCGATTTCTCGATGTCGATCACGTCCGCCGCGTCCGGCCCCACCGCCAGCTTATTCATGTAGACGATGTGTGGCGGGTAGTACATGGAGCCCCGCTCGCCCACGGCAACGACCGCCAGCGAGTTTGGCATGCCTTTCGAAAGGAGAGTTGTACCGTCGATCGGATCGACCGCGATGTCGACTGCGGGCTCACCCCCGGTGCCGACCTCTTCTCCGATGTAGAGCATCGGAGCCTCGTCTTTCTCACCTTCTCCGATTACCACGACGCCACTCATCGCGACTGACGACAGCATCGTGCGCATCCCATTGACTGCGCCCTGATCGGCCGCGATCTTGTCGCCGCGTCCCATGAAAGGGGCCGCTCCAAGGGCGGCCGCTTCCGTCGTACGCACAATTTCCATTGCGAGGTTTCGGTCGATTCCCGCAGACATCTGGACAATTCCCTCCCGCCCCAGTTGCCCTAGCGAGCGAATGGGGCCAATGCGTCCGGCTCTCGCGCCGACAGCCAAAGCTCGGCATGTCCCGGAAGCTCGGTGACGCTGCCAATTTCAACCGTGCAATCCGGCAGCGAGCGCACGAACGCGCCTCCGTAGCGGCGACTCACGATTCGCCGGTCCAGAATGGCGCAGACGCCGCGGTCGGATGAACTCCTGATCAAACGGCCAAACCCCTGTTTGAAACGCAGAATGGCCTGGGGAATGGCGTATTCAATGAATGGTTCGTCGAACGCTTCACTCCGTGCAGCGAAGACCGGGTCCGACGGCACCGAGAACGGCAGCTTCGTGATAACCAGCAGGCTCAGCGTCTCACCGACGATATCGACGCCTTCCCAGAAGCTGTTGGTTCCTAGCAGTACGGTCTCGGAACGACTCTTGAGACGATCCACCAGTTGTCGCGGACTTCCGTCCAGCCGCTGCCCCAGGACCAGAATGCCTTCGGCTTCGAGCGGGCGCTTGATCGCCCGATACGTCGATTGCAGAGCACTGTGGGACGTGAACAGGATCATCGCGCGACCGCGAGTGGAGCGACAAAGCTCGATGAGCGCTTCCTGTAACGCCCGTTGATAGCCCGACTGCCCCGGTTCCGGAATGTCATCCGCCAGATAGAGGAGCGTCGAGTTGTGGTAATCGAACGGCGACGAAACCTGCAGGTCATTCGAATCCGGCACGCCAAGTCGACCACGGAGATAGTTGAACGATCCGTCAGTCGTGAGCGTTGCCGATGTGAGCACCACCGATCGGCACCGATCAAACAGTTTGGTCTGCAATGATTCCCCAACGTGCAACGGTGCGGCCTGCACCGTTACTTCATTGTTGTTGGGACGTCGAGTCAGCCAGTAAATCGTGTCACCGGCAGGCTCCGAAATCGCCGCAGTGATTCGCTCGAGCAGCTGATGACCTGTCTTGAGTTGCAGGTCGAGCTCGGTAATCAGATCTCCACTCCCGGGAAGATCCTCTTCGGTGTAGCCTTCGACCTCCGCGGCAGCTTCGGTCAGCGCTTGCAGAAGCGTACGCGTAAATCGGGCCAACGATTGCAACGTAAGCTCAACATCGGTCCACCCTGGATCATGACGGACCGCGTCGGTCAGTCGTAGCTGCCGCTCGTTCTGGCCGTGCTCGTCCTGATAACGATCGATGAAATCATTCAGCCGGGAGAAAAGCAGCTCGCACTGCTCTTCCGCATTTCGCTCGGCCTCAGTCAACGACTCGAGCCACGGTTGCATTCGCTTTGCTAGCGAGCGCGTCTCCTCCGTCGTGCCGGCGGCTGCCGCTCGCCACAGCGCGCCAAACACACCGCCGATGCCCTCTCGCTCATCTTGCTGGATACAGCGGACGAGGAAATCGCTCAGTGCGTTGCGGCTCACCGCGAATCCGAGCTGTTTGGTCGCCTCTTCCTCCAGATTGTGGGCCTCGTCAATGATCAGGTTTCGGTAGGTTGGCAAGACCGAATTCGACGCCAACATGTCGGACAGCAGCAATGCATGGTTGACGACGACGATGTGCGCGCTCTCTGCCTTATGGCGCGCCCGAAACAGGAAACACTGATTCCGGCGATGGAAGACGCAGCGACCGGGGACACAGGCACCCTCCTCTTCCGCCAGTCGCGACCAATATCCCTGCTCATCGGGCGGCAGGTGCAACTCCGCCCGGTCGCCAGTTTCGGTCTGCTGTACCCAGGTGAGGATCTTGGCATGCAACGCGGCCTCTTCAGGCGCCTGCGCCGCTGAACGCTGAGCGATGAACCAGCGTCGTAAACAGAGATAGTTCGAGCGCCCTTTGAGCAGCGCGGCATCGAAGTTGGCCGCCGGGCGCAAACTCGGGTCTTCTTTCGCCATCATCTTCAGCGATCGACGAAGATCGGGCAGGTCTTTGCGGAAAAGTTGGTCCTGCAAGGCGATCGTGTTCGTGGATACCACCACCGGCTCGCCGTGCTCGACTGCGTGAAGCACCGCCGGAAGCAGATAGGCTACCGACTTACCCGTGCCGGTTCCCGCCTCGACCATGAGCGTTCCACCGTCGCGCAACGTGTCGGCGACAGATGTCATCATGTCGACCTGCTGCGGCCGGTACTCATACCCCGCAAACGAGCGCGCGAAAGCGCCGTCGGGCTCACTCCACTCGTGAAATTTCTTCGTTTCGACGTTGCGTTCGCTGCCGGTCGGTTCAAGCCGCTTCGGACGCTCCCGTTGCATCAGGAACATCACTTCTGGACCTTGACGCGGCCCCATGCCTTTCGCCAGCAGTTGCTCGGCGATCGAGCTTCCAATCGCCCCGGCTTCGCCAGCCTTCATTTCGCGGGCTACCTCGTCGAACAACTGGGCAAGCGGTGAGTTAGCGGTACGGGCATAGCTCGCCAAACGATCGAGCGTCACGTCGTCATAGTCTCGCAACGAGTCAAGCAATCCGAGAAAAACGGCCATGGTCGTCTCGACATCGGCCATCGCTCGGTGCTGCGACGGCACGGAAATACCCAGACGCGCGGCGATGGTCGAGAGGTTGTAGGCCGGCAGGTCGGGGATCAAGATAGTAGCGAGATGAAAGGTGTCGTATTGCGGGTTCCTCAGGCGCAGCCCTGCCCCGGTCAGCATATCGATGTCGAACTGAGGGGACTGCCCTACGATCGGATGGTTGCGCACGAAATCGCGCAGTCGCGGCGCCACGACGTTGAACGCCGGAGCGCGGCGCACGTCCTTGGCGCCGATTCCGGTGAGACTGGTGATGTTGAACGGGATCGATCCGTGAGGCTGGACGAGGCTCTCCCACCGATCCAGCACGCGATCGTCGCGAAACTTGATCGCCGCGATCTCAATAATCTCGTCCCGCTCGGGGTCCATCCCAGTCGCTTCGAGGTCGAGTGCTACATAGACAGAGCTCACCTGGGCGGACCCTTCCTCGTCATCGGGCACTGATTCAATGTTGTTCCGTCGTGTCTAGCCCACAGGGAATGCCGCGACGAGAAGGGCGAGCTGCGTCATTCCCTGCTCGATCGGCGCGATTTGAATCGATTCTTCGACGCGGTGTGCCCCGCTGCCGAGCGTCAAGCCGACGCAAATGGCCGGGATGCCGCGACTGATGGCAATGTTCGCGTCGGTGCTGGACGCGTTGAGCTCGGGCTCCAGCTTCAAGTCCTTGAGAATGTCAATCGTCGCGCGGACAAGTTTGGTCGAAGGATCGATGCGCCCAGCTGGTCGCTCGCCAAGGATTTCGATCTCGGTACTGATCTGGTCCATGCTTTGCGACGCGACAATATCCTCCACGCGTGCGGCAAGACGGTCAAGCGCCGCGGGATCGACCGAACGCATGTCAATCACGGCCGAGGCCTTCGGCGCGATTGTGTTTACCGAGACACCGCCATCGATGATGCCGACGTTGTACGTGGTTTTTGGCTCGGCCGGGACCTGAAGCTGGTCGATCTCCGCGATGATACGACCGAGCACGTGAATTGCGCTCGGCTGGCCAAAGGCACCCCAGCTATGGCCCCCCGGGCCGTGGACGGTCACCCGGATGCGCTTGGAACCCACTGCCATGTGCGTGATCCGGCCGACGTTATGTCCTTCAACCGCGACGACGCCACCCAGCTCTGGCTCGAACCGATCCACCATCGCGCGAATGCCGCGAAGATTGCCGAGCCCCTCTTCACCGACGTTGGCGATCAACAGAAGGTCGCCCGGGGTTTCGACCTGCGCCTCATCCAGAATCCTCGCCAGACCGAGCAAACTCGCCACACCCAGGCTATTGTCTCCGATGCCGGGGCCGATCATCTCGTCCCCCTCACGCCGCACTGTGATCTCGGTGCCGCGCGGAAAGACAGTGTCGGTATGTGCGGCAAGCATCAGGCTCTTGGCGTTACCGGTCCCCTTGCGCCGCACGATGACGTTATTGAGTTCGTCAATTTCAGGAGTCAGACCAAGCTGTTGGAAAGCCTTCGCCACAAACCGAGCGCGCTCTTCCTCTTCGTATGACGGAGCCGGAACCAGACAAATCTTCTCAGCCCAATCGCACACCGAATCCACCGACGCTGCCGCTAGACGTCGAAGGCGGGCCTTCTGATCGCTACCACCGCCCACGTGAGTTCCTTTCCAGTTTTCACTTGTCCAACTGTTGACGAGGCGCGGAGCGAGAGTACATCCCGCGGGGACGGAACGTTGTACAGAACGCGCGATGAAGTCCTCACATCGCAAAAGTTGTTCAATTATAGCAGACCTCCGTCGGTCACCTGCTCGGATTCCGCGATATTTACAGGCATCCTTACCGACGGGCGACCCACAATCGGTTCACCGTGCGGGCGGCGAACGTCCGCGGTTGACTGTTGACACCATCCAGGTGCAAACGTAGATTTGCGCAGGGGGGAGAGTTCATCGGGAGCTTGAACGGGAGCCAGATTCAGGAGCGTATGGCCAGAGCTTAGCGAAGGGACCGAAAGGCGTGGTTTCGCGAGGAGCGAGCACCGAGACACGACGTTCGTCGGGAATGATTGCGAGCTACGGTGGCTATCGGGCACCGCAGGGAATGCTCTCATGGGCGTTACACAGAATTGCGGGGCTGGGTGTCCTCGCCTTTCTCTTACTTCACATCCTTGACATTTTCCTGATCGGCTACGGGCCGAAGACCTTCAACGACCTCGTGTTCCTCTATGAGAACCCCATCTTTCGCATTGGGGAGATCATTTTGGTGGCGGCGGTCTACTATCACGCAGCCAACGGAGTACGAATCATCTTGATCGACTTCTGGGAGGCCGCCTACAAGTATGAACGTCAGCTGTATTGGGCTGTGATCGCGGTCTTTCTAGCCGGGTTCATTCCCACGGCTTACTTCATGGTCTCGGCGATGTTGAAGTAAGCGTGTCGTCGTCGGAGATTACGTCATTGCTCAAGAGACGCTGGCACACAGACGCACGGAAAGGTTGGTCGATCTGATGGTAGCTCCGCGGGCACGAGTGGGACGACAGCGCCCCGCCGGTGGAAACAATCTGGAACTCTATTCCTGGTATTTCTTTCGCATCAGTGGCGTGCTGCTGATCTTCCTGGCCGTCATTCACATCGTCATCATGCACGTGCTCCACAACGTGTCTGAAATCAACTACAACTTCGTGGCACAGCGCTGGGCCTCCCCATTCTGGCGGTCCTTCGACTGGCTCTTGCTGACGCTGGCCCTCCTCCATGGTCTTAACGGCGCGCGCATCGCGATCGACGACTACGTGCGCGGACCTGGGTGGAAGGTGTTCGCACAATCGCTTCTCTGGACTGCAGCGATCATCTTCCTGATACTGGGGACCGTCGCCATCGTGACGTTCAATCCCGCCACGTTCAATGGGGTCGCAAGCGTAGGGAGATAGGCGATGTATCACCGTTACGACGCGGTCATTGTCGGGGCCGGTGGTGCCGGTCTCATGGCAGCCGCCCAACTCGCGAACAAAGGAAACGTAGCCGTCATCAGCAAGCTCTACCCATCTCGCTCGCACACTGGCGCGGCTCAGGGTGGTATCGCGGCGGCCCTGGGGAACATCGAAGAAGACCACTGGGTCTGGCATATGTTCGATACCGTCAAAGGCGGCGACTATCTGGTCGACCAGGATGCCGCTGAAGTGCTGGCACGGGAAGCAATCGACGCGGTCTACGACCTTGAACACATGGGGCTACCGTTCAACCGCACCCCCGAGGGAAAGATCGACCAGCGACGATTTGGCGGCCACACCAAGAACTTTGGCGAAGCGGCGGTGCGTCGCGCGTGTTACGCGGCCGATCGCACCGGCCACATGATTCTGCAAACCCTGTATCAGCAGGGGATCAAGAACCAGGTGACGTTCTTCAATGAGCTGATGATGCTCGACCTGTTGATCACCGACGATGGAGTCTGCACCGGCGTGGTCGGGGTCGATATTTTGACCGGTGAGATGCACACCATTCACGCGAAAGCCGTGCTGCTGGCAACCGGCGGCTATGGTCGGGTGTTCAAAGTCACGAGCAATGCGCTTTCACTCACCGGTGATGGCTGCGCCATCGCGTTACGTCGCGGGCTACCGCTGCAGGACACCGAGTTCTATCAGTTTCATCCGACCGGCATTTACAAGCTGGGTATCCTTCTGTCGGAGGCGTGCCGCGGTGAAGGCGGAATCCTTCGTAATAACGACGGCGAGCGCTTCATGGAGCGCTACTCGCCGACGCTTCTGGATCTGGCGCCGCGCGACATCGTCTCGCGCAGCATCTACCTCGAGATCCGTGAGGGACGCGGCATTAACGGCCAGGACTACGTGCACCTCGACTTGACGCACCTTCCGACCGAGGTTATCGAACAGAAGTTGCCGGATATCACTGACTTCGTACGCACCTATATGGGTTTGGACCCGGTTCACGATCTGATCCCAATCCAGCCAACCGCGCACTACGCCATGGGCGGCATTCCGACCGACGTCGAGGGCCAGGTAGTCATCGACGAGAACAACACCATCATGCCTGGTCTGTTCGCGGCCGGAGAAGTTGCCTGCGTGAGCGTCCACGGTGCGAACCGCCTGGGAACCAATTCGCTGGTTGATCTGGTCGTCTTCGGTCGTCGAGCAGGGAAGAAGATGACCGAGTTTATCAATCAGAACGATCTTCACCCCCTGCCCAAGGAGCCGGAATTCCGGGCCCGGGCGGAGATCGCTCGATTCATGGAGAATACCGGCACTGAAAACGCCGCGGATATCAGGACTGAGATGCAGGCGGTCATGATGGATGACGCAGGAGTCTTCCGCACCGCCGAAGGCCTGACCGCACTCAAGAAAAAACTGGAAGAACTGCGGCATCGATTCTCTCAGGTTGGTGTGCGCGACAAGGGCAAGACATTCAACATGGACCTGATGGAAACCATCGAGACCGGGTTCTTGCTCGACATCGCCGAGACGATCGCTTTTAGCGCGCTCAACCGCGAAGAGAGCCGTGGCGCACATGTGCGAGAGGACCATCCCAAGCGGGACGACGCCAATTGGCTCAAGCACACGCTGGCCTACCGCACCTCCGGTGGCATGAAAATTCGCTACAAGCCCGTTGTCTTGACTCGATTCGAACCGAAGGAGCGGAAATACTGATGGAGATCAGTCTCCGAATTCAACGCTACAACCCGGAACAGGACGTCAAGCCGCATTACGAAAACTACACGGTTGACGTTCAGCCAACCGACCGTGTGCTCGACGCGCTCAATCAGGTCAAGTGGCACCAGGATGGCACGTTGACCTTTCGACGCAGCTGCGCGCACGGCGTCTGCGGTTCCGATGCCATGCGCATCAACGGACGAAACCGGCTCGCCTGCAAGGTGCTAATCAAGGACATTGGCACCAAGATCACGGTCGAACCGCTACTCGGCTTCGAAGTCATCAAGGACCTGGTGATCGACATGGAGCCGTTCTTCGACAATTACCGCAAGGTGTTGCCGTTCTTGATCAACGATCAAACGCCACCAGCAACGGAGCGACTGCAGTCGGCGGAAGATCGAGCGGTCTTCGATGACACCACGAAGTGCATTCTGTGCGCTGCTTGTACCACCGCTTGCCCGATTACCTGGACAAATGAGGACTGGATCGGCCCGGCGGCGATCGTCAACGCGCACCGCTTTATTTACGACAGCCGGGACAACGGGACAGAAGCCCGCCTGCAAGTGCTCAACGAGAAGTCGGGTGTCTGGCGCTGCCGCACGATCTTTAACTGCACCGATGCTTGTCCGCGTGGCATCCAGGTAACCAACGCCATTGAGCAGGTGAAGCGAACGCTCATGCTCAACCGTTAGACAGATTCGACTTCGGATCGGGGCCGGTTGACTCAGAGTCATCCGACCCCGCTTATCGTTAAGATGATGAAGTCAGAATTGAGCTCTGACTTCTGTTACAATGAGCCCCATCATCAGTGTTGGTCACGGAGGATGAAGGATGCAGAACCCAGTAAGCTGGAGCTATTTGACCGCGCCCATCAACAAGACACCGACGTGGGGACCATTTTCGATCGCCTTCGTCGCGATCTTTGCAGTTGGACTTGTCGCGACGTTGATCATGTACAACGATCTGTTCAGGTTTCTGCGGAAGAATCACCTGCTGTACGACGCGATTCGGCGCATATCTGGCATTCTGATGCCGATCTTCTTTCTCGGTCTCTTTTTCTTCCTCTTTCGCTACCTGCGCGTTTCAGCCTTTTACCTCTCGTTGCGGCTCTGGCTCTATCTCTGCTTCCTTGGGATGGTCGCGACGTTGGGATACTTCGCTTACTTTATGACGAGCGTTTACCCGGAGCAGGTCAAGGCCGAGCAGCGCGAAAAGATGAAGCAGCGCTATCTGGCGCCTTCACCATCCGCCTCATCGGTCAGCCGCAGCAAGCGTCATAGTCGCCGGCGCAAACGCGCCCGGTCCGGCTACAAAACCGCTCGCTAATCGCGACGAAGCATAAGGGACGCGGCCGACTTTCTGAATCCGCGACCGATGCTGCCTGATCGATCGCTGAGCCAAGGCTCCCATTCAGCTTGGGCACGCGCCCGTCGGCTCGGAGAGTTCCTTCGCAGTACGCAGAATGACTGGGTTCGAAGCGGCAGAATAGGGCATTCTGAGCCGCGACCCAGAATGACCTGTCGCGTCTACGGTTTCCCCGATCATGGAATCGCGCTCAGATACTTATCTGGCATCATAATCGGGCTAGCTGAGAGCACGACGCAACGATCATCCCCAGGGCTGAATGCTCTCCAGTGCATGAAGCGGCGATCATGACTCCATAATCGCGAACAAGGACCGATTCAGGGCAACAAAAAACGGGCCGCTCGAATGAGCGACCCGTCTGCATTTCAAGAGAGCCGTGCACCCTCTGTCGATCGCGATTCTCCAGCTTGCACTGGGCTAGTTAGCTCCGGTCAGGCTATCCCACGGCACCCAGAGATGACCACTTACGGCTGCTTCCTTCCGGACCTGACCGGGTTCGCGGGTCCCTGTCGCGTAGGACCTGACCATCCCCGCCACTTGACTCAGGCAGTCCCACAGGATCGTACCTCGAGAGGGAATTCAGTCCCGCTGTAGCGGATTGCGGGTGCAGGGCACCGCTAGTTCCCCACCTAGCACGGCGACCAAAATAATACCGCACCGGTGCCCCGCGGACAAGCGCTAGCTATGCTCCGAGCGACTCTCCGCCATCGACCCGAATCACGTTTCCGGTCATCCAGCCAATTCCCGGCTGGCTCAGAATGCGGATGGTTCGCGCCACGTCCTCCGGCGTTGTCAGTCGTCCTCGAGGGTTACGGCGCAGCGCGCCGTCGAGCATCTCTTGCGCACCCGGAATCTTGTTTTGTGCTGGGGTGTCTGTCACGCCGGCCTGGATTGCGTTGGCAGCAATTCCTGCCTTTCCGAGCTCGACCGCGATCTGGCGAATATGCGATTCCAGGGCTGCCTTCGCCGCGGAGACAGCGCCGTAACTCGGCCAGATGCGAGTGGATCCCTCGCTGGTCATGGCGAAGATGCGCGCGTCATCGTCGAACATTTCGTTTCGGAAGACGTCTTGAGTCCAGTAGACCAGCGAATTGGCCATGACGTCAAAGGTCATGTCCATCTGCTTCTGCGTGAGAGCATGAGTTGGATCCTCGTCGAAGAATTGGCGCAACGTGCCAAACGCCAGCGAGTGCATCAGTACCTTCACTTTCGCACCCTGCTCGCGAAGCGCGCTCAACACTTCCTCGCGCTTTTCTGGATCGGCCGCGTTGACGTTGAAGAAGAGCGCCTTCTGGCCCGTCGCCTCGATGTCGTCGATGACCTTCTGCACCAGCGGCATCGTGCCGCGACGATCCAGGTGGACCCCACAAACGTTCATGCCGTGTTTGGCGAGCTCGCGCGCGGTGGCTGCGCCGAACCCACTCGACGCGCCAAGAATCAGGGCCCATCCACTGAGCCCAGATCCGCTCTCTGACATTCAGATCCCCTTCCCTCGGCACCAGATCGGTGTCTTCTTCGGCCCGACCATTTTGCCGCGGGCCGATCGATTATTGATGGAGCGCCGCGATTCGGTCAACCTGCGCCGGATTCCCGAGGCGTACGCTTGCCGCCACCCCTCGGCACGAAGGTGACACGCACGAGCGTTCCGCCTCCGTCGCGACGCTCAAGGGCCAGCGTTCCCCGCAGATCTGCTTCAACCAACGTCCTGGCAATGTTCAGGCCGAGTCGGCGACTGCCGTCCACACTAAAGTCCAGTGGCAACCCTGAGCCGTCATCGGCGATTTCGATGACCGCCTCATCACCGAGCTGCTCGCAACGGATTGTGATCGCACCTTCGGGACGACCGGCAAATCCATGTCCGATCGCGTTCATCACGAACTCGTTGATCAGCAAGGCGAGAATCGTTGCTTCCCGCGAGTTGACGTGCACCGGCGACGGCACAATCGTGAACGTCACGTGCTGATCGGGACTCACGAGGTTACTGATCGCGTCATCCGCGACGTGCTTCGCGATCGTATCGACCGTGGTTTCGCGCAGGTCTCCGCCGCTGAGAATGTCGTGAATGGCCGCAATGCTCTGGATCCGTGTTACCGCCTCCCGCAGAGGTGCTGACGTCTTCTCGTCGTCAGCGTGTCTCGCCTGCATCGAAAGAAGCGCCGCAACGGTCTGCAAATTGTTACGGACGCGGTGGTGCATCTCCTGCAGTAATATCGACGTTCGCGTGTAACCGCGTCGAGCTTCCTCGTACAGATCGGCATTCTCGATTGCGATGGTTGCCGCATCGCAAAACGCTCGAAGGAGCGTACTCTCATCGGAGTCGTCCGGTGGGCGACTCTCACGGTAGACGCACAGTGCACCCACCGCGCGACGGCCAGTGAGCATCGGCAAGCCGTGGACGTAGAGCTCGCGTTCCGGCGTGCCCACTGACCGCCAGATAGTCGCGCCGGATCTCATAATGTCATCGACGAGACGCCGGACTTCCGCGTTGACTGCGTCGAACGAGTGAGTTCCATCCAACGTGTGTCGTGACAATAGTTCGAGCTGCTCGGTTTGCCCCTGCCGTAGTCGGTAGATCTCGACACCCACGGCATTCGCAAGCTCGGTCGTCTGCTCGCTAATCAACTGCAGCAGATCGGGCAGTTCCAGCGTAGACGCCACTAAGCGCGACATCTGTTGCAGGGTTGAGAGCTGAGAGATGCGGCGCTGCAGTTCCGCATCCGTCTGGCTGTAGAGTCGGGCGTTTTCAATGGCGATGGCCATCTCACCGGCGGCCGTCTCGAGAAAAGCGAGCTCGTACGCATTAAATTCTCGCCGGTTGAGGGAGAGGATGTTAAGCACTCCGACGAGTCGATCGGGAGAACGCAAAGCGAGCGGAACGGAAACCTGTGAACTGTAGCGCTGGTCGCCCACCAAGGGATAGTCGACGTAGTTCGGGTGTACCGGCGCATCCGGCACCGCGAGGAGTTGTCGCGTCATCGCGGCCTTTCCCGTAATGCCGGTGCCAAGCGGCAGAAAGACACGGCCGGTTGCTTGTGGATTGAGTCCGATCGACGCACTCAGAATCAACATCGAGTTCGCTTCGTCGAGCAAGAAGATCGAACAGGAGTCGCAAGCCATCGTCTCGCGCACCACGCTAACCACGGTCTGCAGCATGGCATCGAGATCGAGGCTGGCGGTTGCCGCCTGATTGATGCGCCGCAGCGCTTCCAGCCGTGTCACATGGTCTGACAGTGATCCGGGACGCTCATCGAATCCGATCGAACCGCTTGCAGAAGTGACATCTTCGTAGCCGCGAATAACGGAGATAACCAGCCAATCCGGGATGTTGGTTTGCGTGGTCTCGAGCGCGCCGAACAGTCGATCAATCGCGACCGATATCGCCAGGTGCGCACGCGCAACCTCCTGGCCGAATCGCTCTGCAAGTTGAAGCAGAGAATCCTCGACTTCATCGTCGCCGACGTCCATCGACGTAACGCGTCCCAGAAGCGCGGACATCGCTTCTTTGACGCTCACGTCGAATCCAACCTGGTCATTTCGAGCGGAGTCAGCCGCGTTCATACGCACCATTGCCGCATGGTAAGATCAGCGCGTCTGAGCGCCAATTGACGTTCACCGGAGTTCAAATGCAGCCACCTCAACAGACACTCGGCGTCGTTACCGAGGGCACATTCAACGCTGGCCTCACAGTACGCCTTTCGACCTCTTGTTCGACCGAATCACTCCGCGTCGGTTCCTTCGTCGTGCTCGAAGGGGAACGCAATCGCTATTTTAGCCTGATTACGGACATGCGGTTGCGTGTCACTGATCCCGGACTCTCGGCGACGCCGCCGATGAGCGCATCGCCGTTCGTGCAGCGTGCGCTGGCGGGCAGCCATACGTATGCAACCGTTGAAGTCCGGCCGAATTTGATGCTCGAGGACGTCCATGACACGCTCGGGGCCAAGCCAGGGCCAGTACGGAACATTCCAATGCATTTCGCGGTACTTCGAGAGGCGACTGAGATCGATTTCGATCTGGTTTTTGGTGAGGAATCGAAAACGCGGTTCGCACTCGGAACTCCACCGACGATGGACATACGCATTCCTATCGACCTGGAAGAGCTCGTCACACGCAGTAATGGGGTATTCGGCCAAAGCGGAACCGGCAAGAGTGTCCTGACGAGACTGCTACTGTTCGGCATCATCAAGAGCGACGTCGCGTCTGTCCTCGTCTTCGACATGCATGGAGAGTACGCCCACCACTTGCCTGACGAGCCGAACATTCACGGATTGGTCGACCTGTTCGGCAGCACGCGTGTGGTTGTCTATACGCTGGAGTCCGGCAAGGGAAACCGAGATCTCAGTTTCGGGCTCAATCAAATCGAGCCGGGAGATATCGAGCTGCTGGCACAGGAACTCAACCTCACTGGCACCTTCGGCGCCACGACCCATCAACTTTGGGAACGATTTCGCGACAAGTGGCTGCAGAAGCTCCTGGAAATGTCTCCTGACGACGTCAACGATTTCTGCAACCAGACAGGCACCCACGAGGGGGCGCTCAGCGCTCTCAAGCGGCAGTTGTCGGTTCTGCAGTCACGTGACTACATCTTGAATCACGCCGAGACATCGGCGATCGACGATCTGCTGGCCAATTTGCAGCGTGGCAAACACGTCATCCTGCAATTCGGCAAATACCAGTCGTTTCTTGACTACATGCTGGTGGCCAATATCGTGACCCGTCGCATACATCAGCGTTATACCGACCTAGTTCTGTCCCAGTCGAACGGCGGCCGAGCCTCGGGCGAAAGTATCCGCCGCTTGGTCGTCGTACTGGAAGAGGCGCACAAGTTCCTTACACCTGAGGCTTCACGTCAGTCAATCTTCGGCACTATCGCGCGTGAGATGCGCAAATACTCGGTCACGCTGCTGATCGTGGACCAGCGACCGTCCGGCATCGATCCGGAGGTTTTGTCGCAAATCGGCACCCGTATCACGGGCTTACTGACCGATCAGCGCGATATCGACGCGGTGCTCACCGGGGTCGCCGATCGAAACCAACTGCGAGGCATGTTAGCGAGCTTGCGCCCAAAACAGGAGTGTCTCATTCTCGGTCACGCGATTCCCATGCCGATCATGCTGCGCACACGTGACTATGATGCGCAGGAACTGAAACGAGAACTCAAGCCTGAAGGCACAGCCGTTTTGGGGGCCAGCTGGCTCACCGGCAAGCTGAATGGCGATGAGGACTGAATCAAACTGTGAAACTTCTTCACTTCGCCGATCTGCACCTTGGCATCGACAATTACGGTTCACTCAATCCACGCACTGGACTCTCGACCCGCATCGATGACTTCCTGCGCTCGTTCGACGCGATTGTCGACACCGCTATCGACGAGAATGTGGACGCCGTACTCTTTGCCGGTGATGCCTTCAAGAACCGTGATCCCAGCCCTACCCTGCAGCGCATGTTCGCCGCACGAATTCGTCGCCTGGCCGAGGCCGAGATCCCCACGGTTCTCCTGAGTGGTAACCATGATCTACCGAGCATTGCGGCTCGCGCCACCGCCATGGATATCTATGAGACGCTGGCTATCCCCTTCATCTACCCCGCGCGCAACATTGACGTGATCCACTTGGAAACGCGCGGCGGACCGCTGCAGGTCGTCACACTCCCCTGGATCCCGCGCAACCTGTTCACCTCCAGCGAGGAGTTGCGCGGGCTTGAATCGGCCGAGCAGATGATCAAGATAGGCGAGATCATCTCGCTGACGATGCAAGAGACAGTCGCCAGGCTCGACCCGGACGTGCCTTCCGTACTGGTCGCTCACGTATCGGTCGAGGGCGCCAAACTGGGAACCGAACAATCGATCATGCTGGGCGCCGAAATGGTGCTCGCGCCGACCGATATATCGGCGGATGTGTTTGCGTACGTTGCGCTTGGACACATTCACCGGCACCAAAGCCTTGGGACGCACCCTCCGGTTGTCTATGCGGGCAGCCCGGAACGGGTTGATTTTGGCGAGGAGCGCGAGACAAAGGGATACGTTCTGATCGACATCGAGCGTGAAGGTACGGGAACCTGGACCGCGGCCTGGACGTTCAAGCCGCTGCCCACCAGACCTTTTCTGACGCTCGAATTCAGTCCGCGCACTGAGGACCCAATGGAGGAGATCCGGCGTTACATCGAGCGTCGACAGCCTGAGATTGACGGCGCAATTGTTCGAATGTCGATCGCAGTTCCGGCGGAACGCGAAGATCAGGTGCGAGTTGACGAGATTCGCCGCTGGTTGCAGTCGGCCGGCGCTGCGTGGGTAGCTCGGGTGACACGTGACGTCGACGCGATCAACCGCGTTCGCGCCGACATTCGTGACGAGGAAGCGCTCAACCCCGAAGCCATGCTCGATCGCTGGCTCTCAATGCGTGACTTACCCGACGACACTCGCCGCCGGGTGCGCGAGGCAGGGATGAACCTGATCCACACCGAACGTCAATCCAGCGCCTCTCGCTGAAGTGAACGGCGCCGCGACACGTCACGGCGCCGCTCATGGCCCGGTTCGACTCCGCTATTCGGTCACGTTCAATGCGCTTCGAAGGCCCCCAGTGGAACTGCTCAATCGCAAGTATGTGACAGTCTCGGACTCACTACGTGCGATCGTACGTCAAAATACGACCATGCCGAAGCCCCCGGCGAATTACTTCGCCGGGGGCTTCGGTGTGCTGACAATTTCGACTACAGGTGGCTTTCGAACCAACCGTTGATCGCCTGCAGGCGCTCTATGCGATGAGCCGGCTTGCCCATGCGAGACAGTCCGTGACTCTCGTTCGGGAAACGTACGAGTTCCGTTTCCTGTCCCAGCATCTTCAGCGCTACGAACATCTGCTCCGACTGCTCGATCGGGCAGCGATAATCCTGCTCCGAGTGAATGAACAGCAGCGGGGTCACCACTTTATCGACGTAGGTGATCGGCGACATCTTCAGGAATTGCTCGGTGTCGGCCCACGGCGTACCTCCGGTCTCGTAGTCACCGAACGTCGATCCGATGTCGCTCGTTCCGTAGAAACTGTAGAGATTGGTTACCGGTCGCTGCGTGACCGCCGCCTTGAAGCGATCAGTGTGACCGACCACCCAGCAGGTCATGAACCCGCCGTACGACCCACCGGTCACGCCAAGTCGCTCAGCATCGACAAAGCCAAGCCCAATGGCATGATCGACCATCGCCATCAGATCGGGCATGTCAGACGAACCCCAAACACCCTTGGTGCAAGACGAGAACCCGCTGCCGTATCCCTGACTCCCACGCGGATTGCCATACACCACTACGTATCCCTGGGCAGCCAGTAGCTGGAATTCGTGGAAATAGGCGTTGGCGTACATCGCGTGCGGGCCACCGTGAATTTCGAGCACGAGCGGATACTTCTTACTGTGTTCGAAGCCGATGGGCTTCATGATCCACCCATGAATGGCAGGCATGGTCGTCCGCCTGGCTCTCGACGTGAATCTCTTCCGGCACGCTCATGAGTACCGAACCGAAGAACTCCTGGTTGACCGCTGTGAGCTTGGTTTCGTTCGATCCATCACCATTGCATACGAAGACGTCGCAGGGATTGGTCGAAGTCCCAACCGAGAAGCCGATCTTCGAACCGTCAGCGCTCGTGCTGTAACTCATCACACGTCGACTGCCGCCGACCACCAGCGAACTCTCGCCGCCATCAACTGAAGCTCGGCGGAGTTGAACGTTCCCATGATCTGACACCTGGAAGAGGATCGAAGAGCTATCTCCCGACCAGATGAGCGACGTCTGCGCCCCGCTCGCCGTGTCGACCGCGGCGGCATCTCCGGCAGTACGATCCAGACCATCGGTCAGCTTGCGCAAGCCATTGCCGTCCGGCTCCACGACCCAGAGATCGGCGCCAAGCGCGCCGCCAGCCACCGCATCATTATGTCCAATGACTGCCAGATACCGACCGTCGGGAGACCACGACGGGGAATGGAAGGTAGCGCTGGTCCCGGTCAGTACGGGCCATGCATCCCCACCATCGACGGCGATTGTCCAGACCTCACTTGCCTTCTTCAGGTCCTTCTGATCCGTGCGATTCGAACAGAAGACCAAGCGGGCACCGTCAGGAGACCACGAAGGAGTCGAGTCGTCCCACTCGCCAGTCGTGACCTGCTTGGTCTCTCCACTGGCCGCGTCGACGATCCATATATGAGCTGGCTTGTTGTCCAGAAATCCAGGTGTGCCGTCTGCTCGGAAACGAAGCTTGGTAATCCGAACGACGTCGCTTTTCTTTTCGTCGGTCTTGTCGCCTTCGCCTTTGGCTTTCTCTTCGGCAATCTTGTCCGCGTCAGACTTGGAAACGAACGCGATCTTCGATCCGTCAGGAGACCACGCAACGTAGGTTGCTGCCTCGGGAAGATCGGTCAGTTTCGTGGCTTCACCACCGGCCACCGGGATCGTCCAGATCTGATTCGAGCCAGAGCGACTCGACAAAAAGGCGATACGCGATCCGTCTGGAGACCATCGCGGCATCGTGTCCTTGGCCTCGGACGCCGTGAATCGACGGCTTGCGCCACCGGAAGTCGACACCATGTAGAGTGATGACTTGTAGTCGTCCTTCTCCTTGTCGAGAACTGTCTCAACGTAGACGATCTGATTCCCATCAGGCGAGATTTGGGCGTCATTGATCAGCTTAATGTTGAAGATATCCTCCGCGGTCATTTTCCGCTTTTCGGTCCCGGTCCCTGTCACCTATGCGGCTCCTCTCATGCAATTCAAACCGCGACAATTCCCTCATTGCCCACGTGCTCTCCACGCGGGCCCTGCTTCCTGTCGTCACATCCGCATGCTAGCACAGGTTCGCGGCCAGAGCGGCTAGAGTCGCAACTGAACGGAGGACGGTGAACAACGGTAGAATATAAATGTAGAGCTAATTATCACCCGGGAACTAAGAATATCGAATCGCCATGTCGGGAATCGGCGAGATCTGGAATCTCAATGCGAAAGCACCTGGCACCTGTGTGGGTCGCAATCACCTGCCTCAGCGTGACGGACAGTTTCAGGCGTCGCGGTGGCTAGCACGCCAGTAAATTCACCGCACGTGGCCGCCTCAGAAGACGCTCCGAGCACCACAGTCTCCGCCAGTAAGGCGCTGCCGTCATTGGCAGAACAACCTGTCAGCCAGCGGGACACTTCGGGCGCGTCAGATGCCATTCAAAGTCTTGGATACGACGAGTTTCCGTGGATTTACGCAGGCAGCAAGATCGAGCCAGACGGTTCGATGGTTCTCTACCTGGGACCTGGAGATGACTCTGGCTACATAAGTTCGCTGCGGGAACTATTGGCTTCGCCGAGAGTCAAGGCGTTTGGCCCCGAACCTGAAGTTGTCGTCAAGCGGGTTCCCCACAGTGAACCTGACTTTGAGATCGCGAAGAGCGCCTTGATGGACGCGTTATCCGGTTTGAGATCGGATGGGTATGTACCGTCGCGCTTCGCGCCCGACATTCAGCTTGGAACGTATGATGTCTGGTTCTCGTCGGCTCCGAAAGGGGCGACCGCCGCTTCAACGACGGCACTTCTGCAGAACTCCGTATCACCACTCATTCAGGTGATATCGGTTCGCGATGCGACGATGATCGAATATTCGACCCCGACTTACCGGACAACGCCATAGACCACGAGTCGTTTGACGGAGCATGAACGGAGCGAGGCGCTTCATTTGGGGCTCTGGAGTTTACACGCGACGGCGATTCAAGCGAAGTGGCGGTGGAAGCCAACCTCACCGCGAACATCATTCAAAGCTCGAAGTCGTGATGATGATTCGGGACCGAAACTCAGACCTCTGCGTCTTCCAGGCCGCGCCGCCGTCGGGCGATCACCCTGAGTTCTTCGAGTACACGCTTCCGGTCGGACTGGTACTCCGCATCATCAATCGTGCCTGCCGCATGCCGTTCATCGAGCGTGTTGAGCTGCGCGGCAAGCGCCAGCCGCTCATCATCGAAGCCCACCACAGTCTTCTTCTTGGCCGTCGTCGACGTGGTCTCGCCGTCAGGCGAATTGGCGGCAACCTTGTTCCGATTCCGTCGACGCAAGGCGAAAAAGACCAGTGCACCGGCAAGGATCACACCAACCGCGGCGGCAATAGCGGCATACAGCGGTCCGCGGCTTGAATCGCCGCTCGACCCAGCGCGCGGCAACCCCAGAATCTGGATCGACAACGTGTCGCCGACGATCGGTTTATCGACTGACAGGACGTGATACTGATCGCCGCTCACGTTCACCAGACCCGCGTCGTTGAATGCCGATGAGCTGATGTCGTAAGACCCTTGCTTGACAAGGAACCGCTCTGTTCCGGTCTCCATCGCCGTGCCAATGGTAATGGTCTTGGTCGTCCCGGTGTAGGGAACAGCGTAGGAGATCAGGGCCGTCTGGCTACCGGGGATGATCGGACCGGTCGTTACCAGGGTGCCCCCGTCGATCTTCGCATTACCGAAATCGAAGCCCGGCTGAGGGGTAATCTGGGCTGAACTATCGGGAAGCCCAAGTCTCAGGACCACGCCATCTTTGCCAATGAACGTGTGATCGGATGTGTTGTTGATGGCCAGGATCTCAAATAGGCTGATCAACCGCTGCCCGGGATCGGCACCGGCGACCACGATGCTACGCGAATCGAGAGAGATCGTCGCTGGATCGGTCGACGGTTCATACACCTTGATCGAGTCGATCTTGCCCGCGTCCTGAGGCATGAGAAGCATCTGGCCCGGGTACTGCACGTTTTTGTAGGTCACGCGAGCGATATAGGCCTGGCCTTCGACGGCCGGGACGTTCGTGAATGCATAGTGCCCGGAACTGTCAGTCGTCCCGGTGTACGTCTTCGACAGATCCATCCCCTGGTATTGATCGAGTTCGACGGTCAACCCGGCAACGCTGCCGCCGCCCGGCGTCCCGTTCTGGACGGTGCCAGAAATGGTCACGGTCGAATCCGCAGAAGCCGACATCGGAATCGCCAGCATCACCACGATGAACAGCAACGCAATCGTTCGACGAACCATTAGTCAGGAACCCCTTGATTGGACAGCGGATCGACCCACCGGCGTGGATCGGCGGCCATAGTGTATCAGGTGACGTTGAGTGATCCGAACAACGTCATCACAGCGGCAAATTCGCTTCAACTAGTTAGCCAAAGCCTCGTCACCGTCGATTGGTGGCGAGGCGTACGCTCGATCCAATAGTTCGATCAGATGCATCACCGGTCGATGGTCGCCACGTGACCGCAGGCCGGACGAAATCTGCAGCATGCAACCGGGATTGGCCGAAACAATCACTTCAGCGCCGGTCGATAGGGCGTTGTTCAATTTGCGTTCGAGCAACGAACTGGACATGTCTGGTTGCAAAAGATTGTAAATGCCTGCACTCCCGCAACACAGTGAGGACTCTGGCATCTCGACCAATTCAAGCTCCGGAATGGAGCCGAGCAGCGCGCGTGGCTGGCGCGTGACCCGCTGCGCGTGCGCCAGGTGACACGGTTCCTGATAGGTAACTCGCCACTTGAGCGGACCAGGTTCGGCGGAGAGTCCCTGGTCTCCCAAGAATTCGACGACGTCCTTCACCTGATTCGCGAAGGTTTGCGCGCGTGCCGCGAACATCGGATCATCCTTCAGCAGGTGACCGTATTCCTTCAGCGCCGCGCCGCAACCTGCAGCATTAACGATGATCGCGTCAAACTTCGCTTCTTCAAATGCCCTGATGTTCCGTCGCGCCAGTGCTCGTCCACCGGCGGGCTCGCCGGCATGCACGTGCAACGCACCGCAGCATCCCTGCTCGGACACCAGTGACACGTCGAAGCCGTTGCGCGTCAGTACTCGAATGGTCGCTTCATGCACGTCCGCGTAGGCAGTGCTCATGATGCAGCCGACGAAGAGCGCTACCGTTCCTCGCCGCTCGCCCAACGCTCGAATCGTCTCGCCGTCTGGGACCATGAAGCGGTCGCTCAAATTCGGCATGAGCTTCTCGGTCTCACCGAGTCCGACCAAATTCAGAACCTTGCTGCGACGAACAGCGCTCTGCAACCCAGAGCGTTGGTAGAGCTTCAGCGCGTTACTCGCCATCCGAAAGCGTCCCATGTCGCCGAAGAGGACGTTGAAGGCCAGACCTCGAGTCGCGCGTTCCTTCGCTGGCACATCACGATGCGACTCAATCTGCGCGCGAGAGGCCTCGAGTATCTCTCCATAATGCACGCCGGACGGACAGACCGCTTCGCACGCACGGCAGTTGAGGCAAAGCGACATCTCCTCTTCGAAGATCGGGTCGAGCAGTTCCAGCTTGCCGGTGCTCACCTGCTTCATCAGCCAGATTCGGCCGCGCGGAGACGATCGCTCTCGCTGTGTGATGCGATACGTCGGACAGGATGACAGGCAGAACCCGCAGTGAACGCAAGATCGAATCACGTTGATGTCGGGCGCATCCGGCCCGTTGAAGTTGTTGACGACCGTTTCGTTCTCCACAGACAATCAAGTGCCTCTCTAGCCGAGTTACCCCATCATCTTCGCATCATGCTTAGAGGTGTCCGATGAACCGTCCCCGATTGAACACACCAGCCGGATCAAATTGCTCTTTCAGCGTTCGCATGAGGCCGAAACCGGCGGGCTCTTCTCCGAACACGTCGATCTCTCGTTTGAGTTCGACCGGACCAGAGATCACGGTAGCGTGCGTGCCGATATTCTTCGCGGCACTCCAGATGGCGGCAAATTCGCGTGTGTCGTTGGCCGTTTTGAAGCTGGCGAAGACCAGTCCATTGCCGAGATCAGCGGTGACCGACGTCGTGGCGGAATGCCCTTGACCAAGCGAAGTGAGCCGTTTGACGACGTCGGCCATAGCGGTGGGCGCAGTTCCGATGCGCAGTCGCATCAATTCGGGTTCAGACGGTGCCGACAGGCACCTGTTCACACTCGACCAGATTTCTCCGGAGCGCTCCTCCGCCACGACGTCCGAACCATCCATCGCCGAGCCGACGGCGCCAATCAACCGTTCGGCCAGGCGGTCGACACTGTTGCTCGGGCCGTCAGCACGCAGAAGTAGCGTCCATCTCGAGCCGGTTCCCACGACGTGGGAGCTAGCGAATTCATTCAAGAGCGTCATGGCCGTGGGTGCCAGCGACGAGTCACGTATGGCCAGGGCGGCGTCCAGCGCCGTGTCGAGATGCGCGAACCCCAAGACGACGGTCCGAGTCGCTCGCGGCGCCGGAAGCACTTTGAAATTGAGTTGCAGCACGACACCGAATGACCCGAGCGCGCCGTAGTGCAAGCGCATCATGTCGTAGCCGGAGACATTCTTGACGACCATGCCGCCACCCCGCGAGATCTCTCCGTCGGCCGACATGCTGGTGATGCCGATCACCAGGTCACGCATCGACCCATAGCCAAATCGGCTCGGACCAGAGACAGCCGTGCAATACAGTCCGCCAATCGTGGCTTCGTCCGGCTGCGCCGCATCGAACGGCAAGAACTGTCCATGTTCGCCGAGAAGACCATTGAGTTCCCCGATACGGCACCCTGCCTGGGCTGAAATGGTCAGGTCGTCAGGCTCGTAGCTGACCACCTGGTTGAGCCCCCTCAGGTCGAGCGCAATATCTGCCGCCGCAGGCATGTTCCCAAACCCCATCATGGTGCCGCCGCCCCAGGGAATCACTACTTTCCCAGTCTCTCGCGCGGTACGCACCACGTCAGATACCTCGTTGAATGTTTTCGCCACCGCGACCCGGCCGATCTCAACGCCGTCAAGGTGCCGCGATTCAACGCGGTTCGTGCCACTTTCGGCCCCACGTCGCTCTGTCGAGGCTTCTGTTTGATTTGGTCCGGTTTTAGACAAAGTCGATCCCCAAACTCGCGGCCATCGCTTGACTCTTCAACGCCGAGACCTCACCACAGGAGAATCCGGTCGGGAATACCTTCTCAGGATTGAACAACTGCAGCGGATCGAAGCTCATCTTGAGGCCCGCCATGGCTGCAAGGTCTTCGGTGGTGAAGATGAGAGGCATGAAGTCTTTCTTCTCCAGCCCGATTCCGTGCTCGCCCGAGACGGCACCGCCCGCGTCGATGCACCAGTGGATCATCTGGGTGCCCGCCTCCAGCACGCGCTCAATGTCCCCTTTGCGATAGCGATCGAACAGAATGAGGGGGTGAAGATTTCCGTCACCGGCGTGGAACACGTTCGCCACCGGAAGATGATATTCCTTGCTGATCTCCTCGACGCGCTTCAAGGTGCTTGGGAGCTTCGTGCGCGGTACCACAGTGTCCTGCAAGTAGTAGTTCGGCGCCAACCGTCCCATCGCACCGAGCGCCGATTTGCGCCCCTGCCATAACAAGTCCCGCTCAGCCTGAGTGCTCGCCACGCGAACGTGCGAAGCGTCGTGCTCGCGGCAAATGGTCGCGATCTGCTCCCGGTTGTCGGACACGACCTCTGCCAGCCCATCGATCTCGATCAAGAGCACGGCGCCAGCGTCAGTTGGGTATCCCGCGTGATAGGCCGACTCGATGGCCGAGATCGCCAGTGCGTCCATCATCTCTAGCGCGGCGGGCAACACTCCCGCGGCGATGATCGCGGATACGGCGTTTGAAGCAGTCTCGATGGTTGGAAACGCGGCCAGCATCACGTCGACGGCCTCGGGAGTTCTCATCAGGCGCACCATGGCCTTGGTGACGATACCAAGCGTTCCCTCGGAACCGACCAGAATGCCGGTGAGATCGACGCCGGGCACGTCAGGAGTCGGGCCTCCAACCCACAGCAGCTCACCGTCAGGCAACACCACCTCGAGCCCAAGAATGTGATTGACTGTCACGCCGTACTTCAAGCAGTGCGGCCCACCGGAGTTATTGGCGACATTCCCCCCGATGGTGCAGGCCTTCTGCGACGCCGGGTCTGGCGCGAAGAAGTAGCCTCGAGGCCGGGTGGTAGTCGACAGGTCAAGGTTGATCACGCCTGGTTCCACCACGGCATAGCGGTCTCGTTCGTTGATCTCGAGAATGCGATCCATGCGCGTCATTGAGATCAGGATGCCGCCATTCGCCGCGATGGCCCCTCCGGCCAGCCCGGTTCCGGCTCCACGCGCCGTCACGGGAATCTGTGCTGCCCGAGCGATTCGCACCACCTGCTGCACCTGCGAAGCCGACCGTGGCAGGACGACGAAATCGGGCCGGTGGCTGCCAGCCATGGCTTCGTCGGAACCGTCGTATTCGTAGACCGTAAGTTCGGACGGGTTCGATAAAACGGCGTCGCGACCAAGAGCGGATTCAAGTTGAGAACGGAGCGTGGGGCGATCCAAATAGGGTCTCCATTTCCGCCAGTGCGTGGCTGCAAACTAGTATGCAGCAGAGCTTAACCTCGGACAACTTCAACCGCGTAAGCATTTCGCGTCCGAATCGCGCGATACAGCGTACGAACGCGGAAAATACAGAGCTGGACAATGAACCTGTGGCATAATGACGTGGCAGCAGCGAAAGGAGCACGCATGGCCGAACCAGGATACTGGATCATCGTGGGATCCCCCGACAACTTCGCCGTCAGCCGCGAATATGGTTTCACCATTCAGGGAATGAAGAGTCGACACCGTAAGAAAGCGGAACAGATGAAGCCGGGCGACAAACTCATTTACTACATCACCGGCATCAAATCGTTTGGCGGCATCGTTACGGTGACGTCAGAGTACTTCGAAGACCATTCGATTATCTGGCGTAGCACCAACAAGAAACGGCAAGACGAGGACTATCCGTACCGGGTCAATATCGAGCCGGACGTCATTCTGGACGACGGTGACTACCTGGCGGCGGAATCAATTGCTCACGGCATGAAATACGTTCAGAAGTGGCCTGCCGAAAATTGGACGCTCGCCTTCCAGGGAAACGTGCATCACATCGACGAAGAGGACTATCGGCTTGTGCGCGAGGCCATCGTCGAGGTGGCGTCAACTACCAGGGCACGTTAGGGTTACGCCGCGAGTCTCGCTGCCCGGACATCAATCAATTCGAAGCAGTCAGCAATCGGGCGAAGCCGGTCTTCGCCCTTTTTGTTGGCTGCGGAAACACGAGATCCTCATCGTGTAGGGAAAATCCCGCAATTTCTGGCGCAGCGAGCCCGATTGCCGGAGTAACCATCCGGGTCTGGCTCTCACAATTCATTAGGTCGTTGTATCCTGAATTGTTGGACTGGCACATACAATGCCGAGTCATCGTTCGGGAGCCACGAGATGGTGGCTCAGAATCGATACCGCTCTTGTTGTGAAAGGTTCTCCAATGTCATCTGTCTCTCGGGTATTGAAGGCAACGCTCATGGCAGTTGGGATAGCGATTCTTTGCCTGCTGCCACCAATCGTGCACTTCGTAACAGGGCCACTCGGTCCCGCAATTGGTGGCTATCTTGCCGGTAGCCGCATGCGGTTGAGCGGTGGGCAAGCGGCCTTCGTCGGCATCGTGATCGGCGTCGCTGTGGGAATCGTGGCACCTATCGCGTTCGTGAAGATCGGCGGACTCGACCTCTCAACCTCCGTCCTCTTCTTCTTCGGTGGCTTCGCGGGCTTGTACGGCATGGTTCTAGCGGGCGCGGCTGCCTACTTTGGCGGAAATGGAGCTCGCGACGACGATATGATCGAAGGCTGGGAATAGGCCAACATTACGGTGAATCGAGTTGGAAGAGTCCTCGGCTGCAAACGCAATTGAAGGGATCAATCGTGGGGTATTGTCCGCGATGTGGTGAGAATTCAAGCCTCGGATCTGGCCCGAACATCGTAGCCGAGCGACGTGAGGCGCTGCGTGTCTCGGCCGCATCCAATATCGTCAGTCTGCCTTCGATCGGCGACGACGGTACGATTCACTACGCTGGGATGCGCTTCAGAGTCGATCGGTCCGGCAATGACGTACTGCTCTGGGCGATCGAGTAGTCACCTTTGTGGCTCGACGTTACACCCAGAGCAGTACCTGGAGCCGCACCGCGTCACGTGCGCAACCGACAGCAGCTTGCAAATGCACAGTTGACGCCTACAAGAACTGTGCAGCGAGGGACTCCTGCGGAAAGACTGACGGTAAACCGTCTCGGGTTCCTGGGTAAATACGTGCCTCGTCCACGTCGAAGCCGCATGCGCTGAAAACTTCTCGAAGATTCTTCGCGGTCCCCCAGCGAATGTCAACGAAACGCTTTACTTCGCGTCGTCTCGGTTCAACTGCCATATGCGAAGATTCAGGGCTGCGGCAAAGCTGGTCCAGGCGAGATACGGAATCAACAACGCACCTGCGACCGACGAAATCGGAAAGAACGCGAGCATCGTCATCAGGATAGTGATCCATAACGGCACGATCACGATCAATCCCTGCAGCGGTGAATGACGCTTGAAAAAGGCGACCGACCAGAACGAGTTGAGCGCCAACTGAGCGCCGAACAGACTGAGCGCCCGGCTTGATCCTGAAGCATCCGATCGCCGCCGCCAGATGGTGGAGGCCGCGATACCCATCATGGTATATAGGATGGTCCACACCGGGCCAAATACCCAGGATGGCGGTGTGAACGACGGCTTGCGCAACGTGGGATACCAATTCCGAATTCCGTCACGCGTGGATGCTGCCCCCGCTACTCCAGCCGCCTGTGAGATCAATATCCCCACCACGGCCGTCACGATCTTCCGGCGCCAGTCAGCCTGCATAGATAGTCTTCCCTTCTGACGTCATTCCACGTTTGACTACTCGTCAAATCCTCGCAACCAATCTGCCACTCAGGCACGTTCGGCGGCAACGCTGCAGTGTCGATGGTACTCTCCCGGAAAAACAGAAGCCGCGCCAATTGGCGCGGCCCCGTTGCATCTGCTGGTGGAGATGGGGGGAATCGAACCCCCGTCCAGAATTTTCAGCCGAAGATATCCTACAGGCATAGTCGGCGTTTTGTGACCTCTTGCGAACCCCCGCCGACCGGGTTTCACCGAGGTGTACCGGATTATCTTTGGCCGGCGTATCCGATAATCAACCAGCCGCACCCCGACTTAGTGTCGCCCGCACCAGACCCGTCAGGGTGAGACCTGGGCAGACGTGGCTACTCTAGTTAGGCAGCCAGAGCGAGTTGCTCGTTGCCAGTTAATGGCTTGCCCCTTTTAACGAGTCCCGGGGCGACCTCGGCCTGCAATCCTCGCACCTACGACCCTGTCGAAACCAGACATCCCCGTTGGTGCAAGCTATAGAATACCAGATTTACCCAAGTTTTGCAATGATTTTGCGGAACCGCAACGGACTGAATTAATGCTCTCGCAAGGCCCGTTCGATGTTGCGGCGAGCGTCACGTTCCGCCAGCGCCTCACGCTTGTCATACAGCTTCTTCCCCCGCGCCAGCGCTACATCGACTTTCGCCAGACCCTTGCGCAGCACCAATCTGACAGGCACCAGCGTGTAGCCGCGCGCCTCGACTTTGGTGCGCAGGTAGTCAAGCTGCCGGTGATGAATCAACAGTTTGCGCGGCCGGTCGGGTTCGTGGTTGTAGTAGGTCCCCGAATGTTCATACGGCGAGATGTGCGCGCCGATGAGCCACAGCTCACCATTCTCAATGCGCGCGTATGCATCACGCAGGTTGACACGGCCCTGGCGGATCGATTTGATCTCTGTTCCGCGCAGGACGATGCCCGCTTCGACGACCTCTTCAATGTGGTAATCGTGGAACGCCTTGCGATTCGTCGTGACGACCTTTTCGTCGCGGGAAACCTCGGGCGCATTTGTCTTCGCCATAACGGTCAAGTCTACCCGCATGATGGCGGTCGTACAACCAGATTCGCCATGGCGAGGATTCGGCCTCGCCCGTACAATGCGCCTATGAGTGAATCCTTTTATCGACAGATCGCCACCTGGTACGACCTTGAATTCGACGACCACGAAGCCGACATCGATCTCTATCGCGGCTATGCCGAGATCGTTGGATCACCGATTCTCGAACTCGGCTGCGGTACGGGCAGGCTGCTCGTTCCACTAGCCCAAGAGGGCTACGACGTGGTTGGAGTCGACACGTCAACCGACATGCTGGAGCGCGCTCGGGCCCGACTCGATGCCGTCCAGGTGACCAACGCTCAGATTTGGCGACTCGACATGCGCCAACTGGGGGACCTTCCGGATGAGCACTTCCGGCTCGTCTTCTGTGCCGTCAATTCGTTCCTGCATCTTGGGAGTCGCGAGGATCAACTGTCGGCCCTTAGAGCGGCAGGCCGCGTACTCCACCATCGTGGAGTGCTGATTCTCGACGTCTTTCACCCTACGCCCAGCTCCTTGCAAACCATGGACGATCGACTGACGCTTGACGGAACCTGGTCGGTTCCCGATGGATCGCGAATCGATCGGTTCTCCTACCGCCGCGTTCATCCGGCCCAGCAATTGATCGAGACGACGCTGCTCTACGATCAGACGGCGCCCGATGGAACGATGCGCCGCACCTCGACCAGCTATCAAACGCGCTACGTTCACCATTTCGAAATGCTTGGTTTGCTCGACGACGCCGGGTTTGCACTGGAGAGCGTTTACGGTTCCTACGCACTCGATCCACTCGAGGATGGATCCGACGTGATGATCTTCGTGGCCCATCGTCGGTAGCGGGGACGGGCTCTGCTATACTCGGCGCCAGTCATAACGGAGCAAAGAACAAGAATTTTCGCGCCCGGCAGCGGGCGTTCAGTTTGAGGAGATGTGACGCAGTGATCGATGGTGTCGAAGTCAAACGACTGACAACGCACGCCGATGAGCGAGGAGCACTAACGGAGCTCTTGCGGCGTGACGATCCCATCTTCGATGGATTCGGGCAATGCTACGTCTCGGTCAGCTACCCCGGTGTCATTCGTGGCTGGCACTATCACAAGAAGCAAACTGATTACTTCACCTGCGTCAAAGGCATGATCAAAGTCCCGTTGTATGACATCCGTGAGGACTCGCCCACTCATGGCGAGTTGAACGTGTTCTATATTGGCGAGGACAATCGAATCGTGGTGAAGATCCCAATCGGCGTGCTTCACGGGTTCAAGAACATTGGGGCAGAACCCTGCTACCTGATCAACTTCCCTACTGAGCCTTACGATCCCCAGGACCCTGACGAATACCGCATCGCCTACGATTCGCCTGACATCCCATATAACTGGGACATCTCGTTCCACTGAAAGCTGTGTGAATGACTCCAGTGGAGCACAGATATCCTGACGTTCTTGAAATAGAGCCGGTGACCTCATCGGTCGACGCCGTGGTCGAGCTGCCCGGGTCCAAGAGCTACACCAATCGCGCGCTGATTTTGGCGGCGATGGCCGACGGCCAGAGCGAGATCCGCTCTGCGCTGTTCAGCGACGACACCCACTACATGGCCGAATCGCTGCGTCGGCTCGGCATCGCCGTTCATGAAGACCCGTCGACTGTCACATTTGTTGTTGACGGAAGCGGCGGATCAATTCCCGCCAGAAGCGCCGAGCTATTCGTCGGGAATTCTGGGACGACGGCGCGGTTCATTACTGCCTTCCTGGCGCTTGGCCACGGTGAATACGTGGTTGACGGGGTCGAGCGGATGCGGCAGCGCCCGCTCGCTCCGCTGATCGATGCCCTGTCGCAACTCGGCGTCGATGTGCAATCGCTTGGCGCCACTGGTTGTCCACCGATTCGCCTTCGCGCGACGGGCCTCCGCGGCGGCGCGGTACGACTTGCCGGAAACACCAGCAGCCAATACTTCAGCGCGTTGCTCATGGTCGGACCGCTCACTCGTGATGGTCTCACCATCGACGTCATCGGCGATCTGGTTTCCAAGCCGTACATCGACCTCACGGCGGCAACCATGCGTGCGTTTGGCGCCGAGATGCACAACGATCAATATCAGCGTTTCCGAGTTCCCGGCGGTCAACGCTATCGCCCCACGGCTTATCGCGTGGAACCTGATGCTTCAGGAGCGTCCTACTTCTTCGCACTGGCTGCGGCTACCGGAGGACGCGTGCGCGTGCCAAACCTCGGAACGCGGTCGGTTCAGGGGGACGTTCACTTCGTGGACATCCTCGAACAGATGGGATGCCGGGTGACCTGGGAGTCGGAGGCAATCGAGGTCAGAGGCCCGGCAAGGTTGCATGGAGTCGACGTGGACATGGTGGCGATTTCAGACACCGTTCAGACGCTCGCCGCCATCGCACCATTGGCTGACAGCCCGGTCACTATCCGAAACGTGGCCCATATCCGCCACAAGGAGACCGATCGCGTCGCCGCTCTGGCAACGGAGCTGCGCAGGCTGGGAGTCGTGGTAACCGAGCGCGAGGATGGGTTGACGATCCAGCCGTCAGAAGTCTCTCCGGCAATCGTCGAGACCTACGACGACCACCGTATGGCGATGAGCTTCGCCATCCTCGGCTGCGCCGTCCCTGGCATTGCCATCCGCGACCCAGGCTGCGTTGCGAAGACTTTCCCCGATTTCTTTGAACGCTTGCAGATCGCCACGCGCTAGCAGCGCAACGAATCGACCTTAATCCGATTCGCTCGGCCGCTTGTTCTGGGATTCCGCCTCCGCGGACCGTTCTCTCGCAACCGAAATTGGGGCTCGAAGCGAAGGAACGCACAGGTCAGTGTAGCTCGCGTCAGATTCTCGAAGCACGGTTGAGCAGGTAAAGATCGACCAGTACCAGCGACATCATCGCCTCGGCGACCGGGACCACACGAGGACAGATCGATGGGTCGTGGCGGCCCTCAACCAGGATCGTCTGTTCATTCCCATGAATGTCGACGGTCCGCTGTTCCTGTGCGACAGACGATGTCGGTTTCACCGCGACTCTCGCCACGATCTGCTCGCCGCTCGAGATACCACCCAACATACCTCCGGCGTTGTTCGAAATCGTGCGCACCTTGCCATTTTCCATGCGGAAACCATCGTTATGATCTCGGCCGCGCATCGTGACGGCATCAAAACCCATGCCGATCTCGACGCCCTTGACCGCAGGGATGCTCAGCATTGCATGACCAATAAGACCGTCTAGCTTGTCCATGGTCGGCTCGCCTAATCCTGGCGGTACGTTGTCGGCACGAATTTCAACGATGCCGCCAACGCTATTCTTGGAATCCTTGGCCGCGAGAATCATCTCAACCATCTGCTCTGCCGCCTTGGGATCTGGACAGCGCACGAGGTTTCGATCGATCTCCTCTCGATCAAATGTCTCCATCTCGATGGTGTTGAGCTGGCGCACAAATCCGTAGACATCGATGTCAGCCATCTTGAGGATCTCGCGCGCGATTGATCCGGCCGCGACACGTCCCCACGTTTCCCGCGCACTGGATCGTCCGCCACCTCGATGATCCCGTATGCCATATTTGGCCCAGTACGTGTAGTCGGCGTGTCCGGGCCTGAACAGATCTCGAATAGCGTCGTACTTGCTGGAATCGGCGTCTTTGTTATAGGTGATCAACGAGATCGGAGCGCCAGTCGTGTGCCCCTCAAAGACCCCGGACAGGATCGTGACGCGATCCGCCTCGTTTCGCGGAGAGGTGACCTTGCTCTGACCGACCCGACGACGATTGAGATCGCGTTGAATGATCTCCTCAGAGATCGGCAAACCCGCGGGGCACCCATCGATCACGACGCCCAGCGCTGGGCCATGCGATTCGCCCCACGTAGTAATCCGAAAGACTTTTCCGAACGTGCTGCCCATTTACTCTCCCACCAATGGCCGGGTGACTTACATCGGTTCGGCCGGACCAAGCCACTGTCCGTATAACGAGTAGTCTTGCGAGGGCGCGCGCTGAAAGCCATATCCTTCATAGAGACGGCGGCTCTGAAGGTTGCGCGCCTGCGTGCTCAAACCAATCCGGCGTGCTCCGGATTCCCCGAGCAATCGCACGGCCCAATCGAGTGATTCCAGTCCAAGTCCCTGACCCTGGACCGACGGATCGACGGCAATACGATCCAGATGGCCCCAGTTTCGAAAACGCGTCACACCAATGTAGCTAACCGCCTGATTGCTGTCATTCCGCCCGAGATAAATGTTGACGCCGAAACTCTCGGCGTAGTTCTCGAACTCGGCGCGGCTGTTCCACCAGAGCCAGGGAAACGCGCGATGATCGAGCTCGATGAGCTCTCGTGCGACCGACGCATTTCGCAGGTCGACAGGCTGGAACCGCAGCCTGCTTCCGGCCGCCGACAGCGGACGCATGCGATTCAACTCGTAAATCAAGATCTCTTCGATGAGTTCATATCCGGCGGTGCTGTAGAACGCACGTTGCCGCGACTCGTGATGCTCGCTCGCAATGATGAGCCGCTTCCCGGCTTGCGCTGCATGATCTCGAAGTTCGCGAAGCAACGAGACCGCGCCGGACTGCGCCGCAAGCTCCATAACCGCAGCAATTTCTGATCGGTGCCTCCACGGACCACCAACCATGTATTCGCCGGTGTCCGGTATCCACAACGACAGACCCGGGTTGTCGCGGACCATGCTCGCGACGTCTTCGCGATCGAAGCGGCTGGACCAACTCAGCCGAAGTCTCGGCACGGTCTGCACGGTGAGTGCCTCGACCCTCACGTGGTAGTCGTGCGGCCCGCCATGTGAATTGCTCGCCTCTTGCGTCACGCTACGTTCTCCGAGCCGCTACTTGGTGATCCATACTGACTCAAGTCCAAGAATCCCGACCGGCGTGATCTGGAGACCGTGGACATACGGCTCGATCAATTCGTAGTCGATGTCGGTATACAGCGGAATCACGACCGCGTCGTCTATTATCTTCTGTTGCGCCTGTTGATAGAGCGCCGCACGCTTGTTCGCGTCCGGTTCGGCAAGGGCTTCATCGAGCAGCTTGTCTACCGCAGGATTGCTGTAGCCGATCGAATTATCGCTCGCACCGGTGTGGAACAGGACCCGCAAGAAGTCCTCCGGATCGGGATAGTCTGCGATCCAGTCCAGCGTCATTGCCGGAAGCTGATGCGCCTCCATCTGCCCGATATAGTCCGGCCACTGCAGTTGAACCACATCTGCTTTCAACCCGAGATTCTGCTCCAACTGAAGTTTCATCGCCACCGGCGAATAATCTCCGTTGGTATACAGGATCACTCCACCCCCGCTGGACGCCAGCGACGACTTCTGCAGTAGTGATTTGGCCGCGGAGGGGTCATACGATGGGACGTTCGCCGTCCAGTCGATGCCGTCGAGTCCCTGCGGGACGATACCGTTGGCGACCTTGACGTGTCCATCGTACGTCACGTTGGCAATCTTTTGACGATCGAACGCCATGATCAGCGCTTTCCGGACGTTGATGTCGTTGAAGGGCGCGATGTTCGGGTTGAGCAGAATGTAACTGGCGGAGAGGAGTGGCTGCACAACCAACTGATTCCGATACGGAGAATTCGACGACTGCACGCGATCGATAGCGTCGGCTGGAACGCTCGCGAAATCGACCTGATTTCGCTCGTACAGCGTGAATGGATCACCCGCATTCACGCCAAACAGAATGTTCACGGTCTTGAGTGTCGCTGGCTGAGTCACGTAGTGCGGGTTGGCGGTGAGCACCATCTGTTGCCCAGACTTCCAGGATGCAATACTGAACGGCCCGCTCGCATCCGGGGAACGCCACCAATTTCCGCCGCTTTGTACGTTACTTTGATCGATCACCAAAGCCGGGGTTCCGGCGAGCTTGACCAAGAAATCGGCAACCGGACTGGAGAGTGTGATCTTGAGCGTGGTGTCGTTCACCACTTGAATTCCGGAGACGTGCTTGGTCTTGCCCGAGGCGAAGTCGCTGAAACCGGCGATGTCGGAAAGGAACGTCATAGCGGGAGCCGATCCGCCAGCTTGGGTGGCGATTTCCGGACTCGCCGCTCGTTCAAGCGAGTACTGCACATCGCTGGCACGTATTGGTTTCCCGCTGGAAAATTCAATTCCCTTTCGAAGGTGGAACGTGTAGGTGGACTGATCGGAGGACGTGTCGATCGACCCGGCCAGATCCGGCGCTGGTTTGAGATCGGGCGTGAGCTTGACCAGTCCCCGGAAGATTTGGCGAGCGATAAACGCGGAATCGGCGTCGCGCACCAGTGCCGGATCGAGCGTGGTCGGTTCGATCGCGCCACCGGACATGGTCAACGTCTGAGTACCTGTCGGGTGAGGAACTTCGCCAGTGGCCGTCGCTTCGACGGTCGGCTGAGGACTACCGCTCACGATCGGATTTGATTGGCTGGTCCCGCTCGCGGTTTCCTGGATAACCGCCGCCGTCGTCGCTGATGCTGCGGAAGGCGTCGTCGATTTGCGGTTCGAACCGATCGAACAACCGCTCAATGTCAACATTCCGGCCATGATCACCATGATAAGGTTGAACCCACGTCGCCCTGGATTCGACGTCGTCAACCAGCCGAAGATCGATTTTCGCGTCACGTCTCTCATAGCAGTAGTGTACAGGCGCATTCTCCGACTGACGACGATGTTTTCAGCTCTTTTGCGGCGGGCCACAGCAGTCCGGCGGAACTGGGGGAGAGAGACTCGACCCGATTTGACCTCCCGCTCGTGTGCGACTTACGACTGTCAACAGAGCGAACCAAATGTCAATCAACCAACGACGGAACATCCCATCCAGCACGCCATTCGGTTCCCGTAACGAAAATGCAACGCTTGTGGGCTGTATTTTATTGACATTGGCAACGTTCTTGCGTTTTTATGGCTATAGACGAGCGCTGTCTTCTCGCAGTCATTACGCATCTGAGGTCCGCCGCAGTCGTTGAGACCAGGCGCCTCGTCCGGTGTTGGATACGAATCTCAATCTGGACAATGAGGTCCCGGCAATGCGACAGCCAATCCGCTTCAACTCCGAAACCGATACGCGCATTTCACATATCGCCGAAGCGCGCCCGGATGGAACCGTGCACAGCAACAGTCCTCGGCCCAGAATGGCCGTAGATACTGCCGTGCGACGCAACAACTCTTCGGCAGTGCGCGCGTTTCTGGTGATCCTTCTCGTCGCTCTCCTTGCAATGCTCGCATACTTGATGTCGCTGTCGTCGCGACCTTCAGTCACGAGCCTTTCGCCAGCGCCAGGATCGACGTCGGATCCTGGCGTGGTGACCGTTGAGGCGCACGTTGGGGCCTCAAAGCCAATTCAGCAGGTCACGCTGATGCTCGACGGAGTTCGGCGGACTCCGGCCGTGGAGACACTCGGAGATCGATCGTGGGTGGTGCGCTTTCAGAGCGTACTGCCGCGTGGCACGCACAAAGCGGTCGTGAAAGTCATGGATTCCAAAGGAAATCAGCAGGTCCAATCCTGGTCCTTCGAGGCTGCCGGTCCGCGGATATCTCCGACGATCACCTTCACCGATCCGCCTTCCGACGCGACGTTGCCGCAGGGTCTGCTTTGGATCCACGCCGACGTCCAGAGTGACGCCGACATCTCCTCTGCGTCAATGACCGTGAACGGCCTGGACATGCCCGTGACGCTGAAACCCAATCAAACGGCGCCTTCGGCCGCGAGCAGCGACACGGTGCAACAGTGGAGCGTGTCGAACCAACATGCGTTTTCGGCCGGCACCTACACGGTGCATCTAGTTGCGGTCGACGCCCAGGGAGACAAGTCATCGTCTGATTACCACTTCACGGTGACCAGTGATCCGGCCAAAGCCAACGCCCGCTACTTCTCCTCATCACAGATTTATGTGACCGGCGAATTTCTCAGTTTCTGGGAGTCACATGATGGTAGCAAGCTCTTTGGTAATCCCGTGAGCCCGCGGTTCACCAATCAGAGCGGAACAGTCGTGCAGTACTTCCAGAATGCGCGCTTTGAAGTTGGCAAAGACGGAAAGGTGAGCCTGGGTCTTATCGGCGACGAGGCAATCGCTTCAACCCAGAAACCCGTGAACAAGCCAGACAACTTCAATGGACTCTACTTCCAAGCGACAGGACACACGTTGGCGGGCAAGTTTGAAGACTTCTGGAAGAACAACGGTGGAGTGGCGATCTTCGGGTACCCAATCAGTGAGGTTCTGGATCAAAACGGAACGAAGGTTCAATACTTCGAACGTGCCCGATTTGAGCTTTCTAAGGACAGTCTGGGAAATACGGTCGTCAAACTGACCCCGCTTGGCTCGCAGCTCTGGGAGCAACTGCAGGTCAAGACGTCTCCGTAAGGGTTTCCCAAGCCCGCAACTCGCGCTCCACGACTAGCGTTGTACGCTGCTGATGATTTCCGTAACCGTCTCCTCCACCGTCCGCACGGACGTATCGACGATCAGGTCGGCGTGCTCACAGGCATCTCGCATGCGTTCACGCTGCAGTTCATACAGCCATCGCGGCCAGGAGCCACCGCGGCGCTCAAGTACTGACTCGAAGGTCGCGTCGAGCAGAACGAGGCGATCCGGATTCAGATGTCGCCAGAGATCGCGCACGATCGAGTGCTCTTGACTGACGATGTAGGCGTCAACGCCGCGCGCACGAAGCTCGGCCACAATGGTCGATTTCCCGGAGGCGCAGGTGCCAACAACGGCGATTCTCATGTCCAGGCTCCGATGTAAACACAACGGGACGTGAAACTAGCCAGGCAGCGGTACGGAAACGGCCAGGCGCCGCACGGTACGGCCTTCATGACCCGGTTCCAGACTCAGCGCAACCACCGTCATGTCGTCCTGCGGTCGGTCATGGTCTGCTCTTAGCGCTTCCCCGAGCATACGCTCGACCATCACATCCGCGCTCTGACCATTGGTCAACAATCTGACGGCGCTGTCACATAGATCGATCGGGGCGCCGAACCGCTTGCCCGCACCGATGACGCCATCGGTCACGATTAGCGCCAACGTGCCCGGTTCACTGGGAAACTCCAACACACGCGGTTTGGTTTCACGATAGATACCAATTCTGCCACCAGATTCGCTAATCATCTCCCATTTGTTTTCGCGACGAATCAGCATCGGAATCTCGCTGTTCCGCGTCACAACCACAGAGCGTGAATCAAGATCGATAGAAAGGATATCCAGCGCCGCCGAGACTCGTCCGCCTCGATAGGCATACAGGAAGTCGTGAGCGGCGCGAGCGGCAGTTCCGTCTCGCACGCCTTCATTGAGCAGGCTTACCGCTCGTCCGGCGACAAGCAGGCTGAGCCGCTTGGCGTGTTCGCCGCTGCCCTGCCCGTCCACCACCACGATCGAGAGTCCGCCCCGAGGACGTTCGACTATTTCGACCGTGTCGCCGCTTTCACGACTGGCGTATTTATTGGTCTTCGCGACCGCGATATTGAACGTCACCTGCATAAGTCTTAGCTCCAGATTTGACTGCACGTTGCGTCGGCCCTGGCCGCCACTGCAGATCCTAGCCCGACTTGGCGTGTGGTTCCACGCCCGGAACCCGGCCGCCAGGCGACCACCTCGCGCTCGGCAGGTCCCCGACCCTTAGGCAAAACGTTCGAAGACAGCATCGCTTCTCCCCACGCTCGCGGCGCATTATCCCGGCACGACGGCCTCAGTCAGCCCTTCAAAATAGCCGATAGACCCATTGAATTATCTGCGATCGTACTAGTTTCAAAGGTACGTTTGGCTTGACAGATGGGTCCAAAAGTACTAGACTTGACTCAAGATCAAAGTACCACAGCACTGTGATACGTGAGATCGTAGCGCTCTGGACAGATAGTCACAGTCGAGAACTTTGATCGTTTGTTATGTCACCTTACGCGACTGGCAGCCATGCGATGCACGGACCAGCCGAGACAGCCGGGCAGGGTGATGGTCACGCAGCGAAGAACGTCGGGTGGTGCCCGCGATCTTCGAAAATTCGTGGCCGCACGACGAAGAAGGGCGGAACACGATGATCGGGTGGCGCTAACAAGTAACATAGCGCGCGCGGCGCATCTCTGCACCGTGCGTAAGTGATCGATGGGGAGGCGATAGCTTCTCTGCGATCAGATGCAGACACAGATCCCGAATTTCGACAGCCTGGCACTGGAGAGCGGTTATCGAAGTTCGGGATTATTACTTCCTACGGATTACCGCACTTTCTCCTGACTCCAAATCCATCTACTGAGTCCCGATTGAACCTCTACGGAGACCTCCGAAGTACGGTCGTACCTCAACACTCGGTACTGTCTAGCTACTCGGTTTTCCGCGTCAGAACAACAAAAACGAACCTAACGGTTGCTATAATCAAGCTGTCGAGTTGGAAGTTCGTCAGTTGATTCTGGCGACGCGCCGCTGCGACGGCTCACCTATTTGGAGTCCTCTCGAGCCAAGAGGCGACGACCCGAGAGAGTGCTATGCAGATTCCAGCGAGAGTCTATGCCATGGTCATCGCGCTGACGACGTTCAGCGCGGTCCTCCTCGGTGTTGCCGGACCTCACATGTGGACGCCAGAACTCAAAGGCAGAACACTTCTGCTTGCCGCAGCGATCACCATATTGATCAGCGCCGGCGAATTCTTTGCTACTGACTTACCCCAGACCTCGGTCCACGTCACGATGTCTGTCTCTTCATCCCTCTGCCTCGCCGCAGCCGTAACCTTTGGTCCCTTGTTTGGAGCATTGGTTGCCGGAATTGGCGCACTGATCGTCGAACTGATGCAGCGTCGAGCTCCGATCAAACTCTGCGTGAACGTCAACAATTACATTGTTTCCGTGTTCGTCGCCGGTTGGACGTATACCCAGTTGGCGGATTTAAGTCGTACCCCGATCTCCAGCGCACAAAACATCATCGCTACGCTCGTCACGGTGGCGGTTTTCGACGTGGTGAGTACTGGGTTGATGGCGATCATTCTGTCGCAGGTCGTGGCTACGACCCCCTATCGGGTCTGGCGCAACAACATGCGTGGCGTGGCCTTCGAGACGTTTACGCTCCCAATTATCGGCGCTCTGGTCCCAGTCCTCTACGCGCAGAGCCCGTTCGCGGTGCTGTTTGTGGTCATTCCGCTCCTTGGTCCATACCTCTCGGTCGAACGCTACGCGCAGATCCATCGTGAGACGCGTTCGACGATTGAGCTCGTCGCGGATATGTTAGACCGTCGTGATCCATACACCGCCGAGCATTCCAAGCGCGTTAGCGAATACGTTTCGATGATCATCGCCGAGATGCCATCGCTGACATTCGAAGATCGCGAAGTGATTCTCGCGGCTGCTCCGGTGCACGACATCGGGAAAATCGGCACGACGGACTTCGTCCTCAGCAAACCCGGCAAGTTGACAGACGAGGAACGCGAAATCATCAAACGGCATGCTGCCGAGGGCGCCTCTATCCTCGGTATCCTGTCGATGTACCAGGATGTGTCGGTTGTCGTACGTCACCATCACGAACGCTGGGACGGCCGCGGCTACCCGGATGGACTCTTCGGCGAAGACATCCCGGTAGGCTCACGAGTCATCGCCGTGGCCGACACCTACGATGCCATGACCAGCGACCGCGTTTACCGCAAGGCCCTTTCGCGGCAAGTCGCGCTGGCCGAAATTCGGCGAGGCTCCGGAACGCAATTCGATCCAACCGTGGTCAACGCCTTCCTGCGGGTCATGCAGGGTGATCGAATCGCGGTCGAAGTCGCGGAGTTCCACCCAGCCTGACATCCCAATCGATTCAGCGCTGGCTCAGCGCATACTGAACCCCACTACCTCCGAGTCTCCTTCTTATCTGGTGCATAATCAGTGCATCAACACTCGGCGTCGAACAGAATGTCGACGCGTACGACCGGAGCGAAGGCTGGAACACACACGCCGCGGTGGCGGCAACGCAAGTAGGCCGACCATCCACGCCGTAACCATTGATTTCCACGATACCCTCTTTACCTGTGATGAGTGGTTTGAGCTCGAAGTTCGAGAACTACCGGTTCGGTTTCTCGAGTGGTTCACCCACAGATCCGGGGAGCCATCGATCGACGTCGACCCAGTGGAGATCAACAAGCGCTATCGTGCGCTGAGGATGGAAGCGATCGAGAGTGGCATCGAGGTCGATTCGATCGACGGTGTCGAACGTCTGTGTCGCGAATTCAGTCTGAACGTGTCGAAAGAAGAGGTCCAACTGGGCGTCGACGCTCTCATGCGATCCACTCTCGGATCGGTCACGCCCAAACCTGGTGCCGTGGAACTTGTGCGCGCGCTGAGCCGAACCGGCGTCAAGATGGGCGTCATCTCGAATGCCATTCACCACCCGTTTCTCGAATGGGCGCTCGAGCGCTTCCAGCTTGACAGCGACTTCGACATGATCCTCTCGTCAGCCAGTTCCGGATACTATAAATCGCGAGTCGAGCTCTATCAGCATGCGTCTGATCTGCTTAGCGTCCCCGCGCAGCAGACGGTCCACATCGGCGATTCGCACCGATTCGACGTGGTTGGCGCCTCGCGTGCCGGCATGCGCACGGTCTGGCTCAACCTTTCCGGCGACCAGGAGAAGAGTAGGATCGCGGATATCACGGTCGACTCGTTGGTCGGACTCGCGTCAACGCTCATGACGAACTACCAGCTTTCAGCGAGACCCCAGGCGGGAGCGACGCGTGCGGTTTGACGTCTTCACCATTTTCCCCGCCGCGTACGAAGGACCGTTGACCGAAAGTATTATCAAGCGGGCGCAGGATCAAGGGTTGATCGAAATCCAACTGCATGACGTTCGAGCGTGGGCATCGGACAAGCACCGCTCGGTCGACGACTATCCCTATGGTGGGGGCGCAGGCATGGTGATGATGGCCCCGCCGATCGTCGAAGCGGTGGAATCAATCGTTGGAGAAGAACGCTCCGACGCGCAGGTGTTGATTCCGTCTCCATCCGGCGAACTCTTCACCCAGAAAATGGCGATGGAATTGGCAAGGTGCCCCCGCATCGCGATAATCTGCGGCCGTTATGAGGGGCTGGATGCGCGAATAACGCAGCTTCTGGGAGCGCGAGAAGTGTCAATCGGGGATTACGTGATGACCGGCGGCGATCTCGCGGCGTCGGTTATGATCGACGTCATTGCGCGACTCATCCCGGGAGTAATTGAAGAAGACTCACTCGCCGACGAGTCGCATACGTCTGGGTTGCTGGAGTATCCGCAGTATACGAGGCCGCAGGTCTTTCGCGATCTCCCGGTCCCCGACATTCTACTGAGCGGGCATCATGGCAACATCGCCGAGTGGCGGCGGCAGCAGTCACTAATGCGGACGCTGGAACGACGACCAGAACTCCTCGACTTGCTGAACTGAACGACAAAGAGCGCGCATGGCTGAAGCAGTTCAAAGACGACCAAGAGTGAGCATTCAGCCGTCGCAATCAGCCGAATTCCGCGACTGAATCACGAGGACTCGTCATATGCGATATCAACCTGGAAGCCTGATTGCCTGGATCATGCTCGGCCTGCTGGCAGGCTGGATCGCAGGGCAACTAACGCGCGGTCGAGGTTTCGGCTGTGTCGGCAACGTGGTAGTGGGACTCGTCGGAGCGGTTGTCGGCGGTTTTCTCTTCAGCGCGCTCGGATTTCACGGTCCGGCAGGATTCTTGGGCAGCTTGCTCATCGCTGCGGTCGGAGCGTCTGTACTTATCTTCCTGATAAACCTGGTAACTGACTGAGCCTAACGAGCTATGCATATTGAAGAAAACGACCTTCGTATCGAATCGGTCCCCGAAGCTCCAGCTATTCGGCTCGATACTGTCATCAAGTCATATCAGGCCGGACGCCGCGCGGTGCAAGCGTTACGCGGCGTCGACCTCGTCATCAATCACGGTGAATGGGTATCTATTCTTGGACCTTCTGGCTGCGGCAAATCGACCTTGTTGAATCTGCTGAGTGGGATCGACCGGCCCTCTTCCGGTGGCGTGTCGGTACTTGGAGCCGACCTTTCCAAGATGAGCGAGGAGCAGTTGGCGCGCTGGCGCGGGCGGTCGGTCGGTATCGTGTTTCAGTTTTTCCAGCTGATGCCGACGCTTACTGCTCTTGAAAACGTCATGCTTCCCATGCAGATCAACACGCATCACACAATCCCCGACCATGCTCGATTGCTCCTCGAGCGGGTCGGATTGCGACACCTGGCGGATCACTTCCCCAACGAGATGTCGGGTGGCGAGCAACAGCGAGTCGCGATCGCCAGAGCGTTGGCAAACAATCCACCGATCCTGCTGGCCGATGAGCCGACCGGCAATTTGGACACCGCTTCGGGAGAACTTGTGCTTGACCTGCTAGCGCAGAGTTGGCGCGACGGGACTACGTTGATACTGGTGACCCACGACCGTGCGGTGGCGCAGCAAGCCTCTCGCATCATCACGATGCGCGACGGGCTCATCGTGGATGACGTTCCTACACGGTCTGGTCCGCACGAAGTGACTCCGAGCTCTGACGAATAGCCGAACTATTTCGTTTCGGCTTCCAATTCTGCTCCCCATCGATCACGCTGCAGACCGCATCCGTTCAACGTGACCAGTGACCCGTACGGACAACGAAATCTAGCCCGCAATTCATTTATGCAGCGACAGACTTCAACCAAAGTCTCCACCTAGAAAGCAAGAACGGCTCTCGTCGGCGGGGAGAGCGTCTGAATTGGGCCAGATGTCGACCTGTCGGGCGTGACCCTGGAATCGTTTATGCAAAGTAATAGTTAGCTGGGTCACTGTGGTGGAACCGGCATCACGGAACGGGATCGGAGCCGTGACACGTATCAGGAATGACCGTCGGACTTCCGAATCCGGCGAAAGCGCCAAACGATATGGAAAGTGGCAAACGATCCATCAATAGAATGAACACTGTTTCGTGACCGGAATCATTGGACAACATTCACGGAAGTCTCAGCAGTATACGGCACATTTTACGGCCGAATGGAAAGGACTCATCAATGGATCGCGAACTTAGACGCGACGTTGAACACGTAGAGGTCCGCCGCGAAGAAGAACGACATGATAATGCGGCGGCTGAAGGCGCGACGCTTGGAACGTTCACCGAAGCAGCGGGTGGAATCGCCGCCATCGTTCTGGGTATTCTCGGACTAGCAAGTATCGTCCCGACCACGCTTGCGGCAGTCGGAATCATTGTCATCGGTGCTGCCCTCCTGACCGAAGGAACAGCTGTCATGGCCGAATTCGCTCAAATGTCTCGGGATCAGCTTGAGTACGGCAACTCCCGCGGCGTTTCCGAAGCGGGTGGCGGCGTGATGCTCGAGTTCCTTGGTGGGATCGGTGTGATCGTCCTAGGTATTCTGGCGCTGCTGGGCCTTGCGCCTGTCACGCTGGAAGCGATCTCCATCATTGCGTATGGTGGCACGCTGATTCTCGCCGGTGGAATGCTGACTTCTACGATGAGCATGAGTAGCGACAACGATGCTGGTGCGCAAATGGCCCGCAACGCCGTCATGGGTACGCGAGGCCTCGAGGTCATCATCGGAATCGGCGGCGTCGTCCTGGGTATTCTGGCTCTTGTCGGAATCAATCCGCTGACCCTCGTCCTGGTTTCGATTCTCGGCTTCGGTTCCGCAGTCTTGCTGACCGGTACCGCGATCACCAGTCGCATTCTTGCGATCATGGCGCGGTAGGACACGTAATCTCCGTCCTGGTGTGTACGCCAGGTCCGAGAAGTTACCAGCAATTTGACTTCGGTGACAGGTGCCGGGCTTTCGAGTCCGGCACTTCTTCATGCCCGCTTCAGGTCACCGAATGACGTTGATCGGACTCGGACCCAGAATTGTCCGTTACCTCCAAAAACAGCCGAATATGACATACTCACACTGGTGACGCGATATGACGTTCGGCCATGGCCGTCGCTGCTGGGACAACCAAACGAATGGATCTGCTTCTCACCAAGAATCTGCGCGATCTGCAGCGGCGCCCGCTCCGTACCATCCTCACCGTCGTCGGAGTGCTACTTGGGGTCGCGGGAGTAGTCGCCATCTCCTTCACCGGGCGCAATCTGGCTATTGCCCAGCAGCAAACGTATGCCAGCACCAAACAGCCCGACATTACTGGTTTCGTATCGAATCTGTCGCCCACGCTGGTTGATTTGATCTCACGCCGCGACAACGTTTCAGTTGCCGACACGCGTTCGGTTCAGTACACCCGCATGTCCGTTGGCAACGGCTGGGTCTCCACTCGGCTCGAAGGCGTCTCAAGCTTCACGAACGCCAAGCTCTCAACGCTCGAACTCATTTCTGGTCGATACCCGGAACGCGGCGAGATCGTATTCGACATCACAGCGACCAAGCTTGCCAACCTTCACATCGGGGACCTGGTCGCGCTACAGCCGAACGCCGGGGCAAAGACCACGTACGCGCGAATCAGTGGATTCGTGCGAGCACCAGCGACCATTGACGCGTCGATCTTGAATCAGGCCTCCGCGTTTATGCCAGATCACGATTTGCTGGCGATCTTGGGCCAGCAATATGACAACTACCTGATGTTGCGTGTGAAGCAACCCCAACGAGCCAGTCAGACCGCCAACGACATAGCTGGGTTCCTCGATAAGCGCGGCATTCCGCACGGAGGATTCACCGTTCGTGACCCAAATTCGTTTACCGGAAGCAGCGAACTCTCGACGCTGCTTCTTCTGCTGCGTGTCTTTTCCTATATCGGTGCGGCGCTGAGTAGCTTCCTGGTCGCCAACACCATCGCCGCGGTCATGATCGAAGAGTCAAGGCAGATCGGCATTATCAAAGCGCTGGGCGGCACGCGCTGGACCGCCATGCGTACCTACCTCACCTTCGCCACTATCGTTGGCGTAACCGGAGGAACGATTGGTTGGCTGGCAGGTCTGGCCGGTGGACGCGCGCTTTCGGTCTACCTAGCCGGACTTTCAGGGCTAGTCCTTCCGCCCTTTGTGCTCTCGACACGCGAACTCTTATTGGCACTGGCGGTTGGTTTGCTGGTCACGCTCAGCTCCGCCGCGATTCCCGCCTGGACTGCGGCGAGCAAGCGGGTCGCTCCGCTCATTGCCAGCGTCGGCGTGACCTCCGACTTTCGCCGGGGGATCGTGCAACGCGTTACCGGACCACTCGGTCGCTTCACCGCCATGACCGCCATCGGGTTGCGGAACCTGGTCCGACGTCCGGTTCGAGCCTGGATCACGTTGGCGTTGGTCGCCGTGGCCGTCGCCACGTTCCTGGCTACCCAGGCGGTGAGCACGTCGGTGAACACCACAGTTGACAACCTCTATTCCCTCTATGGCGCAGACGGCTGGATCTATTTCAATCGGTATCTCGACCTCAACTTCGGTCAGGTTCTCCAACAGCAGTCGATCGTGACCCGTGCCGAGCCATGGGGAAACACGGGTGGATCGATCGGTAGCGTGCGTACTGACGTCTGGGGCATGCCAGCCAACACGCAGATTTACACTCCGCGTCTCACGTCCGGCACCTGGCTACGTCAGGCCAGTCCCGTCGGCGCGGTGCTGACCAGTAATCTCGCGGCGAAGATCAATGCCCAGGTAGGAGACACTCGAACGCTGGACATCGGCAAGACCTCGACGCTGGTCCAGATCGTCGGCATCGTGAACGACTCGAGCACCTATCTCGGCGCCACCACGACCGGTAAGCTCTTTCTGCGCATTGAAGACCTGCAGACAATTGCTGGAGTTCAGGGAAGAGCCAGCCTGTTCGCGCTCAAGCTCGCCTCCTCCCAACATGCCGCCGTCGACTCTGAACTGCAGCAACTGGAGACCCAGTTCAAGCAATACGGCCCGCAAACGCTGGCAACGTATCAGGATCAGGCCAGCTCGCGGCAAGCGATTGATATCCTGACCTTGATGTTGAACGCAATGGTGATAATCATTGGAGTAGTCGGTTTGGCCGGCATTGCCAACACGTTGATAATCAATCTCACCGAACGACGACGCGAGTTCGGCGTACTTCGCGCGCTTGGGGCGACTGCGGCACACCTCATTCGCCTGGTCATGGCCGAGGCAATCGGCATCGCAGCAGCAGGCTGCTTGATCGGCATCGCAGTTGGTTACCCGCTGGCCCGCTACCTTGTTTATCTCACCGGAACGCAACTCTTCCAGCTTGATTTCAGCTTGAGCCCGATGACGATCCTGCTCACTCTGGTTGTGGCCCTGGCCGCGACAGCGGCCGTCAGCACCGGCCCTGGACTCATCGCGGCGAGAATTCGCCCGATCGTGGTGCTGCGTTATGAATAGACGAAGGCTGCTTGTCATTCTTGGCGCCATCGTGGCGATCGTGCTGGTTGCAGTGGGAGTGACCTACGCACTCGGACGCAACAGCTCAGTTCGCACTGCGACGGTGACACGTGGAACCCTGCAGGCCACTATCCAGACCACCGGTCGCCTGGCCGCCAGGAACCCGATTGCCGTGCGCAGTGACGTCTCGGGCGTGGTACAGACGCTTGCAGTGCAGCCGGGCGATGCGGTGAAGAAGGGAGACGTACTGGTTCAGTTGGACCGCACGCCGTTCGATGCCGCTATCGAGCAAGCCAAGTCCCAGCTCTCCAACGCTGAAACGGCCCTGAATTTGGCCGAAAGCAACGCCGGGAGCAACCCGACCGACCAGCAGATCGCAGCCAAACTGCAGGCCGACCAGAACGTTCAGGCCGCACAGCAGGCGGTCAAGAACGCGCAGAATCAGCTTGCATCGTCACTCATCCTGGCACCATCGGATGGAACAATTGTCGACGTACAGACAGCAAACGGGGCGCCGGTGAACCAGGGAACAACCGTAGTCGATATGGCAAATCTGTCCGAACTAGATTTGTCGATCGATGTCGACGAGATCGATTTTCCGCACGTGAACGCTGGAATGGGCGCCACGTTCAGACTCGATGCCTATCCCGGGACGACCATCAAGGGCACGATCACAAATGTCTCCCCGGTCGCCCAGACCAGTGGAGGCACGACCACCTTTCCAGCGACCATCTCGTTCCCGGCCCCGGCTGATCTGGATCTGCGTCCGGGAATGAACGCCAATGTCACGATTCAGACGGCAATCCGGCAGAACGTTCTGCTCATCCCGGAGAGCGCACTTCGAACGGTTGGCCAACGAAACTTCGTAACCGTGCTGAAGAATGGAACGCAGACTGAAACAGAGATCCAGATCGGTCTCCGCAGCAACGGAATGGTTGAAGTGGCCTCAGGGCTGAATCAGGGAGAGAAAGTCGTCCTCCACTGATAAAGTTCAAATGGTTCAGGTCCTTCATTCACTCCCGGATTGCCTCATGAGTACGCGGAATAGTGCGTCCGTCTGAACGTTTCCGGACGAATAACCTACTGACCACTCCCTAAAGGAGCCGTAGCCTAAGTGAGGTGGCGGTCTTCCACCACGTAATCCTGCAAGGAGTGTGACCGGCAATGGCGAGCTTGGCGCAGAGTACTCGAAGTCTCGGACTTGGAGAGCCTGGAGCAATCGAGCAGACCGGTCTCGATCTCGCATTTATCTCTGATCTCACACTGAAATCGATGTATTTTCAGAGCGCCGCCACTGGCCAGGCGATATCCGACCAACTCTGTCTTCCCTATTTCAATGTCGTGGAGCGGGCGCTGACACAGCTCAAGCGCGAAGAACTGGTTGAAGTAAGCGGCTCGCTAGGCATCGGCGAGATGGCCTACCAATACACGCTGACTCCAAAGGGCGTCACTCGGGTCCAGGAGATTCTGGATCGAAACTCCTATGTGGGTCCTGCCCCAGTCACGCTCGAAGCCTTTCGAGAGATGGTGCGCATTCAGTCGATTCGGAATACGCGCGTCACGCCGCAAGAAGTCAGAAAGGCAATGGCGGACCTGGTCTTCACGGACGAAGTCCTCGACGCGGTCGGTGAAGCCGTAAACACCGGCGGTTCCGTTTTCCTCTTCGGCGACCCTGGAAACGGTAAGACGGTCCTTGCGGAACGAATCACCGAACTGCTCGGTGGATATGTCCTCATCCCGCACGCGCTGTTGGTAGATGGTCAGATCATCAAGGTGTTGGACCTACAGAACCACCAACCGGTCGCACTTAGTAATGCCCGCACAGATCTGGACCGTCGCTGGGTTACCTGCCGACGCCCGACCGTTATCGTTGGTGGCGAATTGACGCTCCAGGGACTCGATCTTGTCTACGATCCGTCATCAAAGATCTACGAAGCCCCGCTGCAGATGAAGGCGATCAACGGGATGCTGCTGATTGACGACTTTGGACGTCAGCAAGTTCGTCCGCGTGACTTGCTCAATCGCTGGATCGTGCCGCTGGAGAAACGTGTCGACTTCCTGACGCTCCACACGGGCAAAAAGATCGAAATCCCGTTCGACGAATTGATTGTCTTTTCGACGAACCTTCAACCCAAGGATCTAGTGGATGAAGCTTTCCTGCGCCGGATCCAAAGCAAGATCAACGTCGGAAACCCAACGCTCGATCAATATCGGGAGATATTTCGTCGGCAGTGCGATCAACTGGGCATTGCGTTCGATCAAGCTGGTCTGGTTCACCTGCTTCGGGAGCACTACGTCAAGCCCAAACGTGAACTGAGATCCTGCCATCCCCGCGATATTCTGCGCACCATGATGGGTATTGCCCGGTATCTCGGCACGCCACCGGCTCTCTCGCCCGATCTCATCGACCGTGCATGCAAGACCTACTTCGTTGAATTTTGATCCACATCTCAATTGCTGGTGTTCGGAAGTCACGCGAAGTGGCGGTCCGCCGATTGATGCTGCCAACGAAGACGGAGACAGTTCACCTTGATTACAACGCCGCAAGCTGTCGGGAGACGTTCGCAATTCGTTAAGGTTGCTGTAATCGGCAATTCATGCGTGGTCAGAGTGCCGGTTCAGACAACGAACGGTGAAAAAAACAGCCAGACGCTGCAGAATTCGTTCACGCGTTCACATAATCGTAGTCCGAAACCGGTAGACAATAACCTCGCCATGCGTTTGTGAACATGTATACTAACGCCGCGAGCCGGAGTTAGGTACGAGGTCATTCCAAGGACCGCCAGAACCGAGAGGTTCATCGTTGGTTCAGGGGATTTTGTGCCATAGATCGAGGAAATGATGCGAAGATTCCTTTCGCCGAAAGTCATCGCCGTCGGTATAGTGCTGTTGGTCGCGGCACTGATCACCGTTGCCGTTCTGCAGAGCAGTCCGCAAACTGGCGGTGTTAACCTTACGGATGTCATTCACCGAATCGAGTCGGGTCAGGTCACCAGAGTCGTGGTGCAACCAGACGGCCGAACCGCGAACGTGACATACACGGACAAGACCGAACAGACCGTCGTGCTTCCATCTGGCGAGACCTTCACGAGCTTCCTGTCGCAGGCCAGCGTGCCGACCAGCCAGTGGCCACCAATTGAGATGCAGCACTCGACGGGTATTTCAGCCAACTCGACGTTGATTATCCGTATCGTGACCTTCTTGGGAATTGGCGTCTTCCTGTTCTTCATGTTCCGACGATTCACGCCCGGTTCCATGGGGTCCAACTCGTCGCGCAAGGGCGGGTTCGAGCCAGTGCGTCCCGGTGAGCGTGCCATTACCTTCGACGACGTCGCTGGTTCTCAGGAGGTGAAGGAAGAGGTCGCCGATATCGTTGACTTCCTCCGGGAGCCGGACCGCTTCCGCGAGGTCGGCGCGCGCATCCCCCGCGGCGTCCTGCTGGCGGGCCCTCCGGGCACCGGCAAGACCCTGATCGCCCGCGCGCTAGCCGGTGAAGCTCGAGCCTCGTTCTACTCGGTCAGCGGTTCCGAGTTCGTCGAACTGTACGTCGGTGTTGGCGCCTCTCGCGTACGTGAGCTCTTCCGCAAGGCCAAGGAGAGTGCCCCGTCCATCATCTTCATCGATGAGATCGACGCCATTGGCCGTCGTCGCGGTCGAGTGGAGCAGAGCACCGAATACGACCAGACGCTAAACCAGATCCTGGTCGAGATGGATGGTTTCGAAGAGCGAACCACCGTCGTGGTGGTGGCCGCAACCAACCGTATCGACATCCTGGACTCAGCCCTACTGCGACCGGGCCGGTTTGACCGCAAGGTGCAGGTCGACATGCCGGACCGCGCGGCCCGCAATGCCATCCTCGAGGTGCATGGTCGTGGCAAGCCGTTCGCCGAGGACGTCAGCTTCGATGAAATCGCCGCGCGAACTTCCGGAATGTCGGGAGCAGATCTGAGCAACATCATCAACGAAGCCGCCATCCTGGCGGGTCGGGCCCGCCGAGCGATCATCAGCATGCCCGATCTGCTCGAGGCCCTGGATCGAACCATTGCCGGCCCGGCACGCAACGCGCGCCGCTTCACCGAGCAGGAGCGTCGTGTGGTGGCCTATCACGAAGCAGGTCACGCGGTGGTGGCGCACTTGCTGCCACACGCCGACACCGTGCGTAAGGTATCGATCGTCTCGCGCGGTCAAGCAGGCGGATACACCATGATCGTGCCTGACGAGGATCGAGGACTCTGGACGCGCGGGCAGTTGAGCGATCGGTTGTCTGCCCTGCTCGGCGGCTTCGCGGCGGAAGAGATCGTTTTTGGCGACATCACCACCGGGTCGTCAAACGACCTGGAGCGCACCTCGGCAATCGCTTCCTCGATGGTTCACCGCTACGGCATGAGCCGCCGGTTTGGCCTGTTGTCGACTGCTTCTTCATCAGGTGATATTGGACAGATATCGCCGCAGACTGCATTCGCGGCCGAGCAGGAGACGCTCGAACTGGTTAACCTGGCACATCAAACAGCTCTGACGGTGCTGACAACGCATCGAGAAGATCTGAATCGGGTGGCCGAGCGACTCTTAGAAACCGAGACCATCGAGCTCGAGGAACTGGCTTCCTTGATAGGCGCACCGAAACCGATGGCACTTCCAGTGGAACGACCAGCCATCGACAGCCAACCCGCCACACCGGAAGTTAAGCCCACTCCGGCAAGACATCGCGGCAGCCGGCGGCTCGGGCGGGTTGCCAGTGCCGTTGCGGCTTTCTCGCGTCATGCTGCGGCATCAGCGGTGCGCGGCACGAGCAAGGAAGTGGACCCAACCTAATCGCTCCCACTCCCGTTTGTCTGACATACGACACCGAACCGGGCGGCCAATTGGCTGCCCGGTTATTTTGTGTGGGCGACGCACATCTCGGACTCCCGTCTCACTATCGAACGGGACGGCGACTGGGGCCAGGTTAGCCGCGCAGTGACATGCGGGCCGTAAGCTCCATCAGTCGCCGCAAGGATGTCACCGGTGAAGCGCAACATTCAGGTTGAGGTCAGGAATTCGCCCGAGCGCGCGCGCCATGTTGTCTTGTTGCACTGTCCGCGTTTCGATGACGTTCGTTCCGGATTATCGTAGTAGCCGCAATTGGGCATCCTTGCGGAGGTCGGGCCGGGACCCATGTCCTGAACACCGCCGCTAATCACAAGCCCACATTTGTGGGCCCCAGAATCGTCCAGAAGCCTCAATTGGGGATAGTGTGTACCACGATCGGATTGTGCGAAATCACGGCTCGTTGGAGGCGGAATCAGCGGAAATACGACGACGAGCCCGGGAAGATGTGATCGACAGTCATCGTGAGTTGCCCAACCAGGAAGATCGGGGGCAGCCCTTCCCAGTTACTCATCGCCAGAGGATTCCACTTTGTCAAACCTCGGACTCGGTCAATTCGGTCGACCACCAGTAACACGCGCACGCTTTATTTCGTACTCGGCATCCGTCAACAGCCCCGATGTTCGCAGGTCATGTAGCGCAGCAAGAAGTTGGGACTCTCGATCGCTGACGACCGGAGTGTGACCGTGGTCGGACAGATCGTTGCGCGCGTCGATGATGGCCCGTTTGAAGGCGAACGGGCTCTTGAGCGCGTCGAGTTTGTTCAGACCGATATCACTTCCAGTGATGATCTCGATGGTGCCGTAGTTCAACATTCGGCCAACAAGCGATTGCGTCAGCAGAATGTCATTGACCATCTCGAGAGAAGAGTCGAACACTCTGCGCGTCAGGACACCTTCCACCTGAATGATGCGGTAGTTGGTCACCGAGTAGACCTCATTGCGCCAGGCAATGAAACGAACGGCAGCAAACCCGAGTGGAATCAGGCTGATCACCCACAGCACGGCGGCAACCAATATCGGCAGTGCTGTCGCTGCCCAGACGCCCGCGCCAATCAAGACCAGGCCGCCAATGACCCACAGCGCGAGGTGACCGACCAGGAAGAGCGGATGACGTCGGGCCGTCACCATGATGTGCTCGCCCTCGCCCAGTAGTCCGTGAAGTTCTGACACTTATCTCCTCCGCTCGCTTATCGTCACCGCACAGCGGATTGTTTCAGGGGTACGCGAGCGAATGTTAATTGACCGAGTCGCACAATTCAATCTATTAGCGTTCGCAGGACTGAGAGTGAGCGCGGCTCACGATCGAGCACGTAACCGACGTAGCCCCGGAGTGTCTGGTCGATTTCCGCGCGGAGCTCAGGCGAGAGCCGAAGTCGTGCTGCGGTTTCAAGGTTTCCACGCTCGATCAACCGCAAGAACTTGAGCGCGTTGAGCGATATTAATTCGGTGAGCGGTCGGTTGCTGCGGCAGTCCGGACAGAGCACTCCGCCTTCGAGACTGAAGCCGTTCGTTTCCGGTAGCAGGTCACGTCCGCAGTCGATGCATTTGTAGAGTTCGGGCTTGAAGCCCATCAACGCCAACAGGCGATACTCGAACAGCGTCGACGTCACAAACGGATCCACTCCCCGATCCAGGCGCGCCAGGGACTCGATCAGAAGTTCGTAGGCTCGGTGGTTCTCCTGACCCTCCACGCTGAATTGATCGAGGAGATCAGCAAAGTAACCTGCGTAGGCAATGGACGTGTCGTTCTGGCGCAGTTCCTTGTAGGGTTCGATAAGTGACGCCTGGGTGACGATATCCAGGTTGCGGCCCTTGGCGATCAACAACGAGGTGCGACAGAAGGGTTCGAGGTGACCCGAAAGCCTGCTCTTGGTTCGCCGCACACCCTTGCCGACGACGCTGACCTTGCCGACCCGATCGGTGAACACCACCAGAATCCGATCAGCCTCACCCAGATCGCGACGGCGCAGCACCACGCCCTCGACCCGATAGAGTCGATTCCGGTCCCTGGCTCCTGTTTCGGAATGGCCCTCGAACACCATCGCTATGCCGACCTAGCTGCTGCGCGCATCCGACGTCAACATTATCGGACCAATTATGTCAGGAACGATCAGCGCGTGCCTTCGCCACCAACTCGGTCCATTGGCGAGCGCGTGCACGGATGCCATCCCAATCACCAGCGTGAACCGTGGGCCGATGCACCAGGTTACTTCCAACGGCAAGCGCGACGGCGCCGGCCTTGAGGAAGAGCGGGCCAGTCTCCAGCGTGACCCCTCCAGATGGGATGAGCTTCGTCTGTGGGAGCGGACCAAGCACATCCTTGAAGTAACCGGGGCCAGCGACGCTTGCCGGATTGACCTTGATGAAGTCCGCACCCGTCTCCCATGCAGTCAGGATCTCGGTCGGAGTGAAGGCACCGATGACTGACGGAACACTGTAGCGACGACACATCTCGATCGTGTGTGGGCGAAGCGTCGGCGTCACGATGAACTGGGCTCCAGCGAGAATCGCGTGCCGAGCCGTCTCGGCGTCGAGCACAGATCCGGCACCAACGCGACACTGGTCGCCGAGCGATTCCCGCACCTCACTGATGGCATCGCCAGCCTTGGGGTTCGTGTAGGTGAATTCCAGGTTCGTCACACCACCGTCAATGAGGGCCCGCGCCAGGGTGACCGCCTGGCTCAGGTCATCCAGTCGCACGACGGCGATCAGTCCGGATTCTTCAATCCAATGCACGCACTCTTCCTCTCGCTCTTCATAAAGCGCCTGTGGCCTTCAGTTTACCCCGAGCCCACGGCCAATTCATTGGGACCCGAACTTCTATCATCGATCAAGACTGTTGCAGGAAGATACGATAGGATTTTCCCAGACGCAGCCTGCTTGCTTCGACCGAACGCCTATCCGTCAGAACGTGATCGCCTGAGGGAGCCCGAATGAGCTTGAGAATCGGACTGATCGTCGCGCGCGACAAGCACGAGGCGGCCGAGATCGCTGAAGACGTTGAATCCTGGTTGCGTCAAGCGGGTGCCCGCGTCCTGAGCGAAGCTGAACTGAATGCCGGCGCGACGGTCGATATTCTGGTAACTCTGGGTGGGGATGGCCTGATCATGCGCATGGCGCACGTCTTTCCCGGCATCCCAATTCTCGGCATCAACGTCGGCAAAGTTGGTTTCCTGGCCCGCATCGAACGCGAAGACTGGCAGCAAGCGCTGCAAGACGTGGTCGACCAACGCTATCGCATTCAGAAGAGTCCGACCCTGACGGCATCGCTCATTCGCGGTTCAGACTTGGTCAAGACGACCTGGGCCATCAACGACGTCGTGATTCGATCCGGCCTGCAGATGATCGACGTTGAACTCTACATCGATCAGCAATTCGTCAACACCTATCCAGGCGATGGCATGATCGTCGCCACGCCCCAGGGCAGCACCGCCTATTGCATGGCAGCCGGTGGGCCAGTACTCGACGCAGGTGTTCGTGGATTCGCGGTGACGCCGATCTGCGCCCACTCGCCGATTCGAACCACGCTGGTCGTTCCTGAGGAAGCAAATCTGGAACTGGTGATGGCCAGCGACCGCATCGCTGACCTGATTCTAGACGGCTCCCCAGTCGAGAACCTCAACCAGGGTGATGTCGTCCAGGTTCGCCGGGGCGAGCACCAATTTCATCTTGTCGTGCTGGAGGGCATGAATTTCTATCAGGCGTTCCGCAGCAAATTCAACTTCATGATTCGGCCAAATGCCGTGCCGACCCGGCCTAATCAAGTACGGAAGTGAAACCCGCCGCATCTGATCTGGACTACGACTACGCTTGAACTGGCAAGCGAAGATCGAAGTCGCTCTACCCTAATCGTAAATGCAGATTCCATCTCTTCTGCCGGCACCGAGGCTGCAGACCGCCGACGACGTGCAAGCGCCACCACAACGATTCACCGCCCGAAATCAGTCCACGTCCGCCCTGTCACTACCATTGCGGGGACCCAGCCACATTGCGGCTCGCGTCAAACCGGAATCAGGCGCTAATAGCGTGGCCGGCCAGTTGGCAACTCGTCAGTTCGATCGTAGCGCTCGCTCTCGTCCGGTTCCTCGCTCGCACGCCAGTCCTCCGACGTTGAGCCGTTGGAAGAGTACGTCTCTGCATCGGGCTCCGGGTAGGCTGAGCTAGCAGACTCGTTCAGATCCCAGTCGGTCGTACGGTGGCTCACCGGCTCGGACCAAGGATCGACCGGAGCGTACTGTTCTGCAGAGGATCCCCGTTCGATCGCACGACTGCGATGCCCCATCAAACGTTCGCGGGCCTGACCAAACAGTCGCCCGACCCCATCTCGATCAGACGGACGCCACTCTTCCGAGATCTGAAGCGGGACGTCGGTAGGATATTGTTCTTCGCCACAGTATGGACAGATATCCCAGCGGAGGTCGATCAATCGGCCACAACCTACGCACGATGAGCGCAATGACGTGCGACAGTGCGGGCAAAAGACAAAATCGGTTTCAACTTGGTGTTGGCAGTTGGGGCAAAGGAGGAGTTCGTCGAGGTCCTGCAGCATGTACTCTTCTTCGAGCGACCGTTGGAACGCGTCGTCCAATGTGTCTTTCGGACGCAAGATCATATAGATCAGCACGCCCGGGACGAAGAAAAGCACCACCACCAACGTCGAAAAGATCTGCGCGACGACGCTGCGGCTACGGTGTTGAATGTCCTGGAAGGTCCAGACGATCAGCGCAAACCACAGGGCCAGCAGATAGGCCCCAGCGAGCGCAATGAGAAGTTGAAGCCCTCGCGCAATTGCTGCTTCCATACGGCCGTGTATCCTCCTGTCACGCGCACTCCGACTACGAAATGCGCTCGGAGTAACGTACGTTCAGCACAAACACCGTGGCTCCGCCAACCTGCACTTCTACCGGATTGGGCACGTAAAACTCGCCCGGCTCCATAATCGGAAGCAGCGGATTCACGTATTGTGTTCTCGTGTAGCAGTTTTGTTTCACGATTCGTAGCACGTCCGGCACGTATTGATCGTCGACGCCCACCAGCACAGTAACGTTGTTCTCTCGAAGGAAGCCGCCAGCACTGTTGATCTGCGTTGAGCGGTAACCGTTTTCGCGAAGGGCGCTCAGCAATGCTTCGGAGTCTTTTCCCTGGATCACCGCGAAGATGAGCTTCATTTGCTGCTGCCCTCGATCGGAACGGTCGCTCGCTCGCTCAACCGCTGAAGTGTTAATTCAAGCAAGTATTGCTCCACCACGCCAGCTTCGACGCTGGCATCCACCACACGCCAACGCTGTTGATCCTTCGACGCCGCTTCGAGAAAGAAGGACCGAACTCGCTCGTGAAACGCACGAGAGTCGACGTCAAATCGGTTCAGCGGTTCGCCAGACGTGATGCGCCGCGAAATGCCGACCTCAACCGGCACATCAAGCAAGAACGTCAGGTCCGGCCACAGATTTCGCGTCGAGAATTGCTGCAACGCGATCAACGCATCAATCGCCAGGCCACGTCCTGCTCCCTGATACGCCAGCGTCGAATCTAGATAGCGGTCGCAAAGGACGACTTTACCCTGAGCGAGTGCTGGACGGATCACCTCCGCAACATGCTGAGACCGCGCCGCCGAATTGAGAAGCGCCTCAGTCTCGGGCAGCATAGCAGAGTGACGCGAGCCAAGCAAAAGTTCGCGCACCGCCTCGCCCAGCGGAGTGCCACCGGGCTCTCGTGTTATGACAACTTCGTAGGATCTCGCCCGCAGGTTCTCCGCCAGGCGGCGCACCTGGGTGGACTTGCCGCCGCCTTCTGGACCTTCGAAGGTGATGAACAGGCTCATCAGTAGTCGCTCTGCCGCAGAATCTCAACGTAGCGATGTGGTTCACGTCCCCTGCTGCGCGAGCCAACATTGTAACGTTCAGCCAACTCGTGCTGCAGACGGCGAATTCGCGGGCCTTGAGGGCGCAACGAGACTGTGCCGACGCCATTCAGTACCTGATGAATCCCTGACTCTGCCTCGAACATCGCGGCTGCAATCTGGTCGTCGGGCACCTCATTGATGTCGCGATCCGATTCTTCCTCGGAGTAGCGGGAATTGCCGATTACCTCGCTGAACAACGAGCGGAGCAAGTTCGACATCTGCACCACCGTGTTGCTGCGCAGCACGTAGATCGGCACTCCGCGGCTCTCAGCCTCGCGCAGCGGCTGCGGACGCCGCCGGTAGTAGTTCTTCAACGTCACCACGGCGTCCGCTTCACGCAGATCGCGTACGACAATGGCTGGAACCGAGGTCTGGCTGATCGCCTGCTCCAGGCGGTTGCGGCTGACACCGAATGGGAAGACTCTTGCGGGACTCTCTAGCGTTCCTCGTCCCGCGGCGAACGGACCCTGCGCCGCCAGTTGTGGGGCTGGCTGATGGTTGGATGAGCGTCGCGTGTCGATCGATGTACCTCGATCGTGTTCACTCCGCTCTGCCCGATACGGCTCCTCTTCCCAGGTCTTGATGCCGCCGTCCGACTCTCGTTGACGAACCTCTACCTGGAGCGGACTGCCACGCAAAATAGCGTCAACGCTCGCCGAGACGTCGCGATGAAGCGCGACCCGGTCCCTCGCCTGAATCTCGACCATCACACTAAAGGTCGGCGGAGCTTTGCGCTCAAGAATGGACTTCTGCGTGCCACGTCGGCGAGCTTCTTCATCGCTCAACGTTACCGACTGAATGCCACCGATGAGGTCCGAAAGCGTCGGGTTCATCATCAAGTTCTCGAGCGTGTTGCCATGCGCGGTTCCAATTAGCTGGACGCCTCGCTCGGCAATAGTACGCGCCGCGGCCGCCTCGAGCTCCGTACCGATCTCGTCGATAACGATGACCTCCGGCATGTGATTCTCAACCGCCTCGATCATCACCGCATGTTGCAGCGCAGGAGTTGGTACCTGCATGCGCCGCGCCCGGCCGATCGATGGGTGCGGGATATCGCCATCACCGGCAATCTCGTTACTGGTATCAACGATAACCACTCGCTTGCGCAGGTCATCCGCCAGAACGCGCGCGGTTTCACGCAGCATGGTCGTCTTCCCGACACCCGGACGACCAAGAAGCAATATGCTCTCGCCCGACTCGACCAGGTCGCGAATGATGCCGATCGTGCCGTAGACGGCGCGACCGATGCGGCAGGTCAACCCAACGATATCGCCCGAGCGGCTACGGATCGCCGAGATTCGGTGCAGCGTGCGCTCGATACCAGCCCGATTGTCATCACCGAACCGGCCAATGCGATCGGCGACGTACGCGATGTCTTCGCGCGTCACCTCGTTTTCCGACAGATAGACCTCTCTGTCCTGAAAACGGGCCTCGGGGAACCGACCGAGATCCATGACCACTTCGATGAGTTCTCCGCGCGAATCCGAACCGTCGAGTTCCGCCAGATCGGGCACGATGTGCGGAGGCAGAACCGCCAGCAGGTCTTCGAGGTTATCCGTGATCGCTTCACCGTAAGCGGAGCTTGGCGTGGTGGTCATGACGATATCAGTGTTGTCCAAATACGATGCGCTCCCTAATTGAACCTGAAAATCATGCCGCGAATTGATCCTGGACGCCAAGAAGGACTAAGCGCTGTCACGTTCCCAGCGACTCACGACAGGAGTCCGAGCGGGCAGCCGTTCGATCACGTCCGAGACGACGCTCACCCAGCGCGAATAATGGCCGTTCACCGGCACCATGGTGTAGCGCACCATGAGGGCTTGTCGCTCATATTCACAGAATCCAAGCGATTCGAGCGGGGACAGATATTCCCGATGATAATCAGGCACACTCACCCAGACTTCTGAGTCCGATCCAATTTTCGCCAACTTGACCGCCTGGCTCACCAGTACCGGAATCAGACGAAGCTTCTCCGGAGCCATGATTATGTCGAGCGCGTGACAATTACCCCGGCTCATGATCTGACAGTAGCCAGCGAGCCCGTCCTGGTCGTCCATTACGAACCCCTGGGTGCGCACGCTCAGCGTATGCCGCGCGTCCCAGTGATTGCTCGTGAGCGCTTCGGCGTACTGAACCGGCCGTGGAGTTGTCAGGTGATAGAGGTGATGGATAGACCAGGCGTCGCTCGGATCGCGTTCACGAACACGTGCGTCATCATCCTCCGGAAGATGCAACTCATGTGCCAGCATGACCGTCTGATGTGCATAGATCGAAAAACCCGCTCGAATCATCGTTCGCTGCACCAGCGCATCCACCGGGACGGCCGCGTGCACTCGCTTGGCCCCGGAGTGACCCGCCACGCGCGTGGCGTATGACAGCAGATTTGACCAGACCTGGCTTACTTCCTCGGTGACTTCGGAGCCTCGCTTTACTCGTGCTCCGAGACCCGTCACCACCCAGCGATAATCGTCCGGCTCTGGTCGAAGCTCCACGACAGCCAGTGCGGGATCGTGCGAGCCGGATACGAAGACCCGAGAGTAGCGGCGCCCGAGGGGCACGGCCGCCATGAGATCGTCGAGATGACTATGGAATACAGCATCAGGTATGGCCAGCGAGATGTGTGCTCGCCGAAAGCGACCCAGCCTGGGAATATCAGTAATGCCGATTTGCCGCACGGAAGTCATTGGCACAGCCAGCGTCTCTCCAGCGATTCTGTCGCGCGATGGTCGGAGAAGTCGTCCACGGTGCGCCTGAAGTTGGATTCAATTGACGCGACGATGATGGACGCTATACGATCCGCCTCCCTGACAAGGCGCGCCCAAGCGTCACCTCGTCCGCGTACTCGAGATCACCGCCGACTGGCAGCCCGCTTGCTGGTCTGGTGACCGTGGTGCCAAGCGAGACCAACTGGCGGGCAATGTACATCGCAGTTGCGTCACCCTCGATATTCGGGTTCATCGCCAGAATAACCTCATCGGGGTGTTCACGCTGAACCCGAGCGATCAGCTCGCGAATGCGCAGTCGATCCGGTCCAACTCCATCCACCGGCGAAATGACCCCGTGAAGTACGTGGTACAGTCCGTCGAATTCACCGGTACGATCAAGTGCGACGACGTCCAGCGGTTCCTCGACCACGCAGATCTTGCCCCGATCCCGTTGCGCATCGGCGCAAATTGCACAGGGATCCTGCTCCGTGATGTTGAAGCATACGGAGCAGAGGACGATCTTCTCTTTGACTTCGAGAATCGCCTCGGCGAGGCTCACCGCGTCATCGCGAGAACTGCGCAAAATAAAGTACGCAAGTCTAGATGCCGTTTTGGGCCCGATGCCCGGTAGCTTCGCAAACTCATCGATGAGCTTGGACACTGGCTCGACTGTTACCCGAGAACGCACACGCACCTCACGAAAACGGTGGCAATTTCGGGTAATAAGTATAACAAAATGGGGCCATCCGCCCGCGACAACCCATCGCGCAGGGAGGCTACTCCTCCTCGTCGGAGAGGTAAACGGGACGCCCGCGAGATCCGTCGGACGGGCCAACGATCCCTTCGTCCTCCATCTGCTCGATCAGTCGTGCCGCTCGGTTGTACCCGATTCGTAGTCTCCGCTGCAGCATCGAGGCAGACGCAGTCCCTTGCTGTTTCACGACGCGAAGGGCTTGATCCATAAGCGGGTCGTCGCCGCCTTCTTCTTCATCGTCGCTCGACGGCACTTCGGCCCATTGTTGCTCGAAAGCGTGATTTGGCGCCGCTTTTCGCCAGTGGCGGACGAGATACTGAATGTCTTTGTCGTCGATGAACGAACCCTGGACCCGCATCGGTTTCGCCTCGTCAGGCGGCAGGAAGAGCATATCCCCGCGTCCGAGCAGCCGTTCAGCGCCTGGAAGGTCGAGAATCACCCGACTGTCAGTATGAGACGTTACCGCGAACGCGATACGGGCCGGGACATTGGCCTTGATCAGCCCGGTAAGCACGTCCACTGACGGCCGCTGGGTAGCGATCAGCAGATGGATGCCCGTTGCCCGGGCCATTTGTGCGAGCCGCACGAGCAACGTTTCAACCTCTTCAGGAGTGGTCAGCATCAGATCGGCCAACTCGTCAATGATCACCACGATGTAGGGCATGATCTCGAGCGACGGATCCTCCTCGCGACGCAAGTTGTAGCCGTCAATGTTCCTGACCCCAAGCATCGAGAACTTCTGATAGCGGTCCTCCATCTCTTTGAGGACCAGCCGCAGCGTTCCGACCACCTTGCCCATCTCCGTCACCACCGGGCATTTGAGATATGGCGTGCCGTTGAAGCCGGTGAGCTCGACCATCTTCGGATCGATGAGCACCATCTTCAATTCCTCGGGACGGCGCGTCAGCAGGAACGTCGAGATAATCCCGTTAATGCAAACCGATTTGCCTGATCCGGTCGAACCGGCGATCAGCAGGTGAGGCATTCGTGCGAGATCGGCGACGATATAGCTGCCGTTGACGTCGCGACCGAGCGCCAGCGGCAGTTTCGCTTTGCTCGCCTGGAACTCGACCGATTCGATCGTCTCGCGCAATCCAACCGTGTGGACGCTTACGTTTGGTAGCTCGATGCCGACGCGGGCCATTCCGGGAACTGGCGCTTCGATGCGGATCGAACGCGCCGCCAGGGCCAGCGCCAGGTCGTTCTGCAACTCGGTGATTCGACGCACTTTCGTGCCGGGCCCCGGTTCAAGCGCGAACAGCGTTACCGCCGGCCCCGGGAAGATCTCCCGTACTGTTGCGTCGACACGGAAGTTGTGCAGCGTTTCCTGAATCAGGTCGGCTTTGGCTTCAAGCTCGCCGGCCTCTGGCGAGCCCGCGTCGTAAAGCGCCAATTTCTTGATCTCGGGTAGCGGAGCTGGAATCGGCGCAATCTGCGGAACCTCGGCCACCGGCGCCACTTCTTCCGGCGTTGGCTCGGGTGCCTTCTGGCGTTTCGGCACGTTGATGACTGGCCGCTGCGCGGTAATCTGTTCTGTCGGCGCAGGTCGGTCCACCGGTTCAGGTTTTGACTCGCGCTTCGGTTCCGGCGCGGGAGGCTTCTCAATCACCCGAGCGGCTCGTGCGGCGCGTGCGTGACGCCAGGCGGAGAGCAAGTCACGTGTGTGAACACCAGTGAGCAGATAGACGCCAATAATCCCCAGCGCGAAACTCACAATGCCCGCACCGACGTCACCGGCGACGAAACGCGCCGCATCACCGAGCGTACGCCCGATGAATCCACCCGAATCGCGTCCGCCGGAAACGAAGATCAGATCGAGCGACGTGATGATCGAGGCCGAAAAGAAGATCAGTCCAAACAATCGACGCCGTCGCACCGGAGGTTCAGTGGCGATGAGAAGCTCGACGGCAATCCAGACGAGACCGACCGGAGCCAGTATCGCACCCCTGCCCGCGATCCAGGTCAGTCCGCGGCCGACGGTCCCGACGACGGTCATGCGACTCACGAAACCGAACAACGTCAGCGCCAGAATCGCCCCGATGCAGAGTGAAATGACCGCAAGGATTTCGCGCTGCACCTGAACCGGCACCGGACTCTCGCGCACCCAACGCACAAGGGCGATGCCGCCACGGCCCGTCGCTCGCGTTGCACGCAACGCAATGGACGGCTGGTTCTTGCTCTTGTTTGATGACTTCGTCGAAGTTCGTCGCTTGCGGCTTCGAGCGGGAGCGGCCATGCAACCTCCGTACGGTCAGAGTGTACGGACATATTCTAACATAAGATGGAAGCGGTCAGCGATCAGACCTCGACCACTGTCGGCACGACCATCGGTCGCCGTCTGGTCTGGGCAAATACAAAGGACTGGAGCGTCTCACGCACGCGCCGTTCGGTCTCAAGCGTGCCATGCGTGGCGTCATTTGGCACGACTAACACCTCGCGCAAGTGTTGCCTCGCCTCCTCCAGCACGTGGCCGTTCTTGGGGCCCGGGACGAATCCCCGCGCCGAAATATCCGGCTCGGCAAGCAGCGCGCCGGAGGATCGGTCCACTGTCAAGACGACGGACAGCACCCCGTCACGCGCCAGCAGCCTTCGTTCCCAGACCGTTCCATCTTCGATTTCGCCGGTCGATCCAGGTCCAAGGAAGACTGTTCCGGCGTCGACCTGACTTGTTCCGACAAACCCATGCCTGTCGAACTCGAAGACCGTGCCGTTCGAACCGAGCAAGATTTCGTCGGCGGAGCGGCCCGTCTCCTGAGCCATCCCCGCGTACAGTCTGAGGTGGCGTGCCTCGCCATGCGTCGGCAATACAAAGCGGGGATTCACCAACTCAAGCATGCGGCGCAAGTCGTCTCGGCCCGCATGCCCAGACGTGTGAACGAGCGCTCGGGCCGAATAGATGACATCGGCTCCGCGGCTGAAGAGCTGATTGATGACCCGAAAGACCGACGTCTCGTTTCCAGGAATTGGCGTGGCCGAGATGATGACGGTATCGCCCCGCTGTACCGAGATGTCGGAATGCTCTCCCTCAGCGATACGGCTAAGGACGGCCATCGGCTCGCCCTGGCTGCCCGTACAGACGCACAGGAGTCGCTCGGGTGGCAGTTTGGCGGCTTCACCCGGCTTGATCAATGTCCCAGGCGGAGGTGACAGGTAGCCAAGCTCCAGCGCCACCTTAACATTGTTCTGAAGGGACCGTCCGTAGCAGACGACGCGTCGATCGTGAAGATAGGCGACGTTCATCACCTGCTGCACTCGGGAGATAGACGAGGCAAATGTCGCGAGAATAATCCGTCCGGGCGAACTCCCCACGATCGCATCAATCGAGTTTTCGACCATTGCTTCAGAGGGCGTTGGACCAGACGCCTCGACGTGAACGCAGTCGCTGATCAACAGGAGTGGATTGCGTGCAGCGATCTCGCCGAGTTTTGCGAGATCGGTTGGACGACCATCGACCGGGTTGGGATCGAGCTTGAAATCGCCGGTGATCACCACCTGACCGACTGGAGTCTGCACCGCGAATCCGACCGCGTCCGGAATGCTATGGCAAACGCGGAAGCACTCAACGGTGAAGCAGCCAGCCCGGATGTGAGGATCGTCATCGGGATTGATGATCCCGAGCGGGGCGTTTCGGGCGATATGCCGGTCGCGCAGGCGAGAGCGAATCAGACCCTGCGTCAAAGGCGTACTGTAGATCGGCGCGGTGACGTCCTTCAGCAGATACCCGAGCCCACCGATGTGATCTTCGTGGCCATGGGTGATGAAGATGCCGCGAACGCGATCCGCCCGTTCCCGAAGATAGCCAAAATCAGGTAGGAGCAGGTCGACACCGAACATGTCCTCTTCTGGAAAGCCGATTCCCGCATCGACGACGATGATGTCGGAACCGTACTCGAGCACCAGCAGGTTCTTGCCGACTTCACCGAGTCCGCCCAGGAACACGACCTTCAGTCGTTCGTCGATCAAGCGATCCGCAACTCCTTACAGCATCGACAACCTTGAAGCCTGAGATCAAAAGAGTCGCATCTGCGACGGTTGCTGCTCGGGCTCATCTTCCTCGCCACTGCTCTGCCGCGCCTCTTCGATAATCCGCGGTAGCTTCATCATGTCCGCCTCAACTGTTGCACGCAACGAGGCCTGGTGCAGTGCGGCGGCGGGATGATACATCGGCACCACAACGTATGATCCGAACTGGCGCGGCTGCCCGTGAATACGTGAAATTCGTTCTCCCGGGAACCAGCGGGACATTGAGAATCGGCCGAGCGTCACGATCACCTTCGGCCTGATAATTTCGAGCTGCTCGTCCAGGTAGATCGAGCAAGCAGCAATCTCGTCCGGCAGCGGATCGCGATTCCCCGGCGGACGACTCTTGACGATGTTGGTGATAAAGACGTCTGAGCGCTTCAACCCGATCATCTCGAGCATCTCGTTCAGGAACTGTCCGGCCGCGCCGACGAACGGGAGGCCCTGCCGATCCTCGTGCCAACCGGGCGCCTCGCCGATGAACATGATCTCGGCGTTCGGATTCCCATCTCCTGGAACACCCTGCGTTCGCGAACGATGGAGTTCGCAGCGTGTGCAATTCCGCACGCGCAACGCGACGTCTTCCAGCGTCAGATCCACGATACGCTCCTCTCTCGTCGCGAACGTTCTACTCGGTGTGGCGCGGCCGGCGAATCATCAAACGCCAATGAGCCCACGCGCCGCCATCAGGAGGGCGTCAACCATCTCGGCATCATGCGACTCGGCATAGAGACGCAGCAACGGTTCCGTTCCCGAGCCTCGGATCAGAATCCAACTTCCGTCGTCAAGCTCGATTCTCGTGCCGTCAACCTCGACCACGTTCTTGATCTTGAAACTCGCCAGCGAGCTCGGCCACTCCAGCGTGTGAAGATGCTGCTCGAGTGCCTCCCGGTTTTCCCGAGTCATTGGCAGATCGATGCGCCGGTAACGCCACTCACCTATCAGGTTCTCAAGATCCTCAACAAGCTCGGTTAAACTGTTGCCCGATTGCAGCGTGTAGTCGATCAACAATAGCGCGGCCAGCAGACCGTCACGATCAGGGATATGAAAGCCAAACGCAAAGCCGCCGCTCTCTTCACCACCGATAGAGGCTCCCTCGTCGATCATCGCCTGTGAAATGTGGGTGAACCCCGTCGCCGTTTCAATCACGGGCAAGGAGACCTGATCGCCCAGAGCGTTGATCATAGCCGAGCCGGTCACCGATTTCACGATCGGGCCGGGTCGACTTCGGTAGTGAAGCACGTAGCGTGTAAGAAGCGCAAAAACGTGTTGTGCCGAGAGATATTCGCCCAGCTCGTTGACGACACCAATGCGGTCGCCGTCACCGTCAAAACCGATCCCGATATTGGCACCGCCGTCACCTACCACCTTTTTCAGCCGGCCAAGGTTTCGATCGACCGGCTCGGGACCACTGATACCCGGAAAGAGTGGGTTGTGCACGGTATTGATCTCAATGATCTGGGTCGGGCCCTCGCCAATCAGACGCGGCAGCAACCCGGCTGCGCAGCCGTACATCGCGTCCACCACGATGGTGAGACCCGCCTCGCGCAGCGCCGTCAGGTCGATTTGGCGTCCAATACGGTCCAGGTATGCAGGCAGGGGATCGATTTCGGTAATCTGTCCAAACTCGCTGGACGCGCGTGACGGCTGATCGCTCGAAATCTCCGCCTCGACCGCCCGCAGCAGTGACGTTGGTGCCGCGCCACCATGCCGAGACTTGATCTTGATCCCATTGAACATGGGTGGGTTATGCGATGCGGTGATCATCAGACCGGCGACGGAATTGGACTCTCGCGTGGTGTAACTGATGACGGGGGTAGGTACGGCGGACCGTGAAAAGAGCACGTCGACACCCTGCCGGATGAATTCCTCGGTCGCGGCACGGGCGAATTCGTCGGACTCGAAGCGTCGATCGTAACCGACCACGACGCATGGGCGACCTCGGTCGCTCTCGCGCCAGAGAACGGTGCTCAACGCGCGCGCCGCCTGGCGCACGGCGTCAAACGTAAACTCGTCCGCGATTACAGCGCGCCAGCCGTCGGTTCCAAAGCGGATCGTCACGCCGCTCTCGTTTGCCTTTGTACTTCCGGGACAACCACGTTCGTCATCGACGTGAGGCTAGCACACGGCGAGGTCGGTCGCAAAGGTGATTACGTCTCGGAGTCCGTCGATTCGTCATCCGTCGTTGACACCTTGTCAGCAGTGAGCACGTCGATAGGCAGCGATCGAGCGATCGTCAGGACCTCACTCCAGTCAGGTTCGTCACCCACCGGCAGTACCGCGGGATGTCCATCATGTTTGCGGAGCCAGCGTTCGAGAATGTGGACCTGATCGAGCGAATCGTGATCGACATTGGGTACGGGGAATTGTGTTGATCGCTGCCACGACGACTGAAGCCGTTGGATGACCTCCGAATCGTCCTCACCGACGTTGAAGCCGATTTGAGCCCAGAGACGCCCGTGAATCACCAGCATCAACTCGCGGGAATCTGGATCGACCGACGGCGTCACGACTACGCGATTGCCGCGTTGCGCCGCTTCGTCCAGAATCTGCTGGCTGAGAATCAACTGCTGAACACGCCTCAATCGGTCTCGCAATCGGCTCGCGCGTTCGAAGTCGAGCTTTTCAGCAGCGTCGGCCAGTTGCCCATGAATGACCTCGATGACGTCGTTACGTTCGCCACGAAGGAACCCGACCACGTCATGTATCGTGCGCCGGTAGGCATCACGATCAGCCTTTGCCACGCATGGCCCAGGACACTTGCCGAGGGAAAGCCGCAAGCAGGGTGAACCGTAGCTGCGACTCGTTTTGAACGAGCGTGGACAGGTCCGTAATTGGAAGGTGTCGTTGAGCAGATCGACCGTCACCCGCGCCGCCCGAGCCACTCGGAAAGGACCAAAATAGGTCGAGCCATCGGGCTTCCATTGGCGGGTTAGGGTGACGCGCGGCCATGGATTCCACGTATCGATCTTGATATAGCGATACGATTCGGTGTTCCGGAGCTGCCGGTTGAACTGCGGCTGATGCCGCAAAATGAGCTGAGATTCCAGCAGAAGCGCTTCTAGCTCAGAACCCGTTTGGACCGTCTCGATCGACTGGATCGACTCCAGCAGCCCGTCCATCTTCCGCGTATAGCCGAGCGGCTGTGAATAGTAGGACGAGACGCGGTTACGCAGATTCTTCGCCTTGCCGACGTAGATCACACGTCCGGTGGCGTCCTTCATCAGGTACACACCTGGGGTCGACGGAACACCGGACATGTGCGAACGATCGAGCACCGCACGGCCACGTCCGATGGCGTCACGTCGCTTTGGAGTCGGAACACGTACCGCCGCGGCACGTTTCAGCTCATCGAAAGAGCAGACTCCCCGTTCGCGGGCGGACTCGAGCAACCGACCGAGCACCAATGCCGTCGCCTCGGTGTCGGCCATGGCGCGGTGCCGCTCGCGCTGCTCCACGTCCAACGCGCGACACAGCCCGTCGAGGCCCGGTCGTCGAATGCCGGGCAACAACTGAGACGCGAGCGGCAGCAGATCAAGGTGATCGTTGAGCAGCGATGCTTGTCCGACACGCTTGAGCTCAGCATTGATGAACCCCAGATCGAATCCAACGTTATAGCCGACGATCAGGGCATCTCCCACGAATGACAGGAACTGGTCAACCACCTGATTGAACGACGGGGCGCCGACGAGCATCGACTCGTCGATGCCGGTCAATTGAGAGATGTAGGCTGGAATTCGGCGTTCGGGATTGATCAGCGTCGAGAAGACGTCGATCCGCTGTCCCTGAGCGAAACGGATGGCGCCGATTTCGATGATGCGCTGGCGATAAGGCTTGAGTCCGGTCGTCTCAACGTCGAGTACCACGTAATCGCCTGGAAATGAATGATCGGGCTTGGGCTTACGCGCGGGATCCGACCAGCATCCGTCGGAGCGCAGCACGAGGTGGTCGTCACCGGTAAGAATCTGCCGCAGCAAGGGCCGCCACAGGCCCGGATTACCTCCACCGCCAAAGACGTGCGCGATCAGATCCTCTTCAGGCACCGATCCGCCCCGGTCCTTGACGTACAGAGCCGCGCGATGGCGTAGCTGCGTGTAGCCACCGGCTTCGGAATCATGGCCCACAACCATCTTCCACTCTCCGATGTGACCGTCAGTCACCTACGCGCCGGAGTATACAGTCGAACATCTGTACGAACAAGCTATGCTATAATTGGGGTCTGTTTTCAGACCGTCCGACTACCGAGATTTTCGTGATGGGGCTGAGAAAATCGATGGTTGAAATCGACGTTCGGCACCGAGTCGATGAGCTTCGATCGCTACTCGATCGGTTCAATTACGAGTACTACGTCCTGGATCAGCCCTCAGTCAGCGACGCCGAATACGACACGCTGATGAACGAACTCCGGAGGATCGAAGCCGATCACCCAGAGCTAGTCACCCCCGAATCGCCAACCCAACGCGTAGGCGTCACCCCATCCTCCGCTTTCGGCACCGTACGGCACGAAACACCGATGCTCAGCCTCGGGAACGTCTACAGTCAAGACGAGCTGCGCGAGTGGGCTGAACGCGTCTACAAGTTGGCCGGACGTCGCGATTTCCAGTTCGTCACGGAACCAAAGATCGACGGCAGCGCGGTCTCTATCCTGTATCGCGACGGAGCCTATGAACGCGGGGCGACGCGCGGTGACGGAACGACTGGCGAGGATGTTACGGCCAACATCCGAACCGTTCGAAATGTGCCGCTTCGCTTGCGTTCCGGTAACGACGACATTCCTGTCATTCTCGAGGCCCGAGGCGAGATCTACATGCGCAGAGCCGACTTCGAACTGCTGAATCGCCAACGTGGCGAGGCGGGTGAAGCGCTCTTCGCCAATCCACGTAACTCGGCCGCCGGATCGCTGCGACAGCTCGATCCTTCAGTGACTGCGTCGCGCCCGCTCCGCTTCTTCGCCTGGGACATCGGCATTGTTGAGGGCGAATCACGCTCGAGCCATTCCGAGAATCTCGACATGCTCCGCTCCTACGGGATACCGACCGCGCCCGATTATCGCGTGTGCTCATCAATCGACGAAGTGTGGCAAGAGTGTGAAGGCTGGCTGGAACGTCGCGAGGGTCTTGACTTTGAGATCGACGGCGTGGTCATCAAAGTCAATGATGTTGAGCTACAGTCAGAGCTCGGCACCGTGGCGCGAGAACCGCGTTGGGCCACCGCCTACAAGTTCCCGGCGATTCAAAAGACGACCGTAATTCGCGACATCGAGATCAACGTTGGACGTACCGGAAGCCTCAATCCCACCGCCATCCTCGACCCTGTCGAGATCGGCGGCGTGGTCATCCGCCGCTCCACATTGCACAACGAAGACGAGATTCATCGGCTGGGGCTCCGTCTTGGAGACACGGTAATCGTGGAGCGCGCCGGTGATGTTATCCCAAAGATTATCGCCGTCGTCGAGAGCAAACGGACCGGCGACGAGCGTGAGTTCGTGATGCCGGAACATTGCCCCGTGTGCGGTTCCAGCACCGAACGTTTGGACGACGAGGCGATGCGCTATTGCATCAACGCCTCCTGCCCGGCGCAGCTCAAAGAGCAGATTCGGCACTTCGTCTCGCGCGGCGCAATGGACATCGAGGGCTTCGGGGCGAAGCTTGCCGAGCGCTTTGTCGATCTGGGCCTGATCACGTCATTTGCCGATGTCTACCAACTTGATTGGCCACGCGTCGGCGATCTCGAAGGGTTCGGCGAGAAAAGCGTCGAAAACCTGCAGCAGTCGATTGAGGCAAGCAAATCGCGACCTCTGTCGCGACTGCTCACGGCGCTTGGCGTCCGGCACGTGGGAGAGCGCAACGCCGCCCTACTGGCGGAGCATTTCGAGACTATGGACCGGCTAATGAGCGCGTCCGTCGAAGACATTGAAAGCATTCCGGGATTTGGTGAGGTGGTGGCACAGGCCGTCCACGACTTCTTCCAGGAGCCACGCAATGTCGAATTGGTGAACGACCTGAAACAACTCGGCGTCAACATGATCGAACCAGTCGATCGGCGCCGACCACGTAGTGACGCGTTCGCAGGAAAGACTGTGGTCCTCACGGGACGGCTGGAACGCTTCACCCGCGATCAAGCGCAGGAATTGCTGCGGAAGGCCGGCGCTACGGTCACGAGTTCCGTCTCACGCAAGACAGATTTCGTGGTCGCGGGAGAGGATGCAGGCAGCAAGGCGGATCGAGCACGAGAACTCGGCGTCACGATACTTGACGAAGAGGCATTTCTCGCGCTCCTCAACGAGGAGCAGATCGATCCCGAGAAATCCTGAATAGGACGATCCGGTTCGCGCGAATTGGTGTAGAGTGGGGTGCAGGTCAACTTCTGGCAACAAGTCCGTCAATACGCGAATCCGCCAGGACCATACGCCACGAACACGACGACCTTGATCGAGCATGGAGTACCCCCGTCCACTGAGACGGGGTCGCCGCACCATAGGCGAGGAGTTTTGCCGACCGATGCCACCGTATAGTCTACCGACCCGCGAAGATGACCCGGTACATCTCGTTCGGACGATTGGCCGGTTGGCGCAGATGGTGATCGAACTGAGGGACGAATACGTTCGAGAACCTCGTACCGATACGCTCGAACAGATCGAACGACGCTTGGACGAGTTGTCCGCATTGCGCGAGCAGCTTCGCGAACGCCTTCATCCGACCGAACCTGAAGAAGCCGAACCGCAAGTGTAAGTCTTCAACCGCGGTACCATGCGGATGACTGCCAGAGCCTCAGCTGACGTACGGCTCGACGGCCGAAAGATCGGCCGATATGGTGACGGCAGAACGCTGCGGACGCACGAACCCCAGGTTCTTCATCGCGGTTCCTGTCATTAACACCACGATCCGTTCACTCCTGTCGATCAATCCTTCCCGCAGGCAAAGCTCAGCACCCGCGAACGCCGCGGCCCCGGCGGGCTCTGCAAGCAGTCCGCCGCGCGCAGCCATAGTCGACATCGCAGAGCGCAAATCGTCGTCGCTGACAGCCACGAACGATCCGCCAGATCGACGGACATCACGCAGCACCATACCAGCGCTTACCGGATTTCCCACGGCGATGCCGTCCGCAATCGTGTTCGGCGTCACCGGCTGGAGTGGTGTGCTGTGTTCCCAGGCACGCTTGAGAGGTGCACAGCCTTCGGCCTGCACGCCAACGACGCGTGGGATCCGAGTGGTTGCCCCACACGACTGAAGCTCATTGAAGCCTTTTGCCATGGCGCTCAAGGTTGGTCCGTCTCCGACAGGACAGACAACGACATCCGGCACGCGCCGGCCCAACTGCTCCCAGACCTCGAAGGCCACCGTCTTCTTTGCGTCCAGCGTCATTGGGTTATAGCCCGTATTCCGATCGTGCCAGCCGAACTTCTTAGCCGCCTGCCTGGAGAGTCTAAAGGCCGCGTCGTAGCCCTCACGAACCTTGAAGACAGTTGCTCCCGCCAGCAGCATCAACGTCAATTTGGAGTCGGAAACATCTTCCGGCACGAAGATGACCGCGCGAACTCCCGCGGCGGCGGCACCGACTGCCAGGGAGACCGCGACGTTTCCGGTTGAGGCACAGGTGACGACACCGGCGCCAGAGCGCATGGCCGTCTCAAGCACCAGCGCTGTCGCACGATCCTTGTTCGAACCCGTGGGCGTGCGCGTTTCGTCTTTCACCCACAAATGTGGCGCGTTCAGGTGCTGGCGCAGTCCCGGCGAGGCGACCAGCGGCGTTCCACCAATCGACAGCGGATAGTGAATCGGTCCGTCATCCAGTGGCAGGAGTGACCGGTAGCGCCACATCGAATCGACCTGCTCACCTTCCGGGGGCACCAGATTGTGGCCGTAGTCGTAGCGATTCTCGACCCGGCCCGTCTCAATCAATTCCAGCGCCAGGCCTGGATCGTCGATTGTCGCCTCGGACGAATCGTCACGCACCAGTATCGCGGACGTTGGTCGGCCCATGCTTATCCCCCATGCTCCAGAAGTGATCGGGCGATGGCGGCATAACCTCGCGCCGCTCGCTTCCAAATCGCCAATCTCGATGTATTCGTCAACGCGATGCGCCAATTCCTCATCGCCAGGGCCATATCCGATGGTCGGGATGCCAAGACGGCCAGCCGTGCCGCTGCCGTTCGTGCAGAAGGCATAGTGGCCCAACCTCGCGCTGTAGCCAGCCCGTGCCAGCGCTTGCATGGCCAATTGGACCAGCGGCTCGTCCTCGTCGAAGAACCAGGCAGGTGCGAAATTTGGCGCTCTGACCTGGGCTCCGCTGTAGGAGACGAAATCGTCCTCGGCAATCTGTATGGTGGCAGTCGCCTCCGAACCGGCGAGCGCCCGTTGCACCGAGGTACGTACCGAGCTGAGCACATCGTCGTCGGACTCGCCCGGCAGGGTGCGACGATCGAACGTCGCGATGCAACGATCGGGAACCACCGACAGCCCGGGATAAGGTTGTGAGATCACATCGGTCAGAACCAGAATACCGTTGCCCAGCACCGGATGACGCGGAACTGGCACGTCGCGCAGAGCGACGATGACGTCAACCATTGCTTGAGCGGCGTTGACGCCGAACTCTGGCCGTGAGGAGTGAGTCGGCCGCCCGTGCGTCTCGATCCGAATCTCAGCTCGTCCGCGTTGACCGCGCGCCACGTTGAGCGACGTTGCCTCGCAGATCACTACGTAGTCCGGTCGCTCCCGGCGAGCGATTTCCACCAAAGCGGTTCCCTCGACCAACTCCTCCGCGATGCTTGCGCTGACCACGACCCTGCCCGAGCCGACACTGTCCCGCAGCGTCGCGATTCCGCGGATCGCGGCTGCCAGCGGCCCTTTCATATCCATCGCGCCACGTCCATAAAGTCGAGAACCGACAATGGCTCCGTAAGGATCGTGGGACCAGGCGTCTGGTTGTGTCACTCCGACCGTGTCCATGTGCGCATCGATCAGCACACATGGGCCATCCGAAGGTCCGATCGTGCCGACAACGTTTCCCCACGCGTCGACCTCGACCGCGTATCCCAGGCGAAGCATTTCCTGACGTACAAGCTCGGCGACTCGGCTCTCATGGGCCGAAGGGCTCGGCTCTCGCATCAATGTCAGTGCGAAGTCAGCAATGGATTTGCCCGCCGTCAGATCGTCACTTACCGTCTCAGTCATTTGCGCACCCCGCTATCGACCGCAGCAACGGTCTACGACGCCTTCGAGGTGTCGGTGGTACCAGGTTTGGTCACGGGCACACCCTCACGACAGAGCGGGCAGTCATCCGGAGTCCAGGTATCGATGGACATGCGCGAGAGAGCCAGCAGTGGCAAGCCGAGATCGACTTTGCCGCCACTCCGATCGACCAGCACGGCAACCGCAACCGATTCAACGTCGTGCTCCGCCAAGGCGGCAAGCGTTTCACGGACCGAGCCTCCGGTGGTCAGAATGTCGTCGACGACCAGCACGCGCGCTCCCCTGGGAAAGGTGGTTCCGCGACGGAACTCGCGCGCCAGCGATCCGCTCTCAGCGCGTTCGGCATAGGCGGCGGGCTTGCCAAGCTGACGAGCCACTTCAAACGCAAGCAGGATCCCGCCAGTCGTTGGTCCGGCAACCACGTCGATCGTTCCCAGATCAGCCACCTGCTCAACGATGCCGGCGCACGCCAGTTCGGTCGCGCGCGGTTGGCGCAAGAGGTCGAACTTTTCCACATAGCGATCGCTGTGCCGCCCTGACGACAGCACGAAATGACCCTCCTTGAGCGCTCCAACCTCTCTCAGCAAGGAATCCAAATCCACTTCACCCCTCCACTCAAGCTATTTCAGGTAGAAAAACCCGATTGCCAGAATCAGATAGACACCGATCAACTGCGCGCCTTCGAGCCAGTTTGACTCTCCGTCCATTGAGATAAGGGTTGCGACGGCCGCCGCCCCACCGAGCGCTGCCAGCTCATACTCATTGAATAGCAACGTAAGTGGATGGCCGAACAGCAGGCTGACAAAGACCAGAATCGGCGCCACGAACAACGCGATTTGCAGGCTCGAGCCGATCGAAACGCTGAGGCTTGCGTCCATCTCATTCGCGAGAGCCGCCTGCACCGCCACCACGTGCTCGGCTACGTTGCCCACCACAGGCACCAGAATCACCCCGAGGAAGAGTTCGGTCACTCCCCAGGATTTGATCACCGGCTCGACGTTGTTGACGAATAGTTCGCTCATGATCGCGACACCGACCGTCGCCCCTGCCAGCATCCCCAGCGAGAACCACAGGTTATGCCTCGGTTTATGTCGCTTACGCGAGGTCTGACTCTCGGGCGGCTGCAGGAAGATGGTGTAGAGAATGTAGAGACCGTAAAGCGTAAGCAGCACGATTGCCAGGCCAATTGAGAGCTTTTCGAGGGAGTTCCCGACGATCTTGCTAGTTCCGATGCTGAAAAGACCGGGAATCAGGAGGGCGACCACGGCGAGCGTCATCATGGTGGCGGTGACCCCCGCGATGCGCGCGTTGAACGTCTGGTGGCCATTCTTGATGCCGCCGACCAGCATGCTGCTCCCAAGAATCAGAAGCGACGTGCCGATGATCGAACCCGAAATACTCGCCTTGACCAATTCCAACAGGCCACTCCGCAGGGCGGCTATGGTGATGATCAACTCGGCGGCGTTGCCAAAGGTCGCGTTAAGCAGACCACCGATGCGCGGATTGGTGTGCTCGCCGACAAACTCGGTGGCATCGCCCATCAGCGCCGCGAGCGGTATGAGCGATCCCGCGGACGCCAGGAAGATCCAGGTGTGCCCAAAGTCAAAGAACCACAGCAGAATCGCCGCTGGTATGAGCAGCAAAGTGATGTAGAAGTATTTCATCCAGCCTCAAACGAGACGCACATCAGTCATTGGTCGATGCACCAACGCAGTCGAATCACAGCGTAAGGGAACACAGCATTCTTGCCAAACGAAGTAAAGATGAATGCGGGCTCGCATCATATGGCGCGAGCCCGGAGCGTCATCGATTGGTTGCGCGGAGGAACTCGATCAGTAGCCGATTTGCACGCGTTGCCGGTATTCGGGCAGCGGCTGCACGGCATATGCCCCGCTAGCCTTGGCGGTGGCCTCGACGATGGCCTTGGCTGTGTCGATCGACGTGACGCACGGAATCCCGCGCTCGACTGCCGCGCGTCGTATCTGGAACCCATCCAGCACCTCTTGCTGTGCGGGCCCTGGTGTGTTGATGACGGCATTGACGGTGCCGTCGAGAATGATGTCAAGAATATTGGGCGACCCAGCGCCGATCTTCTTTGTCACGAACTGGACCGGAATGCCCGCCCGCAAGATCATCTTCGACGTGCCCTCGGTAGCGTAGATACGACAGCCCAGTTCGGCCAGCATCTCGATCATCGGCAGCGCATCCGCCTTGTCATCGTCGCTAATACTGATCAGCACCGCCGCATGTGGTGGCAGAGCCATCCCTGCCGCAAGCAGCGCCTTGTAGAAGGCGGGAGCGAACTCCCGGTCGATGCCCATGGCTTCGCCGGTTGACTTCATCTCCGGACCGAGATGAACTTCCACACCGCGCAATTTCGCCATGGAGAAGATGGGCGCCTTGACCGCCACTAGCGGTTGGCGCGGCCAAAGACCGCCACTATACCCTTGCTCTTTCAGCGTCCGACCAAGCATGCAGTTGGTCGCCAGGCGAACCATCGGCACGCCGGTAGCCTTGCTCAGGAAGGGGACCGTGCGACTGGCACGCGGGTTTACCTCGAGCACGTAGATGTGACCACCATGAATCACATACTGGATGTTGATCAGACCGATGGCACCGAGCGCCAGGGCGATGTCGGTCGAGTTGGCAACGATCTGATCCACTTCAGTCGGATAGAGATTTACCCCGGGATACGTGGCGAAGCTGTCGCCGGAGTGGACCCCAGCACGCTCGATATGCTCCATGATCCCCGGAATCAGCACCTCTTTGCCGTCACAGATTGCGTCGACTTCGACCTCTTTGCCCGGCAAATACTTGTCGATCAGGATCGGACGACGATCGTTGAAGGAGACCGCCACGTTGAGATAGCGGGCCAGGTAGTCCTCACTGTAGACCACCTCCATCGCCCGTCCACCCAGAACGTATGAGGGCCGCACGAGCACCGGATAGCCGATCCGCTTGGCGGTATCGAGGGCTTCCTCGAATGAGGTTACCGCGGCTCCAGGCGGCTGAGGTATTCCGAGTCCTGAGAGGAATTGCTCGAAACGTCGACGATCTTCCGCGATATCGATCACGTCCAGCGGACTGCCGATGATCGGCACGTCTCGCTGGTGGAGTGGCTCGGCCAGGTTGATGGCGGTCTGACCGCCGAACTGCAAGATGACTGGCGAGAGTCCGTCGGTGGCGCGGTTGACCTGTGCCTCGTGGCGGATGACCTCGAAGACGCTCTCGTCATCCAGCGGCTCGAAGTAGAGCCGGTCCGAAGTATCGAAGTCGGTCGAGACCGTCTCCGGATTGCTGTTGATCATGATCGAGGCGCGACCAGCCTCGCCAAGCGACCGAGCCGCCTGCACGCTACAGTAGTCGAACTCGATGCCCTGGCCGATGCGGATCGGCCCGGAACCGACGACCACCGCACTGGCCGAGTCGATCGGCGGAACCTCGTCTTCTTCTTCATACGTGCTGTAAAAGTAGGGGGTAACCGCTTCGAATTCGGCGGCGCAGGTGTCGACCATCTTGTAGACCGGCACCATTCCAGACTCGTAGCGCTGAGTCCGTACCTGCTCGACCGGCAGCCCCGACAGCTGAGAGATCTGAGCATCGGAGAAGGCCGCCCGTTTGGCAGCCCAAAGCAGATCGTCAGTGAGCGGCTCAGTCTGCATGCGCTTCTCGAGCTTGATGATCCGAGCCATCTTGCGCGTGAACCAGGGATCGATGTAGCAGACCTCGCTGACCTCTTCAGGCGTATGACCACGGCGGAGTGCCGCAGCGATGGCCCACAGCCGCAGGTCATTTGGCCGCCGAATCTGCTCCCACATCACGTTCTCGTTCTCGGCCCAGGCCAGATCTTCCCAGAGTAGATCGTTCTGGTCGGTCTCGAGCGAGCGCACTGCCTTCTGCAGTGCTGCCTCGAACGAACGGTCGATCGCCATTACCTCGCCGGTCGCCTTCATCTGCGTGTCGATGGTGCGCTCGGCGCGGCGGAACTTGTCGAACGGCCAGCGCGGAATCTTGACCACGCAGTAGTCGAGCGCGGGTTCAAACGCCGCAGTCGTCTTCTTAGTCACCGAGTTGGCCAATTCGTCAAGACGTTTGCCCACCGCGATCTTGGCGGCAACGCGGGCGATTGGATAACCGGTAGCCTTCGACGCCAGCGCCGAGCTACGGCTCACGCGTGGATTGACCTCGATCACGTAGTACTGGAACGACTTGGGATCGAGCGCCAGCTGGATGTTGCAGCCGCCCTCGATGCCGAGCGCGCGAATAATCTTGAGCGACGCCGAACGCAGCATCTGATATTCGCGATCGCTCAGCGTTTGGCTCGGAGCGACCACGATGCTGTCTCCGGTGTGGACGCCCATCGGATCGATGTTTTCCATGTTGCAGATGGTGATGCAGGTGTCATTGGCGTCACGCATCACCTCATACTCGATCTCTTTCCAACCAACTAGACAGCGCTCCAGCAAGATCTGATGCACGGGGCTGGCGCCGAGACCGCTGGCGACGAAACGATCGAGTTCTTGCGGCGTGGTTGCGATACCGCCTCCTGTGCCACCCAGGGTATATGCCGGACGAATGATCAGCGGCAATGGGACCTTCTTGGCAAACTCGTGCGCTTCAGCCAGAGTGCGAACTACCGTGCTCTCGACAACCGGCTCGCCGATCTCGATTAGCAGGTTCTTGAACAGTTCACGGTCTTCGGCCTGCTTGATCGACTCGATCGGCGTTCCCAGCAAACGCACTCCGTATTGATCGAGGATTCCAGCATCCGCCAGCTGCACCGCCAGGTTCAGACCGGTCTGGCCACCCAGCGTCGGCAGCAGACCGTCGGGTCGCTCCCGGATGATGACGCGACGTAGCACCTCAACCGTGAGCGGTTCGATGTAGACGACGTCGGCAATGTCCTCATCGGTCATGATCGTGGCCGGGTTGGAATTGACCAGGATCGAACGGATCCCTTCCTCACGCAGCGCGCGCAACGCTTGGGACCCGGCATAGTCGAACTCAGCAGCTTGCCCGATCACGATCGGACCTGAACCGATGACAAGCACACTCGAAAGGGGTTTCGCGGTCTCTACCATTGTTACTCGCGCTCCTGCTGTTCGGACTGATTCAGCGTCGCGGCCGCCGCAGCGCTGGATCGCCGCTCACGGTACGTTCTCACTCCGTCTATAAACCGGTCGAAGAGATACTGGTTGTCCAGCGGTCCCGGTGAACCTTCTGGGTGATACTGGATCGAGAAGACCGGCAGCGATTCATGCTCCAGGCCCTCGACCGAACCGTCATTAAGGTTGATCTGCGACACGCGCCAGCCCTGGTCGACCGGGACACTGGCCGCGTCTACCTGATACCCGTGGTTCTGCGAGGTGATGTGCACCGCGCCAGACGCCAGATCCTTCACCGGGTGATTGCCGCCCCGGTGACCAAACTTGAGCTTGCTGGTGTGCGCGCCCACCGCCAGCGCAAGGAGTTGGTGTCCTAGGCAGACACCCATGTAGGGAATGCCCGTGTCGAGGAGAGAGCGGACCACCTTGACCGCGTCTCCGGTGTTGACCGGATCGCCAGGCCCGGGTGAAGTAAGCACGCCATCCACACCCAGCGCCACGATTTCGTTGGCGGGGTGTCGTATGGCACGACCGTAACGTGCACACCGCGCCGGTTGAGCGAGCGAATGATGTTCTCCTTGACGCCACAATCGATCAGCGCGAGGTGAATCGGGCTGTCGTCGCGAATCTCCCGCTCTTCTGGCGTCGTAACAGCTTCCACGACATTGGCGTCTCCAGGCGCCCAGGCGGAGCGCGCTCGCTCACGCAGCTGCGTATCATCGTTGACCGGCGGCATTTGAGACGAGCAAGGCTCGCATGTCGCCGTTCGAGCGAATGTGGCGCGTCAGGGCACGCGTGTCGACCGAATGCAGCGCGGGGATGCCGTGGTCCTTCAGGAAATTGGCAAAGGTGCCATGCGAGCGCCAATTTTCGGGCTCGTCACAGTACTCGCGCACGACCATCCCGGCGATCCACGGACGCCTCGACTCCTCGTCGTCCGGCGTAACGCCGTAGTTTCCGATTAGCGGGTAGGTCATGCAGACGATCTGTCCATAGAAAGACGGATCGGTTGACACCTCCTGATAACCGGTCATGGTCGTGTTGAAGACGGCTTCACCTTCGGCGTCAACCATGGCGCCGAACGGCTCACCTCGAAAAATGCGCCCGTCTTCCAGGACGAGCGCGCCGGACAATCGAAGATCAGGCACGGTAACGAATCTCCCCTTCCACCATAGTGATACTCACCTGACCGCACAATGTGACGCCGAGCAACGGGGTGTTCTGGCTCCGCGAAACGATGGTCGATCCGTCAACCGTCCATCGTGATTCCGGATCGATCAACGTGATGTCGGCGACCGAACCCGGCCGCAGCGTTCCGCCCGGCAAGTTGAAGATCTGCGCCGGGCGGGTCGAAAGCAGGTCAACCAGCAGCGACATACTGAGCCGGTTGTCGCGAACCAACTCCAGCAGCATCGGCACCGCCAGCTCAAGCCCGATCATGCCTGACGCCGCCTTCCTCAGATCCGACGGTTTGTCGCTCAAGGCGTGCGGCGCGTGATCGGTCGCGATAATGTCGAACGTGCCGTCGATCAGACCGGCGAGGAGCGCCCTTGCGTCCTCCTCGGTCCGCAATGGCGGGTTCACCTTCGCGTTCGGGTCTGGGCCGGACACGTCGTCGAAAGCTCGGCCATCCACGAAACTTCGTCTGCCCGCGACCCAGTCGTCGGTCATCAGTAGATGATGTGGCATGACCTCAGCAGTTACGTGAACGCCGTCGAGCCTGGCGCGTCGCACCAGATCGCGACCGCGCGCGGTGCTGACGTGCAGGGCGTGCAGCCATCCTCCGGTGATGCGGGCGAGCTCGATGTCGCGGTTGAGGATGATCTCCTCGGCCGCCGCGGGAATGCCCGGCAAGCCCAGCTCGCGCGATACATCGCCTTCGTTCATCACGCCGCCGTTGATCAGGCTCCAGTCCTCGCAGTGGACCATGATTGGCTTGCCGTGCTTTGCCGACCACTCGAGCGCCTCTCGCATTGCCTGCGAGTTACGCGTGCTGTCGCCGTCGTCGGAGAATCCGATAGCCCCGGCGTCGGACATCCCGCTCAGGTCGGCAAGCTGTCTCTCCGGCTCGATTCGACCGAGATCGTACCAATCGGATAGATCCGCACCGGCAGATCCCTCGATCGCTTGACGATGTCCGCGACACGTTCGGCGCGATCCAGCGTTGGACTCGTATTCGGCATGCAGCAGATCGTGGTGAACCCCCCGCGTGCCGCAGCCAGCGCTCCGGAGACCAACGTCTCTTTCTCGGTGAAGCCGGGATCGCGCAGATGGGCGTGAACGTCGACCAGGCCGGGCGTCACGACCAACGCCGATGCATCGATCTCCTGTGCGCCCGCCGGTGACTGAAGGGACGTGCCAACCAGTGCGATTTTGCCGTCCGCAACCAGGACGTCGAGCACGTCATCAAGATCCTGCGACGGATCGACCACGCGTCCACCACGTATCAGACATCGTCATAGATGGACCTCCCAAAATGTTCCAGACAAGAAAAAAGGCCTTTGGGTTCGGCCTGAACCCAAAGGCCTGAATTCATTCGCAATTTCAAAGTTGTGGGGCTGATAGTGGTTGGGTCGCTTCAATTTCCAGCTTTCCTGTGTACGTACACAGCCGCGCCCAACTGATCCGATCGATTATACCGGCGAAGGGGAGCAGGGTCAAGCGCGAGGAGCTCTGCGGCGTCACGCAACGACCTTCGTCAATCAGCGGCGGGTGCCTCGTAGGTCACCGCGAAGATGGTGTCCGCCAACCACTTCTTGAATTCCGGATTGTCGCTGTACTGCTTGAACAGCTCGGTATGGTCCGATAACAGATCGACGATCACCCGCCCGAGCGCCTTGTCGTGTTCGATCCGGGCGTTCTGCTTGTCCGAGTTCTTCATCGCGTTCTGGTACGCCGGATCTTGCAGCACCTTGGCCGGAAGTTCCTCAGCGATCACCTTCCGAATCTTGTCGTCGTCCTTCCAGTCGATGTTGCCCCACTGATCGTTGAAGGTCTTGATGATGTTGCTGAGGAAATCCATCTCGGGCTCAGGACGCGCGCCGCCTTCGCTGGTCGGAACCGGACCGATCTCGCCGTCCTCGTCATCCGGCGTGATTTCCATTGCAGACTTCACTTCGACGCGGTAACTGTCCATGTCGATCGATTCAAGAATCCCCTGCGACAGGTCCTCCTCGACCGGAGCCGGAAGCTTCGGATTCAGGAAGTTGAGGAAGATCGACGAGCTTCTCCCAACTCAATGTTCGTGTACGGCAAAATGGTGCCAGGAAGCCATAGGTGCGGACGAACGCCTTGGACTTGCCTTTGAACCCGACCTGATCCATCCTCGTCCAGCGACTCGTTGTAGACCGCGACGCAGGCGTCCAGGATTGGGTCGAGCTTGTCCCGCTCCGCGCCGCGCATATAGAGCGCGACGAAATCCTCTACCTGCTCGGGCGAATAGACCTGATAACCATCGAGGTCGGCCTTCAGATCATGGAGCTTGTTCGGGTCAGTCTCGCCACTCAGGATCGTGGTGCGGTAGTAGGGCGTCGAACGAAGCTCCGATCATCTCGGCGTCGTTCTGGAAATCGAGCACGAACGTGTCGTGCTTCTTGGGATGCGCCCGGTTGAGCCGCGACAGTGTCTGCACCGCCTTAATGCCCGAAAGCGGCCTTGTCGACGTACATCGTGTGCAGCAGTGGCTCGTCGTAACCGGTCTGGAACTTGTCGGCGCAGATCAGGAAGCGGTATGGGTCTTTGCGGAACTCCGTCGGGATGTTGTTGCTGGGGAATCCGTTCAGCGTCGCCTCAGTCGACCTTTCGCCCGGCGTACTTCATGCTCGCCGGAGAACGCGACGATCGCCTTGTACGGGCTCTTGCGCTCCGAAGGTAGTCGCTGATCGCGAAGTAATACTGGATCGCGCGGTCGATCCCGCTGGTCACCACCATGGCGCGTGCCTCGCCGCCGATCTTCTGCCGGTTGATCACCTGATCGTGGAAGTGATCGACCATGATCTCGGCTTTGCGGCGGATGGCGTGCTCGTTCGACTCAACGTAGTAGCGCAGCTTGCGCGTGCGCCTTGCGCACGTCGAACTCAGGGTCATCCTCGACCGTCTTCATCAGCCGGTAATAACTCTGAACCGGCGTGTAGTTCTTGAGCACGTCCAGGATGAACCCTTCCTGGATCGCCTGCTTCATGGAGTAGCTGTGGAACGGCCGATGCTTGACTTGCCTTCGCCATCGTCATACGCCTCGCCGAAGATCTCCAGCGTCTTGTTCTTGGGCGTCGCGGTGAAGGCGAAGTAACTGGCGTTCGAGAGCATCTTGTGCGATTCCATCAGCCGGTTGATGGTGTCTTCGATCGTCTCGTCCTCTTCGGCGACGTTGTCCTCGGACAGCGCCCGGTTCATCTTGGCCGCGACGCGGCCGCCCTGGCTCGAGTGCGCCTCGTCGATGACGATGGCGAAGTTCCGGCCGCGGTGCTCGTCACCGATCTCCTCCATGACGAACGGAAATTTCTGAACGGTGGTGATGATGATCTTCTTACCAGCCGACGAGATAGCGCCGTGAGATCACCGGAGCGGTCGGCGTGGCCGATCGTCGCCGAGACCTGAGCGAACTGCTTGATGGTGTCGTTGATCTGCTTGTCGAGCACGCGACGGTCGGTCACGACGATGATCGAATCGAAGATCGCGTTGCCGCTCTGCTGCAGCCCGATCAGCTGATGACGCCAGCCAGGCAATCGAATTGCTCTTGCCGCTGCCCGCTGAGTGCTGGATCAGATAGCGGCGCCCGGCGCCCTTGGCCTCCGCGTCCGCCAGGAGTTTGTGCACCGACGTCGAGCTGGTGATAGCGCGGGAAGATCAGCTTGCGCGTCTTGCGGCCGGTTCGTTCGTCCTTCTCCTCGACCACCTGCGCGTAGTTCTCGATGATGTCGGTCAGCCCGCGCCGTGTCAGGATCTCGTGCCAGAGGTAATCGGTCTTGAGACCGTGCGGATTCGGCGGATTCCCGGCGCCGTCGTTGTAGCCCTTGTTGAAGGGCAGGAACCAGGACGCCTTACCCGTTCAGCTCGGTGCAGAACCTGACCTCGCTGTCGTCCACCGCGAAATGCGCCAGACAGCGGCCGAACTGGAACAGAAGCTCGCGCGGATCGCGGTCTCGCTTGTACTGCTGCGACGGCATCTTCGACCGTCTGCTTGGTCAGGCTGTTCTTCAGCTCGAAGGTGGCGATCGGCAAGCCGTTGATGAAGAGGACCAGATCGAGCGCCAGCCGGGTCTCGTCCTGGCTGTATTGCAGCTGCCGCGTGACGCTGAAGATGTTGGACTCGAAGCGCTGCCGCGCCAGCGTATTCCCTGGCGATGGTGTGCCGTAGAAGAGGTCGACGTGAGCCGGACCGTGGCTGATCCCGTTGCGCAGCACATCGACGATCCCTCGCTTGGCGATCTCACCTTGCAGTCGAGCCAGGAACTTTCAGCCGTGGCGGGCCATCGGTCGCCAATTTCAGGCCGGTCATACGGCATCGGGCTGTGTGATCTGCCAGAACTCGAGCAGCTTCGCCAGATCGACCGCATGCGACCGGTCGTAATCCTTCGGGTCGCCTTGCACGTAGCCAGCCCACCGTAGGCAACACCGCCTTCGCTGTTCGCCTGCGGCTCGCATCGCCGCTGACGTACAGTCTCGCCAACCAGCGCGGCGACGATCAGGCTTTCGAGTCCTCGTTCGGATGTATCAGTGACGATCATGCGATCTCAGCCACGCCTTCTATGTGTCGCTCCCCAGCCACCCTTTGTTTTCAAGAACGCTCACCGCGATTCCGATCTGGCGGGGGTTGAACCGCTGCTTGCGCTCCGACCATCCTGAACGTGATCACGACGTCATCCACAGTTCGAGCATCACTGTGTGTGACACCCAATGAACGGTCGAAAGAGTTCCAGCCCAAATGGAGACTCGAATCCGCTCCACGAGGTCAGCGACACGTTCGAACCTCCTAAGGGTCTCCGGATGCTGGTCGAGGTAAGCTGATGCATCGGCGAGCGCGCCTGGAACCAATTCCAGTTGCTTGGCTGGGGCGTCACCACCATCGGCATACCCCGTGACCATGTGCCCCTCAATCGTTTTCAGCACGTGCCGCAAGTTCTCCGCATATGGCCCGTACGGACCTTTGCGGTATTTGAGCTTCAGCGGTTCGCCCGCCTCCTGCATGAAATACATCAGCTTGTGCAGTTCGAGCAGCGTCAAGAACGGGTCGAGCAATCCCCGGATGTACCGGTCCATCAAGCCGACCAGGGCCGCCCGCCCGGCGTCAGGTTTGGCACTTCGCTCGACTTGACCATCGTTTGCGTCCGGGGCACCGTTCGGTTCGAATACTATGGCATGCACATCGGGAACCGATTCAAGCGCTCCGGCAATTCGCGGGCGTACATCAGACCAGTTCAGCCCGCCTAAGCCGCTCCCCAGCGGCGGAATCGCAATCGAGCGAATTCCAAGCCGCCGAATGACCTCGACAAGTGCCTGGAGCCCAGCATCAATGTCTTCGATCCGGCTCTTGCCGCGCCAGTGGCGTTTCGTCGGGAAATTGATGATGTATCGAGGATTCGCCAGGAACTTCGTTTCGAAGACGAACATCCGTCCCGGCTGAACCTCGTGCAGCTTGCACGCGGCGGCGTACGCCTCGAAATTGGCAGGGAAGGCCCGCTTGAACTGGAGCGCGACTCCACGCCCCATGACGCCGACGCAGTTCACTGTGTTTACCAAGTGCCTCGACGTTTTCCGCAAGGATATCGCCAGATTTGTACTCAATCATGGTGACACCTCCACGTCAATAATACCAACCGGGCATGATCGCGACGCTCGGCTGATGCTGCACTGATTGTATCGCGGCTAGCGCTTGCGCCTGCACGTTCGCGCGCGCACTCCAACTCGGGTCACGAGATGCCACGGGAAGAATCACGGATCAAGAATTCAGCTTGCTTGGCCTCTTTGGTGTCAGCCGGGCTCCAGTTCGCTGCCGCGACCGCTCGCCAGTTGACCTCATCGAGATCGCCCGAGGTCGCTCCGCGATTCGAAGTAGCCGCTGCCTGCGTTCGAGAGAGTGAACGCCCAGCGCGCGGGCTGCCTGTTCGCCCACGCGACCACGTCATAGGAGGTCCGCCTCCAGATGCACGATCGGGTCCTTGTCCTCCCCGGTATGTCAGCCCGGGTGATTCGCCCTGTAGATGAGATAGAGCATCACGGAGCGAGGGCAGAAGTAGAACGGAACATATTCACCGACGGAGTCACCTTTGTGGCAGCGGAGCGGCAATTGCAGACGGCGCTGCTTGATGTTCGACATCCCGATCGAGCCTGCCGGGCCTCCGCGCTTGATCATTCGCACGTCCGAATACAACCCACCGTCGACAATAATCGACGGCAGGTTATTCACGTGTGTGATGTGGTAGATCTTCGGGCGGCTGGCGGTTTCGTCATCTTCTCACGACACTTCCCCTAGATACCTTCCCGCTCTCGCCGTCCTCCTCGTCTCCACTCTTGACGTCATCCGCTCTCGCCCGCTTGGCAACTCCACGCCACGCACGTCCAACCTTCCGGTCACGACATCTGCGATCAACCGCGTGCGGTATTCGCGGACGAGATCGATCTCCCTGCCAGCAACCTCGGCGGCTCTGCTAGTGATGAGGTAAGTTCCTTCAATGAATCCTTCCGCATATGGCATCTTGTTCGATCCGGGGAGGAATCGCGATCAGAATAGTTCCTTATTGGCTCCACATTCACGCGAGGCGAAGTCGCGCCGATTACATCGGCCGCAGCTTGAACGTAGACATGTCGACAATTTAGTTCGGAACAGTAATGACGTACTCGCTGTTGTGGCAGCTGTCGGTTGGAAATATCATCATCCGCTGGAAATGCAAACTCGACACCGTTGGAACCTTCGCAGCGATACCGAATCGCTCGCCCTCTCGACTGTAAAGAATATCTGGCCCCTGGCGTCAAACGGCTCATCCACAATCGGTACTGTCGCGGCACTGCCGTGCTTACCACGATCAATCAGATCCTTGTGAGATGCCGCAGTTCGGATTGCGGGGAATTCACCACCAGGCTCATAGCCTGGCCGATCGCATGAAAACAGTCAACTGATGTCTGAGGATTCGAATTTGAGCCTCGACAGTTTCCCATGCTCCGGCACGTCTCCCAGCCAATCCACTCCCGACGGCTTGAGCCGCACGTTGGGATCGAGCCCGCGCGTCACCGCCTGGTTGATGATCGCCTGCTTCTGCTCGTTCAGCAGTTCGATCTGGCGACGCTTGGCGCGGATGAACCGGCGGATGAGATGGTCGTAGTGGTCAAGGAAGGTGGCGATGGCGGTTTGTTCGGGGAGCGGTGGAAAGCCGTAGTGTTCCGCCAAATATAAAGAAGAATCCAGGTTCTGAATTCCGGTGGTTTGTTTTACGGAGCGTATGTTTAGCCGGATCGAGTACAAGTAGTAGTGGAGGTACGTCAGATATCGCGCATTGAAACCGGGAGCGAGGCGCATGCGTGCTATGAAGTTTGAGCAAACGGCTGGCCGGTCGTGGTCGTAAAGCATGACGGCCCCGACCGGCTGCGTTTCTCCTCCGCCGGATTTCTCTAGCAAGAGATCTCCATTGGCTAACATCCTTCCACACCGTTGAGAATCTGGGACAGACCGAACGGTTGGACGAACGAGACGTATTCTGAGTGAGTGTCGATCAAAATCGGCAACGCGTACACAAACTACGTCATTCTCACCGTCTGGATCGTTACCCCATACGCCATTTGCCAATGATTTCACCGACGTCTTTAGTCGCTTCATGTCCCAGTGCGATGGGATCTTTCCCAACCATGACAGCCCGGAGACTTTGTACTCTGGATATGGTCTCAGCGCTGTCCTCACACCTCGACCTCGTTTCCAAGTTGGCGTTCAAGGGATTGGCGGACGAGGCCAATGATATAGGGTAAGTCATCAAAGGAAGACAGCCCGACTTCGACGTCCCCGTTGCCCCATCGGCCTACGTTCGACACGTCTTTGCAGATTCCACGTGGATCGGAGATCTCGTGGAACGGCATGTTGAGTGAGAGCCGAAGACGCTTCTCCTGCGGAACCACGTCGACGAAGTTTGTCTCTGCCTTGTACGCAATGTAGAGCTTCAATACATCTTCGGTCACACACGGGTCGAGCGCCAGCACTTCTTTCCGGAATGCATCGAATAATGCATGCGTGATGCGTCCGGGCGCGAGGTGGGGGTGGTCATCGAGGGTGTATCCCGCTGCTTGCCGCGATGTCGATCGATAGGCGCCGCGCACATCTGCGGGTAGTGTGGGTGCGGACCAAACCGTGGTTGCCATCTCAGAGAGCCGCCTCGCCCGCTCCACTATCGTTTCCTCGTTCCAGACAGATAGCGCGCCGAGCCCGCTATTAAGTCGCAATGGACTCTCTCGAAATCCACCGGGCATGTCGCGCTTCTTCTGGAATGGGCGGTCGCTGTATTCACTGTTGTAGCCGGTCAGGGTCAGATTGCCCAAGGTATGCAGCCATGTCTGGTGCACGCGCTGCCACTCAGGTCCCAGAGCGATCTGCCATTCGGACGACAGGTTCTCGTTCTGAGGCATGATGTGCTCTATGGTGTATTCATCAATGCTGATGCGCTCTTTGCGGCCGTGATTCTCCATCCTCCGGAGCCAGTAGCTCCGGCTACGGAAGTTATAGAGGTCGCGAACCTGAAACTGTTTCCTGAATTCCTCATCATCAGGAAAGCGCCGGTAGGATGGAAGGGACTGCAAATAAGCCTGAATGCTCTCCAGATATCGGTCCTTCATGAGGGACCGCCCAAACGTCGCAAACGTCTTGTTGAGCGAGTTCGTTGGAATACTGCACACGGCACGCCTGAAGACGTATGCCTCAACCAGGCGAACCGCCTTCACGAATTCATCCTTGCACAGGAGTTCGTGCCGATAGTCGTCATAAAGTTCTAGAAGGAATGGGTACGCCACATCAACTTTCAGTTCTCGCAGATCCTGAAAAGCGTCGGCAAGTTGCTTGTCGCGTTCTCTGCCGAGCGCCATGGCGCAGTAGTACTCTGCGAACGTGTGGATGTCCGCAACAAGGCAATCGACGCCCGCCTCTGCGATCTTCGGTGATCGCGCGTGCCCTTTGAACGCCTCGTATACGGCATTGAGGTTGGGAATGTCGCCTGTCTTGAACGTCAGGTAGTGACGCATAAAGCTATCAAAGTGTGTACCGTATGCGTCCTGACCGAACGCTACTTCCATCGGTCGCCAATGATCAACGTACAGCCGCGTCTGGTGCGCCGGTTGGAGCCCCATTAGGACGAAGTTACGAATCAAATCCGCTTGGCTGAGTTCTCGCCCCGTAGAGTTCATGCTCTCGAAGATCAATTGTGGGTTGTCCTGGCTGCGGTTGAGGGCAATGTCAACGATGACTAGCTTGTCGAGACCGTGGCACAGCGGCCCGAGATCCTGTCCTAGCCCCTTCACTTGCTGCATAAAGAAGTCAAAGTTCTCACTAATCCGCAGCGAATGGTCCGAAGGCAGCAGCTTTTGTTGGACCAGCGCGAGGAGGCTGGACCGGTCTGTCTGTGTTAGGAGCAGCTTGAAGTGCTGATCGTCTTCCTCAAGAGGATTGATGAGATAGTAGTTCCTCAGTTTCTTCGCGGAGAAGCCCTTTACTGGCTCGAAATCGCCGAGATGACGCGCGAGGGCTTCCAGAATCAGGGAGACCGTTGTAAGCCGTTGCTGCCCGTCAATAACCAATAACGGAGACTGGCTTGTTACCTGAGAAAGTCCCTGCTCAATGTAAACTACGGAGCCGATGAAGTGGGCCGAGACTGCTTCGTCTGAGCCGGCTCGGATGATATCGTCCCAGAGTTGGCGGCACTCTCGCTCTGTCCAGCTATATGTTCTTTGATAGATTGGAATGATGAACTGCGGTGACTTCTTCAGAAAGTCGAGTAGCCGCGCCTCAGATGCTTTCATCGTTGCACCTTTGCCAAGCCAAGAATTTCGTCTAATAGCCCTTCCGTCTCTTTCTCCAGCGCTTCGATGTCGGCGCGGATCTCGTCGAGCGAGCGGAGCGGCTGGGGCTTGTAGAAGTAGCGGGTGAAGGAGATCTCGTAGCCGATCTTCGCCGAGTCGTCGGCAATCCAAGCATCCGGGACGTGCGGCAGGACTTCGCGCTGGATGAAGGCGTCGATGCCGCCATCTTCGAGCAGCGGAATCTGCTCGGTGTCCCGCAGGTTGCTGTCCGGTTCGTATTCGACGATCGCGTGCCTTCCGTCGACATGGGCCGAGAACAGCCCGTAGAGCGGATCGGCTTTGGCTTTACCCGGCCGGTGCACCTTCTTGATCACCGGCTCCGCATTCTCGTCGGTCTCGGCCAGGGCATCGCGCAGCAATTTCTGTCGCTTGGCGGTCAGCTTCACTCCGCGTCGATCTGCTGCGCGCTCGGCCGCATCCAGGAACGACGTTGAAATCCAGGTGTGGCCCGGCCCCGAGCTTTTCGGCGAGGTCGTCGATCACGACCGCCAGAGTCTGCACTCTCCGGCTTCCTTCGCCGCCAGGCGGAATTTCGCACGGTTTCCCGGCGAGAGGTCGACCTTCAGTCGCAATGGACGCTCGACCGTTACCTTCCAGTAGCCGAGTGCCTCGTTCGGGAAGATCTTCGACTCTTCGGTCTCCTCGAACGCGAGATACGCGTCGACGATCTGCTGATCTCCTCGGTGGACAACTCGCAGTTCTTCTGGCCCAGGTTCTTGCGCAGCGGTGTGAACCATTTGGTGGCGTCGATGAGCTGCACCTTGCCGCGCCGATGCTCCGGCTTTTCGGTTGCTGACGAGCCAGATGTAGGTGGCGATACCGGTGTTGTAGAACATGTTGAGCGGCAGCGCGATGATCGCTTCCAGCCAGTCGTTCTCGATGATCCAGCGGCGGATATTGCTCTCGCCCTGTCCGGCGTCGCCGGTGAAGAGGGATGATCCGTTGTGGACTTCGGCGATGCGGCTACCGAGCGGCGTGTCGTGCTTCATCTTGGAGAGCATGTTGACCAGGAACATGAGTTGGCCGTCGCTGGAACGGGTCAGCAGGCTGTATTCCGGATCGCCAGTCATGCTCGATGATGAAGCGCGGATCGCGAATGCCGCTCTTGCCGCCCATGCGTCTCCAGGTCGCGTCTTCCAGCTCTTGCCGTAGGGCGGATTCGAGAGCATGAAGTCGAATTCCTGCGCCGGGTAACCGTCTTGAGATAGGGTCGACCCGTAGCGGAAGTTCTCGGCCTCATCACCCTCGCCCTTCAGCAACAGGTCGGCCTTGGTGATGGCATACGTCTCGGGATTGACCTCCTGGCCGTAGAGGTGAATCGAGACGTCCTTGCCGTGCTCGCGAGCCAGCTCACCGAGCCGTTCGTCAGCGACCGTCAGCATTCCGCCGGTGCCGCAGGCGCCGTCGTAGACCAGATAGGTGCCTGATTGGATCTCGTCGGCGATCGGGCGGAAGATCAGCTCGGCCATCAGCCGCACCACGTCGCGCGGCGTGAAGTGCTCGCCGGCCTCCTCGTTGTTCTCCTCGTTGAAGCGGCGAATCAGCTCCTCGAAGATCGTGCCCATGGCGTGGTTGTCGAGCCCGGGCAGGCGCACCGATGCCGTCTCCGATTGAAGACCGGGTTCGGGCTGAGGTTGATGCGATGGTCGAGGAACTTCTCGATCAGGCTGCCCGAGGACGTCGGCCTCGACCAGCGTCGGGATCTGGTTGCGGAACTTGAACTTGTCGAGGATCTCCTGGACGTTGGGCGAGAAGCCGTCGAGGTAGGCTTCGAAGTCGGCCTTGAGCTGCTGGGTTCTGGCGCGGGACCGCAGGTCGCGCAGCGTGAACGGCGAGATGTTGTAGAAGGCCTGGCCGGACGCCTGGCGCAGCGCGGCGTCCTGGTTGGCGATTCCGGCCGCATCGAGCCGCTTCTTCATGTCGAGGACCGCTTGCTTGGTCGGCTCCAGCACGGCATCGAGCCGCCGGATGACCGTCATCGGCAGGATCACGTCGCGATACTTGCCGCGCACGTAGACGTCGCGCAGGACGTCGTCTGCGATGCCCCAGATGAAATTCGTGATCCAGGTCAGGTCCCCGTTCGCCACTGAGCCGTTTCCCCTTGTGTTAGTCCGATGCCGGACTCCTCATTTTTCGAACATACATCGAGATCGCGATGCGGCCGCAATCATATCGGCGGGTGACGCGATGCCGGCAAACCAACCCGCCGCCACGACGCCGCACCTCATCGCTGCCTCGCCGCGCTAATCTGCGACACATGAATCCTAGTGTCTCTTCGCCAGTATCTCAAGCGTTCTTGCGCACTGGACATTGACATGATATCGACAATCTGCTCCAATGTGCCACAGGTTATGTTGAATCAGTAGTCGGTTAGGATCCATCCGAACCGCGAGTCTGGTTCAAGAACGGGAGGCATGTCATGGAGAATCAGGAACACTCAAGTCCTGCGCCGACGCCTGCGCGAATCGTAAACGAAGGTCCCCTAGCAGTCACCATCGCCGACGGGCCTATGCGCTACGAGTACAAGGCCGAACAGCTCTGGACCGGCTGGTGGGGTGGCTGGGGATCAAACGGCCACATAAACAATCGCATGAATGACCAGGCAAAGGACGGTTGGAGACTAGTTGACTCTCGTTCGGCCGTTCGATTGTGGTGGTGGTTCGTTCCAAGTCCCAAGGTGCTAATGTTCTTCGAGCGACCGCGCTCTTGACGGTCGCGTTTCTCCCACAGCCGGTCACGTCTTCCGAGGTGATGTTCTTTGCTGCCCCCTGCCGCTCGATCATGGCTTTGAGGATGCCGAGCGTGTTGGTTTTGGCGTCGGGGCCGACTTCGGTCGCCGGGCCGACGCAGGAGGGACAGCCCGATTCGCAGCCGCAGGAGCGAATCAGGTCGCGCGCGCCGCGCAGGAGTTCCGGATGCAGGTCGTAGAGGCGCGGACTGAAGCCGATGCCGCCGGGCACGCGATCGTAGATGAAGACCGTGGCGCGGTCGGTGAACGGCGAGCGCACCTGCGGATAGACGCCGACGTCGCGCGGATCGCACATCAGATACAGGGGCGCGATGTTCTGCAGCGCGTTGGCCAGCCCGGTTAGCGCCCCTTGAAGCTCGGCTTCGCGCATCCGGCCGCTGATGTCGGGCGGCAGCGAGAGCCAGTAGGCGCTGGTGTGCATCTGCTCTTCAGGCAGATGCACCTTGCCCCAGCCAACGTTCTCGTGGGTGTGCAACTTGATCTTCTTGAACTGGGTAACGATGGCTCCCACCAGCACCTCGCCATGATGTCGTGGCGCGGAAGGCTCCCCGTCGCTGAACTGGTCGATCACCTGCACGCGGATCGAGAGGCTGGCGTCGGTGTAATAGTCGACGTCGACCGGGTGGACGTAGGCCTTCTTCTCATCCCAATCCAGCCGTTCGACGTGGTATTGCTGCCCTTCGTGAATGTAGATCGCATCAGTGTGGACCAGCATAGGCGCCGCGAAGGTGTCGACCTCGCCGATGACGCGCGTCCTGGTCTTATCGCCCACATCGATGATGACCACGTTGGCACGCGCGGCGGTGCGCAGGCTGACCTCTTCGGCCGGATAGGTCTCGGCCGTCCAGTACCAGGTCTGCCCGGAGTGGTGCAGGATGCTCTCATCCTCCAGGTAATCGAGCATCTCACGTGGTTCGACGGTGCCGAACTGATCGCCGTCGTGAAACGGCAGTTCGAAGGCGGCGCACTTCAGGTGATTCACCAGGATCAGCAGATTGTCCGGGTTGATCAGCCCGTTTTCCGGGCGACTGCCGAAGAAATAGTCGGGGTGCTGCACGATGAACTGATCGAGTGGCGCCGAAGACGCCACCAGCACCGCCAGCGACACGCCTTCGCGGCGTCCGGCTCGGCCCGCCTGCTGCCAGGTGCTGGCGATTGTGCCCGGGTAACCGGTCATGACGCAGGCATCGAGCGAGCCGATGTCGACGCCCAACTCCAGCGCGTTGGTCGAGACGACCGCCCGCACGCTGCCGTCGCGCAGTCCGCGCTCGATCTCACGCCGCTGGTGCGGTAGGTAGCCACCCCGATAACCGCGTACGCCGTCCGGAGCGACCAATCTTCGGCGGCAGCGCCTCGCGCAAATAGGTGAGCAGCACCTCGGCGGTGACGCGCGCACGGGCGAAGACGATAGTGTGCACGTTCTTGCGAATGAGCTCGGTGGCGATATTGCGGTGGCTTCGAGCGTCGATGAGCGGCGGATGCCAAGCTGACGATTGACCACCGGCGGGTTGTAGAACGCGATCTCACGGCGTCCGTGGGGCGCGCCATCCTGATCGATGACGTGCACCGGCGCCTCGATCAGATGCTCGGCCAGCTCCCGTCGGTTCGCAATGGTGGCTGATGCCAGAATGAAGATTGGCGACGACCCGTAGTGCGCGCAAATGCGGCGCAGGCGCCGAATAACGTTCGCCACGTGGGAGCCGAAGACGCCGCGATAGCCATGCATCTCATCGATCACCACGAAGCGAAGCTGCTCGAACAGGCTATGCCACTTCGTGTGATGCGGCAGGATGCCGGAATGCAGCATATCCGGATTGGTGATGACCACGTGCCCGGCCGTGCGGATCAGTCGCCGGACGTTGGCGGGCGTATCACCGTCGTAGGTGTGCGTCTTGATGTCGGCACCGGCCGCTTCGATCAGACTATGCAGGCTGGTGTACTGATCCTGCGCCAGGGCCTTGGTTGGGAAGAGATAGAGCGCACGCGCGGTCGGCTCGCGCATGATGGCGTTCAGCACCGGCAAGTTGTAGCAGAGCGTCTTGCCGGATGCGGTCGCGGTAACCACCGCGGTGTGCTGGCCAGCCTGTACGCTGTCAAACGCCGCGGCTTGATGGGAGTAGAGATTGGCGATGCCTCGTTTACGCAGGGCCTCGGCCAGTGCTGGGTGAAGATCGGTCGGAAACTCGACCGTGCGAGGCCGGTATCGCCGGAATCGAACGCCAGAACGACAATGTTGCGGGCGAATCGCGGGTCGGTACGGAAGTCCTCGATCGCTTGAGCTACCGACAATCGATCCCTCCCCCGTCGATTCGCCATTCATACCCGTTTACAACGAACAAACGTTCTGTGCCTGCTTCCTCATTATAGCAACGACATTCAGGACGGGCAGTGCTTGTGCCGGTTACACGATCTGCCTCGACCCCAGGTTCGCGACAATCCGCTCGACCAACGCGAACGCCCGTGCGCCGATCTCTTTCTCCACGGCGTCCAGGGATGGCAGCCCCTCGTTGCCCTGCTCAGAGGCATCATGGAGCTCATTGTTCGAGATGTCCTTGATCGCCAGCATTGGAACGCGGTACATGGCACATACCTGCGCGATCGCCGCGGCCTCCATGTCCTCGCAGAGCGAGCCGTGGAGATCGTGCAATCCCCCGATGCGAACCGGATCCTGCGTCCAGCAGTCAGCCGAAGCGATCACTCCAAGGTGCACCGCCGCAGGACGCGCTTCATCAATCGACCAGGGCCACGGAGCCGGAGTCCATCCGCTGACAACATTGCGAGCGACATCCAGCAGCGCCCGGTCGGCCGCTATCATGTCGGTCAGCACGGTTTCATCCTCGAGCTGATAGCGGAAGCCTGCATAGCGCTCCTCACCGCTGGGGAGAATGGTCAGCGATAAGTGCGCCACAACGCCGGTTCCCATGACGACGTCACCGGGGTGGATATCCTCTCGGTGCGCACCGGCGCAGCCGTAATTAATCGTGATCGCTGGCCGAACCGCTTCCAGCAGCAGCGACGTGGCCGCGGCCGCGTTCACCATGCCAATTCCGGTGACGATGGCGACGACTGGTCGGTTATGGAGTCGACCACGGTGAATTGTCCAGGCGCCGAATCGCTCTGAACGAATATCCTCCAAGCGCTCGAGAGCGTGCCGAAGCTCGCTCTCCATAGCCGCAATCAAGGCGATTGGTGCCGTCACATCCTCCGCGCGGTCAGATGGCTGCATGGGCAAACTCCTGCTCAGCGTCCGAATCCGGTTGGGCAACAATCGAATCACCCTGAATGATGGTTATCAAGCAGCGCGCCGCCGAGTTGACCAGATACAACACCGCGTGGGACACTCTAATAGGTTCGTGCAAACGGATCACAACTGAAGTCCTCAGCCGTCGTGAAGCGATGGCGGGTGCCGGACTCTGCGAGTCCGGTCCACAGGGGGGAACACCGGTGAGAATCCGGGGCTGTGCCGCAACTGTAACGACGCGCCGATCGCACGTCGAAGCCAGATTACCCGCCGCTATCGCGTCCAACTGCTCCTCGAGCGAAGGAGAAAGGACGCCCTCATGCGCATCACCTACCGCGAGTAATCCTCCAGCTCCCTTTTGGCTATGACGCTTTGTCCGTGACGAGTATCACGGACTGTCGGAGGATTACTATGAAGAACCGCCTCATCTTCAGTGTGTTCATGATCTTATTGCTCGCTCCGGCGTTTGGAACGCAAGCGGCGGCGGCGACAAATGACCCAACAATCGCGCCGGCCATCTCCTGGCTCGAGGCCCAGCAACAACCGGACGGCGGTTTCAAGGGGTTCAGCGGCAAGACTGACCCTGGCGCGACGGCGGACATCGCCCTGGCGCTGGCATCGACCGGAGCAAACCTCGCCAACCTCAACGACGGAGGTCCATCCGTCACGGGCTATCTGCAAGCGCAAGCGAAGACCTATGCCGCCAATGTGGGAGGCGCCGCCAAGCTGATCCTTGCCGCGGTGGCTTCCGGTCAGAATCCACGAGACTTTGGCGGGCAAGATCTTGTGCGGGACATCCTCTCGCATCAGGATCACTCCAGCGGCCTGTTCGATTCGCAAATCTACGTGCATGCCTACGCCATGCTGGCCCTAGCCGCAGCCGGACAGACGATTCCAACATCGGCGATCGACGGCTTGATCAGCCATCAGGCGGCCGATGGGGGCTGGGCGTATACGGGCGAGACCGCAGCAGGCAAAGCCGACAGCAACACGACCGCCATCGCCGTCCAGGCTTTGGTCGCAAGCGGCGAGGGTTCCTCGCCAGCAGTTGCCAAAGGCATGAACTACTTGAACGGACTCAAAGCGAGCGACGGTTCATTCGCCTATCAACCTTCGTCCGGATCGCCACTGGTGGGGGACGCCAATTCGACGGCTCTGGTGATACAGGCACTGCTGGCGACCGGCAAGGCGGTCGATTCGACCGATGTCACTTCCGCTGTCGACGCGCTCGACAAATTCGACAACATCAAATCCGGCGCGTTCTTCTATCGGAGCGATGCGACCGCCGACAATCTACTGGCAACGGCACAGGCACTTCCGGCGCTGGAAGGCAAGCCGCTGCCGGTCTGGCCCTCAAAGACGCCGGGACGAACACTCGATCAAGCCAAACTGAAGTCGACCCCAGGCGATCCGCAACGCTGCATCTACTTCCAGCAGACCGGGCACAATGCCTGTCAAGGGTTCCTCGCCTACTGGCAGCACTTTGGCGGCGTTCAAGTCTTCGGCTATCCACTGACCGAGGAATTCACCTACGTCGACCCCACCACTGGCAAGCCCACCACGATGCAGTATTTCGAGCGTGCGCGCTTCGAGTGGCATCCAGGATCGGCACCAGCACGGTACGACGTGGAGCTTGGCTTACTGGGTGCTGAGCAATTGAACACGCCATGAGCTTATTGTCCGGAATGTCTGCCAGAGTTCCATTTTCACGACTGCGTTTCGTACCGACAGCGCTGTTGGTGCTATTGCTCGTTGGTCTCCCTGGTATCGTCTCTGCCTCCGGCAATCCACGGATGAACGTTGCCGGACTGGTGATCAAACATGGGGACGGAAGCGTTCTCTACTACTACGTGCGCTTTAGCGAACCCGAGATCACTGGGCTGCAACTCTTGCAACGTGCCGGTGTCGCGGTCGACGTTGTCCCCTATGCCGGGATGGGCCAGGCAGTCTGCCGCATCGACGGCGAAGGTTGCCCAAGCACGAACTGCTTCTGTAAGAGCTACGCGAACCCCGCTTACTACTGGCGCTACCACCGCCTATCGAGCGCCGGCAGGTGGATCGTGCTCCCCTATGGTCCAGACGAGCGCACGATCCACAACGGTGACGTCGACGGTTGGTCCTGGTCGTCGCAAGACGGCGATCTGCCGGTAGTCACACTTGACCAGATCGCGCGCATGAACGGAGTCGCACCACCCGCGATTACAACCAGCCCGTCCGCCATTGTGACGACGTCTCCGACGGCACTCGCGACGAACCCGACTGCGCCTCAAACGGCCATCGTGAGTCCGGTCGCGGTGATTAGCCAGACGGCGTCATCGCCTCAACCAGCCGCGTCGGCGGTAGGTGTCGAAGTCAAATCATCCGGGCAGACGCGCAGCGTCACGACTCCCGCCACGTCGTCCGGAGGCTCGCAGAACTCCTTCATCTGGTATGGGGTCGGGGTGATGCTCATGGTCGTCGTTGGAGTGGTCGTCGTGGCGCGTCGAAGGCGGAACGAACCGTGAACCAGCGTGGCGGCAACCCGATCACCTGGGTAGCCTGGGGTGGCGCCGTCACCATCGCGGTCGTTAGTACGCGTAATCCCCTCTACCTTTCGTTGGTCCTGATCGCCACGGTCATCGTCTACGCCGCACGACACCCAACGTCCCAATCAGCCTCGATCTGGAATCTCGTGATAAGGATCGGACTGGTCGTAGCGTCGGTCAGCATCATCTTCAATCTGCTCACGGCCCATGCTGGTAACAGCACATTTGCCCGACTTCCACACTACTTGCCGATCATCGGAGGCGATCTGACTGTTAATGCACTGCTATATGGCGTCTCATCGGCCCTCGCGATCCTCTCGCTCATCATCGCTGCGGCAACGTTTGGATCCGTGGTCGATCGCGCCGCGCTGTTGCGTACCGTACCTCAGCCACTGTCATCGGTCGGAGTGGCTGCGGTGATCGGTCTGAGTTTCTTCCCGCAGACATTAGCCTCGTTGCGTGAGGTACGCGATGCGCAAGCGGCGCGTGGATTTCGCGTCCGCTCGGTGCGCGACGTGCCCCCGCTGGTGGTTCCGGTCCTCTCGATGGGACTCGAGGGCGCGTTCAATTTGGCCGAAGCCATGGAGAGTCGTGCGTTCGGGGCGAAACCACCGACACGTGACGCTCGTTCCTGGCTCTTCCCGGGCGGAATAGTCTTGATCCTCGGCGCCGTAACCTTGCTTATCGGCGGGGTGATTTGGCCAGCCGCGCTCTGCGCGCTGGCGGGCCTCGCATGCGTCGTACTGGGTTTGGTCGGGCAGAGCGCGGGCCGGACATCGTATCGTGCGACGGTTTGGCGCCTGAGCGAATGGCTGATGATCGCGGCGGCCATGGCAACCGGTGCCCTGTTTGCCTTCGCTATCCTATTTGATTTGTCGGCGATCGAATGGTCGCCATTTCCCGATCTGTCCACTCCAGCGTTTCGCCCCTGGCTTGGCGTCGCCTGCCTGCTGTTATTGGTACCGGCGACGCTGCGAGGCGGATGCATCATGATCAGATTCGATGGCGTGAATTACCAGTACCCGAGTGCTGGGCGTCAGGCCTTGACGGATGTCGGCTGGTGTCTTGAGTCCGGGCGCGTAGCCGTCGTCACCGGTCCTTCTGGATCTGGCAAGTCGACGCTGGCACGCACCATCAATGGATTGGTTCCCCACTTCCACGGCGGCAGATTCGGCGGCACGGTCAGCGTGAACGGCCTGGACACCACCACCCATTCGACCGCTTTGCTGAGCCAGCACGTTGGATTCGTGGCGCAAGTTCCAGAGACACAGACGGTCACTGATCGAGTCGAGGACGAAATCGCGTTTGGGTTAGAGAACCTTCGACTGCCGCGAAACGAGATTCGACTGCGAGTCGAGGAGATGCTCGACCTGCTGAGTCTCAATCACTTGAGGAAACGAAATATCGACACCTTGTCGGGAGGCGAGCGTCAACGAGTGGTGATCGCCGCCGCCATGGCTATGCGCCCGACAACACTGGTCCTCGACGAGCCGACGTCCCAGCTCGATCCAACCAGTTCTGATGAGATCCTGACGACGCTCACTCGTATGAACCACGAGCTCGGGACTACGATCTTGCTGGTGGAGCACCGGCTCGATCGGGTACTGGGAATGTCCGATCAACTGCTCGTGCTCGATGATTGTGGACGGGTCAGGGCCGCTGGCCCGACTCGCTTGTCGCTAGCCCACCTTCCCGCGCCATCGCCGCTGTTGCGAGTCGCCAATGAACTGGGCTGGATTCCAGCTCCACTTACCGTGCGTGAGGCGCGCGCGTTTTCCGCGAGATTTGCGGAGTCGACCTATTCTCCACCGGAGCCGCGGCACACAGTTGTCGGGGACTCACCCTCCATTACCTTTGACAAGGTCACTTTCGGCTATGAGCGTTCGAAAGTGCTGGATAGGTTATCGCTTGAGTGTTACCCCGGTTCGCTGACAGCGCTCATGGGGCGCAACGGAAGCGGCAAGACGACCCTGCTGAAGCTCGTCAACGGGCTGCTGCGTCCCGGAAGTGGGCGTGTTCGCACCTGTGGACAGGACGTCAGCCGCACCTCCACCGTGGATCTGGCACGAGACGTTGCTTATCTTCCGCAGAACGCCGGAACCCTGCTGTTCAACGATTCGGTCGGAGCGGAGCTACGGTTCACGTTGCGATGCCGTGGACGCGATGACGACGTGAACGGCATGCTCGAGCGCTTCGGTTTGTCGCAACTCGCGGATCGCAATCCGTTAGATCTGTCAGGCGGGGAACGCCTGCGGGCGGCTCTCGCGGCCGTCCTCATCGGAAGGCCGAGCATTCTGTTGCTGGACGAACCGACTCGCGGGATCGACGGTGAGCTGAAGCAGCGACTCGGAGAAATCTTTCGTCAGCTTGCCGACCAGGGAACCACCGTTCTGCTGGCAACGCACGACGTCGACCTCGTAGCCGAGTTCGCTGACCGGGTTGTCATTCTCGGAGACGGTGAGGTAGTCGCCGATGGCTCGCCGCACGAGGTCATGCCAGGCTCCCTAGTCTATTCGACCCAGATCAATCGCGTGTTTGGCGGGCGACTCCTTACCGTCGACGACGTGCGCGATGAGTTGATGGAACATCAGTAAACGCCACCCTGCACCGAGGCTGGGAACCACAGCGAGACACGTACGTTCGATGGCGAGTGGCGTCTAAACTGGAATCCCCGTATACTGCCCATAACGATCCCCTTTGTCATCCAGAAGTGGTTTGATCGCAAATCAGCGGTCCGTGTGGCCAGGAGGTTGGCCCCGAATGAAGCTCGTAGTCGCTGTCATTCAAGATGAAGACGCGGATAATCTCGTCTCCGAGATCGTCGCCGCTAGTTTCCGTGTCACGCGAATCAGCAGCACCGGAAGTCTGCTTCGGACAGGCAATACCAGCCTGATCGTCGGGGTGGAAGAACAGGACGTTGCTCGCGTCATCGACCTGATTCAGCAAGTCTGTAAGCGCCGCACGCAGATCGCTGTTCCATATTCGCCCGCGCTCGAACCCGGACTTCTCTATTTAGCGGAGAACTTCGAAGTCGAGATTGGCGGCGCGATAATCTTCGTCCTCAACGTCCAACGATATGAGCGACTTTAGCTCAGATATTGGCGGATTTTTGCGTTGACCAGATCGGTCACGAACGATATGATTAGAGCCGATTTAGAACATTCATTCTAGAATTGACGGCACAGTAGGGCTACGGAAAGAGGCGAAGGCGAATGGCTGAACGAGATCGCGCGATCGAGCTTGCGATGTCCCAGATTGAGCGTCAATTTGGCAAGGGCTCGATCATGAAGATGGGCGAGGCATCGTCTCGCATGCATATTGATGCGATTCCCACGGGATCGATTGCACTCGACATGGCGTTGGGTGTCGGCGGCATCCCGCGTGGCCGCATTACCGAGATCTACGGCCCCGAATCGAGTGGTAAGACGACGCTCGCGCAACACATCATCGCCGAAGCCCAGAACCTCGGTGGCGTGGCCGCCTACATCGATGCCGAGCACGCCTTCGATCCGGTGTATGCCGAGCGCTGTGGCATCAATCTCAACGATCTGCTGATTTCCCAACCCGATACGGGTGAACAAGCGCTGGAGATCGTCGAGACGTTGGTCCGCAGCGGTGCGATCGACGTGATCGTGGTCGATTCCGTCGCCGCACTGGTGCCACGAGCCGAAATTGATGGCGACATGGGCGACTCGCACGTCGGTTTGCAGGCTCGCCTGATGAGCCAGGCGCTGCGCAAGCTGACTGGTGCAATCAGTCGCTCCAAGACTGCCGTCGTCTTCATCAATCAGCTTCGCATGAAGATCGGCGTGATGTTCGGAAATCCGGAGACGACAACCGGTGGAAACGCGCTGAAGTTCTACGCGTCGGTTCGGCTGGACATTCGTCGCATCGAGGCGATTAAGCAGGGAACCGACTCTATCGGCATCCGGGCTCGCGTGAAGGTCGTGAAGAACAAGGTGGCTCCGCCGTTCCGCCAAGCCGAATTCGACATCATGTACAACGAGGGCATTTCGGCTGAAGGAAGCATCCTCGACGTGGGTGTCGACCTCGGCGTGCTACGCAAGAGTGGCGCGTGGTACTACATGCAGGACGAGCGACTTGGCCAGGGTCGTGAGAACGCGAAAGAGTTCTTGCGCGCTAATCCGGACCTGATGCACGATGTCGAGCAGCGCATCCGGGCGACCTCACCGGAACTGCAGTCACGTATCAACTTCGATGGCGCTGCGTCCGAAGACGGCGTGGTCGAAGAGGTAACCAGCTAAGTCCGCTGCATCTGAAGTCCGCATGAGTCAAGCGCCGCGAGAGATCGCGGCGCTTTTCTGCGTCCGTTAGCTCGAGTGCGCGCGTGTGGGTTGCGGTCGTGAATCTTCCTTGGAGATTTCGGAAGAACTCGAATCCTCCGAAGCCTGAGGCCCATGAACGAGTTGAGCCGACGAATAGGCAAGCACGATCATGCCGATCGTTGCCAACGCAATGCCGCCCCCGAGCAACAACTGGCCACCAAGCGAACTCGGCCACTTCTCGCCAAAGAAGATCGAAGCCACTGTAATGGGCACGATCGACTGCAGACCACCAACGATCGGCACAATCGCGGTTGCTTTGCCTGATTGAACCGCCTTGATCTGGTCTGAGAAGGCAACCAGTGAGGTAAGTCCGGCTGCTATCGCAAGGAGGATCAACGGAATGGCCGAACTCAGTTTGAAGGCGAGGAAGTCTGACACACCCTTCGTGTAGAGGTTGCTCACCGCGTAGCCGAGCCCGGCACCTATGCCGCTCATGTAGGCGGCGGAGTAGTGGGTGAAGCGCTGCATCAGATCCGGCAAGAAAATGACCGGAATGATGACCACAGTCAGAATGATCCAACCGATCAGCCCCGGAGCCGTCTTACTAACTGACGGTGAGGTCAGGCCCACACCAACGATGCCCGCGCCGATCGCTGCAATCCCGATCATCTCAACGCGTTCGATCTTCTCGCCGAGACGCCAACGAGCCAGCACGAGCATCAACCCGAAACCGGCCGCATAGATCACTCGAGCAAGCGTGACCGAAATCTGCATTAGCGCGACAAGCTCGAGTCCCCAGCCAACGATGCCGAGCGCGATGCTCCATCCGCCTTGCGCTCGCTCGGCAACGTGAGTAGTCAGCGATTTCCTGTCCTGGGATGTTGATTCCTGACGGGCAGCAATGGCGAGCAGAACGATACTCACGTTGTATGCGATGGTGGCGCCGATCATGGCAACCACCCCGCCTGCATGCCCCCATCCGATATTCACGGTTGCCTGGTCCCCTTATCTCTCAGTCAAAATGCTTGAGGTTTGCCGATGACGGTCACACGGAAATGTCGCGTGATCGTGGTGAACGATGTGTCAAATTTCCATTCTGATACGTTCTGAGAGCCTGCGGCGACGCGCTGCACGGCAAGCTCCAAGATCAAAACAACGCATTGTTTTCGCCAGCAATACCGCGGACGCGTTCCGTGAGGACATTCCACTGGATCGCTGCGAGGAATGACGAGATGCCTTCGCGGCTTCCCCGTGTTCGTATGCGGCTCCGTCGTATGATTGTGCGAGAATACCGCGAAGGACGCAACGGGACCGGCAATTGGCCATCTCGTACTACCTGGCTGTTCGCTCCGATCCTGACGCCCGGTGATTCTCGTGATCGACGGCAGGGTGCCGCGCGATGAGTGAACTGTTTGATCGTCGTCTTTGTAGTCCGTTCACAGCCGGAGCAACGTACGTCTTCCATAACGCCAAGTATCATGCAGACTGTTCCCGGTTCGACGGCGGACGTAATTTGAGGAGCGAGGCGGGATGTCCACCTCAAAATTGTCTCTTTCGCACTCCGCTGATCTGGCTGGAAGCGGCGACGCGTTGCACCCGCTTGATTCATCCGAGCGACGTTCCACCGCGGATCAGACTGAGCCGCCGTCATTAACTGTGACAATTGATGCAAGCGCGCCTGGCACCGAGTTCGTCAGTCCGAGTGATTCGTCGGCCGAGCTAGCGAGTCAGGTTCCCGCAGTACCTCCGCGCTGGCGCTTCTCCTACCTATCTCAGCGGGGAGAACGCCGCGGACTTCCTCGTTATCGCCTGCCGTTGTCAGTCGTCTCCAACGCGATACTGTCATCGTTCAGGAACCAACGGCGACCGCTCCGAGCGGACGTCGCCCGGATGGTGGCGTCGATGCCGGTCGAACCACTGGTTCACGGAATCGAGAACTTGCCGGCACAGCCCCCGTTCGTCATTCTGCCTAACCATTACGAACGGCCGTCCGGCGCCTGGGTCGGGTGGGGAGCAATTGTCATCACCGATGCTTTGGCTCGCGCGCGACCGGGCACGTTCCCGATTCGATGGGTGATGACTTCGACCTGGCAGGACTGCTACCTCGGCCCACGACGCGTCGATCCTCGATACTTGCATTGGGTCCTGCGGAGGCTGGCAAACCTGTATGGAATTATCCTCATGCCTGCTAATGACACCGATGCGTTTGGGCGAGGGGCCGCCCTACGCGAGCTCTTCAGGGCCACTGGGGATTCAGCGGGGCAAGTAGTTGCCTTTCACCCCGAAGCCGGTGGCTTCGAGACGATGATCCGACCACCGAAGGGCATGGGAAGAGTGCTGTCGTCGCTCGACCATCGAGGTGTGACACTCATTCCGACCGGCGTGTATGAGGCCGAAAACCGGCTTCAGGTCCGATTCGGCGAACCGATCCAACGCGGCTCATTGGGCGGTCTAGCCGACTACGCGGCCGCCGAGTCGGTCATGCTCCACATTGCCCGACTGGTACCGGAACAAGTCCGCGGCGAATTCCGGACTCAGACCATGGGATCGCAAATTTAACAGACACGCGCGGGCGATCGCAGTCCGCGGCGTTCAGGTACATCGTTAGGGAGATCGACATGACGACCTCAAATCACGCTGACGTCATTGTTCTTGGCTTAGGCGGCATGGGGAGCGCAGCAGTTGCGCACCTGGCACGACGAGGACACAGCGTGATTGGTCTCGAGCAATTTCAGCCGAATCACGCGAACGGATCATCGCACGGCGAAACGCGCATCATTCGGAAGGCCTACTTCGAATCTCCAGACTACGTACCAATGCTCCAGCGGGCGTACGAGCTTTGGAACGAACTTGAGCAAGAGAGCGGTCAACAGCTCATGACGCTCAACGGTGGACTCAACATCGGCACTATCGAGAGCGGGTTCGTGTCGGGCTCGACGCGCAGCGCGCGGGAGTTCGGTCTGAACGTGGAAGAACTTGACTCAGCCGAAGTTCATCACCGGTTCCCCGGCTACCAACTTCCGGACAGCCTGGTGGCGCTCTACGATCCATCAGCCGGTTTCCTACGCCCCGAACGTTGCGTCCGGGCGCATCTGGACGTCGCCGTGAAGCACGGCGCACGGCTCCTCTTCGATTCGCGGGTCATCGACTGGTCCGCTGACGAACGGGGTGTACAAGTACGAACGGAGACGGAGCAATTCAGCGCCGACCGACTGATTATCGCCGCCGGTCCCTGGAGTCGAGCTGTCATCAAAGGTTGGGACGCTCCTATTGAAGTCTGGCGCATCGTTAACGTGCACTTCGACTCTGCGCGGCCGGGACTCTTTTCCCCTGAGCAGTGCCCGATTTTCCTGATTGAGGTGCCAGAGGGTCACTACTACGGCTTCCCGGCACTTCCTGGCCAGGGCGTCAAGATTGGGCGCCACGATGTGGGTCGGGTCTGCTCCCCGGAGACCATCGATCGAAACGTGGCTCCGGTCGAAGTCGACATGTTGCGCAACGTGCTCGACACGTACATGCCAGGGGCGTCTGGACCGGTGCTTCGAACGCTGACATGCATGTACAGCAACACGCCGGACACCCATTTCGTCATCGACCACCATCCCTCGTTGCCCAACGTCGTGCTCGCCTGTGGCTTCTCCGGGCACGGCTTCAAGTTCGTCAGCGCCGTTGGAGAGACGCTCGCCGATCTCGCGCTCGACGGATCATCGCACTTCGACCTGACCTTCTTGTCAGCATCGCGCTTCGCATAGATCTTCCAAAACATCGTTTACGACTCAGTGGCCGCCCTGCGGGGCGGCCCAGTTTCGTCTGCGGTAAGAACCGAGCTGTCATATAAACGGCACGCCTGCCGAACACGCCGCGCGCCACGTTGAATTTGAGGCTCGACGCGGTGTTCGGCGCCAACACGTTGTCGCGGCGTCCGGATGAAAGTCGATGGTCTGCACAAGACAACAGACCCGCGTTAACGCGGGTCTGTTGTGTTCGATCTCTAATGGTATGACGCGGCTCGTTACGGCCCGATGCGTCGCGCCGTGTAGTAGCGCGGACCCCAGTAGGAATCCCAGAGATTGCTGATGGTTACCCCAACGCTCTCGTTGGCTGCGCTGATGAACTGACCGTTACCGATGTAGATACCCACGTGTGAGAGGCCCCACTGGTAGGTATTCTGCTGGAAGACCAGGTCACCGGGCTGCAGGTTGTTCGAGTCGACATACGTGCCGCTCGTCACCTGAGATGCCATGTCACGCGGGAATCCGCCGCCAAGCACCTTGTTGACGATGTAATACACGAAGCCGGAGCAGTCGAAGCCGGAAGGCGTCGTGCCCGCCCAAACGTATGGATAACCAAGGTAGTTCATCGCCTCATTGGCGATCTGCTGCCCCACCGAACTCGATGCTGACGTGGTAGTGGGCGCCGCAGGAGCGTTCGTCGTCGAAACAGACTGCGTCTGAGCTGCTTGTGTCGGCTGCTTATCGGTCTTGGTCAGATAAGCATCGTACATCCAGCCCTTCATGCCCTTGTAATCGACCTGCCACCACGTGTTGCCAGAACCATCTTGCTTGGGGCCGGCACTGATGTGCACAACGGAACCCTCGGGCGCGACGGTCTCGACACCGGAGTTGTATCCGACATCATAGCGAAGGTTCAGACCGTCACCGTTGGTGTTGACCACTTCTGCGTTATCGCCGACCGCCAGACCGGCCGTTGAAGCCACCGGCGCAGGCGTCGACGCCGCTTGGGCATTTGCGTTTCCGCCAGTATCCACACGAACGAAGTCGCGAGATGAGTACCCCGTCTGCCCCTGATAGGACAGATTGACCCATGTCGTGCCGCTGGAGTCGGTCTGCTCCGCACCGACCACCTTGGCGGATGCGCCCTCTGGAATCACGGTAAGCGTGGTGGAATTTGTGCTTGGCTTATCTCGCAGCCGAAGACCATCGTTGTTGGTACCTACGATCGTCACCGACTGACCGGAGGCAATCGGCGCACGCGACAGGTAGTCGCTCACGATCCAACCGGACTGCGATCCTTTGCTCACCTCATACCATTGTGATCCGTCGGTGGCACCCTGTGGCCCGGCCACAACACTCAAGGCTGTGCCGTCCGCATATGAGGTGATGACTTTGCCTGAAGAGTTTCCGGCGTCTCGCATGTTAACGCCGTCACCATTTGTGTGAGCTACGACCGCCTCACCACCGACGATGAGGTTCGTATCAGCTGCGACCGGTGCCACTGTGGTGATCGACACCGCTGAGGCTAGCAGCAACCCGAGTACCAGGCGCCGCCGTTCTCTTCGAACGCCCAATCGACCTTCCCTCCTGAGACCACTGACCAGATCCGGAGAAGTTCGAGCGATGCATCACCTCTCAAGATTGGTGAGCCGCCATATCGTTCTCCGCACTGCCACATCGCAGTCTAAGTCCCCACTCGACCGTGATATGGCTGGCGTTCTGGTCGTCGGTTCGCAGGTCACCCGGCCATCGGTACGAACCGTCCCCCGGGACGCACTTCGCCGTGGTTGACCCATCGAATCGATCAGTGATTTCGAGTTACTCCCAGTCAGTCAGTCAAACCTGAGATGACCATGTCCCCCGACATCTGACTGGTCACACGCAGGCTAGCACATGCAACTCTTGAATGTCAACCGTACTCTCGTTTGCAACATGCGAACGGACGCTCCGTTCTGTGTCGGTTTTTCAGGCTGCAGTTTGCCGAATTGGCACACCGCGCTCCGTCAAATATCGTTTTGCGTCGCCAATGGAGTAGGTCGCGTAATGGAATATGGAGGCCGCTAGCACCGCCTGAGCGCGCCCTTTGGTCAGACCATCGAACAGATGCTCGAGTGTTCCAACCCCGCCAGAGGCAATCACCGGCACGGTGACCGCGTCGACAACCGCCGACGTGAGTTCCAGATCGTAACCCGCCTTGGTGCCGTCTGCGTCCATACTGGTGAGCAAAATTTCACCAGCACCAAGCTCGACTCCGCGACGTGCCCACTCCAGCGCGTCGAGTCCAGTCGGACGTCGACCGCCATGAGTAAACACTTCCCAATGGCCATCGCCTGAGCGTCGGGCGTCTATTGCCAACACGACACACTGCGAGCCAAACCGGTCGGCTGACTCTTGAATCAATTCCGGCCGTGCCACGGCGGCACTGTTCAGGCTCACCTTGTCCGCACCGGCTCGAAGCAAAGTGAAGACGTCGTCAGAGCTACGTACTCCACCACCAACCGTCAGCGGAATGAAGACCTGTCTCGCCGTCTCTCGAACGACGTCAACCATGGTCTCACGTCCCTCATGGCTGGCGCTAATGTCGAGGAAGACGAGCTCATCCGCTCCTTCGGCGTCGTAGCGGGCGGCGAGTTCGACCGGATCACCGGCATCACGCAGCCCCTGAAACTGCACCCCCTTGACGACTCGACCATCTTTGACGTCAAGACATGGGATAATGCGGCGCGTCAGCATGAAGCCACCTATTCCTGCGTTCCGCCGGACGAGCGATCGGTGTTACGTTGTTCCGTCTGCCTGCGGGCGTCGATCACCTGCTCGAGCTCCTGCTGAGATTGTTCGAGCTTCAATCTCGCTCGCTGCTCGTTCAGGTACCACATCTCGCGGCGCAAACGTTGATCGACTCTGGTCAATTCTTCCAGCTGCATCTCGATCAGTGAGAGACGATAGGCGAGGTCGCGATCGACCTCATCGAGCTGTTCGGTCCGCGCCGAGAGCCGTTCGAAGCGCTGTGTCGTGGCAACATCGAGGTTCTTGAGTTGCGCGTCGGCTTGCTGTCGCACCTCTTCTACGCGTTCCGCAACGAGATCATCCCGCTCGACAGCTTGCTCGTGATAGCGGTCAATTTCCGCCTCGACCCGCTGCTGCGATTCGCGCAAGGTGTCAAAATTCGGCCAGACCGTGGTGAGCGATTGCTCCAGGTCATCGATGCGCGCACCCAGAGCGTTGACCCCGCCGAACTCCTCGTTGATGCGAACGTTCAGGTTCTCGATCTGCTGTATCACCTCGGTGACTCGGCGCCGGGCGTCCTGATCGACGATCTTAGTCGCGTCATCAATGCGCAACAGATCGCGCTGCTGGCGCTCAACCTCAACACGTACGTTCTCTATGGAGTCGCGCAGTGCCTGAGAAACCGCAACCTGACGCTCGCTATGAGCGGCGAGATGGTCGATCAAACCGCGCAAATCATCGTACTTCTTGGTGTCGTGGCTGACGTCGTCTCGCTGGCGACGGACCGATTCCACCAATTCGGTGACATGTGCCTGAATGGAACGGATGGGTCGGGTAGAGTCGTCAATGCGCGTCGAGAGGTCGCTGATTTGCTGGCGAACGCGCGCCTCTTCAAGCTGGCGAGCCTGTGCCGATTGGGACACCTCATGGCGATGCTGCTCAAGTGCGATGCGATGTTGCGCCAGGTTCGCTTCACTGGTCTTCAACTGATCCTCGAGGCGGACCTGTCTGCTCGCTGACTCGCGAGCCAGGTTGCGCAATTCGTCGATCTGCGCCTGCAGCGTCTGAATCTTGGCCTCGTCGCGTTTGCGCCGCTCGTCGTCGCGTGCGACGTCCCGCAGATCATTCCTGATTGCCATCATTCTCCTCTACGGTTGGGCCACGGTCGCCAGCGTCGATCCACCAGTCGGTCGAACGTTCGATACGCACCGACTGCTCGTACAGTGCTTTACCGACGATTGCGGCCTCCACGCCGGGAATCGACGCGAGTTTGCGCAAGTCGGCGACGCTCGACACGCCGCCCGAAGCGATCACGGCAATGCCCATCGCGGCGACCGACGTGATGGCTTCGAAGTTCGGCGAGGTCAACGTTCCATCACGTTCGATGTCGGTGTATATCACCCGCCGCACTCCGGCATCCAGCGCCTTGCCGATGATCGTTTCAGCAGACATCGCTTCGACCGAGGTCCAGCCCCGAATTGCTACTCTCCCACCCTTCGCGTCCACACCAATGACGACAGCATCGGATCCGAACTCACGCACCGCCTGTCGCAGGATCAAGTCGTTCTCGACGGCTGCCGTACCGATGATGACCCGTTGAACGCCCGCGCTTATCGCCCCTCGCAAGTCTTCAAGTCGCCGCAGGCCACCACCAAGCTCGATCTTGCCACCAATCGCCGCGATTCGCGCCACGAGATCTAACTGCTCTGGGTTGCCCGCTCGCGCGCCATCAAGATCGACTACGTGAATCCATGACGCGCCGAGCGATACCCAGTGACGCGCGACGTTGGCTGGATCGTCATCGTAGATCGTTTCGCTATCGAAATCCCCGCGCACCAGACGCACGCAGCGCCCGCCCCGCAGGTCGATTGCCGGTATCACCAACATCGCTTAGACGACCTTCGCGCTGGCATTGGCGACCACCTGGACAAAGTTCGACAGAAGCTGCAAGCCCCATTTGCCGCTCTTCTCTGGGTGGAACTGGGTAGCCAGAACGTTGTCATGGGCGAGTACGCTCGGAAATCGCAAGCCGTAATCAGTTCGCGCGCCGACCCACTCTGGCTCGACCGGATCCACGTAATACGAATGCACGAAGTAGAATTCCGCGCCGTCGGGTATGTCGGAAAAGAGCGGGCTTTGTTTGGTCTGCCAGACCTGATTCCAACCCATGTGCGGAATCGGTTGGCCGGACGGCAGTCGCTCAACACTCCCCGAAACAACGTCCAGGCACTGGTGGTGGCCACCCTCGGAACTGCTGGTCATCAACACTTGCATCCCCATACAGATGCCCAGATAAGGGGTTCCCGCTTCGATCACCCGGCGAATAACGGGCTCTAACCCCAGGGAATGCAGATGCTTCATCGTATCGGCGGCTGCTCCGACGCCCGGAACAACGACCCCGTCAGCGGAGAGAACCTGATGATGATTGGCCGTAACCGTGACCGGGGCACCTATGCGCTCCAGAGCGTTCACCACGCTGGCGAGATTTCCGGCACCGTAGTCAACGACGGCGATCACGTTGCGTCCTTTCGTTGTTGCATCGGCGAATCGAACACTCTGATGACGGCTTCGACGCTCTCGGCCAGGGCGTCCGGATTGTAGCCCCCTTCAAGAATGGCGACCAGACGCCCATCGCAAAGCTGGTCTGCCTCATCGCGAAGTCGTGCCGCCATCTTGGCGAATCCTTCGGTTGTCACCGACATCGAAGCAAGCGGATCACCTTCGTGCGCGTCGAATCCGGCAGACACCAAAATCAACTCAGGGCGGAACATCCGCAGCTTCGGAATGATGATCTCGTCAATGGCTTCCAGGTAGACGTCGTCACCGGCGCCTGCGGTGAGCGGAATGTTCAGCGTGTAGCCGAACCCGTAGCGCACGCCTGACTCCTGGGCTCTACCGGTACCTGGATACAGCGGCCACTGATGCAGCGACGCGTAGAGCACCTGATCGGTCTCCTGAAAGATCGACTGGGTGCCATTGCCGTGATGAACGTCCCAATCAACGATCGCCACGCGAAACAAGCCATGCCGGTCAATCGCGTGCCTGGCGGCGATGGCGACGTTGTTGAACAGGCAGAAGCCCATCCCCTGGGCTCGGCATGCGTGATGCCCCGGCGGACGCGGAAATACGAAAACGCGTGTGGCGTCATTCCGCAATACCAGATCGACGGCCTGAACTGATGCGCCAGCCGCGAGTCGCGCCGTTACATATGAACGTGGCGAGATGACTGTGTCGGCGTCGAGATAGCCTCCGCCGGCATTCGCGATCTGCTCGACCAATCGCACGTATTCCGGATCATGGGCGAGCAGCAGATCATCGACGGTCCCATCCCGCGGTTCGAGTATCGTGCGACCTGCGAGCAGGCCAGAATGCTCCAGTCTGTCGTGAATCGCACGCAGTCGAAAGGCGTTCTCTGGATGGTAGCCAGTCTCATGCTCAAGAAAGCGCTTCGAGCAGATGAGCGTGGTCGCTGAGTTCATGGCGAAAGTATAGGTTGATGTCGAATCTCAGCACAACGGGAACAACGAATCCTACGAGCGCGGCTCTCCCAATTAGAGCCGTGGGTCGACATTTTGTCGTGAGCGGGCGGCGTCGGATCATGTCGGGTCGCTGAACGTCATCTTCCCATTCAGCACGTCGAGCATCGCCTGGTGCAGGTTCCCGTTGCTGGCAACCAAATTCAGATCGGTCAGACGATGAGCGTCGCCCGAGAAGCCGGTCACGCGGCCGCCAGCCTCTCGCACCATCAGCACGCCCGCGGCGGCATCCCACGGCTTGAGACCGATCTCCCAGTAACCGTCGAACCGACCGGCCGCGACAAAACAGAGATTCAGCGCCGCAGAACCGTCACGGCGGAGCGCCTGCGTCCCGAAGAGAAACTGCTCCCAATGTGGCAGATTTTGTCGAACCAGGTCCCGGTCGTAGTTGAATCCCGTGGAGAGCAACGAGCGGATCAACGCGTCGGTAGGAGAAACGGTCATGCGTGCGCCGTTGAGAAACGCACCAGCGCCCAATTCGGCCACGAACATCTCGTCGAACACTGGCGTGTAGACGACCCCGAGACGCGAGACACCATCCACCTCAAGTCCAATGGAAACGCAGAAGAACGGATAACCGTGCGCGAAGTTCGTGGTCCCGTCCAGTGGGTCGATAATCCAGCGGTACGGTGACTTGCTACCGGAGTCTGTCGCTCCCCCCTCTTCGCCGAGTATCTGATGATCGGGGAAGTTTTCCTGAATCCGCGACCTGATCAATCGCTCACTTGCTTCGTCGACTTCGGTAACGATGTCGACCTCGCCCTTGAATTTGATCGTTTGAACTTTGCCGTAGTTGTCTCGCAGGATTCTGCCTGCGTCACGAGCAGCTTCGATCGCGACGGTTCTCGGCGACGGGGTCAATCATCTCTCCTTCAGTGAGCTAGCTCTCGGTGCCTGCGTCTAAGACGAGATCGCGGTCCGGGTAGTTAGTGGCAATTGCGGATGAATATCGAGATCCAGCGATGCGCGATCTCCCCGCTTGTAGCTGAAATGTGCGGCGCCCGCGATCATCGCGGCGTTGTCGGTGCAAAGCAGTATCGGCGGGTAGCGGAGCGGCACATCCAACATTGTGGTGAGTCGCCTGCGCAATAGATCGTTCGCCGCCACCCCACCGGCCAGCAGCACCATGGTCGCGCGGTGATCGTGAGCCGCTCGCACAGTCTTCTCTGCCAGCACCTCAACGATCGCGTCCTGGTAGTCCGCCGCGATGTCATTTACCGGCACGTTCGGGCCGTAATGGATAGGCTCATATGCTCGGAACGGCTCGTCACTCTGAGGCCGGCTGCGGGCAGGTCTGGGGCGTCGATACTGCTCAGCGACCCGCAGCAGTGCGGTCTTCAATCCACTGAAGCTGAAGTCGTACGTATCACCGAGCCAAGCACGTGGCAGCGGGTGCTGCCCGAGTCGGCCGTTCGCCGCGGCCTTCTGGATGGCTGGACCGCCCGGGAAACCCAGGCCGAGAATCCGAGCTCCCTTGTCGAATGCCTCACCGGCCGCATCATCAATCGTGCGACCGAGTAGTTCGTAGTCACCGTGTCCGCGCATGAGCAACAGTTCTGTGTGACCGCCAGACACGATTAGACAGACAAGCGGAAATGTGGGCGCGGACTGCGGATCCTCTCCGTTCGTAGTAAGCCAGTTCGCGTAGACGTGCCCCTCAAGATGATTCACCGGGACAAGTGGTAAGCCGCGGGTCAGAGCGAGGGACTTGGCCACGTTGACCCCCACCAGAAGACTGCCCGCCAGTCCCGGCCCCTCGGTAACCGCGACCGCGTCGATGTCTTCGAGCGTCACCGCCGCCTGCTCCAGCGCCAGATCAATGGTCGGCACGATCGAGACGATGTGCCGTCGCGACGCGAGTTCCGGCACCACACCGCCATAGCGTTCGTGCAGATCGATCTGTGACTGAATCACGTTGGAGAGTATGACCAGATCATCGCGAACTACGGCTGCTGAAGTCTCGTCGCAGGACGTTTCAATACCCAGGATGTTCATCGTTCGTGCGTCTCGATATCTACGTTCATCTCACGAAATCGGTCGTTCAGACGATCACGAAGATCCTGAATTTGCTTCAGATAACGACTGTCTCGCAACGATGACGACCACATGATATCCGCGTCCTCGCCGTTATCGCTGTAATAGCGGCGTCGGACTCCCTGACGAGTGAATCCATATTTCTCGTACAACGATTGGGCCGGTCGATTCGAGACGCGCACCTCCAACGTGACCCACTGACAATTACGATGCAGCGCCTCTTCGAACAGGGTCAACAGCAAGAGCTCGCCGAACCCCTTGCCCCGGTACTCGGGAGCAACGCCGATGGTGGTCACATGGCTCTCGTCATACAGGATCCACATCCCCGCGAAGCCGATAATCGGGTCGGTGGTCTGGCGCTCTTGCTTCCTCAGGAGGGGAAGCAGTGACAGTCGACCGCGCGACTCGGTCACAGGTTCTGATTGCGACAGCGAGTTATCACGGTGTCGCAGCACAATATAGTGATTGTTTTCCGGGTTTCGCAGCTCGCGGCGATAGGCCGATTCGGGCCACGGATTCGTGAAACAGCGCCGTTCTACGCGCGACACTTCGGGAATGTCTTCCAGTCGCATGGGCTCGATGTAGAAGGCGCTGTCTAACTGCTGCTGATCCTCGTTCACCGTGATCCGTGTTCCTTACAAGAATGCATGAATGATCCAGACTGCCCGCCATCAGTCGCTAATTCCGGGCCGCGAGTTTCGCTCCAGAAGGTGCCACTCCATGAACGTAAATCGGCTCAAGAGCTTCGAGCGAATCGGATTCGCCAGCCTCCCAGCGATGATATCCGATTTCGGCCAGATATGACGGTCTGCGCATGCGCAAGGCTGGCTCAGGAACGACCGCGTGCGGCTCAGATGTCAATCGTTCGACGAGATTGGCGGGGAGATCACCAACGATGATTGTCCGCTCGGACAGCTGTTCTCCGAGAGTCTCGATCAGCACGTTTCGTAGGTCAGACGTACGAACCCAACGACCGTTGCGATGGCGATAATCGGCGAAAACCGCTCTTCCGCGACCGGCCCGAACGAAAGCGCGAATCGGTGCGCGACCGCCGACATGCGGGTACGCGGCGACGTCAAGCGTTCCGACACCAATGATCGGAATCCCCAACCCGAAGCATAGGCCCTTGGCTACACTCATCCCGACACGTAATCCATTGAAACTGCCTGGTCCGGTCGCGACAGCTACCGCACCGATATCACGCAACTCCAACCCAACAAGCTGCAAAAGATGGGTCATCTCAGTACTGAGCGAGGTGGTCTGCTTGCGACCGGCATTCCAAGTCAGCTCCGCACAGCTGTCCCCGTCATACAGCGCCAGACCTGTCACCGGGGTGGAGCTGTCAATCGCGAGGAGCGTTCGACCGTCGCTGGGCACCGGATACCTCCACTCGAAGCGCGTCGATGATTTCATCGTAGTGACTGCCGTGTGGGCGAAAGACGATTCGTCGTTTGGACTCAGACAGGTGTCGAAGCTCGATGAGCAAGTATTCGTCAAATGCCGATGCCGGGAGACGTTCCGGCCACTCAATGACGACGACTCCGTTGTCGGCATCAAGGTACTCTTCATAGCCGAACGTATCGAAGTCCTCGAGCCCTTCCAGTCGATAGAAATCGAGGTGGAACAGGATCACGTCCTGACCATCGGATGCTCGTCCAGTGTGCTCGGCCGCCAATGCGAAGGTCGGACTCTGCACGTAGTCGGTTACATTGAGACCACGCGCAATCCCCTGCACGAGCGTAGTCTTTCCCGCGCCAACCTGTCCCGCCAGCAGAATGACGTCACCTGGACGAACCGACCGACCAAGTCGGAACCCGATTTGCCGGGTCTGATCAGGGCTGTGCGAGATCACATCGAGCGCCGAACGGCGCGGCGGCATATGACTTCACCTTCCAGTTCAGGGGAGACAGGTGATGTGACAGTGTGCTACGCACCGCCGGGAACCCAGACGATACGCCAGTCCGTTCATCATAACGTCGGGCATCCAATCGCGACAAGAAGATTCTGGCTGGGAGTGCTGCCGTCAGGCCGCCGATGGATCAGGCGACGGACGGGCGATGGACGCTCCAGGGTCGAATCGACTCAAAAGCGGCAGCCGCGCGCAGCACGGTGGCATCGTCTCGCCAGCGTCCGACGATCTGCAAACCGACCGGAAGTCCGTCCGAGGCGAAGCCACACGGGACGGTCGCCGCTGGCTGTCCAGTAAGGTTGAACACGTAGGTATAGGGCGTCCAGCTCAGGTACGAGGTCTCTTTTCCTGCCACGCTTCCTGGTTGATCCATTCCAGCGCCAAACGCCGTGACGGGAACGGTCGGCGTGACCAAGAAATCGAATTGCTCAACCAACCCCATTACCTGTTCGGCAAATTGGGCCTTGTAGTTGTGTGCGGCGGTCAGGTCGACGCCGGAGTAGCCGAAGCCTTCTTCAATCACTTTCACCCGGCCCTGGTCGAGTTGGGATCGCACCTGGTCAAAATCCTCTCGATGACCGGCTGCCATTCCGGTCGCCCAGATAACCGACAACGGCTCCCAAGGATCTTCGAACTCCGGTTGCACTTCGATGACCTCGGCGCCAAGCTCCTCGAACGCCGACAATGACCGCTCGACGACTTCCAACACTTCAGGCTCGGCGCTTGCAAAGCCGAGATCCCGACTCCACGCCACACGCATGCCCTGGATGCCACCATCGCAAGCAGCGAGATAGTCGATTGGCCGCGCGTCGAGTGAATTGCGATCCTTCCAGCTTGGGCCAGCCATCACATTGAGCATCAGCGCCGCGTCACGGACGCTACGAGTCAGCGGTCCAACGTGGGCCAATGCTTCGACCGCACTCGGCGGGTAATAGGGAACCAACCCGAAGGACGCTTTCAGGCCGAAGATTCCCGCGAATGAGGCCGGAATGCGGATGGAACCGGCGCCATCGGTACCCTGAGCAAGAGGCCCGAGCCCAGCTGCCACGGCCGCCGAGGCTCCGCCACTCGAACCACCAGGCGTGCGCTCAAGATTCCAGGGATTGCGCGTCGATCCAACCAATGGATTGGTCGACTCCCCCTTCCAGCCGAGTTCTGGTGTATTCGTCTTGCCCAGCAGGACACCACCGGCGGCGGCTAGCCGCTCGACAATTGGCGTGTCGAAATCTGGAACCCAGTCTTTCCAAAGCAGAGAGCCTTTGGTGGTGCGAATGCCTTTGGTCGGAGTAAGGTCCTTCAAAGAATATGGGATACCGGCGAGGGACGGCACGTCACCGCCTGCGGCGTAGGCTTGCTCCGCGCGCAGAGCGTCCCGCATCGCCCGATCAGCCGTGACGGTGACAAACGCATTGAGCTTCGGGTTTAGCGCGGTTATGCGCTCTAGCGTAACGCGCGTCACCTCCACTGGCGAAATCCGACGCTCGAGATACAGTTTTCGAAGCTCAGTGGCGGTCAGATAGGAAAGATCCGCGTCACTCACATTCCACCTCCTCAACCCGACGATGCATCACCGGTTCCAAACGAATTGCGCCTGCGGCCGGTCCCCCGGGGTCCTCCGCACCCATCTTCGCCGACTTTGTTCGAAGGTGAAAGGTCGACAATCGTCTCAGTGACGTGGCCCGAAGTGAACGAACGCACCCGCCTCAATCGTTTCGATCAAGCCATCCTGTTGTCGCAGCTTGAGCTCTGGTCCATCAGCACCAGCCTCCTGCATCTCGCCGATACGAATCGGCTCGCGCATCCCCGCACGACGAAATGCACGACAGACGCGGTGAAACACCTCCGGGCTGGCGGTGAACAGCAATTCGAAGTCCTCGCCACCACGAGTCGCGACGTCAAACCAGTCGGTGAACGCCCAGCGAATCGCTGAGGGAATCGGCAGCTTGATACCGTCGACCAGCGCCGTGACTCCCGAAGCTTCACATAGTTTGGGGAGATCACCGAATAGGCCGTCACTTATGTCTATTGCCGCTCTCACACCGCAGCGTGCCAACAGCCGTCCTTCTCGCACGCGCGGCATTGGCCGATCGAAATGCGCCCGCATTGCCGGCGCGCCATCAATCTGACTCAAGTCATGCTGGTAAGTACGCAAACCCGCAGCGGCGAGGCCCAGCGGTCCGGTTACGGCAATGATGTCGCCAACCTTCGCCGCGCTGCGCTTTAGCAAGGGAACGCCATGCGCCGAACTTTCGCCGACCACAGTCACCGATATGACGATGCCCTGCGGCGAATCGCTGATATCGCCTCCAGCCACGATTGTCTGATGTTGACGGGCCAGGGCGTTGAGACCCTGGTAGAACTCGATGATCTCGCGATCCCGCTCATCACCGCGCAACCCTAACGAGACGAGTGCGAGTCGTGGCGACGCCCCCATGGCAGCAACGTCGCTCAGATTGACCGCCAATGACTTATGTCCGAGGTCGCGGAAGTCGATCCAGGGGAGCCGAAAGTCGACGTTTTCGATCAGCATGTCGGTCGTCATGACCAACTCTCGCCCTGGGCGGGGCTTCCATACCGCGGCGTCGTCGCCTATCCCAATGGATAGTCGTTGGGTTTTGTGCAGGACCATCGATTTCTGAATTGAGTTGATCAAGTCGAACTCATCGAGGTCTTGCACCGGGCGTCCACCTGAAGGTATTCGCATCGCCCGAGTTCAGTCCTTTCGTGTCGCGGCGCGCGCGGCGACCGCCTGGCGGTAGACATCGGAGGTCTCGCGTGCCGTCCTGACCCAGCTGAATTGAGCCGCACGCCGGAGCCCTATCTGCACCATTGCATTTCGGCGTTCAGCGTCATCTGATAGGGCTCTCAGCGCGTTTGCCAGGTCAGTGACGTCATTCGGGTCAATCAGCACAGCGGCATCTCCGGCCACTTCCGGCAGTGACGACGCATTCGAGGCGATCACCGGAGTGCCACATGCCATTGCTTCGACCACCGGCATGCCGAATCCTTCGTACAGCGAAGGGTAGACAAATATGGTGGCAGCACTGTACCACTCGGCAAGGTCCGTTGGTTCCGCGAACCCCTTGAAGACGACTTCACCGGCGACGCCGAGCGACCTAGCCTCGTCGAAGATCGGCTCATACATCCAGCCCTGCGCCCCGACCACAACGAGTGGAAGACGTGAATCTGGATCGAGCCGTGCCCAGGCGCGGAGCAATGCGATCAGGTTCTTTCGCGGTTGCAGCGTGCCCAAAAACAGGATGAATTCTTCGGGCAACTGGTGTTTATCGCGAAAGGCGGCGAGTGCGGTCGCGTCGGTGACGGGATGCATTGAAGGGTCGACACCGTTCGGCACCACCTGCACCCGGTCCGGATGCACCAAGTAGTAATGAAGCAGATCCTGGCGCGTATTCTCCGACACCGCGATAACACGTTCGGCGTGCTCGACGGACCGTTTGGTCAGCGCCGTGAGGTAGCGCTGCTTCATGCCGGGATATTGGTCGGGATAGCGCAAGAATGCGAGATCGTGAACGGTGACCACGGTCGGACGACCCGTAAGTATTGGCGCGACGTTTACGGTCGCATGAACCACGTCGATCTGATCGCGATCGAGAATCGCCGGAGCGATCGCTTGCTCCCAGAAGATGCGGCTTTCGGGACGGCCCGTTGGGATCCAACTTCGAGAAAAACGGAGGCCAGATCGACGCTCTTGTCCGTCGTTCGGCGAAAACGAGTGCCGCCCGCCATAAACCACGAAGCGATCCGGAGAGGCCGTCGGAAGTTCGCGAATCAAGTGCTCGATGTAGCGACTCACTCCCGCTTGCCGGTAACCGGATCGTGCGTCGAGCAGGTGCGCGAGAATTCCAACGTTCAAAACGAGTTCCCCTCGATCGTCAGACTGCGAACCGCAGCGGCCAATACTAGCATACGCGGGGTGACCGCCGATTTCGCGCTGAATTTCACCAACGAAGTGTCTACGAGTGGTGATGCTATACTCACCACGGGCGTCAACCATACCGGAGTTGTGGTTTCGGCAACTCTCGCGGTGGCCTCGAATTTTGGATCCCGCCGCGCGATCCACCTGCCCGGCTTGAGTCGCCAACACGCACCATTGATCTGATCCGGACTGACCAGCGTCGTGCGTTTGCGCATCGCTGTCCGGCGTGACGTGAACATTGTTGGATAAACATCGGAAAAGAACCGGAAAGACAACGAGTTAATGCATTTACCCCCGGATTCCGACAGTGCCATCGAGCAGTTCAAAGCCTTCTACCCGTTCGAGCTTGATCCGTTCCAGATCGACGCCATCCGCACCTTCCTGGCCGGGGACTCGGTCATGGTCGCTGCGCCGACCGGGACAGGTAAGACGGTGGTGGCGGAATTCGGCGTGTATGAGTCGTCCCACCGCGGCGGCAAGGTGATGTACACCACACCGATCAAGGCGTTGAGCAACCAGAAGTTCCGAGATCTGAGAGCGATCTACGGTGACGAAGTCGGTCTGCTAACCGGCGATGTCACCGAAAATCCGCGAGCGCGCATCATGGTGATGACGACCGAAGTGCTGCGAAACATGCTACTGCAGACGCCATGGGAACTGGATGCGGTCGACTGTATCATCTTCGACGAGGTCCATTACATCGCCGATCCCGAGCGCGGAACCACTTGGGAAGAGGCGATAATACTCTGCCCGGACCACATTCAGTTCATCTGCCTCTCGGCCACAGTGTCGAATGCGCAGGAGATTGCCGATTGGATTACCCGAACGCATCGTCCGATTCGGCTGATTACGAACTTTCAGCGCGTCGTGCCGCTTGCGCTCTACTACTACCTCGATCACAAGCTGCGTCTGGTGATCGATCATGCTGGCAATCAGGTCGCGGACTTTCCACATACGGGTGGCGAGATCAGGCGACGTGTCAGTCAGGGCGGGTTCACAGGGGAGACGCGCCGGCAGATCGAGGAAACTGAGCCGCAACCCTGGGAAATCGTTCAATCGTTAGCCACGGACAACATGTTGCCGGCGATCTATTTTCTGTTTAGCCGCCGCGATTGTGAGGACTTCGCCCAGCGTCTGGCAGTCATGCGTCCACAGCTGGTGCGTGACGACAACACGCGCGATCGCATCGAGCATGTCATCGCCACCTATTTGGACGGACTGCGAGTTGAGGATCGCGAACTGCAGCAGGTTCAGTCGATAAGCGCGCTGGCGAGACGCGGAATTGGCTTCCATCATGCTGGGTTATTGCCCCTGCTCAAGCAGCTCGTCGAGGTGCTGTTCAGTCAGGGACTGATGCAGGTCGTCTTTGCTACCGACACATTGGCGCTTGGCGTTAACATGCCTGCACGCTCGGTCGTCATCGGACGCCTGAGTAAGTGGGACGGGCGCCGCAGGCGATTGCTCATACCAAACGAATTCCAGCAGATGGCGGGGCGCGCCGGGCGACGTGGCATGGACCCCAAAGGGAACATCGTCGTGCCGAATAGCCCGTGGATCTCGTTCAAGGACACGCTGGAGATCGCAACCGGTGAACTGCTACCAGTGCGCAGTTCTTTCGCAATCCGCTACAACACCGTTCTCAATCTCTGGGATCCACCTCACGGCAATCGCGTGCGTCACTTGTTACAGCAGAGCTTGTTCCAGTTTCAGACCGCTCGCCGAATTCGTGACCTTGAAGATCTCGTCCTTGACAAAGCCAGAGAGATCGAGGAGTTGCCACAGGGCTGCCTGATTGGTCTGGATGCCGGTGACGAACTCCTCGACGACTACCGCGGCATCAATTCGTCCATCAACACTCTGCGCGGTCGCGAGCGTCGCTTGCAGCGCGAGCAACGAGAACTGAGACTCCGACTGGATGACCGGCCCTGGCCGGAGCCGGGGAGACAGGCACTGAGACGTGTCTTCAAATTTCTCGATCCCGGCACACCGGTTCACCTGCGCGACGCAGGCTGGGCTATCTACCTGGGCCGCGGCAGCCAGGGAGGCGTCGGACTGTTCCTCACGCAGGCGTCAATTCAGCTCATCGCCGAATATCGACAGATTGATTACCTTCCGGCTCCGGGCAACCCGGTGGAACTGCCGCAAGCGCTTCTTGAGACAGAATCGGCGGACGTAGAGCTCGACTCGCTGGTGACCGAAGAACAACTCGAGGCCATCTGGGATCAGACAACCAGACTCGATCTTCCAGATCTTGATGCGGTCGCCGCGCTTCATCGACTCGAGATGGAGCAACGGCTGGGAAAAGAGCGTTCCTCCATTGAGGACGAGCTGGCCGAAGTACGCGAGCAGATTCGGGGACTCACCGCAGGTCGTACTCACCACCCGTGTCACGTTTGCCCACGCCGCAAAGAGCATCAAAACAACTTGAAGCGGCTGGCGGCGCATGAACGAGATCGAGCCTCAATTCAGACCGATCTTGGCAAAGAGCAGACGAGCGAGGAAGAACGGATCCGACGACTCATTCGCGGTATCCGCGATGTACTGCATCGTTTCGGCTACTTACACCGCGGCTACCCGACCGCGAAATCGGATACTCTGGCGAACGTTTTCGACACGCACGGACTGGTGCTCTGCGAGATGATCGACCGCGGCTTCCTCGACCGGATGTCGGCAGCTAGCGTCGCCGAGGTCTTCTCCTGGTTTGCCTACGATCGTGATTTCCGCTTCGGCAATTCGTTCACGCTTCCGAACCGTCTGGTGCTACTACGGCGCAGGCTCGACGACCTGGAGCAGGAAGTCTTTTCGGCCGAGCGCAGCAACGGATTGTTCATCACCACCGGCCACAGTGAAGGCTTCTACGGCGCGATGCGCGCCTGGTGTCACGGGTCTTCCATGGCGCGCATTCTCGAGCAGATCGAATTGAGCGAGGGCGACCTCGTCCTTTCGTTCAACAAGACCATCGACATCATGCGCCAGATCCGCGAGATGCTCGGGCAGGCCATGCCCGATCACCCGCTGCGCGCGACGCTCGACGATGCCGAGCGACTTGTGAGACGAGACATCGTCGAGCAGTCTCTGTCGATCGGCTTCATGCCACTCTTCGAGGGCGAAGCAACTCGAACGACCGATCCCGTTGAAACCGAGGCGTCGCAAGCCCTGGAGCAGTAGCCGACTAGCCCTGCTCCAGGAACTCCATGACGGACGACTGCACGTCGTCGTCCATTGCCAGCCCGTTGATGACAGTTGAGATGCCGCCGAAGTACTGGAGCACTGACAAGGCCTCCAGTATCTCGGCATTACTCACACCCATCTTCTTCAGGCGAGCCGTGTGCATGCGAATTCCGAATACGTTGTTGGAGAGCGTGACCGTCGCCCACGCGATCCACTCCTTGAGCATCGAATCGAGTTGCCCCTGGTTCATCACCGCACGGCGATTCTCGAGGGCGGCTTTGAGCACACTCGGGTTGTTTCCCAACACTTGGTACACGGTCGGTACCTGCCCGGCGCCAAATCCGTCCTTGATCTCCTGATACAGCTCGCGGACTTCGTCGCCGGCGTCCTCTTCCGGAAGACTGGGAATTGTTGGCATATTACTCTCCTTGCGCATGGATCCTGATCGTTTCGCGCGCATGGTTCATCTACAGTCCACGCGGCTCACACGACCATACCGCAGATGGCGTTTGAGGAGAATGTCTGCGGAATTCGGGAGGATTTGCTCACGCCGATCGAAAGCGGAAATCTCGCTTCGCTCTCGAGGGCGAAGGGGACTCTTCACGGGCAATACCGCAATTGAACGCGGGCTACTGGCGGCGCGGCCGAATCTCGACGTCCATCATCATGTGCTGATGTTCGATGCCGCCCATGTGAAACTTGCGGCCGACTGGTCGAAAGCCAAGGTCCTTGTAGAAGTTGAGCGCATGGGTCTGTGCGTTGAGACTAATCACCGCGGCGCCATGGGCAATACTGGTCGAAATGAGGAGCCGCATCATCGCCTTGCCAACGCCATGTCTGCGCGCATTGCGCCGTACCGCGACCCAGGCAATTTGGGCGTCGTCGAAGATGTACGTCACTCGACCAACACCGACGATTTCGTCGCCTGCGGCAGCCAACACGTGAACGCTGTTTTCATCATCCGGATCGTCGTAGACGCTGCTGGTCAGGTGCTGCTCTTCGACGAAGACTTCTTGTCGAATTGCATAGACCGACGGCCGAGCCTCCCGCCAGGGCGAGATCCAGGCGCGCACTGGGCCTTCGGCGCTGGACTCAGGCTTGATCGGGTTGGACAGCGTCACGCTCCGCGTTCCTCAAATCCCAGGCGTTGGTCGACCGCCTCGTGGGCTTGCTGACGCTGCCCGAGCCAGTCGATCCACTCGTCAAGCCGTGCACGAGCCTTTTCACGCGCATCCGCGACGTGTTCGCTTCCGGTCCCACCCGGCATCTCACGCGCTGAAATCGCATCCTCCGGGCTCATCGGCGGCGGTGAATCGGCAAGAATCGGCGAGAACTCGCGCCATTCGTCCACAGTCAGGTCGGGGAAATCTTTCCCAGTGTTAACGCAATATCCGACCACCCGACCAACAATGTGATGCGCTTCCCGGAACGGCAAGCCGGCTCGAACCAGGTGATCAGCGATATCGGTCGCCAATGAGAATCCTCCCGCTGCGGCCTCACGCATTCGGTCGCCGCGGAACTCGGCCGTCTGCAGCATCGGCGGCAATACCTCGAGGATCAACTGAACGGTGTCGACCGTGTCAAACATGCCCTCTTTATCCTCTTGGAGGTCCTTATTATAGGAAAGAGGTAGCCCCTTCCCGACAGTCAGCATGCCGATCAAGTGTCCGTAGACTCTGCCCGTCTTTCCGCGGATTAACTCCGCGACATCTGGGTTTTTCTTCTGCGGCATGATGCTGCTGCCCGTGGCGAATGCATCCGCGAGTTCAACGAAGCGGAACTCGGCAGATGACCAAATGACCAACTCCTCGGCCAATCGCGACAGATGCAGCATCAACGTGCTACACGTCGAAAGCACGTCGATCACAAAGTCACGGTCGGAAACAGCGTCCAATGAGTTGAGGCAAAGACCGTCGAATCCCAGCAAATCGGACACAAACTGCGGATCGGTCGGGTAGGTACCACCTGCCAGTGCCCCGGCTCCGAGTGGCGAGCGGTTGACCCGTCGATAGGCGTCTCGCAACCGGTCCAGGTCACGCATCAGCATTTCGACGTAGGCCAGAAAGTGGTGCGCCAGCAAGACGGGCTGAGCACGCTGAAGGTGGGTATACCCGGGCAAGATCGTATCCGGATATCGCTCGCACAGATCGAGGAACGCGCCGATGACGTTGACCACCCCGCCAACGATGCCGACGATTTCGTCCCTCGTCCAATAGCGGAAGTCGAGCGCGATCTGGTCGTTACGGCTGCGTGCTGTGTGCAGTCGACCGGCCGTCGGGCCAATGATCTCGCCCAGACGACGTTCGACACTGATATGAATGTCCTCGTCCTCAAGGCGGAAGTCGTAGGTTCCAGCGTCGATTTCGGAGAGGATCTGTCGGAGACCCGATTCGATCAGTTTGCCGTCGGACTCGCTGATGACTCCCTGGCGCGCCAGCATACGAGTGTGGGCGATTGAGCCACGTATGTCCTGTCCAGCCAATCGCCGGTCATATGGCAGCGATGCATTGAGTTTGTCGACCAGCGCATTGGTTGGTTGACTGAATCGTCCGGCCCAGAGCTTTTTCTGCAGTATTGTCGCGTCATCCGCCAAGATTCTGCTACTCCCAGTTGCTCAAATCCGATTGACTCCTGATGGTCGGTTAGTCTCCCGCGACGCGCGGCTCCACCAGTGGCTCGGGCAATGGCAGGAGTCGACCTGACTCGTCGACAGCCACCACGCCGGGGCGCTCCACCTCGGCACGCGGCCATGCTTCTTCCGCCACCAGAACGCGCTTGAGCGAAACGATGGCGACTTCGAGCATTGACCCATCCGGCTCACTGGTCGTCAATCGCTGCAGCGCCATGCTCGGCGCGATAAGGATACGAACGAATCGATTCTTATCGTGACCGGCCGACCACTTGATGAACTCGTAGGCGATCGCCGCGATGACCGGTACCAGCAAAATCCGTGAGAGAACCCGCAGCAGGAAGTCCGGCCGTCCAAGCAGAGCGAAGACGACGATCGAGATGAGTACGACCACCAGCAGAAAGCCCGTTCCACATCGGGTGTGCTGCAAGCTGTGTCGACGCACGTGCTCGACGTCCAGCGGGTCTCCCGCTTCGTAAGCATTGATCGTCTTGTGCTCGGCGCCGTGATACATGAAGACACGCTTCACGTCTTTCACGGAGCGCAGAATCAACATATATCCGACGAGCAGGCCAAGTCGAATCAGTCCTTCGATCACGTTGCTGACGATGGCGCTGCCGATGTACTGATCGAGGAAATGGATTGCCACCAGCGGCAGCACGAAAAAGAGCCCAATCGAGAAGAGAATGGAGACAGCGACGGTTGCCCACAGCGCGAAGCCCGAGAGCGCGCCTTCGCCCTCTTCGAGTCCCTCCACGTCCTCTTCCTCGCTGAGTCCGACGTTGGCCGAGAACACGAGCGCGCGCATTCCCAGCACCATGGTGTCCCACAGCATGAAGATTCCGCGTACGAAAGGCAGCGGACGCACCTGATTGACGAAACTGCTTCCTTCGAGCTCTTCGTGATAGACGGCGATTTCCCCGTTGGGCGCCCGCACTGCCACTGACATGGTCGTGCGACCACGCATCATGACACCTTCCATCACGGCCTGGCCACCATAGTACGTCTTGCCGGACATCGTTTCTCCTGCGTTTGATCGGCGATGATGAGTCGTTTTCAGGATTCTAACAAAACGCCGCGCGCCAAATTGTCATATTGACGCGTGGCAGACGTGGAATCGAGTGCGAGGTGGCAGGTCTCGGACCGAACGCTCATTTTGACAGGGATTGCAGCTCGTTCAAACGTCCGACCGCTTATCCGACCACTTAAAGGAATGAACCAGGAGCCGGTTGAGGACGACCAACACAGCATAGGTCCAGCAAAGCGAGCGAAGCCCGGTCGCATACAACCCGGCGGCGGCCAGCCCGAACAATAGCAGCGCAATGATCGTGTGCAAGGGATCCGTTACCGGCCTCACTGCCCTTGGCGCCATGAAGACGCCCCAGAAGACGGCGATTGACAGGGGAATGAGAACCGCCAACGAGAGTGAGCTCAATAAGGAGTCACCAACGACAAAGCCCCAATAACTCAACGCAGCGAGCATCGCGAGTTCGATCAGAAAACTCAGCGCCAGGTTGAGGGCACGAATGACGTTCATCTCACACTCACACGTGAGGCGATTGAAAACCGCCCGGCTGGAGTCGGACGCATAGCGGTCAAATACATCTGGTCATCAGACTGAGCCCGGTTCACGTGTCAGCCCAGCCACCATCATGGACAGCAGGTAGTCGAAGCTTTCATTGATGTCGATGGGCAGACCAAACCCGCCGGTTAATTCCAGTGAGACGAAGCCATGCATCAAACTTCGAACCGAGCGCATCGCATGAATCTGCAATTCAGCAGGAAGGCCAAGCGGTTCGAGCACAAGTCGAAGCACGTCGAGAATCTCGTCGCTGGCAGAGGTTCGATCTGGCTCGTCGGCGGCAGGCGCCTGCAGCGTCGCTTGATACAGGCCCGGACGATCCTTGGCGAACTGCCGGTACGCCGCGCCGATCGCCACAAGTGCGGTGCTTCCAGACTTGCCGATCGCCGCCCGCCCTATTCGCCTGCCGAGCTCGCGCGTTCCATAGAGCGCCAACGCTCGCTGCAAGTCTTCCTGGCCATCGATGTGGTTATAGAGGGACGGAGCTCGCACGCCCAGTCGAGCCGCCAGTTCCGCGAGCGTGACATCCGGCTGGCCCTTCTCGTCTATCAGTTCCGCGGCGGCATGCACCACGGAGTCTCGGTCTAGACCCGCTCTAGCCGGCATGTCGCACTCCACGTGTCAGCGCTCGATCCGCCACCGCTATCGCACGGTCCATTTCCGTGTTCGGTTCGGTCAGGACTGGGCCATGCCCGATCGCCAGATGACGCGGAGAGAGACGTCGCAGCTCACGCGCGGTCTGGAGTGCGACCTCCTTGTTCCAGGTCGCCATGGCTGGAAACGGGAAAAGCGGACGAACGGTTCCCGACACTGCCGTGCCGCCCCGCGTTTGAAAGGCGTCGCCAGCGATCAGGATGTGATCTCGCGTGTCCAGGAAGGCGATTTGATCGGGCGAGTGTCCCGGAGCGGCAATCACCTCAAGACTTCCAATGCGATCCCCTGGCGATACGATCGTTGTTGGTCGTGCGCTGATTGCCGTGAACGAACCGCGCAGTTTCCCTTCTTGCGGATCGGGCTCGAGATCACCGCTGAGGAAGCGTGCCGATCGCTGGCTTGTCAATATCTCGGCCTCTGGCAGCAACCGGTGAAGCTCGTCAAGCGATCCGATGTGGTCTCCGTGTGCATGGGTCAACGCAATGCGCACGATCGAGGTGCCAATTTCACCTGCGGCGGCGAGAATCTGATTGGCGCTCCCACCAACTGCAGTGTCAATCAATGTCAGACCGTCCTCTTCGGCCACCAGATACACATTGACCGGAAACAAGAGTGGCCAGCGAGTTAGCTGACTCGTGTAGCTGCCAATAGCCGTGAGCTTCATCAATCGTCTCCTGTCTCAGGTGTGGTAGCAGAACGACTTATTACGCCAAATCATAAACTACGTATCATAGTTTGTCAATTATCGATCATAGCAATGGTTCCTGGAGTGCGGCTGACGCGTGAGGAATGGAGACCAGAGTGCGCAAATGACGCAACTCGCGGTTGATCGTCCCTCCTCATTACGCGTGGAAACCTTCGGGAGAGGGACCCAGCGATCCTGACTTCCGAACCTTCTGTTTAGACGATTGAGCCTGTGGGCACGTGTAGTATCATGACGGGTGGATTCGGCGCCACGGCTCGGAAAAATCGGGCCGACGAACCCACTGTCCACTTCGACGGGTGAGCCTACGGGAGTGATGGGTACATTTCGATGAAGAGTCTCGACTACACCGATTCATTTGTTACACGGCACGTGGGACCGCGCGAGCACGAGATCAAGGAGATGCTCGATCTCCTCGGCTTCGACTCCCTAGACGCTCTCATCGATGCCACGATCCCAAAGCAGATCAGGACCTCGCGACCGCTTTCGTTTGACAAGGCCGATCCGAACATCGGCGAAAACGGTCGGAGCGAATACGAAATTCTCGGCGACATGCGTCAGATGGCCTCGAAGAACAAGGTCTTCCGCAGCTACATCGGGATGGGGTACTCGGACACGATCACTCCGCCCGTAATTCTGCGCAACATTTTGGAGAATCCTGGCTGGTATACGCAGTACACGCCTTACCAGGCGGAAATTGCTCAGGGACGTCTAGAGGCTCTGCTCAATTTCCAGACGATGGTTTCCGACCTGACCGGCATGGAGATCTCCAACTCATCGCTTCTCGATGAAGGAACCGCAGCCGCCGAGGCGATGTCCCTCTGCTATGCGGTCAAAGGCCGGGGTCGCGATCTGGATGAGGCATTCTTCGTCTCCGAGCTATGCCACCCACAGACAATCGAGGTGGTCAAAACTCGCGCTCGATCGCATGGAATCGAAGTGATCGTCGGCGATCACCGGACTTTCGACTTCTCGACGCCGGTGTTCGGCGCTCTGGTTCAGTACCCGGCAACCGACGGCATCATCTTCGACTACCAGGAGTTCGCGGATCGCGCGCATGAGGCCAAGGCCCTCTTCGTGGTGGCGGCGGATATTTTGAGCCTGTTGCTGCTCAAGTCACCCGGTGAATTTGGCGCTGATATCGTCGTCGGCAACACCCAGCGCTTCGGAGTACCGCTCGGCTACGGCGGGCCCCACGCCGCCTACATGGCCACCCGAGACGCCTACAAGCGACAGGTGCCGGGCCGTATCGTCGGTCTTTCCAAGGACATTGAGGATCACCCGGCAATTCGACTCGCACTGCAGACACGCGAGCAGCATATCCGACGAGAGAAGGCGACGAGCAACATCTGCACGGCGCAAGTGCTGCTGGCCATCATCTCCAGCATGTATGCCGTCTACCATGGACCGGAAGGTCTCAAGCGCATCGCCGAGCGCGTGCATCTGGCGACCTCAACGCTTGCAACCGGCCTGACCCGGCTGGGCTACGACCTGGGTGACAACCCATACTTCGACACCCTCCGCGTCAGCCTGGGCAACCGGGCGGCCGCAGACGTCATTAAGGCGGCAGAAGCGCGTGAGATCAATTTGCGGTTGATTGACGAGCATACCATCGGCATTTCGCTCGATCAGACCGTCAACGCAGGAGATCTGCAAGATCTGCTTGAGATCTTCAACGATGGCAAGACGCTCGACTTCAGCATCGACGAACTGGTTGCAGCAACCAGCACGTCAGTTCCGCCCGAGATGGCGCGCGAGACACCGTATCTGACGCACCCGGTCTTCAACAGCTACCACTCGGAGACCGAGATGCTGCGTTACATCGGTCGACTGCAGCAGCGCGACCTGTCATTGACCACGTCGATGATCCCGCTCGGGTCCTGCACCATGAAGCTCAACGCGACCGTCGAGATGGAGCCAGTCACCTGGCCGGAGTTCGGCAAGATCCACCCGTTCGTTCCGCGTGAGCAAGCGGCCGGATACACTGAACTGATCGATCGACTGGAATCGATGTTGTCGGAGATCACCGGGTTCGATGCGGTTTCGCTGCAGCCAAACGCCGGCTCTCAGGGCGAATTCACCGGCTTGCTCGTCATCAAGCGCTATCAGGAACAGCGCGGACAGGGCGATCGCAACGTCTGCCTGATCCCCTCATCCGCGCACGGAACCAATCCGGCCAGCGCGGTGATGGCTGGTATGAAGGTCGTGGTCGTCGCATGCGACTCGAACGGCAACATCGAGGTTGATGATCTCCGTGCCAAGGCCGAAGAGAATAGCGATCGGCTCGCGGCGTTGATGGTGACCTACCCGTCAACCCACGGCGTATTTGAGGAAGCGATCACTGAGATCTGCGACATCGTGCACCAGCATGGTGGCCAGGTTTACATGGACGGCGCCAACATGAACGCGCAAGTTGGCCTGACCCGCCCGGCCGAGTTTGGTGCGGATGTCTGCCACCTCAACCTGCACAAGACCTTCTGCATTCCGCACGGTGGTGGCGGACCGGGTATGGGTCCGATCGCGGTCAAGTCGCATCTGGCACCATACCTGCCGACCCACCCGGTAATCTCGACCGGGGGTGAGGACGGCATCGGGCCGATTGCCTCGGCTCCATGGGGCAGCCCGAGCATCCTGCCGATTCCGTACAGCTACATCGCATTGATGGGAGCCAACGGACTCAAGAAGGCCAGCCAGGTCGCGATCCTGAATGCCAACTACATCGCGAAGCGACTCGATCCGCACTTCCCGGTCCTCTACAAGGGCAAGAACGGCATGGTCGCTCACGAATGCATCGTCGACCTGCGACCGATCAAGGAGCGAACCGGCATCGACGTCACGGACGTCGCTAAGCGTCTGATGGATTACGGGTATCACGCGCCGACTGTCTCTTTCCCAGTTGCGGGAACACTGATGATCGAGCCAACTGAGAGCGAGTCGAAACGGGAACTCGACAAGTTCTGCGACGCGATGATCGCCATTCGGAACGAGATCGCCGAGATCGAGCTTGGTATGGCCGACCGCGAGGACAATGTGCTCAAGCACGCACCGCATACGTCCGAGCAGATCACGTCCGACGAGTGGAACCGGCCATACTCACGGCAGAAGGCAGCATACCCGGCTGCGTGGCTGAAAGAGGAAAAGTTCTGGCCACCAGTCGCCCGGATCGACGACGTCTACGGTGACCGGCACCTGATCTGCTCTTGCCAGCCGATCGAGGCCTACATGTAGACAGGCTCGCTTCGAGTCTGGAACCCGGATCTAAGCAAGGGCCGCCTCGACATCGGGGCGGCCCTCCTCATTGCTTCCGGTGCCGGATCCACTGCAATTCAGTTCCCTAGCGTTGACAAATCGTTCAGGATAACGAAGATCAAAGGTAACGGGGACTCACAACAACCAAGGATTGGGTATTGGTGCCGTCATGAGATCCAAACGGCTGCGCGTTGCGTTCGTTCTACTGCTCGTCGTGAGCGCACTCGCCGTACTTCCGGCATCGAGCGCCGCGGACGACACCGAGACGGTCGTGCTGCCCTGGGTGCCCAATGGCGATCAAGTGGGCGGTCTGGGACCATGGTATGGCCGCGTCGAAATCCAGAATCCGTCTTCGTCCAATTGCACGATCCAGGTCGGAGTTCCAGCGCCAGCGGGTGGCTGGAGCACTCACAGCAGTTTCATCGTGCAGCCGCACGTGCTCGACGATCTCTCCGCTGCAGACGTCGGACTTCCGTCCCCTGGCGGCGCGGTCCTGATAACGTCAATCGGTTGCAAGGCGGCTGTTGCAGTCAAGCAGGCGAGCGGTAATTTCGACGAAGCCCCGTGGTCGCACGGAACAACCGCCGTCGCGGGATATACTGGTGTCCCGTCAGAGGATGCCGCTGGACAACCCGATTGGATCCTGCCGATCGTCCAGACGAACAGCGGTTGGAACTCCTACATACGATTGACAAACGTCGAGTCATCATCGCCGACCAAGATCAGTGTTCAGGTCTTTCCCTACCAGGGCGCGGGCGGTGCTGACGGTTGGGTCTTCTCCGAAACGATCCTGGTCAACGCGGGAGCCACCCATACCATTGATTTGCGTCAAGCACTTGGACAAGCAGGCTTCGTCGGGTTCGCGCGGGTGACGTCCGTCGGCAACGTGGTGGCACTGGTACAGCGTGAAAAGACGTCCAACGGCATGGCCATGATCGACGTCGCTTCAGCCTATCCGGCGAATCAGGCATCAATCCAGGTGGTCGGAACATATGCGTTGCAGGCGCCGATCATCTTCAACGCGTACAACGGCTGGAACACCGGCATCAACCTGGCCAATCCAAATAACACCGCCGCGACCGTGACCATCTCATATCCGGGCGCTGGTCGCCCGGACGATGTGCTGACGATGGCGCCGTACACGTCTGACTACGTTTACACTCCGTCGAACGCGCCGAACCAGGCTGGGTTCGCCGGAAACGCCGTCATCTACTCCAATGTGCCGGTGGCGGCGGCTGTGGACGAGGTGAAGTACTCGACCGGCGACGCGATTTCCTACATCGCCGTTCCCGCCATCGATAGTACGGTTTCGGTACCGCTAGTCTTCAAGCAGGCACTGAGCGGCACGCACAACGATAACTCCGGCATCAACGTCAGCAATGGGAGCGATAGCAAGACAACGGTTCAGATCAGCATTTACGACCAGTCCGGCTCGTTAGTCGGCGGCCCTTTCAACCTCACCATTGCGGCGCATTCCAGCGACTTCATCTACACGGCGTCGACGGCGGTGCCGTCGAGCACGGTCGGGAGCGCGGTGGTGCAGTCGCTCGACGGCACGCCAATCGTGGTCGTGTCAAACGACGTCTCATACGACGTCGCGTTGGATGGGTCAGCCGTTTTCAACGCGCCTTCACCGAGCGGCCTGTACCGCATTGGCGGAGCTCCAACACCGTAAGGCGATACCGCAAAACCGAAGACATGCCTTCCTCTGCCTGGCGGTTTTGAGGCGCTTGGAGTGTGGAAGTTTCAGGCGCTGCTTTAGCCATTCTCTCCTTCGTCGCCGAGGCGCAAAACCTCTTCGGCGTGCGTTAGCGCCTCGGTCAACTCTCGTTGCCGGAGAGCGAGCGTGAGATCGCCACGCGTCCGCTCAAGGACTCCGCGCACCATGTCAGTGGTGCGCCGCAGACCGCCGGTCACTGCGTCCGGATAGTCGACCGACACCAGCAAGTCATAGATCTCGTCCATCGATCCGAGCAGTTCCGACGCTCGCTCCAGATCATGCCGCCGCATCGAATCAAGCGAGTAGCGCCGCAGTTCGCCGGCGGCCTCGCCGAGACCATTGAGAAAGACGGCATCTTCAACGTTTAGCTCGGTTGGGCTGGGAATGCCCTGGCGGCTGATGATGCCCAGCGTAATGCGAGATTCGGCGTACTCCTTCTGGGCATCTTGCACGTAGCCGGACCAATAGATGTTGGGATAATCGCGCAGATCCTGCTCGAGCGAGTCCCGCATGGCACGAGCGTCGTCCAGCAACCCTATCGCGGTATCGAAGTCGTTGCGGTGAACCGCACGCGTGGCATTTGCGCTCAGCCGCACCACCCGACGAGATTCGGATAGTGCGCGTTCACGAATCGAGTTAATGCCCTCCAACCGGCTAATGATCTCCTCGCCAATCTTCCAGAGTCGCCCATCTTCTTCAGTCACAGAACTTCTCTCCCACTTTCCCGATTCTTGGCGGAAATCCAAACCGTCTCCGCCTCGGCTTCCCGTGCAAGGATTCTTCGAAACACGTCTCTATGCTATACTGAACGCTGGTCGCGGAGTTGATTCCGGCGGAGAATTCGCTGGTAATGATGCGATTTTTGCCCTCGTAGCTCAACGGACAGAGCACTTGGCTTCGGACCAAGGGGTTGGGGGTTCGAGTCCCTCCGAGGGTACACAACAGGCCGGATGCAGCTGCATCCGGCCTTCAGTTTGTTGTTCGTCGCGATCTATAACGACTGAGATTGACCTGCACTGCCCGGTCAAAGTCCCAGCCCCCGATGTTCAGTCGAGTCGTCAAAGAGCTGAATAGTCTCCGGTCGAGTCAGAATCCACAGACCGTAGGCGCCGAGCACCGCGGGAACCACGTAGCTATAGAGACCCAGACCAAGAGCCGAAATCAACATCATCCAGCCACGAGACCAGGATCGGTAGTTCAGCAGCCCAATTGCCCCAGATATCGGCAGCGCGCAAAACAGTGTCGCGAGGATGACGACCATGATACGCGAACCTACGAGATCTGACGCCAGATCCGGCTCGGCGGTGAAGTCCGAACTGAAGGCCGCGGTCACCGACAACAGCCAGACGAAGCCGCCAAGAGCCAGATAAGACCAGGCCAGAATTCGAATGTGTAGTGCCATCTCGTTCTCCTGACTCTCGCCCACAGTCTGTCAACGACGCCAAGCCCCCTCGATTTCAGACTGCAACCATTGGCGTTACGGCCGCAGCGATGAACTGTGCATGATCGTGTCAATCACGTGCCAGATCATCTCCCAGGCTTGTCAACGACCGTGTTTCACCGCGCGAATCGCAGGCGAGCCATGCTATGATCCGCCGTGCGGCAGGTTGCAGTCCTGGGTAGACCGATACGGAGGCAAGAGCAGATGCGGGCAGTGGTCGTTTCGATCGGATCTGAGCTGACAGAGGGATTCCTCACCGACACCAACGCGACCTTCCTGGCGCAGGAGATGTCGGCGCTGGGTATCGAGTTAGTCGGCGTCAGTCAGGTTGGCGACAATCTGGACCGCATCGTGAGTGTTTTACGACGCGGCTGGGAAGATGCGGAACTGATCGTCACTACCGGCGGCATCGGGCCAACCGATGACGATCTCACCCGCGAATCCGTCGCCGCACTGCTGGGAGAAGACGTAACCATCGATCCAAACCTGCTCGAGACCATCTCTCGCTTCTTCCGTTCCCGCTCGATCCCCATGCCCGAGCAGAACACCAAACAAGCGTGGCTGATCCCATCAGCCCAAGCACTCGACAATCCGATGGGAACCGCGCCGGGGTGGATGGTCACCCGCGGGAACCAGTTCATCGTCTCGATGCCAGGCGTGCCTCGCGAGATGCGCCGCATGTGGGCAGAGCAGGCCGTGCCGCGACTACTCCCTCAGTTGGGTGACCGCGTGTACGTCTCCAAGACGCTCAAGACGATTGGTATCGGTGAATCCGCGGCCGAACGTGCGATCGCCGAGGTCATTCACCGAGGCTATCCGATCGTCGCCACCTATGCGAAAGACGACGGAGTACACATTCGCATCATCGCGTCGGCCACCGAACGAGAGGAAGCCGACACCGCAGTGCGTCGTGCTGAAGTCGAGGTGCGAACCATCCTCGGAAGCTATGTATATGGCGAGGAACCGACGACGCTCGGCTCCGCCATTCTGTCACCGTTGGTCGAAGGCGGAGACACGCTTGCCATTAGTGAAGCGGGAGCCGGTGGTCGCGTTACGTCGCTGATTGCCGAGGAGCCAGCGGCGGTAGTCCATTTCAGTGGCGGCATCGTGCGGGCGTTCAGCCACGCAGCGTCGGTGAGCGGAGTCGACGCAAACGAACCTGACGCTCCAAACGAGTTGGCGCGCATCGAGGCCCCGCGCGTGCGATCGATGCTCAAAGCCGACTACGGCTTCGCCATTGTAGTCCGACTCACCGCAGGCGAACGGCTGGACCTCACCAAAGGAGATATCGCCCTGTGCCTCAGCGGTCGCGGCGGACTTCACGAACGTGAGCATTCGGTAACGGCGATTCCGTCCGAAGTTCGTCGGCGCGCTGGCATGTGGGCCGCTGAGTTTCTGCGCACGTCATTGATGGAAGAGTCAGTCGAGCGATCCTGAGGTGTCGTGAGGGATCGTGAGCCAGGATTGACGCAAGCCATGATTGCGCCAGCGCCACCAAAGGCCCATTGGGTATCCAGCCATCTTGGCAGAATCTCCGACAACCCGTAGCCAGGGAATCGCCGCGGCGGCGTAGATGAGGCTCGAGCCCGCCGTATTGGTTCGTCTTCGCGACAGGCGTTGGAACGGCTTGCGCAGATAGAGCGCGGCCCCGAGTCCGACGGTCGCACAGGCAAGACGATCCCGGCGCGCGACGGCCCATGGCAGCAGACCAAAATAGGTGACGTATCGCGCAAGGTGTCGTTTCGCGAACAGGCCGGATTTCCCATCGCCACGCGCATAACGATAGTACTGCTTCCAGTGGTCCACGACCGATGAGCGCGGACGAAATGCGACCACCGCCGAGGGGCGAAACTCGAATCGAACTCCGGCGCGCTTCAAACGCAGGTCGAAGATGAGGTCCTCACAGTAGTCAAGCCACTCCGGATAGGACAGCCCCGCGTCGAAGAGACTTCGCCGAAAGGCAATCGATCGGCTGGAGGGAAGAAAACTCCTTGGTCGGATCTCGTTGACATCCGGCAAGGTGGTCACCGCGAGCGCAAGCTCGAAACGGTTGCGCGTGTCCGCCACAAAGAATCCAGCCACCACGTCCGGCTGCAGCGGTTCGGGTCTGCGAAAGGGCTCTGTTATCTCCTCGAGCCAAATCGAATCGAGTCGCGTTCCCGCATCGGTCACTGCGACGATTGCGCCCGACGCGCGCTGCAACGCAACGTTGCGGCCCTTCGCGATATTCGCTCCAGGTTCTGACACGATGATGAATGGAAGCTCGGTCTTCCATTGACGGGCAACGTCCAAAGTTCCATCGGTTGAGCCCCCATCAACCAGGATCACCTCGCGCGGTTGAAGTGTTTGGTCTCCAAGTGACAGCAGGAACGAGCGCAACGACGGCGCCTCGTTTTTCACAGTCAGAACGACGCTAACGTCGACCGATTCAGGCTCAGTCACTGCCGGACTCCGCTTCGAACCTGCCCATTAATTCGTCCTGGCGGGCGATCATGCGCGAGCGTTCCTCCGGTGTGAGATCGTCGTAACCAAAGAGATGCAGCAATCCGTGCAGCGCCAAATAGGCGATCTCACGCTGTACGCTGTGGCCAACCTCGTCAGCCTGAGTAGCGGACGTATCGTACGAAACGGCGATGTCGCCAACGTACGGCGGATCGCCAGGAAAGCTGATCACGTCAGTCGGGCCGTGGATGTTCATGAAGCGCAGGTGCAAGTCTGCTATCTCGTCGTCACTGCAGATCCAGAGACCAACCTCGCCTGACTCGTCCTCCGCCACGGCGGCGAACTCGAGCAGGGCGCTCAATCGCCGAAGATCGACCCGCGGAGCGCCATCACTCACCGTCAATCCGACTTCCAGGCGACGTCTTTCGATCATCACCTAGGAAGCTTCGATAGGCGACTGCGCCGGTGCTTTCGGTTGCGGCCGGGGAACCTTGAGCTCGGGATACTCGACGCGAGGATGATAGATCCCCTCAAGAATTGAAACGAACGCCGAGCGAATTTGCTCGATCTGTTTGAGCGTCAGATCGCATTCGTCTAACTGGCCGTCGTCTAGACGTGCCTTGATCACCCCGTCGACGATCTGCTGCAGCTTGGCGGCGCGCCGCACTGTCTTCCCATCTGCCGGGGTCTGCTCCTCGTAGAGCTTTCCGGATTGGGACGCGGCGCGCACGGCAGCCTCAACGCTGTCCGCCAGCATGATCACCCCGGCCTCTTTGGTCTGCGGCTTTGGCCCGGGGTAGCGGAATTCCGCTTCGTCGACATCTTCGCCGTTGTTCAGCGCCTCGGTGTAGAAGTATTTGATCAACGTCGTGCCGTGATGCTGCTGGATCACGTCCACGATCGACTGTGGCAGATGCGCTTTCTTGGCCAACCGAACACCGTCCAGCACGTGCTCCTCGATGATGCGCGCGCTGGTCCGTGGATCGAGCGCGTCATGCACGTTGGCTCGGTTCGCCTGGTTTTCGACGAAGAAACTTGGTCGCAGCACCTTCCCGATGTCGTGATACAGCACCGCAACACGAGTGAAGAGCGGATCACCACCTACATGCTCCACCGCGCTCTCGGCCAGGTTACTGACCATGATGCTGTGGTGATACGTGCCGGGAGCCTCGCGTGCAAGCCGGTAGAGCAGTGCCTGATTCGGGTGCGCCAGCTCGAGCAATTGGAGATGCGTGGTAATACCGAAGATTCGTCCGAGCAGGCTGAACGAAAGGAATGTCAGACTAGCGGACAGGCCGCCATTCGCTACGGCACTGTAGAGCAGACTGCCGCTCCCCGACACGCTCAAGCTGCCGTGCACCAGCGAGAAAAGCACGGCGCTGACGAAGACCGATATCGTGACCGCAAATCCGGCCCAGAGGAATGTCATGGTCCGTTCGGCGCGCCAGATAAGCGCCGCGCCCGCGACACCACTCAAGAAAGCAAAGAAGGTAACGTCGAACGCGTTTCCCGCGACGATGCCGAGGTAGAGCGCCAGGAAACCCGCACTGACCACCGCAACCTGAAAATCGAGCAACACGGATAAGAGCATGACCGCGGCGGCGGCCGGGAACATGAACTTGAGGTTGGTGCTCAAGAGCCAGAAGCGACCCGCCACTACCGGAACCACGATGACGAGACCGACCAGCAGGAGCTGCTGATTCTGCCAGAGTCCTTGCGCGAATTTGTACAGGTAGAAGACGAGACCGAGTGTCACGAAACCAAGCAGACCCAGTACGCCGATGAACTGCTGCCAGTTGTGACTCGGAGTAAGCAATTGGAAATAGTCAAGTTTCTCGATGTCATCCTTGGTGACCGGATCGCCATCACGAACGATAACCTGACCCTGCTGTACCGTGACCATCACCGGTTCAACCGCAGCAGCGGCGGCTTCACGGGCGGCCTTGGTCTGCGCCTCATCGATCTGCACGTTCGCGCGAATGAACGGCTGCGCCAACGCGACCGCGAGTTCACGCTCGTTGAGTGACATCGGCACGTTCGATTGAGAGAGCAGGCTCTCTTTGACCGACGCCACATCCTCCGGTTTGATCTGATTCGACATCGCGACGGCCAGTAGCCGAGTGGCTTCCCCGGAGACACGTGACCAGGCGTCACTGGACAGCCCAGCGATCGATGACGCGTCGCTAGCGCTCAAACCGTCGAGGCTGGATCGGATCTGGTCGCTCGTGCTGGCACCAGCGCTTGGAGTCGCACCGGATCGGATCGCGGAGATCTCGGTGAGCGCCTGTCGCAACGCCGTCATCTGTGCGGGAGCGACAGACGGATCCTGCTTCAAGACGATGTTGCGCGAGTCGTCGTAGGCTTCTTGCTTGCGTTCCTGAGTGGTGAGATCGCTGACAAAGGTAGCGGTGCGTGGCGCTTTGATGGTGCGATTGGCGATTTCACCGGCTTTGAGGTTGAGTGAATCCGACTGCCAGGTGAAATAGAGAACTAGACCGAGTACCAGGTAGATGCTCAGCCCGAAGAGGACGAATCGAGAGAAACGCCAAATGGATGGACCCCGCCGCCCGGCACGCTTCAAGAACCAGGAAGCCCGGGCAGATCCAATCTGTGCATCGTGTTGCGGCGTTGAATTCATCGATCCGCCTGACCCGCGTCCGACAGAAAAGCGGCGAAACCTCATCGCGGGCTAGCCGCCCGTGGCCCCACTGCTTCGCTCCGAGAGCGCGGTTCGTGCGGCCTGCGCCACGACGTTTCCCTGTGCACGCTGGCCGATTCGCTCACGCAGCACCGGCATCATCCGACCCATATCACCTAGACCGCTTGCGCCTTGTTGAGCTGCAACCTCGCGCGCAAGGTTCAGCACCTCGTCATAGGTCAGCTGCGGTGGAAGGTACTGTTCGAGGATGTTGATCTGAGCCTGTTCCTGATCAACCAGATCCTGACGCCCGCCGCGTTCGAACTGCTCTATCGAATCCTGTCGTTGTTTGATTTGTCGCTGCACGACGGCAACGATCTCGTCGTCGGACAGCGCATGCCCACGTTCGATTTCGACGTTGTGAATCTCCGAACGGAGAAACCGAACGACGTCCCGACGCGTTGTATCGGAAGAACGCATGGCTTCTTTGAGATCGCTCTGAAGCCTGGTCGTTAGTTCAGACATGTTACGGATCACCATTTGCGGGCCGGGCGCAATAAACGCAGCCCAATGAAAACCTTGGTAGTCGGCACCAGTGGGACGGACAGAAGCCAGTGGCATCGTTCACACGGAAGGAGCTACTGTCGCGGAATTATATCCCCGCTGTGCTTGTACGTCAACGCTTGCATTTCTGACAGATCATCCGTTCGTACGCACCAATCAACGTCATGCCAGGGATCGCTTGCCCGATGGATCCACTCAGGAGAGAGCGGGCACCAGGACTTAACTCCGTCTTGACAGCCCGATTCGAGAGCAGTTAGAATTGCTGCGTTGACGCCGGAGACGGCTCTTCGAAGTGCGGAAGTGGCTCAGCTGGTAGAGCATCTCCTTGCCAAGGAGAAGGTCGCGGGTTCGAATCCCGTCTTCCGCTCCGCGGACGGATCCCGAACGGGATCCGTTTTTTCGTTGCACTTCGGTCGAAATAGCCATCAAGGTCGAACGGCAGACGACGTTCTCACGTTGTCTGTTGGAAAGACGTCACGCTTGCACGGTTCGCACGGCGCAGGTCAGTGTGAGAACACCGCCACCGGCGAGGAATCGGATTCAGGGCTGAACATGCCGCCAGATCATTTCATCGACACGCGCGCGCGAACGGTCGGCAACGCGAACCACGGACCGTTCAAACTCAACCGACTGGAGATGGCGGCGGGTTCGCTCTTCTATTCACGATCGGTCACGATCGATTCCGGGCCACATTTCCAGGATACATGGCTTCTCCCGGATCAGGGCTGGTCGGTGACGCGATTTCGAAACGACCAGGGCGCGCGAGCGTCGATGTTCGAGTGGAAGCTCGAACCGGACTTCGTCACGGTCGAAGGTCCACTCTGGCACGTACATGACGCCTATCTGGATCTGTCGCTCTACTCGGGTGGCCGCTACGAACTCGAAGACGTCGATGAATTCGCCGACGCTATCGCTTCCAACCGCCTCTCGCTTGATCAAAGCTTGAACGTCTTGCGCGCATTCAATCGACTCTGCGATGCCCTACGACGACTTCAGAATTCCGGCGCCGCCCTGCTTCACGAGTACGCGCCCGGTCTTCCGGACTGACTTACCGATTTCCGCGCTCGCCGACGTACGTCTGAGCTAAACGTCTTGCGTGCCTGTTGACAGAATCGGCCGCTCGCATCACTCAACGACTTTGTGCGCGTATGGATGTACACATGGTTGCTAGCGGACGACGACTCAAGCACACTTAATCGCACGACGTACCCGTCAAGCTGGGGACACGCGGAAATGGCGGAATGGCAGACGCTGCGGTCTTAAAAACCGTTGGGGGAAATCCCCGTGCGGGTTCGAGTCCCGCTTTCCGCACCATCGATATCGCGACAGTGACGCCGTATTTTGAACCGCCTCCCCGCCTGGCTACGCTAAACTGCCAGCGTTGCCAGCCTGACTCGTTGGAACATCGTTGCTGCAGATCCGAGGCCGGATCCACGTAATTCCCGAACTCCTGGATTATCACGTCGAGGGAGGTAACCGCTGTCCTCGCGACTTCAATTCCCACCAGGCTTCTTCTGGGGCACGGCAACAGCCGCTTATCAGATCGAGGGCGCGACAACCGAGGATGGCCGCGGGCCGAGCATCTGGGACACCTTCAGCCACATGCCCGGCAAGATCGCGGATCATCAGTCAGGCGATGTCGCCTGCGATCACTACCATCGCTGGCGTGAAGACATCGAATTGATGCGCTGTCTCAATCTCAACGCCTATCGCTTTTCGGTCTCGTGGACACGAGTCATTCCAGATGGGAGGGGCCAGGTCAACGGCGCTGGTCTCGACTTCTATTCTCGCCTCGTGGACGGTCTGCTTGAGGCGGGAATCACGCCACTTCTCACTCTGTATCACTGGGACTTGCCGCAGCGCTTGCAAGATGATGGCGGAGGTTGGCTCAGGCGGGGCGTCGTAGATGACTTTTGTGCTTTTGTCGATGTCGTGAGTCGGACGCTTGGCGATCGGGTGAAGCACTGGACGACGCTCAACGAACCCTGGACTTTCGGCATGTCCGGTTACCTGGAAGGTGAGGACGCGCCCGGACTCCGTCTCGGCCTGCGTTCCGCCCTGAAGGTAGCCCATCACGCCCTACTTGCGCACGGCTCAGCGGTCGACGTACTGCGCGCTAATGTGCCTGACGCGGAAGTTGGAATCGTTCTCGATGTCAATCACGTCGAGGCCGCGAGCGATAATCCCGAAGACATTGCAGCCGCCCAACATTACGACGGTCTCCAGAACCGGATGTACCTCGATGCGTTGTTTGATGGCGCCTACCCCGATGACGTCATCAATCTGGTCGGTGACGCCGCGCCGCGGGTGCAGGGCGGAGATATGAAGTCGATCAGCGCTCCGATCGATTTCCTGGGGATAAATCTCTACCGACGTTCGTTGATCGCGGCTGGAGACCTGCTCCCTCCAGTAAATTACCGTCGAGTGAACCCGCCCGGAGAATACACGTTGATGGGCTGGGAGGTATCGTCGTCCGCCCTGTACGACACGCTTACTCACGTAAATCGGCGCTACAGTCCAAGTGCCCTCTACGTGACCGAAAATGGTGCGGCCTTCGAAGATGTGGTCACTCCCGACGGTCGCGTCCACGATCAGCAACGACTCGACTATTTCCGCAACCACCTCGCGCAAGCTCACCGTGCCATATCCAATGGGGTGCCGCTCAAGGGATATTTCGCCTGGAGCCTGCTCGATAACTTCGAATGGGCCTACGGTTACACGCGCCCCTTCGGTATCGTTCATGTCGACTTCGCGACCCAGCAGCGGACGATCAAAGACAGTGGGTACTATCTGGCGGATGTCGCGGCGAATAACGCGTTTCAATAGAACGTGCGCGTCGTCTTCAGCTCCGAAGTTCCAATACTCAACAGCGCCATCGCGGGAAACCCGCCGCGAAATTGCTTCTCAGGTCCTGCCGTGCGATTCACTCGCCGCAGCAAGCTTCAGTCCTCACACAGTTCGCCGCAGGAACGTTATGAATCGAGACTCGATCAGTCCATCACGCTCGACTCAAGTAACGTTGTCCTGGCCTTCAGGAGGACGATCGGAACCAACTGTAAACGATCGCGAAGCTAGATTGGCCAGACATCCCACGTTACCGCGTTTGGATTGTCGTATCTAAACGAACTGAAGACGAGACCCGTCACGTCTGTCAGGTTGGCAAGCTGTTGGTGTTCGACTGCATCGAACGGCTTCCACTGACGCGCCAGGTAGAGTGACGTTCCCGTCTCATGCGTCACCGGTCCCCAGCGGGAGGAGACGTCCTCCTCGAAGGTCAGATGGACTAGAGCACAACCCAAAGCGGTCAATTCTGGGAACATCTCCTCGGTCAGCAAACCGCTCCAACGGCACGACTCCACGCGCCGATCGCGAGCTCGATTCGTCGAGACGCATCACTGTTGAGCCGATATCGTAGCCGGGCAATGGTAATTGGCATGAATCTGTTGCGTTCTCGGCGGCGATTTCCACAGCGCTGTCGCGCTTCGGTTCCGACAATCGCGTGCAAGAGGAAGGAGGCGCAATTCTTGGAGGGCGATCGATCGGCATCTAGCCACGAGGAGAACTCGATGAAGCAATTGCGTATGCGAGTTGCGGTGATCGCAATCTTGATGCTTGCGCTGGCCGCGCTGCTCGCACCGGCAACCACGTCTGCCCAGTCATACTCCCAAACGGTCACGTTCAACGTTTACAGTCGAACGGGAGCGTATATCGGGACCGTGACCACGCATGAAAACCGAAACGGTTCAGTTGCTACCGGAATCTGGAACACGACCGGCGGTGCTCAAGGGACGCTCTGGGCATATCACATGTCTTCCGGTCTTGTTGGTACGGTGACCCAGTCATCACCCACCGGCGGACAAGGTGTCGTATCCGTAACTGGACCATTTGGCAGTTTGTGGTATTCCATGGCCAACGGAGACCGCGGGGTAGTCTTCTTCACGGCGACCTCACCGTCGACGAACGTATGGACGATTCACCTGCTCGGACCGCTTCCGCCGATCTTCCTGACGCCATAAACACGCTGTGACGGCGGCTGCTCAGTTTGTGACGTGCGCTTACGACACCGCGGTCACCTTTCTGACCGCGGTGTCAAGTCTTCTGTACGTCTGATCGGCGACAACCGCGATCCCGCGCAAGTGGACGTCAGTTGTTTTCGTACTTATCGTCCCGAATCTGCCGCGACTCGATGGCCGTTTCCACCTGGTTTAGCAGTTGTTTGGCAAGTAGCGGGTTGTTCCCCTGGAACTGGTTCCAACTCTGCTTCATGGTCAGGAAATTCTGGTGCTGCGTCGCAATGGTGTCGCACAGCCACTCAACCTTAGTCTTCCCGAAGACCAGCTTGCCTACGGTTCCGTGCCCGGAGTCGACAACACGTAGAAGACCGCTGTCGACTCCATGTTGCTGCAACGCGTTGGTGACAACTTTCGGCGCGTTATCGTCGTCTCGACCGTACCAATCATGCACGATCTGTTGTGCCGTTCGAGTCTGCGACTTCTGGAGCTGATCGAGAATGCCCTGCTCCAAACCGTGGCGGGGAGACTGGTGCAGCAGCGTGACGTTGACGCTGCGCACGGTGAAAATGCGTAGCGATTTCTTTTCGACGTAATCGAGCTTGACAACCCCTTCATCTTGTAAATTCCAGAACGCGAGCGAAAAGAGAATCACGGCAAGCTCTTTGTCGTTGATGGCGGTGTTCCGACACGGGTAGGTCGTCCCAACGAACTTCATGGACTTCCCATGAACAATCTCATCGGGAAACAAATACGCCAGTAAAGATGGCGTGATCATGCCGACTTGTTCATGTTGAACAGACACGGTTTCCCCTCCTCTTCGCGCGAATGCTCTTCCCACCAGAAAATCGACGCGCGAATCATCGCCGAGAAAACCGAACATGCGCAAGAGGGCAATACATTCGACCGAGCTGGCACTCAAATCACGTGACGCCGTGTCTCGTCCGCGTATGGTCCGGAAACCGCGTCCTATGCAGCGCCGGACAGGATAGTCGAGCGCGCTCCCTCTACCCGAATCAAAGAAGACGTAAAGGCGGCCCATTCGCGTCAGCGAAAGTCGCCCAAACGGTTTCCCACAATTCACCTCTGATGAGTCGGAAACATCCATGCGACGGGAGTTTCGTTCGGTGGAAGTGTTGCTCAGAACTCCGAGAGCGGGCATGTAACCACCGCGTGGGAGCTGAGAGTGGGGAGCATCAAATCGCTCGTTCGGGTTCCCGGTCCCGACGACGAGTTCGCGCCGAATGCACAGGGACTGGCGGATGAATTTGCGATCAATATTCGAGACCGCAGGTACATGGAATCCGCCAATAACACCCAGCCACCCAACCTCTGAAAGATTCTGGGATCGCTCAGCGTCGTTCTACTCGGGCCAAAATCGGGTTCGTCGACCATTCTGCCTGCGCCCATCGTTTTCGCGATCGCTTTGTTCCAGCGTGTGTGCCTGGGCAAAACCAAGGATGGTCACGAACACGACACCACCGATCAAGTTCCCGAGAAGCGCCGGAACGAAGTTACGGATGAACCAATCTCCGACCGTGATGTGCGCGCCAAGCCACATCGCGGTGAAGATCTCAGGCGCCGATATCACCACGTGGTTGAAGTGACCGGCAACGATCAGGTACCCGGTCATCCAGATGACGACCAGCCTCGGCCCCATGCCGGTCGCCGCCAGAATCAGCCAGGTCATGATGGTCATCAACCAACCAGCGAAGATGGCCTTCATAAACGCTTCCCAGAATGTGTAGCCAATCTTGTCGTTGGCAACATGTATGAGGAAGGCACTTGACGAGGAATTTAGAACCCCGGTGCGGCTCATCAAGTAAGACGAGATAACGCTGCCGACCATATTGAAGAAGAGGACGTAGCCCCAGAGCTCAAGCAGATCGCGAAGGCTGCCTCGACCGCGAATCACCCCGGTCACCGGGAAGAAGAAGTTCTCGGTGAAGAGTTCTCCTTTGCCGATCATGACGATGACGAAACCGATAGGGAACGCGAGCGCCCCGATTAACTGTGCCCGGTCGAAACCCAGGCTCTGCATCCACGGACCGCCTGTCCAGGACATCGCGATAGCGCCGAAACTCACGCCGAATGCGCCCAGAAGTGCGGTGATAGCGTGAGCAGGGTTCAGTCGATGAAGACGTCGCTCGCCAACGGCTGCGGCGGTTTCGATGACTTCGGGTGATTCGGCACCGAGTGCGCTCTCCCGTTCGGCCGAAACCGAATCCGGTGATTCCGTGGACCCGACTTGATTGCGCAGACGCTGAATGTCCGCTTCTACCGTGTCCAGCCGGTCCAAGGTGAGTCGCACCTGCCTGCGCGCGGGCTTGGTCATGACAGCGATCAATCCGCCCGAAAGGTCCTCGAGAATCCGTCTCAGCCGCCGGGAAGAGCGGTCAAAATCGCCAAGCAAGGCTGCGCGCTCATTATCCACTCCGCCGCGAGCAGACTGACCCGCACCCTGGCGGTTCCCGCGCCGCTGCATAAAACGCTCAAACGAAAGCAGCGTGAGATGATACATGTCGACCACTTGCGCCACCAGCAGCGCCGCAAATTCGGTCGAGGTGGGATCGTGGAGCGCGCTCGCGCGCACCACCGCTCGCCGTACCGTGGTTAGCGGTCGCGGCTGTGCTACGACCACGAAATCCTGGCCAAGTAACAGATCGACGCGCTCCCAGGACATCTGGTTGTCCGCCATTCCCGCGGGAACGTCGAGTCGCACCAGCGCCTGGACTTCATTGGCGCTTTCGGCGACACCAGGAACGATCGACCGATCCTGCATCTGTTCGATCAACGCAGGATCGATCTGGTACTGATGTTCAACTGCCTGCAGGTCTTCGCTTTGGGGATCAATGAGTTCAGCATATGTGAATGGAAGGTCGCGCTGCAGGGGGTTTCCATTGCGCTCAGGGCGAGACGACGCATCGCTCGTCACGGCACCTCCATAAATAAGCCACGAGGCGAACTGGCAGGTTGCTCCGTGTTTAAGCAGGATCTGGGGGCGACACTCTGCGTTGCGCAAACGCAGGGAAGATGCCATGAAGTCACGACGAATGAATACCGGTGAAGTCGCGGACAGCGTGCCTACTCGACAGGACTTAGTCTGCGCAAATCCTGACGTGCATCGGCTGTGTGAGATCGTCTTCTTGAGACGGCTATTTCGAGATAGCCTGGATTTGCTGCGCGATGAGTTGCGTATAGAGTGTTGCTCCGGCAGGCCGCAGATGAATGCCATCGTCCCAGAATAGTTCAGGGTGATTCACGGTCTCGCTGTACCAATCGATCAGCGAAGCATTGGGATAACGGGAGACACCCTGGGCAATAACCTGATTGTTCGGTCCTTCCCAGGAACGGGGGACACGAACGCTCAAGAAAATCACCTTTCGATCGTTACCGGCGAGACTCATAATCTGATCGAACTCCTCCGAGGTCATTGGTCCGTTATTGCCGACGTCGACCACCACGACCTGTCGCAACGTTCCCGCGTTGACGCGAGACTGCAGTATCTGAATCGCCTCCGAAACCTGCAATCCGACTTTGGCGTCCAGATCGAGATTCGGGATCTCATTGGCCATGTCGGTCGACGCGCCCACCATAACCGAGTCCCCCACTGCCGTGACGGTGGGCGCCGTGTTCGGGTTCGCCGTTGGTACCGGTGTGGGCGTTGGCGTTGCTGCCGGTGTCGGGGTCGGAGTCGGAAGTGGCGTTGGCGTGCTGGTTGGGACCGCAGTCGGCGTAAGTATCCCGGTGGGGGAGGCCACTATCAGGGCTGTGGTCGGTGAAGGAGTTGGGGGAACCGGTGTCGGGGTTGGGGTTGGCGCCGATGTCGGCGTCGGTTCGATCGTCGGAGTAGGCGGTACTTCCGTTGCTGGAACCGTCGGGCTTGCGGTGATGTGAACCTCCTGCACCGAAAGATAGGATGGGGTCTCTTCGGGCTTCGCGCGGGCGACAGCGAAACCGAGCAAGACCGTCGACATCGCAACGGTGCCACTGAGGGCGAGCCAGGACGCTCGCACCAACGGTCGCTGCTCCGCGTTTTCGTCCCGGAAATCGCGCCAGGCACGCCCAACCCGACCGGATCGGAATGGAATCTCGACCAGTCGATACGAAGTCTCCACCAGGATCAGGGTGACTCCGACCCGAAGCACCAGCAGCGGAAATCCCTGTATCGACACGTCAAGCTGTGGTCGAGTAACCATGTAGACTGGCCAGTGCCAAAGATAGATTCCGTACGAGCGCAGACCGATCCAGCGAAGTGGCGCCACTCCGAGCACTCGCGCCGCCACTTTCGAATCAGGGTGAACCACCGCCGCGATCAACAGTGCCGTAACCACGGCAACGAGCAGAAACCCACCGCGATAGAGAACTGGACTGTATTGCCCGAATCTCCAGAACGCGATGCCGACTCCGATCAATGCGGCCAACCCGATCGCATCAATCGCAGTCGACGTCCAGCGCCAAGATTTCACCCAAGCCGAGATGCGAGAACCAACGGCACCCGGCCACTCGATTGCTTTTCCCGGCTGCCAGACGAACGCGAGCGCAACGCCGACAAGCAGTTCGGCCGCACGTGTATCAGTTCCATAGTAGACGCGGGATGGATCGACGGCCGGATTGTAGAGCAACGCCATCAAGGCCGTTGAAACGAGCGCGCCAATGACCACATACGTCACCAGCAGTCGACGCCGCACCCGCGTTATTCCGAGAAAGAAGAGCGGCGGCCAGATCAGGTAGAACTGCTCCTCCACCGCCAGCGACCAGAGATGCTTGAACAACGAGGGACGCCCGACCGCTTCGAAGTAGGATTTGTGGTCGAAGATTAACCACCAGTTGGTGACATACGCCGCAGCCGCAGCGGCATCGGCTCTGAGTTGCGTGACCTGTCCGGGCAGCTTGAGCACCGCATAGGTGAGGACTCCGACGAGCAGCAGGTACAGTGCAGGAAGCAGGCGTCTCGCGCGACGCATCCAGAACGAGCGCAGGTCTATCTTGCCGTTCGTGTTCCACTCAGCGAGCAAGAGCGACGTGATGAGATAGCCGCTCAGCACGAAAAAGACCTCGACGCCAAGGAAGCCGCCGGGCGCCCAAGACACGTCGCCGTGATAGAGAAGAACCGCGCCAACTGCGAGCGCTCGAATACCGTCGAGCGCCGGAATATATGGAAGCCGAGCTCCTCGAGTTTGAGGGATGACCGGCTCTGGTGGAGCAAAGTATCTATCCCAGAAGGTCACCGACGCTGAGTTTGGGCGCTCTGGCTCCGCCTGCGTGCGGCGCATCGCTCCCCCTTCCTCAATCGTCATGCGAACCTCGCGATACTTCACTTAGGCGTCTGAACGGGACATCGTCACGCTGAAGGTCACTCGAGGGGGCACGCAGACCACGACCCGAATCCCCGCTCAAAATCGTACGCAATCGACCAGGGTCCGTGCACGCATTCAACCAAAATCAACGCGGTCACACGCGAGTGTCGGTCCCACTGCGTTGCTCTCCACGACGCTATCTTCGAACCCATTCCCTCGGTGACGATAAGGATCTGTTTCAATTGTCAAGTCGGTCGGGAGCCCGCGGCCAGGCTCTCGTTCAACCGACGACGAAGAGCCACGCGAAACGGACTTCTCAATTGTGTGTGATAGACAGAGGAAGGACCAGAAAGTCGGTGATTCGGACGTACGTTCAGCGGATTCTTCAAGTCGCGACCGTGAATGACAGGGCGATGGCCTCGGCTTCCGCCCCTGTCGAAACTCGATCATCGCTCGATGCAATATCGACATTTGGAGCGGCTGAAGCGGACCAACCAGCGCTACCAATGCGCCACCGGGTCGACGCGACACCGCGAAACTGGGGAAACCTCTGGCACTCGCCATTCTGGCCCCTCGTGCTGGCAACTGGAATCTTCGGAGTTGACGGCATCTTTCGTCTCTGGAAACCGCCCATCTGGATCGCCGCCGCGCTCGATGAGCCGGCCCACCTTGCGACCACCACGTTACTCCTTGGGACGCTCCAGCGTCCAATGAGTGTCGACTTCGCAGCGAGCGCGTTACTGGCCTCTGTTTTGATCGACACGGACCACATCCCGTGGCTGCTCGGCAGCACCATTCTGAGCGACGGAACGAGTCGCCCGTACGCGCACTCGCTGCTCACGATCATCGCGACCCTGGCACTGGCTTCCAAACAACTCGCTCAACGTCGACGACTCGCGCTCGGCGGCGCTTTTGGACTGATGGCGCATTTCACTCGAGACACGGTCACAAGTGAAGGACTTCCGCTCTTCTGGCCTGCCTCGAGGTCTAGCGTGAGGCTCCCCTATCCTTGCTATGGAATCCTCATTTCCGTTCTCGCCGGACTAGCGCTCCGTCGCGCACGGAATTGAACCGACCCATCATCGTTCGAGATTTACCTGTTTATGACAAGTCGTTAACGTCTCGTCCAGATCTACCCGATCTTCCTGCGGGACGGAAACGATTCTGCGTTACGTCCCTTGACAAGTGAATCGGCGTAGGTAGATACGATCATCCGCAGCTTATGAATGGTCACCTGAACGACGGGGAGTAAATGGTGAAACCGGCCGTCTCGCGACTGGCCGGTTTTTTGGTGGACGGTACCGTGCATGGAGTCACGTCCCGATTCGACGTCCTGCTTCATCCAACGACAGCGGAACGAGATGGACAGGTACCGATCACCATCTGCGAGATGAGACAAAAGCGGAGCAAGTGCTGACTAGTCGGCAATCGAGCGAACTTACCCACCACGCGCTCGATCCTACGTCATCGTCAGTTCCTCGACGCGCCGACGACCAGAAGAAGGCAAGATGCAGACTCGGTACCAGTTTCAAGATAAAACAGCGTCGATCATCACCGTGGACATCGCCGCGCTGAATGAACAAGATAGTTCGAAGGATCCTCGCAGATTTGCCCGTTTCGTTGGATTCCTCCTCTCCCGCGGGGACTATGCAAGGGGATCTCGGTTCATCTCGGGTGGTGCCACGGTGGACATGCTGGCTTTCCGTCAATGGGTAAACGCCGCTGAGGTAGTCAACACTGTAAACTTGTGCATTCACGACAACGATAGTCCACAGGCGTTCCCGAACGGATGGCGCTGGGGTCGAGCTCTAGTCTGGGAACCTCTCTCCTCGAGAGTCGGCTTCAGCGTCAGATGAAGTTCCCACCAGTCATCAGAGCCAAGTTCACAATTCCCGACAATCATGTTGCTCGGGTCGGCGACGGATTGGATCTGCGCTCTGGTTACCAAACCACCAAACTGACAAGTGTGAATCAGTATCAGTCAGGAAAAGGACGATGAATTCGGCCGATCCTTTGGCGTGTCCGTCGCGACCGAAAATCCATCAAAACCAACAACATAATCGAGCTATGGAGAACTTGGAGACATCGGAGAGCAGGCGATGAAGGCACTCACCATCATCAGCACCAGATCAGAAGCAATCAAGATGGCGCCGGTCATCCGCGAGTTCGCACGGCACGGTCGCAACGTCACGTCACGGGTCTGCGTTGCCCAACAGGGGGGAGAAACGATCGACCAGGTGATGTCTCTCTTCGACATTGAACCGGATCACGAGCTCAATGTAATGCGCCCCGATCAATCGCTCGATTCGGTAACCGAGGCCATGCTTGAGGGATTTGCCCCCGTCATAGCCAACGAAAGACCGGACTGGATTCTGGTGCAGGGAGCCACGACGGCGGCGATGGCGGCTAGCCTGGCGGCGTTCTATCAGCACGTACCCGTCGCTCACGTCGAGGCGGGTTTGCGTACGCTCGACAAGCACCGCCCGTTTCCCGAGGAGGTGAATCGGAGGTTGGTTGGAGTGCTAGCCGATCTGCACTTCGCCCCGACACGCTGGGCCGCTGAAAACCTGCATGATGAAGGAGTTCCTGACGACCAAGTCGTCGTGACCGGAAACACGGTGATCGATGCCGCGCAGTATGTCGCGCAGTTACCATTTAGCCCACACGGCACGCCGGTCGCTGCGTTGGAGCACGACGATCGCCGGTTGATACTTGGAATGACTCAGCAAATCCAAAGCCTCGACTCTCGACTAGAGAACATCTTCACCGCCTTTGCACAGATCGCCGAACGGCACGCCAACGTGAACGTCGTGGTGCCGGTGTATCCGGTCCCTCGAGTTGACAAACTCGCGAACGAAATTCTCGGTGGCGAGCCGAACGTCACCTTACTGCCGCCACTCGACTACCAGTCGCTTGTGTGGCTGCTCAAGCGCTGCACGATCGTCATCAGTGACTCCGGCGACTTGCAGGAGGAAGCGCCAGCCTTCGGAAAGCCAATTCTCGTTCTTCGGGACACGACCGAGCTACCGGAGGGCATTGACGCTGGGACGGCACGGCTCGTCGGCACGTCCGTTGAACCAATCGTGGGGTACGCCGACTTCTTGCTCAATGACTCCGTCGCCTACCGTCGGATAGCTCTTGCCACAAATCCGTATGGAGACGGTCACGCCGCGCGTCGAATTGCCGCGCGGCTGGAAGGCTCGGTAGGTGAAGACGAGCTCAGAGTTCAGCCGCCGCAGCCGCAGCCAGGCACGCCCGATCCGTTACCCGCCAGCTCGAAGGGTGACCAAGCGGCGGATCTCGACGATCGCTGAGGCGTACACAGCGTAGTCAGCGTGATGAACGCTCTTTTTATTGGGATAGTAGCGTGAAGATTCGTTGAACTCCGTCGACGAACAATTTCTGAACAGGTCCCGCGCCTCCAGCGGATCCTGACACATCCCAGCGCAAAGGCTTCAGGTCCGTGAACGAGGATGCTTGAGTAGATCTGGACGACGCCAGGGGAACGGCGGCGCGATCACAGCACGAAGGCACAGGGACTTCGCGGGTGTGCGTACACCATCGTCCGTGTTCCAGGCTTCATAGAGTGTCGGCGGTCAACTCGTCCTCTAGCGTGTGAGTGATACGACTCTCTCGTAGACTTCTTCATAGCCGTCAGCCATTGCCTCTGCGGAGAATCGCGCTTCGACCATCTGCCGACACGCCTGACGGTCGATCTTCGGCACTCGACGCAGACCGTCCACCATCTCTGCCATCGTTTTGCACAGAAAACCGAATACGCCATGCTCGGTCACTTCCGGCGTTGAACCAACGCGCTGAGTCACAACCGGCGTGCCGGTTGCCATACTCTCGACCATGGTCAGTCCAAACGGTTCGGGCCAGTCAATTGGGAAGAGATTGGCAAACGCGTGACCCAGCAACTCGTTTTTTCTGACCCTCATTGACCTCACCGATGTACTCGACGAAGTCCTTGTGCTGCTTGATTAGCGGAGCAATCGCGTCGTCGTAATAGTTCTGGTCAACTGGATCCACCTTCGCCGCAATGATCAGACGCATCCCGAAGTCGCGCGCAATTTCGATAGCTCGATCTAGGCGCTGCTCGGGGCAGATACGTCCAAGAAAGACCAGGTAGTCGCCAATGTCCGGGTGACATGCGAAATGGCTGAGATCGATGCCGTTATAGACGTTGCCGACCCAGTTGACATCGAGCATAGGTTCACGTTGCGCGTGGCTGATTGACACATAGAACTGCTCAGGAATGGCCCGATAGAGGTTCGGCGGATCCGGAATATCGAGCCGGCCATGAAGGGTCGTCACGTTGGGTACGGAACTCAGTCTTGCGACCGGAAGAGCAAGAAATCCGACGTGATTGTGGATCAGGTCAAACTCCTCCGCACGCTGGTACACGTCACTGACGTTGATGAGCGTGGGCGGCGTGTAGTCGTGGGTGTCCGGATCATGTCACAGTGCGCGTGGATGCGTCGGAATGGGCCTGGCGGAGGTCTGAGAGTCTCCACTGGCAAAGAGCGTCACATCGTGACCGCCGCGAACTAGATCGTTGGTGAGAACTGAAATCACTCGTTCCGTGCCACCAAAGGCCTTTGGTGGAGCGGGCTCCACAAATGGCGCAAGCATAGCGATGCGCATCACAAAACTCCCTCAGGCAGGCGTGGCCATGCGGCCGGTATTGTCGACGGGATATCGGCCGGGAGCGAGCGGAGCCAGTTGCAATGGAAGGAAGTGTTCAACCGGCATTTGCTGCCGGTCTCATGCGCAATCGATAGACCCGCACTCGACCGCCAACTGAGGGAGTTCCGCAGCTATTATCGATGGTGATTCTTTCAGACAGTGTCGGGTTCGCGTGTGACCAAGGGACAGGCTGGATCGCTGCCGAGGGGGTTCCAGTCGTGGGCGAAGCTACGGGCGCGGGAACCGCCACAAACGTCGCTGAAACGACACTGTCCACACGGGCCGCTGAACTTCCGCCGTCGGATGTCGAGCAGCAACGGGTGTGTCCGATAGACGTCGGTGATTCGATCGTGGCGCACATGCCCGAGGTGAATCGGCAGAAATCCTCCTGGCGTGATCCAACCATCGTGCGTCACAAAGACGATTCCATCGCCATCCAGGGTTCCGACTCGGGTCATCTGTGGCTGCCGGACCGGCTTTCCCGCTCGACGTTCGAGATCCGCAACCAGGCGGTGATAGAGTGCCCCGTTGGCGCGGATGCCCTCATGTCGTTCAATGAGCGCCCTCCGGACAAAGGGACCTTCGATGGCCCGGACCAGCAGTCCATAGCCGGTGACGTCGATCAAGAAATCAGAGACATCTGACCATTCTTGAGGTGTGAGGTACTCGGAGGCGAGTGCTCTGCCGGTAGCGATGAGGAAAAAGACTTCCCAAACGTGTACCCCTTCACGTAGGAGGAGCGAGACCACCTCGGGCAGATGTTCCACCGTTCTCCGCATCACCACCGTGTTGATTTGAGCGGAAACTCCGGCGGCCTGGGCGCGATGGAGCGCGCTCAACGTGCTCTGGAACGTTCCCGGTATTCCGCGAATCCGATCATGGACATCTTCAGGACCATCCAGGCTCAGTGAGAGGCTGTGAACGCCGAGTTCGGTAAATCGTTGCATGACCGCGTCAGCCGCGAGCTGCGTTGCGCTCGGGGAGACCGCCATACGCAGACCAAGAGATTTCGCGAACTGGAGCAGGTGAAAGATGTCGGGCCGCATCAGGAGGTCGCCGCCAGTGAAGACCACGACCGGCGCGGGGTGTCCAAAGGCCGCGATGTCCGCAAGCAGGCGTTCCCCTTCGCTCGTCGTCAACTCGCCGGGAAGTGCAGTCTGCTGTGCTCTTGCTCGGCAATGCTGGCAGGCAAGCAGACAGGCCTTGGTCGTCTCCCAGAAGACCAGCACCGGCCGCTTCTCGAATGGCGAGACACGTTTCTCTGCCCGGCTTTCGATCTCCAACGCCATGATCCCTCGACTCTCTCGAACGTCCGAACGCGCACATGCCGTCAGTATGCGGCGACGAGGGACCCGCTGCGACGTGGAAATTCCAACCACGCGTTACGATTTCGTATCAATTCGAGACAGCGAAATCAGGACCGCGGCGATACGCCGTGAGCGACATCTTCAACAACCAAAGCATGCGCGCGTTGCGCGGCCGCGGTGACATGAGGAGAGCCTAATCGCAGGAGCAGACCCCACCGTCTTGACAACACTGTCCAATAATCCGTCGGGTGTGAGCGGTCGAACGCAAAGGGCAGAGCAAGGCAAACACAAGATCGTACGAACATGCGATACTGACGCCAAACGCGAATGAGAGACGGGATCAACAGTACGTTGCCGCCTGTCACAAGAACGTCAGGTATTCACGCGATTTTCCACAATCCTGTAACGCATCGGATGTCTTGATAACCGGGGGCCGGAGAAGGAGACCGCAGCGTATGCTCCTGCCTCTGTTCCGAATATTTCAGGCAGCTTCGTAGATTGGGGAACGGCATGAAACAGTACGTTCGGTTGGCAGGCGTTGCCACGGTCATCCTCGCGCTCGTCGGCGCGCTGCAACTCGGTTGGTGGAGTGGCGGCGCGTCAGCCACGCCATCTGGCATGCACTTCGATAGCCTTACGCCAGCACCCTTTACTACCGTGGCCCCTGGTCCGGTCTTGATCGGCGCGCACGCCTACGCCGACGCCGCGCTCACCACCGTCACCCTCTCCCTCCACGGCAGTCAGATCGAACAGATCGGCAGCCAGAGTGAGACGATGCTCGCCATCTCCCAACAGCAAGTCCTGAGCGCTGGCATCTACACCGCCACGGTCGTGGCCACCGATGCCAACGGCAATCAGTTCCAGGCCGAATGGGATTTCGTGGTCTCGAACAATGCGGGAGACAGCGAATGGTTCCACGCGGACGGCACGCCGAAAGCCACGCAGATCAACGCCACCATGCAGTCCCTGGTGCAGGCCTTCCGCTGGCATCTCTATGGGCTCTCCTGGGATGGCAACGCGCATCCGGAACTCCCCAGTCACGTCGGTCTCACCGGCACCGGTGATCCCGTCGGTCCATGGGTGACCGGTTCCACCTTCGATCAAGCCGCCACCGACGCGACCCTGCGCTCCCTCGTCGAAGCCTTCCGCTGGCACTTCTGGGGCATCAGTTGGGATGGTAGCAATCATCCGGACGTCCCCACTCATGCCAATACGGTTCAACCACCGCAGAGTATCGATCCCTGGTTCACTGCTGACGGGCAGCCTATCCCGGCCAATATCACCGCGACCCTGCGTTCCCTGGTCGAATCCTTCCGCTGGCACTTCTGGGGCTACTCCTGGGACGGCAGCCAACATCCTGATATGCCGACGCATTGGACCAATCCGGGAAGTGATACCTCGACCCCAACCACCACCGCGACGACGTCACCCACAACTTCGCCGACAACCACTGCCACGGCCACAAGCACACCAACTTCGTATCCAGCCGAAGGGGCAATGCTGGCGCAGTCAACGCTCACGGATATTCCCGCGCTCAACAGCGCGTCGGGAGCGACAGGTGAACCGACCCCAAACGGGTACAAACTGACGATGCCACCGAACACGTTCGACGGCGTATTCAACAGCAACTGGAACTACGGAGACGCATCCTACAGCGTAGACGTCCGAACATTGTCACCTACCGGCCCGAGTGCCGGTTGCTTGATGTTCCGCTCCGTAACCACCGCGACCGACATGCAGACCTTCGTCTCCTGCCTGGTCTACTCGGGAGATGGCACAATCGTCGGTCTCCAGTCCTTCTACCTCGCGTCGAGTACCAGCTCGACCACACCCGTAACCGATCAACTGGGCCAGTTCCCCATAAGCACTTCAGCGAAATCGACCGATTGGAACACGATCAAGGTGATCTCGCAGGGGAACAATCTGTGGTTCTTCTTCAACGGAACCTACCTCGGTACGGCATCGCATAGCGGTCCGTCTACGGGCGCAGTTGGCGTGGCGGTGTACAACCTGGACAGCAATAATTCCCAGAACTTGGAGTTCACCAATATGACCGTCCACGGTTTGCAGTCGACGGCATCCACGACGGGTGTCGCCAGTAGTGCTGCTTTGAGCTCAAATGGCGTGTCCTGGCTTCCGCAGGCGCTGAGACTTGGTCTCCAGGGATCGATTCGTTAGGTCAACGGAGGGCCAGTCGGGTTGACCGACTGGCCCTTTTCGCTGGGAATACCTGCAGAACTGGAGACATGAGACCGCAACTGGACAGAATCTAACCAATCGACTCCAGTCGTCTTCAGGGTAAAAGCCTATAGTCTCATCGCGCTGAACGACTTGCACGTTTGGAGAACCATACAGTTATGTCTGGATTCCTCGTCAATCTTGGGGAACGATGAGACGACTTCTGTAACTGACGGCGGCGACTGCTCTGGCATTGGCCATAGCGGGTGTGGTGACGCTCGGAAGAGCCAGAACGGCGATCACCTCCGACGCCAACACCAACCCGCATTTCACCGGAATCACCCCGGCTCCGTTCACTACCGTCGCGCCAGGCTCGGTGACGATTAACGCCGCGGCCACCTCGGACACCGCGCTGTCGAACGTGGCCCTCTCGCTACAGAGCGCTAGATTGCGCAGCAATCCATTGCCGACCAGAGCTTGACCATCGCTCAATGGCAGGAGCTCTCCGCTGGAACCTACACTGCCACCACTCCGACATGCCGTCGTCGACTCCAACCCAGATGGGTACGATCTTCAGCTCAGATTTGACCGACGTTGCCTCCTGCAGTGATCCTGACGGGACGTCCGGTGCAGCGACAGCCAGTGGACTTGCAGTCGCGCTTACGCCGGAGGGTTCCAGCGAATAGCTGAACAACGATCTGTAGGCTGGAGACGCGACATCCAGTATCAATGTGCACAAACTCACGCAGGTCGGCAACTCGATGGGTTGTTTGATATTTCGAGCGCCGCAGGCGCAGAGCGCCGGACAGTACTACCAATACTGTCTGCTCTACGGCGGTGACTTCATCGTAGGCGCTCAAACCCTCTTGATTTCATCGTCAGATACTTCATCAATCACCGCTTCAACAATCACTAATGCGGAAGACGTTGCGGACTTTCCACTTGACGGCTCAATGAGCGCCACCGACTGGCACACGTTAAAGGTTGTTGCCCAGGGGTCCAACTTCTCGTTCTACATCGACAGCACTCTCGAGGGCTCGGCCACCTCAACCGGACCGGCATCCGGAACGGTCGGCTTCGCAGCCTGGAATCTCGATGCGGACGTGCAGCAGACGTTGGAGTTCACCAACCTGTCAGTACAGTCTCTCCCGTAGGGTATCCGCGAACACTGGCGCCAATAACCAGGAGGAAATGTCAATTGAATTGACGTCTCCTCCTGTGCCAGGTAGAGAAGGACTTCACGTGCTCCAGATTGGGCAGCCGTGGGTCGCATGTACCGTCAAACGATCCACTTCTCTCCCGGACGTAGTCGGACTGCTTGCGGTCAAGGCCGTTGGTTAGGCAGAGTCACTCCAGTTGAGTCAGTGTCGAGCGGCTCTCCGCTTCTGAGCGTTGAAGTGACGAGTCAGTGTTTGGTGCGGTGCCCCAAGTGCGGACCAACAGGAAGCCGGCGAACACGACCAGACCAGCGACAGGACCGACCAACCGGACGCCGAGCGTATCGCCCGGCCGATCACCGAGCAAGAGCACGAGGCCGAGGAACAGCGGCGCGAACGCTTCCACCACCTTGTCCATAAAAGCCTGAATGCTGAATAGCATGCCTTCGCGTTGTTGACCGGTTAAATCGCGCTCGGCATCACAGAAGTGGGCAACAATCGGACCGGGGAAGAGGTAAACGCCGGCAAGTGGAGCGCCCACGATCACCATGGCGACCAGCGCCTGTGCATCCTTGGAAACGATCGACATCGATCCGGCAAGGAAGAGTACCGGGAACGCAATGGCCGACGCGAGCATGGCGCGCTTGTATGCGTACTCTGGAGACGTTCGATTCGCCAATCGTCCGAACAACGGCACGGCGAGCGCCATGGTGCCGATTCCTACGGCCGTAAGTACGCCAGACCATGTACCGGTGTCGGCCTTTCTCAGCACCGTTGTCACGTAGAACGGGAGCAAGCCGACCAACATCGACAGACCCGTCCCGAACATGACAAACGAAAGCAGAAAGGCCAGCAACGGGCGGTTCTGAGCCGTTGTGCGGATCGATTCGCGCAACGACGATGACGTGGGCGAGGCTTCGCGTTGAACCAGGTGCCGGATTCCGAGTATTCCAACGTAACGGGTAACCAGTGCCAACGACGCCAGGGCAATTGCCATCACAACATACCCGAAGCGACCGATCAGCAGACCGCTGCCGATAAGTCCAATTGCCGCTCCAGCCACCCCGAACTGAACTCGCCACGAGGTGATCGAGACGCGATCAGAACTTGTACGAGCGATCTCCGGAAGCAGCGCCTCGTATGGGACGTTCACCAGGCTGTTGAATAGAAAAAAGACCTCCATTATGGCGAAGAAATAGAGCCCAAGCAGGAGGCCATGAGCGTGAGTCGGTGGCATGAAGAGGAGCACCGCGAAAATCGCCATCGGCGGCGTTGCCAGGAAGATAAACGGAAGGCGACGACCGAAGCGTGACGACGTTCGGTCGCTCCAATAGCCGATCAGCGTATCGGCGAATGCCTCCAGGATTCTCCCCGTGAACAGGAGCACGCTGATCGCCGCAAGTGAAAGTCGAGCCCCATGGCTGTCTGCCGAGGCATAGAAGTAAACCAGCCAAGCGATACGACTCTGCCGTAGCGCTTCGCCTCCCATACCGGCCAGACTCCACGACAGTTTGTCGCGAACAGTGAGCGACGTGCCACTCTGACTCTTTCGTCGTTCAGTTGCTCCGACGGTTACGTTGTTTATCAGGCTCAACGTTCCTTAATACCTTCGTCAGCATAATCGGCTCGTCGGCGATCTCGCCGTTGTTGTAACGTCATTATGACACTTTTCTCAGGACATATTTTGTCTGTACATGCGTTCGTAATATGATCTAAACAGTATGCCGAAATCGGCGAGAGGCGGGCAGTTGTCTGAAAACGACGAATTCTTCGAAGGCCCCACTCTAGAGCAACTTCTCGACTACTACATGGCGCAGAGAGGAATCAATCGATCCCGCTTGATTCAGCTAGCGGGCATATCCAAGGCGACAGCGCATCGCTGGTTCCGGGGCAAGTCCAAGCATCCCTACAATCGCGTCGGGCTGCTCAGACTTGCAGCTGCGCTCGAACTGCCAAAAGTGAGCACCAATCGGCTTCTGCACGCCGCTGGTCTGCCGCGTATCGACCCACGCGTACCCAACGACGACATTGAAGAGGGCCCGCTGCTGGCACGCTGGTTGGCGCCGACGACCAACAATCTGCCCGCGGACCTGACCTCATTTGTCGGCCGCGAACAAGACGTCCTCATGGTCGCAGAGCTTATCTGTTCGGAGCACGTCCGGATGGTGAGTCTCACCGGTGCCGGTGGTTCTGGAAAAACCAGGCTGTCGCTGCGCGTTGCGGCCGAACTCTTCGACGTATTTCCCGACGGTGTCTATTTTGTCCCGCTCGCTTCCATCTCAGATGCCACGTTGTTGCGGCAGACGATCGCCGAGACGATCGGTCTGCGCGACGTGCCCGATGCGTCCATTCACACGCGATTGACGAATTGGCTTCAATCGAGGCGTGTTTTGCTGGTACTTGACAACCTCGAGCACTTGCTTGACTGCGGATCTGACATGGTGATGCTAATGCAGGATGCGCCAGGGCTGAAGATTCTCGCGACCAGCCGCATCCCACTCGAAATCTCAGGAGAATATCAGTGGGAAGTGGATCCACTGCCGCTGCCGCTTTCCCACACACCCACACCAAAGCTTCGGGACAACCCAGCTGTCGACCTCTTCCTTCAGCGAGCAAGAGCGGTCGCTCCCCGCTATGAGTTTGACGAAGTCGATCTCAGCATTGTTGCGAGGATCTGCCATCGTCTCGATGGCCTGCCCCTAGCGATCGAGCTTGCCGCCGTGCGTGTGCGTGATCATCGGCTAGATCAATTGCTTGAAGACTTTCCATCAAGTCTCGATCTCACCGCCATTGGCCCGAGAGACGTGCCAGCGCGGCATCGAACGCTCCGCGACGCCATCGACTGGAGCTTCAATCTGCTCGATGAGCAGGAGCAGACGGCGCTACTCTGTCTTTCCGTCTTCGTTGGCGGCTGGACCAAGGAAGCTGCAGCAGCGGTCTGTTCCCACGGGATTGGGGCGCATCGATCGTTCGATCAGATCTTGCAGCAACTGCACCATACCAACTTGATCGTGCATGCCACCGATCATGCCGATCGATACCTAATGCTTCAGACCATTCGCGAGTATTGCGTCGAGAGACGTTCGAAGCTGCTCAGTGAACCTGCACTATTCGAGCAATACGTCACCTATTTTCTTGATTCGCTCCCGAGCTTGGAATCGTACATCCCAGAATCTCGTATCAACACCCAATACAAGCGAATCGAACTGGAGATCGACAACTTCCGCGCTGCGCTGGAATGGTCCAGGCAGAGTAACCGGTTCGACCTTCTGGCCCGGCTTGCGTCGAAGCTGTGGCCCTTCTGGGTGGAATATCAGCGGGCTATCGAGGGCGAACGCTGGATACGCCTCGTACTTGAAAACGGTCGCAGTTACCCTTGTCCGGTGCGCGCGTCGGTCCTTACCGGAGCTTGTACGCTTTACGTTACGCTGACGAACTTCCAGCCGGGGTTAGAGTACGGCAGATTAGCATTGGAACTCTGGCGGGAGCTCGGCAACCGCCGTGGTATTGCGCTGGCCGAACGTCAGCTTGCCTGGGCAAGCTACCTGTCGGGAATCGCCGAACCCGCAATCGAACTGTTTGTCGGCGCGCTTGAGGAATGGCGCGCCATCGATGATCCAGAGGGACTCGCCGTCGCACTTGGCGATCTCGGACTCGCGCTGTGTATCGTTGGCAGATTCGACCAGGCGAGGAAATATCTGGAACAATCAGGCACAATCTACCAAGACCTGGGGGATCCACAAGGGGTTGCACGCGCGTCGCGAGATCAAGGTCTCCTGTCCCTGCTCAGTGGGGACTCAGCCTCGGCATCGACGTTGCTGAAACAGGCGGTTGCGGGCCTCGGCAATCTCGGCAAGACGTACCTGCTGGCGAGCGCGTTTTTCTATCTCGGTACTGCTCTCTGCTTCGAAGAAAGCCTCGACGGTGCGATAGCCGCCTACCTCGAGTCGCTTCGCCTTCACGAAGAGATCGGAGACATGGGCCACATCTCACTGACGCTTCTCGGATTTGCCGCGGTCGCATACCGCCAAGACGACGGTGTTCGTGCCGCAATTCTCTGTGGTGCTTCCGAAGCCATGCGGCGGTCCAGGCAGATGACGCTACCCCCCGCAGCGAAATCTCTGTATGAGCGCGAGATCGAAGCACTGCTCGAGCGAGTAGACGAAGAAACGTTCAACCAAGGGTTTGCTCGCGGGGTTGAAATGACCACCGGGGAAGCTGTTGCGTTCGCCCGTCAGGTAAGCGCTTCACGCTGAATGGATTTGTCGAACCAACGTGCGCTTGGGGAGGAGTTAGCTCGATAAAGGCGAATGGCTGCAACGTTCTTGTAACCCTGACGCCCATCACGTTAATACCAATGTTGCCGAAAAGGTAGTTCACTAATTGTGGAATCGGCGGATGTGGAAAAGTCGATCGCTGGCGTGCGGTCAGTACGAAAGTCATGGTCGCAGTGGAAAATCAGCGCAATTCGGTAATCGTTTTTCTCGCTGGAATTGGAACCCGTTTAGGGTCAGAAGAAGCGAGCCGTGGTCCCGGGGGCATGATTCCTGACTTCTTCGGCGAGGAGCGGATCGCGAGCGCGATTCGGCGCGATGGGCCAAATTCGATATTCGTGGTCTTTAGCTACGCCGGGGTTCGACGTGACGCTCCTCGTGGCTTCGAGCCAGCACCTTACTCCTCAACCGACACGCTCAACCAGCATATCGGCACGTACGTTGAACGACTCGACCGCCAGATCACGGCCCTGGCGCTTGCACATCCCCGCAGCGACGTTCATCTAGTTGGACACAGCCTGGGAGGACTGATCGCATTCGCTTACCTCTCGCTTCTGTCCAACAGCGACACGTGGAATCTGCCGAATGACGGGCGAGTTGCCAGCGTCATCGCGCTCGACGCACCTCTTGGCGGGTTAGGGGATTTCAGCCGCTTTCGAATCGGCTCGATTCGCGCGTATCTCGCGTTATCGCATCAATGGCGTGCGTTCACCAGCTTCAACGATCTGCTGCGACTCCACGGCATTTCCAACTCCTGTTATCCCCTGGGCGCGTGCGGAAGAATCTCGAAACTGGTCGATCAAGACGCTCAACGTACGAATCAAGATTTGGCCCATGACGCCCAACATCACGGCGTCAGGATACTGACCATCGGCAATTCACGCGACTATTGCTTCGCTCCCGGACATGGGTTGAAGCCATTCGTCAGCACGCAGTGGCTCGTGGACGAGGGCGACAACTCTGACATCTTTGGGCGCTGGGTCGTACTCGGAGATCCGAACTCCTCGCCTGCTCAGGTTGAGATCAACCATGGCGCGGTGCTCTTCGACGCTTCAGTTCATGAAGGAATCGTCACGTTCCTGGAAGGAGCGGAACCAAGTCCACTCCTTCCCGCACCATCATCGGAGATGCTTGCTCACTGGTTCGACCAGGAAGAGGAGGTGCTCACCCATAGCCGCCTGCACACGCACTCCGTCTAGGCGCACTGAATTGGAGAATACCGAGGCGTGTGAAGCAATCACCTCACTGCCCTTCGGCGCTCCGTTCGACGTGTCCACCAAACTGGAATCGCATCGCTGAGAGGATCTTGTTGGCGAAGTCGGCGTTTCCCCGCGAACTGAATCGCTCGTAGAGTGCGGCACTCAACACGTTGGCAGGCACTCCTTCGTCGACAGCGGCCAGAATCGTCCAGCGCCCCTCGCCAGAGTCAGAAACGCGTCCGGCGAAGTCTTCGAGCCCCGGGCTTTCGAGGAGCGCGTTGGCAGTCAGATCGAGTAGCCAGGAGCCGATGACGCTTCCTCGTCTCCAGAGTTCGGTAACGTCCGCCAGATTGAACTCGTACTGGTAGTGCTCGGGATGGCGCATTGGCGCGGTTTCCGCATCCGCGGAGACCGATCTCGATCCGGCATTCGCGTTGTGCAGGATGTTCAAGCCTTCGGCGTAAGCTGCCATCACGCCGTACTCGATGCCGTTATGCACCATCTTGACGAAATGGCCGCCGCCATTCGGGCCACAATGAAGGTAACCGTATTCGGCCGTACCGCCAACCTTCTCCCGTCCCCGTGTTCGAGTAGCCGCGTCGATCCCTGGTGCCAGCGACATGAACACAGGATCGAGCCGTTCAACGATCTCTCTTTCTCCGCCGATCATCAGACAATAACCGCGCTCCAGGCCCCAAACACCGCCACTGGTTCCAACGTCAACGTAATGAATCTGTTTCTCTTTCAGGGCCTCGGCGCGACGAAGGTCGTCGAGATAATAAGAATTACCACCGTCGATGAGGATGTCGCCCGGAGAGAGCAAGGGCAACAATTCCTCGATTTGCGCATCTACCGCGGCGGCGGGAACCATCATCCAGACCGCACGTGGCGTCTCCAGTTTTCCGATGAACTCCTCGAGCGATGTCGCGGCCGTGCCACCATATTCCTTGGCGAAGTCCACCGCCCGGGAAACCGTTCGGTTGAAGACCACTACGTCGTGATCATCGTGCAGCAGTCGTTGAGCCATGAAGGCGCCCATTCGCCCCAGGCCGATGAGTCCGAGTTGCATCGAATCACTCCTTTCATGCGTTCGTCTGTCGAAGTCGCAGTCACACGAATGTTGAACAGACACAAACACTGTCCAGCATCACCGTCGGGCCACGTTGCGTCAACCACCCGTTCCCGAGTCGAACTCAAGTCCGACGCGCAATCTCCTGGCCGCGCTACCGTGCTCGGCAGCGATCATCGCGACCCTGCCCAACTGAACAACTTGATCCATTAGCAGTCAACGAGACCGAAATCACGGTCGTCCAGTCAAATCAGAGCCTTTTCGGCGCGAAGAGTGATCCACGTTCACGCAACTGTAATAACCAGTTCCGATTCCTTGCGCCCTTGCGACAAGAGTCGGTCTAGAGTGAAACTAGTGGATCACCGGATGAAGGGATGATGCAAGCGGATGGCGACGCGACTGGACATCAACCGATAATCAGTCAACAGCACATTCGCGCACAACGTAAAAGCAACGCATCACCTCTTTCAACTGATGAGAAGCACACATCGTGGCGTCGGTTCGTCGGAAGGAGATTGAAATGGATACCTGGGGGTATGTCATTCTCATTGCTGGCGCCGTCGTCATTGCCCTGGTGGCCCAGTTCGGGATTCGGAGAATCTTCGGATACGAGTGGGTTCTCACCGCAATTGGCGCGGGCGTCGGTGGCTATGTAGCCAGCGAGTACGACCTCGCCGGTCTGGGTAAGTGGGGTACGGAGGTTGCGGGCCTGGCGATCTTCCCAGCTGTCGTCGGTGCGCTGGTGCTCGCGGCGGTGATCGAGGCCGTTCTATTCGCCGCAGAACGTCCAACCTTGAGAACCTAGGCTGAATCAATCGGGAGCGGTTGGCAGCGACCGCTCCCGATGTTTTGTGCCCTCTTCGGTCTGTCACTCTTCGTGTCGGTCGATAGCGGCCCGTAGCGATACCGAGCTCAAACGATGACAACCGTAATTATTCCTCTCGATTCCTCTGCCGCGGCGGAAGCCGCGATTCCCGTTGGGATTGCCTTCGCTCGACGAATCGGCGCAACCATCCGACTCCTATCGGTCATCGAAGTTCCGCGTGAATTGAACGCATGGATGAGCGGCACGGAATCCGATGATATTGACGAGCTGGTTGCCGCCAAAACAGAGCGTATGGCGTATCTTCAGGGCGTGGCGGATCGGATCGCCAACTCGTCCGTTGAAACATTGGTGCTAATCGGCGAGGTGCCGGAGCAGATCGTAGCGGCATGTGGCGAATCGAATCCAACCGTTATCGTGATGGCAAGTCATGGCGTATCCGGACTCCGTCGTAATCTCGTTGGCACGGTCACGACGCGGGTGGTGCACGGTGCCCGTTGCCCGGTGATTGTGGTTCGCGCGGGCCAACATTTGAACAAAGTCCCCAGATTCAACCGGCTCTTGATTGCGCTGGATGGGTCGAGACCCGCCGAACGGGCAATGGAAACAGCGATTTCGCTGTTGGGCACAGAGGAAATGCACCTGCATCTCCTTCGGGTCATCGAAACAGCGTATTGGTTCAGCATAGACTTCGACGGCGTTGGATACTACGATCGGTTAGACGCCTATCTTGAAGCGATGCACGACGACGTCACCGCATATCTCGAATCCGTCGCCGAGCGAGTGCGAAGCGTGGGATGCAGCGTATCCTGGGAGATGTGCGACGGCCTCGTCGATATGCAGATCGAAACTGTGGCGTATGCTCAATCTCCCGACCTCATCGTCATGGCGACTCATGGCCGCACCGGATTGGGCCGAGTGCTAATCGGATCAGTCGCCGAGCGAGTGCTGCGTGACTCGCAGACTCCAGTGATGCTGGTACGACCCATAGAGGAATGAGAGCCACCGGCAGAAGCCGTTCTCATTGAACGAACACCGAGCGTCTGACAACGATACTTATCGCCTTCACTGACTTCGCGACGGCAACATAGTCGCGTTCCGCGCGATTCACCACAGATTCGGTTTGCCCAATGACGACTCAGCGTCAATAATCGGGGCGCGGCAAGAGCTCGACCTGAAAACTGTGATGGAGAAAATATCGCCGTGATCGATATGGTTGGTCGGACGCTTGGCGGCTATCGCATCGAATCTCTGTTCGCGCCGAGTGCTGCGGGAAGCATCTATCGAGCGAGTCACGCGACGCTGCCGGGCATCTTCGCGATCAAAGTCATCGACTCAACCGCGTCATCTCTCCCGAATTTTTCCGAGCGATTCATCGATGTCGTTGGCACAGCCGCCGCATTGCACCACCCTCACATTCTCGAGATTCGCGACTTCGGCGAAGAGGACGGCCTCTGTTTCGTCGTCACCGAACTCTGCCTGCACGGCTCGGTCCGCACGCTCCTTCAACGCGCAAGGGGCACGAAACAGCCAGTTCCACTCGACCTCGGATTGAAACTCATCGAGCAGGCTGCCGAGGGACTTGGTTACGCTCACCAACGCGAGATGGTCCACGGTCGATTGACCCCTGAGAACCTGATGCTGACTTCCGCCGTGGATACTGGGACGGGCGCGCATTGGGAAGTCAGAATCGGCGACTTCGGACTTGCGCCGCTGCTGTCGACCCTCGCACCGGCGACGGGCGATGGCGCCTCGGAGGTGTTCAACTACTGGTCTCCTGAGCAATCGCTCGAACTGGCGATCGACTCACGGAGTGACCTGTATTCTCTTGGCGTCATTCTCTATGAACTGGTGGCGTCTCGACCACCGTTCATAGCGCGTACGGTTGACGAGGCCATCGAGTTGCACGTCGGTTCTGAACCGCCCACCCCCAAAACGTTCCGGCCGGACCTTCCGTCAAGCGTCGATCAGATCATTCTTCGATGTTTGGCAAAGGAACCTTCGGCCCGTTTCTCTTCTGCGGAGGAAATTGCCGCAGCACTCCATGCGGCAGACTCCGACGAGAGCGAAACAGTTCCCCGGCTCTCCATGAATCCTGAGGCCGAACCTGTACCACCACCCGTCGACGACGTGCTACCCGACCCAGACCCGACCGACCCGGTCGACCGGGAATTGGGAACCGTTTCGGTGTCGGCGCTGGCGGATCACGTCGATGTGAAGCCAGGAGAGGTGTCTTCGATCCTCGTGTCGCTCGGCAATACTCGGAACTCCAATATAACGACGCGAATTGAGGCCGAGCCGACACCAATTGCTCGTTTTCCCGACCTGCCCATCGAGCACGTGATTCCCGCCGGCGCTGCGCTGACTGTGCCCGTCCGTGTGGAGATCGATGCAGCCAGGAAGGTGCTCGCGGGGGAATATCGCGTTCACCTTCAGGTGGATCGTGGTTGCGGTACCCCGCAAATCGCTGATCTCTACGTCACGCTCGACGTGACACCAGTACCGGTCGAACACGTCTTGCTCCGTTCGCTCGGAAAGCGCGATCGCAATCACGCGCTCTTCCAGGTCGAACTGATCAACGATGGTAATACGATCGATCACTATTCGCTCGACGCGTCCGATGACCTGAATGAGTTGCGCTATCGTTTTTCACCCGAGATGGTCACGGTTGAGCCCGGAGAAACACGCACGGTCGTTCTCGTGGTGAGCGATCGCTGGAGACAGGCGCGAACGGATAACGTGGCGTTCAGCGTGGCGGCGGTACCCGCCAGCGGTGCACCGAAATTTGTTCAGGGAGAATTCATTCGAGGAGCGAGCAGCGTCACCGGAGTGCGTCAGGTTGTAGTCGGCTTCGGGGCGCTCGGCGTTATCGCGGTGCTGTTGGTGGTGCTGCTATTTGGAACGGTGCTGCGCGACAACTCGGCTAATAACGCATTGGCCAATCATCCCACGGCGACGCCGCTCATGACGCCGACCAGCGTCCTGGTGGCGGTTGCGACCAAAGCGCCAACTCCAACGGCACAGGCACCCACACCCTCACCTACACCAACTCAACCTGCACCGACGCCGACTCCAACCGCGGCGCCGACTGCGTCGCCGACCGTCTCGCCGTCTGGGAAGCCGATCGTGGTCCGACGAATCGACACCAACACCAACGATGTCGCGCTAACCTTCTCCATCAGCAATGATCCTGGCTCGGCCGCAAAGGTAACCGCCATCTTGCAGGCGCTGAAATCCAGAAATGTTACTGCGTCCTTTGGCATCGCAGGTGATTGGGCATCGTCCAATCCGGACACTGTTAACGCGATCCTGGCGGGAGGCAACCAACTCATCAACGAGACGTACGACAGCCGCTCGTTCACCGGACGTAGCGATCAGACCAACGGACTGAACAGCGCTCAACGTATCTCCGAACTTACCCGAGCCGGAGACATCATCAAAAAGATCTCCGGCGTCAATATGCAGCCATACTATCGTCCACCGTACGGTGATATCGATACCGGCGGCTCATCGACCGTGGAAGCCGATGCGGCCAAGGCGGGTTACACGGTTGCCGTTCTCTGGTCGATCGATACTCGAAGCTGGCTTTCGAGTCAGACCGTCGGCCAGATGATTTCCGACGCCAGCGCGGCCCAGGCGGGCGACGTCATTCTGTTCAGCATTTCGCCTGTGGGTGGAGATAAGGACATTCAGGCGCTGCCGCAGGTGATCGAGAACATCCAGGCGCACGGACTCGGCTTCGCTACGGTGAAAGAGCTGGTTGGGCGCTAGTGGCGGAATCCCGATTACTTTAGTCAACTACTTGGCAATCGGTTCTACAATCAATATGATAGCGATAACTCGAGGCGGACAATGTGCGAGTCGCTCGTGTCCCGAAGGACGTCGTCGGTATGCATGGCGTTCACCGTACGACTGGCACTTTGTGCGGAACCAGAGGCGCTTCCGTTCGCCCTACTCGATGGCGCGCGATCGCCCCGGCACGATACCAAGACGTGCTGTCGCGCATCAGCTACCGGGAACTCGACCATGAACTTCACGATGATTGAACTCCGTCAACGACAGAATCACCGCGATGCCGTCTCAGCATACTGACGATCAAGCCGCCCGACGGCGCGCGTCGACCGGTATTGCCGGGATAGAGATTCCGTTCGCGGCTCTGCTAAACACGGCGCCGGACGCGATAGTCATCGTCGATCGCGACGGACGCATTCAATTGATCAACGACCAGACGGAGCGCTTGTTCGGTTATTCGTCCAAAGAATTGCTGGAGGAACCGGTCGAGCGTCTACTTCCGGAAGCTCTGCATGACGTTCACAGTGCTCACCGAACCGACTACGTGACGTCCCCAAGAACGCGTCCCATGGGTGACGGACTTGAACTGCAGGCTCGGCGCAAAGACGGCACGACATTTCCCGTCGAGATCAGTCTGAGTCCACTCGACACGACTCAGGGAATACTGGTCACGGCAATCATTCGCGATATCACGCGTCGCAAGCACGATGAACGAGAACATCAACGCCTTCTGGTTCGAGCCGAACGCGCGCGCAAAGATGCCGAGCAGGCAGTAGCCCGGTTAAGTCGCGTTCAAGCTATTTCGGATCGGTCACTGGCCCAACTCAACCTTGAAAAACTGCTCGACGAATTACTGGAACGTGTCTTTGGACTGCTCGAGGTCGACGAAGCCGTTATTCTGCTACTCGATCCGGACCGGCAAGTCTTGATTCCCAGGGCGGCGATTGGCGTCGAAGGCGAGGTTGGTTCCGGAGTCGAGGTTCCTGTTGGACGTGGATTCGCTGGCCGCGTGGCTTCCGAACGACGGGCGATCGCAGTAGACGACATTAGCACGATCGACATCGTCAACCCACTGCTGAGACGATCGGGAATACGCTCACTGCTTGGCGTGCCGCTATTGGTCGAAGGACGTCTCGTAGGTGTCGTGCACGTCGGTAGCGTACGTAAACGTGAATTCGGAACTGATGACACCGAACTGTTGCAAGTCGTTGCCGACCGTCTTGCGCTGGCCGTCGACAACGCGCTTCTCTACCAGGCAGCGCAACAAGCTATTTACGCGCGAGAGACCTTCTTGTCGATCGCGTCACACGAACTGAAGACGCCGCTGACGACGGTCAAAGGCTGGGTGCATATGATCGTCGGAGCATTGCGAACCCCCGAAGAGATGGACAACGAGTCGATCTCTGTCTTCGCCAGTGAACTACTCGAACAGGTCGACCGACTGGACGTGCTGATCACGGATCTATTGGATGCTTCTCGTATCCAACAGGGGCGGCTGGATCTTCGGCCGGAGCAGACTGATCTGGTGGAGATAACTCGACGAGTGCTGGGACGCTTCGCGCACACCCCGGAGCACACCGAGCGACATACCATCGTGTTCAACGGACCGGACGCCGCGCGAGGTGTTTGGGATTCAGATCGCCTCGACCAGGTTCTGACTAACCTGGTTTCGAACGCACTGAAATACTCGCCACAGGGCGGACACGTCACCGTCGACATCTCTTCTGCGGACGATCACGTGGAGCTCTCGGTTTCAGATGAGGGGATTGGGATTGGAGTGAAGGAGCAGTCCGAGCTCTTCCAACCCTTCACGAGAACAAACGAGGCTCGACGCCATGCCAGCGGGACGGGACTCGGGCTCTACATCACGAAGCAGATTGTTGAAATACATGGTGGCACGATTGATTTGATCAGCGACGTCGGCGCCGGGACGACCGTCGTGGTTCGCTTGCCGCTCAGGACCTAATTCGCTCAATGGGCAGGATCTGAGCCGACGCCTTCAATTCCGAAACTGTCGTGGAATGCCCTGAATCCTGAGGCTGAGATCGAGAAGGATCGTGCTCCGCTGTGGAGCCGATGCAGATCGAGGAGGCCGAGTAGCGCCAACTGATCCAGGTCCGCCATTTCAGCGCTCTGAATAGGTTCGATATGGGGATGATGAATCGTGATTCCGGCGAGCCCAACTCGAACCGCGAGGAACGGCTCGGTCGCGTTGAATCCCTCGACAAGCGCTTGCCGCACTAAGACCCGCAAAAGTCCTTGCTGCCGCTCCGTCAACCGATGCTCGAAGCCGCTGTTCGCGCAACGCTCTTGGAGTGGGTGGCCGCTGGAATTGCCGTTTTCTTGACCTGTAACCCGGAGATTCACACAGATTCCCTCTTGCCGACACGGCACCTTTGAACGCCCCACTGCACCCAAATCACGCCACACGATTGGATGATTTGTACTCTTTGGCCCCTTAAGGACGTACAAGGAATCGACGCGAGACGTGTCAAAATCGTTACATTTCCGGGAGTATGGTCCTCGTCGATCACAACCGCTCGCTCAAGATCGTCCAGGTGTCGCGAACTGAGCGTGATTCGGTCTTTTCAGCGACGAAACGCTCGGGCTGACACGGGAGTGTCACGACCGGCGCAAATCTCTTGCGACCTCGTCACGAACCCGGCGCTACTGTCAGATCAGGAACGGCAGACTGTCGCACCAATGCTGGCGAAGGAATTTCGCCGCGAGAGTGGGGGTGGCAATCATGTCGGCAGTTGTTGCAGTCGTCCACCAAGACGCCAGTCTCATCCAGCAACTGGAGACTCAGCTTACTTCCAGAGGGATTCATTCGATTCTGTGGCACGGTTCGAGCGGCGCGCATGCCCTCGTCGCGCGGCGGCGTCCCGATCTGGTCGTGGTCGCCAGTCCGCTGGAATCACGCGAGGCGACGCTCCGACTCCTTGAAGAGCTCTGTTGGGATCCCGGAACACGCAACATCCCCGTGATCGTGGCGTCAACGCCGCGAGCCACGTTTCATGGAGCAGTTGCTCGCAACGGCAGATCCGGTCGAGTGAAGCATTCAAGTCGCATTGATGACTTGGTACGGCTGATATTGGTGGCGCTCGGAAACTCTCGGAACGCTCCACTTGGTAGAGAGTCGGAAGCAGCACTCTCCGCGCGATAGTGGATGGCTGACGACTTCGGCTTCCATTTTGAGACCCAGCCGCAGCTGGTTTCAGTCGTTTGCGTTCAGTCGCCCCGGCTGATGATCCACACCGAAACCGCGATGATTAGGCCCCCGGCCAGGCTGCCGGCTGTCACTCGCTCGCCGAGCAGGAGCGCACCGAACACGAGTGCAACCGGCGGCTCCAGATAGACCCAACTGCTCGCCCTTCCAGCTTCGACGATCGCGAGTGCGCGGTTGTAGCAGAAGTAGCCCAGCACCGAGCAGATCACAGCGAGATACAAGACCGCCAGCCACTGCCATCCATTGAGCGAACCAATTGCGCCGAGCCCGCCCGTGATGAGCGCGAGGATCAACAGCCCACCTGCACCGGTCGCTGTAGTCCCTGCTGTGAGGGTCAGCGAATCGAATCGATGGCGAAGATGGCGGACCAGCGTAGAGTAGATTGCGAATAACAGGGCGTCCGCCACGAGGCACAGTGCTCCGAGCACGAATCCCGTCGAAGCGCTGACTCCAATGTCGGTTTCGCGCTGCACCACGACGATGCCAACCCCAGTCAGACCAACGATCAGCGCACCGATGTGACTGCGCCGGAGGGACTCCCCAAGTCGGAGGTGTGCCACTACTGACGTCGCGATCGGTATCAGCCCAACAACCAGAATCGACGCAATTCCGGCATTTGTTAGTCGCACGCCGGTATATTGCAGCCAGAAATACGCAGCAATTCCGAGTTGGCCGAGTCCAATTAGGATCAGCGCGTCAGACTTCGTGAGACGCAATGGCGCCGCGGTTGTTCCGCGCGTCCGTCTCGAACGGACGAATACCAGCGGCATGAAGACGATGGTCGCCAGCGCGAATCGAAGTGCCGCCAGCACTGTGGGAGAGAGGGCTGTCGTCGCGCTATTGCTGGGAGCGAGGAGAAAGCGTGCCGCGACAAACGACCCGCCCCAGACCAGCATCGTAGCCCCAAGCAACAGGTAGCCGGTTCTTTTGCCCGTGGCACGCGAGCCCGTTTCCACCGTCGAAACCATCGATGTCATGGAGTCAGCGGTCCCCCTTCAGCAGAACTTGGGCGTCTGTCACAAACAGGTGAGCATGCTCAACACTGTACGCGGCACATTGGGGCGGAGACAACATGCGTACGTCACGAATCCAAAGGTAACGATATGTGTCGCATGCACAACCATCCGGCGCTCGGTTGGTCCCGAGCGCCGGACACTGATAACCCGCGACTAATTTGGGGAAGTTACTTGTAGCCAATCTGGGTCTCGGCAACAACGTCAGCGCAACGAGAGACCGTAATCGGGAACTTTGAGGATAGTCAGCGGCGGAAGGACGGGCCGACCGCGATCAACGTGCGATCGGCCCGCAGGCGTTCCAACGAAACGGTCAGGACACGTTCGCCAACGCCCGATCAATGGCAGTGTGGGCCTCGCGAAGTGCCTGGAGCACGCGATTGCGCTCTCGCTGCAGTTTTACGCGCAGCAAATGGCGCTCGTCACTGTTTGGATCCAACCGCGCGAGACGTACTGCAGGACGTAGCCCGGGAACGGGTCGCGATCCGAGCGCCAGGTCTTGTTCAAACGGACCGTGCTCGGTGTAGTTCACCGGAATCAGCAGTCGGCTCAGCTTCATCTGGCATGCGTTCAGGATCGCAGCCTGATCATTATTAGACGGCTCATCACACCGATCACGCAAAGCCCGGGCGGCATCGAGCAGGGCGTCCGCCTCTCGCTGTAGCGCGGAGAGGTCAAAGGCATCACCCACTTCAGACGCGATTTCGTTCAAAGCGTGTCGAATCTCCTCGACCGAGCGAGTCTGATCGAATGGCAGAACCTTGTCCGTCGCCAGGCGATAGACAGTAGCGAGCAGGATACCCGCATCGCGCGCCAGGAACTGCGGATCGATCTTGTCGAGCGTGTCATCGGGAGTGTGCCACCACCATGCGGTGCCACCACGACGTGGCCGCCCACCGCTGATCCCTGCCGACAGATCGGCATTCCCTTCCTCAGCTGCACCCTGTGATGAGATGCCGCAGTAGAAGGATGGCAAGCCGACGCCCCAGAATGACTGATCGCCCATGCGGCCGATGCGTCGGTATTCGAGTTCCTGATCAGTCAGCGCCTCGATGAGATCACGCGCCAAACCGTGGGTTTCGGCCATGGTCGGGGCCTCGGAGAGCACCGTCGCGTTGATGGCCCCGGGACCGTCGATATTCACGTGAGCGACGCAGTGATCGTACAGTTCAGTCCAGAACTCATCCGCGTACCACGCCGATGTGCCGTATCGAGCATGCGAGTGTCCAGACCAGAAGGCCAATTTCACGCCCCGCTGCAGCAGATCACGATGTCGGCTGAGAATTCGTCCGACCTCCATCATCGAGGCGTTGGCGCTACCGTTGTCCATCGCGCCGTAGTGCCAGGAATCAACATGTCCGCTGAAGAGGACATACTCATCTGACCCTGACCCAGGAGCAATGGTCGCCACCAGTGTTGGCAGCGGTCGCCAACCGGTGTCGACCTCAGTGGTAATTTTGACGTGCACCGGACCTTCCGCGAGGAGGGATTTCAGATAGTCGCCGGAGTCGTTGTCGATCGAGACGTGGGGAATTGCCGGCAGCCGGTTCACCGTCTCCGGCGTCGGACTCCCCCAAACCGGCGACACGATCATCTCGTGAATCTCGGGCCCACTGATGCTGATCACGCCCGCCGCGCCGTGCGATTCGGATGGCGCCACCTTGGGCGGCCCAGCCAGTCCATCGGTCAGCACGATTTTGCCCAGCGCATCGATGCCTTCATAGTCTTCATCGCGACCCGCCCCGACGTAGACGATCTCGGCCTCCAGTCCACCTGGTCCGGTCGACGTCGAGAACGAGTGGGTGATGCAACGCACCGATTCGGCAGTATTGGTGACCTGCAAACTCGCTGGTCCCGGCAGGCTAACCAGACAGACCGGAGCGTAACGCTCGAATGGGACGCCCCAACTCTCGATCACCGATGCTATGTAGTCGAAGGACTTCCGCTCGTCCGTGCTTCCAGAGAGTCTCACCCACTGACCGATGTTGGTGTTGTAATCCATCAACTGTTCCGCTGATACCTCTGACAGTAGCGATCGCAAGCTGTCGCTTACCGGTTCTCTGGTCGTGGCCATAAGCCCTTCTTCCCTCTTAATGTGGATTGTTATGTCACCTTGAATTGTCGCGTGCCTCGCGCAGAGACACTTCACATCCGTCGCCGATCTTCGCATGAACCGTCGCGTTCCATCAATCGGCGATCACTACGACGTTGCAACGGAAATGTGAGAAAATCGGAAGACCCCGAAGCAATTGGAACCAAATTGCTTGCCGGAGACGAAGTTGCGACTGCCAGGTTCCGTGGTGAGAACTTACGCGCAAACTGTTGCGATCGGGATATGTAGAAGGAAATCACCAAGAAACGGTGAAACAAGGGGTGATGATGAATCCCGAAACCGGCAGGTCAATTTGCCTTGTCTTTACGGCGACCAGCGAACGCGATGACGCGGTAACGGCTCTTATCTTGACGCAACTTGCAGCGGGGCAACGCTGCGTGTACGTCGGAATAGGAGAGGCCGATCAGGAGCTGAATTCACGGCTCTGTCAGCTTCACAGATCCGGAGACTCGAGCGAAAACTCGGCGCTCGTCGTTATGAGAACGGCCGAATTCTTCGGAGACTCCTCGCATGACCTGGCGGGATTCCGGGACTCAGTCTTCCGACACGCCACGTCGGCGCTCGACAAGGGATTTGGAGGCCTGTTTCTTGCAGTAGATATGGGCTGGTTGTCGTCTGAAAAACTGACTCCTGGCGAAATTCGGGCGATTCTGTCGCTGGACGATGAGCGAGTCACGTCGCTTTGTGTCTATGACCGCAACCGGGAACCGGCCGCAGTGCTTCGAATCGCGCTGGAGTCTCACCCGTTCATATTGGTTGATTCAAAGATTGTCCAGAATCCGTATGGACTTCGCGTGAACGAGAATGAACCAGCGCGAGAAGAGAAGGTGCGCGCCAATTGGATGGAGACGAGCATTCGTACGATTATCGAGATGCAAGACACCATCGGTGACTCCATTCGGCGGACGCACATGAGCGGGAACGTACCCGACGATTCAGTGGCTGAGCAGGAGATTGAATACGTAGCCGATGCTCTGGTAAGCGTCGACCACGATGGGAACATCGTCGAATTAAATTCGATCGCGCAGGTCAAACTTGGACAATCCCGCGATGACTTGATCGGACAAAACATCTGGGAGTTGTTCCCCGAGGCGATCGGTAGCCACACCTTCCAACAGATCAAGCATGTCGCTCGAGAGCAAACGGTCCGACAATTCGAAACCCACTCGACGGTCATGAATCGATGGATCGAAGTCACCCTCGTGCCGAACGGCGAGCAGATCTGGATTTCGATCCGAGATATCAGCACGCGGAAGCAGATCGAAGAGACGCTCAATGCCCGCGTCCGTCAGCAGGCAGCCGTTGCCGTATTGGGCCAACAAGCACTTGGCGCCACCGACCTACGGGCTTTCATGGACAATCTGGTGCAGACGGTACAGCAGACTCTCGAAGTCGACTATGTGAAGGTTCTCGAACTGCAACCAGACAAATCGACTTTCCGTCTGGTGTCTGGAGTCGGATGGAAGGACGGGCTCGTCGGTTCTGCCCTCGTAGACGCAGGGCTGAAGTCTCAGGCGGGCTACACGCTCGCGGCCGGTGGGCCGGTGATCGTGGAGGATATGCGCCATGAGACTCGTTTCGATGGCACGCCAGTCCTACTCGATCACGAAGTGACCAGTGGCATCAGCGTGCTGATATCCGGTGACGGAGGTCCGTTTGGCGTGCTCGGCGCTCACACGATCAGACGTACCAAGTTCACGCAAGACGACGTCAACTTCGTGCAATCAGTTGCAAATATTCTTGCCGCGGCGATCGACCATGAGCGTGCCGAGGAAGTGCAGCGCCACTACGCCGCGATTGTGTCTTCGTCTGATGACGCCATCGTAGGAGAGACGCTCGATGGGATCATCACCGGTTGGAACGCGGCGGCACAGCGGATGTTCGGCTACACCGCCGACGAGGTCGTCGGCCAGCCAGTTACCGTACTCTACCCAGTAGAACTCCATCACGAAGCATCAGAGTTGCTGAGTGACATCAGGCGTGGAAAGCGGGTCGAACAGCACGAATCGGTACGTCGGACCAAAGATGGTCGCCTCATCGACGTGTCAATCTCTCTTTCCCCTATCCGCGATCGAAACGGCGGGATCATCGGCGCCTCGAAAACGGCCCGTGACATCAGCGAACGCAAATTGTCGGACCTCGAACGCTTGGCCGAGCGATCACCGATTGCAACTGGCACTGGAGGCCGGGCGGATGGGTACATGGGATTGGGACCTCGGGTCCGATCACGTGATCTGGTCGGCGAACATGGAGCGCATTCACGGAGTCGATCCTGGCACGTTTCTAGGAACGTTCGAAGCCTTCCTCAGCACAGTGCACCCGGATGATCGCAACCGGGTTATGAGCGCGATCCAGGAGGCGCTGACGAGTGGGCACGACTATCAGATCGAGTATCGAAACCTTCGACCCGATGGCCAGAGTCAATGGCTCGAGGCACGTGGACGCATCGTGGCTGGAGGGCGTGGCCGTGCCGATCATATGACCGGCGTCTGCACCGACGTCACCGAACAGGTGCAGTCACGCCAGCAAATTGCCAGGTTCGCCGCCGCGGCCGTGGCCGAACGAGATAGGTTGCAGCAGGTCATCGACGTGATGCCAGCGGGCATCGCCATCACCGATGAACACGGTCACATCATCATGAGCAACCAGGCAGCGCGCGAGATCTGGGGACAGTCGCCTCCAGAGTCGGACTACCGTGGATACGACGCGTTCGGTGTCGTCGATGCCGATGGAGAGCTAAGTCCGATCGAGGAACTGCCGACGGTGCGCTCAATTCTTCGCGGTGAACGGGTGATCGGCGAGCAGATCACGTTGCGCAATGCCAGCTCGGGCAATATCTTGCCGCTATTGGTCAACAGTGTGCCGATCAAGAACGAGGCCGGCACCGTCACTGGAGCTGTGACCACGTTCCAGGACATCAGTAACCTCAAGGAGTTCGAACGTCAAAAAGACGAATTCCTGCAGACGCTCTCCCACGATCTCAAGAACCCGCTCACCTCGGTAAAGGGCAACGCACAATTCCTGCGGCGACGCGCGCGGTCGTCCCCCGAGCTAACACCAATCATCGATCGCATCGAGACATCCACCGTGCAAGCGGTCGAGCTCATTGACGAATTGCTTGACCTCACCAGATTGCAGATGGGTAGGCCAATCGAGCTCGTGCGCGGCCGGACAGACCTCACCCGGTTGGTAACTCAGCTAGCCGAACAGCAGGCCGCAACGTCGCGCTTCCATCGCATTCTGGTCAAGGCCAACGGCAGGCAATTGGTTGGACATCTCGACGAGATGCGCGTGGGACGTGTGCTATCGAATTTACTCAACAACGCCATCAAGTACAGCCCCGACAATAGCGAGATCGTCATCTCGGTCGACGCTGCGCCCGACAACCCGGAGTGGGCCGAAATTCGGGTTCAGGATCACGGCATTGGGATTCCGAAAGAAGACCTGCCTCGTTTATTCGAGCGATTCAGGCGTGGCTCCAACGTCGAGGGACAGATCCGCGGAACCGGACTTGGACTCGCCAGTTCCAAGCAAATCGTCGAACAGCACGGCGGGTCAATTGAAGTCGAGAGCGTCGAGGGCGAAGGATCCACCTTCATCGTGCGGCTACCGCTTGAGCAATTGATCCCAAGCACACCCCGGACCTAACGTGAAGCCGCAGAGAAACCGAACGGGCAGGCTTGTCGCCTGCCCGTGTATGTGCCTCCGTGAGCGAAACTCTTCTTCGGCTATTGCTTCGCGGCATCCTCATGCATGCCGCCAATGTACGTCAGCATCGCCGCCCCGGTCTTGATACCGTTGATGAAGCGATCCAGTTCCATATTCTCGTTCGGCGCGTGATTCGCCTCGTCGGGATTGGCGTAGGGGACGCCGAAAGCGGGCATGCGCAATACCTTGGTGAAGACGTAATTCGGCAGACTACCCCCGGCCGATGGTTCGAGGATCGGAGGTTCTCCCTGAACGGCTTCGAGCGCCCGTGTAATCGGATCCACAAACGGGGAGTCAATGCGCGTCTTCGAGGGATCCATTGAACCCTGTCGGATGATCGTCACCCGGGGCGCGTGGTTCCGAACGTGCTTCTCGACCTTTTCGAAGATCTCATCGGCAGTCTGCGACTCGACCAGGCGAATGTCGCATTTGACGAACGCTTCGTGTGGCAGGACCGTCTTCGAGCCGGGTCCGCCGTAGCCACCGTGGAAACCGTTGATGGTGAAGGTTGGGAACGCCATCAGTCGCTCGAAGAACCCGCGACCGAGTGGCTGATCCAGATCCTTCAGATTGAGCGACTGTTTGACCGCCGGAATGTCGACTTCCAACCGTGACAGCGCATCCCGCTCCAATTCCGAAAGCGGATCGACATTGTCGTAGAATCCATCGATTGTCACTTCGCCGCGATCATTCTTCATCGATTGCAGTAGGTGAATCAGTGTCCAGATCGGATTCGGTACCACACCACCCCAGTTGCCGGAGTGGAGGTCGCGGTTGGCTTCAGTTGAACGCAACTCAAAACTGAGCACACCGCGATTGCCGAAGTTGATCACTGAGCGGCCGGTTTCCGAGACTGGCCCATCGCTGGTGATGACGAGGTCCGCCCGCAGCAGATCCCGGTGGCTTTCGATGAAGCCAGGCATCTGTGGACTTCCGACCTCTTCTTCCCCTTCGAGCAGAACCTTGACGTTGCACGGGAGAGACTGCTGGACCGCGAGCAGCGCTTCGATGCCGAGAATCTGGGCGAAATGCTGCCCCTTGTTGTCGCCTACGCCTCGCGCATAAAGACGGCCGTTGCGAATGGTAGGCTCGAACGGCGGCGAGGTCCACTCCTCCAGTGGATCCGGCGGCTGCACATCGTAGTGTCCATAGAGCAGGACGGTCGGCGCCCCTGGATTATTGCTGCGTTCTGCAAAAACCATCGGCCAACCCGCAGTCGGCATCACACGAGCGTCGAGACCGATGTTGCTCATGATTCCGCAGATGTAGTCGGCCACCTCGGCGATACCGACGCCATGAGCGCTGATGCTTGGTTGACGCACATAGGCAATCAACCGTTCGATGTACTCATCGCGACGGCCTTCAATGTGCGCGAACACATTCGACAATGACTCGGGTACGATCGATTCAGAATTGGGCATCAAAATTTCTCCTCGTTGCCAGCGCCGGGACCAAGCAGTCCTCAGGATCGAGACGCCAGGCCCGACGGATCGGGGCCTAGCTTCTTCAGTCTCCTGAAGACGGGTTGCACTTGTCAATGCTCAACGACGTGAAGGAAGAAGCGAGCGGGCGTTGATTTAGGGGTTTGGCCCCGTCGACGTTTCGGCCGGATTGATTGACTTGACGCCACGGATCTCCGCGTCATCGGCGTAGATAACGGTGTCCGCTGGAATGATGTGGTCAGTGTAGTTACCAACGCCGAAGTGCAGGTTGTCGCCTACGGCCGTCTGAACCTGGTCGATATCGAACAAGAGGACTCCGTCCTCCCAGATGGTGATACGACCGGTCCGATCGGACGCGCGCCGCACGTAGGCCTTCACTTGAGTCCACTTGCTCACCGGTATGGTTACTTTGTTCAGAGGAGCATAACTTTTGCCAGTGAGCGCGTCCCAGAGATAGAAGAACATTGAGCCGTCATCTCGATTGCCGACGTTCAGCACCCACGTCGGAACGTTATCCGCACCGACCGACTTGAACTGGACCACGTTCCACCACTGATACGGCCGGTACTCCTCCGGAAAGTCGAGCCAGACGCTGTAGTATCCCTCCACTGGTGTGTCGTTCCAGTGGAGGATGCGTGCGGCCTGGGTGACGTCGCGGGCGCCCGTGATGCTCAACTTGAGAGAATAGCGACCACTGTGTGCCACGTCCTGAGTGACGGTGACCGTACCGGTACCAGTGTTAAAGACCGATTCGCCGAACTGGCCTTCGGCCCACTGAGAAACATCTCCGGTCTCCGTATTGGCGGACCAGATAACCGCCCCTTCTGGAGGTGGAGGGTTACTCGGCGCCACGTTTGGAGAGAGAGATCCGTTCAAAATCACGATCATCAAAAGTACCGCAGCCACCGCCAGAGCAAGTGACCAGGCCAAACGTGTCGCCGCGCGCTTCTTGTTTCCTGTCTCCCGCATCTCGTTGAATTGCGCCGCTTTCTTAATGCTCTCCGAATGTGGTGCAGTCCTACCTCAGGGTGAACCCACAGCGGCCGACAACTCCATCCTTCACGACCGAAGACAAACTCGCTATGGGTCATTGGCACCAGAACTTCCCGAAAGCGCGCCGCACATACGGATGAGTCCTGTAAGCGAAATCAGCCGCAAGTCTCGCGAACGAGGCGACCGAGCTTCACGAAATCCTGGCGTTGCTGGTCAACGGACCGATGCACTCGTGCACGCGAACTCGGATGATAGAGCGGTACGAGGATACGCCCATCCCATGAGACAAGCTTGGCAACGTCCGTCCGCAATCGAAGTCCATGCGGCACTACGTTGTCGAGGGCGAACAGCGCGACACTCCCAAGTGCGACGACGATCGCTGGGTCCACGATTTCCAACGTTCGTTTCAGGTAGGTCTGGCAGTTGGCAAGCTCGGCGGTGGACGGTCGCGCGTTGCGTCCGTTCGCGTCGCGTGGATTGCACAGGACCGCATTGGTGATGAAGACATCACGTCGTTTCAGGCCAGCAGTCTTGAGCAGCAGATCGAAGTTGCGGCCGGACTGATCGCCACACAGCGGTATGCCTGTTCTGGCCGCGCCAAATCGGCCGGGCGCCTCCGCCACGAACATGACTGGACAATCTGGGTTACCGTTGTGCTGGCTCAACACCGCGCCAGTGTCTGCCATCCTCGGGCACAGTCGGCAAGCCGATGCGGCACGCGATAGATCGACAAATTCAAGCCAGGAATCAACGACTCGTGAGTCAGCCAATCGCCCGTTCCCGGGACCGTCGACCGTCACCGTGGTCATGCCCGCACGCCATAGCGTCTCGCTCGTTGATTCGCTTTGTGTTCATTGACGACCAGAACCGCGTGAATCACGCCCGGCACCCAGAAGAGCAAGGTGAGAACCAGGTTGAGCAGTGCCTGGAATGGTCTTCCGGTCAGCAGGACCGCCACCGGTGGCAAGAGCAACGCCAACAGGTAAAGCATGTGAGCCTCCTTCCATAGGGAGAGACGGCGTCGTAACCTGCCGGTTCCACCGTTCTCACCCCGAACATCGTGCCAATTTCGTGTCGGAAGCGTGGAAAGCCGGAGTCAACGTAACGGCAATGCAACACTATTCCGCGTTACCTGCCCTTGCAGCGCCGATTCCACCTTCGCTTCGGTCCGCACCGAGTCAGATCGACACGAATTTGAGACGTTGTCTCGTTACTGTACACAATTCCTCAACGCGATCCGCTTTATCGTAATTCTACGAACACGTGGCGGTCCAGGTCACTGATCGCGAACTGGTTAATTCATTGGAGGAACACGATGGAATTTGCGACTTTCATGGCACAGCCACTCGGAAGAGGTATTCGAGTGGTGGCTGGCATCATCCTGATCGTTCTTGGATTCATCTTCGGTGGAGCGCTCGGCTGGGTTCTCGGCATCATTGGATTGGTGCCAATCATCGTCGGTTTGGCGAACGTCTGCCTGCTGGCTCCGTTGTTTGGCGCTCCGTTCCGTGGTCAAGACATCGCACGATAATCCAGCGGCGCTCATGTGACAGCAAGCAAGATTGATGCGGGTCGGCCAGAACCTTGAACGATTCTGGCCGGTCCGCATATGGCTCGGCCATCAGTCCAAGCTATGCCCAGCTAATTAATCCGGGGAGAAACGGCGTCACCAAATCATCGTGACGTGGCAGTACCCGCACCGTGAACCCACGCAATCCACTCGCGTGATCCGTTTCGATTCTGGCGCCATACACGGCGGTCCCGTTGCCATCCTGCTCTTGAAATACCATCGGCACCGGAGATCCGCTCACGATCTCGCTATCACCATCGACCGGGCCGACGTACAACTGCACGTTCAAGTCGCTCGCTCTCAAGTCGCCCAGTTGTACGTGTGCGAGCACGTCGAAGGTCGCGCCGGTCGAAACCGATTCGACCGCGTCAGTCTCGACTTCCAGTACCTGGACAGCGTTCCAGCGTTCCCGGGCCTGCTGTTTCCACTGCGCCAAGTCGCGACTGGGCGACAATCCGTCCGCCATCAAATGCTCGAAGCGACGCGCAGACGGCAAGTAGAAGCGCTGATAGTACTGCCAGACCATACGGTGGGTGTTGAACACGCCGGTTAGCTGGCTGATCGACGACTTCATGTGTTCGATCCAGTCGTGGGGCAGACCATCGTCATCGCGCCGGTAGAAAGTCGGAATGACCTGGTGCTCCAGCACCTCATAGAGATCCTGTGCGTCGGCCTGATCTTGAATCTCCAGCGTCGGCGAGGGTTCGCTGCGACCGATCGCCCAGCCAATTGGCGGCCTATGTGAATCCGAGTTCTTCCACGCCTCGGCCCACCAGCCATCGATAATACTCATGTTGAGCACGCCATTCGCGGCCGCTTTCATGCCGCTGGTGCCACTGGCCTCCATCGGGCGTCGGGGCGTGTTGAGCCAGATGTCGGCTCCTTGCACCATTTGCGAAGCGACGTGGATGTCGTAGTCCTCGAGAAACACGACGTGATCGCGGAAAGGAGCCTCACGCGCCAGAGCTACGATCTGTCGTATCAATTCCTTGCCCTGGTCGTCTCGCGGGTGTGCTTTGCCAGCAATGATGATTTGCACTGGTCGCTCAGGATCGGTAATCAGGCGTTCCAGACGCGCCGGATCGCGGAAGAGGAGCGTGGCTCGCTTATACACGGCGAAGCGTCGGCCGAACCCGATGGTGAGCGCATCTGGACGCAGGACTCTGGCGACTGACTCGGACTGAAATCTGGTTGCTCCACGTCGCTGATATTCCGCCTGAAGTCGCGCCCTGGCGAACTCGACCAGGCGCGATCGACCATGTTCATGCGCGCGCCAGAGCGCTTCAGCGGGCACATTCGCCACGCGGCTCCACACATCGTGGTTCGCCGGTTCGTGCCGCCACTCCTCACCCACATATTCGTCGTACAACCGGCTCATCTCAGGTGAAATCCACGAATTGAGGTGTACGCCGTTGGTCACGTGGCCAATTGGGATTTCATCGACTGGAACACCGGGCCAAAGACCGCGCCACATCATGCGGGCGACTTCGCCGTTCAGCTCGCTAACTCCATTACTGTAGGACGCCAGCCGCAGCGCCAGAATCGTCATGCAAAATGCTTCCGATTCGTTCGCCGGATTCTGCCTTCCGAGCGACAGGAAGTCGGCCATCGACAGACCAAGGGAATCGCTGTAATCATGGAAATAGCGATAGATCAGATCCGGAGCGAAATAGTCGTGGCCGGCGGGTACCGGTGTGTGACTGGTATAGACCAAACCGGCAGAAGCGGCCTCTCGCGCCTCTGCGAAGCTCGCGTTCCTCGTGTGCATGATCTCGCGAACCCGCTCCAGCGCGAGAAACGCCGAGTGCCCCTCGTTCATGTGATACAGCGTTGGTGTGAGGTTCATGGCTCGCAATGCGCGGTACCCGCCGATTCCGAGCACGATCTCCTGCTGAATGCGTGTCTCGATGTCTCCGCCGTAGAGCTTGTCGGTGATTCCGCGATCATAGGGTTCGTTGAGCGGGAGGTTGGTATCGAGCAGGAAGAGTGGCACGCGCCCAACCTGAACGCGCCAGATACAGGCAAAGACCTGGCGACCCGGAAAATCGATCGGAACGCAGACTGGCTGTTGTTCCTCGTCGCGCACCAGCTCAAGCGGCATGTGCTGGAAGTCATTCTCCAAGTAGAGTTCTTGCTGCCAGCCAGCCTCATTCAGTACCTGATGGAAGTAACCCTGCTGATAGAGCAAGCCAACACCCACCAGCGGCAGACCGAGGTCGCTGGCAGATTTGAGATGATCGCCCGCAAGTACGCCAAGGCCACCCGCGAAGATAGTCATGCATTCGGTCACGCCGAACTCGGCCGAGAAATAGGCCACCAGCGGCTCGTCACGGGAGCGTTCCGATCGGTTGTACCAGGTTGAAGCGCCCTCCATGTAACGATCAAGGTCGCGTCGGACCTGTCCGAGCCGATCGAGGTATGACTGGTCTTTTGCCGCCGCATCCAGACTGTCCTGATTGATGGACAACAGGAACTGGACGGGATTGTGCTGTGTTTGGTCCCAGAGATTCTGATCAAGGTCGGCAAACAACTGTCGTGCGTCGTGGTGCCATGACCACCAGATGTTGCGGCTTATCGCCTGCAATGATTCAAGCTGCTGAGGGATGATCGGTGTCACCCGAAACGTACGAAGGGCTTTCATATCGCCGAAGAGATTCCAATCACAGATTCGCCGCGTCAAGTTCAACGATGCGGCATTCAGCTAAACCTACGTCGTGGAGTTGTTCCAGTCTCGCGCATATCATGAATAGCATAACAATTACCGCGAAATGGATACGAGAATTGCCGTTCGCGAGTCACAATAGGGGGTGCCGACTGGAATACCGAGCCGGTCGACGATGCGACGAACCGCCCATCCGTGGCAGAATCTCAAACGTGAGTGATTGCACCAGGAGACACATCCGTGGTTAGCACGCGGGAATTGATCGATTTCGCCACAGCTACTCTTGACGCGACTCGTTTCCGTGACGCGGCCATCAACGGGCTGCAGGTTGGGGGTCGGGAGCACGTTTCGCGCTTGGCCACGTCGGTGAGCGTCAGCGAGCAAATTGTTCGGCAAGCGATTGATTGGCGGGCCGACATGCTGCTGGTACATCACGGCCTATTCTGGGGGGAACGTTCCGGACCCATTACAGGGCCGCTTCGCACACGATTGCGGCTGCTGCTGCAGCACGATATCAGTCTGGTGGGTTATCATCTGCCACTCGACGCTCACCCGCAACTCGGAAACAACGCCCTGCTGGCCAAACATTTGGGCTTGAACCTCAAACTCCCATTTGCGGAGATCGCCGGTCAGTCGATCGGCTTTGTCGCGACCCCAGACGACACACTGACGCTCGACGACCTCGTGGCTCGGGTTCGCGATGTGACGGGCCGCGATCCAACCCTGCTTCGCGGCGGCGTGCCAAACGTCGATCAGGTCGCGATCCTCAGCGGTTCGGGATATTCTGCACTGGACGAAGCAGCAAAGCTCGGTTGTCAGGTGCTGATAACTGGCGATGTCCGCGAGCCTACGATGGCCCTTGCGCGAGAAATTGGCATCTCGGTCATTGCGGGCGGCCACGAAGCAACCGAACGCCTGGGCATTCAAGAACTCGGCGCTCTGTTAGCCGCGAAATATGGACTTGAAACGACGTTCTTTATCGATCAGAACCCAATCTAACCGACCACGGCGCCGCCACGGTCGTATGAGCGCCGCTTGACGATGATACTGACGTACGGAGATCAGACACTGGAGGGGCAATATGGCGTCAACGGCCGATCTATTCAAGGCGTACGACGTTCGCGGAGTCTATCCTGATGAACTCAGTCCCGAGATCGCGTACCTCATCGGCCGCGCCTTCGTTACCTATCTGAAGCCGGAGCAGGTCGTGGTGGGACGCGACATGCGCATTTCGTCTCCGGTTCTTGCCAGCGCGCTGATTGACGGCATACGAGACCAGGGAGCCGACGTCTGCGACATCGGACTGGTTAGCACCGACAGCCTCTACTTTGCCGTTGGTAAATTTGGCTTCGATGCCGGAGTAATGGTCACCGCGTCGCACAATCCGCCGCAATACAACGGATTCAAGTTCTGTCGTTCGGAAGCGCGCCCCCTCAGCATGGATGAGGGCATCGGCGACATTCGAGATCTGGTGCTCAAGAACGAATTTGGGCGATCGAAGACACGAGGGAAACTCTATTCAAAGGACATCCTGCCCGAATTTGCGACTCACGTTCTCTCGATGATCGATACGTCCGCCGTCAAGCCCATGACCGTCGCGATCGACGCTGGCAACGGCATGGCGGGCAAGATCGTCCCGCTGGTGTTCAAGGACCTGCCGATCAAGATTATTCCGCTCTACTTTGAACTCGACGGTCGGTTCCCGAACCATGAGGCCAATCCGATTGAGCCAGAGAACACCCGGGACCTCAAAGAGACCATTCTGGCGAATTCGGCCGATTTCGGCATCGCATTCGACGGCGACGCGGATCGCATGTTCGTCATTGACGGCAATGGTACGTTCGTCGGTGGTGACATGATCACAGCATTGGCCGCGAAGTCGCTCCTGCGCAAGCATCCGGGAAGCGCTATCGTCTACAACCTGATCTGTTCCAGAGCCGTGCCGGAAACGATCGAGCGCGAAGGGGGTCGAGGCATCCGCTCGCGAGTTGGCCATTCCTTCATCAAGGCGCTGATGCGTGAGAACGACGCCGTCTTCGGTGGCGAGCACTCGGGGCACTTCTACTTTCGCGACAATTGGTACGCCGACTCGGGTATTATCGCGGCGTTAACCGTGATCGAACTCCTCTCGATCGAGAATGTGACTATTCGCGAAGCACTGAAACCACTCGACCATTACGTCCGTTCCGGAGAGATCAACTCCGAGGTCGGCGACCAGCAGGCGGTGTTGGACAAACTCGAGAGAACTTACTCCGACGCCGAGCTAGATCACCTCGACGGATTGACAATCGGCTATGCCGACTGGTGGTGCAACGTCCGTGCTTCAAACACTCAGCCACTGCTCAGACTCAACGTAGAGGCAGACAGCGCGCCGCTTCTGCAAGAAAAGACAACTGAACTGCTCAAGATCATTCGGGCAGGCGAATGATTTCCACAGGTTCGTCGGAATCGGATGCTATCAAGCCAGGAACGCCGGTCACCATCGTGAAACTGAAGCCAGACGGCAGCGAGGCAATCCGTTATTCGGGTGCGGCAATTCAAGCACTGTCCGGCTGGGTTGCGGCAAAGGCTCCATGGGGCCGTGACCGGGTCGATCTCGGCTATCTGGTGTTCGAGCCGGACGACGTCTTCTTCGAGTATTTCGCGCTCGAACACCCATTCAACGCCTTTGCCATACGTACTGGCGCGGGACAACTCAAAGGCTGGTACTGCAACGTCACCCGTCCGAGCTGGGTGATGGATCGAACCATCTACTGGCATGACCTGTACGTCGACGTGATCGCCTATCCCGACGGTCGCACGCTGGTCCTCGATGAAGACGAGCTGGCCGATTCGTCGCTCGAGAGCTCGGATCCGGCTCTGCATCGGGAGATTCTGGATGCGCGCGATCGCCTGCTACAGATGGTCTCACAACGACTGTACCCCTTCGATCAATAACAGCACCTTTCCCTGGCGTCGTCACATGCATCCGGTTTGGACGCGGCCCAACCACGAGGCGCGGTCGTCGCTCTCCATGACCATGCGTCGGGTCAGCCCGAGAGAACCGGCGTGCCCGAGTTGACCTTGATTCCTTAACATCCCAAAGCTGAACGTGCATAGATCATATGTTCTGTTACAATGGGAGTCTCGATCCGTTCTTCGGAGAGGAACTTCGTTGTGATGATGCGGATTTCTCGCGACGAGGCCAGGTCGCTGGCAGTTATCGCGCAGGGACTCGACGAACCGACAAACAAGCGTGTCACCAAGGCCGATGTGCGCGAGACGATTCGGCGTGTTGGCTGTCTGCAGATCGACACGATTTCAGTCGTCGCACGCAGCCACTACCTCGTGCTCTGGAGCCGGTTGGGTCGCTACGACCAGTCGCTCCTTGACGAGTTGCACCACCCGGACCGCGAGCTCTTCGAGTACTGGGGTCACGCCGCGTCGTTCATTCCGACCGACCTCTACCCGTATTTTCGGCGGCGCATGCAATCGCGCGAGACCGCGCACATCGGTACTGAAGGAACCTGGTCATCCGAGAATCAGGAATTGCTCGATGACGTGCTGGACGCGGTGCGGGAGCATGGTCCGATCAGTTCCAGTCATTTCGAACGCGCGGAAAGCGAGGAGCCGGTCGAAGCTTGGTCGTGGTGGGGTGGCAAACCAGCGAACCGTGCACTCGACACTCTCTGGTCAATCGGGGCGCTCGCAGTTCAACGACGCGTCAATTTTCAGCGGCACTATGATTTGACTGAACGCGTCTTCCCAGAGCACGTGGATACTCGCCTGCCAGATCAGTGTGAAGAGCAGCGAGTGCTCGCCACCCGCGCGCTTGAAGCGATGGGGGTGGGCTTCCCCCACGGCGTCAACGACTACTTCCGCACCAAGTGGGGCATACAGACACGCCGAATCCTGGCGGACTTGGTCGATGATGGAATCATCTTTCCGGTGGAAGTCGAGGACATTGGGATCGGGTACGTGGCAGAGTCGACGCGACCGGCATTGGAACAGGTGCTCGCTGGACGCCGTCCAAAGCGCACGACGTTCCTATCACCATTCGACAACCTGATCTGGGAGCGGCGCCGCACTGAGCAGTTGTTCGACTTCGATTATCGGCTTGAGTGCTACACCCCGGCCGCCAAGCGGAAATACGGCTACTTCACGCTCCCCATCTTGGATCGAGGTCAACTGATCGGTCGAATCGACCCGAAAGTCGATCGACGAGAAAAGGTGCTTTACCTGCGGTCGGTTCATCTGGAGGATGGCGTGAAGCTGAACGCGACGCGCGCGCAGCGGATCACGCGAGCGCTCCGCGACTTCGCGCGATTCAATGACGCTGCAACCGTCGTGGTGCAATCGGGTCCTGACGAGATTCAGCCTGAGATTGACGTGTGACCCACTGTCAGCCAGCCCGTTAAGGCCAGCGACTCGCGCCGCGGGCCGGGCTAGCGGAATCGATACGTGATGCGACCGCGCTGGAGATCGTACGGGGACAGTTCGACGCGGACCTTGTCACCGATGAGGATGCGGATAAAGTTCTTCCGCATTTTGCCGGAGGCGTGAGCCAGTACTTGATGGCCGTTTTCGAGCTCAACGGTGAACATCGCGTTCGGCAGTGCTTCAACCACCGAGCCCTCGGCCTGAATCATGTCAGATCTTGCCAATCGATTAGCTCCTTTTCGTTTCTTTCGAGGCAACCAAAACTCTGGCAAAGAATGAGGCACTAACGGTGCCAAGCGCAGAGCCGAATGCCGGGACATTTCCAATGACGGGGCTGGTTGCGCTCCGACAGTGGTGCAAGTATGATCATACCAAGATTTGCTTAGATTTTGCCAATCCTGGGGCTCACGATGTCAGATCAATCATCGGACGAGCGAGGCGCCGTCAACGGCAATTCGGGGAACTGGCTGACGATAGAAGCGGCCTGCCAACTGCTCGGCGTGGATCAATCGACCCTGCGCCGCTGGAGCGATTCCGGCAAGGTTCCGGTCTTCAGAACCCCCGGCGGTCATCGTCGATACAACGAAGAAGATATCAAGGCGCTGATGCAGGGCGATGCCCGGCCGCGCCGCCGCATGAGCCGCCAGGTGCTGACCGACCTCTCCTACTCTGCCTATGAAAGCGATTTCCTGCGGCAGGTTCGTTCTCGTGCCTGGTACCGTGCCTACAACGCGCGCCAGTTGGAAGAACTGCGGGCGCTGGGTCGGACGTTGGTCGACCTCGCCATTCGCTACATTGGCGGCCGCTCAGACCGACGGCAAATCCTCGAAGAAGGTCAAGCGATCGGCCGCCGCTACGGCACCATGAGCGCCGAGGCGGGTCTCAACGCCGACGATGCCGTCGAGGCATTTCTCTTCTTTCGCTACCCGGTGATTCAGTCCATGACGCGCTTCATCGAAGAAGAAGGCGTCCCGGCCAAGCGGTCGGGACGCATCTACGCAGAGATCAGTCAATTTCTAGATCAGGTGCTGGTAGCGACAGTTTCGGCCCATACGACCGCGACGAACTAGACTCGATCAGCGCAGTTTCCCACGGGCAATAATGTCCCAGCACTCCTTGACCTCACCGTCCCGCACGACGAACATTTCATCTTGCAGGTTCACCGTCGGACAGACGTGGTTGGGGATAATCTCGATACGGTCGCCGACCTTCAGATCGCGGGCATGCTCGGGTAGCTCGATCACGCCGTGCTCTTCACTCACTCGCACGATGGTGGCGTCTGGAATCTCTACAATGTAGCCAAATCCGGGTTTCGACGGCGACGGGTCCATCGCCAGCGTCTTGGATCCCGCGTCCACCACCGCACGATCTGGCGCGGGACGGCTCACAACGGTGGCCAGTATACGCATGGCGCAACGATCCGGACCGATGCGGCCGAAGCGAAACGCGGTGTTGTCGTTGAAGACGTAGGTGCCGGGACGCATCTCGGTGATGCCGTCGATCGTGGTCGTAGCGAACGCAGCCGGAGTCGATCCCTCGCTGACGACGTCGATATCGAAACCGTTCTCGCGAAGCAGGTTGGCGGTCGCGACCAGGTCTTTGCCTGCCTGATGTGCGATCTCGGCCAATTCTTCGGCATCCTTGGCCTTGGCGACGTGCCCCTCGTGGGTCATGATGCCGCGCAATTTGAGACCCGGCATCTTGGAGACCTTACCCGCCAACTCCAGTGTCTCCTCGCCCGGCTTTAGCCCTGCTCGATTGAGTCCGGTGTTGACTTCGAGCAGGACGTCCAGGCGCTTGCCAGCCTGCTCACAGGCATTCGAGAGGGCCTGCGCGACCTCGATGCCGTCGACTGCAACCATCAGGTGGGCTCGATCCATCAGCGCCAGCAGACGTCGAATCTTCTGCTCGCCAACGATCTGATTGGCGATGAGCACGTCGTCGAAGACTCCCGCATCTACCAGCACCTCGGCTTCACCTAGTTTGGCGCAGGTGCCGCCAATCGCCCCGGACTCCATCTGCATACGGGCAATCTCAGCCGTCTTGTGCGTCTTCTGATGTGGTCGCAGCTTGATGCCACGCGAGCGGGCATAGTCCGCCATCTCGGCGATATTCTGCTCGAGAATCTCCTCGTGCAATACCAGGCACGGCGTGTCCAGTGACTCCTTGAACCCCATGTCCCACCCCTTCGCGAACTGCTATACCGGCCACTTCTTACCGCTGGTATCCACCCATCGAGCCAACTCCTGGCTCTTGACCGCGCCGTCGACAATTTCCTGCACTTTCATGCCGTCTTCGAATGTCGGTGCGTGCGGTTCTCCCGAGAGGATGCCGTTCGCCCAATCGTAGGCCAGTTGGGTGAATGGGCCAACCCTTGGATCGACTGTTTTCGGCACATCGAAGGTCAAATCCGCTGGGATAGCCAGCTCCGAAATTGCCTGCTGGTCCCGTTTGGTACCGAAGATCTTGCGATCGTTACGCAACGCGATCATCCCGTCAGTTCCGACCGCCACGATTTCGTCTCCCAGATCGACCGGCGAAGTTGAGCACGCGTGTATGGCGCCAACCGCGCCAGAGCCGAACTGCAGCAGAATCGAGAAATTCGAGTCCTCTTGCTCGGCTTCGATACTCGCCAAACCTGCCGCCGTGCGCGCACCCGAGACGGCGAAGACGTCGCCAAACCACCAGCGCAGAGTGTCGACGTAATCGTAGCCCAACTGCTGAATCAGGCTGAGCCTGGGTTCAAGCGGCAGCATGGAACGCCGGCGCACGTATGGCGAGCGAAAGGCGGTTACGCTAACCGATTGCAGATCACCGAGATAACCGGCGTCGACCAATTGCTTGACGCGCATGCGGGCGGCAACGAAGCGGGACGGAAAGACGATCGATCCCTGGATTTGCGCGTCGCGCGCGATGCGATGCATGTCTCGCGCTTCGGCCGCGCTGCGGGCCATGGGCGAATTGCAGAGAATGTGAAGGCCACTCTCCACCGCGGCGATTACCAGAGTGTGATGCAACTCAGCTGGCGCCGCGATTGTTACCGCGTCGAGCCCTCCTCGTCGGAACATCACCCGGTAGTCCTCGTAGTAACTCGGAATCTGGAAGCGCGCCGCCATGGTGGAAGCCGACGAGCCATCTGTCGGCGCGACTGCGATCACGTCAATGTGTGGAATTTGACGCAAACCTGGAATGTGAATGGCCGATCCGTCCGCCGTTCCGACGACGCCCACGCGGAGCGATTTGGTTTGCACGTGAAGTGAGTCCCCTCCAAATCGACTGCTCAATCTCGTCAAGTATGGTCAGACCTTGCCGGTGGCGCAACGTGGAAATCGCGCCGAGATCAGGGAGCTGGCAAGATGCGAACGCGACGACCTTCGAAGCGTAGCCGGTTTTCCGCGAACAAACGCACAGCTTCAGGGTAGAGCTCGCACTCACGCTTGAACACACGTGCGCCCAAGGTTTCGGCGTCGTCATCTTCGAGAACCGGGACACATGACTGGAGGATGATCGGGCCAGAGTCATAGTTCTCGTCGACGAAATGCACCGTGCATCCCGAAACCTTCATGCCCGAGTCCAGCACACGCTGATGCACCCGACTTCCATAATGACCTTGGCCGCCAAACAGAGGCAGGAGCGCAGGGTGAATATTCATGACGCGGCCATCCAAGTGTTCGGGAATGGCGATTTTGGACAAGAACCCGGCCATCAAAACGAGGTCTGGCTGCTCGGCCGTGAGGACCTCATGAACGGCATCGCTGAAGGCTTCCGCAGTCTCGTATTGTCGACGAGGAACGACCGACAACGGCAAGTTGGCATCGCGCGCCACCTCCACCCCACGCACTTTGGCGCGGCTGCTGATGACGCGAACGATATCGACCGCGATTCGTCCTTCCCGGTTGGCTCGCACAAAGTTCTCGAGCGTCCGACCCGATCCGGACAGAAGCACGACGACACGTGTCTGCGGATTTTGTCGCGGTTCCGTTGCTGGCATCCTGTGCCTCACCTCCCCTGGCGATGATACACGCTTCACCGGTTCCGCATCGGAATCTGACTCAGTCACGGTAGAATAAGGACGCTGGCGGATCGATCGAATCATCGGCACGAACGCGAGGGAGAGCAATTGCAGGGACAGCAGAACTCGACAACGAAACAGGCGGGCAGCGACTCGGCAACGCGTCACCTGGCAGCCGCACCGGTTGGATTGGAAGAGTCGGTCGACTCAGTTGTCGTGCTCGATTTCGGGTCACAGGTTGCGCAGCTCATCGCACGGCGTGTGCGTGAGTCAAACGTCTATTGCGAGATGCTCCCGCACGATGTCACCTGGGAAGAGGTTGAACGACTGCATCCTCGCGGCGTGATTCTCTCCGGTGGGCCTGCCAGCGTTTACGCTCCAGGAGCGCCAAAGATGCCCGCCTGGGTACTGGAGCATGAACTGCCGGTGCTCGGTATTTGCTACGGCATGCAACTGCTGGCCGAAGCGCTGGGGGGCAAGGTCGCACCGGCAACCGAGCGAGAATACGGGCCGGCCACCATTCGCGTCACGCATCCAGAGGGGATCTTCACCGATCTACCGGAATCGATCGACGTTTGGATGAGCCACGGCGACCGCATCGACTCTCTTCCTGAAGGCTTCATCTCCCTCGCCGAAAGTGATAACTCGCCATTCGCGGCCATGAGCAGTGGACGTTTGATCGGGCTGCAGTTCCATCCAGAAGTCGCACATACGCCGCTGGGCGGCGCAATGCTACGCAACTTCCTCTACGACGTCTGCGGCTGCACCGGCAATTGGAACTCCGAATCGTTCGTCCATGCGGCGATCGACTCGATCCGGGCCGAGGTGGGGGATGACCGCGTCTTGCTCGCGCTCTCCGGTGGCGTGGATTCTTCGGTCGCGGCAGCATTGATTCACCGGGCCATCGGCGACCAACTGACGCCTGTCTTCGTCAATACGGGTTTGCTACGTGAAGGGGAGGCGGAGACCGTTCGCGAGGTCTTCGGGCGCCACTTCCAGATGAACCTGGTCTACGTCGACGCCACCGAGCGCTTCCTGGAACGCCTTTCCGGCGTCATCGATCCGGAGGAGAAGCGCAAGATCATCGGCGATGAATTCGTACGCGTCTTCGAGCGTGCGGCCGAGGAGCATGGACCATACAAGTACCTGGCTCAGGGGACGCTCTACCCGGACGTGATCGAGAGCGCCACCAAGATCTCGAAAACGGCCGACAAGATCAAGACGCATCACAACGTCGGTGGGCTGCCGGAAGATCTGCAGTTCGAACTGATCGAACCGCTGCGCTTTCTGTTCAAAGACGAGGTCCGCACCGCAGGCAAGATTCTTGGATTGCCGGATGAGATCGTGTTCCGGCAGCCGTTTCCCGGGCCCGGACTGGCGGTGCGCATCCTGGGAGCGGTCACTGACGAGGGACTGGCGATCTTGCGACGCGCCGACGCGATCGTGCGACAAGAGATCGAAGCGGCCGGGCTCGGCGATGACATCTGGCAGTTCTTCGCGGTGCTCCTGCCGGTGCAATCGACTGGCGTCATGGGAGACAGCCGGACCTACGCACAAGTGTGCGCGATTCGCGCCGTCACCAGCGAAGACGCGATGACCGCCGACTGGGCTCGACTGCCGTACGACCTGCTGGCGCGCATGAGCAACCGCATCGTCAATGAAGTTCACGGTATCAACCGAGTGGTCTACGACATCTCCAGCAAGCCGCCATCGACCATTGAGTGGGAGTAGCGAGGAATGTCGATGAGGATTCTGGTCGTCGGAAGCGGCGCCCGCGAGCATGCTCTTGTCTGGAAGCTGGCGCAATCGCCCGAGGTTGACGCACTCTTCACGGCGCCCGGCAATGCTGGAACTGCAGGCATCTCCACCAATCTGCCTATTTCCGCCAGCGACAGCCAGGGATTGGTCGGCGCGGCCCGCGAACATCGCATCGACCTGACGGTTGTCGGGCCGGAGGATCCGCTCGCGGATGGGCTGGCCGATGAGTTCACCCGTCAAGGATTGCTCGTATTTGGCCCCAGTGCGGACGCGGCGCGCATCGAAAGTAGCAAGACCTGGGCGAAAGAGGTGATGAGGTCAGCCGGCGTCCCAACAGCCCAATCTCGACGATTCACGGACCTCGACTCGGCGCTGGACGCAGTCGCGGACAGTGACCTTCCGATGGTCATCAAGGCAGACGGATTGGCGGCCGGCAAAGGCGTCATTGTGGCGCAGACGCGCTTGCAAGCCGAAGAAGCCGTGCGCGCAATGATGGCAGAAAGTGCCTTTGGCAAAGCGGGCGAGGAGATCCTGATCGAAGAGCACCTGAAGGGACGGGAAGTCTCGGTACTTGCCCTGACCGACGGCGAAACGATCTACCCCCTCACCCCAGCCTGCGACTACAAGCGAGCGCATGACGGGGATCTGGGTCTCAATACCGGTGGCATGGGCGCGTACGCTCCGGTTCCGGCTGTCGACGACGAGATGCTGACCCGGATTCATCGTGAGATTCTTGCCCCAACGATTGCGGAAATGGGCAAGCGGGGTATTCGCTATCGTGGCGTCCTCTACGCGGGCTTGATGCTGACGGATGACGGTCCGAAGGTGATCGAGTTCAACTGCCGTTTTGGCGATCCAGAGACCGAGGTCGTGTTGCCGTTGCTGCAGAGCGATCTATTGCCACTGCTGCAGGCAACCGCACAGGGACGACTCGCCAGCGTTCCGAATCCTACCTGGCTCGACGGCGCTTGTGTGGCGGTGGTTCTGGCATCGGGCGGCTACCCACTTGGATACCAAAAGGGGTTCGAGATCGTGGGGCTGGACAATCTCCCTGAGGATGTCGTGGCGTTTCACGCTGGAACGACGCTGGGGACAGACGGCCAGGTGCTTACCAGTGGGGGGCGCGTTCTCGCGTTGAGTGCGTGCGGCGAGACATTCGAGGCCGCCCGGAGCCGTGCCTATATGGCGGTCGAGCGAGTCCACTTCACCGATTGCCAATTTCGTCACGACATCGCCCTACGTGAGGTGCGCTAATCGTCACCGTGCTTCGAAGGACCGTCTGAAACTCAGAGGTCCTCGTGAGTTGATGTGGTCGTTCAAAACTCATCTTCCTGTCGGTGAATGCCGTTCCACCGTCTGGCTAGCGGGCAACAAAACGCACCCAGGCGAAGTCGCGTTTTAAAGACGTTCCGGAGAGCTCACGCTCTCCGGAGACGCCAAGTGGGGATGGAAGGAGACCGGCATTCACGTTAGGCGAGAGACGGTGGTCCAATCGCGATCCAACCATTGCGCACCGCGCAAAGAACTGCCTGAACGCGATCGTTGACGTCCAACTTGCGCAGCACGGACGTCATGTGATTCTTGACCGTCTGCTCGGTAATGAACAATTCGTCGGCGATCTCTTTATTTGAGAGCCCCTGCGCAACGCAGTCCAGTACCTCGATCTCACGAACCGAGAGTGGAAGGCGCGGGCTGCTTGGAAGCATGCTCTCGGCTTCGGTTTCGTCATCGTCACCGGTCAACTGGCGGAATTCGGTCAGCACGCGCCAGGCGAGCTCGGGACGAGAGAGAACCGCTGTGTTGATGATCTGCTCACCGCGCACCACACGCTCGAGCGAATTGGTCAACTCGGAAGCTTCGATGTCTTTGGTGAGGAACGCGGACGCACCCGCACGCACGGCTTCGAAGAGTCGCTCGTCGTCGATGTGCATGGAGAGAATGACGACGTGCATCGACGGATGCTGCTTCTTCAGGATGCGCGCGACGTTCAATCCCGTGATACCCGGAAGCTGAACGTCGATCAATGCGAGGGTCGGACGGTGGATGTCGGCTTCACGAATGGCCTCGTGACCATTGGCGGCTTCAGCCACCACCGTAAACGAGCCGCCCTCCGCGATCAGGCGCCGCAACCCCTGTCGAAACAGCGGATGGTCATCCACAATCAGTACGCGTTTCTCCGAAGAACTCTGACGTCGCCGTTCCATTACGTCCCCCGTAACCGCATCAGCGCTATCAGCGCCGCTTAACCCAGCTTCATCTCCCCCAAATGACCGTCCCTCTTCATCTGTTCGCTGTCTGTACTCTACGGCGGGCTCGACCGACCTTACATAGGCGAAAGTGGCTGAAGGGGGCAGGTCGCAGGTACTAGTTCACCCTGGTACTTCAATGACTTGACGCGCAGACACACGAACAGAAAGCCGAAAATCAGTGCCTCGCAGTCATCGTATCATGTGTACGTACACATTGTAAATACACGGCGGTCTGAGTACTGATGGGGGATACGTGCGCTGGGTATGCAGTACTTGTCTAGGACAGAGGTCCGGGATTAAGGGTGGTTCCGAGCCACGCAAGCAGGCCAACGATCGTTTTGGAGTCGGCGATCTCCCCGCTCTGAATGCGAGCCGTGACTTCCGATGGGTGTACGGTCACAACCGAAAGGTCCTCGTCCGCTTCGGGCGCGTCCTGGCCAGGACTGATCTCTGTCGCCAGATAAACGATCAATTCTTCGTCCGCCCAGCCGGGACTCACGAAAAAGCGGACCAATTCTCGCATGTCGGTTGCGCGATAGCCGGTCTCTTCGCGCAGTTCGCGGAAGGCGGTTTGCCGCGGTGGCTCGCCCAGTTCCCGCGTTCCCGCGGGCAACTCCAGCATCTGTCGCCCAACCGCGTGTCGGTATTGGCGCACCAATACCAGGTCGCCGTTCGGCAACACGGGAACGATCGCGACCGCGCCAGGATGCTCCACCACTTCCCGAACGTGTTCGCTCCCATCGCCCATTCGCACCGTATCGACGCGAACCTTGATCAACCGTCCGTCAAACGGACGATGGCGCTCAACGACGGTCTCTTCAGCCATATACCCCTCCTGAGGTGGAAAAATACTCGATACTCGCTCAAGAAAACAAAAACGGCAGCGACCGTTTGGTCCTGCCGGGAGGCGCCGGGCGGATTCGAACCGCCGATCAGAGTTTTGCAGACTCCTGCCTTGCCGCTTGGCTACGGCGCCAGATTCGCTTGTGGACTGCGATTGTAGCACAAGATGCGACTCGCAATGCTGTTCAGTAGACCTACCACCGGAAGGAACCGTCTCCGGCCATTCCATGTGTGAGGAGAAGACACATTTTGTTGGATCCGCTATCAATCGACGTCTTCCGGAACTTGAACATCAGGCTGATTGCCCCGCCACGCGTCGCGCCATTTTTATGACTTCAGGGCTCACGTTGCCGCTGCCGCTGGCATCCCAAACGGCAGCAAGGAGGGCGTCATCGTCAGGCAGGTCACCGAGATCGAGCTTGACCAATCCTGCGTCCAGCAGGAGGCTAGCCCAAACATCCAGACTGTCCTGCATTTCGGAATACGCCAGCAGTCCCTGTGCCAGGTCCTGACGCCCAATCGTTGTATTCACTTGCCACGTGTTGAAGACGCTCCAGGTGCTCCAGTGTCGCTTCACAAAGACTCCAGTCATCGCCAGGACGTCAAGTGGCTTGTCACCTCGGATGACTTCCCGAAGAAGGTCACTTGAAAATTCTGACCCCAGAAGTCGACTAATTTGCTCGAAGTCCGCCACCACGTCCGGATCACGATCGACTAGGAGACTGAAATAACCGAATTTGGCGAAGGACGGCGGCTGGAGTGTGACGTCTCCGTCATCCACAGTGAGCACCCAGTGTCGCGACACTCTAGAGTCAACGACCTCGAACATCCCGAGCGGTACCGAAATGGGCCAATCGAAGAGATCGCCCATTACGTCTACCCACAAGCTGGCACCAGCATTGGCAGATCCAACAGTCATGCGCAGTCCGTAGACGACGTACTCCCGACCTTCGTCCAGATCTGCATATCCCCGTTGACTGAAGTATTCATCGCCGAACTGACGAGCAAGCTCATCGCTAATCTTGGTCGAAATACACCTCACCCGCACTCAAGAACACTCCGATTTCAGACTGCTCCACCATCTTGATCGAATTGCAGCATTCGAACTTCGCCGCAGTGCCGAGCGGCAACAATCCAATTCAACGTCCCGTCGGAAACATCGATGTCGTCTAACGATGGGTACCATAAGCGAAGAAGGGAACGCTCTCGCACCTCCGGACTCGCGAACTACATCGATTCGCGGCCAGCCCAGGTGCAGGTCGACTGATCAGGACCTTTTACCTTCGGGTGATCATCATGGTTCGCTCGACGATTGGTGTGGGCCACGATTTTCGACTCCGTCTTCCCACCGTCTCTCACTGTGTTCTCGGCGGCCTGCCGTCTCCCATCAACAACCGCCTCGCGGAAATTTCGCTTCCATCCGGATGGAAATACTGAATCGTCGCATGGTCGTCAGGGCCAGGTGGCGTGGCCACTGGGGCGAAGACGATGCAACCTCCGTCAACCGCCAGGTCTTCGAACGTGCTGCCATCCGCCAGCGTCACGCGGATCTTCCCACCGTCGGGAACCTGCTTTAGACCACCAATGCAGAGGTGGCTTCGACCACTTATCATGCAACCGCCATGCGTATCCTTGCGAGACTGCGGTATGTGCCCTCCACTGAAACTCGCGACTCTCCATTCGTTGGCTCCAGCCCGTTTCACCGCCTCAATGAAAAAGGACCAGGTGGAATCGTATTGCTCGAACTGCGCCATTGCCGCGGAGAAGCTGCCTTCGTTGAGCACTGGACTCAGCCCACGAATGTCCCGCCAGGTGCGCTGACAGCGAATGGTGATTTCATTGAGCGCGGGGAGACGTGATAGTCGGTGTTGTGCCGATGGGTGGGCGTCCTGCATCTGTTCGGTCGACGTGTCGCCCAAATGCCGGAGCGCGTCGACAATGGCCGGTCGAAGGTCAGGTTGGTTGCTGTTCGTCACACTCGAATGCATCGCCCTTGCTCCTCAATATGCACTACTGTAATGGCCTTGCAATTGATTCTAGATGAGCAACATTGAGCAGACAACAGACGAATTCTGTTTGCGATACGAGCGGCTCGAACAACAGCACATTAGACGGTCTTACCGGTTGCGGCGTGGTGGGCGAAGCGGGTGTTCGCCCACGCCATCAATTCGTCGTGCAGATCACTTCTTGGGAGTCGCAGACTCCGGGACGCTACAGCGGGCACTGCGGCAGGCTGGTAATCGCCCAGGATCCATCTGACTGACGCGTGAGTTGCAGTTGCCGTTGCACGGTCTGGGACTTGCCGCTCGAATCGGTCAGCTGCAGGGTCATGTTCACGGTCGCGGTGTTTCCGTTTACGTTTTCAGAGTGATTGAGGACCTTCACCGAACTGCCAGACGGAACGCAGGTTTGAAGCTCGAGCGCGAACTGTCCGACTTTCGCCGCGCCCACGCCGTTTCCGATCAGGCCGCGCAGGGCAGCCAGGTCGTGCCCTTGCATCGCCTGCATGATCGAGTTGAATGCCGTGTTGACCGCGGCATTTCCGGTTGGGCTAGCTCCCGGCGACGCGATCATCGCGCTGCTCGATGTCGCTGAGCTCATCGGAGTGCTCACGACAGTGGTGGTCGGAACCATCGTCGTTTGACCCGCGGCACTCGACGTCGGGGTGGTGCCAGACGCGCTACACGCTGCCAGCAGGAGCGCGCCCAGTATCGCGAATGCGCCAATGATTGAATATCGCACAAAGTCTCCCTTCTCTGGGTGCACGTAGCATGCAACCAGTGACCATTACGCATGCATGGCGCCACCGCTGGTTTCGGGCACAGGGTTGCATAATTCCTATCGATCCCGAACGATTGTCCGAACAGAGATCCCATCTCAGTCAACAGACAGAGAATTCAGACGCTTCACGCTGTCCGTTCACCATGACGAACCAGATCGAGGGGGCTTTATGTCTATCGACGAGAACACATCGATCGCCCTGCGCTATTTGTCTGCTTGGGGTGCGAAGTCGAACGTCGATCTCGATGCGCTTTGCCATGGAGCGATAGTGGTCACCTATTCGCTCTCTCCCGCACCTGCCAGGGGTCTCGAGGCACTGAAGCAGCTAATCGACAGCGTGCACAGTACGTTTCCTGATCTGAAGATCGACGTCGAAGGCGTCGTGGCCGAGGAGGCCAGAGTGGCGTGTCACTGGACGATGAGCGGTCACCACCATGACAAGTTCGCCCGTTGGTCCGGATTGAACATGCTGCGAATACGTGAAGGTCGGGTCGTCGAGGACTTCGGGGTCGACGATGGATTGAGCATGTTACGTCAAATTGGCGTGACGACGATTCCAGGGACCGCTGCGCAGTAGACTGAACAGTCGCAATCGGACTTAGCCGTGGGAACCATGACGCGTCCTAGCCCAAATCGCCCTTCCGACCGGGTCGATTGGATAGTACGATAGCGATGAAGGTGCCCGGATGGTGGAACCGTTCGCGCGAGTCAATCTTTGCGAGTTAGTGAGGTTAGCGGACTCACGTTACCATCAGAAGCCACCGCATCAGACCTATCCAGACACGGCGTTTGGAGCGCAGCCATGAACATACTCGAAGTCCAACCACTCACGCTTTCAGATGGATCGGTCATCCCTGCCAGGTTCATCCGACCCTCGGACGCCGAAGCACTGCAACGTTTCCACCAGCGTCTGAGCGAAAGCTCGATTTACTCGCGTCACTTCGGTTTCGTGCCGGAGCTCTCGGACGCCCAGGCGCATTACTTCACCAACGTCGATGGTGTCGACCGCTGTGCGGTCGTGGCGCTGGACCCCGAGCGGCAACATGAAATCGTTGCAGTCGTGCGCTACGACCGTGACCCAAACGGCAGCACGGCTGAGTACGCGGCACTCGTTGAGGATCGCTGGCAGGGACGTGGTGTTGGCATCGGGCTGACGCGCCTGCTTATCCAGTACGCGCGCAAGCACAACATACGCTGTCTTTACGCGCTGGTCCTCGCTGGCAACGTGCGCATGATCCGGCTGCTCAACTCGCTCGGATTGCCGACCACCACGCGATTTGTTGATGGCACCGATCGCGTCGAGGTAACGCTGGAGGGCGACACATCCGCTGAGGATTGAGCCAGGAGTGAAGCGTTCGAAGCCTGATAACGTCCAGTGCTATCCAGGCTGGTCGCTTGCCGCCGCCTGCTCAACCCGGCGACCACACACGAGAATTCAACAGTTGGCGTTACGAATGTCTGACGGCGGCCTGATGCAGATCGTCGACCAGTTGCTGGAACTTCTCGTCCCGATCCTTGAAAGGCCGCAAGAGATACGCGGGATGGTAGGTCGTCAGCACCTTGGTACCGGCCGGGCCGTCGAGCCAATGGCCCCGTTCGGCGCCGATCTTCACCGTTCGACCGAGCAGCGCCGAAGCTGCCGTGGCCCCGAGGCAGACGACCGCTTTCGGCTTGATGATTTCAAGCTCCCGCTCGAGCCAGGGCCGGAATGCCTGGCGTTCTTCACCTGTTGGTGGGCGATTGCGGCGACCACCCTTGGCGCCAGGTTCGGTGGGGCGTATCTTGACCACGTTCGTGATCCAGATGCGCGAACGCGGTAATCCGGCCTGGTCCAGCGCTTCGTCGAGTAGCTTGCCAGCCCTACCGACAAATGGTCGGCCCTGCTTCACTTCGTCAGCGCCCGGGGCTTCACCAACCAGCACCACGCTGCTGTAGGGATCGCCATGGCCCAAGACAAGGCGCGACTCGCCGCGCACGTCGTTGACGACTGCGTCCTCCGTCATCTGACGAGCAAGCTCCCGCAACGCGTCCGATCGCCCGTGCTGTTCGGCATCCTCGATTGGCATCAACGTCCCAACGTTTCTCCGCTATCAGTCGAACGTGACAACACCTCGGTCGGTCACTCGTGCTTCAGGTATCACCGAGAGCGCCATGAACGACAGCAGTCCAAACGGCGCGGGAACCCTGCTGCCGAATGATCGGGCGAGCTCCTCGAGCCGCTCGTATCGCTCAGTGACCATCTCAAGCGGATCTGGCGAGAGAATGCCCGCAATCGGCAAAGGCAACATGTCAGCCACCTCACCGTTGTGCACCGCGGCAAGACCGCCTTTCATATCGGCCACCGTCTGGATCGCCAGAAGAATGTCGCTGTCATCCACGCCAATCGCCACGATGTTGTGCGCGTCGTGCGCGATTGACGAAGCCAGGGCCCCTTCCCGCAGGCCGAACCCCTGAACTAATCCAACACCGACCCGACCGGTCGCGTGGTGGCGCTCGACGACAACCAGCTTGAGCAGATCTCGCGCCACGTCCGAAACCAGCTTTCCATCGTCCGCCTTGGGCTCGACTTCGAGCTTGCGGGTGACGATCTGACCCGGAATAGCGCCAACGGCCACCATCCGGCTCTCCGCGGTCGGTCTCAAGTCATCGAGATCCAGCGGGGCGACATGGACGCTGTCGAGCAGCGTCGGCGGGACTTCCGCGCTGGTTTCAAAGGCGGCCGAACCGTCTCTGGCGACGATTTGGCCATTAAACAGGACTAGTTGTGGGCGAATGTCGTCGAGGCGCTCGAATGCGACCGCATTGGCGCGGTATCCGGGCGCGATCTGACCAAGCCCGGGCAGGCGCCAGTACTCGGCAGTGGCCAACGTTGCCATGCGAATCGCGCGAATCGGGTCCAGACCGGCGCCAATTGCTTTGCGCAGCACGGCGTCCATATGGCCGTCGTGCAGCAGCGTGGCGCAATCCCGGTCATCGCTGGCAAAGCAGCACCGTGGATAGGTCCGATCGTCGACCAGCGGCAGAAGCTCGAGCAGGTTGTGCTCGGTGGATCCTTCCCGAATCATCAGCATCATGCCGCGACGCAGTTTCTCGCGAGCCTCATCCAGAGCTGTCGATTCATGGTCGGAGGTCATGCCCGAACCGGCATAGGCGTTGAGTGCGGCCCCACGCAGGCCGGGCGAATGGCCGTCTCGTCGCGCTGCTGGAAGCATGAGTTTGTCGAAGATTCCCTCGTCTCCCCCAAGTACACCGGGGAAGTTCATCATTTCACCCAGGCCCACCACGTTTGGCAACTGGAGCGCCTGTTCAATGATCTCGGTCGTCATTTCGGCGCCAGCACTCTCCATCGGGCTGGCAGGCACACAGGACGGGATGGTGAAGAAGAGCTCGAGCGGCAGGTTGCGACTGGCATTCATCAACGCACGAATGCCGTCCAACCCGGCCACGTTGGCAATTTCGTGCGGATCGGTGACAACCGCGCCGGTTCCATGTGGGACCACGGCGCGCGCAAATTGGTCGACCCACAGGAGCGAGCTCTCGACGTGAACGTGACCGTCGATGAACGAGGGGGCCAGGTACGCGCCGCCGAGGTCAATGGTTTCGGCCGCTTCCTGATAATCACCAACTCCGGCAACCTTGCCGTCGCAGATGGCGATGTTCACCCGCTCGATTTCACCTGAAGCCACGTTGACCAGGCGTGCATCGCGCAGCAGCAGGTCAGCAGGCAGTTGCTGCTGCGCCACGGCCAGAAAGCGCCGCCATCTCTCGACCATTCGCTCGTCCTTTCATCGTGTGACTATTCGACCAGACGGCGCTCGATGAGCGCGATGGCGTCGTTCAGGATCTCGAGCTGGCGCCGCGCATATGCACCAATCTGATCTCGTACGGAAAACGGCAACTCCTGATGCACGCGTACCCCTACGCCGTGATCCGTTTCATCCCACCACGCCTCTTCGGTCGTATCGAGTAGACCTCGAGCGACCGCTGGGAGTGAAACCCGGGCCAAGCGCTCCAGCGCCTCACGCCTGCGATCATCCTCTTCTTCCCAGAAGAGCCCAGGCGACGTGTCCCACACGTCGAGGTCGAGCCCATCAGCCCCAACACGCACGTCAATCCGGCCCAGGTCGGTGTCACAGGCCACGGTCCAACGACTCTCTTCATCGACCGTCAGATAGGCGTAGAGACCGAGCGCCTTCAGCGCCTCCATGACCGGTCGAAGCTCCTCCCGATCGGCAGCACGCTGTACGATTTCGTCCCGGTCGTGTGATTCGGATTCCAACCTACCTCCGTCGAGCTCACTGGTCGTCATGATCGGTCAGGAAGAGCTGACGCGCGGTGTTGGCCAGCACACGGGCCAACGACATCGCCTCTGGCTCCAGATTGGCGCGCAGGTGCAGTTCGAGCCCTGGAATGATCTCCCACCGCTGCCAGGTCTCGAAATCGCGTTCCGCATCAGCCGCGCCGGAATGCGGCTCGCCCAGTCTGCGTCGAATCTGATCCAGGCCGACGTTCGCGTCACGCAAGGCCTGAATCTGGCGTACGCGGTCGAGGTGCACGCGATCGTAGTGCGCGGCTCGTCCACGGCCATGTGGTGGCGCGAGTAAACCCTCCGCCACGAAATGTCGAATTCGTCGCACTGGTACGCCCGATATCTCGGAAAGCTGATGGATCGTCATCGCCGACGGTACCGGAGGTTGTCGTTCGTCCACGCCGCTCCTGACATTGACGTGCGGTATAGCCCGTGCGCTAATAATAAGCGAACGCTTCAAGCGCCCGACGACGAAAGCGGAATTGTTCGTGGTCTGCGCTGCGGAGGTTACAGCAATGAGCACTTCAGACAAAGCCATCGAACAGAATATTCGCGAAATGCTCGATGATGCAGGCATCGACGTGTCGGTCATCGTCGAGCGCCGGATCGCACGACTCATCGGTCCAGTTGACTCAGAGCGCCTGCGAGACGCAGCGCTCGACATCGCCTCGTCGGTGGATGGGGTGAGGCAGATCGACGACGAGATGAGCTACGAGGTCATCTCCCCCGACATGGCGACCGAGCCGAACGACAATGACGAGCAGTTCGGCTACGCCGATCGGCAAGCTCTGCAAGATGATATTCCGGACGAAGAGGACGACTTCTCCGCCGATGAGGGAACAGTCGATCAGATCGCGGTCATCGAAGACGGAGCAACCTACTTTCCACCGGTCGATCCGGTGGTAGAACCATCGCGCACCTCACGAGATCTGGAAATCGTTGGTGGTTTTCAGGCCGAAGCGACCGACGACACTGAAGAGGAGGAGGAAGAAGCCTTCGACGAATCGGTGCCGCTCAACGCCGAAGATCGGCTCATCGAGCGTGACGACGATGATATTCTCGACGACGTCGTTCGCGAGTTACACGAAGATTCAGAGACAACGAACCTGAACTTGCGGGTTGACGTCGTTCGTGGTGTCGTCTATTTGCGCGGCGACGTTCAATCGATCGATGACGCAGAAAACGCCGAGGAGGTCGCCAGTCGCGTTCCAGGCGTGGTCAGCGTCGAAGATCGTACCAAGCTTCGCTAAGTCCGCGACGTGAATACGGGCGCCGCCAGTCAAGGATACCTCTGATGGTTCCATTGATCGGAGTCATTCATCTGGCGGCGCTTCCCGGCTCTCCCCAACACTCGTTGCCACTCAACACGATCATCGATCTCGCCAAGCAGGATGCTCGCAGCTATCGCGACGGCGGTGCCGCACGCGCTCATCGTCGAGAACTTCAACGACATTCCATACTTCAAGGAACAGGTCGAGCCGCACATCGTCGCCGCCATCACCCTGACCGTCGATCGAATCATGAACGAGGTCGATCTACCGGTAGGCATCAACCTACTGCGCAATGACGCGCGATCGGCGCTTGCTGTCGCGGCGATGACCGGCGCCGCGTTCATTCGCGTCAACGTGCATACCGGTGCGATGGTGACTGATCAGGGAATCATCGAGGGCCAAGCGGCACAAACGCTTCGCTATCGGCAGCAACTCGGGGCCAATGTCGAGATCTGGGCTGATGTACACGTCAAACACGGGGCACCCATCGGCAGCATGCTTATCGAGGACGCGGCTGAGGACGCACTGCATCGCGGTTTGGCCGACGCCCTGATCGTGACCGGAACGGGAACCGGACGTGCCGCCGATCCGAGTGATCTCGAGCGTGTCCGCCGCCGCCTGCCTGCGGCCCGGGTGATGATTGGCAGCGGTGTGAATCCCGAAAACGTCGGCGAGCTACTTCCCGCCGCTTCCGGATTCATCGTTGGAACCTGGGTGAAACAGGATGGAGACGTTCGCCAACCAGTGGACCCACGCAGCGCGTGTCGCGGCGCTGGTAAAGCGCATTCGCGAAGTCGAACGATCGCTCGACTGAGGGTGCAGGTTCTCACCCGATTGGTCGGTAGATCGCCCTGCGGTAATCGAGGACTTCGAGCGAAGCCTGCGTCCGACCGTTCCAGTTGTCGATCTTCAACTCAAAGACGAGATCGACCGGATCGCGTGACAGAAGCTGTGGAAGCTCCTCACCGCCGTTGAAGTAGATCGCCTTGAAGGACATGCCACCGGCTGTCTCCACCTGGAATTGCAGGTGTTTGCCGTTGCGCGTGCGTTTGGGCCCGCGAATCATCACCGAGCGAATCATTAGCCGTGGCGCAGGGTTTCCTTGCCCGAACGGCTCGAGCGACTCGATCAGCCGCGCCGTATCGACCGACAACTCTCGGCCAGAGACCTCCGCATCGATCTCGAGTGACGGCGCTGGCGGATCTCCACCAAATGCTCGACTGCTCAGCTCGATGAGCCGCGCCTCGAGCTCGACGAGATTCTCAGTCTGAATGGTCAGGCCTGCTGCTTGGCTGTGGCCGCCATGTTCAACCAGAATGTCGGCGCATGCACTGAGCGCCTCGACGATGTTGAACCCCTCGATACTACGCGCCGATCCTCGGCTGACGGTCTCGCCAACACTGATCGCTAGCGAGGGCCGGCTGTAACGCTCGGTCAGTCGCCCAGCCACCAACCCAACAAGACCGATGCTCCAGTCTTCGCCACCGACCACGAGCAGTGGTGCCACCTTGCCGTCTTGTTGCGCGGCTTGCTCTCGGCCGAATCGAGCATCTGCTGCACCAGCTGTTGCCGTTCAGCATTGAGTCGACCCAGCTCGATCGAGAGACGGCGCGCCATCGTGTCGTCGTCGGTCAACAATAGGTTGAGCGCGACGTTTGGATCAGCCATGCGTCCAGCGGCGTTGATGCGCGGACCGAGTACGAAACCACAGTGCCGACTGGAAATCTCCGCCGGGTTGAGTCCTGAGCTCACTGCCAGGGCCATCAGGCCGAGATCGGCGTCCCGCGCGAAGTTCTTCAGTCCGATGGAGGTCAGGATGCGATTGTCGCCAACAAGCGGCACCACGTCCGCCACCGTGCCGAGCGCGACGTACGGCAAGAGATGGGTGGCATCCGCGTCACCGAGCAGAGCGCGCGACAGATGATATGTGACGCCGACGGCTGCCAGTTCGCGGAATGGATAGCGTGAGTCGGCGCGCTGCGGCGAGACGAACGCCGTACCCGGAAGCTCCACAGTCGCGTCGATGTGGTGATGATCCACCACAATTGTCTGCAGACCGAGCGCGTGAGCACGGGCCAACTCCGCATGATCGCTCGTGCCGCAGTCGAGCGCAATCAGCAGCGAGGCGCCTTCCGCCGCGATACGTTCGATAGCCGGGATGTTCAGACCGTAGCCATCACGCTCCCGATGCGGCAAGACGGTCGTCACCGTGGCACCAAGTTGGTCGAGCGTCCGCTTCAGCACGGTGGTCGAGGTCACGCCATCAACATCGTAATCGCCGAAGATGGCAATCTTCTGCCCCGACGCAATCGCGGCCCGAATGCGCTCGACCGCCAATTCCATGTCAGGTAGCAAGAATGGATCGTCCGAGGAACTCGAGGGTGGGCGAAAGAAATGAAGTTACGTCGTCGCCGGTCGATAACCCGCGACGCGCTAGGATCTCGCAAAGCAACGGTGAATCGCACAAATCGAAGCTCGAGGCCGAGAGTGGACCCGGCTCGGACCAGGAAAATCGAGTCACAAAACTTGCTTTCTAACGTGTTGAAGGGCGAACGTTCGCAAAGGCTTGGGGAAGATCTTAGCAGAAGTGGACGAGGCTGTCGGTCGCGATCTCACGCCTACTCGGAAATGCGGCGCACGTGTACGGCGTTCGCCAATTCGCGGCCGATGATGTGTTCCTGATCGAGGACGCGCACGCGCAATGGACCGCCGAACGGGAAGCGCTCCAACACGGTGACCTTCGCATTCGGGTACAAACCAAGACCACCAAGATAACGCAGCATCTCCGGATCGCGATCCCAGACACGGTCGACCGTCGCTTCCACATTCGCCTCGAGGTCGGCCAGCAGGAGATGCGTGAGAGGCTGAATGTCGCCCTCTGCCGATGGAATCGGATCTCCGTGTGGATCGATGGTCGGGTAGCCCAGCGCTCGGTCGATTCGCGCTTCGAACTCCTCAGAGATGCTGTGTTCCAAGCGTTCAGCCTCGGCATGCACCTCATCCCAGGAGTAGCCGAGAGCGTCCGCGAGATAGAGCTCGAGCAAGCGATGATGGCGCACTACCTCCAGCGCCGCGCGTTCGCCACTCTCGGTCAGCAACACTCCCCGGTATGGTGTGTGCTCCAGCAGATTCAGATCCGCCAGACGTTTGACCATGTTGGTCACTGAGGGACTCTGAATATTGAGGCGCTCGGCGATCGCCTGCGTTGTCACCTTTTCTCGCTCAGTTTGCAGGTTATAGATGACCTTGAGATAGTCCTCCATGGCATGCGTGATGACGTCGTCTTTGCGAACGCTGCTCTTCGGGATTTCGGTTTCGTTGGTCAAACGTCGATCCATTCGCGATGCCGGGGCGACTCGGATGTGGCCAGCAGGCATGATGCGGCGGTGAACAAATTGGGTCGGTGCGATCCTCTTAAAGTATACGCCATGCTCATGATTCGAGACCTTGTATCGATTCCGCGAAACGGCGCTCTCGGGCAACTAGGACACTCTACGTCGGAATCAGTCCCGGACAGACGATCATCTGGTTCGCGGTTGCCAGCGCCACCCGCTCTACTGCAAGATTCGCTCGGTGAGGGGAACGAACGGCCGCGCTCGATCCGGGTACTATGTCGGAGGACAATTTGTCAGCACGCCTATTGCGCACATCAGCCGGGATTGTCTCACTTCTGGGACTGACATCTTTGGCTTATTCCGCCTTCATCGAGCCCCGGACCTTGCGAATTCGGCACTTTCGCACCGGTATCCCAGGTCTGCCGGAGCCACTTGATGGACTGCGCGTTGCTTTTCTGACCGACTTCCACGTTGGCGGTCCCGGCTTCGGCGGACAACTGACCCCTCAGGCGATCGACATCGTCGCCCAGGAACAACCCGATCTAGTGCTGCTCGGCGGCGATTATGTTGATCGCGGACGCTGGTTCGAGGACTCTCCCGCGTTCAACGGCTTGTGTCAGTTCTCGAACGTGATTGGTGTGCTTGGAAACCACGACCACCGCGGCGGCGACAAGATCGCCGCAACCATCCGTGAAGGCCTTGCACGGCGCGGAGTGGTGATTTTGCAGAACGAGTCGGTCAGCTTGCGCGTCCGCGACAGCGACGTGACGATTGCCGGAGTCGACGACCCATACACAAACCACGATGACTTCGTGAAGACGCTTCGCGGTGCACACTGGCCGCTGATGCTCTTATCACACGCCCCGGTCATCGAAGATCAAATCAAGCCGGGAATGGCCGGACTGATCCTGTGTGGCCATACTCATGGCGGACAGATTCGCCTTTCTCCATCGAAACGGCTCACACCGCTCGATTCGACCTTCTACCTCGACCGCTTCTTCGATCGGCCGGTGTCGCGCTATCAACGCGGATTCCACTGGGCAACTGGGAATCTGCTGTATGTCAGCAATGGAATCGGCACGACACGGATGCCGTTACGCTTCATGGCGCCTCCGGAGATCACCATATTTCATTTGAGCAAGAGTGCGCCGCATCCGGATGAGCCGTGTGACTCGGCGGATCATTATGTCGAAGATATTGGCTGAATCGGCTGACACGTGATAGCTGTGCGCGACAGAAGCGTCACGGACAACGTTCGGGAGGCATGAGTGAGCCCAGACCGCCCAATTCGTATTCTCGCGATCGACGTCGGTGCCGGGACTCAGGATGTGCTCATTTACGAGAGCGACCGTAGCATCGAAAACTGCACCAAGCTGATCCTCCCGTCACAGACGCAAGTCGTGGCGAGGCGTATCCGCGAAGCGACCACGCGTCGCATGCCGATCTTTCTGGCCGGCACGCTGATGGGTGGAGGTGCTAGTTCGGATGCGATCGAAGCTCATCTCGATGCAGGACTGCCGGTCTACTCTGGATCGATTCCCGCCCGGACAATTCACAACGACCTCGCACGAGTAGAGGATCGGCGGTGTCGTGCTTACCGAAACCCCGCCTCCGGGAGCGGAGATCATCTGGCTAGGAGACATCGATCTCTCCGGGCTGGAATCAGCGCTTGATCGGTTTGGCGTCGCGATGCCGTCGCTGTATGCAATCGCGGTTCAGGATCACGGTTATTTGCCGGGTTCAGGAGGACGTGAGTTTCGCTACGAGTTCTTGCAGCAACTTCTGGCGAACGGTGGGGACCTGCGCGACATGCTGTTTCGAGAGGTGCCCGATTACATGATTCGTATGCGAGCCGTGCAGCGAAGTCTGCCGGGAGCGGTACTGATGGACACCGGTGCAGCGGCCGTGCTCGGGATTCTTGGTGATCCTCAAGTGGCGCGCGCCGTAGAGAGCGACGGCGCGATTTTGGTGAACATTGGCAACATGCACACGTTTGCCATCGCGGTACGACAGAGGCGCGTCTTCGGCATCGTCGAACACCACACGGGTGGCATCACACCCGAAACACTGCAACACCTGGTGGACCGTCTATCGAGCGGTAAATTGACGCACGACGAGGTAGTGGCAAACGGGGGTCACGGCGCCGCCTTCGTGCCGGATTACCCTGAATCCGGCCCGTTTGGCATGGTGGCGATCACCGGACCCAACCGAGCGATTGCCAGCAGCCTCGACTACTACCAGGCAGTTCCTCATGGGGACATGATGCTCTCCGGGCCGTTTGGATTGGTTGAAGGCATGCTGCGGATGTTGGAACGCGAAGGTCACCCCGTGAGCCAGACGCTGGTCGCGACGTCCTGATCAGTTCCCTCGGGGACTAGTAAGTTCGTGTAGACAGACGATTGAGGAGGTCGAGCAACGCCTGCTTCGATGGATTTTCATCGGCTGCCCGTTCCATCAAGACCCGGGCGTTGTCATGATGCTGCGCCACGACCGCCTGTAGCTGGTCCTGAATCTCGTATTTCGTGAGCAGGTTTATCACCCACTGTACATCCGTCTCGGCAAGCTTCGGCTGCTGATAGATCTCCTTCAAGCGCTCCGCTTCACTGTCTGAAGCAACGGCGGCCAGCGAAATGATTGGCAGCGACTTCTTTCGTCGCCGAATGTCGTCCGCCTTGCGTTTGCCCGTAACGCTGGTCTCGCCCCAGATACCAAGAATGTCGTCTTGCACCTGAAATCCGAGCCCCAGCGCTTCGCCAAACTCCCGAAAGCGATCGGCACGTTCGAAATTAGCGCCGCCGACCAACGCCCCGGCCCAGGCGGCAAAGGCGACGATGGCGGCCGTCTTGCCGCGGATCATCTCGAGGTAGTTCTCGACGCCAATGTTCCACCGATCTTCGAATCCGAGATCAAGCACCTGACCTTCGACGATGTGAAGCGTGACTTCGTTGTATCCCCGGATCACCAACTCCAGCCGGTCGTATGAAACGCCACGTTGGATGAGCTTGAGCATGGCCAGTTGGCCCAGCGCAAATAGCGCATCACCTACGTTGATTGCCTGACTGGTGCCCCACAAAGCCCAAACGGTCGGCCGATGCCGTCGTGTGTCACTCTGGTCCTGAATGTCGTCGTGGACGAGGGTGAAGTTATGCAGCAATTCAATGGCCGCCGCCGCTGGAGCGGCATCGACCGGATCTCCGCCGACTGAAGCACACGCATGCATACAAATGAGGGGTCGCATGCGCTTGCCCGCGTCGAATGCTGCTGGCTCGAAATGAGTGGTCGCCCAACCGAGGTGATAGCGGGCCATGCCATAGAGCGGAAGATCATCGCCGCCAGCAGTCTGGACGGTCGACTCCTCCATGGACCTGAGCAGGTCCTTCATGATGGTCTCAACGACGGCTATGTAGTCGGGCACAATCTCAATTCCGGAACAGTGTGCGTTCGGCGCTGCAAATTGCCGAGAGCGCCGAAATTGGGCATACTATAGCATGAATGGAAACGCAGAAGCGGGCTGAAATCCACGGCATTTTAACGGCAGAGTTTCCGGTTTTGCCTTGGTAGTTGTCTGCCGAACCCGTCGTCTCCAACGAGGGAGACGATGAATTCCATCGCGAAAGCACAGGTGACGAACATGTTTCTCGACCCAAATTACTTTCTGTTCATCATCCCGCCGATGCTGTTGCTGCTGTTCGCACAGTCGCGGGTGAAGTCCACGTTTCAAAAGTACAGCAAGATCCCGAACCAGCGCGGCATGAGCGGCGCCGAGGTCGCGCGCACTCTGCTCGACGCCAACGGACTCTACGACGTGCCGGTCGAGATGATCAAGGGCAACCTAAGTGACCACTACGATCCGCGCAAGCGCACCATGCGACTGTCGCAGGCCGTCTACATGAGTCGGTCGGTCGCCGCACTGGGAATCGCCGCACACGAGACCGGGCACGCGGTTCAGCAGAAGCAGGGCTACGTGCCGCTGCAGCTGCGCTCGGCCATTGCTCCGGCCGCCTCGTTTGGATCCAACATCGCCTGGGTCATGATCCTGGCTGGTGTCTTCATCCAGTTCACCGCTCTCGTCTGGCTCGGCATCGCGTTCTTCGCGGCTGGCACGATCTTCGCTCTGATCACGCTGCCGGTCGAGTTCAATGCCAGTCACCGCGCCATGGCGATGCTGACCAACATGGGCATTGTCGATCGCACCGAAGCGGATCAAAACCGACAGGTACTGAACGCCGCGGCGCTCACCTACGTCGCTGGCTTCCTGGCCGCGCTGATGCAGCTCTTCTACTGGCTCGGTTTCGCCCGTCGCGGCTAAACAATCGGCACAGTGAACCCCGGCATCATGCACGATGCCGGGGTTTCTTTGTGCCGTCCTGAGTTTCGTCACCTATGGGCAATTGGGCCGGCACACTGGATGCATAGCGCCGTCGTGGTTACGCGGGGTTGGCTGAGAAACGGACCACTACCGGCACGTTGCGAACAGCAGGTCCGCTATCCATCCAGGCCATAACCGCGTGCCAGGAAGCGGCCCGACCCACGCTCACCCGTGATGATCGGCTCCCCATTGAACTCAAAGACGGTCTCTCCACGTATGATGGTTCGCACGACACGACCTTGGATTTCGCGGCCCTCCATCGGGCTCCACTTGTTGCGATGGAGCATCTCTTCGCCGCGAACCACCCAGGTATCATCCGGATCGTAGATGGCGATGTCGGCGTCGGAGCCAAGCTCCAGCGAACCTTTTCGTGGGTAGAGACTGAAGATCCGCGCTGGATTGGCAGCAGTGAGCCGCACGAAATCGGTAATGTCGAGCCCACGCCTGTTGAGCATTTCGTCGAAGATCGACGGATACATGGTCTGAACGCCGGCCAGGCCAAGTGGAGCCTCCCAGATGTCGTCCAGCCCCGCCTCTTTGCTTTCGATCGTGTAACCGCAGTGATCGGACGAGATGACGTCGACCACCCCCTCCGCCACGAAGCTCCAGAGATCCTCGACCTCTTCGCGGCTGCGAATCGCGGGGGCACAGCGTGCGAATGGTCCGCGCTGAACCAGATCGTCTTCATCCATTAGCAGGTATTGCGGGCAGGTCTCGCCGTAGATGAGCGCTCCGCGGTTCTGCGCCTGCTGGATGAGGTCGAAGCCAGCGCCGATGGTCGTGTGGCAGATGTATGCCACGCCGCCGGTCTGCTCGGCAAAGAAGATGGCGCGATTGATCGCCTCAAGCTCGACGATTGGTGGACGTGATTCGGCATGCGCCAGTGGGTCCTTGCGACCTGCCGCCTTCATGCGAGCAATTCCCGCCTGGAGCAGTTGGTCGTTTTCGGCGTGCAAGCCGTAGGGAATGCCGGTCATGGCGAGTCGATCGAAGACCGCCAGTAACGTGGCGTCAGTCGCAGCTGGGAAGCCGGGACTCGATCCTGCCATGAAGGACTTCACGGCGACGATCCCCTCATCGATCATCTCGTCGATCTTCTCGAGTTCCTGGTTGATCGCGGCTCCCCAAAGTGCGAAGTCGACGATCGATTCGCTCGAGGCGACCTTAATCTTCTCCCGAATGTGCTTGCCCTCGCTGGAGACCGGCGTTGCCTGCGGCATTTCGACCACCGTGCCGATGCCCCCCGCTATCGCGCCAAGGCTCCCGGTATAAAACCCTTCAGTCTGCACGACATTCGGCTCTCGGAAGTGTGTGTGTGCGTCAACTCCCGCAGGGACGACGTACATCCCGGTCGCGTCGATGCGCTCGTCAGCTTCCAAATCGCTCGAATCGAGCGCGATGGCCGCGATTCGATCACCTTCGATCACCAGGTCGGCCAGTATCGGACCGCTCTCCAGGCCAAGGACACCACCGTGAATCACCGTTCGTTTGGCCACGTTTCGCCCTCCACTTCGCGGGATAATCAACCGTTTGACGGGCTCATCCCGCCTGTTTCACTCTTCGTCTTCTTCACCACTGACATCGCTATCGTAATCGGGGAAGCGGAAACGCATTTCGCGATCGAGCAATCCGCCGTATCCGAATCGGTCGATGTCCGCCTCGGTCAACCGCTCTCCAGTCATGACCAGCGGCAAAATGAGATCAGCAAAAGTCACGGAAGAGTACATCGAACAGGATGCCAGGTTGAAAACGGGGACGTCGCCAATTTGCGGCCAGCCAGAACATGCTGCCGGGATGCGAGGGGGCACCATAGTGGGTCATCTGACCGTCCAGACGCTCGATCGCCAGCAAGGTGGGATCGAGCGGATCCAACGTGTTGCCTCCCGCCATGAGCAACACGTCGATCAATGGCAACAGATCACCCATTGCGCTCGCCACTAATGCCGCGTCAGAGCGCACGAAGCGAATGTCGCTAATGGTTGAGCCGTACCATCCGATCTTCTGCTGGATCGACGCGGTGAAACGCTCACGTAGCTTGACTGATAAGCCCTCGGTGGCGATCACGCCGACGCGCTTCGGCAGGAATGGCATAACCGAAATCGCCGCTCCAGCGCTCTCCCGCAGAAGCGACTCGGCTCGTGTCAGATCCTCCTGAGGTACGGTCAGTGGTGTGACCTTAACCCCAGCGACAATCTTTCCCGGCAGAACCGGTTGCCGGTCCAGATGGGTGAAGACCGCCAGTCCAGCGATTCGATTCACCTCGAAGATGAGCTGCGGATCGACGTGCAACACGCCCTTCACCGCGGCTATCAGGTTGTAACGGCTCAGCACAGGCCCTTTGATACGAATCCCGGCGCCGGAGACCGCCTGTGAAAGCCGCAGCCCGGCTTCGTCCTCGTGGACGTCCTCCGGGCCGGGTTCGACGACGTGGATCTCGCGACACTCTGCCTCACTCAGCGCGTCAAAGGCATGCCGATCGAGGATGGCACCTTTCTTGATAATCCGTTTACCGTGAATAGAGCGGACATCCTCGGCAACGATCCAGCCTTCCTTACCCTGTCTCATCAGCTCTTTGGCGGTCAAGCTGTGGGCGCGCATGATCTCCTCCGATCCACCGGCATCGCAATCATCAACTAGTCTAACCCAGGTGGGCGACGATTCACGTTTTCGGATACGGTGTGTCAGAGAGGAAGAGTGCCACGAGGCGCTGCCGCATAGCGGAAAGGATGACCAACCCATGACGGTGACTACACAGGAACGGCTCGACATCTTGCAGGACATCTCGAAGTCCTGGCTGGAACTGGTCAAGGCCATTCGCCCAATGACGAGCGAGCAGATGGAGACTCCTGATCGCGTTGGAGAATGGTCGATCAAAGACATCATGGCTCACATCACGTTCTGGGAGAGCCGGTTGATCCACAATATTGGGATCCTGGAACAGGGCGGAACGCCACCCAGCACGGATGACTTTGAGAGACTCAACCGCGAAGACGTCACACGGAGTCGCAAGGCCAGTCTCGACGACGTCAAGGCGCAGTTCGACGAGACTCACGACCAGGTGATGGCCATGCTAGAGAACACATCGGTCCTGTCACGCGAGTTGGTCGCAGAAAGCACCTACGAGCACTACGACGAGCATCTGGCCGACATCCGCAAGGCGTTGGCGTAGTCTCGGGGACGTCGACCGAGGCGGGCCGCGCAGGACGATTGAGATGTGCCGTGCCCGAGAGTTTCGAGGGCGTCGGACGAGCTCGCTTTGTCCTGCGATACGTCCACGAAATCGGCAGCCGTCATTCCGCACCGACCATCTGACGCCATGATGGGAGTTGTGGAACTCGACCATAAATGAAACGAGGGCAGTCGCAATGACCGCCCTCGATCCGTTTCCGCTGTGTAGTTCGCAGAGACCGCGGAGCGCTAAGCCGATTCCTGCAACTCGATCGGCTCCTCATTTACTGTCGCCAGCAATGGACGTCGCTTACGGTTGATCACATCGGCATTGATGATGCACTTGCGGATCCCTTCCAGTGATGGGATCTCGTACATCACGTCGAGCAGCACCTCTTCGATCGTGGTCCGCAGACCTCGAGCGCCTGTTTTACGCTGCTCCGCCTGAGCCGCCGTTGCCTCAAGTGCATCCTGAGTGAAGACCAGGTCAACGTTGTCGAGCTTGAGGATCTTCTGATACTGCTTGACGACCGCGTTCTTAGGCTCGACCAAAATGCGCATAAGGTCTTCCTGCGACAGGCTGTCGAGCGAGACTACAACCGGCAAGCGGCCGACGAATTCCGGAATCAACCCGTACTTCAATAGGTCATCATGCGTGACATGAGTCAGTAGATTGTCGTCGTCGTGTGGATCGGCCGTCGAGCCGAATCCGAGCGTCGAGTCCTTACCCGTCCGGTGACGAATAACGTCCTCGAGGCCCTCAAACGCGCCACCGCAGATGAACAGGATATTGCGCGTGTCGATCTGGATGTATTCCTGATGCGGGTGCTTGCGACCACTCTGAGGTGGAACGTTCGCGACCGTCCCTTCGATGATCTTGAGCAGCGCCTGCTGCACGCCTTCACCAGAGACGTCGCGCGTGATCGATGGGTTGTCACTCTTGCGTGCGATCTTGTCGATCTCGTCGATGTAGATGATACCGGTCTGGGCGCGTTGCACGTCTCCAGCAGATTGGATCAGCCTCAGCAATATGTTCTCGACGTCTTCACCAACGTAACCCGCTTCGGTTAGCGCGGTGGCATCGGCGATCGAGAACGGAACGTCGAGCAGTTTGGCCATGGTCTGGGCCAGCAGCGTCTTGCCGCTGCCGGTTGGGCCAAGGAGCAAAATGTTGCTCTTCTGCAGCTCGACCTCGTCATCTTCCTGAGCTCGAACGCGCTTGTAGTGGTTGTAGACGGCGACCGAGAGGATCTTCTTGGCCCGATCCTGGCCGATGACGTATTGACTGAGTTGCTCGTAGAGGCGCTTCGGAGTCGGAATGTGCGTCAGTGACGGTTCCGGCCGGCGAGCCGGTGCTTCCTCTTCCTCGATGATCTCGCGACAAAGCTGGACGCATTCATCGCAAATATAAACGGCGCCCGGTCCGGCAATGAGACGCCGAACCTCTTCCTGGCCTTTACCACAAAACGAGCAACGATAATGCACCCGTCCGCCGCGAGTACCTGACATCCCTAAACTCCCGTAACCTTGTCTACTGCGCGGTGACGAGCTTCGGTGACTCGAGAACGTGATCGACGATCCCGTACTCTTTCGCCTCCTGCGCAGACATGAAGTAGTCGCGCTCAGTGTCGCGTTTCACGCGCTCGAATGATTGGCCGGTGTGAAACGCCATCAATTCAGTCAGCTTCGTCGTCAGATTAATGGTTTCACGCGCCTGAATCTCAATGTCGGGGACCGAGCCGCGAAAGCCGGACGAACCCTGGTGAATCAGCACTCGAGAGTGCGGTAGGGCAAAACGCTTGTCTTTCGAACCGGCGGCCAGCAGCACCGCGGCCATGCTCGCCCCCAGTCCGACGCACGTCGTCGCCACATCTGGTGGAATCATCTGCATCGTATCATAGATGGCCAGCCCGGCGTAAACGAGCCCACCTGGGCTATTGATGTACAGCCGAATGTCCTGCTCGGGATTCTCATGCGCCAGAAACAGCAACTGAGCCACGATCGCATTGGCGATCTGGTCGTCGACCGGAGTGCCCAGGAAGATGATCCGGTCACGCAGCAACCGTGAGTAGATGTCGTAGGCGCGCTCACCGCGATTCGTCGACTCCACCACCATCGGGATCAAATTCTCAGGCTTGAAGTAATCGGTCTTCGAGTAGAAGTATGGCGAACCGTTCAGTTCCATGGGTGTGCGCGTCCTTCCTCGACGGGCGGCAATTGGCTCAGCTACGTGCCCGCCGGATCCTTTTCCTCATCGCTGGCTTCGTCGCCACTGTCATTGTCGGATTCCGCGCTTGCCGCGACAGCGACTTCATCATCAGATTCGACTTCGCTCTCGTCAGTCGCTTCGTTTTCCCCGGATTCGCCTTCGATCGCTGCTTCGGAGCTGGCTTCCACCTCGACGACATCCTCGCTGACTTCGACTGCCGATTCGGCCTCGCCCTCGATCAACTCCGACTCGACAGCAGCCTGCTCTTGCTCTTTCAGCGCCTCGGCACCTTCTCCGGTGACCGCGCCAACACCTTCAGTTGCGATCTCCAACAGTCGATCCGCCACGCGGCGATTGGCGAGCTCGTCTTTGATCATCTGTGAGAAGTACGGGCTGTTATAGATCTCCCGCATCTGCGCCGCTTCTTCGGACTGGCCGGTGAGTCGCTCGATCTCATCGAACAAATCATCGTCACTTACCTCGATGCCCTCAGCCTTGGCAAAGGACTCGAGCGCCAGCGAGTTGCGCAGACGTCGCTCAGCATCCGGACGAATTTCGGCCTTGTACTCGTCAAGAGTCTTGCCACCGAACCGAAGAAACTCCTCGATCGACATGTTCTCGCGGCTCAACTCCTGGCGCAGCCGCTGAAGATCGTCCTCGACCTGTCGATCAACCATGGCCGACGGAATCTCGACCGATGCCTGCTCCGCGAGGCCGTTGATGGCTTCATTCACCACCTCGTTGCGCGCATCGGCTGCCCGGCCGCGCAGCAGGTCCTTGCGAATTGCCGCCTTCAGCTCATCGAGCGTCTCATATTCGCCCGCCGTCTTGGCCAGATCGTCATCGATCGCGGGCATCTCCCGCTCTTTAACATCCTTGAGGGTCACCTGGTAGTGAAGGGTCTTGCCTTTGAGATCAGGATTGGCGGCTTCGTCATCATCGTTGAAGGTGATATCGAACTCCGCCTGTTCGCCTGGACTGAGCTGCTTGACGGCTTCCTCGATCTCTGGGAAGAGCCGGCCCTCGCCGATTTCAAAGTCGGCGTCAATCACCGGGTCCTGGAAGGGCTCATCGTTCTCGTACGCCTGCAAGTCGATAATAACCTGATCGCCATTGCCTGGATTGCGCGGATTCTCCGGCTCTTTCCAGACGCTATTCTGCTTCTGCAGGTTTTCGAGGACTTCATTCACGTCGTCGTCAGTGATGTTCACCTCGCGAGGTTCAACCCGGACCTCGGTGTACTCGTTGAGTTCAACCTGTGGGTAAACCTGAACCTCTACGCGAAATCCGACCGGCTCAGCCTGGTAAATATCCACGTCCGGCTCTGATACGGGCGTGATCTCTTCCTGCTCGAGCGCCTTGCGATAGAGCTCATCCATGATCTCGCGCTGCGCCTCTTCAACCAACATTTCGCGGCCGATGCGCTGCTCGACGATCCGACGCGGAGCCTTGCCCGGACGAAAACCAGGAATCCGAACCTGACGATTGATCTTTCGATATGCACGATCCAGGGCACGATTGAACTCGTCATCTTCTGCGACGATGTCCAAAGTGACTGAACTCTGCGGCATTCGCTCGACGGTGACCTTCACTCACACCACCCTTGTTAACCGACGTAGTCGACCGCGAGATTATAGCAAAGGGCCAAGATACTCGACCAAGACGCGCAAATTCGCGACGAATTCCCACGTCAGTAAACTCCTCCCGTGGCCACCACCGAAATGCTGCGAATCGGGCTCAGGTCGGCTACACTTGGGAGAACACGACCGACACACTGCAAAATCTGCGACCCGAACGACTCGATTGCAATGCAACACGGTGCGTGGACTATGGATGAGATAACGAGACAGCGATTTCCGCACAATCCCAGGGCAGAGACCAATTCAGCGGGACCGGAACGAGACGCCGCGGCGCGCCGTCCAGTGCATCGCTCGCTGCTTGATACCCTGCAACACGGTCACATTACGGAATGCAAGCTCGTTCCGTGGGGTTCGAACTATACCTTTGCGGTGGCACTTGAGGGCGACGATGACAGTCCGTTGATCGGCATCTACAAGCCGACCAGCGGCGAAATTCCGCTGTGGGATTTTGAATCAGGTTCACTCTATTTGCGAGAATACGCCAGTTACCTACTCAGCCGCGCGCTCGGCTGGCACTTTATCCCACCGACTGTCGTGCGAGAAGGTCCGCATGGCATGGGCACCGTGCAGCTTTACGTCGAACCAGAGCAGGCTGCGCAAGGACGCCAACTCAGTCCACGCCATCAGCAGGCTCTCATGCGGATGTTCGTCTTCGATCTGCTGGTGAACAACGCAGATCGCAAGTCGAGTCACTTCTTCGTTGGGCGGCATGACCGACGCCTGTGGGGAATTGATCATGGGCTCACCTTCCACGTTCATCCCAAGTTGCGCACGGTGATATGGGATTTCTGCGGTGAGCCGTTTGAACCTGAGATGAAGGCAGACATCGAGCGGCTCCTTCGACATTCCAGTGTCATCAGCGAACTACTGGCCCCATATCTGCGAGACGAAGAGATCGATATGCTGTTCACACGTGCCTCGCAGATGCGCAACCGGGAAACCTTGCCGACGCTCAATCCGCGTCGCAACGTCCCTTTCGGTTGGTAGCAAAACCACGAGACACTCAAGTCTTGACGGTGAATGCCGCTATGCTACGATCATCCGGTGTGCCACGGGAAATATCCGGCACCATCCGGGCGTTCCGTGACGTAGCCGGGGTAGTCTCATGCGGACTTCACTCGCGCCGTGTCGCGTTCGGCTGGTCCGGCCGGAACCGCTTCGTCGCAGCATCCTGTTACAGGTAACGTGAGCGAACAGCGCGTGGCATTCGAACGAACGTCGCCTGGGCAATCCGAGCGGCACGAACTGCTGCTCGCGCTGCGGGGCGCACGTCGGCAGAGGAATCCGGGAGGGTCTATGAAGATAAACGGCCAGCAGAGCGTCGGCGCGCCACGCCAGCAGGTATGGGACCGATTGATCGATCCCGATTCGATCGCTGGATGTTTGCCTGGCGTGGAGAAGCTCGAGAAAGTTGGCGAGGATGAGTACGCCATGTCGATGAACGTCGGCGTTGGCATGGTCAAAGGGACCTACACCGGCAAGGTTCGGATCACCAACATGAACGAGCCGAACGACTATCAAATGTACGTCGAAGGCAGCGGACGCCCAGGTTTCATCAAAGGAACTGGAACGGTGCGCTTGGCCGACGGCGAGAACGGAACGACCGACATCGCATACGAGGGGGACGTCGAGGTCGGCGGGCCGGTCGGTTCAGTGGCGCAGCGTATGCTTGGCGGCGTGGCCAATCGAATGGTCGGTCAGTTCTTCAGTTGTATTGAAGGACAGATCAAGGGCGATTAGACTCGTAGGCAACTGGTTCCAGTCGAATCCGAGGTTAATCGGGAGGGAGACTCACCGTGAAGCAGCAGATCTCGGTCACGGTCAACGGAACGACCTATAGCGATGAGGTTGAACCGCGACTTCTGCTCGTGCACTACCTGCGGGATGTGCTCAATCTGACCGGCACCCACGTCGGGTGCGATACCAGCCAATGCGGAGCCTGCACGGTGCTGATGAATGGCGACGCGGTCAAATCATGCACCGTTCTTGCCGTTCAGGCCGACGGCGCCGACATCACCACCATCGAGGGATTGGCCAAAGACGGTGAGCTTCATCCGATCCAGGAAGGTTTCTGGGAAATGCACGGTCTGCAGTGTGGGTTCTGCACGCCGGGCATGATCATGACCTCGGTCAACCTGCTCAAGAACAATCCGAATCCGACCGAGCAGGAGATTCGACATGGGCTCGAAGGCAACCTGTGCCGTTGCACTGGCTACCAGAACATCGTCAAAGCGATTCAGTACGCGGCAGAGAAGATGAACGGAGCAACGGCAAGCGTCGGAGACGACTAATCGCGCGACAAATCGCCTCCACACATGGATGAACATTCGAACCGGTTCAACACCATCCAAGGGAGGAACTGATGGCGGTTAGTAGCCTGTTTGGCGCGTCAGTCAAACGTCGTGAGGACCCGCGCCTGATCAGGGGCAAGGGTCATTTCACGGACGATGTTCGCATTCCCGGTCTACTGACACTCAAGATTCTGAGAAGTCCTCACGCGCACGCTCGCATCACCGGCATTGACGTGAGCAAAGCTCGGTCGATGCCGGGCGTCGTTGCCGTTTACACCGGGAAAGATCTGGTCGACAAGCTTGCGCCAGTTCCGACCGCCTGGCAACCAAAGAACTCAGACATGAAGATCCCGGAATACCGGGCGCTGGCGATTGACACGGTCCGCTACGTCGGCGACGGCGTCGCCGCGGTGGTGGCAATCGATGAATACACCGCACGGGATGCGCTCGCCGCGATCGACGTCCAGTACGAATCGCTTTCGGCGGTCGTGCGACAACTGGACGCCATGGAGTCAGGTGCGCCACAACTTTATGACAACGTGCCGAACAATGTCGCTTTTCATTTCCACCTCGAAGGTGGAGACCTGGACGCGGCGTTCGGTGAGGCTGATCTCACCTTTACCCAGCGGTTCGTCAATCAGCGACTAATTCCAAACGCAATGGAGACCCGCGGTGCCGTCGCGCAGTACGACCCAGGCACGCAAGAACTGACCCTCTGGTGCACCACCCAGAACCCTCACGTCCACCGCATGCTGTTGTCGCTGGTGACTGGCATCCCCGAGACGCAGATTCGGGTCATTGCGCCGGACGTCGGTGGCGGGTTTGGCAGCAAGATTCCGTTCTACTCTGGCGAAATGATCGCCACCGTGATCGCCAAGGACATCCAGGGCGCAGTCAAGTGGTCGGAAGACCGCAGTGAGAATTACGTCGCCACCACGCATGGTCGCGATCACGTCGACGACGTGGAAGTCGCGGCGATGAATGACGGACGCGTCGTTGGGTTGCGAGTCAAAGCGTATGCCAACATGGGCGCCTACCTCTCCACGGCAGCGCCGGGCGTTCCAACCTGGCTCTTCAGCGTGATGCTGGGCGGCGCATACGACATTCGCAACATCTCCTCAGACGTGTTTGGAGTTTTGACCAATACGATGGCGACCGATGCCTATCGTGGTGCCGGACGGCCGGAGGCAACCTTCATCATCGAGCGAGTGATGGACATGGTCGCGGGACGTTTGGGGTTGGACCCGAGCGACGTGCGCCGTAAGAACTTCATCCAGCCCGATCAATTCCCATATCCGATCGCCTCGGGGGCGATTAGCTACGACAGTGGCGAATACGACAAGACGCTTGATCGGGCCATAGAGATGGTCGATTACGCGTCGCTCAAGCAGGAACGCGATCAAGCTCGCGCCGAAGGTCGCATCTTCGGCATCGGCTTCTCCACCTACGTCGAGGTGTGCGGTCTGGCGCCATCGGCCGCTGCCGGGGCGATGGGCTGGGGCGGCGGTCTCTACGAGAGCGCCACGGTCCGCGTTCATCCGACCGGCAAGGTCACCGTCTTCACCGGTTCGAGCCCACACGGCCAGGGCGAAGAGACGACCTTCGCGCAGCTGGTGAACGACGAGCTTGGGGTGCCACTGGACGACGTCGAGATCGTGCACGGCGATACCGAGATGATCCCGTTCGGCTGGGGCACCTATGGCAGCCGCAGCACGGCAGTCGGTGGTAGTGCGTTGGTTCACGCGGCCCGCAAGGTCCGCGACAAGGCAATCAAGATCGGCGCGCACATGCTGGAGGTCTCACCCGACGAGGTCGTTTGGGATCGTGGCAACGTGCACGTCCAGGGTGCTCCCGACCAAGTCAAGACCTTCGCGGAGATCGCCCTCGCAGCGTATGCGGCCTGGAGCCTGCCTGAGGGAGTCACACCGGGTCTGGACGAGACACATTTCTTCGATCCGGTGAGCAATACCTATCCGTTCGGCGCGCACATCTGCGTCGTCGAAATCGATAAATTGACTGGTGAAACCAATTTCCGTCGTTACGTCGCGGTTGACGACGTCGGCAACGTGATCAATCCGATGATCGTCGATGGGCAGGTACACGGTGGAATCGCGCAGGGCCTGGCTCAAGCGGTTCTGGAGAACGCGGTCTACGACGACGGCGGCCAGCTACTCAGTGGCACGATGATGGACTATGTGGTTCCGAAAGCGAGCATGCTGCCCCACTACGAGCTCGACCGGACCGTCACGCCGTGCCCATTCAATCCGATGGGACTCAAAGGAGCGGGAGAAACGGGGACGATCGCCTCGACACCGGCAGTGATGAATGCTATTGTCGACGCGCTGAGTCCATACGGGGTCGAACACCTCGACATGCCGGCTTCCCCGCAGCGAATCTGGCAGGTATTACAGGAGCGGAAGGGGAGCTAGACCGATGTATCCGAGCGCATTCGATTACTATCGCCCGTCGACGATCGACGAGGTGATCAAACTGCTCAAGGAAAATCCCGAGGGAAAGATTATCGCGGGCGGCCATAGCCTGCTGCCAATGATGAAGCTACGGCTGGCTTCTCCGGCGTCGTTGATTGACATCGGCAAGGTCGAGGGTCTGTCGGGCATCACGAGCCGCAACGGTGACGTCGTCGTCGGTGCAACGACGACCTACGCGTCGATCCTGACCTCGGACGTGATGTCGAGCACCCTGCCGATTATGACCGAAGCGGCCAACGTGGTCGGTGATATTCAGGTGCGCAATCGTGGCACGCTCGGCGGCTCGATTTCGCACGCGGATCCGGCGGCCGATTTCCCGGCAGTTCTGCTAGCGCTGAACGCCACGGTTAAGGCAGTCGGGCCGAACGGTGAGCGCTCGATCGGCGTGGATGACTTCTTCGTCGACATGTTCACCACGTCTCTCGATCCTGAAGAGGTCGTGACTGAGGTCAGCATCCCGAAGCCACAGGGTAAAACCGGCATGGCGTATGAGAAGTTCTCGCATCCAGCTTCCGGTTACGCCGTTGTCGGTGTCGCCGCGGTCGTCACCCTTGGTGACGAAGGTAAGGTCGCTTCCGCTCGCGTGGCGGTGACGGGTGCCGGGCCGATCGCGACCCGCGCCAACGGCACCGAGAGCACGCTCACGGGCCAGGAACCAAGTGCGGAAAACGTCAAGTCGGCCGCTGAGAAGGCGTCCGATGGTATAACCTTCCTCGGCGACATTCACGCTGGCGAGGAGTATCGCGCTCATTTGACGCGCGTCTTCACCGAGCGGGCCTTGAACAAGGCGATCGAGCGGGCGCGCGGCTAGCACGCGAGCCACACAACACCGAGGAAATCCGGCAAGGGCGATCGCATCGATCGCCCTTCCTGTTGCCAGACGAACCACTTCAGCGGCCGCACGACGGATACGGCCGTCGCGGTCTGGAACGTGAAGAGCAAGAGTGGTTCGCGCGGCGGGACGAAAAGCCCGGTTCTGGACGTTATTTGTTATGATTTAGCGGAGAATCGGACAGTTCAGAACATCGAATTGGAATCGTCTATCCACGATTGAGGGGGAGCACCAGTTGGAACTCAACTCTGTTGAAGCCGTCCAGGAAGCACTTGCGACACAGCGTTACGTGTCGGAACTGAGCCTGGCAACCTCCATTTACCTCAGCCTTCAGCTACCGAAGCCGTTGCTGCTCGAAGGAGAGGCTGGAGTTGGCAAGACCGAAGTCGCCAAGGCACTTGCGACGATCCTCGACACGGACCTGATTCGCCTGCAGTGCTACGAAGGCCTGGACGTGAGTCATGCCGTCTACGAGTGGAACTACCCGCGGCAGATGCTTGCGATTCGCGTACTCGAAGACGAGCATGTCGACCGCGAAAAGGCGGTCGAGGAGATCTTCAGTTCCGAGTACCTGATCGAGCGCCCGCTGCTGCAGGCCGTTCGACATGAGGGTAAGTCACCCGTGCTCCTCATCGACGAGATCGACCGCGCCGACGAAGAGTTCGAAGCCTTCCTGCTCGAGCTGCTGTCGGACTTCCAGATCACCATCCCGGAAATTGGAACCATTCGCGCCGAGCACCCGCCGATTGTCATCATCACCTCGAACCGAACCCGTGAACTGCACGACGCGCTCAAGCGCCGCTGCCTCTATCACTGGATCGACTATCCGAGCGTGGACAAAGAGTTCCGCATCATGACCGGCAAGGTTCCGGGCATCTCGGAGCGGCTGGCGCACCAGATCGCGACCTTTATTCACGAGCTTCGCCGCGAGGACCTTTATAAGCTGCCAGGCGTCGCTGAGACGCTCGACTGGGCGGCGGCGCTGTTGGCGCTCAATCAGCGTGAGCTTTCCGCTGAGATCGCGTCCGCGACGCTCGGTGCTATTCTGAAGCACCAGGAAGACCTGCAGGCTATTCGCAAGAGCAAGCTCGAAGGTCTGGTTGCCGCCGCGGCCGATGGGGAGTAGCGGCGGAATATGACAGCACCTACTGATACCTTCACTCAGCGCTCAATCTCGTTCGGTCGAGCGCTCAGGCGGGCGGGCGTCCACACGACTATGGGTCAGGTGATGGATTTCGTGCGCTCGGCGGAGCTGATAGAGATCAGCCGTCGGCCCGAGTTTCGCGAGGCGGCCCGCGCCTGTCTGATCACCCACAAAGATGATCTGCCAACCTTCGATCGCGTATTCGACAACTACTGGCGTGCCAAGCCGGACTTCTCTGACCAGTTCTTTGACAGTGGCCAGCCCGGTGACGAATCGTACGAGGTCGCCGAGGGCGAGGGAGACGAGCAAGAAGGCGCGTCTGACGAATCCGGCGATCAAGAAGCTGGCAAGCGTCAGCGGCTCGAGATGGTCGAGCCGGACGATTCAGCTGAATCCGCCGAGGACTCCGAGGGCGATTCGGATGACGTGCTCAGCTACAGTTCAGCCGAAGTGTTGCGCGAGCGAGACTTCGCCGATTTGAGCGACGATGAGCTAGCCCAGGCCCGCCATCTGATGGAGCAACTGCACTGGAAGATCGGTCAACGTCGCTCGCGGCGTCGGGTCGCCTCTCCAAAAGGACGCTTTATCGACGCGCGACGAACCATGCGACGATCACTGCAGACCGCTGGCGTGCCGCTACGTCTTTCGCGACGAAAGACCAAGACGAAGCCGCGACAGCTCGTCGTCATCTGCGATGTAAGCGGCTCAATGGACCGTTACTCGCGCATCCTGCTGCAGTTCATCTATGCCATCGAAAACAACATGGCACGCGTGGAAGCCTTCGTCTTCGGCACGCGACTGACGCGCATCTCGCGACTGCTACGCCGTCGTTCCATCGATGACGCCATGCAACGCGTGGCCCGCGAGGTACAGGACTGGTCCGGCGGGACGCGTATCGGGCAGTCACTGCAGACGTTCAACATGACCTGGGCGCGTCGAGTGCTGCGTAATGGCGCCGTGGTGATCATTATCAGCGACGGCTGGGATCGCGGCGATCCAGAACTACTGCGCAACGAGATGTCTCGTCTACAGCGCGGTAGCTATCGGCTCATCTGGCTTAACCCGTTGCTGGGATCGCCACGCTATGAGCCACTGACGCGCGGCATGCAGGCGGCTATGCCTTTCATCGACGACTTCATGACGGTTCATAATCTCGCCAGCCTCGAAGCGCTGGCCAAACACCTCAGCACGATCGACGAGGTGCGACCGGTTCGGCGACAGAATCCACTGCTGCCTAGCCCGTCGGTGCCACCCGCGGCATAACGCGGAAAGGAAACTCACTATGCGCGACATCCTGCCCGAAGTTACTGAATGGCAGGCGAACGGAGAGGCCGTGGCAATCGCCACGGTCGTCCGAGCCTCCGGATCCTCACCCCGTCCCGTTGGGGCCAAGCTCGCCGTCACCAAATCTGGACGCATGGCCGGCTCTGTCAGCGGCGGCTGTGTTGAGGGCTCGGTCTTCGAGACCGCAATGGACGTCCTCAAGACAGGCAAACCGCAGCTCGTGCATTACGGCATCAGCGACGAGATGGCGTGGGATGTCGGACTGAGCTGTGGCGGGATGATCGACGTCTTCATCGAACCGTACAAGTAGCGAGAGAGGCTGCCGTGTTTGAACAGCTTCGAACGCTGATCGAGCAGGAAGAGCCGGTCGCGCTCGCGACGATCGTTCGTGGCGAGCTGACTGGCGCGAAGATTCTGCTACGCGATTCCGGCGATATCGAGGGATCGCTCGAAAATGACGAACTCCAACGTATGGTTGCTGCGGACGCACGCGACATGCTTCCCCAAGAGCGGACCGAGACCCGCAGCTACACGTTGGAGGACGGACGCGAATTCGACGTCTACATCGAGAGCTACCTGCCGCCGAGACGACTGGTGGTTGTCGGAGCGGTCCACATCGCCATCCCGCTCGTCTCCTTCGCCAAGGAGCTTGGCTACCACACCACTGTCGTCGACGCGCGTGGGCTCTTCGCCTCGCGCGAGCGGTTCCCGCATGCCGACGAACTGATCGAAGCGTGGCCGGACGAAGCGCTATCGACGCTGCCGCTCGGCCCTGAGACGGCGATCGTTATGCTTGCGCACGACCCCAAGTTCGAGGACCCGGCAATGCAGGTCGCCTTGAAGAGCCGCGCTGGCTACATCGGCGCCATGGGGAGCCGCAAGACGAGCCAGGAACGCAACGAGCGACTGCTGTCCGCTGGTTTCACCGAAGAGCAGGTGGCTCGGATTCACGGCCCGGTTGGCATCAACATCGGCGCGCGTGAGCCTGGCGAAGTGGCCGTCAGCATTCTGGCCGAGATCATCGCCGTCCGCCGCGGCCGTGACCCACGGCGTGCTGACTCGGATCTGCTTCCCGCCAAGTCCGGCAACGCCCCAGCACAGTGAGCCGCATCGTCGCTGCAATTCTTGCCGCTGGCACGTCTAGCCGCCTCGGTACGCCGAAACAGCTCCTCCTGCTTGGCGATCGTCCCGTGCTGTGGCACACGATCCAGGCGGTGAAGGCGTCGTCAGTCGAGAGCGTGCTGGTGGTTCTCGGACACCAGCGAGACGAGATCGAGCGACGAGTCGACCTTTCGTCATGCGCGATAATCGACAATCCGCATTTCGCTGAGGGTCAGAGCACCTCAGTGCAAGCCGTGGCGCGGGCCGTCGAAGACGATGTCGACGCCATCGTATTCGTCCTTGGCGATCAGCCACTTCTGGAGCCGGACGTGATCGACGCGCTGGTTCGTGCTCGTCGCGAACGAGACGCCTCGATCGTTCAACCACGCTACGCCGAGGGGCGCGGAAACCCGATCCTGATTGGACGGGAGCTGTTTCGTGAGCTACGGGATCTCACTGGTGACATGGGGGCACGACCCCTCTTACAGCGACACCAGGACCTCGTTGCGCTGCTGGACGTGTCGGACCACCGTCGCCCCGCTGACATCGATACACGAGATGACTACGAGAAGATCAAACAGCAGTATCAGCGCTCTCGGGAACCAGGACGCATGACATACAACTTCAGCCGCCCCATTCGCTATTGCCCCCACTGCGGCCAATCAATCGAGTATCGCGAGATCGCCGGACAGCTTCGCCCACACTGCGAAGCGTGCCGTGCCACATTCTATGCAGGACCCCAAGCTGGCCGTGGCGGTGCTGGTGAACGATGGCAAAGGTCTGGTGCTGCAACGACGCAAGATTGATCCCGGGATGGGCAAGTGGACGTTCCCTTCCGGTTACGTTGAACGCGGCGAACGAGTCGAGGATGCCGCAGTGCGCGAGGCGGCTGAAGAGACGGGCCTTGAGGTGCAGTTGACCGGGCTGCTTGGACTCTACTCGCACACCGGCAATCCGGTGGCGTTGGCGGTATACATGGCAGTCGCCATCGGCGGAGCCATTGCTGTTAGCGAAGAGAGCCACGAGGTGGCCTCGTTTTCACCGCACGAACTCCCGGAACTCGCGTTCGAGCACGACGCTCAAATCGTCGCGACCTGGATTCAACAACTCGAACGACGCTAGGATCCGTGTCGAGCCTACACGCCCACGCTGAATCAATATCGCCGTAATGAAGGTTTCGGATTGAGGGCACGTGATTCACCTGCAGCTGCTCAACTCCACTAACACGCGGGCAGAAGAGGTCACCCTCGACCGATTGACTCAACTCGTCAATGACCCGAAATCGGTCGTCTGGCTCGACCTCACCGATCCCTCACCTGAAGAGTTTCAACGCCTTGCTCAGGAGTTCGGCTTCCATCCCCTCGCCATGGAGGACGCCCAAAAGCGCCATCAACGACCGAAGATCGACATCTACACTGATTTCTTCTTCCTGGTGTTTTACGCGGTACGAGAGCCCGACGTCTCCGTTGAGTTCGTGACACAGGAGATCGCCTTCTTCATCGGGACGAACTATCTGGTCACGGTCCACCACGGTCCCTGCAGCGAAATCGAAGGGACGGTTCAGCGCTGGCGAGAGAACGTACCGCGCGGCAATCACGCCGGTCCGGCCATTCTCCTCTACTCGATCCTGGACGCGATGGTCGACAACTACTTCCCGGTGCTCGACAGTGTGGCCGAACGAACCGACGAACTCGAACAGGCCATCTTTGAAAACGATGGCCACGAGGCGCTCGAGCTGATCTTCGAGCTGCGCAAGAACCTGCTTGCACTGCGTCGCATCCTGGCGCCGGAGCGGGATCTGATGAGCATCGTTGCCCGTCGCGACGTCGAGTTGCTAGGCGAGGAGACGTCCGTCTACTTCCAGGACGTCTATGACCACGTTTTGCGCGTGACTGACGCCATTGACACCTACCGCGATCTGCTCGCAAGCGCCCTCGACGCCTACCTTTCCGTTACGTCAAATAACCTCAACCAGGTGATGCGGACGCTCACTTCCTGGAGCATCATCCTCATGACGCTGGCCCTGATCGCCGGTGTCTACGGCATGAATTTCGTTCGCATGCCCGAGCTCCACTGGTCTTTCGGCTACTACTACGCGTTGGGCGTCATGCTCTTCCTCGGGGCGATCCTGTTCGCCTGGTTCAAACGCATCGACTGGCTGTGATACCCGGTTCGTCAGTTCCAGCGCAATTGCGGTAAGCATCGACCTCTGGCATGATCGAACTCTGGGATCACGACAACGTTCTGTTGGCGATAATCCACGCGATATGTGGGCGTGCGGCGCGTCCGTGACCGCCATGCACACGCCGAAGAGGAGAGCATCGATGGCGCAACCGCTTCGTTTCGGGATCTGCACCGATCAGAATCAACCGTGGGACGTAGTCGTTGAGCGATGGCAATTGTTCGAAGAGATGGGCTTCGACAGCGTCTGGGATTGCGATCACTGGGTCCAGCCAAGCAAGCCGAGCGGGCCCTACTTCGAGGCCTGGACGCTGCTGGCGGCCCTGGCGGCGCGAACCGAACGCATCCGCATTGGAGTGCTGGTCAGCTGCAACACGTTCCGTCATCCGGCGCTGCTGGCAAAAGAGGCCGTCACGATCGATCACGTTTCGCATGGACGCCTGGAGCTCGGCTTGGGTGCAGGTTGGTATGTACCCGAACATGAAATGCTTGGTATCGACTTCCCGCCGACGGGCGAGTTAGTCGGACGATTCCGGGAGGCCGTCGAGCTCGTCGATCAACTGATGCGCAACGAATACACCACCTATGAAGGAAAGTACTACCAACTCCACGAAGCGGCCTTCCGACCGGGCCCGGTTCAGACTCCCCGACCACCGCTCACGCTCGGCGCCAAAGGGCCGCGCATGCTCGAGATCGTCGCTCGCTTTGGAGACGCCTGGAACTCCTCGGGGTCCCCGGAAGAGATGGCCGAACGAAACAAAATTCTGGACGAGCATTGCGATCGTATCGGCCGCAACCCGGAGGAGATCGTCCGCGGCATGTATGGCTGGGCTGCTATCATGCCAGATGATCCATGGCAGTCTGTCGGCGCGTTCCAGGAGTGTATTGGACGTTACCGGGAAGCGGGAATAAACGAGTTCATCATCGACCAGCCGCGGGATGACCAGTTCGATGTCCTCGAGCAGGTCGTTTCAGACGTAATCCCGGCACTGCGTCAGAATTCCTGAAGCGAGTTCCAGCCTTCGCAGCCGAAAGCCAGATGGCCGCGAGGGAAACTCTCGAGCGAGTATAGGGAAACACAATGAAGGGCGGGGTTTGCTCCGCCCTGAAGTGACTTCTGAAATGCCGTAACTGGACAGACTCCTCTCGTACTGCGAGAAGTCATCCCTGGTGCGAACGAACCACCTGACTATCCGCCTCTGGCCGGACGATTGATTCGAACGACTCTGGCGAGAGATCAGTTCCCTCGGTGAGCGAGTCAACTTCATCCTTCAAATTCTGTACCTGCCGGCCGAGCATCCAGAGATAGGCGGCGATCACGACCCAGGTAATCAGGAATGCGGCAAACAAATACGTCAGGTTATTCATGCGCTGATCGCTCCTTCCGCTTCGCGCTCCGCCAGCGTGTACTGATAGTCGAGCAGCTTATCCTTCGATCGTTCGATGCCGAGTTTCTGATACATGAGATAGCCGTACAGCAAGGTGAAGCCCAGCAGGCAGACCATCAGAGCCAGCACCATTTGACCCGGCATTGCGGCGCCGCTCGTGGTAATGACCGCCTGCGGATGCAATGTGCGCCACCAGGTTACCGACATGTAGATGATCGGAACGTCGATGAACCCGATGATCCCGATCACCGCGGAATAGCGAGCGGCGCGATCGCGCTCGCCAGCATATGACCGCAGCATGAAGTAGCTCAGGTAGATAAACCAAAGAAGCAACGTTGTCGTGAGCCGCGCGTCCCAGGTCCACCAGGTACCCCAAATCGGGCGGCCCCAGAAGGATCCGGTCAGCAGCACAAGCGTCGTGAAGACTAGGCCGATCTCCGCTGAAGATCGCGCGATCTGATCCCAGATCAGGTTCCGCTTCCAGAGATACATGATCCCCGCGACGAAGACGACGAAGAACGCCAGAAACGCCACCCAGGCCATGGGAACGTGGATATAGAAGATGCGCTGTGCGTTCCCTTGAACGGCGTCAGTTGGCGCGTAGATCAATCCAAGATAAAGCCCGACGGCCATGGTCATCCCGGTAACCAAACCGAGGATCATCCCAAGGTTTGTCCCGCTCGCGCTTCGCGGCCGATTCGCTCCCATCCTACTCCTCCACCACGCGGTCAAACACAACGTAGGCGATCGTCAAGAAAAGCAGATCGTATGCTCCGAGCAGATTAAGCCATGGATTCAGGTCCTGTGTCTGCCCCGTCAGTATAAGGGTCGTTGCACGTACCGTCGCGATAATGACTGGCAACAGAATTGGAAACATCAGGACGGGCAGCATCACCTCACGAGATCGAGTGCTGGCCGCCATCACCGCCAGCAACGTCCCAATCGAGGCGAACCCGACCGTACCGAGCAACAGCACCGCAAAAAGCGAGGGCTGCAGCACGTTCAGATTGAATAGCGCCGCGAAGATCGGCACCGAGATTACCTCGACCAACGTGATGAAGAGAAAATTCCCGATGAACTTGCCCAGGTAGATCGTGCCGCGGTCAACCGGGCAGAGCAGCAATCCGTCCAGCGAGCCTCGATCTCGCTCCAGCGCGATCGAACGTCCCAATCCCAGCATCCCAGCAAAGTTGAAGGCCACCCAGAGCGCTCCCGCCCCACTCGGCGCACGATTCACCCCGGTCAGATCGAAGGCGAAATTGAAGGTGATAATGGTGAGCACGGCGAAGATGAACATGCCGCCGAGCAGATCCTTGGTGCGGACCTCAGTCAGTAAGTCCTTCCAGACGACGATGGAGATCTTGCTCGCCATGCTTCTCATCTCCGGGACAGCCTCGCGTCCAGTTCCTCTTCGAGCACCTCGGAAACAGGAGCGTCGATGGCCAACTGCCCCTTCTCGAGCAGCAGAATGCGACTGCCGGATGAAAGCCCAAAGCGCAGGTCATGCGTGGTCATGAGGACGGTTCCACCGCCAACCACGTGATACTCGATAATGCGTTCGAGTACGTGCATGCCCTCGCGATCCAGTCCCGTATCAGGCTCGTCGAACAGGAGCAAGGAGGGCCGATGCAGGATGGCCCGAGCAATGGCCAGCCGCTGCTGCATTCCACGTGAGAACGTTCGCACCCGATCGTGGCGTCGTTGGAACAATCCAACCAACTGCAGCACCTCGGGGATGCGCTGCTGTTCATCGGACACGTCATACATGCGGGCGAAAAAGCGCAGGTTCTCGGCCGCGGTCAAGTCGTCGTAAAGGTACGGCTGGTGAGCCACCACGCCTACTTGGCGCCGCACGTCCTGAACGGATTCCGAAAGGCGGATGCCATTCACGCGGACATCACCGGACGACGGACGGCTCAATGTCGCGAGAACGCGCAGAAGCGTGGTCTTGCCCGCGCCGTTTGCGCCGAGTAGAACGACACATTCTCCAGCAAATAGATCGAACGAGAGCCCGCGCAGGACGGGTCTGCGATCAAAGCGCTTTCCGAGGCTGATTACACTCACGCGAGCAGGATGAGAAACGGCTTCGGCGCCAGGGGTCGGCACCTGCGTGGACTGCGGCAGGGGCATCGCCTTCACGACGAGGTGGATTCCTGCTCTGCCGTCACTTCTGACTGGCGCGCCATCGCTCGGAGCTGCAAGATCTCCACGTCGATTTCTTCGTCCAGTCCTTCGGTCTCACGCTCGAGATCACGTAGCACCACTGCCGCTTCACGGATGTAGGCGCTGCGCGTCTCCTCATGCTCTTCCTCCATCATCTTTCCGGAGGCGAAATCGAAGTCGACGTCACGGATCGCCTGCATCAGATACCGGCGACGAGCCTGAAGGTCGGCAATGCGAGCCGGAACAACCGCCATCGAACGCCGCTGCGAACTCAACAGCGGCTGAAGCACGAACGCAAATACCAGCACGGACGCGACGGCGAGAATGCTATACCCGATCATCAGATCCCCTGATCAGACCCGGCCAGCCCATGACTGGAGAGGTCGTCAACTCGTTTCGAAGGTGTGTCGTCATCAGCTTTGGGCACGATCGCTTTACCCATGAGGTCTTCTTCATAAATGGCTACGTCATCACGAATTCGCTGTTCGAACAATGCCAGATCGAGATCATCAGCTGGTGACGGACCCGCGCTGCCCGCACCGGCCAACTCGGCGCGACGACGTTGCGTGACGAATCCAGCCAAAATCAACCCACCGGCGACAATCGCTACAACGGGAATCCACCAGAGCGCAAGCGAAAAGCCTTGCTTCGGCGGTTGGCGCAAGATGGTGACGCCGTAACGGCTAACGAAGTAGTCCATGATCTGCTGGCGAGTTTGACCTTGATCCAGCTTCTGCTGGATCAATTGCCGAATGTCGTGCGACAGCTGCGAGTTCGAGTCGCGCACGCTCTCGCCCTGACAAACCGGGCAATTGAGCGAATTCGCGATTGAGAGCGCCTCCGGCGACAACTGCTCGTCCGGCGTTGCCGCGCTTGCCACGGCAGGAAGAATGAGCAGAAGCATGACGCCTGTGACGATGACGAGCAGACTACGCTTCACTCAGTGCAGCCTCCCGAACGGGTTGAGATACTCGGCGACGTGACGGTTGAGCAGCTGGCCAGAGCAAAGTCAGAATGCCAAGCACGTAAACGATGCCGCCCCACCAGATCCAGTTCGCCAGCGGATTGATGTAGACGCGGATGCTGGCAGTCTGGTCGTTCTCCCAGCGGTCGAGCACGATGTAAACGTCGTTGACACCGATGGTCTTGATACCCATCCGAGCAGTTGGCTGGTCTGCGAAGCCGGTGTAAAAGAACCGCTTGCTGTAAATGGTCCCAAAGTCGCTGCTTCCCTGTTTCACATCGATCTTGGCAGCCACCACGTCGCCTTCTGAGTTTGTGGTGTCGACCAGGCCATTGTACGTGAGCGTATAGGGTCCGATGGTCGAGGTGTCTCCGGGCTTCATGGTGAACTGACGCTCTGTCTGGAAGAAGTGTGTGCCAATGATACCAACTGCAAGAACGACCATGCCCAGGTGCACCACGTAACCGCCGTAGCGCCGGTTGTTCTTGCGCATCAGGCTTGGGATAGCGGTGAGATACCCCTCGCCGATGGAGCGATGCCGAACCCGAGCTCCACGAATGTACTCCATGACAATCGTCATCGTGGTGAAGACTACCGCGGAGAATCCAGCCACCGCGAGCGGGTTGCGCACCAACAGGGCAAAGACGACGATAGCGATCGCCCCGGCAATGAGTGGAATCCGCAGACTTCGTAGCAATGGCCGCCAGGAAGTGTGACGCCAGGCGAGCATCGGCCCGACACCCATCAGGATGAGCAGCGCCAGCATGATCGGGCCGTTCACCTCGTTATAGAACGGAGGACCGACAGTCAATTTCGTATTACGGAAGAGCTGACTGATCAATGGGAAGATCGTGCCCCATAGGGTGGCAAAGGCCATTGCCGTGAATAACAGGTTGTTCAGGAGGAAGCCAGACTCGCGCGAGACGATCGATTCAATCGAACGCTCGGCTCGCAGGCCCTTCACGCGATAGGCAAGCAATGCGATTGAAATCGTGGCGACGATGGCCAGGTACGACAGGAAGTACGTGCCGATCGAAGACGTGGCAAACGTATGCACCGATGCGATCAAGCCGCTGCGCACGGTAAACGTGGCAAACACGGCCAAAATATACGCGCCGACGATCAGCGACATGTTCCAAACTTTGAGCATGCCGCGTCGTTCTTGAACGATGATCGAGTGAATGAACGCAGTGGCGACGAGCCACGGTAGCAAGGCAACGTTCTCGACCGGGTCCCAGCCCCAGTAGCCGCCCCAACCAAGCACGTGATAGGCCCACCAGGCACCAAGCAGCAGTCCGCACCCGAGGATGCCCCAGGCAACCAACGCCCAACGCCGAATCGAGCGAATCCAACCGTCGCCAAGCCGGCCTGTGATCATGGCAGCCATGGCAAAGCCGAATGGCACCGTGAAGCTGGCAAAGCCGCCCAACAGGAACGGCGGGTGAACCATCATGCCCGGATCGCGCAGCAGCGGGTTCAACCCGGCGCCATCGAGCGGCGCGACCGGGAGCAGTGTGAACGGGCTCGAAATGAAATTCAACATGAAGAGGAAGAAGAGTTCGGTGGTCAGGACCGTCGCGGCGACGTACGGAATGAGCTCGCGATCCCGCTTGCGATGCAGGAATATCGCCAGCGACGAGAGCAATCCGGCGATCATCGCCCAGTAGAGGAGACTTCCCTGCTGTCCACCGTAGAACGCCGTGAGCACGTATTGCGTCGGCATGTCGCGACTAGAGCGGCCAGCCACATAGGCAAGCTGAAAATCATGAGTCAGAAAGGCGGTAGCCAGGGCGACGACGGCCACAAGGATCAGGGCAGTGACGCCCCACACCGCCCGCAAACCGCTGTCGATGAGTTCCGTGGCTTTTCGCCGTGCCCCAAGAACCGAAACGACAATTCCATACAGGGCGAGCGCGAACGCGACGATCAGCGCTCCGGAGCCAAGCTGAGCCACGATGTATCCCTTCTACCCGCTCGTTTTCGTCGCCGCGGTGAACCGGGAAGGACACTTCGTCAGCAGATTATCGGCCTGGAAAGTGCCGTTCGCGTGGTAGGTCCCCTCGACAACGACCTGAACCTGATCGGAGAAGATATCTGGAAGTACTCCACTGTAGACCACGGGAATCGAGTGCGTTCCGTCTGTGATCGAGAATGAGATTGGAGAGCCGGGCGTGCCCTTAACGATACTCCCAGTCTTGACGTTGCCGCCCACCTGAACTCGGTGACCATTCATTGCTGCGGACTGCTGCTGCAGTTCACCGACGGTGACAAAGTAGGACGCCGCGGAGCTCTGGAAAGCGTTGTAGATCAGGTAGCCGACTGCGGCAAAAATTACCACTGCCACTACGATCAACTTCGGGTTGAAAAAACGAGCCCGTTTGGGCGTAGCCGGACTGGCTGCGGTTGTCCCAGTCAAACTTCCACCTCCCGCGATCCAGTGAGCCTAGCCACCGAGGTTTTGAACCTGCAACTGGCACTGAGTTCTCGACAGCTCGGAGTCGACAATCCGACAAACTATTGCGTGATGCCGGTCGGGTACACGACTGAAAGCGCGATCCCGATGACGAAGGCGACCGTTCCGAGCGTCAGAATCATCCACGATCGATTGAGAACAGATTTGGTCTTTCTCGCCCGCGACCGGCTGTTCTTGACGAAGGTCCCCGTGAGCCAGAACGCCGCGAGTGCCGCTACAATCTTGACCGCCAGAAGGATAACGTAGACGTTGGTTCCACGGCCATTCGTCAATCGATCGAACGTCATGACGACGCCGGTCGCGATCAAGATGATAGTGGCTGCCGATGCCCATTCTCCAAATTCCGCCTGCGCCGCCTGTCCGACGGCACGTGCCTCCGGATCAGCGCTTCGTAGCGCCGGTCGCAGAGCGAGAACGTAGTAGGCACCGCCACCGAGCCAGAGAGCCGCGGCCACTGCATGCGCCAGTCGCAGCAGCATACGCGCTATGGCAGGTATATCCACAGGATGGCTGCTCCACGTTCGTCAACTCCCGCACTCTCCGTACTGTATCAAAAGAATGTCAACCATAAAGGTCAGGAAAACCCCGTCAAAGCTTCAAGAACAGGAGCGGTTGCACGATCTGGTCGTACATTCGTTGACTCATCACGTTCAAGTAGAAGAATCGGTTGGTCACGAAGAGTAACCCGGTCACGATCAAGGTCGCCCCGCTCAGCGCTGAGATGATCTGGTAATGCCGCGTGATCCAGCGAAGAGCGCCGAGTAACCGGCCGATGCCAACCCCAACCAAGATGAACGGCAAGCCAAGACCAAGCGAATAGGCGAGCAAGAGCAATGTGCCCCGAGCCGCAGTATCCGAAGCGCTGGCGTAGACCAGAATCGACACTAACAGCGGCCCGATGCAGGGCGTCCAACCGAAGCCAAAGGCCATGCCCAGCAGCAGCGTTTCGGAACGCGTGAGCGAGCGACTGTACGAGGGGTGGAAACGGCGCTCACGATAGAGCCACGGAAGCTGAAACAATCCCACGACGAAGAGCCCGGCCAGAATCATAAATATGCCGGAAAGACGGTTCATGAGCAGCCGATGCTGCTGCAACAACCCACCGACGCTGCCTGCCGAGACTCCCAGTGCTACGAAGACGAGGGTGAACCCGGAAACGAAGACCAGGCTGGCGACCAGCAACCGTCGAATCGCGTCGGAGTCTTGCTTCTTGCCATCGATGGTGACGCCAGAGATTAGGGAGAGATAGCCTGGAACGACCGGGGCGACGCAGGGAGAAACGAATGAAACCACCCCGGCGCCGAAGGCCGCGAAGAGACTTAGACCTGCCGCGTCAACCACCGTTCGCGGCCTCGGTCGTGGATTTCACGGCGTTCGTCAGTTGATCGACCGCGGTCACTGGCCCGGGGAACTTGCCCATCAATTGACCGGTCGGGCTCACGATGAACGTTTCCGGAACCCCAGCAACGCCGTAATCAATGGCGATAGTTCCCTTGGAGTCGGCTCCATTTTGATAACCAAGGCCGTATTGCTGAATGAAGTTCTGTGAGTCGGAGTTGACATCCCACACGGCGATGCCCAGCACGACCACGTTATCGGAGGTCAGTTGTTTGGTGTAACTGTTGATCAAGGGAGCTTCAGTCTGGCAAGGCGGACACCAAGAAGCCCAGAAGTTCACGACTACCGTTTTGCCGCGAAAATCCGATAGCGACACGGTCTTTCCGGAATTGAAGTCAGTGAAGGTGAAGTTGGGCGCCTTGCGATTGGTGAATGGAACGAACACGCCAGGAGCGTTGATTCGCCCTTCCTGCTGCGTGTCGGCTGACTTCGGCCCAAGTAGTGTCCAGGCAAGCAGCCCGAACAACCCAACAACGAGAGTGACGGCGATTATCGGAATGACACGCCCACGAATCGCCGAAAGCTTCATGCTTGCACAACCCAACCTCGACGCCACCGCGGTTTCGGTGACTGACACGAAGAACCACCGAGCAGTATTATGGTTCAGTAGCGCGATTTTTCAAAGGAAATTCCCGCGACCTTGGACGCGGTGGCTCTGACAGTCTCGCTGACTAGTCCGACTCGACGTACGAAATCTGTGCCCCCAACGCGTGCAGTTTGCCCACGATGTCCTCATAGCCGCGACGCAGATGCTGGATGTCGTTGATATGTGTGTCCCCCTCGGCCACGAGACCAGCCAGGACCAGACAAGCGCCGCTGCGGATATCGAGCGCGTGGACATGCGCGCCCCTCAATCGAGCCGGTCCACTGATGATCGCTTGCTGCTTGTCGATCACCTGAATGTCCGCCCCCATGCGCAGTAGCTCCTCTGAGTAACGCAGCCGGTCGTTGAAGACTCGTTCAAAGACACGACTGTTACCACGTGCCTGCGTCATGAGTACCGCGAAAGCAGCCTGGAGGTCGGTAGGGAATCCTGGAAACGGCAGTGCCTGAATCTCAGTAGAGCTGAGCTTTCCGCGGCCGCGCACCAGCATCGAATCCGCGCTCCACCACACCTCGGCGCCGGACTCACGAAGCTTCGAGGTGAGCGGCACCATGTCCTTCTCGGACACGTGGTCAAGAATGACCTCACCATCGGTGATGGCCGCTGCAATGGCGATCGTCCCGGCTTCGATGCGATCCGGCAGTATCGCCGCGCGGTAGCCGCGTAACCGATCGACGCCGTCGACGCGAATGTGCGGCGTACCGACACCGCGCACGCGCGCACCCATGTCCTGGAGCAACGAACCAAGGAATGATATTTCGGGTTCCGACGCGGCATTGACGATGTTGGTGGTACCACGTGCCAGCGTCGCGGCCATCAGCAGGTTTTCGGTTCCGGTATGGCTAGGATAGTCCATGTACAACTCGGCGCCGTAGAGGCGGCTGGCAGACATGCGATAGCCAGTCTCGTCCATCTGAATGGTGGCCCCCATGCGCGTGAAACCTCGCAGGTCCACGTCGACCGGCCGGGTACCGAGTTTGCAGCCACCAGGTTGGGTCGATCCGGCTTGGCCAAATCGGGAAAGGAGTGGTCCGCTGACCAGGAAGGACGCGCGCATCTTCTCGACGAGGTGTGACGGTGCGTCAAACTGGCGAACGGTGCGCGCGCAGATGCGAACGCGGTGATTTTCCTGGTCGAAGTCGACTTCCGCGCCGAGCCAGCGAAGCAGGTCGACCATCACCAGCACGTCCTCGAGCACCGGCACGTTCTCGAGCAGGCACTCCTCTTCGGTCAGTAGCGCCGCCGCCATGGCGGGCAGGGTGGCGTTTTTCGCACCGTCAATCCCCACACGGCCCGTGAGCCTGGCGCCTCCCGTGGTGACGATCGTCTTGGCCTCAGTGGCAACCTGCATGCAAATCTCCCCAGTCTGGCCCTTCCAAAGGTGGCCGTGGCGTGCGATGAAGCGTCTGGCCGAGTCGAACGGGTCCCCTCACGCTCAACTCATTCACAAGCATAAACGAAAACGGAAGAAGGCGTTTGCCCTCTTCCGTCTCACTGTTACAGATTGTCAGCGCCTGATGATCGATTTTCTCGAACGACGCGCGTTATTCACCGACTCTTGGCGAGCTTGGCTGTCGACCACGAGAGCGCTGTCCCACGCGCAGTCGGATCATCGAACGACGCAGCGCGATCTCGGCACGCGTGAAGTCAATAGTGGCTGTCCGCTCGGCCAGACGCGCCTCGGCGCGATCTCGCGCGGCCTGTGCTCGCGCAACGTCGATATCCTCTGCTCGCTCGGCGGTGTCTGCCAGCACGCGAACCTGATTGTGCGCGACCTCGATGAAGCCGCCAAAGACGACCAACGATTCTTCGTTGCCACCTTTGCGGATCCTCATCTCGCCCAAGGCGAGCGTCGACACGAGTGCCGCATGGCGCGGCAAGATCCCGAGTGAACCATCCACGCCGGGAGCAATGACCATATCCACGTCGTCTTCTTCATAGACGACGCGCTCCACGGTCACTACCTCGACCCGTAGTTTTGCCATGCTTCTCCCTCTACCGCCTGCAGGAAGCCCACGAGCCTCCGGTGCGTTCGGTTGCGCGTTCGACTAGCCCTCGGTCGCCATCTGCTGCGCGGTCTCAATCGCCTCTTCGATGCCGCCGACCATATAGAACGCCTGCTCCGGCAGTGAGTCGTGCTTACCCTCGAGGATTTCCTTGAATCCACGCACCGTCTCGGAACGCTCGACGTAGCGACCTGGTCGACCGGTGAAGGCCTCGGCCACGAACATCGGCTGGGTCAGGAAACGCTGGATCTTGCGAGCACGCGTCACGGTCAGTTTGTCATCCTCGCTGAGTTCTTCCATTCCAAGGATGGCGATGATGTCCTGCAGGTCACGATACCGCTGCAGCACTCGCTGTACCTCACGAGCGACCGAATAGTGCTCGTCACCAACGATCTGCGGATCCAGAATTCGCGAGGTTGAAGCCAGCGGGTCCACGGCGGGATACAGTCCCTGGTCAGCGATTGACCGTTCGAGCGAAATCGTCGCGTCGAGGTGAGCGAAGGTCGTGGCCGGAGCCGGGTCAGTGTAGTCGTCCGCGGGCACGTAAACCGCTTGCACCGACGTAATCGAGCCGCGCTTGGTCGATGTGATGCGCTCCTGCAGATCTCCCATCTCGGAACCAAGGGTCGGCTGGTAACCGACAGCGCTCGGCATACGACCGAGAAGAGCTGAGACCTCGGAGCCCGCTTGCACGAAGCGGAAGATGTTGTCGATGAAGAGGAGCACATCGCGGCCCTCGTCACGGAAGTACTCGGCCATGGTGAGGCCGGTCAGCCCGACGCGCAGGCGCGCTCCCGGGGGCTCGTTCATTTGCCCGTAAACGAGCACGGTCTTGTCGACCACACCGGACTCGTGCATTTCACCCCAGAGCGCCGTTCCCTCACGGGTCCGCTCGCCCACACCAGTGAACACCGAGTAGCCACCATGCTCGGCGGCGATATTTCGAATGAGCTCCATGATGATGACGGTCTTGCCGACTCCGGCTCCGCCAAAGACGCCCGTCTTGCCACCCTGGGTGAATGGGGCGATCAGGTCGATGACCTTGACGCCGGTCTCAAAGACCTCAACACTCGTCGACTGCTCTTCGAACGAAGGCGCTGGTCGGTGAATTTCGTACTCGATTTCGGTGCTCACCGGACCGGCGTTGTCGACCGGCTGGCCGACGACATTGAAGATTCGGCCGAGCGTCGCCGGTCCAACAGGCACCTGGATCGCGTGGCCGGTATCGACTGCCACAGCACCGCGGCGCAAGCCATCGGTGGTCGACATCGCCACGGCCCGCACCCAGTCGTTACCGAGGTGCTGCTGAACCTCGAGAATGAGCGGCTCAGCGGAGCCTTCACGCTCGACAGTCAGCGCGTGATAGATTTCGGGCAATTCATCTGGCGGGAACTCGACGTCCACCACCACGCCCTGAATTTGAACGATCTTGCCAGCTGCCATTTAGCCTGTATCCTCTCGGTCTCACGCAGGTTTGCGCTGTCGTTCGTGACAGCGCGTCACGATAGCGCCGCGGCGCCCGCTGCGATTTCGGAAACCTCGCGCGTAATCTGTGCCTGGCGCACCTTGTTATAGGTCAGCGTCAGTTCTCTCACCAAATCTCGAGCGTTATCAGTTGCATTACGCATGGCAACCATTCGCGAGCTGTGTTCGCTCGCGATGGATTCCAGTAGCGCCTGGTAGATCTGCACTTCCACGAATCGTGGAAGCAATGCCTCCAGCACAGACGCGGGGCTCGGCTCGAAAATATAGTCGATAACTTCTCCGGTGCCTTCCGGCGCCTGGACCGGCAGAACCTGTTGGACCTGCGGCGCCTGCCGTAGCGTATTGATGAATCGCGTGTAGGCGACGTAAACCGCGTCGACGCGCTCGCTAACGAAATCGTCGATAGCGATGTTCACGATCGGTCGGATGGACTCCATTGACGGCTGCTCACCGGTCTGTGGGAAATCGGCGATCAACCGCTTCCCAAACCGCGTGTAGAAGTCGCGACCTTTGCGCCCAACTGCCACGATGTCGACGTTATCGACGCCTTCGGGCCGATCGTTCGTCATGAACCTGAGCGTCGCGCGAATCACGTTGGTGTTAAGTGCTCCGGCCAAACCTTTGTCGGAGGTAATCAAGATAATCTCAGAACGCCGGATCGGACGGCGCTCGAGCAGCGGAAACTGCGACTGGTCCTCGACACCAGCGGAGGCAAGGTCGCCAATCATCGTCCGGATGCGCTCGGCGTACGGACGCGTAGCCACGACTTGCTGTTGTGCTCGGCGCATTTTCGAGGCGGCGACCATTTCCATCGCACGAGTGATCTGCGACGTGTTGCTGACACTCTTCATGCGGCGTTTGATCTCACGGGGCGTGGCCACGCTCTACTCCCTCTCCTGCCTAGGATTTCCTAGCGGACTCCCGCCGCGGACCAGATACTGCTCTTGAATTCGCTCGACGCCGTCCGCAGTTCTTCGATCAACTCGTCGCTCAGGCGCTTCTGTTCGCGAATCCGGCCCAGCAGATCGGCCTTCGAGGTACGCATGTAGTCGAGGAACTGAGCCTCGAAATCGCGCACTTGCTCGACCGGCACGTCGTCTAGCGGCCCGTTCGTTGCAGCCCAGATGATCGCCACCTGCTGCTCGACTGGCATCGGTTGGTATTGCGGCTGTTTCAACACTTCGGTCAACCGCTGTCCACGGTCGATCTGGCGTCGCGTCGCCGGATCGAGGTCGGAGGCGAACTGTGCGAACGCGGCCAATTCGCGGAACTGCGCCAGATCGAGACGCATGCGGCCAGAAACCTGACGCATGGCGCGGATCTGCGCGTCACCACCGACTCGGGAGACCGAGAGACCAGCGTTCACAGCCGGGCGAACGCCCGCGTAGAAGAGGTCGGACTCCAGATAGATCTGGCCGTCGGTGATCGAGATAACGTTTGTCGGGATGTAGGCGGAGACGTCGTTGCCTTGCGTCTCAATAATCGGGAGCGCGGTGAGGCTGCCGCCACCGAGATCACTGCTCAGACGGGCCGAGCGCTCCAGCAACCGAGAGTGGAGATAGAAGACGTCACCGGGGTACGCCTCGCGTCCTGGGGGACGCCGCATCAGCAGCGATACCTGCCGGTAAGCCCAGGCGTGCTTGGATAGGTCGTCATAGACGATTAGCGCGTCGCCGCCGTTTTCCATGAACTCTTCACCCATGGAGGTACCAGCGTAGGGAGCAATAAACTGCTGTGGAGCCGGATCGGCGGCAGCGGCCGCGACGATGATCGTGTGATTCATCGCGCCTTCGCGCTCGAGAATCGCGTACGTCTGGGCGATCTGCGCGCGTTTCTGGCCAATGGCGACGTAGATACAGACCACATTCGAACCGCGCTGATTGATGATGGTGTCGATCGCGATAGCCGACTTACCAGTCTGTCGGTCACCGATGATCAACTCGCGCTGACCGCGACCGATCGGGATCATGCTGTCGATGGCTTTCAGACCGGTTTGCAGCGGCGTATCGACGTTCTGTCGAGAGATAACGCCCGGGGCGATACGCTCGATCGGACGCGTCTTGGTGGTCTGAATCGGGCCTTTTCCATCGATCGGCTGACCGAGGGCATTGACCACGCGGCCAATCAGCGCCTCGCCAACTGGAACCTCGGCAATGCGACCAGTCGACTTGACCTCGTCACCCTCTTCAATGTCGGTGTATTGACCGAGGATGATGACACCAACCGAGTCTTCCTGGAGGTTGAAGGCCATGCCCATCACTCCGTTGGAGAACTCGACCAGTTCGTTCGCCATAACTTCACGCAGACCGTGAACCGTGGCGATGCCGTCGCCAACCTCGACAACGTACCCGACGTTGGTGACGACCATCTTCTCGCCATAAGTCTCAATTTGCTGTCGTAGTATGTCGCTTATCTCGGTTGGCCGTACGACCATGATACCTCCTGGTGGTTAGTCAGCTGTTCTCGTTGTAAAGTATGTCGATTGCAATGATAAAAACAGCAGAGATGCCTCGCTTGCTTAGCGCGACATCTGCTGCCGGAGCTGTCGTAGTTGTGTCTGCACGCTTCCGTCGATCAGCGTATCACCCATATGAATGACGATACCCCCGACGATCCTGGGATCGACGTGCAGTCGGACTTCAATCGTCTTACCAACCATCTGCTGGAGTCGAACACGAACCCGCTCGATTTCACCCTGCTCGAGCTCAACCGCGGTCGTTACGTCCGCGATGACAATGCCTCGCTCTTGAAGCACGAGTGAGTGAAATACCTCCACGATTTGCGGAAGTTGCTGCAACCGCCCACGCTCGAGTAACAGCAACAGCAGGTTGCGAATGAAACGCTCGTCCTCACCGGGTGCGAGGCTCTGCAAGGCAGACTGCTTCGCCTCCGGCGGCACCGAGGGATGCTCGAAGAATTCCTGGGCCTGCGGATTCTGGAGCGTTTCGTTGAGCCGCGTCAGCTCGACTTCCCACTCGTCAAGCTGTCCGTGGTTTTTGGCGACATCGAACGCCGCCTTGGCGTATCGTTTGGCTGCTCCGCCAACGGACATCCACGTTCCTCCTCGGTCCGGGGCTAGGCCTGGAACCGGCCGTCGCTACCGGCCTCGGCAAGCGTCTCTTCGATAAGCCGGGTCTGTTGCGCCCGATCAAGTTCCTTGTGCACGATCTTGGTCGCAGCGCGGATCGCGAGATCGGCGACATCCTGACGCAACTGCTGCCAGGCCTGTTCGGTCTCGGCGGCAATGCCGGCGCGGGCCTTCTCAATGATCTGATTCGCTTCAACCTGTGCCTGATCGCGCGCGCGTGCCATGGTCTGATCGGCGTTATCGCGTGCCGCCGCAAGCACCTTCTGCGCCTCTCGCCTCGCCTCAGCCAGAATTTCCTCGTTACGGGCCTGCGTCGCGGCCAATTCCTTCTGCATCCGCTCCGCGGCCTGCATGCTCTCTTCAACGCGCGCCCGCCGATCATCCAGCATGCGCGTGATCGGGCCGAGCGCATATCGCCAGAAGACAACGAGGAATATGATGAACGCGATGAGCTGGACCGCGAGATCCCAGCCGTTTACTCCAAGTGCACTCATTTACACTACCTCATGGTCGCGACTGCCTCTGAGAGATCGACGTCATCAACCGATAGAGTCTTGAATCCAATCAATAACCCAACGTCATACACGATGGCGCTCCCATTCCGGAGCGCCATCGCGAATGTCGGATTAGAGCACGAACGCGATGATGATCGCGATAACCAAGGCGTAAATGGCGACGGCTTCAGCCAGTGCGGCACCAATGATCATGGTGGTACGAATGGCGCCTTCAGCCTCCGGGTTGCGACCCAGGGCCTCCAGAGCACCCTTCACGGCCAGACCGATGCCGATGCCAGGGCCAATAGCCCCGAGTCCCATTGCGAGGGCCGCAGCCATCGGGACGACGACTTTTGGATCGGTAACGTTGGATACCACGTTCGACGTTCTCCCCTCTTTGGTCCGTCCTATCACGGACCAATCCAAACCACGATCCTCAACCAGCGCCAAAATTCAGTAGTGCCTACTCCGACATGCGAAATAGGCTAATCACCCGTCGCAGCGGACTCAACCGGTCGGTGAGCCCCCTTCACAAACTCCTCCTCAAATGGCTCCTCGACGTGATCGTCATGCATCTCGGCAGCGGCCAGGGAGATGTAGATCAACGTCAAGATGGCGAACACGAGAGCCTGGATGAATCCAAACAGGACCTCGAGATACAGGAACACGACCGGAACGAGCAGACCAATGACCGAGTATTTGATTGCGTTGGCAATCGCATACATGATCGTCAGCAGCACGTCTCCGGCGAAGATGTTTCCGAAGAGACGGAACGACAGCGAAATGATACGGGCGGTCTCACTGATAACTTCAATTGGGAAGACGAAGACTGGAGTGGCGAGGTGCTTCAAGCGGCCACGGAAACCATGCGCTTTGACGCCGAGATACTGGAACATGACATACGCAAGCAATGCCATTGCGATCGTCATGTTGAGATCGGATGTTGGTGGGCGAATCAACGGTACGTGAGTAGCCTCACCATTCACCGTTCGGGCCACCCACACTGAGCCGAGGCCCGGAAGCAATTCGATCCAGTTGGCGAACAAGATGAAGATGAAAAGGCCACCGATGATCGGGAAGATTGACCGGCCGAGACGCTTTCCGGCGGCTCCTTCAACCAGGCCCATGAGAAACTCGACGATGATCTCCACACCCGCCTGAACGCGGCCCGGCACCAACGATGATCGACGCGCAATGAGGGCCCCCGCAATCACCAGGACCGCCATCACGACGAACATTACGACCATGGTGTTGGTTATGGGAATGGAGTAGCTGGTTCCAGGGATGGCAATGTTCCAAAGCGCCTGCGGAGCGACTTCAACATGTACTTCCATCGTTGTCCTTACTCGTCAAAATCCCGGGCCTGATTCTTGCGATCGGACTCTCGGGAGCGAACAGACTGCTTATTCGGCAGGTTCATCACGGCGAGTTGGTACAGTAAATACCCTGAAATCGCGAGGCCTAATGCAACACCGACAAGCGTAAAGATGGGTAGCGTACCCAACCACTTGTCGAGAAGTATGCCTCCACCGATGCATAGTAAAAGACTGGCTACAACTGAGCAACCCATTCCGGATGCCGCGCCGATTGCTCGCCAGTCCTGTTGGCCTCGAGGAGGAAGACTCATCTACCCTCCTGTCGATTGCGAATCCTATCACAATCTTTGGATCTGACGCAATTGCGTCAGTCGCTGGCCCGCTGAGCCACCACCTGTTCCAGCGGGAGCGGTCGCTGGTCTCCATCGTGGAGAATGTTCTTTGCCGCGCCAAGAAACCCAGCGAATAACGGGTGTGGTCGCGTCGGCCGCGACTTGAACTCGGGATGGAACTGAACTCCCACAAACCAGGGGTGATCGTACAATTCCATGATCTCAGCCAGTTTCCCGTCCGGTGATGTGCCACTGACGATCATCCCGGCCTCGTCCATCATCTCACGGTACGCGTTATTGACTTCCCAGCGATGTCGGTGTCGTTCCTCGACCATCGGCGACTGATAGCACTCGGCAGCGCGCGTGCCCGGCACCAGTTTGCACGGATAGAGCCCCAGTCTCATCGTGCCGCCCATATCCACATCTTTCTGATCCGGCATCAGGGCAATGACCGGATCGGGAGTCAGTTCATCGATTTCAGTACTGTTGGCTTGTTCGAGCCCCAGCACATCGCGAGCGAACTCGATGACAGCCATGTGCAAACCATAGCACAGACCGAAATATGGAACCTGATGTTCTCGCGCATACTTGGCGGCGAAGATCTTTCCTTCGACACCACGCGGCCCGAAACCACCCGGAACCAGAATTCCGGAGGCACGCCGTAACTGCTCCTCGATCTCTCTGAGATCCGACTTTTCGGAGTTAACCCAGGTGATCTCCACGTCCACGTCATGCGCCAACGCCGCATGCGAGAGCGATTCCGAAACGCTCATGTACGCGTCGTGAAGCTCGACGTACTTGCCGACCAACGCGATCTCGATACGTCGACGTGGCGCCTTGATGCGCTCGACCAGCTCCTCCCAATCGGATAGATCCACCGCTGAATCCTGCCAGCCAAAGTATTCAGCCACGTAACGTCCAAGCCCGGACCCCTCGAGAACCAGTGGCACTTCGTAGATCGTTTCGGCGGTGGTCAGTGGAATGACCGCGTTCTCCTCCACGTCGCAGAAGAGCGATATCTTGGCGCGCACATCGTCCGGCACAGGATGATCGGCACGCACGGCTATGACGTCCGGCTGAATGCCGATCGCCCGCAGCTCTTTGACGCTATGTTGTGTCGGCTTGGTCTTGAGCTCGCCGGTGCTCTCGATCATCGGCAGGAGCGTCACGTGAATGTAGAGAACGTTCTGCCGGCCTTCTTCTTTGCGCATTTGCCGGATCGCCTCGAGAAACGGCTGGCTCTCGATGTCGCCAACCGTTCCGCCGACCTCCACGATGACCACGTCGAGTCCCTGCTGGTTCGCCACCATGCGGATGCGGTCTTTTATCTCGTTGGTGATGTGCGGAATAACTTGAACGGTGCCACCCAGGTAGTCACCGCGACGTTCTTTGGCGATAACTGACGAATAAATCTGACCGGTGGTGACGTTGGATGCGCGGCTAAGATTCTCGTCGATGAAGCGCTCGTAGTGTCCGAGGTCGAGATCGGTCTCGGCGCCATCGTCGGTCACGAAGACTTCGCCGTGCTGGTAGGGGGACATCGTACCGGGGTCGACATTGAGGTACGGATCGAGCTTCATGATGCTGACATGGCGTCCACGACTCTTGATGAGACGTCCGATCGACGCGGTAGTAATCCCTTTACCGACCGAAGAGACCACGCCTCCGGTCACGAATATGTACTTTGGCATGTTCACTGAACCTTCCCGGCGTCGACGCCAGCCATTCCCCCAAACAGCCCGTGCAGTCTCGGCAAGATTCCGGCTATCCCGAGGGCCTGAGAACCAAGACTTCCACTGACTCGCCCAGATCGCTCTTCTTGATATTCAATCGGTCCTTGACCTCGATCTCAGTGATGCCGAATTTCTTCAGGAACTGATCGACCGGCTCGCGGTCAAAGTCACCGAATTCAGTCCGGTACTGCATCGGAATAACCATGGCAGGCTCGATCTGTCCCACCAGTTCCGCGGCCGCCGTCGAATCGAGCGTCGGCCCACCGCCGACCGGAACGATCAGCACGTCGACGGAACTCATGCTTTCAGATTGTTCTTCGGTCAAGGGATGCCCAAGGTCACCAAGGTGACAGATGAGTAGATCCTCAATCTCCACCAGGTAGACGGTGTTCTTGCCGAGCTTTGCGCCCTTTTCGGTGTCGTGATAGGTGCGAATTCCGCGGATGAATACGTCTTTGATCTCGTATTCGCCCGGGCCGGTTATCGCGTGAAAGCCGGGCTTCACGAGTTCGAGCGCTCGGTGGTTGGGGTGATCATGGCTCACCGTGACGATGTCCGCCGCCGGATATCCCATGTCGTAACCGCTGTCCCGCCCGACGGGGTCGGTCAGTACGACGGCTTCCCGCCCTCGAATACGAAAACACGCATGGCCCAACCAGGTGATTTCAGCCATCTTCGCCGACCTGCTCGATTCTTGATTCGACTGTATGTTGGGCAAAACTTGGAGGTGATCTCCTGCGGCCTAGATGAGTATATCAGCCTTCGGGCTCACCTTCCAGACATCAGATCTGCTGCTGAAGCCCTTCAGCTTCCGCCGCGTTGGATCGTTCGATTGCGTTTCGGATCGGATCGGGAATCGGCCGGGCGCGAGCGATACCGGCGTCGTAGTTCACCAGCACAAGTTTGGCCCGGCACACCACGCCGCTCGGATTGCGCACCTCGAACCGAGCATCAATGCTCGAACGACCCAAACGTGTGACACGCACCCCAATATCCAACGGCTCGTCGAAACGCGCGGACGAAATGTAGTCGATCTCGGCACGAACCACCGATGTATCGAATGCATGGCGAGCATCGATCTCTCCGGGACCGAATCCCAGCGAGCGGAGGTACTCGTAGAACGCATTGTCGAAATAGTCGAGATATTTGCCGTAGTAGACAATCCGCTGCAGGTCGACGTCGCGAAAACGAACGCGCTCATGGTGCCAGAAGCGGAACTCCAAATCACTCGCGTCTTCGCCCACGACTCGCTCGTCCTCTCACCTGCGAATGTGTCGGCAGTTCTGTGGCAGATTACTCATGGAGCGTCTCATCCAGCACCCGGCGCACGACATCCCAGCCAAATCCACGACGCTGCAGGTAACCGGTTAGCCGCCGACGCTGCGTCGATTCATCCTCGCGCGAGTGACGTGGCAACCACTTGCGCGCCAGGTCGAGCGCGACCGCGTGGTCGTCAATCTCCGCGGAATCCACTACTCGCTCAGCAACATCGGCATCGATCCCCTTCGTGGTCAATTCACGCTTGATCATGCGAGACGAACGAGGACGGTGACTCTCACGGCTGTCGACCCACTGTCGAGCAAATTCCTGATCGTCGATATAGTTCCACTCGCGCATCTTAGCCACTGCGGAGTCGATCGCCCCGGACGAAAATCCGCGGCGCCCTAATCGCTGACGAATTTCCATCTCGGTGCGCGCTCGATAGGCGACCAGGTGCACGGCCGCATCGGTTGCTCGGCTCGCCTCTTCGGCACTGAGCAGCGAACTGACGTCGGCCTCAGTGACCTTTCGGCCAGGCACCACACCCTGCTCGGCAGCGATAAGCGCGTTCAATCCAAACGCGAACTCGCCGTCGATGAACACGCTGACCCGGTCTGGGTGACGCGTCTGAGATTCCACCGCCGTGATCGTACCGGAACGGATGTTCGACTCTGCCATGGTGAAAGTATATACAGAGATTGCCCTCGGCGAACCATGATCCCGTGTGTAAGATCTAGTGAGAGGTGAGGCCCGAGGTTTCGAACGGACATTAATGGTGGCAATCCGAACGCAAGTACGGCGGCGAAGCGCAACGACGGTGACGTTTCGGAGAGTCGCCAGACTCCTGTTCGTCATGGCCGTCATTGTGATCTTCCTGGGAATTGTCTCGTTCCTATTACTGGCATTTGCCATTCTCCATCAAGCACGACAGGATGAGGCAGCTCCGGCTGACGCGATCGTCGTGCTGGGGGCGGCCCAATGGAACGGCCGGCCTTCCACGGATTTGCAGGCACGGCTCGACCACGCCTACGACCTGTACCAGGAAGGGTTGGCGCCGCTCATTGTTCTGACTGGCGGCACCGGCCCAGGAGACACCTATTCAGAATCAGAAGTCGGCAAATCGTATCTTGAGCAGCGGGGGGTTCCCGCGAGCGCGATGCGCACGGTGGGTGGTATCTCCACGTGGCAAAACCTGCAAGAGGCGCGCTCCGCGGACCTGCGGGACAATGAACGCGTGATCTTCGTCAGCGATCCGTTCCACATGTTTCGGGTGAAGCACATGGCGCAAGATCTGGGGCTGGTGGCGTTGACGTCGCCAACACGAACCAGCCCAATCCGACCGAACACTCCGCTCGAATATCGTTATGTCGCGCGTGAGTGCTTCGCCTACGTTGCCTACCTCTTCATACAGCGCTGATTTTTCCGGACCCTCGGTTATCTCGCAGGACCATGGTCGGAGTAGGCACGTTCGAGAACCGACGCGGTTCGAGCTAGTCCTTCTCTGAAGACCTGATGATCACCACCAATGCCGACACGCAGGAAATGCTCGTAGCCAAATGCCGAGCCTGGCGCCAACATCACGCTGGCCTCGGAAGCCAACTTGTCGGCCAATTCAAGCGACGGCATGTCGATGTTGTAGTGCAGAAGACCGAGGAGTCCGCCACGCGGCGCGACCCAACTGACCAGATCTTCGCGCTGGTGGATCCACTCTTCGAGATAGCTAAGGTTCTTGCTGGAGATTTCTCGCGTTCGCGCGAAAATCTTCTCTCGCTGTCGAATAGCGATTGTCGCGAGGTAATCGTTCAGTTTGCCGGGGCTGAGTGAAACGTAATCACGCTGCGACCAGCATTGCTGAACGATCTCCGACGTCGCAGCGATCCAGCCAATGCGGAGTCCGGGAAGACCAAACGGCTTGGAGAGCGTCCCGACGCTGAGGCCATTTGCGCCGAGGTCGCGTACTGGTCCAGCGAACGGCTCCCGATCTGGCAGTGAGAGCCAACGGTATGCCTCATCCCCCATCACCTTCGCGCCGATCTCCTCGGCCAGGCGATAGACCTCACGCTGCTGATCCGCAGTGAGGACCGAACCCGTCGGATTGTGCGGTGTATTGATGACGATCAGTTTGGTGTTGGGGTTGAGGAGCGAGCGCAGATCATCCAGGTCGTAGCGAAAATCGTTCTCGGGGGTCAGTTTCCAGAGCGAGACGTGACAACCGATCGCCTTCGGCACACTCTGCAACTGCTGGTATGCCGGATCCACCACCACCACGTGATCGCCAGGTTCGAGCAGGACGTTGAAGAGAAGGAAATTCGCCTCGATTGCACCGGTCGTTACCAGCACATCCTCAGACGTCACGTCCTGATAGAGATCCGCAATCATGCCACGGAGTTCTTCCGTTCCCCGAGCTTCGCTGTAGCCGAGCGGAATGCTCAGCATCGCATCGAGCGAGGATTGTCGACCACCGAGGTCGAGCAGATCATTGACCGTCAACGGCTTGATGCCACTCTCGGCCAGATCAAATTCAACTTCAGTTTCCCAACGGGTCATCCAGCGCTCGAGCGCAAACGTCTCAATCCTCATATAACCCCCACCTGACTGGTTTCAACTGTTCGCAGTCAGATTCTACAGCGGTTTGTCGAAGTTTTGACCCGGATGAGCGGCAGACGACGGCGGGCAACCCTCAGCGGTTGCCCGTGCCGATGTCGCAGAACGAAGTAGTCACGAATGCCGCCAGGTACGAACGCTGACAGGTCTGGTCGAACTAAGACGATCTTTTGTTGTAGCGGAATGGGATCAGCCGTCGAATGCGGCGTGCTCGTGAACCGGCTCGAGAGGGGTCGGGTTGAATCGATGAATGGTATTGTTGCGATGTGAATCAGACACGACCGCGTCGGATCCAGCATGCGGAGATTGATCACGTACGGGAATACGGAAGATGTAGCCAAGCCCGCGAACCGTGTGCAAATACTCGGGCTGGCTGGGATTTCGCTCGATCTTTTTCCTGAGGCGAGCAATGTAGACCTCGACACGGTTGCTGTCACCCAGGAAATCGTATCCCCAGGTTCGTTCGATCAGAGTCTCCCGGCTCACCGTCGTCTCGACGTTTCGCATCAGACATTCGAGCAGCCGCATTTCGGTTGGCGTTAGCAGGACTTGCGGTCGGCCAGCGGACTGAAAAGCCAGTTCGCTAATTTTGAGTTCGGCATCTCCTGCCCGCAGCGTTGTCTCAAGGGACTGCGTATTTTGGTTCCTGCACCTGCGGGAGACCACCTCGATGCGAGCAACCAACTCCTGCGGATCAAACGGCTCAACAACGTAGTCGTCGGCACCATGCGCAAACGCTCGCAGTTTGTCCTGGGTGTCTCGTCGCCCGCTGACGAACAGCACTGGGCCGGAGTAGTTGCGCTCTCTGAGGCTCTGACAGAACTTGCATCCATCAAGGTCAGGAAGATCGAAATCGAGCAACACCGCGTCGGTCATGACGCCGACGATCTCTCGGGCGGCTTCCTCCGCCGTGCGCGTGAGCACCGCGTCATGACCGGCCTCTGCCAAAACGAACCTCATCAGTTTGGCCATAACTCGATCCGTGTTGACGACTACGATGCGCATCTCCGGGCTGTCCTTCCATGGCTTGGTCCTCGTGCCCTGCCCCGGTGGTCCCCAAACCAACGTCAGCAAGGCGAACGTCCTCGACACTCTCTCATCTTGGAACTGTTATGTCGCTTGAAGGTGTTGTCTTGTACCTCCAAATCTCAGTGCTCGGCGGCGCGTTCCACGCCGCCACGTACTCTCAGTTGCGCGGCCCGCACCCTGACCTGGTACCAACGTACTGGCATAAGTTGGACGGTCGCACATTTCGTACCTACACGGCACGGAGGTTAACGAAAATTAGCAGATTAGTCCGAAAAGCATAGGGATCGGCATGGCCGGGGCGGCAAGATGCGAAACGCGTAGAGTATCGATAGCTGATCAAGGCTTTGAACGGCAATCGCCAATGTGATGGTGTGCTCAGTCAAGCAGCGGCCGACGAGCACTGCTCAAGCGTGAGAATCCAGATGAGATACGAACGACCACGCGCTCGCGTGGTCGTTCTCGTCAGGCAGTCATTTGAATTCGAAACTCGGTCAAGTTATCCCACGACGACGTTCACCAGGCGATTCGGCACGAAGATCACGCGGCGGACTGTCTTACCGTCGGTGTACTCCTTCACCCGATCGCTCGCCATCGCAAGCTCCACCGCATGCTCCTCGGAGATACCCAAAGCGACCTGCACCCGATCGCGGACCTTTCCATTCACCTGCAGGACCAGATCAATCATCTCGTCTTTGGCCAGTTCCGGATCGTAATCCGGCCAGTCCTGAGTGTGAACGCTGAACTCACCACCCTGATACTGCCACAGCTCTTCCGCCAGATGCGGCGTGCTCGGCGCCAGCATCAACGTCAGTGACTGAATCGCCTCGCGCCAGGCCGTCGACCGCGCGATCGGTTGGTCTTTGCGGGGAACCAGCTCGTTCACCATTTCCATCAGTCGAGCGATCATGGTGTTGAAGCGGAAATTCGAGAGATCTTCCGTCACGGCTTTGATCGTTCGGTGCGTGACCCGACGCAGTTCGAGCGTCTCGTTGTCGTCTTGATCGACGAAGTCGTTGTTCGCTGTCTCCGTCACGACAGTCCAGGCGCGACGTACGAAGCGGTCGACGCCGGCGATGTTCCGTGAGTTCCAGGGACCGCCCTGGTCCCACGGTCCGATGAACATCAAGAACAAGCGCACAACGTCGGCGCCCAGTTGCGCCACCAGGTCGTCCGGATCGACCACGTTACCGCGGCTCTTCGACATCTTCTCGTTATCTTCGCCCAGAATCATGCCCTGGTTGAACAGGCTCTTGAACGGCTCGTTGAACTCCAGCAGTCCGAGGTCCCGCATTGCCTTGGTGAAAAAACGAGCGTACATCAGGTGCAGGATGGCGTGCTCGATGCCACCGGTGTACTGATCGACCGGCGCCCAGTAGTCCACCTCTCGCGGCTCGAATGGTTCCTGATCGTCGTGCGGGCTCAAGAAGCGATACATGTACCAGGACGAATCGACGAATGTATCCAGGGTGTCGGTCTCACGTCGCGCGGGGCCTCCACACTCGGGACAGGTGGTATTGACGAAGCGTTCGTCGGTGATCAGCGGCGACTGACCCGTCGGCTTGAACTCAGAATCCTCGGGCAGTACCACCGGCAGTTGATCTTCAGGAACTGGAACGACGCCGCATTTGTCACAGTAGACGATTGGGATCGGTGTTCCCCAATAGCGCTGCCGTGAAATCAACCAGTCGCGCAAACGATAGGTTACCTCGCCGCGACCGATACCCTGCTTCTCCAGCCAAGCGATGACGTCGGAGACGGCTTTGCGCCCGTCCGTGGGCGTGCCGTCGAAGTGGCCAGAATTGGCCATCACCCCTTCGCCTGGATAGGCCTCGATCATCGTCGCCGACTCCAGCGTCTCACCCTCCGGCTGAATGACAACGGTGATCGGCAGATCGAACTTCCGCGCGAATTCAAAGTCGCGCTGGTCATGCGCCGGAACGGCCATGATCGCCCCGGTTCCATACCCCATCAGTACGTAGTCCGCGATCCAGATTGGAACTCGTTCCTGGTTGACCGGATTGACCGCGTAGGCGCCGATGAAGACGCCGGTCTTCTCTTTGTCGGTCGACGTTCGCTCGATCTCGGACTGACGCCTCGCTTGATCGACGTACGCTTCGACCGCCTCGCGATGGGCATCGGTCGTCAGTTTTTCAACCAGCGGGTGCTCAGGTGCCAGCACCATGAATGTAGCGCCCCAGAGAGTGTCTGGACGAGTGGTGAACACCTCGATGTCGTCCGCCGACTCCGCCGTGAACCGCACGCGCGCACCTTCTGAGCGGCCAATCCAGTTTCGCTGCATCGTCATGACGCGGTCGGGCCAGTCCATACCCTCGAAGTTCAGCAACTCGTCGGCGTATTTGGTGATGCGATAGAACCACTGCTCCAGGTCGCGCTTGATGACCTCCGTGTCGCAGCGTTCGCAGCGTCCAGCAATGACCTGCTCGTTGGCCAGCACGGTCTGGCAGTTCGGGCACCACCAGACGGCGGCATTGGCACGATAGGCCAACCCCTGCTTCAGGAACTGCAGGAACATCCACTGATTCCACTTGTAGTATTCCGGAACGCAGGTGACGACCTCGCGCGTCCAGTCGAACATCGTGCCCATGCTGCGCATCTGCTGCTCCATGCGCTTGATGTTCGCCATCGTCCACGTATAGGGATGGATGTTGCGCTTGATCGCCGCGTTCTCAGCGTTCAACCCGAAGGCATCGAACCCCATAGGGAACAGCACGTTGAAGCCGTTCATGCGACGGAACCGTGCAGCCGCATCCGACGGCGTCATGGCATACCAGTGTCCTATGTGCAAGTCCCCTGACGGATAGGGAAACATTGTCAGGTGATACCACTTGGGTCGCTCTGAATCCTCAGAGACCTCGTAGAGACGCGCCTCCTCCCAGATTTGCTGCCACTTCTTCTCGATCGTCTGCGGATCGTAGCGCTCGGATCGCACCGCTGGCCGCGTCGTCGCCATGTCATCCTCCGTTGCCGCTCACAGTCGTCGTCACCAGATCAACGACGACTAATTTGTCGTCACGGCCACAAATCAGCTTCCCAGGAACAGTCCAGAATCGAAGCGATGTGCCGTCGGTCTGTGAACGTCGAGAATCGCCCCGTTAACTGAAACGAGCCCTCATCCCCATAGAGGGACGAAAGGCTCTCCTTCCGCGGTACCACCCCGCTTGATAGGTCATGATGGTGGAGCTGAGGGGACTCGAACCCCTGACCCCAACACTGCCAGTGTTGTGCTCTCCCAGCTGAGCTACAGCCCCATGCCTATCCGCTCATAACCTGCTAACGGTGGTCAACCGTCGCCAGCTCCTGTCCTATTCGGCATTCGCGGGCGCGGCTCGCGGGCGAGTTCGACCTCATGCGCTGCATCACACCAACCAGCAGCTCTCTGACTTTCCGGTCTACTACTCCCGGTCGTCGCCATATTCACTATGAAAGATGTGGAGAGCGCAGGCTCTCCACCGGCGAAATGCTATCACAGGCCGCAAGGGGTGTCAAAACTCCGACTGGCTGGTCGTGCATCAGGTGTGGCGGCGGAATCATCAGGCCGGCAGCGACCCTGACTGCAGCTTTCGTCCGGAAAACTGGCTGTTGTAGAGGTCGGCGTAGAATTCGCCTTTGGCCAGCAGGTCATCATGTGTGCCGGTTTCGATGATGCTGCCGTGGTTCATCACCAGGATCAGGTCAGCGCTGCGAATCGTCGAGAGCCGGTGGGCAATCACGAAGCTGGTGCGCCCGCGCATCAGCTCATTCATCGCCTCCTGGATAAGCACTTCAGTGCGAGTGTCGACGCTGCTGGTTGCCTCGTCGAGAATCAGAACCGCCGGGTTGGCCAGGAAGGCACGGGCGATGGTCAGGAGCTGCTTCTGCCCCTGCGAGATGTTACCGGCCTCATCGCTGAGGACGGTGTCGTAATTGCCTGGTAGCGTGCGAATGAAATGGTCAGCCTGCGCGGCTCGGGCCGCTTCGATGACCTCCTCCTCGGTGGCGTTGTCACGACCATACGCAATATTGTCGCGGATCGTCCCGCGGAAGAGCCAGGTATCCTGCAACACCATTCCAAAAGTGCGCCTCAGGTCTCCGCGCCGCACCCGGCGGATGTCCACATCGTCGACGAGGATTCGCCCGGCGTTCACGTCATAGAAGCGCATCAGCAAATTGACCAACGTCGTCTTTCCAGCCCCGGTGGGCCCAACGATGGCGATCATCTGACCCGGGTGAACGTCGAAGTTGACGTCCTCAATTAGCGGAACATCAGGTTTGTAACTGAAGGACACGTGATCGAACGTCACGTGACCACGTGGAGCGACGATCTCGATCGCGTCGACCGGATCGGGTATTTCCTCCGCCTCGTCGAGCAGATCGAACACGCGTTCCGCCGAGGCAATTGTCAACTGAATCGTATTGGCCAGACTGCTCAACTGGGTAATCGGCATGGAAAACTGCTGCGCGTATTGGAGAAACGCCTGCACGTCGCCGATAGCGATGGCTCGGCGGGTGACCATGATTCCACCGATGGTCGCCACCAGCAGGTACCCCAGGTTCCCGATCGACCGCATCAGCGGCATGATAATGCCCGAGACAAACTGCGCCCGCCAGCCCGCTTCGTAGTAGCGGTCATTGAGCTCGTCGAACTCAGCGATGGCTATCCGCTCGTGACCGAAGGCCTTGACGATCTGGTGCCCGGTGTACATCTCTTCGACATGGCCGTTGAGGTTGCCGAGGGCGTTCTGCTGGTCAAGGAAATAGCGCTGCGCCTTCTTGGCAATGAAGGTGGTGACAATGATGCTCAGCGGCAGCGTCAACACGACGACAAGCGTGAGAAGCGGGCTGATCGTCAGCATCATCACCACGACGCCAACCAGCGTGACAATCGAAGTGATCGCCTGGGTCACGTTCTGCTGCAGCGTGCTGCTGACGTTGTCCAGGTCATTGGCTGCAAGGCTGAGGATTTCGCCATGCGTTCGTGAATCGTAGAAACTGAGCGGCAGTCGCTCGAGCTTCTCGTCCACGTCGCGGCGCATTTGGTAGACGGTTCGCTGCGCCACGCCAGCCATCAAATATTGCTGCAGATACATGAACGCTGCGCTGACGAGGTACATCCCGATCAGAATGAGCAGGATCCGCCCGATGTAGCTGAAGTCAACGGCAGCGCCCGGTACATGCTGGTATTTGGCAAGGATGCCCTCGAAGAGCTTGGTCGTCGCCTTGCCCAGGATTTTGGGGCCGATAACGTTGAACAGCGTGCCAATTACGGCTGCCACGAAAACGATTGCCAGCGAGAGGCGCTGCGGTTTGAAATAGCGGAGCAGACGGAACAGCGTGCCGCGAAAGTCTCGTGCCTTCTGCGGCGGAACGCCCATGCTCCCCATTGGTCCGCCGCGGAACATGCCGCCGCCTTGTCGGTGTCCGCCTCCCCCAAAGCTCATGAGAATTCTTCCACTGAGAGTTGAGAGGCCACGATTTCCCGATAGACTTCGCAGGTCTCAAGCAGTTCGTGGTGTGTCCCGATTCCAGCCACGTGGCCTTCGTCGAGCACGACGATCCGATCGGCGTCCATGACAGTGCCGACCCGCTGAGCAACGATGACGACGGTCGCACCGTCAGTCTCATTCCGAAGAGCGGCCCGCAGCCGCGCGTCGGTGGCGAAATCGAGCGCGGAGAAACAGTCATCGAAGACGTACATTTCCGGTCGGCGCACGAGAGCCCGCGCGATCGAGAGGCGCTGCTTCTGGCCGCCGGATACGTTGGTACCGCCTTGCGAGATCACCGATTCGACGCCTTCGGGCATGGCCGACACGAAGTCGGAGGCCTGGGCCACGTCGAGCGCGTGCAGTACTTCCTCGCGGATCGCGTCTTCTTTGCCGTAACGTAGGTTGGAGTCGATCGAGCCGGAAAAGAGGACGGCACGCTGAGGCACGAAGCCGATCTTTGCCCGCAGATCCTCCTGTACGAACTCGCGCACGTCACGGCCATCGACCAGCACTCGACCCGATTCAACGTCGTAGAAGCGCGGGATGAGGTTAACCAACGTCGACTTGCCGGAGCCGGTGCCACCAATGATCGCCGTGACCTCACCAGGGCCGGACGTGAAGGAGATGTGCGACAGAGCCGGTTCTTCAGCGCCTGGATAGCGGAAGGTCACGTCCTGGAACTCAATGTGCGCCCGCTCGGGTCCGACCGGTCGCGGTTCTGAAGGGTCGACGATGCTCGGAAGCACGTCGAGCATCTCGTTGATCCGGGCGGCCGACGCCGCGGCGCGTGGCAGCAGAACGAAGATGACCGCGACCATCAGAATGGCGAAGAGGATCTGCACCGCGTATTGCAGAAAGGCGATCATCGAGCCGATCTGCATTGATCCCTGGTTGACCCGAATGCTGCCAAACCAGAGAATGGCGACGCTGGTCAGGTTCAGCGTCAGCATCATCGCGGGCATCAGCACCGCGACGATGCGGTTGACCGTAATGGCCGTGTCCGTCAGGTCGAGATTGGCAGCGTCGAAGCGACGCTGCTCGTGCGCTTCACGGTCGAACGCGCGCACGACGCGAACGCCCGTCAGCCCCTCATCCATCACCAGATTCAACGTATCGAGCTTGATTTGCAGCGATTGGAACAGGGGCACTGCCTTGCGCAGCGTAAGCACGAAGACCAGGAACACCACTGGAATGGCCACGACCAGGATCCAGGATAGAGCGCGATCCTCACTCAGCGCGAGAATGATCCCACCAATTGCCATCATCGGCGCAGTGATGACCATCAGCAGTGACATCGTGACGACCTGTTGAACCTGGGTCGTGTCGTTGGTGGTTCGCGTGATCAGGGATGCCGTACTGAACGTGTCGAAGGCCTGTAGCGAGAACGCCTGAACGTGGCTGAACACCCTGGCACGGAGGATCCGGCCGAAGCCAAGGGCGACCCGAGACGAAATGAACGCGCCAGCGATGGCGCAGATCATTCCGCCGATCGTCACCAGCAACATGACCCCACCGACGCGCAGGATGTACCCGGTGTTGCTCTTCACGATGCCGTTGTCGACGATGTCGGCCATCAGTGTCGGCAGCGCCAGGTTGGCGATCGACTGCAGCAGGGCCAGCAGCAGCACGAGGGCGAGACTGGCCTTGTAGGATTTGAGGAGCCGCAAGAGTCTAGTCATTGCACACCGTGGACGTTCTTCGTCGGTTCCCGATCACGCATGTCACGACGGCTCCAAACTGCCCGGCGATCAAGACCGATACCAGTGAGAGTGTCTGGCCGCGCTCTCACTTGCTGAGCGCCTGAACGGAATTCACTAGTCACTCCACTACCGGTACCCGCGCCTCTTTCCGCGGGGCGTCCTCTTCAGAACGCGGTGGAGTCTAGCACAATGCTTTGAAGTTACCAAGGTATTCGACGTCACGGAACTATACCGCAATCCGAATGGAGTCAGTCCACGAGCAGACTCGGCCGAGAAGCTGTTGAAGACGCCTGAGGCATCAGATGAACAACGCGCGACAGGTGGCCCGAACAGACTGTCCTGTTCGGATGTGAAAACTGGAAACCACCAACGCGACGACCGCGGAAGAGAATCTCCCGCTGAGGCGTGTACCCCACCGCAAGAACCGTGAAATCCGAGGCCATATCATCGGTTGAATACCTATTAATGCTAGGATTAGTCGGTGGAAACGACGGGTCGGGCGCTCTAAACCACGGCAGCATTCGACGGACACACAAAGGCACCGTCGCATGAGTTCGAGTATTTCAACCAGACAATCGAATCTCTGGTTCAACCGGACGATCGTCGCCCTGATCACGTTCTTCCTGCTCGGAGTTACGACGCTGGCACAGGCGTCGGCTGACACTCCTCGAATCTACGCCGTGCATCTTTCAGGCGTCATCAGCTCGCTTGCCTCAAACCGAGTTATCAAGACGGTGCGCACCGCCGAATCGAACCATGCAACGGCGGTTCTGATCGAGGTTGACTCGCCGGGAGGAACTGAAAGTTCGGTCCAGGAGATCACGCGCGCACTTCTCTCGGCGACCGTTCCAGTCATCGTCTACGTCAACGCTTCGCCCAAGGCAAATGCACTATCTGGCGCGATGTTCATCACGCTCGCCGCGAACGTGGCAGCCATGAGCCCGACGTCGACGCTTGGCGCTGGGAACCCAGAGAGTCTGACCGACCCAGCACCGAACTCGGGAGAACAGACGCGATTGAATCAAACGATTCAGTTTGCGACGAATATTGCCTCCGCGCGCCAGCGCAACGTGAACTCCGTTACCAGCATGATTCAAAAGAACTCGGAGCTGAGTGCGGAGGAAGCTCATTCACAGGGACTTGTCGACCTGGTCGCCCCCAATATCGATAGCTTGCTCAGCCAGTTGAACGGCAAAGAAGTGCAGACCCTATCTGGACCGGCCACAATTCAATCCGCGTCGGCGCGCATCGTCTGGCAGAAGGCGACATGGCGCGAACTGGTGCTGCAGAAGATCACCGACCCCAACGTTGCCTACGTTCTGTTCAGCCTCGGGGCAATGCTCTTGGTGTTGGAACTCTTCAATCCCGGGCGACTGATCGCGGGAATCCCGGGCATCATCGCGCTGACGGCCGCTTTCGTGGCATTCGGCAACATGCCGGTGTCGTGGCTCGGGGTCGGACTGATGTCCGCCGCGTTTCTCCTCTTCATCCGCGAGCTCTTTACCCCGAAGCTGACTTTTGTTGGGCCTATCGGCGTCCTCATGTACGTAGCTGGTTCGTTCATGCTCTACAAGCCAGTGCGTCAAACGTCTGCCATCGTGCCAGCCGTCGGTGTCAGCAAATGGATCATTGCCAGCACGACCCTGGTGCTGGTAGTCGTCATGCTAATGATGATGCGTGCGATCTTCCGCGTGCGACAGGGTACGACGCCGCCAAACGCATCCTGGCTCATCGGTGCGGACGGTATCGTGCTCCAGGCCCTCCAACCGCAGGGAGTTATTCGCGTGCGAGGTCAGGAGTGGACGGCCGTCACCGAAGGTACAACCGCAAATGAAGGAGACCACGTGCGCGTCGAATCAGTGGCGGCAGGTGTCCTCCACGTGATTCCATCTAGCCGGGACACCGATATCGCGGACGACGCGAGAGAGGCACGGTTGGGCAGCCCGGATCCAACCGATTAGCGCGTCGACGGCCAGTTGCGAGCGCCCCGCAACGCCTGCGATTCGTAACGGGCGAGCGCATCGCGTAGCGCGCCGACGTAATCGCAGAATCGGCACGAGCATTCGTTTCCATGCTCTCCCGCGGCCGCATGTCGATCAAACTGCAACTGGTCTCGGAGCACACGCGAGATCTCCAATTGCACACCCCCTTGAGGTGCACGATTCGTCACATTATCCGGGTGGCGACCAGCCATCGGTGGACGAGCACGAGTCACCGAAAACCCCGCGTTTGCCAGCGATCGATGAATGCCGAATGAGAGCAACTGATTCGTTCCGCCGATCTGCGTGATCGCGACTGATGGACCGCGACTGCCGTGAACCGACACGACCGCCAGAGCGCCGCGTAGCACTTCGGCCAGAAAAGGGTCCGCGAAGCGAGTCGAGGTCACGTGCAGCCGTCCGTTGTTGTTCCGATCTCGGCCAGAAAAGCAGTACAACCGGTGATCGTCACCAGCGATGGCGACCGCCAGTTCGCCGGTCACCGGTTCGATTCGTCCAGCATGCGGGGCAACGATCGCCAACTGGCTGCGGAGGTTTGCCTGCCAGTGAATCCTGACGTGACGCGATTCGATCCGCATCAGATGACTGACACTGCTGTAAACGTCGCGCACTCAAGCCCCATTCTCGTTGTACCCTCAATCGAGACGACAAATCGTCGCGACGGCGCAGTCTCGATTGGATCAGTCACCAGATCAATTTGCCCAGTCGATGGCGGCTCCATCATACTTGGTCGAGGTGAAAGGAGGATTGATCATTGGCTTCAACATTTTCGTTTGACGTCGTATCTGATTTCGATCAGCAAGAGCTTCGGAACGCGGTTGACCAGGCGATGCGCGAGATCAGCACCCGCTACGACCTCAAGGACTCCAAGACCGAGATCGATCAGGAGAAGGATCAACTGGTGATCTCAACGTCGGATGAGTTCATGCTGCGCTCGGTCACTGACGTGCTCGAGACGCGCGTGCTTCGTCGCGGACTGTCGCTCAAGATCCTCGATTATCAGACTATGGAGGACGCGAGCGGTGGTCGAGTGCGGCAGGTTGTCAAGCTTCGCCGCGGTATTCCTGAGCCTCTGGCCAAGCAGCTTGTCAAGGACATTCGCGCCGAACACAAGAAGGTGACGCCGCAGATCCAGGGTGACGCGATCCGAGTCACGTCAAAGAATAAGGACGACCTTCAGGCCGTAATTCAGACGTTGAAATCGAACGAGACGGACGTCGCGCTCCAGTTCGTCAACTACCGCTAGACCGTACGGTCTAGCGATCCGGCTCGGTGCGCGGCGGTGACTCCGCGCCAAGCGCGACGGTCATCGCTGCACCGGCGGTTGATGTGGCGGCTCCAGCACGTACTTGTTCCGGCTCGAGCATCACTGGAGTGACACCGACGTCCACGACACCTTCGCCGAGGCGAGCGGTCTCGGAATCCGGCTGCAGCGCATCTGGCCAGACGCGCTGGAACATGACCCATTGTTCCGGGTTTTCGCGGATCTGACGTTCAAATAGGCGAACGATTCTCGCCATCGCGAGGTTGATATCCCGCTCAGCGTCGTCGGTCCGTTCCACTTCGAACGGCTCTTCCACCGTAAGAACGTAGCCGTTCGATAGCCGCTTGGTGAAGACTAGGACAATCGATGCGCCAGTATCTCGTGCGATTCGTGCGGGACCGGATGGCAGCGTGGTCATCGCACCGAAGAACTCGACCGGGATGCCGTTGTGAAAGAAGTCGCGATCAGCCAGTAGACCCGCGAATTCACCCCGCCGCACCGCACCGAGCACGCGTCGCACTCCCCGTGAATTCGCCTCTTCGACATCCAGTCCATGACTTTGTCGTAAATGCGTCACCACTTGATACACCGGTTCAGGGACAGTCCGCGTCGTCAGCGGAATGATCGGGTAACCGTTCGTGAAGATGGCCTGCCCGGTGTAATCGAACGCGCCAAAATGGGCGCTGACAACGATTCCGCCTTTTCCTCCGGCGCGCACCCGATCGAGCCGCTCCCAACTTTCCTTGGATCCGATGACTGCCTGACGCAGGTCATCGTCGGTCAGGTGCGAAACGCGCATCAAATCGAAGAAATTGCGGGCGCTGTAGTGGAACACGCGGCGGGCAAGATGTCGAACTTCAGCGCTCGTCTCACTCAAGCCAGTTACATGCGTGAGGTTCGCGCGGACGTTCCTGCGGTACTTCGGCGAGAGCGCATACATTGCATCACCGCAGCGGTCACTGAGCCAGTATCCAACGGAAACTGGCAGCAGCTGGCCGATGCTTCCCAAAATCATGGCAAGACGCAACGCCAGTCGTGTCTTTATCGCGAACGGGGCATTCTTCCGACGAGTCTCCATGGCTATACCTCGTGAATCGGGCGTTTAGCGGAATTCCTCAATCGGCCAGCCCAGCCGTTGAGCGATGAGCCTCAGACGCTCGTTTGGATTGATGCAGACCGGATGCCCAAAGAGGCTCAGAACGGGCTCATCAGAGTGATGATCCGCATAGCAAAATGAGCGCTGCAACTCGATCTTGAATTCATTGGCAAAACGTTGAATCAACAAGACCTTACCACCCCCATAGGGATGCGGGCCAATCAGTCGGCCGGTAAAACGTTCTCCACGCGATTCCAGGTTGCTGCAGATCACATGCTGCACCCCGAGAGCAGCAGCCATTGGTCCGATCACTTGCGGAATCGAACCCGATAGCAGAACCGGTTCCTGGCCGTCCTGCAAGTGTCGCTGGACACGCTCGATCCCTTTGCTCGAAAGGCGAGGACGGATCTTCTCCTCGAAACAGCGTGCTCCAAGTTCGGAGACGAGTTCGACATGCGTTCCACGGAGATACGGCCGGTGCCGGCGCACTGAGCGAATAGGACTGTTACGTCCCCTGACCGCGACGAAACGCAGCGTCTCGATCAACGCTCGTGCGCCGATCACGCGCTCCTTGATCAGATAGCTCAGAAACAGTCGTTCCGCGGTGGTATCGGGCAGCAGCGTTCGGTCGACATCGAAGACAGCGGCAATCATCAAGACAACTTCTTTGGTTGACGCACGTAGTACATCGCGTCGATCAGAACCGGGACTCCGCGAATGACCGTGAGCGCAAGGGCGGAATAGACCATGAACCACCCGATGATGCGAATGGGGTCGTGCGCGTAGAACCGTCCCAGGTCGCGACCCGGAGCGATGTGTGCGGCGAATAGACTGGTCAAGAATACGAAACCCAGGGCTTTCGCCATGCCGTAGAAAGCACGCATGAAACGGGATGCGGTCAAGAACTGGGTCACAGGGGTACGCATCATCGTGTTTTCTCCGAAGGCGGACTTCCCGGCGGTGTAGCTCATGCCCCGCATCGCGTCAACGAAGAATCCGCGAGTCAACACCATCAATGGCGCCCAGACACCGATCAGCCCAAGTTGCGCGAACACGACCCATAGTGCGTTTTCCACCACCCGGTCTCCGGCGATATCGATGATCGCACCCAGATCGCTGGTCGACTTTCGCCGACGCGCGACAAAGCCGTCCAACGCGTCGCTCGCGAAGACGACACCGATGACAAGCGTGCACCAAGCGACGACGGAATAGGAGCGAGTGTAGATGAGGGCGATCGTCACGAACAGGAGGACTAACCGACCAATCGTGATCAGGTTCGCCATGACCCTCCCGCCCGGTCCCGGGAGAACCCCCGACGGCCACAAACAAACGAGCGTCGCACGGCGGTTCGGCGTGAAGCAATTACGCCCGAGCCATTATTAACCAGATGGGAAAGCCTCGCCGCGCGCTCGACGTCCTCCTCGCTCACGCCGTCCCGCAAGAAACGAATGTTGTCTGCGATTGTCCCGGCAATCAGATGCGCCGCTGGGGGACGAAGGTGATCTTCCGAGCTAGCCCGCCTTCGAGAGCTCGCCCAAGTCGCGCTCGTCGGCCAGGATCCGGCCACGGTCCGGGTCACGGAGGCCGAGTAACAGCTGCACGAGGGTGGACTTTCCGCTACCCGAAGGCCCCACGATGCCGACGATCTCGCGCGGCTCGATCCTAACGTGACGTCCCGGAGGACGTCCTGTCCCGGGGTGTAGGCGAACCACACGTGCTCCGCGACAATGGGGCCGACCACTCCGACGGGCTTGCCTGCGTCGACACGGCGACCCTCCTCGAAGAGCGTGAGCCGTCGCTGGATCTCCTCGATCGCCGGACCACTCGACGAGGCCGAGACGTAGGCACCCTGCAGCGCCTGGCCGTAGCTCAGCGAGCGGAGCATCACCAGCATCGCTGCGCCCAGGGATGCCAGGCTCGCCGAGGCGGAGAGCGCAACGATGGCCAGCGCGGCGAGAAGTGCTACGTACGCGAGACCCGTGTATGCGGGCGTTGTCAGGCCAGCCGCGAAACGAAGGCTCCGGCTCCGTCTCCTGGAGGTCTCGATCCGCTCCCCCGCGACGCCCTGCCGGTTCCTGCACATGGAAGACGTGCAGCTCGAGGCCAAGGTCGGAGATCTCGCTGACCGAGGTCGCGAACTCCATGCTGGCGACGGTGGATGCATGCGCCGGCGCTTCACCGCGCGCGGAGCGGTCGAAGCACCATGCCGAGGACGGCCACCGAGACCACCAGGACCAATGCTCCGAGCGGGTCGACAGCGACGGCGATCCCGACGAGGGCCACCAGGTTCGCTCCCGCCACCACGCCGCTGTTCAGAGCACCGATCATGGCGTTCGCCTGCCCGGTGTACCCGGTGAGCAGCTCTTGGAGGCTCCGGCACGCTGGTCTGCTGAAGTTCCCAGGACGCGTCGAGGAATGCGCCGGCGAGGCGGTGCCGAATTCGTGCGGTGACCGCCGATGACAACCGTGCTGACTGCCACGCGGAATAGCTCGCGAGAGCAATCCGGGCCACCACGAAGCCAAGAGCGACGAGCAGCGTTGCGTTGATCGCGAGGTAGCGCCCGGCCACAATGCCGACCCGATCAGCGCCGTCGGTGATGGCGAACGCCGCTCGGGTCACGGTGATGAGGAAGAGCGCTTCGGCGACACCACCGAGGAAGGCCGTGCTGGCCAACAGTGCAAGCGCCCGCCGATGGCCCCGAATCACGAACCGGCCGCAGGCTGGAGTCCGAGCGCCGATGAGTCCGCTGTCATCGTCTCACGCGCCTCATCTCTGCCTCCATGCTTCCGGCCGAGACAGCCTGGGCCCTCACAGAGTAAGCACAGCAGCGAAGGCAAGTCATCGGCCCGGGCTGTCGTTCTGACCACGAACTACGTCTGCATCTTCGCGAAGATCGCGAGGACTCGTGACCCAGCGAGATGAATGAGGTGACGCTACTGAGTCGGGGCGTTCGTCTCTCGAAATGCGTCCCCGAGCCGTGTTCCGCCCGCCGGGCCGGAGTGGTGGGTGGGTAGGTCGAAGCTTCACTTTCACATGCCGGGTCTGGATGGGGACGGAGGAACAGCGGCCGGAGGTGCTGACGCGACCCTACGCATCCTGATCGCAGCCCCGTGGCACAACTCAATCGGCGACATCGCCACCGCCGAGGTCACGCAAGAGCATCTCGCTGACGCTGGGGATTCCAATCCGACATGGCTCCGACCCCTCGGAGGACGTCGAACGGCTGGTGGTCGGCGACGGCAATCTGCTCTACCGGGCGGGACCAGGCCGCTGGGAGCATCCACTGCAGCGATACAGCAGGCGCGGGCCCTCACATCCTCAACGCCTGCCGTGCGTCAGGGCTCACCGACTTCGAGTTCCTCTCCGAGCACCGGCTGGTCACCGTCAGGGACAATGAGACGGCGGGTCTGATTCGTCCTTGACGTGACAACGTGCGGGCCGTCCCTCGTCCTGCAACCCTGGTGTGCCCTACGACTGGGACTTCCCGGTGGGCCTGAGATGTGAATCATCTGGTTGTCAAGCTGGTCTGGGCGCGCGTCGGGGTTCGGGGGCGGAGCCCCCGTTCGGGGCGAAGCCCCGAAGTCATGGCTGGATTGTCAGGCGGCGGGTTCGAGGGTGACCTTGTGGCCCATGGCTTCGAGTTGGCGGACGAGGCGACGTTGGCGGGCTTCGGTGTTGCGGCGCTTGTCGAAGTAGTCGGCGCCGAGGTCGTCGTAGACCTCGCCGGTGGTCAGCAGATGCCAGGCGATCACGAGGATGGAGTGCCCGACCGCGACCGCAGCTCGTTGTGGTCCTCGGCGGGCGCGGATCTGGGCGTATTGGGCTGACAGGTAGGTGTTCTTCGACCGGCCGGCGGCCTGGCCGGCTTCGATGAGCGCCTTGCGCAGCCACTTGGACCCATGACGGGTCCGCCCGGTCTTTCGTTTGCCGGCGGACTCGTTGTTGCCGGGGCACATGCCCGCCCACGACGCGAGATGACCGGCGGTCGGGAAGCGGGACATGTCGGCGCCGATCTCAGCGAGGATCACCTGAGCGGTCCGGTGGGACACGCCCGGGATCGTCACCAACAACGTCACCGCCGCTTCGTAAGGGACCAACAGCTCCTCGACCCGCCCGGTGAGCGTGTCGATGGTGGCGTCGGCCTGATCGATGCGGGCCAGCATCGCCCGGCACAACAAGGCGTGGTGTTCGTTGAACCGGCCGGCCATCGCATCCTCGAGCTGCGGGATCTTCGATCGCATCCGGCCCTTGGCCATCTCGGCCAACACGGTCGAGTCGCGTTCGCCGGCGATGAGCGCCTCGATCATCTCCCGCCCCGACTTCGTGAGCACGCTGGACGCGACTGATGACAGCTTCACGCCGGCGTCTTCGAGCACCTTGTGCAGCCGCTGGGACTCACGGGCGCGTTCTTCGATCACCGACTTGCGGTAGCGGGTCAGGTCCCGCAGCGCCCGGAACGGCTCGGGCGGAATGAACGAGGGGCGGACCAGGCCGTGTTCGAGCAGCGACGCCCCCCAATCGCGTCGGCCACGTCGGTCTTGCGGCCGGGCACGTTGCGCATGTGCCGGGCGTTGATCACCCACACCTCGGGAACCGACGCCTCCAACACCCAGTGCACCGGCTTCCAGTAGACGCCGGTCGCCTCCATGCCGACCAAGGTGACCTTGCGCTCGGCGAGCCAGTCGGCCAACTCGAGTAGCTGCGAGGTCGTGGTCGCGAACTCGACCACCTCCTCCCGGCGGCCGCCGTGGCCATCGGGCGTGCGAGCACACGCCATCACCGTGTCGCGGTGCACGTCCAAGAACGCGCAGCGCTCCACGATCACTTCCATCTCCATCACATCCTCCCTCCGGATCGGCAACGGTGTGCCGGCCGGATGGGGGTCTCGCCATGAAGAGACTGAGATACGTGCTCGAAGCAACAGAGCGGAGCGCCCAAGACCCCCGGGCTCAAACTAACGACGGGCTCCGAAGCGCCATAGACGATCGACCTCGGCCCGGCCAGCACACCCCGATTCTCATCCCGCGAGGGCGGCGGCGTCAGCCGCCATGGGAACTAACGCCCGTTCCCATGGCGGCTGACGCCGCCGCCCTCGCGGGATGAGAATCGGGGTGTGCTGGCCGGGCAGAGGTCGTCTTCTATGGCGCTTCGGAGCCCGTCGTTAGTTTGAGCCCGGGGGTCTTGGGCGCTCCGCTCTGTTGCTTCGAGCACGTATCTCAGTCTCTTCATGGCGAGACCCCCATCCGGCCGGCACACCGTTGCCGATCCGGAGGGAGGATGTGATGGAGATGGAAGTGATCGTGGAGCGCTGCGCGTTCTTGGACGTGCACCGCGACACGGTGATGGCGTGTGCTCGCACGCCCGACGGCCACGGCGGCCGCCGGGAGGAGGTGGTCGAGTTCGCCACCACGACCTCGCAGCTACTGGAGTTGGCCGACTGGCTCGCCGAGCGCAAGGTCACCTTGGTCGGGATGGAGGCGACCGGCGTCTACTGGAAGCCGGTGCACTGGGTGTTGGAGGCGTCGGTTCCCGAGGTGTGGGTGATCAACGCCCGGCACATGCGCAACGTGCCCGGCCGCAAGACCGACGTGGCCGACGCGATTTGGGGGGCGTCGCTGCTCGAACACGGCCTGGTCCGCCCGTCGTTCATTCCGCCGGAGCCGTTCCGGGCGCTGCGGGATCTGACCCGCTACCGCAAGTCGGTGATCGAGGAACGCGGCCCGTGAGTCCCAGCGGCTGCACAAGGTGCTCGAAGACGCCGGCGTGAAGTTGTCATCGGTCGCGTCCAGCGTGTTGACCAAGTCGGGGCGGGAGATGATCGAGGCGCTCATCGCCGGCGAACGCGACTCGACCGTGTTGGCCGAGATGGCCAAGGGCCGGATGCGGTCGAAGATCCCGCAGCTCGAGGATGCGATGGCCGGCCGGTTCAACGAACACCACGCCTTGTTGTGCCGGGCGATGCTGGCCCGCATCGATCAGGCCGACGCCACCATCGACACGCTCACCGGGCGGATCGAGGAGCTGTTGGCCCCTTACGAAGCGGCGGTGACGTTGTTGGTGACGATCCCGGGCGTGTCGCATCGGACCGCTCAGGTGATCCTCGCTGAGATCGGCGCCGACATGTCCCGCTTCCCGACCGCCGGTCATCTCGCGTCGTGGGCGGGCATGTGCCCCGGCAACAACGAGTCCGCCGGCAAACGAAAGACCGGGCGGACCCGGCATGGGTCCAAGTGGCTGCGCAAGGCGCTCATCGAAGCCGGCCAGGCCGCCGGCCGGTCGAAGAACACCTACCTGTCAGCCCAATACGCCCAGATCCGCGCCCGCCGAGGACCACAACGAGCTGCGGTCGCGGTCGGGCATTCCATCCTCGTGATCGCCTGGCATCTGCTGACCACCGGCGAGGTCTACGACGACCTCGGCGCCGACTACTTCGACAAGCGCCGCAACACCGAAGCCCGTCAACGTCGCCTCGTCCGTCAGCTCGAAGCCATGGGCCACAAGGTCACCCTCGAACCCGCCGCCTGACAATCCAGCACGACTTCGGGGCTTCGCCCCGAACGGGGGCTCCGCCCCCGAACCCCGACGCGCGCCACGGACCAGCTTGACAACCAGATGATTCACATCTCAGACGTGGGCCACGTCATAGTGGCCCGTAGCTAACGCACCAGTTAGTGAAGCGCTCCTAGCTATGTGCCAACCCCAAGGCACGATAGCTATGGCGCGGGGAGGAGCACCCTTGCGCCTTCGATTCCCACACGTTTGAGGACGTCGTCCGGTAGGAGGCCGTGCCAGAGTCCCGATGTGGGTACCAGACGACGTCGGCCACGCCCAATGAGCCTGCCAAGTGGCCATTGAGCCCCCAGTCAACGAGACTGCCGAACGTAGATTCTCGGACGCAACTTCGCCGTCTCGTAAACGGGCTCTCATAAATGGCCTGCTGGTCTCCGCCGGCTGGCCCTTGCAGAGCTTGGGACCGTGTTTACCTATGGGAAGAATCAAAAATCGTTCCAATCAGGGCGCAGCGCACCTCCGGAAATACTCTGGAGACTCGAACGGAACGTTCACCTGCAGGGTGTCCCATGAGCAGGGACGTACACCCCCCCCCCCCCCCCCCCCCAAAAAAAAAAAAAAAAAAAAAAAAAAAAAAATTCAGTCCGGTTCCCGGTTGTAGTTTTGGAACGCCCTTATTCGTTACGGCGACCACACGCATTCCTACCTCTCCAACGTCCCAACGAGGCACTTCCCGATGTAGCCAGCCAAGAGTTGATCCCATGCTGGCAGCAAAATCCCGCCGGACACCGGCTGCGAATTGGGCCCGTACATCATAAATAGATTGGGAAATTCTGGTACCGTCGTTCCAACATAGGCACAAGGGCCAGTCAACTGACCACCGCTCGTGAAGTTCGATGCCATCCAAGCCGACATACTCACCCGGTGGAGAGATACTATCAGACCACATCGAAAGTCGTGGCAGTGACAAGGATATCGACCCCTCCCGCCGGCGCCCATCAACGGTCTCGATTCCGCCGGCGGTGAGTCGGCGAATCTCCTCGGTGACCAGCTCCACGTTGCTTTGGGTCAGCGTCTTGTACCATCCGTTGTCCACGACCGGACGCCTAGTCATGGGTGGTTGACTCGGGATCAGCTTGGCCACAGGGTCTGGCCGGTCACCGACCTGCGAGGGATGTATTCCACTAACTGGCTACGTATAGCGTCGTTCCTCTCATTCACGGATCCGCCATTGGCGATCCTCGGGATCGGGAAGCATTAGTTCGTGGGTCTCGAACTGTGCTGCGGCCTGGAGTCTGCTGCCAGTTCCAGTATCTAGGAAGGGTGTCGAGGAGCCATCTGAGTTCTGGCTTACGGGTGCGCCGTATCGGGCGGCGGACTGATCCACTGCGGCGTTCGCTGAAAACGAAGAGCCGTGTGCATACGTGCCACGGTGGAGCTGAACTCCCGTCGATCCATTTCCCATGATCGCGACATCGCGGCCGCTCAAATCCAGACCATCGGACCACTCGGAGGGATGGACAATGGTTCCTGGAAGTCTCGTCCACCTCAAGCGCCGGACGGCGAGGGTTCCAGAAACGCCGACAGCCGTGATGATCACGTTCGCCTGGGCATGCACCGTTGAGCCGGCTCGTTGCAGCTGAAGCCTCCAGGCCAGTGCGTCTCGTCGATTTGCGCCTCGATCAACTCGGTTTCGAAGGAAATGTGGTCCCACACTCCGTGTTTGCGGGAAACGCGCCCAGGTATGTACGTACTTCGGCCTGTCGCGTGAAGTCTTCGCTCCATGGGTAATTTTTTGAAGTTGTATTCGTACGTAAAGCTTGTCGTGTCCACGTGGGCATCCGGATTCTGGTTGATGCTCCATACTCCGCCCACCTCGCGCCGGCGTTCGTACAGGGTGAACGGTATGCCGAGACGATGTAGTTGGACACCTGCGGCAATCCCACTAAAGCCAGCTCCGATGATCGCAACCCAAACCGTGGGAGGTGCTCGCCGACTGACCCTCGGCGCTTCAGGGAGCATCGTCGAACGCGGCGAGACCGCGGCGTGATTGGAGTCTCGGTGTCTGACATCGCTTGGCCGGTGATGAGCTGCATGAGCTCTCGAAGTCATCGTCCGACGGGCGCAGGAGTGACTTCGGACGCATCGACCGAGGAGGTAACGCAATTCATAACTAACGACGGTCGGCGCGGTCGCCGCCCCCTCGTGGCCGCCCCACGCCGAGCAGCGACTCGTCCCCCGTCAAATGAAAAGCGTCACTCTCAATGCGTCCGGTTCCGCGAGCTCAAGAGCACGCCGGATGAACCCTTCGTCAACATCTCCGACCACCACCACGACCTCCCCGGCCTCCGCATCCTACACAAGCGCCACCCTGAACCTACAGACAGTTAGGTAGCGCCTCGTTTTCGTCCCGTTGCGGTCGGTGAGGCGAGGAGACGCTGCGGAGTGCGTCTGTCCGACCGATCATCAGCTCTCGTCGTACCTGTGCCCTTGAGATGAAGAGATGGATGCCCCTTTCCCATGTAAACCCGATTGCGCCGTGTACTTGGATGCAGTCGCCGGCGTTGACGAGCGCGGCATGGTCTGCCACTACCTTGGCCGCCGAAGCCAAGAAATCCGCATCGGTTGTCTGCGCATCGAGTGAAGATGCCGCCTCCATCACAATGGAGCGCGCCGACTCGGCGCGGTATCGCCTGTCTGCGCAACGGTGCTTGACAGCCTGGAATGTGCCATTGGTACGCCGAATTGCTCTCGGTCGCGCGGCATGCACAACCGCTAGGTCAGACATGCTGTAGCTAGCCCCGCTTGTAGTGCGGGACTAGGACCACTCCGGGGCACCAGAGTAGATGCGCCAAGTCTCCACCAATCTGCAGAATCGGGACCCCTAGAGACTGACTCGCAGCAGCGTGGTAGTGGGGTCCAGGGACGAGACCGTCGTGCCAGAAACACCGGAGCGGCGTAAAGCGTCGCCGTGTCGGTACCAAATCAGCCACGAAGTCATATCGGGGTCGAGAAGAAGCCGCCTTCCGCCCCGAGATGGTCTGGCTACAAGAATCATTCCTCGGGAACGACCATCCGCTACATCCGAAACAAGGTTCATCCGCCCCCATCGGCCAGCAGATAGGCAGTGAGAGTCGAGCCGGACCCCGAAGCCGGGATCGGAGCCCGACCGGCCTCAATAAATTGGCGGGCCTGATCGCACACACTTATTCCGGCGCCGCCGACCGCCGAGTCCAGGCCAGAGCCAAACCAACCCATCGGCAGCGAACTGCTTCCACTCATGTGCGGACACACTGCTTGCAGCAGACGGAACGACGGGAATTTTCGTGGAGCATTGCTCGAGGCTTGGACTAACCCGTCGCCGCCTCCTTCTTCGATCACTCCGCCGCCGGGAGTGATCGGGGAAGTCCAAGGATGCGCTCGCCGATGATGTCCCGAGATATTTCCTGGTTCCGCCTCCGATAGTCGCGGAGAAGTTTCGGAAGTAGCTACCGGTCCAGCCTCCCGGCGAACCCCATGGGATGAACTCCAACCTGTCTGGACCCAGCGCCTCCATCGCAAGGGCAGAGACCTACTGCACCAGGTCCCCATGAATACGCGTAGGAGGACGCCGCGTTCCGATGCGCCGGGATCGGAAGCGAGGTCCCTGACCAGGGACCGTGCCATCGGCCCAATGCGGCCACGTTCGCTTTCGCAATAGCGAGCCGTTCCGTCAGAGACGGAGAGGCAGACGGTTCGCCATCGGAAGCTGCCACTCGATGAGCCGATCGACCGTCACGGCGAGCTCCAACTGCTCCGAAAGGAAGCCCAGCCCGCAGTCAAATTCGAGAAGCGCTCATCGCGACCGCCCATTGGTTCCCGACCCCGCCGACGACGTCAACCAACGGAATGGACACGTAGTGTAACTCCTTCACAGGATGGCTCGTTTCTCGCCATATTCGAATCGGCCGTAATCGATTCCCTCATGACGCATGTCGCAGATCGCCCACGTCAGCCCGCCTCGATCGCGTGGATCGGTCCTCACGAGCAGCTCCTGGAAATCGGCGACGCGCATAGCTGGACCAAGACTTTCGTCCATTCACAACTAGGCGATCGCCGTCGAGTACCGCAGAGGTCCGGATGCCGGCAGGTCAGCCCCGGCGCCGGGCTCGGATAACTGGCACCACGTACTCGCTCCTCGCAGGATTTGACTCCAGATGACGGCGGCGCTGCTCTTCCGTTCCGTGCATGAAAGATCGGCCCTCGTGATTCAGGCCGACATAGCATGAGCCCGCGTACGGCGCACCGGCGGCTGCGCATCTCCCCAGATGAGCTGCTCCGCCAATGGTAGACCGCCACCGCCATAGCGCTTGGGCCACGTGGATCCCGGCCCATCCACCATCGAAGACGACTTGTTGCCACGCAGTATTAAAGTGTCGGACCGCTGCACCTTCGACGGGCCGCGGGCCACAGGGACATGATGGCGAGCCACGACCTAGCAAACTACGAAATTGATCCCAATGTTTTTGTTGTTCTTCGTTCATTTTTAGGTACTACTAATAAATTTCATACGACAATATTTTTGAATAATACCAACCACCATATTAATATCTGAAACCAGGCATAGGCTTCCATGTGAATCCTATCCGCGGTTCAACGTCGTAGGTTCCGTTTAATCCAAAATAGATGAGACTTAATCCGGGTTTTAATTCCAATTCATCATTAAATTTATAGGAAAACTGGCCAAACGGCTGGTTAGTATATGTTCCGTTAAAAACCGATTTTTCCTGGTCGAGCAAATATTTTTAGGTTTCATTGCTTCGATTGTATTCTCGTATCGAAAATATAGCCAAGCAAATGAACCGTAATTCAATCCGTCCGGTCAGGTGCGAATTGTATCTTTTTTCAGTTGAAATTTAAATGTCAGTTTCATTTGTTTGTTTTCCTCCCTCAACCGTGGATAAACCAAATTATCTTCTGCCACTGAATTGTAGAAAGTAAACGGTTTTTGATAAACATCGGAAAGCAAGTTTTGGTGTAGGTTGTTTCGTCCCTGAATTGGTGTACGTGAACGCCGAAACCCGAAGATCGGAACCATTGTAAACATCCATTCCATCGAGGGTGTACAAATCGGGTTTATCAATTTTTGAATCCAGCAGGCCAATCTGGCTTTTTCCGCCCAAGCCAAAAAACGTGATTTTGCCGTTTTTAACCGGAAAAACCAATTTATAAGTAATATCCTGATATTTTAACATATGCCAGAGGTGCCAAAATCAAAATACTTATTTTTTCAAACAAATCGAGAAATGAATACCGGTAATTTACAAAGTAGGAGCTTTTTGTTTTCTTGTTTACAACTACATCCAAACCCAGTTCCACACCGTTAAAACCAATCTGCCCGATGGTTTCGTGTTTCTGGTTATTGCCTTCCCGCATTTTCAGGTCAAATACCCCGGAATAAACATTGGCATATTCAGCCGGAAAAGCGCCGGTATAAAATTCAGAATGCGCAGGGTGTTGTTGTTTAAAATGCTCACCGGACCGCCAGTTGTTCCGGTTGCGGCAAAATGATTGGGATTCGGAATGTCCACTTCATAAGAGTCTCCAAAGAATTCCGTTGGGTGTATTTCCGCGAATAATGATATCATTTAGTTGATCGTTCGCCCCGGAAACTCCGGCAAAGTTCATTGCCATGCGCGCAATATCATCGTGGCTGCCGGCATATCTGCCGGTTTCTTCCACGCTGAAAATCCGGGCGCTAACTGTGGCCATGCTGTTCAGCGATCTTCCCTTCGAATCGTTGCCAACCACTGTAATTTCCCTGGTCGATTCCACTTTTTGTTCCATCTCGATGTTTATAACCACCTGACGGGAAGAATTAGCAATCAGATTTTTAATTTCAACGGGGTAATAACCAATAAATGAAATACGGATTGTTTTCCTTCCAACGGGAACATCTTTCAGAACAAATTCACCATCCCCATCTGAAATAGTGCCAAACTGCGGATAGGTATCAACAACAGCTATATTCGCACCTTCCAGAGGAGACAGGGTTTGTTTGTCGACCACTGTACCTCGTATGGTTTGTGTAAGTGTTTTTGATTGTCCAGAAGCAATGGAGTTTGTAATCAATAAAAAAAGGATAAAAAAACAGTAAATCCTCATCATCCACGAACCTATGACTTCGTTACAATAAAGACCACTTAAGCAATTAAATGTTACTGTACACGTTCGGCGTCTGCTCGGTCGCGTGCAAGTGGGCATGATTGATGAATGCCTGGTCAACAAGAACACCATCCGTTACTTCGCCATAATTAAGACGCTGCATGAAAAAGGGATTATTGCGGACCTCCAGTCATCCGATGCTCCGCTGATCCTGGAGATCGGGGCCGGCTACGGAGGGCTTGCTTATCACCTGAGCAGAATCGTGCGGCGGGCACAGTACGTGATCGTGGATTTGCCCGAAACGCTCTGTTTGCCGCCTCCTATCTCACCATCGCATGTCCGGAGAGGTCCCTCTATCTTTATGATCCTAAGACGATCAAGGCGGCCTGCTCAGCAGGCTTCGCGGGATACGACTTCATCCTCCTTCCAAATTACGCGTTGCATTACTTGAACAACTTGCATTTTCACCTTGCGGTGAATGTTGGGTCATTCCAGGAAATGAATCCTGAACAGCTTGATTCTTATTTGGATTTCTTAAAGCCGCGATTGACTGGGGTGCTCTACTCTCAAAACCAGAATTCGCACACCCGGAATACCTCACCGATCAACGTGTCGGAGGCGATCAAGAAAAGGTTTGCAACCGAGGAGGTGCGAGGCGCTAAAGCGTTTTCACCGGCGGCCATTCTCCTCTCCGACCCTCTGCGCCTTCTAGATGTGCGCCCGCACGTTATTCGGCTATGTATACAAGAAACTGAGCCCGAAGAAGAAGTACGCGATCAATCACGAATTCGTATCCAGACCCCCCTTTCATGATTGATGTTATTAAAAGAAGTGCTCCAAAACTTTTTAAGTTCCGATTGAAAAAATAGCACCTTCCGCATCGACAACTTCAAAATTTAACGCAACGTCAATGACGACAATCCAGACACCACAGGCATTTTCTGAAGTAATGCATCCGGACGGCCGCATCGTTGCCAGCGACCGCCTCATGCGTCGAGAGTTACCCGCAGCGTGGGAGGTCACGGTGCTGCGGCCACGCACGCCCCCGCCAATCACGGATATACAAATCCTGGAGGCGCTCGAACACCCGATCGGTCAGCCTCAGCTCACAGAACTCTGCCGTGGCAAGTACAGAGCCTCTCATCCTTGTGGATGACCTGAACCGGCCGACGCCTGCCGGTCTTGTCATCCCGTTCGTGCTCAGGCATTTTCAGGAAGCTGGCATACCGCCCACCCAGGTCAGAATCCTGGTGGCCAGCGGAACGCGCCGGCCGCCCGAACGAGCGAGGCGATTCTCAAGAAAGTGGGTGAGAATTGTTCCTGCAATCTGCTTGTTCATAACACCTCCCAAAACCTTGTCAAGATGGGATCGCCCCGCTTCGGAACACCAATTCTTGTAAACAAAGAAGTCGCGACCAGCGATTTCGTAATGGGAATCGGCGGAGTCTACCCGAACAACATGGCGGGTTTTGGAGGAGGGTCGAAGCTGGCACTGGGCGTTTTGGGCTTCCGCTCTATCGCCCATCTTCATTATCGCCACAAGGGCGCAGGGCTGGGGTTCCAGCCGGGGAAAGCGACTTCAGAAGAGACATCGACGAAATCGCGAAATGATCGGGTTGCGCACGGTCGTTTCTCTGAGCGTGAATGAGACCGTGAGGCGATTCGAGTAATTTCGGGCGACCCCCTTCGCTACCACCAGAAAGAAGTGGCCTTCGCCACGCAAAGGTTCTGCGTTCATCCCCCACCTGATGCGGACGTCGTCATTTCCAACGCTTATCCCAACGATTCGTCGCTGACCTTTGTCCATACGAAAGGAACGAACCCGCTCCGCCATTGTCCAGCCGGGGTATCAGGGTCGCCATCGCGTCCTGCAGTGAAGGGCTGGGCTACCATGGGCTCTTTCCCTGGTCAACACGTCCAGATTCGCCCGTTATCAACGGAGGATTCGGCGCCTCTCGGCATTGGGCCTCCGGGAGATTCCCCCGAGGCTTGGCGCGGAGATCACTACCACTTTGCAAGCCAGGTGGTCAGGAAATCGGCACCGTCAACCGGCCAATCCCTCGGTGGCCCGCAATCCCATCTGGGTTTACCAACCGGATGGACCGTCCAGGGGGCTTCCCTCGCAAGTTCGAGGGTATCAAATCAGGCCTTCATGGTCCGAAGTTCTGGAAGCCGTCCGCCGGGAACAAGCCGGCAAGAAAATCTTCGAGTGCTCATTTACGCGTGCGCACCGCTGCAGTGCTTCGGTTCAGACCAGGCCTCTCAGAAATCTCTTTCCATCGAACGGATTTTGCGGGAAGCCCTCATCCCCAAACGAAGTGGTGGCTTCAGGGACGTCCACTTCCTACTTAACGTCTCGATGACGTCTTTTCAAAACGAACAGAATCGGAGGAGCGCCATGGAAAAGAACGAACCTTTCGTTCCCGAGGGGAAGGATCCATACAAGCGATTACCTAAAAGGATCGGCGTTCCGGAGATCGCGCCGGTACACCAGCCCTTTGACCCTGGATACGACCCGGTGACTCTTGAAAGCCACCTGGATCAAAGCTCCCATCTGATGTCCATCCTGAAGATTTCGATGGTTTGCTGGATGGTGGCCAATGAGAAGGTCACGCGCCGAAGATCGCCGCCGCCAAGCGCTATGGCGTGCCGACCGTTACGGGCGGTGGCCCGTTTGAAGTCGCGGTGGCCCAAGGGGAACTGCAGCATACATTCGGACGAAGGCCAGCCGTAACGGTGGGGACGGCCGGGGTCGCGCTTGGCGGCGGCGATCTTGCGGCGCGTGGCGCGCTCATTGGCCACCATCCAGCAAGCCATGGAGATCTTCAGAATAGACATCAGATGGGAACTCTGATCCAGATGGCTTTCGAGCGTCACTGGATCGTATCCAGGGTCGAAAGGACTGGTGGCCGGGGCGATCTCCGGGACGCCGATCCGTTTTAGATAATCACTTGTATGGATCTTTCCTTCAGGAAGGAACACTTCGTTCTTTTCCATGGCAGTCCTCCGATTTGTTCGTTTTAGCAAGCCGCAATTGAGGGGCCTAGAGGGAGCGGACGGCCCTGAGCCAACATTCCGTTTTACGGATGAGGGCTTCCCGCGAATTCCGTTTCAAGGGAAGCAAATTTCTGAGAGGCTTGGCCTGAACTGAAGCATTGCAGTGGCGCACACGCATAGATGCATACTCGGAGGCGCTCTTCGCCGGCGTGTTCCCGCCGGACAGCTTCCAGAATTTCAGACCATGAGCGCCTGATTTGATACCCACGAACTCGCGAGGGAAGTTCCTCAGCCGAGCCATCGGGTTGGTAAACCCATATCGGATTGGGGACAATCGAAGGCTTTGGCGGTTGACATTGCCGATTTCCTGACCACCTTGTTTGCCAGGCGGTGGCGATCTCAGCCCTAAGCCTTGCGGGGATTTCCCGGAGGCCCAATGCCGAGAGGCGTCGAATTGTCCGCCGATAGCGGTCGAATCGGGACGTATTGACCAAGGGGAAGAGCCCATGGTGGCCCAGCCCTTCCCGGCAGGATGCGATGGCGATTCGCGATACTCCGGCGGGACACCGGCGGAGCGGGTTCGTTCCTTTCATATGGACAAAGGTCAGCGACAAATCGTTGGGATACGCATTCGAGATCACAACGTCCGCATCCAAGGGGTCAGAAACCTGGAACATTTGCGCGGCGAACGCTACTTCATCCTGGCGGTAACGAAGGTGATCGCCCGAAATTACGTGAATCGCCTCCCGATTCTCATCCACGCTCAGGGAGATGATGGTGCGCAGCCCAATCATTGCCGCGATCTCATCGAGGTCTCTTCGGAAGTCGCACTCACCCGTTCCGGAACCCCACCCTGCACCTTTGTGACGGTAATGCAGATGGGCGATGGAGCGGAAGCCTAAAACTCCCAGCGCCAGCTTCGATCCTCCCCCAAAACCCGCCATATTGTTTGGGTAGACCCCGCCGATTCCCACTATGAGATCGCTGGCTGCGACTTCTTTATTAACAAAGATCGGTGTTCCGAAAGATGTCGTCCCCATTCTGACAAGGTTGCGCGTGGCATTATGAGCGAGCAGTTTGCAGGGACAGGTGACGCCAACTTTTTTGAGTATCGCGTCGCACGTAGGCGGCCGATGTGTTCCGCTGGCTACCAGAATCCTAACCCGGGCGGGCGGTATGCCGGCCTCTTGAAAATGCCTAAGCACGAATGGGATCACTGTGCTGGCAGGCGTCGGCCGGTTCAGGTCATCCACAAGGATGAGAGGCGCGGTTTTGCCGCGGCAGAGATCTCTGAGCGGAGGCTGGCCGATCGGGTGTTCGAGCGCCTCCAGGATTTGTGTATCGGTAACTGGCGGAGGTGTCTGCGGCCGCAAAACTGTGACATCCCATGCTGCGGGAAACTTGAGACTTACCATGCGGTCGCCGTACCATGCGGCTGTCCGGAGGCTTACTTCAGAAAAGATGGAGTGTTTAAGTGTCGCCATTAACTTTGCCTGGAGTCTTCTAGTCGTCAATATGGGAGGCGCTCATTTTGAATAAGAACCTGAAAAACCTAAAGGCTTTGCCACTTTACCTCCCCTTGCGAGGCGGGTCGGCAGATGTATTCGTGGTTGAGCGCATATTTCTTCTTAGGGCTCAGTTTCTTGTAGACATAGCCGATTAACGTGCGCGGGCGCACATCTAGAAGGCGCAGAGGGTCGGAGAGGAGAATGGCCGCCGGTGAAAACGCTTTAGCGCCTCGCACCTCCTCGGTTGCAAACCTTTTCTTGATCGCCTCCGACACGTTGATCGGTGAGGTATTCCGGGTGTGCGAATTCTGGTTTTGAGAGTAGAGCACCCCAGTCAATCGCGGCTTTAAGAAATCCAAATAAGAATCGAGCTGTTCAGGATTCATTTCCTGGAATGACCCAACATTCACCGCAAGGTGAAAGTGCAAGTTGTTCAAGTAATGCAACGCGTAATTTGGAAGGAGGATGAAGTCGTATCCCGCGAAGCCTGCTGAGCAGGCCGCCTTGATCGTCTTAGGATCATAAAGATAGAGGGACCTCTCCGGACATGCGATGGTGAGATAGGAGGCGGCAAACAGAAGCGTTTCGGGCAAATCCACGATCACGTACTGTGCCCGGCGCACGATTCTGCTCAGGTGATAAGCAAGCCCTCCGTAGCCGGCCCCGATCTCCAGGATCAGCGGAGCATCGGATGACTGGAGGTCCGCAATAATCCCTTTTTCATGCAGTGTCTTAATTATGGCGAAGTAACGGATGGTGTTCTTGTTGACCAGGCATTCATCAATCTCATGCCCGTATTCTCCGGCACAACGCAACTCGAGCAATATTATGTACTTGGCTCAGTTCGTGCTA